>NZ_CP027986.1:0-4711389 GCF_009036245.1 Enterobacter sichuanensis | reverse complement strand
GTTATCCCAACCCTGACGAGCAGGCGCGACACGAGGCGCAGGCGCGGGAGCGGCCTGGGCAGGCGCTGCCACATTGACGGTTTCACGAACGGTTTGGGTAACCGGCTTTGTGCCTACTTCAAAGCGCAGCTGTGGGGCATCTGACCCGCAGAAATCGTTCAGCAGTCCATTGATGTTGTTAAGGTACTTGTCCCTTACCCAATCGAGCACAAAACGGTTTGGCGCATACAAAGCCAGCGTGTTATCGCTCAGTTCCGCCTGCAACGGGCGGATCCACATACTGAATTCTGTGGCTGGTAACTCATCCTGCAATCGGGCAAGACACTGCTGCCAAAGCGAAAGTGACACGGCGGACTCCACTCGAACAATAAAAGAAAACTATTGAATATTCATGATTGTTGGCGCACATCGGCATGACCCTGTGTAAAGGGGGACGTGCGAATTGCTATCTGCAATTTATCCTGACCAGGATCCTGGGATCCCGATCGGGACCGCGGATCATAGCCTAAACTGAGCCAGAGATCTTCTGTTTCTCACAGATTCTTCCCGATTTATCCACAGGAAGATCCGGAACCGGGTAAGTGTAAACGATCCTGGCGCGAGTGCCCCGCGATTTAGGCCGCATATTGGAAAATTTAATGAGCACAGACAATTTATTGCTTAAATGATCTAACGAAGATCCGGGACGATCCTTGCGCTTTATCGGTGAGCCCGTATAATCCTCGACCCGGCGCGTGATGCTCATCTCCTGCGTCGTCCGTTGCTCATTTTCCACGCGAAATCGTGCGGAAATACGCAGGGATTTAAGGAAAGAGAATTGACTCCGGAGTGTACAATTATTACAATCCGGCCTCTTTAATCACCCACGGCTTCGGCGTCCGTCATTCGAATCTCGTTCGGGCATCCGAAAAAAGCCATGAATTTATTCAAGTTTAGGTAGAAATCGCCATGAAACGCACTTTTCAACCGTCTGTACTGAAGCGCAACCGTTCTCACGGCTTCCGTGCTCGTATGGCTACTAAAAATGGTCGTCAGGTTCTGGCACGTCGTCGTGCTAAAGGCCGCGCTCGTCTGACCGTTTCCAAGTAATAAAGCTAACCCCTGAGTGGTTAAGCTAGCATTTCCCAGGGAGTTACGTTTGTTAACTCCCGCTCATTTCACTTTCGTCTTCCAGCAGCCACAACGGGCTGGCACGCCGCAAATCACCATCCTCGGCCGCCAAAATTCGCTGGGGCATCCCCGCATCGGTCTCACAGTCGCCAAAAAAAATGTTAAGCGTGCGCATGAACGCAATCGGATTAAACGTCTGACGCGTGAAAGCTTCCGTTTACGTCAGCACGAACTGCCTTCTATGGATTTCGTGGTGGTGGCTAAAAAAGGGGTTGCCGACCTCGATAACCGTGCTCTCTCGGAAGCGTTGGAAAAATTATGGCGCCGCCACTGTCGCCTGGCTCACGGGTCCTGATAGCCCTCATTCGGGTCTATCAACGCCTGATTAGTCCGCTACTCGGGCCGCACTGCCGTTTCACACCAACATGCTCAAGCTACGGAATTGAGGCATTGCGCAGGTTTGGAGTGATAAAAGGCAGTTGGTTGACGGTGAAACGCGTATTAAAATGCCACCCTTTACACCCAGGTGGAGACGATCCCGTCCCTCCAGGACCTTTTGATACCAGAGAACACTAACGATGGATTCGCAACGCAATCTTCTTATCATCGCTTTGTTGTTCGTGTCTTTCATGATCTGGCAGGCGTGGGAGCAGGATAAAAATCCTCAACCACAACAGCAGGTCACGCAGACAACGACCACCGCAGCGGGTAGCGCCGCCGACCAGGGCGTACCGGCCAGTGGCCAGGGGAAACAGATTACGGTTAAGACCGATGTGCTTGAGCTGACAATCAACACCCGTGGCGGTGATGTTGAGCAGGCGCTGCTGTTAACCTACCCGAAAGAGCTGAAGTCTAACGAACCGTTCCAGTTACTGGAAACCACGCCAGAGTTTATCTACCAGGCGCAGAGCGGCCTGACCGGTCGTGATGGCCCGGATAACCCGGCTAACGGTGCGCGTCCACTGTACAACGTCGAGAAAGACGCTTTTGTGCTGGCTGATGGTCAGAACGAACTTGCTATTCCGATGACCTACACCGACGCCGCGGGCAACACCTTCACCAAAACCTTCACCCTGAAACGCGGTGAGTATGCGGTGAACGTGGGCTATACCGTACAGAACGCCAGTGCGAAACCGCTGGAACTGTCGACCTTCGGCCAGCTGAAGCAGTCCATCAATCTGCCGTCTCACCGTGACACCGGAAGCAGCAACTTTGCGCTGCATACTTTCCGTGGCGCAGCATACTCCACGCCTGACGCGAAGTATGAGAAATACAAATTCGACACTATTGCCGATAACGAAAACCTGAACGTCAGCGCTAAAGGCGGTTGGGTGGCGATGCTGCAGCAGTATTTCGCGACGGCGTGGGTGCCAAATAACGACGGTACCAACAACTTCTACACCGCGAACCTGGGTAACGGTCTTGCAGCCATCGGCTACAAATCTCAGCCGGTTCTGGTTCAGCCGGGTCAAACCGGAAAGATGGCCAGCACCCTGTGGGTCGGCCCGGAAATTCAGGACAAAATGGCCGCTGTTGCGCCGCACCTGGATCTGACCGTTGACTACGGTTGGTTGTGGTTCATCTCTCAGCCGCTGTTTAAGCTGCTGAAGTTCATCCACAGCTTCCTGGGTAACTGGGGCTTCTCCATCATCGTTATCACCTTTATCGTTCGTGGCATCATGTACCCGCTGACTAAAGCGCAGTACACCTCCATGGCGAAGATGCGTATGCTGCAGCCGAAGATTCAGGCAATGCGTGAGCGTCTGGGCGATGACAAACAGCGTCAGAGCCAGGAAATGATGGCCCTGTATAAAGCAGAGAAAGTAAACCCACTGGGTGGCTGCTTCCCGCTGCTGATTCAGATGCCAATCTTCCTTGCGCTGTATTACATGCTAATGGGCTCCGTTGAGCTGCGCCATGCGCCGTTCGCGCTGTGGATCCATGACCTGTCCGCACAGGACCCGTACTACATCCTGCCGATCCTGATGGGCGTGACGATGTTCTTCATTCAGAAGATGTCGCCGACCACCGTGACCGACCCGATGCAGCAGAAGATCATGACCTTTATGCCGGTCATCTTCACCGTGTTCTTCCTGTGGTTCCCGTCAGGTCTGGTGCTGTACTATATCGTCAGCAACCTGGTGACCATCATCCAGCAGCAGCTGATTTACCGTGGTCTGGAAAAACGTGGCCTGCATAGCCGCGAAAAGAAAAAGTCCTGATCCGTTAAGTTAACGCTAAAATAAGGGCGGTCGATTGACCGCCTTTTTTATTTGTATTGAACGAGAGCAACCATGAGCCATAACGACACTATCGTCGCCCAGGCAACCCCACCGGGACGCGGTGGTGTAGGCATTCTGCGTATCTCCGGCCTGAAGGCGCGCGAGGTCGCCGAAGCGGTACTGGGTAAGCTGCCAAAGCCGCGCTACGCTGATTATCTGCCGTTTAAAGACACCGACGGCACGCCCCTGGACCAGGGCATTGCGCTGTGGTTCCCCGGCCCAAACTCCTTCACCGGCGAAGACGTGCTGGAGCTGCAGGGCCACGGTGGCCCGGTCATCCTCGACCTGTTGTTAAAACGTATTCTGACCCTGCCGGGCCTGCGCATTGCGAAGCCGGGTGAGTTCTCCGAGCGTGCCTTCCTCAA
Organism: Enterobacter sichuanensis; assembly: GCF_009036245.1. NCBI lineage: Bacteria > Pseudomonadati > Pseudomonadota > Gammaproteobacteria > Enterobacterales > Enterobacteriaceae > Enterobacter > Enterobacter sichuanensis. The sequence goes on along the minus strand of NZ_CP027986.1, from coordinate 4,707,632 downwards.
CGACAAGCTCGACCTGGCGCAGGCCGAGGCGATTGCGGACCTGATCGACGCCAGTTCTGAACAGGCGGCCCGCTCCGCCCTGAACTCGCTGCAGGGGGCATTCTCCGCGCGCGTGAATCACCTTGTGGAAGCACTTACTCACCTTCGAATCTACGTCGAAGCGGCTATCGACTTCCCGGATGAGGAGATCGACTTCCTCTCTGACGGCAAAATCGAAGCCCAGCTCAACCAGGTGATGGCTGATCTCGACGCCGTGCGTGCCGAAGCGCGCCAGGGGAGCCTACTGCGCGAAGGGATGAAGGTGGTCATCGCCGGGCGTCCAAACGCCGGCAAATCGAGCCTGCTGAACGCCCTGGCGGGCCGTGAAGCGGCGATCGTGACCGACATTGCCGGAACCACCCGCGACGTGCTGCGCGAACACATCCACATCGACGGCATGCCGCTGCACATCATCGACACCGCCGGTTTGCGCGATGCCAGCGACGAAGTTGAGCGCATCGGTATCGAACGTGCCTGGCAGGAGATAGAACAGGCCGACCGCGTGCTGTTTATGGTGGACGGCACCACTACCGACGCCGTTGACCCGGCAGAGATCTGGCCGGACTTTATCGCTCGTCTGCCGGCGAAGCTGCCGATCACCGTGGTGCGTAACAAAGCAGACGTCACCGGCGAAACGCTGGGCATCAGCGATGTAAATGGTCACTCACTTATTCGCCTGTCGGCCCGTACCGGCGAGGGCGTGGACGACCTGCGCAATCATCTCAAGCAGAGCATGGGCTTTGACACCAGCATGGAAGGCGGCTTCCTGGCGCGGCGTCGCCACCTGCAGGCGCTGGAAGAGGCGGCGAACCACCTTGTTCAGGGTAAAGCGCAGCTGATAGGCGCCTGGGCGGGTGAACTGCTGGCGGAAGAGCTGCGCCTGGCGCAGCAGAATCTGAGCGAGATCACCGGGGAGTTCACGTCGGACGATCTGCTGGGAAGGATCTTCTCGAGCTTCTGTATTGGTAAGTGACCTACCCTGATCGATGGTGATTTCCTCCAGGGAAATCACCATTGTCCAAATGGCAACTCGCTTCAACCCCATTCACCCCTTATCCTGCTTGCCTTCACCTTTGGGGGGTTTATGGCGCGTTTTCTGTTTTGTAGTTTTGCACTGGTTCTGCTTTATCCATCTGGCATTGATATGTATCTGGTGGGATTACCGCACATCGCCCGCGATCTGGGCGCCAGCGAAGCGCAGCTGCATATTGCGTTTTCGGCCTATCTCGCGGGGATGGCGTCGTCGATGGTCTTTGCCGGGAAAATAGCGGACAAAGCCGGACGTCAGCCTGTAGCGATAACCGGTGCCATCATCTTTGCGCTGGCCTCCATACTCTGTTCGCAGGCACAGAACAGCACGCTGTTCCTGTCAGGACGCTTTATCCAGGGCATTGGTGCCGGCGGTTGCTACGTCGTCGCCTTTGCGATTTTGCGTGATACGTTAAGCGCCCAGCGTCGCGCTAAGGTGCTGTCGATGCTGAACGGCATTACCTGCATTATCCCGGTGCTGGCCCCGGTCGTGGGTTATCTGATCATGCTGAAATTCCCGTGGCAGAGCCTCTTCTGGACGATGGCGGCGATGGGTGCGCTGGTGTTTATCCTGTCGATCGCCGTGCTAAAAGAGACCCATCCGGGCTCGCAGAATAGCGGTCATACCGCGACGATTCACCCTGCCGAGAAGCTGCTTAACCGCTTCTTCCTCAGCCGTCTGGCCGTGACCACGTTAAGCGTGGCGGTGATCCTGACCTATGTAAACGTTTCCCCGGTTTTACTGATGGAGACCATGGGCTTCGATCGCGGTGAGTATTCAACGGTGATGGCGTTAACCGCGATGGTGAGTATGGCCGTTTCATTTTCGACGCCGTTTGCGCTGAACGTCTTTCGTCAGCGCACGCTGATGCTGACCTCACAGGTTTTATTCCTCACCGCAGGCATCATCCTGGCGACCGCCAACTCGCATGCGGTGATGCTGGTGGGCATTACCCTTATTTGCGCCGGGTTCTCGGTGGGTTTTGGCGTGGCGATGAGTCAGGCGCTCGGTCCGTTCTCGCTGCGGGCAGGCGTGGCAAGCTCGGTGCTGGGTATCGCCCAGGTCTGCGGCTCGTCCCTGTGGATATGGCTGGCGGCGGTCATCGGACTTAACGCGCTCAATATGCTGATCGGGATTCTGATTGGCTGTAGCATGCTCTGCATCATCTTACTTATGGTCATCCAGCCCGCGGCGCATTATGAAGAAGCCCATCAGCAGTCTCGATCTTAACCTGTTGCTTTGCCTGCAGCTTTTGCTGCAGGAGCGCAGCGTCACCAAAGCGGCGAAGCGGATGAACGTGACGCCGTCGGCGGTGAGTAAATCACTGGCCAAACTGCGTGACTGGTTTGACGACCCGCTGTTTGTCAAAACGCCGTTAGGGCTGCTGCCAACGCCGCTGACGGTGAGCCTGGAGCAGGATCTGGCCGACTGGATGCAAATCGGCAACCAGATCCTCGATAAATTCCACCATGACGCCCCGGGCGGGCTGACGTTCGTGCTGGCTGCCGAAACGCCGTTGATGCTGATCCGCTTTAATGCCCTGCTGGAGCAGGTGAACCTGCGCTACCCGCAGGCTACGGTGAAGATGCGCCACTGGGATTACGACTCACTGGACGCCATTACGCGTGGAGAAGTGGATCTGGGCTTCACCGGCCGTGAAACGCATCCGCGCTCACGTGAATTGCTGAAGCTGATGCCGTGGTTTATCGACTATGAGATCCTGTTCAGCGACCGTCCGTGCGTGTATCTGCGTGAGGATCACCCTGCGCTGCAGGATGAGTGGAACCTCGAGACCTTCCTGCGCTATCCGCATATCAGCATCTTCTGGGAACGCAGCGACACCTGGGCGCTGGACGAGGTGCTAAAAGAGATGGGGCGGGAGAGAAACATTGCCATGAGCGTGCCGGGCTTTGAGCAGTCAATGTTTATGGCGGCGCAGCCCGGCCATAACTATATCGCTACGGCTCCTCACTACTGCCACCACTACAATCAACTCCACCAGCGGAAGCTGATCGCCCTTCCCATTCCCATTGACGAAGCGCAGGCCGAAAAGCTCACCGTTCCCTTCACGCTGATCTGGCATAAACGGAACAGCCACAATCCGAAAATTCTCTGGTTACGGGAGACCATTAAGGCGCTGTACGGTGCGAGCGATCCAATTTTTGCCTAAGAAAATGTAAAGTTCGGTCCTGAGGCTTCTCATACGCACATTTACTGATTAAAACAGGAGTCAAGTTAAGCGATAATCATGTAACCGTTTAACCGAATACGACCATTATCAAGGAGCGAAAAATGGCAACGCACTTTGCAAGAGGGATACTTACTGAAGGACGTCTCGTATCGGCCAGACTCTCTTCTTCCTGCCTCAGTGAAGCAGGCAAACTTCCGGAACACCGCAGGTCGCGCTTTTTAGCCTCCCGGGCGCTTCTCGCCGAGCTGCTGTTCATGCTGTACGGCACCAGCGAACTGCCGGAGATCATCACCCAACCAGAAGGCCGCCCGGTTTTTGCCGACCCGGAACTCCCTCGTTTTTCGATTGCCTACACGGGCAATATCATTGGCGTCGCACTGACCACCGAAGGGGACTGCGGGCTGGATATGGAACTGCAGCGCGCGACGCGTGGCTTCCACGGTGCCAACCCGCACGATGACTATCCGCTCTCAAGTAATGAGCAGCTTTGGGTGCGCAACCAGAACGATCCCAGCGAGGCCAGAACCCAGCTCATCACCCTGCGCCAGAGCATTCGCAAGCTCTGTGGATGCGCCTCAGACGACGCCAGCCTGCTGCAGTTGCTGCCCGGTTCCGGACGCCTGCGTGCCACTAAAGCCGCGCTGGTAGAAGCGCTCTGTGACGCAGAGGATGTGCTTATTTGGTCCATTGCGGTTACCCCCGCCATCGAGCGCATGAAAATCTGGGAATTTGACAGTCAGCAGGGATGGCGTAGCCTTCCTGATGTGCCCGAGCGCGCCAACGAGCCCGCCGCACGCCTGATGCGATTAACCAGTTTACCGGCAGAAAAAGCATACACTCTTAGCTGATCCATTCAGGGTCATCATGATGAAACAGGAGTAATCATGTCTGATACGTTGAAAGTCGTTACGTTACTGGGAAGCCTGCGCAAAGGTTCGTTTAATGGCATGGTTGCCCGCACGCTGCCGCAGCTGGCACCCGCTGGTATGGAAATAAGCGCCCTGCCGTCTATCGGCGATATCCCGCTTTATGATGCAGACGTACAGCAGGAGGAGGGTTTCCCGCAGAGCGTGGAAGCGCTGGCAGAGCAGATCCGCCAGGCCGACGGTGTGGTCATCGTCACCCCGGAGTATAACTACTCGGTTCCGGGAGGTCTGAAAAACGCCATTGACTGGTTATCCCGTCTGCCGGAACAGCCGCTTTCAGGTAAGCCGGTACTGATCCAGACCAGCTCTATGGGGGCGATTGGCGGCGCACGTTGCCAGTATCATCTGCGCCAGATCCTGGTTTTCCTGGATGCAATGGTGATGAACAAGCCGGAATTTATGGGCGGAGTGATTCAGAACAAGGTCGACCCGCAGACGGGTGAAGTGGTGGATCAGAGCACGCGTGACCATCTCTCTGGCCAGCTGACGGCGTTTGGGGATTATATTAAGCGGGTGAAGGCGTAAGGTGAAGTGCGGGCTGATGCCCTCACCCTGGCCCTCTCCCACCGGGAGAGGGTACAAACACTAAAGCCCTTTTCTTCGAAAAGGGCTTGCTGTTTATTTCGCGTCAATAAACACAATCTTCAGTACAAACAGCAGCGCGACAACGATGACGCACGGGCTGAGATCGCGGAAACGGCCGGTACCGATCTTCATTACGCAGTAAGAGATAAAGCCCAGCGCGATACCTTCGGTAATCGAGAAGCTGAATGGCATCATCACGGCGGTAATAAACGCCGGCACCGCTTCGGTTAAATCATCCCACTTCACGCGCGACAGGCTGGAGGTCATCAGCACCCCTACGTAGATCAGCGCACCCGCCGCCGCGTACGGAGGAACCATACCCGCCAGTGGCGAGAGGAAGATCACCAGCAGGAACAGAATACCCACCACAACCGCCGTCAGACCGGTACGGCCACCCACAGACACCCCGGAAGAGGATTCGATGTAAGCGGTAACAGACGAGGTCCCGATAAATGAGCCGGTCACAGAGGAGATACTGTCCACAAACAGCGCCTGCTTCATGCGCGGGAATTTGCCTTTTTCATCTGCCAGACCCGCCTTGTCGGTCACGCCGATCAGCGTACCGGAGGAGTCGAACAGGTTCACCAGCATGAAGGAGAAAATCACGCCCGCCAGGCCCAGGTTCAGGGAACCCGCCAGATCGACATGGCCAACAACGGTAGAGACGCTCGGTGGCGCGGAGACGATGCCGTTATAGTGAACGTCACCCAGCATCCAGCCCAGCAGCGTGGTCACTACGATGGAGACCAGCACCGCCGCATGAATATTGCGGGACGCAAGGATAGCGATGATAAAGAAGCCCAGCACGCCCAGCAGGACGTTATGAGAGGTCAGGTGACCAATGCTCACCAGCGTTTCCGGGTTCGCCACGATGACACCGGCGTTTTTCAGCCCCATCATCCCGATAAACAGACCGATACCGCTGGTGATGCCCACGCGCAGGCTCACAGGAATGTTCGCAATCATCCAGTAGCGCACGCGGAAAATGGTCAGCAGCAGCAGGCCAACCGCGCCCCAGAAGATGGCGCCCATACCCACCTGCCACGGCAGCCCCATCGCCTGAACAACAACGAAGGCGAAGAAGGCGTTCAGACCCATCGCCGGGGCCAGTGCGACCGGCAGGTTAGCGAACACGCCCATCAGAATGCTGCCCAGTGCCGCGATCAAACAGGTGGTCACAAAGACGGCGCTGGTATCCATGCCAGCAACGCCCAGAATTTGTGGGTTAACAAAAACGATATAAACCATCGTCAGGAAGGTGGTGAAACCGGCGATCACTTCGGTGCGTGCCGTCGTGCCGTGCTCGCGCAGTTTAAACACGCGCTCAAGCAGACCCTGACCAGATGTCTGGGTAGTGTGTTGTTGACTCATCATCAATTTCCGAACAAGGAGGGAAAATTCGTCGCTATCCTATACCAAAATGCGACAATAGTGGCGGTTACGTGATACTTTTTTCATTGATTTTGCTTATACGGCAACGATTGCGTTCCGGTAAACGGCGGTACGTAAACGTTAAACTTGTTAAAAGGGAAAGGCATGTCCGGAATTGAAGCGGTATTTTTCGACTGCGACGGTACGCTGGTCGACAGTGAGGTCATTTGTTCCCGCGCATATGTCACCATGTTCCAGGAATTTGGCATTACGCTGGCACTCGAAGAGGTGTTTAAACGCTTTAAGGGCGTGAAGCTCTACGAGATCATCGACATCATTAACGAAGAACACGATGTCGACCTGGCGAAAGCGGATCTGGAACCGGTGTACCGCGCCGAGGTCGCTCGCCTGTTTGATTCAGAGCTGGAAGTCATTCCAGGGGCAAACGCACTGCTGGATGCCATGACGGTACCGATCTGCGTGGTGTCTAACGGTCCGGTCAGCAAAATGCAGCACTCGCTCGGCAAGCTTGAGATGCTGCACCATTTCCCGGAAAAATTGTTCAGCGGCTACGATATCCAGCGCTGGAAGCCCGATCCGGCGCTGATGTTCCATGCGGCAAAAATGATGAACGTGAATGTTGAAAACTGCATTCTGGTGGATGACTCTTCTGCAGGGGCGCAGTCGGGGATTGATGCGGGAATGGAGGTGTTTTACTTCTGCGCCGACCCGCACAACAAGCCGATCGATCATCCAAAAGTGACCACCTTTACCGATCTGGCGCAATTGCCGGCGTTGTGGAAGGCGCGCGGGTGGGATATTACTCGCTGAAAAAACAAAGCCGGATGGCGCTAACGCTTATCCGGCCTACAGGGTTCGCAGGCCCGGTAAGCGCAGCGCCACCGGGCATATTCACCTGTATTACTCTTTCGGATCTTTACCCGCCAGCAGCTTGTCCAGTTCGTCGCCGCCCACGTGACGGAAGTCCTGACCTTTCACGAAGTAGAAAATGTATTCGCAAATGTTCTGGCAGCGGTCACCGATACGCTCGATAGAGCGCGCGCAGAACAGGGCCGTCAGTACGCTTGGAATCGTGCGTGAATCTTCCATCATGTAGGTCATCAGTTGGCGCACGATGCCTTCATACTCCTGGTCGACTTTCTTGTCTTCACGGTAGATACGCACCGCTTCATCAAGATCCATACGCGCAAAGGCATCCAGCACGTCGTGCAGCATCTGCACAGTGTGGCGACCCAGCGACTCCAGGCTCACCAGCAGCGGCTGATGCTGCTGAGAGAACTTCTCAAGCGCCGTGCGGCAGATTTTATCCGCCACATCACCAATACGTTCCAGCTCGGCGATGGTTTTGATGATGGCCATCACCAGACGCAGATCGCTCGCCGTCGGCTGACGTTTCGCGATAATGCGCACGCAGGCTTCATCGATAGCCACTTCCATCATGTTGACGTTTTTGTCGCCTTCAATGACGCGCTTCGCCAGCTCGCTGTCCTGGTTATGCATTGCCGTAATCGCATCCGAAAGCTGCTGCTCAACCATGCCACCCATGGTCATCACCTGCGTGCGAATACTTTCCAGCTCTGCGTTGAACTGGCCTGAAATGTGTTTATTAAGATTGAGGTTGTCCATGGTTTCTCCACATGCACTGAGGCAAATCAACCGTAGCGGCCAGTAATATAATCTTCGGTTTGTTTCTTCGCGGGCTTGGTGAACAGATCGTCCGTGTTACTGAACTCAATCAACTCGCCCAGATACATAAATGCCGTGTGATCGGAACAACGCGCAGCCTGCTGCATGTTATGGGTTACGATAACCACGGTGTAATCCTGCTTCAGCTCAGTAATGAGTTCTTCAATACGACCAGTTGAAATCGGGTCCAGCGCTGAACAGGGCTCATCCAGCAACAGTACTTCCGGGCGAATCGCGATACCACGCGCAATGCACAGACGCTGCTGCTGACCACCGGAGAGAGAGTAACCGCTCTGGTGCAACTTATCTTTGGTTTCGTTCCATAATGCGGCCTTGGTCAAAGCCCACTGCACGCGCTCGTCCATATCGGCACGGGAGAGTTTTTCAAACAGGCGCACGCCAAAGGCGATGTTGTCATAAATGGACATCGGGAACGGCGTGGGTTTCTGGAACACCATCCCCACTTTGGCGCGCAGCAGGGCGATATCCTGAGCCTGGGTCAGAATATTTTCGCCATCCAGGATGATTTCACCTTCAGCGCGCTGCTCCGGATAGAGTGAATACATTTTGTTAAAGGTACGCAGCAGCGTGGATTTCCCACAGCCAGACGGACCGATAAATGCCGTGACCTGGTTCTTCGCGATATCCAGGTTGATGTTCTTCAGGGCATGGAATTTGCCGTAGTAGAAGTTCAAATCACGAACCTGAATCTTACCCGGGGCAGTATCAACCATACTCATTGACTCATTTCCTCATTCGGCGCCGCGAGCTGCCGCGCCGTAAAAAATTAACCGTGTTTCTTCTTCGCGAAAATGACGCGCGCCAGAATGTTCAGCAACAGTACGCAAAGGGTAATGATCAGCACCCCGGCCCAGGCCAGTTGCTGCCATTCCGCGAATGGGCTCATCGCAAATTTAAAGATCGTCACCGGCAGGTTGGCGATCGGCTGCATCATGTCCGTGCTCCAGAACTGGTTGGAGAGAGACGTAAAAAGCAGCGGCGCCGTTTCACCCGCAATACGAGCCACCGCCAGCAGGATACCGGTCATGATCCCGGAGACGGACGCTTTCAATGTAATCGCCGAGATCATCTTCCATTTCGGCGTACCCAGCGCGTAAGCCGCTTCACGCAGGCTGTCCGGCACCAGTTTCAGCATGTTCTCGGTGGTACGGATAACAATCGGTACCTGCAGCAGCGCAAGGGCAATCACACCCGCCCAGCCGGAGAAGTGTTCCATCTGCGCCACCACGACGGTGTACACAAACAGACCCACCACGATAGACGGGGCCGAGAGCAGGATGTCGTTAATGAAACGAATGACTTCCGCCAGCAAGGATTTACGACCGTATTCCGCCAGGTAGATACCCGCCATGATGCCGAGCGGCGTACCAAAGACCGTCGCCCACAGGATCAGCAAACCGCTGCCCGCCAGGGCATTCGCCAGACCACCACCCGCCGTGTTCGGCGGCGGCGTCATTTCGGTGAACAACGACAGTGACATCCCGTCAATTCCGCGCACGACGGTGGAGAACAGGATCCAGACCAGCCAGAACAGACCGAACGCCATCGTCGCCATTGAGAGCGTCAGCGCAATGCGGTTTTTCATGCGGCGTCTGGCCTGCATTTTACGGCGGGATTCCGCCAGCTCAGCGGTAGCTTGCATTTCGAGAGTTGCCATTAGCGTGCCCCCTCATTTTTAGCGAGGCGCATAATCATCAGCTTGGAAATCGCCAGAACGATGAAGGTGATAACGAACAGAATGAGCCCCAGTTCCATCAGCGCTGCGACGTGCAGACCTGATTCCGCTTCGGCAAATTCATTCGCCAGCGCAGAGGTAATGCTGTTACCCGGCATATAGAGCGAAGCGCTGTCGAGCTGATAGGTGTTACCGATAATAAAGGTGACCGCCATGGTTTCACCCAGCGCACGACCTAAGCCCAGCATCACGCCCCCGATCACCCCATTTTTGGTGAACGGAAGGACAATGCGCCAGATCACTTCCCAGGTAGTGCAGCCGATGCCATAGGCCGACTCTTTCATCATCACCGGCGTTTGTTCGAAGACATCGCGCATGACCGCCGCAATGTACGGAATAATCATGATGGCGAGGATCACACCTGCCGCCAGAATACCAATACCGAAAGCCGGGCCAGAAAACAGGGCCCCCACAAACGGAATGGCAGAGAGGACATTACCCACCGGCTCCTGGAAGTACGTGGCGAACAGCGGCGCAAAGATAAACAGGCCCCACATGCCGTATACGATACTTGGAATGGCCGCCAGCAGTTCGATGGCGATCCCCAGTGGACGACGGAGCCAGCCCGGCGCCAGCTCCGTCAGGAACAGGGCAATACCGAAGCTTACCGGAACCGCAATCAGCAGGGCGATGAACGAGGTCACCAGCGTACCGTAAATCGGCACCAGTGCACCGTAGATATCGTTCGGCGCATCCCACTCTTTACTCCACAGAAAGGAGAAACCGAATTTCTGAATGCTCGGCCAGGAGGAGAAAATCAGGGACACGATAATGCCGCCCAGCAGCAATAGCACAATCAGCGCAGCCAGTTTGACCAGCGCGCTGAAAATCATGTCACCTTTTTTACCCGGAGGGTTAAATGCAGGCTTGGTTGCAGCCATAAATTACTCTTCTGTTTGAGACGTTTTTACGAATATGCCCGGTGGCGCTGACGCTTACCGGGCCTACAGAGTAAACCGTAGGGCGGGTAAGCGCAGCGCCACCCGCCATCTTCGTTAAATATATCCTGTTAGTACAGCGCTTTACCGCTGCTGTCTTTGACGTTGGTCTTCCATGCAGCACGGATCTGCTCAACCACGTTGTCCGGCAGGGTAGCGTAGTCCAGAGCGTTAGCCTGTTTGCCACCGTTTTTGTACGCCCAGTCGAAGAACTTCAGCACTTCAGCGCCCTGCTCAGGTTTCTTCTGCTCTTTGTGGACCAGAATGAAGGTGGTAGAGGTGATTGGCCACGCACCTTCGCCTTTCTGGTTAGTCAGGTCCTGAGCGAAAGATTTGCTCCAGTCAGCGCCTTTCGCGGCGTTGGCAAAGTTCTCTTCGGTCGGGCTAACCGGTTTGCCGTCGGCAGAAACCAGTTTGGTGTAGGACAGGTTGTTCTGCTTCGCGTACGCATACTCTACGTAGCCAATTGAACCTGGCAGACGCTGTACGAACGCAGCGATGCCGTCGTTCCCTTTACCGCCCAGACCGGTTGGCCAGTTAACGGTAGAGCCGGAACCAACTTTAGATTTCCACTCTTCGTTCACTTTTGCCAGGTAGCTGGTAAAGACGAAAGAGGTACCGGAACCGTCCGCGCGGCGAACCACAGCGATGTTCTGAGAAGGCAGCTTCAGGCCAGGGTTGAGTTTAGCGATCGCTTCGTCATCCCATTTTTTGATTTTGCCCAGGTAGATGTCACCCAGCGTTTTGCCGTCCAGCACCAGCTCACCCGACTTTACGCCCGGCAGGTTGATAGCCAGAACCACACCACCGATCACGGTAGGGAACTGGAACAGGCCTTCCTGAGCCAGTTTGTCATCAGACAGCGGAGCATCTGATGCGCCGAAATCAACCGTGTTAGCGGTAATTTGTTTCACGCCACCGGAGGAGCCGATACCCTGATAGTTAACCTTGTTACCGGTTTCTTTCTGGTAGGTATCCGCCCATTTGGCATACACCGGCGCAGGGAAGGTTGCACCAGCGCCAGTCAGGCTTGCTTCTGCAAATACAGAGAACGCGCTCAGAGATAAGGTCGCGGCGACAACAGTTGCGACAGTGGTACGCATAACTTTCATAATGTCTCCTGCAAGATTTTCGTAAATCGTTGTTTAGTGGCTACGATGAGCAAAATAGGACAAACAGGTGACAGATAAATGTACGAATTATGACAGTTTTATGACAATGGAAATTTCACTTAAAAACCAGCAAAAGAAAGCTTAATTTTCATCGTGTTAGCCGCATTTATGACAAGACATTTTCAGAAATTTTTTCTTTATGTGACACTGAAAAAGTAGCTGAAGATGACAAATTGTCATCAATAAAAACGTGAAAGGATTGATTAAAAACAAACCAGGTGGGGTAAAAAAGCTCCACCCGAAGGTGGAGCCTGGAGGGATTATTCTACGGTGACAGATTTCGCCAGGTTACGCGGCTGATCAACGTCAGTGCCTTTGATCAGCGCAACGTGATAGGCCAGCAGCTGCAGCGGAACGGTGTAGAAGATCGGGGCAATTACCTCTTCTACATGCGGCATCTCGATGATGTGCATGTTGTCGTTGCTGACAAAACCGGCATCTTTGTCGGCGAAGACGTACAGGACACCACCGCGGGCGCGCACTTCTTCGATGTTAGATTTCAGTTTTTCCAGCAGTTCGTTGTTAGGGGCTACAACGATGACCGGCATATCAGCATCAATCAGCGCCAGCGGACCGTGTTTCAGCTCGCCTGCCGCATAGGCTTCAGCGTGGATGTAAGAGATCTCTTTCAGTTTCAGCGCGCCTTCCAGCGCAATCGGATACTGATCGCCACGGCCCAGGAACAGGGCGTGATGTTTGTCAGAGAAATCTTCCGCCAGCGCTTCAATGCGTTTGTCCTGGGAGAGCATCTGCTCAATACGGCTCGGCAGCGCCTGCAGACCATGAACGATGTCATGCTCAACAGAGGCATCTTCACCTTTCAGACGCGCCAGTTTCGCCACCAGCATCAGCAGAACCGTCAGCTGAGTAGTAAACGCTTTGGTAGAGGCCACGCCGATTTCAGTACCGGCTTTGGTCATCAGCGCCAGATCGGATTCACGCACCAGCGAAGAGCCCGGAACGTTGCAGATGGCCAGAGAGCCCAGGTAACCCAGTTCTTTTGAGAGACGCAGCGCGGCCAGAGTATCTGCCGTTTCACCAGACTGAGAAAGGGTGATCATCAGGCTGTTGCGACGCACCGCGGATTTGCGGTAGCGGAATTCCGAGGCGATTTCGACGTCGCACGGCACGCCCGCCAGGGATTCAAACCAGTAACGAGAGACCATACCGGAGTTGTAGGAGGTGCCGCAGGCTACGATCTGAATGTGCTCAACCTTGCTGAGCAGTTCGTTCGCGTTAGCACCCAGCTCACTCAGATCCACTTCACCGTGGCTAATGCGCCCGGTCAGGGTATTTTTGATGGCGTTTGGCTGCTCGTAAATCTCTTTCTGCATGTAGTGACGATAAGCGCCTTTGTCGCCCGCGTCGTACTGCAGGTTAGATTCGATCTCCTGGCGTTTCACCTGCTCGCCTTTGGTATCGAATACGGTCACGCTGCGGCGGGTCACTTCCGCGATATCGCCCTCTTCCAGGAAGATAAAGCGACGGGTCACCGGCAGAAGTGCCAGCTGGTCAGAGGCGATAAAGTTTTCACCCATACCCAGACCGATAACCATTGGACTACCGGAACGCGCGGCCAGCAGCGTGGACGGGTCGCGGGAGTCCATGATCACCGTACCGTACGCACCGCGCAGCTGAGGGATAGCACGCAGCACCGCGTCACGCAGTGTACCGCCCTGCTCCAGCTCCCAGTGCACCAGGTGAGCAATCACTTCGGTGTCGGTTTCAGAGACGAAGGTATAGCCACGCGCTTTCAGTTCTTCGCGCAGCGGTTCGTGGTTTTCGATAATGCCGTTATGCACCACCACGATGTGTTCAGACACATGCGGGTGCGCGTTGCCTTCAGACGGTTCGCCGTGCGTCGCCCAGCGGGTGTGCGCAATACCAGTACCACCGTGCAGCGGATGTTCTTCCGCGGCCTGGGCCAGCATCTGCACTTTACCGAGACGGCGCAGACGGGTCATATGACCTTCTGCATCGACAACAGCCAGACCGGCAGAGTCGTAACCACGGTATTCCAGACGACGTAAACCTTCGAGAAGGATTTCAGCAATATCACGCTGCGCAACTGCGCCAACAATTCCACACATAATTTTAGATTCCGAATTTAGGCATGATGCCTGCGTTGTCGCTGACCTGTATTTGCCCTTTCCGGGCGCCCCGAGCCTTGTAGAGAGTGGGGTTATTTTTATGGGTACTGCCTGTGGGGGGAGATATATATTTATCTCCTCACCCGGGTTTGCCTGATGACGGCTACGCCTTATCAGGCCTACTCAATCGTAGGGCGGGTAAGCGTAGCGCCACCCGCCTTGTTGTTACTTTTTCTTCACCGGGCGTTTCCAGCCCTGCTTGTGCACCTGCGGTACGCGGCTTAATACCAGCTCGTTATCCGCGACGTCACGTGTCACCGTCGTTCCGGCAGCAATCGTTACGCCGTTACCCACAGTCACCGGTGCCACCAGCTGGGTGTCGGAGCCAACGAACACATCATTACCGATGATGGTTTTAAACTTATTCGCGCCGTCATAGTTACAGGTGATTGTGCCTGCGCCAATATTGACGTTGTCACCAATTTCCGCGTCGCCCAGATAGGTTAAATGACCGGCTTTTGAGCCTTTACCCAGACGCGCTTTTTTCATCTCAACGAAGTTACCCACGTGAGCGCCTTCCAGCAGCTCAGCGCCAGGACGCAGACGTGCAAATGGACCAATGGTACAAGCCGCATCCAGACGGGCATCTTCCACCACGCTGTAGGGGCTAATTTCGCAATCGTCACCGATGACGCTGTTTTTAATCACGCAGCCAGCACCAATTTTGACGCGGTTACCCAGCGTGACATGACCTTCCAGGATAACGTTAGTATCAATTTCAACGTCGCGCCCGTGAGATAACGTGCCACGCAGGTCGAAACGTGCCGGATCGCGCAGCATCACGCCAGCCAGAAGGAGTTTCTCGGCCTGTTCGGACTGATAAACGCGCTCAAGACGGGAAAGTTGAAGACGGTTATTCACCCCTTCGGTTTCGCTGATACGTGCCGGTTGTACCGCCACAATCTCGCGCCCTTCCTGGTACGCCATCGCAATGATGTCGGTGATGTAGTATTCACCCTGCGCGTTGTTGTTGTTGAGTTTCGACAACCAGCGTTTTAAATCAGCACCATTAGCAATCAGGATACCGGTGTTGATCTCCTGAATCTCGCGCTGTTCGTCGCTGGCATCTTTGTGTTCAACGATCCCCGTTACGTTGCCGTTTTCACGCGTAATTCGACCGTAGCCGGTTGGATCGTCCAGCACGACGGTTAACAAACCAATACCGCCTTGCGGTTTGGCATCGCGCAGACGCGTCAGCGTATCGGTAGCGATCAGCGGGACGTCGCCGTACAGCATCAGAATGTCTTCGTCATCCGTAAAGAACGGTGCGGCCTGCTGCATTGCATGACCGGTACCCAGCTGTTCAGCCTGAAGTACCCAATTGAGCTTGTCGTCGCTTAGCGTCTTTTTAAGCAGATCGCCACCGTGGCCGTAGACCAAGTGAACCTGACGGGCGCCCAATTCATTAGCGGCATCAATGACATGCTGCACCATTGGCTTTCCTGCCAGTGTATGAAGCACTTTAGGCAGATCGGAATACATGCGGGTACCTTTGCCTGCGGCAAGGATCACCACGCTCATCACACTGTTTGACATACGCATCCTGACGGTAGTTTGAGTGAGAAGTAAAAACGTTTGATGATTAAAATTCTACATCTTTTTCATCATGAATTAAGCGACAAAAAAAAAGCCAGCCTGGGATCCAGACTGGCTTTTGTGCTTTTCAAGCCGGTGTTACATCGCTTTTTTGGTCAACTCGATAACGCGCAGTTTCGCGATCGCTTTGGCCAGCTCCGCAGACGCCTGAGCGTAATCCACGTCACCATGAGAGCTGCTAATGTGCTCTTCAGCCTTACGCTTCGATTCCAGGGCTCGCGCTTCGTCGAGATCCTGGCCACGAATAGCGGTATCGGCCAGAACGGTCACACTGCCAGGCTGCACTTCAAGAATGCCGCCGGACAGATAGATAAACTCTTCGTGACCGAACTGTTTAACGATGCGGATCATACCAGGCTTAATGGCGGTGAGCAGCGGTGCGTGACCCGGGAAAATACCCAGCTCACCTTCACTACCCGTTACCTGGATTTTCTCGACCAGACCAGAGAACATTTGTTGCTCTGCGCTGACGACGTCCAGGTGGTAAGTCATTGCCATATCACCCTCCGATTAAGGCGTTAAAGTTTTTTGGCTTTTTCCACAGCTTCTTCGATGGAACCAACCATGTAGAACGCCTGCTCTGGCAGGTGATCGTATTCGCCTTCCATGATGCCTTTAAAGCCACGGATGGTGTCTTTCAGGGAAACGTATTTACCTGGAGAACCGGTGAATACTTCCGCAACGAAGAACGGCTGGGACAGGAAGCGCTGGATCTTACGCGCACGTGCTACCACCAGTTTGTCTTCTTCAGACAGTTCATCCATACCCAGGATGGCGATGATGTCTTTCAGTTCCTGGTAACGCTGCAGCAGGGACTGTACGCCACGCGCGGTGTCGTAGTGTTCCTGACCAACAACCAGTGGATCCAGCTGACGGCTGGTGGAGTCCAGCGGGTCAACGGCCGGGTAGATACCCAGAGACGCGATCTGACGGCTCAGTACCACGGTTGCATCTAAGTGCGCAAAGGTGGTGGCTGGAGATGGGTCAGTCAAGTCATCCGCAGGTACGTATACCGCCTGAACGGAGGTGATAGAACCGGTTTTGGTAGAGGTGATACGTTCCTGAAGAACACCCATCTCTTCCGCCAGAGTCGGCTGATAACCTACCGCTGAAGGCATACGACCCAGCAGTGCAGATACTTCCGTACCGGCCAGGGTATAACGATAGATGTTATCGACGAACAGCAGAACGTCACGGCCTTCGTCACGGAACTTCTCAGCCATCGTCAGGCCAGTCAGCGCAACGCGCAGACGGTTTCCTGGTGGCTCGTTCATCTGACCGTAAACCAGGGATACTTTGTCCAGAACGTTGGAGTCGGTCATTTCGTGGTAGAAGTCGTTACCCTCACGAGTACGTTCACCTACGCCCGCAAATACGGAGTAACCGGAGTGCTCGATCGCGATGTTACGGATCAGCTCCATCATGTTTACGGTTTTACCTACACCCGCACCACCGAACAGACCCACTTTACCGCCCTTCGCAAACGGACACATCAGGTCGATAACTTTGATGCCGGTTTCCAGCAGTTCCTGAGAGCTGGACAGCTCTTCGTAGGAAGGTGCCGCGCGGTGGATAGCCCAACGCTCTTCTTCACCGATGTCGCCTTTCATGTCGATTGGTTGACCCAATACGTTCATGATACGACCCAGTGTAGCTTTACCTACCGGGACTTCGATCGGATGCTCAAGGTCTTTTACTTCCAGACCACGACGCAGACCGTCGGAAGAACCCATCGCGATGGTACGCACGATACCGCCGCCGAGCTGCTGCTGAACTTCCAGCACCAGGCTCTCGTTACCATTCTGTACCTCAAGCGCGTCGTACACGCGTGGTACGGCGTCCTGAGGGAACTCGACGTCCACCACGGCGCCGATTACCTGGACAATCTTTCCAGTAGCCATCTTGAATCCTCTACGTAATTCGTAAACCTGGTTAAACCGCGGCGGCCCCCGAGACGATCTCGGTGAGTTCCTGAGTAATGCTGGCCTGACGAGCTTTGTTGTAAACCAACTGCAGCTCTTTAATCAGGCTGCCGCCATTATCGGTCGCGGCTTTCATCGCCACCATTCGTGCGGCCTGCTCGCTGGCCAGGTTTTCTACAACGCCCTGATAAACCTGTGATTCAACGTAACGACGCAGCAGGGTATCCAGCAGCGGTTTCGGATCGGGTTCATACAGGTAATCCCAGGCTTTTTGCTTCAGCTCGTCATCTTCTGATGCCGGTAACGGCAGCATCTGAGTGAGCGTTGGAACCTGAGACATGGTGTTAATGAATTTGTTGCTGACAACGTACAGTCTGTCCAGACGGCCTTCATCATAAGCCTGCAACATCACTTTAACCGGGCCGATCAGTTCGGACAGGGACGGGTTATCACCCATACCGGTCACCTGAGCGACAATGTTGCCACCAACGGAGTTAAAGAAAGAGACGCCTTTAGAGCCGATCAATGCGAGATCGCACTGAACGCCTTTTTCAGACCATGCTTTCATATCCGCCAGCAGTTTTTTGAACAGGTTAATGTTCAAGCCGCCACACAGACCACGGTCGGTCGACACCACCAGGTAGCCCACGCGCTTAACGTCGCGTTCTTCCAGGTAAGGGTGCTTATATTCCAGATTACCGTTTGCAAGGTGACCAATCACTTTGCGCATGGTTTCTGCATAAGGACGGCTGGCCGCCATGCGATCCTGCGATTTACGCATTTTGGAAGCGGCGACCATCTCCATCGCTTTAGTGATCTTTTGCGTGTTCTGGACGCTTGCGATCTTACTACGTATCTCTTTTGCGCCGGCCATGAGCTTCTCCTCAATGCCAGGCGGCTTGTCCTGAGACAAGCCGCCGGACGATTACCAGGATTGGGTTGCTTTGAAGGAATCGAGGATAGCTTTCAGCTTGCCTTCGATTTCGTCGTTATAGCCACCGGTCTGGTTGATCTCTTGCATCAGCGGAGCGTGATCACGGTCAGCGTAAGCCAGCAGAGCGGCTTCGAAGCTACCGATTTTCGCCAGTTCCACATCTTCGAGGTAACCGCGTTCAGCCGCGAACAGTACCAGGCCCTGCTGAGCAACAGACATTGGTGCGTACTGTTTCTGCTTCAGCAGCTCGGTCACTTTCTGACCGTGGCTCAGCTGTTTACGGGTTGCTTCGTCCAGATCGGATGCGAACTGAGAGAACGCAGCCAGTTCACGATACTGTGCCAGCGCGGTACGGATACCACCGGACAGTTTCTTGATGATCTTGGTCTGAGCAGCACCACCAACACGGGATACGGAGATACCCGGGTTAACTGCCGGACGAATACCGGAGTTAAACAGGTTGGTTTCCAGGAAGATCTGACCATCGGTAATGGAGATTACGTTGGTCGGAACGAACGCAGAAACGTCACCCGCCTGGGTTTCAATGATCGGAAGCGCGGTCAGAGAGCCCGTTTTACCCTTCACTTCACCTTTGGTGAAGTTCTCGACGTATTCCGCGTTAACGCGGGAAGCACGCTCCAGCAGACGAGAGTGGAGGTAGAATACGTCGCCAGGGAACGCTTCACGTCCAGGTGGACGACGGAGCAGCAGGGAAACCTGACGATAAGCAACAGCCTGTTTAGACAGGTCATCGTATACGATCAGCGCATCTTCACCGCGGTCACGGAAGTATTCACCCATTGCGCAACCGGCGTATGGTGCCAGGTATTGCAGAGCAGCAGATTCAGAAGCAGTCGCCACAACAACAATGGTGTTAGCCAGTGCGCCGTGCTCTTCCAGTTTACGAACCACGTTAGAAATGGTGGACGCTTTCTGGCCGATGGCCACGTACACACATTTGATGCCGGAATCACGCTGGTTGATGATGGCGTCGATTGCCATCGCGGTTTTACCGGTCTGACGGTCACCGATGATCAGTTCACGCTGACCACGACCGATTGGGATCATGGCATCAACGGACTTATAACCTGTCTGAACAGGCTGATCTACGGACTGACGGTCGATAACGCCTGGTGCGATAACTTCGATTGGGGAGAAGCCATCGTGCTCAACCGGACCTTTACCGTCGATTGGCGCACCCAGGGTGTTAACAACGCGACCCAGCAGGCCACGGCCAACCGGCACTTCCAGAATACGGCCAGTACACTTAACCTTCATGCCTTCGGCGAGGTCAGCGTATGGACCCATCACAACAGCACCTACGGAGTCGCGCTCCAGGTTCAGTGCGATAGCGTAACGGTTACCCGGCAGGGAAATCATCTCACCCTGCATACAATCGGCCAGGCCGTGGATGCGGATAACACCGTCACTTACAGAAACAATAGTACCTTCGTTGTGAGCTTCGCTCACAACATTGAACTGAGCAATGCGCTGCTTGATCAGTTCGCTGATTTCGGTGGAATTCAGTTGCATGCTCCAGTCCCCTTAAGACTGCAAGACGTCTGCAAGGCGCTCAAGACGGCCGCGTACGCTGCCATCAATGACCATATCACCCGAGCGGATGATTACGCCTGCCATTACAGACTTATCGATTTTGCAATTCAGCTTAACTTTGCGTGACAGACGTTTTTCCATCGCGGCGGTAATTTTCGCAAGCTGTTCATGACTCAGTTCAGTCGCAGAAGTGACTTCAACTTCAGCGGTAGCTTCACTAAGGGCACGTAAGTGCTCAAACTGCTCGAGAACATCCGGGAGCACACGGAGACGACCATTTTCTGCCATCACCTTGATCAGGTTCTGGCCGTTGGCATCCAGTTGCTCTCCGCACACGGCGATAAACGACGCGGCGAGAGTTTCAGGTGCTAACGCACCGGAAAGCAACTCGGCCATTTGTTCGTTTTTCGTCACCTCAGCGGCAAACGCCAGCATATTCTGCCAGCGATCGACATTTTGGTGTTCGACAGCAAAGTCAAAAGCTGCTTTGGCGTAGGGGCGAGCTACCGTAACAAATTCAGACATCAGCCCCTCCCTCCTTACAGTTCAGCGACAAGTTTGTCCACGATGTCGCTGTTAGCAGCTTCATCCACGGAACGTTCGATGATCTTCTCGGCGCCAGCAACAGCCAGAATCGCAACCTGCTTACGCAGTTCTTCACGAGCACGTTTACGCTCAGCTTCAATTTCAGCCTGAGCCTGTGTCACGATCTTAGTACGTTCCTGTTCTGCTTCAGCTTTGGCTTCGTCCAGGATCTGCGAACGGCGTTTGTTAGCCTGTTCGATGATAACCTGAGCTTCCGCTTTCGCTTTTTTCAGCTGGTCTGTCGCGTTGGCCTGTGCAAGGTCCAAATCTTTCTTAGCGCGTTCTGCAGAAGCCAGACCGTCAGCAATTTCTTTCTGACGTTTTTCGATGGCAGCCATTAAAGGCGGCCATACATACTTCATGCAGAACCAGACAAAGAGAATAAACGCGATGGCCTGGCCGAGGATTGTTGCGTTCATGTTCACAGCACAATACCTCTTTAATTTCTGTGGCTTAGGGTTTTAAAACTACTACTACGCGACAGCAAACATCACGTACAGACCCAGACCTACAGCGATCATTGGGATAGCATCCACCAGACCCATAACGATAAAGAACTGAGTACGCAGCAGAGGAATCAGATCAGGTTGACGCGCAGCGCCTTCCAGGAATTTGCCCCCGAGGATGCCGATACCGATCGCAGCACCGATAGCCGCCAGACCCATCATCACAGCGGCAGCCATGTACAGCAGATCCATATTCAGGTTTTCCATGACAGTCTCCAGTTTGTTTCAATTAAAACGTAGTAGTGTTGGTAAAAAATCAGTGCTCTTCAGACGCCATCGACAGATAGACGATCGTCAGAACCATGAAGATAAAGGCTTGCAGCGTAATGATCAGGATGTGGAAAATGGCCCACGGCACATTCAGAACCCACTGTGACCACCACGGCAGAAGACCCGCGATCAGAATGAAAATCAGCTCACCCGCATACATGTTGCCGAACAGTCGCAGACCCAGAGAAACAGGTTTGGACAGCAGGCTAACGCCTTCCAGGATCAGGTTGACCGGAATAAACGCCCAGTGGTTGAACGGCTGCAAGGTAAGCTCTTTCACAAAGCCGCTTACGCCTTTCATTTTGATGCTGTAGAAAAGAATCAGGATAAACACGCCCAGCGCCATCGACAGGGTGATGTTCACGTCAGCAGACGGTACAACACGCAGCGCAGGCAGGCCGAAGATGTGCTCGCCGATAAACGGCAGCAGATCGATTGGCAGCAGGTCCATCAGGTTCATCAGGAAGACCCAAACGAACACGGTCAGGGCCAGCGGAGCAATCAGCTTGCTCTTACCATGGTACATGTCTTTGACGCTGCCATGGACGAAGCCGATGATCATTTCGATGAATGTCTGGAATTTCCCTGGTACACCGCTGGTCGCTCTTTTAGCAACACCGCGGAACATGGCCAGGAACAGAAGACCCAAAACCACCGAGAAGAACATGGAGTCGATGTTGATCGTCCAGAAGGTGGCCGGGGGGTTATGTGGATCCACCAGCGAGAATGTACGCAGGTCCAGCTGAAGGTTATTCAGATGGTGACCTATGTAATCCTGCGGCGTCATATTTTCTGAAGCCATGATGCCTTTTACCCTTTGTTATTGATTACAGCTGGAGCCAGAACTTGTACCACCAGCACCAAAACCCACGTTGCTATCAGCGGCATGAAGACCACTTTCAAAACCGCCAGCGCCATCACCAGTAGAGCAAAGGTCAGCAACACCTTACACACTTCGCCGAGAGCGAAGGACCAGGCCACGCGGCCTTTGGCGGGTGTATGCGCCTGATGACGCCAGGCAAAAATCATAAACAACACGTTTGGCAGCACAACCGCCAAACCCCCGCACACGGCGGAGATGCCCCAGAAGGGGTCTTTGAGGCTAAACAGCAGTCCACTTGCTATCACAGCCAGAAACTGAATGAACAGAAGCTTACGAGCAACGTTTCTACTCAAGAGCGACACAGACATCACGTTTTTACTCCTGCTCCCTTCGAGGTATGCCGCGTGTCGTATAAAACGTCCTTTAAGGCTCAGAGTCAAGCATCAAAAAGCGGTCAAATTATACGGTGCGCACCCGTGATTTCAAACATTAAGTAGCGAAAAGGTGAATAAATGTTTAAATATTTTTCCCCACCGCTATTTTTTAACTTTCGCGCAAAGCACCAACCTTCGACCAAAACTGCAAACAGCGCGAAAACGTTGGCGATAAAGCGTGCACGGGATCACAAAACACACATTTGCGATAAGGTTGTATTTATCAAAGGCGCAAATCGTGAAAATTTATCTTTATGAAATTAAACGCAAAATACCGTAACTATTTTCAAAACAGCCCGGTACACAATAAAAACCTTTTATTGACATTCTTAATAAATAATTAACATTGCATTCTGGTTACTGCCTTCCACTTTTAGCAGACTTATATTTTCACAGATGACTATCTTCACGGAAAATAACCGCCGCCACGTTAACCGTAAGAAAAACCTTAGTGAAAAAGAGGTTAACGGCTCACCGATAAATCCCTATGACTTGTGCTGTTTTTTAACATGGTCAGAACAGCACTAATTCCACATTTTTTATTAAATTTTTAAAAATTGTTTGGCTTAATTATCACCAGATGACGCTCCCCTTCGAGCTGAGGAATGTGTAATTTCTCAATAGACTCGACCGCAAAACCGTCCGGAAGCTGTTCAATTTCCTCGCCAGGTAACTGTCCTTTAAGCGCATAAAAACGGCCATGCTCTGCCGGTAAGTGCTTACACCAGCTCACCATGTCATTAAGAGAAGCAAAGGCACGGCTGATAACCCCGTCAAACGGCGGCTCCGCCGGGAACTCCTCTACCCTGCTCTGCACGGGCGTGATGTTCTCAAGCTTCAGCTCATGCTGTACCTGACGTAAAAAGCGCACGCGCTTGCCAAGGCTGTCCAGTAGCGTGAAATGGCTATCAGGACGAACAATCGACAGCGGAATCCCCGGCAGACCCGGGCCCGTGCCCACATCGATAAAACGCTCACCGTTCAGATACGGCGCCACCACGATGCTGTCGAGAATATGGCGAACCAGCATCTCGTTAGGGTCCCGAACAGACGTCAGATTGTACGCTTTGTTCCATTTGTTCAGCATATCGACATAGGCCACCAGCTGAGTTTTCTGGTGATCGGTGAGCGAAATACCTGCCTGATCCAGCAGACGAGAGAGTTTATTGAGCACGGTGAATACCTGTTGAGATGCTAACTGGCGGGTGGCGCTTCGCTAACCCGCCCTACGGGTTCAGTAGGCCCGGTAAGCGCAGCGCCACCGGGCGATGTTCAAACGTTACGCGCTGCGGCGCAGCATGCCCTGCTTTTTCAGCCACACCAGCAGGATCGAAATCGCGGCGGGGGTGACACCGGAAATACGGGATGCCTGGCCGATCGACACCGGCTTATGATCGTTCAGCTTGGCGATCACTTCGTTGGAAAGGCCTGTCACCTGACGGTAGTCCAGCATTTCCGGCAAAAGCGTATTTTCGTTACGCTGCTGTTTTTCAATCTCATCCTGCTGACGCGCGATGTAACCTTCGTATTTCACCTGAATTTCAACCTGCTCTGCCGCTTCAGCGTCTTCCAGGCCTGGCGCGAACGCGGTGAGTTTCACCAGATTTTCATAGGTCACTTCCGGGCGACGCAGCAGATCTTCGCCGCTGGCTTCGCGAGAGAGCGGCGCAGTTAAGTGAGCGTTCACTTCAGCTGCTGTTTCCGCCTGCGGATTAACCCATGTCGTTTTCAGGCGCTGACGTTCCTGCTCGATACGCTCCAGTTTCTCGTTGAAGCGTGCCCAGCGTTCGTCATCCACCAGACCCAGCTCACGGCCGATTTCGGTCAGACGCAGGTCGGCGTTATCTTCACGCAGCATCAGGCGATATTCCGCGCGAGAAGTAAACATACGGTACGGCTCTTTGGTACCCAGGGTGCAGAGGTCGTCAACCAGCACGCCCAGATAGGCCTGAGAACGGCCTGGCGCCCAGCCCTCTTTCTCGGCTGAGAAACGTGCAGCGTTCAGACCGGCAAGCAGGCCCTGTGCCGCCGCTTCTTCGTAACCGGTGGTACCGTTAATCTGGCCCGCGAAGAACAGACCGTGGATGAATTTGCTCTCCAGGGTTGGCTTCAGGTCACGTGGATCGAAGAAATCGTACTCAATAGCGTAGCCAGGGCGAACGATTTTTGCGTTCTCCATCCCCTGCATTGAACGAACAATTTGCATCTGAACATCGAATGGCAGGCTGGTGGAGATACCGTTCGGGTAAATTTCGTTCGAGGTGAGCCCTTCAGGCTCAAGGAAGATCTGATGCTGGTTACGATCGGCGAAGCGCATCACTTTGTCTTCGATCGACGGGCAGTAGCGCGGGCCGATCCCTTCGATCACGCCGGCATACATTGGGCTGCGATCGAGGTTATTGCGGATCACATCGTGGGTTTTCTCGTTGGTGTGCGTGATGTAGCACGGCACCTGCTGCGGATGCTGCGCCGCATTGCCCATAAACGAGAAGACCGGCATTGGGTTATCACCGTGCTGTTGCGCCAGCACGCTAAAATCAATGGTGCGTGCATCAATACGCGGAGGCGTACCGGTTTTCAGGCGACTGACGCGCAGCGGCAGTTCACGCAGACGGCGAGACAGCGGGATAGAGGGCGGATCGCCGGCACGGCCACCGCTGTAGTTATCCAGACCGATATGTATTTTACCATCAAGGAATGTCCCCACGGTCAACACCACGGCCTTCGCGCGGAATTTGAGGCCCATCTGGGTCACCGCGCCAACGACGCGATCGTTCTCGACGATAAGATCTTCAACAGCCTGCTGGAAGATCATCAGATTCGGCTGGTTCTCCAGGGCGGTTCGTACCGCCTGACGGTAGAGCACGCGGTCTGCCTGCGCACGGGTCGCGCGCACAGCGGGACCTTTGCTCGCGTTTAGTATCCTAAACTGGATGCCTGCATGATCGATCGCTTTCGCCATCAGGCCGCCAAGTGCATCCACTTCTTTTACCAGGTGTCCTTTCCCAATGCCGCCAATCGCCGGATTACAGGACATTTGTCCCAGCGTGTCGATATTGTGTGTCAAAAGCAGGGTCTGCTGACCCATACGCGCTGCGGCCATTGCGGCCTCAGTGCCTGCGTGACCCCCGCCAATGATGATGACGTCAAAAGGATCCTGATAAAACATGGTGGTCTGCCTCGCGTAAAGCGGTATGAAAATGGATTGAAGCCCGGGCCGTGGATTCTACTCAACTTTAGTCTTTCGAGAAAGCATTGGGATCCTGGGCTATTAAAAAGAAGATCTTTTTATTTAGAGATCTGTTCTATTGTGATCTCTTATTAGGATCGCGAACCTGTGTGGATAAGTCCGATCTCATAAAGAAGATCATGCAGTTAGAAAGGATCGTTTGCTGTGAATGATCGGTGATCCTGGCCAGTATAAGCTGGGATCAGATCGCGACTTTATGCACAGGTCAAAATCGACGCTACGGTTGTTCTTTGGATAACTACGGGTTAATACGAGCTTTTAACCAGAGTTATCCACATCCGTTCGCGCGATCTTTAATCGTTTTTGAGTAAATTTTTCCATTCCGCGAGCCAGATCTCAGCCGGATCTTCCGGAATGTCATGATCGAGGATGTTGATCTTGAGGGTTTCACCCAACTGTTTTGCCCCACAAGCGGTAACAGCGGCTTCAACTTTCTCGATAGCCCCGCAAAAAGTGTCATATTCACGGCTGCCGATCCCCACTGCGCCAAAACGGACGTTTGACAGGTCAGGCTGTTGTTCCAGCAGTTCGTCATATAAAGGTTGCAGGTTATCCGGCAGATCGCCCGCGCCGTGCGTGGAGGTAATCAGCAGCCAGACCCCGTCAGTCGGGAGATCTTCAAGCAACGGGCCGTGCAGGGGTTGTGTGGAAAAGCCCGCATCTTCCAGCTTTTCAGCCAGATGTTCCGCTACGTATTCCGCACCGCCAAGGGTGCTGCCGCTGATAAGGGTAATGTCCGCCATTGATCGCTCGCTCAGATAAAGAGACGGCCATTGTACGCTGTGAACGAGCTGGGATCTACCTGTGGAAAATGTGGGAATGAATTTGCCCGATCACGGGCGGATGGTACGCATGATCGGGTTTTGCAGTGAGATCAGTGTCTCAGTGGACTGAATTTCATCGATTGTTTGGATCTTGTTGATAAGTACCTGCTGGAGGGCGTCGATGGATCGGCACATGACTTTAATAAAGATGCTGTAGTGCCCGGTGGTGTAGTAGGCCTCGGTGACTTCATCCAGCGCGTTCAGCTTCGCCAGTGCTGAAGGATAGTCTTTGGCGCTTTTAAGAATAATGCCAATGAAGCAGCACACGTCATAACCCAGCTGCTTAGGGCTGACGTCAATACGCGCGCCGGTAATGATCCCCGCCTGTTTCATCTTTTCTACGCGAACATGAATGGTGCCGGGGCTGACGCCAAACTGTTTCGCCAGTTCGGCGTAGGCGGTACGGGCATTAGCCATTAACGCCTCCAGAATGCCGCGGTCGAGATTGTCGATCTGATAATTTTCCATAGCTTTTTCTTATGAAGATTAATGATTCCCTCTATTCTAGCGTCTTATTTTGACGAATCAAAAGTGAAGGGGGCTTTTTGTTGATGGGTTATTGAATAAGGTGGCATTTCTGTTGCTTAATCAATACCAACAGGACGCAGGAGTATAAATAATGAAAACCGCTTATATCGCAAAACAACGCCAGATCAGTTTCGTTAAATCCCATTTTTCCCGCCAGCTGGAAGAGAAGCTTGGGCTGATAGAAGTCCAGGCTCCAATCCTTAGCCGCGTGGGTGACGGGACCCAGGATAACCTCTCTGGATGCGAAAAAGCGGTACAGGTAAAAGTGAAAACACTGCCAGATGCCCAGTTCGAAGTGGTTCATTCCCTTGCGAAATGGAAGCGTCAAACCCTGGGACAACACGACTTTAGCGCGGGCGAAGGGCTCTACACGCACATGAAAGCCCTTCGTCCCGATGAAGACCGCCTGTCTCCCATTCATTCCGTTTACGTTGACCAGTGGGACTGGGAACGCGTCATGGGGGATGGCGAGCGTCACGTGGGGACGCTTAAATCTACCGTAGAAGCGATCTACGCCGGGATCAAAGCCACCGAAGCGGCCGTAAGCAAAGAGTTTGGTCTGGCACCGTTTCTGCCGGAGTCGATCCACTTTGTTCACAGCCAGGAACTGCTGAGCCGTTTCCCGGATCTGGATGCCAAAGGCCGTGAACGGGCGATCGCCAAAGAGCTGGGCGCGGTGTTCCTTATCGGTATCGGCGGCAAACTGTCTGATGGTAAACGCCACGACGTGCGTGCGCCGGATTATGATGACTGGAGCACCCCGGGCGAGCGCGACTATGCCGGTCTGAACGGCGATATTCTGGTCTGGAACCCGGTGCTGGAAGACGCGTTCGAGCTCTCTTCTATGGGGATCCGCGTGGATGCTGACGCGCTCAAGCGTCAGCTGGCGGTGACCGGTGATGAAGATCGTCTCACATTAGAGTGGCATCAGGCGCTGCTGCGTGGCGAAATGCCGCAGACCATCGGCGGCGGTATCGGCCAGTCCCGCCTGACTATGCTGCTGCTTCAGTTGCCGCATATCGGTCAGGTTCAGTGCGGGGTCTGGCCGCAGCAGGTTCGCGAAAGCGTCGGCTCTCTTCTGTAATTAACGCTGCCAGCGTCTGAGCAGGCGGCTACGTAACCCGGTATCAAAGCGCCAGATATGATCGAAGATGCGCATGATGCCGGGTTTTCCATGGGCGGACATGGCCACAGCGTGGAAACGATGCTGATGTACCCGCTGCAACTCCTTCACTTTACTGACCACATCATCCGGCAGCCGCTGGGCAATAAAATCAGAAATCACCACCGCGTCAGCGTCGTACCAGTCGCCACCCTGCATGCGTTCCACAATGCTGCGAAAACAGCTGGCCAGATCGGTACCGCCGCGAAAACGCTGGCTTAAAAAGCGGATCGCCTGTTCGAGCCCCTGCTGGTTCGTCAGTTCATAACCCACCACTTCGCTGGAGAAAAGCATGATGAAGCAGCGACGGCGATCGGCCAGCGCCACGCGCATCAGTGCCAGACAGAACGCCTTCGCACACTGCTCGTTAAACCCGCCCATCGATCCGGATGTATCCACGCAAACAATGAATGGCCCGCGCGGCTGTTCATCAAAATCCTGATGAACGACCGGCCGCTGGCTGACTTTCTCACGCCAGGCTTCGCCGTGCAGGCGATAGGTAAGCAGCTGCTTTTCCACCAGCCGACGGTAAAATTCATACTCCAGCTCGGTCATCCCGAGTGTGCTCAGCTCCGTCGGCAGCAGACGCAAAATGTCATCGCTCTGCTGGAGCCCGTCGACCTGCTCGGGCACGGTAGCCGGTTCGCGCACCAGGGTGCGGAAAGTTTCCATTGGGGCATCTTTCTTTGGGACCGATTTTGCCTCCCTGGAGCGGCCCAGCTGTTCTGCAAGCTTCATCAGCTCGGGCTGCTGCGCCAGAAAATCCCCGTACCTGACGATCAGCTGATAGTCCCCGCGCCGCAGCTGACCGGCGCTCATATCCCAGAGTCGTCCGGCGGCGTTCTCATTTTCCACCAGCACCTGCTCCAGCTGGCCGCTTAAGGTCATGCGTTCCTGCACTTCGCTGAGCAGTTGCTCACGCTCTTCATCCAGCAACTGCTGGTTGAGGGTTGTGGCCTGCACCACCAGGCTGAGGCGCCAGCGCTGTAAAAAGAGCGTGTGCAGAGCAGGGGTAAAGGTGGCGTTATCCGTGACCAGCGCCCGGGCCTGGCTGGCGAACGGCGAGTGAACGTTATCGAGCAGCGTCAGGGTTTGCGGGAGCTGAACGATAAACTGCGACGTGGAGAGCCGCTGGCACTGCTGGTAACAGGCTACCTCTTCCGTTAACTCAGGAGGCACTTCGGTCTCTTTAAACCGCTGACGCAGGTTTTCCCGCCAGCGTGGGAGATCGTCCGTCATCGCTTTTTTAAGCTTCGGAAATTTTTCAAAGAAGGCTGCCAGCTGCGGCGAAGCCAGAAGGGTAATCACCACCTCTTCGATCAACCCTTCCTCGCTGACGGCCAGCATGACGTTAAGCGTATCCAGAGTTAGCATTGACGCGCCTGTTTGATCTGCGCGCTGACATCCTGCAGGCTGGCTTCGATGCGACCTAACCAGTCGCTATGAATAAAGAGGCATTTTTGCTGCTCGCTGAAGCGGGTGTGCTGCTGGTGCCATTCTGTATCCAGCGCTTCCAGCTGCTGCTTAATCTCTTCGGGAACGCTGTCTGAGGCGGTGCCAGGAAGCGCAAGACGCGATCCCTGCAGGCTGACGTCGCGGATCACCAGGTGCTGGCTACTGTCCACTTCCATATTAAGCGGCTGCGCGAAACCGATGCCGTTGAGTTTTCCCCGGATCTCTCCGCCCTTATCCAGCCACTGGGCCAGCGCCTCACGCTCAAGCGTAATGTGCACGACCTGCATGTCATGCAGCTTGAGCGGCTGCTGAAGCAACAGCGTCAGCGTCGGGCTGGTCAGTTCAGCGGGTAACTCATAGTGCGGTTTACGGGCGAACATTCCCCCCAGACGATTCACCTTCAGCGCGGTTTTATCGCTTTGCTGCTGCTGGAGCTGAATGCGCCGCTGGGCGATGGCCCCCAGCTGGTTGAGCATCGCCTGCTGCCCCCAGGCGTGTCCGGTCATCAAAACCTCAAGCTGCTGCTGCATCAGGTTCATGCCTTCTGCATCGTGCCAGAGGCAATCTTTCAGCAGGATCAGGTCGATGGGCGCAACGGCATCACGCCCGCTGAACAGGGCGCTGGCCTGCAGCAGGCGGATTGCTTTTTTCCAGCGGCGATCGGAGACATAGGGCGCGGAGGGAAGGAGATCGAGCTGCTGACGCAGGAGGTAGATCAGCTCAAAGACCGCGTCCGGCAGTTTGATTTTGCCAATGTCCTGCTGCCACTGGTGATACTCCTCATCCGTCACCTGCAGTGAAGGGGCAACCGGGTTTTCATTCTCATCCTGCTGGCTGACCAGCATGGAACGGAAATTGGATTTATCCTGCACTTTGTCCAGCCACAGACGGATCAGCATACGGTCATACAGCGCTTCCAGGCTGCTGTCGGCTTCAGGCAGTTCGTTTGAGGCTGCCACCAGCAGGCGCATCGGGATTTTCTCTTCGCTGGCGCCGTTGCGGAACCGACGTTCGTTTATCGCTGTGAGCAGGGTGTTCAGAATCGCCGGTCCCGCTTTCCAGATCTCATCGAGGAAAACAATCTCCGCCTCCGGAAGATACCCCTCGGTCAAACGCTGATAACGCCCCTCATCTTTCAGCGCCTGGATGGAGAGCGGGCCGAAAACTTCTTCAGGGGTGGAGAATCGGGTCATCAGGTATTCGAAGGCGCGGGCATTCTGAAAAGCAAACTTTAACCTGCGGGCTATCAGGCTCTTGGCAATGCCAGGGGGGCCGAGCAGAAACACGCTTTCCCCGCTCAACGCCGCCAGCAAACAGAGGCGGATGGCGTGGCTACGCTCGAAAAGGCCTTTCTCCAGCGCGCTGCTGAGGCGGGAAATTCTTTCTGCTAATAAATGTGAGTGAGCCATAATAGTTTTGCATCCTTTCGCCGTCGTGGCGGCCAATTGAAGCGAGTATAGACGTTTCAGTCAGGGCTGGTAATAGACTGAAGTGCGGCGCAATTTTCTTTGCGCTACATTAATGCGGTTGCATTTAGGGGTTCGATTTTGCAACGAATCGTGCATACTGTGCGCTTTTTGTGGACCAAGGGACCAGGAACACATTTGTTATTCAAACGAAAAGACTAGTCTATGAGCACTGATAATAAGCAATCATTACCCGCAATAACGCTTGCGGCGATCGGGGTTGTCTACGGTGATATCGGCACCAGCCCGCTTTATACGCTTCGTGAATGTTTGTCCGGCCAGTTTGGCTTTGGTGTTGAACGCGATGCCGTATTTGGCTTCCTGTCCCTCATCTTCTGGCTGCTGATCCTGGTGGTTTCTGTTAAATATCTCTCCTTCGTGATGCGGGCGGATAACGCAGGTGAAGGTGGGATCCTGACGTTGATGTCGCTGGCCGGGCGCAACACCTCGGCCAGAATGACCTCTGTGCTGGTTATTATCGGTTTGATTGGCGGCAGCTTCTTCTACGGGGAAGTGGTGATAACGCCGGCTATTTCGGTGCTCTCGGCAATAGAGGGGCTGGAGATTATCGCGCCGCAGCTCGATACGTGGGTGGTTCCGCTGGCAATCATCGTTCTGACGCTGCTGTTTGTGATCCAGAAACACGGTACCGGGCTGGTAGGGAAACTGTTCGCACCGATTATGCTGGCCTGGTTCCTGATCCTGGCAGCGCTTGGTTTACGCAGCATTATCGCTAACCCGGAAGTGTTGCATGCGCTGAACCCCTACTGGGCGGTGCATTTCTTCCTCGAGTACAAAGTGGTCTCCTTCGTTGCGCTGGGGGCGGTTGTGCTCTCCATCACTGGCGTTGAAGCGCTGTATGCCGACATGGGGCACTTTGGGAAACTGCCTATTCGTGTGGCATGGTTTATCGTGGTGCTACCGTCGCTGGTGCTGAATTATTTCGGTCAGGGGGCGCTGTTGCTCAAAAACCCGGAAGCGATTAAGAACCCGTTCTTCCTGCTGGCGCCAGACTGGGCGCTGGTACCGATGCTAATCCTGGCGACGCTGGCGACAGTCATTGCCTCTCAGGCGGTGATTTCCGGGGTGTTCTCGCTGACGCGCCAGGCTGTGCGTCTGGGGTACCTCTCACCGATGCGCATTATCCATACCTCAGAGATGGAGTCGGGTCAGATCTACATCCCGTTCGTTAACTGGCTGCTCTATTTCGCGGTAGTGATTGTGATCGTCAGCTTCGAGCACTCCAGCAACCTGGCGGCGGCGTACGGTATCGCCGTAACGGGAACCATGGTGCTGACGTCCCTGCTCTCC
Source organism: Enterobacter sichuanensis (assembly GCF_009036245.1). NCBI lineage: Bacteria > Pseudomonadati > Pseudomonadota > Gammaproteobacteria > Enterobacterales > Enterobacteriaceae > Enterobacter > Enterobacter sichuanensis. The sequence goes on along the minus strand of NZ_CP027986.1, from coordinate 4,675,147 downwards.
ACCACGGTGGCGTACCGAAACTGGCACTGGAATAAATTTCTTGTGGCAATGATTCTGGTGGGCTTCCTCTGTATCGATGTGCCGCTGTTCTCGGCAAACCTCGACAAGATTGTTTCCGGTGGCTGGCTGCCGCTGACGCTGGGTCTGGTGATGTTCATCGTTATGACCACATGGAAGAGCGAGCGTTTCCGTCTGCTGCGCCGTATGCATGAGCACGGCAATTCTCTTGAGGCGATGATTGCTTCACTGGAAAAATCACCGCCGGTCCGCGTACCAGGTACCGCGGTATACATGTCTCGAGCCCTGAACGTGATCCCGTTTGCGTTGATGCATAACCTCAAGCACAACAAGGTCTTGCATGAACGCGTCATTCTGCTGACACTGCGCACCGAAGATGCGCCGTATGTACATAACGTTCGCCGGGTGCAGATCGAGCAGTTGTCACCGACCTTCTGGCGCGTGGTGGCGAGCTACGGCTGGCGTGAAACGCCAAACGTGGAAGAGGTATTCCACCGCTGTGGTCTGGAAGGGCTGAGTTGCCGGATGATGGAGACGTCATTCTTTATGTCGCACGAGTCGCTGATCATCGGCAAACGCCCGTGGTATCTGCGCCTGCGCGGCAAGCTGTACCTTATCCTGCAGCGTAACGCCCTGCGTGCGCCTGACCAGTTCGAGATCCCGCCTAACCGCGTGATTGAGCTGGGAACGCAGGTCGAGATTTAAGTCTTCGTGCGGCCTGATGCCCTCACCCCGACCCTCTCCCACGGGAGAGGGCGCAAACATAAAAAACGGTAACCTGACGGTTACCGTTTTGCATTTACCCCCCCTCCATTTCACTTAGCGAAACGTTTCGACGTTGATCACAAATCTGTTACGTCACGGTGGTTTTCTGAACACTCTTAAGACTAAACTGATATCAGCGAAACGTTTCGCTAGTGGAGCAAGAAAATGAAGAAAGGCACGGTTCTCAACTCAGAAATCTCGTCGGTTATTTCCCGTCTTGGGCATACCGATACGCTGGTGGTTTGCGATGCAGGCTTACCGGTTCCGCGCAGCACAACCCGTATTGATATGGCATTAACCCAGGGCGTGCCCTCGTTTATGCAGGTACTGGATGTTGTGACCGCGGAGATGCAGGTTGAGGCAGCCATTCTCGCCGCGGAAATCAAACAACATAATCCGCAACTCCACGAAACGTTGCTCAGTCACCTTGAGCAGCTGCAACAACACCAGGGAAACACCATAGAAATTCGTTACACAACGCACGAACAATTTAAACAACAAACCGCAGACAGTCAGGCGGTGATTCGCAGCGGGGAGTGTTCCCCGTATGCGAATATTATTCTCTGTGCTGGTGTCACCTTCTGAGGCCATCATGGACGCATTACTGCAACTCAAAGGGATCGATAAATCGTTCCCGGGCGTAAAAGCCCTCTCCGGTGCGGCGCTGAACGTCTACCCCGGGCGCGTGATGGCGCTGGTGGGTGAGAACGGCGCTGGCAAATCCACCATGATGAAAGTGCTGACCGGTATCTATCAACGCGATGCCGGTTCACTCATCTGGCTGGGTAAAGAGACCACCTTCAACGGCCCGAAATCCTCACAGGAAGCCGGTATCGGTATCATTCACCAGGAACTGAACCTGATCCCGCAGCTTACCATTGCGGAGAACATCTTCCTTGGCCGTGAATTTGTGAACCGGTTTGGCAAAATCGACTGGAAAACCATGTATGCCGAAGCGGACAAATTGCTGGCGAAGCTGAACCTGCGCTTTAAGAGCGACCGTCTGGTCGGCGATCTCTCTATCGGCGATCAGCAGATGGTGGAAATCGCGAAGGTGCTGAGCTTTGAGTCGAAGGTCATCATTATGGATGAGCCGACCGACGCCCTGACGGATACCGAAACCGAATCCCTGTTCCGCGTCATCCGCGAGCTGAAATCGCAGGGCCGCGGGATTGTCTATATTTCTCACCGCATGAAAGAGATCTTCGAGATCTGCGATGACGTTACCGTTTTTCGCGACGGGCAGTTTATTGCCGAGCGCGAAGTGGCCACGCTGACCGAAGATACGCTCATCGAAATGATGGTGGGACGCAAACTTGAAGATCAATACCCGCACCTGGATAAAGCGCCGGGCGAGATCCGCCTGAAGGTGGACAATCTCTGCGGTCCGGGTGTGAACGACGTGACCTTTACCCTGCGCCAGGGCGAGATCCTGGGCGTGGCGGGCCTGATGGGCGCCGGCCGTACCGAGCTGATGAAAGTGCTTTACGGCGCGCTGCCGCGCACCAGCGGGTATGTCACCCTCGACGGTCGTGAAGTGGTGACCCGTTCGCCTCAGGATGGTCTCGCGAACGGCATCGTCTATATCTCCGAAGACCGCAAGCGCGACGGCTTAGTGCTCGGTATGTCGGTGAAAGAGAACATGTCGCTTACTGCGCTGCGCTATTTCAGCCATAGCGGCGGTACGCTGAAACACAAAGACGAACAGCAGGCGGTCAGCGATTTTATCCGTCTCTTTAACGTCAAAACACCGTCGATGGAGCAGGCCATCGGCCTGTTGTCCGGCGGGAACCAGCAGAAAGTGGCGATTGCGCGCGGTCTGATGACGCGCCCGAAAGTGTTGATCCTTGACGAGCCGACCCGCGGCGTAGACGTGGGGGCGAAGAAAGAGATCTATCAGCTGATTAACCAGTTCAAGGCCGACGGGCTGAGCATCATTCTGGTCTCTTCCGAGATGCCAGAAGTATTAGGCATGAGCGATCGCATTATCGTCATGCATGAAGGGCATCTCGGCGGTGAATTCACTCGCGAGCAGGCCACCCAGGAAGTTCTGATGGCTGCCGCTGTGGGCAAGCTTAATCGCGTGAATCAGGAGTAAGAAGATGACTACCCAGGCTGTCTCTGGTCGCCGTTATTTCACAAAGGCATGGCTGATGGAACAAAAATCGCTGATTGCCCTGCTGGTGCTGATCGCGATTGTGTCGACCATGAGCCCGAACTTTTTCACCGTTAATAACCTGTTCAACATTCTGCAGCAGACCTCCGTGAACGCCATTATGGCGGTCGGGATGACGCTGGTGATTTTGACCTCAGGGATCGATCTGTCCGTCGGTTCCTTGCTGGCGCTCACCGGTGCGATCGCCGCTTCCCTTGTCGGAATTGAAGTCAATGCGCTGGTGGCCGTGGCGGCAGCGCTGGCGGCAGGGGCGGCAATTGGTGCCGTGACCGGCGTGATTGTGGCGAAAGGCCGCGTCCAGGCGTTCATCGCGACGCTGGTGATGATGCTGCTGCTGCGCGGTGTGACCATGGTTTATACCAACGGCAGTCCGGTGAATACCGGTTTTACTGATAATGCCGATCTGTTTGGCTGGTTCGGTATTGGTCGTCCGCTGGGTATCCCTACTCCGGTCTGGATCATGGCTATCGTCTTCCTGGCGGCGTGGTACATGCTGCATCACACTCGTCTGGGTCGTTATATCTATGCCCTGGGCGGTAACGAGGCGGCAACGCGTCTGTCCGGGATTAGCGTGAATAAAGTCAAAGTTATCGTTTACTCCCTGTGTGGTCTGCTGGCTTCTCTGGCGGGTATCATCGAAGTGGCGCGCCTCTCCTCCGCGCAGCCAACGGCGGGGACGGGTTATGAGCTGGATGCCATTGCGGCAGTGGTGCTGGGCGGTACGAGTCTTGCGGGCGGTAAAGGTCGCATTGTTGGGACATTGATCGGCGCACTGATTCTTGGTTTCCTGAATAATGGTTTGAATTTGTTAGGTGTTTCCTCCTATTACCAGATGATCGTTAAGGCAGTGGTGATTTTGCTGGCGGTACTGGTAGACAACAAAAAACAGTAACTGACGACACTACAGGACATCTTAGATATGAACATGAAAAAACTGGCTACCCTGGTTTCTGCTGTCGCGCTGAGCGCAACCGTAAGTGCTAACGCCATGGCGAAAGACACCATCGCGCTGGTTATCTCCACGCTGAACAACCCGTTCTTTGTCTCCCTCAAGGATGGTGCGCAGAAAGAAGCAGATAAACTGGGTTACAACCTGGTGGTGCTGGATTCCCAGAACAACCCGGCGAAAGAGCTGGCTAACGTTCAGGACTTAACCGTTCGCGGCACCAAAATCCTGCTGATCAACCCAACCGATTCTGACGCCGTCGGTAACGCCGTTAAGATGGCAAACCAGGCGAAAATCCCGGTGATCACCCTGGACCGTCAGGCAACCAAAGGTGACGTGGTGAGCCATATCGCGTCTGACAACGTGCTGGGCGGTAAAATCGCCGGTGACTACATCGCGAAGAAAGCCGGTGAAGGCGCGAAAGTGATCGAACTGCAGGGGATTGCCGGTACGTCTGCCGCCCGCGAGCGCGGCGAAGGCTTCCAGCAGGCGGTGGCAGCGCATAAATTCAACGTACTGGCCAGCCAGCCAGCTGACTTCGACCGTACTAAAGGTCTGAACGTCATGCAGAACCTGCTGACCGCCCACCCTGACGTGCAGGCTGTGTTCGCACAGAACGACGAAATGGCGCTGGGCGCGCTGCGTGCCCTGCAGACTGCCGGTAAATCTGATGTGATGGTTGTCGGATTTGACGGCACGCCGGATGGTGAAAAAGCGGTAAATGATGGCAAACTGGCTGCAACCATCGCTCAGCTGCCTGAGCAGATTGGCGCGACTGGCGTGCAGACTGCTGACAAAGTGCTGAAGGGCGAAAAAGTTCAGGCCAAATACCCTGTTGACCTGAAACTGGTTATTAAGCAGTAAAAGGCGATTCAGGCAGTCGCTGGCTGCCTGAGGGACACCAATAAAGAAAAGTGTGGCATACGCCACCGGGTAACTCCGGTGGCGCTCTCAGATGGACAACCCAACCATGAAAACCGCAGGCAACCTCGTCGTCCTTGGCAGTATCAATGCCGATCACATTCTTAACCTTGAATCATTCCCGACGCCGGGCGAAACCGTCACCGGTAACCAGTATCAGGTGGCATTTGGCGGTAAAGGTGCAAACCAGGCCGTTGCTGCGGGGCGCAGTGGGGCGAATATCGCGTTTATCGCCTGCACGGGTGATGACGATACCGGCGAGCGTGTCCGCAAGCAGCTGGCAGGCGATAACATCGATATCGCGCCAGTGAGCGTAGTTGCTGGGGAATCTACCGGTGTGGCGCTGATTTTCGTCAACGCAGAAGGTGAGAATGTCATCGGTATTCATGCTGGTGCTAACGCTGCATTAACCACTGAGCGTGTTGAGGCGCAACGTGAGCGTGTCGCAAATGCTGAAGCGTTACTGATGCAGCTGGAATCGCCGGTCGAAAGCGTCCTGGCGGCCGCTAAAATAGCGCATGAAAATCATACCACTGTCGTACTTAATCCTGCGCCTGCCCGTGTATTATCAGACGAATTGCTGGCGCTGGTGGACATCATCACACCCAACGAAACTGAAGCCGAAAAACTGACGGGCATTCGTGTTGAAAATGATGACGACGCAGCGCGTGCCGCGCAGGCGCTGCACGACAAAGGCATTGGTACCGTGATTATCACCCTCGGCAGCCGTGGGGTGTGGGCAAGCGTAAACGGCGAAGGCCGTCGCGTGCCGGGCTTTAAGGTGAAAGCGATTGATACCATCGCGGCGGGAGACACCTTCAATGGTGCACTGGTGACCGCGCTGCTGGAAGGCAAAAACCTGGATGATGCGATCCGCTTCGCACATGCTGCCGCGGCTATCGCCGTTACGCGCAAAGGTGCCCAGCCTTCCGTTCCGTGGCGTAAAGAGATCGATGAATTCTTAAGTCAGCAGGGGTAACGCTTGGCCACAATGAAAGATGTCGCCCGCCTGGCGGGCGTTTCTACGTCGACAGTCTCTCACGTGATTAATAACGATCGCTTCGTCAGCGAGGCGATTCGGGAGAAAGTCGACGCTGCCATTAAAGAGCTAAACTATGCGCCGTCGGCGCTGGCGCGCAGCCTCAAGCTGAACCAGACGCGTACCATCGGTATGCTGATCACCGCCAGTACCAACCCCTTTTATTCTGAACTGGTTCGCGGCGTAGAGCGCAGCTGCTTCGAGCGTGGCTACAGTCTGGTGCTGTGTAATACCGAAGGGGACGAGCAGCGCATGAACCGTAATCTGGAAACGCTAATGCAAAAACGCGTCGACGGGTTACTGCTGCTCTGTACCGAAACGCATCAGCCCTCGAAAGAGATCATTCAGCGCTACCCTTCTATCCCTACGGTGATGATGGACTGGGCGCCGTTCGACGGCACCAGCGATCTGATTCAGGATAACTCTCTGCTGGGGGGCGACATGGCCACCCAGTATCTGATCGATAAAGGCCATACCCGCATTGCCTGCATTACTGGTCCACTGGACAAAACCCCCGCGCGTTTGCGTCTGGAGGGGTATCTTGCCGCAATGGCGCGGGCGGGGCTTTCTGTTCCTGAAGGCTACCGTATTACCGGTGATTTTGAATTTCATGGCGGCTTCGAGGCGATGCAGACATTGCTGGCGCAAGCGCAGCGCCCACAAGCGGTCTTTATTGGTAACGATGCCATGGCATTTGGGGCCTATAAGGCGTTGTACCAGGCGGGACTACGTGTTCCGGACGATATGGCGATAATTGGCTACGATGATATCGAACTGGCCAGCTACATGACTCCCCCGCTGACCACAATCCATCAGCCGAAGGATGAACTGGGTGAACTGGCCATCGATGTGTTGATCCACCGGATGGCACAGCCCACACTGCAGCAGCAACGTCTGCAGCTTACTCCTGTTCTGATGGAACGGGGTTCGGTTTAGCCTTTGTTTTGTGGCGTTCTTTGATCAGGTTGCGTCCGTCTTTCGGTTTTAACAGCATAAAGACCAGCGCCGAAACCACGGTGAGCGCACCCATGGTAATAAAGGTATAGTGGAACTGCTCAACGGTGTTCGCGCTGTCAAAACCTTCATAAAACCGCAGTACCGCTGCACTCACGGCAACCCCTAAGCTTATCGACAGCTGTTGCGTTACGGCCAGCACGCTGTTGCCGCTACTGGCGTTCTCGTCAGTCAGATCGGCAAGGGTGATGGTGTTCATTGACGTGAACTGCGTTGACATGGCCATGCCCAGTACAAACAGCGGCAGGATCAACATCCAGACGGGAAGAGAGGCGGATTGCAGCGAGAACTGCGCAATCATCAGGCCGATAAAGACCGTCACACCAACCAGCGTCTTACGATAGCCAAACCAGCGCAGCACTTGCGTAACGGTTGATTTTGCCAGAATCGAGCCCATTGCCGTGGGCGCCATCATGCAGCCAGCAATCAGAGCCGGATAGCCGAAACCGACCTGGAGCATCAGCGGCATCAGGAACGGTACGCAACCCGTCCCCAGGCGCGAGGCAATGTTGCCCGCGATCCCGACGGAAAATGTTCGGGTGTTAAAGAGCCCCAGGGAGATTAACGGTGTCGGGTGGCGGTGCGCATGACGTATATAGAGAAGAAACAGCAGAACGCCGGCGAGGATAACCGAGAGTGCAATCCACGTTGCCACAATCTTCTCACCAAACAGCTCCATCCCGCTGGAGAAGAGCACCAGACTCAGGCCAAACAGGAAAAAACCACCCATATCGAAACTGCGTCTTGGCGTGGTGAAGTTCGGCATATATTTGCGGGCATACAGCAGCCCCGCAACGCCAATCGGAATATTAATCAGGAAGATCCAGTGCCAGCTGGCCCATGTGACAAACACGCCGCCGAGCACCGGACCAAGTATCGGACCGACCAGGCCCGGCATGGTGACAAAATTGAGCACGGGAAGCAGTTCACTTCGAGGGTAGGCTCGCAGCAAGGCAAGGCGTGCCACAGGCATCATCATCGCGCCGCCAATACCCTGCAATACGCGGAAGATCACCAGCTCCGTTAAGGATGTGGAGAGCGCACAGGCCAGAGAGCCGAGCGTAAACAGCGTCACGGCCAGCATGAAAACTCTGCGGGTGCCGAAGCGGTCGGCCAGCCAGCCGCTTACCGGGATCAACATCGCAACCGTCAGGGTGTAGCTGATGATGGCGGACTGCATTGCCAGTGGGGAACGGTTGAGGCTTTGCGCAATAGCGGGAAGCGCGGTGTTGAGGATGGTGGCATCCAGTGCCTGCATAAAAAACGCCATGGCTGCAATCCACGGCAATCCGGCCATGCTGCGCGCTTTTTTCTTCGTCATTTATTTACCTGCTGGTGGGTTGGTGCGGCCAGTAATGCCTGACACGCACTCAGGGCTTGCTGCCCGTCGCTTTCCTGAATGGCATCCACTATCGCCTGATGCAGATCCAGTTTTACCACTTCGTCCTGGGTAATAGAGGTAAAGTAAGTGTGGTACACCGAATGGAATAAAGAAGCAAAAGAGGTGAGGAACGGATTGGCGCTCATCATATAGATATGTTCATGCCATGCCATGTCGACCTCAACCCAGCGTTCGCGGTTGAAGTGTTTTTTCAGGAACACCATCTCTTCCATCAACGCGTTAAGCTGCGCTTTCTGCTCAGCCGTGCCAAGCGTGGCGGCAAGCAGACATGCCTGAGGTTCAAGGCTACTGCGCATTACCAGAAAGTGATCGATCACCTGATGAAAGTTGTCTTCCGTCATCCACCAGGAGAGCAGCTCCTGATCGAGAAAATTCCAGTTACTTTGTGGCATCACGCGTGTGCCAATACGAGGGCGTGGAAGCACCATACCTTTTGCCGTCAGGGTTTTCACCGCTTCGCGCACGGCGGTACGGCTCACCCCAAACTGATCACCCAGCTCCATTTCACCCGGCAGGATGCTTCCCGGGGCATATTTACCCGCTAAAATCCGCTGAGCCAGCTTTTCGGCCAGCACATAAGAGAGGTTTTTTTGGGCGGCCAGCTGTTGCGCGCTTAATGGCATCGCTTTTATTCCTTAAGGATTCATGCTGATAATTATGCCATCTCGGATGTGATTGTGGTTGCAGATACATCAAATAGAACAATTTGTAGCTTGATTTCACCTCTGTTGGTGAAAAAAAACACGGATAGAAACTTTTTTTAAATTTCCTCTTGTCACGTCGGAATAACTCCCTATAATGCGCCTCCACTGACACGGAACAACGGCACACACGCCGCCGGGTCAGCAGAGAAAAGCGAAAATAATCACTTGACTCTGAAGCGGGAAAGCGTAATATGCACACCCCGCGCCGCAGCGAAAACGAAGCGGCACTGCTCTTTAACAATTTATCAGACAATCTGTGTGGGCACTCAAAGTGACATGGATTCTTAACGTCGAAAGACGAAAAATGAATACCAAGTCTCAACGAGTGAACACGTAATTCATTACGAAGTTTAATTCAATGAGCATCAAACTTTTAAATTGAAGAGTTTGATCATGGCTCAGATTGAACGCTGGCGGCAGGCCTAACACATGCAAGTCGAACGGTAGCACAGAGAGCTTGCTCTCGGGTGACGAGTGGCGGACGGGTGAGTAATGTCTGGGAAACTGCCTGATGGAGGGGGATAACTACTGGAAACGGTAGCTAATACCGCATAACGTCGCAAGACCAAAGAGGGGGACCTTCGGGCCTCTTGCCATCAGATGTGCCCAGATGGGATTAGCTAGTAGGTGGGGTAACGGCTCACCTAGGCGACGATCCCTAGCTGGTCTGAGAGGATGACCAGCCACACTGGAACTGAGACACGGTCCAGACTCCTACGGGAGGCAGCAGTGGGGAATATTGCACAATGGGCGCAAGCCTGATGCAGCCATGCCGCGTGTATGAAGAAGGCCTTCGGGTTGTAAAGTACTTTCAGCGGGGAGGAAGGCGTTGTGGTTAATAACCACAGCGATTGACGTTACCCGCAGAAGAAGCACCGGCTAACTCCGTGCCAGCAGCCGCGGTAATACGGAGGGTGCAAGCGTTAATCGGAATTACTGGGCGTAAAGCGCACGCAGGCGGTCTGTCAAGTCGGATGTGAAATCCCCGGGCTCAACCTGGGAACTGCATTCGAAACTGGCAGGCTAGAGTCTTGTAGAGGGGGGTAGAATTCCAGGTGTAGCGGTGAAATGCGTAGAGATCTGGAGGAATACCGGTGGCGAAGGCGGCCCCCTGGACAAAGACTGACGCTCAGGTGCGAAAGCGTGGGGAGCAAACAGGATTAGATACCCTGGTAGTCCACGCCGTAAACGATGTCGACTTGGAGGTTGTGCCCTTGAGGCGTGGCTTCCGGAGCTAACGCGTTAAGTCGACCGCCTGGGGAGTACGGCCGCAAGGTTAAAACTCAAATGAATTGACGGGGGCCCGCACAAGCGGTGGAGCATGTGGTTTAATTCGATGCAACGCGAAGAACCTTACCTACTCTTGACATCCAGAGAACTTTCCAGAGATGGATTGGTGCCTTCGGGAACTCTGAGACAGGTGCTGCATGGCTGTCGTCAGCTCGTGTTGTGAAATGTTGGGTTAAGTCCCGCAACGAGCGCAACCCTTATCCTTTGTTGCCAGCGGTTAGGCCGGGAACTCAAAGGAGACTGCCAGTGATAAACTGGAGGAAGGTGGGGATGACGTCAAGTCATCATGGCCCTTACGAGTAGGGCTACACACGTGCTACAATGGCGCATACAAAGAGAAGCGACCTCGCGAGAGCAAGCGGACCTCATAAAGTGCGTCGTAGTCCGGATTGGAGTCTGCAACTCGACTCCATGAAGTCGGAATCGCTAGTAATCGTAGATCAGAATGCTACGGTGAATACGTTCCCGGGCCTTGTACACACCGCCCGTCACACCATGGGAGTGGGTTGCAAAAGAAGTAGGTAGCTTAACCTTCGGGAGGGCGCTTACCACTTTGTGATTCATGACTGGGGTGAAGTCGTAACAAGGTAACCGTAGGGGAACCTGCGGTTGGATCACCTCCTTACCTTAAAGAACCTGCCTTTGTAGTGCTCACACAGATTGTCTGATGAAAAGTAAAAAGCAAGGCGTCTTGCGATTGAGACTGACACGTCCCCTTCGTCTAGAGGCCCAGGACACCGCCCTTTCACGGCGGTAACAGGGGTTCGAATCCCCTAGGGGACGCCACTTGCTGGTTCGTGAGTGAAAGTCACCTGCCGTCATATCTCAAAACTGACTTACGAGTCATGTTTGAGATATTTGCTCTTTAAAAATCTGGATCAAGCTGAAAATTGAAACGACACACATGTTATGTGTGTTCGAGTCTCTCAAATTTTCGCAATCAGAAGTGAAACATCTTCGGGTTGTGAGGTTAAGCGACTAAGCGTACACGGTGGATGCCCTGGCAGTCAGAGGCGATGAAGGACGTGCTAATCTGCGAAAAGCGCCGGCGAGGTGATATGAACCTTTGACCCGGCGATGTCCGAATGGGGAAACCCAGTGTGTTCCGACACACTATCGTTAACTGAATACATAGGTTAACGAGGCGAACCGGGGGAACTGAAACATCTAAGTACCCCGAGGAAAAGAAATCAACCGAGATTCCCCCAGTAGCGGCGAGCGAACGGGGAGCAGCCCAGAGTCTGAATCAGCTTGTGTGTTAGTGGAACGGTCTGGAAAGTCCGACGGTACAGGGTGATAGTCCCGTACACGAAAACACACAGGCTGTGAACTCGAAGAGTAGGGCGGGACACGTGGTATCCTGTCTGAATATGGGGGGACCATCCTCCAAGGCTAAATACTCCTGACTGACCGATAGTGAACCAGTACCGTGAGGGAAAGGCGAAAAGAACCCCGGCGAGGGGAGTGAAAAAGAACCTGAAACCGTGTACGTACAAGCAGTGGGAGCACCTTCGGGTGTGACTGCGTACCTTTTGTATAATGGGTCAGCGACTTATATTCTGTAGCAAGGTTAACCGTATAGGGGAGCCGAAGGGAAACCGAGTCTTAACTGGGCGTTAAGTTGCAGGGTATAGACCCGAAACCCGGTGATCTAGCCATGGGCAGGTTGAAGGTTGGGTAACACTAACTGGAGGACCGAACCGACTAATGTTGAAAAATTAGCGGATGACTTGTGGCTGGGGGTGAAAGGCCAATCAAACCGGGAGATAGCTGGTTCTCCCCGAAAGCTATTTAGGTAGCGCCTCGTGAACTCATCTTCGGGGGTAGAGCACTGTTTCGGCTAGGGGGCCATCCCGGCTTACCAACCCGATGCAAACTACGAATACCGAAGAATGTTATCACGGGAGACACACGGCGGGTGCTAACGTCCGTCGTGAAGAGGGAAACAACCCAGACCGCCAGCTAAGGTCCCAAAGTCATGGTTAAGTGGGAAACGATGTGGGAAGGCACAGACAGCCAGGATGTTGGCTTAGAAGCAGCCATCATTTAAAGAAAGCGTAATAGCTCACTGGTCGAGTCGGCCTGCGCGGAAGATGTAACGGGGCTAAACCATGCACCGAAGCTGCGGCAGCGACGCTTATGCGTTGTTGGGTAGGGGAGCGTTCTGTAAGCCGTTGAAGGTGGCCTGTGAGGGTTGCTGGAGGTATCAGAAGTGCGAATGCTGACATAAGTAACGATAAAGCGGGTGAAAAGCCCGCTCGCCGGAAGACCAAGGGTTCCTGTCCAACGTTAATCGGGGCAGGGTGAGTCGACCCCTAAGGCGAGGCCGAAAGGCGTAGTCGATGGGAAACAGGTTAATATTCCTGTACTTGGTGTTACTGCGAAGGGGGGACGGAGAAGGCTATGTTAGCCGGGCGACGGTTGTCCCGGTTTAAGCATGTAGGCGGAGGTTCCAGGTAAATCCGGTACCTTTTTAACGCTGAGGTGTGATGACGAGGCACTACGGTGCTGAAGTAACAAATGCCCTGCTTCCAGGAAAAGCCTCTAAGCATCAGGTAACATCAAATCGTACCCCAAACCGACACAGGTGGTCAGGTAGAGAATACCAAGGCGCTTGAGAGAACTCGGGTGAAGGAACTAGGCAAAATGGTGCCGTAACTTCGGGAGAAGGCACGCTGATATGTAGGTGAAGCCCCTGCGGGTGGAGCTGAAATCAGTCGAAGATACCAGCTGGCTGCAACTGTTTATTAAAAACACAGCACTGTGCAAACACGAAAGTGGACGTATACGGTGTGACGCCTGCCCGGTGCCGGAAGGTTAATTGATGGGGTTAGCGGTAACGCGAAGCTCTTGATCGAAGCCCCGGTAAACGGCGGCCGTAACTATAACGGTCCTAAGGTAGCGAAATTCCTTGTCGGGTAAGTTCCGACCTGCACGAATGGCGTAATGATGGCCAGGCTGTCTCCACCCGAGACTCAGTGAAATTGAACTCGCTGTGAAGATGCAGTGTACCCGCGGCAAGACGGAAAGACCCCGTGAACCTTTACTATAGCTTGACACTGAACACTGGTCCTTGATGTGTAGGATAGGTGGGAGGCTTTGAAGTGTGGACGCCAGTCTGCATGGAGCCGTCCTTGAAATACCACCCTTTAATGGCTGGTGTTCTAACGTAGACCCGTAATCCGGGTTGCGGACAGTGTCTGGTGGGTAGTTTGACTGGGGCGGTCTCCTCCCAAAGAGTAACGGAGGAGCACGAAGGTTAGCTAATCCTGGTCGGACATCAGGAGGTTAGTGCAATGGCATAAGCTAGCTTGACTGCGAGAGTGACGGCTCGAGCAGGTGCGAAAGCAGGTCATAGTGATCCGGTGGTTCTGAATGGAAGGGCCATCGCTCAACGGATAAAAGGTACTCCGGGGATAACAGGCTGATACCGCCCAAGAGTTCATATCGACGGCGGTGTTTGGCACCTCGATGTCGGCTCATCACATCCTGGGGCTGAAGTAGGTCCCAAGGGTATGGCTGTTCGCCATTTAAAGTGGTACGCGAGCTGGGTTTAGAACGTCGTGAGACAGTTCGGTCCCTATCTGCCGTGGGCGCTGGAGAATTGAGGGGGGCTGCTCCTAGTACGAGAGGACCGGAGTGGACGCATCACTGGTGTTCGGGTTGTCATGCCAATGGCACTGCCCGGTAGCTAAATGCGGAAGAGATAAGTGCTGAAAGCATCTAAGCACGAAACTTGCCCCGAGATGAGTTCTCCCTGAGCCTTTAAGGCTCCTGAAGGAACGTTGAAGACGACGACGTTGATAGGTCGGGTGTGTAAGCGCAGCGATGCGTTGAGCTAACCGATACTAATGAACCGTGAGGCTTAACCTTACAACGCCGAAGATGTTTTGGCGAAGAGACGACACAAGTTTCAGCTTTGATACAGATTAACAGAATTTGCCTGGCGGCTTTAGCGCGGTGGTCCCACCTGACCCCATGCCGAACTCAGAAGTGAAACGCCGTAGCGCCGATGGTAGTGTGGGGTCTCCCCATGTGAGAGTAGGGAACTGCCAGGCATCAAACACGTGAAGAGGCCATCCGAAGGATGGCCTTTTTGCGTTTCTGAACCAATGAATTTTGTAGGCCGGGTAAGGCAAAGCCGCCACCCGGCTAGTCAGGCCGCACTCCACGCCACAATAAATTCCGCAATCCCATCCACATCATTTAAATTCAGTACCGGAACCTCAAGCGGCAACATAACATCACTGGCGACGGCAATCACATGCTCATCAAGCGTTAATTCGCTGACATCATGCCCGGCGTCGCTTCTGAACAGCAGGATCTTTGGCACGGCCTCATGCTTAAACCCCTCAACCAGCACCAGATCCAGCGTGGAATGATCCATTCGACTCACCAGGTACGCGAGATCCAGAGGCGCTTCATCCGGCGTTTCTGTCATTAATGCCCAGCGCTGAGAACTTGCCACCATCGTTTGCGCTGCACCCGCTTTACGCAACTCATAGCTATCTTTGCCCGGTTTATCGACATCCATATTATGGTGGGTGTGCTTAATCAGTCCGGGGCGGATACCTCTGGCACACAGCGCAGGAATGAGCTTTTTTAACAACGTGGTTTTCCCGGTGCCACTCCAGGCGGAAATAGCCAGAACAGGTCTCATCTTTTCTCCTGCATCATCTGCAACTCTTCACACGTATTCACGTTCACAAACGCTGCTTTCACATCGCTAAAATCAACGGAATGGCCGCCAGACTCGCGCATAAAGACCATCACTCTGCGTTCGCCTGCCGTGAGGTACTCCTGCAGGGCAGGTGCGAGCGATCGGTGCATCAACGCAATAGCAGGATGGTCACGCTCCCCGTCGTGTACCCAAACCACGGGTGCTGTACCGCGAAGCCGGAACAGCCGCTCGACAAGACAGGACGGAATAAAGGGCGTATCGCAGGGGCAGAAGATAAACCACTCGCCCTGAGATTGTTGCATAACGGAAAGCATACCGGCCAGCGGTCCCGGATAATCTTTCAGGTTATCCGGGTAAACGGCATACCCGCTGCGCTGGTAAGTGTCGATATGCCTGTTCGCACTGATGACCATTGTTGTCACCTGGTCTGCGAGTATATCTGCGACACATTGCCATAGAGGTTTGCCGTTCAGACATTGTAACCCCTTATCTTTCCCACCCATTCGTGTCGCCCTACCGCCAGCCAGAACGACCCCAATGATTTCCTGGTTAAGATTCACGAATATCGCCTCTTTTATTGTGGGATTGACCCTGCTAACGTGTCACTCTAAATGAAAGGAGCATCACCATGAAATGTAAACGTCTGAATGAAGTTATTGAACTCCTCCAGCCCGCCTGGCAAAAAGAGCCAGAGCTGAATCTGATGCAATTTTTACAGAAACTGGCGAAAGAGTCAGGTTTTGACGGCGAACTGGCAGACCTTTCTGACGACATCCTGATCTATCATCTTAAAATGCGTGACTCTGCCAAAGATGCTGTTATTCCTGGTATTCAGAAAGATTATGAGGAAGATTTTAAGACTGCGCTGTTGCGCGCCCGAGGCGTAATTAAAGAGTAAAAGCTTGTAAGCGGCGGCACCGAAATCGCCACAAGATGATATCCTGAATCATTCGTATAATTTCCGGATGATCGGATGAACGACCAGGCTTTTACTTTCCAGACATTACACCCGGACACCATTATGGATGCCCTGTTTGAACAGGGCATTCGGGTGGATTCCGGGCTAACACCGTTAAACAGCTACGAAAACCGCGTCTATCAATTCCAGGACGAGGATCGTCAGCGCTTCGTCGTAAAGTTCTATCGTCCTGAACGCTGGTCCGCAGAACAGATTCAGGAAGAACATCAGTTTGCCCACGATCTGCTGGATGACGATGTCCCCGTTGCCGCACCGCTAAAATTCAATAACCAAACGCTCCTGACGCACGAAGGGTTTTATTACGCGATATTCCCGAGTCTGGGCGGTCGTCAGTTTGAAGCGGATAATATCGATCAGATGGAGTGGGTGGCTCGCTATCTGGGGCGCATACATCAGACGGGGCGTAAAAAAGCCTTTATTGCCCGTCCGACTATCGGCATTCAGGAATACCTTCTTGAACCACGTGGCATATTCGAAACATCTGCCATGATCCCCACTGCGCTAAAGGATGATTTCCTCAACGCTACCGATAAGCTTATTGCTGTGGTGAAAACCTGCTGGCGTGACGATATTTCCGTCCTGCGCCTGCATGGCGATTGTCACGCCGGAAATATTCTCTGGCGCGATGGCCCGCTCTTTGTCGATCTTGATGATGCACGTATGGGGCCTGCGATTCAGGACCTGTGGATGCTGCTCAATGGCGACAAAGCTGAGCAACGCATGCAGCTTGAAACCATTATTGAAGCCTATGAAGAATTTAGCCCATTTAATTCAGACGAAATTGCCCTGATTGAGCCTTTACGTGCTATGCGTTTTGTTTATTATCTCGCATGGTTAATCAGGCGTTGGGACGATCCCGCATTTCCTCGAAATTTCCCGTGGCTTACCGGAGAGGATTACTGGCGTAGCCAGATATCTACATTTACTGAGCAGGTCAAGGTTCTTCAGGAGCCCCCTCTGCAATTAACGCCGATGTATTAATTGGACACACCCAGGAGAGAGTTAATCATGAAAAAAATTTGGCTGGCGCTGGCAGGTATGATTCTGGCATTTAGCGCTTCTGCTGCGCAGTTTACCGACGGCAAACAGTACATCACGCTGGACAAACCGGTCGCTGGCGAGCCACAGGTTCTGGAGTTCTTCTCGTTCTATTGCCCACACTGCTATCAGTTTGAGCAGGTGCTGCATGTTTCTGACAACGTGAAGAAAAAACTGCCGGAAGGCACCAAAATGACCAAGTACCATGTTGAGTTCCTGGGTCCATTGGGCAAAGACCTGACTCAGGCATGGGCGGTGGCTATGGCATTGGGCGTGGAAGATAAGATCACGTCGCCAATGTTTGAAGCCGTACAGAAAACCCAGACCGTTCAGACCACTGCGGATATCCGCAAAGTGTTCGTTGATGCCGGCGTGAAAGGTGAAGAGTACGATGCTGCATGGAACAGCTTCGTAGTGAAATCACTGGTTGCCCAGCAGGAAAAAGCGGCGGCTGACCTCCAGCTTCAGGGCGTTCCGGCGATGTTTGTTAACGGCAAATATCAGCTGAACATGCAGGGCATGGACACCAGCAGCATGGATATCTTTGTACAGCAGTATGCCGATACCGTGAAATACCTGGTTGAGAAGAAGTAATCTCACTGATGTGAAAACGCCGGTCACTGACCGGCGTTTTTGTATGAAGTTTTTATATTGTCTATCTGTTCGTCTTTCTCTTTCCAGAGCGTATTAAGCCACTGCTGGAAACGACGTTTGAAATTCTTATCGTTTACGTAGTCACCGTGCAGTTCAGCGTCTATCGGCACCAGCTCAACACGGACAACAATGCGCGTCAGTTTGCCGCTGAGCATATCGAAGAACGGCGTCTTATCGTTTTCCGGATAGCAGAGCGTGACGTTCAGCAGTTTATCGAACTGTGCGCCCAGCACATTCAGCGCCATCGCTATGCCCGCGGCCTTTGGCGGCAGCAGGTTCTGATAAGGGGAGCGCGTTTGCTGGCGCTTCTCTTGTGTAAACCGGGAGCCTTCAACGAAGTTCACGATGGTGGTGGGATGCGCGCGAAATTTTTCACAGGAACGGCGTGTTGTCTCCACGTCCTTACCGCGACGTTCTGGATGACGAATCAAATAGCTGCGCGAATAGCGTTTCATAAACGGCATATCGAGCGCCCAGCAGGCCAGTCCGATAAAAGGCACCCACGCGAGCTGCTGTTTCAGGAAGTATTTGTTCATGGGGATGTGCTTGCGGAAAAGCACACACAACACCACGATATCAGCCCAACTGTGATGATTACAGATCAGCAGATACCAGTTCTTTTTATTAAGGTTTTCCAGCCCTTCGACGTCCCACTTCAGATGCGGGTTCAGGCGCAGCAGGATCGCCAGACCTTCGCACCAGCAGTACATCATGAAGTTACAAAATGCGGATACGGCTCGCCACACCACAGGGACAGGCAGCAGCAGTTTAATGATCCCGGCGATAATGATCGGCACAGAGCAGGCGATAGTCACCAGGATAGTTAAAATGATGCTTAACAGTAAAGTTATTGCAGCGAGCAATCTCGACATGATGAGTCTTTTCAGGTAGTTAGCTTTAATTGAGCGGCCGGCTATTTGGCGCTGGGCGCTGATTTTACCAGAAAACAGACAAAGTAATGGCGCTTTCATGTCAGGAATGGGCCGCTTTTACCCTGCCGCAGAAGATTTCTCTATGATTCTTCGCTTATCAAGGCTTATATCCACATAGACTAAATTGTCATCAGTTGACCCTATAGATAGGATCCAACGCACTAACAATATGATTATTAAGATCTAAATATCATCGCATATGTCTTTTTTGCGTCTGTTATTCATATGAAGTGAAAATATACACAAACTTATCCACAGTTTTATTTTTGCGAGCGATCCTGACGATCGCAAAATCTTTTCCTGTATCTGGCGCTAATACCTGATGTTTTCATCCTTCTGTGGCATCCTTTAGGCATAAATTGATTAAAGGCACGGACATTATGGTTCAGATCCCAGAAAACCCTCTTATTCTCGTCGATGGCTCTTCTTACCTGTATCGGGCGTACCATGCGTTTCCTCCTCTGACCAACAGCGCAGGGGAACCTACCGGCGCAATGTACGGCGTGCTGAATATGCTGCGCAGCCTGATCCTTCAGTATCAGCCAACCCATGCGGCCGTCGTTTTCGATGCGAAAGGTAAAACGTTCCGCGATGAGTTGTTTGAGCATTACAAATCCCACCGTCCGCCAATGCCTGACGATCTGCGTGCGCAGATTGAGCCGCTGCACGCCATGGTGAAAGCGATGGGTCTGCCGCTGCTGGCCGTCTCAGGCGTTGAAGCGGATGACGTCATCGGTACGCTGGCGCGTGAAGCAGAAAAGATGGGTCGTCCGGTACTGATCAGCACCGGTGATAAAGATATGGCGCAGCTGGTGACGCCAGGGATCACCCTGATTAACACCATGACCAACACCATTCTGGGGCCGGAAGAGGTGGTCGCAAAGTATGGCGTGCCGCCAGAGCTGATTATCGATTTCCTCGCGTTGATGGGCGACTCCTCGGATAACATCCCTGGTGTGCCGGGCGTCGGTGAAAAAACAGCACAGGCGCTGCTGCAGGGGCTGGGCGGGCTGGATACGCTCTACGCGGAGTCGGATAAAATCGCCGGGCTCTCCTTCCGTGGGGCAAAAACCATGGCCGGAAAACTGGAAGAAAACAAAGAGGTGGCTTATCTCTCTTATCAGCTGGCGACCATCAAAACCGATGTCGAACTGGAACTGGGCTGTGAACAGCTGGAGGTACAACAGCCTTCCGCTGACGCGCTGCTGAGCCTGTTTAAGAAATACGAATTTAAACGCTGGACCACTGACGTGGAGGCCGGTAAATGGCTGCAGGCAAAAGGGGCTAAACCTGCTGCAAAGCCGAAGGAAACCATTGTTATTGATGCCGAAGAGCAGGCGGA
Source organism: Enterobacter sichuanensis (assembly GCF_009036245.1). Taxonomy (NCBI): domain Bacteria; kingdom Pseudomonadati; phylum Pseudomonadota; class Gammaproteobacteria; order Enterobacterales; family Enterobacteriaceae; genus Enterobacter; species Enterobacter sichuanensis. The sequence continues at coordinate 4,655,246 of NZ_CP027986.1, read as the reverse complement.
AGAAGAAGCTGTGGCGCTTTCCTTCGACAACTATGAAACCATTCTTGAAGAATCGCAGCTTATCGCCTGGATTGAGAAACTCAAAAAGGCACCTGTCTTCGCCTTTGACACCGAAACGGACAGTCTCGATAACATCTCTGCCAATATGGTGGGCCTCTCCTTTGCGACAGAGCCGGGTGTTGCGGCCTATGTTCCTGTGGCGCATGATTATCTGGATGCGCCGGAGCAAATCTCGCGCGACCGTGTGCTTGAGTTGCTGAAGCCAATCCTGGAAGACGAAAAGGCGCTGAAGGTCGGGCAGAACCTCAAGTATGACCGCGGCATTTTGCAAAACTATGGCATTGAACTGCGTGGAATTGCCTTTGACACTATGCTTGAATCCTACATTCTGGATAGCGTCGCGGGCCGCCACGATATGGATTCCCTGTCTGACCGCTGGCTTAAGCACAAAACCATCACGTTTGAAGAGATTGCCGGTAAAGGGAAAAATCAGCTTACCTTTAACCAGATTGCTCTCGAAGAAGCCGGACGCTACGCTGCGGAAGACGCTGATGTCACGCTGCAGCTACACCTGAAGATGTGGCCAAAACTGCAGAAGCATGAAGGGCCGCTGAACGTATTCCAGAACATTGAGATGCCGCTGGTTCCCGTGCTTTCACGCATCGAACGTAACGGTGTCAAAATCGACCCGACGGTACTGCATAACCACTCCGGGGAGCTTGCACAGCGCCTGACCGAGCTTGAGCAAAAGGCGCATGAGCTTGCCGGTGAGCCGTTTAATCTCTCCTCTCCGAAACAGCTGCAAACCATTCTGTTTGAAAAGCAGGGGATCAAACCGCTGAAGAAAACCCCTGGTGGCGCGCCATCAACTTCAGAAGAGGTTCTGGAAGAGCTGGCGCTGGATTATCCGCTGCCAAAAGTGATTCTGGAGTACCGCGGTCTGGCGAAGCTGAAATCGACCTACACTGATAAGCTGCCGCTGATGATCAACCCGAAAACGGGTCGTGTACACACCTCCTATCATCAGGCTGTCGCGGCAACGGGTCGTCTCTCGTCAACCGATCCAAACCTGCAGAACATCCCGGTACGTAACGAAGAAGGCCGCCGTATTCGCCAGGCCTTTATTGCACCCGATGACTATCTGATTGTTTCTGCAGACTACTCGCAAATTGAGCTGCGTATTATGGCGCACCTGTCCCGTGACAAGGGGCTATTGACGGCGTTTGCCGAAGGGAAGGATATCCACCGGGCGACCGCGGCGGAAGTCTTCGGTCTGCCACTGGAGAGCGTGACAAACGAACAGCGCCGCAGCGCGAAAGCGATCAACTTCGGGCTGATTTACGGCATGAGTGCATTTGGTCTTTCTCGCCAGCTTAATATCCCACGCAAAGAGTCGCAGAAGTATATGGATCTCTACTTTGAGCGTTATCCGGGCGTACTGGACTATATGGAACGCACCCGTGCTCAGGCGAAGGAGAAAGGCTACGTTGAAACCCTGGATGGCCGTCGTCTCTATTTACCGGACATTAAATCCAGCAACGCGGCACGTCGTGCGGGCGCAGAACGTGCAGCAATCAACGCCCCGATGCAGGGAACCGCAGCGGACATTATCAAGCGCGCCATGATCGCGGTGGATGCGTGGCTGGAACAGGAGAAGCCACGCGTGAAAATGATCATGCAGGTACACGATGAACTGGTATTCGAAGTGCACAAAGACGATCTTGATACCGTGTCGAAGAAGATCCACGAACTGATGGAAAGCAGCATGACACTTGACGTGCCGTTGCTGGTGGAAGTGGGAAGTGGTGAAAACTGGGATCAGGCTCACTAACGGTTCGGGCAATAACGCGCTTTTTATGTAAGTTAGCAACATAACGATGTGCGTTTTGTGACGATCATTAGAATTCCCTATGTAAAGAATGAAAAAAAACTACAAAAAGTGCTTTTTCTGCGGCAAAAAAAGGGGTAGAGTTAGCGACGTAGGGTACAGAGGTAAGATGTTCTATCTTTCAGACCTTTTACTTCACGTAATCGGATTTGGCTGAATATTTTAGCCGCCCCAGTCAGTAATGACTGGGGCGTTTTTTATTGTGGCAAAGAAAAATTCAGGTAAAAAAAAGCGCGGCCATTGCCGCGCCCGGTATCACTCTTCTTCCGCTTCCGTCGCGGGTTCCAGCTCGCTAAACCAGGTGTCGAGCTTCTGACGCAGCTTGTCCACGCCCTGCTTTTTCAGCGAGGAGAACGGCTCAACCTGTACGTCACCGTTGAAGGCCAGCACCGCTTCGCGAACCATATTCACCTGCGCTTTGCGCGCACCGCTCGCCAGCTTATCCGCTTTTGTCAGCAGCACCAGAACGGCAATATCACTTGCGACAGCCCAGTCGATCATCTGCTGATCGAGGTCTTTCAGCGGATGGCGAATATCCATCAGCACCACCAGACCTTTCAGGCACATGCGTTTTTCCAGGTATTCACCGAGCGCACGCTGCCACTTGATCTTCATCTCTTCCGGTACCTGGGCATAACCGTAACCCGGTAAGTCGACCAGGCGTTTGCCATCGGCCACTTCAAACAGGTTAATCAGCTGGGTACGGCCAGGTGTTTTTGAGGTACGCGCCAGGTTCTTCTGATTGGTCAGCGTATTCAGTGCGCTGGATTTTCCCGCGTTTGAACGGCCAGCAAAGGCCACTTCGATACCGGTATCAGAAGGCAGGTGGCGAATATCGGGCGCACTGGTGACAAAATGCGTCTGTTGGTAGTTCCAGGTAGTCACGTGGTCGTCTCCAAAAATCGTAATCTGCGGGGGATTATACCTGAATGCGGGCAAAAGACTTTTTTCATTGCACTCCGCCTGTAGGCTTAAGCCCTGGCCGCTGTGAGAGATCGGCTATAAGTACTATGGGAGATTTCAGAGAAATCGCAGGGGTAAAAAAAGACAAACTGTTTTAAATCATAATCTTATTTCCGGGTAATTATCTGAAAATCCGTTTTTGTACCGTTTCGTTGCTTGTTAGTTTAAGCGAACACGGTAAAGTATGCGGCAAGGCGAGGAAGCCAACAGGACAATGACTTAAGGATAAGGGTCAGGAGCGCCAGGAGGCGAAGACGCAGGATTGTCAGGATGACAAACGCCTGGAGGCGTTTTAACAGGAAAGGGAACCGTATCACGGACGGTAGTAGCCAAGGGATAAACAGGGTTTGTTGTTGGCAAACAAGGAATGTCTGACCCGCTAAGGGTTGTGAGTCAGGAAAAAAGGCGACAGATTGCTCTGTCGCCTTTTTTCTTTGCTTGCTTTCTGCTAGATTTCGCCGCAATTCTATACTGAAGAAAACGACTTAAAGATAAAACATCATGAAAAAACCGACCTCCGCAGCGGGCGCTAAACGCCCTGCCAAAGCACGCCGCAAAACGCGCGAAGAACTGAACCAGGAAGCGCGCGATCGCAAACGCGATAAAAAACATCGCGGTCATGCGGCGGGTAGCCGTGCAAACGGTGGCGGTACAGCAGGTGCTTCTGCGAAAAATAAGCCGCAGAAAGATCCACGTATCGGCAGTAAAACTCCCATTCCACTGGGCGTGACAGACACCCCGGTTACTAAGCAGCACAAACCAAAGAGCGAGAAACCTATGCTTTCACCGCAGGCTGAGCTGGATTTGCTGGAGAACGATGAGCGCCTGGACGCGCTGCTGGAACGTCTTGAAGAGGGGGAAACCCTGACTGCGGAAGAGCAGTCATGGGTGGATGCTAAACTGGATCGCATCGACGAGCTGATGCAGAAGCTGGGCCTGTCATACGACGATGACGAAGATGAAGAAGAAGAAAAGCAGGAAGATATGATGCGTCTTCTGAAGGGTGGAAACTAACATTTGCACCCGGCAGGAACGATAGTCCTGCTTATAACCCTTCCGGTTGTATGTTATCTGGTGTGGTTATTCGTTAAACTACGGCGGTTGTCGCGGCGACAGAAGTGGCTGCGCACCCGATTGATGGCCCGCAATGGGGTCAGAACGGGCCGCCGTATACGAACGCGACACCAACGGAAGGAGTGAGCATGTCTGTACCATCTATCGACTGGGATTTGGCCCTGATCCAGAAATATAACTATTCCGGGCCGCGTTATACGTCGTACCCTACCGCGCTGGAGTTTTCCGACGCCTTCGGCGAGGATGATTTTCAGCAGGCTGTCGCGCGCTATCCTGAGCGTCCGCTGTCGCTCTACGTCCATATTCCGTTCTGCCACAAGCTCTGCTACTTCTGCGGCTGCAATAAAATTGTGACCCGTCAGCAGCACAAAGCCGACCAATACCTTGATGCGCTCGAACAAGAAATTGTGCATCGCGCGCCGCTGTTTGCCGGTCGTCACGTCAGCCAACTTCACTGGGGCGGCGGCACGCCAACCTATCTGAATAAAGCGCAGATCAGCCGTTTGATGACGCTTCTGCGCGAGCACTTCCATTTTAACGATGATGCTGAAATCTCGATCGAGGTCGATCCCCGCGAAATTGAGCTGGATGTGCTGGATCATTTACGCGCCGAAGGCTTCAATCGCCTGAGTATGGGTGTGCAGGACTTCAACAAAGAGGTCCAGCGTCTGGTCAACCGCGAGCAGGACGAAGAATTTATCTTTGCCTTACTCAACCATGCGCGTGACATTGGCTTCACTTCGACCAATATCGATCTGATTTATGGCCTGCCAAAGCAAACGCCGGAAAGCTTCGCCTTCACGCTGAAGCGCGTGTCAGAACTCAACCCGGACCGTCTGAGCGTCTTTAACTATGCGCATCTGCCGACGCTCTTTGCGGCTCAGCGCAAAATCAAAGACGCCGATCTCCCTTCCGCCCAACAGAAGCTGGATATCCTGCAGGAGACCATCACCTCGCTGACCGGGGCCGGCTATCAGTTTATTGGTATGGATCACTTTGCCCGTCCGGATGACGAGCTGGCTATTGCTCAGCGCGACGGGGTACTGCACCGTAACTTCCAGGGCTATACGACCCAGGGCGATACCGATCTGTTGGGGATGGGCGTCTCCGCCATCAGCATGATTGGCGACTGTTACGCGCAGAACCAGAAAGAGCTGAAGCTGTACTATCAGCAGGTGGATGAGACCGGAAACGCGCTGTGGCGCGGTATAGCGTTAACACGTGACGACTGCATTCGTCGTGATGTGATTAAGGCACTGCTCTGCAATTTCCGCCTCGATTTCAGCGATGTTGAGTCGCAGTGGGATCTGCAGTTCAGCGATTATTTTGCAGAGGACCTGAATCTTCTGGCACCGCTGGCGAAAGACGGGCTGGTGGCGGTATCGGAGAGTGCGATTGAGGTCACGCCGAAAGGGCGTCTGTTGATTCGTAATATTTGCATGTGTTTTGACGCCTACCTGCGGCAGAAAGCGCGTTTGCAGCAGTTCTCGCGGGTGATTTAAGCGGCAAAAGCACGAAAGGTAAGCCGGGTAAGGCGTAGCCGCCACCCGGCTTTTCATTGACAGCTCGTTAGCTAAACAGCCCAACCAGCGCCGCACACAGCACAGCCGCAACGGCGGTTTGTGGCGTGTGGCTTTCAGCGGCTCCGCTAGAGAGCATATTCACCAATGTTTCCAGCATGATGTTCACCCCCAATTTCCGGGCACGATCATACAAAACTCAATGAAACAGTAAAGCGCAAAATTACGGCAATTTGCGCTCAATTAATAACCTTTACACAAGAGCGGATATTATTCCATACCCAGCTCTTTAAGCTTGCGCGTCAGGGTATTACGCCCCCACCCCAACAGGCGAGCGGCTTCCTGCTTATGGCCCTGGGTATGACGAAGCGCGGTGGTTAACAGCGTACGTTCCATCTCTGGCTGAGCTTCAGAAAGCAGGTTTTGATGACCGGAACGCAGCGCACGGTCGGCCCACTGTGCCAGCAGCGTCGCCCAGCTGTCCGGCAGCGCGTGCCCGGTACTGCTTTCGGGGGCCGTGGCTTCAAACAGCTCAGCCGGTAAATCCTGAATCAATACTTCCTGCCCGGCGGCCATCACGGTGAGCCAGCGGCAGGTATTTTCCAGCTGACGTACGTTGCCTGGCCACGCCAGACGCGTAAGCGCGGCATCGGTTTCCGGGTGAAGCTGTTTGGCCTCCACGCCCAGCTCACGGGCGGCCACCTGCAGGAAATGACGCGCCAGGCGAGGGATATCTTCACGACGTTCACGCAGCGGTGGCAGATGAACGCGAATCACGTTCAGGCGATGGAATAAATCCTCACGGAATTTACCTTCCTGCACCCGCTGCTCCAGGTTCTGGTGGGTCGCGGCAATAATACGCACATCCACCTTCACCGGCGCATAACCGCCCACGCGATAAAACTGCCCGTCGGCCAGCACGCGCAGCAGACGGGTCTGGACATCCAGCGGCATATCGCCGATCTCATCCAGGAACAGCGTGCCGCCGTCAGCCTGTTCGAAGCGCCCCTGGCGAATGGTATTCGCACCGGTAAATGCCCCTTTTTCATGGCCGAACAGTTCGGACTCAATCAGGTCCTTCGGGATTGCCGCCATATTCAGAGCAATAAACGGCGCTTTTGCCCGCGGGCTGTGGCGATGTAATGCATGCGCTACAAGCTCTTTACCGGTTCCTGATTCACCGTTAATCAATACGCTGATGGATGAGCGGGACAAACGGCCAATAATGCGAAACACATCCTGCATCGCCGGCGCTTCGCCGATGATGTCTGTCGTTGGACCAAAATCGGGCGTATGGCGCGGCTGTTGCTGCTCCTGATAATGGCTAATCGCGCGCTCAACCAGCGCCACGGCTTCGTCGATATCAAACGGTTTGGGCAGGTAATCGAACGCCCCTTGCTGATAGGCGCTCACCGCAGCATCCAGATCGGAGTGTGCCGTCATGATGATGACCGGAAGCATGGGGTGGCGTTGTTTGATCTGCTTTAACAGCGCCAGCCCGTCCATACCCGGCATACGAATATCCGAAAGCAGCACGTCCGGCGTTTTAGTGGTGAGTGCGTCGAGCACTTCGCTGCCGCTCTCAAACGTCGTGCAGCTTAATCCTGCCCCTGTGAGCGCGCGTTCAAGCACCCAACGGATGGAGCTATCGTCATCGACTACCCAGACTATCCCTCGTTGCATAAACGTCACCTTTATTTTTTAATCGGCAGGAAAACCGAAAACTCGGTATGTCCCGGCCAACTGGTAAATTCAATTTTTCCAGAGTGTTGGTCGATCAAACTGCGGGCAATGGATAATCCCAGGCCGGTCCCGCCTTCGCGCCCGCTGACCATCGGGTAGAACAGGGTATCCTGCAGATGCGAGGGAATACCGGGCCCGTTATCCTCAACGTCGATTCGGGCTGCCAGACGGTAGCGCACGCCATGTAACGTCAACTGGAAAGCGGTGCGGGTGCGTAAAATAATCTCGCCTCCTTCCGGCCCCAGCGCCTGCAGCGCATTGCGCACAATGTTCAACAGGACCTGTTCTATCTGGTCCGGGTCATGCGCCAGTTCCGGCAGGCTTGGGTCGTAATCACGCACCAGCGTGACGTTCTCAGGCAGCTCCATAGAGACGAGTTTCACCACCCGTTCAGCCACTTTATGGATGCTTTCTGTGACATGCATTCCCGGCTGTTGCGGCCCGAGAAGACGATCAACAAGATTACGCAGACGGTCTGCCTGCTCAATGATGACGTTGGTGTACTCCGCCAGCGCAGGGTCGGGCAGCGCCTTGGTCAGAAGCTGCGCTGCGCCGCGTAACCCACCCAGCGGGTTTTTGATTTCATGCGCCAGGCCCCGCACCAGATCGCGGGCGGCAATTTGCTGCGCATGCTGAAGCTGTTCCTGGCTCAGTCGACGCTGATTATCCATCGGCGCCATTTCCAGCAGGATCAATCCTTCAGGAAGACGTTGCGCGGTAAGCGACAGAATATGCGAGCGCCCGTCGATCACCAGCGTCACTTCGTTATCGGTGAACCCCTGGCCCGCCTGCAAACTTTCCTGCATCAGGCCAATATTCAGTGAAAAATAGCTCAGGAGTTCCGGAAGCGGGGTGCCAAACAGTTTACGCGCGCTTTGGGCAAGCAGCTGCTGCGCCGCCGGGTTGGCGTAATGCACGGCCAGCTCGTCATCGACCAGCAAAATGCTGTTAATCAAAGAATTGAGGATCTGCCCAGCATCGGGCAGCGTGCCAGTTGCCATTCAGCAGTCTCCTGGAGTTGTTTGCACTAATTTAGTGCAGTATAGCGTTTTCGGCGTAAAAAGCGCGTGAGATCAGGTTGTTGGTGGAGAAAAAAGCCCATCCGGAGATGGGCTAAAAGTTTCCACGGCAACTACTCCCGGCGCTTGTCACGCCGAGTAAAACAACTTAATTAAACGCTGTAGTACAGTTCGAACTCAACCGGATGCGGAGTCATGCGCACGCGGTCGTTCTCTTCGGTACGCAGGGCGATGTAAGCATCGATAGCGTCGTCAGTGAATACGCCACCTGCAGTCAGGAACTCGCGGTCTGCGTCCAGCGCCTGCAGGGCTTCTTCCAGAGAGCCAGCAACCTGTGGGATCTCTTTCGCTTCTTCTGGCGGCAGGTCGTACAGGTTTTTGTCCATCGCTTCGCCTGGGTGGATCTTGTTCTTAATACCATCCAGACCCGCCATCAGCAGTGCTGCGAAGCACAGGTATGGGTTAGCCGCTGGATCCGGGAAGCGAACTTCGATACGACGCGCTTTAGGAGACGCCACCACCGGGATACGGATAGAAGCAGAACGGTTACGCGCAGAGTAAGCCAGCATCACTGGCGCTTCGTAGCCCGGGACCAGACGCTTGTAGGAGTTAGTGGTTGGGTTCGCCAGGGCGTTGATCGCTTTAGCATGCTTGATTACGCCGCCAATGTAGTACAGCGCCTGCTCAGACAGACCGGCATACTTGTCGCCAGAGAACAGGTTGGTACCGTTCTTGGACAGAGACATGTGGCAGTGCATACCGGAACCGTTATCGCCAAACATCGGTTTTGGCATGAAGGTCGCGGTTTTACCGAAACGGTGCGCAACGTTGTGCACAACGTATTTGTAGATCTGAATTTCGTCCGCTTTTTTGGTCATGGTGTTGAAGCGGGTAGCCACTTCGTTCTGACCAGCAGTTGCCACTTCGTGGTGGTGCGCTTCAACAACCAGGCCCATCTCTTCCATCACCAGACACATGGTGGAACGAATGTCCTGTGCAGAGTCGACCGGAGGAACCGGGAAATAGCCGCCTTTCACGCCAGGACGGTGACCTTTGTTACCACCTTCGTATTTGGTGGAAGAGTTCCATGCGCCTTCGATGTCATCGATAGCAACGTGGGAACCAGAAATAGACGCGCCGAAACGGATGTCATCGAACAGGAAGAATTCTGGCTCTGGCCCGAACAGAACGGTGTCTGCGATGCCGGTAGAACGCAGGTACTCTTCAGCGCGTTTCGCGATAGAACGTGGGTCGCGGTCGTAGCCCTGCAGGGTGCCTGGCTCGAGGATGTCGCAACGGATAATCAGAGTTGGTTCTTCGAAGAACGGATCAATGACCGCAGTGGTTGCATCTGGCATCAGAACCATGTCGGATTCGTTAATGCCTTTCCAGCCACCAATGGAGGAGCCGTCAAACATTTTGCCTTCTTCGAAGAATTCGGCGTTCACCTGATGAGCAGGGATTGTGACGTGCTGTTCTTTACCTTTGGTATCGGTGAAGCGCAGATCAACAAACTTCACTTCATGTTCGTTCAGCATCGTCAAAACGTGTTCAGCGGACATACTTAACTCTCCAGATTGGTCATTGTCGTCGTGGTAACGAGGTCTTCAGTTTCTGTTTGTACTGGCTGTTGCCATGTATTTTTTATAAAGCGAAATCTGTGCCAACTTTTAAAACACCCCAAAAAGGCGTTATCATGCGCACCATAGTGCAAAAGGGCTGCACCACAATGGTTATGTTGCACCAGTATAGTGCTTTAGTGTGAACACCGAGCACCATATTGGTGCAATTTTCGTTAAAGTGTCCTTTTTCGCTCCGTGAAAGCGATCACAAAGCATCTCTGCGATACTTGTTTGCGGAGGATGTTTGTGATCCTGTTTTGTAGTGCGATTAATCCGTGTACAATAACGCGCTATTTCTAATGCCTGAGGCAAAGTTGTGATCGAAAATTTGCGTAACATCGCCATCATCGCGCACGTTGACCATGGTAAAACTACCCTGGTTGATAAGCTGCTGCAGCAATCCGGTACGTTTGATGCGCGTGCCGAAACTCAAGAGCGTGTGATGGACTCCAACGATTTGGAGAAAGAGCGTGGGATTACCATCCTCGCGAAAAACACCGCTATTAAATGGAATGACTACCGTATCAACATCGTTGATACCCCAGGGCACGCCGACTTCGGTGGTGAAGTTGAGCGCGTGATGTCCATGGTGGATTCCGTGCTGCTGGTGGTTGACGCCTTTGACGGCCCTATGCCGCAAACGCGCTTCGTGACCAAAAAAGCATTTGCCCATGGCCTGAAACCTATTGTTGTTATCAACAAGGTTGACCGTCCTGGCGCACGTCCTGACTGGGTTGTTGATCAGGTATTCGACCTGTTCGTTAACCTCGACGCGACCGACGAACAGCTGGACTTCCCTATCATTTACGCTTCGGCGCTGAATGGTATCGCGGGTCTGGATCACGAAGATATGGCGGAAGACATGACCCCGCTGTATCAGGCGATTGTCGATCACGTACCGGCACCGGATGTTGATCTGGATGGTCCACTGCAGATGCAGATCTCCCAGCTGGACTACAACAACTACGTTGGCGTCATCGGTATCGGCCGTATCAAACGCGGTAAAGTGAAGCCAAACCAGCAGGTTACTATCATCGATAGCGAAGGCAAAACCCGTAACGGTAAAGTCGGCAAAGTGCTGACTCACCTGGGTCTGGAGCGTATCGACAGCGATCTGGCTGAAGCGGGCGACATCATCGCTATCACCGGTCTGGGCGAGCTGAACATCTCTGACACCATCTGCGATCCGCAGAACGTGGAAGCGCTGCCAGCCCTGTCTGTTGATGAACCAACCGTTACCATGTTCTTCAACGTCAACACCTCTCCGTTCTGTGGTAAAGAAGGTAAATTCGTTACCTCTCGTCAGATCCTTGACCGCCTGAACAAAGAGCTGGTGCACAACGTTGCGCTGCGCGTTGAAGAAACCGAAGACGCTGATGCATTCCGCGTTTCTGGTCGTGGCGAGCTGCACCTGTCTGTTCTGATCGAAAACATGCGTCGTGAAGGTTTCGAAATGGCGGTTTCCCGTCCGAAAGTTATCTTCCGCGAAATCGACGGCCGTAAACAAGAGCCGTTCGAAAACGTGACGCTGGACGTTGAAGAGCAGCACCAGGGTTCTGTGATGCAGGCGCTGGGTGAGCGTAAAGGTGACCTGAAAAACATGAATCCAGATGGCAAAGGCCGCGTACGTCTCGACTACGTGATCCCAAGCCGTGGCCTGATCGGCTTCCGTTCTGAATTCATGACCATGACCTCTGGTACCGGTCTGCTGTACTCTACCTTCAGCCACTACGACGACGTGCGTCCGGGTGAAGTTGGCCAGCGTAACAACGGCGTACTGATCTCCAACGGTCAGGGTAAGGCGGTTGCGTTTGCGCTGTTCGGTCTGCAGGATCGCGGCAAGCTGTTCCTGGGTCACGGTGCTGAAGTTTATGAAGGCCAGATCATCGGTATTCACAGTCGTTCTAACGACCTGACTGTAAACTGCCTGACCGGTAAGAAACTGACCAACATGCGTGCGTCCGGTACTGACGAAGCAACGGTTCTGGTTCCACCGATCAAGATGACCCTGGAGCAGGCTCTGGAATTCATCGACGACGACGAACTGGTAGAAGTGACGCCACTGTCTATCCGTATCCGTAAACGTCACCTGACCGAGAACGATCGTAAACGTGCAATGCGCGGTGCGAAAGAAGAGTAATTCACTCCTCTCTGGTCAACAAAACCCCGTCCTTGTGGCGGGGTTTTTCTTTTTCAACCCGGCGTGGACTTCATAGCCAAACCTTATCTTTCCCGCTACAGTTACTTTTCCACGGCGAGCAGGAGATAAACATGCTTTATATCTTTGATTTAGGAAACGTAATCGTCGATATCGATTTCAATCGGGTGCTGGGCGCATGGAGCGATTTTAGCCGTGTTCCGCTGGCGACGTTAAAGCAGAATTTCACAATGGGCGAGACCTTCCACCAGCATGAGCGCGGTGAGATCAGCGATGAAGAATTCGCGGAACGTTTCTGCCAGGAGATGGATCTACCGTTAAGCTACGAGCAGTTTTCCCACGGCTGGCAGGCGGTTTTTGTCGCCATACGGCCTGAGGTGATCGACATCATGCATAAATTGCGCGAGCAGGGCCACCGGGTGGTTGTGCTGTCGAATACCAACCGCCTGCACACCACGTTCTGGCCTGAGGAGTACCCTGAGGTTAAGGCCGCCGCAGACAAAATCTACCTCTCTCAGGAGATGGGGATGCGTAAACCTGAAGCGCGAATTTATCAGGCTGTTCTCCAGGCGGAAGGATTTACCGCGGCCGATGCGGTCTTTTTCGACGACAATGCCGATAATATAGAGGGAGCTAACCAGTTGGGTATCACGTCTGTTCTGGTGACCGGAAAAGAGACGATACCAAACTACTTTGCGAAGCAGTTATGCTAAAAACCGTTCATCAAAAAGCCACGCACCATACTCGCCCGCTCAGGGCCTGGCTGAAACTGCTCTGGCACCGCATTGATGAGGACAACATGACCACGCTGGCAGGTAACCTCGCCTACGTGTCGTTGCTCTCGTTAGTGCCGCTGGTGGCGGTTATTTTTGCCCTGTTTTCCGCTTTTCCGATGTTTGCCGACGTCAGCCTGCAGCTTCGCCATTTTGTCTTCGCCAATTTCATTCCCGCAACCGGGGATGTCATACAGAACTACATTGAGCAGTTTGTGGCTAACTCCAGCAAGATGACGGCAGTGGGGGCGTGCGGCCTTATCGTGACGGCACTGTTATTGATGTACGCCATTGATAACGCGCTGAACACTATCTGGCGGAGTAAAAAGACACGGCCAAAGGTGTATTCCTTTGCCGTGTACTGGATGATCCTTACGCTTGGGCCGTTGCTGGCCGGGGCGAGTCTGGCGATCAGTTCGTATCTGCTTTCACTGCGTTGGGCCAGCGATCTCAACGGTGCCATCGATAACGTCTTGCGTATCTTTCCCCTGATTTTATCGTGGCTCTCTTTCTGGCTGCTCTACAGCGTGGTGCCGACCACCCGCGTGCCTAACCGTGATGCCGTTGTCGGGGCGCTGGTGGCGGCGGTACTCTTTGAACTGGGCAAGAAGGGGTTCGCCCTTTACATCACCATGTTTCCCTCCTATCAGCTGATTTATGGCGTGCTGGCGGTGATCCCTATTTTGTTTGTCTGGGTTTACTGGACCTGGTGTATCGTCTTGCTTGGTGCGGAAATAACTGTCACTCTCGGCGTATACCGCGAACTTAAAAAAGCAGCAGAAGCTGAAAAACAACAAGAAGCAGACCAACCATGATTGCATTGATACAGCGCGTAACCCGTGCCAGCGTCACCGTGGAGGGAGAGGTGACGGGTGAAATTGGCCCAGGACTTTTGGTGTTGTTAGGTGTCGAAAAGGATGATGACGAACAAAAAGCCAACCGCTTGTGTGAGCGCGTGCTGGGCTACCGTATTTTCAGCGATGCGGAAGGCAAGATGAACCTGAACGTCCAGCAGGCGGGGGGCAGCGTGCTGGTGGTTTCCCAGTTTACGCTGGCCGCTGATACCGAGCGCGGCATGCGCCCGAGTTTCTCTAAAGGCGCCGCGCCGGATCGTGCAGAAGCACTTTATGAATACTTTGTTGAGCGTTGTCGCCAGCAGGAAATGAATACGCAAACCGGACGATTCGCTGCAGATATGCAGGTTTCGCTGGTGAACGATGGCCCCGTCACATTCTGGCTCCAGGTATGAGCCAGCTGGCGGCGTGGCCGCGGGTAACAAGAGAGAGTACAGCTATGTATCACCTTCGAGTACCGCAAACGGAAGAAGAGTTAGAAGCTTATTACCAGTTCCGCTGGGAAATGCTGCGCAAGCCATTACATCAGCCTAAAGGGTCTGAACGTGACGCCTGGGACGCGATGGCCCACCATCAGATGGTGATGGACGAAGAGGGGAACCTCGTCGCCGTCGGGCGTTTGTATATCAACGCCGATAACGAAGCCTCTATTCGCTTTATGGCGGTTCATCCCTCCGTGCAGGACAAAGGTCTGGGAACGCTGATGGCGATGACCCTGGAGTCCGTTGCCCGCCAGGAAGGCGTTAAGCGCGTCACCTGTAGCGCCCGTGAAGATGCTGTCGAGTTCTTTGCCAAGCTCGGTTTTGTGAATCAGGGGGAGATCACGACCCCGCAAACCACGCCAATTCGCCATTTTTTGATGATTAAACCCATCGCCACGCTGGACGATATCCTCCATCGCGCCGACTGGTGCGGACAGCTCCAGCAGGCCTGGTATCAGCACATTCCGCTCAGTGAAAAAATGGGCGTGCGTATTCAGCAGTACACCGGGCAAAAATTCATTACCACCATGCCGGAAACCGGCAATCAGAACCCGCACCACACGCTGTTTGCCGGCAGCCTCTTTTCGCTCGCCACGCTCACCGGCTGGGGGCTTATCTGGCTAATGCTGCGCGAGCGCCATCTGGGCGGCACGATCATTCTTGCCGATGCGCACATCCGTTATAGCGCTCCGATAAGCGGCAAGCCGAGCGCCGTGGCCGATCTGGGTTCACTGGGTGGCGATCTGGACCGTCTGGCACGCGGTCGCAAGGCCCGCGTACAGATGCAGGTTGAGCTGTTTGGCGATAAAACACCGGGCGCGGTGTTTGAAGGCACCTATATCGTTCTTCCGGCGAAGCCTTTTGGCGCGTATGAAGAGGGTGGGAACGAGGAGGAGTAAGGTTCCCCGATGTTATCACCGGGCGGAGTTGATCCGCCAGGCGATTGCCATAGTAACGTTCTTTTCACTGTATTAATATACAGTTTATAGCCTGGTTTCATGCGGATGAAAACAACAAATTTTGTGAACTCATTGATCTGGAAAGCGGCTCGCAAATACCAGGGAAAAGCCTGGCTGGTGCTTTAATCCGGATTACAGAAAGCGTATGTTGCCTTAAAAATGGACAATAATGATATACTAAGGTGATATATGAGTTTGCTGGCGGAGCTTAACATGGGCAGGATCCTGATCGATTTGTCGGATGACGTTATTCAGCGTCTCGATAACCTCAAACAGCTACGTAACCAACCTCGTGCCGAATTACTGCGTGAAGCAATTGAGCAGTATCTCGACCAGCAGAGTTCTTCGATTATTCGCGATGCGCTTGGCTTGTGGGGAAACCAGCAGGAAGATGGGCTTGAGTATGAACGTAAGTTGCGTGAGGAGTGGTAGGTATGGAACACATGGCGGTGTTTGATACCAATATCCTGATCGACCTTTTCAATAATCGTGTCGAGGCAGCAAATACAATCGAAAGCGCTGCATCGCACCGAGCGATCAGTCTCATCACCTGGATGGAAGTCATGGTGGGGGCACGCAAGTATGGCCATGAAGCGAAAACAGCGGCGTTAATGGGCGCTTTTGAGATTATTGAGGTAAACCGAGATATCGCAGAAAGAAGCGTAATGCTCCGCGAGCGGCATGGCATGAAGCTTCCGGATGCCATTATTTTAGCGACGGCTCAAAGCAGAAATTGCCCGTTAATCACTCGGAATACCAAAGACTTTCAGGGGATCGCCGGAGTAGTTTTACCTTATCAACTGTAGGCCGGGCAAGCACACGCCGCCCGGCACTGTCACAGGGAATTACTCCCCTTCACCCGGGAACAGGAACGGGTTGATAGAGCTGCGGGCAAAGCCCTCCTGCTCCATTTTCGCATCCAGAATCAGCGAGGCGAGATCGTCAGCGACCGCTTCAACTTTCGGGTCTTTTTCCTGATACAGAATCTTCAGGTAGGTCCCGCAGTCACCGCAGCTTTCGGCTTTCACCGCCGCGTCTTCGTTTTCCAGCGACCAGTAGTTCAGATCGCGGGTCTGCTCGCAGTTGCTGCATTTCACACGCACCACATGCCACTCGGTTTCACACAGGTTGCAGTGCAGGTAACGTAGCCCCTGGGTGGTGCCAATTTGTACCATGCTTGAGACCGGCATGGAGCCACACACCGGGCAGAACTGACGCGCTTCACCGTATTCGGCGCGAGCTTTGCCGGGGATCAGGCTTGCCATTTGCGCCCAGTAAAGCGACAGCGCAGCCCAGATGAACGGCGCTTTATCGCTGCTGACCTGTGAGAAGTCGGACGCGAACAGCGCGCTCGCCATCTCTTCCAGCTCCTGCTCGGACGCTTTCTCCAGATTCTCGATGACCGCCAGCGCGGTACCGCTCATCTCAGGCTTCAGCTCGGCAATCAGCGAATGCAGCAGCTTATGCCAGTGCTTGTCGCGCGGCAGGACGTGGATATCGAGCGGCGGCTTGCCCTGCGCGTTGGCTTCTTTGATGCGCGCGGTCAGATCCATTTGCAGCGGATGGTCGTACAGCACCACTTCCTGCGCATGGGCAACCAGCGCGGCAAAACGCAGAAAATCGCCCAGCGGGTTGTTCTCGGCCAGCTCGCGCAGACGCTCTGCGCGGCGGTTGTAGAGGTTCTTGAGTCTGGGGAATAACAACGGCGGAATATATTCCGCCGTGCGTTTCTCGCTCGACCCCAGCTCATCTTGCGGGATTATGCGAATACTCATTCAGATGACTTTTCCTGTTTCTGGCGAACTTCTCGGTACCAGCGCGGGTGATGTTTCTTCGCCCACGTGCTGGTTACCCAGCCTTCCACCATCGCGGTAATGGTGCCTTTTACCCAAAGGGCGGCGTAGATATGCACCATGATAACCACAATTAACGCCACTGCGGCAAATGAATGCAGCATCAGCGCGAATCGGATCACCGGGATTGAGAAAGCAGGCGCAAAGTACGGACGCCAGATGATCACGCCGCTGACCAGCAACAGGACCAGGAAGATAATCGCCGCCCAGAATACGCATTTCTGGCCGAAGTTATAACGCCCGGTGTCACCTACTTCCTCGTTGACGACGATCTTACGAATATTCTTCGCCCAAAAGATATCATCCCGATTGATTAGGTTATGGTGCCAGTAGCGGAAAAACATGATGATAAACGAGGCAAACATCACCACACCCACGAACGGGTGAAGGATGCGCGCCAGCTGTGGCGTTCCCAGTACCTGCATCAGCCAGTTGAAGGAGGGGAAGAAGAACCCCAGCCCGCTTATCGCCGCCAGCATGAAGCAGAAGGCGGTGATCCAGTGGTTGATGCGTTCCGGCGCGGTGTAGCGCACGATGGTGTCACGTTTTTTCATTTGCGCACCTCGTCTTTCTCTTCATGCAGGTTGTCGTCTTCCTCTTCCGCGCGGTTCGGCCCGACGCCGACGTAGTGGAAGATGCTCGCTGCGAAGGTGGCAGCAAAACCAACCGCTGCCAGCGGTTTCCAGATGCCTTTCCAGAATTTCACGGTGGCGCTGATCTCCGGGTTCTCCGGCAGGCCGTGATACAGATTCGGCTTGTCGGCGTGATGCAGCACGTACATCACGTGTGTACCGCCAACCCCGGCCGGATCGTACAGGCCTGCGTTGTCGTAACCACGGGTTTTCAGCTCGCCCACGCGCTCTGCCGCCAGCGTTTTCATATCCTCTTTTGAACCAAAGTGGATAGCGCCGGTTGGGCAGGTCTTCACGCAGGCAGGCTCCTGACCGACGTTAACGCGGTCGACGCACAGCGTACATTTGTAGACGCGGTTGTCTTCCGGGTTCAGTCGCGGCACGTTGAACGGACAGCCCGCGATGCAGTAGCCGCAGCCAATGCACTGCTCAGACTGGAAGTCGACGATACCGTTCGCATACTGAATGATAGCCCCTTCTGACGGGCACGCCTTCAGGCAGCCTGGATCCGCGCAGTGCATACAGCCATCTTTGCGGATAAGCCATTCCAGTTTGTCGTTCTGCTCCACTTCAGAGAAACGCATTACCGTCCAGGACTTGGCGGTCAGATCCGCCGGGTTGTCGTACACCCCGACGTTATGACCCACTTCGTCACGGATGTCGTTCCACTCCGAGCACGCCACCTGACAGGCTTTACAGCCAATACAGGTGGTCACGTCGATGAGCTTAGCCACTTCCTGCTGGTGGTCCCGCGCCTGAGGCGCGGGCGTGAAACTGTTAGTCGCGGAACGACGGATAATGTCCTGAGATTGATAAGCCATAAGTCGTCTCCGTTACACCTTTTCCACGTTCACGAGGAAGGCCTTAAACTCCGGCGTCTGCGTGTTCGCATCGCCGACGAACGGCGTCAGGGTGTTCGCAATGAACCCTTTCTTCGCCACGCCCTCATAACCCCAGTGGATCGGAATACCGATGGTATCCACCTGCTGGCCGTGAACGTTCAGCGTGCGAATACGCTTGGTCACTACGGCCTTGGCTTTGATGTAGCCACGGTTAGAAGAGACCTTAACGGTATCGCCATGGGCAATGCCGAGCTTGTTCGCCAACTTCTCTCCGATCTCCACAAACTGTTCCGGCTGCGCGATGGCGTTAAGCAGCGCGTGCTTGGTCCAGTAGTGGAAGTGTTCGGTCAGACGATAAGTGGTGCCCACATACGGGAACTTGTCTTTTTTCCCCAGCGCGTCGAAATCGCCCTTGAAGATACGGGCTGCCGGGTTAGAGACCACGTTCGGGTGCAGCGGGTTGGTGCCCAGCGGCGTCTCAAACGGCTCGTAGTGTTCCGGGAACGGCCCTTCCGCCATCTTATCGATAGCAAACAGACGTCCCATCCCTTCAGGCTGCATAATAAACGGCCCGACATCGCTACCCGGAGGTGCAGTGCTGTAGTCCGGAATATCCACGCCGCCCCATTTCGCGCCGTCCCATTTCAGCAACTGACGCTTCGGATCCCACGGGTTGCCCTGTGGGTCAGCGGATGCGCGGTTATAGAGGATACGGCGGTTGAGTGGCCATGCCCATGCCCAGCCCAGCGTATTGCCCAGGCCCGACGGGTCGGCGTTATCGCGGTTTGCCATCTGGTTGCCTTTCGGCGTCCAGCTACCGGCAAAGATCCAGCAGCCGCTGGAGGTGGTACCGTCATCACGCAGGTGCGCGAAGGTACTGAGCTGATCGCCTTTCTTCGCCAGCACGGTGCCGGTGGCCGGGTCGATAACGTCCGCCAGCGCCTTACCGTTGCTCTCCATCGCCACTTCTTCCGGCGCTGGATTTTCTGGCGTTGAGTAGTTCCAGGTCATGTTCAGGACCGGTTCCGGGTTCGCGCCGCCTTCTGCCGCGTACATCTTACGCAGGCGTAAGAAGATGCCGGCCAGGATTTCGCCGTCGTTCATGGCGATACCTGGGGCGTCCGCGCCTTTCCAGTGCCACTGCAGCCAGCGTCCGGAGTTGACGATAGAGCCGTTCTCTTCCGCGAAGCAGGTCGATGGCAGGCGGAACACTTCGGTCTGAATCTTCGATGGGTCGACATCGTTCGATTCACCGTGGTTCTGCCAGAACGTTGAGGTCTCGGTATTGAGCGGGTCAATCGTCACCAGGAACTTCAGTTTCGACAGCGACTCAACAACCTTGTTCTTGTTCGGGAACGACGCAACCGGGTTAAAGCCCTGGCACAGATAGCCGTTCACTTTGCCCTGGTGCATCATCTCGAAATACTGCAGAACGTCGTAACCTTTGTCCCACTTCGGCAGCCAGTCAAAGCCCCAGCTGTTTTCCGCCGTCGCTTTGTCGCCGAAGAAGGCTTTCATCATCGAGACGAAGAACTTCGGATAGTTGCCCCAGTAGTTCACCTGGCCTTCGAGCAGCGGTTTAGGCGTGCTGGCGGTCAGGTAGGTTTGCAGGTCGGTCTGTTTCTCGCTTGGCAGGTTCATATAGCCCGGCAGGCTTTGAGACAGCAGGCCGAGGTCGGTCAGGCCCTGAATGTTGGAGTGACCGCGCAGGGCGTTCACGCCACCGCCTGCCATCCCCATGTTACCGAGCAGCAATTGAACCATCGCCATGGTACGGATGTTCTGTGCGCCGATGGAGTGTTGCGTCCAGCCGAGGGCGTACAGGAACGACGCGGTTTTATCTTTCGCGCTGGTTTCGGCGATAAGCTCGCACACCTTCAGGAAGTCCGCCTTCGGTGTACCACAGATGTTCTCGACAACTTCCGGCGTGTAGCGGGAGACGTGCTCTTTCAGCAGGTTCCACACGCAGCGCGGGTGTTGCAGGGTAGTATCGCGCTTCGCAAAGCCTTTCTCGTCCAGCTCGTAGTTCCAGCTGGTTTTGTCGTATTTGCGTTTTTCGGCGTCATAACCGCTGAACAGACC
This sequence comes from Enterobacter sichuanensis, assembly GCF_009036245.1. Classification (NCBI taxonomy): domain Bacteria; kingdom Pseudomonadati; phylum Pseudomonadota; class Gammaproteobacteria; order Enterobacterales; family Enterobacteriaceae; genus Enterobacter; species Enterobacter sichuanensis. Next base: position 4,634,782 of record NZ_CP027986.1, on the reverse strand, counting down.
ATCTTCGAAGTGGTAATCCTCACGCACGATCAGGCTGGCGTTGGTATAGGCTTCGGTGTATTCGCGGTTATATTTTTCGTTGGTCATCAGGTACAGCAAGACGCCTGACAGGAAAGTGATGTCAGTACCTGAACGAATAGGGGTGTAGAAATCCGCCACCGACGCAGTACGCGTAAAGCGGGGATCGATCACAATCAGTTTCGCACCGTTGTGGATTTTGGCTTCCATCGCCCAGCGGAACCCGACAGGGTGCGCTTCAGCGGCGTTACCGCCCATCACCACAATGAGGTTGGCGTTCTTGATGTCGACCCAGTGGTTGGTCATCGCACCGCGACCAAATGTTGGAGCAAGACTTGCTACCGTTGGTCCGTGTCAGACACGCGCCTGGTTGTCGACCGCGAGCATACCGAGTGCGCGCGTGAATTTCTGGGTTAAATAACCGGTTTCGTTGCTGGAAGCAGAGGCGCACAGCATCCCGGTGGAGAGCCAGCGGTTGACCGTAACGCCGTCGGCGTTCTTCTCAATAAAGTTGGCATCGCGGTCTTCTTTAATCAGTTTAGCGATGCGGTCGAACGCCTCTTCCCAGCTGATTTGCTGCCATTTGTCGGAGCCAGGCGCGCGATATTCAGGGAATTTCAGGCGGCTTTCGGAGTGGATAAAGTCCACCAGACCCGCCCCTTTCGGGCACAACGCGCCGCGGTTGACCGGATGATCCGGGTCGCCTTCGATATGGAAAATAGACGCTTTGGCGTTTTTAGCACCGTCGCCGAGGCTATACATCAACAGCCCGCAACCGACAGAGCAGTACGTACAGGTATTACGGGTTTCGCGGGTGCGTAGCAGTTTATACTGCCGCGTTTCCGCCAGCGCTACGCCGGGCGCAAAGCCCAGTGCCGCTGCCGTGGTGCCTGCCATACCGCCAGCGCAGATCTTAAAGAACTGCCTTCTGCTGACCTGCATGGGTCACTCCTTGTTTCGACATTGCTTACATATAGTGTTTTGACTTCGCGGTTGAAGAAGGACCGCAAAGGAAAAAATTTGCGTTAATCCCTCAATTCCACGAGGGATATCATCAGAATACCACAATGTTGGTACCGCTGTTCTAATGGCGTTAATACAAAGTGAACGTATTATCACCATGCTGATTATAAAGTGTGATATTGATCACATTAACAGCGCTGCATGTTAAAGCGGTGTAGCGGGCGCCAGGTTGCACCCCTTCTGAATGAGTAGGAGAATGGTTGCCGAATAGTTGATCCATACTATGCGTAAAGCCTGTGGTTTGTGCTGCAATAGCAGGCTTACCTTCGTGGTTGTTCAGGAATAGCGCTGTGTCTAAACAAAATCGTGCCCCCCATTCATCACCCCTGCCTGCCGGCATTGTGGAATTGTCGGTACACAGGCCGCCCCACATTGCCCACGCCACGCCTGATTATCTGGCGGAAGAGGTGCCTGTTGCACTCGTTTACAACGGCATCTCGCATGTGGTGATGATGGCTTCGCCAAAAGATCTCGAACTGTTCGCGACAGGATTCTCCCTTTCGGAAGGCATCATTGAGCACCCGCAGGAGATCTACGGCATGGACGTGGTGCAGGCATGCAACGGCCTTGAGGTGCAAATCGAACTCTCCAGCCGCCGCTTTATGGGGTTAAAAGAGCGCCGTCGCGCACTGGCCGGGCGCACCGGCTGCGGCGTGTGTGGTGTTGAGCAGCTCAACGATATTGGCAAGCCTGTTGTACCTCTGCCGTTCACGCAGACCTTTAATCTGGCACACCTCGACTATGCGCTTGAGCATCTCAACGATGTTCAGCCCATCGGCCAGCTGAGCGGCTGCACGCACGCAGCAGCGTGGGTATTGCCGTCGGGCGATATTGCCGGGGGACATGAGGACGTTGGCCGCCACGTGGCGCTGGATAAGCTGCTGGGTCGTCGTGCGCGGGAAAGTGAGGTCTGGCAGCAGGGCGCGGCACTTGTTTCCAGCCGCGCCAGCTATGAGATGGTGCAAAAATCGGCGATGTGCGGGGTGGAGATCCTGTTTGCCGTATCGGCGGCAACCACGCTGGCGGTAAAGGTGGCGGAGCGCTGCAACCTGACGCTGGTGGGCTTCTGCAAGCCGGGAAGGGCAACCATTTATACCCATCCACAGCGATTAATAGTTGATCAGTAATTTTGAATGATAATAGCAAATCCTTCCGCTTTTAGTTGTTCGTGATGAGGTCTAGTATTTATCACATCAAGGCACGGTGCCTTATCTAAACAACTTAATGAAAGGGTTTAAATCATGAAAAGCATCAAAACTTTTGTCGCTGTAATCGCTCTGGCTGCTTCTTTCGGTTCTTTCGCTGCGCAGACCGTGACTGCAACCGCCTCTACCATTGACGGCGCAGAAGCGAAAATCGCGGCTCAGGCTCAGGAAGCGGGTGCATCATCTTACAAAATTACTCAGGCGTTCTCGGGTAACCGCGTTCACATGACCGCCGAACTGAACAAATAAGTGATATTGCCGCTGTCCCTGCTCTTCGGAGCCGGGACAGGTTTACACCCACGACTCCTTCCTCGATTCTCCCGCACATCTTCCAGGCATTTTCTTATTAACGAAACAATAACTGTAAAAATCTCCCTTCTTTGGTTACTTTTGTTTGAAATTAATCATAATAATACACAGTTTTAATATAGGGTCAGACCAGATCCCTGCATATATTTATCAATTATATATTCAATAAAAATATGTGTAATGTTCAACTCTTAGGATTTCCTCAGGCGCAAATCCTAAAATCATTTTGAATTATTGTTCGCGTTAATTTGTGGTGCTATTTTCCAGACGCAAATTTTGTAGTGCTGATATCCAGACCAGATATTCATTATTTGGTTTGTTTTCTATTTCACTCACATAAGGAAATAAAATGAACGCGATGTTTAAAAAAGGGGTGCTGGCCTCCGTGCTGGCTGTCGCGGCGTCTTCGGCAATAGCGGGAACCAGCCTTGATCTGCAGGTGAGCGGTAAAGTTGTTCCATCCTCCTGTACGCCTTCTGTTGTAGGCGGCAGCGGTAATGCTGATTTTGGTACGGTTAAAGCAACTGAGTTAAACTACAACACGGTAACATCTCTTCCGGGTACGAAAGTTGTCTCTATTTCCATTACCTGCGAAACTCCTACGCGTTTTGGTGTGACGTTTAACGATGCGCACGCTGACTCCGCGCCAACCGAATACTTGTCTACCGCGTTTAGCGATCTGGAATTTTTATTAAGCCCTGCAAGTACAGCAGGGTTGGGCATGTTTAACGGTAAGAAGATTGGCGCTTATGCCATGGGTATTCAGAGGGATAAGGGTACCGCGACAGACGATACGGGTGCGTCGCTGCATCCAGTATATTCGAAGGATGCTACCGCGACTACGGATTGGCACGCAAAAAACGGGCTTCATTATCTGCAAGTTGTTACGGATAAAAGTGAGACATACGGTTTCGCCAACGATACCGTTAATGATCGACCTGCCGTGCTGAAACAAGTTAATTTCAACATCGGCATCGTGGCGCAGATTAACCCAGCGAGTGAGCTGGATATTAGCGACGAATTAACGCTGGACGGTTTAACCAACATTGAGCTGGTTTATCTGTAATAGCCTCAAAGTAAACACTCCACATCTGTGGAGTGTTATTTAAATATTAATGGACTAATATTATGTTGTTTTTGAAAAGAACGCTGATTTGTACCTGCCTGTTAACCTCGTTTAATGCCCTGGCTGCTGGAATGGTGCCAGAAACTCCATTGCTGATCGTTAAAGAAGATGAGCAGGGTGCCAGTATGGACGTCAAAAACACGGATGCCGATGCCCAATTGCTGTATACCAAACTGGTTGACCTACCCGATGATCCAAAGCCTGGCCTGATTGTGACACAGCCGGTTGTACGTGTTGACGCGGGCAAAACCCAGCGCGTGCGCTTTGTACTGAAAAGCAGCGCAGAGCCGCTGAAGGTGGAACACATCAAGCGCGTCATTTTTACCGCTATCCCGCAGCGTGAAAAAAATAAAGTAAAAGTCGCATTCAGCCAAAACCTGCCCGTTATTATTCGCCCGGCCGGATTGGCAGTCAATCTCGAACCCTGGAAAGACTTAAAATGGCAAATGAATAACGGCAACGTCACTGTCGAGAATAAAACCCCTTACGTTGTTCGTATGGAGCAAAAAGCAAAATTATTGCCATCAGGTAAGACCGTTCAATTCGCTAAGGCGTATATTTTGCCGGGTGAAAAAATTTCGGCGAGTGCGAAAGAGAAAATAACTTCGGCAGAAAAACAGATTGAAATATATCCTGTCTCCCGTTATGGCTATCAAGTGCAAAGTTATCTGACAGATCTACAAGAATAACCACTCATTTAATAGCGCATGGAGTAGTCATGTTAACAGTTTCCTGTAAAAAGGGAATGCTGGCGTTTTGCTTGACGGCGCTCGCTTTTAGTATTCGGGCAGAAATAAATCCGACAGCGAATGAACCAATGGCGTCAGACCGGGCGAAATTTGATGTTGAAGCGTTAACATCCCACGGTCTTGACCCCTCCATTGCTGAATATTATTCCATGGCTCCCCGTTTTACTCCCGGCAACCATAACGTGACTGTGAATGTTAACGGTACGCAGCGTATTCTTATGCCGGTGAAATTTGATGAAGAAGGTAACCCCTGTATTGATGACGAGTTTCTAAAAAATGCGGGGCTGATTAAAAAAGACACACAAGACACCTGCCCTAAAATTGAACAATACTGGTCTGGTTCGACTCTTCAGTCTTCCCCGGATATTGAAGAAATATCGGTCGTGGTTCCACCAGAGGCGTTGGACCCTGATTTCGGACGTCAATTAGTAGAAGTGCAGGGTGGCCGTGCGGCAATGCTGAATTATTCCATGTTCGGCACCCACAACCAGTATGACGGTGATAATTCCGACCGTTTCCAGTCTACGTTAGAACTGGGCTTTAACGCCGGGGACTGGATTGTACGCAGCACGCAGTTTATTAGCGACGGCAGCGATCAGCGCTTTGACTTTTCCTCACTCAATACCTACGCCCAGCGTACCTTTACCGATTATGGCGTGATGGTGCAGGGCGGTCAGATTAACGTGGCCAATAGTCGCTTCAGTATTCCGGTTATTTACGGTGTACAGATGATGCCAGATAACGCGCTTTCGCCTCAGACGGGGACGGGCGTGGAAGTGAACGGGATCGCCCGAAATCCTCAGGCGCGTGTCGATATTCGCCAGGGCGGACAGCTGATTTATTCGACGCTGGTGCCTGCCGGGCCGTTTAGCCTAGACGACGTACCGCTGGCTAACCTCAACACCGACCTGAACGTCACGGTGACCGAGACCGACGGCAGCGAAAACCGCTTTACCGTGGCGGCGAGTACCTTTCGCAGCAGCCACGTGGGGCGCGCACCGGGCTTTAGCATGGCGGTAGGCCGTGTTGAAAGCGACATGGAATCGCGCCTCGAAAAACCGTGGGTGGTCTCGGCCAATAACGGCTGGTCTATCAACAGGCGCATGAATGTCGTCGCCGGTATGGTGATGGCGGATAACCGCTATTACGGTTTCTCCGGCAACCTCGATACCACGCCGACGCAGAACCTGTATGCCTCGCTCGGTTTTCTGGCGTCGTTAGACAACCAGACGCAAACGAAGGGCAACAAAACGACGCTGGATGTAGGCTATGCGCTGCCGTGGGGCATCGGCATTTCGATGGGCGGCAGCTACGGTACGCCGGATTACCGTGAAATGACGGAGCTTTACGATGAAGACGACGATATGTCGCAAACCAAATACGACACCAACATAGGTATTAACTGGTCCAACACCACGCTTGGCCGCTTCTCCCTTAGCTACTACCGCAACGAGAGATGGAACAGCGAGAACAATAGCCGCCGTTTCGTCTCTTCATGGTCGCAAACCTTCAAATATTTCAACCTGAGTGTGAACTGGGAATCGGATGTCAGCCGCAACGACGACAGTGATAACGATCAGTTTTACGTGAACGTGTCGATCCCGCTCGGCCGTACGGGCGTCAGCACCAGCTCCTGGTATCGTGATAGCGAAGGCAAGCGTTCCTACGGTACGCGCGCGATGGGATCGTTCAATGAGGCGAACCAGTATGCGGTTGGCGTCTCTCAGGATCATGATGAGAACAGCACCAGCTGGGACAGCTCACTGAACAGCAATCTGCATTACACCAGCCTGGCGCTGGCGGCTGGGGGCGATAACAACAGCAACACCAACTATTCCGCGTCGCTGAGCGGCGGGATGGTGGTGCACGGCGACGGCGTGACCTTCTCGCCTTATCAGGTGGCTGACACCTATGCCATCGCTAAGCTGGATAAACCGGCGGCAGGCGTCGAGATTGGCACCGCGCGTGGCCCGGTATGGACGGATAAATGGGGTCAGGCGGTGATCCCTGTGCTGTCACCATTCCAGGAAAGCACGATTGAGATCAACACCGAAAAGCTGCCAGGCAACCTGGATGTCAGAAACGGCAGAACGGCGATCAAGGCCTCTCATGGCGCCGTGGCGAAGTGGGAGTTTGAGATGCTAAGCCAGCGCCGCGTGCTGCTGGCTATCAGCCGCGCGGACGGTACGCCGCTGCCGGAAGGTATCCCGATTGTGGACGAAGCGGGTGAATACATCACTACGGCACCCGAAGACGGCGTGATCTTCCTGAACGATATCTCTGCCAACCAGCAGCTCTACGCGACGGTGGAGGGAGAGCGTTGCAAGCTGACGTATACCCTGCCGGAGGAAAAACCGAATACATTCTACGAAGAGGTGACAGGGAAGTGTCTTTGAATAACATTCATAAGTACGTGATGTTGGCCGCGTTGCTCTGCGGACCGGCAGCCGCGCAGGCTGATGATGGCGAATGCAAAATGATGTCCGCCGTGAAGACAATCGACTACGGTCGTTATCGTAAAGACGATATGCGAAAGGGTTCTGCTGAGCATGTGGGCAAAGTTTATAACGGTTATGCCTCGGTAACGCGGGAACTGCGGGTGTCGGTGATGTGTCCGGATGCGCGTAAAATGCGGATCTCAATCAACGGCGCTGCCCGACAAAACAGGGCCTGGCGATACACCGATAACGGCGCGATGAAGATCGCATTCAAGGATGGCCGCATGGACGGGAAGAGTGTGCAACTGGCCGCTGTCGATATTGGTGCGGTGGTGGTTCAGGGAGGGGCGCCAGAAGTGACATTGCCGCCAGAAAAAGCGCTGGCTGCCGTTAACGGGATAGAAGTGGCGGGAGAGCAGTTCACCGTGACCATGATGGTGACGACCTACCTGTCAGAGAAAGCCTTCAGCGTGACCAACGCCACCGATCTTACCGAGACGCTGACGCTGAGCGTCGATACCCTTCCAGCGCAATAACCCTTTTGATACCCGACAGAGTAGTATGCCGGGCATCATTCTTAGTGGATCCCCGCCACACGCAGCAGTGCGGTGACTACTGCCGCCGCTATGATGACCACAATTAACGGCATTTTTCGCCAGGCCAGAAACACCGCAAACGCGACACCCACTACGCGTGCCATCCCGGCAAAATGGTCACCTTCATAAAATGTGGTCGCCAGCGCCACGGAAAACAGCAACACCGTTGCCGCATCTGACAGCAACGCCTGTGAACGCTCCGATAATGCCAGCCTGCTGCCGAGTTTTGCCCCGCCAAGACGCATCAGATATGTTCCCGCAGACAAAATTGCGATACCAAGAATAAAAAACGTCATATTTCCCATTATTTTTTCCTCGCCGCGAGACCCAGTAAAGAGAGCAGAACCGGTAAGCCCACCGGGGCAAACGGCACGGCGGCCAGCGACAGAATGGCACCGCTGCAGGCGCGGATGAGCGTGGTACGGTTTTTAAACGCGGGAACCACAAGTGCCAGCAATATGGCCGGGAAGACCGCATCCAGGCCAATGGTTTCCGGATCCGGTAGCAATTTGCCGACCATAGCGCCCAGCAGGGCCCCCAGTGGCCAGATAATCGCCACCCCTAAACCGCATAGCCAGTAGGCCGCCTTGCGCTGTTCGGGCGTTTTCTGCGACAGGCCAAACACCACGCTTTCGTCGTTCATGATGTGGCAGCCAAGAAAGCTCAGCCCCCGTTTGCCCACCAGTTCACGCACCGTCACACCAAACGGCACATGACGCGCGTTGACCAGCAACCCCGCCGCCGCCGCTGCCAGCGGGTTACCGCCGCTCGCCACAATACCAATAAACATAAATTCGGACGCGCCCGCGAGCACGGTAATGGAGAGCACAAACGGGACCCAGACCGGAAAACCGTAGGCCATTGCCAGTGAGCCGTATGACATCCCGACCACGCCGACCGCGAGGCAAACCAGGATGATCGCTTTAATGGTGTCGCCTTTCAGACAAGAGAGATGATGCTTCATACAATTTTAGCCATATCGAACGTTTATCCATTATAATGAACGCAACTGAACTGTTTTTCAAGATGAACGATTCGTTCGATATATAGAACAAGAGGCCGTTTTATGACGCAGCCAATCAGCGTGATCGCCAAAAGTCTGGTGCGTGAACGCCTGCGAACCGGACTTTCACTGGCGGAAATTGCCCGCCGTGCCGGGATCGCTAAATCCACGCTTTCACAGCTGGAGTCCGGCAACGGTAACCCTAGCCTGGAAACGCTGTGGTCGCTCTGCGTGGCGCTGGATATTCCTTTTGCCCGCTTGCTTGAGCCACAGCTTCCGACCACGCAGGTGATCCGCCGCGGCGAGGGGACGAAAGTGGTCGCCGGGCAGGCGAACTACGAAGCCATTTTGCTGGCGGCATGCCCCCCGGGTGCACGCCGTGATATCTACCTTCTGATGACCCAACCGGGTGCCGATCGTCTCTCTCAGCCACATTCACCTGGCTCGGTTGAACATATTATTGTGACGCAGGGACGTGCGCTGGTCGGGTTGCTCGACGCCGCGGAAGAGCTTGGGGCAGGGGACTATATTTGCTACCCCGCAGACCAGCCGCATATCTTTAAAGCCCTGGAGCCAGACACCTACGCGCTGCTGGTGGCGGAACAAAATTAACGAAGATACGGAAAATCATGTCGCTTAAAGCTATCGCTAAAGAACTGGGGCTGTCTGTTACCACCGTCAGCCGGGCGCTTAACGGGTATGATGACGTCTCCGCCGAGACGCGCGCCCGCGTGGAAGCGGAGGCCCAGCGCCGTGGCTATCGACCAAATACGTTTGCCCGCCGCCTGAAGATGGGCAAAATTGATGCCGTCGGGCTCGTTTTTCCGGTGCATCCTGTTCCGCTCAATAACAGCGTTTTTATGGACATGGTCGGCGAAATCAGCCACGAACTGGCGCGACATGAAATCGACTTACTGCTCATCGCCGATGATGATCTGGCGGACAAGCACAGCTATATGCGCATGGTCCAAAGCCGGCGCGTGGATGCGCTGATTGTGGCGCATACGCTGGATCACGATCCGCGTCTTGAGCAGCTTCAGGCCGCCGGGTTCCCGTTCCTGGCGCTCGGGCGCAGCCAACTGCCGCAGCCGTATGCGTGGTTCGATTTCGATAACTATGCCGGCACGTATCACGCCACCCGTTGGCTGATCGAGAAAGGGCATCAACGCATTGCGCTACTGGGCGAAAGCAACAATCAGGCATTTATCACCCAGCGTCGCCAGGGCTATCTGGACGCGTTACGGGAAGCCGGGCTGTCCAGCGAGTGGCTGCGCGCTATGCCCCCTTCGCGCCGCGTGGGGTATGCCACCACGAAAGCGCTGCTCGCTCTGCCGCAGCCCCCCACGGCCATCATTACCGACTGCAACACCCACGGCGACGGCGCGGCAATGGCGCTGGCGCAGATGGGACGCCTTACTGGCGAGAATGCCGTCTCGCTGGTGGTCTACGACGGCTTACCCCAGGACAGCATTGTTGATATCGACGTGGCGGCAGTGATCCAGTCTACCCGTCAGGGCGTCGGGAAGCAGATTGCCGATATGGTGCGCCAGCTGATTAACGGCGACGATATCGACACGCTTCAGGTGCTCTGGCAGCCGGAATTCTTCCCAGGCCAGACGGCTTAAATCTCGTAAAATTCCAAAGCCGATCACAGATCCGAAACGTTTTGGTTTGTATCCGAAACGTTTCGGATCAACACTCAGGTCATTCCGATGACAGGAGATGTCTGATGCACGATCCCATTTTACGACTTGTAAGCGACACAGTAGACGTGGTGATTAAAACGCACCCGTTTGCAGAAATTCTCTACTGGGGGCCGCACCTTCACCACTTTTCGCCGCAGGATGTCGCTACGCTCGCACGTCCAGTGGCTAACGGCAGGCTGGATGTTGATTCACCTGTCACGCTGATGGCTGAACTGGGGCACGGCCTGTTTGGATCGCCCGGCATTGAGGGGCACCGCCAGGGGCTGGACGGTTCCCCGGTTTTCACCACCACAGACGTACAGCAGCAGGGACAAACCCTGACAATTACGGCAGAAGATGCACATGCGGGCCTGCGCCTGACCAGCGAAATGGCGCTGGATGCCAGTGGCGTGCTGGCGGTGCGTCACGGCTTAACCAACCTGAAATCCCAGGCGTGGCAGGTGGACCGTTTCGCCGTCACGCTGCCGGTGGCCGAGCGAGCGCGGGAGGTGCTGGCCTTCCACGGACGCTGGATCCGTGAATTTCAGCCGCACCGCGTCATGCTTGAGCACAACAGTTTCGTGATTGAAAACCGCCGGGGTAAAACGTCCCACGAACACTTCCCGGCGCTGATTTCGGGTACGCCATCGTTCAGTGAAATGCACGGCGACGTCTGGGGCGTGCATCTGGGCTGGAGCGGCAACCACCGCCTGCGCGCGGAAGCGAAAACCGATGGCCGCCGTTATATTCAGGCCGAAGCGCTCTACCTGCCGGGTGAGGTGGCGATTGAAGAGGGCGACACGCTCTGGACGCCGCGCCTGTATGCCAGCTACTCCGCGCAGGGGCTGAACGGCATGAGCCAGCAGTTCCACCGTTACCTGCGCGCCAACGTCATCCGCTTTCCGGAAAACAAACCGCGTCCGGTCCACCTCAACACCTGGGAGGGGATCTACTTCAGTCACGACCCGGGCTACATCATGCGTATGGCCGACGAGGCCGCCGCGCTGGGCGTGGAACGCTTTATCATTGACGACGGCTGGTTTAAAGGCCGCAACGACGATCGTGCCGCGCTGGGTGACTGGTATCTGGACGAAAAAAAATACCCTGATGGCCTGACGCCGGTAATCAACCACGTCAAACAGCTTGGCATGGAGTTTGGCATCTGGGTTGAGCCGGAGATGATTAACCCCGATTCTGATTTGTATCGCGCGCACCCTGACTGGGTTCTGGCGCTGCCAGGCTACCCCCAGGTGACCGGGCGACACCAGCTGGTGCTTAACCTGAACATTCCGGACGCGTTTGATTACCTGCTGACGCGCATGAGCTGGCTGCTGGGCGAGCATGCGGTCGACTACGTGAAATGGGACATGAATCGCGAGCTGGTGCAGCCGGGACATAACGGCAAAGCCGCGGCCGACGCTCAAACCCGTCAGTTTTATCGTCTGTTAGACGTGCTGGGCGAACGCTTCCCACACATCGAATTCGAATCCTGCTCCTCGGGTGGTGGGCGAATCGATTATGAGGTCCTGACACGCTGCCACCGCTTCTGGGCGTCCGACAATAACGATGCGCTGGAGCGAAACACTATCCAGCGCGGTATGAGCTATTTTTTCCCGCCGGAAGTGATGGGCGCGCATATCGGTCATCATAAATGTCATGCCACCTTCCGCCAGCACAGCATTGAATTCCGCGGTTTGACAGCGCTGTTTGGCCATATGGGGCTGGAGCTGGACCCACTCACCGTGGATGAGAAAGAGCGTGAGGGATATCGTCACTATGCCGCCTTGCACAAGCAGTGGCGCGAGGTGATCCATCGGGGTACCCAGTGGCGCGTGGAGATGCCGGACGCCACCACGATGGCGCAGGGCATAGTGAGCGAAGATAAGACGTACGGACTGTTTATGGTCAGCCAGCTCGCAATGCCGGATTACACCCTGATGATGCCGCTGCGCATGCCGGGGTTAGAAGCCAGCGCGCAGTACCGCATCACGCTGCTCGATCATCCGAATATTCAGATTACGGGTGAGGGTGGGCACACCATGCGCAGGCTGCCGGCGTGGATGGACGCGCCGCAAACGGTGAGCGGTGAGTGGCTGATGCAGGCAGGGATTGCGCTGCCGATTCTGGATCCGGAAACCGCCATTCTGATTGGCGTGGAACGCGTGTAAGGGTGACGGGCCGGAGACCCGGCCCTCCGTTGAGGATAAAAATAATGAACACAACAACCTGTACCCACAAAGACAGCCCTAACTTCTGGATTTTCGGGCTGTTCTTCTTTCTCTACTTCTTCATCATGGCCACCTGCTTTCCGTTCCTGCCTATATGGCTGTCGGACATCATCGGGCTAAACAAAACCCATACCGGGATTGTTTTCTCCTGCATCTCGCTATCGGCTATCGCCTTCCAGCCGGTGCTGGGGGTGATTTCGGACAAGCTGGGGCTAAAAAAACATCTGTTGTGGATTATCTCCGTGCTGCTGTTTCTGTTTGCCCCCTTCTTCCTGTACGTTTTCGCACCGCTGCTGAAAACCAATATCTGGCTGGGGGCGCTGAGCGGCGGGCTGTACATCGGCTTTGTTTTCTCGGCGGGATCGGGGGCTATTGAGGCCTATATCGAACGCGTAAGCCGCAACAGCTTCTTTGAGTACGGCAAGGCGCGCATGTTCGGCTGTCTTGGCTGGGGGCTGTGCGCCTCAACGGGGGGGATCCTGTTCGGCATCGATCCGTCGTATGTCTTCTGGATGGGTTCGGGGGCGGCGCTGCTGTTGATGCTATTGCTGGTGGTCGCGAAGCCGAAGCCCAACCAGACGGCGCAGGTAATGAACGCCCTGGGTGCCAACCAGCCGCAGATTACAGCCAGAACCGTCTTTAACCTGTTTCGCCAGCGCAGAATGTGGATGTTTATCCTGTACGTGATTGGCGTGGCCTGCGTCTATGACGTCTTCGACCAGCAGTTTGCCACCTTCTTCAAAACCTTCTTCGCGACGCCACAGGAGGGGACCCGCGCTTTTGGCTTTGCGACGACGGCCGGAGAAATTTGTAACGCCATCATCATGTTCTGCTCGCCGTGGATCATTAACCGTATCGGCGCGAAAAACACGCTGCTGATCGCCGGGGTGATAATGGCGACGCGCATTATCGGCTCGTCATTTGCCACCACCGCTGTAGAAGTGATCGCCCTGAAGATGCTGCATGCGCTGGAGGTGCCGTTCCTGCTGGTGGGGGCGTTCAAATACATCACCGGGGTGTTTGACACCCGTCTGTCGGCCACTATCTACCTGATTGGCTTCCAGTTTGCCAAGCAGTCGGCGGCGATTTTCCTTTCTGCCTTTGCCGGTAATATGTACGACCGAATCGGCTTCCAGGAGACGTACCTGATGCTGGGCTGTTTCGTGCTGGCGATTACGGTGGTGTCAGCCTTTACGCTGAGCAGCAGGCGTGAGATTGCGGCAGGCAATAAGGCGGTAGAAGTCCATTAACGTCCTGATCCCATTCACCCTTTTAGCTTTGGTCAGAAAATGAATAACCTTATAAAAACTACGGCATTGATAATCATTTTCAATATCATTTAATTAACTATAATGAACCAACTGCTTACGCGGCATTAACAGCTGTGCCGCCCGACAATAATGGAGAGGATTATGAGTTATACACTGCCATCCCTGCCGTATGCCTACGACGCACTGGAACCGCATTTCGACAAGCAGACGATGGAAATCCATCACACTAAACACCACCAGACCTATGTGAACAACGCGAATGCTGCGCTGGAAAGCCTGCCAGAGTTCGCTAACCTGCCTGTTGAAGAGCTGATCACCAAGCTGGACCAGCTGCCAGCAGACAAGAAAACCGTTCTGCGCAACAACGCTGGCGGTCACGCGAACCACAGCCTGTTCTGGAAAGGCCTGAAAACCGGTACCACTCTGCAGGGCGACCTGAAAGCGGCTATCGAGCGCGATTTTGGTTCCGTTGACAACTTCAAAGCGGAATTCGAAAAAGCCGCTGCCACCCGTTTCGGCTCTGGCTGGGCGTGGCTGGTACTGAAAGGTGACAAACTGGCCGTGGTTTCTACCGCTAACCAGGACTCCCCGCTGATGGGTGAAGCGATCTCTGGCGCATCCGGTTTCCCAATCCTGGGCCTGGACGTGTGGGAACACGCTTACTACCTGAAATTCCAGAACCGTCGCCCGGACTACATCAAAGCGTTCTGGGACGTGGTGAACTGGGACGAAGCAGCAGCGCGTTTCGCCGCGAAAAAATAAGGTTGCATTGACGCCTGTGAGAAGCGAGTCTGATGACTCGCTTTTTTTGTATCTGCAGAAAGGAGCAGCGATGCATTATCCGGTGAATGTATTTACAGGCAAGGTAAGGGAGTACGACGGCAGCCGCCCGAGCGCCATCGCCAAAATTCAGGTCGACGGCGAGCTAATGTTAACCGACCTCGGACTTGCGGGTGACGAGCAGGCCGAAAAGAAAATCCACGGCGGACCCGATCGCGCGCTGTGTCACTACCCGCGCGAACACTATCAGCACTGGAGAACCGAGTTCCCCGAGCAGGCGGACCTCTTTGTCGCCCCCGCGTTTGGCGAGAACCTCTCCACCGAAGGGCTGACCGAAAAGAACGTGTTTATTGGCGATATCTACCGCTGGGGCGATGCCCTGATCCAGGTGACGCAGCCACGCTCGCCGTGCTTCAAGCTCAACTACCATTTCGGCATTCATGACATGTCCGCTCAACTGCAAAATACGGGTAAAACCGGCTGGCTGTACCGGGTGGTGCTGGCGGGGCAGGTGTCAGCGGATGCGCCGCTTGAGCTGGCATCACGTCTGAGTGAGGTGTCTGTTTATGACGCCTGCGCCATTGCCTGGCATATGCCGTTTGATGACGAGCAATATCATCGCCTGCTGTCGGCGGCGGGATTATCGACCAGCTGGACAAGAACGATGCAGAAGCGACGTTTACACGGCAAGATCGAAGATAATTCGCGGAGATTGTGGGGGAAATAACGGCACCCCTCACCCTAACCCTCTCCCCAAAGGGGAGAGGGGACGGCTCGGTGCGGTCTTTTCACCCTCGCCCCTTTGGGGTGTACGGTCCGGGGACATGGTAGACAGGTGTTCGGGGACATGGTGAACACTTTTTAACATCCTTTACCCATGGTGATCGACTTTTTCTTCAGGTCGATCACCCCCACTTTCGTGCTGTACCACCACACTTCATAGCAGCCATCCTCCTGCGTCTCCTTCAGTCCGACCCGCTCTCCCCTGAACGCTTTACCCGCGCTAAGACTTACCCCTTTCACGCTCAGCTTTCCGCTGATATCCACTTTCCTGACCATCACGCCCTCGTCGTATTCCGGGGGCGTTGTGTTGCCGCTGTACCGTCGCGATGACGGCTGATACCGCGAGCCCGGTACCGCCATATCCAGTGCCTCATGCGGGCGTTCAAGGTTATAGACCGTCCGCCAGTGGTCGAAGGCGCGCTGCAGTTCACCGCTGTCCGCGAACCACTTCCCCTGCAGCACTTCCGCCTTCAGGCTGCGGTGAAAACGCTCCAGCTTGCCCTGCGTCTGCGGATGATACGGCCGGGAGTGCCCCACCCGGATACCCTGGCGCATAAGCCACAGCTCCAGCGCCGTCCAGGTGCCGGTGGTGTCTCCCACGGTGAGCCGTTATCCATCGTCATCCTGTCCGGCAGGCCGTAGCGTTCAAACACGCTGACCAGCTGCTGCTGCACGGTCTCACGACGTTCATCGTTACAGTGCACCAGGCACAGGGAAAAACGGGAGTGGTCGTCCAGCAAAGTGAGCGGATGGCAGCGGCCACCGCCAAAGGGAAAGTGGCCCTTAAAATCCATCTGCCAGAGCCGGTTCGGCGCGTCATGTTCGAACCGTCCCGTGGCGGGAATGCCCGGTGAAGTGCCCGGCAGCAGGCCGTGACGGGCCATCAGGGTATGAACGGTGCTGAAGGCGGGCATGGTGTGCCCCTGGTCTTCCAGCCAGCGTTTAATCTTGCGGGCTCCCCAGCGTTGATGACGGTCATGGGCCATGCGCAGCAGGGCAGTGATGTCGTCAGATGAGCGGTTCGGGGAATGGTGCGGTATGCGCGGGCGGTCCTGAAGGCCGGAGGCCCCTTCCTCCGCCCAGCGACGAAGCCACTTGTAGCCGGTGGCAGGTGAAATACCGAAGCGACGGCAGAGGGAACGGATGTTCGCCCCGTCCTGCGAGGCGAACAAAACAAACTCGGTACGTAATGACATGGTATCTCTCGCATCCCAGGGCATAAGCGACTCCATAAACGGGTTCTTATGCCTTAGTTGTAAGTGTCTACCATGTCCCCGAACAAGCGTTCACTATGTCCCCGGACCGTACAGGGGAGAGGGCTGGGGTGAGGGGGGATTACGAACGCTTATACAACGGCAGCCACAGCGTTAACCGCAACCCGCCCAGCGGGCTGTCGTCGGCTTTCACCCAGCCACGGTGTTGCTGCATGGCGGTTTCCACAATCGCGAGGCCTAATCCCGTACCGCCGGATTCACGGTCGCGCGCCTCGTCGGTGCGGTAGAACGGACGGAAAATCTGCTCGCGGTCTTCCGGGCTGACGCCAGGACCGTCGTCATCCACAATAACGGTAATCCCGTCTTTATCCACCGAGAAGGCGACCTCAATCTTCGTGTGCGAGTAGCGCAGGGCGTTACGCACGATATTCTCCAGCGCGCTTTCCAGCGTGTTGGGGTTTCCGTACAGCGGCCATGGCCCCGGCGGGAAGTTGACGGTGAAGGATTTGCCCATCTGTTCCGCTTCAAACGCTGCGTTATCCAGCACTTCATGCCACAGGTGATTGGCTTTCACCGTTTCGCTCACCAGCGCGTTTTTCTGCTGATTGCGCGACATGACCAGCAGGTCGTTGATCATACTGTCCAGACGCTGGGCTTCCGTCTCGATGCGCTCCAGCTCTTTACTCTCACCGCTGCGGCGACGCAGCAGCGCGGTGCCAAGCTGCAGGCGCGTAAGCGGGGTTCGCAGTTCGTGTGAGATATCAGACAACAGACGTTGCTGGGCCGTCATCATGCGATCGAGGGCGCTGACCATCTGGTTAAAACTGGTTCCGGCGGCAAGAAACTCCTGCGGTCCGGCTTCCAGTTCGGGGTGTTGTCGCAGGTTACCCTGCGCCACTTCATCGGCGGCATTTTTCAGCTTACGGGCCGGTTTTGCCAGGCTCCACGCCAGCCATAACAGCAGCGGCGAGCTGACGAGCATCGTCACAATCAGCAGCAGGAGAGGACGGTCAAACAGCAGGTTGATAAAATCGGACTGGGAGTTGCTCGCCGGGCGGATCAGATAGAGCTGATAATTGTCCTCCCCGTCTCTCACGGAGAAAGGCCCTACCATCTCTACGCGGCCATATTTCTTCTTCTGGGGGTGATCGGCGTTATCCGCCTGACCAATGAAGTTGCGGATGATCTGCATTTCGTTGCGATCGGCCCCAATCACGCGGCCTTCGCTGGTGACCAGCAAAAGGCGTTGTCCGGGCGGAGCCCACTTGTCGATAGCGCGAAACAGCCTGCGCCACCACATCAAATCGTTTGGCGGATCGTTTGCCAGCTCGGCTTCCACGTGCTGCTCGATCATCACGCCCTGACGTTGCTCGCTGTCGAGAAGCTCCGTCATCTGGCGTGAGTCGAGTTTTGGCAACATCAGTACGAGCATTAAAACCAGTGCCAGCGTCAGCCAGAAGATGGCGAAGATGCGGGCGGTTAAGCTTCCAATCATGAAGCGGAAACCATCAGATAACCGCGACCACGCAGGGTTTTAAACCACGGGTGACCGTCTTTACGCTCCGGCAGCTTACGACGCAGGTTAGAGATGTGCATATCAATGGCGCGGTCAAACGGGGTGAGGCGTTTGCCCAGCACTTCCTGACTCAAATGTTCACGCGATACCACCTGGCCGAGGTGCTGCGCCAGCAGATACAGCAGGGTGAACTCCGTACCGGTCAATTCCAGCGTCTGGCCATCGAAGCTCGCTTCCTGACGGCCCGGGTTCAGGCTCAGGGAGTCCACTTCCAGGGTCGGTGAGCTGTTCTCGGTATTTTGCTGCTGCTCGCTCCAGTGGGAACGACGCAGGATAGCGCGAATACGGGCAACCAGTTCACGGTCGTTAAACGGCTTGGGTAAATAGTCATCCGCGCCCAGCTCCAGGCCGAGTACGCGGTCAAGTTCGCTGCCGCGCGCGGTCAGCATGATAACGGGGGTCTGGTGTGTCTGGCGAAGCTCTTTCAACGTATCGATACCGTTTTTCTTTGGCATCATGACGTCGAGCAAAAGTAAATCGATGCTGTCGTCAAGGAGACTCAGCGCCTGCTCGCCATCATGGGCAACCAGGACGTTGAAACCTTCCATGTCGAGCAACTCCTTTAAAAGGGATGTGAGCTCTCGGTCATCATCAACTAACAGGATTTTATTCATTGTTTAAATACCTCCGAGGCAGAAATTACGACATCAAGGCTGTCTAATCCATGACTTTACGTTGTTTTACACCCCCTGACGCATGTTTGCAGCCTGAATCGTAGACTGTCTCTCGTTGAATCGCGACACGAAAGATTTTGGGAGCAAGTGATGCGCAAAGTTACCGCTGCCGTCATGGCCTCAACGCTGGCGTTCAGTGCGTTTAGCCAGGCTGCTGTAGCTATCATCAGCGATAACGGTTCCTCACAAGAGGACACAACGCAGCACAGTAGCCAGAGCCATATGTTTGACGGCATAAGTTTAACCGAACATCAGCGTCAACAGATGCGAGATCTGATGCAGAGGGCACGACACGACCAGCCCCCTGTTAATGTTAGCGAAATGGAGACAATGCATCGCCTTGTCACCGCAGAAAATTTTGACGAAAGCGCTGTACGCGCTCAGGCCGAAAAAATGGCACAGGAACAGGTTGCTCGCCAGGTTGAAATGGCGAAGGTCCGCAACCAGATGTTCCATCTGCTAACGCCCGAGCAGCAAGCGGTTTTGAACACCAGACATCAGCAGCGAATGGACCAGCTGCGTAAGGTTGCACGGATGCAGCGAAGCTCAGAAACGACGTTTTTCAGTAGCAATAGCAGTACCCGAAGTAACCAGTAAACCCTGTTTTCCTTGCCATAGACACCATCCCTGTCTTCCCCCACATGATGTGGGGGTTTTTTTTGCCCCGCATTCTGATTTGTTAACCGTTTATTCATCCTTAGACCCCTCCTGCTTCCGTTATACTAGCGGCATGACATGACAGGAGCGTTTATGAATCAATCCTATGGAAGACTGGTCAGCCGGGCCGCCATCGCGGCGACCGTCATGGCATCCAGCCTGTTAATGATTAAAATCTTTGCCTGGTGGTATACCGGCTCGGTCAGTATTCTGGCGGCGCTGGTCGACTCGCTGATGGACATTGCCGCCTCGTTGACCAACCTGCTGGTGGTGCGCTACTCGCTGCAGCCGGCGGATGAAGAGCACACCTTTGGGCACGGTAAAGCGGAGTCGCTGGCCGCGCTGGCGCAAAGTATGTTCATTTCCGGGTCTGCGCTGTTCCTCTTTTTAACCGGTATTCAGCACCTCGTCTCGCCGACGCCGATGAACGATCCCGGTGTAGGGGTGGTGGTGACGGTCGTTGCACTTATATGCACACTTGTTCTGGTAACGTTCCAGCGCTGGGTGGTTCGCAAAACGCAAAGCCAGGCTGTACGGGCAGATATGCTTCATTATCAATCTGATGTTATGATGAATGGGGCTATTCTTATTGCGCTCGGTCTGGCCTGGTATGGCTGGCATCGGGCCGATGCGTTGTTTGCGTTAGGGATTGGCATCTATATTTTATATAGCGCCTTGCGAATGGGGTATGAAGCGGTGCAATCACTGCTTGACCGCGCCCTCCCGGACTCAGAACGCAATGAAATTTTTTCTATCGTGACCTCCTGGCCTGGCGTCAGCGGTGCACACGATCTGCGAACGCGGCAGTCAGGGCCGACCCGCTTTATTCAGATTCATATTGAAATGGAAGACAACCTGCCACTGGTTCAGGCTCACGTTATTGCTGAGCAGGTCGAGCAGGCGATATTGCAGCGTTTTCCTGGTTCAGACGTCATCATTCACCAGGATCCCTGCTCGGTTGTACCCGGACATGTTGGGCTTTCGTAATTCGTTGTAAAAAAGTGAGCCAGGCCAGCATTTTGTGTATAAATTACCGCCATTTGGTCTGACCTGAATCAATTCAGCTGGAAGGGATTGATATACTATTTGCAGTATTCGTTGGTCGATAAGTTTCTTCCGGCAACAGATTTCAATTTTGCATTCCTAAGTTCAGAGGTAGTCATGATTAAGAAAATCGGTGTGTTGACAAGCGGCGGTGATGCGCCGGGCATGAACGCGGCAATTCGTGGGGTTGTCCGTTCAGCGCTGACGGAAGGTCTGGAAGTTTTTGGTATCTATGATGGTTACCTGGGTCTGTATGAAGACCGTATGGTACAGCTCGACCGTTACAGCGTGTCTGACATGATCAACCGTGGCGGTACCTTCCTTGGGTCTGCGCGCTTCCCGGAATTCCGTGACGAACACGTGCGTGAAGTGGCTATCGAAAACATGAAAAAACGTGGCCTGGACGCCCTGGTAGTTATCGGTGGTGACGGCTCGTACATGGGTGCAAAACGTCTGACAGAAATGGGCTTCCCATGCATCGGTCTGCCAGGCACCATCGACAACGATATCAAAGGTACTGACTACACCATCGGTTACTTCACCGCGCTGGGTACTGTTGTGGAAGCGATTGACCGTCTGCGTGACACCTCTTCTTCTCACCAGCGTATCTCTATCGTTGAAGTGATGGGGCGTTACTGTGGTGACCTGACCCTGGCCGCGGCGATTGCGGGGGGTTGTGAATTCGTGGTGGTTCCGGAAGTGGAATTCAGCCGTGAAGATCTGGTGGCTGAAATTAAAGCGGGCATCGCGAAAGGGAAAAAACACGCGATCGTGGCCATCACCGAGCATATCTGTGACGTTGACGAGCTGGCGAAGTACATCGAAACCGAAACCAAGCGTGAAACGCGCGCAACCGTACTGGGTCACATCCAGCGCGGTGGTTCCCCGGGTCCTTATGACCGTATTCTGGCGTCACGTATGGGCGCGTATGCTATCGAACTGCTGCTGCAGGGGCACGGCGGCCGCTGCGTCGGTATTCAGAACGAAAAACTGGTTCACCACGACATCATCGACGCCATTGAAAACATGAAGCGTCCGTTCAAAGGTGACTGGCTGGACTGCGCGAAAAAACTGTACTGATCGGCGTTTGTATTGTGCCGGGTGGCGGCTTCGCCTTACCCGGCCTACAAAAGCACGGTTCGTAGGCCCGGTAAGCGAAGCGCCACCGGGCTTTTTTTGTCCGCAGAGTTTGTCTTTTTATTCCTCAAAGTTATAGCCAATCTTTTTTTATTCTTTAATCCTCGATTCCGTTTCTGGCACGCTGCAATCATCAAAACACTACACAAGAGAGCTGGGCGATGAATAAATGGGGCGTGGGTTTAACATTATTGCTGGCATCGACCAGCGTTCTGGCTAAGGACATCCAGTTACTGAACGTGTCATACGACCCGACGCGTGAGCTGTACGAGCAATACAACAAAGCGTTTGCGGCGCACTGGAAGCAGGAAACCGGCGACAACGTGGTGGTTCGCCAGTCTCACGGTGGGTCCGGTAAACAGGCGACCTCCGTCATCAACGGTATTGAAGCCGACGTGGTGACTCTCGCGCTGGCCTACGATGTCGACGCTATTGCCGAGCGTGGCCGCATCGACAAAAACTGGATCAAACGCCTGCCGGATAACTCCGCACCATACACATCGACCATTGTTTTCCTCGTGCGTAAAGGCAACCCAAAACAGATCCACGACTGGAACGACCTGATCAAACCTGGCGTGTCAGTGATCACCCCGAACCCGAAAAGTTCTGGCGGCGCGCGCTGGAACTACCTGGGCGCGTGGGGCTACGCACTGCATCACAACAATGGCGACCAGGCCAAAGCGCAGGAGTTCGTGAAAGCGCTGTATAAAAACGTTGAGGTGCTGGACTCCGGCGCACGTGGCGCCACCAACACCTTCGTCGAGCGCGGGATTGGCGACGTGCTGATTGCATGGGAAAACGAAGCCCTGCTGGCCACCCACGAACTGGGCAAAGATAAATTCGAGATTGTGACCCCAAGCGAGTCGATTCTGGCTGAGCCGACCGTCTCTGTGGTCGATAAGGTGGTTGAGAAAAAAGATACCAAAGCGGTGGCAGAAGCGTACCTGAAGTATCTCTACTCACCTGAAGGGCAGGAAATTGCGGCGAAAAACTTCTATCGCCCACGCGATCCGGCGGTGGCGAAGAAATACGAAACCGTCTTCCCTAAATTGAAACTCTTCACCATTGATGACGTGTTCGGTGGCTGGACGAAAGCGCAGAAAGAGCACTTCTCTAACGGCGGTACCTTCGACCAGATCAGCCAGCGCTAAAAATCCATCAATGACACGGTTACCCGGCGTGAGAAATCCGCCGGGTTTTTTATTTGGTCATCATTTTGCGTTACTCTTTTGCCTCTATCGAAAACAGGGAACGCGTTGTGAAAAAAATTATCTTACTGATCCTGATTGTTATCGCCCTTGCCGCGGGTGGCGTGTACTGGATGAAAGCGGGTAATCCGAATGCGTTGCGACATATCGTTCTCGACCAGTGTGTGCCGAATCAGATCCAGCACCGTAATCCGGCGCCGTGTGCGCAGGTGAAAACAGATGCAGGCTACGTGGTGTTTAAAGACCGCAACGGGCCGCTGCAGTTTCTGCTGATGCCAACCTACCGCATCAACGGCACCGAAAGCCCGCTGTTGACCGAACCTCATACGCCGAACTTTTTCTGGCTGGCCTGGCAGTCGCGAAGCTTTATGACCCTGAAGCGCGGATCCGAGGTGCCTGACAGCGCCATTTCGCTGACGATTAACGCCCCGACGGGCCGTACGCAGAATCATTTCCATATTCATATCTCCTGCCTGCGCCCGGACGTGCGCGAAAAGCTCAATGCGTCTCAGGGAGAAATCACCACCCAGTGGCTCCCGTTCCCGGGCGGGCTGGAAGGGCATGAATATCTTGCTCGTCGGGTGACGGAGAATGAACTGGTCCAGCGCAGCCCGTTTATGATGCTGGCAGAAGAGTTGCCCGAAGCGCGTGACCATATGGGGCGCTTCGCGCTGGCGATGGCGCAGCAGTCGGATGGTTCGTTTGTTTTGCTGGCGACGGAGCGCAACCTGCTGATGCTGAACCGCGCATCGGCGGAGGAATTGCAGGATCATCAATGCGATATCCTGAAGTAACCCCACCATAAATAGCGTTTACTCAACCTGCCTGTCGCCGTAGACTTGCTGAAAAATTCTACAGGAGACAGGTATGTCGCTCTGGTCAACGTATCCTCTGTTGCTGCCCTCGCTGATCGTTGGCGTCACCATCGTGCTATGGGCGACGTCGCTCTTGCCGGAGTTTATCACCGCGCTGCTGTTCTTCACCGCAGCGATGACGGCGAAAATTGCTCCACCTGAGGTTATCTTCGGCGGTTTTGCCTCGTCGGCTTTCTGGCTGGTGTTCAGCGGTTTTGTGCTCGGCGTGGCGATCCGCAAAACCGGGCTGGCGGACAGGGCCGCCCGGGCGCTGTCCGCAAAGCTCACCGACTCCTGGGTATTGATGGTGGCGAGCGTGGTGCTGCTGAGCTACGCGCTGGCGTTTGTTATGCCGTCGAATATGGGGCGTATTGCGCTGCTGATGCCGATTGTCGCCGCGATGGCAAAGCGCGCCGGTATTGCTGACGGCTCCCGCGCCTGGTTTGGTCTGGCGCTGGCGGTGGGGTTCGGGACGTTTCAGCTTTCGGCGACGATCCTGCCTGCAAACGTCCCTAACCTGGTGATGAGCGGCGCGGCGGAAGGCTCGTACGGTATCCACCTGAACTATGTCCCGTATCTGCTGCTGCACACGCCGGTGCTGGGTATTCTCAAAGGCCTGATCCTGATTGGCCTTATCTGCTGGCTTTTTCCCGGTCATCCAAAACCCCCGAAGGAACAGACGTTATCTGAACCTATGGGCCGGGATGAAAAACGTCTTGCCTGGCTGCTGGCGATAGTGCTGGGGATGTGGGTGACGGAGAGCTGGCACGGCGTGGGGCCCGCGTGGACGGGGCTGGCGGCCTCGGTCATCGTTATGCTGCCGCGCGTGGGCTTTATCACCGGAGAGGAGTTTTCTGCCGGTGTGAATATGCGTACCTGTATCTATGTTGCCGGTATTCTGGGGCTGGCGATTGTCGTCACGCAAACCGGGATTGGAACGGCGGTGGGCGAGGCGTTGCTCCGCATTATGCCGCTGGATGCAGAGAGACCGTTCACCAGCTTCCTGGCGCTGACCGGTATTACCACCGCGCTCAACTTTATTATGACCGCCAACGGCGTTCCGGCGCTGTATACCACCCTGGCGCAGAGTTTTTCGGATGCGACAGGTTTCCCTTTGCTGTCAGTGATCATGATCCAGGTACTGGGTTATTCCACGCCGCTCTTGCCGTATCAGGCGTCGCCAATTGTGGTGGCGATGGGGTTAGGGAAGGTGCCTGCAAAGGCGGGGATGGTGCTCTGTCTGGCGCTGGCAATTGTCACGTATCTGGTGCTGCTGCCGCTGGATTATCTGTGGTTTAGCGTTTTAGGTCGTTTGTAGCGATTTTGTAGGGCGGGTAAGCGCAAGCGCCACCCGCCACAACAGCATTACGCCTGTTTAGCCGCTTCTGCCGCTTTAACGATCACCGCGAAAGCGTCAGCTTTCAGGGATGCACCGCCAACCAGCGCGCCATCGATGTCTGGCTGGGTGAACAGCTCAGCAGCGTTGGATGCGTTAACGGAACCGCCGTACTGGATAATCACTTGCTCAGCCACTTTCGCGTCCGCTTTAGCAATGTGGTCACGGATGAATTTGTGAACCGCCTGAGCCTGTGCAGGGGTAGCTGATTTACCGGTACCGATCGCCCAGACTGGCTCGTATGCGATAACCGCACCTTCGAACGCTGCCGCGCCCTGGGTTTTCAGCACCGCGTCGATCTGACGTGCGCAGACTTCTTCGGTTTTGCCTGCTTCGTTTTCTGCTTCGGTTTCACCGATGCACAGAACCGGAATCAGACCCTGCTCTTTCAGCACAGCGAATTTCTTCGCGATGAACTCGTCAGATTCTTTGTGGTAGGTGCGACGCTCAGAGTGGCCGATGATGATGTATTTCGCGCCGATATCTTTCAGCATTTCAGCGGACGTTTCACCGGTGAACGCGCCAGACAGGTTAACGTCAACGTTCTGCGCGCCCAGCACGATGTGGCTGCCGTCAGCGGCATGTTTAGCCAGATCCAGGTACATATCCGGCGGAGCGATAGCAACCGCGCAGCCCGTCACGCCAGCCAGCTCTTTACGCAGGTTCGCAACCAGCTCGTTTACCATGTGGCGGCTGCCGTTCAGTTTCCAGTTACCCATCACTAAAGGATGTCGCATTTCAATTCTCCACGCTAAATAAGCGAATTAAGGAATATGGCCACCCTGACGGGCAGCATGGTCTGTGAATCAGTATAGAGATTTTCCCCCGAAAGGCTTTGCTTTTTGTCATTAATTCGCCCCGCCGAGGGTGTCAGATAGTGCCAGCTTAATCGGTTCAACTGCGAAGGTCAGTCCTTTTTCGCCGTTGTCCGCCACAACATAGCGAATCGCGCCTTCGGTATCGGCGTAGTAACGCTTGTTTTTACCGGCAGTGAGGAGTTTTTGCAGCTTTTGCTGGCTTTGTTTTTTCGTCAGCGCGGGGGTAAAAGCCTGCAACACAGCGCTCATATACTCCAGCGCCTTTGCCTTAGCGGCTTTCTGCTCCGGCCCCTGTATCGGCAGCCAGGTGATTTGCATGCTTTTGATTTTTAACGTACCGCGCTCCAGCGCCGTGGAGGCATACAAATTCTCGTTAATCTTGCTGGCTGCACGGGTCAGGGTCGGGGTATCGCGGGAGCCATCGATGGCACGAAATTCATCCAGTGGCAGCGTTGGGTTGGCCTGATTGAAGGTTTCACGAAACTGGCTGATGGACTGATCGAACGACGGCGCACCCGCCAGCAGATACGGTGCGGTGGTCGGGGCCGTCGTTTCAGCGGCGTGCAGGGGGAAACCCGCGCTGAGCAGTGCTAAACACAGGAAGAGATAACGTGCCGAACTTTTCATCAACATTGCCCCTGGCCGTAAGTGCTCATGATTAAAACGATATCTGGTCGGCTTGTCAAAAGGTCACAACTCCAGGGTAAAATGCGCGCAATACGATAATAAGGAACCTTACATGACCATACAGCAGTGGCTGTTTTCATTCAAAGGGCGTATTGGACGCCGCGATTTCTGGATCTGGATGGTGACGTGGGTTGTCGCCATGCTGCTTCTGTTTTTTGTTGCTTATAACGCCTGGCTAAGCACGCAAACGGCGGCCTTTGCGCTGGTCTGCCTGCTATGGCCAACGGCCGCCGTGGTGGTGAAACGTCTGCACGATCGTGGTCGTTCCGGCGCATGGGCATTTCTGATTATTCTGGCGTGGATGCTGGTGGCGGGAAACTGGGCGATGCTGCCGTCCATCCTGCCGTGGGTGGTGGGCAGGCTGCTGCCGTCGGTCATCTTCGTGATGATGGTTATCGATCTGGGCGCGTTTATCGGCACCCAGAGCGAAAACAAATACGGTAAAGATACCGTTGAGGTGAAGTACCGCTGATCACCAGTAGTGTTCAGCAGTCATATGACCCGGCCGGCGGCGAAGGTGTTTCGTCATCTGCCGGGTATCTTTCAGAAGCTGCTGCGTGTCGCGAACCATCTGCGGGTTGCCGCACAGCATCACGTGGCTGGTTTCGGCGCTCATTGGCAAACCCACCGCCTCTTCCAGGGCACCACTTTCGATTAACGCTGGTACGCGGCCAGTCAGCGTTCCTGCTACGGTTTCGCGGCTGACCACCGTCTGAATCTTTAACTTTCCGCCATACTGCTGTTCCAGCGCCTGCATCTGCGGCAAATAGCTCAAGTCTGCAGCGTAGCGCGCAGCGTGAACCAGCACGATGTTTTTAAAGCGTTCCAGGTCTTTGCCGTACTGCAGAATAGAGAGGTAGGGGCCAATGGCCGTACCGGTGGCCAGCATCCAGAGGGTGTCACAGTCAGGGATTTCCTCGAGCACAAAGAAGCCGGCGGCTTCACTCACAATTTGCACCTCGTCTCCGGGCTTAAGGGCGGCAAGGCGCGGGCTGAGTTTGCCGTCCGGAACGGTGACCAGATAAAACTCGAGGTCCGGGTTATCAGGGGCGTTAACGTATGAGTAGGCGCGCTGTACGCGCTCGCCGTCGACATCCAGCCCCAGCTTCGCAAATTGCCCGGCTTTAAACGGGTGGACGGGAGCATGCAGGGTGAGACTAAATAGCGCATCGGTCCAGAACTGTATTTTTGTGACTTTACCTGTTACCCAGTCCGCCATGATCTTCTCCTGTGCTGTTTCTCTGTTCTATCTTCCGTACTTACCGGGGAGATTTCCAGCCCCTTTGGGCCGGAAAGCTCTATCGATCAAACGGTTTTACAGAATGTGCGTCTGCACGTCCGGGTCTTTGCGGTCGAGATAGTGGATTGACTGAATGCGACGAATGGTGCGCGATTTACCGCGGATCAGCAGCGTTTCAGTGGTCGCCATATTGCCTTTGCGGGTAATGCCGTCCAGCAGGTCGCCTTTAGTAATACCGGTTGCCGAGAAGACAACATTATCGCTACGAGCCATCTCGTTCAGCGCGAGCACTTTATTGGCCTCGATGCCCATCGCTTCGCAGCGTGCCAGCTCATTTTCCCCAATACGGCGGTTCTCTTCGCTGTCGCCTTTCACCTCATGACGTGGCAGCAGACGGGCCTGCATATCGCCATCCAGCGCGCGGATCACTGCCGCTGATACCACGCCTTCCGGCGCGCCTCCGATGCCGTACAGCACATCCACTTCGCTGTCTGGCATGCAGGTCAAAATGGAGGCGGCAACGTCGCCATCCGGAATGGCAAACACCCGCACGCCGAGCTTTTGCATCTGCGCGATGGTGGCGTCGTGGCGCGGTTTGGCCAGAATAGTCACGGTAAGTTCGCTAAGGGGTTTGGCCAGCGCTTTGGCGATGTTGCGCAGGTTCTCTTCCAGCGGCAGGCTGAGGTCGATAGCGCCCTTCGCGCCAGGACCGACAATCAGCTTCTCCATATACATATCCGGCGCGTTGAGGAAACAGCCTTTATCGCCTACAGCCAGCACCGCCAGGGCATTGGCCTGACCCATCGCCGTCATGCGGGTGCCTTCGATCGGGTCGACGGCGATATCCACGGCATCGCCGTTGCCGGTACCCACTTTTTCACCAATATAGAGCATCGGCGCTTCGTCGATCTCGCCTTCGCCGATCACGATAGTACCGTCGATGTTGACCTGGTTAAGCACAATGCGCATGGCATGGACGGCCGCGCCGTCTGCGGTATTTTTGTCACCACGACCCAGCCATTTATAGCCTGCAAGGGCGGCGGCTTCGGTGACGCGGGAAAACTCGATAGCAAGTTCACGTTTCATGAGGTACTCGTGCAATCAAAAGGAATTGCACGAAGTTTATCACAGAGTGGGGAGACGAGTTCCCTCTCCCCGATGGGGAGAGGGTTGGGGAGAGGGGGATTACTCGTCGTGCTCTTCCCACGCCAGGGCGCGTTTCACCGCTTTTTTCCAGCCGCTGTAGCGGAAGTTACGTTCGGTGGTTTCGATGCCAGGACGGAATTCGCGTTCGATAACCGCTTTCTCCTGCAGCTCGTCCAGGTTCTGCCAGAAGCCGACGGCCAGACCGGCAAGGTACGCTGCACCCAGCGCAGTGACTTCACGCACTTCAGGACGCTCCACGCGGGTGCCCAGAATGTCGGACTGGAACTGCATCAGGAAGTTGTTCGCCACCGCGCCGCCGTCCACGCGCAGGGCGTGCAGACGAATGCCGGAGTCAGCCTGCATCGCTTCCAGCACGTCACGCGTCTGGTAGGCGATGGATTCCAGGGTGGCGCGAATAATGTGGTTAGAGTTCACACCACGCGTCAGGCCGAAAATCGCGCCGCGAGCGTACGGGTCCCAGTACGGTGCGCCCAGACCGGTGAATGCAGGCACCACGTACACGCCGTTGGTGTCTTTCACTTTGGTCGCGAAGTACTCGGAGTCGAATGCATCGCTGATCAGCTTCATCTCGTCACGCAGCCACTGGATAGATGCACCGGCCATGAACACCGCACCTTCCAGGGCATAGTTCACTTCGCCGCGTGGGCCGCAGGCGATGGTGGTCAGCAGGCCGTTTTCTGATTTCACCGCTTTCTCGCCGGTGTTCATCAGCATAAAGCAGCCGGTGCCGTAGGTGTTCTTCGCCATCCCTTCCTTAACGCACAGCTGGCCGAACAGCGCCGCCTGCTGGTCACCGGCGATACCGGCGATAGGAATACGCGTACCGCCTTTACCGCCGATGTTGGTCTGGCCGTACACTTCAGAAGATTTACGCACTTCAGGCAGCATCGCGCGTGGGATATCCAGCGCGTCCAGCATCTTGTCATCCCACTCCAGGGTGTTGATGTTGAACAGCATGGTACGCGAGGCGTTGGTGTAGTCGGTGACATGAACGCGTCCCTGGGTCATCTTCCAGATAAGCCAGGTATCGACGGTGCCGAACAGCAGCTCACCGCGTTTTGCACGCTCGCGTGACCCTTCCACGTGGTCGAGGATCCACTTCACTTTGGTGCCGGAGAAATACGGGTCAACCACCAGACCCGTGGCGCTGCGGACGTACTCTTCCATGCCATCACGCTTCAGCTGCTCGCAGATCTCAGAAGTACGACGGCACTGCCAGACGATGGCGTTGTAAATCGGTTTTCCGGTTTCACGCTCCCAGACAATCGTTGTTTCACGCTGGTTGGTGATACCAATTGCGGCGATCTCGTCGGAACTGATATCGGCTTTCGCCAGCACTTCGACCAGCGTGGAGCTTTGTGATGCCCAAATCTCCATCGGGTCGTGTTCTACCCAGCCTGGACGAGGATAAATTTGTTCAAATTCGCGCTGTGACACGCTGACGATGTTCGCGTCATGATCCATTACGACAGCGCGGGAGCTGGTAGTGCCCTGGTCGAGCGCAACGATATATTTTTTTTCGGTCATGGTATGTGTCCCGTAGTCAGATTACAGCGAAGCTTTTTGTTGTGCGGTAGAAGTCGTCTCCTTCTCCTCTTCCACACAGGTGTCGCACGGTAAGTGGCGACCAATTAATTTGCGGTAGCTAAATGCGCCCAGCGCAGCCCCGACAACCGGTGCAAACAGCGGTACCAGGAAGTAAGGAATGTCTTTGCCACCGGTAAAGGCGACGTCGCCCCAGCCTGCGATAAAGGCAAACGCTTTCGGTCCGATATCACGCGCCGGGTTCATCGCGAATCCGGTCAGTGGGCCCATGGATGCGCCAATTACCGCAATCAGCAGGCCAATCAGCAGAGGAGCCAGCGGGCCGCGCGGAATGCCGTTTCCGTCGTCGGTCAGCGCCAGGATTACGCCCATCAGAATAGCGGTAATCACCATTTCAACTGCGAATGCCTGCACAAAATTGATATGCGGGTTTGGATAGGTTGAGAAGATACCTGCCAGATCCAGACTTTCGACGCTGCCGCGCACCATATGATGCGTCTGTTCGAAGTCGATGAAAAGATTGTAATAAAGCCCGTAAACTAACGCCGCTGCGCAAAACGCGCCGGCAAACTGAGAAAGAATGAAAGGAACAACTTTGCGTCCGTCGAAGCACGCGAACAGCCACAGTGCGATAGTCACCGCCGGGTTAAGATGTGCACCAGAAACCCCTGCAGTCAGGTAGATGGCCATCGCCACGCCCAGACCCCAGATGATACTGATTTCCCACTGACCAAAACTGGCACCCGCCACTTTCAGTGCAGCGACACAACCCACTCCGAAGAATATCAACAACCCGGTACCAAGGAACTCGGCAATGCACTGGCCTTTTAAGGTTGATGTCTGACTCATAATCGGAATCCTGAAGAAATTGATGTTTATTGTTAGCATGGCCGCCCGTGACAGCCACGATGTCCTGTAGACATAGTGTTAATTTATCGTTAACGAGCAAAAACGAGAAATATCGAAATCAAAATGTGTGGTCTGTGTCAATAAAATGAGCGTTTTCGCGCCATAAAGCACATTTTTACAACAGCGCCGGAATGTGAGCTGAATCATTTCATTAACGAATGAGTTAACAATTTAGGGGTATATGACGCGAACGCACCAGGACCAGACCTAAAAGTGTTGCAAACCGCGATCTGCGCGGCGTGTCGCTGGACACAGAGCGCCGCGCTCCATACAATCGATGGAATATGTCGTGCGCGTTTATGTTAAAGCGTCGCCTTGCAATTCAGGAGAGGTAGCATCATGTCTTTAGAAGTGTTTGAGAAACTGGAATCGAAAGTACAGCAGGCGATTGACACCATCACGCTGCTGCAGATGGAAATTGAAGAGCTGAAAGAGAAGAACAACAGCCTGGCGCAGGAAGTTCAGAATGCGCAGCACAGCCGCGAAGAACTGGAGCGCGAAAACAACCAGCTGCGCGAGCAGCAGAACGGCTGGCAGGATCGCCTGCAGGCGCTGCTGGGACGTATGGAAGAAGTCTGATTCCCATAGAGAAGAACAGAGTAGGCCGGGTCAGGCGAAGCCGCCACCCGGCTTTTTTTATAGTTTTCGCTCACTGACATCAAACCATAAAAAAGGCCGCCAATGGCGGCCTTAACGCTACTTGTCCTGCGCTGTCATAGCATAAGCAACAAACCCACCAGGTTCATCACTCTTTACCACGAGTACGCTGGCGACAATGAACGCGATACATAAATAGCGTTTCATTATGCGGTCCCTGCAGCTAACCGCTCCACCGTTCACCACCGGTGATAAGTCGGTGGACACAAGCCCTGGCGTGGGCTGCACTACGGTTGTGAATATACCTTTCCCTGGACCGATGCCCATTTGCGAGATGGCGGAAAGGGACGCTGCATCATAGTTAACATCAGCCTCGCCGTTAAGATGTGCAAATAAAATTAAGATTTTATAAAGAGTCTGAGGGATTGCCTGCCGCTTATTGAGGGGTATGATAAAAGTCCCTGGTGTGGAGCTGTAAATTCTCCCAACGGACCGCGAATCCCGAGGGACAAAAAAACCGCCACATTGCTGTTGGCGGTTTTTTTATGGTTCACGCTGACTGTTTTACTACTCAATATCCAGTGGATCTTCGGACAGGATAATGCCGGTATTATCGGCGTAGAGATGGTCCCCGGAGAAGAAGGTCACGCCGCCGAAGTTAACGCGCACGTCGCTTTCGCCGATGCCGTCACCTGCCGCACCTACCGGAATCGCCGCAATGGCCTGAATCCCGATATCCAGCTCCTCCAGATCGTCTACCTGGCGCACGGAACCGTACACCACAAGGCCTTCCCACTCATTCTGTACGGCAATGCCGGCCAGCTCTGCATCAATCAAGGCGCGCCGCACGGAACCGCCGCCGTCGATCACCAGAACGCGGCCGCGGCCGTTCTGTTCGAGCAGATCGTACAGCAACCCGTTATCCTCGAAACATTTCACCGTGACGATTTGACCGCCAAACGACGACCGCCCACCAAAGTTGGAGAATAACGGTTCAACGACGTTGACATCTTCCTGGTAGATGTCACAAAGCTCGGAGGTATCGTATTTCATAGGGTTAACGCTCAGTTGCTGCGAATGTGTTCAGTATATCGTGCGAAATGCGTTGTTGGCAAAATCATCAATTGTTAATTGATATTTGTCAGCTAACGCAGCGTCTGGCTTAAGACAATCCCAATGACGAACAACAGGTTAGTCAGCAGCGCGCCTTTTACCGTGCGCTCCAGCATCGGCGGCATGGCAGCCGGGCTGCGTTCACGCATGACAAAGCGGGCCTGTTTAATCAACAGCGGCGCGGCAAGCAAAAACAGCCAGCCCCACAGACTGTGCAGGGAAATCAGGTTAAACAGCGCGAGACAGACCAGGGCACCCAGCAGCAGGCAGACATGGTAGCGACGCGCATTCACTGGCCCCAGACGGACCGCCAGGGTGTTTTTGCCGTTCTCGCGATCGCTGTCGATGTCGCGCAGGTTGTTGATGTTGAGCACTGCTGTCGCCAGCAGACCGCAGGCGGTCGCGGGCAGGAACAGGGCCGGGATCACCGTATGCGCCTGCAGATACCAGCTTCCCATCACGCTCAGCCAGCCGAAGAACACCAGCACGGAGATATCCCCGAGACCAATATAACCGTAGGGGCGCGTACCGACGGTATAAGTGATGGCGGCAATAATGGCCAATAGCCCCAGCACCAGGAAGCCAATAAAATCGCTGGTGGTATTAGACGCCACCGTCACCAGTGCCAGGCCGGATAGGCAGATCAGCACCACGGTGATTATCAGCGCACGTTTCATCTGCGCCTGAGTGATCACCCCTTTTTGCATTCCACGCAGTGGCCCGATACGGTCCGGCTTGTCACTGCCTTTCACCGCATCGCCATAATCGTTGGCAAGGTTGGAGAGGATCTGCAGCAGACCCGCGGTAATCAATGCGAGTGCGGCCACCAGAGGATCAAAATAACCTTGCCACCAGGCAAGCGCCGTACCGACAATAATCGCGGCAAAGGCCAGAGGAAGGGTTTTAGGGCGCAAACTTTCGAGCCACGCCTGAGTACGGCTGATGTCAGTCATAAGTATTTAGCCAATAAAAATGGGGGCATTAGCCCCCATTAAACGTGATGAGAATGCAGTAACCGCGATTATAGGATAAAACGGCTCAGATCTTCATCTGCCACTAACGCATCCAGATGTTTACTCACATAGTCTGCGTCAATGGTAACGGTTTGACCGCTGAGGTCGCTCGCGTCATAAGAGATATCTTCCACCAGGCGTTCCAGCACGGTGTGCAGACGACGCGCGCCGATGTTCTCGGTGGTTTCGTTCACCTGCCATGCGGCCTGAGCAATACGCTTGATACCGTCTTCGGTGAATTCGAGGTTCACGCCTTCGGTCGCCATCAGCGCTTTGTACTGAACGGTAGCAGAAGCGTTTGGCTCGGTCAGGATACGTTCGAAATCTTCGGTGGTCAGCGCCTGCAGCTCAACGCGGATGGGCAGACGTCCCTGCAGTTCCGGGATCAGATCCGACGGGCTGGCGACCTGGAACGCACCTGAAGCGATAAACAGGATGTGGTCCGTTTTCACCATGCCGTGCTTGGTTGAGACGGTGCAGCCTTCCACCAGCGGCAGGAGGTCGCGCTGAACGCCTTCGCGGGAAACATCCGGGCCGGAACTGTTGCCGCCGCGCTTACAAATTTTGTCGATTTCGTCGATAAACACGATACCGTGCTGCTCAACCGCATCGATAGCGTCCTGCTTCAGCTCTTCCGGGTTCACCAGCTTCGCCGCTTCTTCTTCAATCAACAGCTTCATCGCGTCTTTGATTTTCAGCTTACGCGCTTTTTGCTTCTGACCACCCAGGTTCTGGAACATGGACTGCAGCTGGCTGGTCATCTCCTCCATTCCCGGAGGCGCCATGATTTCCACACCCATTGGCGCGGCAGCGAGATCGATCTCAATCTCTTTGTCGTCCAGCTGACCTTCACGCAGTTTTTTACGGAACGCCTGACGTGCCGCAGACGGTTCAGCCTGCTGTTCAGCCTGGCCCCAGTTATTTTTCGCCGGTGGGATCAGCACGTCGAGAATGCGCTCTTCAGCCATCTCTTCTGCGCGATAGCGGTTTTTCTCAATCGCCTGGACGCGCACCATTTTGATCGCCGAATCGGTCAGATCGCGGATGATGGAGTCCACTTCTTTACCTACATAGCCCACTTCGGTGAACTTGGTGGCTTCCACTTTGATGAACGGCGCATTAGCCAGTTTTGCCAGGCGACGGGCGATCTCGGTTTTACCGACGCCGGTCGGGCCGATCATCAGAATGTTTTTTGGCGTCACTTCATGGCGCAGCTCTTCGTCGAGCTGCATGCGGCGCCAGCGGTTACGCAGGGCAATCGCCACGGAACGCTTCGCGTTGTCCTGGCCGATAATATGTTTGTCCAGTTCGCTGACAATTTCGCGTGGGGTCATTTCAGACATGGGAGATCCTTACGCTTTGGAGGTCAATTCTTCGATGGTGTGATTGTGGTTGGTATAGATGCAGATATCACCTGCAATATCCAACGCCTTCACCGCGATATCACGCGCGTTCATGTCGGTGTTCTCCAACAGCGCGCGGGCTGCAGCCTGGGCATAAGGGCCGCCAGAACCGATGGCAATCAGGTCATTTTCCGGCTGAATCACGTCACCGTTACCGGTGATGATAAGCGAAGCGGTTTCATCGGCCACCGCCAGCAGCGCTTCGAGCTTGCGCAGCATGCGGTCGGTACGCCAGTCTTTTGCCAGCTCCACGGCGGCTTTCACCAGATGACCCTGGTGCATTTCCAGTTTACGTTCAAACAGTTCAAACAGCGTGAAGGCATCAGCCGTGCCGCCCGCAAAACCGGCGATCACTTTGTCGTTATAGAGACGACGCACTTTCTTCACGTTGCCTTTCATGACGGTATTACCCAGCGTGGCCTGGCCATCACCGGCGATTACCACATGGCCGTTACGGCGTACACTTACTATTGTTGTCACGAGCAGACCCCCTGGTTACAGAATCGGGAAACAGGAGCCCTGAGCCTGTGCCCAGGGCTGAATAGAATGATAGATGGGGGGGAATTTGGGGGTTTCAACCCCCGGATGCGAGTCGAATGCAGTTTGTGTGACCGGCAAGTTTCAAACGAGAAATGGTGCCATCGGCATTTTCTTTGCCTTTGACCGGACCAATCACCACGCGATTCCAGCCGTTATTGGTGGTAATTCGCGAGTCAAACCCTTCAAAAGCCAGCTGCGCACGCACCGTTTCCGCCTGCTCGGCGCCTTTGAACGAACCACACTGAACCATCCAGCGACGTTCGTCTTTTTTCTCTGCCGTCTGCTTAGGTGCTTCGGTCTCTTTGGTGATCGGCGCGGCCTGCTGCGTTTTCGGCTGCTGTGCGGTGGTATGCGCAGGCGTCTGCAGCAGATCCTGATACGGCTGAGCCACCTGCTTCTGCGGCTGGGCCTTCGGCTGTTGCTGAGCAGGTTGGGACTGCGCCGTACGCGTCTGCTGCTGGTACGGCTGTTCCGTGACGCGCGGCTGCGCTTTAGGCTGCTGTACCGGCTGGGTTTGCGCCCACTGCTGTTGTTGCTGTTGCTGCTGAATCTGCTGTTGCGCCTGACGTCGCTGCAGCGTCTGCTGGCGCTGTTCCGGCGTCTGCTCATTCCACGGCACTTCATTCAGCTGCGTAGGCTGCTGGCGCATATCGGCCTGCATTTGTGCCAGCAGCTGACGCTGTTCATCCGTCAGTTGATTCGCATTCTGCACTTCACCACCCGCAGAAGGTTCGGTTGGCGCACGTACCCCAGGCTGACGGCTTTCCAGCTCTTTGATATAGCGCCAGCGCTCTTCAGGCTTCGGAGGAAGGCCATTTCCGGCCACTTTACTGGCCTGAAGCGCCTCAGACTCTTCTTTTTTATGGTGCGTGATAAAGTACAGGCCACCAATAAAGGCGACGACTACAGCCGCAGCAATAGCGACCATTGCTGGCGAGACAGCAGGCAGGTTACGTTGCTTTTTCCTTGAGCTACTCTTTTTGCGTCGCGAAGGTGCCGGCTGGCCGCGACGTACATAATCTCGTTGTGCCACTATCGTTTCGCTGTATTTATTCGTTCGTCAGTCCGCCATGTTACTTAAGCGGCGGGGCTTTGACCAGATAAGGGTGTCCTAAAGACGTTTACTTTAAGTCAATGCCTGGGTCGTGCCACGGACAATCAGTTCGCAGTCCAGCAACCGTGAGCCGCTGCTAACTGTTTGACCGTGAAGCTGATCCAGCAGAAGAAGCATCGCTTCGCGGCCGATTTGGTAGCGCGGCTGAGAAACCGTTGAGAGCGGCGGATCGCAAAATTCTGAAAGCGAAATATTATCGAATCCGATGATGGATAAATCTTTCGGTATCCGCAGGCCGCGACGTTTGGCGTACGAAAGCGCGCCCAGCGCCATCACATCGCTGTGACAAAATACGGCGGTTGGCGGCTCTGGCAGATCCAGCAGCCTTTCCAGCGCCTGTCCCCCGGCTGCGAAGGTAAAGTCACCGCGCGCAATGTAGTGCGGATCGACGATGGCGCCGGTACGGCGCAGCGCCTGCACGTAGCCCTGCAGACGGTAGTGACACAGCGGCATCTCTTCCGGCCCGGCAATGCAGCCAATCCGTTTATGTCCCAGTTCCTGGAGATAGTTCACGGCGTTGAACGCGGCGGTGAGGTTATCGATATGGACCGTCGGCAGCTCCAGCTCGGGCGCAAACTCGTTGGCCATCACCATCGGCGGTAAATTCCGCTGTTCTTCAATGCTGGCGTCGAACGGCAGGCGCGAGCCAAGCAGCAGCATACCGTCAATCTGCTTGGTGATAATGAGGTCGATAAACGTTTTTTCTTGCTGGTTCTGGTGGGCACAGTCGCCAATCAGCACCAGGTAGCCCTGTTCCGCTGCGGTGACTTCAATTCCGCGAATAATTTCGCTGAAGAAGGGATCGCAGATGTCCGGCACAATCACCAGAATGGTACGCGACTCGTTGCGCTTCACGTTACGCCCCATTGCCTGCGGAAAATAGCCCACTTCCAGCGCAGCCTGCTCCACCCGGTTACGGGTCGCCTGGGAGACTTTATCCGGGTTCATTAATGCGCGGGACACGGTTGCCGTTGAGACTTGTGCTTTCTCGGCAACGTCTTTCATGGTCGCCGCAGCAACCTCTTTCCTGGACTTCAACGTCTTCTCCTCGCCTGAACACCGAACTTCTGACGTCACCATTTTTACAGATAGTTAATGGAATCGGTTACAGAATTTTCATAAAAAGTGTGAGGAGCGTTAAATTTTTCGATCCGCCTTCAGCCTTCGATGGGATCGACATCCAGAACCCACTTCACTTTTCGCGCTTCGGGCAGGGTGTTAATCAGCACCAGCGCGCCGCTGACGATATGCTGAAGACGAACCCGCGAGGGGTGCTGGAGCAAAATTTGCCAGCGAAAACGTCCCCCGCGCTTGGGGGCCAGCGCCGGAACCGGACCTAAAATCCACAGTTGATTATCCACCAGCGGGCTGGCCTGCAGGAGGTTTCTCAGCTGCTGCAGGAAAAGCGGCGCCTGCTGGTTGTTATGGTCTTCCGCGCGGATGATAACGTGGCTGGTCCACGGGGGAAGCTGCATGGTCTGGCGTTCGGCCAGCGCCTGCTCGGCGAAGGCGTCATAGCCTTTATGCAGCAGGGTTTGCAGCAACGGGTGCTCCGGGTGGTGCGTTTGCAGAACGACTTCTCCCTGCTTGCCGGCGCGACCCGCACGTCCCGCCACCTGGGTATAGAGCTGGGCAAAACGCTCGGCTGAGCGGAAATCGGCAGAGAACAGCGCGCCGTCCACATCCAGCAGGGCGACCAGTGTCACGTCCGGAAAGTGATGGCCTTTGGCCAGCATTTGGGTGCCAATCAGAATGCGTGCGCCTCCGCGATGCACTTCCGCCAGCTGCTGTTCCAGCGCCCCTTTGCGGCTGGTGGTATCTCTGTCGATACGGGAAATGGGCACATCCGGGAATAAGGGGGCCAGAGCCTGTTCCAGCTGCTCCGTTCCCAGACCAACCGGCACAATATGCGTAGACCCGCACGAGGGGCACTGGCGTGGCACCGGGCGCTGGCTGTCGCAGTGGTGGCAGCGCAAATGACGCTGGGCCTGGTGGAAGGTGTAGTAATGGTCACAGCGCGGGCACTCGGCAATCCAGCCGCAGTCGTGGCACAGCAGGGCGGGGGCAAACCCGCGTCGGTTAAGGAACAGAATGACCTGGTTCCCCGCCTGCAAATGCTGGCGCATGCGGGTAATAAGCGCGGGCGCTAACCCTGCCTGAACCTGCTGGCCTTTTAGATCCAGCACGTGCTGAATGGCCGGACGGGCATTCCCCGCGCGGCGCGTCAGGCGCAGCATATGGTATTTACGCTGGCGCACGTTGTGCAGCGTTTCGAGCGCAGGCGTGGCGGAGCCGAGAATAATGGGGATTTGCTCGCTGTGGGCGCGATAAACAGCCAGATCGCGGGCGTGATAGCGCCAGCCTTCCTGCTGTTTATAGGAGCTGTCGTGCTCTTCGTCGATCACGATAACGCCAAGGTTTTTAAACGGCGTGAACAGCGACGAGCGGGTGCCGATCACAATCGCCGCTTCGCCGTTCTTCGCTTTCAGCCAGGCGCTGAGCCGTTCGCTGTCGTTCAGGCCGGAGTGCAGCACTTCAACCGGCGCATTGAAGCGTTCGCGAAAGCGGGCGATGGTTTGCGGCGTCAGGCCAATTTCCGGCACCATCACCAGCGCCTGCTTGCCCTGAGCGAGCACGTTTTCCAGCACGCTCAGGTAGACTTCGGTCTTGCCGGAGCCGGTGACCCCCGCTAGCAGCCAGGCAGAGAAATGGTCGGAGGCGCTATGAATCGCCCCCACGGCGGTGGCCTGCTCGGTATTCAAACGCAGGCGATCCCCTGAGACGGAGAAACTCTCCCGCCAGTCGTGCAGGGCAGGTGCTTCGCTTGCCAGTTCGCTCAGCCCTTTCTTTCTTAAGGCCTGTAGCGCCGTTTCGCTGACCTCGAGCTCATCAACCTGGTGACGCCAGATTTTTCCCTGACGCAGGGCCGCCAGCGCCTGCTGCTGTTTCTGCGAGCGCTTCAGGCTATTGATATCCACCGCCTGGCCCTGCTCGGTCGCAAACCAGTACCACATTGGCGCATGGCTGGCGCTCTTGCCCTGGCGCAGCATGATCGGCAGGGCGTGGAACAGAACGTCGCCGATGGGGTGATGATAATAATCCGCCGCCCACAGCAGCAGTCGCCAGGTGCTGAGGGAGTAAACCGGCTCGTTGTCCAGCACTTCAACAATCGATTTCAGTTCGCTAAGCGGTA
This sequence comes from Enterobacter sichuanensis, assembly GCF_009036245.1. Taxonomy (NCBI): domain Bacteria; kingdom Pseudomonadati; phylum Pseudomonadota; class Gammaproteobacteria; order Enterobacterales; family Enterobacteriaceae; genus Enterobacter; species Enterobacter sichuanensis. Next base: position 4,594,469 of record NZ_CP027986.1, on the reverse strand, counting down.
ATTCGCTTTTATCGCTGACGGAGACGACGATCCCCACACGCTGCTGTTTGCCGAACGGCACGGTCACGCGACAGCCCGCTTTTGCGCTCATGCTGTCAGGCAGCAGGTAGTCAAAGGTGCGGGGAAGCGGAACGGGCAGGGCAACGTGAGCGACGGGCATCGAATCTTCCTGACTTGAAAAGTGGCGCGTTAGTATACACATTAGTGAAAGCGGCGTGCGGATCAGTTTGCATACGTTGGTCAAATTCTGTATGATTCGCCGCCTTTGGTGTACTTTACGCCAAAGAACTTACAATCAACATCGCGTGGTGTCTGGCGTTAGGGCTGGAAGAGCGACGCGGCCTTAACTGAGGTTCTCCCATGAAAAAAGATATTCACCCGAAATACGAAATGATTACTGCAAACTGCTCTTGCGGTAACTCTATCCAGATCCGCTCTACCGTGGGTCACGATCTGAACCTGGACGTGTGCGGCAAATGCCACCCGTTCTACACTGGTAAGCAGCGTGATGTTGCAACCGGTGGCCGTGTTGACCGCTTCAACAAGCGTTTCAGCATCCCGGGCGCTAAGTAAGTTTCCCGAAAAAAAGGCACCGCAAGGTGCCTTTTTTGTATCCGCTTCTCAGTATTCCCACGTCTCCGGGTCAATACCCAGTTCACGCATGATCACCTTCGCCTCTTCCGGGATTTCGTCACTACGCTCTTTGCGCAGATCGTCATCGTTCGGCAACGGTTGACCGGTAAACGCATGCAGAAACGCTTCGCACAGCAGTTCGCTGTTGGTTGCGTGGCGCAGGTTGTTCACCTGACGACGCGTACGTTCATCGGTGAGGATCTTCAACACCTTCAGAGGAATGGAAACCGTAATTTTCTTTACTTGCTCACTCTTCTTACCGTGCTCAGCGTATGGGCTGATATATTCGCCGCTCCATTCAGCCATGAGATACCTTTAATCCTCTCAGTCATTTATCTAAAGGTGCAAAACCTGTAACCACCCGTTTTGAACCGCAATCTTGCCTAGTTTACCGTAGAGACGATACCGTGGCACGGATATTGCCGCTGCAGCGTGCACTAAAGCATATAATTTTAACGGCTATTTGCGCATTGCTCAATCTATACGCAAAGAAGTTTAGATGTCCAGATGTATTGACGTCCATACTTTCAGTGTTTACTCTGGTGCCTGACTTTTCACCTCATTCGCCAGGAAGCCCTCACCATGACGCGTAAACAGGCCACTATCGCAGTGCGTAGCGGATTAAATGATGACGAGCAGTACGGCTGCGTTGTCCCGCCCATTCATCTTTCCAGTACCTATAATTTCACCGGATTTAATGAACCCCGCGCGCATGATTACTCGCGTCGTGGCAATCCTACGCGTGACGTGACCCAGCGCGCGCTGGCGGAACTGGAAGGTGGCGCAGGGGCAGTATTAACCAATACCGGGATGTCTGCCATCCATCTGGTAACCACCGTGTTCCTGAAACCGGGCGATCTGCTGGTGGCGCCGCACGATTGCTACGGCGGCAGCTATCGTCTGTTTGATAGCCTGGCGAAACGCGGCTGCTATCGCGTGCGGTTTGTCGATCAAAACGACGAACAGGCGCTGAAACAGGCGCTGGCAGAGAAACCGAAGCTGGTGCTGGTGGAAAGTCCAAGCAATCCATTGTTGCGCGTTGTCGATATTGCGAAAATTTGTCAGCTCGCAAGGGATGCGGGAGCGATAAGTGTAGTGGATAATACCTTCCTCAGTCCGGCCCTTCAGAACCCACTCGCACTGGGTGCCGATCTGGTATTGCATTCATGCACAAAATATCTGAACGGCCATTCTGACGTGGTCGCGGGCGTGGTGATTGCTAAAGATCCTGATGTTGTCACCGAACTGGCATGGTGGGCGAATAACATTGGCGTCACCGCCGGGGCTTTCGACAGTTATCTGCTGTTACGCGGCATTCGCACGCTGTCGCCGCGTATGGAGGTGGCGCAGCGCAATGCCCAGGCGATTGTCGATTTCCTGAAAACACAGCCGCTGGTGAAGAAGCTCTATCACCCGTCGCTGCCTGAAAACCAGGGGCATGAGATTGCCGCGCGTCAGCAGAAAGGGTTTGGCGCGATGTTAAGTTTTGAACTGGACGGTGACGAGCAAACGCTGCGTCGCTTCCTGAGCGGGCTGTCATTGTTTACGCTGGCGGAATCCTTAGGTGGGGTTGAAAGCTTGATCTCCCACGCCGCGACCATGACGCACGCAGGTATGGCACCCGAAGCACGTGCCGCCGCCGGGATTTCTGAGACGCTACTGAGGATCTCAACCGGTATTGAAGATTCTGAAGATTTAATTGCCGATCTGGAAAATGGCTTCCGGGTCGCAGCCAAGGGGTAATCATGAGTGTGATAGCGCAGGCAGGGGCGAAGGGTCGTCAGCTGCACAAGTTTGGTGGTAGTAGTCTTGCTGATGTGAAATGTTATCTGCGTGTCGCAGGGATCATGACAGAGTATTCGCAGCCGGGGGACATGATGGTTGTCTCTGCGGCAGGCAGCACCACCAACCAGTTGATTAGCTGGCTGAAACTGAGCCAGACCGATCGCCTTTCTGCGCATCAGGTGCAACAGTCCTTACGTCGTTATCAGAGCGAGCTGATTGCCGGCCTGCTGCCTGCGGACGTGGCTGACGGGCTGATCAGCGCCTTTACCCATGACCTTGAGCGTCTGGCTGCGCTGCTCGACAGCGGTATTACCGATGCGGTGTATGCTGAGGTGGTGGGCCACGGTGAAGTGTGGTCCGCGCGTCTGATGGCCGCTGTGCTGCAACATCTGGGGGTGGACGCCGCCTGGCTCGACGCGCGCGATTTCCTGCGCGCTGAACGCGCCGCACAGCCGCAGGTGGATGAAGGCTTGTCCTACCCGCTGCTGCAACAGCTGCTGGTGCAGCACCCGGGCAAACGGATTGTGGTGACTGGCTTTATCAGCCGCAGCAGTGCGGGCGAAACCGTACTGCTTGGCCGTAACGGCTCCGACTACTCGGCAACGCAGATTGGCGCCCTGGCGGGCGTCTCTCGCGTCACCATCTGGAGCGACGTGGCGGGTGTTTACAGCGCGGACCCGCGTAAAGTGAAAGATGCCTGCCTGCTGCCGCTGCTGCGACTGGATGAAGCCAGCGAGCTGGCCCGTCTGGCCGCACCGGTGCTGCACACCCGTACGCTGCAGCCGGTTTCCGGTAGCGATATCGACCTGCAGCTGCGCTGCAGTTACACCCCAGATCAAGGCTCCACGCGCATTGAGCGCGTGCTGGCGTCCGGTACCGGCGCGCGTATCGTCACCAGCCATGACGACATCTGTCTGATTGAGTTCCAGGTGCCGGCGGGCCAGGACTTCAAACTGGCGCATAAAGAGATCGACCTGGTGTTAAAGCGTGCTCAGGTACGCCCGCTGGCTGTGGGGGTTCACAATGACCGCCAGCTGCTGCAGTTCTGCTACACCGCTGAAGTGGCGGACAGCGCCCTGAAAATCCTCGATGAAGCGGGTCTGCCGGGCGAGCTTCGCCTGCGTCAGGGACTGGCAATGGTGGCGATGGTGGGGGCGGGCGTCACCCGTAACCCGCTGCACTGCCACCGCTTCTGGCAGCAGTTGAAAGGCCAGCCGGTGGAATTTACCTGGCAATCGGAAGAGGGCATCAGCCTGGTCGCCGTCCTGCGAAAAGGTCCTACCGAAAGCCTGATTCAGGGCCTGCATACCTCTCTGTTCCGCGCTGAAAAACGCATCGGCCTGGTGCTGTTTGGTAAAGGCAACATCGGTTCCCGCTGGCTGGAGCTGTTTGCCCGCGAGCAGGTCACGCTCTCGGCGCGTACCGGCTTTGAATTCATTCTCGCAGGCGTCGTGGACAGCCGCCGCAGCCTGCTGAACTACGAGGGGCTGGATGCCAGCCGCGCGCTTGCCTTCTTTAATGACGAAGCCGTCGAACAGGATGAAGAGTCGCTGTTCCTGTGGATGCGCGCGCACCCGTATGACGATCTGGTGGTGCTGGACGTTACCGCCAGTGAACAGCTTGCCGATCAGTATCTTGATTTTGCCAGCCACGGCTTCCACGTTATCAGTGCGAACAAACTGGCAGGGGCAAGCAGTACCGATAAATACCGTCAAATCCACGACGCGTTTGAAAAAACAGGACGCCACTGGCTCTACAACGCCACGGTTGGGGCTGGCCTGCCGGTCAACCACACGGTACGTGACCTGATTGAAAGCGGTGACAGCATTCTGGCGCTGAGCGGTATCTTCTCCGGCACGCTCTCCTGGCTGTTCCTGCAGTTTGACGGCACCGTGCCGTTCACTGACCTGGTGGATCAGGCGTGGCAGCAGGGCTTAACGGAACCCGATCCGCGCGTTGACCTCTCCGGTAAAGACGTCATGCGTAAGCTGGTGATCCTGGCGCGTGAAGCCGGTTATGACATCGAGCCGGATTCCGTCCGCGTCGAGTCACTGGTGCCTGCTGGCTGTGAGGAGGGCTCGGTGGATCATTTCTTTGAGAATGGTGAAGAGCTTAACGAGCAGATGGTACAGCGTCTGGAAGCGGCGAACGAGATGGGTCTGGTGCTGCGTTACGTAGCGCGTTTCGAGGCGAATGGAAAAGCGCGTGTCGGTGTCGAAGCGGTGCGTCCTGAACATCCGCTGGCGGCGCTGCTACCGTGCGATAACGTCTTTGCCATCGAAAGCCGCTGGTACCGCGATAACCCGCTGGTGATCCGCGGTCCTGGCGCGGGGCGTGATGTGACCGCCGGGGCAATCCAGTCCGACATCAATCGTCTGGCTAAGCTGCTGTAACCCCCTCACCCTAACCCTCTCCCCAAAGGGAGAGGGGACTGCCCGGTGCGGTCTTTTCCCCCTCATCATGAATTTCCTTCATCTTCCCTGAGCAAACCTCACCGTTATTGTTGATTATTTATGTTGACGTCCCTGCGCTTTTCCGTCATTTTTACATCTGGACGTCTAAACGTATAGAAGTTCACAACACAACAGACAATGACAAGCGATTGATAGAGGTAAGGTATGAGCTTTTTTCACGCCAACCAGCGGGAAGCACTGAATCAGAGCCTGGCCGAAGTAAACGGCCAGATTAACGTCTCTTTTGAATTTTTCCCGCCGCGCACCAGTGAAATGGAGCAAACCCTGTGGAGCTCTATCGATCGTCTCAGCAGCCTGAAACCGAAGTTTGTCTCGGTGACCTACGGCGCGAACTCCGGTGAGCGTGACCGCACGCACAGCATCATTAAAGGCATCAAAGATCGTACCGGTCTGGAGGCGGCGCCGCACCTCACCTGTATTGACGCGACCCGCGACGAACTGCGTGCCATCGCTCAGGACTACTGGAACAACGGCATTCGTCATATCGTCGCCCTGCGCGGCGACCTGCCGCCGGGAAGCGGTAAGCCGGAAATGTATGCGGCGGATCTGGTCGCTCTCCTGAAAGATGTCGCGGACTTTGATATCTCCGTTGCCGCTTATCCTGAAGTACACCCGGAAGCGAAAAGCGCCCAGGCCGATCTGCTTAACCTGAAGCGTAAAGTGGATGCCGGGGCAAACCGTGCCATTACGCAGTTCTTCTTTGATGTGGAAAGCTACCTGCGCTTTCGCGACCGCTGCGTCTCCGCGGGCATCGACGTTGAAATAATCCCGGGCATTCTGCCGGTCTCTAACTTCAAACAGGCGAAGAAGTTTGCCGATATGACCAACGTGCGCATCCCGCTGTGGATGTCCAAAATGTACGAAGGGCTGGACGATGACCCGGAAACCCGCAAGCTGGTGGGCGCCAATATCGCGATGGATATGGTGAAGATCTTAAGCCGCGAAGGGGTGAAAGACTTCCATTTCTATACCCTGAACCGCGCGGAGATGAGCTACGCCATTTGTCATACGCTCGGTGTTCGCCCGGCATAATAAGCATAAAGCCCTCATATCATGAGGGCTTTTTTAGTCGCGTGAAAAGTTAAAAGGTATTAGCTATCGAATCTGTGGATTAATTCAACTATATCTTATTGCTAGTGGTGTATATCGTAACGGTAACACTGTAAAAGGGAGCATAGCGATGAGCACGTCAGACGATTCCAATAAAGCGGCATCAGTCGGCAAATGCCCGTTCCATCAGGGCGGCGTCGATCACAGCGCGGGGGCAGGTACAGGCAGCCGTGACTGGTGGCCAAAACAACTCCGCATCGATCTTCTTAACCAACATTCCAACCGTTCTAACCCTCTGGGTGAAGACTTCGACTACCGCAAAGAATTCAGCAAGCTTGATTACTCTGCCCTGAAAGGCGACCTCAAAGCACTTTTAACCGACTCTCAACCGTGGTGGCCAGCCGACTGGGGCAGCTATGCGGGCCTGTTTATCCGTATGGCCTGGCATGGCGCGGGTACCTATCGCTCCGTTGACGGACGCGGTGGGGCAGGACGCGGTCAACAGCGCTTTGCGCCACTGAACTCCTGGCCGGATAACGTTAGCCTGGATAAAGCGCGCCGTCTGCTGTGGCCCATCAAGAAAAAATACGGACAAAAAATTTCCTGGGCTGACCTGTTCATCCTCGCGGGTAACGTGGCGCTGGAGAACTCCGGCTTCCGCACCTTTGGTTTTGGTGCCGGGCGTGAAGATGTCTGGGAACCGGATCTGGACGTGAACTGGGGTGATGAAAAAGCCTGGCTGACCCACCGCGATCCGGAAGCGCTGGCGAAGCGCCCTCTGGCTGCCACCGAAATGGGGCTGATTTACGTTAACCCGGAAGGGCCAAACGCCAGTGGCGAACCGCTGTCAGCGGCAGCGGCGATCCGCGCAACCTTCGGCAACATGGGGATGAACGATGAAGAGACCGTCGCGCTGATTGCGGGCGGCCACACACTCGGTAAAACCCACGGCGCAGGTGAAGCCACCCACGTGGGTACCGACCCGGAAGCCTCACCGATTGAAGCGCAGGGTCTTGGCTGGGCCAGCACGCATGGCACAGGTGTTGGCGCTGACGCCATCACCTCCGGTCTGGAAGTCATCTGGTCCCAAACGCCGACCCAGTGGAGCAACTACTTCTTCGAGAACCTGTTCAAATACGAATGGGTACAGACCCGCAGCCCGGCAGGCGCGATTCAGTTTGAAGCCGTGGATGCACCGGAAATCATGCCTGACCCGTTCGACCCGTCGAAAAAACGTAAGCCAACGATGCTGGTTACCGACCTGACGCTGCGTTTTGACCCGGAATTCGAAAAGATTTCTCGCCGTTTCCTGAACGATCCGCAGGCTTTCAACGAAGCCTTCGCGCGCGCGTGGTTCAAACTGACTCACCGCGATATGGGGCCAAAATCGCGTTACCTTGGTCCGGAAGTGCCGAAAGAAGATCTGATCTGGCAGGATCCGCTGCCGGAGGCGGTATTCAATCCGACCAAAGAAGACATTGAAAGCCTGAAGGCGGAAATTGCTGCGTCCGGCCTGTCTGTCAGCGAACTGGTTTCTGTTGCCTGGGCGTCAGCCTCAACCTTCCGCGGTGGCGATAAGCGTGGCGGCGCCAACGGCGCGCGTCTGGCGTTGGCCCCTCAGCGTGACTGGGACGTGAACGCCGCAGCGGTTCGCGCACTGCCGGCGCTGGAAGCTATCCAGCGCACCACCAACAAAGCCTCCCTGGCCGATATTATCGTGCTGGCGGGCGTGGTAGGTGTTGAGCAGGCTGCCAAAGCTGCGGGCGTGTATGTCACCGTACCGTTCACGCCGGGCCGCGTGGATGCGCGTCAGGACCAGACGGATATCGAGATGTTTAACCTGCTTGAGCCGATTGCCGATGGCTTCCGCAACTACCGTGCGCAGGTGGATGTGTCCACGACGGAGTCATTGCTGATTGATAAGGCCCAGCAGCTGACGCTGACCGCACCGGAGTTGACGGTGCTGATCGGTGGCCTGCGCGTATTGGGTGCAAACTTTGATGGCAGCAAGAACGGCGTGTTCACCAACCGTGAGGGCGTGCTGAGCAATGATTTCTTCGTGAACCTGCTGGACATGAATACCCAGTGGAAGGCGACCGATGAATCCAATGAGCTGTTTGCCGGAAGCGATCGCGCCAGTGGTGAAGTGAAATATACCGCCACCCGCGCCGATCTGGTCTTCGGTTCTAACGCCGTGCTGCGTGCGCTGGCAGAGGTTTACGCCAGTGACGATGCGCATGAGAAGTTTGTCCGCGACTTCGTTGCAGCATGGGCGAGGGTGATGGATCTGGATCGGTTTGACGTGAAGTAACCATGATGCCGGGTGGCGGTTACGCCTACCCGGCTTACGGGCAAAAAAATCCCCGCCGATGCGGGGATTTTTATTCATGCTAGTTACTTCCACTCCTGCAGGAAACGCTGTCCATACTGGTCGGCCACCAGCAGTGCCGCGTAAACCTGATCCGGCGACACGCCGCCCGGCATGTTGTGGATGGTTTCCCCTTCCGCGCAAGACGCTTCGGCAATCAGACGCATTTTGGCCGGAATGTCGTCTTTGATATTCAGCTGCGCCAGCGTAATGGGCAGCCCAACGCTGTGGCAAAGCGCCGCGACGGTCTCTATTTCTTCTACCGGCGCGTTTTCCAGCACCAGCTGCGTCAATGTCCCAAACGCCACTTTTTCACCGTGATAGAAATGATGTGCGTCCGGTACCGCCGTCATACCGTTATGAATAGCGTGTGCCGCCGCCAGACCGCCGCTCTCAAAACCTACACCGCTGAGATAGGTATTGGCTTCGATAATGCGTTCCAGCGCCGGTGTGACCACATGCTGTTCTGCCGCCAACATCGCTTTTTCACCTTCTTCAACCAGCGTGTTGTAGCACAGCTCGGCGAGCGCCAGTGCCGCCTGGGTACATTTACCGCCGGACATCGTGGTCGCGCCGCTGCGTGAGCAGGCGCGTGCTTCAAACCAGGTCGCCAGCGCATCGCCAATCCCGGCGGCCAGCAGACGCGCAGGCGCACCCGCAACCACTTTCGTATCCACAATCACCATGTTCGGGTTGTGCGGCAGCATCAGGTAGCGATCGAACTCGCCGCTGTCGGTGTAAATGACGGAGAGGGCGCTGCACGGCGCATCGGTGGAAGCGATAGTCGGCGCAATCGCAACGGGCACGTCCATAAAGTGAGCCAGTGCTTTGGCGGTATCCAGCGTTTTACCACCACCGATACCCAGCACCGCCATACAGTCGGCACTGTCAGCGAGTTTTTTCAGACGATCGATTTCATTTTGTGAACATTCGCCGCCAAAGGGTGCGATTTCGGCATGCAGCTCTGCTTTTTTAAAGCTTTGTCGCAAGGTCTCTTCGGCAAAACCCAGTACAAATTTATCACCGACGACCAGCCAGCGCTGTGCCAGAGGTTTCAGATAGTCGCCGAGACGGGTCAGCACATCCGCGCCCTGGATATATTTCCCAGGCGATTGAATGATACGGTCCATAACAATTCTCCCTTAGAGGTTGAGGTTACCAAACGCGTTTTTCCAGTCCTGCTCGAACTTCTCTATGGCTGACTCTACCGCCGGGGTGCCGAGCATGTGTTGCGCTACATCTAAAGGAAGCGTGATTGCCTCACATCCCGCGAGCAGACAGTCCAGCGCCTGACGCGGCGTTTTGAAGCTGGCGGCCAGCACTTTACTGTCCGGCGCGTGCAGTTCCACCAGGGTTTGCAGCTCCTGGACCATGCGGATGCCGTCACCGCCCTGCGCGTCGACACGGTTGACATACGGCGCGACATACTTTGCCCCTGCCAGCGCAGCGAGCAAGCCCTGGGCTGCGCTGTACACGGCGGTGCCCAGGGTGGTGATGCCCTCTTTTTTCAGCGCCTTAATCGCGATAAGCCCCTGTTCGGTCACCGGGATTTTCACCACGATACCCGGAATGGCGTTACTCAGACGTTTGGCTTCCGCCACCATGCCATCTGCCTCGCGGCTCAGGGTCTGCGCAAACAGCGTGCCTTCCGGCCCGATGGCGTTTTGCAGGCGCGGCAGTACATCCCAGAGGGGTTCACGGCTGGCGGCAATAATGCTCGGGTTGGTGGTGACGCCCGCGATGGGAAAAATGCGCGCCAGGCGTTCTACTTCCGCCACGTTGGCGGTATCCAGGTACAGTTCCATTATTTTTCCTTAAGTCAGAAAGATTGATGACAGGATAAAGCGGGGCTGCAGACTGGAGATACAGGTCAATTTTGCCAAATACTGGACAAATGTAATGTGCTTAACGAAGTGAGATGCCGATCACAATGCTAGTTTTTGGCCGTCAACTGGCTGTGATACTGGCGGCGATATTCAGAAGGGGAACGTTCGGTGTGTTTGCGAAAGAGACGGCAGAAATAGTTGCTGTCCATAAATCCGCAGCGCGCTGCAATATCCTTGATTTTTAAATCGTATCCCTTGAGCAGCTGGCGCGCGTGTTCCAGACGCGTTTGTGTCAGGTATTCATTGAACCCGACGTTCCCGGTCTTCTGAAAAAGATGGGAAAGATAGTTGGGGGAAATATAAAACGCCTCGGCAACGGAATCTCGGGTCAGCGCTGAGGCATGATGTTCGTCAATAAAGAGACGAATGGCTTCAAAGAGCGCGCGGCTGCGGCTATCAGTGTGGATCTCGCTGCCAAGCAGATCGCGGCAGTGGCTGAGCAGACTTAACACCACCAGCCTGGCCGTGTCCTGCTCAGTCGGCTGCATGTGCAGCTCATTGAGCGTTTGCAGGAGAAATGCGCCCGTTCTGGGACCTCGTCTGGCAACCTGCTGCTGTTGTAAAAGGGCATTACCCCGGTGGAGCTGAAGCGTCAGCTGCTGTTTACCGAAGCTTATTCTGAGAGAGTTTGAAGAATGAAGCGGAACATACCCGGATGCGGAAAAGCATACCTCGCAGCGGGTTTCCAGGCTAACTGAGAGACAAGGTGATGTTCGGATATGCTTCCCGGGAGGCGCGACAAAGTGCACCTGATACAGGGGTAATGTGCCGTTAATCAGATCCGTCAGGATGTGCGTGATATCGTGGTACATGAGGTGGGAACCGGGATATTGCCGGGTGGCGCTAACGCTTACCCGGCCTACTTGTCGTAGGCCCGTGCAAGCGCAGCGCCGCCGGGCATAAAGCATTAGCCAGTGTTACGCATACCCGCCGCAACACCCGCAATCGTCACCATCAGCGCCTGTTCAACGCGTGGATCCGGCTCTTTCCCTTCCTCTTCTGCCAGACGGGAACGGTGCAGCAGTTCAGCCTGCAGGACGTTCAGCGGATCGGTGTAGATGTTACGCAGCTGAATAGACTCGGCAATCCACGGCAGGTCCGCCATCAGGTGTGAGTCGTTGGCGATATCCAGCACCACTTTAATGTCGCCTTCGAGCAGTTCGCGCAGCTCTTTACCCAGCGCCCACAGTTCAGGTTTCACCAGACGCTGATCGTAGTATTCCGCCAGCCACAGGTCCGCTTTCGAGAAGACCATCTCCAGCATACCCAGACGGGTAGAGAAGAACGGCCAGTCGCGGCACATGGTTTCCAGCTCGCTCTGTTTGCCATCTTCCACCACTTTTTGCAGCGCGGCACCGGCGCCCAGCCAGGCGGGCAGCATCAGACGGTTCTGCGTCCAGGCGAAGATCCACGGAATCGCACGCAGGGACTCTACGCCACCGGTCGGGCGACGCTTGGCAGGACGTGAACCCAGCGGCAGTTTACCCAGCTCCTGCTCTGGTGTAGCTGAGCGGAAGTAAGGGACGAAATCTTTGTTTTCACGCACGTAGCCGCGGTACAAATCGCAGGAAATGTCTGACAGCTCGTCCATGATATGGCACCAGGAGGCTTTTGGCTCCGGCGGTGGCAGCAGGTTCGCTTCCAGAATGGCACTGGTATAAAGCGACAGACTGCTGATGGTTACTTCCGGCAGGCCGTATTTGAAGCGGATCATCTCACCCTGCTCGGTCACGCGCAGGCCGCCTTTCAGGCTTCCCGGCGGCTGCGACAACAGTGCCGCATGCGCAGGCGCGCCACCGCGGCCAATGGATCCACCGCGTCCGTGGAACAGGGTCAACTCAATACCGGCTTTCTCGCAGGTTTTGATCAGCGCATCCTGCGCCTGATACTGCGCCCAGGATGCGGCCATCACGCCCGCATCTTTTGCGGAGTCGGAATAGCCAATCATTACCATCTGTTTGCCCTGAATGAAGCCGCGATACCAGTCGATATTCAGCAACTGGGTCATGACGTCGTTGGCATTGTTCAGGTCGTCGAGGGTTTCAAACAGCGGAGCGACCGGCAGGGCATAGTCGATACCGGCTTCTTTCAGCAGAAGGTGAACGGCCAGCACGTCGGACGGGGTTTTCGCCATGGAGATCACGTAGGCGGCCACCGATCCTTTTGGCGCATCCACGATCGCTTTACAGGTGTTGAGCACTTCGCGGGTTTCGTTGCTTGGCTCCCAGTTGCGCGGCAGCAGAGGGCGCTTCGAGTTCAGCTCGCGGATCAGGAAGGCCTGTTTGTCGGCTTCGGACCAGCTTTCATAGTCTCCGATACCGAGATAGCGGGTCAGTTCGCCCAGGGCTTCGGTATGGCGGGTGCTCTCCTGACGCACGTCGATACGCACCAGCGGCACGCCAAAACACTTCACGCGACGCAGGGTATCGAGCAGTTCGCCGTTGGCGATGATGCCCATTCCGCAGGCCTGCAGTGATTTATAACAGGCGTAGAGAGGCTCCCAGAGCTGCTCGTTCTGGCTCAGCAGACCTTCCGGCTTCGGCAGGCGCTGGCCTTTCAGGCGCGCTTCCAGCCAGGCCTGGGTGGCCATCAGCTGACTGCGCAGTTTTTTCATCAGGAAACGGTACGGCTCGCTGGCGCCTTCTTCTCCGGCCAGCGCGCGCAGTTCCGGCGTCGCTTCAACCATCGACAGTTCGGAGATCAGCACCTGAATATCTTTCAGGAACAGGTCGGTCGCTTTCCAGCGGCTTAGCAGCAGGACGTGACGGGTAATTTCCGCGGTGACGTTCGGGTTACCATCGCGGTCACCGCCCATCCAGGAGGTGAAACGGACCGGAACAAAGTCGACCGGCAGGCGGTAGCCCAGGTTCTCTTCCAGCTGCTCGTTCAGCTCACGCAGATAGTTAGGTACCCCTTCCCACAGGCTGTTTTCCACCACCGCAAAGCCCCATTTGGCTTCGTCGACCGGGCTTGGGCGGTGCTTACGAATTTCATCGGTGTGCCAGGACTGGGCAATCAGCTGGCGCAGACGGCGCATCAGCTGGTTACGTTCGTAGTCGGCAATGTCTTTATTATCCAACTGCTTGAGGCAGTTATTCACTTCCACCATTTTGTGGATCAGGGTGCGACGGGTGATTTCGGTTGGGTGGGCGGTCAGCACCAGCTCCAGCGAAAGCGACTCTACCGCTTTTTTGATGGTGGCTTCGTTAAGGTCTGGCTGCTCTTTCAGTTTACGAAGGGTGCGGGCAATGACTTCCGGGTTGCTGGCCGCTTCGCCATTTGGCGAAATGCTGTGGTATTGCTCAGCGGTGTTTGCCAGGTTCAGGAACTGGCTGAATGCGCGTGCAACGGGCAGTAGTTCATCGTTAGAGAGGTTCTGCAAGGTGGTTAGCAGCTCCTGACGACTGGCTTCGTTACCGGCACGGGAAGCTTTAGACAGCTTGCGGATGGTTTCAACGCGGTCGAGGATGTTCTCCCCCAACGCATCTTTGATGGTATCTCCAAGCACTTTGCCGAGCATACTGACATTACTACGCAACGCGGAATATTGTTCGTTCATAAAAACCCAGTCACCCCATCATTTTTGTTTATGCCCAGACGAAACGCATCCGGGCATTATTTTGTCATCTCCCTTTATAAAGCCACGTAAAACCCCCGTCGTCAATTGCTGCGAAAACGGTTCAGCAAACGAATAAATGCGGGTAATTTACGAAATTTAATTCGCATTGCGTCAGATAAGAGATGCTTATGGGAATGTGACGGAGATCATGCGATTTGTTGCCCTCACCCTAACCCTCTCCCACAGGGAGAGGGGACTCTTCGGTGCGGTTTTAATGCCAGCAGAAGTGATGTACAACCTGGGTGATCAGCTCGCGAGTAGGCTTGATAAAGCGGGTTTCCAGATATTCGTCCGGCTGGTGCGCCTGGTTGATGGAGCCAGGGCCGAGTACCAGCGTCGGGCACAGGGTCTGAATAAACGGCGCTTCGGTGCAGTAGTTCACCACGTCGGTTTTTTCACCGAGCAATTTTTCTACCACTTCGACCAGCTGATGATCCGGCGGGCACTCATAACCCGGAATCGGTGGATGCAGTTCGGAGACCGTCAGGCGGCCCGGCCAGCGCTCGCTGACCGGGGCCAGCGCTTCATTCAGCAAGCCGTCGAGATCGCTCAGCGTCATGCCCGGCAGCGGGCGGATATCCATATGCAGTTCACAGCAGGCACAGATACGGTTGGAGGCATCGCCGCCGTGCAGACTGCCGAGGTTCAGGGTCGGATACGGCACGGTGAACGCGTCGTAGTGATAGCGCTCTTTAAGATCGTCGCGCAGGGTCATGATGCGCCCGATGGCGTCATGCATCAGCTCAATGGCGTTGATGCCGCGCGCCGGATCGCTGGAGTGACCGGACTGGCCCAGGACACGCACTGCGGTAGAGATATGGCCTTTATGCGCACGGATTGGCTGTAACGAGGTTGGCTCACCGATGATCGCGCAATCCGGGCGAATCGACGTGTTTTCCGAGAAGTAGCGTGCACCCGCCATGCTGGTCTCTTCATCGGCGGTTGCCAGGATGTAGAGCGGCTTTTTCAGTTTTGTCACGTCCACGTCACGCAGCGCGTCGAGGATAAAGGCGAAGAAGCCTTTCATGTCGGCCGTGCCCAGCCCGTAGAGTTTGTTGTCATGCTCGGTCAGGGTAAACGGGTCGCGGGTCCAGCGGCCATCATCAAACGGCACGGTGTCGGTATGACCCGCAAGCAGCAGGCCGCCTGCGCCGGTTCCGGTGCTGGCGAGCAGGTTAAATTTGTGGCGGGTTCCGGGAACGGGCTGAACCTCAACGTTAAAGCCAAGATCGCTGAACCAACCCGCCAGCAGATTGATTAAAGACGCATTGCTCTGATCCAGTGCTTCTTCCGTTGCGCTGATGGACGGTGTGGCAATCAGGGCGCGGTAAATCTCGATAAATGGTGGTAAGTTCATTTTCATTGTTGACACACCTTAGGTCGTGATAGTATCAATATTCATGCAATAAATGTGAATAAAAATACATTATCGTTGAGCATAAAGGAACCCGATGTTGAATACGCTGATTGTAGGCGCTAGCGGTTATGCGGGCGCAGAGCTTGTAAGCTACGTAAATCGTCACCCTCATATGACCATAACCGCTTTGACTGTGTCAGCGCAAAGCAATGATGCGGGAAAGTTAATTTCCGATTTGCATCCGCAACTTAAGGGCATGGTTGATCTGCCTTTGCAGCCCATGTCTGACATCAGCGAGTTCACCGACGGCGTCGACGTCGTGTTTTTAGCCACCGCGCATGAGGTCAGCCACGACCTGGCGCCGCAGTTCCTGGCGGCCGGCTGCGTGGTGTTTGACCTCTCCGGCGCGTTCCGTGTTAACGACGGCGCGTTTTACGAAAAATATTACGGCTTCACTCACCAGCATCCGGATCTGCTTGAAAAAGCGGTGTATGGCCTTGCGGAGTGGAGTGCAGACAAGCTGAAAGAAGCGGATTTGATTGCCGTTCCGGGTTGCTACCCGACGGCGGCGCAGCTCTCTTTGAAACCGCTGATCGACGCCGGGCTGCTCGATCTGAACCAGTGGCCGGTGATCAACGCCACCAGCGGCGTGAGCGGAGCCGGGCGCAAGGCCGCTATCTCCAACAGCTTCTGCGAAGTGAGCCTTCAGCCGTATGGCGTGTTTAATCACCGCCATCACCCTGAAATCACCACGCATTTGGGCGCGGACGTGATTTTCACGCCGCATCTGGGCAGCTTCCCGCGTGGGATCCTCGAAACCATTACCTGCCGCCTGAAACCGGGTGTGACCAGCGAACAGGTGAAGGCGATCTTCACGCAGGCGTATGCAGATAAACCGCTGGTGCGTCTGTATGACAAAGGCGTGCCGGCGCTGAAAAATGTGGTCGGTCTGCCGTTCTGCGATATCGGCTTTGCCGTTCAGGGCGAGCATCTGATCGTGGTGGCCGCAGAAGACAACTTACTCAAAGGCGCTGCCGCTCAGGCAATGCAATGTGCAAATATTCGTTTCGGTTTCCCGGAAACGCAGGCTCTTATTTAAGGTGTGATGATGAACCCATTAATTATCAAACTCGGTGGTGTACTGCTGGACAGCGAAGAAGCGCTGGAGCGTCTTTTTACCGCGCTGGTTAACTATCGCGAATCACACCAACGTCCGCTGGTGATTGTGCACGGCGGCGGCTGCGTGGTGGATGAGCTGATGAAAGGGCTCAACCTGCCGGTGAAAAAGAAAAACGGTCTGCGGGTGACGCCTGCCGATCAGATTGACATCATCACCGGTGCGCTGGCGGGTACGGCGAACAAAACGCTGCTCTCATGGGCGAAGAAACACCATATTGCGTCCGTTGGCCTCTATCTGGGCGATGGCGATAGCGTAAAAGTGACCCAGCTCGACGAAGAGCTCGGCCATGTTGGACTGGCGCAGCCAGGTTCGCCTAAGCTGATAAACACGCTGCTGGAAGGCGGTTTCCTGCCGGTGGTGAGCTCTATCGGCGTGACCGAAGAGGGCGCGCTGATGAACGTGAATGCGGACCAGGCGGCGACCGCGCTGGCCGCGACGCTGGGCGCGGATCTGATCCTGCTCTCCGACGTGAGCGGTATTCTGGACGGCAAAGGCCAGCGCATCGCGGAAATGACTGCGGCAAAAGCCGAACAGCTGATCGCCCAGGGCATTATTACTGACGGGATGATCGTCAAAGTCAATGCGGCGCTGGATGCCGCACGCACGCTCGGTCGCCCGGTGGATATCGCCTCCTGGCGTCATGCGGAGCAGCTTCCGGCACTGTTTAACGGCACGCCGATTGGCACACGTATTTTAGCGTAAGTTTTTAATGAATGACCGTAGGCCGGGTAAGCGTAGCGCCACCCGGCGGAACTAACGAATAAAGGAACGATGTTATGGCACTTTGGGGTGGGCGTTTTACACAGGCAGCGGATCAGCGGTTCAAACAGTTCAACGACTCTTTGCGCTTCGACTACCGCCTGGCCGAACAGGATATCGTCGGCTCTGTGGCCTGGTCCAAAGCGCTGGTAACGGTGGGCGTACTGAGCGCAGAGGAACAGCTGCAGCTGGAAGAGGCGCTCAACAATCTGCTGGAAGAAGTGCGTCTGGATCCGCAGCAAATCCTGCAGAGCGATGCCGAAGATATTCACAGCTGGGTGGAAGGCAAGCTGATCGACAAAGTCGGCCAGCTGGGTAAAAAGCTTCACACTGGCCGGAGCCGTAACGACCAGGTCGCCACCGACCTGAAGCTGTGGTGTAAAGATACCGTTGGTGAACTGCTGGCGGCCAACCGTCAGCTGCAGAGCGCGCTGGTGGAGACCGCACAGAATAACCAGGATGCGGTGATGCCGGGTTATACCCATCTGCAGCGCGCACAGCCGGTGACTTTTGCGCACTGGTGTCTGGCCTATGTTGAAATGCTGGCGCGCGATGAAAGCCGTCTGCAGGATACCCTGAAACGACTGGACGTCAGCCCGCTGGGCAGCGGCGCGCTGGCCGGTACGGCGTATGAAATCGACCGTGAACAGCTGGCAGGCTGGCTGGGCTTTGCCTCTGCCACCCGCAACAGCCTGGATAGCGTCTCCGATCGTGACCACGTGCTGGAACTGCTCTCTGACGCGTCTATCGGTATGGTGCACCTGTCGCGCTTTGCGGAAGACCTGATCTTCTTTAACTCTGGCGAAGCGGGCTTCGTCGAGCTGTCTGACCGTGTGACGTCTGGCTCTTCGCTGATGCCGCAGAAGAAAAACCCGGATGCGCTGGAGCTGATCCGCGGTAAGTGTGGCCGTGTACAGGGTGCGCTGACAGGCATGATGATGACCCTGAAAGGGCTCCCGCTGGCGTACAACAAAGACATGCAGGAAGACAAAGAAGGTCTGTTCGACGCACTCGACACCTGGCTGGACTGTCTGCATATGGGCGCGCTGGTGCTGGACGGCATTCAGGTGAAGCGTCCACGCTGCCAGGAAGCGGCCCAGCAGGGCTACGCGAACGCGACTGAACTGGCGGATTATCTGGTAGCGAAAGGCGTACCGTTCCGTGAAGCGCACCATATTGTCGGTGAAGCGGTGGTGGAAGCGATTCGTCAGGGGAAACCGCTGGAAGAACTGGCCCTTGCTGACCTGCAGAAATTCAGCGCGGCGATCGGCGATGATGTGTATCCGATTCTTTCGCTGCAGTCCTGCCTGGATAAGCGTGCTGCGAAAGGCGGCGTGTCGCCGAAGCAGGTGGCGCAGGCGATAGCGGATGCGAAAAACCGGTTGGTTTGAACCGTGCGGGCTGGTGCCCTCACCCCGGCCCTCTCCCCACAGGGAGAGGGAGAAAAACAAAGCCTGGCTTAGCGCCAGGCTTTTTTACGCAAAAAAAAAGCGGACCACGGGGTCCGCAAAAGTTCACGTTGGCTTTAGTTGTTCGAGTTTTGAGAGAAACTCGATGACGGGGCGGGGACGTCAAGGGTCAAACACGTGCCGCCTCGTCTATGTGATGTATTATTCAACAGAATGCTTGATAGGGATAATCGTTCGTTGCTATGCTATCTATCGCCATGAACTATCGTGGCGACGGAGGATGAATAATGAATATTCGTGATCTTGAATACCTGGTAGCGTTAGCCGAGCATCGTCACTTTCGCCGCGCGGCAGATTCCTGCCACGTCAGCCAGCCCACGCTGAGCGGTCAGATCCGCAAGCTGGAAGACGAGCTGGGCGTGATGTTGCTGGAGCGCACCAGTCGTAAGGTACTGTTCACACAGGCAGGTCTACTGCTGGTGGATCAGGCGCGCACCGTGCTGCGCGAGGTCAAAGTGCTCAAGGAAATGGCAAGCCAGCAGGGAGAGGCGATGTCTGGCCCACTGCATATTGGCCTGATCCCAACCGTTGGTCCGTACCTGCTGCCGCACATCATTCCGATGCTGCACCAGACGTTCCCGAAACTCGAAATGTACCTGCATGAAGCGCAAACCCATCAGCTGCTGGCACAGCTGGATAGTGGCAAGCTCGACTGCGCCATTCTGGCGCTGGTGAAAGAGAGTGAAGCTTTTATTGAAGTGCCGCTGTTCGATGAGCCAATGATGCTGGCGATCTACGAAGATCACCCGTGGGCGAATCGCGATCGCGTGCCGATGGCCGATCTCGCCGGTGAAAAGCTGCTGATGCTGGAAGACGGCCACTGCCTGCGCGATCAGGCGATGGGCTTCTGCTTCGAAGCGGGCGCTGATGAGGATACCCATTTCCGCGCAACCAGCCTGGAAACGCTGCGTAATATGGTCGCGGCGGGAAGCGGAATCACGCTGCTGCCTGCGCTGGCGGTACCGCGCGAACGCAAACGCGATGGTGTGGTTTACTTGCCGTGCATTAAGCCAGAGCCGCGTCGAACCATTGGTCTGGTCTATCGCCCGGGCTCACCGCTGCGCAGCCGCTATGAGCAGCTGGCAGAGGCCATCCGTGGTGCGATGGATGGCCATTTCGACAGCGCGTTAAAACAGGCGGTTTAAACCGTTTAAGGCAGCGACCCGATAGGCTTCGGCCATGGTCGGGTAGTTAAAGGTGGTGTTAACGAAGTACTCAATGGTGTTGCCACCACCTTTCTGCTCCATGATGGCCTGGCCGATATGAATGATTTCCGCGGCGCGTTCACCAAAGCAGTGAATCCCGAGGATCTCTTTCGTCTCGCGATGGAACAGGATCTTCAGCGTTCCCACGCTCATCCCCACGATTTGCGCCCGCGCCAGATGTTTAAACTGCGCGCGCCCCACCTCGTAAGGCACCTTCATTGAGGTCAGCTGCTGCTCGGTTTTGCCAACAGAACTGATTTCCGGGATGGTATAGATGCCCGTCGGGATATCTTCAATCAGATGCGCCGTCGCTTCGCCTTTTACCAGCGCCTGAGCCGCGATGCGTCCCTGGTCATAAGCGGCAGAGGCCAGACTTGGGTAGCCAATCACGTCGCCAACCGCGTAGATATGCGGCAGGGCGGTCTGATACATGCTGTTGACCTTCAACTGACCACGGCTGTCGGTTTCAAGCCCGATATTTTCCAGCTGCAGCGAATCGGTGTTACCGGTACGGCCGTTGGCATACAGCAGACAGTCAGCTTTCAGCTTCTTGCCAGACTTGAGGTGCATGATCACCCCGTCGTCGCAGCCTTCAATCTTCTCATACTCTTCGTTGTGGCGAATCACCACGCCGCTGTTCCAGAAGTGGTACGAGAGAGAGTCTGACATCTCCTGATCGAGGAACGCCAGCAGGCGATCGCGGGTGTTGATCAGGTCAACTTTGACATCCATTCCGCGGAAAATCGACGCATATTCACAGCCAATGACTCCCGCGCCATAGATAATGACGTGACGGGGTTCATGGTGCAGGCTCAGAATGGAGTCACTGTCGTAGACGCGCGGATGTGAGAAGTCCACGTCGGCCGGATGGTAAGGGCGTGAACCGCAGGCGATGACAAATTTTTCGGCGGTAAGGGTTTCAACCGAACCGTCGTGGCATTCGAGTGCCAGCGTGTGTTCATCCACAAAATGCGCGTTGCCCTGCAAAATCTCACAGTGGTTACGCTCATAAAATCCCTGACGCATACGTGTCTGCTGGTTAATGACGGTATCCGCGTGGTTCAGGATGTCAGCAAAGGATGAACGAAGAAGTCGGGAGTGGTCGCTGTAAAGAGGGTTCTGGTTAAATTCGATAATGCGGCTAACGGCGTGGCGGAGGGCTTTGGAAGGGATGGTGCCCCAGTGGGTGCAACCGCCGCCGACATTATGGTAGCGCTCAATGACCGCTACTCTGGCTCCCTGTTTCACCAGACCCATAGCAGCACCTTCACCGCCGGGACCGGAACCAATAACTATTGCGTCGTAATCGTAGGAATGTGGCATGGCAAGGCTTACCTGTTCTTATACATAAAAGCAACAGAATCATAACATCATTGCCCGAGTAACCCAATTATCGTTGTGCTTTTTTCCGGCAGTGGAGCACAAACCGCACGTAAACAATCATTCACAAAGCTGAGCAAACAGATTAATTTTATTCTCTGGTATAGTGCCATCAGGCCTTTGGAAGGATTCAACTATCGTGATGGGCGTAAGAGCACAACAAAAAGAGAAAACCCGGCGTTCGCTGGTGGAAGCCGCATTCAGTCAACTGAGTGCTGAGCGAAGTTTTGCCAGTTTGAGCCTGCGCGAAGTCGCACGCGAGGCCGGGATTGCGCCAACGTCCTTCTATCGTCATTTCCGTGATGTGGATGAACTGGGCCTGACCATGGTCGATGAAAGCGGCCTGATGCTGCGCCAGTTGATGCGTCAGGCGCGTCAGCGTATCGCCAAAGGGGGCAGCGTCATCCGCACCTCGGTATCGACCTTTATGGAATTTATCGGCAATAACCCCAACGCGTTTCGTCTGCTTTTGCGCGAGCGTTCGGGGACATCAGCGGCGTTTCGTGCCGCCGTCGCGCGTGAAATTCAGCATTTCATCGCGGAACTTGCCGACTATCTTGAACTCGAAAATCATATGCCGCGTGCGTTTACTGAGGCGCAGGCCGAGGCGATGGTGACGATTGTGTTCAGCGCGGGTGCCGAAGCGCTGGATGTCAGCATTGAACAACGTAAGCAGCTTGAAGAGCGACTGGTATTGCAGCTCAGGATGATCTCCAAAGGCGCATACTACTGGTATCGCCGTGAACAAGAGAAACTGGCACATCAAACCGAAGAGTGAAGGTGAGTAATGAAACAGTCAGGTCAGGATAAAGGGACGCTGTTGCTGGCATTGATCGCTGGCTTATCCATTAATGGGACGTTTGCCGCTATTTTTAGCTCCATTGTTCCGTTTTCAATTTTCCCGCTTATTGCGCTGGTGCTGACCGTTTACTGTCTGCATCAACGTTACCTGAACCGCACGATGCCGGTCGGGTTGCCGGGACTGGCGGCGGCCTGCTTTATTCTGGGTGTACTGCTCTACAGCACGGTGGTGCGCGCGGAGTATCCGGATATCGGCTCTAACTTCTTCCCTGCGGTACTGTCTGTTGCGCTGGTATTCTGGATCGGCGCTCGCATGCGTAGCCGCAAAAGCCAGTTGCCGGAGTAATGAATGATTTGTAGGGCAGGTCAGCGAAGCGCTACCTGCCAAAAACGCCGGATGGCGCAACGCTTATCCGGCCTGTAGATCACCGTGCGGTAAGTAAAACACCGCACTCCATATGGTGGGTATACGGGAACTGATCGAACAGTGCCAGACGTTCAACTTTGTGCGTCTGGCCTAATGTTTCAAGGTTCTTGCACAGCGTCTCCGGGTTGCAGGAGATGTACAAAATACGCGGGTACGCCTGCACCATCTTTTCGGTTTCGCTGTCGAGTCCACTGCGCGGCGGGTCGACAAAAATCGTCTCACACTGGTAGCTCTTCAAATCGATCCCTTCCAGACGGTTAAACTGGCGTACGCCGTTCATGGCCTGGGTAAACTCTTCAGCGGCCATACGGATGATCTGCACGTTATCAATATGGTTGGCGGCAATGTTGTACTGCGCGGCGGCAACTGACGGCTTGGCAATTTCCGTTGCCAGCACGCGATCGAAGTTACGTGCCAGCGCCAGGGAGAAGTTGCCGTTACCGCAGTACAGTTCAAGCAGATCGCCCGTTGACCCTTCCGTTGCCTTCAGCGCCCACTCCAGCATCTGCACATTCATCGCGGCGTTCGGCTGGGTAAAACTGTTCTCCACCTGACGATAAATCATCTCTTTACCCGCCACCGGCAGACGCTCGTCGACGTAATCCTGATCGAGCATGATTTTGGTTTTTGTCGCGCGGCCAATCAGATGAACGTTGATGTTCTGCGCCCGCAGCGCATCACGCAGCGCTTCGGCCTGCTCGCGCCACTCGTCATTCAGCGCTTTGTGATACAGCAGGGAGACGATAGCCTGGTTACTTTGCGTGGTCAGATAGTCAATCTGGAACAGCTTGTGGCGCAGCACCGGGTTATCACGTACGCCGTCGATCATTAGCGTCATAAGCTGGTTGATAAGCTCGCTCGCGGCCGGGAAGCTGTCCACGCGAATGCGGGATTTCGTCTGCTGATCGAAAATAATGTGGTACAGGTCATCCCCGTCATGCCAGATGCGGAACTCGGCGCGCATACGATAGTGGCTGACAGGCGAGCGAAACACCTCGGGAACGGGCGCGTTGAACGGCGTCATCATACTTTGCAGGCGGACAACTTTCTCTGCCAGCTGCGCGTCGTACTGTTCGGTCGGGAGGTGTTCGGGGGTCATGATGCGTCCTGAGTGATAAAGAATTACGCGGGGATTGTAGGGATTGTTCAGGGGATGTCCAGATTTAATGGCTAATAGCTGTCTGGACATCTATACGTGTCTAATTGTAGCATTCTGTTTCCGGTCTCATGAGAGTGAAAAGGGAATCCAGTGTAAATCTGGAGCTGACGCGCAGCGGTAACGACTGGCGGGATGAGCGTTGTAGACACTGTGAAAATGGGAAGTCTTCATCCTTATAAAGCCACCTAGCCCGAAGACCTGCCGGGATCACGTCGCATTTGGTTTCATCATCGCGTGCTATCGATGAGGCCTGCGGCATCCTTCTTATATTGTGGATGCTTTAACAATGATTAAAAAAGTATCGCTGTTGACGGCGTTGTCCGTCACGGCATTTTCGGGCTGGGCGCAGGATAGCGCAGACTCGTTGGTGGTGACGGCAAATCGTTTTGAACAACCGGCAAAAACTGTTCTGGCGCCGACGTCCGTGGTGACGCGTGAGGATATTGAGCGCTGGCAATCCACGACCGTTGTCGATGTTATGCGCCGCCTGCCGGGGGTAGATACCGCGCAAAACGGCGGAATGGGGCAGTATTCTTCACTCTTTATACGCGGCACGAATTCCAGTCATGTTCTCATCCTTGTCGACGGGATCCGACTTAACCAGGCGGGCGTCACAGGCGCATCGGATCTCAGCCAGTTTCCGATCGCGCTGGTGCAGCGTATCGAATACATCCGTGGTCCGCGTTCGGCGGTGTATGGTTCCGATGCGATTGGTGGCGTAGTGAACATTATTACCACCCGCGCCAAAGATGGTACGACTCTGAATGCAGGCGTAGGCTCGCACGGTTACCAAAATTATGGCGGCAGTACCCAGCAGACGCTGGGTGAAACTACGCGTGTGACGCTGGCCGGTGATTACACGTATACCAAAGGCTTTGATGTGGTGGCGGACGGTAACAACGGCGGCGTTCCCCAAACCGATCGCGACGGCTACATGAATAAAACGATCTACGGTGCGCTGGAGCATGCGTTCTCCGATCAATGGAGCGGCTTCGTTCGCGGATATGGTTACAGCAACCGTACTGCCTATGACGCTTATTACAGTCCAAACGCGCTAGTTGATACCCGCCAGCTATATAGCCAGACCTGGGATGCCGGACTGCGCTTCAACGAAGATATCTTCCATTCACAGCTGCTTTCCAGTTACAGCCACAGCAAGGATTTTAACTACGATCCGCATCTTGGACGTTATGACGCCACGGCAACGCTGGACGAAATCAAACAGTACAACGTTCAGTGGACAAACTCTGTGGACGTTGGCCATGGCAATATCGGCGCGGGTATCGACTGGCAAAAACAGAGCACAGAACCTAACACCAACTATGTGCCTAATGCATACGACATTCGTAACACGGGCGTCTACCTGACGGCGTTGCAGAAGTTTGGCGATATTACGCTGGAAGGCGCAGCGCGCAGCGACGATAACTCGCAGTTTGGTCGCCATGGTACCTGGCAGAGCAGTGCGGGCTGGGAGTTTATTGACGGTTACCGTTTCATTGCTTCTTATGGTACGGCCTATAAAGCACCGAATCTGGGGCAACTCTACGGGCTCTACGGTAATGACCATCTTGATCCTGAAGAGAGCAAGCAGTGGGAAGGGGCGTTCGAAGGCCTTACCGCAGGCGTGAACTGGCGCGTGTCGGCCTATCGCAACGATGTTGATAACCTGATCGACTTCAACAATAACCTTCAGGAGTATTACAACGTTGGCAAGGCACGTATTAAAGGTGTCGAAGCGACGGCTTCGTTTGATACTGGCCCGGTCATGCATACTGTCAGTTATGACTATGTTGATGCGCGTAATGCGGCAACCAACCAGCTGCTGGATCGTCGCGCTAAACAGCAGGTGAAGTATCAGCTTGATACGCAGATCTATGATTTTGACTGGAGTCTGACCTATCACTATCTGGGTACGCGGTACGATACCGACTTCGGTACATGGCCGAGTCAGAAGGTCAAAATGGGCGGCGTAAGCCTGTGGGATGTCGCAGTTTCGTATCCTGTCACCTCACACCTCACAGTTCGTGGTAAAATAGCCAACCTGTTCGATAAAGATTACGAGACAGTTTATGGCTACCAAACTGCAGGACGGGAATACACCTTGTCTGGCAGCTACACCTTCTAATCCGCGTCCCACCGTGCTGGTATTTGATTCCGGCGTCGGTGGGCTTTCGGTCTATGATGAGATCCGGCATCTCCTGCCGGATCTTCATTACATCTACGCCTTCGATAACGTTGCTTTTCCGTATGGGGAAAAGAGCGAAGATTTTATTGTTGAGCGTGTGGTTGAAATCGTTACTGCGGTACAAAAGCGCTATCCCCTCGCGCTGGCCGTTATCGCCTGCAATACGGCGAGCACCGTTTCCCTTCCTGCCCTGCGTGAAAAATTCCAGTTTCCGGTTGTAGGGGTCGTTCCTGCAATAAAACCAGCAGCGCGCCTGACGGCGAACGGTATTGTGGGGTTGCTGGCAACGCGAGGCACGGTAAAGCGTCCTTATACCCGCGAGCTGATCGACCGTTTTGCCAACGAATGCCAGATTGCGATGCTCGGTTCGGCTGAGCTGGTGGAAATGGCCGAAGCGAAGCTGCATGGAAAGGCGGTATCACTCGAAGAGTTGCGTCGTATTCTTCGTCCGTGGCTGCGGATGCCCGAACCACCGGACACCGTTGTGCTGGGCTGCACCCACTTCCCGCTACTACAGGAAGAACTTTTAGCCGTGTTGCCGGAAGGGACACGTCTGGTGGATTCTGGTGCGGCTATCGCTCGTCGTACGGCCTGGTTGCTGGAGCATGAAGCGCCGGATGCGAAATCAGCCGATGCGAATATTGCTTTTTGTATGGCAATCACGAATGAGACCGAGCAACTTTTACCCGTTTTACGTCGTTACGGCTTTGAAACGCTCGAAAAACTGGCGCTGTAGCACGGTTTTGAGCAAAAAAGAGACGGTTGAACGTTTTTTTTAAAAGAGGGGTTGTCAACGTCTGAGAACTCCCTATAATGCGCCTCCACTGACACGGAACAACGGCTTACAGGCCGCCGGGTTAGCGGGGTTCAGAGATGAACGCCAGCAGAGAAAAGCGAAAATAATCACTTGACTCTGAATGAGGAAAACGTAATATACGGGACCTCGCAACGATGAGCTGAAAGCCGCGTTGCAACTGCTCTTTAACAATTTATCAGACAATCTGTGTGGGCACTCAAAGTGACATGGATTCTTAACGTCGAAAGACGAAAAATGAATACCAAGTCTCAACGAGTGAACACGTAATTCATTACGAAGTTTAATTCAATGAGCATCAAACTTAAATTGAAGAGTTTGATCATGGCTCAGATTGAACGCTGGCGGCAGGCCTAACACATGCAAGTCGAACGGTAGCACAGAGAGCTTGCTCTCGGGTGACGAGTGGCGGACGGGTGAGTAATGTCTGGGAAACTGC
The DNA here is from genome assembly GCF_009036245.1 of Enterobacter sichuanensis. Classification (NCBI taxonomy): domain Bacteria; kingdom Pseudomonadati; phylum Pseudomonadota; class Gammaproteobacteria; order Enterobacterales; family Enterobacteriaceae; genus Enterobacter; species Enterobacter sichuanensis. The sequence goes on along the minus strand of NZ_CP027986.1, from coordinate 4,567,479 downwards.
CTGATGGAGGGGGATAACTACTGGAAACGGTAGCTAATACCGCATAACGTCGCAAGACCAAAGAGGGGGACCTTCGGGCCTCTTGCCATCAGATGTGCCCAGATGGGATTAGCTAGTAGGTGGGGTAACGGCTCACCTAGGCGACGATCCCTAGCTGGTCTGAGAGGATGACCAGCCACACTGGAACTGAGACACGGTCCAGACTCCTACGGGAGGCAGCAGTGGGGAATATTGCACAATGGGCGCAAGCCTGATGCAGCCATGCCGCGTGTATGAAGAAGGCCTTCGGGTTGTAAAGTACTTTCAGCGGGGAGGAAGGCGTTGTGGTTAATAACCACAGCGATTGACGTTACCCGCAGAAGAAGCACCGGCTAACTCCGTGCCAGCAGCCGCGGTAATACGGAGGGTGCAAGCGTTAATCGGAATTACTGGGCGTAAAGCGCACGCAGGCGGTCTGTCAAGTCGGATGTGAAATCCCCGGGCTCAACCTGGGAACTGCATTCGAAACTGGCAGGCTAGAGTCTTGTAGAGGGGGGTAGAATTCCAGGTGTAGCGGTGAAATGCGTAGAGATCTGGAGGAATACCGGTGGCGAAGGCGGCCCCCTGGACAAAGACTGACGCTCAGGTGCGAAAGCGTGGGGAGCAAACAGGATTAGATACCCTGGTAGTCCACGCCGTAAACGATGTCGACTTGGAGGTTGTGCCCTTGAGGCGTGGCTTCCGGAGCTAACGCGTTAAGTCGACCGCCTGGGGAGTACGGCCGCAAGGTTAAAACTCAAATGAATTGACGGGGGCCCGCACAAGCGGTGGAGCATGTGGTTTAATTCGATGCAACGCGAAGAACCTTACCTACTCTTGACATCCAGAGAACTTTCCAGAGATGGATTGGTGCCTTCGGGAACTCTGAGACAGGTGCTGCATGGCTGTCGTCAGCTCGTGTTGTGAAATGTTGGGTTAAGTCCCGCAACGAGCGCAACCCTTATCCTTTGTTGCCAGCGGTTAGGCCGGGAACTCAAAGGAGACTGCCAGTGATAAACTGGAGGAAGGTGGGGATGACGTCAAGTCATCATGGCCCTTACGAGTAGGGCTACACACGTGCTACAATGGCGCATACAAAGAGAAGCGACCTCGCGAGAGCAAGCGGACCTCATAAAGTGCGTCGTAGTCCGGATTGGAGTCTGCAACTCGACTCCATGAAGTCGGAATCGCTAGTAATCGTAGATCAGAATGCTACGGTGAATACGTTCCCGGGCCTTGTACACACCGCCCGTCACACCATGGGAGTGGGTTGCAAAAGAAGTAGGTAGCTTAACCTTCGGGAGGGCGCTTACCACTTTGTGATTCATGACTGGGGTGAAGTCGTAACAAGGTAACCGTAGGGGAACCTGCGGTTGGATCACCTCCTTACCTTAAAGAACCTGCCTTTGTAGTGCTCACACAGATTGTCTGATGAAAAACAGCAGTAAAAACCTCTACAGGCTTGTAGCTCAGGTGGTTAGAGCGCACCCCTGATAAGGGTGAGGTCGGTGGTTCAAGTCCACTCAGGCCTACCAAATTTGCGAAGCAAATTTGAAGAGGTTATCAACGATGGGGCTATAGCTCAGCTGGGAGAGCGCCTGCTTTGCACGCAGGAGGTCTGCGGTTCGATCCCGCATAGCTCCACCATCTTTTACTGCGAACACAAGAAAACTTCAGAGTGAACCTGAAAAGGTGCACTGCGAAGTTTTGCTCTTTAAAAATCTGGATCAAGCTGAAAATTGAAACGACACACAGTTAATGTGTGTTCGAGTCTCTCAAATTTTCGCAATCATGAAGTGAAACATCTTCGGGTTGTGAGGTTAAGCGACTAAGCGTACACGGTGGATGCCCTGGCAGTCAGAGGCGATGAAGGACGTGCTAATCTGCGAAAAGCGCCGGCGAGGTGATATGAACCTTTGACCCGGCGATGTCCGAATGGGGAAACCCAGTGTGATTCGTCACACTATCGTTAACTGAATACATAGGTTAACGAGGCGAACCGGGGGAACTGAAACATCTAAGTACCCCGAGGAAAAGAAATCAACCGAGATTCCCCCAGTAGCGGCGAGCGAACGGGGAGCAGCCCAGAGTCTGAATCAGCTTGTGTGTTAGTGGAACGGTCTGGAAAGTCCGACGGTACAGGGTGATAGTCCCGTACACGAAAACACACAGGTTGTGAACTCGAAGAGTAGGGCGGGACACGTGGTATCCTGTCTGAATATGGGGGGACCATCCTCCAAGGCTAAATACTCCTGACTGACCGATAGTGAACCAGTACCGTGAGGGAAAGGCGAAAAGAACCCCGGCGAGGGGAGTGAAAAAGAACCTGAAACCGTGTACGTACAAGCAGTGGGAGCACCTTCGGGTGTGACTGCGTACCTTTTGTATAATGGGTCAGCGACTTATATTCTGTAGCAAGGTTAACCGTATAGGGGAGCCGGAGGGAAACCGAGTCTTAACTGGGCGTTAAGTTGCAGGGTATAGACCCGAAACCCGGTGATCTAGCCATGGGCAGGTTGAAGGTTGGGTAACACTAACTGGAGGACCGAACCGACTAATGTTGAAAAATTAGCGGATGACTTGTGGCTGGGGGTGAAAGGCCAATCAAACCGGGAGATAGCTGGTTCTCCCGAAAGCTATTTAGGTAGCGCCTCGTGAACTCATCTTCGGGGGTAGAGCACTGTTTCGGCTAGGGGGCCATCCCGGCTTACCAACCCGATGCAAACTACGAATACCGAAGAATGTTATCACGGGAGACACACGGCGGGTGCTAACGTCCGTCGTGAAGAGGGAAACAACCCAGACCGCCAGCTAAGGTCCCAAAGTCATGGTTAAGTGGGAAACGATGTGGGAAGGCACAGACAGCCAGGATGTTGGCTTAGAAGCAGCCATCATTTAAAGAAAGCGTAATAGCTCACTGGTCGAGTCGGCCTGCGCGGAAGATGTAACGGGGCTAAACCATGCACCGAAGCTGCGGCAGCGACACTATGTGTTGTTGGGTAGGGGAGCGTTCTGTAAGCCGTTGAAGGTGGCCTGTGAGGGCTGCTGGAGGTATCAGAAGTGCGAATGCTGACATAAGTAACGATAAAGCGGGTGAAAAGCCCGCTCGCCGGAAGACCAAGGGTTCCTGTCCAACGTTAATCGGGGCAGGGTGAGTCGACCCCTAAGGCGAGGCCGAAAGGCGTAGTCGATGGGAAACAGGTTAATATTCCTGTACTTGGTGTTACTGCGAAGGGGGGACGGAGAAGGCTATGTTAGCCGGGCGACGGTTGTCCCGGTTTAAGCATGTAGGCGGAGGTTCCAGGTAAATCCGGTACCTTTTTAACGCTGAGGTGTGATGACGAGGCACTACGGTGCTGAAGTAACAAATGCCCTGCTTCCAGGAAAAGCCTCTAAGCATCAGGTAACATCAAATCGTACCCCAAACCGACACAGGTGGTCAGGTAGAGAATACCAAGGCGCTTGAGAGAACTCGGGTGAAGGAACTAGGCAAAATGGTGCCGTAACTTCGGGAGAAGGCACGCTGATATGTAGGTGAAGCCCCTGCGGGTGGAGCTGAAATCAGTCGAAGATACCAGCTGGCTGCAACTGTTTATTAAAAACACAGCACTGTGCAAACACGAAAGTGGACGTATACGGTGTGACGCCTGCCCGGTGCCGGAAGGTTAATTGATGGGGTTAGCGGCAACGCGAAGCTCTTGATCGAAGCCCCGGTAAACGGCGGCCGTAACTATAACGGTCCTAAGGTAGCGAAATTCCTTGTCGGGTAAGTTCCGACCTGCACGAATGGCGTAATGATGGCCAGGCTGTCTCCACCCGAGACTCAGTGAAATTGAACTCGCTGTGAAGATGCAGTGTACCCGCGGCAAGACGGAAAGACCCCGTGAACCTTTACTATAGCTTGACACTGAACACTGGTCCTTGATGTGTAGGATAGGTGGGAGGCTTTGAAGTGTGGACGCCAGTCTGCATGGAGCCGTCCTTGAAATACCACCCTTTAATGGCTGGTGTTCTAACGTAGACCCGTAATCCGGGTTGCGGACAGTGTCTGGTGGGTAGTTTGACTGGGGCGGTCTCCTCCCAAAGAGTAACGGAGGAGCACGAAGGTTAGCTAATCCTGGTCGGACATCAGGAGGTTAGTGCAATGGCATAAGCTAGCTTGACTGCGAGAGTGACGGCTCGAGCAGGTGCGAAAGCAGGTCATAGTGATCCGGTGGTTCTGAATGGAAGGGCCATCGCTCAACGGATAAAAGGTACTCCGGGGATAACAGGCTGATACCGCCCAAGAGTTCATATCGACGGCGGTGTTTGGCACCTCGATGTCGGCTCATCACATCCTGGGGCTGAAGTAGGTCCCAAGGGTATGGCTGTTCGCCATTTAAAGTGGTACGCGAGCTGGGTTTAGAACGTCGTGAGACAGTTCGGTCCCTATCTGCCGTGGGCGCTGGAGAATTGAGGGGGGCTGCTCCTAGTACGAGAGGACCGGAGTGGACGCATCACTGGTGTTCGGGTTGTCATGCCAATGGCACTGCCCGGTAGCTAAATGCGGAAGAGATAAGTGCTGAAAGCATCTAAGCACGAAACTTGCCCCGAGATGAGTTCTCCCTGAGCCTTTAAGGCTCCTGAAGGAACGTTGAAGACGACGACGTTGATAGGTCGGGTGTGTAAGCGCAGCGATGCGTTGAGCTAACCGATACTAATGAACCGTGAGGCTTAACCTTACAACGCCGAAGATGTTTTGGCGAAGAGACGACACAAGATTCAGCTTTGATACAGATTAACAGAATTTGCCTGGCGGCTTTAGCGCGGTGGTCCCACCTGACCCCATGCCGAACTCAGAAGTGAAACGCCGTAGCGCCGATGGTAGTGTGGGGTCTCCCCATGTGAGAGTAGGGAACTGCCAGGCATCAAATTAAGTAGTAAGCCGGTGCATTAATCCGGTGGTTACAAGCAGTCTTCGGTGGAGCGGTAGTTCAGTCGGTTAGAATACCTGCCTGTCACGCAGGGGGTCGCGGGTTCGAGTCCCGTCCGTTCCGCCACTTATTAAGACATTAAGCCTGCCTTACTGGCAGGCTTAATGGCAAAAAACTTTAGGGGCGTAGCTCAGTTGGTAGAGCACCGGTCTCCAAAACCGGGTGTCGCGAGTTCGAGTCTCTCCGCCCCTGCCATATATAATCCTTTGCTTCGGCAAAGGATTTTTTTTGCCTGAAATACTCTACAGCACCGCTTCTTCATTTTCAGCCAGCCTCCCTGCTGGCTGCTATCTCAATCCATGACGTTGATTTTTAATAGATCTTTTATCTGCGATTGCTTATCACTATTTTGCAGCCAAATGGCATACAGCGGCCTGGTAAGCGTGGTGGAATCCACCACGGTATGCAGCCCGGCTTTAGTGTCTGCCCAGCGAACCGGTAACCAGGTACACCCTTTTAACAAGGGCAGTTGCTGGCAGGCGATCTCTGCAGAGCTGGTTGTTAACTGTGGAACATCATCAGGTGCAATCAATCCCGCCTCATGCTGCTGAAAATCTGGTCCCCATTCCAGCCGCAAATAGGTCAGGTCTGCCTTCATCATCGAAGGTTCAGAGGCATAAAGCGCCAGGCCAAACTGGCCAACAATCTGGCTGCTAAATTCATCCATCTTGGGGGCTTCGGTCGTGATCAAAAGATCAAGCTGACGCTCATGAAGTTGCTTAACCAGCGACTGCCGTTGCGCAATCCTGGCTTCGAATTGCAAATGACCATGAGAATGATACAGCCGGGTAAGCCACTGACTTAACATACATTCCCACAGAGAAGCGCTGGCCCCAATCGAGAACTCATTGTGCCTCGAAGTATGGGCAACCTCTTTGCGCGCTGCCTGCCAGGTATTCATCAGCGTTTCTGCGTACGGGAGCAATTTTTCACCCGCAGGTGTCAAACGGATGTTGTTGCGATGGCGGGTAAAAAGATTCACACCCAGTTGATTTTCCAGCTGTCGAATACGAAAACTGACTGCTGATTGCGTCAGATAAAGGGCTTCAGCTGCTCGCCCAAAGTGGCGTGTTCTGCTCACTTCAAGGAAAGTTTTTAGCAATTCCGTATCCACATCTTTCTCCGCAAAATTATTTGTCGTTATGATTTAAATGTTTTGTTTTACACTCTGTCAAGCGTAACTAATACTCCGCGCCATAAATAGCTCGGCCAAAGAATTAGGAGCGTGTAGGATGGCGGAAAGCTTTACGACGACTAATCGTTTTTTCGACAATAAAAATTATCCACGCGGGTTCTCTCGTCACGGCGACTTCACCATCAAAGAGGCGCAGCTGCTTGAGCGTCATGGTTATGCCTTCAACGAGCTGGATCTGGGTAAACGTGAGCCTGCAACGGAAGATGAAAAGCAGTTTGTCTCCGTGTGCCGTGGTGAGCGTGAACCACAATCTGAAGCGGAACGTGTATGGATCAAGTACATGGCGCGCATTAAGCGTCCAAAGCGTTTCCATACCCTTTCTGGCGGTAAGCCGCAGATGGAAGGTGCTGAAGATTACACCGAGTCTGATGACTAAGAAAAAAGGGGCTGCGGCCCCTTTTTTACGCCAGTAACTTTTGCAGGTGCAAAAGTAAACGGTCGATTGCCCGATAGCTCAACGCTTCCTGCAGATGCTGTCTCTCAATTGCATGACTGCTTTCCACATCGGCGATAGTACGAGCCACTTTTAAAAGACGCTGCCATGCACGAATAGAGAGCCCGAAGCGCGTCAACGTTTCCTCCAGCCACGTCGCATCCTCAGCCTTTAGCTGGCAAAACTGTCGGATCTCAGCATTATCCAGACGGGCATTCAGTTTATTTTGCCGCCTGTACTGCCGGGCCTGAGCGGCAATAACCCGATCGCGAACCGTTACTGAAGACTCTCCTCTGATACTGCTCTGGCTGAGCAGGCCGGGAGGAGGCAAAGGGATCTCCAGGGATAAATCGAAACGATCCAGGAAAGGGCCTGATAACTTTCCCAGATATCGCAGTGTTTGTTCAGGCGTACAGCGGTTGTGATTCCCCTGATAATGACCTGACGGGCTGGGGTTCATTGCCGCAACCAGCTGGAACTGTGCCGGATAGCTTATTTTGGCTCGGGTACGTGAGATATGTATCTCTCCGGATTCAATCGGCTCCCTTAGGGCATCCAGCACGCGCCGCTCAAACTCAGGTAGTTCATCAAGAAACAGGATGCCGTTATGTGCCAGTGAAATCTCTCCCGGCCCCGGAATGGAACCTCCTCCGACCATGGCCGTCAGGGACGCGCTGTGGTGCGGAGAGCGGAAAGGGCGACGTCGCCACTGTTTTTGCAACGACACTGAACTCACCAGGCTCACTATCGCAGCGCTTTCGAGTGCTTCATGGTTACTGAGTGGTGGAAGTAAACCATTCAACCGGCTCGCCAGCATCGTTTTTCCGGTACCCGGCGGGCCAATCAGCAACAGGTTATGCCCGCCGGCAGCGGTGATCTCCAGCGCTCGCTTTCCCTGCTCCTGACCGATAATATCGCTGAGATCGTCGGTGCTTTCAGGCGGTATATCTTCCGTTTCTTCGGGCGCTGACAACCTATGCCGCCCTTCAAGATGGGCGCAGACCTCCTGCAAATGCCCGGCAATAAGGCACCCTTTTTCGGCTATCAGGCTCACTTCCGCACTGTTTTCATTGGCAAGAATGATTTCCCGACCGGCACGTATAGCTTCCAGCGCACCAGAGATAGCGCCAGGAACGCCTCTCAGTGCGCCTGTAAGCGCCAGTTCACCGATGAACTCGTACGAGCCTAGCCTGGACGTATTAAGCTGTTCAGAAGCGGCGAGAAGCGCAATAGCGATAGGTAAATCATATCTCCCGCCCTCTTTAGGCAGATCCGCTGGTGCCAGGTTGATGGTGATCTTTTTCGCCGGGAAGGTATAACCGCTATTGATAATGGCGCTGCGGACCCGATCTCTGGCTTCTTTCACCGTTGTCTCTGGCAAGCCGACAAGCGTTAAGCCGGGCAGTCCATTACTCAGATGAACCTCCACAGAAATAAGCGGTGCTTTTACCCCAATAGCCGCACGCGTATAAACAACTGACAGTGACATAAGCGCCTCCTCGGGCTCTGACTATGCCACTGTCGCTTTCATACCTTGAGTGCTGTTTTAGGGTTTTACGGCATTACTTCCAGACTTTTCGCAGCAATTTGTAATCATTTCTTGTGAGTGGAAGCCACATCGCAGAAAAAAACGTGCCCGTTATGATGACCTGGCGGCGGCGAAAAAAATGAAAAATATTCACCATCTGTTTTTCTCATATAAAACAATGCTTTTCAAAGATATGGTTCGTGAGCTAATCAAAATGGTCATAAATAAATCTTGTGTTTGGTTTAAAAACTGTGATAACTCTTTAGGTATTCCTTCGAGCAAGATGCAAAAAGAACTGAAAATGACAGCCCTTCTACGAGTGATTAGCCTGGTCGTGATTAGCGTGGTGGTGATTATTATCCCACCGTGCGGGGCTGCACTTGGACGAGGAAAGGCTTAGAAATCAAGCCTTAACGAACTAAGACCCCCGCACCGAAAGGTCCGGGGGTTTTTTTATGACTAAAAAACGCAAATGAGGAGCAGAGAATGACAAATAGCACAAAATTCTGTTTCTCCCGATTTATGACGGGGAACTAACTATGAATGGGGCACAGTGGGTAGTACATGCGTTGCGCGCGCAGGGGGTCGAAACAGTATTCGGTTATCCGGGTGGCGCAATTATGCCGATTTACGATGCACTGTATGACGGCGGCGTGGAGCACCTGTTGTGCCGACACGAGCAGGGCGCGGCTATGGCGGCGATCGGTTATGCGCGCGCCACCGGCAAAACCGGCGTCTGCATGGCGACCTCGGGTCCCGGTGCAACTAACCTGATCACCGGTCTGGCTGATGCACTGCTCGATTCCGTTCCGGTCGTCGCCATCACCGGACAGGTTGCATCTCCGTTCATTGGTACCGATGCTTTCCAGGAAGTGGACGTTCTCGGCTTATCCCTGGCCTGCACCAAACACAGCTTCCTCGTCCAGTCTCTGGAAGAGCTGCCGCGGGTGATGGCAGAAGCGTTCGAGGTAGCAAGCTCCGGCCGTCCTGGTCCGGTTCTGGTTGATATCCCGAAAGATATCCAGGTGGCGATCGGCGATCTCGAACCGCACTTCTCCACTGTTGAGAGCGACGATGCGTTTCCGCATGCGGAAATGGAAGAGGCGCGGCAGATGTTGGCCCAGGCGAAACAGCCGATGCTGTACGTCGGTGGTGGCGTGGGCATGGCGCAGGCAGTTCCTGCCCTGCGTGAATTTATCGCGGTGACGCAAATGCCTGCTACCTGCACGCTGAAAGGACTGGGTGCGGTAGATGCGGATTATCCCTGTTATCTGGGCATGCTGGGGATGCACGGTACCAAAGCGGCAAATCTGGCCGTTCAGGAGTGTGACTTGCTCATCGCCGTGGGTGCCCGTTTTGACGATCGCGTCACCGGTAAGCTGAATACCTTCGCGCCGAATGCCAAAGTGATCCATATGGATATCGATCCTGCGGAGATGAACAAATTGCGTCAGGCACATGTTGCCTTGCAGGGCGATCTCAATGCGCTGTTACCGGCATTACAGCAGCCACTGGATATCAATGCGTGGCGAAAGCACACCTCAGACCTGCGTGCTGAACACGCCTGGCGTTACGATCATCCTGGCGACGCTATCTACGCGCCGCTGCTGTTGAAGCAGTTGTCCGATCGGAAACCCGCAGACAGCGTGGTGACGACGGATGTGGGTCAACACCAGATGTGGTCCGCCCAGCACATGACCTATACCCGCCCGGAAAATTTCATCACCTCCAGCGGGTTAGGCACGATGGGCTTCGGCTTGCCTGCTGCCGTGGGTGCGCAGGTCGCCCGCCCGAACGATACGGTAATCTGTATCTCCGGTGACGGCTCCTTCATGATGAACGTTCAGGAGCTGGGCACCGTGAAACGCAAGCAGTTGCCGCTGAAGATCGTGTTGCTCGATAACCAGCGTTTAGGAATGGTTCGCCAGTGGCAACAACTCTTCTTCCAGGAGCGTTACAGCGAAACCACCCTGACTGATAATCCCGATTTCCTCACCCTGGCCAGCGCCTTTGGCATTCCTGGCCAGCACATCACCCGTAAAGACCAGGTTGAAGCGGCACTCGACACCATGCTGTCAAGCGAAGGGCCTTACCTGCTTCATGTCTCAATCGACGAGCTTGAGAATGTCTGGCCGTTGGTACCGCCAGGTGCCAGTAACTCACAAATGCTGGAGAAATTATCATGATGCAACATCAGGTCGCCGTGCAGGCTCGCTTCAATCCGGAGACATTAGAGCGCGTTTTGCGCGTGGTCCGTCATCGTGGCTTTCAGATTTGCTCTATGAATATGGAGACGGCCACTGACGCCCAAAACATCAGTATCGAATTAACCGTTGCCAGCCCGCGCCCGGTCGACTTACTGTTTAGTCAGTTATCAAAGCTGGTAGACGTTGCCCATGTTGCCATCTGCCAGAGCACAACCACATCACAACAAATCCGCGCTTAAGCGTGACAGGAAGAGAAAATGACGACAAAAAAAGCTGATTACATTTGGTTCAATGGTGAGATGGTTCGCTGGGAGGACGCGAAAGTCCACGTGATGTCCCACGCGCTGCACTACGGTACTTCTGTCTTTGAAGGGATCCGTTGCTACGACTCTCACAAAGGGCCAGTGGTGTTCCGTCATCGTGAACATATGCAGCGTCTGCATGACTCAGCCAAAATTTATCGTTTCCCGGTTTCTCAGAGCGTTGATGAGCTGATGGAAGCCTGCCGCGAGGTCATCCGTAAAAACAATCTGACCAGTGCCTATATTCGTCCGCTGGTTTTCGTGGGTGACGTAGGGATGGGCGTTAACCCGCCAGCCGGTTATACCACGGATGTGATCATTGCCGCGTTCCCGTGGGGTGCCTACCTGGGTGCAGAAGCGCTGGAGCAGGGGATCGACGCAATGGTCTCTTCCTGGAATCGTGTGGCACCCAATACGATCCCGACCGCCGCTAAAGCGGGCGGTAACTACCTCTCTTCCCTGCTGGTCGGTAGCGAAGCGCGCCGTCACGGATATCAGGAAGGTATCGCGCTCGATGTGAACGGCTACATCTCCGAAGGCGCCGGTGAAAACCTGTTTGAAGTGAAAGATGGCATCCTGTTCACACCGCCGTTCACCTCGTCCGCGCTGCCGGGCATCACCCGTGACGCCATCATCAAGCTGGCGAAAGATCTGGGTATCGAAGTGCGTGAGCAGGTCCTGTCCCGCGAATCCTTGTACCTGGCGGATGAAGTGTTTATGTCCGGTACCGCGGCTGAAATCACGCCGGTTCGCAGCGTAGACGGTATTCAGGTAGGCGCAGGCCGCTGTGGTCCGGTCACCAAACGCATCCAACAAGCCTTCTTCGGCCTCTTTACCGGCGAAACAGAAGACAAATACGGCTGGTTGGATCAGGTTAATCAATAAGCATAAATATGGGACGGCACGCACCGTCCCTTTGACTCGTCAGACGGGAGTAAATAAAGCATGCCTAAGTATCGTTCCGCCACCACCACCCATGGCCGTAACATGGCCGGTGCCCGCGCGCTGTGGCGCGCCACCGGGATGACCGACGCTGATTTCGGTAAGCCGATTATCGCCGTGGTGAACTCCTTTACCCAGTTTGTACCGGGCCACGTGCACCTGCGCGATCTCGGTAAGCTGGTTGCCGAGCAAATTGAAGCTGCTGGCGGGGTGGCGAAAGAGTTCAACACCATTGCGGTGGATGACGGTATCGCGATGGGGCACGGGGGCATGCTCTATTCACTGCCGTCGCGCGAGCTGATCGCCGACTCGGTGGAGTACATGGTTAACGCCCACTGCGCTGATGCCATGGTTTGTATCTCCAACTGCGATAAAATCACCCCGGGGATGCTGATGGCCTCCCTGCGCCTGAACATTCCGGTGATCTTCGTCTCCGGCGGTCCAATGGAAGCGGGTAAAACCAAGCTCTCCGACAAAATCATCAAGCTCGACCTGGTGGATGCGATGATTCAGGGCGCGGACCCGAAAGTCTCTGACGAGCAGAGTAATCAGGTGGAGCGCTCCGCGTGTCCAACCTGCGGCTCCTGTTCCGGGATGTTCACCGCCAACTCCATGAACTGTCTGACCGAAGCGCTGGGCCTGTCTCAGCCGGGCAACGGCTCGCTGCTGGCGACCCACGCCGATCGTAAACAGCTGTTCCTTAACGCCGGTAAGCGCATCGTTGAGCTGACCAAACGTTACTACGAGCAGGACGATGCCAGCGCGCTGCCGCGCAACATCGCCAGCAAGGCCGCGTTTGAAAACGCCATGACGCTGGATATCGCCATGGGCGGTTCCACCAACACCGTTCTGCACCTGCTGGCTGCCGCGCAGGAAGCCGAAATCGACTTCACCATGAGCGATATCGACAAGCTCTCCCGCAAAGTGCCGCAGCTGTGTAAGGTCGCGCCAAGCACCCAGAAATACCACATGGAAGACGTCCACCGCGCGGGTGGCGTCATCGGTATTCTCGGCGAGCTGGATCGCGCCGGGCTGCTGAACCGCGACGTTCAGAACGTGCTTGGCCTGACGCTGCCGCAGACGCTGGATAAATACGACGTGATGCTGACCGAAGACGACGCGGTGAAAAAGATGTTCCGCGCCGGCCCGGCCGGCATTCGCACCACGCAGGCCTTCTCCCAGGATTGCCGCTGGGACACGCTGGACGATGACCGCGCTGAAGGGTGTATCCGCTCTCTTGAACATGCCTACAGCAAAGACGGCGGTCTGGCCGTGCTGTACGGTAACTTCGCTGAAAACGGCTGTATCGTCAAAACCGCTGGCGTGGATGACAGCATCCTCAAGTTTACTGGCCCGGCAAAAGTCTACGAAAGCCAGGATGAGGCGGTAGACGCCATCCTGGGCGGTAAAGTGGTGGAGGGCGACGTGGTTGTCATCCGCTACGAAGGGCCAAAAGGCGGGCCGGGCATGCAGGAGATGCTCTACCCAACCACCTTCCTGAAATCCATGGGCCTCGGTAAAGCCTGCGCGCTGATCACCGACGGACGTTTCTCGGGCGGTACTTCAGGCCTCTCCATCGGCCACGTCTCTCCGGAAGCGGCAAGCGGCGGTAACATCGCCATCATCGAAGATGGTGACCTGATTGAAATCGACATTCCGAATCGCGGGATCCAGCTCAAGCTGAGCGATCAGGAAATTGCGGCGCGTCGTGAAGCACAGGAAGCGCGCGGTGATAAAGCCTGGACGCCAAAAGACCGCCAGCGTGAAGTCTCCTTTGCCCTGCGCGCTTACGCGAGCCTGGCGACCAGTGCAGACAAAGGCGCGGTACGCGATAAATCGAAACTTGGGGGCTAATGATGGCCGAGTCACAACCCTTATCCGCCGCCCCTGAGGGGGCGGAATATCTCCGGGCGGTGCTGCGCGCACCGGTCTATGAAGCGGTACAGGTCACTCCGCTGCAGAAAATGGAAAAACTCTCCTCGCGCCTCGACAACGTCATTCTGGTCAAGCGCGAAGACCGTCAGCCGGTGCACAGCTTTAAGCTACGCGGGGCATACGCGATGATGGCCGGGCTGACCGATGAGCAAAAAGCGCGCGGCGTGATTACTGCGTCTGCCGGTAACCATGCGCAGGGTGTGGCGTTCTCGTCTGCCCGTTTAGGGTTGAAAGCGTTAATCGTGATGCCGGTGGCTACTGCGGATATCAAAGTCGACGCGGTACGAGGCTTCGGCGGCGAAGTGCTGCTCCATGGAGCAAATTTTGATGAAGCGAAAGCCAAAGCGATCGAGCTGGCGCAACAACAGGGATTCACCTGGGTGCCGCCGTTCGACCATCCGATGGTGATTGCCGGCCAGGGCACGCTGGCGCTGGAGCTGCTGCAGCAGGATGCTCATCTCGACCGCGTTTTCGTCCCGGTGGGCGGTGGTGGATTAGCGGCGGGCGTGGCGGTGCTGATCAAACAGCTGATGCCGCAGATCAAAGTTATTGCCGTAGAAGCAGAAGATTCTGCCTGCCTGAAAGCAGCGCTGGATGCCGGGCATCCGGTAGATCTGCCCCGCGTCGGGCTGTTTGCCGAAGGTGTAGCGGTGAAGCGCATTGGCGACGAAACCTTCCGCCTGTGCCGGGAGTATCTTGATGACATCGTCACCGTTGACAGTGATGCAATCTGTGCAGCGATGAAAGATCTGTTTGAGGATGTGCGTGCGGTGGCAGAACCGTCCGGCGCGCTGGCGCTGGCGGGAATGAAAAAATACATCGCCCAGCACAATATTCGCGGCGAGCGCCTGGCGCACGTACTCTCGGGGGCTAACGTCAATTTCCACGGCCTGCGCTACGTTTCCGAGCGCTGCGAGCTGGGTGAACAGCGTGAAGCGCTGCTGGCGGTCACCATTCCGGAAGAGAAGGGCAGTTTCCTCAAGTTCTGCCAGCTGCTGGGTGGCCGTTCGGTGACGGAGTTCAACTACCGTTTTGCCGATGCGAAAGACGCCTGCATTTTTGTCGGCGTGCGTTTAAGCCGCGGTCTGGAAGAGCGCAAAGAGATCCTCAACCTGTTGCATGAAGGTGGCTACAGTGTGGTGGATCTCTCCGACGACGAAATGGCGAAGCTGCACGTGCGCTATATGGTCGGCGGACGTCCGTCGAAGCCACTCCAGGAACGTCTTTACAGCTTCGAATTCCCGGAATCACCGGGTGCGCTGCTGAAGTTCCTGCATACGCTGGGCACGCACTGGAACATCTCCCTGTTCCACTACCGCAGCCACGGCACCGATTACGGCCGCGTGCTGGCGGCGTTTGAACTCGCCGAGCACGAGCCGGATTTCGAAACGCGCCTGAACGAGCTGGGCTACGAGTGCCACGATGAGACCCATAACCCGGCGTTCAGGTTCTTCCTCGCGGGCTAACGGTTCGGCTGCGCGTAGGCCGGGTAAGCGTAGCGCCACCCGGCTTCAGTGGTTCGGCAGTATCTTCCAGAACGCATCAATAAGCGGCTCATGCAGCCGCTTTTTTTGTGCACATACGCCAAGCTCAAACGGCGTCTTCTCATCGCTGCGTTCTAAAATCATCACGCGATTACGTACCGGCTCCGGGCTATTTTCCAGCACCACCTCCGGCAGCAGCGCCACGCCGCAGCCGAGTGCCACCATTGATACCATCGCCTCATGACCACCGACCGTAGCGTAAATCGATGGATTGCTGATTTTTTGCCGACGGAACCACAGCTCGATGCGGCGACGTACCGGCCCCTGATCGGCCATGATAAACGGTACCGTTGACCAGTCCGGCTTTTCCACTGACACCTGATTACGCACCGGGCAGGGCAGCGCCGGAGCGATCAGTACCACCGCCAGATTTTCCAGCATCGAAAACGCCACCGCGCCGGGCAGGGTTTCCGGTTTCCCGGCAATCGCCAGATCCGCTTCGCCGGTGACCACTTTTTCCATCGCGTCGGCGGCGTCGCCGGTGGTGAGTTTAATTTCAACCGAGGGGTGTTCCGCGCGGAAACGGTCAAGGATAGGCGGCAGATGGCTGTAGGCGGCGGTCACGGAGCAGAAAATATGCAGCTCACCGGAGAGCGACGGCCCTTGCTGATCGATGGTGTGCCGCAGCTGCTGATACTGCAACAAGGTTTGCTGGGCAAAAATGCGCAGCTCTTCTCCTGCTTCCGTGAGCGTGACGGTACGATTATCGCGCACAAACAGCGGCTGGCCGAGGTCTTCTTCAAGACGCTGGATCTGGCGTGAAAGCGTGGAGGGGCTGACGTGCATCGCCCGGGCGCTGCGGCCAAAATGGCGGCTTTCCGCCAGATGCAGGAACATTTTCAGATCGCGTAAATCCACGGATTCCACTCCCCCGTTTTACATTGCAGATATTGCAACATGACGTTGTGAATATATCAATTTCCGCAATAAAATTCCTGTCATATAGTAAGTTCATTCTCGCATAAGCGAACCGAACAATAAGCACGACAACACAACATCACGAGGTATCACCATGGCTAACTACTTCAACACACTGAATCTGCGCCAGCAGCTGGCGCAGCTGGGCAAATGCCGCTTTATGGCGCGCGACGAATTTGCCGATGGCGCGAGCTATCTTCAGGGGAAAAAAGTGGTCATCGTCGGCTGTGGCGCACAGGGTCTGAACCAGGGCCTGAACATGCGTGACTCCGGTCTGGATATCTCTTACGCCCTGCGCAAAGAAGCCATTGCTGAGAAGCGCGCTTCCTGGCGTAAAGCGACCGAAAACGGTTTTAAAGTAGGTACCTACGAAGAGCTGATCCCGCAGGCGGATCTGGTGGTTAACCTGACGCCAGACAAACAGCACTCTGACGTTGTGCGCTCCGTGCAGCCGCTGATGAAAGACGGTGCGGCGCTGGGTTACTCTCACGGCTTCAACATCGTTGAAGTGGGTGAGCAAATCCGTAAAGACATCACCGTCGTGATGGTTGCACCGAAATGCCCGGGTACAGAAGTGCGTGAAGAGTACAAGCGTGGTTTCGGCGTGCCGACCCTCATCGCGGTTCACCCGGAAAACGATCCGAAAGGCGAAGGGATGGCGATCGCGAAAGCATGGGCAGCGGCGACCGGCGGCCACCGTGCAGGCGTTCTGGAATCGTCCTTCGTGGCTGAAGTGAAATCTGACCTGATGGGCGAGCAGACCATTCTGTGCGGCATGCTGCAGGCGGGCTCCCTGCTGTGCTTCGACAAGCTGGTGGAAGAGGGTACCGACCCGGCATACGCTGAAAAACTGATTCAGTTCGGCTGGGAAACCATCACCGAAGCGCTGAAACAGGGTGGTATCACCCTGATGATGGACCGTCTGTCCAACCCGGCGAAACTGCGTGCATACGCGCTGTCTGAGCAGCTGAAAACCATCATGGCTCCGCTGTTCCAGAAACATATGGACGACATTATCTCCGGCGAGTTCTCTTCCGGTATGATGGCGGACTGGGCGAACGACGATAAGAAACTGCTGACCTGGCGTGAAGAGACCGGTAAAACCGCGTTCGAAACCGCGCCACAGTATGAAGGTAAAATCGGCGAGCAGGAGTACTTCGATAAAGGCGTACTGATGATCGCGATGGTGAAAGCAGGCGTTGAGCTGGCGTTCGAAACCATGGTGGATTCCGGCATCATCGAAGAGTCTGCATACTACGAATCACTGCACGAGCTGCCGCTGATCGCGAATACTATCGCCCGTAAGCGTCTGTACGAAATGAACGTGGTTATCTCGGATACCGCAGAATACGGTAACTATCTGTTCTCTTATGCCTGTGTACCGCTGCTGAAAGAGTTTATGACCACTCTGCAGCCGGGCGATCTGGGCAAGGCGATTGCGGAAGGTGCCGTGGACAACGCACAGCTGCGTGATGTAAACGAAGCCATTCGCAGCCACCAGATCGAGAAAGTGGGTCACAAACTGCGTGGCTACATGACCGACATGAAGCGTATCGCGGTAGCGGGTTAACAACTTTGTCGGGTGGCGCTTCGCTTACCCGACCTACAAAACCGTAAGATGTAGGCCGGGTAAGGCGTAGCCGCCACCCGGCTTGTTTATTTGCGGTACAGCACTTTAATCACGTGGTAGCCGAACTGCGTGTGCAGAGGTCCGGTTGGCTCCAGCACCGGGCAGGAGAAGACCACTTTATCAAATGCCGGAACCATCTGGCCCTGGCGGAATTCACCTAAATCACCACCGCGTTTGCCTGATGGACAAATGGAGTGTTTCTTCGCCAGCTTGCCGAAGTCGGCGCCGTTTTTAAGCTGCTCCAGAAGATCCAGAGCCAGTTTCTCTTCTTTAACAAGAATATGCAGTGCTGCTGCTGTTTTTGCCATGATCGTGCCTTGAGTGGTATGGATTAGGCTCGCTATACTACCACGCTGTTATTCTCCCCTCCTGACTTTCATTGAGTGATCATTTATGCGTTTAAACCCCGGACAACAACAAGCCGTCGAATTTGTCACCGGACCGTGTCTGGTGCTGGCGGGGGCTGGATCCGGTAAAACCCGCGTGATCACCAATAAAATTGCCCACCTGATCCGCGGCTGCGGCTATCAGGCCCGACACATTGCGGCGGTAACCTTTACCAATAAAGCGGCACGTGAAATGAAAGAGCGTGTCGGCCAGACCCTGGGGCGTAAAGAGGCGCGCGGCCTGATGATCTCCACCTTCCACACGCTGGGGCTGGATATCATCAAACGCGAATATGCGGCGCTGGGAATGAAGGCCAACTTCTCGCTTTTCGATGACACCGATCAGGTGGCGTTGCTCAAAGAGCTCACCGAGGGGCTGATCGAAGATGACAAAGTGCTGTTGCAACAGCTGATCTCGACGATCTCCAACTGGAAAAACGATCTGATGACTCCCGCACAGGCGGCGGCGAGTGCCAAAGGCGAACGGGATCGGATCTTCGCCCATTGCTACGGCCTGTACGATGCGCACATGAAAGCGTGCAACGTGCTGGATTTTGACGACCTGATCCTGCTGCCAACGCTGCTGCTGCAGCGTAATGAAGAGGTGCGCGAGCGCTGGCAAAACAAGATCCGCTACCTGCTGGTGGATGAATATCAGGACACTAACACCAGCCAGTATGAGCTGGTGAAGCTGCTGGTGGGACAGCGTGCGCGTTTCACCGTGGTAGGCGATGACGACCAGTCTATTTACTCCTGGCGCGGTGCGCGTCCACAAAACCTGGTGCTGCTGAGTAAAGATTTTCCGGCGCTGCAGGTGATTAAGCTCGAGCAGAACTACCGCTCCTCGGGGCGTATCCTGAAAGCGGCCAATATTCTGATTGCCAATAATCCACACGTGTTTGAGAAGCGCCTGTTCTCCGAACTCGGCTATGGCACAGAGTTGAAAGTGCTCAGTGCCAACAATGAAGAGCACGAAGCGGAGCGCGTCACGGGTGAACTGATTGCTCACCACTTCGTCAATAAAACCGACTACAAGGATTACGCGATCCTCTATCGTGGTAACCATCAGTCACGTGTCTTTGAAAAGATGCTGATGCAGAACCGCATCCCGTACAAAATTTCGGGCGGCACCTCGTTCTTCTCGCGGCCGGAAATCAAAGATCTGCTGGCTTACCTGCGCGTGCTCACCAACCCGGATGATGACAGCGCGTTTCTGCGTATTGTGAATACCCCGAAACGTGAGATTGGTCCGGCGACGCTGCAAAAGCTGGGTGAATGGGCGATGACGCGCAACAAAAGCCTGTTCACTGCCAGCTTCGACCTGGGGCTGAGCCAGACGTTAACCGGGCGGGGTTATGATTCGTTAACCCGCTTTACCCACTGGCTGGGTGAAGTGCAGCGTCTGGCGGAGCGTGAACCGGTGGCCGCCGTCCGCGATTTGATCCACGGCATCGACTACGAGTCCTGGCTGTATGAAACGTCTGCCAGCCCGAAGGCGGCAGAGATGCGTATGAAAAACGTTAACCAGCTTTTCAGCTGGATGACGGAAATGCTTGAAGGCTCCGAAATCGACGAGCCAATGACCCTGACGCAGGTGGTCACCCGCTTTACCCTGCGCGATATGATGGAGCGCGGCGAGAGTGAAGAAGAGGCCGATCAGGTTCAGCTGATGACGCTCCACGCGTCAAAAGGGCTGGAGTTCCCGTATGTCTATCTGGTTGGCATGGAAGAGGGGTTATTGCCGCACCAGAGCAGTATCGATGAAGACAACGTCGACGAGGAGCGCCGTCTGGCCTATGTGGGGATCACCCGCGCGCAGAAAGAGCTGACGTTCACCCTCTGTAAAGAGCGTCGTCAATACGGCGAGCTGGTGCGCCCGGAGCCGAGCCGGTTCCTGCTGGAACTGCCGCAGGATGACCTGATCTGGGAACAGGAGCGCAAAGTGATTACCGCAGAAGAGCGTATGCACAAGGGGCAGGCTAACGTGGCGAACATTCGCGCCATGCTGGCAAAAGCTAAAGAGAAAGGATAATTATTTGTAGGCCGGGTAAGGCGAAGCCGCCACCCGGCATTTTTCACTCTCTTACTTTACTTCCAACACCCAGTGCACATAGCTCTGCCACTGGCATTCCTGCTCGATCAACTCAGCCCCAAGCGGGTGATTATCCAGCCACTTTTCCGGCAGCGTCAGGGACAATTTTTCGTCATCGGCCACCAGGTTGATCGCAGGCAGCAAATCATCGCGGCGGCGGCTGGCAAACAGGATCGCCAGACGCAGCAGACGGCACAGATGCTCGGCCACACGCGGCGGTACGGCGTTTTGCTGGTGCAAAGAAGAGAGATCAACGGCATTGGTCTGGTTCAGCAGCAGCGTTGCCAGCAGTTTTTTCTGCGCGGGCGTATAGCCCGGTAAATCAAGGTTACGCACCAGATACGCAGCGTGAGCAGGAGCCTGCTTAAAATCAATGCTCAGCCCCACTTCATGGAGCGCACAGGCGCTCAGCAAGAGATCGCGGCTCAGATGATCGAGATCCCATGCGTTAGCGACCTGATCGGCGAAGCGTGACGCCAGTTGCGCCACGCGACCAGCCTGATCGATATCCACCAGAAAACGGCGCTGTACGTTGCGCAGCGTACGGCTACGAATGTCCTGATCAACCGACAAATGCAACATCCCATAGACCAGACCTTCGCGCAGTGCGCCGCCGGCCAGCGTCATACAGGTGATGTTGAGCTCGGTGAAAATGGCGATCAGAATGGCCAGCCCGCTCGGGAAGACCAGCGCACGTTCAAGGGTCAGGCCTTCAATTTCCAGCTCTTCCAGTCGTCCGCACTGAATAGCGCGCTGTTTAAGCTGCTGAAGCTTGGCAAGCGTAATCCGCTCGTCCATGCCCTGTGCCATCATGATTTCCTGCAAGGCCTGCACGGTACCCGAGGCACCTACGCAGACTTTCCAGCCGTGATAGCGCAGTTCGTCCATCACCGGACGTAATACCTCGCGCGCGGCATTTTCTGCCTCGTCGAAGTTCTCTTTGCCGAGATTGCGGTCGGCAAAGTAGCGCTCAAGCCAGGTCACACAGCCCATCGACAGGCTAAACAGCGAGGTCGCCTGCGCGCCCGTACCGGTGACCAGCTCCGTGCTGGCCCCGCCGATATCCACCACCAGACGGCGATCGTCGCCCCCTGTGGTATGCGCAACACCCTGATAAATCAGGCGAGCCTCTTCTTCACCGCTGATCACCTGAACCGGACAACCGAGAATTTCCTGCGCTCTGGCAATAAAATCCACGGCGTTAACCGCCAGGCGGAGTGTCGCGGTGGCAACAACGGTGATTTGGGAATGGGGGATATCCTGCAGACGCTCAGCGAAGAGCCGCAGACACTGCCAGCCACGTTCCATGGCTTCTGGTGAGAGGTAATTGTCGCTGCTCAGGCCCGCCGCGAGGCGGACCTTGCGCTTAATGCGCGTCAGCGTTTGTATGCTTCCCGCCACCTCGCGCACAACCAGCATATGAAAACTATTTGAACCGAGATCGATGGCTGCGTAAAGCGAGGTGGAGCTGAGCATATATTCTTAACCTGAACGACGACGATTACGCGGCGCGCCACCTGAACGACGCGGACCATTGCCGGAGCGTGGGCGGGTAAGACGCTTAGGCGGCGGCAGTTCGCTTAACAGCGCTTCCGGATTGTATTTGCTCTGCGGAATAGAGTGACCGATGTAAGCCTCAATGGCGGGCAGATTCAGCGCATACTCTTCACACGCAAGGCTAATCGAGTGACCGCTTGCGCCCGCACGACCGGTACGACCGATACGGTGTACATAGTCTTCACAGTCGTCTGGCAGGTCATAGTTGAAGACGTGCGTCACGGCTGGAATGTGCAAACCACGTGCTGCCACGTCGGTTGCGACCAGAATGTCGAGATCGCCACGGGTAAACTCTTCGAGAATACGCAGGCGTTTTTTCTGCGCCACGTCGCCGGTCAACAGGCCTACACGGTGACCATCAGCAGCCAGATGGCCCCAGATGTCTTCACAACGGTGTTTGGTGTTCGCGAAGATAATGGCGCGATCCGGCCACTCTTCTTCAATCAGCGTTTGCAGCAGACGCATTTTCTCTTCATTGGAAGGATAGAAGAGCTCTTCTTTAATGCGGTGACCCGTTTTCTGCTCCGGCTCCACTTCCACATATTCGGCGTTGTTCATCTGTTCGAACGCCAGTTCGCGTACACGGTAAGAGAGGGTGGCAGAGAACAGCATATTCAGACGCTGGTTGGCCGGCGGCATACGGCGGAACAGCCAGCGGATGTCTTTAATGAAGCCCAAATCGTACATGCGGTCGGCTTCATCGAGCACTACAACCTGGATGGCACCGAGGTTAATGTGGTTCTGTTTGGCGTAATCGATAAGACGGCCAGTGGTACCGATCAGGATATCCACACCGCTTTCCAGCACTTTCAGCTGCTTATCGTAACCGTCACCGCCATAGGCCAGACCCAGCTTGAGGCCGGTAGCCTGTGCCAGGGGTTCAGCGTCTGCGTGGATCTGTACCGCCAGTTCTCGCGTCGGGGCCATAATTAGCGCGCGCGGCTGGTTAACTTTGCGGTCTGCAATCGCTGGGTGAGAAAGTAAATAATGAAACGTTGACGTCAAAAACGCCATCGTTTTGCCAGTACCGGTTTGCGCCTGCCCTGCAACATCGCGACCGGCCAGCGTCAGCGGCAGGGCGAGGGCCTGAATGGGCGTGCAGTTATGAAAGCCTTTGTTTTCAAGGGCTTCAATGACTTTTGGGTGCAGGGCGAAGTCGGAAAACTTCTGTTCTGTTAAATGTGTTTTGCTCATAGTGTGGTAGAATATCAGCTTACTATTGCTTTACGAAAGCGTATCCGGTGAAATAAAGTCAACCTTTAGTTGGTTAATGCGACATCAACACGTCGTTGGTGGAGACAAAACCAACGTACCAGGCTTATTCCTGTGGAGTTATATATGAGCGATAAAATTATTCACCTGACAGACGACAGTTTTGACACGGACGTACTTAAGGCTGACGGGCTGATCCTCGTCGATTTCTGGGCTGAATGGTGTGGTCCTTGCAAAATGATCGCCCCGATTCTGGATGAGATCGCCGACGAATATCAGGGCAAACTGACCGTTGCCAAGCTGAACATCGACCAGAACCCGGGCACCGCACCAAAATACGGTATCCGTGGTATCCCGACCCTGCTGCTGTTCAAAAACGGCGAAGTGGCGGCGACCAAAGTGGGCGCGCTGTCCAAAGGTCAACTGAAAGAGTTCCTGGACGCTAACCTGGCGTAAGGTTTCTCCGCTGTGCGTCCAGAGCATCTTGCTAAATGATGTGGAACTCTGGACGCCCGGCAGAAGTCGTGCTAAGTTAGCTATGACTTCGTTTTAAACATATCTTGTTGTTTGAATCTTGTTTTACCCGATACTTCCCGTTGTTGACATAAACAGTGCGTGAAGTGGCTAAATTCCGGGCTTGTCACTCAATCCGTCTTGTCGTTTCAGTTCTGCGTTCTTTCCCTGTGACCAGACAGCGAACAGACATGAGTTGATGGCCGCTAAACAGGCATGGATGACCCTGCCATACCATTCACAACATTAAGTTCGAGAATCACCCCGAGTTTAAGAACCCACACCATTATGAATCTTACCGAATTAAAGAATACGCCGGTTTCTGAGCTGATCACTCTCGGCGAAAATATGGGACTGGAAAACCAGGCTCGTATGCGCAAGCAGGACATCATTTTCGCCATCCTGAAGCAGCACGCTAAGAGTGGCGAAGATATCTTTGGCGACGGTGTGCTGGAGATATTGCAAGACGGATTTGGTTTCCTCCGCTCTGCAGACAGCTCCTACCTCGCCGGCCCTGACGACATCTACGTATCCCCCAGCCAAATCCGCCGTTTCAACCTCCGCACTGGTGACACCATTTCAGGTAAGATTCGTCCTCCTAAAGAGGGTGAACGCTACTTTGCGCTGTTGAAAGTCAACGAAGTTAACTTCGACAAACCAGAAAACTCGCGTAATAAGATCCTCTTTGAGAACTTAACGCCGCTGCACGCGAACTCTCGCCTGCGTATGGAGCGTGGTAACGGTTCTACCGAAGACTTAACCGCACGTGTTCTGGATCTGGCCTCACCAATCGGTCGTGGTCAGCGTGGTCTGATTGTGGCACCGCCAAAAGCGGGTAAAACCATGCTGCTGCAGAACATCGCGCAGAGCATTGCTTACAACCACCCTGACTGTGTGCTGATGGTGCTGCTGATTGACGAACGTCCGGAAGAAGTTACCGAGATGCAGCGTCTGGTTAAAGGTGAAGTTGTGGCTTCGACCTTTGACGAACCGGCCTCTCGCCACGTTCAGGTTGCTGAGATGGTGATCGAGAAGGCGAAACGCCTGGTTGAGCACAAGAAAGACGTGATCATCCTGCTCGACTCCATTACGCGTCTGGCGCGTGCCTACAACACCGTGGTCCCGGCTTCCGGTAAAGTACTGACCGGTGGTGTGGATGCTAACGCCCTGCATCGTCCAAAACGCTTCTTCGGTGCTGCACGTAACGTGGAAGAGGGCGGCAGCCTGACGATCATCGCGACAGCGCTGATCGATACCGGCTCCAAAATGGACGAAGTGATTTACGAAGAGTTTAAAGGGACAGGCAACATGGAACTGCACCTTTCTCGTAAGATTGCTGAAAAACGCGTCTTCCCGGCAATCGACTACAACCGTTCTGGTACCCGTAAAGAAGAGCTGCTCACCACCCAGGAAGAGCTGCAGAAAATGTGGATCCTGCGCAAAATCATCCATCCAATGGGTGAAATTGACGCGATGGAGTTCCTCATTAACAAACTGGCGATGACCAAAACCAACGACGATTTCTTCGACATGATGAAACGCTCGTAACGCAAATAAAGCCAGTGAACGCCACGTTTTTACGTGGCGTTTTTCTTTTATGGACTATACGCTAGTACCACCTACTCCCAATTTTGACCGGTCGGTGCGACAATAGGACCGTTTATACAGTCAAAGAAATAATTGATTGAAAAATATACAAAGGGAGTTGTGAGAAGCCACCTTTATTACTTCTGAGGCGGTGGCTTCATGGTTATACTTCCGGGACTAACATTTGTTGAGAGCAATCCATTGTGAATCTACTCACCGTTGTGACTGAGCTAATCAGTATATTTTTATTCACAACCTGTTTTTTGTTCATCGCGCGTAAGGTGGCAAAAAGAATAGGGTTGGTGGACAAACCTAATTTTCGTAAACGTCATCAGGGACTTATTCCTCTTGTAGGAGGGATTTCTGTTTACGCAGGTATCTGTTTCACGTTTGGTATTGCGGATTATTATATTCCACACGCAGCCCTCTATATTGCCTGTGCGGGTGTCCTGGTCCTCGTCGGGGCGCTTGATGACCGGTTCGATATCGCGGTGAAAATACGTGCCACCGTCCAGGCGGCGATTGGCGTGGTGATGATGGTCGTGGGTGGGCTGTACCTGAGAAGCCTCGGTTATGTGTTTGGCCCCTGGGAGTTAGTCCTGGGTCCATTTGGTTTCTTCCTGACGCTCTTTGCCGTCTGGGCAGCTATCAATGCCTTCAACATGGTTGACGGCATTGACGGCCTGCTCGGGGGATTGTCTTCTGTCTCGTTCGCCGCCATCGGCATTATTTTGTGGTTTGATGGCCAGTACAGCCTGGCAATGTGGTGTTTTGCCATGATTGCCGCCATCCTGCCTTATATTCTCCTTAACCTCGGTGCGCTCGGGCGTCGCTATAAAGTCTTTATGGGTGACGCGGGCAGTACGTTGATTGGTTTCACCGTGATCTGGATTTTGCTCGAAACGACGCAGGGCAAAACGCACCCGATCAGTCCGGTCACGGCATTGTGGATCATTGCTATTCCATTAATGGATATGGTGGCGATTATGTATCGCCGTCTGCGTAAAGGGATGAGTCCTTTCTCGCCTGACCGTCAGCATATTCATCATCTCATCATGCGCGCGGGTTTTACTTCTCGTCAGGCGTTTGTGCTGATCACCCTGGCCGCTGCTATTCTGGCCGCCATTGGCGTCGCGGCTGAATATGCCCACTTTATTCCTGAATGGGTAATGTTGGTATTATTCTTGCTAGCATTTTTCCTGTACGGCTACTGTATTAAGCGCGCATGGAAAGTGGCGCGATTCATTAAACGTCTGAAACGCAGGATGCGTCGTAACAATGACAAAAACCCAACATTAACTAAGTAAAACCGGGACTATGATGACTCAACCGTTGGCGGGAGCGAAATCAGTGGTAACTGAGAATGAACTGGATATTCGTGGTTTGTTTCGCGTGTTATGGGCAGGCAAACTTTGGATTGCGGGGATCGCACTGGGGTTCGCACTGTTAGCCCTGGCCTACACTTTCTTTGCAAAACAGGAGTGGAGCGCCACGGCAATCACAGACCGACCTACGGTTAACATGCTCGGTGGGTTTTATTCTCAGCAGCAGTTCCTGCGTAACCTGGATATCAAGGCCAATCTGGCGACACCTGACCAGGCTTCTGTTATGGATGAAGCCTACAAAGAGTTTGTGATGCAGCTGGCCTCCTGGGACACGCGTCGCGACTTCTGGTCCCAGACGGATTATTACAAGCAACGTATGGTGGGTAACAGCAAGGCGGATGCCGCGCTGTTAGATGACCTGATTAACAATATTCAGTTTATGCCGGGCGATGCGCTGCGTAACGTGAATGACAGCGTCAAGCTGATTGCAGAAACCGCGCCGGATGCCAACAACCTGTTGCGCCAGTACGTTGCGTTTGCCAGCCAGCGTGCTGCCAGTCATCTCAATGAAGAGCTGAAAGGCGCCTGGGCGGCCCGTACCATCCAGATGAAGGCGCAGGTAAAACGTCAGGAAGAGGTGGCGAAAGCCATTTTCGCTCGCCGCGTACACAATATTGAGCAGGCGCTGAAAATTGCGGAACAGCACAATATTTCCCGCAGCGAAACGGATGTACCGGCTGATGAACTGCCGGATTCTGAAATGTTCCTTCTTGGCCGCCCCATGCTGCAGGCACGTCTGGAAAATCTTCAGGCCGTTGGCCCCGATTTTGACCTCGACTACGATCAAAACCGCGCCATGCTCACTACCCTGAATGTCGGTCCGACGCTGGACCCGCGTTTTCAGACCTATCGTTATTTGAGAACGCCTGAAGAACCTGTAAAACGCGATAGTCCGCGTCGTGCATTCCTGATGATTATGTGGGGGATTGTCGGCGCACTGACGGGCGCTGGCGTGGCGTTAACGCGTCGTCGCACAAACTAAGAACGCCGTCTACGATGAAGGCTATGTATGGCCTTCATCGCTTAATCGAAGAGAATCGATGTGAAAGTACTTACCGTATTTGGCACCAGGCCGGAGGCCATTAAGATGGCACCTCTGGTTCATGCGCTGGCCAGCGATCCTGATATTGAAGCGAAAGTGTGTGTCACTGCCCAACACCGTGAGATGCTCGATCAGGTTTTAACGCTCTTTTCTATCGTCCCGGATTACGATCTTAATATTATGAAACCGGGTCAAGGGCTGACAGAGATAACCTGCCGCATCCTGCAAGAGCTCAAGCCGATCCTGGAGTCATTCAAGCCCGACGTGGTGCTGGTTCACGGCGACACCACCACCACCGTGGCGACAAGCCTGGCGGCGTTTTACCAGCGTATTCCCGTAGGACATGTTGAGGCGGGGCTGCGCACCGGCAATCTCTACTCGCCGTGGCCGGAAGAAGCTAATCGCACGCTCACCGGACATCTGGCGATGTACCACTTTGCACCCACGGAAAATTCCCGTCAGAACCTGCTGCGTGAAAATATCGCTGATAACAAAGTCTTCGTGACCGGTAATACGGTCATTGATGCGTTAATTTGGGTACGTGATCGCGTGCTGGCGAACCGCGAACTGCAGGAAGACCTTGCTGCCCGTTATCCCTTCCTGCACAACGGCAAAAAAACCATCCTGGTTACCGGCCACCGCCGCGAAAGCTTTGGCAGGGGCTTTGAGCAGATCTGTCATGCGCTGGCTGAAATTGCTGCGCAGAACGAAGATGTGCAGATCGTTTATCCGGTCCATCTCAACCCTAACGTCAGCGAGCCGGTTAACCGCATTCTGGGCCATGTCGACAATGTACTTCTGATGGAACCGCAGGACTACATGCCGTTTGTCTGGCTGATGAACCATGCCTGGCTGATCCTCACCGATTCCGGTGGGATCCAGGAAGAAGCGCCTTCCCTCGGTAAACCGGTGCTGGTGATGCGTGAAACAACCGAACGCCCGGAGGCCGTTAAAGCAGGAACCGTGCGCCTGGTCGGAACCAGCACGCAGTTGATTGTCGAAGAGGTCACGCGCCTGCTGCACGACGAGGAAGCGTATCAGGCAATGAGCCGGGCCCATAACCCATATGGCGACGGGCAGGCTTGTGGTCGTATTTTGCATGCACTTAAACACAATCGGGTATCGCTATGAGTTTTACTACCATCTCTGTCATTGGTCTTGGCTACATTGGCTTGCCCACCGCGGCGGCGTTTGCCTCTCGTCAAAAACAGGTTGTCGGTGTGGATATCAACACACGCGCGGTGGAAACCATTAACCGTGGCGAAATTCATATTGTGGAGCCCGATCTCGACCGCGTGGTCAAGGAGGCGGTTGACGGGGGATTCCTGCGCGCCAGTACCACGCCGGTTGAAGCGGATGCGTACCTGATTGCCGTTCCCACGCCATTTAAAGGCGACCATGAACCCGACATGGTCTATGTCGAAGCGGCGGCGAAATCTATCGCGCCTGTGCTGAAGAAAGGGGCGCTGGTGATCCTTGAGTCGACATCGCCGGTTGGCGCGACCGAGCAGATGGCGCAGTGGCTGGCCGACGCGCGTCCTGATTTAAGCTTCCCGCAACAGGCGGGAGAGCAGGCGGATATCAATATCGCCTACTGTCCGGAGCGCGTACTGCCGGGCCAGGTGATGGTTGAACTGATTAAAAACGACCGCGTGATTGGCGGTATGACGCCCGTGTGTTCTGAACGTGCCAGCGCGCTATACAAGATTTTCCTTGAAGGCGAATGCGTGGTGACCAACTCCCGCACTGCTGAAATGTGCAAGCTGACGGAAAACAGCTTCCGTGACGTTAACATCGCCTTCGCGAATGAACTGTCACTTATTTGCGCCGATCAGGGGATTAACGTCTGGGAGTTGATTCGCCTGGCGAATCGCCATCCGCGTGTCAATATTCTCCAGCCAGGCCCGGGCGTGGGCGGGCACTGCATCGCCGTCGACCCGTGGTTTATCGTGGCGCAGAATCCGGCGCAGGCTCGTCTGATCCGCACCGCGCGTGAAGTGAACGACAGCAAACCGCACTGGGTACTCAACCAGGTCAAAACCACGGTAGCGGATTGTCTGGCAGAGAGCGGCAAGCGCGCCAGCGAGCTGAAAATCGCCTGCTTTGGTCTGGCATTTAAGCCCAACATTGACGACCTGCGCGAAAGCCCGGCAATGGAAATTGCTGAAATGATTGCCGAATGGCACAAAGGCGAAACGCTGGTGGTCGAGCCAAATATTCATGAACTGCCGGCAAAACTGGCGGGGCACTGCACGCTGACAGCGCTCGACAATGCCCTGGCGACGGCGGATGTGCTGGTGCTGCTGGTGGATCACAACGAGTTTAAAGCGATCTCCGGCGAGGCCGTTCATCAGCAGTATGTGGTTGATACCAAGGGTGTCTGGCGTTGAGCCGCCTGAATGGGGTACTCGAGTCTCTGCAATGGGAGAGTGCCTTTTTCAGTCTGCCGTCGGCCATCGTACGTCTGCGCGATGATGCGCCGGCACTGACTGAATCGGCATTTACCGCCTGGCAACGGGTACAGGCTAAGATCCCGGCGGACCGTACTGATCTGCTTGATGCGCTCCAGCAGCACGGCTTTAAGCTGGTTGAAGGTGAGGCCGATCTCTCCATTACCCTTACCCGGTACGATGCGCCCGGTGCGGAAATGGCAACCGAACAGGATATTCCCGTGTTGCGTCAGATGGCGGCCCAGGCGTTTGCGCAGAGCCGCTTTCGCGCGCCCTGGTACGCGCCTGGCGATAGCGGACGGTTTTACGCCCAGTGGGTGGAGAATGCGGTCAAAGGCACGTTTGACCATGTCTGCCTGGTTTTTCGGGCAGGGGACAGTCAGATCCAGGGATTTGTCTCCCTGCGTAAGCTCAACGAGCGCGAGGCGCGGATTGGCTTATTAGCCGGGCGTGGGATGGGTGAGAAACTCATGCAGGCGGCGCTGTACTGGGCGCAGGAGCAAAAACTTGCGACGCTGCGGGTGGCGACCCAGGTGGGCAATACCGCCGCGCTTAAACGATATATTGCGAGTGGTGCCAACATCGACGCCACCGCCTACTGGTTATACAGGTGACAAGATGATTCCATTTAACGCACCACCCGTCGTGGGCACCGAACTCGACTACATGCAGTCTGCTATGGGCAGCGGCAAACTCTGCGGTGATGGTGGGTTTACCCGTCGCTGCCAGCAGTGGATGGAGCAGCGTTTTCACAGCGCCAAAGTGTTGCTGACCCCGTCCTGTACGGCATCACTGGAAATGGCGGCCCTGTTGCTGGATATCCAGCCTGGCGATGAAGTCATTATGCCAAGCTATACCTTCGTCTCCACGGCGAACGCGTTTGTCCTGCGCGGGGCGAAAATCGTCTTTGTGGATATCCGTCCGGATACCATGAACATTGATGAAACGCTCATTGAAGCGGCGATCACCGATAAAACGCGCGCGATTGTGCCGGTCCACTATGCGGGCGTAGCCTGCGAAATGGACACCATCATGGCGATTGCCAACAAACATAACCTGTTTGTGGTGGAAGACGCCGCCCAGGGGGTGATGTCCACCTACAAGGGACGCGCGCTGGGCACGATCGGCCATATTGGCTGCTTTAGCTTCCACGAAACCAAAAACTACACCGCTGGCGGTGAGGGCGGCGCGACGCTGATAAACGATCGCGCGCTGGTCGAGCGCGCGGAAGTGATCCGCGAAAAAGGGACCAACCGCAGCCAGTTCTTCCGCGGACAGGTAGACAAATACACATGGCGCGATATCGGCTCAAGTTATCTGATGGCGGATCTGCAGGCGGCATACCTGTGGGCGCAACTGGAAGCCGCGGAGCGTATCAACCTTCAGCGTCTGTCCCTGTGGCAAACCTATTACGACGCGCTGGAGCCTCTGGCGAAAGCCGGGCGCATTGAACTCCCGACCATTCCGGCTGATTGTGTCCACAATGCGCACATGTTCTACATCAAGCTGCGCGATAACGACGATCGCAGCCAGCTCATCGCCTGGCTGAAAGAGGCTGAAATTATGGCGGTGTTCCACTACATTCCGCTGCACTCCAGCCCTGCGGGCGAAGCGTTCGGCACATTTGCGGGTGAAGACCGTTACACGACCAAAGAAAGTGAGCGTTTGCTTCGCCTGCCATTGTTCTACAACCTCGCGCCAGTTAACCAGCGTACGGTGATTAATACTCTTCTGAGCTATTTCGGCTGATATGTCTCTGGCAAAAGCATCGGTGTGGACCGCCGCGTCCACACTTGTAAAAATTGGCGCCGGACTGCTGGTCGTCAAGCTGTTGGCCGTCTCATTTGGCCCGTCAGGTGTCGGGATGGCGGGTAACTTCCGCCAGCTTGTTACCGTCCTTGGGGTGCTGGCCGGTGCCGGAATCTTCAACGGCGTGACCAAATACGTTGCGCAGTATCATGATGATGCGCTGCAGCTGCGCCGTGTGGTGGGGACAGCTTCGGCGATGGTCACGGGTTTTTCGACCCTGATGGCGATTGTCTTTCTGCTGGCGGCGGCCCCCATCAGCCAGGGACTGTTCGGTCACACCCACTATCTGGGACTGGTGCGTCTGGTTGCGTTGGTGCAGATGGGTATTGCCTGGGCTAACCTGCTGCTGGCGCTGATGAAAGGTTTTCGTGATGCTTCCGGGAACGCCCTTGCGTTAATCCTGGGAAGCGTCATTGGTGTTATTGCCTATTACTTCTGCTATCGCCTCGGTGGCTATGAAGGCGCCCTGCTCGGGCTGGCGCTGGTACCGGCCCTCGTGGTTGTGCCTGCCGCGTTTATGCTGATGCGTCGGGGCGTCATCCCTCTGCGCTACCTGAAACCGCAATGGGACAAGCTGCTTGCCAGCCAGCTGGGTAAATTTACCCTGATGGCGCTCATCACCTCCGTCACGCTGCCCGTGGCCTATGTGATGATGCGAAACCTGCTGGCGGCACATTATAGCTGGGAGGAGGTCGGGATTTGGCAGGGCGTGAGCAGCATTTCTGACGCCTACCTCCAGTTTATTACGGCTTCCTTTAGCGTTTATTTGCTGCCAACCTTATCGCGTCTGACGTCCAGACAGGATATCACCCGTGAGATTTTCCGATCGCTGCGCTTTGTCTTGCCGGCGGTTGCGGCTGCCAGCTTCACTGTCTGGTTATTGCGCGATGTCGCTATCTGGCTGCTCTTCTCGGCGAAGTTCACCGCCATGCGCGATCTCTTTGCCTGGCAGCTGGTGGGCGATGTACTGAAAGTGGGGGCTTACGTTTTCGGCTACCTGGTGATTGCGAAGGCCTCACTGCGACTGTATATCCTGGCGGAAATTAGCCAGTTTGTGTTACTGACGTCGTTCTCGCACTGGTTGATACCCGCGCACGGCGCGCTGGGGGCGGCTCAGGCCTATATGGCAACGTATATCGTTTATTTCGCTGCCTGTTGCGGCGTATTTTTATTGTGGCGTAAACGCGCATGACTGCACTGATTCACATCCTGGGATCGGATATCCCACACCATAACCAGACCGTTTTGCGGTTTTTCAACGACGAGCTGGCATCGGGTAATCCCGATGCGCGTGAGTTTATGGTTGCAGGTCAGGATAAGGGCCTGAGCGCAGCATTTCCGGCGCTGAACATGAGCTTCTGGCCGGATAAGGCCACGCTGGCAAAGGCGGTGATTGCCAAAGCCAAAGCGGATCGTGAGCAACGATTCTTCTTCCACGGGCAGTTTAATACCGGCCTGTGGCTGGGGCTTCTCAGCGGGGGGATTAAACCTTCCCAGTGCAGTTGGCATATCTGGGGGGCCGATCTCTACGAAGTCTCCCGCGGCTGGAAATTCCGTCTGTTCTATCCCCTGCGCCGCATGGCCCAGGGGCGGGTGGGCTGCGTTTTTGCTACCCGTGGCGATCTCAACTATTTTGCGAAACAGCATCCGAATGTGCGCGGTGAGCTGCTCTATTTCCCGACCCGCATGGATCCGGCGTTGAACGCCATGGCAAATGACACGGTGCGAGAAGGCAAGCTGACGATCCTGGTGGGGAATTCCGGCGATCGCAGTAACGAACATGTTGCAGCGCTCAGGGCGGTGCATCAGCAGTTTGGCGACACGGTGAAGGTGGTGGTGCCGATGGGCTATCCCGCCAATAACGACGCCTACATTGATGAGGTTCGCCAGCAGGGGCTCGCGTTATTCAGCGCGGAGAATTTGCATATTCTGCGGCATAAGCTGGAATTTGAGGAGTATCTCGCGCTGCTGAGAAAATGCGACCTCGGGTATTTCATCTTTGCCCGTCAGCAGGGCATTGGCACGCTGTGTCTGCTTATTCAGGCGGGGATCCCGTGCGTGCTCAATCGCGACAACCCGTTCTGGCAGGACATGGCCGAACAGCATCTTCCGGTCCTGTTTACCACGGATGTGCTTAATGAAGAGGTTGTTCGGGAAGCACAGCGACAGCTGGCGCTGGTGGATAAAAACGCCATCGACTTCTTTAGCCCGAATTACCTCACGCCGTGGCACCGTGCACTGCGTATCGCTGCAGGAGACAAAGCATGAGCCAGTTGCAATTCAGCGGTTTGCTGGTCGTTTGGCTGCTGAGCATCCTGTTTATCGGTACGCTCACCTGGTTCGAATTCCGCCGCGTGCGTTTCAACTTTAACGTGTTCTTCTCGTTATTGTTTCTGCTGACGTTCTTTTTCGGTTTCCCGCTCACCAGCATTCTGGTCTTCCGCTTTGACGTGAGCGTCGCGCCGCCGGAAATTTTGCTCCAGGCGCTTCTGGCAGCGACCTGCTTCTATGCGGTCTACTACGTTACTTATAAAACGCGTCTGCGTTCCGCGCAGGCCGCCGCGCCGCGCCGGGCGCTATTTACCATGAACCGTGTGGAGACCCACCTGACGTGGGTGATGCTGATGAGCATTGCCCTGGTCAGTGTCGGTATCTTCTTCATGCATAACGGCTTCCTGCTGTTTAAGCTTCACTCCTACAGCCAGATTTTTTCTGCCGAAGTATCGGGCGTGGCGTTTAAGCGTTTCTTCTACTTCTTCATCCCGGCGATGCTGGTGATCTTTTTCCTGCGTCAGGACAGCAAAGCGTGGCTGTTCTTCCTGGTCAGTACCGTTGCGTTTGGCATCCTGACCTATATGATTGTGGGCGGTACGCGCGCCAATATCATTATCGCTTTCGCCATCTTCCTGTTTATTGGCATCATCCGCGGCTGGATCTCGCTGTGGATGCTGGTTGCCGCCGGGGTGTTTGGCATTGTGGGGATGTTCTGGCTGGCGCTGAAGCGGTACGGAATGAACGTGGCGGGTGATGAGGCGTTTTATACGTTCCTCTACCTTACGCGGGATACGTTCTCGCCGTGGGAAAACCTGGCATTACTGCTGCAAAACTACGACAAGATTGATTTCCAGGGGCTGGCGCCGATTGTTCGCGACTTCTACGTCTTTATCCCTTCCTGGCTATGGCCGGACCGCCCTGGCGTGGTGCTGAATACGGCGAACTACTTTACGTGGGAAGTGCTGAACAACCATTCCGGTCTGGCAATCTCGCCAACGCTGCTCGGTTCCCTGGTGGTGATGGGGGGGGCGTGGTTCATTCTGCCCGGGGCGGTTGCCGTGGGGCTGATTATCAAGTGGTTCGACTGGCTTTACCTGCGTGGCAATGAAGAGACCAACCGCTATAAAGCGGCCATTTTGCACAGTTTCTGCTTCGGTGCCATTTTCAATATGATCGTTCTGGCGCGTGAAGGACTGGATTCGTTTGTTTCGCGCGTGGTGTTCTTCATGGTTGTTTTCGGCGTCTGCCTGTTACTGGCCAAGCTGTTGTACTGGCTGTTTGACAATGCAGGGCTTGTGCACAGGCGCGAGCGTCAGGGCAGCACAACGCTGTCACAAGTCTGAGTAAGGATAGTAATGACTGATAACATTTCTGCACCGCGCTATGCGCTACGTGGTCTGCAGCTGATTGGCTGGCGCGACATGCAGCATGCGCTGGACTTTCTCTTCGCCGACGGCCAGATGAAATCCGGTACGCTGGTCGCCATCAATGCGGAAAAGATGCTGGCGGTGGATGATAACGCCGAGGTCAGAAGCCTGATTGAAGCGGCGGAGTTTAAGTACGCGGACGGCATCAGCGTGGTTCGCTCCATCCGTAAAAAGTATCCTGACGCTAATGTTTCTCGCGTGGCGGGAGCCGATCTCTGGGAGCAGCTCATGGCTCGCGCCGGCGCGCAGGGCACGCCCGTGTTCCTGATTGGCGGGAAGCCGGAGGTGCTGGCTCAGACTGAGGAGAAACTGCGTCGTCAATGGAATGTGAATATTGTCGGCAGTCAGGATGGTTACTTCAAACCTGAAGCACGGCAGGCCCTGTTTGAGCGCGTTCGTGACAGCGGGGCGAAAATTGTCACCGTGGCGATGGGCTCCCCGCGCCAGGAGATCCTGATGCGTGACTGCCGTCTGGTCTGCCCTGATGCCCTTTATATGGGTGTCGGCGGCACGTATGACGTCTTTACCGGCCACGTTAAGCGTGCGCCTAAGGTTTGGCAAAATCTCGGGCTGGAGTGGCTGTACCGCCTGTTATCGCAACCGACGCGTATTAAACGACAGATCCGTCTGCTTCGCTACCTCGCCTGGCATCACACCGGGAAAATGTAATCAAAATGTAGCGCGATATGCTATTCGCGCTGCAACTCGCCTGCAAAACTGCTGATAATCTGTGCAATGCATTCATTTTTTTAATGCATCGTTTGCCATTTGGCACATTTTAAGAAACCATTCGCTCCGTATTTTAGTCCCCCTAAAAAACAATACCCGGTCTTAAGCCGGGAAACAGCAAACACAATCGAGGATCTATGGCTGAGAAAAAACCGGAGCTACAGCGTGGGCTGGAAGCTCGTCATATTGAACTGATAGCGCTGGGCGGCACTATCGGCGTGGGCCTGTTTATGGGTTCGGCAAGCACGCTCAAATGGGCTGGCCCTTCCGTCTTACTGGCGTACATTATCGCCGGGCTGTTTGTTTTCTTCATTATGCGTTCCATGGGCGAAATGCTCTTCCTGGAACCGGTAACCGGCTCTTTTGCCGTTTATGCACACCGGTATATGAGCCCGTTCTTTGGCTACCTGACGGCCTGGTCATACTGGTTTATGTGGATGGCGGTGGGCATTTCAGAGATCACCGCGATAGGGGTCTACGTTCAGTTCTGGTTCCCGGATATGGCCCAGTGGATACCCGCGCTAATAGCCGTGGGGCTGGTGGCGCTGGCAAACCTGGCCGCCGTACGTCTTTACGGTGAGATCGAGTTCTGGTTTGCAATGATTAAAGTCACCACCATTATCGTGATGATTGTCGTCGGACTGGGCGTGATTTTCTTCGGCTTTGGCAACGGTGGACACGCGATTGGCTTTGGCAATCTGACCGAAAATGGCGGCTTCTTCGCTGGCGGCTGGAAAGGCTTCCTGACGGCGCTGTGTATCGTTGTGGCTTCGTATCAGGGCGTGGAGCTCATCGGGATCACAGCCGGTGAAGCGAAAAACCCACAGGTTACGCTGCGTAGTGCAGTGGGCAAAGTACTGTGGCGTATCCTGATTTTTTATGTGGGCGCGATCTTCGTTATCGTGACCATCTTCCCGTGGAACGAAATTGGCACGACGGGGAGTCCGTTTGTTTTAACCTTCGCCAAAATTGGTATCACGGCGGCGGCGGGTATCATTAACTTTGTGGTCCTGACGGCGGCGCTGTCAGGCTGTAACAGCGGGATGTATAGCTGTGGGCGTATGCTCTATGCGCTCTCGAAGAATAACCAGCTGCCTGCGGCAATGAGCAAAGTCTCACGTGCTGGCGTGCCGGTTGCGGGTGTGGCGGTATCCATTGCTATCCTGCTGATTGGCTCTTGCCTGAATTACATCATCCCGAATCCGCAGCGCGTGTTCGTTTATGTCTACAGTGCCAGCGTACTGCCGGGCATGGTGCCGTGGTTTGTTATCCTCATCAGCCAGCTGCGTTTCCGTCATGCGCATAAAAAGGCGATTGCAAGCCATCCGTTCCGCTCAATACTGTTCCCGTATGCGAACTATTTGACGATGGCGTTCCTGATTTGCGTATTAATCGGAATGTACTTTAATGAAGATACCCGCATGTCGCTGTTTGTCGGGATGATCTTCCTGGCGGCCGTGACGGCGGCGTATAAGCTTTTTGGCCTGGGTCGCCGTGCCACCACGCAGAAAGTGGAGGAATAAGCGGCAAAATGTGCAAACCATAACCAAACGCGCATTTTTTTCAAAAAAGCACTAGACAGCGGGGTCGGAGGTACGTAATATCCAGCCCCGCAACGGCGCTAAGCGCCCGTAGCTCAGCTGGATAGAGCGCTGCCCTCCGGAGGCAGAGGTCTCAGGTTCGAATCCTGTCGGGCGCGCCATTTTAGTCCCGGCGCTAGAGCTGCGGTGGTCTGAGAAGTAGTCAGTACCGCGTGAAAGAATACAGTGGTGGCTATAGCTCAGTTGGTAGAGCCCTGGATTGTGATTCCAGTTGTCGTGGGTTCGAATCCCATTAGCCACCCCATTATTGAAAGAGTTGTGAATTGCGAAGGTGGCGGAATTGGTAGACGCGCTAGCTTCAGGTGTTAGTGTCCTTAGGATGTGGGGGTTCGAGTCCCCCCCCTCGCACCACGACTTTTTAAATGAATTGAACTAAAAATTCAAAAAGCAGTACATCGGCGAGTAGCGCAGCTTGGTAGCGCAACTGGTTTGGGACCAGTGGGTCGGAGGTTCGAATCCTCTCTCGCCGACCAATTTTAAACCCCGCTTCGGCGGGGTTTTTTGTTTTCTGCCACTTTTCTTCCCTGTAGTGATTCCCCGACAGCACTCCATCTTATTGTCGCGATTCAGCGACATTCAACTTATTGAAAATAAAGTGTTTTCAAGGATGTGTGTTTTGCTGTCTCCTCCTGGCGACATATTTCTGTATTGAACGATATGTTGTCGGGCTTAAGACGACGCTCAACAGCATAATTTCCTTTTATCTTAAAATGTTGCGCCATGTAAAACTTCCTGGTGTCATGTTGGCACGTTACATGCAATAATATGCGTGTAGATGCTCATTCCATCTCTTATGTTCGCCTTAGTGCCTCATAAACTCAGGAATGACGCAGAGCCATTTACGGTGCTTATCGTCCACTGACAGATGTCGCTTCGGCCTCATCAAACACCATGGACACAACGTTGAGTGAAGCACCAAATATGTTGTCTTACAGACCTGTTTTAACGCCTGCTTTTATAGCAGGCGTTTTTTTATGCCTTATTCCCGATACCGGCGCATGATCAGGGCCACCAACAGCAGGGCGGCTGACGAGACCATATAAAGCGCCTGCACTGAGCCAACCCCAACTGCCACCATTGCGGCAATGCCGGTGAAAAGAGAGGCGCTGAGCGTTTGCCAGCGCCAGGCTTTACCGCTGGCTGAAGCGGTTTGTGCAAAATGAAAACTACTGAGAATGCCGAACGTGCCAGCCGCGAAGAGAACATTCGAGGCCAGATGTGCAATAAAGATCATCCCCAGCGCATATGCCATTCGCCCGGACAACCACGGCAGCATTCCATAAGCGGCCAGAAAGAGGCCAAGACAAACGATGATTCGCGGCGTGCGTGTGGCGAAGCGCGCCAGGCTCTCTTTTTTTAGCAGCAGGGGGCCGCAAAGTTGTCCCAGGCTCCTTGCGAAAAGCAGAGGTAAAGCCAGACCCGCCGCATCCTGAGGATGGATTTGCTGCGCCAGTGCCGGAAGAAGCGCCATGGCCGGTGAGCCGACGGCCGCCAGCGCCGGCAAAATGAGCAGGCTGCGTTTTTGTCGAACGGTTAACGTCCGCCAGCGTAGTGGCACAGGGGTTTCCTCTATACCGGGGAGCGGTAGCAATCGCGCAGAAAACCGGCGTCCAGCCAGCCACAGCAGTAATAACGACCCGAGAAAGCTGGCGGCATCAATGGCGAGTAAGGTAAACACGGATGTCTTCTGGAACAGCACTACGCCGAGTCCGGTTCCGAGCAGCACCTGAGAGGCAAAAATCACATTCTCCAGACAGGTTGCCGCAGGCAGCTCCGCTTCGCTAAGACCGCGCTTAAAGAGCAATGTCAGCGCGGGCCAGCTCATTCCGCTGAGCAGCGCTTCGGTGGATTGCACGGCGAGTAGCGCCGCAATGCTGTGATAACCCGTGCCAAACAGGGGAAAGAGCAGAGCGAGCAATCCCAGCCCCTCGGTCAGGATCAGCAGAGATATCGGAGAATAGCGTGAGCACAGTTTTTCGCCGATCGCGCTGCCGATGAATCCCGGTACCGTAGCGAAAAGAAAAGCGAGAGTGAGCAGGGCGGGCGGGGCCGACCACGCTAACAGTAAACCAAAGACCACCACCTGGGTTAACCCATTCCCCAGCGAAGAAAAAATAAAGGCACAGGCAAGCAGGCGCAGCCAGCGATGGCAGCGCAGCGCTTCAATAAGCGCATACATAAGCGAGTTCATGACGATTTCCTTTCAAAAACGATTTAATCCACGCTGCAGAAAATGCGCGTGTGTGAAAAAAGGTTAATGAAAAGACATCGTTACATTGGCGGGTTCGTTTGCGGATTCGGGTGTAAAGAATGTAGCAGGAGAAAGGCGATAAAAAAAGGAGGCCGTCGGGCCTCCTTTTTATTTATTGCTGACTGCCATTATTTCGCAGCGTCAGCAATAACCCATCGCGGCGCATCGCTGCCGCCTCTTCCGGCTTATGCTGCTTGTCCAGCGTATCGGCAAGCCACGCATAGTCAAAGGCATCCGGACGCTGTTTCAGCGCCGCGCGGAAGGCAAGGCTCGCCTCCTGCCATTCGCCGTGCTTCATCAACGACTGACCGAGCGTACTCCACAGCAGCGGGCGATCGCCGACGGTTTTAATCTGCTGACGCAGCACTTTCTCGACTTGCTCAGGATTGTTGGTTTTCAGGCGCGGGATCACCATCACCAGACGATCGTCGTACTGACGCTTCAGACCGTCGAGGAGGATCTCCTGGGCGGTGTCATGATCGTCACATTCAATCAGATGTTCCGCCATTGCCACCTGCAGTGGAACCTGCTGGCGCGTTTTACGGCTCTGGTTCTTCCACCACGTTTTCAGACCGTCGCTGCCGAGATCGGCGCGCGCCTGGTCCATCAGGCCAATCCACGCCAGACGCTGAAGCTCATCACGGTGCTCATCATCGCCAACATCGGCCTTCGCCATCGACGGAATGATGTCCAGCAGCGAGCCCCACGCGCCGGTTCGGATATAGGCCTGCTCGGCAAGACGCAGCACCTCCGGATGACGTGGCGCGACTTCCAGCAGGCGGTCGATACCGTGACGTGCCGCGTGGTTCTCATTGCGTGCCAGCTGCAGACGTACGCGCGTAATTTCCACCGGAATCGGGTCGCCATGCGCCAGCTCAGCCGCCCGTTCCAGATGCTGATTGGCGCGGGCTTCATCACCGCGCTGCTGCGCCGCTTCGGCAGCAAGCAGGTAGTTCACCACCGGCTGCTCGGCATGGTCGGCGTTTTTCGACATCAGCTTTTCAACCTGCTGATAGTCACCTTCTGCGAGCTTAAGCAGCGCCTGTTCGGTCTGCTTACGGGCGCGGCGGCGCTTACGGCCAACGAACCAGCCGCGTGTATGGGCACCGGTGCGGAAAAGACGGCGCAGGATCCATTCGAGCGCAAACAGCACCACTACGCCGAGGATCAGAATGATCGTCAGGCCCGTTACGCTGGTTTCGATGTTGTAGTTATCGGTCTGGATCAGGACGTAGCCCTGATGGCCGGCAAGCATCGGCCCCAGCACGATCCCGGCGATCAGCAGAACGAAGAGTAAGAGGACTTTTAG
Organism: Enterobacter sichuanensis; assembly: GCF_009036245.1. NCBI lineage: Bacteria > Pseudomonadati > Pseudomonadota > Gammaproteobacteria > Enterobacterales > Enterobacteriaceae > Enterobacter > Enterobacter sichuanensis. The sequence continues at coordinate 4,526,230 of NZ_CP027986.1, read as the reverse complement.
CATCATTACTCTCCTTGCGGCGCGCTTTCAGGCGCCGGTGCGGAAGCAGGAGCAGGTGCCGCTCCGCCCGTCTGCTCTGACGGTACGCCCGGCTGCGCCAGAAGATTGCGTACGCGCGTCTGCATCAGTTTTTCCAGAATCGGCTGGCTGGCCAGCTTGTCCGGCACGTTCATGGTGATGTTCTGCTGGCTCAGTTTATCAATGTCTTCAAGGAAGGCGGTGGTCGTCGCATCATCGGTGTTGTAGTAAGCGCGTACCCACGTTGAGACGTTATCCAGCGCCTGTTTGTAAGTCTCTTCCTGATGACGCGGCACGGCCTGAGCGGCCACCAGCAGGCGGGAACGAATATTTTCGCGCAGATAGACATCCTGGTTCGGCGCCAGCAGCGGGACCGCGGTTTCGTCGCGGCGGCGAATCGTGATAAAGCTGTCCATAAAGTTCTGCCAGCTTTTTTGCAGGTTCACGCGCCATTCGCTCAGGGAGCTGGAAAGCTCGGTCCCGTCGGAATCCATCGGGGAGTCGTCGTCGTTGTTATCCGCCAGCTGCAGGTTATCAATCTGATTCGAAAGCTGATTCACTTTAAGGATAATGCCGTCATAATCCACCTGCGAGACGGCAGAGAGGCTGGCGATGTCTTCGGTGATCGCGCGACGTGCGGTGATAAGGCTTGGATCGTTCATGTCTGCCAGGCTTGCATCGGCGCTCTTCAGCAGCGCAGCGGCAGTGGTGACGTCCTGATCGCTCCAGAGCTTACGTCCGGCGAGCTTCACCAGGAAGTCAGCCTGCGAGAGCAACCAGGTTTTGGCATCGGTACCGGAGATCGTGGCGACCTTCTGCTGCACTTCGCCCAGCTGTTTGGTCAGTTCTTCCTGTTTGCTGTTCGCTTCGGCAAGCGCGGCGGCCTGCTGTTTAATCACCGATTCCAGTTCAGTTTTCTGCGTCTCCTGCGCTTTTTGCAGGGCGCTGAGCTGATTCACCAGCGCATCGCTGGTAGAGGTCTGGTTAGCGCTCTGTTGTTTTACCAGACCGTACAGACCCACCCCGGCTGCCAGCGCAATGGCGATGGCAATCGCGCTCAGCGTGAGGCTCGTTTTGTTGCTGCCGTTTTTCTTCTCAGCGGTTTTCTCAGTCGTCTCTGGCTGTGGTGTTGTCTCCACAGTCTCCCTGGTCTCTTCAACCACGGCGGAGGATTTATCGTGTTCCGTCATTATGGCTTCCCATTTGAGAGTTATTGTAATGCGCGCAGCAGCGCATCGTTGTCAGCGTTATCAGCGATCCGAATATCATGCCAGCCCAGCTCCCGGGCCTGGTTCGCCAGACGCTCACTGACGACCAGAAGCCGACAGTGGAGTAACCAGTTTTCACGATACCATTGCGGCACAAGTGACCAGAGCTGCTGCAGCATTTCACCGCTGGTCACGACCAGGGTATTAATGCCGCGCGTATGCCAGCGCATCGCCTCTTCTGCACCGTCATAATGTTTTGCACAACGCTGGTAGCATTCGCAGAACGTCACGTTAGCCCCGCGCTCCCGCAACGTTTCACCTATCAGTTCGCGTCCGCCGTTACCGCGTAATATCAGCGCACGTTTTCCGGCAATAGTTTGTAATTCAGGTAATTGTAGCAAGACTTCACTGATTTCCCGATCTAACGGGTAACGAACGTCCGCGCCGCTTACGGTATGCAGCGCCAGTGCTGTTGTGCGGCCAATCGCGAAATAGCGGGGGGCAGTTGGCCAGGGCAGACCCTGCTGTTGCAGCTGCGCGTGGGCAAATTCCACGGCATGTTGCGATAACGCAAACAGCAGGTCACCGTCCTGAAGGGTATTCATCTGGTCGGCGAGAGCAGAGAGCTCCCGACCCGGGGAGAATTCAATCAGCGGAAAACTCCAGGCCACCTGCCCCAGTGCGCGCAGACGGCTCACTAATTGCTCTCCTGCGGGAGAAGGGCGGGTGACAAGAATACTCATGCAGGGGGTTCTCCATTATAAACGTCAGCCAGGATTTCGCGGGCGCCGTTATCCAGTAACTCTTCTGCCAGCGAGACGCCAAGCTGTTCGGCATCCTGCGCGTTACCACGACGTTCACCGCGCACCATCTGCGAACCGTCCGGAGCGCCGACCAGCGCGCGCAGCCACAGTTCACCATTCGTCAATTCAGCATAGCTGCCAATCGGCACCTGGCACCCCCCTTCGAGGCGGGTATTCATCGCACGCTCGGCTTTTACGCGGATAGCGGTCTCGTCATGGTTCAGCGGGGCAAGGAGCTCGCGGGTACGCGCATCGTCCAGACGGCACTCAATGCCGACGGCACCCTGGCCAACGGCCGGCAGCGACAGTTCTGGCGGCAGTGCCATGCGAATGCGTTCTTCCAGCCCCAGACGCTTCAGCCCGGCAACGGCGAGAATAATGGCATCGTAATCACCGTTATCCAGTTTGCCCAGACGCGTGCCGACGTTACCGCGCAGCGAGCGAATGATCAGATCGGGACGACGCGCCGCCAGCTGACACTGGCGACGTAAACTGGACGTGCCAACCACGCTTCCCTCAGGCAGCGCATCGAGCGAGTCGTAGCGGTTAGAGACAAACGCATCACGCGGATCTTCGCGCTCGCAGATGGTCACCAGCCCCAGCCCTTCCGGGAACTCGACGGGCACGTCTTTCATCGAATGTACGGCGATATCGGCGCGGTTCTCAAGCAATGCCAGTTCCAGTTCTTTGACAAACAGGCCCTTGCCGCCCACTTTCGCCAGTGGCGTATCCAGGATCACATCACCGCGCGTGACCATCGGCACCAGCTCGACGCGCAATCCACTGTGGCAGGCTTCAAGGCGCTGCTTAACATAATGTGCCTGCCAGAGCGCGAGAGGGCTTTGGCGTGTGGCAATTCTCAAAACATTGTCTAACATGCTTGTTACCGTCATTATCAATCGCCAACCATCCTAACATTGTTGACTCTGGGATGGCAGTTTTACGGTTGATGAAGAGTGAGAGGGACAAGGCGGCGTATTCGTCAGCCACAGCCGTATTAAGGAATTTACACGTACAGAACGGTGCTACACTTTGTATGTAGCGCAACTTTCTTTACGGTCAATCGGCAAGGTGTTAAATTGATCACGTTTTAGACCATTTTTTCGTCGGTACCAGCATAATGATAAGGCGAAAAAGGGTAACGGTTATCTTTTTGAAATACTGCGGGGCCCGCTGTTATTCGTGTTTTGAATAGCATGCGATACCCGGAAACATCAGGCGATACGTCTTGTACCTCTATATTGAGACTCTGAAACAGAGACTGGATGCCATAAATCAACTGCGTGTGGATCGCGCGCTTGCTGCTATGGGACCTGCTTTCCAGCAGGTTTACAGTCTGCTGCCGACATTATTGCACTATCACCATCCGCTAATGCCTGGCTACCTTGACGGTAACGTTCCCAAGGGCATTTGCCTCTTCACGCCTGATGAAACCCAACAGCATTATCTCAACGAACTGGAACTCTACCGCGGCATGCCGCCACAGGAGTCTCCGAAGGGTGAACTGCCGATTACCGGGGTTTACTCGATGGGGAGTACCTCATCGGTAGGGCAAAGCTGTTCGTCAGACCTCGACATCTGGGTCTGTCATCAATCCTGGCTCGATAACGAAGAGCGTCAGCTGCTGCAGCGTAAATGCAGCCTGCTGGAGAGCTGGGCGGCGTCGCTCGGCGTGGAAGTGAGCTTCTTCCTGATTGATGAAAACCGTTTCCGCCATAACGAAAGCGGCAGTCTGGGTGGTGAGGACTGCGGCTCGACGCAGCACATCCTGTTGCTGGATGAATTTTACCGTACTGCTGTGCGCCTGGCCGGGAAGCGTATTCTGTGGAATATGGTCCCGTGCGAAGAAGAAGAGCATTACGACGATTACGTCATGTCGCTTTATGCGCAGGGCGTACTGACGCCAAACGAATGGCTTGACCTCGGCGGCCTGAGCTCGCTGTCAGCCGAAGAGTACTTTGGCGCAAGCCTCTGGCAGCTCTATAAGAGCATCGACTCACCGTACAAAGCGGTGCTGAAAACGCTGCTGCTTGAAGCCTATTCCTGGGAATACCCCACGCCGCGCCTGCTGGCGAAAGATATCAAGCAGCGTCTGCACGACGGGGAAATTGTCTCCTTCGGGCTGGACGCTTACTGCATGATGCTGGAGCGCGTGACCGAATACCTGAAAGCTATTGATGACACCACGCGTCTCGACCTGGTGCGTCGATGTTTCTATCTCAAAGTGTGTGAGAAATTGAGCCGCGAGCGCGCCTGCGTCGGCTGGCGTCGTGAAGTGGTCACGCAGTTAGTGAAAGAGTGGGGATGGGGCGAAGAGCGTCTCTCCATGCTCGACAACCGGGCCAACTGGAAAATCGATCAGGTGCGTGAAGCGCACAACGAACTGCTCGATGCGATGATGCAAAGCTACCGTAATCTGATCCGCTTTGCGCGCCGTAACAACCTCAGCGTTTCCGCCAGCCCGCAGGACATCGGGGTATTGACCCGTAAACTGTACGCCGCGTTTGAAGCGCTGCCGGGTAAAGTGACCCTGGTTAACCCACAGATTTCGCCTGACCTGTCAGAACCGAACCTGACCTTTATCTATGTTCCGCCGGGCCGCGCGAACCGCACCGGGTGGTATCTGTATAACCGTGCCCCCAGCATGGACTCGATCATCAGCCATCAGCCGCTGGAGTATAACCGCTACCTGAACAAGCTGGTGGCCTGGGCCTGGTTTAACGGCCTGTTGACCTCACGCACGCGCCTGTTCATCAAAGGCAACGAGGTGGTCGATCTCGCTAAACTGCAGGAGATGGTGGCGGATGTTTCCCACCACTTCCCGCTGCGCCTGCCGGCACCCACGCCGAAAGCGCTCTACAGCCCGTGCGAGATCCGCCATCTGGCGATCATCGTTAACCTGGAATACGACCCGACGGCGGCCTTCCGCAATCAGGTGGTTCATTTCGACTTCCGCAAGCTGGACGTCTTTAGCTTTGGTGAGCAGCAAAACTGTCTGGTGGGCAGCGTGGATCTGCTGTACCGCAACTCGTGGAACGAAGTGCGTACCCTGCACTTCAACGGCGAGCAGGCGATGATCGAAGCGCTGAAAACCATTCTCGGCAAGATGCACCAGGATGCCGCGCCGCCGGACAGCGTGGAAGTGTTCTGCTACAGCCAGCATCTGCGTGGGTTGATTCGTACCCGCGTGCAGCAGCTGGTCTCGGAATGTATTGAGCTGCGTCTCTCGAGTACCCGTCAGGAAACCGGTCGCTTTAAAGCGCTGCGCGTTTCCGGCCAGACCTGGGGCCTGTTCTTCGAACGTCTCAATGTGTCAGTACAGAAGCTGGAAAACGCCATCGAGTTCTATGGCGCGATTTCGCACAACAAACTGCATGGTCTGTCGGTGCAGGTGGAAACCAACCACGTTAAGCTGCCGCAGGTGGTGGATGGTTTTGCCAGTGAAGGGATTATTCAGTTCTTCTTTGAAGAGTCGGGCGATGATGCCGGTTTCAACATCTACATTCTGGATGAGACCAACCGCGCCGAGGTCTATCACCACTGTGAAGGCAGTAAAGAGGAGCTGGTGCGCGACGTCAGCCGCTTCTACTCCTCTTCGCATGACCGGTTCACCTACGGCTCAAGCTTTATCAACTTTAACCTGCCGCAGTTCTACCAGATTGTGAACGTTGATGGCCGTGCGCAGGTGATTCCGTTCCGGACTCAAACCGTAACGCCTGCCGCCCCTGCCAATCAGGACACCGCGCCGCTGTTGCAGCAATATTTTTCCTGAGCCTTTTCGCTTGCCCGGTGGCGGCTACGCCTTACCGGGCCTACAACAGCTCGACGCCGTAGGCCGGGTAAGCGCAGCGCCACCCGGCAACAAAACTACCTGAAACGCACGTCCTCGCCCGCCTGCGCGGTCGCCGCCTGTTCCAGCAGATCCCAGAACGGTACGCCGCTGCGGTCGCAAACCCACTCCCCGTCTTTCAGATCGAAATGATAGCCGCCCTGTCTGGCCGCCAGCCATACCTGGTGAAGCGGCTCCTGGCGGTTAATAATAATTTTGCTGCCATTTTCGAAGCTCAGGGTCAGAATACCGCCGTTGATTTCACAATCGATATCGCTGTCGCCGTCCCAGTCGTCAAGACGCTCTTCAATGGTCATCCACAGGTTGTCGGCAAGGCGATGGAATTCACTGTCGTTCATGGTTTTGTTCCTGTTTTTCGTGATGCCGGCAGTATAACCCTAAATAAATCCCGTTGCAGGAAAGCGGCAAACTCTTGCTTTTGTGTCTTCTCCTGCGATGATAGAAACAGATTTGAACTTACGGGCAACTTTATAATGAAAAACGCTTTCCGAACGCTTGCCGTTCTCATCACGCTGTTTAGCCTGACTGGCTGCGGACTGAAGGGACCGCTGTACTTCCCGCCAGCGGATAAAACCGCACCACCGCCGACGAAACCGGTGAACAGCGGCATTGAGTCCTCTACGCCAGATACTAACGATCGTGGCAACAACGGCGGCCCGACTCAGGTTAATCTCTGACGACAACGTTCTGTACCCGCGCAATGGAGCAAATGATGCAGTTCTCTAAAATGCATGGCCTTGGCAACGATTTTATGGTCGTCGACGCGGTAACGCAGAATGTGTTTTTCTCCCCGGAATTGATCCGCCGCCTGGCGGATCGGCATCTGGGCGTGGGGTTCGATCAGCTGCTGGTGGTTGAACCACCGTACGATCCCGACCTCGATTTCCACTACCGTATTTTTAACGCGGATGGCAGCGAAGTGAATCAGTGCGGCAACGGCGCGCGCTGTTTTGCCCGCTTTGTCCGCCTGAAAGGGCTGACCAACAAGCGTGATATTCGCGTCAGTACGGCCAATGGTCGTATGGTGCTCAGCGTCACCGATGATGAGCTGGTGCGGGTGAACATGGGCGAGCCAAACTTCGAGCCTTCCGTCGTACCGTTTCGCGCAAACAAAGCGGAAAAGACCTATATTATGCGTGCGGCCGAGCAGACAGTATTGTGCGGCGTTGTCTCAATGGGTAACCCGCACTGCGTGATTCAGGTTGATGATGTGGAAACGGCCGCCGTCGAAACCCTCGGCCCGGTGCTGGAGAGCCACGAACGGTTCCCGGAGCGAGCGAACATCGGTTTTATGCAGGTGGTGAAACGCGAGCACATCCGTCTGCGGGTTTACGAGCGCGGCGCGGGCGAGACGCAGGCCTGCGGAAGCGGCGCCTGTGCGGCGGTGGCCGTGGGCATCTCTCAGGGGTTACTGGCAGAAGAGGTGCGCGTGGAGTTACCAGGCGGTCGGCTTGATATCGCCTGGAAAGGACCGGGTCATCCACTGTATATGACTGGCCCGGCGGCACATGTCTATGACGGGTTTATCCATCTATGAAACAACCAGGGGAAGAACTGCAGGAAACAGTGACGGAACTGGACGACAGGGCTGTTGTTGATTATCTGCTGCGCAATCCTGAGTTTTTTATTCGCAATGCACGCGTTGTCGAAGAGATGCGCGTGCCACATCCGGTTCGCGGAACCGTGTCGCTGGTCGAATGGCATATGGCGCGCTCGCGCAACCACATCAATCAGCTTGAAGAGAACATGACGCTGCTGATGGAACAGGCGAGTACAAACGAAAGTCTGTTCTACCGTCTGCTCCATCTGCAGGCGCGTCTGGCATCGGCGCACAGCCTCGAAGAGTTCCTCAGCCGCTTCCATCGCTGGGCGCGCGAGCTTGGGCTGGCGGGCGCAACGATCCGTCTTTTCCCTGACCGCTGGCGCATTGGCGCGCCGTCGGGATTTACCCATCTGGCACTTAGCCGTCAGGCGTTTGAACCGCTGCGCATTCAGCGTCTGGGCCATGAGCATCACTATCTGGGACCGCTGAACGGACCCGAACTGCTGGTGGTATTGCCGGAGGCCAAAGCGATTGGTTCGGTAGCGATGTCTCTGATGGGGCGCGATGGCGATCTGGGGGTCATCTTATTTACCAGCCGCGACGCGCATCACTACGAGCGCGGGCAGGCCACGCACCTGCTGCAGGAGATTGCCCTGATGCTGCCTGAGCTGCTGGAGCGCTGGATTGAGCGCGTATGATGGACGGATTGCTCGCCACAGACGTCTCCCGCTTTCTGCGCTATCTGGGCGTGGAGCGTCAGCTTAGCCCTATTACCCTGCTCAACTATCAGCGTCAGCTTGATGCCATCATGCAGATTGCCGACGAGATCGGCCTGAAAAGCTGGCAACAATGTGATGCTGCGACGGTACGCGGTTTCGTTGTGCGTAGCCGTAAAAAAAATCTCAGTCCCGCAAGTCTGGCGTTGAGGCTCTCCGCCCTGCGCAGTTTCTTCGACTGGCTGGTCAGCCAGGGAGGCTTAAAAGCCAACCCGGCAAAAGGGATCGCCACGCCGAAAGCCCCGCGCCATCTGCCGAAAAATATCGACGTTGACGACGTCAACCGCCTGCTGGATATCGATCTCAACGATCCGCTGGCCGTGCGTGACCGCGCGATGCTGGAGGTGATGTACGGTGCCGGGTTACGTCTCTCGGAGCTGGTTAACCTTGATGTAAAACATCTCGACCTGGAGACTGGCGAAGTGTGGGTGATGGGCAAAGGCAGCAAAGAGCGCCGCCTGCCGATTGGCCGCAATGCGGTCTCCTGGATTGAGCACTGGCTGGATCTGCGCGGGCTGTTTGGCGCAGAAGAGGATGCGCTGTTCCTGTCGAAACTCGGCAAGCGGATCTCGGCGCGTAACGTGCAGAAGCGCTTTGCGGAGTGGGGCATTAAGCAGGGGCTTAACAGCCACGTTCACCCGCACAAGCTGCGCCACTCCTTTGCGACACACATGCTTGAGTCGAGCGGCGATCTGCGCGGCGTGCAGGAACTGCTCGGGCACGCGAATCTGTCGACCACTCAAATTTATACCCACTTAGACTTTCAACACCTTGCCTCGGTGTACGACGCGGCGCATCCACGCGCCAAACGGGGGAAATAATGCGTTTTTACCGCCCACTCGGTCAGATCTCCGCCCTGACGTTTGACCTTGATGACACCCTTTATGACAACCGCGATGTGATCCTGCGTACCGAGCAGGAGTCGCTGGCGTTTGTCCAGAACTACCATCCGGCGCTGAAGACGATACAGAACAAGGACTTCCAGAAGCTGCGTCAGTCCCTGCGGGAGACCGAGCCGGAGATTTACCACGACGTGACCGAATGGCGTCGCCGCGCGGTTGAGCAGGCGATGCTCAACGCAGGGCTCAGCGTACAGGATGCAGCCATTGGGGCTGAAGCGGCAATGGAACACTTCGCCAAATGGCGCAGCCGTATCGACGTGCCGCAGGAGACCCACGACACGCTGACTGCCCTTGCCGAAAAATGGCCGCTGGTGGCGATCACCAACGGCAATGCCCAGCCGGAGCTGTTTGGCCTGAGTGATTACTTTGAATTTGTGCTGCGTGCGGGCCCCCACGGGCGCGCGAAGCCGTTTAACGATATGTACCATCTGGCGGCGGAAAAGCTGAACCTGCCGCTGGGTCAGATCCTGCACGTGGGGGATGACCTGACCACAGACGTGGCCGGAGCCATCCGCTGCGGCATGCAGGCCTGCTGGATCAAGCCGGAAAACGCCGACCTGATGATCGCCTCCGATAGCCGTCTTCTGCCACACCTGGAAATTTCGCGGTTGGCATCCCTCACGACGCTGATATAATCATCAGTTGTTCTGTATAAATTAACAGGGTTTTGGCGAATGCTATTCGCCTGCCCGACATGACGTGACGGTGCCAATGGACGTTTCTTACCTGCTCGACAGCCTTAATGACAAACAGCGTGACGCGGTTGCCGCCTCGCGCACCAACCTGCTGGTGCTGGCGGGGGCGGGCAGTGGTAAGACACGCGTGTTGGTTCACCGTATCGCCTGGCTGCAGAGCGTGGAGAACTGCTCGCCGTACTCCATCATGGCGGTCACGTTTACCAACAAGGCGGCGGCGGAGATGCGCCACCGTATCGCCCAGCTGATGGGCACCAGCCAGGGCGGCATGTGGGTCGGCACCTTCCACGGCCTGGCGCACCGTCTGCTGCGCGCGCACCATATGGATGCCAATCTGCCGCAGGATTTCCAGATCCTCGACAGCGAAGACCAGCTCCGTCTTCTCAAACGCCTGATTAAGGCGATGAACCTTGACGAGAAGCAGTGGCCACCGCGTCAGGCGATGTGGTACATCAACGGCCAGAAAGACGAAGGCTTGCGCCCGCACCACATTCAGAGCTTCGGCAACCCGGTCGAGCAGACCTGGCAGAACGTCTACAAGGCCTATCAGGAAGCGTGCGATCGCGCCGGCCTGGTGGATTTCGCCGAGCTGCTGCTGCGCGCCCACGAGCTGTGGCTCAACAAACCGCATATCCTGCAGCACTACCGCGAACGCTTCACCAATATTCTGGTGGACGAATTCCAGGATACCAACAACATCCAGTACGCGTGGATCCGCCTGCTGGCCGGCGATACCGGCAAGGTAATGATCGTGGGTGATGACGACCAGTCAATCTACGGCTGGCGCGGGGCGCAGGTAGAGAATATCCAGCGCTTCCTCAATGACTTCCCGGGCGCACAGACCATCCGTCTGGAGCAGAACTACCGCTCAACCAGCAATATCCTGAGCGCGGCCAACGCCCTGATTGAAAACAACAACGGGCGTCTGGGGAAAAAACTGTGGACCGACGGCGTCGACGGCGAACCGATTTCGATTTACTGCGCCTTCAACGAACTCGATGAAGCCCGCTTCGTGGTGAACCGCATTAAAACCTGGCAGGACAACGGTGGCGCGCTGGAACAGTGTGCCATTCTCTATCGCAGCAACGCCCAGTCGCGCGTGCTGGAAGAGGCGCTGCTGCAGGTGGGGATGCCATACCGCATTTACGGCGGTATGCGCTTCTTCGAACGTCAGGAAATCAAAGACGCGCTCTCGTATTTGCGCCTGATTGCCAACCGTAACGACGACGCGGCGTTTGAGCGCGTGGTCAACACGCCAACCCGTGGCATTGGTGACCGCACGCTGGACGTGGTGCGCCAGGCCTCGCGCGATCGCCAGCTGACACTCTGGCAGGCGTGCCGTGAGCTGTTGCAGGAAAAAGCCCTTGCCGGCCGCGCTGCCAGCGCCCTGCAGCGTTTCCTCGAGCTGATTGACGCGCTGGCGCAGGAAACGGCCGACATGCCGCTGCACGTGCAGACCGACCGGGTGATCAAAGACTCCGGCCTGCGCACCATGTACGAGCAGGAAAAAGGCGAGAAAGGCCAGACCCGTATTGAGAACTTAGAGGAGCTGGTGACGGCAACGCGCCAGTTCAGTTACAACGAAGAAGATGAAGACCTGATGCCGCTGCAGGCGTTCCTCTCTCACGCTGCGCTGGAAGCGGGCGAAGGGCAGGCGGACACCTGGCAGGATGCGGTTCAGCTGATGACCCTGCACTCCGCCAAAGGTCTGGAGTTCCCGCAGGTGTTTATCGTCGGTATGGAAGAGGGGATGTTCCCGAGCCAGATGTCGCTGGATGAAGGCGGACGCCTGGAAGAGGAGCGTCGTCTGGCCTATGTCGGCGTGACGCGAGCGATGCAAAAGCTGACGCTGACCTACGCCGAAACCCGCCGCCTGTATGGTAAAGAGGTCTATCACCGTCCGTCGCGCTTTATCGGTGAACTGCCGGAGGAGTGCGTGGAAGAGGTGCGTCTGCGTGCCAGCATCAGCCGTCCGGTCAGCCATCAGCGGATGGGATCGCCGATGGCAGAAACCGACACCGGCTACAAGCTGGGCCAGCGCGTGCGCCATTCTAAGTTTGGCGAAGGGACCATTGTGAATCTGGAAGGCAGCGGTGAGCACAGCCGCCTGCAGGTGGCGTTCCAGGGGCAGGGAATCAAATGGCTCGTGGCAGCCTACGCGAAGCTGGAAACAGTGTAACTTTCAGAAAAATATCATTATTTTGTAATAATCTGCTAACCTTATACGTTGAAGGTCAATTAATGCCCTTCAGCGTTCCGTTGCGTGTTGACGCCACAGTTATAGCTGGCGTAACATGCGCGCACGATTACGCTAAGAGGACATTCGCCTTGGACACACCCAGTAGATACTGGCTCAATTCCCTGTCATCCAGGAACAACTCCTAAGGCTATCTCCTCTTGCTGATGGCCTTAGTGGTTGTCAGCGACTGCATTATTCCCGTCGCGCTGAGTCAGGCTGTTTAATGGTCTGAAACCCAATTTGTTTCTGTGTGCCCACCGAACTGTCCGATTTTTTTTGCATTGGGAGTCCCGGTCATGTTGAGCGCATTTCAACTCGAAAATAACCGACTGACGCGGCTTGAAGCCGAAGAGTCACAGCCCCTCATTGATGCCGTATGGGTGGATCTGGTCGAGCCGGACGACGATGAACGCCTTCGCGTACAATCTGAGCTGGGACAAAGCCTGGCGACACGCCCGGAACTGGAAGACATCGAAGCATCTGCGCGTTTTTTTGAAGACGAAGACGGTTTGCACATTCACTCTTTCTTCTTCTTTGAAGATGCCGAAGACCACGCGGGAAACTCCACCGTGGCGTTTACCATTCGTGATGGTCGCCTGTTTACCCTGCGCGAGCGTGAGCTGCCGGCATTCCGTCTCTACCGCATGCGTGCCCGCAGCCAGCCATTAAATGACGGTAATGCCTGGGAGCTGCTGCTCGACCTGTTCGAGACCAAAATTGAACAGCTGGCGGACGAGATTGAAAACATCTACAGCGATCTGGAAAAGCTGAGCCGTGTCATCATGGAAGGCCATCAGGGTGATGAGTACGACGAAGCGCTCTCCACCCTGGCGGAGCTGGAAGATATCGGCTGGAAAGTGCGTTTATGTCTGATGGATACCCAGCGCGCGCTGAATTTCCTGGTGCGCAAGGCGCGCCTGCCGGGCGGCCAGCTGGAGCAGGCGCGGGAGATCCTGCGCGATATCGAATCCCTGCTGCCGCACAACGAATCCCTGTTCCAGAAGGTCAACTTCCTGATGCAGGCGGCGATGGGCTTTATCAACATCGAGCAGAACCGCATCATCAAGATCTTCTCGGTGGTATCCGTGGTGTTCCTGCCGCCGACGCTGGTGGCCTCCAGCTACGGGATGAACTTTGAGTTTATGCCGGAGCTGAAGTGGAGCTTTGGTTACCCGGGGGCGATTATCTTTATGATCCTCGCCGGACTGGCGCCGTATCTGTACTTTAAGCGTCGTAACTGGCTGTAAAAATCTGGCGGGTGGCGCTGCGCTTACCCGCCCTACAAAACACCTACATTCCTTTGCGGGCCCTGCGCTGGGTGTAAATCGCATCGGCGACAAAAATCGCCAGCGCCACCCAGATAAAGGCAAACGTCACCATCTTATCCGCACCCGGCACTTCACCGTAAAACACCACCGCCAGCAGGAACATCAGCGTCGGGCCAATATACTGGAAGAAGCCCAGGGTGGAGAGACGCAGGCGCGTCGCCGCACCGGTGAAGCACAGCAGTGGGATCGTTGTTACCACACCTGCCGCCATCAGCATCAGATTCAGCGACCACGGGTTGCTGCCCATATGGCTGGTCGGGCTGTCGGCGATGCCGAAAAGATAAATCGCCGCAACCGGCAGCAGCCACAGGGTTTCAAACAGCATGCCGGTTTGTGCTTCGACAGCTATCTTCTTACGCACCAGGCCATAAAAGGCAAAGCTGAACGCCAGGCCGAGGGCAATAATCGGCAACGAGCCGAAGGTCCAGAGCTGTACCATCACGCCGCAGAAGGCCAGAATGACGGCCACCCACTGCATACGTCGGAAGCGCTCGCCGAGGAAAATCATCCCCAGCACAATATTCACCAGCGGGTTAATGAAGTACCCCAGACTCGCTTCGAGCATGTGGTGGTTATTCACTGCCCAGATAAACAGCAGCCAGTTACCGCCGATCAGCACGGCAGAGAGCGCCAGCAGGAAAATCTTCTTCGGGGTTTGCAGCAGCGTTTTGACGCCTGACCACTGACGGCTGAGGCTCATCAGCGCAATCATAAAGAAGAACGACCAGATGACGCGGTGAGTCAGGATCTCATCGGCCGGAACGTCGGCGATAAGCTTGAAATACGCCGGGGCGATACCCCAAATAAAATAAGCGGCAAGGGCGAGTAAAACGCCCTGCCGCGTCTGTTTAGCATCCATCGGGAAAATCCGTTACAAAAAAGTGAAATAATTTTACCCGATTTTGCAGCCTCAACCCACCATATAAGTGGCAGTTGCGCTGGCGATATAGACCTGTTCCTCGTTGTGTAATTCAACGCGTGCCACGGCAACTTTGTTGCCCGCGCGCAGCAGGCTGCTGGTACAGGTAAAGCGATTTCCGCGCCCCGGGCGAAGATAGTCAACGCGTAAGTCGATAGTGCCCATGCGTGCCAGACGCTGGCGAAGTTCGTCTTCGTTGATGGTGTCATGGCGGGTCAGCGTGCTGCCCACACAGACCAGGCCTGCCGCGACGTCCAGCGCGGAGGCGATCACCCCGCCGTGTAAAATACTTTGCGCCCAGTTACCCACCATCATCGGCTGGTTGTTGAAACTCAGCTGGGCAAAGTCCTTTTCATAACGCTCCAGCTCCAGTCCCAGCGCACGGTTAAACGGCATATGGTAAACAAAAATCTCGCCCACGAGTTTTAACACTTCATCGGCGGTAAGCATGGCTGACATGAGGCATCACATCCTTATTGTTAATGAAATGTTGATTTTATGCCTCAGCAATAAGGAATTCCACTTTCAGAAACGAGGATGCAGCAGTTGTCGCAGAAGTCTGTAGAATGACTGCCACATAACTATTCAACGAAATTTACTCTTTTGCAGGAGAACACCACCGATGCGGACGTATCTGGCCTGGTTACTGGCGGCGGTTTCGCTGCCCCTCACAGCGTATGCGCAGGAAGCGACGATCAAAGAGGTGCATGACAAACCTGCCGTTCACGGCAGCATTATCGCCAACCTACTTCAGGAGCATGACAATCCGTTCACGCTCTATCCGTATGACACCAACTACGTGATTTACACCCAGACCAGCGACCTCAACAAAGAGGCGATAAGCTCCTATAACTGGTCTGATAATGCGCGTAAAGATGAGGTGAAGTTCCAGCTCAGCCTGGCCTTCCCGTTCTGGCGCGGCATTCTGGGGCCGAACTCGGTGCTGGGCGCGTCTTACACGCAGAAATCCTGGTGGCAGCTCTCTAACAGCGGAGAGTCCTCGCCGTTCCGTGAAACCAACTATGAGCCACAGCTGTTCCTCGGTTTTGCAACGGATTATGAGTTTGCGGGCTGGACGCTGCGTGACGTCGAAGTGGGCTTTAACCATGATTCTAATGGCCGTTCCGATCCGACGTCCCGTAGCTGGAACCGCGCCTATACGCGCCTGATGGCGCAGAACGGCAACTGGATGGTGGAGGTGAAGCCGTGGTATGTGGTGGGCGAAACCGATGACAACCCGGACATCACCAAATACATGGGCTACTACCAGCTTAAAGTCGGCTATCAGCTGGGCGATGCCGTGCTGAGCGCGAAGGGCCAGTATAACTGGAACACCGGTTACGGCGGTGCGGAAGTGGGCTTAAGCTACCCAATGACGAAGCACGTGCGTATCTATACGCAGGTCTACAGCGGTTACGGCGAGTCGCTTATCGACTACAACTTCAACCAGACCCGCATTGGCGTGGGCGTGATGCTGAACGACATTCTCTAGGCAGCTCGAATGTTTTTGCGTTAAACGTTGAAGTTTCTCTCTCAGGCGCTGAAAATAGCGCCTGTTTTATTTTTCGCAGATGGGGTTAATGTGGCGCAGGCGGAAGTATTGAATCAGGAGTCGCTGGCTAAACAGGTTTTGCATGAAACCTTTGGCTACCAGCAGTTCCGCCCTGGCCAGGAAACCATCATTGAAACGGTGCTGGAAGGCCGCGACTGCCTGGTGGTGATGCCAACCGGCGGCGGTAAATCGCTCTGTTATCAGGTGCCCGCGCTGGTGCTTAACGGCCTGACGGTGGTGGTATCGCCCCTGATTTCGCTGATGAAAGACCAGGTGGACCAGCTGCTCGCTAACGGCGTGGCGGCGGCCTGCCTTAACTCCACGCAATCCCGCGAGCAGCAGCAGGAAGTGATGGCCGGGTGCCGCACCGGGCAGATCCGTCTGCTGTATATCGCGCCCGAACGCCTGATGCTGGATAACTTCCTCGACCATCTCGCGCACTGGAACCCGGTGCTGCTGGCGGTGGATGAAGCGCACTGTATCTCCCAGTGGGGACACGATTTCCGTCCGGAATACGCCGCACTCGGTCAGCTGCGTCAGCGCTTCCCCGAGCTGCCGTTTATGGCGCTTACCGCCACGGCAGATGACACCACCCGTCTGGATATCGTTCGCCTGCTGGGGCTGAACGACCCCTATATTCAGGTCAGCAGCTTCGACCGCCCCAACATCCGCTATATGCTGATGGAAAAATTCAAGCCGCTGGATCAGCTCTTACGCTACGTGCAGGAGCAGCGCGGCAAGTCCGGCATCATCTACTGCAACAGCCGTGCGAAGGTGGAAGACACCGCCGCGCGCCTGCAAAACCGCGGCTTTAGCGCGGCGGCTTACCATGCCGGGCTGGAAAACCATATCCGCGCCGACGTGCAGGAAAAATTCCAGCGCGACGACCTGCAGATTGTGGTGGCGACGGTGGCGTTCGGCATGGGGATCAACAAGCCAAACGTGCGCTTTGTGGTGCACTTCGACATTCCACGCAATATCGAATCTTACTATCAGGAAACCGGTCGCGCTGGACGCGACGGTCTGCCTGCGGAAGCGATGCTGTTTTACGATCCGGCCGATATGGCGTGGCTGCGCCGCTGCCTGGAAGAGAAACCGCAGGGGCAGTTGCAGGATATCGAACGTCACAAGCTCAACGCGATGGGCGCATTTGCCGAAGCGCAAACCTGCCGTCGCCTGGTGCTGCTCAACTACTTTGGTGAAGGGCGACAGGAGCCGTGTGGCAACTGCGATATTTGCCTCGATCCGCCGAAACAGTACGATGGTCTGATGGACGCGCGTAAGGCGCTCTCGACCATTTATCGTGTGAATCAGCGCTTCGGGATGGGCTACGTGGTGGAAGTGCTGCGTGGTGCCAATAACCAGCGTATCCGAGATATGGGCCACGACAAGCTGCCGGTCTACGGTATTGGCAAGGATCAGAGCCACGAGCACTGGGTCAGCATTATTCGTCAGCTGATTCACCTCGGTTTTGCTACACAAAACATCGCCCAGCACTCCGCGCTTCAGCTCACCGAAGCCGCGCGCCCGGTGCTGAGGGGGGACGTTGAACTGAAGCTTGCCGTGCCGCGCGTTGTCGCCCTGAAGCCGCGGGTGATGCAAAAATCGTACGGCGGCAACTACGACCGCAAGCTGTTTGCCAAACTGCGCAAGCTGCGTAAAGCCATCGCCGATGAAGAGAATATCCCGCCTTACGTGGTGTTCAACGACGCGACGCTGATCGAGATGGCCGAACAGATGCCGCTGAGCGCCAGCGAAATGCTCAGCGTGAACGGCGTTGGCACGCGCAAGCTGGAGCGTTTTGGTAAGGAGTTTATGGCGCTTATCCGTTCCCATGCTGACGGTGATGATGAGGAGTAGTCAGCCGGGCGAAAAAGTGCCAGGATGGTGACTCACTGAATTATTTCCCCGCGAGCGAATTATGTTGATGCTATTTCTTACCGTGGCGTTAGTGCACATCGTTGCGCTGATGAGCCCGGGCCCTGACTTCTTCTTCGTATCACAAACAGCGGTCAGCCGCTCCCGCAAAGAGGCGATGATGGGCGTGCTGGGTATCACCATGGGCGTTATGGTCTGGGCGGCGGTGGCGCTGCTTGGTCTGAACCTGATTCTGGCGAAAATGGCCTGGCTGCATAACATCATTATGGTTGGCGGTGGCCTGTATCTGTGCTGGATGGGCTACCAGATGCTGCGCGGGGCGCTGAAGAAAGAAGAGAAAAAACCGCAAGAGCCAAAGGTTGAGCTGGCAACGGGCGGCCGCAGTTTTGTAAAAGGTCTGCTGACCAACCTGGCGAACCCGAAAGCGATTATCTATTTCGGCTCTGTCTTCTCGCTGTTTGTCGGCGACAGCGTTGGCGCGGGCGCACGCTGGGGGATCTTCCTGCTGATCGTGGTTGAGACGTTTGCGTGGTTCACCATCGTGGCGAGCCTGTTTGCCTTACCGGCGATGCGCCGCGGCTACCAGCGCATCGCGAAGTGGATTGACGGCTTCGCCGGCGCGCTGTTCGCTGGCTTCGGTATTCATCTTATCATTTCTCGCTAAGCGTGACGCGCTGACGCAAGCAGCGCGCCAACCAGCATAAACAGCGAACCAAATACCTTATTCAGGGCCTTCATCTGTTTAGGCCCTTTAATCCACGCCGCAATTCGCTGCGCCAGCGTCGCGTAACCAATCATCACGATGATATCAACGATAATGGTGGTCGCGCCCAGCACCACGTACTGCATCACCTGGGGCTGATGCGGCACGATAAACTGCGGGAACAGCGCGGCGAGGAAGACGATGCTTTTCGGGTTGGTCAGGTTGACGAACACCGCACGCTTAAACAGATGGCCACGATTTTGCGTCTGCGCGAGCGTGTTCAGGTTGATGGAGCCTGCCGCGCGCCACTGCTGGATGCCGAGCCAGATCAGATACGCCGCCCCGGCCCATTTCAGTACTTCAAACGCCAGCACCGAGCGGGAGAACAGGGTGCCCAGACCAATCCCGACCAGCACGATGTGAATGCCCAGCCCGGTCTGCAAACCAGCAATCGACGCCGCCGCACCGCGATAGCCGTGGTTAATGGAGGTGGTCATGGTGTTAATGGCGCCCGAGCCTGGTGAAAGGCTAAGGATGATGGATGTCAGCAGGTAAGCGAACCACCACTCGAAGGTCATTTGAAACTCCCGAATCGTCTGTTTTTATGCCACAATACGCTATTGTTGAGTCATTTTGTGACCGGTGACGAAAAAACGATATTCCTTGGCTTAGGTGAGT
Source organism: Enterobacter sichuanensis (assembly GCF_009036245.1). Lineage (NCBI taxonomy): Bacteria > Pseudomonadati > Pseudomonadota > Gammaproteobacteria > Enterobacterales > Enterobacteriaceae > Enterobacter > Enterobacter sichuanensis. The sequence goes on along the minus strand of NZ_CP027986.1, from coordinate 4,507,138 downwards.
AGAAACCCGATGTTTCAGCAGAAAAAGGACTGGGAAACACGAGAAAACGCATTTGCTGCTTTCTCCATGGGGCCGCTGACCGATTTCTGGCGCCAGCGTGAGGAAGATGAGTTTACGGGTGTCGGTGATATTCCGGTACGCTTTGTGCGTTTTCGCGATAAGAAAAATGACCGGGTCATTGTGGTCTGCCCCGGGCGTATCGAGAGCTACGTCAAATACGCCGAACTGGCCTATGACCTGTTCCATCTTGGCTTCGATGTGTTGATTATCGACCATCGCGGGCAGGGGCTTTCCGGCCGCCTGTTATCGGACACGCATCGCGGCCATGTGGATAACTTCAGTGATTACGTCGACGATCTCGCCGCGTTCTGGCAGCAGGAGGTCGAGCCTGGCCCCTGGCGGAAGCGCTATATCCTGGCACACTCGATGGGCGGTGCGATTTCAACGCTGTTCTTACAGCGCCACCCGCATCAGTGCGACGCCATTGCGCTCACCGCGCCGATGTATGGCATCGTCATGCGTTTTCCTGACTGGATGGTACGTCATATTCTCGACTGGGCTGAGGGCCATCAGCGCATTCGGGAAGGCTATGCCATCGGAACGGGGCGCTGGCGAGCATTGCCCTTTGCGATGAACGTCCTGACGCACAGCCGACAGCGCTATCGTCGTAACCTGCGTTTTTATGCCGATGAGCCACGCCTGCGCGTGGGCGGCCCGACATATCACTGGGTACGGGAAGGGATCCTTGCCGGTGAGCAGGTTCTGGCAGGCGTCACGAATGATGACACGCCAACCCTCCTGATTCAGGCTGAAGAAGAGCGTGTGGTGGATAACCGCATGCATGACCGCTTTTGTGAACTCCGCGCTGCCGCCGGCCACCCTTGTGAAGGGGGAAAACCGTTGGTTATCAACGGCGCGTACCATGAGATCCTTTTTGAAAAGGACGCTATGCGCTCAGTCGCGCTTAACGCCATCGTCGAGTTTTTCGACCGGCATAACTGATTGTCTATTGAGGTTAAATTTTCCTATGTACCAGGTTGTTGCATCTGATTTAGATGGCACGCTGCTCTCCCCCGACCACACCCTGTCGCCTTACGCGAAAGAGACCTTAAAGCTGCTGACTGCCCGGGGCGTGAACTTTGTGTTTGCCACCGGCCGCCACCACGTAGACGTGGGGCAGATCCGCGATAATCTTGAGATCAAATCGTACATGATCACCTCCAACGGTGCGCGCGTACATGATACCGACGGCAATCTGATCTTTACGCACAACCTGGATCGCGATATTGCTGCCGATCTGTTCGGTGTGGTGCACAATAATCCGGCTATCGTCACTAACGTTTATCGCGATGACGACTGGTTCATGAACCGCCATCGCCCGGATGAAATGCGTTTCTTCAAAGAAGCGGTATTCAACTACTCCCTGTATGAACCAGGTCTGCTGGAGCCGGATGGCATCAGTAAAGTGTTCTTCACCTGCGACAGCCATGAAGAGCTGCTCCCGCTGGAACAGGCGATCAACGCCCGCTGGGGCGATCGCGTTAACGTCAGCTTCTCAACGCTGACCTGTCTGGAAGTGATGGCGGGAGGTGTCTCCAAAGGCCACGCCCTGGAAGCGGTCGCGAAACGTCTGGGCTTTGGGCTGAAAGATTGTATCGCCTTTGGTGACGGCATGAACGATGCCGAAATGCTATCAATGGCAGGTAAGGGCTGTATCATGCAGAACGCGCACCAGCGTCTGAAAGATCTGCACCCGGAACTGGAAGTGATTGGTTCTAACGCTGATAACGCGGTACCGAAGTATCTGCGCAAACTGTTCCTTGAATAATCTTCATTCGGTTATTTATCGCTCAGTTGTCAACTAAAGAGTTCGCTACAATGCCTCTCCTTATTTCTGAGAGACAAGCATTGTGGCGCTACTCATTATCACCACTATCCTGTGGGCCTTCTCCTTTAGCCTGATTGGCGAATACCTTGCCGGTTCGGTCGACAGCTACTTCTCGGTGCTGATGCGCGTGGGGCTGGCGGCGCTGGTGTTCCTGCCGTTTCTGCGTACGCGCGGGCAATCGTTGAAAACGATCGTGCTGTATATGCTGGTGGGGGCGATGCAGCTCGGCATCATGTATCTGTTTAGCTTCCGGGCTTACGTCTACCTGTCCGTCTCTGAATTCCTGCTGTTCACCGTGCTTACGCCGCTCTATATCACGCTGATCTACGATTTGCTCAGCAAGCGCCGCCTGCGCTGGGGATACCTGCTGAGCGCGGCGCTGGCGGTGATTGGCGCGGCGATTATTCGCTACGACAAAGTGAGCGATCACTTCTGGACCGGGTTGATGTTCGTCCAGCTCGCCAACATCAGTTTCGCCATCGGCATGGTGGGCTACAAACGTCTGATGGAAACCCGTCCGATGCCGCAGCATAACGCGTTCGCCTGGTTCTATATGGGGGCTGCGATTGTTGCGGTGGCGGCGTGGTTTATGCTCGGTAATCCGCAAAAACTGCCAACCACGAACGTGCAATGGGGCGTTCTGGTCTGGCTGGGCGTGGTGGCTTCAGGGCTGGGATACTTCATGTGGAACTACGGCGCGACCCAGGTCGACGCCGGTACGCTGGGGATCATGAACAACGTGCATGTCCCGGCGGGGCTGCTGGTTAACCTCGCCATCTGGCAGCAACAGCCACACTGGCCGAGCTTCCTTATTGGGGGAACGGTGATCCTGGCTTCGCTGTGGGTCCATCGCCGCTGGGTCGCTCCGCGCTCCGCACAAACGGAAGATGGTCGCACGCGTGGTTCCGCGCTGAGCGAATAAACGCCTCTGTAATCGGCTGTCGCTGCTCGCCATCGCGCACGGCGGCGTACAGCCGGCTCCACAGTCCTTCACCCAGGGTTTTAGTGACCACCAGGCCCTGGCGTTCAAAACTCTCCACCACCCAGTGCGGCAGCGCTGCGATACCCATTCTGGCCGCCACCATCTGAATCAACAGCAGGGTGTTATCCACGCTTTTCAACTGCGGGCTAATGCCTGCCGGCTGCAGGAAGTGACGCCAGATATCCAGACGACTGCGCTGAACCGGATAAATCAGCAGCGTTTCTGTCGCCAGGTCTTCCGGCGTGATGCGCGTTTTGGCCGCCAGCGGATGGTCCGGCGCCAGCACCAGGCGCACTTCATAATCAAACATCGGTGAATAGTGCAGGCCACTGCGCGGCAGAATATCGGACGTCATCACCAGATCCAGCTCGCCCTGCTGCAACGAGGGCTGCGGGTCGAACGTCACGCCGGATTTAAAGTCCATCTCCACCTGTGGCCACTTCTGGCGGAAGTTCTCAAGCGCGGGGGTCAGCCACTGGATACAGCTGTGGCACTCAATGGCGATACGCAGTGTGGTCTGCTGCGGTTCGTTACACGCCTGCAGCGCGCTGGCGATCTGCGGCAGGACCTGGTTCGCCAGCTGCAACAGGATCTCGCCCTGCGGCGTAAAGCGCAGCGGCTGGCTCTTACGCACAAAAAGACGAAAGCCGAGGCGTTGTTCCAGATCGCTGAACTGGTGAGAAAGGGCGGACTGGGTCTGGTGCAGCGTGGCCGCCGCTGCCGCGAGCGAGCCGCAGTTCCGTAACGCCTGGAGCGTTTTCAGGTGTTTTATCTCGATCATGAAAGTCCTTCACTTCGGCATGAACATTTTGCGCTTGAGGAATATACAGTAACCGCCAATTATAGAAGTGTAAACATCTGGACGTCTAAAATCCTTCGTCTTTTAAATTTATGGTGCGTTGGCTGCGTTTACTCACCCCGGTCACTTACTCATGTAAGCTCCCGGGGATGAGCAAACTTGCCGCCTTCCCTGAATTCAAAATCCAAAGGATTTACAATTAATTAGAGGAAGAACACATGACTATCCGCAATCACACTCTCGGTTTCCCTCGCGTTGGCCTGCGTCGCGAGCTGAAAAAAGCGCAAGAAAGCTACTGGGCGGGAAACGCCACCCGTGAAGAGCTGCTGGCAGTGGGACGCGAGCTGCGCGCCCGTCACTGGGATCAGCAAAAACAGGCGGGCATTGACCTGCTGCCGGTGGGCGATTTCGCCTGGTACGACCATGTTCTGACGACCAGCCTGCTGCTTGGCAACGTGCCGGCTCGTCATCAGAACAGCGATGGATCGGTAGATATCGATACCCTGTTCCGCATCGGCCGTGGCCGTGCGCCAACGGGTGAGCCAGCGGCAGCGGCGGAAATGACCAAGTGGTTTAACACCAACTATCACTATATGGTGCCGGAGTTCGTAAAAGGTCAGCAGTTCAAACTGACCTGGACGCAGCTTCTTGATGAAGTGGACGAAGCGCTGGCGTTGGGTCACCAGGTGAAGCCCGTATTGCTGGGGCCGGTAACCTACCTGTGGCTGGGTAAAGTGAAAGGGGAGCAGTTCGATCGTCTGAGCCTGCTTAACGATATTCTGCCGGTCTACAAACAGGTCCTGATTGAGCTGGGCAAGCGCGGCATTCAGTGGGTGCAGATCGACGAACCTGCGCTGGTGCTGGAGCTGCCGCAGGCATGGCTCTCTGCCTTCAAACCGGCATATGACGCGCTTGCGGGGCAGGTGAAGCTCCTGCTGACCACCTATTTCGAAGGCGTGACGCCAAACCTGAAGACGATTACCGCGCTGCCGGTGCAGGGTCTGCACGTCGACCTCGTACACGGTAACGATGATGTGGCAGAGCTGCACAAACGGCTGCCAGCGGACTGGCTACTCTCTGCCGGCCTCGTGAACGGGCGTAACGTCTGGCGCGCCGATCTGACGGAGAAATATGCGCAGATTGAAGACATCGCAGACAAACGTGAACTGTGGATCGCCTCTTCCTGCTCCCTGCTGCACAGCCCGATTGATCTCAGCGTAGAAACCCGTCTGGATGCGGAAGTGAAGAGCTGGTTCGCCTTTGCCCTGCAAAAGTGTGAGGAGCTGGCCCTGCTGCGTGACGCCCTGAACAGCGGCGACACGGCGGCGATTAGTGAATGGAGCGCACCCATCCAGGCGCGCCGTCACTCGGCTCGTGTTCACAACCCGGCTGTGGAGAAACGTCTGGCGGCCATCACCGCCCAGGACAGCCAGCGTCAGAGCCCGTATGAGGTGCGTGCCGAAGCGCAGCGCGCGCGCTTCAACCTGCCTGCGTGGCCGACCACCACGATTGGTTCCTTCCCGCAAACCACCGAGATCCGCGGCCTGCGCCTGGACTTCAAAAAAGGCAACCTGGACGCGAATCACTACCGTACCGGTATCGCCGAACACATCAAACAGGCGATTGTAGAGCAGGAGCGCTTAGGTCTGGACGTGCTGGTGCACGGGGAGGCCGAGCGTAACGACATGGTGGAATACTTCGGTGAGCATCTGGACGGTTTCGTGTTCACCCAGAATGGCTGGGTGCAGAGCTACGGCTCCCGCTGCGTGAAGCCGCCGGTGGTCATCGGTGATATCAGCCGCCCGGAACCCATCACCGTGGAGTGGGCGAAATACGCCCAGTCCCTGACCGACAAGCCCGTGAAAGGAATGTTGACCGGCCCGGTGACCATTCTTTGCTGGTCCTTCCCGCGTGAAGATGTGTCCCGTGAAACCATCGCGAAGCAAATCGCGCTGGCGCTGCGTGATGAAGTGGCGGATCTCGAAGCCGCAGGCATTGGCATCATCCAGATTGACGAACCGGCCCTGCGTGAAGGTCTGCCGCTGCGCCGCAGCGACTGGGAGGCCTACCTGAAGTGGGGCGTGGAGGCGTTTCGCATCAACGCCGCGGTGGCGAAGGACGACACCCAGATCCACACCCACATGTGTTACTGCGAATTTAACGACATCATGGATTCGATCGCCGCGCTGGACGCTGACGTGATCACCATCGAGACCTCGCGTTCAGATATGGAACTGCTGGAGTCGTTTGAAGAGTTCGACTACCCGAACGAAATCGGACCGGGCGTGTACGACATCCACTCCCCGAACGTGCCGAGCGTGGAGTGGATCGAAGCCCTGCTGAAGAAAGCCGCCCAGCGCATTCCGGCTGAGCGCCTGTGGGTAAACCCGGACTGCGGCCTGAAAACCCGCGGCTGGCCGGAAACCCGCGCGGCGCTGGCGAATATGGTGAAGGCGGCACAGAATTTGCGTCAGGCGTAGCCGCGACGCGCGATGGCCGGGCGTCTGCCCGGCCTGCGCATACTTAGCTCAGGTCTGCGCCGTTACTGGCAATCACTTTTTGGTACCACCAGAAGGAGTCTTTTTTCAGCCGTTTTAACGTGCCGTTGCCTTCATCGTCCTGATCGACATAGATAAAGCCATAGCGCTTCGACATCTGCGAGGTGCCTGCGCTAATAATGTCGATACACCCCCATGTGGTGAACCCCATTATCTCCACCCCTTCATTAATCGCCGCCAGCGTTTGTTCAAAGTGGGCGCGGAAATAGTCGATGCGGTAGCTATCATGGATCTTGCCGTTTTCGACCACATCCTTCGCGCCCAGACCGTTTTCAACGATAAACAGCGGTTTCCGGTAACGGTCATACAGCTCCAGCAGCGAGATTTTCAGCCCAAGGGGATCAATCTGCCAGCCCCATTCCGACGCAGGTAGATAGGGGTTTTTCACGCCGAGCACGGTATTGCCGGGAATGCGTTCAGCGTCCGGCTGAGTGGATTCGGTCATCGACATGTAGTAGCTGAAGGAGACGAAATCGACGGTATGCTCCTTTAAAATACGCCGATCGTCAGGGTGCATTTCAATATGGATATTTTGTCTTTCCAGATCGCGCAGGATCAGCGGCGGGTAGTCGCCAAATACCTGCACGTCGGCATAAAAATAGTTCTCCAGGTTTTTCTTCAGCGTAGCTTCAACGTCTTCCGGGCGGCAACTGTGCGGATAGGTGGTCAGTTTTGTCAGCATGCAACCGACCTTGCTGCCGGGAATTTTGGCGTGGCAGTCGCGCGTCACCAGTGCTGAGGCGACAAACTGATGATGTAGCCCCTGGTAAATATCCTGCTTTGCCTGACCCGGTGCGCTCTTCTCTTCGCGAATACCCGCCGTGGTAAACGGATGACGGTGAATACTGTCTATTTCGTTAAAGGTCAGCCAGTAACGCACCAGATCTTTATAGCGGTCGAAACAAACATTGCAGAAGCGGACAAAGGCATCCACCACGTTGCGATGTACCCAGCCGTTATATTTTTCGCTCAGCGCCAGCGGCATTTCATAGTGGGAGAGGGTGACCAGCGGCTCGATGTGATGACGACGCAGCTCGCGGAACAACTCTTCATAAAACTGCAGCCCGGCCTCGTTGGGCGTAGCGTCCTCTCCGGTCGGGAAAATGCGCGACCAGGCAATGGAGACGCGCAGCACCTTAAAACCCATCTCAGCAAACAGGGCGATGTCGTCTTTATAGTGGTGATAAAAATCGATGCCGCGGCGCTTCGGGTAGCGCGCGTCATGGTTGCCTTCAAACGCATCACGAATGTTCTCGTCCGTCAGGGACATATGACCCCTGTAATCTTTCACGGACAGGTTGGGTTTCCAGGCGACGGCGTCTGCCACGGACGGCCCTTTGCCGTCCACGTTCCATGCCCCTTCAGCCTGGTTGGCGGCAATGGCGCCGCCCCAGAGAAAACCGCGTGGAAACGAGAGGGATTGCTCCATAACACGCACTCCTTATGCGTCATGACAATGGGAAAGGCTTACCCTTTTTTACCACCGTACTGACGGAACCATGTAAGCATCCGCTGCCATCCATCCTTAGCCGATTCCGCGTGATAGCTCGGGCGATAATCAGCGTTAAAGGCATGTCCGGCATCCGGATAGACCACAATTTCGGCCTTCGCATTGGCCGCACGGAGCGCATGGCGCATGGTCTCTACCGAATCAAGGGAGATACCGGTGTCCTGACCGCCATACAGCCCTAATACGGGGGCATTCAGCTCCGTGGCGATATCCACGGGATGTTTCGGTGAATTCAGCGTTTTTTCGCCCACCAGTTTGCCGTACCAGGCGACAGCAGCTTTCAGCTGCGGGTTATGCGCGGCATACAGCCAGCTGATGCGTCCACCCCAGCAGAAACCGGTGACCAGCAGCCGGTGCGGATCGCCCCCGTTGCGCGCCGCCCAGCTGGCAACGTGGTCGAGATCGGCCATGACCTGCGCGTCCGGGACTTTGCTCACCAGATTGCTGAGCAATGTGGGGATGTCGCTGTAGTCGTCGGGATCGCCCTGCCGGAAGTAGAGTTCAGGCGCAACGGCCAGGTAACCCTCCAGCGCCAGTCGGCGGCAGAGGTCGCGAATATGTTCATGAACGCCGAAAATTTCCTGAACCACGATCACGATGGGCAGCGGGCCATCTGCTGATTTTGGGCGTGCGTGGTAAGCAGGCATATTCTCTCCCTGCGAGGGAATAGAGGTCTCACCCGCCGTGATGGCCTCTTCAGACGTTGAGACGATGGTTGAGGCATGCGGGGCCGCAGCAGGTGCAAAACCGGTTTTTTCAGTCATGGCATTCTCCGTACCAATGAGTTAGCGCAAAGGTAAATATAGACACCAGGTTAACAACTCACAGTGCCTTAAACGGTCTATCTTTTGTGCAGCGCCCAACGATATAACTTGTTAATGTGATGTAAATCACTATTTTATGGAAATTAACTGCAATCATTTTCGGTCATGGTGAGTTGCGTCACGAAATTATGCGTATTGCTTCTGTAAAGTACCGTTTTACTTCTTCTGACTAACCGACCCACAGAGGAGTCACCTATGTCTAAGTCTGATGTTTTTCATCTCGGCCTCACCAAAAACGATTTACAAGGGGCTACGCTCGCGATCGTCCCGGGCGATCCTGAGCGTGTGGAAAAGATCGCCGCGCTGATGGATAAGCCGGTTAAGCTGGCAGCCCATCGTGAATTCACCACCTGGCGTGCAGAGCTGGATGGTAAAGCCGTGATCGTCTGTTCTACCGGTATCGGTGGCCCGTCTACTTCTATTGCCGTTGAAGAGCTGGCGCAGCTGGGCATTCGTACTTTCCTGCGTATCGGTACCACTGGCGCTATTCAGCCGCATATCAACGTCGGCGACGTGCTGGTCACGACAGCATCCGTGCGCCTGGACGGCGCAAGCCTGCACTTTGCGCCAATGGAGTTCCCGGCAGTGGCCGACTTCGAATGTACTACTGCGCTGGTTGAGGCCGCGAAATCTGTGGGCGCCACCACGCATGTGGGCGTAACCGCCTCTTCCGATACCTTCTACCCAGGCCAGGAGCGTTACGACACCTTCTCTGGCCGCGTGGTAAGCCGCTTCAAAGGCTCAATGGAAGAGTGGCAGTCCATGGGCGTGATGAACTACGAAATGGAATCCGCAACGCTGCTGACCATGTGTGCAAGCCAGGGTCTGCGTGCCGGTATGGTGGCGGGCGTTATCGTCAACCGTACCCAGCAGGAGATCCCGAACGCTGAAACCATGAAGCAGACCGAAAGCCATGCGGTGAAAATCGTGGTTGAAGCCGCGCGTCGCCTGATCTAATCCTCTCCTTTCGAAATCAAAGGCCGACACGTTCGGCCTTTATTTTTTTGCGTAGCGCCTCGCAGGAAAACCCTTTCAAACTGGACGTTTATACAGCACAATCTTATTTTGTGCGGGTAATACGTTGATGCAGGGGGCATTGTGGATATCTCAGTCCTGATTTATGCGGTGATTGCGCTGGCGGGCGTGGCGATAGGCTGGCTTATTTCCAGCTATCAGCATGCGCAGCAGAAGGCCGATCAGCTGGCAGAGCGTGAAGAGATAGTCGCTCAATTAAGTGCGGCAAAGCAGCAGATTGCGCTGAGTGACCACTGGCGAGAGGAGTGCGAGTTACTCAACAACGAGCTGCGCAACCTGCGTGATATCAACACCTCGCTGGAGGCCGATCTCCGCGAAGTGACCACCCGTCTGGAATCCACGCAACTGCATGCGGAAGACAAAATTCGCCAGATGCTCAACAGCGAGCAGCGCCTCAGCGAACAGTTTGAGAACCTCGCTAACCGTATTTTCGAGCACAGCAACCGCCGCGTTGATGAACAGAACCGCCAGAGCCTGAACAGCCTGCTGACGCCCCTGCGCGAACAGCTGGACGGTTTTCGCCGCCAGGTGCAGGACAGCTTTGGTCAGGAGGCTCGCGAGCGGCACACGCTGGCGCATGAGATCCGCAATCTTCAGCAACTGAATGCGCAAATGGCGCAGGAAGCGGTCAACCTCACCCGTGCGCTTAAAGGGGATAACAAAACCCAGGGCAACTGGGGAGAAGTGGTGCTGACCCGGGTCCTGGAAGCCTCGGGCCTGCGGGAAGGGTATGAATACGAAACGCAGGTGAGTATCGAAAACGATGCCCGCTCGCGCATGCAGCCGGATGTCATCGTACGACTGCCGCAGGGTAAAGATGTGGTAATTGACGCCAAAATGACGCTGGTGGCGTATGAGCGTTACTTCAATGCGGAGGATGACTACACGCGCGAGTCTGCCCTGCAGGAGCACATTGCTTCCCTGCGTAATCACATTCGCCTGCTTGGCAGAAAAGACTACCAGCAGTTGCCCGGCCTGCGCTCACTGGACTATGTCCTGATGTTTATCCCGGTAGAGCCCGCGTTTCTGCTGGCGCTCGACAGACAGCCGGAACTGATCACCGAAGCGCTCAAAAATAACATTATGCTGGTCAGCCCCACCACGCTGCTGGTGGCCTTACGCACCATTGCTAACCTGTGGCGGTATGAGCACCAGAGCCGCAATGCGCAGCAGATTGCCGATCGCGCCAGCAAGCTGTACGACAAAATGCGCCTCTTCGTGGACGATATGTCTTCGGTCGGGCAGAGCCTGGACCGCGCGCAGGATAACTACCGCCAGGCGATGAAAAAACTCGCCTCCGGGCGAGGCAATCTGCTGGCGCAGGCCGAAGCCTTCCGCGGCCTTGGGGTGGAGGTGAAACGCGAGATTAATCCGGAATTGGTTGAACAGGCTACCGCGCAGGACGAAGAGTTTCGCCTGCGCGAAGGGGCGGATGAACAAAAGACACGCAGTGAAGACAACACGTTAGCAGCGACACACTCACCCGACGCGCAGCCAGCGCGTTTCTTTCGGGGTGGTTGAAACGTAGGGCAATCGCGCCCAATCTGTTACACTTCACGGACATTTTACTGATAAGCAGGCTCTGAGATGGTTGACGATTCACAAGACACAACGCACTTTGGCTTTCAGACTGTCGCCAAAGCGCAGAAAGCTGACATGGTGGCCCACGTATTTCATTCCGTGGCGGCGAAGTACGATGTGATGAATGACCTGATGTCATTCGGCATTCATCGCTTGTGGAAGCGCTTCACCATTGACTGTAGCGGTGTGCGTCGTGGACAAACGGTGCTGGATCTCGCCGGCGGTACGGGCGATTTAACCGCGAAATTCTCCCGTCTGGTGGGCGAAACCGGGCGTGTTGTTCTGGCCGACATCAATGACTCCATGCTGAAAATGGGACGCGAGAAGCTGCGTAACATCGGCGTGGTGGGGAATGTGGAGTATGTACAGGCGAACGCCGAAGCGCTGCCGTTCCCGGATAATACCTTTGACTGCATCACAATCTCCTTCGGTCTGCGTAACGTCACAGACAAAGAAAAAGCGCTGCGCTCGATGTACCGCGTGCTGAAGCCGGGTGGACGTCTGCTGGTGCTTGAGTTCTCCAAACCGGTTATCGAGCCCCTTAGCAAAGCTTACGACGCCTATTCCTTCCACGTTCTGCCGCGTATTGGTGAACTGGTCGCAAACGACGCCGAAAGCTACCGCTATCTGGCAGAATCCATTCGTATGCACCCGGATCAGGACACCTTAAAAGCCATGATGCAGGATGCAGCGTTTGAAAACGTTGAGTATTTCAACATGACGGCAGGTGTCGTCGCACTGCATCGCGGTTACAAGTTCTGAGTGGAGGTGTCCCGTGCCCTTTAAACCCTTAGTCACCGCAGGCATCGAGAACGTACTGAATGCCTTTCTCTATCGCGCGCCGGCGCTAAAAGCCGCACGCCAGCGGCTTAACGGAAAGGTATTACGCATTGTTTTAAAAGAGTTCTCGACGCCGCTTGTGCTGGTCTTCAGCGAACGCCAGCTTGACGTCCTGGGTGAGTGGGAAGGTGAAGCCGACTGTTCGGTCATCACGCACATGAGCGTGTTGCCTAAACTGCGCGACCGTCAGCAATTAACGGCGCTGATCCGCAGCGGTGAGCTGGAAGTGGAAGGCGACATTCAGGTTGTCCAGAGCTTCGTGGCGCTCACCGATCTGGCGGAGTTCGATCCGGCAGAGCTGCTCGCGCCGTTTATTGGTGACATTGCCGCTGAAGGGATCGGTAAAGCCCTGCATGGCGGAACGGCCTTCCTGCGTAAAAGCCTGCAACGACAGCAACGCTATGCGGCGGAAGTGCTGACGGAGGAGTGGCGAATGGCGCCCGGGCCACTGGAAGTGGCGTGGTTTGCGGAAGAGACCGCTGCTGTTGAACGTGCGGTTGATGCGTTAACCAAACGGCTGGAAAAACTGGAGGGCAAATGACGCCTGGTGAAATTCGGCGCCTCTACTTCATCATTCGCACCTTTTTGAGCTACGGGCTCGACGAGCTTATCCCCAAAATGCGCATTACGCTGCCGCTGCGTATCTGGCGGCGGATGCTGTTCTGGATGCCCAATCGCCATAAAGGTCAGCCGCTGGGTGAGCGTCTGCGTCTGGCGCTGCAGGAGCTCGGCCCGGTATGGATTAAATTTGGTCAGATGCTATCGACCCGCCGCGATCTTTTCCCGCCGCTCATTGCTGATGAACTCGCGCTGCTGCAGGATCGCGTTGCGCCGTTTGACGGTGCGCGCGCGAAAAAGCAAATTGAAGAGGCGATGGGAAATATTCCTGTCGAGACCTGGTTTGACGATTTCGATATTCATCCCCTGGCGTCAGCCTCTATCGCGCAGGTGCACACTGCGCGTCTGAAAGAAAACGGCAAAGAAGTGGTGATTAAGGTGATTCGCCCGGACATCCTGCCGATCATCAAAGCAGACATGAAGCTGATTTATCGTCTGGCGCGCTGGGTACCGCGTTTGCTTCCGGACGGGCGTCGTCTGCGTCCGATGGAGGTGGTACGGGAGTATGAAAAAACCCTGATTGATGAGCTTAACCTGCTGCGCGAATCAGCAAACGCCATTCAGCTGCGCCGCAACTTTGAAAACAGCCCGATGCTCTATGTACCCGAAGTCTACTCTGACTACTGCAGCCAGAATATGATGGTGATGGAGCGAATCTACGGGATCCCCGTTTCGGATGTGGTGGCCCTGGAGAAACAGGGAACGAACATGAAGCTGCTGGCCGAGCGCGGTGTGCAGGTCTTCTTTACCCAGGTATTCCGCGACAGCTTTTTCCACGCAGACATGCACCCGGGCAATATCTTCGTCAGCTACGAGCATCCTGAAGATCCGCAGTACATCGGCATTGACTGCGGGATTGTAGGCTCGCTGAACAAAGAAGATAAACGCTATCTGGCTGAAAACTTTATTGCCTTCTTTAATCGCGATTACCGTAAAGTGGCTGAACTGCACGTTGATTCCGGATGGGTTCCGCCGGACACCAATGTCGAAGAGTTTGAGTTTGCTATCCGTACCGTCTGCGAACCGATTTTTGAAAAACCGCTGGCGGAAATCTCTTTCGGCCACGTGCTGCTGAATCTGTTTAACACCGCTCGTCGCTTCAACATGGAAGTGCAGCCACAGCTTGTTTTACTTCAGAAAACATTACTTTACGTTGAAGGTGTAGGTCGACAGCTCTATCCTCAGTTAGACTTGTGGAAGACGGCGAAACCGTTCCTTGAATCCTGGATTAAAGATCAGGTCGGCATTCCGGCTCTGGTGCGGGCATTCAAAGAGAAAGCACCGTTCTGGGTTGAGAAGATGCCGGAGCTTCCGGAACTGGTCTATGACAGTTTGCGTCAGAGCAAGAACCTTCAGCTCAGCATGGATAAAATCGCCCACGAGCTTCAGTCAAACCGGGTTCGTCAGGGCCAGTCTCGCTATCTGTTTGGCATTGGCGCAACCCTGCTGTTAAGCGGTACGTTGCTGTTAATCAACCGTCCGGACTGGCAGATGATGCCCGCCTGGCTGATGGCCGCCGGGATCGTGGTCTGGTTCGTTGGCTGGAGAAAGACGCGCTGAGCAGGCGTCGCTATCACCAGGCCGCATACGTATAATGCGGCCTGACTCCTTAATCATCTATCACTGAGGAATATGTATGGGTGGTATCAGTATCTGGCAATTGTTGATCATTGCCGTCATCGTCGTGCTGCTGTTTGGCACCAAAAAGCTCGGTTCCATTGGGTCCGATCTGGGCGCGTCTATCAAAGGCTTCAAAAAAGCGATGAGCGATGATGAGAACAAGCAGGATAAATCCAGCCAGGACGCTGATTTTACTGCTAAGTCCATCTCCGACAAGCAGGATGATGCGAAAAAGGAAGACGCTAAACGCCACGATAAAGAGCAGGTGTAAGTCGTGTTCGACATTGGTTTTGGTGAGCTGCTGCTGGTCTTCGTGATTGGCCTGATTGTGTTGGGTCCACAGCGTTTACCCGTTGCAGTAAAAACTGTTGCGGGGTGGGTGCGTGCGCTTCGTTCGCTGGCATCCACCGTACAGAACGAGCTGGCGCAGGAACTTAAGCTGCAGGAATTCCAGGAAAGCCTGAAAAAGGTCGAGAAGGCGAGCATGGATAACCTGACGCCGGAACTGAAAGCTTCAATGGATGAACTGCGCGAAGCGGCAGAGTCCATGAAGCGCTCGTACAGCGTCAACGACCCTGAAAAAGCGAGCGATGAAGCCAACACCATTCATAACCCGGTGGTGAAGGGCAGCGAGGCGCAGCGTGAGGGCGTCACGCCAGCCAGCGCTGAGCATCAGGTTGACGCCCCAGAACAGACGCCGCAGGAAGCCGAAGTGAAAAAACAGGCGCAATCAGTAGAGCCCGCGGTTAAAGCGGCTGAAGCGAAGCCCGTCGCACCTGTTTCCGAATCATCCCCCTCGTCGAGTGATAAAGCGTAAACATGGCAGTAGATGATACTCAACCGCTCATTACGCACCTCATTGAGCTGCGTAAGCGCCTGTTAAACTGCATTATTGCGGTTTTCGTGATTTTTTTATGCCTGGTCTATTTCGCCAATGATATCTACCAGGTTGTCTCTGCACCGTTGATCAAGCAGATGCCGCTGGGCGCAACGATGATTGCGACGGACGTGGCTTCTCCGTTCTTTACCCCCATCAAGCTCACCTTCTGGGTATCGTTGATCGCCTCTGCGCCAGTCATTCTGTATCAGGTCTGGGCGTTTGTGGCGCCGGCCTTGTATAAGCATGAACGCAAGCTGGTGATCCCGCTGCTGATCTCCAGTTCTCTGCTGTTCTATATCGGCATGGCGTTTGCCTATTTCGTCGTCTTCCCGCTGGCTTTCGGGTTCCTGACGCACACCGCGCCGGAAGGGGTTCAGGTGTCGACGGATATCGCCAGCTACCTCAGCTTTGTGATGGCGCTGTTTATGGCGTTTGGCGTGGCCTTCGAAGTACCGGTGGCCATCGTGCTGCTGTGCTGGGTTGGGGTCACGACGCCGGATGACCTGCGTAAGAAGCGTCCCTATATCCTGGTTGGCGCATTCGTGGTTGGCATGCTGCTGACTCCGCCGGATGTTTTCTCCCAGACCCTGCTGGCCATACCGATGTACTGTCTGTTTGAGGTCGGCGTCTTCTTCTCGCGTTTCTACGTGGGAAAAGGTCGTCGCGCGGATGACGAAGACGATACGTCGGACAAGAGCACTGAAGAGTAAAACCAGCCGCCCGTCAGGGCGGTTGTTACATGGGGATTTGCATGTTTGATATCGGACTTAACCTGACCAGTTCGCAGTTTGCGAAAGATCGTGATGAGGTGGTTGCGCGCGCGTTTGCCGCCGGGGTGAACGGATTGCTGCTGACGGGCACCAACCTGCATGAAAGCGAGCAGGCGCAGCAGCTGGCGCAACGCTACGAACGCTGCTGGTCTACTGCCGGGATGCATCCTCACGACAGTAGCCAGTGGACGCCGCAGAGCGCTGAAATCATTCACCGGCTGGCGAAAACGCCTGAGGTGGTGGCCATTGGAGAATGCGGACTCGATTTCAACCGTAACTTTTCCACTCCAGCCGAACAGGAAAAAGCCTTTACCGCCCAGCTTGCGCTGGCGGCCGAGCTTGAAATGCCGGTGTTTATGCACTGTCGCGACGCGCATGAGCGTTTCCTCGCTCTGCTGGATCCGTGGCTGGATAAACTGCCTGGCGCGGTGCTGCACTGTTTTACCGGTTCACGCCAGGAGGCGCTTGAGTGTCTGGATCGCGGGCTTTTTCTGGGCATTACCGGCTGGGTTTGCGATGAACGTCGCGGGCTGGCGCTTCGTGAGCTGTTACCGGCGATCCCGGTCGACCGGCTGCTTCTGGAAACCGATGCACCTTATTTGCTCCCGCGCGATATGCAACCCAAACCGGCTTCGCGGCGAAATGAGCCCGCTTACCTGGGACACCTTGTTGAACGTGTAGCGACGTGGCGCGGAGAGGATCCGGCCGAGCTTTCCGCGCAAACGGATGACAACGTGCGTACGCTGTTCGGGATACGTTTTTAAACTTTGCGGAAGTCGGTGTTTTTCACGCTCTGCAGCACCTGCTTGTTCAGCAGATTGAGCAACAGCATGGAGCGCGCTTCGCCGTCCGGCTCGGCAAAAATTGCCTGCAGGCCTTCAAAAGCCCCTTCCGTAATAACGACGCTGTCTCCCGCGTAAGGTGTTTCCGGGTCGGTGATGCCTTCAGGTTGTTGATAAACCGAAAGCTGGTGAATGACCGTCGACGGAACCGTTGCCGGGTGAGCGCCAAAACGAACGAAGTGGCTGACGCCACGCGTGGCGCTGATGGTGGTGGTGTGGATCACCTCCGGGTCGAACTCAACGAACAGATAGTTCGGGAACAGAGGTTCACTGACGGTTGTGCGCTTCCCGCGCTGCATTTTTTCAAGCGTGATCACGGGCGTCAGGCAATTTACAGACTGACGTTCAAGATGTTCCTGCGCGCGCTGAAGTTGCCCGCGTTTGCAATACAGTAAATACCAGGCCTGCATAATCACTCTTTCCCTTAGTTCGGGGCGCAAGCATATCAAAACCCTGGCGGGATCGCTAAGCTGATTATAATGGGGGAAATGGGAACAGAACGCATAAGTTCACGCTTGTTTAACAAAATTACAGCATCACGCAGGCTAACGCCGTATAATGAAGCGCTTACAGAGAGGCCATGATTAACTGCATGAAATACCACGATCTCCGCGACTTCCTGACGCTGCTGGAAAAGCAGGGTGAACTCAAACGCATTACACTTCCTGTTGATCCTTATCTGGAGATGACAGAAATTGCTGACCGCACCCTGCGTGCCGGTGGCCCTGCATTACTGTTTGAAAATCCGAAGGGTTACTCAATGCCGGTGCTGTGCAACCTGTTTGGTACGCCGCGTCGTGTCGCACTGGGAATGGGGCAGGAGGACGTCACGGCGCTGCGTGAAGTGGGTAAGCTTCTGGCGTTTCTGAAAGAGCCGGAGCCACCAAAAGGTTTCCGCGACCTGTTTGACAAACTGCCGCAGTTTAAGCAGGTGCTGAACATGCCCACCAAACGCCTTCGCGGCGCGCCATGCCAGCAGAAAGTGCTGGAAGGTGATGCAGTTGATTTGACCAAAATCCCGATCATGCAGTGCTGGCCTGAAGACGCTGCGCCGCTCATCACCTGGGGGCTGACCGTCACGCGTGGGCCGCATAAAGAGCGGCAAAATCTGGGTATTTACCGCCAGCAGTTGATTGGCAAGAATAAGCTCATCATGCGCTGGCTGTCGCATCGCGGCGGCGCGCTGGATTTCCAGGAGTGGTGTGCTGCGCATCCGGGTGAACGTTTCCCGGTTTCTGTTGCGCTCGGCGCTGACCCGGCCACCATTCTGGGCGCGGTAACGCCGGTGCCGGATACGCTGTCTGAATATGCCTTCGCAGGCCTGCTGCGCGGGACCAAAACCGAAGTCGTGAAGTGTATTTCTAACGATCTTGAAGTCCCGGCCAGTGCGGAAATTGTGCTGGAAGGTTACATTGAGCAGGGTGAACTGGCACCGGAAGGTCCTTACGGCGACCACACTGGCTATTACAACGAAGTGGATAATTTCCCGGTGTTTACCGTGACGCACATAACCCAGCGTGAAGATGCGATTTACCACTCCACGTATACCGGACGTCCACCGGATGAACCTGCAGTGCTGGGCGTGGCGTTGAATGAAGTGTTTGTGCCGATCCTGCAAAAGCAGTTTCCGGAAATTGTTGATTTCTATCTGCCGCCTGAAGGATGCTCGTATCGCCTGGCAGTGGTCACGATGAAGAAGCAGTATCCGGGCCACGCTAAACGCGTGATGATGGGCGTATGGTCATTCCTGCGCCAGTTTATGTATACCAAATTTGTTATTGTCTGCGATGATGACGTTAACGCCCGCGACTGGAATGACGTAATCTGGGCCATTACCACGCGAATGGACCCGGCGCGCGATACGGTGTTAGTCGAAAACACGCCGATAGATTACCTGGATTTTGCCTCGCCGGTTTCCGGCCTTGGCTCAAAAATGGGACTGGATGCCACAAATAAATGGCCTGGCGAAACCGACCGTGAATGGGGTCGCCCGATCAAAAAAGATCCTGCTGTGACCGCGCGAATTGACGCGATCTGGGACGAACTGGCCATAATGAATAACGGTAAACCCTGAGCTGACCGTTAAGCCCTTTAGACTTCCCGACAGAGAGAGCGAATGACAACCTTAAGCTGTAAAGTGACCTCGGTAGATGCCATCACCGACACCGTATATCGCGTCCGTTTAGTGCCAGAAGCGCCATTCTCTTTCCGCGCGGGTCAGTACCTGATGGTCGTGATGGATGAACGTGATAAGCGTCCTTTCTCTATGGCCTCAACGCCAGCGGAGCAGGAATTTATTGAGCTTCATATCGGTGCGTCAGAGCTTAACCTGTATGCGATGGCCGTCATGGACCGCATTCTTAAAGAGCGTGAGATCGTGGTGGACATTCCACACGGTGACGCGTGGCTGCGTGATGACGAAGACCGTCCGCTGATCCTGATCGCCGGGGGGACAGGCTTCTCCTACGTACGTTCTATTCTGCTGACTGCCCTCGCGCGTAACCCGGATCGTGATATCACCATCTACTGGGGTGGCCGTGAAGAGAAACATCTCTACGACCTGTCTGAACTGGAAGCGCTGAGCGTCACCCATCCTAACCTGCGTGTTGAGCCGGTGGTTGAACAGCCGGAAGAGGGTTGGCGTGGGCGTAGCGGTACAGTGCTGACGGCAGTACTGCAGGATCACGGCACGCTGGCAGGGCACGATATCTACATCGCTGGCCGTTTTGAGATGGCGAAAATTGCCCGCGATCTGTTCTGTAATGAACGTGACGCGCGTGAAGACCGCCTGTTTGGCGATGCGTTTGCGTTTATCTAAATAAAAAACCCGCCCCTGACAGGCGGGAAGAACGGCAACTAAACTGTCTCTCTTCGCCAGTGATGTCACTGGCGGCGAGGTACCTCTCGTAGGCCGGGAAAGCGCAGCGCCTCCCGGCAAAAGCCCGATGGTGCGATGCTTATCGGGCCTACGTTATAGCCTTACACTCTCTCAAACACCGTCGCGATACCCTGACCCAAACCAATACACATCGTTGCCAGACCAAACTGGGCATCTTTGCGTTCCATCAGGTTGATAAGCGTGGTGCTGATGCGCGCCCCGGAGCAGCCCAGCGGGTGACCGAGGGCGATCGCGCCGCCGTTGAGGTTGATCTTCTCGTCTATCTGCTCCATAAGCCCCAGATCTTTAATGCACGGCAGGATCTGCGCGGCGAAGGCTTCATTCATCTCAAACAGGTCGATATCGCTGGTGGTTAATCCTGCTTTTTTCAGCGCCAGCTTCGAGGCCGGAACCGGACCGTAACCCATAATCGAAGGATCGCAGCCCACGACCGCCATTGAGCGCACGCGGGCGCGAGGCGTTAGCCCCAGCTCGCGAGCGCGGCTTTCGCTCATCACCAGCATCGCGGCCGCGCCGTCGGACAGCGCCGACGAGGTACCGGCTGTTACCGTACCGGTGACCGGATCAAACGCCGGGCGCAGCGTGGAAAGGGCTTCCACGGTGGTTTCCGGGCGGATCACCTCGTCGTAGCTGAACTGCTTCAAAACGCCGTCAGCATCGTGGCCGCCGGTTGGGATGATCTCATTTTTGAATGCGCCGGACTGCGTTGCGGCCCATGCGCGAGCGTGAGAGCGCGCGGCAAAGGTATCCTGCATTTCACGGCTGATGCCATGCAGGCGGGAGAGCATCTCAGCGGTGAGGCCCATCATCCCCGCGGCTTTCGCCACGTTACGGCTCATGCCCGGGTGGAAATCGACCCCGTGGCTCATCGGTACGTGACCCATATGTTCCACGCCGCCGACCAGGCAGGCCTGGGCATCGCCGGTCATGATCATACGTGCCGCATCGTGCAGCGCCTGCATGGACGAACCACACAGACGGTTAACGGTGACGGCCGGAACGGAATGCGGGATCTCCGCCAGCAGGGAGGCATTACGGGCGATGTTGAAGCCCTGCTCCAGGGTCTGCTGCACGCAGCCCCAGTAGATATCGTCGAGTGCAGCCGGATCCAGCGCCGGGTTACGCGCCAGCAGGCTACGCATCAGGTGCGCGGAGAGGTCTTCCGCACGCACGTTGCGGAATGCGCCGCCTTTTGAACGGCCCATCGGGGTGCGAATCGCATCAACAATGACAACCTTTTCCATTGTGACTCCTTAAGCCGTTTTCAGCTCGCCAACCGGACGGGCTGGCTCAACTGCTGGATAGTAGGGTTCGTTATGGCGCGCTTTGTTGCGCAGCCCTTCCGGCACCTCATACAGCGGGCCGAGGTGCTGATACTGTTGGGCCATATCGAGATAGCGGGCGCTGCCGAGCGTGTCCAGCCAGCGGAACGCGCCACCGTGGAACGGCGGGAAGCCCAGGCCGTATACCAGCGCCATATCGGCTTCTGCCGGGCTGGCGATGATGCCTTCTTCGAGGCAACGCACCACTTCGTTGATCATCGGAATCATCATCCGGGCGATGATCTCATCGTCGGTGAAGTCGCGTTTCGGCTGACTGACATCGGCCAGCAGGCTATCCACCGCCGCGTCTTCTTCTTTCTTCGGTTTGCCTTTGCTGTCTTCTTTATAGCGCCAGAAGCCCAGGCCGTTTTTCTGACCAAAGCGGTTGGCGTCGAACAGGGCGTCAATGGCGTCGCGATAATCTTTCTGCATGCGCTGCGGGAAGCCCGCCGCCATGACTGCCTGAGCGTGATGTGCCGTATCAATGCCGACCACATCCAGCAGATACGCCGGGCCCATCGGCCAGCCGAACTGTTTTTCCATTACTTTGTCTATCTTGCGGAAATCCGCGCCGTCGCGCAGCAGCTGGCTGAAACCGGCGAAGTAAGGGAACAGGACGCGGTTGACGAAGAAGCCCGGGCAGTCGTTAACAACGATCGGCGTTTTACCCATCTTGCTTGCCCACGCCACCACTTTGGCAATGGTGTCGTCAGAGGTTTTTTCCCCGCGGATCACCTCGACCAGCGGCATACGGTGTACCGGGTTGAAGAAGTGCATCCCGCAGAAGTTCTCCGGACGCTTCAGCACGCTCGCCAGCTCGCTAATTGGGATCGTTGAGGTGTTAGACGCCAGGACGGTATCCGGGCGAACCTTCTCTTCCGTTTCCGCCAGTACCGCTTTTTTCACTTTCGGGTTTTCTACGACCGCCTCAACAACTACGTCCACGCGGTCGAAACCGGTGTATTCCAGCGTTGGCTGGATAGTCGAGATCACACCGGAGAGCTTAAGTCCGTCAATTTTGCCGCGTTCCAGCTGTTTATTCAGCAGCTTGGCCGCTTCGGTCATCCCCAGCGTCAGGGATTTCTCACTGATGTCCTTCATCACCACCGGCACACCTTTCCAGGCAGACTGGTAAGCGATACCGCCACCCATAATGCCAGCACCGAGTACGGCCGCATGTTTTGGCGTCTCAACGTTTTTGGTCAGCTGTTTAGCTTTACCCTTCACGAACTGATCGTTGAGGAAGATGCCAACCAGCGCGCGGGCTTCGTTGGTATGTGCCAGCGGGACAAAGCTCTGGTTTTCCAGCTTCAGGGCTTCATCGCGGCCAAAGCGGGCGGCGGCTTCAATGGTTTTCACCGCCGTGATCGGCGCCGGATAGTGTTTACCCGCGGTCTGCATCACCATGCCTTTGGCGATGGTGAAGCTCATCGTGGCTTCAATCTTGCTGAGTTTTAACGGCTCCAGCTTCGGCTGGCGTTTGGCTTTCCAGTCGAGATCGCCGTTAATCGCCTGACGCAGAATGGCGAGGGATCCTTCAATCAGTTTTTCTGGCTTCACGACACCGTCGACCAGGCCGATTTTCTGCGCCTGTTCTGCACCGACATCTTTACCTGCGGCAATGATCTCAAGTGCGCTGTCGGCACCCAGCATGCGCGGCATGCGCACGGAGCCGCCAAAGCCCGGCATGATACCCAGCTTCGTTTCCGGAAGGCCAATGCGCAGGTCCGGCGTAGCCAGACGGTAATCAGTCGCTAACACGCATTCACAACCACCGCCCAGCGCGTAGCCGTTGACGGCGGAGATCGTCGGAACAGGCAGATCTTCCAGACGATTAAAGACGCTATTGGCAAAATGCAGCCACTGGCTCAGTTGCTCTTCAGGCACCAGGAAGAGCGAGAGGAATTCGGTGATATCGGCGCCGACAATAAAGGCCGCTTTGTTCGAGCGCAGCAGCAGCCCTTTTAATTCAGATTGTTTTTCAAGAACATCCAGCGCCTGGCCAAGACTGGCCACCGTCGCGGTATCAAGCTTATTTACTGAGCCGGGGGCATCGAACACCAGTTCGGCAATGCCATCTTCCAGCCAGTTGAGGTACAGGGTGTCGCCTTTGTAAAGCATGTCAGTCTCCTGAATCCAGCAAGTGGATCTGGTCATACCAGATGAGTCGGAGTGTGGGATTTATGTTAATAAAATGCAAATTACTCATTAAGAAATTGCTGCATTGATCACGGTCGGCGGAAATCACGCAGCCGGAGAGAGGTGTGCTAAGATGCGATGACTTGAGGTCAAAAAAACGAAAGGAAGAATGATGGACTCACTGGCTTCGCTTTATAAAAATCATATCGTTACCCTACAGGAACGTACCCGCGATGTACTGGCCCGCTTTAAGCTGGATGCGCTGTTGATCCACTCCGGCGAGCTGATGAATACCTTTCTCGACGACCACGCTTACCCGTTTAAGGTGAACCCACAGTTTAAAGCCTGGGTGCCGGTGACTCAGGTTCCAAATTGCTGGCTGCTGGTGGATGGCGTGAACAAGCCGAAACTGTGGTTCTACCTGCCGGTCGATTACTGGCACAACGTGGAACCGCTGCCGACCAGCTTCTGGACAGAAGAAGTGGAGGTCATCGCCTTACCAAAAGCCGACGGCATTGGCAGCCAGCTGCCTGCCGCGCGCGGCAATATCGCCTATATTGGTCCGGTACCGGAACGTGCGCTGGGCCTGGACATTCCGGCCGACAAGCTCAACCCGAAAGGGGTGCTGGATTACCTGCACTATTATCGCTCGTATAAAACCGACTACGAACTTTACTGTATGCGTGAAGCGCAAAAAACGGCGGTGAATGGCCACCGTGCGGCGCACGAAGCGTTCCAGTCGGGCATGAGCGAGTTCGATATCAACCAGGCCTATCTGACCGCGACAGGCCACCGTGATACCGATGTGCCGTACAGCAATATCGTCGCGCTCAACGAGCATGCGTCTGTGCTTCACTACACCAAACTGGATCATCAGGTTCCATCGGAAATACGCAGCTTCCTGCTTGATGCGGGTGCCGAGTACAACGGTTATGCGGCGGACCTGACCCGAACCTGGGCGGCCAACGCGGACACCGATTTCGCACAGCTGATTAAAGACGTTAACGATGAACAGCTGGCGCTTATTGGCACCATGAAAGCGGGTACCCGCTATGTGGATTACCACATCCAGTTCCATCAGCGCATTGCGAAACTGCTGCGTAAGCATCAGATTGTGAAAGACATGAGCGAAGAGGCGATGGTCGAGAACGATCTGACCGGGCCATTCATGCCGCACGGTATTGGTCACCCGCTGGGTCTGCAGGTTCACGACGTTGCCGGCTTCATGCAGGACGATACCGGTACGCACCTGGCGGCACCGTCTAAATACCCTTACCTGCGCTGCACCCGCATTCTTGAGCCGCGTATGGTGTTGACCATCGAGCCGGGGATCTACTTTATCGAATCCCTGCTGGCACCGTGGCGTGAAGGCCAGTTCAGCAAACACTTCAACTGGGAAAAAATTGACGCGCTGAAGCCGTTTGGTGGTATTCGCATCGAAGATAACGTTGTGGTTCACGAAAATGGTATCGAGAACATGACGCGAGACCTGAAGCTGGCCTGATGGAAAGCTGGCTGATACCGACTGAACCGGTCACCTTTGTTGAGGAAATCAAGAAAAGCCGCTTTATTACGCTGCTGGCGCATACCGACGGCGTGGACGCGGCAAAAGCGTTTGTCGAGTCCGTCCGGGCTGCACATCCTGACGCGCGTCACCACTGTGTGGCCTGGGTGGCAGGGCCGCCGGACGATTCACAGCAGCTGGGGTTTTCCGACGACGGTGAACCGGCGGGCACGGCCGGTAAACCCATGCTCTCGCAGCTGATGGGCAGCGGCGTGGGTGAAATTACCGCCGTGGTGGTGCGCTATTACGGCGGCATTTTGTTAGGTACCGGTGGGCTGGTTAAAGCCTATGGCGGGGGCGTGCAGCAGGCGCTTAATATGCTGGTCACTACCCGCAAAACGCCGCTCACCGAATATACTTTGTTATGCGATTACGCCCAGCTCTCGGGTATTGAAGCGCTGCTGAAACAGTTCAATGGTGTCATCGCACACAGTGAATATCAGGCAATGGTGCAATTACGCGTGGCGCTTCCTCAGGCGGAACTGGCTGCTTTTTCAGCAAAACTGGCTGATTTTAGTCGTGGTTCGTTGCAATTGCTGCCGATTGAAGAATAATCCCCACCTCACTTTTGAATACCAAAGGAAGCGGCAGAGATGCATTTTCGTGCCATAACCCGAATCGTTGGACTGCTGGTCATACTCTTTTCCGGGACGATGATCCTCCCAGGACTGGTGGCGCTTATCTACCGGGACGGCGCAGGGCGGGCGTTTACTCAGACTTTCTTTGTCGCGCTGGCGATTGGCTCGCTGCTGTGGTGGCCAAACCGTCGTCAGAAAGGTGAGCTGAAATCTCGCGAAGGATTTCTGATTGTGGTTCTGTTCTGGACGGTGCTGGGAAGCGTCGGTTCGCTCCCCTTTATCTTCTCAGAACAGCCTAACCTGAGCATCACGGATGCCTTTTTTGAATCCTTCTCCGGCTTAACGACAACCGGGGCGACGACGCTGGTGGGTCTGGATTCACTCCCGCACGCGATTCTTTTTTATCGACAGATGCTGCAGTGGTTCGGGGGGATGGGGATCATTGTCCTGGCCGTCGCCATTCTGCCTATTCTGGGCGTCGGTGGGATGCAGCTCTATCGCGCCGAAATGCCCGGGCCGCTGAAAGACAACAAAATGCGGCCTCGTATTGCCGAGACGGCGAAAACCTTGTGGCTGATTTATGTTCTGCTGACTGTCGCCTGTGCGCTGGCGCTATGGTTTGCCGGGATGCCGGCTTTCGATGCTATCGGACACAGTTTTGCGACGATTGCCATCGGCGGGTTCTCCACCCACGATGCCAGTGTGGGCTACTTCGACAGCCCAACGATCAATACTATTATTGCGATTTTCCTGCTGATCTCCGGTTGTAACTATGGCCTGCACTTCTCTTTACTGAGCGGGCGCAGCCTGAAGGTGTACTGGCGCGACCCGGAGTTCCGTATGTTTATTGGGGTTCAGCTTACGCTGGTCATCATCTGTACCCTGGTGCTGTGGTTCCATGATGTCTATAACTCGGCATTGACGACCCTGAACCAGGCGTTCTTCCAGGTGGTATCAATGGCGACAACCGCCGGGTTTACCACGGACAGTATTGCACGCTGGCCGCTGTTCCTGCCGGTACTTCTGCTATGTTCCGCCTTTATCGGCGGCTGTGCGGGGTCGACGGGCGGTGGCCTGAAGGTGATTCGTATTCTGCTGTTGTTCAAGCAGGGCAACCGTGAGCTGAAACGTCTGGTCCACCCGAACGCGGTCTACAGCATCAAACTGGGGAACCGTGCGCTACCGGAACGTATCCTCGAAGCGGTGTGGGGGTTCTTCTCAGCCTATGCACTGGTCTTTATCGTCAGTATGCTGGCGATTATCGCGACGGGAGTGGATGATTTCTCCGCCTTTGCGTCCGTCGTTGCAACATTGAATAACCTGGGGCCCGGACTTGGGGTGGTGGCGGATAACTTTGCCAGCATGAACCCGGTCGCGAAATGGATCCTCATCGCCAATATGCTGTTTGGTCGTCTTGAGGTCTTTACGCTGCTGGTGCTGTTCACCCCTACCTTCTGGCGCGAGTAAGGAGCCGTTGATGAAAACACTGATTCTTTTCTCTACGCGAGACGGGCAAACGCGTGAGATTGCCGCGTATCTGGCGTCGGAATTAAAAGAGCTGGGTATATACTCGGATGTGGTGAACCTGAACCGTGCGGAGCAGATTGCCTGGCAGGATTACGACCGCGTGGTGATTGGCGCGTCAATTCGTTACGGGCATTTCCATCCGGCGCTGGATCGTTTTGTGAAAAAGCACACGGCGGTGCTCAACAAATTGCCCGGTGCGTTTTACTCGGTCAATCTGGTCGCGCGTAAAGCGGAAAAGCGTACGCCGCAGACCAACAGCTACACGCGCAAGTTTTTACTCAGCTCGCCGTGGCAGCCAGATCTGTGTGCCGTTTTTGCCGGCGCGCTGCGCTACC
The DNA here is from genome assembly GCF_009036245.1 of Enterobacter sichuanensis. Classification (NCBI taxonomy): domain Bacteria; kingdom Pseudomonadati; phylum Pseudomonadota; class Gammaproteobacteria; order Enterobacterales; family Enterobacteriaceae; genus Enterobacter; species Enterobacter sichuanensis. The sequence goes on along the minus strand of NZ_CP027986.1, from coordinate 4,480,027 downwards.
CTCGCTACCGCTGGTATGACCGTTTTATGATCCGCCTGATCATGAAAATGACGGGGGGCGAAACGGATACGCGTAAAGAAGTGGTTTATACCGACTGGTCGCAGGTGGCCAGTTTTGCACGGGAAATCGCGCATTTAACGGGCAATTCGCGACTTAAATAAGCGTTAAGTTTGAAAAGTGAGCGAACGAAAAGTTTTTTGTATTTTGTGCTTGTCACATCGGAATAACTCCCTATAATGCGCCTCCACTGACACGGAACAACGGCACACACGCCGCCGGGTCAGCAGAGAAAAGCGAAAATAATCACTTGACTCTGAAGCGGGAAAGCGTAATATGCACACCCCGCGCCGCAGCGAAAACGAAGCGGCACTGCTCTTTAACAATTTATCAGACAATCTGTGTGGGCACTCAAAGTGACATGGATTCTTAACGTCCTCGGACGAAAAATGAATACCAAGTCTCAACGAGTGAACACGTAATTCATTACGAAGTTCTTTTCTTTAGAAATAAAGAAACATTGAGCATCAAACTTAAATTGAAGAGTTTGATCATGGCTCAGATTGAACGCTGGCGGCAGGCCTAACACATGCAAGTCGAACGGTAGCACAGAGAGCTTGCTCTCGGGTGACGAGTGGCGGACGGGTGAGTAATGTCTGGGAAACTGCCTGATGGAGGGGGATAACTACTGGAAACGGTAGCTAATACCGCATAATGTCGCAAGACCAAAGAGGGGGACCTTCGGGCCTCTTGCCATCAGATGTGCCCAGATGGGATTAGCTAGTAGGTGGGGTAACGGCTCACCTAGGCGACGATCCCTAGCTGGTCTGAGAGGATGACCAGCCACACTGGAACTGAGACACGGTCCAGACTCCTACGGGAGGCAGCAGTGGGGAATATTGCACAATGGGCGCAAGCCTGATGCAGCCATGCCGCGTGTATGAAGAAGGCCTTCGGGTTGTAAAGTACTTTCAGCGGGGAGGAAGGCGTTGAGGTTAATAACCTCAGCGATTGACGTTACCCGCAGAAGAAGCACCGGCTAACTCCGTGCCAGCAGCCGCGGTAATACGGAGGGTGCAAGCGTTAATCGGAATTACTGGGCGTAAAGCGCACGCAGGCGGTCTGTCAAGTCGGATGTGAAATCCCCGGGCTCAACCTGGGAACTGCATTCGAAACTGGCAGGCTAGAGTCTTGTAGAGGGGGGTAGAATTCCAGGTGTAGCGGTGAAATGCGTAGAGATCTGGAGGAATACCGGTGGCGAAGGCGGCCCCCTGGACAAAGACTGACGCTCAGGTGCGAAAGCGTGGGGAGCAAACAGGATTAGATACCCTGGTAGTCCACGCCGTAAACGATGTCGACTTGGAGGTTGTGCCCTTGAGGCGTGGCTTCCGGAGCTAACGCGTTAAGTCGACCGCCTGGGGAGTACGGCCGCAAGGTTAAAACTCAAATGAATTGACGGGGGCCCGCACAAGCGGTGGAGCATGTGGTTTAATTCGATGCAACGCGAAGAACCTTACCTACTCTTGACATCCAGAGAACTTAGCAGAGATGCTTTGGTGCCTTCGGGAACTCTGAGACAGGTGCTGCATGGCTGTCGTCAGCTCGTGTTGTGAAATGTTGGGTTAAGTCCCGCAACGAGCGCAACCCTTATCCTTTGTTGCCAGCGGTCCGGCCGGGAACTCAAAGGAGACTGCCAGTGATAAACTGGAGGAAGGTGGGGATGACGTCAAGTCATCATGGCCCTTACGAGTAGGGCTACACACGTGCTACAATGGCGCATACAAAGAGAAGCGACCTCGCGAGAGCAAGCGGACCTCATAAAGTGCGTCGTAGTCCGGATTGGAGTCTGCAACTCGACTCCATGAAGTCGGAATCGCTAGTAATCGTAGATCAGAATGCTACGGTGAATACGTTCCCGGGCCTTGTACACACCGCCCGTCACACCATGGGAGTGGGTTGCAAAAGAAGTAGGTAGCTTAACCTTCGGGAGGGCGCTTACCACTTTGTGATTCATGACTGGGGTGAAGTCGTAACAAGGTAACCGTAGGGGAACCTGCGGTTGGATCACCTCCTTACCTTAAAGAACCTGCCTTTGCAGTGCTCACACAGATTGTCTGATGAAAAACAGCAGTAAAAAACCTCTACAGGCTTGTAGCTCAGGTGGTTAGAGCGCACCCCTGATAAGGGTGAGGTCGGTGGTTCAAGTCCACTCAGGCCTACCAAATTTGCAAAGCAAATTTGAAGAGGTTATCAACGATGGGGCTATAGCTCAGCTGGGAGAGCGCCTGCTTTGCACGCAGGAGGTCTGCGGTTCGATCCCGCATAGCTCCACCATCTTTTACTGCGAACACAAGAAAACTTCAGAGTGAACCTGAAAAGGTGCACTGCGAAGTTTTGCTCTTTAAAAATCTGGATCAAGCTGAAAATTGAAACGACACACATGTTATGTGTGTTCGAGTCTCTCAAATTTTCGCAATCAGAAGTGAAACATCTTCGGGTTGTGAGGTTAAGCGACTAAGCGTACACGGTGGATGCCCTGGCAGTCAGAGGCGATGAAGGACGTGCTAATCTGCGAAAAGCGCCGGCGAGGTGATATGAACCTTTGACCCGGCGATGTCCGAATGGGGAAACCCAGTGTGTTCCGACACACTATCGTTAACTGAATACATAGGTTAACGAGGCGAACCGGGGGAACTGAAACATCTAAGTACCCCGAGGAAAAGAAATCAACCGAGATTCCCCAGTAGCGGCGAGCGAACGGGGAGCAGCCCAGAGTCTGAATCAGCTTGTGTGTTAGTGGAACGGTCTGGAAAGTCCGACGGTACAGGGTGATAGTCCCGTACACGAAAACACACAGGTTGTGAACTCGAAGAGTAGGGCGGGACACGTGGTATCCTGTCTGAATATGGGGGGACCATCCTCCAAGGCTAAATACTCCTGACTGACCGATAGTGAACCAGTACCGTGAGGGAAAGGCGAAAAGAACCCCGGCGAGGGGAGTGAAAAAGAACCTGAAACCGTGTACGTACAAGCAGTGGGAGCACCTTCGGGTGTGACTGCGTACCTTTTGTATAATGGGTCAGCGACTTATATTCTGTAGCAAGGTTAACCGTATAGGGGAGCCGAAGGGAAACCGAGTCTTAACTGGGCGTTAAGTTGCAGGGTATAGACCCGAAACCCGGTGATCTAGCCATGGGCAGGTTGAAGGTTGGGTAACACTAACTGGAGGACCGAACCGACTAATGTTGAAAAATTAGCGGATGACTTGTGGCTGGGGGTGAAAGGCCAATCAAACCGGGAGATAGCTGGTTCTCCCGAAAGCTATTTAGGTAGCGCCTCGTGAACTCATCTTCGGGGGTAGAGCACTGTTTCGGCTAGGGGGCCATCCCGGCTTACCAACCCGATGCAAACTACGAATACCGAAGAATGTTATCACGGGAGACACACGGCGGGTGCTAACGTCCGTCGTGAAGAGGGAAACAACCCAGACCGCCAGCTAAGGTCCCAAAGTCATGGTTAAGTGGGAAACGATGTGGGAAGGCACAGACAGCCAGGATGTTGGCTTAGAAGCAGCCATCATTTAAAGAAAGCGTAATAGCTCACTGGTCGAGTCGGCCTGCGCGGAAGATGTAACGGGGCTAAACCATGCACCGAAGCTGCGGCAGCGACGCTTATGCGTTGTTGGGTAGGGGAGCGTTCTGTAAGCCGTTGAAGGTGGCCTGTGAGGGTTGCTGGAGGTATCAGAAGTGCGAATGCTGACATAAGTAACGATAAAGCGGGTGAAAAGCCCGCTCGCCGGAAGACCAAGGGTTCCTGTCCAACGTTAATCGGGGCAGGGTGAGTCGACCCCTAAGGCGAGGCCGAAAGGCGTAGTCGATGGGAAACAGGTTAATATTCCTGTACTTGGTGTTACTGCGAAGGGGGGACGGAGAAGGCTATGTTAGCCGGGCGACGGTTGTCCGGTTTAAGCATGTAGGCGGAGGTTCCAGGTAAATCCGGTACCTTTTAACGCTGAGGTGTGATGACGAGGCACTACGGTGCTGAAGTAACAAATGCCCTGCTTCCAGGAAAAGCCTCTAAGCATCAGGTAACATCAAATCGTACCCCAAACCGACACAGGTGGTCAGGTAGAGAATACCAAGGCGCTTGAGAGAACTCGGGTGAAGGAACTAGGCAAAATGGTGCCGTAACTTCGGGAGAAGGCACGCTGATATGTAGGTGAAGCCCCTGCGGGTGGAGCTGAAATCAGTCGAAGATACCAGCTGGCTGCAACTGTTTATTAAAAACACAGCACTGTGCAAACACGAAAGTGGACGTATACGGTGTGACGCCTGCCCGGTGCCGGAAGGTTAATTGATGGGGTTAGCGGTAACGCGAAGCTCTTGATCGAAGCCCCGGTAAACGGCGGCCGTAACTATAACGGTCCTAAGGTAGCGAAATTCCTTGTCGGGTAAGTTCCGACCTGCACGAATGGCGTAATGATGGCCAGGCTGTCTCCACCCGAGACTCAGTGAAATTGAACTCGCTGTGAAGATGCAGTGTACCCGCGGCAAGACGGAAAGACCCCGTGAACCTTTACTATAGCTTGACACTGAACACTGGTCCTTGATGTGTAGGATAGGTGGGAGGCTTTGAAGTGTGGACGCCAGTCTGCATGGAGCCGTCCTTGAAATACCACCCTTTAATGGCTGGTGTTCTAACGTAGACCCGTAATCCGGGTTGCGGACAGTGTCTGGTGGGTAGTTTGACTGGGGCGGTCTCCTCCCAAAGAGTAACGGAGGAGCACGAAGGTTAGCTAATCCTGGTCGGACATCAGGAGGTTAGTGCAATGGCATAAGCTAGCTTGACTGCGAGAGTGACGGCTCGAGCAGGTGCGAAAGCAGGTCATAGTGATCCGGTGGTTCTGAATGGAAGGGCCATCGCTCAACGGATAAAAGGTACTCCGGGGATAACAGGCTGATACCGCCCAAGAGTTCATATCGACGGCGGTGTTTGGCACCTCGATGTCGGCTCATCACATCCTGGGGCTGAAGTAGGTCCCAAGGGTATGGCTGTTCGCCATTTAAAGTGGTACGCGAGCTGGGTTTAGAACGTCGTGAGACAGTTCGGTCCCTATCTGCCGTGGGCGCTGGAGAATTGAGGGGGGCTGCTCCTAGTACGAGAGGACCGGAGTGGACGCATCACTGGTGTTCGGGTTGTCATGCCAATGGCACTGCCCGGTAGCTAAATGCGGAAGAGATAAGTGCTGAAAGCATCTAAGCACGAAACTTGCCCCGAGATGAGTTCTCCCTGAGACTTTAAGTCTCCTGAAGGAACGTTGAAGACGACGACGTTGATAGGTCGGGTGTGTAAGCGCAGCGATGCGTTGAGCTAACCGATACTAATGAACCGTGAGGCTTAACCTTACAACGCCGAAGATGTTTTGGCGAAGAGACGACACAAGTTTCAGCTTTGATACAGATTAAACAGAATTTGCCTGGCGGCTTTAGCGCGGTGGTCCCACCTGACCCCATGCCGAACTCAGAAGTGAAACGCCGTAGCGCCGATGGTAGTGTGGGGTCTCCCCATGTGAGAGTAGGGAACTGCCAGGCATCAAACAAGTGAAGAGGCCATCCGAAAGGATGGCCTTTTTGCGTTTCTGCGCTGCACAAAACTAATCCCCCAATACCTTGCTTATACGGTAAACTACCTGCGTTTTTGCATCAGGATAGCGTCTATGAACCACTCCCTTAAGCCCTGGAATACCTTTGGCATTCAACGCAATGCTAAAAAGATTGTACGTGCCGATACCGCACAGCAGTTGCTGAATGCATGGCAAAGCGCAACAGAAAATAACGAACCCGTACTGATTCTGGGCGAAGGAAGTAATGTCCTGTTTCTCGACGATTTTGCGGGAACAGTAATCGTTAACCGCATCATGGGCATTGATGTGGAAGAGCGCGCCGATAGCTGGCACATTCACGTAGGGGCCGGTGAAAACTGGCATCATCTGGTGCAGTTTACCCTCGAAAAAGGAATGCCGGGTCTGGAAAACCTTGCGCTGATCCCAGGCTGCGCCGGATCGTCACCCATTCAAAACATCGGTGCCTATGGCATCGAACTGAAACATGTCTGTGAGTATGTCGACTGTATCGAACTGGCGACCGGAACGGCCCAGCGTTTAACCGCAGAAGAGTGCCGTTTTGGCTATCGTGACAGTATCTTCAAACATGAATATCAGGATCGCTACGTCATTGTCGCCGTGGGCCTGCGTCTGTCTAAGCGCTGGCAGCCCGTGTTGACCTACGGTGATTTAACGCGTCTCGATCCGGCAACCGTTACCCCTCGCGACGTTTTTGACTCGGTTTGCCATATGCGGATGACCAAACTTCCCGATCCCAAAGTAAACGGCAATGCCGGAAGCTTCTTCAAAAACCCGGTAATTAGCAGCGAAAAGGCAAAAATCTTCCTTGAAGGATGGCCAACAGCGCCACATTACCCTCAGGCGGACGGCAGCGTGAAGCTTGCTGCGGGATGGCTTATCGATCAATGCCAGTTAAAAGGCACGGCAGTCGGCGGTGCTGCCGTTCACCGACAGCAGGCTCTGGTACTGATTAATCAATGTGATGCGACCAGCGATGATGTGGTTCAGCTGGCACATCATGTCCGTGAGCGTGTGGGCGAGAAATTTAACGTCTGGCTGGAGCCGGAAGTGCGCTTTATCGGGTGCACAGGCGAAGTCAATGCCGTGGAGGCCATCGCGTGAAGGACAATACCATCCCCTTAACCCTGATTGGGATTCTTGCCGACGGTGAGTTTCATTCTGGCGAGCAATTGGGCGAACAACTGGGCATGAGCCGTGCCGGCATCAATAAGCATATTCAGACGCTGCGCGACTGGGGTGTCGATGTCTTTACGGTACCAGGAAAAGGCTACAGCCTGCCGGAACCAATTCAACTGCTGAATGAAGAACTGATTCGCAGCCAGATTGGACACGGCAATGTGGCGGTGCTGCCCGTGATTGATTCGACGAACCAGTATCTTCTGGATCGTCTGCCTGAGCTAAAATCCGGCGATGCCTGTGTTGCTGAGTATCAGCAGGCCGGGCGTGGCCGTCGCGGTCGCAAATGGTTCTCACCGTTTGGTGCGAATCTTTATCTCTCCATGTACTGGCGTCTGGAGCAGGGGCCTGCCGCTGCCATTGGCCTGAGTCTGGTTATCGGCATTGTCATGGCGGAAGTGCTGCACGATCTGGGGGCGGATAACGTACGCGTGAAGTGGCCTAACGATCTCTACCTCAACGATCGAAAACTGGCCGGTATCCTGGTTGAACTGACGGGGAAAACCGGCGATGCGGCGCAAATTGTCATTGGCGCGGGCCTCAATATGGTGATGCGCAACGTCCAGAGTGATGTGGTGAACCAGGCCTGGACTAACCTCCAGGAGGCGGGCATCGTCATCGATCGCAACACCCTCGCCGTGCGTATGATTAAAGAGTTGCGCAGTTCACTCACGCTTTTTGAGCAGGAAGGGCTGGCTCCGTTCCTGTCGCGTTGGGAAAAGCTGGATAACTTCATCAACCGCCCGGTGAAATTGCTGATTGGCGATAAAGAGATCTACGGTACTTCCCGCGGTATTGATGCGCAGGGGGCGTTGCTTCTGGAGCAGGATGGCGCAATCAAGCCCTGGGTGGGCGGTGAGATTTCCCTGCGAAGTGCCGAATAACCGGACTGAGTCAATGATGCGAAAACCCGTCTGCGCGACGCTGGCTGTCATGATGAGTGTACTGTTCTCGCCTCTCTCGCAGGCGGGACAGGCCTGGGAAAGTTACAAGGCACGCTTTTTTAAACCGGAAGGCCGCATTGTCGATACCGGCAATGGCGGTGTTTCGCATACGGAAGGTCAGGGTTTCGCCATGCTGATGGCGGTGGCCAATGACGATAAAGCCACGTTCGATAAGCTCTGGCAATGGACGGACAGTCAGCTGAAGAACAAAGAGAATGGTCTCTTTTACTGGCGTTACAACCCCGCAGAGTCCAACCCGATCGCCGACAAAAACAACGCCGCAGACGGCGATGTGCTGATCGCCTGGGCATTGTTAAAAGCCGATGCCCGCTGGCATGACAAGCATTACAGCACCGCATCGGATGCCATTACAAAAGCACTGATTGACCACAGCGTGATCCGCTATGCGGGTTACCGCGTGATGCTGCCCGGCGTCCAGGGATTTAAGCCTGAGGGTGAAGTGATCCTTAATCCGTCCTATTTCGTGTTTCCGGCCTGGCAGGACTTTGCCGCGCGCAGTCATTTACCGGTCTGGCATGAATTGATGAAGGACGGGAAACGCCTGCTGGGGAAAATGGGTTCGGGTAAAGCGAATCTGCCCCCTGACTGGGTTTCACTGACATCAGGTGGCAAGCTGGCACCGGCCCAGGGTTGGCCACCGCGGATGAGCTACGATGCGATTCGTATTCCGCTGTACGTTGCCTGGTCTGATAAACAAAGCCCGTTGCTGACGCCGTGGAAAGCCTGGTTCGGTCAGTTTCCCCGGGAAAAAACGCCTGCCTGGGTGAACGTCACGACCAACGACTATGCGCCCTATATGATGGAAGGCGGTCTGCTGGCGGTACGCGATTTAACGATGGGACAGTCTTCCGGAGAACCCGAAATCACCTCTAAAGACGACTACTATTCGGCAAGTCTGAAAATGCTGGTGTGGATTTCAGCGCAATGATAAAGCACCGACTATCCCCTCTCCCCTGTGGGGAGAGGGTTAGGGCGAGGGGCCTTACTGCGGATACGGTACCCAATCTCCGCCGTTCAGACGAACGTACGGTTTGTTCTGATACTGAATCACTACCGCGTTAGCGTTCTCGGAAACTTCTGCCGTTTGCGGCAGGTTACTGGTGAGCTGATCCCAGTTCACGCTATCCTCGACAAACAGCTTGCCGTCCACCGCACGGGCAACCAGTTCTGAGATCGCCAGATAGCTACTTGGCTGGGTGATCTCAATCGGCGCGCCCTGGTGTGGTGCCTTCATACCAAAGAATTTAATGCCAGCAGGCACGTTGGTAATGGACGGGCTTGGGATATCACGCAGGCCCGACACCTGCATTCTGTCGCCTTTCAGCGCACCACCGTGTTCAGGGACCACCACCACCATCACTTTACGGCCGGATTTTTCCAGCTCTGTAAAGAACGCGTCCAGCTCGTCGAAGAATTTCTGCGCACGCACTTTATAGTCTGCCGTTTTGCTCACGCCCGGGAAGTGGTTACCATCGTGAAGCGGCAGGGTGTTAAAGAACGTCGCACTGCGCGGATTACTGTCTTTTTCGATGGTCTGCAGCCAGCGCTGAAGTACGGCGGTATCGTCATAAACGGGCGAGCCGTCGAAGCCCAGCAGAGAGACCGGAAGACCTGTTTGATCCATCAACGGCGCCTGCATGCCACCCTGTTCGCGCACCTCTTTCAGGAAGTTGCCGAACTGGCCGTTATGCCCCAGCATCAGATGCTGCGTAAAGCCCAGTTTGGCGAGGTTATCGAACAGATAACACTGGTTGCCGGCGGGTTGATACAGGTTTTTATGCGATGTCTGACCGCAGCTTGCACGCAGCAGGCGGATCGCCGCCGGGCCGCTGTATGAAGTGGCCGAATTGAAATCTTTAAACTGAATGTCGAAATGAGACCACAGCGGATGCGACATCAAACCTGCGGCATCCACGTCGGCCCAGGAGAGAGAGCAGATGTTGATCACCAGCAGTTCGAACGGCTGAGCATCTGCCGGCAGCGCGTCCGGGAATTTCGTCTGACGCTTATCTTCCGCAGTATAGAAACTGGAGAGCCAGGCATTCAGGTTTGTGGAGGTCGGCGGTGCGGTCTGGGTTGGGATATCCCCCACGACAGGCGTATTGCCAGCCGTCGTGACGGTTGCCGCCGCGCTTCCCCCTGTGGTGGTCACCGTGGTGGTGGGTTGACCGGCAGGCCACAGCGAAAAGTTTGGCCCTGCCAGCGTCAGCACGTTAAGCCAGATCATAATCGCCACGACAAACACCGTGACGCGGACCCACTGTGACAGGAACAGCCAGGCAACCAGCAGCACAAATACTGCGCCAATCATCTGCCAGTTAATAAAACGCTCGATGAGGTCGAGGACATAGCTGGCGCTAAACCCCGCCACCTGCGAGCCCTGGCTCATAATACTGTCCGGCCCCGGTAGCCAGGTATCATGCCAGAACAGCGCAAAGCCGACAGGAATGGCTACCCAGTGGCGTAAACGATGCAGCCTGATATTCGGCAAAGGCATCAGCAGGAAGGCCATAAACACCAGGTTGAGAAGAGGATGGAAATTCAGATAGCCTGCCCACAGCAGACCAAACTTCACCAGAAAGTAGAAGTTCCAGCCGGAAAGGCCGCGCCAGTATTGCCAGAGCGGCGAAGGTGACGAAGCGGTATAGGTTGAATTAGTCATGTTTTCGGTCTGCCTTGACGTGTGATGCCCGTGTCAGTGTTCCGGCTGGTTTAACGTGGCGAGGTTTTATAAACAACACTCTGGCCGTATCACGGATACGACGTATGGAATGGCGTGCGTAGTAGCCAAGCGGGAAAAAGATCAGCGCACAGACTATAACCAGTTGAATGATATCGCTGATATTCATAGTGCGTTCTCCGCGTTGTCTGTTAATAAGCGAAGAGGCTCCGGCACCCGTCGCCAGACATGTCCATCATGTCTGGCATTGAGGATCGGTTTCGCATCGCTCGTGATAGCGAGCGGTTTAGCCCATTGTTCTGGCTGGAGCGCACGCATCTGCACCAGTTCCGCGCTGATGGCATTATCTTCGAACCAAATCATACGGTTCGAGAAGATATCACCGGTCGGCAGGGGGAAGATGTGGTTAAGCGCAGTATCAAGATCGTTTATCCGGCAGAAGGACAAAAACAGCATCAGGCGATTATCGCCGATGGTCATGATGTCCCCTGTACGGTTCGGGCGGCATAAGGTGAGAGCCTGTTCAACGCGAATACCCGGTACAGGACGCAGTGCAACCATGACCCCTTTTCCGTCAGCAGGAAGAAGCGTGTTGCTCATCATGTTGCCGACGGCATCGCAGAAGGTATCCCATTTTTGGTATCCACGCAGTTTCATCGGCTGGGTCATGGAGAGCAGCGTGGAAATCTCTTCCGGTACATGGCGGCTAAACTGCTGACCCTGCACGCTTTCGATAAGCGTCAGGCAGCGTGACAGCGGCGCATTCCAGGGGATAACCATATTCGCGCCGCAGCCCAGAAGCAGGCGCTCATCGGTGGCGCGCAGGCTGGTATTGTTTTCACGTATGATAATTTTCAACGCGCTTCCGCGCTGGCGGCGTAAGGTATGGATCTGTCTTGCCAGCGTCTCAATCTGGTTATTTTGCATCAACGAGAAAATAAGGGTTGCCGCCTGGGTTGTGCGGGCTTCATGGAAAAGGGCTTCGTTAGAGTCAAACAGGGACCAGTTTTCCGAAAGAGCAGGGGCACCCTCCAGGACCGCGATATGGCTCAGGATACGTTTTTCATCGCTGCGCGGCTGAACCACGGTCTCTTCCTGCTGCGCCAGGTGCCACTTGCCCTCGATATGTTTCAGAGTAAGTTGTTGCCTGGCACTCACCCCTTTTTCATTACACCAGAAAGCAATATCGTAGAGATAGCTGCCCACCTGGTCACGAACGCTTGCCAGACCGAACAGGGAGCGATATTCGCCCATTAACAGTGAGAACAGCTTGTCATTATTACTGCCGGGATTGACGACCAATAGCGTGCAATTTTGAAATTTTGCCCATTTATTGATTTTTTCCAGCCACGGCAGCAGCTTTTCCGCAGGAATATTTTGCAGGACGTTATTTGCACATTTGAGAATCACCAAATAGTGATCCGGATCAATAGTGCACTGAACATCGCGGGACAAAAAGTATAGACTATCGGCTTCCGGTTTCATGGAAAATAATCGCACCGTCTGGGGGCCGCGATCGCTTTCAAGCGTGATAATCTTCTTCGGATCGTCACCCATGCTAATGACGGCCACGCGGGAATCCTTATCCTGAGCAGCAATTGTCTGGTTTACCAGAGTGATAGCATCTTCATTACGGTCCGTATTAATCCACCAGACTCCTCCGACTGGCATGTGGCTCAATTCGTCCCATAATGACTGGATGCCAATAGAAAATATGGAGTCCACGGTGTCCCTCTTTTCGTCTAATTTATCTGTATCTCAGTTTACTAGCGAAAGCGTAGAAATAAACCTAACATTGAAATTAAAGAACATCAGATTTAGCATGTAAATGAAATTTGTCCGGGCAGGGAGCCCCGCAACTTCTGAGCGTGCGATTTTCCTCAAAGGGATGGAAAAAGAATGGATAATAATGAACCCGGAACCCCAGTCGACTCGACGCTGGGTTACACATTCCAAAACGATTTTCTGGCGCTGACGCAGGCCTTTTCTTTACCTGAAATAGATTACACCGATATTTCCCAGCGGGAACAGTTGGCTGCGGCTATTAAACGTTGGCCGTTGTTAGCTGAATTTGCCCATCAACAATAAGGGAGCCATTGATGGCCATACTCGGATTACAGGGTGTCCGTGGCGGTGTGGGTACCACATCTGTTACCGCGGCGCTGGCGTGGTCATTACAGCTTTTAGGTGAATCGGTGCTGGTTATTGACGCCTGCGCTGATAATTTGCTGCGTATGTCGTTTAACGTCGACTTTACTCGCGAAGAGGGCTGGGCCCGGGCGCTGCTTGATGATAAAGACTGGCGGGATGCCGGTATGCGCTATACCTCCCAGCTCGATTTGCTGCCGTTTGGTCAACTCACCACCACGGAACGCGAGAATGAAGCCGCCTATCAGCGCCTGTTTTCACAATTCACGCTGGCGCTGCAAAGTCTGAAAGAAAAGGGGCATTACCGGTGGATCCTGCTGGATCTGCCGCACGGCGCCGGCACGCTGACCCGACAGCTTATCGCACAGTGCGATCACGTCCTCTCCATCGTCAATGTCGATGCGAATTGCCACATCCGCTTGCATCAGCAGGGTTTACCTCAGAATGCGCATATCCTGATTAACGATTTACGCATTGGCAGCCAGATCCAGGACGATCTGTATCAGGTGTGGCTGCAAAGCCAGCGTCGTCTGCTTCCTATTGTCATCCATCGTGATGAAGGAATGGCTGAATGCCTTGCGTCCAAGCAACCGCTCGGCGAGTACCGCAGCGATTCGCTGGCGGCAGAAGAGATCCTGACGCTGGCTAACTGGTGTCTGCTGAACTTCGCCAAAGGGGCGGAGCCTGCAGGGAGTTCTGTATGAGTCGACTCGCCAGCTGGTTACTCATCCCACCGGTCAGTTCGCGTTTGAGCGAAAACTACCGGCATTTTCGCCGGCATGGTGCTTCGGCATTCAGCGCCGCGCTCGGCTGTTTCTGGATGATCCTGGCCTGGACGTTCATCCCGCTCGAACACCCGCGCTGGCAGCGCATCCGCGCACGACACAGTGAGCTCTATCCCCACATCAATCCCAACCGCCCGCGGCCACTGGACCCGGCGCGTTACCTCATTCAGGCGCTCTGGCTGGCGGTCACATCATCCCGCAACGAGAAAATAACGCCGCACTGGCGCAGTTTCTCCCGCGTGCAACAGCTACGCGAACGCTACCACCAGTGGCTGGACAGACTGCCCAACAGCGTGACCGATAAGACCAGCCATCTGGATAACCATAAAGAGCTCGGGCATCTCCACCCGGGCTTGCGGCGTTTTATTCTCGGCGTCATCGTCGTGTTCTCGCTCATTCTGGCGCTGGTCTGTATTACGCAGCCCTTTAACCCGCTGGCGCAGTTCACCTTCCTGATCCTGCTGTGGGGCGTGGCGCTGCTGGTTCGCCGTATTCCAGGTCGCTTCTCGGCGCTGATGCTGATTGTGTTGTCGTTGACCGTCTCCTGTCGCTACATCTGGTGGCGTTATACCTCAACCCTTAACTGGGACGATCCGGTCAGTCTGGTGTGCGGCCTGGTGCTGCTGTTTGCCGAAACCTACGCCTGGATTGTGCTGGTGCTGGGCTATTTCCAGGTGATTTGGCCGCTCAACCGCCAGCCGGTTCCGCTGCCAAAAGACACCACGCAGTGGCCGACCGTTGATCTCTTCGTCCCGACCTATAACGAAGATCTGAGCGTGGTAAAAAACACCATTTATGCCGCTCTGGGCATCGACTGGCCGAAAGATAAGCTCAAAGTCTGGATCCTCGACGACGGCAACCGCCCGGCGTTTCGTCAGTTCGCCGAGGAGGTGGGCGTCGAGTACATCGCCCGGCCGACTCACGAGCACGCTAAAGCCGGGAACATCAACAACGCGCTGAAGTATGCCACTGGGGAGTTTGTCTCGATCTTTGACTGCGACCACGTGCCGACGCGCTCGTTCCTGCAGATGACCATGGGCTGGTTCCTGAAAGAGAAAGAGCTGGCGATGATGCAGACGCCGCACCACTTCTTCTCGCCGGATCCGTTTGAACGTAACCTGGGTCGCTTCCGTAAAACCCCGAACGAAGGCACGCTGTTCTATGGTCTGGTGCAGGACGGTAACGACATGTGGGATGCCACCTTCTTCTGCGGCTCCTGCGCTGTTATCCGCCGTAAACCGCTGGATGAAATTGGTGGCATTGCCGTGGAAACGGTCACCGAAGATGCGCACACCTCTCTGCGCCTGCACCGTCGCGGCTATACCTCTGCCTACATGCGCATTCCTCAGGCTGCCGGTCTGGCAACGGAGTCACTGTCGGCGCACATCGGTCAGCGTATTCGCTGGGCCCGCGGCATGGTGCAGATATTCCGTCTTGATAACCCACTGATAGGAAAAGGCCTCAAGCTGGCGCAACGTCTTTGCTACGTCAACGCCATGTTCCACTTCTTATCCGGTATCCCGCGGCTGATCTTCCTGACCGCGCCGCTGGCGTTCCTGCTCCTTCACGCTTATATCATCTACGCTCCCGCGCTGATGATTGCGCTGTTTGTTCTGCCGCACATGATTCACGCGAGCCTGACGAACTCGAAGATTCAGGGTAAATACCGCCACTCTTTCTGGAGTGAAATTTACGAAACGGTGCTGGCCTGGTACATCGCACCGCCGACGATGGTGGCGCTGATTAACCCGCATAAAGGTAAATTCAACGTCACCGCGAAAGGCGGTCTGGTGGAAGAGGAGTACGTCGACTGGGTGATCTCCCGTCCGTATATCTTCCTGGTACTGCTGAATATTGTGGGCGTCATCGCCGGTATCTGGCGTTACTTCTATGGCCCGGAAAACGAGATCCTGACGGTATTCGTGAGTATGGCCTGGGTCTTCTACAACCTGATTATCCTCGGTGGCGCGGTGGCGGTGTCTGTGGAGAGCAAACAGGTTCGCCGTGCGCATCGCGTGGAAATCTGCATGCCAGCGGCCATTGCCCGTGAAGATGGACATCTTTTCTCCTGCACCGTGCACGACTTCTCTGACGGTGGTCTGGGGATCAAAATCAACGGCCAGGCCAAGGTGCTGGAAGGGCAAAAAGTTAACCTGCTGCTTAAACGCGGCCAGCAGGAGTATGTCTTCCCGACACAGGTCGTTCGTGTGACGGGCGATGAAGTGGGTCTGCAGCTGATGCCGTTGACCAAAAAGCAACATATTGATTTTGTGCAGTGTACGTTTGCCCGCGCGGATACGTGGGCTCTCTGGCAGGACAGCTTCCCGGAAGATAAACCTCTGGAAAGCCTGCTGGATATTCTGAAGCTGGGGTTCCGTGGCTATCGTCACCTTGCAGAATTTGCCCCGTCGTCGGTGAAATTAATTTTCCGGTCACTTACTTCGCTGGTTTCCTGGGTCGTGTCGTTCATTCCTCGTCGTCCTGGGCGGGATGAGGCGAAGCAGGCGGACCCGGTTATGGCTCAACAATGATGATAACGCGATGAAAACAAAACTTTCCTGGTTATGTGCAGTGGCAATGGGGATGAGTACCCTCCCCGCAACAATGGCTAACGCAGCTCCTGATAACGCAGCGGCAACGCCTGCGCCAACGGTGCCTGTCGTCGCGCAGGCAACCGATCCGGTTGTCACTGCGGCACCCGGCCAGACAGAAAACATCATTCCGAACCAGCCAACGGAGGGGAACACCCTGCCGGCAGGCAGCCAGGTCGTCGGGCAGGTGATGCCGGGCGTCAGGGGAGCGAATGCCCCTGTCGTCGCGGAGAATGCCCCGTCACGGGACGTCAAGCTCACCTTCGCACAGATTGCGCCGCCTCCGGGCAGCATGGTGCTGCGCGGTATCAACCCGAACGGCGGCATTGAATTTGGCATGCGCAGCGACGAGGTCGTCTCTAATGCGGTGCTGAATCTTGAATATACGCCGTCGCCATCACTGTTGCCGACGCAGTCTCAGCTGAAGGTCTACCTGAATGATGAGCTGATGGACGTTCTGCCGGTCACGAAAGAGCAACTGGGTAAGAAAACGCAGGCTCAGGTGCCAATCAACCCACTGTTCATCACCGACTTTAACCGTATCCGCCTGGAGTTTGTCGGTCACTACCGCGATGTCTGCGAAAACCCTGCCAGCAACACGCTGTGGATGGACGTCGGGCGTAACTCCTCGCTGCAGATGACCTACCAGTCGCTGGCGCTGAAAAACGATCTCTCAGCTTTCCCGGTTCCGTTCTTTGATCCTCGGGATAACCGTCCGCTCAACCTGCCGGTGGTGTTTGCGGCGTCTCCGGACGTCACGGAACAGCTGGCGGCCACCATTGTGGCGTCCTGGTTTGGTTCCCGTGCGGGCTGGCGTGGCCAGAGCTTCCCGGCGATGTATGACAAACTGCCGGACCGAAATGCGATTGTCTTTGCGACCAACGCGAAACGTCCGGCCTTCCTGCGCGATCATCCGGACGTTAAAGCGCCGACCGTGGAGATGATGAGCCACCCGGACAATCCGTACGTGAAGCTGCTGGTGGTCTTTGGTCGTGACGATAAAGATCTGGTTCAGGCAGCAAAAGCGATTGCCCAGGGCAACATCCTGTTCCGTGGCAACAGCGTGGTGGTGGATGAGGTCAAGCCGCTGCTGGCGCGTAAACCTTATGATGCGCCAAACTGGGTGCGTACCGACCGTGCGGTCACCTTTGGCGAGCTGAAAACCTATGAAGAACAGCTGCAGGCGACGGGGCTTGAGCCTGCGCCGATCAGCCTGTCACTGAATCTGCCGCCGGATCTGTACCTGCTGCGTACCAACGGCATTGATATCAACCTCAACTACCGTTACACCGCGCCAGCCACGAAAGACAGCTCGCGCATGGATATCAGCCTGAACAACCAGTTCCTGCAGTCGTTCAGCCTGCAAAGCACGCAGGATACCAACCGCCTGATGCTTCGCCTGCCGGTGTTGCAGGGGCTGCTGGACGGTAAAACGGATGTCTCGATCCCGGCGCTGAAGCTTGGCGCTATAAACCAGCTGCGCTTTGATTTCCAGTACATGAACCCGATGCCTGGCGGCTCGGTGGAAAACTGCATTACCTTCCAGCCGGTTCAGAACCACGTGGTGATTGGCGATGAGTCGACCATCGACTTCTCGAAGTACTACCACTTCCTGGCGATGCCGGATCTGCGCGCCTTTGCCAATGCGGGCTTCCCGTTCAGCCGCATGGCCGATCTCTCTGAATCGATTGTTGTGATGCCAAAAACGCCAAACGAAGGGCAGGTGACTACCCTGCTGGACACCATGGCAACCGTGGGAGGTCAGACAGGATTACCGGCGATTAACGTCACGTTGACGGATGATGGTAGCCAGATTCAGAACAAAGACGCGGATATCATGGTAATCGGTACCATTCCGGACAAGCTGAAGGATGACAAACGCATCGATCTGCTGGTGAAAGCAGCCCAGTCCTGGGTCAACACGCCGCTGCGACAGACCGAATTCCCGAGCATTATGCCGGATGTTAACGACCGTCAGGCCAGCGCGCAGACGACAGTAACGTCTCAGGGGGCAATGGCCGCGGTGGTGGGCTTCCAGTCACCTTACAATGACCAGCGTAGCGTGGTGGCTCTGCTGGCAGACAGCCCGCGCGGGTATGAACTGCTCAATACGGCCATGAACGACAGCGGTAAACGTGCTGCAATGTTCGGTTCCGTCTCCGTCATCCGTGAGTCGGGCGTGAATAGCCTGCGTGTTGGTGATGTGTACTACGTCGGCCATCTGCCGTGGTTCGAACGCCTGTGGTATGCGCTGTCTAACCATCCGGTTCTGCTGGCTATCCTGGCGGCGGTCAGTGTGGTCTTGCTGGCCTGGGTGCTGTGGCGTCTGCTGCGCATCATCAGTCGTCGTCGTCTGAACCCGGATGAGTAAGATGTGATGAACGCCGTTCGCTGGTGTGCATTCGCCGCGTTGATGCTGGCGGCGCTCCCTCTTCGCGCCGCCTGTACCTGGCCTGCCTGGGAGCAGTTTAAAAAGGATTACATCAGCGAGGGTGGGCGTGTCATTGATCCCAGTGACACGCGCAAAATTACGACTTCGGAAGGGCAAAGCTACGCCCTGTTCTTTGCCCTGGCGGCGAACGATCGCAACGCGTTTGACCAGCTGCTGAGATGGACGCGCGATAATCTTGCCAGCGGCAATCTCGACGATCGTTTGCCGGCCTGGCTATGGGGTCAGAAAGACAAGGCGAGCTGGGCGGTGATTGATAACAATTCCGCCTCCGACGCCGATGTCTGGATCGCCTGGTCACTGCTCGAAGCGGGCCGGCTGTGGAAACAGCCGGACTATACCCGCACGGGTAAGGCACTGCTTAAACGGATTGCCAGCGAGGAAGTGGTGAAAGTACCGGGGCTCGGCGCAATGCTGCTCCCGGGAAAAGTCGGTTTTGCCGATGAACACGCCTGGCGCTTTAACCCCAGCTATCTTCCTCCGCAGCTCGCGCGTTACTTCACGCGCTTTGGTGCGCCGTGGACCCAGCTTCGTGAAACCAATCTGCGCCTGTTGATGGAGAGTGCGCCGAAAGGGTTTGCGCCGGACTGGGTGCAGTATCAGAAAAACAGAGGCTGGCGCCTGCAGCAGGATAAATCGCTGGTGGGCGGCTACGATGCCATCCGCGTTTATCTCTGGGTAGGGATGATGAGTGATAAAGATCCTCAGAAAGCCCGGCTGCTGACGCGCTTCCAGCCAATGGCGGCCATGACGACCAGACAGGGTCTCCCGCCGGAGAAAGTGGATGTCGCGAGTGGAAAACAGACGGGAAATGGCCCGGTGGGGTTCTCCGCCGCCATGCTGCCTTTTTTACAACAGCGTGATGCCCAGGCGGTTCAACGCCAGCGCGTGGCAGACCATTACCCCGATAACAACGCCTATTACAGCTATGTACTGACTCTCTTTGGACAAGGATGGGATCAGCATCGTTTTCGCTTCACCGCTAAAGGTGAATTAATACCGGATTGGGGCCAGGAATGCGCAAGTTCACAGTAAATCTACTCAGTTTATCGCTTGGCCTGGCGCTGATGCCGTGGGCCCAGGCCGCCAACTCCCCACAGCAGCAACAGCTGCTGGAGCAGGTTCGGCTGGGCGAATCGACACAGCGTGAGGATTTGGTGCGTCAGTCGCTCTATCGTCTCGAGCTAATCGACCCGAACAACCCTGACGTGATTGCCGCGCGCTTTCGCTACCTGCTGCGTCAGGGCGATAACGCCGGTGCGCAAAAAGAGCTGGATCGTCTGAAAGGGATCGCTCCGGGCTCCAGTGCGTATCAGTCCTCTCGCAACACCATGCTGCTGTCCACCCCGGATGGCCGCCAGCAGTTACAGCAGGCGCGATTACTCGCCACAACGGGACATACGCAGGAGGCCATTGCCGCCTATGACAAGCTGTTCGACGGCAACCCACCGGGTGGCGACGTGGCGACAGAGTACTGGAATGTGGTGGCGAAAGATCCCGCCCGCCGCAATGCGGCCATTAACCAGCTGAAGAAAATTAACAGCAGCAGTCCGGGTAATACCCAGCTGCAGTCCACGCTGGCTCAACTGCTGTTCCAGACCGGACGTCGTGATGAAGGCTTTGCGGTGCTGCAGGAGATGGCCCGTTCCACCAATGGGCGCAGCCAGGCGTCGGATATGTGGTATGAGCAGATCAAAGATCAGCCTGTCAGCACCGCCAGCGTCTCCGCGCTGCAAAAATACCTGAGCGTGTTCAGTGAAGGCGAGAGCGTAACGGCAGCACGTTCACAGCTTGAAGCGCAGCAGAAACAGCTCGCCGATCCGACTTTCCGTGCGAAAGCACAAGGCCTGGCGGCGGTGGATGCCGGGCAGGGGGAGAAGGCGGTGGCGGATCTGAAAAAGGCGGTCAGCGCAAACCATGCCGACAGTGAAGCCGTCGGCGCGCTGGGCCAGGCATACTCACAGAAAGGCGACCGCGCTCGCGCGGTGGCCCAGTTTGAAAAGGCGATCGCCCTCGACCCGCAGAGTGATAACCGCGGCAAATGGGACAGCCTGTTGAAGGTTAACCGTTACTGGCTGCTGATCCAGCAGGGCGATGCGGCGCTGAAGGCGAATAACCCGGCGCAGGCGGAACGCTACTATCAGCAGGCGCGCAATATCGACAATACCGACAGTTATGCGGTGCTGGGGCTGGGAGATGCCGCGGCGGCGCGTAAAGATAACGCTGCAGCGGAGCGCTATTATCGCCAGGCGCTGCGTATGGACAGCGGCAACAGCAATGCGGTTCGTGGGCTGGCCAATATCTACCGCGCGCAGTCGCCGGAGAAGGCGTCGCAATTTATCCAGTCGCTCTCCGCCAGCCAGCGTCGCAGCATTGATGATATTGAACGCAGCCTGACCAACGAGCAGCTCTCCGCCGAGGCAGAACAGCTGGAGAACCAGGGGAAATACGCGCAGGCTGCCGATATTCAGCGCCGTCGTCTGGCGCTCTCTCCGGGCGACGTGTGGATAACCTACCGTTTGTCCCGCGATCTCTACAGCGCCGGCCAGCGCAGCCAGGCGGATACCCTGATGCGTCAGCTTGCCCGCCAGAAACCCACCGATCCGGATCAGGTGTATGCCAACGGGCTCTATCTTTCCGGAAACGATCAGGACCGGGCCGCGCTGGCGCATCTG
Source organism: Enterobacter sichuanensis (assembly GCF_009036245.1). Lineage (NCBI taxonomy): Bacteria > Pseudomonadati > Pseudomonadota > Gammaproteobacteria > Enterobacterales > Enterobacteriaceae > Enterobacter > Enterobacter sichuanensis. Next base: position 4,458,917 of record NZ_CP027986.1, on the reverse strand, counting down.
GACACGCTGCCGCGCAGCCAGTGGAACGGCAATATCCAGGAGCTTGCCGACCGTCTGCAAAGCAATCAGGTGCTGGAAACCGCCAACCGCCTGCGCGACAGCGGCAAAGAGCAGGAGGCGGAAAACCTTCTTCGCCAGCAGCCAGCCTCCACCCGCATCGATCTCACGCTGGCGGACTGGGCACAGCAGCGTGGCGATCTGGACTCGGCGAAAACGACCTACAACGCCGTCCTGCAGCGTGAGCCGCAGAACGAAGACGCGATCCTCGGTCTGACCGAAATTTACAGCGCGCAAGGTAACAAGGATGCCGCCCGCGCGGAGCTGGCGAAGCTGCCCGCTGCGCAAAATGGCCAGCCGCTGTCGCTCAATATGCAGCGCCGGATCGCGATGGCGCAGGCGGGTCTGGGTGACGCCGCAGCTGCAGAACAGACCTTCAACAAAATCATTCCGCAGGCTAAATCACAGCCAGCGTCGATGGAAAACGCGCTGGTGCTGCGTGATGCGGCACGTTTTCAGGCGCAAAACGGCCAGCCTCAGCAGGCGCTGGAGACCTATAAAGATGCCATGGTCTCCTCTGGCATCACCACCACCCGTCCGGCGGATAATGACAGCTTTACGCGCCTGACGCGTAACGACGAAAAAGATGACTGGCTGAAGCGCGGCGTGCGTAGCGATGCCGGAGATTTGTACCGTCAGCAGGATTTTAACGTCACGCTGCAGCATGATTACTGGGGCTCCAGCGGCACGGGGGGCTACTCCGACCTGAAAGCGCATACCACCATGCTGCAGGTTGATGCCCCGCTCTCGGACGGACGGATGTTCTTCCGCAGCGATCTGGTCAATATGGATGCCGGTTCGTTTGCTACCCGTAACGGCACCTACGATCCCAAGTGGGGGACCTGTGCCGAAACGCCGTGTAGCGGCAACACGCATCAGTCAGACAATGGCGCGAGCGTAGCCGTCGGCTGGCAGAACAAAACCTGGGCATGGGATATCGGTACCACGCCGATGGGCTTCGAGGTGGTCGATGTGGTCGGCGGGGTAAGCTACAGCAGCGACCTGGGTCCAGTAGGCTACACCGTTAACGCCCATCGTCGGCCGATCTCCAGCTCTCTGCTGGCCTTCGCCGGGCAAAAAGATACCAACACCGGCACCACCTGGGGCGGCGTGCGCGCCACCGGCGGTGGGGTGAGTATAAGCTACGACAAAGGCGAGGCGAACGGCATCTGGTCAAGCCTGAATGCGGAGACGCTGACGGGTAAAAATGTGGAGGATAACTGGCGCGTGCGCTGGATGACCGGTTACTACTACAAGCTCATTAATAAAAACAATGAGCGGCTTACCGTCGGTGTCTCTAACATGCTGTGGCACTACGACAAAGATCTGAGTGGCTATACTCTGGGCCAGGGCGGTTATTACAGCCCGCAGGAGTATGTCTCCTTCGCCCTGCCGGTGACCTGGCGTAAACGCACGGAGAACTGGTCCTGGGAACTGGGGGGATCTGTCTCCTGGTCGCACTCCAAAACCAATGACGAGCTGCGCTACCCGGACCAGAGTCTTATTCCAACCGATGAACCTGGCCGCTATACCGACCGGGGGGCGATGGAAACCGGCAGCAGCTCTTCAGGCACCGGTTATACCGCGCGGGCCATTATTGAACGTCGGGTGACCTCCAACTGGTTTGTTGGCCTGGGCGTGGATATTCAGGAAGCAAAAGACTATACCCCAAGCCATGCGCTGCTGTACGTACGCTACTCTGCCGCAGGCTGGCAGGGTGATATGGACTTACCGCCGCAGCCGCTCATTCCTTACGCGGACTGGTAATCGGATTTTACTTAATCCATTTGTAAGTCTCTCTTAAAAGTGCAGCAATCGGGTATACTCAGGCGCGCCAGGTTTACACCCTGGTGCGCCCTGCGCTTCGAGTTCTGTGGAGAGTCATTTTGCGTGTCAGCCGTTCCTTAACGATCAAACAGATGGCGATGGTGTCTGCCGTCACAATGCTGTTTGTACTGCTATTTTGCGTAATTTTGCTGTTTCATTCCGTGCAGCAGAATCGCTATAACACGGCTTCGCAATTAGAAAGTATTGCTCGCTCGGTGCGCGGCCCGCTCTCAGCCTCGATCCTGAAAGGTGATATTCCCGAAGCGGAAACCATTTTAAAACGCATCCAGCCTGCAGGCGTAGTCAGCCGCGCAGACGTGGTGCTGCCTAACCAGTTCCAGGCGCTGCGGATGAGCTTTATCCCTGAGCGTCCTGTCCCGATGATGGTGATGCGCCTGTTTGAACTGCCGGTACAAATCTCGCTCCCCATTTACTCGCTTGAGCGTCCTGCCAACCCGCAGCCGTTAGCCTATCTCGTCCTGCAGGCGGACTCGTACCGCATGTATAAATTCGTCATGAGCTGGTTTGTCACGTTAGTGACCACTTGCTTACTTATGACACTGATCCTCAGCGTGGCGCTGACCTGGTGCATTAACCGGCTGATCGTGCATCCGCTGCGGCGTATCGCCCGGGAGCTGAACACCCTTTCCCCACAGGACCAGATGGGCCATCAGCTTGAGCTGCCGCGCCTTCATCATGACGATGAGATCGGCATGCTGGTGCGTAGCTACAACCTTAACCAGCAGCGCATCCAGCGTCAGCAGGAAGAGCTGAACAGTAGCGCCACCCGCTTCCCGGTCTCGGAGCTCCCCAATAAAGCGTTTCTGATGGCAATGCTGGAGCAGACCGTCGCTCGCCAGCAGACTACGGCGTTGATGGTCATCGCCTGTGAAACCCTGCAGGACACGGCGGGCGTGCTCAAGGAGAGCCAGCGCGAGATGCTGCTGCTCACCCTGGTGGAAAAGGTTAAATCTGTGCTTGCGCCACGCATGGTGCTGACCCAGGTTAGCGGGTATGACCTGGTGGTGATTGCAAACGGGGTGAAAGAGCCGTGGCATGCGATCACATTAGGTCAGCAAGTACTCACTGTCATTAATGAGCGGCTCCCCATTCAGGGTATCCAGCTTCGTCCGAGCGCCAGCATCGGAATTGCCATGTACTATGGCGATCTGACCGCGGAACAGCTTTATCGCCGCGCCTTCTCGGCGGCGTTCACCGCCCGTCGCAAAGGCAAAAATCAGATCCAGTTCTTCGACCCGGAGCAGATGGAAAAGGCGCAGCAGCGCCTGACGGAAGAGAGCGACATCCTGACCGCGCTGGATAACCGCCAGTTTGCCCTCTGGCTCCAGCCGCAGGTGGATTTGCACACGGGAGACGTGAAAAGCGCCGAGGCGCTATTGCGGATGAAACAGCCGGATGGTTCATGGGAGTTACCGGAAGGACTGATAGAGCGCATTGAATCCTGCGGTCTGATGGTAACTATCGGATACTGGGTGCTGGAAGAGACCTGCCGTCAGCTTGCCGCCTGGCAGGAGCGCGGCGTGACGTTGCCGCTGTCGGTCAATTTGTCCGCCCTGCAGCTGAAGCACCCAACCATGGTGTCAGAGATGCTGGAGCTTATCCACCGTTACCGCATCAAACCGGATACCCTGACCCTGGAAGTGACAGAGAGTCGGCATATAGACGACCCCAATGAAGCCGTCGCCATTCTGAAGCCGCTGCGTCATGCCGGCATTCGCATTGCGCTGGATGATTTTGGCATGGGTTACGCCGGGCTGCGTCAGCTTCAGCACATGAAAACCCTGCCGGTGGATGTGCTGAAAATTGACAAAGCGTTTGTCGACGGTCTGCCGGGCGACAGCAGTATGGTGCAGGCGATTATCCATATGGCGCGCAGTCTAAACCTGCATCTTATTGCGGAGGGGATTGAAACCGAAGCGCAACGCAGCTGGCTGGCTGAGGCGGGCGTGGAGAGTGGGCAGGGTTTCCTTTTTGCCCCAGCGGTTCCCGCGGATGTCTTTGAAGAACGTTACCTTTCTGGCGCTGGCCATCACGCAAAAGTGTAATTTTGTTGCTGGCTTGTGCGAGCCAGCTCAAAGTTCTTAACATTTGTGTTTCAAATTTGAACTGAGTTTATTTCTGTCCTGTTATGTGGGTGTTATTTTAAAGCCGCAGGTTAACCATAACCTTACAAAACCTGTGGTTTTTCTTCCCAAGGACACCTTATGAAAACCTCACTCTTCAAAAGTCTTTATTTCCAGGTCCTGACAGCCATCGCCATCGGTATTCTGCTGGGTCACTATTACCCTGAACTGGGCGCACAAATGAAACCGCTTGGCGATGCGTTCGTTAAGCTCATCAAAATGGTCATCGCCCCGGTGATCTTCTGTACGGTCGTGACGGGCATCGCGGGCATGGAAAGCATGAAGGCGGTTGGCCGAACCGGTGCCGTAGCGCTGCTCTATTTTGAAGTGGTCAGTACGCTGGCGCTGATTATTGGTCTGATCATCGTCAACGTGGTGCAGCCAGGCGCGGGTATGAACGTCGACCCGTCGACGCTGGATGCGAAAGCCGTCGCGGTTTACGCCGAGCAGGCGAAGGATCAGGGTGTGGTCGCCTTCCTGCTGGACGTCATTCCTGGCAGCGTAATTGGCGCGTTTGCCAGCGGTAATATCCTGCAGGTTCTGCTCTTCGCCGTGCTGTTTGGTTTTGCCCTCCACCGTCTGGGCAGCAAAGGCCAGCTCATCTTTAACGTCATTGAAAGTTTCTCGCAGGTGATCTTCGGCATCATCAATATGATCATGCGCCTGGCGCCGATTGGGGCCTTCGGTGCGATGGCCTTCACCATCGGTAAGTACGGCGTCGGTACGCTGGTGCAACTGGGGCAGCTGATTATCTGCTTCTATATCACCTGTATCCTTTTCGTGGTGGTGGTCCTGGGCTCCATCGCCCGTGCGACAGGTTTCAACATCTTCAAATTTATCCGTTACATCCGCGAAGAGCTGCTGATTGTTCTGGGGACCTCCTCTTCAGAATCGGCGCTGCCGCGTATGCTCGATAAGATGGAAAAACTGGGATGCCGTAAATCGGTGGTGGGGCTGGTGATCCCGACGGGTTACTCTTTCAACCTGGATGGCACCTCGATCTACCTGACGATGGCAGCGGTGTTTATCGCCCAGGCGACCAACAGCCATATGGATATTGTCCATCAGATTACCCTGCTGGTGGTGCTCCTGCTCTCTTCTAAAGGGGCGGCAGGCGTGACGGGCAGTGGCTTTATCGTGCTGGCGGCGACGATTTCCGCGGTGGGGCATCTGCCGGTGGCGGGTCTGGCGTTGATTCTCGGTATTGACCGCTTCATGTCAGAGGCGCGCGCCCTGACCAACCTGGTGGGTAACGGCGTGGCCACGGTGGTAGTGGCGAAATGGGTCAAAGAGCTGGATCACAAAAAGCTCGACGATACCCTGAACAATCGTTCATCTGACAGCATAAATCCGGGTTTATCCTCTTAATCTTGTCACAAATGCCCGTATTCCCTTGTCGGGATGCGGGCTCCTGCGCATAATAACTGTTCGTACCTGTCATAATTCGACAAGATTTTTTTTGGGTATATTTCACTTCTGACCGTGACGTTTTGCCGAATGCGCGGTCTAATCGACGTGTTTTCATCGTCATCTTTAAGAGTGAGGCGCGTCGCGAGGCACTCTTTTTTAACCAGGAATGTTGATCAGGGGTTCACATGCAGGGCACAAAAATTCGACTCTTAACCGGCGGTTTGCTGATGATGGCAGCAGCCAGTTATGTGCAGGCAGATGCGCTCCAGCCAGACCCGGCCTGGCAACAAGGAACATTAGCGAACGGTTTTCAGTGGCAGGTGTTAGCCACGCCGCAGCGTCCCAGCGATCGTATTGAAATCCGTCTGTCCATTAATACCGGTTCCCTTACGGAAAGCACTCAGCAAACCGGTTTTAGCCATTTTATTCCCCGGCTGGCGCTCACTCAGAGCGGTAGCTTGCAGGCTGTTCAGGTGCGTTCGCTTTGGCAACAGGCCATCGATCCGAAACGCCCACTCCCACCGGCTGTTGTCTCGTATGACTACACCATGTTTAACCTGAGCCTGCCTAATAACCGTAACGATCTGCTTAAAGAAGCCCTCACTTATCTCTCCGATGCCTCTGGCAATCTGGCGATTACGCCGGACACCGTCAACTATGCGTTGAGCAACAGCGACATGGTGGCGACCTGGCCTGGTGATACCAAAGAGGGCTGGTGGCGTTACCGCCTGAAGGGTTCCGCATTACTGGGGCACGATCCGGCTGAACCGCTGAAACAGCCGGTAGACGTCGAACAGGTTAAATCCTTCTACCAGAAATGGTACACCCCGGACGCGATGACGCTGATCGTGGTGGGTAACGTGGACAGCCGCGCAGTGGTTGAGCAGATCAACAAAGCGTTTGGCGATTTGAAAGGCAAGCGTGAATCACCGGCCCCGGTGCCGACTCTCTCTCCGCTGCGTGCAGAGCCTGTCAGCATCATGACGGACACCGTGCGTCAGGACAGACTCTCCGTGATGTGGGATAACGCCTGGCAGCCCATCCGTGAGTCCGCGGCGCTGTTGCGCTACTGGCGTGCCGATCTGGCCCGAGAAGCGCTGTTCTGGCATGTTCAGCAGACGCTCAGTAAGAACAACGTGAAGAATATCGGTCTTGGCTTTGACTGCCGCGTGCTGTTCCAGCGTGCGCAATGCGCCATTAACGTTGAATCACCGGGCGACAAGCTGAATGCAAATCTGGGCGTGGTCGCGAAAGAGCTCGCAAAAGTGCGTAAAGAGGGGCTTCCTGAAGAGGAGTTCAATGCTCTCGTGGCGCAGAAAAAACTGGAGCTGCAGAAGCTGTTTGCGACTTACGCTCGCGCCGATACCGACATTCTGATCAGCCAGCGTATTCGCTCTCTGCAGAACCAGGTGGTGGACATTGCGCCGGAACAGTACCAGAAGCTTCGTCAGGACTTCCTGAACGGTCTGACCGTCGAGATGCTCAATCAGGACCTCCGTCAGCAGCTGTCGCAGGATATGGCGTTGATCCTCCTGCAACCGAAAGGCGAGCCGGAATATGACATGAAGGAACTGCAGACAACCTGGGATTCCATTATGGCTACCGCGCCGCAGCCAGCGCAGGCCGCGACGGCGGATGATTTACACCCGGATGCGACGGATATTCCGCAGGGGCAGTAATGCTTAAATATTCCCTCTCCCTGTGGGAGAGGGTTAGGGTGAGGGCAACAGCCCGCACCTGACTTAAACAGGCATCGCCTCACGCGGAATAATCGCCCCGCGATACTGAATGACGGTGCTGGCCGTCAGGTGCCCACGCTGTGCTGCCGCTTCCGGCGTGCCGCCCGTCAGACGCACCGCCAGATACCCCGCGCTGAATGAATCACCCGCCGCCGTGGTATCAATCACGTTCTCTCTGGCAAGCTTCACCGCCGGGACGTCAACCACCGCTTCCCCCGTAATCGCCACCAGACACGACTCCGCGCCGCGCTTAATCACCACTTCTTTCACGCCCGCCGCCTGCGTGCGCGCAATCACGTCCTCTACCGGTTTTTCTCCCCACAGGGCGTTTTCATCGTCGAGGGTCAGGAAGGCGATGTCGGTGCATTGCAGCATCTGCTGATAGACCTGCTGCGTCTCTTCGCGGCTGGCCCACAGGCGTGGACGGTAGTTGTTATCGAAAATCACCTTCCCGCCGTTGGCGCGGCACTCGCGCAGCAACGACAGCAGTTTTTCGCGGCTGGACGGGCTCAGAATAGCCAGGCTAATCCCGCTCAGATAGAGGTAGTCAAACGTCGCCAGCGTTTCGCAAAGGGCGGCGGCGTCGTCGCTCTCCAGCCAGTATTTCGCCGCGGCTTCGTTACGCCAGTAGTAGAACGTACGCTCGCCGGTCTCGTCGGTCTCAATGTAATACAAACCCGGCAGGCGGTTTTCCATACGCTGGATCAGTGAGGTATCAATATGTTCACTCTGCCAGGCCTCAAGCATCTGCTGGCTGAAGCTGTCCGTCCCCAGGGCGGTAACGTAGTTCACGGTGAGCGCCTCAGGCGCAACCTGACGGGCAATATAAACGGAGGTGTTTAACGTATCGCCACCAAATCCGCGGCTGACGTCCGCGCCTTTTTGGGACAGCTCAATCATGCATTCGCCAATCACGGCAATTTTTTTAGACATAGTCGTGAACCTGAACAGAGTAATTTTCGCTAGTGTGCGCTGGGTGAATTAACAGGTCAACTATATTAAAACAACGTTCCATTATTTTATTTGAGCCAGCGCGTGTTCCTGCTCATCGCTGCCATCTTAATTTCATTTTCCGGGTTAATTGAACATAAAGTTCTCAATTGCCGCGCCGATAATCCTGTGACGAGTCCAGAAAGGCCATCCCAACAACAGGACATCTGAAATGAAGTCAGAGCAGGTTATCCAGCGGCTGAGCACTACGCCTGAGGCAAGTATTGAGAACTTGCAGGAGCATCGCTACTGGCTGCAATGTGAGCGCGCGTACACCTATCAGCCGATCTACCGAACGGATGGCCGACTGATGGCCATTGAAATATTGACCGTGGTGACGCACCCCTCAAACCCTACTCAGCGTATTGCACCGGATCGCTACTTTGCCGAAGTGGCCGTTCGCCAGCGTCTGGATGTGCTGGAAGAGCAGCTCCGTATGCTGGCGACGAAGCAGACCTTTTTCGAACAGCACGATATCCTCGCTTCGGTCAACGTTGATGGCCCGACTCTGCTGGCGCTGCGTCAGAATGCGAAATTGCAGGAGCTGATCGCCACCCTGCCGTGGATGCGCTTTGAGCTGGTGGAGCATGTCCGCCTGCCGCAGGACTCCTCGTTTGCGTCGATGTGCGAATTTGGCCCGCTGTGGCTGGATGATTTTGGCACCGGCATGGCGAACTTCTCCGCCCTGAGTGAAGTGCGCTACGACTACATTAAAGTGGCTCGCGATCTGTTTATTATGCTGCGCCAGACCCCGGAAGGGCGGAATCTGTTTACGCTGTTATTACAGCTGATGAACCGCTATTGCCAGGGCGTGATTGTTGAAGGCGTGGAAACCCTGGAAGAGTGGCGTGATGTGCAAAACTCTCCTGCCGCGGCGGCGCAAGGCTATTTCCTCTCTCGCCCGGTACCCATGGATCGCCTCGATAGCGTGATAACGACCCTCTGATAAGCCCGCTTCCCTTTGTCTGGACTATAGTTTTACAGGACAGGTCATCAGGAAAGGGGATAAAAATGACGAAAACAACCAGGGTAATCTCCTGGACCGCAGGGATTTTCTTGTTGTTGATTGTGGTCGTCGTCATCATTATTGCGACGTTTGACTGGAACCGCCTTAAGCCGACCATCAACCAGAAAGTCTCAACCGAGCTGAATCGCCCCTTCGCTATACGCGGTGATTTAGGGGTAGTGTGGGAGCGTCAGAAGGAGGAGCCCGGCTGGCGAAGCTGGATCCCCTGGCCACATGTCCACGCCGACGACATCATTCTCGGCAACCCGCCCGATATCCCGGAAGTGACCATGGTTCACCTCCCTCGCGTTGAAGCTACGCTGGCTCCGCTCGCGCTCCTCACCAAAACGGTCTATTTGCCGTGGATCAAGCTGCAGCAGCCCGATGCGCGCCTGATCCGTCTCTCTGAAAAAAACAACAACTGGACCTTTAACCTTGCCAGCGACGGCGAAAAAGATCCGCATGCCCGGCCCTCGTCCTGGTCATTCCGTCTCGACAATATTCTCTTCGATCGCGGACGGATCGCCATCGACGATAAAGTCAGCAAGGCGGATGTGGAGATCCTGGTCGATCCGCTCGGCAAGCCGCTGCCCTTTAGCGAGGTGACGGGCACGAAAGCCAAAGGCGACACCGCAAGCGTAGGGGATTACGTCTTCGGCCTGACGGCAAAAGGGCGCTACAACGGCCAGCCGCTGAGCGGAAAAGGAAAAATGGGCGGTATGCTGGCGCTCCGCAGTGAAGGCACGCCGTTCCCGGTACAGGCGGATTTCCGCTCCGGGAACACCCGTGTGGCGTTTGTGGGGACGGTCAACGACCCGATGAACATGGGCGGCGTCGATCTTCAGCTCAAATTTGCCGGTGATTCGCTGGGTGAGCTGTATGAACTGACCGGCGTACTGCTGCCGGATACCCCGCCGTTTGAAACGGACGGGCACCTGGTCGCCAAAATCGACAGCGAAAAGTCCTCTGTTTTTAACTACCGGGATTTTAACGGCCGCATCGGCGACAGCGATATCCACGGTTCGCTGACCTACACTACCGGGAAACCGCGCCCCAAACTGGAGGGGGATGTCGAGTCCCGTCAGCTGCGACTCGCCGACCTGGGACCGCTGATCGGCGTCGATTCCGGAAAAGGGACGAAGTCAAAAGAGGTGAAGAAAGATCTCCAGCCAGCCGGGAAAGTACTGCCCTATGACCGCTTTGAGACGGATAAGTGGGATGTGATGGACGCGGACGTGCGTTTCAAAGGCAGGAAAATTGAGCACGGCAGCACGCTGCCAATCAGCAATCTTTCGACCCATATCCTCCTTAAAAATGCCGACCTGCGCCTGCAGCCGCTGAAGTTTGGTATGGCGGGAGGGACGATTTCCTCGAACATTCACCTCGAAGGCGATAAAAAGCCGATGCAGGGGCGAGCCGATATTCAGGCCCGCAGGCTCAAGCTGAAAGAGCTGATGCCCGATGTGGAGCTGATGCAGAAAACCCTCGGTGAAATGAACGGCGATGCTGACATACGCGGCGTGGGGAACTCCGTGGCGGCGCTGCTGGGAAGCAGTAACGGTAACCTCAAGCTGCTGATGAACGACGGGCTGGTGAGCCGAAACCTGATGGAGATCCTCGGGCTGAACGTCGGGAACTATATCATCGGGCAGATCTTCGGTGACGATGAGGTGCGGGTGAACTGTGCGGCGGCCAACCTGGACCTGGTGAACGGCGTGGCGCGTCCGCAGATTTTTGCCTTTGACACGGAAAACGCGGTGATCAACGTGACCGGCACCGCCAGCATGGCCTCGGAGCAGCTTGATTTGACCATTGACCCGGAAAGTAAGGGGATCCGTATCATCACCTTGCGTTCGCCGCTGTATGTGCGCGGCACTTTCAAAAACCCGCAGGCGGGGGTGAAGCCCGGACCGCTGATTGCACGCGGCGCGGTGGCCGCAGCCCTCGCGACGCTGGTCACCCCAGCCGCAGCGCTGCTGGCGTTGATTTCACCGTCAGAAGGGGAAGCGAATCAGTGCCGGAATATTTTGTCGCAGATGAAGAAGTAGCTCCCGTTCGCCCTCTCCCTGTGGGAGAGGGCCGGGGTGAGGGCATCAGGCCGCAGTCAATGACAGATTCTGTAGGCCGGGTAAGGCGGAGCCGCCACCCGGCATTAGCTTACAAAGCCTGATGCTTAGTCTCGTGCGTCAGCAGCAGCGCAATCAGCGTCAGCGCCGCCATGGCCGCCAGATAGACGCCCACATAGAACAGGCCATAATTCGCCTGCAGCCAGGTGGCGATATATGGCGCAACGGACGCGCCCAGAATAGACGAGACGTTATAGGAGAACGACGCGCCGGTATAACGCACTTCCGTCGGGAACAACTCCGGCAGCAGCGCGCCCATCGGACCGAAGGTCAGCCCCATCAGGCTCAGGCCAATCAGCAGGTAGGCCATCACCAGCGCCGGACTACCTGAGCCCAGCAGCGGCGGGAAGACAAACAGGGCAAACAGAATAATGAGCGTGGTGATCGTAATCATGCTCGCACGGCGACCAAACTTATCCGCCAGCAGACCCGCAATCGGTACCATCACGCCAAACCCAATGACCGCCATCATCAGCATCCACAGCACTTCGTTACGCGGCAGCCCCAGCCCAACCGGCGCGGCGGCGGTACTGAAGGTCATGGAGTAAACCGTCATGATGTAGAACAGCGTGTAGGTGGCCAGCATGATAAACGTGCCCAGCACGGTCACGCGGACGTGTTTAGTCAGCAGTGTACCCAGCGGCACTTTCACCTGTTTTTTCGCCGCGGCGACTTTCGCGAACACCGGCGTTTCGTGCAGAGAGACACGGACATACAGGCCAATCAGCACCAGTACGGCGGAGAACACAAACGGGATACGCCAGCCCCAGCTCATGAACTGTTCATCCGTCAGCAGCCAGGAGAGCAGCAGGAACGTCCCGTTCGCAAAGAAGAAGCCAATCGGTGCGCCAAGCTGCGGGAAGGAGCCATACAGCGCGCGTTTACGCGCCGGGGCGTTCTCGGTCGCCAGCAGCGCCGCACCACCCCATTCACCGCCCAGGCCCAGACCCTGGCCAAAACGCGCCAGCGCCAGCAGGACCGGCGCCAGAATGCCGATGGTCTCATAGGTAGGCAGCAGGCCGATGGCGACAGTGGAGATCCCCATCGTCAGCAGCGAGGCCACCAGCGTCACTTTACGTCCAATGCGATCGCCAAAGTGTCCAAACAGCGCCGAGCCAATCGGACGCGCCACAAACGCGATGGCAAAGGTCGCCAGAGACTGTAGCGTGGCCGCCGTCGGGTCTCCCTGCGGGAAGAAAATATGCGGGAAGACGATAACCGCGGCGGTGGCGTAAATATAGAAGTCGAAGAACTCAATGGCGGTGCCAATCAGCGAGGCGACGACGACTTTATTGCGCGAGTTTACCGGAACGTTATCCGTTCCTGAGTCGAGTGTGGTGGCTGTTGCTTGCATAATATTTTCTTATTTTTGTCGAACGAAAGGCCATATTACGCACAGCAAAAGCGACATTTCAATCTGTAACAAAGCCGCGAGCCGGTGATAAAAGCAACAAAAAGCGGATAATTTTCAGACCAGCCAAATCACGTCTATGAAATGCTTCACAGATTTTAAATATCAGTCAATAACACTGGTTTTCGGTTAAATAAAAGTTACGGTCTGGATTTATATGCTGAAATGATGAATCGGGCTGAAATTTCAGCCCGGAAGGAGGGCTAGCGGTGCGTTTTGCCCGGCATCCGCGGGTCATCTTTATACTCGGCGGTGGCAATCCACGCTGCGCAGAACAAGGTCAGACGGGCGAAGAAATAGAAGAACGCCATCAGGCCCAGCACCGAGCCAAACGCCGCGCCAGACGGGGATTTCACCAGCGATGGCAGGGTGTAAGTCATCACAATTTTGATGACTTCAAAGCCGATCGCCGCAATCAACGTGCCGCGGATCAGCGCCTTCTTACGCGGGCGATGGCGCGGCAAACGCCAGAAGATCCAGAAGAACAGCAGATAGTTGGCGAAGATGGAGATGGCCAGCCCAATGCCACGCCAGGCGGGTTTCAGCCATTCGATATAATCAAGATAGAGCGCGGAGATAATCATCTGCTGCGCCGAGCCCGCCACCGAGGTAATGGAAAGCGTCACGATGAGTGCGACCAGCAAGCCAATCAGCGAAACAAAGTCGCGGAGATACTTCACCCAAATCTTCTCCTGATCCTGCGGCTTACGCTCCCAGACATCGCGCGACTGGGCGCGAATGGCCTCGCGCAGGTTGCCCATCCAGTTTACGCCGGAGTAAAGGGCGATCAGCAAACCGACGATGCCGACCGTAGTACGCTGCTGAACAGCGGTATTGATGGTGCTTTTAAGCGTGCTGGCCAGGGTCGGGTCACTGACGTTATTCAGGATCTTCGTGAAGATATCCTGCAGCAGCGTCGGGTGTGAGGCGAGCACAAACCCGGCCGCCGCAAACGACACCATCAGGATCGGAATCATCGACAGGAAGGAAAAATAGGTGATGGCGGCGCCAAACTGGTTCCCCATGCGGTCATTAAAGCGCTCAGTTGCGCGTATCAGATGCGCCACCATGGGAAATTGCTGGATTCTTGCGGCGATGCCGGTGACGGTTCCCAGCGCCTTGCTGACGGTGCCAGGTGCTTTGGCCTCTTCTGGCCCGGTTTCCATCTTCCTGATGGGATCATACTCTAATTGTTGGGTGGGTCGTTGCGGGTTGTTTTCCGGCGTCACGCGTCTTTTCCTTTTCGTTTGGCTGGATGTTATTGAATTATAGCTTGCGACTAATCCACGTAAGCTTTTGTGAGTTCAGTAAGCCACTCCATAAACAGATGTACACGGCGGGAGAGGTTGCGGCGGTGGGGATAAATCAGCGAGACCGGCATCGGTTCAGCCCGGTACTGCGGGAGGATCTCGATAAGCTTCTTCGCCCGCAGAGAATCGCGTACCCCGACGCGCGGGACCTGAATAATCCCCAGCCCGGCCAGACAGGCCGCCTGGTAGGTTTCTGTACTGTTAACGGTTAATACCCCGCCCGTTTTAATCCACTGTGTCGTACTGCCGTTATAAAACTCAAAGCCCTGCGGGCGGGTTCCCAGCATCGCAGCGTAGTGAATCACCGCATGGGAGCCTAAATCATCCAGCGTTTCCGGATAGCCGAAACGCGCCAGATAATCCGGGCTGGCGCAGTTAATCACCGACAGCTTGCCCAGCGGACGGGCGATCAGCCCCGAATCCTTCAGCGTGCCGACGCGTACCACGCAGTCAAACCCTTCACGGATCACATCCACCAGACGATCGCTGCTGCTGAGCTCCAGTTCGATACCCGGGTACTGCTGCAGAAACGCTGGCAGTTTAGGGATGACTAAATTTTGTGCAACGCCGACGGGCATATCCACGCGCAGCCGTCCGCTGATGCTGGAGGGATCGTGCTGAAACATACCGTCCAGTTCATCGAGGTTCGCCAGCAGATCTTTTGCCCGTTCGTAATAGACCATGCCGTCCTGCGTCAGGCTGACGCGGCGCGTGGTGCGGTGCAAAAGCTGGGTGCCAAGCCGGTTTTCCAGGGCCTGAATTTGTCGTGAAACGCTGCCTTTCGGCAGCGTTAATGTTTCTGCCGCGCGGGAAAAACTCTCCAGTTCCGCGACGCGAACAAACAACTGCATTGCGTGAATTTTATCCATAGCTGCCGCTCATTGTTGTTGCATATGAAACAGTGAAGCGCTCTTTCCTGTCTTTATTGATCTTCTATCACCTAATAATCTCTTTCTCAATCTCCCTAACAGCCAAAACGAGGTTTATGATGACTGAACGTATCGCATTAGTGACCGGTGGTAGCCGCGGTCTGGGTAAAAACGCCGCCCTGAAGCTGGCGGCAGACGGAACAGGAATTATCCTGACTTACCATCGCAATCAGCAGGACGCACTGGATGTTGTGCGCGAAATTCAGGAAAAAGGGGTCAACGCGGCGGCATTGCAGCTCAACGTCGGGGATATCGCCAGTTTCGACGCGTTTGCCCTGCAGTTACAGGAAATCCTTAAGTCTGTCTGGCAGCGTGAACGTTTTGATTATTTATTAAACAATGCCGGAACGGGTTTATTCACGCCGTATGCCGAGACGACGGAAGCCCAGTTCGATGAGGCGTTGAATGTCCACTTTAAAGGACCGTTTTTCCTGACCCAGCGTCTTCTGCCCTTGCTGAATGATGGCGGGCGGATCCTCAACGTCTCCAGCGGGCTGGCCCGTTTTACTCAGCCAGGTTCAGGGACCTACGCGGCGATGAAAGGGGCGATGGAAGTGCTCACCCGCTATCAGGCGAAAGAGTTGGGGGCGCGGGGGATCTCCGTCAATATCATTGCGCCAGGGGCGATCGAGACGGATTTTGGTGGCGGAAGTGTGCGCGACAACGCCCAACTGAATCAGACGTTGGCTTCGCAAACGGCGCTGGGCCGGGTTGGCCTGCCCGATGATATTGGCGATGCCATTGCGGCGCTGCTGAGCGATAAACTGGGCTGGATGAATGCACAACGTATTGAAGTGTCTGGCGGGATGTTCCTGTAATACGCCGCCTTAAGGGGACGGACCCCCTTAAGGAAATCCTTAAGTAAAGTGTGTCAGGATACGGCAGATATAAATACCCCTGGCGATTTTGTAACCGCTCCGTTCATTGAGTTTTTTCTCAAATCCCCCCTCTGTAGAATCCCCCTTCGCTATTCTCAGAGGGAGAAAAACGATGCGAGTAATCATGTTTGACAGGCAGTCACTATTTATTCATGGAGCGATACACAGTCTGCGGACGTTAATTCCGGAAATAAATATCACTGGAACCTGTCAGGCAGAAGATTTATGGGCGCAGATGTCCGCGTCGCCGTCTGCTATTGTCCTGATTGACGGTAATTTAATTCAGGATGAGGGATGTGGTGTGCTGGATGACATCCTGCATCGCTTACCGACGATACGCGTGATCATGGTTCTGGCGAAAAAAGAGGCCAGATGGGTTGAACAATTGCGCCAGCGAAACATCATGGCCATTATTCCCCGCACTGCCAGCCCCGAGCGCTTTTCCGCCGTCCTGGACTCGGTGTCCAGAGGG
The DNA here is from genome assembly GCF_009036245.1 of Enterobacter sichuanensis. Classification (NCBI taxonomy): domain Bacteria; kingdom Pseudomonadati; phylum Pseudomonadota; class Gammaproteobacteria; order Enterobacterales; family Enterobacteriaceae; genus Enterobacter; species Enterobacter sichuanensis. The sequence continues at coordinate 4,442,618 of NZ_CP027986.1, read as the reverse complement.
ATGGTCTGCTTTCCCGGAGAGTGGGTCAGAAAGCCGTCGTCGCCACAGGCGTTACTGGCATTAAGTGAACGCCAGCGCGAAGTGCTGAAACTGCTGGCAGCGGGGGAGTCAAATAAAGAGATTGGGCGCAACCTCAACATCAGTGCGGCCACGGTAAAAGCCCATCTGGAGGCGCTTTTCCGGCGGCTGGACGTTAAAAACAGAACTCAGGCTGCGATGTATTACACCCGGGCGACGGCCTGAAAAATCGCTTCCGGCAGCGCAGGTATCTCTCCGAAGCTGAACATCATCATCACCAGCGTGTCATGCTGCTGTTGGGTTAATGGACGTGTCACATTTTCCCGCAGCAGCGCCTCGCACAAGCGAATGTCCTCGTGAAGCAGCGCGTCGGCCTCCAGCGGAGTGACAGGACCGTGAAACTGCTCCCGATCGCGGATAACGTGGCCGTAGCCGATAACCCATAATCCGTGTTCGTCACGATATTTCTCCAGAGAAAGCCCCTGATGCTTTTTTATTAATTCAATGGCGGCAGAAGATATTTCCAGCGTAAGACCGTTCATATTCGTTTCCTCTCAAGAGGCGACACTGTAGAGGAAACGATTTACGATAAATATCCGCCAAATGGCTGTTAATCAGGAATTGTTGTTCAGATATTCCTGCCGTAATAAACCAAATAACCAGTCATTCTGCCAGCGCCCCGCCAGGTAATAGCTCTCACGTAATTCGCCTTCCAGGCGAAACCGGGCTTTTTCCAGCAGACGTCTTGAGGCGACATTCCCGGCGGTAACGGTGGCGGTGAGTCGGCGTATGCCGCCCTCTTCAAAGGCATAGCGGCAGAGCGCCTGCAGGGATTCGAAGCCGTAGCCTTTTCCCTGCGCCTCGGGTGCGAAAAGAAAACCGACTTCTGCGCAATCCTCCTCCCGATGAATATAGCCGGTGACGCCCAGCGGAACCCGGGTGAGGGCATCACGGACGACGAGACACAGCCAGTGCGCGCTGCCCGGCGTCCAGGGCGTCAGGCGGGCCTCAAACGCGGCGCGGATGTCCGCGACGGGGCGGTCTTCCGCCACAAAGCGCATAACGTCGGGATGTTGCTGTAACGCCAGAAAAAAGGGCCAGTCCTGTTCCTGCAGGGGCGAACAGTGAAGGCGAGGGGTAATTAAAACCGGCATTCAGATTCTCCTGACATTTTTAAATGATTTTAGGGTTGTCACTTTATTTAAACAGAAAGTCAGGTATGGTTAACCTCGTATAAATAAAAAGAAAAACGGCCTTCACGTGCCCATTCGGATGTCTTCGTTGTCACTTAAGGAAAATAATGACTCTCAGCACATCACATCATATTCGCGAACAGTTCGAACACTGTCTGGCAGTCATTCGCCATGCGTCGGTGGAAATTTTACTTCTTCTGAATGTACATGCTTCGGAGGGTAAAGATCCACGCTGGTTTCTGGAGCAGCTCGACAGCGCGCGCTTAGCCCAGGGCGGCTGGGGTGCCGTGGCGAAGAAGCTCAACCTGAATGATGCCGAGATGTCGGAATTTACCCTCCAGCTGCGCCTGTTACAGCAGCGGGTGCCGCAGTATGAAAGCGGGCAGGATGTGAGTGAAAACCAGCTGATTGCGGCGATGCGGTTTGTGACCGCGCTGGAACATCTCCGCCTGCAGCAGCCGCTGTTGACCTACAGCACGGAGCTGGCACCGGGCAGCGAACTTCAGCAGCAGCAGGCGCAAAAACAGGTGCGTGCGATAGAGCTGATGTTAAAAGGGCTTATTCAGCAGGCCTGGCCCGATCCGGTGCGCCTCAACAACCATCTCAAGACGCTGTTTAACGCTGACCGCGTCAGACGCTGGCTGAAACTGGGTGAGATTAACGATGTCCTGAGCGGCATGATGTTCAGTGAACTGGCGCAGATGCTGGTGGATAAAAAAGAGTTCAGCCGCTACTACGCCTCACTGTTTAACGACCCCGCCATGCTTACGCTTCTGGTGGAGCCGCGAAAAACCCTACAAACTTTCCTCGACGACATTCGGCAAATCCGCAACCACCTCACCGTACAGAAAGCGTTAAGTTCGGCGCAAATTCAGCTGCTGGATAGCTACTACACGCAGATCTCGCGGCCGGTTCAGCGGGCGTTTGAGGAGGGGAGAACCCGCGTCAATCCGGCCGGATTCATGGCGGTGGATGCCAGCGAATTACATACGTTCTGGGAAAAGGCCCAGAAAATGGATCGGGTCACCGGCGGGGATCTGTTTGAAGTCCGAGACACCATTGAAAAGCCGACGCAGCGCGCGCCGCGTACCCCGGAACAACGCGAACAGCTCATTTCCGGTGTGTTATGGGGGGCGGTTGGCGTCATGGTGATTGCTATTGTGGCGGGGGGCTTCTGGCTGGTGACCAGCAGCAAACCGCAACCTGCCGTTGCCAAAGCCGCAGAAGCGGCACCGCCACAGGAAATGCGCGAGACCCCTTCCTCGCGTGAAACACTCACGCGAATGGGCGTTACCTGGGACGAGAATAATTTCCGTTCGGCCATCAACCGCAACGATACCCGCGTGGCGCAGCTCTTTTTGCAGGGCGGAATGGACTGGAAGCTCTCCTGGACCGAAGAGGCGATGTCGGCAGGTTATGACGACGTGCTGGAGGTGATGCTGCGCTACCGGCAGAATATGGTGGAAGAGAAGCCGTGTCGTCGCTTTATTAACACGCTCAGCCACGCCATGGCGAACGGCGAGTCGCTGACTTCCGTAAGGAAAGAGTACCTGAAAGCGTTCTGCACCGTGCCTGCGGTGGTGAAACGCCAGCAGCACGATCTCGACATGGCGACGCGGCGTGCCCAGTCGCAGCCGGATGCCAGCAACAAAAAATGGCAGTCCATCCAGACGGCCATTTATGAGGTGATCCGCTGATTTCTACTCCCTCTCCCTGTGGGAGAGGGCCAGGGTGAGGGTGCGGTCTGATCCCCTCACCCTCCTCAAGGCTCCCCATACAACCCAATCAGCCGGCGCACCACGCCATTAGTCCAGCCGAAGCCATCCTGCAGCGGATACTCACCCCCGCCCCCTTCGCGCGGGGTACTGCTGGCGATATGGTACTTCTCAATCAGCTTATGATGGGTCTTATAAAAATGGTTCACCGTATGCAGCCAGCTCCAGGCGATTTCATCTCCGAGGGAGTCGTTGCCATACTGCTTGAACCCCTGAATGGCCATCCACTGCAGCGGCGCCCAGCCGTTGGGTTTATCCCACTGTTCGCCGGTTTCGTACTCGGTCGCCAGAATCCCCCCCGGCGTGAGCAGACGCGCTTTAACCGCATCAGACAGCCGTTCAGCCTGCTCATGGGTCGCCATACCGACATACAGCGGCACAATACTGGCGGCGGAAAACAGCGCCATCACTTCGCGTCGCCAGTCATAATCCCGGTAGCAGCCGTTCTCTTCATCCCACAGATAGCGGTTCACCGCGGCCCGGCGATCGCTGGCTTTCTGGCGGAACAGGTCGGCCGTCTCTTTGTCCCCTTTTGATGCCGAGATATTGGCGATCGCGCTCTCCAGCTTGAACAGGAAGGCGTTCAAATCGATGGGGATAAACTGCGTTGTGCGGATACTGGCAAGCCGACCCGGCTCGCGCAGCCAGCGGGACGAGTAGTCCCAGCCGGAGGCCGCACCCGCACGCAGGTCGCGATACACTTCGTTCGGTGGACGCCCGGAGTGACGGGCGGTTTCCACGTCCTCAATCCAGGATTCGTCGCGCGGGGTGTCACGGTCATCCCAGTAGCGGTTCAGCAACGAGCCATCCGGCATGCGCACGGCGCTGCGGTAAGCCTGGTTAAGCAGCAGCGACTCTGCCCCGTCCATCCAGAAGGCGTGCTCCATTTTCAGGTGCTCAAGGTAACGTTTCGCACCGCGCACGCCATCCTCCTCAAACAGCTCCACCATCAGGGCAAAGACCGGCGGCTGAGAACGGCTGAGGTAATAGGTACGGTTGCCGTTAGGGATATGGCCGTAGCGCTCAATCAGCCACGCGAAGTTATCCGCCATACACTTCAGCAGATCGTTGCGCCCGCTTTCCGCCAGACCCAGCATCGAGAAGTAGGAATCCCAGTAGTAGGTCTCGCTGAATCGTCCGCCGGGAACGATATAGGCCTGCGGCAGGGCCAGCAGGGAGGACCAGGGAATATGGTCCTGCGGCTCGCGCGTCAACACCGGCCACAGATTATCAATGTGCTCTTTCAGGGACAGACCCGGGTCGGAAACATATTCTGAGTCGAACGTTTCCGGCATCCAGAAGTGGTTCTCCACGAACTGGCGCAGGTCAAAATCCCGGTGGCGTCTGACCTTGCGGTAGCGGATCAGGATATCCAGCGGGTCCATCTTCGGCGCGCAGTCGGGGAAGGTTTTGCTGTCTGCAAACAGCCGTGACGACTGCACGTGTTCAAACAGTTCAAGGTAGCGGTCTGCGGGCGTCAGCGCATCCGACGCGGGCAGCCCTTCAATCATTTCCGGTTCCGGCTCCGCCTCGATCATCTCATCCAGTTTTAACTCGCAGGGATCGGTCTCGTAGCGCAGCTCTTCTGCAATCTCGAATTCGATGTTCTCGTTAGCCTGTAGTTTCTGGTTGAACATGGTGATAAGGACCTCCGGTTGTATGTTCTGAAAGACAGGTTTTTCCGGGCGTCCTATAAGCGTAGACATTCGCTTCGGTAGAGGGGGAGGAATATGTGCGGTAGATCACTATTTTCGGAGCATTCGTTTGCAACGAATGATGTCATCAAGCCCGAACTGACCGTTGTCCGGGCCTCTTCTGGCGCTCAGTACAGATAATTCCGTTTTGCCAGATCCACCAGTTCCGCCAGACGGGTCATGTTGAATTTTGCCATGATGCGCTGCTTATATGCGCTGACCTTTTTATTATTCATATTCAGCAGCGAGGCGATAATCTGATTGCTGTAGCCCGCAGAAATATAGCGCAAAATACAGATATCAATATGGGACAAGGATAATAACAGCGATGCATCCCGGGGATAGCGGGCGTGATGTTGCCACAACTCAGAACCGTAGCAATATCCCCCGGTGGTGATCGTGTTGACGGTGTTAATAATTTTATCCAGGGAACTGTTTTTATTGATATAGCCAGACGCACCGGCCCGTCGGCTCAACTGAATATGAAAATCGCTCGACGACGACGACAAAATAAGAACCTTAATTGCTGGGTAGGTTTTTCTTATTTGTACCAGATGAGAGAACACCTCGGGGCTTTGTTGCAGATGCTCCATAATAATCAGGTCAGCATGTAACTCTGACAACGCGCTGTGCATTGCCTCAATCGTGAGGAATTGTGCCGCAGTCTGATAACCGTGTTCTGCTAATAAACCCTGGATGCCTGTTCGGAGCAAGGAACTGACGTCCAGGAGAATGACTTTTTTATCTGACATTCCTGATTGTCCTGATGGGGTGACAAAAATGTCATTTTCCCCGTGCGCAAAAAAAAGGTGGCTAAGACTTGTCTTTATCTTTGCCATTATTTTCTGACGTTCTGGTGCCATCAGGTTACTGCACCTGTTACCCCCTTTTCCCCCACCGCTGAGACATATAAGACCGGTTTGCGACAGGTCTTATTAAGACAACGCGTGCCAGCCGGGAAGATAGCGTCAGCCAGGGAAAGTATCCCGTATGGAAGTGCGTCTGGCGCATTGCGCGGACACAGATCGATTATTTACACGAGAATTTAAACATGACTCTCAAGCCAGTAAATATTGCAGTCGTTGATAAAGAGACGATTGTCAAAGCTGACGTTCTGCGCAGTGAAAAGGTTGGCAGTGCTGTCAAAATTAAGGCCATCCCGCATGCAAAATACATTCTTGCTGAAGGGGAAAATGGCGTCGCGCCAGAAAACATTACGCTGAAGCGCGTAGGTAAAGACCTGTTCGTCATGCTGGAAGGCACCGACGAGGATCAGCCGCAGCTGATTATTGAAGGCTATTTCGATAACCCGGGCGAGCTGGTGGGTAAAGGCGAAGATGGTCAATGGCACGAGTACATTGCCACTGACGGCGATGACGACCACAAAGCTGCTTTCCTGCTGGACGGTGAATCTTCCGCTCAGGCGCTGGGCGCAGGCGCGATTGCAAGCCTGGACGGTCTGGCCGTTGCGGGCACCGCGTTCTCTCCTGCTCTGCTGGCGCTGGGTGCGTTAGCGGGGCTGGGGGCGCTGGTGGGTATCGGTGCCATTATTCGCCATAACCGTGACGATGATAATGGCGGTAGCCGCAAAGCACCCGTCACCACCCCTGAACTGACCGACGTGCATGATGATTACGGCACTAAAACCGGCTCGATCCCGCAAAACGGCGTGACCGATGACGCCACGCCAACCTTTAGCGGCAAAGGCAAACCGGGCGATATCGTTGAGTTCTGGGAAAACAACGTCAAGCTCGGCGAAACCCGCGTGGGCGCTGACGGTAAATGGACCTGGACGCCTGAAACCCCGCTGGCGCACGGCGACCACAGCATTGTGCTGATCGGTAAAGGCCCGGATGGCCGCACCAGCGCGCCGAGCGATTCTTTTGATTTCACCGTGGATCTGGAAGCACCTGCTAAGCCTGCCATCGGCGAGGTGGAAGACGACGTTGGCGAGAAAACCGGCCCGATTCATAACGGCGATAATACCGATGATAAACAGCCGGTATTCCGCGGTGAAGGCGGCACGCCTGGTGACACCGTTAAGCTGATTGTGGACGACAAAGTCGTGGGCACCGGCATTGTTGGCGAAGATGGCAAATGGGAAGTCACGCCTGAGAAACCGCTGCCGGAAGGCAGTCACACCGGGAAGGTGATCATCACCGATCCTGTGGGCAACGAGAGCGTCCCGTCTGACGACTTTAAATTTGTCGTGGTGCCGGAAAAACCAGTGATTGGCGTCGTGGAAGATGACGTCGGAACCGTCGTGGGTCCGATTAAAAACGGCGGCGCGACGGATGATACGCAGCCGACATTCCGCGGCGAAGGTTCAACACCTGGCGATACCGTTAAGCTGATTGTGGACGACGAAGTGGTCGGCACCGCGATCGTGGGAGCAGACGGTAAATGGGCCGTCACCCCGGAGAAACCGTTGCCGGAAGGTGAGCATATCGGGAAGGTGGTGATCACCGATCCTGCAGGCCATGCGGGCGAACCGTCTGATGACTTTAAATTTATCGTCGATCTGGAAGCCCCTGCCAAACCTGTCATTGGTGACGTTGAGGATGACGTCGGCCCGGTTACCGGCCCGATTCACAACGGGGACACCACCGACGACACCCAGCCGGTATTCAGTGGCGACAACGGTACGCCAGGCGACACCGTGCGCCTGATCATTGACGATGAAGTGGTGGGTACCGCGATTGTCGGCGATGACGGCAAATGGGAAGTCACGCCTGAGAAACCGCTGCCGGAAGGGGATCATGAAGCGGTTGTCGTGATCGTTGATCCGGTCGGCAACGTCAGCGATCCGTCCGATCCGATCGGCTTCATTGTTGATACCACGCCGCCGGTAAAACCGACGATTGATAGCGTGTTTGATGATGCGGGTCTGAAAACGGGCAACCTGACGAGCGGCGATATCACCGATGACAGCACTCCGGACTTTACCGGTACCGCTGAGAAAAACAGCGTGGTGCGCATCATTGTCAACGGTAAAGAAGTGGATTCCGTTACCGCCGATCCAACCGGTAAATGGACCTGGACGCCGTCTCCAGCGCTGACCAACGGTCATTACGATGTGCGCGTGATTGCTGAAGACAAGGCGGGTCTGCGTTCCGAACCATCCGATGCGTTCTCGTTTGACCTGGTGGCAGGTGGCATTCCTCCGGCACCGGCGATCACTGACGTTATTGATGATGTCGATGCTCATGTCGGCACCGTACAGCAGGGCGGTATCACGAACGATGACAAACCGACCATCACCGGTACGGGTCAGGACGGGACCACGGTTTACCTGTACGACGGCACGAATCCACTGCCGATCGGCAGCGCTGTGGTGACGGGTGGCACCTGGACCATTGATTTTGACACTGCACTGTCGCAGGGCGAGCACCGCTTCCGCGCGGTCGCGGAAAACGCCGTGGGCAACCGCAGCCCGGAAACCGGCGAGTGGGTGATTACTGTTGATTCCGTTAAACCGCTGGCGGCCACGGACATTGAACTGTGGGACGACTTCGGCACGCCGGGCATTATTGCGGACAACGGCACCACCGACGACAACACCCCAACTTACCGTGGTAAGGGCGAGCCTGACGGTACTGCGATCATCGATCTGGGTAACGGCACCACCGTGCGCGTGCCGGTAGATGGCAGCGGTAACTGGAGCTACACCCCGGCGCCTGCGCTGGCGGACGGGGACTATACCTGGAAAGTCTCGATTGAAGACAAAGCGGGGAACAAAGGCCCTGAATCTGCGCCGATCCACTTCACCGTGGATACCAGCCACAACGGTGTGTCTATCAGCCATGTGGAAGACGATGAAGGGGAACTGAAGGGCAATCTGGCCAGCGGCAGCCATACAGATGACACGACACCGACCGTTGTGGGCCGTGCTACGCCTGGTGCCGAAGTGAAAGTGTATCTGGACGGTAACTTTGTCGACAGCGTGATCGCTGACCCGGCGACCGGTGTGTGGAAATACACCTTCAACCCGGCGCTGACCACTGACGGGACGTACCAGATCACCGCCAGTGAAAATACCGGCACCGGTGACAGCGCGCAGACCGCGCCGTTTGAACTGACGCTGGACACCCGCGTACCGGTTGGCTCGTTCGATAGCGTATCGGATGACGTTGGCCTGGTGCAGGGCGACCTGGCGAACCCGGCCGTGACCGATGACACCACGCCAACCCTGCACGGGACCGGCGTCGCGGGCGATGTCGTCTTTATTTACAACGGTACCACGCTGATTGACTCCGTGACCGTAGGGCCGGGCAATACCTGGAACTTTACGCTGCCTGCACAAAACAACGGTGAGGTACTGTCCCTGACGACGGTATTCCAGAGCCCGACCGGCGTGAGAAGCGCGCCGTCCGCGGAGTGGAAAATCACCATTGATACCGAAGCGCCAGTAAGCAGCGCGGTGGTGGATGCGATGACCCAGGACTCCGGCGTCAGCGGCAGCGACTTTATTACTAATAATGGTCAGGCCGGTAGCCTGGTCAGCGGGCATCTCTCCGCGCCGCTGGAAGCGGGCGGCAAGGTGCTGGTCTCCACAGATGGTGGGAACACCTGGCATGAAGCGATGGTCGACGGCGACAAATGGGCGTTTGTTGACGGACAGGCACACAGCGCGGACTGGACGGTGCTGACCCGCGTGGTCGATATCGCCGGGAACTACACCGAATCCTCGCAGAAAGTGGTGCTGGATCAGGTGGCACCGGATGAACCGACCGACGTGGTGCGCAGCGGTAACGACGTGACGGTAACGCTGCCGGGCAGCGGGATTGTCGAGGGCGACACCGTGCTGGTGAAGAGCGGCGACATTACCGTGACCCATACGCTGACGGCCGCAGACATTGCTAACGGCAACGTGACCGTCAGTCTGCCTCCGGGCGGCTACACCGATATTCCGGTTGGCGCGGCGATTGTTGACGCGGCGGGTAACAGCTCGGACTACCGCACCAGCGCGTTCACCAGCACCAACAGTTTCGAAGACGATACGGAGTTCGCGGACATTAATGCAGGTGCATGGGTGCACGGGATGCGTTTCTCCCATACACCCGATACCGGCACGGCGGATTATGAATTCGACAAACAGGTCATTGGTACGGGCAGCACCAACAGTCTGTATCTGTACAGCTCGTCAGCAGATACCGGGATGGCAGCCAGCATGTTTGTTGACTTCCAGTATGGCGCTAAAACGATCGATTTCGTGTTCAACCCGCGCTTTGCCGGTCCGTCGACGGTGGTGACGTTCTACGACATCAACGGCAACGAGATTAGCTCTCAGCCGGTGAACGCCTTCATTGGCAACCGTAACGTCCCGGTGTCGTTCACCAGCCCGGATGATACGCCGGTTTACCGGATGGAGATCCACCACGAGGAGCTGTCAACCAGCACCGGTTTTGGTTTCAGCATCGATAACCTGGTGGTCAGCAATACGGCGAAAACTGTTACCCCAGGCGAGTTCCTGGCGGATAACCAGGGCGATGTCTGGTACGGCGACGCAGCGGACAACCTGTATCAGGTTGCTGACGTGGCCAGCCTGACTGGTGCGGTAATTCAGGGGGGGGAAGGCACCGACACGCTGAAGTTGCTGGGGGCGAATCAGCACCTCGACCTGAGCGCGCTGACCCATCCTGTTCAGTCCGTAGAAGTGTTCGACATTACGGGAACAGGTAACAACACCCTGACACTGAGCGCGGGGGATGTGCTGGAAAACGCCACGCAGAACCTGTTCCACGACAACGACTTCAACCAAATGATGGTGAAGGGCGACGCGGGCGACACGGTGAATCTGAGCGACCTGCTGCCGAACGGTATGGACCCGGGGAACTGGACCGATGGCGGGACGGTGAATGTTGGAGGAGTGGAGTATCAGTCTTATCAGATGGATAGCCTGAACACCGAGATCCTCGTTCAGATGGGAGTCACGGTCACGCTACAGAACCATTAATTGATGCCAGGAAGTGAGGCTCCTGCACCGGAGCCTCCGCAAAGTTTCAGACCAGAACATAAACAGAATTCATTTGGAAAATTGTATGAAAAAGACCATTACTTCTCACAACAATACCGAAAATATCGCTGCGATGGCGACGTTGCCACCGCTGCCGACGGACGTTTTACTGTGGAACGACTACCAGTTCCCGCGTGAAATTCGCAACGGCGATCCGAGCGAAGATAACACCCCAACCTTTAGCGGTAAGGGTGAACCGGGCATGACGGCGGTGATCGACCTCGGTGGCGGTCAGAGCGTTCGCGTACCCGTTAATGCTGAAGGTAACTGGAGCTGGACGCCTGCGCCTGCGCTGGCTGACGGCGATTATACCTGGTCTGTTGCGCTGGAAGACGCGCAGGGTAACCGGGGGCCTTCTACCGCACCCATCAGCTTCACCATTGATACGTTGGGTAACGCGGTCTCCATCAGCCATGCTGAAGACAACACCGGTACGCTGACCAACCCGCTGGCAAGCGGCAGCAGCACGGATGACGTGAACCCGGTTATCGTGGGGACGGCGACGCCTGGCTCCCTGGTAACCCTGTACGTTGATGGCGAACCTGTTGGCTCGATGACCGCTGACCCGGTAACCGGCGAGTGGGCAATTGAGATCGACCCGGCGCTGGAATCGGGTAAAACTTACTCCATTACCGCGGGTGAATATAACGGCCCGGGTGAAAACCCTGCGCCGACGCGTCCGTTCCTGCTGACCATCGACACTGTTGTGCCGACGGGCACCTTCGATCGCATCGAAGATAACCAAGGCCGTTATCAGGGCGATGTGGCGAACCCGGGCGTCACCGATGACACCACCCCAACCCTGCACGGTACTGGCCGTCCGGGTGATATCGTGTTCGTGCGCAACGGCAGCGACATCATTGATTCTGTCACCGTACGTGCCGACGGCAGCTGGGAATATACCCTGCCTGAGCAGACGAACGGCACGGCGCTGGACGTCAGCGTGGTCTTCCGTGGCCCAACCGGTGTGGAAAGCGCCCCGACTGCGCCGTGGAAGCTGGTGATTGATACCGAAGCACCGAACAAACCGGTTATTGGTGACGTGGAAGACGATCAGGGTCCGGTTGTTGGCCCAATTCACAACGGTGACACTACCGATGACACGCAGCCTGTATTCAGCGGCGAAGGCGCCGTACCGGGTGATACCGTTGAACTGATTGTTGACGACGAAGTTGTCGGTACCGCCATCGTCGGTGAAGACGGTAAATGGGAAGTAACCCCGGAGAAACCACTTCCGGAAGGCGAACATGAAGCGGTAGTCGTGATCACCGATCCAGCGGGCAACGCCAGCGATCCATCCGACCCAATCGGCTTTATCGTTGACACGCAGCCGCCGGTAAAACCGACGATCAATACCGTTTTTGATGACGCAGGTCAGCAGACCGGCAATATCGCGAACGGCGGTATCACGGACGACAGCACCCCGGACTTCACCGGTACCGCCGAGAAGGGCAGCCTGGTGTACATCATCGTGAACGGCAAAACCGTTGACTCGGTGACCGCAGACGCCGCGACCGGTATCTGGACCTGGACACCGGCACTGGGCCTGGCGAACGGTCATTACGACGTGAGCGTGGTGGCGCAGGACAAAGCGGGGCTGCGCTCCGAACCGTCTGACACCTTCTCGTTTGACCTGCTGGCAGGGGGTATTCCAACCGCGCCGGCCATCACGGACGTGATCGACGACGTTGACGCACACGTGGGTACGGTACAGAACGGCGGCATCACCAACGACGCGCGCCCAACCATTACCGGTACCGCGCAGGACGGCACCACCGTCTATCTGTACGACGGCACGAACCCGAACCCAATCGGCAGCGCCGTAGTGACGGGTGGCCGCTGGACCATTGATTTTGATACCGATCTGGCGCAGGGCGAGCACCGTTTCCGCGCGGTGGCAGAAGATGTAACAGGTAACCGCAGCCCGGAAACCGGTGAGTGGGTCATTATTGTAGACTCCGTCGATCCGCTGGCACCTACGGACATTGAGCTGTGGGACGACTTCGGCACGCCGGGTCTCATCGCCAATGGCGACACCACCGATGACAACACCCCAACCTACCGTGGTAAGGGTGAAGCGAACGGTACCGCGATTATCGATCTGGGTAACGGTACTACCGTGCGCGTACCGGTAGACGAGAAAGGTAACTGGAGCTACACCCCGGCACCTGCGCTGGCGGATGGTGACTACACCTGGAAAGTCGCGATTGAAGATAAAGCGGGTAACGTCGGTCCTGAGTCTGCGCCGATCCACTTTACCGTGGATACCAGCCACAACGGCGTATCCATCAGTCACGTGGTGGACGATCAGGGTGACTTTACCGGCAATCTGGGCAGCGGTAGCCACACCGACGACACGACCCCAACCGTGGTGGGCCGTGCGACGGCGGGTGCCCTGGTGAAAGTGTACGTTGATGGTCACTACATCGACAGCGTGCGCGCTGACGCCGTAACCGGTGCATGGCAGTACACCATCAGCCCGGCGCTGACGGCGGATGCGACCTATAAGATCACCGCCAGCGAAGATGCGGGCGCAGGTGAGAGTGCGCAAACCGCGCCGTTTGAGCTGACGCTGGATACCCGTGTGCCGACCGGTTCGCTGGATCGCGTCGCGGATGACGTGGGTCTGGTGCAGGGCGACCTGGCGAACCCGGCGGTGACCGATGACACCACCCCGACCCTGTACGGTAAGGGCGTGGCGGGTGATGTGGTCTTTATTTACGACGGCACCCGACTGATTGATTCTGTCACCGTGGGGCCAGCGAACACCTGGAACTTTACCCTGCCGCAGCAGAACAACGGCACAGCCCTGTCCCTGACGGCGGTATTCCAGAGCCCGACCGGCGTGAAGAGCACTCCAACGGCACCGTGGAATATCACCATTGATACGCAGGCACCGGATGCGCCAACGATCAAGGGCATGTATGACGATGCAGGCACGCTGATTGCCGACGGCAGCCGCTCACGCGACGCGACGCCGGAGCTGCGCGGTACCGCGGAGAAAGACAGCCTGGTGAAAATCTATGGCCCGGACAGCAAAGAGCCGATTGCCTCGGTTTATGCCGACGCGAACGGTGAATGGAAATGGACCTCGCCGGTGCTGTCCGATGCGAAACACGACTTCTACGTGAAGGCGCAGGACAAGGCGGGGAACGTCTCCGGTGAGTCCAACCACTACGGTCTGGAAGTGGACACGAAATCGACCACGCCGGTTATTCTCGGCGCGTACGATGATGTGGAAGGCGGCATCTACAAAGCACTGGTACCGAACGGTGGGCTGACCAACGACGCGAATATGGAGCTGCGCGGGACGGCGGAAGCGAACAGCATCGTTTACATCTACAACGCGTATAACGACGCGGTGCTGGATACGGTTAAAGCCGGTCCGGACGGTAAATGGAGCTGGGAGCGTGCGGTCGCGAACACCGCTGCGGGCCGTCCGCATATGTTCTACACCATCGCCAAGGACGATCTGGGCAACGTCTCAGCAAAATCGGCGACCTACTCACTGAACGTGGATACGGTCAATGCCGCGCCGGTGATCACCGGTTCATGGGATGACGTGCAGGGCGGGGTGTATAACGGTCTGGTGGGTAACGGTGGCGTCACCAACGACAGAACGCTGGATTTACGCGGCACGGCGGAAGCGGGCAGCGTGGTGTATATCATCAACCCGGCAAGTAATGGCGTGTATGGTTCGGTCACAGCAGGTGCGAATGGACAATGGTCATTCCCGCTGACCACCAACTATAACCAGACGTATAACTTCCAGGCTTACTCAATTGATAAAGCCGGAAACCGTTCGGTGAACTCAACGAACTTCGCGATTAGCGTGGATACGGTCAATGCCGCGCCGGTGATCACCGGCTCCTGGGATGACGTGCAGGGCGGTGTGTATAACGGTCTGGTGGGTAACGGTGGCGTCACCAACGACAGAACGCTGGATTTACGCGGCACGGCGGAAGCGGGCAGCGTGGTGTATATCATCAACCCGGCAAGTAATGGCGTGTATGGTTCAGTTACGGCAGGTGCGAATGGCCAGTGGTCATTCCCGCTGACCACCAACTATAACCAGACGTATAACTTCCAGGCTTACTCAATTGATAAAGCCGGAAACCGTTCGGTGAACTCGACCAACTTCGCGATCACCGTGGATACCGTGGTGGCCGCGCCAAACCTCACCGTTATCTCCGATAACGTGGCGGGCGGTAAAGTCGGTAACCTGGTTGATGGGGAGCGTACCAACGACAACCGTCCAACCATTACCGGTAATGGCGCAGAACCGGGTGCGAAGATTGAGATCGTGCTGGCGCTGGGGAACCAGGGATGGGCGAGTAACAACCTCGTCTACACCACCACGGCCAAAGCCGATGGTACCTGGAGCCTCGAGATTCCGAAGGCGCTGCAGGATGGCACCTGGTATTTCCGCGCCAGTCAGACTGACCTTGCGGGTAACAAGAGCGGTCTGGGTAACCAGCACTATGTTGTGGTCGATACCGTGGCGGCCGCTCCGGTCATTACGGCCGTCGTCGATAACGTTGCGGGCGGCAAGGTCGGTAACCTGGCTGATGCAGAGAAGACTAACGACAACCGTCCGACCATCACCGGTAACGGTGCGGAAGCGGGCGCGAAAATCGAAATCTGGCTGTCTGGTCCGACAACGGGCCCAGGCTGGACGAGCGGGAAGAATATTATTTACACCACCACGGCCAAAGCAGATGGGACCTGGAGCCTCGAAATTCCAACGGCGTTGCCTGATGGCACCTGGTACTTCCGTGCCAAGCAGACGGATACCGCGGGTAACACCAGCGCGTTAGGTGCTCAGCGTTATGTGACTGTGGAAAGCTGGTCACCTGAAAAATTCCTGATCACCAGCGTCAGCGGTGGGGGTTACTTCGATGTCGTCGGTGAAGTGATCACGGTGAAAGGTACGGGTGGAATTCCGGGCCATACCGTCAGTCTGAGAGGTGGCCCGAATTCCACGCTGGCTGGCACAACCGGACGCGTTCTGGATGATGGTACCTGGACCGTGACCTTAACGCTGGCGCAGTGGCGTGCTACCGGCCTGGCGGCCCCAGGCAACGGACCAGGGTTCAGCGGCGTGTTTAACGTGGTAGATACCTCGGATACCAGTATCCACACGTACAACGCTGTGCCAATCCGTGCTGATGGCATGCTGCTGAACAACACCCGCAGCATGCGTTCCTTCAGCGTTGAGGAAAACACCCAACCTGTTCATGAAGAACAGCGTGTGACCAGCGAGGAAAACAAACCGGCAAAAGCGCCTGTGGTGAATCAGGACGACGCTGATAAATCTGCTAAGCAGGACACTGCGACAGAACAAAAAGGCGTTGAGCACGCAGGCCAGGCAACCGAAGGATATGATGCCGTCAATCATACGCTGACGTTAGTGGGCGACGCGAAGGACAGCATCGATCTGAGTAAGCTGGTTGGTAAAGATCAGCAGGTTTCAACGATTGATATGAACAACGGCAAAGCGGATGTGCTGAATATCAACCTGAACGACGTGCTGACTCACGCTGAAAAAGATCTGTTCATCGCTGATGGCAACAAGCAGCTGATGGTGCAGGGGAATAAAGGCGATGTGGTGAACCTGAACGATCTGCTGCCTGACAACAGCGATCCGGGCAACTGGACCAACGCAGGTAACGTTAAGGTCTCCGGTGTGGAATACCAGGTGTACCACATGGAAAACCATGACGTGGAGCTGTTGGTACAAACCGGCGTCACCGTCAACGTGAATAATCACTAACTAAAACTTTTCCGGGCCCCCGAGAGGGGGCCCGTGGAGGATTTATGACTTTTTTCAAGACCTCTTTATTCGCGGCGCTGTTTACCTCCTCCGCAATTATGGTTCACCCGGCGCTGGCGGCGGAAAACTTTGGTAAGACGTATCAGCCCGTTGCGCCTGTCGGCCAGACGCAAACCCAGGTGGTTTACTACCGTGACGCCAGCAATACCGCAGGTGGTGCCGCGCATATTTATGTCGATAACGAGTTCCACGACGCCCTGCTGCCAGGCGGCTATACCGTTTTCTGTCTGGCGCCGGGCAAGCATAATCTCGGCGCGTATCAGAATGATGCGCCACAGTATCGCGGCAAAGAACAGGGCTACAACGTCGAGATGAGCGGCGGACAGACCTACTTCGTGCGCGTCAACCACACAATGAATGCCGTACCGGAAGCACGGACCCGCGAGCAGGCGGAAAAGGATCTGGTGGGGCTACGCGAGCAGATCCACGTGCTGTCCCGTGCCTCCAGTGTCGAAGCCTGTAAGAACCTTGCGCCACAGTACAAGGATTACACCCTCTCCGGGGATGTGATGTTCCGCTTTGGTCAGTCTGGCGTGAAAGGCGTTTCCGCTCAGGGCCATCAGGCCGTGAAAGATCTGGTGGCGACGATCAAACGTGAAAACGTTGAACTGAAGCAGATTCAGGTGATTGGCCACACGGACGCCATTGGCAGCGATCGCAGCAACTATGCCCTTGGTCTGAAGCGTGCCCAGACCGTCCGCACCATGCTGGCAGAAAACGGTCTCCCGGCGCGCCTGATGACCGCTTCCAGCGTGGGCAGCGATGAGCCTGTGGTGAACGACTGCGCGGCATCCGATAAAAAAGCCCTGATTGCCTGTAATGCGCCTAACCGTCGTGTGGTGGTGCGTGTCAGCGGTGGTCAGGATGTCAGTGCGCCAGCACAAAAGTAGTTTATTTTTCAGCTTCTTATGCCGGGTAGCGCTTCGCTTACCCGGCCATACTTTATGGAAAGCATTTTCCTACTCCTTCCTTTTTCGTGTCAAAAAATAAGCAGGTCCATTGAGACAGGTCTCATTAAGGCAAGACCATTCCGCGTGACAGAATATTCCTAATTCACTGCAAAAAGTTAATTTATCTTTTTGATTTAATTGTCTTTTAATAACCAGGAACACGCGAAATATGGAATCCTCAATGGCCAATACCCAGGAGGAACAGCTGCACACGCTCGCCCGCGATACCCGCCTGAATGACGACTCTCTGCTCAGAAGCATTGCCTGGCTGTCTGAGCATTATGGTCTGGGTAAAAGCGACGATGTTTTGCTGGCTGGTCTGCCTGTTGAACAAATCCTCACACCCTCTTTAGCGCTTGATGCGCTCAAAAACGCCGGTATCACCGGGGGGCTCATCAAGCGTAACAGCGCTGAACTGCCCGAGCAGGTATTCCCCATGATTCTGCTGCGCAAAGGTGCGGGCGGCATGGTGCTGCTTGCGCGCGAGCGTCGTAAAAATGCCGACGATAAATGGGATCTGTTCTACACCCTGATCATGCCGGAAGTGGGTAACGAGCCGGTTGAGCTGAACCATGAGGCGCTCAGCGAGCTGTATGTCGGTTATGCCATTGCGGCAAAGCCGACGGCGCGCATTGACAGCCGGGTCAGCGACATCGCGCCGCCGCAACCGAAAGGCCACTGGCTGTTCAGCACCCTGTGGCGCTACCGTAGCTACTACCGCAGCGCCGCGCTGGCCTCTGTGCTGGTCAACGTTCTGGCGCTGGCGTCGGTCTTCTTTACCATGAACGTTTACGACCGCGTGATCCCTAACCAGGCGTTTACCACGCTCTGGTCGCTGGCGATTGGCGTGCTGGTGGCGATGGTCTTTGAGGCCGTCACCCGTACGGTGCGGGCGCATCTGCTTGATACCGCTGGAAAGAAAGCGGATCTGATCGTTGGCAGCATTCTGTTTCGCCAGTCGCTGGCGGTCAAAATGGAGCATAAACCGGCCTCTTCCGGCTCGTTTGCCAACCAGCTGCGCGAGTTTGAATCCGTCCGCGATTTCGTCTCTTCCGCGACGCTGGCGGCGATTGCCGACCTGCCGTTTGTGCTGCTGTTTATCTGCATTATTTTTGCCATCGGCGGCTCGCTGGCCATTATTCCCCTGTTGATGTTACCAATGATCCTGGTGGTGAGCCTGCTGATCCAGTGGCCGCTGGCAAAAGTCATGAAAGCCAGCCTGCAGGAAGCCTCGTTAAAGCAGGGCGTACTGATTGAATCCATCGAAGGGATGGAAACCCTGAAGTCAGTGGGCGGTGAATCCTGGATGCAGAGCCGCTGGCAGAAATTCAGCGCCATGCAGTCCAGCAGCGCCGCGGCGTCCAAACACTACTCGACGCTGGCCATGAACTCGGTGAGCTTCCTGCAGCAGCTGCAGACGGTGCTGCTGATTGTGACCGGGGTATACCTGATTGATGCCGGTCACCTGACCCAGGGGGCACTGATCGGTACCGTGATGCTGGCGGGCCGCGTGACCGCGCCATTAAGCCAGGTGATTGGTCTGGCCGTGCGTTTTCAGCAGGCGAAGGCCGCGCTGAGCTCGTTGAACAGACTGATGGAGCATCCGACCGACCGCAGCAGCGAGATCGACTACATCAAACAGCCTGAGCTGAATGGCGACATTGAGCTGAAAGGGGTGACCTTCTCCTACCCGGCACCGCCGATGCAGCCTAACCCGGAGATCCTGAAAGGGGTCAACCTGACGATCAAGCCGGGCGAGCGCGTGGCGATTGTCGGCAAAATCGGCAGCGGCAAATCGACCCTGCTGCGCATCATTGCCCGTCTCTACACCCCGGTGAAAGGGCAACTGTTCAGCAGCGGGCTGGATGTAAACCAGATTGAGCCCTCCGACTGGCGTAACAACGTGGGCTTTGTCGGCCAGGAAGCGCGCCTGTTTTACGGCACCCTGCGTGAAAACATCATGATTGGCCGCCAGAACGCCTCCTCCGATGAATTCCTGCACGTGCTGCGCCTGACCGGGCTGGATCAGATTGCCGCGCGCCATCCTCGCGGGATCCACATGCCGGTGGGCGAGCAGGGGAACAGTCTCTCCGGTGGCCAGCGTCAGCTGGTGTCGCTGGCCCGTACGCTGCTGGCGAGACCCAATCTGCTGCTGCTGGATGAACCCACCAGTGCGATGGATTCCCAGACGGAAGCCCTTTTCTTACAACACCTGAAAGTCGCAACGGCCGGGCACACGCTGGTGGTGGTGACCCATCGCCCGTCGCTGCTGGCGCTGGTCGATCGCCTGGTGGTGGTTGATGACGGCAAAATCGTGGCCGATGGCCCTAAACAACAGGTGCTGGCCGCCCTGAACGGCGCACCGGCTAATGACAGTTCCCCTGCGAAAGCCACGCCAGCAAAACAGCCCGTGGAGGCGACCGCATGACATTCTTTAAACGTAACACCCAACAAAAAGCCCTCTCGGCGCGCGATGCCGCCTGGATGAGCGACATTCAGGAGGCGTTATTCTCCCAGACCACGCCAAAATCACGGTTGGTGCTGTGGCTGATCCTCGTCGTCTTCTGCGGCTTCCTGGTCTGGGCCCATTTCGCGAAAGTGGAGGAGATCACCAAAGGCGACGCCAAAATCGTCTCGAAAAGCCGCGAGCAAATTATCCAGAGCCTGGAGGGCGGTATTCTCGAAGAGCTGAACGTCCGTGAGGGCGACATCGTGGAGCCGGGGCAGGTGCTGCTGAAAATTGACCCGACCCGCGCCCAGTCCAGCTACCAGGAGACGCTGCGTAAAGTGGTCGCCCTTGAGGCCACCGTCGATCGCCTGCGTGCCGAAGCATATGGCCTGCCGCTGACCTTCAGCGACCGCGTGAAGCAGTACCCGTCAGAAGTGGAGCTGGAAACGCATGCCTATAACAGCCGCAAGCAGGCGCTGGAAGAGGGCATTGCCTCGCTGGAAAAAAGCTACCGCCTGGCGCAGAACGAGATCGCCATGTCCGAGCCGCTGGCCGCGCGTGGCCTGCTCTCGGAAGTGGAACTGCTGCGCATGCGCCGTCAGGCCAACGATCTGCAGTCGCAGATTGTTGAACGCCGCAACCGCTACCAGTCCGATGCTAACGCCGAGCTGATTCGCCAGGAGCTGGATCTGGTGCAGGCCCAGGAGAGCCTGACCGGACGCGCCGATGTGGTGAGCCGGACCACCATCACCGCGCTGGTGAAAGGCACGGTAAAAAACGTGCGTGTCACCACCATCGGCGGCGTTATCCAGCCGGGTGAACACATTATGGAAATCGTGCCGCTGGAAGACCAGCTGCTGGTGGAAGGGAAAATCAAACCGTCTGACGTGGCCTTCCTGCATGCCGGATTACCGGCGATGGTCAAGATCACCGCCTACGATTTCGGCATCTACGGCGGCCTGAAAGGGCACGTCTCTCTCGTCAGCCCGGACACGCTGAAGGATGACGCCAAAGCCGCCGCCGGTCGCCCTGACGACACCTACTACCGGGTGATGGTCTTAACCGACAGCAGCACGCTGACGGCGGGCGGTAAATCCCTGCCGATTATTCCCGGCATGATCGCCACGGTGGAAATTCGCACCGGTGAAAAAACCATTCTCGACTACCTGTTGAAACCTATCTTCAAAGCGAAGGAAGCGTTCCGCGAGCGTTAATATGAAAAGTGAATCTATTTTTATGCAGCGCCGTCTGGCGGCGCTGCTGACGGCCGCGGCTTGCCTGGCATCGGCCAAAAGTGCAGCAAATAGTGATGGCTTATTAGCCTTTGTGCCTGTGGACCCTGTGGTAAAATCTCGCATGGTGATGGCCTCCACGCCGCCGGCGCCCGCCGCGCCGCTGGTGGAGCAGGCGCCGGTGAAACCGGTGATTGCTGCGCCCAAACGCGAAACCCCGGCCCCGTCTTCAGCGGCCCGGGTACCCAGTGAACACGATATTCGCGAACTGTTTAATGACGCGGTCAATACCGCGCTGAGCATCAGCCCGGAAGTGCGTGGTGCGAATTTCAATACGGAAGCGGCAGAAGCGAACGTGGATGAAGCCAAAGGCCAGCGCTGGCCGCAAATTGACGTTGGCACCCGTTCCAAAAGCTATCAGTTTGGTGGCGGCGAGCGCCGCTACAGCGACAGCCGCCCGGCGGTCACCGTCAATATGGCGACCACACTGCTCGACTTTGGCCGCACCAGTAACACCATTAAAAGCCGTGAAGCATTGCATGACGCGGCAATCAATAACGTTGATGCGCAGGCGGAAGATATCGCCTGGCAGGTCAGCAGTTCACTGATTGAGCTGAGCAAACAGCGCCAGATCATCAGCCTGAGCCAAAAGTACGTGGCGCGGATGAACGAGCTGGTCGCCATGCTGGACGGGATTGTGAAGGTCGACCAGGGGCGTCGCAGCGAGCTGACCCAGGCCCGGGGGCGTCTGCTGCAGGCGCAATCTTCGCTGGATACGGCCGTCTCGCGTGCCCGTGATATTGAAATCACCCTTAATCGCCTGCTGGGCGATAAAAAAGTGCCTCTGCCGGCGGCGACCGTCTGGAACCTGAAGCCGGGTGAACTGACGTCACAGCTTTCGGCCATCGACAGCCATCCGACGATCCGTCAGGCGAAGGCGGAAACCGCGTCGGCGCTGGCGGATGCGGATGCGGCACGTTCGGCGTCATACCCGACGGTCACCTGGAACGTGGGCAAAAGTACCGGGCGTGACGAACTGGGGCGTGAGCAATCCTGGGAGACCGGCGTTAACGTAAGCTGGCCGATTTTCCGCGGTGGTTCACAGCGCGCCGCTGAACTCTCCGCCGCGCGTCGTGCTGACGCCAGCAGAGAAGCCATCGAAAAACAGTTACGCGATCTCGATAACCGCGTGCGTGCAGCCGATCACGATGCCCGCAGCATGCTGGAGCGCGCTGAGTTGTACCATGACTTAGCCTTTGAATCCGATCGCATTCGCCATGATTTCTTCGATCAATGGTACCACCTTGGCAGACGAACCCTGCTGGATGTGCTGAGTGCAGAAAGTGATTATTACGGTAACCAGGTGGCAGAAGCCACCAACCGCTTTGACGCTTACGCTGCTATTTTTCGTAGCTATGCCAGTGCGGGGACATTATTGCAGTGGCTGAGAAAAACATAATCAGCCATTTTATAATGAACCCCAGCAGGCACAGAAAGAGAGTGCAGATGAACCCGTTTTCAGGAAAAAAAATCTATATCGCCTTACTCGACGATCATCCGATTGTGCGCAAAGGGCTGGAAATTATTTTCAGCCAGGAGCCGGATTTCGAACTGAAGGGCAGCTTTGCCAGCCGCATTGATCTGATGAACTTCTTACGCACCAACCGTATTGATGTGCTGATCCTCGACTATTTACTCGGTGAGGACGACATCGACGGATTACCGATGATCAAACAGCTGATGAGCAATTTCCCGTGGCTGAAAATTTTGCTCTCATCGACGCTGGAAAATACCGCGATTGTCCGTCAGGCGCTGAAGGCGGGCGTGCGCGGGCATATCGGGAAAAGCCGCGACGCCTCGGAAGTGGTCGCGGCGGTACGCCAGGTGGCAGCGGGGCATATCTGCCTCTCCGAAAGCATGGAGAAAGAGTTTTATCTTATCTCCGAGCCAACGGCACCGGGTGAGGTGGAAGACGAGCAGCAGGTCATCGAGGGTATTGGCCGTCTGGATGAGCTTTCTCCACGGGAACTGGAAGTGTTACGCCTTTTCCTGTCCGGAATGTCGGTACTGCAAATTTCTGAGAAGTTCAGCCGGAGCCGCAAAACGGTCAGCGGCCAGAAGAAATCGGCGATGAGAAAGCTGGGGGTCAAGACCGACCCGGAGCTGTTCCTCTGGCACGACCAGCTGCTGTGATCCTCCACTGAGAGCCGCTTTTCTTGCCGGGTGGCGCTGCGCTTACCCGGCCTACTCCACGTTGCAGGCCCGTGCATTGCGCAGCGCCTTTGCCAGATCGCTAATCGAGCACGGCTTAAACAGACAATCGTTCATTCCCGCCTGTAAACACCGCTCCGTAATCTCATGCATCGCATTGGCGGTAAAGCCAATAATCCACGCCGGATCCCGACCCTGTTCGCGCTCGGCATCGCGTATCATGCCCGTCAACTGGTAGCCGTTAATGCCCGGCATATTGCAGTCGGTGATGATCACATCAAACGCCGTGTCGGCCCAGATGTTGAGCGCCTCATCGCCGCTGGCCGCCAGATGCGCGTGCTGGCCCAGCCAGGCCAGCTGTTTGGCCAGCAGGATCCGGTTTGCCGGGTTGTCATCCACCACCAGTACCTTCAGCGCCGGTAACGTTTCCTCTTCCGCCTGCGACGGGACGCGGGGGGTAACGGCACGGGTCACTTTGGGCAGGGAGAAGGTCGCCCGTACCGTGGTGCCGACCTGCTTTTCGCTGGTGAGGGTGAGCGTGCCATTCATGCTTTCACAAATGGTCCGGCTGATATAGAGCCCGAGTCCCGTTCCTGCCCGGCGGTTGTCTGCCTGGCTGAACGGTTTGAAGAGGGCGGCCTGCTGGCTGGCATCAATACCGACGCCGCTGTCCTGCACCTCAATCACAAACTGGACAGCGTCGCCCTCTTCCTGTTGCGATAAGGTCAGCGTTACGCCGCCGCGATCGGTAAACTTAATGGCGTTGCTCAGCAAATTGGAGAGCACCTGCTTAATACGCAGCGGATCGGCGTAAACCTCATACAGCGGCGTGGTCGGGAAGACTTTCTCCAGCCGGATATTCTTTTCAATCGCCACCCCCTGGAATACCCGCATCATGTTGTCGATGAGCTTGCCAAAATGCACCGGCTCCGGATTGAAATCGAGATGGCCGCCCTCGATGCGGGAGATATCGAGAATATCGCCAATCAACCCCACCAGCCCTTCTGCCGAGTCGTAAGCGACTTCCAGCGCCTGCAGATCGTGTTCGCCCCGGCGTCCTTTTTTCAGCACGATGTCCAGCATGCCGATAATCGCATTCATCGGGGTGCGGATCTCATGACTCATGGTTGACAGGAAGACCGATTTTGCCCGGTTAGAATCTTCGGCCCGCTCTTTCGCCTCGCTCAGCTCCGCCAGCAGCGATTCACGTTCCGTCAGCATCTCACGAAGCTGGCTGAGCTGTTCGTTCAGCTGTCGGCGCAGGGCGGCTTTACGCACGATCTGCCGACGTAAATAGAGCGCCCACCCCAGCGCCAGCAGCACCAGCACGGCGCTGAAGATGCCTGTGGCAATCAGCACCTCGCGATAGCGATACCAGAAGCTGTCCACCACCACCAGCTCGTTCGGTCGCCAGCGGTTCGCCAGATTCTCCATCTCAATAGGGGAGATGCTCAATAGCACTTTATCCAGAATACGTTGCAGTTCGGGGCTGGCCAGCCCCACGCCAAACGAGATCCAGACGGGGGAATCGCCGACGATCGACACCACTTTTAGACGATCCGGGAAGTTGGTGTAGATCTGATAATCCGTCATCACCAGAATGCCGAGCGCCGCGTCGGCATCGCCCTCGGTAATGCTGGCGAGCAGCTGCGATTCATTGCCCACGTGAACAATCTTGATCTCCGGGTAACGCTCGCGCACCCACTGCTCCACGGCAATGTCTTTGACCACCGCCAGGCGCTTGCCACGCAGATCGGCCAGGGTGTGGATGTCGTTGCGTGAGGTTGAGGTGGTCAGGGAAAATGCGCTGCGCAAGTAGGGGCGCGTGAAGAGGAGCTGAGACTGACGCGCCTCGCTGGGGGTGATTGACGCGAGCATATCCGCCTGGCCATGGTCCACCTGGGAAATTAACGCCTCCGTGGTCGTCCCGGTCTCAAAACTAAAGCGTAACCCGGTTCTCAGCGACACAACGGAAAAGAGGTCCGCCACCACGCCACGCAGTATGCCCTTGTTATCAATAAACGAGACCGGCGCAGCGTTATCCTGGCTGTAGATAAGCACCTTCACCTCGGGGTGACGGGCAATCCACGCTTTCTCCTGGTCGGTAAAATCCAGCGACTTGGTTCCCTGAGCAATATCGACCCGATCGGGCTGCCAGCGGCGATAGAGATCCAGCTTTTCCTCTTCGGGCACCGCGCGGAGAGTGGCGTTGATTAAGGCATTGAGCTGCGGGTTATTCTGGCTCAGGGCGAACCCGACTTCACGGTTGGACAGCCGGGAGAAGCGCTCGATATGGATATTGTTCAAATAGTTCCGGCTCAGGGAATAGCTGTTGCCCAGATAGGCGCGCGACTGCCCAAACGCCACGGCGCTGAGTGCGTCCTGATAGCTGTCAAACAGGCGAAAGCGGGCGTTGGGGTACGCCGCTTTCACCTGAGAAAGGGGGAGATAGTCCCTGACCATTGCCACGTCGGTGTCGGCAAGATCGTCCGCGAGGGGCCGGGTGTCCCGGTCGTTAATACCCAGCACCGGTTTATCGCTGGCGTAGGGCGTGGAGAAGACAAAGGCGTCGTTGGCATCAAAGGCGGCGACAGAGGGGATAAGATCGATATCACCGCGGGCCAGCGCCTGCCACAGCTCTTCCGGCGAGTCGTACATCCGGAGCTTAACCGGCAGATTCAGCTGCCAGGAGACCAGACCAAGATAGTCGGCGCTTAAACCCTCATACTCATGACGCATATTGCTCATACCGAAGGGGGGCGCGTCATAGCGCGTAATGCCGACGGTTAAATTTTGCAAACGCTTCAGCAGCGTGGCCTGCTCTTCGGTAAGCGGTAAACGGTGCATCCCCTCAATAGGGGTACGCATCAGAATCTTATATTCTTCGCTGTGTGCTGGCGGCATCACAAATAAAAATAAAACCAGAAGCAAAAAACGACGAAGGTAGTGGCGCATATCTTTTTATAACGCTCCTGAGGATGAAGTACTAAGAGTGATATTCTGGTTAAAGGTAAAAAGTATTGTTATAAGACAAGGCTTGGTTATTATTCTGGCAATTGAGAATAACGAAAAGCGCAATGTCTGGTCAGGAACGTGATTAATTCGACGCTATCACCTCAATACTAATATAAGCGTGCCGTTTCGCCTGTTTTTCGCTGCTTAACGTATGTTAACTGGCAGGAACATCAAGACGGGTCTTGTCGCTTACCTGACTGGCGAAGAGGAAAATAATACCCACGTTTATTTACTTCTGAGCCCGAACGATGCGCCGAACCCTTCATTCTCACGCTTCCGCGGCGAAACAACACGCCATGCGTCAGAAATTTACTGCTCTGGCTGAGCAGTACCGCCATGCTATGGCCGTCGCGGATTATGCGACCGCCTCCCTCTGCTGCGAAAAAGCGCTGGCCGTTCTGCCGCACAATATGTCGGTGCAGAGCGATTACGCCCTGAGCCTGATGCGTGCGGGAAAATATGACCAGGCGTATAAGGTCTATCGCAAGATTTATCAGTCGCCGCGCCGTCATGAAGCGTCAGAAACCTGGCTCGATGGCCTGGCGGAATTGTGCGGCCATATGGGCAAAACGGATGAAATGCGCGCCTGTGGCCTGGAGTCGTTGACCCTCTCGGACCAGCGTTTTCGTCAGGGAACCGTCTGGCCGCTGCCCCAGACGCCACCGCCGCCTTTCCGGGCGGATTGCCCGGAAAAGAACATCATTGCGTTCAGTCTGTATGGCGATCAGCCGCGCTACTGCGAAACCTTAATTAAAAATATCGAGGTTGCCGCAGCGCTGTTTCCGGCCTGGCGCTGCCGCGTCTATCTGGACGACTCCGTGCCGCAGCATGTCTGGCAGCGGCTGGCGCAGGCGGGTGCCGCGTTGGTGGATATGAGCGAGGAAAAAGGCATTTATCCGACGCTGTGGCGTTTTCTGGTAATGGATGACCCGCAGGTTGAGCGATTTTTAGTGCGTGACGCTGACTCCCTGCTCTCCGAACGCGAGCAGGTCTGCGTCGAGGCCTGGCTGCGCTCGCCGTTCTATTTCCACCATATGCGCGACTACTTCACCCATACCGAGCTGTTGCTGGCCGGGATGTGGGGCGGCTGCGGCGGTGTGGTGCCGAACGTGGAAGGGATGATGCGTCAGTTCGTGGCGAGCTACCGGGGGAGCGCCCGTTTCACCGACCAGTATTTCCTCAAGGTGGCGCTGTGGCCTACGGTCCGACAGAGCATTCTGAATCACGATGAGATCTTTGCCTTTCACCATGCTCAACCCTGGCCCGAGCACCCGCCGATTCGCTGGAAGACCGAACACTTCCATGTGGGCAGTAACGCCGGGTTTACCGTGCTGGCCGGGCCGAGCGAACACGCTGAAGGTGAAAAGCAGACGGTCGCATTGCGTATTGCTGGCGTGAGCTATCCCTACGCGGCGACGGTGCGAGAGGGACAATGGCGATTGCCCATCCCCTTCTTCCTCGCCGACGATTTTCGCGCCGGCGTGATACAGGTCGAGGTGCTCGCGTAACGGGTTTACGTCTGAGGGGCAACCTCTATGCCTGTCTGTACCAGCAGCTCCGTCTCGATCCCGGAATGGTGATACACCTCGTATTGCACCCCATCTACGGTGACGGAGCCTCTCGCCTTCATCCACTCTCCGGGCTCCGACTCCGCAGGCAGCAGATCGGAAAGATTGACCTGCTGACCGGGCGTACCTTTTATCAGTAACTGCTGACTGCCATCGTCGATAAAAAGAGGCTCTTCACCCGCAATGAAAATATCGCCGAGGGTGATCTCGACCAGCGCAGGCTTTTCATCGTGGGGCGTTAAAGGGTTATTCATTATTGTGGAACCTGTGTATGCATAGCTAATTTGCTGCGTTTTTACCTGTCCGGGTAAAAGGGGACAATAAGGCCTGTCTTATAAAAAACGGCGGTCGATATTTTTTAAAAACAAGACCGACCTTAGTTAGGGCGGGATCGCCAATGGCTAAAATTCCCGCACATTATGGCGGGTATCCAGACAATGCAGAACGACGCGCGGTTGCTAAAATTAAGGCTGCACCCGTCTGCTTATTTTCAGCACTCATTTTTTCAGGGAACGACTCAAACGATGCGTTTTATCTCTGCCCGGTTAATTAGCCTGTTTTTACTGCTGTGCAGTATCGGGCAGATACAGGCCCAGGAACTGACGCTGCAACCCCGCGTGCAGGTCAATGCGCCGCACGTCCAGTTTAGCGATGACGTACAACAGTGGCTGAATAACAATCAAACGCTTCACGTGGGGGTCTGGGGACAGCCGCATCCTCCCCTGAGCGAGGGCATGGACCACGGGCTGTTCAGCGGTATCGCTGCCGATTATCTGGCGCTGCTGGAAGACAGCCTTAAGGTGAACGTCAAACTCCACTACTACAGCCAGAGTCGCGATGCTTTCCAGGCGCTGCGCCGCCATGAAATCCAGATGGTGGCGATGTGGAACCCGGAGCTGTGGCCCAACCCCGGGCTGGTGACCACGCCGCCATGGCTGCTGGATAAGGCGGTCCTGATGACCCCTCGCGATCGCGCCGATGACCTCCCGGAAGAGAGCCCAAAGACCATCGGTCTGATGTCCGATACCCACGCCAGTGCGGCGTTGCGTCAACATTATCCCGGCAGCACGCTGCGTTTACAGTTCTGGTATCCTTCGGCGATCAGCGCGCTGGCGTTTAAGCAGATAGATGCGCTGTGGATTAACCGCGCCAGTGCGGAGTATCTCACTCAGTACCATCAGGCGCAGGGGCTTCGCTGGCGTTACAGCCCGGCCCTGCCCAATCTGAACATGAGCTTTGGTGTCGACAGGCAACTGCCGCAGCTGGCTGAAGCCATCGACACGGTGTTCAAACATATCCCGTTAGCCAGCCGTCTGCGAATCACCACCAGCTGGGGACTTAACCGGAGCTTTGTTATCACCTCCAATCCGCTGGCGCTGGATCAGGAGGAGGAGAACTGGCTGCGTGAGCATAGTCAGATTCAGGTGATCCTGGACAGCCGCCAGCGCCCGCTGTCGTTTCTGGAAGAGGGGACGCCCGCGGGTCTGGTGGTGGATCTGCTCAACCAGTTTAGCGAGCAGTACGATATTCACTTTACGCTTCTCACCGCCGGGAGCGACGCCGAACTTAGCGCCTTAAAGCGTGACAACCCGGATGCGCTGGTACTGAGGCAGCAGTGGGACGTGTCGCAGAAGCCCGCCGCGACCGTGGCGATGACCCCGCCGTTACTGACGACGCCCGCCGTGGTGGTGATGGACCAGGATATCAAACGCCCGGACGATTTTTCCCAACTGAAGGGGGAAAAGCTGGCGATCATGGCTGATGACCCGCTGCGCGCCTGGCTGGAAACCTGGTATCCCACCATTAAGCTGGTGCCATTGACGCAGATGGACGATGCGCTTGCGCGCCTGAAAAAAGGGGAAATTCGCGGGGTGATTGCGCCGCAGTTCATTGCCAACTATCTGGTGACGCGCCATCACCCCACCCGTTTTTATCTGGCTGTGACGGTACCGGTGGCGCCCGTTGACATGGTCATTGCCGCGCAAAGCGACACCAGCCAGCCGATTAATATTCTCAATAAAGCGCTGGCGGATATGCAACCGCAGGCACTGATGCAGCTGGCGGGCGACTGGCGGCAAGCGGCCATCGACAATAGCGAAACCTGGGCTCACAGCTCGCTGATTAATTCGCTGGTCTGGGGCGTACTGCTCCTGCTGGTGGTCACCGGGTGCTGGCTGTGGATACATTATCTGCGCGCCGCGCTGCGTCGCGGTAACGTCTGGCAGCAGCAGCTGGCCGAACAGTTACGTTTTACCCAGGCGCTGATTGACGCCTCGCCCGTGGCGCTCTACGTGCGCGATCGCAACGGCCATCTGCTGCGTTACAACCAGGCGTGGGCAGATGCCATCGGCCAGCCGGGCGATGCGTTTCAGGGGCAGCCGGTCACGGCGATCGACATCGCCGAGCCGGCGGTGCTGGCCAATCTGGAGGCAAAATACCAGCAGGCGCTGCAGGATGGGCAACCGCAGAACTGGTCTGAAAGCTTTACGCTACACGGCCAGACGCGTTATCTGCAGGGCTGGATTGTGCCGTGGCACGACGGTCAGGGGGAGATTGGCGGCCTGATTGGCGGCTGGCTGGATGTCACCGAAAAAGAGCAACTGATCGCTCAGCTCTCTGAGACCAAAAGTAATCTGGAGCAGGCCATCGGCAGTAAAAACGCCTTTATGCAGAGCATGGGCCATGAGGTGCGCACCCCGCTCAGCGTGATCACCGGCCTGCTCGAGATGGAGCTGCAGGCGCTTGATGCGCGGCATGAGCATAATGAAAACCTTAATCTGATTTGGGAATCCTCGCTGAATCTGCTTTCGTTGATTGGCGACATGTTCGATGTCTTCCGTGCCGATAACCCGCAGCTGAACGGAACGATGCGCAGCACGCATCTGCCGCAGCTGATCCACAGCACGGTGGCGCTTTACCGGCAGCAGGCGGAAGCGAAAGGGATCACCCTGAACGTGCTGATTGAGCTCTCTACCGAGCGCTTCACCACCGATCCGCTGTTGATTATTCGCATCCTCTCCAGCCTGCTGCGTAACGCCATCAAGCATGCGCATTGTCAGGAGATAGACGTTGAGGTGTATGAGGGCAGCAGAGCGCCGGACGCCACGACGATCCCGCTGGTTATCGAGGTATGCGACCAGGGAGAGGGCATTGACCCACATCAGCTGGAAGAGATAAGCGGGCGCGCTCACCGCGTGACGCTGAAATCAGAGTGGACCGACACCGGCTTCAGTTTACCGGCCTGTCTGTTTATGGCGCATGCCGCCGGTGCGCAGGTGCGCATCGACAGTGAACCGCATGAGGGTTGCGTGGTTAGCCTGCACTTCAACGCGGAGCCTGCCGCCAGTAAGGTGTTGACCCCGCCGCCCGTCGACCAGGCGCGCAGTCTGCATATTCTGGGGGTGGATGACTACCCGCCAGCACGCCGTGCGCTGCAGCAGCGGCTGGAGTCCTGGGGACACCGGGTATCGCTGGCGACCCAGGGGGCTGAGGCACTGTCGATGTGGCAGCAAAATCCTGACTGCTACGATGTCATAATTACCGACTGCACGATGCCAGAGATGGACGGCTATGAGCTGGCGCAGCAGATCCGTCATACCGAACAGCTTAACGGCCATCCACCGGTTCCGATCTTCGGCCTGACGGCGATGAGCGGGGCAGAGGCGGCAGAGCGCTGTATCGCTGCCGGTATGAATGAATATCTGGAAAAGCCGCTGACGGCCGAGAAACTGCAGACGCTGCTGGATCGTTATTTTGCCGTCGGCAGCGCGAAACCTGATCGTGTGAGTGATACCACACGGG
The DNA here is from genome assembly GCF_009036245.1 of Enterobacter sichuanensis. Taxonomy (NCBI): domain Bacteria; kingdom Pseudomonadati; phylum Pseudomonadota; class Gammaproteobacteria; order Enterobacterales; family Enterobacteriaceae; genus Enterobacter; species Enterobacter sichuanensis. The sequence goes on along the minus strand of NZ_CP027986.1, from coordinate 4,410,863 downwards.
CGCTGCAGGCCGAAATGGCGGAGGTCAACCGGGAAGATGCCCGTCAGTTGACGCAGTGGCTGGCACAGAAGGATCGCGATAAGGTGGGGCGTATGGCGCACCGTATCAACGGCGGCGCGCGGATGATGAACATGTCATCGTTGCAAAAGGCCTGCGAACAGCTGGAAACGGCCTGTCACAACGACGACGCCTGGCAAGAGATTGAGCTTCTCGTGCAGCGCGTGCTGGACGAGATCGCCCGCGTTAATCAACAGTTGGTGTCTGAGGAAGAGGGATGATGAACGTGCTCCCCAGCGCACAAAAACAGATACAGACGGCCTGCACGCTTATCGAGAACATTCTGGGAAGCGAGCTGATGGCGATTCACTTATACGGGTCGGCGATGGACGGCGGCCTGAAACCGCTGAGCGATATCGATCTGCTGGTCACGGTGCGCTCACCGCTGCGGGATGAACAACGCCATGCCTTAATGCAGCAGCTGCTGGCGGTTTCGGCCTGGCCCGGGACGTCGGAGATTTACCGGGCGCTGGAAGTGACGGTGGTTGTCTGGTCGCAGATGGTGCCATGGCGATTTCCGCCCGTGCGGGAGCTGCAGTTTGGGGAATGGCTACGGGACGCGATTTTAAACGGCGAATACGAACCGGCGCAGCCCGACCCCGATCTGGCGATTTTACTCACCAAAGCGCGGCAGAACAGCCTTGCCCTGCGGGGAGAGGCGGCCAGCACGCTGTTTGAGGCGGTGCCAGAACGCGATCTGCAGCAGACGTTTCGTCAGACCCTCGCACTGTGGAACGGGGCCGAGGATCTGGAAGGTGATGAGAGGCATATCCTCCTGACGCTGGCGCGCATCGGGTATAGCGTAGAGACCGGTCAGATCGCGGCGAAAGACGAGGCGGCGGCCTGGCTGATGCCACAGCTGCCTGCGGCCCATGCGAAACTGCTGGCTGAGGCGCGCGCAGAATATCTCGGCAAGGTCACCGTAGACTGGACAGAAAAAATGCCTCAGGTTGAGGCATTTGTCCGCGATGTCAAAAAAGCGATTGAGAAAAAACTGGCGTTATCCTAGCGCATGGTCACAAACTCTTCCGCCGCCGTAGGGTGGATCGCCACGGTGTTGTCGAAGTCTTTTTTGGTTGCGCCCATCTTCAGTGCCACCGCGAAGCCCTGCAGGATCTCATCCATGCCGAAGCCAATGCCGTGGATACCGACAATCTTCTCTTCCGGGCCGACGCAGACCAGCTTCATGCGGCACGGCTGACGGTGCGAGGTGACGGCGGTATACATCGCGGTAAACGCGGATTTATACACTTTCACCTGATCGTCGCCATACTGCTCGCGCGCCTGCGGCTCGGTTAAGCCGACGGTGCCGATTGGCGGGTGGCTAAAGACCACGGTCGGGATGTTGCTGTAGTCCAGATGCTCGTCCGGCTTGTTGTTGAACAGACGCTCCGAAAGACGACGCCCTGCCGCAACGGCCACCGGGGTCAGCTCAACCGCGCCGGTGTTATCCCCAACGGCGTAAATGCCCGGCACGCTGGTGTTCTGGAATTTATCAACGACGATGTAGCCTTTTTCGTCGGTTTTCACCCCCGTCACGCCGAGGTTGAAGTTGTCATTGGCAGGTTCGCGGCCAATCGCCCAGATCAGGCAATCGACGGTCTGGCTGCGGCCATCTTCCAGCTCAAGCGTCAGGCTGCCGTCCGCGTTTTTTACCACTGCTTTTGGCACGGCATTGGTGTGCAGGGTTGGGCCTTCGGTGTTCATCACTTCGATCAGCGTATCCACGATCAGCGGGTCAAAGCTGCGCAGCGGCGCGTGTTTACGCACGAACAGGTGCGCTTCAGCACCCAGACCGTTAATCACGCCGGCCAGCTCCACTGCGATGTAGCCCGCACCCACCACGGCAACGCGTTTTGGCAGGGCAGGCAGTTCGAAGAAACCGTCGGAGTCGATGCCATACTCCGCGCCCGGGATGTTCGGGTGGCTCGGACGACCGCCGGTGGCGATCAGGATGTGATCGGCGGTGATCGTCTCACCGTTCACTTCGATCGTCTTCGCGTCTACAAAACGGGCGAAGCCGTGAATAACGTCGACGTTATTTTTACCCAGCACGTTGTCGTACGAGGTGTGAATACGGTCGATGTAGGCGGTACGGCTGGCGATCAGCTTATCCCAGTCGAAATGGTTGATGGTGGTGTCAAAGCCGTAATCCGGGCCATACATATGGATAGCTTCACGGATTTGCGCCGCATGCCACATCACTTTCTTCGGTACACAACCCACGTTCACGCAGGTGCCGCCCAGCGCTTTGGCTTCAATCAGCGCACATTTCTGGCCGTACATGGCCGCACGGTTGATGGAGGCGATGCCGCCGCTGCCGCCGCCGATTGCGATGTAGTCATAATGCTTAGTCATAGCTTTTGTCCTTAATCGTGAATTGCCGCGATTGTATACCTGAAATCAATAGTTTCCACCGATGGCTGCGATTACTCCGGCACGATCCAGCTGACGCTGGTGTGGCCTGTTCCCGCTGGCACCAGCGTTTTGTGCAGCCACGGCAGGACGTTGTTCATCTGCGCTTCGAGCTTCCATGGCGGGTTAATGACGATCATGCCGGAGGCCGTCATGCCGCGCTGGTCGCTGTCCGGACGTACCGCCAGCTCAATTTGCAAAATTTTGCGGATGCCGGTCGCTTCCAGGTCTTTGATCATGCGCTTGATTTGCGCACGCAGAACCACCGGGTACCACAGGGCATATGTCCCGGTGGCAAAGCGTTTGTAGCCTTCGTGGATGCCGGTGACCACCGCCTGATAGTCGGTTTTGATTTCGTACGGCGGGTCGATCAGCACCAGGCCGCGACGGGAAACCGGCGGCAGTTTGGCTTTCAGCTGCTGGTAGCCATCGGCTTTTTCCACGCGGGCGCGGCTGTCTTTCTGAAATTCAGAACGCAGCAGCGGGAAGTCGCTCGGGTGCAGCTCGGTCAACTGGATGCTGTCCTGCTCGCGCAGCAGCTGGCGGGCAATCAATGGCGAGCCGGGGTAGTAGCGCAGCTGGCCGTTGCGGTTGAAGTGATTCACCACGCCAATGTACGGCTCCAGTTCGGCAGGCAGGTCGTCCTGCTGCCAGATGCGGGCAATCCCTTCCAGATATTCACCGGTACGCTCGGCGTGTTCGCCGCTCAGCTGATAACGGCCCGCGCCCGCGTGCGTGTCCAGATAGAGAAACGGCTTCTCTTTCTCTTTGAGTGATTCAATAATCAGACTCTGAACGGTGTGTTTGAGGACGTCGGCGTGGTTGCCTGCGTGAAAGCTGTGGCGATAACTGAGCATGGGTAATGAAATTCCGATGAAATGACGATTTGCCACAGTTTACAGCAGAACGGCACAGATTACCCGTCGGCCCGCGAAGCGCAGGCATTGAAATCCTCTACACTTAACCCCATTACCAGACAATATGCACAGCGCCGGATGCGCGCTTCATTCATCTTATTCAACAGGACAGCGTTTATGACCAATCCATTACTGACGCCTTTTTCGTTGCCACCGTTTTCTAAAATCCTCCCTGAGCATGTGGTTCCAGCCGTGACGCAAGCGCTGGACAACTGCCGCGCGGCGGTAGAAAGCGTGGTCGCGCAGGGCGCGCCGTACACCTGGGAAAATCTGTGTCAGCCGCTGGCCGAAGTGGATGACGTGCTGGGGCGTATCTTCTCCCCGGTGAGCCACCTGAATTCGGTAAAAAACAGCCCGGAACTGCGCGAAGCCTACGAACAGACCCTGCCGCTGCTCTCGGAGTACAGCACCTGGGTCGGCCAGCACGAAGGGCTCTACAAAGCGTATCGCGATCTGCGTGACGGCGACCATTATGCTGAACTGAACACGGCGCAGAAAAAATCGGTCGATAACGCCCTGCGTGATTTCGAGCTTTCCGGGATTGGTCTGCCAAAAGAGAAGCAGACCCGCTACGGTGAAATTGCCGCGCGTCTCTCTGAGCTGGGCAACCAGTACAGCAACAACGTGCTCGACGCCACCATGGGCTGGACGAAGCTGATTACCGACGAAGCGGAACTCGCTGGCATGCCGGAAAGCGCGCTGGCGGCCGCTAAAGCGCAGGCCGAAGCGAAAGAGCAGGAAGGCTACCTGTTGACCCTGGATATTCCAAGCTATCTGCCGGTGATGACCTACTGCGACAACCAGGCGTTGCGTGAAGAGATGTACCGCGCCTACAGCACCCGCGCCTCCGATCAGGGGCCGAACGCCGGTAAGTGGGACAACAGCCCGGTGATGGCGGAAATCCTCGCCCTGCGTCACGAGCTGGCCCAGCTGCTGGGCTTTGACAGCTACGCGGATAAATCCCTCGCCACCAAAATGGCCGAGAACCCGCAGCAGGTGCTCGATTTCCTGACGGATCTGGCTAAACGTGCCCGTCCGCAGGGTGAAAAAGAGCTGGCTCAGCTGCGCGCCTTCGCCAAAGCGGAGTTCGGCGTGGACGAGCTGCAGCCGTGGGACATCGCTTATTACAGCGAAAAACAGAAACAGCATCTCTACAGCATCAGTGATGAGCAGCTGCGCCCGTACTTCCCGGAAAACAAAGCCGTCAATGGCCTGTTCGAAGTGGTGAAACGGATTTACGGCATCACCGCCAAAGAGCGCACCGACATCGACGTCTGGCACCCGGACGTGCGCTTCTTCGAGCTGTATGACGAGAAAAACGAGCTGCGCGGCAGCTTCTACCTCGATCTCTACGCCCGTGAGAACAAGCGCGGCGGGGCGTGGATGGATGACTGCGTGGGCCAGATGCGTAAAGCCGATGGTTCTCTGCAAAAGCCGGTCGCGTACCTGACCTGTAACTTCAACCGCCCGGTAAACGGCAAGCCGGCGCTGTTCACTCACGACGAAGTGATCACCCTGTTCCACGAGTTCGGACACGGCCTGCATCACATGCTGACCCGCATTGAAACCGCAGGCGTGGCCGGGATCAGCGGTGTGCCGTGGGATGCGGTCGAGCTGCCAAGCCAGTTTATGGAAAACTGGTGCTGGGAGCCGGACGCGCTGGCGTTTATCTCCGGCCACTACGAGACCGGCGAACCGCTGCCGAAAGAGCTGCTGGATAAAATGCTGGCGGCGAAGAACTACCAGGCGGCGATGTTTATCCTGCGTCAGCTGGAGTTCGGCCTGTTCGACTTCCGCCTGCACGCCGAGTTCAGCCCGGAACAAGGGGCGAAAATCCTCGAAACCCTGGCCGAGATTAAAAAGCAGGTTGCCGTTATTCCAGGGCCAACCTGGGGCCGCTTCCCGCATGCGTTCAGCCACATCTTCGCGGGCGGCTATGCGGCAGGCTATTACAGCTACCTGTGGGCCGACGTGCTGGCGGCGGATGCCTTCTCTCGCTTCGAAGAAGAGGGGATCTTCAACCGCGAAACCGGCCAGTCGTTCCTCGATAACATCCTGACGCGCGGCGGTTCCGAAGAGCCGATGGTGCTGTTCAAACGCTTCCGTGGCCGCGAGCCGCAGCTGGATGCGATGCTTGAGCATTACGGGATCAAAGGCTGATTGTTACGTGAAGATCTGCTTAGTGGATGAAACAGGCGCCGGAGACGGCGCCTTATCTGTTCTGGCCGCCCGCTGGGGGTTGGAGCACGATGAAGAGAACCTGATGGCGCTGGTGATGACGTCAGCGCATCTTGAACTCCGTAAACGCGACGAGCCGAAACTCGGCGGGATTTTTGTCGATTTTGTCGGCGGCGCGATGGCGCACCGGCGCAAGTTCGGCGGCGGCCGCGGTGAGGCGGTGGCCAAAGCGGTCGGCATCAAGGGAAGCTATCTTCCGGACGTGGTGGATGCCACGGCAGGGTTAGGGCGCGATGCGTTTGTGCTGGCGTCGGTCGGCTGTCGCGTGCGGATGCTGGAGCGCAATCCGGTGGTGGCAGCACTGCTCGATGACGGTCTGACGCGGGGCTATGCTGATCCGGAAATCGGCCCGTGGTTACAGGAACGACTGCAGTTGATCCACGCCTCCAGCCTGACGGCGCTGACGGATATCACCCCGCGCCCGCAGGTGGTCTATCTCGACCCGATGTTCCCGCATAAGCAGAAAAGCGCGCTGGTGAAGAAAGAGATGCGGGTGTTTCAGTCGCTGGTGGGGCCGGATCTGGACGCCGATGGGTTGCTGGAGCCCGCTCGTCAGTTAGCGACGAAGCGAGTGGTGGTGAAGCGTCCTGACTATGCACCGCCGCTGGCGGACGTTGCCACGACCAACGCGGTAACCACCAAAGGGCACCGGTTTGATATTTATCCGGGGACGCCGGAAGAGTGCGGGCTGATGCCCTCACCCTAACCCTCTCCCACAGGGAGAGGGAACAAACATTCAAAACGGCAACCATGTTGCCGTTTTGCTTTTACCTTGTAGGCCCGGTAAGCGTTAGCGCCACCGGGCTTTTTTGCTCTTACTCGTCTTCTTCGTCACGCAGTGGAACAATCAGCATATCCACGTGAACGGTATTAATCAGCTGACGCGCGGAAGACATCAGCTTGCTCCAGAAGTCCTGATGGTGACCGCAAACCACCAGGTCCATGTCATATTTCTTGATCGCATCCACCAGTACCTGGCCCAGGTCGCCGCTGCCGCTCAGGGTTTCGGTAATCGGGTAGCCTGCGTTGGTGGAGAGCTCGCTCAGGGCGTGGTGCGTCTCTTCAGAGATGCGTTTTTGCATGTCGCCGAGATTGACGTCGATCAGACCGGTGTAAAGGTCGGAGTAATTCACATCAACGTGAATCAGGGAAACTTTCGCGTTGTAGGGACGTGCCATGGATACCGCTTTATCAACCAGCACTTTGCTCTCCGGAGAGAGGTCTACCGCGATGAGAATGTGTTTGTAAGCCATAGTGTTACTCCTTCCTTAAGTTATCGATGACTAAATGTGAAAGCCGTCGTCTGATACTTTCATTACGGCCCAGTAAAACATATTTTTCAAGCTTTGGTGTTGATAACGATTAACCTTGTGGCAAAAAAATTAACGGATCTCCTACACTATTTAATGAGCCGTTCGGATATGAAAACGCGAACCGGATCGACTTTTGGTCATTCTTTCACTGAACTGTCTGTCAGGGCATTGGGGTGCGGTAGCTCAGGAGCCTTGCTTCGTGGGCGGACGCCGGGGAGGATGTATGATTAGCACCGTCGCATTGTTTTGGGCGTTATGCGTAGTTTGCATAGTGAATATGGCGCGCTACTTCTCATCGTTACGTGCGCTATTAGTGGTACTTCGTGGTTGCGATCCGTTGCTTTATCAGTATGTGGACGGTGGAGGTTTCTTCACCTCGCATGGACAGCCCAGCAAGCAGATGCGTCTGGTGGGATATATCTACTACCAGCGCTACCGCGATCATCACGATGAAGAGTTTATTCGTCGCTGCGAGCGTCTGCGTCGTCAGTTCATTTTGACCAGCGCCCTGTGTGGGCTGGTCGTGGTCAGTATGATTGCATTGATGATTTGGCACTGAGTGACACAGCAGGCGGGGAAAACCCCGCCTTCTTTCATCTGGCTCAGGGTTTAACTGAGAACCGGAGACTGGAGATATTGTTCTCAATCGAAATAACCTTGCCGCTATAGGCAATGTTCACTTCCCCACTTGCATCAATACTGGCAGCGGTAATCGTGCCTGTACCCTCGATGACCGGATGTTTCTTAGCAAGTTGATGGATAATGTCGGTACCTTTCCCGGCGATCTCCTTCGAGAGATAGTAACGGTAGATTGTTGGTACGGTTGCGCCACCCTGATTGTTCACGGTCATATAGAGCCAGACGCTATCGGATAATTTATAAACGCGCTGAAGTTCGTCGCTGTTTCGCTGACTGGGCTGATGGTTTAACCAGAGAAATCCAATGACCAGAACCAGAAGCGAAAGGGTAATAAGGCGATGAATCCATTTAATAGCCGTTTTGAATGGCATACTCTATTCCTTCTCTGATGTTGCGTTGGTCGGTTGGGTCGTCTCCGTAAGGCGGCTTTTCGTACCATTTTCCCCATTCTGGTTTTGAGGTACCTGCCCGACCTTGAGCCCAGCCTGCGCCCATAAGAAGGATGTTTGCAGGGATACCTGCCGCAGTACCGGCGGCTCCGAAGTTGAAGTTACCAAATGCAGCAAAATAGGGGTCGAATTTTTTATAATCCCAGGGGCCGCCATTCCGGACTTTTTGGTAGAACCAAAAATACGTTGAGGGCGTGGCCATATTACGCGACATTCCATTAAGGCGAGCTTCACGCATATTGTTTGCTATAACGATTGAACCTGGTCCTGAAATAGGGACAGAAGCCATACACTTTCCTTTGTCTGGATGTTTATTCTGGCCGCCATGATAGTTTTTTCGGTGTTTTGAGGTTGAGCAAAAAATGTTCAGGAAATCCTCATATTATCAAACACCTCATGGCAAATAGCAGCCATAAAAAAAGCGGGTCAGTTTCCTGACCCGCTTTTTTGTCGCCCTCAGCCGATTAAATCAGCTTCAGCGAAATCCAGTACAACCCGCCAGAGAGCAGGATAGATGCCGGAAGGGTGAACACCCAGGCCATCAGAATGTTGGTCACGGTTTTGCGCTGCAGACCGCCACCATCAACAATCATGGTACCTGCCACGGACGAGGAGAGAACGTGGGTCGTGGAGACTGGCATACCGGTATAGCTTGCCAGACCGATAGACACCGCCGCCGTCATCTGCGCGGACATTCCCTGCGCATAGGTCATGCCTTTCTTACCGATCTTCTCGCCGATGGTGGTCGCCACACGACGCCAGCCAATCATTGTGCCGATACCCAGTGCCAGCGCGACGGCCATGATGATCCAGATTGGCGCGTACTCAATGGTGTTGAGCATGTCGCTTTTCAGTTTCTTCAGCAGACGTTTATCGTCACCGTTCACCTCTGGCAGCTTCGCGACTTTATCGGTCACGTCAGAGATGCAGAGCATAATACGACGCAGCTGACCACGCTGTTCAACGGCCAGTTTGTCATAGCTTTCGATGTTGCCCAGCATGCCTTTCGCACGTTCCAGCGCGTTAATCGCGTTTGCCGGATGGCAGTGGAACTCGCCTGGTGCCGTGGTGGCGCCCGCTTCCGGAGAAGGGATTAACTGGTCAACGCCGGTCGCCTTTTTCAGCAGGTCAGGATGCTGCTGGAAATAGGTTTCAACGTTGTTGACCGCATCACGGGTACGGGTGATTTCGTAACCAGAGGCGTTCATGTTGACCACGAAGCCTGCCGGCGCAACGCCAATCAGCACCAGCATCACCAGACCAATACCTTTCTGCCCGTCGTTCGCGCCATGAGAGAAGGCCACGCCGATAGCGGAAATGATCAGGGCGATACGCGTCCAGAATGGCGGCTTTTTCTTGCCGTCTTTCTTCTCACGCTCTGCTGGCGTCAGGTGGATACGCGCACGTTTCTTCGTGTTGCTCCAGTAGCGACGCAGGATGAAGATCAATCCACCCGCAACCACCAGACCCACGATAGGGGAGATGATCAGAGAGCCGAAAATCCCGAGTACTTTTGGAAGGTTCAGCGCATCAACAACTGATGTACCGGTCATCAGGGCATTGGTTAACCCGATACCGATAATCGCGCCGATGAGAGTGTGAGAACTGGATGCAGGCAGGCCGAAATACCAGGTACCGAGGTTCCAGATAATTGCAGCAAGCAGCATTGAGAACACCATAGCGAGGCCATGGCCAGAACTAACGTTAAGCAGCAGATCCGTTGGCAGCATATGCACAATGGCATACGCAACGCTCAGTCCGCCCAGGAGGACACCAAAAAAGTTAAATACCGCCGCCATAACAACCGCAAGCTGCGATCGCATTGCGCGAGTGTAGATAACCGTTGCTACTGCGTTTGCAGTGTCGTGGAAGCCGTTGATCGCTTCGTAAAACAGTACAAAAACCAGAGCAAGCAAAAGTAAAAGCCCGGTATGTAAATCCAGGCCGGCAAACAAATGTAGCATAGGACGTTACGCCATTTTGAGGACATGAACGCGGCGCATTATCCAGGACAAATGCGCAACGGGCAAAGTGAAATATAGACTTTTTTTGACATACCACCTGAAATGGGAAAAGCGCCAGAAAGGATATTCTTTAAATTTCAATGGAATGGCTTTGTAATATCTTTTTACGCTGGTGTGACCACAGAGGAAACTTTACAATCCGCGGCAGTGAATAATGAGGATTTTGACGTGGAAAGGTTTGATGCCGTGGTAATTGGCGCCGGTGCGGCGGGTATGTTTTGTGCGGCGATGGCCGGACAGGCGGGTCGTCGCGTACTGCTGCTGGATAACGGTAAAAAGCCAGGCCGTAAAATCCTGATGTCCGGCGGCGGGCGCTGCAACTTTACCAACCTCTATGTTGAACCTGCGGCGTATCTCAGCCAGAACCGGCATTTTTGTAAATCTGCGCTGGCGCGTTACACCCAGTGGGACTTTATCGATCTGGTGGGTAAACACGGCATCGCCTGGCATGAGAAGACGCTGGGCCAGCTGTTCTGCGACGACTCCGCGCAGCAGATTGTCGATATGCTGGTGGCCGAGTGCGAAAAGGGCGGCGTGGTCATGCGCCTGCGCACGGAGGTGCTGGCGGTCACGCGTGACGAACAGGGCTATACGCTTCAGCTCAACGGTGACACCGTCAGTGCCGATAACCTGGTGATTGCGAGCGGCGGTCTGTCGATGCCGGGGCTGGGTGCCTCGCCGTTCGGCTACAAAATTGCCGAGCAGTTTGGCCTGAAGGTGCTGCCGACCCGCGCCGGTCTGGTGCCGTTTACGCTGCATAAACCGCTGCTGGAACAGCTCCAGACGCTCTCCGGGGTCTCCGTTCCGTCCGTTATTACCGCTGAAGACGGGACGGTGTTCCGCGAAAATCTGCTCTTTACCCATCGCGGCCTCTCCGGCCCGGCGGTACTGCAAATCTCCAGCTACTGGCAGCCGGGGGAGTTTGTCACGGTTAACCTGCTTCCCGATTGCGATCTGGACGCGTTCCTCAACGCGCAGCGTGCCGCGCACCCGAATCAGAGCCTGAAAAATACCCTGGCCATGCAGCTGCCGAAACGTCTGGTGGAGTGTTTGCAGGTTTTAGGTCAAATCCCGGATGTGTCGCTCCGCCAGCTTAACAGCCGCGAGCAGGAGACGCTGGTCGAGACCCTGACGAACTGGCGCGTGCAGCCAAACGGCACTGAAGGCTACCGCACGGCGGAAGTGACGCTGGGTGGCGTGGATACGCATGAACTCTCTTCCCGCACCATGGAAGCGCGCAACGTGCCGGGGCTCTATTTTATTGGTGAAGTGATGGATGTGACCGGCTGGCTCGGCGGGTATAACTTCCAGTGGGCATGGGCCAGTGCCTGGGCCTGCGCACAGGCGCTGGCAGAGAAATAATCACGCAACGCAATTATTGCACCAACTTTTCCTGCTCTTTCAACTAAGCTTCGACCAGGTGCCCCGCTGCGTTCGCGGGGCCATATTCCTTTTGGTCAGAGCATTCGTCATGCAGCTACTCAGTATTATCATTTTGCTTACCCTTACCGTGGTGATCCATTCGCTGTGGATGTTTGGCGTTTTAAAATTCATAAAACTAGAAGTGGATTCAGCGGTACGCATTGTCTTACGCAATGTTGGCATCGTTATCTCCATGATCTTCGCGCATCTCCTCGAAGCCGGGCTGTTTGCTGCGTTTTATTTTGTCATTGACGCATTTAAGGACTGGAATACCAGCTTCTATTTTTCGCTGGTCAGTTACGCCACCGTAGGGTACGGCGATGTCACGTTACCCCAGCACTGGCGGCTCATCGGCGGCGTAGAGGGGCTTATCGGCGCCCTGATGGTCGGCTGGTCTGTGGCGGTGCTGGTGGCGGTGCTGCAGCGTTTGCGTGGCATGACCGCCTAAACGACAGATGCGCACGCCCCGCCTGGTAAGGTAAAGTACCCCCTTCTTGCGTAGCCGACAGGGCTACGGCTTTGAGGGTGAAGAGGCTGAGTAACAGCCCACGCCTTTCTGTTCCTGGTTTACGCCAGTTTGCATGGTGTTGTGTTTTGTCTGCCAAAAGGGTTTTGTATGTCTGCTGCTCATCTCGGTTTCCCGACGGAAACCGTTGTTGTCTTTGTGGTGATGGCCGTTGGGGCGATGTTTATCGACCTCTTTATGCACCGTCACGATAAACCGATCTCGCTGAAAAGTGCCGCCATGTGGTCCCTCTTCTGGGTCATGATGGCGATGGCGTTCGCCGGGTTCCTGTATGTTCACCATGGTGCCGAAATGGCGAGCCTGTTCCTTACCGGTTACGCGCTGGAAGAGGTGCTCTCTGTCGATAACCTGTTTGTGATGATGGCGATCTTCGCCTGGTTCGGCGTGCCGGATAAGTATCGTCACCGCGTTCTTTACTGGGGCGTGCTGGGGGCGATTATCTTCCGCGGTATTTTCGTGGCGATCGGCACCAGCCTGCTGAGCCTGGGGCCGTACGTGGAGGTGATTTTCGCGCTGGTCGTCGGCTGGACGGCGGTGATGATGCTCAAGCGCAATGAAGAGAGCGACGAGGTGGAGGATTACTCCGGGCATCTCGCGTATCGCCTGGTGAAACGCTTCTATCCTGTCTGGCCGAAAATCAGCAGCAATGCCTTTATTCTGACCCAGAAAGAGGTGGATGCGGAGCTTGAAAAACCGGAAAACCAGGACGTGATGGTGGGCCGCGTTAAGAAGGCGAAGCGCTATGCGACGCCGCTGCTGCTTTGCGTGGCGGTTGTCGAACTCTCTGATGTGATGTTCGCCTTTGACTCCGTGCCGGCCATTATTGCCGTGAGCCGTGAACCGCTGATTATTTACAGCGCCATGATGTTCGCCATTCTGGGCCTGCGTACGCTCTACTTCGTGCTGGAAGCGCTGAAGCAGTATCTGGTGCACCTCGAAAAAGCCGTCGTGTTGCTGCTGTTCTTCGTGGCGTTCAAGCTGGGATTAAATGCCACCGATCACTTCTGGCATCACGGTTACAACATTGGCGCCACGGCAAGCCTGTTTGTCGTGCTCGGCGTGCTGGCGCTGGGGATTATTGCGAGCGTGATGTTCCCGGGGAAACGTGAGGCTTGATGTACCGCCCGGTGGCGCTTCGCTTACCGGGCCTACGGTTCGAATGTAGGCCGGGTAAGGCGCAGCCGCCACCCGGCAAAAGGCTACTTGATCGGTGAATTCCGGCGCTTGCGCGGGGGATGGAAATGCCGCCAGTGTGGATCCTGCGCGGCTGCCAGCAGTTCGTGGTCGCCGCGGGTGTCTCCCCAGGCGCGCAGGTGATAGGCGTTCAAATCGCCGTACACTTTTTCCAGCCTGGCCACTTTCTGAGCGCAGCGGCAGTTATGTCCGGTAATGCGCCCCGTCAGCTTACCGTCTTTCACTTCCAGCTGGGTACCAATCAGCTTAATGCCCAGTTTGTCGGCCCAGGGTTGGAGCACCAGCGCCGGCGACGCGGAGCAGATGGTCACCTCCGCACCGGAATTCACCTCAGCCGCAACCGCCAGAACCCCTTCGGGGCGCATCAGCTTGTCCCAGTATTTTTCGCAAAACGCTTCCGCCTGCTGGCGTAACCAGTGTTCATCCACGCCCGTCAGGAACGTTTTAATCAGCACTTCTTTTAGCTCATCGCGCGTCAGCTTACGGCGCACGCAGTGGAGCGTTGGCAGCGCCATACGCACCAGGCGGCCTGCGAAGTAACGTTTCCCGAAGGCAAACCGCAGGAAAGGGATAAAGCTGTCGTGGTGCGTTAATGTCCCGTCAAAGTCAAAGACAGAGAGCACGCTGGATTTCGCCACCGTCTCGTCGGCAATCATATTGGTCATAAATACGTCTTAGCTGAAATACACATTCTTCGGATCAGTTTACCTGCTTTACCCTGGGAGTCCTTAGATCACCACCATTTTTTTCTCGATCTTGCGAACTGAAAGTGAGTCCAATTTTGGTCTCGATAAGCGTTGGTGAAAAAGTGAGCTGCCTATATTATCGCCACATCACGATTTTTAGGGGGACCCTTGGCCTCCGCAGGTAAGGAAAAATTCACTCACATACGCTCTCTGATATGACCTTAAGATCGCTTATTTCAATACTCTCGTTAAGTTTTGCCTCGTTTTCCGCCTTCAGTTTTCAACTGCCGGCATCAATGCTATCGATGAACAACGAGCTTGCGGCAGCGCCTGCGAAATCGGCGCTGCTTCACCCGGAAACGGGTCCGCTGCGCTCACGTATTCTCGATCAATACCAGAAGTGGAAAGGCACGCAGTATCAGTGGGGCGGCACCACGCATCGCGGGGTGGATTGCTCCGCGCTGATGCAGCATCTGTTCAGCGATGCCGTACATCTCGACCTGCCGCGCACGACAGGTGAGCAGATCCATCGCGGCGTGCAGGTGGCGCAATACCGCCTTCAGGTCGGGGATCTGGTGTTCTTCCAGACCGGCCCGAACCGGAAGCACGTCGGCGTATACATTGGCGACAGCCAGTTTATTCATGCCTCAAGCAGCCAGGGCGTGACGGTGTCCACCCTGAACGATAGCTACTGGCAAGCGCACTATATTACTGCCCGCCGGGTTGCAGGCAGTGCGGCCTGACCTGCTCAGATAATGTCATCCACGACGCCACCGTCGACGCGCAACGCCGCGCCAGAGGTGGCGGAGGCCTGAGGCGAACAGACATAAATCACCATGTTGGCGACCTCTTCAACCGTGGCTGCGCGCTGGATCACCGAGCTGGGCCGGTTGGCCATCACAAACTCTTTTGCCAGCTGCTCCAGCGATTTTCCGGTTCTCTCGATCTCGTCTTTCATCATCTCCGCGAAACCGTCCGACATCGTCGGGCCCGGCAAGACGCTGTTGACCGTCACACCGCTGCCCGCCACGAACTTCGCCAGCCCGCGCGCCAGCGAGAGTTGCGCCGTTTTGGTCACACCGTAGTGGATCATGTCCGCCGGAATATTGCAGGCTGACTCCGAGGAGATAAACACCACCCGTCCCCAGCCTTTCTGCACCATACCGGGAAGCAGAGCGCGGGAGAGGCGCACGCCGGACATCACGTTGGTCTGCCAGTAACGCTCCCAGGTGTCATCGTCGGTAGCATAGAAATCCTGCGGGCCGTAAATCCCGGCGTTATTGACCAGAATGTCGACATTGCTCGCTACCTTCAGCAGCGACTCCACCCCTTCATTTGAACCGAGATCGGCGATCGCGGCACGCACCTGCACGCCAGGCACCACCTGCTGTAGCTGTTGAATACCCTTGTTCACCGAGTCGGTGCTGCGCCCATTGACGATCACTTCCGCGCCGCTTTCAGCCAGCCCTCTGGCAATGGCGAAACCAATTCCGCCCGTTGAGGCGGTCACCAGCGCCACTTTTCCCGTCAGGTCGATCTTCATCATCAGGCTCCTTATCGTTTTAACGTTCGGACCTTAAAGCGTAGCAGGTGATGATGACGGCTCCTGGCTAAAAAGGCGCAACAGCGTTTCGACCTGCTCATCAAGCGGGGCGAGGGAGCGCTTAACGATCAGGTGCAGCGGCGTGGCCCGGCGCACGCCGTGACTGAGCGGCAGCAACTTCAGCACCCCTTGCTCGAGCTGAGCCTGTATGCGCTCCTCCGGCAGCCAGCCGTAACCCACCTGCGACATCACCGCTTCAATGGCGGCGTCAATGGTGGAGAAGGTCCAGGAGCCTCCGGCCGTGCGTGCCGAAGACTGGTTATCCGCAATCTGGATGAGCGGCCACGGGCGGAGCATCTCATCGCTAAGCGGTGCGTCGAGCGTAAAGAGGGGATGCTGGTGATGCGCCACGGCAACAAAGTCGATGTTCATCAGCCATTCGCCCAGCCCGGTAATATCCTGGCGGCGGGTGAGCACCATCACATCGGCTTCATCGTTAATGGCCTCGGCGCGGGTGTTTTCCAGCACTTCGGTGAGGCGCACCTGCGTTTGCGGGTACTGTTGCTGGAACTGACGCAGGATGGCGAACAGACGACGGCGGGGGAAGATATTATCCACCACCAGATCCAGCCGCGTGCGCATGCCGTTGCGCAGGGTCGCCGCGCGGGTTTCAACATACGCGAAGGCTTTTAATAGCGGTTTGACCTGGTTGAGAAGCAGTTCCCCGGCGGGGGTCAACACCGCCCGGCGGCCTTCCTGAACCAGAAGCGCCACTCCCAGCCGTTCCTGCAAAAGCGACAGGTTATAGCTGACGGAAGACTGGCTGCGGTGAGTCTCTTCTGCGGCTCTGGCAAAGCTGCCCGCCTCAATCACTTTCGCCAGTAAAGACCATTGCTCAAGCGTCGTCTTGTGCATAATCAATCTAAAATTTGGATGAATTTGATTCAAACATAGCGTTATTCATTCATTTTTTGAAGGGGTACGATCGTCTCATCAAAACAAAGGAGACATCTTATGAACACCTTCGACAAACATGATTTAAGCGGCTTCGTCGGCAAACATCTGGTTTATACCTACGATAATGGCTGGAACTATGAGATTTATATCAAAAATGACACGACCATCGACTACCGTATTCACAGCGGTCTGGTAGGGAATCGTTGGGTAAAAGATCAGCGGGTGTATATCGCTCGCGTGGGTGAGAGCATCTGCAAAATCTCATGGACCGAGCCAACCGGCACCGACGTCAGCCTGATCGTGAACCTGGGCGATAAACTGTTCCATGGCACCATCTTCTTCCCGCGCTGGGTCATGAACAACCCGGAAAAAACCGTCTGCTTCCAGAACGATCACATTCCGCTGATGAACAGCTATCGCGATGCTGGCCCTGCGTATCCAACGGAAGTGATTGATGAATTTGCCACTATTACCTTTGTGCACGATTGCGGTGCAAACGATGACAGCGTTATTGCGTGTGCGGCCAGCGAGCTACCAGAAAACTTTCCAGATAACTTAAAATAAGCGCGACAATTAACTAAAAAGAAAAGTTCCCGGTTACTCCATATTATTTCGGAAGAACCGGGATTTTTTTTGTTTGTTGAGGTTTGGTTTAAACGTTACATTTTGAAAAGGTTGAATACGATCACAAAATAAATAATTCATAAAAGTGCAATCTGTTGATTATAAACTGATTTTCATGTTGTTTATTTCGGTTTAAATACTCGTCTTAATTTTTCCCTAAGAAATGAGCGCTACCTTGATATGAGTTTATGGTTCGTTGAAATAAACGAACTGGCAAATGGTTAATATCAAAAGCATGCCATTCTTATTGCAAGGAATTTAATGATGAGTGATTTTTTGCCTTTTTCCCGCCCGTCTATGGGCAATGAGGAATTAGCGGCGTTGCAGGAGGTATTAGCCTCCGGCTGGATCACGACCGGGCCGAAAAATCAGGCGCTGGAAGAGGCATTTTGCCAGCTTACCGGCAATCAGCACGCGATTGCGGTCTGTTCAGCCACTGCAGGAATGCACGTCACGCTGATGGCGCTGAATATTGGCCCGGGTGATGAAGTCATTACCCCCTCCCAGACCTGGGTCTCCACGCTGAATATGATCGTTTTGTTGGGCGCCACGCCGGTGATGATTGACGTGGATAAAGAGACGTTGATGGTGACGCCCGACGCCGTTGAAGCGGCTATTACCCCGCGTACTAAAGCCATTATTCCCGTGCATTATGCCGGCGCGCCCTGTGATACCGACGCTATTCACGCCATCGGTGAACGTCACGGTATTCCGGTGATTGAAGACGCGGCCCATGCCGCCGGAACGTACTACAAAAACCGTCATGTCGGCTGGAAAGGAACGGCGATTTTCTCCTTTCACGCCATTAAAAATATGACCTGTGCAGAAGGCGGCTTAGTCGTTACGGATAATGCCGGGCTTGCGGCGCGGATCCGCAGCCTGAAATTCCATGGCCTGGGGGTGGATGCCTATGACCGCCAGACGCACGGCCGCGCGCCGCAGGCGGAGGTGATCGCGCCGGGCTATAAATACAACCTGGCGGATATCAATGCTGCCCTGGCGCTGGTGCAGCTGGGCAAGCTGAAAGAGGCCAACCAACGCCGCCAGGCGATCGCTGAACGCTACCTGCGCGAGCTCGCCGATACGCCGTTCCAGCCGCTGACTATCCCGTCATGGCCGCACATTCACGCCTGGCACCTGTTTATTATTCGCGTGGATGAAGCGCGCTGCGGGATCTCCCGCGACAGCCTGATGACCGCGCTGAAAGAGAAGGGCATCGGCACCGGCCTCCATTTCCGCGCGGCACACACGCAAAAATACTACCGCGAGCGTTTTCCTGATGTATCGCTCCCGAATTCTGAATGGAATAGCGCGCGTATTTGTTCTCTCCCACTTTTCCCGGACATGACTCATGACGACACAACCCGCGTCATTACCGCGCTCCATCAGCTTGCAGGACATTGATATGTTCAGTGCACCGCCCGTACAAAAAGTTTCCGTGGTTATCCCGGTTTATAACGAGCAGGAGAGCCTGCCTGAACTGATTCGCCGCACCACGGCTGCCTGCGACACGATGGGCAAAGCCTACGAAATTCTGCTGGTGGATGATGGTAGTAGCGACAATTCCGCGCTGATGATGACCGAAGCCGCGCAGGCTGAAGGCAGCCATATTGTTGCGGTGTTGCTCAACCGTAACTACGGCCAGCACTCGGCGATTATGGCGGGGTTTAGCCACGTTACGGGCGATCTGGTCATCACCCTGGATGCGGACCTGCAAAATCCGCCGGAAGAGATCCCGCGTCTGGTGGCCAAAGCCGATGAAGGCTTTGATGTGGTCGGCACGGTACGGCAAAACCGTCAGGACAGCCTGTTCCGCAAGCTGGCTTCACGCACCATTAACCGTCTTATCCAGCGTACCACCGGTAAAGCGATGGGCGATTACGGCTGTATGCTGCGCGCTTACCGCCGCCATATCGTCGACGCCATGCTGCACTGCCATGAACGCAGCACCTTTATTCCGATCCTCGCCAACACCTTTGCCCGTAAGGCGACGGAGATCCCGGTTCTGCACGCCGAGCGCGAGCACGGGGAGTCGAAGTACAGCTTTATGCGTCTCATCAACCTGATGTACGACCTCATCACCTGCCTGACCACCACGCCGCTGCGCCTGCTGAGCGTTTTCGGCAGCATTATCGCCGTCGCCGGATTTGCGCTGTCCGTTCTGCTGGTTGTCCTGCGCCTGGTCTTTGGTCCGCAGTGGGCGGCGGAAGGGGTCTTCATGCTCTTTGCCGTGCTGTTTATGTTCATCGGCGCCCAGTTTGTCGGGATGGGGCTGCTCGGTGAGTACATTGGCCGTATCTATAACGATGTTCGCGCGCGTCCGCGCTACTATATCCAACGTGTTGTCCGTCAGGAACACAAAGCATCTCAAGAGGAAAACCACCCATGAAAGCTGTTGTCTTTGCCTATCACGATATGGGGTGCACGGGCACGCAGGCCCTGCTGGACGCGGGCTATGATATTGCTGCAATTTTTACCCATCCGGACACCGCCGGAGAGAATACCTTTTTCGGCTCTGTGGCGCGTATCGCCGCCGAGCATGGGATCCCGGTTTATGCGCCGGACGACGTTAACCACCCGCTGTGGGTGGAGCGCATCCGCGCGCTCGCCCCGGATATGATCTTCTCGTTCTACTACCGCAACCTGCTCTGCGATGAGATCTTAGGCCTGGCCGCAAAAGGGGCCTTTAATCTTCACGGCTCTCTGCTGCCTGCCTACCGTGGCCGCGCCCCACTGAACTGGGTGCTGGTGAACGGTGAGACGGAAACCGGCGTGACGCTGCACCGCATGGTGCGCCGTGCGGATGCGGGCGCCATCGTGGCTCAGCAGAAAGTCGCTATCGACGCTGACGACACCGCGCTGCAGCTGCATCAGAAGCTGAATGCGACGGCGCAGACGCTGCTGCGCGATGTGCTGCCGACCATCCTGAACGGCACCTTCAGCGAGACCGCGCAGGATGAGAGCAAGGCAAGCTGCTTTGGCCGCCGTACGCCGGAAGATGGCCGTCTGGACTGGAGCAAGCCGGCCCGCCAGCTGCACAACCTGGTGCGCGCCGTGACCGACCCGTGGCCGGGCGCATACAGCTTTGCGGGCGTCAGCAAATTTATCGTCTGGAAATCTCGCGTGCGTGACGACATTCCGGCCGCCAGACCGGGCACCGTTGTCTCCGTCTCCCCGCTGATTGTGAGCTGTGGTGAGCAGGCGCTGGAGATCGTCACCGGGCAAACCGACAACGGCCTGTACGTGCAGGGCACCCAGCTGGCGCAGTCTCTGGGGCTGGTGGCCGGGGCACTGATCACCAGCGCACCGGTGGTGGCTCTCAAACGCCGCACCCGCGTGCTCATCCTCGGCGTGAACGGCTTTATCGGTAACCACCTGACCGAACGCCTGCTCAAAGATGATAACTATGAAATATATGGCCTGGATATTGGCGCGGATGCCATCAGCCGGTTCCTCAATAACCCGCGTTTCCACTTTGTGGAAGGGGACATCAGCATCCACTCAGAGTGGATCGAGTACCACATTAAAAAATGTGACGTGGTGCTGCCGCTGGTCGCCATTGCCACGCCAATCGAGTACACCCGTAACCCGCTGCGCGTGTTCGAGCTGGATTTCGAAGAGAACCTGAAGATCATCCGCGACTGCGTGAAATACGACAAGCGCATCATCTTCCCGTCCACCTCTGAAGTGTACGGCATGTGCACCGATAAGAACTTCGATGAAGACACCTCTAACCTGGTGGTCGGGCCGATCAACAAACAGCGCTGGATCTACTCTGTCTCTAAACAGCTGCTGGACCGCGTGATTTGGGCCTACGGCGAGAAAGAAGGGCTGCGCTTTACCCTGTTCCGTCCGTTTAACTGGATGGGACCCCGTCTGGATAACCTGAACGCGGCGCGTATCGGTAGCTCCCGCGCGATCACCCAGCTGATCCTGAACCTGGTGGAAGGCTCACCTATTAAGCTTATCGAAGGTGGTAAACAGAAACGCTGCTTTACGGATATCAGCGACGGGATCGAAGCCCTGTTCCGCATCATCGAAAACAAAGATAACCGCTGCAATGGTGAAATCATCAACATCGGCAACCCGGATAACGAAGCGAGCATTCGCGAGCTGGCCGAAATGCTGCTGGCAAGCTTTGAGCGCCATCCGCTGCGCGATAAATTCCCGCCGTTTGCCGGTTTCCGCGAAGTGGAAAGCAGCAGCTACTATGGCAAAGGCTACCAGGATGTCGAGCACCGTAAGCCCAGCATTCGCAATGCGAAACGCTGCCTGAACTGGACGCCGACGGTGAAGATGGAGCAGACCATCGATGAAACGCTCGATTTCTTCCTGCGCACCGTGGAGCTCTCGGAACAGGCCTCATGAAAAAAGTCGGTTTACGCATTGATGTCGACACCTTCAGGGGAACGCGTGACGGCGTACCCAAACTGCTGGAACTGCTGGGCAGGCACGGTGTGCGTTCCAGCATTTTCTTCAGCGTGGGGCCTGACAACATGGGACGCCATTTATGGCGTCTGGTTAAACCGGCATTTCTGTTCAAAATGCTGCGCTCGCGCGCCGCATCCCTCTACGGCTGGGATATTTTGCTGGCCGGCACCGCCTGGCCCGGCAGGCGCATCGGCGCGGGTAATGAAGCGGTTATCCGGGAGGCGGCGCAGCATCATGAGGTGGGCCTGCACGCCTGGGATCACCATGCCTGGCAAGCCTGGGCGGGCGTCTGGGACATCCCCCGCCTGACCCGCGAAGTCGAGCGCGGGATGCTGGAGCTGGAGGCGATTACCGGTCAGCCGGTGCGCTGCTCCGCTGTGGCAGGCTGGCGCGCGGATCAGCGTGTGGTGAAAGCCAAAGAGCCCTTCGCGTTTCGCTACAACAGCGACTGCCGCGGAACCGGACCCTTTTTGCCACTGTTGGGCGAAAATCGCTACGGTACGGTGCAAATTCCCGTCACGCTTCCCACCTGGGATGAAGTGGTGGGGCGCGAGGTGACCGCCGACGGGTTCAACCGCTATATTCTGGACTGCATCCATCGCGACGCCGGTACGCCGGTGTATACCATCCATGCCGAAGTGGAAGGGATTGCCTTCCAGCAGGATTTCGATGCGCTGCTGACCCTGGCCGCGCAGGAGGGGATTACCTTCTGCCCGTTAAGCGAGTTGCTGCCTGACGATCTCAGCACCCTGCCCGTGGGCAAAGTGGTCCGTAATGAACTGGCTGGCCGGGAAGGCTGGCTTGGCTTTCAACAAACCGTGAGTTCGGTCCCATGAAAACAGCCCGTTATGGCTTAGCGCTTCTCGCACTGTTTATCGTTTACTACCTCATCCCGGTCGATATCCGCCTGCTGTGGCAGCCTGATGAAACGCGTTATGCGGAAATCAGTCGCGAAATGCTGGCCTCCGGTGACTGGGTGGTCCCGCATTTTCTGGGGCTGCGTTACTTTGAAAAACCGATTGCTGGCTACTGGATCAACAGCCTCGGGCAATTATTGTTCGGGCACTCGAACCTTGCCGTGCGCGCGGGGGCGATCTTCTCCACCGGACTGACGGCGCTGCTGGTTATCTGGATGGCCTGGCGTCTCTGGCGGGATAAGCGAACAGCCCTTTTCTCCGGCCTTATTTTCCTGACCCTGTTCCTTGTCTATGGCATTGGTACGTATGCGGTGCTGGATCCCATTATCACCCTGTGGCTGGTGGCGGCAATGTGCAGCTTCTGGCTGGCCTCACAGGCCCAAACCGTGGCCGGAAAAGCCGGTGGCTATGTGCTGCTTGGGCTGGCGTGCGGGATGGGGGTGATGACCAAAGGCTTCCTGGCGCTGGCGGTACCGGTGATTGGCGTGCTGCCGTGGGTGATTGCGCAGAAGCGCTGGAAAGAGGTGCTGATATTTGGCTGGCTCGCGATCCTGAGTTGCGTGCTGATTGTTCTGCCGTGGGCGCTGACCATTGCGCAGCGTGAGCCTGATTTCTGGCGTTACTTCTTCTGGGTGGAGCATATTCAGCGTTTTGCTCAGAGCGACGCGCAGCACAAAGCACCATTCTGGTATTACCTGCCGTTCCTGATTGCGGGCAGCCTGCCGTGGCTGGCGCTGCTGCCCGGCGCGTTTCGTTTCGGCTGGCATGACAGACAAAACGCGGGCGGCGGGTTCTATCTGCTGGGTTGGGTGGTGATGCCGCTGCTGTTCTTCAGCATTGCCAAAGGCAAGCTGCCGACCTATATCCTGCCCTGTTTTGCCCCGCTGGCGATCCTGATGGCGCGCTATGCCTGCCTCGCGGCGGAAAAAGGTGCCAGAGCGCTGCGCATTAACGGCGGGATTAACCTGGCGTTTGGCGTCATCGGCGTGGCGGCGGCGCTGGTGGTCTCGCCGTGGGGGCTGGCTAAGCATCCTGTCTGGACATCCGTTGAGCTGTATAAAGTCTTCTGTGCGGTGGTGGCGTTCCTCATCTGGGCTGCGGTAGGCTGGTTTACCTTCCGACAGAGCCCGCAGCGCTGGTGGCTGGCTGCCTTGTGTCCTGCGGGACTGGCGTTGCTGATTGGTTTTGCCATTCCTAACCTGGTGGTGGATTCCAAACAGCCGCAGTCGCTGGTCGATACCGTGCGCGAGCCGTTGCAGAACAGCCGGTTTGTGCTGGCCAACAATGTTGGCGTGGCCGCCGGCCTGGCGTGGGAGCTGAAGCGTAATGACATCACCCTGTTTGGTCAGAGTGGCGAGCTTCGCTACGGGCTGGATTATCCCGATGTGAACGATCGTTTTGTCGGCAAAGATGACTTCGCGCAGTGGCTGGCGGCGCATCGTCAGCAGGGACGCGTATCGCTGGTTATCCTGCTGTCAAAACGCGATGACCTTGCCCGGGCGAATCTGCCCGAGCCTGACAGCCTCTATATCCAGGGCCGTCTGGCCTACCTGCAGTATCTGCCGAAATGATGATCTGGATCTGGCTGATACTGGCAAGCGTGCTCAGCTGTGCGGGGCAGTTGTGTCAGAAGCAAGCCACTCGTCCGGCGAAAGCCGGGCGGCGTGGGGCGCATATCGCGCTGTGGCTTGGTCTGGCAATGCTGATGCTGGGCTGCGGGATGCTGGTCTGGCTGGTGGTGCTGCAACGCCTGCCCGTCGGCATTGCCTATCCGATGCTGAGCCTCAATTTTGTCTGGGTGACGCTGGCGGCGAAGGTCGTCTGGCGTGAGCACGTCGCGTCACACCACTGGCTGGGGGTGGGATTCATCATCATGGGGATTATTATCCTGGGAGGGAGCCTGTGAAAGGGGCGTTGTGGGCGTTATGTAGCGTGCTGTTAGTCAGCGCCGCGCAGCTGCTGCTGCGAAGCGCCATGCAGGCGCTTCCCTCTGTAGGCGAGGCGTTCGCATTTCTCCAGGCCCTCTGGCATTTCTCGTCCGGTACCGGTGCGCTGCTGCTGGGGTTAACGGGGTATGTCGCCTCTATGGGCTGCTGGTATCTGGCGCTGCACCGTATGGCGCTCAGCAAAGCGTATGCCTTACTGAGCCTCAGCTATATCCTGGTGTGGGGCGCGGCGATCCTGTTGCCCGGCTGGGACGAACATTTTTCCTGGCGTGGGCTGGCGGGTGTCGGGTTGATTATACTGGGCGTACTGGTGATATTTCGGCCAGCGCATCGTGGATCAAACCGGCCCTGAGCTCAAAGGGCGTTGCGGTGCAGACCGCGAGACTGAGCGAGTCTACCCGGCAGTGGCTCACCGAGTGGAACGCGCTGGCGGTACTGTCAATGCTGACCATTTGCCAGGCGTGACCGCCGCGCTGTTTAACAATCGCTTCTTTTCGCGTCCAGATGCGCCAGAATGCCGTAAGCTGGCTCTCTGGCGTCTCCTTTTCCAGTTCATCGTGCTCGGCGTTACTGAAGAGGGCATTGGCGAGCGTGCGCCAGTTGTCCTGCGGGCGAATATGTTCCAGCGAACATCCCACGCTGCCTTCATCGCTGATAATTAATGCAATATCGTCCTGAGAGTGGCTAAGGCTGAACCACAGCGGGTAGTCGTCCGCAAAAAGGGGCTTCCCCTGTTCGTTGTGGATAATCTCCGGGAGCGGCTTCGGAGCCAGCAGACGCGAAAGCAGCCCGCGACCCGCCAGCCAGCGCGCGCGCCGGGCGCCTTCGGGCGCGTGTTCACAGAGTGCTTCAGCCCAGCGATCGGTGCTCAGCGAAGAGATCTTTCCCAGAAAAACCTGGTACATATAACGTCTGGCCTTCAGTCAAAACAGAGAGAGCCGCAAAGTTGCGCGGCGAAACCATTACTATAATCCATTGACCCCAGGAATGGCTAACCAGACGAGAGCGCTTACCCGGGCAACCGGCTTTTCGGTCGTCCCGGCCCAAGCAGAATGGCCAGCTTGCTGCCGCCTTTGGTGGTCTCCATCCAGATCTTACACACGCTGGTGAGCGGGACCGACAGCAGCATCCCGACCGGACCCAGCAGCCATCCCCAAATCAGTAAAGATAGGAACACGACC
Source organism: Enterobacter sichuanensis (assembly GCF_009036245.1). NCBI lineage: Bacteria > Pseudomonadati > Pseudomonadota > Gammaproteobacteria > Enterobacterales > Enterobacteriaceae > Enterobacter > Enterobacter sichuanensis. The sequence continues at coordinate 4,385,384 of NZ_CP027986.1, read as the reverse complement.
AGCGTCGACATTCCCAGCCGGTGGCCCATCATGCGCGGCTCAAGAATATTGCCCAGCACCATGTGCACCACGAGGAACAGCGCCCCCACCAGCATGCACTCGTAGAAGCCATTAAACAGAAACGCCTGAATCATCGGCGGTACGGCAGAGAGCACCGCGCCAATATTAGGCACGTAGTTCAGCAGAAAGGCCAGAACGCCCCACATCAGCGCGAACTGCACGTCCATCAGCATCAGCCCCAGCCAGACAATGATCCCGGTCCATACGCTCAGCAGCGTTTTCAGCGCCAGATATTTGGAGACGCCCTTCAGCGCCCGGTGTAAGCCGGCAATGTGGATCTGGGGATTATTCAGCGCAAAGCGCAGCTTATAGGGGACGTGGCGCACTTCGAACAGCATAAACACCACCGTCATGACCAGCAGCAGAATGCTGGCCATCGCCCCGGAGAGGCCCGTCATTAACGTGGTGGCGTAGGTCATGACTTTCTCTGAATCCATCCTGCGCAGCATCCGTTCGGGTGAGATATGTAGATTCAGAAAGGGGACCATCTCCTGCAGCGCCACGATCTTCCGCGTCAGCTCTTTGTTGTACTGCGGCAGCATCGTGGAGAACTCGCTCAGGGAGGCCGCCAGCACGCCGAAAAGCGCCGTCAGGGCAATCAGCATCACAATAACCACGATGGTAATAGCCACCGGGCGGCTGACGCCCCGGCGTAAAAACCAGGTCACCAGCGGGTTAAGCACGATGGCAAAAAAGAGCGCCAGCAGGAGCTGGACAATAATGTCGGCGGCGGCATGGATACCCGCAAGGATAACCACCAGACAGGCGAGTTTTAATAAGATATGGAGTCCAGCTTTGTCGGACGGATTAGGGGTCATGCGTGTTCCTTTATGTGGTTGCCCGTTAAGTGTAGTGCGCGGGATCCGCCTCGTCTGGCACCGTTAATCTGAAAAGTCGCTGCTGATTTTCTGTTGGCGTCGTGGTAATAGTGAAACACTGTTGCAAAATTCCAGGTAAAACCCCATGCCCGAACCTGCCGCTGAACCGGTGCTAAGCGGACTGCGCCTCAATCTGCGCATCGTGTCCGTCGTGATTTTTAACTTTGCCAGCTATTTGACCATCGGCCTGCCGCTGGCGGTCTTGCCGGGCTATGTCCATGACGTTATGGGCTTCAGCGCATTCTGGGCGGGGCTGGTGATTAGCCTGCAGTATTTCGCCACGCTCCTGAGCCGCCCGCATGCCGGACGCTACGCGGACCTGTTCGGTCCAAAAAGCATCGTGGTTGTCGGGTTGTGTGGCTGTTTCCTGAGTGGGCTGAGCTACCTGCTGGCTGCCACAACCAGCCACTGGCCGCAGGTCAGTCTGGCATTGCTCTGCCTGGGCCGCGTCATCCTCGGCATTGGGCAAAGCCTGGCGGGAACCGGGTCAACGCTGTGGGGCGTGGGGGTGGTCGGTGCGCCGCACATTGGACGGGTGATCTCCTGGAACGGCATTGTCACCTACGGCGCAATGGCGCTGGGCGCCCCGCTTGGGGTGATGTGTTATGCGTATGGCGGTCTCTACGGGCTGGCGGGCACCATCATGCTGGTCGCGCTGGTGGCGGTCCTCTTTGCCCTGCCGCGCCCGAAAGTCAAAGCCAGCAAAGGTAAACCACTGCCGTTCCGGGCGGTGCTCGGGCGGGTCTGGCCATACGGGATGGCGCTGGCGCTGGCGACCACCGGTTTCGGGGTCATCGCCACCTTCATTACCCTGTTTTACGATGCCAAAGGCTGGGACGGTGCCGCCTTTGCGTTAACCCTGTTCAGCTGTGCGTTTGTGGGCGCGCGGTTACTTTTCCCTAACGGTATCAACCGTCTGGGCGGGCTGAACGTGGCGATGATCTGCTTTGCGGTGGAGATGGTTGGCCTGCTGTTGACCGGCATAGCCATGGCGCCATGGATCGCGAAAGTGGGCGTCTTCCTCGCGGGGGCGGGCTTTTCACTGGTCTTCCCGGCACTGGGCGTGGTGGCGGTTAAAGCCGTGCCGCCGCAGAATCAGGGGGCGGCGCTGGCGACCTATACGGTATTTATGGATATGTCATTAGGTATTACCGGCCCGCTGGCGGGTCTGGTGATGGCCTGGGCAGGCGTACCGGTTATCTATCTGGCCGCGGCGGGTCTGGTGGTGATTGCCTTGATGCTGACATGGCGGCTAAAAAAATGGCCCCCGGTGCAGGCACCGGAGGCCATGTCATCATCGTGAAGCGTTACTGGATCACGATGGTGTTAATGATGTTTTCCGCAGCCGTTTGCGCTTTCTGCTGATCTTCCGCTGGCAGGGTGATCTGCAGGGTCAGCAGTTTGTTATCGACCTTGCCCAGCACAACAGAAGAGTAAGCGGTCTGGCCTTTTGCAGAGATGATGCTGTCCAGTTGCTGCAGCGTGTGGCCTTTCAGTTCGATGGACTTGTTGGTGACCACCTGCAACTGCGGATCGCGGCTGCGCTGCTGATCTTCCAGGCGTTTGGACAGGACGGCCAGGTCTTCGCTGGTGTCGTCGCCCACAATCACAATGACCGCTTTCTGACCGGTTGCGTCGGAGTAAACGTGCATATTGTTCGCCTGCGTACCCAGCTTGCCGCTCTGGTCAGTCATATCGGCTGGCAGAGAGAAACTGAGTTTGCCATCCATCAGACTCACCGGCTGACCGGTTGCGTTGCTCTCAGCGGATGCACCCTGAGCAGGCGTTTTCGTGTCGCTGTTATCACAGGCTGCAAGACCCACAACCAGCAGGCCAATCCCGACATATTTAACCAGATTGCGCATTGACTTCTTCCTTTCGATAAACGGCCATAACGGCTCATTCGCTCATCTTATCACAACTGATAAAGCGAACCTTTAACCAGCCTGTAATGCTGTGATTTCAGATTTATCTGCCAGCCTTTTCAGCAGCATATTCAACAGGACGCCGTACATGGGCAGGAAGAAGACAATGCTGATGAGCACCTTGAAGCAGTAGTCCACCAGGGCGATCTCCATCCAGTGTTCGGCCATAAACGCATCCGGACTGTGCCAGAAAGCGATGAAGAAGAACGCCAGCGTATCGCTGACATTGCCGAACAGCGTCGAGGCGGTGGGGGCCATCCACCAGCGATGATTCTGACGCAGGCGATTAAACACATGCACGTCGAGGATCTGCCCCAGCGCATAAGCCATAAAGCTGGCGGTGGCGATGCGGGCGACAAACAGGTTGAAGTGGGTCAACGCCTCAAAGCCCTGCCAGCTTCCCATATAGAACAGGGAGGAAATCACGTACGAGATAAACAGCGCCGGAAGCATGACGGCAAAAATAATGCGTCGGGCCAGCGGTGCGCCAAAAATACGTACGGTTAAATCCGTGGCGAGGAAAATAAACGGAAAACTGAACGCGCCCCAGGTGGTGTGAAAACCAAAAATGGCGATCGTGAGCTGCACCAGATAGTTGCTGGAGGTGATCACCAGCAAATGGAAAAGTGAAAGCCAGAACAACGCTTTTACGCGCTGTGATTCAGAAAACTGCGTCATATTGTGACCTTTTTATACGTTGGGGTGAGGGAACCCAATAAAAACCGCAGAATGATACTGCTTTGGCAGGACATTGCAATGGTTAGTTTTTACGCAATCGTTAACCTGGTTTGCATTGACTGCCACGGGGCGTAAACTACAGCCGTTTTTACCTGACCGAGAAGATCATGACCGACCTGTTTTCCAGCCCAGACCACACTCTTGACGCCCAGGGCCTTCGCTGCCCGGAACCGGTAATGATGGTACGTAAAACCGTGCGCAACATGCAGACCGGAGAAACGCTGCTGATCATCGCCGACGATCCGGCAACGACCCGCGATATCCCCGGGTTTTGTACCTTTATGGAGCATGAGCTGGTGGCACAGCAGACTGAGGCGCTACCGTACCGGTATTTGATTCGTAAGGGTTAAGTTTTGTAGGCCGGGTAAGGCGAAGCCGCCACCCGGCAAAAAAGGCCTCTGCGGCCTGATGCCCTCACCCCGGCCCTCTCCCACTGTACGGTCCGGGGACATAGTGAACGCTTGTTCGGGGACATGGTAGACACTTACAACTAAGGCATAAGAACCCGTTTATGGAGTCGCTTATGCCCTGGGATGCGAGAGATACCATGTCATTACGTACCGAGTTTGTTTTGTTCGCCTCGCAGGACGGGGCGAATATCCGTTCCCTCTGCCGTCGCTTCGGCATTTCACCTGCCACCGGCTACAAGTGGCTTCGTCGCTGGGCGGAGGAAGGGGCCTCCGGCCTTCAGGACCGCCCGCGCATGCCGCACCATTCCCCGAACCGCTCATCTGACGACATCACTGCCCTGCTGCGCATGGCCCATGACCGTCATCAACGCTGGGGAGCCCGCAAGATTAAGCGCTGGCTGGAAGACCAGGGGCACACCATGCCCGCCTTCAGCACCGTTCATACCCTGATGGCCCGTCACGGCCTGCTGCCGGGCACTTCACCGGGCATTCCCGCCACGGGACGGTTCGAACATGACGCGCCCAACCGGCTCTGGCAGATGGATTTTAAGGGCCACTTTCCCTTTGGCGGTGGCCGCTGCCATCCGCTCACTTTGCTGGACGACCACTCCCGTTTTTCCCTGTGCCTGGTGCACTGTAACGATGAACGTCGAGAGACCGTGCAGCAGCAGCTGGTCAGCGTGTTTGAACGCTACGGCCTGCCGGACAGGATGACGATGGATAACGGCTCACCGTGGGAGACACCACCGGCACCTGGACGGCGCTGGAGCTGTGGCTGATGCGCCAGGGTATCCGGGTGGGGCACTCCCGGCCGTATCATCCGCAGACGCAGGGCAAGCTGGAGCGTTTTCACCGCAGCCTGAAGGCGGAAGTGCTGCAGGGGAAGTGGTTCGCGGACAGCGGTGAACTGCAGCGCGCCTTCGACCACTGGCGGACGGTCTATAACCTTGAACGCCCGCATGAGGCGCTGGATATGGCGGTACCGGGCTCGCGGTATCAGCCGTCATCGCGACGGTACAGCGGCAACACAACGCCCCCGGAATACGACGAGGGGGTGATGGTCAGGAAAGTGGATATCAGCGGAAAGCTGAGCGTGAAAGGGGTGAGTCTGAGCGCGGGTAAAGCGTTCAGGGGAGAGCGGGTCGGACTGAAGGAAACGCAGGAGGATGGCTGCTATGAAGTGTGGTGGTACAGCACGAAAGTGGGGGTGATCGACCTGAAGAAAAAGTCGATCACCATGGGTAAAGGATGTTAAAAAGTGTTCACCATGTCCCCGAACACCTGTCTACCATGTCCCCGGACTGTACACCCACGGGGAGAGGGAGCAAACACTAAAAACGGCAATCTTTGATTGCCGTTTTGCGTTTACCTAGCCTTTCATCCACGTCCGGATCCCGTCCAGGAACATCTGCGTTGCCATCATCACCAGAATCAACCCCATCAGACGCTCCAGCGCGTTCACCCCTTTCTCGCCCAGCAGGCGCAGGAACAGCGACGACTGCAGCAGGATAATAAATGTCCCGCCCCAGGCGATCAGTAAAGCAATCACCAGATGGCTCATCTGATTGGGATACTGATGCGACAGCAGCATCAGCGTGGCCAGAATGGTCGGTCCGGCAACGAGGGGGATCGCCAGCGGCACAATAAACGGCTCTTCACCGGCGGGCAGGCCGCTGCTGCTGCCTTCCGCGCTCGGGAAAATCATCTTAATCGCAATCAGGAACAGAATAATCCCGCCGGAAATCGAAACGGTTTCGGCGCGCAGGTTCAGGAACGCGAGGATCTTTTCACCGGCAAACAGGAAGATAAACATCACCAGCAGGGCGATGAGCAGCTCGCGGATCATGATCGCGCGGCGGCGCTTCGGCTCGGTATGCTTTAGCACCGACATGAAGATCGGCAGGTTTCCCAGCGGATCCATTATCAGGATCAATAAAACCGCGGCGGAAATGATTTCACTCATGTAAATTATCCCTGAAACTCTCTATGGTTATTATGATGATTAGCTCTTTTTCTGATAGCCGGGCAATCATCGATTAATTTCGCTTGCGACTTTGGCAGCATTTTGTAATGTGAAGCATATCCCAGTTCAATACTGGCTTGCACAATCAGCACACACCCCTTGCAGGAAAAAAATGCTATGAAAAACGTTGGTTTTATCGGCTGGCGCGGTATGGTCGGCTCTGTACTCATGCAACGCATGGTTGAAGAGCGCGATTTCGACGCCATCCGCCCGGTCTTCTTCTCCACTTCCCAGCTTGGCCAGGCTGCGCCGTCCTTTGGTGGTTCCACCGGTACGTTGCAGGATGCTTACGATCTGGAAGCGCTGAAGGCACTCGACATTATTGTGACGTGCCAGGGCGGCGATTATACCAACGAAATTTATCCGAAGCTGCGTGAAAGCGGCTGGCAGGGCTACTGGATTGACGCGGCCTCGTCGCTTCGCATGAAAGATGATGCCATTATCATCCTCGACCCGGTTAACCAGGACGTGATCACCGAGGGGCTGAACAAGGGCGTGAAAACCTTTGTCGGCGGTAACTGTACCGTCAGCCTGATGCTGATGTCCCTCGGCGGCCTGTTCGCGCAGGACCTGGTGGAGTGGGTCTCCGTGGCGACCTACCAGGCGGCGTCCGGCGGCGGCGCGCGTCATATGCGTGAGCTGCTGACCCAGATGGGCCAGTTGCATAATAGCGTCGCGACCGAGCTGGCCAACCCGGCGTCTGCGATCCTTGATATCGAGCGTAAAGTCACCCAGCTGACCCGCAGCGGCGAGCTGCCGGTGGATAACTTTGGCGTACCGCTGGCCGGTGGCCTGATCCCGTGGATCGACAAACAGCTGGATAACGGCCAGACCCGCGAAGAGTGGAAGGGCCAGGCCGAGACCAACAAAATCCTCAATACCGCGAACACCATTCCGGTTGACGGTCTGTGCGTGCGTATCGGCGCGCTGCGCTGCCACAGCCAGGCCTTCACCATTAAACTGAAAAAAGATGTGTCTATTCCGACCGTGGAAGAGCTGCTGGCCGCGCACAACCCGTGGGCGAAAGTGGTGCCAAACGATCGCGATATCACCATGCGTGAACTGACCCCAGCAGCCGTAACCGGCACGCTAACCACGCCGGTTGGCCGTCTGCGTAAGCTGAACATGGGGCCGGAGTATCTCTCCGCGTTCACCGTGGGTGACCAGCTGCTGTGGGGTGCCGCCGAGCCGCTGCGCCGTATGCTGCGCCAGCTGGCGTAATAATTTGTTAACTACCGGGGGTGATTTTCACCCCCTTTTTTTGCGTACTACAGGGAGTAAAACGCAGATGTCTTATTTTTTATCAGGAGTCATGTAGAGCGTTGGCTATGCTTTAAGGAAGAGTCATTTCTTACCTGAGGTTAGGACGGGCTGACAGGATGCTCGTTCAGGTCACATTAAAGTCGTCCCGGGCGCTAAAAAGGACGACATAAAAAAACAGGATGAATACCATGTCCGATCGTATTTCGAGAGACGTGATTAATGCGCTTATTGCGGGTCATTTTGCCGACCCCTTTTCTGTGCTAGGGATGCACCGTACTGAGGCCGGGCTCGAAGTCCGTGCATTGTTACCGGATGCGACGGAAGTCTGGGTGATTGAACCCAAAACCGGCCGCAAGGTGGGTAATCTGGAATGCCTCGATTCGCGTGGCTTCTTCTCAGGCGTCATGCCTCGTCGTAAAAACCCCTTTCGTTACCAGCTCGCCGTCATTTGGCACGGCCAGCAAAACCTGATTGACGACCCCTATAGCTTTGGCCCGCTCTTAAAAGAGATGGACGCCTGGCTGCTGTCCGAAGGGACCCATCTGCGTCCTTATGAAACGCTGGGTGCCCATGCGGATACGATGGATGGGATCACCGGCACGCGGTTTGCCGTGTGGGCACCCAATGCCCAGCGGGTCTCCGTGGTGGGGCAGTTCAACTACTGGGACGGGCGTCGTCACCCGATGCGCCTGCGCCGGGAAACCGGCATCTGGGAGCTGTTTATCCCCGGGGCGCACAACGGGCAGCTCTATAAGTTCGAGATGATCGATGCCAACGGCAAGCTGCGCATTAAATCCGACCCTTACGCCTTTGAAGCGCAGATGCGCCCGGACACCGCCTCGCTGATCTGCGGCCTGCCGGAGAAAGTTGTGCAGACCGAGGAGCGCAAACAGGCCAACCGATTCGATGCGCCGATCTCCGTCTATGAGGTGCATCTCGGCTCCTGGCGTCGCCACACGGATAACAACTTCTGGCTGAGCTACCGCGAGCTGGCGGACCAGCTGGTGCCGTACGCCAAATGGATGGGCTTTACCCACCTTGAGCTGCTGCCGGTTAACGAACACCCGTTCGACGGCAGCTGGGGCTATCAACCTACCGGGCTGTATGCGCCAACGCGCCGCTTCGGCACGCGTGATGATTTCCGCTATTTCATCGATGCCGCGCACGCCGCCGGGCTGAACGTCATCCTCGACTGGGTGCCGGGCCATTTCCCGGCGGACGATTTCGCGCTGGCCGAGTTTGACGGCACAAAGCTGTACGAGCACAGCGATCCGCGTGAAGGCTATCACCAGGACTGGAATACGCTGATCTATAACTACGGGCGTCGTGAAGTCGCGAACTACCTTGTCGGGAACGCGCTGTACTGGATCGAGCGCTTCGGCATTGACGCCCTGCGCGTGGATGCGGTGGCGTCGATGATCTACCGCGACTACAGCCGCAAAGAGGGCGAGTGGATCCCGAACGAATTTGGCGGCCGCGAAAACCTGGAAGCGATTGAGTTCCTGCGTAACACCAACCGCATTATCGGCGAGCAGGTTGAGGGCGCGGTGACGATGGCGGAAGAGTCGACTGACTTTGCCGGCGTCTCCCGTCCACCGTCAATGGGCGGTCTGGGCTTCTGGTACAAGTGGAACCTCGGCTGGATGCACGACACGCTCGACTACATGAAACTCGATCCGGTTTATCGTCAGTATCATCACGATAAATTGACGTTCGGGATGCTCTACAACTACACCGAAAACTTCATGCTGCCGCTGTCGCACGATGAGGTGGTGCACGGTAAGAAATCTATTCTCGACCGCATGCCGGGCGACGCGTGGCAGAAGTTTGCCAACCTGCGCGCCTACTACGGCTGGATGTTTGCCTTCCCGGGTAAAAAACTGCTGTTTATGGGCAATGAGTTCGCCCAGGGACGCGAGTGGAACCACGATTCCAGCCTCGACTGGCATCTGCTGGAAGGGGGCGATAACTGGCATCACGGCGTTCAGCGTCTGGTCCGTGACCTGAACCTGACCTACCGCCATCACAAAGCGCTGCACGAGCTGGACTTCGATCCTTACGGCTTTGAGTGGCTGGTGGTGGATGACCATGCGCGCTCGGTGTTTGTCTTTGTGCGTCGTGACAAGGCGGGTAACGAAATTATCGTCGCCAGCAACTTCACGCCCGTTCCGCGTCACCATTACCGCTTCGGCATTAATCAGGCGGGTAAATGGCGTGAAATTCTCAACACCGATTCGATGCATTACCACGGCAGCAACGCCGGTAACGGCGGGCTGGTACAGAGCGATGCCATCGAAAGCCACGGGCGGCCAAACTCCCTGAGCCTGACGCTGCCGCCGCTTAGCACTATCTGGCTGGTGCGGGAGGGCGAATGACGCAGCTTACGGCAGGTAAACCCGAACCGCTCGGGGCGAGTTTTGACGGAAAGGGGGTTAATTTCACCCTCTTTTCCGCCCACGCTGAGCGGGTAGAACTGTGCGTGTTTGACGGCGAAGGTAACGAGCACCGTTACGATTTACCTGCCCGCACCGGGGATACCTGGCACGGTTACCTGGCCGGAGGGCGGCCAGGGTTGCACTATGGCTTTCGCGTGCACGGTCCGTGGGAACCCGCGCAGGGACACTGGTTTAACCCTGCGAAGCTGTTGATTGACCCGTGTGCGCACCGCGTGGACGGTGAGTTTAAAGACGACCCGCTGTTCCATGTGGGCTACGGCGAGCCCGACCACCGCGACAGTGCGCCCGTCGCGCCAAAAAGCGTGGTGGTGAACGATCTCTATGACTGGGAAGACGATGCTCCACCGCACACGCCGTGGGGCAATACCGTCATTTATGAAGCCCACGTCAAAGGGCTGACCTACCTGCACCCGTCGATCCCCAAAGAGATGCGCGGCACCTATAAGGCGCTCGGGCATCCGACAATGATCGCCTACCTGAAACACCTTGGCATTACCGCCCTGGAACTGCTGCCCGTTGCCCATTTCGCCAGCGAGCCTCGCCTGCAGCGGCTGGGGCTGAGCAACTACTGGGGCTACAACCCGCTGGCGATGTTCGCGCTTGAGCCGCGTTATGCCGTCCATCCTGACAAGGCGCGGGACGAGTTTCGCGACGCGGTGAAGGCGCTGCATGCGGCGGGTATTGAGGTCATTCTGGACGTGGTGCTGAACCACAGTGCGGAAAGCGATCTCGACGGCCCGACGCTCTCCATGCGCGGAATTGATAACCGTAGCTATTATTGGATCAGGCAGGATGGCGATTATGAGAACTGGACCGGCTGCGGTAACACGCTCAATCTCAGCCATCCGGCGGTCACGCATTTTGCGTATGAATGCCTGAAATACTGGGTAGACACGTTCCACGTCGACGGTTTTCGTTTCGACCTCGCGCCCGTCATGGGCCGCACGCCGGCGTTCAGCCAGCAGGCGCCGTTGTTTGAGGCGATAAAAAACTGTCCGGTGCTCTCACAGGTGAAGCTCATCGCGGAGCCGTGGGACATCGGTGAAGGCGGCTATCAGGTCGGGAATTTCCCGCCGCTGTTTGCCGAGTGGAACGATCATTATCGCGATGCCGTGCGCCGCTTCTGGCTGGAGCGGAATCTGTCGCTGGGGGAATTTGCCGGACGCTTTGCCGCATCCAGCGATCTCTTTAAGCGTGACGGTAAACGCCCGTCGGCCACCGTTAATCTGTTAACGGCGCATGACGGTTTTACGCTTCGGGACTGCGTTTGTTTCAATCAGAAACACAATGAGGCAAACGGCGAAGAGAATCGCGATGGCACTAACAATAACCATAGCTTTAATCATGGTATAGAAGGATTAGGCGGAAGTCTGGATGTTATCGAGCGGCGACGCGCCAGCGTACATGCGCTGCTGACAACGCTTTTATTGTCGCAGGGCACGCCGATGTTGCTGGCAGGCGATGAGCATGGCCACAGTCAGCACGGTAACAACAATGCGTATTGCCAGGACAACACCTTAACCTGGCTCGACTGGGGAGAAGCGAACAGCGGTTTGATCCACTTCACCGCGGCGCTGATCCATCTTCGCCAGCACATTCCCGCACTGACCGCCGACCGCTGGTGGGAAGAGGGTGACGGAAACGTTCGCTGGCTGAATAAAGACGCGCAACCGTTAAGCGCGCAAGAGTGGCAACACGGCGTACCCCGCCTGCAGATCCTGTTGTCGGATCGCTGGCTGGTCACGCTGAACGCGACGGATGACGTCGCAGAGATTGTTTTACCTGACGGGGAATGGCGCGCCGTTCCCCCCTTTGCCGGAGCGGATAATCCGGTAGTAATGGCTGTCTGGCACGGGCCTGCGCACGGAGTGTGCGTATTCCAAAGATGATAAAAAAGGAGTTAGTCATGGTTAGATTAGAGAAGAACGATCCCTTAATGTTGGCACGCCAGCTACCATTAAAAACGGTTGCCCTGATCCTTGCGGGTGGGCGTGGTACCCGTCTGAAAGATTTGACCATCAAGCGCGCCAAACCGGCTGTGCACTTTGGTGGTAAGTTCCGCATTATCGACTTTGCGCTCTCCAACTGCCTGAACTCTGGCATTCGCCGCATTGGCGTCATTACGCAGTATCAGTCGCACACGCTGGTTCAGCATATCCAGCGCGGCTGGTCATTCTTCAGCGAAGAGATGAACGAGTTTGTCGATCTGCTTCCTGCTCAGCAGCGCGTTCACGGGGAAAACTGGTACCGCGGTACGGCGGATGCAGTGACGCAGAACCTCGACATCATTCGCCGCTATAACGCGGAATACATCGTGATCCTCGCCGGGGACCACATCTACAAGCAAGATTACTCCCACATGCTCATCGACCACGTCGAAAAAGGGGCGCGCTGCACCGTGGCGTGTCTGCCGGTGCCCGTTGCTGAAGCGACGGCGTTTGGCGTGATGCACGTGGATGCGGATGACAAAATCATCGACTTCGTTGAAAAACCGGCGAACCCGCCAACCATGCCGGGAGATGACACCAAATCCCTCGCCAGCATGGGGATCTATGTCTTTGATGCCGATTATCTTTATGAACTGCTGGAAGAAGACGACAAAGACGAAAACTCCAGCCACGACTTCGGTAAAGACATCATTCCGAAAATCACCAAAGCTGGCATGGCGTATGCACATCCTTTCCCGTTGTCCTGCGTGCAGTCAGACCCGAATGCGGAACCTTACTGGCGCGATGTGGGAACGCTGGAAGCGTACTGGAAAGCGAACCTCGACTTAGCCTCCGTCACGCCTGAGCTGGATATGTACGATCAAAACTGGCCGATTCGTACACATATGGAATCGCTGCCGCCGGCTAAATTCGTTCAGGACCGCTCCGGCAGCCACGGTATGACGCTGAACTCGCTGGTGTCCGGCGGGTGCATCATTTCAGGCTCGGTGGTGGTGCAGTCGGTACTGTTCCCCCGCGTGCGGATAAATTCATTCTGTAATATCGATTCGGCAGTCTTGCTGCCAGATGTCTGGGTAGGGCGTTCGTGTCGTCTGCGTCGTTGCGTGATCGACCGTGCCTGCGTCATCCCTGAAGGGATGGTCATTGGGGAGAATGCGGAAGAAGACGCGCGTCGTTTCTACCGTTCGGAAGAGGGGATCGTGTTAGTCACACGGGAAATGTTGCGGAAGCTGCAAATCAAACAGGAGCGATGATGCAGGTTTTACACGTATGTTCTGAGATGTTCCCGTTATTAAAGACGGGCGGTCTGGCAGATGTACTTGGTGCATTACCGGCGGCGCAAATCGCCGGAGGCGTGGATACCCGAGTCCTGCTGCCCGCCTTCCCGGATATCCGGCGCGGTATACCTGATGCGAAAGTGGTGACCCGCCGTGACACGTTTGCCGGACGCATTACCCTGCTGTTTGGGCATTACAACGGTGTAGGGATCTACCTGATCGACGCGCCACACTTATACGACCGACCGGGCAGCCCGTATCACGATACGAACCTGTTCGCCTATACCGACAACGTGTTGCGCTTTGCGCTGCTTGGCTGGGTCGGTGCAGAAATGGCGACGGGGCTGGATCCGTTCTGGCGCCCGGATGTCGTGCATGCGCACGACTGGCACGCCGGGCTGGCCCCGGCATACCTGGCCGCGCGCGGCCACCCGGCGAAATCGGTCTTCACCGTGCATAACCTGGCCTATCAGGGGATGTACTATGCCCATCACATGAGTGAAATCGATCTGCCATTATCGTTCTATAACATGCATGGGCTGGAATTTAACGGGCAGATCTCGTTCCTGAAAGCCGGGCTCTATTACGCCGATCATATTACCGCCGTGAGCCCAACCTACGCCCGCGAAATTACCCAGCCTGAGTTTGGCTACGGTCTGGAGGGGCTGTTGCGCCAGCGCCATCGTGAAGGGCGCCTGTCGGGCATTCTGAACGGCGTCGACGAACAGATCTGGAGCCCGGAAACCGATCTCCTGCTGGCGTCGCGCTATGGCCGTGATTCGGTGGAAGACAAAGCGGAAAACAAACGCCAGCTGCAGATTGCGATGGGCCTGAAGGTTAACGACAAAGTGCCGCTGTTCGCGGTAGTGAGCCGCCTGACCAGCCAGAAAGGGCTGGATCTGGTGCTGGAGGCGCTGCCCGGTTTACTGGAGCAGGGGGGACAGCTGGCCCTGCTCGGGGCGGGCGACCCGGTACTGCAGGAAGGTTTCCTGGCCGCCGCCGCGGAACATCCGGGGCAGGTGGGCGTGCAGATTGGTTATCACGAGGCGTTTTCGCACCGCATTATGGGCGGCGCGGACGTCATTCTGGTGCCGAGCCGTTTCGAACCCTGCGGCCTGACGCAGCTCTACGGTCTGAAATACGGCACCCTGCCGCTGGTACGCCGCACGGGCGGGCTGGCGGATACGGTATCCGATAGCTCTCTGGAAAACCTGGCGGACGGTATCGCCAGCGGGTTTGTCTTTGAGGACAGTAATGCCTGGTCGCTGCTACGGGCGATTCGGCGTGCTTTCGTCTTGTGGTCCCGTCCATCGCTGTGGCGTTACGTCCAACGTCAGGCGATGTCCATGGACTTTAGCTGGCATGTCGCGGCGCAGTCGTACCGCGATCTTTATCAACGCTTGATGTAACGAGGCGAAGTTACTGATATGAACGCTCCCTTTAGCTACTCTTCACCCACGCTCAGCGTTGAGGCGTTAAAGCACTCCATCGCCTACAAGCTGATGTTCACCATCGGGAAAGATCCGGTTATCGCCAACAAGCACGAGTGGCTGAACGCCACCCTGTTTGCGGTGCGCGACCGCTTAGTGGAACGCTGGCTGCGCTCAAACCGCGCCCAGCTCTCGCAGGAAACGCGACAGGTTTACTACCTGTCGATGGAATTTTTGATTGGCCGCACCCTGTCCAATGCGCTGTTGTCGCTCGGTATTTATGACGACGTCAAAACCGCGCTGGAAGAGATGGGGTTAGATCTAGAAGAACTGATCGACGAAGAGAACGACCCGGGCCTCGGTAACGGCGGTCTGGGGCGTCTTGCCGCCTGCTTCCTCGACTCGCTGGCGACGCTGGCGCTGCCGGGCCGCGGCTACGGTATTCGCTACGACTACGGCATGTTCAAACAGAATATCGTCGACGGGCGCCAGAAAGAGTCACCGGACTACTGGCTGGAGTACGGTAACCCGTGGGAGTTCAAACGCCACAATACGCGTTATAAGGTGCGCTTTGGCGGGCGTATTCAGCAGGAAGGGAAAAAATCCCGCTGGGTGGAAACCGAAGAGATCCTGGCCGTGGCCTACGACCAGATTATCCCCGGCTACGACACCGATGCCACCAACACGCTGCGCCTGTGGAGCGCGCAGGCCAGTAGCGAAATCAACCTCGGTAAATTTAACCAGGGTGACTACTTCGCGGCGGTGGAGGATAAAAACCACTCCGAGAATGTGTCCCGCGTGCTGTACCCGGACGACTCGACCTATTCCGGCCGTGAGCTGCGCCTGCGTCAGGAATATTTCCTCGTCTCCGCGACGATTCAGGATATCCTTAGCCGCCACCATCAGCTGCACAGAACCTACGCCAATCTGGCGGAGAAAACGGCGATTCACCTCAACGACACCCACCCGGTGCTCTCCATTCCGGAACTGATGCGCCTGCTCATTGACGAGCATAAGTTCAGCTGGGACGACGCCTTTGAGGTGACCTGCCAGGTGTTCTCGTACACCAACCACACGCTGATGAGCGAAGCGCTGGAGACCTGGCCGGTGGATATGCTGGGCAAGATCCTGCCGCGCCATCTGCAGATTATCTTTGAGATTAACGACTACTTCCTCAAGACCCTGCAGGAGCAGTACCCGAACGATACTGGCCTGCTGAGCCGGGCATCCATCATTGATGAATCCAACGGCCGCCGTGTGCGCATGGCCTGGCTGGCGGTGGTGATCAGCCACAAGGTGAACGGGGTATCTGAGCTGCACTCAAACCTGATGGTGCAGTCGCTGTTTGCGGACTTCGCGAAGATTTTCCCGACGCGCTTTTGCAACGTAACCAACGGCGTTACGCCGCGCCGCTGGCTGGCGCTGGCTAACCAGCCGCTCTCTGAGGTGCTGGACGAGAATATCGGCCGCACCTGGCGTACCGATTTGAGCCAACTGAGCGAGCTTGAACAGCATATTGATTTCCCGACGGTGAATAAGGCCGTGCGCGAAGCCAAGCTGCTGAACAAAAAACGGCTGGCGGTCTGGCTGGCGCTGCACCTCAACGTGGTGGCCAACCCGAAAGCGCTGTTCGACGTGCAGATCAAACGCATCCACGAATACAAGCGTCAGCTGATGAACGTGCTGCACGTGATCACCCATTACAACCGCATCAAGGCCGATCCAACGGCAGAATGGGTGCCGCGCGTGAAGATCTTTGCCGGTAAGGCGGCCTCTGCCTATTACATGGCGAAGCACATCATTCATCTCATCAACGATGTGGCGAAGGTGGTAAACCAGGATCCGGATATTGGTGACAAGCTGAAGGTGGTGTTTATCCCGAACTACAGCGTCAGCCTGGCGCAGCTGATCATCCCGGCGGCGGATCTCTCTGAGCAGATCTCCACCGCGGGAACGGAAGCCTCCGGCACCAGTAACATGAAGTTTGCCCTCAACGGCGCGCTGACTATCGGTACCCTGGACGGGGCGAATGTCGAGATGCTGGAGCATGTGGGGGAAGACAATATCTTTATCTTCGGTAATACGACGGAAGAGGTGGAGGCGCTGCGCCGGAAAGGCTACTCGCCGCGTGAATATTACGAAGAGGATGAAGAGCTACGTCAGGTGCTGACGCAGATTGCGACCGGCGTGTTTAGCCCTGAGGAGCCGGGCCGTTACCGCGACCTGGTGGATTCGCTGATTAACTTTGGTGACCACTACCAGGTACTGGCAGATTATCGCAGCTATGTGGATTGTCAGGACAGGGTGGACGAGCTGTACCGTCAGCAGGAGAAGTGGACCAGTGCCGCGATGCATAACATCGCCAATATGGGGTATTTCTCGTCTGACAGGACCATCAAGGAGTATGCCGAGACGATCTGGCATATTGATCCGGTGCGGTTGTAAAAGAAAGCCGGGTGGCGGCTACGCCTTACCCGGCCTGGTCGATCCCGTAGGCCCGGTAAGCGGTAGCGCCACCGGGCTTTTTTTTCACATCAAGATGCTAACGACAGCTCACGCTTCCCCGCATGCTGCAGCAACCACTGCGCCACGCGAGACTGCTGTTCGGCGTTAAGCCACATCCCTTCTTTGGTACGACGCCAGATGGCATCGTCCAGACGGCGAACCCATTCGTGTTCGACCAGATAACGCAGCTCGGCTTCGTACAGCTCGTGACCGAAATGTTCGCCCAGATCGGCAAGCTCTTTCGCCTCACCCAGGAACAGCTCGGTGTTGCTGCCGTAGGTGCGGGCATAGTGGCGTGCCATCCCCTCGGTGATGAACGGGAAGCGACGACGCAGCTTCGCGGCGTAATCATCGCGGTTGCCGCCAATATCACCGCCGGGCAGTACCGCGTCTTTGGTCCATGCCGGGCCAATGCCTTTGTAGTACGGCGCCAGTTTTTCCAGCGCGTGCTCGGCCAGCTTGCGGTAGGTGGTGAGCTTACCGCCAAACACCGACAGCAGCGGCGCCTGGCCGTCTACGTCATGAATATCAAGCGTATAGTCGCGGGTGATGGCCTGCGGGGAATCCGATTCATCATCGCAGAGCGGACGCACGCCGGAGTAAGTCCAGACTACGTCATCGCGCGACAGCTGTTTCTTAAAGTGCGCGTTATACACTTTCAGCAGGTAATTAACTTCGCTCTCGTCGATCTCAACGTTTTTCGGATCGCCTTTGTACTCCACGTCGGTGGTGCCGATGATCGAGAATTCGTCCATCCACGGGATCACGAACACGATGCGCTTGTCTTCGTTCTGCAGAATGTAGGCCTGTTTCTGGGTATGCACGCGCGGCACCACAATATGGCTGCCTTTGATCAGGCGAATGCCGTACGGGGAGGGCAGATGCATACCGTCGTCAAAGAACTGTTTCACCCACGGACCGGTGGCGTTCACCAGGCCGCGCGCTTTCCAGCTGAATTTCTCGCCGGTATCGATATCTTCCGCTTCGACAATCCACAGGCCGTTTTCACGGCGGGCGGCGGTGGCACGGGTGCGGGTTTTCACCTCGCCGCCTTTCTTCTCGACCATCTGCGCATTCGCCAGCACCAGGCGCGCATCGTCCACCCAGCAGTCGGAATATTCGAAACCGCGCACGATTTCAGGTTTAAGGACCGATTCTGAGCCAAAACGCAAACCGGTCGAACCCGGCAGGCTGGTGCGTTTACCCAGATGATCGTACATAAACAGACCGATTCGGATCATCCACGCCGGACGCAGATGCGGGCGATGGGGCAGGCGGAAGCGCATCGGAATCGCCAGATGCGGCGCCATTTTTAACAGCACTTCACGTTCAGCCAGTGCTTCACTGACCAGGCGGAATTCGTAGTGTTCCAGGTAGCGCAGGCCACCGTGAATCAGTTTGGAGCTGGCGGACGAGGTCGCACAGGCGAGATCGTTAGCTTCCAGCATCAGTACGGATAAGCCGCGTCCTGCGGCATCGACCGCAATACCGGCACCGTTGATGCCACCGCCTATCACAATCAGATCTTTGGTTTCCATAACACCCTCACGCACTTTCGTTAAAGCTCAGAAATGTTCGATATCGCTCATAATAGCAAAGGAACGCGCTTTTGGTAACATCAAAAAAACAATTTAGAGTGATATGGATAACATAATGGCGTTTACCCGCCGCCAGGACGTACACTACGCGGTAAAATCATGTCGCCGACCACTGTAAAGAGAACACCATGGATCAGTTTGAATGTATTAACGTAGAAGAAGCCCACCAGAAGATGCACCAGGGAAAAGCGGTGCTGGTGGACATCCGCGATCCGCAGAGTTTTGCGATGGGCCACACGCCAGGCGCGTTCCATCTCACCAACGACACGCTGGGCGCCTTTATGCGCGATAACGACTTCGACACGCCGGTGATGGTGATGTGCTACCACGGCAACAGCAGTAAAGGCGCGGCGCAGTATCTGCTTCAGCAGGGTTACGAGGCGGTATATAGCGTCGACGGTGGCTTCGATGCCTGGCATCGCCATTTCCCGGCGGAAGTGGAATACGCTTTTGAGCGCTGATCCCGCTATACTGTCCCCTTTTGTGTGGAAATAAGCGACCGCTGCCCATGTTGATGATCACCTCTTTTACCAACCCGCGCGTCGCCCAGGCGTTTGTCGACTATATGGCGACGCAGGGCGTTATTCTGACCATCCAGCAACATACACAGACCGACGTCTGGCTGGCCGATGAGAGCCAGGCCGGGCGGGTAAACGAGGAGCTGGCGCGTTTTCTGGAAAACCCTGGTGACCCGCGCTATCTGGCCGCAAGCTGGCAGTCGGGTCAGACCGGTAGCGGATTGCACTACAACCGCTTTCCCTTTCTTGCCACCATTCGCGAGCGCGCAGGCCCGTTTACGCTGTTGCTGATGGCGGCCTGCATTATCGTCTTCATTATCATGAATGTGGTGGGCGACCAGAGCGTCATGATCGCCCTGGCGTGGCCGTATGACCCGTCTCTGGATTTTGACGTCTGGCGCTACTTTACCCACGCGCTGATGCACTTCTCGGTGATGCATATCCTCTTTAACCTGCTCTGGTGGTGGTATCTCGGCGGTGCCGTGGAGAAGCGTCTGGGCAGCGGGAAGCTGATCGTTATCACCCTTATTAGCGCCCTGCTGAGCGGCTACGTGCAGCACAAATTCAGCGGCCCGTGGTTTGGCGGGCTCTCCGGCGTGGTGTATGCCCTGATGGGCTATGTCTGGCTCAGGGGGGAGCGTGACCCTGAAAGTGGCATTTATCTGCAGCGCGGATTAATAACCTTTGCGTTAATATGGCTTATTGCCGGATGGTTTGATCTGTTTGGTATGTCTATCGCCAATGGTGCGCACGTCACCGGGCTGGCCGTTGGGCTGGCGATGGCCTTTGCCGACACGCTCCATGCGCGAAAACGAACATAATTCTCAGGGATAATTGATGAAACAAACACAACGCCATGACGCCATTATCGAACTGGTAAAAAAACAGGGATACGTCAGCACCGAAGAGCTGGTTGAGCAGTTTGCCGTCAGCCCACAAACCATCCGTCGTGACCTGAACGACCTGGCCGATCAAAACCGCATTCTGCGCCACCACGGCGGCGCGGCGCTGCCGTCCAGCTCGGTCAACACCTCCTGGCACGACCGCAAAGCCACGCAAACGGCAGAAAAAGAGCGCATTGCCCGTAAAGTGGCCAGCCAGATCCCCAACGGGGCGACGCTGTTTATTGATATCGGCACCACGCCGGAGGCGGTGGCCCATGCCCTGCTGGATCACGAGAACCTGCGCATCGTTACCAACAACCTGAACGTGGCCAATACCCTGATGCAGAAAGACGATTTCCGCATTATTCTCGCCGGCGGTGAACTGCGCAGCCGCGATGGCGGGATTATCGGCGAGGCGACCCTCGATTTTATCTCTCAGTTCCGTCTCGACTTCGGCATTCTCGGGATTAGCGGCATCGACAGCGACGGCTCGCTGCTGGAATTTGATTACCACGAAGTACGCACCAAGCGGGCGATCATTGAAAACTCGCGCCACGTGATGCTGGTCGTGGATCACTCGAAGTTTGGCCGTAACGCGATGGTCAACATGGGCAGCATCAGCATGGTGGATGCGGTCTATACCGACGTGATGCCGCCGGCGGGCGTTATGCAGGTGATTAAAGATAATAATTTGCAGTTAGAGTTGTGTTGAGAAGCCTTTCTCCCTCTCCCTGTGGGAGAGGGCCGGGGTGAGGGCATCAGACCGCAAAGGACTTACACTCCGTATCCCATCATCTTCAACAATTGCTGCGCATGCTGTACCGCATCCTGACGATGCGCCACACCCAGCTTCTGATACAGATTGCGGATATGCGTTTTGATGGTGGTCGCCGCTACCGCCAGCTCACCGGCAATCTGCTCATTGCTGTAACCGGAATAGATCAGCCCCAGAACCTGCCATTCGCGCTGAGTCAGCGGGCTGGTACGGATCAGTTCCGGCACTTCCGGGTGGTTCAGCAGACGTTCAACGAAGTTCTCGTCGAAATGGGCAAACTTGTGGCGATGATGCTGGTTAATCTCGCGCAGAATGCGCTGGGCGCGATGCTGATCCAGCTCCGGCAGCGTATTGAGCTGAATAAGCTGACGCAGCTGCTGCGCCATCACTTCACCTTCAATCACAAAGTGGCTGATAAACCCGGTGCGGTTAGCCAGCTGTAGCGCCTCCAGCAGCACGCGCTGCGCATCGTTTTTACGGCCCGCCTGCCAGTAGAGCTGGTTTTGCAGGAGCAGGTTGCGGTTGAGGTCGCTCATCAGACGCAGGCTGCGCGCGTTCTCGTTCAACTCCTCCAGCACAATCTCTGCGGGCTCTAATTCACCAAGCAGGATCTGCGCGCGGGCAATGTTGCGCCACTGGCTCTGCAGGAAATGGTTATTGGCAAATTCCGGTTTTGGCGTCTGGCGTAACCAGTTAGCGGCGGATTTTTTATCGCCGGTCATCTGCCAGTAAATCACCCGGACCTTATCGGCGTTTGAAACCCAGTCGCTATGATACTGACCGTTGCCGAGCAGGTTTTCCAGGCGGT
Source organism: Enterobacter sichuanensis (assembly GCF_009036245.1). Classification (NCBI taxonomy): domain Bacteria; kingdom Pseudomonadati; phylum Pseudomonadota; class Gammaproteobacteria; order Enterobacterales; family Enterobacteriaceae; genus Enterobacter; species Enterobacter sichuanensis. The sequence continues at coordinate 4,363,887 of NZ_CP027986.1, read as the reverse complement.
TAAGATGGTTGCGGGCGTTATCGAGATCGCCGCGCGCCAGCGAGCACTGCACCAGCAGCGCCAGACACTGCAGCTGCTGCTGAGGCTGGAAGCTGGAGAGGACGTCCACACCCTGGCGGGCGCAGCTTTCGGCTTCATCCAGACGCGACCATGCCCACAGGAGCTGAGCGCGAATACGCAGCAGGAACTCGTGCATCGGCAGCTGTTCAAGATGCTGTTCACGAATCAGCTGGAACGCTTTTTCCTGGTTTTCCCAGGCGGCCTGCAGGAACCCCTGCGCGAACAAAATTTCGCTTTGCTGGATCAGGCTCCACAGCGCGTAATGCCAGACATCATGGCGACGCGCCATCTGCTCGGTTTGTTGCATTAGCGACAGGGAGCGCGTCAGCTCGCCTTTGCAGTGCAGCACTTCACCGTGTACCGACGTGGCAACAATCCGGCTGTAGAAGTTAGCGAGCGGCAGTTCATCCAGGGCAACCATCGCCAGGCGTTCAGCCTCATCCGGGTCGCCGTCGTTAATTGCTACCTGGGCCCGCAGGGCGTTAAATTCACCGTGCAGGGGCGTATCCATGTTGCTTTCCATCTCCTGCTCCGCGCGGGCCAGCAGGGTGTTCACTTCGCTGTAGCGATGCTGGCTCTGCATCAACCAGGCCTGAAGCAGGACCAGACGCGGGTTCTCCAGCAGGCTTTCCCACGGCAGGGCTTTAAGCGACTCTTCCAGCAGCGTCAGTTCGCTGTGGTTAAACAGGCCCCACGCATGGTTGAGAAGGATATCGCGCAGCATGCTGGCATCACCCGCCGCCAGGGCGTGGTGAATGGCTTCGCTCGGGAAGCCCTGCGCCATCCAGCTTTCGGCGGCGGCGCGGTGAATTTCCGGCAGTTCAACCGCCAGCTCCCACTGGCAACGCTGGCGCAGGAAGCTGCCAAACAGCGGGTGATAGCTAAACCACTCGCCGGGGTCGTCCATGCGGGTCAGGAACAGGCCCTGACGTTCAATCTCTTCAAGCTGTAGCTGACCGTTTTCACACCCCGTCACGCGCACGATTAACGCATCGTTCATGGAGCGTAGCAGCGAGCTTTTCAGCAGGAAATTGCGGGTCGCCGGATCAACGCTGTTCAACACCTCGTCCACCAGGTAATCCGAAAGGTGGCTGGCGTTGATACCTGCCAGGCGGCGCGCAGACTGATGCGCCGGGCTGTTGTTTTGTCGGGCTGAGAGGGCGATGAGCTGCAGCGCCGTCGCCCAGCCGGCGACGTCGTCGCACAGGCGGCTGCTTTCGGCGGCCTCAATCGGTGACGTCAGGCGGCAGTCAAAGAACTGTTTTGCTTCCTGGTGGGTAAAGGCCAGCTGCTGGCTGCCCACTTCGAGAAGCTGATCGCGCACGCGCAGGTTTGCAATCCCCAGCTGTGGCAGATTGCGTGACAGCACCACTAAGGTCAGGTTTTCCGGCTGATGACGCAGGAAGAAACGCATCGATTCATGAATCACCGGGTTGGTAATGAGGTGGTAATCATCAATCACCACGTATAGCGGACGATGCCATTCGGCCAGCTCGATAAACAGCTGGGAGAAAAGGGAGGACAGGCTGGCGTACTGGCGCTTTTGCACCATCACCTCGCTGGCGACGCAGTGTCCATTGGTTGCCTGCTGAATAGCGGCAATCAGATAGCTGGCAAAACGCTCTTGCTGGTTATCGCCCTCATCAAGGGAGTACCAGCCAAGATCGCTCTTACCTGCTGCCCATTGCGAAATGAGCGTTGTTTTTCCATAACCTGCAGGGCTCGTAACCAGCGCCAGTCGGAAATTATGTGCGCCGGAAAGTTTAGCCAACAGACGCTCGCGGACCACGGTATGGTCAAGGCGAACCGGGCGACTTAATTTTGACGGAATCAACATAGGTTTCACTTCACTGTGGGGACGAGAGATTTTATTTTTTTTGCGCTTCGTAATTAATAGATATAAGGTCGGCCAATAAGTTAACTATTGCAAGTTATGTCTGAATTTGGTGGCTCTGAATTTGCACTCTGTCACAAAACATTCAGGCGGATGGCGGAACTTTCTGGAAAGGGCTTTGATGCCTTGTCAGTGCTGGCTTGTATGGCTGTGTTGCGGCTGCGCTGAAACTGGTTTCAGAAAGGGATAGTGACGGAAAATTTAATATACCCGGTGTAAAGTTAAGGGGGATTAATAATCTCCTTAGTAATGACCTGATTGCAGAAATATTATTCTACGTAAGTAATCATTTCAGCGCGTTTTAATTTCAGCCGAAACCGCATTTCATTTCTTTGACATTCTCCACGGTGACTATTTTATCTTCCGGGCACACTCGAACTATGCTCTGAGAGTGGCCTCGATCACACTTTTCTGCTCATCCCCGCTACTCCTCCCTGTCTAATCCCCCGCGGGAGGAGGAAGAGGTGAAATGAGCCAGGCACACTAGCGCCAACTTGTGTTTTCTTTCTAAAGGATGCCGATCCCCTATGTCACAGCCTACCTTCAACAAAGCTCAATTCCAGGCTGCCCTGACGCGTCAGTGGCAGCGTTTTGGCCTTCATGCTGCTAACGAAATGACGCCTCACCAGTGGTGGCAGGCAGTGAGCGGTGCGCTCGCAGAGCAGTTGGATGCTCAACCTCTGGCAAAACCGGTAAAAGGTCAGCGCCATGTCAACTACATCTCAATGGAGTTCCTGATTGGCCGTCTGACGGGCAACAACCTGTTGAACCTCGGCTGGTATCAGGAGGTGGGGGACGTGCTGAAAGAGCACGATATTAACCTTACCGACCTGCTGGAAGAAGAGATTGACCCTGCGCTGGGTAACGGTGGCCTGGGGCGTCTGGCGGCCTGTTTCCTGGACTCCATGGCAACCGTCGGCCAGTCGGCGATTGGCTATGGCCTGAACTATCAGTACGGCCTGTTCCGTCAGTCATTTGCCGATGGCCATCAGATGGAAGCGCCGGACGACTGGCACCGTAACACCTATCCGTGGTTCCGCCATAACGCGCAGCTGGATGTGCAGGTCGGGATTGGCGGGAAAGTCACGAAGCAGGGGCGCTGGGAACCGGCGTTCACCATCACCGGCGAAGCCTGGGACCTGCCGGTACTCGGCTACCGTAACGGCGTGGCGCAGCCGCTGCGTCTGTGGCAGGCGAAGCATGCGCATCCGTTTAACCTGACCAAATTCAACGACGGTGATTTCCTGCGCGCCGAGCAGCAGGGCATCGACGCCGAGAAACTGACCAAAGTGCTCTACCCGAACGACAACCACCTGGCGGGTAAAAAACTGCGTCTGATGCAGCAGTATTTCCAGTGCGCCTGCTCTGTGGCGGACATTCTGCGCCGCCATCATCTGGCGGGCCGCAAGCTGGCGCAGCTGCCGGACTTCGAAGTGATTCAGCTCAACGACACGCACCCGACCATTGCCATTCCTGAACTGCTGCGCGTGCTGATCGACGAGCATCAGCTGAGCTGGGATGACGCCTGGGCGATCGCCAGCCGTACCTTCGCTTACACCAACCACACCCTGATGCCAGAAGCGCTGGAGTGCTGGGATGAGAAGCTGGTGAAAAACCTCCTGCCGCGCCACATGCAGATCATCAACAATATTAACGACCAGTTTAAAACGCTGGTGGATAAAACCTGGCCGGGCAACAAAGCGGTCTGGGCGAAGCTGGCGGTGGTCCACGATAAGCAGGTTCGCATGGCGAACATGTGCGTGGTGAGCGGCTTCGCGGTGAACGGCGTGGCGGCGCTGCACTCGGATCTGGTGGTGAAAGACCTCTTCCCGGAATATCACCAGCTGTGGCCGACCAAATTCCATAACGTGACCAACGGCATTACGCCGCGTCGCTGGATCAAGCAGTGCAATCCGCTGCTGGCCGGTCTGCTGGACAAAACCCTGAAGAAAGAGTGGGCCAACGATCTGGACCAGCTCATCAATCTGGAAAAATATGCGGACGACGCAAAATTCCGCGAGCAGTACCGCGCCATCAAGCAGGAGAACAAAGTCCGTCTGGCGGCGTTTGTTAAAGCGCGTACCGGGATTGAGATCAACCCGCATGCCATTTTCGATATCCAGATCAAACGTCTGCACGAGTACAAACGCCAGCACCTGAACCTGCTGCACATTCTGGCGCTGTACAAAGAGATCCGCGAGAACCCGCAGGCCGACCGCGTACCGCGCGTGTTCCTGTTCGGTGCGAAAGCGGCGCCGGGCTACTATCTGGCGAAAAACATCATCCTCGCCATCAACAAAGTGGCGGCGGCGATCAACAACGATCCGAAAGTGGGCGACAAGCTGAAGGTGGTGTTCCTGCCGGACTACTGCGTCTCTGCGGCTGAAATGCTGATCCCGGCGGCGGATATCTCCGAGCAGATCTCGACTGCGGGTAAAGAAGCCTCCGGCACCGGCAACATGAAGCTGGCGCTGAATGGCGCGCTGACCGTCGGTACGCTCGACGGGGCCAACGTCGAAATCGCCGAGAAGGTGGGTGAAGAGAATATCTTTATTTTCGGCCACACCGTGGAAGAGGTGAAAGCCATTAAGGCCAAAGGCTACGATCCGGTGAAGTGGCGCAAGAAAGACAAAGTGCTGGATGCGGTACTGAAAGAGCTGGAAAGCGGTAAATACAGCGACGGCGACAAGCACGCGTTTGACCAGATGCTGCACAGCATGGACAAACACGGCGGTGACCCGTATCTGGTGATGGCCGATTTCACAGCCTATGTGGACGCGCAAAAACAGGTCGACGTGCTGTATCGCGACCAGGAAGCGTGGACCCGGGCGTGCATTCTGAACACTGCCCGCTGCGGTATGTTCAGCTCTGACCGCTCAATCCGTGATTATCAGGCCCGTATCTGGCAGGCAAAACGCTAAGGAAGCGCGATGGAGAGTAAACGTCTGGACAGCGCCGCGCAGGCGGCGGGGATCAGCCTCAGTTACATTAATGCTCACGGCAAACCGCAGTCTATTGGCGCCGACACCAAAAGACGTTTGCTGGATGCCATGCACAAAACCGACGCGAAAGCGTCGGCTGCACCGGTGCCGAACGTGAAGGTTTTCACCTCGGGGAAAAAGATGCTGCTGACGGTGGAGGGGCGCGGCGAGTTTACCTGGCTGCTTACCACCGAAGACGGCCAGCAGCATAAAGGCCACGCCACCGGCGGTAAGACCCTTAACCTTCCGGCAAAGCTGCCGGAGGGTTACCACTCCTTAACGCTCACCCAGGATGACCAGCGCTTCCATTGCCGGGTGATCGTCGCGCCAAAACGCTGCTATGAGCCGCAGGCGTTGCTTGAGGGTAAAAAGCTGTGGGGCGCCTGCGTGCAGCTCTACACCCTGCGTTCAGAGAGCAACTGGGGTATCGGTGATTTTGGCGATCTGAAGAAAATGCTGGCCTCCGTGGGGGAACGCGGCGGCGCGTTTATCGGCCTCAACCCGATCCATGCGCTTTATCCGGCCAACCCGGAGAGCGCCAGCCCGTACAGCCCGTCATCCCGCCGCTGGCTGAACGTGATTTATATCGATGTTAATGCGTTAGACGACTTCAAAAACAGCCAGGAGGCGCAGGCGTGGTGGAAACTCAGCACCACCCAGCAGGCGCTGAAGCAGGCGCGTGACGCGGACTGGGTGGACTATTCTACCGTCACGGCGCTGAAAATGGCCGCGTTGCGTCTGGCGTGGAAAAGCTTTTCGCAGCGCGATGACGAGCAGATGGCGGCCTTCCGTCAGTTTGTCACTCAGGAGGGCGAGAGCCTGTACTGGCAGGCAGCATTTGATGCGCTGCACGCATATCAGGTGAAAGAGGACGAAATGCGCTGGGGCTGGCCGGTGTGGCCGGAAGCGTATCAGTCCGTCGACACGCCGGAAGTGAAAGCCTTCTGTAAAAAACACGCGGATGAAGTGGACTTCTACCTGTGGCTGCAGTGGCTGGCGTACAGCCAGTTTGCCGCCTGCTGGCAGGAGAGCCAGGGCTATAAGATGCCGATCGGCCTGTATCGTGACCTGGCCGTCGGCGTCGCTGAGGGCGGTGCGGAAACCTGGTGCGACCGTGAACTCTACTGCCTGAAAGCCTCCGTCGGCGCGCCACCGGATATCCTTGGCCCGCTCGGCCAGAACTGGGGCCTGCCGCCGATGGATCCGCACGTGATGGCGGCGCGCGCGTACGAGCCGTTTATCGACCTGCTGCGCGCCAACATGCAGAACTGCGGGGCATTGCGTATCGACCACGTGATGTCTGTGCTGCGCCTGTGGTGGATCCCGTACGGTGAAACGGCAGATCACGGGGCCTATGTGCAGTATCCGGTTGACGATCTGCTGTCGATCCTGGCGCTGGAAAGCAAGCGTCACCAGTGCATGGTGATCGGCGAAGATCTTGGCACCGTACCGGTGGAAATTGTCAGCAAACTCCGCGACAGCGGCGTTTACTCCTATAAAGTGCTCTATTTTGAAAACGACCATGAGAAAACCTTCCGCGCGCCGAAAGCGTACCCTGAACAGTCAATGGCAGTCGCGACGACGCATGACCTTCCTACGCTTCGTGGCTATTGGGAAAGCGGGGATCTGACGCTCGGTAAAACGCTGGGTCTCTATCCGGATGAGGATGTGCTTCGCGGCCTGTATCAGGATCGCGAGCTGGCGAAGCAGGGCCTGCTGGATGCACTGCATAAGCATGGCTGTCTGCCGAAACGTGCCGGGCATAAGGCATCGCTGATGGCGATGACCCCGACGCTCAACCGTGGTCTGCAGCGTTACATTGCCGACAGCAACAGTGCCCTGCTGGGCCTGCAGCCGGAAGACTGGATTGATATGGCGGAGCCGGTCAACATTCCGGGCACCAGCTATCAGTACAAGAACTGGCGTCGCAAGCTTTCCACTACGCTTGAGAAGATGTTTGCCGATGACGGGGTGAACAGGCTGATTAAGGATTTGGATAAGCGCAGAAGGGCGGTGGGCAAGAAGCGGTAGTTCCACCCTCACCCTAACCCTCTCCCAGGGGGAGAGGGAATGGAATGTAGGCCGGGTAAGCGTCAGCGCCACCCGGCTTTTTTACATCAAACCACCATATTCAACAGCAACACCCCGACCAGACCGCACACCGAAATAATGGTTTCCAGCGCGGACCAGGACTTGATGGTTTCACCGATTGTCAGGTTAAAGTACTCCTTGAACAGCCAGAAGCCCGGGTCATTAACGTGAGAGAAAATCACGCTACCGGAACCGACGGCAATAACCATCAGCTCAGGGCTCACGCCCGTGGTCGCAATCAGCGGGGCAACGATACCGCCTGCGGTGATCGCCGCAACGGTCGCAGAGCCCAGCGCAATACGCAGAACCGCGGCGATGGACCAGGCCATCAGGAGCGGCGACACGTTGGTTTCATGCATCATGGCCGCGATGTATTTGTCCACGCCGCTGTCGACCAGAACCTGCTTGAACGCACCGCCACCGCCGATGATCAGCAGCATCATGGCAATGATTTTGATGGACGAGGTCAGCGTGTCGTTGATCTGATCCATTGAACGGCCGCGGTTCAGACCGAAGGTGAACATCGCAATCAGGACCGCAATCAGGGTTGCCATCACCGGGTCACCCAGGAATTCGGCCACGGACAGGAATGCATGACCTTTTGGCAGGATCATCTCTGCCACGGCGCGCATCGCCATCAGGATCACCGGTACCAGAGAGGTCCAGACGCTGACGCCAAAGCCAGGCATCTCTTCTTCGGTGAAGGTTTTCGCGCTGTACAGACCTTCCGGAATCGGCTTATCAATGCCTTTCAGGAAGCGGGCATAGACCGGACCGGCCAGAATAACGGTCGGGATCGCCAGAATGGTACCGAACAGCAGGGTTTTACCCATATCCGCGTGGAAGATGGTTGCGATAGCGGTTGGACCCGGGTGCGGCGGCAGGAAGCCGTGGGTTACGGACAGCGCCGCAGCCATTGGCACACCGACATACAGCAGCGGGATGCTCGCCGCAGCCGCGATGGTAAATACCAGCGGCAGCATCAGCACGAAGCCCACTTCATAGAACAGCGCGAAACCGACGGTAAAACCGGTTAACACCACCGCCCACTGGATGTTCTTCTTACCAAATTTGTCGATAAGCGTGGTGGCAATACGCTGGGCGCCTCCGCAGTCCGCCAGCATTTTACCGAGCATAGCGCCGAAGCCCATGATCAACGCCAGGCTGCCGAGCGTGCCGCCAACGCCGGCTTTAATCGAGCTGATGACTTTTACCAGCGGCATCCCCTGCATCAGACCGACTGCAAGCGCCACCAGAACCAGAGCGATAAATCCGTTCATTTTGAAACGGATCATCAAGAGCAGTAATAACACAACACCGATAGCAACGATGACTAATGGCATGATTTACCTGGCCTTTGAATTGTTATGGGTAACGTCATTGTTTCAACGACAAGTTCCGATTGTCCCAACTGGGAACAGAGTGTTAACGGCACTCATACTGATGCCTTCGAAACCATTAAGTTTAGTCGGCTGTTATAAGGATGCTGAGTGCCCACGAGAATGATACGGGTAACATGGCGAGATTGAGAATCACCCTGGGAGGCTAAATTTGAATTATGAGACGCAGGTCAACATATAGAGGGGGGCGGGATAACAAAAGCCGGGTGGCGGCTTCGCCGTACCCGGCCTGGGATTCGGATGCAGTAACTGTTTTGTAGGCCCGGTAAGCGCAGCGCCACCGGGCAATACGGGCGGGCAAAGAATCAGTAGTATGAGTGCTCGCCGCGCTGGTGTTCAGTCAGGTCGCGCACGCCTTTCAGTTCCGGGAATTCGTTCAGCAGCTGCTTCTCGATCCCTTCTTTCAGGGTCACATCTACCATGGAACAACCGTTACAGCCGCCGCCAAACTGCAGGATGGCGAAGCCTTCATCGGTGATCTCCATCAGGGAGACACGACCGCCGTGGCCAGCCAGCTGTGGGTTGATCTGGGATTGCAGCAGATACTCAACGCGCTCCATCAGCGGGGCATCGTCAGAGACTTTGCGCATTTTCGCGTTTGGCGCTTTCAGGGTCAGCTGAGAACCCAGCTGGTCGGTGACGAAGTCGATCTCCGCATCTTCAAGATACGGTGCGCTCAGCTCATCAACGTAGGCGGTGAGCTGTTCAAATTTCAGGGCGGTGTCGGTGGCTTCCACCGCGTCCGGCGGACAATAAGAAACACCACATTCTGCATTCGGAGTGCCTGGATTAATCACAAACACGCGGATCTGCGTCCCTTCTTCCTGATTTGCCAGCAGTTTGGCAAAGTGCGCTTGTGCAGAATCGGAAATACGGATCATAGCTTTGGCCTAATAGTTGACTAAATTACCTGGGTATAATCATACGCCCATTGAAGAAGGGCTACAAGGTACGGCACAGACACCATACCTGAACCGACGCGGCGCCGCTTTGCAAAAGCAGTCGGGAAAGTTCAGCAACGGTACTGCCTGTGGTGACGACATCATCCACAATCGCGATATGGAGGCCGTCGACCGGCAATTCAAGGCGAAAGGCATTTTTGAGGTTTCTTTTGCGAAGCCGGGCGTTGAGCTGATGCTGGATGGCGGTGGCATGAACACGCGTAAGCGCGCGGGCGTCATACCGACAGCCAAGCCAGCGGGCGAGGGGGCGGCAGATCAGATCGCTCTGGTTATAGCCGCGCCGCCAGTGCCGACGCTGGTATAAGGGCACGTTTACCACCCTGTCGATTTTCGGCAGGGCGCGCTGACGCCGTGCCTGTAAAACCGCCAGCAGTAGCAGGCGGGCCAGGGACGGGGCCAGCGAACTTTGACCGGAAAATTTCAGCGAATGAATAAGCCTGCTTAGCGGCGGAACATAATCATCCACGGCCACCAGCGCGTGCCACGGCGGGGCTTTTTTTAGACAACGACCGCAGGGAAACGCGGGGTTCGTGGCCGGTAAACCGCACTGTGGGCAGGTCGCGATACGCCTTGTGAACGATCGCGTGCAGACAGAACAGATACCCCATCCGCTGAGCGCAAGCGGCATTTGGCATAGCCAGCACAAGCCTGGCACTGTTAGCATGTGCAACCTCCATGTGAAAAAAGAGAACAGTAACTGATGAAGACGCTGTGGTGGCAGACTGCAGGAACAGGAAATTGCCATCTTGTGCTGCTGCACGGATGGGGCCTGAATGCAGAAGTATGGCATTGCATAAGTGAGGAACTTGCCTCGCATTTCACCCTGCATCTGGTGGATCTGCCCGGTTTTGGCCGCAGCCGCGGTTTTGGGGCGATGTCGCTTGATGAGATGGCCCGGCAGGTTCTGGACGCTGCGCCGCAAAACGCCATCTGGCTCGGCTGGAGCCTGGGTGGGCTGGTGGCAAGCCAGATTGCGCTGTCGCAGCCCGAGCGCGTAAAGGCGCTGGTGACCGTGGCCTCGTCGCCCTGCTTTAGCGCGCAAGAGGCGTGGCCAGGTATAAAACCTGACGTGCTGGCGAGCTTCCAGCAACAGCTGAGCGAAGATTTCCAGCGGACCGTTGAGCGCTTCCTCGCCCTGCAGACGATGGGCACAGAAACCGCGCGTCAGGATGCGAGAACGCTGAAGCAGACCGTGCTTTCCCTGCCGATGCCGGAGGTGGAGGTGCTTAACGGCGGGCTGGAGATCCTGAAAACGGTCGACCTGCGCGAGCCGCTGGCTGCGCTGGCCATGCCGCACCTGCGTATCTATGGCTACCTTGACGGCCTGGTGCCGCGTAAAGTGGTTCCGCTTCTGGATGCGCTGTGGCCGGAGAGCGAGTCACAGGTCATTGCCAAAGCCGCGCACGCCCCGTTTATCTCTCATCCGGCGGAATTTTGTTCAGCGCTCATTGCGTTAAGTCAACGTTTCGACTGATTATTTTCCATCCAGCCTGGAAAAAGTAACACACCGCAACCATACTCCATTTGTCGTTGCGGTTGTTCTGCCTACGATAATCAAAACAACAATCCTATGGAGAGTCAGGCTATGAAACTTGTTACAGGTATTGTCACTTCTCTGGTTATTGGGTCACTTTCATTTGGCGCCTTTGCGGCAAAAGAGCTGGAAAAAGATAAAGTTGCAGGAATGAATCTGACCAAAATTGGTGAGATTTCTACGTCTGACACCACCGCGCCGATGGACGCAAGAAGAGAGCTGTCGAAGAAAGCGGATGAACTGGGTGGAACCTACTACGTTGTCACCAGTGCTGAAAAGCAGACCAAAAACGTACGCGCAACGGCGGACGTCTATAAGTAATACGATAAAGCCGGGCATCACAGCCCGGCTTTATTATCGCAGTGCCCACCACTCCCTGAGGCAGGCTTTACCTTCCGGGCAGCTTTTACAACTGCCGGAGAGGCAACCTTCCGCGTCTTCCTGAATCCGCACGGCTTTCCCCATCGCTTCGAGCCTTTCCAGCATGGCATCGATCATCGGCTGCGGCGTATGCAGGGTGAGGCTTAATTGTCTGGCCTCCATCCGTCCCTGTAGCGCCAGCAGATCACGAACCTGAATCAACGATGCCATGAGGTGCTCCTTAGTGACAGTCGCCCGCCGGGCTATTGCAGCAGGTCGCGGCGGTTTTACGCTTCGCCAGCAGGTCGATATCGACGCGGCTGCGCGCGCGCCGTAACAGGCCGAGCACGATGACGTTAAACAGAACCACCGCGAGGATGCAGACCAGGCTGTAGCGCGGGTGCTGGCTGAAGTTAACGGTCTGATAGAAGAGCGTTGCCAGCGAGTAGGCGATGTTTAACCCCCACAGGATGGAGAAGCCCATCCAGCCGCGGCTGGACTCACGGGCAATTGCCCCCATCACCGAGATGCACGGGATATAGAGCAGAACAAAGATGAGGTAGCTATAGGCCGCGGAGGCGCTGCCAAATTTCTCGCTCATCACGCCCATGGCGCCCGTCGCCATTTCACCGTCGCCTTTGCTGGCTTCAATCGGGTTGGCCAGCACGCTCAGGCTAAAGGTATCTTTCAGGCTCTGCCAGGTTTCCTCTACGGCACCCAGCAGTTCATGGCCGAGATGAAACGCTGCTGGATCAAATTCCTGCTCCTGAATGTTCTCTGCGGTGTAGAGCGTATTCAGGGTGCCGACAACCACCTCTTTCGCCATCGCACCGGTGAACAGCCCGACGGTTGCCTGCCAGTTATCCTCATGCACGCCAATCGGTTTGAAGACCGGGGTGATGACGCGGCTGACGGAGGCAAGAGCCGAGTCGTTAATGTTATCTGCCGCCTGCCCGCTAAGGGTAAAGCTGTTCAGCGCGCTCAGGAAAACACTGACGATGACAATCACCTTACCGGCGCGCAGCACAAAGCCTTTCAGACGCTGCCAGGTCTGAATCACCAGGCTTTTCAGATGCGGCACGTGATAGACCGGCAGCTCCATCACAAACGGTGAGGCTTCACCCCGCATGATGGTGTGTTTCAGCATTAAGCCAGTGAGGATCGCCATCACGATGCCCAGCACATACAGGGAGAAGACCGCCAGCGCGCCCTGCTGGCCAAAGAAGGCAGCGGCAAAGACGGCAAAGATCGCCAGTCGGGCACCGCAGGACATGAACGGCGCCATCATGATGGTCATCAGACGTTCGCGCGGCGCATCAAGCGTGCGCGCCCCCATCACCGACGGGACGTTACAGCCAAAGCCGACAATCAGCGGGACGAAGGATTTACCCGGCAGGCCCAGCGCCTGCATCATGCGATCCATCACGAACGCGGCGCGCGCCATGTAACCGGAGTCTTCCAGGAACGAGAGGAACAGGTACATCATGCCGATCTGCGGCACCAGCGGCAGAACGGTGTTGATACCGCCGCCGATCCCCTGTGCGAGGAAGATGGTTAGCCATTCCGGGAAGTGCAGGGTGTAGCCCACCCACTGAATCCCATGCACGAAGACCGCAACGGAACCGGCATCGAAAATCGGCTGGAGCGCGCCACCGATGTTAATGGCGAGCAGGAACATCACGTACATGACCAGCAGGAAGATGGGCAAGCCGAGGAAGCGGTTAAGCACAACCTTATCCACCGCCGCCGTAAAGCGGCTGGGTTCTGCCGTGAGGGCATTACTGACCACATCGCAGATCGACGCGATGGCCTGGTAACGGGCATCGGCGATGTGCAGCGCCGGGTCGTCCAGCTCGTCGCTCAGACGGGCCATGGTTACGTCGAGTTTATCAGCCGCGTGTCCGGCGTAAGCACGGCTGTAGATATCGCCTTCCAGCATCTGCAGGCCGAGCCACAGCCGCTGTTTCGCCGGCATACTGTTGTCCATCTCCTGCGCCAGCATATGGGCTTCGCGCAGGAGGGGCTTCGCGTAATGCACCAGCTCAACGTCGCGGTTCCCCGCATGGCGATCGATGGCGAGCTTCAGGGAATCAATCCCGCGAGCACGCGTCGAGACCAGCGGAACCACCGGGCAACCCAGGCGCGCGGAGAGGGCGTCGACGTCGATGCGCAGCTTTTGTTTCTCCGCAATGTCGAGCATGTTGAGCGCCACGATGCAGGGGATCCCCAGTTCCAGCAGCTGCAGCGTCAGATAAAGGTTACGCTCGAGATTGGAGGCATCGACCACGTTGATCAGCAGGTCCGCGTCGCCGCCCAGAATATAGTGACAGGCAATTTGCTCATCGAGCGAGGTTTGTGACGAAATGGTGGTTAAAGAGTAGGTGCCGGGAAGGTCAACCAGCGTGACCTGGTTGTCGGTTGTCGTAAACTGACCCTCTTTACGCTCAACCGTTACCCCAGCCCAGTTGCCCACGCGCTGGCGGGCCCCTGTCAGCTGGTTAAAAAGCGTCGTCTTGCCGGAATTAGGATTGCCAATTAAGCCAATAGTTAACTTTTTCATTTTTTTAGACTCACTGAAACCGCTGGCTTGTTATCGGGATAAGGCTTCGACTTCTATTAATGCGAGGTCTTTCTTACGCAGTACCAGATTCACGCGTCGGGTTTCGATATGAACCGGATCGCCTAACGGGGCCACGCGTACCACCTGGAATGACGAGCCGGGCAGCATGCCCAGTGACAGCAGCTTTTGCCGATAGGCCGGGCTAATTTCGCGGGTAAAACCGGTAATCTTCCATGCACTGTCTGGAGTGAATTGCATAATGCCTGATTCCACGAAAGGTTAAATAATCTACTATGCGATGATAATGAGAATAGTTTTTATCAGCAATATTAAAACTGTGACGGAATGTTGTTTGCGGTATTAATTTACGGCCTGTTTGACCTTGCTCAATATTTGCTGAAATGACGGGAAAACGAAAAGGAGAGTATTTGTTAACGGGGTGATAATTCGCGGTTTAAATATGGATGTGCAATCGGTTTCATCTATTACGGTATAATTTGTCCCCTCTCCCCGTTGGGGAGAGGGTTAGGGTGAGGGGTTAGCGTTTCTTACCCATCGCGGCCGCCAGCGCATCCATCATCGCGCTGTTGCCTGCAGGCTGGGCATCACGTCCGCGCGGTTTCGCGCCTTTAGCGGCCGGGCGCTGCTGCTCGCGACCGCCACCGTTAGCGCCGCGGCGCGCGCTGGTTTCACCTGGCTGCTCGTCCAGACGCATGGTCAGGGCGATTCGCTTGCGCTGCAGATCCACTTCCAGCACTTTAACCTTCACGATGTCGCCCGCTTTGACCACGGTATGCGGGTCTTCAACGAACTTGTCGGCAAGCGATGAGATATGCACCAGACCATCCTGATGCACGCCGATATCGACAAATGCGCCAAAGTTGGTGACGTTGGTCACTGCGCCTTCCAGCACCATGCCCGGAAGCAGGTCGTTCATGGTCTCGATACCGTCGGCAAAGGTCGCTGTTTTAAACTCAGGGCGCGGATCGCGGCCCGGCTTTTCCAGCTCTTTGATGATGTCGGTAACGGTAGGCACACCAAACTTGTCGTCAGTGAAATCAGCGGCTTTCAGGTTGTGCAGGGCGCTGCTGTCGCCCATCAGATCTTTCAGCGCCTGCTGGGTGGCGGCCAGAATGCGTTCCACCACCGGGTACGCTTCCGGGTGGACGGTGGAGGCATCCAGCGGGTTATCGCCATGGTTGATGCGCAGGAAGCCCGCGCACTGCTCAAACGCTTTTGGCCCCAGACGGCTTACCTTCAGCAGCTGCTGGCGGTTCTGGAACTGACCGTTCTCATCGCGCCAGGCGACGATGTTCTGCGCCATCATGCGGGTTAAGCCCGCCACGCGCGTCAGCAGAGGAACGGAGGCGGTGTTCAGATCCACGCCGACGGCGTTTACACAGTCTTCCACCACCGCATCCAGCTTACGCGCCAGCTGAGTCTGGCTCACGTCGTGCTGATACTGGCCCACGCCGATGGATTTCGGGTCGATTTTCACCAGCTCTGCCAGCGGATCCTGCAGGCGACGGGCGATCGAGACCGCGCCGCGCAGAGAAACGTCCAGGTCCGGGAACTCCTGCGCTGCCAGCTCGGACGCGGAATAGACGGAGGCCCCTGCTTCGCTGACGATCACTTTCTGCGCAGTCACTTTCGGGAACTGCTTCTGCACGTCGAGGTAGAAACGTTCGGTTTCGCGGGACGCCGTACCGTTGCCGATGGCGACCAGCTCCACGTTGTACTTCTCGCACAGCGCGGCCACCACGACGGCCGCTTTGGCGGCCTGGCCGGTGTGCGGATAGATGGTGTCGGTAGCGACCAGTTTACCGGTGCCGTCCACGACGGCCACCTTCACGCCGGTACGCAGCCCCGGATCGAGACCCATGGTGGCACGCAGGCCCGCAGGGGCGGCCATCAGCAGGTCGTGCAGGTTACGGGCGAAGACGTTGATCGCTTCATCTTCGGCGCGCTCGCGCACGGTGCCCATCAGCTCGGTTTCGAGGTGCATCAGCACCTTGATGCGCCAGGTCCAGCTCACCACGCCTTTACGCCAGCTGTCTGCCGGGGCGTTGTTCAGGCGCAGGCCAAGATGGTCGATGATGATCTGCTCACAGTGGCTCTCTTTCGGCGGCTCGTCAAACTGCGGGTCGGCGTTCAGGGAGAGCTGCAGCACGCCTTCGTTGCGGCCACGGAACATCGCCAGCGCACGGTGAGAAGGGGTGGTAGAAATCGGTTCGTGGTGATCGAAGTAGTCGCGGAATTTCGCGCCCTCTTCCTCTTTACCCGCGACG
Source organism: Enterobacter sichuanensis (assembly GCF_009036245.1). Classification (NCBI taxonomy): domain Bacteria; kingdom Pseudomonadati; phylum Pseudomonadota; class Gammaproteobacteria; order Enterobacterales; family Enterobacteriaceae; genus Enterobacter; species Enterobacter sichuanensis. Next base: position 4,347,757 of record NZ_CP027986.1, on the reverse strand, counting down.
ACGGTAGAGACGATGTGTGCATTCTTCCACAGGTAATCACGCACTTTGGCAAGCAGGGCCGCGTCTTCGGCGAAGCGCTCCATCAGAATGTAGCGTGCGCCATCAAGGGCGGCTTTGGTGTCCGCCACGCCTTTATCGGCATCGATAAATTTCGCCGCTTCGGTTTCCGGGTCATGTGACGGCGTGTTCCACAGCAGCTCTGCCAGCGGCTCGAGTCCCGCTTCAATCGCAATCTGCCCGCGCGTGCGGCGCTTCGGCTTGTACGGCAGATAGAGGTCTTCGAGCTCGGTTTTGCTCAGGGTGCCGTTAATGGCGGTTTCCAGCTCGCTGGTCAGTTTGCCCTGTTCGCCGATGGATTTGAGGATCGCCTGACGACGTTCTTCCAGTTCGCGCAGATAACCCAGACGGGTTTCCAGGTTACGCAGCTGCGTGTCATCCAGCCCGCCGGTGACTTCCTTACGATAACGTGCAATAAACGGCACGGTGTTCCCTTCATCAAGCAGGCGAACGGCAGCTTCTACCTGTTCGGCTCTGGCCTGAAGTTCACCCGCAATAATGCGGCAGAGCGAATCTTTCATCATGGCTTTATCATCTTGTGGGTCAAAAATCAGGGGATAGTTATACGGGCTGACACGGCAAAATGCCAGCCGGGGAGGGCGCTCTCGGACTATTTTACGTAGACGATCTCATTGACGTACCAGCTGGCTTCACCGGCGGGTGTCTGCACGACGGCGAGGTCGCCCACCTCTTTTTTCAGCAGCGCGCGGGCCATCGGGGAGTCGATGGAGATGTAATCCTTACGACCAAAAATTTCATCGTAGCCGACAATGCGAAAACGCAGGGTATCACCGTTGTCGTTCTCAATCTCAACCCACGCGCCAAAGAACACTTTGCCCTCCTGCTGGGGGGAGTAATCGACAATTTTAAGGTTTTCAAGGCATTTGGTCAGATAGCGTACCCGGCGGTCGATCTCACGCAGCCGCTTTTTGTTGTACTGGTAGTCAGCGTTTTCGCTGCGGTCGCCCAGGCTTGCTGCCCAGGTCACTTTTTTGGTCACTTCAGGGCGCTCTTCGCGCCACAGGGTGTCCATCTCTTTTTTGAGTTTTTCGTACCCTTCGCGGGTGATCAGGGGCGTTTTCATTCGGTGACCTTCAGACTCGACATCATTGCAAACCTTGCGCACATTACGTATCACATCGCATATCTGACAGCGTTAATAATGATTTATGTGATGAAATGTGCAGATAAGCTGCTGTTAAATATGCTTTGTAACAATTTCGACTAGAATTTATACCAGAATTAGCTGGTCGAACACGTGCACTTTTTTAGAATACGCTGTTATTAGACTATCCGAACCTTTGGGAGTACACACAATGCAAGAGAACTACAAAATTCTGGTCGTGGATGACGACATGCGCCTGCGTGCGCTGCTGGAACGTTATCTGACCGAGCAGGGCTTCCAGGTTCGTAGCGTCGCGAACGCTGAGCAGATGGACCGTCTGCTGACCCGTGAATCTTTCCACCTGATGGTTCTCGACCTGATGCTGCCTGGTGAAGACGGGCTCTCGATCTGCCGCCGTCTGCGTAGCCAGAGCAACCCGATGCCGATCATCATGGTGACGGCGAAGGGCGAGGAAGTGGACCGTATCGTGGGCCTCGAAATCGGCGCGGACGACTACATTCCTAAACCGTTTAACCCGCGTGAACTGCTGGCGCGTATTCGTGCTGTGCTGCGTCGTCAGGCGAACGAACTGCCGGGCGCACCGTCGCAGGAAGAAGCCGTCATCGCCTTCGGCAAGTTTAAGCTGAATCTCGGCACGCGCGAGATGTTCCGTGAAGACGAGCCTATGCCGCTCACCAGCGGCGAGTTTGCGGTGCTGAAAGCGCTGGTCAGCCACCCGCGTGAACCGCTCTCCCGTGACAAGCTGATGAACCTCGCGCGTGGTCGTGAATACTCCGCAATGGAACGCTCCATCGACGTGCAGATTTCCCGTCTGCGTCGCATGGTGGAAGAAGATCCAGCGCATCCTCGTTATATTCAGACCGTTTGGGGTCTGGGCTACGTGTTCGTCCCGGACGGCTCTAAAGCATGAGGCGAATGCGCTTCTCACCGCGAAGCTCGTTTGCCCGCACCCTGTTACTGATCGTCACCCTGCTGTTCGTCAGCCTGGTGACGACCTACCTGGTCGTGCTGAACTTTGCAATTTTGCCTAGCCTCCAGCAGTTTAATAAGGTCCTGGCCTATGAAGTCCGTATGCTGATGACCGATAAGCTGCAGCTGGAGGATGGCACGCAACTGGTTGTGCCTCCGGCGTTTCGCCGTGAAATCTACCGTGAGCTGGGCATTTCGCTCTATTCCAATGAAGCGGCGGAAGACGCTGGCCTGCGCTGGGCGCAGCACTACGAATTTCTCAGTCAGCAGATGGCGCAGCAGCTGGGCGGCCCAACGGAAGTGCGCGTTGAGGTAAACAAAAGCTCGCCTGTCGTCTGGCTGAAAACCTGGCTGTCGCCCAACATCTGGGTGCGCGTCCCGCTGACCGAAATCCATCAGGGCGATTTCTCGCCGCTGTTCCGCTACACCCTGGCGATTATGCTGCTGGCGATAGGCGGTGCGTGGCTGTTTATCCGTATACAGAACCGACCGCTGGTCGACCTGGAGCACGCGGCGCTGCAGGTCGGTAAAGGCATTATTCCTCCCCCGCTGCGCGAGTATGGCGCTTCGGAAGTCCGTTCGGTGACGCGTGCGTTTAACCATATGGCGGCAGGCGTGAAGCAGCTGGCGGATGATCGTACGCTGCTGATGGCGGGGGTCAGCCATGACCTGCGCACGCCGCTCACGCGTATCCGTCTGGCGACGGAGATGATGGGAGAAGAAGACGGCTATCTCGCCGAGTCCATCAACAAGGATATCGAAGAGTGTAACGCCATCATCGAGCAGTTCATCGACTACCTGCGCACCGGGCAGGAGATGCCGATGGAGATGGCCGATCTGAACGCGGTGCTGGGTGAAGTGGTGGCAGCGGAAAGTGGCTATGAACGTGAAATTGATACCGACCTTCAGGCGGGTGAAATTCAGGTTCGCATGCACCCGCTCTCCATTAAGCGCGCGGTAGCGAACATGGTGGTCAACGCGGCGCGCTACGGCAATGGCTGGATCAAGGTGAGCAGCGGATCGGAGCTCAACCGCGCCTGGTTCCAGGTCGAAGACGACGGTCCTGGCATTAAGCCGGAGCAGCGTAAGCATCTGTTCCAGCCGTTTGTGCGCGGCGACAGCGCCCGCAGCACCAGCGGTACAGGCCTGGGCCTGGCGATTGTGCAGCGTATTGTGGATAACCATAACGGGTTGCTGGAGATTGGTACCAGCGAGCGGGGCGGTTTAAGCATTCGCGCCTGGTTGCCGGTGCCGGTCACGCGGGGGCAGGTGAAAGAGGGATAGTGCGGTCTGATGCCCTCACCCCGACCCTCTCCCAAGGGGAGAGGGAGAAAACATTAAAAAAGGCAACTTTCGTTGCCTTTTTGTTTTTACCTACAGCTTCGGTCCCGCACTCACCAGCGCAGCACCTGCCGGGGTATCGGTATACTTCTCGAAGTTCTCAATAAACAGTTTCGCCAGCGATTCCGCTTTTTCACGCCACTGCTCCGGCGAACCGTACGTATTGCGCGGGTCGAGGATATGCGTATCCACACCCGGCAGCGACGTCGGGATGGCCAGATCAAACATCGGCAGCGTGAAGGTTTCGGCGTCGTCCAGAGAACCATCCAGAATGGCGTCGATAATGGCGCGGGTATCTTTGATGGAGATACGCTTGCCGGTGCCATTCCAGCCGGTGTTTACCAGATATGCCTGTGCCCCGGATGCCTGCATGCGTTTCACCAGCACTTCCGCGTACTGCGTCGGGTGCAGCGACAGGAAAGCCGCGCCGAAGCAGGCGGAGAAGGTCGGGGTTGGCTCCGTCACGCCGCGCTCGGTACCGGCCAGCTTCGCGGTGAAGCCGGAGAGGAAGTGGTACTGCGTCTGGCTGGCGGTCAGGCGAGAGACCGGAGGCAGCACGCCGAACGCATCCGCCGTCAGGAAAATGACCTTTGTGGCATGACCCGCTTTTGACACCGGCTTGACGATATTGTCGATGTGGTAGATCGGGTAAGAGACGCGGGTGTTTTCCGTTTTCGACGCATCGTCGAAGTCGATGGAGCCATCAGCACGCACGGTGACGTTTTCCAGTAGCGCATCGCGACGGATGGCGTGGAAGATATCCGGTTCGGCCTCTTCAGAAAGACGAATGGTCTTCGCGTAGCAGCCGCCTTCAAAGTTGAATACGCCGTCGTCATCCCAGCCGTGTTCGTCATCGCCAATCAGACGACGTTTTGGATCGGTGGACAGCGTAGTTTTCCCGGTGCCGGAAAGACCAAAGAACACCGCCACGTCGCCTTTTTCCCCGACGTTCGCCGAGCAGTGCATGGAGGCGATGCCCCGCAGCGGCAGCAGGTAGTTCATGACGGAGAACATCCCTTTCTTCATTTCGCCACCGTACCAGGTACCGCCAATCAGCTGGATACGCTCGGTCAGGTTGAAGGCAACAAAGTTTTCGGAGTTCAGACCCTGCTCTTTCCACTGTGGGTTCGTGCATTTCGCGCCGTTCATCACAATGAAATCTGGGGTGAAATCCTGCAGCTCTTCGTCGGTTGGACGAATAAACATGTTTTTCACGAAATGCGCCTGCCAGGCCACTTCGGTGATAAAACGTACGGAGAGACGGGTGTCGGCGTTAGCGCCGCAGAAAGCGTCGACAATGAACAGACGCTTGCCGGAAAGTTGATGAGTGACGAGCCCTTTCAGATGCTGCCAGGTTTCCGGAGAGAGCGGTTTGTTATCGTTCTTTCCTTTGCCCTTGTCAGCCCACCACAGCGTATCGCGGGTGGTTTCGTCACGGACGATATACTTATCTTTCGGCGAACGACCGGTAAAGATACCGGTATCGACGGCGATAGCACCAAGATTCGTCAACACACCGCGCTCGTATCCTTCCAGTGCTGGATTGAGCTCTTCCTGATACAGCGTATCGTAGTCGGGGTTGTAGACGATTTCCTGGACGTCGTGAATACCATAAGCCTTGAGATCTTGCGGGGTTAAACCAGTAACACGCATATCACTGCTCCTTAGCCAATATGTACTGCCTAAAATTGTAGGGTTTTTCTGAGGTTGCTAACCGCGACGGGGCTCATAGATTTACGCATCTGGACAAAACCCTTACTAACGGAAAACGCTGCGACTCCAGTCACAGTGCAGGCGGATTATCGCAGGAATCGCTTTTTTGTTGGGGAAAATGTTCCGAAAAGGTTAAACGCTGGTGATTTTATCGGAAGGAATGTGAATGTAATCGCATACACGTAAGAAAATTACGTAAGTGTTACATTATGAAAACGATTCAGCTGGGGGCGGTTTTTTTACCCCCTCACCCTTTGGGGAGAGGGTTAGGGTGAGGGGCAAAGAGTATTAGTGGACCTGCGGATCCGCCGGGGAGGCATTGTTGCGGATCTCAGCGATATCCATTGAATTGAACACGTAGTGCGTACCGCAGTAGTCACAGTGCATATCAATTTCGCCATCTTCCGCCATGATGCTGTCGATCTCTTCATCAGGCAGGGTTTTCAGCGCGCCAGCGCAACGCTCGCGAGAGCAGGTGCACTTAAACTCCACAGTCTGCGGGTCGTAGACGGTCACTTCTTCCTCGTGGTACAGACGCCACAGCACGTCGGTCGCCGACAGGTTGAACAGCTCTTCTGCCTTGATGGTTTCGGTCAGCGTTGCCAGGTGTTCGAAATCATTGGTCTGAGCATCCTGTGCCGGCAGAACCTGCAGCAGCATACCGCCCGCAGCAGGCTGGCCGTCCACTTCACCGGTGCGGATAAACAGACGTGTTGGCAGCTGTTCAGAACGCATGAAGTAATCTTCAAGGCAGGCTGCCAGGGTGTCGCCTTCCAGACCGACCACACCCTGATAGCGTTCACCTTCCTCCGGGGAGATAGTGATCACCAGGTAACCATTACCCACCAGCGTTTTGAGGTCCGCATTTTCAGGCACGTCGCCTTGAACGCGCGCCACGCCACGCATCTGCTGCTGATTATTGCCGTTGATGACCGCCAGCGACATCGGGCCGTCACCCTGCAGCTGCACGGTGATATCACCGGCAAATTTCAGCGTAGCGGTCAGCAGGCTGGTGGCAACCAGCAGTTCGCCCAACAGGGTTTTCACCGGCAGCGGGTAGGTGTGGTTTTCCAGAATCTGTTTCCAGGTTTCGGATACGGTGACCAGCTCGCCACGCACGGCGAATTGTTCAAACAGATAGCGGTGTAATTGGTCGTGTTGGGCCATAATAGTCTCTCGTGCAGGTGAGGTTACTCGGTCTCACCGTGTTTAAATTTCATCAGATCGCGGCGCTCTTTTTTATCCGGTCGCCGGTCCGGGTGGGGCATGGTCAGCGCGTTCATTTTGCGCGCCAGCGCGGTCTTCTCGCGCTTTTTAATGCTTTCCGCCGTCTCTTCATAAAGCAGTACGGCTTCAGAGGCGGGCCGTCGTTGTTCGGTAATGGCTTTAATCACCACCGTTCGTTCATCGTTGCCCTGACGCAGCGTTAAGGTGGCATTCAGCTCAACCAGCTTGCTCGGTTTGCTGCGCTGGCCGTTGTAATGCACTTTACCGCCGTCAATCATCTCGCGGGCAAGGGCGCGTGTTTTATAAAAACGCGCCGCCCACAGCCATTTATCCAGTCTTACCCCGTCAGAGGGTTTTTCTTTCATGTGGCGTCTCCTTCACGGTCAGTGAGGGGATCATCTGGCGATAGTCGTTCAGTCCCGGATGGCGCAGATAGCTTTTTTCAGCCAGGCCAGAGTCAGGATTGGTGACGCCCAGACAATAGCGAATGCCAAACGTCGCGGCGGAATCCAGAATGGGTTCGCTGTCATCAATGAACAGCGTGCGCTCCGGCTGCAAACCCGTCTCTTCCTTCACCGCATGCCACAAACGCTGATCCTCTTTCGGATAACCAAATGTGTGGGTGGAAAGTAATAAATCAAGGTGCGACGCCAGCCCCGTATGCTCCAGCTTCACGGCCAGGTTGTGCGGATGCGCGTTGGTCAGCAAGATACGGCGCTTGCCGCTCGCTTTCAGCGCATCCAGGAACGGAACCGTATCCTCGCGCAAAACGGCGCGTGGGCCCTGGGCGGTGGTCATGGCACAAATATCTAAACCGAGGCGCTCGCTCCAGTAGTCAAGACAGTACCAGTTTAGCGTATGTTGCACCGCGCTATATTGCGAACGAATGAATGCCTGCGCTTCTGCCGGGGTGATCCCCTGTTGCTCGCTATAGGTTTCAGGAACCAGCGTTTGCCAGAAATAGTTATCAAAGGCGAGATCGAGCAGCGTGCCGTCCATATCCAGCAGAACGGTATCAACCTCCTGCCAGGCGATATCAAGATGCATAAGGGGGAACTCCAGCCAGAAGAAACGTGCGCGACAGGGTAGCACATCTTGTCGCGCAGCGACGTTATCAGATCAGGCTCTCAGAAGAGGGGATCAGCTTAGGATTGAGGCAGTTTTCGTAATATTGCTGGATCTCGGCAAGCCGGGTGCGCGAGCGCTGGTAGCGGCGCAGGGCCATAACACCGTTCCAGAAAATGGCGGCAAGCATCGCGATCATCAGCAGTGAGGTGCCGATGTAACGCCACAACCCTGCGCTATCCGGCATCCGGTGAAGGCCGACATGGCGGGTGCCATTGGCATCGGTATAAATACTCGTGACGATGCCTTCGGCGCTGAACGGCGTCTGCATCAGCATCTGCGCCAGGCGCTGGAACTGGCTCCACTGTTCCTGCGCCGGGTAGTCATAAAGCGCGACCTGCGGGTAAGGCTGATCGACCAGGTCGCTGCCTTCATCGCTGACAATCACAAAACCGCCGGGTGCCGGGCTGTTTAGCGCCTGCGCCGCACGGGTGGTTTCGCGCATCATGAACGGTGATGTCGAGGTGGCGACCAGGTTATCCAGCGATTCAGCGCTAACCGGGCGCAGCAGCACGTTAACGCCATCCAGTCGTCCCGCTTCGGCACGCTTCACCAGCGAGTCCCAGTCTTTACTGTTCCCCAGGTTGACCAGCGCATTTTTAAGACGTATGCACTCGTCCTGAGAGGCACAGAGATCCTGTGTTTTCAGCACGATGTCACCAAAATCATCCAACAGAACCATGCCCGATTTCTGAATGGCCGAGCGCAGCGCAGGGCTGACGCGCGAATCATCGTCCGGTTTCGGGTGCAGCTGGCGGTTGACCGTCTGGGTAAGCGCCGTGGCTTTGTTCACCACTTCGGATTCCGGCAGCGGCAGCGGCGGTGCGTCGTTCCAGATAATTTGCGAGCAATCGAACGGCGTGAACGGTGAGTTCTGACGTGTGTTCCACGCCCCTGGGGTGTGAATATTACACATCCCGGTTCCCTTCAGGCGCAGCGTGTCTCCCACGCGCACACCGGCTTCATCCAGTTGATTGACGCTGGTCGCTTCGATGGTTTGCGCCCCTTTAATCCACGACAGGGTGAATTTGATGGGCATATCCAGCGGCACGAAAAGCAGCAGCATGATAAAGACCAGCGCAGCGCCGCCGGCAATGACCGCGCTGCGTAGCCAGTGCTGAAGCGGGAAATTTTTTACTTCATCATGCAGGGATAAGAAGCGTCCCTGGCGCACAACGTGGCGGTCAAGGTAGATATCAATATCGGTTTTCTGACCTAAGTCCTGCGCAATCCACGGTTGCCAGTGACGCGGGTAGATAAGGTCGATAATACCGAGCGAGATATTGTTGAGATGTTCCTGATCGTTTTCACCAAACAGACCCCAGCGCTTGGGCGTACCGCGCAGACAGTGGATCTCTCGCAGCGAGGTTTTGGCAGGCGGGGCGAACAGTCCCCATAGCCCGGCAGCCAGCAGCAGCACCGCACCACCGGCCAGCCAGGGGACAAACACATCCGGCGTCAGCAGGCAGACAAAAAAGAGCAGGAAGGCAGCGACGATCAGAACGGCCTCACGAATGCCGTCCGGGCGGCTCAGGGCATACTCTTCATGCGTCTCCTGGCGAATGTTCAGCAGCTCGATCTGCTCAGTCTCTTCGCCACGGATGGAGGCCTGCGTTGAACTTGCGCGCTCAAGCGCAAAACGCGGGGCTTCCTGAAGGTACTCATTCAGCGTGTGGCCGTTCAGTGAGATAACCAGGGGCAATGAATCGGTATGGATCAGCTCAACGCTGTTTTCGTCATTAATGTATTGCTCCCAGGACGGGGGCAGATGCACTTCGACAGAATCAAGATAATAGCGCCATTTGTTGGGGTCGTCGGTGGTGATGCCATACCGCGTGATGGAGCGTGTCACGCAAAGCACGGTATCGCTTTGCGCATTAAGTTTTAGCGCAACGGGCGCAGCAGTGGCCCCCGTTGGCCCAGGGGTCAGCTGAGAACGGTTCAGTATTTCAAGATAGTTTTCAACCGCATCGCGCTCGTCTTGCGTGAGCTTACGCGTGCTCGCACCCGCAAAAGCATTCAAAAAGGGCAGACGGTAACGGCGCTGTACGCGACGCCTGTAGATCCATCCTGCAACCAATGCGCCGGCCAGCATAGCAGCGAGAACAATCAAAATGGTGCTCATGCTTTCCCCATCTTACTTATCGTCTTACAGGTGTTGTCTGTAGCACCTTTACATTGAATGAGTTTCTGTGGCTGGCTATCGGCAAGTATGGAGTCGAACTTGAGCATTCTGAAGCGCATCCCAGTGACCGCTGATAATAGCAAAGCCTGATAGGGCGCGATATCAGCAAATTCCTGGAAACATTTCAACCTCTTGACATTTGTTTTGAATTGAGGATTGATCCCTGCTACGTTGCACAAATGTAAATAAAGAGCGATTGACATTGCCGAAACCGTGCAGCGTATCGCACAATAACGCCAGTTCTCACTGCTAAGACCCATCAAGATGAGCAAACCACTACAAAAACCCACCATTCTGAATGTTGAAACTGTCGCTAAATCGCGCCTGTTTAATGTCGAAAGTGTGGACCTGGAGTTCAGCAACGGTGTGCGTCGCGTTTATGAGCGTATGCGCCCCTCGTCGCGCGAAGCGGTGATGATAGTTCCGATTGTCGACGATCACCTGATTTTGATCCGCGAATACGCTGTGGGAACGGAATCTTACGAGCTTGGGTTCTCGAAAGGGCTTATCGATCCGGGCGAAACCGTCTTTGAAGCGGCAAACCGCGAGCTGAAAGAAGAGGTGGGTTTTGGTGCGAATGAGCTGTCGTTCCTGAAAAAACTGAGCATGGCACCGTCTTATTTTTCCAGTAAAATGAATATCGTGGTGGCTGAAGACCTCTACCCTGAATCGCTGGAAGGGGACGAGCCGGAGCCGCTGCCGCAGGTTCGCTGGCCGCTGGCGCATCTGATGGATCTGCTTGAAGACCCTGACTTCAATGAAGCTCGCAACGTGAGCGCGCTGTTCCTGGTCCGGGAGTGGCTGAAGGGGCAGGGGCGACTGTAGTCCATAAAAAAAGCCGGGTGGCGGCTTCGCCTGACCCGGTCTGCGATGTTTTGCCCGGTTTTACCGGGCAATTTTATATTTAGAACAGCTCGTGCGTTTCGCCGTTATCAATAATCTCGGTACCCACCTCATGCACCGCCTGTGTGGTCGGCTGCGTGCCCTCGATGAAATACTCTTCGCGGCTGTTGCCGCCGTTGGCGAGCTGGCCCGTGCTGCGGTCGATATTGACCGTCACCACGCCCGGCGGTGGCGTCAGCGGCTGCTCCGGCACACCTTCAAGCACCGATTTCATGTAGGCATCCCAGGCCGGTTGCGCGCTTTTCGCGCCGCCTTCGTAGCCGGAAATCTGATCTTTAATCGCGCCAGACGCCGTTGTACGACCTAAATCACGGCGGTGATCGTCGAAACCGATCCACACCGAGGTCACCACGCCAGGGCCGTAACCCGAGAACCAGGCATCTTTCGAGCTGTTGGTGGTCCCCGTTTTACCGCCGATATCATGGCGCTGCAAATCACGCCCTGCGCGCCAGCCGGTACCCTGCCAGCCGGGTTCTCCGAAGATGTTGGTGTTCAGCGCACTCTTGATCAGGAATGACAGCGGGGTATTGATCACATGCGGGGCATATTCCTGCGCGCCAGTCTGTGCGACCAGCGCCTGGTTCGCCTGTTCCAGCTGTGGCTGCGGTACAACGCCGTTCGGCTGCTCCTGCGACACGGCAGGATCTTCCATGTCCTTATTCTCAAGCACGTCAGATTTCGGTGTATTACCGTAGATCACCGGAATATCGCACTCTGCACAGGCAATTTTCGGCTTCGCCTCAAACAGTACGCCGCCCTGATCGTTCTCAATTTTACTGATGAAGTACGGGTCAATCAGGAAGCCGCCGTTGGCCATCACGGAATATCCACGCGCCACCTGAAGCGGGGTGAATGACGCAGAGCCTAACGCCAGCGATTCGGTACGCACGATGTTCTGCGCCGGGAAACCGAAGCGTTGCAGATACTCAGCGGCATAGTCGACGCCCATCGCGCGCATGGCTCGCACCATCACCACGTTCTTCGACTGTCCCAGACCCTGACGAAGACGAATAGGGCCGGCATATTCCGCAGGGGAGTTCTTCGGCTGCCAGTCGGAACCTGCTCCGGCATCCCAGCGGGAGATAGGCACGTCGTTAAGGATGCTGGCCAGGGTCAGGCCCTTATCCATTGCCGCCGTGTAGAGGAACGGCTTAATGTTGGAACCCACCTGACGCAGCGCCTGAGTGGCGCGGTTAAATTTGCTCTGGTTGAAATCGAATCCACCGACCAACGCCAGCACGGCGCCATTCTGCGGGTTGATGGAGACCAGGGCGGAGTTGACGTCCGGCACCTGTGCCAGCCACCAGGCATCGCCCACCTTGCGCACCCAGATTTGTTGTCCGGTCTGGACTGCATCGGTCACTTTACGCGGTGTTGCCCCCTGCAGGGTATCTGAACGGTACGGACGCGCCCAACGAATCCCCTCCATACGCAGGGAGACGGATGTCCCATCCGCGAGCGTTGCCACGGCTTCCTGAGGATCGGCCTGCGTCACCACGGCCGGAAGAAGAGGACCATAGGTCGGCAGCGCTTTCAGCGTACTGGTGATTTTTTTGCTGTCCCACGCGCTTTCGCCCACTTTCCAGAGCACGTTTGACGGGCCGCGATAGCCGTGACGCATGTCGTAATCCATCACGTTGTTGCGCACCGCGTCCTGAGCCGCCTGCTGCACTTTGCGGGTAACGGTGGTGTAAACGCGGTAGCCATCTTCATAGGCCTTATCGCCATAGCGGTTCACCATCTCCTGGCGAACCATTTCGGTCAGATAAGGGGCAGAGAAGGCGATCTCAGGGGCATGGTAGTTGGCGTCAATGACATCGTTGCGCGCCTGCTCGTACTCACTCTGGCTAATGTAGCCTTCGCTCAGCATACGTGACAGGACGACATTGCGACGCGCGGTGGCGCGATCGAGCGAGTAGAGCGGGTTAAAGGTTGACGGCGCTTTTGGCAGACCGGCGATGGTTGCCATTTCGCTTAGGGTGAGCTGCTCAACAGGCTTACCGAAGTACACCTGCGCGGCCGCCCCCACGCCATAGGCACGGTAGCCCAGGTAGATTTTATTGAGGTACAGCTCAAGGATCTCGTCTTTGCTCAGCAACTGTTCAATACGGATCGCAAGGAACACCTCTTTGATCTTACGTATCAGCGTCTTTTCAGGGCTGAGGAAGAAGTTACGCGCCAGCTGCTGCGTAATGGTACTTGCCCCCTGGGAGGCATGGCCGGAGAACAGTGCAATGCTCGCGGCACGGAAAATCCCCACCGGATCGACACCGTGGTGCTCGTAAAAACGGCTGTCCTCTGTGGCGATAAAGGCTTTCACCATCACTGGCGGAATTTGGTTTAAGGTCAGCGGGATACGACGCTTCTCGCCATACTGCGCCATTAATTCGCCATCGGCGCTATAGACCTGCATCGGGATCTGGAGACGCACATCGCGAAGCGTGGCGACATCAGGTAGCTGTGGCTCAATATATTTGTATAAACCGTAAATCGAGCCTGCTCCCAGCAGAATGCAACAGACTGCAAGGATAAATAAATACTTTACGAACTTCACCGGAGATTTCCCATTTGGTTTCACTTGGGCAGTTTCTAAACAATCGCGCGGTAGTATAAAGGCAAGCCTGATTCATTGATATAGCCGTCAAGGCGACGGGCGATAAGGAGATCGTGAAACATGGCTTTTAAAACATGGCAAACGGGCGTTCATATTCAACAGGATAGGGTGCTGATTGTCGCGCTGGTAAGAGAGAAGTCGGGCTGGTGCCTGCGCCGCTGGTGGGCCGTTCCTCTGGCCGAAGGGATCATTGGTGACGGCAAGATTTATCAGCCAGAACAGCTGATTGATGCGTTACGCGACTGGCGGAAAACGTTGCCGCACTATCACCGGGTTTTTCTCTCTTTTCCGGCAGCGCGCACCCTGCAAAGATCGCTTCCCCGCCCGGCCATTGCGCTGCGCGACAGCGAACAGATCTCATGGCTTGGCGCTGCGCTGGCACGAGAGCTGGAGATGTCTGCCGATACGCTCTGTTTCGATTACGCGCAGGACACCTTCAGCAGCACAATTCACGTGACTGCGGCGCAAAACAACGAGGTTGAAACCTTGCTGACGCTGGCCAAAACGTTATGTTTGCGGCTGGCGACCATTACCCCGGATGCCAGTGCGCTGAAGAATCTTCTTTCGGCGGTGGCACCGGCGCAGTGTGTCGTCTGGCGGGATGAACGGCAGTGGCTCTGGGCGATGCGCCACCAGTGGGGGCGCCGTGTTGCCGCAGAAGCTGACAACGTGGCTGAGCTCTCAGCGCTGCTGGCTGTGGAGCCGGCGGATATCGCGCTGTTTGATAGCCAGCGTAATCCATGGGAAACCCTGCAGCGATGCCATGCCCCGTTACCGGAATGCGGCGCGGACTATACCGTTGCGCTGGCGTTAGCCATGAGTGAGGTGCCCGCATGAGCCTCACGAATTTTCTGCCGTGGCGGCAGCAGCGGCGCGCGCGATGCCTGCGTTTCTGGGGAGCAACGTTTGTCTGCACGTCGCTGTTGATGGTCACGACCATCGCCTGTTTGCGGATGAACCCGCTTTTGCGGCTGCACGCCCTGCAAACGGATCTGACGGGGATACAGTCCGTGCAGCACGGCCTCGTTGCTCGCCAGAGACTCGCGACACCCGTGCAAAGCCCCGCACGCCAGCGGCGCGCATGGCAGCCGGTGCTGGAGTCGCTGTCCGCCACCCTTCCTGCGCAGGTCTGGCTGACGGAACTGCGCTACCAGCCTCCCGCTCTGATGTTTACCGGGTTTGCCACCACCCTGCCGGCCCTGTCTGCGCTACGCGATGCGCTTGGACAACTCCCGGGCTTTACGCCCGGGACAGCGGGTGAGCTTCGGCAGGATAGCCAGGGGCGCTGGTCGTTCACCTTTCATCTTAGCGAGGGGTAACGCGTGAATATCCTGTTGGAACGCTGGTGCGAAAGCCGTCCCTGGATCCGCGGTCTCTGCTGGTGTCTGAGCACTTTCCTGGCAGGGCTCGCTGCGTGGGGCACCCTGCTCAGACCGGTAGAGAGGCAGTGTGCTGAACGAGAAAACCAGCTGATCCAGGAGGCGAGGACCAACGCATCGTTATGGCCTGTCGTCAGCACGGTGCCGCTGCGCACAGAAACCGCGCAAGCGCCAGAAATGAAGCCGTTTTCGCCGCTTGATTTTCAGGGGGATGAGACGACGCTGGTTCACTGGAAGCCGCTGCAGAACGGAGGAGAGCTGACGCTGGAGGCGGAGTGGCAGGCCATTCCGGGGCTTTTTTCTCGGCTGGCGCAGCGGGATGTCGAGATTGCGGCTTTCGCAATTGCACCTGAAGGTAAGGCGTTACGCCTGCGGCTGGAGCTGGATCATGCGAAATAGTACACGATACTGGCTGGTGTGCTCAGTATTGCTGTTGACCGGCATGCGCGATCCCTTTCGCCCGCCGGACGATCCCTGCGCGACGGGTGAACTGACGCAGTGGCGCTATCGCGGCATGGTGGGAGGACGCGATGCTATCGGCATTTTGCAGGATGGGCAAAAGCGCTGGCACCGACTAAAAATGGATGAGCGCTTCCCGGCGGGCTGGCAAATAACTGCCATTACTGAATCGGAACTGGTTGTTGAGGTGGGAGACACCTGTGAACCCGTCCAGTGGACGTGGCAACGAGAAGGAATCGAGAAGAATGAATTTACGGATAACGCTGTTGCTGCTGATGTTCAGCCATCCGCTGTGGGCCGCCGCGCCAAAGCCGGTCACGCTGGTGGTGGATGATGTTCCGGTCGTTCAGGTGTTGCAGGCGCTGGCCACTCAGGAGAGCCGTAATCTGGTGGTATCGCCTGATGTCAGCGGCACGCTTTCGCTTAACCTGACGCATGTCCCCTGGCGGCAGGCGCTTCAGACGGTTGTCTCCAGCGCCGGACTCGTTTTGCGCGAGGAGGGGGACATTTTCTATGTTCATACCGCAGCCTGGCATCGTGAACAGCGGGAACGTTCAGAACAGGAGAAGGCGCGTCGACAGCTTGATGCGCCGCTGGTTTCACATAGCATCCCTTTTTCCTATGCCGATGCCGGAGAGCTGCAAAAAGCAGCGGAAAAACTCCTGGGCCCAAAGGGAAGTTTATCTGTCGACAAACGGACCAATCGCCTGCTGATTCGGGATAGCCAGACGGTGGTGGATACGCTGGTGCGCTGGGCCACTCAGATGGACATTCCCGTCGAGCAGGTAGAGCTGGCGGCGCATATTGTGACCATAACTGAAAAAAGCCTGCGTGAACTGGGGGTGAAGTGGGCGCTCGCCGATGCCGCCGACGCGGGGAAGGTGGGACAGCTCACGACGCTTGGCAGCGATCTGTCCGTGGCCAGCGCCACCAGCCACGTAGGGTTTAATATCGGGCGGATCAACGGTCGGCTGCTGGATCTGGAACTGTCTGCGCTGGAGCAAAAACAGCAGGTCGATATTATTGCCAGCCCGCGACTGCTGGCCTCGCATATGCAGCCGGCCAGTATCAAACAGGGGAGCGAGATCCCCTATCAGGTCTCTAGCGGGGAAAGCGGCGCCACCTCCGTGGAGTTCAAAGAGGCCGTACTGGGGATGGAAGTGACGCCGGTGGTATTGCCGGGGGGGCGCGTGCGCCTGAAATTGCACATCAGCGAAAATATGCCAGGACAGGTCCTGCAGCAGGCTGACGGCGAAACGCTGGCTATCGACAAACAAGAGATAGAGACGCAGGTTGAGGTAAAAAGTGGAGAAACGCTGGCATTGGGCGGAATTTTTTCGCAGAAGAACAAAACCGGCAGTGACAGTGTGCCGGGGTTGGGGAACATCCCCTGGCTGGGGACGCTTTTTCGCCATGACGGGAAAGACCACGAACGACGTGAATTAGTGGTGTTTATTACACCACGTCTGGTCGGTATTCACTGACGGGTAACGATCCCCGCAATGATTTTGCATTCAGTTTGTTGCAGATGTTTGACGTGGGGCATGAATTAGCATACAAGGAGTACCGATTTGAGTTGGACTTACGTCTTATTACCTTATGCGCCCGGCGCGGTGATTTAATCAGTTGCCAAACAAGCCGGAGTATTGAGATAATTTTTAGTCTGACTCTCGCTCTATTGCATATGAGGTTTCAGTTCATGTCCTGCTACGCTGGGTGTCTGCGAAGCGGGGATTACCATTAACGAATAGTCTTAGTAGTACCGATAAAATGGCAGAGAAACGCAATATCTTTCTGGTTGGGCCTATGGGTGCCGGCAAAAGCACTATTGGGCGTCAGTTAGCTCAACAACTCAATATGGAATTTTACGATTCTGATCAAGAGATTGAGAAACGAACCGGAGCTGATGTGGGCTGGGTTTTCGACGTAGAAGGCGAAGAAGGTTTCCGTGACCGAGAAGAAAAAGTGATCAACGAACTCACGGAAAAACAGGGCATCGTACTGGCAACAGGCGGCGGCTCTGTGAAATCTCGCGAAACCCGCAACCGTCTCTCCGCCCGTGGCGTAGTGGTCTATCTTGAGACGACCATTGAGAAACAGCTGGCACGTACGCAGCGCGATAAAAAGCGCCCGCTGCTGCAGGTTGAAACGCCACCACGCGAAGTTCTGGAAGCGTTGGCCGATGAACGCAATCCGCTGTATGAAGAGATTGCCGATGTGACCATTCGTACTGACGATCAGAGCGCTAAAGTGGTTGCAAACCAGATTATTCATATGCTGGAAAGCAACTGATTCTGGCTTTATATACACTCGCCTGCGGGTAAAAGCATTAAAGGTGGATGTCGCGTCATGGAGAGGATTACAGTTACTCTCGGGGAACGTAGTTACCCTATCACCATCGCGGCTGGTTTGTTTAACGACCCAGCTTCCTTTTTACCACTGAAAGCGGGTGATCAGGCGATGCTGGTCACCAATGAGACGCTGGCTCCGCTTTATCTCGACCGTGTACGCCACCTGCTTGAGCAGGCGGGCGTTAAAGTCGACAGTGTGATTCTCCCCGATGGCGAGCAGTATAAAAGCCTGACGGTACTGGATACCGTCTTTACCGCATTGCTGCAAAAACCGCACGGTCGCGATACGACACTGCTTGCCCTGGGCGGCGGTGTTGTGGGCGATCTGACCGGCTTTGCGGCCGCAAGCTATCAGCGTGGTGTTCGCTTTATTCAAATCCCGACCACGTTGCTGTCTCAGGTCGACTCCTCTGTTGGTGGCAAAACGGCCGTTAACCATCCGCTCGGCAAAAACATGATTGGCGCGTTCTACCAGCCTGCCTCGGTGGTGGTGGATCTCGACTGTCTGAAAACCCTGCCGGCGCGCGAGCTGGCTTCTGGTCTGGCGGAAGTGATCAAATACGGCATTATTCTGGATGGCGAGTTCTTTAACTGGCTTGAAGAGAATATGGATGCGCTGCTGCGCCTGGATGAGGCTGCGCTTGCATACTGCATTCGTCGTTGTTGTGAGCTGAAAGCAGAAGTTGTCGCTGCGGACGAGCGTGAAACGGGCTTACGTGCTTTACTGAATCTTGGGCATACGTTTGGTCACGCGATTGAAGCCGAAATGGGTTACGGCAACTGGCTGCACGGTGAAGCCGTCGCGGCTGGCATGGTGATGGCCGCCCGCACCTCTGAACGTCTTGGCCAGTTCAAACCGCAAGAGACGGCACGTATTGTTGCGCTGCTTGAGCGTGCTGGTTTGCCGGTAACCGGGCCGCAGGAGATGTCGGCACACGCGTATTTACCCCACATGATGCGCGATAAAAAAGTATTGGCAGGCGAGATGCGTCTTGTACTCCCGCTTGCAATAGGGAAGAGTGAAGTACGCGGCGGAGTGCCGCACGATGTCGTTCTTGGCGCTATCGCTGATTGTCAGCAGGCGTAACAACTAGAAAGGTCAGGCCACTGTTGCAGGTGGTCGTTTAGCTTCAGGTGAAATGCAAAGTCGTTGGCATAAGCCTTTGAGTGGGGTGTTAAATGGATGAATTCAAACCAGAAGACGAGCTGAAACCCGATCCCAGCGATCGTCGTACTGGTCGTTCTCGTCAATCTTCAGAACGTGATAACGAGCCGCAGATCAACTTTGACGATGTTGATCTGGATGCAGACGATCGTCGCCCTTCGCGCAGCCGCAACGCGCGTGATGAGCGAGAAGAAGAGGATTATGAGTCCGAAGAAGATTCAATGGACGAAGAGCCTGTAGAGCGTCGCCCGCGTAAACGTAAAAAAGCCGCTGCGCCAAAACCAGCCTCCCGTCAGTACATCATGATGGGCCTTGGCGTTCTGGTGCTGGTGCTGCTGATTGTTGGCATTGGCTCCGCGCTAAAAGCACCTTCATCGAACTCAACCGAGCAAACCGCTTCCGCTGAGAAGAGCATCAACCTTTCCGGTAACGATGCAAGCGATCAGGCGAATGGCGCACAGCCTGCACCGGGAACCACCTCCGCAGAGCAGACGGCAGGCAATACCGCTGCGCCGCAGGATGTTTCTCTGCCACCCGTATCTTCAACCCCCGCTCAGGGTCAGGCACCTGTTACGCCTGAAGGCCAGCAGCGCGTAGAAGTTCAGGGTGACCTGAACAATGCCCTGACGCAGCCGCAGAATCAGCAGCAGGTTGATAACGTCGTGGTTAACTCTACGCTGCCAACTGAACCTGCAACGGTTGCCCCGATTCGCGGTGCTAACGCTCAGCCACAAACGGCGGCGACGGAAACCAAACCGCGTCAGACGCAAACCACCACGCGTCCTGAACGTAAGCAGGCGGTAATTGAGCCTAAGCGTGAAACCAAACCTCAGGCTGTGGTAAAAGCGCCTGAAGTGAAAACCGTACCGGCACAGCCGAAACGCACTGAAACGGCTGCGGTGAGCGAGCCTGCAAAAGCGCCTGTCACGCAGACCGCGCCGAAAGCAACGGCGACCACCACGGCACCGGTCACCACCACGGCTCCAGCCGCGACGGCAACAGCATCCAGCAGCGCGGCAGGTAAAACGGCAGGCAACGTCGGTTCGCTGAAGTCTGCGCCATCCAGCAATTACACGCTGCAGCTGAGCAGTTCGTCTAACTATGACAACCTCAACAGTTGGGCGAAGAAATCCAATCTGAAAAACTATGTGGTTTATCAGACGACCCGTAACGGTCAACCGTGGTATGTGCTGGTCAGCGGTGTGTATTCATCCAAAGATGAAGCAAAACGTGCCGTAGCGGCCCTGCCTGCTGATGTTCAGGCAAAAAACCCATGGGCGAAGCCGATTCATCAGGTTCAGGCCGATCTGAAGTAATGTTTAAAGCGCAGGATGCTGTCGGAGCTTTCTCCACAGCCGGAGAAGGTGTAATCAGTTAGTCAGCATGAAAAAAAATCGCGCTTTTCTGAAATGGGCAGGGGGGAAATACCCCCTGCTCGATGATATTAAAAAGCACCTGCCTGAGGGCGAGTGTCTTATCGAGCCTTTCGTTGGCGCGGGATCGGTGTTCCTGAACACCGATTTTTCGCGTTATATCCTGGCGGATATCAACAGCGACCTTATCAGCCTCTATAACATCGTTAAGCTGCGTACCGAAGAGTATGTCGCAGAGGCGCGCAAACTGTTTACGCCGGAGAACAATAACCCGGACGTTTACTACCAGTTCCGTGCGGAGTTTAACCAGAGTCAGGATCCGTTCCGCCGGGCGCTGCTGTTCCTCTATCTCAACCGACATGGTTATAACGGTCTGTGCCGGTATAATCTTCGTGGGGAATTTAACGTGCCGTTTGGCCGTTATAAGCGCCCCTATTTCCCGCAGGACGAGCTGTATCACTTCGCCGAAAAAGCACAGCATGCGGAATTCCATTGCCTCTCGTATGAAGAGTGTATGGAGCTGGCAGGGGTAAACTCGGTGGTTTACTGTGACCCTCCGTACGCGCCGCTGTCTGCGACAGCGAATTTCACCGCCTATCACACCAACAGCTTCAGCCCGGCCGAACAGGCCCGCCTGGCGGAGATGGCGGAAAAGCTGGTCAGCAAAAGAATTCCGGTGTTAATTTCGAATCACGATACCCCTGATACGCGCGAATGGTACAAAGCCGCGACGCATTTTCAGGTTAAAGTGCGGCGTAGCATTAGCAGCAACGGCGGCACACGTAAAAAGGTGGACGAACTCCTGGCTCTTTATCGCCCCTGAGCCGTTTTGCCCGCCGGTAAACACATTTCAAGGAGATGCGGATGAAACAGTTTTTGATTGCTCCCTCAATTCTGTCGGCCGATTTTGCCCGCCTGGGTGAAGACACCGCTAAAGCTCTCGCGGCTGGCGCAGATGTTGTCCATTTCGACGTGATGGATAACCACTACGTTCCCAATCTGACCATTGGCCCAATGGTGCTTAAGGCGCTGCGTAACTACGGCATTACCGCCCCGATTGATGTGCATCTGATGGTGAAACCGGTTGACCGTATCGTGCCGGATTTCGCCGCAGCGGGCGCCAGCATCATCACCTTCCATCCGGAAGCCTCTGAACATGTGGATCGCACCCTGCAGCTCATCAAAGAGAACGGCTGTAAAGCAGGTCTGGTGTTTAACCCGGCAACGCCGCTGAGCTATCTCGACTATGTGATGGATAAGCTGGACGTGATCCTGCTGATGTCCGTTAACCCGGGCTTTGGTGGTCAGTCGTTTATTCCTCACACGCTGGATAAGCTGCGTGAAGTACGCCGTCGTATTGATGAGTCAGGTTACGATATTCGTCTGGAAGTGGACGGCGGGGTGAAAGTCAATAACATTGGTGAAATCGCGGCAGCGGGCGCGGATATGTTCGTTGCAGGTTCGGCGATTTTCGACCAACCGGATTACAAAAAAGTCATTGATGAAATGCGCCGTGAGCTGGCGAAGGTAAGTCATGGATAAATTGCAGGCAATTCGGGGTGTGGCATTCGACCTCGACGGCACGCTGGTCGACAGCGCGCCAGGCTTAACGAGTGCCGTAGACCAGGCGCTGTATGCCCTTGAGCTGCCCGTGGCGGGTGAAGATCGTGTCGTCACGTGGATTGGCAACGGCGCTGATGTCCTGATGGAACGCGCGCTGACCTGGGCGCGTCAGGAGCGCGCATCGCAGCGTTCTGCACAGGGTAAACCGAGCGTTGACCATGCGGACATCCCACAGGAAGAGCAACTGCGTATTCTGCGCAAACTGTTCGATCGTTTCTATGAAGAGACCGTCGAAGAGGGCAGTTTCCTCTTCCCGGACGTTCTGGAAACCCTGAGCGTGTTGCACGCGAAGGGCATTCCGATGGGGCTGGTGACCAACAAACCCACGCCGTTTGTGGCACCGCTGCTGGAAGCGCTGGATATCGCGAAGTATTTCTCCGTGATTGTGGGCGGAGACGATGTGCAAAACAAAAAACCGCACCCGGAACCGCTGTTGCTGGTGGCAGGAAAATTATCCTTAACACCTGCGGAGCTGCTCTTTGTCGGTGATTCACGCAATGATATTCTGGCTGCCCGAGCGGCTGGATGTCCTTCCGTCGGATTAACCTATGGCTACAACTACGGTGAGGCCATCACGCTAAGTGAGCCGGATGTTGTGTTCGACCACTTCAAAGATTTGTTGCCCGCTCTCGGGCTTTCGCACAGTGAACATCAGGAATTGAATAATGACTAAGCCCATCGTTTTTAGTGGCGCACAGCCTTCAGGTGAATTGACCATTGGTAACTACATGGGTGCGTTACGTCAGTGGGTCAGCATGCAGGATGATTACCATTGCATTTACTGCATCGTGGATCTGCATGCGATTACCGCCCGTCAGGATCCTGAGAAGCTGCGTAAAGCCACGCTGGACACCCTCGCCCTGTATCTGGCCTGTGGGATCGACCCTGAGAAAAGCACCATTTTCGTTCAGTCCCATGTGCCAGAGCATGCGCAGCTGGGCTGGGCGCTGAACTGCTACACCTATTTCGGTGAACTGAGCCGCATGACCCAGTTCAAGGATAAATCCGCGCGCTACTCGGAAAACATCAACGCCGGTCTGTTTGACTATCCGGTGCTGATGGCGGCAGACATTCTGCTGTACCAGACGAACCAGGTGCCGGTGGGTGAAGACCAGAAGCAGCACCTGGAGCTGAGCCGCGATATCGCCCAGCGCTTTAATGCGCTTTATGGCGAGGTGTTCAAAGTGCCAGAGCCGTTTATTCCGAAATCGGGTGCGCGCGTCATGTCGCTGCTGGAGCCGACCAAGAAGATGTCCAAGTCTGACGATAACCGCAACAACGTTATCGGCCTGCTGGAAGATCCGAAATCGGTCGTGAAAAAACTCAAGCGCGCAGTGACCGACTCTGACGAGCCGCCTGTGGTGCGCTACGATGTGCAGAATAAAGCGGGCGTTTCCAACCTGCTGGATATTCTCTCCGGTGTTACCGGCCAGAGCATCCCTGAGCTGGAACAGCACTTCGAAGGCAAGATGTATGGCCACCTGAAAGGCGAAGTGGCAGATGCCGTTTCCGGCATGCTGACCGAGCTGCAGGAGCGTTATCACCGCTACCGCAACGACGAAGCCTTCCTGCAGAAAGTGATGAAAGAGGGGGCGGAAAAAGCCAGCGCCCGCGCGTCCGAAACCCTGAAAGCGGTGTACGAAGCGATTGGGTTTGTTGCGAAGCCGTAAGTCTGCTTTGTCGGGTAAGGCGGAGCCGCCACCCGACAAAAAACCGCACAAACAAAAAAACCGGGGAACCCCCGGTTTTTTTACGCCTGAAAAACGCTTACTGCTGTGCCGCCGGGCCGCAACCACCGATGATCTTCGAAATGGAGATCGCCGGGTGCAGCAGATAATCATAGCTGCAGTTGTTTTTGGTGTTCTGGACGTGACCGGTGCAGGCCGTCAGAGTGGTTAACAGGCCGACCAGAACGGCGGCTTTTGCCAGTTTAAACATACGCATTCCTTGTCTTAAAAACGAAAATCAGATGTCACTCAAGGGAATAAAGGGAAACGTTCCACTTCGGGTCGGTATGTTATCGACAGCGGTAAGAGGGGAGTAGTCCGCTTCAGGACTACTCCGGAAAGGAAGAGTGTGCGTTAGTGATTTGAGAACCAGTTGAGTTTGTCGCGCAGCTCAACAACACGGCCAACCACAATCAGCGCCGGGCTTTCAACCTGCTGCGCCAGTTCGCCTAACTGCGTCAGTACGCCATCCACCACGCGCTGCGTAATGGCGGTTCCGTTTTCGACCAGCGCGACGGGCATATCTGCCGCCATGCCGTGCTCCAGCAGCTTCGCCTGAATGGTGGCGGCCTGGTTTAACCCCATGTAGAACACCAGCGTCTGTTTTTCGGCGGCGAGGTTGTGCCAGTCCAGTTCGCTGCCCGTCTTCAGGTGGCCCGTCACCAGACGCACGCTCTGGGCGTAATCGCGGTGGGTCAGTGGAATACCCGCGTACGCTGAACAGCCGGATGCCGCGGTAATGCCCGGCACCACGGAGAAGGGAATGCCCGCGTTACACAGGGTTTCCAGCTCCTCGCCGCCGCGACCGAAGATAAACGGATCGCCCCCTTTCAGGCGCACCACGCGTTTTCCCTTTTGCGCCTCGCGCAGCAGGATCTGGTTAATCTCCTCCTGCGGTACGCAGTGGTAGCCCGCCCGTTTGCCCACGAAGACGCGGTCAGCGTCGCGGCGTACCAGGTTCATGATGTCATCCGAGACCAGACGATCATACACCACAATATCCGCCTGCTGGATCTGCTGCAGGCCTTTCAGCGTCAGCAAGCCCGCATCGCCAGGACCTGCACCGACCAGCACCACTTCGCCCCGATGATCCAGCGGCTCAGCGAGTAACTGCGCCGTCGTCTCTTCAACCGCTTTACTGTCCTGATTCGCCAGCGACTGCGCCAGGCGGTCATTCACAAAGAATTTTTCCCAGAAACGACGACGCTCGCCAACGGTCGCGAAGGTTTGCTTCACGCGTGAACGCAGTTGCCCTGCGTAGTGGGCAATCTGACCGAGATGTTGCGGCAACAGGGCTTCCAGTTTTTCCCGCAACAGGCGCGCCAGAACGGGCGAGCGGCCCCCGGATGACACAGCGATCATCAGCGGTGAACGGTCAATAATCGACGGCATGATAAAGCTGGCTTCTTTCGGCGCATCCACCACGTTACAGAAGATACGGCGTGCTTCACAGGCATCGCTGACCCGCTGGTTCACTCCATCGTCATCCGTCGCGGCAATGGTCAGCCAGCAGGTCTCCAGCAGGGATTCATCAAACTCCCCCTGCACCAGCGTCAGCATCCCTTCCTGGGCCCAGACGTTAAACTGAGGAGCGAAGGCAATGGCGTTGACGGTCAGTCGGGCGCCCGCCTCTAACAGCAGGCGCGCTTTGCGCTCAGCCACGTCGCCGCCGCCCACAAGCAGGCAGTCGCGATGGCGTAATTGACAAAAAATCGGCAGGTGATCCACGACATTACCTCACAGCATTCATGGAGGGACAGGAATTGACGTCAGGATAACAGCAGGAATCGCCGAAAATATACGGTTTTTCCTGCCGTTACCCATAAGGGGTCATAAGCTTTTCATATTGAAAAGGCGAGGGAATTAGCCCTGTAATTGCACCTTGCCGTCCTTCACGCGAACGTCGTAGTGCTTCACCGAGTAGTTTTCATCTTCCATGCACAGCCCGTCGCGTAAGCGGAAGCGCTGCTTTTTCAGCGGGCTGGCGACCCACAGTTCGCCCTGATGCTCCGCAATCAACCCACGGGAGAGCACGCTGGCCTCGAAGAACGGATCGATGTTGCTGATGGCAAAGAGCTGTTCATCGTGGCGGGGGCGGAAAATCGCAACCTGCTCGTTGCCCAGCAGTGCGCAGACGCCGGTTGCGGGGAGAATGTCGTTAATATCGCAGATGGTTATCCACTGGCTCATGCGTTTTCCTCCACCAGCGTGACCGGAATACGTTCATACGGTGTCGCCGGACGATGCTGTTCACGCTCTGGCACAACCTGCACATTCGGGTCGCGCTGAGTGCTGTTGATAAAATGTCTGAACCGCGTCTGTGCCGCCGGGGTGTTGACGGTTTCAGTCCACTCGCAAATCACCGCCTCACGCAGTCGTGCCATCTCCGCTTCCAGATGCTCGTTCAGGCCCAGCTTGTCGTCGATAATGACCGATTTCAGGTAGTCGATGCCGCCTTCCAGATTATCAAGCCAGGAGGCGGTACGGGTCAGCTTATCGGCGGTACGGATGTAGAACATCATGAAGCGGTCGAGATACTGAATCAGCGTGTCGTGATCGAGATCCGCGGCCAGCAGGTCCGCGTGGCGTGGTTTCATCCCGCCGTTACCGCAGACATACAGGTTCCAGCCTTTTTCGGTGGCGATAATCCCTACGTCTTTACCCTGGGCTTCCGCACATTCGCGGGTACATCCGGAGACGCCAAACTTCATTTTGTGCGGCGTACGGATGCCTTTGTAGCGGTTCTCCAGCTCCACGCCGAAACCGACGCTGTCGCCGACGCCGTAGCGGCACCAGGTACTGCCCACGCAGGTTTTCGCCATACGCAGCGCTTTGGCGTACGCGTGACCGGTTTCGAAGCCAGCGTCAATCAGCTGACGCCAGATCTCCGGCAGATCGTCTTTCTGCGCACCAAACAGGCCGATACGCTGGGAACCGGTGATTTTGGTGTACAGGTTAAATTCACGCGCGATACGGCCCACCGCCACCAGCCCTTCCGGGGTAATTTCGCCACCGGCGGAACGTGGAATCACGGAGTAGGTACCGTCTTTCTGGATGTTGGCCAGGAAGTTGTCGTTGGTATCCTGCAGCGGCGTATGCTCGGGTTTGAGTACATACTCGTTCCAGCAGGAGGCCAGCAGGGAGCCGACGGTGGGTTTACATACCTCACAGCCGTAGCCCTGGCCGTGCTTCGCCAGCAGTTCGTCGAAGGACTTGATGCCTTCCACGCGGATCAGATGGTAGAGCTCCTGGCGAGAATACGCGAAGTGCTCGCACAGGTTGTTGTTCACTTCGATGCCCTGTTTCGCCAGCTCGGCGTTCAGCACCTGGGTGACCAGCGGAATACAGCCGCCGCAGCCGGTGCCGGCTTTGGTTTCCGCTTTCAGCGCCGCAACGGTGTGGCAGCCTTTGTTAATGGCAGAGATGAGCATGCCTTTGGTGACGTCAAAGCAGGAGCAGATCTGCGCGCTGTCCGGTAGTTTATCCACGCCGATAGACGGCTTGCCGCTGGAGGCGTGCGCCGGGAGGATCAGCGCGTCCGGGTTTTCCGGAAGTTCGATGGCGTTTAGCACTAGCTGGAGCAGGTTGCCGTAATCACTGGTGTCACCCACCAGCACCGCCCCAAGCAGGGTTTTGTTGTCCTGACTGACGATCAGGCGCTTATAAACTTCTTTGCTCTCATCGAGATAAACGTAGCTGCGGGCACCCGGCGTGCGGCCGTGTGCATCGCCAATACCGCCAACGTCCACGCCCAGCAGCTTCAGCTTGGCGCTCAGGTCCGCACCTTCGAAAGCGTTTTCGTTGCCAAGGATGTGGTCCACAGCGACCTGCGCCATTTTGTAACCCGGCGCCACCAGACCATACACGCGGTTATTCCAGCTGGCGCATTCGCCAATGGCGTAGATATCCGGATCGGAGGTCTGGCAGGTGTCGTTAATCATGATCCCGCCACGTTGGGCGACGGCCAGACCGCACTGGGTTGCCAGCTTGTCGCGCGGGCGGATCCCGGTGGAGAAGACGATGAAGTCAACTTCCAACTCGCTGCCGTCGGCAAAGCGCATGGTTTTGCGCGCTTCAGTGCCTTCCTGGACGATCTCTTTGGTGTTTTTGCTGGTGTGAACCTTCACACCCATGCTTTCGATTTTGCGACGTAACTGGTCGCCACCCATGTGGTCGAGCTGTTCGGCCATCAGCATCGGAGCAAATTCGATGACGTGGGTTTCAACGCCGAGGTTTTTTAGCGCCCCTGCGGCCTCCAGGCCCAGCAGGCCACCACCCACCACCGCACCGCGTTTACTGCGACGGGCGCAGGACTCAATGGCGTTGAGATCTTCAATGGTACGATAGACGAAGCAATCCTGCGTTTCAGCGCCTTTAATCGGCGGGATCCACGGATAAGAGCCGGTCGCCATGATCAGCTTGTCGTAAAAAACCGTACGCCCGGCGCTGGAGTGGATCACTTTTTCCTGACGGTTGATGGTGATAGCGCGTTCGCCCACCAGCACCTTTACGCCATGCTTCTCGTAGAACCCTTCACGCACCAGTGAGAGCTCTTCGGCAGTATGATGGGAGAAATAGGAAGATAAGTGCACACGGTCGTACGCCTTGCGGGGTTCTTCACAGAACACGGTAATATCGAACTGAGCGGCATCGGCTTTATCGAGAAGATCCTCAATAAAGCGGTGACCGACCATGCCGTTACCGATGATAGCGAGTCTGAGTTTGCTCATTATTGCCTCGATTTCTTTTCTATTACCGCCTACCTTAACGATTCAGCAGGGGCGCTTATTGATGCAAATCAAATACGTCTTCGCCTACTCCTTAGGTGGTATATGACTGATTTGTCAGGATTTTTATAAGTTATGGAAATCGCAGGCTTTTCGGGTTAGTTGAATTTGTGTACAAATCAGGGGCGGTTTTGCAAAAATCGATACGCCTGTCCAGCAGCTGCGTTTTTAGGGGAAAGATATGTCTACTACACCGTTATGGCTTGTTCAGAATGTTCGTTTACCGGGTCGGGAAGGGCTGTGGCAGCTTGCCATTGAGAACGGGCGATTTGGTGACATCACCCCCATGGATGACACCCATACCGAAAGCTATGAAGTGTTAAATGCGCGCGGTGGGCTGGCTATTCCCCCGTTTATTGAGCCGCATATCCATCTTGATACCACCCAGACGGCGGGCGAGCCGAACTGGAACCAGTCCGGAACGCTGTTTGAGGGCATTGAGCGCTGGGCGGAGCGCAAGGCGCTACTCAGTCATGACGACGTGAAAGCGCGGGCGTGGAAAACGCTGAAGTGGCAAATCGCCAACGGGATCCAGTTTGTCCGCACTCATGTGGATGTCTCCGACCCGACGCTCACTGCCCTGAAGGCAATGCTGGAAGTGAAGCAGGAGGTTGCGCCGTGGGTGACCCTGCAAATCGTCGCGTTCCCGCAGGAAGGTATCCTCTCTTACCCGAACGGCGCGGCGCTGCTGGAAGAGGCATTACGGCTGGGTGCGGATGTGGTGGGGGCGATCCCCCACTTTGAGTTCACCCGCGAGTACGGCGTGCAGTCGCTGCATATCGCCTTTGAGCTGGCGAAGAAATATGACCGTCCGCTGGATATTCATTGCGATGAAATTGATGACGAGCAGTCTCGCTTTGTCGAGACGGTGGCCACGCTGGCGTATGAGGCCGGTATGGGCGCACGGGTAACGGCCAGCCACACCACCGCCATGCACTCCTACAACGGCGCCTATACCTCGCGGCTGTTCCGACTGCTGAAAATGTCGGGGATTAACTTCGTTGCGAACCCGCTGGTCAATATCCACCTGCAGGGGCGCTTCGATGATTATCCGAAGCGTCGCGGCATCACCCGGGTGAAAGAACTACAGGCGGCGGGCATTAACGTCTGCTTTGGCCATGATGATGTCTTTGACCCGTGGTACCCGCTTGGTACCGGCAATATGCTGCAGGTGCTGCATATGGGGCTGCACGTCTGTCAGATGATGGGCTATCCGCAAATCGACAGCGGCCTGAACCTGATCACCCATAACAGTGCCCGAACCTTTGGCCTGAGCGATTACGGGATTGAGACGGGTAACCCGGCGAACCTGATTATTCTGCCTGCGGAGAGCGGGTTTGAAGCGGTACGCTGTCAGGTGCCGGTGCGCTGGTCCATTCGTCAGGGACGAATTATTGCCACCACACAGCTGGCGCAGACCTGGATCCAGATGGATAACGGGGGAGAAGAGGTGAGCTTTGCCAGAAACACCCCCTCTGTGTAGGGCAGAGGGGGACGGGATTAGTGCGTCGCCGCTGCAGCGTTATGCTGGCGGTGGCGGGTCACAAAGCCCAGGATGAAGCACATGATAAACACCACGGCGTACAGACCATTCGCCGTGTGCAGCGCGGCCAGCGGGCCGCTGTGGGCGACGATTGGGCCGGTGACCACGAAGGTCAGCATGGTGCCGATGGTGCCACAGGTCAGAACGAAGTTAACCAGCTTCGGCGAGGCCACCCTGGTCTGCAGGGAGCCCAGAGTAATGATCGAGGTGTAGATCGCGCTGGAGAAGAAGCCCAGGGTCAGAATAAACCACGGCATATGTTCCGGTGAACCGTTGATGAACAGATACATCAGCACGGTTGCCAGGCCCGCCAGTACGGTCAGAATGCGCTGCAGATCGAAGAAGCGCAGGATGAAGCTAAACGCCCACATGCCGAACATGTAAGACATCCAGAAATCACTCACCAGCTTACCCGCGTCGTTCAGGCTCATGCCCAGGCCTTTGGCGTATTCCGGTACCCAGGAGATAAAGCCCAGCTGGCCGAGGATGTAGCACAGGGCGGCGATGGAGAGGAACAGTACGCCGATCCCCCATTTCTCTTTCGCGACAGGCTCTGCCGTGGTCTGCGCTTTTTTGCCCAGCACCGGGAACTCGCAGCCGAAAGTCAGAATAAAGATCGCCACGTAGACCAGGCCGATGCAGGCATACACCCAGTACCACTCAATGCTGCGCGCCAGCAGAACGGCAGCCACCATCGGAAAAATCATCCCGGCCATGCTGAAGAAGGAGTCGGTAAACAGCAGGCGCGCGCCACGCTGACGGCCTTCATACATATGGGTAATCAGGAAGGTCCCGATCGACATGGTAATGCCGCTGACCAGACCGAGTACAAACATGGCGGCGGAGAACAGGGCGATGCTGTGACTCAGCATCAGACCCGCCACGGCGGCGACCATCAGCACAAAACCAAAACGCAGCTGCGTTTTCAGTGGCACGATTTCCATCAGCCAGGCATTCAGGAAGATGGAGATCAGGATCCCGGCGTTGAGGAAGGTGAAGGTGTTACTCATGCTGGAAACGGGCAGATGGAAGTAGTCTGCGATATTTCCCATCACCATCCCGGTGACGATCACCAACGCGCCGGTCAGGGCGTAGGAGAAGAAGCTGATCCATGTGAGCTTGATGCGATTGCTGTTAGTCATGTCTGGCCTGTTCAAAATAAGAAAAGCGCCCATCGGGCGCTGAGAGCGGGCAGATTTTAGACATTAAAGTGATCTATTCATATCTTTTAAGAGAAATTCGAACTTCATTGCAGTTTTTTATGTGATCTTGATCACATAAAAAGCCGCCGGAACCAATCGTTTGCGTGGTTACAACTGTTTCAATTTCGTAAAATTAGGTAAAAGGCTGGTCTCCGTTCATACTGCTCTTTAGAATCAAGCCATTCGCTTTATATACTGCGCTTTGTTAAGGAATTCTCATGCTCAAATCAACACTGGCGGCTGTCGCAGCTGTGTTTGCTCTTTCTGCCGTTTCCCCTGCTGCGCTGGCAGCAAAAGGGGACCCTCACGTTCTGCTGACCACCTCCGCCGGGAATATTGAGCTGGAACTGAATAGCCAGAAAGCTCCGGTTTCTGTGAAAAACTTCCTCGACTATGTGAACAGTGGTTTCTACAACAACACCACCTTCCACCGCGTGATCCCTGGGTTTATGGTGCAAGGCGGTGGTTTTAATGAGCAGATGCAGCAGAAACAGCCGAACCCGCCGATTAAAAACGAAGCAGATAACGGTCTGCTGAACACCCGTGGCACCATTTCCATGGCGCGTACCGCGGATAAAGACAGCGCGACCAGCCAGTTCTTTATCAACGTGGCGGATAACGCCTTCCTCGACCACGGCCAGCGCGACTTCGGTTATGCGGTGTTCGGTAAAGTGGTGAAAGGGATGGACGTGGCGGACAAGATTTCTCAGGTTCCTACCCATGACGTTGGCCCGTACCAGAATGTGCCGTCAAAACCTGTCGTGATCCTCTCCGCGAAAGTTCTGCCGTAACCTGTTTCGACACGGGCGATCCTTGCCCGTGTTGTTAGCCCTCCCTGCGAAAGCGCGTTTTGCTGCTTATACTTGTGGCAAACGGACATATTCAGGGAGGCGTTAAGTGAAAAAACTCACCGACAAGCAAAAATCCCGTCTCTGGGAGCAGCAGCGTAACGTCAATTTTCAGGCCAGTTGTCTCCTTGAAAAAGGTCATGGTCCTTCCGATCCCCACATTGAAACGCTGGAGCTTGGACCTTCCGCTCCTGGCTTGCCCCATCTGTGCCTTATTCACCGCCATCTGTACCGCAGAGAGTTGAAGCACGCTGGCGAGTTGCGTACTGATGATATTTTTAAGGGCGACATTCCTTTCTGCCATTTCGAGTACATTGAGAAGATGGGCAACGAACTGATGGCGGCGCTGGAAAGCGAAAAGTATCTGGTTGGTCTGGAGAAAGCGGCGTTTATAGAACGAATTAGCCATTATTATTGTGAAATCAACATGCTGCACCCTTTTGCCAGCGGTAACGGTATTGCTCAGCGTGTTTTCTTTGAGCAGCTGGCGATCCATGCGGGTTACGCGCTGGACTGGCGCGATATCGATCCCGAAGATTGGGTGGCGGCTAACCGGAGCGGCGCAACGGGCGATCTCAGCGCGTTAAACGCTATCTTTGCCAAAGTAGTGAGTGAAGCGCGGGAATCTGAGTAGAATAGGGCGGCATTTTTTTCGGGAGCCGCCATGATTCTGCTGATTGATAACTACGATTCCTTCACCTGGAACCTTTACCAGTATTTTTGTGAACTGGGTGCAGAGGTGGTTGTTCGCCGCAATGACGAGATTGGCCTTGCCGATATTGAGACGCTGGCTCCGCGAAAAATCGTCATCTCACCCGGCCCCTGCACACCGTCGGAATCGGGCATTTCGCTGGACGTTATCCGGCAGTATGCCGGCAAGCTGCCCATTCTGGGCGTCTGCCTGGGTCATCAGGCGATTGCCCAGGCGTTTGGGGCCACCATCGTCCGTGCGGCGAAAGTGATGCACGGCAAAACCTCGCCGGTCACGCACACGGGTACCGGGGTATTTACGGGGCTCAATAATCCATTGACCGTGACGCGCTATCATTCGCTGGTGATTGACCCGCCGACGCTGCCTGACTGCTTTGAGGTGACCGCCTGGAGCGATACGCAGGAGATCATGGGGATTCGTCACCGCGAATGGGATCTCGAAGGCGTGCAGTTCCATCCGGAAAGCATCCTCAGCGAACAGGGGCACGCGCTGCTGGCAAATTTCCTCAATCGCTGAATATCTGTTGCCTTGTTGTGATTTTTTATGCATATTTTGTGATTATATTTTCACAATTGATGTGACATAAAATGGATGGGCATGACATGGCAACTGAACAACCAGCAATTACCCGCGCGACATTCGATGAAGTGATTCTGCCGATTTATGCACCGGCTGAGTTTATCCCGGTAAAGGGAAAAGGCAGCCGAGTCTGGGATCAACAGGGTAAAGAGTACGTGGATTTCGCGGGCGGGATTGCGGTAACGGCGCTGGGTCATTGCCATCCTGCGCTGGTCGAGGCGCTGAAAACCCAGGGCGAAACCCTGTGGCACACCAGCAACGTCTTCACCAACGAACCGGCGCTGCGTCTTGGCCGCAAGATCATTGATGCCACGTTTGCCGAGCGCGTGCTGTTTATGAACTCCGGTACCGAAGCCAACGAAACCGCCTTCAAGCTGGCGCGCTACTATGCCACCACGCGCCACAGCCCATACAAAACCAAAATCATCGCTTTCCACAACGCCTTCCATGGGCGCTCCTTCTTTACCGTCTCCGTTGGTGGTCAGCCGAAGTATTCCGACGGTTTTGGTCCGAAACCGGCTGACATTGTCCACGTGCCGTTTAACGATCTGCATGCGGTAAAAGCGGTGATTGACGATCACACCTGCGCGGTGGTGGTGGAGCCGATTCAGGGCGAAGGTGGCGTGACGGCCGCCACGCCGGAATTCCTGAAAGGGCTGCGCGCGCTTTGCGACGAGCACCAGGCGCTGCTGGTATTTGATGAAGTGCAGTGCGGGATGGGGCGTACCGGCTCCCTGTTTGCCTATATGCACTACGGCGTGACGCCGGATATTCTGACCAGCGCCAAAGCGCTCGGCGGCGGTTTCCCGGTGAGTGCGGTCCTGACCACCCAGGAGATTGCCTCCGCGTTCCATGTGGGGTCGCACGGCTCCACTTACGGCGGTAATCCGCTGGCGAGCGCTGTGGCGGGCGCGGCGTTTGATATTATCAACACGCCTGAGGTTCTCAATGGCGTGGGCGCGAAGCGCGAACTGTTCGTAAAACATCTGCAAAAGATTGATGACCAGTACGACGTGTTCAGCGAGATCCGCGGGATGGGGCTGCTGATCGGTGCCGAGCTGAAACCGCAGTACAAAGGCCGCGCACGCGATTTCCTGCACGCCGCCGCCCACGAAGGGGTGATGGTGCTCAATGCCGGGCCGGACGTGATGCGTTTTGCGCCGTCGCTGGTGGTGGAAGAGAAAGACATTGAAGACGGTTTAACCCGCTTTGCCGCGGCAGTCGCGAAGATCGTAAAAGGTTAATACGCCGTCCGCTTCAGGCGACGGGTTAACCAAATCCCGTGATGCGGACGCTGACGCCATGCCACCGATGAAATGGTGTGCAGGGTGTTCAGATGTCCCAGAATGCGCTGTAAATGCTGCTCAAGGGTACTCATTGGCCCGTGGGTGAGCGTTTCCGGCGCTTCCAGAATATTTGAATCCCCCGACTCACCCGGCGCGTCATACTCCAGACGCTGCTGACAGCGCTGCAGAGCAATCTCACACGACTGCAGGTAACGTTGCGCCAGGTCTGGCGTCAGCATGGTATGTTCACGCGCGAGCGTGGTCATGGCGTTGATATGTTCGACGATAAACTGGCTGTGCGTCACCCAGAGCTTCATGTCCGCAAGATAGTGCGAGTTAAAGCCGGGCTCCTGCATCGCCTGGTTGAGCGAGTTGAACAGGGCGTTGTGCGCCTGGTTGACCTTCATCCGCTGATAAGCCAGCGGGGAGGGCTGAGGATCATCGCTCAGAATCAGGCGGATAGCCTCCTGGTCAGCCTCCAGCGCGTCGTGGGCGTTCTGCCTGAGCAGCCCGCTCTGCCACTGCGGCCACAGCCAGACCATACCACCAAAGGCAATCAGACAGCCGATGAGGGTATCAATCAGCCTGGCGACAATAAACTGTTCGCCATTGAGCGTGAGCAACTGCAGGGTATACACCGCCGTCACCGTAAAACCCACCATCGCCCAGCCGTAGTTTTTACGAATAATCAGGTAGCTCACCAGCGTAATCACCAACATTCCTGCCAGGGTATAGCCTTCCGGCACGTGGAAGTGCAGCGTCACGCCCGCAATAATCAGCCCCGCCATCGTTCCGCCGGCCCGGTGCAGAATCCGCACCCGCGTGGCGCCGTAGCCATTCTGGGTGACAAACAGCACGGTCATTAAGATCCAGTAGGGTTTCGGCAGATGCAGCGCCATGCCCATCAGGCTGGCGACACTGAGCATGACGCTAATCCGTGCGGCATTGCGCAGGGCGGACGATTTAAGCGACAGATAACTTCTGAGCGCGGGCAACAGCGGAAGCCGTTTTTGTTTGTCCGCCATCAGATCGCGGGAATAAAGCGGGCGCTGGGTACGCAGCACGCGGGCGATGCGGCTGAAGTGCCAGGCGGCAAACTGACCGACCGGGTTATCCGGATGCTGACGGGCGATTTTCTCCAGCGCGCCGAGCTGTTTGTCCATGTTAAAGCGCGTGGGGTAGCGGTGATAGAGAATATCGTCGGCCAGGATCCGCAGGCGCGCGGAGACGGTCTGTGCGTTCCAGCGGATCACCGCTTCAGCGTGGCTGCGCTCTACCAGTTTTTGCACCTCTTGCGGGTGGTGAAGACTTACGGAGATATGTTCCTGCAGATCCAGCCCCACCTGGAAAGTGCGCAGCAGCCGTTTATATTCGTGATTCTGGTTGGCGGCGAGCATATGCAGTTGCTGGTAGCACTGGCTTATCAGATCCACCATCTTTTGCTGACGGGTCAGCAGCGGGGGCAGCGATCTTTCCGGATCGGTATGCTGGGTGAGCAGGGTGTATTTGGCTTCACAATACTCCGCCAGCTGCACATAGAGCAGGCTCAGGGATTCACGCAGCGGTTGTTCGCGCCACAGCCAGAACCAGAACCAGTTAAACAGCCCGTACCATAATGTCCCCAGCGCGTAGATCAGCAGCGGCTCCCACACCGGCATATTTCCGGCGAGGCTCAGCGTGAAAATGGCCGCAATCAGCGAGGCGGGAAGTAGACGGGCGTGCAGCGAGCTGATTTCGGCGGTGACACCCAGGGTCATCGCCAGCACGGTCAGGATCAGCGGCAGCGGAATATCGCGCGCCAGCAGAAGCTGCACGGCGAGACTACAGCCGGCAAACAGTGAACCGCCAATGATGAGTCGTTTGAAAAAGCGCTTATGCGGCGTGTCCAGACCGGCAATGTTGCAGCAGGCGGGCACCAGAGAAAAGAGCAGACCTTGCTGAAGATGTCCGAGGAGCAGGCCTACGGCCACAGGAAGACACAACACCAGCGTTTGTCGCAGTGCGTAGTTAACTTCCGGGTGATAGATCAGCCTGCGCCACATGGGGAGTAGAGACAAAAACGGCGTGACACCTTGCGGTGACACGCCGTTTGAGCGGAATTAACGCGTTCCGTAAACCACGATGGTTTTACCGTGGGCGGAGATCAGGTTTTGATCTTCCAGCATTTTCAGGATACGACCTACGGTTTCACGGGAGCAACCGACGATCTGACCAATTTCCTGACGGGTAATTTTAATTTGCATGCCGTCCGGGTGGGTCATGGCGTCTGGCTGTTTCGCCAGGTTCAGCAGCGTCTGTGCAA
Organism: Enterobacter sichuanensis; assembly: GCF_009036245.1. Classification (NCBI taxonomy): domain Bacteria; kingdom Pseudomonadati; phylum Pseudomonadota; class Gammaproteobacteria; order Enterobacterales; family Enterobacteriaceae; genus Enterobacter; species Enterobacter sichuanensis. Next base: position 4,311,161 of record NZ_CP027986.1, on the reverse strand, counting down.
TACGGCCCGTCACGTCCAGGAAGGCGAGGTTGCCCACTTTCTCAGAGGTGACCTGCAGACGGCGCGCCATCTGGGAAGAAAGACGCATCAGGATGTCAGGGTTAACCTGAATCAGCTGACGGAATTTCTTGTAAGAAATTTCAGCCACTTCACATGCTGTCTTTGCACGAACCCAGGCGCTACGTTCCTGGCCCTCTTCAAACAGGCCCAGTTCACCGATGAAATCGCCCTGGTTCAGATAAGAAAGGATCATCTCTTTCCCTTCTTCATCTTTGATCAGCACTGCCACCGAGCCTTTAACGATGTAATACAACGTTTCCGCTTTTTCACCCTGGTGAATCAGCGTGCTCTTCGATGGGTACTTATGAATGTGGCAATGAGACAAGAACCATTCGAGAGTCGGGTCTGTTTGCGGTTTGCCAAGCACCATGCGCTGTTATCCTCTGTTATAAGCTGTCACCAGAGTCATCAGATGCATCCGGACTCTGGGGTTGCAATCGAATTCTTACCCATACCCTGGGAAGTCGGCTACCGTAACGTTTCGCAGCCAGTAAAGTTTGATGTCCTCTGCATACACGTGTAACGTCAATGTATTACTGTAGCATCCTGAGTGTTTTAGCATAGCTTTCGCCGCGTGTCTCCTGGTGTCTCGCTTCAGCATGATGCAGGTCGCCTTCCATTGCGAGAAATGTAACGCACGCGTAATCTGTCACCAAAAATGCAACGTTGGAGTTTAAGAATATGCAAGCGCGCGTGAAATGGGTTGAAGGTTTAACGTTCCTGGGCGAGTCCGCTTCCGGACACCAGATTTTGATGGATGGCAACTCCGGCGATAAAGCGCCAAGCCCAATGGAGATGGTGCTGATGGCGGCAGGGGGATGCAGCGCCATTGACGTGGTGTCGATTCTGCAGAAAGGCCGTCATGACGTGACAGATTGCGAGGTTAAACTGACCTCAGAACGTCGTGAAGAGGCGCCACGCCTGTTCACCCATATTAATCTGCACTTTGTTGTGACCGGCAAAGCGTTGAAAGACACGGCGGTATCACGCGCGGTGGACCTGTCGGCGGAGAAGTACTGCTCTGTGGCGTTAATGCTGGAGAAGGCGGTAAAAATCACCCATTCGTATGAAGTGATTGAGGCGTGATTGATTGGGCATCGTGCGTGTTGATGCCCTCACCCTAACCCTCTCCCACAGGGAGAGGGAATATGATTATGCGATCTGCTTCCCTTCCATCAGTCGCTGTACCAGCGGCGTCATGATGAGCTCCATTGCCAGTCCCATTTTTCCGCCCGGCACCACTAATGTATTCATGTGAGAAATGAACGAGCCCTGCAGCATCGCCAGCAGCCACGGATAATCAATGCCTTCGAGATTGCGGAAATGGATCACCACAAAGCTCTCATCCAGCGACGGGATACTTTTGGCGGCGAACGGGTTGGAGGTGTCCACCGTCGGCACGCGCTGGAAGTTGATATGGGTGCGGGAAAACTGCGGCGTCAGGTAGTTGATGTAATCTTCCATGGAACGCACCACCGAGTCCATCACTGCCTCGCGTGAGTGGCCGCGCTCGCTCATGTCACGCGTCAGTTTCTGGATCCACTCCAGGTTGACGATTGGGACCACGCCGACCAGCAGATCCACGTGGCGCGCCACGTCGTGCTGCGGCGTAACCACGCCGCCGTGTAATCCTTCGTAGAACAGAACGTCGGTAGGTTCCGGCAGCGGCTGCCAGGGAGTAAAGGTGCCCGGCACCTGATTCCAGGGAACGGCTTCATCATAGGTATGCAGATACTTGCGGGACTGCCCTTTGCCGCTCTGTCCGTACTCAATAAAGGTTTGCTCCAGCAGGCCGAAGTCATTGGCCTCCGGGCCGAAGTAACTGATGTGTTTACCCAGATCGCGCGCTTTACGGATGGCCATATCCATCTCCGGACGCGTGTAGCGGTGAAAGCTGTCGCCTTCGACCTCCGCCGCACGGAGATTCAGCTGGGCGAAAATCTTGCGAAAGGCGAGGCTGGTGGTGGTGGTTCCCGCACCACTCGACCCCGTAACGGCAATAATCGGATGTCTGGCAGACATAACAACTCCCTGACTGAAAAGGGTGGAAGATCAGCCGTGAAACGCGTTGCGGGGCATGATATTGACCGTCTCATGCAGTTCTGACCACACCAGCACCACGTCGCCGCTTTTCAGCTGGCGCTTTACATCGTTGACCTTTTGCTCAAGCGAGCGTTCATGTTCACCATAATCGGTGCCTTCGCGCAATACAAAGCTTTCAATCAGATTATCGAGCGTTTCGGGAGCCAGATCCTGCCAGGGAATAATCATTTTGCACCGTCCAGATAAGGGGTTAGCCAGTCAGGGATACGCGTCTCAAGCCACATTTTCGGGCGGCGCAGCGTGCCACCGATAAACCCGACGTGGCCGCCATGCTCGGTCAACTGATAGTGAACGTTGTCGGGCAGAAACTCCTGTGCGGGGATCGAGTGGTGATCCATAAAGGGGTCATCTTTGGCATGAATGATCAGCGTCGGTTGCGTGATCTTGCTGAGCAGCGGCATGGCGCTGCACTGACGATAGTAATCAATCGCATCGGCGAAGCCGTGAATTTTGGCGGTGATCAGATCGTCGAACTCGCGAATTCGGCGCACCTTTTTCAGCTGGCGCAGGCTGACCGGCAGCGTATCCGGGTAAGCCTTCAGCTTACGCGCCGCGTTGGCTTTCAGCAGGTTGAGCAGATAGCGCTGATAGACGCGGGAAAAGCCTTTATCCATATGGTAGCTGCACTGCTCCAGCATAAACGGGGCGGAGACAATGACCGCCGCATTCAGCGGTACGCTTTCGCCCTCTTTGGCCAGCAGACAGGCCAGCATATTGCCGCCCAGCGAGTAGCCCACGGCGGCGGTTGGCACGTTGCCAAAATTATCCCGCAGCCAGTGCAAAAACCACGTACCGTCTTCGGTTTCACCCGAGTGATAAATGCGTTTCTGACGATTGGGTTCGCCGCTACAGCCGCGAAAATGCATCACCACGCCGAGCCAGCCGCGCGCTTTTGCCGCCTCAATTAACCCATGCGCATAAGGGCTGTGCAGACTGCCTTCCAGACCGTGAAAGACCACCAGGCGCGGCTTATGGCGGGCCTGCTCAGGTGCTTCGCTCCAGGCGAGATCCAGAAAGTCACCGTCCGGCAGGTCAAGCCGTTGCCAGTGCGGGGTGAACTGAACCTTGCGGCGGATCAGTCGCGGCAGCATGGTCTGCAAATGGCGATTGGCCACGCCGCGCATAGGCACGAACTCAGTGCTGTCTTCGGCCGCAATGTCGAAGTCTGATGGAATGATTTGGGTCATAAGCGCGATGCTGATTCTTGTCGGAAATTTACGATACTTTCCGAATTGTACCCCGTTTAGCCAGGATTTCCGAACCAGGGACGGATCCTGTTCGCAAAACGGGGCAAATACTCAGTCGGCCTGCAGCATCGCTTCCAGCTGTTCCTGGGCGTCGAGCCAGGCCATCTCACACTCTTCGAGGTTCGATTTGGTCTTCGCCTGGGTTTGCAGGCAGTCCGTCAGCTCCGCTTTACGGCTCTGGTCATACAGACCGCTGTCGCCAAGCTTCTCTTCAACGGCAGCAAGCGTGGCGTTGAGCTTTTCCATCTCTTTTTCGAGACGGGCAATCTCTTTACGCAGCGGCTGCGTCTGGGTGCGCAGCTCCGCTTCGCGGCGTTTCTGGTCTTTACGCGCCTGGGCGCTGTTGGCGTTCTCTTTCGTTGGCTCTTCCGGCTGGTTTTCCTGCTTCTGCACGTCCGTCAGCCACTGCTGGTAGTCTTCCAGATCGCCGTCGAACGGCTCGACTTTGCCGTCGTGCACTAAGTAGAGATCGTCCGTGGTGGAGCGGATCAGGTGGCGGTCGTGCGAAACCACAACCAGTGCGCCTTCGAACTCAATCAGCGCTTCGGTCAGCGCCTGACGCATGTCGAGATCGAGGTGGTTGGTCGGTTCATCGAGCAGCAGCAGGTTCGGGCGCTGCCAGACGATCAGCGCCAGCACCAGACGAGCTTTTTCGCCGCCGGAGAAACGTTCGGTGTTTTCGGTGACCTTATCGCCCTGGAAGCCGAAGCCGCCGAGATAATCGCGCAGCTTCTGCTCCATCTCCTGCGGCGCCAGACGCGCCAGGTGCTGGATCGGGGATTCATCAGCGCGTAAAAATTCCAGCTGATGCTGGGCGAAGTAGCCAAGCTTGATGCCCTTCGCCAGCCCGATTTCGCCGCTGACCGGGTTAAGTTCGCCCGCCAGCAGTTTGATCAGCGTGGATTTACCGGCACCGTTGCGTCCCAGCAGACCAATACGTGAACCCGGCACCAGGTTGAGCTTGATGGAGTCGAGAATTGTACGATCGCCGTATCCGGCGCTCACTTTTTCCATCTTCAGCAGCGGGTTTGGCAGGCTTTCCGGCGCGCGGAAGCTGAAGTGGAACGGGTTGTCCACGTGCGCCGGGGCAATCATCTCCATGCGTTCCAGCATCTTGATGCGGCTCTGGGCCTGCTTCGCTTTAGACGCTTTGGCCTTGAAGCGATCCACAAAGCTCTGCAGGTGCGCGACGCGCTGCTGCTGGCTTTCGTACATGGACTGCTGCTGGGCAAGACGCGTCGCGCGCTGGCGCTCGAAGGAGCTGTAGTTACCGGTGTACTCGAACATCGTTTGCTGTTCGATGTGAATGATTTTATCCACCACCGGGTCGAGGAAGTCGCGGTCGTGGGAGATCAGAATCAGAGTGCCCTGATAGCTCTTAAGCCACTTCTCCAGCCAAATAACCGCATCGAGATCGAGGTGGTTGGTCGGTTCATCGAGCAGCAGCAGATCAGAGCGACAGATCAGCGCCTGCGCCAGGTTGAGGCGCATACGCCAGCCGCCGGAGAAGTCGCTGACCGGGCGTTCCAGCTGTTCATTGCTGAAGCCCAGGCCGTGCAACAGGCTGGAGGCGCGGGAGCGAATGGTCCACGCGTCAATGGCGTCCAGCTTGCCGTGAACGGTGGCGATGGCGTGGCCGTCGTTGCGCTCGTTAGCGGCATTGAGTTCCGCCTCGAGTTTACGGTATTCACGGTCCCCGTCGATAACATAGTCGAGTGCCGGTTCGCTGAGGGCGGGCGTCTCCTGGTTCACCCAGGCGAGCTGCCAGTTCCCCGGGAAGGTAAAGTTACCGCCATCCGCGCTAATCTCGTTTTTCAGCAGCGCCAGCAGCGTGGATTTACCACAACCGTTTTTGCCGACCAGACCCACTTTTTGGCCCGGGTTGATGGTAGCAGTGGCGTTATCCAGCAGGACGCGCACACCGCGACGAATTTGTAACGAGGAGAAAACAATCATAGAAGCGCCGTATGTTCCGACTATGTTAATTTGTCATTATGATAATGTAAGGTGTGGGCCATTTTCCGCACCGGGCCGCCATGGTAGCCCAAAACAACGACGATACACAAAAACAGAAACAAGACCGGGAGGGGAATGATGTCTCAGACAGCAAAAGTGCTGCTGCTGTATGCCCATCCGGAATCTCAGGACTCGGTGGCGAACCGGGTTCTGCTTAAGCCGGCTACTCAGCTCAGCAACGTGACGGTGCACGATCTCTACGCGCACTATCCTGATTTCTTTATTGATATTCCTTATGAGCAGGAACTGCTGCGTCAGCATGACGTGATTGTGTTCCAGCATCCGCTTTATACCTACAGCTGTCCGGCGCTGCTCAAAGAGTGGCTGGACCGCGTGCTGAGCCGGGGCTTCTCCAGCGGGGTGGGGGGCAACCAACTGGCGGGAAAGTACTGGCGTAGTGTGATCACCACCGGTGAGCCAGAAAGCGCTTACCGCCACGACGGGCTGAACCGCTATCCGATGAGCGACATCCTGCGGCCTTTCGAGCTGACGGCGGCAATGTGCCGTATGCACTGGATGAGCCCGATTATTGTCTACTGGGCGCGGCGTCAGGATCCCAAAGAGCTGGCGAGCCACGCCCGAGCCTATGGTGAATGGCTGGCGTCACCGATTCCGGCAGGAGGTCGTTAATGGAAGGATCGAATTTGCTCCTCGCCGGGGTGCTGTTTTTATTTGCGGCCGTTGTCGCGGTGCCGTTTGCTGCACGGATTGGAATCGGGGCGGTGCTGGGGTATCTGCTGGCGGGGATCGCGATTGGCCCCTGGGGGCTGGGATTCATCAGTGATGTGGATGAAATACTCCACTTCTCCGAGCTGGGCGTGGTGTTCCTGATGTTCATCATCGGACTTGAGCTCAACCCTTCTAAATTGTGGCAGCTCCGACGCTCTATCTTTGGCGTGGGTGCCGCGCAGGTGTTGTTCAGCGCCGCGATTCTGGGCGGCCTGCTAATGCTGACGGATTTTTCCTGGCAGGCGGCGGTGATAGGCGGAATAGGCCTTGCGATGTCGTCGACGGCGATGGCCCTGCAGCTGATGCGCGACAAAGGGATGAACCGCAACGAAGCCGGTCAGCTGGGCTTTTCGGTACTGCTGTTCCAGGATTTAGCGGTGATCCCGGCGCTGGCGCTGGTGCCGCTGCTGGCCGGTTCCGGCGACGATCATTTTGACTGGGCGAAAATTGCCATGAAGGTGCTGGCCTTTGCGGGCATGCTGATTGGCGGACGTTTCCTGTTACGTCCCGTGTTCCGTTTTATTGCCGCCTCGGGCGTGCGCGAAGTCTTTACCGCCGCGACGCTGCTGCTGGTACTGGGATCGGCGTTGTTTATGGACGCGCTGGGGCTGTCGATGGCGCTCGGCACCTTTATCGCCGGGGTGCTGCTGGCGGAGAGCGAATATCGCCACGAGCTGGAAATTGCTATCGATCCCTTCAAAGGGTTGCTGTTGGGGCTGTTCTTTATTTCGGTGGGGATGGCGCTCAATCTCGGCGTGCTCTATACCCATCTGCTGTGGGTTGTGGTCAGCGTTGCCATTCTGGTGGCGGTAAAAACACTGGTGCTGTACGTCATGGCACGCATTTACGGCTTGCGCAGTTCGGAGCGTATGCAGTTTGCCAGCGTGTTAAGCCAGGGGGGCGAGTTCGCGTTTGTGCTCTTCTCCACCGCCTCCTCCCAGAAGCTTTTTAAAGACGATCAGATGGCGCTTTTGCTGGTGACGGTTACGCTGTCGATGATGACCACGCCGCTGCTGATGAAGCTGGTGGATAAACTTCTGTCGCGCCGCTTAAACCCGTCTGACGATGAAGATGAAGCCCCGTGGGTGGAAGACGACAAGCCGCAGGTGATTGTGGTGGGCTTTGGCCGCTTCGGACAGGTTATCGGACGTTTGTTGATGGCGAACAAGATGCGCATTACCGTGCTGGAGCGCGATATCAGCGCGGTCAACCTGATGCGCAAATATGGCTATAAGGTTTATTACGGCGACGCGACCCAGCTCGAGCTGTTGCGCTCTGCTGGCGCAGAGGCTGCCGAATCCATTGTGATTACCTGCAACGATCCAGAAGACACGATGAAGCTGGTGGAGCTCTGTCAGCAGCATTTTCCGCATCTGCACATTCTGGCGCGTGCGCGTGGACGTGTTGAAGCTCACGAACTGTTGCAGGCGGGTGTGAAACACTTCTCGCGTGAAACGTTTTCCAGTGCGCTGGAGTTGGGTCGCAAAGCGTTAATCTCGCTGGGGATGCATCCTCACCAGGCGCAACGCGCCCAGATGCATTTCCGCCGGCTGGATATGCGGATGTTACGCGAGCTGATGCCGGTGCATACCGATACGGCGCAGATCTCTCGCGTGCGGGAAGCGCGTCGCGAACTGGAGGAGATCTTCCAGCGCGAGATGCAACAGGAACGACGCCAGCTTGATGGCTGGGATGAATTTGAATAAAGGGTAACGAAAGATGGCTGTACGTAAACGCTTTATTGCGGGTGCAAAATGTCCCTCCTGCCAGGCGCAAGATACCCTGGCGATGTGGCGGGAGAATAATATTGATGTTGTTGAGTGTGTTAAGTGCGGTCACCAGATGCGTGAAGCTGATAAAGAGGCCCGCGATCATGTGCGCAAAGAAGAGCAAGTTATCGGGATTTTTCATCCGGACTAGCGATATGCCCTGAGTTTTTTTAAGCTAAAGGGTACACGGGTGCAGATTTCCGCTACAATCTGCGCCAGCAATTTTCCCACGCTCAGGAGATATCATGAAAGTAGCAAAAGACCTGGTGGTCAGCCTGGCCTATCAGGTACGTACAGAAGACGGTGTGTTGGTTGATGAGTCTCCGGTGAGTGCGCCGCTTGACTACCTGCATGGTCACGGTTCCCTGATTTCTGGCCTGGAAAACGCGCTGGAAGGTCATGAAGTTGGCGACAAATTTGACGTTGCTGTAGGCGCGAACGACGCTTACGGTCAGTATGACGACAACCTGGTTCAGCGCGTGCCTAAAGACGTGTTCATGGGCGTTGACGAGCTGCAGGTTGGCATGCGTTTCCTGGCTGAAACCGACCAGGGTCCGGTTCCTGTTGAAATCACCGAAGTGGAAGACGACCACGTTGTGGTTGACGGCAACCACATGCTGGCTGGCCAGAACCTGAAGTTCAACGTTGAAGTTGTCGCTATCCGTGAAGCAACCGAAGAAGAGCTGGCTCATGGCCACGTTCACGGTGCGCACGGTCACGACCATGACCACGATCACGGCCACGACGGCTGCTGCGGTGGCCACGGCCATGACCATGGTCACGACCACGGTCACGGTAAAGGTGGTTGCGGTAACGGCGGCTGCGGTTGCCACTAAGACCTGTCGTTTGACATGCTGGCCCGGTAAGCTTTGCGACACCGGGCACAAAAAAGCGGGAGAATCCCGCTTTTTTTATGCCTCAATAATGAGGAGGTGGCGTCTCTTCTGACTGAGAGGCAATGTTCGACGGCTGGGTGGCCTTCAGCTTTTCCGTCAGCAGGCGCATATGATCTCGCAGTTTCGCCATTTCGAGCTCATGTGCGGTCACGGTCTGGTTTAGTTCTTCGATGGTGATGTCCTGAAAAGCCAGGCGGCTTTCCAGCTCAGCCATTCTCGCTTCTAATGCTGTATCCTTCATCATTCACCTCGTTTATTTCAGATTCGCCATAATGGCCCCGCGGCGGCGCAGTTTAACTGAGTTTATCCTTAAGTACAGTCTGCATCCCCCTGGCAAGAAACTTATTTAAACAAAAATAGTCTGAAAAGTGGCGAGAATTGGAAGTGTCTGTCTGTAGATTTCTTCCGCAACGTTTTATAGTACGTCACTCATTTTACGTTTAATGCTGGGGTGAGAGTCCCCAGGCCCTGGAGATATGGATGAAATCACTGTTTAAAGTAACGCTGCTGGCAACGACAATGGCTGTTGCGCTGAACGCGCCGCTGTCATTCGCGGCTGACACTGCTGCGAAGCCTGCTGCCACGGCAGACAGCAAAGCGGCGTTCAAAAATGACGACCAGAAATCCGCCTACGCACTGGGCGCATCTCTGGGCCGTTACATGGAAAACTCTCTGAAAGAACAAGAGAAACTGGGCATCAAACTGGATAAAGCCCAACTGATCGCCGGCGTTCAGGACGCCTTTGCTGATAAGAGCAAGCTCTCTGACCAGGAAATCGAACAGACTCTGCAGGCGTTTGAAGCGCGTGTGAAAGGTGCCGCTCAGACTAAGATGGAAGCGGACGCGAAAGACAACGAAGCGAAAGGCAAAGCCTACCGCGATACCTTTGCTAAAGAGAAAGGCGTGAAAACCTCGTCTACTGGCCTGGTGTACAAAGTTGAGAAAGAAGGTACCGGCGATGCACCTAAAGACAGCGACACTGTTGTCGTGAACTACAAAGGTACGCTGATCGACGGTAAAGAGTTCGATAACTCTTACACCCGTGGTGAGCCACTCTCTTTCCGTCTGGATGGTGTGATCCCTGGCTGGACTGAAGGCCTGAAAAACATCAAGAAAGGCGGCAAAATCAAGCTGGTTATCCCACCGGATCTGGCCTATGGCAAAACCGGCGTTCCGGGTATCCCTGCCAACTCTACGCTGGTCTTTGACGTAGAGCTGCTGGACATCAAACCGGCTCCGAAAGCGGATGCGAAGGCAGACGCGCCGGCTGAAGAAAAAGCAGCGACAGACGCTAAGAAGTAATGTGACAAAAACCGCCGCCTTTCAGGCGGCGGTTTTTTTATTGTGGGGCAGATATAATTAACACTGGAAAGCGCTATACACGCTGTATTAATTTAGTTGTCCGTGTAGATAATGAGCCTGCCCTGAAAACCGAATGACAGGCTCCTGAAAAGGAGTGTTTTTTTCATGTCCAGGTCGCTTTTAACCAACGAAACCAGTGAACTTGATTTGCTGGATCAACGTCCTTTTGACCAGACCGACTTCGATATTCTGAAATCCTATGAAGCGGTGGTGGACGGGTTAGCGATGCTCATTGGCTCCCACTGCGAAATCGTATTGCACTCCCTGCAAGATCTGAAGTGTTCCGCTATCCGCATTGCGAATGGTGAGCATACTGGCCGTAAAATTGGTTCGCCAATCACCGACCTTGCATTGCGTATGTTGCATGACATGACCGGCGCGGACAGCAGCGTCTCCAAATGCTATTTCACCCGCGCCAAAAGTGGCGTGCTGATGAAATCAGAAACTATCGCGATTCGAAACCGCGAGCATCGTGTGATTGGGCTGCTGTGCATCAACATGAACCTTGATGTGCCATTCTCGCAAATCATGAGCACCTTTATTCCACCTGAAACGCCGGATGTTGGCTCATCGGTTAACTTTGCCTCCTCCGTCGAAGATCTGGTCACGCAGACGCTTGAGTTTACGATTGAAGAGGTGAATGCCGATCGCAACGTCTCAAACAACGCCAAGAATCGCCAGATCGTGCTTAATCTCTACGAGAAAGGGATTTTTGATATTAAAGACGCCATCAACCAGGTTGCCGATCGTCTGAACATCTCCAAGCACACGGTCTACCTCTACATCCGCCAGTTCAAAAGCGGTGATTTCCTGGGACAAGACAAGTAATGCGTTTTGCGTTAATGGTGACAGGCCCGGCGTACGGTACACAGCAGGCCAGCAGCGCGCTGCAGTTTGCGCATGCGCTTCTGGCGGCCGGGCATGACCTGGTGAGCGTCTTCTTCTATCGGGAAGGGGTGTATAACGCGAACCAGTTTACGTCGCCGGCGAGCGACGAGTTTGATCTGGTACGTGCCTGGCAGGCCTTAAACGAAAAGCAGGGCGTTGCGCTGCATATCTGCGTCGCGGCGGCGCTGCGTCGCGGTGTCGCTGATGCAACTGAAGCCGGGCGTCTTGGTTTAGCAGGCGCTAACCTGCAGCCCGGTTTTTCGTTGAGTGGTCTCGGGGCACTGGCCCAGGCGGCGTTAACCTGCGACAGAGTGGTGCAGTTCTGATGAAGCGTGTCGCGTTTGTTTTTACCTCGGCACCGCACGGCAATGCATCCGGCAGAGAAGGGCTGGATGCGCTGCTCGCGACTTCCGCGTTGACTGAAGATATCGGCGTCTTCTTTTTGGGGGACGGGGTGTTTCAGCTTCTGGCGGGTCAGCAGCCACAGGCCATTCTGGCGCGGGATTATATCGCCACCTTCAAAGTGTTACCGCTGTACGACATTGAAACGGTGTATGTCTGCGCCGATTCGCTGACCGCGCGCGGATTAAATGACAAGACGCCCCTGGTGCTGGATGCGACGCGCTTGCCCTCCGCTGCCCTGCGCGAGCAACTCTCGCATTACGACACTATTCTGACTTTCTGAGGCTGCCATGCTCCATACCCTGAGCCGCTCACCGTGGCAATGTGATATCGACACGCTCGTGAGCATGCTGCGCGAAGGCGATGATCTGCTGTTGATTCAGGATGGCGTGCTTGCTGCGCTGGAAGGCAGCCGTTTCGTTGAAATCCTCACGAATGCCCCCATAAGTGTCTCTGCGCTGAAGGAGGATCTGGATGCGCGGGGTCTTTCTGGTCAAATTTCAGCCAAAATTGACGTGGTTGGCTATACTGATTTCGTCAATCTTACTGTGACGCACGCCAGTCAAATGAACTGGTGATTTGAGATCGCTGTATATTTCTTGACACCTTTTCGACGTAGCCCTAAAATTTCGCGTCCTCATATTGTATGAGGTCGTTTTATTACGTGTTTACGAAGCAAAAGCTAAAACCAGGAGCTATTTAATGGCAACAGTTAACCAGCTGGTACGCAAACCACGTGCACGCAAAGTTGCAAAGAGCAACGTGCCTGCGCTGGAAGCCTGCCCGCAGAAACGTGGTGTATGTACTCGTGTATATACCACCACTCCTAAAAAACCAAACTCCGCACTGCGTAAAGTATGCCGTGTGCGTTTGACTAACGGTTTCGAAGTGACTTCCTACATCGGTGGTGAAGGTCACAACCTGCAGGAGCACTCCGTGATCCTGATCCGTGGCGGTCGTGTTAAAGACCTTCCGGGTGTTCGTTACCACACCGTTCGTGGTGCGCTGGACTGCTCAGGTGTTAAAGACCGTAAGCAGGCTCGCTCCAAGTACGGCGTGAAGCGTCCTAAGGCTTAATGGTTCTCCGTTAAGTAAGGCCAAACTGATTTATCTTAATGTCAAACTAAACTCGTAGAGTTTTGGACAATCCTGAATTAACAACGGAGTATTCCCATGCCACGTCGTCGCGTCATTGGTCAGCGTAAAATTCTTCCAGATCCGAAATTCGGATCAGAACTGCTGGCAAAATTTGTAAATATCCTGATGGTAGATGGTAAAAAATCTACTGCAGAAGCAATCGTATACAGCGCGCTGGAGACCCTGGCTCAGCGCTCTGGTAAAAATGAACTGGAAGCTTTCGAAGTCGCTCTCGACAACGTGCGCCCGACTGTAGAAGTTAAGTCTCGCCGCGTTGGTGGTTCTACTTATCAGGTTCCAGTTGAAGTTCGTCCGGTTCGTCGTAATGCTCTGGCAATGCGTTGGATCGTTGAAGCTGCTCGTAAACGCGGTGATAAATCCATGGCTCTGCGTCTGGCGAACGAACTTTCTGATGCTGCAGACAACAAAGGTACTGCAGTTAAGAAACGTGAAGACGTTCACCGTATGGCAGAAGCCAACAAGGCGTTCGCACACTACCGTTGGTAATCCCTTCGGAGTATTAGTCACCAGGCGGGCGCTTCAGAGAAGCCGCCCGCTCTGGGTAACTTAACTGAACGTCTAAAGATATAAACGAGGAATCAAATGGCTCGTACAACACCCATCGCACGCTACCGTAACATCGGTATCAGTGCGCACATCGACGCCGGTAAAACCACTACTACCGAACGTATTCTGTTCTACACCGGTGTAAACCACAAAATCGGTGAAGTTCATGACGGCGCAGCCACCATGGACTGGATGGAACAGGAGCAGGAGCGTGGTATCACTATCACCTCCGCAGCGACTACTGCATTCTGGTCAGGTATGGCTAAGCAGTACGAACCGCATCGCGTAAACATCATCGACACCCCAGGGCACGTTGACTTCACCATCGAAGTAGAACGTTCCATGCGTGTTCTTGACGGCGCGGTAATGGTTTATTGCGCAGTTGGTGGTGTTCAGCCACAGTCTGAAACCGTATGGCGTCAGGCGAACAAATATAAAGTTCCACGCATCGCGTTCGTTAACAAAATGGACCGTATGGGTGCTAACTTCCTGAAAGTTGTTGGCCAGATCAAAACCCGTCTGGGCGCGAACCCTGTTCCGCTGCAGCTGGCAATTGGTGCTGAAGAAGGCTTCACCGGCGTTATCGACCTGGTGAAAATGAAAGCCATCAACTGGAACGATGCAGACCAGGGCGTTACCTTCGAATACGAAGATATCCCAGCTGCAATGCAGGACCTGGCTGACGAATGGCACCAGAACCTGATCGAATCCGCTGCTGAAGCTTCTGAAGAGCTGATGGAGAAATACCTGGGTGGTGAAGAACTGACTGAAGAAGAGATCAAAAAAGCTCTGCGTCAGCGCGTTCTGAACAACGAAATCATCCTGGTAACCTGTGGTTCTGCGTTCAAGAACAAAGGTGTTCAGGCGATGCTGGATGCGGTAGTTGACTACCTGCCATCCCCGGTTGACGTTCCTGCGATCAACGGCATCCTGGACGACGGTAAAGATACTCCGGCTGAGCGTCACGCAAGCGACGAAGAGCCATTCTCTGCACTGGCGTTCAAAATTGCTACCGACCCATTCGTGGGTAACCTGACCTTCTTCCGCGTATACTCTGGTGTGGTTAACTCCGGTGACACCATCCTGAACTCCGTGAAAGCGGCGCGTGAACGTTTTGGCCGTATCGTACAGATGCACGCTAACAAACGTGAAGAGATCAAAGAAGTTCGTGCGGGCGACATCGCTGCAGCTATTGGTCTGAAAGACGTGACCACTGGTGACACCCTGTGTGACCCGGATCACCCAATCATTCTGGAGCGTATGGAATTCCCAGAGCCGGTAATCTCCATCGCAGTTGAACCAAAAACCAAAGCTGACCAGGAAAAAATGGGTCTGGCTCTGGGCCGTCTGGCGAAAGAAGACCCATCATTCCGCGTATGGACTGATGAAGAATCTAACCAGACCATCATCGCTGGTATGGGTGAACTGCACCTGGACATCATCGTTGACCGTATGAAGCGTGAATTCAACGTTGAAGCGAACGTGGGTAAACCTCAGGTTGCTTACCGCGAAGCGATTCGCGCGAAAGTTACCGATATCGAAGGTAAACACGCTAAGCAGTCTGGTGGTCGCGGTCAGTACGGTCACGTTGTGATCGACATGTACCCACTGGAGCCGGGCTCTAACCCGAAAGGTTACGAGTTCATCAACGACATCAAAGGTGGTGTAATTCCTGGCGAATACATCCCAGCCGTTGATAAAGGCATCCAGGAACAGCTGAAAGCGGGCCCTCTGGCTGGCTATCCGGTTGTTGACATGGGTATCCGTCTGCACTTCGGTTCTTACCACGACGTTGACTCCTCTGAACTGGCGTTTAAACTGGCTGCGTCTATTGCCTTTAAAGAAGGCTTTAAGAAAGCAAAACCAGTTCTGCTTGAGCCAATCATGAAGGTTGAAGTAGAAACTCCTGAAGAGAACACCGGTGACGTTATCGGTGACTTGAGCCGTCGTCGCGGTATGCTGCGTGGTCAGGAATCCGAAGTGACTGGCGTTAAGATCCACGCTGAAGTTCCGCTGTCTGAAATGTTCGGATATGCAACTCAGCTGCGTTCTCTGACCAAAGGTCGTGCATCATACACCATGGAATTCCTGAAGTATGATGATGCGCCTAACAACGTTGCTCAGGCCGTTATTGAAGCCCGTGGTAAGTAATCCACAGGATTAAAACCTAAGTCCCGTGCTCTCTCCCAAGGGGAGAGCACTATAGTAAGGAATATAGCCGTGTCTAAAGAAAAATTTGAACGTACAAAACCGCACGTCAACGTTGGTACTATCGGCCACGTTGACCATGGTAAAACTACCCTGACTGCTGCAATCACTACCGTTCTGGCTAAAACCTACGGTGGTTCTGCTCGTGCATTCGACCAGATCGATAACGCACCAGAAGAAAAAGCTCGTGGTATCACCATCAACACTTCACACGTTGAGTACGACACCCCGACTCGCCACTACGCACACGTAGACTGCCCAGGCCACGCCGACTATGTTAAAAACATGATCACCGGTGCTGCGCAGATGGACGGCGCGATCCTGGTAGTTGCTGCGACTGACGGCCCAATGCCTCAGACTCGTGAGCACATCCTGCTGGGTCGTCAGGTAGGCGTTCCTTACATCATCGTGTTCCTGAACAAGTGCGACATGGTTGATGACGAAGAGCTGCTGGAACTGGTAGAGATGGAAGTTCGTGAACTGCTGTCTCAGTACGATTTCCCAGGCGACGATACCCCAATCGTTCGTGGTTCTGCTCTGAAAGCGCTGGAAGGCGACGCAGAGTGGGAAGCGAAAATCATCGAACTGGCTGGCTTCCTGGATTCTTACATCCCAGAACCAGAGCGTGCGATTGACAAGCCATTCCTGCTGCCAATCGAAGACGTATTCTCCATCTCCGGTCGTGGTACCGTTGTTACCGGTCGTGTAGAGCGCGGTATCATCAAAGTTGGCGAAGAAGTTGAAATCGTTGGTATCAAAGAGACTGCGAAGTCTACCTGTACTGGCGTTGAAATGTTCCGCAAACTGCTGGACGAAGGCCGTGCTGGTGAGAACGTTGGTGTTCTGCTGCGTGGTATCAAACGTGAAGAAATCGAACGTGGTCAGGTTCTGGCGAAGCCAGGCTCAATCAAGCCACACACCAAGTTCGAATCTGAAGTGTACATCCTGTCCAAAGACGAAGGCGGCCGTCATACTCCGTTCTTCAAAGGCTACCGTCCACAGTTCTACTTCCGTACAACTGACGTGACCGGTACCATCGAACTGCCAGAAGGCGTTGAGATGGTAATGCCAGGCGACAACATCAAGATGGTTGTGACTCTGATCCACCCAATCGCGATGGACGACGGTCTGCGTTTCGCAATCCGTGAAGGTGGCCGTACCGTTGGCGCGGGCGTGGTTGCTAAAGTTCTGGGCTAATTATACGTTTTAATTAACGTTTTAGTCTTAAAAACCCCGAATTTATTTCGGGGTTTTTTTTATTTTTACTACATGCAAATTTAAATAAATATAAGGCGATATTATTCATTTTTATTTTGCTGGTAAGATGAGTATGCTTATTTCTTAAAACGGCTTTTGTTAGATAAACTTATTTGAGTTTGATTCCTGTGGTCATTACCTTATGGGCTGCTACATCGTTATGTAATAACCCAATGGATTAAAAACAACAGGAATGTTTAAAATGAAATTAAATCTCGCAACGAAAGCTTTATTTTGCATGGGGCTGACATGTGCTGCGCTGCCTGCATTCGCGCTCGAAGCATGGAGCGGTCAGGAAGGTGGCAGTACTTATGAAGTTATTTTCGATGGCGGTGTGTATAAGAATGCATGGTGGGTAGGCGCCTCAGATTGCCCGGGCAATGCTGCTAACGATCAGGCAAATAACCCCTGGCGTTTTGAACGCAACGCGACCGCCGCTGAAATGGATAAATACGGTAATCCTGTTACCTGTGAAACCAGTGGTGGTACGGTAACCTATCCAGCCTATAATAATAGCGTTGCTTATAAAGCGGGTGACGTTGTTAGCTATAACAATGCAACGTATAAAACCTCAATTGCGCAAAGTGCATATGGTTTTGTTCCGGGCCAGGATAATCCATGGGAAGCTTATGCGCCTGTTTCGCAGTGGTCATCTTCCACCGTTTATAATAAAGGCGATAAAGTTCAGAAAAACGGTCAGGAATATGAAGCTCTGTTTTATACCGTAGGAGACGACCCTTCGCTTGCCGCTAACCAGAACCCGACCGGTTCAAACGGCCGTCCCTGGAAACCACTGGGTGCCGTTACCACATACACTCAGGATCAGCTGAACAAGGCGCCGGTTTATAATTCCTCAACCCTATATGAAAGCGGTACGCTGATTCGCTACAACGGTGGGAATTACGTCTCGCAGGCTAAAGTACAGAAAGTCTCCCCATCTGATACCAACCCGTGGCGTGTCTTTATCGACTGGACAGGCACCAAAGAAAAAGTCGGTACGCCAACATCTGCATGGCCAACTCACGTCTATGCTCCGTATGTCGACTTTACCCTGAATGCCCAGCCAGACCTGGCAAGCCTTGCTCAGAACCAGGGCGTTAATCACTTTACGATGGCCTTCGTGGTGAGTAAGGATGCCCAAACCTGTCTGCCAACCTGGGGTACGTCCTATAACATTAACGACTACGCGCAGTACAGCAAGATTAAAGCGCTGCGTGAAGTGGGTGGTGACGTGATGGTTTCCATTGGCGGCGCCAATAATGCTCCGCTGGCGGCATCCTGTAAGAATATCGACGATCTGAAGCAGCACTACTACGACATCGTGGACAACCTGAACCTGAACGTACTGGACTTCGATATTGAAGGTACCTGGGTTGCCGATCATGATTCCATCAACCGTCGTAATGAAGCGGTGAAAGCCGTGCAGGACACCTGGAAGTCAGAAGGCCGCAAGGTCGGTATCTGGTATACCCTGCCCATTTTGCCAACCGGTTTGACCGCTGAAGGTCTTTACGTGCTGGAAGATGCGAAAGCCAAAGGTGTGGAGCTGGCAGGTGTTAACGTGATGGCGATGGACTATGGCAACAGCATCTGTCAGTCCGACGGTACTGAAGGCCAGAACATACATGGCAAGTGCGCCACATCGGCCATTGAAAACCTGTTCAGCCAGCTGAAGCAGATCTTCACCGAGAAGAGCGATGCTGAAATCAACGCGATGATGGGTACCACCCCAATGATCGGTTATAACGATGTTCAGGGTGAAGTGTTCTATATGTCTGATGCGAACCTGGTGATGCAGGATGCCACAGAGCGTGGTCTGGGCATGATTGGTATCTGGTCTATGATGCGCGACCAGTCGGGTGTGCCGAAGCAGGTTTCTCCTGAACACAGCGGTCTGACCGAGCAGCAGGCGTCTAAGTATGCTTTCAGTGAGGTGTTTGCGCCGTTTACGAAGAGCGATGCGGCAGGCGATCTGCCTGGTGACGTCAAAGCTGTTTTTGTAGACGTATTTGATGGCAAAAATCACCTGATTATGAACGTTGATAGCACCAGGCTTAGTGGTTCAAATAGTTATCGCGTTGAAGTTGATGGCAAATACCTTTTTTCAACGGAAGGTGCGAGCATAAAAAATGCCGTCAAGTATAACTATGGCGCGCAGACTGCCGTACGCACCGGAGATGTAAGCTCGATTCTTCATGCAGGCTCTTTGGTTACAGTTAAACGTACCAGTCCTGATAATGCCGTTTTGGCTACATTGACTGTTACTGAGGATATGCTTAAGGGAAACAATCCGTTAGTAAACAGCTCTGATGTTATCTCACTGTCGGTGAAGAAAGAGAAAGGCATCCCAATGGTTTATGTTGATTTTGCTGCGGACAAAGTCGCTTCAGGAACTAATAGCGCTTACGTTGTTAAAGTCATGGGGGATGAAAAGAACGGTAACTACGTATTTAGCTGCGAGAATGGTAGTTGCTTCTACTCTTCGAAATCCACCCATGACGGCGTCACTACCGTTAAGTCAGATGAGCGCGATATTTCGGTTGGAGAAACCGTGGTTGTGGAACGTAGTGCTCCTAATCCAGCGACAATTGCCAAAGTTGTTGTGACGGAAGATATGCTTAAATAAATGAAATAGATATTTAATCTTTAAATTAGCCTGAGCCAGATGTGTTATTTGGCTCAGGTTTTTTAATCCTGCGCATTTTCCTGTCGTTAATGCTTCCGCAGTAAGTGACGATTAACGGAGGCGCTTGTTAATGAGCAGCAGGTACATTTCTTTTTCATACCATTGAATTGAGAACAATAATCATTTATGCTGAAGGTGTTCATGGTTCGGGAGTGCATATGTACATCTGTTTGTGTAATGGCGTTAGCGATAAAAAAATCCGTCAGGCTGTGCGTCAGTTTCAGCCACAATCCTTTCAACAATTACGCAAGTTTATTCCCATTGGAAATCAATGTGGTAAATGTGTTCGTGCTGCACGGGAAGTTATGCAAGACGAGTTAATGCAAATGCCGGAATTTAAAGAGATCGCCTGAACGACGCTCTTTTTTTTGACATCTCCGTAGCCCCATCTACGCTCTAAGTGTGGAAGCGGAGGGACTATATAATGAAAGGTGATGTTAAAATCATAAGTTATCTCAATAAATTATTGGGAAATGAGCTTGTCGCAATTAACCAGTATTTTCTCCATGCGAGAATGTTCAAAAACTGGGGTCTTAAGCGTCTGAATGACGTTGAATATCATGAATCTATCGACGAGATGAAGCACGCCGATAAGTATATTGAGCGTATCCTTTTCCTCGAAGGTATCCCAAATCTGCAGGATCTTGGCAAACTGGGCATTGGTGAAGATGTCGAGGAGATGCTGCGTTCCGACCTCAGGCTGGAACTTGAAGGCGCTAAAGATCTCCGGGAAGCTATCGCCTATGCCGACAGCGTTCATGATTACGTGAGTCGTGACATGATGATTGAGATTCTGGCAGATGAAGAGGGCCATATCGACTGGCTGGAGACCGAGTTAGATCTTATCCAGAAACTGGGTATCCAGAACTATCTGCAGGCGCAAATTCGCGAAGAAGAGTAACGATTGCAGGAAGGTGTTACACCTTCCTGTTTACTTACAGGGTTAGCCAGCAGAAGTAACCCCAGCCGCTCAACGCGAGCGCAGGACCGAATGGGAGGGCGCCCGTGAATCGTCTGTTTTTGAACCACAACACCAGCCCACATAAAATCCCAATTATGGACGCCACATAAAGGATTACCGACAGACTTTGCCACCCGGTCCAGGCGCCTGCCGCCGCCAGCAGTTTGAAATCGCCGTAGCCGATCCCCTCTTTGTGCCATATCAGCCAGACGATCCAGTAAAGCAGCCACAGGCTGAGGTAGCCCGCCACGGCACCCAGAACGGCATCTTCACAGGGAATGAGACCTGTCATAAGGTTAAACAGCAATCCAAGCCACAATAAGGGCAGGGTCAGTTTATCGGGCAGTAATAAGTGCTGCGCATCGATGACGCTAAGCGCCAGCGCGAACCAGAAGTAGAGTAAAAGAGCTGAAACAAGCATCAGATTATCAGGGTGAAGGGCGTAGCAGAGAGGGGCCATAACCGCGCAACTCGCTTCGAGCAACGGGTAACGCCCGGAGACAGCGTGTCCACAATGTCGGCATTTTCCCTTCAGATGCAGCCAGCTGTAGAGGGGGATATTGTCATGCCACACCAGAGGTATGCGACAGTGGCAGCAGTGTGACGCCGGCCACCATAAATTTAAGCGGGAAGCGGCGCCGTCAGTGTTGGTCTGTGCGATCATTATCGGTAGCCGCCAGGTGACCATCCCCATGGTGCTGCCTGCCAGTAAGCCAATAACCAGAAAGAGCAGGGCAAGCATACTATCCATTTCGCTTCACCCCGATGGTCAGACGCGTGAGAATAATCGAATCCGCTTTTTGGGGACTGGCATGGAATTCCAGGTCCACAACGCGCAGGCCGTAACTGAGCTGTATCTCCTCGAGCCAGCGCATGAAGCTCTCCATTTCTATGTCGGTGGCGAAGACGCTCAACTCACCTGCGTTTCCCTGCTGTACCGTCGCGACCAGATTCGCTTTTTTGAGGCTATTCCTGACGAGATCCCCCGGTTTACCTGGCGGTTTTTTTTCGGGTAAAAGACCCGCAGCGGTAACCTGTTTGCTGAACCATGCCGCGTCGTTACGTAAACGTTCACAACGCGACTGCAGTGTATTAATTGTCTGGTCGAGTGGCTGATAGAGGCCAAACCAGAAAAGTATTATCAGGCTACATGCTCCCAGCGTCATGATGAGCCGTTGCTCATTGAGCGGTTTTTGTCTGAAACTGTTCAGCGCAGATTTAATCATTGCGTAACGTCCACTTTCCCTGTTCGTGTTTGTCGATCGTCAAAGAAAATCCTAAGGTGTTCTCTTTGATAAATTGCTGTATCTGGTTTTCCTCAGCGGCATAAAGAAAAAGTCGCAGGGATTTTTGCTGCGGGTTATAGCTCACCCCCTCGAGCGCGATGTCGGGGAAACGGGCCAGACTGGACTGCAGACGAAGCAGAAGCATTAACGGCGCGGGTGAACGCTGCCGTAACTGTTCTGGAAGATAGGAACGCAGATTATTGCTGTGCCGGTTCTCGGGAATGTAGCGTTGCCACTGTTGAGCCAGATTGCCCTTCAGCTGTATTTCCCGCTGCTGAAGTTGCCACCAGGAGAATAGCTGAGTCAGTAGCGCGACTGCCGCTGTCAGAACAACACAGCAAAGGGCGATACGTTTCAGGCGCGATGTCCAGGGGGAAAACGCCACAGGGGGAAGAACGCTGTCATGCAGTAGATTTGCGGTCTCCCTTTGCGGATAAAGCGACATGATGTGGCATTCCGGTTTTCCTGACGCGTTTGCACAGGGAGCGGATAACTCACCGTAGTGTGTAAGCTGTCGGGGAGGGAAGTGCTGCAGGAGGTGAGTTAACCAGGCGCCTGTCAGGCGCGAAACGTAATTTTCGTGCGTCCTGACAAGCCAGGTGTCATCCTCTTTCAGCACCGCCCAGCCGTTTTCCACGTTGGGTAAACAGAGCACATCCAGGGTTGCATGCGTCACGTTTAATCCGCAGGCACTGAGTGCAGCGAGTTCTTCCTCCAGCCACACTTTCTCCACCCCGACAACAGTGAGTGTCGTTCCTGCGCGTGACAGCAACGTCCAGTGGAGAGCGGGAGCATCCTCATCGAGCGTCTCATCGGCAAGCCAGTGCAACTGCCGATCGGACAGGACGTCCTTTTCATCGAGAACGGTCAGTGTGCGGCAGGTTGCCTTCTCAACCGGAATGAGCAGATGCGTTACCCGGGATGCAGAAATCCCTGAAAGCTCAGCGAGCTTTTCGCGTGGCAGGGAGTGAATTTCTCCATGGCCGCCGCCGTCAAAAAGGGTCCATTCCACCGGCAACGTTGGCTCGCTGTTCAGGCGGATGAGCAGCCGGGCAGTGTCAGGTGGCGTTTTACTCGTCATGTTCGCCGTCCGTAAGCTGGCGCAGATAGATGCCAATGGTTTTCTTCTTGTCGTCATAATAAAAAAAGGTTTTCATCCCTGAGCTCAGTTCGCCTTCTCGTGCGCTCGACGTGGTCACAAAATAATGGCTGATGACGGTCAGGTATTTTTTAAGCGTGTCCACACGTGCTTTGGCCGCGCTGTGATCCTGTTGAGCCTGATAAAGAAAGGCATCGACCGTTTTCCAGCCTTCCCGGGGGCGTTTTTTGAGTAAGGCTGTTGCATCCGATGTGCTGATATCGTTCAGAAAAAGGGCTGCCAGCAGCGGGGCCTGCGCTTCGGTGAGGCTATTGATGTTGATGTTTAACTCGCTGCTGAAGGCAGTACAGACAAAAGGCGCGAGTTTCTGCCAGAGGGGGCCCGTCATCCCTTTGATCGTGCGGATCTCCGCCGGTAAAAAGATCATTTGGTTTGCCGTCAGGGAGTGAATGCCGTTTTGCAGGTAATATTCATCTTCGGCCCCTTTCAGCCGGGGGGATGTGTCGGCGTCGATGTAATCTGCAGTGGACTGGATTATCTCTTCAGCGCGGTTTTTTTCCGCGCCCAGCTGATCCAGCAGCGCCTGAAACACGCTGATTTCGTAGGGAGGCGTAGCCATGCCTTCAACGGGAGCGTTTTCCAGGGCATTGAGATTGAAGCACTGTTGTCGATCCTCCGTACGCCAGCTGACGGTGGTATCCGCGTCCAGATCGGCCTTGCCGTTTAACCTTTCATCATCATGCTTTAACACGCCAGCGGTGGCTTCCCCTTCGGCATAAAGCAGGGCATATTTTGCCTGCACGCTGGCGTTGGTACGCCGGCTACGCTGAAGCTGGGTCTGGAAGCTAAGGGTCATTTCAGCCGCGAGCGCCGCCATCAGCGCAAGAATCATCAACACAATCAACAGCGCAGCGCCTTTCTGAGGATTCATTTTTTATCCTCACGGCGCTGGCCGGTTTGCTGTTTCTCCGGAACCCATCCAGGCAAAATAAAAACACGACGAACGCTTTCACGGTTTTCGCGCTCCAGCGTAATGGCAACGGTGGCTGACGCCGTATTGCCCTCGCCAGCGAGCAGTACAGAGGCAAAACGGGTGATATTCGTCAGCAGGGCACGCGCGGGCTTGTCCTCTTTTCCGTCAGGAGAGTAGCGCACAGCACGATACAAGGTCCCGTCCAGGACGTACCAATGTACGGTCGTGAGTACGAAAGCGGCTTCGAAAGGGGTAGTCGTGTCCCGCATCTGGGTGCTGAAGAGCAACTCATCGGTTCCACTTGCAAAGGTCTGGTGAGTCTGGCGATTTTTGCGCGGGACGTATTGCATCAGATCATTTTCCAGCAGCAGAAGGGTGTACTGCAGGGCATGAAAATCACTGGCCAGCTTTTGGGCGCGCTGATGTTGCTCAGATGCCTGAGAAAAGACCATTGAGGCGAGGAAGCTGAGGACCGAGAAAATCGCGATAGCCAGCATGACTTCCAGAAGCGTAAAGCCTCTCTGATGATTAGTCATGTTTCGCCTCTTGCTTCTCTTGTACCGGGCTCCAGGCATAAAGCTTCACCGTTTTACCCCGGGAGGATGTCACGGTAATGTAGTTCAGGGCGGCAGAGGGTACGCCGGTGAGCGTCCAGGTAAAGGCGTTTCCCTGCTGGGAGGACTCTCCTTGCTCCGTGGCGGAAAGGACGGCGTGCGTTTTGATTAACTGATTATCCGCCACCCACAGCGCAAGCGTCTCCTGCTCCAGGGTCTCCAGAGCGGAGAGTTGCCACTGCATGCTGGTGACTAACGCCGTTACCGCCGAGGCAAAGATGGCCATGGCCAGTAACACCTCAAGCAGGAGCATTCCACTTTGCGCTTTCATTGCGCCACCTTTAGCGGAGTGATATCCAGCGGCAGAGAGCCCGTGCAGCGCACATGCAACAATTTTTCACCGTTTGCATTTCTGAATAACAGCGTGAAGGGCGTTATCTGGCCATCAGGCAGAACGATAATCTGCGGTGTATCGCCCTGTGGCGAGGGGGTAAGCTCGGGCCGCGCTGGGCCATCCCATGCTCCCTGAAGCGGCAAGTTATCGTCACGCTGGATTGCCTCCCACTGCCAGCCAGTACGTGCGCGTTTCTGTGGAACGTAGAGTAACCACCCTTCTTCAGACACCAGCAGGGCAACCGCATGTTTTTCCAGCAGCGCCAGATCGGCAGCATACTCAACGGTTTGTTTGAACATGTCGACACGCTGACGTAGCTTTCCGCTCACGCTTAAACGTTCACTTTGCATGGCCGTCACGCCTGCGACGGCCGCCGCGAGAATGACAATCACCAGCATCACCTCCAGCAAGGTAAATCCCTTTTCCTGAGCCATGTTCAGCGCGATTTTTTGTCGTTATCCCAGTTGTTAATGTCATCCGCCGTATCGATTTCACCATCCGGACCGGTTGAGCTGATATCGATAGCACCATGTTCACCCGGGCTTATCAGGACATACTCATTGCCCCACGGATCCGCGGGAAGACGGCGAATATAACCTTCGGGATTGTAATTTTCCGCGAGCGGCGCGAGCGTCGGGGCCACAACCAGTGCGTCCAGACCCTGGTCTGTTGTGGGATAACGATGGTTATCCAGCTTGTACATATCCAGCGCATTTTCGAGAGCGACTATGTCGCTGACCGCTTTTTGCCGGTCCGCACGATCTTTGTTGCCCATCAGATTGGGCACCACCAGGCTCGCCAGAACGCCCAGAATGACAATGACCACCATAAGCTCCATCAGGGTAAAACCGCGTTGCGTTTTAAACGTTTGTCTTTCCATAGCCTTTCCTCAGTTCATCAATGAGTTGAGTTGTAAAATGGGTTGCATGACCGCCACCACGATAAACAGAACGATGGCGGCCATGACGACAATCAGCGCCGGTTCAAAAATCGCCAGCGTCAGGGTGATGCGGTTCTGTAACCGGACGTCCTGGTTATCCGCTGCTCTTTGCATGAGTTCTCCGAGCTGACCGCTTTTTTCCCCGGAAGCGATCATGTACAGCATCATTGGCGGGAAAATGGCGGTTTTCTCAAGAGACTGGCTCACGCTGTTTCCCTGGCGTACGCGCTCAGCGGCGTCACTCAGTCGCTGCCGTATCTCCTGGTTACCCACGCCTTCCGCTGAAAGTGACATCCCCTGCAGCAACGGCACGCCGCTGGCGTTGAGGATGCTGAGGGCGCGTAAGTACCGGGCGCTGTCAATAGCGCAGACCAGTGGTGCAGTAGCGCGAAAGTGAATCAACAGACGATGAAACCGGTGGCGGTTGCCTTCTCGCTTCAGCCAGTATGAAAACAGGCCACCACCCACAAAGAGCAGACCTAAAATCCCCGGACCGTAGACCGACAAAAAGTCGCTGATCGCGAGCAGTATCCGGGTCGTGAGTGGCAGTTCGTGTTTGAGATGAATAAACTGTGCCGCGACGTTGGGCACGACGGCGGTGAGTAAAATCACCACCACCACAATGGCGACGATGGTCAGCAGGGAGGGGTAGATCAGCGCCTGCATCAGTTTGCTATGCATTCGCTGGCGGGCTTCATTAAAATCAGCCAGCCTTTCCAGTACGGCGCCAGCCTTGCCTACCGCTTCACCTGCTTTTACCAGCGTGCAATACACCGTATCAAAGACCCGGGGGTGCTGTTGCATTGCGCTGGAGAGTGACTGTCCTTCAAGCACAGCCTGACGAAGCAAGCCGATCACGCCGATAAGATTCTTGTTCTCTTTCTGCTGCTGAATGGCGGCGAGTGCTTCATCCAGCGGCAGAGCCGCAGCCATCAATGTGGCAAGCTGACGCGTAAAAAGTGTCAATTCGTCATGACTTACCCGTGCCGGTGACCATCGTACTGTCAGCTTGCGCCGCTGCTGTTTGATGGACTGCGGCAACAGGGACTGACTTCGCAGTTGGGCGACCAACTCCCGCTCGGAGCCAACATCACTCACGCCAGTATGGCGATTTCCTCTGGGGTCCGTGGCTACCCAGCGAAATTTCATTCACCTTGCTCCGCTGATATCTGCCCTTCGGACGTAACGCGCAGCACCTCCTGCAGTGAGGTCAACCCTTGCGCGGCTGCTCGCAATCCGTTTGCCAGTAAGCTGCGATGGTTCTGGCGCTGGAGCTGTTCAAGCTGTTGCTCGTTGACCTCAGCGTGTACGGCCTGGCGAATTTCAGGCGTCATCACGAAGAGTTCATGAATAGCCAGGCGGCCCTGATAGCCGCTCTGACGGCAGGCCGGGCACCCAGCGGCTTGCCAGAGTTGCGTCGCGGTGACCCCCTCAGCAACGAGTAGTTGATGTTGTTGAGCGGTGAGAGGATGCGGTGTTTTGCACTGATGACACAGTCGCCTGACCAGGCGCTGTGCGATCACGCCGACAAGCGATGAGGAGAGCAGGAAAGATTCCGTGCCCATATCCCGCAGGCGGGTCACCGCACCGCTGGCGCTGTTGGTATGGAGGGTTGAAAGAACAAGGTGCCCGGTCAGCGAGGCCTGAACCGCGATCTGAGCCGTTTCAGCATCGCGGATCTCACCGACCATCACCACGTCAGGGTCCTGACGTAAAATCGCGCGTAATCCGCGGGCAAAAGACATATCCACGCGGCTATTTACCTGTGTCTGACCGATGCCTTCCAGCTCGTACTCAATTGGGTCTTCGACGGTAATTACGTTACGTTCCGGACTATTTAGGGCGGAGAGAAGAGCATACAGCGTGGTACTTTTTCCGGAGCCGGTGGGGCCTGTGACCAGAATAATGCCGTGCGGCAGGGCGATAAGGTGCCGGAGATCGCGCATGTCCTCTTCAGACATATCCAGCTTATCAATAGAGAGCCGCAGACTGCTTTTATCCAGCAGACGTAAAACAACCCGTTCGCCGTGCTGTGAGGGCAGCGTAGAGACACGAACATCCACGTTGCGATGACCAATTTTTAAGGTGATACGGCCGTCCTGAGGCAGTCTCTTTTCGGCAATATCCAGTTTGGCCATAATTTTAATACGGGAGATGAGCAGCGCGGCCAGCTTTTTATTGGGTTGAACCACCGGACGCAATACTCCGTCCACCCGAAAGCGGATACTCATCGTTGTTTCAAAGACTTCAATATGAATATCCGACGCGTGCTCCTTAAGCGCTTCGCTAAGCACCGCATTAATCAGCCGGATCACTGGCGCGTCGGACTGCTCGTTGAGCAGGTCTTCATTCGTGGGGATCTCATCGGAAAGCGCACTCAGATCGTCCGAATTATTCATATCTTCGGCAATAAGCTGGGCTGAACCACCAGAAGGTTGATAGAGCTGCTCCAGCTTTTCCGTAAACTGTTGCGAAGCGAGCCGGGTAAACTGCGTGCAGTCGCGGGCCATGGAGGCAACCTCAAGCATATGCTCAAGCGTGGTGCTGGTCGTGTAGAACAGTTCCTGCTTCTGAATGGCAATGCTATAGCGTTGTGCTTTTTTCCAGGCAAGCGGGCTCACTTCGCTTCACCCCCGCTGAAAGGGTTTTTAGCGGCAGGCATTGCAGGCGTGTTATTAAACGCCCGGTCATCCAGCGTTTCGATATCATCTACATTAATGAGTTTGCCGCTGCGCTGGTCGCTTCTCTCTTTCTGCATCTCTTTGAAGCCCGTGTATTTATCCCGTGACAGCGAGCGATACACCTCGTCATCCCGGATAATGGTCGGGCGGATAAAGACCATCAGATTGCGTTTGCTTTTTTCATTTGAGGTGTAACGGAAAAGTTGCCCAATCAGGGGAATGTCACCCAGCAGAGGGACTTTGGAGACTTCCTGTTTACTTGCGTCATCCATTAAACCGCCAAGCACGACGGTTTCACCGCTCTTCACCAGTACGGCATTCTGAATGGTGCGGGTATTGAATGTCGGCCCAAGTGATGAGGAGGTGGCAGACGTGTCGACGCTGGATACCTCTTGCTCGATCTCCATCAGCACCGAATCGCCCTCATTAATCTGCGGGGTGACTTTCAGCTTGGTGCCAACTGTTTTACGTTCGACGGTGCTGTAAATATTATCGCCAGAGGTGGTCTGGGAGCCGGAAAGTACGGGAACATCCTGGCCCACGTTAAACGCGGCTTCTTTGTTATCGAGGGTGACGATGCTGGGTGTCGAGAGAATATCGTTTTTGTTGTCGGTATTCAGAGCTGTCAGCAGCACGCCCCAGTCGCCATTAAAGAAGCCTGCCGCGAGACCGTTATAATTTTTAAAGAGGTCGTATGCCGGATTGTCGCTGGTAATACCGCCCTGAGCTTTAAATTCGCTGATACCTTGCGCGGCGTTAAAGATAGGGAGACCGGTTTTGGTAAACTGCTGAGCGCCCACGTTTTTATTAGCCCACTGCACGCCCAGATTCAGCCCTTTGCCGTCCTGCACTTCTACGATGATGGCTTCAACCAGAACCTGCGCCCGTCGGATGTCCAGTTTCGCGATGACCTCATCCAGTTGCTGAAGAATCCCTTGGTCGGCGGTGACCACCAGGGAGTTCGTCTGTTCGTCGGCAGTAATGGATATACCATTGCCGCTGCTGCTGGTGGTTTTCGCGGCGCCGTTTTTCTCCTCGGTCAATTTTTGTGTGACACCCGTCAGGACCTCGACAAGTTTGTCCGCCTTGGCATATTTCAGATACCAGACGCGTGTATTGCCTTGCCCCTGCTCTTGCGTGTCGAGACGCGAAATGAGCTGTTGGATCCGCGCCCGTGCGCGGTCTGAACCGCTGATAATGAGGGCATTCGTTCTTTTGTCGGCAACGACTCGCGTCTGGAGTGTGGCAGGTTGGGCCTCTTTTCCGCTCTCGCGCGCCAGGTCATTGAGCACGTCGGCCAGATCGCTGGCCGAGGCGTATTTCAGCGGGATGACCTGCTCTTTTTTATCGCCCATCACATCGACACGTTTAACGACTTCCAGCAGACGATTAACGGTTGATGCCTTGCCGGTGATGATCAGCGTATTTGAGGGTTCATAATGCACAACGTTACCCACGTTCCCGCCATCCAGCATCTGACGCAGCAGCGGGGATAACGCCCGTGCGGGAACATTTTCCAGCGAAACAATACGCGTCACCAGTTCATCCCCTCTGCCGGGCATGGATCCATTCGTGAGTTTTCCCGGCAGGGTCTTCACTTTTTCAGAACGAACCACTTTCAGTAAGCCATTATCAAGGCTTATAAGTGAAAAGCCATACAGGTCGAGGACGCTCAGGAAAAACTGGTAATATTCCTCTTCATTAAATGTATCTGCACTTCTGACGGAAATCGTCGCTTTAACGTCGGGGTCAATAAGAATGTTTTTCCCCATGTTTTGGCCCACAATGCTGACAAAGGTTCGAATATCCGCCTCATTAAAGTTTGCGGTGTAGTCAGCGGGATATCCGGGTTTCGCGGCAAAGGCGAGCAGAAAGAGCAGCGAAAGGGCACTCTTTTTCCGGACAGAGGGCATCCTTACCATTTAATTTTCCTTTCCTTCCTGGAACTGCTGAACGGAAACATTAATCACCAGAGGCAATGATTTCCGTATCAAAGTGAATTGAACGCGCTGAAGATGGTTCAGTGCGTCCTGCGCTTTTGCGATGTTCTCCCGCTTCGTCAGTGAAATATTATTCAGCTGAACGGCGATATCACCGGGTTCAAGGGAGGCATGTGCGAATGATGTGGCATTATTCCGGGGTAACAGACGTAATCCGCGCAAGGCATATTTATCTTCTACGGGACTGGTCTGGATATACTCCGACAAGGCAATGTTCGTCTGAGCCTCATTGCCAGAGAACGGTTCGCTGGGCGCGTCAGACACACTCAGTTCTGAAAGCAGCGTGAGCTGCTGTTCGTGCCCGCCGGAGGAGAAAGTGACCTGATTTTGAGAGATCGCTTTGATACGAACGGTATTCGCTGATTTAAGCGTCGCATTAACCGAATAGACATTCTGTTCTCCTGCTTCCTGCAGGATCGCTCGGGAGGTTAATTTATCCGAGCTGTGAATAATACCGCGTAAACGGATATCAGGTAGCCGGAACGCCTCTTTTCTTGTTGTCTGTTCCATTTTAATCGTGTCTGACGCGGTTGATGATAATTTCCATTTATATTTATCTGTTGGTGTATTTGCTAAATTTATATCTTTAATCTTTTGTGGTGTTGAATGATTTTCAGACCAGAGAAGATATCCGGTATTTATGCAAGTTAACATCGTTATAATACATATCAATATAATGCCACCGCACAGAATGCGATAAAGAGGAGCGTTGGTTAAAGCTCTAAATATAGCCGTCATGAATTTATCACTTAGTATGACTAAAAAACACAATCTGTTTATTGTTAAGGAGGGCGATAATATAATTCAGCTGAGTTAGCAGCAAGTCTTTTGCCGCAAGCTTTCACTCTTTAGGAAAAAGATATTATACAGGGATGTCATTATTCATGGACGAATTCAATGCTATTTATACTACCCGGCATCGTCTGTTACGGCGCGCCCTTATTTCAACGCTGAACAACGAACCGTGGCTAATACTGCACGGCGCAAAGGGGGCGGGGAAAAGCTTACTTGCGCGGGGGATTGTCGCTGCGTGGGCGCATCGCGCTCTGACGCTAGGTCTACTCACCCGTAAAGGATACCAGCAGGAATGGATAGTGCTGGCGGATACCCAAATCGAGGGCGGCTTAACCGGGCGGGTATTCTCCTTTGGCGCGATCTGGAGTGGACTGTCTGGCGTAATGGGGGAGATGAAGGAAGGCTTACCGCTGTTTGTGCTGGAAGATGGCCAGCGCGCCGGTAACAGGCTGATGTCAACGGTTCAGGATTTTATCGCCATCATGCCAAACGCCCGATTGTTATTAACCGGGACATTTGGTCACCGTTTGCAGCGCCGCCTGCGGAAATTGCACCCGGTATGGTTCGAGATACCTTTCCCGGACAAGGAGGATTGCCGGGAGGTCATTGCGGCTCATGCTGGCATTGAACCTGAGGAGTCGGGTGTACTGGCGGAGCGCTTCGTTAGAGAGGTTATGCGTCGCTGTCACGGCAATCTCCATTTTGTCGCCCGGACAGGAAAATTTATTCGTCGTAATAAAGAAGAGCAGGCTGCTGTTGCGCCGGCGCTACAGCAAGCTGCCTTGCGCTATTTACCCGCGACGCACCATCCTCGCCGGACTTGCCTGGCGTTAATCGTCGTGGCGGTGCTGTGTGGGGCCGCAGGCCGGTATTTTTCTCTTCCTTTGTCCCGCTGGCTACCGGAGCCAGAAAGCCTGCTGTCCGTCGCGTTATCCCGGTCCGTCTCTCCTCCCCTGACATTGACATCAGAGATTATGTCTACCAGTGAATCGCTCGCGTTACTTTATCGCGTTTGGGGTTATGAGGTAGACAACGGTGAAGCATGGTGCGATCAGGCGTACCGGGGCGGGATGGCCTGTCTCTCCGGCAATGACACTCTCGAGACGCTGCAGTACCAGGGCCTTCCCTGGATAGCCACACTGAAGATGGAGACTCTCCTTTTGCCGGTGGTGGTCATTGGAGGAGGGGATAAGACGTTTACCGTGCTTACCGGCAGTCACACGTGGATTGTTGATAAGACCTGGTTTAGCACGGTATGGACGGGAAGCTCGACGCGGATGTGGAAACCCTCGCCGGAGGGTAATGCGAGCATAACAAGGAAAAGCAGTCCCGACGATATTGTCTGGCTCGATACGATGCTGAGCCGTCTGTTAAACGTTGAAGCTGAGGGGACAGGAGAGTGGAGTCCGCTGTTAGCTGAAAAAGTGCGTCAGTTTCAGACCCAACACAAGATTAAAGCGGATGGTGTGATGGGGCAACTCTCGCTTATTCGTCTCTGGCAGGCGCTGGGGGAGAGTCCGACGCTAGCTCAGGATGAGGAAAAGAGATGAGTGACAAAAAAGAAGTGTATCCGTGCGGGGGGGACATTTTTATCCGCCCAGACATGCCGGTGACCTTTTGGCGTTGCGTTTGGGGAGGCTTTCTCTGGTTAACGTACGGCACTGGCTGCGTTTTGACGGGCTATTATATTAGCTGCGGGTTCTCTCTGCCGTCTCGCGCAGAGACCGCTCCTCAAGCCTATTACCTGTCAGATGCACACTATGTCTATAAGAAACGCCCCTTGCCCGTACCCGAAGAAGAGGGGGAAGAGACGGTCTTTGAAGAGCGTGTTGATGAGACGCCAGCGACGCCAGAGGCACCTGAAATCAACGCCGATCTCCGGGCCCGGGTAAAGCAGGCGATGGCTGATATCGACCGTCAATAAACGGTCTCGTCGAAAGGTTGGTTAATATCGACACAGTCGGCTTGCATTACGTCCGTAAATACGTATAATGCGCGGGCTTGTCGTAATTGACGGCTGGTTCGATATGAACCTGAGTAGCTCATTTTGTTACTCAACAATGCTCCCAATTGGGGAGCTACGTAAGAACGGTTACACTCTCCCATCAATCGTAATGGGTTTGAGGAGTAATCATTTTCGTTTATAAAATAATTGGAGCTCTGGTCTCATGCAGAACCAAAGAATCCGTATCCGCCTTAAAGCGTTTGATCATCGTCTGATCGATCAATCAACCGCGGAAATCGTCGAGACTGCTAAGCGCACTGGTGCGCAAGTCCGTGGTCCGATCCCGCTGCCGACCCGCAAAGAGCGCTTCACCGTTCTGATCTCCCCGCACGTTAACAAAGACGCGCGCGATCAGTACGAAATCCGCACTCACAAGCGTCTGGTTGACATCGTTGAGCCAACTGAGAAAACCGTTGATGCTCTGATGCGTCTGGATCTGGCTGCCGGTGTAGACGTGCAGATCAGCCTGGGTTAATCAGGTCATCGAGCGATTGAGAGGTTGAAACAATGATTGGTTTAGTCGGTAAAAAAGTGGGTATGACCCGCATCTTCACTGAAGATGGCGTTTCTATCCCAGTAACCGTAATCGAAGTTGAAGCAAACCGCGTTACTCAGGTTAAAGATCTGGCTAACGATGGCTACCGCGCTATTCAGGTTACCACTGGTGCTAAAAAAGCTAACCGTGTAACCAAACCAGAAGCGGGTCACTTCGCTAAAGCTGGCGTAGAAGCTGGCCGTGGTCTGTGGGAATTCCGTCTTGCTGAAGGCGAAGAGTTCACCGTAGGTCAGGACATTAGCGTTGAGCTGTTTGCTGACGTTAAAAAAGTTGACGTAACCGGTACCTCTAAAGGTAAAGGTTTTGCTGGTACCGTTAAGCGCTGGAACTTCCGTACCCAGGACGCTACTCACGGTAACTCCTTGTCTCACCGCGTTCCGGGTTCTATCGGTCAGAACCAGACTCCGGGCAAAGTGTTCAAAGGCAAGAAAATGGCAGGTCAGCTGGGCAACGAACGTGTAACCGTTCAGAGCCTGGACGTAGTACGTGTTGACGCTGAGCGCAACCTGCTGCTGGTTAAAGGTGCGGTCCCGGGTGCAACCGGTAGCGACCTGATCGTTAAACCAGCTGTGAAGGCGTAAGGGGATAGCAATGGAATTAGTATTGAAAGACGCGCAGAGCGCGCTGACTGTTTCCGAAACTACCTTCGGTCGTGATTTCAACGAAGCGCTGGTTCACCAGGTTGTTGTTGCTTATGCAGCTGGTGCTCGTCAGGGTACTCGTGCTCAGAAGACTCGTGCTGAAGTAACTGGTTCTGGCAAAAAGCCATGGCGCCAGAAAGGTACCGGCCGTGCGCGTTCAGGTTCTATCAAGAGCCCGATCTGGCGTTCAGGTGGCGTGACCTTCGCTGCGCGTCCACAGGACCACAGTCAAAAAGTTAACAAAAAGATGTACCGCGGCGCGCTGAAAAGCATCCTGTCCGAACTGGTACGTCAGGATCGTCTGATCGTTGTCGAGAAGTTCTCTGTAGAAGCGCCTAAAACTAAGCTGCTGGCACAGAAACTGAAAGACATGGCTCTGGAAGATGTGCTGATCATCACCGGTGAGCTGGACGAGAACCTGTTCCTGGCCGCACGTAACCTGCACAAGGTTGACGTACGCGATGCGACTGGTATCGACCCGGTTAGCCTGATCGCCTTCGACAAAGTCGTAATGACTGCTGATGCTGTTAAGCAAGTTGAGGAGATGCTGGCATGATTCGTGAAGAACGTCTGCTGAAGGTGCTTCGCGCACCGCACGTTTCTGAAAAAGCGTCTACTGCGATGGAAAAAACAAACACCATCGTTCTCAAAGTTGCTAAAGACGCGACCAAAGCAGAGATCAAAGCTGCTGTGCAGAAACTGTTTGAAGTCGAAGTCGAAGTCGTTAACACCCTGGTAGTTAAAGGGAAAGTTAAACGTCACGGACAGCGTATCGGTCGTCGTAGCGACTGGAAAAAAGCTTACGTCACCCTGAAAGAAGGCCAGAATCTGGACTTCGTTGGCGGCGCTGAGTAAGTCGGAGGAGTAATACAATGGCAGTTGTTAAATGTAAACCGACATCTCCGGGTCGTCGCCACGTAGTTAAAGTGGTTAACCCTGAGCTGCACAAGGGCAAACCTTTTGCTCCGTTGCTGGAAAAAAACAGCAAATCCGGTGGTCGTAACAACAATGGCCGTATCACCACTCGTCACATCGGTGGTGGCCACAAGCAGGCTTATCGTATTGTTGACTTCAAACGCAACAAAGACGGTATCCCAGCAGTTGTTGAACGTCTTGAGTACGATCCGAACCGTTCCGCGAACATCGCGCTGGTTCTGTACAAAGACGGCGAACGCCGTTACATCCTGGCCCCTAAAGGCCTGAAAGCTGGCGACCAGATTCAGTCTGGCGTTGATGCTGCAATCAAAGCAGGCAACACCCTGCCGATGCGCAATATCCCGGTTGGTTCTACCGTTCATAACGTAGAAATGAAACCAGGTAAAGGCGGTCAGCTGGCGCGTTCCGCGGGTACTTACGTTCAGATCGTTGCGCGTGACGGTGCTTATGTCACCCTGCGTCTGCGTTCTGGTGAAATGCGTAAAGTCGAAGCAGACTGCCGCGCTACTCTGGGCGAAGTTGGCAATGCTGAGCATATGCTGCGCGTTCTGGGTAAAGCAGGTGCTGCACGCTGGCGTGGTGTTCGTCCTACCGTTCGCGGTACTGCGATGAACCCAGTCGACCACCCACATGGTGGTGGTGAAGGTCGTAACTTTGGTAAGCACCCGGTATCTCCGTGGGGCGTTCAGACCAAAGGTAAGAAGACCCGCAGCAACAAGCGTACTGATAAATTTATCGTACGTCGCCGTAGCAAATAATTTTAGAGGATAAGCCATGCCACGTTCTCTCAAGAAAGGTCCTTTTATTGACCTGCACTTGCTGAAGAAGGTAGAGAAAGCGGTGGAAAGCGGAGACAAGAAGCCCCTGCGCACTTGGTCCCGTCGTTCAACGATCTTTCCTAACATGATCGGTTTGACCATCGCTGTCCATAATGGTCGTCAGCACGTTCCAGTCTTTGTTACCGACGAAATGGTTGGTCACAAACTGGGTGAATTCGCACCGACTCGTACTTATCGCGGCCACGCTGCTGATAAAAAAGCGAAGAAGAAATAAGGTAGGAGGAAGAGATGGAAACTTTAGCTCAACATCGCCATGCTCGTTCTTCTGCTCAGAAGGTTCGCCTTGTTGCTGACCTGAT
Source organism: Enterobacter sichuanensis (assembly GCF_009036245.1). Lineage (NCBI taxonomy): Bacteria > Pseudomonadati > Pseudomonadota > Gammaproteobacteria > Enterobacterales > Enterobacteriaceae > Enterobacter > Enterobacter sichuanensis. Next base: position 4,274,875 of record NZ_CP027986.1, on the reverse strand, counting down.
TCGCGGTAAGAAAGTGTCGCAGGCCCTGGACATCCTGACCTATACCAACAAGAAAGCTGCGGTATTGGTCAAGAAAGTACTGGAATCTGCCATTGCTAACGCTGAACACAACGATGGCGCTGACATCGACGATCTGAAAGTTGCGAAAATTTTCGTAGATGAAGGCCCAAGCATGAAGCGCATTATGCCGCGTGCGAAAGGTCGTGCAGATCGCATCCTGAAGCGCACCAGCCACATTACTGTGGTTGTGTCCGATCGCTGAGACTCTGGAGACTAGCAATGGGTCAGAAAGTACATCCTAATGGTATTCGCCTGGGTATTGTAAAACCATGGAACTCTACCTGGTTTGCGAACACCAAAGAATTCGCTGACAACCTGGACAGCGATTTTAAAGTACGTCAGTACCTGACTAAGGAACTGGCTAAAGCGTCTGTATCTCGTATCGTTATCGAGCGTCCAGCTAAGAGCATCCGTGTGACTATTCACACTGCTCGTCCTGGCATCGTTATCGGTAAGAAAGGCGAAGACGTAGAAAAACTGCGCAAGGTCGTAGCGGATATCGCTGGCGTTCCTGCACAGATCAATATCGCTGAAGTTCGTAAGCCTGAACTGGACGCTAAATTGGTTGCTGACAGCATCACTTCTCAGCTGGAACGTCGTGTTATGTTCCGTCGTGCTATGAAGCGTGCTGTACAGAACGCAATGCGTCTGGGCGCTAAAGGTATCAAAGTTGAAGTTAGCGGCCGTCTGGGCGGCGCGGAAATCGCACGTACCGAATGGTACCGTGAAGGTCGCGTACCGCTGCACACTCTGCGTGCTGACATCGACTACAACACCTCTGAAGCGCACACCACTTACGGTGTAATCGGCGTTAAGGTATGGATCTTCAAAGGTGAGATCCTGGGTGGTATGGCTGCTGTTGAACAACCGGAAAAACCGGCTGCTCAACCTAAAAAGCAGCAGCGTAAAGGCCGTAAATAAGGAGCGTCGCTGATGTTACAACCAAAGCGTACAAAATTCCGTAAAGTGCACAAAGGCCGCAACCGTGGTCTGGCGCAGGGTACGGATGTTAGCTTCGGCACTTTCGGTCTGAAAGCTGTTGGCCGTGGTCGTCTGACTGCACGTCAGATCGAAGCAGCACGTCGTGCAATGACCCGTGCAGTTAAGCGTCAAGGTAAGATCTGGATCCGTGTATTCCCGGACAAACCGATCACCGAGAAGCCGCTGGAAGTTCGTATGGGTAAAGGTAAAGGTAACGTGGAGTACTGGGTTGCCTTGATCCAACCGGGCAAAGTCCTGTATGAAATGGACGGTGTTCCGGAAGAGCTGGCCCGTGAAGCCTTCGGCCTGGCAGCAGCGAAACTGCCTATCAAAACCACCTTTGTAACTAAGACGGTGATGTAATGAAAGCAAAAGAGCTGCGTGAAAAGAGCGTTGAAGAGCTGAACGCTGAGCTGCTGAACCTGCTGCGTGAGCAGTTCAACCTGCGTATGCAGGCTGCAAGTGGCCAGCTGCAACAGACTCACCTGCTGAAGCAAGTGCGTCGCAATGTTGCACGCGTTAAGACTTTACTGACTGAGAAGGCGGGTGCGTAATGACCGATAAAATCCGTACTCTGCAAGGTCGTGTTGTTAGCGACAAAATGGAGAAATCCATCGTTGTTGCTATCGAACGCATTGTGAAACACCCGATCTACGGTAAATTCATCAAGCGTACGACCAAACTGCACGTACATGACGAGAACAACGAATGTGGTATCGGCGACAAGGTTGAAATCCGTGAATGCCGTCCACTGTCCAAGACTAAGTCCTGGACGCTGGTTCGCGTTGTAGAGAAAGCGGTTCTGTAATACAGTACGCGTTCTCAATACGAATAAACGGCTCAGCGATGAGCCGTTTATTTTTTCTACCCATATTGCAGAAGCGGTGTTATAATGCCGCGCCCTCGATATGGGGCTTTTTAACGGCTCTGATTTTAGAGTCTCAGGTAGTAGTTGACATTAGCGGAGCACTAAAATGATCCAAGAACAGACTATGCTGAACGTCGCCGACAACTCCGGTGCACGTCGCGTAATGTGTATCAAGGTTCTGGGTGGCTCGCACCGTCGCTACGCAGGCGTAGGCGACATCATCAAGATCACCATCAAGGAAGCAATTCCACGTGGTAAGGTCAAAAAAGGTGATGTGCTGAAGGCGGTAGTGGTGCGCACCAAGAAGGGTGTTCGTCGCCCTGACGGTTCTGTCATTCGCTTCGATGGTAATGCATGCGTTATTTTAAACAATAACAGCGAGCAGCCTATCGGCACGCGTATCTTTGGGCCGGTAACTCGTGAACTTCGTACTGAGAAGTTCATGAAAATTATCTCTCTGGCACCAGAAGTACTCTAAGGAGCGAATCATGGCAGCGAAAATCCGTCGTGATGACGAAGTTATCGTGTTAACCGGTAAAGATAAAGGTAAACGCGGTAAAGTGAAAAATGTTCTGTCTTCCGGCAAAATCGTCGTTGAAGGTATCAACCTGGTTAAGAAACATCAGAAGCCGGTTCCGGCCCTGAACCAACCAGGCGGCATCGTTGAAAAAGAAGCTGCTATTCAGGTTTCTAACGTTGCAATCTTCAATGCGGCTACCGGCAAGGCTGACCGTGTAGGCTTTAGATTCGAAGACGGTAAAAAAGTCCGTTTCTTCAAGTCTAACAGCGAAACTATCAAGTAATTTGGAGTAGTACGATGGCGAAACTGCATGATTACTACAAAGACGAAGTAGTTAAGAAACTCATGACTGAGTTTAACTACAATTCTGTCATGCAAGTCCCTCGGGTCGAGAAGATCACCCTGAACATGGGTGTTGGTGAAGCGATCGCTGACAAGAAACTGCTGGATAACGCAGCAGCTGACCTGACAGCAATCTCCGGTCAAAAACCGCTGATCACCAAAGCACGCAAATCAGTTGCAGGCTTCAAAATCCGTCAGGGCTATCCGATCGGCTGTAAAGTAACTCTGCGTGGCGAACGCATGTGGGAGTTCTTTGAGCGCCTGATCACTATTGCTGTTCCACGTATCCGTGACTTCCGTGGCTTGTCCGCTAAGTCTTTCGACGGTCGTGGTAACTACAGCATGGGTGTCCGTGAGCAGATCATCTTCCCAGAAATCGACTACGATAAAGTCGACCGCGTGCGTGGTTTGGATATTACCATTACCACTACTGCGAAATCTGATGAAGAAGGCCGTGCTCTGCTGGCTGCCTTTGACTTCCCGTTCCGCAAGTAAGGTAGGGTTACTGAATGGCTAAGCAATCAATGAAAGCACGCGAAGTAAAGCGCGTAGCTTTAGCTGATAAATTCTTCGCTAAACGCGCTGAACTGAAAGCGATCATTTCTGATGTGAACGCTTCCGACGAAGATCGTTGGAATGCGGTTCTCAAGCTGCAGTCTCTGCCGCGTGATTCCAGCCCGTCTCGTCAGCGTAACCGCTGTCGTCAAACAGGTCGTCCACATGGTTATGTGGGCAAGTTTGGGTTGAGCCGTATCAAACTGCGTGAAGCCGCTATGCGCGGTGAAGTGCCAGGCTTGAAAAAGGCTAGCTGGTAATTACCAATTGAATCACGGGAGTAAAGACAGATGAGCATGCAAGATCCGATCGCGGATATGCTGACCCGTATCCGTAACGGTCAGGCCGCGAACAAAGTTGCGGTCACCATGCCTTCCGCCAAGCTGAAAGTGGCAATTGCCAACGTGCTGAAGGAAGAAGGTTTTATCGAAGATTTTAAAGTTGAAGGCGACACCAAGCCGGAACTGGAACTTACTCTCAAGTATTTCCAGGGTAAAGCTGTTGTAGAAAGCATTCAGCGTGTCAGCCGCCCAGGCCTGCGCATCTATAAGAAAAAAGATGAGCTGCCAAAAGTTATGGCTGGTCTTGGTATCGCAGTTGTTTCTACCTCTAAAGGTGTTATGACTGATCGTGCAGCGCGCCAGGCTGGTCTTGGTGGCGAAATTATCTGCTACGTAGCCTAATCGGAGGAAAGAATGTCTCGTGTTGCTAAAGCACCGGTCGTTATTCCTGCCGGCGTTGATGTAAAAATCGACGGTCAGGTTATTACGATCAAAGGTAAAAACGGCGAGCTGACTCGTACCCTCAACAAAGCTGTTGAAGTTAAACATGCAGATAACGCTCTGACCTTCGGTCCACGTGATGGTTTCGTGGATGGTTGGGCTCAGGCTGGTACCGCGCGTGCCCTGCTGAACTCAATGGTTGTTGGTGTTACCGAAGGCTTCACTAAAAAGCTTCAGCTGGTTGGTGTAGGTTATCGTGCAGCTATCAAAGGGAATGCAGTAGGCCTGTCTCTGGGCTTCTCACACCCTGTTGAGCATCCGCTGCCGGCCGGTATCACTGCAGAATGCCCGACTCAAACTGAAATCGTGCTGAAAGGCGCTGATAAACAGCTGATCGGTCAGGTTGCAGCAGATCTGCGCGCCTACCGTCGTCCTGAGCCTTACAAAGGCAAGGGTGTTCGTTACGCCGACGAAGTCGTGCGTACCAAAGAGGCTAAGAAGAAGTAAGGTAACACTATGGATAAGAAATCTGCTCGTATCCGTCGTGCGACCCGCGCACGCCGCAAGCTCAAAGAGCTGGGTGCAACTCGCCTGGTGGTACATCGTACCCCGCGTCATATTTACGCACAGGTAATTGCTCCGAACGGTTCTGAAGTTCTGGTAGCTGCTTCTACTGTAGAAAAAGCTATCTCAGAACAATTGAAGTACACCGGTAACAAAGACGCCGCTGCAGCTGTAGGTAAAGCTGTTGCTGAACGCGCTCTGGAAAAAGGCATCAGCAATGTTTCCTTTGACCGTTCCGGGTTCCAATATCATGGTCGTGTCCAGGCACTGGCAGATGCTGCCCGTGAAGCTGGCCTTCAGTTCTAAGGTAGAGGTGTAAGATGGCTCACATCGAAAAACAGGCTGGCGAACTGCAGGAAAAGCTGATCGCGGTAAACCGCGTATCTAAAACCGTTAAAGGTGGTCGTATTTTCTCCTTCACAGCTCTGACTGTAGTAGGCGATGGTAACGGTCGCGTTGGTTTTGGTTACGGTAAAGCGCGTGAAGTTCCAGCAGCGATCCAGAAAGCGATGGAAAAAGCCCGTCGCAACATGATTAACGTCGCGCTGAACAACGGCACCCTGCAGCACCCTGTAAAAGGTGTTCACACGGGTTCTCGTGTATTCATGCAGCCAGCTTCAGAAGGTACCGGTATCATCGCCGGTGGTGCAATGCGCGCCGTTCTGGAAGTTGCTGGGGTTCATAACGTTCTGGCTAAAGCATATGGTTCCACCAACCCGATCAACGTGGTTCGTGCAACTATTGATGGCCTGGAAAATATGAATTCTCCAGAAATGGTCGCTGCCAAGCGTGGTAAATCCGTTGAAGAAATTCTGGGGTAATTGACCATGGCAAAGACTATTAAAATCACTCAAACCCGCAGTGCAATCGGTCGTCTGCCGAAACACAAGGCAACGCTGCTTGGCCTGGGTCTGCGTCGTATTGGTCATACCGTTGAGCGCGAGGATACTCCTGCTGTTCGTGGTATGGTCAACGCGGTTTACTTCATGGTTAAAGTTGAGGAGTAAGAGATGCGTTTAAATACTCTGTCTCCGGCCGAAGGCTCTAAAAAGGCGGGTAAACGCCTGGGTCGTGGTATCGGTTCTGGCCTCGGCAAAACCGGTGGTCGTGGTCACAAAGGTCAGAACTCTCGTTCTGGCGGTGGCGTACGTCGCGGTTTCGAGGGTGGCCAGATGCCACTGTACCGTCGTCTGCCGAAGTTCGGCTTCACCTCTCGCAAAGCAGCGATCACAGCGGAAATCCGTCTGTCTGACCTGGCGAAAGTTGAAGGCGGCGTTGTAGACCTGAACACGCTGAAAGCAGCTAACATTATCGGTATCCAGATCGAGTTCGCGAAAGTGATCCTGGCTGGTGAAGTGTCTACTCCGGTAACTGTTCGTGGCCTGCGTGTTACTAAAGGTGCTCGTGCTGCTATCGAAGCTGCTGGCGGTAAAATTGAGGAATAAGTAGCAGATGGCTAAGCAACCGGGATTAGATTTTCAAAGTGCCAAAGGTGGATTTGGCGAGCTGAAACGCAGACTGCTGTTTGTTATCGGCGCGCTGATTGTGTTCCGTATTGGCTCTTTTATTCCGATTCCTGGTATCGATGCCGCTGTACTTGCCAAACTGCTTGAGCAACAGCGAGGCACCATCATTGAAATGTTCAACATGTTCTCTGGTGGTGCTCTCAGCCGTGCTTCTATCTTTGCTCTGGGTATTATGCCGTACATTTCGGCATCAATTATCATCCAGCTGCTGACGGTCGTTCATCCGGCCCTGGCAGAGTTGAAGAAAGAAGGGGAGTCTGGACGTCGTAAGATTAGTCAGTACACCCGTTACGGTACTCTGGTGCTGGCAATATTCCAGTCGATCGGTATTGCTACCGGTCTTCCGAATATGCCTGGTATGCAGGGCCTGGTATTAAACCCAGGCTTTGCATTCTATTTCACCGCTGTTGTGAGTCTGGTCACAGGGACAATGTTCCTGATGTGGCTCGGCGAACAGATTACTGAGCGTGGTATCGGTAACGGTATCTCAATCATTATCTTCGCCGGTATTGTCGCGGGTCTCCCGCCAGCCATCGCCCATACTATCGAGCAAGCGCGTCAAGGCGACCTGCACTTCCTCCTGTTGCTGTTGGTTGCAGTATTAGTATTTGCAGTGACGTTCTTTGTTGTCTTCGTTGAACGTGGTCAACGCCGCATTGTGGTGAACTACGCTAAGCGTCAGCAAGGTCGTCGTGTCTATGCTGCACAGAGCACACATTTACCGCTGAAAGTGAATATGGCGGGGGTAATCCCGGCGATCTTCGCTTCCAGTATTATTCTGTTCCCGGCAACCATCGCGTCATGGTTCGGGGGCGGTACTGGTTGGAACTGGCTGACAACAATTTCGCTGTATTTGCAGCCTGGGCAACCACTTTATGTGTTACTCTATGCGTCTGCGATCATCTTCTTCTGTTTCTTCTACACGGCGTTGGTCTTCAACCCGCGTGAAACAGCAGATAACCTGAAGAAGTCCGGTGCATTTGTACCAGGAATTCGTCCGGGAGAGCAAACGGCGAAGTATATCGATAAAGTAATGACCCGCCTGACTTTGGTTGGTGCGCTCTATATTACTTTTATCTGCCTGATCCCGGAGTTCATGCGTGATGCAATGAAAGTACCGTTCTACTTCGGTGGGACCTCACTGCTTATCGTTGTTGTCGTGATTATGGACTTTATGGCTCAAGTGCAAACTCTGATGATGTCCAGTCAGTATGAGTCTGCATTGAAGAAGGCGAACCTGAAAGGCTACGGCCGCTAATTGGTCGCCTGAGAAGTTACGGAGAGTAAAAATGAAAGTTCGTGCTTCCGTCAAGAAATTATGCCGTAACTGCAAAATCGTTAAGCGTGATGGTGTCATCCGTGTGATTTGCAGTGCCGAGCCGAAGCATAAACAGCGCCAAGGCTGATTATTTCGCATATTTTTCTTGCAAAGTTGGGTTGAGCTGGCTAGATTAGCCAGCCAATCTTTTGTATGTCTGTACGTTTCCATTTGAGTATCCTGAAAACGGGCTTTTCAGCATGGTGCGTACATATTAAATAGTAGGAGTGCATAGTGGCCCGTATAGCAGGCATTAACATTCCTGATCAGAAACATGCTGTGATCGCATTAACTTCGATCTACGGCATCGGCAAGACCCGTTCTAAAGCCATTCTGGCTGCAGCGGGTATCGCTGAAGATGTTAAGATCAGTGAGCTGTCTGAAGAACAAATCGACACGCTGCGTGACGAAGTTGCCAAATTTGTCGTTGAAGGTGATCTGCGCCGTGAAATCAGCATGAGCATCAAGCGCCTGATGGATCTTGGTTGCTATCGCGGTTTGCGTCATCGTCGTGGTCTGCCAGTGCGCGGTCAGCGTACTAAGACCAACGCACGTACCCGTAAGGGTCCGCGCAAACCGATCAAGAAATAATCGGGGTGATTGAATAATGGCAAAGGCACCAGTTCGTGCACGTAAACGTGTAAGAAAACAAGTCTCTGACGGCGTGGCTCATATCCATGCTTCTTTCAACAACACCATCGTTACTATTACTGATCGTCAGGGTAACGCATTGGGTTGGGCAACAGCCGGTGGTTCCGGTTTCCGTGGTTCTCGCAAATCCACTCCGTTCGCAGCTCAGGTTGCAGCAGAGCGTTGCGCAGAAGCCGTAAAAGAATACGGCATCAAGAATCTGGAAGTTATGGTTAAAGGTCCGGGTCCGGGTCGTGAATCTACTGTTCGCGCTCTGAACGCCGCTGGTTTCCGCATCACTAATATTACTGATGTGACTCCGATCCCTCATAACGGTTGTCGTCCGCCGAAAAAACGTCGCGTATAACGCTCGTTTTTTAGGTTAGTTGGAGATAGAAAATGGCAAGATATTTGGGTCCTAAGCTCAAGCTGAGCCGTCGTGAGGGCACCGACTTATTCCTTAAGTCTGGCGTTCGCGCGATCGATACCAAGTGTAAAATTGAACAAGCTCCTGGCCAGCACGGTGCGCGTAAACCGCGTCTGTCTGACTATGGTGTGCAGTTGCGTGAAAAGCAAAAAGTTCGCCGTATGTACGGTGTGCTGGAGCGTCAGTTCCGTAACTACTATAAAGAAGCAGCACGTCTGAAAGGCAACACAGGTGAAAACCTGCTGGCTCTGCTGGAAGGTCGTCTGGACAACGTTGTATACCGTATGGGCTTCGGCGCTACTCGTGCTGAATCACGTCAGCTGGTTAGCCACAAAGCAATCATGGTAAACGGTCGTGTTGTTAACATCGCTTCTTATCAGGTTAAAGCGAATGACGTTGTTAGCATTCGTGAGAAAGCGAAAAAGCAATCTCGCGTGAAGGCCGCTCTGGAGCTGGCTGAGCAGCGTGAAAAGCCAACCTGGCTGGAAGTTGATGCTGGCAAGATGGAAGGTACGTTCAAGCGTCAGCCAGAACGTTCTGATCTGTCTGCGGACATTAACGAACACCTGATCGTCGAGCTTTACTCCAAGTAAAGCTTAGTACCAAAGAGAGGACACAATGCAGGGTTCTGTGACAGAGTTTCTAAAACCGCGCCTGGTAGATATCGAGCAAGTGAGTTCGACGCACGCCAAGGTGACCCTTGAGCCTTTAGAGCGTGGCTTTGGCCATACTCTGGGTAACGCACTGCGCCGTATTCTGCTCTCATCGATGCCGGGTTGCGCGGTGACCGAGGTTGAGATTGATGGTGTACTTCATGAGTACAGCACCAAAGAAGGCGTTCAGGAAGATATCCTTGAAATCCTGCTCAACCTGAAAGGGCTGGCGGTGAGAGTTCAGGGTAAAGATGAAGTTATTCTTACTCTGAATAAATCTGGCATTGGCCCTGTGACTGCAGCCGACATCACCCACGACGGTGATGTTGAAATCGTCAAGCCGCAGCACGTGATCTGCCACCTGACCGATGAGAACGCAGCTATTAGCATGCGTATCAAAGTTCAGCGCGGTCGTGGTTATGTGCCGGCTTCTGCCCGAATTCATTCGGAAGAAGATGAGCGCCCAATCGGCCGTCTGCTGGTCGACGCATGCTACAGCCCTGTAGAGCGTATTGCCTACAATGTTGAAGCAGCGCGTGTAGAACAGCGTACCGACCTGGACAAGCTGGTCATCGAAATGGAAACCAACGGCACAATCGATCCTGAAGAGGCGATTCGTCGTGCGGCAACCATCCTGGCAGAACAACTGGAAGCTTTCGTTGACTTACGTGATGTTCGTCAGCCGGAAGTGAAAGAAGAGAAACCAGAATTCGATCCGATCCTGCTGCGCCCTGTTGACGATCTCGAATTGACTGTCCGCTCTGCTAACTGCCTCAAGGCAGAAGCTATCCACTATATCGGTGATCTGGTACAGCGTACCGAGGTTGAGTTGCTGAAAACGCCGAACCTGGGTAAAAAATCTCTTACCGAGATTAAAGACGTGCTGGCTTCACGTGGTCTGTCTCTGGGCATGCGCCTGGAAAACTGGCCACCGGCAAGCATTGCTGACGAGTAACCGGATCACAGGTTAAGGTTTTACTGAGAAGGATAAGGTCATGCGCCATCGTAAGAGTGGTCGTCAACTGAACCGCAACAGCAGCCATCGCCAGGCTATGTTCCGCAACATGGCAGGTTCACTGGTTCGTCATGAAATCATCAAGACGACCCTGCCTAAAGCGAAAGAGCTGCGTCGCGTAGTTGAGCCGCTGATTACTCTTGCCAAGACTGACAGCGTTGCTAATCGTCGTCTGGCATTCGCCCGCACTCGTGATAACGAGATCGTGGCAAAACTGTTTAACGAGCTGGGCCCGCGTTTCGCGAGCCGTGCCGGTGGTTACACTCGTATTCTGAAGTGTGGTTTCCGTGCAGGCGACAACGCGCCGATGGCTTACATCGAGCTGGTTGATCGTTCAGAGAAAGCAGAAGCTGCTGCAGAGTAATCTGCAGTAACGTAAAAAAACCCGCTCCGGCGGGTTTTTTTATATCCGCGATACCCCCACTTCTCTACAATGTTTGTATTAATTCTGTTCATCCCCTGGAGCTGATAATGTGGTTGCTTGACCAGTGGGCAGAACGCCATATTTGCGATGCCCAAAAGAAAGGCGAATTCGACGATCTTCCGGGAAGCGGCGAACCGCTTGTGCTGGATGATGATTCGCATATTGCCCCGGAACTACGGGCCGGATATCGGTTACTGAAAAATGCAGGTTGTCTTCCTCCGGAGCTTGAACAACGCAGAGAGGCTGTCGAAATGGTCGATCTCCTCAAAGGGATCCATCAGGACGATCCTCGACACGCTGAGCTTAGCCGCAGGCTCGCGCTGCTTGAACTCAAGCTTCGCCAGGCAGGGATGAATACAGATTTTCTGCGCGGCGAATATTGTGAAAGATTGATGCAGAAAATAAACGAGGAGTAGCTATGTACCGCATTGGTGAACTTGCGAAGCTCGCGAACGTCACGCCGGATACTATCCGGTATTATGAAAAGCAACAGATGATCGATCATGAAGTTCGGACTGAAGGTGGCTTTCGCCTTTACACCGATAATGATCTTCAGCGCCTGCGGTTCATTCGTTATGCGCGTCAGCTCGGCTTTACGCTGGACGCGATCCGGGAATTATTATCGATCCGCATCGATCCCGAACATCACACCTGTCAGGAATCTAAAAGTATTGTGCAGGCCCGGCTGGATGAAGTTGAAGCGCGCATTCAGGAGCTGCAAACCATGCAGCGTTCTCTGCAGAGGCTGAATGATGCCTGCTGCGGTACGGCCCACAGCAGTATTTATTGTTCAATTCTTGAAGCCCTTGAACAGGGTGCCAGTGGAGAAACTGAGGGCTGTTGATTTTTAGTCCATCCGGGTCTAGACTCCCGTCGTCATTCACCATGCTCAGGAGAAATTATGAGCCGCTATCAGCACACGAAAGGACAAATTAAGGACAATGCCATTGAGGCGTTACTTCACGACCCGTTATTCAGACAGCGTGTTGAGAAGAATAAAAAAGGGAAAGGAAGTTATCTGCGCAAAGATAAACATGCAAAACGGGGTAACTGGGAGGCCAGTGGCAAACAAGCGAATCGCTTCTTTACCACTGGCCTTCCCGCTTTAAGCTTTTGATTAAACGCGGTTGTTCTGCTCTTTTAACAGATCGCGAATCTCACTCAGCAGCACTTCTTCTTTCGTTGGTGCAGGCGCTGCAGCCGGCTCTTCTTTTTTACGGTTGAGTTTGTTGATCAGTTTTATAGCCATAAAAATGGCAAATGCGACGATCACAAAATCAAATACGTTCTGAATAAATACGCCGTAGTGCATCACGACTGCCGGAACATCACCTTGTGCTTCACGCAGCGTGAAAGCGAATTGTTTGAAATCAATGCCACCGATTAACAACCCTAAAGGTGGCATGATAATGTCGGCGACTAATGATGAAACAATCTTGCCGAATGCTGCACCAATAATGACACCCACTGCCAAATCCACCACGTTCCCGCGCATTGCAAATTCGCGGAATTCTTTAATAAAACTCATTTTATTCTCCTTGTGCCAGCTGACGACTATAAGTTTAACAAATGATTAGCTAATTGCCATTCGGGATAATTAAACGATATGAAAAATAAAAGGCACAAAAATGAAGAGGATAAAGTGCGGGTGCGCTTTTTCACGCACCCGACACATTAGAGGAAGAATGGACTTGGCTGGAACAAACGTTCGACGTCGGTAATAAACTTTTTATCGGTCAGGAACATAATCACATGATCGCCTTGCTCAATACGTAAATTATCATTGGCAATCATGACATCATTCCCGCGCACAACGGCGCCGATAATAGTGCCTGGTGGCAGCTTAATTTCGTCGATCGAACGGCCCACGACGCGAGATGTGGTTTCATCTCCGTGTGCGACCGCTTCAATGGCTTCCGCTACGCCGCGACGAAGCGATGACACACCGACAATATCCGCTTTACGAACATGGCTCAGGAGGGCGGAAATTGTCGCCTGCTGAGGAGAAATAGCAATATCAATCACACTTCCCTGAACCAGATCAACATATGCCCGGCGCTGGATTAGCACCATGACCTTTTTGGCACCCATACGTTTGGCGAGCATGGCGGACATAATATTCGCCTCGTCGTCGTTGGTGACAGCAATAAAGAGATCAACTTGATCAATATGCTCTTCAGCCAGCAACTCCTGATCTGACGCATCGCCATAAAATACGATCGTATTTTGCAGTTTTTCCGCCAGTTCAGCAGCACGCTGTTGATCGCGCTCGATCAACTTAACGCTGTAATCTTTTTCCAGTCGATGTGCCAGACCAGCACCGATATTGCCACCGCCGACCAGCATAATGCGTTTATAGGGTTTTTCCAGCCGCTGAAGCTCACTCATCACCGCACGAATATGCTGTGAGGCTGCAATAAAGAAGACCTCATCACCTGCTTCGACAATTGTTGAGCCTTGCGGGCGAATAGGTCTGTCGTGGCGGAAGATGGCCGCGACGCGCGTATCGATATGCGGCATATGCTCGCGCATGGTGGAAAGCGCATTACCGATCAATGGCCCACCGTAATAGGCCTTGACGACTGCCAGGCTCACTTTACCTTCGGCAAAGTTGACCACCTGCAGAGCGCCTGGATATTCGATCAGACGATAGATATTGTCGATGACCAGCTGTTCTGGCGCGATAAGATGATCAATAGGGACCGCTTCTGAATTAAACAGTTTTTCCGCATCGCGAACATAGTCCGGTGAGCGGATACGCGCGATTCGGTTTGGCGTGTTGAAAAGTGAGTAGGCCACCTGACAGGCCACCATATTGGTTTCGTCAGAACTGGTCACCGCAACCAGCATGTCGGCATCGTCGGCACCCGCCTCACGAAGCACGCGCGGGTGCGAACCATGTCCCTGCACAACACGCAGGTCAAATTTGTCCTGTAAAACGCGCAGGCGATCGCCATTGGTATCAACAATGGTGATGTCATTATTTTCGCCAACCAGATTTTCTGCCAGCGTCCCGCCAACCTGTCCTGCACCCAGAATGATAATCTTCATATCCCGTGACCTGTTCTCAACATCACTCTTTGATTAGCTTAGCGTAAAAGAAGCCATCACCCTCTTCTGCACCTGGCAGGTTCTGCTGACCCGGAGATTCAGATGTTCCCGTATCGCGCAGTGCCGCGTCCGGGGTACGTTTGAGGAAAGCCGCGATTTGCTGACTGTTTTCTTCCGGAAGTATCGAGCAGGTTGCATACACCAGCGTACCGCCAGGTTTAAGATGCGGCCAGATGGCGTCGAGAATATCGGACTGCAGCTGGGCAAGTTCCTTGATGTCTCGGTCGCGGCGTAACCACTTGATGTCCGGATGACGACGAATTACGCCGGTCGCAGAGCAGGGGGCATCCAGTAAAATGCGATCGAATTGTGTTTCACCACACCATTCTGCCGGTTTACGTCCATCGCCTTGCTTAACCTGTGCCTTTATGCCCAGACGCTTAAGGTTGTCATAGACGCGTGAAAGACGCTGTTCATCAACATCTACCGCCATGACGCTGGCCTGCGGAGCCACTTCAAGAATATGCGTCGTTTTGCCCCCAGGTGCAGCGCACAAATCGAGGATCTGCTCACCATTTTTGGGTTCAAGCCAGGTCATGCAGCCCTGAGCTGAGGCATCCTGTACCGTTACCCAGCCCTTATCAAAGCCGGGTAATGCATGTACCGGAGCAGGGGACGCTAAACGCACCGCATCAGGATAAGCATCATGGGTAAAGCCGCTCATCCCTGCCTCTTCCAGCAAAGCCAGCCAGGCATCGCGAGAATGATGGTTACGATTCACGCGTAGCCACATCGGCGGACGTTCATTATTGGCTTCGACAATATTTTGCCACTGTTGTGGCCAGGCTTTTTTCAGGCGTTTCAGCAGCCATTCCGGGTGCAGGAAACGCGTTTCGCTCTGCGCAAATTCCGCCAGCAGTTCGTCCTGCTGTCGCTGGAATTGACGCAGTACGCCGTTGATCAGCCCTTTCAGCTGAGGACGTTTAATTGTAACGGCACCTTCCACCGTCTCTGCCAGCGCGGCATGAGGTGGGATACGGGTATGAAGGAGCTGATAAAAGCCCACCATAATCAAATAATGTACGGTACGCTGCTTGCCTGTCATTGGGCGTGACATCAGCTTATTAATCAACCACTCAAGTTGAGAGAGTGTGCGCAGGACGCCAAAGCAGAGCTCCTGAAGCAGAGCTTTGTCTTTATCAGAGACTTTTTGTTGCAGTGGAGGCAGGACATTACTCAATGACTGGCCCTGCTCGATAACCTGCTCAACGGCCTGAGCCGCCATACTGCGTAGATTTTGTTTTTTCATAACCGTAGAAATAAAAATGCCCGGAAACACCGGGCCTTAAGAAGAAGTTTGTTCAGGCAAGGCGATTGCCCGGAATAAACCATTCGCGACGGGAATTTAACAGATCCTGAGCGCTCATGGCTTTCTTACCGGCCGGCTGTAGCGATTCAAGATTCAGGATCCCTTGCGCAGTCGCCACCTGGATACCGTTCTTGCTGGCATCAATAATCGTACCGGGTTCAGCGGTGGTATTACCGTTAATGACGGAGGCTTTCCAGACTTTTACCGGCTGCCCATCAATCTCCATCCAGCTCATCGGCCACGGATTAAAAGCGCGAATGCAGCGTTCAAGTTGAGCGGCAGAGAGCGACCAGTCGAGCCGTGCTTCTTCTTTGCTCAGCTTTTCGGCATACGTCACCTGCGCCTCATCCTGAACTTCCGGTTTTGCCGTGGTGTCAGCAAGCTGCTGGAGCGTCTCGATAAGGCCTTGCGGACCGAGCTCTGCCAGCTTGTCATACAGTGTGCCGCTGGTATCGTCTGCTGTAATAGGGCAGGCCAGTTTATACAGCATATCGCCAGTGTCTAAACCTACATCCATCTTCATGATGGTGACGCCCGTTTCAGCATCACCCGCCCACAGAGCGCGCTGGATAGGTGCAGCACCACGCCAGCGCGGGAGCAGGGAACCATGCACGTTGATGCAACCCAGGCGAGGCATATCAAGCACAGCTTTTGGCAGAATTAAACCGTAAGCCACCACCACCATCACGTCGGCATTCAGGTCAGCAACAAGCTGCTGATTTTCCTGTGGGCGTAACGATGCGGGCTGGAAAACGGGAAGCCCATGCTCTTCTGCCAGTACCTTTACCGGGCTCGGCATCAGTTTTTTACCGCGACCTGCCGGACGGTCCGGCTGGGTAAAGACGCCAACAATCTGGTGACCAGAAGATAACAGCGCGTCAAGATGACGCGCTGCAAAGTCAGGGGTTCCCGCGAAGATAATGCGTAGTGTTTTAGACACGGTGATCCTTGTATCCGGGGGGATGTTATGCGCGAGAGCGCAAACGATCCAGTTTCTCTACTTTCTGACGAATACGCTGCTGTTTCAGCGGCGAGAGGTAATCGATAAACAGTTTACCGACCAGGTGATCCATCTCATGCTGAATACAAATCGCCAGCAGATCGTCTGCTTCCAGTTCGAACGGATTGCCATCGCGATCCAGTGCGCGAATTTTCACTTTTTCGGCACGAGGGACTAAAGCACGCTGTTCGGGAATGGACAGACAACCTTCCTCAATACCTGTCTCGCCGCTCTTTTCAAGCAGCTCTGGGTTGATCAGCACCAGACGACCATCGCGATTCTCAGAAACGTCGATCACGATAATACGCTTGTGAATGTTCACCTGCGTTGCCGCCAGACCAATGCCTTCTTCGGCGTACATGGTATCGAACATATCATCAACGATACGCTGGATTTCTGCATTCACTTCTTTGACCGGTTCAGCGACGATGCGAAGGCGCTCGTCCGGAATATGTAACACTTGCAAAACTGCCATAAATTTCCAGAGTCGTGTTCAGGAGTTGATAAGAATACTCTCTCTATTCTAGACAAATCCCCCATCGATTGACAGCATCAGTGACCAATCGCAATGATTGCGCAGGCCGCTTATGGCAGGGGAAAGGATGACGTCTACTGAAATATGGCTACGGCTAATACACACAGCTTCTCTGTATGGCGATGTCATGCTTGAAGCGGCTTCACAACTGCAGCAGCAGGAGAGGATCGATACGCTCGTTGTCAGAAAGGCCGGGCTGACAGCAAGGCAGGCTGAACGGTTCTTTGCGCCAGAGGAGAGTGAGCTGGAGCGTAGCCTGAGGTGGCTTGAGCAGCCGGGACATCATTTATTGACGGCCAGTCATCCACTTTATCCCCCTTTGCTCCGCGCGATCCCTGATTATCCCGGGGCGCTATTCGTGAAAGGCAATCCTGAGACGCTTAATACTGTGCAGCTGGCGGTCGTCGGGAGTCGTGCACCGTCATGGTACGGCGAGCGATGGGGGAAAATCCTGTGCGAACAACTTTCACAAAGCGGGCTAACGATCACCAGCGGGCTGGCCTGCGGGATTGACGGCGTTGCTCACAGCGCAGCGCTGTCAGTAAAAGGTCGAAGTGTTGCCGTGCTGGGAAACGGTCTTTTTAGCATTTATCCGCGCCGGCATCAGGCACTGGCGATGCGGCTTATCGAATCTGACGGCGCGATTGTTTCTGAGTTTCCGCTTTCGGCGCAGCCCAGACCGGCAAACTTTCCGCGTCGTAATCGGATTATCAGCGGGCTGAGTCAGGGCGTGCTGGTGGTTGAAGCGGCACGCCGCAGCGGGTCGCTGGTCACGGCACGCTGCGCGCTTGAACAGGGAAGGGACGTTTTTGCCTTGCCCGGCCCGATAGGTAACCCCGGTTGTGAAGGGCCGCACTGGCTGATTAAACAAGGGGCAACACCGGTAACGGAAGTAGGAGACATTCTTGAAAATTTGCAATATGGCTTGCAATGTCTGCAGGAAGATCCCGAAAAGCGACATTATTCATCAGATCAGGGAAAGGTGGCATTGCCATTTCCCAAGCTCCTGGCTAACGTAGGAGATGAGGTAACACCTGTTGACGTTGTCGCTGAACGTGCCGGCCAACCTGTGCCAGTAACGGTAGCACAGCTACTCGAACTGGAGTTAGCAGGGTGGATCGCAGCTGTACCCGGCGGCTATGTCCGATTAAGGAGGGCATGCCATGTTCGACGTACTGATGTATTTGTTTGAGACTTACATCCATAACGAAGCAGAAATGCGAGTGGATCAGGACAAGTTGACACAGGATCTTACCGATGCGGGGTTTGAGCGGGAAGACATCTATAATGCGTTGATGTGGCTGGAAAAACTGGCTGATTATCAGGAAGGCCTTGCCGAACCGATGCAGCTTGCTTCTGACCCACTGTCCGTACGCATCTATACCGCTGAAGAGTGTGAAAGGCTGGACGCCAGCTGCCGGGGGTTCATTTTATTCCTTGAGCAGATTCAGGTGTTAAACCTCGAAACGAGAGAAATGGTGATAGAGCGCGTCATGGCGCTGGATACGGCAGAATTTGAACTGGAAGATCTCAAGTGGGTGATCCTGATGGTTCTGTTTAATATCCCGGGCTGTGAAAATGCCTATCAGCAAATGGAAGAATTACTCTTTGAAGTGAATGAAGGTATGCTGCACTAATTCAATGCGCAGCACCAAGAGTTGTTATGGCCAAATCAGCACTGTTCACGGTGCATAAAAATGAGCCCTGCCCGCAGTGCGGGGCTGAACTTGTTATTCGGTCCGGGAAACACGGCCCGTTTCTCGGTTGTTCTCACTATCCGGAATGTGATTATGTTCGTCCTCTGAAAAGCCAGGCGGATGGACATATCGTTAAAATTCTGGAGGGTCAGCTTTGCCCTCTCTGCGGTGGTGAGCTTGCGCTCCGTCAGGGGCGTTTCGGCATGTTTATTGGATGTAGCCGTTATCCGGAATGTGAACATACAGAACAAATTGATAAGCCTGATGAAACGGCTATTGCCTGTCCTCAATGCCAGCGCGGACAGCTGGTACAACGTCGTTCTCGCTTTGGTAAGACCTTCCATTCCTGCGATCGCTACCCTGAATGCCAGTTCGTTATCAATTTCAAACCGGTAGCGGGCATCTGCACGTATTGCAATTATCCGCTACTTATCGAGAAGAAAACGGCTCAAGGCATGAAATGCTTCTGCGCCAGTAAACAATGTGGAAAGCCGGTTTCGGCGGATCAAAATAGTGAATAATAACCTGCAATCAGGCTCCATTGCGCATATGGTGGATGTCCTGAAAAACGAAGACGTCATCGCCTATCCAACTGAAGCTGTTTTCGGGGTCGGTTGCGATCCCGACAGCGAGACGGCTGTGAGCCGCCTGCTTACCTTAAAACAAAGACCCGTCGAGAAAGGGCTGATTTTGATCGCTGCGAATTATGAGCAGCTTAAACCCTATATTGATGACTCTATTCTGACGCCGGCGCAGCGCGAGACGATCTTCTCCGCGTGGCCAGGGCCAGTGACCTTTGTCTTCCCGGCGCAGCCGACAACGCCGCGCTGGTTAACCGGACGCTTTGATTCCCTCGCTGTCCGCGTCACTGATCATCCGCTGGTGGTCGAGCTTTGCCTGGCATTTGGTAAACCGCTGGTTTCAACCAGCGCCAACCTGACCGGGTTGCCACCCTGTCGGACAACCGAAGAAGTACTGGCGCAGTTCGGAAATGACTTCCCTGTTGCTGTCGGTGAAACGGGAGGGCGCCTGAATCCGTCCGAAATTCGTGACGCTTTGACCGGCGAACGTTTTCGCCAGGGGTAATCTCATGGAAACCTATGCTGTTTTTGGTAACCCGATTGCACACAGTAAGTCGCCGTGGATCCATCAGCAATTTGCGGAGCAACTGCAGATAGATCATCCCTATGGCCGCGTACTGGCCCCGGTGGATACATTTATTCCAACACTGGAGGCTTTTTTCGCCGCGGGCGGTAAAGGCGCGAATGTGACCGTTCCTTTTAAAGAGGAAGCCTTCGAACGTGCGGATGAGCTGACCGAGCGCGCTTCACTTGCTGGGGCAGTAAATACCCTGAAACGGCTTGAGGATGGGCGCCTTCTGGGTGATAACACTGACGGAATTGGTTTACTAAGCGATCTGGAAAGACTCTCGTTTATCAAACCGGGATTTCGGATCCTGCTGATTGGTGCGGGGGGCGCATCGCGGGGAGTCCTGTTGCCTCTGCTTTCCCTGGACTGTGCGGTGACCATTACCAACAGGACCTTTTCCCGGGCAGAAGCGCTGGCGGCATTGTTTGCACATACCGGTAGCGTGAGTGCGGTAGCGCTTGACGATCTTGCCGATCGTGAGTTCGATCTTATTATCAATGCCACCTCCAGCGGTATCAACGGCGAGATCCCGGCCATCCCCGCTTCGCTGGTAAACGCGCATATGTACTTCTATGACATGTTCTATCAGAAAGGGAAGACGCCTTTCCTGAACTGGTGTGAACAACACGGCGCGAAGCATATCGCCGATGGGCTGGGAATGCTGGTGGGTCAGGCCGCGCATGCGGTGCTGCTCTGGCATGGCGTGTTGCCTGCAGTTGAGCCGGTTATTGAAAAGCTAAAGCAGGAGTTATCGGCGTGAATCAGGCCATTCACTTTCCGGACCGGGAGTTCTGGGATGAGGGTAAACAAGCGGTCTGTTTCCCGGTGCTGGTACAGGGGATGCAACTTACCTGCGCCATTTTGGGGGATACGCTGTTGCGTCGTTTTGGCGGTGCGGACCCGATAGCCGTATTTTGTGAAAATCGCTGGGATCTGGAAGAGGAAGCCAGCGATTTAATCCGCGAACAGCAGGAAGACGATCAGGGCTGGGTTTGGTTGTCCTGATTCAGGTAGTCATTTTTCCATTTTACGTAGTTGTTCGCTGAGTATTTTAATCCTTCGATCTCTGCCTCCTTAAGGGGGCGGATCTGTTTTACCGGGCTTCCCAGATAGAGATAGCCGCTCTCCAGTCGTTTGTTCTGCGGGACAAGGCTACCGGCACCAATCATGACGTCATCTTCTACTATGACGCCATCCAGCAGAATCGATCCCATGCCAACAAGCACCCGATTTCCGACAGTGCAGCCGTGAAGCATCACTTTATGGCCGACGGTAACATCTTCGCCAATGATGAGTGGATTGCCTTCCGGGTTATAAAAGGATTTGTGCGTGACATGCAGAACGCTACCGTCCTGAATATTGGTACGGGCGCCAATAGACACATAGTTTACATCTCCCCTGATGGCGACAAGCGGCCAGATGCTGACGTCGTCGGCCATTCGGACATCACCAATGACCACGCTGCTGGCGTCGATCATCACGCGATCGCCTTTTTGGGGGAACAGATCTTTATAAGGACGTAATACTGCAGGCATATCTACCTCTAAGGATGAGCGCTATACACAATACGGTGATCATATTATGGGATCGAGACAAGGCAAAATGCGTCAATATTTAAACAAATCGGGCGGGATTTCAGCGAAAAGCACGGAAAATCAGCAGTCGAAAAAAAAGATCTAAAAAACACTTGTGCTAAAAATTGGGATCCCTATAATGCGCCTCCATCGACACGGCGGATGTGAATCACTTCACAAACAGCCCGGTCGGTTGAAGAGAAAAAATCCTGAAATAACGGGTTGACTCTGAAAGAGGAAAGCGTAATATACGCCACCTCGCAACGGTGAGCGAAAGCCGCGTTGCAACTGCTCTTTAACAATTTATCAGACAATCTGTGTGGGCACTCAAAGTGACATGGATTCTTAACGTCCTCGGACGAAAAATGAATACCAAGTCTCAACGAGTGAACACGTAATTCATTACGAAGTTTAATTCATTGAGCATCAAACTTTTAAATTGAAGAGTTTGATCATGGCTCAGATTGAACGCTGGCGGCAGGCCTAACACATGCAAGTCGAACGGTAGCACAGAGAGCTTGCTCTCGGGTGACGAGTGGCGGACGGGTGAGTAATGTCTGGGAAACTGCCTGATGGAGGGGGATAACTACTGGAAACGGTAGCTAATACCGCATAACGTCGCAAGACCAAAGAGGGGGACCTTCGGGCCTCTTGCCATCAGATGTGCCCAGATGGGATTAGCTAGTAGGTGGGGTAACGGCTCACCTAGGCGACGATCCCTAGCTGGTCTGAGAGGATGACCAGCCACACTGGAACTGAGACACGGTCCAGACTCCTACGGGAGGCAGCAGTGGGGAATATTGCACAATGGGCGCAAGCCTGATGCAGCCATGCCGCGTGTATGAAGAAGGCCTTCGGGTTGTAAAGTACTTTCAGCGGGGAGGAAGGTGTTGTGGTTAATAACCACAGCAATTGACGTTACCCGCAGAAGAAGCACCGGCTAACTCCGTGCCAGCAGCCGCGGTAATACGGAGGGTGCAAGCGTTAATCGGAATTACTGGGCGTAAAGCGCACGCAGGCGGTCTGTCAAGTCGGATGTGAAATCCCCGGGCTCAACCTGGGAACTGCATTCGAAACTGGCAGGCTAGAGTCTTGTAGAGGGGGGTAGAATTCCAGGTGTAGCGGTGAAATGCGTAGAGATCTGGAGGAATACCGGTGGCGAAGGCGGCCCCCTGGACAAAGACTGACGCTCAGGTGCGAAAGCGTGGGGAGCAAACAGGATTAGATACCCTGGTAGTCCACGCCGTAAACGATGTCGACTTGGAGGTTGTGCCCTTGAGGCGTGGCTTCCGGAGCTAACGCGTTAAGTCGACCGCCTGGGGAGTACGGCCGCAAGGTTAAAACTCAAATGAATTGACGGGGGCCCGCACAAGCGGTGGAGCATGTGGTTTAATTCGATGCAACGCGAAGAACCTTACCTACTCTTGACATCCAGAGAACTTTCCAGAGATGGATTGGTGCCTTCGGGAACTCTGAGACAGGTGCTGCATGGCTGTCGTCAGCTCGTGTTGTGAAATGTTGGGTTAAGTCCCGCAACGAGCGCAACCCTTATCCTTTGTTGCCAGCGGTTAGGCCGGGAACTCAAAGGAGACTGCCAGTGATAAACTGGAGGAAGGTGGGGATGACGTCAAGTCATCATGGCCCTTACGAGTAGGGCTACACACGTGCTACAATGGCGCATACAAAGAGAAGCGACCTCGCGAGAGCAAGCGGACCTCATAAAGTGCGTCGTAGTCCGGATTGGAGTCTGCAACTCGACTCCATGAAGTCGGAATCGCTAGTAATCGTAGATCAGAATGCTACGGTGAATACGTTCCCGGGCCTTGTACACACCGCCCGTCACACCATGGGAGTGGGTTGCAAAAGAAGTAGGTAGCTTAACCTTCGGGAGGGCGCTTACCACTTTGTGATTCATGACTGGGGTGAAGTCGTAACAAGGTAACCGTAGGGGAACCTGCGGTTGGATCACCTCCTTACCTTAAAGAACCTGCCTTTGTAGTGCTCACACAGATTGTCTGATGAAAAGTAAAAAGCAAGGCGTCTTGCGATTGAGACTGACACGTCCCCTTCGTCTAGAGGCCCAGGACACCGCCCTTTCACGGCGGTAACAGGGGTTCGAATCCCCTAGGGGACGCCACTTGCTGGTTCGTGAGTGAAAGTCACCTGCCGTCATATCTCAAAACTGACTTACGAGTCATGTTTGAGATATTTGCTCTTTAAAAATCTGGATCAAGCTGAAAATTGAAACGACACACATGTTATGTGTGTTCGAGTCTCTCAAATTTTCGCAATCAGAAGTGAAACATCTTCGGGTTGTGAGGTTAAGCGACTAAGCGTACACGGTGGATGCCCTGGCAGTCAGAGGCGATGAAGGACGTGCTAATCTGCGAAAAGCGCCGGCGAGGTGATATGAACCTTTGACCCGGCGATGTCCGAATGGGGAAACCCAGTGTGTTCCGACACACTATCGTTAACTGAATACATAGGTTAACGAGGCGAACCGGGGGAACTGAAACATCTAAGTACCCCGAGGAAAAGAAATCAACCGAGATTCCCCAGTAGCGGCGAGCGAACGGGGAGCAGCCCAGAGTCTGAATCAGCTTGTGTGTTAGTGGAACGGTCTGGAAAGTCCGACGGTACAGGGTGATAGTCCCGTACACGAAAACACACAGGCTGTGAACTCGAAGAGTAGGGCGGGACACGTGGTATCCTGTCTGAATATGGGGGGACCATCCTCCAAGGCTAAATACTCCTGACTGACCGATAGTGAACCAGTACCGTGAGGGAAAGGCGAAAAGAACCCCGGCGAGGGGAGTGAAAAAGAACCTGAAACCGTGTACGTACAAGCAGTGGGAGCACCTTCGGGTGTGACTGCGTACCTTTTGTATAATGGGTCAGCGACTTATATTCTGTAGCAAGGTTAACCGTATAGGGGAGCCGAAGGGAAACCGAGTCTTAACTGGGCGTTAAGTTGCAGGGTATAGACCCGAAACCCGGTGATCTAGCCATGGGCAGGTTGAAGGTTGGGTAACACTAACTGGAGGACCGAACCGACTAATGTTGAAAAATTAGCGGATGACTTGTGGCTGGGGGTGAAAGGCCAATCAAACCGGGAGATAGCTGGTTCTCCCCGAAAGCTATTTAGGTAGCGCCTCGTGAACTCATCTTCGGGGGTAGAGCACTGTTTCGGCTAGGGGGCCATCCCGGCTTACCAACCCGATGCAAACTACGAATACCGAAGAATGTTATCACGGGAGACACACGGCGGGTGCTAACGTCCGTCGTGAAGAGGGAAACAACCCAGACCGCCAGCTAAGGTCCCAAAGTCATGGTTAAGTGGGAAACGATGTGGGAAGGCACAGACAGCCAGGATGTTGGCTTAGAAGCAGCCATCATTTAAAGAAAGCGTAATAGCTCACTGGTCGAGTCGGCCTGCGCGGAAGATGTAACGGGGCTAAACCATGCACCGAAGCTGCGGCAGCGACACTATGTGTTGTTGGGTAGGGGAGCGTTCTGTAAGCCGTTGAAGGTGGCCTGTGAGGGTTGCTGGAGGTATCAGAAGTGCGAATGCTGACATAAGTAACGATAAAGCGGGTGAAAAGCCCGCTCGCCGGAAGACCAAGGGTTCCTGTCCAACGTTAATCGGGGCAGGGTGAGTCGACCCCTAAGGCGAGGCCGAAAGGCGTAGTCGATGGGAAACAGGTTAATATTCCTGTACTTGGTGTTACTGCGAAGGGGGGACGGAGAAGGCTATGTTAGCCGGGCGACGGTTGTCCCGGTTTAAGCATGTAGGCGGAGGTTCCAGGTAAATCCGGTACCTTTTAACGCTGAGGTGTGATGACGAGGCACTACGGTGCTGAAGTAACAAATGCCCTGCTTCCAGGAAAAGCCTCTAAGCATCAGGTAACATCAAATCGTACCCCAAACCGACACAGGTGGTCAGGTAGAGAATACCAAGGCGCTTGAGAGAACTCGGGTGAAGGAACTAGGCAAAATGGTGCCGTAACTTCGGGAGAAGGCACGCTGATATGTAGGTGAAGCCCCTGCGGGTGGAGCTGAAATCAGTCGAAGATACCAGCTGGCTGCAACTGTTTATTAAAAACACAGCACTGTGCAAACACGAAAGTGGACGTATACGGTGTGACGCCTGCCCGGTGCCGGAAGGTTAATTGATGGGGTTAGCGGCAACGCGAAGCTCTTGATCGAAGCCCCGGTAAACGGCGGCCGTAACTATAACGGTCCTAAGGTAGCGAAATTCCTTGTCGGGTAAGTTCCGACCTGCACGAATGGCGTAATGATGGCCAGGCTGTCTCCACCCGAGACTCAGTGAAATTGAACTCGCTGTGAAGATGCAGTGTACCCGCGGCAAGACGGAAAGACCCCGTGAACCTTTACTATAGCTTGACACTGAACACTGGTCCTTGATGTGTAGGATAGGTGGGAGGCTTTGAAGTGTGGACGCCAGTCTGCATGGAGCCGTCCTTGAAATACCACCCTTTAATGGCTGGTGTTCTAACGTAGACCCGTAATCCGGGTTGCGGACAGTGTCTGGTGGGTAGTTTGACTGGGGCGGTCTCCTCCCAAAGAGTAACGGAGGAGCACGAAGGTTAGCTAATCCTGGTCGGACATCAGGAGGTTAGTGCAATGGCATAAGCTAGCTTGACTGCGAGAGTGACGGCTCGAGCAGGTGCGAAAGCAGGTCATAGTGATCCGGTGGTTCTGAATGGAAGGGCCATCGCTCAACGGATAAAAGGTACTCCGGGGATAACAGGCTGATACCGCCCAAGAGTTCATATCGACGGCGGTGTTTGGCACCTCGATGTCGGCTCATCACATCCTGGGGCTGAAGTAGGTCCCAAGGGTATGGCTGTTCGCCATTTAAAGTGGTACGCGAGCTGGGTTTAGAACGTCGTGAGACAGTTCGGTCCCTATCTGCCGTGGGCGCTGGAGAATTGAGGGGGGCTGCTCCTAGTACGAGAGGACCGGAGTGGACGCATCACTGGTGTTCGGGTTGTCATGCCAATGGCACTGCCCGGTAGCTAAATGCGGAAGAGATAAGTGCTGAAAGCATCTAAGCACGAAACTTGCCCCGAGATGAGTTCTCCCTGAGACTTTAAGTCTCCTGAAGGAACGTTGAAGACGACGACGTTGATAGGTCGGGTGTGTAAGCGCAGCGATGCGTTGAGCTAACCGATACTAATGAACCGTGAGGCTTAACCTTACAACGCCGAAGATGTTTTGGCGAAGAGACGACACAAGTTTCAGCTTTGATACAGATTAAACAGAATTTGCCTGGCGGCTTTAGCGCGGTGGTCCCACCTGACCCCATGCCGAACTCAGAAGTGAAACGCCGTAGCGCCGATGGTAGTGTGGGGTCTCCCCATGTGAGAGTAGGGAACTGCCAGGCATCAAATTTAGCGTGCTGATATGGCTCAGTTGGTAGAGCGCACCCTTGGTAAGGGTGAGGTCCCCAGTTCGACTCTGGGTATCAGCACCACTTTATACTTAGGTTAAAGTTCGGCAAGAAGTAAAAGAATTTGTCTGGCGGCTTTAGCGCGGTGGTCCCACCTGACCCCATGCCGAACTCAGAAGTGAAACGCCGTAGCGCCGATGGTAGTGTGGGGTCTCCCCATGTGAGAGTAGGGAACTGCCAGACATCAAACAAGTGAAAAGGCCATCCGAAAGGATGGCCTTTTTGCGTTATGATTGCCGTGAAAACCGTAGGCCCGGCAGGCAACGCGCCTCCGGGCAAGACAGCAGATTAATGAATCACCTGCGACAGGAAGGCTCGCGTGCGTTCTGACTTAGGATGGGCAAAGAACTCATCCGGCGGCGCCTGCTCAACAATCTCTCCGCGATCCATAAAAATCACCCGGTCGGCCACGGTTCTCGCGAATCCCATTTCATGTGTTACACACAGCATGGTCATGCCGGATTGTGCCAGCCCAATCATGGTATCCAGCACCTCTTTCACCATCTCAGGATCCAGGGCTGACGTCGGTTCATCAAACAGCATAATTTTCGGCTTCATACAAAGCGAGCGGGCGATAGCCACGCGCTGCTGTTGGCCACCCGATATCTGACCAGGAAATTTATTGGCATGCTCTGCAATACGTACGCGTTCAAGGTAGTGCATTGCCAGCGCCTCCGCTTCCTTTTTCGGCATCTTTCGTACCCAAATTGGCGCAAGCGTACAGTTCTGCAGAACGGTCAGGTGTGGAAAAAGATTAAAGTGCTGGAATACCATTCCCACTTCCTGACGCACGCGTTCAATGTTGCGGATATCTTCATTCAGCTCGATACCATCAACCACAATGCGTCCTTGCTGATGTTCTTCAAGATGGTTAATACAGCGAATGGTTGTGGATTTCCCGGAGCCGGAAGGGCCGCAAAGAACGATGCGTTCCCCCTGCTTTACCTTGAGATTAATGTCTTTCAGGACATGGAACTGTCCGTACCATTTATTCACATTTTCCAGCGTAATCATCGCGTCGGCGGGTGTCATAGTTATTTGGCTCATAATTTCCTCAGTGCGGTGTACGCCCGGTGTTAAAGCGCTTTTCCAGATGCTGGCTGTAGCGCGACATGCTAAAACAAAAGATCCAGTAGATAAGGGCTGCAAAGACATATCCTTCTGTGGACATGCCCAGCCAGACAGGGTCCACGGTGGCCTGTTGCACGCTGCTAAAGAGATCGAACAACCCGATGATGATCACCAGGCTGGTATCTTTGAAGAGGGCAATGATTGTGTTGACCAGTCCCGGGATAACCAGCTTGAGAGCTTGTGGAAGAATGACCAGTCCCTGCGTTTTCCAGTAACCGAGCGCCAGTGATTCCGCTGCTTCGTACTGGCCTTTAGGTAACGCCTGCAGCCCACCTCGTACAACTTCAGCAACATAGGCTGACTGGAAGAGAATCACCCCGACCAGCGCACGGATCAGTTTGTCTATCGTGGTGCCTTCTGCCATAAACAGCGGCAGCATGACCGAAGACATAAACAGAACGGTGATAAGCGGCACGCCGCGCCAGAACTCAATGAAGATAACGGAGAGCACGCGTACGATCGGCATTTTTGAACGCCGTCCCAGGGCAAGTAAAATCCCCCACGGCAGTGCGCCGGCTATCCCCACCGAAGCGATAATCAGCGTCAGCGTCAGTCCGCCCCACTGGCGTGTTTCTACGCGTTCCAGCCCCAGGAAACCGCCATACAGCAGTATCCAGACAATGATGGGATAAACCACCGCCCAGCCGGCAATGTAGCGTCCACGATGAGGCAGCTTTTTCCAGAACATGACCGCGACAGAGAGCAGGCCGATGACCAGCGCCAGATTTATCCGCCAGCGCTGTTCATGTGGATACAATCCATACATGAACTGACCGAAACGCTCATGAATAAATACCCAGCAAGCGCCAGCTTTGGTGCAGTCTGCCCGGGTGGTACCGACCCAGTTAGCCTGTAAAAATGCCCAGTTCAGCAGAGGCGGGATCAATTCCCACATTAGCCACATACAGACGATCGTCAGCAGGCTATTACTCCAGCTGGAGAACAGATTCTTACGCGCCCACAGAATGAAGCGTCCACCTGTCGAATTGGCAGGGCGCGAGGCTTGCGACAGTATCGCTTTTGTCATCATAGATCCTTAGCGCTCGACCAGTGCTATACGACGGTTATAAAGGTTCATCAGCAATGAAATCACCAGGCTGATGATCAGATAGACAGACATGGTGATCGCGATGGTTTCAATGGCTTGTCCGGTCTGGTTAAGCACGGTTCCGGCGAAGAGTGACACCATATCGGGGTAGCCTATGGCTGCGGCCAGCGACGAGTTTTTGACAATGTTCAGATACTGGCTGGTCAGGGGAGGAATAATGACCCGTAAAGCCTGAGGAATGATGACCTGGCGAAGCGTCACGGTATGGGGCAAACCCAGAGAGCGTGCCGCCTCGTGCTGTCCGTGAGGTACGGCCTGGATCCCTGCTCGGATAATCTCAGCGATAAACGCGGACGTATAAATCGACAGCGCCAGCGTCAGTGCTGCCAGCTCAGGAATTAATACCATCCCGCCCTGAAAGTTAAAGCCACGCAGATGCGGAATATCCCAGTGTAGCGCTGCTCCGAACAGCCAGTGTGCCAGCAGCGGCAGGCAAACAATCAGGACGGCCGCCGTGGGCCAGGTTCTGCGAAGCTGCCCGGTTTTGATCTGATGCTTGCGATTAAAACGGAATACTCCGGCTGAGAGAACAAGCGCTATCACAATTGCGGCGATGAACGCATACAGCCCTTCTCCTTGCAGAGGAGAAGGAATGGACAACCCTCGGTTACTGAGGAAAAACAACTCAAACGCGTCGACGGCCTGACGCGGACCCGGAAGGTTACGCAGTACGGCGAAATACCAGAAGAAGATCTGCAGCAGTGGTGGGATATTACGGAACGTCTCGATATAAACAGTTGACAGTTTCCGCAGGAGCCAGTTTTCAGAAAGACGCGCCAGGCCGATAAAGAACCCCAGTATCGATGCGAAGACGATACACAGCGCCGAGACCAACAGCGTATTCAATAAACCGACGACGAACACGCGTCCGTAGGTGTCTCCTTCCTGGTAATCAATAAGGTGCTGAACAATGCCAAACCCTGCGCTGCGATCCAAAAACGCAAAACCGGAGGTAATGCCGCGGTTATTCAGGTTGGTGATTGTGTTATGGATGAGATACACGGCGATGAGAACAACCGCAACGATAGCAATAATCTGGAATAGCCAGGCGCGGACCGCGGGATGAGAAAAGGATAGCGATCCTTTTACGGCTGAGCGGCGATGGGACATAAAGAAACCTCAATAACCATGACTCTGGAGTGGGCACCGCCTGAGCAGTGCCCGTTACAGCTATGACTTAACGTACTGGTGGCGCGTACTGAATACCGCCGTTATTCCAGAGATTGTTCTGGCCGCGTTTGATCTTCAGCGGGCTATCCGATCCCACATTGCGCTCAAAGATCTCAGAGTAGTTGCCCACCTGTTTGATGATGTTGTAAGCCCACTTGTTATCCAGCTTCAGATCTTTACCGAAATCACCCTCTTTACCGAGCAGGTGCGCCATATCCGGGTTGGATGGATTCGCGGCTTTCTCATCCACGTTTTTCGAGCTGATGCCCATCTCTTCTGCGTTCAGCATGGCGAACAATGTCCAGCGAACAATGGAGAACCAGTCTTCATCGCCACGGCGTACCACGGGTCCGAGAGGTTCTTTTGAGATCACTTCAGGCAGGACAATCCACTCAGCCGGGTTGCTCAGCTTAATACGTAAGGCATACAGCTGTGACTGGTCAGAAGCCAGGGTGTCACAACGACCGGACTCCAGCGCTTTAGCCGATTCATCCGAGCGGTCAAATGTCACAGGGGTGTACTTCATGTTATTTGCTTTGAAATAGTCTGCGACGTTCAGCTCGGTATCAGTACCAGCCTGGATACAGACGGTGGCACCATCCAGTTCTTTCGCGCTTTTCAGGCCCGCTTTGTTATGGGTCAGGAAGCCGATGCCGTCATAATAGGTCACGCCGGTAAATGACATTCCCATACCCGCGTCGCGGGAGGAGGTCCAGGTGGTATTACGGGAGAGCATGTCTACCTCGCCGGACTGCAGCGCCGTAAAGCGCTCTTTCGCCGTCAGCGGGGTATATTTTACTTTGCTGTCATCACCAAAAACGGCAGCAGCGACGCCACGGCAGACATCCACATCAATACCGGTAAATTTGCCGTTCGCATCGGCATAGGAGAAGCCAGGCAAACCGTCACTGATACCACATTGAACAAAACCTTTCTTTTTAACGGCATCCAGTGTCGTTCCCGCATGGGCTTGACCGGCTACGGCAAACAACATGCCTGCAGCGGCCAGGCTGGCTATCATCGTCTTTTTCATAATGCATCCTGTGTGGCGAATTTATCGTTATAGAGGCGTTTTAAAAACGCTTTACCTGTCTGTGGCGTTGGCCAACGTTTATAAAGCAAACGTAATGCCAGTTTTGCGTTCGACAAAATAAGTGAGAAGTGAACGCTTAATGCTGAGTGTAGACAGGCTTAAATAAAACGAGCGCCCCGAAACGGTGCGAAATTACAACCTGTGCCACAAATCGGAGCAAAAGTTTTAACGAGAGTCAGAGGAAATGTAGAGATAGTTTCCAGAGTGAATATTGGCAGGGTATTCAATAGGAATAATGTGTGAAAATCATCACGATAGAATATGAAATTTAAATGAGTATACGGAAAAGTTGTGACTGGCTTCTGGCTGAAATTAATTATGTGAATAAATACGGGGCTATTTTTTTACTTATTTGAAAACACTGCACTCTTTAAAAGCAAAAGCGCGGCCGGAGCCGCGCTTCTGAACAGATGTTATTTGGTCAGGGCAACGATACCCAACGTCAAACCCGCCACAGCGGCTGCACCACCGGCGATAGCACCCGCTGTTTCCCAGTTATCCTGGGTAGTGCCTTTCATACAGGTATTGGTATGAACCAGTCGGCCCTGGTCATCGTAAACCGGTACACATGGAGAGTCGTGCGCGCAACCAGCAAGCAACGCAGCGAGGAGTGCAACGGAAATGAATCTTTTCATGATGTTACCTCAGTATTATTTCTCGTCCGCTATAAAGCCAGGAGGGCAATTAGCGAACTGGAGGTTATTTTACCACCGGGGTAAGACCGTGTTACACGAGGAATAATCTCAATTTATGTCGTTTGTAAAAATCGTGGAGAAAAGTCGGTTTCAGGAAGAATTAATGGAGAAATTATGAAGCTGCAAAAGGCTGTTTTTACTTAATGCAAACCACCCTGGTTTTAACGCTGCTATTTTGTAAAGTCTAATTCGTTGTTTATGTTAAAAATAAAAAGGCACCAAAGGTGCCTTTCAGGAAAACATTACTCTTTATGGCGGGTGAATCGTCGGCGGACAACCACAAAGAAAACGGGCACGAAGAAAATGGCCAGAAGCGTTGCGGAAAGCATCCCTCCCATCACGCCCGTACCCACCGCGTTTTGCGCGCCGCTCCCGGCCCCGGTGCTGATCACCAGCGGCATGACGCCGAGAATAAAGGCCAGGGAGGTCATCAGGATGGGGCGAAGGCGCATCCTTGACGCCTCCAGTGTAGCTTCAATAATACCTTTACCTTCTTTCTCCATCAGGTCTTTGGCAAACTCGACGATCAGGATGGCGTTTTTCGCCGATAAACCAATCGTCGTCAGCAGGCCGACCTGGAAATAGACGTCATTGTTTAACCCGCGCAGCGACGCTGCAAGCAGCGCACCAATGACACCCAGCGGCACCACCAGCATGACTGAGAACGGAATGGACCAGCTTTCATACAGGGCCGCCAGACACAGGAACACCACAATCAGTGAAATGGCGTACAGCGCCGGCGCCTGGTTACCCGAAAGCCGCTCCTGATAAGACATTCCCGTCCAGTCATAGCCGATGCCGGAGGGCAGTTTTGCCGCCAGGCTTTCCATCATCACCATCGCCTCACCGGTACTTTTCCCCGGGGCTGATTCACCGAGGATCTCCATTGATGGCATCCCGTTGTAGCGCTCCAGGCGAGGTGAACCATAGACCCAGTGCGCGTTGCTAAAGGCAGAAAACGGGACCATTTCCCCATTCGCGCTGCGCACGTAAAGGTTGTTAATATCGCCTGGCAGCATACGGAATTTTGCGTCGGCCTGGACGTAGACCTTTTTCACGCGTCCGTGATCGATAAAGTCATTCACATAGGTGCCACCTAACGCCGTCGAGATCGTCTGGTTGACGTCAGAAATACTGACACCCAGCGCCTGTGCTTTCTCCTGATCGACATCCAGCTTGAACTGAGGTGTATCTTCAAGACCGTTAGGACGCACGCGAACCAGCAGATCAGGGTGCTCTTTCACCATGCCGAGCAGTTGGTTACGCGCCTGCGTCAGCTGGGTATGCCCCAGGTTAGCCTGGTCAATCAGCTCAAAGTCGAAGCCCGTGGCGGTACCCAGTTCAATAATTGCAGGCAGGTTAAACGGGAACACGAGACCATCCTTAATCTGACTGAAGGCTTTAGTCGCGCGACCTACAATGGCTTCGACGCCATTTTCCGCCCCCGGGCGCTCCTCCCAGGGCTTCAGGCTGATGAAGGCAATGCCGGAGTTCTGACCCTGGCCGCTAAAGCTAAAGCCATTAACGGTAAAGACGGATTCCACATTCGCCTTCTCTTTGTTCAGATAGTAATCCTGAACCTGGTCGAGGACCTGCTGAGTGCGCGTCTGGGTTGCCCCCGCCGGGAGCTGAACCATCGTCATAAACACCCCCTGATCCTCTTCGGGCAGGAAGGAGGTCGGTAAACGAAGGAAGAGCACCGCCATTCCGCCGACAATAATGACATACACCACCAGATAGCGGCCGGTCTTGCGCAAAATACCGCTCACGCTGTTGCTGTAGTGCTCCACACTTTTATCAAAGCGCGCATTAAACCAGCCGAAGAACCCCCCTTTCTGCGCATGATGGTCGCCGGAGACGGGCTTGAGCAATGTTGCACAGAGTGCGGGCGTCAGGATCAGCGCAACCAGTACGGAGAGCGCCATGGCGGAAACGATCGTCAGTGAGAACTGGCGATAGATTGCCCCCGTTGAACCGCCAAAAAAGGCCATTGGAATAAAGACCGCTGAGAGCACCATGGCGATCCCCACCAGCGCACCCTGGATTTGCCCCATCGATTTCTGCGTGGCCTCTTTCGGCGGCAGCTTGTCTTCTACCATGACGCGTTCAACGTTCTCGACGACCACGATGGCGTCATCCACCAACAGACCTATCGCCAGCACCATGCCGAACATTGTCAGGGTATTGATGGAGAAACCGAACGCCGCCAGAACCGCGAAGGTCCCCAGCAGAACGACCGGAACCGCGATAGTCGGGATGAGTGTCGCCCGCAGGTTTTGCAGGAACAGGTACATGACCAGGAAGACGAGAATAATCGCTTCAAACAGGGTCTTTACCACTTCGTGGATGGAGATTTTCACAAAAGGTGTGGTGTCATAGGGGTAGACAACTTTCAGCCCCTGCGGGAAGAACTGCTGCAGTTGCGCCAGCTTGCTCTTGATGGCTGCCGCCGTGTCCAGCGCATTTGCCCCGGTCGCCAGCTTAATCCCCAGGCCGGTTGCCGCCTGCCCATTGATTTTTGTCACCATGTTGTAGTTTTCGCCGCCCAGCTCAATGCGAGCCACATCCTTCAGATGCACCATCGAGCCATCCTGATTCACTTTGAGCGTGACCCGGCCAAACTCTTCCGGTGATTTCAGGCGGGTTTGCGCGATGATCGAGGCGTTCAGCTGCTGCCCGGGAATAGACGGCGTTCCACCCAACTGGCCTGCCGCTATCTGGTCATTCTGCGTTTTCAGTTGGTTGATAATATCCAGCGGCGTCAGCTGATATTTGTTCATCGCATTGCTGTCGAGCCAGATGCGCATCGCATACTGGGCGCCAAACAGCTGGACGTCGCCGACGCCAGACGTTCGGCTGATGGCATCTTTGACGTTTGAGGCGACATAGTCGGAGATGTCATCCTGCGTGAGATGTTTGTTATCTGAAACAAAACCTGCGACCAGCAGGAAGCTGCTGCTGGACTTCTCAACGCCAATCCCTTGTTGCTGTACCTCTTGCGGCAGGAGCGGCATGGCGAGCTGCAGTTTGTTCTGAACCTGCACCTGGGCGATGTCTGGGTCGGTTCCTGACTCGAAGGTGAGGGTGATCGTGACGTTACCTGCCGAGTCGCTGGTGGAAGACATATACATCAGGTTATCGATACCGTTCATGTTCTGTTCGATAACCTGAGTCACGGTATCCTGCACCGTTTGGGCATCAGCCCCCGGATAGGTTGCGGATATCGCCACCGCAGGAGGCGCAATGGTCGGATACTGTGCGACGGGAAGTTTGAGAATGGCCAGCCCGCCGGCAATCATTAAAATGATGGCAAGTACCCAGGCGAAAACCGGCCGCTGAATAAAGAAATTAGCCATGTTGTCGTCCCTTAACTGGCTGGAGCGGTGGTGGTATCAGGCGTGGCGACCACGGTTGCCCCCGGTCTGACTTTCTGTAACCCGCTGACAATAACGCGGTCACCGTTTTTCAGCCCTTCCGTTACCAGCCAGCGATCGCCAATTGCCTGCGGGGCGACGACGGTACGTGCCTCAACCTGGTTTTTATCGTTCACCACCATAACGGTTGCATCGCCTCGCGGCGTACGGGTCACACCCTGCTGTGGAACCAGGATTGCATCCGGCTGCGTGCCTTCATCAATGCGGGCACGAACGAACATGCCGGGTAACAGCAGATGTTGCGGATTCGGGAAAATGGCGCGCAGGGTTATCGAGCCGGTACTCTCATCGACCGTGACGTCAGAGAACTGCAAAGTGCCTTTCAGTGGGTAGGGCTGCCCATTCTCCATCAGCAGCTCAACGGTACTGGCGGACTCGCCTTTTTGCAGACTCGTCTGTTTCAGACGCATAAACTCATTACTGGACTGGGTGACATCGACATAAATCGGATCAAGCTGCTGGACCGTTGCCAGGGCTGTGGCTTGTCCGTTGGTGACGAGAGCCCCTTCGGTTACGCTGGATTTACCGATGCGGCCATCGACAGGAGACGTAACTTTGGTGTACGCAAGGTTAATACGCGCGCTTTCAACACCGGCTTTGGCAGCAACGACGCTGGCGTCTGCCTGCTGAGCCGTTGCTACAGCCTGGTCATACTCCTGCTTGCTGACATACTGTGTGCCCACCAGTGGGAGATAACGTTTCACGGTCAGGTGCGCAATATTGGCTGCCGCCTGGGCCTTCGCCAGCTCGCCTCTCGCGCTGTCATAGGCTGCCTGATAGGTCGCGGGATCAATCTGATAAAGTGACTCACCCGCTTTAACATCACTCCCTTCCTTGAAGTTGCGACGCAGGATGATGCCGCTAACCTGAGGACGAACCTCCGCAACCCGAAAAGCGTCGGTTCTGCCCGGGAGTTCAGTGGTAACAGCCAGAGGCGCGCTTTTCACGATATGCACGCTGACCTGAGGTGCCTGCGGGGGTTGTTGTTGTTTTTCCTGACCATCGCATCCAGTGAGCAGTACCGCGCAGACAATGAAACCGGATAAGGGTAAGCGTCTGAAATGATTCGTCATTACTGTTCCTTTAAATACCCATTAACCGATATATGTCATGAACCGGTAGTTGGGGCAGAGGGATAAAAAATAAAATGTAGCTGCGTATAATAATGAGGGTATTTAATGTTTTTTAATTTATAAGTGCGAATGAGCTGGCCTGAAGACAAAATCAGAATCGGGCCTGAGGTTTACGGTAATATACGTCTGGCATAATTATCAGATAAACAGCGTTTAAGGTTGTCCATTCATTCAGGTCATGAATTTAATTGGCTTAATGTATTTGTATTAATGATAAATTATGTGCGTTGACTTTTTTTGTGCAAAATGAAAACGGAAATTGGTGAATACTTTCATTTTTATGAACGCAGCAATATCTATAAACCTTGTGTATAACGAGTAGTCGTCTATGGCGCGTAAAAAGAAAGAAGAGGCTCAACAGACCCGACAGCAGCTGATTGAGGCGGCTATCGGACAGTTTGCATCACGTGGCGTAGCCAATACGACGCTGACGGATATCGCGGATGCCGCCAGGGTGACGCGCGGCGCGATCTACTGGCACTTCACCAGTAAATCTGAAATTTTTAATGCCATCTGGGAACAGCAATTACCGCTTCGCGATATTATTCGCGACCGGCTTTCCCTTTCCGAAAGTGACGATCCGTTGTTAATGCTTCGTGAGCAGTTTATTACAGCATTGCAGTATATTGCCCATGAGCCGCGGCAATGTGCGCTTTTACAAATTCTGTATCATAAGTGTGAATTTAGCAGCGATATGATTTCAGAAAGTGAAATCAGAAAGCGTATTGGGTTCAATGATGACGCGTTACGTGTCACGCTGGAGGGCTGTATTTCACGGGGGATTATTTCACCCAGGATGAATGTGGACCTCACCTTGATCGTATTTCACGGTTTTTTTAGCGGAATCATTAAAAACTGGTTAATGAATAACGACAGTTTTAATCTCTACCAGCAGGCGCCCGCCCTCGTCGATAGCATTCTGGCGACACTCCCGATCGTTCGCGTATCGCCTCATGATGATTACAGCTCCGCGCCAGGTAACATTTCTCCCCGGGCACAAAGTGCCTCTACGGTCTGCGCGCTGACAGGTTTACCTAACAGATAACCCTGAAGGGTGTTACAGCCAAGCTCGGTCAAAAAGTTTTGCTGTGCTTCGGTTTCCACCCCTTCCGCCACGACTTTCAGGTTAAGCGTTTTTGCGAGGGCCACAATCGCCGAAACAATGGTGGCATCCTCGCTCTCACCGCTTAACTCTTTCACAAATGCCCTGTCGATCTTGAGTTCGCAGGCCGGCAAGCGCTTGAGATAGAGCAGGCTTGAATATCCGGTGCCAAAATCATCAATGGAGGCCTTCACGCCTGCATCCGTCAGCTCTGTCAGCACCCGCACACTTTCATCCGGGTTGCTCATTGCCGTGGTCTCCGTCACTTCCAGGATCAACATTTCCGGCGGCACATGATGACGCGCCAGGCAGTCGAGAACCGTTTTAACCAGCGAAGGTTGTTCGAACTGCAACGTTGACAGGTTGACCGCCATTGACCAGCTTTGATGCCCCTGAAGATGCCATTCCCGCAGCTGGCGGCAGGCTTCATTAATGACCCAGTTGCCAATGGGGATGATCAGCCCCGTTTTTTCCGCCAGCGGCAGGAAGAGGTCCGGAGTCAGTAATCCCTGCTTTGGATGTTGCCAGCGTAATAACGCCTCAAAGCCGAGAACCGGCCCTGCGGGAGCGTGAAATTTTGGCTGATACAGCAGGCGTAGCTCATCACGATCGATCGCCATCCACAGATCGTTCATTAACTGAAGATGGGTCTGCGCCAGGGTATTCATGGAGGGCTGGAAAAAGTGGTAACCGTTCCGGCCCATATGCTTCGTGTGATACATCGCGGCATCGGCATTAAACATCAGCTCGCGCTCGGTTTTGCCGTCGTGAGGATAAAGTGCGATGCCAATACTGAGGGTCACCACCAGTTCATAGGGGTCGAGATTGAACGGGGTATCGATGGCATGCACCAGCGAATTTGCCAGCGAGGCCGCATCGTCGGGACCTTCACCCTCTGCCAGCAGAACAAACTCATCACCGCCGATACGTGCAAGGGTGAACTGGCCTTTCAGGAGAAGCAGCAGACGCTGCGTGACGGCGACCA
The DNA here is from genome assembly GCF_009036245.1 of Enterobacter sichuanensis. Taxonomy (NCBI): domain Bacteria; kingdom Pseudomonadati; phylum Pseudomonadota; class Gammaproteobacteria; order Enterobacterales; family Enterobacteriaceae; genus Enterobacter; species Enterobacter sichuanensis. The sequence goes on along the minus strand of NZ_CP027986.1, from coordinate 4,236,571 downwards.
GCAGCCTGTCCCCGACATCATGGCCGTAGGCATCATTGACGGCTTTAAAACCGTCGAGATCCATGAACATCAGCGCAAAACGGGTGCCTTCCCGATCGGCTTTGCTGATGGCCTGATCGAGTCTGTCTTCCAGAAGAATACGGTTGGGCAGCCGCGTCAGGGTATCATGCAGGGCCAGTTGTGCGAGTTCCCGGTTCGCTTCTGCAAGCGATGAGGCCAGAAGGGCGGTGCGTGCCTGGAGACGGGCATCCAGCATCGACACCAGCAGGGTGATCCCAAGAATAGAGAGCGCGACGACGCTGACCAGCACCGCCAGCCAGCTCCCGTTTATACCGTCATGATGAACCATGGTGGACATCGGGAACTGCGCGGCTTTCATCCCGGCGTAGTGCATACCGGCAATGGCAATCCCCATGGTGATGGCGGCACCCATGCGCATCAGTACGACCTGCGCGGCTTCGTGGCGCAGGCGGAAGGTTAGCCAGAGTGCCGCGAGTGAAGCGGCAAGGGCAATCATAACCGAAATGGCGACCCAGAGCTTATCCCAGATAATCCCGGGCATCACTTCCAGCGCCGCCATGCCGGTGTAATGCATGGCAACAATACCACCACCCATCACCAGCGCGCCTGGCAGCAGACGGCGCAAGCGCAATTGTTCGCCGCTGACAAGCCACAGCGCAAACAGTGACGATCCCACGGCGATAACCATGGATAACACCGTCAGGGTGGCGTTGTAGCTCATGCTCATGGAGAGGTCCATCGCCAGCATGCCAATAAAATGCATGGCCCACACGCCAATGCCCATTGCAATGCCCCCGCCAGCCAGCCAGACGCGTGCGGCGACGCCCTGACTCCCGGCGACACGTGCAGCCATATTCAGGGCGGTATACGCCGCAAGGATGGCAACAACAAAGGAGAGGACGACAAGGATTGAGTTGTATTGGCTAACCAGCATGGTCGGTTCTACTCGAGTGTGAAGTTACGCCAGAGCGGTTGAGAAGGGCGAGACATTATCACCGTAAGGTAACGGCTCAAAGGGATTTAAATCCCCGTTTTTACTGGGTAATAGCAGGGTGGTTTGCGCAATCGGGCGGTCAGTCGAGTTCTGAGCAGTTCACCAACTTGAGCGGATTCACGGAGTTCATATTGCGACACTTATCGGTTTCGGTGCTCATCAGTTCAATCCACTGCATCAGCAGTGTATCGAAAATGAAAACGGAGATTGCAAAGACAACCAGCCACCAGTATTTACGAATCATTGTGTCATTCCGCGAGAAGAGCGCCAGTAGGGTGGGTGAAATATACACGAAAAACCGAGCTTTAAAAGCGGGATAAACGAAGGTTTACACAGCGTTGACGGAGAAGAGAAAGTAATAAAAAAGGCGCATCCCCATGCCAGGTAGCGCCTTTTTAAACAAGCATTTGCTAACCGAAATTAGTTCATGCCGTATTTTTTCAGTTTCTTACGCAGAGTACCACGGTTGATACCCATCATCAGCGCAGCGCGGGTTTGGTTACCGCGGGTGTATTGCATCACCATGTCCAACAGTGGCTGTTCAACTTCAGCCAGTACCAGCTCATACAGGTCATTAACATCCTGACCATTCAGTTGAGCAAAATAGTTCTTCAGTGCCTGTTTAACCGAGTCACGCAGGGGCTTTTGAGTTACCTGGTCCTGAGAGTTAACGGTAGAAACGGTCAGTACGTCAGAATTTACGCGTTGTTCGAACATAGTTCTGTCAGCTCTTTATTTCATTACGCAAGATTTTCGAAGTATGCCTCCAACGCCTCCAGCTGTACGCTGGCATCCTCTATGGCGTTGAATGTGCGCCGAAACTGGTCATCTGGAGCATGCTCCTGGAGATACCAGGAGACGTGTTTACGCGCAATTCGGTACCCTTTTGCCTGACCATAAAAGTCATGCAATTCCCGAACATGCGAACAAAGCAAGCGCTTAACCTCTGCCAGTGGCAGGGGGGCAAGCAGCTCCCCAGTGTCCAGATAATGCTGGATTTCCCGGAAGATCCAGGGTCTTCCCTGAGCGGCACGTCCTATCATCAGAGCATCAGCTCCCGTATAGTCGAGCACAGCTCTGGCTTTAAGCGGGTCAGTTATGTCGCCATTCGCGATAATCGGAATGGAAACTTTCTGCTTAACTGCCCGAATGCTGTCGTATTCAGCTTCACCGTTGAACAAACAGGCGCGAGTGCGTCCATGAATGGTCAGGGCCTGAATGCCACAGTCTTCGGCCAGTTGGGCAATTTCTACACAGTTACGGTGTTCCGGCGACCAACCCGTGCGAATCTTCAACGTAACAGGAACGTCCACTGCGCTGACAACCGCCGTCAGGATAGATTTCACCTGATCGGGGTATTGCAGAAGGGCTGAACCTGCAAGCTTGCGATTCACCTTTTTGGCCGGGCACCCCATATTGATATCAATAATCTGGGCACCACTTTCCACGTTAATCCGCGCGGCATCTGCCATCTCTTCAGGCACGCTTCCGGCAATTTGCACGGTGCGGATACCTGGTTCATCAATGTGCACCATCCGAAGGCGGGATTTATCGCTTTCCCAGACCTGCGGGTTAGACGACATCATCTCGGATACGGTTAAACCGGCTCCCATCTCATAACACAGCGTCCTGAACGGCCGGTCTGTTATACCTGCCATTGGGGCTGCGATCAGGCGATTTCTAAGCTGGTGGTGTCCGATGCGCATGAGTTAAGAAATGACCATACTGTGACTGCAAGGCGGCGTATATTACGCATTTTTTGCACGAGATGAAAGGCCAAACTTTGAACAATCCACTGTTATAGATCATGGAATCGCCGCTCTGTCTTTCTGTTCAAAATTATTCACTATTTAAATCATTATGTTAGGCGGGGATGGTTATTTTATGGACGCTTACAATTTACCGTAACTTCTCGTCATTTCTGAATAAAAGCGTCACTGAAGCGGGATATTCTGCTGTTTTTAGCAGCAGTTTATCCCGCTTCTTTGCGATCTGCGTCGCATTTTAGAAGATGATCGTATTGCGAGAAATGCCTCTTATTCGACCACTACACGTCCATGCAGAGACTGTACCGGACGGTTATTATCGTGATGCATGGTATGGGTAAACTTATCGAGCTGTTCTGCGGAGACTGTCATCGGGTGCTTAAGCACAATCCAGGTGACGCCTTCTGAACACGGAGGCGTGGTCAGTGAACCGCTAAAGCGGAAGTACGTTTTATCTTCCGGCAGCAGCGTATTCAGGTTGAGATCTCCTTTGATGGAGACGTTCTGCTCGGCCAACTGAGGCATCACGCTCCACAGCTTTTCAAGCTCCGGGTTTGCGGCGCCTTTATCGAACATCACCGCAACCACCGTCAGCTCCCCTGCGGCATTTTTATGAACCAGGTGCATTTCCATTGCATATTTCTTGCCGTGAACGGTGTTTTCGCTCGGAGAGTGGAAATGGAACTGTTGTAACGTCCAGGTTTGCTTATCCAGCGTGATCGTATCGCGGGTGTCAGCCGGTTCACTTGCCTGAATGGTGTGGCCATTGTTCGTCAGCGTCACGGGGCCATCAGTGTAGTGCGTTTGTAGCGGGGAGAGATGGGCGTCCAGGGTCGAATCAATATTAATCGGCGACTGGTTCATTCCTTTCTGACAGGTCTTGTATGCCTCGTCCAGTTCGCCCCAGTGTTCCGGTGATTCCTTCCCTTCGTAGCCCCAGTGTGATGCGAATGCTGAAGCCGTAACCATGCTCAGCGCCAGCAGCGCTGCCTTGCCTGTAATGTGTTTCATCATATTCTTCCGGTGAATTTTTGTAATACAAATCAACATGATTTGTGTGGATATTTTACCGGAGAATGAGTAGAGGAATGAAGCCGATCGGCAGGGAAAGCGGCGTGGTCAGATGACCACGCCAAAAGCTTATTTTTTACGGCCGGTGATACGGCACCACTCTTCTTTTTCCACCACCGGGTCGAGAGTGAAGAGATCGGCATAGGCTTCGCATACGCTGTCAGCCTGGCTTGCCAGAATGCCGGAGAGCCCCAGCAGACCGCCCTCAACGGGCAGCACGCTGATTAACGGCGCCAGCTCGCGCAGTGGACCCGCCAGAATGTTTGCGACTACCACATCGGCTTTCATGGCGTCTGGTTGCGCGTCCGGGAGATACAGCTCCAGACGATCGGAGACGCCGTTGCGCTCAGCATTATCGCGGCTGGCCTGAATCGCCTGTGGATCGATATCGATCCCGATGGCTTTTGCCGCGCCCAGTTTCAGTGCGGCAATGGCGAGGATCCCGGATCCGCACCCGAAGTCGATCACTGTCTTACCGTCAAGATCCAGGCCATCCAGCCACTGCAGGCACAGGGACGTAGTTGGATGGGTGCCTGTACCAAACGCCAGGCCCGGATCGAGCATCACGTTAACGGCGTTTTCATCAGGGACTTCACGCCAGCTCGGACAGATCCACAGACGTTTGCCGAACTGCATGGGGTGGAAGTTATCCATCCACTCGCGTTCCCAGTCTTTGTCTTCCAGCTGTTCGATTTTGTGAGCAAAGCCCGCGCCCAGCAGCGGATGGTTTTCCAGAATGGCGACCACTTCTTTCATGTCAGTTTCGGCATCAAACAGGCCAATAACGTCGGTGTCGCCCCACAGGCGGGTTTCGCCCGGCAGTGGCTCAAAGACCGGCGTGTCATGCGTGTCCTGGAAGGTGATAGAGACCGAACCGGCCTCCATCAGCGCATCGCTCAGTTCCTCGGCGTTAGCGCCGGTTGTGTTCAGTTTTAGTTGGATCCACGGCATGGCAAAACTCTTTATTTATCAGTAGAAATCACAGGTTGTGGGACGGGCTGACCAAAACGGTTCCCCACCACAAACGCCAGTAAACTTAGCAGTAACGAAGGCACAATCGGATGGAAGCCCAGGTACTGAATTTTAAACGTTGCGAGAACGGCATACAGCACACCGCCGACAATCATGCCGCTCAAAGCGCCCGCAGCATTCGCCCGTTCCCAGTAGAGCCCTAACACCAGCGGCCAGAGGAAAACGGCTTCAAGGCCGCCAAACGCCAGCAGATTTAGCCAGATGATCATCTCCGGCGGACGCCATGCGGCAAGCAGCAGCAGCGCGCCTAATACCAGCGTAATTACGGCAGACATGCGCTTTAAGCGTCGTTCGTTTTCCATCTGCTCAGGACGCAAATTCAGATAGAGATCTTTGATAATCGTAGCGGAACTTTGCAGCAGCTGAGCGTTGATGGTCGACATAATGGCTGCCATCGGCGCGGCAAGGAAAATCCCGGCAGCAAACGGTGGCAGCACTTTCACCATCAGGGTTGGGATCACCAGATCGGGCACGGTGAGGTCCGGAATCACGGCCCGGCCCAGTGCCCCTGCCAGATGCATTCCCAGCATCAGTATCGCCACCACAATGGTCCCGATAATAATCCCGCGGTGGACTGCTTTACTGTCCTTATATGAGATACAGCGTACGGCGGTATGCGGCAGACCAATAACCCCGAAGCAGACCAGCACCCAGAACGAGGTCATAAAGGTTGGCGAAAGGATGTCATCTGCGCCCTCCGGAGCGACCAGTTTCGGGTCAATCGCTTCAAGGGTTTCAACCGCGTGGCTCAGCCCTCCAGCTGCATGGACAACCCCCACCAGCAGCACAATGGTTCCGATGAGCATCACCAGGCCCTGCATGGTGTCGTTCAGTACGCTGGCGCGGAATCCACCAAACGCCGTATAGAGCGCGATACTGATCCCGAAGATAAGCAGGCCCGTTTCGTACGGGATCCCTGCTGCGGTTTCCAGCAGACGGGCTCCGCCGATAAACTGCACCGTCATTGCGCCAATAAAGGCGACCAGCAGGCTAAGACTTGCCAGCCATACCAGTAAACGGCTGCGATAACGGGCAAAAAGCATGTCGTTTAGCGTCACGGCGTTATAGCGACGCGCCAGGATAGCAAACTTCTTGCCGAGTATCCCCAGAGAGAGCCAGACGGCCGGAAGCTGGATCATCGCCAGCAGCACCCAGCCTAATCCGTATTTGTAGGCGGCACCGGGACCACCTATAAACGAACTGGCACTGATATAGGTGGCTGTCAGCGTCATCGCTAAAACAATGCCCCCCATCGAACGGCTGCCGAGGAAGTATTCGTTCAGAAAGGTGCCGGTGCTCCTTTTACGCATGGCATACACGGACAACCCAAATACGACCAGCAAGTAAGCGATCAGTGGCAGAATGACTTCAAGCTGCATCGTCGTCCTCCAGGGAAATGTCGCGATAAATGAACTTCACCATTGCCCAGCAAAGGAGGATGAAGATCAGCGGTACGAGCAGGCAGGCCATTTCAAACCAGTGCGGCAGGCCGGTAATACCGATACTGGAGTCAGGTAAGTAAGCGGTTACTAACCATGCAGCAAGATAGAGAAGGGTCAGCCACAGCGCCCAGCGCGCTTCTTTATGGGCCTGAACAAAACGTTTGTCCATTGTTTGTCCCTTGTGGATGAAGAAAGCGGGGATTGTACATGATGAGGCTTTCCTGGCCCCAGAAATAAAAAAGGCCGGAAATCCGGCCTTTTTGCAACGCTGCTTTATTACTTCTCGTTCAGACCGAGTTTTTTCTCCAGATAGTGGATGTTGGTACCACCATTCTGGAAGTGCTCATCGCTCATGATACGCATCTGCAGATCAACGTTGGTTTTGATACCGTCGATGATCAGTTCCTGCAGGGCGTTCTTCATGCGGGCAATCGCCACATCACGGTTTTCACCGTAGCAGATAAGCTTGCCGATCATCGAGTCATAGTACGGCGGTACAGTGTAACCGGCGTAGATATGAGACTCCCAACGCACACCAAAGCCACCCGGCGCGTGGAAACGCGTGATTTTACCCGGGCTTGGCAGGAAGGTGTTCGGGTCTTCGGCGTTGATACGGCACTCGACCGCATGGCCTTTCACCACAACTTCTTCCTGCTTGATGGACAGCGGCTGACCGGCAGCAATACGCAGTTGCTCTTTGATCAGGTCAACGCCGGTGATCATTTCGGTAACCGGGTGTTCAACCTGAATACGGGTGTTCATCTCAATGAAGTAGAACTCGCCGTTTTCGAACAGGAACTCGAAGGTACCCGCACCGCGATAGCCGATATCGACACACGCTTTGGCGCAACGCTCGCCGATGTAGCGACGCAGTTCCGGAGTGATGCCCGGTGCGGGTGCTTCTTCGACCACTTTCTGGTGACGACGCTGCATGGAACAGTCACGTTCTGCCAGATAGATAGCGTTACCCTGACCGTCAGCCAGCACCTGAATTTCGATGTGGCGTGGGTTTTCCAGGTATTTTTCCATGTATACCATGTCATTGCTGAACGCGGCTTTCGCTTCAGCTTTGGTCATGGAGATGGACTGCGCCAGTTCAGCATCGCTGCGCACAACGCGCATACCGCGACCGCCGCCGCCGCCGGACGCTTTGATAATAACCGGGTAGCCAATGCGTTTCGCATGAGCACGGTTAGCATCCATGTCGTCGGTCAGAGGGCCGTCAGAGCCTGGAACAGTTGGAACACCGGCTTTCTTCATCGCGGTGATCGCGGACACTTTGTCGCCCATCAGGCGGATGGTGTCAGCTTTCGGACCGATGAAGATAAAGCCAGAGCGTTCAACTTGCTCAGCAAAGTTGGCGTTCTCAGAGAGGAAGCCGTAACCCGGATGAATTGCCACCGCGCCGGTGATTTCAGCGGCGCTGATGATAGCCGGGATGTTCAGATAGCTTTTTACGGACGGAGCCGGGCCAATACAGACCGTCTCATCCGCCAGCAATACGTGTTTTAAATCGCGATCCGCGCTTGAGTGCACAGCGACGGTCTTGATGCCCAGCTCTTTACAGGCACGAAGAATACGCAGTGCGATCTCGCCGCGGTTGGCGATAACAATTTTATCCAGCATGTTCGCCTCGTTACTCGATGACGACCAGCGGCTCGTCAAATTCAACCGGCTGACCACTTTCGACCAGAATCGCTTTCACAGTACCTGATTTGTCTGCTTCGATCTGGTTCATCATTTTCATCGCTTCAACGATGCACAGGGTATCGCCTACGTTGACTTTCTGACCCACTTCGATGAACGCCTTCGCGTCCGGGCTCGGGGTGCGGTAGAAAGTACCAACCATTGGGGAACGTACGATGTGACCACTGATTTCTGCTGCAGCGGCAGGTGCGGCTTCAGTTGCTGCTGGTGCAACGGCTGCGGAGAGCGCAGGCTGCTGCACTGGCGCAGCATAAGCCTGCTGCATTACCGGGAAGCTAGCGGCCGGGGCTGCACGGCTGATGCGTACAGACTCTTCGCCTTCAGAAATTTCCAGTTCGGAGATGCCTGATTCTTCAACCAGCTCGATCAGTTTTTTAATCTTACGAATATCCATGAGTGGGTTCCGTACTCTTGTTTAGTGTGATTGTGACAGGCGTTTTACCGCTGTCTGTAAAGCGTATGAATAACCGTCAGCGCCCAGTCCGCAGATAACGCCAGCGGCGATATCCGACAGATACGAATGGTGGCGGAACGGCTCTCGGGCGTGCACGTTACTGAGGTGGATCTCGATAAACGGGATACTCACCGCCAGCAGTGCGTCGCGGATAGCAACACTGGTGTGCGTAAACGCGGCCGGATTGATCAGGATATAGTCCACATTGTCTTTAGCCTGATGAATACGGTCGATGAGTGCGTACTCCGCATTTGACTGAAAATGGTCCAAATCCACATTCAGTGACGCTGCTTCCGTACCCAGACGATTAACAATTTCACTCAATGTCAGCGTTCCATACTTCTCTGGCTCGCGGGTGCCGAGCATGTTGAGGTTCGGTCCGTTCAAAACTAAGATCTGGAATTTATCAGCCATTGTGCCGCTATCTCCTGCGAATCTCGGGTAAAAAACAAAATATACCTTCAACGCGCGATTGTCACCTAATCAGAGTCCGAAAACTCCGTCAGGGAAACCAAAGTCGCACATTATAACGATTTCGTAGCATTTGGCAGCTAAATACTGGTCTTATCAGGGAAGATTATCAACCGCTATCCGAAAAAGATTTGCGGTTGACGGGGAATCTGCGGGAAAACGCACAGTTTCGCGAACTATCGCAACCACTGGCGGAACTTCTTGTAACGCCATGCTAAAAGCACTGCGGCCGCCAGTGCATACAGAACGGGCTGAGGCGAGAGGATCTTCACTGACCACAGGTAGTGAATGGGGGCGAGGATCGCGACAAGATAGACGAAGTTGTGCAGCAACTGCCAGCGCCTGCCCAGTTTACGCTGCGCATATTGCGTGGAGGTCAGCGCTAACGCCAGTAAAATCACCCAGCTCACAATACCCAGCGTCAGATAAGGACGTGTCACCAGTTCGCGGCCCAGCAGCGCCAGATTGTTAATCCCCAGTTCCAGCAGCGCATAGCTGGTAAGGTGCAGCGTCGCCCAGGCAAAACACCATAGCCCCAAAAGCCGACGGGTGCGAATCAATAATGGTTGTTTAGCGTAGCGTGCCAGCGGCGTCACGAGCAAGGTGGCCAGCAAAAATTTCAGCGCCATCCTACCCGTAAAATGCTGGATATCCTTGGCCGGGTCGGCGCTAAAGAGGCCCTGGCTGGCGGCCCAGAACAGCCAGATAAAAGGAAGTAACCCGGCCAGGTGCAGCAGCACTTTCAGCCAGGTAATCTGCTTTGCTGTTAAACGCACTTAGAAATTCTCCCGTAAGTTCAGCCCACGATAGAGAGACGCCACCTCATCGGCATAGCCGTTAAACAGCAGCGTCGGCTGCCGCTTCACGTCCAGCGCACCGCCGGAACCGATAAAACGCTCGGTTGCCTGCGACCAGCGCGGGTGATCCACATGCGGATTCACATTCGCGAAGAATCCGTATTCGTCCGGCGCGGCCAGGTTCCAGGTGGTTGGCGGACGTTCGCGGGTCAGCTTAATGCTGACGATCGATTTAATCCCTTTGAAGCCATATTTCCACGGCACGGTTAAGCGGACAGGGGCACCGTTCTGCGGGGGAAGCGCTTTGCCATAAACGCCGACGGTCAGCAGGGTCAGAGGGTGCATCGCTTCGTCAAGACGTAATCCTTCTACATAGGGATAGTCCAGTCCACCACCGATAAACCGGTCTTTCTGCCCTGGCATCTCATCCGGCGCGTAACGCGTCTGGAAAGCGACATATTTTGCGTTGCTGGTGGGCTCAACCATTGCCAGTAATTTATGCAGCGGGAAGCCGACCCAGGGCACCACCATCGACCAGGCTTCCACACAGCGCATACGATAGATGCGCTCCTCTAACGTGAAACGGGTGGTGAGGTCGTGATGATCCAGGGTCAGGGGTTTGGCCACTTCGCCATCGATCTTCAACGTCCACGGATCGGTTTTGAGGCTTCCAGCGTTGGCGGCAGGATCGGCTTTGTCGAGGCCAAATTCGTAGAAGTTATTGTAGCCAGTGACTTTATCTTCCGGCGTGAGCGTCAGTTTGTTTTGCCACTCGGCAGGTTTCGTAAAGGTGAGCGGGGCGCCGGAAGGGGCCTTAGGCCGATCGTTGCCTTTAAACCAGTCGAGCAGGTCGGCGTGTGCCGCCGGGGAAAGGGTGAGCGCGGTGGCGCTGATGCCAAGCATTTTCAGGATCTGGCGGCGCTGTAACATAAAGACAGATTCGGACGTTACGTCGGCTTCCGTCAGTTTTCGATTTTTCATGGCATCCTCCGTCATGCGTTTTTCTAAGCATGACGGAGGAGAGAGATTCGCGCGAATATGTCACGAAAATTTGAAGATTAGGCGATTTTCACCAGCGCGCGACCGTGGAACTGATTTGCCATGATCTTGCTGGCATACTCCGGCGCCTGGCCGAGCGTGATTTCCGTTGCGCTCTGGGTATAGAAGGATTCTGGCAGATCGCGCACCAGCCGTTCCCAGGCTTCCTGACGACGGGCGGATGGCGTCATAACGGAATCGACACCCTGCAGGCGTACGTTACGCAGAATAAAAGGCATCACGGTGGTTGGCAGGGCAAAGCCTCCCGCCAGCCCGCAGGCGGCAACGCAGCCGCCGTAGTTCATTTGTGCCAGCACTTTTGCCAGCACCTTATCACCAACGGTATCCACCGCCCCTGCCCAGACCTGTTTTTCCAGTGGACGGGTTTCGGCAAACTCGTCGCGACCAAGAATACGGCTGGCACCGAGCTGGCGCAGATAGTCGTGCGTGCTTTCGCGACCCGAAACCGCTGCGACCTGATAGCCCAGCGTGTGCAGCAGCGTGACGGCCGTACTGCCCACGCCGCCGCTGGCGCCGGTGACGACAATTTCACCCGACTCAGGGCGGATGCCGGCATCTTCCAGCGCCATCACGCACAGCATGGCGGTAAAGCCTGCGGTGCCGATGATCATCGCTTTACGGCCATCCATACCTTTCGGCACCGGTACCAGCCAGTCGCCCTTCACCCGCGCCTGCGTGGCCAGCCCGCCCCAGTGATTTTCACCGACGCCCCACCCGGTGAGCAACACCTGCTGGCCGGTATGGAATCGCGGATCTTCGCTGTTACGAACCCGGCCCGCGAAATCAATCCCGGGAACCATCGGGAAATTTCGGATAATTTTACCTTTGCCGGTAATGGCCAGCGCATCCTTGTAATTCAGACTGGACCAGTCGATGTCGACAGTGACGTCGCCTTCAGGCAGTCGGCTCTCTTCAATGGCCTGCACCGAAGCAACGGTTTTGCCGTCCTGCTGTTCTAAGATCAAAGCCTGCATACAGGATCCTCACTATTCTGATGATTGGAAAATTTGTCCTGAAGACTATACTCGCTCATTGAAACGCGATGCCGATTTAACGCAATAAATTGCCAGATACACCCGATTTGGTAGTATGCCGCATTTGAAATGCAAGTTAGCGCTTACTCGCTACCCCATCAACCCACGGAGTAATCTCAAGGATGCGATTAACGACGAAGTTCTCAGCTTTTATCACCTTGCTGACGGGACTTACCATTTTTGTCACCCTTCTGGGTTGCTCTTTAAGCTTTTATAACGCCATTCAGGACAAACTGGTCAACCGGGTACAGTCTGTCGCATCGGTGATTGATACGCGTCTGGTGACGACGTCGTTACCGACCCTTTCCCGTGAACTTGATGAGTTAATGGTCCCTGTCGATATTGTGCAGATCGACATTCAACAGGGAAAGCATCGCGTATTAAGCCATGAACGGCAGGGAGGTTATCGGCCTGCGGGCGTAGTGAGCCAGTACCGGGAAGTGACGGTACATTCCCTTAAAAATCCTGGGATGACTATACACATGGTCTATCTCGATCCGATGGCCAGCTATTTCCGCTCCATGATGACCACTGCGCCGCTCACCGTCTCCGTGGTGTTTATTGTCATGCTGATCTTTCTCGCGGTCCGCTGGCTGCGGCGCCAGCTCTCTGGTCAGGAGCTACTGGAGCTCCGCTCGGTACGGATCCTCAACGGTGAACGCGGACCGCAGGTGAGGGGCTCGGTCCATGAATGGCCTGCACGCGCCAGCAGCGCGCTGGATACGCTGCTCTCCGAAATCCAGTTTGCCAGCGATCAGCGTAGCCGTATGGACACGCTGATCCGCTCTTATGCCGCCCAGGATAATAAAACCGGCCTTAACAACCGTCTTTTCTTTGATAATCAGCTCGCCACGCTGCTCGACGATTCAGAAAAGGTAGGGACACACGGGGTGGTAATGATGATTCGCCTGCCCGATTTCGATCTCCTGCGCGACACCTGGGGACAGCGGGCCGCGGAAGAGAATCTCTTCACGCTGATTAACCTGCTCTCCACCTTTATTATGCGCTACCCGGGCGCGTTACTGGCCCGCTATCACCGCAGCGACTTTGCCGTATTGCTGCCTCATCGCACGCTGAAGGAGTCGGAAAGCATTGCCAGCCAGCTGCTGAAGGCGGTGGATGCGCTGCCGCAGAGCAAAATGCTCGACAGGGACGATATGGTGCATATGGGGATCTGCGCCTGGCGCGGTGGGCAATCGGCTGAACAGGTGATGGAACATGCCGAAGCCGCCACCCGCAACGCCGTGCTGCAGGGAGCGAACGGATGGGCAGTGTATGATGACTCGCTACCGGAAAAAGGGCGCGGCAACGTGCGCTGGCGAACGCTGATCGAGCAAATGCTTAGCCGCGGCGGACCACGTATTTATCAAAAACCCGCGGTCATGAAAAATGGCAATGTGCATCATCGCGAGTTGATGTGTCGTATTTTTGACGGTACGGAAGAGGTTATCTCTGCGGAATATCTGCCGATGGTGCTGCAATTTGGCCTCTCTGAAGAGTATGACCGCCAGCAAATTACCCGGCTGATGCCGTTTTTATCGTTCTGGCCTGAAGAAAACCTGGCGTTACAGGTCACCGTGGAGTCGTTAATACGCCCGCGGTTTCAGCGCTGGCTGCGTGATACCTTAATGCAATGCGAAAAATCGCAACGCAAACACATTATTTTTGAACTTGCAGAGGCGGATGTTGGTCAACACATCAGCCGGTTACGCCCGGTGGTACGTTTGATCAATGCGCTCGGCGCGCGTATAGCGGTGACGCAGGCCGGTTTAACGCTGGTGAGTACCAACTGGATAAAGGAGCTGGATGTGGAGTTATTAAAGCTACATCCAGGCCTGGTAAGGAATATTGAGAAGCGAACAGAAAACCAGTTGCTGGTACAGAGTCTGGTTGAAGCTTGCAAGGGAACGCGGACACAAGTCTTTGCCACGGGCGTACGCTCCAGAAGCGAATGGCAGATGTTAACAGAGCGCGGTGTCATGGGGGGGCAGGGGGATTTTTTTGCTGCCTCTCAACCGCTTGACACCAACGTGAAAAAATATTTGCAAAGATACTCTGTTTGACCTGCCGTTTACGCTGTTTTCACGTAGAATATCGCGCCTGTAGCTTTGAGTATGTCGAGCAAATAGCCAGTGAACGACCTTTAACGGGTTACAAATGTCAGTGGGGAACGCTACTGTTTACTCAGCCCTGAGGGAGTCAGGGGATGAATTTGTAACATCAGGAAACGTACTGCACAAATTTTCACCGTTGCAGATGATTTTTGCGCCTTGTCGCTGCTGCGTGTGGTTGGTAAAGTAAGCGGATTTTGTTTTCCGCCCCAGCTTTCAGGATTATCCCTTAGTATGTTGAAAAAATTTCGTGGCATGTTTTCCAATGACCTGTCCATTGACCTGGGTACCGCGAATACCCTTATTTATGTAAAAGGACAAGGCATCGTATTGAATGAGCCTTCTGTTGTGGCCATTCGTCAGGATCGTGCAGGCTCGCCGAAAAGCGTCGCTGCAGTGGGTCATGACGCGAAGCAGATGCTGGGTCGTACCCCTGGCAACATCGCCGCCATTCGCCCAATGAAAGACGGCGTTATCGCCGACTTCTTCGTGACTGAAAAAATGCTTCAGCACTTCATCAAGCAGGTTCACAGCAACAGCTTCATGCGTCCAAGCCCGCGTGTTCTGGTATGTGTGCCGGTTGGCGCAACCCAGGTAGAACGTCGCGCAATCCGTGAATCTGCCCAGGGTGCAGGTGCACGTGAAGTGTTCCTGATTGAAGAGCCAATGGCGGCGGCAATCGGTGCAGGTCTGCCTGTTTCTGAAGCCACCGGTTCGATGGTGGTGGATATCGGTGGCGGTACCACTGAAGTGGCCGTTATCTCTCTGAACGGCGTGGTCTACTCCTCTTCCGTACGTATCGGTGGTGACCGCTTCGATGAAGCCATCATTAATTACGTGCGCCGTAACTACGGCTCTCTGATCGGTGAAGCGACCGCAGAGCGTATCAAACACGAAATCGGCTCTGCGTATCCGGGCGATGAAGTGCGTGAGATCGAAGTGCGTGGCCGTAACCTGGCTGAAGGTGTTCCACGCGGTTTTACCCTGAACTCCAACGAAATTCTGGAAGCACTGCAGGAACCACTGACGGGCATCGTGAGCGCAGTAATGGTTGCGCTGGAACAGTGCCCACCAGAACTGGCGTCCGATATCTCCGAGCGCGGTATGGTTCTGACCGGTGGTGGTGCGCTGCTGCGTAACCTCGACCGCCTGTTAATGGAAGAGACAGGTATTCCTGTCGTAGTTGCAGAAGATCCACTGACTTGCGTCGCCCGTGGTGGTGGCAAGGCGCTGGAAATGATCGACATGCACGGCGGCGATTTGTTCAGCGAAGAGTAGTCGAGTTCGAGAGGGTAGCAATTTGCTACCCTTTCTCTCTGACGCGAGAATACGCATAGCCTATGAAGCCAATTTTTAGCCGTGGCCCATCGCTACAGTTTCGCCTTATTCTGGCGGTTCTGGTTGCGCTTGGGGTCATTATTGCCGATAGCCGCCTCGGTACGTTCAGCCAGATCAGAACGTACATGGATACCGCCGTCAGTCCTTTCTACTTTGTATCAAATGGTCCCCGTGAACTCCTCGACTCCGTTTCACAAACGCTGTCTTCGCGTGACCAACTCGAACTCGAAAACCGGGCATTACGCCAGGAACTGCTGCTGAAAAACAGCGAACTGCTGATGCTGGGGCAATACAAGCAGGAAAACGCGCGTCTGCGTGAGCTCCTCGGCTCGCCGCTGCGTCAGGATGAGCAGAAAATGGTCACGCAGGTGATCTCCACCGTGAACGACCCTTACAGCGATCAGGTTGTGATCGACAAAGGGAGCGTAAACGGCGTGTATGAAGGCCAGCCTGTTATCAGCGATAAAGGCGTGGTGGGCCAGGTGGTCGCCGTGGCCAAGCTGACCAGTCGCGTGCTGCTGATTTGTGATGCTACCCATGCGCTGCCGATCCAGGTTCTGCGTAACGACATTCGCGTGATCGCGGCCGGTAACGGCTGTACGGATGACCTGCAGCTGGAACACCTGCCTGCCAACACGGATATCCGTGTCGGTGACGTACTGGTGACCTCCGGTCTGGGTGGACGCTTCCCTGAGGGCTATCCGGTTGCGGTGGTCTCGTCAGTTAAGCTGGATACGCAACGGGCCTATACCGTGATCCAGGCGCGTCCAACCGCAGGTTTACAGCGTCTGCGCTATCTGCTGCTGTTGTGGGGTGCCGATCGGAATGGCGCTAACCCGATGACGCCTGAAGAGGTGCATCGTGTGGCGAATGAACGCCTGATGCAGATGATGCCGCAGGTTCTCCCGCCTGCGGATTCCATGGGGCCGCCTGCGCCCGTGCCAGCGCCGGCTACAGGGTTAACGCAGCCGCTGCCGGATGCGCCGCCACCGCCTAAACTCTCTTCGGGAGGGCAGTAGTGGCAAGTTATCGTAGCCAGGGACGCTGGGTCATCTGGCTCTCGTTTCTCATTGCACTGTTACTGCAGGTGATGCCCTGGCCGGATGAGATTCTCGTTTTCCGGCCAAACTGGGTATTGCTCATTCTGCTTTACTGGATCCTTGCCCTGCCGCATCGCGTAAATGTCGGCACAGGTTTTGTGATGGGTGCCATACTGGATCTCATTAGCGGCTCTACGCTTGGCGTGCGCGCCTTGTCCATGAGTATTATTGCGTACCTCGTCGCACTCAAATTCCAGCTCTTTCGTAACCTTGCGCTCTGGCAACAGGCTCTGGTCGTGATGTTATTGTCGCTCGCTGCGGATATCGTTGTTTTCTGGGCAGAGTTTTTAGTGATCAACGTCTCTTTCCGACCGGAAGTGTTCTGGAGTAGTGTAGTAAACGGTGTGCTCTGGCCATGGCTGTTCCTGCTGATGCGTAAGGTTCGCCAGCAGTTTGCTGTGCAATAAAAGGTTTCTATGACGTCTTTGTATCTCGCTTCCGGCTCCCCGCGCCGCCAGGAACTCCTGACGCAGTTAGGGGTATCTTTTGAACGCATCGTGACCGGCATTGAAGAAAAACGTGCCGAGGGCGAAAGTGCTCAACAGTACGTGTCGCGCCTGGCGCGCGAGAAAGCGCAGGCTGGCGTCGCCAGTGTACCGCGCGATCTTCCCGTGCTGGGAGCAGATACCATCGTTATCCTTAACGGTGAAGTGCTTGAGAAACCCTGCGACGCCGATCATGCGGCGCGCATGCTGCGCAAAATGTCCGGACAAACGCATCAGGTGATGACGGCGGTCGCGCTGGCTGACCGTCAGCACGTGCTGGATTGCCTGGTGGTGACGGATGTGACATTCAGAGTACTTACCGACGACGAGATCGCCGCTTATATCGCCAGCGGTGAACCGATGGATAAGGCAGGTGCATACGGTATTCAGGGGCTGGGTGGCTGTTTTGTCAGGAAGATTAATGGCAGCTATCACGCCGTAGTCGGCTTACCGCTGGTGGAAACGTATGAGTTGCTGAGCAATTTTAACTCACTGCGTGAGGGAAGGGATAATTATGACGGCTGAATTGTTGGTAAACGTAACGCCATCGGAAACCCGTGTGGCCTACATTGATGGTGGCATTCTTCAGGAAATTCATATTGAGCGTGAAGCGCGGCGCGGAATAGTAGGCAATATCTACAAAGGTCGTGTCAGTCGTGTACTACCGGGTATGCAGGCGGCTTTTGTAGATATTGGACTGGATAAGGCGGCATTTTTACATGCCTCCGATATTATGCCGCACACCGAGTGCGTCGCCGGCGAAGAGCAAAAGCAGTTTGCCGTGCGCGATATTTCTGAGCTGGTGCGTCAGGGACAGGATCTGATGGTGCAGGTGGTGAAAGATCCCCTCGGCACCAAAGGCGCCCGTCTGACCACCGACATTACCTTACCTTCCCGTTATCTGGTCTTTATGCCTGGCGCGTCGCACGTGGGCGTTTCGCAGCGTATCGAGAGCGAAAGCGAGCGTGAGCGCCTTAAAAAAGTGGTCAGCGCGTACTGCGATGAACAGGGCGGATTTATCATCCGTACCGCCGCGGAAGGGATCAGCGAAGAAGACCTGGCGTCTGACGCGGCTTACCTGAAGCGCGTCTGGACCAAAGTGATGGAGCGTAAAAAACGCAACCAGACCCGCTGCCAGCTCTATGGTGAGCTGGCCCTTGCTCAGCGTGTCCTGCGTGACTTTGCCGATGCACAGCTTGACCGCATTCGCGTGGACTCTCGCCTGACTTACGAAGCGCTGCTGGAATTTACCGCCGAGTACATTCCGGAGATGCCTGGCCTGCTGGAGCATTACACGGGGCGTCAGCCGATCTTCGATCTGTATGATGTCGAAAACGAGATCCAGCGTGCGCTGGAGCGTAAGGTCGAGCTGAAATCTGGCGGGTACCTGATCATCGATCAGACCGAGGCGATGACCACCGTCGATATCAATACCGGCGCGTTTGTCGGCCATCGCAACCTGGATGACACCATCTTTAACACCAACATCGAAGCCACGCAGGCCATTGCGCGCCAGCTTCGTCTGCGTAATCTGGGCGGCATTATCATCATCGACTTTATCGATATGAGTAATGAAGACCATCGCCGCCGCGTGCTGCACTCGCTTGAGCAGGCGCTGAGTAAGGATCGCGTGAAGACCAGCATCAACGGGTTCTCACAGCTGGGGCTGGTGGAAATGACGCGTAAGCGTACCCGTGAAAGCGTGGAGCATGTGCTGTGTAATGAATGCCCAACCTGCCATGGACGCGGAACGGTAAAGACGGTTGAGACCGTCTGCTACGAAATTATGCGTGAAATCGTCCGCGTTCATCATGCCTACGACTCCGATCGTTTTCTGGTCTATGCTTCCCCTGCGGTGGCTGAAGCGCTGAAAGGCGAAGAGTCACACGCGCTGGCGGAGGTGGAAATTTTTGTCGGCAAACAGGTAAAAGTACAAATTGAACCGCTCTATAACCAGGAGCAGTTCGACGTCGTGATGATGTAAGACGCAGTTCGCTGTGTGACCAAAGCTGACAAGGAGAGATGCGTGAGGCGATTGCCGGGGATTTTATTGCTTACAGGGGCAACGCTGGTCGTGATTGTCGCGTTGCTCGTGAGTGGGCTACGCCTCGTTTTACCGCATCTGGACAGCTGGCGTCCGCAACTGCTGGCAAAAATCGAATCCACCACCGGCGTGCCGGTGGACGTCAGCCAGCTAAGCGCCAGCTGGCAGAACTTTGGCCCGACGCTCGATGCCCGGGATATCAATGCCAGCCTGAAAGATGGCGGCCACCTCAAAATCAAACGCGTGACCCTGGCGCTCGATGTCTGGCAAAGCCTGCTGCATCTGCGCTGGCAGTTTCGCGATCTCACCTTTTATCAGCTCCAGTTTCTGACCAATACGCCCATTTCGGGTGGCGACAGCAGTCAGGGGCTTGAGGCCAACCGATTTAGCGATCTTTTCCTGCGCCAGTTCGATCATTTCGATCTGCGCGACAGCGAGGTGAGCTTTATTACCCTTTCCGGCCAGCGCGCGGAACTGGCGATCCCACAGCTGACCTGGCTCAACGGCAGAAACCGGCACCGCGCTGAAGGGCAGGTGAGTCTCTCCAGCCTGAACGGTCAGCACGGCGTCATGCAGGTACGCATGGATCTGCGGGATGATGACGGTCTGCTCAACAACGGCAAAGTCTGGCTGCAGGCCGACGATGTGGATGTGAAGCCGTGGCTGGGGGAGTGGATCCAGCAGAATATGCAGCTGGAAACCGCCCGTTTCAGCCTTGAAGGCTGGCTGACCCTGACGAAAGGCGAATTTGCCAGCGGGGATATCTGGCTCAAGCAGGGTGGCGCAAGCTGGAAAGGTGAAAACCAACAGCACCAGCTTTCCGTCGATAACCTTACGGCGCACGTAACCCAGGAGAAAGAGGGATGGCAGTTCGCCATTCCGGATACGCGTATCACCATGGACGGCAAGGCCTGGCCGCGCGGCGCGCTGACGCTGGCCTGGATGCCGGAGCAGGATGTCGGCGGCGTGGCAAACAAACGCAGCGATGAACTGCGCATCCGCGCCAGCAATCTGGATCTCGGTGCCATTGAAGGCCTGCGCTCGATGGCTGCAAAGCTCTCCCCGGATCTCGGCGAGATTTGGCTGGCCACGCAGCCGAGCGGGAAGATAGACGCCCTGGCGCTCGACATCCCGCTGCAGGCAACGGAAAAGACCCGTTTTCAGGCCTCGTGGAAAGATCTTGCCTGGAAGCAGTGGAAGCTGCTGCCGGGGGCGGAACACTTTAGTGGCAAGCTGGAAGGCAGCGTGGAAGACGGCCGGCTGACGGTTGATATGCACGACGCGAGAATGCCTTACGAGACGGTGTTCCGCGCGCCGCTGGAAATTGAACAGGGCAACGCTGTGCTTAACTGGCTGCGTAACGATAAGGGTTTCCAGCTTGATGGCCGCCATATCGACGTTAAAGCCAAAGCCGTACATGCCCGTGGCGATTTCCGCTATCTGCAGCCAGCAGGTGATGAACCCTGGCTGGGGATCCTGGCGGGGATCAGTACCACTGATGGCTCTCAGGCCTGGCGTTATTTCCCGGAAAACCTGATGGGTAAAGCGCTGGTAGATTATCTGAGCGGTGCCATTCAGGGCGGTCAGGCCGATAATGCCACGCTGGTTTACGGTGGCAATCCACATCTTTTCCCGTACAAACATAATGAAGGTCAGTTCCAGGTACTGGTGCCGTTACACAACGCCACCTTCGCGTTCCAGCCGGGCTGGCCGGCGCTGAAAAACCTGGACATTGAGCTTAATTTCCTCAATGACGGATTGTGGATGAAGTCAGACAACGTGGCGCTGGGCGGCGTGACGGCCAGCAACCTGACGGCAAATATCCCCGACTATTCAAAAGAGAAACTGCTGATTGATGCCGACATCAACGGTCCGGGTAAAGCCGTGGGGCCCTATTTTGAGGAGACGCCGCTAAAAGCGTCGCTGGCGGCGACGCTGCAGCAACTCCAGCTTGATGGCGATGTGAATGCTCGCTTACATCTTGATATTCCGCTGGACGGCGAAATGACTACCGCCAAAGGCGACGTCCGTCTGAAGAACAACAGTCTGTATATCAAACCCCTTGAGAGCACCCTGAAAAACCTCAGCGGGCAGTTCAGTTTTGAGAACGGTAACCTGAAAAGCGAGCCGCTGACCGCCAGCTGGTTTAATCAGCCCGTGAATATTGACTTCTCGACGACCGAGGGGGAAAAGGCGTATCAGGTGGCCGTCAATCTGAACGGTAACTGGCAGCCATCGCGCATGGATGTCCTACCGAAGCCGATTGAGGCGTCAGTGAATGGCGCGGTCGCCTGGCAGGGCAAGGTTACAATCGATCTGCCTTATCACGCGGAGGCGCGTTATCAGGTCGACATTACGGGCGATCTGAAAAACCTGCAGAGCCAGCTGCCTGCACCGCTGGATAAACAGCCCGGACAGCCGCTGCCGGTGAAGCTGAACGTTGACGGCAACCTGAACAGCTTCGAGCTAACCGGAAACGCTGGCGGGATGAACCACTTCAACAGCCGTTGGCTGCTTAACCGCAAGCTCACCCTCGATAAAGCCATCTGGACGACGGATAGCCGCTCCACGCCACCGCTGCCGCAGCAGTCGGGCATTGAGCTTAATCTCCCGCCAATGGACGGTGCAGAATGGCTGGCACTGTTCCAGAAAGGTGTGGGGCAAAACGTTGATGAATCGGCTCAGTTCCCGCAAACCATTACCGTACGCACCCCGTCGCTGATGCTGGGCGGGCAGCAGTGGAACAACCTGAGCATCGTGTCTCAGCCCACCGCGAACGGCTCGAAAGTGGAGGCTCAGGGCAGGGAGATCAACGGTACGCTCACCATGCGTGATAACGCCCCATGGCAAGCGGCGATCCGCTATCTCTATTACAACCCGGCAAGCGCGAGCGGGACAAACTCGCCAGCCGAGACATCGCCGTTGAGTAAGACATCCCGCGTTGATTTTAGCGGCTGGCCCGATCTCCAGCTGCGCTGTGCGGAGTGCTGGCTGTGGGGGCAAAAATATGGCCGTATCGACGGTGATTTCGCCATTGATGGAAACACGCTGAAGCTCTCCGGCGGCCTGGTTGATACCGGTTTTGGTCGTATGACCGCCGCAGGGGAATGGGTGAATAATCCCGGTGAACAACGTACGTCTCTGAAAGGCGACATTAAAGGTAACAAACTGGATGCGGCCACCAATTTCTTTGGTATCAGTACACCGCTGCGCGGTTCGTCATTTGACGTCGATTACGATCTTCACTGGCGTGACGCACCGTGGAAGCCGGATGAGGCTTCGCTGAACGGCATTCTGAAAACCCGCTTCGGCAAAGGTGAAATCGCTGACGTGAGCACGGGGCGTGCCGGGCAGATCCTGCGCCTGCTGAGCTTTGATGCGCTGCTGCGCAAGCTGCGCTTTGATTTCAGCGATACCTTCAGCGAAGGGTTCTACTACGACTCCATCCGCAGTACGGCGTGGATCAAGGACGGCGTGATGCATACGGACGACACGCTGGTGGACGGCCTCGAAGCGGATATCGCCATGAAAGGCTCGGTCAACCTCGTGCGTCGCGAGCTGGATATGGAAGCCGTGGTGGCGCCGGAAATTTCCGCCAGCGTGGGTGTGGCGGCGGCCTTTGTGGTGAACCCGATTGTCGGTGCGGCGGTGTTTGCCGCCAGTAAAGTGCTGGGGCCGCTGTGGAGCAAGGTCTCCATTCTGCGCTACCGCATTACCGGTCCGGTGGATAAACCGCAGATTAACGAGGTGCTGCGCCAGCCGCGCAAAGATGCACAGCAATGATTTGACGTGGGCAGGTAATTGCCTCACTCTCAATAAATACGATCTTTATACCGCCACGGGCGGCAACGAACGAGTAGCAATACGATGAGTCTGAACCTGGTAAGTGAACATTTGCTCGCAGCGAACGGCCTGAGCCATCAGGACCTGTTCTCCATTCTTGGTCAACTGACCGAACGCCGTCTCGACTACGGCGATCTCTATTTCCAGTCGAGCTATCACGAATCCTGGGTTTTAGAAGACAGCATCATCAAAGATGGCTCTTATAACATCGACCAGGGCGTCGGCGTTCGTGCCGTCAGCGGCGAGAAAACCGGTTTTGCCTATGCCGATCAGATTAGCCTGGCCGCACTTGAGCAGAGCGCGCAGGCCGCGCGTACCATTGTGCGCGATACCGGCGATGGTCGCGTGAAAACCCTCGGTGAAGTGTCGCACTCTGCGCTCTATACCACCATCGATCCGCTGCAGAGCATGAGCCGTGAAGAGAAGCTGGATATCCTGCGCCGCGTGGACAAAGTGGCGCGTGCTGCCGATAAACGCGTGCAGGAGGTCTCAGCCAGCCTGAGCGGTGTGTACGAGTTGATTCTGGTGGCGGCCACTGACGGTACGCTGGCGGCGGATGTGCGTCCGCTGGTGCGTCTCTCCATCAGCGTGCAGGTCGATGATGACGGCAAACGCGAGCGCGGCTCCAGCGGCGGCGGCGGTCGTTTCGGCTACGACTGGTTCCTGGGGGATGTTGACGGTGAAGCGCGCGCTGACGCGTGGGCAAAAGAAGCCGTGCGCATGGCGCTGGTGAATCTGAATGCTGTCGCGGCACCGGCGGGGTCATTCCCGGTGGTGCTGGGTGCCGGCTGGCCGGGCGTGCTGTTGCACGAAGCGGTAGGACACGGTCTGGAAGGCGATTTTAACCGCCGCGGTACGTCCGTATTCAGCGGTCAGATCGGGCAACTTGTCTCCTCTGAGCTGTGCACCGTGGTGGATGACGGCACTCTGCGCGATCGCCGTGGCTCGGTAGCTATCGACGATGAGGGCACCCCAGGCCAGTACAATGTGCTGATTGAAAACGGCGTGCTGAAAGGCTACATGCAGGACAAACTCAACGCGCGCCTGATGGGCGTCGCGCCAACGGGTAACGGTCGTCGTGAATCCTATGCGCACCTGCCAATGCCGCGCATGACCAACACTTATATGCTGCCGGGCAAATCGACGCCACAGGAGATTATCGAATCCGTTGATTACGGTATCTTTGCGCCAAACTTTGGCGGTGGCCAGGTGGACATCACTTCCGGGAAGTTCGTCTTCTCCACGTCAGAAGCGTACCTGATCGAGAAAGGCAAAGTGACCAAAGCGGTGAAAGGCGCAACGCTGATTGGCTCCGGTATTGAAGCCATGCAGCAGATCTCCATGGTCGGTAACGATCTCAGGCTCGATAACGGCGTCGGCGTCTGCGGTAAAGAGGGCCAGAGCCTGCCGGTTGGCGTGGGCCAGCCAACGCTGAAAGTGGACAACCTGACGGTGGGCGGTACGGCCTGACCTGCGTCCACATAAAAAACAGGCGCTACCGGGTAGCGCCTTTTTTTTTTAACGTAAGTGACCCAGCGGTATCTCCGGATCCGGCTCGCGGGTGATGCGGTTGCGTAAATCGCGACGAATGATCTCGATCGACCAGAACCAGACCAGATGACCTACGATCTCTGACACGTGCTCATACCAGGGAAGTGCAAACAGCGGTGGTGTCAGCCCCATCAGCGGGAAGGAGATCATATGAACAAAAAGCTGGGCTAACGCACCCGCCAGCAAACCCTGCCAGAGTTTAATTTTCGGAAAAACTTCAGCAACTACACAATATCCCACCGCGAAGACAACGGAGAAAATAATATGTGTTACACCAACCCAGTTAAATATATGTCCGGCAAAGGTATAAACCGCCGCGTTAGGATCAACGACGCCCAGCCAGTCGCGTAAAAAAACATAAGGTGGGTTTAAGAAATTACGAGAGCAATCTATCTGACCTGCGGCTCTTATTAATTGCTCCGGCCCACAGGCGGCGTTGAATAAATCGGTGGGGCTTCGTGGCGGGAGGGGGACCTCGGCACCCCATTTAACAAACGCGGAGACAATCCCTGCAATCAAACCGATGAACGCGGCGAGTCCATAGCGCCTGCGTGACGGCGGTGTTTGTTCAAATATATTCATTTCTTTTCCTTGTTTAACGTCATCCTGCGGAATACATTTTATTATTCAAATCAGCAACAAATTAATAACAGTCTGAATGCCAGACTGTTATTAAGGTAAAGGGCAGGCGGCGGCAGTGTCAATTCGCTATTCCTGATAATGGCAAAAGAATATTCCTGGATGAAGGTCTGCTTCATCCTGAAATATTAATGGCGCGGATATTTCAGAAATTAATCACTTATTCCTTTCTTCTTCCCCGCATCCCCTGAAACAGCTCTGCCACGTCCACAAAATAGTCGGTCAGATAGTTAATACATACCTGTACCTTGAGCGGCAGCTTGTCTTTTTCGGTATACAGGGCGTACACCGGGCGCGGATCGGATTGATAGCGCGGGAACAGGATCTCCAGCACGCCGCTGTTGATCTCGTTGATCACCCACATCAGCGGCACGTAGGCGATCCCGGCCCCGGCCACCAGCCAGCGCGAAATGGTCATCGGGTCGTTGGTCACAAACCGGCCTTCCGGCAGCAGTCGGGTGGAGATCCCTTCCGGGGCAATCAGCTCAAATTCATTGTCGGGCCGCACGCTGTACTCCAGCCACGAGTGGTTGCTGAGATCGGCGGGTTTCTCGGGGACACCGTACTGTGCCAGATAGCTTTTTGAGGCGCAGACCACCATCGGCATGCTGCCCAGCCGACGCGAGAACAGGCTGGAATCCTGTAATGCACCGACGCGGATCACCACATCCAGCCCGTCGGCAATCAGATCCGGCGCCGGAATACCCGTCACCAGATTGACGGTCAGCCCCGGGTATTCTTTCAGCATATCCGCGGTCATGGCGGCGAGAACATTTTGTGCCATAGTTGAAGAACAACCAATGCGCAGGGTGCCAATAGGCGTGTTGTTAAAGGCGTAGAGTTGCTCGTGAACATCCTGCACTTCATGCAGCATGCGGCGACAGCCCTGATAGTAAATTTTACCCGCTTCCGTCAGCCCAATGCTGCGGGTACTGCGGTTGAGCAGCTTGACCTGAAGCTCATCTTCCAGTTTGGACACTGTCTGGCTGATGGATGAGACGCTCATCTGAAGCTGGCGTGCCGCCGCGGTAAAAGAGCCCAGTTCTACCACTTTGGCGAAGACCGACATGCGTTTTAAACGTTCCATTGTTCACTCTGGCTTAAAAGTGATTTAGATCACATATTATAGATAACAGCATAACAGTTACGTTAATATATTATTAATTACATAACGGCTGCGCCATTCCCGCCCGGCGTTTCTTGCTCTCCTGCGGTGGCGTACGCTAAAAAATTCTGAAGCCTGCACTCTCGCTTATCAAGGTCAACATGAGTCTGTTTCCCGTTATCGTGGTGTTCGGTCTGTCGTTCCCACCGATATTTTTCGAGCTGCTTTTATCACTGGCGATTTTCTGGCTGGTGCGCAAGGTGCTGGTTCCTACCGGGATCTACGATTTCGTCTGGCATCCTGCATTGTTCAATACCGCGCTGTATTGCTGCCTGTTTTACCTGATATCGCGCATGTTTGTCTGAGGTTGATGTGAAAACGCTAACAAGAAAAATCTCCCGCACCGCCATCACCATGGCGCTGGTTATCCTCGCGTTCATCGCTATTTTTCGCGCCTGGGTCTATTACACCGAATCGCCGTGGACGCGTGACGCGCGTTTCAGCGCGGATGTCGTGGCGATCGCTCCCGACGTGGCCGGGCTTATCACGGCGGTTAACGTTCACGATAACCAGTTAGTGAAGAAAGACCAGGTGCTGTTCACCATCGACCAGCCGCGTTACCAGAAGGCGCTGGAAGAAGCGGAAGCGGACGTAGCTTATTACCAGGCGCTGGCCGCAGAGAAACGTCGTGAGGCAGGGCGTCGTAATCAGCTGGGCGTTCAGGCGATGTCCCGCGAAGAGATTGATCAGTCCAACAACGTGCTGCAAACCGTACTGCACCAGCTGGCGAAAGCGCAGGCGACGCGCGATCTGGCGAAGCTTGATCTGGAGCGCACCGTGATCCGTGCGCCCGCTGACGGCTGGGTGACCAACCTGAATGTCTATGCCGGAGAATTTATCACCCGCGGCTCAACCGCTGTGGCGCTGGTGAAACAGAACTCCTTCTACGTGCTCGCCTATATGGAAGAGACCAAGCTGGAAGGCGTACGTCCCGGTTTTAGGGCGGAAATCACGCCGCTTGGCAGCAACCGCGTCTTTAAAGGTACCGTGGACAGCGTCGCGGCAGGGGTGACCAACTCCAGCAGCTCTAACGATGCAAAAGGGATGGCGACCGTCGATTCCAACCTTGAGTGGGTACGTCTGGCCCAGCGTGTGCCGGTGCGTATCCACCTGGATGAACAGCAGGGTAATGTGTGGCCTGCCGGTACCACGGCGACGGTGGTGATCACCGGGGAAAAAGACCGGGACGCCAGCCAGGACTCATTCTTCCGTAAAATTGCCCATCGCCTGCGCGAGTTTGGTTAACCGGTATGGGTATCTTTTCCATCGCCAGCCAGCACATTCGCTTCGCTGTGAAGCTGGCGTGTGCCATTGTGCTGGCGCTGTTTGTGGGCTTCCACTTCCAGCTTGAAACCCCTCGCTGGGCGGTGCTGACGGCGGCGATTGTCGCGGCGGGCCCAGCCTTTGCCGCGGGTGGGGAGCCCTATTCAGGCGCGATCCGCTATCGCGGGATGCTGCGTATCATCGGGACGTTCATCGGCTGTTTCGCGGCACTCACCATTATTATTCTGATGATCCGCACGCCGCTGCTGATGCTGATGGTGTGCTGCATCTGGGCGGGGTTCTGCACCTGGATCTCCTCGCTGGTGAAAGTCGAGAACTCCTATGCCTGGGGACTGGCGGGCTATACCGCGCTGATTATTGTCATCACCATTCAGTCCGAGCCGCTGCTCGCGCCGCAGTTTGCGGTTGAACGCTGCAGTGAGATTGTGATTGGTATCGTCAGCGCCATTGTCGCTGACCTGCTTTTCTCTCCGCGATCCATTAAACAGGAAGTAGATCGCGAGCTCGACGCGCTGATTGTGGCCCAGTACCAGCTGATGCAGCTATGCATTAAGCACGGTGACAGTGAAGAGGTAGATAAAGCCTGGAGTGGTCTGGTTCGCCGTACGCAGGCCCTGGAAGGGATGCGCAGCAACCTCAATATGGAGTCGTCGCGCTGGGCGCGCGCCAACCGTCGCCTTAAAGCGCTCAACACCGTCTCCTTAACGCTGATTACCCAGGCATGCGAAACCTACCTCATTCAAAACACCCGACCTGAAATGGTCACTGATACCTTTCGCGAACTGTTTGCCGAACCGGTGGAAACGGTGCAGGACGTGCACAAGCAGCTTAAGCGCATGCGCCGGGTCATCGCCTGGACCGGGGAGCGCGATACGCCGGTGACGATCTACACCTGGGTCGGCGCGGCGACGCGCTACCTGTTGCTGAAACGCGGCGTGATCGGTAACACTAAAATCAGCGCGGCGGAAGAAGAGGTACTGCAGGGGGAAGTGGTGATCAAGGCGGAATCTGCCGAACGTCATCATGCGATGGTCAACTTCTGGCGTACGACGCTGGCCTGCATGCTCGGCACGCTGTTCTGGCTGTGGACGGGCTGGACCTCCGGCAGCGGCGCGATGGTGATGATTGCCGTCGTTACCGCCCTTGCGATGCGCCTGCCTAACCCGCGTATGGTCGCCATTGATTTCCTGTACGGCACCATCGCCGCATTGCCGATAGGTGCGCTTTACTTCCTGGTGATCATTCCGTCTACCCAGCAGAGCATGCTGCTGCTCTGTATTAGCCTGGCGGTGATGGCGTTCTTTATCGGCATTGAGGTGCAAAAACGACGTCTCGGATCGCTGGGGGCGCTGGCGAGCACGATTAACATTATTGTGCTGGATAACCCGATGACCTTCCATTTCAGCCAGTTTCTCGACAGCGCGTTAGGCCAGCTGGTGGGCTGTTTCCTGGCGATGATGGTTATTCTGCTGGTACGGGATAACTCCCAGGCAAGAACGGGACGCGTGTTATTGAACCAGTTTGTATCGGCTGCCGTGTCGTCCATGACCACCAATACGGCGCGTCGGAAAGAGAACCACCTGCCCGCACTCTATCAGCAGCTGTTTTTACTGCTGAATAAGTTCCCGGGGGATATCGCCAAGTTCCGCCTGGCGCTGACCATGATCATTGCACACCAGCGCCTGCGTAACGCGCCGGTGCCGATTAACGACGATCTGTCGGCCTGGCACCGTCAGCTGCGTCGCACTGCCGACCACGTATTGTCCGCCAGCAGTGACGACAAACGGCGTCGTTACTTTACGCAACTGCTGGAGGAGCTCGATATCTACCAGGAGAAGCTTAAGGTCTGGGAAGCACCGCCTCAGGTGACCGAGCCGGTAGGACGGCTGGTCTTTATGCTGCATCGCTACCAGAATGCCCTTACGGATAACTGACTGAAGTAAAAAAGCCGACGCCAAAAGCGTCGGTTTTTTGTGGCTATACTTAATTCCAGCATGTTCTTACATTTCAGAAAGGGAGGGCATATGACGACCCAGGCGCTACAGGACCACATTCTTTTTCAGACCGGTTATCTGGTCAACGGGATCTGGAAAACGTTGGACACAACGTTTGATGTGCTGAACCCCGCGACCGGTGAGGTCATCGCCAGAGTGGCGAAGGCCGGCAAAGCGGAAACCGAAGACGCTATCGCAGCGGCCGCTAAAGCCTTCCCGGCATGGCGCGCCAAAACCGCGAAGGAGCGCTCTGCCATTCTCTATCGCTGGTACGAGCTGATTATTGAGAATAAAAGCTGGCTCGGTCGGTTAATGACGACCGAGCAGGGTAAACCCCTGAAAGAAGCGGAAGGCGAAGTAGAGTACGCTGCCAGCTTTATCCAGTGGTTTGCTGAAGAAGCCAAGCGCGCAAACGGGGAAATTATTCCCCCTATCAAACCCGGCTCGCGCATTCTGGCGACCCGGGAACCCGTGGGTGTGGTTGCGGCGATTACGCCGTGGAACTTCCCGATGGCGATGCTCACTCGCAAGTTAGGTCCGGCCCTGGCTGCGGGATGTACCGGGGTCATCAAACCGGCAAATAACACACCGCTCAGTGCTTTTGCGCTGCTTACGCTGGCAAAACAGGCAGGTGTGCCTGACGGCGTCCTTAACGCCGTGGCCGGGAATACGCATGAGATCAGCGATGCGATTATGGCAAGCCGGGAGGTGCGCAAAATTTCCTTTACCGGTTCGACCGCCGTTGGCAAAACGCTGGTGCGTAACGCCGCAGATACCATGAAGAAAGTCTCCATGGAGCTGGGGGGAAATGCGCCGTATATCGTGTTTGAGGATGCGGACATCGACGCGGCTGTTAAAGGGGCCATCGCCAATAAATTCCGTAATGCCGGGCAGGTCTGCGTCAGCGTTAACCGCTTCTATATTCAGGAAACCGTCTACGACAAGTTTGTCAATAAACTGGCCGATGCGGTCACGGCGCTGAAAGTCGGGAATGGCCTGGAGGAGGGGGTTGTCGTTGGCCCGCTGATCGAACCTTCGGCGGTGAACAAAGTGCGCGAGCATGTAGAGGATGCTGTTGCCCGGGGCGCGACCGTTCTGGCAGGCGGCAAACCGCACCCGCTGGGCGGGAACTTCTGGATGCCAACCGTACTGGGTGACTGCCATGAAGGGATGAAACTCGCAGAAGAAGAGACGTTTGGCCCCGTGGCGGCCTGCTTCCGTTTCACCTCGGAAGATGAAGTGATCCAGCGTGCCAACAACACGCCTTATGGGCTGGCGGCTTACTTCTACACCCAGAACCTTTCGCGGGTATTCCGCGTTTCGCAGGCCATCGAGAGCGGGATGATTGGCATTAACGAGTGCGCCGTCTCCACGGAGCTGGGGCCATTTGGTGGCGTCAAAGAGTCAGGGCTGGGACGTGAGGGCTCCGTACTGGGGCTGGAAGAGTATCTGGAAGTGAAAACCCTGCATATCGGGGGATTATAATAGACAGGGCGGCAGATGCCGCTCGCCTGGACTGGGTGGCTGGCAATGAAAACCTATACCTTTGATTTTGACGAGATCGACAGTCAGGAAGACTTCTATCGTGAATTTATCCGGGTGTTTGATCTTGAACGGCAAAGCGTGACGAATCTGGATACGCTGTGGGATGTGGTGACCGGTAGCCTGTTGCCGCTACCGCTGGAGATCGAGTTCATCCATTTGCCCGATAAGCTGCGCAGACGTTTTGGCGCACTGATATTACTGTTCGATGAGGCGGAAGAAGAGCTGGAAGGGCAACTGCGTTTTAACGCGCGGCATTGAAAGAGATAAAAAAAAGCCCCTGACCATAAGGCCAGGGGCAAGTCGTATGATGAGATACGACGAGGGTTTATTTGTACAGTTCTGCCGTAGCATGCCAGTGGTCACCCTGATTCAGTTCGGTGACACGATAGCTGCTGGCGCCTGCTTTTTCAGC
The DNA here is from genome assembly GCF_009036245.1 of Enterobacter sichuanensis. Classification (NCBI taxonomy): domain Bacteria; kingdom Pseudomonadati; phylum Pseudomonadota; class Gammaproteobacteria; order Enterobacterales; family Enterobacteriaceae; genus Enterobacter; species Enterobacter sichuanensis. Next base: position 4,205,212 of record NZ_CP027986.1, on the reverse strand, counting down.
TTTGGCGGCAAGTTCGGAACGAATATCCATCGGCGAGCCGGTAACGGATGTTACGGACACACTGCCCATAGGCTGCAGATTTTGTGCCTGGTCTGCGTTCACCTGCTGAACGGCTGCGCTTGCGCCGAAAGAGAGAACCGATGCCAGACCGAGGGTTGCGATGATCAATTTAGTTTTCATAGTCTTTACTCCTGAAGAGGTTTTGCTCAACGGCGAGAAGGGTTGAACCGCTATTTTTATGCCTGGTGCCGTTGAGTGGAGATTCACGTATTCAGTTATTACTAAAACTTATTTATACAGCTCTGCGGTAGCGTGCCAGTGGTCACCTGAACGCGCTTCAATGATGCGATAGGATGACGCACCCTGTTCTTCCGCTTTTTTGTTCAGCATTTCATGCATGTCCATCGGAGACGTGCCGATCGCGCCGACAGAAACCGTACCGATTGCCTGGCGGGATTGCGCCTGTTCGGCATTGATGGAGTCCGCTGCGAAAGCACCGAATGACAGGACAGACAGGACGCTCAGCGTCGCTACAGTGGTTTTGATTTTCATGATTCTTTACCTCGTCGAATTTTTTAGTGGGGTCTTGTTTCGTGACCCTCATCACAAAATCAAGTATACACTAATAACGGCAAAAATTAATACCAGGCTAATGGTTTCTATTGTTATTACGTGTTAACCGGTCTTTTTTTAATAACCAAAATGCATAAGATTGACTGTTTTTTGTGCGATATACGTGGTTATCTCTAATTAAATCATATGGATATTTGATTTTGATATTTTGTGCGATTTTTTGATTTATCATTCACCAAGTGAATGTTAAAGGGTGGTAAAAAGCACTATTTGCCAAAGCAGGGGCAGTGGAATAGCGGGAGAAAAAGAGGGGGAGCAGAACGATCCCCGCAGCGGTGCTACGGGGAGAGAGAATTACAGTTCCTGTTCGAACAGCACCAGAATCGCTTCGTGGAGGTCTTTCACCGAGAATCCGTTAGCCGGAGTGGTAAAGATGGTGTCATCACCGGCGATGGTGCCGAGAATACCCTCCGTTTTACCCAACGAGTCCAGCATGCGGGCAATCAGCTGCGCAGCACCCGGGCTTGTGTGGATCACCACAACAGCGTCGTTGTAGTCGATATCGAGAACCAGATTCTTGAGCGGGCTGGAGGTGGTTGGCACGCCAAGTTCCGCAGGCAGGCAATAGACCATCTCCATTTTGGCATTGCGGGTACGTACCGCACCAAACTTGGTTAACATGCGGGAGACTTTCGACTGATTGATGTTATCGAAGCCTTGTTCCTGCAGCGCCTGAACAATTTCTCCCTGAGAACTGAATTTCTCTTCTTTGAGTAGCGCTTTGAACGCCTTGACTAATTCTTCTTGCTTAGACGAGCTTCGCATAAGTCACCCGGAATATGACGATAGAAACAACATTATTATGCATGTGGATGAATTTTTATGCAAATTATCTACCAGGCAGCAGCCTGAAATAATGTTATGAAAGGGAGTGATTTTATCAGATTTCGTTATCAGAAAACATGCCTGGGTCACGCCGCGCAAATAAGCTTAAAAGTAAATTAAATGTTATCAAAATGATGTTGTTTTGGTGGCGGGGCAGGGTGTATTGTAACCCCCTCTTAATGCGTTGCCGTCTGTCGTCAGAGCCTTCTGAAGAGAGATAAAGTCGCGCGACCTCAAATTCTTTAGCTACGAAAATTGTAATTAAACACTTGCTGAATTATGGTCGCCGCAACGGATTTACAGATACTTAAGTTAACCATAATAAGGAGTTTAGGATGAAAGTCGCAGTCCTCGGCGCTGCTGGTGGTATCGGCCAGGCGCTTGCCCTACTACTGAAAACCCAACTGCCTTCAGGCTCAGAACTCTCCCTGTACGATATTGCTCCGGTAACCCCAGGTGTGGCGGTTGACCTGAGCCACATCCCGACCGCTGTAAAAATCAAAGGCTTCTCCGGTGAAGACGCGCGTCCTGCCCTGCAGGGTGCAGACGTGGTGCTGATTTCTGCAGGCGTGGCGCGTAAGCCAGGTATGGATCGTTCAGACCTGTTCAACGTCAACGCGGGCATCGTGAAAAACCTGGTGCAGCAGATCGCAGAAGTCTGCCCGAAAGCGTGCATCGGTATCATCACTAACCCGGTGAACACCACCGTTGCTATCGCGGCAGAAGTGCTGAAGAAAGCGGGTGTTTACGACAAGAACAAACTGTTCGGCGTGACCACGCTGGATATCATCCGCTCCAACACGTTTGTTGCTGAGCTGAAAGGCAAACAGCCAACTGACATTGAAGTCCCGGTCATTGGCGGACACTCTGGTGTCACCATTCTGCCTCTGCTGTCACAGATCCCTGGCGTGAGCTTCACGGAGCAGGAAGTGGCTGATCTGACCAAACGCATCCAGAACGCGGGCACCGAAGTGGTGGAAGCGAAGGCGGGTGGCGGTTCTGCAACTCTGTCTATGGGCCAGGCGGCTGCGCGCTTCGGTCTGTCACTGGTTCGCGCGCTGCAGGGCGAGAAAGGCGTGGTCGAATGCGCTTACGTTGAAGGTGATGGCGAACACGCTCGTTTCTTCTCTCAGCCGCTGCTGCTGGGTAAAAACGGTATCGAAGAGCGTAAGCCGATTGGCACGCTGAGCGCGTTTGAACAACACGCGATGGAAGGCATGCTGGATACGCTGAAGAAAGATATCACCCTGGGCGAAGAGTTCGTTAACAAGTAAAACGAACCCGCCTTTGTAGGCCGGGTAAGCGTTAGCGCCACCCGGCAAAAAAACCGAAGCACTTACTGGCTTCGGTTTTTTTATGGCTGTCAGTTGGTGGCCGGGTATTCCTGAATGGTCACATGCAGCGTCAGTTTCTTATCGTTGCGCATGACTTCTACAGGGATGATGGAACCCGGGCGAATTTCTGCCACCTGGTCCATGGTCTCCAGCGCAGAAACCGCCGGCGTGCCGTTGACCGACACAATGACATCATTGACCTGAATTCCCGCGTTAGCCGCCGGACCACCCGGTGCGACCTCGTTGACCACGATGCCCTGAATCTGATCGATACCGCCGCCCTGGGTATGCATAGGCGCAATTTCACGGCCGCCGATACCGATATAGCCGCGGATCACACGGCCATCGCGGATCAGCTTATCCATAATTTTGGTTGCCAGCTGGAACGGAATGGCAAAGCCGATCCCTTCCGGCGTCTCTCCGTCGTTACTCTTATCGAACGATAGGGTATTGATGCCCATCAGCTCACCCAGCGAGTTGACCAGCGCACCACCGGAGTTACCGTGGTTGATTGAGGCATCGGTTTGCAGGAAGTTCTGCCGTCCCGATGGGTTGAGACCAATACGACCGGTCGCGCTGATAATCCCCTGGGTGATAGTCTGGCCCAGGTTGTAGGGGTTGCCGATAGCCAGTACGACGTCACCAATATGCGGAGTACGTTTACGGTTGATCGGGATAACCGGTAAACCGCCCGTAGCGTTAATTTTCAGAACAGCCAGGTCGGTCAGGCTATCCGACCCCACAAGTAACGCCTCAAACACGCGGCCATCCTGCAGGGCGACGATGATCTGATCGGCATCGTTAATCACGTGCTTGTTGGTAATAATGTAGCCCCGCTCGTCCATAATCACCCCGGAGCCGAGGGTACGGATCTCCAGTTGGTTATGGGCTGAGGTATTGAGACCACGGTTATAGACGTTGACGACGGCAGGTGCGGCACGGCGAACGGCCTGATTATAGGTGGCCGGTGTTTCATCCGTGCTATCAAACTGGGGAGCCGACAGTTTATTGAACTGACGTAAAGACGGCAGCGCCAGCAGCAGCAGGCCAGCGACAATCAAACCGATGACAATAGAACGTAAGAGCTTTAAAAGCATGATGCGCGTGTCGTGAAAAAAGGAACGATTTGCAGCATAACATGAGTTATCCGGACATCACACGCAGCGGTGATGTCCGGGATCGCAAATGCTTAGCGCAACAGAATATAGATAGACTCATTGCCACGCATAACCTGCAGGGCAATCACAGCCGGTTTACTTTCCAGCAGCTTGCGCAGTTCAGCAATGGACTGCACGCGATTACGGTTTACACCAATGATAACGTCATCCTGATGCAATCCGGCCTGTGCGGCAGGGCTGCTCTTCTCAACGGTGTCGATGGTGATCCCCTTCGTCCCGTCTTTCAACTGCCCGTCGCTCAACGTAGCCCCCTGCAGCGCTGGAGCGATAAGCTCCGCACTGGCGGAGGAAGAGGTGCTCTTATCCAGCGTCACTTCAACACTGAGCGGCTTGCCGTCGCGGATCAGGCCCAGCTTCACTTTGGCGCCGGGTTCGGTTGTGGCAATCCGCGAGCGCAGTTCTGCAAAGCTGCTCAGGGGTTTATCGTTCAGGCTGACAATCACGTCCCCCGACTTCACGCCCGCTTTTGCCGAGCCGGAGTTTGGCAGCACTTCACTGACGAACGCCCCGCGCTGCACGTTAATATTGAACGCCTTCGCGATATCCGCGCTCATCTCCATTCCTTTGATACCCAGCAGCCCACGTTTGACCTCGCCGAACTGGATGAGCTGCTGCGCCAGGGTTTTGGCCATATTGCTCGGAATAGCAAAACCGATCCCAATGCTGCCGCCCCCCGGGGCCAGGATCGCGGTGTTGATCCCAATCAGCTCACCGTTAAGGTTGAGCAATGCCCCTCCGGAGTTCCCGCGGTTGATTGAGGCATCGGTCTGGATAAAGTTTTCCAGCCCTTCCAGATTCAGGCCGCTGCGGCCCAGCGCCGAGACGATCCCGGACGTCGCGGTCTGTCCTAAACCAAAGGGGTTGCCCACGGCGACGGCAAAATCACCGACGCGCAGTTTGTCGGAATCCGCGATGGCAATCTGGGTTAGATTGCTGGGGTTTTGCACCTGCAATAGCGCGATGTCGCTCTGGTCATCGCCGCCAATAAGTTTGGCATCAAACTCGCGGCCATCATTAAGCAGAACACTGATTTTATCGGCCTGGCTGATGACATGGTTGTTAGTCAGAATATAGCCTTTGGCTGCATCAATAATGACGCCTGAACCCAGGCCTTCAAAAGGCTGAGCCTGCTGGTCGGGAGCCTCATCGCCAAAATATTTTTTCAGTTCTTCAGGGACGCGTTGGCTTTGTACGGCCGTGCCCTCAACCTGTACGCTAACGACCGCCGGCAACACTTTTTCCAGCATGGGGGCGAGGCTTGGAACGGCCGCTTGCCCGGGCACCTGGGAGGGAATGGCGGCCACGACGGGGAAGGACGCCGAGAGAGATAACCCGACACTTAACGCAATAGCGCTCAACAGCTGGTTTTTTTTCTTCATCGATGTTGACTCTCGTAACCTGGAATAAAGGAAAAACGGCCCCAAAAACACGTTGATGTTATTGAATTTTAAACCGCTGAACAATGAGGTGTTTAACTAAATGATAGCTGGGGTCATGAAGAAAGGACGGGCGCAAACGCTGCGCCCGTAAAATAAATTCAGGTTGTGCGATTAATCGCGTTTTACACCGCCGCGCAGCAGGCCGGACGCGCCATCTGAATAGTCGCGAGGCATCTGGACAGGGGCCTGATCGTTACCGGCTTCAGAGTCTGCCAGACGGTTGCGGAACGGGTTGGTTTCCGCCGTCATTTCCGGCAGCAGGCTGCTGGAGCTTTTGGCCATATGTTGATACAGCTGACGATAGTCGGTCGCCATGTTGTCCAGCAGCTCGGCGCTACGGGCAAAGTGGCTGACCAGTTCTTCACGATACTCTTCCAGCTCGGCTTTGTTCTTTTCCAGTTCGTACTGCAGTGACTGCTGCTGACGCAATTTGCGGTTACCGAAACGCATGGCCACAGCACCAATGACGATGCCGACGACTAAACCGATTAGCGCATATTCCCAGGTCATGAACTTCTCCCGTTGTCTTGTTGTTCCGTAGGGTGTTGGCTCGGCTCCTGCCTGTGCCTGATAATGCCACTATAACCGCTATTTCCGCAGAAGTGGAATCCTGACGTATCATCGCGTAGTGTAGAACGGCCTTTTTTTCATCAGTCACGCCTGCTGATGAGCGTTAATTGAAGGAATAACAATAAGATTATGCAAAACCTGTCCCCTGCATCACGATATCAACTGGCCCTTAACGAGGGCACGCATCAGCCGGATGACGTTCAACGTGAGGCGGTGAGCCGTCTGGAGATGATATATCAGGAGCTCACGGCCAGACCCGCTGAAACAGAGCAGAGCAGTGGGCTAAAGGCGGCGTTTGGGCGGTTACTCGGTAAAAAAGCGCCACCAGAGCACACGCCGGTGCGCGGTTTATATATGTGGGGCGGTGTCGGGCGGGGAAAAACCTGGCTGATGGATCTGTTCTATCTGAGCCTGCCGGGGTCGCGTAAACAGCGTCTGCACTTCCATCGTTTTATGCTGCGGGTGCATGAAGAGCTGACGGCGCTGCAGGGTAAAAGCGATCCCCTGGAGATTGTGGCCGACAGATTCAAGGCGGAAACGGACGTGCTCTGCTTTGATGAGTTTTTTGTCTCTGATATCACCGATGCCATGCTGTTAGGCGGCCTGATGAAAGCGTTATTTGCCCGCGGGATTACGTTGGTTGCTACCTCGAATATCCCGCCGGACGAGTTGTACCGCAATGGCCTGCAGCGGGCTCGCTTCCTGCCTGCGATTGACGCCATCAAGCAGCACTGCGACATCATGAACGTGGATGCCGGGGTGGATTACCGCCTGCGCACGTTGACCCAGGCGCACCTGTGGCTTTCACCGTTAAATACCGAGACCACCCGCCAGATGGACAAACTGTGGCTGGCGCTGGCGGGGGCAAAACGCGAGCATGCCCCGGAACTTGAGATTAACCATCGCCCGTTACCCACCCTCGGTGTTGAGAACCAAACGCTGGCGGTCTCCTTTACGACGCTCTGCGTTGATGCCCGCAGTCAGCATGACTACATTGCGCTTTCGCGTCTGTTCCACACCGTGATGGTGCTGGATGTTCCGGTGATGACCCGGCTGATGGAGAGCGAAGCACGGCGCTTCATTGCGCTGGTGGACGAGTTTTATGAGCGTCACGTCAAGCTGGTGGTCAGCGCCGAGGTACCTTTATATGAGATCTACCAGGGGGAGCGGCTGAAGTTTGAGTTCCAGCGCTGCCTCTCGCGCCTGCAGGAGATGCAGAGCGAGGAATACCTGAAGCTTGAGCATATGCCATAATAAATGCCACCCTCTCCCTGTGAAGGGGGACTTGTAGGCCGGGTAAGGCGCAGCCGCCACCCGGCATTTTCCACCGCCTCGAAAAACCCAATTTGAATCACATTTAAGGGTCGATCTTTGACCTCAACTTCTCTATAATCTTGCGACCCCACGTTACGAGAAGGTTTTTTTCCCGAAACTTTCTATGTGTCGGCATGAGCTATTCGAAGGGGTAGGTTTGCCGGACTTTGTCGTGTGAACCTCAACTGACTAAACGTTTGGGTGTTCACCAACGTGTAACTTATTATTTGGGTAAGCTTTTAATGAAAACTTTTACAGCTAAACCAGAAACCGTACAGCGCGACTGGTATGTTGTTGACGCGACCGGTAAAACTCTGGGCCGTCTGGCTACTGAACTGGCTCGTCGCCTGCGCGGTAAGCATAAAGCGGAATACACTCCGCACGTTGATACCGGTGATTACATCATCGTTCTGAACGCTGATAAAGTTGCTGTAACCGGCAACAAGCGTACTGACAAAATGTACTACCACCACACCGGCCACATCGGTGGTATCAAAGAAGCGACCTTTGAAGAGATGATTGCCCGCCGTCCTGAGCGTGTGATTGAAATCGCGGTTAAAGGCATGCTGCCAAAAGGCCCGCTGGGTCGTGCTATGTTCCGTAAACTGAAAGTTTACGCAGGCAACGAGCACAACCACGCGGCACAGCAACCGCAAGTTCTTGACATCTAATCGGGATTATAGGCAATGGCTGAAAATCAATACTACGGCACTGGTCGCCGCAAAAGTTCCGCAGCTCGCGTTTTCATCAAACCGGGCAGTGGTAAAATCGTTATCAACCAGCGTTCTCTGGAACAGTACTTCGGTCGCGAAACTGCCCGCATGGTAGTTCGCCAGCCGCTGGAACTGGTTGATATGGTAGAAAAACTGGATCTGTACATCACCGTTAAAGGTGGTGGTATCTCCGGTCAGGCAGGTGCGATCCGTCACGGTATCACCCGCGCTCTGATGGAGTACGACGAATCCCTGCGTTCTGAACTGCGTAAAGCTGGCTTCGTTACTCGTGACGCTCGTCAGGTTGAACGTAAGAAAGTGGGTCTGCGTAAAGCACGTCGTCGTCCACAGTTCTCCAAACGTTAATCCATTCTGCTTGCGCAGAACGATTGGCGAAAAACCCGCTTCGGCGGGTTTTTTTATGGATAATGCGCAGGTTATCCACAATATCAATGCATATATCTTCTCTTTTTCCACATTTCCAGAAACGCTCACCACAAAGTCATCAAAATCTGGTAAACTATCATCCAATTTTCTGCCCAAATATCGGTGAATACTCGCTTTTTGTTCGATTATTGAACAATGTGTTTTCTCTGGGATGGGCGATACAACATCTGGCTGGCCCCTGTTGGGCCGGTAGCAGTAAAAATTCTGAATATACCTGGAGGTTTTCATGGCTGTCGCTGCCAACAAACGTTCGGTAATGACGCTGTTTTCTGGTCCTACTGACATTTATAGCCATCAGGTTCGTATCGTGCTGGCCGAGAAGGGTGTCAGTTTTGAGATCGAGCATGTGGAAAAGGATAACCCGCCTCAGGATCTGATCGATCTCAACCCGAGCCAAAGCGTACCGACGCTGGTGGATCGCGAGCTGACCCTGTGGGAATCCCGTATCATTATGGAATATCTGGATGAGCGTTTCCCGCATCCGCCGCTGATGCCTGTTTACCCTGTTGCGCGTGGTGAAAGCCGCCTGTACATGCAGCGTATCGAGAAAGACTGGTACTCGCTGATGAACGTGATTACCAGCGGTTCCGCTGCGGAAGCTGACGCTGCGCGTAAGCAACTGCGTGAAGAGCTTCTGGCTATCGCCCCTGTGTTTGGCCAGAAACCGTTCTTCCTGAGCGATGAGTTCAGCCTGGTGGATTGCTACCTTGCGCCGCTGTTGTGGCGTCTGCCAACCCTGGGTGTTGAATTCAGCGGCCCTGGCGCCAAAGAGCTGAAGGGCTACATGACTCGCGTCTTTGAACGCGACTCTTTCCTGGCATCTTTAACTGAACCGGAACGTGAAATGCGTCTCGGCCGAGGCTAATGACTGTGGAAATGTCACAACTCACCCCACGCCGTCCGTATCTGCTGCGCGCCTTCTATGAATGGCTGCTGGATAACCAGCTCACGCCGCACCTGGTAGTGGATGTGACGTTGCCGGGCGTGCTGGTTCCAATGGAATACGCACGCGACGGACAGATCGTGCTGAATATTGCGCCGCGAGCAGTGGGTAACCTGGAACTGGCCAACGACGAAGTGCGCTTTAACGCGCGTTTTGGTGGCGTGCCGCGTCAGGTATCGGTGCCGCTGGCTGCCGTGCTGGCTATCTACGCGCGTGAAAACGGTGCGGGTACCATGTTCGAGCCGGAAGCGGCTTACGATGAAGACGTTGCCAGCCTGAATGATGACGATACCGCCGGGGAGCGTGAAAGCGACACGGTCATGTCCGTTATTGACGGTGACAAACCCGATCACCAGGATGATAACGATCCGGATGACGATCCGCCACCGCGCGGGGGGCGTCCTGCTCTTCGCGTTGTAAAATAAAAACAGGCCCAATCGGGCCTGTTTTTTTACACTTCCAGGTAGTTCAGTATTCCGTCTGCCGCCTTACGGCCTTCGGCAATCGCCGTCACCACCAGGTCGGAACCGCGAACGATATCACCACCGGCGAAGATTTTCGGGTTGCTGGTCTGGAACGCGTTATCGCTGCCTTCTGGCGCAATAATACGGCCCTGCGAATCCAGCTCGACGCTGTGCTTCGCCAGCCACTCCATGCTGTGCGGACGGAAACCGAACGCCATGACGACGGCATCGGCCGGGATCACATGCTCAGAGCCCGCCACAATCTCCGCACGACGGCGGCCTTTGGAATCCGGCGCGCCCATCTCCGTACGCGCCATCTTCACGCCGCTCACTTTTCCGTTGGCATTCACTTCAATACCCAGCGGCTGGATGTTGAACTGGAACTCGACACCCTCTTCACGCGCGTTTTTCACTTCGCGTTTGGAGCCAGGCATGTTCTCTTCGTCACGACGATAGGCGCAGATTACGTGTGCCGCATTCTGACGAATAGAGGTACGCACGCAGTCCATCGCGGTATCACCCCCGCCCAGCACAACCACGCGTTTACCTTCCATGCTGACGAAAGGCTCATCGGCTGTTTCGCCATAGCCCATAATCTGTTTAGTGTTGGCGATCAGGAACGGCAGCGCGTCATAAACGCCCGGCGCGTCTTCGTTTTCCAGACCACCACGCATGGACTGATAGGTGCCCACGCCAAGGAAGACGGCGTCGTAATCTTTCAGCAGGTCGTCGAGCTGCACGTCGCGGCCCACTTCTGTGTTCAGTTTGAACTCAATCCCCATGCCGGTGAAGATTTCACGGCGGCGGGTCATGACCTCTTTTTCCAGCTTGAAGGCCGGGATCCCGAAGGTCAGCAGACCGCCGATCTCCGGGTGACGGTCAAAGACCACCGCCTTCACGCCGTTGCGGGTCAGGACGTCCGCACAGGCCAGGCCCGCCGGGCCCGCGCCGATAATCGCCACGCGCTTGTCGGTCTGCTTGACGCCGGACATATCCGGACGCCAGCCCATCTCGAAGGCTTTATCGTTGATATAGCGCTCGATGTTACCGATGGTCACCGCGCCAAACTCGTCGTTCAGCGTACAGGAGCCTTCGCACAGACGGTCCTGAGGACACACGCGGCCGCACACTTCCGGCAGGGTGTTGGTCTGGTGAGACAGCTCGGCGGCTTCAAAAATACGCCCCTCGTTGGCCAGCTTCAGCCAGTTCGGGATGTAGTTATGTACCGGACATTTCCACTCGCAGTAAGGGTTACCGCAGGACAGGCAGCGGTCTGCCTGTGCTTTGGCCTGGCCTTCTGAAAACGGCTCATAGATTTCTACAAATTCAATTTTACGGATCTTCAGCGGTTTCTTTGGCGGATCAACACGCTGCAGGTCGATAAACTGGTATACGTTCTGGCTCATCTGAATTCCTTACTGCGCCTGCACACGCAGCTCTGCTGCGCTACGACTACGGTGACCCAACAGGGCTTTAACATCGCTGGACTTCGGTTTAACCAGCGCGAATTTTGCAGAGAATGCTGGCCAGTTCGCCAGGATCTCTTCGCCGCGCGAAGAACCGGTATGCTGCACGTGTTCGGTAATCAAACCGCGCAGGTGTTCTTCGTGGATGGCCAGCGTATCAACGTCCAGTACTTCCACCAGTTCCGGGTTCACGCGTTTGCGGAACTCGCCGTCTTCATCCAGGACGTAAGCAAAACCGCCCGTCATGCCTGCGCCAAAGTTCACGCCGGTTTTACCCAGGACGCAAACAATCCCGCCCGTCATATATTCACAACCGTTATCGCCAATGCCTTCCACCACGGTGATGGCACCGGAGTTACGCACCGCAAAACGCTCGCCCGCACGGCCTGCAGCGAACAGACGACCACCGGTCGCGCCGTACAGACAGGTGTTACCGATGATGCTTGCCTCATGGCTGCGGAAGGCAGAACCCACCGGAGGACGCACCGCCAGCAGACCGCCCGCCATGCCTTTCCCGACGTAGTCGTTGGCGTCGCCGGTCAGGTATAGCTCAACGCCACCGGCGTTCCACACGCCAAAGCTTTGACCCGCGGTACCGCTGAAGTGCGCGGTAATCGGATCTGCCGCCAGCCCCTGGTCACCGTGCGTCTGCGCAATGTAACCGGAGAGGGACGCACCCACAGAACGGTCGGTGTTGCGGATATCAAACCAGAACGTTTTGCTCTGCTTGTCATCCACGTACGGTTTCGCCTGCTGCAACAGCTGCGCGTTCAGCACGCCGTTATCGAACGGCGGGTTGTTCTCGGTGCAGTAGACCGCTTTGCCAGGGTGTGGCTGCGCGGTTTCCAGCAGCTTGCTCAACTCCAGCTTCTGCTGCTTCGCGGTGAAGCCTTCCAGCTCTTTCAGCAGGTCGGTACGGCCAATCAGGTCTACCAGGCGCTTCACGCCCAGCTGCGCCATCAGCTCGCGGGTTTCACGGGCGATGAAGTCAAAGTAATTAGTCACTTTGAACGGCAGACCATGGTAGTGGTTCTTACGCAGCTTCTCGTCCTGGGTTGCAACACCGGTTGCGCAGTTGTTCAGGTGGCAAATACGCAGGTATTTACAGCCAAGCGCAACCATTGGGCCGGTACCGAAACCAAAGCTTTCCGCACCCAGAATCGCCGCTTTGATAATGTCGAGGCCGGTTTTCAGGCCACCGTCCACCTGCAGACGGATCTTGTGACGCAGACCGTTAGCCACCAGCGCCTGCTGGGTTTCCACCAGGCCCAGTTCCCACGGGCAACCCGCATATTTCACGGAGGAGAGTGGGCTTGCACCGGTACCACCGTCGTAACCGGCGATGGTGATGAGGTCCGCATAGGCTTTCGCCACGCCGGTGGCGATGGTGCCAACGCCCGGTTCGGAAACCAGCTTCACGGAGATCATCGCTTTCGGGTTGACCTGTTTCAGGTCGAAAATCAACTGCGCCAGATCCTCGATAGAGTAAATATCGTGGTGTGGTGGCGGAGAAATCAGCGTCACGCCCGGTACGGAGTAGCGCAGTTTGGCGATGTACGGCGTGACTTTATCACCCGGCAACTGACCGCCTTCACCCGGTTTTGCACCCTGAGCGACTTTAATCTGAATGACATCGGCGTTGACCAGGTACGCTGGGGTGACGCCGAAGCGGCCGGAGGCCACCTGCTTGATACGGGACACTTTGTTGGTGCCGTAACGCGCCGGATCTTCACCGCCTTCACCGGAGTTGGAATTGCCGCCAATGCTGTTCATGGCTTCCGCCAGCGCTTCGTGGGCTTCCGGACTCAGCGCGCCGATGGACATCGCCGCGGTATCAAAGCGTTTGAACAGTTCAGATGCTGGCTCAACCTCGTCAATGCTGACCGCTTCATCACCCGGATTGAGGGCCAGCAGGTCACGCAGCGTCGCCGCCGGACGGTTGTTCACCAGCTCAGCATACTGCTGATAATCACTGTATTCGCCGCTCTGCACCGCCTGCTGCAGCGTGCGCACCACGTCCGGGTTATAGGCATGATACTCTCCGCCGTGAACGTATTTCAGCAGACCGCCCTGATCCAGCGGCTTACGTGCCAGCCATGCGCGTTTCGACAGGTTCACCAGATCCTGCTGGAAGTCAGCAAATCCGGCTCCGCCGATACGGCTGACTACGCCCTGGAAGCAGAGGTTTGCCACGTCGTTATGCAGACCGACCGCTTCAAACAGCTTCGAACAACGGTAGGAGGCAACGGTCGAGATGCCCATTTTGGACATGATTTTGTACAGACCTTTATTGATGCCGTTACGGTAGTTCAGCATCACTGTACGGTAGTCTTTGTCGATCGCGCGGGTGTCCACCAGGCGGGCCAGCGTTTCGTAGGCCAGATATGGGTAGATCGCCGTCGCACCAAAGCCTAACAGCACGGCAAAGTGGTGTGGGTCGCGAGCGCTGGCGGTTTCAACAATGATGTTGGCGTCGCAGCGCAGGCTCTTATCGACCAGACGCGTCTGGATAGCACCCACCGCCATCGGCGCAGGCACCGGCAGACGGTTTTTCGCGATATTACGGTCGGACAGCACCAGCAGTACGGTACCGTTACGTACCATCTGTTCGGCTTTGTCACACAGCGCATTCACCGTCTCTTCGAGGCTCGCGTCGTTCACGTCGAAGGTAATATCGAGCGTGTCAGCGCGGTAGTGCTCCTCTTTCATGGTGGTGAGCTGTTTGAAATCGGAATACAGCAGGATCGGCGATTTAAAGGTCAGACGGTGCGCCTGGCCTTCGGCCTCGCAGAAGACGTTCATCTCACGACCAATGCTGGTGGCCAGCGACATCACGTGTGCTTCACGCAGCGGGTCGATTGGCGGGTTGGTGACCTGCGCGAACTGCTGACGGAAATAGTCATAAATGATACGCGGCTGGCTGGAGAGCACGGCAAACGGGGTATCGTCACCCATCGAGCCGACCGCTTCCTGGCCGTTTTCACCGAGCACGCGGATAACCGAGTCCAGCTCTTCCGCGCTGTAGTTAAACTGCTTCTGGTAGCTGGCGAGGGTATCGTCGTCCAGCTCGCGGCTGCCCACTTCTTCGTCCGAGAGATCTTCAAACGGCACCAGACGACGCACGTTTTTCTCCATCCACTCTTTGTACGGATGGCGGCTTTTCAGGTCGTTATCGGTTTCGGCGGAATGCAGAATGCGCCCAACGCGAGTGTCGATAACCATCAGTTCGCCTGGACCGACGCGGCCTTTCTCAACCACTTCGTCAGGCTGGTAATCCCAGATACCGACTTCAGAGGCGCAGGTGATGAGCTTATCTTTGGTGATGACGTAGCGGGCCGGACGCAGGCCGTTACGGTCCAGGTTACAGGCGGCAAAACGACCGTCGGACATCACGATGCCCGCTGGGCCGTCCCACGGCTCCATGTGCATGGAGTTAAAGTCGAAGAACGCACGCAGCTCTGGATCCATATCCGGGTTGTTCTGCCAGGCTGGTGGCACGAGCAAACGCATGGCGCGCACGATATCCATCCCGCCCGCCAGCAGCAGTTCCAGCATGTTGTCCATCGAGCTGGAGTCGGAGCCGGTTTCGTTCACGAACGGCGCGGCATCGTGCAGGTCAGGGATCAGTGGCGTCTGGAACTTATAGGTACGGGCGCGGGCCCACTGGCGGTTACCGGTAATGGTGTTGATTTCGCCGTTGTGCGCCAGATAGCGGAACGGCTGCGCCAGCGGCCAGCGAGGTACGGTGTTGGTGGAGAAGCGCTGGTGGAACAGGCAAATGGCCGATTCCAGACGCAGGTCCGCCAGGTCCAGGTAGAAGCGCGGCAGGTCAGCCGGCATACACAGACCTTTATAGATATTCACCAGGTTCGAGAGGCTACAGACGTAGAACTCTTTATCGTCCTGGAGACGTTTTTCAATGCGGCGACGGGCGATAAACAGACGGCGTTCCATATCACGTGGACGCCAGCCCGCAGGGGCATTGACGAAAATCTGTTCAATACGAGGCAGCGAGGAGAGGGCGATTTCACCGAGCACCCCTTCGTTGGTAGGCACATCGCGCCAGCCGACAATAGACAGGGTTTCACGCTGAAGTTCTTCTTCGACGATGTGGCGCGAAGCGGCAGCTTTTTCAGGATCCTGGTTCAGGAACAGCATACCGACAGCGTAGTTTTTGGCTAAACGCCAGCCGCGCTCTTCCGCCACGATGCGGAAGAAACGATCGGGTTTTTGCAGCAGCAGGCCGCAACCGTCGCCGGTTTTACCATCGGCAAGGATGGCGCCACGGTGCTGCATTCGGGCCAGTGCGTGAATAGCAGTACGCACTACCTTGTGGCTAGGTTCGCCTTCTATGTGGGCGATCAGGCCGAAACCACAGTTATCCTTCTCAAGGGATTTATCGTACAACATATCAGTGAACCTCCCCAGGCTCGTCGGGCTTCTCTCTGAACGTAACCGTGGCGCACAGGCGCAGAAAGAGCATGGCGACGGGGTTTGCGTTTCATACGCGGACCTCGTATTCGCCCTCTTTTTCATCCTTTCGCGCAGGTAAACAAGTTTGAGGACTTGCTTCAGAGGGAATCTCAATTACTGCATAAATATGATGAGCAGGCCGCTCATCCAGAAAGCTTCCAGCGGATTTCCAACTTATCGGGAATTGGTACACAGGTCAAATGGCAATCTTATTTATACAAAAATGTGCTAAAGGTAAGTTATCTGTTTGTAATTAAAGGCAATTTAACTAATTTTACATTGAATGAATGCCCTTGCAGGGCATAGCGGAGTGTGATCTGACTCACTATCTGAAAGCGGTATTATCAATGCAGCATGCTGAATAGCGGTTTTTTAACAGAATATTACGCTGCTGAGGGGGTTAAACCCGCATAAAGTCACTGTTTTTCAGAGGTGGCGCTATAAATGAAAAAAACAATCAGAACATAAGGAAAAGTAATCACGGCTGGCGTGAATGAAATTGCAGTAATCCTGAGTAGTTATTCATATAGATAAAAGCCGTCCAGGGCGATTGATCCAAGTCATCGCCGACAGAGGCTAAAAGTGGCAGGCTTGTCCCCTTTCTCCGGGACGGTCTATCAGATTATGCAGTTACAGAAATTAGTCAATATGTTTGGTGGGGATCTTTTGCAGCGGTACGGGCAAAAGGTTCACAAGCTGACGCTGCATGGCGGGTTTAGCTGCCCAAACCGGGACGGGACGATCGGGCGCGGGGGCTGCACGTTCTGTAACGTTGCGTCATTTGCAGACGAGGCCCAGCAGCATCGCTCTATTGCCGAACAGCTTTCTCATCAGGCGAGTCTGGTAAACCGCGCCAGACGCTATCTGGCCTATTTTCAGGCCTATACCAGCACGTGGGCGGAAGTCCAGGTGCTGCGCGACATGTATCAGCAGGCTGTCAGCCAGGCCAGTATTGTCGGGCTCTGTGTGGGTACGCGGCCGGACTGCGTACCGGATGCGGTGCTGGATCTGCTTAGCGAGTATAACGATCAAGGCTACGAGGTTTGGCTGGAGCTGGGCCTACAGACCGCGCACGACAAAACTCTGCACCGTATCAACCGTGGTCATGATTTCGCCTGCTACCAGCGCACTACCCGTCTTGCCCGTGAGCGCGGGTTGAAAGTCTGCTCGCATCTGATTGTCGGGTTGCCTGGTGAAGGGCAGCGGCACGGCCTGGAGACGCTGGAAAAAGTGGTGGAGACCGGCGTGGACGGTATCAAGCTGCACCCGCTGCATATCGTGAAGGGCAGCATTATGGCCAAAGCCTGGGAAGCCGGGCGCTTGAACGGTATCGAACTTGACGCCTATACGGTGACGGCGGGGGAGATGATTCGTCACACGCCGCCGGAGATTGTCTACCATCGCATCTCTGCCAGCGCCCGCCGCCCAACGCTTCTGGCACCCTTGTGGTGCGAGAACCGCTGGACGGGGATGGTGGAAATTGACCGCTATCTTCAGGAAAACGGCGTGCAGGGTTCGGCTCTGGGGCGCCCGTGGGTTCCCCGTCTACCGGCGACGGCCGCCTAACAGGCTCCCCAGCATGCCGCGCACTATCTGATTAGTCACCTGCCGCGCAGCGCTCTTCGCCATGGTTTGTACCACGCCGTCGCGCTTACCGCCGCGCGGCCCGGTGCTCCCAAACAGGATATCTTTGAGCCCACCGAGAATACCGTCATCCACCGCCACCGACTGCCCTTTAGCGGCAGGAGCATCCTGCGATTCCGTTGTCGCCTGGACCCCTTTTTGCAGCATCTCAAACGCGGATTCCCGATCCACCTCGTCTTCATACTTCCCGTACACCGGGGAGTGGTTAATCAGGCCGTTGCGTTCATCGTCCGTCACCGGTCCCATCCGCGAACAGGGAGCGATCACCATCGCGCGTTCCACCACGGACGGGCTGCCCTTCGCATCCAGGAATGAGATCAGCGCTTCACCGGTGCCTAACGCCTGAATAGCGGCTTCGGTATCAAAAGCCGGATTGGCGCGCATGGTTTGCGCAGCGGCTTTCACCGCTTTCTGATCTTTCGGCGTAAAGGCGCGCAGGGCGTGCTGAACGCGGTTACCAAGCTGGCCAAGCACGTTATCCGGGATATCAGACGGGTTTTGCGAAACAAACCAGACGCCGACGCCTTTAGAGCGGATCAGGCGAATGACCTGTTCAATCTTGTCCAGCAATATCTGCGGCGCATCGTTGAACAGCAGGTGCGCTTCGTCGAAGAAGAACACCAGCTTTGGTTTTTCCAGATCGCCTGCTTCGGGCAGTTGTTCGTACAGCTCGGAGAGCATCCACAGCAGGCTGGCGGCGTAAAGCTTCGGCATCTGGTAGAGCTTCTCTGCACTGAGGATATTGATAATGCCTTTGCCGTTACTGTCGGTGCGCATCCAGTCTTTGATATCCAGCATAGGCTCGCCGAAGAAATGCTCAGCCCCCTGTTGCTCAAGCGTCAGTAACCCGCGCTGAATGGCCCCTACCGACGCGCTGCTGATATTGCCATACTGGTTCTGGAAGGATTTCGCGTTATCGCCAATGTACTGAGTAATGGCCCGCAGATCTTTAAAATCAAGCAGCAGCAGACCCTGGTCATCGGCAATGCGGAAGATAATATTCAGTACCCCGGACTGGACGTCGTTAAGGTTCAGCAGGCGGGCGAGCAGTAGCGGGCCGAGATCGGAGACGGTGGCGCGCACCGGGTGGCCTTTCTCACCGAAGATATCCCATACGACCATCGGGTTGCCGTGTGGCGTCCAGTCCGTGATGCCAATATTCTTCAGCCGTTCGAGCAGTTTTTCTGAGGCGGTACCCTCCTGAGCCACACCGGTTAAATCGCCTTTCACGTCAGCCATAAACACCGGTACGCCGATCTCTGAAAGCGACTCCGCCAGCTTTTGCAGGGTCACGGTTTTCCCCGTCCCGGTGGCGCCGGTGATCAGGCCGTGGCGGTTCGTCATGGCGGGCAGTAAATACAGCTCTTTTTCCAGCGTCCGGGCAATTAACAATGGTGTACTCATGATGCGCTTCCTCTCGTAGTCCTGGGTGGAGTATAGGCAACCTGACGGCAAAAGGGATGAGTAAATTCCTGAGTTTGCGGCGCATTATCCAGCGCGGACTATGCTTTTGCATACGGTTCACAAAATAGTGGGAAACTATGTCCAGATTCTTCTTTAACGACCGCAAACAGCTGGTCAACGATGCCATTGAAGGCATACTGCTCTCTGCGCCCCATGCAAATCTCGTCAAGCTTGATATCGATCCGGCCATCAGGATTGTCGCGCGCGGCGACTGGGACAAAAGCCGCGTAGCGGTGATCTCCGGTGGTGGCTCAGGACACGAACCCGCGCATGCCGGATTTGTTGGCAAAGGCATGCTGACGGCGGCGGTGTGTGGCGATCTGTTTGCCTCGCCGAGCGTGGATGCGGTACTCAATGCCATCGTCGCCGTAACCGGCGATCGCGGCTGTCTGTTGATCGTCAAAAACTACACCGGCGACCGTCTGAACTTCGGCCTCGCGGCGGAAAAGGCCAAACGTTACGGTCTGAAGGTGGAGATGGTGATTGTAGCGGATGACATCGCGCTGCCGGATAACAAGCAACCGCGCGGTATTGCCGGCACCGCGCTGGTGCATAAGATTGCGGGCTATGCGGCGGAGCTCGGGAAATCGCTGAGTGAAGTGCGGGAGATCGCGCAACAGGCCTGCGATAACCTCTGGAGCCTGGGCGTTGCAATGCAAACCTGTAACCTGCCCGGCAGCGAGGAGGAAGAGGGGCGCATTAAGCAGGGCCACGTCGAGCTGGGTCTGGGCATTCACGGCGAGCCCGGGGCGTCCGTGGTGGATACCCAAAACAGCAAAGCCATTATCGACACGCTGGTCACGCCACTAAAAACAGAGGCGGGTGAGGGGCGCTTTGCAGTACTGATTAACAACCTCGGCGGCGTATCGGCGCTGGAGATGGCGTTGCTGACGAAAGAGCTGGCGCACTCGGCGCTGAAAGAAGAGATCGCGTACCTGATAGGTCCCGCGCCACTGATAAGCGCCCTGGACATGAAGGGCTTTTCGCTGACGCTGCTGAAGCTCAACGATTTCTTCGAAAAGGCGATTCACGCCGACGTCGAAACGCTGGGCTGGCAGAAACCCGTGGCGTTTGCGCCATTGCGCACCGTTGAGCACAGTGCCATTCATGACCGCGTGGAATATACCCCTTCGGACAATCCGCAGGTGGGAGAGTGTGTTTCCTCAGTGACGCAAACGCTGATCCAGCTGGAAAATCGCCTCAACGCGCTGGATGCGAAAGTGGGAGATGGCGACACCGGCTCCACCTTTGCGCAAGGTGCACGGGATATTGCGCAGCGTCTGGAGGAGAATACCCTCCCGCTTAATGATGTCTCTACGCTCCTGTTACTGGCAGGCGAGCGGCTGGCCACGGTAATGGGCGGATCGAGCGGCGTATTAATGTCGATCTTCTTCACCGCGGCCGGGCAAAAGCTGCATGACGGACAATCGCTCCCGGAGGCATTGCTCAGCGGGCTGGCGCAGATGAAGCAGTATGGCGGGGCGGATCTCGGCGATCGCACGCTGATCGACGCGTTGCAACCGGCGCTGGAGGCTTTACAGAAAAAAGATCTTCAGGCTGCGGCGCAGGCGGCGCAGCAGGGGGCGGAGGCAACGGCGAAAATGGTAAAAGCGGGTGCGGGACGTTCGTCGTACGTGAATAAAGAGAATCTGGATGGCGTAATGGATCCGGGGGCGGTGGCTGTCGCGGAAGTCTTTGCGGCACTGGCTCGGTAGTCGAAAAAGCCCGGTGGCGCTGCGCTTACCGGGCCTACAAAAACGAACCCTGGCCGGGTAAGGCGAAGCTGCCACCCGGCACTATCACATCAAAAATCCGCTTTTAACACCACGCGATAACGGGCTTTGCCGTCGCGCACGTGCTGGATGGCTTCGTTGATTTTCGACATCGGGTACAGTTCGGTGGTCGGTGCCACTTTGGTGCGCCCGGCGAACTTCATCAGTTTGCGCAACTCGTACGGCGTACCGGTCGCAGAGCCGGATACGCTACGATCCCCACCGATCAGGGTAAACGCCGGAACCGGCAGCGGCTTCATCACCGCACCCACGGTGTGGAAGTTACCGCCGTAGGCCAGGGCTTCAAAATACGGTTGCCAGTTAAGATCCACGTTAACGGTGTTAATGATCAGATCAAACTGACCCGCCAGCGCCTTCAGCGCGTCCGGATCGCGGCTGTTAACGACTTTATCCGCCCCCATCGCCAGCACTTCCTGTTCTTTCGCCGGGTTCGAGCTGAATGCCGTTACTTCGCAACCCATCGCGTGCAGCAGTTTGATGGCGATATGCCCGAGGCCGCCAATACCGATGACGCCCACGCGGCTGGTGGCAGTGATATGGTGCATCAGAAGCGGTTTGAAGACGGTAATACCGCCGCACAGCAGCGGACCGGCGGACTCAATATCAATGTTGTCCGGCAGCGGAATGACCCATTGCCAGTCGGCGCGCAGCTTCTCGGCAAAACCGCCTTTGTTCAGAATGGTGGGAACAGCGCCTTCGAGACAGTTGATCTGATTCCCGCTGATACAGGCGTCGCAGTGCCCACAGCTGCGTGCTGTCCAGCCAATGCCCACGCGCTGGCCAACTTTCAGCCCTTTGTCCTGCGCAGCGCTACCGAGCGCGACAACACGGCCAATGACTTCGTGCCCGGCAACCAGTGGATAGCTTGAAAAGCCCCATTCGTTGTCGATCATCGAGAGATCCGAGTGGCAGATCCCGCAGTAATCAACCTGTACCTCGACGTCTTCTGCTTTTAGAACGCCTGCATCGTACTCGTACAGTTCAAGTTCTGCACCCGCCTGCGGTGCGGCGTAGCTTTTTATCTTCGACATCGTGTTTCCCCCGTTGTGGTGTGAACTGAGAGTGTAGAGCATTCAGTTAACCACCGTTTAACAGAAGAGGGCAGCAAAAAGGTTTACAGCGTTTTCAACATCCTGACTTCGCAATCGACATGCCCGGTGCAGCCCAGCGGTGCATCAATATGCTCAAAGCCCAGATGTTCATACAGGCCTATGGCCTCTTTGAGGAAGGCGGTTGTTTCGAGGTAACAGCGGGTAAAACCCTGTTTGCGCGCGTGGTCCAGGGCAAGCAGCGCCAGCTTTTTCGCCAGGCCTTGTCCGCGAACGGACGGCAGAAAATACATTTTTTGCAGTTCGCAGATATCCGGCTCGCTGCAGCTGAGGGGCGCTACGCCGCCGCCGCCGACGACCTGGCCGTTCTGCTCGATGACCCAGTAAGCATGCCCCGGCTGGCTGTACAGCTGAAACAGTTCGTCCAGATTCGGGTCGGCAACCGTGTAGCCTTTATCGGCCGTCAGGCCATATTCGGCAGAAACCGTGCGGATGACGGCGGCGATAGCCGGGTTGTCCTGCACAGCGATCCGACGCATCGTCGTCGCGACGGGAGTGATCACGCTCATAGCATTACTCATTACAAAAATTGACACACATTTGCTGTTAATAGCACCGCGGAAAGGGGAGTGCAAGCGAGGAGTTTTCAGGAAGGATACCCCTTACGCCCTGAAGCGTAAGGGGTAATAGCATTACAGGGCTGCGATAACCGCCTGCTGCTCAATCAGCTTGGTCTTCGCATCGGCGAAAGCCACCAGACGCTCACGCTCTTTCGCGATGACCGCTTCCGGCGCACGGGCAACAAAGCCTTCGTTCGCCAGTTTGCTTTCGATCTTGCCGATTTCCACGTCGACTTTCGCCACTTCTTTCGCCAGACGCGCCAGCTCAGCATCTTTGTCGATAAGGCCTGCCATCGGGATCAGCAGCTCGGCGCCGTCGATGATTTTGGTCACGGAGACCGGACCTTTGTCATCAGCAGGCAGCACGGTGATGCTTTCCAGGCGCGCCATGGTTTTCAGGAAGGTGTTGTTCTCGTTGACACGACGAACCGCCGCCTCGCTGCAGCCGCGCAGCAGCAACTCCAGTGGTTTGCCCGGGGCGATGTTCATTTCAGCACGGATGTTACGTACCGCTACGATCGCCTGCTTCAGCCACTCGGTATCTGCAGATGCCGCGTCATCAACTTTCGCCGCATCGAATTCCGGGAACGGCTGCAGCATGATGGTGTCGGCATTGATGCCTGCAATCACCTTCACGCGCTGCCAGATGGTTTCGGTGATGAATGGAATGACCGGATGCGCCAGGCGCAGCAGACCTTCCAGGACGGTAATCAGCGTATTACGCGTACCGCGCAGTTCAGCCTCAGTGCCGCCGTTCATGACCGGCTTCGCCAGTTCCAGGTACCAGTCACAGAACTGGTTCCAGGTGAATTCGTACAGAATGCCCGCCGCGATATCGAAGCGGAAGCTGTCCAGCGCCTCGCGGAACGCTTTCACCGTCTGGTTGAATTCCGCCAGGATCCAGCGGTCTGCCAGAGACAGGGTCATCTCGCCGCCGTTGAAGCCGCAATCCTGATCTTCGGTGTTCATCAGTACGAAGCGGCTGGCGTTCCACAGCTTGTTACAGAAGTTACGGTAACCTTCCAGACGCTTCATGTCCCAGTTGATGTCGCGACCGGTAGAGGCCAGCGCCGCCAGGGTGAAACGCAGGGCGTCGGTACCGTGAGCCTCAATCCCGTTCGGGAACTGCTTCTCGGTACGCTTGCGGATTTTCTCTGCCAGCTGTGGCTGCATCATGTTGCCGGTGCGTTTTTCCAGCAGCTCTTCCAGAGAGATACCGTCAACCATATCCAGTGGGTCAATGACGTTACCCTTGGACTTGGACATCTTCTGGCCTTCATCATCACGGATAAGACCGGTCATGTAGACGGTATGGAACGGAACCTGCGGCTTGCCGTCTTCGTCTTTGATGAAGTGCATGGTCATCATGATCATGCGGGCAATCCAGAAGAAGATGATGTCGAAGCCGGACACCATCACGCTGGTTGGGTGGAACTGACGCAGCGCGTCGGTGTTCTCCGGCCAGCCGAGTGTGGAGAAGGTCCACAGTGCGGAGGAGAACCAGGTATCCAACACGTCTTCGTCCTGGCGCAGGGCAACGTCTGCACTCAGGTTGTTTTCCTGACGCACTTCATCTTCGCTACGTCCTACGTAGACGTTGCCTTCGTTGTCGTACCACGCCGGGATACGGTGACCCCACCACAGCTGACGGGAGATACACCAGTCCTGAATGTCACGCATCCAGGAGAAGTACATGTTTTCGTACTGCTTCGGCACGAACTGGATGCTGCCGTTCTCAACCGCTTCAACAGCCGGTTTCGCCAGCACGTCGGCACGCACGTACCACTGATCGGTCAGCATTGGCTCGATAACCACGCCGCCACGGTCGCCGTACGGCACGGTCAGATCGTGAGGTTTGATCTCTTCCAGCAGGCCGAGCGCGTCAACGGCAGCCACGATCGCTTTACGCGCCGCAAAACGTTCCAGCTTCTGGAACTCAGCCGGAATGTCGCTTGAGTAAACGTCAGATTCGTTGCCTTTGGTGTCATACACTTCTGCGCTTTCACGGATATCACCGTCGAAGGTCAGAATGTTGATCATCGGCAGGGCGTGACGACGGCCCACTTCATAGTCGTTGAAGTCGTGCGCCGGGGTGATTTTCACGCAGCCGGTGCCTTTTTCCATATCGGCGTGTTCGTCGCCCACAATCGGAATACGGCGGTTCACCAGCGGCAGCACCACGAATTTACCGATCAGATCTTTATAACGCGGATCTTCCGGGTTAACGGCCACGCCGGTATCGCCCAGCAGGGTTTCCGGACGGGTGGTCGCGACCACCAGGTAATCTTTACCGTCTGCGGTTTTAGCGCCGTCGGCCAGCGGATAGCGGATGTGCCACATGGAGCCCTTGGACTCGCAGTTTTCCACTTCCAGGTCAGAGATGGCGGTGCGCAGTTTCGGGTCCCAGTTTACCAGGCGTTTGCCACGGTAAATCAGGTCTTCTTTGTAGAGGCGGACGAAAACTTCTTTCACGGCGTTGGACAGGCCTTCGTCCATGGTGAAACGCTCGCGCTCCCAGTCAACGGAGTTGCCGAGACGGCGCATCTGACGGGTAATGGTGCCGCCAGATTCTGCTTTCCACTGCCAGATTTTGTCGATGAAGGCGTCGCGACCGTAGTCGTGGCGAGTTTTCCCTTCTTCAGCGGCAATTTTACGCTCAACCACCATCTGGGTCGCGATACCCGCGTGGTCAGTCCCCGCCTGCCACAGGGTGTTTTTACCCTGCATACGCTGGTAGCGGATCATGGTGTCCATGATGGTCTGCTGGAAAGCATGACCCATATGCAAACTGCCGGTGACGTTCGGCGGCGGGATCATGATGCAGAAGGACTCTTTGCTTTCGTCGCCGTTAGGCTTGAAATAGCCCTGCTGTTCCCAGTGCTCGTAAAGCGGCTGTTCGATATCGCGTGGGTTATATGTCTTTTCCATTATTTCCAGGTTGCCGTATTCAGGTTAAAACCAGCCAGGCGGTACGCTTTATAGCGTTCGCGCGCCAGTTGTTTCAAAGATTCTTCGTAAGGGACAAAGTCTACCACTTCTGTGAAAGCGGTGGCAAAATCTGCAAAATCTATCCGCAGGCTAATCAGAATATCGCGCGCGCTGCTGCTGCGCTTTTGCGGCCAGGCAATTTCAACCGGTGCGCCGCCGCGTGGGCCTTCGCCTGACAGGTTATGCGGTACAAAGCTCTCCGGCGGGCGCGCCCACAGCGCTTCATCAAGTCGAATCGCCTGCTGTTCATCTTCACAGGCAATCAGCACACGTTTACCTGCGCGCCAACGTTCTGCGGCAATTTCACACACCAGTTGTTCGACGGCGCTCAGGCCATCCTGATGGGTGTCGTTGTCCAGAAGGTAGAACGTTGCATTCTTCATATATGGGGGTTCTTGTTTTGGATTCAAAGGCAAAGCCGGGTGGCGCTACGCTTACCCGGCCTACAGTTTGCTGCCGTGATGACTTACTCGTCGCCGTTAAAACCCGCGCGGTTCAGCAGGAACTGCGACAGTAACGCCACCGGACGACCGGTTGCGCCTTTGGCCTTACCGGAGCGCCATGCGGTGCCCGCGATATCCAGGTGCGCCCAGTTGTACTTGCGGGTAAAGCGTGCCAGGAAACAGCCTGCAGTGATAGCACCACCAGGACGTCCGCCGATGTTCGCCATGTCCGCGAAGTTAGACTCCAGCTGATCCTGATACTCATCACCCAGCGGCAGACGCCATGCGCGGTCGCCGGCCTGCTCCGAGGCACTAATAAGCTCATGCGCCAGCGGATTGTGGTTCGACATCAGACCGGTGATGTGATGGCCCAGCGCAATCACACAGGCGCCGGTGAGCGTAGCGACATCAATCACCGCTTCCGGCTCGAAGCGTTCCACATAGGTCAGCACGTCACACAGCACCAGACGGCCTTCGGCGTCGGTGTTCAGCACTTCAACCGTCTGTCCGGACATGGTGGTCAGGACGTCACCCGGACGATAGGCACGACCGCCAGGCATGTTTTCGCAGCCCGCCAGTACGCCAATAACGTTAACAGGCAGCTGAAGCTCCGCCACCATGCGCATCACGCCATACACCGCCGCCGCGCCGCACATGTCGTACTTCATCTCATCCATGCCTTCGGCCGGCTTGATGGAGATACCGCCGGAGTCGAAGGTCAGGCCTTTACCGACGAGCACGATAGGGCGCGCATCTTCGGACGGATTGCCCTTGTACTCAATGACCGACATCAGCGACTCATTCTGCGAGCCGTTACCCACCGCCAGATAAGAGTGCATTCCCAGCTCTTTCATCTGCTGTTCGCCAATGACGCGGGTAATGACATTCTTGCTGTAGGCATCGGCCAGCTGACGCGCCTGAGAGGCCAGGTATGCGGCGTTACAGATGTTCGGCGGCATGTTGCCGAGGTCTTTGGCCGCTTTAATGCCGGCAGCAATGGCCAGACCGTGCTGAATGGCGCGCTCGCCGCTGGTCAGTTCGCGGCGGGTTGGCACGTTAAAGACCATTTTACGCAGCGGGCGACGCGGCTCGCTTTTATTGGTCTTCAGTTGATCGAAGCTGTACAGGCTCTCTTTTGCCGTTTCGACCGCCTGACGGACTTTCCAGTAGGTGTTACGTCCTTTGACGTGCAGCTCCGTCAGGAAACAGACGGCTTCCATTGAACCGGTGTCATTCAGCGTATTAATCGTTTTCTGAATCACCTGCTTATACTGACGCTCATCCAGCTCGCGTTCTTTGCCGCAGCCAATTAGCAGAATGCGTTCGGACAGGACGTTCGGAACATGATGCAGTAACAGCGTCTGCCCTGGTTTGCCTTCCAGTTCGCCACGGCGCAGCAGGGCGCTAATATAGCCGTCACTGATTTTATCGAGTTGTTCGGCGATCGGGGAGAGTCGGCGCGGTTCAAAGACGCCCACAACGATGCAGGCACTCCGCTGTTTCTCCGGGCTACCGCTTTTTACACTGAACTCCATGCACTACGCTCCTGAATCTTAAAGACAACGGCGGCGGCTACGGATAGAATTGAAACCTTTCGTAACTCATGTCCGCTGTTGTGGTGACTTCGTGTTAATCTTACGTTACTACGGTTTCGACACGTCAGAAAAAGTCCTGAAGCGTGAATCCGCCGGATGTTTTAATCTTAGCGATGATTTCGACGACTCAAGAGAATAAATGACGTTTAAGCCATGAAACAAGCGAAATTCCTGCAAAGAGACGGGTTTTTACGGGCGTATTTAAAGTGATAATCATAAGATATCTGGTGCGGGAGACGCTCAAAAGCCAGCTGGCGATCCTCTTCATCCTGCTGCTGATTTTTTTCTGTCAGAAGCTGGTTAAGATCCTCGGTGCGGCTGTTGACGGCGAAATTCCAACGAATCTGGTGCTTTCCCTGCTTGGTTTAGGGATCCCGGAAATGGCGCAGCTTATCCTGCCGTTAAGTCTTTTCCTTGGTCTGCTCATGACCCTTGGGAAGCTCTACACCGAGAGTGAAATCACGGTGATGCATGCCTGTGGCCTGAGCAAAGCGGTACTGGTGAAAGCGGCCATGATACTGGCGCTGTTCACGGGAATTGTTGCGGCGGTGAATGTGATGTGGGCGGGCCCCTTGTCTTCCCGTCATCAGGACGAAGTGCTGGCCGAAGCGAAAGCCAACCCCGGCATGGCGGCGTTAGCCCAGGGGCAATTCCAGCAAGCCACCGACGGGAACTCCGTGCTCTTTATTGAGAGCGTTGACGGCAGCAAGTTTAACGACGTCTTCCTGGCGCAGCTGCGTACGAAAGGTAACGCGCGTCCGTCAGTGGTCATTGCCGATTCCGGGCAACTTGCTCAGCGCAAAGACGGTTCGCAGATCGTGACGCTGGACAAAGGTACCCGTTTCGAAGGGACCGCGATGCTGCGTGACTTCCGTATTACGGATTTCCAGAACTATCAGGCCATCATCGGCCATCAGACGGTGGCGCTCGATCCAACCGATACCGAGCAGATGGATATGCGTACCCTGTGGAATACCGATACCAACAGAGCGCGTGCGGAGTTCCACTGGCGTATTACTCTCGTATTTACCGTATTTATGATGGCGCTGATTGTTGTTCCGCTGAGCGTGGTGAACCCGCGTCAGGGACGCGTGCTCTCGATGCTGCCAGCGATGCTGCTTTACCTGATCTACTTCCTGCTGCAAACCTCGATTCGTTCCAACGGCGCGAAGGGTAAGCTGGACCCTATGGTCTGGACATGGTTCGTGAACAGCTTGTATATCTTACTGGCGCTGGGATTAAACCTGTGGGATACGGTGCCTGTGCGCCGCATACGTGCCCGATTCTCGCGTAAAGGAGCCATCTAATGCAGGCGTTTGGCGTTCTTGATCGCTATATCGGTAAAACCATTTTTACCACCATCATGATGACGTTGTTCATGCTGGTGTCGCTCTCCGGCATTATCAAATTTGTCGACCAGCTGAAAAAAGCCGGGCAGGGAAGTTATGACGCGCTCGGCGCGGGAATGTATACCCTGCTCAGCGTGCCGAAAGATGTGCAGATCTTCTTCCCGATGGCGGCGCTGTTGGGTGCGCTGCTGG
This sequence comes from Enterobacter sichuanensis, assembly GCF_009036245.1. Taxonomy (NCBI): domain Bacteria; kingdom Pseudomonadati; phylum Pseudomonadota; class Gammaproteobacteria; order Enterobacterales; family Enterobacteriaceae; genus Enterobacter; species Enterobacter sichuanensis. The sequence goes on along the minus strand of NZ_CP027986.1, from coordinate 4,176,276 downwards.
GGCTGGGGATGCTGGCGCAGCGCAGTGAACTGGTTGTTATGCAGGCATCGGGTTTTACCCGTATGCAGGTTGCGTTGTCGGTAATGAAAACCGCGATCCCGCTGGTGCTGTTGACCATGGCGATCGGTGAGTGGGTTGCGCCGCAGGGTGAACAGATGGCGCGTAACTACCGCGCTCAGGCGATGTACGGTGGTTCTCTGCTTTCCACTCAGCAAGGGTTATGGGCGAAAGATGGCAACAGCTTCGTCTACATCGAACGCGTAAAAGGCGATGATGAGTTAGGCGGTGTGAGCATCTACGCCTTCAATGACCAGCGCCGCTTGCAGTCAGTTAAACACGCCTCTTCGGCGAAGTTTGACCCTGAACATAAGCAGTGGCGTTTGTCGCAGGTTGATGAGTCTGACCTGAGAGATCCGAAACAGATCACCGGTTCTCAGACGGTGTCCGGTACGTGGAAGACCAACCTCACGCCCGATAAGCTCGGGGTCGTGGCGCTGGATCCTGACGCGCTTTCCATCAGCGGTTTACACAACTATGTGAAATACCTGAAGTCGAGCGGCCAGGATGCGGGACGTTATCAGCTCAACATGTGGAGCAAAATCTTCCAGCCGATGTCCGTGGCGGTGATGATGCTGATGGCGCTGTCGTTTATCTTCGGCCCGCTGCGCAGCGTGCCGATGGGGGTGCGTGTTGTCACCGGTATCAGCTTCGGCTTTGTGTTTTACGTGCTCGATCAGATCTTCGGTCCATTGACGCTGGTGTATGGCATTCCGCCAATTATTGGCGCGCTGCTGCCAAGCGCCAGTTTCCTCCTGATCAGCCTCTGGTTGTTGCTTAAACGCTCCTGATTGACCTCTCCTCGCTTCCGGTTACCCGGGAGCGAGGCTAATCTCCTGTTTCACCCCGCACTTTTTCTCACAACCTTCAACGTCCCGCCGCGAATTTGAGTATTATTGAGCGATAAAGTCGTGAAGGGATCCTCTATGAAGCAAATTCGAATGCTTGCCCAGTATTACGTCGACCTGATGATGAAGCTTGGGCTGGTGCGTTTCTCCATGCTGCTTGCGCTGGCGCTGGTCGTTCTGGCCATCGTCGTGCAAATGGCCGTCACCATGGTTCTGCATGGTCAGGTCGAGAGTATCGACGTCATCCGCTCTATCTTCTTTGGATTGCTCATTACTCCCTGGGCGGTCTATTTCCTGTCTGTGGTAGTTGAACAGCTGGAAGAGTCCCGTCAGCGTTTGTCAAAACTGGTCGATAAACTGGAAGAGATGCGCGAGCGCGACCTTAAGCTTAACGTTCAGCTCAAAGACAACATTGCGCAGCTCAATCAGGAGATTTCGGATCGTGAGAAGGCGGAAGCCGAGCGTCAGGCCACGCTTGAGCAGCTGAAAATCGAAATGAAAGAGCGTGAGGTCACGCAGATCCAGCTTGAACAGCAATCCTCTTTCCTGCGTTCGTTCCTGGACGCGTCGCCGGATCTGGTGTTCTACCGCAATGAAGATAAAGAGTTTTCCGGCTGTAACCGGGCCATGGAGTTGCTCACCGGGAAAAGCGAGAAGCAGCTTATCCACCTGAAGCCGCAGGACGTTTACTCTGAAGAGGCGGCCGCCAAGGTTATGGAAACGGACGAAAAAGTGTTCCGTCACAATGTCTCGCTGACCTATGAACAGTGGCTGGATTATCCGGACGGACGCAAAGCCTGCTTTGAGATCCGTAAGGTCCCCTACTATGACCGCGTGGGGAAACGCCACGGCCTGATGGGCTTTGGGCGCGACATCACCGAGCGTAAGCGCTATCAGGATGCCCTGGAGCGTGCCAGCCGCGATAAGACCACCTTTATCTCTACCATTAGCCACGAATTGCGTACGCCGCTGAATGGTATCGTCGGGTTGAGCCGCATTCTGCTGGATACCGACCTGACCGCGGAGCAGGAAAAATACCTCAAAACTATCCATGTCTCGGCGGTCACGCTGGGGAATATCTTCAACGATATTATTGATATGGATAAGATGGAGCGCCGAAAAGTTCAGCTTGATAATCAGCCGGTTGATTTCACCAGCTTCCTTGCGGATCTGGAAAACCTGTCCGGCCTGCAGGCGCAGCAGAAGGGACTGAGCTTTGTCATGGAGCCAACCCTGCCGCTGCCGCATAAAGTGGTGACTGACGGTACGCGTCTGCGTCAGATCCTGTGGAACCTGATCAGCAACGCGGTAAAGTTTACCCAGAAGGGGCAGGTGGCCGTGCGTGTCCGCTATGACGACGGTGACATGCTGCACTTTGAGGTGGAGGATTCCGGGATTGGTATTCCGCAGGAGGAGCAGGACAAAATCTTTGCCATGTACTACCAGGTGAAAGACAGCAATGGCGGGAAACCGGCTACCGGTACGGGCATTGGCCTGGCGGTGTCGAAACGGCTGGCGAAGAGCATGGGCGGGGATATCACCGTTGCCAGTCAGCCGGGCAAAGGCTCAACGTTCACCCTGACGGTGCATGCTCCGGCGGTGGCGGAAGAGGTTGAGGATACCTTTGAAGACGACGATATGCCGCTGCCTGCGCTGCATGTCCTGCTGGTGGAAGACATCGAGCTGAACGTGATTGTGGCGCGCTCGGTGCTGGAAAAACTGGGCAACAGCGTGGATGTCGCGATGACGGGCAAAGCCGCGCTGGAGATGTTTAAACCGGGTGAATACGACCTCGTTCTGCTGGATATTCAACTGCCGGATATGACCGGGCTGGATATCTCGCGTGAGCTGACGCGTCAGTACGCGGCCGATGAGCTGCCGCCGCTGGTTGCGCTGACGGCGAACGTACTGAAAGATAAAAAAGAGTATCTCGATGCCGGTATGGACGATGTGCTCAGCAAGCCGCTGGCGGTGCCTGCTTTGACCGCTATGATCAAGAAGTTCTGGGATACCCATGATGAAGAGGAGAGCACCATGACGTCTGTTGATAGCGCAAAAGCCCAAACGATACTCGATACCGCGATGCTGGAGCAGTATATCGATCTGGTCGGCCCGAAACTGATTACCGACGGTCTGGCGGTGTTCGAAAAAATGATGCCGGGCTATCTGAGCGTGCTGGAGTCCAACCTGACTGCGCGCGACCAGAAAGGCATCGTAGAAGAAGGACATAAAATCAAAGGCGCAGCCGGCTCGGTCGGCCTGCGCCACCTGCAACAGCTGGGTCAACAGATTCAGTCGCCTGATTTACCTGCATGGGAAGATAACGTGGGTGATTGGGTTGAAGAGATGAAACAAGAGTGGCAAAACGATGTTGCGGTGCTTAAAGCCTGGGTCGATACCAGAAAAAAATGACCCCGGCTTAACCGGGGTGCGCGAATACTGCGCCAACACCAGGGAAATTGTGGCTGCGCCTGTTTTTTCAAGTATTTTTCGAATCGGCGCCGCCTGAAAAATTTAGGCCGCACGCAGATAAGATAGCAAATCTTAAATGGTTTGTTACATGAATCAGTGAAATGTGTGAAGCATAGCGTTTTAATCAAAATTATTAATGTGCTTCAGCAAGTTGCAGAAAAGGATCCTCATGATGAAAAAGATTGGTGTCGTGCTGAGTGGATGCGGTGTTTACGATGGCTCTGAAATACATGAAGCCGTCATTACGCTGCTGGCCCTGGCAAAACAGGGTGCAGAGGTGATTTGTTTTGCGCCGGACAAAAATCAGGCGGATGTGATTAACCATCTCACGGGTGAGCCAATGGCGGAAACCCGTAACGTACTGGTTGAGGCCGCGCGTATTGCCCGCGGAAATATTCACCCTCTTATTCAGGCAGACGCCACAGAGCTTGATGCGCTAATTGTGCCCGGTGGGTTTGGCGCGGCCAAAAATCTCAGTACGTTTGCCACCCAGGGGGCGGAGTGTCAGATCGATCCGCATCTAAAAACGCTGTCGCAGGCTATGCACGCGGCGGGAAAACCGCTGGGCTTTATCTGCATCGCCCCCGCCATGCTGCCTAACATTTTTGATTTCCCGCTGCGCCTGACCATCGGGACGGATATTGATACCGCGGAAGTCATTGAAGATATGGGCGGCGAGCACGTGCCTTGTCCGGTGGATGACATTGTGGTGGACGAAGACAATAAGATCGTCACCACGCCTGCGTATATGCTGGCGCAGAATATTGCAGAAGCGGCCACGGGTATTGAGAAGCTGGTGGCCAGAGTGCTGGTGCTGGCTGAATGAGTCGTCCATCCGGTGCTGGCGCATGGGTGAAGCGCACCCTGTTGCGCATCGTTCTTGTGCTGGCGGTCTTCTGGGGCGGGGGACTCGCCCTGTTCAGCATTCTGCCCGTGCCATTTTCTGCCGTGATGGTTGAACGTCAGCTCGGCGCATGGTTTACCGGTGATTTCAGCTATGTCGCGCATTCTGATTGGGTGAGCATGGACGACATCTCGCCCTTTATGGGGCTGGCCGTGATTGCGGCGGAGGATCAGAAATTCCCGGAACACTGGGGGTTCGACGTCGCGGCCATAGAGAAGGCGCTGGCCCATAATGAACGCCACGAAAACCGCGTGCGCGGCGCATCAACTCTGTCACAGCAGACGGCAAAGAATCTGTTTTTATGGGACGGCCGCAGCTGGGTACGAAAAGGGCTGGAAGCGGGGCTGACGCTGGGCATGGAAACGGTCTGGAGTAAAAAGCGCATTCTGACCGTCTACCTGAATATCGCTGAGTTTGGCGATGGGGTATTTGGCGTGGAAGCGGCTGCACAACGCTATTTTAATAAACCGGCCAGCCGGTTGAGTATGTCTGAAGCGGCGTTATTGGCCGCGGTGTTACCTAACCCTATCCGCTTTAAAGCCAGTGCCCCGTCAGGGTACGTGCGAAGCCGTCAGGCGTGGATTCTGCGTCAGATGCGTCAACTGGGTGGGGAAGGGTTTATGCAGCGTAATCAGCTGATGTAAGGCGGGTAAGCGCAGCGCCACCCGCCAGAAAATGAGGCGTTAGTCTTCGTCAAAACCGGCGTTAAACAGCGCAACCACCGCCGCCAGCGCTTCCTCTTCCTGAGGGCCGGTGGCTTCAACTTCAATCTGGCGGCCTTTGGCGGAGTCCAGCATCAGCAGCGCAATCACGCTGTTTGCTTCCGCTTCGGTACCTTCATCATTTCGCAGCAGAACTTCCGCATCGAAACCCTGCATCAGTTCAAACAGCTTCATCGCCGGGCGCGCGTGCATGCCCAGCTTATTGGTGATCTCAACGGTTTGTTTTACGGTCATGTTTTACGTTTTTCCAGCGTGCGATGACGGGACTGAACGTTCTTCCCGCGCGAGCGGAAATAGTCGGCCAGCTGTTCGGCGATGTAGACCGAACGATGTTTACCGCCGGTACAGCCAATCGCCACCGTCAGGTAGCTGCGATTGTTTGTCTCCAGCATAGGTAACCATAGCTCAAGGTAGCTTCGCGTCTGGTAGATAAAATTGTGAACTTCTGTGTGCCTGTCGAGGAAGGCCGCGACGGGTTTATCCAGACCGGTCATGGGACGCAGTTTTGGATCCCAGTGCGGGTTCGGCAGGAAGCGCACGTCGAAAACATAATCCGCATCAATTGGAATCCCGTGCTTAAAGCCAAAGGATTCGAACACCATCGTCAGTTCGCGCTCGCGCTTGCCCAGCAACCGGGTACGCAGCATTTCCGCCAGCTCGTGAACGGACATCTCAGAGGTGTCGACAATCAGGTCAGCGCGTGAACGCAGCGGCTCCAGCAGGTCGCTCTCTTCGTCGATAGCGCTCTCCAGAGAGAGGTTCTTGCTGGAAAGCGGGTGCAGACGACGGGTATCGCTGTAGCGACGGATCAGGGTATTGCGGTCTGCATCAAGGAACAGTAGCTGAGGCGAAAACGCATCAGGCAGGTTACTCATCGCCTGTTCAAAAATTTCAGGCGATTCAGGCATGTTACGAACGTCGATACTGACGGCGGCAGAGGTTTGTCTTTCCGCAAGCGTGCGAGCCAGATCGGGTAGCAACACGACCGGCAGGTTATCTACGCAGTAAAAACCCATGTCTTCCAGCGCGCGCAGAGCAACGGACTTCCCCGACCCTGAACGACCACTGACAATCATCAGCACCATGTTCCGTTTCTCCTCAGGACAACAGATGTGAAGGCCATCTCCTGGTTATGCATCATCCTGATTGCCTTCTGCTTCAGTGATAATCTGATAGAGCTCTTCATCACTTTGGGCCGAGCGCAGTCGGCGGCAAATGGTTTTATCGGCCAGACGTTTGGCAACCAGCGACAGCGTATGCAGATGGGTTTTCGTCTGGTCGGCAGGCACCAGCAGCGCGAAGAGAAGATCGACGGGCTGGTTATCAATGGCATCGAAGGCAATGGGTGTTTCAAGCTGCACAAACACACCCACGGCACGCAGGGTATCCTCTTCCAGTTTGCCGTGCGGGATGGCGATGCCGTTGCCGATACCGGTACTGCCCATTTTTTCACGGGTCAGGATCGCTTCGAACACCACCTGTGGCGGCAGGCCCAGCTGTTTTGCGGCCAGCTCACTGATGATCTCCAGCGCACGTTTTTTGCTCTGGCAGTGAACAGCACTGCGGGTACATTCCTGGTTAAGGACATTGCTCAGTTGAAGAGCGGAATCGTTGTTCATCATAATTTCACCTAAGCGCTAACTGTACAAATGGCCTGTTGTGTTTCACAACAGGCCGTCCTGCACCCGTTAACTGCCCGGACAATTAGTGTTGTTTCAGTTTATCTTTATGTTTATTGAGCTGTCGCGCAAGCTTATCAATCAAGCCGTCGATAGCCGCGTACATGTCTTGCCCTTCCGCACTGGCATGAAGTTCCCCCCCATTAACATGCAGGGTGGCATCCGAGATGTGAGTCACTTTCTCCACTTTCAACACAATATAGACCTGGTTGATCCTTTCGAAATACTGCTCGAGTTTTGCAAACTTCGTATTCACAAAGTCGCGTAAAGCCTCAGTAATTTCGACGTTTTGTCCAGTGATGTTGAGCTGCATAGTGTCTTCCTTATCGGTTGTGTCAGACCAGCTGTTTACGCTGGTTGGACGGCGGAATGGATAAAGACTCTCGATACTTCGCGACAGTACGACGTGCCACCATAATACCCTGTTCGGACAGCATGGTGGTTAACTTACTGTCACTCAGTGGCTTCGCGGGGTTCTCCGCGGCGATCAACTTCTTCACCAGGGCACGAATCGCGGTTGAGGACGCTTCGCCGCCACCCTCGGTATTGACGTGGCTGGAGAAGAAATACTTAAGCTCAAAAATACCGCGTGGACTGTGCAGATACTTCTGCGTGGTGACACGGGAAATGGTTGATTCATGCATCTCGACGGCCTGGGCGATATCCGCCAGCACCATCGGTTTCATATACTCTTCGCCCTGCTCAAAGAACGCCTGCTGCTGTTCGACAATGCAGCGGCTGACGCGAAGCAGCGTATCATTACGGCTCTCCAGACTTTTGATCAACCATCGCGCTTCCTGCAAATTGCTACGAATATATTGATTGTCGGAGTCGTTACGCACGCTGGTGCACATGGAGGCATACTGCTGGTTGATTTGCAGGCGAGGAATACTGTCAGAATTCAGTTCAACGACCCAGCGGCCATTGTGTTTTCGGACCAGCACATCCGGGATCACGTATTCGGGTTCGCTGGTCTGGATCGACTGACCGGGGCGCGGATCGAGCGACTGTATCAGATTCACCGCTTCTTTCAGCACGTCTTCTTTCAGCCGCGTGACGCGCATCAGGGTGCGGAAATCGTGGTTAGCCAACAGATCCAGATAATCGCTGATGATTAAGCGCGCCTCATCAAGCCACGGCGTCTCTTTGCTGAACTGAGAAAGCTGGATCAGCAGGCAGTCGCGCAGATCTCTTGCGGCCACGCCTACCGGATCGAAACGCTGAATGCGCTTCAGAACGGCTTCAACCTCCTCAAGCTCAATCTCTTCGTCGCCCATGCTTTCGAGGATGTCGTCCAGCGTGACGGTTAAATAGCCGGTGTCATCAACGGCATCGACAATGGATGTGGCAATCGCACGATCGGTGTCGGAGAAGGGGGTCAGTTCCACCTGCCACATCAGGTAATCCTGAAGCGACTGAGTGGTTTCTCCCTGATAGACCGGTAGCTCATCGTCCTGGTAGTCCGCACGCGTTCCGGATGGGGTTCCGGCGGTGTAGATCTCATCCCAGCTGGCATCCAGCGGAAGCTCGTCCGGCATCTCTTTTTGTTCGAGTGCATCCGCGGTGTCGAGCGCTTCTGTATCCTGCGATTGCTGGGTATCTACCTCGTCATGAAGATCGGTTTGTTCCAGCAGGGGGTTACTGTCCAGCGCCTGCTGGAGTTCCTGCTGAAGTTCTAACGTGGACAGTTGCAACAGGCGAATTGCCTGCTGTAGCTGCGGCGTCATTGCCAGTTGTTGGCTGAGCCTTAATTGCAAACCTTGCTTCATGTTCAGAGCATTTTTCTCCGGTTCGGCGTTACGTTACCTCTACCCTATCAGAGTCTGAAGTCTTCCCCAAGATAGACGCGCTTAACATGATCATCTTCGAGGATTTGTTGCGGCGTACCGTGGGCGATCAGGTTACCCTGGCTCACAATATACGCACGTTCACACACGGCCAGCGTTTCACGCACGTTGTGGTCGGTGATCAACACGCCAAGCCCGCTGTCGCGCAGGTGCTCAATGATACGTTTAATGTCGATAACGGAGATCGGATCAACACCCGCAAACGGTTCATCCAGAAGGATAAATTTCGGGTTTGCGGCCAGCGCACGCGCAATCTCAACGCGTCGGCGTTCCCCACCGGAGAGTGCCTGACCGAGGCTGTCGCGCAGATGCTCAATGTGGAACTCTTCCATCAGCTCGTTGGCACGATCCTGACGCTGTTCGCTGGTCAGATCGTTACGAATTTGCAGAACCGCCATCAGGTTATCGTAAACGCTAAGGCGACGGAAAATGGAGGCTTCCTGCGGCAAATAGCCGATCCCGCGGCGTGCGCGTGCATGCAGCGGCAGAAGGCTGATGTCTTCATCATCAATGACAATGTTGCCAGCATCGCGCGGCACAATGCCAACGACCATGTAGAAGGTTGTCGTTTTACCCGCACCGTTAGGGCCAAGCAGGCCCACAATTTCGCCGGAGTTAACGGTCAGACTGACATCCTCTACGACACGGCGGCCCTTATAGGCCTTCGCGAGATTTTTTGCAGTTAATGTTGCCATAACGAATTAGTTACTCTTCTTCTGTGCCGGGGCCTGGCCTTTGCCTTTGTCCTGCAGCTGCGACGGTACCAGTACGGTGGTGACGCGTTTGCCTTTCTCGCTGGAGGCCTGCATTTTTTGCTCTTTAACCAGATAGGTAATCTTGTCGCCGGTAATGTTGCTGTCCAGCTGTTCCAGGTACGCATTTCCGGTCAGGATCACCAGATCCTTCGCCAGCTCATAGTGCATATGCGTGGCATGGCCTTTCACCGGTTTGCCGTTGTCCTGCATTTGGTAGAAGGTCGCCGGATTACCGTAGCCATCGATAATCTCTTTGCCCTGCTCGCCACCCGGACGGGTAACAACCACCTTGTCGGCGTTGATTTTGATGGTGCCCTGAGTCATGACGACGTTACCCGTGAAGGTGACGACATTACCCTGCATATCAAGAGACTGGGTGTCGGACTCGATATGAATCGGCTGCTCGGTATCGCCCGTTACAGCAAGCGCGGGGAGACTGGTCGCCAGCATCGCGCTGGCGATAATTACTTTAAGGCTGAGTTTGTTTGTTTTGAATTTCATAGGAGGTTCTAACCTTTTCAATCAGCTCGGCGTTTTTGCTGCGTAAGTTCCCGCGCATTCTCAAACCGCTGGAATTAAATGTTGTGCCATACAGAGTAACCAGATCCTGCGACGTCACATCCTGGGTCACCAGGTTGATCTGGGCATTATCCGTCGTAATTTTTCGCAGTTGCGAGTCAGCGGTCAGGGCGTTGACTTCAACGTGGCCATACAGATAAAGCATACGGTCATTTGTCAGTTTTGCCCGGTCTGACTTGATTGACCACGTCGGTACTTTGTCCTTATCAAACGTGGTCATAACAGGTTGGGTAAACCACGAAATACCGTCATCTGAAAAATATTCAACATGCTGGGCAATCAGGCGATAGTTCAGCGCGCCTTGCGGGCTGTAGACCACAGTGTCGCTGTGATCGCTTTTATAGGTTGGATCGTTATTGTTGATCACTTCCGTTTGCGTATCGTCGCGATCGGCAAGGTTCACGCCAATCAATACCAGGGCGATAAGCGAAAGCAAAATGATAACCCAACGTCTGGTTTTACTCATATCGATTGCCCTTTGGCCTCATCAAGCTTGCCCTGCGCCAGCAGGAGCAGATCGCAGACTTCACGGACGGCACCTCGGCCCCCGTTGATGTGGGTAACGTAGTCCGCACGCGGGATCAGCAGCGGATGCGCATCGGCAACGGCGATACTCAGCCCAACTTCAGCCATTACTGGCCAGTCAATCAGATCGTCCCCGACGTAGGCCACCTTTTCCGGTGCGATAGCCAGTTTACCCAGTAAATCGTTGAACGCCGCCATCTTATCGGATTGACCCTGATACAAATGGGTAATGCCTAAGGTTTCACAGCGGTCTTCTACCAGTTTAGCTTTCCGTCCGGTGATGATAGCCACCTCGATACCTGAGGTCAGCGCACAGCGGATACCGTAGCCGTCGCGAACGTTAAACGCTTTTAGCTCTTCACCGTTATTACCCATATAAATCAGGCCATCGGAGAGTACGCCATCCACATCCAGAATGAGCAGGCGAATGTTTTCCGCCTTTGCCATCATCTGGGTACTGACCGGACCATAACAGGTTGCAAGGGATGCACCCGCATTACTCATTGTCTTATCCTTCATTACACTACGCCTGCGCGCAGCAGATCATGCATATGTACCACACCCAGCAACTGGTCGCCATCGGCAACCATGACGGAGGTGATATGACGGGACTGCATAAGGTTCAGCACATCCACAGCCAGCGTACCCGGACGCACGCGAATGCCGCCGGGTGTCATCACATCGGCAATGCCCAGCGTACGGACATCCACACCCATGTCGAACACGCGACGCAGGTCGCCATCGGTGAAGATCCCCTGAATTTTCATCAGATCGTCGCACACGACCGTCATACCCAGATTCTTACGGGTGATTTCCAGCAGCGCATCACGAAGGGAGGCGTCTTTACTGACGTGGGGGATTTCATCCCCGGTGTGCATAATATCGTTAACCCGCAGCAGCAGCTTACGCCCCAGCGCGCCCCCCGGGTGGGAAAGGGCGAAATCTTCCGGCGTAAAACCACGGGCTTCCAGCAGCGCCACGGCGAGCGCATCGCCCATCACCAGCGCCGCGGTGGTGCTGGAGGTCGGCGCCAGGCCGAGCGGGCAGGCCTCTTTCGGCACCTTTACGCACAGGTGAATATCGGCTGCACGCGCCATGCTACTTTCCGGACGGCTGGTCATGCAAATGAGCGGCACCTGCAGACGCTTCAGTACCGGGATCAGCGCCAGAATTTCATTGGACTCACCGGAGTTGGACAGCGCGATGACGATATCCTGCGGCGTGACCATACCCAGGTCGCCGTGGGCGGCTTCACCCGGGTGGACAAAGAAAGAAGAGGTTCCGGTACTGGCAAACGTTGCCGCCATTTTGCGTCCAATGTGGCCGGACTTGCCCATCCCCATCACCACGACTTTGCCGGCACAGTAGAATATCTTCTCACATGCCAGACTAAAATCCTGATTAATGTACTGATCCAACTGCGCCAGACCTTCACGTTCAATCTCCAGAACGTCTTTGCCTGCTTTCTGAAAGTCAAAACCCGGCTGCAATTCTATTTGCGACATAATGCGTTTCCGTTTACCCAGAGAGAAGAGGCGAGAGCCAGTACAGCATCGCCATCCATACGATAAATCCACCCGTCAACAGCGCGCCTGCGCCTTTGCCAATCTGTCGTTGCCGCCGCCAGCAGAGCAGGGCAAATATCACGCTGACCAGCAGCATCACACCGTAATCGCGTGAAAACGCCAGGGGATTAAAGGGCCCCGGCGTAATCAGGGCCGGCAGGCCCATTACTATCGCGATATTAAAAATATTGGAGCCGATGATATTACCAATGGCAATGTCATCCTCCCCTTTTCGCGCCCCGGCGATGGCCGTAGCCAGCTCCGGCAGACTGGTACCGATGGCAATAACCGTCAGGCCAATGGTCAGTTCACTGATGGCGAAATAGTTCGCCACGACCGTCGCGTTATCTACGACCATGCGCGTGGCCATCGGCATGATGATCAGCGCCACGCCAAGCCAGAGCAGGGCAACGGGGAGCGTGCCTTCCCGCGGGAGTTCGGCGACCTGCTCACGCGTGAGGCTATCGTGCCCCTGCTTCTCAGCCAGACGGGCGATCTTAACACTATACAGCAACCAAATGACGGCCAGCGCCAGCAAGAAAATGCCGTCACTGACGCTCAGTATGCCATCATAAAATACGCATCCTGCCAGCAGACTTACGATTAACATTAGCGGCAATTCACGACGCAGAACATCAGAATGCACGCGAAATGGATGGAGCAGTGCCGCCAGCCCTAAAATCAACAATATATTGACGATATTAGAGCCAATCGCGGTGCCGACGGCCAGGTCTAACTGGCCATGCAGCGATGCCGAGACAGAGACGATGATTTCAGGAAGTGATGTTCCAACGCTGACAACGGTCATCCCGATGACGAGAGGTGGCACGCCCGTCAGGCGACACAGGATAGATGCAGCAAACACTAAACGGTCAGCACTGTAGACCACCAAAAGTAAACCAATTATTAACAGTGCTGTTGCTAAAAGCATCAAAAGTCCTTTCTTCAGGTATACTCGTCGGTCCATCGCGCGGGAATGGCTGGACTGCATACAGTCTGAGGCGTAACGAATTCCTAATTTTGACTTTATGCGCCGGAAAAGTAAAACAAATGCCAGCTTTCGCTAACCTCAACGGCTATTATTCTGTAAAAATGCTGAGTTTAGGGCTGATCCAGGCTGCATGCCTAAACGTGAGCAGGGTAAGAAAGGAACCATAAATGAGCCAAACGATGGCGAATTTAGTCGATGTCCGCGGTGTGAGTTTTTCTCGCGCCAACAGATTGATATTTGATGATATTTCGTTGACCGTACCGCGTGGCAAGATCACGGCCATCATGGGGCCGTCCGGGATCGGTAAAACGACCCTGCTGCGTCTTATCGGTGGGCAGATCCCACCTGACAGCGGTGAAATCCTCTTTGATGGCGAAAATGTCCCCGAGATGTCGCGCTCGCGTCTGTATACCGTTCGCAAGCGCATGAGCATGCTCTTTCAGTCGGGGGCGTTGTTCACCGATATGAACGTCTTTGATAACGTGGCCTATCCGCTTCGCGAACACACCAGCCTGCCGCCGGCGTTGCTGAAAAGTACGGTGATGATGAAGCTTGAAGCCGTCGGTTTGCGCGGGGCGGCGAAGCTGATGCCTTCGGAACTCTCCGGCGGGATGGCGCGCCGCGCCGCGCTGGCGCGAGCCATTGCATTAGAACCGGATTTAATCATGTTCGATGAACCGTTCGTCGGGCAGGATCCCATCACGATGGGCGTGCTGGTGAAGCTCATCTCTGAGCTGAACAGCGCACTTGGCGTAACCTGCATTGTGGTTTCTCACGATGTACCGGAAGTGTTGAGCATCGCCGATTACGCCTATATCGTGGCGGACAAAAAGATCGTCGCACACGGTAGCGCCCAGGCGTTGCAGGAAAATTGCGATCCGCGCGTGCGACAGTTCCTCGACGGTATTGCCGATGGCCCTGTGCCGTTCCGCTACCCGGCGGGCGACTATCGTGACGATTTACTGGGAATAGGGAGTTAAGCCACTCATGCTGTTAAATGCGTTGGCCGCTCTCGGACACCGTGGCATAAAAACCATCAGGACGTTCGGGCGTGCCGGATTGATGTTATTCAACGCGCTGGTCGGCAAGCCGGAGTTCCGAAAGCATGCGCCTTTACTGGTGCGGCAACTCTATAACGTCGGCGTGCTGTCGATGCTCATCATCATTGTGTCCGGTCTGTTTATCGGCATGGTGCTGGGGCTGCAGGGTTACCTCGTCCTGACAACCTACAGTGCGGAAACCAGTCTTGGGATGCTGGTGGCGCTTTCGCTGCTGCGTGAACTGGGGCCGGTTGTGGCGGCGCTGTTGTTCGCCGGACGCGCGGGGTCGGCATTAACGGCTGAAATTGGCCTGATGCGTGCGACTGAGCAGCTCTCCAGTATGGAGATGATGGCGGTTGACCCGCTGCGTCGCGTAATTTCGCCGCGTTTCTGGGCTGGGGTGATCTCTTTACCGTTACTGACTATTCTGTTTGTCGCCGTGGGTATCTGGGGCGGTTCGCTGGTTGGCGTTCACTGGAAAGGCATTGATGCCGGTTTCTTCTGGTCCGCCATGCAGGACGCCATCGACCTGCGAATGGATCTGGTTAACTGTCTGATTAAAAGCGTGGTATTCGCCATTACGGTCACCTGGATTGCCTTGTTCAATGGTTACGATGCCATCCCGACGTCGGCAGGCATTAGCCGTGCAACTACACGTACAGTCGTACATTCGTCGTTGGCCGTACTGGGTCTGGATTTTGTGCTCACCGCACTGATGTTTGGGAATTGAGTTCATGCAAACGAAAAAAAATGAAATTTGGGTCGGCGTGTTCCTGCTGCTGGCGCTGCTGGCCGCACTGTTTATCTGCCTGAGAGCGGCGGATATCACCTCCGTGCGTACCGAGCCGACATATCGCATCTATGCCACCTTCGATAACATCGGCGGGCTGAAGGCCCGTTCACCGGTCCGTATTGGCGGCGTGGTGATCGGACGCGTATCAGATATTACGCTTGATGAGAAAACCTATCTGCCACGCGTCGCGATGGATATCGAAGAGCGTTACAACCATATTCCGGACACCAGTTCCCTGTCGATCCGGACTTCCGGTCTGCTGGGTGAACAATATCTGGCGCTTAACGTCGGCTTTGAAGACCCCGAGCTGGGAACGACTATTCTTAAAGACGGCAGCGTTATTCAGGATACGAAGTCCGCAATGGTGCTGGAAGATATGATTGGTCAGTTCCTTTACAACAGTAAAGGGGATGAGAAAAAATCCGACGCTGCCCCTGCGCAGTCTGAAGATCATACCGACGTCGCACCGACACCTGGCTCGACGCATTAATTTCAGGAGAAGTCATTCATGTTTAAACGACTGTTAATGGTGGCCATGCTGGTCATTGCCCCTCTTACCGCTGCCTATGCTGCGGATCAGAGTAACCCGTACAAACTGATGGACGAAGCGGCGAAGAAAACCTTCGACCGTCTTAAAAACGAACAGCCTAAAATTCGTGCGAATCCTGATTACCTGCGTGACGTTGTTGACCAGGAATTGCTGCCGTATGTGCAGATTAAATATGCGGGTGCGCTGGTGCTGGGTCGTTATTACAAAGACGCGACCCCTGCGCAGCGTGAGGCCTACTTTGCCGCGTTCCGTGAATACCTGAAGCAGGCTTATGGTCAGGCGCTGGCGATGTATCACGGCCAGACCTACCAGATTGCGCCTGAGCAGCCGCTGGGTGATGCGACCATCGTGCCTATCCGTGTGACGATCAACGATCCAAACGGCCGTCCACCGGTTCGTCTGGATTTCCAGTGGCGTAAAAACAGCCAGACCGGCCACTGGCAGGCGTATGATATGATTGCCGAAGGGGTAAGCATGATCACGACCAAGCAGAACGAGTGGAGCGACCTGCTGCGCACCAAAGGCATTGATGGCCTGACTGCACAGCTGCAGTCCATTGCTCGTCAGAAAATCACGCTGGACGAGAAGAAGTAATGTCACAGCAACTCAGCTGGTCGCGTGAAGGCGAGACATTGAAACTGTCCGGCGAACTGGATCAGGACCTCCTGAACCCGTTATGGGACCAACGCCATGAAGCCATGCAGGGCGTGACGCTGATTGACTTAAGCGGTATCACCCGGGTGGATACGGCAGGTGTTGCGCTGCTTGCCCATCTGGTTGCCGAGGGGAAAAAGCAGGGGGCGAGCGTCAGGCTTCACGGCGCGAGCGATAATGTCGTGACCCTTGCGCAGCTGTACAATCTTCCTCAGGACGTACTGCCTCGTTAATATTTTCAGTGCGTTACTTCCGAAAGCCCTGACAGTTTCATCGTCGGGGCTTTTTGCTTGTTTAAGACGACGCCACTTTGCTCTAAGATGTTGGGCTTGTTTTCACTATCAGATGATTAAGAACCCATGGAAAATCATGAAATCCAGACAGTGCTGATGAATGCACTCTCCCTTCAGGAAGCCCACGTCACTGGCGATGGCAGTCACTTCCAGGTTATTGCTGTGGGTGAGATGTTCGACGGCATGAGCCGCGTGAAGAAACAGCAGGCTGTGTACGCGCCGCTGATGGAATATATTGCGGATAACCGCATCCACGCCCTGTCGATTAAAGCGTTCACCCCGCAAGAGTGGGCACGCGATCGCAAACTAAACGGTTTTTGAGCTGAGGGCGACAGGCCCGCAGCACGGTTGAATTTATAAGAGAGCACACAATGGATAAATTTCGTGTACAGGGGCCTACGCGCCTCCAGGGCGAAGTCACAATTTCTGGCGCGAAAAACGCCGCGCTGCCAATCCTCTTTGCTGCGCTGCTCGCGGAAGAGCCGGTAGAAATTCAGAATGTCCCGAAACTGAAAGATATCGACACGACCATGAAGTTGCTCACCCAGTTGGGCACTAAAGTTGAGCGTAACGGCTCTGTCTGGATCGACGCCAGCAATGTGAATAACTTCTCTGCCCCTTACGATCTGGTGAAAACCATGCGTGCTTCCATCTGGGCGCTTGGCCCGCTGGTGGCGCGTTTTGGCCAGGGGCAGGTTTCACTTCCGGGCGGTTGTGCCATCGGGGCGCGTCCGGTTGACCTGCATATCTTTGGCCTGGAAAAACTGGGCGCAGAGATCAAACTGGAAGAAGGTTACGTTAAAGCGTCCGTCAACGGTCGTCTGAAAGGCGCACACATTGTCATGGACAAGGTGAGCGTGGGCGCAACGGTCACTATTATGTCTGCGGCAACGCTGGCTGAAGGTACCACGATCATCGAAAACGCCGCGCGTGAGCCGGAAATTGTGGATACCGCCAACTTCCTCGTGGCGCTGGGGGCGAAGATCTCCGGTCAGGGTACTGACCGTATCACCATTGAAGGCGTTGAGCGTCTGGGCGGTGGTGTTTATCGCGTCCTGCCGGACCGTATCGAAACCGGCACCTTCCTGGTGGCAGCGGCGATCTCTGGCGGTAAGATTGTTTGCCGTAACGCACAGCCTGATACCCTGGATGCGGTGCTGGCGAAGCTGCGCGATGCCGGCGCGGATATCGAAATCGGTGAAGACTGGATCAGCCTCGATATGCACGGTCAGCGTCCAAAAGCTGTCAATGTGCGTACGGCGCCACACCCGGCGTTCCCGACCGACATGCAGGCGCAGTTCACCCTGCTGAACCTGGTCGCCGAAGGGACCGGCTTCATCACTGAAACCATTTTCGAGAACCGCTTTATGCACGTACCGGAGCTGATCCGTATGGGTGCGCATGCAGAAATCGAGAGTAATACCGTAATTTGCCACGGCGTGGAGAAACTGTCGGGTGCTCAGGTGATGGCCACCGATCTGCGTGCGTCTGCGAGCCTGGTGCTGGCGGGTTGTATCGCGGAAGGGACAACGATTGTGGATCGTATTTATCACATCGATCGTGGTTATGAGCGTATCGAAGATAAACTGCGCGCGCTGGGTGCGAATATCGAGCGTGTGAAGGGCGAGTAATCGTTCCGGCAGCCCCCTGCCAGCAATGACCGGGGGGTTGCTGTGCCTGTCAATTAACGTGTTATTCCTGCAATCCTTTCTTTGCCTTTTTCTGGCGAATCATGCGCGTTCTGTCAATAAACTCATGGGTAATAGGATCGTGGTAACGCGAGGGCCAAATCACCCACGGGTGCGTATCTAGCGCCGTTGCGATAATGAGCTCTCCCTTAGGCCAGGGGCGGGTGAGGGCGTTTGCCAGGGTTGAAGAACTCAGTCCGTGGCGGCGTGACTCTGCTGCCAGTGACGTGCCTCTTTTGCGCAGTGCGGCAATAATATCCGCCGTGTGCCAGTCGATAAATTTCGTGTCCATAACGCTGTCCTTAGTTCGGATTCACCTTCGCCGTTTCGTCAGAAACGACGGGGTTACTATACCCATTTCACACTCTTGTTCTAAAAAGTTCGCGTTACTTGAAGGGATATTCAGAATAAGACACAGCTTTATTCATGCAGTCTCTAAACCGATGCATTTACATGAAGACGTAATTTACAGGAACGTACGGGAATCTCCCCGCAAAGGCGCGGGGAGAAACAGGAGGGATCAACGATCGCGCTGAACGGCGATGTGCGCCAGACCGATCAGCGCATCGCGCCACGGGCTGTCTGGAATAACCTGAAGTGCAGCAATGGCTTTATCCGCTTCCTCTTCCGCACGCTGGCGCGTCCACTCGAGCGATCCGCAAATGGCCATGGTTTCCAGTACGGGTTCCAGAAGATGGCGGCCATTTCCCTGCTCAATCGCTTCACGGATCATTTTCGCCTGGTCGGCCGTTCCGTTGCGCATGGCGTGGAGCAGCGGCAGGGTCGGTTTGCCTTCGTTCAGGTCATCACCAACGTTTTTGCCGAGCGTCTCGCCGTCCGCACTGTAGTCCAGCAAATCATCTATCAGCTGGAATGCCGTACCCAGATAACGACCATAGTCCTGCAGCCCTTTTTCCTGGGCCTCGGTACAGTCAGCCAGAATGCCGGAACACTGGGCGGCTGCTTCAAACAGGCGCGCGGTTTTGCTGTAGATCACGCGCATGTAGTTTTCTTCAGTAATATCAGGATCGTTGACGTTCATCAGCTGCAGTACTTCGCCTTCTGCGATGACGTTAACGGCTTCGGACATCACTTCCAGTACTTTCAGGGAGCCCAGACTGGTCATCATCTGGAAGGCGCGGGTATAGATAAAATCCCCCACCAGTACGCTGGCTGCGTTCCCGAAAGCGGCGTTCGCCGTGGCTTTGCCACGACGCATATCCGATTCATCCACAACATCATCATGCAGAAGCGTCGCTGTGTGAATAAATTCGATGAGCGCTGCGATGGTGATGTGGGCATTTCCCTGATAACCAACGGCTCTGGCAGCCAGAATGGCAATCATCGGGCGTATGCGTTTACCGCCACCGCTGACAATGTAATAGCCCAACTGATTGATCAGTTGAACGTCAGAGTTGAGTTGCTCCAGGATTGCTGCATTCACACCCGCCATATCTTGCGCGGTTAACTCGTTGATTTTTTCTAAATTCATCGCAAAAGCCGGGCTTTTTATCCTGTTGATCCCATCTACTATGGGGTAACGAAGGGTTTCGGTTTATCAATAGTATTGCTGATTGTACTGAAAAAACGGCTCAGATAAACGTTACCGTACGTGTTGTGTTTTTTTTCTTCATGTATTGACGGTAGCACTTGTCAAAGGCTCGCGTTTTGCGTAATATTCGCGCCCTATTGTGAATATTTATAGCGCACTCTGATTCATACGAGGACGTGCGCGGAAGCGGAGTTTATATGTACGCGGTTTTCCAAAGTGGTGGTAAACAACACCGAGTAAGCGAAGGTCAGACCGTTCGCCTGGAAAAGCTGGACATCGCAACTGGCGAATCTGTTGAGTTCGCAGAAGTTCTGATGATCGCAAACGGTGAAGAAGTCAAAATCGGCGTTCCTTTCGTTGATGGCGGCGTTATCAAAGCTGAAGTTGTTGCACACGGTCGTGGCGAGAAAGTTAAAATCGTTAAGTTTCGTCGTCGTAAGCACTACCGTAAGCAGCAGGGCCACCGTCAGTGGTTCACTGATGTGAAAATTACTGGCATCAGCGCCTAAGACCTGAGGAGAGATTTAAATGGCACATAAAAAGGCTGGCGGCTCCACACGTAACGGTCGCGATTCAGAAGCTAAACGCCTGGGCGTTAAGCGTTTCGGTGGCGAATCCGTTCTGGCGGGTAGCATCATCGTTCGTCAACGTGGTACCAAATTCCACGCTGGCAACAACGTAGGTTGCGGTCGTGACCACACTCTGTTTGCTAAAGCAGACGGTAAAGTGAAATTTGAAGTTAAAGGCCCGAACAACCGTAAATACATCAGCATCGTTGCTGAGTAAGGTTTTCTCGGTCCGGTAACGGATTAAAGCCCCGCAACCTGTTGCGGGGCTTTTTACATTGGAAACCCGGTAATTTTTTCTGTAGGGAAAACGGGCATGAAGCAGCAGGCCGGCATAGGTATTCTTTTGGCGCTCACTACCGCAATGTGCTGGGGTGCGTTGCCAATTGCAATGAAGCAGGTACTGGAAGTGATGGAGCCGCCTACGGTGGTCTTTTATCGCTTTCTGATGGCAAGTATCGGCCTCGGGGCGATTCTGGCTGTCAAAGGTAAGCTTCCTCCGCTGCGACTCTTCCGTAAACCGCGCTGGCTGGTGTTATTGGCTATCGCGACAGGTGGACTGTTTGGGAACTTCATTCTGTTCAGTTCTTCCCTGCAATATCTTAGCCCTACGGCGTCACAGGTGATTGGTCAGCTTTCACCCGTGGGCATGATGGTCGCCAGCGTCTTTATCCTCAAGGAGAAGATGCGCGGTACGCAGATTATCGGGGCGAGCATGCTGCTATGCGGTCTGGTGATGTTCTTCAATACCAGTCTGATCGAGATTTTTACCCGGCTGACCGATTACACCTGGGGTGTGATCTTCGGTGTAGGGGCAGCAACGGTCTGGGTGAGCTATGGCGTCGCGCAAAAGGTGTTATTGCGTCGTCTTGCCTCACAGCAGATCCTCTTTTTGCTGTACACTTTGTGTACACTGGCGTTGTTGCCGTTAGCGAAGCCGGGGGTAATCACCGAGCTTAGCGACTGGCAACTGGCGTGCCTCTTTTTTTGTGGGCTGAACACGCTGGTTGGTTATGGCGCGCTGGCCGAAGCAATGGCGCGCTGGCAGGCAGCACAGGTGAGCGCATTAATTACGCTTACTCCGCTGTTTACGCTGTTATTTTCAGATTTGTTATCAATGGCCTGGCCCGATGTCTTCGTCAGACCGATGCTCAACCTGTTGGGCTATCTCGGTGCGTTTGTCGTGGTTGCGGGCGCGATGTATTCCGCCATTGGTCATCGTCTTTGGGGACGTTGGCGCAAAAATGAAGCGGTTGTAGTAGTCCCCCGCTCAGGCGAATGAGTTACGGAGTGTAAAATGAAGTTTGTTGATGAAGCGACGATCCTTGTCGTGGCTGGTGATGGCGGCAACGGTTGCGTGAGCTTCCGCCGTGAAAAGTATATCCCTCGTGGCGGCCCTGACGGCGGCGACGGCGGGGATGGTGGTGACGTGTGGCTGGAGGCGGATGAGAACCTCAACACGCTGATCGACTACCGTTTTGAAAAATCCTTCCGCGCTGAGCGTGGTCAGAACGGCCAGAGCCGTGACTGTACCGGTAAACGCGGAAAAGACGTCACCATTAAGGTGCCTGTCGGTACGCGTGTGATTGACCAGGGGACCGGTGAAACCATGGGTGACATGACCAAACACGGTCAGCGCCTGATGGTCGCTAAAGGTGGCTGGCACGGTCTGGGCAACAGCCGTTTTAAATCATCTGTTAACCGTACGCCACGTCAGAAAACGATGGGTACGCCGGGCGATAAGCGCGATCTGCAGCTGGAGCTGATGCTTCTGGCAGACGTGGGCATGCTCGGGATGCCAAACGCGGGCAAATCGACGTTTATTCGTGCCGTCTCTGCTGCGAAACCAAAAGTGGCGGATTATCCGTTTACAACCCTGGTGCCAAGCCTGGGCGTTGTTCGTATGGATAACGAGAAGAGCTTCGTGGTTGCCGATATTCCGGGTCTGATTGAAGGCGCAGCGGAAGGTGCCGGTCTGGGTATCCGCTTCCTGAAACACCTTGAGCGTTGCCGCGTCCTGCTGCACCTGATCGATATCGATCCAATTGATGGTTCCGATCCGGTAGAAAATGCCCGTATCATCGTCGGCGAGCTGGAGAAATACAGCGAAAAACTGGCCAACAAACCGCGCTGGCTGGTCTTTAACAAAATCGACCTGATGGATAAAGCCGAAGCGGAAGCAAAAGCGAAAGCCATTGCTGAAGCGATGGGCTGGGAAGATAAATACTATCTTATCTCCGCCGCAAGCCAGGTGGGCGTGAAAGATCTGTGCTGGGATGTGATGACCTTCATCATCGAGAACCCAGTTGTTCAGGCGGAAGAAGCCAAACAGCCTGAAAAAGTCGAATTCATGTGGGATGACTACCACCGCCAGCAGCTCGAAGAGCTGGAAGCGGAAGAGGATGATGAAGACTGGGACGATGACTGGGATGAAGACGACGAAGAAGGCGTCGAGTTCATCTACAAGCACTAATCGTCGTGAAAGGCCCCTGTTGATTCAGGGGCTTTTTTTATTCTAACGTTGCAGGCAGCCAGCAGCTGGCAATGAGACCGCCTTTCTCGCCATTCTCCAGCGTCAGTTTTCCATGATGAAGCTGCAGGATACGCTGCACGATGCTCAGGCCCAGGCCACTGCCACCAAAGCGTTGGTCGAGACGACGGAACGGTTCTGTGATTGACTGTCGGTGCGCTTCATCGATACCAGGCCCCTGATCGATAACGCTGACCTGCGTTCCGCCGCCCTGCGCGGATAATGTCACTGTGATGGTTGTCCCTGCGGGGCTGTAACGTCCGGCATTTTCAAGCAGGTTGCGCAGCATAAGGCGCAGAAGCACAGCGTCTCCCTGCACCGTGAGCGTACTTTTAGGCGGCCAAATGACCGTATGCTCTTTGGCTTCATGCTCAAGGCCAAGCGGCGTAATAATCGTATCTGTCCAGTTCACCGTCTCGTAGTGACCGCTCGCCATCGCCTGCCCGGCTCGCGCCAGCATCAGCAACTGTTCAATCGTGTGCATCAA
Source organism: Enterobacter sichuanensis (assembly GCF_009036245.1). Lineage (NCBI taxonomy): Bacteria > Pseudomonadati > Pseudomonadota > Gammaproteobacteria > Enterobacterales > Enterobacteriaceae > Enterobacter > Enterobacter sichuanensis. The sequence goes on along the minus strand of NZ_CP027986.1, from coordinate 4,153,179 downwards.
TTGATCTATACGGGTTATCAATGTCGCGGCCTGCGGCGTGCCTGACTGCGCCATGAGTTCCAGATGCAGCCTGATCCCGGCGAGGGGCGTTCGCAGCTCGTGTGCGGCGTCGGCTGTAAACAGCCTCTCCTGTTGAATGGTGTGATCCAGCCGGGCAAGTAGCTGATTGAGAGAGGTGGTGACAGCGCCAATTTCTTCCATGTCAGAGTACATCGGAAGCGGGGTCAGGTTATCCGCCGAACGATTCGCCAGACTGGCACGCAGTTTATTCAGGGGCCGGGTTATCCAGGTAACGGCCCAGAAGGAGAAAAACAGGGTGAAGCCGACCATCACCAGGGAAGGGACCAGCAGCGAGGCAATCGCTTCACGGATCTCTTTCTCGACATGGTTATTGCGTGATTTGGCAGACAATGTCTCATTGACCAGAAAACCGATCTGCTCGCGGCTTTCATGCCAGAGCCAGATCACGCTGATCAGCTGGAAAAACAACAGTATCACCGCCAGCAGGACCATTAACCGCCGACGCATGCTGTTCATTTCTGACTCTCCAGACGGTAGCCCACGCCGCGGACGGTTTTGATCCTGTCTTTCCCGAGCTTACGACGCAGATTATGGATATGAACCTCAAGGGTATTCGACCCCGGATCGTCCTGCCAGGAGTAGATATCCTGCTGGAGGGTCTCACGGTGCACCGTCTGTCCGCTGCGCATAATCAGGCGCGTAAGCAGGGCAAACTCTTTGGGCGTGACTTCTACCGGCTGGGACTGGCGCAGGACCTGCTGGGTTTGCAGATTCAGCGTGATATCGCCGTCGGTGAGTAAGTTATCACTGTGTCCCTGATAACGGCGGATTAGGGCCCGGACGCGCGCCTGCAACTCTGCCAGAGCAAAGGGCTTCACCAGGTAATCATCGGCCCCAGCATCAAGGCCGGTAATACGATCTTCAATGGCATCGCGTGCCGTCAGGATCAACACCGGATTAGCGATGCCGCGGCGGCGCCACTGGGTGAGCAGCGTCGCGCCGTCTTTATCCGGTAAACCTAAATCGAGGATCACCAGACTGTATTCGCCGCTCTGGATCAGGGCATCGGCCTCCGCCGCCGTGGCGGCGCAGTCGAGGGCATATCCTTCACTGGCCAGCGCAAGCGCCAGCCCTTCCTGTAATAACAGATCGTCTTCAACTATAAGTAGTTTCATCGCTAGTTATTCTGGTAGATGTCCTTATAAAGCCTGCTTTCGAAGCGAACCAGTGGAATACGACGGTTGCGCTGGTCGGTCGGTTCGACGGCATAGCCGGAAAGATACTGCACGAATGCCATGCGCTGTCCGCTGGCGGTAGTGATGAAGCCCGCAAGGTTGTATACCCCTTGCAGTGAACCTGTTTTGGCTGACACTTTACCATCAACGCCGGCAGCGTGAAGGCCGGCCCGGTATTGAAGTGAACCGTCATGCCCGGCGAGCGGCAGCATCGAGATAAAGTTTAGCTCAGTGTCATGTTGAGCAATGTACTGAAGCACTTGCATCATGGTTGCCGGGGCGATCAAATTGTGTCGCGATAACCCGGAGCCATCGACAGCGATAGTATTACCCAGATCGATTCCCGCCTGCTGACGTAAGATCTGACGGACTGCATCGGAACCTGCACGCCAGGTTCCAGGAACGCCAAAGCGCGCGTGGCCAATCATGCGGAACACCGTGTCAGCGATCATATTGTCAGACTTCTTCAGCATGATCCTTAGCAGATCGTGCAACGGTTCAGACTGTTTGCTGGCGATAACCGTGCCGGGTTGATTAACCTGCGTCTGGCGCAGCAGGGTACCGGTATAGGTGATCCCTGCCTGTTTCAGTTCGTCCTTAAGAATGGCGCCTGCGTAGCTTGCGCCATCCTGGATGGCGAAGGCCAGCGGCAGTGGATCGGCACGCTGCGTCAGGCAGCCGGTAAGCGTGAAGCGATTAAGATCGCCGGGCACCACATCCAGTTCGCAATACTGTGCATCCGGAGAGCCCTTGGCCAGCGTGCGGACCTGGCTGAACATCGTGACCGGGTAATAAGACGCCACGCGGATAAACGCTAAATCATCCGGTTTGGGAGCGCTGTAAAGTGAAACCGAGAAGCAGTTTCGGTCAACAATCGCGGCGGCGGGTGGGGCGCTAAAGCATTGCGTCATGTCATTCCACGGCCAGCCGGGGGCTTTATCGTGGCTGGCAAAAATGGAGGTGTCGATCAGTACGTTGCCATCAATCTTCTGCACGCCCGATTTTTTCAGCACCGCCACCATATTGCGAATATCCTGGCGTTTAAAGGTCGGATCGCCGCCAAAACGGGCGATCAGATCGCCTTTCAGCTCGCCATTTTCGACCTTGCCTTTGGTCTCTAGCGTGGTGGTAAAGCGGAAGTCAGGACCAAGCTGAAGGAGGGCGGCAAGCGCAGTGATCACCTTCTGGGTGCTGGCAGGCAGGGCCATCTGTTGACTATGGTAGTCAATCTCCGGCGTCTGCGCCCCGACCTTTTGCACCATCAAGGCAAGGTTGGCACCTGCGGGCAGTTGATTAATATACTCATCAACATTCGCGGCCTGAACGCTGAACGTTATACTGGTAGTCAATCCGATGATAAATCTGGAAAATCGCATAATCTCGCGCTAACAACCCGAAAACAAACCGTCATACTACGGTGCATGGCACTGCAAAGTAAACGATGACCCATACTGAACTTCGCGGTAAAATGCGTATCAAATTGAAAATTGCTGCTGACCTGGGGCGTTGCTCCCGGGTCGGTTTTCTTTTTGCTTCTGGCCTGCTCTTGAGGGCCGGGGCAGGGAACACTGCTCCCAACAGGAATGTTTAAGAGGTATAACAAATGCAAGCTATTCCGATGACCTTACGTGGTGCCGAAAAACTGCGCGAAGAGCTGGATTTCCTGAAATCCGTTCGCCGCCCTGAAATCATCGCCGCTATCGCGGAAGCGCGTGAGCATGGCGACCTGAAAGAGAATGCTGAATACCACGCGGCGCGTGAGCAGCAGGGTTTCTGTGAAGGGCGTATTAAAGATATCGAAGCGAAGCTGTCGAATGCGCAGGTTATCGATATTACCAAAATGCCTAACAATGGCCGCGTGATCTTCGGCTCAACGGTTACCGTGCTGAACCTGGATACCGACGAAGAGCAAACGTATCGTATCGTGGGTGACGATGAAGCCGACTTTAAACAGAACCTGATTTCGGTGAACTCACCCATTGCTCGCGGCCTGATTGGCAAAGAGCAGGATGATGTTGTCACCATCCGCACCCCTGGCGGCGAAGTGGAATACGAAATTATCAAGGTTGAGTACCTGTAATTCGCCTCTCTGCAAAGATGTTGATACATTGTAAAGAAAGGAAAAAGGCCGCATAGCGGCCTTTTAACAACTCAAGGAGCATGGCATTTTGCTCACCTGCTGACAGAAATCCCTCGTTTAACACAGAAAATGTGTTTGATTCAGGATATCCTTAGCGTGGCAGCGAGATTTTACGCTCTTTAGATGGGCGATAGAGCACCAGCGTTTTACCGATGACCTGTACATTACAGGCACCGGTTTCGCGCACGATGGCTTCCACGATCAGGTTTTTAGTGTCTCTGTCTTCAGAGGCGATTTTCACCTTGATCAGCTCGTGGTGTTCCAGCGCTTGTTCAATCTCGGCAAGCACCCCTTCGGTCAAACCATTGTTGCCAAGCATCACTACAGGCTTGAGCGGATGTGCCAGACCTTTAAGGTGCTGTTTTTGTTTAGTACTCAGATTCATCGTATATTTTTGCTTACGTTGGGATTGAAAACGGTTCATTCTACCGCCATCTCCCTTATATCGCCAAATAGCTGCGTAGAAATTTACGTCACAGGCAAGCAACGATGAACCAGGACGGAAATGTTAAATGACAGGTAAAAAGCGTTCTGCCAGCTCCAGCCGCTGGCTTCAGGAACACTTTAGCGATAAATATGTTCAACAGGCACAGAAAAAGGGGTTGCGTTCCCGTGCCTGGTTTAAACTTGATGAAATACAGCAAAGTGACAAACTTTTTAAGCCGGGGATGACGGTTGTCGACCTCGGAGCAGCACCTGGCGGATGGTCCCAGTATGCGGTAACGCAGATCGGCGGAACGGGCCGAATCATCGCGTGCGATCTTTTACCAATGGATCCCATCGTCGGTGTCGACTTCCTTCAGGGCGACTTTCGTGATGAATTAGTGCTGAAAGCGTTACTTGATCGTGTAGGTGACAGTAAGGTCCAGGTTGTCATGTCAGATATGGCACCAAATATGTGTGGAACACCGGCGGTGGATATCCCCCGCGCCATGTATCTGGTGGAGCTAGCGTTAGAAATGTGTCGTGATGTACTAGCGCCTGGTGGTAGTTTTGTTGTGAAGGTGTTTCAGGGCGAAGGTTTCGAGGAGTATCTTAAGGAAATTCGCTCCCTGTTTGCGAAGGTCAAAGTTCGTAAGCCGGACTCTTCCCGGGCCCGTTCCCGTGAAGTGTATATTGTAGCGACCGGGCGAAAATGATAACCGGTAGATTTCAGGCGAAAGTTTGAATGAAACTGGATATAGAGTATCCTGACGCTGTTTTTAACACAGTTGTAATATGAGGTTAATCCCTTGAGTGACATGGCGAAAAACCTAATACTCTGGCTGGTCATTGCCGTTGTGCTGATGTCAGTATTCCAGAGCTTTGGGCCCAGCGAGTCGAATGGCCGCAAGGTGGATTATTCTACCTTCCTGCAGGAGGTCAATCAGGACCAGGTTCGCGAAGCGCGTATCAACGGACGTGAGATCAACGTTACCAAGAAAGATAGTAACCGTTACACGACTTACATCCCGGTGAACGATCCTAAGCTGCTTGATAACCTTCTGACCAAAAACGTCAAAGTTGTAGGCGAGCCGCCAGAAGAACCAAGCCTGCTGGCTTCTATCTTCATTTCCTGGTTCCCGATGCTGCTTCTTATCGGCGTCTGGATCTTCTTTATGCGCCAGATGCAGGGCGGCGGTGGCAAAGGTGCCATGTCGTTCGGTAAGAGCAAGGCGCGTATGCTGACGGAAGATCAGATCAAGACCACGTTTGCTGACGTCGCCGGTTGTGACGAAGCGAAAGAAGAGGTGGGTGAACTGGTTGAATACCTGCGCGAGCCGAGCCGTTTCCAGAAACTGGGCGGTAAGATCCCGAAAGGCGTTCTGATGGTTGGTCCTCCGGGTACCGGTAAAACCCTGCTGGCGAAAGCCATCGCGGGTGAAGCGAAGGTGCCGTTCTTTACTATTTCAGGTTCTGACTTCGTCGAAATGTTCGTGGGTGTTGGTGCATCTCGTGTGCGTGACATGTTCGAGCAGGCTAAGAAGGCAGCACCGTGCATTATCTTCATCGATGAAATCGACGCCGTAGGCCGCCAGCGTGGCGCGGGCCTTGGTGGTGGTCACGATGAACGTGAACAGACCCTGAACCAGATGCTGGTTGAGATGGACGGCTTCGAAGGTAACGAAGGTATCATCGTAATCGCGGCGACTAACCGTCCGGACGTTCTTGACCCTGCGCTGCTGCGTCCAGGCCGTTTCGACCGTCAGGTTGTTGTCGGTCTGCCGGATGTTCGCGGCCGTGAACAGATTCTGAAAGTCCATATGCGTCGCGTACCGCTGGCGCCAGATATCGATGCGGCAATCATTGCGCGCGGTACCCCGGGCTTCTCCGGTGCGGACCTGGCTAACCTGGTCAACGAAGCTGCACTGTTTGCCGCTCGCGGTAACAAGCGCGTGGTGTCGATGGTAGAGTTCGAGAAAGCGAAAGACAAAATCATGATGGGTGCGGAACGTCGCTCCATGGTGATGACGGAAGCGCAGAAAGAGTCCACCGCATACCACGAAGCAGGCCACGCGATTATCGGTCGCCTGGTGCCGGAACACGATCCGGTGCATAAAGTGACGATTATTCCACGCGGCCGTGCGCTGGGTGTGACCTTCTTCCTGCCTGAAGGCGACGCGATCAGCGCCAGCCGTCAGAAACTGGAAAGCCAGATTTCGACCCTTTACGGTGGTCGTCTGGCGGAAGAGATCATCTACGGGCCAGAACATGTTTCTACCGGCGCGTCCAACGACATTAAAGTCGCGACAAATCTGGCGCGTAACATGGTGACTCAGTGGGGCTTCTCCGACAAACTCGGTCCGCTGCTGTATGCAGAGGAAGAGGGTGAAGTGTTCCTGGGCCGCTCCGTGGCGAAAGCGAAACATATGTCCGATGAAACAGCTCGTATCATCGACCAGGAAGTGAAAGCGCTGATTGAACGTAACTATGGTCGCGCACGTCAGATCCTGAACGACAATATGGACATCCTGCATTCGATGAAAGATGCACTCATGAAATATGAGACCATCGATGCTCCGCAGATTGACGACCTGATGGCTCGCCGCGAAGTGCGTCCGCCAGCAGGCTGGGAAGACCCAGGCGCTTCCAACAATTCTGACAATAATGGCACTCCGCGTGCGCCGCGTCCGGTTGATGAACCGCGTACGCCGAACCCGGGCAACACCATGTCAGAACAGTTGGGCGATAAGTAAGTCACTGCTGTTGAAATGTTTTTCTGTACCTCAAACCCTGGAGCTTGCTCCGGGGTTTTTCTTTTCCGTTAAACCACATTAATACCAGGGATTTAGCCATGAAACTATTCGCCCAGGACTCGCATCTCGATCTTTCACATCCTCATGTGATGGGGATCCTGAATGTTACCCCTGACTCCTTCTCAGATGGCGGCACGCATAACACCCTGATCGAGGCGGTTAAGCACGCCAATTTAATGATCAACGCGGGTGCCACCATCATTGACGTTGGAGGTGAGTCGACACGACCTGGTGCGGCAGATGTTTCGGTGGAAGAAGAGCTGGCACGCGTGGTGCCGGTGGTTGAAGCCATCGCCCAGCGCTTTGAGGTATGGATCTCCGTCGACACCTCCAAACCTGAGGTGATTCGTGAAGTGGCGAGAGTGGGCGCTCACATTATTAATGATATTCGTTCACTGACAGAGCCGGGGGCGATTGAAGCGGCTGCGGAAACCGGGCTGCCGGTTTGTCTGATGCACATGCAGGGTCAGCCGAAAACGATGCAGGATGCGCCGAAGTATGACGACGTCTTTGCTGATGTAAATCGCTTCTTTATTGAGCACATCGCACGTTGTGAACGTGCGGGCATCCCAAAAGAGAAATTGCTGCTCGACCCGGGGTTCGGTTTCGGTAAAAATCTCTCACACAATTATGCGTTGCTTGCACGCTTATCAGAGTTTCATCATTTCGGCCTGCCGCTGCTGGTGGGTATGTCGAGAAAGTCGATGATTGGGCAGTTGCTTAATGTCGGTCCGAGTGAACGCCTGAGCGGGAGTCTGGCCTGCGCGGTGATTGCGGCGATGCAGGGGGCGCACATTATTCGTGTCCATGACGTCAAAGAAACAGTAGAAGCCATGCGTGTGGTGGAAGCCACACTGGCAGCGAAGGAAAACAAACGCTATGAGTAATCGTAAATATTTTGGTACCGATGGTATCCGTGGGCGGGTAGGCGATGCGCCAATCACCCCTGATTTTGTCCTGAAGCTTGGCTGGGCTGCTGGCAAGGTACTGGCACGTCATGGTTCCCGTAAGATCATTATCGGCAAAGATACCCGTATTTCGGGTTATATGCTGGAGTCTGCGCTGGAAGCCGGTCTGGCGGCTGCCGGTCTTTCTGCCTCCTTTACAGGGCCAATGCCAACGCCAGCTGTCGCGTATCTGACCCGCACCTTCCGCGCGGAAGCGGGGATTGTCATTTCTGCTTCTCACAACCCGTTCTATGACAACGGCATCAAATTCTTCTCTATCGATGGCACCAAGCTGCCGGACGAAGTGGAAGAAGCCATTGAAGCCGAAATGGAAAAAGAGATCACCTGTGTAGATTCTGCTGAGCTGGGGAAAGCGAACCGTATTGTCGATGCAGCGGGTCGTTACATTGAATTCTGCAAAGGTACGTTCCCGAATGAGCTGAGCCTGGCGCACCTCAAAATTGTGGTGGACTGTGCAAACGGTGCGACCTATCACATCGCTCCGAATGTCTTCCGCGAGCTGGGTGCGAAAGTGATCGCTATCGGTTGTGAGCCGGATGGTCTGAATATTAACGAACAGGTCGGTGCGACGGACGTTCGTGCCTTGCAGGCGCGCGTACTGGCGGAGAAAGCCGATCTGGGTATTGCGCTGGACGGTGACGGTGATCGTGTGATCATGGTCGACCACGAAGGGAATAAAGTCGACGGCGACCAAATCCTGTATATCATCGCGCGCGAAGGTCTGCGTCAGGGTCAGCTGCGCGGAGGCGCGGTGGGGACCCTGATGAGTAACATGGGTCTGGAACTGGCGCTGAAACAGCTTGGGATCCCGTTTGTCCGCGCGAAAGTGGGCGACCGCTATGTGCTGGAAAAACTGCAGGAGAAGGGCTGGCGTATCGGTGCTGAAAACTCCGGCCACGTGATCCTGCTGGACAAAACGACCACCGGTGACGGCATCGTGGCTGCGCTGCAGGTCGTTGCCGCCATGGCACGTAACCATATGACCCTGCAGGATCTCTGCAGCGGCATGAAGATGTTCCCACAGGTATTGGTTAATGTGCGCTTCACCGCTGGCAAAGGCGATCCGCTGGAAAGTGAAAATGTGAAAGCGGTAATGGCTGAGGTTGAAGCCGCGCTCGGCAGCCGTGGGCGCGTTCTGCTGCGTAAGTCTGGTACTGAACCGCTGATCCGCGTGATGGTAGAGGGCGAAGACGAAGCGCAGGTGACGGAATTTGCGCACCGTATTGCGGATGCCGTGAAAGCTGCATAACCGTGCACGCTAAATGATTAAAAAGGCGGCGTTTGCCGCCTTGGTTTTAAGCAATTAATGGCTTTTTGCTGTTTTTTTCCGCAGTTGATACAATGCGTCGAAAATGCCCTTGCGAAGGTCATTCGCTTTGGTTAGTATTCACACCCGCTTCAGTGGGAAACAAAAATCCTGCTAATTGGTCGAAGCATTGGTATGCGGCAAATCCGCAAGGAACAGGTTGATTATGTACGAAGCTCTTTTAGTTGTTTTCCTTATTGTAGCCATCGCTCTCGTAGCGCTGATCATGCTGCAACAAGGTAAAGGCGCTGATATGGGAGCCTCCTTCGGAGCAGGCGCTTCCGGTACGCTGTTCGGTTCAAGTGGTTCTGCGAACTTCATGACCCGCACAACGGCGATTCTGGCTACGCTGTTCTTCATCATCAGTCTGGTGCTTGGTAATATCAACAGCAACAAGACCAACAAAGGAAGTGAGTGGGAAAACCTGAGCGCGCCAGCAAAAACTGAGCAGACTCAGCCAGCTGCACCGGCTAAGCCAACCAGCGATATCCCGCACTAAGTATTCTGTACCGAGGTGGTGGAATTGGTAGACACGCTACCTTGAGGTGGTAGTGCCCTAACGGGCTTGTGGGTTCGAGTCCCATCCTCGGTACCAATATTCCAGAAGAAAGACGTCGAAAGACGTCTTTTTTTTCGTCTGTATTCTGTGGATCTGATCTTTTGTAGGGCGGATAAGCGCAGCGCCACCCGCCATTTTGGGCCGGTGGCGCTGCGCTTACCGGGCCTGGGAAAGCTACAAAAAAGGCGCCTGTTGGGCGCCTTTTGCTTGTCACATCAGGGATTACTTCTTGTCGCTGTGCTCCAGGTTTTCAACCTGCGGCAGACCGTTACCGGAACTGGCTGACAGCAAACCGTTCTCAACATAGTTGAACAGCTTCTCACGGGTATCGGTGATATCAAGGTTACGCATGGTCAGCTGGCCAATACGATCGTCCGGCGAGAAGACGGATTCGCCTTTCTCCATGGTCAGACGCTCTGCTTTGTAAGTCAGATTGTCAGACACGGTGTTCAGGATGGAGTAGTCATTCCCGCGACGCAGTTCCAGAGTCACTTCACCCGTAATCGCACTTGCCACCCAACGCTGCAGGGCATCACGCAGCATCAGCGCCTGTGGATCAAACCAGCGGCCCTGATACAGCAATTTACCCAACTGACGGCCATGAGAGTGATACTGCTCGATGGTGTCTTCGTTGTGAATACCGGTCAGCAGACGCTCGTAAGCGATGTGAAGCAGCGCCATGCCCGGGGCTTCGTAGATGCCACGGCTTTTCGCTTCGATGATACGGTTTTCAATCTGATCGCTCATGCCCAAACCGTGACGGCCACCAATACGGTTAGCTTCCAGCATCAGTTCGACATCATCAGAGAAGGTTTTACCGTTCAGCGCCACCGGATGGCCGCGTTCGAAACGCACGGTCACTTCTTCGGCCTGGATTTTGACACTCTCATCCCAGAACTTCACACCCATGATCGGGTTAACGATCTTCACGCTGGAGTTCAGGAATTCCAGATCTTTTGCTTCGTGCGTCGCACCCAGCATGTTCGAGTCGGTAGAGTAGGCCTTCTCGACTGACATCTTATAGTCAAAACCGCAGGCGATCATAAACTCAGACATCTCATGACGACCACCCAGCTCGTCGATGAAGTCGGTATCCAGCCACGGTTTGTAAATCTGCAGTTCGGCGTTGGTCAGCAGGCCATAACGATAGAAACGTTCGATATCGTTGCCTTTATAGGTGCTACCGTCACCCCAGATGTTTACGCCGTCTTCTTTCATGGCGGCAACCAGCATGGTGCCGGTAACCGCACGGCCCAGCGGAGTGGTGTTGAAATAGGTCAGGCCGCCGGTGGTGTTATGGAACGCACCGCACTGAATAGCCGCGATACCTTCAGCGACCAGTTGCTTACGGCAGTCAATCAGGCGCGCGTTCTCTGCACCATACTCTTTTGCGCGACGAGGAATGGCATCATAGTCGTCCTCATCCGGCTGACCCAGGTTCGCAGTGTATGCATACGGAACCGCTCCCTTCTGGCGCATCCACAGCAGTGCAGCGCTGGTATCCAGGCCGCCTGAGAAAGCGATGCCAATACGTTGTCCTACCGGAAGATGCTTGAGAATCGTCGTCATAGAATAAAACCCTGCTTGATTGACTGATTAGAGACCGCTTTCGCTCTCTTGTGCATTTTTATGCAAAATAAGTGAGTATTCATTTAATCATCTTTTGGCGAAGACCGGAAGAGACTCGTGCGTTTTTTGTAAAAATTTTGGTCTGTTCTGTCTGGCTGATGTCACCTTGACAGGTTGGGGCAACTATCAATATACTAAACGCCGGTTTTACGTCCCGTCTTCGGTACCAAATCCCAGCATTATTTGCAAATTCTGTCCAAAACGCGTAGAATTTGCCACGTTTCAGGCGCGGGGTGGAGCAGCCTGGTAGCTCGTCGGGCTCATAACCCGAAGGTCGTCGGTTCAAATCCGGCCCCCGCAACCACTTTCCCATAAAGTTCTTTTTCAAATATACTGTGAAGACTTAGAGCCTTCGTAGCTGGATTTGAAAAATTTCTTTCGGAGAGTGCTCCAGGCCACAGTTGTGGCTATAGGGTTCAGTTATCTAAAGCCCCGATTTATCGGGGTTTTTTGTTATCTGACTACAGAATAACTGGGCTTTACGCCCTTTTTTTATGTCTTGGGGGTGGGCTTGTCCACATTAGAGCAAAAATTAACAGAGATGATTACTGCACCGGTCGAAGCACTGGGCTACGAACTGGTCGGCATCGAATTCGTTCGCGGCCGTACATCGACGCTGCGCATCTATATTGATAGTGAAGATGGCATCAATGTTGATGATTGTGCTGATGTCAGCCACCAGGTGAGTGCGGTTCTTGATGTTGAAGATCCGATTACCGTTGCGTACAACCTGGAAGTTTCCTCACCTGGCCTCGATCGCCCGATGTTCACGGCCGAGCACTATGTGCGCTTTACCGGTGAAGAAGTGGCTCTCGTTCTGCGTATGGCCGTACAGAACCGCCGTAAATGGCAGGGAATTATCAAAGCCGTTGATGGTGAAATGATCACGGTGACAGTCGAAGGCAAAGATGAAGTGTTCGCGCTGAGTAATATCCAGAAGGCGAACCTGGTTCCCCACTTTTAACAGTCTGGATTGAGGTGAAAAGCCCGCGATGAACAAAGAAATTTTGGCTGTTGTTGAAGCCGTCTCCAACGAGAAATCACTGCCGCGTGAGAAGATTTTCGAAGCGCTGGAAAGTGCACTGGCTACAGCAACCAAGAAAAAATACGAGCAAGAGATCGATGTTCGCGTAGAAATCGATCGTAAAAGCGGTGACTTCGATACATTCCGTCGTTGGGTAATCGTTGAAGAAGTGACCCAGCCGACCAAAGAGATCACGCTGGAAGCGGCACGTTTTGAAGACGAGAGTCTGAACGTGGGTGACTACGTTGAAGATCAGATCGAATCTGTGACCTTCGACCGTATCACTACCCAGACCGCCAAGCAGGTTATCGTGCAGAAAGTGCGCGAAGCCGAGCGCGCGCTGGTTGTCGATCAGTTCCGCGATCAGGAAGGCGAAATCATCACCGGCGTGGTGAAAAAAGTGAACCGCGACAACATCTCCCTGGAGATCAAATCCGAAGGGTTGCCGGGTAACGCTGAAGCCGTGATCCTGCGTGAAGATATGCTGCCGCGTGAAAACTTCCGTCCAGGCGACCGTATCCGTGGTGTTCTGTACGCTGTCCGTCCAGAAGCGCGCGGTGCGCAGCTGTTCGTGACCCGTTCTAAACCAGAAATGCTGGTTGAACTGTTCCGTATCGAAGTACCGGAAATCGGTGAAGAAGTTATCGAAATTAAAGCGGCGGCTCGCGATCCGGGCTCCCGCGCGAAAATTGCGGTGAAAACCAACGACAAGCGTATCGACCCGGTCGGTGCTTGCGTCGGTATGCGTGGTGCGCGTGTCCAGGCAGTCTCAACTGAGCTGGGCGGCGAACGTATTGATATCGTTCTGTGGGATGACAACCCGGCGCAGTTCGTGATCAACGCAATGGCTCCAGCTGATGTGGCGTCTATCGTTGTTGACGAAGACAAACACACTATGGATATCGCTGTTGAAGCGGGCAACCTGGCGCAGGCAATCGGCCGTAACGGTCAGAACGTACGTCTGGCGTCACAGCTGAGCGGCTGGGAACTCAACGTGATGACCGTTGATGACCTGCAGGCTAAGCATCAGGCTGAAGCCCATGCGGCGATCGATACCTTCACTAAATACCTGGATATTGACGAAGATTTCGCCACTGTTCTGGTTGAAGAAGGTTTCTCTACGCTGGAAGAACTGGCCTATGTGCCAATGAAAGAGCTGCTGGAAATCGACGGTCTGGATGAACCAACCGTTGAAGCCCTGCGTGAACGCGCTAAAAACGCACTGACCACCCTGGCACTGGCTCAGGAAGAAAGCCTTGGCGATAAAAAGCCGGCTGATGACCTGCTGAATCTGGAAGGTCTTGATCGTGCGATTGCGTTCAAGCTGGCTGCCCGTGGTGTTTGTACGCTGGAAGATCTCGCTGAGCAAGGCGTTGATGACCTGGCTGATATCGAAGGTTTAACCGACGAGAAAGCCGGCGAGCTCATCATGGCCGCACGTAATATTTGCTGGTTCGGCGACGAAGCGTAATAAACTGTAGCAGGAAGGAACAGCATGACTGATGTAACTGTAAAATCGCTGGCTGCCGAGATTCAGACCTCCGTGGACCGCCTGGTACAGCAATTTGCTGATGCAGGGATCCCGAAGTCCGCTGATGACTCGGTGACCGCGCAAGAAAAACAAACCTTGTTAACGCACCTGAACCGTGAACACGGCTCTACGCCTGACAAGCTGACGCTGCAGCGCAAAACGCGTAGCACGTTGAATATCCCTGGTACCGGTGGCAAAAGTAAATCGGTACAAATTGAAGTCCGCAAGACGCGCACCTTTGTAAAACGTGATCCGCAAGAGGCAGAACGTCTTGCCGCGGAAGAGCAGGCACAGCGTGAAGCGGAAGAACAAGCTCAGCGTGAAGCGGAAGCAACCGCCAAACGTGAGGCAGAATTAAAAGCTGAACGTGAGGCCGCAGAAAAAGCGAAACGCGACGCAAGTGATAAAGTGAAGCGTGACGCTGCGGAAAAAGACAAAGTGAGCAATCAACAGACAGACGAAATGACCAAAACCGCCCAGGCTGAAAAAGCCCGCCGTGAAAATGAAGCTGCCGAGCTGAAGCGTAAAGCGGAAGAAGAAGCCCGCCGCAAGCTGGAAGAAGAAGCACGTCGTGTGGCTGAAGAAGCGCGCCGTATGGCAGAAGAAAACGAGAAGAACGGTGTTGATACCGCTGAGCAGTCTGAAGATACCAGCGACTATCACGTGACCACTTCTCAGCATGCGCGTCAGGCTGAAGATGACAACGACCGTGAAGTAGAAGGTGGTCGTGGCCGTGGTCGCAATGCGAAAGCAGCGCGTCCGGCGAAGAAAGGCAACAAACACGCTGAGTCTAAAGCTGACCGTGAAGAAGCGCGTGCAGCCGTGCGTGGCGGTAAAGGTGGTAAACAGCGTAAAGGTTCTTCTCTGCAGCAGGGCTTCCAGAAGCCAGCTCAGGCGGTTAACCGTGACGTTGTGATCGGCGAAACCATCACCGTTGGCGAACTGGCAAACAAAATGGCGGTAAAAGGCTCTCAGGTCATCAAAGCGATGATGAAACTGGGCGCCATGGCGACCATCAACCAGGTGATCGACCAGGAAACCGCACAGCTGGTTGCTGAAGAGATGGGCCACAAAGTTATCCTGCGTCGTGAAAACGAACTGGAAGAAGCGGTAATGAGCGACCGTGATACGGGTGCTGCGGCAGAACCGCGCGCACCGGTAGTGACCATCATGGGTCACGTTGACCACGGTAAAACCTCTCTGCTCGACTACATTCGTTCTACGAAAGTGGCCTCCGGTGAAGCGGGTGGTATTACCCAGCACATCGGTGCATACCACGTAGAAACTGACAACGGCATGATCACCTTCCTGGATACCCCAGGCCACGCCGCGTTTACCTCAATGCGTGCTCGTGGTGCGCAGGCGACGGATATCGTTGTTCTGGTTGTTGCTGCAGACGACGGCGTGATGCCACAGACCATCGAAGCTATCCAGCACGCGAAAGCGGCGGGTGTGCCGGTTGTGGTTGCAGTGAACAAGATCGATAAACCAGAAGCGGATCCGGATCGTGTTAAAAACGAACTGTCCCAGTACGGCATCCTGCCGGAAGAGTGGGGCGGCGAAAGCCAGTTCGTACACGTGTCTGCGAAAGCGGGTACCGGTATCGACGATCTGCTGGATGCGATCCTGCTGCAGGCTGAAGTTCTGGAGCTGAAAGCCATCCGTAACGGTATGGCGAGCGGTGCGGTTATCGAATCCTTCCTGGACAAAGGCCGTGGCCCGGTTGCTACCGTTCTGGTTCGTGAAGGTACCCTGCATAAAGGCGATATCGTTCTGTGTGGTTTCGAATACGGTCGCGTGCGTGCGATGCGTAACGAACTGGGTCAGGAAGTGCTGGAAGCCGGTCCGTCCATTCCAGTGGAAATCCTTGGCCTGTCCGGTGTGCCGGCTGCGGGTGACGAAGTGACCGTTGTGCGTGACGAGAAGAAAGCGCGTGAAGTTGCACTGTATCGTCAGGGCAAATTCCGTGAAGTTAAACTGGCTCGTCAGCAGAAATCTAAACTCGAGAACATGTTCGCGAACATGGCTGAAGGCGAAGTTCACGAAGTGAACGTCGTACTGAAAGCTGACGTTCAGGGCTCTGTGGAAGCGATCTCCGACTCCTTACTGAAACTGTCGACTGACGAAGTGAAAGTGAAGATCATCGGTTCTGGTGTCGGTGGTATCACTGAAACCGACGCTACCCTGGCTGCTGCGTCCAACGCCATCCTGGTTGGCTTCAACGTGCGTGCTGATGCTTCTGCTCGCCGCGTGATCGAAGCAGAAAGCCTGGATCTGCGTTACTACTCCGTCATCTATAACCTGATCGACGAAGTGAAAGCAGCGATGAGCGGTATGCTGTCGCCTGAGCTGAAACAGCAGATCATCGGTCTGGCTGAAGTACGTGACGTCTTCAAATCACCGAAATTCGGTGCAATCGCGGGCTGTATGGTTACCGAAGGTACCATCAAACGTCACAACCCAATCCGCGTTCTGCGCGATAACGTGGTTATCTATGAAGGCGAGCTGGAATCCCTGCGCCGCTTCAAAGATGACGTTAACGAAGTCCGTAACGGCATGGAATGTGGTATCGGCGTGAAGAACTACAACGACGTTCGCGTAGGCGATATGATCGAAGTGTTCGAGATCATCGAAATCCAGCGTACCATCGCTTAATCTTCGTTAAGATTGCTGATCGTAGGCCGGGTAAGCGAAGCGCCACCCGGCAACTATTTCAAAAGGGGCTTGAATGCCCCTTTTTTGTCTGGAGAATTTATTATGGCGAAAGAGTTTGGTCGCCCACAGCGCGTCGCGCAGGAAATGCAGAAAGAGATCGCCCTCATTCTGCAACGTGAAATTAAAGACCCCCGCGTCGGCATGATGACCACCGTGTCGGGTGTAGAAATGTCCCGCGACCTGGCCTATGCCAAGGTGTTCGTCACTTTCCTGAACGATCAGGACGAAGCGGCTGTGAAAAACGGCATTAAAGCGCTGCAGGAAGCGTCAGGTTTCATCCGCTCTCTGCTCGGCAAAGCAATGCGTCTGCGTATCGTGCCAGAGCTGACCTTCTTCTACGACAACTCGCTGGTTGAAGGGATGCGTATGTCCAACCTGGTGACCAGCGTGGTGAAACATGACGACGAGCGTCGTGTTAACCCGGCGGACGACAGCAAGGAGGACTGATGAGTCGTCCTCGTCGTCGTGGTCGCGACGTGCATGGTGTGCTGCTGCTGGATAAACCCCAGGGCGCTTCCAGCAACGACGTGCTGCAAAAAGTGAAGCGCATTTACAACGCCAACCGTGCGGGCCACACTGGCGCGCTCGATCCGCTGGCAACCGGCATGCTGCCGGTCTGCCTGGGAGAGGCGACAAAGTTTTCCCAGTACCTGCTCGACTCCGATAAACGTTACCGTGTTATCGCTAAACTGGGCCAGCGCACGGATACCTCCGATGCCGATGGCCAGGTGGTCGAAGAGCGCCCGGTGACGTTCAGCGCGGAACAGCTTGATGCTGCCCTGGAGAGCTTCCGCGGGGACACGATGCAGGTGCCATCGATGTATTCAGCGCTGAAATATCAGGGAAAAAAACTCTACGAATATGCGCGCCAGGGCATCGACGTCCCGCGTGAAGCCCGTCCGATCACCGTGTATGAGCTGCTCTTTATTCGCCACGAAGGTGATGAGCTGGAACTGGAAGTACACTGTTCGAAAGGCACCTATATTCGTACCATCATCGATGACCTGGGCGAGAAGCTGGGCTGTGGCGCGCATGTGATCTACCTGCGTCGCCTGGCGGTCAGTAAATACCCGGTTGAGCGGATGGTGACCCTGGAACAGCTGCACGCTCTGGTTGAACAGGCACACGCGCAGGGGATAGCGCCGGCCGATTTGCTCGATCCTCTGCTGATGCCGATGGATAGCCCGGCTGCGGATTTCCCGGTGGTTAATCTTCCTTTAACATCGTCCGTTTACTTTAAGAACGGCAACCCGGTTCGTACGGCGCAAGCGCCGCAGGAAGGGCTGGTTCGCGTGACTGAAGGTGACGACGGTAAGTTCATCGGAATGGGCGAAATGGATGGCGAAGGGCGCGTTGCGCCGCGTCGTCTGGTCGTCGAATATCCGGTCGACGCGTGACGGCGATAACGGCTCACCTTGCGATAAGCAGGGGAGACGAGTAGAATATCGCCGCTTAACGCCTGGTGAATTGTTTAACAATCCGCGAGGCGTACATGGGGTCGCTGAATTAGAGATCGGCACCCTTACATTCTTTATACTTTGGAGTTTGAAAATGTCTCTAAGCGTTGAAGCTAAAGCTAAAATCGTTTCTGAGTTTGGTCGTGGTACTAACGACAGCGGTTCTACCGAAGTTCAGGTTGCACTGCTGACTGCACAGATTAACCACCTGCAGGGTCACTTTGCAGAGCACAAAAAAGATCACCACAGCCGTCGTGGTCTGCTGCGTATGGTTTCTCAGCGTCGTAAACTGCTCGACTACCTGAAACGTAAAGATGTTGCACGCTACACCGCGCTGATCGAGCGTCTGGGTCTGCGTCGCTAAGTCTTGCGAGTTTCAGAAAAGGGGGCCTGATGGCCCCTTTTTTCAACCAGACGGCAGCAATTCACTGGAAACTATTGTATTGTTGCTATAAATGATCTTCATTGCAGAGGTTCGCGCGGCTAATGAGAGGCTTCACCCATGGAGGTGTTGGTTGTCATTAGTCGCGAGGATGCGAAGAAGGTCGGGTCAAATCGACAGCACACCGGTGGTGTGCTGTCAAACATTTAAGAAAGGACAGAATTTTGCTGAATCCGATCGTTCGTAAATTCCAGTATGGTCAACATACCGTCACGCTGGAAACCGGTATGATGGCTCGTCAGGCTACTGCTGCCGTTATGGTAAGCATGGATGACACCGCGGTATTCGTTACCGTTGTGGGTCAGAAAAAAGCTAAACCAGGTCAGGACTTCTTCCCACTGACCGTTAACTACCAGGAGCGTACTTACGCTGCCGGTAAAATCCCGGGTGGCTTCTTCCGTCGTGAAGGCCGTCCAAGCGAAGGCGAAACCCTGATCGCGCGTCTGATTGACCGCCCGGTTCGTCCGCTGTTCCCGGAAGGCTTCGTTAACGAAGTTCAGGTTATCGCGACCGTTGTGTCCGTTAACCCACAGGTTAACCCGGACATCGTTGCGATGATCGGTGCATCTGCTGCCCTGTCACTGTCTGGTATTCCATTCAATGGCCCAATCGGTGCGGCGCGCGTGGGTTACATCAACGACCAGTACGTGCTGAACCCGACTCAGGAAGAGCTGAAAGAGAGCAAGCTGGACCTGGTGGTTGCCGGTACTGAAGCCGCTGTGCTGATGGTTGAATCCGAAGCTGAACTGCTGAGCGAAGACCAGATGCTGGGCGCTGTGGTCTTCGGCCACGACCAGCAGCAGGTTGTTATTCAGAACATCAACGAACTGGTGAAAGAAGCCGGTAAACCACGTTGGGACTGGCAGCCTGAAGCAGCAAACGACGCGCTGAACGCACGCGTTGCTGCACTGGCAGAATCTCGCCTGAGCGATGCTTACCGTATCACTGACAAACAGGAGCGTTATGCTCAGGTTGACGTGATCAAAGACGAAACCATCGCCACGCTGGTTGCTGAAGACGAAACGCTGGATGCTAACGAGCTGAGCGAAATTCTGCATGCCATCGAGAAAAACGTGGTGCGTAGCCGCGTGCTGGCAGGTGAGCCACGCATCGATGGCCGTGAAAAAGACATGATCCGTGGTCTGGATGTGCGTACTGGCGTGCTGCCACGTACTCACGGTTCTGCGCTGTTCACCCGTGGTGAAACGCAGGCGCTGGTAACTGCGACGCTGGGTACTGCACGTGACGCGCAGATCATCGACGAACTGATGGGCGAGCGCACTGACAGCTTCCTGTTCCACTATAACTTCCCTCCGTACTCCGTTGGTGAAACCGGTATGGTTGGTTCGCCGAAGCGTCGTGAAATTGGTCACGGTCGTCTGGCGAAGCGCGGTGTGCTGGCTGTGATGCCAGATGCGGACAAATTCCCGTACACCGTCCGTGTGGTTTCTGAAATCACCGAATCCAACGGTTCTTCTTCTATGGCTTCCGTATGTGGTGCCTCTCTGGCGCTGATGGATGCAGGCGTGCCAATCAAAGCCGCCGTTGCGGGTATCGCAATGGGTCTGGTGAAAGAAGGCGACAACTATGTTGTTCTGTCTGACATTCTGGGCGACGAAGACCACCTGGGCGATATGGACTTCAAAGTGGCGGGTTCCCGCGACGGTATCTCTGCGCTGCAGATGGATATCAAAATTGAAGGTATCACCAAAGAGATCATGCAGGTTGCTCTGAACCAGGCTAAAGGTGCACGTCTGCACATCCTGAGCGTGATGGAACAGGCGATTAACGCGCCGCGTGGTGATATCTCTGAATTCGCTCCGCGCATTCACACCATCAAGATCAATCCAGACAAGATCAAAGATGTTATCGGTAAGGGCGGTTCCGTTATCCGTGCGCTGACCGAAGAGACGGGCACCACGATCGAAATCGAAGATGACGGTACTGTGAAAATCGCAGCAACCGACGGCGAGAAAGCGAAATTCGCGATCCGTCGCATCGAAGAGATCACCGCAGAAATCGAAGTGGGCCGTATCTACAGTGGTAAAGTGACCCGTATCGTTGACTTTGGCGCATTTGTTGCCATCGGTGGCGGTAAAGAAGGTCTGGTTCACATCTCTCAGATCGCTGACAAGCGCGTTGAGAAAGTGACCGATTACCTGCAGATGGGTCAGGAAGTACCGGTTAAAGTTCTGGAAGTTGATCGCCAGGGCCGTATCCGTCTGAGCATTAAAGAAGCAACTGAGCAGTCTCAGCCAGCTGCTGCGCCTGAAGCACAGGCTGCAGAACAGCAAGGCGAGTAAGTTGCGATTTGCCCTCCGCTTTGCGGAGGGCCTGGTATCAGGCAGGACGCCTTGTTAAGCCGCCGGGGGACAGGACGTTCATCCAATAGTTGTCTTCGGGAGTGGGAAATGAAGCCTTTTTTGCGCTGGTGTTTCGTTGCGACAGCTTTAACGCTGGCAGGATGCAGCAACTCTGCCTGGCGTAAGAGCGAAGTCCTCGCAGTGCCATTGCAACCGACTTTGCAGCAGGAAGTGATTCTGGCACGCATGGAACAAATACTTGCCAGTCGGGCTTTAACCGATGACGAACGCGCACAGCTTTTATATGAGCGCGGAGTGTTGTATGATAGTCTTGGTCTGAGGGCATTAGCGCGGAATGATTTTTCACAAGCGCTGGCTATCCGACCTGATATGCCTGAAGTATTCAATTACTTAGGCATTTATTTAACGCAGGCAGGCAATTTTGATGCTGCCTATGAAGCGTTTGATTCTGTACTTGAGCTTGATCCAACTTACAACTACGCGCACTTGAATCGCGGTATCGCATTGTATTACGGCGGTCGTGATAAGTTAGCGCAAGATGATCTGCTGGCGTTTTATCAAGACGATCCTAATGATCCTTTCCGTAGCCTGTGGCTTTACATCGTTGAGCAGAAGCTCGATGAGAAGCAGGCAAAAGAGGCACTGAAACAGCGCTTCGATAAATCGGATAAGGAACAGTGGGGATGGAACATTGTCGAGTTCTACCTGGGCAACATTAGCGAAGCAACGCTGATGGAACGCCTCAAGGCGGACGCAACGGATAACACCTCGCTCGCTGAGCATCTCAGTGAAACCAACTTCTATTTAGGTAAGTACTACCTAAGTCTGGGGGATAAGGACAGCGCTACGGCACTGTTCAAATTAGCGGTTGCTAACAACGTACACAACTTCGTTGAGCACCGTTATGCATTGTTGGAATTATCGCTCTTGGGCCAGGAGCAAGACGACCTGGCAGAATCGGACCAGCAATAGCTGACGACATAAACATCAGCCCGTAATCTTTTGATTGCCATCACCTTAACTGGTGAGGGCGTTGTTGTTCGTCAATACACCTACTTTGAGCCGGTTCACACTTTTCAATGAAAATTGCTAATCATTTTCACGATGAGCTAAGTAGACTGGCCGCCATTGACATTGAGGCACTCGTACTACATGGCTGAATTCGAAACCACTTTTGCAGATCTGGGCCTGAAGGCTCCTATCCTTGAAGCCCTTAACGATCTGGGTTACGAAAAACCATCTCCGATCCAGGCTGAGTGTATCCCACACCTGCTTTCTGGTCGTGACGTGCTGGGCATGGCCCAGACTGGTAGCGGTAAAACTGCAGCGTTCTCGCTGCCGCTGCTGAACAACATTGATCCGGACCTGCGTGCACCGCAGATCCTCGTCCTGGCTCCAACCCGTGAACTGGCTGTTCAGGTTGCTGAAGCCATGACGGAATTCTCTAAACATATGCGCGGCGTAAACGTGGTAGCCCTGTACGGCGGCCAGCGTTATGACGTGCAGTTACGCGCCCTGCGCCAGGGCCCACAGATTGTTGTCGGTACGCCGGGCCGTCTGCTGGATCACCTGAAGCGCGGTACGCTGGATCTCTCTAAACTGAGCGGTCTGGTACTGGACGAAGCCGATGAAATGCTGCGTATGGGCTTCATCGAAGACGTTGAAACCATCATGGCGCAGATCCCGGACGGTCATCAGACCGCGCTGTTCTCTGCCACCATGCCTGAAGCTATCCGTCGCATTACCCGCCGCTTCATGAAAGAGCCGCAGGAAGTGCGTATTCAGTCCAGCGTGACGACTCGCCCGGACATCAGCCAGAGCTACTGGTCTGTGTACGGCATGCGCAAAAACGAAGCGCTGGTACGTTTCCTGGAAGCGGAAGATTTTGATGCGGCGATCATCTTCGTTCGTACCAAAAACGCGACCCTGGAAGTGGCTGAAGCCCTGGAGCGTAGCGGCTACAACAGCGCAGCGCTGAACGGCGATATGAACCAGGCCCTGCGTGAGCAGACGCTGGAGCGTCTGAAAGACGGTCGTCTGGATATCCTGATTGCAACCGACGTGGCAGCACGTGGCCTGGACGTTGAGCGTATCAGCCTGGTGGTTAACTACGACATCCCGATGGATTCCGAGTCTTACGTTCACCGTATCGGTCGTACCGGTCGTGCGGGTCGTGCGGGCCGTGCGCTGCTGTTCGTTGAGAACCGCGAGCGTCGTTTGCTGCGTAATATCGAACGCACCATGAAGCTGACCATCCCAGAAGCCGATCTGCCAAACGCAGAGCTGCTGGGCAAACGCCGTCTGGAAAAGTTCGCCGCGAAAGTCCAGCAGCAGCTGGAAAGCAGCGATCTGGATCAGTACCGTGCGCTGCTGTCCCAGATCCAGCCTGTTGCTGAAGGCGAAGAGCTGGATATGGAAACCCTGGCAGCAGCACTGCTGAAGATGGCGCAGGGCGAACGTAGCCTGATCGTGCCGCCAGATGCACCGATGCGTCCTAAGCGTGAATTCCGTGACCGTGACGATCGCTTCGAACGTCGTGGCGACCGTAACGATCGTGGCCCACGTGGCGACCGTCCAGAGCGTGGTGGTGAAGACCGTCCACGTCGTGAACGTCGCGATGCGGGTGATATGGAGCTGTACCGCATTGAAGTGGGCCGTGATGATGGCGTTGAAGTGCGTCACATCGTTGGCGCGATCGCCAACGAAGGCGACATCAGCAGCCGTTACATCGGTAACATCAAGCTGTTCGCATCTCACTCTACCATTGAGCTGCCAAAAGGTATGCCGGGTGAAGTACTGCAGCACTTTACGCGTACCCGCATCCTGAACAAGCCGATGAACATGCAGCTGCTGGGCGATGCACAGCCACGTCCTGACCGTGGCGGCGAACGTCGTGGCGGCGGCCGCGGTTTCGGTGGCGAGCGTCGTGAAGGCGGTCGCAGCGAAGGTCGCGGTGGTGAAGGTCGTCGTTTCTCCGGCGAGCGTCGCGAAAACCGTGGCCCACGTCGTGAAGAAGGCACCAGCCGTCGTCGTTTCGGTGACGCGTAAGCCTTGCACTTCTGACGTAAAGTAAAATATACAGCCCCGATAGACGCTATCGGGGCTTTTTTTATTCCCTTTGTACTCTTGTACTGGTACAGTGCGTCACATTAAAATGCAGAACCGCATGATTGACTGGAGAAAAGGCTGTATGGCGACACTAACCACCACCCAAACGTCACCTTCGCTGCTTGGCGGCGTGGTGATCATCGGCGGAACCATTATAGGTGCCGGGATGTTTTCCCTGCCCGTGGTCATGTCCGGTGCGTGGTTCTTCTGGTCGCTGGCCGCGCTGGTCTTTACCTGGTTCTGTATGCTTCATTCCGGGCTGATGATCCTCGAAGCCAACCTGAACTACCGCATTGGCGCGAGCTTCGACACCATCACCAAAGATCTGTTAGGCAAAGGCTGGAACCTGGTCAATGGACTCTCCATCGCGTTTGTCCTGTACATCCTGACCTACGCCTACATTTCGGCGAGCGGCTCGATTCTGCATCACACCTTCTCGGAGATGTCGCTGAATGTTCCGGCGCGTCTGGCAGGATTGTGCTTTGCACTGGGCGTGGCGTTTATCGTCTGGATGAGTACCAAAGCGGTGAGCCGGATGACGGCCATTGTACTGGGCGCAAAGGTGATCACCTTCTTCCTGACGTTCGGCAGCCTGCTGGGGCACGTAACGCCGGCAACGCTGTTTAATGTCGCCGAGGTGAACACCTCGTATACGCCGTATCTGCTGATGACACTGCCGTTCTGTCTGGCCTCGTTTGGCTACCACGGTAATGTGCCGAGCCTGATGAAGTACTACGGCAAAGATCCGCGCACTATCGTGAAATGTCTGGTCTACGGTACGCTGCTGGCACTGGGGCTGTATGTCATCTGGCTGCTGGGAACCATGGGCAACATCCCGCGTCCGGAATTTATTGGCATTGCGCAGAAGGGCGGTAACATTGATGTGCTGGTGCAGGCGCTGAGTGGCGTTCTGAACAGCCGTAGCCTGGATCTGCTGCTGGTTATCTTCTCTAACTTTGCGGTGGCGAGCTCGTTCCTCGGCGTGACAGTGGGCCTGTTTGACTACCTGGCGGATCTGTTTGGCTTCGATGACTCCGCGATGGGTCGCTTCAAAACTGCGTTACTGACCTTCCTGCCTCCAGTCGCGGGTGGCCTGCTGTGGCCGAACGGCTTCCTGTACGCCATCGGCTATGCCGGTCTGGCGGCGACCATCTGGGCGGCAATTGTGCCGGCGCTGCTGGCCCGCAAATCACGTAAACGCTTCGGCAGCCCTAAATTCCGCGTCTGGGGCGGCAAACCGATGATTGTACTGATTCTGGTATTTGGGGTGGGTAACGCGCTGGTTCACGTGCTGTCGAGTTTTAACCTGTTGCCTGTGTATCAGTAAGTTTTTGTGCCGGATGGCGGCTACGCCTTATCCGGCCTACGCGATCCCGTAGGCCCGGTAAGCGAAGCGCCACCGGGCAAAAGGGCTACCCTACCAGCTCCTCTTTCACCTGCATCGCCAGCTCAAAGGAGTGCAAACGCGCCTGGTGATCGAAGATCTGGCCGTTAACCATAATCTCATCGGCCTGAGTCTCACGCAGCACCGCTTCCAGCCCGTGACGCACCTTCGCTTTATCACCCACCAGTGACATGCTCAGCGCCTGTTGAACACCATACTGCTCGGAGGCTGACCAGAGCTGATGCATATTTTCCACTGGCGGCGGAAGCTGGCCCGTCTCACCACGACGCAGCTTCACAAACGCCTGCTGCATGGAGGTAAACAGGAATTCCGCGTCGCGATTGCTGTCGGCGGCAATGATGTTGATACACACCATCGCGTACGGTTTCTCCAGACGCTCAGACGGTTTGAAATGGGTGCGGTAAAGATGCAGCGCCTGATGCAGCATATCCGGCGCGAAGTGCGAGGCAAACGCAAACGGCAGCCCCAGCTGTGCGGCAAGCTGCGCGCTATACAGACTTGAGCCTAAAAGCCAGACCGGGATCTTCTCACCATAACCGGGTACCGGGCGCACGTGCGGGTTCGGGTCTCGCGCATCGAACCAGTCCACCAGTTCCGCCACGTCGCGTGGGAAGTTGTCGATATCGCCGCTCATATGGCGGCGCAGGGCGCGCATGGTGGGCTGGTCACTCCCCGGCGCACGGCCAAGCCCTAAATCTATACGGCCCGGATAGAGCGTATTCAGCGTGCCAAACTGCTCGGCAATCACCAGCGGGGCGTGGTTAGGCAGCATCACGCCGCCGGATCCCAGGTGCAGGGTGGTCGTATTTGCCGCCAGATAGCCAATCAGAACCGAGGTTGCCGCACTGGCGATGCCGACCATGTTGTGGTGCTCGGCCAGCCAGTAACGGTGATAGCCACGTTTTTCGGCCAGTTGAGCGAGATCGAGCGAGTGCGAAAAGGCTTCTCGTGCCGAGGAGCCTTGAGGGATCGGCGCCAGATCCAGCACCGAAAACGGAAGGGTTTTGTCAGTCATAACAGCTCACTTTGTCGACGGTCAATCATTAATAGTGCATTAAAAAATGATAACCGTTGTTAACAAAGTGAGCCTTTTTTACGCCTGCAGCTCCAGCCCGGCGAGACGTCGCCAGTAGCCGTTGCAGTCGCTGTTAGCCTGCAGCGCCAGCGGCGCGGCACCGTTTTCATTGGCGCGGAAGGCATCCAGCATGGCGAACACACCCGTATCCAGAGGGGATAAACGCACCATGTCTACCAGCCCGTCCATCGACGCCAACTCGTTGCCGAGGTTATAGACATAGCCGCTCATGGTCTGAATGCCGTTCAGGACAAACACCTGCTGATTCTCCTGCGACAGCATGCTGCGCCCGTTCGGGTACTTAATGCAGCAGGTTTCGCACTCGTCTTTCGGACGGTCTTCCGAGCGCGCGGTAAAGCAGCGGGCGGAATAGGCCAGCGGCAGATGCCCGTAGCTCAGCACTTCCACTTCAAACTTGTTGCGAATGCCCAGCTCTTCGCACTGCGTGAGCAGGTTTGCCAGCCAGTCGCGGGAGAGCTCAACCGGCATGCACCAGCGCGTCATTCCCTGTTTCAGCAACAGGCGCAGGGTCACGGCGTTATAGCAGTTCAGCGCATGACCCGCGACAAACGGCAGCCTGCGTTCGGCGCACATGTTCACCACGCCGAGATCGCTCGCTTCCAGCAGGAACTCGCCGTTCTCCACGTAGCGCTTTAGCTCGCCCAGTTCAGAAGCGGCCTGTACCAGGGCGAGCGTCGAAAGCACCACCTGTTTGCCGCTTCCGGCGAGGGTTTTCGCCATCTCCAGCCAGTCGCCCACTTTGGTGGCCCGGCGCTTGCTGCACACCGCTTCGCCGAGGTAAATCACATCGGCGCTGCTGCTGGCGGCCTGTTGATAAAAGTCTTCCAGCGTCTCTTTTGGCCAGTAGTAGAGTACGGGCCCTAATGAATATTTCATGATTTTCTCACTGCCATTTACGGTGATACGCGCCCAGCGTGGTTTGCGTGCCTTCAGACATCGACCCCAGCGTCTCCATCCATGCCGGCTGCGGGGCGTAGTGCTGCGGGTCCGCCATGCAGCGGTCGATGGCCTGACGCCAGACTTTCGCAACCTGGCTCACGTAGGCCGGGCTGCGCTGGCGACCTTCGATTTTCACCGAGGCAATATTGGCCGCCAGCAGTTCCGGCAGCAGCGCCAGCGTGTTGAGGCTGGTGGGCTCTTCCAGCGCGTGGTAACGCTGGCCGTCGACCAGATAGCGCCCTTTACAGAGGGTTGGATAACCGGCATTTTCGCCGTCCTGATAGCGGTCGATCAGCACCTCATTCAGACGAGACTCCAGCCCCTGCGGTGTTTGCTGCCAGCGAACAAAGCGGGCAGGGGAGCAGGCCCCGACGGTATTGGGTGATTCACCGGTTAAATAGGAGGAGAGATAACAACGGCCTTCAGCCATGATGCACAGGCTGCCAAAGGCAAAAACTTCCAGCGGCACTGGCGTGACGCGCGCGAGTTGCTTAACCTGATGAATAGAGAGTACGCGCGGCAGCACCACGCGGGCTACGTCAAAGTTTCGGTGATAAAAACGTACGGCCTCTTCGTTGGTGGCAGATGCCTGAACAGAGACGTGGCGCTCAATATGGGGATAGCGTTCTGCCGCATACTCAAGCATGGCGAGGTCGGCCAGAATCAGCGCATCGGCTCCCAGCTGTGCGGCCATATCCACCGCGCGCTGCCAGCGGGCGTAGCCGTCAGGATGGGCAAAGGTATTAATGGCGATGTGCAGTTTGCGGCGGTGCTGGTGAACGAAGTTAACGGCTTCCTGAAGCTTTTTCTCCGTAAAGTTGAGGCCAGCAAAATGGCGGGCGTTAGTATCATCTTTCAGCCCGATATAGACCGCATCGGCCCCATTTTCGATGGCCGCCTTAAGCGCCGGAAGGTTTCCGGCAGGGCAGAGCAGCTCCATAATTTATCCTGATGTAGTCGATCGCAAAAATGTTAACGAGCTGGGATTTTAATTAACCCATACGCGACAATTTTTGATTTAAGGCAGCTAATGGCGTATTGATGGCACCAATAATGAGCGTCACCGGACGACGGTTTGTTGATTTACGCCGCTATGTTATGTGCCGGATATGGCAAAATAGCGGGACTATAGCTATCAGGGAGTAAAGCTCGTGCTGGATAAACTGCGTTCACGTCTCGTACAATTTGGTCCATCAATGCTGAGCGTGCCGGTAAAACTGGCGCCGTTCGCGCTTAAACGTCAGGTGCTGGAGCAGGTCCTGAGCTGGCAGTTCCGTCAGGCGTTGCAGGATGGCGAGCTGGAGTTCCTGGAAGGACGCTGGTTAAGCATCGACGTGCGTGACATCGGGCTGCGCTGGTTTACCTCGGTTGAGAATGACCAGCTGATCGTACGCGAATCCGCTGACGCGGACGTGAGCTTCAGCGCCAACGCCAGCGATCTGCTGATGATTGCCGCGCGTAAGCAGGATCCGGATACGCTCTTCTTCCAGCGCCGTCTGGTGATTGAAGGCGATACGGAGCTGGGCCTGTACGTGAAAAATTTAATGGATGCCATTGAGCTGGAGCAGATGCCGAAAGCGCTGCGCGTGATGTTAATGCAAATGGCAGATTTCGTTGA
The DNA here is from genome assembly GCF_009036245.1 of Enterobacter sichuanensis. Classification (NCBI taxonomy): domain Bacteria; kingdom Pseudomonadati; phylum Pseudomonadota; class Gammaproteobacteria; order Enterobacterales; family Enterobacteriaceae; genus Enterobacter; species Enterobacter sichuanensis. Next base: position 4,124,426 of record NZ_CP027986.1, on the reverse strand, counting down.
GGCCGGGCTGACAACCCCGCCGGACAGTAAACACACTTCAGTAGGTGAGCCATGCTGATTCGAGTCGAAATTGGGATTGATGCGCCGGGGATTGATGCGTTGCTGCGACGTTCTTTTGAGAGCGATGCCGAAGCCCAACTGGTCCACGATCTCCGCGAAGACGGCCTGATTACGCTGGGGCTGGTTGCCACCGATGACGAAGGTCAGGTGGTGGGCTATGTGGCCTTCAGTCCGGTCAGCGTTCAGGGCGAAGAGCTCCAGTGGGTAGGAATGGCACCGCTGGCGGTAGATGAAAGCTATCGCGGGCAGGGGCTGGCGCGCCAGCTGGTCTATGAAGGGCTGGATTCACTGAATGAGTTCGGTTACGCGGCCGTTGTCACGCTGGGCGATCCCGCGTTTTATGGCCGTTTAGGCTTTGAACAGGCCGCGCATTACGATCTTCGCTGCCGCTGGCCGGGCACCGAATCCGCCTTCCAGGTTCATCGTCTGGCGGACGACGCGCTCAACGGCGTGCATGGCCTGGTAGAGTACCACGACCATTTTAATCGCTTTTAAGCAGGCTCTCGCGTAGCGCCTCAAAAGAGCCGTCTCCGGTCACGAGGCGCTCTTTCTGGCGCTTCGTCAGCTGTTTAATGCGGTATTCCAGCCTCAGCGCCAGGGAACGCTCGCCCACGGCGGCTGAAAATGCCAGCTGCAATTCCCCTTTCCCCCGCAGCGCCTTTGCGCCTTTCCCCGTTTGATGTTGTAAAAAACGCCGCGCCACATCGGTGGTGATCCCGGTGTAGAGGGTATTATCAGCGGTTCGGACAAGATAAAGAAACCAGCACACGGTAAAAAGATTCAGTATGTTAAGGTGACCGCACCATAGCATGAGAGAGAGCGAAAATGGAAACACTGGCCGCCATTAACCGCTGGCTGGCGAAGCAGCATGTCGTCACCTGGTGCGTATACCACGAGGGAGAAATGTGGTGCGCAAACGCGTTTTACTACTACGATCCTGAGCGCGTCGCGTTTTACGTCATGAGCGAAGACAAAACGCGTCATGCGCAGATGACCGGCCAGCAGGCAAAAGTCGCGGGCACGGTGAATGGTCAGCCTAAAACGGTCGCGCTGATCCGTGGGGTGCAGTTTAAAGGGGAAATCCGTCGTCTGGATGGAGAAGAGAGCGACGCGCGTCGTAAGCACTACACGCGCCGCTTTCCGGTTGCCGCTGCGCTAAAAGCCCCGGTGTGGGAAATCCGCCTCGATGAGCTGAAATTTACCGACAACACCCTGGGCTTTGGCAAGAAGCTGCACTGGTTACGCGCCGAGCAGGCGTAGCGCTTCGCGGTTAAACGCCGGGAGATCGTCCGGGGTCCGGCTGGTGATCAGCTGGTCTTTGTCGTTGACCACCTCCTGATCGTAAAACTCGGCCCCCGCGTTTTTCAGATCGATAACGATCGGTTTCACCGCCGTGAGCTTACGACCGCGTACCACCTCCGCGCTGATCAGCAGCTGCGGGCCGTGACAGATGGCAAAGACAGGTTTGCCGGTAGAGACAAAGTCCCGGGTAAAGGTCACGAAGCGCTCGTCCCCGCGCAGGGTGTCCGGCGAGTGGCCGCCGGGTAACAGCAGGGCGTCAAAATCAGAGGGGCTGACGTTATCGATAGTCTCGTCGATGGTCACGCTGGCCTCGCCCTTATGGCCTTTCACCGTTTTGCCCGCTTCTTTCTCAATGGTGATCACTTCATGTCCCGCCTTGCGGAACGCCTCTGCAGGAGAGGTAAATTCTGAATCTTCAAACTCGTCGGTAATCAAGACTGCGATTTTCTTGCCCATGCTTCCTCCGTTGTTTTGGCTTCAGACTGATTTTTCTCCGCTTGTGGTAAATACTTACCTGTAACAGACTTCTAAGTGTGGTCGACCACGACGAGTTCGCAAACGGACAATTCTGTAAAGGGGAGAAGATGAGCCAGGTACTGATAACAGGCGCAACCGGGCTGGTGGGCGGACATTTGCTGCGCCTGCTGATTCAGGATCGTCGCGTGAATTACATCGCCGCCCCGACGCGACGACCGCTCGCCGACGTCTCCGGCGTCTTTAACCCCCACGACCCGCAGCTGACTGACGCGCTGGCGCAGATGCAGGATCCGATTGAGATCGCCTTTTGTTGTCTTGGCACGACCCGGCGTGAGGCGGGCAGTAAGGAGGCGTTTGTGCATGCGGACTACACGCTGGTGATTGATACGGCGCTCACCGCCAAAAGGCTGGGGGCCAAACATTTCCTGGTGGTCAGCTCGCTGGGGGCCAGCGCCGGATCGCCCTTTTTCTACAACAAGGTGAAGGGCAAAATGGAAGAGGCGCTGATTGCCCAGAAATGGGAGTACCTGACGATTGTTCGTCCCTCCATGCTGCTGGGACACCGGGACGAACGGCGTTTTAATGAGTCAATCTTCGCACCGCTGTTCCGCATTCTTCCCGGAAACTGGAAATCAATTGAAGCGCGGGATGTGGCGCGCACGATGCTGAAAGAGGCGTTATCTCCTTCGAAAGAAGGGGTGAACATTATCCCGTCGGCAAAACTGCGTGAAATCGCACAGGGCGAGGCGTAAACTCCCCCGGCTAATTACCTAATACTCTCCGGGGAATGCTATGACTGGTCAGTCTTCATCTCAGGCGGCAACACCTGTTCAATGGTGGAAGCCCGCACTCTTCTTTCTCGTGGTCCTTGTTGGACTCTGGTATGTGAAATGGCAGCCGTACTACGGCAAAGCCTTCACTGCCGCCGAAACACACAGCATCGGAAAATCTATTCTCGCGCAGGCTGATGCCAGCCCGCTGCGGGCGGCGTGGGATTACGCCATGGTCTATTTCCTTGCCGTCTGGAAAGCGGCCGTTTTAGGCGTCATTCTGGGCTCGCTGATACAGGTGCTGATCCCGCGTCACTGGTTGATCAAAACCCTGGGCCAGCCGCGCTTTCAGGGCACGCTGCTGGGGACGGTTTTCTCCCTGCCGGGCATGATGTGCTCCTGCTGTGCCGCACCGGTGGCCGCAGGGATGCGTCGCCAGCGCGTGTCGATGGGCGGTGCGCTGGCGTTCTGGATGGGCAACCCGCTGCTCAACCCAGCAACGCTGGTGTTTATGGGCTTTGTGCTGGGCTGGCATTTCGCGTTCATCCGTCTGGTGGCCGGGTTGCTGACTGTGCTGGTGGTGGCGACGCTGGTGCAAAAATGGGTGAAGGATACTGCCGTCGAGCCTGCGTCCGTTGAGCTGGACGTCAGCGAGCCGCAGGGTGGTTTTTTCGCACGCTGGGGCAAGGCGCTATGGCAGCTTTTCTGGAGCACTATCCCGGTCTATATCCTGGCGGTACTGGTTCTCGGGGCGGCGCGCGTCTGGCTGTTCCCGCATGCGGATGGTGCTATCGACAACACGCTGATGTGGGTGATTGCGATGGCCGTTGCAGGCTGCCTGTTTGTTATCCCGACGGCCGCCGAAATTCCCATTGTACAGACCATGATGCTGGCTGGTATGGGTACCGCGCCAGCACTGGCGCTGCTCATTACCCTGCCTGCCATCAGCCTGCCGTCACTCATCATGCTGCGTAAGTCATTCCCGGCGAAAGCGCTGTGGCTCACCGCGGGACTGGTGGCGTTGAGTGGGGTGATAGTGGGGAGTCTGGCGCTGATGTAAAAAAGCCCGGTGGCGCTAGCGCTTACCGGGCGTGGAGTCGGGTGTGGATTACTTAATGTAAGTAAACGCGGTGGTGACGTGTTTCACGCCGCTCACCCGGCTGGCGATATCGGCCGCCGCTTTCCCTTCACGGTCGGTCACCAGACCCAGCAGGAACACTTCACCGTTTTCCGTCGTCACTTTCACGTTGGAAGATTTGACCTGATCCGAGCCCAACAACTGGGAACGCACTTTGGTGGTAATCCAGGTATCGGACGAGGCCTCACCCAGACCAATGGGTTTGCCCTGGCGCACTTCGTTAAAGACTTCAGTGGTTCCTTCAACACCCATCGCAATTTGTTTAGCGCGAGAGGCGAGTTCCATGTTCGGCGCCTGGCCTGCCAGCAGCACTTTGCCCTGATAAGCCGTCACGTTGATACGCGCTTCTTTCTTGATTTGTTCATCTTTCGACAGCGCACTGTTAACGCGCAGCTCCAGCGTACCGTCATCCACCTGCGTACCCACAGTACGTGGATCGGTTGCCGCTTTGGTGCCGACTGCGGCGGTACCCACAACGGCCGCAGCGATACATCCCTGAAGCAGTAATGCAGACATAAGGACTGCGAGGGTCGATAAAGCCTTCATAAGAACTCCTTAATCATCCTGGTGAGGGAAAAGCGTGTTATCGATCAAATCACATAAGCAGTTCACCGTGAGCATATGCATCTCCTGAATGCGTGCGCTCCGGTGAGACGGAATGCGGATTTCCACATCCTGCGGCCCCAGCAGACCCGCCAGCTCCCCCCCGTCATAGCCGGTTAAGGCCACAATAGTCATGTCGCGGGTGACGGCGGCTTCAACGGCTTTAACAATATCCCGGCTATTGCCGCGCGTGGAAATGGCCAGCAGCACATCTCCGGCATGACCCAGAGCGCGCACCTGCTTTGCGTAAATTTCGTCATGCAGACGATCGTTAGCAATCGCTGTTAAGACCACATTATCGGTATTAAGTGCAATGGCAGGTAAACTGGGGCGTTCTGTTTCAAAACGATTGATCATGCTGGCAGCAAAATGCTGTGCGTTGGCGGCGGAAGTCCCATTGCCACAACAGAGGATTTTGTTGCCGTTAAGCAGGGATTGCACCAGCGTCATTGCGGCACGAGAGATAGCATCCGGAAGGGCTTCCGCCGCGGCAATCTGAGTCTGGATGCTTTCTGTGAAGCACACTTTAATTCTTTCGAGCACGTTATCCCTTTTAAATCTTAATTATGCGTCTTCGCCAAAAGCGTTTTTAAGCCATTCGATCTCATTTCCGGTGAAGGCTATCACATCGAACCGGCAATCCACAGTATCAAAACTCCCATTATGGCGGGCAAGCCACAAGTGGGCAGTCTGTAATAATTTATGTTGTTTGGCGAGCGTCACGCTGGCGGCAGCACCGCCAAAACGGGAGGACTGTCGAAAGCGGACTTCGACAAACACAATCACCTGACCCTCTTTCATGATCAGATCGATTTCGCCGCCACGTCCGCGAACGTTAGCGGCGATAAAGCGCAGTCCTTTGCCTTCAAGCCAGCGACGCGCCTTTAATTCCCATGCGTCGCCGGTCTCTTTACGGCTTAACTGGCCGGGACGATTTGCCCCTGCTGGTATTTGAGCCATGATAACTTCCTGTTGATCACGCAGTCCTGAGTCGCGGTCAGATCGCCGGTGTTGCCGTTAAGCTCAAAACCCGGTACCTGACGCATCTGGGTAAAGTGGTTCGCCAGCGCCCAGGCATCGACACCCATCGCATACAGACGCGCCAGCGAGTAATCGTTACGCACCGCGCCCAGCGCCTGCTGCATCAGCGCCGGGTTGCTGCCAGCCAGCATCGGGATTTCGCTGTACTGCAGACCGTCCATCTCCAGGCGGAAATCCGGACCTGCGGTGCCCTGCGCGCTGCGGGAGCTGGCATAGAGCGTTGCGCCACTCTGGCTGCCGTTACGCATCGCGATCATCGGTTTGATAAAGGCGATCTCCTGTGGCGTGGCAACGATATAGGCTGCATCCACTTTACCGCCGCCGCTAATCTGCGCGTCAGTTGGTGGGGCAGGGATCGTCAGACCGCCAATGGTCACCCCCTGCTGCTGCGGCAGGCTCGCGGTGACCGGGCTACCGTTAAGCGCAATGCCTGCCCCGCCGTTTACGCCCGCGCGCAGTTCAGAGACGGAACCGAATTTCTGCTGCAGCACCACGCCACCACCCAGCTTCTGCCACTCATCGGCAAAAGCATTGGCCACGCGATCGCCCAGCGTGCTGCGTGGGATGAGCAGCAGTGGAGCCTGTTTGCCCTGCTCGTGAATATGACGCGCCGCGTCGCGGGCTTCATCTTCCGGTGAGAGCGCGAAGTAGCAGATATTGGCCCGGTTCTGCACCTGCTCAGGCTGGTTGAGCGCCAGCACGTTCAGCGTGGTGTTGCTCTTCATCAGCTCTTCCACGTTATTTTTCAGCAGCGGGCCGACAACGATGCTGGCACCGTCCTGTTGAACCTGCGCCAGAACCTGATCAAGCGGTTGCGAGCTGGTGTCATAGATTTTCAGCTCAGCGCCAGGGTTAGCGCTGGCGGTTGCCACGGCCTGCGGCTGAGCGGCAGGTTGAGCGGTGGGCTGAGTGGTCTGCGACTGAGGCTGTTCCGCTGTCGCGGGCGCCGTGGTCGGCGCGGCTTGTGTCTCTGCCGGCGCCTGAGCCGGCGTGGCTGGCTCTGGCGTCGCGGCTGGAGGCGTTGTCGGGGCCGTCACCGGGTTTTGCATCGTGCCCTGCGCCGGGGTTTGCGCTGTGGTCAGGTCGCTGGTCTCCGCGGCGGAAGGGCTGACAACGTCGCTCACGTTCGCCGCCTGTGCGGCCTGGGCGGGCACTGCGCTGCCGGTCACGGGCGTGGTACCGTTCTTCGCCGCTTCAAAGCCCTGCTGAATGGTACGGCCAAATACCGCCGCCTGGCCGTTTAACGGCAGAAGCAGGGCGATTTTGCTGGTGGAGGCAGGCTTAAAGTTCTGCACGTTAACCAACTGAGTGGGCAGCATTTTCGCGCCCGGGTTCTGCGGGTAGCGTGTCTGCCAGTCGGTAATACCGGCTTTCAGCATTTTTGGATCGCTGCGGTTGTTAAACCACATCTGCTGCAGATCCAGCCAGCCCTGCAGCACGTTTTCATCCGCGTTGATGACCAGCGCCTGAGCCTGTTCCTGGGTCATAGAGGCAAGCGCCTGCCAGGTGGCATCGATATTTTTCTGCTTATCCGCACCGCCAAGCAGCGGCTCCTGGGCAATCAGCGCACGCAGCAGCGTCAGGGAAGGGCGTCCCTGTTCAGCGGTAATGCCCGTCTGCCAGAAACGGGCCTGCTGATTTTTATCCAGCGCGCTCACGTCGATGTCGCCGAGGATCTTCTTCGCGGCGGCGTAATCTTTCAGTGCGACTTTCAGCTCGGCGGAGAGCAGGCTCTGCTCACGGCGCTGGGTGTCGTTAAGATCGTTCGGCAACTGGTTGAACAGCTCGGCGGCCTGCTGGGTTTTCCCCTCTTTCAGCAGTGCACGAATGGCGAGTAATTGCCAGTTGATCCTGGTATCATTTGAACTCTGCGACATTTGTTGCAGATAAAAGCCAGAATCAGCCTGAGCAGACCCCTGAAGATGGGCTGTGCTCTGGTCAGGTGCCTGAGTGCCACAGCCTGCAAAGATCAGGGCTGCCAGCAGAAGCGGCACGCTGCGCGTGGCTTTTTTTCGAAGAAACGTTAACGGTACCATACTGTATCCAGTGATTTTTTACGCAATGCTCAATATTAAAACGGCAATACGGACGAAACAATGAAACAACACGAAACGGCAGATAATTCTCAAGGCCAGCTTTATATTGTACCTACTCCTATCGGGAATTTATCTGATATTACCCAACGTGCGCTGACCGTATTGCAAACTGTTGATTTAATTGCCGCTGAAGATACCCGACACACCGGTTTACTGCTTCAACATTTCGCGATTAACGCCCGTCTGTTTGCCCTGCACGATCACAATGAGCAACAAAAAGCCGAAACGCTGGTGGCGAAGCTGAAGGAAGGGCAGAACATTGCCCTCGTCTCCGACGCCGGTACGCCGCTGATTAACGACCCTGGCTATCACCTGGTGCGTACCTGTCGTGAAGCCGGTATTCGCGTTGTGCCGCTGCCGGGGCCGTGCGCTGCCATTGCTGCGCTGAGCGCCGCGGGTCTGCCGTCCGACCGTTTCTGCTATGAAGGCTTTCTTCCTGCCAAATCCAAAGGCCGGCGTGACGTGCTGAAGGATCTGGAAGCGGAACCGCGTACCCTGATTTTTTACGAATCTACGCATCGCCTGCTGGAGAGCCTGGAAGACATGGTGACCGTCTGGGGCGAAGGTCGCTACGTGGTGCTGGCGCGCGAGCTGACCAAAACTTGGGAGACCATTCACGGCGCGCCGGTGGGCGAACTGCTGGCATGGGTGAAGGAAGATGAGAACCGCCGCAAGGGTGAGATGGTGCTTATTGTCGAAGGGCACAAAGCGCAAGAAGACGCGCTGCCTGCCGACGCGCTGCGCACGCTGGCGCTGCTGCAGGCAGAACTGCCGCTTAAGAAAGCGGCGGCACTGGCGGCGGAGATCCACGGCGTGAAGAAAAATGCGCTCTATAAGTATGCGCTGGAGCAGCAGGGGGAGTAATCCCCTGCGAATTTTTTTGCCGGGTGACGGCTTCGCCTTACCCGGCCTACGGTTAGTTAACAGGCATCGCCTCAAACACCAGCGTTTCCAGCGGTTTCAGGGTAATCACCACCGCGTTTTTATACCCCTCCGGTACGCTATCGTTACTGCCGTACACCGCTTTCAAATTGAAGTGCGTCGTGCCGTCTGTCGGGATCTCAAAGTCTCTTGCCAGATCCAGATAGTAGCTTTGTGGTTTATCCGACGGGTTACGCAAGCCGATAATCGCTTTGTCCTTGCTCCAGGATGCCCAGCCGTAAACCTGCAATGCCGTCGGGTCACCGCCAATCCAGTGGGTATCCACCAGCACGCTGGCATTCTCCCGGGACCACTTCGCGGCCTGCGCCAGGACATCCCACTTCGACTTGTTGAGCATGGATGGGGTGATATACAGCTCCTGCAACTGGGTTCCGGTGGCGAAGTAGCTCCAGACCTGGTCGGCAAAATCGCTGTCCGTTTGCACCTTCTCCAGACCGTAATACGCGTTCTCCGCGCTGACGATCCCGTGGTACATCAGGGAGTTCAGCGGGAACAGCGGACCTTTACGCACAATGGAGCGATATGTTTCCGCATCGCGGTAGGTCATCCACTGCTGCACCGGCGTGCCGGGGCCGTACAGGTTGATATCATCCCCCTGGCGCCAGATGGAATCGGCGTAGAACAACCAGGATGGGCTGGCGTTGGTACCGGTCGTCAGGTTAATAAACAGATTCGGATTGGCGCTGCGCATGTTATGCAGCAGAGCGATAGAGGCGTCAAAATCCGAGGCGAACGGGCTGCCCTTAATATGCGAATTGGCATTGCCCATCCCGTCGAGCTTGAACGAGGTAATATGCTCGTTTTTAATAAGCTTAACGATCTGCTCATTAAAGTTTTTAAAGTAGTTCGGGCCTGACAGCGCCAGCTTCCCGTCTACCGTTTCGAAACCGTACTCTTTTGCATGCGAGACGCGCGTATCGCGCGGTTTGTTATATCCACCCCACGGCGAGAGCCACAGGCCGACGGAGCTGTGCAGGCTGTCAGCTTTCTCCCGTACCTTGCCAAAACCCTTGCTGAAAGCCGGGCCAAACAGCCAGCGCCCGGTCAGGTCATCCCAGCCATCGTCAAGCAGGAATGCATCCAGCGCCACGCCGCGCCCGGTGATAAATTCCTTATTCCATTCATCCATCCGCCCCAGCACGTCCTGTTCGGAGTACGGTGTAAAGAAGCCGATATCCATCCAGCTGTTGTAGTGTAAATAAGGCTTATACGGACGCGGACGGACGGCATCGATAAACTGGTTAACGCTACGGCGTAGCTGGCTGGTCTCCGGGAAGGTACCAAAGTACGTGGTGTAACTGACCGGCGTTGCGGGCTGAATAGGTGTTTTCAGCTCCACGTTGAGGTTGGTCGTCGCTTCATAGGCGTAAGTATTAACGATGGGTTTATCCGGCAGAATAAAGAACGAGTCTGCGACGATCGGCGAGCTGTTAATTGCCCCGTCTACGTAAGGAGCCTGAGCCTGCTTTTTGGTCGGGAAGAAGGTGATTTTCGCCACGTCCCGGGGCTGACCAACGGCGGCGATGGTGTAGTCGATGCTGGCGTATTTGCCCTTCACCAGGTTCAGCTTCACCGTCACGTTAAATTCCGGATGGGTGAAATCAACGACAATCCCGCTGTCCTGCTTTTCGACATGCTTGATTTTAAAATCCGCGGTGTGGATTTTAGTCTCGTCCGGCAGCGTCAGAAAGAACAGCTCCTGCGGCGTGAGCGGATGGTTAGCTTCACTGTCTTTAACCACTACCGTTGAGTTTGCATCATCAAATGACAGAGCAATATTGTCGTTACTGAGCGTGTAGTTCGCGGCCACTGCGCTATGGGAAACGCACAGGGCCAGCACTGAGAGTGCGAGGATTTTTTTCATCAGCGTAATCTCTTTTTTTATCAGGCTTCTGCCGGAAGCAGCAATCGATTTGCCGAGCCGCAAACGGCGATCTTGCTTCTGACCACCTCTTTCATGGCGTCCATACCGACCCGCATATAGAAGCGTGGATCGTTGCCCTGCGGGTTTTCGGCAAACCAGGCTTTCACCGCGTCAGAGAAGGCAATTTTCAGCTCGGTAGCCACGTTGACTTTGCACACGCCCAGCGCGATGGTGCGGCGAACATCCTCATCCGGCACATCGCTCGCGCCGTGCAGCACCAGCGGCACGGTGACCACGTCGCGGATCTCGGCCAGCCGCTGGAAGTCGATTTTCGGGCGTTTGGTATACAGGCCGTGTGCGGTACCGATGGCGACGGCGAGGCTATCGACGCCGGTCAGTTCGACAAAGCGTTTCGCTTCCTGAGGGTCGGTGAGAAACGCGCTTTCGGCGTCGACGCTCATGTCATCTTCCACGCCGCCCAGTCGGCCCAGCTCGGCCTCGACGCTACAATCGTTGAGGTGGCAAAAATCGACCACCGACTTCACCAGCTTCACGTTTTGTTCGAACGGATAGTGGCTGCCGTCGATCATCGCGCTACGCACGCCAGCGTTGACCTTGCGACGAATATCGTCGAGAGATTCGTGGTGATCGAGATGCAGCGCCAGCGGCATGTCGTAGGTTAGCGAGTAGGCGCTGCACAGGGCGTAGATCTCTTCCAGCGCAATGTGCTTAAACGTGCCCGGCGTGCCCGCGAGGATCACCGGCGATCGCATTTCGCTACACACTTCGAGGATCGCCTGGATCGTCTCAGCGTTGTGGATGTTGAACGCCGGCACCGCGTAGCCTTTTGCCTGCGCGTCCTGCAGAAGATATTTCGTTGAGATAATGCTCATAGTGCGATCCTCTTAAGCCTGCCACGGATGAATAACTACGCCCTGGACCACGCGGTTGACCGTGCCGCTGGCAGATGGCGTATCGGGCGTATTGCCCACGCTGAGGGACTGAGACAGCGCAAAGACCTGGGCGTACATCAGGAAGCAGAACGCCTGTTCCATATCGATAAACGGGCGGGAAGGTGGCAGCAGGATGTGCGGACCCGCTTCAATAACCGGATCGTTTTCAGCGGCGATAGCGACGACGCGCAGAGCCTGGCGTTCGCGGCGCAGTTCAGCCAGCAGATCGAGATCGTACTGACGCGTATACGGATGGCTGGAGACAAACACCACCACCAGCGTTTCGCTATCCACCAGTGATTTAGGCCCGTGACGGAAGCCCGTTGGGGACTCGTAGAACGCCGCCAGCTTGCCTGCCGTCAGCTCCAGCACCTTTAGTGCCGATTCACGCGCCGCGCCCTGCAGGCCACCGCTTCCCAGGTAGACGATCCTTTTCCACGGTTCGTTGCCAAAGACGCCGTGGCGGAAATCACCGAGTGAGGAGAGGATCGCCTGACAGCGATCGGCCACGTCGCGGAAGGTGCGGCTTCCGATCGTTTCCGGGGCGAATATCGCCAGGCAGCTCGCCATCATGGTGGTAATACTGCTGGTCATCGCGAAGCCGCGATCGTGCGTTTCAGCAGGCATCAGCAGGGCATAGGCGTTATCGCTGTTGACGGCGTTCTGATACAGGCTGCCCGCCTCGTTACAGGTGATCGACAGGTGGTAGCACTCCGGCACGAACTGATTGGCCAACTCTACCGCAGCCACGCTTTCCGGGCTGTTACCGGAACGGGCAAACGAAACCAGCAGCAGCGGATGTGCCGGGCTGAAGTAATCCATCGGATTCGTGACCAGATCGGTGGTCGGTACGGCGGAGATGTTTTTCCCGGTATGGCTCGCAAGCCATGGCGCAATGATATCGCCAATAAACGCGGACGTGCCCGCGCCGGTCAGCACGATCCGCAGATCGCGCTTGCGCAGCAGCGGCGTCAGGAAACCGTCAATTGAGGAACGCAGATTATCGATGTTGTTGAGCGAGCGGATCCAGCTGGCAGGCTGCTGGCGGATCTCTTCTTCGGTCCAGGTGCCGGTGGTGGTGGGGGTGATTTGTGGCATAACTCAGTCCTTAGTCGTGTGAATTCCACATCAGACGCTGGCAAACGTGTGGCCATCTTTCGTTTCGTTTCACTTGTTCACTTCAGCAGTTAAATAAAATCTATAGAAAAGAAACTGAAAGTTCAATGAAAGAAAAGAAATAAAACGAAAAGTGTGATCGTGAAAGGAAAGGGCAAATTTAAAGAAAGGAAAAGAAAGGCCTTACGGTTTCAGGCCGTAAAGCCAAAAGGAGACACAATGAAAGGGCTAAAGGGGGAGAGCCTGGCCCTGAATCCAGATCTGTTGAAGGTGTAAACCACCGTCCAGAGCAATAATATTGGCGCTTTTTCCCGGCGTTAAGGATCCGAGCTGACGATCGATGCCCAGCAGGCGGGCAGGGTGCAGCGAGGCCATATGAATAGCGTCTTCAGCGGTGACGCCCGCGTGTTCCACCATATTCCTGACTGCCGCATCCAGCGACAGCGTGCTGCCCGCCAGTCCGCCAGATGCGGTTCGAACCACGCCGTTTTGCATCGTGACCTCTTCGCCGCAGAGTGTATACCGCCCATCCGGCATACCTGCCGCCTGCATGGCATCGGTAATCAGTACCACCCTCTCTTTTGCACAGCAGCTGCATAAGCGCAGGGCTCCTGGATGAACATGGTGCCCGTCGGCGATAAGCTCCAGCCACGCCCGTTTATCCGTCAGCCCGGCGCCAACCATGCCGGGCCCCCTGTGATGCAGCCCCGTCATACCGTTATAGCAGTGCACCAGCCCGTCGGCACCCGCATCAAACGCGGCGAGAGTTTGCCGGTATGAGGCAGCGCTGTGGCCCAGCATCACGCGTATACCGCGCTGTTTAAGGTGATGGATCGCCTGCAGCGCGCCGGGCTTCTCCGGCGCGAGCGCCACCACCCGTAGCGTGCTCAGTGAAACGTCAATCAGCCTGTTCAGCTCGGCGATATCCAACTCCCTGAACAGTTCAGGCGGATGCGCCCCTTTGTTCTGAGGCGTAAAGTACGGACCTTCCAGATAACTGCCCAGGATCTGAGCGCCGGGTCCGCCGGACTGACTACGCCGGGCGATACGCATCAGCGCGGCGTGGATGGCCTCCAGTGGCGCGGTGACGGTGGTGGGCAGAAATGCACCCACACCTTCGCGTGCTTTATGCATCGCCAGAGTGTCCAGCACGTCAGGCGCATCATCCATGACGTCCACGCCCGCACCGCCGTGGACGTGGGTATCGATATACGCCGGGCAGAGCAGCTCCGCATCGCGCGTCGTAACGCCCGCGGGGATGGGCTCAATCGCCGCGATAACGCCGTTCTCGAGACGAAGCTGGTGGTCATCCAGCCAGCCCTTTTCGGTCAGCACCCGTCGCGCACGCAGCAGCTGGCTCATATCCCTTCCTCTGCGGGCGTTTCCTCGCGGCAGCGGCCAAGCTCATCCACCAGGCTCGTCAGGCCGCGGTGTCCACACTCCAGCGCCTGCAGACGAAACGCTTCGCTGGTTAATCCGTCGCGCTCCAGCACCATCTCCAGCAGGAGCTGCAGGTTGGTGCCAGTGATGACTTCGCTGCCTGGTCTTTGCATCGCGAGCGTTGAGGCCACGCGAAACGGCGTGCCGCCCAGCAAATCAGTAAGAAACACAATATCGTGCCGGGGGTCGAGTTCGCTCACCGCCTGCTCAAGCTGAGCGGTCAGCCGCGCCGTAGTGGATGTTTCAGGAAAATCGATGGCGATAAACTGTGGCTGCTCGCCGAGGATCTGCTTCATCGCCTGCTCAAGCCCGCTGGCAAAACCGCCGTGACCCGTCAAAATAATGCCTAACATCGCAACCTCTTTGCTTTTACAGGAAGTGACAGAATTTACCGACAACGCCCAATACCACGGTGATACCAATCAGCCGCAGCGGGCTCCAGCCCCGGCGTACCAGCCAGAACATGGTCAGGGTGTAGACCAGCGGCAGAAACGCGGGCATCAGCTTGTCGATAACGTCGGCCTGCAGCTTGACAACCGCATCCCCGGCTTTGATTTCGAGCGTGGTGTTGAGGCGGACATAGGTTGCTACCAGCGCGCCGATCACCGTCATCCCGACGATGGAGGCCGCATGGCCGACCTTTTTGGTGTTGGCCTTGATCAGCGGAATGGCCGCAACGCCCATCCGGTAAGCGTAGTGCGCCAGACCAAAACGCAGGCCGAGGTGCACAACGTTAAACAGCACGATAAAGACCACCGCACCCAGAATTGATCCCTGCAGCGCCAGGCTGGCACCAATACCGCCGCAGATGGGCAGAAGGGTAAGCCAGAACATGGCGTCACCGATGCCGCCGAGCGGCGCACCGACGGCAATCTTGGTGCTCTGGATGCTATTCACATCCTGTTTGGAGCGCTCCATCGCCAGAATAATGCCGATTACAAAGGTCACGAGGAATGGGTGGGTATTAAAGAAGCCCATATGGCCTTTCATTGCCCTCGCCAGGTCCCGCTTGTTGGTGTGGATCTTTTTCAGCGCTGGCAGCAATCCGTACAGCCAGCCGGAGGCCTGCATACGTTCATAGTTGAACGAGGCCTGCAGCAGCATTGAACGCCAGGCGACGCGGTTAATATCCTTTTTCGTCAGTTCGGCACCGATGCTTTGGTCTTCGTAGACGTTTTCGTTGATGCCGGTCAGCAGGGTCTCTTCAATTTCAGACACGCCCGGTAACGTTGTTTGATTAGATGCCATCTTCGAATTCCTCTTTCTGGGCCGTTTGAGCCGTCGGTTCAGGTGATTTACGCATCAGGTCGATCAGCGCCATGGCCAGCGCGGCGGCGGCAATCGCCAGCACCGGGAGCTTGAGCCAGGCTGCAGCCACGAGGCCGATAATGAAGTAGGGGATGTAGACGTTTTTCATCATGATCTTCAGCAGCACGGCGAAGCCGATAGCTGGCATGATGCCGCCCGCGACGCCGAGGCCGTCAATCAGACGCGCCGGCAGAACATCAATGGCGGTTTTCGCGTGCTCTGCACCGAAATAGATGGGAAGAAACGCGCACAAGAAATAGAAGATGCCGAGCGCCAGCAGAGCCAGGTAGTTAACCCGTTCAATGCCGTTGGTATCAGCATTGGCCGCCATGCGATCGCAGCGGGACATCACGCCGGACATCACCGAGAAGAGGAACGTAATCCCCATCTGTACCGCGACAGCAAACGGCACGGCGACGCCAACGGCAACTTCCGGCTTCACACCTGTGCTTATGGCGAATGCGGTACCCACAATAGTGCCGATAATCACGTTAGGCGGCTGTGCGCCCGCGAGCGGCGCCAGGCCCATCCAGACCAGCTCTAACGTCCCGCCGGTCAAAATCCCGGTGTGCAGATCGCCAAGAATCAGGCCAACCAGCGGCCCGAGAACGACCGGGCGGTGCATGTGCGTTAACCCGTTAAACATATCCAGACCCGCGATAAAGGCGAGAAGCCCCAGCGCGAATGCCTGCAACAGACTGATTTCCATTGTGAATCCCTCAGAGTAGTTTAAAGAGATCCAAAGCAGTTTCTGTCGGAACGCCCTGAACAAAGCATTCCACCCCGGCCGTTTTCAGGCCGTTGAACGCGGCGATATCGTTCGCGTCGACGGAGACCGTTTTGGCAATTTGTTGTTTGCCACTGGCGTAGTGCATGTTTCCTACGTTGATACGGGTGATGGGCACGCCGCCCTCGACCAGTTGCAGAAAATCGGCGGGAGATTTACAGACCAGCAGGATTTTCTGACGGTCCGCGGCGCGATGAATGTTGTCGATCACTTTTTGTAATGACCAGAAACGCACGGCAATCCCTTCCGCGAGCACCATTTCCATCAGGTTCTGTTGAACAGGATCCTCAGCCACCTCATCGTTGGCGACCAGAACCAGGTTTGCCCCCGCAAACCCTACCCACTGTACGCCCACCTGACCGTGGATCAGGCGTTCATCAATGCGGCATAAGACAATGTTTGGCATAGTGCTTTCCTCTTTTTATTATGCGTTTTGCGTCGTTACGCCTTCGCAGGCGGCGTGGTATTGCTGGAGTATGTCCTGAATGTGGTCGAGGATGAGTTCCCGAGGCGTCGACTTGAGAGCGCCCTCGCGAACTTTGCTGTACTGCAGCGGCAGGTACTGGCTGATGAGTGGCAATGGAATGGGTTCGTTTGCCAGGTTACGTACCAGCCGCGCGAAGGCTTCGTCAATCTGGCTGTCCGGCCAGTAATAACGCACGCGGTCAGAGTAGCTGTAGCCGCGCGCCAGGCGACGCGCGTTGCCGTCACCGTGGTAATGGCTTTGCCAGTACTCCGGTCGGTCGAGCATCACGTTTTCCAGCACGTGGCGCAGGCCAGAACTGGCTTTCGCTGGCAGCAGCTCCTCTTCGATAGCGGCCAGTGAGAAGAGGGCTTCGCGCAGGGCAAAGGTCAGGGCCGGACCGACTTTTAAGATGGCGAAGTGATCTTTTACCAGCTGGCGCAGCGCCTGCGGCGTCTGGTAGTCAGTGGAGTGCGCTTCAAAAATCAGCGTATCGTAGGCTTCCACCATTTCGCTCAGGGCAATGGCTTTTTCCGGCCGGTAGTCGCAGACGTGTGCGTGGTCGAACTCCACACCGGGCTGTACCACCAGGCCAATAATGCGCGGCCAGATGTCACCTAACCCTTCCTTTTCGAACGCGTGACGATGCGCTTCCAGCGTCGCGCGCGCCGCGTCTGGTGTGGTGACCTCAAGCTCGGTGAGCGTGTCGTGTGCGCCACCCGGCACCGGAACCTCCGTGCCGATAACGTAGACCAGATCGGATTCACCAAACTGTTCCCGGCAGGTCGCTTCGGCAATTTTTGCCAGACGCACTGCGCGTTCGGCGACGATCGTGTCGGTCAGGGGAACCGGATCGTCCTCACAGGACATGCTGCAGTCGAGGTGGATCTTTTTGAACCCGGCAGAGACATAGCTTTTGATCAGATCGTCGGCATTTGCCATTGCCCTAACCGCTGGCAGGTGTTGCCAGCGGTTAGGGCCAAGGTGATCGCCGCCGAGGATCAGCTGTGACGTCGGGAAACCGAGCGACTCGGCCAGCTGGCAGACAAATCCGTGAAAATCAGCGGGCGTCATGCCGGTGTAGCCGCCAAACTGATCGACCTGGTTAGAGGTAGCCTCAATCAGCAGCGGCGTCTGCTGTGAATGGGCGTAACGAATTGCAGCTTCCAGTACCAGCGGATGTGCGGAGCAGACGGCATAAATTCCGTTTGTCTTCCCCCGTTTATGCTGCGCCACCATTTCTGTCAGATGTTTCACTTTCCTCTCCATGTCGGATGGTAATGATACCTGTCTTTCGTTTTGTTTCATTTAATCCTGCATCACGGTGATATAAAAATAAAACGAAAGATAATGGTTTTCCGATCTGTTTCACAAAAGAAACATAATGAAAGTTTTCAGCGCGATGCCAGCTTGCGTATCGTCACCATGCAGGGCTTGCATTCCCGTAAAGGAAAGGCCTTAATAGACAAAACGAAATGAAACGAAAGAATATTGATTAAGGAGCTCGTATGAGCAGCACCGATTCATCCGCAGAAAAGCGCATCACCGGCACCAGTGAAAGGCGAGAGCAGATCATTCAGCGGTTGCGGGCGCAGGGAAGCGTGCAGGTTAACGATCTGTCTCATCTGTACGGCGTATCGACGGTGACGATCCGCAATGACCTCGCCTTTCTTGAGAAGCAGGGCATTGCCGTTCGCGCCTACGGTGGGGCATTGATTTGCGAAGGCAACATGCCGGGCGCTGAGCCTTCCGTAGAGGATAAAAGCTCGCTGAATACGGCGGTAAAGCGCAGTATCGCGCAGGCCGCTGCCGCGCTGGTCAAACCCGGGCACCGTATTATTCTGGACTCCGGCACCACGACGTTTGAAATCGCCCGTATGCTGCGTCAGCACTCGGACGTGATTGCGATGACTAACGGCATGAACGTGGCAAATGCGCTGTTGGAAGCGGAAGGGGTTGAACTGCTGATGACCGGCGGGCATTTGCGCCGTCAGTCGCAATCCTTCTACGGTGACCAGGCAGAACAGTCGCTACAGAATTACCATTTTGATCTGCTGTTCCTGGGCGTTGACGCTATCGATCTCGACCGCGGCGTAAGTACGCACAACGAAGACGAAGCCCGTCTGAACCGTAAAATGTGCGAGGTGGCGGAGCGTATTATCGTTGTCACTGACTCAAGCAAGTTTAACCGCTCAAGTCTGCATAAAATCATTGATACGCAAAGGATTGATATGATTATTGTCGATGAAGGTATTCCGCCGGAGAGTCTGGAAGGATTACGGAAAAGCGGGATTGAGGTGGTGCTGGTTTAAGGTTTTTACCCTCTCCCCTATGTGGAGAGGGTAGGGTGAGGGGAAATCACGTCACCGGCGCCGGGTTAAACACCGCCAGCTGGTTATGCAACCCCCATTGATCCGAGAATGTTTTCTTCCGTCCGCTCGCCACGTCCAGAATGAAGTGGAACAATTTCCAGCCCACCTCTTCAATGCTCTCTTCCCCGGTGGCGATGGTGCCCGCGTTGATATCCATTAAATCATACCAGCGGTTTGCCAGCTCGGTGCGTGTCGCCATTTTTATTACCGGCACTGCCATCAGGCCGTACGGCGTACCGCGCCCGGTGGTGAAGACCTGTACCGTAATGCCGGAAGCAACCTGCTGGGTACCACAGACGAAATCGCTGGCGGGGGTTGCCGCGTAGATCAGGCCGCGCTTCGTCGGGCGCTGGCCGGGAGAAAGCACCTCCGCAATCGCGCTCTGACCGGATTTGGCAATCGAGCCAAGGGCTTTTTCCACCACGTTTGCCAGACCGCCTTTTTTGTTGCCGGGAGAGGGGTTGGCGCTGCGGTCGGTTTTGCCCATATCGAGATAGTTATCGTACCAGGCCATCTCCTCAAGCAGGCGTTTGCCCACCTCTTCATTGACGGCGCGCGGCGTAAGCAGATGAATGGCGTCACGGACTTCGGTCACCTCGGAGAACATCACCGTGGCACCGCAGCGAACAAGCAGATCGGACGCATAGCCCACCGCCGGGTTGGCCGTCACGCCGGAGAATGCATCGCTGCCGCCGCACTGGGTGCCCACCACCAGTTCCGATGCCGGGCATGTTTCGCGCTGGCGTTGGTTGAGTTTGTCCAGATGGCGCTCTGCGACCTGCAGAATGTCGTCAACCATTGAGCGGAAACCGACGTGGCGTTCGTCCTGCAGGCGCACAATGCTGGCCTCATCGGCCGGGATGGCTTTGACATCTTCCGTGCCCTGCAGCAGGCGCTCGGGCTGGAGCTTTTCACATCCCAGGCCGATCACCATCACCTCGCCGCCAAAGTTCGGGTTGAGGGCGATATTGTGGATGGTCCGGATGGGCACGACGGCTGCCGGGGCGTTAATCGCCACGCCGCAGCCGTAAAGGTGGTTCAGGCCGACCACGCCGTCCACGTTCGGGTATTTCGGCAGCAGATCGCGTTCGATAATTTTCACCACGTAATCCACTACGCCCGCCACGCAGTGTACGCTGGTGGTAATGCCGAGCAGGTTTTTGGTGCCGACGCTGCCGTCCGTATTGCGATAGCCTTCGAAGGTATAGCCTTCCAGCGGGGGAAGCGGCTCCGGCACGCGGGTTGCCAGGGGCAGCGTATTCAGCGGCGGGGCTTCCGGTAGCTCAACCAGCGACTCCTCAACCCAGCTCCCCCTGGCAATGAAGCGCACGGCATAACCGATGACTTCACCGTAACGCACGATTTCGCTGTTAGCAGGAATATCCACCAGGGCGACTTTATGCCCCTGCGGAATATGCTCAATCAGTTCCAGTCCGTCCGGGAAGCGGGTTCCTGCTTTTAAGCCATTGTCGTTGACAATAATCGCCACATTATCGGTGTCGTGCACTTTTATATAGAACGCCGTCGGCGATGCGTGTCGAATTTCAATGTCGGCCATTGTTCACTATTCTCCGGCAAAGTGTCTGATAATAAATTCATCCAGTTTTCTAATGGTAGAAATTAATACGCGGCTTTCAGAAATAAAGCATGTCAGCAGATGACATATGAAAATGTGATCCCGATCGCTCCCGAACCAGTAATGCCTGATTCTGTGCATCAGCGCCCAGTGCTTTGTGCATATGCTCAAAATATTATCAAAATGCAACGTAATGCTTGAGCATTAAAACAATGTGTGGTCATGAATAGCGTCTTATACTGAATGACGATTTTATTACGCCAAACCAGGTCAGAATAATAAATATCATCCTGTCGCTGTGTCTGAATAAATAAAATGATATTGAACAAGGCTGCGGAATTAAAAAGGTAAACGCGATGAATAACGATATCTTCCCGAATAAGTTTAAAGCGGCCCTTGCGGCGCACCAGATTCAGATTGGCTGCTGGTCCGCGCTGGCAAACCCAATCAGCACGGAAGTGCTGGGACTGGCCGGGTTCGACTGGCTGGTGCTGGACGGCGAACATGCGCCTAATGATATCAGCACCTTTATTCCGCAACTGATGGCGCTGAAAGGCAGCCCGAGCGCCCCGGTAGTGCGTGTACCCACCAATGAGCCGGTGATCGTTAAGCGTCTGCTGGATATAGGTTTCTACAACTTCCTGATCCCGTTTGTGGAAACGGCAGAGCAGGCAGCGCTGGCTGTGGCCTCCACGCGCTATCCCCCGGAAGGGATCCGCGGCGTTTCCGTTTCGCACCGCGCCAACATGTTTGGCACCGTCCCGGACTACTTCGTGCAGTCCAACAGCAACATCACCATCCTGGTCCAGATCGAGAGCCAGCAGGGTGTTGATAACGTCGATGAGATTGCCGCCACCCACGGCGTGGACGGTATCTTCGTAGGCCCAAGCGATTTGGCGGCCGCACTCGGACACCTGGGCAATGCCGGTCATCCGGACGTACAACGTGCCATACAGCACATCTTTGCCCGCGCCAGCGCGCACGGCAAACCGAGCGGCATTCTGGCACCGGTTGAGGCGGATGCCCGCCGCTATCTGGAGTGGGGAGCCACGTTTGTTGCCGTCGGCAGCGACCTCGGCGTATTCCGCTCGGCCACGCAGAAATTAGCGGACGCTTTTAAAAAATAACCATCATTGAGGAAAAGACTATGACGCTGAAAGTGGGTTTTATTGGCCTGGGGATCATGGGTAAACCAATGAGTAAGAACCTCATCAAAGCAGGTTACTCACTGGTGGTATCCGATCACAATCCGCAGGCCGTGGCTGAGCTTATGGCGGCTGGCGCAGAAACGGCCACCACCGCCAAAGCCATTGCTGAGCAGTGCGATGTCATCATCACCATGCTGCCAAACTCACCGCATGTCAAAGAGGTCGCGCTGGGTGAGAACGGTATTATCGACGGTGCGAAGCCGGGCCTGGTGCTGATCGATATGAGCTCTATCGCGCCGCTGGCAAGCCGTGAAATCAGCGAGGCGTTAAAAGCAAAGGGCGTTGATATGCTGGACGCGCCGGTCAGCGGCGGTGAACCAAAAGCGATCGACGGCACGCTGTCGGTCATGGTCGGCGGTGAGAAAGCCGTTTTCGACAAATACTACGATCTGATGAAAGCGATGGCGGGCTCCGTGGTGCATACGGGGGACATCGGGGCGGGTAATGTGACTAAGCTGGCGAACCAGGTGATTGTGGCGCTGAACATTGCCGCCATGTCGGAAGCGCTGACGCTGGCAACCAAAGCGGGCGTCAACCCGGACCTGGTCTATCAGGCTATTCGCGGTGGGCTGGCGGGCAGTACCGTGCTGGATGCCAAAGCGCCGATGGTGATGGACCGGAATTTCAAACCTGGCTTCCGTATCGATCTGCACATTAAAGACCTGGCCAACGCGCTGGATACCTCACACGGCGTGGGAGCCCAGCTGCCGTTGACGGCGGCGGTCATGGAGATGATGCAGGCGCTGCGCGCGGATGGCCTGGGCACGGCCGATCACAGCGCGCTCGCGTGCTATTACGAAAAGCTGGCGAAGGTGGAAGTCGCCCGTTAATCGCGTCTTGCCTACACCTGAGGGTGACAGCGGCGCGCAAACCCTCTATACTGCGCGCCGAAGCTGACCAGACAGTCGCCGCTTCGTCGTCGTCCCCTTCGGGGGAGACGGGCGGAGGGGAGGAAAGTCCGGGCTCCATAGGGCAGGGTGCCAGGTAACGCCTGGGGGGGAAACCCACGACCAGTGCAACAGAGAGCAAACCGCCGATGGCCCGCGCAAGCGGGATCAGGTAAGGGTGAAAGGGTGCGGTAAGAGCGCACCGCGCGGCTGGTAACAGTCCGTGGCACGGTAAACTCCACCCGGAGCAAGGCCAAATAGGGGTTCACATGGTACGGCCCGTACTGAACCCGGGTAGGCTGCTTGAGCCAGTGAGCGATTGCTGGCCTAGATGAATGACTGTCCACGACAGAACCCGGCTTATCGGTCAGTTTCACTTCTTAGAAAACCCCGCTTCGGCGGGGTTTTTACTTTCCGGGTGTGTAGGTAGGGTAAGTGCAGCGCCACCCGGCAACCGTACAAACGACATCAATTCTCATATTTGCGACATTAAGCACATTTCACTGTTTTTGCCCCGTCAGTGTTCATCCCGCTTCTGTAGACGATCGTCATCACAAAATTTCACGCTAAAAAGTGGTCATTTTTTGGTATTGATAGTTTGTTATGATTGTTACCTTAATGATCTCGATTTTTTTCTCGTTTGATATAAACATATTGAAATTAAAAACATTCACTCCATGAATGTGTGACGTATTCCACTCTTTAACGCCAGTCTGTCCAATCACGTCTGAAAATTTTTAGAAATTAAAAGAATGTTTCAAAAGAGTAGTGGTTATTTATTGTCCTTTAATTGCCTGAAAGATCGTCTTTATTGATTTTTTTAATGCAGGAAAATTTATCCGTGTTATCGCCATAAAATAAATTTATTACCACGGTTTTTATTGATCAATATCAGCGTAATGGCGTGTTGTGATGTCGCTATGCTATTGATAATAAAGTATTTTAATGGGTTTTCATCCTGTCTGGTTTGGGTGCGAAAAGGTAAATTGTGAGTAACAGCACATACCCCCTGAAACATTATTGAGTAGAATCCACCCCGTCATAGGGAAATAAGCGCAGAATATTATGAACACTATTATTCTACCGAAAACACAGCACCTCGTGGTATTTCAGGAAGTCATTAAAAGTGGCTCCATAGGTTCTGCAGCAAGACAGCTGGGGCTGACGCAACCCGCCGTCAGCAAAATTATCAGCGATATTGAGTCCTACTTTGGCGTCGAAGTGATGGTGCGTAAAAACACGGGCGTAAAACTCACTGCCGCGGGCCAGGTTCTGCTCTCGTACTCAGAGTCGATCACTCGTGAGATGAAAAACATGGTGAGCGAAATCAACAGCCTGAGTTTCAGCACCGTCATGGACGTCTCCTTTGGCTATCCGTCGCTGATTGGTTTTACCTTCCTGTCTGAAATGATCAAAAAATTCAAGGAAGTGTTCCCGAAAGCGCGTGTCTCCATGTATGAAGCGCAGTTGTCATCTTTCCTGCCGGCCATTCGCGACGGTCGGCTGGATTTTGCCATCGGTACGCTGAGCGATGAAATGTTGCTGCAGGATCTGCACGTCGAGCCGCTGTTTGAATCCGAGTTTGTGCTGGTAGCCAGCAAATCACGAACGTGCACCGGCCCGACGACACTGGCATCACTCACCCACGAGCAGTGGGTGATGCCGCAAACCGACATGGGCTACTACAAAGAACTCCTGACCACCCTGCAAGACAACCACATCAGCATTGAAAATATCGTCCAGACCGATTCCGTCGTCACCATTTATAACCTTGTGTTGAATGCCGATTATCTGACGGTCATTCCCCGTGACATGATTGCCCCGTTCGGTTCCGACCAATTTATTGTCCTGCCAGTGGAAGATGAATTACCCGTGGCGCGTTATGCCGCCGTATGGTCAAAAAATTACAGAATAAAAAAATCGGCGTCAGTATTAGTCGAACTGGCAAAACAATATGCGTCACTCACTGGCGAAAGACGACGATGATATATTAACTCCCGGATAAGTATTAAACCTTTTTAAAACACCCAGAGCTTATTTTAGCCGTGCTCTGATACCCTGACTTTGCCTGAAAAGAATGAATTATTATAACGAGGATATTATGCATATTACCTACGATCTCCCGGTAACGATTGAAGATATTCAGGATGCCAGAAAACGACTGGCAGGAAAAATATATAAAACCGGCATGCCGCGCTCAAATTACCTCAGCGAACGTTGTAAGGGTGAAATATTCCTTAAGTTTGAGAATATGCAGCGTACCGGCTCCTTTAAAATTCGCGGTGCGTTCAACAAATTAAGCTCGCTGACCGATGCGGAAAGACGCAAAGGCGTGGTTGCCTGTTCCGCGGGAAACCACGCGCAGGGGGTGTCTCTCTCCTGTGCCATGCTGGGCATTGACGGCAAAGTGGTGATGCCGATGGGCGCGCCAAAGTCTAAAGTCGCCGCGACGCGCGACTACTCGGCGGAGGTAGTGCTGCACGGGGAGAACTTCAATGACACCATCGCCAAAGTCAGCGAAATCGTCGAGATGGAAGGGCGTATTTTTATCCCGCCTTACGATGACGCCAAAGTGATCGCCGGACAGGGCACCATCGGGCTGGAAATTCTCGAAGACTTGTACGATGTGGATAACGTCATTGTGCCAATTGGCGGTGGCGGCTTAATTGCAGGGATCGCGACGGCGATTAAATCCATCAACCCCACCATCAATATTATCGGCGTGCAGTCAGAAAATGTTCACGGGATGGCGGCATCGTATCAGGCCGGAGAAATTATGAATCATCGCGTCACAGGTACATTAGCCGACGGTTGCGATGTCTCTCGCCCGGGTAAATTAACGTTCGAAATTGTTCGTGAATTGGTCGATGACATCGTACTGGTCAGTGAAGAGAACATTCGCGACAGCATGATTGCACTTATTCAGCGAAATAAAGTGGTGACCGAAGGTGCCGGCGCGCTGGCCTGTGCCGCGTTATTAAGCGGCAAGCTTGACCACTATATTCAGGGTCGTAAAACCGTCTGCATTATTTCCGGCGGCAATATTGACCTTTCCCGTGTTTCCCAAATTACCGGCTTCGTTGACGCATAAAGGTGACCTATGAGCAACACAGAAAGCATTATCGTTGGCCAGACAAAAACGTCCTCCTGGCGTAAGTCTGATACCACCTGGACGCTTGGCCTGTTCGGAACCGCCATTGGCGCAGGCGTGCTGTTCTTCCCCATTCGCGCAGGTTTTGGTGGCTTGATCCCTATCCTGCTGATGCTGGTTCTCGCCTTCCCGATCGCGTTTTACTGCCACCGTGCGCTGGCGCGTCTGTGCCTGTCCGGTAGCAACGTCTCCGGCAACATCACCGAAACGGTGGAAGAGCATTTTGGTAAAACCGGTGGAGTGGTCATTACCTTCCTCTACTTCTTCGCCATTTGCCCGCTGCTGTGGATTTACGGCGTCACCATTACCAACACCTTTATGACCTTCTGGGAAAACCAGCTCCAGCTGCCTGCGCTGAACCGCGGCGTGGTGGCGCTGTTCCTGCTGCTGCTGATGGCCTTTGTGATCTGGTTCGGCAAAGACCTGATGGTGAAGGTGATGAGCTTCCTGGTGTTCCCGTTTATCGCCAGTCTGGTGCTGATTTCCCTGTCGCTGATCCCTTACTGGAACTCGGCGGTTATCGACCAGGTCAACCTGAGCGATATCGCCTTCACCGGCCATGACGGCATTCTGGTCACGGTGTGGCTGGGCATCTCCATCATGGTCTTCTCCTTTAACTTCTCGCCGATTGTCTCCTCGTTTGTGGTCTCCAAGCGTGAAGAGTACGAGCCGGCGTACGGAAAAGAATTTACCGAGCAGAAATGTTCCAAAATCATCGGTCGCGCCAGCCTGCTGATGGTCGCCGTGGTGATGTTCTTCGCCTTTAGCTGTCTGTTTACGCTCTCTCCGCAGAACATGGCGGATGCCAAAGCGCAGAACATTCCGGTGCTCTCATACCTGGCGAACCACTTTGCCTCGATGTCGGGAACCAAATCGACCTTCGCGACGGTACTGGAATACGGGGCTTCCATCATCGCGCTGGTCGCTATCTTCAAATCCTTCTTTGGTCACTACCTGGGCACGCTGGAAGGGTTGAACGGTCTGATCCTGAAGTTCGGTTATAAGGGCGACAAGAAGAAGGTCTCTGTGGGCAAGCTGAACACCATCAGCATGGTGTTCATCATGGGATCCACCTGGATTGTTGCATACGCCAACCCGAACATTCTTGACCTTATCGAAGCGATGGGGGCGCCGATCATCGCCTCTCTGCTGTGCCTGCTGCCGATGTACGCCATCCGCAAAGCGCCAGCCATGGCGAAGTATAAAGGCAGACCGGAGAACATCTTCGTCACGGTTGTGGGCCTGCTGACCATTCTGAATATCGTTTACAAACTGTTCTAACCAAAGCTCAGGAAGAGCGGAGCCACACCATGATTGAGTTTCCGGTAGTACTGGTTATTAACTGCGGTTCGTCCTCTGTTAAGTTTTCGGTGATCGATGCCAGCGCCTGTGACGCCCTGATGACGGGCATTGCAGACGGCATCAACACGGATAACGCCTTTATTTCCGTAAACGGGGGTGAGCCAGCCAGACTGGCTCACCATGACTACGAAGGGGCGCTGGCTGCCATCGCCCTGGAGCTGGAGAAGCGTAACCTGATGAGCAGCGTGGCCTTAATTGGCCATCGCATTGCTCACGGCGGCGACCTCTTCAGCGAGTCGACCCTGATTACGGAGGAGGTGATTGCGCAGATCCGTCAGGTTTCCCCGCTGGCGCCACTGCATAACTACGCCAACTTAAGCGGCGTGGAAGCCGCAGAGCGCCTCTTCCCTGGCGTGCAGCAGGTTGCGGTGTTCGATACCAGCTTCCATCAGACGCTGCCGCCGCAGGCGTATCTGTATGGCTTACCGTACCGCTATTTTGAAGAGTTGGGCGTGCGTCGCTACGGCTTCCACGGCACCTCTCACCGCTACGTGGCCGGGCGGGCGCAGGCGCTTCTCGGGCTGTCCCCCGATAACAGCGGTCTGGTGATTGCCCATCTCGGTAACGGCGCCTCCATCTGCGCAGTGCGCAACGGCGAAAGCGTTGATACCTCCATGGGTATGACGCCGCTGGAAGGGCTGGTGATGGGCACACGCTGTGGCGACGTGGATTTTGGTGCCATGGCGTGGATTGCCCAGCAGACCGGCCAGTCGTTCGAGGATCTGGAGCGCGTGGTCAATAAAGAGTCCGGATTACTGGGGATCTCCGGCCTCTCGTCTGATCTGCGTGCGCTGGAGAAGGCCTGGCACGCGGGTCATGAACGCGCACAGCTGGCGATCCAGACCTTCGTTCACCGCGTTGCGCGCCATATCGCCGGGCACGCGGCATCGCTGCACCGCCTGGACGGCGTGGTCTTTACCGGCGGTATCGGCGAAAACTCGACGCTTATCCGCGCGCTGGTGGCGGAACACCTGAAGGTCTTTGGCCTCATCCTCGACGACGCCAAAAATGCCCTGCCGGGCAGCGCGGGTGAGCGCGTGATCTCCACCGGGTCGTCCCGCGTAGCCTGCGCGGTTGTCCCTACCAACGAAGAAAAAATGATCGCACTGGATGCCCTCCGTCTTGGGAAGGTTACCCCGGCTGCGGCTTACGCCTGATAAAGCGAGAATAAGATGAAAGTAACAATCGATACGGGCGTCGCGCCCTACAGCGACGCATGGGCCGGGTTTCGCGGTGAAGAATGGAAAAACGCCGTCAATGTGCGCGATTTTATTCAGCATAACTACACCCCTTATGAAGGCGACGAAGCTTTCCTCGCGCAGGCGACGCCAGCAACGACGGCGCTGTGGCAGAAGGTAATGGTCGGCATTCGTCAGGAGAATGCCACCCACGCCCCGGTGGATTTTGACACCAATATCGCCACCACCATTACGGCTCACGGACCGGGCTATATCGACCAGGATCTGGAGACGATCGTCGGTCTGCAAACCGATAAACCGCTTAAGCGCGCCCTGCATCCGTACGGTGGGATCAACATGATCCGCAGCTCGTTTGAAGCCTACGGGCGGGAGATGGATCCGCAGTTCGAATACCTGTTTACCGATCTGCGCAAAACCCATAACCAGGGCGTATTTGACGTCTACTCGCCGGAGATGATGCGCTGCCGTAAATCCGGGGTGCTGACCGGGCTGCCAGACGGCTACGGGCGTGGGCGCATCATTGGCGACTATCGCCGCGTGGCGCTGTACGGCATCAGCTATCTGGTGCGCGAGCGTGAACTGCAGTTTGCCGATCTCCAGCCGAGACTGGAACGTGGTGAAGATCTTGAGGCGACGATCCGTCTGCGTGAGGAGCTGGCGGAACACAAACGTGCGCTGCTGCAGATCCAGCAGATGGCGGCAAACTATGGTTTTGATATTTCACGTCCGGCGATAAACGCCCAGGAAGCGGTGCAGTGGGTCTATTTTGCCTACCTGGCGGCGGTGAAATCCCAGAACGGTGGGGCGATGTCGCTGGGTCGCACGGCCTCGTTCCTCGATATATACATTGAACGCGACATGCAGGCCGGGCGGTTGAATGAAGTCCAGGCGCAGGAGCTGATCGACCACTTCATTATGAAGATCCGCATGGTGCGCTTCCTGCGCACGCCGGAGTTCGACACGCTTTTCTCCGGCGATCCGATCTGGGCGACGGAAGTGATCGGCGGGATGGGGCTGGACGGGCGGACACTGGTGACCAAAAACAGCTTCCGCTATCTGCATACGCTGCACACCATGGGGCCTGCGCCGGAGCCTAACCTGACGATCCTCTGGTCTGAACACCTGCCGATCGCGTTCAAGAAATATGCCGCGCAGGTATCGATCGTCACCTCATCGCTGCAGTATGAGAACGACGATCTGATGCGTGCCGACTTCAACAGCGACGACTACGCCATTGCCTGCTGCGTCAGCCCGATGGTGATCGGCAAGCAGATGCAGTTCTTCGGTGCCCGCGCCAACCTCGCCAAAACGCTGCTGTACGCGATCAACGGCGGGATGGATGAGAAGCTGAAGATCCAGGTCGGCCCGAAAACCGCGCCGCTACTGGATGACGTGCTGGACTACGACACCGTGATGGCGAGCCTCGATCACTTTATGGACTGGCTGGCGGTGCAGTACATCAGTGCGCTGAATCTCATTCACTACATGCACGACAAGTACAGCTACGAAGCCTCGCTGATGGCGCTGCACGACCGGGACGTTTACCGCACCATGGCCTGCGGTATTGCTGGCCTGTCGGTGGCGGCGGATTCCCTGTCCGCTATTAAATATGCCACAGTGAAACCGGTGCGCGACCACACCGGTCTGGCGGTCGATTTTGTGATAGAAGGGGACTACCCGCAGTACGGCAACAACGATGACCGCGTGGACAGCATTGCCTGTGACCTGGTGGAGCGCTTTATGAAGAAAATTCAGGCGCTGCCAACCTACCGCAACGCGGTACCGACTCAGTCGATCCTGACTATTACCTCCAACGTGGTTTACGGTCAGAAGACCGGCAACACGCCGGACGGACGCCGCGGCGGCACGCCGTTTGCGCCAGGCGCGAACCCGATGCACGGTCGCGACAGAAAAGGGGCCGTGGCTTCGTTAACCTCGGTCGCTAAGCTGCCGTTCACCTATGCCAAAGATGGGATCTCTTACACCTTCTCCATCGTGCCGCAGGCGCTCGGTAAAGATGAGATGGTGCGCAAAACCAATCTGGTGGGGCTGCTGGACGGCTACTTCCATCATGAAGCGTCCATTGAGGGGGGACAGCATCTGAACGTCAACGTTATGAACAGGGAGATGCTGCTGGATGCCATTGCGCATCCGGAGAATTATCCGAACCTGACCATCCGTGTTTCGGGCTATGCGGTGCGGTTTAATGCCCTGACGCGTGAGCAGCAGCAGGATGTGATCTCCAGGACGTTTACGCAATCTATCTGACGCAAGTCAGTCCTGATGCCCCCTCACCGCAGGGGGCATTTTTTTGGCCCGCTTAACATACAAAATTGTTTATATAATTACTCACACATATTCATCCGTTCTTGAAAAACAATACGCCTGCTTTTTCCTATAACAGATTGTAAGGACTGTAAGATGATGAAAATGACCCGCATAGCGCTGGCTGCTGCTTCACTGGTGGTGTGCAGTTTTACGGCGCAGGCCGCTAACGTTGAGGCCGCCCCGTCGCCCTCGCAGGATCCGCTGGTACAGCACCTGAAGCTCAGCAACGAGCAGGTTAAGAAGATTGAAGATCTGCATAAGCAACTGGAAGAAAATGTCAGCAAGATCCCGATGACGGGGGTGAAGGACGGTGCGCTGATCGACATGTTCCAGGCTGGTAAATGGGACGAAAGCACAGTGAAAAGCCAGCTTACCGCATTCAGCAAAATTGAAGAGCAGACCCGTTATTACCGCGTGAAATATTACTTCGACGTCAGCCAGGTATTGACGCCGGAGCAACGCAAGCAGATCAGAACCGATATGGCTAACGCGCTGGCTGAGTGATTTCCTACCCGCGCATGGCGCGGGTATTTATTTCTTGATCGTCATCACTTTTAGAAAACTGGCTTTGAATATCCTCCTTCAGAAGCAAAATTTCCTCCCGACAAAGAATATCCTTATTAATGTTGTGACCTTTTTCTCCCGCGCTCCGGATATGATCTTCCCACACCAATAACACACACCTGCAACCCTCTGAATCGCAATCGCTGGCGATCGGAAACCTATAAAAACAACTGTTTACCCTACAAAATAAGCGAGTGCCCAATGGATACGGCAACAAACAGCAGTGTGATTGTGAATGATTCCCCCGCGGCAAGGCGTGCGGGAATGAGCGAAAGTGAGTGGCAAGCGGCAATTAAATTCGACAGCACCGATACGGGCTGGGTCATCATGAGTATCGGGATGGCTATCGGCGCGGGGATTGTTTTTCTCCCAGTGCAGGTAGGACTCATGGGGCTGTGGGTCTTTTTACTCTCGTCCATAATCGGTTATCCGGCCATGTATTTATTCCAGCGTCTGTTTATTAATACCCTTGCGGAATCACCGGAATGCAAAGACTACCCGAGCGTCATTAGCGGTTATTTAGGCAAGAACTGGGGTATTTTATTAGGTGCGCTCTATTTCGTGATGCTGGTGATCTGGATGTTTGTCTATTCCACCGCCATTACCAACGACAGCGCATCGTATTTGCATACCTTCGGTGTGACCGACCATTTGCTCTCTGAAAATCCATTCTACGGGTTATTCCTGATTTGTATTCTGGTGGCCATCTCTTCACGGGGGGAAAAGCTGCTGTTTAAAGTCTCCAGCCTGATGGTGTTGACCAAATTATTCGTGGTCGCGGCGCTGGGAGTGTCGATGATAGGTCTGTGGCATTTAGCCAACGTAGGCATGCTGCCGCCCGTAGGGCTGCTGGTTAAAAACGCCATCATCACGTTGCCCTTTACCTTAACCTCCATTCTGTTTATTCAGACCTTGAGCCCGATGGTGATCTCATACCGTTCACGGGAAAAATCCGTGGAGGTGGCGCGTCATAAAGCGCTGCGGGCAATGAACATTGCCTTTGGTGTGCTGTTTGTAACGGTCTTCTTCTATGCAGTCTCCTTTACGCTGGCGATGGGGCACGATGAGGCGGTCAAAGCCTATGAACAGAATATCTCTGCCTTGGCGATAGCGGCGCAGTTTATCAGCGGCGACGGCGCGGGCTGGGTCAAAATCGTCAGCGTGGTCCTGAATATCTTTGCCGTCATGACCGCATTCTTCGGCGTCTACCTCGGTTTTCGCGAGGCCACGCAGGGTATCATCATGAATATCCTGCGCCGCAAAATGCCGGCAGAGAAAATCAATGAGAACGCCGTCCAGCGCGGGATTATGCTGTTCGCCATCCTGCTGGCCTGGAGCGCGATTGTATTAAATGCGCCGGTGTTGAGCTTCACGTCTATTTGCAGCCCCATTTTTGGCATGGTGGGCTGCCTGATCCCCGCATGGCTGGTCTGTAAGGTCCCGGCACTGCACAAATATAAAGGCGTTTCGCTGGTGATTATTGTTATCACCGGGCTGCTGCTTTGTGTTTCTCCTTTCCTCGCCTTCTCCTGAGGATTATTAAGGTCGTAACGATGTCTGAGCAAACTTATCCTTTATGGAATCAATTTATTCGCGCAGTGCAGGAAGAAGTTAAACCCGCACTTGGATGTACCGAACCCGTCTCTCTGGCGCTGGCCTGCGCGATGGCCGCAGACCTTCTGCCGGGTGATGTCACACAGATTGAGGCGTGGGTCTCGCCGAACCTGATGAAAAACGGGCTTGGCGTGACGGTGCCGGGAACCGGCATGGTCGGGTTACCGATTGCGGCAGCGTTGGGCGCGATTGGCGGTAACGCACACGCCGGGCTGGAGGTGTTAAAAGACGCGTCAGCCGGGGCGCTGGTACAGGCCAAATCGCTGCTGAACTCAGGTAAGGTCCAGGTGAAACTGCAGGAGCCGTGCGATGAAATCCTCTACTCGCGCGCCCGGGTATATGCCGGAGATACCTCGGCAATGGTGACCATTGCCGGTGAGCATACCCGGGTGGTGGAGGTGGTTTATCAGGACGAAACGCGCTTTGCGCTTGAG
Organism: Enterobacter sichuanensis; assembly: GCF_009036245.1. Lineage (NCBI taxonomy): Bacteria > Pseudomonadati > Pseudomonadota > Gammaproteobacteria > Enterobacterales > Enterobacteriaceae > Enterobacter > Enterobacter sichuanensis. The sequence goes on along the minus strand of NZ_CP027986.1, from coordinate 4,091,371 downwards.
GAGCAACAGGGCGAAGAAAATGACGATCCGCTGGCGGTGCTGACAAACGCCACGCTGTCGCAGATCCTGGAGTTTGTCGAGCAGGTGCCGTTTGAGGCGATCCGTTTTATCCTGGAAGCAGGGCAGCTAAACGATGCGCTCTCCCGGGAAGGGCTTAGCGGGAAGTGGGGGCTGCACATTGGTGCCACGCTGAATAAGCAGCGTGCGCGCGGATGGCTGGCGCAGGATCTGGGTTCAGACATTGTTATTCGCACCAGTGCGGCCTCGGACGCCCGCATGGGCGGCGCGACGCTGCCGGCGATGAGCAATTCGGGTTCCGGCAATCAGGGCATTACCGCCACCATGCCGGTGGTGGTGGTCGCTGAGCACGTTCAGGCCGACGACGAACGGCTGGCGCGGGCGCTGATGTTGTCTCATCTTTCCGCTATTTATATTCACGCCCAGCTTCCGCGTTTGTCGGCGCTGTGTGCGGCAACAACGGCGGCTATGGGGGCGTCGGCGGGTATGGCGTGGTTGATGGGCGGCAGTTATCAGACGATTGCGATGGCCATCAGCAGCATGATCGGCGACGTCAGCGGGATGATTTGCGACGGCGCTTCAAACAGCTGTGCCATGAAGGTCTCTACCAGCGTGGCAAGTGCGTGGAAAGCGGTGATGATGGCGCTGGATGATTCGGCTGTGACGGGCAACGAAGGCATTGTAGCGCACGATGTGGAGCAATCGATCGCGAATCTGTGCGCGCTCGCGTGCCGTTCGATGCAGGCCACGGACCGGCAGATAATTGAGATTATGGCGAGTAAGGTGTTGTGAACTTCCCCCTCATCCCTCTGGGGAGAGGGGGAATATCTTACACCGGCAAATCAATCAGCAGCGCGCGCAGCGGCGTATCCGCCACCAGCGTGATATTCGCTTCATCACGAATAAACGCCCCGTCACCGCAGGTGAGCGCTTCCTTCTCTTCCGTATGCGTTACCGCATGCACCGTGCCGTGAATCGACTGCAGATAGGCGCGCGGACCGTGAAGCTGGAAGCTCGCCTGTTCACCTTTCTTCAGTTCGATATGGTGCAGCCACACCTGCTGACGCAGCTGCAGGCTATCTTTGCTGCCGTCAGGCGATGCAATCAGCTGCTGTTTATCGCCCGTCAGGTCTAGCTTTTGTACCAGCGGGTTTTCCCGCTCAGGGCAGGCGTCAAGCCACAGCTGCATGCGGGTCAGCGTTTTGTCTTTGCTGAGGTTATGCTCGCTGTAGCTGATGCCCGGCTGTGTGGAAATTAATAACGCTTCGCCAGCCTTCGCCTGGACATGATTGCCCTCGCTATCGCGGTATTCTGCCTCGCCTTCCAGGATCAGGTTCAGGATATCGACTTTCGGGTACGTACGCGGCTGGAAGGAGGCGCCCGGGGCGAGCACTTCCTGATTTAACACGCGTAGTGATGCGTAACCGAGGAGTTTAGGGTCAAAGTAGTGTCCAAAGGAAAAGGTGTAGCGGGCCTGCAGCCAACCGAAATCGGCTTGTCCGCACTGTTTAGCTGTTCTTGTCGTAATCATAAACTGACCTCTCTTTACACTAAAACAATGGTAAAGGTATGGACGCTGCATTGTTAGCCAGATATTCTGCCGGGTATGTTCAAATTTCCTGAATGAGAACGAGATGGCTAAAGAGAGAGCATTGACGCTTGAGGCGCTTCGCGTCATGGACGCAATCGACCGGCGCGGCAGTTTTGCGGCGGCGGCAGATGAGCTGGGGCGCGTTCCGTCTGCGCTGAGCTACACCATGCAAAAGCTGGAGGAAGAGCTGGACGTGGTGCTGTTTGACCGCTCCGGTCATCGAACAAAATTCACCAACGTCGGGCGGATGCTGCTGGAGCGCGGCCGCGTGCTGCTGGAAGCGGCGGATAAGCTCACGACGGATGCCGAAGCACTGGCTCGTGGCTGGGAAACTCATCTGACGCTGGTGACGGAAGCCCTGGTGCCGACCGAATCGCTGTTCCCGCTGGTGGACCGTCTGGCAGCGAAGGCTAACACGCAGCTGTCGATCATCACTGAGGTGCTGGCAGGGGCGTGGGAGCGGCTGGAGACGGGCAGGGCGGACATCGTCATTGCGCCGGACATGCACTTCCGTTCCTCGTCGGAGATCAACTCGCGCAAGCTTTACAGCGTGATGAATGTCTACGTTGCCGCACCCAATCACCCGATTCACCAGGAGCCGGAACCACTCTCTGAAGTCACTCGCGTGAAGTATCGCGGCGTGGCGGTTGCGGATACCGCACGTGAACGTCCGGTTCTGACGGTACAGCTTCTGGATAAACAGCCGCGACTCACCGTTACGTCTCTGGAAGATAAGCGCCAGGCGCTGCTGGCAGGGTTAGGCGTGGCGACGATGCCATACCCGTTTGTGGAAAAAGATATTGCGGAAGGACGGTTGCGGGTCGTAAGCCCGGAATACACCAGCGAGGTGGATATCATTATGGCATGGCGTCGTGACAGCATGGGCGAAGCCAAGTCGTGGTGTTTGCGAGAAATTCCAAAGCTCTTTGCGCACCACAATAAGTAGATCCGTAGGCCCGGTAAGCGTAAGCGCCACCGGGCTCTGATTTACACGCCGGCTTTCGGATCCGGACCAAAGCGGTTTTCGCCTGGGGTGCCGCTCTGGCAGTTGAAGATCAGAATCACGATCCAGCCCACAATCGGGATCAACAGCAGCAGTAGCCACCACGCCGAACGATCGGTATCGTGCAGCCGACGGAACAGTACCGCCCACGATGGCAGCAGGACTAACAGGCCATAGATGGTGGTCAGTACGCCTTCACCGCCAGCCCGCTCCCAGCCGAGAATTTTATCCACGATGCCCAGCACCATAATCAGGACGAAGTTCACCAGAACGAACATCCAGTACTCTTTGCGGCGGGCGCGGCCACCAAATCCAATGTAGTTGCGCAGTACTTTTAAATACCAGTCCATTTTCCTTGCCTCATTAGTCAGTCAATCACTTGTTTTCTAAGCGATCGAGGTAAGGATAGATGGAGATTGTGAATTAAAAAAGGGCATCCATTGATGCCCTTAATATTTATCCAAAACGCACATCGCGCCCGTGCGGTTCATCCAGGTCCTGCCACGGCCCAATGGAGATAATGCCCGTTGGGTTAATGGTCTTGTGGCTGCGGAAATAGTGAGTGCGGATATGGTCGAAGTCGACCGTGTCGGCGATGCCCGGCATCTGGTAGATGTCGCGCAGGAAACCATACAGGTTCAGATAGTCACTGATGCGGTGCTTGTCGCACTTAAAGTGGGTGACATAGACCGGATCAAAGCGAACCAGCGTGGTCCACAGGCGGATATCCGCTTCCGTCAGACGATCGCCCGTCAGGTAGCGGTGCTGGCCGAGGATCTGCTCCAGACGCTCAAGAGATTCAAAGACTTTTCCGACCGCTTCGTCATACGCTTCCTGGCTGGTGGCGAAACCGGCCTTGTAGACACCGTTGTTGACGTTGTCGTAGATCCAGCTGTTCAGCTCATCAATTTTATCGCGCAGCTCAACCGGATAGTAATCCCCGGCGCGGGCACCGTGGGCGTCAAACGCGGTATTGAACATGCGGATGATTTCCGCAGACTCATTGCTGACAATCGTCTGGTTTTTCTTGTCCCACAGCACCGGCACGGTCACGCGCCCGGTGTAGTGCGGGTCGGCCCGCAGGTAGAGCTGGTAAAGGAAATCATGGTGGTATAGATCGTCGCCGGTCGCGGCAGGGAAGTCACTGTCAAACGTCCAGCCGTTTTCCAGCATCAGCGGGTTCACCACGGAAACCGGAATTAAGGATTCAAGACCTTTGAGCTTGCGCACAATCAACGTGCGATGCGCCCACGGACAGGCAAGGGAGACATAAAGATGATAACGATCTTTCTCGGCCGCAAAGCCGCCTTCGCCACTTGGGCCGGGAGCCCCGTCGGCGGTGAGCCAGTTACGGAAGGCCGAAACAGAGCGCTTAAAGCGTCCACCGGTGGATTTGGTGTCATACCAGACATCCTGCCAGACGCCGTCTACGAGTTGTCCCATTCTTTTCTCCTCCGTCAGATAGCAAAAGCGAGGAGAGATCTCCTCGCTTTGTGTTCATTCAGTATAGCGTGCTTACCATTTCTTATTCAGAACGCGGTCGATGCTGTATGCACCCGGGCCAGTGACGGCCAGCAGCAGGAAGCCACCCGCGATGGTCAGGTTTTTCATGAACATCAGAGAGTTCACGCCTTCCGCAAAGTTACTGTGGAAGATAAACGCGGTCAGCACGGTGAAGCCCGCGGTAAACAGCGCGGTGGTACGGGTCAGGAAGCCGAACAGTACCGCCAGGCCGCCGCCGAACTCAAGAAGAATAGTCAGTGGCAACAGGAACCCCGGAACGCCCATGGCTTCCATATACTGCTGGGTACCCGCATAACCGGTGATTTTGCCCCAACCTGCCACGATGAACAGAATTGGCATCAGAATACGTGCTACCAGTACACCAACATCTTCTAATTTTTTCATTTTACTCTCCAGGAAACCACATCAGCGGCTGAACGTTATTTGTCTGCAATTCCGGGTAGATACCGCGGTATTGCTGTCGATGGAGAGCATCATAAACGTGACGGTTGGCGATTGTTAGCAAGGAAAACTGTCAATCTTCTTCAAAGATATTGAGTAAGGGTGCGTGCGCGCTGGTCCCCTCACCCCAACCCTCTCCCACAGGGGTGAGGAATCCCCAGTAATTTTTTACCGAAAGCGACGAAGGTTGTTTCAGGAAAATGAATGAATTACAGCGATGCCCTGGTCCGGCTGTAAATCGCCGAGGCGTTTCCGTAAGGCCGGGGCGAGGCGCAGGGATGCGCCGAGAGGGCGTGGCCTGCAGGGATGCAGGCTCATGCCCGACCCGATAGCCTGGAGGAATAAGCTGAGGGTACCGCGAAGCGGCGATTTACCGCCGGGAGCCCGGGTCGCCAGGGCGGCGGCGATTGAGCCGCCCTGGCACGTTCACAGGTCATGTTGTTACAGAGTAGCAATGAACATAAAGTGAACGGAACGTCCACCAGAGCCGTATGTTCCCCCTCACCCCAGCCCTCTCCCTCAAGGGAGAGGGGGTCGTCTGTGCAGACATTATTTTGTGGGGATCCCTCAGCCCACAGGGAGAGGGCGCAAAACAAAAAACGGTAACCAGGGTTACCGTTTTGCTTTTATCACCGCAGCTGCTGCTGACGAATTGTGGCTTTCACCAGACGCCAGGCGCTCCAGGCGCCAAAGCCACGCCGGGCCCAGCGGATCAGCATATTCGGATGACGAACCGTCCAGATAGCCATCACGCTACTGCCGACCAGAGCCCAGGAACGCAGGCTCAGGAAGGTGTTCCAGCCACGATCAAAGCGTCGCGTCGCATCAATCCAGTCGCGACGGCTGGCAGACAGATCCAGCCGTTGCTGCTGGATCTGGCTTAACAGATACGCTTTGCGCTTCTGACGTTCGGCTTTACCGCTCACGGCTTGTCATCCTCCAGCAGGGCGCGATCGTTAGCCAGCTCCTGACGCGTATGGCGCAGGAAAGTGGACTGGCGTGCTTTACGCAGCGTCCAGATCCCGCCAATCAGCGCCGCAACCAGCAGCACGACGGTGGTGGCAATCATCGCGTTAAGACGATACTGCGGGTCAATGGCCCAGATGATTAACACCATCAGGCTCATCAGACCAAACGCGGCGAAGAGCATGGTCAGGCCCAGCATCAGCAGCATCTGGAAGAGGTTCGCTTTCTCCTCTTCCAGCTCTACCACTGCCAGCCGGACGCGCGTTTCGGCAATGCCAACCAGCGTTGTTAAAATACGCTGGCCGATGCCGAGGACGTTATTAGCAGGCCCTTGTGCGTGACGAGGATCTTCCATATCAACGACGCGTCAGAAGGACACCCAGTACCACACCGACTGCGGCACCAATCCCGACACCCGTCCATGGATTATCACGCACGTATTCGTCAGCACGGGCAGCCGCTTCGCGGGTCTGTTTTGCCAGTGCATCACCGGTTTCACCCAGGCGATAGCGGCTCTCTTTGAGTGCCTGCTCCGCTTTGCTACGCAGTTTGCTGACCTCTTCCTTTGACTTGTCAGCAGAGGAGTTCAGCACCTCTTCCAGGGTATCGGCCAGGGATTTCAGTTCAGCGCGCAGATGTTCAGACGTCGTATCTTTTGACATGATTCTCTCCTGTTGAGATTTCCGTTAACTCAATAATCGCGAGCTTCCAGCGCTTTCAGGTCGTCCTGCGCTTCTTTCAGCTTCTTCTCGCGCTTAGCAATTTTTTCCGCATCGCCTTTCTCTTTCGCTTCCTGCAGGTCGCGACGGCGTTCGGCTATCTCGTCCTTCTGTTCAGCGATTTTTTTCTGGTGATCGGCACGAAGCTTGCTGTCTGTACAGTTCGCTTTCACTTCGCTCAGCGCTTTTTTAAGACCATCAACACGGTGCTGATTGTTATGCTTTTCGGCATAGCCGATCTCACGCTGAATATCCTGTTCTTTCTCCTGACAGAGAGAGTTTGCAAAGGATGCTGTGCTCAAAGAAAAAAGGGCCAGAGCCAGGGTCATGCGGAATTTCATTATCGAAACCTTCCATTGTGTTACGGCGTAAGCCGCGTTCCAGACTAATGCGGAGTACATTCGAGGGGTGCTCCGCGTACTTAAGCATAGTAAGTAAACGGGGGATTCACCAAAGTGGGTGAAAAGATTCGGAATCCTGGTAATTATCCGAACCGATGCGACGTATCGCGAATCAAGGACAGCCAGGCAGCAGGCTGGCTGTCATCTTCCTGCTGAGCGATGATATACCCGTGCGGCAGCGTACGGTCGAGAACCACTTTCGCGGCGGCACTTTGCGCACGGGAATCAAACTTAATCAGTAAAACGTCGTCCTGCGGGGTGATGCTCTTAAAGCGGATCCCGTTCGCATCAAGATGATGCCAGACAGAAAAGCCGTCAGGTACGCTCGCCCCCTGGTTTATCGGGCGAATGGCCAGCGTCGATTCCTGATGCGAAAGCGCACTCCAGGCCAGCAGCAGGGCGCTGATGACCACCAGGGCAATCGCGGTACAGGCAAAGCGGCGCAGGGCGAGCGGCGAGATAACCATCGTTAGCCTCTGGCTCCGTATTTCTTTTTCCACAGGACGACCAGCGAGCCAATCAGGCCGAAGACCAGCAGAACAACGGGCAGCAGCATCAGGCAAGACATCAGCTGGTCCTCATATTTCATGAAGACCGGGGTTTTACCCAGCGCATAGCCCAGTGTGGTCAGAATAAGCACCCACAGCAGGCCGCTCATCCAGTTAAAGAACTGGAAGCGTGTGCTGCTCAGCCCGGAGAGGCCAGCAATGGTCGGCAACAGGGTGCGGACAAAGGCGATAAAACGGCCTATCAGCAGCGCAGAAAGCCCGTGTTTATGGAACAGGTGGTGCGCCCGCTGATGATAGTGCGCAGGCAGATGCGAGAGCCAGTTCTGAACGATCCGGGTATTGCCCAGCCATCTGCCCTGGATGTAGCTCACCCAGCAGCCGAGACTCGCGGCGACGGTCAGTAACAGAATGGTTTGCGGAAATGCCATCGCCCCTTTGGCACACAGCACGCCGACAAGCACCAGTAAACTGTCACCGGGCAGGAACGCAGCAGGCAGCAAACCGTTCTCGAGGAACAGGATCATAAACAAGACAAAATAGAGCATGCCAATCATGGAAGGGTTGGCCAGCGTTTCAAAATCCTGCGCCCAGAGGGCATGCAGTAGTTGGGTCAAAAGTTCCATTCAGTGTTCCTGGAAATCGGTTAACGTCACGCCTGTTATCCGGGACAAACAGCACGGCAACATTGTTGTGATTTCATTATGGTCGCTCGCGGACACATTGCGGTGTGGCCAACACTGTTCCCTGTTAATTGGCTGGTTGGCAAGCACTAACTTACAAAATAACGAAGTGAATCCAATTGTAACAAAGCCCAACGTTCTGCGTCACAGAATTTGCAGGGGCGAGTTGATTTTGGCGTAAGGCCAGGAAGTGAGCGAGGGGATTTACAAAGGCTGACACTATATATGTTTTGCTTACCCACTTAAGCCGGAAGGCGCAGCGAAGCGCCTGCCAGCAGAAAGGTCATCTATTTTGCGCCACTGGAGGCCGTATCAAGATGAACAACAGGATTATCGGCAAAAAGATAGCGGTCAGCGTTAAATTCGAAGTCGTCGCTGGTTTCATTGAACAGCATCTGCTTGGTGTTTTCCAGGTGCTGCCACATCGCCAGCTTAGCGGCATGCGGGTCTTTACGAATCAGCGCTTTAAGGATTTGATCGTGATCGTCACACCAGTTGTCGACGGTACGGGAATCGATATGGTCGTGCAGTTTTTTCCAGTACGGGTTGTGAACGCGCTGAGTCCACATTTTCTCAACGATTGCCGCCAGCGCCGTATTTTGCGTGGCCAGAGCCACCTGAACGTGGAACTGCAGATCCCACTCTGAATCGCGGAAACATTTTTCCTTGCGGGCATTCTCCTGGATTTCCATCAATTTCATGATGTCCTGCTTGGTCACCTGCGTCGCCGCAAATTCGGCAATATTGCTTTCGATCAGCTGGCGAGCCTGGAGCAGCTCAAACGGGCCATAGCTGGCGAATTCCAGACTTTCGTCCGCGACGGGGGAGTGTTTCGGCAGATTGGAAATCACGTGAATGCCGGAGCCTTTGCGTACCTCAACGTAGCCTTCCACTTCCAGCATGATAATCGCTTCGCGCACCACCGTGCGGCTGACGCTTTTTTCATCCGCGATAAAACGCTCGGCGGGAAGTTTGTCACCGACAAGATAGACCCCTTGCTCGATGCGATTTTTCAGCTCGGCAGCAAGTTGTTGATATAAACGACGTGGTTCGGTGATTTCCATATGCGCTCCAGGCAGGGTACGGCAGATGATTTGTTATACCACTTTTGCGTGCCACTCTCCAGATTTTGCCATTAAAAAAGCCGCCCGGAGGCGGCCTTTAAGACGTTTTGCCGGGTCACCCGGCACCGCAATGCTAACTTTGTGTGGCCGGTTTTCCGAGAGACTCTTTCGCCAGCTCTTCTGCCGATTTACTTTTCAGCACCGTCCAGATCACCACCGCGCCCATCAGGTCGAAGACCGCCAGTACCGCAAACAGCGGGCTGAAGCCGATGGTATCCGCCAGCGCGCCAACCACCAGCGCAAACATCGTACTTGCGGTCCAGGCGGCCATCCCGGTCAGACCGTTGGCGGTGGCCACTTCGTTACGACCAAAGACGTCAGAGGAGAGGGTGATCAGCGCGCCGGACAGGGACTGGTGCGCAAAACCGCCGATGCACAGCAGGGCGATAGCCACATACGGGCTGGTGAACAAGCCGATCATCCCCGGGCCAATCATCAGCAGCGCGCCCATAGTCACAACCATTTTACGGGAGACAATCAGGTTCACGCCAAACCAGCGCTGGAACAGCGGTGGCAGATAACCGCCAACGATACAGCCCAGGTCTGCGAACAGCATTGGCATCCAGGCGAACATGGCAATCTCTTTCAGGTTAAAGCCGTAGACTTTAAACATGAACAACGGGATCCAGGCGTTAAAGGTACCCCAGGCTGGTTCCGCGAGGAAACGCGGCAGGGCGATACCCCAGAACTGACGGGTGCCCAGGATCTGCCAGACGGTCATTTTCTTGCCGTTGTTGGTCTGATGCTGCGCTTCCTGACCACCAATGATGTAGTCACGCTCTTCTTCAGACAGTTTTTTCTGGTCACGCGGGTGCTTATAGAACAGCAGCCACGCTATTGCCCAGGCAAAGCTCAGCACGCCAGAGATGATAAACGCCATCTGCCAGCTGTGCATTACGATAGCCCACACTACCAGCGGCGGCGCAATCATCGCCCCGATGGAGGAGCCCACGTTGAAATAACCGACCGCAATCGAACGCTCTTTTGCCGGGAACCACTCCGAGCTGGCTTTCAGCCCGGCAGGGATCATCGCGGCTTCCGCGGCACCCACCGCGCCGCGTGCCAGCGCCAGACCGCCCCAGCTGCCTGCCAGCGCCGTTGCCCCGCAGAACACCGCCCAGGCGATGGCGAAGAAGGCATAACCGATTTTGGTCCCGAGAATATCCAGCACATAGCCTGCCACCGGCTGCATGATGGTATACGCCGCGGAATAGGCGGCAATGATGTAGGAGTATTGCTGCGTGGAGATATGCAGCTCTTCCATCAACGTTGGCGCTGCTGCTGCCACGGTGTTACGCGTCAGGTAGCCCAGCACGGTGCCTAACGTCACCAGCGCGATCATATACCAACGTAACCCTTTAATTTTACGCATCTAAAACCTCATCGTTATGTTATTTCCGCGCCAGAGCACGGCAACCGCTCAACCGTTGCCGGGAGCCGTTGTGTAACGGGAGGGGCGTAGCCGGGAACAGCTCCCGGAACGGCCCGAACCTTGCCATAAGTAAGCGTGCATAAGTCGGTATCCGTACCGTTAAACCCGATGTCTCTCACACCGGTAATGCATTCCGTCGGCTAAGTGTTTGCGACGGCGAAAAGATAACTTGTCATACAACTTTAAAAGGTGAGTGACATCACAAATGTATGATTATTTGTGGGGACATTCGTCGCTGCGGGCAAAGCCAGTAATGGCGCGGCCTGCAGCAGGGTTTGTTCCAGTGAGGGGAATGAATTTGTTGGCGTTTATTGATCTCACTCACGAAAAAAGGTTCGGTGGGTGGAAATTGGTGTGATAACTTTGCAGCATATGAACATACGCTTTCTGACGCTCCCGTAATGAGGAAGACGATAATGACGCCGTTTATGACTGAAGATTTTCTGTTAGATACCGAATTTGCCCGCCGCCTGTACCACGACTACGCCAAAGACCAGCCGATTTTCGACTACCACTGCCATTTACCGCCGCAGCAGGTTGCCGAAAATTACCGTTTCAAAAACCTGTATGACATCTGGCTGAAGGGTGACCACTACAAATGGCGCGCTATGCGCACCAACGGCGTGGCTGAACGCCTGTGTACCGGCGACGCCACTGACCGCGAGAAGTTTGATGCCTGGGCGGCGACCGTTCCGCACACCATCGGCAACCCGTTATTCCACTGGACGCATCTTGAGCTTCGCCGTCCGTTTGGTATCACCGGAACACTGCTTTCTCCAGCGACCGCGGATGAGATCTGGGATCGGTGTAATGCGCTGCTGGCACAGGATAACTTCTCCGCGCGCGGCATCATGAAGCAGATGAACGTAAAAATGGTGGGCACCACCGACGATCCGATTGACGCTCTCGAGCACCATGCGGCCATCGCCAAAGACAGCGCGTTTGACATCAAAGTGCTGCCAAGCTGGCGCCCGGATAAAGCTTTTAATATCGAACAGGCCACATTTAAGGATTACATGGCGAAGCTGGCCGAGGTTTCTGATACCGACATCCGTCGTTTCGCAGACCTGCAAACCGCGCTGACCAAACGGCTGGATCACTTCGCGGCGCACGGCTGTAAAGTGTCTGACCATGCGCTGGATGTGGTGCTGTTCGCGGAATCAAACGAAGCCGAGCTGGACAGCATTCTGGCGCGTCGTCTTTCCGGTGAGTCCCTGAGTGAGCATGAAGTGGCGCAGTTCAAAACGGCGGTGCTGGTGTTCCTCGGCGCAGAATATGCCCGTCGTGGCTGGGTACAGCAGTACCATATCGGCGCGCTGCGCAATAACAACCAGCGCCAGTTTACGCTGCTGGGCGCGGATGTGGGCTTCGACTCCATCAACGACCGTCCGCTGGCTGAAGCGCTGTCTAAGCTGCTGAGCAAGCAGAACGAACAAAATCTGCTGCCAAAAACCATTCTCTATTGCCTGAACCCGCGCGATAACGAAGTGCTGGGCACCATGGTCGGCAACTTCCAGGGGGAAGGGATGCCGGGCAAGATGCAGTTCGGTTCCGGGTGGTGGTTCAACGACCAGAAAGACGGTATGGAACGTCAGATGACGCAGCTGGCGCAGCTTGGCCTGTTAAGCCGCTTTGTCGGCATGCTGACCGACAGCCGCAGCTTCCTGTCCTATACCCGCCATGAATACTTCCGCCGCATCCTGTGCCAGATGATTGGCCGCTGGGTACACGCAGGCGAAGCGCCGGCGGATATCCAGCTGCTGGGCGAAATGGTGAAAAACATCTGCTTTAACAATGCGCGCGATTACTTCGCCATTGAACTGAACTAAGGCCGTTTGAGGTTGATATGCAATACATCAAAATCCATTCGCTGGATAACGTGGCCGTCGCGCTGACGGATCTCGCTGAAGGCGACGTGGTGACCGTTGATAACCAGAGCGTCACCCTGCGTCAGGCGATTGCTCGCGGACATAAGTTTGCCGTGAAGCCTCTCGCCAAAGGGGACAACGTCGTGAAGTACGGTCTGCCGATTGGACATGCGTTAGCGGATATTGAGCCAGGTGAACATCTTCATTCCCACAATACCCGCACCAATCTTAGCGATCTGGACGAGTACAGCTATCAACCTGATATACCCGCAGAAAGCGTTCAGGCGGCGGATCGCGAGGTGCAGGTCTACCGTCGCGCCAATGGCGACGTGGGGATCCGCAACGAGCTGTGGATCCTCCCGACCGTCGGCTGCGTCAATGGGATTGCGCGTCAGATCCAGACGCGCTTTCTGAAAGAGACCAATAATGCCGAAGGCACTGACGGGGTGCATCTCTTCAGCCATACCTACGGCTGCTCCCAGTTGGGTGACGACCATATCAATACCCGTACCATGCTGCAAAATATGGTGCGTCATCCGAATGCGGGTGCGGTGCTGGTGATCGGTCTCGGCTGCGAGAACAACCAGGTGGACGCCTTCCGCGAGACGCTGGGTGAGTTTGACCCTGAGCGCGTGCATTTTATGGTGTGTCAGCATCAGGATGACGAGGTGGAAGCGGGCATTGAGCAGCTTCATCAGCTTTATGCGGTGATGCGTCATGACAAGCGCGAGCCGGGCAAACTGAGCGAGCTGAAATTTGGTCTGGAATGCGGCGGGTCCGATGGCCTGTCCGGTATCACCGCCAACCCGATGCTGGGCCGTTTCTCGGACTACGTGATCGCCAACGGCGGCACGACGGTACTGACCGAAGTGCCGGAGATGTTCGGTGCGGAGCGTATTCTGATGAGCCACTGCCGTGACGAAGCGACGTTTGAAAAGACCGTCACCATGGTGAACGACTTCAAACAGTACTTCATCGCCCATAACCAGCCGATTTATGAGAACCCGTCGCCGGGTAATAAAGCGGGCGGGATCACCACGCTTGAAGAGAAATCCCTCGGCTGCACCCAGAAAGCGGGCGCGAGCCAGGTCGTCGATGTGCTGCGCTACGGCGAGCGCCTGAAAACGCATGGTCTCAACCTGCTGAGCGCCCCCGGAAACGATGCGGTCGCCACCAGCGCCCTGGCCGGCGCAGGCTGCCATATGGTGCTGTTCAGCACTGGCCGCGGCACGCCGTACGGCGGTTTTGTACCGACGGTGAAAATCGCCACCAACAGCGAGCTGGCGGCGAAGAAAAAACACTGGATCGACTTTGATGCCGGACAGCTGATTCACGGTAAAGCGATGCCTGAGCTACTGGCGGAGTTTGTGGACAGCATTGTGGAATTTGCTAACGGCAAGCAGACCTGTAACGAGAAGAACGATTTCCGCGAGCTGGCGATCTTTAAGAGTGGTGTGACGCTGTAATCGGTGCGGCCTGATGCCCTCACCCTGACCCTCTCCCACGGGGAGAGGGTACAAACACTAAAAACGGCAACCTCAGGGTTGCCGTTTTGCTGTTAACCTCGCAGGGCGTTCTTCGCTAAACGCGCGTCTTCCGCCTGACAGGCCGCCGCGGTAAACAGCACGTCGGTAGAGGAGTTGAGCGCGGTTTCGCAGGAGTCCTGCAGCACGCCGATGATAAAGCCGACGGCTACGACCTGCATGGCGATCTCGTTCGGGATACCGAACATATTGCACGCCAGCGGGATCAGCAGCAGCGAACCGCCCGCCACGCCGGATGCGCCACAGGCGCACAGCGATGCCACGACGCTAAGCAGCAATGCGGTTGGCAGATCCACCGGAATACCCAGCGTATGCACCGCCGCCAGAGTCAGTACAGTGATCGTAATCGCCGCACCCGCCATATTCACGGTTGCGCCCAGCGGGATCGACACGGAATAGGTATCGCGATCCAGGTTCAGCTTCTCCGCCAGCGCCATGTTCACCGGAATATTTGCCGCAGAGCTGCGGGTGAAGAAGGCATAGACACCGCTCTCACGCAGGCAGGTCAGCACCAGCGGATACGGGTTGCGGCGGATCTGCCAGAACACCAGCAGCGGGTTGATCACCAGTGCTACCAGCAGCATACAGCCGATCAGCACAACCAGCAGCTGGGCATAGCCCCACAGCGCGTCAAAACCGGTGGTCGCCAGCGTGGAGGAGACCAGACCGAAAATCCCGACTGGCGCAAAGCGAATCACCAGTTTCACCATAAAGGTCACGGCGTTCGACAGATCGTTAACCAGATTTTTGGTGGTCTCATTACCGTGACGCAGCGCGAAGCCCAGACCAATCGCCCAGACCAGAATACCTATGTAGTTGCCGCTCATCAGCGCCGTGACAGGGTTAGAAACCATGCTCATCAGCAGACCGCGAAGCACTTCCACAATCCCGGATGGCGGCGTGATCTCACCGGCGGCGCTGGTCAGATGCAGCGTGGACGGGAACAGGAAGCTAAATACAACGGCTGTTAATGCCGCGGAGAAGGTTCCCAGAACATACAGGAACAGAATAGGGCGAATGTTGGTTTTTTGTCCGTGTTGATGGTTGGCGATAGATGCCATCACCAGCATCAGAACCAGCACCGGCGCGACGGCTTTCAGGGCGCCAACGAACAGTGTCCCGAGCAGCCCCGTAGCTTCCGCGGCAGGTTTTGAGACCATCGCCAGCAGAATACCCAGCACCAGCCCGACCAGAATTTGTTTTACGAGGCTGCCCTGCGCCAGGCGCGCGAACAGACCGCTAGATTGTGTGCTCATACGTTATTCCTGAGTGAAATTGCGTTCCATCCTGGATGTGCTCTAAGTCACATTTATGTCCGGATGTAAGAAAATGTTTGCCTGGTCGAGTATAGGGAATGCGCGAAAGGAGGGAAGCGTAAAATGCTGGATTTTACGTGTTGCGTCATGTTTTTTAACTATTGATTAACGAAAATGCCGGGTGGCGCTGCACTTGCCCGGCCTACGGGGTGACGTTGTAGGCCCGGTAAGCGCAGCGCCACCGGGCAAAACGTACTAAGCCTGCTGCTTTTTATCGTGCTGGCGGTTAACCCAGGTATTGATAATCAGCGTCACGATCAAAATGCCAAACACCACGCCGAGCGAGATGGCGATCGGGATATGGTAGAAATCGACGATCAGCATCTTGATACCGATAAACACCAGGATCACCGACAGGCCGTACTTCAGCATTGAGAAGCGCTCCGCCGCACCTGCCAGCAGGAAGTACATGGCGCGCAGACCGAGGATCGCAAACAGGTTTGAGGTCAGCACGATGAACGGGTCGGTGGTCACCGCGAAAATAGCCGGGATACTGTCCACGGCGAAAATCACATCGCTCAGCTCAACCAGAATCAGCACCAGCAGCAGCGGGGTGGCAAACAGCAGACCGTTCTTACGCACAAAGAAATGCTCGTTCTCGATCCTGTCGGTCATGCGCAGATGTCCACGGATCCACTTCACCAGCGGACGATCGCCAATCGCCGAGCCGTCCTCTTTCGCCAGCGCCATTTTGACCCCGGTAAACAGCAGGAACGCGCCGAAGACGTACAGCAGCCATTCGAACTGGGTAATCAGCCAGCTACCGGCGAAGATCATAATGGTACGCAGAACGATCGCGCCCAGCACGCCGTACACCAGCACGCGGCGCTGCAGGGCAGCAGGTACGGCAAAGTAGCTGAACAGCATCAGCCAGACGAAGACGTTATCGACTGCCAGCGCTTTTTCAATCAGATAACCGGTGAGGAAGGCGAGCGCCTGAGGATCGGCCACCGCCCGGCCCTCGGTGGAGGCCAGATACCACCAGAAGGCGGCGCAGAAGAGCAGAGAGAGGGTAACCCACACCAGCGACCAGACGGCGGCCTGTTTCATGGTCATACCGTGCTCGCCGCGACGCCCCTGCAAAAAGAGGTCGATCGCCAGCATGATGAGCACGATAACCGCGAATCCGCCCCACAACATTGGAGTGCCGACAGAATGCATACTATTTTCCTTACACATAAAAAACAAAAACGGCTATGGTCAGAAGACGATAGCCGTTAGCTTTTTATGCATAGACCTCGCCTTCCGGCAAGGTCTCACTTACAACCACGAAGGTTGCCCGGCGACCGGATGCGGTTTTGCACGCATCGTAATGACGATCCACCGGCGAAGAAGTTACTCCCCTTTGCAGGTAACAAAATATGTCAGACCATTGGTTTCGTCAATGGTCTGCGCCGTTTCATTACACAGCTTTACGCGATAGCGTTCGCGCTCACGCCGTCTGCCGGGAACACCACGCCGGTCTGACGGCGGATCTCCGTTTGCAGTTTCGACGTGCTGCGGCTCACCGCGAGCCCCGGGTGATTCACTTCGTTGTCTTCCACCAGGCGGGCGAAGACCTCTGCCTCATAGAGCATAGTGTTTATATGCTGAGGCTGCGTCAGCTCCTGCGCTTTACCGCCGCGCGGCACAAAGCTGACCTTCTGGCACTCTGAGATCTTCTCGATCACCAGCGACCCGGCTTCGCCCTGAATTTCGCTCGGCAGCACGGAATCGCTGACTTTGGAGTGCTGCAGCGTGACGCTGAAATCACCGTAATCCAGCACCACTAACCCGTGCGCATCCACGCCGCTCTCCAGCAGGCTGGCCTGAGCGCTTACGCTGTGCGGCTCGCCCCACAGCGCCACGGCGGAGGCCAGGCAGTAAAAACCGATATCCATAATCGAGCCGTTCGAGAAGGCCGGGTTAAAGGTGTTCGGGTTCTCGCCGTCCAGGTAGCGCTGGTAGCGCGACGAATACTGGCAGTAGTTGATAAAGGCTTTACGCATCTTGCCAATTTTCGGCAGCGACTGCTGCAGCAGCAGGAAGTTTGGCAGGCTGGCGGTTTTGAACGCTTCGAACAGCACCACCTGGTTTTCGCGGGCCAGCGCAATGGCGGCTTCCACTTCATCGATGTTCGACGCCAGCGGCTTCTCGCAAATCACATGCTTTTTATGGCTGAGGAACAGCTTCGTTTGCGGGAAGTGCAGAGAGTTCGGGCTGGCGATATAAACCGCGTCAATGGCGTCGCTTTGCGCCATGTCCTCAAGTGAGGTGAAGAGATGCTCGACGAGGTAGTCGTTGGCAAAACTCTGCGCCTGCTCAAGGCTGCGGGAATAGACTGCGGTAAGTTTAAGTTTGCCGGTTTCATGGGCGGCGTCGACGAACTGGCGCGTGATCCAGTTCGTACCAATGACTGCGAAACGTATCATAAACGTTTACGTACTCCGTAGCGGGGAACCTTTAGCCACTGTAGCACGTCATCATGACAATTCGCGTGCGCTACTGCGCATTACCTTTTAACGATAAATGCGTAAGCCACAGGCGGGTATCAAACTCCAGCTGGTGGTACTGCGGCTCCATGTGGCAGCACAGGGAGTAAAACGCTTTGTCGTGCTCTTTCTCTTTCAGGTGCGCCAGTTCGTGCACCACTATCATTCGCAGGAAGGCTTCCGGCGCGTTGCGGAAAACCGTCGCGACGCGGATCTCGGCTTTCGCTTTCAGCTTGCCGCCCTGCACGCGGGAGATGGCGGTGTGCAGGCCGAGCGCGTTTTTCAGCACGTGGATCTTGTTGTCGTACATCACCTTATTGATCGGCGGCGCGCTCTTCAGATACCGGTTTTTCAGATCCTGCGTATACTGCCAGAGGGCTTTATCGGTCGCGACATCGTGCGTGCCGGGGTAGCGTTTTTCCAGCACTGCGCCCAGTTTCTGCTCGGCAATTAACGTGCGGACCTGGGAAAGCAGATGCTCCGGGTAGCCCTGGAGATAAGTCAGCTGGTTCATCAAAACCCCAAAATAAGTTGAAAACGGGTATACTCACGCACCCTTTTCAGGGATAACGCCGAAATTTTACCATTCAGGAGGGCCGATGAGCCACTTAGACAACGGTTTCCGTTCACTCAACCTTAAACGTTTCCCGGAGACGGACGACGTTAACCCGCTTCAGGCGTGGGAAGCGGCGGATGAATATCTGCTGCAGCAGTTGGATGAGACTGAAATCCGCGGCCCGGTTTTGATCCTGAATGATGCCTTTGGCGCGCTGGGCTGCGCGCTGGCGGAACACGCGCCGTACAGCATCGGCGATTCTTACTTAAGCGAGCTGGCGACGCGTGAAAACCTGCGCCATAACGACATCGAAGAGTCCAGCGTGAAGTTCCTCGACAGCACCGCGGACTACCCGCAGGCGCCTGGCGTGGTACTCATTAAAGTGCCAAAAACCATGGCGCTGCTGGAGCAACAGCTGCGTGCGTTGCGTAAGGTCGTGACGCCAGAAACCCGCATCATTGCGGGCGCCAAAGCGCGCGATATTCACACTTCGACACTGGAGTTGTTTGAGAAAGTCCTTGGCCCAACCACCACCACGCTGGCATGGAAAAAAGCGCGGCTGATCAACTGTACGTTCAGCGCGCCCGATCTGGCCGACGCGCCGGACACGCTGAGCTGGAAGATGGAAGGGACCGGCTGGACCATCCATAACCATGCGAACGTCTTTTCCCGCACCGGTCTGGATATCGGGGCGCGTTTCTTTATTGAGCATCTGCCGGAAAATCTGGAAGGGGAGATTGTCGATCTGGGCTGTGGTAACGGCGTGATTGGCCTGACGCTGCTGGCGAAGAACCCGGAGGCCAGCGTGGTGTTCAGCGACGAATCGCCAATGGCGGTGGCCTCCAGCCGTCTGAACGTGGAAACCAACCTGCCAGAGGCGCTGGACCGCTGCGAGTTTATGATCAACAACGCGCTGTCCGGCGTAGAACCGTTCCGCTTCAACGCGGTGTTCTGTAACCCGCCGTTCCACCAGAAGCATGCCCTGACGGATAACGTCGCCTGGGAGATGTTCCACCACGCGCGCCGCTGTCTGAAGATCAACGGCGAGCTCTACATCGTGGCCAACCGCCACCTGGACTACTTCCACAAGCTGAAGAAGATTTTCGGTAACTGCGTCACCATTGCGACCAACAACAAGTTTGTGGTGCTGAAAGCGGTGAAGCTGGGGCGTCGTCGTTAAGATTGAGAGCGGTGCGGCCTGATGCCCTCACCCCAACCCTCTCCCACAGGGAGAGGGAGCAAACCCGGCAATGTCCTAGATCGCCAGAGCTAATTTTGTCCCCTGCGCAATTGCCCGCCGCGCATCCAGCTCCATCGCCACGTCGCACCCGCCAATCAAATGCACTGTTTTCCCCGCCTCGCGCAGCGGATCTGCGAGATCCCGCTTCGGCTCCTGCCCGGCACATAAAATGACATGATCCACGCGCAGCAGTTGCGACTCACCGCCGATCGTGACGTGCAGGCCCTCATCGTCGATCTTCTGGTAGCTCACCGCCGGGATCATCTTCACTCCACGCGAGAGCAGGGTGGCACGGTGGATCCAGCCGGTGGTTTTGCCCAGCCCTTCGCCTGGCTTACTGGCTTTACGCTGGAGCATCACTATCTGCCGTGGGCTTTTTGGCAGCTGGGGTCCTTCCGGACGCAGGCCGCCGGACTGGTTCAGGCTGGTGTCGATCCCCCATTCCACGCAAAATTCGGCAATGTTCTGGCTGGTGGCCTCGCCCGGCTGGCTTAAGTACATGGCGGTATCAAAGCCGATCCCACCGCAGCCGATAATTGCCACTTTCTCCCCAACCGGTGCTTTGTCACGCAGCACGTCGAGATAGCTCAGGACCTTCGGATGATCGATACCCTCGATCGCAGGCGTGCGTGGGGCGATCCCGCTCGCCAGGATCACCTCGTCGAACGCCAGCAGATCGGCCGCTTTTACCCACTGATTGAGGCGCAGATCCACGCCCGTCAGGTCGATCATCCGACGGTAGTAGCGCAGGGTTTCATAGAACTCCTCTTTGCCGGGGATCTGTTTGGCGATATTAAACTGCCCGCCAATTTCACCGGCGGCATCAAACAGTGTCACGCTGTGCCCGCGCGAGGCGGCATTGACCGCAAATGCCAGGCCCGCAGGGCCTGCACCCACAACCGCCAGGCGTTTTTTGTTGACCGCCGGAATGACCGGCATTTTGGTTTCATGGCAGGCGCGCGGGTTGACGAGACAGGAGGTGACCTTGCCGACGAAGATCTGATCCAGACAGGCCTGGTTACAGCCGATGCAGGTGTTGATCTCATCCGCACGGCCGCTTTGCGCTTTGGACAGCAGTTCGGCATCGGCCAGGAACGGCCGCGCCATGGAGACCATATCGGCATCCCCGCGTGATATCACATCGTCCGCCACCTGCGGGTCGTTAATACGGTTGGTGGTAACCAGCGGAACAGAGACTTTCCCTTTCAGCTTGCGCGTCACCCAACTGAACGCTGCACGCGGTACCGGGGTGGCGATGGTCGGGATACGCGCCTCGTGCCAGCCAATACCGGTGTTAATAAGGTTGGCGCCGGCGGCTTCAATCGCCTGCGCCAGCTGCACGGTTTCGTCGAAGGTGCCGCCGCCCTCCACCAGGTCGAGCATCGACAGGCGGAAAATAATAATAAAATCAGCCCCCGCACGTTCGCGCACCGCGCGTACCACCTCCACGGCAAAGCGCATGCGGCGGGCATAGTCGCCGCCCCATTCGTCGTCACGCTGGTTGGTGCGCGCGGCGAGGAACTCGTTAATCAGATAGCCTTCGGAGCCCATGACCTCGACGCCGTCATAACCCGCTTCACGGGCCAGCGCGGCGCAGCGTGCGAAGTCGTCAATCAGCGCCAGGATCTCGTCGTGGCTGAGGGCATGGGGCGTGAAACGGTTAATCGGCGCCTGAATGGCGGAGGGGGCCACCAGATTCGGCTGGTAGCTGTAGCGCCCGGTGTGGAGGATTTGCAGGGCGATTTTGCCGCCCTCACGGTGTACCGCGTCGGTCACCATGCGGTGGTGCGGCAGCTGTGACGCATCGTTTAACACCGCGCCGCCCTCCATGCCGACGCCGGAAGGGGCAGGAGCCACGCCGCCGGTGACAATCAGCGCCACCCCGTGGCGCGCGCGCTCGGCATAGAAGGCCGCCAGACGCTCGGCCCCGTCCGGATGCTCCTCCAGCCCGGTGTGCATCGAGCCCATCAGCACGCGGTTTTTGAGGGTGGTGAACCCCAGATCCAGGGGGGCGAATAACGACGGGTAGCGGCTCATAGTCTCTTCCAGTGTAAAATTATTGTTATGTGGTCGGATGAGTTACTAATTTAGCCAGCGGCGGAAGAAAGGTAAAAGCGGGATCGAATGATTGTGATAGATCTCAAAGAACTTCGCCCCTCACCCTAACCCTCTCCCCAAAGGGGAGAGGGGGCTGGCCGGTGCGGTCTTAATGTATTGGCTCGATCTGGTTTTCTCCCTCGCCCCTTTGGGGAGAGGGCCGGGGTGAGGGGGATGCCCGCACCAGCCCCGGCGCCTGCCACATCGACGTCGTCAGCCCGCTGTCTACCAGCCCAAGCTGGTCGGCGTACACCGCTTGCCACTTCTGCATCATGCCGTCGTAGAGCTCGCGATGCTGCGGGTTTGGCGTGAACTCGCGGCTCCATTTCACCAGCCGCTCGCCCGTCGAGGCCATATCCGCAAACAGTCCCGCGCCTGTTCCGGCCGCGATCGCGCAGCCCAGCGCCGTGGCTTCTTTCACTTCCGGCACGCGCACCGGCAGGCCGGTAACGTCGCTTAAAATCTGGCTCCACAGGGCACCTTTTGACCCGCCGCCCGCGAAGACGAGGCTCTCAAACGTCACGCCGGAAAAGCGGGATATCTGCGCCAGGTTACAGGCCGAGACAATCGCCGCGTTCTCTTCCAGCGCGCGGAACAGCGTCGCTTTGTTGCACTTTTCCGGGTCGATGGAGAGGTTAATAAACGACGGTGCAGCGTGGTACCACTGCTTAAAATGCATCGCGTCGGAGAAGATCGGCATCACCCCGTGGGAACCTGCCGGCACGCGGCTGGCCATCTCTTCCAGCAGGGAATAGGTGTCCATCCCCATCCGTTCGGCAATCAGTTTTTCCTCGGCACAAAAGGCGTCGCGGAACCAGCGCATGGTCAGCCCGGTAAAGAAGCTGATCGACTCCGCCTGCGCCATGCCGGGGATGACGTGCGGGTTCACGCGGATGTTCATTTCAGGATCGGTGCGTACCTGCGGCAGGTTGACCACCTGCTGCCAGAAGGTGCCGCCCAGCACCGCCGTCTGCCCGGCGCGTACCACGCCCAGTCCCAGACAGCCCAGCTGCACGTCACCGCCGCCCATCACCACCGGGGTCCCTTCGCGCAGTCCGCTCTGCTGCGCGGCATCATGGGTGATGGCCCCCAGCACGGTGCCGGTCTCTTTCACCGGCGAGAGGATATCGGCCCGCAGCCCGGCCATGTCCAGCAGCGCCGGACGCCAGTCGCGGGAGAAGAGATCCAGCATGCCGGTGGTGCCCGCGTTGGAGGGGTCAACGGCCAGCTCGCCGGAGAGTTTCGCCGCCAGCCAGTCGCTGATCATGGTGATGGTTGCGGCCTTGCGGTAGATGTCCGGACGATGGTGCGCCAGCCACAGCAGGCGCGGCATCGCGCTCAGGGCCAGGGTCTGGCCGGAGACGTCGTACACTTCGGATTCAAAACGATCGTCGTGGATCTCTTTGAGCTCCGCCACCTCGCGGCTGGCGCGGGCGTCAACGTTGGCGCAGGCCCAGATGGCCTCGCCGTTGCGGTCATACAGCACAATCCCTTCGCGCATGGAGCAGCAGGCGACGGACTGAATATCCCCCGCGCTCAGGCCCGCTTGCGCCAGCGCCTGATGAATACACCGGCAGGTCAGCCGCCAGTTGGTGTCGAGGTCAAACTCCATCGAGCCCGGCACATTTTCCACGCTCAGGTGCTTCCACTCGGCCTGACCAACGGCAATCTGGTTGCCCTGTAAATCGAAAATAACGGCGCGAACGCTGCCTGTCCCTGCATCTAACGCTAAAAGGTAACTCATGAGCTTGCCTCGTTGTTAGCGCAGGGCGACTCTTATCCGGCCAGAGCCAGCACCGCGCGGGCTGTCGTCTCTTCCGTCACCAGGCCATTGATACGGCGACCTTTCAGTGCGGCATAAATCGCATCGGCTTTTTCAACACCGCCGGCTACGCCAACGATGGTGGGCAGCTGCGCCAGTTCATCCAGCGTGACGCCCAGTAATTCTTTATGGATCTCCAGCTCCTCGACGCATTCCCCTTCGGCATTGAGGAAATAACCGAGAATGTCGCCGACCGCGCCTTTACGGGCGTACATCAGCTGTTCGCCCTCGCTGATATAGCCGGAGCGCAGTATCGTTGCGTCACGGCGCTGGTTCACCGAACCAATGCCGACCACCGCCACGTCGGCTGCGGTCGCGGCGAGGATCACGTCCCGCACGCTGGTTTCGCGTTTTAAGATCCCGGCGACTTCTGCGGATGACACGCGCAGCGGGGCGGGGATCATGCTGACGCTGCAGGCGGCGTCCAGCTGGCCGATTCCGGTCATATACGGCCCCACGCCACCGGAAAGGGTGACCAGGCGGATCTGCTGTGAGCTGATAAAGCCGCTCAGGTGCTGCAGGCTGCTCATGGTGGTTTCACCAAATCCCACCGCTAACAGCTGGCCGGGTTCCAGCACGCCCATCAGTGACTGCGCAGCGCCAATGCCTAACCGCACATTCATCGGCGGGGTATTCAGGGCAGGCAGTACGCGCACCAGCTTCAGGCCAAAGCGCTGTTGTAGCTCGGTTTCCAGCGCCAGACAGCCCTCGTAGCGGGAATTGATCTGCACCCGGATCACCCCGGACTGACGCCCCTTCTCCAGCAGGCGGGAGATTTTAAGCCGCGGCAGGCCAAGCCGTTCGCCAATGTCATTCTGGGTCAGCCCGTCGTGGTAGTAGCACCAGGCCACGCGGGCCACCAGCTCCTCTTCCGCCAGTGCCAGCCCGGCAAACCGTCCTTCTTCCGCAGTGCGTTTATCGCTCATAGTTGAACTCTTATAAAAATTTAGATCATATGTTCGCGTTGGCGCGCAGGGAAAATGTGAGCCACGCGACAAAACAGATCTTTATGGTGCTTTCTGTTTAATCTGGATCTTAATCAATAAAACTGTGATCCCTGCACGGTTGTAAATATAGTTCACCGTCTACGCTTTTGAACATTATTAAATCTAAAAATCATTTGTTCAATAACGGAGCGATGATGACCCCACTTCTTAAAGCGCGCGATATCTGCAAGCAGTTCTCCGGTGTGCCGGTTCTAAAAGGCATTGATTTCACACTGCTTGCGGGTCAGGTACATGCGCTGATGGGCGGTAACGGTGCGGGAAAATCGACCCTGATGAAGATCATCGCCGGGGTTGAGACCCCGGACAGCGGTGAACTTTGTGTCGGGGAGCAGTCATATGCGCGGCTCTCCCCGGTGCAGGCGCACAAGTCAGGCATCTATCTGGTGCCGCAGGAGCCGCTGCTGTTCCCCAACCTGACGGTGAGGGAGAACATCCTTTTCCGCCTGCCGCGCGAACGGGATCTGGAAAAGCGGCTGGGCGATAAGCTCCAGCAGTTGCAGTGCCAGCTTAACCTCGATGCCACCGCCAGCACCCTTGAAGTGGCGGATCAGCAGATGGTGGAGATCCTGCGCGGATTAATGCGCAACGCCAGGATCCTGATCCTTGATGAACCCACGGCCTCGCTCACGCCCGGCGAAACTGAGCGCCTGTTCCGGCAGATCCGTGCCCTGCAGGAACTCGGCGTCGGGATTGTCTTTATCTCCCACAAGCTGCCGGAGATCCGCATGCTTTCGAGCCACGTCTCGGTGATGCGCGACGGCGCGGTGGTGCTGAGCGGCGAAACGGCGCAGTTCGACGATAACGCCCTGATCTCCGCCATGACGCCGGTGAGCCGTGAGAAAGGCTTAAGCGATGCGCAAAAACTGTGGCTGGCGCTGCCGGGCAATCGCCGTACCCAGCCGCAGGACTTTCCGGTGCTTCGGGTGGACGATCTCACCGGGGAGGGGTTTATCGATCTGAGCCTTGAGATCTACGCGGGAGAGATCGTCGGTCTGGCCGGGCTGGTGGGATCCGGGCGCACCGAGTTTGCCGAAACCCTCTACGGCCTGCGCCCGGTGCGCGGCGGGCGGGTCTGGCTGGAGAATCAGGAGATCACGCACGAGAGCGTTGGCGCGCGGCTGGACAAAGGCCTGGTCTACCTGCCGGAGGACAGGCAGGTATCCGGTTTGTTCCTGGATGCGCCGGTTCGCTGGAACACGGTGGCCCTGAACGAGCCGTCTCTCTGGCAGCAGCGCAAGCGGGAGTCTGCGGTGGTGGAACGCTACCACCGGGCGCTCGGGATCAAGCTCAACCATGCGGATCAACCCGTGCGTACCCTCTCCGGCGGCAACCAGCAAAAGGTGCTGCTGGCGCGCTGTCTTGAAGCCAATCC
Source organism: Enterobacter sichuanensis (assembly GCF_009036245.1). Classification (NCBI taxonomy): domain Bacteria; kingdom Pseudomonadati; phylum Pseudomonadota; class Gammaproteobacteria; order Enterobacterales; family Enterobacteriaceae; genus Enterobacter; species Enterobacter sichuanensis. Next base: position 4,065,670 of record NZ_CP027986.1, on the reverse strand, counting down.
GTTATTGCTGATCGTTGATGAGCCCACGCGCGGCGTGGACGTGGCGGCGCGGGCCGATATCTATCAGCTGCTCAAAAGCGTGGCGGCGCAGAACGTGGCGGTGCTGATGATCTCAAGCGATCTCGATGAATTTCCAGGCCTCGCCGATCGCGTGCTGGTGATGCACCAGGGCGTGCTCAGCGGCGAACTGCCGCGCCACGCCGTCAGCCTGGATCGCATGATGGCGCTGGCGTTCGGAGGACAATCATGAAGACGTTACTGAAAAATCGTGAGCTGAGCGCCTTTCTCGCCATTCTGGCGCTGTTTGTCGTGCTGGTGGCGCTCAATCCGGCGTACCTGAGCCTTCAGACGCTGGGGATGATCTTCGCCAGCGCGCAAATCCTGATCCTGCTGGCGCTCGGTGCCGCGCTGGTGATGCTGACCCGCAATATTGATGTCTCCGTGGGCTCCACCGTCGGGCTGTCGGCGATTGCCGTCGGCGTGGCGCTCAACAGCGGCTACAGCCTGCCGGTGGCAATGCTCTTTGCCCTGTCCGTTGGGGCGCTGGCGGGGGCGTTCAACGGTTTTCTGGTGGTGGGGCTGCGCATTCCGGCGATAGTCGCCACCCTCGGCACGCTGGGGCTGTACCGCGGGGCAATGCTGCTCTGGACCGACGGGAAGTGGATTGAAGGGCTGCCGCCCGGGCTGAAATCCCTCTCAGAGCCGGTGGCCCTCGGCGTTTCGCCGCTCGGTATGGGGGTGCTGTTTTTAGCCGCCGCAGGTGCGTGGACGCTGTCGCGCACCGCCTTTGGTCGTGATTTCTATGCCGTGGGGGATAACCTTGCCGCGGCGCGCCAGCTGGGCGTGGCGGTGAACCGCACGCGGATGATCGCCTTTACGCTTAACGGCATGCTGGCGGCCTGCGCCGGGATCGTCTTTGCCTCACAGATCGGTTTTGTGCCGAACCAGACCGGCAGCGGGCTGGAGATGAAAGCCATTGCCGCCTGCGTGCTCGGCGGCATTTCACTGCTGGGCGGCACGGGCACGCTGATTGGTGCGTTACTCGGTGCCTTCTTCCTGACGCAAATCGACACCGTGCTGGTGCTGTTTAAGCTCCCGGCGTGGTGGAACGACTTTATCGCCGGGCTGGTGCTGCTGGGCGTGCTGGTGCTCGACGGGCGGCTGCGTCAGGCGCTGGCGCGTCATCAGCGGGCGCTCAAGTACGGTCGCTTCCAGCCGGGCAACCGAGGGGGAAAGCACGTCACCCCCTTTCCCAAACGCAAAAAAGAGGTGGCGTAAATGAAGCTTAACTGGGAAAGCGCGCTGCTGATGTTACTGGTGCTGGAGATCCTGCTCTTTGGCGCCCTCAACCCGCGCATGCTCGACATCAATATGCTGCTGTTCAGCACCAGCGATTTCATCTGCATTGGCATTGTGGCGCTGCCGCTGACGCTGGTGATCGTCAGCGGCGGGATCGATATTTCGCTGGGGTCCACCATCGGCCTGTGCGCTATCGCGCTGGGGGTGATGATGCAGGCCGGGTGGCCGTTGGCGGTTGCCATTCCTCTGACGCTGCTGCTGGGCCTGCTGTGCGGACTGCTGAATGCGGCGCTGATCCACTACACCGGCATTAGTCCTCTGGTTATCACCCTCGGCACGCTCTACCTCTACGGCGGCGGGGCGCTGCTGCTCTCCGGCATGGCGGGAGCGACGGGCTATGAGGGGATTGGCGCTTTCCCGGACAGTTTTACCGCGTTCGCTAACCTCACGGTGCTTGGCCTGCCAGTCCCGCTGGTGCTGTTCGCGGTGATGACCGTTTTCTTCTGGCTGATTGCCCACCGCGGGCGCTTTGGCCGTCATCTGTTCTTGATCGGGCAGAACCCGCGCGCGGCGCGCTACGCAGCGCTGTCGGTGAACGGCATGCCTTACGCGCTGTACGGCCTGGTGGGCGTGGCCTCGGCCATTGCCGCGCTGGTGATGGTCTCCTATTTCGGCTCTGCGCGTTCGGATCTGGGGCGCGATTTGCTGATGCCCGCACTCACCGCCGCCGTGCTCGGCGGGGCCAATATCTACGGCGGGTCAGGTTCGGTTGTCGGTACGGCGCTGGCGGCGCTGCTGGTGGGCTACCTGCAACAGGGTTTACAGATGGTCGGCATCCCCAACCAGGTGTCGAGCGCGCTGTCAGGGGCGCTGCTGGTTGTGGTGGTGATGGGACGGTCGCTGAGTCTGCACCGTGAATGGGTGCGCAATATCTTCCTGAAAACTACCCGGAGCGTAAGATGAAAACAAAACTGCTCGTCCTGGCAATGGCCCTCAGCTTCGCCTCGGCGCAGGCCGCAGACCGCATTGCCTTTATCCCGAAACTGGTGGGGGTCGGCTTCTTCACCAGCGGCGGCAACGGCGCGAAAGAGGCGGGGAAAGATCTTGGCGTGGACGTCACCTACGACGGCCCCACCGAGCCGAGCGTCTCCGGCCAGGTGCAGCTCATCAATAACTTCGTCAACCAGGGCTATAACGCGATTATTGTCTCCGCCGTGTCGCCGGACGGCCTCTGCCCGGCGCTGAAGCGCGCGATGCAGCGCGGCGTCAAGGTCCTGACCTGGGACTCCGACACCAAACCGGAGTGCCGCAGCATCTACATCAACCAGGGGACGCCGGAACAGCTCGGCGGACTGCTGGTGGAGATGGCGGGCAAGCAGGTCACCAAACCGAATGCCAAAGTGGCGTTCTTCTACTCCAGCCCCACCGTTACCGACCAGAACCAGTGGGTGAAAGAGGCGAAGGCCAAAATTGAGAAAGACCATCCCCAGTGGCAGATCGTGACCACGCAGTTTGGCTATAACGACGCCACCAAATCCCTGCAGACCGCCGAGGGGATCTTAAAAGCGTATCCGGATCTGGATGCCATCATCGCGCCGGACGCCAACGCACTTCCCGCCGCCGCCCAGGCGGCAGAAAACCTGAAACGGGAAGGGGTAGCGATTGTCGGGTTCAGCACGCCGAACGTGATGCGCCCGTACGTGGAGCGCGGCACGGTGAAAGCCTTCGGCCTGTGGGATGTCGTACAACAGGGAAAAATTGCGGTCAATGTCGCCGATCGTTTGCTGAAAAAAGGCGATCTTAACGTTGGCGACAGCGTGGACGTAAAAAACATCGGGGCGCTGAAGGTCGAGCCGAACAGCGTGCAGGGCTACCAGTATGAGGCGAAGGGCAACGGCATTGTGCTGCTGCCGGAGCGCGTGGTGTTCACCAAAGAGAACATCAACAAATACGATTTCTGACGGGGGAGCAAATGGCTGATTTAGACGACATCAAAGACGGTAAGGATTTTGGCATCGGCACGCCGCAGCAAAATGTGCCGTTCACCCTGAAAGGCTGCGGCTCGCTGGACTGGGGAATGCAGTCGCGGCTGGCGCGCATCTTTAACCCGCAAAGCAACCGCACGGTGATGCTGGCCTTTGACCACGGCTATTTTCAGGGGCCGACCACCGGCCTTGAGCGTATCGATCTCTCCATCGCGCCGCTGTTCGGCGAAACCGACGTGCTGATGTGTACCCGCGGCATCCTCAGGAGCCAGGTACCAGCCGCGACGAACAAACCAGTGGTGCTGCGTGCCTCCGGGGGGAATTCGATTCTGGGTGAGCTCTCCAACGAGTGTGTGGCGGTGGCGATGGAGGACGCGCTGCGCCTGAACGTCTGCGCGGTGGCGGCGCAGGTCTATATCGGAAGCCCGTTTGAGCATCAGTCGATCAACAACATCATCAAGCTGGTGGACGCCGGGGCGCGCTACGGTATGCCGACGCTGGCGGTGACCGGCGTCGGGAAAGAGATGGCGCGGGACGCGCGCTATTTCTCGCTCGCCAGCCGCATCGCCGCCGAAATGGGGGCGCAGTTCGTCAAAACCTACTATGTGGACGAGGGCTTTGAAAAAGTGACTGCCAGCTGCCCGGTCCCGATCGTCATCGCGGGTGGCAAAAAGCTGCCGGAGCACGAGGCGCTGGAGATGTGCTGGCGCGCGATTGATCAGGGGGCTTCCGGCGTGGACATGGGACGCAATATCTTCCAGTCCAGCGCGCCGCTCGCCATGTTGAAAGCGGTGAAGAAAGTGGTTCACGAGAACATGAACGCCCGGGAGGCGTTCCAGTTCTGGCAGGAAGAGAAACAGGGAGAAGCAAAATGAACGTGACGCTGGTTGAAATCAACATTAAGCCCGAGCGGGTGGACGAGTTTCTGGAGGTGTTTCGCGCCAACCACGAGGGGGCGATTCAGGAGCCCGGAAATCTGCGCTTTGACGTATTGCAGGACCCCAGGGTGAAAACCCGGTTCTTTATCTACGAGGCCTATAAAGACGAAGAGGCGGTGCTGGCGCACAAGCAAACCCCGCACTATCTGGCGTGCGTGGATAAGCTTGAAGAGTTGATGTCCGAGCCGCGCAAAAAACGCAGTTTTGTTGGGTTGTTGCCGGAGTAACGGCCATGCCCGGTGGCGCTACGCTACCGGGCCTACATATGCCGTATTTGGTAGGCCGGGTAAGCGTAGCGCCACCGGGCGTTGATTACGCCTCTTCCACGCTCACGCGCAGCGCCGCCAGCGCTTTGCGTGCCGCTTTCAGCACCTGCTCACACTGCTCAATAGTCAGCGTCAGCGGCGGTTCAATGCGGATGGTTTTCGAGTTGTTCAGCGTGCCGGCGACCAACACCCGCTGGCGGAACATCTCGCTCGCGAAGCTATAGCCGATTTCGTTATCAACAAACTCAATCGCCATCAGCATCCCTTTGCCGCGTGCTTCCTGGATCAGATCCGGGTATTCACGGCCCAACTGGCGGAAACCGTCCAGCAGGATGTCACCTTTTTGCTCCGCCTGCGCAGGCAGGTTTTGCTCAAGCAGCACGTTGATGGTCGCCAGCGCGGCCGCACAGGCCAGCGGGTTACCGCCAAAGGTGGTGGTATGCAGGAACGGGTTGTCGAACAGCACCGAGAAGACCTCTTCGGTGGCGATCGTCGCACCGATTGGCATCACGCCGCCGCCTAACGCTTTCGCCAGGCACAAAATGTCCGGCTGAACGTTCTCGTGCTCACAGGCAAACATCTTGCCGGTGCGCCCCATCCCGGTCTGGACTTCGTCGAGGATCAGCAATGCGCCAAACTCATCGCACAGCTGACGCACGGCAGGCAGATAGCCCTGCGGCGGGAGGATCACGCCGCCTTCACCCTGAATCGGCTCCAGGATCACCGCGGCCACGTCATCACCGGTTTTACGGCATTCCGTCAGCACGGTGCGCATGGCGTTAATGTCGCCAAACGGCACGTGGCGGAAGCCCGGCAGCAGCGGCATAAACGGTTTGCGGAAGGTGGATTTCGCGGTCGCCGACAGTGCGCCCAGGGATTTACCATGGAACGCGCCGCTGGTGGCAATGAAGGTAAATTTCCCGCGCGGCGACTGGTACGCTTTGGCGAGCTTAATCGCCGCTTCGACCGATTCCGTGCCGCTGTTGCTAAAGAAGCTGTATTTCAGTTTGCCGGGCGTTAAGGCTGCCAGCGTTTTCGCGAGCATGGCGCGAAGCGGATCGAGCAGCTCCTGGCTATGGAGAGGTTGTTTCGCAAGTTGATTCTGTACGGCGGAAACCACAACTGGATTACGGTGCCCCACGTTGAAAATTCCAAAACCTCCCAGGCAATCGATAAACTCCTGTCCCTGGGTGTCGACAAGCGTATTCAGACTCCCCGCTTGCCACTCTACGGCTCCGTAATCCCCGCCGGCGGTAACAGATTTGCGATACTCCAGAAACCCTGGATTGACGTGCTCTTTAAAGTAATCGATGACCTCTCGGTTAAGTTGTTTCATCTCCTCATGATCAAGCGTTCGCTTCTCAATGAGATTCAGTGCGTGCGCGGTACAGGCAAGAGCCGAGGCGCTGGAAGGTAACCTGTTCAAAATATGCTCCCGGGGATCGCGTATCACATGATACTGGTTTAAGTATTGCAGGGATTACGCCACTTCAGCTGCCTTAACGAAAATCGGGATAAACGCCAGGTTAAAATAATGTTGCACAATATTTAATCATGCCGATACAACCGAAACGGGATTTCGCGGTACCGGATTGCGAGCATCAGGGAGGGGGTAAGCGCCATGTTGCACTAAAGAGGTGCAGGTGATGCGACTTAAGTGGGCGTTAATGGGTCATGCACTGTGGGTAATTTCTTATCGAAAGTATTTGAAATCAATGGATTATAAAATCGTACAAAAAGTATGGTTTAAGTCAAATCTGCGATCTTCATCAAGTTTAACAACTAAAGATAAATTGTTTACCGCCGAAAAAACATTGACCCACAAAATTAACATTCAAATAACCTGCAAGGGATGCCCACGATGTCCTCTCCAACCTATGTCACCCAGAATGAATATCCTCTGGACGATGACACCACCTTAATGTCTACCACAGACATCCACAGCTACATCACCCACGCCAACGACACCTTTGTGCAGGTGAGCGGCTACCAGCTCGATGAGCTGACGGGCCAGCCACACAATATGGTGCGTCACCCCGATATGCCAAAAGCCGCGTTTGCCGATATGTGGTACACGCTGCAGCAGGGCGAGCCGTGGAGCGGGATCGTCAAAAACCGACGTAAAAACGGTGACCACTACTGGGTGCGTGCTAACGCGGTGCCGATGGTGCGCCACGGGCAGGTGACAGGCTATATGTCGATTCGCACCAGGGCCACTGCGGAGGAAATTGCCACCGTGGAGCCGCTCTACCGGGCGCTGAATGACGGAAGCTGTAAGAAACGTATTCATAAAGGGCTGGTGGTCAGAAAGGGCTGGCTGGGTAAACTACCGGCCATGCCGCTGCGCTGGCGCGTGCGCAGCGTGATGGCGGTACTCTTTGCCGTACTCGCCGTCTCGCTGGTTACCACCTCCGCAGGCTGGACACCGCTCGCCGCTGCTGCGGTGGTGATGCTGCTGGGGACGCTGCTGTTTGAGCAACAGATTGTCCGCCCGGTAGAGAATGTGGCGCGACAGGCGCTGAGGGTCGCAACCGGTGAGCGCAACAGCGTGGAGCATCTGAACCGCAGCGATGAGCTGGGGCTAACGCTGCGGGCGGTAGGGCAGCTGGGCCTGATGTGCCGCTGGTTGATCAATGACGTCTCGAGCCAGGTGGTGAGCGTCCGTGACGGCAGCGACAGGCTGGCGAAGGGAAATGACGATCTGAACGATCGTACGCGTCAGACCGTGGCAAACGTGCAGCAGACCGTCGCGACAATGAACCAGATGGCCGCATCCGTACAGAGTAACTCTGAAACCGCCGCCGAGGTGGATAAACTCTCTGTGGCTGCCAGCAGTGCGGCGACGAAAGGGGGTAATGCGATGCAGACCGTCGTTAAAACCATGGATGACATCGCCGACAGCACGCAGCGCATTGGCTCCATTACCTCCCTGATTAACGACATTGCGTTCCAGACAAACATTCTGGCGCTGAATGCGGCTGTTGAAGCGGCAAGGGCCGGCGAACAGGGGAAAGGTTTTGCCGTGGTGGCTGGTGAAGTTCGCCATCTCGCCAGCCGCAGCGCCAGCGCAGCAAATGATATTCGTAAGCTGATTGATGCCAGCGCCAGCAAGGTGCAGTCCGGCTCCGAACAGGTACACGCCGCAGGTCGCACAATGGATGATATTGTTGAGCAGGTGAAGAACGTGACCCAGCTGATCGCCCAGATCAGCCACGCCACGTCCGAGCAGGCCACCGGGTTGTCAGAGTTAACCCGCGCGGTGGCTGAGCTCGACAGCATCACGCAGAAAAACGCCGACCTGGTCGAGGAGAGCGCGCACATTTCTGCGATGGTGAAACACCGCGCCGGACGTCTTAAGGATGCCGTGACCGTGCTCCATTAAGCCATTATGTTCCAGAAAAGCCGTTTATACCGTAAGGAATAAGCGGCTTTTTATTTTTCTGATTGTAACTATTCATGTGGTTTAATGTTAATCTTATATTAAATAACTAAAGAAAGTGCCTCAGTTATTTATTCCTGCCTAAGTCAGTTCTTCAGAATGCTATTTCGAAAAAGCCCCGTCCGGCGGTCTGGTAACGATCGATGAAGCAATATTAATAGTCGCTACCTATCCATTGTGATGGTTATGAAATAAAAAAACGATCAAAGTCATAAAGTTAGCTAGTCCGTTACCGATAACAGCGATCGTCTGAGAAATAATCACATCGATGGAGAAAATATGTTCCTACATGACGTAAAGATCGGCACGAAATTATTTCTGGCGTTTGGGTTCTTTATTGTCCTGATGGTCATCAGCGCGAGCCTGTCATTGCTGAGCCTGAACCGGGCAAATAACGGGATGCAATCCATTATTACCCGTGATTATCCCACCACGGTAAAAGCGAACCAGTTAATTGATAACTTCCAGGAATTTATTAGCACTCAGCAAATGATGCTGCTGGATGAACGGGGAACTTACACGGGGCAGTCTCAGCAGCGCCTGAAAGAGATCAGCGAGCATATCACGGTGATCCTGGGCGAGCTGAACAACGCGTTGCAGGATCAAAAGTCTCAGCAGGTGCTGGCGGAGATCCGCAGCGTGCGCCAGCAGTATCTGGACTCGCGCTACCGCATTTTGCAGGCGGTGCAGAACAACAATCGTGAGGGCGCCATTCAGGAGATGATGACCACCACTCTCGCCGTGCAGCAGGCTTATAAAGCGAAGGTGAAGGAGCTGATTGCCATTCAAAACAGCGAGATGCAGAGTGCTGGCGCGCAGGTGGAAGGGGATTTCCGGTCCAGCCGTTTGCTGCTGATCCTGATTACTCTTTTTAGCGTCGCGGCAGGTAGCCTGATTGGCTGGTTAATTGTGCGCGCTATCACCCGTCCGCTCGGCGAGGCGGTGAATTTTGCAAAAGCGATTTCAGAAGGCGATCTGACGGGGAGCATCACGCCGCACGGCAAAGACGAAACGGGCCTGCTGCTGCATGCGCTGATGGAGATGAAAACGCGCCTGCTGGATATTGTACAGCAGGTCCAGACCGGCTCGGAGAATATCTCCAGCGCCGCCGCGCAGATTGTTGCCGGGAACCAGGATCTGGCCGCGCGCACGGAAGAGCAGGCAAGTTCCGTTGAACAGACCGCCGCCTCAATGGAGCAGATCACCGCGACGGTGAAAAACACGGCCGCGCACACCGGGGAAGCGACCAACCTCTCGGCAGATGCCGCCACGGTGGTCAAAAACAACGGCGAGATGATGAAGCAGGTGACCAGCAAAATGCGCCTGATTAATGAGACCTCGAACCGGATGTCCGACATTATCGACCTGATCGACGCCATTGCGTTCCAGACCAACATTCTGGCGCTGAACGCGGCAGTGGAAGCGGCGCGTGCCGGCGAGCACGGTCGCGGCTTTGCGGTGGTGGCCGGTGAGGTGCGCCAGCTTGCGCAGAAGAGCGCGTCGTCAGCCAGTGAAATCCGCGAGCTGATTGAGAGTTCTACCAGCCAAACTCAGGATGGGATGAACCTGGTGGAGAAAGCGAGCGCGCTAATCAACGGGATGGTCGGCAACGTGGAGGAGATGGATGTGATCCTGCGCGAGATCCGCCAGGCCAGCCATGAGCAGACGGAGGGGATTTCGCAGATCAACAGCGCGATTGGCCTGATTGATGCCACCACCCAGCAAAACTCCGCGCTGGTCGAGGAGTCGGTTGCGGCGGCGGCATCGCTTAACGAACAGGCGATGCACCTTAAAGAGCTGGTACGCGTCTTCCGCGTGAGCGAACACGCGCCGGCTTAATCCAGTTGGGAGATCTCCAGCGCCGCGCGGTCAATCACGCCGACGATCTGCTTCAGTTGCGCGTCGCTGAGCTCTCCCTGATTCACCCTCAGGTCTAACACCGCTTTGAAGTTATCCAGGGCCCGCTTCATCTGCGGGTTTTTGCGCAGCTGAAAGCCGACGGAGCGCGCTTTAATGCGGGCCTGTATGTGTTCAAGCTGTTCCTGGTTTTCATCCAGCCACTGCTGTCCTGCAGCGCTAATCGCAATCCGCTTACGCCCGTTGTCTTCTTCGGTAATGGTGATAAAGGCCTGATCCTGAAGGTAGTCCAGCGTCGGATAGATCACCCCAGGGCTGGGGGTGTAGTTTCCCTGGGTCAGGTTCTCGATCTCTTTAATCAGCTCATAGCCGTGGCTCGCGTTGCGGGTCAGGATATCCAGAATCACCAGCCGCAGGTCGCCGTGGCCGAAAAAGCGCGGTCGACGTCCGCCGCCCTCGTGTTCGTGTCGCATACTATCCCCTTTGATTTGATATATCTAAACTATATCTAAGATATATTCAGATGCAATCTAAAAGATCTTGCTTTTTCTCTGATTAGTAATCATTATCATTTGAAGATTGATTTAGATATATCGTATTCACCAGAGAAGGGTCTAAAAATGGCATCTACCCGTTACCCACAGCGTGTTCGTAATGAGCTGCGTTTTCGCGAGCTGACGGTGCTTCGCGTTGAGCGCGTCAGCGCGGGCTTCCAGCGCATTGTTTTAGGCGGCGAGGCGCTGGAGGGCTTCAGCTCCCGCGGTTTCGACGACCACACCAAAGTCTTTTTCCCGGCCCCCGGGACAACGTTTGTACCGCCGGTGGTGACCGATGAAGGCATCGACTGGGGTGAAGGCGTGCGTCCGCAGGCGCGCGACTATACACCGCTGTACGATGAAGCCCGTCATGAACTGATGCTTGATTTCTTCATTCATGATGGCGGTATTGCCAGCCGCTGGGCCCTTGAGGCGAAAGCGGGCGACAGACTGACCATCGGCGGCCCGCGCGGTTCGCTGGTGGTGCCGGAAGATTACGCCTGGCAGCTGTACGTGTGCGATGAATCCGGCATGCCCGCGCTGCGTCGGCGCTTAGAGAGCCTTGCTAAACTGCCGGTTCGCCCGGAGGTTCATGCGGTAGTGACGGTTGGAGACGAGTCTTATAAGGCGTATCTGGCGCACCTGAGTGGGTTCGATATCACCTGGGTGGTGGGGCACAGCGAGCAGGCGGTCGCAGATCATCTGGCGGCGCTGAGCGTCCCGGCGGAGGACTACTTCATCTGGCTCACCGGGGAAGGGAAGGTGGTGAAAACGCTGAGCCGTCAGTTTGAAACCGACGCGATTGACCCGCAGCTGGTGCGTGCCAGCGCATACTGGCACGACAAATAGTCAGGCGGCGGAATCCAGCTGCGCTTCGTTCACCTGATGTTCGAGCGAGGCGCGGACCTCGTGCAGCGCCTTCTCCTGCTGAGCAAAGTACGCTTCCATATTGCTCAGCGACGAGACCAGCAGCCAGGACTCCTCTTTCTCCAGCTCCGCCAGCTCGTTCACTAAAATGTCGATCTGCTCGCGGACCTGCGCCATTTTTTTGCGGATACGCTCCAGATCGTTCAGCCTGTCGCTGGCCATCAGCGGCTCGAAGCCCTGCTGCAAACGGGCCACCAGTGAGCGGATGGCTTTCACATCTCCACGCTGTTTGGCCTGGTTAAGCTGCACCATCATTGCGTTGGCTTCTTCTTTCAGGTCGTCCGCCACCAGGTCCGGATGGCAAAGTTTGCTCGCCTGCCGCCAGAGTCGCTTCAGTTCGTTCCGATCTTCGTCCGAAAGATCTTTCCCCTTGCGCAGACGCACTTCGGCATCGTGATGCTGCTCGCGATACTTCTCATACTCTTCGTTGGCCTCGTCGCGGGCCTGCCGCGCAGGCTCCTCTTCGCGGGTTAAGCCGCTCTCCAGCTCGAGCGCCTCGGCCAGCAGGTTGGCAATCAGATTACTTTGCTGTTCCAGATGCTTACGCGCCTCGGCGGCCTGTACGGAATCTGCCGGAAGATCGCGCCAGCGCTGGGTGAGCGTCGCTAGCACCTCTACCGCCTGCGCCATATAGTGCTGGCAGCGACGGTAATCTTCCTCGCGACGACGCGCCTCCGCCTGCTGACGACGCAGGTTTAGCTCGGCCAGGGTTTTACGCAGGGCGAGGATCTGCTGCATCAGGGGACCCAGGCGGGAGAAATAGAGATCGTTAAACTCATCCAGCTGCTGCACCCGCGCGTTGCGGCGGTCAATCAGATCGCGAAGACGCTCTTCCAGCGCCTTCAGCTCCAGCTTGCTGGCCGCCACCTGCGGGTCGCGCCATGGGGTCACGGCGCGCTGGCCCTGCAGCCAGGCGACGATTGCTGCCATCGCCGCGGTGTAGTTCTTCTCCTCAAGCGCCACGACGATTGCCTGTAGCGCATCGTCAAACGCTTCATTTTTCAGGCGTGTCAGCTGGCTCTGGATGATGTCGTCATCTTCCAGTTCAATGGCATTTTTAATGATTTCTAGCCGTTTGATCGGTGTGCTCATGATGCCTTTCGCTTTGGCGCTTAAGTATTTGAGTTAAGGGTAGTTGTTGTAAAAGCTACAGGAAATAATACACACGGATGATGATCGGCGCGATGGGGGATTTCTTTAGAATTGCAGAATGTGAAGATGGGCGCGTAACAGATGAAATGAGCAGGTTGATTTTGATGATAAGCGCTAATCCATTGAAATAAATAACAATCGTTTTAAAAACAAGACCAGTCCCTACGTAAAATTACCAGGTAAAACGCGTATTCCTCCGAATAGTTTGCCCTTTCGGGAGTGCTTATGCTTCGTCTCACTGACTTTTCCTGACACCGGCAGACGAGGGTTCGCCGTGCGGAATGTTTTTCCAAAGGAGTGTAGATGAAGATGAAAGCTATTGTAGTCGCCCTGCCTGTCGCGATGATCCCGGCTACCGTTCTGGCGGCAAATACGGAAGAAGGGTATTACGGTTCGGCAAAATATCTGCAGATTGAACAGCGGGCCAAAGAGATGGATACCAGCTCCCGTCCGGGTGTCGGGCAGTTTGTGGGCGGTAAACAAAAAGAACACTTAGGCGGCGCGGCGATTGCTGCGGGTTATCAGTTTGGTAACGGCTGGCGCACTGAAGGTGAATATACCTTTAAGCAGAAAACCGAATACACCAACGGTTCCAGCGCCTTCCCTAACGGTTTTGATCATCTTAAGACGGAAACAGAACGTCTGATGCTGAACGTCTATCGTGATTATGAACTGGGCTACGGTGTCTCTCTTTACGGTACTGCAGGGCTTGGTGTGAGCAGGATTAAAGCCGGCGGCTGGCAGGGCAATCCTGGCCGTGAATACGGCTCGACGACGCAAAACAACCTGACTTACGCATTAGGCGCAGGCGTAAGCTACACGCCGGTTGAGCGTCTGTATGTCGATCTGGGCTATCGCTATATCGATATGGGTAAGATCGAAAGTGGATATAACAATTATGCGAACATGCGTGGCTTAAAGGATGAGCAGATGAAGGCGCATATCGTCTCTAACGAATTTACGCTGGGCATGCGTTACGTGTTTTAACCTGTTGTGAATGTCACTGCTTTAAAACAGGGCCAACACCGTGGAAGTGCGGGGTTGGCTTTTTTCTTGCGTGCATGTGGCATGTAGGTTTCCTGAATCCCATCAAAACCAACGATTATGTTTTACATAAAAATAGCTAACGATGATGATCCATGCCAGGGTAAGAAGACCAAAATAGTCGGGGAAGAAACGCGCAAACAGATAAGCGCCAGCAACGATGAGCGCTATAGGGATATAATAAATATATGACTGCAGAAACCATAATATTGTTCGTTTCATCTTTTTAATAACTCATATAAAGCATCACCGATTATTTCCTCATTGTTGCCACCTGATTCAATTTGATAAATTATTTTTGTCATTTGTGGTATATCAAGAGCAACATCGCTTCGGTTATAGATTTCGACAAGTGCTAATGTCGGACGGTGGTCTTTATTTATTACCTCGCGACAGACATTGCGGCAGTAATCGTCAGGGTAAAATTCCTTTCTGATTTCACCTTCATTTTTACATAGCTGTCTGCCATTATAATTTGCCTTGTTGTAAAATTACCCTGCCAATAATTGATCATGATCGTCATAGGGGCAAGCAAGAAAATGAAAAAAAGCGGTAGAGTGGCAATTTATGTTCTGGTGGTGATTATTTTCTTTCTCACTATTCCGGAGATCGTCGTTCGTGTACTTACTCCAGAGCAGTTTGCTCGATTAAGTGATTTTACAAGCTTTGGTGGCTTGTTCAGTCATATCCTTTCTTTATTGATTTTCCTTGGCTTAGCTTCCATTCTGATGGGTGTACTCGCCATTTTTGTAACGAAAAAAATTTACCACCATGTCACTCGATACAAAAGCTAATCTTCAAAACTGATCCACAAGGCGGCAGGTGAGGCGGAGTTAGTGTGTTCAGATTTACGTCATACTGTTGGGGGCTGGATCGAGATCGGGTTCAGTTAAGATGCTATGTAACGGTAATGGGATACTGTCAGTTACATAGAAAAAGCCATTCGTTAGAGTGGCTTAATTAAATGATTCTTAAGCAATAATTTGGTGTCCCCTGTTGGACTTGAACCAGCGACTAAGCGATTATGAATCATAAAAATCATTATTTCCTATATGTTCTCATTTATGCGGGGCCTTGATTTAAGGTGATATAAATCATTGTGTTATTTCTTTACCTTGGTTTCTCTTTGCCCGTAAATGTTTGCGGCAGTAATATCGTTACCTGGCCCATTGCCTGACCCAAAATTTGATTGGGTGAGGTAAGCGAAAATGAATAGGTGATGACATGGCAACGCATTTACCAGATAGCAGAGTTGATGGTGCAATACCTCTCTAACTCTGACTGGCGAACGGCTTTGATCGGGTTGTGTTAGATATGTTGGAAGGGGCTTAACGCCTTTTCATCAAGGAGTGTGGTGCAGGAAATGCTGAATTCGCTCGAGATATACCAGGCGTTGAATGAATTGGGTTACCGGCTTGAGGCTGGAAAATTCGAGCCAAGCTATGCATCCGAGCATGCGCTTGGGAATGGAAAGTATCTGTATGTCAAACGTAGCCGGGATGGCGTGGTTAACAAGAGCCCATTGGTTCTTGCACCAGAAACCCTATCCTTAAAGGCGGACATTGATCGTATTGCGGGTATACACTGCCTTTGGGAAAAAGTAAAAAGCACCAGCTACCGTCGTTACCCGAAAGATAATGGTACGTCTCAATATGGTTTCGCGGCTGATGTTGAATCAGTCGAAGCGCTACTGGCGCTGGTGACTTTACTGGGTGGTCAACCCTCTTCGATTCCTCAAACCGAACTAAAAAGAGACAACGAACACAAGGAACGATCGCCTATGTACCCCTTAAATCAGATTCTCTTCGGACCACCTGGCACAGGTAAAACCTATACGACGACCGAAATGGCGGTCAAAATTGCCGATCATGCCTGGTACCAACAAGCTACGCGAGAACAACATGGCAATGACTTTCGGGAGTTGGTAAAAGAACGCTATAAGGCCTTGGTAGAAAAGCAGCGCATTATGTTTACCACTTTCCATCAGAGTTTCTCCTATGAAGACTTTATTGAAGGAATTCGCGCGACAACTGATGAAAAATCGGGCGCGCTACGCTACGACGTGGTGGATGGTATTTTTAAACAGCTGTGTCTGAATGCCAGGGTTAAGATCCAGGGGAATGCTACACAATCTATCTCTCTCAAAGGTCGACGGATCTGGAAAATGTCTTTGGGTAATACCATGGGGGGAGAAGAGGATGTGTATGAAGATTGCCTGGCAAACAATTATGTCCTCCTGGGCTGGGGAGAAGATATCGACTTTAGTAATTGCCCAACCTATGAATCAGTTAAAGCTCGGATTGCATCAGCAAAACAGTCACTGGAAGGCACCAGTAATTATATGGCAGTCGCCGTTAATACTTTTAAAAATATTATTAAGAAAGGTGATTTAGTCGTCGTCTCTGATGGGAATCATAAGTTCCGTGCTATAGCTGAAATTACTGGAGAATATAGTTACTTCCCCAATGATGAGCGTGAGTATTACCATCAAATGCGCTCAGTTAAATGGTTAAGAACATACACCCCAAGTCTGCCTAAAGAGCAAATTTTCACCAAGTCGCTATCTCAGATGACCCTTTATGAATTGCAGGATACGACGATTGATCGTGAAAAATTAACACAGTTGTTGGCTCCAGTTGAGAATGTCGATAGTCAGGATCTTCCACATGTACTGATAATAGATGAAATCAATCGCGGTAATATAGCGCGTATATTTGGTGAGCTTATTACTCTTCTTGAACCGGACAAGCGTCAGGGGGCTGATGACGAGCGGTCACTCATGCTCCCCTATTCAAAACAAACATTCTCAGTGCCAAAAAATATCTATGTTATTGGGACGATGAATACTGCGGATAAATCCCTGATTCAAATGGACCTGGCACTAAGACGACGTTTTAGCTTTACCGAAATGCCCTCACGCCCGGAACTGCTAGCAGGGGTCACGGTATTTGGCGTTAATGTCGAAACGTTGTTGACGCGTATTAATCAACGTATCGAAGCGCTGTTGGATAGTGAGCATATGATTGGTCATGCTTACTTTATGCCATTAAAGAAATTAGATGATAATGACGACCGCGAGACCTGTCTTGCCAGCATTTTCAAGGACAAAATCATTCCATTGCTGAGAGAGTATTTCTTTGACGATTATGAGCGTATCGGTTGGGTGCTGAATGATTCGGTGAAAGCGAAAGAAAATCGTTTTATCCTGTTGCAACAGTCAGCACAACTACCATCATTTTCTGCTCTATTCCCGAAAGATATTGCGGATAGTTTGTCTGACAGGCGTTTCCGTATCAATGAGCATGCTTTCGTGTCGGCAGAAGCTTATCAGGGTATTGTCGCATGATGATCCAGGTTCGGGAATACGCTCTGCTTACCTGTGATAACTCTCAACTAGCCAGTATGGACTTGGGGATTGTCTCTGAGGCAACCTTTTCCTGGCTTGAGCAATTGCAACAAAAGTGGAGTGGTACTTCTCAAATTCTCAACCGAGAAGGGAAGCGTTTTTTGCGTTTGGGAAGTTATGTCGGTTATCTCCAATCCCCGAATGGCGAATCAATTGAAATTTTACCAAAAACCACATTTGAAGCTCCAACTGAAGTAGTCTCCCTGCGTCTGCTTTTACGCCGAATGCTAAGCATCTCTTTAGGTATTACACCCCGTGAGGCGAACCAGGCGGCATTGCAATGTAGTGACCAGCCTCTACATGAATGGATAATCAGTGAATTTTTGCGGCATCTTACTGAGTTAGTGCGTAAAGGGCTGC
The DNA here is from genome assembly GCF_009036245.1 of Enterobacter sichuanensis. Taxonomy (NCBI): domain Bacteria; kingdom Pseudomonadati; phylum Pseudomonadota; class Gammaproteobacteria; order Enterobacterales; family Enterobacteriaceae; genus Enterobacter; species Enterobacter sichuanensis. Next base: position 4,048,461 of record NZ_CP027986.1, on the reverse strand, counting down.
GTTTTGATTACCACCTTATCGAGGATGAACATAGCGCGTTCATCCGTGGTCAATGGAATGTCACTGCGCAGATGAGAACGCCTCCGGGCAGAGAGACTCATTTTCATGTGCGTTATGCCGAGTTTTCCCCACAGCGTATCGAGAACCGTCTGTTGCGGACCGCTTTGGATTGGGCGCTTAAAATGACCAGGCAAGGACAGAGTTGGAGGCAGGCAAATTCACTTAGCCACCAACTGGATGGCATTAAGCCTATTTGTGGTAGTAAAACACAATCCATGAGGCAATGGAGTGATGGTAAATATCTTTTGGGTTATCGCGCCATAAAACCGTGGTGCAAACTCGTTCTTGAACAGATGAATCCGGATTTTCAACATGGGTCGCATCAGGGAATTTCTTTGTTGTTCCCGATGGAGAAGTTATATGAGGGCTGGGTAGGATACGGTCTGTCTGGAGCGTTGCATCATGATTACCAACTCATAGAACAGACTAAGAGCCAGTACTTGCTAGAGCATGTTCCTGTTAGCGAAAAGTCATCTCAACGATGGTTTATGCTTAAACCGGACTTTCTTATCATCGGTGGGCAGACGTTGGTCCTCGATGCTAAATGGAAACTATTAGATAGCAGAGCCGGTGACAGCCTAAGGAAGTATGAAATCAGCCAGGCTGACCTCTATCAGATGTTTGCCTATGGGCAGAAGTATCTCCATGGGCAAGGAAATATGATGTTGATTTATCCGCGGCATCAGTACTTTGCTAAACCGCTACCGGTGTTCCGTTTCGACGAAGATTTATCATTGTGGTGCGTGCCATTTGACCTTGAATCGGGGGGATTAGTAAAAGGTGAATGGCGGGATTCGTTCCGCTGCTTTCCGGGTGATGATCCTGCAACGGCTTATGAATAAGCCATTCACTTCTAGAAAGTTAGAATGGCGAGGGAGAAGTAATCATGCTCTATAAAGATTTTTACCATTTACTGTTGGATACATTTTCCCAACCAGTTGAGCTATTCACTGGCTCAAGAAATGTACCTTTTACTCTCTATGCTGAAGAAACAAAGCTGTTTGTCCGAAATGGAAAAAATAATATCAGCCGTATCGATCCTAAAGAAGTTGCAGCGTTTGTTGAGCGGTTTGAAGAAAGTGAAAGTTTGTTAGCAAAAGACTATCAGGATGTGACTTTCAAAGCCTCCTATTTGTTGGCAGCAATGAAATATATTACTGAGCAGAATTCATCTGTTGTGCGATTCCACAGTGAAGAAATTCACAACAGCGAAATGCAATATAAATACTGGCTAAAAGAAAATCCTGAAGGCTATGTTTTAAATTTGCTTAAAAGAAGTGAGAGAAGCAGTGAGCTGGACCTTACAAATTCAACCTGTCTGCATTCCGCAGGCTGTTCTTCGGTAAATAATGAACGCAGTTATTCACATTCAGAGCCATTCACTGGTAATGATTACTTTAAAATTTGCTCAGTAAGCCTTTGTCTTCTTGAGAAAGAAGCCATCAAAATAACAAAGCTTAGCACCGTGAAAAAGCATGCTTGTTTAAAGAGTAAAATGCCTTAATTCCAGTTTAACGCTTTATATTGAATCGGCACGGGTTTAACAAACTGCTCAGAGCCATTTATGGACTAACCCCCCGGTAGACGATCCTGCCCTATAGCTGGACTTACCCATTTCCAGACCCTGATTCGACGCAAAGAAAAAGGAGTTAGATAATTTCGTATCTAACTCCTTGATATGTCTGGTGGCCCCTGCTGGACTTGAACCAGCGACCAAGCGATTATGAGTTCCTACCGGAACAACCGAAAATCAATAGTTTGCTTTATTTATCACTGACATAGACTGCCATTGTTTGCCAATGATTACCCATTATTCGCCATTTCTACCGCCACTTTATCGCCACATTTACTATCAATACATCGCAATTTTCAAATAGCCAAAGCCATCCTTCAGGTGAAGATTAGTCATCAGCTGTTGAGCGCCTGAAGGTACTGGCATTGCTACATGCTCGGGATTGTCTTCAAGCATGTCATCTTGCCGCTCAAGATAGTAGTCATAATCCATCCTTTGGAGGTAAGCATGCATGTCAAACTTGTCGCCAAATTCAAGGAGAAATGATTGTATATAGAGCGCTGTGACCCGAGTCGCAGAAATTAGTAAGCTATGCAATACATGCCACATCTCGGCTGAACCGTAATATTCAGGCACAAGATTTATTGGAATTGTACCATGCGCAATAAAATTTCTTAGGTTGCGAACTATATGAAGCCCGTGACACTTGTGACTCTTTGGGTAGTTTTTAATAATGCTTATTTGAGGGTCATATTCTTTTTTATACTTCTCGAATCTCGAAAACAAGTTGTCACAATAATGATAGAAGCCTACAGGTAAATTTTGTTCGTCGGTTTTTTCGAACAAAAGAACACTTTTCTTACTGTCATTGTACTCTCTATTACTTTTAATCTCCTTTGACGAAAGAGAGTAATACGTACTGGCGAAACGGTATGTTTCCTCTAATGCGTTAGAGGTATATAGAAAACGGGTCAGTGCAGTTGAGTAGCGGCTGTAATGGAGCCGTTCAGCTTCATATGCTTCGGCAGCAGGTCTGCACCATATCAGGTCAGAGCCTGCGTATTTTTCTGGGGCAATTTGAACTTCATCGAGGTATGCTGAAAGCTTAAGCCATTCAGCAATATTTGAAAAATTATCATATCTGTCGGATTTAAAGTATTCGCAAGCTATAGATAGTTCATAGAGATGATTATCGAGGTTGCTTAGCTTGTTACAGATAGGACACTTTTTCATTGGTGTTCCTTAAGAGTACTAAGTGGATTGAGCTTTACTGCATCTTCTAAGTGGTCTGGAGCAAAATGTGCGTAACGCATTGTCATCTTGATGTCGGTATGGCCGAGCACGCGTTGCAAGACAAGAATATTACCACCATTCATCATAAAGTGGCTGGCGAAGGTGTGGCGCAAAACGTGGGTTAGCTGTCCTGCCGGTAGCTCAATGCCTGTTCTTTCCAGAGCTGAACGGAACGCGCCATAACAATCACTAAACAACCGGCCTTTTTTATCATCAGGTAGAGACTCATAGAGCTCTTTGCTGATTGGGACGGTGCGGTTTTTTCTGCCTTTAGTGTTGGTGTATGTGATTTTGTATTTCGCGAGCTGGCTTTTTCTCAGACTCTCAGCCTCAGACCACCGTGCGCCAGTGGCGAGACAGATTCTTACCACGGTTTCTACATCAGGGTGGTCATGCCGTTTACACTCTCCGAGCAGTTGCGAAATTTGGTCGTGAGTTAGCCAGGCCATTTCCATTTCTTCTGTGCGGAATGGGCGCATATTTTTCAGTGGGTTTTCACCCTTCCATTCTCCGAGGCGGTTTAGCTCATTGAACACCGCCCGGAAGTAGGCCAGCTCAAGATTAAGTGTGCGAGGCGATACCTCTTTCACTCTGTTTGAACGGGCATACTCACCTTTTAACCGTTTTTCTCGGTAGCGGGAAAACATCTGCGCATCGAAATAGCGTGCGAGTGGTTCGCCCATACACTCAAAAGCATGGTGCATGGCTAACTGGCGTTTCAAGCCGTCTTTCAGTGTAATGCCATGAGCGCTATACCATGAATCAACCAGCTCTTTTAACGTGCGCCTGTCTTCCTTTTCTTCCTGCCACGGGTTTTGAACGGTGTACTGTTCAAACGCCAGAGCCTCGCCCTTGGTAGCGAATTTCTTTCTGATACGTTTGCCTTTTGCGCCGTTTGGGTAGAGTTCACAAATCCAACCGCCAGCCGGATTTTTACGGACGGTCATCAGTTAACCTCGCTGTATACACCCACCACACGCCCCAGCGCTTTAATATCATCAATGCCGCATTCGAAAGGAACCTTCCCGCCTGCAACATGTAGTTTTCTGCCCGGTAGTTTTGTTAACTCTCGAATGCTTATTGCTCCCTCAATGTCGACTAGCCATAGGCCGTCAGACAATGATGCTTGCTTGTCCACAAAATAAATTTTCCCCTCGGAACGGATAGCCATCCCATCTGTGAGTGGTTTTGTGAAAAATTGGGCATCAATACTCAGTTTCTTATCGGATTTGAGGATTTCTTCACTTAATGTGAATCCCTCAATCATTTTAGCGTCGCTAGCTTCTCTGTTATTTACAAACGCTTCCCCTTCTCCGGTAAGTAACCACCGAAGATTAGCACCTGTTTCAAGGGCGCAGTGAGCCGCAAAGTCATAGGAGATAGCGCCTCGGGTGTACCTATTTGACAATGAACTGGATGCGATATCGAAGTGGTTAGCTAATTGAATTTTCTGTGAAAATCCGTACGCCTCGCAGATGCGGTCAAGTACATCTACGTTGCTCCATCCTAAAGAATCTATTCTCATTTCGATAAAACCTATTTACTATCTCTCAATTGGGAGATATATTTTGGCTAAACCCACGCAATTGATGGCAAGTGTTGGCAAACAGAGTCAAATCAATTGCAAACCTTGGCTAATAGGGAATCATGCAATATGGCTTCTGAAATCGCAATCATCAAAGTGCCTGCACCTATCGTTACTCTGCAGCAATTCGCAGAGCTTGAGGGTGTATCTGAACGCACCGCTTACCGCTGGACAACCGGCGACAACCCTTGTGTACCAATCGAACCCCGCACCATCCGTAAAGGCTGCAAGAAAGCCGGGGGCCCGATTCGTATTTATTACGCACGCTGGAAAGAAGAGCAGTTGCGTAAGGCGTTGGGTCATTCCCGTTTTCAACTCGTCATCGGCGCTTAATTCACTTTATGTGAATTGTAAGGATGCAACATGTTTGATTTTCAGGTTTCCAAACATCCCCACTATGACGAAGCATGCCGGGCTTTTGCGCAGCGTCACAACATGGCGAAGCTGGCCGAGCGTGCGGGTATGAACGTTCAAACGTTACGTAACAAGCTCAACCCTGAACAGCCTCACCAGTTCACACCGCCTGAATTGTGGCTGCTGACTGACCTGACCGAAGATTCAACCCTTGTTGATGGTTTTCTGGCGCAGATTCATTGCCTGCCATGCGTGCCGGTTAATGAGCTGGCTAAAGAAAAATTGCAGTCTTATGTAATGCGCGCAATGCGTGAACTCGGCGAACTGGCGAGCGGTGCGGTATCTGATGAACGTCTGACCTCTGCCCGCAAGCACAACATGATTGAAAGCGTTAACGCTGGCATTCGCATGTTGTCATTGTCGGCACTGGCGCTGCATGCACGTCTGCAGACTAATCCCGCTATGACGAGCGTGGTCGATACCATGAGCGGTATTGGCGCGTCATTCGGTCTGATTTGAGGTGCGTATGCTGAAAAGTGAACCGTCATTCGCGTCTCTGCTCGTTAAGCAAAGCCCCTGCATGCACTACGGCCACGGCTGGATCGCAGGTAAGGACGGCAAGCGCTGGCACCCGAGTCACTCACAGGCTGATTTATTGGCTGGTCTCTCTACTCAAAAGCAGGGGGAATCGTGGCTATCGAAGCTGTTTCCGCGACTGTTCCGCTAAAAGCGGGAGAACGTCTGGCCGGTCTCAATCATGTGGCTGAATTGCGCGCGAGATATTGGGGCGATAGCTGGAAAGAGGTTGAGCGTTTTGTCGATGATATGCGCGATAAACGTGACCCACAATTTGAAGAAAATAATCGGGCGCTGGCCGCTATTTTCTTTCTGGCAAAAATACCGGCGGCTCGTCATGAGCTCGAATTAAGTGAGCTGACTACTGACGAGAAAAAGGCGCTTATTACAGCGATGAATCATTTTCGTGCAGTGGTGAGTTTATTTCCCAAACGGCTAACCATGCCGAATTAATCCAAACAGAAATTTAATGGCGTAAACCCGCCGGGCTTCTTATTGCCCGAAATCAGGAGAGTTAATTATGCGTAATACCGAAATCCGTAGTTTTAACACTGATAGTGATGCGCTGGCCGTATTGCTGACCGATGCAAAAAAAGAGGAGCGTAAAGACCGCGCGCTCGCTGTTTCCATTCGCCTTGAGGCGCTGGCTATCCATATCACCAAAGAAGGTATGAGCGGCACCGAAGCTGCCGAACTGCTGCGCCGTGAAGCAACCCGCTTTGAGAATGAATTACAGGAGCTGCACTAATGGCCGACGCAATGGATTTAGCACAACAGCGCGAGCAGGAAGACCGCGAACGCCACATCAGCAACGCGCGTAGTCGTATCGCTGCACCTTCCCGTTTTCTCTGCGAAGAATGTGACGCACCAATTCCGGAAGTTCGCCGTATTGCGATACCGGGCGTGGCCTTTTGCGTGACTTGTCAGCAAATCGCCGAGCTCAAATCAAAACATTATAGGGGCGTATAAATGAGTATTCGTATAGAAGTCGGAGACAAATGGGTTATTACAAGCGACCAATATCAATTCATCCTGAATGAAAAGAAAGTCGTTAAGTCAGGTAATAAAGTTGGCGAGGAATGGCTCGATACCATCGGCTATTACCCAAAGATTAACCAGCTTATTTCCGGTCTGGTTCATCACCATATTCAAACTGCAACGATTAATTCTCTTTCTGAAATGGCGTCGGAAATAGAGAGGGTTAGCGCTATCTGCTCTGCGGAATTTAAGGGGGAAAAATGAGCCAGTCAGCTACTGTAATTTCTGTATCTGATATTGCGGAGAAGGTCAGGGAAATCGAAATAGCATACCACCGCTATTTGAATTTATTCCGTATCCCAGATGACCATAAAATAGTCGTGAATTATTCTGCCGGTAAAGACAGCACTGCGACTCTTGCTGTCGCTAATGCACTGTTCGGAAACCGTGTGCAAGCTGTAATGGCGGACACTGATAACGAGCATGAGTTGACTGTTGAATCTGCTCGCAACGTCCATCAGCAAATTGGCTGCAACCCAGTGCAGGTAGTTAAACGGGTTTACACAGAGGCTGACTTTGCTAAACGCCGCGCATATTTGGAGAAAAACTGGCGAAAACGTCAGGCAATCCGTATGGGAGTGTATCGTGGAATTGTGATGCCGTCCCTTGCTCGCTCGGACACTAAATTCGGTCAAGCGTGGTTACGTACCGCTGAACGGTGGGGAATTGAATTTGAAACCCCCCTCGACGCGGCACTTTCAGTTTTACATCCATCAGGAAACAGCTTCTTGGACTGTGCATTGCTTCACGGCAAGTTTCCAATGCTGCGCGACCGTTTCTGTACTGATGAACTGAAAATTCAAATCGCTTATGAAAAAACAATGCTGCCAATGCTGGACGATGGTGATGTTGTTGTTCAATGGTCAGGTGTACGAGCCGATGAGTCATCAAAGCGAGCTGGTTATGAGCGTTTCGCTCCTGACCGACGAGACCAGGAATTTTTATATAATTTTCTGCCTATCCATCAGTGGACAGCAGCCGATGTTTTTGCTCTGCATAAATATTTTGGTATTAAGCCAAACCCACTATACATGCAGGGAGCTTCGCGTGTTGGCTGTATGAACTGTGTTCTTAGCAACAAAGAAGAAATTGCCGAGACGGCAGCGCGCTGGCCTGAACACATCGAGAAGCACAAACAATGGGAACTTAAAGTTCGCCTGACCAGCCGCTGGGTACACTGGATGAGTGTTGGAGAAGTTAGCCAGCGCTGGATGAAGCAGTTTGATTTACCTCTTGGCCGCAATGTTCAGATGTTAGGGATTGCACCAGAAGTCCAGAACATCGATTGGTCGGGATTCTATGGCCCGCGCGGGGGGCTTAATTCCCCTGGCGTTGGCGATGTTGTTGAATGGGCTAAAACTGGTCGCGGCGGAAAGGTCTATGACCTCGTTAAAGCCAGTCTTGATACGGCTACTTGCTCCTCGCGCTACGGCCTGTGCGAATGAGCTCCATTTCTTATGCCTATCCGTGGAATGCTCCACGGTCGGCAATAGCCAGCCCATATCTTACCTATGAGCAACAGTATCGCCGCGACCGTATGTTCGCGGCTTTGCTGCATGCGAGAAAGGTGCTTTCTCTCCAGCCTGAGTGCGTGCGTTTTGACGTTTATCGCACCGCTGCAGTGCTGGAGCAAACTCAGGGCAGTCAACGAGCCAATGCCTTTTTAATCAGCTTCTGCAAAAAGGCATTGCCGCGTCTTGAACTAGTTGCAAAAAAATATGAGTGCGCGGGTATCAACAGCAACGTATCAGCCGCTGTTTTCGGGGGATATTTTGATACCCAGCTTATGCAATATCTGGCATCACGCATGGTTAATATGGTCGCCAGATACAACCGCCTCCCTGATATGTCGCGCGCCGATATTGACCTGTTGGCCGCTGATATCGCTAATTTCATTCGTGCTGAACTGGCCGACATTGATGACACCGGATTTAGCGAGCTCAAAACGCTGTACACGTGGTACATGCGCGCCGGTTTTATTTCCCTGCAATTCAACGTTAACCCGCCGCATTGGGAACAGGTGACAAAGAAATATGTCGGCGAGGATGAAATAGCTCCGGCTATCACCCGCATGTTTAATGATGTGTGGTGGCGTGGTCGTCTGCGTCGCATTGCGGCTGCATGGCGCGAACATCTGCAAATTGCTATCGGAAACGTCAGCAAGAAAAAGCATGCCTACGCGAGTAAAAACTGCGTGACTGACTGGCGCGAGCAGAAGCGCCGCACGCGCGAATTTCTCAAGGGGCTGGATCTCGAAGACGAAGACGGCAACCGCATCAGCCTGATTGAAAAATACGATGGCTCGGTCGCTAATCCTGCGATACGCCGTTGCGAGCTGATGACCCGCATTCGTGGGTTTGAAAATATCTGTAATGAGCTCGGTTATGTCGGGGAGTTTTACACCCTGACTGCACCATCTAAATATCACGCCACCACCAAAGCTGGTTACCGTAACAGCAAATGGAACGGTGCCAGCCCGTCGGACACGCAGAGCTATCTCACCGGCCTTTGGGCGCGCATACGCGCCAAGCTGCACCGGGAAGAAATCCGCATTTTCGGCATACGTGTTGCCGAGCCTCATCACGACGGAACGCCTCACTGGCACATGCTTATGTTCATGTTGCCGGAAGACGTCGAGCGCGTGCGCCTCATCGTCCGTGATTATGCGTGGGAGGAAGAACGCCACGAACTGAGAAGCGAGAAAGCCAAAAAGGCACGCTTCCATGCCGAAGCCATTGACCCGGAAAAGGGCAGCGCTACCGGTTATGTCGCTAAATACATTTCCAAAAACATCGACGGCTATGCTCTTGATGGTGAAACCGATGACGAAAGCGGTGAGCTGCTGAAAGAGACAGCCCCCGCCGTTTCCGCATGGGCGGCACGCTGGCACATCCGTCAGTTTCAGTTTATCGGCGGTGCGCCAGTGACGGTCTACCGTGAGTTGCGCCGTCTCGCTGACACCGAGACCGCACATGGTCTGAGCGTTGAGTTCGCCGCCGTCCATGATGCCGCTGACGCTGGTGACTGGGCTGGTTACGTTAATGCGCAGGGTGGCCCGTTTGTCCGTCGCGATGATTTGCAGGTGCGCACGCTGTATGAACCGCGCGCCGAGTTTAACCAGTATGGTGAGGAAACCGTCTGCATTCGTGGAGTGTACGATTCCGCTGTTGGTGCAGGTACTCCGATTTTAACCCGGCTAACGCAGTGGAAAATTGTGCCGAAGCGTGCCGTTGATTTGGCCGTTGACGTTAAGGGCGCTTCTGCGCCCTCTCGGAGTTCTGTCAATAACTGTACGGGAAGCGAAAGCGATCCATCGGCGCTCGATTTATCAAAACCACTGAGTAGGCGAGAAAGGCGAGCTCTGACGAACCAGCTTAGAGAGAAAAAAGCAGTTTCACAGCGAAAATTCATCCACGGAACGGATGAGCAAAACGCAGCTATAGCGAAAACTATCGATGAGATACATCTTACAACCGGCATTAATATCAGCCGGGGCGAAGCCCTGCACCTGATGGCTGGTGGTAAAAGTTGTTTTGATGGCAAATGGCTACGCGGAACTGCCAAAGGAGAAATATTTTCCGCAGCGCCATCGCATCAGGCTAAAGCTAGGAAAATCCTCAATCGTGTAGCGGCTTTAACAGAAATGGCAACGAAAACCTAAGCGACAATGTTCATCCATATCATGCACATACAGTGCATTTCTTTGTGATTTTTTTCTTCACACCATTTATCGACACGTGGTACTGTATATTTATACAGTATCACGTTGTGGAGGTTGTGTGGATAGAGAGTTAAGAGAGCATGTCATGATTGAACGTGTCGAAATGATTGCGCGTCTGACGACTGAGGGTGCTTGTCAGGAGCGAGACCGAGAAATTGCCTTAAATTTGATTGCGGAAATAGCAAAAGGCAACCTAATGAAAAACAATAATTTTTCCGTTGTTTTTTCCGCTCAGCCTGTCGATGAGTCTTTTGCAAAGGAGAGCAAGGTGAAGGTAAATATCACGTTAGATAAAGACCAAAAAATAGGACAGCCGATAATTGATGCTTTTCAATGCGAATTGACCAGGCGAATACAGTCTGTTTTCCCGTCGACGCGCGTTACTGTTAAAAAGGGATCCATGACCGGTGTCGAGTTGATGGGGTTCGATAAAGATTCAGACCGCGAGGCGCTGGATAGCATCCTTCAGGAAGTCTGGGAAGATGAGAGCTGGCGTTAATCCCTGAAAAATGTGCAACCCTCGACTCCATGTTTGATAGCATGGGGTTGTTTTGTATGGGGATTACACACAAAGGAAAATCATGGATACCTTAATAGCATTTTTATCTCTGGCACTATTTATTGCTTTTATCGTGGGGTTAATCAAGCCGTCGCTGGTTCGAATGCCGAGCCGTAAGCGCTCCAGTGCAGTTTATCTCGGTGGCTGTCTGGCGCTTGGCGTTATTGGCTCAATCTTATGGCCGACTGAAAAAAGTCAGCCAGTGGCAAAAATTGACGCACCGGCGGTTAAAGCGGAACCGGCAACGCCAACGTTTGAGTATGCAGATAAAACTCTCAAAGAATATCGCAACGAGCCAAAAGAAACCCGGCACGATATCGTTAAAGACTATGTGGACTTCAAAGGTGTACCGGCCAACTCTGCTGATGCATTTTATGCCTGTATGAGTGAGTACACTTTTACTAAAGATGATGCGTTAAAGCTCGGTGATGTGTTGGGGTGGTGTTTCAATGATTTCGAGAAGGATCCACAATCTCTGAATAATAAAATCAACCTTGATGCATTTCAGGGTAATTTTAGCGGTTGGGATGGCTCTTATCGCCCGTTAGAGAAGCTGATAAAAGCCAGCATGAATGATGATTCCTCTTATAAACACGTTTCAACGGTCTACCATCTGATTTTGAATAAAGACCCGCATGCCGTTGTAAAAACAACGTTTCGCGGCACTAATACCTATGGCGGCGTGGTCAAACAGACCGTAGCGGCACGCGTCAACGTGCGAACGGGTGAGGTCGATTCGATACTCGACAATTAAACAATAAATTGACAAATGCCGCCGGTGCTGAAACTCGCTTTCAGTGCTGGCGGGGTTGAGCAACGAGCTTTGCGAGGCGTTAGCGACCTAATAGTCGTTCTATTGGCTTAAGGGAGTTTTCGAAAGTATCTGATAAATAGAAAATGTTTGTTTTGGCTGTTTGTTTTTTCCATTCCATAACTGGTTGTTTTTGTTTATCAACGATGTATATATCAGCTTTGGTTTTATTTAATTCATCCCATATGTGATGATCGGCAGGATTTATTTTTAGACCGATAATTATAATTTTATTGGATGTTTTAAGCTTTTCTTTAAACTGCTGCTGTTGCAGAGTAACAATGCTGGGGCAAAAGAGAACTGGTTTTTCTGGATGGTACATGGCAACAGCAGGAGCTAACGACGTATCACTCTTGCAATAATTAATGATTTCTTGTTGGTTGCTATAGATGTTAATGTCACCATCAGTGAATGCACCTACAGCACCTGGGGCGTGCCGAAAAGTAACTCCTGTGACTCTGCCCGCAGGTATGAAATTACATGAGCCGTGTATCTTTAAAAGAGATACGCTGTTGTGAATGCGGTTGTTGGTACTGTACTGCACGTGTTTTCGATGTGACAATATTGCTTGCTCAATGAGCAGGTCATAGTTAGTTGTGGCCAGATAAATGTTCTTTTTTTTCTTTATCATGGCTATGAGCTCAAGATAGTGATTACCCTTTCTGATGCTAAATCTTGCCAATGCGGCAGCCATCTCTTTTAATAGGTTCGTAACGTCACTGTTTCTTTCTTCGAAAAATCTTATCATTGCCATTTCTGGATCCTTCCTGAAAAGTTCAAGCATTTCACCCTGTATTGTCCTTGAGATATGCCCTTCAGTTCTCATTGCGTCTATTAAATCACCTCCTAACGGAGGCCTCCCTCCGTTGCATGGACCACTACCAAAACTAGCCCCGGCACCGAATAAAAATAACGTTCCCATTTTGTTTCCTTATAAACAGTAAGTTATGCTATGCATCTTAATCATTAATGCGCGATAAAACAGTTAAGATAGACAGGTTTTTTCTAATTGATAGCTCGATTCTGTGGAAGGTTGTCTGCATGTCTATGCTGCATGAAAGTGCATGAGCTTAATCGAGTTGTGAACCGTTCGTCCTGCCAGGCTTGGCGAGTTTTTTCGAGGTATATGCAGCTGCATTAAAACCGACCCATAAAGCGGGTAGGCGAGGCGGGGATAGCACTGCGCGCCAGCCGTGGTGACGGAATTTATTTTACGCGCCTGTGCGCGTCGTGGCGACGTGCTGAGGTGTGGGATCGTTCATGGTGATGTTGGTGCAATTGCGTCGCGTGTGCGGTGTCTGGCTGGCTCTGAGGGGATGCCGCCCTGAGGCGGCATTTCAGTCGGGGTTTATTCTGTCTCGATGCTGTAATCCTTAAAGCGGATCACTTCCATACCAAGCCATTCATTGATTTCTTTGAAACGCTCCTGCAACGGCGTCAGTTCGTTACGCACAAACACCCGTGCCACCTTCTCGATATCGCCCATCGAGCCGATATTTTCAGGCTTGCCGCCCATGAGCTGAAACGGCACGCGGTGCGCGTCGAGCAGGTCAGCGGCGCTCACCTTCTTGATGTTAAAAAAATCATCCTTCGTGGCGACTTCACTCAGCGGCACGATCTTAATGCCGTCCGGTTTCCCGTTCGGGGCGTAAAAAAACAGGTTTTTGAAATTACCGAGCCCTTTCGAGTCGCGCATCGCGGAGCGCAGCGCCTCGACGTCGGTGCTGCTTTGCGCCGCGTCGGTCACGTACATGATGTAACCCGCGTGCGCGCCGTTCTGGTAATACTTACGACGAAACAGTGTGGCGGATTCATTCAGCCAGGCTGAATTGAGTGCGCTCAGGTATTCCGGCATTCCGTAGAGCTCCTGATTGATATCGGGCTCAAGCAGATGGCACACCGAACCGGGGGCAAACTGGTGCGGGTGGTTAAAGCTCGACACGTACCAGTAAACGCCATCTTCCACGCCACGGCGGGTGTATTTGGCCGGGGAGGCTTCCAGCTTCATGAGCTGGCCGGTCACGCTCATACGCTTTTCGAGATAGCCGTTGGCAAACACCAGATAATCGAGCACAAGGCGGCTGAAGTCCTGACGCGACAGCAACGGGTGCGGAATGTAGGTACTCGTCAGGATGTTGCGCTTAACGTAAATCGGGGAGCTGTGATGCACGGCGGCGCGCAGGCTTTTTGCCAGTCCCGAGAAGTTGACCGGCGGCTCGTACCATTTGCCGTTATTGATGCATTCGACATAGTCGAGGATGTCACGGCGATCCAGAACTGGTGACGGCTCACCAAAGGTGAACGCCTCCATTTTCTGGGGCGCGCTGGCGGTCATGTTGTTCTGTTTTGGCTGTTTCTTTTGGCGCTTTTTCATCTTAGTTAATATCCAGAATTGAGCTTGACTGCATACCGCTACCGGCTGAAAGCGGCTCGTTTAACAGCGCGTGCATGGTTGCCCATGCGATATCCGCGTGGCTGGCCTCTTCACTGCGGCTGGCTTCGTAGGTGGCGCTGCGGCCACTGCTGGTCATAGTTTTGCGGATAGCCATAAATGACTGCGTGATGTCGGTTGCACCGGCGTCGTATTCCAGGCACCCGCGTCGGATGGTGTCTTTCGCTTTGAGTACCATTGCGGTTTTCATTTCCGGCGTGTAGCGGATGGCGCGCGCTGCCGGGAAGAATGAGCGCACGAGCTGGTAAACACCCTGGCCGATGCCGGTTGCATCAATGCCGATATAGTCGACGGTGTATTTCTCGGTCAGCGCCCGGATGGCCTCGGCCTGCGCGGCAAAGTCCATGCCTTTCCACTGGTGGCGCTCAAGGATGCGGAACTTGCCACCGGCAACCAGCGGCGGAGCCAGTACCGCGCACCCGGCACTGTCGCCGGTGTGTGAAGGGTCATAGCCAATCCACACAGGACGCCAGTTAAACGGACGGTCGGCGAACGGCTCGAAGTCCTCCCATTCTTCCATCGCATCGACCATGCAGCGCTGCAGCTCCTCAAACGGGAATACCGACGCCTTATCGTCGACGAACTCGCACATAAACAGGTTACGGAAGTCATCCGTGCTGTTTTCCTGTTTAAGCTGGTCGAGGTTAAACAGGGTGCAGCCACCGGCGAGCGCGTCCTCAATAGTGACAATCTGCCGCCACTGGCCGTCACCACAAAGCACGCCATCGGCGAGTGCCTGATGACTGATATCAATGTCGACACGTTCGTCGCGGTTACTGCGGCCACGGTTAAACAGCTCACCTGACCAGAACGGGTAAGCACCGTGGGCCAGCGTGGACGGCGTCGAAAAATAGGTGGTGCGCAGGTGCGATTGTGACGCCATGCCCGAGGCCACTTTGCGCAGGCGCTGGAAATTGGGTATCCAGAAAATCTCATCGACGTACAGGTCCCCGTTGTGGCTCTGCGCAGTGTTGGAATTGGTACCGAGAAAAATCAGCTCTGCGCCGTTATTGCCGATGACAATCGGGTCGCCTGACAGGTCGACGTCAACCAGACGGGCAAAGGCGATGATGTACTTACGGAACACATATGCCTGCGTTTTACTCGCCGATAAAAATATCTGGTTTTGTCCGGTCTTGAGCGCGCGCAGGAGTGACTCACGCGCAAAGTAGAACGTCGCGCCAATCTGGCGCGATTTCAGGATGTGGCGGATGCGGTGCTCTAAACCGGCCTTATGCCAGTTGAGCTGATACTCAAACGACTGGTCGAAGAAAATTTCTTCCAGCTTCTCTATGGCCTCCTCGCTGAAATAGTTGCGTTTCGGCTTTTTGCGATCCCCTTTGTTGCGGCTGGCGATATTGGGGTTTAAATCCACCTCGTTTCCGGTCTGGCCGTAGCGGTTAATGCGCGCGAGCCGCTCCATCTGGCGCGACAAAAAATCGGCGACTTTGAAGTCATGCGCGGTCAGGTCTGGCTTAGCGTAGAGCTGGATAAGTCGTGCCTCTAATGTCGATTCCACGCGGTTAATCGGCGCGGTTTCTTCCCATCCGTCGCGCTGCTTCCAGCTCTGCACTGTCGGGCGCTTGAGCTGCAGCATGTCGCAGATTTGCGGCACGGCGAACCCCTGCCAGTACAACAGTCGCGCCTGCCGTCGCGGGTCATTTAACAGTGAAAGGTCAGTTGAAATAGTCATGCTTGCCTCGTTTTGGTGTCACGTGGCAAGGCTAAGGAAATGGGGCGCTGTTAGCGCTAAGTGCCTGTTGTGTCAGAGCTAACAGGAGCTCAATCGGTGGCTGATGCGGGAGAGAGTCGGGAAACTAACCCCGACCCGAAAACCCAACATCAGGACACCTGAACAATGGCAAAGAAAGTTTCTAAATGGTTTCGCATCGGCGTCGAGGGTGACACCTGCGATGGCCGTGTCATCAGCGGCGATGATATTCAGGATATGGCCGACACGTTCGACCCGCGCGTCTACGGCTGCCGCATTAACCTCGAACATATCCGGGGACTGATGCCTGACAGCCAGTTTAAACGTTATGGCGATGTAACCGAGCTTAAGGCGGAGATTATCAGCGATGGCTCTGCGCTCGATGGCAAAAAAGCGCTGTTTGGCAAAATCCAGCCGCTCGACGAGTTGGTCAGCATGGTTAAGGCCGGGCAGAAGGTTTACACCTCCATGGAGATCCGCCCGAACTTTGCCAACAGCGGCAAGTGTTATCTCGTTGGCCTGGCCGTCACCGATGACCCGGCAAGCCTCGGCACGGAATACCTCGAATTCTGCAGCCGAGCCACGCAGAACCCGCTCGCCGGTAAAAAAGACCAGCCGGACGACGTTTTCTCTGTGGCCTCACTGGCTGAGCTGGAGTTTGAGGACGTTCCCGACACCATGTTCAACAGCCTGACCGACAAAGTTAAGGCCATTTTCAGCCGCAAGCAGGCCAGCGACGACGCACGTTTCGCCGATGTGCATGAGGCGGTGACCACCGTCACTGAGCTGGTACAAACCAACCTCACCGCCACTGACCAGCGCATTACCGAGCTGGAGACATTAATGCAGGGTGTGACCAATGCGGTTGCTAAAAACAAGCAGGCGTTTACCTCCCTGAAAAACTCCCTCGATAACACCGAAAGCCAGCGCCAGCCGCGCCGCGAGCTTTCAAAAGGCGGTACGGGCGACGAGCTGCTGACCAACTGCTGATAACACGCCGGGCGCGTTGCCCGGCCAGATACCTATTACCCGAACAGGAAAAACCATGCGTAAAGATACCCGTTTCAAATTTAATGCCTATCTGTCCCGCGTTGCGGAGCTGAACGGCGTTTCCACTGATGACGTGGCGAAGAAATTCACCGTCGAGCCGTCGGTCACGCAAACCCTGATGACCACCCTGCAGATGTCATCCGCGTTTCTGACCAAAATCAACATCGTGCCGGTCGACGAGCTGAAGGGCGAAAAAGTCGGGGTGGGCGTTAACGGTACGATTGCGAGCACCGCCGACACCGCCGGTGATGATGAGCGTAAAACCGCTGACTTCACGGCGCTGGAGTCATTCAAATACGAGTGCGCGCAGATTAACTTTGACTTCCATATCCGCTACAAACAGCTCGACCTGTGGGCGCGATTCCAGGACTTCCAGACCCGTATCCGTGACGCCATTATCAAGCGTCAGTCCCTTGATTTCATCATGGCCGGTTTTAACGGTATCGAGCGTGCGGAAACGTCCGACCGTAAAAAAAATCCCCTGCTGCAGGACGTAGCGACCGGCTGGCTGCAGAAGTACCGCAAAGAAGCGCCCGCGCGCGTGATGTCCAAAATCACCGACGAGGACGGCAAGGTCATTTCCGATGTGATCCGCGTGGGTAAAAACGGCGACTATGCGAACCTCGACGCGCTGGTTATGGATGCCACCGGCAATCTGATTGACGAGATTTATCAGGATGACCCGGAGCTGGTTGTCATCACCGGGCGTAAGTTGATGGCGGATAAGTATTTCCCGATCGTCAACAAAGAGCAGGAAAACAGCGAGTCGCTGGCCGCTGACATCATCATCAGCCAGAAGCGAATCGGCAACCTGCCAGCCGTGCGCGTGCCTTACTTCCCGGCTAATGCCCTGATGGTGACGCGTCTCGACAATCTGTCTATCTACTTCATGGATGACGCGCATCGCCGCAGCATCATTGAAAACCCGAAGAAAGACCGCATCGAAAACTACGAGTCAATGAATGTTGACTATGTGGTCGAGGCTTATGCCGCTGGTTGCCTGATTGAAAATATCAAGCTCGGTGACTTCACCGCCCCTGCAGCACCGGAAAGCGGAGAGTAAGCCATGACGAGTCCCGCAGCGCGTCACATGATGCGGGTCTCGGCCTCTGAAACAGCGCGGCGGGCTGCTGTCCCGCTGCGCAATGCAACTGTCTATGAGCAGATGCTCGTTAAGCTGGCCGCAGACAACCGCACGCTGAAACAAATCCGATCCAATGAACGCAAGGCAGACAAAAAGCGCGAGCTGCTGCCGTTCTATCTGCCGTGGGTCGCTGGCGTCCTCGCAAACGGCAAAGGTGCACAGGATGACATCGTCATGACGGTCATGCTCTGGCGTCTTGATGCTGACGATATCGCCGGGGCGCTGGAAATTGCCCGTTATGCGCTGACCTATGGCCTGACCATGCCGACCGGTCGCCGTCCGACGCCTTACCTGCTGGCCGAGGAGGTGGCACTGGCCGCGCAGCGCCTGCGCAGTGCAAAACAGCCTGTCGAACTGGCGAACCTGCTCGACACCCTCGCACTGACCGAGCGTGCGGATATGCCCGACATCGTGCGCGCGAAGCTGCACAAAATCACCGGCTACGTGCTGCGTGACGCAGAGCAACTGCCCGAGGCACTGGCGCACCTGCAGCGTGCGATCCAGTTAGAGAGCGCCATCGGCGTTCGAAAAGACATCGAGCAGTTAGAGCGTCAGCTCAGGCCAAAACCCGAACCGGCACCGAAAACCAAAACGACTAAACCGCGCACGCGCAAACCTGCCGCCAAACCTGCGGCACGGCGCGGGCGTCCACCAAAGGCGGTAAAAGCCGCAGGTTAACCGAGCGCTCCCCGAGCCGGGCGGCACGCCGGTCAATGCGGGTATCAATTGCCCTGACTGCGACCGGCGTCCACCGCCCACCCATTACCCGAGGTTGTCATGACGACGCTGATTATTGAGCAAAACAAAGAGCCGCAGGATGTGCCGGGCGTGGTGATACCGCCACCGGGCGTGAGCGAGCCGGTAATCAAAAACACCCCGTTTTTTCCTGACGTGGATCCGAAGCGCGTGCGCGAGGAAATGCGTTTAGAGCAGACCGTTTCCCCTGTGCGTCTGCGCCGGGCGATTAAGACCGCCATCGCGGAGACTAACGCAGAGCTGAGCGACTGGCGCGAGCGTCAGATCGATGCCGGTTACGCCACGCTGGCGGATGTCCCGACGGACAAACTCGACGGCGAGAGCGTGCGCGTTTTCCACTACTTCAACGCCGTGTGCTCGATGACGACGGCCACGCTTTATGAGCGTTTTCGCGGCGTGGATGCGACTGCCAAAGGCGACAAAAAGGCCGACAGCATCGACAGCACTATCGATGAAATGTGGCGGGACATGCGCTGGTCTGTGGCGCGCATCCAGGACAAAGCACGCTGCATTGTGGGGCAAATCTGATGAAAGCGTATGCGCTGCAGGGCGACACCCTCGACGCGATTTGTGCGCGCTACTACGGGCGCACAGAGGGCGTGGTCGAAACCGTCCTGGAGGCAAATCCCGGCCTGTCTGAACTCGGCGTCATCCTGCCGCACGGCACGGCAATTGAACTGCCCGAGACCGACAGCGCGGCCAGAACCGAAACGGTGAATCTATGGGACTGAGTATGGAAAAAATCACCACGTTTATCGCCTACTGGCTGGCCGTCGCGCTGGCATATCTCGGGGCAATGTCGCCCGAAAAGATGGCGCTTTACGTGGGCGGCGGATGCGCCATTTTTACTGCGCTGACTAACTACTGGTTTAAGCGCAAGACGTACCTCTATCTGACATCGCTCGGACTCGATAAAGGGGCTATTCGTGAAATCAATCGTTAAACGTTGCAGTGTGGCCGCAGTGCTGGCGCTGGCGGCTCTGATGCCTGACTTTCGTCTGCTTAACACCTCGCCCGAGGGGCTGGCGCTGATTGCCGACCTCGAAGGATGTCGCCTGACGCCTTACCAGTGCAGCGCGGGAGTGTGGACGTCAGGCATCGGCCACACTGCAGGCGTCGTGCCGAAAGGGGAAATTACCGAGCGTCAGGCGGCGGCGAATCTGGTCGCGGATGTCATGAACGTCGAGAAACGCCTCGCGGTCTGCGTGCCGGTGGAAATGCCGCAGCACATTTACGACGCGCTGGTCAGTTTCTCATTCAACGTGGGAACCGGTGCGGCCTGCCGGTCGACGATGGTCGCTTATATCAAGCGCCATCAATGGTGGCAGGTATGCGACCAGCTCCCCCGCTGGGTTTATGTGAATGGCGAAATAAACAAAGGGCTGGAAAACCGCCGTGCGCGAGAGCGTGCTTACTGCCTCAGGGGGATTCAATGAAAGTGATGTTGTTTTTACTGGCCGCGCTGATGGCGGTTGTGATCTGGCAGCGTCATGAAAACGGCAACCTGTCCCGCTCATTTGAGCGGGCGAATAAGGTCGCTACCGAACAAAAAACGACGATAGGAATGCTGAAAAATCAGCTTTCCGTGTCGCAGCAAATCGCCAGGACGAACGAAACCGCGCAGGTCAGTTTACGCAGCGAACTGATGGCCGCAGGTGAAATGGCCGTGCGGCGAGAAGAAACCATTACGAGGCTGATTAATGAGAATGAAACCTTACGCCGCTGGTATGGCGATAAGCTGCCTGATGTTGTGCGCAGGCTGCACACCCGCGCCGGTTGCGCCTCCGCCGGTCATTGTTTACAGCGCCTGCCCGAAGGTGAGTTATTGCCCGATGCCGGAAAGCGACCCGGCCACTAATGGCGACCTGAGCGCCGATATTCGCAGGCTTGAGCACGCGCTCGCCGCCTGCGCGCTGCAGGTTGAAACCGTCAAAGACTGTCAGGATAAACTTGATGAAGAAAGCACGCAGCCTGCGCGAAGCGCTGATTAAAGCCATTCCGCAACTGGAAACGAACCCCGAAATGATGCGCATCTTTGCCGATGAGGGCAATATCGATGCGCGTCTCGCGGCTTCGCTGTCGCATGAGAAAATTTATACCCTGAATGTGATCGTGTGTGACTTTGTGGGCGACCCTGACCTGATTTTCGTGCCGGTGGCCGCGTGGCTCAGGGAAAATCAGCCGGATATATGCACGCTCGATGAGGGGCGTAAAAAGGGCTATCGTTTCCAGATGGATTTAAACGACGGGGATAGTGTCGATATCAGCATCAGCCTGCAGCTCACCGAGCGCACCCTCATCAAAGAGGAAAACGGCGCACTGCATGTGAGCTATGCCCCGGAGCCGCCACTGCCTGAACCCGTCACGCGTCCAAAAGAGCTCTACATCAACGGCGAACTGGTGAGTAAGTGGGATGAGTGAATTAAAGCCCTTTGACGACAGGCTCAATGGTCTGATTGCAGCCCTGTCACCGGCAGCGCGCCGGAAACTGGCCGGGGAGATAGCAAAGGATCTGCGCAAGTCGCAACAGCAACGTATCAAACAGCAAAAAGCCCCGGACGGCTCACCGTATCAGGCGCGAAAGCGTCAGCCTCTCAGGGCTAAGAGCGGGCGGATTAAGCGGGCGATGTTCCAGAAGCTCCGCACAAGCCGGTACATGAAAGCCACAGGTCGCGAAAACAGTGCTGTGGTGGAATTTACCGGAAAAGTGCAGCGCATAGCGCGTGTCCATCAGTACGGCCTCAAAGACCGGCCAAATCCGCACAGCCGTGACGTGCAGTATGCAGAGCGAAAGTTACTCGGATTTAGCCAGACTGATCAAGAAGTAATAAATAAAGTGATAAGTGAATTTATTCTTAATAATTAACTTGCATGGCGGGATAGCCCCGCCACTAAAAAAGTTACTTTGGCTTTACCGCTGAAATCAGGGTTGCTATTTGTTCGATGCCATCAAAGGTAGAAGGGATCTTTTCTTGATTTGGCATAATGTTTGAAAAGATAACCTCTTCAAATTTCGCAAGTGAGTTGGGGTTTGACTCTTTAATTTTTTTGGAGTAATCGGCATAGCTTTGAATGAACTGACAAAGACTTTTTCTTAAATCAATTTGCAATGCCTGTGCCTTAAGTGAGGTATGGTTTGTAAGGGCAACCCTAAAATAATAAATCAAAATAAATGTCAGTGAAAATAAAGGGATAAAACTTACAAGCTTGTCAATTAAGGTTGTGCCTATAACGCCTTTTATAGTTAACACAACCTCAATCATTAGCGGACAAGGGATAGCTATAGCTAGAGCTACAAGCAAGAACCTTGACCAAAGAATCTCACTCGACTTTTGGTTTCCCAGCGAATTAAAACCGTCATACAGGCCGACAAAATTGAAAGCACTCTCATAACCGTCAAGGGTGGTTTTTATACCATCAATTTGCTTGGTTTTGTTTTCTATATATTTCTCCCATTCACGCGCAAACGCTCTTGACGACCTAACATTCTTTAAGAAATCATTGTAGGTGCTTATATCACCGTCTTTAAATGCCTCCCTCACTATAACTATCGGCATCTCCCTGAGTGCGTAATCTATTTGCCCCTTACTTCTTTCGTCGAATTCATTATATCTATAAATTCCAAAGTCCTTTATTTTCCTTATAGTATCCGATGGACTATTAACCATTGTTGTAAATGTGGAAGGTTCAATAACAATGCGAAAGCACGAGGTAAAAAGAAGGTTTAGGGAATAAAAAGAAAGTAACTTATCTTCTAACTCATTGCTAATTGCTTCGCCTATAAACTTGATGTTAAACGCTGCTTTCTCATCCCATTGCTCGGGCTCTTTTAAAAACATATCCAGAGCATTTTTGATGAGGTGATTTCTCTCGTTTTCAAATTCATTCGAAACAGCTAATGACTCCATTTCGATAATGTACTTTTGAAGCAGTTGTTGAATTTTTGGAGTCTCAAAAAACTTTATTTTCATTAAGGCTTGCCCGTTACGTTGTATAGGATGTGACAAAACGACATTGAGTTTAAATCATTTTTGTAACGTAACATTATGCGCTAATGAAAACCGAACTCAATAACGTTATGCGAATTCTGCGGAATCTCATCCGCATTGGTGTTATTAGCGAAGTCGACTCCGACAAGGGGCTGTGTCGTGTTCAAACTGGTGGGATGGAAACCACCTGGCTGAACTGGCTTACCTGTCGCGCTGGTCGCTCACGCGTATGGTGGGCTCCGTCCGTTGGCGAGCAGGTGTTATTGCTGGCCATCGGCGGTGAGCTCGATACGGCCTTTGTGCTGCCGGGCATTTTCTCTGATGACCATCCCGCGCCGTCTGCCTCCCCTGATGCGCTTCACATTTCCTTTCCTGACGGGGCGGTTATTGAGTACGAACCCGAAAACGGCGCGCTCACCGTGTCAGGCATCCAAACCGCCGACATCACCGCGTCAGATTTCATTACGGCCACCGTGCCGGTGGTGCTGGTGAAAGCCGATACCCGCATTACGCTCGATACACCCGAGGTGGTGTGTACCAACAAGCTGATAACCGGCACGCTCGAAGTGCAGAAAGGCGGGAAAATGACCGGGAACATCGAACACACCGGCGGGAAACTGACCTCAAATGGCGTGCAGGTGGATGACCACGACCACGGCGGCGTCGAACGGGGCGGAAGCTGGACGGAGGGCATCAAATGACCGTGCGTTATCTGGGAATGAACAGCCAGACCGGGCTCAGTATCTCTGAGGTTGAGCATATCCGGCAAAGCGTGCGCGACATTCTGGTCACGCCGGTTGGCTCGCGCGTCATGCGTCGCGAATACGGTTCGCTCCTGTCGCAGCTTATTGACCAGCCGCAGACCCCGGCACTGCGCCTGCAGATTATGGCCGCGTGCTATTCCGCGATCCAGAAGTGGGAGCCCCGCGTCAGCCTGACAACCATCACCTTTGAACGGTCGGACACCGACGGCGGGCTGTATGTCGATATCACCGGCACGCGCTCAACCGGCGGCCAGCCTTTTTCACTCACCATTCCACTGAGTTAAACGCTATGGCAATTGTTGACCTTAACCAGCTCGCCGCGCCTGATGTCGTGGAAGTGCTGGACTATGAAACCATCCTTGCAGAGCGAAAGGCGACGCTCGTCTCGCTGTACCCGGAAGACCAGCAGGACGCTATCGCGCGCACGCTGACGCTTGAGTCAGAGCCACTGGTGAAGCTGCTGCAGGATAACGCCTACCGGGAAGTTATCTGGCGTCAGCGTGTAAACGAGTCCGCACGCGCGGTCATGCTGGCCTACGCTGCCGGTACTGACCTCGACCAGTTAGGCGGAAATTACAACGTCGAGCGCCTTGTCATCACGCCTGCAGACGACACGACGTTACCGCCGACGCCTGCCGTCATGGAGTCGGACACCGACTACCGTCTGCGCATTCAACAGGCATTCGAGGGGCTGAGTACCGCAGGCTCAACCGGCGCATATCAGTTTCATGGCCGCAGCGCTGACGGGCGGGTCGCCGATATTTCGGTCATCAGTCCCGCGCCTGCGTGTGTCACGGTGACGGTGCTGTCCCGCGAAAATAACGGCGTGGCGTCTGACGAGCTGCTCGCTATCGTGCGCAACGCGCTCAACGATGAGGACGTCAGGCCGGTCGCTGACCGCGTGACCGTGCAGTCGGCGAACATTGTCGACTATAAAATCATCGCGTCGCTTTACCTTTACCCCGGTCCCGAAAGCGAGCCGGTGCTCAATGCGGCAAAAGCAAAGCTGCAGGCGTATATCACCGCGCAGCACCGCCTCGGTCGCGATATCCGCAAGTCGGCCATTTATGCCGCGCTCCACGTCGAGGGCGTGCAGCGCGTCGAGCTGGCCGCGCCGGTGGCCGACATCGTACTCGATGACACGCAGGCGTCATGGTGCAGTGAGTACAGTGTGACTATCGGGGGCAACGATGAATGATACCCGCCTGCTGCCGGTGGGCTCGTCACCGCTTGAGGTGGCGGCAGCGCGCGCCTGCGCTGAGATTGAAAATACCCCCGTTCCCCTGCGCCGCCTCTGGAGCCCTGACGACTGCCCGGCAAATCTGCTGCCGTGGCTGGCGTGGGCGTTTTCCGTTGACCGCTGGGATGAGAACTGGCCGGAGGCCACAAAGCGCGATGTGATCCGCTCGGCGTGGTTTATTCATGCACACAAAGGGACGATTGGGGCTGTGCGTCGCGTGGTGGAGCCGCTCGGCTATCTGATTAACGTGACCGAATGGTGGGAAACCAACGACCCGCCCGGCACGTTTCGCCTCGATATCGGTGTGTTAGAGACCGGCATCACCGAAGAAATGTATTACGAGATGGAGCGGCTCATCGCGGATGCCAAGCCAGCCAGCCGCCACCTTATCGGCCTCAATATCATTCAGGACATCCCCGGCCACCTCTACACCGGAGCCCTGACCTATGACGGCGACATCATCACGGTTTATCCCGGATAAGTGAGAGAACAATGACAGTGAAATATAAAACGGTCATCACCAAAGCCGGTGCGATTAAGCTGGCCGCAGCGACCGTCCCGAACGGGAAAAAAGTGAATTTTACGGCGATGGCCATCGGTGACGGTGGCGGCACGCTGCCGGTGCCTGACCCAAACCAGACGAAACTCGTCAAAGAGGTCTGGCGTCATGCCCTGAATAAAATCAGCCAGGACAAGAAAAACAAAAATTATGTCGTCGCGGAGCTGCTTATCCCGCCTGAAACCGGCGGTTTCTGGATGCGTGAAATGGGTCTCTATGACGACACCGGTACGCTGATTGCAGTCGGTAATATGGCCGAAAGCTACAAGCCAGCGCTGGCAGAGGGCTCAGGCCGCGCGCAGACCGTGCGCATGGTCATTATGGTGAGCGATATCGAGTCGGTCGAGCTGACGATTGATACCTCAACGGTCATGGCAACGCAGGACTATGTCGACGATAAAATCGCAGAGCATGAGCAGTCCCGCCGTCATCCTGACGCCACGCTCACCGCAAAGGGGTTTACGCAGTTAAGCAATGCGACCGACAGCGTGTCTGAGAGCGTCGCAGCAACGCCGAAAGCGGTTAAGGCGGCGTATGACCTTGCTAAAGCAAAATACACGGCTCAGGACGCCACCACGGCGCAAAAAGGTATCGTTCAGCTCAGCAGTGCCACCGACAGCACGTCTGAGGTGCTCGCAGCGACGCCGAAAGCAGTTAAAGCGGCGTATGACCTTGCGAACGGCAAATACACTGCGCAGGATGCAACCACAGGACGAAAGGGGATTGTCCAGTTAAGCAGTGCGACTAACAGCGCGTCAGAGACATTGGCGGCCACACCTAAAGCAGTAAGCGCCGCAGTTAATGAAATGAAAGAGACTCTGGGAACGGCGTCAGGTGCAAATGTCGTAACGTCAATGACCGACACAACTGCAGGACGTGTTCCAGTGGTGGGCTGGCAGGGGCTGGGTTCTGCCGCTCAATTCCGCATGGGACAGGCATCGCAATTCCTCGCATATGCCGCCGCTGATTCAAAAGAAGTACCCGCAAATGGCGCGGGATGGCAATCAGCATATGGCGCGTCTCGCCGCGCCCAGGCTTTCATGGACACTTCCGGGAGATTTTATTCAAGGTTTTCTCTTTCTGATGTCGCTCTCGATGTTGATACTGCATGGGCTATGCATTACACGACATTAAACAAGCCAACTGCCGATGATGTTGGTGCTCTTCCTATAAAAGGTGGAACTCTTAACGGAGGATTAACCATAAAAGGAACCACTCAGATAGGTGTCGTCGGCTCAGGGATTCTTAATATTGGCGACAATGACTCTGGATTGCGTAGCTCTATCGATGGACAGGTAGATTTATGGTCTAACGGTGCAATGGTTGGGTTCTGGAATAAAACAACGTTTTCATTCACCGGTCAGATTATACCGACAAACTATAGCAATTTTGACAGCCGATATATTAATACGGATGGAGCCACATACGCAGGTTTTGTGAGCGGAGATGCAGCAAGACCTTACATGCGTCACAGGGTCAGCAATGCAGTGGTGCAATTAGCAAAGGTTGGGGATTCGTACACTAAGGCTGAGTCAGATAATGGTTACGCCGCAAAAACCAGCGTCTACACGAAAGCAGAAAGCGACGGGCGATTCCAACCCAAAGGCTCCTACGGTGCGCCAAACTCGGCCTCTAGGGCGGATAACGGTTGGTGGCAATGCGGGAGTACCGGCATTATAGAGCAGTGGTGTCAGGGGGCAACCATGACCAGCGAAGCCACGCAGACGATCACCTTTCCGAAAGCATTCCCGAGTGCCTGCCTGCATGTTGAGGTGGGAACCCTGAACGTGAATAACAGCAATGATACTGAGGGGATGTTCCAGCTAATATCGAAATCAAACACCGGTTGTGTGGTAAGAGCAAACAGGGCTTACGGCAGCGTCGGGCAGGTTGCCGCATTGATTAAGGCCGTGGGGTACTGAATGGAAAATCAAGTTTATTACAGTGCAAGCAGACAGGGCTTTTATTTTGAGGCGGATAAACCGGCGTGTATTGCCGGTGCCGGATGGCCTGAGGATGCCAGCGCGATATCAGACCGGTGGTATCAGTATTTAATTGAGGGGCAGGCTAAAGGCAGCTCGATTGTCCCGGATGAGTACGGCCAGCCCGTGCTGCAGGCCGTTGAAATTAATTATCCGGCCATCGCAGAAGCGCAAAAGGAAATGTTAATCGGCAACGCCATGCAGTCAGTGAGCGTTATTCAGCTCAAGCTGCAGGCCGGGCGCACGCTCAGCGATGCGGAAACAGAGCTGTTAAACAGCGTGCTCGATTACATTGACGAGGTGGAGGATATCCCCACTGAATCCGTCACCGGTCCGGTCGACTGGCCTTTGCTGCCTGAATAATTCGAAGCCCTCCACCCGGAGGGCTTTTTGTTTGTTGTCTCATACCTCCACCAACGCCATTGCATCGCGCCCGCAGAGCACACAACAGAAAATAGTCGCACCCCTTAACCACGGAGTTAAACAGATGGGCGACTATCATCACGGCGTCGAGGTCATCGAGATTAACGATGGCACGCGCACCATTTCCACCGTCTCGACGGCCATCATCGGCATGGTCTGCACGGCCAGCGATGCTGACGCAAAGACATTCCCCCTTAACGAGCCGGTGCTGATTACCAGTGTGCAAACGGCTATCGGTAAAGCCGGTAAAAAAGGCACGCTGGCAAAATCCCTGCAGGCCATCGCCGACCAGTGCAAACCGGTCATTGTGGTGGTGCGCGTTCCCGAAGGTATCGAAGACCCTGACGACCCGGAAGCGGCACAAAAAGAGACCATTTCCAACATCATCGGTACGACGGATGAGAACGGCAAATACACCGGTCTGAAAGCGCTGTTAACGGCGAAAACCGTCACCGGCGTTAAACCTCGCATTCTCGGCGTGCCGGGGCTGGATACGCAGGAAGTGGCGACCGAGCTTGCGTCGACCTGCCAGAGCCTGCGCGCGTTCGGCTATGTGAGCGCGTGGGGATGCAAGACCATTTCTGACGCCATCAAATACCGTGAGAACTTCAGCCAGCGTGAGCTCATGGTGATTCACCCTGATTTTCTTGCATGGGACACCACGGCAAACGAAACCGATATTGCATGGGCGACCGCCCGGGCGCTCGGCCTGCGTGCCAGAATCGACCAGGAGACCGGCTGGCACAAAACGCTGTCCAACGTGGGGGTGAATGGCGTCACCGGTGTCAGTGCCTCGGTCTCATGGGATTTGCAGGAGCAGGCCACCGACGCCAACCTGCTGAATCAGGCCGGGGTGACAACACTCATCCGTAACGACGGCTTCAAATTCTGGGGTAACCGCACCTGCTCGGACGATCCGTTATTCGTGTTTGAAAACTACACCCGCACGGCGCAGGTGCTGGCCGACACGATGGCAGAGGCGCACGCGTGGGCGATGGATAAGCCCGTTTCTGCAACGCTCATCCGTGACATCGTCGCCGGTATCAATGCCAAATTCCGCGAGCTGAAAAATAACGGCTATATCGTTGACGGCTCATGCTGGTACGACCCGGAGTCAAACAGCGTGGAAACCCTGAAAGCCGGGAAACTATACATTGACTACGACTACACCCCCGTCCCGCCGCTGGAAAACCTGACCCTGCGCCAGCGCATCACTGATACCTATCTGGCAGACCTGTCAGACTCGGTCAACAGCTAAGGAGCTCAGAGCATGGCGTTACCACGCAAACTGAAATATCTGAATATGTTTAACGACGGTCTCAGCTACATGGGCGTCGTTGAATCCGTCACCCTGCCAAAGCTGACCCGTAAGCTCGAAAAATATCGCGGCGGCGGGATGCCGGGCGCGGTGTCGATTGACCTCGGCCTCGACGACGATGCGCTGTCGCTTGAGTGGACGCTGGGCGGCCTGCCTGACGTTGAGCTGTGGGCGCAGTACGCGTCACCGGGTGCAGACAGCGTGCCGCTGCGCTTCACTGGCTCATTCCAGCGCGATGATACCGGCGCAATTTCTGCCGTTGAGGTGGTCATGCGTGGCCGTCACAAGGAGTACGACGGCGGCGAGAACAAACAGGGTGAAAGCGGCACGACCAAGATGTCGACCGAGTGCGCTTACTACCAGCTTACGATTGACGGCAAAGAGGTCATCGAAATTGACGTCATCAACATGGTGATGAAAGTCGACGGCGTCGACCGTCTCGCTGAGCACCGCCGGGCGATTGGCCTGTAATCCCTTAACCGGTCAGCCAGGCTGGCCGGGCATTTACTCAATTTCAAAGAGAGCAACATCATGGAAAACATCAACGAAATCGCCACCACCGAAACCGAAAACCCGAACATTGTGATCCTCGATAACCCTGTCATGCGCGGTGAGCAAAAAATCGAACAGGTGACGCTGACCAAACCCAACGCCGGAACCCTGCGCGGTGTGAGTCTGGCGGCACTGGCAAACTCTGACGTCGATGCGCTGATTAAGGTGCTGCCGCGCATGACTTACCCGGCGCTGACCGAGCACGAGGTCATGCGTCTGGAAGCATCAGACCTGATTTTACTCGCCGGTAAGGTGGTCGGTTTTTTGTCACAATCTTCGGCTCGCTGACCTTCCCGGATAACCTTTCGGTCGATGACCTGATGGCGGATATCGCGGTGATATTTCACTGGCCGCCATCAGAGCTGAATTCCCTGAGTGTGACCGAGCTCATCACATGGCGCGACAAGGCGCTGCAGCGAAGCGGAAACCACCATGAGCAATAACGTCAGGATTGAGGTACTGCTGAACGCAGTAGACCGGGCAAGCCGACCGCTCAAAGCTATCCAGACTGCCAGCAAGACCCTTGCAGGCGACATCCGCACTTCTCAAAACAGCCTGCGCGATCTGAATGCGCAGGCGTCCCGAATTGACGGATTCAGGAAAGCGAGCGCACAGCTTGCCGTGACCGGTCAGTCGCTTAACAAAGCGAAACAGGAGGCCGCTGCGCTGGCCGTCCAGTTTAAAAACACGGAAAACCCCACTAATGCGCAGGCGCGCGCAATGGAAGCGGCAAAAAAATCCGCTGCTGACCTGCAGCTCAAATACAACAGCCTCAGGCAGTCGATACAGCGCCAGCGCAGCGAGCTCGCGCAGGCCGGGATTAATACCCGCACCCTCTCGGCGGATGAGCGCCGCCTGAAAACGAGCATCAGTGAAACCACCGCTCAGCTTAACCGGCAACGTGAAGCACTGGCGCGGGTCAGTGCTCAGCAGGCGAAATTAAGCCAGGTGAAAGAGCGATATAAATCTGGCAAGGAGCTAGCGGGAAATATGGCCGCTGCAGGCGCTGCCGGTGTAGGTATCGCCACGGCGGGAACGATGGCCGGGGTAAAACTGCTGATGCCTGGCTATTCGTTTGCACAGAAAAACTCTGAGCTGCAGGCCGTGCTCGGGGTCGACAAACAGTCACCCGAAATGGAGGCGCTGCGCAAACAGGCACGCCAGCTCGGTGACAATACCGCTGCGTCTGCAGACGATGCGGCGAGCGCGCAGATTATCATTGCGAAAAGCGGCGGGGATGCTGCAGCCATTCAGGCGGCGACGCCGGTCACGCTGAATATGGCGCTGTCTAACCAGCGCTCGATGGAAGAAAACGCCGCGCTGCTGACGGGTATGAAATCCGCGTTTCAGATGTCAAACGACCAGATCGCACACATCGGCGACGTGCTGTCTATGACGATGAACAAAACGGCTGCTGACTTTGACGGGCTGAGCGACGCGCTGACCTATGCCGCGCCGGTGGCAAAAAATGCCGGGGTCAGTATCGAGCAGACTGCCGCAATGGTCGGGGCGCTCCATGACGCCAAAATCACCGGCTCGATGGCGGGAACGGGTAGCCGTGCCGTCCTGAGTCGCCTGCAGGCTCCAACCGGTAAAGCATACGAGGCCATTAAAGAACTCGGTGTTAAAACGTCTGACAGCAAGGGTAATACGCGCCCGATATTCGCCATTCTGAAAGAAATGCAGCACAGTTTTGAGAAAAACAATCTCGGAACAAGCCAGCGCGGCGAGTACATGAAAACCATTTTCGGTGAGGAGGCCAGCTCAGCGGCGGCGGTACTGATGACCGCGGCCTCAAGCGGCAAACTCGACCAGCTCACGGCAGCGTTTAAAGCCTCTGACGGCAAAACCGAGGAGCTGGTCAAAATCATGCAGGACAACCTCGGGGGCGACTTCAAAGAATTCCAGTCAGCTTATGAGGCCGTCGGTACTGACCTGTTTGACCAGCAGGAGGGCTCACTGCGTAAGCTGACGCAAACGGCTACACGATATGTTTTAAAGCTCGACGGGTGGATCACCCAAAATAAAACACTTGCGACCACTATTGGTGTCGTTGCCGGTGGCGCGCTGGCGTTGATTGGCATTATAGGCGGTATTGGTCTCGTTGCGTGGCCGGTAGTGATGGGTATCAACGCCATTATTGCCGCTGCTGGCCTGCTGGGAACGGTGTTTACCGTGACCGGTGGCGCGATAGTGACCGCCATCGGGGCAATTAGCCTGCCAGTGGTGGCGGTTGTCGGTGCGGTGGTGGCCGGTGCGCTCCTGATTCGGAAACACTGGGAGCCAATCAGCGCATTCTTTTCCGGCGTGGTGGAAGGGCTTAAAGCGGCCTTTGCGCCGGTGGCCGGAATTTTCTCACCACTTGCGCCGGTGTTTGATTCCATCATCGAGAAACTGCGCGGGGTCTGGCAATGGTTCACTGACCTGCTAGCACCGGTGAAGGCGACGCAGGAAACACTCGACCGTTGCAA
Source organism: Enterobacter sichuanensis (assembly GCF_009036245.1). Classification (NCBI taxonomy): domain Bacteria; kingdom Pseudomonadati; phylum Pseudomonadota; class Gammaproteobacteria; order Enterobacterales; family Enterobacteriaceae; genus Enterobacter; species Enterobacter sichuanensis. The sequence goes on along the minus strand of NZ_CP027986.1, from coordinate 4,016,540 downwards.
AAATGTCGGCGTGGCGTTTGGTCAGATGCTGGCTGATGCGCTGATGGCTCCACTCAATATCTTCAACAGCCTGAGCGGCAAGGTTAGCTGGCTGCTGGAAAAGCTCGGAGTCATCAAAAAAGAGTCGGGTGACCTCGACCAGACCGCAGCAAAAGCCAGTGCCACAACGGGCTCGCAAAATGGGTCTTATATTCCGGCAACCTCAACATATGGCGGTTATCAGGCATATCAGCCGGTAACGGCTCCCACTGGAAAGACTTACGTCGACCAGAGCAAGCCGGAATATAACATTCACCTGAATGGTGGTATCGCGCCGGGTAGCGACCTTGACCGTCAGCTCCGCGAGGCGGTCGATAAACTTGACCGGGAAAACCGTGCGCGCCAGCGCTCAAGTATGCGCCATGACTGAGGGGGAAATGCATGTTAATGGTTTTAGGTTTGTTTGTGTTTGAGCGCCACACGATACCGCATCAGTCAATGCAGTACTCGAAAGATTACCGCTGGGTGTCAAACGACCGTATCGGCAAGCCACCGGCTTATCAGTATCTCGGGGAAGGGGAAACCACGCGCACGCTGTCGGGAGTGCTCTATCCCGAAATCACCGGTGGTCGTCTGTCGCTGACCGCCATCGAGCTGATGGCCGACGAGGGCAGAGCGTGGCCGTTGATTGACGGAACGGGCATGATCCACGGCATGTACGTCATCGACAAGGTGACGCACACGCACACCGAACTTTTCAGCGACGGTGCAGCCAGAAAAATCGAGTTTAGCCTGTCGCTAAAGCGGGTCGATAAATCGCTCGCGGCCATTTATGGCGACCTGCAGACGCAGGCCGACAATCTGGTCACGTCTGCCGGTAACTGGCTGGGAGGGCTGGCAGGATGATTACAGGAATGGATATTCATGCCGGGGCGAAGATAGCCCCTGCGTTTATGCTCACGCTTGATGGTGCGGATATCACGCAGAATTTCAGCGACCGTCTTATCGGTCTGACCATGACCGACAATCGCGGATTCGAGGCCGACCAGCTCGATATTGAGCTGGATGACACCGACGGGCTTGTCGAGCTGCCGCCACGCGGGGCAATGCTCACGCTGTGGTTAGGCTGGCAGGGGGCGGCTTTGCTGAATAAAGGCACGTTCACGGTCGACGAAATCGAGCACAGAGGCGCACCTGATACTCTGACCATCCGGGGGCGCAGCGCCGATTTTCGCGGGACATTGAATTCACGCCGCGAGCAGTCATGGCATAACACCACTATCGGGCAAATCTTGGAGACGATTGCAGCACGCAACAAACTGACGGCCAGTGTGGCCGACACGCTGAAAGCGATCCCCGTGCCCCACATTGACCAGTCGCAGGAGTCCGACGCGGTGTTTCTTTCCCGCCTGGCTGACCGGAACGGTGCAGCGGTCTCGGTAAAAGCGGGGAAACTGTTATTCCTGAAAGCCGGGAGCGGTAAGACGGCCAGCGGGAAGCCCATCCCTCAGATGACCCTTGAGCGTGGCGACGGAGACCGTCATCAGTTTGCCATTGCTGACCGAGAAGCTTACACCGGCGTTACGGCTAAATGGTTGCATACGAAAGACCCGAAACCGCAGAAGCAAAAGGTAAAGCTCCAGCGTAAACCGAAAGAGCAGCACCTGCGCGCGCTGCAGCACCCGAAAGCGACCAAAGCCCCGACAAAGGTCAAAACCCAAAAAGAGCAGGAAGCACGCGAGGGTGAGTATATGGCCGGTGAATCTGACAACGTGCTGGAGCTCACGACCATCTACGCGACAAAGGCGCAGGCCATGCGCGCCGCTCAGGCAAAGTGGGACAAGCTGCAGCGCGGCGTTGCGGAGTTTTCAATCTCGCTGGCAATTGGACGGGCGGATTTATTTCCTGAAACGCCAATAGCCGTAAAAGGCTTTAAGCGCGTTATAGACGAACAGGCGTGGATAATCAGCCGGGTGGTGCATAACCTCAACGGAAACGGCTACACGACGGGGCTAGAGCTTGAGGTAAAAGTATCTGATGTTGAATACACAACTGTAGATGAAGAATAAATAAGTTATTCTCAAATGGTGAAAATGTGAGTATCATTCATTCACTTTATGTGAATTGAGGGCGATTTATGTTTCACTGTCCTAAATGTCAGCACGCAGCGCATGCGCGCACAAGTCGCTATCTGAGTGAGAATACTAAAGAACGCTATCACCAGTGCACAAACATCAACTGTAGTTGTACGTTTGTGACGATGGAGTCGGTAGAGCGTTTTATTGTTACGCCCGGGACGGTAACTCCTGCTCCACCGCACCCGGCTGTCGGTGGTCAGCGTACATTATGGCTATGACAAATTTTCTCTAAATGCCCGCCGCGCGCGGGTTTTTTTATGCGCGAAGAAAAGTGGCGGTAAAAAAAACACCGCCATTTCATCGCCATTCGAAAAAAAGACAACAAAAAAGCCACTCAACTGAGTGGCTTAATTATATGATTTTAAAGCTAAAATTTGGTGGCCCCTGCTGGACTTGAACCAGCGACCAAGCGATTATGAGTCGCCTGCTCTAACCACTGAGCTAAGGGGCCGTGGCGGTGAATTATAAAGTAACTCCCCTCAGCAATCCAGCCATTCACACCTGCCTGCTGTTTTTATAAACAACGCATAATCAATCCTTTATACTTCCCTGACGATGTATTGAGTGGGAGTAACGATGATCAACGATATTCTGGCCCCTGGCCTGCGGGTGGTGTTCTGCGGCATTAACCCCGGCAAGTCCTCGGCGCACACCGGTTTTCACTTTGCCCATCCGGGAAATCGCTTCTGGAAGGTGATCTATCAGGCCGGGTTTACCGACAGGTTACTAAAGCCCGAAGAGGAACAGCACCTGCTGGATACGCGCTGCGGCATTACCATGCTGGTAGAGCGCCCGACGGTACAGGCGAGTGAAGTCAACCTGCATGAGTTGCGAAGTGGCGGTCGGGAGCTGATCAAGAAGATTGAAGATTATCAGCCCGCCGCGCTGGCAATCCTCGGTAAGCAGGCCTACGAGCAGGCATTCAGTCAGCGTGGGGCGCAGTGGGGCAAGCAGGCTATCACCATCGGCGTGACGCAGGTGTGGGTGCTGCCGAATCCGAGCGGGCTCAACAGGGCAACGCTGGACAAGCTGGTAGAGGCCTATCGGGAGCTGGATGAGGCGCTGATGGTGCGGGGGCTTTAATACTCTGCGGCCTGATGCCCTCACCCTAGCCCTCTCCCATAGGGAGAGGCAATAAACAAAAAAAAAGCTCCCGATTGGGAGCTTTTTGCTGTTTACCTGGGTTAGTCGTCCAGGAAGCTACGCAGCACTTCAGAGCGGCTTGGGTGACGCAGCTTACGCAGCGCCTTCGCTTCGATCTGACGGATACGTTCGCGGGTTACGTCGAACTGTTTACCCACTTCTTCCAGCGTGTGGTCGGTGTTCATATCGATACCGAAACGCATACGCAGCACTTTGGCTTCACGGGCGGTCAGGCCGGCCAGCACGTCGTGCGTGGCGGCACGCAGGCTCTCGGTGGTGGCAGAGTCCAACGGCAGCTCGAGGGTGGTATCCTCGATGAAATCTCCCAGATGCGAATCTTCATCATCACCGATTGGTGTTTCCATGGAGATTGGCTCTTTGGCGATCTTCAGCACTTTACGGATCTTGTCCTCCGGCATCAGCATGCGCTCGGCCAGCTCTTCCGGCGTCGGCTCGCGACCCATCTCCTGCAGCATCTGGCGGGAAATACGGTTGAGCTTGTTGATGGTCTCAATCATATGCACCGGAATACGGATGGTGCGCGCCTGATCCGCGATAGAGCGGGTGATAGCCTGACGGATCCACCAGGTTGCGTAGGTGGAGAACTTGTAACCACGACGGTATTCAAACTTATCTACCGCTTTCATCAGACCGATGTTGCCTTCCTGAATCAGATCCAGGAACTGCAGACCACGGTTGGTGTATTTCTTAGCGATAGAGATAACCAGACGTAAGTTCGCTTCAACCATCTCTTTCTTCGCACGGCGGGCTTTCGCTTCACCGATAGACATACGACGGTTGATGTCTTTAACCTGCTCGATGGTCAGGCCGGTCTCTTCTTCAATCTGCTGCAGTTTCTGCAGGCCGCGATACACGTCTTCTTTCACGTCGTGCAGTTTTTCAGACCACGGCTTGTTCATCGCGATAGCTGCGTTGAACCAGGTTTCGCTGGTTTCGTTGCCGGTGAAGAGGGTGATGAAGTTCTTCTTCGGCATTTTGCACTGCTCAACGCACAGCTTCATGATGATGCGTTCCTGGGTACGTACGCGATCCATCATCACGCGCATGCTGTTCACCAGGTAGTCGAACTGTTTTGGCACCAGGCGGAACTGTTTGAAGACTTCAGACAGTTTCAGGATCTCTTCCTGGGCAGCAGCGTGACTGCGACCTTTGGCTTTGATGGTGTCACGCGTCACTTCGTACTGAGTGCGCAGTTCGGCAAATTTCTCACGTGCCAGTTCCGGGTCGATGCTGTTGTCATCATCCGCGGTGTCGTCGTCGCTCTCTTCCTCATCTTCGTCTTCGTCATCATCCATCTCTTCCTGAGACAGTTCAGAACCGACGTGAGTGGCGGTTGGTGCCATATCTTCTTCAGCGTTCGGGTCGACAAAACCGGTGATCAGGTCAGACAGGCGCGCTTCTTCCGCTTCAACGCGATCGTACTGCTCCAGCAGATAGGTGATCGCTTCCGGGTACTCAGCTACAGAGCACTGAACCTGGTTGATCCCGTCTTCGATGCGTTTTGCGATGTCAATTTCGCCTTCGCGGGTCAACAGTTCAACGGTGCCCATTTCGCGCATATACATGCGGACCGGGTCAGTAGTACGCCCGATTTCAGATTCCACGCTGGACAGTACCTGTGCAGCAGCTTCTTCCGCATCTTCGTCAGTGTTGTTGGAGGTTTCAGCCAGCAACAGATCATCGGCATCCGGTGCTTCTTCCATCACCTGAATGCCCATGTCATTGATCATTTGGATGATATCTTCGATTTGATCTGAATCGACGATATCTTCCGGCAGATGGTCATTGACCTCGGCATAGGTCAGATAGCCTTGCTCCTTACCACGTTGGACAAGAAGTTTCAGCTGTGACTGCGGGTTTTGCTCCATAAGACGGTATCCACACTTAATTCGTTTGATTGGTGTCGGCGATGGGGCTGCCAACCTTTAAAGCGAGGGCGTACTTATATTTTTGCCGCTGCCTCTCAGTGCGGCTGCCGGGGGCTTCCCGATCGATATTCGGCACTTAAGCCGTTAAATACTTTTGTCTTTGACTTATTTCTTCGCCAGTTCCTGGTTAATCATCCAGAGCTCCCGGCGTTCTTCGCTGCTCAAACCGTGTGTGCGCTCGCGAGCAATCAACTCTTCCTGGCGCAGCTCAAGCATCGAATCAAACATATGGTTGAGTGAGTCGGTGAACGTTTTTTCTGCAATGTCCTTATCAGCTATATCGTCCCACATCGACAATTTTTCAAGGGTAGCGGCCTCTTTTGTACCGCGATAATGCTCTAAAAGTTGTCCGGTGGTCAGACCTGGCTGAGACAAACACGTGTTGACCAGTTCTGAAAATAAGCCAAGTCCGGGCAATTTTTCGTGGTCCAAACCCGCCAGCGACGGCACCTGCGGCGCAAGCTCGGGGTTTTGAACCAGCAACCCTATCAGTATACGCATGGTTGTGCGTTTTAGCTGAGGCGCGGCGCGAACCGTGCCGTTTTCAGCCTGTTTAGGCATTAAACGTTCAAGCTGGCTGTCATCCAGAATGCCGAGCTTGTTGCCTAACTCCTGGCGCAGATAGATACGCAGCGTTTCGCCGGGCACCTGGCTGATTAACGGCAGCGCCAGCGTACTGAGCTGCGCGCGCCCGTCAGGGGTACTCAAATCGACCTGCGGCATCAGGCTGTTAAACAGAAACGTGGAGAGCGGCTGAGCCTGCTCCATCCGCGCTTCAAACGCCGCTTTGCCCTCTTTACGCACCAGCGTATCCGGGTCTTCACCGTCAGGCAGAAACATAAAGCGCAACTGACGACCGTCGGTCATGTAGGGTAGCGCGGTTTCCAGCGCGCGCCAGGCGGCGTCGCGTCCTGCGCGGTCACCGTCGTAACAACAAATCACGTTGTTGGTCACGCGGAACAGCAGCTGGATATGATCCGCCGTTGTGGACGTTCCTAACGACGCTACCGCGTAGTTAATGTCGTACTGCGCCAGCGCAACAACGTCCATATACCCTTCGACGACCAGAAGACGCGGAGGTTCCGCATTGTTCTGTTGCGCCTCATAAAGGCCATACAGTTGGCGGCCCTTATGGAAAATATCGGTTTCCGGGGAGTTGAGGTACTTCGGCAGGGCATCACCCAGCACGCGACCACCAAAACCAATCACCCGGCCACGCTTGTCGCGGATCGGGAACATCACCCGTTCACGGAAGCGGTCGTAGCTACGTCCCTGGTCGTTGGTGACCAGCATGCCTGCATCGATTAGAGACTTACGATCTTCGCTATTGCCGCCAAAACGCTTTAACACGTTGTCCCAGCCGGGCGGGGCGTAACCAATAGCGAAACGCGCAATGACCTCATCGCTCAGTCCGCGCTTGTTCAGATACTGACGCGCAGGCTCAGCCGCAGAGTGCTTAAGAGACTGTTGGTAAAACGAATTCAGGCCATCCATCAGTTGATACAGCGTTTGCCGTTGATGGCGCTCGATCTGACTTGGGCCACTGCCTGCTTCATACGGCACTTCAAGGTTATGCATCGCCGCCAGCTCTTCGACGGTTTCAACGAACTCGAGCTTGTCGTAATTCATTAAAAAATCAACGGCATTACCGTGAGCACCACAGCCGAAGCAATGGTAAAACTGCTTTTCACCGTTTACGGTGAAGGAGGGGGTTTTTTCGTTATGGAACGGACAGCACGCATGGTAATTCTTGCCCTGCTTTTTCAGCTTTACCCGCGCGTCGATGAGATCGACGATGTCGGTTCTGGCGAGCAGGTCATTGATGAAAACGCGTGGGATTCTTCCGGCCATATGCCCCAAAATTTAAGCGACTTATAAACGAAAACAAGCCGCGCATTCCTTCCGGAAGCACGGCCTTACGACTATTACTCTGTCTGTCAATTGAGGGCGTTGGCCCTCAATCAATTAGTACAGACGAGTACGGCGTGCGTTTTCGCGAGCCAGTTTCTTCGCGTGACGTTTCACAGCGGAAGCTTTAGCGCGCTTACGTTCGGTCGTTGGTTTTTCATAAAACTCACGACGACGAACTTCAGCCAGAACACCTGCTTTCTCGCATGAACGTTTGAAGCGACGCAGTGCTACGTCGAACGGCTCGTTTTCACGTACTTTAATTACCGGCATGTAACTCTCACCTTTAATAAATTCGGTTTGCCGCTGGCATCAGCGCCAGCTTATTTCAAAATGGTGCGGAATTTTACTGCAAATGCTGCTGCTTTGTAAAGCACCGAAGCGATTTTGAAAGGGACTTTTATAAGGGGGAAGAGTATACACGAGCGGATGTCCTGGGGCGAACAAAGTTTTACATCAACCCGCATTCGCCCTACACTGCGCGGTATTGAAGCGAGGTAAAACAAGTCATGCGTGTACTGGGTATTGAAACATCCTGCGATGAAACCGGCATCGCCATTTACGACGACGAAAAAGGGCTTCTGGCCAACCAACTGTATAGTCAGGTGAAATTGCACGCTGACTACGGCGGCGTCGTGCCTGAACTGGCCTCTCGTGACCACGTGCGTAAAACGGTTCCCCTGATTCAGGCGGCGTTGAAAGAGGCCGGGTTGCGTTCAAACGATATTGATGCCGTGGCCTATACCGCAGGCCCGGGGCTGGTTGGCGCGCTGCTGGTTGGCGCCACGGTGGGACGTTCGCTGGCGTTCGCGTGGGATGTGCCGGCCATTCCGGTTCACCATATGGAAGGGCATCTTCTGGCACCGATGCTGGAAGAGAATCCGCCTGAGTTTCCGTTTGTGGCGCTGCTGGTCTCAGGTGGGCATACCCAGCTGATCAGCGTGACGGGCATTGGCAAGTATGAACTGCTGGGCGAGTCGATCGACGACGCCGCCGGTGAAGCGTTTGACAAAACCGCCAAACTGCTGGGGCTGGATTACCCGGGCGGCCCGATGCTGTCCAGAATGGCGTCACAGGGAACGGAAGGGCGCTTTGTCTTCCCACGCCCGATGACCGACCGGCCAGGGCTGGATTTCAGCTTCTCCGGGCTGAAAACCTTCGCGGCCAACACTATCCGCAATAATGATGACAGCGAGCAGACCCGGGCCGATATTGCCCGCGCGTTCGAAGATGCGGTGGTCGATACGCTGATGATCAAGTGCAAGCGCGCGCTGGATCAGACCGGCTTTAAGCGTCTGGTGATGGCCGGTGGCGTCAGCGCCAACCGCACGCTGCGCGCGAAGCTGGCCGAGATGATGCAAAAACGTCGCGGGGAAGTGTTCTATGCGCGTCCGGAATTCTGTACCGATAACGGGGCGATGATCGCCTACGCCGGGATGGTGCGTCTGAACGCGGGAGCGACCGCCGATCTCAGCGTCTCCGTACGTCCGCGCTGGCCGCTGGCGGAACTGCCCGAGGCCTGAAGGCGCTAAACCCGGATGTCAGATGGGGATATCAAACATCCGGGTCGTAGTGAGCAGACAATAAAGATGGCAGTCGCTGGCGACATGTAATTTCTCCATCGCCCGGAGCTTATGTGCGCTGACGGTTTTGATGCTCAGATGCATCTGCCTCGCGATTGCCACCAGCGGTAACCCTCTGCACAGCAGACGCAGCACATCCATCTCACGCGGCGACAGCTCGTCTGCGCTCTGCTTTCCTGACTGGAAAAAGGCGTTCATTGTTGAGCGCTCAATATACATCTCCCCGCCAGCCACGGTAACCAGGGCCTGAATGAGCCGCTTTTCACTGACATTGCGGGTAATGTAGCCGTGGGCGCCCGCTTTCAGCGCCGCGCGAATCAGCTGTGGGTTGCTGTAGGGGGAAACCATAATAACCTTCAGCAGCGGATATTGACGGGTGATCCACTTCAGCAGCGCCAGACCGTCCATTCCGCAAGCAGGATGTGGCCCCTGCGATGTGCGCAGGTTGTAGCCCAGCAGCAAAATGTCAGGCGTTTCTTGCGCGAGCATCTCCACCAGGGCTGATGTTGCATCCGCTTCCCCCGCCAAAGTAAAGGAAAGCGAGTGAAGACTCAGATTAGTTGCCAACTGATCCACAATAATGGCGTACAGTCCCCGCCGAAAAATAGGGTTTTCATCAGCAATGGCAAATTTGACGGTCACGGAGGTTCCTCTTGCGTTATACGCGTATATGTCCTGGTTGAAATTATTTTACCTGAGAGATGGTTTTATCTGTAAAACTTGCGGGAAGATATTTTTATTGTGATTACTTGTTTTTAAGTAATTTTATTTGCATGACTGGTTGACTTATTTCATCTCTTTTTTGTGACGCTTTATAAAGAAAATTCTCAGCGTTAAATAGAGGGTTCTCATTGTTCCGTGATGCGCATTAATACAGTTTGAATAAAGCAATTAAGCGTATACATGTCATAAAGGAACAATGGCTCAAATGAAAAAAAGTATTCTCTCACTGTTAATTTGCGCAGCAGTAACCAGCTCTGCGTATGCTGAAGCAGCGACAAAGGTAGAGTTCGCTCAGGAGGGCGTCACGTATACGGCTATCGTCGTAAAACTTAAGCCCGGCAAGCCCCTGCTGAAAGCTACAAACACCGCCACCACGACGGCGCCAGAGGAGCTCACGCTCGGCGATCCCTCTTTAGTGGCGAATAAAATGTTTCGCTCCAATAAACTTCGTAGCACCCAGTCGGATGAATTAACTAAACTGGATGCTACCTACGGGTTTGATCGCTATATGCGGATAGATATTCCTGAAAACAAAAGTCAGGATAAAGCCTTTATTAACCACGCGATTGCCGAGCTGGAACAAAATCCAAAAGTTGAATTAGTGTATGCTGAAGCCATGCCGGTTTCGCTGGATGAATATCAACATGATAATACCACGGCGCCGCTTTTACGTCAGTCCGCCGGAAATGCGACGCTGACCGCCACTGCCGTTCCTGATTTCCGTAACCTGCAGGATTATTTAAAATCCTCTGCGGAAAAACGCCCGGGTTATTATATGGGTGGAGTTAACCGCGACGGCGTTAGCGGTTATGCCGGTAGCGATGGTACTGGCGTTACCATTATCTCCACCGAAAACTGCGCCTGGAACACCAGCCACGTTAACTTACCGGCGATGTCCCTGAGCCAGGGCGACCGCACCTGGAAACCTGGCTGTGGCGATCATGACTCCTCTTCCGTGGGGATTATGGCAGGGAAAGATATCGGCAGCGGTATTCGCGGCTTTGCCTGGAACAGCAAGGTGGGTTATGCCGCCTGGCAGACGAACAATCTTTATAACATGATCCCCCTGCTGAAAGCGGGTGACGTGGTGCAGGTGGGTATGCAGGCCGAAAGCGCCAAACCTGCTGGCTGCACGAAAGAGTGTTATAACCCGTGGGAGGCGCAGCCAGCCTTCTTTGATATCACTAAGGCGCTGACCGATAAAGGGGTATATGTCATCGCTGCCGCAGGTAACGGCGGCCTCAGCCTTGACGATCCGGCTTACAACGGCAAATTTGATCTGTCAGTGAAGGATTCCGGCGCGATTATTGTTGGCGCAATGTGTGCGAGTGATGGCAAAAAAGCGTACTTCAGCAGCTATGGCTCACGTGTGACCAGCGCGGCGTGGGGCTGCTGGGACGTGGTGACCACCGGCAGTGGCGATTTATACAGAGACGGCGTCAATAACTACACCCGTTCATTTGCCGGTACGTCCTCCGCTAACCCCATCATTGCAGGGGTGGTGGCGAGCCTGTCAGGGATTGCAAAAGCGCACGGGATTACCGTTACGCCGAAGCAGATGCGTCAGATTCTGCAGGAAACCGGGACGCCGCTGGCAAACGGGGATTCGGCCAGGATTGGCACCTTCCCGGAGATGGAGCGTGCGGTTGCCCGTATTATGGCGTTGAAAGACGGCGGCACGCCTGCCGCTCCGGCGCCAACTGCCGCCGCGGGAGCAGATTATACGATGGTCTCCCCGACGACTGGCGTAAGTACCTATCCGCTGGACGGCAGCAAGAGCCTGAATGCCGTATCCTTTAACTGGAGCGTGACGAAAGGGGCGGAAACCTTCTCGCTGGAAGAAAAACTGAACGGCACGCTGGTCAAGAGTGTGGATAGCGCGCATGCCTATGCCGTCATTCCTGCCAACAGCGAGGGAGAGGCGACCTACACCCTGACCACCACCGGCGCGGATGGGCGTACCGCGACCGACAGCATGACCATTAAGGTCAGTAAGCCCGCGGTGCCGCCGAAGGATGATACGCCGGCGAAAGATGACACACCGGTAAAACCTGCGGCGCCGGCCTACAACGCCAAAATTGCCTATCCAACCAAATGCACCAAAGTCTCGTACGACGGTAAAATCTGGTTTAACCAGTGGTATGTCAACCCGGGCCAGGAAACGCCGGGAACCGGCGGCCAGTGGGGCGCATGGCGCGAACAGGGTTCTTCTAATAACAGCTGTAAATAACCCTCACGGCCTGGCGTTATGCCAGGCCTTTTTTAGATCCGCAACATCCCTTTCTCTTCCAGAAACGCAACGATCGTCGCCAGACCGTCACCCGCTTTCAGGTTGGTAAAGGTCCACGGGCGTTCGCCGCGCATGCGGTTGGTGTCGCGCTCCATCACCTCCAGCGAAGCCCCCACGTACGGTGCGAGATCGGTTTTGTTGATCACCAGAAAATCGGATTTGGTGATCCCCGGCCCGCCCTTGCGCGGGATCTTCTCGCCTTCGGCCACGTCGATGACGTAGATCGTCAGGTCAGCCAGCTCGGGACTGAAGGTCGCGCTCAGGTTATCGCCGCCGCTTTCAACGAAGATCAGATCCAGATTGCCGAATTTTTCGCTCAGCGCTTCAACGGCCGCCAGGTTCATCGAGGCATCTTCGCGGATGGCGGTGTGCGGACAGCCGCCAGTCTCCACGCCGACGATGCGCTCCGGCTCAAGGGCGCCCGCTTCGGTCAGGATGCGCTGATCCTCTTTGGTGTAGATATCATTCGTCACCACCGCCAGGTGATACGTGTCGCGCATCGCCTTGCAGAGTGCCTCCAGCAGCGCGGTTTTGCCCGACCCCACCGGGCCGCCCACGCCCACGCGCAGGGGATGTTTGTAATCAGCCATGTTGCTTCCTCAGGAACGGAAAAGTCGTGAATATTGTGTTTCGTGGCGGGCAGAAGCGATGGCGGAAAGCGGCGTTGCCGCCCCCAGCTCGTCGTCGCCACGTAAAAAAGCCTGTTCAAGCCCGGCCGCAAAATGGTCGCTCAGCGCAATAATCAGCTGCTGCGCGGCCTGTTGCCCAAACGGCACCAGCTTGACGCCCGCCATTACCGCGCTCTCAATCCAGCTATAGCCGAGACTCAGGGCCAGCTCGCGCACGCCAATGCCCCAGCGTACGCCGAGCCACGCCATGCCGCAGAGCTGGCTCTGCATAAACAGCGTCTGCCACCGGGCCGGGCAGTCCGGCTCCCAGCTTTTAATGAGACGCGTAAAGGCGGCACCGCGATTGCGCTCTTCTTCCCGCAGTTCACGGGTTTCCCGGCAGGCGAGAAGGTAAGCCGTCCAGCGTTTTGCTGCCGCAAGGTCGCCTTGTTCACAGGCCCGGTACAGCCGGACAAACAGCGGCAGGTCAACGCAGAAAAAGCTCTGCTCCATCTGTAGCGTTTGCCAGCGTTTAAAGGCGTCGGCATCTGTGATCCAGCCTGCTTCCACGGCCCACTCCAGCCCCTGCGACCAGGTAAATGACCCGACCGGCAGGCTGCTGCTGGAGAGCTGCATCAGGCGCAGCCACTGGCGGGAATGCTCCATCAGCTCATCAGCGCCAGCAGGGCAGAGACGATCAGCCCGCCGCCGAAGGTTTTGCGCAGGCCGTCGTGTCGGCGCAGCAGCAAGCCTGCGGCGAAACTGGCGCACAGTACGGTAGCGCTGGCGAACATAAACCCGCTGGTGAAGAGCCAGAAGCTATGGCCGGACATCTCCACGCCGTGCGCCCAGCCGTGGAACATCGCCAGGGCTGGCACCGCCAGCAGCAGGCGGTTTTCGGTTTTAAACATCATCACGCCGCAGACCGCCAGCGAGGCGATAATCAGCATCTCCATGCCGCTAAAGCCGCCGAGCAGGCTACCCGCCACGGCGCCGACAAGCATCATCCCGAGGGTGGCAAACGGCAGCAGCAGTTTGCGACCGCTCAGCGCCGAGAGCACGCCAGCGCCCGCCAGCATCAACAGGTGATCGAGCCCGGTCAGCGGGTGGAAGAAACCAGCCTGAAAGCTTTCGGCGCCGTGGCCAGGATGGGCGAGCGCGGGAACCGAAAAGGCCAGCAGTAACAGGGGAAGTAACGTGCGCATGAATAATCCTCAGTGTGAATGGGCGTGAGAGTGACTATGACTGTGGGCATCGCTGGCATACGCGCCCGCTTCCGGTTCAAACGGCAGCGTGGCGTACGTCACCTCCAGCCCGAACTGGCGCAGCATGTCGTCGAGAACATGATCGTGGTGATAGCGCAGCTCGCCGGGCATCACCTGCAGCGGCACGTGGCGGTTGCCCAGGTGGTAGCAGGCGCGGGCGAGGAGGAACGGATCGGCGCAGCGCACCACGGAGACGGACTCAGGGGCGGCGATCACTTCGATCACCTCGCTGCCGTCGTCGTTGCTGAGCAGGTCGCCGCCGCGCAGCAGTAAACCGCGCGGCAGCATCAGCCCGGCTTCGCGGCCGTCGTTCAGCGCCACGCGGGCGCGGCTTTTCACCCGCACGTCAATCGGCAGCGTGACGCTGGCGGTAATCGGATGCGCATGGTCCAGGCGTTGGGTTAAATAGATCATCATCACTCCTCAAAACAGGAAATAGCGTTGCGCCATCGGCAGAACCTCAGCCGGTTCGCTGGTAATCAGTTCACCGTCAACGCGCACTTCATAGGTTTGCGAATCGACGGTGATAGTTGGCTGCAGGCCGTTGTGGATCATGTCCGCCTTTTTCACCGTCCGGCACCCTTTCACCACCGCGGTGGCGCTCTGCAGGTTGAGCTGCTGCGGGATGCCCAGCGCGTCAGCGGCCTGTGAGACAAACGTCAGCCGCGTGGCGTGGCGCGCGGCACCCAGCGCACCAAACATCGGGCGATAGTGGACCGGTTGCGGGGTGGGTATGGAGGCGTTGATATCGCCCATCGGCGCGCAGGCGATCATTCCGCCCTTGACGATGGTGGCGGGTTTTACGCCGAAGAACGCCGGGGACCAGACCACTAAATCGGCCAGCTTGCCCGCCTCAATCGAACCCACCTCATGGGCGATGCCGTGGGTCAGCGCCGGGTTAATGGTATATTTGGCGATATAGCGCTTCACGCGGAAGTTGTCGTTATCGCCGCTTTCTTCCGGCAGGGCACCGCGCTGGACCTTCATGCGGTGCGCCACCTGCCAGGTGCGGATAATCACTTCTCCCACGCGGCCCATGGCCTGAGAGTCTGACGAAGTGAGAGAAAACGCGCCGATATCGTGCAGCACGTCTTCGGCGGCGATGGTCTCCCGGCGAATGCGCGACTCGGCAAAGGCGACGTCCTCGGCGATATCCGGATCGAGGTGGTGACACACCATCAGCATGTCGAGATGCTCGTCGATGGTATTCACGGTGTAGGGCAGCGTTGGGTTGGTGGAGGAGGGCAGAATATTCGGGTGCGCGCAGGCGGTGATAATATCCGGCGCATGGCCGCCACCTGCCCCTTCGGTGTGGAAGGTGTGGATAGTTCGCCCGCCAATGGCGGCCAGCGTGTCTTCCACAAAGCCGGACTCGTTCAGCGTATCGCTGTGCAGCGCCACCTGAATATCCATCTCTTCAGCCACCTCAAGCGAGCAGTTGATCGCCGCAGGCGTCGCGCCCCAGTCCTCGTGGATCTTAAGCCCAATGGCGCCAGCTGTGATTTGCTCGCGCAGCGCGTCGGGGTTTGAACCGTTGCCCTTGCCGAGCAGACCGATGTTTACCGGCAGAGTGTCCGCAGCCTGCAGCATGCGGGCGATATACCACGGGCCGGGCGTGCAGGTGGTGGCGTTGGTGCCCGCCGCGGGCCCGGTGCCGCCGCCGATCATGGTGGTGACGCCGGAGACCAGCGCCTCTTCCGCCTGCTGCGGACAGATCCAGTGGATGTGAGTGTCGATCCCGCCGGCGGTGACGATCTTCCCTTCGGCAGCGATCACTTCCGTCGCGGCGCCAATCGGGATCGTTACGCCGGGCTGAATGTCCGGGTTGCCAGCTTTGCCGACGGCAAAGATCCGCCCGTTCTTCACGCCGATGTCGGCTTTCACGATCCCCCAGTGATCGACAATCAGCGCGTTGGTCAGCACCAGATCCACGCAGTCGTCTGCGGTCATCTGCCCCTGGCCCATGCCGTCGCGGATCACCTTCCCGCCGCCGAACTTGACCTCTTCGCCGTAGACGGTGAGATCGTCTTCCACTTCGATCCACAGCTCGCTGTCGGCCAGCCGCACTTTATCGCCGGTGGTTGGGCCGAACATATCGGCGTAAGCCTGGCGCGAAATATCAGCCATTTTTCACCTCTCCCATTACCTCGCCGCGAAAACCGACGATGCGCTGCGCGCCTGTCACCTGTACCAGCGTCACTTCACGCTTCTGGCCGGGCTCGAAGCGCACGGCGGTACCCGCCGGGATATTCAGCCGGTAGCCGCGGGTGGCCTCCCGGTCAAACTTCAGCGCCGGGTTGACCTCGTAAAAGTGGTAGTGCGACCCGACCTGGATCGGCCTGTCGCCGTGGTTTTCGACGATGACACGCCGGGTGTCTCGCCCGACGTTGAGGGCGATAGTACCGGGCTTGATCTGGTATTCACCTGGGATCATCACGCGCTCCTTAGACGATCGGGTTATGGACGGTGACGAGCTTGGATCCGTCCGGGAAGGTGGCTTCCACCTGAATATCCGGGATCATCTCCGGTACGCCCTCCATCACCTGGTCACGTCTCAGAACGTGGCGGCCTGCCTCCATCAGCGAGGCGACGGTTTCGCCATCGCGCGCGCCTTCCATGATGAAGGCGCTAATCAGCGCGACCGATTCCGGGTAATTGAGCTTTACTCCGCGCGCAAGGCGGCGTTCGGCAACCAGCGCGGCGGTGAACAGCAACAGCTTGTCTTTTTCTCTGGGGGTCAGTTCCATAACGTTTCTCTTATGTCTGCCAGATACGCGGCGAACAGGCGGTTTTGGTAGTGAGAAGCGGGCGAAGCGACTGCCAGATGTCGCGCATCACCCGCTGGCAAATCAGGTTGTCGTGGAAGAGAAAACGCACCGACATGAGATCGTCCGTGAGCGTGGCGCCCGCAAACGTATCCAGTGGGGCGAGAAGCACCCGCGCCGCGTCGAGATGTTCTTCTCTGGCCGGATAGAACAGCAGCGTGCCGAGCCACGGTTGCCCGGCAACGGGCGTGAGATCGCCGTTGCTGAGATGCTGACGTTCAATCAGGCGCGGTTCGTCGTCGACCCACACCTCAAGGCGGCTCTCCAGCGTGCCGTGGCTAAAGGTCTCACCGATCACCGGACGCCCCAGGCAGTACAACTCCCACGCCAGCAGCGTACTGGAGGCCTTCAGATGGAAGACGGAACGCAGCGCGGCATTGGCGCCGGGAAAGATAATAGTGTCCTGCGGCAGCCACTCCAGCGTGGAGCCATCATCGAGATAAAAGTGCTGATTCAGGCAGGCCTGCGGGCCGCTGCTGCGATAGAACTTGCTGGCGCCGGGCATGGTGATGAGCGCGTGGCTGTTGGCGTCCAGCCGGACAGAAATATCCAGCGTATCACCACCCACAACGCCACCTGGTGGGTGCAGCAGATAGAGGTGGCAGGTTTCACCTTCAGGATAAAACGGCCGCTGAACGGTTAGCGGCCCGAGGTGATGAGCGGAGTGCAGGAGGGTTTTCTCAGGGGTGTGACAAAACTGCAGGGCAAGCGACGCCTGCCAGCCTTTATACGTATTATCAGTGACCTGAGCTGCTAACATGCTGCATCCATCTGCTCATCATCGGGGTCGTTTCAGTATGCCCTGGCAGAATTGAAGGCTGTCATATGAGTCGCTTATGGATAAAAACCGGATCATATGATTAATGCAGGCCGGGTAAGCGCAGCGCCACCCGGCAAGAAAGGCGATGAGACTAGCGGTAATCCTCCGCATCCACGTCATACCCGGACGGCTCCCAGCGGATCGCCAGCAGAGAGGCCAGGCCGATAAACGGCGCCAGCGCAATCACCCAGAACACGGCGGTATCAAGGGATGCGACCAGCAGCGGGAACAGGAACAGCGACAGCGTGGAACTGCTGCGCATCAGCGTCTGGTTGAGACCCACGCCGACGCCGCGCAGCGAGGTCGGGTAGCTCAGGGAGGCAAACGTCATGGTATGCGCACCCGGACCAAAGCCCTGGCCGAACAGGAACAGGGCCAGCATGCCGACGGCGACCACACCTTCCGTTGCGCCTTCAGGCCGCCCCACCAGTGCCAGCCCGAGCAGCGCGACCAGCTGGCAGGCGTAGCCCGCAAGCGACATCCGCCAGGCACCGAAGCGCGGCACGTAGCGTACCGCCAGCAGCCCGCCGACGAAGGCAAACAGCAGGTTAAGCACCAGGGAAATCAGAATGGTCGTCAGCATCGACTGAACAAAGAAGCTGGAGATGATCACCGGCAGACCAAACGCCACGGCGTTGTAGGCGAAGGAGGAGACCACAGACAGCAGCGTGGCGAGCGTCGTACGGCGTAAATAGATGCCGCGAAACAGGTTCAGGTAGTTTGCCCATTTTGCTTTATTGACGACAGGTGCTGGCTGGCTGAGCGCGTCCTGCGGTACGTGGGCATTGATGTTATACGACTGGCGTAAAATCGACGCCGCCTCTTTCAGGTTGCCCTGATTCGCCGCCCAGACCGGCGATTCGCTCATATAGCGGCTACGAATAGCAATAATCACCAGCGCCGGTACCGCGCCAAAACCGAGGATCAGGCGCCACAGCCAGTCACTGTGGCTTTCCGGCAGTACGGCGTAGAAGAAGAGCACCAGCAGGTAGGAGACGCTGATGGCGGCATACCAGGTGGGGCACCACATCGCGACGCTGGAGGCTTTGTTTCCCGGGCCTTTCAGCCTGGCAAACTCGCTTAAAAAGGCCATCGCCACGGGCAGGTCGATCCCGACCCCAAGCCCCATTACAAACCGGGCGCCCGCCAGCACGTATTCGTTAGGTGCCAGCGCGCAGGCAATGGCGGCCACCACGAAGAAGAGCATGTCGGCCATAAAGACCCGGTAGCGGCCAATTTTGTCCGTAAGATAACCGCCAAGCAGCGCCCCGACAATGGCCCCAAAGGTAATGGCCGAGGCCACCATGCCGGTGCCTGCTGGCGTGAGGTTAAATTCGCGGGTGATGTCTTTGATACCGAACGCCAGCGCACCAAGGTCGTAGGCGTCGAGAAAAATACCGCCCAATGCGATGCCGATAACGATGCGTGCATTGGCTCGTCCCTGCGAACCGTGATTGACCAGCCGCGAAACGTCAGCGGCGCTGCGCACCCACTGGATATCGCCATCCGCTGCGTGGCGTGGTGTTGAAAGAGGAGTGGTGTCTGTAATGTCTGCCATTTTCTTCTGATGTGGTTGTGTTGTGTCTCTAACAGTTACCACAGGCAGAAGGTGACCAAAATCACATTTGGCTATAAGGCATAACTAACCTTATTGAGCGTCTTTTTTCTTCCTCTTGAGCTTCGTCCAGATTTTGGTCTCCTGACGACGCCACAGGCGCTGAATATTATCGTGATGGCGCAGCAGGATAAGGCAGGAGAGCATCGACACCGGGAAGGTAAATTGCGGTTTGAACCACCAGACGTAGAACGGGGCGATCAGCGCGCTGACGATGGCGCCCAGCGACGAATAGCCGCTGAGAAGAATGGTCAACAGCCAGGTGCCTGCCATCACGCCGGTCAGATCCCAGCCGATAGGCGCAATGGCACCAAAGGCCGTCGCCACGCCTTTACCACCTTTAAAGCCGAAGAATACGGGCCAGATGTGGCCAACGCAGGCGGCAATCGCAATCAGCCCCAGCCAGAACGGCGTGACGCCCAGCGCATACGCGCCCCAGACGGGTAGCATCCCTTTCAGAACATCAAAAACCAAAACCGCTACGGCTGCTCCCTTGCCGCCAATTCGTAGTACGTTGGTCGCTCCCGGGTTCCCGGAACCACTTTCACGCGGGTCAGGTAACCCGGCGATGCGGCAGACCAGAATGGCGCTGGAGATTGAGCCGCAAAGGTAGGCGAGGAGGATCATTCCAGGCGCGATTGCACTCATAACGCTGTTCCGTTTTGAAAATGTATCTGTATTCTCAGCATCTGTGGATAATACGCATAATTCGCCGGAAGTGGTATCCGGTTTAGCCAAAAAGCAGGCAGGTCGTGATGGATATTGTATTTATAGAGCAACTTTCGGTAATCACCACAATTGGTGTTTACGACTGGGAACAGACCATCGAGCAGAAGCTGGTGTTCGATATCGAAATGGGCTGGGATAACCGCAAGTCGGCAAAAAGTGATGACGTGAATGACTGTCTGAGCTATGCCGACATCAGTGAAACGGTCATCGCCCACGTTGAAGGGCAACGTTTTGCGCTGGTCGAGCGGGTGGCGGAAGAGGTGGCGGAACTGCTGCTTAGCAAATTCAACTCACCGTGGGTGCGTATCAAACTAAGCAAGCCGGGCGCGGTGGCGCGTGCCGCCAATGTGGGGGTCATCATCGAGCGTGGCACAAATCTGAAAGGGAAGATTTAACGTCATAATAGCTAAACCATTTTAGGTTATACCGGTCTCAGGACTGTATCTTTAATCGGTTGTCCGTATGGGGCACCGTTTTTTTATATCTTTTTAGGGGTTTATAGATGAGCGATATGCACTCGCTGCTGGTGGCGGCAATACTGGGTGTGGTCGAAGGATTGACGGAGTTTTTACCGGTTTCCAGTACCGGCCATATGATTATCGTTGGCCATCTGCTGGGCTTTGAAGGCGATACCGCAAAAACCTTCGAAGTGGTCATTCAACTGGGTTCTATTCTGGCCGTGGTGGTCATGTTCTGGCGTCGCCTGTTTGGCCTGATCGGGATCCACTTTGGTCGTCTTCCTCAGCGCGAAGGTGAAGGTACCGGCCGTCTGACGCTTATCCATATTCTGCTCGGCATGCTCCCGGCGGTAGTGCTGGGGCTGGTATTCCACGACACCATTAAATCACTGTTCAACCCGATTAACGTGATGTACGCGCTGGTGGTAGGGGGCTTCCTGCTGATCGCCGCGGAAGTGCTGAAGCCAAAAACGCCGCGCGCGGAAGGTCTGGATGATATGACGTATCGTCAGGCGTTTATTATTGGCTGCTTCCAGTGTCTGGCGCTGTGGCCGGGATTCTCGCGTTCTGGTGCCACCATTTCCGGCGGGATGCTGATGGGCGTGAGCCGTTACGCCGCGTCAGAGTTTTCGTTCCTGCTGGCCGTGCCGATGATGATGGGCGCCACCGCGCTTGACCTCTATAAAAGCATTGGTTTCCTGACCACCGGCGACATTCCGATGTTCGCCGTTGGCTTCATCACCGCGTTTATCGTGGCGCTGATTGCCATCAAAACCTTCCTGCAGCTGATTAAGCGTATCTCGTTTATTCCGTTCGCGATCTATCGCTTTATCGTCGCGGCTGCGGTGTACGTGGTCTTCTTCTGACCGACTGCCCTCAGTCTTTTGGCTGAGGGCAATGTTTTTCCTTCCAGTCTGATACCGCCTGAATTCGCCGTTTTGTCAGCTCTTCCCGAATCTCCGGTCCTTTGAATCCCGCCTCGACAACGTCTTTCGTCGGCACGGCTTTTGCCACGTTCCACGCCGCCCGCAGCAAGCGCCCTTGCGGATAGTCACAGGCTTCAAACCCGGTGCGCCCGCGCACGTCAGCCTCGCTGGTGAGCGCGATCTGCTCCACGCGCTGGGGTTTGCGCCAGGCGTCGATGTTATCGAACAGCTTGACGATGGTGGCCGGTTTCAGGATCGGAAAGGTATGGATCAGGTCGTGGAACTCGGCCACCAGTTTCGCCAGATCGCGGATCTCGTTCGGGACGCGCAGACGCTGGCACAGCCCCTCGACCAGCTTCACCCCCGCCGGGCCATGACCGTGATGGCGAGGCCAGAATTCTTTTGGCGTTAAGCCTTTGCCCAGATCGTGGCACAGGGTGGAAAAGCGCACGTCCACGTCCGGGCTCAGCATGGCCGCCATGCTGAGCGTCATCAGCGTATGCACGCCGGTGTCAATTTCCGGGTGCCATTTCGCTGGCGCGGGGACGCCAAACAGCGCGTCTATTTCCGGAAACAGCACCTTCAGCGCGCCACAGTCGCGCAGAACCTGGAAAAAGACCTGCGGGTTGCGGGTGGTGAGGGCATTTTCCGTCTCTTTCCAGACGCGCTCTGGCGTCAGGTGTGCAAGCTCGCCGGCTTCGGTCATGGCGGTCATCAGCGCCATTGTCTCATCGGCAATCCGGAAGCTGAGATGAGCGTACCGTGCGGCAAAGCGCGCCACGCGCAGCACGCGCAGCGGATCTTCAGAAAACGCCGGGGAGACGTGACGTAAAAGACGGTTGCGCAGATCGTCCTGGCCGCCATACGCGTCAACGATCTGGCCGTTCTCGTCCTGCGCCAGCGCGTTGATGGTGAGATCGCGACGCAGAAGGTCTTGCTCCAGCGTCACGTCCGGCGCGGCATAGCAGGTGAAGCCGGTATAGCCCGAGCCCGATTTCCGCTCGGTACGCGCCAGGGCGTACTCTTCGCGGCTTTGCGGGTGCAGAAACACGGGAAAATCGCGGCCTACCTGCTGGTAGCCCGCGTCGAGCATCTCTTCCGGGGTGGCGCCAACCACCACCCAGTCTTTATCTTTGACCGGCAGACCTAACAACGCATCACGTACCGCACCACCGACCAGATAACTCTTCACGCCTTACACTCCTGTTTTCTCTTTTCCAGGATAATACGTAAGTCTGACAGAGAAGACGAATTAGTTCATCCAGCGGTCTTTACGCTTACGGCTTGGGATCAGATGCGGCAGAACCAGACCCAGCACCAGACCTACGCCCAGCACGCCGCCGCCATACATAAACCACTGCATGATGATGGTGCGCTGTTTGTCATCGAGCTGCAGATTGGCGGCATTCACTTTCTTCTGCGCGACAATCAGCTCGTTTTTCAGTTTCTGGTTCTCTTCTTTCAGACCGTTAATCACCCCGTCGCTCTGCGCCACTTTCTGCTGCATTTCAGCGGTGCGCTGGTTCCAGGTGCCGTCGATGTTGTTCAGCTTGTCGGTCAGGGTTTTTACCTGGTTTTCCAGATCCGGCACGCGGGTGCGCAGGCTTGGCACGGTGCTCAGCTCTTTCAGCGGGATCCAGGACGTACGGCCGGAACTGTCGCGAACCTGACCGTAATTGGTCTCCGCGTTGGTCTGTAACAGCGTCACTTCCTCGCCGGCATTTACCGTGCCCACGAGGCGATAATTATCTCCGGGGCCACTGCGTACCCAGGTGTTCAGTTCGTCAGAAACGTAACGCTTCTCTTCAGCGTGCACGGCGGTTGCGGCGCTAAAAGCGAGTAAAGTAAGTCCAATCAGGCGTAATTTAAGCATCATTAGTCGTTATTTTCATAAAAAGTGGAACGATAGTAGTGGCAACAGTGTCTCTACGCAAAGCATTCGTCAGCAATCAGAATCATCTGTGTCACGACTCTACACATTTACGCCCGTCAAATTGCTCATTGCATGGCAATTTGGCGCAAAATACTATGTACTGACAAATAAATGGCGAGGAAGTTCGCCCTCATTGACGCGTCTGTGACGCCCGCAAAAGTACAAGGCTATGGCTCAGGAAATCGAATTAAAATTTATCGTCGAAAAAGACAGCGTTGACGCACTCCGCCAGCATCTGCATACGCTTTCCGGCGAACACCATGCACCGGTACAACTGCTTAATATCTATTACGAAACGCCAGACAACTGGCTGCGCCGCCACGATATGGGGCTGCGCATCCGCGGCGCAAGCGGACGCTACGAGATGACGATGAAAATTGCCGGCCGCGTGGTCGGCGGGTTACATCAGCGTCCGGAATATAATATCGACATCAATAAGCCAGAACTTGAGCTGGAACGTTTTCCGGCCGAAGTCTGGCCGGAAGGTGTGCTGCCTTCCACCCTTGCGGAACAGGTGCAGCCGCTGTTCAGCACCGATTTCTGGCGCGAAAAATGGCTGGTGACAGAAGGCAAAAGCCGCATTGAAATCGCCCTGGATTTGGGGGACGTGAAGGCGGGTGAGTTCCAGGAGCCGATTTGCGAACTGGAGCTTGAGCTGCTGGAAGGGGATGCGAACGACGTGCTGAAGCTGGCGCGCAAGCTGGTGAACCAGTCCGGATTGCGCCAGGGGAGCCTGAGCAAAGCCGCGCGGGGCTACCATCTGGCCGCCGGGAATGCGCCACGTGCGCTGAAAGAGACAACCATTTTGCACGTTGCGCCGAAAGCCAGCGTTGAGCAGGGACTGGAAGCCGCACTGGAACTGGCGCTTTCTCAGTGGCAGTTCCATGAAGAGCTGTGGGTGCGAAACGTGAAACACGCCAAATACCACGTGCTGGCGGCTATTGCCCTGGTGCGCCATACTCTGGCGCTCTTCGGCGGCATCGTTCCTCGAAAAGCGAGCGCTCACTTACGTGATCTGCTGACGCAAACCGAAACGCTGATGCTTTCCGACGTCTCGGCGCAAACGGCGATCTACAGCCCGCAAACCGCAACGGCAAAACTCGCACTGACCGAGTTCCTGGTGACGCGCGGCTGGCGCGCTTTCCTGGATGCGAAAGCGCAGGCCAAAATCGCGGAAAACTTTAAGCGTTTTGCGGATATTCATCTCTCCCGTCATGCCGCCGAACTGAAAAACACCTTTGCCTATCCGCTGGGCGATAGGTATGGCGATCAGCTCCCTCGTCTTTCGCGCAACATCGACAGCATGCTGCTCCTCTCCGGTGCTTACGACGGTCCAAAGGCGCAGGCGTGGCTGGAAAACTGGCAGGGGCTGAAGCATGCCATTGAAACCCGTCAGCATATTGAGATAGAGCATTTCCGTAACGAGGCCATTTCGCAGGAGCCGTTCTGGCTGCACAGCGGAAAACGTTAACTCTGGCAAGGAACCCCTAAAATGCCGCTTTCTTCGCAATTACAGCAGCAGTGGCAGACCGTTTGCGAACGTCTGCCTGAGTCATTACCGGCGTCATCGTTAAGCGAACAGGCGAAGAGCGTGCTCGCCTTCAGTGACTTTGTGCAGGAAAGTATCACCGCCAATCCGGACTGGCTGGCGGAACTTGAAACCGCACCGCCGCAGGCAGATGAGTGGCGGCACTATGCTGGCTGGCTGCAGACTGCACTCGAAGACGTTGCGGATGAGGCCGCGCTGATGCGCGTCCTGCGCCAGTTCCGCCGTCGGGTGATGGTGCGCATTGCCTGGGCGCAGGCGCTGGAAATCGTGAGTGAAGAGAGCACGCTGCAGCAGTTAAGCGAGCTGGCGCAAACGTTGATTGTCGCCGCGCGAGACTGGCTCTACGCCGCCTGCTGTAAAGAGTGGGGCACGCCGTGCAGCGAGGAAGGGGTTCCTCAGCCACTGTTGATCCTGGGGATGGGCAAGCTGGGCGGCTGCGAACTGAATTTCTCCTCCGATATCGACCTGATTTTTGCCTGGCCGGAGAACGGCTCTACGCGCGGCGGGCGTCGCGAGCTGGACAATGCCCAGTTCTTTACCCGTCTCGGTCAGCGTCTGATTAAGGCGCTGGATCAACCCACCCAGGACGGGTTTGTCTACCGTGTGGACATGCGCCTGCGTCCGTTTGGCGACAGCGGCCCGCTGGTGCTGAGCTTTGCGGCGCTGGAAGATTATTACCAGGAGCAAGGGCGCGACTGGGAGCGTTACGCGATGGTCAAAGCGCGGATCATGGGCGACAGCGACGATGCCTATGCCAACGAGCTGCGCGCCATGCTGCGCCCGTTTGTCTTCCGACGTTATATCGATTTCAGCGTCATCCAGTCCCTGCGTAATATGAAAGGGATGATCGCCCGTGAGGTGCGCCGCCGCGGCCTGAAGGACAATATCAAGCTTGGCGCAGGCGGCATCCGCGAAATTGAATTTATTGTTCAGGTCTTCCAGCTTATTCGCGGCGGACGCGAGCCGTCGCTACAGTCCCGCTCGCTGCTGCCGACGCTGTCAGCGATTGAGCAACTGCACCTTCTGCCGGACGGCGATGCGCACACTCTGCGCGAGGCCTACCTGTTCCTGCGTCGTCTGGAAAACCTGCTGCAAAGCATCAATGACGAACAGACCCAGACCCTGCCGGGCGATGACCTTAACCGGGCACGTCTGGCGTGGGGAATGCGCGTGGACGACTGGTCAACGCTGACCGAACGGCTCGATGCCCATATGGCAGGCGTGCGCCGAATCTTTAACGAGCTGATCGGTGATGATGAAAGCGAATCGCAGGACGATGCGCTTTCCGAACACTGGCGCGAGCTGTGGCAGGACGCGCTCCAGGAGGATGACACCACGCCGGTGCTGACGCACTTAACCGACGACGCGCGCCATCGCGTGGTGGCGCTGATTGCCGATTTCCGTCTCGAACTGAACAAACGCGCCATTGGGCCGCGCGGGCGCCAGGTGCTGGATCACCTGATGCCGCACCTGCTGAGCGAGGTCTGTTCGCGGGCGGATGCGCCGGTGCCCCTGTCACGCATGATGCCGCTGCTAAGTGGCATTATCACGCGCACCACCTATCTTGAACTGCTGAGCGAGTTCCCCGGCGCGCTGAAGCACCTGATTACGCTCTGCGCCGCCTCGCCGATGGTGGCCAACAAGCTGGCGCGTTACCCGCTGCTGCTGGATGAGCTGCTTGATCCAAATACCCTCTATCAGCCGACGGCAACCGATGCCTACCGGGACGAGCTGCGTCAGTATCTGCTGCGCGTGCCGGAAGAGGACGAGGAGCAACAGCTGGAGGCGCTGCGCCAGTTTAAGCAGGCGCAGATGCTGCGCGTGGCGGCGGCGGATATCGCCGGCACGCTGCCGGTGATGAAAGTGAGCGATCACTTAACCTGGCTTGCGGAAGCGATCATCGACGCGGTGGTACAGCAGGCATGGGTGCAGATGGTGGCGCGCTACGGCCAGCCGAAACATCTGGCCGATCGTGAAGGTCGCGGCTTCGCGGTGGTAGGCTACGGCAAGCTCGGCGGCTGGGAGCTGGGCTATAGCTCCGATCTGGATTTGATCTTCCTGCACGACTGCCCGGTCGACGTGATGACCGACGGCGAGCGTGAGATTGACGGGCGTCAGTTCTACCTGCGCCTGGCGCAGCGCATTATGCATCTGTTCAGTACCCGCACCTCGTCGGGCATTTTGTATGAAGTGGATGCCCGCCTGCGCCCGTCCGGTGCGGCGGGGATGCTGGTCACCTCGACGGAATCCTTCGCCGATTATCAGAAGAATGAAGCCTGGACGTGGGAGCATCAGGCGCTGGTGCGCGCCCGCGTGGTGTATGGCGATCCGCAGCTCAAAACGCAGTTCGATGCTATCCGTAAGGAGGTCATGACCACCCCGCGTGAGGGCAGTACGCTGCAGACCGAAGTGCGTGAGATGCGTGAAAAAATGCGCGCGCATCTGGGCAATAAACACCGCGATCGCTTTGATATCAAAGCCGACGAGGGCGGTATTACCGATATCGAGTTTATTACCCAGTATCTGGTGCTGCTCCACGCGCACGACAAGCCGAAGCTGACGCGCTGGTCGGATAACGTGCGCATTCTGGAACTGCTGGCGCAAAACGACATCATGGACGAGCAGGAGGCGCTGGCCTTAACCCGCGCCTACACCACGCTGCGCGATGAACTTCATCATCTGGCGTTGCAGGAGCAGCCAGGGCATGTGGCGCTGGACTGTTTCACCGCTGAACGCGCTCAGGTAACGGCCAGCTGGCAGAAGTGGCTGGTGGAACCGTGCGTAACAAAACAAGTGTGATATTATCGCGCGCAAATTGTGAATCTTTCTGGAGTCAGGAATGAAAGTAACACTGCCAGAGTTTGAACGTGCTGGAGTAATGGTTGTTGGGGATGTGATGCTGGATCGCTACTGGTATGGGCCGACCAGCCGCATCTCTCCGGAAGCACCGGTACCGGTGGTTAAGGTCGACACCATTGAAGAACGTCCCGGCGGCGCGGCAAACGTGGCGATGAACATTGCTTCTCTGGGCGCGCATTCGCGTCTGGTGGGCCTGACCGGCATTGACGATGCGGCACGTGCGCTGAGCAAGTCGCTGGCGGACGTGAACGTGAAGTGCGACTTCGTTTCTGTTCCGACACACCCGACCATTACCAAGCTGCGCGTATTGTCGCGTAACCAGCAGCTGATCCGTCTCGACTTTGAAGAAGGGTTCGAAGGGGTTGATCCTGAGCCGCTGCACGAGCGCATCAACCAGGCGCTGGGCAATATCGGCGCGCTGGTGCTGTCCGACTACGCCAAAGGCGCGCTGGCGAGCGTGCAGACGATGATCCAGCTGGCGCGCAAAGCCAATGTGCCGGTGCTGATCGACCCGAAAGGGACCGATTTTGAGCGTTACCGTGGCGCAACGTTGCTGACGCCTAACCTCTCTGAGTTTGAAGCGGTGGCGGGCAAATGCAAGACCGAAGCTGAGATCGTCGAGCGCGGCATGAAAATCATCGCTGACTTCGAGTTGTCTGCGCTGCTGGTCACCCGCTCCGAGCAGGGAATGACCCTGCTGCAACCGGGTAAAGCGCCGCTGCATATGCCGACTCAGGCGCAGGAAGTGTACGACGTGACCGGTGCCGGTGATACGGTGATTGGTGTGCTGGCGGCAACCCTGGCCGCGGGTAACTCTCTGGAAGAGGCGTGCTATTTTGCCAACGCGGCGGCAGGCGTAGTCGTCGGGAAACTCGGTACCTCTACCGTTTCGCCCATCGAGCTGGAAAACGCGGTACGCGGTCGCGCCGATACCGGTTTTGGCGTCATGAGCGAAGACGAGCTGAAAGTGGCCGTCGCCGCTGCGCGCAAGCGCGGTGAGAAAGTGGTGATGACCAACGGTGTGTTCGACATCCTGCACGCGGGCCATGTCTCTTATCTGGCGAATGCGCGTAAGCTGGGCGATCGCCTGATTGTGGCGGTGAACAGCGATGCCTCGACGAAACGTCTGAAGGGCGAAACGCGCCCGGTGAACCCGCTGGAACAGCGCATGATCGTCCTCGGCGCGCTGGAAGCGGTGGACTGGGTGGTGTCGTTTGAGGAAGACACACCGCAGCGCCTGATTGCCGGAATTCTGCCGGATCTGCTGGTGAAAGGTGGGGATTACAAACCGGAGCAAATCGCGGGCAGCGAAGAGGTTTGGGCCAACGGCGGCGAAGTGATGGTGCTGAACTTTGAAGACGGGTGTTCAACCACCAACATCATTAAGAAGATCCAGAAAGACAGTCAGTAAAAAACGGGCCAGTTGGCCCGTTTTTTTATGTCGGGTGACGGCTGCGCCTTACCCGACCTACGCGTTCATGTAGGCCCGGTAAGGCGTAGCCGCCACCGGGCACAACAGGCCGCACTTAGGCCTGGTCATCCACCGGCGGAATCGCCGGGGCCGGCTTCACTTCTTCCGGCGTATTACGGTTTTCCAGCTCGGTCAGACGCTGTTCCAGCAGCGCCAGCTTCTCGCGGGTGCGCAGCAGCACCTGCGTCTGCACGTCAAACTCTTCGCGGCTGACTAAATCAAGGCGAACCAACTGCGCCTGCAGCGTCTGGCGGATTTTCTTCTCAACGTCATCACCAAATTCACGAATGCCTTTTGGCATGGATTCATGAACCTGACGCGCGATCTGCTCAATTTTTTTCGGGTCAATCATTGTCGTTTCCCTTGATGGAAAGGTGTTAGTGTCCATTGTAGCGCGTCATGCCCGGGGTAAACAAAATTGTTTGATGCTTATGCATTGCCCAGGTTAATCAATAGCGTTATAGTTATCTCGCTTATTCTCAGGGCGGGGCGAAATTCCCCACCGGCGGTAAATCAGCGTAACGCTGAAAGCCCGCGAGCGCTTTGGGTGCATTCTCAAAGGTCAGCAGATCCGGTGTAATTCCGGGGCCGACGGTTAGAGTCCGGATGGGAGAGAGTAACGATCCAGTCGGGCATGGGCCCGCTCACGTTATCTTTTTGCCGCTTATAATACGGCGCTCCTAAGACTGCCCTGATTCTGGTAACCATAATGTTAATGAGGTTTTTTTACCATGAATCAGACGCTACTTTCCTCTTTTGGCACTTCAACTCAACGTGTTGAACATGCACTGGATGCACTGCGCGAAGGTCGCGGTGTGATGGTGCTTGACGATGAAAACCGTGAAAACGAAGGCGACATGATTTTCGCCGCCGAAAACATGACCGTTGAACAGATGGCGCTGACCATCCGTCACGGCAGCGGCATCGTATGCCTGTGTATTACTGAAGACCGTCGTAAGCAGCTTGAGCTGCCAATGATGGTTGAGAACAACACCAGCGCCTTCGGAACCGGTTTTACCGTGACCATCGAAGCCGCGCATGGCGTGACCACCGGTGTATCGGCGGCTGACCGTCTGACCACCGTCCGTGCCGCCATCGCCGATGACGCAAAACCTTCCGATCTGCACCGTCCTGGCCACGTCTTCCCACTGCGTGCGCAGGCGGGTGGCGTGCTGACCCGCGGTGGTCACACCGAAGCGACCATCGATCTGGTGACGCTGGCAGGCTTCAAACCCGCTGGCGTGCTGTGTGAACTGACCAACGACGACGGCACTATGGCGCGTGCGCCAGAGTGCATCACCTTCGCACGTCTGCACAACATGCCGGTCGTGACGATTGAAGATTTGATCGAGTATCGCCAGGCGCACGAGCGCAAAGCCAGCTGATGATAAAACGCCGGGACATCCCGGCGTTTTTTTACCCAATTCCTGCCGTTTGCAGCAATACCAGGCTGAACCCCATCACCGACATTCCGCACAGCACGCCGTAACTGGGGTTGTTGTTCGGGTCAATCTCTTTCGCCAGCGGCATCAGTTCATCCACCGAAAGCGCGACCATAATCCCGGCCACCGCTGCCATGATGGCCGCCATCACAACAGGCGAGACCAGGCTGCCAAGGATCAGCCAGGCCAGCACGCCGCCAAGAATTTCTGCCATGCCGGATATCCCTGCCCAAAACACGGCCGTTCGCTTTGAACCCGTGGCGGCATAAACCGGCCCGGCAACGGCCAGTCCTTCAGGAATATTGTGTAAGGCGACCGCCAGCGCGATGCCGAAGCCCATCTCAAGATTACTGCTGGCCGTCACATAGGTGGCGACCCCTTCCGGGAAGTTATGCAGGCTGATGCCCAGCGTCAGCAGAATCGCCGTGCGCTTAATATTCCGCGGCATGGGGGTGATGTTTTTCTGCATTAAATCCTGCGGATGCGCGTGCGGTAGCATACGGTCAAGAGCAAAGTACCCCAGCAGGCCAAAGACAAACATACCGTAACCCAGCAGCGGAGACATGCCCTCTGTGCCCAGCGCAGCGGGGAGCATCTCCATCAGGGAGATAAGCAGCATGATCCCGGCAGCAAAGCCCAGTGAAAAGGCCAGTACGCGGTTAGACGGCTTCTGGCCAAGCACGCCGAGGAGTGCACCGATAAAGGTTGCGGCGCCCGCCAGGATGGTCAGGATCAAGGGGACTGACATGCATTGCTCCTTGTGATAATGATTCTCATTAATCCTAATGATTCACTACGCGTAAAGCGAGAGAGGGAACGCTGTTTTACACATTCCTTACATTCAAATTTCCTGATGATGATCTTCACGCTTATCAGCGTTCATCCTGGCCCGATTGCGCGTAATGTAGCACCATTAAATTGACACCTTCTGTAAGGATATCACCATGACTACTTCCCGTATGCCAGCCCTGTTTTTAGGCCACGGTAGCCCCATGAACGTGCTGGAAGATAACGTCTATACCCGCGCATGGCATCATCTGGGCGAAATGTTGCCGCGTCCAAAAGCGATTGTGGTGGTGTCTGCACACTGGTTTACCCGCGGGACGGGCGTGACCGCCATGGAAACGCCAAAAACCATTCATGATTTCGGTGGCTTCCCGCAGGCGCTGTATGACACTCATTATCCGGCCCCCGGCTCGCCTGAGCTGGCACAGAAGCTGGTTGATTTGCTGGCACCTGTCCCGGTCGCGCTGGATAAAGAAGCCTGGGGCTTTGACCATGGCTCGTGGGGCGTGCTGATCAAAATGTACCCTGATGCGGATATCCCGATGGTGCAGCTGAGCATCGACAGCACCAAACCGGCCGCCTGGCACATGGAGATGGGGCGCAAGCTGGCTTCGCTTCGTGATGAAGGCATCATGCTGGTGGCGAGCGGCAACGTGGTGCATAACCTTCGCACGGCACGCTGGCACGGTGAAAATACGCCGTACCCGTGGGCAACATCGTTTAACGACTTCGTAAAAGCGAACCTGTCCTGGCAGGGCCCGGTGGAGGAGCATCCGCTGGTGAACTATCTGGATCACGAGGGCGGTTCGCTCTCTAACCCGACGCCGGAGCATTTCCTGCCGCTGCTGTACGTTCTTGGCGCATGGGATGGACAAGAGCCGATTACGATCCCGGTTGACGGTATTGAGATGGGGAGTTTGAGTATGCTGTCGGTGCAGGTGGGGTAATAAAAGCAAAACGGCAACTTAAGGTTGCCGTTTTTTAGTGTTTGCACCCTCTCCCTGTGGGAGAGGGTTGGGGTGAGGGCATCAGGCCGCAGTCTTACTCCACAAAAATGTGCGGATAAAACCGTGACAGATCCTGCGTGATCAGCGCGCGATCTTCGCGGATGCCAATTCCGGCAGGTTGATCGTTGATGAGCCAGCTGCCAATCAGCGTATAACTGTCGCCAAATTTCGGCAGTTGATAGAATTCCTGGACGATCATCCCTTCTTCGCCGTAAGGCCCTTCAACCGCTTCCAGCGTTTTACCGTTTTCGATAATGGAGACGTTTGCCCCCTCACGGGAGAAGATAGGCTTCACGACATATTTTTCCATTTGCGGGTAATCATCTTCCGCAAAGTAGGCCGGTAGCAGGTTCGGGTGGTTCGGGAACATCTCCCACAGCATCGGCAGCAGGGCTTTGTTAGAGATAATGCTCTTCCAGGCCGGTTCCAGCCAGCGTACGCCCGCATCTTCCAGCTTGGTGGAGAACATCTCACGCAGCATGTATTCCCACGGGTAGAGTTTGAACAGGTTACTGATCACCTGGTCCTGCATGTCGGTAAACTGACCTTTCTCACCCAGGCCGATATCCTCGATATAGAGGAACTCGGTCGCCACTTCCGCTTCGGCCGCACAGTCCTGCAGATACTGAACCGTGCCACGGTCTTCTTCCGTGTCGCGGCAGCAGGCGAGATGCAGCAGATTGAAGCCATGCTGTTCACGCAGCTCGGCAAAACGCTCGATCAGCTTTTCCTGCAGGCTGTTGAACTGGTCGCTGCCTTCCGGCAGGTTTCCGGCGTTCATCTGGTCTTCCAGCCAGATCCACTGGAAGAACGCCGCTTCGTACAGGGAGGTCGGCGTATCGGCGTTGTTTTCCAGCAGCTTAGG
Organism: Enterobacter sichuanensis; assembly: GCF_009036245.1. NCBI lineage: Bacteria > Pseudomonadati > Pseudomonadota > Gammaproteobacteria > Enterobacterales > Enterobacteriaceae > Enterobacter > Enterobacter sichuanensis. The sequence goes on along the minus strand of NZ_CP027986.1, from coordinate 3,983,669 downwards.
TTCACCCACGCCGTCCCATGCCAGATCAAGACGAGAGTAAAGCGAAGGCTGATTCGTTTTCCACGACTGACGTACAAAGCCCCAGGTGTGCTTTGGAATGCGGAACTTTGCCATCAGCGCGTCGCTGTCGATAACCTTTTCCACGACCTTCAGGCACATCTGGTGCAGCTCGGCCGTCACCGTTTCCAGTTTTTCAACCTGGTCCAGCGACAGCCTGTAATAGGCGTCTTCACACCAGTACGGCTCACCGTACATGGTGTGGAAGTTAAAACCGTATTCGGTGGCTTTTTCGCGCCAGTCCGGGCGCTCGGTAATACTGACTCGTTCCATGATCAGCCGCCCATTGAGCGAGAAGAGGTACCTGTCGCGCTACGCTGCATGCTGGTCTGTTTCGCCACAGACTCACCAAACCCGCCGCGGGTGATGGTGCTGGTGGTAGCCGGTTTCGGTGCCATTGCCGTTTTCGGTACGGTCACGGTGCGGCCTGGGGTAGCTGCGCCGTAGCCTTTGCCGCTGGCATCGGTGTATTGGCCGTAAGCCGGGCTGGCCGGGTTTTTCGAGCTAAACAGCGGCTGCTGCTGATAACCCGCACCGCCACCCATCAGGCGGCCCATCATATAGCCAGCCATCAGCGGCATCCAGAAGCTGCCGCTGGACTGCGCCTGCGCCTGATTTTCTGGCGCCGTGCCCGCCTGAGCAGGCGTCTGCTGGCACTGACCTTCACCGAATTCGGCCACGCAGTCTTCGCGTGAGGCATATTTCGGCGCGGTACGTTCCGCTTCTTTCAAGGCATTGGTGTAGGCCGTCTTACATTCGGCGGCTTTACCGGTGGCCGCAGAGCAGTCGTCTGCATTTTGATACAGCGAAACCGTTTCGTCGTTTTTCTCACAGCCTGCCAGCATAAAGACAGCGGTGACCGCCAGCGCAACAGGGGTGAGATGACGGGCGTTCCAGCTTTTGCGGAACGACGCGTGATTAATGGATTTTGTCCGTTTCATGTTTGTCTTCCAGGACCCAGTGGTAATAACGCTCAGGATAGAGGATGAGTGGTTGAAAATGAAGCGAAGAGGGGCGGAATCAGGGGGATCTTTACGTTGGCTTACGTTCGGGCGTGATTTTGCGCCGGGTGGCGCTGCGCTGACCCGGCCTACGATTCAGTAGGCCCGATAAGCGAAGCGCCATCGGGCAATGCTTAGTTACGGAACGGATTATTGCCTTTGCTGGCGGACGTCGTGGTACGCGCAGCGGCTGGCTGTGCAGCAGGCGCGCTGCTGTCAGCGTTGAAGTTATCAACTGCGGCTACCTGCTCCGGGTTCTCCGGTGCGACACTGTCCGGAGAAGTTGAGACCGGTTTGCCCAGCGCGCTGTTCAGCATCTGCAGATCCTGCTCGTTCAGCGTACCCAGAGCCTGTTTGATGTTCAGCTGGTTAATCAGGTACTGGTAACGAGCGCTGGAGAGCTGCTGTTTGGCGTTGTACAGCGTGGTGGTCGCGTCCAGCACGTCAACGATAGTACGTGTACCGACGGAGTAACCCGCTTCCATCGCATCCAGGGAGCTCTGTGCAGACACCACGGCCTGTTTATAGGCGTTGATGCTGCTGATCGACGCGTTCACGTTGTTGAAGGAAGAACGCACGGTCTGCACCACGTTGCGGTGCGCGCTTTCCAGCTGCTCGCTCGCGCCCACAAAGTTGTACTGCGCCTGTTTCACCTGAGAGTTGACCTGACCGCCCTGATACAGCGGCAGGGAGAAGCTCAGGCCAACCTGGTTCTCTCCATTATTTTTATCGTCATACGCTGAAGCGCTGGCTCCGTGGGTTTTGGAACCGCTATAGCTGGTATCCGATACACCGGTAGACGCGGTCAGGCTCAGGGTTGGCAGGTGGCCGTCCTGCGCCTGACGAATCTGCTCGCGGGCCAGGTCCTGGCTCAGACGCGCCTGCAGCAGCGTCAGGTTACGGTTTTCCGCCTCTTTCAGCAGGGCGTTAACCGCCTGCGGCTTATCCGTTTTGAAGTTGTCCACGTTCAGGGAGGCCAGTTCCGGGTAGTAATTCCCGGTGACCTGACGCAGGGATTCCAGCGCGTTATCGAGGTTGTTACGCGCGGTCACTTCGTTAGCCAGCACGGTGTCGTACTGTGAACGGGCGTTCTGCACGTCGGTAATCGCCACCAGACCCACGTTGAAACGCTGGGTGGTTTGATCTAACTGGCGGTAAATGGCCTGTTTCTGCGCTTCGGTGTAGGAGAGCGCGTCGATCGCGCTCAGCACGTTAAAGTAAGCTGTGGCCGTGTTCAGGATCAGCGTTTGCTGGTCGGTCTGGTAGGTCACATCCTGAATGCCCGCGCTCTTTTCCTGCAGGGTCAGGGCGCGCCATTTGGACATATCAAACAGCGTTTGTGTCAATTGCAGTGAGGCGCTGGTAGCATTGGAGTTAACGCCGTTAGCGTCGCGGAAACCGTTGCTGTAGGTATAATCTGCACCTAAGCCTAACTGCGGCAGCAGTGGGCTACGTGCTTCGTTAATCTTTTCAAACGCAGCATCACGATCGGCCGCTGATTTACGTAAATCAGGGTTGCCCAGACGTGCCTGCTGGTAGACCTGTAACAGGTTTTCCGCCTGGCTCAATGCACTGAAGCCCGTCAGGCTCAGGCCGATAAGGATGGGGAGCAATTTCTTCATTTGCATTCCTTGTTGTGAAGCAGTATTAGCGCTGATCTAATTAAAAAATAATTGCCGATTCTAACAGAATCATCCACACCAAAAGGTTGGCGTTACGTGCCATCTGGCGGTAATTTGCACCAATCTACCATAGAGCCTTACAAACGGCAGCCAAACAGCCTTGAAATTCATCATTTCATCACTATTGCTACCAGGACCCGACTCATGCAAAAACCAGAAAAGTTGCCCGTGACATTCGCCAAAAACGATGTAGAAATTATTGCACGAGAAACGCTTTATAGCGGTTTTTTTTCGATGGAACTTTACCGTTTCCGGCATCGCCTGTTTAACGGTGAAATGAGCGGCGAAATTCGACGCGAAATTTTTGAGCGCGGCCATGCGGCAGTCTTGCTACCCTTTGACCCAGTGCGTGACGAAGTTGTACTGGTGGAGCAGATCCGCATCGCCGCTTATGACGTCAGTGAAAGCCCGTGGCTGCTGGAAATGGTGGCCGGGATGATCGAAGAAGGTGAGTCGGTCGAGGACGTCGCCCGGCGCGAGGCGCTGGAAGAGGCGGGGCTGGTGGTGGGCCGCACCAAACCGGTGTTGAGCTATCTGGCAAGCCCGGGAGGCACCAGCGAGCGCTTGTCCATTATGGTTGGCGAAGTGGACGCCACGACGGCGGAAGGGATCCACGGTCTGGCAGATGAAAACGAAGATATTCGGGTTCATGTGGTGAGCCGGGAACAGGCTTATCAGTGGGTAGAAGAGGGGAAAATAGACAACGCAGCGTCTGTCATCGCCCTGCAATGGCTACAGCTGCATTATCAGACATTACGAAACGAGTGGAAAAAATGAAGCGCTATACGCCTGACTTCCCAGAAATGATGCGCCTGTGCGAAACCAATTTCGCACAATTGCGCCGCCTGCTGCCGAGAAACGACGCACCCGGCGAAACGGTAAGCTATCAGGTGAGCAATGCGCAGTATCGGTTAACGATAACAGAATCAACGCGCTACACTACGCTGGTGGAGATTGAGCAAACGGCCCCCAGCATCAGTTACTGGAGCCTGCCGTCGATGACGGTGCGCCTCTATCACGACGCGATGGTCGCTGAAGTGTGTTCAAGTCAGCAGATCTTTCGCTTCAAGGCGCGGTATGATTATCCGAATAAAAAGTTGCATCAACGCGACGAAAAGCATCAAATTAACCAGTTTTTAGCCGACTGGCTAAGGTATTGTTTAGCACATGGAGCAATGGCGATTCCGGTTTGTTAGCGTCATAAACCTACCTAAGGACACCATTTGGAAAGCCTGTTGAACCTGACTGTTGCTGGTGGGGCGCCAGTCAGGATATTACAAATCACCGATACCCACCTTTTTGCCGAAAAGCATGAGACGCTGCTGGGGGTCAATACCTGGGAGAGTTATCAGGCGGTACTTAGCGCCATTCACGCTGAAAATCGTGCATGCGATCTGATTGTCGCAACCGGCGATCTGGCGCAGGATCAATCCTCCGCGGCCTACCAGCATTTCGCTGAAGGCATCGCGAGCTTTAGCGTGCCTTGCGTCTGGCTGCCTGGAAACCATGATTTCCAGCCGGCGATGTACAGTTCTCTTCAGGATGCGGGCATTTCTCCGGCGAAATGTGTTTTTGCGGGTGAACAGTGGCAGATCCTGCTGCTGGACAGCCAGGTATTCGGCGTTCCGCACGGTGAGTTAAGCGAGTTTCAACTCGACTGGCTGGAGACCAAACTGGCTGCTGAGCCTGAACGTCATACGCTGCTGTTGCTTCATCATCATCCTCTGCCGGCGGGGTGCAGCTGGCTCGATCAACACAGCTTGCGCAACTCTGCGGCGCTGGATCACGTACTGGCGAAGTTCCCGCGGGTAAAAAATCTGCTGTGCGGACATATTCATCAGGAACAGGATCTCGACTGGAACGGACGCCGTATGCTGGCGACGCCGTCGACCTGCGTGCAGTTTAAACCGCACTGCGCCAACTTTACGCTGGATACCATCGCACCAGGCTGGCGCTGGCTGGACCTGCATGCCGATGGCACGCTGACCACGGAAGTCTGTCGTCTGACCGGCGCAAAATTCCGCCCGGATACCGCTTCAGAAGGCTACTGATGTCTACGCTCCTTTATCTGCACGGATTCAACAGCTCGCCGCGCTCCGCAAAAGCGACACAGTTTCGCCACTGGCTGAGCGAGCATCACCCCGACGTTGACATGATTATCCCGCAGCTGCCGCCTTATCCTGCGGAGGCCGCGGAGATGCTGGAATCTATTGTGCTTGAACACGGCGGCGAGTCATTCGGTGTGGTCGGCTCATCGCTGGGCGGGTACTACGCCACCTGGCTGTCGCAATGCTTCATGCTGCCGGCCGTTGTGGTCAATCCGGCGGTACGGCCATTTGAGCTGCTGCGGGACTTTCTTGGCGAAAACGAGAACCCCTACACCGGCCAGCAATATGTGCTAGAGTCACGCCATATTTACGATCTCAAAGTTATGCAGGTCGACCCGCTTGAAGCGCCGGATCTCATCTGGCTGCTGCAACAGACGGGAGATGAAGTGCTGGATTACCGCCAGGCAGTGGCGTATTACGCATCCTGCCGCCAGACTATAGAAGAGGGCGGAAATCATGCTTTCACGGGCTTTGAGAATCATTTCACCCAGATTGTCGATTTTCTTGGACTGCACAGCCACTGACAATCAATGCGAATTGCTAGTTTAAATCATGACGCAAACCTATAACGCAGATGCCATTGAGGTCCTCACCGGGCTAGAGCCGGTTCGCCGCCGCCCGGGGATGTACACCGATACGACGCGCCCAAACCATCTGGGCCAGGAAGTTATTGATAACAGTGTGGACGAAGCGCTGGCGGGTCATGCCAAACGCGTTGACGTCATCCTGCATGCCGATCAGTCGCTGGAAGTTATCGACGACGGGCGCGGCATGCCGGTGGATATCCACCCGGAAGAGGGGGTGCCTGCCGTCGAGCTGATCCTCTGTCGTCTGCATGCGGGCGGTAAGTTCTCCAATAAAAACTACCAGTTCTCCGGTGGTCTGCACGGCGTAGGCATTTCCGTCGTCAACGCCCTGTCGAAACGCGTGGAAGTTAACGTTCGTCGCGACGGTCAGGTGTACAACATCGCGTTTGAGAACGGCGAGAAGGTGCAGGATCTGCAGGTTGTTGGCACGTGCGGTAAACGCAACACCGGCACCAGCGTCCACTTCTGGCCTGACGAAAGCTTCTTCGACAGCCCGCGCTTTTCTGTTTCCCGCCTGACGCACCTGCTGAAAGCCAAAGCGGTGCTTTGCCCTGGCGTGGAAATCACCTTCAAAGACCACGTTAACAACACCGAGCAGAGCTGGCACTACGAAGATGGCCTTAATGACTATCTGTGCGAAGCGGTAAACGGCCTGCCGACGCTGCCGGAAAAACCGTTCGTCGGTAATTTCACCGGTGACACCGAAGCGGTGGACTGGGCACTGCTCTGGCTGCCGGAAGGTGGCGAGCTGCTGACCGAAAGCTACGTTAACCTGATCCCCACGATGCTCGGCGGGACCCACGTCAACGGCCTGCGTCAGGGTCTGCTGGATGCGATGCGCGAGTTCTGCGAATACCGCAATATCCTGCCGCGCGGCGTGAAGCTCTCGGCGGAAGATATCTGGGATCGCTGCGCCTACGTGCTCTCCGTGAAGATGCAGGATCCGCAGTTTGCCGGGCAGACCAAAGAGCGCCTCTCTTCACGTCAGTGCGCGGCCTTTGTCTCCGGTGTGGTGAAAGATGCGTTTACCCTGTGGCTGAACCAGAACGTGCAGGCGGCGGAGATGCTGGCCGAAATGGCCATCTCCAGCGCCCAGCGTCGTCTGCGTGCGGCCAAGAAAGTGGTGCGTAAAAAGCTGACCAGCGGCCCTGCGCTGCCGGGCAAGCTGGCGGACTGTACCGCGCAGGATCTCAACCGTACCGAACTGTTCCTCGTGGAAGGGGACTCGGCAGGGGGATCGGCCAAGCAGGCGCGCGATCGCGAATATCAGGCGATCATGCCGCTCAAGGGTAAGATCCTGAACACCTGGGAGGTCTCGTCTGATGAAGTGCTGGCCTCGCAGGAAGTGCACGATATCTCGGTGGCGATCGGCATCGATCCTGACAGTGACGATCTGAGCCAGCTGCGCTACGGCAAGATCTGTATCCTCGCGGATGCGGACTCCGATGGTCTGCACATCGCTACGCTGCTGTGCGCGCTGTTTGTGAAACACTTCCGTACGCTGGTGAAAAACGGTCACGTCTACGTGGCGCTGCCGCCGCTATACCGTATCGATCTCGGCAAAGAGGTGTACTACGCGCTGACGGAAGAAGAGAAAGCGGGCGTGCTGGAACAGCTTAAGCGTAAGAAGGGCAAACCAAACGTACAGCGCTTTAAAGGGCTGGGCGAGATGAACCCGATGCAGCTGCGCGAAACGACGCTGGATCCGAACACCCGCCGTCTGGTACAGCTGACGATCAGCGACGAAGACGAACAGCAGACCAACGCCATGATGGATATGCTCCTTGCCAAGAAACGTTCGGAAGACCGTCGTAACTGGTTGCAGGAGAAAGGCGATATGGCGGATATTGAGGCCTGATGCCCTCACCCTAACCCTCTCCCACAGGGAGAGGGAATGGATCGTAGGCCCGGTAAGCATTAGCGCCACCGGGCTTTTTTACATCAAAACTCCATCTTCACCGTAAACTGCACTTCGCGCGGGTCGCCAATCTGGTTACCCAGATTGTTGGTGGCGATAGACGAGGTGTAGTAGGTCTTATCAAACAGATTCTTCACGTTCACCTGCAGCGTCACCGGATACTGCAGCTTCATCTTATACGCCGCAAACGCATCCGCCACGAAATAGCCCGGCAGATAATAATCCGCCCCGTTGGTCGCGGAACGACGGCTTACGCCATGCCCGCCGCCGCCCAGCGTCAGGGTATTCCCGGCAAACGCATTGTGAATATCATAGGTCAGGAACAGTGAGCCAGTATGGCGCGGCACGTTCGGCAGCGGTTTGCCGGCATAGTCCGGATCTTCCAGCACCTTCGCGTCGGTATAGCCATAGCTGGCGATGATATTAGTGTTCTCGGTCAGCGACCCGGCAAGATCCACCTCCACGCCCTGAGAGCGCACGCGTCCCGCAGTCTTGGCGATGGTTTCCCCGCCAATGCTCTCGGTGTACAGCACGTTGCGCTTGTGAATATCAAACAGCGCGATATTGGCGGTAATCCCGTCGAACAGATCGAATTTTGCACCCACTTCATAGGCATTCGACGTTTCCGGCGGCAGATCACCGATGTAGCTCGCAATCGACGACTGCGGCATAAACGTTTGTGAGTAGTTGGCAAACAGCGAGACGGATGGCGTGAGCTTGTAAACCAGCCCCAGCTTTGGCGTCCACTGCTCGTCGCGGCTGTCGGTATTGACGTTGAACGGACGACCTTTACCTGCGTACTGGGTGTAATACTGATAGCGCAGCCCGGCGACGGCGATCCAGTTGTCGGTCAGGTACAGGGCATCCTGCGCGTAGGCCGAGTAGCTCTCCTGCTTGAGCGTCTGATCGCTGTCGGACGCCGACACGGTGGTGCATTTGCCGAGGTTGCCATACGTCGGGTGGTAGATGTTGAAATCTTTCACGTTTTTACAGCGCATCATGTCTGTGCGCAGCAGATCGTAATTTTCATACGACACGCCGGTCAGGATCTCATTGTAAAAACCGGCAATATCCACATTCCCCTGCAGATCCGCGCGGGTGCTGTGCATGCGCTGGGTCGATCCCTGGGTGGCATCCACACGGCGGGTCAGGTTGCCGGTTTTTGAATCATAGGCCATCACGCGGGCCTGATTATCGCTGTATTTATCCTGACTGTAGCTGTAGTCGAACTTTGCGGTCCACTGGCTGTTGAGACGATATTCCGCGTTGAGCTGGGCGAGGTCCGACTGCCCGTCAGTGATATTAAACGGCTCGTCAAAGCGGGTTTTACGATCCACGTTTACCGGCTGTTTGGTGTTGAGATCGAAGATCGTCCCGCGATCGAACGGCGTCTTATAGTCGCGATGGGAATAGAGCACGGTCACGGTGGCATCGTCACCAAACCAGGTGAGCGACGGAGCGATAAAGGTGCTGCGTTCGTTACCAAAATTACGCCAGTAATCCTCGTCCTGATATTCGCCCGTGAGGCGATACGCCAGCCGCGTGCCGTCAATCGGGCCGGTGACGTCAACCTGTCCGGTGCCGCCGCCAAAGCTGGAAGAGGTGGCAGAAATCGACCCGCCGAAGCGCTGTTCCGGGCGTTTGGTGACCACGTTAATCAGCCCGCCGGGATCGAGAATGCCATAAAGCGTCGAGGCGGGGCCTTTCAGCACTTCCACGCGCTCGGTTGCGGCATTAAAGCTGCGCGGCAGCACGGTGCGCAGACCGTTGGTCATGACCGAGCCGTCGCGGTTCGCGCCAAACCCGCGGCGCACAAACGCATCCTGCGTGCCGCCCAGCGTGTTGGTCTGCACCACGTTGCTGACGTTGTAGAGCGCTTCATCCAGCGTGGTGGCGTGCTGATCCTGGAGCACCTTATCGCTGACGGTATTCACCACCTGCGGGATATCCAGCATCGGCATGTTGGTTAGCGTGGCGGTGGAGGTATTCAGCGGCTGGTAGCCGTTCGTGGCGTCCGCCGTAGTATTTGGATCGGCCGTGACGGTCAGCGTTTCGCCGTCTTTAGCCGTGGTGGTGTCTGCTGCCTGCACCAGCGGCGCCATAAACAGCAGTGAAAAGAGCGCGCGCCCTTTTACCCCAGAGAGTGAAGGTGTGAACGTAGCCATTACATCTGTTATCCCGAAATATTCCGCAAAAGACGTTTCGCGGAAGAATGTGTGAGTCATTGCCCCTTACGGTCTGCCCGTTAGCCAGAACTGGCATCGGACATGTAATTGAGAATCATTCAATCATGAGCAGATGTAGTAGTAAATGGAAAAAAGCATAAATCGACTACAGCTAGAAATAAGGAGATAAAGCGTAACGGCGACAGAGTTAATTTATTGAAAATAAAGTTGATATAAAGCTATCCGAGCTCGCTTGCTTGTCCGTTTCCCCCTGGTTTTTTACAGGGTGTTTCTTCGCTTGACTACTACATGGCGCAGCGTCAAACTCTCAAAAGAGAATGAGTTTTATTTTTATTTATTGGCTTTTCATTACGTTGGCATTCACGTGGCTCACAACACAAACAAACCGGGACTGGTTCTGGAGAACCTCTCTGCGGGGTATCAGAAAAAAATCATCATTGATGGGCTCACCCTTGCGATCCCTCAGCAGAAAATGACGGTGCTGGTAGGAGCGAACGGCTGCGGGAAATCCACGCTGTTGAGCACTATCGCGCGGCTGCTGCGGCCACTTGGGGGGGCCGCGCTGCTGGACGGCAAAGCCATTCATGAGCAGCCGACCAAAGCGGTCGCCCGTCAGCTTGGCATTCTGCCGCAATCCCCGCTGTTGCCGGAAGGGTTAACCGTTTTTGAACTGGTCTCGCGCGGTCGTTATCCCTGGCAAAACGTTATGCGCCAGTGGAGCGAAGAGGACGAACTGGCGGTGGAAGAGGCCCTGCGGCTGACCGGTACGGCAGCGTTTGCCCATATGCCGGTAGAAAGCCTGTCCGGCGGTCAGCGACAGCGCTGCTGGATCGCGATGGCGCTGGCGCAGCAAACGCCGTATATCCTGCTGGATGAACCCACCACCTTTCTCGATCTTCGCTACCAGGTGGAGATCCTCGAACTGCTACATACGCTGACGCGTGAGCACGGGCGTACCGTGCTGGTGGTGTTGCACGATCTTAACTTCGCCGTGAACTATGGCGATACGCTGGTCTTTTTACGCCAGGGAAAGGTGGAGGGGGTATTGCATGAGGGGGACGTTTGTACGCCAGAGCTTATTAAAGCGGTGTTCGATGTCGACGTGCATATGTCCATCAACCCGTTGACCGGCAAACCGTTCTTTATGCCGTTTCGCCAGGTCGCTGAAAAATGATCCGCACCTCTCTGGCGTTTATTCTTTTTGCCTTACTGCTGACGGCGGGCGCGATTGCCCATCTGGGAACTGGCGCGCGCGTTATTCCGCCCTGGACAGTGGCCCAGGCCTTTTTCGCTTTCGACCCGCACAATTTCGACCATAACATCATCATCAGGCTGCGCCTGTTACGCCTGATGGCGGCCACGATCGTTGGCGCGGCGCTGGGCGTGGCGGGGGTATTATTGCAGTCGGTCATCCGCAACCCGCTGGCTGAGCCGCATATTCTGGGGCTCAATGCCGGGGCGGCGCTGGCGGTGGTGCTGACGAGCGCGCTGGGCCTGACCCTGCCAGTGGGGCAGCCGCTTATTGCCGCTGCCGGTGCCGCCACGCTGTTTTTGCTGGTACTGGTGTTCTCCTCTTCCGGGCGGACCGGACTCACGCCGATGAAAGTCACCCTGTGCGGCGTCGCGATGTCGGCCTTTGCCTCGTCAGTGACCGCCGCCGTGCTGATTCTGGACGAACAGACGCTGCTCTCCCTGCGCACCTGGCTGGCGGGTGATGTCGCCGGGGTCAACGCACAGACGCTGCAGAGCGCCCTATGGGCCGCCACCGCTGGTTTTGTTCTTGCTCTTGCGCTGTCGCCTTCGCTCAATATGCTGGCGCTTGGCGACAACATGGCGCAGGGGCTTGGCGTATCGCTGCTGAAAACCCGTCTGCTCGCTCTGCTGGCTATCGCGCTGCTCTGCGGCGCGGCCGTCTCCATTGCCGGGCCGATTGGCTTTATTGGCCTTGTGGTGCCGCAGCTTATTCGCCGTCTGGTGTCGGTCGATCTGCGGGTGATGGTGCCGCTGTCTGCGCTGTGCGGCGCGCTGGTTCTGCTGCTGGCGGATATTGCGGCCCGGAGGCTGTTTACGCCCTGGGAGCTGGCAACCGGCATCATGACCGCCCTGGTGGGCGCCCCGGTCTTTATCTTCATGGCGTCGAGGATGTTTAAATGAACCGCGCCGGACTGCGTGCGTTGCGCGTTGGCACCTTCTCAGCGCTGGTTCGTCCAAAGGCGCTGGCGTGTCTTGCCATCCTGACGCTGGCCGCCTGCCTGCTGGCCGGTTTTGGCCTGACGCACGGGTCCCTGCCCATTCCCACCTCCGCCATCGGACGCGCGCTGTTTTTGCCTGAAAGTCTGACGACAGAGACGCGCTACATCGTGATGGACATCCGCCTGCCGCGTCTGCTGATGGCGATCCTGTGCGGCGCAATGCTCGGTATGGCAGGGGCAGCCATGCAGTCTATCACCCGCAATGGCCTGGCCGATCCGGGACTGATCGGCGTGAAAGAGGGCTGTAGCGCAGCGGTACTGCTGCTGATTTTTCAGTTCCCGGCGCTAAGCCTGGCCTGGCGTCCGCTGGTCGGGATGGCCGGTGGGCTGCTCACCGCGCTGCTGGTGATAGCCCTGGCGCGGGATATCTCGCGCCCGCGATTTATCCTGATCGGTATTGGCGTGTCGTGGGCCTTTGCCGCGGCAATGGGGGTTTTTATCACCACCGCTGACGTGCGCGACGTGCAGACGGCGATGCTGTGGCTGGCGGGAAGCCTGCATGCGGCAAACTGGACGCTGGTGGGGCTGGCCGCGCTCTGGGCTGCCCCCGCGTTTGCGCTGCTGCTGTTTACCGCCCGTGCCGCGGACGTGGCGCTGCTCGGCGATCAGGCCGCAGCGGGCCTTGGCGTGCGCACCAGCCGGCTGGCGCTGCTGCGGGTTCTCGCCCCGGTGGTGCTGACGGCGGCCTGCGTCTCCTGCGTGGGCAGTATTGGCTTCGTGGGGCTGATTGCCCCGCACATGGCGCGCCTGCTGCTGCGCGGTGGTCAAACCGCGCTCCTGACGGGCAGTGCCGTGCTGGGAGCGCTGCTGGTGCTGCTGGCGGATAACATTGGACGGCTGGCATTCCTCCCGCTGCAGCTGCCGGCGGGCATTGTCATTTCATTAATTGGCGGACCGTTTTTCCTGCTGCTGCTCTGGCAGCGCCGGGACAGATTTTAGAGGACGATAATGCGCGTACTTTTTTCGATGCTGTTGCTGGTGGGGTTTGCAGTGAGTGCGGCTGAGCCGACTCAAACATTTACCGACGATTTGGGACGTAAGGCTGTTGTGCCGCTTCACCCAAAGCGGATCGTCTCGCTGCATGACCTGGATATCACCATTCCGCTGATTGAGCTTGGCGTGCCACCGGTCGCAAGCCATGGCCGCACGCGCCCGGACGGTAGCCACTTTCTGCGCTCCAGCGGCATGTTAACGGGTGTCGATTTCGATAACTCCGACATCAAATTTATCGGCACGGCCGATATCGACATTGAAGCCATTGCCGCCGCCAAACCTGACCTGATCATTACCGAGCCGACCCGTAATACCCCAGTGGAACAGCTTGCGAAAATTGCCCCGACGGTGAGTATCGATCACCTCGACGGCGGTGCGCCGGAAATCTACCGCAAGCTGGCGCAGCTTACCGGTACGCAGGCGCGGCTGAAAATCCTGGAGCGCCGTTATCAGGCACAAATCAAAGCGCTGAAGGCAACCCTCGACACCCGCCATATCACCGTGTCGGTCATTCAGGCCAACCAGGGGAAAATTAACGCCATGCACAGCTACCACTCGCTTGGACGCGTGCTGCGCGACGCAGGATTCACATTCCCGCCGTTGATTGAGAGCATCCCGGACGGAGGGCGCATTGACGTCAGCGCCGAGCGCCTGCCGGAGCTGGATGCCGATTTTGTCTTTGCTACCTGGCGCGGGGACACCGGCGGAAAACCGCAGGATGAGCTGGCGGCAATGGATGCCGTGATGCCGGGCTGGTGCCAGTTCCTGAACGCCTGCCGGACCGGACACTACGTGCTGATCTCGCGCGAGGAGGCCATCTCGAATTCGTTCGCCTCGTTAGGGCTGATGGCCGCGCAGGTACAGTCGCAGATTGCCGGGCGTCCGCTGCCGGAGGCATCACGGTGATCCGCAAAGAGAAAGGTCGCGTGGATGTTTATGGCGAACGTTTTCGCGCGCGGGCGCATCAGCTGACGCCGCGTCTGCTGCAGGTCGCCCGCTATATTCATGACAATCGCGAAGCGGTGATGGAGCAGACGGCAATGGAGATCGCCACGCAGCTTAAAACGTCAGACGCCACGGTGGTCCGCGCGATCCAGGCGCTGGGCTTTGCCGGACTGCGCGATCTCAAGCAGACCCTGGAGCAGTGGTTTGGTCCGGTGGTGACCTCGAGCGAAAAAATCTCCTCTACGGTCAATACGCTCACCAGCGACGTGAATGCGAGTATCGATTTTGTGCTGGAAGGGCACCAGCACACCTGCGAGGTGTTGTCGCAACCGCACAACCGCTTCGCGATGGCGCAGGCGGTCTCACTGCTGGCACAGGCAAGGCAGGTCGCCCTGTTTGGGATTGGCGCCTCCGGCATTCTGGCCGAGTACACCGCCAGGTTGTTCAGCCGGATGGGGCTGCCCGCCACGCCGCTTAATCGCACCGGGATAGGCCTTGCTGAACAGCTGATAGCGCTTCAGCGCGGTGACGTGCTGGTGATGATGGCGCAGAAATCCGCGCACCGGGAAGGACAAACTACGCTGCGTGAAGCGAAACGTCTGGGCATCCCCACCATTTTGCTGACCAACGCGCTGGATTCACGTTTCAGTAAAGAGTCAAGCGTAGTGATCCACGTCCCGCGCGGCGGTGAAAAGGGTAAAATTCCGCTCCATGGCACGGTGTTGCTGTGTCTGGAGATGCTCATTTTATCCGTCGCCGCCACCGAGCCGCAGCGCACCATCAGGTCCATGAAGCGTATTAACGAGCTACACCGTGGGTTAAAACCGGGGAAGAAAAGCAGCTAAAAACAACAAAGCCCGGTGGCGCTGGCGCTTACCGGGCCTACGGTTCAGGTTTTGTAGGCCGGGTAAACGCAGTGCCACCCGGCAAATTCCACAAATTTAAACCCCTTGCTCCAGAATGCGGATGTGGGTTTCCAGCACGTCACCTTTCACGGCATCACTCCACGCTTTCATGTGCGCGGTCTGCAGATGCGCTTCAAGGTGCGCGACGGTTTCCCACTGCTCAACCATGATGATCGAGTCCGGTGCGGTCGCCTGGAAGCTGGCGTGAGTGGCGGCATCCACCATCGGCGCGTAGCCGTGGCAGCCTTCTTCTTTCAGTACGGTCGGGATAATTTTCGCGAACTGATCCAGCACCGCCTGACGGTGATGTTGACCTGGACGAGTACGGATTTCTGCAATAACGGTAAGCATTGTGACTACTCCTTTAATTCCAGGTTACCAGTTAAGCAAAAATTTCCGCGAGATGCTTGCGATATTCTGCGATATAGCGCGGGACATCAGGCATTTTAATCACGTCGTTGACGATAAAGGTCGGCAGCGGATCCATGCCCAGGAACTGGTTAGCCTTGTGGAACGGCAGATACGCGCCGTCAACGCCCACGCCTTCGAAGAACTGATCTTTCTCGGTGAAAGCTTCCAGCGGGGCGTTCCAGGTGAGCGACAGCATATATTTTTTGCCCTGAATCAGGCCGCCGGAACCGTATTTTTTAGACGCATCTGAGCGGGTGCGGCCGTCGCTGGCATACAGCGAGCCGTGACCTTCAGTGAACACATCGTCCATGTATTTTTTCACGGTCCACGGTGCGCCCATCCACCAGCCAGGCATCTGCCAGATCACCACGTCAGCCCACAGGAAGTTCTGCACTTCGGCTTTCACATCGTAATCGCTGTCTGCGCGCACGACCTTAACATCATGCCCGGCGTCGCGCAGGAAACCGTCCGCGACCTCGGTCAGGGTGTCATTCAGCTGGCCTTTCGAGTGCGCGAACTCTTTCGCGCCGTTGATAATCAGAATGTTGCTCATTATTTGTCCTCGTCGATGAGAGTATGGCGAGTATTCTACGCGCGAGGGCGGGACGGTAAAATGAGCAAAATGTGCAAAGTCTTTTGCATTAAACGCAATAATCCCTTACCAGCTGACCCTGACTTCCAGGCCCCCTTCCGGCGCATTGTTCAGCGAGACACGCAGTCCATGTAGCGCAGCAATACATTTCACAATGGATAACCCCAGCCCGCTGCCCGTCGCATCCTGGCCGGGCGGGCGATAAAACCGCTCGCCGATACGCGCCAGCGCCTCGGGGGAAATCCCCGGGCCGTTGTCGCGCACGGTGAAGCTCCGGGCGTCCAGCGTCACGTCCACCACTCTGCCGCGCGGGCTGTAGCGAATCGCGTTATCCAGCAGGTTACGTACCAGCAGGCTCATCAGCAGTGGCTGACCCGTGCGTGTCACCTCCGGGGCATGAATGTTCAGGCGAATATCCGTGCCCGCCTGGTGAGCCGGATGCCAGATATCCAGCACCGCTGACTGCAGTAAATCGGCCATCGTGATGGGTTCGACATCTTCCAGATTGTCCAGCGAATCCAGACGCGAGAGCGTAAGAAGCTGATCCACCAGCCGGGAGGCGCGGTCGATCCCCGCATGAAGCTGCGAAAGCGCTTTTTCCTGCGCCTGCGGGTCATCCAGAGAGAGTTGCGCCACGTCAGTTTGCACTTTCAGGGCCGCCAGTGGGCTGCGCAGCTCGTGAGCGGCATCGGAGGTAAAACGACGCTCGCGGATCATCATCTCCTGGGTACGTGCGAAGAGATGATTCAGCGCGTCAAGCAGGGGGCGCACTTCCGCAGGGACGCCCTGCGTCGGCAGAGTATCGGTGGCATCCGGCGAGCGGGCGCGCAGGGTCTGCGCCAGCTTTTTCAGCGGCTTCAGTTCCCGGCTCAGGAGGACAATCAGCAACAGCAGCATCACCGGCAGCGCCACCAGCCAGGGCGTGAGCTGTGAACTGACCACGTCCAGCGCCATCTCCTGGCGGTACTCCCACTCCTGGCCGATCACCACGCGGTATTTCCCGTCGGGTGACGTCAGCCATAAGAAACGCCATTCATCGTTATCGTCTTTAAGCCTTCCGTTAGCAAACCCGTCGCGACGATAGTGATACGGGATATCGCGCCCGTTTTCGCCGTCATTGAGGATCATTTTGCCGTCGACGGCATAAATGGCGAAAGCCAGCGCGTCGTCATCCAGACGACCATGCTTCACTTTTTTCGGGATTTCGCGCATGCGCTCAGGGGCACGGATCTCGTCCAGATCCATCGTCAGCAGCCGTTTGGCGAACAGCATCTGCTGGGTATCAAACAGCTTATCCAGCTTGTGGGTCGTCTGCTGCCAGGCCACCAGACTGGCGGCAAACCATGCCGTCAGGGAGAGCGCTAAAAAGAGGAGAGTCAGGCGCAGCTTCAGGCTCAGGCGTTGCGTCAGTTTCATGCGTCACCCAGGGTATAGCCGATGCCGTGCACGGTGCGGATAAACTCGCTGCCAAGCTTGCGGCGCAGATGGTGGACATGGACTTCCACCGCATTGCTGGAGACGTCGTCGTCCCAGGTGTAGAGCTTCTCTTCGATCGCTTTGCGCGGCAGCACGCGGCCGGCATTGCGCATCAGCAGCTCCAGCAGGGCGAACTCTTTGGGCTTGAGCGTCAGCGTTTCCCCCTCCAGCGTGGCGACGAGGCTTGTCGGGTCGAGAGTGACCTTACCGTGGCGCAGCTCGCTGCGCGTCTGGCCGTGGCTGCGGCGGACCAGCGCTTCGAGGCGGGCACCCACCTCGATCAGCGCGAACGGCTTACAGAGATAATCATCCGCGCCCAGGCGCAACCCTTCGACGCGCTGGTTAAGCGCATCCCGCGCGGTCAGGATCAATACCGGTTCGCTGCGGCCGCTTTCTCGCCATGCGCGCAGGATCTGAAGACCGTCGATTTCCGGCAGCGTCAGGTCCAGCACCACGGCATCGTAAGGTGCAGAGTAGAGTGCGGTCTGGCCGGTTTTTCCATCGGTAAACCAGTCCACGCTAAAGCCCATTTTGCTTAAGCCCGTTTTGATGCCGTCGCCAATGAGCTTGTCGTCTTCTACCAGTAAAATGCGCATATTCCCTCCTTGATGTCGTCAGTAAACCCTCTGAATCCGCCTGCTGTACAGTAAAAATAAATAAATTTTCCCCTTAAGAAGTTGTTAAGGATTACCCTGTTAAATGGTTTGCGAAACCAGATTAAAGGGAGAGTTAATATGAAAAAATTCGCTGCGATTGCTGCCATCATGATGATGACCACTGCCCCTGTTTTTGCTGCCCAGGGCGGATTTAACGGCCCGTCAGCCACGCAAACTCAGACTCACGCGCAGACAGGCGGGTTTGTTGATAATGACGCGAACCTCACCACCGCGGTGAAGGTTAAAGAGATGAAAGACGACAGCTGGGTGAAGCTGCGCGGGAACATTACCCAGCGCCTGTCCGACGACCGCTACACCTTCCGCGATGAGACCGGCACGGTAAACGTGGAGATTGACCACAAGCGCTGGAACGGCGTGACCGTCACCCCGCAGGATAAAGTGGAAATCCAGGGCAAGGTCGATAAAGAGTGGAACGATTTTGAAATCGATGTGAAGCAGATCATTAAGCTGAACAAATAACCCGGAAAGGGCCGCCTGAGCGGCCCTTTTTCTTTGTGACTCAACTCGTCAGATAGGGTAGTATCTGCGGCAATATTGCCTGAAACCCATCGGTTTCTGAGTTGAGGAATCACACGTAATGAGCGATATGGCAGAGCGCCTCGCGCTACATGAATTCACGGAAAACGCCTACCTGAACTACTCCATGTACGTCATCATGGACAGGGCGTTGCCGTTTATCGGGGATGGCCTGAAGCCCGTACAGCGCCGCATCGTGTATGCGATGTCCGAACTGGGGCTGAATGCTACCGCCAAGTTCAAGAAATCCGCCCGTACCGTCGGTGACGTGCTGGGTAAATACCATCCGCACGGTGACAGTGCCTGTTATGAAGCGATGGTGCTGATGGCCCAGCCATTCTCGTACCGCTATCCGCTGGTGGATGGTCAGGGGAACTGGGGGGCGCCGGACGATCCGAAATCCTTCGCGGCGATGCGTTATACCGAATCCCGTCTGTCTAAATATGCCGAAGTGCTGCTGGGCGAGCTGGGGCAGGGTACCGTTGACTGGGTGCCAAACTTCGACGGCACGCTGCAGGAGCCGAAGATGCTGCCTGCGCGTCTGCCGAACATCCTGCTGAACGGGACCACCGGTATCGCCGTTGGTATGGCGACGGACATTCCCCCGCACAACCTGCGTGAAGTGGCGAATGCCGCCATCACCCTGATTGAGCAACCGAAAACCTCGCTGGATGAGCTGCTGGATATCGTGCAGGGGCCGGACTTCCCGACCGAAGCCGAGATCATCACCTCACGCGCGGAAATCCGTAAAATTTACCAGAACGGTCGCGGCTCCGTGCGCATGCGCGCGGTGTGGACCAAAGAGGACGGCGCCGTGGTGATCACCGCGCTGCCGCATCAGGTCTCCGGCGCTAAAGTGCTGGAGCAGATCGCCGCCCAGATGCGCAACAAAAAGCTGCCGATGGTGGATGATCTGCGCGACGAGTCCGACCACGAAAACCCGACCCGTCTGGTGATTGTGCCGCGCTCTAACCGTGTGGACATGGAGCAGGTGATGAACCACCTGTTTGCCACCACCGATCTGGAAAAAAGCTACCGCATCAACCTGAACATGATTGGCCTCGACGGACGCCCGGCGGTGAAAAACCTGCTGGAGATCCTCACCGAATGGCTGACGTTCCGCCGCGATACGGTTCGCCGTCGTCTGAACCATCGTCTGGAGAAAGTGCTTAAGCGCCTGCATATCCTCGAAGGTTTGCTGGTGGCGTTCCTCAATATCGACGAGGTGATTGAGATCATCCGTACCGAGGACGAGCCGAAGCCTGCCCTGATGTCGCGTTTTGGCATCAGCGAAACCCAGGCCGAAGCGATCCTCGAACTGAAGCTGCGCCATCTCGCCAGACTGGAAGAGATGAAGATCCGCGGTGAGCAGAACGAGCTGGAAAAAGAGCGCGATCAGCTGCAGGCGATCCTCGCGTCCGAACGCAAGATGAATACCCTGCTGAAAAAAGAGCTGCAGGCCGATGCCGACGCGTTTGGTGACGACCGCCGTTCTCCGCTGCACGAGCGCGAAGAAGCGAAGGCGATGAACGAGCACGACATGCAGCCGTCCGAGCCGGTGACCATTGTCCTGTCGCAGAGCGGCTGGGTGCGCAGCGCCAAGGGGCACGATATCGACGCGCCGGGGCTCAGCTACAAGGCGGGCGACAGCTTCAAAGCGGCGGTGAAAGGTAAGAGCAACCAGCCGGTGGCGTTTATCGACTCCACCGGTCGTAGCTACGCCATCGACCCGATTACGCTGCCATCCGCGCGCGGGCAGGGCGAACCGCTGACCGGTAAGCTAACGCTGCCGCCGGGGGCGACGGTTGACCATATGCTGATGGAAGCCGATGACCAGAAACTGCTGCTGGCCTCTGATGCGGGTTACGGCTTTATCTGTACCTTTAACGATCTGGTCTCGCGTAACCGTGCCGGTAAGGCGCTGATTAGCCTGCCGGACAACGCTCACGTGATGCCGCCGCTGGTGATCGAGAACGAAAGCGATATGCTGCTGGCGATCACCACCGCCGGACGTATGCTGATGTTCCCGGTCAGCGATCTGCCGGAGCTGTCAAAAGGCAAGGGCAACAAGATCATCAACATCCCGTCGGCGGAAGCCGCGAAAGGCGAAGATGGCCTGGCGCACCTCTTCCTTCTGCCGCCGCAGAGCACGCTGACCATCCATGTCGGCAAGCGTAAAATCAAACTTCGTCCGGAAGAGCTGCAGAAAGTGGTGGGTGAGCGCGGTCGCCGCGGCTCGCTGATGCGCGGCCTGCAGCGTATCGACCGCGTGGAGATTGACTCTCCTGCACGCAGCTCCGCGGGTGACAGCGAAGAGTGATGTCGTGATATCCCCCTCTGTCCGGAGGGGGAATTTCAATAAAATTTCCCGTAAAATCGTTGTTAATTCGTGCGTTGCGATTAACAATACGCGCTCGTAATAAAGTCCTTACCTGGCCACAGGTGAAGTATAATTGTCAGCTGTCAGGGCTTCAGAGGTCGCTATGCTATACATTGTTCGTCTCATTCTTACCGTTATCTACTGCATTCTGGTCTGTGTTTTCGGCTCTGTTTATTGCCTGTTCAGCCCGCGTAATCCGAAGCATGTTGCCACTTTTGGTCATATGTTCGGTCGTCTGGCGCCACTGTTCGGTCTGAAGGTTGAAAAACGTCTGCCTGAAGGGGCGGAGAATTTCGGTAACGCCATCTATATCGCTAACCATCAGAACAACTACGATATGGTGACGGCCTCCAATATTGTCCTTCCGCCGACCGTGACGGTGGGGAAAAAAAGCCTGCTGTGGATCCCGTTTTTCGGTCAGCTGTACTGGCTTACCGGCAACCTGCTGATCGATCGTAATAACCGTGCAAAAGCGCACAGCACCATTGCGGAAGTGGTGAACCATTTTAAAAAGCGCAAAATCTCAATCTGGATGTTCCCGGAAGGAACGCGCAGCCGCGGTCGCGGCCTGCTGCCGTTTAAAACCGGAGCGTTTCATGCCGCAATTGCGGCAGGTGTTCCAATTATTCCTGTGTGCGTTTCCAATACTTCTAATAAGATTAATCTTAACCGCCTGAATAACGGGCTGGTGATTGTCGAAATGTTGCCACCCGTTGATACCAGCAAATACGGTAAAGATCAGGTGCGCGAGCTGGCAGCACACTGCCGCGAGCTGATGGCTCAGCATATTGCGCTGCTCGACAAAGAAGTCGCAGAGAGAGAAGCCGCCGGTAAGATTTAACCCGGCGTTGAAGGGAAAACGAATTCCCGCGTTGTTAGTCGTTTCAGATGGAGCTTATATGTCACTCAGTCGGCGTCAGTTTATTCAGGCTTCGGGGATCGCCCTTTGTGCGGGTGCGATGCCGCTGACAGCCAGCGCCGCCGGGCAGCAGCAGCCGCTGCCCATTCCGCCGTTGATAGAATCCCGTCGCGGTCAGCCGCTTTTCCTGACGCTGCAGCGCAGCCACTGGTCCTTTACCCAGGGAACCCGCGCGCCGGTCTGGGGCATTAACGGACGTTACCTTGGGCCGACCATCCGCGTATGGAATGGCGATGACGTTAAGCTCATCTACAGCAACCGTACGTCTGAAAATGTCGCTATGACCATCAGCGGTTTACAGGTTCCGGGCCCGTTGATTGGCGGCGCGGCGCGCATGATGTCGCCTAACGCCGACTGGGCGCCGGTGCTGCCGATCCGTCAGAGCGCGGCCACCCTGTGGTATCACGCCAACACCCCTAACCGTACGGCGCAGCAGGTCTATAACGGCCTGGCCGGAATGTGGCTGGTGGAAGATGAGGTCAGTAAATCTCTGCCGATCCCGAACCACTACGGTGTGGATGACTTCCCGATTATTATCCAGGACAAACGTCTGGATAACTTCGGTACGCCGGAATACAGCGAGCCGGGCAGCGGTGGCTTTGTGGGCGATACGCTGCTGGTCAACGGCGCACAAAGCCCTTACGTAGAAGTCTCGCGCGGCTGGGTACGCCTGCGTCTGCTCAACGCCTCTAACTCGCGCCGCTATCAGCTCCAGATGAGCGATGGCCGTCCGCTGCACGTCATCTCCGGCGATCAGGGCTTTTTACCGGCACCGGTGTCCGTTAAACAGCTGGCCCTCTCGCCGGGTGAGCGCCGCGAAATCCTCATTGATATGACCAACGGGGATGAAGTTTCTGTCACCTGCGGCGAAGCGGCGAGCATTGTGGACCGTATTCGCGGGTTCTTTGAGCCGTCGAGTATTCTGGTTTCCACCCTGGTGCTGACCCTGCGCCCAACCGGCCTGCTGCCGCTGGTGACCGACAGCCTGCCCATGCGCCTGCTGCCGCAGGAGATCATGAGCGGTTCGCCGGTGCGCAGCCGGGATATCAGCCTGGGCGACGATCCGGGCATCAACGGTGCGCTGTGGGACGTCAACCGTATCGACATTACCGCGCAGCAGGGCACCTGGGAGCGCTGGATTGTTCGCTCGGACATGCCGCAGTCGTTCCATATTGAAGGCGTGTCATTCCTGATCCGCAACGTGAACGGTGCGATGCCGTTCCCGGAAGACCGCGGCTGGAAAGATACCGTCTGGGTGGATGGTCAGGTTGAACTGCTCGTCTACTATGGTCAGCCTTCGTGGCCGCACTTCCCGTTCCTGTTCCACAGCCAGACGCTGGAGATGATGGACAGGGGCTCCGTGGGGCAAATGCTGATCAATCCCGCGCCATAACCTCTCACATTCCCGGTTCGCCGGGAATGGTTTAAGCCCGCCAGAAAAAGCGCGAAAACAGAATCAGCACCGGGTAAATTTCCAGACGCCCTAAGATCATCGCCGCGCACATCAACAGCTTAGCCCCTTCTGTTAACGTCCCAAAGGTTGAGGCTGTTTCGCCAAAGCCCAGCCCCATGTTGTTGATACAGGCGGCAACCGTCGCGAATGACGTAAACAGGTCGTAGCCCATCAGATTGAGCGCCCAGACGAAAAAGCCCGTGATCATCACGTAGAGAAAGAAGAAGCTCCATACCGATCTCAGGACGCGCTCATTCACTACGCTGTTGCCAACTTTGATGCTCAGCAGCGCCCGCGGATGCGCCAGCTGATTCATCTCCTGAATGCTCTGTTTGAACATAATCAGAAAACGCAGGGCCTTGATCCCGCCGCAGGTCGAGCCTACGCAGCCGCCAAAAAAGCTGGCGCTCAACAGCAGGAAAATGGTGTGTGCAGGCCAGTGGGCATAATCCGCTGTTGAAAGGCCGTTATCGGTCATCATCGAACTGGCAAGGAAGAAGGCGTGCACCAGGCTATCCGTGGCGTCATACATCCCGGCATGCCAGACCTGCCAGGCGGTGATAAGAATAATCACCCCGGCGGCGCTCAGAAAGAATTTGACCTCCGGGCTGCGACGAATCGGCTTTAGCGTGCGTCTGGCAATGGCAACATACCAGAGCGTGAAGTTGAAGGCGGAGAGCAAGGAAAACGCACCAGCGACCAGCTCAATCGCGTGGCTGTCATAAAAACCGATGCTTTCGCTACGGGTTGAAAATCCCCCCAACGATACGGTTGAAAGCCCGTGACAGACTGCGTCAAAAAAGGACATTCCCGCCAGCCAGTAGGCCAGGGTACAGGCCAGCCCCAGCGCTAAGTACGTTACCCACAGCGTGCGTGCGGTATCGGCGAGCCGGGGCGTCAGGCGTTCCTCTTTAAACGGCCCCGGCATTTCTGACTGGTACAGCTTCATGCCACCGATGCCCAGCAGCGGCAGAACCGCGACGGCCAGCACAATAACGCCTAACCCGCCTATGAAATTGAGCTGTGCGCGGTAATAAAGGTAGGACTTAGGCAGGGCGCTAACATCCCCGATGACCGTGGCGCCCGTGGTGGTGATCCCGGAAACCCCTTCAAAGAGCGCGTCAGCAAAGGAGAGCTGCAGGCCGTCATCCATCCATAACGGCATGGCGCTAATGAATGAGAACAGCAGCCAGAACAGGACGATAATGACAAAACCGTCGCGGGTACGCAGCTGTATACCGGCGTGACGGGTGGCCCGCCAGGCCATCCCACCGAGGCTGAAAAAGGTCAAAAAGGTGGTCAAAAACGCAAAGTAGGTTCGCTCTTTGTTCAGCAGAGCGATCACCATCGGCGGCAGCATGGAGAGGCTGTACAGCAGCACCAGAAAACCACAGAGGTGAAGGACCACCCGCAACTGGGAGACATGTAACGAATCGTTGGGCTTCACAGGTGAGCTCCGCGCAAACACGTATTCCGGGGCAAATCACCGGAAAATATAGTGAATATTATGATTCAAAATTATCAGGGCGGCGTATTTTAACGACTTCTGTGAATATCTGCCTGCTTGCTGCATCCTTTTCTTCAAATCTGGCGGATGAACAGCGTATAATCCGGCTCCTTTTGTCTATTTTTTCTTCGGAAGCATTATGAGCGCAATTTCCCTGATCCAGCCGGATCGTGACCTCTTCTCCTGGCCCCAGTACTGGGCGGCCTGCTTTGGACCGGCGCCGTTCCTGCCGATGTCCCGGGAAGAGATGGACCAACTGGGCTGGGACAGCTGCGATATCATTCTGGTCACGGGCGATGCCTACGTTGACCACCCGAGCTTCGGCATGGCCATCTGCGGCCGTATGCTTGAAGCGCAGGGCTTCCGCGTGGGGATCATCTCCCAGCCTGACTGGAACAGCAAAGACGACTTTATGCGTCTGGGTAAACCCAACCTGTTCTTCGGCGTGACCGCAGGCAACATGGACTCGATGATTAACCGCTATACCGCCGACCGTAAGCTGCGTCATGACGATGCCTACACCCCGGATAACGTAGCGGGTAAACGTCCTGACCGTGCCACGCTGGTCTATACCCAGCGCTGCAAAGAAGCCTGGAAAGACGTGCCGGTGATCCTGGGCGGCATCGAGGCGAGCCTGCGCCGCACCGCGCACTACGACTACTGGTCAGATACCGTGCGCCGTTCGGTGCTGGTGGATTCCAAAGCCGACATGCTGATTTACGGTAACGGTGAGCGTCCGCTGGTGGAAGTGGCGCACCGTCTGTCGCAGGGCGAGCCGGTGAGCAGCATCCGCGACGTGCGCAATACCGCGATCATGGTGAAAGAGGCGCTGCCAGGCTGGAGCGGGGTGGATTCCCGTATCATTGATATGCCGGGCAAAATCGACCCGATCCCCCACCCCTATGGTGAAGATCTGCCGTGTGCCGATAACAAGCCGGTAGAGCCAAAGAAGGCGGAGGCAAAGGCGATCGTCGTGCAGCCGCCGCGCCCGAAACCGTGGGAAAAAACCTATGTGCTGCTGCCGTCCTACGAGAAGGTGAAAGCCGACAAGGTGCTCTACGCGCACGCGTCCCGTATTCTGCACCATGAAACCAACCCGGGCTGTGCCCGCGCCCTGATGCAGAAGCACGGCGAGCGCTTTATCTGGATCAACCCGCCGGCGATCCCGCTCTCCACGGAAGAGATGGACAGCGTCTTCGCGCTGCCTTACAAGCGCGTGCCGCACCCGGCGTACGGCAACGCCCGTATCCCGGCGTATGAGATGATCCGCTTCTCGATCAACATCATGCGCGGCTGCTTCGGGGGCTGCTCCTTCTGCTCTATTACCGAGCACGAAGGACGCATTATTCAGAGCCGCTCTGAAGATTCGATCATCAATGAGATCGAAGCCATTCGCGACACCGTACCGGGCTTTACCGGCGTGATTTCCGACCTTGGCGGCCCAACCGCCAACATGTATATGCTGCGCTGTAAGTCGCCACGCGCGGAGCAGACCTGCCGCCGCCTGTCGTGCGTCTATCCGGATATCTGTCAGCACATGGACACCAACCACGAGCCGACGATCAACCTCTACCGCCGCGCGCGTGATCTGAAAGGCATCAAGAAGATCCTGATCGCTTCCGGGGTACGTTACGATATCGCTGTGGAAGATCCGCGCTACATCAAAGAGCTGGCGACGCACCACGTGGGTGGCTATCTGAAGATTGCGCCGGAGCATACCGAAGAAGGCCCGCTGTCGAAGATGATGAAGCCGGGCATGGGCAGCTACGACCGCTTTAAAGAGCTGTTCGACACCTACTCGAAGCAGGCGGGCAAAGAGCAGTATCTGATCCCGTATTTCATCTCGGCGCACCCTGGCACGCGTGATGAGGACATGGTGAACCTGGCGCTGTGGCTTAAGCAGCGTCGCTTCCGTCTGGATCAGGTGCAGAACTTCTATCCTTCACCGCTCGCCAACTCGACGACCATGTATTACACCGGCAAAAACCCGCTGAGTAAGATTGGCTATAAGAGCGAAGAGGTGGTGGTGCCGAAAGGGGATAAACAGCGTCGTCTGCACAAAGCGCTGCTGCGTTATCACGATCCGAAAAACTGGCCGCTGATCCGCCAGGCGCTGGAAGAGATGGGCAAAAAGCACCTGATCGGCTCGCGCCGCGACTGCCTGGTGCCGGCGCCTACGCTTGAGGAGATGCGCGAAGCGCGTCGCCAGAACCGCAATACGCGCCCGGCGCTGACCAAGCACACGCCGATTGTGCATCAGCGTTCGAACGGTGGGGCGGGAACGAAGAAAAACGTAAAACGTAAGAGCGGCTAGACATATTGCCCGGTGGCGCTGCGCTTACCGGGCCTACAGTTCAGCGCGTAGGCCGGGTAAGGCGCAGACGCCCCCCGGCTTTTTTCTGCATAAGGGCAGGAGGCCCAACATGAAAATAATGAAGTTAACGGGAGCGATGCTGATTGGCCTGACGTTAAGCGGTTGTGTAATGCACCGCCAGACACAGCCAGAAGTGGAAGGACGTCTAATCGACAGCGCAGGTAAGCCAGTCCCGGGCGCTAAAATAACATTAGAGAGGGAGCAAACGCTTTCTGACGACAACGGTCGTTTTGCTTTTCAGAGCCAGCATGAGTGGATCTTCTTTCTGCCAATAGGTCCGATGGACTGGATTTATCGCACCCCGCTCCAGATAAGTGTCAACGGAAAGGAATATGAAGCAGAAGCAGGCGGCGGTCTCGGCGGACCACATGAACTTGAAGGGAAAGCGTTTAACGTTATTTGCACCTTGCCTGACCTCCCCGGAGAAGCGAGATGTCAGTCCGGTTTATAGATTAAAACGAGCCCGGTGTAAGATCGGGCTCGTTTTAGGTATTACCCGCCAAACTGATCCGGATCCGGCCCTAAACGCTTGCCCTTATCCAGCTTCGCAATCTCACCCAGCTCATCTTTGTCCAGGCGGAAATCCCAGACGTCGAAGTTCTCGGCGATGCGCGATGGCGTGACCGATTTCGGGATCACCACCAGGCCGTTGTCCAGGTGCCAGCGAATGACAACCTGCGCCGGGGTTTTGCCGTATTTATCCGCCAGATCGCGGATAATTTTCTGGTCGAACACCCCCTCGCCGCCCTGAGCCAGTGGGCTCCAGGATTCGGTCTGGATTTTGTGCGTGGCGTTCCATGCGTGAAGCTGGCGCTGCTGCATCAGCGGGTGCAGCTCGATCTGGTTAATCACCGGCGCGACGCCCGTTTCGTCTATCAGGCGCTGCAGGTGAGGTACCTGGAAGTTACAGACGCCGATGCTTTTCACCAGCCCCTCTTTCTGCAGTTCAATCATCCCTTTCCAGGCGTCAACGTAATGGTCGATAGCCGGAACCGGCCAGTGCATCAGATACAGGTCGACGAAATCAAGCTGGAGTTTCTCCAGGCTCTCCTGCAGCGCTTCGCGCGGGCGCTTTTGATCGTCGTTCCAGAGTTTCGTGGTGATAAATAACTCATCGCGAGGGACACCGGCGCTGGTCAGAGCCTTACCCACGCCGTCCTCATTTTTATATGCGGCGGCGGTATCAATCGACCGATAGCCGACTTCCAGGGCCTTATGAATGGCGGAGACGACCTCGTCGTTACCGGCTTTCCATACACCTAGCCCCAACTGGGGCATCACGTTGCCGTCCTGCAGCTTGATTACGGTTTGGTTTGCCATTTTTCCTCCTTCAGGTGCGCATCGCCGGAGAGGGACTCCGGCGATGGGGTGTGCATTAAGTCTGGACGAAATGTCAAAAAACGAAAGTCGGAGGGACAAAAACGCTTAGCGTGCCGCCTCGTAGATACGACGGCTCACGTCCAGCGTAATGTCGCCGTGTTCGCCCAGATGGGTCATACCGTGTTCTTCCAGTTTCGCCAGCAGGGCAGGGATAGAGCTACCATCCAGACCGTAGCCAGACAGACGCGTTGGCACGCCCAGCCCTTCAAAGAAGTTGCGGGTCGCGTCGATTGCCGCATCAATACGCGCATCGTCAGAGCCCTCGGTAATGTTCCACACGCGCTCGGCGTACTGCAGCAGTTTGGCACGTTTGGTATCCCGCTTTTCGTTCCACAGCGCAGGCAGAACAACGGCCAGCGTTTGGGCGTGGTCCAGACCATGCATCGCCGTCAGCTCGTGGCCCAGCATGTGGGTCGCCCAGTCCTGCGGCACGCCAGCCCCGATCAGGCCATTCAGCGCCTGCGTTGCAGCCCACATCACGTTGGCACGCACGTCGTAGTTTTCCGGCTCTTTCAGCGCTTTCGGACCTTCTTCAATCAGCGTCAGCAGAATGCCTTCCGCGAAACGATCCTGAATTTTTGCGTTCACAGGGTAGGTGACGTACTGCTCAACGGTATGCACAAAGGCATCGACCACGCCATTCGCCACCTGACGCGCAGGCAGGGTGTAGGTGTAAACCGGATCCAGGATAGCGAACACCGGCTGAACGTGTTCGTTCATAAAGGCCTGTTTATCGCCAGTGGTTTTGCGGGAGATCACCGCGCCCTTGTTGGATTCAGAGCCGGTAGCCGGCAGAGTCAGCACCGAGCCCATCGGGATCGCGCTTTTAATGTCGCTGCCGCGGGTCTCCAGGATGTGCCACGGATCAACGCCGTCTGCGTAGTGGGCTGCCGCAGCGATAAATTTGGTGCCGTCCAGCACGGAGCCGCCGCCGACCGCCAGCAGGAAGGTGATGTTTTCTTCGCGGGCGATTTTCACCGCGTTCATCAGCGTTTCGTAAGAGGGGTTTGGCTCGATGCCGCCGAACTCACGCACGTCCAGACCGTCCAGCGCGCTGTAAACCTGATCCAGCACGCCGGTTTTTTTCACGCTGCCGCCACCGTAGGTGACGAGGACGCGGGCGTCTGCCGGGATCTGCGCGCGCAGATCGGCGATAGCGTCTTTACCAAACAGAATGCGGGTTGGGGTGTGAAGATTAAAGTTGTTCATGGCTCGTTCCCTTTAGTGGGTGAATAATCGTGGTGGCGCAGAGGGCAACCTGATGCTGCACATTGTGGTCGCCTGCGGCTATCCTCTCAATGCACATTCCTGCCGATGTCTTGCCCATTTCTACAGAGCGCTGGAGAAAGCGCGGAAAACGACGCACACTGTCAACGTCGGAAACCGTACCCGGAGTAACGAAAAATGAACCGTGAGGCTATCTGTCAGCAGCTCACTGCGCAGATTAAGAGATTGATAGATAATGAAAACCGCGCCAGCGAACTGCTGCCGGATATTCGCCTGCTTTATGGCACCCAGCCCGGGACGCGTACGCCGGTGATGTACCAGCCGGGCATCGTTTTTCTCTTTTCTGGCCATAAAATTGGCTATATCAACGAGCGCGTCTTCCGTTACGACACCAATGAATATCTGCTGCTGACGGTACCTTTACCCTTTGAATGTGAAACCTTCGCGACAGAGGCGGTTCCGCTGGCGGGGATCCGCGTCAATGTCGATATCCTTCAACTGCAGGAGTTGCTGATGGAGATTGGCGAAGACGAACTCTTCCAGCCGTCAATGGCGTCGAGCGGTATTAACTCTGCGACGTTATCGGAAGAGATCCTCTGCGCCATTGAGCGTCTGCTGGACGTGATGGAGAGGCCGCTGGATGCGCGCATTCTCGGCAAACAGATCATCCGCGAAATTCTTTACCACGTACTGCTGGGACCCGGCGGTGGGGCGTTGCTCGCCCTGGTGAGTCGGCAGACCCACTTCAGCCTGATAAGCCGCGTGCTCAAGCGTATTGAGAGCCAGTACACCGAAAACCTGAGCGTTGACCAGCTCGCCGCGGAGGCGAACATGAGCGTCTCGGCGTTTCACCACAACTTTAAGTCGGTGACCAGCACCTCGCCGTTGCAGTACCTCAAAACCTACCGGCTGCATAAGGCGCGGATGCTGATGATCCACGATGGCATGAAGGCCAGCGCGGCGGCAATGCGGGTAGGCTATGAGAGCGCGTCACAGTTCAGTCGGGAATTTAAACGCTACTTCGGCGTCACGCCGGGAGAAGATGCGTCACGTATCAGAACGATGCAGGGAGCCTGACGCGACATGTAGGCCGGGTAAGCAATAGCGCCACCCGGCTTTGTTGAATTATGCGCTGCAGTACTTCTTCTTAATCACCACCGCGATGGTCCCTACCAGTCCCGCCACCAGCAGGAACATCGGCAGCACCATCAGGAAGGTCATCACCTGGTCTTCATGGTGTTTCACAAACGGGATCATATTCAGCGCGTAGCCGAGCGTAGTGACCACGCCGACCCACAAAAGCGCGCTCAGCCAGTTGAAGAACTGGAAGCGGCGGTTCGACAGACCGGAAATGCCCGCCATGGTAGGCAGAAGGGTGCGAACAAACGCCAGGAAACGCCCGGCCAGCAACGCCAGCAGGCCGTGCCGATCGAACATGCAGGTGGCACGCTGATGATATTTATGCGGTAACTGCGCCAGCCAGCTTTTAACGACGCGTGTATTCCCCAGCCAGCGGCCCTGCAGATAGCTCAGCCAGCAGCCCAGGCTCGCGGCGGAGGTGAGGATGACCATGGTTGGCGTGAAGTCCATGACGCCTTTGCCGATTAACGCCCCGGCAAGTAAAAGCAGGCTGTCACCGGGTAAAAATGAGGCTGGCAGTAGTCCATTTTCCAGGAACAGCGTTGCGAACATCACGAAATAGACGATACCGACGACGTGAGGATCCGCCAGCGCGGCAAAGTCGTGTTGCCAGAGCGCCGCGATAATATCTTGAATAACAGCCATGGACTTTCCTGTGGAACAGCAGATATAACGCTATTGTACTCCCTTATTCGCCCGTCGGGTTTGATCGCGGGCGCATCTCATGCAGACTTTTCTGGTTGCAGTGTCCACAAAAGCGTCCAGGGAGTACATTTTAAGCCAGCACTTTACACGATACGCTCGAACCCTGCTGCTAAATCGGCAATTAAATCGTCCACATTTTCTAAACCGATGTGCAGTCGGATCAGGGTACCGCTGAAGTCCACTTCGCCGCCGGGACGCAGCGCCGCAATCTGTTCCGGCTGGTTAGGCAGGATCAGGGACTCAAATCCGCCCCAGGAGTAGGCCATGCTGAAGAGGGTAAAGTTATCCAGATAATTTGCCAGCTCGTCATGGGTCAGGCGTTTTTTCAGAACGAACGAGAACAAACCGCTGCTGCCCGTAAAGTCACGTTGCCAGAATTCATGTCCCTTACTGCCCGGTAGCGCCGGATGATTAACGCGCTCAACCTGCGGGTGCTGTGCCAGCCATTCGGCCACTTTCAGGCTGCTTTCATGGTGCTGGCGCAGACGAACCCCCAGCGTGCGAATACCGCGGCTGGTCATATAGGCCGTGTCGGCATCCACCATCTGGCCCATCAGGTAGGCATTTTCACGCAGCTGATCCCAGCAGCGGGCGTTAGAGACCGCCGTGCCAATCATGCCGTCAGAGTGGCCAATCAGGTACTTGGTTGCCGCCTGAATCGAGATATCAATGTCGAATTCCAGCGCCTTAAACAGCACACCAGCCGCCCAGGTGTTGTCGATCATGATAATCGCCTCTGGCGCTTTACTGCGCACGGCTTTCACGATGGCCGGCACGTCGTGCACTTCCATGGTGAGCGATCCTGGCGATTCCAGGAACACAATGCGCGTGTTTGGCTGAATAAGCTCGGCAATGCCTTCACCAATCAGCGGATCGAACCAGCCGGTGGTGACGCCGAGCTTGCTGAGGATTTTGGTGCAGAAGTCCTGGCTGGGTTCATAGGCGGTGTTGGTCATCAGGATATGGTCGCCCTGTTCCACAAACGCCAGAATGGTATTAGCGACCGCCGCGGCGCCGCACGGGAACAGCGCGCAGCCCGCACCGCCTTCCAGCTCGCACATCGCTTCCTGCAGAGAAAAATGGGTTAGCGTGCCACGACGGCCGTAAAACAGCCCGCCTTTCGCGCGGTTACGCGTGGCGTTTTTTTTCTCCTCCACGGTATCAAACACCAGCGAGGAGGCGCGTTGAATCACGCTGTTGACCGAGCCCTGGGTATATTTCTTGCTGCGTCCTGCCTGTACCAGCGTGGTATCAAGATGCTTCTTAGTCATGTTCGCTAACCCTGTTTTTATACGTCTGGACGTCCAGACTACCACGATTGTAAAAATCTGCACCCTGAGGCTTATCGAATAAGCAGAAAATATTAGCAAAAAACCGCATAAGAAATTTTTACTGCGTAAGCGCAAAGAAAGTGAGCAAAAATTGCGGCACTATGTAAATAGTAATGAGAACGACTATCAATTCGGCGACGTTTTGATATTATTATGCTCAGATTTTGTGATTTGCGTCCTGGAGATACAGAGTGGGTAATAATTTGATGCAGACGGATCTCTCCGTTTGGGGCATGTATCAACATGCTGACATCGTGGTTAAGATTGTGATGATCGGCCTGATTCTGGCGTCCGTGATCACGTGGGCTATCTTCTTTAGCAAGAGCGCCGAACTCATTTCTCAGAAGCGTCGCCTCAAGCGGGAGCAGCTGCAGTTAGCCGAAGCCCGCTCGCTGGATCAGGCTTCTGACATGACCTCATCCTTCCACGCGAAAAGCCTGACCACCCTGTTAGTTAACGAAGCGCAAAACGAGCTGGAACTCTCCGCTGGCAGTGAAGATAACGAAGGCATCAAAGAGCGTACCGGCTTCCGTCTGGAGCGTCGCGTTGCGGCCGTTGGCCGACATATGGGACGTGGTAACGGATATCTGGCGACCATCGGCGCAATTTCGCCGTTCATCGGTCTCTTCGGTACGGTCTGGGGCATCATGAACAGCTTCATCGGTATCGCCCAAACCCAAACCACCAACCTGGCGGTGGTGGCACCGGGTATCGCAGAAGCGCTGCTGGCGACGGCAATCGGTCTGGTAGCGGCCATCCCGGCGGTGGTTATCTACAACATCTTCGCGCGGATGATTGGCAGCTACAAAGCCACGCTTGGTGACGTGGCCGCGCAGGTTCTGCTGCTGCAAAGCCGCGATCTCGACCTTAATGCCAGCTCGGTTAAGCCGGTGCATGCGGCGTCCAAACTGCGCGTAGGTTAATGCGATGGCGATGCGTCTAAACGAAAACCTGGACGATAACGGCGAAATGCATGAAATCAACGTGACGCCGTTTATCGACGTTATGCTGGTTCTGCTGATTATCTTCATGGTGGCTGCGCCGCTGGCGACGGTTGACGTGAAGGTCAATCTGCCGGCCTCTTCCAGCCAGCCACAGCCGCGTCCGGAGAAGCCTGTTTATCTGTCCGTGAAGGCGGATAAATCGATGTTCCTCGGTAACGACCCGGTAACGACTGACTCTGTCATCCCGGCGCTGGAGCAGCTTACTGGCGGTAAGAAAGATACCACGGTCTTCTTCAGGGCGGATAAAACCGTTGATTATGAAACCATGATGAAGGTAATGGACACGCTGCATCAGGCGGGTTACCTGAAGATTGGACTGGTCGGCGAAGAAAAAGCGGCTAAAAAATAAAATAAAAGCTGGCGAAAGCCGGCTTTTTTGTTTTCTCTAAGGCCAAATCGTTATTATTTTCTGCCGTATCTCCCCACACATCATATTTATTTATCAATAAAGCCATCATTAATAATCTCTTGATTGTTAAGCAAATATCAATATTCGGCTGCGTCATTTAACGCTATCTTTTATTGTGCTGGCGTCGCGGAATATCCCCGCTACGCTTAAAAAAGATAATAAAAACAGACCTTCTTCGAAGGATCTTTTTCACCTGCACAGCAAGAGACTCAGTATGCCTACGATGACATGGCTCTATCCGCACGCGCATCAAAACGATCTGATTTCCCTTTCTTCCATACGTCGCCGCGCCGACAGACTAATACTGGTGTTCATCTGGTCACTCTGGGGCATCTCCCTGGCCGTGGGCTACCTCAATGAGAATGTGGTGCAGGGTGCCATCGTGGCGACTGCGCTGGCGTGTTTATCGTCGGTGCTAACACTGCTGTTTCCCGGCGCGCTGCTGCTTCGTCTGAGCTCGGCATTTGTGCTGATGGCCTTTTCCGCGCTGCTGATCCATCTGGGGCACGGGGAAACCGAATATCACTTCTCTGTTTTCGTCCTCCTCTCCGCGCTGCTTGCCTGGCGCGACTGGCGACCGCTGTTGATGGGGGCTGCGGTCATCGCCATACACCATCTGGTCTTTAACTATTTGCAGGAGCACGACCTGTATGGCGTGGTGGTGTTTATGCACACCGGTTTTCATATGGTGGTTTTTCACGCCCTGTTTGTGGTAGTCCAGACGGCGATCCTGATCCTGCTGGCGGTGCGCATGGAGCAGGACGCCCGCTCGGCGAGCGAGGTGGCCGCACTCGCCGGGGTCATTAACCGCGAGCCGGGTTATCTGACGCTCGCCGTCGATGCCGCGCCCGCCGGGTCGCCCTTCGCCCGTACCTTTAGCCTGACGCTGGGCACCATGCGCGCCACGCTTGAGCAGGTCAGCGCCAATATTGGCCAGTTGCTGGAAGCTTCCCGCACATTAGGCCAGCGTAACAGTGCGCTGTCAGAGCGTACCGATCACCAGGCAAACTCGCTGGCAACGGCGGCCAGCGCGATGGAACAGCTACGGGCTGTCGCCACCCTGACCAGTGAAAAAGCCAGCCAGGTCAGAGAAGTGGCATTCAGCACCAGCCACGTGGCGGAGCAGGGCGGGAATAACGTACGGCAGGCGATGGCGGCAATGGAGCAGATTCGCGAGGAGTCGCAGCGCATTTACGCCATTCTGGAACTGATCGACGGCATTGCCTTTCAGACCAATATTTTGTCGCTTAACGCCTCGGTCGAGGCTGCCAGAGCGGGCGAGCATGGCAAAGGTTTCGCAGTGGTCGCCTCCGAAGTGCGCGTCCTGGCGCAACGTAGCGAGGAGGCCGCAAAAGAGATCCGCCAGCTGCTGACGGCGGCGCAGGCGACCACTCAGCACGGGGTCGAGCAGGTTGAGCACGCCGGGCTAACGATGAAGTCGATCATTGAGAGTATCGAAGGGCTTCGCTCTTTGCTGGAAGAGCTCTCACAGATGAGTGAGCAGCAGCGGACGAGCATCGCACAAATGAACGACAGCATTGCCAGCATTGATGCCAGCGTACAGGAGAATGTGCGTCACGTTGCGCAGACCCTGCAGGTGGCTGAAGCGCAGCGGCAGCAGACAAGTCAGTTAAAAGAGGCGATTGCCGTATTCAGATTTAATTAGCGTGGTGGTTCGGTGGGGGCGCTGCTGCCAGACGCCAGCGCGTCCTCATCAAGCGCAACGCAGGTCACGTTTGAGGTGCGGTACTCGCCGTCTGCCAGTTTGCGCGTCAGGCGCAGGGTGGCGATTTCTCTGGCAAGCAGATACTGATAGTTGGCTTCAAGGCGTCCCAGAAGCTTCTCTTTGAGTTCCGGTCGCTGTTCGATAATGGCATTCATCACCGCACCGTAAATCTCTTCCTTTACCTGTAACGGATAAATATCGCGTCGGTTCTGCCATTTCAGTCGAACCAGTGCTGCCGGGATCGAGACCAGGTCTTGCGTAATACGCGTCATCTCATCATTTTTTGATTTTCTCAGCGCATCGAGATTTTGCTTTAAGATAAATTCATCACTTTTTTTATCATCTAAAGTCAAATAAACGTCATTGTTCTTAATTTCTTTCACGTTAATCTTCCCCCAGGGTATAAAAAATAGGGTTGTTTTTTTCGCGTGTAATTAGATTAAGCCAAATTTCATTGCCCGCTTCATTAATTGCTTTGGTTTTCTCGGCCATTATCTGGCTTAATTTTTGGGCATCTATTTCACCTTCGGCCTGCAGGTCATTCAGCAGATGGACGAAGGCTTCAATTTTCATGGCACGAAATAAGCGGTCTTTTATATGGCGATCGTGCTCTTCCAGCAACATATTACGGGATTTGCCGCTGTCGGAAACACCAATTAATATATCAGGCTCGAAATCAGAGAGCTTTCTTTTCCCCTGAGTGAAACTGGCCTCTTTTTCTGCTTCCATCGGTTGCTGTTCCACAGGCGTAATGTGGTACTTAGCCGGGACGAGATAGTCGGGCAGCATTTTTAATTTCCTTTAATTTCAACAGGGTGGGGTTGGTAAAGGCGTGAGATTCGTTGACAATATCATGAGGCAAATTTAAAATCAAAAAAAATGGAGCCAACCCATGAACAGCATCTTTTTTACGGTCATCACATTACTATTACTGACCGCTGGTGTTCTTTTATTGATGCAGGAGTTCAATAAAACGAAAGTGTCGAACGACACCAGTGAACCCCCGCAACCGGAACGCATGACAAAAGAGGAAGGTGAAGACCATTTCTCTGTTTTGATGAACTCTGTTACGCCTGTCTGGTACTGGCGGGTCAACCATGAATATATCGATTTTTTACACGCAACAATTAAGCGTATGAAAATGTCGGAAATTAATGACACGCCCGGACTGTTTGAGGCCCAGCGTCGCTGTAGCGACCTCAATTCAGCCGTGTATAAATATTACGACAATATCAAAAAGCGCTGCCTTAACGGTGAGAAGGTCTCTTATTCCGACCTGGATGTATTAAATTTGCGCCAGTGTTTTCGTGAGTTTAGTCTGGAAGCCTACCCGGAGCTGGTGGCGCTGGTCTGGCCGGAATATGCCCGTCCTGAGGTTAACCCCGACAACGTCTGAGTGACGTTCTGGTTAGCTATTGCAAACAGTCAGCGCCGTTGAGCTATACTGGGCGCTGGTTTCTTTTGCAAACAGGACTTTATGGAACGCTTTTTTGAAAACGCCATGTACGCCTCTCGCTGGATACTGGCCCCCGTCTATTTTGGCCTTTCGCTGGCCCTTATCGCGCTGACGATTAAGTTCTTTCAGGAAATCCTGCATGTTCTGCCGAACATTTTTTCCATCGCCGAAGCAGATTTAATTCTGGTTCTGCTGTCGCTGGTGGACATGACGCTGGTGGGTGGACTGCTGGTGATGGTGATGTTCTCCGGCTATGAAAATTTCGTCTCTCAGCTGGATATCGATGAGCGAAAAGAAAAACTGAACTGGCTGGGCAAAATGGATGCCTCGTCGTTGAAGAATAAAGTGGCCGCCTCGATTGTGGCGATCTCCTCCATCCATTTGCTGCGCGTGTTTATGGACGCAAAGAACGTTCCGGATAACAAACTGATGTGGTATGTGATTATCCATCTGACGTTTGTACTGTCGGCGTTTGTAATGGGGTATCTGGATAAGATCAGTAAGAAGTAATGACCCCTCACCCTAACCCTCTCCCACAGGGAGAGGGGATAGTTAGCTCCCTCTCCCTGTGGGAGAGGGCCGGGGTGAGGGCATCAGACCGCACTATTTCTCCGACGACGCCTGCCAAAGATTCAACTCCCCATCTGCAACATGCCGATCAATTCTTTCCAGCTCATCCGGGCTAAAGTGTAGATTATCCAGCGCCCGCACGTTCTCCTCTATCTGCTCCGGACGGCTTGCGCCAATGAGTACGGACGTCACGCGTTCATCTTTCAGCAGCCAGCTCAGCGCCATCTGTGCCATTGTCTGACCGCGCGCCTGCGCCATCTCATTCAGCAAGCGCAGGCTGTTCAGATTGGCTTCGGTCAGCATCTTCTGCGTCAGTCCGCGCACTTTGTTTCCTTCGCGCTGCATGCGTGAACCGTCAGGAATTCCGTTCAGGTATTTTCCGGTGAGCAGCCCCTGTGCCAGCGGGGTAAATGCGATACAGCCCGTCCCGTTTTTCTCAAGCGTATCCAGCAGGCCAGTATGATCGACCCAGCGGTTGAGCAGGTTATAGGAGGGCTGATGAATAAGCAGCGGGATTTTCCACTCGCGAAGCAGGTCAGCCATTTTCCGAGTGCGCTCGGTTGAATAGGACGAAATCCCGACGTACAGCGCTTTACCGCTCTGCACGGCATGGGCCAGCGCAGCGGCAGTCTCTTCCATCGGCGTGTTTTCATCCACCCGGTGGGAGTAGAAAATGTCCACATACTCCACGCCCATCCGCTTCAGGCTTTGGTCGAGACT
Organism: Enterobacter sichuanensis; assembly: GCF_009036245.1. Classification (NCBI taxonomy): domain Bacteria; kingdom Pseudomonadati; phylum Pseudomonadota; class Gammaproteobacteria; order Enterobacterales; family Enterobacteriaceae; genus Enterobacter; species Enterobacter sichuanensis. The sequence goes on along the minus strand of NZ_CP027986.1, from coordinate 3,945,062 downwards.
GGCGAGCAGATACTTGCGCGAACCGCCCGAACCGTAAGGGCCCGGCCACATGTCGTAACCCGCCTTGGTGGAGATAATCAGCTCGTCGCGATACGCGGCAAAATCCTCACGCAGCAGACGGCCAAAATTTTCTTCCGCACTGCCCGCCGGTGGGCCGTAGTTGTTGGCGAGATCGAAATGGGTAATGCCGAGGTCGAAGGCTTTGCGCAGCAGCGCGCGCTGGGCATCAAGAGGCTGTACGTGGCCGAAGCTATGCCACAGCCCCAGCGACAGCGCTGGAAGGCGCAGGCCGCTCTTGCCGCAGTGGCGGTAGAGCATCGTTTCATAGCGGGCAGCGTCAGGGTACCAGGTCATGATGTCTCCTTTTCTTGTCGATAATTTTTTTGAAACGTCGTTTTCATTCTGAACTTATCACATCGCTCCTCGCGAAGATAAGGGTTAACGGTGGCTGTGTGACCAGTGAAGCCACGCTAATTAAAAATGATCACAAAACGTTATAATTTCCCTCTTTCCTGCCGATAACGAGAGAAGCACTCGCCTCTGGGCGAATTCACCCTCACGGCAAGGAAGACTTATGAATATGCTCCGTAATTTCACAATACGTTTCGTCATGCTGACGATCCTCGGGATCTTTTGTGTAATGTGGGCGGGGGTTGGGCTGTACAGCACCTGGTCCCTTTCCCGCGTTTCCGATGGCAATGACGTGGACCGCCAGCTGGTTAAACAGATGACGGTACTCAGCCAGGGTAACGATCAGTATTTCCGCTTCGTGACCCGTCTGAGCCGCGCAATGGAAGTCAAAGCCGCAGGCGGCACGCCGGATCTGGCCTCTGCCCAACAGGCGCTGGATAACATGGGCAAGAAACTGGCCGAGATGAAAGCCATCTCCCCAGGCCCGATGGATGAGCAGGTCTCATCCCGGGTGATTGGCGCCTGGCAGGCGCTGCTCGAACAGGGGGTGACCCCGCAAATGCAGCAGGCGAAACAGGGCGCGCTGGACGGCTATCGTCAGCAGGCGAATAATGTCACCCCACCGCTGAGCCGCGCGTTCGGTGCGGCGGCTGAGGCATTCAACACTGCCGCCGCGACGTCGCTCGACAGCACCCGTGTGGTGGTGGACGGCCTGACCAGCATGACCCGGACGGTGATTATCGTCGCCACGATTATCGGCCTGCTGATCCTCCTCTTCACCGACCGTTATCTGGTGGCAATGCTGGTCAAACCGCTGGATCGCATTCGCCATCAGTTCCGCCAGATTGCCCAGGGCGATCTCAGCCAGCCTATTGAGCCGTTTGGCCGCAACTGTGTGGGACAGCTGGTGCCGCTGCTGAGCGCCATGCAGGACAGCCTGCGCGAAGCGGTCAGCACCATCCGCTCCGGCAGTGAGAATATCTGGCGTGGGGCGACGGAGATTTCCAGCGGTAACAACGATCTCTCTTCCCGTACCGAAGAGCAGGCGGCGGCGCTGGAAGAGACGGCAGCCAGCATGGAGCAACTGACCGCCACGGTGAAACTGAACGCCGAAAGCGCGCGTCAGGCGAGCCAGCTGGCCGATGTGGCCTCGACAACTGCCAGCCGCGGCGGCTCGCTGGTGGAAGAGGTGGTCACCACCATGAGCGGGATCTCGGAAAGCTCGAAGAAAATTGCGGAAATCACCAACGTCATCAACAGCATCGCCTTCCAGACCAATATCCTGGCGCTTAACGCCGCGGTTGAAGCGGCGCGCGCGGGCGAGCAGGGTCGTGGTTTTGCCGTTGTGGCAGGCGAAGTCCGCAATCTGGCCAGCCGCAGCGCCAACGCGGCGAAAGAGATTGAGGGGCTGATTGCCGATTCGGTTTCCCGCGTGGAGCAGGGGGCGCAGCTGGTGAGCGACACGGGCACGACCATGGATGCGATTTTGCGTGACGTGACAGAGGTAACCACCATCATGAAGCAGATTGCGTCGGCTTCAGAGGAGCAAAGCAAAGGCATTTCTCAGGTCGGTATCGCCATCACCCAGATGGACGGCGTTACCCAGCAAAACGCCTCGCTGGTGGAAGAGGTTTCCGCGGCGGCGGCGGCGCTTGAGCGCCAGACCGAAGATCTTCAGCGTTCGGTGCAGAAGTTCCGCCTGACGGCTTAACGCGCAAAGGCCGCCCTGTGCGGTCTTTCTCAGCCTCTTACTCAGGAATGCGGCAGCAGGCTAAGCGCCTGTTTAACCGCCGCCTGCAAACGTGATTCCGGCACTCCGTCCCGGGCCTGCACCGACAAACCATGTAAAAAGACGGCAAAATAGTCTCCCAGACTCTCGGCATCGGTCGACGCCGGCAATTCACCGTTACGCACTGCCAGATGGAGACGGTCGATGATCTGCTGTGTACGCTGCAGGCGATGCTGCGCCAGCCAGGTTTTGATCGTCTCATTTTCCGCACTGACGCTGGCTGCAGAGGCCACCACCATACATCCTTGCGGCAATTGCGGATGGCAGTACAGATGAACCGCATCCATTAACAGCGTCTGGAGGGTATCCCGCACGCTGCCCCCGGCGGCTAAGGCCCGATCCGCAAAACCGCCTTCCTGTTTTTCGTAATCGGCGATAGCTTCCCGAAAGAGCTGCTCTTTTGAACCGAACGCCTTGTAAATACGTGCCGATGCAATCCCCAGCTCTGCCACCAGATCCGACATTGAGGTGCCTTCATAACCCTGTCGCCAGAACAGGTTACGCGCTTTGATAAGCGCCTGGTCACGATCGAACTGGCGCGGTCTGCCTGCCATTTTGTTGCTCCGGTTGGTCCTGAATTCTGTGCAACAGGATCGCCTAAATCATCTGGATTACCAACGAATTTATAATTTTCGCTTGCGGTTATCCGGCTTTACTCCTATTGTTTGTCAATCGACAAACAATAGGAGTATACGATGAAAACCCTCAAAGGTCCCTCTCTCCATCTGGCTCAGTTCAGCGATGATGCGGCCCCCTTTAATAATTTGCCTGCGATCGCCCGGTGGGCGGCGCAAACGGGTTTTAGCGCTCTGCAAATTCCGGCATGGGACCGCCGTCTCTTCGACGTGGCGACGGCGGCAGAAAGCCAGACCTACTGCGACGATCTGACCGGTATGCTGGCGGAGCATGATCTGGTGGTAAGTGAACTGACCAGCCATATCTTCGGCCAACTGATGGCGGTACATCCCGCTTACGACAGCTTATGCGACAGCTTTGCGCCGGTGGAAGTACACGGCAACCCACAAGCCCGCGGCGAATGGGCAAGGCAGCAGCTGCTCCTGGCGGTCAAGGCCTCCGCCCGGCTTGGTCTCAGCGATCTGGGTACCTTCTCTGGCTCGCTGGCGTGGCCCTATCTGTTCCCGTTCCCGCAGCGTCCGGAAGGGTTAATTGAAACCGCCTTTGACGAGCTGGCCAGACGCTGGATGCCGGTGCTCAATGCCTGTGACGAGCAGGGCATAAACCTCTGCTATGAGATCCACCCGAGTGAAGATCTGCATGATGGGATAACGTTTGAAATGTTTTATCAGCGGGTTAAAGAACATCCCCGCTGCCGGATACTTTTCGACCCCAGCCACATGGTGCTCCAGCAGCTTAACTACCTGGAGTTCATTGATATCTATAAGGACCTGATCAACATGTTCCACGTCAAAGACGCTGAATTCAATCCGACCGGTCGTCAGGGGATTTATGGTGGCTATCAGTCATGGGTTGATCGTGCAGGACGTTTTCGCTCACTGGGTGACGGTCAGGTGGATTTCAGGGCTATTTTCTCGACGCTGACCCAACACGATTATGCCGGCTGGGCAACCCTCGAGTGGGAATGCTGTCTGAAAAATCCGCTGGACGGTGCCAGAGAAGGGGCTGCGTTCATCCGCGACCATATTATTCACATCACCGATAAAGTCTTTGATGATTTCGCCGGTGCGCCGGTGAACCCTCAACAAATCAACGCATTACTCGGTATTCGCTAAGCCACGACATTACAGGGAGTCCCCATGGAACAACAATACGGTGAGATCGCGCATGCGGATCTCAGGGCAGAACACGTCTATACGAAAGTGAACGGACAGCGCATCCATTGCGTCGTGGCGGGAGAAGGTCAACCGGTATTACTGATACCGGGCTGGCCGCAGACCTGGTATACCTGGCGCTATGTCATGCGCGCGCTGGCAGCGGCAGGTTTTAAGGCTATCGCGGTTGATCCACCAGGCATGGGGGAATCAGACAAACCGCGCGACGGCTATGACACCGGACGCGTTGGTGCCACGCTGCATACGATGATGGCGCAACTGGGGCATTCACATTACAGCATCGTGGGCCATGATATCGGCATGTGGGTGGGTTATGCCATGGCGAGCGATTTTCCACAGGCGATAGAACGGCTTGTGCTGACAGAAGCGGTTATCCCTGGACTGGCACCGCCACCGCCAATTTTTGTCGCACCGGAAGAGAATATCTTTCTCTGGCACTTCATGTTCAATCAGCTGGCGGATTTACCTGAAACCCTGACCAGCGGGCGCGAATCACAATATCTCAGCTATATTTTTGACCGCTGGTCGCATCGTCGTGAACGGGTCGCTGCAGAGGTGTATATCACCGCCTATTCGACGCCCGGCGGATTGCGTGCCGGCTTCGACTATTATCGCGCTATCCCGGAGACCATCCGGCAGAACCAGCGTCGCGCGCAAACGCCTTTAACCATGCCGGTGTTAACGGTGGGGGCCGAACATGCCACGCGCGATGCACCGCTGATAACCCTGCAGGGCAATGCCCGTGATCTGCGTGGTGAGACGGTGGCCGATTGCGGGCATTTTATTACCGAAGAGTGTCACGAGGCGTTTATTGGGCTGATCGTGCCATTCCTCTCAGAGGATGCACATCATGCCGCTTGATAAACATATTGCTGATTTTCTGGCTGCGTCATCGGGCGCGCCGCAGCCGGCGTCATTAGCCGAACTGCGTGTCGCCACCGACGTGGATTTGCTGCGGCTACAGGGCGAGGAGGAAACGGGTGGCGCCATTCAACATCACGTTGTGATTGCCGATGATGGCTACGAGATTGAACTTCGCGTCTATACCCCTGCCGCCTCGAAGGTAGAAATCGCGCAGCCTGCAATGCTGTTTGCTCATGGCGGCGGATGGTGCCTGGGGTCGTTGTCGCTGTACGATCGACCCTGTCAGGCATTGGCGAATGCTACTGGCCGGAAAATACTCTCCGTGGATTACCGTCTGGCGCCGGAGTTCCCCTTCCCGAGGCCGTTAGAAGATGTTTATCAGGCATTGTGCTGGTCCAGTGAACAGGCCGCGCTTCTGGGTATTGATGCCACTCGTCTGGCGGTGGGCGGCGACAGTGCAGGCGGAAACCTCGCTGCAGCGACAACGCTGCTGGCCCGGGATCGCGGTGGACCTCATATAGAGCATCAGTTGCTGCTCTACCCGGCGTTAAGTCGCGATATGTCGACCGAAAGCTATTGTGAATTTGCTGAAGGTTATTTTTTAACGCGTGATGCGATGGCGTTTTGCTGGGAAAACTATCTGGGAGACCGTCGTCATCCTTATGCCGAGCCGCTGCGTATGCCCTCGCTGAGGGGGGTACCGCCAGCAACCATCCTGAGTTGTGAGTATGATCCCCTGCGCGATGAGGCTGAAGCGTATGCGCGGCGGCTTGAGGAGGCGGGGGTGCCAGTACGCTGTGAACGGCTGCCGGGCATGGTGCATGCCTGTATTCATATGTCGGGGCTAACGCCTGCCGCGCGTCGGTTGTTTGAACGGGCTCGTATATAGTTCAGGGTGGGGCTTCGTTTTCCAAACGTGGCGCTTGATTTGCTGGCTATCGAGCCTTCCGGGTAAGAGTCCTCAGCAGGCGGAATGCTTTCCAGCCCAGAGCGGGTGGAAAGGTCACCCAGGCAATGATCAGGATAATGAGGGAACTCATGCTCCCGGAAAGAATGTGTGTCCGGCTACCCGCGATGAGGGTGACCAGCATAACCAGAACCAGCGCGACCGTGAGCCATACCGAAACCTGGAAGCGCCGTGAGAGCGCATCGATGAGATGCTGCAGGGTGCCTCCAGCTGCTGAGAGTCGGGCCTGTAAATTGTCTACTTCGCTTTGGCTGAAACCTGCCTCAAGCAAGTCTTTCTCACTGATAGCCATCACATCCTCCCTAATCAGGCGAAAGTATACTGTATTAAAACAATAATGAGAGAAAACAAAAAACCCAGCGTAATAGCTGGGTTTCTTCATCATGCCGATTCGAAAAGGGAGAATTACGGCGTTTATCAGTGCGTCGCTTCACCGATCAGCGCGCCGGAACCGGCGCCGACAGCTGCGCCTTTCAGCACGCTATTGTCCGTCACGGCAGCTGCGCCAGCACCCACAACAGCACCAACGGCACCGCCTTTACGTGCGGCTTTGCCTTTGTCGCCGTTTTTGAACATGGCACCGGTGCCTGCGCCCACCACGGCACCGCCAACGGTTGATTTCAGATCTTTACCCGTGGCCGCGCCAATTGCCGCGCCTGCTACCGCGCCAGCGGCGGTTTTATCGATAGCCATTCCCGAGGCGGAAAAAATGAGGGCGCTGATAACCAGCGTTGTTTTAATCAGTTTCATAACAGATCCTTTGTGACTGCTGTCGGTTGATACGTCATTTCTCACCGTCTGGCGGAAGAAACACGCCCGGATAGTGCCAGCAATACCTGCCCAACCCTTAGGCTAATCATGCCCTGAACAGGGATCTGTTCTGCCGGGCGGTAAACCGCCCGGCCACTCGTCATGCCTGACGCTTGTCTTCGGTATTCGTATCAAAGTCACTCGCCGCGTGACGTTCGTGGAGCTGCTCGTTCAGCTCGCCGCTGGTGCGGTTGACAATCCGTCCACGCTTCACGGCATGGCGGTTTGCCACGTCTTTCGCCCAGCGCTGCACGTTGGTGTACTTCTCTGCGTCCAGGAACTCGGCGGCGTTATAGACGCTACCCAGCGCCACGCAGCCGAACCATGGCCAGATCGCCATATCCGCAATGGTGTACTCCTCACCCGCGACGTAACGACCGCGAGCCAGCTGTTTATCCAGCACGTCGAACAGGCGTTTGGCTTCCATCGTGAAGCGGTCGATCGCGTACTCAATCTTCACTGGCGCATAGTTGTAGAAGTGGCCAAAACCACCGCCGAGGAACGGCGCCGCGCCCTGAAGCCAGAACAGCCAGTTCAGCGTCTCGGTGCGTCCCGCCGGATCTTTTGGCAGGAAATGACCAAATTTCTCTGCCAGATAGAGCAGGATATTGCCGGATTCAAATACGCGCGTTGGCGGATTCGTGGAGTGGTCGCGAAGCGCCGGTATTTTCGAGTTCGGGTTCACCTCAACGAAGCCGCTGGAGAACTGATCGCCCTCGCCGATGCGGATCAACCACGCGTCGTACTCCGCGCCCGTCACGCCCAGCGCCAGCAGCTCTTCGAGCATGATGGTGACTTTCTGGCCGTTAGGTGTCCCCAGCGAGTAGAGCTGCAGCGGGTGAGAGCCGACAGGCAGATCTTTCTCATGCGTTGCGCCGGAAATGGGACGGTTGATATTGGCGAATGCGCCGCCGTTGTTCTTTTTCCATTCCCACACTTTGGGTGGCTGATAGGTGTTGTCTGACATGTTGGCCTGCCTTTTTTGTGATGTGTTGAGGCAGTGTAGCAGGAGATTTGTGAAGCGTTTAACGAACTGAGCGTAATCGATCTGCCGCTATTCCTTCCGGCGCTTATATATAACAAATCCGGCATAAGCTTAATCGAAAATCGCATTTTCATAATTAATGCGTAAACAGATAAAGCTGCATATGATGCTTCAACATAAATAAAAGATGCAGTCATAAACACTTTATAAGGCAAGGAGTTAGTGAGATGCGTAAGCTTCTGTTATCGGCCGTGGTCGTTTCGCTCGCGTTAGGCCTGGCGGGCTGTGATGATGCGAAAAATAAAGAGACAAATACGTCCCCCGCGGCAAAAAACGATGCGCCAAAAGAGGGCGGTTCGCTTATTATCGGCATAACCTCCGGCGACCCGCTAGCCGTTAATCCGCTCTATGCCAGTGACCGCACAACGTTAACCATCATGCAGGCGCTGTATGCTCCGCTGTACAGCTTTAATAACGGCAAAATTGAGTGGGGCCTGGCGGAAAGCCTGACGCCTTCTGCCGATAACCTGAGCTACACCCTCACGTTAAAACCCAACCTGAAATGGCAGGACGGGCAGCCGCTGACGGCGGACGACGTGGTCTTTACGTTCAATAAGCTGCTGGATGCCAAACAGCACAGCTTCTTCCGCAGCATGTTCACCTACGGCGATAAGCCGGTGCAGGTAAGCAAGGTTGACGACCGCACCGTTAAATTCACCTTACCGCAGGTCAGCGCGGCTTTTACCGGCACCCTGGTGCAGATCTACCCGATCCCGCAGCACGTGTTCGCCGGTGAAGACGATCTGGAAAAGAGCAGCAAAAACGATGCGCCGGTGGGTTCTGGCCCGTTCAAATTCAAAGAGTACCGCGCCGGACAGTATTACGCCCTGACCCGTTTTGACGATTACTGGAACGGCAAAGCGAAGCTTGATTCCGTGACTTACCGTTTCGCCAAAGACAGCAATGCCGCGAATCTTGCCCTGCAAAATGGTGAAATCAACCTCAAGATGGTGGACCCGCAGGATGTGAACCGCCTGAAAAATACCGGTAAGTTTGACTTCGTGGTCTATCCGGAAGGGCGTCTGGCCTACATGACCTTCAACCAGAACGTACCGGTGATGAAGAGCAAGGCGCTGCGGCAAGCCATTGCTTACGCGATCAACAAAGATGAGCTGACCCAGACCGCGTTTACCTCGCTGGACTACGCCAAACCGGCGACCTCGTTCCTGACGCCAGATACGCTTTACAAGACGGATGACGTCGAGCAGTACAAATTCGATCTGCAAAAAGCCAAAGATCTGCTTAAAGCGTCCGGCGCACCGGACAACCTCAGGCTGCGCCTGGCGTATGTGAACACCAACAAAACCCAGGAGAGTATGGCGCTCTACATTCAGCAGGCGCTGAAGGGCATTGGGGTGAACGTGGAGCTGATGCCGCTGGACTCCAACGCCATGTCTCAGCGCAGTCTCGACATGAACAACACCGCCTGGGAGCTGAACCTGGGCGGCTACATCATGGGCTCAGAGCCGGACGGTTACAAATCACTGTTCATGAGCAACGAGGCCTATAACTACGCGCATTATAAAAACCCGCAGTTCGATGCCCTGTGGGATAAAGGCGCCGTGGAAACCGACGCCGCGAAACGGGCAGATATCTACAAGCAAATTCAGCAGACCGTGGCAAACGACATGACCTACTACCCGATTGCCTATACCAATGCGACCGTCGCGGTGGACAAGCGCTTCGGCGGCACCCAGGAAGCAGAGCCGAAGCCGGTCTACCTGTTCCAGGATCTGTCAAAAATCTATCAGAAATAAGTCATTGCCCCGGCCGTTGGGTCGGGGCCTGGGTAAGGGCATGTCGTGAACACACTTCTCACGCGTCGGCTGCTGCAACTGTTCCCGATGCTGTTCTTTATTTCACTGGTGGCATTTTTGCTGGTCAAACTCGCCCCGGGCGATCCGGTGGCGGCGTACATCACGCCGCGTATGGCTCCGGAAGATATCGAACGTATTCGCCAGACCCTGGGGCTGGATAAGCCGCTGGTTACGCAGTACGTCCTGTGGCTGAAAAACGTCCTGCAGGGCGATCTCGGCTATTCGCTGATCTACCACCGCCCGGTGCTGGAGATGATCGGCGAACGCATTCCGGCCACGCTGGGGCTGATGGGGGCGTCGCTGCTGCTGGCGATCGTGCTGGCTATTCCGCTCGGCCTGCTGGCGGGAGCATTTAAGCACCGCTGGCTGGATCACGTGCTGAACCTGTTCGCCTATATTGGCATCTCGGTGCCGATTTTCTGGTTCGGCATTTTGCTTATCACCGTCTTTGCCGTGCAGCTTAACTGGTTCCCCAGCATGGGAATGCGCACCATCGGCATGGACGATAACGCGCTGGATGTCTTGCGCCACGGCGTGCTGCCGTGCATTGCGCTGACGTTCTACAACCTCTCCAGCTACGTGCGATACATCCGCTCCAACACCATCTCGCAGCTCTCCGCCGACTACGTGCAGACCCAGCTGGCCTACGGCGCGACGCGCGCCAGTATTCTGTTCCGTCACGTGCTGAAAAACGTGCTGCTGCCGGTGATCACCCTGTTTGGCCTGTCGTTCGGCGAGCTGATCGTGGGGGCCTATGTGACGGAGAGCGTCTTCTCCTGGCCGGGGATGGGGCTGCTCGGGATCCAGTCGATCGCCTCGCTGGACTACCCGCTGATCATGGCGATCATCATGCTCTCGTCGATGATGCTGATCGTCGGTAACCTGATCGCCGATCTGCTTTATCGCTTCGCCGATCCCCGCATTCGTACGCTGAGGTAACCCGGATGAGCAGACGCTGGCAGCAGGTTCGTCACCAGCTGCGCCGCAACCGTCCGGCGCAGTTCTCTCTGTTTGTGCTTTTTATTTTCGTTGTCGCCGCGCTTTGCGCCGGCTTAAGTCCGTACGATCCGGATCGGATGGCGCTCGGCGCACGCACGCTACCGCCGGATGCCGCGCACTGGTTCGGTACCGATGAATACGGACGCGATTACTTCACCCGGGCGCTGTATGGCGGCCAGATCTCGTTAATGGTCGGTTTTCTCGCCATGCTCTTCTCCACGCTTATCGGCACGGTGGTGGGAACGGTGAGCGGCTATTTTGGCGGCTGGCTGGATAACCTGATGATGCGCGCTGTGGATATCCTGATGGCCATTCCGGCCTTCTTCCTGCTGCTGGTGGTGAATGCTTACCTCAAGCCGGGCGTGGATAACATCATCCTGATCATCAGCCTGCTGACGTGGATGAACATGTCGCGGCTGGTGCGTGCCGAAACGCTGTCGGTGAAAGAGCGCGAGTATGTGCTCTATGCCCGCGCGTCGGGAGAATATCCGCTGCGCATTATCGTGCGCCACATTATTCCCGGTGTGCTGCCGACCATTATCGTGGCCGCCACGCTCAATATCGCCTCGGCGATTTTGATGGAATCAACGCTCAGCTTCTTAGGGCTGGGCGTGCAGGCACCTGCGGCGTCGTGGGGAAGCATGCTGAACAACGCGCAGTCCTATATTGGCGAAGCGTCGTGGCTGGCAATGTTCCCCGGTATTTTGATCCTGCTGACGGTGTTCAGCTTTAACGTGCTGGGCGATGTGTTCCGTACCGCCTTTGAGCCGGGAGCCAGTCGCGATGAGTAGCTTATTAGAACTCGATGACCTGCATACCACGTTCCGCACCCGGGAGGGGGAAATGCATGCGGTGCGCGGCGTGAGCTTTCAGGTTCAGCCGGGAGAACTGGTGGGTATCGTTGGCGAATCGGGCTGCGGCAAGAGCGTCACCTGTAAGTCGATTATCCAGCTTCTCGGGAGCAACGGCCGGATAACGGGCGGCAGCATCCGTTTTCAGAACGAGGACCTGGCGCAGAAAACCCCGGCGCAGATGCGCGACATTCGCGGCAACGAGATCGCGATGATTTTCCAGGATCCGATGACCGCCCTCAACCCGGTGCTGACCATCGGCAAGCAGATGGCGGAGATCCTGATGCGCAATAAAGGGCTCAGCAAAAAAGCGGCTAAAGCGGCGGCGATCGCCATGCTGCAACAGGTGGGCATTGCTGAGGCGGAACGCCGGTATGACCAGTATCCCCACGAGTTCAGCGGCGGGATGCGTCAGCGAGTGATGATCGCCATTGCGCTTTCCTGTAATCCGAAGCTTCTTATTGCTGATGAACCGACCACCGCGCTGGACGTGACCATTCAGGCGCAGATCCTGCGCCTGCTGAAAAGCCTGCAGCAGCAGACCCAAACCGCGATTTTGCTGATCACCCACGATCTCGGCGTGGTGGCGCAGGTCTGCAGCCGCGTGGTGGTGATGTACGGCGGGCTGGTGATGGAGGAGGGGAGCGTGGAGGACATTTTTTATCGCCCTGCGCATCCTTACACCCAGGGGCTGCTGGCCTCGCTGCCGCGTCCGGATGAGGAGAATCAGCGGTTGTCACCGATAGAAGGTTCGCCGCCAGGCCTGCTTAATCCGCCGCCGGGTTGCCCGTTTGCCGAACGCTGTCCGAAGCGTATGCCGCAGTGTGAGCGGCAGCCCGCGTTTTATTCCGTCGGAGAGGGCCATCGCGCCGCCTGCTGGCTATGGGCCGATAAGGAGATTCAGGCATGAGTGAACAACAGACGCCTTTAGTGCGCGTACGGGACCTGCACAAACACTATCAACTTAACGGCGGTTTGCTGCGTAAAGGCGTGGCCGTGAAAGCGGTCGATGGCGTGAGCTTTGATATCCAGCCCGGCGAGACGTTTGGCCTGGTCGGGGAGTCCGGCTGCGGGAAATCGACCCTCGGGCGCGCCATTCTGCGTCTTTTCGATATCACCTCGGGCGAGATCCACTTTGCCGGACAGGCGATCGCCCACGCCCGTGAAAAAGAGCTGAAGCCGCTGCGTAAAAGAATGCAGGCGATTTTTCAGGATCCCTGGTCCTCGCTCAACCCGGGGATGACCGTGCGACAGCTGGTGGCCGAGCCGATGCAAATCCACGGCTACAGCCGGGAAGCGCAGCAGGAGCGTACGGAAACGCTGCTCTATAAAGTCGGGCTGAAGCAGGAACACCTTGAACGGTTCCCGCACGAGTTCAGCGGCGGGCAGCGCCAGCGCATCAGTATTGCCCGCGCGTTGTCCGTGAATCCGGAGTTTGTGCTGTGCGATGAACCGCTCTCGGCGCTGGACGTCTCGGTGCAGGCGCAGGTGGTGAATATTCTGCAGGACCTGCAGCAGGAGCTGGGGCTGACCTATCTGTTTATCGCCCACGATCTCTCCATGGTGCGCCATATCTCCAGCCGAATTGGGGTGATGTATCTCGGTAAGCTGATGGAGGTGGCCCCGGCGAATGCGCTGTATCAGCATCCGGCGCACCCTTACACCCGCGCGCTGCTGGCGGCGGTTCCCCGTCCCGACCCGCGCATTCGTCACCTCGACGACGCTACCCTGCGCGGCGATATTCCCGGCCCCACCTCCGCGCTGCCTGGCTGTAAGTTCTGCAGCCGCTGCCCGCATGCCATGCCGGTTTGCCAGACGCAGGAGCCGGCGATGCAGGAGATTGCGCCAGGGCATTTTGCAGCATGCTGGTTGTTTAACGTGTAATTAATGCGCCACGCAGGTGTATGATAAATCCTCCTCTGTCAGGTTAATTACAACGTGCAGACGACGACAACCCTTAAAAAATTGCCGCCTGCCTGTTTTAGGTTGGATACATGCGTAAAGGAACGTTAAGCAGTGATGCGCCATTCGGGACATTGTTAGGCTATGCGCCCGGTGGCGTGGCGATTTACTCTTCAAATTACGGCAGTCTGGACCCGCGAAATTACCCGGAAGATGCGGATTTCCGCAGCTATATTGGCAACGAATACATGGGCCACAAGTGGCAGTGCGTTGAGTTCGCCCGCCGTTTTCTGTTTCTCAACTATGGCTTTGTGTTTACCGATGTCGGCATGGCGTGGGAGATCTTCTCTCTGCGCTTTTTGCGTCAGGTGGTGAACGATAACATTCTGCCCCTTCAGGCCTTTGCCAACGGCTCGAAGCGCGCGCCGCGCGCCGGGGCGCTGCTGATCTGGCAAAAGGGCGGCGAGTTTCACGAGACCGGCCACGTGGCGGTGATCACCCAGCTTCTGGACGATAAAGTGCGTATCGCGGAGCAGAACGTCATTCACGCGCCGCTGCCGCTCGGGCAGCAGTGGACGCGCGAGCTGCGCCTCTGTGTTGAGAACGGCAGTTACACGATCCACGACACCTTTACTGACACCGAAATCCTCGGCTGGATGATCCAGACTGACGACACAGAACACAGCATTCCGCAGCCGGAAATCGACGGCGAACTGCTGAAAATCAGCGGTGCGCGGCTGAAAAACAGACGCCAGTTCGACGGGAAGTGGCTCAACGAAAATGACCCCCTGCAACAGGCCTATATCCGCGCCAACGGTCACTTTATCAATAAAGATCCCTGCCAGTACTTCACCATTACCGAAAGCGCCGAGCAGGAGCTGATCAAAGCCACCAACGAGCTGCACCTGATGTACCTGCACGCGACCGATAAAGTGCTGAAAGATGACAACTTACTGGCGCTTTTCGACATACCGAAAATTCTCTGGCCGCGCCTGCGCCTCTCCTGGCAGTGGCGCCGCCACCATATGATCACCGGTCGTATGGATTTCTGCATGGATGAGCGGGGGATTAAGGTGTATGAGTACAACGCCGACTCCGCCTCCTGCCACACGGAGGGCGGGCTGATCCTCGAAGAGTGGGTCAAAAACGGCTATCGCGGCAACGGGCACAATCCGGCGGAAGGCCTGCTGGAAGAGCTGACCGGGGCGTGGAAGCACAGCCACGCGCGTCCGTTCGTGCATATCATGCAGGACAACGATGTCGAAGAGGACTATCACGCGCTCTTTATCCAGCGTTCTCTGCTGCAGGCCGGGTTTGAAACGAAAATTCTTCACGGGCTTGGCGCCCTGAGCTGGGATGCCGCCGGGCAGTTGATTGACGACGAAGGCCGTCACGTCAACTGCGTGTGGAAAACCTGGGCGTGGGAGACGGCGATAGAGCAGATCCGCGAGGTGAGTGAAACCGAGTATGCCGCGGTACCGATTCGCACCGGCCACCCGGCTGGGGAAGTACGGCTGATTGACGTCCTGCTGCGCCCGGAAGTGCTGGTCTTCGAACCGCTGTGGACGGTGATCCCCGGCAACAAGGCGATCCTCCCGGTGCTGTGGCAACTGTTCCCGAACCACCGCTACCTGCTCGATACCGATTTTGAGGTTAACGATCTGCTGAAACAGACCGGCTATGCCGTTAAGCCCATCGCCGGGCGCTGCGGCAGCAATATCGATCTGATTAGTGCTGAGGACGAACTGCTGGACAAATCCAGCGGCAAGTTTGTTGACCGCAAAAATATCTACCAGCAACTGTGGTGCCTGCCAAACGTTGATGGCAAGCATATTCAGGTTTGCACCTTTACCGTGGGCGGGAACTACGGCGGAACCTGTCTGCGCGGTGATGACTCGCTGGTGGTGAAAAAAGAGAGTGATATTGAGCCGCTGATTGTGGTAAGGGACTCACTATAAAATATTACCTGCACGGACGACTCCCTCTCCATTGAGGGAGAGGGTTGGGGTGAGGGGGAACATACGGCTCTGGTGGTCATTCCGTTCACTTTATGTTCCTTGCTACTCTGCAACGACATGGCCTGTGAACGTGCCAGGGTGGCTCAGTCGCCACCACCCTGGCGACCCGGGCTCCCGGCGGTAAATCGCCGCTTCGCGGTACCTTCGGCTAATTCCTTCCGGCTTATCGGGGACGGGCGGAGGTAACGTCCCTGTAAAGCCCGCCCTCTCGGCGCATCCATGCGCCTCGCCCCGGCCGGAAGGAAAACGCCTCAGCGATTTACAGCCGGACCAGGGCATCGCTGAAAGCCTTTAGTCATTCTGAAACAAGATTATTGCTTCTGTTTAAAAATTACTGTGGATCCCTCAGCCCGCAGGGCATCCTGCGGGCGCCTTTTGTTACGGTTCTTCCTCTTCCTCTTCCTGCTGCCCGCTGACCTTCAAATCAATAATCCGGCCAATCTGGTCATGATAGACCGTCAGCAGGTTGTACTGGCTCATCTCAGAGATGATTTGCGGTGAGACATTAAAGCTGCGGGCAAGCTCCTCCTCCGGCAAATAACCCGGCTGACGCCGTCTCACCTGAGCCCGGCGGCGGTTGTACTGATACCACAAAATCAGCAGCCAGCCGTTGAGCGCGGCGAACAGTAAATAGATCAACACCGTATTAAAGGACGCAACGATCGCGCCCCAGCGGTAGTCGCTCTCATCGGTGAGCTGCATCCAGAGTCGGGCGTACAGGAAAAAGAAAAACCCTCCCCACGCGACCAGCGTTAACGCGGCATCAAAAAGACGCGGCAAGAGCCGATGT
The DNA here is from genome assembly GCF_009036245.1 of Enterobacter sichuanensis. Lineage (NCBI taxonomy): Bacteria > Pseudomonadati > Pseudomonadota > Gammaproteobacteria > Enterobacterales > Enterobacteriaceae > Enterobacter > Enterobacter sichuanensis. Next base: position 3,928,988 of record NZ_CP027986.1, on the reverse strand, counting down.
TCAGTCAAAATTAAGGTATTTTCGTTCATGGCAGGCTTCCTTTTCCCCGGTCCGGACTGATCCAGCGCGCGCGGGCACGCTGGCGTTTAAGCATCACTTTTGGAAAGGCGACGAGGGTAGTGAACAGGCCAATCATCCAGTACACCATCGGGAACCAAATCACCCAGAAAAGCGCGCTGGCCACGTTTCGCTCATAGCGCCGCTCGATGTACAGGCTGACCAGGAATTGCAGCAGACACATGACCCCCAGCAGCAGCCCGGTAAACGCCGGGGGAAAGAGGCTCTCGACGGTCAGGTTCGCGGGAAGCGGGGCGACATGGCTGAAGACGAACAGCAGCACCGTCATCGCGTAGGCGAAGGCCCACAGCGTTGACAGCGCGTACTCCATAAACAGCGGCCACATGCGGTGGTGCTCCCAGCGCACGATCTTACGCAGGTTAACCAGAAACACCTCAGCACCGCCCTGGGCCCAGCGCAGACGCTGTTTCCACAGGCCTTTTAGCGTCTCCGGCATCAGGATCCAGCACAGCGCGCGCGGCTCGAAAAAAATATCCCAGTGGCGAAGCTGAAGCTTCCAGCTGATGTCGATGTCCTCGGTGATCATGTCCGGGCTCCAGTACCCGACATCCGCCAGCGCCTGCCGGCGAAAGGCGGCGATGACGCCGGAGACGGTAAAGACCCGACCGTAAATCCGCTGCGTCCGCTTGATGAGCCCAATGATGGAGGAGAACTCGCCCACCTGTATGCGGCCAATCAGCGTGGAGCGCGTGCGAATACGCGGGTTGCCGGTCACCGCCCCGACATGGGGGTACTGGATCAGCGGCGCCACCAGATAAGCCGCGGTATCGCGATCGAGCAGCGCGTCGCCGTCAATACAGACCAGCAGATCGCCCCGGGCCGCCGCTGCCCCGGCTTTGAGCGCCAGCGCTTTGCCCTGGTTTTCCGCGAGGTTAATCACCCGCAGGCGCGGCTGTTCCAGCGCCAGCTCCTGCAGCACCTGCGCAGTGTTGTCAGACGAGCCGTCGTTAATGGCGATCACTTCTATATTCTCATACCGCTGAGCCAGTGCGGCGCTGATGGTCTCTCTGGCGTTCCTTTCCTCATTGAAACAGGGGATCAGAATGGAAATCAGCGGCTCGCCGGCGAGCGTGGGGGCCGGTGTGTCGTGATCCCATGACCAGTGTCGTTCAAGCTGAAACCAGAAATAGAGTCCGCCGGTTATCCAGAGCACTGACATAAACAGCGGCCAGAAGAAGACAAAATCCAGAATCAGTTCGCCGGTAAAGAGGGCGGCCACGCCTAACGGCAACCCGAATACCAGACATAAAATAGAGAAGGCGATAAGGCGATCAGTCATTGTCAGGGTACCAGTACGATGAAAATTCAGGCCTGATACGGGAAATATCAGGTTGGTTATTGAGAAAGTCGTCGGGGTAGTAGCCGTAGTTTTTAATGCCGTTCAGCTGGAGCACCTGCATCCACGCCACAAGCTGGCTATCGGAAACGGCACGGGGCGGTTTCTGCCCCCAGTCCCTGGCCTGCAGCTCAAAAATGGTTTTATTGCGCGCGCCGGGGCGTTCGGCGACGGCCTTAACCAGACGCGTCAGCCAGGCATCGCTTTCGTCTACCGGGACGGACTCCATCAACGGCATGGCCATCGGCACCGTCCAGTCATACTCCGCCAGAAAGTCATCGAGATTCTGCGCAAACCACGCCTCGCTTTCGGGCTGCAGGATGGGTAAGGCAAACAGATTACGGGCGGTTTGTATCTGCGGACCGCGGATGTGCTTCACCGCCAGGCCAAGGGCGTGGGTAAACCCGATAAGCAGTTGGCTCTTCTGGCGAGTCGTGTCCTGCCCGGCGTCGTCCACGTCCGTCAGTACCGCATCGTCATGAAACAGGATCCCATTGAAGCTGGCATAGCGGGCCAGATCCTCATAGATGTCCGTCACCTGCTGACGCACCTGCGGATCCCACGGGGAGAGCCGGATATAAGGCTCGGTGGCGTCGCTTAACCGGCCGGTTTGCCGATCCCGGCGCTGGACGCGCGGCAGGGAAGGGGAGAGATCGAACGAGAGTACCGGCATCCATGCGAAGACTTTTACCCCCGCGCGGGTTTGCAGCTGCCAGGAGACAAAATTAAACAGATCGGCCCGGACCGGGAGCCGTCGGTTGGGGAAATAGAGCGCCTTGATCCTGCCATCGCCCTGCGGATCGGCAAACGCCTGCAGGAAAACATGGCTGATTTTCATGTCGTAAACCCGCTGGATCAGCCGGTTGATATTTTGGGTCTGCTGAGCCGGGTTGGGATCGTAAACGTAGTCGAGATCGACATGCATGACGCGCACCGGTTCAGGCTCCTGAACCTGGCTAACCGTGCTGGCAAAGGCTTTGAGCGAGGGATTCCCGGCGATCAGCAGACGGGGAATGCTGCCGAGATTGCGCACGTCACCCAGCCCGTCCTCAAGGGTAAAGGCCAGCTGATAGCCCTGTTTTTTGGCAATCCCGAGCGACGTGCCGTTGGCGGCGCCATAGGGCCAGACCCAGGCACGCGGAGCTTTGCCGGTCACCTGGGTGATTTTTTCGGTGACTTTGCGCACGTCATCGCCGATCCGCTGGCTGAACTCAAGGTCCGTTTCATAGCGGCCCGTTGCGTTATCATAAAAGCGATTGGCGATCGCCGGTTCGCGGCTGCCCTGCGGGTTGGCCGGAATGCCGTAGTGCGAGGCCCAGGTATGCGAGCCGATCTCAATCAGCGGGGAGTGGCTGAGCTCGCGCACCATGTCCCACGTCGCGAAGCGATCGCGGGGCGTCATCAGGCCGCCGAAGTTAACTTTTTGATTTTCCGGCGTATCCACCCAGCTGCCCACCGGCGCCCACAGCGCAGGAACGTTCCACGCCTGAAGCAGCGGCCAGACGCGGGTGTAAAAGCTGCTGTAGCCGTCGTCAAAACTGAGTAATACGGCTTTCGGCGGCAGCGTTTTTTTCCCGTCATGGGCATCCAGAATGTCCTGCACGCTGATGGCGTGATAGCCGTTGTGCACAAGCCAGCTAATCTGCTCGTTCAGCGCGCTGGTGCGAACGGAGAGGTAGCGCTGATCGGCGGCATCATCTTCTACGTCGTGGTAGGCCAGGACCAGAAACTGGTTCGTCGGCCAGGGTTTGCTCGCCTCCAGCTGCGGTCGCGCTTTGGGGGCAATAAATGAGAAAGCCTGTGCACAGGCGCTCGCGCTCAGGCAGAGCCAGCCGAAGAGGAGCAGGCTCACGGAAAGACGTGTATTCAGCATATTCATCCTTAAAAGCGTAAAGTCGCATCAAACGTGACGGAGAGATTGCTTTCGCGCTTGCCGTCGTAAGGGCGTTTATCCCAGTTCAGCATCACGCCGGTATCAATGACGTTGTTCCACTGGATGCGTTGTCCGTAACCCATCAGGGTGATGGCCCCGGCGGACTGATTTTTCTGCCAGTACCTGCCGCCTCCCGCCACGATCTGCTGGCTCCAGAGGGTGTCGTAATGGCGATACATCTCATGATCGACGGACAGGGCAGCCGTCACGGACAGGTCCCGCGCCGGGTTGTAATAGAGCGTGTTCCGCTGGCTGTTTTTACTGGCGGCGATCTCCGGTTCGAGATCCAGCGTCAGGGACGGCGCCTGCCAGAGACGCTCTTTCCCCGTGAGGGTGTATTCCTGTCGGCGGTTATGGTCTGAAAAGTGACTGACGGCGGCGCTGAACTGGTACTCACGCCGCTCGTTTTGATACCAGCGCACGCCGCCTTCACCCCGGTTAGCACTGATCCCATTGCGTAACGCCCGCAGAGGCGTGGTGCGGGACAGGCGTTCGAGGCTGCCGCTGACCTGCCAGTTATCCGTGAGGTTGTAGGTGGTTGAGAGCCGAGCCCCGGGCTTGTTGGCCCCGTGATAGTGGTTCCCGGAGAGTTCGGCTTCGAGCTGGAGGTCACGAGACCGCCATTCGACACCGCCCGACAAATGACGGCTGGAACCTTTGCCTTCATCGAAATTACCCTCTGCGTAGCGGGTGCCCGCAAACAGCCGCCAGTTATCTGCCATTGGCGGACCATAGAGCGTGGCGTCCCAGTTCATGTCGTGGGTACCGCTAACGGGATTATCGGAGTGCAAACCTTTTCCCGCGTTGAGACGCAGCTCGGACAGGTGGTGGACCGCTCTGAGCCTGTCCAGACGCCGGGCGCTGCGATCGACGGGTGCGCGGGCAAGCACGTCGTCGGCCAGTACGTCCATCTGTCGCCACTCCTGCAGATCCATCGCGACGTAGGCCTGCTGCAGTTCCAGCTCCAGATTCGACGGTTCCAGCGCCTCTGCCATTTTCAGCTTTCGCTCGGCCGCGCGCGGCAGACCCCGGGCCTGAAGCAGGGAGGCATAGTCAATCTGTAATCCCTGGTTGCCGGGCGCCGTTGCGGCCATACGCTGAGCCAGCTTTTCGGCTTCCGGCTCGGCGTGGGTCGCCAGTAAATAGTTAAAGCGCAGCGACTGTCCGCTAAGCCATCGATCGTTCGGCTGAGGGGTAGGGGAACCAAAATCGTAACGACTCCAGGGGATGTTGCGGGTCTGGCGCTCAGCATACTGACGGGCGGCCTGATACTGACCGGTATCCAGCCAGGCATAGAACAGCGCATGCTCCTCGTCCTGCGGATCGGACGCATATTGTGGATAGCGTTGCAGAAGTGAGAAGGCGGCAGCGGCGTTTTTCTCCTGCAGATACGCGGAGATAACCCAGCCGATTGCCCAGCCCGGGACCGGATGCCGTGCGGCCGTCAGCGCCTGATACTCGCGGATGACCTGCGGATAATCGCCATGCGCATACAGCGCACCAAGTCTGTCGATACGGGCAAGGATAATGTCGTCCGCCGCCTGCGGATCGTTTTGCCAGCGAGCAAACAGGGTGTCGTAACGATTCAGTGCGCTTTGCGCAAGAAGCAGGCGCTCTTTTTCTGTCTTTGCGGGGACATCAGCAAGGCGAACGGTTTCGGCAGCGGCATTCAGCTCAAGACGGCGACGCTGCGCCGGAGTCAGCGCCACCCGTTGTGAACGTTGAAGCGCGGGGGTATTCACCCGGTTATCCGTAAGCGCGTCGATGAAGTCTCTCTGCAGCGCGTTATTCTCTGGCGCGATATTCAACGCGCGCGTGTCCGCTAAAAGCCGATCGCCGTTTTTTCCCTGCATTAACCAGACATACGCGAGCGTCTGAAGATGGGCCTGCGAGGGATTTTCAGCCACCAGCTGCCGGGCTTCCTGCAGCGCAAGGGTATCCATGCGGGCATCGGCAAGGGTTTTGATGTAGCCGATACGGTAATCGTCATTCTCTGGAGCAAGGCTACGCGCTTCATTCCAGAGCGATAACGCGGGCTGCCACGCTTTCTGATTTCGCCTGGACTGCGCGACGGCCGCAACGCCCCGGGCGGGAAGCGGCATATAAATACCATAACGCCGCCAGACCTGAATCACCTCGTCATCGCGCCCTGCCCATCCTGCTACCTGTAGCCAGTCCGCAACGTTCTCAGGCGTCAGGGCATGCTGTTGCTGATAACGCTGAACATAATCGAGAAACGGTGTGTAATTACCGTTACGCGCCTGCTGAATCTCTTGCTCATAAACGGATCCCGTAGCCTGAACCAGAACAGGAAAGAGTAATAACAGGAACAATAATGTTGGGATGCGATTAAAGAATAACGTATTGAAGCGAAGTGAACTTTCCATATCTATTTGCCATTTGTTTATCATGAATCCATTGCATAACACGGCCGCCTTTAAACTCAGCGTTAAAGGCCATAAATGAGAACATTAAATCTGAATGCAGTGATGTTACGGGGTACTTACTTAAAGGTAATTATGGATCCTTATCTCAGTCGGTGGGATGGAAGATAATGTACACCTGATATCTTGCCGGATAAATATGCTGAAAAGCGGCTATGCTGTTTTGAGATAATTCTGGGATGAGCCGGTTTTAACGATTATTTCGAAGGGGTTGGTTAATTCTAACTATTTGAAATATATTTAATTTATTTTTATTGTGACAAGAATGTTTATATTTTTAATGCCGATTATCTGCGTCAATTAAAGTAGTTTCTGGTGCATGTTTGGGAAGTTTCATGACAAAAATTCTTAATGTTCAGAGAAGTGACTTTTCTGCGATTGTTTTTTATTTATAATTAATGGCAGCCATTGAATGAGAGTCTACAGGAAGTCTCACTCATCAATGTCTGAATTGAGGGATGTCCAAAGCCAGAATACATTTATCGTTAATATGACAGCGCTATAAAACGAAGGCGGTTTTCTTTCCGCAGGATCGTTCTTGCTTTAATCTAAAAGGGATGGTTAGTGGCAACTTCAATAGTGTTAGTGACTCAGGATCGCTACCTTGTCAGGGGGATGAGGCTATTTTTCCCGGATATTATCCTGCTCGACTCGGTTGACAGAAACATATTTGATAACGGTGCAGATGAATATTCTGTATTGATTGATAGTCGTTCTCCGCTCCGTTTATATGATTACCTGATACGCCATCCGGCCAGAACGAAAAAAACGATCTGCTGCGTTATGCTCGATATGCGCCATCGTGAGGAGAATCTGCTCAGTATGAAATTGTTTACCAACATGTCGCACACCGCGGCGGATATGGCCTCACTGTTTAATCTGGTGCTGAATATGAAGGGCAGGCGTCTGACCACGAAGTGGCTGCTTAACCTGCGGCTAAGCATGCACGAAGCGATCATGTTGCGGTTGCTGCGGGCAGGCATGTCGATGGAGGAGGTGGCAAGCGAGCTGGGGATGTCGGTTAAAAGCCTCTACCGCAAACGCACGGCGCTCTCGGAACGGCTGGGGGCTGAGAACTTTAATGAGGCGTGTTTGTTTATCTTTAAAAACAAACTGCTGGACGCAGGTGGGAACGATCCCTGGCTTTGACAGAAACCGAAACAAAGAACCCGCCACAAGGGCGGGTTCTTTAAAGGGAAATCATTCAGAACGACCAGCGCAGATTCGCGTTAACCGAGTTGACGCGGGTATCCGCACCGTATTGTCCCTGATACCCCACATCCAGCGTCGCAGCCCGCGACAGCTGTACACTCACACCGATATCACCCACCATCACGTCCTCATCCACGGCTTGTCCCTGAGTAATGAACGCGTCGCTGCCCGCAAACGCCATGCGCGAAGACGTATTCTTATCGCCATAGGCGTGCTGCCAGCCCAGTGAACCATAGAGGTTAATGTTCTTCGGCAACTCGGTCACGCCGCGCACCCCGAGGGTGGAATAGAAGGTGTTCATCGTTTCATTACGTACGCTCAGCGCGGCGGCACCGCCGTCTTCCCTGAAGCTGTCGGTATGCAGTCGGATCCAGGAAAGATTAATAAAGGGCTCGACATTCATCTCTGGCTGGCCGAAACGGTAGCCCGCTTCGGTGAACGCCAGCAGCGAGTTGGCGTCGTAATCCGACTTCAGCCGATCCGAGAAGCCGCTGAAATCCACATTGCGCTCGCCTTCAATCTTGTGCCAGGTGTAACCCAGCGCGCCACGAAGGGAGAACGCATCCTGTTGGCCAGCCGCATACAGGCCAAGGTGGTAGTTATCGGTATCCGTTGAGGAACGACGGCTGTCGACGTCGTAATCCCCCCGGCTATAGCCGAAGTAGCCACCGACACGCACGTTATGGTCCGCCAGCTTGCGATCTGCCCCCAGCAGGAAGCCGGTGGTGTTGCCGTCCAGCTTGCCCACGTTACCGTCGCCGCTGTTTCGGCTCCAGGAGCTGAAGGTCTGGCCCCAGACGCCATTGTTTTGCGGCTCCGGCTGCTGCACCAGCGACATTGCTAACGGTGGTATCGGCAGGGTGTCGTTATCAAACGCGCGCTGCATCCGCTGGTTTAACACATTAAACACCTGCGTGCTGCCGGCAATCAGGTTGGACTGCATTGACGGATAGACTTCACCGGATAGCTGGTTGAACGCCTCGCGTGCTTCCGGCGCGCTCAGCACCAGTAGCGAGTTATACAATGCCAGCGACGGGCCGCTTTGCGTCAGCGTGGAGAGCGCGCCGGCAGTGTTCCACTGGTTGCTGCTTTTGGCCACGGTCTGGAAAATCCCCGGCTTGCCGCTGCCGGGGTTTTCACCGCCAGGATTCTCACCGCCCGGGTTTTCGCCTCCTGGGTTTTCTCCTCCTGGATTCTCACCTCCTGGATTCTCACCTCCTGGATTCTCACCTCCTGGGTTTTCTCCTCCCGGGTTCTCACCACCCGGGTTTTCGCCTCCAGGATTCTCGCCTCCAGTCTCTTTCTGGGCGATGGTCAGATCGACGGCGTTGGTGCCCTGCCTGAGCGCCACGTCCAGGAAGGCAGATTTGGAAATCGCTCCGGCGAACTGACCGTCAATTCCCCCGTCCGAGGTTAATATGCGATAGCTTTGGCCCGTTTTGTAACTGGTTTGCGGGTCCAGCGCGGTGACCTGTACTTTAGCCAGATCGCTGATAGTCGTTTTGCCCGATACCAGCAGCTGGTCGCTGCGGCCATCTCCTGCGATATCGACGTCATAGAAGGACTCGCCCACAAAATTCAGATAGCGTTTCAGCGTCAGCGTGCCGATATCGCCATCCCCTGGTGAGATATGCCCACCGGACAGGATCTCGGTCTGGCCCAGCGTGCCGTTGCCGCCCAGGGTGCCGCCGGCCTTGATTGACGCGGCGCTGCTGTAACCCAGTCCATTGCTGACGTCTGAACCCGCCGTCGCGTTGAGGATCAGCGTGCCGCCGTTCTCGGCGCTAAGGGTCTGAATGTCAAAGATATCGTCTTCTGCCTGGGTGTTGATGTTGCTGGCAATAATGACTTTGCCTCTGCGCGCGGTCACGTTCGCCTGAAGGGCTGAAAGATCGCCGTTCAGCGTTGTCTGTCCGGAGGTATTGATCACCTCACCTTCGCCGCTCATCGTGTTGCTGAAGACGTAATTTTCGTTGGTATGGTTGAAGTAGACATAGCTGCCGAACAGCCCGCCACGCAGGCTGATCGCCGTCTTCGCATCGAGGGCACCCGCACCGCCCGCCTTACCAAGCGTTGGTTCAGTTATACCCGTGCCGGTGTCCATGTTGCCGCGGCTGCCGATAATTAGCGCACCCCGGTTCGAACCGGAACCCGATGTCCCCACGATCAGCGCATTGCTGCCAGCGGAAAATGAACCGTCGTCAATAACCGACAGCACGCCGTTGCCATAATCGCCCACGCTAACGCTGCTCTCGCTGGTAAAACGCGAGTCTTTGCCCGCAATAACCAGCTCAGCGGTTTTCCCTGCCCCGGAGACGCCCGCTACCTGCACGCTGCCAACGTTAACCGCTCCGCCGTTCAGTACGTCCAGGTCGCCATTAAGCGTCAACGTACGGCCAACATTCCACTGTGAGCCGCTCCCCGTGACGGTGGCTTTTGGGCTCAGCGTGTCGGTTTCATCCGGCCCGGTACCATTGCCGATGCGCGCATCGTAGGCGGTATTGAGCGCCGCGCCGTCTTCAATCGCCAGCGTGGAGCGTGCGCCCAGATCGGTGCCTACGCTAAGAAAATTACTGGTCACGCGAGAGCCAGCACCCGTGGCGATAAGGTGACTGTCATAGCCACGCGTGGTGCCGACAACGATCTCCTTAGCGCTTGCCAGCGCGCCCTCTTCGACTCGAAGGGTGCCGAGGCCAAGATTCAGGTCGCCGTGCAGGACGTATTGATCGTTCACCGCGTTAAGCTCCGCGTTTGGCCCACGGACCGTGACCACGCTTTCATAAATTTGGCCGTCGAACAGCCGACCGATATTGATGTTATAGGCGGTGATTTTGCCATTATCGATCAGCAGGTTTCCGCGTTGATTACGTCCTACGTAAACATCTCCGGTGTAACCCAGCGTTTCGGTAATACGCGAGTCGCCATCAAAAATTGCATCCGCTGCACGCGCGAAATCGGCAGGTGAAAGCAGTAACAGCGGCGCGGAAAATAGAGCGAGGTAAAGTCTGGAAAGCGGTGTCTTAACCGCTAAAGAATGCGATGTAGAGTTATTCACGGGCTATCTCCGTACTCATTAGCGTGATGTCGGGAAAATCGTTTTTATATGAAAACTCAGATATGTCAGATGACGTAAAAGGCGTTATTTCAGTACGCCTTTTAATATGGTGTTAATTATTTATGGGTGACAACAGGTGTACAGGTTGGCGCGCTCAGCGTCGGTGCGGATCCTAAAATCCCTGGCATCATCATTGATGAACAATCGAAAATACGCCCTTTTTCTGTCGTCGCGCGATAAGAGAGTTTTTGTCCTCCCAGTGCGTCTGGCTGGGCGCCATTAACGTTAGTCACGGTTATTTCATCCGATGAGCCCAGCCCCAGCATTTTAGCGGTCTCCGCCTGCAGGAGTGGAATAGCCTGATCGGTTTTTAGCGTGGAACAACCGGCTAGCATCAACGTAACGGTTAAAAAGATTAGTGGTTTTCTCATAAATTACCCTTTATATCCAATCAGTTAATTTCACTGATTGTATTTATGTTTACAGTTACCCAAATCAGCAAATAATATATTTCCCTTTCCTAATCGAAAAAACCCTCCTAAAGTAGGGTGGGTAGAAAATAATTCATCCGTACTCTTAGATATGCGAAGGTAAAAGGAGGACCCTTTGGGACAGAATTATGCGTTGGTCGTTGATGACCATCCATTGGTAGCAAGCGGCATCGCCAATTTTCTGATTACACACTGCCAGTTTAAGCAGGCGTATGTGGTGACGAATGAGGATGATTGCTACCGACAAATTAGGGACAATGGCCCACCACGCTTGCTGGTAATCGATTTTTGGCTCTCGTCCGGAACGGCCTTGAGTTTACTCAAGGAAATAAAACAACTTTACCCACAGGTACGACTCCTGGTGGTCAGTGGGGATGACAATAATGATATCTGGCGTAAAGTTCATACCGCCGGGGGGCACGGTTTTGTATTAAAAAGCGAGCCGCCTGAAATGTTCTCACGGGCTGTTTTCGCACTCACCGATAATCTGACCTGGTTTCCTGAGGGAAACGAACTTTCCATCAAGTCGAATAATGAGAAGTTAAGTAAATTTAACTTAACGCCGCGACAAATTGACGTGTTAAATATGATTATGCGCGGCCTGCCAAATAAAAGAATCGCCGCGCAGCTTTCAATTTCCGAGCCCACGGTAAAAGAACACATCAGTAATATTTTGAAAAAGATAGGCGTTAATAGCCGGGTCGAGGCCATTACACTTCTGCATGGCAAGCAGGAACCGTCGGAATGAGGTTTTTTCAGAGTTTACAGAACGATGGGATCTCCGCTCCAGCGCAGATCCGTTTGCTAAACAACACCTTTTTACGGTTGGTGTTCAGCTTTAGCGCGGTGCCCTTTGTCGGTATTCCTTTCGCCATCTGGATTTATATGCTTGGGGACGACCTTGGCCCAACGATTACCTGGATAATCATTTATCTGCTATGCGCTGTGGCGATACGAATATTGCACCGACGTTATCAGCGCGAAGCGAAGGAAGACGTTGAAAAAGACGTCCTGAGACGCTGGCTTCCGCGTATTAATAATATCGCCTTTATTCACGGGCTGGGAATCTCATCACTCTATTTAATTACCCCGCAGACGCAGAACTTTGACTTTTTCCTGCTGCTTAATATCAGCATCGCCGCCATCGTCGCCGCCAATGCGACGCATCTGACGCCTGTCATCAGCACCTTTACGCGGTTTTTCTTCGCCTCCTGGGGGATGCTGAACCTCGGTATTATCTGGCGGCTGGATGAGCTAATGTTTATCGTGCTTATGTTGAATCTGCTTTACGGCTTCGCAATTTACCGCCATGCGTTAACGTCACATGCGTTCTTTATTCAGCAAGCGTTGCTTGAGGAAAAAAGCTCACGGCTGGCGGAACAGTTTCGTCAGGCCAAAGAGGACGCGGAGCAGGCGCTGCTGGATAAAAATCAATTTCTGACCACCGCCAGCCACGATCTGCGCCAGCCCGTGCACGCGATGGGCTTTTTGATTGAGGCCATTCTCCACCGAAACCGGGACGTTAGCCTGATGCCACAGCTTCTTGACCTGCAGCAGAGCGTTCGCTCGGTACATTTGATGCTCAATTCTCTGCTCGATCTCAGCAAAATAGAATCCGGGAATGTACTTTCTGCTCCTGGCAAAGTGGATATCGGTGCTCTGCTCGACTCGGTCATCACGCTGTTTCGCGAAGAGGCCAACAGCCGCGCACTTAGGCTATGTACCCGGCGGCCCAAACGCCGCATCTACGTGTTGGGCGATCCGCTGCTGGTGCGACAATCTCTGATTAACCTGATTCAAAACGCCCTCCGCTACACGCTCCAGGGCGGCGTGCTGGTCGCCATCCGACCACGCGGCGAGGAGTGTATGGTGGAGGTGTGGGATACGGGGGTCGGTATCGCCGATGACGAGAAGGGCAAAATCTTCTCGCCTTACTACCGTCCCGAGCTGGCATGGAAGATCGACAGCGCCGGACACGGGCTGGGACTGGCCGTAGTGGCCCGTTGTGCCAAGCTGATGAAGGTGAAGTACGGGATGCAATCCATTGAAGGTAAAGGCTCACGCTTCTGGATGCGCTTCACCCAATATACTGGCGAAGACATCGCGCCGGATATTTCGCCCACCTGTGACAACACTGCCACGCCGGTACGCTATGCGCCGCTGCACGGTTCTTGCCTGGTCGTCGATGACGATCCGCTGGTAACGTCTGCCTGGGAGAGCCTGATGAGCATCTGGGGAATCAACGTGCGCTGTGCGGCCTCTGCTGAAGAAGCGTTCGCCATTATCGACGACGGCTTCACGCCGTTTGCCGTGCTGTGCGACCAGCGCCTGCGATCCGGCGAAAGCGGCTTCGATATCCTGAAAGCGCTTTTTGAACGTCTCCCTGATATGAGCGGCGCGATAGTCAGCGGCGAATTTAATTCACCGGTTCTGCTGGAAGCGGAGCAGGAGGGATACCTGGTGCTTCGCAAGCCTCTCGAACCGTCTAAACTGCATGCGCTGCTGACGCAGTGGTCGGGGTGTCGTGGATATGGGAATTGATAACAGCAGCAGTGAAGCTCTGAAGTGGACAATAATGTCAGTTTTCGAGGGTATAGATATCTTCAACTAGTTGATATAAATATAAATTTCATCAAATATTTCAGTGGGCTATAGGGCGGGTAACGGAATGACCAGCGAAGAAGCACTTTTAAAATCAGGTTTTAGTAAACGAGATCTTCAAAAGCTAAAAAACAATATTGAGAATTACGGTGGTTCGTTGGATAGCGTAACTCATGATCTGTCCAATCGTTTTAAAGCAATGAAGTGGATAACGATTATTGCGTTCATCATACTGGCTTTAACTCTTTTACTTGCCTCCAGTGATACAAGTCTTGCCCTTGCGCTCACGTTATTGATTTTACTCCCTTTTATTTGGTATATAACGCCAGCAAAACTTGGCTATAAATCCTGGCGTTATCGTAAAATGCTGACTAATTCTGGGACGGGTCGCTGACGGACAACAGATTGTCTCCGAGTGTGACCCTAAACGTAGCGCCTGAGGAAACACTTTTCGGATGTAGTAGGTACCGTTTCGGTCTTTGGTAGGCTTTATCATAATGCCCATGTTGCACCACAGGGAAGCGGGGCCGGAGGGAAGATAAGGGCGTTAGCTACTGATAAAACAAAAATTGCTGACTCAGAAAGCAAAAACCCCCGCCTAAGCGAGGGTTCAAAATAAGTGGTGCCCGGACTCGGAATCGAACCAAGGACACGGGGATTTTCAATCCCCTGCTCTACCGACTGAGCTATCCGGGCAACGGGGCGCATTAAACCCGATCTGCCCTCTGTCGTCAACGAAAAATGTTGTTTTCGTTACAGACTGCGCAATCTCTCGCCATTTCGCCGCATCTTTAGGCGAAAAAGTGCATCCAGAGCGCAGAGAGCGGCATGGCGAGCAGCAGTGCGGGTAGCATGTTGACCACGGCAAACATCTTGATCCCGCAAATACGCAAGCCTGTCGCCAGCAGCAGCAGGCCACCGACGGCGGTGAAGTCCGCCATCATCGCTGGCGTGGTCAGCGGGAGAATCAAGGTGGCGCAGGTGGCGAGCGCCAGCTGAATCAGCAGCATTGGGACGCAAATCGCCGCCACTGCGATGCCAAGGGTGGTGGCGAAAATGGTGGCGGTGAAGAAATCGAGAAACGCCTTCGCAATTAAGATGCTCGGGTCACCGGTCATCCCTTCCTGCATCGAACCGAAAATCCCCGTACCGCTGGCGCAAAACAGAATAATGATGGCGACATAGTTCTGAATAAAGGACTCATGCGTGCCGTGCTTCGCTTTGTCCGGCCGGGCAATCAGGTTTTTGGCTTTACTGACTGCACTGTTAATACCTTTTTCCAGATAACAGAACTCACCAATGAGCGCGCCGAGCAGGGTGGCCAGCACCATCACGGGCAGATTGGCGCATTTGATGACTAAAAGAATACCGATCCCTAGCGACGCCAGGCCGAATATGGAGGGCATTGAGGTGCGAATACGCTCCGGTAACCGCTGGCTCAGCACTGCGCCGAGTACGCCGCCCAGCAATACGGCGCCGGCGTTGATAAATGGCCCGATAACCACGCTTAACTCCTGTTACTTACTCATTGGTATTGCATGATTATGACATGCTTCTGCTTTCCGGCCGTAAGCATTGGGTGATTAAATGCATAAGGATTGCTTGTTGCAGCTAAAAATAAAAGGTGACATTATTGCGCGAATTTTCTCCTCCTGTCTCACCGTTCGGTGAGGGTAACTGCGCTTATGAAAACCATGAAAATCGCCGTCAGCCGCGAGCTGCTCTCTACTGTGTCTACGCACCGCGAAAAGGTGACGCTGGATAACACGGATTTCACCGATGTGGCCGCCGTCGTCCTGACGACGACAGACAGTCGCAGCGGCATTCTTGCGCTACTGAAACGCACGGGATTTCAGCTGCCGGTGTTCATTTTCTCGCAGGAGCCCATGGAAGTGCCCGACGGCGTCAGCGCGGTCATCTCGGGTAAAGCTCAGGAGTTTCTGGAGCTGGAGACCGCAGCCAGCCGTTACGAAGAGACGCTATTGCCGCCGTTTTTCGACACCCTGAGCCAGTATGTGGAGATGGGCAACAGCACTTTTGCTTGTCCGGGTCACCAGCACGGCGCCTTTTTCAAAAAACACCCGGCCGGGCGGCAGTTCTATGATTTCTTCGGTGAGAACGTCTTCCGCGCCGACATGTGCAATGCCGACGTGAAGCTGGGAGATCTGCTGATCCACGAAGGGTCCGCCAAGCATGCGCAAAAGTTTGCGGCAAAGGTGTTCAACGCGGATAAAACCTACTTTGTGCTGAACGGTACGTCGGCGGCCAACAAGGTGGTGACTAACGCACTGCTCACCCGTGGCGATCTGGTGCTGTTTGACCGTAACAACCATAAATCCAACCACCACGGGGCGCTGATCCAGGCGGGCGCCACGCCGGTGTATCTTGAGGCCGCGCGTAACCCGTTTGGCTTTATTGGCGGAATTGACGAGCACTGCTTTGACGAGGCGTATCTCCGGGAGCTGATCCGCGAGACTGCGCCGGAAAAGGCCGACGAGGCGCGGCCGTTCCGACTGGCGATCATTCAGCTTGGCACCTACGACGGGACGATCTACAACGCCCGTCAGGTGATCGACAAGATCGGTCATCTGTGCGATTACATTCTCTTTGACTCCGCCTGGGTGGGCTACGAGCAGTTTATTCCGATGATGGCGGAGACGTCCCCGCTGTTGCTGGAACTGAACGAGAACGATCCCGGCATCTTTGTGACCCAGTCGGTGCATAAACAGCAGGCCGGGTTCTCGCAAACGTCGCAGATCCATAAAAAAGATAACCACATCCGCGGTCAGGCGCGTTTCTGCCCGCACAAGCGTCTTAACAATGCGTTTATGCTGCATGCTTCCACCAGCCCGTTCTATCCTCTGTTCGCGGCGCTGGATGTGAACGCGAAAATCCACGAAGGGGAAAGCGGGCGCAGGCTGTGGGCGGAGTGCGTTGAGCTGGGCATTGAGGCGCGTAAGGCGATCATTGCCAATTGCCATATGATCAAACCGTTTATCCCACCGGTGGTGGCAGGGCGGCCGTGGCAGGATCATCCCACCCACGCCATCGCCAGCGAGCTTCGCTTCTTCAGCTTTGAGCCCGGAGCTAAATGGCACGGGTTTGAGGGCTATGCTCGCGAGCAGTACTTTGTCGACCCGTGCAAGCTGCTGCTGACCACGCCGGGCATTGATGCCGAAACGGGGGAATATACGGATTTCGGTATTCCGGCGACGATTCTGGCGCACTATCTGCGCGAAAACGGCATTGTGCCGGAGAAGTGCGACCTTAACTCGATCCTGTTCCTGCTGACGCCTGCTGAAAGCAGCGAGAAGCTGGCGCAGCTGGTGGCGATGCTGGGGCAGTTTGAACAGCATATTGAAGACGATACGCCGCTGGCGGACGTGCTGCCGACTATCTTCCAGAAATACCCGGTGCGCTACCGGGACTATACGCTCCGCCAGTTATGTCAGGAGATGCACGATCTCTACGTCAGCTTTGACGTGAAAGATCTGCAGAAGGCGATGTTCCGCAAGGAGAGCCTGCCAGAGGTGGTGATGAATCCGCAGGACGCCAATCAGGCGTATATTCGCGGGAACGTGGAGCTGGTGCGTATTCGGGATGCTGAAGGGCGGATCGCTGCTGAAGGGGCGCTCCCTTATCCGCCGGGCGTGCTGTGCGTGGTGCCGGGTGAAGTCTGGGGCGGGGCGGTGCAGCGTTACTTCCTGGCGCTGGAGGAGGGCATCAACCTGCTGCCGGGCTTCTCGCCGGAGCTGCAGGGGGTCTACAGCGAGAAGGATGCCGACGGGATTAAGCGGCTGTATGGGTATGTATTGAAGTAGTCCCCCTCACCCTAACCCTCTCCCCAAAGGGGAGAGGGAATTGCGCGGAGCCGTCTTTTCACCCTCGCCCCTTTGGGGAGAGGGCCGGGGTGAGGGGTATTAAGCCGCACTACGCTTGTACATCCTCCTCGGATGCCCAATCTTGCCGTACAGCATCTCCACCGTCAGAAAACCTGCCTCCACGCAGTGCTCCAGATAGCGTCGGGTGGTGGTTTTACTCAGCCCCGTCTCGCTCACGACCTCATCCACGGTAAAGCAGTGCGTTGCCCGGGCGTTAAACAGCGACTGCACCCGCGCCAGCGTATTTTCCTCAATGCCTTTGCTGCCGTTGTCCTGGCGGTAGTTTTTCGCCTGTAGCTGATAGAGCGAATCGACGTTCTGCTGGTCGACAATCTTCCAGACGCGCTGCTGTTCGGCAAACTGCACAAACCGCTCCAGCGACTGGCTGAGCCGCTTCCAGGAGACCGGTTTAAGAATGTAGTCGAACGCGCCGTTGCGGATCGCCTGGCTGCAGGTGTCCATATCGCTGGCGGCCGTAATAAAAATCACCGAGCAGTTGGCGCGCGCCAGCATAGGGTTAGTGATAAGCGAGATCCCTTTGCCGTCAGGCAGATAGTTATCCAGCAGCACCAGCTGCGGCTGTTTACTTTCAAGCTCAGCCTGGGCCGCAGCCAGCGACGAGGCAATGCCCACCAGCCTCAGACGCGGATGCTTACCTATCAGCTCGGCGTGCAGCTGCGCCAGCTCGCTCTCGTCTTCAACAATCAGTACGTCGATAAGTTCATGTTGCATAGTCGGTGTCTTCCAGTTGCCGGGCGGCTCCAGTCGCAGGGATAAACAGTGAGAAAATGGCGCCGCGCGGCGTGTTATCGGCAACTTCAATTGTGCCGCCTGCCTGTGTGACATAGCTTTCAATCAGATACAGGCCAATCCCATGATCGCCGCGTGTTTTGGTGGTGATGCCGCGCTCAAAGATCCTGTCACGGATCGCAGGGGTAATGCCAACGCCCTGGTCGGCCACTTCAACGATCAGCTCCTGTTCGCTGAGTTTGATCAGCACCTCCACCGGCGCGTGGGGAAGCGGCGACCGTTGCGTCGCTTCGATGGCGTTATCCAGCAGGTTGCCAATAATCGAAATCAGCTCTTGTTCCCCCAGCGGCAGGAACGGTTTGTCCAGCCGACAGGCCGGGTCGAAACTGAGCTCGACCCCTTTCTCCCGCGCGCGGGCGGCTTTCCCCAGCAGCAGGCCGCACAGCGTCGGGGAACTGAAGCGCGATGAGATAAAGTCCAGCAGCTCCTGGGCATGTTCCGATTGCGCCTGAATGTAGCCAATGGCCTCCTCATAGCGGCCCATATGCAGCAGGCCGGAGAGGGTAGTCATCCGGTTTAACTGTTCGTGGCGCATGATGCGCAGATTATCGACATAGCGTTTGACCTGGCTGAGCTGGGCGCTCAGCGAGTCGATCTCGTTGCGATCGCGGAAGGTGATCACCCAGCCCTGCAGCGCCCCCTCAAGCATGATGTGTACCCGGCTGGCAATGACCGTGAGGTCGTTAAAACGGCAAATCTCGTCATGGGTATCTTTCGCCAGCATAGTTTGCGTGTCGAAGAACGGCACCGGCTCAATCACCTGGCTTATCAGCTGCCCGCGCAGTTCCCGGGCCGGCTGGCTCAGGCCCAGCAGCTTGCGCGCCGCCTGGTTGATCACCTCTATGCGTCGTTCGTTATCAATGGCGATCACGCCTTCGTAGATGGACTCCATCATCGCCTTCTGCTGGCGTACCAGCAGACCGATCTCTCGCGGCTCGAGGGAGAAGATTTGCTTCTTAATGCTGCGGGTAAAGAACCAGGAGAAGACAAAGAGGGCGATCAGCAGCAGCACGGCGGCAATCAGGATATTGACTACCTTACTGACGGTAATGGTATCCAGATAGCTGGTAAGATAGCCTACCGAAACAATACCGACCACCTGTCCGGCATTGTTAAAGATGGGAGCTTTACTGCGCAGCGAAATGCCCAGCCCGCCTTTGCGGATCGTGGTGATACTTTTCCCCTGTAAAACGGCTTCATTGTCACCGCCGACCAGCGTGGTCCCCACTCTGTCGGCAAAGACGGAGTGAAAAAGGTGCAGCCCCTTATTATCACCAATCACAATAAAGCTGGCGTCACTGAGCGCAGAAATCTTCTGCATAAAATCATGAATGGCATTGATATTCTTTTGTTCAACTTCATCACGTAATGTCGGAATAAGTGCTATCTCTTCAGCCTGTATTTTGGCGCGCGCGCTCATTTCCTGATAAAGCTGTTTACCAACATCGACATAATAATATCCGCCCAGTAAGGTAAAAAGTACTGAGAAAAAGGCAACCAGCGAAATAAACAGCTTAATCTGGAAAGAGACTTTCATAACTATCACGCGAGGTAGCGACAAAGATCGCCAATATATCATCTTTTTTCTTGCGGATGCCTGCTTTGCCGAAAACTTGTGATCCCTTGCACAGCAGGGGCTGTAAAAGCATAGTCCGGAAGGAGGGCAGACTTCAGGCTGCAGCAATAAATGTTATTTGTTTGTTCAATTCGGAAAAGAAACCATAAAAACCACGGGAATAAATAAGGTATAAATCACAGTAAATAAAAGAAACCATTAAAACCATAGCGGCCATAAAAACTTCGCTTTTAATATGCCTTCCCTCACATAAAGTAAGCCTTTGTGACTCTAAGCTGAACGCACAAAATAACCAAGGGGCTTATTATGAGCACAACTGACGATTCTTTCTCTGTTACCCACGACCCGATTGAAATTCAGCGACCTTCGCTCAAAGAGCGCTGGTGGCATATTATGGATACCTGGAAAATTGGGATTATTCCTCTGCCGCTGTTCGTTCTGGCGGGTGCGCTGATTGCGATTGATTGCCTGGGCGGAAAATTGCCGAGTGATATCGTGGTGATGGTGGCGACGCTGGCCTTCTTCGGCTTTGCCTGCGGTGAGTTTGGCAAACGCCTGCCGGTTGTCGGCAAGCTCGGCGCGGCGGCGATTTGCGCCACCTTTATCCCTTCCGCGCTGGTCTACTACGGCCTGCTGCCGGACGTGGTGGTCGAGTCCACCACTAAGTTCTACAAATCCACCAACATTCTCTACCTCTACATCTGCTGCATCATTGTTGGCAGCATCATGAGCATGAACCGCACGGTGCTGATTCAGGGCTTCCTGCGCATCTTCTTCCCGATGCTGTGCGGCGAAATCGTCGGCATGCTGGTGGGGATGGGCGTCGGTCTGGCGCTGGGTCTTGAGCCGTTCCAGATCTTCTTCTTCATCATTCTGCCGATTATGGCGGGCGGCGTAGGAGAAGGGGCGATCCCGCTTTCCATCGGCTATGCCACCCTGCTGCATATGGACCAGGGCGTTGCGCTCGGACGCGTGCTGCCGATGGTGATGCTCGGCGGTCTGACGGCAATCATTATCTCCGGGTGCCTGAACCAGCTCGGCAAACGCTATCCGCACCTGACCGGTGAAGGCCAGCTGATGCCGAACCGCGCGAATGCGGATGCCACCGTCTCTCAGCCTGCGTTCTCTGGTAAAGCGGACGTGACCACCATCGCCTCCGGCGCGCTGCTGGCGGTGCTGCTCTACATGCTGGGTATGCTCGGCCACAAGCTGATTGGCCTGCCTGCGCCAGTGGGCATGCTGTTTATGGCAGTGCTGGTGAAGCTCTGCAACGGCGCTTCTCCACGTCTGCTGGAAGGCTCGCAGGTGGTGTACAAATTCTTCCAGACCTCCGTGACCTACCCGATTCTCTTTGCCGTTGGCGTGGCCATCACCCCGTGGCATGAACTGGTGGCGGCCTTCACGCTGACCAACCTGCTGGTGATCATCAGCACCGTCTCCGCGCTGGTGGCGACCGGGTTCTTCGTCGGCAAAAAGATTGGTATGCACCCGATTGATGTCGCCATCGTCTCCTGCTGTCAGAGCGGCCAGGGCGGAACCGGCGACGTGGCGATCCTGACCGCAGGCAACCGCATGAGCCTGATGCCGTTCGCCCAGATTGCTACCCGAATTGGCGGCGCGATTAACGTCTCTGTCTCACTGCTGATTCTGGGCAACTTCCTCGTTTAAGTTTTCAGGAAAGAACAATGAAACTCGCAAGCTTTTTATACCAGGGAAAACGCAGCTACGGCATCGTGCAGGCCGACGGCGTGATTGATTTAGGCCGCCGTCTGGGCGACCGCTACAGCGACCTTAAAGCGCTGCTGCAGGGTAACGGGCTGGCACAGGCCACCCGTTACCTGAATGACGCAGTGGACGTGCCGATGAGCGCCATCACCTTCTTACCGGTGATTGAGCAGCCGGAAAAAATCCTCTGCGTGGGCATGAACTACGCCGACAAGCGCAAGGAGTTTGACCAGCATAACCCGGCTCCAACGCTGTTTGTCCGCTTCCCGGATTCCCAGACCGGCCACAACGAGCCGGTGCTGAAGCCGCGCCACTCCAGCGAATTCGACTACGAAGGCGAGCTGGCGGTGATCATCGGTAAAGGCGGGGAGAATATCCGCCGCGACGACGCCCTGCGCCACGTGGCGGGCTACAGCTGCTACATGGACGGCTCCGCCCGAGACTGGCAGCACACCTGGTTTACCGCCGGTAAAAACTGGCGCAAAACCGGCGCGTTTGGCCCGTGGATGGCGACGGCGGATGAGATCCCGGACCCGCACCAGCTTGCGATCCGCACCTGGCTGAACGGTCGTATGGTGCAGGAAGACAATACCAGCAGCATGATCCACAAAGTCGCCGAGCTTATCGAGTACATCAGCACCTTTACCCGTTTAAGCCCGGGTGACGTGATCATCACCGGATCCCCGGGCGGAGTGGGTAAAAAGCGTAACCCGCCGCTGTTTATGAAAGAGGGCGATCGCATTGAGGTGGAGATCGAGCATATCGGTCATCTGAGTAACGTGATCGTGGAAGCGCCAGCCGTCGGGCTTGCGGCGGCACACTGAGAAAGGCGGCATGAACAGTCAACCCATCGATTTTCGCCACACGCTGGTGGCGAAGCACCCGGAACGCTTAAGCCAGATCCGTTACCTGCTGGCGGACAGCGGCCTGGGCCTGGACAACGACATCACGCTGTTTGTCGAAGCCTGGTCCGGCCCGCAGCTGGTGGGTTGCGCAGGGCTTGCCGCCAACGTCATCAAATGCGTGGCGGTCAACGAGCAACTTCGCGGCGAGAATCTCAGCGCACGGCTGCTGGCGGAGGTGCAAAATGCGGCGCTGGAGCGCGGCCATTTTCACCTCTTCCTCTGCACCCGTCCGTGCAACAAGGCGCGTTTTGCCCGCAGCGGTTTCTGGCCGATTGCCGAGAGCGGGAACAACGCGG
Organism: Enterobacter sichuanensis; assembly: GCF_009036245.1. Classification (NCBI taxonomy): domain Bacteria; kingdom Pseudomonadati; phylum Pseudomonadota; class Gammaproteobacteria; order Enterobacterales; family Enterobacteriaceae; genus Enterobacter; species Enterobacter sichuanensis. The sequence goes on along the minus strand of NZ_CP027986.1, from coordinate 3,906,645 downwards.
TACTGATGGAGAACACCCCGCAGGGGATTGATCGTTATTGCCGTTCTCTGCGCGCGAACCGCAAGAGCGGGGAGAAAATTGGCGCCATTGTGATGAACGCCAATCCGTTCACCCTCGGCCACCGCCATCTGGTGGAGCAGGCGGCGATGCAGTGTGATGCCCTGCATCTGTTCGTGGTGCGTGAAGATGCCTCGTTTTTCCCGTTCAGCGCGCGTCTTGAGATGGTGCGCGCGGGCGTGGCGCATCTGCCGAACGTGGTGGTGCATGAAGGCTCGCAGTACATCATCTCCCGCGCCACGTTTCCGGCCTACTTCCTGAAGGAGACCGGCAAAGTGCAGCAGGCGTGGAGCGAAATCGATGTGCTGATCTTCCGGGATTTCATTGCCCCGGCATTGGGCATCACGCACCGCTTCATCGGCTCGGAGCCGTTTTGCGACATCACCCGCCAGTACAACCAGACGCTGCACGACCTGCTGGCCTCGCATATCGAGGTGGTGGAAATGCCGCGCATCAAGGCCACCGGCAACGCCATTTCAGCGTCCGAAGTGCGCCGCTTACTGAAGACACAGCAGTTTTCCCGGATCCGGGAGATTGTCCCGGACTCCACCTTCGCGCACCTCGAAACACACTATCGGGCGAGTGCGGAAGTCGCTTAACTACCAGGAATTTATCATGAAAATTGTAAGGGAGGCGCTGGCCGGAACGCAGGAGTCCAGCGACCTGATGGTGAAAATCGCTCCCGCTCACGGCGAGCTGGAGGTAGTCATCCACAGCGAAGTGATTAAGCAGTTTGGCGAGCAAATTCGCCAGGTGGTCAACGACACATTGCGCGCCATGAACGTGCACCAGGGACTCATCATTATTGAAGACAAAGGGGCGCTGGACTGTGTGATCCGCGCGCGCCTGCAGAGCGCGCTGATGCGTGCCGCCGATGAACAGGCCATCAACTGGGGGGCGCTGAAATGAGCAAACTCCGCCGCAGTATGCTGTTCCTCCCGGGTGCCAACGCCGCCATGCTCTCCACTGCGTTTATCTACCGCCCGGACTCCATCATGTTTGACCTGGAAGACGCCGTTGCCCTGCGCGAGAAAGACACCGCACGCATGCTGGTGTTTCATGCGCTGCAGCATCCGATGTATCAGGATATCGAAACCGTGGTGCGCATTAACCCGTTGAGCACGCCGTTTGGCCTGCTGGATCTGGAGGCCGCTGTGCGGGCCGGCGTGGACGTGATCCGTCTGCCGAAAACCGATACGCCGGATGACATCTATGAGCTGGAAGGCCACCTGGTGCGCATTGAGCAAGAGTGTGGCCGCGAGGTGGGTTCCACCCGCGTGATGGCGGCGATTGAGTCGGCCGTTGGCGTGATTAACGCCGTGGCGATTGCCCGCAGCTCGCCGCGCTTAATCGGCATCGCGCTGGCCGCTTTTGACTATGTCATGGACATGCAGACCGAACGCGGTGACGGCACCGAGCTGTTCTACGCCCGTTGTGCCGTGCTGCACGCCGCGCGTGCCGCAGGCATCGACGCCTTCGACGTGGTGTGGTCAGACGTTAACGACGAGGCCGGGTTCCTGCGCGAGGTCGATCTGATCCGCAAGATGGGCTTTAACGGTAAATCGCTGATCAACCCGCGCCAGATCGATCTCCTGCATAACGCCTATGCCCCGACCCAGGAAGAGGTGGATCACGCCAAAAGGGTGATTGAAGCGGCAGAAGAGGGCGAGCGTAACGGCCTGGGCGTAGTGTCGCTCAACGGCAAAATGGTGGATGCACCGATTATTAACCACGCGCAGGTGGTGCTGGAGCGCGCGGCGGCCTCCGGCGTGCGTCGGTAAGGATGAGATAATGAATCAGACTGAACTTCTCCATGTCAATTTTCCCCATCTGCGGGACTTAAAACCGTTTGATACCGCCCACAGCGCGACGCCGTGGCTGGCGGACAGCGACGCGAGGCACAACCGCAAACTGTGCGCCTCTGTCGAAGAGGCGGTTAAGCGCTGCGGTCTGCAGGATGGGATGACCATCTCCTTCCACCACGCGTTTCGTGAAGGCGACCGGGTGATTAACACTGTAGTGGCGCTGCTGGCGCGGATGGGCTTCAAAAACCTGACCCTGGCCTCCAGCTCGCTGATGACCTGCAACGACGCGCTGATCGAACACATTGAAAGCGGGGTGATCACCCGGATTTACACCTCCGGGATGCGCGGCAGGCTGGCAGAGGCCATCTCCCACGGGCTGATGGACGAGCCGGTGCAAATTCATTCCCACGGCGGGCGGGTGAAGCTGCTCCAGGACGGCGAGCTGAATATCGACGTGGCGTTTCTCGGCGTGCCGTGCAGCGATGAATTTGGCAACGCCAACGGCACGCACGGCAAATCGTGCTGCGGCTCGCTGGGCTATGCGATGGTGGATGCGCATTTTGCCCGTAAGGTGGTGCTGCTGACCGAAGCGCTGGTGCCGTTCCCCAATATGCCCGCCAGCCTGGTGCAGGACCAGGTGGACTACATCGTGCAGGTGGAGAGCGTGGGCGATCCGGCGAAAATCAGCGTCGGCGCAGCGCGCGTCACCAGCAACCCGCGCGAGCTGATGATTGCCCGCTATGCGGCGGACGTCATTGAGCACTCCGGCTACTTCAAACCGGGCTTCTCGATGCAGACCGGCTCCGGCGCGGCGGCCACCGCCTGCACCCGCTTTATGGAAGAGAAGATGGAGCGCAGCGGCGTGAAGGCACGCTTTGCGCTCGGCGGCATCACCGGCAGCCTGGTGGATCTGCATGAAAAGGGGCTTATTGAAAAGCTGCTCGATACCCAGTGCTTTGACGGCCAGGCGGCGGCCTCGCTGGCGCGCAACCCGAATCACGTGGAGATCTCCACCAACGTCTACGCCAACCCTGGCAGTAAGGCGGCAAGCTGCGACCAGCTTGACGTGGTGATCCTCAGCGCCCTGGAAATTGACGTCGATTTCAACGTCAACGTCATCACCGGCTCTGACGGCGTAATGCGCGGTGCGTCCGGCGGACACTGCGACGTGGCCGCCGCGGCGAACCTGACCATCGTCGTTGCCCCCCTGCTGCGTAGCCGCATTCCGACGGTGGTGAAGCGGGTTACCACGCGCCTCACGCCGGGGGAGAGCATTGACGTACTGGTCACCGATCACGGTATTGCGGTCAACCCGTCGCGTCCGGAGATCCGCGAGCGGCTGCTGAAGGCGGGGCTCAAGGTTGTGGACATCACTGCGCTGTACGAGCGGGCGATTTCCCTGACTGGCGTCCCCAAACCAATCGCGTTTACCGACAAAATCGTCGGGGTGATCCGCTACCGCGACGGCAGCGTGATCGACACCGTGCGACAGGTAAAGGAGGACGTATGATTTCAGCGACACCCGTGCGGACGGGTGTCAGCCTGGACGAACTGCTGGCGGCGAAAGAGCGCCGCGCAGGGCGTCAGGCTGACATGCTTGAGTACTATCAACAACCGGTCATTTCCCTCACTCTGGTGACGCCGGGGGAGGTCAAAGACAGCCTGCGCTATCGCAACACCATGGGCGTGGCGCTGCAGATGTGCGACCAGCTGCTGTGGGAAAACCGCTGGCAGGTGCTGGACCGCCAGGTACTGTGGCTCCCGACCGGGCCGGAAGCCCTGTGGTGCGTGGCCCATCCGGCGGCAGAAATCAAAGCGCACTGTGCGGAACTGGAGCAGACGCATCCGCTCGGCAGGCTGTGGGATCTGGATGTGATCTGCCCTCAGCACGGCCACGTCGGGCGACAGTCGCTGGGGACGAATCTCAGACGCTGTCTGATCTGCGACGAGCCGGCGCATGCCTGTTCCCGTTCGCGCGCGCATCCAGTGGAGCAGGTTGTGGCTCGCGTGGAGAAGATGATCGATGACTGGTTTGCTCGCGACTAAACTGCGCCCGGCTGACGTGCCCGCGCTTGCCGAAGCGGCGCTATGGCAGGAGCTGGAGCTGACGCCCAAGCCGGGTCTGGTAGACAAACTCAATAACGGCGCCCATCGCGATATGGACCACGCGCTGTTTGTCCGCAGCATTGCGGCGATTACGCCGTGGTTTTCGCGCTTTGCTGAGCTGGGCAGCGCGCATGCCGATAAACCCGCTGACGAACAGTTACGGGTTCTCCGCCCGATGGGGATGGCCTGCGAGCAGGCGATGTATGCCGCAACGAACGGGGTGAACACCCACAAAGGCGGTATTTTTGCCCTTGGTTTACTGTGCTTTGCTGCCGGGCGTGTGAAAAGGGTCTCCGCAGACAGCCTCTGTTGTGAGGTGAGTAACCTCTGCAGCGGGCTGGTCTCGCGGGAGCTGGCCGCACGCAGCGGGCAGGCGACGGCGGGCGAGCGGCAGTATCAGCTTTATGGCTTAACCGGCGCGCGCGGAGAGGCCGAAAGCGGTTTTGCGACGGTGCGTAAGGCGCTGGCGCAGTGGAACGGACATTCACTTCACGACCTGCTGTTACGCCTGATGTCAGTCAATCAGGACAGCAATCTGGTGTCGCGCGGCGGCATTGAGGGGCTACGCTTCGTTCAGGGTTATGCGCGGAAACTGCTGGCTGCAGGCTGGGACCGCGAGGCGTTGCTCAGAATGGATAACGCATTGATTGAACGGAACCTGAGTCCCGGAGGCAGCGCGGATTTACTGTCGGTGGGGTGGGTGCTTGCTGCAATAAAATAGCCGGGTGGCGGCTTCGCCTTGCCCGGCTTACGAACGGTGTTTTTGTAGGCCCGGTAAGCGTTAGCGCCACCGGGCACAACAATCAATGCGCGACTGGCTGCGCACCATTCGGCACGCGAACGTGTTTGTACTTGAACAGCACGATAAACGCGAAGAACAGCACCAGTGAGTACGCGGCGAAGATCAGCCACACCGGCTGCCAGTTGGTGATGCCGTTGGTGGTGTACATCTCAACCACTTTGCCGCTCACCACGCCGCCCAGAATACAGCCGAAGCCGTTGGTCATCATCAGGAACATACCCTGTGCACTGGCGCGGATTTCAGGTTTCACCTCTTTTTCCACAAACACGGAACCCGAGATGTTGAAGAAGTCGAAGGCGCAGCCGTAAACAATCATCGACAGAACCAGCAGCACGGTACCGAACGGGCTTGGGTCGCCATAGGCGAAGAGACCGAAGCGCAACATCCATGCCGCGATACTGATCAGCATGACGTTCTTGATGCCGTAGCGGCTCAGGAAGAACGGAATGGTCAGGATGAACAGCGTCTCAGAGATCTGCGAGATGGACATCATCACCGACGCATGTTCAACGATAAAGCTGCCGGAGAACAGCGGGTTGTTATCGAAGCTGTGCAGGAAGGTGTTGCCGAACATGTTGGTGATCTGCAGTTCCGCGCCCAGCAGCATGGAGAAGATAAAGAAGATCGCCATGCGTTTGTTTTTAAACAGCGCGAAGGCGTCCAGGCCGAGCATGGTGCTCCAGCTCTGGTTTTTCTGCTGGTTAGAGACCGGAATGGTTGGCAGCGTCAGGGTGAACAGCGCCAGCAGCACGGAGAGTGCAGCGCCGATGTAAAGCTGCATATGGCTCAGTTCGAAGCCCGCGAAGCTCACGCCCCACATCGCCATGATAAAGCCGATAGTGCCCCAGATACGGATTGGCGGGAAATCGGTCACGATGTCCATATCCGCGGATTTCAGGCGATAGTAGGAGATGGTGTTGATCAACCCAAGCGTTGGCATGTAGGCCAGCGAGTTAAGCAGGATCACCATGAACATCGCCCCCGGTGTGGTCACCTGGGCTGCCATAAACAGCGTCCCCGCGCCCACCAGATGGCAAAGCATGTACAGCCATTTGGCACTCAGCCATTTATCCGCCACGATCCCCAGCAGCGTTGGCATGAAGACCGCCGCAATACCGAGCGAACTGTATACGGCACCGATTGACGCGCCATCGAACTTGAGCGTCACAAACATATAGGAGCCGAGTGTAGTCAGCCAGCTACCCCACAGGCAGAACTGCAGAAACGACAATATTTTAAGCTGCAGCTTAAGGTTCATGTTACTTTCCTCACAAGTGAGCGGGAGATATGTTGTTATAGGAACATTCAGGGTTGTTATTTGATGCAATTCTATCAGTTGGCAACGATATGTTTTGTTACCTCCCGCAAAAAAATGCAATCCACATTAATTTGCAGTTTGGATTGTGATGCAAATAACATTTTCGTATGGGTGAGGGTGTTCAGTCCCCTCTCCCCTTTGGGGAGAGGGTTAGGGGGAGGGGGGCTAGCGACGACGGTAGTTCTTCTGCGCCGTATTCACTTTATACAGATAACGACGGGATTCCGCGGACGGATGGCGGGTGGTCAGGGTTGCGTAGACATCTCCCGGCGCCATGCTGTTGATGATGTTTGCGGCCTGCACTTTGTCATTCGAGAAGACACGTAGCACGCTGCCCGCACCGCCGTTATAGGCGGTGATCACCGCGTAGCGGCGCGAGGTCGGGTTATCAATCCCGCCCAGGTAGACATTGTTCAGCATCGCCAGATAGGCGGTGCCGGTATCAATGTTGCTCTGCGGATCGAACAGATAGCTGCGGCTCGGCGTTCCGGATTTCCCCTGCGCGCGGAAGACGTCTTTACCGGCGCTGTGCTGTACAACCTGCATCAGCCCCAGGGCGTCGGAACGGCTCACCGCGTAAGGGTTAAACGATGATTCGGTCTGCATAATCGCCAGGATCAGCGACTCATCCACGCCGTACTTGCGTGAGGCCTGACGCACCATGCCTAAGTACTTATGCGCACGCTTGTCGAGGTGGTTCGGAACAAGGTTGATGGTGACGCTATAGATAATCTTCAGGCCGTTCGAGCGGCTTTTCAGGCGCGTCTGCAGCAGGTAGTCGGCAAATTTCGTGGCGCGGCCTTCCCAGCGAATGGGCTGGCCGGTCTGATCGACGACCTGACCGTACAGGAACGGCTCTTTGGATATCGTGATGTCGTCGGCATCGGAGTAGAGATCGATTGAGCCCGGATCGTCACCCATCAGCAGGGTTTTGATGATTGCCTGACGGAGCCGAGCGGCAGGGTCTGTGCCGGCAATGGTTTCAATCGTGATCGTACCCTCATCAAAGTTGATGTGGCTACGGGTCAGATAGGCGTCGGTGTACTTAACGTAGTCCTTAGGTCCGGCAATAAGAACTTCGTTAAATCCCCATATATTCTCGATGTTATGGGCAAACTGCCCCATCAAAATATCAAAACCGTTGGTGTCCTTGATCCAGGCTTCGTTGTACTCATCACCTTTTTTTGACGAACACGAGACAAGCAACGGCGCAACAAGGGCTAGCGCTAAAAGTTTTTTCATCATTCCGGGAGTGCGTGTTGTGTTTGCTCTAACGGCGGGGTTTCCCCCGCGCGCTGTTATTTTTCCGGTGGCGTATAGCCTTCGATGTGCACGTCTTTACCTTCGAACAGGAAGCTCACCATCTCCTGCTCCAGCAGTTTGCGGTGTTCCGGGTTCATCATGCTGAGTTTCTTCTCGTTGATCAGCATGGTCTGCTTTTTCTGCCACTGCCCCCAGGCTTCTTTGGAAATCTCGTTATAAATGCGTTTACCCAGGTCGCCCGGATAAAGCTGGAAATCCTGGCCTTCAGCGTCACGCTGCAGGAAAGTACAAAAAATCGTTCTGGCCATACTCATTCCTCTTTTTTAGCCGATGCTAAACCATTGCACCGGCACGTAATTGCTGTAACAGGCGCTCCACGGGAGCCGCCAGCCCGACTGATGGCGGTTGCGCTAAGTTATACCAGAGAGCGGTGCCTTCATCCATGCACGAGGCGAAGGAGGACACGGGAAGCCACATCGGCACAATATCCAGATGGAAATGGCTGAAGGTGTGGCGAAACGCGGTCAGCTGCGTCAGGTTATCGGCAGCAATCCCGCGCTTTTTAAGCCATTCACGCAGCAAGTCTTCATCTTCAAACTGTGGGAAGCAGTATAGACCACCCCACAGACCGCTCGGTGGACGTTGGGCCAGGAACACTTCATCGCCGTGCTGCATCAGCAGCATATAGCCGGTGCGTTCCGGCAGCGTCTGTTTGGGTTTCTTACCGGGATACTGTGCCCACGACTGGTTGGCGTACGCCACGCAGAGATTATTCACCGGGCAGAGTTCGCATTTTGGCTTTGAGCGCGTGCAGACCATCGCGCCAAGATCCATCATCGCCTGGTTGAATCGCTCGACGCCGTTTGCCGGGGTGACCTCTTCACTTATTTCCCAAAGACGTTTTTCAACATCCTTCTTTCCCGGCCAGCCGTCGACGGCATAGCAGCGTGCCAGCACGCGCTTCACGTTGCCGTCGAGGATCGGAAAATGCTTGCCTAAAGAGAGGGAGAGAATGGCGCCGGCGGTTGAACGTCCGACGCCGGGTAAATCCGCTACCTCGTCAAAGGTTTCCGGGAAGCGTCCGTTGTGGCGCGTCGCGACCTGCTGTGCTGCTTTGTGCAGGTTACGCGCGCGGGCGTAGTAGCCAAGCCCGGTCCACAGGTGCAGCACCTCGTCCAGCGGAGCGTTAGCCAGATCGGTCACCGTTGGGAAGCGCGCCATAAAACGCTCAAAGTAAGGAATCACCGTCGCGACCTGCGTTTGTTGCAACATCACTTCGGAGAGCCATACTTTGTAAGGCGTTTTTTCAATTTGCCAGGGCAGGGTTTTACGCCCGTATTTGTCGTACCAGTCCAGCACCTGGGCTGAAAATTGAGAGGCTTGCATGGTCATCGATTCGTATAATCAGGGACGCCGATTGCAGCACAGCGTCAATCTGCTGTAAACCGGATCTTTCCCATGCTTGCATAGAAGCCTTAACTTTGGATAATGCCCGTTTCCCGAACATTCTCACAAGCAGACAACTCTTTTATGAAAAACGACGTCATTTCACCGGAATTTGATGAAAACGGTCGCCCGCTGCGCCGTATTCGCAGCTTTGTCCGCCGTCAGGGTCGCCTGACGAAAGGGCAGCAACATGCGCTGGACAACTACTGGCCGGTGATGGGCGTTGAGTTCAGCGAGCAGCCTCTGGATTTTAGCGAGCTGTTTGGCCGCGACGCGCCGGTAACCCTGGAAATTGGTTTCGGTATGGGCGCCTCGCTGGTGGCCATGGCCAAAGCCCGCCCGGATCAGAACTTCCTCGGCATTGAAGTGCACTCCCCGGGCGTGGGCGCGTGCCTGGCTACGGCCCATGAAGAGGGCGTTGAGAACCTGCGCGTGATGTGTCATGACGCAGTGGAAGTGCTGCACAAAATGATTCCTGACAATTCTTTAACCATGGTTCAGCTCTTTTTCCCTGACCCGTGGCACAAAGCACGTCATAATAAACGCCGTATCGTTCAGGCGCCGTTTGCTGAGCTGGTAAAAAGTAAGCTCAAGCTAGGCGGTGTCTTCCATATGGCGACCGACTGGGAACCTTATGCGGAACATATGCTGGAAGTGATGTCATCGCTGGACGGTTACAAAAACCAGTCGGCGAGCAACGACTATGTACCGCGTCCGGAATCGCGTCCGGTAACGAAATTTGAACAGCGTGGCCATCGTCTTGGTCACGGTGTATGGGACTTAATGTTCGAGAGGGTGAAATAATGGCAAAGAATCGTAGCCGTCGTCTGCGTAAAAAGATGCACATCGAAGAATTCCAGGAAGTGGGCTTCTCCGTTGCCTGGCGTTTCCCGGAAGGCACCAGCGTTGAGCAGATTGATCAGGACGTTGATGCGTTCATCAACGAGGTGATCGAGCCAAACAAACTGGCCTTCGATGGTAGCGGCTATCTGGCGTGGGAAGGTCTGATCTGCACCCAGGAAGTGGGTAAATGCACCGAAGAACATCAGGCCCTGGTACGTAAATGGCTTGAAGACCACAAGCTGGAAGATGTTCGCGTCAGCGAACTTTTCGACGTTTGGTGGGACTAATAAAGTAGTAAAGGGCCAGCATTAGCTGGCCCATTTTGTCTGAGGGAGTGTTTAAGATGCGCAAAACGTTGCTGGCTGCTGCTTTGATGGCAACCGGATTCACCGCCCATGCGGAGTATAAATGTAGCGTCACCCCGCGTGATGACGTGGTGTTAAGCCCGCAAACCGTGCAGGTCAAAGGCGAGAACGGCAATCTGGTGATTACGCCGGAAGGTAACGTCACCTTTAACGGCAAACAGTACAACCTGACTGCGGCACAGCGTGAGCAGGCGAAAGACTACCAGGCCGATTTGCGTACCGCGCTGCCATGGATTAACGAAGGCGCGCTGACGCGCGTTGAGAAAAGCCGCGTGGCGCTGGATAAGATCATCACCAAAGAGGTGGGGGAGAGCAGCAATATGCGCACCCGCCTGACGAAGCTCGATAAGCAGTTGAAAGAGCAGATGAACCGGATTATCGAAACGCGTACCGACGGCCTGACGTTCCACTACAAGGCGATTGATCAGGTCCGCGCTGACGGGCAGCAGCTGGTGAACCAGGCGATGGGCGGCATCCTGCAGGACAGCATTAACGAGATGGGCGCCAAAGCGGTACTGAAAGGCGGCGGTAACCCACTTCAGGGCGTGCTGGGCAGTCTGGGCGGCCTGCAGACCTCCATTCAGAACGAGTGGAAGAACCAGGAAGATGATTTCCAGAAGTTCGGCAAAGACGTGTGTAAACGCGTGGTATCGCTGGAAGATAGCCGGAAGGCGCTGGTGGGGACGTTGAAGTAAGATCTCTGCGCGCTGGGCCCTTCACCCCGGCCCTCTCCCCATGGGAGAGGGTGTAATCGTTCCCTCTCCCTGTGGGAGGGGGTTAGGGTGAGGGCATCAGGCAGCGCAGTCGTTGCAATATAGCCATCAACACCTCCTCCTCGTTTGTCCTGAATTCATTATTCCAGAACCGTAGTATTTCCCAGCCGTTCGCATTCAAAAATTCAGCACGACGTGAATCATACATTTCGTTGTTCTGATGTTGTCCACCATCCAGCTCAATGATCAGTTTCGCCTTAAAGCAGGCAAAATCTACGATATACGCACCAATCGGCATCTGGCGGCGAAACTTATAGCCAAAGAAGCGGCGTCCCCTGAGTAAATACCAGAGGCGTAACTCTTCGGGCGTCATGTGTTTGCGGAGTTGTTTTGATTTGTCCATCCCCACACTCTGCCAGCCTCTCCCTCAGCCGGCAGCGCGGGATGCAAAATCCTGAATCAGCCTTCAGATTCTTCGGCGAGGAACAGCTCAAGAAGGGAGTTTAAGAACAGTTTGCCGTGCTCGGTGATCTGCCAGTATTCCTCACATTCCGTGAGATACCCCTTCGCCAGCGCTTCGTCAATCTGTGGACGAATCACTGACTCCGGCAGCCCGGTGTAACGCGAAAATTCCGCACGCGGTGCGGCTTCCAGCAGGCGGAAGCGGTTCATAAAGAACTCAAACGGTTTATCCACCGCCTCGACATCATGCTGACGTTCCAGGTAACGGCCTTCCATATAGCCACGCGGGTGGCGGGTCTTCGCCGTGCGCAGAATGCGCCCGTCCGGGAAAGTCACTTTACCGTGCGCGCCGCAGCCAATCCCCAGATAGTCGCCAAACCGCCAGTAGTTCAGGTTGTGCTGACACTGATAGCCCGGTTTCGCATAGGCGGACGTTTCATACTGCTGATAGCCTGCGGCAGTCAAAAGCCTGTGGCCCTGCTCGAAGATATCCCACAGGGCGTCGTCGTCCGGCAGGACTGGCGGGCGCGAACCAAACAGCGTGTTGGGCTCGATGGTGAGCTGGTACCACGAAAGGTGTGGTGGGTTCAGTTCAATCGCCTGGCGCAGGTCGTCCAGCGCTTCGTCCAGCGACTGGTCCGGGAGACCGTGCATCAAATCCAGGTTGAAGCTGCGAAGATTAAGCCCCGTCGCCAGCGTTGCCGCACGCTTCGCCTCATCCGGGCCGTGAATGCGCCCCAGGCGTTTCAGTTTCGACTCGCTAAAGCTCTGCACACCGATGGAGATGCGGTTCACGCCTGCACGCTGATACTCGACAAAACGGTCGGCCTCAACGGTGCCGGGGTTGGCTTCCATCGTAATTTCAGCATCCGCTGCCAGGTTCAGGCGCGCACGCACGCCGTCCAGCAGCGTTTGCATCGCCGGGCCTGACAGCAGGCTCGGCGTACCGCCACCAATGAAAATGGTCTTAACTTCACGTCCCTGTGCGTACGCGACATCGGCGTTCAGATCGGCCAGCAGATGCGCAACGTAGTCATCGTGCGGCACTTCGCCCTTCAGCGCGTGCGAGTTGAAATCACAGTACGGGCATTTCTGCACGCACCACGGGATGTGAATATAAAGACTCAGAGGTGGCAGATTAGCCATTACGCAGTGCTTCCAGTAACAGTTTCAGGGCGCGTCCGCGGTGGGAAATCGCGCTTTTCTCTTCGCGGGTCAGTTCCGCAGCGGTTTTGCCCTCAGACGGGACAAAGAAAATAGGATCGTAACCAAAACCGCCGTTACCTGCCGCTTCGCGGGTAATCACTCCCGGCCAGCTGCCGTGGCAGACGATGGGGGTCGGGTCTTCCGCATGACGCATATAGACCAGCACGCAGTGGAACTGCGCGGTACGCTGCTCGTCCGGCACGTCTTTCAGCGCGACAAGCAGCTTTTCCAGATTCTGCTGGTCGGTCGCGTCCACGCCGGAATAGCGTGCAGAGTAGATCCCCGGCGCGCCGCCGAGAAAATCGACCGCCAGGCCGGAGTCGTCAGCGATTGCGGGCAGGCCCGTAATCTGTGCGGCATGGCGTGCTTTCAGGATCGCGTTTTCGATAAACGTCAGCCCCGTCTCGTCGGCGGAATCCACGCCGAGCTCGGTCTGGGCGACCACATCCAGCCCAAAATCATGTAATAGCGAGGCCAGCTCGCGCACTTTACCGGCATTACCGGTCGCGAGAACAACTTTCTGCATGGTTTAGTCCTGTTCTGTCAAAGCCGCGACTTCCGTCGGGATAGATTGCGGGTTGAGGATTTTTACCTGTTTATGCCGCCCCAGTTCGCCTTTTTCAATGATGACCTGGCTTTTAGCCACGCGAAACTGTTTTGCCAGATATTTGGTCAGATGCGCGTTCGCCTGGCCGTCAACGGGCGGGGCAGTGATGGCGACTTTTAACTCGTCGCCATGCAGTCCAACAATAGTGTCACGGCTGGCTTTCGGCTGAATATACAGCCTTAAAACCAGCCCGTCAGCGCAGGTGCTTACTGCACTCATAGCGCCATCCACAGCCCCGGCAGCAGCATATCGCCCGTGGACTGTAACAGCTCGGCGATCCCCATGTTGACCACATAAAGCAGCAGAACGAGGATCATCGGAGAAAAATCGATACCGCCCATAGACGGAAGCAGGTTACGGATCGGACGCAGCAGCGGTTCGGCCAGCTGAATCAAGGCGTACTCCACCGGGCTACGTCCCTGGCTGACCCAGCTCATGATGGCCATCACCAGCAGCACCCAGAAGATCAGCAGACCGATGGTTTTAATCAGGATCAGGACGGCTGCAATCCAGATGATCGGCTGGAAGGTAATGACCATAAACAGCACGATTGCTTTGATAACGCTCAGAATAAACGCCACCAGCAAAGACGCGCTGTCGATGGGACCCATTGCCGGGATAATACGGCGCAGCGGTCCGACAACAGGTTGCGTGATTTTCACGACAAACTGCGAGAACGGGTTGTAAAAATCACAGCGGGCCCACTGCATCCAGACGCGTAGCAAAAGCGCCATCGTATACAGCTCAATGACCGTTGAGAGCAGGAAAGTCAACGTCTTCATGGCGTTCCTCAGGTTTCCTTATTATTGGGTGTAGTCGCGCGCACCGAAAATGGCTGTACCGATGCGCACCATAGTGCTGCCTGCCGCGATGGCGGCTTCCATATCATCCGACATGCCCAGAGAAAGCGTGTCTACCGTGTCATAGCGCGCTTTAAGCGCCTCAAATGCTACAGCCATTTGCTGTGCCACGGCAAACTGCCTTTCATAACTTGACTCAGGGGCCGGAATGGCCATCAGCCCGCGCAGGGTTAAGCGCGGCAGGGCGGCCACCTCTGCCGCCAGCGCATCTAATTCACCGAGCGCAATGCCAGACTTGCTGTTTTCATCGCTGATGTTGACCTGAATCAGCACGTTAAGCGCAGGCAACTCTGCCGGACGCTGGTCATTCAGGCGGGTCGCAATGCGCAGACGGTCAATGGTGTGGCACCAGTCGAAGTGCTCTGCCACCAGACGGCTTTTGTTCGACTGCAGGGGACCAATAAAGTGCCACTGCAGAGACGTATTCCCCTGTTGCTGGAAATAGCGAATTTTGTCCACGCCTTCCTGAACGTAGTTTTCACCAAACGCTCGCTGGCCTGCATCAATGGCTTCTGCGATGGCGCTCGCAGGCTTCGTTTTGCTGACTGCAAGTAACGTAATTTCTTCTGAAGCACGGCCGCAACGCGTTGCGGCTGCTGAGATTTTGTCCCGGACCTGTGCCAGGTTATGCGCAATGTCGTTCATTTTCCGAGGAGTAGTCTATGAATGTGGAAGAAATTGTGGCCCTTAGTGTAAAGCATAACGTCTCCGATCTACACCTGTGCAGTGATTCGCCACCCCGCTGGCGCAGAACAGGCCGTCTTGAGCCGGCACCGTTTCCGCCTCCGGACGTTGAAGCATTGCTAAAAGCGTGGCTCAACGACGAGCAGCAGGGAATATGGTGGGCAAACGGGCAGGTGGATTTTGCGGTGACGGTAGCGGGGGGCCAGCGCCTGCGCGGCAGTGCCTTCAGGCAGATGAGAGGTGTTTCCGTAACGCTACGGCTGTTGCCGCGAACCTGTCCGCAACTCGCTTCGTTGGGCGTGCCGCGGGCCACTTCGGAACTGTTATCCAATGATGCCGGGTTGATTCTGGTGACGGGGGCAACCGGTAGCGGCAAATCCACTACGCTCGCTGCGATGGTCGATTTTCTCAACCATCATACCGACGGCCATATCCTCACGCTTGAAGACCCGGTGGAGTTTATCTACCAGAGTGAACGCTGCCTGATACAACAGCGGGAGATAGGCCAGCACACGCCGTCATTTGCGGAAGCGCTGCGCGGTGCGTTACGCGAGGATCCGGACGTGATCCTGCTGGGGGAGCTGCGCGACAGCGAGACAATCCGCCTGGCGCTGACGGCGGCCGAAACCGGGCATCTGGTGCTGGCGACGCTGCATACGCGCGGGGCATCGCAGGCGATTGAACGGCTGGTGGATACGTTTCCGGCGCAGGAGAAAGATCCGGTGCGCAACCAGCTGGCCGGCAGCCTGCGGGCGGTGCTGGCGCAGAGGCTGGTTCCCGATCTCCAGGATGGACGCGTCGCGCTGTATGAACTGCTGGTGAATACCGCTGCGGCGGCGAATCTGATTCGCGAAGGAAAAACGTGGCAACTGCCCGGCATCATTCAAACCGGTCAGCAGGCGGGCATGCAGAACTTTGACCAGAGCCTGGCGGAGAGACGGGCGCAGGGGCGGCTATAGGCCCCTTGCTCAGAAGCCCTGTTCGAAATAGCTTTCGAGGATGATGACGGCAGAAGCGGAGTCCACGCTGCCTTTGTTGAGCGCCCGGAAGCCGCCGTGTTCAAACAGACCCGCACGCGCTTCGACTGTGCTGAGACGCTCGTCGTGAAGCTTTACGGAAACACCAAAGCGGCCATGAATTTTATTGGCAAATTTACGCGCCCTGGCGGTAAGCGGCTGTTCTGTGCCATCCATATTGAGCGGCAGCCCAACAATCACGTCATCCGGCTGCCACTCTTTGAGCAGACGTTCAATGAGATTCCAGTCTGGCGTGCCGTCGTTGGCCTTCAGGGCCGTCAGCGGACGTGCGGTGCCGGTAATGCGCTGACCCACGGCGACGCCAATGCTTTTGGTGCCAAAATCAAAGGCCAGAAGTGTTCCGCTCATCAGGCGTGCCCCGCTACGCCAGGCATGGTCAGAATATCAATGCCAATCAGTTTCGCCGCGTCACGCCAGCGATCGGCGATAGGGGTTTTAAACAGGATATTCATGTCCGCAGGGGCGGTGAGCCAGGCGTTATCGAGGATCTCTTGCTCAAGCTGGCCTTTTTCCCACGAGGAATAGCCCAGCGCCACCAGCACTTCTGAAGGCTGCTCAGCGGTGCCCAGCGTTTCAAGCACGTCACGCGAGGTAGTGATGACGGTGTTATCCGAAATGCGAATACTGGAAGCGAATACTGGCGGTGTATGAAGAATAAAACCGCGATCTTCTGCAAGAGGTCCACCCAGCATCACGGGTTTATCCAGCCGGATTTCCGGCAAGCGCGCTTCAGCCGGGATTTTCAGCTTGTCCAGAATCCCTTCAACCTGAAGATTTTCCAGCGGTTTGTTGATGATAATGCCCATCGCGCCGTCTTCATTGTATTCACAGATATACACCACAGCGCGGCGAAAAATCGGGTCCTGGAGAGCAGGCATGGCAATAAGAAAGTGATGCTGTAAATTCATTGTCAGAGGTACTGTTTCCTGGTTTAAAAAGCGACAGCGACCAGTATGCGGAGAAACCCGGGCGCTGTCACTCATTGGTGGGTTATTTCTGCAGGCGTTTTTCGATGGCGTCCATCAGCATTCCGGTGATCGAGACCGGGAATTCCGCTTCAATTTCACGAATGCAGGTCGGGCTGGTGACGTTCACTTCCGTCAGACGATCGCCGATGATATCCAGGCCAACGAAGATCAGTCCCTTAGCCTTAAGGGTTGGACCGACGCGGCGGGCAATTTCCCAGTCGCTTTCGGTCAGCGGGCGTGGCTCACCGCGGCCACCCGCGGCCAGGTTACCGCGGGTTTCGCCACCCTGCGGGATGCGTGCCAGGCAGTACGGCACCGGTTCGCCATCCACCACCAGCACGCGTTTGTCGCCGTCTTTGATCGCCGGAATATAGTTCTGCGCCATGCAGTAACGGGTGCCCAGCTCGGTCAGGGTTTCGGCAATCACGCCAATGTTCGGATCGCCTTCTTTCACGCGGAAAATCGACGCGCCGCCCATGCCGTCCAGCGGCTTCATGATGATATCACCGTGTTTCTGCCAGAATTCCTTCAACTGGATTTTGCTGCGGGTCACCAGCGTTTCAGGCGTCAGGTCAGAGAACCAGGCAGTGTAGAGTTTTTCATTACAGTCGCGCAGGCTCTGCGGTTTGTTGACAATCAGCGTCCCTTTCTCTTCTGCACGTTCAAGGATATAGGTGCAGTAGATATACTCGGTGTCGAATGGCGGATCTTTACGCATCAGAATGACGTTGAGATCGGCAAGCGCGATGTCCTGCTCTGTGCCGAATTCGTACCATTTGTCGTAGTTCTGCTCGACGTTAACGATGCGGGTGCGCGCCCGGGCTTCACCGTTGATCAGGTAAAGATCGTTCATCTCCATATAGTGGAGTTCATAGCCGCGACGCTGCGCTTCCAGCAGCATAGCGAAGCTGGAATCTTTCTTGATGTTAATGTTTGCGATGGGGTCCATCACGATGCCGAGCTTGATCATCTTTCTCTCCAATATGCGTCAACCCAGATCGCCAAACCGTACCTGTAGCGCGGTAATGGCCGTGAGTGCCGTTGTCTCAGTGCGCAGAACGCGAGGTCCCAACAGAATATCAGTAAACTGGTAACGTGCCGTCATCGCGATTTCATCCGCCGAAAGCCCACCTTCGGGACCAATCAGCAGGCGTACGCGCTCGACGGGCAAGGGCAGCGTATTGATGCTGGCGCTGGCGCGCGGATGAAGATTGAGCTTCAGCCCACTTTCCTCTTCTGCACACCACGCCTCCAGATCCATCGCCGGGCGGATCTCCGGAATACGGTTACGGCCGCACTGTTCACAAGCCGCAATGGCAATTTTCTGCCACTGCTGGATCTTCTTGTTCAGACGTTCCGCATCCAGTTTAACGCCACAGCGCTCAGAAAAAAGTGGCGTAATGAGGCTTACACCGAGTTCAATGGATTTCTGAATGGTGAACTCCATCTTTTCCCCGCGCGACATCACCTGGCCCAGATGAATGTGCAGCGGTGATTCGCGATCATCCACCTCGCCATGCAGCACGCTAACGTGCACGCTTTTTTTATCGGACCGCGTAATTTCCGCGTCGAAAACCTGGTTAGAGCCATCGAACAGCTGAATGGCCTGACCTGCGCCCATGCGCAGCACGCGACCAACGTGGTTGGCTGCGTCATCAGACAGGGCGATTTCTCGGCCTGCGGTAATCAGTTCAGGATGGTAAATGCGGGGAATGCGCATAGTCAGAAATTCCGTGTGTCATACGATGTAAGCGAATTGCCGCTAGTGTAGGTTAGCTCTTTTGCGCCTGGCAAGCCCGCTGGACGTAAGGGTTATGATTCCCCTGAACCCTGGCGATGCGTTCGTCGCGCTGGCATTCCCACTCTGTCACCGGGTATTGCTTGTCCCAGGCGTTGAACAGCTGCGTCTGCTGGCGGGAAAGGTTGAGGTCGTAACGGTCACGCATATAGAAGTAAGTGCGGGCAATACTGCCGCGCGCGCGGGCAGGAGGCTCGGCGACTTTCTCTTTGAAATCAACCTTCATTCCACACTGGCCGTACTGGCCTTCGCCACCGTTCCACTGGCTGTACATGAAATTGCCGCGGTCGCCATTCACTTCACCCACAGCGGGCTGCAGGTTATGCATATCGCTTTCCATCTGGCGATAGACCGGATCTTTGGCGCAGTTTTTACGTCCGCCATCCTGCCAGCACTGGCGCTGATGGCCAAACTGCCATGCCGGAACGACATGTTCCCATTCAATACGGCTGGCGCGGTTTTCGTTTTTACGCACCTTATAGCCGCAGGACTCAAGGTCAACGACCCCTTTTTTACCCTGCCAGTTAATTTTACAGCCGCAGTAGAAATCGCCCGGCACGTCAGCGTTAACCTTTACACCGGCCGCTTTGGCCTGAGAGAAACTGGTGATACCGTCGGCCAGCGCGTGGCCTGAGAGCGCCGTCGTCAAAAAGGCGACCGCGAGAGAAACATTACGGGACATCTTACACTCCGTGTCAAAACGAGCCCGCAACGTAACGAATGTTGTTCCTGTATGCAATCAGTCAGATCAGGAAAGTTCCTGAAAGTTCAGGTGATTATTCCGCAACCAGCGGTTCACCGCATTTCACGCAGCGGTAGGTCGCTTCGCCGCGCACCACGCGATTATGGCGACGGACGGTAAGCTGGTGCTGCTGACACTGGCAGCGGTAGGGGAAAGTATTGCGGCGTACTGATTCCAGTTCGAACTGATGGGTTCGGCGCGCCGGAACGCCGAGCACCGCCTCCATCATCCACTTCCACTCTTTCCCGTGGGGGGCGACGCGCCCAAAGTGCTTCCACACCAGCAGGTGCGCCAGCTCATGCGGTACCACTTCATCGATAAACGCCTGCTGATTTTCCATCATCAGAACCGGGTTAAGGCGGATCTCATAAGACTCAAGCCAGGCAGTACCGGCCGCGGTGCCACGCTGCTGATACACGATCTTAGGTTCAGGGTAGTTGCGACCGAGCTTCAGGTTCGCCTGGGCGAGTTTTTCCCGCAGGCTGCGCATAACGGCTTGCTGGATGGCAATGGGGAGACGGGGAGCTTTCATAGGGGCAGAGCATAAAGCGCGAAGCGGGGAGGTGCAAGGGGCACCTCCCGCGTGAGGATTAGTCGTGGGCGCCGATTTCGCGCAGAGGACGACCTTTCATCAGGTTACGTTCAATATGTTCCAGGGACACATGTTTGGTTTCTGGAACCAGCCAGATGGTTAGCACAATAAAGAAGATGTTCAGACCGGCGTAGACCCAGAAGGTGTTGGCGTTACCCAGGGTGTTGAGCATGGTCAGGAACGTTGCGCCGACGATCATGTTGGCAATCCAGTTCGTTGCGGTAGAGCAGGTGATACCAAAATCACGCCCTTTCAGCGGCTGAATTTCGGAGCAGAGCACCCAAATCAGCGGACCGGCGCTCATCGCAAACCCGACGATAAACATCAGCAGCATGCCTACCGCAAAGTACTGTGCGGTTGGTGAGTGAATGCCTACGTGCATCATGGTCCCGAGGACACCCATGCCGGCCGCCATCACCAGGAAGCCCAGCGTCAGGGTTGGCTTACGTCCCCAGCGGTCCACCAGGCCGATGGCGATAAAGGTCGCCAGCACGTTGGTCAGACCCACGATGACGGTCCCCCACATCTGCTCGGTGGTGTTGGTGTAACCCGCCAGCTCAAAGATTTTTGGCGCGTAGTACATGATGACGTTCATCCCGGTGAACTGCTGCATGACCTGCAACAGCACGCCGAGGAAGACCGCACGGCGGAAGTTACTGTTCTCTTTGAACAGCGCCCAGCCAGACTGTTTAACCTTCAGGCTTTCGCGGATCTCTTCCAGTTCGTTCTTCGCCTCTGCGCTGGTATCACGCAGGCGAAGCAGCACGCGCTCGGCATCGACGAAACGGCGCTTAGCGGCAAACCAGCGCGGGCTGTCCGGCAGGAAGAAGACGCCAATCAACAGCAGAACCGCAGGGATGATGATTACGCCGAGCATCCAGCGCCATGCGCCGCTGTAGCTAAACGCGGTATCGGAAAGGTATGCGCCCAAAATACCGATGGTAATCATCAGCTGGTACATCGAGATCATGCTGCCGCGGATCTTTTCCGGCGCGATTTCCGACAGGTAAAGCGGTGCGGTGTAGGATGCCACGCCTACGGCCAGGCCGAGCAGCACGCGGGAAACCAGCAGCACTTCAACGTTAGGCGCAGCGGCAGAGAAGAGTGAACCGGCAACGAACAGGATCGCGCCGATCATCAGACTCTTTTTACGTCCAAGTTTGAAGGAGAGCCAGCCGCTACCGACGGCCCCGACGGCAGCACCAAACATCATGGAGCTGACCACCCACTCCTGGGTGTGAGCGCTGATCTGGAACTCTTCAGTGATAAAGGGTAATGCACCGGCAATTACGCCGATATCCAGGCCAAAAAGTAATCCTGCCAGGGCGGCGAGGAAACAGACGAAGAAAGTCATCGCCTTGTTGGACGTACGCCCCTGTTTTTTATTGTCAGGCATTATGCCCTCCAGTTGGGTTATCAGTTTTATTGATATTAAGGGTAGGTGAGCGACCCGTAAAAATATGTGAGATTAATCACATTGGTGTAATCGGTTACACTAATGTGCAACCGTAAATAAAATTAAGGCTTTGAAAATATAGAGGTAAATGAGGTGATATGCATCGCGAAAGAGCACATTTCAGACTTAACTGAAAGGGGATGTAACAGCAGAAGAAAGGCGATCATGCAAAGAGAATATTCTGAAAGCGGAAGGCTTCCGTTGCGGTGTAATCGGTTCCAAATAGTGCGCCTTTCAGCCGCCACCCGACAAAAAAAGGCCAGCCCGAAGGCTGGCCTTTTAAAAGAGATGTCAGTCGATTATTTCAGACCGGCAGCTTCACGCAGCAGGGCGGCTTTGTCGGTTTTTTCCCATGGGAAATGTTCGCGACCAAAGTGACCGTATGCAGCGGTTTCTTTGTAGATAGGGTGCAGCAGATCCAGCATCTGAATCAGGCCGTATGGACGCAGGTCGAAGAACTCGCGCACCAGCAGGGTCAGCTGTTCTGAAGGCACTTTCTCAGTACCAAAGGTTTCAACCATGATGGAGGTGGGTTCAGCCACGCCGATAGCGTAGGAAACCTGAATCTCACAGCGGTCAGCCAGGCCGGCAGCAACGATGTTTTTCGCCACATAACGCGCCGCATACGCCGCAGAACGGTCCACTTTGGACGGGTCTTTACCGGAGAACGCACCGCCGCCGTGACGCGCCATGCCGCCGTAGGTATCAACGATGATTTTACGGCCGGTCAGACCGCAGTCACCCATTGGGCCGCCGATCACAAAGCGTCCGGTTGGGTTGATGAAGAATTTGGTTGCGCTGCTCAGCCATTCAGTTGGCAGAACAGGTTTGATGATCTCTTCCATCACTGCTTCCTGCAGGGATTTCTGATCGATCTCTTCTGAATGCTGGGTAGAGAGAACCACCGCGTCAATGCCGACGATTTTGCCGTCGTCGTACTGGAAGGTCACCTGGCTTTTCGCATCCGGACGTAGCCACGGCAGGGTACCGTTTTTACGTACTTCAGCCTGGCGCTGCACCAGACGGTGTGCGTAGGTGACAGGTGCTGGCATCAGCACGTCGGTTTCGTTGGTTGCATAGCCGAACATCAGGCCCTGGTCGCCCGCACCCTGTTCCAGCGGATCGGCACGGTCAACGCCCTGGTTGATGTCTGGAGACTGTTTGCCAATCGCGCTCAGTACCGCGCAGGAGTTGGCATCAAAGCCCATATCAGAATGCACATAACCGATCTCACGCACCGTGTTACGGGTGATCTCTTCGATATCAACCCATGCGCTGGTGGTGATCTCACCGCCAACCAGAACCATGCCGGTTTTGACATAGGTTTCACACGCTACGCGCGCTTTTGGATCCTGGGCCAGGATCGCATCCAGCACCGCATCGGAGATTTGGTCAGCAATTTTATCAGGATGTCCTTCTGATACGGACTCGGACGTAAACAGGTGTTTTGCCATGTTTTATTTCACCTAAGAGGAATTTGGTTAGCTCAAGCTGCTGTGTGGAATAGCCAAAGGAGATAATTCTACCAAGGCCTGCAGGTTTTTGACACTGGCAGTATGAGTGTTAATCAGTATAGATGGATTAACATCTGGATGGCTATTTTAGGTCACTTCTTCGCCCGATTTCCAGTTTTTTTTGACTCACCTCTCACTGAGTTGAAAACAGCGCTGGAAATTTTTCCTGACGGTACTGGCAACACGCGCATTTTTGTTTTGCTTTTTAGCCCCCTTCTCGGTATAAAACGCGGCGCGCGGCTCATATCCGTCATACTTCAAGTTTCATGTGCGTTGGCTTCCTCGCTCACCCCAGTCACTTACTTTTGTAAGCTCCCGGGGATTCGCTGCGTCGCCGCCTTCCTGAAACTCGAATTATTTAGGATAACCAAAAAAGCGCTCGATGGATTCATCGTGTCGCCACTTCCAGCCGGGTTAAGCAGTGAACTTTTAGCTTTGGCTTGTGGTCCGTTTCAACAGAGGCGGCCGTGGAGGTGATACGAGATAATGAACCATCGTTTTTCGCTAATTCAGCGCAGCCGTTCTGGCGCGCATTTGATTCCCGCAACCCGCATTTCTAGTCTGCAAACCTGCCGATGTTATACCCATCTCGGCGCTTCTCAGGATTCCAGGGCCGGTCACGCTTTGTGAAAACTGAACAAGGGCGCTCTTGTTAATACAAGAGTTTTCTCGTGGTTTCGCCGAACCTTGTCATACAGAGTTCGGATACGTGTTTTACAATGATATGAATAAGAAACCGGTCGCACGGTCTGGATTTCAGCATACTCTGCTGGGAAACGGAGCCGTTTATGGGTTGTTATCGCCGTATAACGCTGCGATAGTAGTCAACTGTTTTACACTTAATACAAAGAGTTGAGGTTCGCTATGTCTGACGACATGTCTTCTTTTTCGCCTTCGTCAGCGGGCGAACAGGGTGTACTACGTTCTATGCAGGAGGTTGCGATGAGCTCCCAGGAAGCCAGCAAGATGCTGCGCACTTACAATATTGCCTGGTGGGGCAATAACTACTACGACGTCAACGAACTGGGCCACATTAGCGTCTGCCCGGATCCCGACGTCCCTGAAGCGCGCGTGGATCTTGCCAAACTGGTAAAAGCCCGCGAAGCGCAGGGCCAGCGTTTGCCTGCACTGTTCTGCTTCCCGCAGATCCTGCAACACCGTCTGCGTTCGATTAACGCCGCGTTCAAGCGTGCGCGTGAATCTTACGGCTATAAAGGCGACTACTTCCTGGTTTACCCGATCAAGGTGAACCAGCACCGCCGCGTGATTGAATCTCTGATCCACTCCGGTGAACCGCTGGGTCTGGAAGCGGGCTCCAAGGCAGAGCTGATGGCCGTGCTGGCGCATGCGGGCATGACCCGTTCGGTGATCGTCTGTAACGGCTATAAGGACCGTGAATATATTCGTCTGGCGCTGATTGGCGAGAAGATGGGCCACAAGGTCTATCTGGTTATCGAGAAGATGACCGAAATCGCGATCGTGCTGGAAGAGGCCGAGCGTCTGAACGTGGTGCCACGTCTTGGCGTGCGTGCGCGTCTGGCGTCCCAGGGGTCCGGTAAATGGCAGTCCTCCGGTGGCGAAAAATCCAAGTTCGGCCTGGCGGCCAACCAGGTGCTGCAGCTGGTAGAAATTCTCCGCGAGCGCGGTCGTCTGGACAGCATTCAGCTGCTGCACTTCCACCTCGGCTCGCAGATGGCCAACATTCGCGATATCGCCACTGGCGTGCGTGAATCAGCGCGTTTCTACGTTGAACTGCATAAGCTTGGCGTCAATATTCAGTGCTTTGACGTGGGCGGCGGCCTGGGCGTGGACTATGAAGGTACCCGCTCGCAGTCCGACTGCTCCGTGAACTATGGCCTGAACGAATATGCCAACAACATTATCTGGGCGATTGGCGATGCCTGTGAAGAGCATGGCCTGCCGCACCCGACGGTGATCACCGAATCCGGACGTGCCGTTACGGCGCACCATACCGTGCTGGTCTCGAATATCATTGGCGTTGAGCGCAGCGAAACCACCGAAGCGACGCCGCCGGCAGAGGATGCTCCCCGTTCCCTGCAAAGCATGTGGGAAACCTGGCAGGAGATGCATGAGCCGGGCACGCGTCGTTCCCTGCGCGAATGGCTGCACGACAGCCAGATGGATCTGCACGATATCCACGTCGGCTACTCTTCAGGCACCTTTAGCCTGCAGGAGCGTGCGTGGGCAGAGCAGCTCTATCTGAACATGTGCCACGAAGTGCAGAAGCAGCTCGATCCGAGCAACCGTGCGCACCGTCCGATTATCGACGAGCTGCAGGAACGTATGGCGGACAAGATTTACGTCAACTTCTCGCTGTTCCAGTCGATGCCGGATGCCTGGGGTATCGATCAGCTGTTCCCGGTTCTGCCGCTGGAAGGGCTGAATCATGCTCCGGAACGTCGTGCGGTGCTGCTGGATATTACCTGCGACTCTGACGGCGCTATCGACCACTACGTAGATGGCGACGGTATCGCCACGACGATGCCAATGCCGGAATACGACCCGGAGAACCCGCCAATGCTGGGCTTCTTTATGGTCGGGGCGTATCAGGAGATCCTCGGCAACATGCACAACCTGTTCGGTGATACCGAAGCGGTTGACGTGTTTGTCTTCCCTGACGGCAGCGTGGAAGTTGAGCTGTCCGACGAAGGGGACACCGTGGCGGACATGCTGGAATATGTGCAGCTGGATCCGAAAACGCTGCTGACCCAGTTCCGCGATCAGGTGAAAAACACCGGTCTGGACGATGCGCTGCAGCAGCAGTTCCTGGAAGAGTTTGAAGCGGGTCTGTACGGGTATACGTATCTGGAAGACGAGTAGTCGCTGATGCCCGGTGGCGCTGCGCTTACCGGGCCTACGACTGTAGGCCGGATAAGGCGAAGCCGTCATCCGGCAGAGTGCTATACTCACTTGAACCCGTATGCATTACCGGCGATAATTCGCCCCAATTAGCGATTTACGAATCAATCCCTTCCTCGTCGGGTTTAACGACGCGGAGGGGATTTTTTTTACATAGACTTTGAATGAGGTCAGGACATGAGCACTTTAGGTCATCAGTACGATAACTCTCTGGTATCTAACGCGTTTGGTTTTTTACGCCTTCCGATGAACTTCCAGCCGTACGACAGCGACGCTGACTGGGTCATCACCGGTGTGCCGTTCGATATGGCCACTTCTGGTCGCGCGGGTGGTCGTCACGGCCCGGCAGCGATCCGTCAGGTTTCCACTAACCTGGCCTGGGAGCATAACCGCTTCCCGTGGAACTTCGACATGCGTGAGCGGCTGAACGTGGTTGACTGCGGTGACCTGGTGTACGCCTTCGGTGACGCGCGTGAGATGAGCGAGAAGCTGCAGGCCCATGCCGAGAAGCTGCTGGCTGCCGGTAAGCGCATGCTCTCCTTCGGCGGCGACCACTTCGTGACCCTGCCGCTGCTGCGCGCCCACGCGAAGCACTTTGGTAAAATGGCGTTGGTGCACTTCGATGCACATACCGACACCTACGCGAACGGCTGCGAGTTCGACCACGGCACCATGTTCTTCACCGCGCCGAACGAAGGTCTGATCGACCCGAACCACTCCGTGCAGATTGGTATCCGTACCGAGTTCGACAAAGACAATGGCTTCACCGTGCTGGATGCGGGCCAGGTTAACGATCGCGGCGTGGATGACATCATCGCGCAGGTGAAACA
This sequence comes from Enterobacter sichuanensis, assembly GCF_009036245.1. Taxonomy (NCBI): domain Bacteria; kingdom Pseudomonadati; phylum Pseudomonadota; class Gammaproteobacteria; order Enterobacterales; family Enterobacteriaceae; genus Enterobacter; species Enterobacter sichuanensis. Next base: position 3,880,291 of record NZ_CP027986.1, on the reverse strand, counting down.
GATCGTGGGTGATATGCCTGTCTATCTGACCTTCGACATTGACTGCCTGGATCCGGCATTTGCCCCGGGTACTGGTACGCCGGTGATCGGCGGCCTGACCTCAGACCGTGCGATTAAACTGGTGCGCGGCCTGAAGGATCTGAATATTGTCGGGATGGACGTGGTGGAAGTGGCCCCTGCCTATGACCAGTCCGAGATCACTGCGCTGGCTGCAGCGACTCTGGCGCTGGAAATGCTGTACATTCAGGCAGCGAAAAAAGGCGAATAAGCCAGCTTCTCGTGGCGTAAAAAAACCTCTCCGCGGAGAGGTTTTTTTTCATCAGAACACGTTAAACGGATACTCCACGTAAGCGCGGATCTCGTCCCCACCGACGTTGTAATCGCTGGCGTTGCTGGAGACGCGCAGGACGGAGTAACGCAGTTTTAGTTTAAGATCCTTCGCCGGACCATCCTGCACCTGGTACTGGATCTGGTTAAACCACTCGTGCTCTTTGCCGTTGCTGGTTTCAGACGTTTTGATGTTGTCACCACGCACGTAGGCGGTGGTCCAGCTCAGTCCCGGCAGGCCGAGACCCGCGAAGTCCAGACCGTAAGAAGCCTGCCATGAACGCTCGTCTTCTCCGTTGAAATCAGACCAGTAGGAGTTAGCCAGCCAGATGGTGTTGCCACCGTCACCCACGCCGCCCTGGTCGCGGTAGCCGCCGTAGTTGTAGCCGGTGCTGCCGCTGCTCTGCTGGTACGCCAGTTTAAACGTGTGAATATCCCAGATATAGCTTGCCGCCAGGCTCCAGATGGTGTTGCTGCGGCCCGTGTTGAGGCTGTCAGCGTAACGCTGATCCAGACGTGAGTTATACCCGTTGAAGTCGAGCACCAGCTGTTGTCCGGTGCTGAACGGCTGTTTGAAGTTCATGCCCAGATACTGCTTGTTCATCACCTCTTCATTATGCGAGGCGTACAGCGCGCCGCTGAACTGGTCGTTGAACTGGTAGCTCGCGCCGCCGAAGGAGAGACTCTTCAGTCCGCTGTCGTGGCGATCGTCGCTTTTACGCTGCTCGTCGGTGAAGTAACCGGCGTTGATTTCCAGACCGTCGATCTCTTTTGAGGTCAGCATGGTGCCGGTATAGCTTTCAAACAGCAGGCGGGAGCTGTCGGCATTAACGATGGGCAGCTCAGGGCGCTGATTACCGTAGCTCAGGACGGTGTTTGAAAAGCGCATTTTTGCGGTTGCACCAAACTTCGCCAGATCGGATTTCGCCCGGCCGTCGTCTTCCTGTTTAAAGAAGTCAATGCCACCCGCGCCGCTCTTGCCGCGACCACCGTCCAGACGCACGCCGTATTGGGCGATGCCATCGACCCCAAAGCCCACCACGCCTTCGGTATAGCCGGATTCAAAGGTCGCGATGATGCCCTGGCCCCATTCGGCTTTATCCTGCTGGCCCTGATGGTAATCACGGCTGATATACGCATTACGTAAAAACAGGTTCAAATGGCTGTCGTCAATAAAACCCTGGCTGTCGGATTGCTGGCTTGCAGCGGCGGGTAATGCGGCAAATAAGCTTAAAGCAACTAATGATAATTCTTTTTTCACGGAGGGAACGTCTCTGTATGGATATATTAATTTGAATGACTGCGGACGTGATAATTACCGGAAAGGTTAACGTTTGCAATAATTATGTGACCAAAGATTTCAATGGATAAGACTGATTTGGCGGGGCTTCCGGGGGCGTTACCGATACGTGCGGTTAAGTTAACAATTCATGCTAAATAAAAAGGAGGCAAATTTGCCTCCTTCCAAAATTATTTAATTCCGTCTGCTGCCATACGGTCGCGAATATGCTGTGCGCGTTCTTCTGAGGCCGGATGATCGTCAAACATGGAGCTTTGGCGTCCCGCTTCCAGTTTGGCCAGTTTTTCAAAGCTGGTGGCTAAACCGGAAGGATTAATCCCGCGTTTGCGCAACAGATCATAGGAGTAGTCATCCGCTTCGGACTCCTGGCGCTGTGAGAACTGGGAGTTAACCAGTTTTTCACCGACATCGCCCAGCTGTGACTGTGACAGGCTGCCAACGATACCGCCCGCTGAGGCCGCCGCTGCGCGAATGGCATTAGTGCCCAGGGCAACCTGCATCCCTTTCTTCACGTGACCGAGCGCAACGTGGCCCATCTCATGGCCGATGACCGCTTCAACTTCATTGTCGGTCATCATGTCCATCAGCCCGCTATAAACGCGGATACAGCCGTTCGCCATGGCGAAGGCGTTCACGTCTTTCGCCATGTAAACCTTGTAATTCACCGGCTGGCCGTTGATGTTATCGCCCAGCGCGGAAGCAATCTTATTCAGACGCTGCGTGTAGGTACTGTTAGCCGGCGCGAGGGTGGCTTTTCCGTCCATATCTTTACAGGCCTGGTCGCTCAGCGCTTTAACCTGCGCATCGCTCAGGGAATAGGCCTGAAAGGCTTCTGCGCCTGACGTCATCAGACCGTTAGAATCCATATTCTGACAGCCGCTCAGCAGGAGCGTTGTACCCAGGGCCAGCACTATTGCACGCATTTTCATGAGGTTGTTTCCGTACTCGTTAATCTGAATAAAATCTGAAAAGTGCACCGGCAGCGAAGCCGGACTCGGGCTAAGTATAAGGAATATCGACGAGGCCGGGCGAGCAGATTGCGCAACATGCGAGCATGATCCAGAGATTTCTTAAGCTGCAAAAGAATGGTCCATGTACATGGCATGCCGCTTGGGTTACATTGTTGGCACTTTTTTCCGGCGTAGCCCAAAACGCGCTGTCGTCAAGGGCATGGCCTTTAACAGTCCGATCTGGAGTTAAAATGTCCTCACGTAAAGAGCTTGCTAATGCTATTCGTGCGCTGAGCATGGACGCAGTACAGAAAGCCAAATCCGGCCACCCAGGGGCCCCTATGGGTATGGCTGATATCGCCGAAGTCCTGTGGCGTGATTTCCTGAACCACAACCCGCAGAACCCGTCATGGGCTGACCGCGACCGTTTCGTACTGTCTAACGGCCACGGCTCGATGCTGATTTATAGCCTGCTGCATCTCACGGGCTACGATCTGCCTATCGAAGAGCTGAAAAACTTCCGTCAGCTGCACTCCAAAACACCTGGCCACCCGGAAGTGGGCTACACCGCTGGCGTAGAAACCACCACCGGCCCACTGGGTCAGGGTATTGCTAACGCAGTGGGTATGGCGATTGCTGAGAAAACCCTGGCGGCGCAGTTCAACCGTCCTGGCCACGACATCGTTGACCACTTCACCTATGCGTTCATGGGTGACGGCTGCATGATGGAAGGCATTTCTCACGAAGTGTGCTCTCTGGCAGGTACCCTGAAGCTGGGCAAACTGGTTGCGTTCTATGACGACAACGGCATCTCCATCGACGGTCACGTTGAAGGCTGGTTCACTGACGACACCGCTAAACGTTTCGAAGCCTACGGCTGGCACGTGGTGCGTGGCGTTGATGGCCATGATGCTGACTCGATTAAACGTGCGGTTGAAGAAGCGCGCGCAGTCACTGACAAACCATCCCTGCTGATGTGCAAAACCATCATCGGCTTTGGTTCACCGAACAAAGCGGGTACTCACGACTCCCACGGTGCGCCACTGGGCGACGCGGAAATCGCGCTGACCCGTGAAGCGCTGGGCTGGAAACACCCTGCATTCGAAATCCCTTCTGACATTTATGCGCAGTGGGATGCAAAAGAAGCAGGTCAGGCCAAAGAAGCGGCATGGAACGAGAAGTTTGCTGCGTACGCGAAAGCCTTCCCGCAGGAAGCGGCTGAATTCACCCGTCGTATGAAAGGTGACATGCCGTCTGACTTCGACGCGAAAGCGAACGAGTTCATTGCTAAACTGCAGGCGAACCCATCCAAAATCGCCAGCCGTAAAGCGTCTCAGAACGCGATCGAAGCGTTCGGTCCTCTGCTTCCGGAATTCCTTGGCGGCTCCGCTGACCTGGCTCCGTCTAACCTGACCCTGTGGTCTGGCTCTAAGCCAATCAACGAAGATACTGCCGGTAACTACATCCATTACGGTGTACGTGAATTCGGTATGACGGCGATCGCGAACGGTATCGCGCTGCACGGTGGTTTCCTGCCGTACACCTCTACCTTCCTGATGTTCGTGGAATATGCACGTAACGCCGTGCGTATGGCTGCGCTGATGAAACAGCGTCAGGTGATGGTCTATACCCACGACTCCATCGGTCTGGGCGAAGATGGTCCAACTCACCAGCCGGTAGAGCAGGTGGCTTCCCTGCGTGTGACCCCGAACATGAGCACATGGCGTCCATGTGACCAGGTTGAGTCTGCTGTGGCGTGGAAATACGGTGTTGAGCGTCAGGACGGCCCAACCGCGCTGATCCTCTCCCGTCAGAACCTGGCTCAGCAGGATCGTACGCCAGAGCAGCTGGCGAACATCGCGCGCGGTGGTTATGTGCTGAAAGATTGCGCAGGCCAGCCTGAGCTGATCTTCATCGCAACCGGTTCTGAAGTGGAACTGGCTGTCGCCGCCTGGGACAAACTGACTGCCGAAGGCGTGAAAGCGCGCGTGGTATCCATGCCGTCTACCGATGCGTTCGACAAACAGGATGCTGCTTACCGTGAATCCGTTCTGCCTAAAGCGGTAACCGCGCGTGTGGCAGTGGAAGCGGGTATCGCTGACTACTGGTTCAAATATGTGGGCCTGAACGGCGCCATCGTCGGTATGACCACTTTCGGTGAATCTGCTCCGGCAGAACAGCTGTTCGAAGAGTTCGGCTTCACCGTTGAGAACGTTGTCGCGAAAGCGAAAGAACTGCTGTAATTGTTTGTACGTTGCGGGCTGATGCCCTCACCCCAACCCTCTCCCACTGGGAGAGGGTGCAAACACTAAAAACGGTAACCTCCCGGTTACCGTTTTGCTTTTACCTCGCCGTAAATTATTCCACCTAAAATGTGACGCAAGTCATATAGCTTGCTTATTCATCTGGACAGACATTCCTTTTATTCCTCGTTTCGCTTATTCTTGCTGAAGCGTTTCAGTCGATTAAATGTTCGACAATTGACCAATCAATCGCAGTTTGTGACAGCAAGGATTCCCCTTCGGGCGTAGCTGGATTACTCTTTCAGCCACCTCAAACCCAGGGAGTGCTTTGCAGGAGATCTATGACCGTACGCGTAGCGATTAATGGCTTCGGTCGCATCGGGCGTAATGTGGTTCGTGCTCTGTATGAATCCGGACGTCGGGCGGAAATAACCGTGGTGGCAATCAATGAACTGGCGGATGCTACGGGCATGGCGCATTTATTGAAATATGACACCAGCCACGGACGCTTTGCCTGGGATGTGCGCCAGGACAGAGATCAGCTCTATGTGGGTGACGACGCTATTCGTGTGCTGCATGAGAGCAGCATTTCCGGGCTACCCTGGCGCGAACTGGGTGTGGATGTGGTGCTTGACTGTACCGGTGTGTATGGCAACCGTGAACATGGCGAAGCGCATCTCGCGGCAGGTGCGAAAAAAGTCCTGTTCTCCCATCCCGGCAGTAACGACCTCGACGCGACCGTCGTGTTTGGCGTCAACCAGCATGAGCTGCAAGCTGAACACCGCATTGTCTCCAACGCCTCCTGTACCACTAACTGCATTATTCCGGTCATCAAACTGTTAGACGATGCGTATGGCATTGAATCCGGTACCGTGACCACGATTCACTCCGCCATGCACGATCAACAGGTGATTGACGCTTACCACCCGGATTTACGGCGCACGCGTGCAGCGAGCCAGTCAATCATTCCGGTGGATACCAAACTGGCGGCAGGGATCACCCGAATTTTTCCGCAGTTTAATGACCGCTTTGAAGCGATTGCCGTGCGTGTTCCGACAATCAACGTCACCGCCATCGATCTTAGCGTGACGGTGAAAAAACCAGTAAAAGCCTGTGAAGTCAACCAGTTGCTGCAAAAAGCGGCACAGGGGGCATTTCATGGTATAGTTGACTATACGGAATTACCGTTGGTCTCAGTGGATTTTAACCACGACCCGCACAGCGCCATCGTCGATGGTACTCAAACGCGCGTCAGTGGCGCACACCTTATCAAGACGCTGGTCTGGTGTGATAACGAATGGGGCTTTGCTAACCGAATGCTCGACACCACGTTAGCAATGGCCGCTCAAGGTTTCAGGTAAGACGCATCGTGCGTCTGCAAAACTTTAAGAATCAACGAGAGGATTCACCATGTCTGTAATTAAGATGACCGATCTGGATCTGGCTGGTAAACGCGTTTTCATCCGTGCTGATCTGAACGTACCGGTTAAAGATGGCAAAGTGACCAGTGACGCGCGTATCCGTGCATCACTGCCAACCATCGAACTGGCTCTGAAGCAGGGCGCGAAAGTGATGGTTACCTCCCACCTGGGTCGTCCAACCGAAGGCGAGTACAACGAAGAGTTCTCTCTGCTGCCAGTTGTTAATTACCTGAAAGACAAACTGTCCAACCCGGTTCGCCTGGTAAAAGATTACCTGGACGGCGTTGAAGTTGCTGCCGGTGAACTGGTGGTTCTGGAAAACGTTCGCTTCAACAAAGGCGAGAAGAAAGACGACGAAACCCTGTCCAAAAAATACGCTGCACTGTGCGACGTATTCGTGATGGATGCTTTCGGTACGGCTCACCGTGCGCAGGCGTCTACCCACGGTATCGGTAAATTTGCAGACGTTGCGTGTGCCGGTCCTCTGCTGGCTGACGAACTGGAAGCACTGGGTAAAGCACTGAAAGAACCCGCTCGCCCAATGGTGGCTATCGTGGGTGGTTCTAAAGTGTCTACCAAACTGACCGTTCTGGATTCCCTGTCTAAAATCGCTGACCAGCTGATCGTTGGCGGTGGTATCGCGAACACCTTCGTTGCCGCTCAGGGCCACAATGTCGGTAAATCCCTGTACGAAGCTGACCTGGTTGACGAAGCTAAACGCCTGCTGGGCACCTGCGATATCCCGGTTCCAACGGATGTTCGCGTCGCAACAGAGTTCTCTGAAACCGCGACTGCGACCCTGAAATCTGTAAACGACATCAAAGATGAAGAGCAGATTCTGGACCTGGGCGACGTTTCTGCACAGAAACTGGCTGAAATCCTGAAGAACGCAAAAACTATCCTGTGGAACGGTCCTGTTGGCGTGTTCGAATTCCCGAACTTCCGTAAAGGTACTGAAATTGTTGCTAACGCTATCGCGGACAGCGAAGCGTTCTCTATCGCAGGCGGCGGTGACACCCTGGCAGCAATCGACCTGTTCGGTATCGCTGACAAGATCTCCTACATCTCCACTGGTGGCGGTGCATTCCTCGAATTCGTGGAAGGTAAAGTACTGCCAGCAGTAGCAATGCTCGAAGAGCGCGCTAAGAAGTAAGCCATTCAGGGGCAGGGAAACCTGCCCAATTTTCAGCGCGCTTTTAAGAGCTCGCACCTTTTCTAACGGCCGAAGATACAGGACTAAGCAACATGTCTAAAATTTTTGATTTCGTAAAACCTGGCGTGATCACTGGTGATGACGTACAGAAAGTGTTCCAGGTAGCTAAAGAAAACAACTTCGCTCTGCCAGCAGTTAACTGCGTGGGTACCGACTCCATCAACGCCGTACTGGAAACCGCTGCAAAAGTTAAAGCGCCGGTTATCGTTCAGTTCTCTAACGGCGGTGCTGCGTTTATCGCGGGTAAAGGCGTGAAAACTGACATTCCTCAGGGTGCTGCTATCCTGGGCGCGATCTCTGGTGCGCACCACGTACACCAGATGGCTGAACATTACGGTGTTCCTGTTATCCTGCACACTGACCACTGCGCGAAGAAACTGCTGCCGTGGATCGACGGTCTGCTGGACGCAGGTGAAAAACACTTCGCGGCAACCGGTAAGCCACTGTTCTCTTCTCACATGATCGACCTGTCTGAAGAGTCCCTGCACGAAAACATCGAAATCTGCTCTAAATACCTGGCGCGCATGGCCAAAATGGACATGACCCTGGAAATCGAACTGGGTTGCACCGGTGGTGAAGAAGACGGCGTGGACAACAGCCACATGGACGCTTCTGCCCTGTACACTCAGCCAGAAGACGTTGATTACGCTTACACCGAGCTGAGCAAAATCAGCCCACGCTTCACCATTGCAGCGTCCTTCGGTAACGTACACGGCGTTTACAAACCAGGTAACGTGGTTCTGACCCCGACCATCCTGCGTGACTCTCAGGAATACGTGTCCAAGAAACACAACCTGCCGCACAACAGCCTGAACTTCGTCTTCCATGGCGGTTCCGGTTCTTCTGCTCAGGAAATCAAAGACTCCGTAAGCTACGGCGTAGTGAAAATGAACATCGATACCGACACCCAGTGGGCAACCTGGGACGGTATTCTGCAGTACTACAAAGCGAACGAAGCTTACCTGCAGGGCCAGCTGGGCAACCCGAAAGGCGAAGACCAGCCGAACAAGAAATACTACGATCCACGCGTATGGCTGCGCGCAGCGCAGACGTCCATGGTGACCCGTCTGGAGCAGGCTTTCAAAGAACTGAACGCGATCGACGTTCTGTAATCAGAGCTGCTAACAGCATCAGAAGGCCCGCAAATGCGGGCCTTTTTTTATGCTTTTTCAATAGCCTGTCGGGCTGGTTTTTGTGATCTGTTTGGCAAATCCGGTGCTTTTTGTTTACCCTTTACTGACCTGCCTGTCTCCACGGGGGATGGATTTTATGTTTGGGTTTAACAAAAGGAAGAATAAATGGAACAACTCGATGTTGTAGACAGCATCAATACCGCCGGTAACTGGCTGGTGCGCAACCAGGCACTGCTGCTGAGCTATGCCGTGAACATTGTCGCGGCGATCGCCATCATTATCGTCGGGATGATCGTGGCGCGTATTGTCTCGAATGCGGTTAACCGAGTGATGCTGGCTCGTCATATTGACGCTACGGTCGCTGATTTCCTCTCCGCACTGGTGCGCTACGGCATCATCGCCTTTACGCTGATTGCTGCCCTGGGGCGCGTGGGCGTACAGACGGCATCCGTCATCGCAGTGCTCGGTGCCGCCGGCCTGGCTATTGGTCTGGCACTGCAGGGCTCGCTGGCGAACCTGGCGGCAGGTGTCTTGCTGGTAACCTTCCGCCCGTTCCGCTCAGGTGAATATGTCGACCTTGGCGGCATTGCCGGAACCGTGCTGCAGGTGCAGATTTTCTCAACGACACTGCGTACCGTTGATGGCCGCATCGTGGTCGTGCCGAACGGGAAAATCATTGCAGGCAACATCATTAACTTCTCCCGTGAACCGGTGCGTCGTAACGAGCTGATTATCAGTGTGGCGTATGACTCCGATATCGATCAGGTGAAGACGCTGATTAGCAACATCATTGCCTCAGACGATCGCATTCTGAAAGACAAAGAGCAGACCGTTCGTCTGAACGAACTGGGGGCATCATCTATTAACTTTGTGGTGCGTATCTGGAGCAAGAGTAGCGATCTGCAAAACGTTTACTGGGACGTGCTGGAGCGTATTAAGCGCGACTTCGACGCCAACGGCATCAGCTTCCCGTACCCGCAGATGGACGTCAACGTCAAAAAAGTCAAAGAAGCAGAATAACATCATCCTCAGGCCCGGTACGCGCTCGCGACACCGGGCTTTAGTTTTTATAAGCCCCGCTAATCCCCAATTAATATTATCAATTTCCTCTAATGTGATTCGCGCAGTATAGTCTGCTTCTAGGACAATACAGTGAGAATCTCGTCATGTTATCGTATTACTTTCAAGGGCTTGCATTGGGTGCGGCCATGATCCTTCCCCTCGGTCCACAAAATGCGTTTGTGATGAACCAGGGCATCCGCCGCCAGTATCATCTGATGATTGCCCTGCTGTGCGCGGTAAGCGATTTACTGCTGATCTGTGCCGGCATTTTTGGCGGTAGCGCACTGCTGATGCAGTCTCCCTGGCTGCTGGCGCTGGTTACCTGGGGCGGCGTGGCGTTCCTGCTCTGGTATGGTTTCGGCGCGCTGAAAACGGCCATGAGCAGCGACCTCGAACTGGCAAGCGCTGAAGTGATGAAGCAGGGGCGATGGAAGATTATCGTCACCATGCTGGCGGTGACCTGGCTTAACCCGCATGTTTATCTTGATACCTTCGTGGTGCTGGGCAGCCTGGGCGGACAGCTGGACGTTGAACCTAAACGCTGGTTTGCGCTCGGTACGGTAAGCGCCTCTTTCCTCTGGTTCTTCGGACTCGCGATTCTGGCGGCCTGGCTGGCCCCTCGTCTGCGTACGGCCAAAGCGCAGCGGATCATCAACACGCTGGTGGGCGTGGTGATGTGGTTTATCGCCTTTCAGCTGGCAAAAGAGGGGATTCACCATGTCCAGCAATTGTTCAACTAAGCCTTGTCTTATGGACAACTGAACAAGACGCGCTAAGCTTGCTGGCATGCGCCCTGTTGTTGGGGCACTCTTTGCAACATGGAGGAATGACAGTGAAGTTTAAGGTGATGGCCCTGGCGGCATTAGTAAGTTTAGGTGCGGTGTCGGTGCAGGCAAGTGAACTGCCGGATGGTCCGCACATCGTCACGTCAGGCACCGCAAGCGTGGATGCGGTACCCGATGTTGCAACGCTGGCAATTGAAGTGAATGTGGCCGCGAAAGATGCGGCGTCTGCCAAAAAGCAGGCTGACGATCGCGTTGCGCAATACCTCTCTTTCCTTGAGCAGAACGGTGTCGGTAAAAAAGATATCAACTCCGCTAACCTGCGCACTCAACCCGATTACGACTACCAGAATGGCAAAAGTATCCTGAAAGGTTACCGTGCCGTTCGTACCGTTGAAGTGACCGTCCGTCAGTTGGATAAGCTGAACGCCTTGCTGGATGGTGCGCTGAAGGCGGGCCTGAATGAAATTCGTTCCGTGTCACTGGGCGTTGCGCAACCGGAGAAATACAAAGACCAGGCACGTAAAGCGGCAATTGATGACGCAATGCACCAGGCACAGCAGCTGGCTGCCGGCTTTAACAGCAAGCTCGGCCCGGTATACAGCGTGCGTTACCACGTCTCTAACTACCAGCCAAGCCCAATGGTACGAATGATGAAAGCCGATGCGGCGCCGGTATCCGCTCAGGAAACTTACGAGCAGCCGACGATCCAGTTTGACGATCAGGTTGATGTGGTGTTCCAGCTGGAACCCGTTGCAGCACAGCCGAAACCTGCACAATAATTAACAGGCCGGGTAAGGCGTAGCCGCCACCCGGCTTTTCTTTTAATCCTGTCGCAACACCTTATGCCCGTAGGCCAGCAGCGCGTCGGTGACGTTGCGCATCATGCGGCTTTCTGGCGCAAAACGGTGCCAGTAGAGCATCCGGCGCTGATACAGCCCCGGCGTCAAATCAATCAGCTCACCGCTTTTCAACTCTTTCTCAATCTGCAGATGCGGGATCATGCAGCAGGTCGTGCCCTGACGCGCCAGCTGCACGAAGGCTTCCGACGAGTTGACGATATGACACGGCACGCTGCCCGGTGGCAGGTCAAAGTTTTGCTGCAGGAACGCCTGATGCATATCGTCCAGATGGTCGAACGCCACGGCAGGCGCTTTCAGCAGCGCGGCGCGGGTCACGCCGTTGGGGAAATAGCGCTCGGCAAAGGCTTTTGAACCAACAAACAGGTAATCCAGCGCACCCAGCTGATCGACAAGACAGCTCGGTAGCGCCTGAGGCTGAATACTGACCGCCCCAACCACTTCACCACGACGCAGGCGCTCCTGGGTACGGGTTTCATCCTCAACCTGCAAATTCAGGCGGATAGGGGAGTCCGCCAATACCGGCGCAAGGGCCGGCAGCAGCCAGGTTGCCAGACTGTCGGCGTTAACCGCCAGAGAGAGCAGCAGCGGCGTAGAGCCCGTTTGTTCGTCACCCAGCCACTCATCTTCCAGCAGCTCAACCTGACGCAGCAGGGCGAGGAGCTTTTGTCCTTGCTCCGTTGGGCGAGGCGGCACGGTACGCACCAGCAGTGGCTGGCCGAACATATTTTCGAGCTGTTTGATACGCTGCGATACGGCGGACTGCGTGATGCAAAGCTTTTGCGCCGCGCGCTCAAAACCTCGTTCACGAATAACTGCATCAAGTGCCTGTAGTGTTCTGTAGTCCGGACGTTTCATTGCTCTGGCTGGCTCCTTAATTTTGCTTATTCTGCACTATGACACAATTTTCCCTTCGTGGCAGACGAATTCCATTCGACGTGTTCTATAATGCGCCCTGAGTTTTCACACCACAGGCAAAACGATCATGACGCAGGATGAACTGAAAAAAGCAGTAGGATGGGCCGCTCTCCAGTACGTACAACCGGGCACCATTGTCGGTGTTGGTACCGGGTCGACGGCGGCGCACTTTATCGATGCGCTGGGCACGATGAAAGGGCAGATTGAGGGGGCTGTGTCCAGCTCTGATGCTTCCACGGAAAAGCTGAAAAGCCTCGGCATTACCGTTTTCGATCTAAACGACGTTGATCGTCTGGGCATTTACGTTGATGGCGCGGATGAGATCAACGGCCATATGCAGATGATCAAAGGCGGCGGCGCGGCGCTGACCCGTGAAAAAATCATTGCCTCCGTTGCGGATAAGTTCATCTGCATCGCTGATGCGTCCAAGCAGGTCGATATTCTGGGTAAATTCCCGCTGCCGGTTGAAGTGATCCCGATGGCACGCAGCGCCGTGGCGCGTGAACTGGTCAAACTGGGTGGACGTCCGGAATATCGCCAGGGCGTAGTGACCGATAACGGCAACGTGATCCTCGACGTTCACGGTCTGGAAATTCTCGACGCGATTGCGCTGGAAAATGCCATCAATGGCATTCCGGGCGTTGTCACTGTAGGGTTATTTGCCAACCGTGGCGCGGACGTGGCGCTGATTGGTACGGCTGACGGTGTGAAAACCATCGTAAAATGATCTGACGGGGGGCGCTCACCCCCCGCTAAAAAATTTTTGAAAAGCTAAATTCGGTGACTTGTGTCACGTTTTTACGCCTCGTTTGCCGATCCTGCCACGTACGTAAAATTCGGCAGCATTTTCCTCTGTCATTTCGCCCTGTATGACTTTTCTTCAGAGTGCCGACGCAAACGTTAATATTGCTGCAATAGTTTTTTTTGATATGTTGGCTAGAGCGGATTTCAATCCAGCACAACATCAGTTCAGATAAAATACAGGGTCGGGTAAATGGCAAAGGTATCACTGGAGAAAGACAAGATTAAATTCCTGCTGGTCGAGGGTGTGCATCAGAAAGCACTCGATAGCCTTCGTGCGGCAGGTTACACCAACATCGAATTCCATAAAGGCGCGCTGGATACCGAAGAGCTCAAGGCAGCCATCCGGGATGCTCACTTCATTGGCCTGCGATCCCGTACCCACCTGACTGAAGATGTGATTGCCGCGGCGGAAAAGCTGGTTGCCATCGGTTGTTTCTGCATCGGTACCAACCAGGTTGATCTGAACGCCGCCGCTAAGCGCGGTATTCCTGTATTCAACGCACCTTTCTCCAACACCCGTTCCGTGGCGGAGTTAGTGATTGGCGAATTGCTGCTGTTGCTGCGCGGTATCCCGGAGGCTAACGCCAAAGCGCACCGTGGCGTCTGGAACAAACTGGCTACAGGTTCATACGAAGCCCGTGGTAAGAAACTGGGTATCATTGGTTATGGCCACATCGGTACTCAACTCGGGATTCTGGCGGAATCTCTGGGGATGCACGTTTACTTTTATGACATTGAAAGCAAACTGCCACTGGGTAACGCCACTCAGGTTCAACATCTCTCCGACCTGCTGAACATGAGCGATGTGGTCAGCCTGCATGTGCCGGAAAACGCCTCCACCAAAAACATGATGGGTGCGGAAGAGCTGGCGCTGATGAAGCCAGGTTCACTGCTGATCAACGCCGCGCGCGGTACAGTTGTCGACATTCCAGCCCTGTGTGATGCGCTAAAACGCAAGCATCTGGCAGGTGCCGCGATTGACGTCTTCCCGACGGAGCCGGCAACCAACAGCGATCCGTTTAACTCTCCGCTGTGCGAGTTCGACAACGTGATTCTGACGCCGCACATCGGCGGTTCGACTCAGGAAGCGCAGGAGAACATCGGTCTGGAAGTGGCGGGTAAACTGAGCAAATACTCCGACAATGGCTCGACGCTCTCCGCCGTTAACTTCCCGGAAGTGTCTCTGCCGCTGCACGGCGGCCGTCGTCTGCTGCACATTCACGAAAACCGTCCAGGCGTGCTGACTGCCATCAACCAGATCTTTGCTGAGCAGAGCGTCAACATCGCCGCGCAGTATCTGCAAACCAATTCGCAGATGGGCTACGTGGTTATTGATATCGAAGCGGATGAAGACGTTGCCGAGAAAGCGCTGCAGAGCATGAAGGCGATTCCAGGGACGATTCGCGCACGTCTTCTTTACTGATAGTGCGGGCTGTGTGTCGGGTGGCGCTTACGCTTACCCGACCTACAAAGTTCGAGGATTTATGTAGGCCGGGTAAGCGTAAGCGCCACCCGGCTTTATTCTACCAGGTCCAGGTTTTACTGGGCGTTACTACCGCCGGCAACGGCACATCCCACCTCTCGACCGGCAAAGATTCCACCGCCTGACAATCATGCGCGTAACCCACCGGCTGTAAACCGTATTGCTGCCAGTTTTGCAGCGTCCGGTCGTAAAAACCGCCGCCCATGCCCAAACGCTGACCCTGTTCATCAAACGCCACCAGCGGCGTGACCAGCACATCCAGTTCGGCAAGCGGCAGCACGTCGCGCACGTCGAGTTTGGGTTCTGTGATTTTCAGACGATTCACCACCAGCTCGCTGTGTGGGTGGTAGTGCAGAAACAGCAGGTTTCCTTTGCTAAACGGATGCAGCACCGGCAGATAGACCTTCTTCCCGGCTCGCCAGAGTTGCTCGATGAGCGGTTGGGTATCCAGTTCGCCATCAAACGACAAAAACAGTGCGACCGTATGCGCCATCACAACAGGGGGATACGCCATCATGCGAGCGGCGGCCTGCTGCGCAAAATGCGCTTGCTGTTCTGGAGTTAACGCACGACGGCGTTGACGAATGAGCTGACGAATATCCTGGCGTGAGGCAGAAACTTCAGGGAATTGAGTCATGGTAGTCGGTAGAAGAAAAGAGAGGGAATCTCCGAGATGCCGCCGCAGGCTGTAACCCTTGAACCCTTGGTTCAAGGTGAATGTGTCGTCATAGTTTTAAGGCTTCTCGGACGGACCGAGCATGCTCACCAACCATGGAGCGCCACATTCTTGTGGTATGAAATATCGGCTCAGGGGACTGGCCCGCTTGCGAACATCTCAGAGAAATTTTGTCTTCACAGTTACTCTACCATAGTCAACTGAGAAGTGTTATTCAAACTTTGGTCCCGGTCTTTCGGGATTGCGACCCTGATCAAGCAATGCCTGTTCAATGGTCTGCTGGAGCATTTTAATGCGCTGCTCCATGCTTGCCGCGTAGTCGCGGGTTTTCGCTTTTTCCTGAGTCAGTTCATAGCTGATGTTCAACGCGGCGATGAAAACCAGCTGCTCAGTATTTGTGACTCTAGTGCGTTCTTTTAGATCTTGCAACCGCTGATTCAAATCGTCCGCAGCCTGATTCAAAGCATCCCTTTGTTCAGGCGGACAATTCACTCGCAGTGAACGGCCAAAAATCTGGAGATCGACGGGTTGTGCAGACATGCCACCTTCCTGCTGATTGACTGCGCTGCCTTCGCCTGATGCCCCGGGGGCTGCGAAGGGGCGACACTATAGCTACCCTGATGTGAAGATACAAGCCCTTTTCTGGTATCACCAGGGTCCAAAGTGGTAGCATATCATGAAACTTCCCCCCAATGATGACGAATGCGCATGTCTATACAGAACGAAATGCCTGGTTACAAGGATTTAAACCAGTTACTGAACCAGCAGGGAGTCGGTTTAACCCCTGCCGAAATGCACGGTCTGATCAGTGGCATGCTGTGCGGCGGAAACAGCGACAGCTCATGGCAGCCGCTGATCCACGACCTCACGAATGAAGGGCTGGCGTTTGGTCACGAGCTGGCGGAAGCGCTGCGTAAAATGCATGCCGCCATCAGCGATTCGCTGGAAGACGATGGCTTCCTTTTTCAGCTTTATCTGCCTGAAGGCGACGACGTCAGCGTGTTCGATCGCGCCGATGCGCTGGCGGGTTGGGTAAATCATTATCTGCTGGGTCTGGGCGTCACGCAGCCTAAACTGGACAAAGTAACCGGCGAAGCGGGTGAAGCGATCGACGATCTGCGCAACATTGCCCAGCTTGGCTACGATGAGGACGAAGACCAGGAAGAGCTGGAAATGTCTCTCGAAGAGATCATTGAGTACGTGCGCGTGGCGGCACTGCTGTGCCATGACAACTTTACGCGCTCACAGCCGACCGCGCCGGAAGTCCGCAAGCCAACCTTACATTAAGAAAAATAACGCACAGGAGGGTGTCATGGTTATCTCGAGTCAAGAGTATTCGCGCCGCCGTCAGGCGCTGCTGGCAAAAATGCAGCCGGGCAGCGCCGCGCTGATTTTCGCTGCGCCCGAAGTGACGCGCAGCGCCGACAGCGAATATCCCTATCGCCAGAGCAGCGATTTCTGGTACTTCACCGGCTTTAACGAGCCGGAAGCGGTACTGGTGCTGATTAAGAGCAATGACACTCACAACCACAGCGTGATTTTTAACCGCGTGCGCGATCTGACGGCCGAAATCTGGTTTGGCCGCCGCCTGGGGCAGGAGGCCGCACCGGAAAAACTGGGCGTTGATCGTGCGCTGGCATTTAGCGAAATCAACCAGCAGCTTTACCAGCTGCTTAACGGCCTCGACGTGCTCTATCACGCGCAGGGCGAATATGCGTACGCCGATGAGATTGTTTTCACCGCGCTGGATAAGCTGCGCAAAGGCTCGCGGCAGAACCTCTCCGCGCCCGCTACCCTCACGGACTGGCGTCCGGTGGTGCATGAGATGCGTCTGTTCAAATCTGAAGAAGAGCTGAACGTGATGCGCCGTGCGGGCGAAATCAGCGCCCTGGCGCACACCCGCGCCATGGAGAAATGCCGTCCCGGGATGTTCGAATATCAGCTGGAAGGCGAAATTCACCACGAATTTAACCGTCACGGCGCGCGTTATCCCTCTTACAACACCATTGTTGGCGGCGGGGAAAACGGCTGCATTCTGCACTACACCGAAAACGAAAGCGCGCTGCGCGATGGCGATCTGGTGCTTATCGATGCTGGTTGCGAATATCAGGGCTACGCGGGGGATATCACCCGCACCTTCCCGGTGAACGGTAAATTTTCACCGGCACAGCGCGCTATTTACGACATCGTGCTGGAATCCCTTGAGACGGCGCTCAACCTGTATCGCCCGGGGACCTCCATGCAGGAAGTGACCGGCGAAGTGGTACGCATCATGATTACCGGTCTGGTCAGGCTCGGGATCCTGAAAGGGGATGTGGAGACCCTGATTGCTGAAAATGCGCATCGACCGTACTTCATGCATGGCCTGAGCCACTGGCTGGGGCTGGATGTCCATGACGTTGGTGCGTATGGCGCCGACCGTTCGCGCGTGCTGGAGCCGGGCATGGTATTAACCGTGGAGCCGGGGTTATATATCGCGCCGGATGCCGACGTGCCTGAAGAATACCGCGGGATTGGCATTCGTATTGAAGACGACATTGTCATTACCGAAACCGGTAATGAAAACCTGACCGCGAGCGTCGTGAAAAACGCTGACGATATCGAGGCGCTGATGGCAGCGGCGCGCGCATGAGCGTGATCATCGTGGGTGGCGGCATGACCGGGGCCACGCTGGCGCTGGCCATTTCGCATTTGACGCAGGGCCAGCTTCCGGTGCACCTGGTGGAAGCCGTTGCGCCAGAGGCGTCGAATCACCCCGGTTTTGATGCCCGCGCCATTGCGCTGGCGCAGGGAACCTGTCAGCAGCTTGCGCGTATTGGTATCTGGCAGGCGATAGCCGACCGTGCCACGGCGATCGGTACTGTTCACGTCAGCGATCGCGGCCATGCTGGCTTTGTCACGCTGGAGGCGCAGGATTACCGTATTGATGCCCTGGGTCAGGTCGTTGAGCTACACGATGTGGGTTTACGTCTGTTCCGCCTGCTTCAGGATGCGCAGGGCGTGACGTTGCATTGTCCGGCACGCGTGGCAAGCGTAAGCCGCAGTGAAGCGTCGGTCAGCGTGACGCTGGAAAACGGCACCGTGCTGGATGGCCAACTGCTGGTTGCCGCAGACGGTTCGCGCTCGGCGCTCGGCACCCAGTGTGGCGTGGAGTGGCGCCAGCAGCCTTACGGGCAGGTGGCGGTTATCGCCAACGTCTCTACTGCTGCAGAACACAACGGCAGGGCGTTTGAACGCTTTACGCAGCATGGTCCGCTGGCGATGCTGCCGATGTCGAACGGTCGCTGTTCTCTGGTCTGGTGTCACCCGCAGGATAAGGCGGAAGAGGTTAAGGCCTGGTCAGACGAACGTTTTTGTACCGAGCTGCAAAAGGCGTTTGGCTGGCGGCTGGGGCGCATTACCCATGCCGGCAAGCGGACGGTATATCCTCTTTCGTTAACCACCGCGTCGCAGTCCATTTCCCATCGTCTGGCGCTGGTCGGTAATGCCGCGCAGACGCTGCACCCCATTGCGGGGCAAGGTTTCAACCTTGGATTACGCGACGTGATGAGTCTGGCAGAAACGCTTTCGCAGGCGTGGGGCGAGCAAAAAGACTGTGGCGCATATCAGGTGCTCAGCCATTACCAGAAACGACGCCAGGCGGATAAAGAGGCGACAATCGGTGTCACCGATGGCCTGGTTCATCTGTTTGCCAATCGCTGGGCGCCGCTGGTTGCGGGCCGCAACCTCGGGCTGATGGCGATGGAACTATTCATACCGGCACGTGACGTGCTGGCGCAGCGGACTCTTGGTTGGGTCGCGCGTTAAGGAGTTATCACCGTGCAAAATGTTGATGTCGCTATCGTTGGCGGCGGTATGGTTGGACTGGCGCTGGCCTGTGGTTTACAGGGCAGCGGCCTGCGCGTGGCGGTGCTGGAACAAAAGCAGCCCCAGCCGGTAGCCCAGGATGCGCCGCCGGAACTGCGCGTCTCGGCAATCAATGCGGCCAGCGAAAAGCTGCTGACGCACCTTGGCGTCTGGCCGGATATCGTGGCGCAGCGCGCCAGCTGCTATCACGGCATGGAAGTGTGGGACAAAGACAGCTTTGGTCATATTGCTTTTGATGATGAAAGCATGGGCTACAGCCACCTTGGCCACATTATTGAGAATGCCGTTATTCATCATGCGCTGTGGCAAAAAGCGCAGTCCTGTAGCGATGTCACCCTGATGGCACCCGCGCAAATCCAGCAGGTGGCGTGGGGGGAAAACGAGGCATTTATTACCCTGCAAAGCGGCGACATGCTGACCGCGCGTCTGGTGGTGGGGGCTGACGGGGCGAACTCCTGGCTGCGTAATAAAGCCGATATCCCGCTGACCTTCTGGGATTACCGTCATCACGCGCTGGTCGCGACGATCCGCACCGAAGAGCCGCACGGCGGCGTGGCGCGGCAGATTTTCCACAACGACGGCATACTGGCGTTCCTGCCGCTTGCCGATCCGCACCTGTGCTCGATTGTCTGGTCGCTGGTGCCGGAGAAAGCCCTGCAGATGCATGAGGCGACGCCGGACGCCTTTAACCAGGCGCTGTGCGTGGCGTTTGATAACCGCCTTGGCCTGTGCACGCTTGAGAGCGAGCGGCAGGTGTTCCCGCTAACTGGCCGTTACGCGCGCCAGTTTGCGGCGCACCGTCTGGCGCTGGTGGGGGATGCAGCGCATACCATTCATCCGCTGGCCGGGC
Source organism: Enterobacter sichuanensis (assembly GCF_009036245.1). Taxonomy (NCBI): domain Bacteria; kingdom Pseudomonadati; phylum Pseudomonadota; class Gammaproteobacteria; order Enterobacterales; family Enterobacteriaceae; genus Enterobacter; species Enterobacter sichuanensis. The sequence continues at coordinate 3,860,402 of NZ_CP027986.1, read as the reverse complement.
AGGGGGTTAACCTTGGCTTTATGGACGCGGCGGAGCTGGTAGAAGAGCTGCGTCGTTTGCATCGCGAAGGGAAAGATATCGGTCAGCATCTCTATCTGCGTCGCTACGAACGCAGCCGCAAGCACAGCGCGGCGGTGATGCTGGCGGGCATGCAGGGCTTCCGCGAACTGTTTGCCGGGGCCAATCCGGCGAAAAAACTGCTGCGCGACATTGGCCTCAAGCTTGCCGATACCCTTCCGGGTGTTAAACCCCAACTCCTTCGTCAGGCGATGGGTCTGAACGACCTGCCGGACTGGCTACGCTAATTTAGACCCCCGTCACACTTTATTTTCCCGGCCTCTGCGCCGGGGAAATTTCCTCGTTTGAAATATTCTAATTTCACGCCATTTTTCGCATTAGATAATCTAATGCCGCGTTTTTCGGGTTACGGAAATTCAGCCCGTTTTTCCGCATGAAATATCACCATGTGCTAAATCCTGTTAGCGCGATGTTAATTTTGTGCGGGGTTAATCGCATTTTTCCAGTGAATAACTCTGTAGGCTTTTCAGCGTTTTTTGGTCATAAGCTAATGTGATGACCCGTTTTACCTTATGGTTAACCGCCGGTTTCGGTGGTAAGTTCAGGTAAAAGAGAACGTTTGCGTCGGGCCTGATAACGGGGCCGATACCGGGTTTCACGGTGAATTTTTCAACGAGGACAAGATGGCTCAACAGACTCCTTTGTACGAACAGCACGTGTTATGCGGCGCCCGCATGGTGGACTTCCACGGCTGGATGATGCCGCTGCACTACGGCTCGCAGATTGATGAGCACCACGCGGTGCGCACCGATGCCGGTATGTTCGACGTGTCCCATATGACGATTGTCGATCTGCACGGTAGCCGCACCCGGGAGTTTTTGCGTTATCTGCTGGCAAACGACGTCGCCAAACTAAAAACGCCGGGTAAAGCGCTCTATACCGGCATGCTGAATGCCTCTGGCGGCGTGATTGACGACCTTATCGTTTATTACTTCACCGAAGATTTCTTCCGCCTCGTTGTAAACTCCGCCACCCGCGAAAAAGACCTCTCCTGGATCACCCAACACGCCGAACCGTATGCCATCGACATCACCGTCCGTGACGATCTGTCACTGATTGCCGTGCAGGGGCCGAACGCGCAGGCGAAAGCCGCGTCTCTGTTCAACGATGAGCAGCGTAAAGCCACTGAAGGCATGAAGCCGTTCTTCGGCGTGCAGGCGGGCGATCTGTTTATCGCCACCACCGGCTACACCGGCGAAGCAGGCTACGAAATTGCGATGCCGAACGAGAAGGCCGCTGATTTCTGGCGTGCGCTGGTGGAAGCGGGCGTGAAGCCGGCTGGCCTTGGCGCGCGCGATACGCTGCGCCTGGAGGCAGGCATGAACCTCTACGGTCAGGAGATGGATGAAGGCGTCTCTCCGCTGGCCGCTAACATGGGCTGGACCATCGCATGGGAACCGGCTGACCGTGACTTTATTGGCCGTGAAGCGCTGGAGATGCAGCGCGAGAAGGGCACTGAACAGCTGGTTGGCCTGGTGATGAAGGAAAAAGGCGTACTGCGCGGCGAGCTGCCGGTGCGTTTTACCGATGCTGACGGCAATCCGCGTGAAGGCGTGATCACCAGCGGGTCCTTCTCCCCGACGCTGGGCTACAGTATTGCACTGGCACGCGTGCCGGCAGGCATTGGCGAAACGGCGGTGGTGCAAATCCGCAACCGCGAAATGCCGGTCAACGTGACCAAACCGATTTTTGTTCGCGCCGGTAAGCCGGTCGCCTAACTATTTTTATCAGGAGAACTTCAATGAGCAATGTGCCAGCAGAACTGAAATACAGCAAAGAACACGAGTGGCTGCGCAAAGAGGCGGACGGCACTTACACCGTCGGGATCACCGAGCATGCGCAAGAGCTGCTGGGCGACATGGTGTTTGTTGACCTGCCTGACGTGGGCACGACCGTGAGCGCGGGCGACGACTGCGCGGTGGCGGAGTCCGTCAAAGCGGCATCCGATATCTACGCACCGGTAAGCGGTGAAATTGTCGCTGTCAACGACGCGCTGAACGACTCCCCGGAGCTGGTCAACAGCGAGCCTTATGAAGGCGGCTGGATCTTCAAGATCAAAGCCAGCGACGAATCGCAGGTTGCCGCGCTGCTGGATGCGACCGCGTACGAAGCCCTGTTAGAAGACGAGTAAGCCATTATCCCTCTCCCCTTTGGGGAGAGGGTAGGGTGAGGGGAACAGACGACACCCTCACCCCAGCCCTCTCCCTCATGGAGAGGGAGAAAACACATTCACTGCACGTTTCAGGAACCATCGCTCATGACACAGACTTTAAGCCAGCTTGAAAACCGTGGCGCCTTCATTGAACGTCACATTGGGCCGGATGCTCAGCAACAGCAGGAGATGCTGAAGACGGTTGGCGCGGATTCATTAGACGCACTGATCGGCCAGATTGTGCCAAAAGACATCCAGCTTGCCACACCGCCTCAGGTGGGTGAAGCCACCACGGAGTTCGCCGCACTGGCGGAGCTGAAGGCTATCGCCGGCCTCAACAAGCGCTTTAAGTCTTACATTGGCATGGGCTACACCAACGTGCAGTTGCCGCCGGTCATCCTGCGAAACATGCTGGAAAACCCGGGCTGGTACACCGCCTATACCCCGTATCAGCCAGAAGTCTCTCAGGGTCGCCTGGAAGCGCTGCTGAACTTCCAGCAGGTGACGCTGGATCTGACCGGAATGGACATCGCTTCCGCGTCTCTGCTGGATGAAGCTACCGCGGCTGCCGAAGCCATGGCGATGGCGAAGCGCGTCAGCAAGCTGAAAAATGCTAACCGTTTCTTCGTGGCGGCGGACGTTCATCCGCAGACGCTGGACGTGGTGCGTACCCGAGCGGAAACCTTCGGCTTTGACGTGATTGTCGACGACGCTGATAAAGTGCTGGATCACCAGGACGTCTTCGGCGTGCTGCTGCAGCAGGTGGGGACCACCGGTGAAGTTCACGACTACGGCGCACTGATTGCCGAGCTGAAATCCCGTAAAGTGGTGGTCAGCGTTGCCGCCGATTTTATGGCGCTGGTGCTGCTGACGGCCCCGGGTAAACAGGGGGCGGATATTGTCTTCGGCTCTGCACAGCGCTTTGGCGTGCCGATGGGCTACGGTGGCCCACATGCGGCGTTCTTCGGCGCGAAAGATGAATTCAAACGCTCCATGCCTGGCCGTATTATCGGCGTTTCAAAAGACGCTGCCGGTAACACTGCGCTGCGCATGGCGATGCAGACTCGCGAGCAGCATATCCGCCGCGAGAAAGCGAACTCTAACATCTGTACCTCGCAGGTGCTGCTGGCCAACATCGCCAGCCTGTACGCCGTGTTCCACGGCCCGGCTGGCCTGAAACGCATTGCCAGCCGCATTCACCGTCTGGCCGATATTCTGGCCTGCGGCCTGCAGCAGAAAGGCCTCAAACTGCGCCATGCCCACTACTTCGACACGCTGTGTGTGGACGTGGCGGATAAAGCGGCAGTGCTGGCTCGCGCGAATGCCGCAGAGATCAACCTGCGCAGCGACATCCACAACGCCGTCGGCATTACGCTGGATGAAAGCACCACCCGCGACGATATTCTCAACCTGTTTAACGTGCTGCTGGGTGACGCGCACGGTCTGGACATTGACGCGCTCGACAAAGAGGTTGCGCTCGACAGCCGCTCCATTCAGGACAGCATGCTGCGTAATGACGCGATCCTGACGCACCCGGTCTTTAACCGCTACCACAGCGAAACCGAGATGATGCGTTACATGCACTCTCTGGAACGCAAAGATCTGGCGCTGAATCAGGCGATGATCCCGCTGGGCTCCTGCACCATGAAGCTGAACGCCGCGGCAGAGATGATCCCAATCACCTGGCCTGAGTTTGCCGAGCTGCACCCGTTCTGCCCGCCAGAGCAGGCGGAAGGCTATCATATGATGATCAATCAGCTTTCCGACTGGCTGGTGAAGCTGACCGGTTACGACGCGCTCTGCATGCAGCCGAACTCCGGCGCGCAGGGTGAATACGCGGGCCTGCTGGCCATCCGTCATTACCATGAAAGCCGTAACGAAGGGCACCGCGATATCTGCCTGATCCCAAGCTCCGCGCATGGCACCAACCCGGCCTCCGCTCAGATGGCGGGCATGGAAGTGGTGGTCGTGGCGTGCGATAAGAACGGCAACATCGATTTGGCCGACCTGCGTGCGAAAGCCGAGCAGGCAGGCGACAAGCTCTCCTGCATCATGGTGACCTATCCGTCCACCCACGGCGTGTACGAAGAGACCATCCGTGAAGTGTGCGAAGTGGTGCATCAGTTCGGCGGTCAGGTATACCTCGACGGCGCGAACATGAATGCTCAGGTAGGCATTACTTCTCCGGGCTTTATCGGCGCGGACGTGTCGCACCTGAACCTGCACAAGACCTTCTGCATTCCGCACGGCGGTGGCGGTCCGGGCATGGGGCCAATCGGGGTGAAAGCGCACCTGGCGCCGTTTGTCCCAGGCCACAGCGTCGTGCAGATTGAAGGCATGCTGACCCGTCAGGGGGCGGTCTCTGCGGCACCGTTCGGCAGCGCTTCTATCCTGCCAATCAGCTGGATGTACATTCGCATGATGGGCGCGGAAGGGCTGAAAAAAGCAAGCCAGGTGGCGATCCTGAATGCCAACTACATTGCGACTCGACTGAAGTCGGCCTTCCCGGTCCTCTATACCGGCCGTGACGGTCGCGTGGCGCACGAGTGCATCCTCGATATTCGTCCGCTGAAAGAGCAGACCGGCATCAGCGAGCTGGATATCGCCAAGCGCCTGATCGACTACGGCTTCCACGCGCCAACCATGTCGTTCCCGGTAGCGGGCACGCTGATGGTGGAGCCAACGGAGTCCGAAAGCAAAGCCGAGCTGGACCGCTTTATCGACGCGATGCTGGCCATCCGCATGGAGATCGATCGCGTGCAGGACGGCGAGTGGACGCTGGAAGATAACCCGCTGGTTAACGCCCCGCACACTCAGCACGAAATGGTGGCCGAGTGGAACCACGGCTATTCCCGCGAGCTGGCGGTCTTCCCGGCAGGTGTGGCAAACAAATACTGGCCGACCGTGAAGCGTCTGGATGATGTGTACGGCGACCGTAACCTGTTCTGCTCCTGCGTACCGATGAGCGAATACCAGTAATCGCGCGGGTGAAGTCATATAAGCCGGGTAAGGCGAAGCCGCCACCCGGCTTTTTTATTGGGAGAAGAGAATGGGTATTGCACTTGTGACCGGCGCGAGCCGCGGCATCGGGAAAGCCACCGCGCTGCAGCTGGCACGCGAAGGCTATACCGTGGCGGTAAATTATCATCACAACATCAAGGCCGCGACGGACGTTATCAACCAGATTGTCAATGCCGGAGGGAAAGCCTTTGCCGTTCGCGCAGACATCAGCGATGAAGCTCAGGTGCTGGCGATGTTTGACAGCCTCGATCGTGATGGCGAGCCGCTTACCGCGCTGGTCAATAATGCGGGGATCCTGTTTGAACAATCGACTATCGAGAATTTGTCCGCAGAGCGCATTAACCGCGTACTGGCAACTAACGTCACGGGTTACTTCCTCTGCTGCCGGGAAGCGGTCAAGCGCATGTCTTTTAAACATGGCGGCAAGGGCGGGGCGATAGTGAATGTCTCGTCAGCGGCGTCCCGACTCGGTGCACCAGGCGAATATGTTGATTATGCCGCGTCCAAGGGAGCGGTTGACTCTCTGACCACCGGCTTAGCGCTGGAGGTAGCGGCGCAGGGTATTCGCGTAAACTGTGTACGACCGGGGCTGATTTATACCGATATCCATGCCTCAGGCGGGGAACCGGGCCGCGTGGACCGGGTGAAATCGTTACTGCCGATGCAGCGCGGCGGGCAACCGGAAGAGGTGGCCCAGGCGATTGTCTGGCTGCTGAGCGAGAAGGCGTCGTACGTGACGGGGAGTTTTATAGAGTTGGCGGGCGGGAAATAACCCCCTCACCCTAACCCTCTCCCCAATGGGGAGAGGGGATCAATCGTAGGCCGGTGCAAGCGTAGCGCCGCCCGGCGTTACGGAGTTAAAGTTTCTCGCCGTTGCTGGCAATCACGCCTTTATACCACTCGAAGCTTTTCTTACGGGAGCGCGACATGTCGCCCGTACCGTCGTCGTGTTTGTTCACGTAGATAAAGCCGTAGCGCTTGCTGTACTGACCGGTGGTGAACGACACGCAGTCGATACAGCCCCACGGCGTGTAGCCCATCAGATCCACGCCATCATGGGTCACGGCTTTGATCATCTCTTCCACGTGAGCGCGCAGGTAGTCGATGCGGTAGTCATCGTTGATGCTGCCGTCTTCTTCGACTTTATCGTAAGCGCCGAAGCCGTTTTCCACGATAAACAGCGGCTTCTGGTAACGCTCGTACAGTTCGCACAGCGAATAGCGCAGGCCCACCGGATCAATCTGCCAGCCCCAGTCGGAGGCCTTGACGTGCGGGTTTGGCACGCTGCCTTCAAAGCCCGAAATCGCATCTCCGGTGCCGCCTTCCGCTTTGACCGCGTTGGTCATGTAGTAGCTGAAGCCTAAGTAGTCGCAGGTACCTTCACGCAGGATCTGTTCGTCACCTGGCTCCATCCTGATGGAGAAGCCACGACGCTCCCACTCATTCAGCACGTAAGACGGGTAGTAACCGCGAAGCTGGACGTCGGTAAAGACATAGCGCTCGCGCATCGATTCCTGGGCGAACATCACGTCTTCCGGTTTGCAGGAGAAGGGATAGAGCGCCACCATGGCCAGCATGCAGCCGACTTTCATCTCCGGGTTGATACGGCGCGCGGCTTTTACCGCCAGGGCGCTGGCCACAAACTGGTGATGCAGCACCTGGTACATGGTCTCTTCCGGGTTGTCGTGATCGGTATAAACCACACCTGAGCAGCAATAGCCGAACAGCGGTGCACGCCAGTTACGCTGGTTATTGATTTCGTTGAAGGTCATCCAGTATTTGACCTTGTTTTTGTAGCGTTCAAAAACCACTTCCGCGAAGCGCACAAAGAAATCGACCACTTTACGGTTGGTCCAGCTGCCGTACTCCTGCACCAGGTGCAGCGGCATTTCGAAGTGGGAGAGGGTGATCACCGGTTCGATGTTGTATTTCAGCAGCTCATCGAACATGTCGTCGTAAAACTTCAGCCCTTCTTCGTTGGGCTGCGTTTCATCACCTTTCGGGAAGATGCGCGTCCAGGCGATGGAGGTGCGGAAACATTTGAAGCCCATCTCGGCGAACAGCTTGATGTCTTCTTTATAGTGGCCGTGGAAGTCGATGGCCTCATGATTGGGGTAGTATTTACCCGGCACCACCTCCTGGGTGATCTCACGCGGCACACCGTGTGCGCCGCCGGTCAGAACATCACAAATGCTCGGCCCTTTACCGTCTTTATTCCAGCCGCCTTCCACCTGGTGAGCGGCAACGGCACCACCCCATAAAAAATCTTTTGGTAAGGTTAATTTTTTCATCGCTGCTATTCTCAATAAATGGCTTACTGGCATCGAGTCTAGCAAAGCGGAATTAAATGTCACGATATAACAATTTGCACTCAATGTGATTTGTTACATCAAAAAAACAGGATGTTTTATTCTGTCAGTTTCTTCGCCAGTTTACGGCCGAGAGATTCCAGAATATAGATGACGGGAATTTGCGTGGTAATATCGTAAACGCCCGCAATACGCGTCTGGGGGACATGCCAGGAGAGATTAAAATCCGCCAGTTTTGCCAGACGCGAGTGCTCGTGGCTGGTAATAGAGAGCACCTTACAATGGTGCAGGCTGAACTGGCTGGCGAAGCGCAGGATCTCTTCGGTCTCACCTGAGACGGAAAGGACAATGGCAAGTGCATTTTTCGCCATGTCATTGGTCACAGGGAAATACGGATCGTCGATATGGTTGCTGAATTTTCCAATATTTGAGAAGAAGCGTGCACCATATTTCGCCAGCGATCCAGATGTACCAGCGCCGACAAATATAATTCGCTCTGAAGATAAAATAATATCGACTGCATCATCCAGTAACGCATCGAACTCTTCGTTATTCACGCTCTTAAAAAAGCTGATAATTTCGCTGGCACCGAAATTCGCCTGTTGGGGCTCATTTTGCTCTAAATAGAGCTTAAAGCGCACGCGAAACTCCGAATAGCCTTCGCAGTTGAGTTTGCGGCAAAAGCGCAGGATCGTGGTGGTGGAGACCCCCGCCGCATCCGCCAGTTCGCGGATGGTCATGTACATCACTTTGTCACGGTTTTTAATAACATAGTTATAGACCATCATCTCAAGGTTATTGAGACTGGCAATGACGGAGTGGGTGAACATACTCACAATGGCATAACTCTCATTCAGACCTTATCTCCCCATCATAACATGCAGCCAGACGGCACGATCCATTTTTATACCTTTGATTCATAATGATTAAATTTTTATGTGAACAAATGTTAGGTGAAAAATTTATTTATGCCTATGATTTTTAGGTATAAATTCTGAAATGAAATTATTTTAGCTAACAGGTGTTCACTGGAATCATTCTCAGTTAGCATAGTGATGCGATGAATAATCATCTTTTGTTTTCCCGGAGTTTTGTATGGTGAGTAGACCATTAATCGCACAGGGATATTCGCTGGCTGAGGAGATAGCCAACAGCATCAGCCACGGCATTGGCCTGGTGTTTGGGATTGTCGGTTTAGTGTTATTGCTGGTACAGGCGGTGGATACCAACGCCAGCGCGATGGCCATTACCAGCTACAGCCTGTATGGCGGGAGCATGATCCTGTTGTTCCTGGCCTCGACGCTGTATCACGCTATCCCGCATCAGCGGGCCAAGATGTGGCTTAAGAAATTTGACCACTGCGCTATCTATCTTCTTATTGCAGGTACCTATACGCCGTTTCTGCTGGTGGGGCTCAACTCACCGCTGTCGCGCGGCCTGATGATTGTTATCTGGAGCCTGGCGCTGCTGGGGATCCTGTTTAAGCTGACCATCGCGCACCGCTTCAAGGTGCTGTCGCTGGTGACTTATCTGACGATGGGCTGGCTGTCGCTGATTGTGGTGTATCAGCTGGCCGTCAAACTGGCGGTAGGAGGCGTGACCCTGCTGGCCTTAGGTGGCGTGGTGTACTCGCTCGGTGTGATTTTCTACGTCTGCAAGCGTATCCCCTACAACCATGCCATCTGGCACGGCTTTGTGCTGGGGGGCAGCGTGTGCCATTTTCTGGCGATTTATTTGTATGTGGGGCAGGTGTAGTTTTTTGTCGGGTGGCGGCTTCGCCTTACCCGACCTACGGGATCTGTAGGCCCGGTAAGCGCAGCGCCACCGGGCGATACAGCATCACTCTTCCAGAGAATACGGCAGCGGCTCAATGCTCAGCGTATTCGCGTCGTCACGCACGCGGAACACGCTGTCGGCTTCCATGTCGTTATTCATCACCGCCTGCACCAGAAGACGTCCGTCATCCAGCTGTACGGCGGCTAACACGGTGCCGGTACGGCGCCAGTTATCACCCATCTTCAGCTCGAGATCTTCACCGGCTTCCGGTACGCGGCTGGCGTGGCCTGCCAGCGTCCACAGCGCACGTTTGTTTGCTCCGCGGAATTTTGCCCGCGCGACCATCTCCTGGCCGGTGTAACAGCCTTTTTTAAAGCTGATGCCGCCCAGCGCCTGCAGGTTGGTGGCCTGAGGAATAAACTGCGCGCTGTTGGCCGCGTCAATGACCGGCAGGCCCGCTTCGATATTCAGCGCCAGCCACTGCTGGCTGTTATTGAGCTGCGCTTCGCCGCGCAGCGCCTCGGTCACGCGCTCGGCCGTTGCGGCATCCGTGACTAACAGGAAACGCTCCGCCGGGTGTTCAAACCACAGAATGGACGTCGCGCCTTCGCTGACCACCTGCTTTTCTGCATCCGGCAGTTCACTGAACAGGTTTTTCAGCGCCGCACGTGCCTGGAAGCCGGCCACGCCCAGCAGGACATGTTCATCGTCCGGGGCGATAGTGACTTTGGAAAAGACGGCGTACTTTTTCAGCTCTTTGAGCTGTGCGTCACGCAGGCTGCGACGCTCAATAAAGGCAAAGCCGTCCTGACGGCGGAACAGACGCAGGTTGCTCCACATCTTGCCTTTTGGGTCGCAGTGCGCCGCCAGCAGGTGCTGGTGTTCGGTCATCTGGCTGACGTCGGCTGTCACCTGGCCCTGCAGGTATTTTTCGGCGTCGGCACCGGTGAGGGTTGCCAGCGCCCAGTCATCAAGAGAAATAAGCGTCAGCGGCAGACGCGCAGAGGCGGCGGGCTGGCGAGGAGAAAATGGTGTAAATGCCATAACGATATCCTGAATTGCTTAACGCTTTGATAATGCCTAATGGTAAAAGAGCCTGCAGGCAATGCAAGCGCTTTCAACAGGCCATTTGTGCCTTAAACCGCTTATGCGTAGCGCCACGCAAAATAGTGTAATCCGCTGTCTTCGTAGGGTTTATTCTGGAAGCTGACTCGTTGATCGCAATATTCCAGTAAAGAAACGGTCAAAAACACGTTACACTAACGAGTGTCCCCGTAGAGAAATAAAGAACACTGAACGGGGCGCCGACTGTGCCAAACGTAATGCAGGAAACTGAACATGGATATTAACAACAAGGCCCGTATCCACTGGGCGTGTCGTCGCGGCATGCGTGAGCTTGATATTTCCATCATGCCTTTCTTTGAATATGAGTATGACAGCTTAAGCGATGAGGATAAGCATCTGTTTGTTCGCCTGCTTGAGTCTGACGATCCGGATTTATTCAACTGGCTGATGAACCACGGCAAACCCGCCGACACCGAGTTGCAACGGATGGTGCAATTAATTCAAACACGGAATCGGGAACGTGGTCCTGTGGCAATCTGATCTTCGCGTCTCATGGCGCTCGCAGTGGATGTCGTTATTGCTCCACGGCCTGGTTGCGGCCATTGTGCTGCTGATGCCATGGCCGCTGAGCTACACGCCGCTGTGGCTGCTGCTACTGTCGTTTGTTGTATTTGACAGCGTACGCAGCCAGCGTCGCATCAATGCCCGTCAGGGAGAGATCAAATTACTGATGGATTCCCGCCTGCGCTGGCAGGGAACAGAGTGGGATATCCTCGGTATGCCCTGGATGCTCAATACCGGCATGATGTTACGGTTACGCAAGGTAGAAGGCGGACGTTGCCAGCATCTGTGGCTGGCCGCTGACAGTATGGATGCGGCCGAGTGGCGAGACCTGCGCCGTATGCTGTTGCAACAGACGACGCAGGGGTAATGCGCGTTAGCTAAACTTTTCCGCCATTTCGCCAAGAATCTGCTCGCACCAGGTTTGTAGGCGTTCATCGCTGAGATCGTACTGGTTGGTTTCATCCAGCGCGAGCCCGACAAACAGTTCGCCGTCGGCAATAATCGGTTTTTTACTGGTGAACTCGTAACCTTCGGTTGGCCAGTAGCCGATGAACGACACCCCTTTCGGCGCCAGCTTATCGTGCAGCATGCCCAGGGCATCCAGGAACCACTCCCCGTAACCCAGCTGATCCCCCATGCCGTACATGGCAATGATTTTGCCGTCGAGATTGACTGAATCGAGTTGATCCCAGATGGCTTCCCAGTCTTCCTGTATTTCACCGAAATCCCAGGTTGGGATGCCGAGGATCAGCACATCGTACTGTTCCATCAGCGCGACCGCGTCATCTTTCAGGTTATGCAACGTCACCAGTTCCGGGCCAATGATGTCGCGAATTTTTTCTGCCGCCATTTCGGTGTAGCAGGTGCTGGAACCATAGAACAGACCAATATTCATCGCGTAACTATCTCAATTCTTGCGTTGACTTTGCGCGTAGTGTACCAGAAACCGGTCACAATCAGGCATAATGGCCTGACTGCAGAATCAAAGGGGCTGACGTGGAAAAGGATCTCGCACTGATCGAACAGTTTCTCGATGCACTGTGGCTGGAGAAAAATCTGGCCGAGAATACCCTCAGTGCCTACCGTCGCGATCTCACCATGCTGGTGGAGTGGCTGGCGCACCGGGGGTTATCCCTTGCGAGCGCGCAAAGTGACGACCTGCAGGCGCTGCTCGGGGAACGTATCGCGGGGGGGTACAAAGCCACCAGTTCCGCACGTTTGCTCAGCGCCATGCGTCGGCTGTTCCAGCACCTTTACCGGGAGAAGATCCGCGAAGACGATCCCAGTGCGTTGCTGGCATCGCCGAAACTCCCGCAGCGGCTGCCGAAAGATCTCAGCGAAGCACAAGTTGAGAGATTATTACAGTCACCGGCAGTTGACCTGCCGCTGGAGTTACGCGATAAAGCCATGCTTGAGCTATTGTATGCTACCGGCTTGCGCGTTTCGGAACTGGTTGGCCTGACGATGAGCGATATCAGCCTGCGTCAGGGCGTGGTGCGCGTAATAGGTAAAGGTAACAAGGAACGGCTGGTACCGCTGGGTGAAGAGGCGGTGTACTGGCTGGAAACGTACCTGGAGCACGGCCGTCCGTGGTTGCTCAACGGTGCGTCTATCGACGTCCTGTTCCCGAGCCAGCGCGCCCAGCAGATGACGCGGCAAACGTTCTGGCATCGCATCAAGCATTACGCCACACTGGCGGGTATCGACAGTGAAAAGCTGTCGCCGCACGTATTGCGTCACGCCTTTGCGACGCATCTGCTGAACCATGGCGCCGATCTGCGCGTGGTGCAGATGCTGCTGGGACACAGCGATCTTTCCACGACGCAAATTTACACCCATGTCGCGACGGAACGCCTGCGGCAGCTACACCAACAGCACCACCCTCGAGCGTGAGTGCCGACGAATTGTAACAGGATCAACTATGAAAAAGTCTTTCGCGCTGTTCACCCTGCTGGCAGCCTCATTTACCGGTTTCGCCCATGCGGATGACGCCGCCATTAAACAGTCGCTGGCGAAGCTTGGCGTCACCAGTAGCGATATTCAGCCAGCCCCGGTTGCCGGCCTGAAAACGGTGCTGACCAACAGCGGCGTGCTGTACGTCACCGAAGACGGCAAACATATGATTCAGGGCCCGCTGTACGATGTGAGCGGCGCGCAGCCGGTCAACGTCACCAACCAGCTGCTGATGAAAAACCTGAACGCGCTCGAAAAAGAGATGATCGTCTATAAAGCGGCGCAGGAAAAACACGTTATTACCGTCTTCACCGACATCACCTGCGGCTACTGCCACAAGCTGCATGAAGAGATGAAAGACTACAACGCGCTGGGCATTACCGTGCGTTACCTGGCTTTCCCGCGTGCAGGCGTGCAGAGCCAGCCGGAGAAGGACATGAAGGCTATCTGGTGTGCGAAAGACCGCAACAAAGCGTTTGATGATGCGATGAGTGGGAAAGAGGTTAAGCCTGCGTCCTGCGACATCGACATTGCTAACCACTACGCGCTGGGTGTGCAGTTTGGCGTGAACGGTACGCCTGCGATTGTGCTGAGCAACGGTTACGTTGTTCCGGGCTATCAGGGACCGAAAGAGATGAAAGAATTTCTCGATGCCCACCAGAAACAGTTTGGTGGTAAATAATCCGCGTGAAAGCCCCCATAAAATTGCGCCGCCGTGAGGCGGTTGAACCGGTTGATTTGCCAGACGATCTCTCACCGCTGCTGAAGCGCCTCTATGCCAGCCGCGGCGTGCGCCGCGCTGAGGATCTTGAACGCAGCGTGAAAGGGATGCTGCCCTGGCAGCAGCTGAACGGTATCGAAAAAGCGACCGAGATGCTCTACGACGCGCTGCGCGAAGGCACGCGTATTGTGGTGGTAGGGGATTTCGATGCCGACGGCGCCACCAGCACCGCGCTGAGCGTACTCAGCCTGCGCGCGCTGGGCTGCGATAGCGTCACCTATCTGGTGCCGAACCGTTTTGAAGACGGCTACGGCCTCAGCCCGGAAGTGGTCGATCAGGCCCACGCCCGCGGTGCGCAGATGATCATGACCGTGGATAACGGCATCTCCTCCCATGCGGGGGTCGATCATGCCCATCAGCTGGGGATCCCGGTGCTGGTCACCGATCACCACCTGCCGGGCGAAACGCTGCCTGCGGCGGAAGCGATCGTTAACCCAAACCTGCGCGACTGTGAATTTCCCTCCAAAGCTCTCGCGGGCGTAGGCGTGGCGTTTTATCTGATGCTGGCGCTGCGCACGCTGCTGCGTGATAAAGGCTGGTTTGAATCCCGCGGGATTGCCGTACCGAACCTGGCCGAATATCTCGACCTGGTGGCGCTGGGTACCGTCGCGGACGTGGTCCCGCTCGATACCAATAACCGTATCCTGACCTGGCAGGGCTTAAGCCGTATCCGGGCAGGCAAGTGCCGTCCTGGGATCAAGGCGCTGCTGGAGATTGCCAACCGCGACCCGCTCAAGCTGGCGGCAAGCGATCTCGGCTTTGCCCTCGGGCCGCGCCTGAACGCTGCCGGACGACTGGACGATATGTCCGTCGGGGTCGCGCTGCTGCTGTGCGACAACATCGGTGAAGCGCGCGTGCTGGCCAACGAGCTGGATGCCCTGAACCAGACCCGTAAAGAGATTGAGCAGGGGATGCAGGCTGAAGCGCTGACCCTGTGTGAAAAGCTGGAGCGCAGCGGCGATACGTTGCCGGGCGGCCTGGCGATGTATCATCCCGAGTGGCATCAGGGCGTGGTCGGCATTCTGGCGTCACGCATTAAAGAGCGTTTCCACCGGCCGGTGATTGCCTTTGCACCTGCGGGCGACGGCACGCTGAAAGGCTCCGGCCGCTCGATTCAGGGTCTGCACATGCGCGACGCGCTGGAGCGGCTCGATACGCTCTACCCGGGTCTGATGATCAAGTTCGGCGGCCATGCGATGGCGGCGGGTTTGTCCCTTGAAGAGGCGAAGTTCGACGAGTTTCAGCGTCTGTTTGGTGAGCTGGTCACCGACTGGATTGACCCGGCCCTGTTGCAGGGAGAAGTGGTGTCCGATGGCGAGCTCTCACCGCTGGAGATGACGATGGAGGTGGCGCAAATGCTCCGCGATGCGGGTCCCTGGGGGCAGATGTTCCCGGAACCGTTGTTCGACGGCCGTTTCCGTCTGCTGCAGCAGCGTATCGTCGGCGAGCGTCATCTGAAAGTGATGGTTGAGCCGGTCGGCGGCGGGCCGCTGCTGGACGGCATTGCCTTCAACGTGGACACGTCGATATGGCCGGATAACGGCGTGCGCGAAGTTGAACTGGCGTACAAACTGGATATCAACGAGTTTCGCGGTAACCGCTCCCTTCAGATCATCATCGACAATATCTGGCCAATTTAGCGGCAGTAATCTCTATAAAAAAGGGCGTGGATTCGGTACAATCCCGCTCTTATCACCGCATTTTGACTAGTCCATAAAAGAAAACAGACCATGTTTGAAATTAATCCGGTAAAAAACCGTATTCAGGACCTCACGGAGCGCTCTGACGTTCTTAGGGGGTATCTTTGACTACGATGCCAAGAAAGAGCGTCTTGAAGAAGTAAACGCCGAGCTGGAACAGCCGGACGTCTGGAACGAACCTGAACGCGCACAGGCGCTGGGTAAAGAGCGTTCCTCTCTCGAAGCTATCGTAGATACGCTGGATCAAATGGCTCAGGGGCTGGAAGATGTTTCCGGTTTGCTGGAGCTGGCTGTAGAAGCCGACGACGAAGAAACCTTTAACGAAGCCGTAGCAGAACTCGACGTGCTGGAAGAGAAGCTGGCGCAGCTTGAATTCCGTCGTATGTTCTCCGGCGAATACGACAGCGCTGACTGCTATCTCGATATTCAGGCAGGTTCTGGCGGTACCGAGGCGCAGGACTGGGCCAGCATGCTGATGCGTATGTATCTGCGCTGGGCTGAAGCGCGCGGTTTCAAAACCGAAATTATCGAAGAGTCTGAAGGTGAAGTGGCTGGTATTAAGTCCGTCACCATCAAGATCATTGGCGACTACGCCTACGGCTGGCTGCGTACCGAAACCGGCGTACACCGTCTGGTGCGTAAGAGCCCGTTCGACTCCGGTGGCCGTCGTCATACCTCCTTCAGTTCCGCGTTTGTTTACCCGGAAGTGGATGAAGACATCGATATCGAAATCAACCCGGCGGACCTGCGTATCGACGTTTACCGCGCGTCCGGCGCGGGCGGACAGCACGTTAACCGTACGGAATCTGCGGTACGTATTACCCACATTCCAACCGGGCTGGTCACGCAATGCCAGAACGACCGTTCCCAGCATAAGAACAAAGACCAGGCCATGAAGCAGATGAAAGCGAAGCTTTATGAGCTGGAGATGCAGAAGAAAAATGCTGAG
The DNA here is from genome assembly GCF_009036245.1 of Enterobacter sichuanensis. Taxonomy (NCBI): domain Bacteria; kingdom Pseudomonadati; phylum Pseudomonadota; class Gammaproteobacteria; order Enterobacterales; family Enterobacteriaceae; genus Enterobacter; species Enterobacter sichuanensis. The sequence continues at coordinate 3,844,054 of NZ_CP027986.1, read as the reverse complement.
AAACAGGCGATGGAAGATAATAAGTCTGACATCGGCTGGGGCAGCCAGATCCGTTCTTACGTCCTTGATGACTCCCGCATCAAAGACCTGCGTACCGGGGTTGAAACCCGCAACACGCAGGCGGTGCTGGACGGCAGCCTGGACCAATTTATCGAAGCAAGTTTGAAAGCAGGGTTATGAGGAACCAACATGTCTGAACAACAAGCACAGGGCGCTGACGCGGTAGTCGATCTTAACAACGAACTGAAAACCCGCCGCGAGAAGCTGGCAGCGCTGCGTGAGCAGGGCGTGCCGTTCCCGAACGATTTTCGTCGTGACCATACCTCAGACCAACTGCACGCTGACTTCGACGCGAAAGAGAACGAAGAGCTGGAAGCGCTGAACATCGAAGTGGCCGTTGCAGGCCGCATGATGACCCGCCGTATCATGGGTAAAGCCTCCTTCGTGACTCTGCAGGACGTTGGCGGCCGCATTCAGCTGTACGTGTCCCGTGACGATCTGCCGGAAGGTATCTACAACGAGCAGTTCAAGAAGTGGGACCTGGGCGATATCCTGGGCGCGAAAGGTAAACTGTTCAAAACCAAAACCGGTGAACTGTCTATCCACTGCACCGAGTTGCGTCTGCTGACCAAAGCCTTGCGCCCGCTGCCGGACAAATTCCACGGCCTGCAGGATCAGGAAGCGCGCTATCGTCAGCGCTACCTGGATCTCATCTCTAACGATGAATCCCGCAAGACCTTCAAAATTCGCTCCCAGATCATGGCCGGTATTCGCCAGTTCATGGTTAACCGCGACTTTATGGAAGTGGAAACCCCGATGATGCAGGTGATCCCAGGCGGCGCGTCTGCGCGTCCGTTCATCACCCATCACAACGCCCTGGACCTGGACATGTACCTGCGTATCGCGCCGGAACTGTACCTGAAGCGTCTGGTGGTCGGTGGTTTTGACCGCGTGTTTGAAATCAACCGTAACTTCCGTAACGAAGGTATCTCCGTTCGTCATAACCCAGAGTTCACCATGATGGAACTCTATATGGCGTATGCAGATTATAAAGACCTGATCGAGCTCACCGAATCCCTGTTCCGTACGCTGGCGCAGGATATTCTAGGCACCACCCAGGTCCCTTACGGTGAAGAAGTCTTCGACTTCGGCAAGCCGTTCGAAAAACTGACCATGCGCGAAGCGATCAAGAAATACCGTCCGGAAACCAACATGGCGGATCTGGATAACTTCGATTCTGCAAAAGCGATCGCCGAAAGCATCGGTATCAAGGTTGAGAAGAGCTGGGGTCTGGGTCGTATCGTAACTGAGATCTTCGAAGAAGTGGCCGAAGCGCACCTGATTCAGCCGACCTTCATCACCGAGTATCCGGCTGAAGTTTCTCCGCTGGCGCGTCGTAATGACCAGAACCCGGAGATCACTGACCGCTTTGAATTCTTCATCGGCGGCCGTGAAATCGGCAACGGCTTTAGCGAGCTGAACGATGCGGAAGACCAGGCTCAGCGTTTCCAGGACCAGGTTGATGCGAAAGCGGCAGGCGACGACGAAGCGATGTTCTTCGACGAAGACTACGTGACCGCGCTGGAGCACGGTCTGCCACCAACGGCGGGTCTGGGGATTGGTATCGACCGTATGGTGATGCTGTTTACCAACAGCCACACCATCCGTGACGTGATCCTGTTCCCGGCGATGCGCCCGGTGAAATAAGTCTAACCGACGTAAAAAAAGCCCCGAAAGGGGCTTTTTTATTGCGCGGCGAACGCTCTGAGGGCGTCTCGTGCGGCCGTCGCTTCCAGCACCATCCACGGGCTAAAGCTCCAGGGCGCGGCATCGAGGGCGTGGAATAACGACTCCAGCGTAACCCACTCGAACGCCATCACTTCATCGTGGTTAATCCGCAGTTCGCTGGTGATGCGTGCTGCGAATACCGGGCAAATCTCGTTTTCAACGATCCCGGAAGGATCGGTTTCACGGTAACGAAACTCGGACGCCACGGGGGTAATATCGGTAATTTCAGCGCCGATCTCATAGCGGCAACGTCGGATAATGGCCTCTTGCGTCTCTTCACCCGATTGCGGATGCCCGCAGACGGAGTTCGTCCAGACGCCCGGCCAGGCTTTTTTGCTTAACGCGCGCCGGGTTACGAGACATTCACCGTTGTCGTTAAACAACCAGGAGGAGAACGCCAGATGCAGAGGGGTTTGGGTCGTGTGCGCGGCGTACTTTTCCTGAGTGCCAATCACCTTTCCCTGGTCGTTTACCAAAATAACGTGTTCTTGAATACTCATTCCTGCTCCAGTGCCAACGATGCGGATGGTTCTGCACCATCAGCAGAGCAGCATTATACGGCATTCTTATACGAACGGTTTGTCTCCAGGAGCGGAAAAGGGCTGACCCTTCTCTCTTCAGGCTGGTATTATAGGGCGCCATTCACGCTGACCGAGGATCTGTTTTGTTTGCAGGAAGCCTGACGAGAAAACCCATCACCGCCATTTTTTGTCTGACGCTGACGCTATTACTGGCAGGCTGCTCAGGAAGCAAATCATCGGATATGGGCAGCTATACCGGTTCGGTCTATACCGTTAAGCGCGGGGATACGCTGTATCGCATTTCGCGTGCGACCGGGACCAGCGTGAAGGATCTGGCGCGGCTCAATAATCTCTCTCCGCCTTACACTATCGAGGTGGGGCAGAAGCTGAAGGTTTCCGGCGGTTCGTCCGCAGGCAAAAAATCCTCCTCGAAGGGCAAAACTGCGAAAGTGACGCCGTCTTACGCGGTGCCGCAGTCTTCCTGGCCGCCGGTCGGTCAACGCTGCTGGATCTGGCCGGCCAGCGGTAAAGTGGTGCTGCCGTACTCCCTTTCTGAAGGTGGCAACAAAGGTATTGATATTGCTGCCGCACGCGGTACGCCGGTTTATGCCTCCGGTGCCGGGAAGGTGGTTTACGTTGGTAACCAGCTGCGCGGCTACGGTAACCTGATCATGATTAAGCATGGCGAAGACTACATCACGGCCTATGCGCACAACGACACGATGCTGGTCAACAACGGACAGAACGTGAAGGCAGGGCAGAAGATTGCCACCATGGGCAGCACAGGCACGGACACGGTGAAGCTGCATTTCCAGATCCGCTATAAGGCGACGGCCATCGATCCGCAGCGTTATCTTCCTGCTCCCGGTGGCAAACCGAAGTGCTAAGTGATTATTTTATCGCCGGTTAGTGGTGAAGAGGCTTGTATGAAGAAGCGTAAGGTCTATAATGCCTTACGCACCTCAAAGCGGGCGTAGTTCAATGGTAGAACGAGAGCTTCCCAAGCTCTATACGAGGGTTCGATTCCCTTCGCCCGCTCCAGATCTCTCCCCTTGTGGAGAAGCCTTAAAAGGCTTCGCTATCAGCAACTTAAATAGTTACCTATTTTAGTCGCCTATGGGTTCTACCATTGTGATCCGCCCTTGGTAACTGTCACGCTAAGTTACATGGTGAGATGACAGTATAACTCAGCGTTGGCGGCAGTTGCATCCTCAAACCGCGATAGTAAAACGTGAAGAAAAAGCCCATCCAGGCATAGTTATGTCATCGACAGATTGATCATACGCATTTCAAGCCCGATGTGCGGCTCTCAGAGCTACGTAAACAGGTTTATGGTGATAACGTACCTACAAACGACATGTAGGCTCTATCAGCGTTTCAGCCACGCTCCCGCAAGGGTACACGGTTATCCTGATAAGGTGTTATCCCTCTGACAGTCTGATGAAGTCGCTACGCTCCGCTTGTTGTTGTATCACCAACGGGGCTTTATGGCTTCTATTATCTAAAATTAGGGAAAAGGGGAAAGGCTGGATCTCTCCAGCCTTTGGCGGTCATCTCACTTTCTTGAAGATAAGCAGGATCAGAGGGACGCAGACAGCGAAACCAATGATAGAGGCTAAAGCCGAATCAGAGTGATTTTGCGATAGATCCTTAACAAACCAGGTGCATTGAGAAGGCGTAAGCTCCCCACTCTGGCTCATTGTCTCTGAAAAGTTAAGCGCGAAGACCAGATCGAAATACAGCACGATGACGTAATAGGCTATGCAGATCAGCGCGATAATCCCCCACCTGATCCAGAACTTCTTATTCATCATCTCACCTTTTTAAAGATCAGTAGGATGAGAGGCACGCAGATCGCAAAGCCAAAAAGGGCGACAGTAAAAACGCCATCAGTGGCTTGCATGATCGAGTCTATAGAAGCTTGGTACTCTTTTAATGGGATTGGGCCAGAAAACCGCATACTTTCACTCTCGCTGAATGCGGAAAAAGAGAAGGTAGATAGCACCAGTGCGATAAAGTAGCATAGCGATACAATGACAATCCCACCCCATCGGAAAATTGTTTTAATTCTATTCGTCATCGCCATAAGATCCCCCTAATACGCCACCTACAGTGCCGCCGGAATACGGAGACAATGAATCGCCAGTGGCTGCACCTTCCGCTGCAACATGCTGAGCTACACCACCGCGAGTTTCCTGGAATGGTTGTAAGTTGCCTGAATTAGGGTATTGCTCTTTGAATACTCCGGTCATCTCAACGACAAGCATTGAGGACATGTCTCCACCCTTTGCGATGAGAAATCTTTGCAGCGATACCGGAACGGTGAAATCTTCCTCAGCTTCAATAGGTAGTTGGGTCGTCGTAGATGTGTAACCGTGCTCAAATACCGTAGAGCCAGCAAACTTAATCCCCGCAACTGAATGTGTGGTGCAGTTGCTGCCAGTAACGTCATACTCATCAATGGTATGGCCTCTCCTCCTTGTTGTCTCTGGCATTTTTGATGTTTGTATAGCTGGCTTACTGTTGTTCCATAGGTCTTCGAAGAACGCTCTTGTCTTCATCGGGTCAGCATCGTCTATGCGGAAAACACGAGCACCCATCTCATAGAGTTCAGAACGATAGTAAACCCTTGCATCTTCATCTTGCAGGAAGTTAAGAACACCATCTCCCGTAAAGCCTCCACGATTGGTTCTGCCATAGCGACCATACGTGTAGAGATAGACATTGTTATTCTCGTGCACCGAAACGAAAGCGTGACCTGCGTTTTTGGTTTCAGTCCAGAGGTAAACGCCGTTCAATAGCTGGTTATCTTCTGGTTTGCAGGTATCAGCAAAGGTGTTTTGCTTCTTCGCTGCCTGTGCATGTTGCACTGGCTCTACAGGCGCTGTCGCCCAAGAAGGGGTATTCACCTCAACGGTGCCAGGCGCGATAAGAAAATTAGTACCCTGTGGACAACCGCAGTGGATTTCTGCACCGTCCACGGCGACTGCGGCGCTATTTGAGCAGCGAGGATCACCGCTCACTATCACCCCCACTTTCCCGCATTTCGGGCAAGGGGTGGTCTTATCGCCGATATAGAGTTTCCACTTGCCCATGACAGACATACCGGGGCGGGCGGCAATACATTGTGCGCCTGTAGATGTTTTATCTCCATGTAGACCAACGTTCTTACCGTGAACTGTGCAGCCTCTGTTAACCGATGCCATAGTGACCGCCTTATTTCAGAAAGTTTTCTGGCAACGATTCCCCTGCTCGGACTACTCTTCTTCCGGCATTCTGTGGGCTACTGATAATTTCGTCGCCGTTGTCGAGCAAGCTACCGACAAGAGCGGCGGAGTCACCAGAGGTATTGCCTACTCCAGTGCTGATTTTCGCGGTGGTTCCATCTGGATAACGAACTTCATCACCCACAAGAGATACATTTAGGCGTGTTCCGTCTTCAATTTCGATCTGCTGCCCGTTGTATTCACTGATAACCGTTCCCCCGTTGCGGGTTAAGCTACCCTCTGTAGCAATCAGATAAGCGGCTGTAACTGGGTGAGCGAGGTTGTAGGCGTTTCTTTCAGCGATCAGATTACGGGCTTCTTCGTTCATTTCCGCGAGCTGTTCAGCTGTGAATGGTGACTGGTCAAATGCTGCCAGCATTTCGGCGGTGAGTTCATTGGTGTATTGCTTCATAAGTCCCTCTACTTGCTATGGAAATAATTTCAGTGGCTATTTTACAAGCAATGACCTCATGAACAACAAGTATTAGACTTAAGCAAAATTATGTTTCGTAACAACCAGTAAAGGGGGTTACTCCTCCTCAAAGGTTATTGTGTAGCGGCATTGCTGCGACGGTCTGATCGTCACTATCTCCGTATAATTGGCGTTGCTGTATTGTAAGGGGCAACTAATACTGGCCACCGCGTTAGAGTTTTTCCAGTATCGGTTTTCCGATTTGTTGGGGGAGGAACTACCGTTATATTCATGCGGCCTAAGCGAACTGTAATACACGACGATATAGCCTGTGATCACATGAGCTGCTTCGCTAAAGTCACCAGCTCCCATTCATTCTTCAGGCTCCGGAAGAGGCGTTCCATTGGGCTGTTATCCCAGCTGTTTCCACGCCGGCTCATACTTTGCCTGAGCCGGTAACGTCACAGTAACTGCTGGTACTGCAGGCTCGTATAATGACTGTCCTGATCTACGATTACCCCCTCAGCCCTTCCACGCTTTCTGATGGCAGATTCATCACTGTTTTAATGCTGGTTTCGATGCTACGAATAATGTCTTCACGTGGACCGTTACGCCAGTCAGCACTTGCGTAAAAATTTTCAAGAACCGTAGCCATGCTTTCAGCACTATCAAAGGCGCGAATAAGGTAGTAGCAATCCGGGTCATGCAGCGAGTTACCAAACGCAACAACATCGATCTTGTGGCGTTGGTGAAGGGGTACACTGATTTCCTGCATGATGGCGTGAAAAGCTGCTCCGGTGCCTTTGTGCAGTGTGTATTGCAGTATCTCAACCGTTCTCAAAGTATCATCTCCGTTGGTTGCCACTCGGCAGTTCCTTGTTAATGGAGATTAAAGTAAACGGAATTGATCCGCGAGACCACAAGTAATTAAACGACTTTCCGTAATCAAAGTAGCAGTATGTGATTCAAACACGTAGTAAAGCGCTATGCCGCGTTTTTAGCATGGGGCAGGTTCAGCCCAGTCACGGTTCAAAAGAGTCACGTTTATCCGCGGCGATTCAATTTTTCGTAAATTAACCAGACAGGTCTTGTATCGTTTATTGATAGTGCGGCAGTACTATTGCGTTGCCTTTTAATTAAACAGGGAAGTGCTTTGCTCAATGCAGGTAGTGACTCTTTCATGGTGTGCTTTTTCAGGCACCATGCTCTTTTTATTAAAGGAATACGCTTTTTCAAACGCAGGTTCGCAACCCGGAATCCCCCACTGGTGTTTATTAGGCATGAAGTATGTTACTTCCGCTCAGGTACCCTGACCTGGAATCGGTAAGCGTCTTGCTTGCGGGTGGTGTTAATCGAGACGTGTCTTGTTTCAACGCGCTGGCGATCCTGAGAAGATAGACAACATAACAAAGAGTAATGCCGCGTGTGTTTATTGCCTGTTGGTGTAGCGCATATCTCATCATATGCGCTACACAATTTTTTACGGCTCACCAGCATCTCGCTGAACAGAAAGCCGATATTTCAGGAGATTAACCCTTAATTTTTAGTTCCTTGATGCGGAAATCATTCCCCATACTGGCTGCAACATGGCTGACTACCTCGAGTTCAGCTTTACTGCCTGTGGCTTTGAATTTACCACTCAGGGTTATCCATTCGTTCGCTTGCTTCAGTTCTAACGGTGCGGAAATATCTTTGCCGTCAGCACGGAGAGAAATTTTTGGCGCTTCATATTTTCCAATAATGCGCGCAGCTTTCACCGTCCAGGTATATTCATGCCCGGCAGTAAGACCTGCCAGCGTCTTTTTGAGGATCACGCCGGCGTGGTTTTTGTTGGCATTGGTAATGAACTCGACGGCGCGGGTGCTGGCATCAACCAGGTAAAGATCGTGCCCGGCCGGTCCCGCCTGCCAGCTATTCCAGTTATCACGTTCGAAGTTGGTTAAATCTTCAAACGGTGCTGCCGTCGCGGCCGAAATATCCGCCTCGCGATAAACTTCAACGCTGAATTCACCCGAATTATCTTTGTACTGGTCTTTACCGTCGGCAAAAATCAGCGTCAGAGTGCCTTCAGCTGGAACTGACCAGCGATATTTATGGTTGCCAACTGGCCAGGCATCCTTACCGATCCGTGCCTGAAGCGAAGGATTACGTACCGTCAGCGTTTCACCCTCTCTGGGAATGCGTCCCTGAGGCGCGGTCAGTGCAAACGTTTCAATCCCATTCCGGGCCCAACCACTGGCCAGAATGGTAATTATCTCTCCCGCTTTGAGGAATATCCCTGTGTTTGTTCCTTCGGCATTTTTAGCGTCAACTTTTCCTGACCAGATTAAATTTTCGCTCATGTCTTACTCCTGTGACATCGTGGTGCGTCAATACACCTTTTCAAATATCCATACAAAAAGAGTGAATTTAAAACTCTTCGGTTATTTGCCTGATAAGGTTAGTGAATAGTTCATGATATTATCGTATTCACTTCCTGCTTCTTATCGGCTCGAATGAGAATAGTCAGGGGGGATCTATATTTCAAAAGTCTGAATCATTTATGCCGGGTTGCATTTTTATAATTCATTAAAAAGTAAAAGCTATTTTTCATGACATTAAGAATAATCTGAGCTTAGAGAGTAAAAAAGAACGCTGCCCTTTTGTTTTTCCATTCCTGTTTCTGCACATAAATAAGGCTGCATTACGCAGCCTTTTTATTAGTTTTTAGGAAACACCCACACATACTTCTCAGGCAGCGAAAGATGGCAGTGCTGCGGATCCCGCACCTCATGCCCGTACGCGCGGATCACAAAGTCATCCCCCGCCGTACGGAACAGGTACTCCCAACGGTCGCCGAGATACATGCTGGTGAGCAGCGGCAGCTCAAGCTGGTTTTCCCCTGGCCCCTCGACCACCGCGACGCGCTCGACGCGGATCACCGCTGTGGCTTCATCACCGCTCTGCACCCCTTCACCGGCCTGGCCCCACAGCACCCAACCTTTCCCCTCGATGCGCGCTCTGCCGTCGCGCACTTCAGTGACCTTACCGTGCAGGCGATTGTTGCTGCCCATAAATTCGGCGGTAAACAGGGTTTTCGGCGAGCCGTACATCTCCTGTGGTGTGCCTTGCTGTTCGATCTTTCCGTTGTTCAGCAGCAGGATGCGATCGGAAATGGACATCGCTTCATTCTGGTCGTGCGTCACCATCAGCGCCGATAGCCCGAGCTTGATAATCAGCTCGCGCAGGAACACGCGGGCCTCTTCGCGCAGCTTGGCGTCGAGGTTGGAAAGCGGCTCGTCCAGCAAAATCACCGGCGGGTTGTAGACCAGCGCACGGCCAATCGCCACACGCTGCTGCTGCCCACCAGAGAGCTGGTGCGGGTGACGTTTACCAAGATGGCCCAGACCAAGCTGGTCCAGCACGTCCTGCACGCGCTGCTGGATCTCTTTGGCCGGAACTTTGCGCAGCTTGAGCGGATAGGCCACGTTCTCAAACACGGTTTTGTGCGGCCACAGGGCGTAGGACTGGAACACCAGCCCCAGGTTACGCTCTTCCGCCGGGACCTCACTGCGCGGCGTGCCGTCGTAAACTTTATTTTTACCAATCACAATCGAGCCCTGGGTCGGCTTTTCCAGACCCGCGACGGCACGCAGCAGGGTGGTTTTGCCGCTGCCGGATGGGCCCAGCAGAGAGACCACTTCGCCGCGCTTCAGGTTCATGGAGACACCTTTTAAAACAGGATTGTCGCCGTAGGTTAAGTGCAGATCGTCAACCGCTAATTCAATCATGTATTTTCACTCCGAAACGAAGGGCAATGCCCAGACCTACCACGACCAGCAGGATGTTAATGAAAGAGAGCGCCGCCACGATATCAATGGCGCCTGCGGCCCAGAGGGAAACCAGCATCGAGCCGATGGTCTCCGTGCCGGGTGACAGCAGGTACACACCCGTTGAGTATTCGCGTTCAAAGATCAGGAACATCAGCAGCCACGAACCAATAAGACCGTAACGGGAGAGCGGGATGGTGACGTGGCGGGTGATCTGCCCGCGCGTCGCCCCGGTGCTGCGCGCTGCCTCTTCAAGCTCCGGCCCCACCTGCAGCAGCGTGGAAGAGATGAGCCTCAGCCCGTAGGCCATCCACACCACGGTATAGGCCAGCCAGACGCTGAAAATGGTGCTGCGAAGGGAACGCAGCCAGACGATGACGTTTTCGCGCATCCAGTCAGTCCAGGCAAAACCGGAAAGCCAGCCGGATTTCAGCGAGTTATCGAGCCACATCGGCAGGAACAGGAACACCCACAGGAAGGCCAGGCCCGCCAGCAGGCCGGGCACCGCGCGCGGCACCAGTACGCTGTAATCGAGGAAACGCGTGGTGTTGTCCGGCTTACGGTGCATCGCAATACCGACAAACAGATAGCAGACTACCGCCAGCGCACCGCCAATCACCCCGATCGCCATGGAGTTGATAATGGCGCGCAGCAGGTTGGGCTGCGCCCAGATGGTGCGGAAGGTGTTCAGAGAAAGCTCGTCCCACAGCGAAACGCCCACGCCCCAGTTGGAGATAAACGCGCGCAATACCACGCCGAGCAGCGGAACGCCGATGGTCACGGTAAGCCAGAAGGCAATCACCGCGCCGGCCACCCAGCGCCATTTGCCCAGCGGTAACGCACGGGCCTGCGAGGCCTTGCCCTTCATGGTGACGAAGCGGTTGGCGGTGCGCATCAGGCGTCGCTGGAGCATCACCAGCGGGATAGTGATACAGATCAGCACCACGGCAACCGCTGCCATCAGGTTATAGGAGGGGGTACCCATCTTGTTCGTCAGCTTGTAGAGATAGGTCGCCAGCACCATGTTGCCTTCCGGGTCTCCGAGGACCAGCATCAGGCCGAACACTTCCAGCCCGAGGAAGAACAGCAGCACGGTGGCGTACAGCACTGACGGGCGCACCATCGGCAGGCTGACGGAGGTCATTACCTGCCAGGGCGACGCGCCCGCGGTGCGTGCGGCCTCTTCCACATCGGAGCCCACGCTGCGCAGCGCTGACGAGATATACAGATAGGCGTGCGGGACGTGCGTCAGGCCGGCAATGACCACAATGCTCGACATGTCGTAGATATTCCACGGCACAAAGCCAATCAGCGCCTCAGCCCACTGGGAGAGAAAGCCCACCGGACCGGCGGCCACCACGTAGCCAAAGCCCAGCACCATTGGTGAAACGAAAATCGGAACCAGGATCAGCGGCTCAATCAACCGGCGGCCGGGCAGGTCGGTACGCACCATCAAAAAGGCCAGCACGCCGCCCAGCGGGATAGAGATAAACACCAGCCCGAAGGCCAGAATAAAGCCACTCTTCAGGGCCTTATAAAAATCAGGGTCAGTGAAAATAAAATCAAATGATTCAAAGCTCCACTCTTTTGACGGCGAAAAGAAGGGGGCGGACAGGAAGCTCTGTATCACGATAAACGACAGCGGCGTATAGATAACCAGAGCGGTTATCAGCACGACGATGCCGCGCGGCAGGCTTTGCCACTTTCTGCGTAATGTATTCATGGGGTATCCCTGGTATTGCAGCCCAGAAAAACGAACTCAGGTCGATAAGGGAGCGCGGCGGCTTGCGCCGCGCTCAGACGCTTATTTGCCGGCGGCGGTACGCCACTCTTTGATGTACTCCAGGCGTTTTTTCGGCTGCAGGTATTCCAGCAGCGTTTCATCAACCGGGATCGGCTTCAGCGCGTTGCCGAGGATTTTGGTCAGGCCGTCGATATCATTTTTCCCTTCGATATCGTTACGAATGGACGGAATGTCCGCCTGATTGGCCAGAATGCTTTGCCCTTTTTCAGATAGCACGTAGTCGAGCCACAGTTTGGCCGCATTGCTGTTTTGCGACTGCTGGCTGATGAACGACACGCGCGACAGCACCAGGGTGTAATCCTTCGGATAGGAGATGCCGAGCGACGGATCGTTCTTCGCACGCGCTTCAGCATAGGATCCAAGGATATTAAAGCCGATCAGGTTTTCACCGGAGGAGACACGCTCCATCATGGTGCCGGTAGACGACTGCACCGATAAGCCCCCTTTGGCGACGTCGGCCAGGGTCTTAAAGTAGTTTGGATCGGCGTTGTGATCCTGCACCGAGAGCATAAAGCCCAGACCCGATTTTTCGATGTCATAGGTGGTGACTTTGTTCTTGAATTTGTCCGTCTGGCTGGCGATAAGCTTCGCCAGCGCGGCGTGCGAATCCGGCACGTCGCCCGCCGGGATCAGGCGCTTGTTGTAGATAAAGACCACCGGCTCATAGGTGGTGCCGTAGGCCTTATCTTTCCAGACCGCCCATTTCGGCAGTTGGCTCTGTTCCGGGGATTTGTACTCCATGGCGTAGTCGGTGGCGAGCTTCAGCCCGGTGTCCATCGAGGAGCTCCAGACCACGTCGCCGCTCACGCCGCCCGAGGCCTGTTCGCTGATGAAACGGTTGTACAACTCGGTGCTGTTCATGTCGTTGTATTCGACTTTGATGCCCGGGTAGGTTTGTTCGAAGCCCTGGATCAGCGGTCCGGCGGCTTTGATGTCGGTGGTGGAATAAATGACAACCTTGCCCTCTTTCGTGGCGGCATCGACCACTTTTTGGTACTCAGCAGGATAGCCCTGCGGCAGGGCGGACAGTGCAGAAGCAGAGAACAGTACAGTAGCGGTAAGCAGAGAAATTCGGAACGTGTTCGACATTATAGTTAACCTTTTAGTTACATTTGAGGAACTAATTATCAACATAGCGTATCGGGCTCTCCCCACAATAGGGGGGAGCGGATAATGATTCCGAAGTGTGATTGTCGCCGTCGTTTCAGCAATTAACACCATAAAATCCGCGAACGTTAGCCAACGAACGGTTGCGGATTACGGTTTGTCGGGGGCTTTGCGGTATAACCTGCGCGGATGACCAATATTGCCATACAGCATTTCGATGTTGATCAACCCGCTCTCCACGCAGTATTCAAGGTAGCGGCGCCCCGTGGTTTTACTGATCCCCACGTTTTCCACCACCTCTTCAACCGACATCGCACTGTCGGGATGGTCGGCGAACAGGCTTTTAATCCGCTCCAGCGTCTGGGGTTCAATGCCCTTCGTGGACGGCGCAGGTGAGGACTCCGCGGCCGGCAGGTTAAACAGGCGATCCAGCGCATGCTGGTCGACCACCTTCACCTGCTGCACGGTGTGGATGAAGCGCATAAAGCGCTCCAGCGAAGCGTGCAGACGCTGGAAAAAAACGGGCTTTATCAGGTAGTCAAACGCGCCGCTGCGCATGGCGTGGCTGCAGGTTTGCATATCGCTGGCGGCGGTGATGAAGATCACCGAGCATTCATAGCTTTTCAGCAGCGGGTTATCGATTAACTCCACCCCCTTGCCGTCCGGGAGATAGTTATCCAGCAGGATAAGCCGCGGCTGATATTGACGGATCAGGCTGTGCGCCTGTTCGATTGACGCGGCGATGCCCACCACGCGCAAATGAAAATTCTGCTCGATATACTCGCGATGCAGCTCCGCCAGGTGCGGCTCATCTTCAACTATCACAACATCAAGTGGTCGGGTCATGCTGTTGTCCATTCGGAATAAACACAGAAAAAATCGTGCCCTGCGGCGTGTTATCGGCAATCTCAATACTGCCGCCCGCCTTATCGATATAGCCTGCCACCAGGAACAGGCCAATACCATGCTCGGTGCCCACAATGTCGTTTTCACGTTCCGGTTTGCTGCTGAACCCCTGGCGGAAAATATGCGGCTTCAGCGCATCGTCCACGCCGCAGCCTCTGTCGGCCACCTCGATCAGCAGCTCCTGGTTACGGTCAGAGATGTAGAGTTCTACCGGGGCGTGGACCTGTGCGTTGAGGGTCGCATCCACGGCGTTATCCAGTAGATTACCAATAATGGACATCAGCTCCGTTTCACTGAGCGCGGCAGGCATGCGGGTGAGCTGGCAGGCGGGATCAAACTGCAGTTCGATGCCTTTTTCGCGCGCGCTGACATATTTACCCAGCAGCAGCCCGCACAGCGCCGGGGAGACAAAACGGGCAGAGACAAAGTCCAGTACGCGCTGCGCGCCTTCTGACTGCACCTGGATGTAACGGATCGCCTCATCATAGTGTTTCATCTGCAGCAAGCCCACCAGCGTGGCGGTCCAGTTCAGCTGTTCGTGACGCATAATGCGCAGGTTATCCGCATAGCGTTTGATCTGACTAAGCTGGCTGCTGAGGGTGTTGATGTCGTTTTTGTCGCGAAAGCTATACACCCAGCCGCTTTCAACGCCGGGCTCGACCTCAATGGCGACGCGGTTGACGATCACCTCCCGCTGGTTCAGCACGGCAATCTGGTCGTGGCGGCCAGCGCTCACCGAGGCGTAACGCTGGGATAAAAAGCCCGGAGATGTCTGCAGAACGTCTTCCAGCGGTTTGCCGATAAGGTCTTTCTCACTTTGACGAATATCCAGCATTTCGCGTGCGGCGCGGTTAATTAAAATCAGCTGCTTCTCTTCATTAACGGCAAATACCCCTTCATACATGGCTTCTAATAGCGCGCGCTGCTGCAAAACCAGCTGAGCGATATCTTTCGGCTCCAGCCGGAACATCTGTTTTTTTAAATTGCGGGTAAACAGCCAGGAGAACATAAACAGCAACAGCAGAAGCGCAACGCCGTATAACCCGGACTGCCACAAAATGCGGGCGTTAATGTTGGCAATATACGACGTCAGATAGCCGACCGAGACAATGCCGATGACCTGATGCTGGGCGTTGAAAATGGGCGCTTTACTGCGCAGCGACACGCCAATCCCACCCTGACGCACGGAAATGATGGTTTTACCCTTTAATACCTCCGCGTTATCCCCTCCGATCATCGGTAAATTAATGCGCTCCGGAGATTCCGAATGGTAGAGGTGCTGCTCGCGGGTATCGCCAATCACAATATAGCTGGCATCGCTTTCGGCACGCAGCGGCTGAATCAGCCGAGCGATGCCCGGAATATCTCTGGCGGCCACCTTGTCTGCCAGACCCGGCATCAGCGCAATCTGGCTGGCCTGAACCCGGGCGCGCTGGCCGAGATCGTGATGAAGCTGTCGGTCAATAAAATGAAACAGGATGGTTCCCAGCAGAACTAACAGCAGGCAGGAGAAGCACACCAGCGCTAAAAACAGCTTTACCTGAAAAGAGAGTCTGCGTTTCATTCAACCTGCGACAGTGTTGTAAAAGTGACATTTGCCGAGCCTGACATGTGCAAATAGCGGACGCAATCTGGCGAGAAAAGAGTTGTGACCTGGCTTTTCGTTTTCGGCGTTATAGCCACAAGGATCCTGTCAGGCTATTCTTCATTCAGCACGATAATAATTACAGAGGCAATGTCATGGATAAAGAACTACTGGATGCGGGCTACCGGGCCTATACCGGCGAGAAAATTGACGTCTACTTCAACACCGGGATCTGCAAACACTCCGGTAACTGCGTGCGTGGGAGCGCAAAGCTGTTTAATCTGAAACGTAAGCCGTGGATCATTCCTGATGAAGTGGACGTTGAAACGGTTGTACGCGTAATTGATACCTGCCCGAGCGGTGCTCTGAAATATCGCCAGAAATAAGCGAGGAACCATGGATATTCTTGAAGGCCATAACAAGTTTTACGTGAACGATGCGAACGGCAACCAGGTCGCAGAGATTGTCTTCGTGCCGACCGGCGAGCACCTGAGCATTATCGAGCATACCGATGTGGATGAAAGCCTGAAAGGGCAGGGCGTCGGTAAACAGCTGGTGGCGAAAGTGGTGGAGAAGATGCGCGGTGAGAACCGCAAAATTATTCCGCTGTGCCCGTTCGCGAAACATGAGTTTGATAAAACGCGGGAATATGACGATATTCGGGCGTAAATAACACCGGCGATGGCTGGTGTTATTTCAGACTGCTGACAACGTGCGATTTGTGAGTTTCCCCCGGCGGCGCTACGCTTGCACGGGCCTACAATGAATTGTGCAATTAATTGATATTGTTGTGAAATGTAGGCCGGGTAAGCGCAGCGCCACCCGGCAAAAAAGACAGTTATCTCACCTGCTCAAACAGCAATACCAGCGCTATCAGCACCATCAACCCTCCCGATGCCCTGCTCACCAGACGCGCCGCCTGTGGCCGGGTCGCCAGTACCGCTTTCGAACCATACCCCACCAGCAGGTAGACCAGGGTACAGGTGATAAGATGCATCATCCCAAGCGCAGACATCTGCATCGCTATCGACCAGCTTCCGGTTGGATCTGTAAATTGCGGAAGCAGGGCCAGGAATAGCAAAAAAACCTTCGGGTTTAGGCCGCTAATGCAGAGTCCTTTCACCGCCCACTGCGTCCAGTTACCCGCATGTTGGGTGGCCTTTTCCGGTGCGGCAGGGTGACGCCATAACGTTATGCCAAGCCACAGCAGATACAGGGCTCCCGCCACGGTCAGCCCGGCTAACGCCAGCGGATGTTGAGCAATCAATACCCCCACGCCAGCCACCACAACCAATGTGGCTAGCAGATGCCCGGACATAAGCCCCATCACCGCCGGGACCACGCGGCGGCCGTTGATCCCGGCGCTGATAGCGTAGGCCCAGTCGGCCCCCGGGGTCATGATGAGCAGAAAAGAAACCACCCAAAAGCCGGCCACAATACTCATTTCCATCGTCCTGAAATACTCCCGCAGTGCGTTATACGTTGCGAAAAAGAATATCGCTAACACTGCGAAATAGGTTTTCAATGTTATGCTCAGAACACGGTGAAATTGAGAAAATCTTCCATATGGATAGCATTGATCGAAAAATTCTTGCTGAGCTGCAGTCTGACGGCCGCCTGTCGCTTACCGAACTGGCTGAGCGGGTGAATCTGAGCCTCTCGCCGTGCCATCGTCGCGTGCGGGCGCTGGAGCAAAGCGGGGCTATAACGGGATACCGTGCCAGCCTCGACCCTGCCAAAATGGGATTTAATTTCCTGGCGATAGTGTTCGCGACGCTGAAAGAGGGTGACCGCAAGGCGGTCAGTGCGTTTGAAGAGGCGGTGGAAGAGATCCCGCAGATCGTGCTGGCCCAGCGCTTATTTGGCGATCCTGATTATCTGATGCACGTCGTGACACGCGACCTTTCCGCTTTCCAGAAGCTCTACGACGAGAAGCTCTCCGCCATGCCCGGCGTGCAGCATCTTCGCTCAACGCTTGTTATGAAAACGGTGGTGCAAGACAGGCCTTTTCCGCTGTAAGCAGCAGGCCGGGACTGAATGGCCTGCCCGGCATCGCGCCGGGCAGGAAAGGGAATTAGCCCACAAACATCACCGACACGCACAGCACGCCGACGATAAGCGTCAGCAGGTTGCCCATGGAACGGTACTGTTTCAGGGAGGGGATCAGATACGTCGACAGCGTCGGCATGATAAACAGGATCATGGCGATTAGCGGGCCGCTGATGGCGTAAATCATCGAAATGGCGTTCGGGTTAATGCAGCAGACGGCAAAGGTGATGAACGACACCCCCATAATAGAAACTGCGCGGTTAAAGGCGCGGCTCTTTTTCACACCCACCTGGTTGAGCGACGACCTCACGATCTCCGTCGCCCCTTCTATCACCCCAAAATAGGTGCCGAGGAACGATTTCGACATCGCAATAATCGCCACAATAATCCCGGAAATACCGAGCCATGCCGGTGACGAGGGCATCATCGACAGCGCTGACAGGATAGTCACCCCTTGCGCTTTGGCGGTCACAATATACGACGGCGGGATAGAGAGCAGGCAGCTGAAGACAAAGAACAGCACGCTCAGGCAGATAATCAGATATGCCACCTTCATGATCTTCTTGCATTTATCCATCGCGCCATCGGCAAACTTCTCGCGACGATCAACGGCAAACGTCGAGATAATCGGGGTATGGCTAAACGCAAACACCATCACCGGAATCGAAATCCATACCTGATGCAGCGTATGGCGATCGACGGTCATCTGGCTGGTGAGCAGCGAGGGCTGCCAGCTGCCGATCAGATAGAGTGAGACAAACAGGAAATAGGCAATCAGCGGAAACACGAGGAAGCCCATCACTTTTATCGTGATATGCCGTCCCATCAGGAAGATCAGATTAAGCACCAGCACCACGCCCAGGCTGACCAGCACGCGAACGGTGGTGTCTACCGTCAGGTGTTTCGCCAGCTGTTCCGTCAGCGAGTTGGTGATGGCCACCGCATAAATCTGCACCACCACAAAGAAGGCGATGAAATAGAGCGTGGTGATCAGATTGCCAATCTTCCTGCCGTAGTAGTGCGAGACGGCGCCGGTGATCCCTTCATTGCCCTTTGTTTTTGACGACAGGATAAATTGCGCCAGCGCCCGGTGCGGCCAGTAGGTTAAGGGGTAGGCCACGAGGGCGGTAATAAACAGGACAATAGCGCCTGCGGAGCCCAGCTGAATGGGCAGGAATAGCGTTCCTGCGCCCACGGCCGTGCCGTAGAGAGCGAAACTCCAGAGAGTCTCATCTTTTGACCAAATTTTCGACATTAGAGCAACGTATCAACTATCAAACCATCGGAATGGAGTGCAATTTACCATAGTTATGCCTGGAGAGCGCAGTTGCTTCGAAGTGGTCAGGCCGGAACGGACGTCCGGCCAGAGGAGATTTAGCCTGCCAGAGCGCGTCGCTGCTGGCGGCGCTTAAGAAATTTCTCGCGAAGGCCATCGTACGCCCAGTTATAGAATACGGTGTACGGCAGGAAGAACAGGAAGAAACCTATTTCCAGTGTGAATGCCTGAAGCAGCGTGACCCCCAGCACGGCGGCGACAATCGATACGCCAATCACAATAAACCCGCATTCGAAGCCCAGCGCATGCAGCGTACGCACTTTTGCCGTACGTGTGACACGCTGAACCGGCCAGAAACGGTCGAAGCCGACGTTATAGATAATGTTCCAGAGCATAGCCGTGGTGGCCAGAATAATGGTCAACCCACCCATCTCCACCACGGAACGCTGCATAAGCCAGGCCGCGGTGGGGGCGAGGATCGCCGTCGCGATCCCTTCGAAACAGACAGCATGAAAGATCCGCTCCGGCAGTTTACGTTGGAGTGCATCCTGATGTTGCATAGTTATAGACCTCATTAATTCGCCGGTATGGGCGTTGATGCAGTCTATTTTTATCGCTAAAGCTGATATATTAAAGATAGTATCCATCGTAAAAGTAGATAGGTTATGCGCTATTCACCTGAAGCCCTTACCGCCTTTGTCGAGACCGTTGCGGCGGGCTCTTTTTCGGCGGCCGCTCGCCGGCTGCGTAAAAGCCAGTCGACGATCAGCACGTCCATTGCCAATCTTGAAGCCGATCTGGGATTCGAGCTGTTTGACCGCTCGGCGCGCCAGCCGGTGTTAACGGCCCAGGGGGAACAGGTGCTGGGCTATGTGCAGGCCATTCTCGCCGCCAGCACGCGGCTGGACGAGCTGGCGGTGTCGCTAACGGCGCAAACCGAAGCGCGCCTGACGTTTGTCCTTTCCGATACCCTCAACCCGGACGTGCTGGAAGAGATGATGAAGCAGTTTGACGCCCGCTTTCCCCATACGGAATTCGAATGTCTGATTGGCGAGGAGGAGGACGTGATCGATCTGCTGCAAAAGGAGCGGGCTCAGGTGGGACTGACGGAAGCCCGGGACAACTACCCCACCGATATCGGCGCTACCCGCCTGCCGATGCAGACCCGGATGGCGATCTATGTTGCCACCACACACCCGCTGGCGGGGCAGGATGACGTTCAGCATGACGAGCTGCACGGCTGGCGGGAGCTGCGGCTGAGCACCTATCTTGAACGCGAGGCTGAGATCGCCCGCGGGCCCGTCTGGTCAGCACCGAATTACCTGTTACTCTTGAGTATGGCGGTACAGGGATTTGGCTGGTGCGTGTTGCCCTGCGCGCTGGTGGATGAGTTTGCCGCCGCGAAATCCCTGGTACAGCTCAACGTGCCAGGCTGGCCGCGGGCGATCGGCATCGATCTGCTGTGGAATAAACGATCCCCTCCCGGCGTGGCCGGACGCTGGCTGCGGCAGTATCTGCAGGATGCGCGCTGATCCTTGTGATTAAACTCACTATTTTTAAACAATTAAGATAATTGCCAGTAACAATCCTCTACTATCGTCATGTCATTTAACACAGAGGTCGTGATGAAAGATGTCGTAATAGTGGGTGCGTTGCGTACAGCTATCGGCTGTTTTCAGGGAGCGCTGGCGCGTCATTCGGCGGTTGACCTGGGGAGCGTGGTGGTGAAAGCGCTGGTGGAACGCAGCGGGATCGCAGCACATGAAGTGGACGAGGTGATCCTCGGCCAGGTGCTCACGGCCGGCGCCGGACAAAACCCTGCACGGCAGGCGGCGCTGAAAGGCGGACTGCCCAATACCGTCTCCGCCATTACCATCAACGACGTCTGTGGATCAGGATTAAAAGCGCTGCATCTCGCGACGCAGGCCATTCAGTGTGGTGAAGCGGATGTGGTTATTGCTGGCGGGCAAGAGAACATGAGCCGTGCGCCGCATGTACTGACCGACAGCCGTACCGGCGCACAGTTGGGCAATAGCCAGCTGCTCGACAGCCTGGTGCATGACGGGCTGTGGGATGCCTTTAATGATTACCATATGGGCGTGACGGCGGAAAACCTGGCGCGCGAGTACGGCATCAGCCGTGAATTGCAGGATGCGTATGCGCTCAGCTCGCAGCAAAAAGCGCGCGCGGCGATCGACTCTGGTCGTTTTCGCGACGAAATTGTACCGGTCAGCACCCGGCGCCAGAATGGCGACGTTATCGTCGTGGATACCGATGAACAGCCGCGCACCGACGCCAGTGCCGAAGGCCTGGCGAGACTGAATCCTGCTTTTGAAACGCAGGGCTCCGTCACGGCGGGGAATGCCTCTTCCATTAACGACGGCGCAGCCGCCGTCATGATGATGAGCGAAAGCAAAGCCCTTGAGCTCGATCTCCCCGTGCTGGCCCGCATTAAAGCCTTCGCCAGCGTGGGGGTTGATCCTGCGTTAATGGGGATCGCGCCGGTCTATGCGACCCGTCGCTGTCTCGATCGCGCAGGGTGGCAGCTTTCTGACGTTGATCTGATTGAGGTGAACGAAGCTTTTGCCGCGCAGGCCATCTCGGTTGGCAAAATGCTGGAGTGGGATCCGCTGCGGGTTAACGTTAACGGTGGGGCGATCGCGCTGGGGCATCCTATCGGCGCCTCCGGGTGCCGGATCCTGGTTTCGCTGGTCCACGAAATGAAAAAGCGCAACGCCCGTAAAGGGATTGCCACTCTCTGTATCGGCGGTGGGCAAGGGGTGGCGCTGGCCATCGAACGCTAATCCTGGTTCATCGAATAAAACCTCCTGCGGGAGGTTTTTTTTATCCTGCTGTTTGTTGCCTGGCTGCGTATCGTGATCCGGGCGTCATTTTCGTTATAAACAAAACAAAAAATGAAACGCTGTTTTAATTGTAATTGAAAAGCCCATTTTATGCCGATAGTATGTGCTCATGATGAAAAACGAAACGTTGTTTCGTTTATTTTCCGCCTTCGGGCATGACCACATCTGGAGGTTACCGTGGACGTCAGAGAAAGCATCCACAGTGCGCACGCCAAAACGCTGGATACTCAGGGGCTGCGCAATGCGTTTTTAGTCGGGCAGGTGTTCGAGGCTGATAACTACACCATGGTTTACAGCCATATCGACCGCATTATTGTGGGCGGGATTATGCCCGTTACGCAAACCGTCTCCGTGGGCGGTGAGGTCGGTAAACAGCTGGGCGTAAGCTATTTTCTGGAGCGTCGCGAGCTGGGGGTCATTAACATCGGCGGGCCGGGCACCATCACCGTCGACGGCCGGTGCTATGAGATTGGCCATCGCGAGGCGCTGTACGTGGGGAAAGGGGCAAAAGAGGTGCTCTTTGCCAGCATCGACGGCGGCAAACCGGCGAAGTTTTACTATAACTGCGCGCCGGCACATTACACCTGTCCAACCAAAAAAGTGACTCCGGCGGATGTCGCCCCGGTAACGCTTGGCGACAACCTCACCAGCAACCGCCGCACCATCAATAAATACTTCGTTCCTGATGTGCTGGAGACCTGCCAGCTCAGCATGGGGTTGACCGAGCTGGCGCCGGGCAACCTGTGGAACACCATGCCGTGCCATACCCACGAGCGCCGGATGGAGGTCTACTTCTATTTCAATATGGAGGAGGACGCCTGCGTGTTCCATATGATGGGACAACCCCAGGAAACGCGCCATATCGTGATGCACAATGAGCAGGCGGTCATTTCGCCGAGCTGGTCCATTCACTCCGGCGTCGGGACGAAAGCCTATACCTTTATCTGGGGAATGGTGGGTGAAAACCAGGTCTTTGATGATATGGACCATGTTGCGGTCAGCGATCTGCGCTAGTCGCGGGCAGTGAAGTATCAACCTGCCTGTGCGTGACAGGCTCTGAACGAGTAAGGAACAAACATGATTCTGGATGCATTCTCTCTGCAGGGTAAAGTGGCCGTGGTCTCCGGGTGTGACACCGGTCTGGGTCAGGGGATGGCGTTAGGGCTGGCGGAAGCGGGCTGCGATATCGTCGGGATTAATCTCGTCGAGCCAACGGAAACCATCGAGCGCGTGACGGCCCTGGGCCGCCGTTTCCTGAGCCTGACCGCTGACCTGCGTAAAATTGACGCCATTCCTGAACTGCTGGATCGCGCGGTAGCTGAATTCGGTCATATCGACATCCTGGTGAACAATGCCGGGCTGATTCGCCGCGAAGATGCGATTAACTTCAGCGAGCGCGACTGGGACGACGTGATGGATTTGAACATCAAGAGCGTATTTTTCATGTCCCAGGCGGCGGCAAAACACTTTATTGCGCAGGGGAACGGCGGCAAGATCGTTAATATCGCCTCTATGCTCTCGTTCCAGGGCGGTATTCGCGTACCGTCTTACACCGCGTCCAAAAGTGCCGTGATGGGCGTGACCCGCCTGCTGGCAAACGAATGGGCGAAGCATAATATCAATGTGAATGCGATTGCACCGGGTTACATGGCAACCAACAACACGCAGCAGTTGCGTGCCGACGAGCAGCGTAGCGCGGAAATTCTCGACCGCATTCCGGCGGGGCGCTGGGGGCTTCCGGGCGATTTGATGGGGCCGGTCGTGTTTCTGGCCTCGTCGGCGTCGGACTATATCAACGGCTACACCGTGGCGGTGGATGGCGGCTGGCTGGCGCGATAAGCCGTTTGGGGCAAACACCTCTGCCTTCGGGCGGAGGTTTTTTTGCTCAAAAATTGTCAACATCCATATCGATAAACACGAAAAATCCATACTAAAAAGTCATAAATGACCATCATCACACTTTTATTGCTGGAAAATTAATGTATTAGTAAAACAATGCGATTATTCAGCATTAATTGAAATTGTAATGTCCATCACAGATCGCTATGTCGTAGCGAAATAATCCATATCTTCACCTTTTCCCACCTGACACTTTTTCTCGCTATCTCGTAATTTCACTTAACGCATTTACTGTTCAGGCAGGAAACTATGACATCAATAAATGACTCTACCCTTATGCCCGCTGCGCTGCGGGATACACGCCGCATGAACCAGTTTGTCTCTGTGGCCGCCGCCGTGGCGGGCTTATTATTCGGGCTGGATATCGGCGTGATTGCCGGCGCCTTACCGTTTATTACCGATCACTTTACCCTGAGCAGCCGTCTGCAGGAGTGGGTGGTGAGCAGCATGATGCTTGGCGCGGCTATCGGCGCGTTGTTCAACGGCTGGCTCTCGTTTCGTCTGGGGCGCAAATACAGCCTGATGGTCGGGGCGGTTCTGTTTGTCGCGGGTTCCATTGGCTCCGCATTTGCCACGCACGTGGAGGTGTTGCTGCTCTCCCGCGTGCTGCTGGGGGTGGCGGTGGGGATTGCCTCCTACACGGCCCCACTTTATCTCTCCGAAATGGCGAGTGAGAATGTCCGCGGGAAGATGATCAGCATGTACCAGCTGATGGTCACCCTGGGTATTGTGCTGGCGTTCCTCTCTGACACTTACTTCAGCTACAGCGGCAACTGGCGCGCAATGCTCGGCGTGCTGGCCTTACCGGCGCTGGTGCTGATCGTGCTGGTGATTTTCCTGCCAAACAGTCCGCGCTGGCTGGCGCAAAAAGGGCGCCACGTGGAGGCGGAAGAGGTGTTGCGTATGCTGCGCGACACCTCAGAAAAAGCGCGCGAAGAGCTCAATGAAATCCGCGAAAGCCTGAAGCTGAAGCAGGGAGGCTGGGCATTGTTTAAGATCAACCGCAACGTGCGCCGCGCGGTCTTCCTCGGCATGCTGCTGCAGGCGATGCAGCAATTCACCGGCATGAACATCATCATGTACTACGCGCCACGCATTTTCAAAATGGCCGGGTTCACCACCACGGAACAGCAGATGATCGCCACCCTGGTGGTCGGGCTGACCTTCATGTTCGCCACCTTTATTGCCGTATTCACCGTGGATAAAGCCGGACGTAAACCGGCGTTGAAAATTGGCTTCAGCGTGATGGCGCTCGGTACGCTGATCCTCGGCTACTGCCTGATGCAGTTCGATAACGGCACCGCCTCAAGTGGCCTTTCCTGGCTTTCTGTCGGCATGACGATGATGTGTATTGCAGGATACGCGATGAGCGCCGCGCCCGTGGTCTGGATCCTGTGCTCCGAAATCCAGCCGCTCAAATGCCGTGACTTTGGCATCACCTGCTCGACGACCACCAACTGGGTGTCCAACATGATCATCGGCGCGACGTTCCTGACGCTGCTGGACGCCATTGGCGCCGCGGGAACGTTCTGGCTCTATACCGTGCTGAACGTGGTGTTTATCGGCGTCACGTTCTGGCTGATCCCGGAAACGAAAGGCGTAACGCTGGAACATATCGAGCGCAAGCTGATGGCAGGAGAGAAATTGCGCAATATCGGGGTGTGATCGTATTGCCTGTATAAACGCTTCAGACGATGCCGGAGTTGGAATGATTCAGCGTTATGACAATAATAACGTAATGAAACTCACTACCAACTCTGGCAGGGGGGGATAAATTAAGGGATTTGAGCTTAAGATAATTCTTAGGATAATGTATCATCCGACCACCGCTGTTATTTGCGCAAATTAAGCCGAATCCTAAAAAGAAAAATGCCTATGTCTGAGATGGATATCAAAAAAAGCACAGATCTTGATTTTCCCCGTTATGCCACCCCGGTTGTACACGCTAAAGAGATAGATCTTTTGGGTCTGGTTGAAGTGCTGCTGGCGGCGAAAAAACGCATAATCGCCGTGACGCTTGCTTTCACGCTGGTAGGCCTGGCCGTTTCATTTTTACTGCCGCAGAAATGGACCAGTAAAGCCGTGATCACGCAGGCAGAGCAGTCGCAGTGGAACCCGTTGCGCCAGATGCTGGTTGCATTACAGGTCCTTGATGTGGATGCGAAAATTTCCCGCCCGGAAGTCTTTGATCTGTTTATTAAAAAGTTTCAGTCGCAGTCATTGCTCGAAGAGTACATGAAAACCTCTCCTTACGTGACATCGCAGCTGGAAGGTACTGAGGTGGATGCGCTTGAGCTGCATCGTGCAATAGTCAATATCTCAGAACGAATGAAAGCGGTGAATGACACTCAGGTTAAAGATGCGGATAAAATGCCGTATGTCTCCTGGACATTGAGCTTCACGGCACCAACAGCAGGCGATGCGCAAACCGTGCTGGAAGGATATATCAATTACATTACCGCGATTGTCGAAAAAGAGACGATTCAGAATATCCGTAGCCAGATAACCCTGAAAACGAAAGCCGTTGAACAGCAGCTGGAACTGGACCGTGTTCGTCTGACCAATATTCATAATACCAACCTGCAGCGACTGAATTATTCGCTGGCCGTGGCGAATGCCGCAGGTATTAAGAAGCCGGTCTACAGTAACGGGCAGGCAGTAAAAGATGACCCTGATTACTCCGTTGCGCTCGGCGCTGACGGCATTGCGCAAAAACTGCAGATTGAAAAAAATCTGAAGGACGTGACCGAGCTGAATGCGGATTTCCAGAACCGGGAATACTACCTGGCACAGCTGAAAAAACTCTCCTTTGCCGACGTCAAACTTGAGCCCTTCAGGTACCAGCTTTCACCGTCCATGCCGGTGAAAAAAGATGGCCCGGGTAAAGCGCTGATTGTCCTTCTGTCGGCGATCCTGGGTGGGCTGTTTGCCTGCGGTAGCGTTTTACTGCGTGAGGCGATGCTCACCCGCAATCCTCTGCCAGAGCCGGTGACGGAATAACCTCTGCAGATTAAAAAGGCGCTGACTTCAGCGCCTTTTTTTATGGCTGCCGGTTGTGTTAAAAAAGATCCTGGATAATAAGGAGGGATGATGAAAACGATCGGCCTGATAGGTGGAATGAGCTGGGAATCGACAATCCCTTATTACCGCCTGATTAACGAAGGAATAAAGCAACGTCTGGGTGGTCTGCATTCCGCGAGTCTGCTGCTGCACAGCGTGGATTTTCATGAAATAGAAGCGTGCCAGTCGAGCGGAGAATGGGATAAAGCCGGGGAGATCCTGGCCCAGGCGGCGCTGGGGCTGGAGCGTGCCGGCGCCGAAGGGATTTTGCTCTGTACCAACACTATGCACAAAGTGGCGTCGCACATTGAGGATCGCTGCCCGCTGCCGTTCCTGCATATTGCTGATGCCACCGGGCGTGCGATTGCGGCATCCGGTCTACGCCGCGTGGCGCTGCTGGGTACGCGCTACACCATGGAACAGGATTTTTATCGTGGGCGTTTGCACAGTCAGTTCGGCATCGAAAGCCTGATCCCTGATGAGCATGACCGGGCGCGCATCAACCAGATCATCTTTGACGAACTCTGCCTCGGTACCTTCAGCGAGTCATCCCGGGCATATTATGTCAGCGTGATTGAAAAGCTGGCGCAGCAGGGGGCTGAAGGGGTGATCTTCGGCTGCACGGAGATTGGCCTGCTGGTGCCGGTTGAGCGAAGCCCTGTTCCGGTATTTGATACCGCCGCCATTCACGCAGCGGATGCCGTAGCGTTTATGCTCTCATAATGGCGCTTGTCGATCTGGTAAGCGAAGCGCTACCTGGCGCGCGTGCGCCACTAAGTGTTCGGTGAACGCATCTACCAGTGCGGAAGAGGGGCGGTGCAGCGGACGGATCAGGCTCACGGTGAACGGAACGGAAACGCTGAAGCGGCGGATAACGATCCCGCTTCCGGCATAGTCCAGCGCCGTCAGCGGGTTAACGACCGCGACGCCGACGCCTGCCCGCACCATTGCACAGATTGAGGCTGCGCTGTGCGTCTCCACGACCATTCGCCGTTTTACCTGATGCTCGGCAAAAAGCGTATCCAGGAGCTGTCGGTAACTGTCGGTCTGCGACAGACTAATGTAGTTTTCCCCGTGAAAATCCTCGGGTGTCAGCACGCTCTTTCCGGCAAGCGGATGTCCGGCCGGGAGAACGCACACTTCATCTAAAGAGAGTAATTCCATGCGTTCCGTTCCCGCGGGGGTGGAGAGGGTCTCGGTGAGTCCTAAATCATGACGCTGCGCCGAAAGCCACTCTTCCAGCAGCGGGGATTCCTGCGGCACGATAGTGAGGCTGACTTCAGGATAGCGGGCCAGAAAAGGCTGTAGCAGCATCGGCAAAAAGGATTGCGAAAAGACCGGCAGGCAAACAATCGACAGCTCGCCCTGACGAAACTCGCGCAGGCTTTCTGCCGCACTCACTATTCTGTCCAGCCCGTACCAGGAACGCTGCACTTCTTCGAACAAACGTAACCCCTGCACCGTTGGGTGCAGCCTTCCCCGGGTGCGTTCAAACAGCTTTAGCCCCAGCACTTTCTCGAAGCGCGCCAGCTCGCGGCTGACTGTCGGCTGTGAGGTATGCAGCATCTGCGCGGCTTCGGTGAGATTACCGGTGGTCATCACGGCGTGAAAAATCTCAATCTGGCGTAAGTTGACGGCGGGCATAGGGCACCTGAAGGCTGAGGGTGATCCATATCATTTTTGCATAGACTCGGGATAAAACGATATTTTTTATTCTCTTTGCGCTGTGGCGTAATCATAAAAAATTTGATGACCCGGAGAAGACCATGCCACGCCCGCTCAACCAGACTGATACCGATTTGAATGCTGACAACCTGCTACGCCTGCCTGCCGAGTTTGGCTGCCCGGTGTGGGTTTATGACGCACAGATCATTCGCGAAAAGATCGCCGCCCTGCATCAGTTTGACGTGGTGCGTTTTGCCCAGAAGGCCTGTTCCAATATTCATATCCTGCGTCTGATGCGCGAGCAGGGGGTAAAAGTTGACTCCGTGTCACTGGGGGAAATCGAGCGCGCGCTGGCGGCGGGTTTTGATCCAAAAACTGACAGCGATGCGATCGTCTTTACTGCCGATGTCATCGACGATGCCACCCTGGCGCGCGTGCACGAACTGCAGATCCCGGTGAATGCCGGGTCTGTGGATATGCTGGAGCAGCTGGGTCAGGTTTCTCCTGGCCATCGCGTCTGGCTGCGCGTGAACCCGGGCTTTGGCCATGGTCACAGCCAAAAAACCAACACCGGCGGTGAAAACAGCAAACACGGGATCTGGTATGCCGATATGCCTGCTGCGCTGGAGGTACTGCAGCGTTACAACCTGAAGCTGGTGGGCATTCATATGCACATTGGCTCTGGTGTGGATTATGGTCATCTGGAGCAGGTGTGCGGCGCAATGGTGCGCCAGGTGGTGGACTTCGGGCAGGATCTGGAGGCGATCTCCGCCGGTGGTGGTCTCTCCATTCCTTACCGTGAAGGCGAAGAGGCGATCGATACCGATCACTATTACGGCCTGTGGAGCGCCGCGCGTGACCAAATTGCCGCGCATCTGGGCCACGCGGTGAAACTGGAAATTGAGCCGGGTCGTTTCCTGGTGGCGGAAGCCGGCGTGCTGGTGTCGCAGGTGCGCAGCGTGAAAGAGATGGGCTCTCGTCACTTCGTGTTGATTGACGCGGGCTTTAACGATCTGATGCGTCCGTCCATGTACGGCAGCTATCATCACATTACCGCACTGGCTGCCGACGGCCGCGATTTAACGCAGGCGCCGCGCGTTGAGACCGTCGTTGCAGGGCCGCTGTGCGAATCGGGTGACGTATTTACTCAGCAGGAGGGAGGTAAAGTGGAAACCCGCGCGCTGCCAGAGGTTAAACCGGGTGATTATCTGGTACTGCATGATACCGGTGCCTACGGGGCGTCGATGTCCTCTAACTACAACAGCCGCCCGCTGCTGCCGGAAGTGCTGTTTGATAACGGCAAGGCGCGGCTGATCCGCCGCCGCCAGACTATTCAGGAACTGCTGGCGCTGGAACTCGTCTGAGTAAAGTAGGGCCCGGTGGTGACCGAATCGCGTAAGACCAGCGTGCCGGTAAACGGCGGGATCGCATCGACCGGCTGGTTTTTTGCCAGCCGGATCGCCTGATCGATGGCGGTGATAATCATACTGTCGATGGGCAGATAGACCGATGACAGCGCAGGCTCCAGCCATTTCGCGCTGGGGGCATCGTCAAAGCCGAACAGGGAAATATCCTGCGGGATCTTCAGTCCCGCCTGATGCAGCGCTTTGGACGCACCCAGCGCCATATCATCGTTACAGGCAAACAGGGCGCTGAACGACACACCTTCGGCAATCAGCTCCTTGCACAGCTCATATCCCCGCGTCATGCCCGCATCGCCGTATTTAATCCGACGCTCGTCCAGACGAATACCGTGCTTTTCCAGCGCCTTGCGGTAGCCCATCAGCCTCGCTTTCCCGGTGGGGGTGTGGATTGGGACGGTGATACAGGCGATCTCCCGGTGGCCCTGATTGATCAGGTAATCCACGGCCTTAAACGCGGCATCCTGCTGTTCGAAGAAAACGCAGCGATCCGGCGCCTGGCTCACTTCACGGTTAATGACCACCAGCGGCGTTTGTACGGTATTCATCAGCTTGATGATCGCTTTTTCACTCATATAGCGCGTGTAAAGCACGATGGCATCACACTGGCGATCGGCCAGCATCTGCACCGCCTGTTCTTCCTGTTCCGGCGCGTCGTGGCCATCGGTGACGATCAGCTGTTTCCCGTGGGTTTCGGTCTGCCGCGACGCCTGTTGCAGAAGGCGGCCAAAGTAAAAGCCATCGAAGGTCGAGACCACCAGACCAATGCTGTTGCTGGTCTGGTTTGCCAGGGAACGCGCGAGAAAGTTCGGGCGATAGCCCAGCTCTTCCATCGCCGCAAACACCTGCTGGCGCGTACTCTCTTTAACCTGACCTGTGCCGTTCAGCACGCGCGATACCGTGGCCTTCGACACGCCCGCACGCAGTGAGACATCCAGCATTGTTGCC
The DNA here is from genome assembly GCF_009036245.1 of Enterobacter sichuanensis. Taxonomy (NCBI): domain Bacteria; kingdom Pseudomonadati; phylum Pseudomonadota; class Gammaproteobacteria; order Enterobacterales; family Enterobacteriaceae; genus Enterobacter; species Enterobacter sichuanensis. The sequence goes on along the minus strand of NZ_CP027986.1, from coordinate 3,813,674 downwards.
ATTCTACATTCCTGATTCCACGTATTGGTCTGCAGTTTAACACAGACCTCACGGCGTATAAGCGATGCGGAAAGGGCAAAAACTCCGCCACGATCACGCTTTTCGGTAAGGATCGATCAGCGCGGAATAAACGCCTGAAAGTGGTATGCCAAAATGGTCAAAAATATTCATCTGGAATACCTCTTGCCTCGTTGAGAGCTAAATCACAGAACGTAGAGCCCCTTAAAGCTATTTTTGGTATGCCAATAGTATCCGGCTGATCTTCTTATTCCATAAAAGCCCTTTTACTGAGGTATTACCCTATGGCATTACAGGAAAAACTGATTGACGCTCTGGGCAGTTTCGCCACTACGTTCAACAGCTATCGCTACATTATGGCGATCAAATCTGCCTTCATTACTTTAATGCCGGTCATCATCGTTGGCGCATTTTCCGTGCTGATCTCCAACATGGTACTGGATCCGAAAAATGGGCTGGCGAGCTTCCAGTCCCTGTCATTCCTCGCAGTGCTGAAACCGATCACCAGCGCGCTTAATTACGCGACCCTGAATTTCCTCAATATTGGCGCGGTGTTTTTAATCGGCATCGAACTGGGGCGTATTAACGGCATAAAATCATTGTTCCCCGGCCTGCTGGCGGTGATCTGTTTTATCTGCGTGACGCCGACCACCGTGGAAATGCTGGTGGATGGCGAAATGCACGTGGTGAAGGATGTCCTGCTGCGTCAGTTCTCCGATACCCGCAGCCTGTTCCTCGGCATGTTTATCGCCATTCTTTCGGTAGAAATCTACTGCTGGCTGGAAAACCGCAAAGGGCTAAAGATCAGAATGCCGGATACCGTGCCGCCTAACGTGGCCGCGTCGTTCTCCGCGCTGATCCCGGCTATCATCACCACCACTGCCATTGCCACCTTCGGCTTCGTATTCCATCAACTTACCGGCATGTATCTTTATGATGCGGTCTATCAGGTGGTGCAACAGCCGCTGGAGCGCGTGGTACAAAGTCTGCCGGGCATTCTGCTGCTGATGTTTGTCGCTCAGCTGTTCTGGGTCATTGGCATTCATGGCAACCAGATGATTAAGCCTATCCGCGAGCCGCTGCTGCTGGGGGCGATCACCGTCAACATGAGCGCCTTCGAGCAGGGTAAAGAGGTCCCGAACATCATCACCATGCCGTTCTGGGACGTGTATATGAGCATCGGCGGATCGGGGCTCACCATCGGTTTGCTGATCGCGGTGATGATCGCCACCAAACGCAAAGAGATGAAGGAGATCGCCAAACTCTCTATCGGCCCCGGCATCTTTAACATTAACGAGCCGGTGATCTTCGGCATGCCAATCATGCTTAACCCGATCCTCGCCATTCCCTTCATCATCACCCCACTGGTGACCGGATCGATTGGCTACTTTGCGACGGTAACCGGTTTTGCCGGTAAAGCCGTGGTGATGGTGCCATGGACCACGCCGCCGCTGATTAACGCCTGGCTTTCCACCGCAGGGTCGATGGGGGCGGTGATCACCCAGCTTATTTGCATCGTCACTGCCGTCATTATTTATCTGCCGTTTGTGAAGATTGCCTCACGCCGCGCAGAGCAGGCCGCGCTGCAGCAAGCCACCGATAACGTGTGAGGATGCGATGAGCACAAAAAAGATCACTCTGCCGCAGGATTTTATTCTCGGTGCGGCGGCATCAGCCTGGCAAACCGAAGGCTGGAGCGGCAAAAAACCGGGCCAGGATTCGTGGATCGACCTCTGGTATAAAAACGATCGTCACGTCTGGCACAACGGCTATGGCCCGGCGGTGGCGACCGATTTTATCAATCGCTTCCGTGAAGATGTGGCCCTGATGAAGCAGGCGGGGCTGACGCATTACCGGACCTCGATCAACTGGTCCCGTTTTTTGACCGATTATGAAAATGCGACGGTGGATGAGGAGTACGCGGCGTATTACGCCGACCTGTTTGATGAAATGCACCGTCAGGGCATTGAGCCGATGATCTGCCTGGAACATTACGAGCTTCCCGGCGTGCTGTTTGAAAAATACGGCGGTTGGGCGTCGAAGCACGTAGTTGAGCTGTTTGTCCGCTATGCGGAAAAGGTGTTTGAACGCTTCCACGGCAAAGTGACCCGCTGGTTTACCTTCAACGAGCCGATTGTGGTCCAGACCCGCGTCTACCTCGACGCGCTGCGCTGGCCCTACGAGCAGAACACCAGTACCTGGATGCAGTGGAATCACCATAAGGTGCTGGCGACGGCGAAGGTAGTGAAGCTGTTTCGCGCCAAAGGCTACCGCGGTTCGGTGGGCTGTATTCTTAACCCGGAAGTCACATATCCGCGCTCCCGCGCGCCGCATGACGTGCGGGCGGCAGAAATGTACGATCTGTTCTACAACCGTGTCTTTCTCGATCCGCTGGTGCACGGGCATTATCCACCGGTGCTTTTTACCCTGCTGGAACAGCACCGGGTGAAGTGGGACTACACGGCAGACGAACTGGCACTGATCGCGGAAAACACCGTTGATGAGCTGGGAATTAACCTGTATTACCCGCACCGCGTAAAAGCCCCCTCCCGCGCCTGGCACCCGGAAACCCCGTTCCACCCGGCCTACTACTACGAGCCGTTTGAGCTGCCGGGGCGGCGGATGAACCCCTCCCGCGGCTGGGAGATTTACCCGCGCATTATCTACGACATGGCGATGCGGATTAAACAGGAATACCGGAACATCGACTGGTTCGTGGCGGAGAGCGGGATGGGCGTGGAAAACGAAGCGCGGTTTCGCAACGATGACGGCATCATCGACGACAGCTACCGCATTGCGTTTATCAGCGAGCATCTTTACTACGCGCTACTGGCGCGAGAGGCGGGGGCGAACTGTCACGGCTACATGCTGTGGGCCTTTACCGACAATGTCTCACCTATGAACGCCTTCAAAAATCGCTATGGTCTGATTGAGATTGATCTGGACGATAACCGCGCCCGGCGAGCGAAAAAATCGGCAACCTGGTTTCGCCAGCTGCGCGATACGCGCGTCCTCACGCTCGGCGTTGACGATGAATGGAAATAGGCGAAAACCAGGCGGGTTCTGGTAAAATAGTGTGCAAACTGGCCGGGAGGACGCCTGGCCTGCGCATTAACTGAAAAAACAGGTGGTAACGTGGATAAGGCTGTCATCCTGCCGGAAAAAAAACAGTACCAGGAAATTGGCGAGGATTTGCGGGCGCAGATTATCCAGGGGCACTATCCCGTTGGTTCCCGTCTGCCGCCGGAACGAAATATCGCTGAGACATATGGCGTGAGCCGCACCATCGTGCGCGAGGCGCTGCTGATGCTGGAATTACAGGGTACGGTAGATATCCGTCAGGGTTCTGGCGTGTACGTCATGCGTATTCCGGAAGAACACGAAAACGAAGAAGAGCGTTTTCTTAATAGCGACGTGGGGCCGTTTGAGATCCTGCAGGCGCGCCAGCTTCTTGAAAGCAATATTGCCGCGTTTGCCGCTAAAATGGCGACGCGTGCCGATATCGACAACCTGCGCCGGATTATCGAGCAGGAGCAGCGCGCGATAGCCGCCGACGACAACAGCCAGGATAACAACAAAATGTTCCACCTGGTGCTGGCGGGCGCAACGCAAAACCAGATGCTGCTGGCGACGGTGGAAAGTATCTGGCACCACATGGACAGTAGCCCGCTATGGCAGCAGTTTAATGTCCACATCGCCAGCCGCGCATACCGTCTGAAATGGCTGGGCGACAGGCAAACTATCCTTGCGGCGCTCCGTCGTCGTGACGTGATGGGGGCCTGGCAGGCGATGTTCCAGCACCTTGAAAATGTCAAAAAGAGCTTACTTGAACTCTCGGATGAAGATGCGCCAGATTTTGACGGCTATCTGTTTGAGTCCGTACCAATTTTCCAGGGGAAACTGGTATGACGATTTTGCCTCTTTACGCCGCGCCGCAGTATGCGCAGCAGGTGACCGACTGGATCTGGCAGGCTTTTGGCGAGGGGCTTCCACGGGAATTTTTCCACAGCATCGTGGAGCATAGCCAGACGCCGGGGGCATTACCGCTGACCTTTATTGCTCTGGAAGACGAACGGCTTGTGGGCACGGTGGGGCTCTGGCGCTGCGATCTCATCACCCGACAGGATCTCTTTCCATGGCTGGCGGCGCTGTACGTTGACGACGCGGCGCGCGGCAAAGGGCTGGCAGGGCAACTTCAGCAACATGTCATTTCCTGCGCCGCGCAGGCGGGGTATGAGACGCTCCATCTGTGGTCTGCCTGCCGTGACTTCTATGAACGTTACGGCTGGCAGTACATTGGCGATGCGCTGGAGTACCCGGATAAGACGGTACACCTTTACCGTTATTCGCTCTGCGCTTCCGCAGGCGACGCGACGGAGTGACGGCGCACTAAGGTTGGGCTGAAGAGATGGGTAATATCCGGCGGCTGGCGTTGCTCGGCCAGCGCTAACGCCAGCTCCGCGGCCTGCGTTGCCATCGTGATGATCGGGTAACGTACGGTAGTCAGGCGCGGGCGGACGTAACGGGAGACCAGCACATCATCAAAGCCAATCAGTGAGATTTCTGCCGGCACCTCAATCCCGTTGTCATTCAACACCCCCATCGCCCCTGCGGCCATGGAGTCGTTATAGCTGGCCACTGCCGTAAAGTTTCGGCCGCGACCCAGCAGTTCGGTCATCGCCTGTTCGCCGCCGCTCTCATCCGGTTCACCGTAGGCTACAAGCCGGTCATTACACGGCAGACCGTTTTCGCGCAGGGCATCGTAGTAGCCCTGCAGACGGTCTTCAGCATCAGAAATCGGGTGATTTGAGCAGAGATAGCCAATCCGGGTGTGGCCCTGTTGGATCAGGTGACGGGTAGCAAGCCAGGCACCGTAGCGATCGTCGAGCGCCACGCAGCGTTTTTCAAAGCCGGGAATAATACGGTTGATGATTACCATCCCGGGGATCTGCTTCATCAGATGAATCAGTTCGGCATCCGGGATCATTTTGGCGTGAACCACCAGCGCCGCGCAGCGGTGGCGGATCAGCTGCTCGATGGCCTGGCGTTCTTTTTGCTCATTATGATAGCCATTGCCGATCAGTAAAAAATTGCCTGTCTGATAAGAAACCTGTTCAACCGCTTTTACCATGGCACCGAAAAAGGGGTCAGAAACATCTCCCACCACCAGACCAATGGTTTCTGTGGCCTGTTGGGCGAGCGCGCGGGCATTGGCATTGGGATGATAGTTCAGGGATTCCATGGCGTTTTGTACCGCCTGGCGCGATGCGTCACTGGCTTTTGGGGAGTCGTTAATCACACGCGAGACGGTGGCTACCGAGACACCTGCCAGACGGGCCACATCCTTTATTGTCGCCATTCAATACCTTCTTATTGGGGGTAAGCGTTTACACACCAAATAGTGTTGCGGAAAAGCGCCGCGCATTCAAGGGGAGCGGATCCCCGCTCTCCACAAACGTGACGCAGAACAACCCTGGCGGTGTAATCGTTACACGCGCAGTCATGTCTGAAGAATGTCATTCTGAACCTTTAGTTACACTTTGCCTCAGGCTGTTGCGATTGTCAGATAGCGAGGACGTGAAAGAGATTGCTAAAGTCGAGATCCCAGAGGTATTGATTGGTGAGAATTCTTAGTACGGTTTCGTACTCATCTCTTGCACCAACCTGCGCGGATGCGCAGGTTTTTTTTCGCCTCCATTTTTGCTGTCGCTCCCGTATCACTTCTCGTGTAATCTGCCACCATTTACTATCAACCCTTCACACTGGCTGGCAAAGGGAGTTGAGATGCTATTTGGGTTCTTCCGTACACTTTTCCGTATCCTCTTTCGCATCCGCGTCACGGGCGATGCCCAGGCGCTTCGCGGTGAACGCGTTTTAATCACACCAAATCACGTTTCCTTTATCGATGGCATTCTGCTGGCACTGTTTTTGCCCGTGCGTCCGGTGTTTGCGGTCTATACATCCATTAGCCAGCAGTGGTACATGCGCTGGCTCACGCCGTTGATTGATTTTGTGCCGCTCGACCCGACAAAGCCGATGATGATTAAACATCTGGTCCGTCTGGTAGAGCAGGGGCGCCCGGTGGTCATTTTCCCGGAAGGGCGTATCTCAGTGACCGGATCGCTGATGAAGATCTACGACGGTGCGGGGTTTGTCGCGGCGAAGTCAAAAGCGACCGTGGTGCCGCTGCGTATTGAAGGGGCGGAGCTAACCCATTTCAGTCGTCTGAAAGGGCTGGTCAAGCAGCGTCTGTTCCCCACCATCACGCTGCATATTCTGCCACCAACGTCGCTCCCGATGCCCGACGCGCCGCGTGCCCGCGATCGCCGTAAGATCGCCGGGGAGATGCTGCATCAGATCATGATGGAAGCGCGTATGGCCGTTCGTCCGCGCGAAACGCTGTACGAATCCCTGCTTTCTGCGCAGTACCGCTATGGCGCGAAGAAAAACTGTATCGAAGACATCAACTTTACCCCGGATACCTATCGCAAACTGCTGACCAAGACCCTGTTTGTGGGCCGCATACTGGAGAAGTACAGCAAAAAGGGCGAAAAGATTGGCCTGATGCTGCCTAACGCGGGCATCAGCGCAGCGGTGATTTTTGGCGCGGTTTCACGGGGCCGTATTCCGGCGATGATGAACTACACGGCGGGTGTGAAGGGGCTGACCAGCGCCATCACCGCCGCTCAGATTAACACCGTCTTTACCTCCCGTCAGTTCCTGGACAAAGGCAAGCTCTGGCATCTTCCCGAGCAGCTCACTCAGGTGCGCTGGGTCTTCCTGGAAGATCTGAAAGCGGACGTGACCACCGGCGACAAGCTGTGGATTTTTGCGCATCTGCTGATGCCGCGTCTGGCCCAGGTCAAACAGCAGCCGGAAGATGACGCGATTATCCTCTTCACATCGGGTTCTGAAGGGAACCCAAAAGGCGTTGTCCACAGCCACAAGAGCATTCTGGCAAACGTTGAGCAGATCAAAAGCATTGCCGACTTTACCGCGAACGACCGGTTTATGTCGGCGCTGCCGCTGTTCCACTCCTTTGGCCTGACGGTCGGGCTGTTTACGCCGCTGCTGACCGGCGCTGAAGTGTTCCTCTATCCCAGCCCGCTGCATTATCGCATTGTGCCGGAGCTGGTGTATGACCGTAACTGCACCGTGCTGTTCGGGACTTCAACCTTCCTGGGTAACTATGCGCGTTTTGCCAATCCGTATGACTTCTATCGCGTGCGGTATGTGGTGGCTGGCGCAGAAAAACTGCAGGAGAGCACGCGTCAGATCTGGCAGGACAAGTTTGGTCTGCGCATTCTCGAAGGCTATGGCGTGACCGAGTGTGCGCCCGTTGTCTCGATTAACGTGCCGATGGCGGCGAAACCGGGAACGGTTGGCCGCATTCTGCCGGGGATGGACGCGCGTCTGCTGGCAGTGCCGGGCATAGAGGACGGCGGCCGTCTGCAGCTCAAAGGGCCAAACGTGATGAACGGGTATCTGCGCGTGGAAAACCCAGGCGTGCTGGAAGCGCCGACGGCGGAGAACGTCAACGGCGAGGTTGAAACCGGCTGGTACGACACCGGTGATATTGTCCGCTTCGATGAACAAGGCTTTGTACAGATCCAGGGACGTGCAAAACGCTTCGCCAAAATTGCCGGTGAAATGGTCTCTCTGGAAATGGTTGAGCAGCTGGCGACCGCCGTGTCCGCCGAGAAGATGCACGCGACGGTCGTGAAGAGCGATGCCAGCAAAGGTGAGGCGCTGGTGCTGTTTACAACCGACAGTGAGCTTAAGCGCGACAGGTTACTCAGCTATGCGCGTGAACATGGTATTCCTGAGCTGGCGGTACCGCGCGATATTCGCTACCTAAAGCAGCTTCCGGTGCTGGGAAGCGGGAAGCCCGATTTCGTGACCCTGAAAGGCATGGTTGAAGAGGCGGAACAGCAAAATGCGTGAGTCAGTACACACTAACACCTCGCTCAGATCGAAAGGCATGCTGGCGGTCATTGCCGCGCAGTTTCTCTCTGCGTTTGGCGATAACGCGCTGTTGTTTGCCACGCTGGCGCTGCTTAAGGCCGAGTTTTACCCCGACTGGAGCCAGCCGATCCTGCAGATGGTGTTTGTGGGCGCTTACATTATATTTGCTCCCTTCGTCGGACAGGTGGCGGACAGCTTCCCCAAAGGTCGGGTGATGATGTTTGCCAACGGACTCAAGCTGCTGGGCGCAGCCAGTATCTGTTTTGGCTTCAATCCGTTTGTTGGCTATACGCTGGTGGGCATCGGTGCTGCCGCCTACTCCCCGGCGAAGTATGGCATCCTCGGAGAGCTGACCACGGGAGATAAGCTGGTCAAAGCCAATGGCCTGATGGAGTCCTCAACGATTGCCGCTATCCTGCTCGGCTCCGTCGCGGGCGGCGTCCTGGCCGACTGGCATGTTCTGGCGGCCCTGGGCGTGTGTGCAGTGGTGTATGGCGGGGCGGTCGTCGCTAACCTGTTTATTCCGAAGCTGCCGGTGGCTCGCCCGGGCCAGTCCTGGCGCTTTAAGCCAATGACCGGCAGCTTCTTTACTGCCTGTCGTGTGCTGTGGCGTAACGGTGAAACCCGTTTCTCCCTGATGGGCACCAGTATGTTCTGGGGCGCAGGCGTTACGCTGCGCTTCCTGCTGGTACTGTGGGTGCCAGTGGCGCTGGGGATCACCGACAACGCGACGCCAACCTATCTGAATGCGATGGTGGCTATCGGGATTGTGGTTGGGGCAGGCGCGGCGGCGAAGCTGGTCACGCTTGAGACGGTAGCACGCTGCATGCCGGCAGGGATCCTGATTGGCGTGGTGGTGCTTATTTTCTCGCTGCAGCATGCATTATTGCCCGCTTATGCCCTCCTGATCCTGATTGGTATTCTCGGGGGCTTCTTCGTGGTGCCGCTCAATGCGTTACTGCAGGAACGGGGCAAGCAGACCGTCGGGGCGGGAAATGCCATCGCGGTACAAAACCTGGGTGAAAACCTGGCGATGCTGTTGATGCTGGGGCTTTATTCACTGGCAGTAAAAGTGGGCGTGCCGGTGGTGGGGATTGGCGTCGGGTTTGGCGGGCTGTTTGCGATTGCGATTGCCGCATTATGGCTTTGGCAGCGTCGCCGTTGATCAGTGCGACCCCGGCCCTCTCCCAAAGGGAGAGGGAGCAAACCCTAAAAACGGCAACGTGCGTTGCCGTTTTGCTTTTATTACGGTGCAGGGTATGTGTATACCTGATGCACCGCTTCAATCTCCGCTAACACCTCTTCACTCAGGTTCAGATGGAAACTCTCAATGTTGGTTTTCAACTGCTCCAGGGTGGTCGCGCCCAGCAGGGTGCTGGCAACAAACGGCTGACGACGCACGAAGGCAAGCGCCATCTGCGCAGGGTCAAGACCGTGACGCTTTGCGATATCCACATAGGCGGCAACGGCTTTCTGCGTCTGCTCGCCGCTGTAGCGGGTAAAGCGGCTAAAGAGAGTGTTACGCGCCCCGGCCGGTTTCGCCCCGTTCAGGTATTTCCCCGTCAGCGTGCCGAAACCGAGGCAGGAATAGGCGAGCAGTTCCACCTCTTCATACTGCGTCACTTCGGCCAGACCCACTTCATAGCTGCGGTTAAGCAGGCTGTACGGGTTCTGGATGGTGACGATGCGCGGCAGATCGTGTTTATCCGCCAGATGCAGATAGCGCATCACCCCAAAGGCCGTTTCGTTAGAGACGCCAATGTAGCGGATTTTCCCCGCGCGCTGGCACTCGGCCAGCGCTTCCAGTGTTTCCAGCAGCGTCACGGCAGGGGCGCTTTCATTCCAGCTGTAGCCAAGCTTACCAAAGCAGTTAGTGGGGCGCTGTGGCCAGTGTACCTGGTACAGATCGAGGTAGTCGGTCTGCAGACGCTTCAGGCTGGCATCCAGCGCGGCGCGGATATTTTTGCGATCGAGGATCTGATTCGGGCGGATCCCGGTATCGTTGTTGCGCGCCGGGCCACTGACTTTTGAGGCGATCACCAGCTTTTCACGGTTACCGTGTTTTGCCAGCCAGTTACCCACATACGTTTCGGTAAGTCCCTGCGTTTCCGGACGGGGTGGAACAGGGTACATCTCTGCTACATCAATCAGGTTAATGCCCTGGCTGACGGCATAATCGAGTTGTGCATGGGCATCGGCTTCGCTGTTTTGTTCACCAAATGTCATCGTGCCCAACCCCAGTTGGCTTATTTCGAGAGCGCTGTGGGGGATACGGTGATAATGCATAGCCGGCTTCCTCATGAGACATATAGACCGCGTCAGGGTGTTCCCGACAAAGGAATATAAACATGGCAGAGGGGAAGCAAAAGGGGAAGAAAAAAATCAAAAAGGCCAGCAAGCTACTGACCTCTCTCTGTTTATCGCTCGATAATTTGCGAGACTTCGTCGCGATTGATCTGCATTTTATTGCCTTCCTGGTCGCGGTAGCTGACCAGACCGGTATCATCATCGACTTCGGGTTTGCCGTCAGTCAGGATCATTCGACCGTCTTTTGTCGCCATGACGTAATCGCTGCTACAACCCGATACGGCAAAGGCTAAACCGACTGCTGAAACTAACACTGCCCATTTTTTCATCGTTATTGTCCTCATCTGGCTCGTATCAAATCATAGTCTAGTATTAACCCGATATGGCGAATGGAGAAAGCGGTAAAATCTTAAAAACCAGGTGATTATGTTTGAGAGCTCTCAAAATAAGTAAAAAACTATGTGTTAAGCAGGAAATGGCGTGCCAGCAGCGCGCCGGTAAAATTCTTTTTGAGATAAAAACCGCGTGGCAGAGTCAGTATGGGTTCACCCTGTGCGCCGATGGCCTCAGTGAGCGCTTTACTGTTCGCCGCTTTCGGACGCAGCTGTAACACTTCTCCGTGTCGGGCAGTAATGCGCTCTACCTGCCCAAGCACAATCATGTCCATCAGCTCCTCCCAGTCCAGACGCAGCTGGTGCTCCTCATCATCGGTTGGGCTCCAGAGCAGCGGGGCGCCAATGCGACGATCGGCCAGCGGGATCGCCCGCTCGCCTTCAACCGGTACCCACAGGACGCGCTTCAGCTTATGGCGAACATGGCTGGTTTCCCACGTTACGCCGGTATTGCCGGTTAATGGCGCAACGCAGACAAACGTGGTTTCAAGCGGCTTCCCCTGACGGTCTATGGGAATGGTTTTTAACTCCACGCCAAGGGCGGCAAAATCTTGCTCAGGTTTACTCCCTGCGCTGGCGCCCAGCCAGAGCTCGAGCAGCATGCCGATCCAGCCTTTATCCCGCTTCAGATCCTTCGGGATCGGCAGCCCTGCCATGGCGGCCAGCTCGCCAAGCGAAAAGCCTGCCAGGCGCTGGGCCTGTTGTAGCAACTGGCTCTCGCTGGAGGGCGGTGAAAGCAAGGGTGTAAGCGGATGCATGATGGTAACCTTTTGATTAAAAAATAAACGAAGAAATTGTCCCCTGTGGATAGAGTTTAACTTTTTCTGTACCAATATGACATGTCTATGATTTATTGGATATTTTGTCGCGTTGAAATCGTTTCACCGTGGGCGGAAAAGCGGTTGTTCAAATCTGGTCACTGACAATGAACAGGATCTTACACCATGTTATCCACAGAAAAATGGGATAACTGGGCATAACCCTGACTACTGTTTCAATCTACAGCCTTGACGTGCGATGAAAATCGAATTTTCACACAAATTGTGACTAACTTATTGGCACAATCTGTGGATAAAACCGACGCTGTTCGATCTTTCATCAGCACAACGATCTCTGATGTGATGATCGTCACGCTATTCTGCTTTTTGTTTACCGATCTGCATTTAACTGACTGTAAATAAAGAAATTATATTCAGTTGGTATAAGAGGGGGAACGGCGGTGATAAAGGTTGTTCATCGGTAATCAGACACTTCTTCACAACTATATCCACAGAAAAGGTGAATAAAATTCCCCTCTCTGCCTCACATCTGTTTATAACTCAGCACTTATTTGTGAGTTATTCAAATGTTATTAGGTTGCAGGCCTGTAAGAGAGTGGTTTACCGCCTCCCTGTAGTGTGAAACAATCATTCATATATAAGGTTTAGTTTGGGGTAGTCCGGTGATTGATGACGATGGCTACCGCCCGAACGTAGGAATAGTAATTTGTAATCGTCAGGGCCAGGTAATGTGGGCCCGGCGGTATGGTCAGCACTCCTGGCAGTTCCCGCAAGGCGGGATCAATCCGGGAGAGTCCCCAGAACAAGCGATGTACCGGGAGCTTTTTGAAGAGGTCGGTTTAAGCCGGAAAGATGTTCGTATTCTGGCTTCGACCCGCAACTGGTTGCGTTACAAGTTACCGAAACGTTTGGTGCGTTGGGACACAAAGCCGGTTTGTATCGGCCAGAAACAGAAATGGTTTCTGTTGCAGTTGGTGGGTAACGATTCAGACATCAATATGCAGACCAGCAGTACGCCGGAGTTTGATGGCTGGCGCTGGGTGAGCTATTGGTATCCTGTTCGTCAGGTCGTGTCATTTAAACGCGATGTTTACCGTAGGGTGATGAAAGAGTTTGCAAGTGTGGTGATGCAGCTTCAGGAGATCCCGCCTAAGCCGCAGAGCGCACCTGCCTGGCGACGTAAAAGAGGTTAAGCTACGCAAATCATGCTCACCCGCTTGCGAGAAATAGTCGAGAAGGTGGCCAGTGCGCCGCGTCTGAACGAGGCGCTGAATATTCTGGTCACTGACATCTGTCTTGCGATGGAGACCGAGGTCTGTTCGGTGTATCTGGCCGACCACGATCGACGCTGCTATTACCTGATGGCAACCCGTGGTTTGAAAAAACCACGTGGGCGCACCGTAACCCTCGCATTTGATGAAGGTATTGTGGGTCTGGTTGGGCGGCTGGCTGAACCCATCAACCTTGCTGATGCGCAAAAACACCCCAGCTTTAAATACATTCCTTCCGTAAAAGAAGAGCGTTTCCGCGCTTTCCTTGGCGTGCCGATTATCCAGCGTCGTCAGCTGCTCGGCGTGCTGGTTGTCCAGCAGCGCGAGCTACGTCAGTACGATGAAAGCGAAGAGTCTTTCCTCGTGACGCTGGCTACGCAGATGGCGGCCATCCTCTCTCAGTCTCAGCTTGCCGCGCTCTTTGGTCAGTACCGCCATACGCGCATTCGTGCCCTTCCGGCCTCGCCAGGGGTGGCGATTGCTGAAGGCTGGATGGACGCCACGCTGCCGTTGATGGAGCAGGTTTACGAAGCCTCAACGCTTGATGAAGCGCTTGAGCGCGAGCGCCTTACCGCCGCGCTGGAAGAGGCGGCGAATGAATTTCGTCGCTACAGCAAACGTTTTGCCGCAGGCGCGCAGAAAGAGACGGCGGCCATTTTTGACCTCTATTCGCACCTTCTCTCCGATGCGCGTCTGCGCCGTGAGCTTTTTGCGGAGGTGGATAAAGGCTCGGTCGCGGAGTGGGCAGTTAAGAAGGTTATCGAAAAATTTGCCGAGCAATTTGCGGCGCTGACCGACGGTTACCTGAAAGAGCGGGCCGGGGATTTACGGGCCCTCGGACAACGGCTGCTGTTCCACCTTGATGACACTATTCAGGGGCCGAATGCCTGGCCAAAACGGTTTATTCTGGTCGCCGATGAACTCTCGGCAACGACGCTGGCTGAACTGCCCCAGGACAGGCTGGCCGGTGTCGTGGTGCGCGATGGGGCGGCTAACTCCCATGCCGCTATTATGGTGCGCGCGCTGGGTATTCCGACCGTTATGGGGGCGGATATCCAGCCGTCGGTTCTGCACCGACGGACGCTGGTGGTGGACGGCTATCGCGGAGAGCTGCTGGTCGATCCTGAGCCGGTTCTGCTCCAGGAATACCAGCGTCTTATCAGCGAAGAGAATGAATTAAGCAAGCTGGCAGAAGATGACGTTAACCTGCCCGCACAGCTTAAAAGCGGTGAGCGGATCAAAGTGATGCTCAATGCCGGTTTAAGCCCTGAGCACGAAGAAAAACTTGGCAGCCGCATCGACGGTATTGGCCTGTACCGCACTGAGATCCCGTTCATGCTGCAGAGCGGTTTCCCCTCCGAAGAGGAGCAGGTGGCGCAGTATCAGGGCATGCTGCAGATGTTTAACGACAAACCGGTTACCCTGCGTACGCTGGATGTCGGGGCGGATAAACAGCTGCCTTATATGCCGATCAGTGAGGAAAACCCGTGCCTGGGCTGGCGTGGGATCCGCATTACGCTCGATCAGCCTGAGATCTTCCTGATCCAGGTGCGCGCGATGCTGCGCGCCAATGCGGCGACGGGTAACCTCAGCATTCTGTTGCCGATGGTCACCAGCATTGATGAGATCGACGAAGCACGGCGGCTGATTGAGCGTGCAGGCCGTGAAGTAGAAGAGATGATTGGCTATGCGATCCCCAAACCACGGATTGGGGTGATGCTCGAAGTCCCATCTATGGTCTTTATGCTGCCGCAGCTGGCAAACCGGGTTGATTTTATTTCCGTCGGCACGAACGACCTGACGCAATATATTCTGGCTGTCGACCGTAACAATACCCGCGTCGCCAGTATCTACGATAGCCTGCATCCGGCGATCATTCGTGCGCTGGCGATGATCGCCCGGGAAGCGGAGCAGTACGGTATTGATTTACGCTTGTGTGGTGAAATGGCAGGGGATTCGATGTGCGTCGCGATCCTGATTGGTCTGGGATACCGCCATCTGTCGATGAACGGCCGGGCCGTCGCACGCGTGAAGTATCTGTTGCGCCATATCGATATCAACGATGCCCGCGAGCTGGCTGAACGCAGTCTTGAAGCGCAACTGGCAACCGAGGTTCGCCACCAGGTCGCCGCGTTTATGGAACGACGCGGCATGGGCGGTCTGATCCGCGGCGGCCGCTAATCGCCTTTCGCCCTCTCTCTGTGGGAGAGGGCACCTGCGCGCATAAAATCCTATACACATCTTTTACATCTCTGGCGCATCCTCCGCGCCCGCCTTATGCTATGATTCGCAACTTTGGAGCCTCTGCTTACGGCAGAATCGCATTTCTACCGCTGTCCACTTTCAGCGGAATAACAACATCTTGTGGTGACAGATGAACAGTGGTTATCTGCATTTTCCGGAATTTGATCCGGTCATTTTCTCAATAGGACCTGTTTCGCTTCACTGGTACGGTCTGATGTACCTGGTGGGCTTCATTTTTGCCATGTGGCTCGCTGGCCGTCGCGCCAGCCGTCCTGGCAGCGGCTGGACCAAAAACGAAGTTGAAAACCTGCTGTATGCGGGCTTCCTCGGCGTGTTCCTCGGCGGCCGTATTGGGTATGTGCTGTTCTATAACTTCCCGGTATTCCTGAACGATCCGCTCTATCTGTTCCGCGTCTGGGACGGCGGCATGTCCTTCCATGGCGGTCTGATTGGGGTGATCCTGGTGATGGTGATTTTTGCCAAACGCACCAAACGCAACTTCTTCCAGGTTTCCGATTTTATCGCACCGCTGATCCCGTTTGGGCTGGGCGCTGGCCGTCTGGGTAACTTCATCAACGGTGAGCTGTGGGGACGTGTCGATCCGAGCGTGTCCTTTACCATGCTGTTCCCGGGCTCGCGTGCGGAAGATATCGCCCTGCTGCCATCACACCCGGAGTGGCAGTCCATTTTCGATACCTACGGCGTTCTGCCGCGCCATATGTCTCAGCTGTACGAGCTGGCGCTGGAAGGCGTGGTGCTGTTTATCATCCTGAACCTGTTTATCCGCAAGCCACGTCCAATGGGGGCCGTGTCCGGTCTGTTCCTGATTGGCTATGGCGCGTTCCGTATCATCGTCGAGTTCTTCCGTCAGCCGGATGCGCAGTTTACCGGCGAGTGGGTACAGTACATCAGCATGGGGCAAATTCTCTCCATTCCGATGATTGTCGCGGGTGCCATTATGATGATTTGGGCGTATCGTCGTCGTCCACAGCAACAACTTTCCTGAGGAACCATGAAACAGTATCTTGAATTGATGAAAAAAGTGCTCGACGAGGGCACGCCGAAAAACGACCGCACCGGTACCGGTACGCTCTCCATTTTTGGCCACCAGATGCGCTTCAATCTGCAGGAAGGCTTCCCTCTGGTGACGACGAAGCGCTGCCACCTGCGCTCGATCATTCATGAACTGCTCTGGTTCCTGCAAGGCGATACCAACGTTGCGTATCTGCACGAAAATAACGTCACTATCTGGGACGAATGGGCAGATGAAAACGGCAACCTGGGCCCGGTTTACGGCAAGCAGTGGCGCGCATGGCCAACGCCTGATGGCCGCCATATTGACCAGATCACCACCGTGATGAACCAGCTGAAAAACGATCCGGACTCGCGCCGCATCATCGTTTCCGCCTGGAACGTGGGCGAGCTGGATAAAATGGCGCTGGCACCGTGCCACGCGTTCTTCCAGTTCTATGTCGCAGACGGCAAGCTTTCCTGCCAGCTCTACCAGCGCTCCTGTGATGTGTTCCTCGGCCTGCCGTTTAACATCGCCAGCTATGCGCTACTCGTTCACATGATGGCCCAGCAGTGCGACCTGGAAGTGGGTGATTTTGTCTGGACCGGTGGGGACACCCATCTCTACAGCAACCATATGGAACAAACGCATCTTCAGCTGACGCGCGAACCGCGTGCGCTGCCGAAGCTGATTATCAAACGCAAACCGGCGTCAATCTTCGATTATCGCTTTGACGATTTTGAGATTGAAGGTTACGACCCGCACCCAGGCATCAAAGCGCCCGTCGCTATCTGATGGGATAAAGCGTGACACAACCGGTGCTTTAGAGCGCCGGTTTTTTTTCGCCATTATCCCCTTTCCCGACGTGCTATCCAGAAAGCGTGCAACACGCTGCAACTCTCCTGATTCTGCGGATAACGCCTCGTAAAACGATCATTCGTTGCTCGTCATGTCAACGGCGCTTCGCCACACTCCCGCTATGAACAAAGAGAACGGTTTTACGCTTATCGAAACGCTGGTCGCCATTTCGCTTGTGGTTGTTCTCAGCGCTTCAGGTCTGTACGGCTGGGACAGCTGGCAACGGCAGCAGCGTCTGTGGCAGACCGCCAGTCAGGTGCGAGATTACCTGCTGTTTCTGCGCAACCATGCCAACCGGCATAACCGCGACCACCAGATTACTCTTCATCGGGTGGGCGAAAAAAGCTGTCTGATGAGTTCTGTCATGCAGGCCTGCGAGAAAGGCAGCCCCTTTGTACTGATTCCGCTCTGGCCTGACGTGAAGGTGAGTGAGGTAACGCCCTCGCTAGGGTTCTATGGATTACGGAATACAGCGTGGGCAGGGCGGATACGCGTTCAAAGCCAGGCTGGAGAATGGCTGATCATTGTCTCAAATGGAGGGCGCATCAGGATGTGTAAGGTCTCAGAGGGAAGTCCATGTCGATGAGGCAGCGCGGTTTTTCACTGACTGAAGTGCTGATTGCCACGGCGGTAAGCAGCCTTTTACTGATAAGCGCATCGCGTTTCTTACCCGGCCTGCAGCGGGCGGTACTACTGCAATCCGGGCAACGAGAGCGGGAGGAAGAGGTCTGGCAGCACCTGTTTGCGATCGGCAAACAGCTTCAACGTGCGGGATACTGCGCAGGAAACTGTCAGGGACAAGGGCTGTTAATCGGCAGGCAAGGGAGCTGTGTCATTGTGCGATGGGACGCTAACAGTAACGGCAAATGGGATAGCACCGCATCAGAAAACGACAGCACCGGTTTTCGCCTGGAATCGGGGGCGCTGGAAACCCTGCGAGGGGCAACGTCGTGCGAAGGAAAGGGATGGGAAAAGCTCACGGACCCGGAAAGTCTGGCGATCACGCACTTTAAGGTGAGTAAAGCCGATCGCGCCGGTTTTGCGCCAGAGCTGAATATTGAACTGGCTGCTCTTCGTCAGGGTGAACAAGGGGAACCCTGGCAGGCGCTGTACATGGTCACGGGGTACAACCTGTGAGGCGACAACGCGGAATCTCTTCGCTGGCTCTGGTACTGCTGTTGCTGGTGCTCGGTACTCTGATCCTTACCGGCCTTAACCAGCAGCTCGTGACCTTTAGTGCGCTCGTCGCGGGTGAGAGCCGGTCGCTCCAGCAACAGGCGTCTGTGCAGTCCGCGCTTGAGTGGGGACGCGTTCAGCGTTGGTCATCAGCGACACAGGTTCAGTGCAAAAAGGTATTCTCCTCGCAGGTGTGTTTGCGTCCGCTGGGTGAGGCGCATGTGCTACTGATTGCTGGCGGCAATGACCTGCTGCTCTGGCGTTCAGGGGAAGTTATCGACGGTAAAGTTCACTTTTCGCCGCATGGCTGGAGTGATTTTTGTCCACTACAGGAGAGCGCGTTATGCCAGCTGCCGTGAGTAGAGAAAGAGGGTTTAGCATGGTGGAGGTTCTGCTGGCGATGATGTTGCTGGTGATGATCGTGACGGCACTGGCGGGTTATCATCGGGCGCTGGCGGCGCGGTTTGTCGTGTTTAACCAGTATCGCCAGCTTTGGCACCATGCCTGGAATCAGACACAGCTCTCACCAAAGAGTCTCCCCGCAGGCTGGCAGGCCAGTCGGGGGCAGACAACGCTCGCCGGATGTGTCAGCATCACGGTTACACTAATTTCTCCTCTGGGGCGGCGTGGTGAGTTAACGCGTCTGCATTGCCCGGTTAGCCAGTAGTCGGGAGCGTCTATGTTAAGGGTCTACCACTCAAATCGTCTGGATGTGCTGGAAGCACTGATGGAATTTATCGTTGAGCGCGAGCGGCTTGACGATCCTTTTGAGCCTGAAATGGTGCTGGTGCAGAGCACCGGTATGGCACAGTGGCTGCAAATGTCGCTTTCGCGTAAGTTTGGCATTGCCGCCAATATTGATTTCCCGCTGCCCGCGAGTTTTATCTGGGAGATGTTTGTCCGCGTATTGCCGGACATTCCGGAGCAAAGCGCCTTCAACAAGCAAGGCATGAGCTGGAAACTGATGGCGCTGCTGCCAGAAATGCTGCAGCACGATGAATTTGCCATGCTGCGCCACTACCTCAATGACGATACCGATAAACGCAAGCTGTTCCAGCTGGCGTCGCGCACCGCCGACCTTTATGACCAGTATCTGGTCTACCGTCCGGAGTGGCTGGCCCGCTGGGAAGCGGGTGAGCAGGTAGAGGGGTTGCCGGAGGCACAGGTCTGGCAGGCTCCCTTGTGGAAAGCGCTGGTGGAACATACGGAGAAACTTGGGCAGCCTAAGTGGCACCGTGCCAACCTCTATCAGCGGTTTATCTCTGTTCTGCAAAACAGCAATGAACGACCGCCGCGACTGCCTTCCCGTGTGTTTATCTGCGGTATTTCGGCGTTGCCACCGGTTTACCTGCAAGCGCTGAATGCGCTGGGTAAACATATCGACATTCATATTCTCTTTACTAACCCCTGTCGCCAGTACTGGGGCGATATTCAGGATGGTCGCTGGCTTTCTCGACTGGTGAGCCGCCAGAGGCGACGCCTTTTTGAAGAGCGTACCGTCCCCCTGTTTAAGGACAGTGCTTCCGCCGCGCAGCTTTTCGATGAACACGGTATTCAGAACCTGCCCAATCCGCTCCTTGCCTCCTGGGGGAAGCTGGGGCGTGATTACATCCATATGCTCTCCGACATCACGTCATCAGGCGAAGGCGATGTGGATGCCTTCGTTGAAATCTCTCCGGACAGCCTGCTGCATCATATTCAGTCAGATATTCTGGATCTGGAAAACCGCGCCGTTATGGGCGTGACGGCGGACGAGTTTGAACGCAGCGACAGGAAACGAAAGCTGGAGCCTGACGATCGCAGCATTACGATCCACGTTTGTCATAGCCCACAGCGTGAAGTCGAAGTGCTTCACGACCAACTGCTGGCGATGCTGCAGGAGGATACTGAGCTGACGCCGCGCGATATCGTGGTGATGGTGGCGGATATCGACAGCTACAGTCCCTTCATTCAGGCCGTGTTTGGCAGTGCGACAGGCGAGCGGTACCTGCCTTACGCCATCTCGGACCGTCGCGCCCGTCAATCTCATCCGGCGTTACAGGCATTTATCACGTTGCTGTCGCTGCCGGATAGTCGGTTTATCTCCGAAGATGTCCTTGCCTTACTGGATGTGCCCGTGCTGGCTGCACGCTTCAACATCAATGAAGAGGGGTTACGTTACCTTCGCCAGTGGGTTAACGAGTCTGGCGTGCGCTGGGGGATTGACGATGATAACGTCCAGGAGTTTGAACTTCCCCCAACCGGGCAGCACACGTGGCGATTTGGCCTGACGCGTATGCTGTTGGGCTACGCCATGGAAAGCAGCCAGGGCGAGTGGAACGAGGTTCTGCCTTACGATGAGTCCAGCGGCTTGATTGCGGAACTGGTGGGACATTTGGCGTCACTACTGATGCAGCTTAACCGCTGGCGACACGCACTGATGCAGCCGCGCCCGCTTGAAGAGTGGCTCCCGGTTTGCCGGGCACTGCTCAATGATTTCTTCCTGCCAGACAGCGATACCGAAGCGGCGATGGCCCTCATTGAAACGCAGTGGCAGGCTATCATCGACGAGGGGGTAAATTCCCACTATCACGAGGCGATTCCGTTGTCGCTGCTGCGGGATGAGTTGACGCAGCGGCTTGATCAGGAGCGAATTAGTCAGCGTTTCCTGGCGGGTCCGATCAATATCTGTACCCTGATGCCAATGCGTTCTATCCCGTTTAAAGTGGTTTGCCTGCTTGGCATGAATGACGGCGTCTATCCGCGCGCGCTGGCGCCGCTGGGGTTCGATTTGATGAGCGCAGACCCAAAACGCGGCGACCGTAGCCGCCGAGATGATGACCGCTATCTCTTCCTGGAAGCACTCATTTCCGCCCAGAGTAAGCTCTATATCAGCTATATCGGCCGTTCCATTCAGGACAACAGCGAGCGTTTCCCTTCGGTTCTGGTGCAGGAGCTGGTGGATTATATCGGCCAGAGCCACTACCTGCCGGGGGATGAAGAGCGCAACTGTGATGAGAGCGAGCAGCGGGTGAAAGCGCATATCACCTGTCACCACAGCCGCATGCCGTTTGATCCGGTGAATTACGTTGCCAGCGAGCGCCAGAGCTATGCCCAGGAGTGGCTGCCGGCGGCCAAAAAAGAGGGGAGCGCGCATACCGATTTCATTCAGGAACTTGACCCGCTACCGATTGATACCCTGACCGTCGAACAGCTTCAGCGGTTTTGGGCGCATCCGGTGCGCGCTTTCTTCCAGCAACGATTACAGGTCAACTTCCGCTCTGAAGAGAGCGAAATTCCTGATGCAGAACCCTTTACCCTGGAAGGGCTGGAGCGCTATCAGTTAAACCTGCAACTGCTGAATGCGCTGGTTGAAGAGGAAGATGCGGACAAACTTTACCGCCGCTACCGTGCGGCAGGGCAACTGCCTTATGGTGCGTTCGGGGAGATCGTCTGGGAGGCGCAGTGTCAGGAGATGACTGCTCTGGCAGAGCGCGTCAGAGCGTGCCGACAGCCCGGGAAGAGTATCGAAATCGATCTCAACTGTAATGGTGTGCAGCTTACGGGCTGGTTAACCCAGGTTCAGCCAGATGGTCTGCTGCGCTGGCGGCCCTCAATGTTGAGTGTTTCGCAAGGATTGCAACTCTGGCTGGAACATCTTGTCTACAGTGCGGATGGCCATAAAGGCGAAAGCCGCATTTTTGTGCGCAAAGAGGGCGAATGGCGTTTCCCGCCGATGGAGGCGGAGCAGGCCTTACAATACCTGTCTTTGTACATTGAGGGCTACCGTCAGGGAATGAACAAACCGCTCCTGCTCCTGCCGGAAAGTGGCGGGGCCTGGATAAAAGCCTGTTATGACGCGCAGAATGATGCGATGTTAACGGATGAGGCGTCACTGCAGAAGGCGCGCAGTAAGTTTATGCAGGCCTACGAAGGAAACATGATGGTGCAGGGCGAAGGGGAAGATGTCTGGTATCAGCGCTTATGGCGCGCGCTTGAACCCGAGTACTTTGAGGCGATCAAGGAAGAAGCGCAACGCTATTTGTTACCGTTGTTCAGATTTAATCAGTCCTGAGGTCTGTATAAAAATTGCACAGCCAGGGGTGTTCATTTATGATGCACTTCTTATCACGGACTGATGTACCCAAAGAAAGAGATGTTGGCGTGTCCAGCACGCAGTTTGTTAATGATGTAGCCGTGATAAAGAGGTCGTAATGCCTGGCAGCACCTTGTTTAAAGCGTTGGTTTTGTTTGTCGCCCTTTGGGCACCTGTCACTCAGGCAGACTCCGGTTGGCAACCCGTTCAGGAAACTATCCGTAAGAGTGAAAAAGATACCCGGCAGTATCAGGCCATCCGCCTTGATAACGGCATGACCGTGCTGCTGGTTTCCGACCCGCAGGCGGTAAAATCCCTCTCGGCGCTGGTGGTGCCGGTTGGGTCGCTGGAAGATCCTGAATCCCATCCCGGGCTTGCACACTATCTGGAACATATGACGCTGATGGGGTCAAAAAAATACCCGCAGCCAGATAGCCTGTCCGAATTTCTGAAAATGCATGGCGGCAGCCATAATGCCAGTACCGCCCCGTACCGCACGGCCTTCTATCTCGAAGTCGAGAACGATGCGCTGGAAGGCGCGGTCGATCGCCTTGCTGATGCCATCGCCGCCCCGTTGCTGGATAAAAAATACGCGGATCGTGAACGCAATGCGGTGAATGCCGAACTGACCCTGGCCCGCACGCGAGACGGTATGCGCATGGCCCAGGTGAGCGCCGAAACCATCAACCCTGCGCATCCGGGGTCTCGTTTCTCCGGCGGTAACCTGGAGACCTTGAGCGACAAACCGAACAGCCCGGTTCTGGATGCGCTGCACGCGTTTCGCGATAAATATTACTCTGCCAATCTGATGAAAGCGGTTATTTACAGCAATAAACCGTTGCCAGAGCTGGCGGGCATGGCGGCCAAAACGTTTGGTCGGGTGCCGAATAAAAATATCGACCGGCCGCAAATAGATGTTCCGGTGGTCACGGATGCGCAAAAAGGCATCGTGATCCACTACGTGCCTGCGCTGCCGCGCAAAGTGTTACGCGTTGAATTTCGCATTGATAACAACACGGCACAGTTTCGCAGTAAAACCGACGAGCTGGTGACCTATCTCATCGGTAACCGTAGCCCGGATACGCTGTCTGACTGGCTGCAAAAACAAGGGCTGGCGGAAGGTATCCGCGCCGACTCCGATCCGGTGGTAAACGGGAACAGCGGCGTGCTGGCGATATCCGCCACCCTGACCGACAAAGGTCAGGCACACCGCGATGAAGTGGTGGCTGCAATCTTCAGCTACCTCTCTCTGCTGCGTGAAAAAGGCGTCGACAAGCGCTACTTTGATGAACTGGCGCACGTGCTGGATCTTGATTTCCGTTACCCATCGATAACCCGCGACATGGATTATGTGGAGTGGCTGGCCGATACCATGATCCGCGTGCCGGTGGAACACACCCTCGACGCGGTGAACATTGCCGACCAGTACAACCCTGAGGCGGTCAAAGCCCGTCTGGCGATGATGACCCCGGAGAATGCCCGCATCTGGTACATCAGCCCGGATGAGCCGCATAACAAAACGGCTTACTTTGTCGATGCCCCTTATCAGGTGGATAAAATCAGCGCCCAGACCTTTGCCGACTGGCAAAAGAAGGCGGGAGCGATCGCGTTAAAACTGCCGGAACTGAACCCCTATATCCCGGATGATTTCTCGTTGATCAAAACCGAGAAGGACTATCCGCATCCGGCACTTATCATTGATGAGCCGACGCTTCGCGTGGTGTATAGCCCAAGCCGCTATTTTGCAAGCGAGCCAAAGGCCGACGTCAGCGTGGTGCTGCGTAACCCGAAGGCGATGAACAGCGCCAAAAATCAGGTGATGTTCGCGCTCAATGACTATCTTGCCGGTATTGCACTTGACCAGCTGAGTAACCAGGCGGCCGTGGGCGGCATCAGCTTCTCCACCAACGCCAACAACGGTTTGATGCTCAATGCAAACGGCTATACCCAGCGCTTGCCGCAGCTGTTCCAGGCGCTGCTGGAGGGCTATTTCAGCTATACGCCGACGGAAGAACAGTTTGAGCAGGCCAAATCGTGGTATGCGCAGATGATGGATTCTGCGGAGAAGGGCAAAGCTTACGATCTGGCGCTTATGCCAGCGCAAATGTTATCGCAGGTTCCTTATTTCCAGCGGGAGGATCGCCGCGCGCTGTTGCCTTCGATCACCTTAAAAGACGTGCTGGCTTACCGTGACGCGCTGAAAACCAACACGCGCCCGGAGTTCCTGATTGTGGGCAACATGAGCGAGGATCAGGCCAAAACCCTGGCGCAAAATGTTCGCACTCAGCTCGGCTCTAAAGGCGATGAGTGGTGCCGCAACCAGGACGTGCTGGTTGAGAAAAAGCAGAATGTAATCTTTGAAAAGGCGGGTAACAGCACGGATTCCGCCCTGGCCGCGGTATTTGTGCCAACGGGCTACGATGAATTCGCCAGTTCGGCGCAGAGTGCCGTGCTGGGCCAAATTATTCAACCGTGGTTCTATAACCAGTTACGCACGGAAGAGCAGCTCGGCTACGCAGTGTTTGCTTTCTCCATGAACGTAGGCCGCCAGTGGGGGTTGGGTTTCCTGCTGCAGAGCAGCGATAAGCAACCGGCATATCTCTGGCAGCGTTACCAGGCTTTCTTCCCTCAGGTGGAAGCAAAACTGCGTGCCATGAAGCCGGAAGAGTTCGCCCAGATCCAGCAGGCCGTCATTGCACAGGTGATGCAGCCGCCGCAGACGTTGGGTGAAGAAGCCTCGCAGCTGAGCAAAGATTTTGATCGCGGTAATCTGAAATTTGATTCGCGTGATAAAGTAGTGGCCGAGATAAAACAGCTGACGCCGCAAAAGGTTGCCGACTTCTTCCATCAGGCGGTGATTAAACCGCAGGGAATGACCATCCTGTCTCAGGTTTCCGGTAGCCAGAACGGGAAAACGGAGTACGTGAACCCGCAAGGCTGGAAAGTCTGGAAGAGCGTCAGCGCGCTGCAGCAATCTATGCCCTGGAGTAAGAAAGAATGACCGACACCGCTGAGCCCCTTAATCCCTTACGTTTACCTCTTCAGGGTGAACGATTGATTGAAGCCTCAGCGGGAACGGGAAAAACCTTCACCATCGCCGCGCTCTATTTGCGTCTGCTGTTAGGGCTCGGCGGCAACGCCGCTTTTCCCCGCCCGCTGAGCGTGGAAGAGCTGCTGGTAGTGACCTTCACCGAAGCCGCCACAGCAGAGCTGCGTGGCCGTATTCGCGCCAATATCCACGAGCTGCGCATCGCCTGCCTGCGTCAGAGCACGGATAACCCCCTTTATGCCAGTCTTCTGGAAGAGATTGCCGACAGGCAACAGGCCGCAGAGTGGCTGCTACTTGCCGAACGACAGATGGATGAAGCCTCCGTCTTTACCATTCACGGTTTTTGCCAGCGGATGCTGAGCCTGAATGCGTTTGAATCCGGCATGCTGTTTGAACAACAGCTCATTGAAGATGAAACCGTACTTCGCTATCAGGCCTGCGCGGACTTCTGGCGTCGCCACTGCTACCCGCTACAGCGCGATATCGCCGAAGCGGTACATGCGTTGTGGAAGGGCCCTGAGGCGCTGCTGCGCGCGATCGATCGCTATCTTCAGGGGGAAGCGCCGGTTATCAAATCTCCGCCGCCGGCGGATGAAACCCTGGCGTCACGCCATGAAAAAATCATCGCGCGCATTGTCGACATTAAGCAAAAATGGATTGAGTCAGTCGGCGAGATTGACGCCATTATCGAAAACTCCGGGATCGACCGACGCAAATTCAACCGTGGCAACCAGGGGAAATGGATCGACAAGATCAACGCCTGGGCGCAGGAAGAGACGCGGGGCTACCAGCTCCCGGACGCGCTGGAGAAATTCTCCCGGCGTTTCCTCGTTGAGCGCACCAAACCCGACGGTATTGTGCCTGAACATCCCCTGTTTGTGGCGATTGAAACCCTGCTGGCTGAACCCTTGACGCTCAACGATCTGATGATCACCCGCGCCATGACGGAAATTCGCGAAGCCGTCGCCCGTGAGAAACGCCGCCGGGGGGAACTGGGATTTGACGATATGCTGAGCCGCCTCGATGCGGCCTTGTGCAGTGAGAATGGCGAAGCGCTTGCCGCCGCGATCCGCACCCGTTTCCCGGTGGCGATGATTGACGAATTTCAGGATACCGACCCTCAACAATACCGCATATTCCGCCGTATCTGGCGCCAGCAGCCCGGCACCGCGCTGTTGTTAATCGGCGATCCTAAACAGGCTATCTACGCCTTCCGCGGTGCGGACATTTTCACCTACATGAAGGCCCGCAGCGAAGTTGAGGCGCACTACACCCTGGATACCAACTGGCGTTCGTCTCCCGGGATGGTGGAAAGCGTGAATGCGCTGTTCAGCCGCATGGATACGGCGTTTATGTTCCGTGAGATCCCGTTCCAGCCGGTAAAATTTGCCGCGAAAAATGCCTCGTTGCGCTTTGAGTTCAACGGCGAGACGCAGCCTGCCATGCGCTTCTGGCTGCTGGACGGTGAAGGGTGTGGCGTCGCCGACTATCAAAACGCCATGGCACAGCATTGTGCCGCGCAGATCCGTGACTGGCTCAGTGCGGGGGCTCGCGGCGAGGCGGTGCTCTGGAAAGGCCAGGATGCACTCCCCGTAAAAGCATCGGATATCACGGTGCTGGTGCGTAGCCGTCAGGAGGCCGCGCTTATTCGGGATGCCCTGACCCTGCTGAGTATTCCGTCCGTCTACCTCTCAAACCGTGACAGCGTCTTTGAAACGCTGGAAGCGCAGGAGATGCTATGGCTGCTGCAGGCCGTGCTGGCCCCGGAGCGGGAAAGCACGCTGCGCAGCGCATTAGCCAGCGCGATGCTCGGGCTGAATGCCCGTGATATCGATGCGCTCAACAATGACGAGTCCGAATGGGATGCGGTGGTGGAAGAGTTTGTTCGCTACCGGGAGAAATGGCAAAAGCGCGGCGTGATGGCCATGGTGCGTGAGCTGATGGCACAGCGTCACATTGCGGAGAATATGCTGGCAACCGCGGGCGGCGAGCGCCGGTTGACCGATATTTTACATATCAGCGAACTCCTGCAGGAGGCGGGCACGCAGCTGGAGAGCGAACACGCTCTGGTGCGCTGGCTGGCACAGCAGATTGCCGACCCGAACAGCAATTCGTCCAGCCAGCAGATGCGTCTTGAGAGTGATAAACACCTGGTGCAGATCGTCACCATTCACAAATCGAAAGGGCTTGAGTATCCGCTGGTCTGGTTGCCGTTTATCGCCAATTACCGAGTGCAGGATCAGGCCTTTTACCACGATCGCGAGTCGTTCGAGGCGGTGCTCGATCTCAGCAACGCGGAGTCCAGCGTTGAGCTGGCAGAAGCCGAACGTCTGGCGGAAGATTTACGCCTGCTGTACGTGGCACTGACCCGTTCGGTCTGGCACTGCAGTCTGGGCGTTGCCCCTCTGTTCCGTCGTCGCGGTGAAAAGACCGGGGAGAGCGATTTTCACCTGAGCGCGCTGGGGCGCTTAATTCAGCACGGCGAACCCAAAGACGCTGCGGGGTTACGGCAGTGTCTCGAATCACTTTGCGGGGAGCATGTTGCCCTGCATATTCCGGCACAACCGGATAATGACCGCTGGCAAATGCCGGAGCCGCGTGAGTCAGATCTGCATGCCCGCCAGGTGCTACGCCCGATTGCTGACGACTGGCGCGTCACCAGCTACTCCGGTTTACAGCAGCACGGACAGAGTGTTGCGCTGGATCTGATGCCAAAACTGGACGTGGACGCGGCAGGAACCGGTAGTGTACTCGTTGAGCCGGTGCTTACGCCGCACCAGTTCCCGCGCGGCGCCTCTCCGGGCACGTTTTTGCACAGCCTGTTCGAAGAGCTCGATTTCACGCAGCCGGTTTCCGAAGAGTGGGTGCTGAAGATGTTACAGAGCGGCGGCTACGACGCACAATGGCAGCCGGTTTTGCGTGACTGGATCCACGCGGTTTTACACGCGCCGCTCACCACGCAGGGGGTCTCCCTCAGCCAGCTGACTGCCAGAGATAAGCAGGTCGAGATGGAGTTTTATCTCCCCATCGCTGGCCCGCTCAGGGCCGAGGCGCTTGATGGGCTGATCCGCGAGTACGATCCGCTATCCGCCGGGTGCCCGCCGCTGAACTTCCGCAAGGTGCAGGGGATGTTGAAAGGCTTTATCGACCTGGTTTTCCGCCATCAGGGGCGCTATTACCTGCTGGATTACAAATCGAACTGGCTGGGCGAAAACAGCGAAGCCTATACCCAACAGGCGATGGCGTCAGCCATGCAAATGCATCGCTACGATCTGCAGTACCAGCTTTATACCCTGGCGCTGCATCGTTATCTGCGCCATCGCATTGCCGATTATCGCTACGAAGACCATTTTGGCGGCGTGATTTACCTGTTCCTGCGCGGCGTGGATGCTAACGACCCGCGTTCCGGCGTCTTCAGCACGCGTCCGGCTGCGGAACTGATTGAAAAAATGGATAACCTGTTTGCTGCAGGCACGGAGGAGGTGGCATGACAATGCAGGCGCTACTGCTGGACGCGGTTGAACAACGATTACTGCGCCACCTTGATGTGCAGTTTGCCATGATGGTGGCGGGCGAAGAGCCAGCCGTGATGCTCGCTGCCGCCATTCTGAGCAAAGACGCGGGGGAAGGGCACGTCTGTCTGCCGCTGTCGCGTCTGGCGGTGGACGACAAAATGCCCCCGGCTTTACAGGCCTGTTTCGCTCTGCTGGGTGACACCGTGGACTGGGAAGCGATATTACTCAGTTCGCCTGCCGTGAGCGGAACCGATACCGGCACGCCGATGATCCTCACCGGCGAGCGTTTGTATCTTAACCGACTCTGGCGCAACGAGCTGACGGTGGCGCGCTTCTTTAGTGAGACGAACGCCCCGCTTCCCTGCGATGAAGCGCAGCTTCGGCAGGTGCTGGATACGCTGTTTACCTCTGAGAACGAAACAGACTGGCAGAAAGTGGCGGCCGCCGTGGCGTTAACGCGACGGATCTCGGTGATATCTGGTGGCCCGGGCACCGGGAAAACGACCACCGTGGCAAAGCTGCTTGCTGCGCTGATTCAGCTCTCGGGTGAGCAAAAGTGCCGTATTCGCCTGGCGGCCCCTACCGGTAAAGCGGCGGCGCGTCTGACGGAGTCGTTAGGCGGGGCGCTGCAAAAATTACCCCTTACCGGCGAGCAGCTCGCGCTTTTCCCCAACGAAGCCAGCACGCTACACCGGCTGCTTGGCGCGCAGCCGGGTAGCCAGCGGCTGCGTTATCATGCTGGTAACCCCCTGCATCTGGATGTGCTGGTGGTGGATGAAGCGTCGATGATTGACCTGACGATGATGTCGCGTTTGATTGATGCGCTACCGCCTCATGCACGCGTCATTTTTCTCGGCGATCGTGACCAGCTTGCCTCCGTGGAGGCCGGGGCTGTACTCGGCGATATCTGCACCTATGCCAGCCTGGGGTATACCGCGGAACGCGCGCAGGAGTTGGCGCGTCTGACGGGATGTTCGCTCGCCTCTGAAAACCATTCCCTTGCGGGGGCTCTGCGCGACAGCCTGTGTCTGCTGCAAAAGAGCTATCGTTTCGGCAGCGACTCCGGCATTGGCCAGCTTGCGGCGGCCGTGAACCGCGGGGACCGTCACACCACCTGTGCGGTCTTTGACGGCACCTTTACGGATATTGAGAAAAAATCGCTGCAAAACGGGGAGGAGTATCAGGCGATGCTTGATGATGCTCTGCTGGGGTATCAGCATTTCCTGACGGGCGTACAGCAGCAACGCACACCGGAGCAGGTGATTGCCGCGTTTGGTGAATATCAGTTGCTCTGTGCGCTGAGGGAAGGGCCCTTTGGCGTCAGCGGCCTGAACGACAGGCTGGAACAGCTGCTGGCTCAAAAGCGTAAAATACACCGTACCCCGCATTCGCGCTGGTATGAAGGAAGACCGGTGATGATCTCCCGCAACGACAGCGCGCTGGGGCTGTTTAACGGGGATATTGGAATTGCGCTCGATCGCGGCCAGGGGCTGCGCGTCTGGTTCCAGATGCCGGACGGTAGCGTGAAGTCTTTCCAGCCGAGCCGTTTGCCTGAGCATGAAACCGCATGGGCGATGACGGTGCATAAATCCCAGGGCTCTGAGTTTAACCATGCGGCGCTGATCCTGCCCACGCAGCTATCACCCGTCATTACCCGCGAGCTGATCTATACCGCCATTACACGCGCGCGTCAGCGCCTGTCGCTGTATACCGATGAACGCGTGCTGGTGCAGGCGATCGCCACCCGCACGGAACGTCGAAGCGGGCTGAGCGCGATATTTGAGTCTCTGTAAACAAAAGCCCTCGCCGGACGGTGAGGGCGTTGTCTCATCCCAGATCCGCCATCAGCACTTTTGAGCGCCGCTGATAGTTGTACATCTCTTTCTTCGTTTCCGGCAGCGAATCAATATCCACCGGCGTGAACCCACGCTCCTGGAACCAGTGAATGCTGCGCGTTGTCAGCACAAACAGCTTGCTCAGGCCCATCTGGCGCGCCTGTGCTGCCACGCGCTCAAGCAGCATTTCACCGCGTGAAGAACTGCGGTAGTCAGGATGCACCGCCACGCAGGCCATTTCGCCGATCTTCTCTTCCGGGAACGGATAGAGCGCAGCGCAGGCAATGGTCAGGTTATCACGCTGAATAATGGTGAATTTGTCGATCTCCATCTCCAGTTGCTCGCGCGAACGACGCACCAGAATCCCCTGCTGTTCGAGGGGGCGGATCAGCTCCAGAATGCCGCCGATGTCGTTAATGGTGGCGCGGCGGATCTGCTCCGCACTCTCCATCACAATCTGGGTGCCGATACCGTCGCGGGAGAACAGCTCCTGCAGCAGGGCACCGTCTTCCTGATAGCTGATCAGGTGGCTACGGCGCACGCCGCTGCGGCAGGCTTTCACGGCGCCACGCAGAAAACGCACGGTGCCGGAGTGGTAATCGCCTTCTGCTTCCAGCGCTTCCACGCGGGCCTGGGCTTCGTTCGGGAAGAGCTCTGGCACGATAACCCCTTCGTCGTTCACAACCCCCTGGGAGGAGCAAAACCCAATCATTTTCTCCGCCTTCAGCTTGATCGCCAGCTGCGTGGCAATCTCTTCTGAAGTGAGGTTAAAGCTTTCACCGGTCACGGAAACCGCCACCGGGCCCATCAGCACGATGGCACCGCTGTCCAGCTGGCGGTGAATGGCTTCTTCATCAATACGACGAATGCGTCCGCTGTGGCAGTAATCGACGCCATCGTCCACGCCGAGCGGCTGGGCAATGATAAAGTTGCCGCTCACGACGTTGATATGCGCGCCCTGCAGCGGTGTGTTGTTCAGACTCATCGACAGGCGAGCCGTAATATCCAGCTGCAGCAGGCCAGCGGCCTGTTTCACCAGTTCAAGGGTTTTCGCATCCGTTACGCGGGTGTGTTTGTGATAAATCGGCTCGTGGTGATGAGCGGCCAGGTTGGCATCGATCTGCGGACGTGCGCCATAGACCACCACCAGGCGGATCCCGAGGCTGTGCAGCAGGCCAATGTCATTGACGATGCTGGAAAAATTTTCATGCTCAATGGCTTCGCCGCCAAGCATGATGACAAACGTTTTTCCCCGATGGGCGTTGATATAGGGAACAGAATGGCGGAATCCCTGGACCAGTTCGGTTCTACGCTCCTTCACCATGGCACAACCCTTAATGAATGTTTATTCGTAATTTCTGTATTTTTATTCGATTATGACCGCGTGTGCAAGCGTAAATTTTCCGCGACCCATAGAAAATAATAAGTAATCCGTGCGTTAGCATAGGATTGTTTACCCTTTTATAGATGACAGTTTATGCGTCATTCGTTAAAGTTTTCGGTCAATCTGGACATTTTGTATATCAATCAGTGTTCTTGCTCGGGAGAAGCATGTCGGGATCCAATTCAGCAATAAGCCGCCGCCGTTTGTTAAAAGGGGCCGGGGCAATGTGGTTGCTTAGCGTCAGTCAGGTCGGTCTTGCCGCCACCAGTCAGGTCGTGGCGGTGCGCGTCTGGCCGTCATCGACCTATACGCGCGTGACGGTCGAATCCAATCGCGTACTGAAATATAAGCAATTTGCCCTCAGTAACCCTGAACGTGTGGTGGTGGATCTCGAAGGTGTTAACCTCAACTCCGTGTTGAAGGGGATGGCGGCACAGATCCGCGGCGACGATCCGTTTATTAAATCGGCGCGCGTGGGGCAGTTTGATCCGCAAACCGTGCGCATGGTGTTTGAGCTGAAGCAGAACGTGAAGCCGCAGCTGTTTGCCCTTGCGCCTGTAGCCACGTTCAAAGAGCGTCTGGTGATGGATCTCTACCCGGCGAATGCGACGGATATTCAGGATCCGCTGCTGGCGCTGCTGGAAGACTACAACCAGGGCAACCTTGAGAAACAGGTCCCTCCTGCGCAAAGCGGCCCGCAGCCGGGAAAAGCAGGGCGCGATCGCCCGATTGTGATCATGCTTGATCCTGGCCACGGCGGCGAAGACTCCGGCGCAGTGGGGAAATATCGCACGCGTGAAAAAGACGTGGTGCTGCAAATCGCCCGTCGTCTGAAGGCGTTGATTGATAAAGAAGGCAATATGCGCGCCTACATGACGCGTAATGAGGATGTGTTTATCCCGCTGAAGGTCAGGGTGGCGAAAGCGCAGAAGCAGCGCGCGGATTTGTTCGTGTCGATCCATGCGGATGCGTTTACCAGCCGTCAGCCAAGCGGCTCGTCGGTGTTTGCACTTTCCACCAAAGGTGCGACCAGTACCGCGGCGCGATACCTTGCGGACACCCAGAACGCCTCGGACCTGATTGGTGGCGTGAGTAAAAGCGGCGACCGCTACGTCGACCACACCATGTTCGACATGGTGCAGTCGCTGACCATCAACGACAGCCTGAAGTTTGGTAAAGCGGTGCTGGGTAAGCTGGGTAACATCAACAAGCTGCATAAAAACAGCGTTGAGCAGGCCGGGTTTGCAGTACTGAAGGCACCGGATATTCCGTCCATACTGGTCGAAACGGCATTTATCAGTAACGTGGAAGAGGAGCGTAAGCTCAAAACGGCCAAATTCCAGCAAGAGGTAGCGGAGTCGATTCTGGCAGGGATCCGGGCGTATTTCTCTGACGGGGCGACGCTGGCGCGACGCGGATAGTGTGGACGCCGGGGGCTCGCCCGGCAAATTCACAAACGACAAAAACAAAAAAACACCCTTAAGGGTGTTTATTGTTTTAGAAGTGTTGGTTGCGGGGGCCGGATTTGAACCGACGACCTTCGGGTTATGAGCCCGACGAGCTACCAGGCTGCTCCACCCCGCGTCACCGTACTGCTTATACTTCTTCACATTGTGTTGGTTGCGGGGGCCGGATTTGAACCGACGACCTTCGGGTTATGAGCCCGACGAGCTACCAGGCTGCTCCACCCCGCGTCACCGTACTGCTTTTACTTCTTCACATTGTATTGGTTGCGGGGGCCGGATTTGAACCGACGACCTTCGGGTTATGAGCCCGACGAGCTACCAGGCTGCTCCACCCCGCGTCCGTGGATGCGCACTATACTCGGATAGCTTTGTGATGCAACCCCTTTTTTACATAAATCATTAACTTTGTATGTAAATTGAACGGTGTTGCGACATTTGGACTATTTTTTGCTCAGAATTTGCCAAAGGGCATGCGATCGCATTTCATTAGCCCTGGCGGTTTGTTATCTTCATCACGCGGAAATGGGCAACTTAAAGACGAGATATAATGAAAGGACGTTGGGCGAAGTATCTGATGACGGGCGCAATGGTAGCCATTCTTGCCGCCTGCTCTTCTAAACCGACCGATCGCGGTCAACAGTATAAAGACGGGAAGTTATCCCAGCCTTTCTCGTTAGTTAATCAACCTGATGCCGTTGGCGCACCGATTAACGCCGGCGATTTTTCTGAGCAGGTTTACCAGATCCGCAACGCGTCGCCGCGTCTGTATGGCGCTCAGAGCAGCGTGTATAACGCGGTCCAGGACTGGCTGCGTGCAGGCGGTGATACGCGCAATATGCGCCAGTTTGGTATTGATGCCTGGCAGATGGAAGGGGCGGATAACTACGGCAACGTCCAGTTCACCGGGTATTACACGCCTGTGATTCAGGCGCGACACACGCGCCAGGGTGAGTTCCAGTATCCTATTTATCGTATGCCGCCAAAACGAGGACGTCTGCCGTCGCGCGCTGAGATTTATGCCGGTGCGCTGAGCGAAAACTACGTTCTGGCCTATAGCAACTCCCTGATGGACAACTTCATCATGGACGTTCAGGGCAGCGGCTATATTGATTTTGGTGATGGTTCGCCGCTTAACTTCTTCAGCTATTCCGGCAAAAACGGCCACGCCTATCGCAGTATCGGTAAGGTGCTGATCGACCGCGGCGAAGTGAAGAAAGAAGACATGTCGATGCAGGCGATCCGCGAGTGGGGCGAAAAACACAGTGAAGCCGAAGTGCGTGAGCTGCTGGAGCAGAACCCGTCGTTTGTCTTCTTCAAACCGCAGAACTTTGCTCCGGTGAAAGGGGCGAGCGCCGTCCCGCTGATCGGCCGGGCGTCGGTGGCATCGGATCGTTCCATTATTCCTGCGGGCACCACGCTGCTGGCGGAAGTCCCGCTGCTGGACAACAACGGCAAATTCAACGGGCAGTATGAGCTGCGTCTGATGGTCGCGCTGGATGTCGGCGGGGCGATTAAAGGCCAGCACTTCGATATCTATCAGGGCATTGGCCCGGATGCCGGCCACCGTGCAGGCTGGTATAACCATTACGGGCGCGTATGGGTGCTGAAGGCCGCACCTGGCGCCGGAAACGTATTCAGCGGCTGATTGTGGTATTCTGAGCGGAATACGGATTACTGTTCAGGGTGAGGAAAAACCTCACCCTTTTTACATCTGAGGTTTTATGTCTGTGGTAATCAGCGATGCCTGGCGCCAGCGTTTTGGCGGTACGGCACGTCTCTATGGTGAAAAAGCCCTGCAGCTGTTTGCGGATGCGCACGTCTGCGTCGTGGGCATTGGTGGTGTGGGCTCGTGGGCGGCAGAAGCGCTGGCGAGAACCGGTATTGGCGCAATCACGCTGATTGATATGGATGACGTATGCGTTACCAACACCAACCGTCAAATCCATGCCCTGCGTGATAGCGTCGGTCTGGCAAAATCGGAGGTCATGGCAGAACGTATCCGCCTGATCAACCCGGAATGTCGGGTAACGGTGATTGATGATTTTGTGACGGCAGATAACGTCGCTGAATACATGAGTAAAGGCTACAGCTATGTGATTGACGCCATCGACAGCGTGCGTCCAAAAGCGGCGCTGATCGCCTACTGTCGTCGTTACAAGGTTCCCCTGGTGACGACCGGCGGCGCGGGCGGGCAAATCGATCCGACGCAGATTCAGGTGGCCGACCTGGCGAAAACCATTCAGGATCCGCTGGCCGCCAAATTGCGTGAACGGCTGAAGAGCGACTTCAACGTGGTGAAGAACAGCAAGGGCAAGCTGGGCGTTGACTGCGTATTTTCGACTGAAGCGCTGGTCTACCCGCAGGCGGACGGCTCAGTCTGCGCGATGAAAAGCACGGCGGAAGGGCCAAAACGGATGGATTGCGCCTCAGGTTTTGGCGCGGCCACCATGGTGACCGCCTCCTTTGGCTTTGTGGCGGTGTCTCACGCCCTGAAGAAGATGATGGCGAAGGCGGAACGTCAGGCCTGAACCTGACGCGCGGCATCCTGCACGGCTTCGCTCAGCGCGATAAGACCCTGACCGCGCGAGGCGCTAAGCTGTGCTCGCAGTCCCAGTTCATCAAAGAGCGCCAGCGGAGAGTGCGTCAGCAGCTCCGCCGCGCTTTTTCCCTCGATGGCGGTTAACAGTACCGCCAGCAGCCCGCGTACGATACGTCCTTCACTGTCGCCAAAGAAATGCAGCTTCCCGCTGGAGACGCTCACGCCCAGCCAGACGCGATTTTCACAGCCTGCGATCTCTTTTGCCTGCGCTTTCAGGTCGTCAGAGAGGGTCGGTAATTGCTTACCGAGCAGGATCAGCTGGCGATATTTATCCTCCCACTGTGAAAGCGGGGCGAAGGTCTGCTTTAACGTCTCTTCTGTGATGACGGTGCCAAACGGATGTCCGGCTAAATCTGCGCGAGTCATTAATCCACCAGTATTTCAAGGGCGCGATCGACGGCGGCAACCAGCGCGTCGACGTCGCTTTGCGTATTATACGGCGCAAACGAGGCGCGCAGCGTACCGCTTACGCCAAGCGCCGCCAGAAGCGGCTGGGCGCAGTGCTGCCCGGCACGCAGGGCAATGCCATACCCGGCCAGCAGCGTCACCATATCGCTATGGTGTACGCCCGCGAAATCAAAGGCGAGCAGGCTCGAGTCCTGCACGCGGAACGAACGGAAACCCGGGCGCTTTTTGAGTTCTTCCTCTGCCAGCGTCGCCAGTCCCCGGCTCCAGCTTTCAGCCTGAACAATGTCGGTTTCAGCGAGCCACTCGAGTGCGGCGCTCAGGCCAATGACGCCCGCCACGTTTGGTGTACCCGCTTCCAGGCGGTAAGGGACTTCCTGCGTGTTAAAGCCCTCGAAGGTCACTTCCGTAATCA
The DNA here is from genome assembly GCF_009036245.1 of Enterobacter sichuanensis. Taxonomy (NCBI): domain Bacteria; kingdom Pseudomonadati; phylum Pseudomonadota; class Gammaproteobacteria; order Enterobacterales; family Enterobacteriaceae; genus Enterobacter; species Enterobacter sichuanensis. Next base: position 3,776,909 of record NZ_CP027986.1, on the reverse strand, counting down.
TCTTGCCGCCACCGAGCCACGGCGTCATTTTTGCCAGCAGTTCTGGCTTACCATACAACACCCCAATACCGGTTGGCCCGTAAAGCTTATGCCCTGAGAAGGCATAGAAGTCGATATCCAGCGCCTGCACGTCGGCGGGGAAATGCACCACGCCCTGTGCGCCGTCGACCATCACGACCATGCCGCTGACATGCGCGATGCGAATTGCCTGCGCCAGGTCAGGGCAGCCGCCGGTGACGTTTGACATCTGTCCAAGCGCCAGAATGCGGCTGCGGGGGGTGATAAGCTCTGGTAGAAGGGCTATGTCGGGCAGAAGATCTGAACCCAGCGGGAGTTTTACCACGCGTGCACCCGTTTGCCCAGCGACCATCAGCCACGGTACCAGGTTGGCGTGATGCTCCGCCTCACTGACGATAATCTCATCGCCCGGCTGAAGCAGCGGGCGCGCGTAGCACTGGGCCACCATGTTGATGGCTTCGGTTGTGCCGCGCGTCCAGACGATGTTTTTCCCGCTTTCGGCATTAATCAGGTGTGCGACCTGATCGCGCGCGGCTTCATAGCGCGCGGTTAACCGCTGCGCTTCGGCAAACTGGCTGCGATGCACATTGCCGGCACTCAGGCTGTAGAACTGCTGCGTCGCCTCAATCACCGCCTGTGGCTTAAGGGCGGTGGCGGCGCTATCAAGGTAAATACCAGCATCGGCCAGCGCCGGGAACTGGGCGCGGAACTGCGCAGGGCTGAAAGCGTTCATGGGATTCCTCATTTCAATACTGCGATCGTCGCGCAATTTCCGCGGCAGGGCAAGGAGGTTGATATCTATCAGAATTGTCTGCTTATCCGGATGCCCCTCAAAAAGCAGGTTATGCTAAATAGTGTTAGGCGGATGTTTTAGCCTGTTATAAATCGAGGTTTGAATAGCATTAATTGCTAAAGGAGAATAATCATGAATAAGACAGCTGCAATCATCTCTGCCTGTGCGTTTACTTTTGCCCTGAGCGCCTGTTCCGGTAATAACTACGTGATGCACACCAATGATGGTCGTTCCATTGTTTCGGAAGGGAAACCGACAACCGATAACGATACCGGGATGATTTCATACAAAGATGCTAACGGGAACAAGCAGCAGATCAACCGCACGGACGTGAAAGAGATGAAAGAGATCGAGCATTAACCGATCGCAGGCGAAAAAAAAGCACCGCAAGTTGGCGGTGCTACATTAATCACTATGGACAGACAGGGTAAATGTACAGGAAGTGAAAAATTGGTAGCGTTGCTACCGTGGTCTGAATCGCAGACCAATTGCAAACACAACAACACAACATCACAACCGTAAGCCAAAAGCCCTTCAGAACACGCATTCCGAAAAAAGCTCTTCGTTCCGGCTCAGGAAGTGCCGCCACTATAGGTATTTGCTGGTAGTTCCTCAACGGACAAATTATAATGGCTCAGATAAAAAAAACTAATAGGTTAAACGTTGTTTCCTGTTTGTTAAAATCCGTTAACATCTAAGCCAGATAACCATGTCAAAGCGATTGCCACCCCTCAATGCATTACGTGTTTTTGATGCAGCAGCACGTCACCTGAGCTTCACCCGCGCAGCAGATGAGCTTTTTGTGACACAGGCCGCAGTAAGTCACCAAATCAAGTCTCTGGAGGATTTTCTGGGCCTTAAGCTGTTTCGTCGACGCAACCGTTCGCTGCTGTTGACCGAAGAGGGGCAGAGCTATTTTCAGGATATTAAAGAGATTTTTTCCCAGCTTACGGAAGCCACGCGTAAGCTTCAGGCGCGCAGTGCAAAAGGTGCCCTGACTGTCAGTTTATTGCCCAGTTTTGCCATTCAATGGCTGGTGCCCAGACTCTCAAGCTTTAACTCAGCTTATCCGGGGATCGACGTTCGAATCCAGGCGGTGGATCGTCAGGAAGACAAACTGGCCGATGATGTGGACGTTGCCATTTTTTATGGGCGCGGTAACTGGCCGGGCTTGCGTGTCGAGAAATTATACGCAGAATATCTCCTGCCGGTCTGTTCTCCCTTGCTGTTAACGGGCGACAAGGCGCTGAAGTCACCCGCTGACCTGGCTCAGCATACGCTTTTGCACGATGCTTCTCGCCGGGACTGGCAAACTTATACCCGTCAATTAGGTCTTACTCATATAAACGTGCAGCAGGGACCCATTTTTAGCCACAGCGCGATGGTGTTACAGGCTGCCATTCACGGGCAGGGCGTGGCGTTAGCGAACAACGTCATGGCGCAGTCCGAAATTGAGGCAGGCCGCCTGGTTTGTCCTTTTAATGATGTACTGGTCAGCAAGAATGCGTTTTATCTGGTTTGTCATGACAGTCAGGCAGAACTGGGTAAAATAGCCGCCTTCCGGCAGTGGATACTGGCGAAAGCGGCAAGTGAGCAAGAAAAATTCCGCTTCAGGTATGAACAATAACGTTTGTGTGCCGGGCACGCATCAATTCAGGACTTAAACATGACCAGCCGATTCATGCTGATTTTTGCCGCGGTGAGTGGCTTTATTTTTGTTGCATTGGGCGCTTTTGGCGCACATGTATTAAGCAAGTCGTTGGGCGCAGTGGAGATGGGCTGGATCCAGACCGGCCTTGAATATCAGGCGTTCCATACGCTGGCGATTTTTGGGCTGGCGGTGGCGATGCAGCGCCGTATCAGCATCTGGTTTTACTGGAGCAGCGTCTTCCTGGCGCTGGGTACGGTGCTTTTCAGCGGCAGCCTTTACTGTCTGGCACTTTCGCATTTACGCCTGTGGGCGTTTGTTACACCTGTCGGCGGCGTCAGCTTCCTGGCGGGGTGGGTATTAATGTTTATCGGAGCTATCCGTCTGAAACGCAAGGGCGTTGTTCATGAATAAGGTTGTTTTATATTGTCGCCCGGGGTTTGAGAAAGAGTGCGCCGCGGAAATTACCGATAAAGCGGCGAAGCGCGACGTCTTCGGCTTTGCCCGCGTGAAAGAGAACGCGGGGTATGTGGTATTCGAATGCTATCAGCCTGAAGATGCCGATAAGCTGGCGCGCGAGCTGCCGTTCAGCTCATTGATCTTCGCTCGCCAGATGTTTGTTGCGGGTGAGTTGCTCAAAGATCTTCCGCCGGAAGACCGCATCACGCCGATTGTCGGCATGCTGCAGGGCGTGGTGGAGAAGGGGGGCGAGCTGCGCGTTGAAGTCGCGGATACCAACGAAAGCAAAGAGCTGATGAAGTTCTGCCGCAAATTTACCGTGCCGCTGCGCGCGGCACTGCGCGATGCGGGTGTGCTGACGAACTACGAAACGCCGAAGCGCCCGGTGGTGCATATCTTCTTTATTGCGCCGGGCTGCTGCTATACAGGTTACTCCTACACCAACAATAACTCCCCGTTCTTTATGGGGATCCCGCGCCTTAAGTTCCCTGCCGATGCGCCAAGCCGATCCACCCTGAAACTGGAAGAGGCGTTCCATGTCTTTATTCCGGCGGATGAGTGGGATGAGCGTCTGGCAAACGGTATGTATGCCGTCGATCTTGGTGCATGCCCGGGTGGCTGGACCTATCAGCTGGTGAAACGCAATATGTGGGTCTCTTCTGTCGATAACGGCCCGATGGCGCAAAGCCTGATGGATACCGGACAGGTTACCTGGCTGCGTGAAGACGGCTTCCGCTATCGCCCGACCCGTAACAACATCTCCTGGATGGTGTGCGACATGGTTGAGAAACCGGCAAAAGTGGCCGCGCTGATGGCCTCCTGGCTGGTGAACGGCTGGTGTCGCGAGACGATTTTCAACCTCAAGTTGCCGATGAAAAAGCGCTACGAAGAGGTGTCGCAAAACCTGGCCTATATCCAGGAACAGCTGGATGAACACGGCATTAACGTGGAAATCCAGGCGCGTCAGCTGTATCACGACCGTGAAGAGGTGACGGTGCATATTCGTCGCTGGTGGGCGGCTGTGGGCGGGCGTCGCGACGAGCGGTAGTTCTCCCTCACCCCGGCCCTCTCCCCTGTACAGTCCGGGGACATGGTAGACAGGTGTTCGGGGACATGGTGAACACTTTTTAACATCCTTTACCCATGGTGATCGACTTTTTCTTCAGGTCGATCACCCCCACTTTCGTGCTGTACCACCACACTTCATAGCAGCCATCCTCCTGCGTCTCCTTCAGTCCGACCCGCTCTCCCCTGAACGATTTACCCGCGCTCAGACTTACCCCTTTCACGCTCAGCTTTCCGCTGATATCCACTTTCCTGACCATCACGCCCTCGTCGTATTCCGGGGGCGTTGTGTTGCCGCTGTACCGTCGCGATGACGGCTGATACCGCGAGCCCGGTACCGCCATATCCAGCGCCTCATGCGGGCGTTCAAGGTTATAGACCGTCCGCCAGTGGTCGAAGGCGCGCTGCAGTTCACCGCTGTCCGCGAACCACTTCCCCTGCAGCACTTCCGCCTTCAGGCTGCGGTGAAAACGCTCCAGCTTGCCCTGCGTCTGCGGATGATACGGCCGGGAGTGCCCCACCCGGATACCCTGGCGCATCAGCCACAGCTCCAGTGCCGTCCAGGTGCCGGTGGTGTCTCCCCACGGTGAGCCGTTATCCATCGTCATCCTGTCCGGCAGGCCGTAGCGTTCAAACACGCTGACCAGCTGCTGCTGCACGGTCTCTCGACGTTCATCGTTACAGTGCACCAGGCACAGGGAAAAACGGGAGTGGTCGTCCAGCAGGGTGAGCGGATGGCAGCGGCCACCGCCAAAGGGAAAGTGGCCCTTAAAATCCATCTGCCAGAGCCGGTTGGGCGCGTCATGTTCGAACCGTCCCGTGGCGGGAATGCCCGGTGAAGTGCCCGGCAGCAGGCCGTGACGGGCCATCAGGGTATGAACGGTGCTGAAGGCGGGCATGGTGTGCCCCTGGTCTTCCAGCCAGCGTTTAATCTTGCGGGCTCCCCAGCGTTGATGACGGTCATGGGCCATGCGCAGCAGGGCAGTGATGTCGTCAGATGAGCGGTTCGGGGAATGGTGCGGTATGCGCGGGCGGTCCTGAAGGCCGGAGGCCCCTTCCTCCGCCCAGCGACGAAGCCACTTGTAGCCGGTGGCAGGTGAAATGCCAAAGCGACGGCAGAGGGAACGGATGTTCGCCCCGTCCTGCGAGGCGAACAAAACAAACTCGGTACGTAATGACATGGTATCTCTCGCATCCCAGGGCATAAGCGACTCCATAAACGGGTTCTTATGCCTTAGTTGTAAGTGTCTACCATGTCCCCGAACAAGCGTTCACTATGTCCCCGGACCGTACACCCCAAAGGGGCGAGGGAGAAAAGACAGCACCGAGCGATCCCCTCTCCCCTATTGGGAGAGGGTTAGGGTGAGGGGGCGTTAACGCTCTAACCTCAACTGCTGCAAATTCCCGTCCAGCTGCAAATCCGTCTGTAGCGTTGCCACTTCCCGGCAGATAAACGCCATCTCTTTGTGCGCTTCCAGCTTCTTGCGCCATTTTTCTGGCACCTCGTCCAGACGGGCGTAAATACCTTCCAGACTCTGAAAATCCGTCAGCAGCTGGGCGGCACTCTTCGGCCCTATGCCCGCCACACCCGGAACCTTCGAGCTACTTATCCCTGCCAGACCCCAGTAGTCAGGCAACTGTTCTGGCGAGACGCCAAATTCACCGGCAATAAACGGGGCGTCGAGCCAGCGTTTCTGGAAGTAATCGCGGATACGGATAGTGGGAGAGAGCAGCTGGCAGTAGCCTTTATCGGTTGAGACGATCGTCGCCTGATGCCCGGCGCTGGCAACCTTCACCGCCAGCGTGGCCGCCAGATCGTCAGCTTCATTGCCCTGAGCCCCCCAGCAGGGCACGCCACGCCGCTCGAATGCCGAGCGGATCATTGGCATTTCTGCATGCAAATCGTCCGGCATGGGGGCGCGTCCGGCTTTATAGTCCGGTAAACGCTGGTGTCGCCAGCCGCTGTTGCGTGCTTCGTCATCAAACACCGCCACGACATGCGTCGGTTCGCTGTGGCGAATGAGTTGCTCCAGCGCATGCAGACAGGTGTCCTTACAGGGCGTGCCTTGCACCGCGTGGATCCGGCGAATCAGGTTGAGCGCGTCGACGATGAGCAAATGAACAGCCACAGATAATCTCCCTTCTATCTAATGCAAGAAGGGTAACACTGTCAGCAGCATGAAACTATGAATGGCGGGGAAAACAGGAAGAAGCCTCGCAAAACGAGGCTTCCTGAGAGGCTTAATCGCAGGTCACGATCTTCATCGCCAGGCCCCCGCGCGAGGTTTCGCGGTATTTGGCGTTCATATCTTTACCGGTTTCATACATGGTTTCGATAACCTTATCGAGACAGACACGCGGCTCGCTGGTGCGGCGCAGCGCCATACGCGCCGCGTTAACCGCCTTCACGGAGGCGATCGCGTTACGCTCGATGCATGGAACCTGTACCTGTCCGGCAACCGGGTCACAGGTCAGCCCCAGGTTGTGTTCCATACCGATTTCGGCCGCAATGCACACCTGCGCCGGGCTTGCGCCCAGCAGCTCTGCCAGACCTGCCGCAGCCATGGAGCACGCCACGCCAACTTCACCCTGGCAGCCCACTTCCGCGCCGGAAATCGAGGCGTTCATCTTGTACAGGGAACCAATCGCACTGGCGACCAGCAGGTAGCGCGCCAGAGAGTTCGCGTTCACTTCACGGATAAACTTGTCGTAGTACGCCAGCACCGCCGGAACAATGCCGCAGGCACCGTTGGTCGGCGCAGTGACCACCCGGCCCCCGGCAGCGTTCTCTTCGTTTACCGCCAGAGCGAACATGTTGATCCAGTCCACGACGGCCATCGGGTCCGTTGTCGTTTTGTCGGTGCTCACCAGCATACGACGCAGCGCGGCGGCACGACGCGGTACGCGAAGTTTGCCCGGCAGGACGCCTTCGGTGGTGATCCCGCGCTCAATACCGCCGCGCATCACTTCCCAGACGTTTGCAAAGTGCTGTTCCAGCTCTTCTTTACTGTGCAGGGCCAGCTCGTTTTTCATCATCAGACCGGAGAGGGAAAGTCCCGTCTCCTGGCAGTGACGCTGGAGATCCGCCGCCGTTTTGTACGGATACGGCACCTCGACAGAGGAGGTGCTGGTTTGACCAAAGTGGTCTTCGTCGACGATAAAACCGCCGCCGATAGAGTAGTAAGTCTGGCTGTATACCGCGTTATCGCCTGCCAGCGCGGTAATACGCATACCGTTTTCGTGCAGCGACAGGTTGTCGGCATGGAAATTCATGCAGCGATCAACCGGGAATTCCACTTCGTGTTCGCCGTTTGCCAGCAGCAGGCGACCGTGGGTGTTAACGTCCTGGATGAAGCCAGGGATCGCATCAATATCAACGGTATCCGGCAGGTTTCCCGCCAGGCCCATGATAATGGCGATATCGGTATGGTGACCTTTCCCGGTCAGGGAAAGCGAGCCGTACACATCGACAACCACGCGGGTGACGTCGTGCAGAATGCCGCGTGCAATCAAGTCATCCGTGAACTGCTTACCGGCTTTCATCGGTCCGACGGTGTGAGAGCTGGAAGGACCAATACCGATTTTGAAGATATCGAATACGCTAATCATGATGCGTCCATTGCTTTCAGTCAGAGAGGAAGGAGTGCGCCGTCCAGGGACGGCGCGGGTGATAATCAGAACATGGTGTACAGGGAGTAGAAGATCGCAGAGATAGCGATAAGCCCCATGATAACCACAAAGACGTTGCTCACATGACCGCTGTATTTACGCATAGCAGGGACTTTCTGAATCGCGTACATCGGCATCAGGAACAGAATCATCGCGATAACCGGGCCGCCCAGGGTTTCAATCATGCCCAGGATGCTTGGGTTCAGGGTGGCAACAGCCCAGGTGGTCACCAGCATGAACAGCGCAGTGATTTTGTTCAGCTTGCTGATTTCAATGCTCTTGCCTTTACCGCGCAGAGATTTAATCACCATACCGTTGAAGCCTTCACGTGCGCCCAGGTAGTGGCCGAGGAAGGATTTGGTGATGGCGATCATCGCGATGATCGGTGCCATCCACGCAATCAGCGGTGCGTTAAAGTGGTTTGCCAGGTAAGACAGAATAGAGATGTTCTGCTCTTTCGCTGCCGCCAGATCCGCCGGGGAGAGGCTCAGTACGCAGCTGAATACGAAGAACATAACGGTCAGCACCATCATGATGTGAGCGCGTGCCAGAATGCTGGAGCACTTCTTCTCAGCACCATTACCGTACTCTTCACGTTTCGCCACAGCGAAAGAAGAGATGATTGGAGAGTGGTTGAAGGAGAAGACCATGACCGGGATTGCCAGCCACAGGGTCATCAGCAGACCGTTTCCGGTTGCAGATGCGCTGCTCAGGGACAGGGTTTCCAGCGCGGCACCGTTCCACTGTGGGATCAGGTAGCAGGCCAGTAACATCAGCGCAGCCACAAACGGGAACACCAGCACGCTCATCGCTTTAACAATCATCTGCTCACCAAAGCGCACAATGGTCATCATGCCCACAATCAGGATCAGAGACAGAATCGCACGTGGTGGTGGCGTCATGTGCAGCTGGTGCGTCATGAAGCTTTCAACGGTGTTGGTGATCGCCACGCTGTAGACCAGCAGGATAGGGTAAATCGCGAAGAAGTAGAGCAGGGTAATCAGTTTACCTGCACCCACGCCGAAATGTTCTTCAACCACTTCAGTGATGTCTTCACCCGGATTTTTACCGGACAGCACGAAGCGGGTCAGTCCGCGGTGTGCGAAGAAGGTCATCGGAAAAGCAATGATTGCCATAATGATCAGCGGGATCAGACCGCCGACGCCTGCGTTGATAGGAAGGAACAGTACACCAGCGCCGATTGCTGTGCCGTAAAGGCCAAGCATCCACATGGTATCCGTTTTGCGCCAACCACTTCGGGATTCAATCGAAGCAACGGTGCTGGTTTGAGTGGTTTCCATCTGTATCTCCTGGAGGAAGCGAATTGTCAGGTTTTTAGTCAAATCCGATGAAAAAGTGCCTGACGGTAATATGAAATTCGTTCAGTGACGGTTTTTTAATAATTTTCACCCGTAACTATTGGCGGGCGGAAAGATACATTCTAGTTATGAATCTATCAGTGATCCTGATCCCAAATGCAATAATCCACTTATGATGTGGGCATCTTTAGACCATTTATCTGTTAAAAAAACATCAAAGAGAATTTACGGGCGCGAAGGCTACCACCAACGACATGTGGGCTGAAAGACTGGTCCGTGATATAGGTGTCTTTAGCTGTAAAGAAGCAGGTTTTTAGGATTTTCTGGCAGGTAATTTTGATTAAGGCTGATAATTTACGGTCGCAAAAACGAAGTAATCGTTTGCGTATGTGAAAACTTTGTAAATCACATAAGGGATATATATGAATTGCTTTGGTAATAAAAAAGCCGGGATACGCGACAGGGCGACCCGGCTTTGGTGAGACGCTGCTAAGCGTTATGTGCAGATTTCGTAGCAAGGAATATAGGCAGAGCCCGGCAGCTTCATGCGGTGTTGCGCAACAAAGCCCTGCAGCATGTCGTCCATGCGGCGCATCATTTCCGGATCGCCGTGGATCTTGTACGGACCATGCTGCTCGATAGCGCGGATACCTACCTCTTTAACGTTACCCGCCACAATGCCGGAGAAGGCGCGACGCAGGTCGGCCGCCAGCACTTCCACCGGCTGATCCGGATACAGTTTCAGATTTGCCATATTCTCATGCGTTGGCTCGAACGGGATCTGCAGGTCCGGCGCAATGCGGATTGACCAGTTAAAGCTGTAGGCATCCCCGGTATCACGGCGGTTTTCTTTCACCAGCGGCATCGCTTTTTTCATCTGACGCGCCACTTCCGCAGCATCATCAATGATGATGCGATAGTGGCGGCGCGCGGTTTCGCCCAGCGTATGCACGATAAACTCGTCCAGCACGCGGAAGTAGTCGGCGCTCTCTTTTGGCCCGGTCAGGATCAGCGGCAGCACCTGATCTTTGTTAGCCGGGTTCATCAGGATCCCCAGCAGATAGAGCAGCTCTTCCGCCGTTCCTACGCCGCCCGGGAAGATGATAATGCCGTGGGCGATACGGACAAACGCCTCAAGACGTTTCTCGATATCCGGCATGATAATCAGCTCGTTAACCAGTGGGTTAGGTGGTTCAGCGGCGATGATGGACGGCTCGGTCATGCCGATAAAGCGTCCCTCTTTGTAACGCTGCTGAGCATGCCCCACCGCGGCACCTTTCATTGGCGCCTCCATGGCGCCCGGGCCGCAACCGGTACAGATATTCAGTTCACGCAGGCCGAGTTGCGTTCCCACCCGACGGGCGTAGAGATATTCGGTTTCGTTAATGGAGTGGCCGCCCCAGCAGACGACCATATTGGGTGCTTCGCCAACGTGCAGGGCACGGGCGTTGCGCAAAATGGAGAACACCAGGTTGGTGATATGGACTGAGCTTTCCAGGTCGAGATGCTGGAAGCGGCCGGCGTTGTGGATCTGCCCGTTAACAAACAGGATGTCGCGCAGCACGGCAAACAGGTTAGCCTGAAGTGAACGAATGATACGTCCGTCGACGAAGGCCTCTTCCGGTGGATTGATGACTTCAAGCTTCACACCACGCTCGCGGCGCAGCACGTTGATATCAAAGCTTTCGAAGCGGGACAGCAGTTCTTTACTGTTATCTGTCAGGCTTCCGGAGTTCAGTACGGCAAGTGAACAGTTACGAAACAGTTGATAAAGATCGCTGCTGGCCGTGCGTTTAAGCATGTCCACTTCCAGCTGCGACAACATATCCATTGAGCCAAGTGGGCTAATATGTGTAATCAAGTGAGCTCCTTACGGGACGATTATCGTCTTTCCCTGTTGATTACAATAGCCCTGGCGCGTGACGTTTCACAACCTAAAGCGCGGAACAAACCGCGCATATTGTGAAAATAATTATCTTACTGACGCACCAGCCGGCCCGTCGCAGGCACAAAATCGGTATTGGTCCGCCACGGGTTAATGTCCAGACCACCACGGCGGGTGTAGCGCGCATACACGCTCAGTTTTTCTGGCTGGCAGAAACGCTGGATGTCGCTGAAGATGCGCTCCACGCACTGCTCGTGGAATTCGTTGTGATGGCGGAACGACACCAGATAGCGCAGCAGCTTTTCCCGGTCGATTTTCGGGCCGCGATACTGGATCTGCACCGAGCCCCAGTCAGGCTGGTGGGTAATCAGGCAGTTGGATTTCAGCAGATGGCTGACCAGCGTCTCGTCGACCACCTTTCCGCTTGCCGCGTTTTCGAGGTAATCGGCGCTGAATTCATAGTTATCCACCTCGATGTCCTGATCGTCGATGCAGGTCCCGTTGAAGTGGGCAATCGGCTGCCCTTCCAGCTCGTGCAGGCGATACAGTGAAACGCTTACCTTGCCCTGCGCACAGGCGCTTAAATCACGTTCCAGCGTGTGCTGAACGTCGTCCCAGCTGTTGAATCTGGTCTGGTTAAAACTGTTGAGATAGAGCTTGAAGCTTTTGGATTCCACCAGATTCTGGCTGGCGTGATCCAGCTCAACGTGGCCCACCGCCACCTGCGGTAGCCCACGGGCGTTGAGCCATGAGAGTTCGTACAGCGTCCAGATATCCCCGCCGACAAACGGCAGCGCGTCCGCATGCAGACCCAGCGGATCGCGATTCAGGCTGCGCGGTACGCCCTGCAGCAGGCTGGCATCGTAGGTATCGCGGTAGTCGGTCGATTTACCCAGCGTTAAGCCGGTTAACGCCTGATGATTTTCGTAAGACATGTTTCATAGCCACTTTACAGGTACACTTATGCCCTGAGTTTATCCTGTCTGACAAGAAGAGAGAAATCGGTGGACATCGAAACTGCAAATGCCCTGACTACCTTCACAACCCGCTATTGCGATGCCTGGCATGAAAAGCACGGTACGTGGCCGCAAAGTGCTGATTTATATGGTGTACCTTCACCATGCATTATCTCTTCGCCCGACGATTACGTGATCTGGCAGCCGAAGCCCAATACCGGCGAGCAAAATGTAAATGCGGTTGAACGGGCAATGGACATTGTGGTACAACCAGCGGTTCATGCGTTTTATGCCACGCAGTTTGCAGGGGATATGCCTGCGCGCTTTGCGGACATGACGCTGACGCTGTTGCAGACCTGGAGCGAAGACGATCTGCAGCGTGTTCAGGAAAACCTGATTGGTCATCTGGTCACGCAAAAACGCCTTAAGCTTTCTCCGACGCTCTTTATCGCCACACTCGACAGCGAACTGGATGTTATCTCCGTCTGTAACCTGTCCGGAGAAGTGGTTAAAGAGACCATCGGCACCCGCAATCGCGAGACTCTCGCCCCCTCTCTTGCGGATTTCCTTACCCGACTTGAGCCGCTTCTGTAATCCATGATGCTACACCGCGTGTGAGAGATCTCTTACAAGGTTTGTGAGAGATCGCTGGATCATTCAGTATTACCTTATTCGATTAAGATTAATATTACGCTGTATTTCAACGAATTACTGGATCATCGCTTCGGATTTCGCGGTTTCTTACGGCTTACACGCCTGACAGGGTGGGTTGTAAGACGAAGCGGAATAGCGGATTCTATCTCCGTCGACAGGACGCCGACACAAGAAACGAACATCAGGATGATGACGTTTCTTACACAGGACACGTCAGGATGGCGCTGCAGGAAGGCTTCAGGATGAAGCAAGTGGATAACGCAGGAAGCGTAAGGGACACCTCCAGGAAGGAGAACGAGAACCGGTCAGGATGGTCGGTGGGTCAGGAAGGCCAGGACGTTTCAGGATGAAACAGACACGTCAGGAAGATGTGTGCAGGATGCATCGGTTTACGGATGACCAGGCCTTCGGGCTTCAGGAAAAGTTGTCACGGATGAGCAGGGAGCACGAATTGTAGCTGGAATGCTGCGAAACGAACCGGGAGCACTGTTTTTACAGTGCTCCCTTTTTTTATTTCTGCCTTCCGCAATGCTATGCTGCGCGCCGTTCACTTTTTCAGTTGAGGTTACTATGACGCATCACGATAGCGTTCGTGCTCAGTTGCACGCCATCGAAGCCCTTTTGCGCCAACATCAGCTGTGGCAGGAGACCGCGCCGCAGCCAGAAGCGTTCGCGAGCACCCAGCCCTTCTGCCTGGATACGCTGGCACCTTTCGAGTGGCTCCAGTGGGTTTTGCTTCCGCGGATGCACGCGTTGCTTGAAGGCGGACACCCGTTGCCGCAGGCGTTTGCTGTTTCTCCCTATTATGAAATGGCGCTGGAGGCGACGCACCCTGCGCGCGACGTAATGCTGGTCGAACTGGAAAAACTGGATGCCCTGTTTGCCGGTGAAGATGCATGACGCTTGAGATCCTCTATCAGGATGAATGGCTGGTGGCGGTGAATAAGCCGTCAGGCTGGCTGGTGCACCGAAGCTGGCTGGATCGCGACGAGAAAGTGGTGGTGATGCAAACCGTGCGCGACCAGATTGGTCAGCATGTGTTTACTGCCCATCGTCTCGACAGGCCGACCTCCGGCGTGCTGCTGATGGGGCTTTCCAGCGAAGCAGGGCGTCTGCTGGCGCAGCAGTTCGAACAGCACCAGATCCAGAAACGCTACCACGCCATCGTACGTGGCTGGCTGACCGACTCCGCCACCCTGGACTATCCGCTGGTGGAGGAACTGGACAAAATCGCCGATAAATTTGCCCGCGATGATAAGGGCCCGCAGCCTGCCGTGACGGATTATCGGGGTATGGCGACCACCGACATGCCGGTCGCCACCGGCAAATTTCCCACCACGCGTTACAGTCTGGTGGAGCTTTTGCCGAAAACCGGGCGTAAACACCAGCTTCGCCGACACCTGAAGCATCTGCGTCATCCGATTATTGGCGACAGCAAACACGGTGATCTGCGCCAGAACCGCAGCGCGGCCGAACATTTTGGCTGCAACCGTCTGATGTTACACGCCAGCGAGCTCAGCCTGACGCACCCGTTTACCGGCGAACCGCTGACTATCCGCGCGGGGCTGGATGACGTCTGGATGCAGGCGCTGTCACAGTTTGGCTGGCTGGGACAACTCCCCGAAAATGAAAGGGTTGAGTTTGTATCAGGCAACGTTCAGGATGAACAATAAGCGTATTCAAAAAGGGAAAATATCATGGCTGAAGTAGGCATTTTTGTCGGCACAATGTACGGCAACTCGCTGCTGGTCGCGGAAGAGGCTGAGGCGATCCTGACAGGCAAGGGCCATAAAGCCACGGTCTATGAAGACCCGGCGCTGGCGGACTGGGAAAAATATAAAGATAAATACATTCTGGTGGTGACCTCCACCACCGGGCAGGGTGATCTGCCGGACAGTATCGTGCCGCTGTTCCAGGGCATTAAAGACCAGCTGGGCTATCAGCCTGACGTTCACTACGGCATCATTGCCCTCGGCGACAGCTCGTACGCCAACTTCTGCGGCGGCGGCAAGCAGTTCGATGCGCTCCTCCAGGAGCAGAGCGCCCAGCGCGTTGGCGAGATGCTGATGATAGACGCCGGTGAACACCCAGAACCCGAGAGTGAATCAAACCCGTGGGTGGAGAACTGGGCCTCACTTCTCAAATAACACTCTGCCAGGCGGCGCTTCGCTTGCGCGGGCCTACGGGTTTTCCTGGCCGGGTCAGGCGTAGCCGCCACCCGGCATTACACCCCGCACCAAACGCCATTTCCGTGAACCACCTTCCACTCCTCTGGGCTTATGCCCTAAACAACCTCCCTCGCACCCTTTAATACTGTGTTTTTGCACGGTGAGAGAATGTGTCACTCCTTCATATACTTTTCCGGTCACAATAAAACGGCTGCAGGCCGTACCAAAACGACAAAACATAAATCTCATTCTGATTACCCTACCGGTGCTGTACAGAATGAACCTGGCGAAAGCTATGTTTCAGGAGTGCAACAATGAGTACATTAAGCCACGCAGCGAGCCGCGCTGAAAAGCGCACCAATGCCCGCTACTGGATAGTGGTGATGCTGTTTATCGTCACATCCTTTAACTATGGTGACCGCGCCACGCTGTCGATTGCCGGCTCGGAAATGGCGAAAGACATCGGTCTTGATCCCGTGGGCATGGGTTACGTTTTCTCTGCGTTCTCATGGGCCTACGTCATCGGGCAGATTCCAGGCGGCTGGCTGCTGGACCGTTTTGGCTCGAAACGGGTCTATTTCTGGTCCATCTTCATCTGGTCTGCCTTCACCCTGTTACAGGGATTCGTCGATGTGTTCAGCGGTTTTGGCATCATCGTCGCACTCTTCACGCTGCGCTTCCTGGTGGGCTTAGCGGAAGCTCCTTCTTTCCCCGGCAACAGCCGCATTGTGGCCGCCTGGTTCCCGGCGCAGGAGAGGGGAACGGCGGTAGCGATTTTCAACTCTGCACAGTACTTCGCCACGGTGATCTTTGCCCCCATTATGGGCTGGCTGACGCATGAGGTGGGCTGGTCGCACGTGTTCTTCTTTATGGGCGGACTGGGGATCATCATCAGCTTTGTCTGGCTGAAAGTGATCCACGAACCCAACCAGCACCCTGGCGTGAATAAAAAAGAGCTGGAGTACATCGCAGAAGGTGGCGCGCTGATCAATATGGATCAAAAAGCCGCGACGGCGAAAGTCCCGTTCAGCCAGAAATGGGCGCAGATCAAACAGCTCGTTGGCTCCAGGATGATGATCGGGATCTATCTGGGTCAGTACTGCATTAACGCCTTAACCTACTTCTTCATCACCTGGTTCCCGGTGTATCTGGTGCAGGCCCGCGGCATGTCGATTCTGAAGGCGGGATTTGTTGCCTCGGTCCCGGCAATCTGCGGCTTCGTAGGGGGCGTGCTCGGCGGGGTGATCTCTGACTGGCTGATGCGCCGCACGGGGTCACTGAACATCGCGCGTAAAACCCCGATTGTGCTCGGTATGCTGCTCTCCATGACCATGGTGTTCTGTAACTACGTGAATGCGGAATGGATGATTATCGGCTTTATGGCGATGGCCTTCTTCGGCAAAGGCATCGGCGCGCTCGGCTGGGCAGTGATGGCGGATACGGCACCGAAGGAGATCAGCGGCCTGAGCGGCGGTCTGTTCAATATGTTCGGCAATATCTCCGGGATTGTTACGCCAATTGCTATCGGTTACATCGTCGGCACGACCGGATCTTTCAACGGTGCGCTGATTTATGTGGGGGTGCATGCGCTGGTCGCGGTGCTGAGCTATCTGGTGCTGGTGGGCGATATCAAACGCGTCGAGCTTAAACCTGTTGCGGAGCGTGGCTGATGACAACGCAATCGAGCCCCATCGTCACGGAGATGAAGGTTATCCCGGTGGCTGGCCAGGACAGCATGCTGCTCAATATTGGCGGCGCCCATAACGCCTGGTTTACCCGTAATATCGTGGTGCTGAAAGACAGCGCAGGGCATACCGGCGTGGGTGAAGCCCCTGGCGGTGAGGTCATTTACCAGACGCTGGTCGATGCCATCCCGCAGGTGGTGGGCCAGCAGGTAGGCCGTCTGAATAAGCTGGTTCAGCGGGTGCATAAGGGCAATCAGTCGGCAGACTTTGACACATTCGGAAAAGGCGCGTGGACGTTCGAACTGCGCGTCAACGCGGTTGCCGCACTGGAGGCCGCCCTGCTCGATCTGCTGGGCCAGGCGCTGAATGTCCCGGTTTGCGAGCTGCTGGGGCCGGGTAAACAGCGGGATGCGGTGACGGTGCTGGGTTATCTGTTCTACGTAGGCGATCGCAATAAAACCGATCTCCCTTACCTGGCGCGATCCACGGGCGACCATGACTGGTATCACCTGCGCCACCAGGAGGCGCTCTCCGGGGAGGCCGTGGTGCGTCTGGCCGAGGCCGCGCAAGATCGCTACGGCTTTAAGGATTTCAAACTGAAGGGCGGCGTGCTGCCCGGCGAGCAGGAGATTGAAACGGCCCGGACGCTGAAAAAGCGCTTTCCGGAGGCTCGCATCACCGTTGACCCGAACGGCGCATGGCTGCTGGAGGAAGCGATTAGTCTGTGCAAAGGGCTGCAGGATGTCCTGACCTATGCGGAAGATCCTTGCGGAGCGGAGCAGGGCTTCTCGGGCCGTGAAGTGATGGCCGAGTTTCGTCGTGCCACCGGGCTGCCGGTGGCGACCAATATGATCGCCACCAACTGGCGTGAAATGGGGCATGCGGTGATGCTGAACGCCGTCGATATTCCGCTGGCGGACCCCCACTTCTGGACGCTTTCAGGCGCGGTGCGCGTGGCGCAGCTGTGCGATGAGTGGGGCCTGACCTGGGGCTGTCACTCGAACAACCACTTCGATATTTCGCTGGCGATGTTTACCCATGTTGGCGCGGCAGCGCCGGGTAACCCGACCGCCATCGACACCCACTGGATTTGGCAGGAGGGAGAAGCCCGCCTGACAAAAAATCCGCTGGAAATCAAACAGGGTAAGATTGCCGTACCGGATGCGCCGGGTCTGGGCGTGGAGCCTGACTGGGATCAGATCCACAAAGCTCATGAGGCGTATAAAAAATTGCCGGGCGGCGCGCGTAACGACGCGGGCCCAATGCAGTACCTTATTCCCGGCTGGACATTTGACCGTAAGCGCCCTGTTTTCGGACGTCACTGATAAAAGGATTGAACGATGAGTACTTTTTCTACCCCTGTCGTCACCGCCATGCAGATCGTACCGGTTGCGGGCCATGACAGCATGTTGATGAACCTGAGTGGCGCGCATGCGCCATTCTTTACCCGCAATATTGTGATTATCAAAGACAATGCCGGCCATACCGGCGTGGGGGAAATTCCGGGCGGGGAGAAGATCCGCAAAACGCTGGAAGAGGCCATTCCGCTGGTGGTGGGCAAAACACTGGGTGAGTACAAAAATGTTCTCAATACCGTGCGCAACACCTTTGCCGACCGCGATGCCGGTGGTCGTGGTCTGCAGACGTTCGATCTGCGCACCACCATTCACGTGGTGACCGGCATTGAAGCCGCGATGCTGGATCTGCTGGGCCAGCATCTGGGGGTTAACGTTGCCTCGCTGTTGGGCGAGGGTCAGCAGCGCAGCGAAGTGGAAATGCTGGGCTATCTGTTCTTTGTCGGCGACCGCAAGCTGACGCCTCTGCCCTATCAGAGCCAGCCGGATGATAAATGCGACTGGTACCGGCTCCGCCACGACGAGGCGATGACCCCGGACGCGATAGTGCGTCTGGCGGAAGCCGCGTACGAAAAATACGGCTTCAACGATTTCAAACTGAAGGGCGGCGTGCTGGCCGGGGAGGAAGAGGCGCAAGCCATCACTGCTCTGGCAAAACGTTTCCCGCAGGCGCGCGTGACGCTGGATCCGAATGGTGCCTGGTCGCTTAATGAAGCGATCGCCATCGGCAAGCAGCTGAAGGGCGTGCTGGCCTATGCGGAGGATCCGTGCGGGGCTGAACAGGGTTTCTCTGGCCGGGAAGTGATGGCCGAGTTCCGTCGTGCCACGGGGCTGCCGACCGCGACCAATATGATTGCCACCGACTGGCGTCAGATGGGACACACCCTGTCACTGCAGTCTGTCGACATTCCACTGGCGGACCCGCACTTCTGGACAATGCAGGGGTCGGTACGCGTGGCGCAGATGTGCCATGAGTTTGGCCTGACCTGGGGCTCGCACTCCAACAATCACTTCGATGTGTCGCTGGCGATGTTCACCCACGTTGCCGCTGCCGCTCCGGGTACGATCACCGCTATCGATACGCACTGGATCTGGCAGGAAGGGAATCAGCGCCTGACCAAAGCACCGTTTGAGATCAAAGGTGGCATGGTGCAGGTGCCTTCGACGCCGGGGTTAGGCGTTGAGCTGGATATGGACCAGGTCATGAAGGCCCACGAGCTGTATCAGAAACACGGCCTGGGCGCCCGCGACGACGCGATGGCGATGCAGTACCTGATCCCAGACTGGGCATTCGACAATAAACGTCCGTGCATGGTACGATAAACGTACTGGGACCGCTCCCATTGGCGGTTCTTTACGTGGTGTATGCTTAACGTAACGACTATGCGTAAGGATGGCTTATGAAAATTGTTATCGCACCGGACTCGTATAAGGAAAGCTTAAGTGCGCTCGAGGTCGCGACAGCGATAGAGCGTGGTTTCCGCGAGATCTTTCCCGAGGCGGTTTACGTCAAGCTGCCGGTTGCGGACGGTGGCGAAGGCACGGTTGAGGCGATGATCGCGGCAACGCAGGGGCGAATGGTGCATGTTCCGGTGACCGGTCCCCTGGGCGAGCGTGTGGAAGGGTTTTACGGGATCTCCGGTGACGAGCAAAGCGCCTTTATTGAAATGGCGGCGGCAAGCGGTCTGGAGCTGGTTGCGCCTGCACAGCGCGATCCGTTGAAAACGACCTCCTGGGGCACGGGGGAACTTATCCGCCACGCTCTGGATGCGGGCGTTAAGCATATCATCATCGGGATCGGGGGAAGCGCGACCAATGACGGCGGAGCCGGAATGGTGCAGGCGCTGGGCGCAAAACTGCTGGACGCCAGTGGAGAGTCCCTTGGCCTGGGCGGGCGCGAGCTGGGAAAACTCGCGCGAATCGACCTGAGTGGTCTGGATCAACGTCTGGCGGAGTGCCGGATTGAGGTCGCCTGCGATGTCACCAATCCCCTGACCGGAAAGGAGGGGGCGTCAGCCATATTTGGTCCGCAAAAGGGGGCCACACCCGAAATGATTGTCACCCTGGACAACGCGCTTGCTCAGTATGCGCGAGTCATTGCCCGGGATCTGGATATCGACGTGCTGAACCTGGCAGGTGGTGGCGCGGCGGGTGGCATGGGCGCCGCACTGTACGCCTTTTGCGGCGCGCAGTTGCGCCAGGGTATTGAGATTGTGACCGATGCGCTACATCTGGCCGATCAGGTGGCCGATGCGGATCTGGTGATCACGGGGGAAGGGCGTATTGACAGCCAGACGATCCACGGCAAAGTCCCGGTGGGCGTGGCGAAAGTGGCGAAACGCTTTAGCAAACCCGTCATCGGCATCGCAGGGAGCCTGACGGCGGACGTTGGCGTAGTACACGATCACGGCATTGATGCGGTGTTCAGCGTGATCTACAGCATCTGCTCGCTGGAAGACGCGCTGGAAAATGCCAGCGAGAACGTCAGAATGGCCGCAAGGAATATCGCGGCGGTGCTGAAAGTGGGGCAGGGGATGTAGTTTCCCCCCTCACCCTAACCCTCTCCCCAAAGGGGAGAGGGGACTTTATACACCCTCGCCCCTTTGGGGAGAGGGCCGGGGTGAGGGGAAAATCAAGCCGCACCCACCTCAGTTCCCTAACACCTTCATCGCTTCCCGCGTCACATTATCCATTTCATCCAGTAACTCCAGAAACTCCGGTTCAAGCTCTGATTCCGGGGTCCCTGCACGCAACTGCTGCTCCAGCAACTGGCAGAGGTTTTTCAGCCGCGGCACACCACTGTAGCCGCAGCTGCCGTGCAGCTTGTGGATCGCTTCCAGCAGCTCTTCCGGGTTTTCACCCACCAGTTGTTCTTCAACCTTGTTGCGAATTTCCGGCAGAAACGCGACCAGCATTTGCAGCATTTCGCGGGCTAAATCGGGTTTCCCTGCCGCCTGGCGCAGCGCAAGCTGCCAGTCAAACGTCGCGTTCTGATTGACGCTGAGCTCAACCGGCTCACTGGACACCGTGTACGTTCCGCCAATATGACCCGGCTGATAGCGTAACAGCAGGTTGTGAAGTTTCTCTTCATCGATTGGCTTCGCCAGATAATCGTTCATCCCGGCGCTCAGCAGCTTCTCTTTCTGGCCAGCCATCGCATGGGCGGTGACCGCAATCACCGGGGTTTGCTGCTGGTGCGGCAGCTGGTGGATCAGCTCGCAGGCACGAATGCCATCCATGCCCGGCATCTGAATATCCATCAGGATTAAATCAAACTGCATCTGCTTAGCCTGTTCAACCGCCTGCGCGCCGCTCGTACACAGTTCAACATGCTGTACCTGGTCTTCAAGCAGTGCGCCAATGAGCTTCAGGTTGGCCGGATTATCATCTACCGCCATCACGCTCATCGGCAGTTTTTGCTCTTCGTCAATCAGCGGAAGGGCATGCTGGCTAAGACGGCAATACTCCGTAAGCGCGGGCAGCAGGCGGGTCGAGGTGAGCGGCTTAAGCAGACACGCGGCAGCGCCGTCATTTTTCAACTCTTCGGCATTAAGCTGGGCATGGCAAGGCAGCGCCAGCAGCAGATAGTCAGTCATCGACGCGGCTTTCGCCAGCCGCTCCTGCTGCATGGTCAGTTCGCCGGTAAAGGTGACCGGGATGCCCATCAGCAGAATGTCGTAGTGCTCAACGGCAAGGGCGGAGAAGGTGGGGCTGTAGATCACCTCCAGCGGCGTGGTGCTTAAAATATCGAGCGCACACTGCGCTGCCGCCGCGTTCGGCTCAACGTAGGCCAGACGCTTCCCGTTCAGGCAGTCCGTCACCGGGCCATCGGTCAGCACATTCGGGTTGAGATCCAGATTGATATGGAACCAGAAGGTTGAGCCGCGGTTCGGCTGGCTGTGGAAAGAGATATCGCCCCCCATCTCGTTCACCAGTCGTTGCGTGATCACCAGACCCAGGCCAGTACCGCCATGACGGCGGGAGATACTGGCATCCGCCTGTCGGAACGCCTGGAACAGACGCGACTGATCCCGCTCCGGAATACCGATACCCGTATCGCGGATCTGAACTTCAATCTGCACCTTGTTGCTGCTAATAGAGCGCTTTTCGACCAGGATGTCGATGTTGCCGCTTTCAGTGAACTTAATGGCATTCCCGACGAGGTTGGTAATGACCTGCTGCAGGCGCAGCGGATCGCCAATGACGTTATCCGGCACGTCATTTTTAATGTTCAGCGTCAGCTCAAGGCCTTTATCGTGGGATGAGTGCGCGAGCAGCGTCACCACTTCATCAAGCGTACTGCGCAGCGGGAACGGAATACTCTCCAGGATAAGCTTGCCCGCTTCCAGCTTGGAGAAGTCCAGCACGTCGTTGATGATTGCCAGCAGGTTGTTGGCCGAGCGTTCAATGGTGTGCAGGTGATCGCGCTGAGTCGGATTCAGCTCGCTTTTCAGGGTCAGGCGGGTAAAGCCAATCACGCCATTGAGCGGCGTTCGCAGTTCGTGCGACATATTGGCAAGGAATTCTGATTTAATACGTGCCGCTTCCTGAGCTCGCTTTTTCGCCAGATCCAGCTCAACGTTCTGGATCTCCATCTGCTCCAGCGTTTCGCGCAGGTCGGACGTGGCCTGATCCACGTTATGCTGCATCTCTTCGTGATACGCCGCCAGCGACATCGCCATCGAGTTGATGCCGTTTTTCAGCATATCCAACTCGCCCAGCATAAAGCCTTCCACCCGGCTGTCGAGCTGTCCCCGGCGGATGCGGTCAACCGTGTTGACCATGTTACGGATAGGCCCCGTCACATCGCGCATCAGGCGCCAGCCGAAGATCAGCGCAATGCCGATGCAGAACAGCATCATCACGCCAGAGATAAAAATTTCTTTGTACTGCTGTAGCCGGACCGACTTGAGATCCAGCTCCAGCGCCACATATCCCAGCATGTTATCGCTGGATTTGGCGTCGGATTGCGCGGACTCATCCGGGGAATAGCTTTCCGACACGATGGGCGTTCGCAGGATCATGATATCGCCGCGCCGCAATACGGTGAGATGGCGCGGGAAGGGCGTGCCGTCCGGGATCTTCAGCGCCGCCGGGTCAAGATGAAAATTCGAGGTGACAAACAGCCGGTTGTGTTCGTCGTAAACGGAAATGGCGCGTACGATGTCCGAATGCCGGCGATGGAGTACGCTGATTAACTGACCAATGGATTCGCGGTTTTGCAGGTTCATGCCGTACTCGCTGGAGACGGCAAGCGGTTCGATAATGCTGGCGCCCGCATCTTCCAGTTGTCGCTGCAAATCGTTATAGCGGTGCACCACAAAAAAGATACTCAGCAGCAAACCGATGAGAACGGTGGGGGCGAGGATCAAAATCATCATGCGCGCGCGCAGGCTGTAGTTGGTCATGGCGTTCCGTTATGGGACAATTAAGGTCATTATGTTTATTTGAGAAAATTCCCGGCGATGGCGCAATTCTACTCTGCAAAGCGACGCGTGACGACGCGTCAAATCATAACCGTTGAAGCCACGGACCTGGATCCGTTTGGCCAGGGTGTGGCGCGTCACAATGGTAAGGCTCTGTTTATAACAGGTTTACTGCCAACAGAACGAGCAGAAATTACGCTGACGGAAGATAAACGTCAGTTCGCACGGGGGCAGGTTAAGCGTCGTCTCAACGACAGCCCGGAGCGTGTGAAGCCTCGCTGTGCGCATTTTGGCGTCTGTGGCGGCTGCCAGCAACAGCATGCGAGCACAGAATTACAGCAAAAAAGTAAAAGCAACGCCCTGGCGCGTCTGCTTAAACATGAAGTGAACGAGGTCATTGCCGGTGAGCCATGGGGCTACCGCCGCCGTGCACGTCTGAGTCTGAGCTATCAGCCAAAAACGGCGCATCTGGAGATGGGGTTTCGCAAGGCCGGATCCAGCGACATCGTTGACGTGAAGCTGTGCCCCATTTTGGTGCCCCAACTTGAGGCATTGCTGCCAGAAGTGCGCACCTGCCTCTCCGGGCTGGACGGCGTTCGTCACCTCGGGCATGTCGAACTGGTTATGGCAAACAATGGCCCGCTGATGGTGCTGCGCCATACGGCGCCGTTGTCGAAAAAAGACCGCGAAAAACTGGAACGCTTTTCGCATTCCCACGACCTGGCGCTTTTCCTTGCACCACAAAGCGAGATACTTGAGCAGGTTACCGGTGATGCACCCTGGTATGCGTCAAACGGGCTACGCTTAACGTTCAGTCCACGGGATTTCATTCAGGTGAATGATGGCGTTAACCAGCTGATGGTCGAGAAAGCGCTGGCGTGGCTGGATGTTCAGAAAAGCGATCGGGTGCTTGACCTGTTCTGCGGAATGGGCAACTTCACCCTGCCGCTGGCCCGCAACGCGGCCAGCGTCGTGGGCGTCGAAGGTGTCGAGGCGCTGGTGGCGAAAGGGCGGGAGAACGCACAACAGAACGGCTTGCAAAATGTGACATTCTTTCATCAAAATCTTGAGGAAGATGTCACTCAACAGCCGTGGGCTAAGCAGGGCTTTGATAAAATTCTTCTCGACCCGGCGCGTGCAGGTGCGCCGGGCGTAATGCAGCATATTATTAAACTCGCGCCAAAGCGTGTGGTCTATGTTTCCTGTAACCCGGCAACGCTTGCCCGAGATAGCGAGGCATTAGTCAGCGCGGGTTACCAGATTCAGCGTCTGGCAATGATGGACATGTTCCCGCACACTGGGCATCTGGAATCCATGGTGTTGTTCGAGCATATATAATGAGTTTGGCTTGTCGACTTCGACAGGCCCAGGTCCCTAAAGGAGAGGACAATGGTTGCGGTAAGAAGTGCACATCTCAATAAAGCTGGGGAATTTGACCCACAAAAATGGATCGCAAGTCTGGGTATTTCCAGCCAGCAGTCGTGTGAACGCTTAACCGAAACCTGGGCCTATTGTCTGCGCACCACGCAGGGGCATCCTGACGCCGATCTTCTGCTGTGGCGCGGCGTGGAAATGGTTGAAATTTTGTCCATGTTGAACATGGACATCGAAACGCTGCAGGCCGCGCTGCTCTTCCCCCTTGCCGATGCGGACGTGGTCACCGAAGAGGTACTGCGCGACAGCGTCGGAAAATCCGTTGTCGCGCTGATCCACGGCGTGCGCGATATGGCGGCCATCCGCCAGCTCAAAGCCGCGCATACTGATGCCGTCTCCTCAGAACAGGTCGATAACGTCCGCCGGATGCTGCTGGCCATGGTGGATGATTTCCGCTGCGTGGTCATCAAGCTCGCCGAGCGTATTGCCCACCTGCGCGAGGTCAAGGATGCGCCGGAAGACGAGCGCGTGCTGGCGGCCAAAGAGTGTACCAACATCTATGCTCCGCTGGCGAACCGCTTAGGGATTGGTCAGCTCAAATGGGAGCTGGAAGATTACTGCTTCCGTTACCTGCACCCGGCG
This sequence comes from Enterobacter sichuanensis, assembly GCF_009036245.1. Taxonomy (NCBI): domain Bacteria; kingdom Pseudomonadati; phylum Pseudomonadota; class Gammaproteobacteria; order Enterobacterales; family Enterobacteriaceae; genus Enterobacter; species Enterobacter sichuanensis. The sequence goes on along the minus strand of NZ_CP027986.1, from coordinate 3,751,793 downwards.
GAATACAAACGCATTGCCAAACTCCTGCACGAGCGCCGTATCGACCGCGAGCACTATATTGAGGATTTTGTCGGCGGTTTACGCCAGGCGATGAAAGAAGAGAACGTGCGCGCCGAAGTCTACGGCCGTCCTAAGCACATCTACAGCATCTGGCGCAAAATGCAGAAGAAACACCTCGCCTTTGACGAGCTGTTTGACGTGCGCGCCGTACGTATCGTGGCGGAGCGTCTGCAGGACTGCTACGCCGCGCTGGGGATAGTGCACACTCACTTCCGCCATCTGCCGGACGAGTTCGATGACTATGTCGCTAACCCCAAACCGAACGGTTACCAGTCTATCCATACTGTTGTGCTTGGTCCGGGTGGGAAAACGGTCGAGATTCAGATCCGCACCAAACAGATGCACGAAGACGCTGAGCTGGGCGTCGCCGCGCACTGGAAGTACAAAGAAGGCACTTCCGGTGGAGCGCGTTCTGGTCACGAAGACCGTATTGCCTGGTTGCGTAAGCTGATTGCGTGGCAGGAAGAGATGGCCGACTCCGGCGAGATGCTCGACGAAGTGCGCAGCCAGGTCTTTGACGACCGGGTGTATGTCTTTACCCCGAAAGGGGACGTTGTCGACCTGCCGGCCGGCTCTACGCCGCTCGATTTTGCCTACCACATCCACAGCGATGTGGGGCACCGCTGCATCGGGGCCAAAATTGGCGGACGTATCGTACCGTTCACCTATCAGCTGCAGATGGGCGACCAGATTGAAATCATTACCCAGAAGCAGCCCAACCCGAGCCGGGACTGGCTTAACCCAAACCTGGGGTATGTCACCACCAGCCGCGGGCGTTCGAAGATTCACGCCTGGTTCCGTAAACAGGATCGTGACAAGAATATCCTTGCCGGTCGCCAGATCCTTGACGACGAGCTGGAGCACATCGGGATAAGCCTGAAAGAGGCGGAGAAATTCCTGCTGCCGCGCTACAACTTCAACGAGCTTGATGAGCTGTTAGCGGCCATTGGCGGCGGTGATATCCGTCTGAATCAGATGGTGAACTTCCTGCAGGCGCAGTTTAATAAGCCAAGCGCGGAAGAGCAGGACGCGGCGGCGCTGAAGCAGCTGCAGCAGAAAACCTATGCGCCGCAGCAGCGCAGCAAAGACAACGGTCGCGTGGTGGTCGAGGGCGTGGGCAATCTGATGCACCACATTGCCCGCTGCTGCCAGCCTATTCCGGGTGACGACATCGTCGGCTTTATCACTCAGGGGCGCGGGATCTCGATTCACCGTTCCGACTGTGATCAGCTTGCCGAGCTGCAGTCTCACGCACCGGAGCGCATTGTGGAAGCGGTCTGGGGCGAGAGCTATTCCGCCGGTTACTCGCTGGTGGTTCGCGTCACTGCGAACGACAGAAGCGGTCTGTTGCGCGACATTACCACCATTCTTGCCAACGAGAAGGTCAACGTGCTGGGTGTTGCCAGCCGCAGCGATACCCGCGAGCAGCTTGCCACCATCGATATGACCATCGAAATCTATAACCTGCAGGTGCTGGGCCGCGTGCTCGGTAAACTGAACCAGGTGCCGGATGTGATTGACGCGCGTCGTCTGCACGGCGGTTAACTGCACTTTCTTATGTAGGCCGGGTAAGGCTTTGCCGCCACCCGGCTTGTTTTTTAATGGAACAGATTATGACTCAAATCGACCGCCTGCTCGGCATCATGAAACGCCTGCGTGACCCGGAAAACGGCTGCCCGTGGGACAAAGAGCAGACTTTCGCCACCATCGCTCCGTACACCCTTGAAGAGACCTACGAGGTACTGGACGCCATTTCCCGTGAAGATTTTGACGACCTGCGCGGCGAGCTGGGCGATCTGCTGTTCCAGGTAGTGTTCTATGCGCAAATGGCGCAGGAAGAAGGGCGCTTTAACTTTGACGATATCTGTGCCGCCATCAGCGACAAGCTGGAGCGCCGTCATCCCCATATTTTCGGTGACGCCACGGCAGGAAACAGCACCGAAGTGCTGGCCCGCTGGGAGCAAATCAAAAGCGCCGAACGGGCAGAAAAATCCCAGCACTCTGCGCTGGATGACATCCCGATGAGCCTGCCCGCGCTGATGCGCGCGCATAAAATTCAGAAACGCTGCTCCGCTGTCGGTTTTGACTGGACCTCGCTTGGCCCGGTGCTGGACAAAGTGCACGAAGAGATTGACGAAGTGATGCACGAAGCGCAGCAGGCGGTAGTGGATGAAGCGAAGCTCGAAGAGGAGATGGGCGATCTGCTGTTTGCGACCGTCAACCTTTCGCGCCACCTGGGTGTAAAAGCGGAAACCGCCCTGCAAAAAGCGAACATAAAATTCGAACGACGCTTTCGCGAAGTCGAGCGGATTGTGGCCTCGCGGGGCCTGGAAATGAGCGGAATTGACCTCGAAGCCATGGAAGAAGTCTGGCAGGAAGTAAAACGCCAGGAATCTGATCTCTAACGGAATTTTGCGATCAAGCGCAATTTGTGTGATTTTTTAAATGACAAGCGCTTGATTTGCGTCAAAAACATTTACCCAAAAGGGGCTATTTTCTCACTCCTTATGTTTGTCATGGCCTGGAATGGAGACGGAGAATGAAAGTTTGTGGCGCTCGCCGTGTTCGGGTATACTACTTTCCCGTCCTGGTTATTCCATCGTTTCACCCTAACTTCTCAGGTTCAGCATGACAACGAACTATATTTTTGTGACCGGCGGGGTCGTATCCTCTCTGGGTAAAGGCATTGCCGCAGCCTCCCTCGCAGCCATTCTTGAAGCCCGTGGCCTCAATGTGACCATGATGAAACTGGATCCGTACATCAACGTCGATCCGGGCACCATGAGCCCAATCCAACACGGGGAAGTGTTCGTTACTGAAGACGGCGCTGAAACCGATCTGGATCTTGGCCACTACGAGCGTTTCATCCGCACCAAAATGACCCGTCGTAACAACTTCACGACGGGCCGTATTTACTCCGACGTTCTGCGTAAAGAGCGCCGTGGTGACTACCTGGGTGCCACCGTTCAGGTTATTCCGCACATCACTAACGCTATCAAAGAACGCATTGTGGCGGGTGGCGAAGGCCACGACGTGGTGCTGGTTGAAATCGGCGGGACCGTGGGTGACATCGAATCCCTGCCGTTCCTGGAAGCGATTCGTCAGCTGGCGGTAGACATTGGCCGTGAACACGCGCTGTTCATGCACCTGACCCTGGTGCCTTACATGGCCGCTGCAGGTGAAGTGAAAACCAAGCCGACGCAGCACTCTGTAAAAGAACTGCTCTCCATTGGTATTCAGCCAGACATCCTGGTTTGCCGTTCTGACCGTGCGGTTCCGGCGAACGAACGTGCGAAAATTGCATTGTTCTGTAACGTGCCAGAAAAAGCCGTTATTTCAATGAAAGATGTCGATTCCATTTATAAAATCCCGGGCCTGTTGAAATCGCAGGGCCTGGACGATTATATTTGTAAACGATTCAGCTTGAACTGTCCGGAAGCTAATCTGTCTGAATGGGAACAGGTTATTTACGAAGAAGCCAATCCGGCAGGCGAAGTGACTATCGGTATGGTCGGCAAGTACATCGAGCTGCCGGATGCCTATAAGTCAGTGATTGAAGCGCTGAAGCACGGTGGTTTGAAGAACCGTGTCTCCGTGAACATCAAGCTGATTGATTCACAGGATGTTGAAACGCGTGGCGTTGAAATCCTGAAAGATCTGGATGCTATCCTTATCCCTGGCGGCTTCGGCTACCGTGGTGTAGAAGGCAAGATCGCTACCGCGCGCTATGCGCGTGAAAACAATATTCCATACCTCGGCATCTGTCTGGGTATGCAGGTTGCGCTGATCGAATTTGCGCGCAACGTAGCGGGAATGGAAAACGCGAACTCTACGGAATTTGTGCCAGACTGTAAGTACCCTGTGGTGGCGCTTATCACTGAATGGCGTGACGAAGAAGGTAACGTCGAAGTCCGTACCGAGAAGAGCGATCTGGGTGGCACCATGCGTCTTGGCGCACAGGCGTGCCAGCTGACTGACGATAGCGTGGTTCGCAAGCTGTATGGCGAGCCGGTCATCACCGAGCGCCATCGTCACCGCTATGAAGTCAACAACATGTTGTTGAAACAAATTGAAGCTGCGGGTCTGCGTGTTGCGGGCCGCTCCGGGGATGATCAGTTAGTCGAGATCATCGAAGTGCCAAATCATCCATGGTTTGTTGCCTGCCAGTTCCACCCGGAATTTACTTCAACGCCACGCGACGGGCATCCGCTGTTTGCAGGCTTCGTGAAAGCCGCCAGCGACTACCAGAAGCGTCAGGCGAAGTAAAAAAAGTTAGAACGGCAACGCGTACCTTTGGTACGCGTTGTTTGTCTGGAGTTTTAGTTTAACTTGTACTGAGGAAAATCTAATGTCCAAAATCGTTAAAGTCATCGGTCGTGAAATCATCGACTCCCGTGGTAACCCGACCGTTGAAGCCGAAGTTCACCTGGAAGGTGGTTTCGTTGGTATGGCCGCTGCTCCATCAGGTGCTTCTACCGGTTCCCGCGAAGCGCTGGAACTGCGCGATGGCGACAAATCTCGCTTCCTGGGTAAAGGCGTACTGAAAGCGGTTGGCGCTGTAAACGGTCCGATTGCTCAGGCAATCATTGGCAAAGACGCCAAAGACCAGGCTGGCATCGACAAGATCATGATCGATCTGGACGGTACTGAAAACAAATCTAACTTCGGTGCAAACGCCATTCTGGCGGTTTCCCTGGCGAACGCCAAAGCGGCTGCAGCAGCGAAAGGTATGCCACTGTTCGAGCACATCGCTGAACTGAACGGCACCCCAGGCAAATACTCCATGCCAGTACCAATGATGAACATCATCAACGGTGGCGAGCACGCAGACAACAACGTTGATATTCAGGAATTCATGATTCAGCCAGTTGGCGCGAAATCCCTGAAAGAAGCGGTTCGTATGGGTTCTGAAGTATTCCACAACCTGGCGAAAGTGCTGAAAGCGAAAGGCATGAACACCGCTGTGGGTGACGAAGGTGGCTATGCGCCAAACCTGGGTTCTAACGCAGAAGCCCTGGCTGTTATCGCTGAAGCGGTAAAAGCGGCTGGCTACGAGCTGGGCAAAGACATCACCCTGGCGATGGACTGTGCAGCATCTGAATTCTACAAAGACGGTAAATACGTTCTGGCTGGCGAAGGTAACAAAGCGTTCACCTCCGAAGAGTTCACTCACTTCCTGGAAGACCTGACCAAACAGTACCCAATCGTGTCTATCGAAGACGGTCTGGACGAGTCTGACTGGACTGGTTTCGCATACCAGACCAAAGTACTGGGCGACAAAATCCAGCTGGTTGGTGACGACCTGTTCGTAACCAACACCAAGATCCTGAAAGAAGGCATCGAGAAAGGCATCGTTAACTCCATCCTGATCAAATTCAACCAGATCGGTTCTCTGACCGAAACTCTGGCTGCGATCAAAATGGCGAAAGACGCTGGCTACACCGCTGTTATCTCTCACCGTTCTGGCGAAACTGAAGACGCTACCATTGCCGACCTGGCTGTGGGTACCGCTGCAGGCCAGATCAAAACCGGTTCTATGAGCCGTTCTGACCGTGTTGCTAAATACAACCAGCTGATTCGTATCGAAGAAGCGCTGGGCGAAAAAGCACCATACAACGGCCGTAAAGAGATCAAAGGCCAGGCATAATTGCTTAAGCCTTAATATGAAAATGCCAGTCGAATGACTGGCATTTTTTTTGTCTATTTGAAGTCGACCGCCATTTGTTCCGGTATGCTCAGCCCCCGGGTGGTTTGCACGCAGCGGGCGATATAATCCGTAAACCGGGGTGGCTTCGGCATCCCCATGCTCAGCAGCTTGTCGTTGCTAAAGCGCACGTTAAGCGTGGCGAACGCACCGTATAACCGCATGGCTTTAAGCATCAGACGTTCATTGCACGGGCCAAAAATGTCCTTCAGCTCGCGGCGCATTCTGACCAGCGTTTCGTAGCTGACCTGCGCATATTTATCACCCACGGGGGCTTTCTCCAGCGCCTGCGCCATCGCATTATCAATATCCGCAAAGCGAACGCTGTTCTCTTCACCCGCCGAAATATGCACGACTTCTCCCGGACGAGCATTGCTGTGAAGCAGCATCAACAGCGCATCGGCACAGTAGTCCACCGGAACAACGTCGATTCGGTCTTCCATGGAGCACATAAACTTCTGCAGCATCAGACCCATGCTAAAGACCCAGAAAATGCTGCTCGATGGCGTGCAGCCGTGGCGGGTATGGCCGACAACGATGGACGGACGGGCAATCAGCAGCGGCAGGTCTGGACATGCCTGGCGCATCAGCTGTTCGATGGTTGACTTCGACCAGGTGTATTCCACCAGATGTTCAGCATTCTCTCTGAATTCAGCGCTTTCGGCGACCAGGGAATCCTGCTCAGGCGTGCATGACATAGCCGTGCCGACGTGGAGGAAACGCTGTAGCGTTGAAACCTGCTCCATGCGGCGCGCCAGCGCCAGAGTACCTTCTACGTTGACCTTCCAGATCAGCGGGTTATTTCCGAATGAGGCAACGGCCGCACAGTTAACGACATGTGTGACCTGATCCAGACGCGGATCGTTCAGGAAGGCTTCCGGCTGGCTGAGATCGCCAATAAGGATATTCTCTATACTCAGGGAGGCCAGTTTGTCCTCAGGAACGTTAAACTTGCGCATGTTCTCCAGCACCCGCTCCAGCCCGCTCTGCGCATCGCCGGCTCGCGCGAGCAAAAGGAGTTTTACAGCTTGATCGCTGGCCAGAACTTTCTCCAGTACTGCACCACCCAGAAACCCCGTCACGCCTGTAATCATTAACATCTTCATTAATACCGTCTCATTATGATTGATGAGGCGGATTGTAGGCGTGCAAAAGTAAACGGCATTTAAATAATAAAACGCCGAAACCGACGGCCTCTTAAGCTTATTTTAAGGAAAGGAAATCAGGTGGAGATATTTGACATTGCGGCTGGGATAAAAATTCAATTTATTAATGATTATATTTTAATTATTTGATTTTAAGGTGATTTAAATGGTTGTGTCAGCGTGTTAAGCATAATTCAAAATGTAATTAATATAATATTTTGTTACACCAAACATTTACCGGATAAATCATTTAAATAGAGCTTAACGCAAATCAGATGATATTAACCGCAGGCTATTTTATTTAGCCTGCGAAGGGTTTTCAGAGTAACAGAGGAAGCGTGGCGCTGGCGGTTTGCTGGCTAACGTCCCCGTAATGACTGTCCAGCGCAATCATGGATGTGGTCAGCAGCTCAACCAGCAGCATAACCCCAACCTTAGCATTGAGCGCGCCTGCGCTCAGTGGTCCCTCCGGTTTGGCGGCCACCAGCTGCATATCGCTCAGTGATGCCAGCGGGCTACGTGGCGTATTGCTGAGCGCCAGCACCGTAACGCCGCGCTTGCGGGCCAGTTTCACCACGTGAAGCAAATCCCGCGTTGAACCGGAGCTGGAGATGGCCACCACCAGGGTCTCTTTTGAAAGCGTGGTCGCATTCATGGCCGCGCGGTGCATATCGCTAAACAGCTGCGCCGGTTTGCCCAGCCGCAGCAGCTTATAGTGCAGATACTCCCCGAGTATGGCGCTGGCCGCAACGCCGTAAATCTGCACGGACTGTGCCTGATGCAGCGCCAGCGCGGCCTTTTCCAGCAGCGCGCGGTCGAGGAGTCGGGCGGTATCCTGCAAAGCCTGCACCGATTCCTCCACGACGTTATCAATTTCGTCCCCGGCCTGACGCGCGGGCTGGCACTGCTGAATATCCAGCGCAAGCGCCATCTTAAATTCGTTATAGCCCTTGCAGCCCAGCGTGCGGCAAAGACGCGTGACGCTGGCCTCGCTGGTATGGCTTTCGCGGGCCAGCTCGGTGATCGTCAGGTAGAGCACCCGGGCAGGATCGCTGAGGACAAACTCACCGAGTTTTTGTTGTGTTGGGCTGTACCCGGAAGCCTCCTGGCGGAGCTTCAGCAGCAGGTTTTCATGATCCGACATGCCACGTCCTTAATGCGTTTCTCTGCGCCTAGTGTGGCGGAAAGCGGGGGAAAGATGCCAGTCATTTCGAAAAAGTATGATCGGGCTCCTGGTTTATGATGATAATTTTCACTAGTAAATATTAATGTGGTAAAAATTTTCATCCATAAAAGGGGGATGAAAAAATGATGCAAATGTTCAGTGGGGCTTCTTCGGGCGGATGGTTTGAAAAAGCGCAGCGCTTTGGCAAATCTTTCATGTTGCCCATCGCCGTGTTGCCTGCGGCGGGTCTGCTGCTGGGAATAGGTGGCGCGCTATCGAATCCTAATACGCTGACGGCTTATCCGTTTTTAGATGTGGGCTGGCTACAGGCGATTTTCACCATCATGAGCAGCGCAGGTTCAATCGTCTTTGCGAACCTCCCGGTGCTGTTTGCCGTTGGAGTGGCCGTCGGGCTGGCCAAAAGTGATAAGGGTACGGCTGGGCTGGCGGCGTTACTCGCATTTCTGGTAATGAATGCCACCATCAACGCGCTGCTGATCCTCACCGGCAAGCTGGCGCACGAGAACCCGGGAGCAGTAGGACAGGGCATGACGCTGGGCATTCAGACACTGGAAACTGGCGTGTTTGGCGGCGTGGTGATTGGCCTGGTAACCTGCGCGCTTCATCATCGGTTTAATAAGATTGCGCTTCCGCAATTTCTCGGGTTCTTTGGTGGCTCACGTTTTGTTCCCATTATCAGCTCCCTGGCGGCGATCCTCGTCGGGGCTGCAATGACCGTGGTCTGGCCGCATTTTCAGAAACTGATTTTTGATCTGGGCGGGCTGGTGGATGCCACCGGTTATCTGGGGACGCTGCTGTACGGCTTTATTCTACGCATGCTGGGCCCGTTTGGGCTGCACCACATCTTCTATCTGCCGTTCTGGACCACCGCGCTCGGCGGCAGTGAGATGGTCAACGGTCACCTTGTTGAAGGCACACAGCGAATTTTCTTCGCCCAGCTGGCTGACCCTGCGACGCGTCAGTTCTATGAAGGTACGTCACGCTTCATGTCCGGGCGCTTTATTACGATGATGTTTGGCCTGCTCGGAGCGTGTCTGGCGATGTACCACACGGCAAAACCCGAGAACAAAAAACGCGTTGCCGGGCTGTTACTTTCAGCGGCGTTGACCTCGTTCCTGACCGGGATCACCGAGCCCATTGAGTTCTCCTTCCTGTTTATTGCGCCGGTGTTGTACGTCATCCATGCCCTGTTTGACGGGCTGGCATTCATGCTGGCGCACATGCTGCATATCACCATCGGGCAAACCTTCTCCGGCGGTTTTATCGACTTCGTGCTGTTCGGCATTTTGCAGGGGGAGGCCAAAACCCACTGGATGTTCGTTCCGCTGGTCGGCGTGCCGTGGTTCTTCCTCTACTACTTTACCTTCCGCTACCTGATTAACCGCTTTGATTTTGCCACGCCGGGCCGTGAAAAGGAGACGATGTCTGACGAGGTGACTCTTCCGCAAAGCGATCGCGCCGCGGCGGTGATTGCCGGATTAGGCGGAAAAGAGAATCTGGAAGAGGTGGACTGCTGTGCCACGCGTCTTCGCGTCACGGTAAAAGACGGCAGCAAAGTGAATGACGCGGCGCTGAAAGCCACCGGCGCGCGCGGCGTTATCGTGCGCGGAAACGGTGTTCAGGTCATCTATGGCCCGCACGTCACGATTATCAAAAACGAAGTGGAAGAGATCTTATCGTAATGAAAACTGTACTGGATACCCTGAAGGGAAAACTGGTCGTCTCCTGTCAGGCGCTGGAAAACGAACCCCTGCATAGCCCGTTTATTATGTCGCGAATGGCGCTGGCAGCGGCGCAGGGCGGAGCCGCCGCCATACGCGCCAACAGCGTAGTGGATATCGTGGCCATTAAGCAGCAGGTGTCGTTGCCGGTTATCGGCATCATCAAGCGGGATTATGCCAACAGCGAGGTGTTTATCACCGCGACGATGAAAGAGGTGGATGAGCTTATGACCGTCTCTCCGGAGATCATCGCGCTTGATGCGACGGCGCGGGCACGCCCCGGCGGTGAATCGCTGGAAGCCCTGGTCACGCGTATCCGCGCACGCTACCCCACGGTATTGCTGATGGCGGATATTTCCTCAACAGAGGAAGCCGTAACGGCGCAGGCGTTAGGTTTTGATTGCGTCGGCACCACGCTTTATGGCTATACGGCGGACACCGCGGGCCATGCTCTGCCGGAAAATGACTGTACGTTCCTCAAGGCGGTGCTGGCGGCCGTCACGATTCCCGTGGTGGCTGAAGGCAACGTGGATACGCCCGAGCGTGCGGCCAGGTGTCTGGCGCTGGGCGCGCATACGGTTGTCGTCGGCGGCGCGATCACCCGTCCACAGCAAATTACCGAACGGTTTATGGCGGCGATTGACGCGCAAAGCACCGATGGAGCATGACCATCCAGCGGGGATCTGCGATACTTATCGTTTATCCCCTTTACTGAGATGACTATGCAGTACCCGATTAACGAGATGTTCCAGACCCTGCAAGGCGAGGGTTACTTTACCGGCGTTCCCGCTATCTTTATCCGTTTACAGGGATGCCCGGTTGGCTGTGCCTGGTGTGATACCAAACATACGTGGGATAAGCTCGCTGATCGGGAAGTGTCGCTGTTTAGCATTCTGGCGAAAACCAAAGAGAGCGATAAGTGGGGCGCGGGCAGTTCAGAAGATCTGCTGGCCATCATTGGTCGTCAGGGCTGGACAGCGCGCCACGTGGTGATCACCGGCGGCGAACCCTGCATTCACGATCTGACCCCACTGACCGAGCTGCTCGAAAAGAACGGCTACAGCTGCCAGATTGAAACCAGCGGCACCCATGAAGTGCGTTGCTCGCATACCACCTGGGTGACGGTCTCGCCGAAAGTGAATATGCGCGGCGGATACGATGTGCTGTCTCAGGCGCTGGAGCGCGCGGATGAGATTAAGCATCCGGTGGGACGCGTGCGTGATATCGAAGCGCTGGATGAACTGCTGGCGACGCTGACGGACGAAAAGCAGCGGGTGATTGCCCTGCAGCCTATCAGCCAGAAAGAGGACGCGACGCGCCTGTGCATTGAAACCTGCATTGCGCGCAACTGGCGCCTGTCGATGCAGACGCACAAATATCTGAATATCGCCTGAAAAAAAGCCCGGTGGCGTTAGCGCTTTCCGGGCCTGGGTTTCGAGGCTTTTGTAGGCCGGGTAAGGCGAAGCCGCCACCCGGCAAGCATCACTCGCCGCGATACACGCAGCCTGCCGTACAGGTCTCTTTGATCATCACCGCGCTCAGCAGCGGAACCAGCGGTTTCATCTGATCCCAAATCCATTTCGCCAGCACTTCGCTGGTCGGGTTTTCAAGACCCGGGATATCGTTCAGGTAGTAGTGATCCAGACGATCGTAAGTCGGTTTGAATGCAGCCTTCAGCTCGGCAAAATCCATGATCCAACCGGTATGCGGATCAACTTCACCGGTGATCTCAAGACGCACCATAAACGAATGCCCGTGCAGTCGGCCGCATTTGTGTCCTGCAGGAACATGCGGGAGGTGGTGGGCAGCTTCGAAGGTGAAATCTTTAAACAGTGTGGTGGACATGATCGCTCTCAGTAATGCGGAAAAAACCGCCGCATAGTACCGGAAAGCACAATTTTTCGCATTAACTAAAACGGCTCTGAAGCCTGAGCTTGCATTAACAGCGGTTTTATATGGTTTTTATTTAACAATTTCAAAAAGTTACTTAATCGGTTTTATCGCTAAGAATGATAACTAAAACAGGTTAGTCCATTTGGTTATTTATTATTTCCATCCCTTCTTTAATTGTTATTATCCTCGCCGTTAACCTTATCTCTAGTTTGGTCTTTTTGCATAAATTCCGCTTTGCTACTGGAACATAACGACGCATGACAACACAGGCCCCACCTTCAAATTTGCTTCCCCTGAACCCGGAGCAACTGGCGCGTCTTCAGGCTGCCACCTCTGACTTTTCTCCCACTCAGCTTGCCTGGGTCTCCGGTTATTTCTGGGGAATGCTCAATCAGCAGCCTGGCGCTGTGGCGGGGGCACCGGCAACGGCCGTTGAAATTCCGGCCATTACCCTGATTTCCGCTTCGCAAACAGGCAATGCCCGCCGCGTGGCTGAAGCACTGCGTGACGACCTGCTGGCCGCCAAACTGAACGTGAACCTGGTCAACGCCGGGGATTATAAATTTAAGCAAATCGCGTCGGAAAAACTGCTGGTGGTTGTCGCCTCTACCCAGGGTGAAGGTGAACCCGCTGAAGAAGCGGTGGCGCTGCATAAGTTCCTGTTCTCGAAAAAAGCCCCAAAACTGGATGGCACGGCGTTTGCCGTATTTGGCCTGGGCGATACCTCCTATGAATTCTTCTGCCAGTCCGGGAAAGATTTCGACAGTAAGCTGGCGGAGCTCGGCGCGGAGCGCCTGCTGGACCGCGTTGACGCAGATGTCGAATACCAGACCGCCGCAGCGGAATGGCGTGCCCGTATCGTTGAGGTGCTGAAAGCCCGCGTGCCAAAAGCGACGTCGGCGCAGGCGGCGTTCGCCGCGACGGGGGCGGTCAACGACATCCACACCAGTCCCTACACCAAAGAGGCGCCGCTGACCGCGAGCCTGTCGGTGAACCAGAAAATTACCGGCCGCGATTCTGAAAAAGACGTGCGCCATATCGAAATCGATCTCGGTGACTCTGGCCTGCGCTACCAGCCTGGCGATGCGCTGGGGGTCTGGTATCAGAACGATCCGGCGCTGGTGAAAGAGCTGGTTGAGCTGCTGTGGTTGAAAGGCGACGAGCCGGTCACCGTGGAAGGCAAAACGCTGCCCCTCTCTGAAGCATTGCAATGGCATTTCGAGCTGACGGTCAACACGCCGAACATCGTCGAAAATTACGCCACCTTAACCCGCAGTGAATCCCTGCTGCCGCTGGTGGGCGACAAAGCGAAGCTGCAGCATTACGCGGCGACGACGCCGATTGTCGATATGGTGCGCTTCTCTCCGGCGCAGCTGGATGCCGGTGCGCTGGTCGGCCTGCTGCGTCCGCTGACCCCACGCCTGTACTCCATTGCCTCGTCTCAGGCCGAGGTGGAGAGCGAAGTGCATATCACCGTGGGCGTAGTGCGCTATGACATCGAAGGCCGCGCCCGTACGGGTGGAGCATCGGGCTTCCTGGCTGACCGCGTAGAAGAAGAGGGCGAAGTGCGCGTCTTTATCGAGCACAACGACAACTTCCGCCTGCCGGCGAACCCGGAAACGCCGGTCATCATGATTGGCCCGGGCACCGGTATCGCACCGTTCCGCGCCTTTATGCAGCAGCGTGCGGCAGACGGTGCGCCGGGTAAAAACTGGCTGTTCTTCGGTAACCCGCACTTTACGGAAGATTTCCTCTACCAGGTGGAGTGGCAGCGCTATGTCAAAGAAGGCGTACTGACCCGCATCGATCTGGCCTGGTCTCGCGATCAGAAAGAAAAAGTATACGTACAAGATAAACTGCGCGAACAGGGCGCAGAGCTGTGGCGCTGGATCAATGACGGTGCCCACATTTATGTCTGCGGCGATGCCAATCGCATGGCGAAAGACGTTGAGCAGACATTGCTGGAAGTGATTGCCGAATTCGGCGGTATGGATGCCGAAGCGGCGGATGAATTTTTAAGTGAGCTGCGCGTTGAGCGCCGTTATCAGCGAGATGTCTACTAATGAGCGAAAAACATCCAGGGCCACTGGTGGTCGAAGGTAAACTGACAGACGCCGAGCGCATGAAGCTGGAAAGCAACTACCTGCGCGGCACCATTGCTGAAGATCTGAATGACGGTCTCACCGGCGGTTTCAAAGGCGACAACTTCCTGCTGATCCGTTTCCACGGCATGTACCAGCAGGATGACCGTGATATTCGTGCCGAACGTGCGGAACAGAAGCTGGAGCCGCGTCATGCGATGCTGCTGCGCTGCCGTCTGCCGGGTGGGGTAATCACCACCAAACAGTGGCAGGCCATCGACAAGTTTGCCGGTGAAAACACGATCTACGGCAGCATCCGTCTGACCAACCGTCAGACCTTCCAGTTCCACGGCATTCTGAAGAAGAACGTGAAGCCGGTGCACCAGATGCTGCACTCCGTCGGGCTGGACGCGCTGGCGACCGCTAACGACATGAACCGTAACGTGCTCTGCACCTCTAACCCGTATGAGTCCGAGCTGCATGCCGAAGCGTACGAGTGGGCGAAGAAAATCTCCGAGCACCTGCTGCCGCGTACCCGCGCGTATGCAGAGATCTGGCTCGATCAGGAAAAAGTCGCGACCACGGACGAAGAGCCGATCCTCGGCCAGACTTACCTGCCGCGTAAGTTCAAAACCACGGTAGTGATCCCGCCGCAGAACGATATTGATCTGCACGCCAACGACATGAACTTCGTGGCGATTGCCGAAAACGGCAAGCTGGTGGGCTTTAACCTGCTGGTGGGTGGCGGTCTGTCCATCGAACACGGTAACAAGAAAACCTACGCCCGCACTGCGAGCGAGTTCGGCTTCCTGCCGCTCGAGCATACGCTGGCCGTGGCGGAAGCGGTGGTCACAACCCAGCGCGACTGGGGTAACCGTACCGACCGTAAAAACGCGAAAACCAAATATACCCTGGAGCGCGTGGGCGTGGAGACGTTCAAAGCGGAAGTGGAGCGTCGTGCGGGCATCAAATTTGAGCCGATTCGCCCTTACGAATTCACCAGCCGCGGCGATCGTATTGGCTGGGTTAAAGGCATCGACAATAAATGGCATCTGACGCTGTTTATCGAAAACGGCCGTATCCTGGACTATCCGGGGCGTCCGCTGAAAACCGGTCTGCTGGAAATCGCGAAGATCCATAAAGGTGAGTTCCGCATTACGGCTAACCAGAACCTGATCATTGCCGGCGTGCCGGAAAGCCAGAAAGCGAAGATCGAGAAGCTGGCGCGCGAACACGCCTTGATGGATGCGGTGAAGCCGCAGCGTGAAAACTCGATGGCCTGCGTGTCATTCCCGACCTGCCCGCTGGCGATGGCTGAAGCGGAGCGTTTCCTGCCGTCCTTCACTGACAAAGTGGAAGCGATTCTGGAAAAACACGGCATTCCGGACGAGCATATAGTTATGCGCGTCACCGGCTGCCCGAATGGCTGCGGTCGTGCGATGCTCGCCGAGCTGGGCCTGGTGGGGAAAGCGCCGGGGCGCTACAACCTGCACCTGGGCGGTAACCGTATCGGCACGCGTATTCCGCGTATGTTCCGCGAGAACATCACCGAGCCGGAAATTCTTGATTCCATCGACGAGCTTGTCGGGCGCTGGGCGAAAGAGCGCGAAGCGGGTGAAGGCTTCGGCGACTTTACGGTGCGTGCGGGCATCATTCGCCCGGTGCTCGATCCCGCCAGGGATTTCTGGGAGTAACCCATCCTTTGCCCGGTGGCGCTTCGCTTACCGGGCCTACGGGTTTTGTAGGCCGGGCAAACGCAGTGCCGCCCGGCAAAACAGGCAAACGAGGTTCTTATGTCCGTACTCGATCTAAACGCGCTTAACGCATTGCCAAAAGTCGAACGCATTCTGGCACTCGCTGAAACCAACGCTCAGCTGGAGAAGCTCGACGCCGAAGGGCGTGTGGAGTGGGCGCTGGAAAACCTGCCGGGAGACTATGTGCTGTCGTCGAGCTTTGGTATTCAGGCGGCGGTTAGTTTGCATCTGGTGAATCAGATCCGCCCGGACATTCCGGTGATCCTCACCGATACCGGCTACCTGTTCCCGGAAACCTACCAGTTTATTGACGAGCTGACGGACAAGCTCAGGCTGAACCTGAAAGTCTACCGCGCGGCTGAAAGCGCGGCCTGGCAGGAGGCGCGCTACGGCAAGCTGTGGGAGCAGGGCGTTGAGGGCATTGAGAAATACAATGAGATCAACAAGGTTGAGCCGATGAACCGGGCGCTGAAAGAGCTGAACGCGCAGACGTGGTTTGCGGGGCTGCGCCGTGAGCAGTCCGGCAGCCGCGCCACGCTGCCGGTGCTGGCGGTTCAGCGCGGGGTGTTTAAAGTGCTGCCGATCATCGACTGGGATAACCGGACGGTGTACCAGTACCTGCAAAAACACGGGCTGAAGTACCATCCGCTGTGGGATCAGGGCTACCTGTCAGTGGGAGATACCCACACCACGCGCAAATGGGAACCAGGAATGGCGGAAGAAGAGACGCGATTCTTTGGTCTGAAGCGCGAGTGCGGGCTGCACGAAGGGTAATTTCATTGACTCCCTCTCCCTGTGGGAGAGGGTTGGGGTGAGGGCATCAGGCCGCACGGCGTTCAAAAACCTCAGGTTTTCCCCGCTTTCGCCAGCTCCTTCACCAGCGGCAGCATCACTTTCACCACATCCCGGCTGCGGTGCTCTATGCGCTGCGGCAGGGCGCTATCAATGTGCTGCTGATTATCCAGCATCACGTTATGCCAGCTTGTCCCGTCCGGGAAGGCTTTCGATTTAGTCCGCTGCTGATAGCCATCTTTCTTGCCCAGCGACCAGTTTGTCGCTTCCACATACAGTACCGGAATGCCGGCCTTATCGAACACTTCGCCGTCGTTACAGCAGCCCGTTCCTCGCGGATAGCTGGCGTTCCCGCCAGGATTGGTCGTGGCATAAACGCCATGGCTGCGGGCAATCGCCAGCGCCCGGTCACGGGTCAGTTTCCGCACGGTACCTGGCGTACTCTGTCCGCTATTGAAATAGAGCTTATCGCCGACGATTAAATTATCGAGGTTAATCACCAGCAGCGTATTTTTCTTCTCTTCTGCACTCATGCGCTTAAGGAGATTCTCAGCGCCAAGCTTGCCTTCCTCTTCGCCGCTGGTCGCCACAAAGCGAATCCCATATTTTGTCGGGATGTCTTTCATCCGCTCGGCCAGTTCAAGCATCACGCCCAGGCCTGCGGCGTTATCGTCCATGCCCTGCAGCGTCAGCCCACCGAGGTTGTTATCCGAATCCGCGTCACTCAGCGGGGCGTAGGTATCAAGGTGCGCCATAATAATGATCTGCTCAGCCGCGCGACCTTCATGCGCCGCGATAACCGTACTGCCGGTCACGTTATGCCAGTTTTTGGTTTTATTTCTGGAGGTATAAACGTAGCGGCTGTGAAACGAACGGATATCGCTCTGGTAACCCATATCGGCAAACTGCTGACGAATATAGTCGGCGGAGAGCATTTCCGCCGGAGAGCCGGTCATGCGTCCGGGAAAGACGGTAGCAATATGCCGCGCCTGCATATTGGCGATTTCACCATACGGTTGATTTTTTGCCTGAGCCGGAAGGATAAAGCAAACGCCGAGCGCCAGGGCAGCGATACGGTGGCGCGTTGCGGAAAACATAGGGAGTCCTTAAAAAACAGAGCAAAATTTTAACCCGCCTAGTATGAAACTGTGATCGCCCATACACAATTTGAATTGCTCTTAAATGCCCGAAATTTCGCGTGTTAAGCACTTTTTGATATTTGCTTTTTCATTGCGTTATTCCATTGAGTAACTACTCATTCCAATTCGTAATTTCATTCGGTCTAAGCCGCCCCCTATAGTCCCTCTATTCCTTGTTGTTAGTGAGTTGTTGCTTGTGGACTATCTGCCCTTATTTGCCGCGATTAAAGAGAAACCGGTGCTGGTTGTTGGTACCGGTGATATTGCCGATCGCAAAATCGCGTTTCTGCAGCGTGCGGGCGCGCAGGTGCAGACCGTCGCAGAGGCAGATTTTGACGAATCACAGATCGACAGCGTGGTGCTGGTGATTGCGGCAACGGAAAATCGCGAACTCAACCGGCGGATCTCCGAGGCCGCGCAGGCGCGTTACCGCCTGGTGAACGTGGTCGACGACCAGCCTTTATGCTCGTTTATCTTTCCCTCAATCGTCGACCGATCGCCGCTGCTGGTGGCTATCTCTTCCGGCGGCACCGCACCGGTGCTGGCGCGCGTGCTGCGTGAAAAAATCGAAGCGCTGCTGCCAACCAGCCTTGGACGAATGGCGGAGAAAGCCAGCTACTGGCGCAACCATCTGAAAACCCGCCTGACCAGCGTGACGGAACGCCGTCGCTTCTGGGAGCGCGTGTTTCGCGGCCGCTTTGCCAGCCTGATGCATGCCGGTAATGAGACGGCGGCACAAAAAATTCTTGAAGACGAACTGGATAACCCCGGCAGCACGGGCGGGGAAATCATTCTGGTGGGGGCCGGGCCAGGTGATGCCGGACTCCTGACGCTGCGTGGCCTGCAGGTACTGCAGGATGCGGACGTGGTGTTCTATGACCATCTGGTCACCGACGGCGTGCGCGAACTGATCCGTCGTGATGCGGAGCAAATCTGCGTCGGCAAACGGGCAGGCGAGCACTCTGTCCCCCAGCATGACACCAACCAGATGCTGATTGCGGCCGCCAGAGCGGGCAAAACCGTGGTGCGCCTGAAAGGCGGCGATCCGTTTATTTTTGGTCGCGGCGGTGAAGAGCTGCAGGCGGCAGCCGAAGCGGGCGTGCCGTTCCAGGTGGTGCCAGGCATCACGGCGGCCTCTGCGGTAACGGCCTACGCCGGTATTCCGCTCACGCATCGCGATTACGCCCAGAGCGTGACCTTTGTGACCGGCCACTACAAGGCGGACAGCACGCCGTTTGACTGGTCGCACCTCGCCCAGAGCCGACAGACGCTGGCTATTTACATGGGCACCATGAAGGCGGCGGACATCAGCGAACAGCTTATTCAGCACGGCCGTGAGGCGACGACGCCAGTCGCCGTGATTTCCCGCGGTACGCGCGTCGATCAGCACGTTGCTGTCGGCACACTTCAGGAACTTGCAACCCTGGCGAAAGACGCCCCGATGCCCGCCCTGATCGTGGTTGGGGAAGTGGTGCAACTGCACAGCACGCTCGCCTGGTTTCAGCACACAACCGACACAGAAGGCTTCGGCGCTTCTGTCATAAATTTGGCTTAAGGAACGGTTATGGACCAAAAACGTCTTACTCATCTGCGACAGCTTGAAGCGGAAAGTATCCATATTATCCGCGAAGTGGCCGCCGAGTTTTCTAACCCGGTGATGATGTACTCCATCGGTAAAGATTCCAGCGTCATGCTGCATCTGGCGCGTAAAGCGTTTTATCCGGGTACGCTGCCGTTCCCGCTCCTGCACGTGGATACTGGCTGGAAATTCCGCGAGATGTATGAGTTCCGCGACCGTACCGCGAAAGCCTACGGCTGTGAGCTGCTGGTGCATAAAAACCCGGAAGGGGTGGCGATGGGCATTAACCCGTTCGTGCACGGCAGCGCCAAACACACCGATATCATGAAAACCGAGGGGCTGAAGCAGGCGCTGAATAAATACGGTTTTGATGCGGCCTTCGGCGGCGCGCGCCGTGACGAAGAGAAATCCCGCGCCAAAGAGCGCATCTACTCCTTCCGCGACCGCTTCCACCGCTGGGACCCTAAAAACCAGCGTCCGGAGTTGTGGCACAACTACAACGGTCAGATCAACAAAGGCGAAAGCATTCGCGTCTTCCCGCTCTCCAACTGGACCGAGCTGGATATCTGGCAGTACATCTATCTGGAAAATATCGAGATCGTTCCGCTGTATCTGGCGGCTGAACGCCCGGTGCTGGAGCGCGACGGCATGCTGATGATGATCGACGACGATCGTATCGACCTGCAGCCGGGGGAAGTGATCAAAAAACAGATGGTGCGTTTCCGTACCCTGGGTTGCTGGCCGCTGACCGGCGCGGTGGAATCCAGCGCGCAGACGCTGCCGGAGATCATCGAAGAGATGCTGGTGTCGACCACCAGCGAGCGACAGGGGCGCGTGATCGACCGCGACCAGGCAGGCTCGATGGAGCTGAAGAAACGTCAGGGTTATTTCTAAGGAGCCGCCATGAACACCACTATTGCTCAACAAATTGCCAAAGAAGGCGGCGTGGAAGCGTATCTGCACGCGCAACAACATAAAAGCCTGCTGCGTTTTCTGACCTGCGGCAGCGTGGATGACGGGAAAAGTACCCTTATTGGCCGCCTGCTGCACGATACGCGCCAGATTTATGAAGATCAGCTCTCTTCCCTGCATAACGACAGTAAGCGTCACGGTACCCAGGGCGAAAAACTCGACCTGGCGCTGCTGGTGGATGGCCTGCAGGCGGAACGCGAGCAGGGCATCACCATCGACGTGGCCTATCGTTATTTCTCCACCGAGAAGCGCAAATTTATTATCGCCGACACCCCAGGGCACGAGCAGTACACCCGCAATATGGCGACCGGTGCGTCGACCTGTGACCTGGCGATCCTGCTGATCGACGCCCGTAAAGGCGTGCTGGATCAGACCCGTCGCCACAGCTTTATCTCCACGCTGCTGGGGATCAAACACCTGGTGGTGGCCATCAATAAGATGGATCTGGTGAGCTTCAGCGAAGAGACGTTCGACGCGATCCGCCAGAGCTACCTGACCTTTGCTGAACAGCTGCCGGGCAACCTCGACATTCGCTTTGTGCCGCTCTCGGCGCTGGAAGGGGACAATGTCGCCTCCCAGAGCGCGAACATGCCGTGGTACAGCGGCCCGACGTTGCTGGAAGTGCTGGAGACCGTTGAGATCCAGCGCGTGGTCGACACCCAGCCGATGCGCTTCCCGGTGCAGTACGTCAACCGTCCGAACCTCGATTTCCGCGGGTTCTCCGGTACCCTCGCTTCGGGTGTCGTGAAGGTGGGGCAACGCGTCAAGGTGCTGCCATCCGGTGTGGAATCAACCATTGCCCGTATCGTTACCTTTGACGGTGACCTGCAGGAAGCGGGTGCTGGTGAAGCGGTAACGCTGGTGCTGAAAGACGAGATTGATATCAGTCGTGGAGACCTGCTGGTGGATGCCCAGGAAACGCTGGCGGCCGTGCAGGGTGCTTCCGTGGACGTGGTATGGATGGCGGAGCAGCCGCTGACCGCGGGTCAGAGCTATGACATCAAAATTGCCGGCAAGAAAACCCGTGCCCGCGTGGACGGCATTCAGTTCCAGGTGGACATCAACAACCTGACCCAGCGCGAGGTCACCGAGCTGCCGCTGAACGGCATTGGTCTGGTCGATCTGACCTTCGACGAACCGCTGGTGCTGGATCCGTATCAGCAGAACCCGGTGACGGGCGGGCTGATCTTTATCGACCGCTTGACGAACGTTACCGTCGGCGCGGGTATGGTGCGCGAGCCAAACGAGCAGGCGAGCGTGGCCTCGGAATTCAGCGCCTTTGAGCTGGAACTGAACGCACTGGTGCGTAAGCACTTCCCGCACTGGGGCGCACGCGATCTGCTGGGAGGTAAGTAATGGCCGCTCATGATGAGAACGTCGTCTGGCATCCTCATCCGGTCACCGTCGCCCAGCGCGAACAGCTCCACGGCCACCGTGGGGTTGTGCTGTGGTTTACCGGGCTCTCTGGCTCCGGTAAATCCACAGTCGCCGGGGCGCTGGAAGAGGCGTTGCATCAGCAGGGAGTAAGCACCTACCTGCTGGATGGCGACAACGTGCGTCACGGCCTGTGCAGCGATTTGGGGTTCAGCGATGACGATCGTAAAGAGAACATCCGCCGGGTCGGGGAGGTCGCCAGCCTGATGGCGGACGCCGGGCTGGTGGTGCTGACGGCGTTTATCTCACCGCACCGCGCCGAGCGCCAGATGGTGCGCGAACGTGTGGGTCAGGAACGCTTTATCGAAGTGTTTGTCGACACCCCGCTGGAGGTTTGCGAAGCGCGCGATCCGAAAGGGCTGTACAAAAAAGCCCGTGCCGGTGAACTGCGCAACTTCACCGGCATTGACGCGGTCTACGAAGCGCCTGAATCGCCTGAGATTCACCTGGAAGGTCAACAATTGGTAACAAATTTAGTAAGCCAATTATTAGACCTGCTCAGACGGGACGATATTATCAGATCCTGAGACGGTATCGTTCGGGAGCTGTCTTCCCGAACGATGAGTCACGGTCACAGGATTAGCTATGCGCAACAGTGAAAATTACATCATCACCACCGGGTCGGAGCCGCTTGCGACCGACGACGAGACGACCTGGTCATTTCCTGGGGCCATCATTGGCTTCGTCTCATGGTTGCTGGCGCTTGGCATTCCGTTTCTCATCTATGGCGGTAACACGCTGTTCTTCTTTCTCTACACCTGGCCTTTCTTCCTGGCGTTAATGCCCGTGGCGGTGGTTGTCGGCATTGCGCTGCACTCGCTGCTCAATGGCCGCCTCCTGTACAGTACCGCGATCACGATTGTGACGGTGGTTCTGATGTTTGGCCTGTTATTTTTGTGGCTCATGGGCTAACTTCAGCCATAATTCAAACCGTAACCAACTGTGTGGCGATATTGTGCAGGACGATTCTGCGGAAAAAATGTGGTACATTTGCCCGCGATGTTGCGGCATCTCTGTTACCCCGGCGTTGTGCTCTGGGGAAGTCTTGGGATGAGGATGCCGTTTTTCAGGGGGCAGGATGGGTAAACTAACGCTGCTGTTGCTGGCTTTGCTAATCTGGCTGCAATATTCGCTGTGGTTCGGTAAGAACGGACTGCACGACTATAGCCGGGTGAGTGATGACGTCGCGGCTCAGCAGGCAACAAACGCCAAACTTAAGGCGCGAAACGATCAACTCTTCGCCGAAATTGATGACCTCAATGGCGGGCAAGAGGCGATTGAAGAACGCGCACGCAATGAACTCAGTATGACTAAGCCGGGCGAAACCTTTTATCGTCTGGTTCCGGATGCGTCTAAACGCAATCAGGGCTCAGCACAAAACAATCGATAATCAGGCCCAGGATTACGACATGGCAGTAACTTTTTCGGACGTATGCGCCGTGGTGCCGGCCGCAGGTTTTGGCCGGCGCATGCAGACAGAATGTCCCAAGCAATACCTCTCTATTGGCGATAAAACGATCCTCGAGCACGCTGTGGCGGCGCTGCTGGCACACCCACGGGTGACGCGGGTGATCATCGCCATCAGCCCGGGCGATGCACGCTTCGCGCAGTTACCGCTGGCCAACCACCCACAGATTACCGTTGTCGATGGCGGTGCCGAGCGCGCCGATTCCGTGCTGGCAGGCATTCAGGCTGCCGGAAACGCGCCATGGGTGCTGGTGCATGACGCGGCGCGTCCGTGTCTGCATCAGGACGATCTCGCTCGCCTGCTGGCGTTGAGTGAAACCAGTCGGGTGGGTGGCATTCTGGCTGCCCCTGTGCGTGACACCATGAAGCGTGCCGAGCCGGGCAAAGCGGCTATCGCCCACACCGTTGAGCGCGTCGATTTATGGCACGCGCTGACGCCACAATTTTTCCCCCGCGAATTACTCCATGACTGCTTAACGCGAGCGCTGAATGAAGGGGCGACCATTACGGACGAGGCCTCGGCGCTGGAGTATTGCGGTTTCCACCCAACGCTGGTTGAAGGACGTGCTGATAATATAAAAGTGACACGTCCGGAAGATTTACAACTCGCGGAATTCTATCTTACCCGTTCGACCCATCAGGAGAAGGCATAATGCGAATTGGACACGGTTTTGATGTACACGCCTTTGGCGGAGAAGGCCCAATTATCATTGGCGGCGTGCGCATTCCTTATGAAAAAGGGCTGCTGGCGCATTCTGATGGCGACGTGGCGCTGCATGCGCTTACCGACGCCTTACTGGGCGCTGCGGCGCTGGGCGATATTGGCAAACTGTTCCCGGACACCGACCCGGCCTTTAAAGGGGCGGACAGCCGCGAGCTGCTGCGCGAAGCGTGGCGCCGCATTCAGGCGAAAGGCTACACCCTCGGCAACGTTGACGTCACGATTATTGCTCAGGCACCGAAAATGCTGCCGCATATTCCGCAGATGCGCGTATTTATTGCTGAAGATCTGGGCTGCCATATGGACGACGTCAACGTCAAAGCGACGACCACCGAGAAGCTGGGCTTTACTGGCCGCGGTGAAGGCATTGCCTGTGAAGCCGTGGCGCTGCTGGTGAAGGCGAGCAAATGACAGATTTCGACAACCTGACCTACCTGCACGGTAAACCGCAGGGGCACGGGGTGCTGAAAGCCAGCCCTGAAGACTTCCTCGTGGTGGAGGATCTGGGCTTTGAGCCGGATGGCGAAGGCGAACATATCCTGGTGCGCATTCTTAAAAATGGCTGCAATACCCGTTTTGTGGCCGACGCTCTGGCAAAATTCCTCAAAATGCATGCCCGCGAAGTGAGCTTTGCTGGTCAGAAAGATAAACACGCCGTCACGGAACAGTGGCTCTGCGCCCGCGTGCCCGGCAATGCGATGCCTGATTTAAGCAAATTTGAACTTGAGGGCTGTAAGGTACTGGAATATGCCCGCCACAAGCGCAAACTGCGTCTGGGGGCGTTGAAAGGTAATGACTTTACGCTGGTGTTGCGTGAAGTGACCGACCGCGATGACGTGGAGAAACGCCTGAATGCCATCAGCGCGCAGGGCGTGCCGAACTACTTTGGCGCGCAGCGTTTTGGGATCGGCGGCAGTAACCTGCAGGGCGCATTGCGCTGGGCGCAAAGCGATGCGCCGGTTCGTGACAGGAATAAACGCAGTTTTTGGTTGTCGGCGGCCCGCAGTGCGTTGTTTAATCAGATTGTGAGCGAAAGGCTGAAAAAACCGGACGCGAATCAAGTTGTTGTTGGCGATGCGCTACAATTAGCGGGACGCGGAAGCTGGTTTGTGGCAACGGCCGAAGAGATGGCCGATGTACAGTCGCGCGTGGACGCCAAAGCGCTGATGATTACCGCCGCGTTGCCCGGTACAGGCGACTGGGGAACCCAGGGCGAAGCCCTGGCGGCGGAGCAGTCTGCCGTTGCGGATGCGCAGGCATTACAATCCTTGCTGGTGCGGGAAAAAGTCGACGCAGCACGCCGCGCGATGCTGCTTTATCCGCAGCAGTTAAGCTGGAACTGGTGGGATGACGTGACCGTCGAGTTACGTTTCTGGCTGCCGGCAGGTAGCTTTGCCACCAGTGTTGTCAGGGAACTTATCAACACGTCGGGTGATTATGCGAATATTGCTGAGTAACGATGACGGGATCCACGCGCCAGGCATTCAGACGCTGGCGAAACACCTCCGCGAATTCGCGGATGTGCAGGTCGTGGCTCCCGATCGTAACCGCAGTGGAGCGTCTAACTCGCTGACGCTGGAGTCGTCGCTTCGCACCTTTAGTTTTGAAAATGGCGATATTGCCGTGCAGATGGGCACGCCAACCGACTGCGTTTTTCTGGGCGTGAACGCGCTGATGCGGCCGCGTCCGGATATTGTCGTCTCCGGCATTAATGCCGGGCCCAACCTTGGCGATGACGTGATTTACTCCGGTACCGTGGCGGCTGCGATGGAAGGGCGTCACCTCGGGTTTCCGGCGCTGGCGGTCTCGTTAAACGGCCACACCCATTACGATACCGCCGCCGTGGTGACCTGTTCGATCCTGCGGGCCCTCAGCCGCGAGCCGCTGCGCACCGGACGCATCCTCAATATCAACGTGCCTGATCTGCCCCTGAGTGAGATTAAAGGCATTCGCGTCACCCGGTGCGGAAGCCGGCATCCGGCCGATCAGGTGATCCCGCAGCAGGATCCGCGCGGCAACACGCTTTACTGGATTGGTCCTCCCGGCGAGAAGTGCGATGCGGGCCCGGATACCGACTTTGCCGCCGTGGATGAAGGCTATGTTTCGGTGACGCCGTTGCACGTAGATTTAACCGCGTATAGCGCGCATGATGTGGTGTCGGGCTGGCTGGATCGCGCAGGAGTGAACGCGCAATGGTAAACAAACGTGTACAAACTCTTCTGGAGCAACTCCGCGCGCAGGGGATCCGCGACGAGCACGTGCTTGACGCGCTCGCCCGGGTTCCGCGTGAGAAATTTGTCGACGAGGCGTTTGAACACAAAGCGTGGGAAAACGTGGCGCTACCTATCGGACAAGGCCAGACGATTTCGCAGCCCTACATGGTGGCGCGCATGACCGAGCTGCTGGAGCTCACGCCCAACTCCCGCGTGCTGGAGATCGGTACCGGGTCGGGGTATCAGACCGCGATCCTGGCGCATCTGGTACATCATGTCTGCTCCGTTGAGCGGATTAAAGGTTTACAGTGGCAGGCGCGTCGCCGCCTGAAACAACTTGATTTACATAATGTTTCGACACGACACGGTGATGGATGGCAGGGTTGGCAGGCTCGCGCCCCGTTTGACGCTATCATCGTGACGGCGGCCCCACCTGAAATACCTGTGGCACTGTTGTCGCAGCTGGATGAGGGGGGCATTCTTGTTCTGCCCGTCGGGGACGAGCAGCAGCTTCTGAAGCGCGTTCGTCGCCGCGGCGGCGAGTTTATTATCGATACCGTGGAAGCC
The DNA here is from genome assembly GCF_009036245.1 of Enterobacter sichuanensis. Lineage (NCBI taxonomy): Bacteria > Pseudomonadati > Pseudomonadota > Gammaproteobacteria > Enterobacterales > Enterobacteriaceae > Enterobacter > Enterobacter sichuanensis. Next base: position 3,725,365 of record NZ_CP027986.1, on the reverse strand, counting down.
GTGCGCTTTGTGCCTCTGGTAAAGGGGGAGTTAGCCTGAGACTCGGAATTATCCAGGGTTATTAAGGCAAATTCAGCGTATGGTGTGGCGCGAAAGATTCGTGCCATCACGGTAAATTTTAAGTCACTGGTAGTTAACACATTCCTGGGGGATAAATGAGCGCGGGAAGCCCTAAATTCACCATCAGCCGTGTTGCGGCATTATCACTGGTTTCGCTCTGGCTGGCAGGTTGCACAAGTTCTAATAACGCGCCTGCGCCCGTCAGTTCCGTCGGCGGAAACAGCGGCTCCGGTAACACGTCCAGCGGAATGTTAATCACGCCGCCGCCTAAAATGGGCACTGCTGCACCGCAGCAAACACCACAAATTCAGCCTGTGCAAAATCCTGTTACACAGCCAATGCAGGTTCAGCCAGTTGAACAACCTGTTCAGACCCAAAATGGCCGCATAGTCTATAACCGCCAGTATGGGAACATTCCGAAAGGCAGTTATACCGGTGGCAGCACCTATACCGTGAAGCGTGGCGACACGTTGTTCTATATAGCCTGGATCACCGGGAACGATTTCCGTGACCTCGCCCAGCGCAATAACGTGCAGGCCCCATACGGTCTGGAAGTCGGGCAAACGCTGCAGGTTGGCAACGCAACGGGTACGCCGCTTACGCCTGGCAACACCGTTTCCGCAGCCGACGTGACCGCGCAAAATAACAGCGTTAAGCCTGCACAAAAATCCACCACGGTGGTTGCTTCACAACCTGTAATTACGTATTCTGAGGATTCAGGTGATCAGACTGCTAACAAAATGTTGCCGAATAATAAAGGGACTGCGACTGTTGTCACAGCACCGGTAACGGCACCTGTGGTTAGCTCTACTGAACCGACTGCCAGCAGTATGACATCCAGTTCGCCAATCTCTGCATGGCGCTGGCCAACTGACGGCAAGGTTATCGAAAACTTCTCTTCCTCCGAAGGGGGAAATAAAGGGATCGATATCGCAGGGAGTAAAGGACAGGCTATCATCGCGACCGCAGACGGACGCGTTGTGTATGCCGGTAACGCTCTGCGCGGTTACGGTAATCTTATCATCATCAAACACAACGATGATTACCTGAGTGCCTACGCCCATAACGACACAATGCTGGTCCGGGAACAACAAGAAGTTAAGGCGGGGCAAAAAATCGCTACCATGGGTAGCACCGGAACCAGTTCTACACGCTTGCATTTTGAAATTCGTTACAAGGGGAAATCCGTAAACCCGCTGCAGTACTTGCCGCAGCGATAATTTGACGGGGCATGCCAGCCAGGGTGTCTCGTCCAGGGATCACGGGTAGGAGCCACCTTATGAGTCAGAATACGCTGAAAGTTCATGATTTAAATGAAGACGCGGAATTTGATGAGAACGGAGTAGAGGCTTTTGACGAAAAAGCCTTAGTAGAAGAGGAACCCAGTGATAACGATTTGGCTGAAGAAGAGCTGTTATCGCAGGGCGCCACACAGCGTGTACTGGACGCGACTCAGCTTTACCTTGGGGAGATTGGTTACTCCCCACTGCTAACGGCCGAAGAAGAAGTCTATTTCGCACGTCGTGCTTTGCGTGGTGATGTGGCCTCGCGTCGTCGCATGATTGAAAGTAACCTGCGACTGGTCGTGAAAATTGCCCGCCGTTACGGCAATCGTGGTCTGGCTCTGCTGGATCTGATTGAAGAGGGCAACTTAGGTCTCATCCGCGCAGTTGAGAAGTTTGACCCGGAACGCGGGTTCCGTTTCTCAACCTACGCGACCTGGTGGATTCGTCAGACCATCGAACGGGCTATTATGAACCAGACCCGTACGATCCGCCTGCCGATTCACATCGTCAAAGAGTTGAACGTGTATCTGCGCACCGCGCGCGAGTTGTCCCATAAACTGGACCACGAGCCAAGCGCAGAAGAAATTGCCGAACAACTCGATAAACCGGTTGATGACGTAAGCCGTATGCTGCGTCTCAACGAGCGCATTACCTCCGTTGACACCCCGCTGGGTGGCGACTCCGAAAAAGCGCTGCTGGACATCCTGGCTGATGAAAAAGACAACGGCCCGGAAGACACCACGCAGGACGATGACATGAAGCAGAGCATCGTCAAATGGCTGTTCGAACTGAACGCCAAACAGCGTGAAGTGCTGGCACGTCGTTTCGGTTTGCTGGGGTATGAAGCTGCGACACTGGAAGATGTCGGCCGTGAAATTGGCCTGACCCGTGAACGTGTTCGTCAGATTCAGGTTGAAGGTCTGCGCCGTCTGCGTGAAATCCTGCAGGGGCAAGGTCTGAATATCGAAGCGCTGTTCCGCGAATAAGCAACCTTTCGTCAAAAAAGGCCCGTCGTGAGACGGGCCTTTTTCTTTTCTGGTTGATTGAGCACCGCGGTTGACCGGTGTGCGTTTTCATGGGGTCATGGCTTTTCCTTAGCCATCATTTTGCTGATCATCGCCGTGAACTGCTTGCGCTCATTCTCGGTTAAACGTCCTAAAAACGCCTCATCCACCGCGTTGCCCACCGGTTTACAGCCTGCAAGCAGGGCTTCACCTTCTGGTGTCAGGAAGACAAAGCGGCGGCGCTTATCTGCCGGGTCGTGCTCGCGTTTGACCAGCCCGCGCGCCTCCATGCGGCTCAGCATTTCCGCCAGGGTCGCTTTCGTGCTGACCGCCACTTCAGTCAATGCCACCTGTTCAATACCCGGATGCTCAGCAATTGAGCGCATCACCGCATATTGCGGCTTGGTCAGTTCCGGTAAGGCATGTTGCCACTGCGCGGTATGCTGTTGAAAAAGCTGACGTAACAGGTGGAACGCTTCTTGTCTTAGTTCCATGAACACTCCGACGGAAAAAATCTCCCTCTATCATAGCCGCTATTGCTCTGGATTTTAACGCAGCAACTTTTAGCAATTCGTGTGATCGTGTACGAACGATCTTGTCAGAAAAACGAGCCGGGAGTAGCTTATCTATAATGTTCGTATACGAACAAAATATTGAGGTGCTGAATGAGATTGATCGTGGGAATGACGGGGGCAACGGGGGCTCCGCTGGGCGTGGCGCTGCTGCAGGCGCTGCGGGAAATGCCGGAGGTGGAGACCCACCTGGTGATGTCGAAGTGGGCAAAAACCACCATTGAGCTGGAAACGTCCTGCACCGCGCAGGACGTCGCTGCTCTGGCTGACGTGGTCCACAGCCCGGCGGACCAGGCCGCGACCATCTCCTCCGGTTCGTTTCGCACCGACGGCATGATCGTCATTCCCTGCAGCATGAAAACGCTGGCGGGTATCCGTGCCGGTTACGCCGAAGGGCTGGTAGGCCGTGCGGCCGATGTGGTGCTGAAAGAGGGGCGCAAGCTGGTGCTGGTTCCCCGTGAAACGCCGCTCAGCACCATTCATCTGGAGAACATGCTCGCACTTTCCCGCATGGGTGTGGCGATGGTGCCGCCTATGCCTGCGTATTACAACCATCCGCAAACCGCCGAAGACATCACCTGGCATATCGTGACGCGCGTGCTTGACCAGTTTGGTCTGGAGCATAAAAAGGCGCGCCGCTGGAACGGGTTACGCGAAGCGAAACATTTTTCACAGGAGAATAAAGATGGCATTTGATGATTTGAGAAGCTTCCTGCAGGCGCTCGATGAGCAAGGGCAACTGCTGAAAATTGAGGAAGAGGTGAACGCCGAGCCAGATCTGGCGGCGGCAGCCAACGCGACGGGACGCATCGGTGACGGCGCGCCGGCGTTGTGGTTCGATAACATTCGCGGCTTCACCGATGCCCGGGTGGTGATGAACACGATAGGCTCCTGGCAGAACCATGCCATCTCAATGGGGCTTCCGGCCAATACGCCGGTGAAAAAACAGATCGACGAGTTTATTCGTCGCTGGGATAAATTCCCCGTCACGCCTGAACGGCGGGCTAATCCGGCCTGGGCGCAGAATACGGTCGACGGTGAGGACATTAACCTGTTCGATATTCTGCCGCTGTTCCGTCTGAACGACGGTGACGGTGGTTTCTATCTCGATAAAGCGTGCGTCGTCTCGCGCGATCCGCTTGACCCGGATCACTTCGGCAAGCAGAACGTCGGGATCTACCGCATGGAAGTGAAGGGCAAGCGCAAGCTCGGCCTGCAGCCGGTACCGATGCACGATATCGCCCTGCATTTGCACAAAGCGGAAGAGCGCGGTGAAGATCTGCCGGTGGCGATTACGCTCGGCAACGATCCCATTATCACTCTGATGGGCGCGACGCCGCTGAAATACGATCAATCCGAGTATGAAATGGCGGGTGCGCTGCGTGAAAGCCCGTACCCGATAGCCACCGCGCCGCTGACCGGCTTTGATGTGCCGTGGGGCTCTGAAGTGATCCTGGAAGGGGTGATTGAGGGCCGTAAACGTGAAATCGAAGGGCCGTTCGGTGAGTTTACCGGGCACTATTCCGGCGGGCGTAACATGACGGTAGTGCGAATTGATAAGGTCTCTTACCGCACCAAACCGATTTTCGAATCTCTCTACCTTGGCATGCCGTGGACCGAGATTGACTATCTGATGGGGCCGGCTACCTGTGTGCCGCTCTACCAGCAGCTGAAAGCAGAATTCCCGGAAGTGCAGGCGGTGAACGCGATGTACACCCACGGTCTGCTGGCGATTATCTCCACCAAAAAACGTTACGGCGGCTTTGCCCGCGCGGTGGGTTTACGCGCCATGACCACGCCGCACGGTCTGGGCTACGTGAAAATGGTGATTATGGTGGATGAGGATGTCGATCCGTTCAACCTCCCACAGGTGATGTGGGCGCTGTCGTCGAAAGTAAACCCGGCAGGGGATCTGGTGCAACTGCCGAATATGTCGGTACTTGAACTCGATCCGGGCTCCAGCCCGGCAGGCATTACCGACAAACTGATTATCGATGCCACCACGCCTGTGGCACCGGACAACCGTGGCCATTATAGCCAGCCGGTACAGGATCTTCCTGAAACCAAAGCCTGGGCTGAAAAACTGACCGCCATGCTGGCAGCACGTCAATAAGGAGGAAAAGATGATTTGTCCACGTTGTGCCGATGAAAATATTGAAGTGATGGCAACCTCACCGGTGAAAGGGGTCTGGACGGTTTATCAGTGCCAGCATTGTCTGTATACCTGGCGCGATACCGAACCGCTGCGTCGTACCAGCCGCGAGCACTATCCGGAAGCGTTTCGTATGACGCAGAAGGATATTGATGAGGCACCGCAGGTGCCAACGATCCCGCCGTTGTTGTAAAAAAAAACCGGTGCTTGCCGGTCGTGCCGGGTGGCAGCTTCGCCTTACCCGGCCTACAAAAACCGTAGACCCGGTAAGCGCAGCCCCACCGGGCAAAAGACCGCAGAAAACTAAACCAGACTCTTCAACCGATAAATCCACTCCAGCGCCTGGCGCGGCGTCAGGGAATCCGGGTCGAGATTCTCCAGCGCTTCCACCGCCGGTGATGTCTCTTCCGCAGGCGCCAGCAGCGACATCTGCGTCCCATCAATTTGCGTCGCCGCCGCGTTGGGGGACAAGCTTTCCAGCTCACGCAGCTTCTGACGCGCGCGCTTGATCACCTCTTTCGGTACCCCTGCCAGCGCCGCGACGGCCAGGCCATAGCTCTTGCTCGCTGCGCCATCCTGCACTGTGTGCATGAAGGCAATGGTGTCGCCATGCTCCAGCGCATCAAGGTGAACGTTAGCCACCCCTTCCATTTTTTCCGGCAGCTGCGTCAGCTCGAAATAGTGGGTAGCGAACAGCGTCATGGCTTTGATTTTATTCGCGAGACTTTCCGCGCAGGCCCAGGCCAGCGACAGACCATCATAGGTGGATGTTCCGCGTCCCACTTCGTCCATCAGCACCAGGCTGTGCTCCGTCGCGTTATGCAGAATGTTAGCCGTTTCGGTCATCTCGACCATAAAGGTTGAGCGACCGCTCGCCAGATCGTCCGCTGCACCCACGCGGGTAAAGATCCGGTCGATGGGGCCAATCTCCACTTTTTGCGCCGGAACGTAGCTACCAATATAGGCGAGCAGGGCAATCAGTGCCGTCTGGCGCATATAGGTACTCTTACCGCCCATGTTCGGACCGGTAATGATCAGCATTCTTCGCTGCGGTGACAGGCTCAGCGGGTTGGCGATGAACGGTTCATTCAGCACTCGCTCAACCACCGGGTGACGGCCTTCGGTAATCCGAATGCCGGGTTTGTCGGTAAAGGTTGGGCAGGTATAGTTCAGCGTTTCAGCGCGCTCAGCCAGGTTCACCAGCACGTCCAGCTCTGCCAGCGCACTGGCGCTTAACTGCAGGTCGGCCAGATGCGGCATCAGCATGTCGAACAGCTCGTCATACAGCTGTTTTTCCAGCGCCAGCGCTTTGCCTTTGGAGGTGAGGACTTTGTCTTCGTACTCTTTCAGCTCAGGAATAATATAGCGTTCAGCGTTTTTGAGCGTCTGGCGACGCACGTAATGAATCGGTGCCAGATGGCTCTGCCCGCGGCTGATCTGAATATAGTAACCGTGTACCGCGTTATAGCCGACCTTCAGGGTGTCGAGTCCAAGACGTTCGCGCTCGCGGATTTCCAGTTTATCAAGATAGTCCGTCGCGCCGTCGGCCAGCGCGCGCCATTCGTCCAGCTCCGCATTGTAGCCAGGGGCAATCACGCCGCCATCACGAACAAGTACCGGCGGCGCATCGATAATGGCGCGTTCGAGCAGCTCGCGAAGCTCGGTAAATTCGCCCATGGTGTCGCGGAGTTTCTGTACCGGTGCGCTGTCAACGTCACTCAACTGAGCACGCAGCTCTGGCAGTTGCTGGAACGCGTGGCGCATCCGTGCGAGATCGCGTGGACGCGCGGTCCGCAGAGCCAGACGGGCCAGGATACGCTCCAGGTCGCCCACCTGGCGCAGGACGGGCTGTATCTCGGTATAGCGATCCTGCAACGCGGCAATCGTCTGCTGACGGCAAACAAGCGTCCCGGTATCGCGAATCGGCATGTGCAGCCAGCGTTTCAGCATGCGGCTGCCCATGGGGGTCACCGTACTGTCGAGGACTGAGGCAAGCGTATTTTCGACGCCCCCCGCCAGGTTCTGGGTGATCTCCAGATTACGGCGCGTGGCGGCATCCATGATGATGCTGTCCTGCTGGCGCTCCATGGTGATCGAGCGGATATGCGGCAGGGCGGTGCGCTGGGTATCTTTCACGTACTGCAGAAGGCAACCTGCCGCACACAGTCCGCGTGGGGCATTTTCGACACCAAAGCCAATCAGATCGCGGGTGCCAAACTGCAGATTCAGCTGCTGGCGCGCGGTATCAATTTCAAACTCCCACAGCGGACGACGGCGTAACCCGCGACGGCCTTCAATGAGCGCCATTTCGGCAAAATCTTCGGCATAGAGCAATTCTGCCGGATTGGTGCGCTGCAGTTCGGCAGCCATCGTTTCACGGTCAGCCGGTTCACTCAGACGAAAACGTCCGGAGCTGATGTCGAGCGTCGCGTAGCCAAAGCCTTTTCCGTCCTGCCACAGTGCGGCCAGCAGGTTATCCTGACGCTCCTGCAGCAGAGCTTCATCACTGATGGTGCCTGGCGTGACGATACGTACGACTTTGCGTTCCACCGGACCTTTGGACGTCGCGGGATCGCCGATCTGTTCGCAAATGGCGACGGACTCCCCCTGATTCACCAGCTTCGCCAGGTAATTTTCTACCGCGTGATGGGGGATACCTGCCATAGGAATGGGCTCACCCGCCGATGCACCACGTTTGGTCAGCGAGATGTCGAGCAACTGCGATGCACGCTTAGCATCGTCATAAAACAGCTCGTAAAAATCGCCCATACGGTAAAACAGCAGGATTTCCGGATGCTGTGCTTTCAGCTTCAGGTACTGCTGCATCATGGGGGTATGGGCGTCGAAATTCTCTAGTGTACTCATCAGTTTATGATGTCCATTTTCTTAAATTTTAATGAGTTAGTGATGTTTTTTGTTCTCATTGAGTTTCACTTTGTCTCATTGGATCTCAGGAAATCCTACATTTAAATGTAGGTTAAAGTGTAGTTTGCCAACCTATGGCCTGGTAAAATGTGGCTACTTACAGCACAACCTACATTTTGTTTCATAAATGCGTAGGGAGCATGATAACGGAGTCTTTATGGCAGGAAAACAAGAGGCAAAGCCACTGTCGTTTAAAGCGATAGAAATGATGAAGCCAGGTGACAAAGATAAAGCTGATATTGGCGAAAATCGTGGTTTACGCGTCTCCTGCGGTGCAACTAGGGTTAAGTCTTTTTTCTACCGTTACACGAGCCCTGTGACTGGAAAACTTGCTCAGGTAAAAATTGGAGTGACCACGCTCCGGTAGACAGTTTCTGTCCTCTCGGCGAGGCCTTTTCGAAGGCTTCCGGGCTGACGCCACCGAGATGGCTGTGGCGTCGGTTACGGTTGTAGAACACTTCAATGTAATCGAAGATATCCGCCCGGGCCATTTCCCGGGTTTTATATATCCGCTTCCTGATGCGCTCTTTTTTGAGTGAACTGAAGAACGATTCTGCCACTGCATTATCCCAGCAGTTTCCGCGACGGCTCATGCTTGGCGCCAGATTGTTGGCCCGGCAGAACCGCTGCCAGTCATCACTGCCATACTGACTACCCTGATCGCTGTGCACAATGACGTTTTCTGAAGGCTTACGCCGCCAGACCGCCATCAACAACGCATCCAGTGCCAGCTCGCGCGACAGTGTTGGTTTCATCGACCAGCCCACCACATTACGGGCGAAGAGATCGATGACCACTGCCAGATACAGCCAGCCTTGCCAGGTGCGGATATAGGTAATATCTGTAACCCAGACCTGATTGGGCTTCACTACAGTAAATTCACGCTGTACGCGGTTAGGCGCTATCAATGACGGCCGTCCCCGGGTCCCGCGTGGCACTTTATAACCATGTATGGCCTGTATCCTGTTTTTCCTCATGATTTTGGCGACCCGGTTTCTGCTGCACACTTCACCAATTTCACGAAGATCGCCGTGAATTCGGCGATAACCATAAACCCCACCACTCAGCGTATAGGAGTCGCGGATGAGCGCCAGCAGTCGCTGGTTATCCTTTTCTCCGGCAGATACAGGGTTATGGAGCCAGACATAAAATCCGGCACGGGCAACCTTGAGAACCCGACACATTGTAACGATCGACCAGATTTCACGGTGATCGTTGATAAAGCGGTACTTCAGTCGGGCTCCCTTGCAAAGTACCGCGCTGCCTTTTTCAGAATATCCCGTTCTTCCTCAGTGCGTTTAAGCTGCGCTTTCAGCCTGAGAATTTCTGTTCTGGCATCCAGTAAGTCCTGTGCCTGTTGCCCATTGTTGTCAGGCTTAACAGCGCGGAGCCATTTATAAAGACTGTGCGCCGAAACGCCGAGTCGTTCAGATACTTCAGCGATGGAATAGCCCCGCTCGGTGATTTGGCGGACAGCCTCTTCCTTAAATTCAGGGGTAAAACGTGGTGTGCCCATAGACTCCTCCTATGCTCAAACTATAGGGCAGATTTGTCTACGGGCTCGGGGGCACTCCATTACTAACTGAGCGCTGTATTAATTAGCGGGGGCAGGTCAGTGGAGCGAACTGAAAGCCGAGATTGACGATGTGGTTTAAAAACTTGAAGCGAGTACCGTGTATCCCATGTGGGTAAAGGCACCGCTGCGGCAGGAGTTGCCACAGGTGAGGGCATGGAGGCATTCGTCCCAACCGCTGCGCTAGCCATTGCGACAACCTTCGGCACCGCATCAACAGGGACCGCCATGGCGCTGCACACGCCCCTCAGATGCAGGAGTTGTCAGCCCGTGAAGAAAAGATAGAATTCATCGTCTCGGGGGTAAACACTCCATCAAATATACTTGCTCATTCTCACAAGTTGTTTCTTTTGAGGAGTGTGTTCGGAGTATACGATAGTCATATTTCTGAAACTTGTGGTGGGATCCGCTTAATGTCAGATCAAAATGAAATTACTCACTTCAGTGAGGGGCAGGTCAGGCTCCCTGAAGGCTATCTGGACCGTACGGTCAACGTTTTTACCTGCCGGGACACTCAGGTGCCCTCCTTCAATATTGCCCGCGATACGCTCGACCAGGGCGAGAACCTGACGGCATACACGGATCGCCAGCTGGCTCTGATGCAAAAGCACCTGAAAGGCTGGAAGCAGAGTGAACGCAGTGCCGTGATGCTGGGCGATAATCTTTTACTGGGTGAAAGTGTGCACGCCACTTTTCTGCGCGAGGGTAAGCGCATCTGGCAGCAGCAGGCCGTTTTCAATACGCAGGGTGCGCATATTCTTGTTTTTACCATGTCGTCAGCAGAAAAGCTTACCGAAAGGGATAGCTGCCTGTTTGATGACCTGCTCAGAAGCTTTCGTCCCCACGCTTAACGATAAGGAATATTGTTATGTTTGAAGCCGCGCGTGTCGGTGATGATATAGGCCATTCCGGCGCGCTGGCCGGGATGATCCTTGGTACCCTTGTCGGCGGCGCGATTGCGGCACTCGGCGGCATCGCGGCCGGTGCGCTGATGGTCGCAGGCATCGGTGCCTCCTGTTTTGGCATCGGTGTGCTGCTTATCGGTGCCAGCCTCGCAGTCGGTTTTCTCGCCGGGGAGGTGGCGACCGGCGTGCGCGACGGCATTGCCGAAGGTATGGCAGCGAACATGACGAAGAAAGGCGTCATCACCACAGGCTCTCCTGACGTCTTTATCAACGGTAAGCCCGCCGCTATTGCCACGGACAGCATGGTGGCGTGCGACGACGACGGTTCGCAGCAGATGGCGGAAGGCTCCTCACGTGTTTACATTAATGGCCTGCCTGCTGCCCGTATCGGGGACCGCACCACTTGCGATGCGAAGGTGATGACCGGCTCCGGCAACGTTCGTATTGGTGGCGACCCGGAACAGACTCTGTCGATAACCCCGGAAGTCCCCGAAGTGCTCTACAAAATATCAGACCTGACCCTGCTGTTTGCCGGGCTGGCTGGCGGCTGGGGTGGCGCGGCCGGAAAGGTCGGCGCGGTGGGTAAGCTGTTGTCGAAACTGCCGGGTATCAGCAAAATCGGCCGCATCGCCTGCCGCTTCGGCGCGATGCTGACCGCCATCGCGGCGGGAGGAATTATTGCCCGCCCGGTGGATATCATCAGTGGGCAGAAGTTTCTCAGCGGCGACGACGAGCTGGACTTCGTCCTGCCGTCGCGTCTGCCGGTGCGCTGGCAGCGTTACTGGCGCAGCGGTAACCCGGGCGACAGCGTGCTCGGTCGCGGCTGGAATCTCTTCTGGGAGACCCGTCTGGAGCGTTACCAGGAGGGCCTGGTGTGGCGGGCCCCGACCGGGGATTATGTCTCCTTTCCGAAGGTGCCGAAGGGTTACCGGACCTACTGCGAAGCCGAAAAGCGCTGGCTTGAGCACCATCAGGACGATACCTGGTCTGTGTATGATATCAGCGGCGAACGCTGGCACTACGCCCCGCTTGAGTTCGATAAACCCTCCCTGCTGCAGCGCATCTCCGGACCCTGCGGCAACGATATCCTCTTCGAGTGGAACGATAACCTCACCCTGCATGCCCTGACGGACAGCGCCGGGCAGCGCGTGGTCTGCCGCTATGACGACGACAGGCTCACCGGTGCCTGGCTGGATGATGACATCTGCCTGGCCAGTTATGCTTATGACGAACAGCGCCAGCTGGTCTCAGTGACCGGCCGGGGCGGCAGCGTGCGCAGGCGTTTCCGCTGGCAGGATGGCCTGATGCGTGCCCACGAGGATGCAAACGGCCTGGTGAGCGAATACCGCTGGCAGGAGATTGCCGGTCTGCCGCGCGTGACGGCTTTCCGCCACAGCGGCGGCGAGCAGCTGACTTTTGAGTATGATTTTGACAACGGCACCCGCCGGGCCATCCGTGACGACGGGGCGCAGGCGCACTGGCTGATTGATGACGATGACAACGTCGCCGCCTTCACCGACTTCGATGGCCGCAAGACAGCCTTTATTTACCGCGACGGCGAGCTGTGTGACGTCATTCTGCCGGGCGGTGCCATGCGCCAGAGCCGGTGGGACAGGTACGGGCGCATGATCCAGGAGACGGACCCGGCAGGACGGCGGACGGAATATTACTGGTACCGCCTCACCGATCGCCTCACCCGCACGGTCTGGCCGGACGGCACGTCAGAGCAGAGCCTGTATGACCTGCAGGGACGACTGCTTTCTGAAACCAACACCGAAGGCAACCGCACCACTTACCACTACCCGGACGATGAAGAACCTTTACCGGACAGTATCACCGATGCGACAGGCGGGGTGGTGCGTCTGGCATGGAACGGTCAGGGACTGCTGACAAGCCGCACCGACTGTTCCGGCAGTGTCTCTTGCTATACATACGACCGCCTCGGGCAACTTCTGTCGAGTGAAGATGCAGAGGGTAATGTCACCCGCCGTGTATGGAACAGCGCCGGGCAACTTTCTGCTGTTATCCGCCCGGACGGCAGCCGCGAAACATTACACTGGAATGCACGCGGTCAGCTTGCCGCCTGGCGCGACCCGCTGGAGAGCGAGGTGCGCTGGGACTATAACCCGCTCGGCCTGCCGGTGAGTGTCACCGACCGCATCGGGCGCACCCGGCGCTGGCATTACGACCCGCGCGGCAACCTGCTCAGACTCGAAAACGGCAATCGCGGAGAATACCGCTTTACATACGACGCCGCAGGCCGTCCGCTCAGCGAAACCCGCCCGGACGACACGTCGCGCCAGATGATATGGGACAGCCGTGGATTCCTCTGCGAACTGCATGAAAACGGCAGGCCTGCCGGTGATGGCGGCATCGCCCGGCGTATACGAACCTTCAGTTACGATGAAAGTGGCCTGCTTACCGGGCGTACTACGCGCAATGCGGAATACCGTTATGACCACGACCTGAACGGTCAGCTCACCCGTATCCGGCGCACCCCGACTGCCGAAGGTGTTGCGCTGGGCATTGAGGGTGATGAAATCGACTTTACCCGCGATGCGTCAGGTCGCCTGGTAAATGAGTCTGGTGTTAACGGCGAACTCAGCTACGAATGGGATGCACTGGGCAATCTGACAAATCTGACCCTCCCCGGCGGGCAGCAGCTCTCCTGGCTGCACTACGGCTCCGGTCACGTCAGCGCCATCCGCTTCGGGTCGCAGCTTGTCACCGAATTCACCCGCGACCGTCTGCACCGGGAAGTGAGTCGTACCCAGGGCGCGCGCGAACAGTCCCGCAGCTATGACAGCCTCGGCAGACGTACCGCGCAGCGCAGCACATTTATCACAGAGGTGGCCCTGCCGGAGCAGGCTATACTGGATCGCCTGTACCGCTATACCGGGCGCGGCGAACTGGCGGGCGTCAGCGATACCCTGCGCGGGGAGGTGAATTACGGCTACGACGCTGAAAGCCGCCTGCTGAAGCATTATGAGTCCCGGCAGGGCAACAGCAGTGCGCTCTTTGCCTATGACGCCGCTGATAACCTGGCCGCGAACGACGAGCCGGTTACCGATAACCGCCTGCAGCACTGGCAGAACCTGTTTATGCAGTACGATGCCTGGGGCAACCTGACGCGCAGGCGCAGCGGGTTGTATGAACAGCACTATACCTATGATGCGGAAAACCGGCTTCTGTCCGCGCGCGGAACGGGGCCGCAGGGACGCTTTGAAGCGCACTACCATTATGACGCGCTCGGCAGGCGCATCCGCAAGACAGTCACCACCGGGCACGGCATCAGTGAAATGCGTTTTCTCTGGCAGAGTTACCGCCTGTTGCAGGAGCAGCATGACGGCGGGCAGTGCAGCACGTATATCTATGACCCGAACGAGGCCTGGAGCCCGCTGGCGCGGGTTGACCACCTGCAGGACGATACGGACGGGGAGATCTACTGGTTCAGCACCGACCTCAACGGCGCGCCGCTCGAAGTGACGGACGAAAACGGCAGCATCCGCTGGAGCGGGCAGTACGGCAGCTTCGGTGAGGTGCGCTACCAGACAGATGGCTTCACGCGGGTAGCTAAGAACATAGCCCTGGCGCACCAGCCCCTGCGTTATGCCGGGCAGTATGCAGACAGCGAAACAGGGCTGCACTACAATCTGTTCCGTTACTACGACCCACAGATCGGACGGTTCATCGTTCAGGACCCGATTGGGTTAAGTGGTGGGTGGAACCTGTACCAGTATGCGCCGAACCCACTTGGGTGGGTTGATCCATGGGGGCTGGCAGGAGTAGATCTCTCTGGGAATGACTTGAGTGGTCGTCCATTAAGCAGCCCGAATTACAGCGTCTGGTACCAAACTAATATCCCGGAAGATCTACATGATGCTTCTCGTCGTGTACATTTTCAAAATGCTAATGAACAACTTTATAATACTATTAAGGAACATCCTGAGCTGGGTAGTAAGTTGCCTCCTGAGGTAGTGTCGCATGTACAACCTGGTGCCAAGGGGGCATTTAAAGATACAAGTCCACCGAAACATACTTGGCATCATAATGCACAAGATCCAAGCAAAATTGAATTAGTTCCCAGGCCACAACATAAGGCTGGCGGGCCTGTGCAGCAGAGCCTGCACCCGAGTGGGCAAGGCGGTTTTAAAAAGCTTCAGTCTGGTACAAACTGTAGTTAAATTCAGGAGGATATATGCCGTTAATCACGATTAGAGAGTTACTCACGAATCCGCAAGCAAATCCGGAAGGCTGGCTTTTCCTGCCACCTGATAGCGAAAACTGGTCGTTAGACACTGAAGGAATTTTTTCTACAGATGGGAGTGATAACGAACCGGGTTCTGACAATCATCTTCCAGTACAAGCGAAGCAAGATGGTTGGCTTGAAACGTTGGACAATGCCACTATTGAAGATATTGTTGATAGCGCCCAGGAACAGTTAGGTACTCCAAGCGAAGAGCAGCTTTTTCAAGCGTTCAAATATTACTTCGATAATGATGCCTTCATTGAGTTTTGAAGCTTTTCGATAATAAAGCTTAACGATACGATTGTTTTATCGGTTGCGCCTGTATGTCTGAACAAAGGTGCCACACATATCACTTCACTGTAACCACCGAAATGATCATCCTGGTGGACAGCCCTTGGTGATGAAATCTCAGCGTGTCCCGGCTGAACGCATGCTCCAGCTCTTCCCTGGTGGGTTCGTGATCAGAATCCATCAGGGTTTCATCGTTCTGTTTTTCACCGTTGCTGCTGTGCTCATAGGCTATTTTATATTTCTTCATTTTGCATCACTACTTGACCTTAAATGCATTTCACGCAGTTCGCACATAGCATCGCTTCCGGGCGTGTGACGCACGGGTACCGATGGTCAGCCGGCTCGACAAAGAGCAGCGGCACGTCTGCGCCCGCGCAATTTACTGTATTTGTAACCCTGAATGATGCAGTGAGTGTTTTCCCGTCTGATGCTACCTGCAGATCCCCGTAACTGAAGGTTGTGAAACTTAGTCCGTGACTGAATGGAGACAATGGCGGCTGCTGAGTACGGGCGTGCCAACGGTAGCCAACGTAAAATCCTTCAACGTTGTAATCCATATGAATAATGCCGCCTTTGACGGGCGTACCCCCAAAAAAATATCAGAGTATTGCGCGAGTATTATCGTTGCGAGTAAAGCGCCACAAATTTACTCGGGCAGCTAACAGAGAAGGTGTAACATAGACGCAATCAATCAGACATTATTGTCAGCCGTTCTGGGTTGTGGAGCGCAGCATGGCCTGAGACGCGATAAAAACCAAAAACAGGGAACACGATGAAATTCACCGAAGATACTCGGGTAAATTTCTGTTTCCGTTTAAGAAGCGTAATCGTGCAGGATGACTGGCCGGTCTTTTTTCCTGAGATAATCCTTTTTATTTTAATGAAGTACCGGTACTAATGCGCTAACTGGCTGCTTTGACAAGGATTATTCACAGAGTATAATTGCCATCTATATCAACAGTTTTTGAATCTGTTTACTGTATAGTGAGTATTCTATGTTCTGGATAATTAACGATAATATTAAATTCTGTCCAGAGAAAAACTTACTTGTCTCTTTGACCCGCCCTGAGTTAAGCGTAATTCTCACAACGCCAGCCAGTCGGTGTCTGGTTCTTCTGCTTGAATCTTCCCCGGAAGTGGTCCACCAAAAGACGTTCTTTGATAAAGTCTGGGGTGAGGACGGGATGTTAGTTCCTGCCAATACGCTTTATCAGAATATCTCCATTATCCGGCGCGGGCTACGCTCAACGGGAGAAACAGACGATACGCTGGTGGCCACGGTCCCGAGAAAAGGTTTCCAGATTGAAAAAGGCGTCAGCGTTGCCCGCATTGAAAACGACGTGGCCGAATCAGTAAACGCGCCTGAGAGCGTGGCATCAGAAGCGCCTCCTGTCACCGTGTCGAAAGAGAGCATCGCTGAAACCGCTGTCGCACAGGTGAGTGCTAAGGCGCCGCGTTATCAATATCGTCGCTATGTTTCGCTATTACTTATGGCCCTCTCTTTTGGGGTGGGGTATTTTATTCTCCATCTGGCCGTGCATGACTATTCAAAGAAAGATTTTTTTAAAGATTACACAATAAACAGCACCGAAAACGGGTGTCATTTTTTCTCACGAAACGATGACATTAAAAGTATCGGAAACTTTACGCGTTATAAAAAAATTATCCTGCAAACGGGGCTCGATTGTAAAAAATATCCGTGGGTCTACTTCTCCTCATCCAGTACCGCTCCGGCACTGTCGGTACTTATTTGCAGAAAACCTTATGAACAAGAAGAAGATGCTGGTTGCGTTACGCTTTATTTCAGGGGGTACAATCAGTGACTAAAAGGTCAACTGCGATAATGTGTCTCTTACTGTTTGCCGTTGGCGCGCTGGCGTCATGGCTTTACCATTATCACGTAGAAAAAAAGCATAATACGGAAGCCTGTTCCGTCTCTATCGTTGTTTTTCATGAAGATGTTCGTGCAAACCTTACCCTGGACTTTATGTATACCATGCAGCAGCAGACCGGTGTGGTAGCGGTCAGCGGTACGTATTTTAAAAATGATAAGCCGACGGCAGTTATCCGAAGAGATGTGTCCTATGTCTGGACGGAAAACAAAGATTCCTTCCATTTTACTTCGGTAAAGATCCATGATGTGAATGAAGAATCGCTGCCAGATAACGTTCTCGGCGACGTGTTGCCTGATTTCTTTATTTACCCGAACCATAAATTAAACTATTCAATCCTGAAGCAAGGGCCCAGAGGTTTTTTATTTACCGTAGGAAAGCGTCCTATTTTCTTCTGCTCTCGCTGATGATACCGCTTTGGTATCATCAGGAGGTTACGTTGGCCTACGTGTGACGCTATGCTTCGCCAGGGTTCAGTAACTCAATAACGATTTTCCCCTGTTCGACCCCCACACGCACCTGCGAGTGGGTGGTAAAACCAGCCTGTTCAAGCCAGTCGCCTTTTAAGCTCAACACCGCATGTACGCTGTAACGTGTCGGAATTTTAGTTTTCCGGTCTTCGTGACGTTTTCTGAAATAACCGACTTTTAAGCGGCGATAGTGTTTAGTGCTGGCGATCTCTTGCATACATCCTCCATAACGACGGCAGCAGGGCTCTTAATACCTGTATAAAATACCAGTAAAGCGTGGCTGATGGAGGCTTAAAAGTGGAAGGCGGGTTCAGAAAATGACATGCAACAACTGAAAAAAGAGGCATTAAGAGGTATTATGAATGCATGTTATTGACCAGTGAGCCGCTATGTCTGGTAAACGAATTTCTCGCGAAAAAAAGACGATCGCCAGAATGATCGCCCTGTATGAAAAGCACTGTCCTGACGCGTCTCAGGACGAAGGGCATTATCAGGCGCTGAATGCCTATGCCGATAAGCGTCTGGATAAATGCGTATTTGGTGAAGAAAAGCCTGCCTGCAAACAGTGTCCGGTGCACTGCTACCAGCCTGCCAGACGAGAAGAGATGAAGCAGATTATGCGCTGGGCTGGCCCGCGTATGTTATGGCGTCACCCGATCCTGACCGTTCGTCATCTGATTGATGACCGTCGTCCCGTGCCGGAGCTGCCTGAAAAGTATCGCCCGAAAAAGTGACCGGTTCAGCGTCTCAGCGGGCGGCAAATCACGTTCAGGGCCAGCGCGCTGCAGAGTGGGAAAAGGGCCAGCAGCAGCCAGGGATACATTGCCTGCGTTGAGGGCACCAGCGCGCGATCCAGCAGGCTACCAAACAACAAGTTTCCTGCCAGTACCGCAATGCCGCCAGCGGTGGCGAGTGCGCCATAATGTGCCCCCAGCGTGGACTCCTCGGCAAAGCGCGGGACCAGATCCTTAGCCGATGGCACCAGCAGCATCTGTCCAGCGTCAGCAGCGTCACAAAACAGACCGACGGCAGCAGGCGCAGCCAGCCCTCTGGCGGTGCCGTCGACGCAAACATTGCCACGCTTGCAAAGGCGGCGGAGAGCAGCAAAAAGCCCACCGGCAGGATCCTCACAGCGCCCACACGCCGGGCGAAACGCGCCAGCGGCAGCTGTAAGGTGATGATCAGAACGGAGGCCAGCATAAAAAGCGGGCCGAGATCTTTCTCGTTACCGCCAGAGCGCTGGATCTCTACCGGCAGCGCCAGATAGAGCTGGTTATAGCTTAAAAGCCACGAACTGTAGGCAATGATAAAGGCGACAAAGCGGGGCTTGCGGAACGTCGTCCACCAGGGAACGAGCTTTAGCGTCTGCGCGGCGTGGCGTGACGCGGGCAGGCAAAAATAGAGCACCACCAGCGCAACGATAAAGACGCCTGCCCCCGCGAGAGCCACCTGACGAAAGCCCAGGCCGGTTAGCAGGGCACCGGCAACCGGGCCCAGTACGGCACCGAGTTCCCCGCAAACCGCAAAGAGCGCGAACCACTCCGCCCGGCTTCGTTTACCTTTCGCCTCGCTGTGCGTGCCTGCTTTCGCCAGCAATGCCTCAATAGACGGAGAAAACAGCGCGCCGCCCACGCCTGTCAGACACGCGCCCAGAATAATCGGCCACAGCGATTCCCCGAACGCCAGCAGCAGATAGCCCGCGACGCGGATAACACACCCGCTCAGGATCACGACTTTCGCGCCAAAGCGGTCCGAGAGCGCGCCCCCGACGATAAACATCCCCTGCTGGGAGAACGTGCGCAGCCCCAGGATCAGCCCGATCAGCCCGCCGGAGAGCAGCATATCGTCGCGCAGGAATATCGCCAGGAAGGGGACAACGGCGTAAAAGCCAATGTTAAAAACAAACTGGCTGCCCAGTAAAACGGGCGGCCAGAGCGCGGTGGCAGGGCGAAGGGGCATCGTCGTTCACTCGTCCCTAAACGATAAAGTGGATATGCTTTTTGCCATGGAACGGCGAGATCTCAATTTTGGTTTTTACCCGAAATACATCCCAGAGCAGCGCCTCGGAGAGGATCTCCTGCGGCGTTCCCGTGGCCACAATTTGCCCTTTCTGCATCACAATCAGCGAGTCACAAAACATCGAGGCGTGGTTGAGATCGTGGATGGCGACAATGCTGGTGACCGGTAATTCGCTGATCAACTGCATCAGCTGCATCTGATGATGAATGTCCAGGTGGTTGGTCGGTTCATCGAGCAGGATTTCCGTCGGGGTCTGGGCCAGGGCGCGGGCAATGTGGACGCGCTGGCGCTCGCCGCCAGAGAGGCTCAGCCAGCCCTGATCGCTTTTATCTAGCATATCCACCCGTTGCAGTGCGGCGGTGACGGTTTCGTCATCATGCCTGCTCCAGTTGGAAAAAGCGGAGTGGTGCGGAATACGCCCGAGCTTCACCACGTCGCGCACGCGCATGTTCGCGTCGGTCATCCCGTGCTGTTCAACGAAGGCCACCCGGCGGGCAAGCTGTTTTTTGGCGATGCGGGCGATGTCCTGACCGTCCAGGGTAACGCTGCCGCAGTCCGGGCGGCGCAGACCAGCCAGAATGCGCAGAAGCGATGATTTACCGCAGCCGTTGGGGCCAAGCAAGCCGACCGTTTCCCCGCGAGACACCGTCAGCGAAACGTCATTAACGATGACTTTTTTACCCACCTTCCAGGTAATATGTTCAGCGCAGATACTCATCACTTATTCCTTGAGCGGTAGATAATCACGGCAAAGAACGGAACGCCAACCAGCGCGGTCACGACGCCGACGGGCAGGCTTTGCGGGGCGATCAGCATGCGCGAAGCGATGTCCGCCAGCACCATCAGGATCGCCCCTGCCAGCGCGCTGGCGATCAGCAATGTACGATGCAGCGGCCCGAACAGGAAACGCATGACGTGCGGCACTACCAGCCCGACAAAGCCGATTGATCCCGCCATGCTGACGATGGTCGCGGTGATCAGTGCGGTGGTGGTAAAGAGCGCCAGACGCACCCACGGGACGGCGATGCCCAGCGACGCCGCGGCGTCATCGCCGAACGTAAAGGCATCCAGCGCCCGGGAATAGTAGAGGCACACGGCTAACCCAATCAGCACCACCACCAGGGCAAGCTGGAATTCGGGCCAGCGCACGCCGCTGAAACTGCCCAGCAGCCAGAACATCACGTCACGCGCCTGCTGGGCGCTGGCGGAAGTGCTGATGGTGTAGGCGGTAATGGCGTTGAAAAGCTGCGAGGCGGCAACGCCCGCCAGAATAGTTCGTTCATTTCCGCCACGCGCGCCGTTGGTCAGAAACGCGACAAACGCAAAGGCGGCGAACGCCCCGGCAAAGGCACCCGCAGAAAGCGACACCGCGCCGGTGCCGATCCCCAACACCACCACGGAGACCGCGCCAGTCGACGCGCCGGCGGATACGCCCAGCACGTATGGCTCCGCCAGCGCGTTCTTCAGCAGGCTCTGCAATACGGCGCCGCAGATGGCCAGCCCCGCGCCGCAGCAGGCTGCAACCAGCGCGCGGCTCAGGCGAAAGTCCCAGATGACGCTCTCATAGATTCGGTTGAGCGGAACCCCGGTGAACCCCATCTTATTGCTGATGGCATAAAAGACGTTCTGCAGCGGAATAGACAGCTCACCGACGCTGACGCTCAGCGCGATAACCAGAAATAGCAGGACAAAGGCAAGCAAACACGAGGTCGTCAGAACCAGGCTCTGCCTGGCCTGAAGGACGGCGGTGGTCATCAGTTCAGCCCCAGTTTTCTGAGCTGTTCGCCAACCTGCTGAGCCCCGTAAATCGTGCGGATCGTCGGGTTCATCGCCTGGCCGTCCATCACCACGATATGACCCTTTTTCACCGCGTCCAGCTGGCTGACTGCCGGATCGCTTTTGAGGAATTTGATTTTTTCTTCCGCGTTATCCAGCGCCCAGCGGTTGCGGTCGAGGCTTGAGACCACAATGACATCCGGATTAGCGGCAATAATGCTTTCCCAGCCCACGGTTGGCCATTCGGTCTCGGAGGTGATGGCGTTATGGCCGCCCAGCAGGCTGGCAATAAATCCGGAAGGGCTATTTTTACCGCCGACGTAGGCGTCCGCAGACGGGAGGAGCTTGAGAACCAGAAAACAAAGGAGAGATCTTTTTTGTTTTTACTGAATTCCTGGCGCAGGTCAGCCTCACGTTTTTTGAAATCGGCAATCACGGCCTGACCGCGATCTTCCACGTTAAAGATTTTGGCGAAATCCTCAATCTCCTGATAGAGATAGGTCATATCCCACAGTTTCTGGCGGCTGCCGTACATATCGCCGGTGGCTTTTTTGGTCGCGCACATGCCCGGGGACACGTAGCTGTTCACGCCCAGGGTCATCAGATCGTCGCGTTTGGCAACCTTACTTTCAGGCCCCAGCAGCAGGGGAGTCTGCGCGGGGACAAAGTCAGGATTTTGTGCGAGAACAGATTCAAGCGTAGGAATTTCTACCGTCAGGGTTTTAATTTTCGCGTTCTGTTCCGCCAGCTGCGGCAGGACTTTGGTCGGCCAGAAGGCGCTGGCCTTCACTTTGTCTTCCAGGCCCAGCAGGAGCAAAATTTCGACGGTATTCTGACCCAGGGCCACGACGCGTTCCGGCGCTTTAGTGAATGTCTCTTTATAGCCACAATTTTCAATGGTCAGAGGATATGTGGTTGCCAGAGCAGAACTGACCGACGCAACCGCCAGGCCTAACGCGCAGATGACCTTCTTCATGAAACGCTACCCTTGATTAATATTGTTATTGATGCAAATGAAACTCATTATTAAGGCGGAATTTTATACAGAGGAAACGATTTTGTGTCAATGAGGGACAATTGCGCAGGGTGACAAAAGGCGGTGTCAGAAAACACCGCCGGGATAAGGCGTTAGACCAGGCTCTCTTTATCGATCCCAAGACGCTTCATGCGCGACAGCAGGGTGGTGCGTTTTAACCCCAGGCGCTGGGCGGCACCTTTCGGTCCGGCGACCACGCCGTTGGTCTCTTTCAGTACGCGCATAATGAGCTGATATTCATCTTCTCCCTCTTTTGCCGTCTCGGCGGCGGGCGCGGTTACGTCAGGCAGCGTAACTTCAGGCAGTGAGAGTTGCAGCACGTTGCCGCGCGTCAGCAGCACCGCACGTTCGATGACGTTTTCCAGCTCGCGCACGTTGCCGGGCCATTCCATCGAGGAGAGGGTGCGTAACGTCTCTGCAGGAATACTGTCGATGTTGCGCCCCATCCGGCGGGCAATCTTCGCGGTAAACGCTTTAACCAGCAGAGGGATATCTTCCGGACGTTCGCGCAGCGGCGGCAGGCAAATCGGGAACACGTTCAGGCGATAGTAGAGATCGCTGCGAAACTCGCGTCGGCGACCATTTTTTTCAGGTCTCGGTTGGTGGCGGCAATCAGCCGCACGTCAGTCTGGATAAGCTTGTTGCTGCCCAGGCGCTCAAACTCCTGCTCCTGCAGGACGCGCAGCAGCTTTGGCTGTAGCTCCAGCGGCATATCGCCCACTTCGTCGAGGAACAGCGAGCTCTTGTCGGCCAGTTCAAAGCGGCCCAGACGCTGGCTGCTGGCCCCGGTGAACGCGCCGCGTTCGTGACCGAACAGATCGCTTTCCAGTAGCCCCGCCGGCATGGCGGCGCAGTTCATCTTCACCATCCGTCGGCTGTTGCGGTTACTCAGGTTGTGAATGGCGCGGGCTATCAGCTCTTTACCCGTGCCGGTTTCGCCCAGAATCAGCACCGTGCTGTCGCTTTGCGCCACCATCTCCACCTGCTTGAGCACGCTGTACATCGCATCGCTGCGCCCGATGATTTCACCAAACTCGCTGTCCACGTTGTTGAGCTGTTCGGTCAGGGCGAGGTTCTCATCCACCAGCCGCTCTTTCAGGCGATGAATCTCCTGATAGGCGAGGGCGTTATCCAGGGCGATGGAAATACGCTCGGCGATCTGACGCAGCAGCTTCAGGTTGGCGGTGGTAAATACTCCCTCCTCACACTGGGCCAGCTTTAGCACGCCGAGCATGGTGTCGCCGGACATCAGCGGCAGCAGGCACAGGGTCTGGATTTTGTTGCCCCAGGTGTTAAACAGCATTCGCTCGTAGGGTGCCACCGTATCCTGCTCGTTCAGGTTGAGCAGGAGGATCTCTTTGCTTTTAAAGACCCGCTCGGAAAGCGTACCGGCTTCGTCCACTTCACTCTGCTCATGGGCAGGGTTAGCCTCATCCAGATAGTGGGTGGAGTAGATGTTCAGCTTGCCCTTACGGTGCCCCCGCAGCGCAATACTGATGGCGTCGATTTTGAAATAGTGATGGATCTCTTTTGACACCTCGCTGACCAGCTCATCCATATCGAGTCTGGAGAGCACGGCGTTGGTGATGGCGACCAGAATACGAAAGTTGTCGCGCTCGCGGCTCAGCAGGTCGTAATCGACGTTATTGTTTACGCGGCTTTGGATCTGCTCCGCGACGACGGCCACAATCTGGGTGAAGGTATGCAGGCGCTCGTATTCCGCCTCGCTCCACGGCTGGTCGGTGGTGCGGATAAACTCGCAGCCGCCAAAAATCTGGCCCTCTGCCGCCAGCGGCAACATGCAGTAATGCCCGAAGGGCTGATACAGATTGCTTTCCGCCAGCCGCGGCCACGCCTGTCGGAACGCCTCAAAGTTGCAGTGCAGCGCTTCAGGCCGGGAGAGAATGCGGCGCACCGGGCCATGGGCCAGATACGTTTCATCCTCGTATTCAAACGTTTTGCCATTATCACGCGTTGCGTAGTAGCTCGCGCGATGCGTACCGCTATGCCAGAGCACAATCGCGGCGCTGTCGGCCAGCGCCGATTGCCTGACCAGACGCGTCAGGGCATCGCTCAGCGCGCCGAGATCGGGCTGCTGTAAAAGTGTGCGCGTGATGTCAAACAGCCCCTGCTGTCCAAGATCGCTCATCGGTGTATATGGCATAGTGCTTTCCAGTAGAAACGAGCAAAAATTCCACGCTGGCCGCTTATGGCGCGGCCTAGCAAATTCGGGGTAAGGGTTCCGCGTGCGGCAAATCCAGCGTCCGTTTCACGCCATACAGCCCGTCAGGCGCACCCCTTTGCGCTCAACCACTTCACCAATTATCGCCGCCTCGTGTCCAAACGGATGTGCCCGCAGCTGTTCCAGAACGGTGGGTGCAGAAGCGCGTTCAACGCCAATCACCAGCTTGCCTTCGTTGGCAAAGTTGAGCGGGTCAAGCCCCAGCAGCTCACACAGACCGCGAACGGCGGGCGTTACGGGCAGGCTGCGCTCGGTGAGTTCAATCCCGCATCCGCAGCTTGCCGCAAATTCATGGACCACGGCATTCACGCCGCCGCGCGTGGCGTCCCGGAGCGCTTTCACGCCGGGAACTGCACGCAGCGTCTGGATCAGCGGGGTCAACACCGCGCAGTCGCTGCGCAGTTCACCGTCCAGCCCCAGACCTTCGCGCAGGTTGAGGATGGTCGCTCCGTGGCAGCCCAGCGTGCCGGTCACGATCAGCACGTCGCCTGCGCTGAGGCGCTGCGCGCCCCAGTGAATATCGGCGGGGATCGCCCCGATGCCGGCGGTGTTGATAAACAGCTTGTCGGCCGCGCCGCGCTGCACCACTTTGGTATCGCCGGTGACGATAGTTATCCCTGCCTCGCGGGCGGTCTGCGCCATACTGTTGACCACCGCTGTGAGCGTCTCCATCGGTAACCCCTCTTCGAGGATAAACCCGCAGGAGAGGTAGCGTGGAATGGCACCGCTGACGGCAATGTCGTTCGCCGTGCCGCAGACAGCGAGCTTGCCGATATCGCCGCCCGGGAAGAACAGCGGGTCAATCACGTAGCTGTCGGTGGAGAACGCCAGCCTGTCGCCCTGCGCGGTGAGGGGCGCGAGGTCAATGCGCGCCTGGTCTTCCTGCTCGGCGAGCCAGGGATTGCTGAAGGCCTCCATAAACAGCCGGTTAATCAGCTGCTGCATCGCCTGTCCGCCGCTGCCGTGCGCCATTTCAACCGTCTTCATGCTTCACTCTCCTGGTTGCGATACTGATACCACGCGGCACACGCCCCTTCGGAGGAGACCATCAGCGCGCCAAACGCCGTTTGCGGGTTACAGGTGTTGCCGTATAGCGGGCAATGATGAGGCTTGCATTTACCGGTGAGCACCTCGCCGCAGCGGGCCCGCGGATCGTCGCAAACCTGCTGCGGCTGCGGGCGGAAATGCGCTTCGGCGTCGAACGCGCGATAGGCCGGCGTCAGGCGCACGCCGGATTCGGCAATCAGTCCCAGGCCACGCCATTCGCTGTCGCCTTCGACGCAAAACACGTCGGCTATTGCCTGCTGTGCCCGTTCATTTCCTGCATCCGGCACCACGCGGCGGTACTGGTTTTCCACGGTACTCAGGGCCGCTATTTTCTGCTCAACCAGCATGGTGACACCTTGCAGTAGATCAAGAGGTTCGAAACCAGCGACCACTAACGGACGATTGTACTGTTCAGCGATAAAACCGTAGGCATCTGTGCCAATCACCATGCTGACATGGCCTGGCGCCAGGAAGGCGTCAATCCCGTTTCCCGGCGCTTCCAGCAGGCTGCGTAGCGTGGGGATGAGCGTAATATGCTGGCAGAAGAAGAAAAAGTTATCGACGCTGCGCACTTTCGCCTGCTGCAGCGTAATGGCGGTGGCGGGCATGGTGGTTTCAAACCCCAGGCCAAAAAACACGACTTTGCGCGTGGGGTTATCCGCTGCCAGCATCAGGGCATCCATCGGCGAATAGACGATCCGGATGTCGGCTCCGCGTGCTTTTGCCTGCAGCAGCGAGCCGTTTTTCCCCGGAACGCGCATCGCGTCGCCAAAGGTGCAGAAAATGACGTCGGGCCGGCTGGCAATCTCGATACAGCTGTCGATGCGCCCCATCGGCAGCACGCAGACCGGACAGCCGGGGCCATGGATAAACTCGATGTTCTCCGGCAGCAGCTGGTCGAGGCCAAATTTGAAAATGGCGTGCGTATGTCCGCCGCACACCTCCATGATCCGCAGCGGGTTTTCCGCCGTGTAGTCCAGCAGCGCCGCACGCGTTTTCAGATGCCCGATAAGCTGTAGCACCTGCTCGGGTGCGCGGTATTCATCCACGTAACGCATGATTATCGCTCCTCGCCATACAGCAGCGCCCCCACGTCCGGCTCCACGTCGAACATGTTCTGCAGCGCCTCCAGCGTGTCGCGGGCTTCCGTTTCGTTAATCACGCTCATGGCGAACCCCACGTGGACCAGCACCCACTGGCCGAGACGCGAGACGCCGGTTTCATCGCTGCTGCCCACCAGCGTCAGGTCGACGTCGCGCAGGATGCCGCAGACCTCGACTTTGGCCTGATTACCGTCAATGGCATGAATCTGTCCCGGTACGCCTATGCACATCGTTCGTTCTCCAGCCAGTGTAGCCAGCTGTCCATGCCGTCGCCGCGGGTAGCGGAGACCAGCAGGATCTCAATATCCGGGTTCACCTCGCGGGCCCAGGACAGGCATTTATCCACGTCGAAGTTCAGGTACGGCAGCAGGTCGACTTTGTTGAGCAGCATGATGGAGGCGGCGGCAAACATATGCGGGTACTTCAGCGGCTTGTCTTCGCCTTCGGTCACCGAAAGCACCGCGACTTTGTGCCGTTCGCCCAGGTCGAAGCTCGCCGGGCAGACAAGGTTACCGACGTTTTCAATAAACAGGATGCCGTTATCTTCAAGCGGCAGGCGCGGGGCGGCGTTGGCGATCATCTGCGCATCGAGATGGCAGCCTTTGCCGGTATTCACCTGGATCGCCGGGGTGCCGGTTTCGCGAATGCGCGCCGCATCGTTAACGGTTTGCTGATCGCCTTCAATCACCGCACAGGAGACGCGCCCGTTCAGGCGGTTGAGCGTTTCCGTGAGCAGCGTGGTTTTGCCGGAGCCGGGGCTGGAGACCAGGTTCAGCACCAGCTGCCTGCGGGCGGCGAAGCGGGCACGGTTACGGTTGGCGATCTGGTTATTCTTGTCCAGGACGTTGATTTCCACCTCCAGCATCTGACGCTGGCTGATGCCCGGCGCGTGGGTACCCGCTTCGCCGTGGCCGTAGTGAAGATCGCCCGCATCGGATCGTTGCGGGGAGAAAGCGATCCCTGTCAATGCCGCAGAAGGGCGTGGGCAGGTGCAAAGGGCGCGGAGCGAAACGCGGAGTGGGGGTGATGTTCATCCCCTTCTATATACAGGTTGCCTTCGGCGCAACCGCAGGTACTACACATACTTACTCCTTCTCGATTTCGAGGCGTTGGATCTGCATGCCGTCATCCGCCACGATGCGAAGAAAGGTGCTCTGACACTGCGGACAGCGCTGTACCTTCGACGACAGCAGGGTGACGTACTGCTGACACTGCTCGCACCAGCACTCCGCCTGCTGCTCTTCAATATGCAGTTCGCAGCCTTCCGCCAGCGTGCCGCGGCACACCAGTTCAAAACAGAAGGTCAGGGCGCTGGTTTCGACGCAGGAAAACGCTCCGACCTTCAGCCAGACGCCGGTGACGCGTTTTGCGTGGTTTTGCACAGCCTGCTGTTCGATAAGTTCCAGAGCCCGCTGGCAGAGGGTAATTTCGTGCATGACGCCTCCTCAATGAATTGCGCCATTGAATGCAATAACAATGCCATCTTGATTTTTGTTAAGGCGTGTCGATGTCAACGCTGTCGAAATGACACGTCGACACCGCAAAATTGACAGCCAGTTTTTAATTAAAACTATTAAAAATCAGTTGGATAAAAACTGGCATGGAATCTGCTTAACAGCCGCTATCTCCATTAAACGGATACCTTTTATGACTATTTGGGAAATCAGCGAAAAAGCAGATTACATCGCGCAGCGTCATCAGCAGTTACAGGACCAGTGGCATCTTTACTGCAACTCTCTGGTTCAGGGCATCACCCTCTCGAAAGCGCGTCTTCACCATGCGATGAGCTGTGCGGCGCAGGGGGACATGCGCTTTGTCCTCTTCGGCCATTTCATCATCAATGTCACCCTGGCGGATAACTTCAACAGCCACACCATTGAGTACCACCTTGAGACAAAAGACGGCGAAAAACAGTGTATTGCGAAAGCACAGCTGATGGCCGACGGCATGGTGGACGGCCACGTCAGCAACCGCGATCGCCAGCAGGTGCTGGAGCACTATCTGGAAAAAATCGCCCCGGTTTATAACAGCCTGTACGCCGCAGTTGAACACGATCTCCCGGTCAACCTGAAGCAGCTGATGGACGGAAATGCCTCAGCGAACGTGGCCTGACCCCTGTGTGTCGAAAAGTGTCGACAAGACAGTTTTTCGTCAAAAATGACTATCACCAGAGGATGACCCGGTGAACCGTTTTGTAATTGCTGACTCGACGGTCTGCATTGGCTGTCGAACCTGTGAGGCGGCGTGTTCGGAAACGCATCGCCTGCATGGGCTGCAGTCCATGCCGCGCCTGCACGTCATGCGTAATGAAAAAGAGTCTGCCCCGCAGCTCTGCCATCACTGTGAA
Source organism: Enterobacter sichuanensis (assembly GCF_009036245.1). Lineage (NCBI taxonomy): Bacteria > Pseudomonadati > Pseudomonadota > Gammaproteobacteria > Enterobacterales > Enterobacteriaceae > Enterobacter > Enterobacter sichuanensis. The sequence continues at coordinate 3,696,416 of NZ_CP027986.1, read as the reverse complement.
GATGCCCCTTGTGCGGGTGTCTGTCCCGTAAATGCCATCACCCGCGTGGACGGCGCTGTCCAGTTGAACGAAAGCCTGTGCGTAAGCTGCAAGCTGTGCGGCATTGCCTGCCCGTTCGGTGCCATTGAATTTTCCGGCAGCCGCCCGCTGCATATTCCGGCGAATGCTAACTCGCCAAAAGCCCCGCCCGCGCCGCCTGCTCCGGCACGCGTCAGCACGCTGCTGGACTGGGTGCCCGGCATCCGCGCCGTTGCGGTGAAGTGCGACCTGTGCAGCTTTGATGAACAAGGCCCGGCCTGCGTGCGCACCTGTCCAACCAACGCGTTGATTCTGGTTAACATTCGCGACATCGCCCGTACCCGCAAGCGTAAACGCGAGCTGACCATCAACAGCGATGTTGGCGACCTTTCTCTGCTACAGACGCTTAACGAGGGGCGAAATGAACGCGGCGATGATGATGACCAGCGCGGTAGCGTACTTTGCGGCCACCGCGGTTCTGGCGTGGCTTTTGTCATTCCATAAAACCCTGAGCGGCTGGGTCGCCGGGATTGGCGGAGCGGTCGGCAGCCTGATGACGCTGGTGGCAGGCGGGATGGTTCTGCTCGACGGACACACCGTGGACACGCTCATGCCGCTCATCCGTCACACCGTTGCGATCACGCCGCTGAACGCCATCTGGCTGGTGACGTTTGGCCTGTGCGGGCTGTTTATCAGCCTGTTCAATATCGACTGGCACCGCCATCAAAACACCAGGGCCAACGGCCTGCTGATTAATCTGCTGATGGCGACGGCGGTCTGCACCGTTACCGCCAGCAACCTCGGCGCGCTGGTGGTGATGGCGGAGATCATGGCGCTCTGCGGCGTCTTCCTGACGGGTGCAGCACCTCCGGCAAACTGTGGTTTGCGCTGGGACGCCTCGGGACGCTGCTGCTGGCGCTGGCCTGCTGGCGGGTGTGGCAACGCTTCGGCACGCTGGACTTCGCGGCGCTGAACGGTCAGCCGCTGGGCAGCGACGTCTGGCTGCTGGCGTGGTGGGCTTTGGCCTGCTGGCCGGGATCATCCCGCTGCACGGCTGGGTGCCGCAGGCGCACGCGAATGCCTCAGCGCCCGCCGCTGCGCTCTTTTCCACGGTCGTGATGAAAGTCGGGCTGTTCGGCATTCTGACGATCACCCTGACCGGTGGCCAGCCGCCGCTGTGGTGGGGCGTGGTGTTGCTTCTCGCCGGTATGGTTACCGCCTTTGTCGGTGGGCTGTACGCGCTGATGGAGCATAATATTCAGCGTCTTCTGGCGTATCACACCCTTGAAAATATCGGCATCATCCTGCTCGGTCTTGGCGCGGGCGTGACCGGTCTGGCGCTCAATCAACCGGCGCTGATTGCCGCCGGGTTTATCGGCGGTCTGTATCACCTCGTCAACCATAGCCTGTTCAAAAGCACCCTGTTCCTGGGGCGGGATGCGTCTGGTTCCGCACCGGTCATCGCGACATCGAAAAGCTCGGTGGCATTGGCAAAAAAATGCCGGTGATATCTCTCGCCATGCTGGTCGGGCTGATGGCGATGGCCGCGCTGCCGCCGTTGAACGGCTTTGCCGGGGAGTGGGTGATCTACCAGTCCTTCTTCGCGCTCGGCCAGAGCGAGGCGTTTATCGCCCGTCTGCTGGGGCCGCTGCTGGCGGTCGGGCTGGCGATTACCGGGGCGCTGGCAGTGATGTGCATGGCGAAAGTCTACGGCGTCACCTTCCTCGGCGCGCCGCGTACGCGTGAGGCGGAAAATGCCTGCTGCGCACCGGTACTGATGGGATAAGCGTGGTTGCGCTGGCGCTGTGCTGCATCGCGGGCGGCGTGGCCGCGCCGTGGCTGCTGCCGCTGCTGGGTAATGCCATTCCGCTGCCGCTGACCGTGGCGAATACCACCGTTTCCCAGCCAATGGTTGCGCTGCTGCTGATTGGCGCACCGCTGCTGCCACTCATCCTGATGCTGTTCTTCAAACGCGACCGACTGGTCTCCCGCTCGCGCGGGACTGCGTGGGCCTGCGGCTATGAACACGAACAGTCGATGGTGATTACCGCCCACGGTTTCGCCATGCCGGTGAAAGAGAACTTCGCCGCCGTGCTGAAGCTGCGCCACTGGCTGAACCCGGTGGCGTGGGTGCCGGGCTGGCAGAATGCCGCCGCGCCTGTGCTGTTCCGCCGTCTGGCGGTCATCGAGCTGGCGGTGCTGGTGGTGATTGTGATTTCACGAGGAGCCTGACATGAGTCTGTTACTGGCAATTCTTCAGGCGCTGGTGCTGTTCGCCGCTGCGCCGCTGCTTTCCGGGGTGAGCCGCGTGGCGCGCGCCCGGATGCACAACCGTCGCGGGCCTGGCGTGCTTCAGGAGTACCGCGATCTCTTCAAACTGCTCTCGCGTCAGAGCGTCGCCCCGGATGCCGCAGACTGGGTCTTCCGCCTGACGCCGTTTGTGATGGTGGGCGTGATGCTGACCATCGCCACCGCGCTGCCGGTGGTGACAGTGGGCTCGCTCCTGCCTGCGCTCGGGGATCTGATTACGCTGATCTACCTCTTCGCCATCGCCCGCTTCTTCTTCGCGATTGCGGGTCTCGACACCGGGAGCCCGTTTACCGGCATCGGTGCCAGCCGCGAGGCAATGCTCGGCGTGCTGGTTGAGCCGATCCTGCTGCTGGGACTGTGGGTCGCCGCGCAGGTCGCGGGTTCAACCCATATCAGCTTTATCACCCACACCGTTTACCACTGGCCGCTTGCCCGCTCCATTCCGCTGGTGCTGGCGCTCTGCGCCTGCGCGTTCGCCACGTTTATCGAGATGGGCAAGCTGCCGTTCGATCTGGCCGAAGCGGAGCAGGAACTGCAGGAAGGGCCGCTCACGGAATACAGCGGCTACGGCTTCGCGGTGCTGAAGTGGGGCATCAGCCTCAAACAGCTGGTGGTGCTGCAGATGTTTGTCGGCGTCTTCTTCCCGTGGGGACAGATGACGTATTTCTCCGCGGGCAGTCTGGTACTGGCCGTGGTGGTGGCCGCCCTCAAGCTGCTGGTCGGCGTGCTGGTGATTGCCCTGTTTGAAAACAGCATGGCGCGCCTGCGTTTTGTGGAAACGTCGCGCATCACCTGGGCCGGTTTTGGTTTTGCATTTTTAGCGTTCGTCTCCTTGCTGGTGGCGTGATTAAAGAGAGTTTTTATGTCTGAAGAAAAGAAAGGTCAGCAGTATCTCGCCGCGTTGCATCAGGCTTTCCCCGGCGTGGTGCTGGAGGAGTCCTGGCAAACCAAAGACCAGATAACCATCACCGTAAAAGTGAACTCTCTGCCGGAGGTGGTGGAGTTTCTCTATTACCAGCAGGCGGCTGGCTGTCGGTGCTGTTCGGTAACGACGAGCGTCAGCTGTGCGGCAATTACGCCGTGTACTACGTGATGTCGATGGAGCAGGGGGAGAAGTGCTGGCTCACCGTGCGCGTGGAAGTCGATCCAAATAAACCGGAATACCCGTCCGTCACCCCGCGCGTACCTGCCGCCGTCTGGGGCGAGCGCGAAGTGCGCGACATGTACGGCCTGGTGCCGGTCGGCCTGCCGGATGAGCGCCGCCTGGTGCTGCCGGACGACTGGCCGGATGAACTTTATCCCCTGCGCAAAGACAGCATGGACTACCGTCAGCGCCCGGCGCCGACCACCGACAGCGAAACCTACGAGTTTATCAACGAGCTGGGCAGCAAGAAGAACAACGTGGTGCCGATCGGCCCGCTGCACGTCACCTCCGATGAGCCGGGCCACTTCCGCCTGTTCGTTGACGGCGAAAACATTATCGACGCCGACTACCGCCTGTTCTACGTCCATCGCGGTATGGAAAAGCTGGCGGAAACCCGCATGGGCTACAACGAAGTCACGTTTCTTTCTGACCGCGTGTGCGGCATCTGCGGCTTCGCCCACAGTACCGCCTACACCACTTCGGTGGAGAACGGCATGGGGATTGTGGTGCCGGAGCGCGCGCAGATGATCCGCGCCATTCTGCTGGAGGTGGAACGCCTGCACTCCCACCTGCTGAACCTCGGCCTGGCCTGTCACTTCGTCGGCTTTGACTCCGGGTTTATGCAGTTCTTCCGCGTGCGTGAAGCGTCGATGAAGATGGCGGAGATCCTTACCGGGGCGCGTAAAACCTACGGCCTGAACCTGATCGGGGGATCCGTCGTGACCTGCTCAAAAACGACATGATCCAGACCCGCCAGCTGGCGCAGCAGATGCGCCGGGACGTGCAGGAGCTGGTGGATATGCTGCTCAGCACGCCCAATATCGAGCAGCGCACCGTGGGTATCGGCCGTCTTGACCCGGAAATTGCCCGCGATTTTAGCAACGTCGGCCCGATGGTGCGCGCCAGCGGCCACGCCCGCGATACCCGCGCCGATCACCCGTTCGTCGGCTACGGTCTGCTGCCGATGACTGTGCACAGCGAGCAGGGCTGCGACGTCATCTCCCGCCTGAAGGTGCGTATCAACGAGGTGTTTACCGCGCTGAATATGATCGACTTTGGGCTCGATAACCTGCCGGGCGGCCCGCTGATGGTGGAGGGGTTCACCTATATTCCGAACCGCTTCGCGTTGGGCTTTGCCGAAGCGCCGCGCGGGGACGACATCCACTGGAGCATGACCGGCGACAACCAGAAGCTCTACCGCTGGCGCTGTCGTGCGGCAACCTACGCCAACTGGCCAACCCTGCGCTACATGCTGCGCGGCAACACCGTTTCCGACGCGCCGCTGATCATCGGCAGCCTCGATCCATGCTACTCCTGCACCGACCGCATGACCGTGGTGGACGTGCGCAAGAAGAAAAGCCAGGTGGTGCCGTACAAAGAGCTTGAGCGCTACAGCATCGAGCGTAAGAACTCGCCGCTGAAATAAGGACTCGCCATGTTTACCTTTATCAAAAAAGTGATCAAAACCGGTGTGCAAACCAGCCGCTATCCGCTGGAGCCGATGCCGGTCGATAAAAACTTTCGCGGCAAGCCGGAGCATAACCCGCAGCAGTGCATCGGCTGTGCGGCCTGCGTCAACGCCTGTCCCTCGAATGCCTTAACGGTGGAAACGGATCTTCAAACCGGCGAGCTGGCCTGGCAGTTCAACCTCGGGCGCTGCATCTTCTGCGGCCGCTGCGAAGAGGTCTGCCCGACGGTCGCCATTCGTCTGTCGCAGGAATACGAGCTGGCGGTATGGAAGAAAGAAGATTTCCTTCAGCAGTCGCGCTTTGACCTGTGCCACTGCCGCGTCTGCAGGCGTCCGTTCGCCGTGCAAAAAGAGATCGACTACGCCATCGCGCTGCTGCAGCACAACGGTGACGCCCGCGCGGAGCATCATCGGGAAAGCTTTGAAACCTGTCCGGACTGTAAGCGGCAGAAATGCCTGCTGCCGTCCGACCGCATTGATATTACCCGCCATATGAGAGAGGCCAGCTGATGGACAATTTACTCGGCCCGCGCGACGCGAACGGCATCCCGGTGCCAATGACGGTGGACGAATCTATCGGCCTGATGAAGGCGTCGCTGCTGAAAAAAATCAAACGCTCGGCCTACGTCTACCGCGTGGACTGCGGCGGCTGCAACGGCTGCGAGATTGAGATCTTCGCCACCCTGTCACCGCTGTTTGACGCCGAGCGTTTCGGCATCAAAGTGGTGCCTTCTCCGCGTCATGCGGACATCCTGCTGTTTACCGGGGCGGTGACCCGCGCCATGCGCTCGCCGGCGCTGCGGGCCTGGCAGTCCGCGCCGGATCCGAAAATCTGCATCTCGTACGGGGCCTGCGGCAACAGCGGCGGTATCTTCCATGACCTCTACTGTGTGTGGGGCGGTACCGACAAAATCGTGCCGGTGGATGTCTACATTCCGGGCTGCCCGCCGACGCCTGCCGCAACGCTGTATGGCTTTGCGATGGCGCTTGGCCTGCTGGAGCAGAAAATCCACGCCCGCGAGCCGGGCGAGATCGACAACCAGCCTGCGGCCATTCTGCACCCGGACATGGTGCAGCCGCTGCGGGTGAAGGTCGACCGCACGGCGCGCAGGCTGGCGGGCTATCGCTATGGCCGCCAGATTGCCGACGATTATCTGCGCCTGCTGAGCCAGGGCGAGCATCAGGTCGCACGCTGGCTGGAGGCGGAAAACGATCCGCGCCTCAATGAGATTGTGGCGAACCTGAACAGTATCGTCGATGAGGCGCGTATCCGATGAGTGAAACGGTGGTGTTCAGCCAGCTGAGCCGTAAGTTTATTGATGAGAACGATGCCACGCCGGATGCGGCGCAGCAGGTGGTCTATTACAGCCTGGCGATTGGGCATCACCTCGGGGTGATTGACTGCCTGGAGGCCGCACTGAGCTGCCCGTGGCCGGAATACCTGGCGTGGATTGCCACGCTGGAGGAGGGCAGTACGGCGCGGCGCAAAATGGAAGGCGTGCCGAAGTACGGCGAGATCGTGATCGATATTAACCACATTGCCATGCTCGCCAACGCCTTTGACGCGGCGCTCGGCAGACAAACCCCGGAGCAGCAGGCGTGGAGCAAAACGCTGCTCGGTATGCTGCATGATATTCATCAGGAGAGCGCCATCTATCTGATGGTGAGGAGATTACGTGACTGACGTTTTACTGTGTGTCGGCAACAGCATGATGGGCGACGACGGCGCGGGCCCGCTGCTGGCGGAGATGTGCGCCGCGAACCCGCAGGGCAACTGGGTGGTGATAGACGGCGGCAGCGCGCCGGAAAACGACGTGGTCGCCATTCGCGAGCTGCGCCCGGAGAGACTGTTAATCGTCGATTCCACCGATATGGGTCTTAACCCCGGCGAGATCCGCCTGATTGACCCGGACGATATCGCAGAGATGTTTATGATGACCACCCACAATATGCCGCTGAATTACCTGGTGGATCAGATCAAGGACGACGTGGGGAAGGTACTATTTCTGGGCATTCAGCCGGACATTGTCGGGTTCTATTACCCGATGACGCCGCCAGTGAAAGAGGCGGTGAGCGTGGTGTATTCACGGCTTGCCGGGTGGGTGGGGGACGGAGGATTTTCCCGGCTCTGAACAGCGCCCGGTAGCGCTACGCTTACCGGGCCTACGGTTTTGTAGGCCGGGTAAGGCGAAGCCGCCACCCGGCAAAACATGCTACGCCAGATCCGCCCCGTTGCTCGCAATCACCTTCTTATACCACCAGAACGATTTTTTGCGCTTTCTGTCCAGCGTGCCGTTGCCGGCATCGTCGCGGTCGACGTAAACAAACCCGTAGCGCTTGCTCATCTCCCCCGTTGAGGCCGACACCAGGTCAATGCAGCCCCAGGTGGTGTAACCCATCAGCGGCACGCCGTCCTCAATCGCGTCGCCCATCGCGCGGATATGCTCGCGCAGATAGCTGATGCGGTAGTCGTCGTTAATCTCGCCGTTTTCATCAATGACGTCTTTCGCTCCGAGGCCGTTTTCCACCAGGAACAGCGGCTTCTGGTAGCGGTCGTACATCATGTTCATGGTGATGCGCAGGCCGAGCGGGTCGATGCCCCAGCCCCATTCGCTCACCTCAATGTGCGGGTTGCGCAGGGATTTCACGATGTTCGCCGCGCTGGTGTTGCCCGCGTTCATGTCTGCCGACGCGCAGCGCGAGGCGTAATAGCTGAACGAGACAAAATCGACGGTGTTTTTCAGCAGTTCGTCATCGCCCGGATCTTTAACAATCACCACCCCTTTTTCGCGGAACACGCGGGCAGAGTAGGCCGGATAGCGGCCGCGCGCCTGCACGTCGATAAAGAACAGGTTCTCGCGGTCTTTCTCCAGCGCCATCCACACGTCTTCCGGCTTGCAGGAGTAAGGGTAGAAGTTTCCACCCGCCAGCATGCAGCCGACCTGGTTTTCCGGGTTCACCTCATGGGCGATTTTGGTCGCCAGCGCGCTTGCCACCAGCTCGTGGTGCGCGGCCTGGTATTTCACCTGGTCTTCGTTTTCACCTTCTTCAAACACCAGCCCCGCACCGGAGAACGGGCTGTGCAGCATAATGTTGATTTCGTTGAAGGTCAGCCAGTATTTCACCAGCCCGTTAAACTCTTCAAAGCAGGTGCGGGCGTAGCGGGCGAAGAAATCTACCATTTTGCGGTTACGCCAGGATCCGTACTCCGTTACCAGGTGCATCGGCACGTCGAAGTGGCAGAGGGTCACCAGCGGCTCGATGTTGTACTTTTTGCACTCTTCAAACACCGCGCGGTAGAAGGCAATGCCCTCTTTATTGGGCAGCGGTTCGTCGCCGTTCGGGTAGAGGCGGCTCCAGGCAATCGAGGTGCGGAACACCGTAAAGCCCATCTCCGCCATCAGGGCGATGTCTTCTTTATAGCGATGGTAAAAATCAATCGCCTCGTGGCTCGGGTAGAACTCGTCGTCACGCAGCGAAAAACGCTTTTCCTTACCGAGCTTTACCGCCAGGCGATTCGCGCCGTGGGGGATCATATCGACCGTGGTCAGTCCCTTGCCGCCTTCACGGTAAGCCCCTTCACTCTGGTTGGCGGCAAGCGCGCCGCCCCATAAAAATCCTTGTGGAAAAACAGACATTCTTACCTCGCTTTCAATTTATGCTTTTGCTGCGTTGTTCGGTACCGGTGCGCTCTGCAGGGCACGCGCTTTTTCGGCGTCGTCTTCGACCGGGATATCCTCAAACCCTAAAAGCAGGGTCAGAACAAACGACAGGACCACTGCCAGACCCATCACGCCAAACACCCAGACGACGGTCATCGGGTTTGCCGGGTCAAAGAACTGCACGCTGGTAAACAGCCCCGGCGCGGCCATTGAGTGGCTGGCAAGCCCGGCGATACCGGCCACCGCGCCGCAGATAAAGCCGCTTATCAGGCTGGCAATCAGCGGGCGTTTCAGACGGATCGCGACGCCGTACAGGGCCGGTTCAGAGATCCCGCCATAATGGCAGAGGCTGCCGCCGCCAGCGCCGTCTGGCGCAGTTCCGGGTTTTTAGTTTTCCACGCCACTGCCAGCGACGAACCACCGAGCGACAGATTGGCGCCGATCTCTGACGGCATGACCATCCCTTCTTTGCCCGTTTCGGCAATGGTCTGGATGATGGTTGGGGTAAACACGCGGTGCATCCCGGTCATTACCAGCAGCGGCCACAATGCGCCCATGATCGCCACGGAGAGCCAGCCCAGGTAGCCGTGAATGGTGTAGACCAGCGCGGAGATGGCGCTACCGATCCAGATCCCCAGCGGGCCAATCAGCACGATGGCGAGCGGGGCGGCAATCAGCACGATCAGCATCGGCTTCAGGAAGTTTTTCGTTACCGCCGGGGTGATGCGATCCACCCAGCGTTCGATGTACGACAGGCACCAGGTCATCACCAGCGCCGGGATAACGGTGTAGGTGTATTTCACCGCAGTGACCGGAATAAAGGCGAACTCAACGTGCTCGCCATGCGCGGCTTTGGCCATCAGCTCGATAAAGCTCGGGTGGACCAGCACGCCGGCAATGGCAATCGCCAGCGACATGTTGGTCTTGAATTTCACCGCCGCCGAGGCCGCCACCATCAGCGGCAGGAAGAAGAACGCGCCGTCGCCGATGACGGTCAAAATGGTGAGCGTCGGCGCGCCTTTTGGCAGTACGCCGGTCATCTCAAGGATCATCGCCAGCAGTTTAACCATCGAACCGCCGATGATCGCCGGGATCAGTGGGGACATGGTGCCGATCAGCGCGTCGAGGATCCCGGCGCCAATGCGGCGCAACGTCAACTTCTGCGGCCCTTCCGGCACCTCGGGCTGCAGGTTCGTCGGCAGCAGGCTCACCACCTCGCGATACGCCTGAGAGACGGTATTGCCAATGATCACCTGGCACTGGTTGTCGTTGCGCACGACGCCGAGCACGCCGCTGATGCTTTTCAGGCGCGCCGCGTCGATAAGGCTTTCGTCTTTCAGGACGAAACGCAGACGCGTCATGCAGTGGGTGAGGGCGACGATGTTCTCTTTGCCGCCCAGCGCGCTGACCACGTCGTTCGCCAGCGCTGCGTAATTTTTGGCCATCGGATGAGATCCTGTTATCGTTGTGAGAAATGTAGGAAACCGGTTCCACATAATCATCATGAGTTTTTATGGATGAAACAAGATCGCTTTTTGACCATATTTTCGTTTCGTGATGCAGATCCCAATGACGTGCTGAAAGCGTGATTTTGCCGCTGCGACAATTTTTCCGCAGTGCAGTACACTGCGGTCCATCAGATTCAGACGGAATAACAACATGACCACGATGCTTGAAGTGGCGAAGCGGGCAGGCGTTTCGAAGGCCACGGTGTCCCGGGTGCTGTCGGGAAATGGCTACGTCAGCCAGGAGACCAAAGACCGGGTGTTTCAGGCCATTGAAGAGAGCGGCTATCGCCCGAATTTACTGGCGCGCAACCTGGCGACCAAACGTACCCAAACGCTGGGGCTGGTGGTGACCAACACCTTGTATCACGGCGTCTACTTCAGCGAACTGCTGTTTCACGCCGCGCGCATGACGGAAGAAAAAGGGCGGCAGCTGATCCTCGCCGACGGCAAGCACAGCGCTGATGAGGAGCGCGAAGCGATCCAGTATCTGCTCGATATGCGCTGCGACGCGGTGATTATCTATCCGCGTTTCCTGAGCGTGGAAGAGATGGATGAGATCGTCGAGAAGTGCGAGCAGCCCATTATGGTGCTCAACCGCCGCCTGCGGAAAAACAGCAGCCACTGCGTCTGGTCCGATCATAAAGCCTCGAGCCAGGATGCGGTGGCGCAGCTGATTGCGAAAGGGCACCGGGAGATTGCGTTTATCACCGGCTCGCTGGACTCCCCCACCGGGGTTGAGCGTCTCTCAGGCTATAAGGACGCCCTGGCGCAGCACGGCATTCCGCTGCGCGAAGGGCTGATTGCGCAGGGGAAGTGGAACCCGGCCAGCGGCGCGGCGGCGGTGGCTGAACTGCTTGCGCGCGGAGAACGCTTTACCGCGCTGGTGGCGAGTAATGACGATATGGCAATCGGTGCCATGAAGCAGTTGCACGACAGCGGCGTTGCGACACCGGAGGCGGTGTCGGTGATCGGTTTCGACGATGTGGCGATAGCCCCTTACATCGTGCCGTCGCTCTCCAGCGTGCGAATCCCGGTGACGGAGATGATTAAAGAGACCATCAGCCGCCTGATCTTCATGCTCGACGGCGGTGAGTTTAAATATCAGCAAACCTTCTCCGGTGAGCTGGTCCTGCGTGACTCGGTTATTGACGGCCCGCACCGCTGATGTCGACAGCTGTCATCGTCACAAATGACGATGACAGCCCCGGTGTCGATTATAAAATTGCGATAAATCAAAGCTTTAATAATTGGCACGGTTTATGAATATCTCCGCGCATAACTGTAATGCTGGAGAAGCAGATGAACCGTTTTATTATGGCCGATGCCAGTAAGTGTATTGGTTGCCGTACCTGCGAAGTGGCGTGCGTGGTTTCCCATCAGGCGGATCAGGATTGCGCGTCGCTCACCCCTGAGACGTTTTTACCGCGCATCCACGTCATTAAAGGCGTGAATATTTCCACCGCCGCTATCTGCCGTCAGTGCGAAGATGCGCCGTGCGCCAACGTCTGCCCGAACGGGGCGATCACGCGTGAAAAAGGGTTTGTGCATGTGATGCAGGAGCGCTGTATTGGCTGCAAAACCTGCGTCGTTGCCTGCCCGTATGGCGCGATGGAAGTGGTGGTTCGTCCGGTCGTGCGTAACAGCGGCATGGGACTGAACGTGCGGGCGGAGAAAGCCGAAGCCAATAAATGTGACCTCTGCTACCACCGCGAAGCCGGCCCGGCCTGTATGGAAGCCTGCCCGACCCACGCGCTGGTCTGCGTGGATCGCGATAAGCTTGAGCAGATGAGCGCCGAGAAGCGCCGCCGCGCGGCGTTCGACACGTCGTCATCGCTGTTGTTCTGAGTCGTTATGAGCGGTAACGGCATCCAGCTGCGGGTGCGTGGCAAGGTGCAGGGCGTGGGGTTCCGTCCCTTCGTCTGGCAGCTTGCGCAGGCGCTGCAGTTGACCGGCGATGTCTGTAACGACGGAGAGGGCGTGCTGGTGCGCCTCGCGGGTAATGGGGGGCATTTCACCGCGAGGCTGCGCCAGGACTGCCCGCCGCTGGCACGCATCGACAGTATCGACACGCAGCCCTTCACCTGGACGCATGTGCCGGAGGCGTTCACCATCCGCCACAGCGCGGGTGGGACGATGGACACCCAGATTGTACCGGATGCTGCCACGTGTCCCGCCTGTCTGGCGGAGATGAACGATCCGCACGAGCGCCGTTACCGCTACCCGTTTATCAACTGTACCCACTGCGGCCCGCGTTTCACCATTATTCGCGCCATGCCCTATGACCGTCCGGCCACGGCAATGGCGCCATTCCCGCTCTGCCCGCCGTGTGAGGCGGAGTATCGCCATCCCGCGGACCGACGTTTTCACGCCCAGCCGGTCGCCTGCCCGGACTGTGGTCCCGCGCTTGAGTGGCGGGCAGGCGACGTTACTGCTGCCCGTGAGGCTGCGCTGCGCGCGGCGGTGCAGATGCTGAAAAATGGCGGTATTGTCGCCATCAAAGGTCTGGGGGGCTTTCACCTCGCCTGTGATGCACTCAACCCGCGGGCGGTGGCGAGGCTGCGGGCACGCAAACAGCGGCCAGCAAAACCGCTGGCAGTGATGATCCCGAACGCGGATGGGTTACCTGAGCCGGTTCAGACGTTGTTATGTTCGCCCGCCGCACCCATCGTGCTCACGCCAACAGCATGGCTGCCCGCCTTCCCGGAAGGTATCGCGCCGGGTCTGGACACCGTGGGCATCATGCTTCCTGCGAACCCGCTGCAGCATCTTCTGATGATGGACTGCCAGCGCCCGCTGGTGATGACCTCCGGCAATCTCAGCGGCAGACCGCCTGCCCTCACCAACCAGCAGGCACTGGATGAGCTCAGCGACATCGCGGACGGCTTCCTGCTGCATAACCGTGACATCCTGCAACGGATGGACGATTCAGTGATGGATCGGGACGGTGTGATGCTGCGCCGCGCGCGTGGTTTTGTGCCGGATGCCATCACGCTACCTGCCGGGTTCGAAAATATTCCCGCCATGATATGCACCGGGGCGGATATGAAAAACACCTTCTGCCTGGTGCGCGGAAACCAGGCGGTGCTGAGTCAGCATTTTGGCGATCTCAGTGACGACGGTGTGGAAGCGCAATGGCGTTCAGCGCTGTCGGTGATGCAGGGCATTTACGCCTTTCAGCCGGAGCGCGTCGTGTGCGATGCCCATCCGGGATACCGCGCTCGCCAGTGGGCGCAAGCGCAGGCATTGCCTCTTGAAAATGTGCATCACCATCACGCCCACGCGGCGGCGTGCCTGGCCGAAAACGACTGGCCGCTCGATGGCGGAGACGCTATCGCCCTGACGCTGGACGGGATCGGCATGGGTGAAAACGGTGAGCTGTGGGGCGGAGAGTGCCTGCGGGTGAACTATCTTACCTGCGAACGTCTGGGGGGGCTGCCTGCTGTGGCGCTACCGGGGGGCGATCTCGCAGCCCGGCAGCCGTGGCGAAATCTCCTCGCCCACTGTCTGGCGTTTGTCCCTGACTGGCAGCACTACCCGGAAACGCGTGCGGTGCAACGCCAGAACTGGCCGTTGCTGGCGAAGGCTATCCAGCGTGGCATCAATGCGCCGCGGGCGTCGTCGTGCGGTCGCCTGTTTGATGCCATCGCCTGTGCGCTGGGTATCGAAACCCAATCCTGGGAAGGGGAAGCCGCCTGTCGGCTCGAAGCCCTGGCGTCGCAGTGCGAAGGCGCTGTGCATCCGGTTACGCTATCGGTGGATAATCTTTCCCTCTTCTGGCAGCAATGGCTGGCGTGGCAGGCGGAACCCAGCGCGCGCGCCTGGGCGTTTCACGACGCGCTGGCAAAAGGGCTGGCGGAGCTCGCCGCGTTTCATGCCCGACGCTTGTCGCTGACCACGGTGTGTTTCAGCGGCGGCGTGTTGCATAACCGTCTGCTGCGCGCGCGCCTGCGTCATTATCTTTCTGACTTTACGCTTCTTTTTCCTTCGCGCCTGCCCGCAGGTGACGGAGCGATCTCCTTCGGGCAGGCGGTGGTCGCCGCTGCCCGGTCATGTTCACAAAGGATTTAAAATGTTACGACTCTTACGCAATGAACCTCGCGCCGCGCTTCTGCTGCTGGCTCTGGTAATGGCAAACCTGATGGCCTGGGGATGGGCATGGCACACCTTTAGCGACAGCACGGCGCTGATGGCGGCAAGCCTGCTGGCCTGGTGCTACGGACTGCGTCATGCGGTGGATGCCGACCACATTGCGGCCATCGATACCGTGACGCGTAAGATGATGCAGCAGGGGAAACGCCCGTCCGGCGTCGGGGCCTGGTTCTCGCTGGGGCACTCTACCATTGTGGTGCTGGCCTCGATTGCCATTGCCGCGACCGCCACGGCGTTTCAGAAGAATATGGCGTGGTTTCACGAGACCGGCAGCCTGATTGGCACGGCGGTGTCGGCGACCTTCCTGCTGGCAATGGCGCTGGTGAATATGGTGATCCTGCGCGGCGTGTGGCGCAGTTTCCAGGCGCTGAAAAACGGCAAGCCTGTGCAGGGGGAGATTGCGCTTCCGGCGCAGGGCGGGGTGATGAACTGGCTGTTCGGCGCGACGTTCCGCCTGGTCAACAAAAGCTGGCAGATGTACCTGGTCGGTTTTCTGTTTGGCCTGGGGTTTGATACCGCCACCGAGATTGGCGTGCTGGGTATTTCTGCCGCCAGCGCCTCAAACGGCATGTCGGTGTGGTCCATCATGGTCTTCCCGGCACTCTTCGCCAGCGGCATGGCGCTGGTGGATACTCTCGACAATTTGCTGATGGTGGGGGCTTACGGCTGGGCGTTTAACAAGCCACAGCGCAAGCTTTACTACAACATGACCATCACCGGCACCTCCGTGGTGGTGGCGCTGTTTATCGGCGGGCTGGAAGCGCTGGGTCTGCTGATGGACAAATTCGCCCTCAGCGGCGGCGTCTGGGATGTGATTGGCGCGGTGAACGATAACCTGGGCAACGCCGGGTTTGTGGTCGTCGGGTTGTTTGTCGCCTGCTGGCTGATCTCGATGGTCAACTACCGCTGGCGCGGCTACGACGCGCTGGTGGTACGTTCCTGAGCTGGCGGCAGCCAGGCGCGGGTAAAATCGAGCCAGCCGCTGGCGGTCAGCACAATGTCCTGCACGTTTTCCAGGGTATTAAGACGATAGCGGTAGTGGAACAGCGGCGTGCAGGCGCCGCTTTCAAGTAAGGACTGGAAGAAAGACGGCAGCGCTGTTTGCAGGCTCTCCTCGCTTTCGCAATAGCGCATCAGGGTCTGCTTCGCTTTTTGCCACGGACCCTGCCCCAGGGCGGTGGCCCAGGCAGGCTCTTCAGTAAACCACTCTGCCAGCGCAAAGACCGGCAATTCCCCCGCCAGATAATCCCCCAGTAAGATATCCGCCTTCGTCAGCGCGTCGGGGACATGCCACGCCTCACGATCTTTCCTGTGGATGATCAGCTCGCAGCCGCGCTTTTTCAGGCGTGTTTGCAGCATACTGGCAAGCTCGCACAGCTCAGGCGTGTGATAGCAAACCAGCGACAGGGTGGCGGGAAGCGTCACGTCGGACGCTTCCGGAAATACGGGGGTCGTGATGCCGGGAAGAATTTCAGTGCGGGTGTCGACATCATCCCGGTGGATGTTCTGCTGATTAATCTGCTGAATTTCCTGACGCAGCCAGGCCGCCAGCGGCTGCGGCAACCCGACGTTGAGCATCAGCCAGGCAAAGCCACTGCTGATGGAGGTGACAGACTCCCGGGCGTTTTCGCCTTTCCCTACGGTGATCCAGGCAGTTTTTTCCGTCTCGCTGCGGGTTCGCCAGAACTCGATCGCATGCAGCAGCGGGTGCGCCGCAAAGTACCACGGCTGGCGCTCAAGGCGCAGGTAGTGCGAATGATGATGGGCGATAGCAAAGGGACCTGCGCCAATACCCGGCTGTTGCGGATGCGGCAGGCGACAGGCGTGATGCGCCAGACGATGGGCCAGCAAGGCATCGGGTGCGGTGAGTGCGATCTCCAGACACCAGGGGGCGACAAGCGATACCTGAGTAACGTGCGCGAGCCCTGCGCTGCGGGCCGGGTCGGCCAGCAGCTGGTGCAGTGCGCTGAGAATATCTTCATCACTGATGGCCTGCCCGTTATGCCAGTGCGCGCCGCTGCGCAGGTAGAAGCGCCAGCGCAGTTTGTCATCATCAATTTCCCAGTGGTGGGCTAAATCCGCTACCGGCTGCGGGTGGCCGGGCGCGTAGCGCGTCAGCCCCGCGTGAACCGCGCAGATAATATGCTGTTCAGCACGGCGGCGCTGAAGAGACGGATCAAGCGACGTGAGGGCGCGGTACCAGGGTATGCGCAGCGTCGGCTGATGTTTTAGCCATTTTCCGCCTAAAAACGGGGTGATGATGTGATGCAGGCTGGCCGGATCACCGTCTGCCAGCTGCAGCGCGCTCTGGTAATCCCCTTTCTCCAGACAGGCGTGCATCAGCGGCGCACTCAGTTCGCTGGTGGTCGTCAGGCAATGCAGGATGGCCCGATGCCCGCGTCCCGGCTGGGCGTTCCAGCTTAGCCAGCCGCTCTGCGCGAGCTGGCGCAGCAGGGTGCGCGCGTGGCGTTCGCTGCACACTGCCACCTCCGCCACTTCCGCGATGGTGGTCGGCTTTGGCGCAGCACCATAATGCTGATAAAGCCGTTGATACTGACGGATTTTCTGAAGCTGGCGCATAGCGACATTCCGGTGACGATAAGGGATGTTGAGAGTGTAGGGTGTTTTGCGGAATAAATAAGGTCTGGATAGATGAAGTGTTCCGGTTTTATTCCCTCTCCTGTGTGGAGAGGGAACAGGAACGCTCAGCGTCAGGCTTCTGTCTGTGCCCGAATCTTCAGAGCAATGCTTTCAGCCTGAGGGCCGAGTATGACCTGCGCATTCTGGGTACCCATTTTCAGAATACCTTTGGCACCCAGCGCTTTCAGCGCCGGTTCATCCAGCACGCTGTTATCCACCAGCGTCAGGCGTAAGCGGGTAATGCAGGCGTCGACACTCTTCAGGTTTTCTTTACCACCCAACGCCACGATGTACCGGGCAATGGCCTCGCTTTGATCGTCAGACCCACCCGTGATGGTGTCCTCCTCCTCGCGTCCCGGCGTTTTCAGCTTAAAGACGCGGATCGCGAAGGTGAACACCACAAAATAGATCGCGAAGAACAGCACAATCAGCGGGATTAAGATCCACGGCTTCGTGGCAAGTCCCCAGTTAAGCACAAAGTCGATCAACCCGGCTGAGAAACCAAAGCCATGCAGCACGCCGAGGCTGTTGGCGACCACCATGCTGACACCCGCAAGGACTGCATGCAGGGCATACAGGGCCGGTGCGAGGAACAGGAAGGAGAACTCAATCGGTTCAGTGATGCCGGTCAGGAAAGCCGTCAGCGCCACAGAGAGCAGCATCCCGCCTACGGCTGAACGGCGGGCTTTCGGCGCGGCAAAATACATCGCCAGCGCAGCACCCGGCAGACCGCCCATAAAGATCGGATATGCCCAGGCCATGTAAACGCCGGCATGCGGGTCACCTGCGAAGAAGCGGTTAAGGTCGCCACGGGTCAGGTCGGTGGCAATCTGGGTGACAGAGGACCCCTCGATGCCCGGTACGGCACCGCCGACCACCAGACCTTTCACCACATCCGGTGCGAGACAGATGTTATGTACCGCACTCGCGGCGTCATAGGTGACCTTCAGACAGTCGCCGAGGCTAAACCAGAAGACGGAGTGCAGAATGTAGTGCAGGCCAAACGGAATCAACGCGCGGTTGAGCACCCCATAGATAAACCAGCCCGGTTCGCCGCTGCGGGAAACGAGCAGGCTGAAGGTATCAATCCCGTGCTGCACGGAAGGCCAGACGTAGCCGCACACCCAGGCGATGAACAGGCAGATAAGCCCGGTCACGATCGGGACCAGCCGCTTGCCCGCAAAGAAGGCGAGGAAGTCCGGCAGTTTGGTATTCGAGAAGCGGTTATAGCAGTGGCCTGCGACCACGCCAGCAATAATCCCTGCGAAAAAGGACATGTTAATGGATGCGTTAATGACCGCCGTGGCTTTGGTCAGCACCAGGAAGCCGACGGCACCGGCAAGGGCGGCCGCGCCCGCGTTGTCTTTAGCCAGACCAATGGCGATGCCAAGGGCAAAAAGTAGCGGTAAGCTGTCGAAAATACCGCCCCCCGCACTGGCAATAAAGGGAATATTAAAAACATCGGGCTGACCGAGACGTAATAAGATCGCCGCCACAGGCAGCGTGGCGATGGGCAACATCAGGGCTTTACCCAGACGCTGTAAATAACTAAATGCATTCATGAGAGTGGGTTCCAGTAAAACTTAATTCACACCGAAAAATAACAGTTTTTATTTTAATGCGGAAGCAGAATGGATGAAATTGTGATGCAGCATAAATTAATTTAATTATATTTGTTCAGTTAATTTATATTTAAATAAACAATGATGAATTGAATTATTTGTTCCGCTTTTTGCCGGGTTGCGCTGGGCATACCCGGCCTGTAAGCTTTGGGCGCACTCATTTTTTAGGGGCGCTCACGGGCATCATCAGTTCGCGCAGACGCTCAATGCGCGCCTCCGGGCTCAGGTAGAGCCAGCGAAACAATATATGCTCTGATTTTTTAACCTGCTTAAAATAGGTTGAAAGATAGTGTAGTTCTTTAGTGAAAGTCGCCATGGGAGGTCTCCGGCTGAGTAATTAATAATCAGACTAAGCCGGAATCAGGGAATAAAACAGGTTGATGTTTTACACCTGTTCCGCATTTAAACCGTTATGGACAGAATAAATAAGGGATTAATAATGATTTACCTAATATGTATTTACTTCATGAATAAAATGCGTAAAAGAAAGCGGGCTCCTGAGATGGACGTCGCCAGCCGACACCGGCTGGCGAAGCGCCTCGGACTGAAGCGTTAGATGATCCCGGCCTGGTAGAAATCCTGCAGGTTGATGGCGCCGCACAGTTTGCCGGCGTCATCCACCACCGGCGCGGCGGTGATTTTGCGTTTCATCAGGCTCTCTTTGGCCTCAATAGCGCGGCTCTCAGCGTTCAGCGTTAGCCCGCCCTGGGTCATCGCTTCTGACACCTGCGATTCCAGCTTGCCGCCACCCACCAGCCAGCGCCTAAGGTCGCCGTCGGTAAAGACGCCCTTCACAAAGTCCTCGTTGTCACACACCGCCACCAGGCCCAGGCCGGTGCGGCTGAGTTCCAGCATCGCGTCCATGACGCTGGTATCGAGCTTAACCTGCGGAATGGCATCGTCGGTGCGCATCAGATGGTGCACTTTATTGAGCAGTCGTGCGCCGAGCGCGCCCGCCGGATGCGAACGGGCAAAATCTTCTTCGTTAAAGCCGCGCGCCTGCATTACCGCCATGGCCAGCGCGTCGCCCATCATCAGCGTGTTAACGGTGCTGGAGGTGGGGGCGAGATGCATCGGACAGGCTTCGCGCTCCACGGAAATATCCAGCGTCGCTTTGGCGGCCAGCGCCAGTGGCGAGCGGGATTTTCCGGTCATCGCCAGCAGAGCGACCGCCTTTTCCTGCAGGCGCGGAATGATGAGATCCAGCTCTTTGGCTGAACCGGAGTAGGAGATAAACAGCATCACGTCGCGGCTTTCGATCATCCCCAGATCGCCGTGCAGCGCTTCTGCCGGATGCACGAAGAACGCCGGTGTCCCGGTGCTGGCCAGGGTCGCGGCAATTTTCTTGCCGATATGGCCGGATTTACCGATCCCGGAGACAATCACCTTTCCTTCGCACTGGATAATGGTGTTGGCCGCGCGCACAAACTCCTCGCCCAGACGCTCCGGCAGGCGGCTGGCTTCCTGCAGTTCCAGCATCAGGGTCTGGCGGCCTGCGTTTAACAGAAAATCACTCATCTTTCTCTCCGGTTACGATCACGTCGATGCCTTTCTCTTCCAGCGCTTTTTTGAACGCCGGGTCGATACCTGCGTCGGTAATCAGTTTGTCGACGCTTTCCAGGCTGCACACAATGTTGGGGCTTTTACGGCCAAACTTCGACGAGTCCGCCATTAAAATCACTTCCCGCGCTGCGTTGCACATCGCTTTGCTGACGTTGAACACCTCGTTAAAGGTGGTGACGCCCGCGTTCAGGTCGATGCCGTCGGTCCCCATAAACAGTTTATCGAAGCTGAAGTGGTCGAAGGCGTTCTCGGCCAGTTGCCCGTGAAACGACGCGGATTTTTTACGGAAGGTGCCACCGGGCATCAGGATGGTCTGCTCGCTGTCAAACTCTGACAGGGCGTTGACGATGTGCAGACTGTTAGTCATCACGGTGATGTTATTAAAGCGGCTGAGCAGGGGGATCATCTGCAGCACGGTGCTGCCGGCGTCGAGGATAATGGAGTCGCCATCGTGGATAAATTTCACCGCCGCTTCGGCAATCAGCGCCTTCTGGTGGGTGTTGATCAGCGTTTTGTGATCGATGGGCGGGTCGGCTTCGTCTTTATTGAGCACCACGCCGCCGTAGGTTCGAATGACGGCGCCAGAATTTTCGAGCAATACCAGGTCTTTGCGTATTGTCGTGCCGGTGGTGTCAAAGTAGTGGGCCAGATCGTCTACCGAGCATTTTCCCTGCTTTTGCAGATACTCGAGAATGGCCGCCTGCCGCTGACGAGGTTTCATAGGCGCTTCGTTCCTTAGGTTGCGAAATGATAATTTCGCAAGGCTATAGCTTTCACAACGAAATTATCCATGTTTCAGATTAAGCGCTAATGATAGTGCATTCTGACAGAGTGGATCATGGGGAAAGATCACATCAGGCCGCAATTCCTGCAACGAAATGCCGTTGATTGCCTGGATTTTCACCGGCCGCGCGAAGACGGTCATCCCGCGCATGATCAGGGAATCGCAGACGTTATTGTTTTCATCCAGCGCAACCGCGACGACGACCCGCGGTTTGAAACGTCCGCCGGACCGCCCGACGCCCACGCGACCTTTCTGGCACAGGGCGTCAAACGCGCGGTTAAACTGGTGGATTTGCCAGCCGCCAAACGCCATCTGGCAGATCCAGGCGAGGGCGGCGACGGTAATGAGTGCGGTGACCATATCGGCTCCTTGTTGTATTCCCTCTCCCTGTGGGAGAGGGTTAGGGTGAGGGCTTCCGCCCGCTCGATCAGAACATCACCTGTCCGCCGGTGACGTTAATAGACTGCCCGGTGCAGTACGAGGCTTTCGGGCTGGCGTAAAACAGCAGCATGTTCAGCACGTCCTGATAATCGCACCCGCGCTTCAGCGGCACTTTATCGATGTAATACTGCTCCACCTCTTCCTCTTTGATGCCAAGCTTGGTGGCGTACTGCGGCAGCAGGGACTGGAACATCGGCGATTTAAGCAGGTTGCCCAGCATCAGTGAGTGAACGGTGATCCCGTATTCGGCCAGATCCAGCGCCAGGGACTGCGTCAGCCCCACGCCGCCAAACTTCGCCGCGCTGTAGCCGGAGTTGTGCTTGCTGCCCACTTTCCCTGATTTTGAGTTGATCTGAATGATGCGCCCCTGAATGCCGTCGCGGATCATCAGACGGGAAAACTCGCGGGCGCAGAGGAAATAGCCCACCAGATTGACCTGCAGCGAGCGGTCAAAATCCCCCAGTTCGAAATCGCTGATAAACGCGGCTTTTGCGATTCCCGCGCTGTAGACCAGCAGGTCGGTACGACCAAAAATTTCATCCACGCCGCGGGCCAGCGCCATCACGCTCTGCTCGCTGGTGGCGTCGGCACCAAAGCCGTACGCCATTCCTTCGCCAAACTCGGTATTGATGCTATCCGCCACGCGGGCGGCTTTTTCACTCTGAATGTCCACTACCGCCACGCGGTAACCTTCTGCGGCAAGCCCACGGCAGAGGAACTCGCCTAAGGTTTGTCCCCCACCAATGACAACGGCAACCTGACTCATGTCTATCTCCTTAATTACGCAACAAATTTTAACGTGCAGCCTGGGGTGACAGCCTGCGGAACCGGACCATCGACGTGAACCGTGCCGGGATATTCCGCCTGCGGCTGACCATCAAAGCGCAGGGTGATGTGGCCCAGCTCGCGCAGGTTTTGCTCAGCCACGTCGCCGACGGCGGTCACGGCATAGCGCGCCTCGCCCAGCTCCAGCTGGCTACCGGCCTTCAGCTCGCCCTTCAGCTCGCCGTGGCAGTGAATAAAACAAAACTCTTCGATATCCGCAGGCGCGCCTTCGCGGAAGGTGATCAGCATCTGGTCGCTTAATGCATCGGCTGCGCTCTGGCCGATGCGGGTAATGGTGGTCTGGTAAATCACGGTCATTGCAAAAACCTCTTATTGATAAATAAAGCCAGAGACAAACCAGGCAATCAGCACCGTCGGAGCGCCCGTCAGGAAGCGGCTGACCAGCACGGACGGCACGCCCACGCGCACGGTGTCCTGGCGCGCTTCGGCCAGCGACAGCCCAACGGGGATGAAGTCGCACGCCGCCTGAGCGTTAATGGCAAACAGGGCGGGCAGGGCGAGGTGCGGGGGAATATTGCCCAGGCCAATCTGCACGCCAATCAGCACGCCGATGACCTGGGCAATCACCGCGCCCGGGCCGAGGAACGGCGACAGCAGCGGGAAGGAGCAGATCAGCGCCAGCGTGACCAGCCCGAGCGGATGGCTGGCGAGCGGGGCAAGGCCGTGGGCAATCCAGTCACCCAGACCAGACGCCATGATGATGCCGATCAGCGCCGAGACGAATGCCATAAACGGCAGGATGGTTTTCAGCACCGTGTCGATGGTGTCGCGCCCGGACTGGAACAGCACCGCCACGGCGGACCCCATGCCCATCCCGACCTTTGCCAGCAGGCCATCGCTCTGCTCGGTGATCTTCTTGCTGGTGTCGTAATCGCGCGGGGCCGCTTTTTGCGGCGCGGGAGTGCCATTCACCAGAGTGATGTTGTCCTCCTTCACACCCGACACATAAATGTCTTCAAGGATGTACTGCGCCAGTGGGCCTGATTTTCCGGTGGAGTGAATGTTCACCGTTGGAATGCGACGCTTCGGATAGATGCCGCAGCGCAGCGTGCCGCCGCAGTCGATCACCGCCACGCCGATTTCCGCTTCCGGCGGTTCGCCCTCTTTGAAGCCATCGACCGCTTCCCAGCCGGTCAGTTCATGCAGCTTGTCGACGATCGCCGGGCGCGTGCCCGCGGTGATGTAGACGATTTTTTTGCCTTCGGTGGCGTCGAACTCCAGCGGGCCGCCCCAGCCGCCTGTGCCTTTCTCAATGCGGATCCGGTTCATGCTGTGGCTCCTGAAAGCTGGACTTTCTGTTCAAGCTGGATGCCCATTTTTTTCTCGAAAATGGCGGTGGTGAGGTCCGTCACCCAGCCGCGGAAGAAGTTGGTCACCAGACCAACCAGCAGATAGCTCACCGCCAGCGGGCCGAGCGGCAGGCCAAGGGTGGTGAGACCGCTGGCGATCCCGAGATAAACAAAAAGCTCGCCGGGGTTGATGTGCGGGAACAGGCCGTTCATGGAATGGCAGCTGTAGGAAGCGGCAGCGTAATAACTCGGCTTGTACTTTTCTGGCATAAAGCGACCGAGGCTTAAGGTCATCGGGTTGCAGAACACGAAAGTGCCGATGAAAGGTAACACCAGGTAGCGGGACAGCGGGTTCCCGGCGCAGCGCTGGGCGAAACGTTCAATGCGCTGCTGGCCGATAAAGTTTATCAGCGCGTTCATGATCACCAGCAGGCTGATCAGCAGGGGCAGGATCCCGGTCACCATGCCGGTGAACACTTCTCCGCCTTTCTGAAACAGCCCGATGAACCACTCGGCGCCGTGGGTGATGGTTTCTATCATTCTTCTCTCCTCTGGGTTTTTGTTTTTGTATTACCGCGACTAATAATAATCACTTTGAAAGGTTTTAAAGTGTTAATCAGATCTCACAATGAAAGAAAAATGGATTATTTTGAAAGTTAATCGATGAGGGGAGGGATTTTCGGTGGAAAAAAGGGCGGATTTGCGTGGGGGAGGTGTGTACTGCTTCCTTGAGGTGTTGCGGATGCTTTACCATACTGGGTTCTTATCGAACCCGTTAAATGGATGTCTCATGTTCAAGCGTCGTTATGCAGCGCTGTTGCCTGCGCTTATTCTGCTGTCTGCCTGTAGTAGCAAACCTAAGACCGAAGCCGTTCAGCAAACGGCGGGCGCGCCTTCCGGAGGATTCCTGCTGGAGCCGCAGCACAATATGATGCAGATGGGCGGCGACTTCGCGAACAACCCGGCGGCCGAGCAGTTCATCGATAAAATGGTGAGCAAACACGGCTTTGACAGACAGCAGCTGCACGAAATTTTGTCGCAGGCCAAGCGTCTGGACTACGTGCTGCGCCTGATGGACAGGCAGGCGCCGACGGCCCAGGTGCCGAGCGGGCCAAACGGTGCGTGGCTGCGCTATCGCAAACAGTTTATTACCCCGGACAACGTGCAAAACGGCGTGGTGTTCTGGAATCAGTATGAAGATGCGCTCAACCGCGCCTGGCAGGTGTACGGCGTACCGCCTGAAATCATCGTCGGGATTATCGGCGTGGAAACCCGCTGGGGTCGCGTGATGGGGAAAACACGCATTCTGGATGCGCTGGCGACGCTCTCCTTTAACTATCCGCGCCGTGCGGAGTATTTCTCTTCCGAGCTGGAAACCTTCCTGCTGATGGCGCGTAACGAACAGGACGACCCGCTCGAACTGAAAGGATCGTTTGCCGGTGCGATGGGCTACGGCCAGTTTATGCCGTCCTCCTATAAACAGTATGCCGTCGACTTTAACGGGGATGGTCATATCAACCTGTGGGATCCGGTAGATGCCATCGGCAGCGTGGCGAATTACTTCAAAGCGCATGGCTGGACGCCGGGTGGTCAGGTTGCCGTACAGGCAAACGGCGAGGCGTTTGGTCTGGAAAACGGCTTCAAAACCAAATACAGCGTCGCACAGCTGGCGGCGGCGGGCTTAACGCCAACGCAGCCGCTGGGCAATGTTGATCAGGTGAGTCTGCTGCGCCTGGATGTGGGAACGGGCTATCAGTACTGGTACGGCATGCCGAACTTCTACACCATTACCCGTTATAACCACAGCACCCATTATGCGATGGCCGTATGGCAGCTGGGTCTGGCGGTATCGCAGGCCCGCGTGCCGGCAGCGTCGCCGTTTAGTCAGTAGATCGTTCTGACGGGTAGGCCGGGTAAGGCAACGCCGCTACCCGGCATGGTTGCGCGCACGGTGGGACCTGATGCCCTCACCCTGACCCTCTCCCACGGGAGAGGGGCATTTTGCAGAAACATTTCGCCACACTCCCGTTTCAAACGCGCCATTTACATCTCAGTTACCTTTGATTATTGTTATGTTATAACATTAATTGTGGTATCGAGATGTCAACGTCCCTTTTTTCTCTCTCTGCGCCCGTTCGGCTTTTGCTGGCGCTGGTGCTTGTTCTCTTTATCGGCCTGGCTGTGCGCTGGGCGGTGGCATTGCCATGATTGTGATGGATGAACTGATTGCGGGTTATGATCGTATACCCGTCACGCGTGCGCTCTCCGGCTTGATTGAGCGGGGAAGCATGACCGCCATTATCGGCGCTAACGGCTGCGGGAAATCCACGCTGCTGAAAACGCTCGCCGGGTTTATTCCCCCCGTAAACGGCAGCTTCCGCTGGCAGGGAAAGCGCCCGGTCATTGGCTGGCTGGCGCAGCGTCACGCGCTGGAGGCGCAATTTCCCGTGACCGTACAGGATGTCGTCAGCATGGGCTGCTGGCCGGGTATTTCGCTATTTTCCGCTCTCCGTCGGGAAAAACGCTTGCGTATTGCCCGCGCGCTGGAACGCGTGGGGCTCGAATCCATGGCGTTATCCACTATCGATGAGCTCTCCGGCGGTCAGTTTCAGCGCATGCTGTTTGCCCGCATCCTGGTACAGCAGGCACCGCTGGTGATGCTCGATGAGCCCTTTACCGGGGTCGATGAAGCCACCTGCAATGTACTGATGGATCTGATGCTGGAGATGTATATGCAGGGTCAAACGCTGCTTGCGGTACTGCACGACAGCGAGCGCGTGTCGCGCCACTTCCCGCAGACGTTAAGGCTGGACGCTGACATTCCCCAATGGAAGACCGAGCGGGTGAGGGTGGCATGATCTGGCATCTTTTTTTTCAGCCGTTTATCGAGTACGGCTTTATGCGTCGCGCGCTGGTGGTTTGTCTGGCGCTTTCTGTCAGTACCACCGCGCTCGGCGTGTTTCTGCAGCTGCGCCGGATGAGCCTGATGGGCGATGCCCTTTCACACGCCATATTGCCCGGCGTTGCCGTGGGCTATCTGCTGAACGGCATGTCACTGCTGGCAATGAGTATCGGCGGATTTATTGCCGGGATTGCCGTCGCGCTGGTGGCCGGGCTGGTCAGCCGTCGTACGCCGCTTAAAGAGGATGCCAGCTTTGCCGGGTTCTATCTTGGCTCGCTGGCACTGGGCGTGACGTTGGTATCGCTGCGAGGCTCGAATGTCGATCTGCTGCACCTGCTGTTTGGCTCCATTCTGGCGGTGGATAACGACGCTGCGCTGTTTGTGGCAGGCGTTTGCATGTTCACGCTGCTGGCGCTGGCGGTTTTCTATCGCGGGCTGGTGTCCGAGGCGTTTGATACCGCCTGGCTGCAGGTGAACGCCCGCTGGCTGCCAGGCCTGCTGCACGGACTGTTTCTGGCACTGCTGGTGCTTAACCTGGTGGCCGGATTTCAGGTGCTTGGCACGCTGATGGCTGTCGGGCTGATGATGCTGCCGGCGGTGGCGGCGCGCTGCTGGGTGCGCACGTTGCCAGGGCTACTCCTGATGGCGGGCATTAGCGGCATTTTTTGCGCGTGGCTGGGGCTAAGCCTCTCCTGGGCGGTGAGTCTGCCCGCCGGGCCGTCCATCGTGCTGACGGCCAGCGCACTGTTCCTGGTTTCTGTCTTATTTGGTACGCGAAGCAGGCTCGCGGGCAGCCTGCGTACGCTTTTTTAACGCAAGGGGAAATGATGAAACGTACAGGACTAATGGTGGCGCTCGCGCTGGGGATGATGTCGCAGGGGGTGATGGCGAAAACCCTGAATGTAGTCGCCAGCCTTTCGATACTGGGGGATATCACGCAGGAGGTGGGCGGCGATCGGGTGAATGTGACCACGCTGGTTGGGCCGGACGGCGATCCGCATACCTTCGAACCCTCACCGAAAGACAGCGCGGCGCTGAGCAAGGCGGATGTGGTGGTGGTGAACGGTCTGGGTCTGGAGGGCTGGATTGACCGTCTGGTGAAGGCCTCCGGATTTAAGGGCCAACTGGTGGTGGCGTCAGCAGGTGTCAAAACACACACCCTGGAAGAAGAGGGCAAAACCGTGACCGATCCGCATGCGTGGAACAGCGCGGCGAATGGCGCACTGTATGCGCAAAATATTCTGAACGGGCTGGTAAACGCCGATCCGCAAGACAAAGCCGCGCTGGAAGCGTCCGGAAAAAGGTATATCGCGCAGCTTAACCAGCTGGACAGCTGGGCCAAAGCGCAGTTCAGCCAGATCCCACAGGCGAAGCGTAAGGTGCTGACCAGCCACGACGCTTTTGGCTATTTTGGCCGCGCCTACGGCGTGACGTTTATGGCACCGCAGGGGCTCTCTTCTGAGAGTGAAGCGAGCGCGGCGCAGGTTGCGGAAATTATCAACCAGATCAAAGCCGACGGGGTTAAGACCTGGTTTATGGAAAACCAGCTTGACCCGCGGCTGGTGAAGCAGATTGCATCGGCGACAGGGGCACAGCCGGGGGGCGAACTTTACCCGGAAGCGCTGTCCTCCAAAGGCGGCGTGGCGGATACCTACGTTAAGGCGTTTCGCCACAATGTGAATATCCTCGCCAACAGCATGAAATAATCTTTCGCTTGCCGGTGCGCCCGCACCGGCTATTTTCTGAAGCCCCCTCGTAAAACCGGAAGTGCATCCCCATATCTGACGAGAAAGTGCTATCTTGTGCAGCACGTTTTTCTGATGCCTGGAGCGAGAATGACTGACCATGAATTGATGCAGCTGAGCGAGATAGTGGGCCTGGCGCTTAAGCAACGTGGGGCGACCGTCACCACCGCTGAGTCCTGTACGGGCGGCTGGGTTGCCAAAGCGATTACCGATATTGCCGGCAGTTCCGCCTGGTTTGAACGTGGCTTTGTGACCTACAGTAACGAAGCAAAAGCACAGATGATTGGCGTGCGGGAATCCACCCTTGAACAGCATGGCGCGGTCAGCGAACCAGTGGTGATCGAGATGGCCATTGGCGCGCTCAAAGAAGCACGGGCCGATTACGCAATCTCCATTAGCGGCATCGCGGGTCCGGACGGCGGCAGTGACGTGAAGCCTGTCGGCACCGTTTGGTTTGGGTTTGCCAGCAGCAAAGGCGAAGGGATCACCCGCCGGGAGTGCTTTAGCGGCGATCGCGAAAGCGTGCGTCGTCAGGCCACCGTTTATGCGTTAAAAACGCTCTGGCAACAATTTCTACAAAATACTTGATACTGTATGACCATACAGTATAATTGCACCAACAGAACAGAAATCCACGGTGAAGCACAGTCGCTTCTCCCGGCATGACAGGAGTAATAATGGCTATCGACGAAAACAAACAGAAAGCGTTGGCGGCAGCACTGGGCCAGATCGAAAAGCAATTCGGTAAAGGCTCCATCATGCGCCTGGGTGAAGACCGTACCATGGATGTGGAAACGATCTCCACCGGTTCGCTTTCTCTGGATATCGCGCTGGGCGCGGGCGGCCTGCCAATGGGCCGTATCGTAGAAATCTACGGGCCAGAATCCTCCGGTAAAACCACCCTGACGCTGCAGGTCATTGCCGCCGCTCAGCGCGAAGGTAAAACCTGTGCGTTCATCGATGCCGAGCACGCGCTGGATCCGGTTTATGCACGTAAGCTGGGCGTGGATATCGACAACCTGCTCTGTTCTCAGCCGGACACCGGTGAACAGGCGCTGGAAATTTGTGACGCGCTGGCGCGCTCCGGTGCGGTTGACGTTATCGTGGTCGACTCCGTGGCAGCACTGACGCCAAAAGCGGAAATCGAAGGCGAAATCGGCGACTCTCATATGGGCCTCGCGGCACGTATGATGAGCCAGGCGATGCGTAAGCTGGCCGGTAACCTGAAGCAGTCCAATACGCTGCTGATCTTCATCAACCAGATCCGTATGAAAATTGGTGTGATGTTCGGTAACCCGGAAACCACCACCGGTGGTAACGCCCTGAAATTCTACGCCTCTGTCCGTCTGGATATCCGCCGTATCGGTGCGGTGAAAGAGGGCGAGAACGTGGTCGGGAGCGAAACCCGCGTGAAGGTTGTGAAGAACAAAATTGCAGCGCCGTTCAAACAGGCTGAATTCCAGATCCTCTACGGCGAAGGGATTAACTTCTTCGGCGAGCTGGTTGACTTGGGTGTGAAAGAGAAGCTGATCGAAAAAGCGGGTGCCTGGTACAGCTACAACGGTGACAAAATTGGTCAGGGTAAAGCGAATGCGATCGCCTGGCTGAAAGAGAACCCGGCTGCGGCGAAAGAGATTGAGAAGAAAGTGCGTGAGCTTCTGCTGAATAATCAGGATGCTACTCCAGACTTCGCGGTAGATAGCGCGGATGCTGAAGAAACCAACGAAGACTTTTAATTTTTTCGTTTAACAATGAAGGGCTGCTGATGCGGCCCTTTTTGCATTTCTGAATCAGCAGGTTTTTTATGAGTGAACCGACGACCCGCCGACCCGCATATACACGCTTACTGGACCGTGCGGTACGCATTCTTGCTGTCCGTGACCACAGTGAACAGGAGCTGCGCCGAAAACTGTCGGCGCCGGTGATGGGTAAAAACGGGCCGGAAGAGATTGATGCCACCGCGGAAGATTATGATCGGGTGATTGCCTGGTGTTACGAGCACCATTATCTGGATGATGATCGTTTCGCTTCCCGGTTTCTCGCCAGCCGAGGCCGCAAAGGATATGGACCGGCGCGCATTCGCCAGGAGCTAAACCAGAAAGGCGTTTCCCGTGAGTCCATTGAAAAAGCGATGCGTGAATGCGACACCGACTGGTGTGCGCTGGCAAAAGAGCAGGCGATCCGCAAGTACGGTGAACCCCTGCCGCACGGATTTTCAGAAAAAGTTAAAATCCAGCGCTTTTTGCTCTACCGCGGCTTCCTGATGGAAGATATTCAGGATATCTGGCGTAATTTTGCCGATTGAACGCATGCGGGATTTTACTTCCCACTAAAGAAAACTTATCTTATTCCCACTTTTTCCAGTAGCTGGCCTGTCCAGGGGTTTACCGATACAGACCTGCTACGACATTTCGTTAGCTTGATTTCAGGATAATTATGAGCAAGAGCACCGCTGAGATCCGTCAGGCGTTTCTCGATTTTTTCCATAGTAAGGGACACCAGGTTGTTGCCAGCAGCTCCCTGGTACCGAACAACGATCCGACTCTGCTGTTTACCAACGCCGGGATGAACCAGTTCAAGGATGTGTTCCTTGGTCTCGACAAGCGTAATTATTCCCGCGCCACAACCTCACAGCGTTGCGTGCGTGCGGGCGGTAAACACAACGACCTGGAAAACGTCGGTTACACCGCGCGTCACCACACGTTCTTCGAAATGCTGGGTAACTTCAGCTTCGGCGACTACTTCAAACACGATGCCATTCAATACGCGTGGGAACTGCTGACCGGTGAAAACTGGTTCAACCTGCCGAAAGAGCGTCTGTGGGTTACCGTCTATGAAACCGATGACGAAGCCTACGAAATCTGGGAAAAAGAAGTCGGGATCCCGCGCGAGCGTATTATTCGCATTGGTGATAACAAAGGCGCGCCATACGCGTCGGACAACTTCTGGCAGATGGGTGATACCGGTCCTTGCGGTCCGTGCACCGAGATCTTCTACGATCACGGCGACCACATTTGGGGCGGGCCTCCTGGCAGCCCGGAAGAAGACGGCGATCGCTACATTGAGATCTGGAACATCGTCTTCATGCAGTTCAACCGTCAGGCCGACGGTACCATGGAGCCGCTGCCGAAGCCTTCCGTTGATACCGGTATGGGCCTGGAGCGTATTGCCGCGGTTCTGCAGCACGTTAACTCCAACTACGAGATTGACCTGTTCAGCACTCTGATCAAAGCCGTTGCGGACGTCACCGGCGCGACCGATCTGAACAACAAATCGCTGCGCGTTATCGCCGACCATATCCGTTCCTGTGCGTTCCTGATCGCCGACGGTGTTATCCCGTCGAATGAAAACCGTGGCTACGTGCTGCGTCGTATCATTCGTCGCGCCATCCGTCACGGCAACATGCTGGGCGCGAAGGACACCTTCTTCTATAAACTCGTTGGGCCACTGATTGGCGTGATGGGTGCTGCCGGTGATGAGCTGAAACGCCAGCAGGCACAGGTAGAGCAGGTTCTGAAAACCGAAGAAGAGCAGTTTGCGCGTACACTGGAGCGCGGTCTGGCGCTGCTGGACGACGAGCTGGCGAAACTGAAAGGCGACACGCTGGATGGCGAAACCGCTTTCCGTCTGTACGACACCTATGGCTTCCCGGTTGACCTGACGGCAGATGTTTGCCGCGAGCGCAACATCAAAGTTGACGAAGCGGGCTTCGAAGCGGCGATGGAAGAGCAGCGTCGTCGCGCGCGTGAGTCCAGCGGTTTCGGTGCAGACTACAACGCAATGATCCGCGTTGATAGCGCGTCTGAATTCAAAGGTTACGACGCGCTGGAACTGACCGGTAAAGTGACCGCCCTGTTTGTTGACGGCAAAGCCGTAGACAGCATCAGCGCAGGTCAGGATGCGGTTGTCATTCTGGACAAAACCCCGTTCTATGCGGAATCCGGCGGTCAGGTTGGCGATAAAGGCGAACTGAAAGGCAACGGTTTCAGCTTCAGCGTGAGCGACACCCAGAAATACGGTCAGGCGATTGGTCACCAGGGCAAACTGGTTTCCGGTTCTCTGAAAGTGGGCGAGGGCGTCCAGGCTAACGTTGATGAAGCTCGCCGCGCGCGCATTCGTCTCAACCACTCTGCCACCCACCTGATGCACGCTGCACTGCGCGAGGTGCTGGGTACCCACGTTGCACAAAAAGGTTCTCTGGTTAACGACAAAGTGCTGCGTTTCGACTTCTCGCATTTTGAAGCGATGAAACCGTCTGAAATCCGTGCGGTGGAAGATCTGGTGAACGCGCAGATCCGTCGTAACCTGCCTATCGAAACCCATATCATGGATCTCGAGGCGGCGAAGAAAAAAGGCGCGATGGCGCTGTTTGGTGAGAAATATGACGACCGTGTTCGCGTGTTGAGCATGGGCGACTTCTCTACCGAGCTGTGCGGTGGTACTCACGCCTCCCGCACCGGTGACATTGGCCTGTTCCGCATTGTTTCCGAGTCGGGGACGGCGGCAGGTGTGCGTCGTATTGAAGCGGTGACCGGTGAAGGGGCAATTGCCAGCCTGCATGCGCAGAGCGATCAGCTGCACGACATCGCGCAGCTGCTGAAAGGCGATAGCCAGAACCTGGGCGAGAAAGTGCGCGTTGCACTGGATCGCACGCGTCAGCTGGAAAAAGAGCTGCAGCAGCTGAAAGAGCAGGCTGCGGCGCAGGAGAGTGCAAACCTCTCCAGCAAGGCTGTAGACATTAAGGGCGTTAAACTGCTGGTCAGCGATCTGGCGGGGGTTGAGCCTAAGATGCTGCGTACTATGGTCGACGATCTCAAGAACCAGCTTGGTTCCACCGTTATCGTGCTGGCGACAGTGGCAGAAGGTAAGGTTTCTCTGATTGCGGGCGTCTCTAAGGATGTGACCGACCGCGTAAAAGCAGGGGAGCTGATTGGTATGGTCGCTCAGCAGGTGGGCGGCAAAGGTGGCGGTCGTCCGGACATGGCGCAAGCCGGTGGTACGGATGCGGCGGCACTTCCGCAAGCTTTGGCCAGCGTTGAAAGCTGGGTAAGCGCGAAACTGTAATAACTACAAAGCACAAGCAGACGCCATAGCGGTAACGTTATGGCGTCTTGTTCACTGTGCTATCGATAACGATAAAGTCAGGTTGAGTTTGTGTATATCGGCTAAACTTACGTTTAACAGAATGTGATGCCGTGACTGCTTACACTTTACGTGTTTGTCATCGCTTACTTTTTGGCGTTATATGATGGATAATGCCGGGATACAAGAGACCCGACTCTTTTAATCTTTCAAGGAGCAAAGAATGCTGATTCTGACTCGTCGAGTTGGTGAGACCCTCATGATTGGGGATGAGGTCACCGTGACAGTTTTAGGGGTAAAGGGTAACCAGGTACGTATTGGTGTTAACGCTCCTAAAGAAGTATCTGTCCACCGTGAAGAGATCTACCAGCGTATCCAGGCTGAAAAATCCCAGCAGTCCAGTTACTGATATTGTCGCGTCTCGCTGTCGGGCGAGACGCAACCCTCCTGTCATTTTTCCTGCTCAAAGTTACCGTTTAATTTCAATCGCTCTCTTTTTAACCACTCCGTTACCCTTTACTCGTCTCTGCACTGCCTTTTCTGCCACAGTTTTATGTGAAGATGCCTGCAAAATCCGCTTATAAAACACCCTCTTTGCGGCTTTTACATGCGAATTGCGTGTGATTTGTGCAAACGATAAAAGCTTTTGGAAAATTGTTTGACTTATAAGTCCCAGAAAGTAATATATGCGCCACGCAGCGACGAGAAGCTCTTAACGAGTCACTCGAAGCACTCGAAAGAGGCGTTGTGTGGTGAGGTGGCCGAGAGGCTGAAGGCGCTCCCCTGCTAAGGGAGTATGCGGTCAAAAGCTGCATCCGGGGTTCGAATCCCCGCCTCACCGCCATTTTGCATCCGTAGCTCAGCTGGATAGAGTACTCGGCTACGAACCGAGCGGTCGGAGGTTCGAATCCTCCCGGATGCACCATCTATTACTTCATATTGCTTTAGAAGTGATATGAATATCGAGCAGTACAGTAGTAAATCCCGATGCATCCGTAGCTCAGCTGGATAGAGTACTCGGCTACGAACCGAGCGGTCGGAGGTTCGAATCCTCCCGGATGCACCATTTACTATTTCTGAAAGCAGTACCCTGATGCATCCGTAGCTCAGCTGGATAGAGTACTCGGCTACGAACCGAGCGGTCGGAGGTTCGAATCCTCCCGGATGCACCATATTCTCCGAGATAATAGCCACGCTGTTGTTTCAAGGTCTGCGAGTTAATCGCAAGCACCAGGGAGGATAACGTTGCTTTAGCAACGGCCCGAAGGGCGAGGCGCAGCCGAGTAATCCTCCCGGATGCACCATTTACTGTTTCTAAAAGCATTTCCCGATGCATCCGTAGCTCAGCTGGATAGAGTACTCGGCTACGAACCGAGCGGTCGGAGGTTCGAATCCTCCCGGATGCACCATCTTCTCCTTCTTTGTTTATTCCTTCGACGTTCCGTCAGCAATCACACTCTCAGTCAGCGACAAAAAACACCTTTTACGATAAAGTAATGCTTTGTTAATCGTTTAGCGAGAGCACGATGTACGCACAGTATGACGGTTTGATCTTCGATATGGATGGCACTCTCCTGGATACCGAACCTACGCATCGTCAAGCCTGGACTGACGTCCTGGGCCGCTACGGCATGCGTTTCGATCTTCAGGCGATGATTGCCCTTAACGGATCGCCCACCTGGCGTATTGCGCAGGCCGTGATTGAACTGAATCAGGCCGATCTCGACCCGCACCTGCTCGCGCGCGAAAAAACCGATGCGGTAAAAGCCATGCTTTTAGATACTGTCCGCCCGTTGCCGCTGGTTGACGTGGTAAAAGCGTGGCACGGACGTCGCCCAATGTCGGTCGGCACGGGCAGCGAAAGCGCGATTGCAGAAGCCTTACTCAATCATCTTGGCCTGCGCCACTATTTTTCTGCCGTGGTCGCCGCCGATCAGGTTAAACACCACAAGCCCGCACCGGACACCTTCCTGCTTTGCGCAGAATTAATGGGCGTCCCGGCGGCAAAATGCGTCGTGTTTGAAGATGCCGATTTCGGTATTCAGGCCGCGCGTGATGCCGGCATGGCCGCGGTGGATGTGCGCTTACTGTGAGTGACGCACTGTCACTTGCCTCATTATTCGCCAGCAGTTTCTTAAGCGCCACGCTGTTACCGGGCAATTCGGAAGTGGTGCTGGTGGCGATGCTGTTGTCCGGCGTGAGTCAGCCCTGGCTGCTGGTGTTAATAGCAACAATGGGTAATAGCCTTGGAGGGCTGACTAACGTTATTCTTGGGCGTTTCTTTCCGCTGCGTGAGACATCGCGCTGGCAGGAAAAGGCAGTCGGCTGGCTAAAACGCTATGGCGCTGCCACGCTGTTATTAAGCTGGATGCCTGTAATAGGCGATTTACTGTGTCTGCTGGCGGGATGGATGCGCATCTCCTGGGGACCAGTGCTCTTTTTTTTGTGCCTTGGCAAAGCGGTGCGTTATGTCCTTGTGGCATGGGCAACGCTGCAGGGTATGACGTGGTGGCACTAATTGGTGGAATGAATACGCGACCTTCAATCGTCAACCATTACAATTATGCTGAGTAACATTACTTTGACAGGCGGGAGGTCAATTTGATCCCGGACGTATCTCAGGCGCTGGCCTGGCTGGAAAACCACCCT
Organism: Enterobacter sichuanensis; assembly: GCF_009036245.1. Taxonomy (NCBI): domain Bacteria; kingdom Pseudomonadati; phylum Pseudomonadota; class Gammaproteobacteria; order Enterobacterales; family Enterobacteriaceae; genus Enterobacter; species Enterobacter sichuanensis. Next base: position 3,660,594 of record NZ_CP027986.1, on the reverse strand, counting down.
CAGGCATTGAAGGGTATTCAGCGTGGTCTTGAGCGTGAAACGCTGCGCGTTAACGCGGACGGTAGTTTAGCGACGACGGGTCACCCGAAGGCGTTAGGCTCGGCGCTGACACATAAATGGATCACAACCGATTTCGCTGAAGCACTACTGGAGTTTATCACCCCGGTAGAAGGCGATATTGATCATATGCTGACGATCATGCGCGATATCCATCGCTACACGGCGCGCAGTCTGGGCGACGAGCGTATGTGGCCTCTCAGCATGCCGTGTTATATCGAGCAGGGCCAGGAGATTGAGCTGGCACAGTACGGCACATCGAATATCGGCCGGCTGAAAACGCTCTACCGTGAAGGGCTCAAAAACCGCTACGGCGCGTTGATGCAGACAATTTCGGGCGTGCACTACAATTTCTCGCTGCCAATGGCTTTCTGGCAGGCGAAATGCGGTGAAACGGATAAGGACGCGATCTCTGCGGGCTATTTCCGCCTGATCCGCAACTATTACCGCTTCGGCTGGGTTATTCCTTATCTGTTCGGGGCGTCGCCAGCCATCTGCTCATCGTTCCTGCAGGGGAAACCGACGACGCTGCCGTTCGAGAAGACCGAGTGTGGAATGTACTATCTCCCGTATGCCACTTCTCTGCGCCTGAGCGATCTGGGTTATACCAATAAATCGCAAAGCAATCTCGGTATTACGTTTAACGAATTGCACGAATATGTGGCAGGATTGAAGCGGGCGATCAAAACCCCGTCGGAAGAGTACGAGAAAATCGGCCTCGAAAAAGACGGTAAGCGCCTGCAGATCAACAGCAACGTCCTGCAGATTGAAAACGAGCTGTATGCGCCAATTCGTCCTAAGCGCGTGACGCGCAGCGGTGAAACCCCGTCGGATGCGCTGCAGCGCGGTGGGATTGAATATATTGAAGTGCGCTCGCTGGATATCAACCCGTTCTCACCGATTGGTGTTGATGAACAGCAGGTTCGCTTCCTGGACCTGTTTATGGTCTGGTGCGTGCTGGCGGATGCGCCGGAAATGAGTTCAGACGAACTGCTCTGTACCCGTACAAACTGGAACCGCGTGATTCTGGAAGGGCGTAAACCGGGTCTGACGCTGGGTATCGGCTGTGAAACCGCGCAGTTCCCGCTGACTAAGGTCGGTAAAGATCTGTTCCGTGACCTGAAGCGTGTTGCCCGGACGATGGACAGCATGGAGGGCGGCGACGCGTATCAACAGATTTGCGACCAGCTGGTGGAATGCTTTGATAACCCGGAGCTGACGTTCTCAGCACGCATTCTGCGTTCTATGATTGATCAGGGCATTGGCGGTACCGGGCGTTCGCTTGCGGCGGAATACCGTGAGATGCTGTTGCAAGAGCCATTAGAAGTCCTGAGCGAAGCGGATTTCGTTGCGGAACGCGATGCGTCCGTGGTGCGTCAGAAAGAGGTTGAAGCGGCGGATACGGAGTCGTTTGAGGCGTTTCTGGCGAAGCAGGCTTAAGCAGAAAAGAAAAAGGCCACATCGCTGTGGCCAAAATATACATCTCTGAATTCAGGGATGATGATAACAAATGCGCGTCTTTCATATACTCAGACGCGCATTCTGTAGAAGAGTTCAGTTTATTTTAAAAAAAATCACTACCGGAGGTGACGTATGCCGTTATTAGATAGCTTTACTGTCGACCATACCCGTATGGAAGCACCTGCAGTCCGCGTGGCGAAGACCATGCACACCCCGCACGGCGACACGATCACCGTCTTCGATCTGCGTTTCTGCGTGCCAAACAAAGAAGTGATGCCGGAGAAAGGCATTCATACGCTGGAACACCTGTTCGCTGGCTTCATGCGTGACCACCTGAACGGCAACGGCGTTGAGATCATCGATATCTCTCCGATGGGTTGCCGTACCGGCTTCTACATGAGCCTGATTGGCCAGCCTGAAGAGAAACGTGTGGCAGATGCCTGGAAAGCGGCCATGCAGGACGTGCTGAAGGTAAAAGAGCAGAGCCAGATCCCTGAGCTGAACGTTTACCAGTGTGGGACTTACCAGATGCACTCTCTGGAAGAAGCGCAGGACATCGCGCGTCACATCATCGAACGTGATGTTCGCGTAAACAGCAACGAAGAGCTGGCCCTGCCAAAAGAAAAACTGCAGGAATTGCACATCTAGTGCACCTTTTCCCTCTCCCATCGGGAGAGGGTAGGGTGAGGGTGGTTTAATCGCATGACCACAACCTTAACCTTCTCCTTTACCCATCGTCCCCTTGTGCCGTTTGCCCATGATTACGTTCATGGTGACAGCGAGCCGTGGCATGAGCATGACTGCGCCCAACTGCTGCATACCCTGAGCGGCGTGGTACGGGTAGATACCGCATCCGGCTGCTGGGTTGTCCCTCCGGGCCGCGGCGTCTGGCTACCGGCGGGTACCCGTCACTCGCTGCGTATTACCGGCGATGTGGCGGCGCGCACGCTGTTTATCGATCCGCTGGCGCGGGCCGATCTCCCGGCCACCTGCCAGATCGTGCAGATCTCCCCGCTGCTGCGGGAACTGATCCTCGCTGCGCTCTCGCTTCCCGAGTCTTACGCACCGGGGAGCCGAGACGAACGCGTGTATGAGCTGATTCTGGATGAAATCCGCCTTATGCCGGTACTGCCGTTTCATCTCCCGGAGCCGGAAAGTGAACCGCTACGCCGTCTTTGCCAGCAGATCCGCCAGACCGCCGGGGAGAGCTGGAGCAGTGCACAAGCCGCGGGCCTGCTAGGCATGAGCGAGCGCACAATGAACCGCCATTTTCAGCAGCAGACGGGATTAAGCTACGGTGAGTGGCTGAGACGGGCGCGCCTGCTGGAGGCGCTGGTACGGCTGGCGCAGGGCCAGCCGGTGCTTCGGGTGGCGCTGGAGCTGGGGTACGGCAGTCACAGCGCCTTTACGGCCATGTTCCGCCGGGTGATGGGCATTTCACCCAGCGACTACTTCAAAGACAGCTAACCGCATTAAAAAGTGCCTGAAGCGAGGCGCGCGAGACGTCGCTGTCAATTCCCACGCCCCAGCGGCTGCTGCCGTCCTGAAACAGGCAGCGAATGTACGCCACCGAACGGCTGTCGCTGCGTTCGCCTAACGAATGTTCGTGATAGTCCTTAATCACGAACGGCGCGTTGACCCAGCGGCTTAACCCCTGAGCGGCGGCGGACAGCAGGCCGTTACCCTGACCTTCGAGCTGGCGCGTTCCCCCCTGCGTACAGATGCTTGCCGTCAAACGCAGCTGACCGTCCTGCTGGCCATCGCTGCGATAGGATTGCAGCGCTAACGGCGGCGTTGCCACCAGGCCGTAGCGGGTGCGGAACAGCTGCCACAGCGCGTTTTGCGTCATCTCTTTTCCGTGACGGTCGGTTTCCTGCTGTACATGCTGGCTGAAATCCTGTTGCAGGGCGCGGGGTAATTTCAGACCATGATTCTGCTCGATAAGCCACGCGCTGCCGCTTTTCCCTGACTGGCTGTTCACGCGGATCACCGCTTCGTAGGTGCAGCCGATATCCTGCGGGTCCACGGGCAGGTAGGGCATCTCCCAGCGGTCGCCTGGCCTGCGGGCATCAAAGCCTTTTTTGATGGCGTCCTGGTGCGAGCCGGAGAAGGCGGTATAGGCCAGCCGTCCGGCCCACGGATGGCGCGGATGCACCGGCAGCTGGTTGCAGGTTTCCACCACTTCCACCACCCGGTTCATATCGCTAAAGTCCAGATTCGGGCTAATACCCTGGCTGTAAAGGTTCATCGCCAGCGTCACCAGGCAGACGTTGCCTGTACGTTCCCCGTTCCCGAACAGGCAGCCCTCCACGCGGTCAGCGCCCGCCATCACGGCCAGCTCGGCGCTGGCGACGCCGGTGCCGCGGTCGTTATGCGGATGCACGCTGATGCAGACATCGCGGCGGCGGCTAAAGTGGCGACAGAAATACTCGATCTGGTCGGCATAGACGTTCGGCGTGCTCACTTCGACGGTCGCGGGTAAGTTGATCACCATCGGGCGTTCGTCACACGGCTGCCAGATCTCCGCCACGGCTTCACAAATCTCCAGCGCAAATTCCGGCTCGGTAAAGCAGAAGGTCTCCGGAGAGTATTCGTACTGCCAGCGGGTGTCGGGATTTTCCTCGCACAGCTTACGGATGAGACGCGTGGCGCGCGTCGCCAGCTCAACGATTTGCCCTTTCTCCATGCCGAATACCAGGCGGCGGAACAGCGGAGCGGTGGCGTTATACAGATGGACGGTGGCCTGCTTCGCGCCGCGCAGGGATTCAAAAGTACGATGGATGAGATCTTCCCGCGCCTGAGTAAGCACCTGAATCGTGACGTCATCCGGAATGCGGTTCTCTTCAATCAGCTGGCGGACAAAGTTGAAATCCGTCTGCGAGGCGGAGGGGAAAGCGACCTCGATCTCTTTAAACCCGCAGCTCAGCAGCAGATCCCAGAACTGCAGCTTGCGCGCGCTGTCCATCGGCTCGGCAAGGGCCTGGTTGCCGTCGCGTAAGTCGGTGGAGAGCCAGCGCGGCGCGCGGGTAATGCGTTGCTCCGGCCAGCGGCGGTCGGGAAGCGAAATAGCGGGATAAGGCTGGTACTTGTCGGCGGGGGTGTTCAGCATGATGCGCTCCTGTTGTCTTTTCACTATCGTGAAGGGATTTCAGGCGCGCTGCTTTATCGGAACTGACAATTGCTGTCGCGTTTTGGACAGGGAGGTGATGGTTGCCGGGTGGCGGCTACGCCTTACCCGGCAACCCGCGCAGAGAACTAATGCGCGCCGCCACCCCCGCCACCGGCACCAAACGGCGGTCTGGCAAACCACACCAGCCCCAGCAGGACGATAAAGATCCCTGCCGAAATCCAGAAAATCTCGTTAGCCGAGATAATCAGCCCCTGGTTGGTGATCTGCTGGGCAATCCAGCCGGACGCCTGCTGCTCCGTCATGCCCATTCCCTGAAGCTGGCTATACATCTGCTGCGCATTCGGGTTGTAGGGATTCACCGCTTCGGTCAGCTGCGCGTGGTGCATCGATTCACGGTTTGTCCACAGCGTGGTGGTGATCGACGTCCCGATGGAGCCCGCCAGCGTACGGGTGAAGTTCGACAGGCTCGACGCGGCCGCCAGACGCTCAGGCGGCAGGCCAGAGAGCGTGATGGTGGTCAGCGGCATAAAGAAGCACGCAACCGCGAAGCCCTGAATAAACTGCGGCCACGCAGAGGCGCCAAAGTCCATTCCCGGCTCAAAGGTATACGCACGCCAGTAGAAGCACACCGCATACATAATGAAGCTGAAGGTCACCAGCCGACGCATGTCGAGCTTGTGGGCAAAGCGGCCAATAATCGGTGACAGCAGGACCGGGATCACCCCGACCGGTGCGGACGCCAGACCCGCCCAGGTTGCGGTATAGCCATACACCTCCTGCAACAGCTGCGGCAGCAGAACAATCGCGCCGAAGTAGAGCATATAGGCGAGGCTGATACACAGACAGCCGATGGTGAAGTTTCGCGACTTAAAGAGCGAGAGATCGACTATCGGGTTTTCGTCCGTCAGCTCCCAGACAATCAGGAAGCTCAGCGACACCACCGCGACAATGGTCAGGATGATAATTTCCTGCGAGTTGAACCAGTCGAGCTCTTTACCACGGTCGAGCATGATCTGCAGACTGCCGATGCCGAGGATCAGCAGCGCCAGACCGATGCTGTCGATACTCCGCTGCTCGGTACGCGTTTCACGGCCGCGCAGGGATTGCAGCGTCATCAGCACCACGACGGCACCAATCGGGACGTTGATAAAGAAGATCCAGCCCAGTGGTAGTTATCGCTGATGTAGCCACCCAGAATCGGTCCGCAGATAGGCGCGACGATAACGGTCATCGACCACAGCGCCAGCGCGACGGAGCGTTTTGCGGGAGGGTAGTTGCTCAACAGCAAACTCTGGAGAGCGGGATCAGCGGCCCCGCGACTATCCCCTGAATGACGCGGAAGAAAATCAGCATCGTCAGGCTGCTGGACATGCCGCAGGCCCAGGAGGCCAGCACAAACGCCACCGTGGACCAGAGGAACAGCTTCACTTCCCCGACGCGCTTCGCCAGCCAGCCGGTAATCGGAATGGAGATGGCGTTTGCCACCCCAAACGAGGTGATGACCCAGGTCCCCTGGCTCAGGGACGAGCCAAGGTTACCGGCGATGGTCGGGATGGCCACGTTTGCGATGGTGGAGTCCAGCACCTGCATGAATGTCGCCAGCGACAGCGCAATGGTCATAATGACCAGCTGCGCGCCCTCCAGCGGTTTTTGCGGCTTTTGCTGTTGCATAACGCTCACCTTCGGATTAACCGGCGTTTGCCTTCACGATGTCATCGATCAGCTTGTTGACCGGATCGAGGCTAATTTCACGGGCGTTACTCTCATACGCCGGGCTGCTACGCACCTGGCTTGCCAGGATCTGACCGTCGCGGTTGGCGGTGTCGACCGTCACAAGCGTGGAGAGGCCGATACGCAGCGGGTGATCCGCCAGCTGTTTGGCATCCAGTTCGATACGCACAGGAAGACGCTGAACCACTTTGATCCAGTTACCGGTGGCGTTCTGCGCGGGCAGCAGGGAGAAGGCGCTGCCGGTCCCCATATCCAGACCAACCACTTTCCCGGTGTATTTCACGTCATCGCCATAGATGTCGCTGACAACCGTCGCGGTCTGGCCGATACGCATATGGGCGAGCTGCGTCTCTTTAAAGTTGGCATCAACCCACAGATTGTCCGCCGGCACGACTGCCATCAGCGGGGTGGTAGGGCTAATCTGCGCCCCTGGCTGGACGGAACGGCGGGAGACATAGCCGGTCATCGGGCTGACGATTTTGGTACGCTGCAGGGCAAGCCATGCGTTGCGGACTTCAGTCGCGGCCTGCTGTACAGCTGGCTGATTTTCGAGGCTGGTGCCCAGCACCATCGCCTGGTTGGCGTTGTACTGTTGAATGGCGACATCCAGCTGTGCCTGAGCGCTGGCAACGGCGTCACGCGCGTGCTGCAGCTCTTCACGGCCAATCAGGTTGGCGCTGCCGAGCGGTACGCGGCGGTTCAGGTCGCTCTGCGCCTGGGCGAGTGCGGTTTTCTGCACGTCGATGTTGGCCTGCAGCTGTTTGCTGTTGATCATCAGCTGGCGGGTCTGACGGACGCTGGAGGCCAGCGCGGTCTTCGCTTTCTCAAATGCCTGCTGGGCGTCGGTCGGATCGAGGGTCACCAACACATCGCCTTTTTGCACAAAGTCGGTATTGTCAGCCCAGACTTTCGTCACGCTGCCCGACACCTGCGCCATAATTTGTACCTGGTTCCCTGCCACGTAGGCGTCGTCTGTTTCCTCAGCATGACGCAGTACTAAAAACCAATAGATCCCATATGCCACGGCAATAATGATAAAGAGCAAGGTCAACAGAAGAAGGGCGCTCTTACGTTTGCCTTTCTTATTGACCGGTTGCTGCGGGGTAGTGCTCTCCGCATTTGCGCTCATTGTTGTTCTCCACGATCTTCTTATTTTCACATCGGCTGAGCCGACCTGTTGTCAGAAAGGCCAGCAGTGTGACGTGCTGGCCTGTCGGTTTTCTTATGAATCTGGATTGTTGAGCGTGTCGTCGCGTTAGCGCAGCGCCTCAAGAACGGCGCCGTCTTCATCCATCTGGTCCAGACGGGTGAGCAGTTTGCGAGTGATGTGCTCAAGCTGGTCGCGCTCGGCAGCGCTGAGGGCGGACCACAGTTTGTGCAGGCAATTGTGCTGAGGTGGCAGCACCTCACGCAGGAACTGGTGACCTTTGTCGGTCAGTTGCAGATGCAGGCAGCGGCGATCGTTGTCGCTTTCACGGCGTTCAATCCAGCCACGCTTTTCAAGCTCATCGGCAATACGGGTCGCATTGGTACGGGAGGAGCCCAGCGCGCAGCTCAATTCGGAAGGCTGAATGCTATGGTTTTCCTGAGACTCCAGCGTAATCAACGCCATAAACAACGTCTCGTTAATCCCTTGAGCTTTCAGCATTTTATTACGGTTCTCCAGTAGCTTACCCTGCATGTGCATGCACAGGCGAGTCAGCAGGATTTCCTGGTACGGGAAGTCCTCATGGCGACTGGCGCGGAATTTAAGCATTTGTTCAATGGGCGTAAACGAACTATCCATTTGGGCATAACCTCATTAATTACAGCCGATATAGTAACGACGGTGACAAATAATGTAAATGAATTATTTGTGCGGTTATATCCGCCAAATTAATGTCACCATCAGAAAGCGCCGGGTAAGTCCGTGACCCGGTGAGCACAGAAAGGGTAGGGTGTAAACCCGCTGAAGAGAGGATGTGAGGACGGGGGTCTGAACTGTTCATGCCGATTGTAAATATGTCACCCACATTAAAATTTCTGGGATAAATGATTACGTTTACATTAACAGACTGAGGGGCCTCTTTACACCCTAAGAGGCCCAACGCAATGTAAAACTTAATGAATTGCCTCCTGGCGATGGTAACCGCGCCACCAGACCACCAGGTTGAGTGCGGCAACGATGGCGCCAATCCCACACACGCCGGACCAGCCGGCATGCTGCCACGCCGAGGCGGAAATGAGCGAACCCGCTGCGCCGCCAATAAAGTAGCTGGTCATGTATCCGGCCGTGAGGCGGTTACGTGCCTCTGGCTTCACGCGGTAAATCACGGTCTGGTTGGTGATATGAACGCCCTGCACGGTGAGATCGAGCACCAGAATACCGACGATCAGCGCCAGCACCGAGACGTGCCCGTACCAGATTGCCGCCCAGGAGAGCAGGAGTAAAACCAGCCCTGCGGAGGTGGTCAGGTGAGATTTGCCCTTGTCGGCCAGCCCACCTGCGGGACGCGCGCCCAGCGCGCCAGCGGCACCGGCCAGACCGAACAGACCAATCACCCCTTCGGAATAATTGAACGGCGGGGCGGCAAGCAGAAACGCCATCGACGTCCACAGAATGCTGAAGTTAGCGAAGGTGAAACAGCCGAGCAGGGCGCGGGTGCGCAGAAGTTTATCCTGCGTGAACAGGCTAAACACGGAGGCCAGCAGCTGCGGATAGTTCAGATGGTTCTCCTGCTTCACCTTCGGCAGCCCGCGCCACAGCGCCAGTGCCATAACGACCATCAGGACGCTCGCTACCCAGTAAACGGTGCGCCAGCCGCCGAGACTTGCCAGCAGCCCTGCAACGGTACGCGCCAGCAAAATCCCCAGCAGCAGGCCGCTCATAATGGTACCCACCACCTTACCGCGTTTTTCCGGGGAGGCGAGGGTCGCCGCGAGAGGCACCAGAATTTGTGCCACCACGGAGAACAGCCCCGTAAGCGCGGTACCGACGATCATCATCGTCAGCGACTGGCTGCTGGCGGTGATCAGCATCCCGCCGGCGGCCAGTAGGGTCATTGAGACAATCAGCATCCGGCGTTCAAATATATCGCCCAGCGGCACCAGGAACAGCAGCCCGGCGGCATAGCCGAGCTGCGCGGCCGTAACAATAAAGCCTGCGGAGCTGGCTGAGAGGTTGAACGCGCGGGCGATAGTGTCGAGAAGAGGTTGTGCGTAGTAGTTACTGGCGACCGCCAGACCCGTTGCCACGGACATTAAAAGGATGAGTGCGGGGCTAAGCCCTTGAGTTGTTTTGGTCATTAGTTTCAGGAATCGTTAGTGAAGTGATTATTTTTCCGGAAACCATAATAGCTAATGATTGTGAATAGTGGGGGATTGTTACGTGATGGATTGTGCGGTTTGGGCCCCTCACCCTAACCCTCTCCCCTTTACAGGGGAGAGGGCCGGGGTGAGGGGGCTGGTCTGTATTTTTACTTCTGCGCCGCAAGCGCCTCTTTCACCCAGCCGTCAAACTGCTGCTGGTGGGCTTTGATCCAGCCGTCCACATGACCTTTCACATCCGCCTCAGAGGATTTGCCCGCATGCATCATTGCGTTCTGGGCGTTAATGTCCGCCAGCGGCAGCTTCATCACCGAGAACAGCTTCGCCGCCGCCGGGTTTTTCTCTGCCCAGGCTTTGTTGGCGACGATGTGCATGGTGTTCACCGGGAAACCGTAGTTCATGCCGTTCGGCAGTTTAGTGTCGATATCCTTTTGCTCGCCCGGCAGGGAGGAGAACGGCACCTGCAGCCACACCACGTCTTTACCCGGCTTCAGCACGTCGCTTACCCAGTATGGCGTCCAGGTGTAGTAGATCACCGGTTTGCCCTCTTTGAAGCGGGCGATGGTGTCGGCCATCATCGCCGAATAGTTGCCGTGGCTCACCTCGACCGTTTTCGCCAGATCAAATGCTTTGTTCTGGTGGTTAATCACCGCTTCACAGCCCCAGCCCGGCGAGCAGCCCATCATGTCGGCTTTACCGTCGCCGTTGGTGTCGAACAGCTTCGCGATCTGCGGATCTTTCAGCTGTGCAATATTGGTGATGTGATACTGGTCGGCGGTTTTCTTGTCGATCAGATAACCCTGGGCCGCACCGGTTACAAAAGTGCCTTCGCGGTAGAATTTCTTATCGCCACCGGCGGCGGCATACATATCGTCGTGCAGCGGCTGCCAGTTTACGGCGGTAAAGGTGGCATCACCGGAGGCAATCGAGGTGTAGCCGACGTTGTAATCCACTTCGCTCGGCGTGTTAACCGTGTAGCCCAGCTTCTCCAGCGCGCGGCTGACCAGCAGGGTCTGGAAGCTCTCTTCCGAAATGGTGCTCTGCACCGGCTGCACGGTAATGCCTTTACCCGGCAGGTCAGCGGCGAATGCGCTGGTGGAGACAAGGGTGGCAAACGCTGTGGCAAAAAGTACGCTCTGTCGCATCGTTGTTCCTTATTTAATGAATGGGCGGGTGAGTAACCCGACGGGGCCGGTGGTGTACCAGCGACGGTTGCCGCGACTGCGTGAATCACGACCGACGGCCTGGGTCAGGCGGTCAAGAATAATGGCGAGGATCACAATCCCGACGCCGCCAACGGTAGCCAGCCCCATGTCGAGACGGCCAATGCCGCGCAGCACCATCTGACCGAGACCGCCAACGGCAATCATCGAGGCAATGACCACCATCGACAGCGCCAGCATCAGCGTCTGGTTAACGCCTGCCATGATGGTCGGCATCGCCAGCGGGAGCTGAACCTTAAACAGCATCTGACGCGGGCTGGCACCAAACGAGCGTGACGCTTCGATCAGATCCGCAGGGACCTGGTTAATGCCCAGAATGGTCAGACGAATAATCGGCGGCAGGGCGAAGATAATGGTCACCACGACCCCCGGCACGTTGCCGATGCCGAACAGCATGACGATAGGTACCAGATAGACGAACGCTGGCGTGGTTTGCATCGCATCCAGCAGGGGACGAATGATCTTCGCCGCCCTCGGACTGCGCGCCAGCCAGATCCCCATCGGCAGGCCGATAACAATGCAGAAGAGCAGGGCGGTCAGCACCAGCGCCAGAGTGATCATCGCCTGTGACCAGGCTCCGATGGCACCGATCGCAATCAATGAGATCAGCGTGGCGATCCCCATCCCCGCGCTGCCAAACTGCCAGGCGATCAGGGAAAACAGCACAATCGCCACCGGCGCCGGCATGCCCAGCATCAGCTGCTGGAAGCCGTTAAGGATGTAATCCACCGGGATGCGGATCCCCTGGAAGAGCGGGCGGAAGTGAGTGACCACCCAGTCGATCCCCTCCGTGACCCAGCTGTCCAGCGGGATCAGCGTCTTGTGGAACGGATCCATAATATTGAAATGCTCTGGCGCAGGCGCGGGCGCGCTGTTCAGCCAGTCTGCCGCACCCCCACCATCGGCAGGAGCTGGCGTGGAGCCCCACGCATCGGCAGATTGCGCCGCGCTGTCCACGGCTTCAGTGGTACCCCACGGGTTAGATTGATCGGTCATTGTTTGCTCCCTCGCGATCTAAAGCCTGCAGCAACATGCGTTTTGAGATGATGCCGACGTACTGTTGTTCCTCACCCACGACCGGCACGGCGCATGGCGCCTGGCCGACGTGAGAGAGCAACTCGCTGAGCGGCGTTTCGGCGTCCACGGCAAGCGGAGCATCAATTAACGCCGCATCGATTCCCTGGTTTTCGCCAAGGGCGGTTTTCAGAGAGTCGATGGAGACAACGCCAACAAATTTATTGCCGCGTTCAACCAGATAACCGTATTCACGGTCTTCGTCCTGCAGCAGCTTGAGGGCCGAGCGCGGGCCAAAACCGGGCGTTTTACGGATAATGCCGTTGGGCATTCTGCGGGCAATATCTTTGGCGCTAAAGACCTGGCTAATATCCACGCCGCGGAAGAAGGTGCGCACATAATCATTGGCCGGATTATTGAGAATTTCATCCGGCGTGCCGACCTGCACCACTTCACCATTTTGCATAATGGCAATACGGTCGCCAATTCGCATGGCTTCATCCAGATCGTGAGAAATAAAAACAATGGTGCGCTGATGTTTCGCCTGTAATTTTACCAGCTCATCCTGCATCTCGGTGCGAATTAATGGGTCGAGGGCCGAGAAGGCTTCATCCATTAATAAAATATCCGGATTAATGGCTAATGCGCGGCTAATCCCACGCGCTGGCGCATACCGCCGGAAAGTTCATCCGGGTACGCATGGGCATAATTCTCCAGCCCGACCTGACGCAGCGCATCAAGGGCTTTTTCCTGACGTTCCTGAGCGGGCGTACCGGCCAATTCCATGCCAAAGGCGGTATTATCCAGCACCGTCATGTGCGGCATCAGCGCGAATGACTGGAACACCATCGCAATCTTCTTTCTGCGCACCTCGCGAAGCTCAGCGTCGGATATTCTGGCGATATCCACGCCGTCAATCAGCACCTGTCCGCGGGTGGGTTCAATCAGGCGATTGAGAAGGCGAACCATAGTGGATTTACCCGAACCGGATAATCCCATGATGACAAAAATCTCGCCTTCTTCAATGGCCAGACTGGCGTTTTTCACGCCAAGCGATAGCCCGGTTTTTTCCAGAATTTGCTCTTTCGAAAGGCCTTTCTCAATATATTTGAATGCGCGCTGTGGATGCTCGCCAAATACCTTATAAAGATTTTTCACTTCTAATTTAATTGCCATGCAATAGAGAGTGTCCTGTTATTTGTTTATGTCGATATGATTACCATGGTAAATTGTTAACGGGCATAACCCTAACATACTCAGAATCTGAGACAACCCTGTGTTTGCTTATGACGTGAATTTTCAGGTAAGCGAAACGGCTGAATTTCCCATGAGTAAAGGGCTGAGCGTGGTTTGAATTTTTCTCAATTTTTTGCTGCGGCATCGGGGAATTTCGCCTGAACATGACGATTCAGGCGAATATGACGTGGAAATGACAGTGTAGTCGCTTTGTAAATATTCGAGAGAAAAATGTTGGGTTTATATTAAATTAACGAACGTTAGCGTTCATTAAAAATCCCAGTCTTCGTCCTCCGTTTCCACCGCTTTACCCATCACGTACGACGACCCCGAGCCCGAGAAAAAATCGTGGTTTTCGTCGGCGTTGGGCGACAGCGCGGACAGAATCGCCGGGTTGACCTCCGCCATCTCCGGCGGGAACATCGCGTCGTACCCCAGATTCATCAGCGCCTTGTTGGCGTTGTAGCAGAGGAAGGCCTTCACGTCCTCCTCCCAGCCGGTACCGGCGTACAGTTCCTCGGTATAGCTCAGCTCGTTGTCGTACAGATCCATCAGCAAATCGAGCGCAAACCCTTTGAGCTCCTCACGCTTCGTCTCGCTGACTTTCTCAAGTCCTTTCTGATACTTATAGCCGATGTAATACCCGTGTACCGCTTCATCGCGGATGATAAGGCGAATCAAATCGGCGGTGTTGGTCAGCTTGCCGCGGCTCGACCAGTACATTGGCAGCCAGAAGCCGGAATAGAAGAGGAAAGATTCCAGGAACACGCTGGCGATTTTCTTCTTCAGCGGCTCATCAGCCTGATAATAGTCCAGCACCAGGCGGGCCTTGCGCTGCAATGACTCGCTCTCCTCACTCCAGCGGTACGCTGCATCCACATCTTTGGTCTGGCACAGCGTGGAGAATATCGAGCTGTAGGAGCGGGCGTGCACCGCCTCCATAAAGCTGATGTTGGACATCACCGCCTCTTCGTGAGGCGTCAGCGCATCATGCATCAGGGCGGGTGCGCCGACGGTATTCTGGATGGTGTCCAGCAGCGTCAGACCGGTAAAGACGCGGATCGTCAGCCGCTGTTCGGCGTGGCTGAGCGTTTGCCAGGCCGGAATATCGTTGGAGAGCGGGACTTTTTCCGGCAGCCAGAAGTTGCTGGTCAGCCGGTTCCACACTTCCAGATCTTTGTCGTCCTGGATTTTGTTCCAGTTAACGGCGCTCACGCGTGACAGTTTCATCCTTTCTCCTTACAGCGCGCAGGACACGCAGCCTTCAATTTCGGTGCCTTCCAGCGCAAGCTGGCGCAGGCGAATGTAGTAGAGCGTTTTAATGCCTTTTTTCCAGGCGTAGATCTGCGCTTTATTGATATCCCGCGTGGTGGCGGTGTCCGGGAAGAAGAGCGTCAGCGACAGCCCCTGATCCACATGTTTTGTCGCCTCGGCGTAGGTATCGATGATTTTCTCCGGGCCGATCTCGTACGCGTCCTGATACAGCGGCAGGTTCTCATTGGTCATAAACGGGGCAGGGTAGTAAACGCGCCCGGTTTTACCTTCCTTACGGATCTCTATTTTTGACACAATCGGGTGAATGCTCGACGTGGCGTGGTTGATGTAGGAGATTGACCCGGTTGGCGGCACCGCCTGCAGGTTCTGGTTATAGATGCCGTAACGCATCACGTCATCTCGCAACTGCTGCCACATCTCGTGCGTCGGCAGAACGATCCCGGCGCGGGCAAACAGCTCACGCACTCGCGCTGTTTTTGGCTGCCAGTCGCCTTCCAGGTATTGGCTGAAATACTCTCCGCTGGCGTAGCGGGAGTGCTCAAAGCCCGCGAAGCGCTGGTTACGCTCGCGCGCCAGCATCATCGAGGTGTGCAGCGCATGCCAGGTGATGGTGTAAAAATAGAGATTGGTGAAATCCAGCCCTTCCGGGCTGCCGTAGGCAATGCCTTCCCGCACCAGATAGCCGTGCAGGTTCATCTGCCCAAGGCCGATAGCGTGCGACGCGGCGTTACCTGCTTCAATGGACGGCACGCTGCGGATGTGGCTCATGTCCGACACCGCCGTCAGGCCGCGAATGGCCGTCTCCACCGTGCGGCCAAAGTCGGGGGAATCCATGGTATGGGCAATATTCAGCGACCCGAGGTTACAGGAGATATCCTTGCCGATCTCCGCGTAGTCGAGGTTCTCGTCGTAGGTTGACGCGCTGTTGACCTGCAAAATCTCCGAGCACAGGTTGCTCATGTTGATGCGCCCGGCAATCGGGTTGGCGCGGTTCACCGTGTCCTCGTACATGATGTACGGATAGCCGGACTCAAACTGAATTTCGGCAAGCCGCTGGAAGAAATCGCGGGCGTTGATATATTTTTTGCGAATACGATCGTCGGCCACCAGTTCGTCGTAGCGCTCGCTGATGGCCACATCGCCAAAGGCTTTGCCGTAAATTCGCTCGATGTCATACGGCGAGAAGAGCGCCATCTCAGCATTCTCTTTGGCAAGCCGGAAGGTGATATCCGGGATCACCACCCCCAGCGACAGGGTTTTGATACGGATTTTTTCGTCGGCGTTTTCGCGTTTGGTATCCAGAAACCGCAGAATATCCGGATGGTGCGCATGCAGGTAAACCGCGCCTGCACCCTGACGCGCGCCAAGCTGGTTGGCATAGGAGAAGGCATCTTCCAGCATCTTCATCACCGGGATCACCCCGGAGGACTGGTTTTCGATGCGCTTGATCGGCGCCCCGGCTTCACGCAGGTTAGAGAGCAAAAACGCCACGCCGCCGCCACGTTTGGAAAGCTGTAGCGCTGAATTCACCGCGCGGCCAATTGACTCCATATTGTCTTCAATGCGCAGCAGGAAGCAGGAGACCAGCTCGCCGCGCTGGGCCTTGCCGCAGTTGAGGAAGGTTGGCGTGGCGGGCTGGAAGCGCCCGGAGAGAATCTCATCGCTTAGCTGTTGCGCCAGCGCTTCGTCACCCTGCGCCAGCGTCAACGCCACCATCACTACGCGATCTTCAAAGCTTTCCAGGTAGCGTTTACCGTCAAAGGTTTTCAGGGTGTAGCTGGTGTAGTACTTCCATGCGCCAAGGAAGGTCTGGAAACGAAAACCGCTGGCGTGCGCGCGTTCAAAAAGCTTCACAACGAAGGGGCGTTGATAGCGGGACAGGACGCGTGCGTCGTAGTAGCCCTCTTTGATCACATAGTCGAGGCGCTCATTCTGGCTCGCAAAGGTCACGCTGTTGGGCCGCACATGGGCGGCAAAAAAGGCGTCCACCGCCTCGCGATCTTTCCCGAACTGAATGCGCCCCTGACGATCGTAGAGGTTAAGCATTGCGTTTAATGCGTGGTAATCCGGCGTCGCCTGAATTACCCGTTCTGCGGTTGTCGTTGCCAAAATTCGTTCACTCCTTTACGCACGTTTTCGACGTCCTGTTGTGTCCCCATGAGCTCGAAGCGATAGAGATACGGCACGCCGCATTTTTGAGAGATGACATCCCCGGCGCGGCCAAAGGCATCGCCGAAATTGCGGTTGCCCGCCGCAATCACGCCGCGGATCAGCCCGCGGTTATGAGGATCGTTGAGAAAGCGGATCACCTGACGGGGAACGGCCCCCGCCGTGCCGCCGCCGCCATAGCTCGGCACTACCAGAATGTACGGTTCCTCTACCCGGATGCGCTCCCGCTCGTTGAGCGGAATGCGCACCGCAGGCAGCCCGACGCGCTCAATAAAACGAAGCGTGTTTTCCGAGCTGCTGGAGAAGAAAACCAGCCCACTCATGCCCGGACGGCCTGCGCGCTCAGGCGGTTGATCATGTCCGGGCGGAAACCAGACCAGCTAAGCTCCCCGGCGACAACGACCGGAAGCTGACGGAACCCCTGCGCGCGCAGGGTGTCGGCGGCCTCGGGCTGCTGGTCAATATTCACCATTTCAAAAGCCACCCCACGGCTTTCCATCGCACGTTTTGTGGCGTGGCACTGAACACAATCGTTACGTGTGTAAATAATAATGCTCATGATTCGTATTTCCATTTAAAATGAGAGAGCGGCGCGAATCATCGCGTCAGGTTGTGTGTCTCTTGCTAAAAGGAATACTAGATGTAGTTGTCTTAACTTTCAACCATACAAGATATGGGAAATTTAGATTGATATCGCCCCTGTGATGAGCACAGCGGGGCAGGGCGGGCTGTACGGGTTTTTCAGGCGTTCGGGAAAAGAAAAGCCCCGGCAGCTGCTGGCCACCGGGGCAGAAAAACTACTCACAAGGCGTTATTTACGCAGGCTAAGCAGGGCTCCGACGAAGATCCCGACTGCCGCGACCGTGCCCAGCGTGCAGAGCGGTTTTTCGCGCACGAAGGTGGTTGCGCAGCTGACCGCATCGCAGGCCGCCTGAGTCGTACGGGTACGCCCGTTCAGACGCGCACGGGTTTCACGGAGCAGAGACTGAGCCTTACGTTTAGCGGCATCCGCTTCGTCCTTCGCGCCACTTCCCCAGGATTTCAGCACCTCTTCCAGCGAATCCGCTAATTGGCTGACATCATTACGAATATCCTGCGCGTCGTCATTAATATCGTTTCGGTTCGGTCTGTTAAACATACGTTCCTCCGTAATCTTGTGTTCCCGTTCAGTTTAGTTCAGAAATTTAATATCTGAAGCGCATCACGCGTTATCCGGCAGTTTATGGACTATTCTGAAAGCCCTGCTAATGCTGAATACTGTAAGGTTGCCGGGCAGGAAAAGATAACGAGGAAAAGATATGTATTTACGACCTGATGAGGTGGCGCGCGTTCTTGAAAAAGAGGGATTCACCATGGATGAGGTGACACCAAAAGCGTATGGTTATCGCCGTGGCGAGAATTACGTTTACGTTAATCGTGAAGCAAGAATGGGACGTACCGCTCTCATTATTCACCCGACGCTGAAAGACAGAAGTTTGTCATTTGCTGAACCAGCCTCGGATATTAAAACCTGCGATCATTATCAGCAATTCCCGCTCTATTTAGGCGGCGAGACGCATGAGCATTATGGTATTCCGCATGGCTTCAGCTCGCGTATGGCGCTGGAACGGTTTTTGAAAGGCCTGTTTGGCGACGTACAGTAAACTTGCGACTGGCGTTCGCCAGTCGCTTCACATTACGCTTTTGCCTGGCTGTACTGGCTGACCCTGAACAGGCGGCGACAGTAGTCGAGAAAATAGCCATACACCGCCCCCATCAGCATTGAAATCACAATATTTGAGCTGACCGCCGCCGCGATCTGGTGCCAGTCCGCCCCAACCGCCAGCAGAATGGCCACGTAAACCGGAGACTGGAAGGTCACATACGCCAGAACGTCTGCCAGGTTTTTCACCCAGCCTGCGGGGCTGAGTCGCCGCGCAAGACGCATTACCGCATCGCGGTATAAACCGTAAGGCCAGGCAATAATAATATTGACCGGGATTGCCACCAGACGAGAGGAAAGTGACTGCTCAAAGGTCATTCCGGAGAGGAATATTTCAATCAGCATGTTCACGACGGAACAGTAGACAACCATCGCGAAAGTATCCGCTACCGCATGGCGCAGGCGTGATTGCGGTGAGAACATGGCTGAACTCCTTGAGAAGAACACAAAAGAAACGATTTTCCCGCAGCGTATAGTGCTTTAGGTTGGTTTGTTTGACGTGTATAGCGTATATCTCTGTGTTTGAACTAACAACTAGTGATTAATTTTTATTTAATCGCGTTTTGTCCACAAAATTCTCTAAAAATGATTGTTTTTTGACCGGTTCGTTATAATCTGTCCCGCTTAATATTTTTTTATTTAAAAACAATTGGTTATTGGTGGTGGTGCTGACGTGTGTATAAGTGTCGTTCCGGGTGGCACGGAATGCTGTGATTTGGCTTAAGGTTGACCATTTATAGTGGGTCAGAGGCCAATGAAAACATAACCCGCAAACCGGATATGATAATATAAAGGGTGACATATAAAGTATTGGCATTATTGACAGAGCGGACCCGTGGGTAGATATTTTCACTGAAATGAATTATTCTTTCGGTGATTTAACTATTTACCCCAAAGAAAAGGTTTTCAAATAATATGTCTTTGACGTTACAGAATCTTAATAATATCCGAACTCTGCGCGCCATGGCGCGTGAATTATCCCTGGACGTTCTTGAGGAAATGCTGGAAAAGGTCAGGGTCGTTGCCGAAGAGAAACGTAGTGAGCTGGCGGAATTAGAACAGCAGCGCGCTGAGCAGCAGGAAAAAATTAATGCCCTGCTGGAACTGATGAAAGCCGATGGTATTTCTCCAACCGAACTGCTGAACTCTGAACGGGCGCTGGCGGGTAAAACGGTGAAAAAACGTAAACCGCGTGAAGCGAAATATCGCTTTATTGACCAGAACGGTGAAGAGAAAACGTGGACCGGCCAGGGGCGTACGCCGAAGCCTATTGCCAGCGCACTGGCTAACGGTAAATCACTGGATGATTTTCTGATCTAATCCGTGAGCCGGGCGGAAGCGTCCGCCCGGATGTCTGTTTAGCAGACGCCGAAATCACCTTCTTCGCTATACAGCACGACCTCTGCTGCTTTCAGGGTAAATTTCTCACCCTCTTCATTGCTGGCCTGCACCGCCACAATGCTATCCCCCTTCACGTCGAGCACTTTCAGTTTTGGCCCGCCCTGACGCGGTTGTACATAATCACCGACAGCAAACATAGAACCTCCTCATCGTTTTAGCGATCTTCACCTTAGCCCACGTATGACGTCGGGTACAGCGTATTTCACCGATGACGGATTACGAGGTACGCCGGTTCCAGGGCATCACCCTGAGCAGTCTCGCCATACCGCAAAAGCCCGTCACACCGGCGAACAGCAGCCCGGCTCCGACAAAACCGCTGAGCAGGAAAAAGCCGCCGGAGACGCTATAGCCCAGCACCACGCCGCACAGAATGAGCAGCCCGGCGGCAATCTGCACCTGACGCATCAGCGGCAGCGGCTGGGATCTGTCTTCGACGGTCTGCAGCCCGGCCTGCTTCCAGCCCTGAATCCCCCCTTCGATCACAAATGCCTGAGCGGGCGAGGCTGCCCGGGCAAGGCGATCGGCATTCCCCGAGGTCCGGGCACCGGACTGGCAGTGGAAAATTATCGTGTCACCGGCCCCGGCTTTAAGCCCTGCAGGCAAGGTATCCAGCGGCACGGACTGGGCGACAGGAATATGCTCGCGGGCGTATTCGTCGGCATCACGGATATCAATCAGTTTTGCCCCTTCTGCGACGCGCGCGCTGGCCTGTTGAGGTGAAATCAGAGGAAGTGACATGGCGGCTCCTTACGGACAATAAACGGTTTTCAGGGTGCTGATGAGCTGATGCACCGCATCGTTTTTAATGAAATAGAGAATGCGCTGCGCGTCGCGGGTGCTGTCGATCAGACCCTCTTCACGCATACGCGCCAGATGCTGCGACGTGGCAGAGGCGCTAAGGCCGGTCGCGCGGGCCAGTTCGCCTGCGCTGGTCCCCGGCGCGCCACAGAGTGTGCAGAGGATCAGCAGCCTGCGTGGATTGCTCATCGCTTTTAAAAGGGTGGCGGCCTGCTCTGCGCTGGCCTGAAGCTGTTCGAGTTCAGTCATGATAATTTAGCATTTACTTAATTAAGGTAATGCTAAAGTAATTGCGGGCATTAAGCCAGTGTCAAAAGCGTAAAAGAGGGTAAAAGCGAGGCATGGAGCTGGCGCAGACCGATAAACTGACTACGCTTAGAGGGTGTTCTTTTATTATTTTCAATGGATTAGCTTGCACGGAGTTTTTATGGGTTTTTGGCGTATTGTTTTTACCATCCTGTTGCCGCCGCTGGGCGTTCTGTTGGGCAAAGGATTTGGCTGGGCGTTTATCATCAACATTCTTCTGACGCTGCTGGGCTACTTCCCCGGCCTCATTCACGCGTTTTGGGTACAAAGCAAAAGCTAAGCGCGCCAGAGTAAGTCGCTGTAGATCCCGGTCAGCACGCCCTGTGGGCCAAACTGCTGTTTGATCCAGCGCGTGACCTGGCCGGTTGCGGCATGCTGCGTGGCGAGCAGCATGCGCGAGTCCTGACGCGGGTTATTGATACGTCGCGTCACCAGCAGCCCGTCTTCCACCGCTTCCCGCGCCATATATTCCGGCAAAAATCCTATCCCTTCCCCCAGGATCTGACACTGGCATTTAGTATTAAAGTCCGGCACCAGAATCGCCTCCTGTCCGTGCAGCAGCCATCCAACCTTCTTGTTAATGGTATGTGCCGTATCTTCCACCATGATGTTGGGATACAGGCGCAGCTGGCTCTCCGCTATCGGTTCCGGGACGAAGGCCAGCGGGTGTTCCGGCGCGATGGCAAACACCCAACGGATGGCGCCGATCTCGGTGTAATCAATCCCGCCGCCGTCGAGCAGCGTGTCCGGGGCGCCAATGGCGATATTGGCCTGGTTATTAATGATCGAGTCCCAGACGCCGTTATACACCTCGGTGGTGACGGTGATCTGGCAGGTAGGAAACTGTTTTTTCAACACCTGCAGCAGCCGCGCGGTATGGCGCGGGGTATATAACAGCTGATTAATACAGATGCGCACCCGCGCTTCGATGCCCTGAGAAATGGTATCAATTCCGCGCTTGATGGCATGAAAATCATTCAGCAGGTCGGTCGCTTTGCGATAAAAGTAAAAACCGGACTCGGTCAGCTCAATGCTGCGCGTGTTACGGACAAACAGCACCACGTCCAGCCCGGTCTCCATCCGCTTAATGGTGTAACTGATGGCCGAAGTGGTCACGCCCAGTTCGGCAGCCGCCTTGCTGAAGCTGCCGAAACGTGCCGCGGTCGTGAAGGCCAGCAAATTCTCTTCAGTAAAGATGGAATTCATATTACGGCTCCAGGTTGCCATCAGTTTTGAACATATTTTAACAGCCTCGCAACACGGTATTTGACGCCGGTCACAGTTCTGATGATTTGCTACAAGCCTTGTCGTGCAAGGCTTTATCAGCCATAAGAAGAATGTCGTCTGCGGCGATAAAAAGCGGCCAGCCATAAGGAAAAGGTTGCTCAGACGCACGTTTTAGCTGAACTATTGAATTTAACTCAACAATGAATTGACTGTCGATGAATGATTTTTAAGCGGATTCTTTTCTGAAAGGGCTGTTGCTATTCTCAGGTCATCAGCAACACATCATCGGGAGTCTTTATGTCTGCGAACGAACTCGTTACTGAATTTCTGCTGGCGGCAGAGCAGGGCAATGCCGACGCGCTAAAAGCCTGTCTGGAGAAAGGTGTGGATATTAACGCCACCAACCGTCAGAAAAGAACCGCTATTATTCTTGCCAGCCTGAACAAACATTATTCCTGTGTGTCCTTATTAATTGATGCCGGCGCGGATATTGATAAACAGGACCAGACCTGTTTTAACCCCTTCCTGATTAGCTGCCTGACCAACGATATCACCCTCCTGCGGCTGATATTATCCGCGAACCCGGACCTCGACCGCCTGACCCGCTTCGGCGGCGTGGGCATTACCCCTGCCAGTGAAAAAGGGCACGTGGATATTGTGCGTGAGTTGTTGGAAAAAACCGATATTAACGTCAACCACACCAACTTTGTCGGCTGGACGCCGCTGCTGGAAGCCATCGTATTAAATGACGGCGGAGCGAAGCAGCAGGAGATTGTGAAGCTGCTGCTGGAACACGGCGCGAACCCGCATATGACCGACAAATACGGCAAAACGCCGCTCGAACTGGCGCGTGAAAAAGGCTACCACGAGATAGCCGACCTGCTGCTGGCGGCGGGCGCATAACGTATTCGGCCAGCCTTTTCCGGCTGGCCAGTAATTAAAAACGCATTTTTACCGACGTGTATTTCGCACGACGGCGGCCCCCTTTTATCCGCTCTCAGGAGAAAATAATGCCCACGAAAATCGTGATTAAAAAGAACACGTATTTTGACTCCGTCTCATTAATGTCCGTTTCCACCAAAGCCAATAAATTGCCGGGCGTCGAGCAGGCCTTTGTGGCCATGGCGACGGAGATGAATAAAGGCGTCTTAAAAAACCTCGGACTGTTAACGCCGGAATTAAATGAGGCTAAAAACGGCGATCTGATGATCGTGATTAAAGGCGACGCGGCCAATGATGAAACCCTGGCGGCGATTGAGGCGCTGTTCACGCGTAAAGAACGCCAGGGCGCTCATGAAGCACGCTACGCCACGATTGCCAGCGCCAAAACCCATCGTCCTGATGCAAATCTTGCGGTCATTTCGGTCAACGGAACCTTTGCCGCCCGTGAAGCGCGTCAGGCGCTGGAAAACGATCTTAACGTGATGCTGTTCTCCGATAACGTGTCGCTCGACGACGAGCTGGCGCTGAAGCAGCTGGCTCACCAGAAAGGCTTGCTGATGATGGGGCCAGACTGCGGCACCGCCATTATCAACGGCGCGGGGCTGTGCTTTGCCAACGCGGTACGCCGCGGGCCCATTGGGATTGTCGGCGCATCCGGTACCGGCAGCCAGGAGCTGAGCGTGCGCATCCATGAATTTGGCGGCGGCGTATCGCAGCTGATTGGCACCGGCGGGCGCGATCTCAGCGAGAAGATCGGCGGCCTGATGATGCTCGACGCCATCGGGATGCTGGAGGCCGACGAGGGCACAGAGGTGATTGCGCTGATCTCCAAGCCGCCGGCCCCCGCCGTGGCCGAAAAAGTGCTGGCCCGCGCGCGCGCCTGCCGCAAGCCCGTTGTCGTCTGTTTCCTTGGGCGCAATGAGCCGCCAGCAGATGAAGACGGGCTGCAGTTTGCGCGCGGCACCAAAGAGGCGGCCCTGAAGGCCGTCCTGCTTACCGGCATCAAAAAAGCGTCCCTGGACCTGCACCCGCTCAACTGGCAGCTGATTGAAGCGGTGCGCGCCCGCCTGACCCCGCAGCAGAAATACATTCGCGGCCTGTTCTGCGGCGGCACCCTGTGCGATGAAGCGATGTTCGCGGCGCTGGAAAAATTCGACGACGTCTACAGCAACATTCAGCCGGATCCGGCGAAGCGCCTGCGCGATATCAACGTCAGCCAGGCCCATACCTTCCTCGATTTTGGCGATGACGATTTCACCAACGGCAAGCCGCACCCGATGATCGACCCGACCAACCGCATCAGCCGCCTGCTGCAGGAAGCGCGCGATCCGGAAGTGGGGGTGATTGTGATGGACTTCGTGCTGGGCTTCGGCGCGCACGAGGATCCGGTCGGGGTGATGCTCGACGCCATCAAAGAGGCGCAGGCCATTGCGAAAGCCGATAACCGTCCGCTGGAGATCCTCGGCTACGTGCTGGGTACCGATCAGGATCCGCAGCAGCTGGCGCAGCAGTGCCAGCGGCTCACCGATGCCGGCGTCATCTGGGCCAGCAGCAGTACCAACACCGGATTACTGGCCCGTGAATTTGTCTGCAAAGGGGAGAAAGCATAATGACTACCTTATTTAACCAGCCGCTGGACGTGATTAACGTCGGCATCGCGATGTTCAGTGACGATCTCAAAAAACAGCACGTACCCGTCACCCAGCTCGACTGGACGCCGCCGGGGCAGGGCAATATGCAGGTTGTTGAGGCGCTCGACCAGCTGGCACAAAAACCGCTGGCGGAGAAGATCGCCGCCGCCAACCAACTCGCTCTTGAGCGCATCATTCAGTCTCATCCGGTGCTGGTGGGCTATGACCAGGCGATTAACGTTGTGCCGGGGATGACCCGCACTACCATCCTGCATGCTGGTCCGCCTGTGGCCTGGGAAAACATGTGCGGAGCGATGAAAGGTGCCGTCACCGGCGCGCTGGTGTTTGAAGGGCTGGCGACGGATCTGGAGGACGCGGCCAGGCTGGCGGCCTCAGGCGACATCACCTTCTCGCCGTGCCACGAGCACGACTGCGTGGGCTCCATGGCGGGCGTCACCTCCGCGTCGATGTTTATGCACATCGTTGAGAACAAAACCTATGGCAACCGCGCGTTCACCAACCTTAGCGAACAGATGGCGAAGATCCTGCGCATGGGCGCCAACGACCAGAGCGTGATCGACCGTCTGAACTGGATGCGCGACGTGCTCGGCCCGATGCTGCGCGACGCCATGAAGATTATCGGTGAAATCGACCTGCGCCTGATGCTGGCCCAGGCACTGCATATGGGCGATGAGTGCCACAACCGCAACAACGCGGGCACTACGCTCCTGATCCAGGCGCTGACGCCGGGGCTGATTCAGGCGGGCTACCCGGTTGAGCAGCAGCGCGAGGTGTTTGAGTTTGTTGCCAGCAGCGACTACTTCTCCGGCCCGACGTGGATGGCAATGTGTAAGGCCGCGCTGGATGCCGCCCACGGTATTGAATACAGCACCGTGGTCACCACCATGGCGCGTAACGGCTACGAGTTTGGTCTGCGCATTTCCGGCCTGCCGGGACAGTGGTTCACCGGCCCGGCGCAGCAGGTGATTGGCCCTATGTTTGCGGGCTATAAGCCGGAAGATTCCGGGCTGGACATTGGCGACAGTGCAATTACCGAAACCTACGGCATCGGCGGCTTTGCGATGGCAACGGCCCCGGCGATTGTCGCCCTTGTGGGTGGCACGGTGGAGGAAGCCATCGACTTCTCCCGCCAGATGCGTGAAATCACCCTCGGCGAAAACCCGAACGTCACCATTCCGCTGCTCTCGTTTATGGGCATCCCGAGCGCCATCGACATCACCAAAGTCGCCGGCAGCGGCATTCTGCCGGTCATCAACACCGCCATTGCCCACAAAGACGCGGGCATCGGCATGATTGGGGCGGGCATT
The DNA here is from genome assembly GCF_009036245.1 of Enterobacter sichuanensis. Taxonomy (NCBI): domain Bacteria; kingdom Pseudomonadati; phylum Pseudomonadota; class Gammaproteobacteria; order Enterobacterales; family Enterobacteriaceae; genus Enterobacter; species Enterobacter sichuanensis. The sequence continues at coordinate 3,634,657 of NZ_CP027986.1, read as the reverse complement.
GTCCACCCGCCGTTTAGCTGTTTTGAAAAGGCGCTGTTGACCTTCCGCGATCGCTACTTTTTATAAGGCATGCATCCATGAAAAACATGAAACTGGAGTGGAAAAGAGGTGACTGGGCGGCCTATTTCGGGTTGATGACCAACAACCTGACCAATTTGCTGACCATGATGGGGTTGCTCATTTTTGTCGTCGGCATCCCGAAGGAGATTGTTTATGGACGCATTGCGCCCGCCTTCGGGCTGGCGGTGCTGGCGGCGAGTATTTGCTACGCATGGTTCGGCATGCAGATGGCGCGCCAGACCGGGCGCACGGATGTGACCGCGCTGCCGTCCGGCCCCAGCGCGCCGTCAATTTTTACCGTGACCTTCCTGGTCCTGATGCCGGTGTATCAGCAAACGGGTGATGCGGAGTTCGCCATTCAGATTGGCCTGGTGTGGTGCTTTGTTGAGGCGATGATCCTGGCGGGCGGTTCGTTTTTAGGGGAAACCATCCGCAAGATGATCCCGCGTACCGTGCTGCTGTCGTGCCTGTCCGGCCTGGGCCTGCTGCTGCTGGCGATGAACCCGATGCTGCAGGCGTTCGAAGCGCCCACCGTGTCGTTCATCGTCCTGCTGCTGATCTTCATCAACTGGTTCGGTAAAAAGCCTATTTTTGCCCGCATCCCGACAGGGTTGCTGCTGCTGATTGCCGGCACGGCCCTGGCGTGGATCTCCGGCCTGCAAAGCCCGGAGGCGATTAAAGCCTCGATGTCATCGTTCGGCTTTAACCCGCCGCAGGTGCATGTGGAAGGGTTCCTGCAGGGGCTGCCGCACGCGCTGCCGTATCTTGCCTCGGCAGTTCCGCTGGGCCTGGCGAACTATATCTTTGACCTGGAGAACATCGAAAGCGCCCACGCGGCGGGGGACGAATACCCGACGCGTAAAGTGATGCTGGCGAACGGTCTGGCGTCGATGCTTGGTTGCCTGATGGGCAATCCGTTCCCGGTCACGGTCTATGTCGGCCATCCGGGCTGGAAAGCGATGGGGGCGAGCATCGGCTACACGCTGGCTTCCGGCGTGACCATGTTCATCGTGCCGCTGTTCGGGCTGGGGGCGTTTATGCTCGCCATCATTCCGATGACCGCCATCGTGCCGATTCTGGTGTTTATCGGCGTCGTCACCGCCAACCAGGTGGTGCGGGAAACGCCGAAGGTGGAGGTCCCCGTCATCTTCATCTGCCTGTTCCCGTGGATCGCCAACTGGGCGCTGACCATGATGAACAGCGTGATGGGCGCGGCAGGGACAAGTGCGGCGAAAATCGGCACCGACGTGCTGCACAGCAAAGGGATCTACTACGAAGGGCTGATGCATCTCGGCAACGGCGCGCCGCTGGCCAGTATGCTCTGGGGCTGTATCGCCATCTTTGCCATCATCAACAAACCGCTGCGCGGGGCTGTCGCCGCCGCGGGGGGCGCGCTGCTGGCGCTGTTTGGCGTCATCCACGCCCCGGTAGTGGGCTTTGCCGAAGGCAGTTCGCTGATGTTCGTGACGGCCTACCTGATGATGGGCGGTATGTTTGTGGTGAAGCATGTACTGGATAGCCGCGAAACGGCGAGCGTCGAACCCGGCCCGATTGTGAAGGAAAACGTATGAAAGCGCTTATGGTCGTCGCCATTGGCGGCAACAGCATTATCAAAGACAACGCCAGCCAGTCGGTTGAGCATCAGGCGCAGGCGGTAAAAGCGGTGGCAGAGTCTGTGCTGGAAATGCTGGCCTCGGACTATGACATCGTGCTGACCCACGGTAACGGACCTCAGGTCGGGCTGGATCTGCGCCGCGCCGAAATCGCCCACGAGCGGGAAGGGCTGCCGCTGACGCCGCTGGCGAACTGCGTGGCGGACACGCAGGGAGGAATCGGCTATCTGATCCAGCAGGCGCTCAACAATCGCCTGGCCGCCCGCGGGGAGCAAAAAGCGGTCACGGTCGTCACGCAGGTGGAGGTGGATAAAAACGATCCCGGCTTCAGCCATCCGACCAAACCCATCGGCGCGTTCTTCAGTGAGGCGCAGCGTGATGAACTGCAGCAGGCGCACCCGGACTGGCACTTTGTTGAAGATTCAGGCCGGGGCTATCGCCGCGTGGTGGCGTCCCCCCAGCCGCTGCGCATCGTTGAAGCGGAGGCTATCAAGGCGTTGACGCAAAAAGGCTTTGTGGTGATCGGCGCGGGTGGCGGCGGGATCCCCGTTGTGCGTTCGGCGCAGGGCGATTACCAGAGCGTGGATGCAGTGATTGATAAAGATCTCTCCACCGCGCTGCTGGCGCGCGAGATCCGCGCCGACGTGCTGGTTATCACCACCGGGGTGGAGAAGGTGTGCGTCAACTTCGGCAAGCCGAACCAGCAGGCGCTGGACACCGTCAACGTGGCGCAGATGATGCGCTACATGGAAGAGGGGCATTTCCCGGCGGGCAGCATGCTGCCCAAAATTGTCGCCTCGCTGGCGTTTTTACACCACGGCGGCAAGCGCGTGATCATCACCTCGCCGGACTGTCTGCCCGCCGCGCTGCGCGGGGAAACCGGCACCCACATTGTTAATGAAGGAAGATAAGATGAGTGAGAATAAAAGCCGCCGTGAATTCATTAGCCAGAGTGGCAAAATGGTCACCGCCTGCGCGCTGTTTGGCGCGACCGGATCCGTCGCGTATGCTGCTGATTCCGCAAAGCCACTCTGCGAGACCGGTAAACCGATGACCATCACCGCGAAACATTACTATCTGGACAACGTGCTGCTTGAAGCCGGGTTCAACTTTGACGGCAGCGTGGCGACAAGTACCCGCACCGAGCTGAAAACGCTGGAGATTAAAGACGGCAAGATCGTCGCCCTGCGCGACAATAAAAGCCACGCGGTCGCCTCGCTGCCGCACTATGACGCGGGCGGCAAGCTGATGCTTCCGGCAATGCGCGATATGCATATCCACCTGGATAAAACCTTTTACGGTGGACCATGGCGGTCGCTCAACCGCCCGGCGGGCACCACCATTCAGGACATGATCCGTCTTGAGCAGAAGCTGCTGCCGGAGCTGCAGCCGTACACCCAGGCGCGGGCGGAAAAGCTGATCGACCTCATCCAGTCGAAAGGCTCTACCATCGCCCGCAGCCACTGCAATATCGAGCCGACCTCCGGCCTGAAGAATCTGGAAAACCTGCAGGCGGTTTTATCGCGCCGCAAGCCCGGCTTTAACTGTGAAATTGTCGCTTTCCCGCAGCACGGGCTGCTGCTGTCAAATTCCGAAAAGCTGATGCGTGAGGCGATGCAGGCCGGGGCGCACTACGTGGGCGGGCTGGACCCTACCAACGTTGACGGCGCGATGGAGAAATCCCTCGACACCATGTTCCAGATTGCGCTGGACTACGACAAAGGGGTGGATATTCATCTGCATGAAACCAGCCCGGCGGGCGTGGCGGCGGTGAATTACATGGTGGAAACCGTGGAAAAAACGCCGGAGCTGAAGGGCAAACTGACCATCAGTCACGCCTTTGCGCTGGCGACGCTTAACGAACAGCAGGTGGATGACATCGCCATCCGCATGGCGGCGCAGCAGGTGACCATCGCCTCTACCGTGCCAATTGGCACGTTGCATATGCCACTGAAGCAGTTGCGGGATAAAGGCGTGTTTGTGATGACGGGCACCGACAGCGTGATCGACCACTGGTCGCCATACGGTCTGGGGGACATGCTGGAAAAAGCCAATCTTTATGCCCAGCTCTACATCCGCCCGAACGAGCAGACACTCTCTCGCGCATTAGGTATTGCCACCGGCGACGTGCTGCCGCTGAACGACAAAGGCGAGCGCGTGTGGCCGAAAGCGCAGGACGACGCCAGCTTTGTGCTGGTGGACGCCTCCTGCTCCGCCGAAGCCGTGGCGCGCATCTCCCCGCGTACCGCGACCTTCCACAACGGCAATCTGGTCTGGGGCACGGTGGGCTAAAAGCGAGCCGGGTGGCGCTGCGCTTACCCGGCCTACATTTGAATCGTAGGTCGGGTAAGGCGCAGCCGCCACCCGACAATGCAGTTTACTGCTGTGCACTGCGCCTCAGTAGCCCACCTTATACACCCGCCCGCTCTGCACGCCTTCCACGCTGCGGCGATAGGCTTGCGCCACCGTCGCGGCAGGCACGCTTTCGAAGCCCGGGAAGAAGCCATCATACGTTTCGACTGATTCGGTGAGCACCGTCGGGCTAATCAGGTTGATACGGATCCCGCGCGGCAGCTCGCAGGCCGCAGCGCGCACAAACCCTTCCAGGGCCGCATTCACCGTGGTGGCATTCACGCCCTGAGCGATCGGCTCGTGCGCCACGATGCCGCTTATCAGGGTGATAGAGCCGCCTTCGTTCAGGTAGTGCTGGCCGGTCAGCGCCAGGCGCACCTGCCCGAGCAGTTTATCCTGTAAGCCCTGATTGAAGTCACTGTCCTTCATGGTGGCCAGCGGGCCAAAGTAGAGTCCGCCGCTGGCGGAGACAATGGCATCCACCGGGCCGATTTTTTCAAACAGCGCCTGGACGCTTGCCTGCGAGGTAATATCCACCTGATAGTCACCCTGCGTGCGGCCCACGCGGATCACCTCGTGGCGACGACTCAGCTCTTCACTTACCGCACGACCCACTGTACCGCTGGCACCAATAATGACGATTTTCATAGCCGACTCCTTCTGTTGTGAGCCTCCATTCTTTAATAAATTAAAAACCGGATAAACTGGGCTAAAGTTTGAAGATTGCTAACCAGAGGTTTGGAATATGGATAAGCTTCGCGGCATGGAGATCTTCATCGCCGTCGTGGAAAGCGGCAGCTTTACCGGTGCCGCATCCCGGCTGGAAATGTCGTCGGTGATGGTGGGGAAGTACATTGCATTACTGGAATCGCAGCTCGGCACCCGTCTGCTGGAGCGTAATACGCGGCGGCAAAGTTTGACCGACGCCGGACGGGTCTATTATGACGAAGCAAAGCGGGTGCTGGAGCAGGTATCGATTGCCGAAAGCGCGGTGGAGCGTCTGCGCGCCGCACCGGCCGGTACGTTGCGCGTGACGGCACCTACCTCGTTTGGGGGCTGTGTTATTGCCCCGCTGACCGCAACGTTTTTGCAGCGCTACCCTGACGTGCGCGTGGAGCTGGACCTGACCAACCGGATGGTGGATCTGGTTGAGGAGGGTGTCGATCTGGCCATTCGCATTGGGGATATTCATCACGACGATCTGGTGGCGAAATATCTCTGCCCATACCGGATGGTGATCTGCGCCGCGCCGGACTATCTGGCGCGCTTCGGCACGCCGCAAACGCCCGCCGACCTGGTGAATCACCTTTGCCTCTCCCACAGCGTATGGACTGAGCGCAACGAGTGGCGGCTACCGGGTGTCGAAGGGGAGGTGCGCTGGAAGCGGGATGCGGTATTAAGATGCAACGACGGTTACGGGCTGCGGATGGCGGCACGCGCCGGAGCGGGGCTGTTGCTGCAGCCGGAAGTGCTGGTGGCGGAAGAGCTGGCAAGCGGCAGGCTGGTGCGGGTGCTGGAAAATTACATCCCGCAGCCGAGGCCGGTGCATCTGCTGTGGCGCCAGGATTTACGCCCGCTGCCTAAGCTTACGGAATTTATCGCTCATATTCTGCTAAGATTGGGCACACTATAAAAAAAGAAGGTAAGCAAACAATGTCTGTGAATAAACTCGCCAGCAGTGCGCAGGGCCTGCAATCATCTGCCATCCGTGAATTATTAAAACATAGCAAAATGGCAGGCGTTATATCGCTGGGCGGGGGGATCCCTAACCCGGCCTTATTCGATCACGAAGGCCTGAAAATGGCCGCGGATGCCGTACTCTCACAGCATTTTGGCGAAGCCTTTCAGTACGGTCTGACCGAAGGCGTGCCGGGACTGCGCGAAGAAATTCAGCGCATCTGTGAAGGGCGCGGCATTGCCTGTAAAGCTGATGACGTGGTAGTGACATCTGGTTCGCAGCAGTCCCTGGACGTGCTGGCGCGGGCGTTGATTAACCCCGGCGATACCGTCGTTGTCGAGCGCCCAACCTATCTCGCTGCCCTGCAGGTGTTCGGCCTGGCGCAGGCGAATTTTGAATCCGTAGGCACTGATGGCGACGGCATGATCGTCGACGAACTCGAAGCGCTGGTGGCCAAAAAAGCCATTAAAGCGGTTTATATTGTGCCGACCTTCGGCAACCCTGGCGGGGTTACGCTTTCTGAAGCGCGTCGTAAGAAGCTGGTGGAACTCTCGAAGCGCCATGACTTCGTGATCATCGAAGACGATCCGTACAGCGAAATTAACTACACCGATGAGCTCTTCCGTCCGTTAATTGCCCATGCCAAAGCTATCGGTAACGAAGAGAACGTGGTGTATACCTCCACCTTCTCTAAAATTCTCGCGCCGGGCACGCGCGTAGGCTGGGTGCTGGTGCCGGAGTGGCTGAAGCGCGCGGTGGTGAATCTGAAGCAAACCACCGACCTGCACACCAGCACCCTGTCGCAGCTGATGACCTACGAATACCTGAAAACCGGCCGTCTGCCGGATCAGATTAAAATGATCCGTGAGGCCTATCGTCAGAAATTCCAGACCTTCGCGACGGAACTGGAGGCGGAGCTGGGCGATGTGATGTCGTTCCACAAGCCAAAGGGCGGCATGTTCCTGTGGGCGAAAATGAATAACGGCATGAACACTACCCGCTGGCTGGAAAAAACGTTAAGTAATGGCGTAGTCTTTGTACCGGGCGAATTTTTCTACTGCAATGAGCCAGACCCTTCAACGCTGCGTATGTCGTTTGTCACGCCAACGGATGAAGATCTGAAAGAGGCGGTTCGTCGCCTGAAAAAATCGCTGTAAAAGACCTGCGCATAACGGTGGTTCTGCCGTTATGCGCAACAGGCGTTCAGGGCGGCAAAGCCGCGATCGTTCATGGTGATCTCCATGTTTGAATTTCTGATCGGTGTTGTGACGCACACCCCCGTCTGGGTGTGGGTGCTGTTTCTCTTCCTTCTCTCTCGCGGCATAAAAGCCCGCAAGCCCGCGACCGTGACCCTGGAGCGGCTTGCCATCATTCCAGGGATCTTTCTTGTCTGGGATATCTACGATCTGGTGGTCTATCGCCAGCTGACCCTTGTGACGGTAGCACTGTGGTTTGCAGGGATCGTTATCGGCGCGGCGCTGGGGTATGTCCTGATTAAGCGGACGGTTGTCACGCGTACGGATGCGCCGCGCACCCTGTTCCGTCAGGCTGATTACACGGCGCTGCCGTTTATGATGCTGGCGTTTGGGGTGAAATATGTGCTGGGCGTCATGAGCGCCATCTCTCCCCAGACCCTGCAGCAGCCCGCGATGAGCGCGCTGGCAATTGTCTCCGGCGGCGTCTTTGCGGGCGTATTTATCGGTAAGTTTGTGCGCTATGTCGGGGTGTATAACAGCGTCGCCCTGAACCCGGCGGAGTGACGTTACTGTGTCGCGTGGGCCAGCGCGCGGTCTGAGGCATTACCGCTGAGGGCTCGCGTGACTTCATGGATCCGCCAGATTTTTCCTTCACGCAGCGCCGCAAACATGTACACCTCCAGTACGGCCTGATGACCCTCCGGATAGGTCACCGTTACGATATGGCGGTCTGCCAGAAGGTGGTTCTGGCAGCTTATCTCCTCCACGGTGAATGCGATCTCGCGGATCTGCGCGCGAACGTGGTTCAGGTGCTGCACAAAACCCTGATAATCAAGCGCATGGCCGTCTGTGAACTGCTGGTAGTCGGCAGTGAATACCTCTGCCGGATCGATTTCGCCTTTAAAGAGACCCGTCAGCAGGCAGGCCATGTTCTCGCGCTGTGCGCTGTTTTCTGCAGGGGCGAGCAGGGATGTGATAATACGCATGATGACTCCTTGTGTGGGTGAGCCACCATTATCCTTGACAGAGGAAGGCACAGTTTCTGTAATACGTCGATGAATAACGATTTTCGGTCAAATGCGATGTTCAGCACTGAGATACTCAGTCATCCCGGCGGCTATCGTACTCCGTGGCACAGTCATCATCCCGGCCAGCTCTGGCGCATTCAAACAGGGCTGCTGGTGATTGAGACGCAGCAGGGGCGTGCGGTGGTACCGGCAAAACATATCGGCTGGATCCCGCCCGGCCAGCAGCACGCCGCCTTTGCGGAAAGCGCCGTTGAAGGCTGCGCGATCTACCTCGATCCTGAGCAGTGTGCTGCGCTTCCCGGTGCGCCTGCGCTTTTCGAACCCGACGATCTCACGCATGCGCTCTTTTCGCGTGTAAGCGCGGGAGGAAGTGAAGGCGATCCGCGAAAGCTCGCTCTGCTGCTGGATGAACTTGCCCTGGCACCACAGGTCCGTTATTACCTGCCTGTACCGACAGATTCGCGCCTGAAGCGCGTGGTCAGGCATCTGCTGCAGTTCGTCGATGATAACCAGACGGTTGAGAACCATGCCCGCCAGGCGGGGATGAGCGTGCGTACGTTCAACCGTCGGTTTCGTGCCGGGACCGGCATGAACTTCGTCAACTGGCGGCAGCTGGCGCGCGTTATGCAGGCAATGGAGTGGCTCGCGGCGGGAAAACCGGTGGGGTGGATCGCGCTGTCGTGCGGTTACAGCAGCGTCAGCGCATTTATTGAGGTTTTCAGAGCATGGACCGGTAAAACGCCGGGACAGTGGGCGGTTAAAGAAGTCCCTTTTGGGCGAAGGTAATGCGCGTGGCTGGATCAGGCGACATCCGGCTGACCAGATTTCCTTTTAGCCATGACTTCTGCAACGGTCTTTATACGGCTTAATTCCTCCTGTGTCCTGGAGTTAGATTGCGCTTCCCAGATATCGACGTTCAGTTGTAAATTCAGCCAAAATTCAATAGTGGTATCAAAGGCTTTTGCCAGTTTTATTGCCATATCGGCAGTAAGCTTGCGATTGTTATTGACCAGTGCGCTGATGGAGTTGCGGTGGACATTAAGCATCTCCGCCAGATCGCTGATTTTAAGATTGAGCGGTTCAAGGTACTCGTACTGCAACACGTCGCCCGGCGTGGTGGGTTTGCGGAGTGCCTGCTGAAGTGTCATAGATGATGCCTCACTTGTGTTGCGTGTACTTGTGTGGAGAGAGGTAGAGATCGTCTGCTTTACCCGCAGTTCAGCGAAAAACGAGCCTGTATTGTTTGTTGACCCGGATTGAAAAATAGCCTTTCAACGGAGGATTCAATGCTTCATACATGTTACCCGGTGGCGATCGCAAATCCCGGTGCGAGGTTGCTACATGAATGATAATGCACCCTTGCACTGTGCGCAGGTGTATTTTGTCTGCAGGAAATATTACCCGAGTGGTGGCTGAAAGGAGGCGGGATGTATGACTAAGAGTAAATTCTCCGAGGTGGATTCCACTTCGGCTGGCATGCGGCTTAATGCCCGGCGGCGCTACGCTTGCACGGGCCTACGGGAATGTAGGCCGGGTAAGGCGAAGCCGTCACCCGGCAATCCAGACTCAACCCAGCAACGCGACGCCAGCTTCCGTTCTCAGCCAGCGCGGGGCGGTGAGCTGGTCGGCAAAGTAGCCCGTCAGCTCAAAGAGTAAATCCCCCATCACACGGGCAGATTCAGGTGAGAGCACGCCTGCTATCAGCAGTTGTGTAATTTCCTCACAGTAGCGGCAGAGTTGATCGGACTCGGCGTGGAATGCAGGTTCAGGTTCAGGAAACACATCGACGGTAAGAGGTTCCTCTAAGTGCTCAGGGATTGGCTCCAGCAGCATCGGGCGGAGCAGGGCGAGAGTTGAGGCAAGACGACCGCAGAGCGCTATTTTTCTTGCAGGATCGGTCTCTTCCACCAGCGCTTCGCAATAGCGTTGGGAGTTGTCGGCAAGTTCGGTGAAGTCGGTATTGTGGTCGAAAGGGGTCGTGAAAAGTGTGTTACTGGTGGTCATATGACAGTTTCCATTAAGTGATTAAGACACTGCCAGAGAAATGCCAATTTCCCGGGTGGCAGGACTGAACGGAGTTGGCATTACCGGCCTTAATGGACACCGGCGCGTCTTGCGACGCCCCCGTCCAGCCCACCATTGGAATGTAGCCAGACGCACGGCGCAACAAGCGCTTACGCCGCCATTAAGTTTAACCGGGATGCCAATCCCGACGCCAGATTTTGCTGGCGTGGGAGAAACATACGCCCGTTAAATCCTAAGCAAAAGAGAGTTTGAAAGAAGAAGTAACATTCTGCGAGGCTGCTTCAGAAAAAAGGATAATAAATAACGTGTTTCATTAATAATTGTTCAAATCAATAAATCATTATCTGTTGTCGTATGTGTAAATTACGCCGGGGAGAAATTAGGAATTTATAAAGATCGCTTTTATCAACATATCAGCTGAAGTGGCGTAAGGTATATGTGATTAATAAATACTGATATGAAGGCATGTATGGATACGGTCGAGGAACTCAATGGGACATATTTCTATAAAGGAATTTGCAATATATCGGCTGGTGAATTATTTTTCTGGATTCTATTAGATGTGATCGAAGAGCAGTTTGGCGGTATAGAGGATGCTGTAATGATGAGTTGTATCATTTTAGGATTACCGCTATTAAAGACCAGAAATAAACCCTACGGAACGACAGCAGGCACCTCGATAGCTTCAAAGTATTTGCGTCAATATCTCAACGTAGCATTACCAGTAAGATTACCGACGTTAACAGAAGCGAGCATTACCACCTTAAAACCGAAGTATGTTACAAATCTGGGAGCCTTTGTTGGCAGAAGCCTGCCAGTGCTCGGCTGGACATTGGTTGCCAGCGATTTGGCTCAAATATGCTATAAAACACTTATAAAATACAACACGATTGCACATAAGAAAGATCGCATATGGTAAATGAACAAGACGTTTTAACATTTTTCCGGAATGAGTTACCGGTGCTGGGAACGTTCACCGGAAAACTTATTCCCTTGCAGTTAGATGATATCCTGCAGGATTATACAGAAGATGATGATCTGGCTTTTTGTATGGATAAATTCAGTATTCAGTTCCATGTTGATATCACGCGGATGAATTACAACGCTTACTACCCCTGGTTTCGCACATGGTTTTTCAGGAAGTGGTTTACTAATAAACCCGTAAAACAGATTTCAAAGCCGTTAACCGTCAGGATGTTTGCCGAATCCGCAAAGGCTGGCAGGTGGTTATATGATTAATAAAGTGATGAATGAAGGCCGTACCGGTTCATTAACGACCAAAATCGCCAAAGGGACGAGGGGAAGGGCGGCCAAACCCTTCCCCACAATTCTCACCGCTCCCTCAGCGCCTCTTTCGCCCGGTTAAACGGTTTAATCATGTAATCCAGCACCGTTTTCTCACCAGTCTTGATATCCACCGTCGCAATCATCCCAGGCACAATCGAGAAGCGCCTGCCCGCCTTATTCACCAGATAATCCTGGCTGGTTCGGATAAACACCCGGTAATAGAACACCTCCGGCTTGGCTTCGTCCTGGATGGTGTCCGGGGAAATGGTCTCGACCACGCCGTGCAGCCCGCCGTAAATGGCGTAGTCGTAGGCCGTGATCTTCACCAGCGCTTCCTGGTTTGGATGGATAAACGCGATGTCCCGCGGCGAGAGGCGGGTTTCGATCAGCAGATGGTCGTCCACCGGCACAATTTCCATCAGCTCGCCGTTGGGCGGGATCACGCCGCCGATGGTGGTGACCTTGATGTTTTTCACGATCCCGCGCACCGGGGATTTCACCGTCAGCCGCGTGACGGAATCCTGACGACCTTTCAGAACCGCCGCGACCATATCGACTTCCGCATTGGCTTTGGAAAGCGCCTCGCGCGCCTGCACGTAATACTGCGAACGCACGTCGGTGAGCTTCAGCTCCAGATCACTTTTCTGCCGCTGCAGGCGCAGCACCTCCACGTGGCTGGCGGCACCGGTTTTCACCAGCCGCTGGGTGATGGCCAGCTCTTTATTGGCGAGATCGAGCGCGGCGCGCAGCTCCCGCTGGGTATCCTCCAGCTGCGCACGTCGCGAGTTGTAGAGCCGCGTTTCGTCGGCAATCAGATCCGGCCATTTCGCCAGCGAAGGAGGAAACTTCAGCGGCAGATCGTTCACTTCGGCATACAGGCGGGCGCTGGAAGCCAGAGACGCGCGGTAGCGCGCCGCGCTTTCGCCGACGTTCGACTCGGAACGGGTAGGATCAAGGCGCGCCAGCACCTGCCCGGCCTGCACCTGATCGCCCTCGTGGACATTCAGCTCGGTGAGGATCCCGCCGTCAAGCGACTGTAATACCTGCTCGCGCGAGCTGGGGATCACCTTGCCGGAGCCGGTGGATACCTCGTCCAGCACGCCAAACCACGCCCAGACCCCCAGCACCACAAACATCAGCAACGAAAAGATCACGATCCGACGCGCGCCGGTGTAGCCGCTTTCGGAGTCGAGGGCGTTATCCAGATCGTCCATTGCCGCAACGTCACGCTGACTGATTTTCATTTTTCCACTCCCTTGCGGCGGCTGCCTGCTGTTGTTGCATGCGACTGTTGTTCAGCGCCTGCGCTTTCGGGGCATCCATCACCAGCATGCCATCCTTGAGCACCACCACCCGCTCGACCAGCTCCAGCACCGGTACGCGATGGGTGGCGACGATCAGGGTGCGGTTGCCGAGCCAGTCGCCCAACCGCTGGATAAACTCCCGCTCGGTGTGCTCGTCCAGCGACGCGGTGGGTTCATCCATCAGCACGATATTCGGGTCGCGCAGCAGCATGCGCGCCAGCAGAATCGACTGGCGCTGCCCGCCGGAGAGTCCCACGCCGTTTTCCATGATCGGGTAGTCGAGCCCCTTCGGCAGCTTCTGAACAAAGCCCGCCGCGCCGGTCAGCTCCAGCGCCTCGAAAATCTCTTCGTCGGTGGCGCGCGGCATGCCGAGGGTGATGTTTTCACGCAGGGTGCCGTAAAACAGCCGCGCGTTCTGGGTCATAAAGCCGACGTTGCGTCGCACGTCGGCGACGTCGAGATGCGGCAGGCTGAAGTTGTCGAGCCGCAGTTCGCCGGCCGCCAGATCCATTCCGCCCGCCATCGCCTGCAGCAGGGTCGATTTCCCGGCGCCGTTGCGCCCGAGGATCGCCACTTTTTCGCCCGGTTTGATCTCCAGACGGTTGATGCGCAGCGCCATGCGCGGATCCTCCGGGTGATAGCGGAACTGCGCCTGTTCAAAGAGATAGTGCCCGCGCAGCACGTCCTGACGGATCGGCGTCTCTTCGCGCTGGTTCTCGGTGGGAAGCTGCATGATACTGTCCAGCCCCTCTTTTGCCGCTTTGACCTGCTGCCAGCGGGCCAGCACGCCGCACAGCGTCGCCATGGGGGCAATCATCCGCGAGGCCAGCATTGAGGCGGCCACCACCGAACCGGTGGTCAGGGTGCCGTCGATCACCATCGGTGCGCCGACCACGATCACGGCAGCGTAAACCAGGCTCTGGATAGTCATCCCCCAGCTGATCAGGTTCTGCGTCAGCTCGCGGGTGCGCAGGCCGGATTCCGCGGTGATCTGGATATAGCTGTTCCACTGCTGCAAAAAGCGGTTTTCCGCCTGCATCAGCTTGATGTCTTCCAGCCCCTGCACGCTCTCCACCAGCACCGCGTTGCGCAGGGTCGATTCATGTGCCGACTGCTTCGCCAGCGCCGCCAGCTTCTTCTGCAGCAGCAGACCGGGCAAAACCATGATCACCGCGGCAACCGGCGCGATCCACGCCAGCTGCGGGGCGATGATCGCCAGCACGACAACAAACAGCAGGAAGAAGGGCAGATCGACAATGGTGGAGATGGTGGAGGAGGTCACCATCTCGCGGATCTGCTCCAGCTCGCGCAGCTGCGAGATAAAGCTGCCGGTGGAGCGCGGAATCGCGCTGTTGCGCAGCCGCAGGGCGTGGCCGAATACGCGGTCCGAGACGCGCAGATCTGAGCGCTTGCCCAGCAGATCCATAATGTGCCCGCGCGCCACGCGCAGCACGAAGCCAAACAGGGTGGCAATGAGTACCCCGATGGTCAGGACGTAGAGCGTCGGATAGGACTGGGCGGGGATCACCCGGTCGTATACCTGCATGGAAAAGACAATCCCCGAAAGCGACAGCACGTTGATAAACAGCGCGGCGAGCATCACCCAGCTGTAGGGACGCAGGTCGCGCATTACCAGCCGGTAGAGCCAGTCCGGACGGTATTTCGAGATATAGGCGTCCACCCGGCTGTCCTTCAGCGCTGCCAGTGGACGCAGGGCGATAACGTGACGGATGGCGGGCAACATCCCCGTCATCGACAGCCGGTTGGTGTAGGTCTGGTCGTCGAAAAAGCTGACCTCCAGCGTATCGTCGCCGTCGAAGTGTTCGATTACCCCGATCCTGCCGTCGTTCAGCGCCACGACTACCGGCAGACGCCAGCTGTTGAGCGACGCCTTATCGGCTGTGAGCAGCTGAAACGACAGCCCCGCCTCACGGGCAAGCTGAGTAAGAGCGGGTACCATCGGTTTGCCTTTCAGCCACGGCGCGCCTGCCAGCAGGGCGCCTGGGGAGCAGGCGACGCGGTAGCGCGTGGCGACAAAGCCAAAAGCCTGCGCCCACTGGACCAGAGCCTCATCCGTCATGTTTTCACCTTGCGGAATCTCACGCTGCTTCATGGCTGGATCTCCACGGTCTGGATGGTGCGGTTATCAAGGTCAAACGCATGACGCAGCTGCCCGGTGTTGTAGAGGCAGTTGAGCTGCAGCTGGTGCAGCTGGCCGAGGGTCTGCTGCTGGGTGAAACGTGCCTGATAGACCTCCTGCTCGGCGTTGAGCACGTCGAGCAGCGGGCGTGAGCCCAGGTCAAGATACTGCTGCTGGTACAGCTCGCGGGTGCGGGCGCTGAGCGCCTCCTGGCGGCCCTGAATCTGCAGGGTACTGAGCAGGCTCATCACCTGGCTGCGCGCCTCCAGCAGCTTCTGGCGTACCTCGAGCCGGGTGCGCTGGATGGTGGACTGCGCCGCTTCCACCGCGTGTCCGGCGGCGTTACGCCGGGCGGTGAGGCCGCCGCCCTGATAGAGCGGCATCTGCACTTTCACCCACGCAGAGTACTGGGTGCGATCCCGCGTTTCGTTTCCCGCGTAGCGGTCGTTGAGGTAATGGCGCACCTCCGGCTCCAGCGAGACGGTGGGCGTCATCTGCGCGTCAGCATAGTCAAGGTTGGCCTGGGCGACGTTCGCCTGCGCCCATGCCGCTAACACCGCTGGCACCAGACGATCGTCCGGCTCGGCGACGTCGCAGCTGCGGGCCAGCTTTTGTGGAAAATCGTTTCCTACCTCGTTCAGTGAATTCCAGCCGAGAAAACTCATCAGCGTGGCGCGGGCGCTGTCCAGACTGGCCTGGTACTGCATCAACTGGGCGCGGGCCCCTTCGATGCGGGCATCGGTCTGTACCACGTCAGAAAGCGAAGTCGCCCCTTCGTCGTTACGCTGGCGGGTCAGCTTGCCAATCGAGGAGAGGGCGTCGAGCTGCTCTTTGGCGGTGTCGACCATCTGTTGCCAGGTTTGCACCTGCACCATAGCGATGGCGGTATCATGGGCGATGGTGTCGATGCTCACCAGCACGTTCGCCTGCTGCTGGGCCACTCCGGCGCTTTCGGCACGCACCTGGCTTGCCACTTTGCCGAAGTCATACAGCATCTGGGAGAGAGAAAGAACCAGCGACGGGGTAAAGCCGTTATCGTCGCCGTCATGGCTGTAGCCGTTGTCCATTCCGGCATTAATCTGTGGATAGTATTTTGATTTCGCGACGTCCACCTCTTCGCTCTGCTGGTAGAGTTTTCCCACCGCTTCGCTAATCGCCGGGTGCCAGGTCACGGCGCGGTTAACGGCGTCGCTCAGCTGCAGCGTGCCGGGGGCGGCATTGCCCGCGACAGGCGCCACGCGGCCATTCAGTGAGGGGAGTTCCTGCGTTTCGCGAAGTTGTCCGGTATTGATGGTTGCCGCCGGGTTCGCGCAGAGAGCGGGTACAGAGATCAGGCAGCACGAAAGCCACCAGTAAGGCATCTTCATTCCCATGTCATGTCCCTAATAAAATAAGTACAGCTTTATTGTTTATGCCCGGGCGCTGTGCGCCCGGGTCAGGTACTACAGGTGCTATCAGGTAACGATGTGGTGCTGGTTGACTAACTCGTCGTAGGTGGTCTGAACGCCATCAAGCGTAACGAGTGCACTATTAGCGTAGGTGGTTCCTGTCCCATCACGGTCGATGGAGATCACGGTATTGCCATTACTATTAGTAACATGGAGATAATTACCGAGCGTTGAGGCGCTACCGTTCCAGCCCACCAGCAGATCGCCGATGTCGATTTTGTCCCCCTGCGCCAGCGAGAAGTTGGTCCAGTGATCGCCGGTGCTGTTCCCCGCCGTGGCGTTGCCTGCGGTGCTGTTCAGCACCTGGTAAATCAGCGTATCGCCGTAGGCCGTACCGGTTATGACGTCGTTATGTTCAGAGCTGATGAACTGCGGCGCCATATTGATGGTCAGCGTGGCGCTGTCCGTTTTCCCGTTGGCATCGGTCAGGGTGTAGGTGAAGGTCTCCTTCGAGGTGATGGATGAGAGCGACACCCCGGTATTGAGGGTGTAGGTGTAGTGGCCGTCCGCGCCAATCGCCAGCGTGCCGTAATGGCCCACCACGTTCACCGTGGTGCTGCCGGTATACGGATCCAGCGTGGTGGTTACGCCGTTGTACCCGGTAATGCTTACGCGGGTGTCCACCGAGTGCAGCTGATCCATCGCCCCGGCGGAATCCGTGCCGTCGAAGATGTTGCCGTCAACCGTGTGGCCACTGGTTGAATCGAACTGGGTCAACGAGTAGGTGGTGCCGTTGACGCTCGGGGTAATGGTGATGGTGCCCACGCTCAGCCCCGGTACGCTGCCGGTATAGCTCAGCGTATAGGTCCCGGCGCTCAGGTCCAGCCCAGTCAGCGGAACGTCGATACTGCCGCCGAGCAGCGAACCGCCGCTGAAGGAGCCGTTACGGATCACCCCGTTGGCGTCGCTGATCGCCCAGTTCACCGTCAGACCGCCCAGCGCCAGCAGCGAGGAGACGCTAAAGTGCAGCGACGCGTTATGCAGCGCGGTGTTTGGATCCACCACAAAGGTGCCGCTTCCACTGCCCTGGGTGGACGATAACAGCGCCGTCGTCCACTGGGCGCTGCCCACGGTGGTATCGGAGTAGGTCGACGTGTGGTGTACCGAGGTCACGTCCATCGCGGCGCTGACGTCGTTAACCGCATCCATCGCCCGCGCGGTTGGGGTGATGTTAAGCGTCGCCGTATCCTTCGACCCGTCTGGCGCGGTGATGGTGTAGACAAACGTATCCGGGGTGCTGATATGGTCCGCGCCCATGCCGCTCTTCAGGGTATAGGTGTACTGACCGGACGAATCGATGGTCAGCGTGCCGTATTCCCCCTGAATGGTGGTGGTGCCACTGCTGTTGACCGCCACGCCGTTCACTTCCGAGACCACCGTCCCTGCCGGAACCGGGTCATTGGTCAGCACGTCGCCCGTGGTTGTCTCGCTGATACTCGCCACGCTGTAGACATGATCCTGCAGAACGCTCAGCGTATAGCCCGTCAGCGCGGTGATCCCCGCCGCGGTATTGAGCAGGAACAGATACTCCCCGGCAGGCAGGTTCAGCGTCAGCTGAGGTGACGTGCCGCCCAGCAGCGGGGCGCGCAGCCAGCCCGATTCAACGCGAACCTGCTCGAAGGTCTGGGTGGCGTTGTTGAACTTATAGACGTACAGATCGAATACCGACGCCAGCGCCACGCCGCCGACGGAGGCCTGGATGGTCATGGTGCGGGTGGTGCCTTCCTCCACGTTGTAGATGATCGGGTTGGTCATGTCGTCCAGCAGGTTCAGCCCGAGCGTGTTGCCGAGATTGATCCCCACCAGAGTAAAGCCGCTTTGCGACGAGGTACCGTTGTCGATGGCGTGTACGCTGGTGTCGAAGGTCAGGGAAGCCGTATCATCAACGGCGACAATGCCGTTCGTTACGCTGCCCGCGCCGAGCGACAGCACGAGGTTTGCCGACGCGCTGATGCCGTTATGGGTAATGGTGTAGGTGAAGCTCTCCGTGCGGCCTATCACCGCGGCGCTGGTGTCGGTGAGGTTGTAGGTGTAGCTGCCGTCGCGGTTAATGGTCAGCGTACCGTACTGCCCCTGTACGACCGTGCCGTCAGCGTTCACGCTGGTGGTGACCCCCAGCGCGTTGGTGACGGCGGAGACCGTCGTGCCTGCCGGGGCGTTGTCGCTCCCCGCGGTGGGGTCGGTATCGAGGATCACGTTGCCGTTCAGGCTGGTGTCGCCGGTGACGGTGCCCGCGCTGGTCTCTTTCACCGCCACGTCGAGGCTGGTGTACGAGCCGGTGGCCAGCAGGTTGGTGTTATAGCTCAGCACGCGATAGTCACCGTTCGCCAGCCCGGTGAGGTTCAGCGATACGCCGGTGGCCCCCAGGGTTAGCAGGTCGGCGAACTGCGGCTGGCCGGTATCGACCACCGTGGTCCAGGTGCCATTGACGGTATCGAAACGCTGTACCACCAGCTCAAGGGTGTTGAGCAGAGAGAGCACGGCGCCGGTGGCGTTGGCATTCACCACGATGTCGGCACTGCCGCCGCTGCCTACCGTGAAGTCCACCTGAGCGGTGTCATTCCCCAGCAGCGTCAGGACATTGCCCACCGCACCCACCAGCAGGAAGCCGTAATCGCTGTACTGGCTGTTAGTGACGGTGGCGGTGGTGCTGAGATCCAGCTCTTCGACGTTATTGCTGGCGGAGAGCGGCACCACCGGCGCGAGGGCTGAACCCGGCTGCGAGGTATTCCCCGCGGCATCGGTGGCGGTGATCTGCAGCGTCTGGCCTTCCGTCTGCTTGTTGAGGAAGGTGTAGCTGTAGGTCCCGTTGCTTCCCGCGGTGGTGGTCACCGTGGTGCCGTCAGCAAGACGGATGGAGACAGTGCTGCCGGCCTCCGCGTTGCCGGTCAACACGCTGCCGTCGGCGTTGAAGGTGCCCGTCGGCGCCGTTGGGGCGGTGAGATCGACGATCACGGTGGTCGCGCCGGAGACCGGGCTGGTACCGGCGCTGTTACTCGCGGTGGCGGTAAAGGCGTGAGCACCTTCACCTAACGCCGGAGTGGTGAAGCTCCAGTTGCCCGAACCGTCGGCTACCACGGTGCCCATCGACACGCCGTTGTTATACAGCGTGACGGTGGAGCCCGCCAGGGCCGTCCCGCTCAGGGTTGGCGTGGTGTCATCAGTGGTTTTGCCGTTGGTCAGATTGCCGGTCACGGTGCCCACGTTATCGTTGATGCTGGCGATAACCGGTGCGTTCGGGATCGGCGTAACAGGCGCGGTGACCGAGGCGCTGAGGCTGGCGTTACCGGCCTTGTCGGTGGCGTAGACCAGCAGGGATTCACCGTCGGTCTGTGCCGGGGAGATGGTCGCGTTAAAG
Organism: Enterobacter sichuanensis; assembly: GCF_009036245.1. Taxonomy (NCBI): domain Bacteria; kingdom Pseudomonadati; phylum Pseudomonadota; class Gammaproteobacteria; order Enterobacterales; family Enterobacteriaceae; genus Enterobacter; species Enterobacter sichuanensis. The sequence goes on along the minus strand of NZ_CP027986.1, from coordinate 3,615,168 downwards.
TTGCCGCTGCCGTCCGCCGTTGCGGTACCGAGCACCGTGCCGGTGCTGCTGGTGATGGTGACGGTACTGCCCGCTTCGGCGGTACCGGTCACGTGCGTCCCGTTGGTGATGACCGCAAGGCTGCCCGGTGCACCAGGCGCGGTCAGATCCACCGTAATGGTGGTAGGGGCCGATGCCACGCTGGTGTTGCCCGCTGCATCCGTGGCGGTGGCGGTAAAGGTATGCGAGCCTTCCGCCAGTGTGGTGGTGGTTTGCGGCAGCGTCCAGTTGCCGTTGGCATCGGCGGTGACCGTGCCAACCAGGGTAGCACCGTCGTAGATGCGCACGGTGGCATTGGCTTCCGCGGTACCGTTCAGCGTTGGACGCGCGTCGTTGGTTGGGTTGCCGCCGGTTATCGGTCCGGTGATGCTGCCCACATCATCCACGACCGAGCTGATGACCGGCGCCGCTGGCGCGGTGGCATCGACGTTGATCACATACCCGGTGGTGGGAGTGCTGGCGTTGCCGGCCGCATCCGTGGCGGTGAAGGTCAGGCTGTGCTGGCCGTTCGCGAGCGGTGTGGTTGGCGTAAAGCTCCACGCCCCGCCGGTGGCGGTCACGCTGCCAATCTGCACGCCGTTATCGAAGATTTTCACCGTCGCGCCCGCTTCCGCCGTACCGGTCAGGGTCGGCTGCGCATCGTTGGTTAATCCGCCGTTGGCGATCGGCGTGGCGGCATTACCGACGTCATCCACAATGCTGCTCAGCGAAGGCTGCGCAGGCGGTGTGGTGTCGATAGTCAGGCTGAAGGTCGCTGACGGAACGCTGGTATTGCCTGCCGCATCCGTCGCGCGGGCCGTGAAGCTGTGCGCGCCCGTCGCCAGGGTGGTGTTAAGCAGAATACTCCAGCTTCCGCTGGCATCCGCGGTGCCGGTTCCCACAAGTGTTGCACCTTCATAGATATTGACGGTGGCAAACGGCTCGCTGGTTCCGACAAGGCGCGGCACGGTGTCGTCGGTGGTCTGCCCGGAGCTGAGTGCGCCGGTGATACTGCCCACATCGTCAATCGCCTGGCTGATAACCGGCGCGCTTGGCGGGGTTGTATCCACCACCAGGGTGAAGCCAGAGGAGGCCGGGCTGACGTTGCCCGCCGCATCGGTGGCCGTGGCGGTCCAGGTGTGGCTGCCATTCGCCAGCGGTGTGGACGGCGTAAAGCTCCATGCGCCGCTGCCGTTCGCCGTAGCGGTGCCGACCGGCTGACCATTCTCGTAAATCGTAATGGTGGCATTGGCCGCCGCCGTGCCCGTCAGCGTTGGCGTGGTGTCATCGGTGCTCTGGCCGGAGGTGAGCGGGGCCTGCACGCTGCCGGCATTGTCCGCCGCGGTGGAGATCACCGGTGCTGACGGCGCGACAGTGTCCACCGTCAGGTTAAACGGTGCCGTGGTGGCGCCCGTGTTGCCTGCTGCGTCGGTGGCGTTGAAGGTGATGGCGTGCGCCCCCTCGCCGAGCGCGGTGCCCGGAGTAAACGTCCAGTTCCCCTGAGCGTTGACCACCGCGGTGCCAATTTCGCTACCGTCCACAATGATATGCACCGTGGAACCGACTTCGCCCGTGCCGTTGAAGGTTGGACGCGCGTCGTTGGTGCTGTTGCCCGACGTGAGCGTACCGGTCACCGGGCCGACATCGTCAATCACGCTGGTGATCCCCGGTGCGGAAGGGCCCGTAGTATCGACCGTGAAGACGAAGACCGGCGAGTTGGTGGAGACGTTACCGGCGGCATCGCTGGCGTTGATGCGGATGTTATAGCTGCCATCCCCCAGCGCCGGGTTAGGGGTAAAGCTCCAGTTGCCGTTACTGTCTACCGGGGCGGTGCCAATTTCCACGCCGTTGTTCAGAATGTGGATGGTGCTGCCCGCGGTACCTCTCCCGGTGAGGGTTGGCGTAGCGTCATTGGTGACCTGGCCGGTCGTGAGATTCCCGACAATTCCGCCCGCCGCGTTGTCGCTGACGGTATCAAGCACAGGAACCCCGGGAGCCGTCAGGTCGACCACCACGCCCCAGGTATTGGAGACCTGGCTGACGTTACCCTGCGGATCGGTGGCGATAGCGGTAAAGCTGTGCAGCCCTTCACCGAGGGCGGTTTCAGGGGTAAACGACCATGCGCCGGTGCCATCCGCGGTGACCACCGCAATCTGTGTGCCGCCATCGAAGATCGTCACGACGCTGTTCGCATCTGCCGTACCGGTAATCGTTGGCGTCGCGTCGTTAGTCGGATCGCCGCTGACCACGGTGGTGGGGGCGTTGCCGACATTATCGGTGACGTTGGTGATCACCGGTGTGGTGGAGAGCGTATCAACCACGATGGTAAAGCCCGTCGAATCTCCGCTCTGGTTTCCGGCCGGATCGGTCTCGCGGATGGTCAGGACGTTATTACCCTCAGCCAGCACAGGCGTCGTGTAACTCCAGGTGCCCGTGCTGCCAACCTGCGTGGTCCCCAGCAGCACGCCGTTGCTGTAAACGGAGATGGTATCGCCCACCGCGCCGGTGCCGGTAAGGGTAGGCTGGTTGTCGTTGGTGGCCTGGCCGTTGGTCAATGGGCCGGTGCCCGGCGCGACATCATCAATCACCGCGCCTATGGTTGGGGTGTCTGGGGCGGTGAGGTCGATGGTCACCGTGGCGGCCGGGGAACGGCCACTGGTAAAGGGGAGGACCGTGGTGGTCGCTTCAAAGAAGTGATCGCCTGCGCTCAGCGGTACGAGCAGCTGATAGCTCCATGTGCCGCCTGACCCCGCCGTAATTGTGGCCAGCGGGATCAAACTGCCGTCCAGGTAGAGCGTGACGAGACTGCCGGCAGGGGCCGTTCCGCTGATGACCGGGACGGTATCGTCCGAGGTTTTACCCAGTACGTTGCCCGTTACGTCCCCGATATTGTCAGTGATGTCGGTGATGATCGGTACATCCGGCAGGCCCGGCAACGTACCGGTGACGGTATAGCTCGCGCCGGGGCTGCCATTGCCTGCCTCATCGGTGGCGATCACGGTCAGCGTTTTACCGTCCTGCTGGGCCGGGCTGAGTGCGATGGAGAAGCTGCCGTCAGCGGCGGCGACACCGGTACCAATGACCACATTACCGTCTTTTACGGTGATGGTGGCACCTTCTTCCGCCGTACCAGTCAGTGGCGTGCCCTGCGCGGCCACGTTGATATTTATCGGGTCTGCCGGCGCGACGGTATCCACCGTTACGCTAAGCGGTGCAGAACTGCCGGAGGCGTTACCTGCCGGGTCAACCGCAGAGACGGTAAAGGTGTGGGGGGTATCCGACAGCGTACTGCCCGCGGTCCAGCTCCAGCTGCCATCCGGCTGTACCGTCACCACTACAGGTGATGGTACGCCGTCCACGGAGACGATCACCGTACTGTTCGGTTCGCCTGTACCGGTGAGGGTTGGCGTGCTGTCGCGGGTGTAAAGCGTGCCGTTTGCGAACTGGCTGTCTGAGATCGCGTTAATCTGCGGTATTTCAGGCGCAACGGTATCCAGCGTGACGGTAAAGACCGGGCTGGTGGCGCTGACGTTACCCGCCGCGTCAACGCCCGCCACGGTGATGTTCAGCGGACCGTCGGTCTGGGCCGGCAGGGTGAAGGACCATTCGCCATTGGTTACGTCGACACGTCCCACCTCGGCGCCGTTGTTATAGACGATCACCTTCTCGCCGTTGACGCCGGTTCCGCCGACGGTAGGCGTGGCGTCCGTGATCGTACTGCCATTTGCTCCGCCGCCGACGGCACCAATGACCGGAACGTCCGGTGCCACGGTATCAACGGTAATCGTAATGCCGGGTGAGGTGGCCGAAACGTTGCCCGCCTCATCTGTCGCTGTGGCGGTAAACTGGTGGCTTCCCTCGTCAATATCGCTCTCAGGACGCCAGCTCCAGTTGCCATTGCTGTCTACGGTGACGCGACCCACTTCGGTGGCAGGCTGATTATTAATGCTGTCATAAATAATAATCACGTCGTTTGCCGTACCGGTGCCGCTGAGTACCGGACGCGGATCGTTCGTGGTTTCGCCATCGGCAACCGGGCCGGTTATCTGGCTCACGCTGTCGGTCACGGTAGGGGCATCAGGCGTGGCCGGTGCGTCGGTATCAATGGTGATGGTCACCGGCTGGGACGGGGCGCTTTCATTGCCCGCGCCATCCTTGTTGGTGACGGTGAGGGTGATGTCATAGGTGCCGTTATCCAGCGGGGTCGTTGGCGTCCAGCTCCAGTTGCCGTCGCTGCCTACCGGGACCTCATCAACTTTGACGCCGCCGATATAGATAGCGACGGTATCACCCGCCTCTCCGGTGCCGCTCAGCGTTGGGGTGGTATCGCGGGTCACTTCTCCCGGGTTCAGCTGCGTTGGCGTTGTGTCATCCGGATTAACGGTGACGGCCGGGGTGTCCGGCGTGGCAGGCGCGACGGTGTCTACCACCAGGTCGAACGGATCGGAGACGGTGGTGTTCCCGGCGGCATCCGTGGCATGGACGGTGATCGAATGCGGGCCTTCAGTGAGCGGAGTCGTTGGTGTAAAGCTCCAGCCGCCATTGCCGTCGAGGTCAGCGGTACCGAGCAGGGTATCGCCGTCATAGATGGTGATGATGGTACCCGCTGGCGCGCTGCCCTGCAGCTGCGGCAGGGTGTCATCCGTGGTATCGCCACTGCTGAGCGGGCCCTGCACGTCGCCCACGCTATCGGTCACGGTGGCGATGGTCGCGGCAGGCGGCGGCGTGATATCGACTGTAAAGGTAAAGCCGCCGGAAGGTGAACTGCTGTTACCTGCCGCATCGGTCGCGACGACGGTTAAGGTATGTGGGCCATTGTTAATCGGGGTGGCGGGGGTAAAGCTCCATGCGCCGTTGCTGTCGGCGACCGCCGTGCCAATGCTGTTACCGTCCAGACGAATGGTGACCGTCGCGCCTGGTTCGGCGGTGCCGTTGAGCGTCGGGGTCGGGTCGTTGGTGGTTTCACCCACGTCAAGCGCACCGGTGCGGCCTTCAACATTGTCCACCACCTGCGTGATGACCGGCGTGCCAGGGGCGACGCTGTCGACCGTAATACTCCAGGTGTTAGAGGTTCCACTGGCGTTGCCTGCCGCGTCGATGGCCGTCGCGCTCAGTACGTGGCCGCCTTCATGCAGATGTACGCTTGGGGTAAAGCTCCACTGACCGGAATCCGGAATGATAAATGTGCCGATTTGATCGCTGCCGCTGTAGATATAGATCCGCGTGCCCGCCTCGCCGGTGCCGCTGATGGTTGGCGTTGCATCGTTGGTCAGCCCGCCCTGAGCGATGGTGCCCGTGGTGCCCGGGACGTCATCGACAACCGAGACAATCACCGGGGTTTGCGCCGGGGTAATGTCCGGCGCGAGAGCTGGCGTGGTTGGCCCGGTATTACCGGCAGGGTCGGTTGCGTCTGCGGTCAGGGCTTCACCGTTGGCTTTTGGCGGATTCAGCGTCACGCTAAAGTTGCCCTGGTCGTCGGTAACGGCCTGACCCACGATGACATCCCCCTGGCGAATGGTCACGGTGCTGCCCGCTTCGGCAGTCCCGGTAACGGTGGTGCCATCGCCGGAGACCACCACGTTGTCCGGTGCCAGAGGAGGAGTGTTATCGGGTGCCGTGGCCGTGTTCGGCAGGCTGGCATTGCCGGCGCCGTCGGTCGCGATGACGGTCAGCACCTCACCGTTGGTCTGGGCCGGGCTGATCGGCGTGCTGAAGGTGCCATCATCATTGGCGGTGGTTGTGCCGATAACCGTGCCGTCCGGCCCTTTAATGGTGACGGTGCTGCCAGCTTCCGCCGTGCCGCTGACGCTTTGCCCGTCCTCCGAGACCTGCAGGTTACCAGGTGCCTGAGGCGGCGTGGTGTCTGTGGCGGTGACGGTGGCGGCCGGGCTCTGGTTACCTGCTGCGTCGGAGGCCACGACAGAGATCTCCTGGCCGTTGGTTTGCGCAGGCGTCAGCGTGGCAACGAAATTACCGTTACCGTCTGTCGTCGTGCGGCCGATCTCAACGCCGTCGCTGTTGGTGATCACAATGGTGCTGTTAGGCTCGGCGGTGCCGGTGATCTGCGTGCCCTCAGGGTTAAGGGCAATGACAGGCATGGCTGGCGGAGTGGTATCCACAATGAAGGTGATCGGCTGCGACATCGCGCTGGTGTTACCGGCCGCGTCGGTGACCTGTACGGTGATCGAGTGGGCCCCCTCTGCAAGCGGGCTGTCTGGCTTGATGCTCCAGGTGCCGTCAGGCTGGACCTTAATTGTGCCCACCAGTACGCCATTATCGTAGAGGGAGATGGTCCCGCCGGGCTCGCCTCGCCCTGCCAGAATCGGTTGAGAGGCATCGGTGAACAGGCCAGAGGTAATCGCCCCTTTAATGAGGCCCGTATCATCGTTCAGCACAATCGCAGTCGGGGTGCCTGGCGCGGTGAGATCGACAGTAATGGTGTAGACCGGGGACGCCGGACCGGTGTTACCGGCGGCGTCCGTTGCCCGGACGGTAAGCTGATGCGTGCTTTCGCTGAGATCCACCGGCGGAGTGAAGGTCCAGACGCCGTTGCTGCCGGTAACCGCCGTGCCAATGGCGACAGAGCCATCATAAATGGTCACCGTGGAGCCCGCTTCTGCGGTGCCGCTGAGTTGTGGTCGCCGATCGTTGGTGCTGCCGCCGTTACTGATTGATCCGGTCACCGGATCGACATCATCCGTTGCGCTGGTGATAACAGGTGCGCCTGGCGCGACCGTATCCACGATAAAGTTCACGGCACCGGATGCCGGGCTGGTATTGCCTGCCGCGTCGGTGGCGGTGGTGGTGATGGTGTGGCTGCCGTTGGCGAGATCGCTGGTGGGGGTAAAGCTCCAGCTCCCTTTGGCATCTACTTTGGTGGTGCCAATCTGCTTGCCGTTATCGTAAAGGGTGATGGTGCTGCCGGGCTCGCCGATGCCGCTGAAGGTCGGGCGGGCATCATCAGTACGCTGGCCGTTTTCCAGCGGGCCAGCCGTGGCGCCCGCATCGTCGTTCACGATCAGGATATCCGGGGCATCCGGCGCGGTGGTGTCCGGGGCGGTCACCGTCGTGCCCGGGCTGGTATTTCCCGACGGATCCGTTGCGGTGGCGGTGATCTGTTCGCCGTTGGTCAGCGGTGTTCCCAGGTCGACGGTGAATTTACCATCGCTGCCGGTTTTGCCGGTGCCGATCACGTTGCCGTTGGCGTCTTTCAGCGTGATGGTGCTGCCAGGTTCGGCGCTACCGGTGACGGTTTTACCGTCCGCAGAGAACTGAAGGCCGGTTGGGGCATTCGGCGGCGTGGTATCCGGATCGGAAGGGTTTGTCGGCGTGCCGGGGTTCGAGTTGTTGTCATCGTCACCTCCACCACCACCGCCTCCGGTGCTTGCCGCCGCCGCGATGCCGCCCGCGGCGACAATGCCACCCAGTACCCACGGCCAGATGGCGGCACCACCGGCATCACTGCCTGACGCCGCAAGCAGGACGTCTGTAGAGGCAATGGATTCATAGGTGGCCGCACCGGCGGGATCCTGGACCCACCACAGCACCCCTTCACTGTCCTGCAGAACCAGCTGGCTCGCCCCCTGCGCATCGGTGACGTAGAAATTTTTAAGGGTAATCACCTCGCCGGAGTGGAGCGTGATCACCAGATCGTTACCGCTGCGGGCGAAATCGGCCACATTAGCTCGCTCAACCTTAAGCTCAACGATAGAGGAATGGTTCAGGGTTACCTGAGTGCCTTCCGTGGTGGTTTCCACACCGGTAAGTTTCGATATAACAGAGATTTGGCTCATTTATTTTTGACTCCAGCAGCGTTGTCGTGAACGGCGAGCGAGATGAGCCATCTGCGTGAAGGGTAAAGCGCGCTCCCGGCGGAGTGGCTGTTATAAAGCAGCACTCACCGTTATTTTTAGGGCGCACGATGCCCGCCAGGATTCAGAGTGGCAACATCAGAGCGAATCTAATGACATATGAAAGCGATCAGTTTTAATTCGTGTTTTGCGTCGTATAAAACCCTGTAATTAATAGAGGAATTGGTTTTTGAGGATATAAAAATGATATAGCCAGAAAACTCTGAATCTGCAACTTAAGCGTTGGGAAATAACGAGGTAAAAATCAAAGGTGTATTAATGCATTCATGTTGTTTATAAAATCACTTATCTATCTTTATGTTTTTAAACATCTTTGTGTGAAGGCCAGGCGCTGTTTAATCCTGTTTTGATGTAGTGTGATAATTGGTAGGGAGGCGGGTTAAAAATAATTAAAAACGGTACTATTTAATCGTGCTTAATGTGCATTTAAGTTAGGGTAACATTTTTGATATAAGATATATTATATCACTTGAAAAATGAAATATATTCTTATGCCCGGTTGAATTTCTGCTATCACGCGAAACGAATAACGTTAAGAAGACACAATGAATATAACCTGATTCATTTTCACTGCGCGATAACGTCAGCCTGATGTTAAGACCGTAAAAAAATTCACCGGAAAATGAATAAAAATCATCAGTCGGGCGTTTACTGATGTCACTCTCTTCTGACTCAGGAGCTAAATATGAACACCACCTCGTTTCGTCTTGTCCCGCTGCTGATTTTTTCCCTGCTGTCTCCGCTGGCGCTGGCCATGGGCGATAATAGTACCGAGAGCAAAACGCCTGACTGTCCGTCCGGACAGGTGTATGACAGCGCCACGCAGAAATGCGTGCCGGACAAGAGCAGCAGCCTCAGCGACCAGGATAAAATCAACTATGCGTACCATCTCGCGAAAAAAGGAGAGTACCAGGCGGCGCTGAACCTGCTGGATTCCCTGAAAAACGGCAACACGGCAGAAGCGTGGAACTATCGCGGGTATGCCACCCGTAAGCTTGGCCGCACGGATGAAGGGATTGGTTACTACCAGCGTGCGCTGGCTATCGCCCCGGATTATGCCAAAGCCCGGGAATACCTCGGTGAAGCGTGGATGGTGAAAGGACGGCCTGACCTCGCGAAAGAACAACTGAAGGTGATTGCCGGTATTTGTGGCCACTCCTGCGAGGAGTACCGTGACCTGCAGGCCGCCATCAACGGACATCCGGAATCCTGATTTTCTCGTGGAGGGAAAACCCATCGCTAGCCGTGAGGTTCGTCAACAGCTTGCCGCACACCTGCCGCGCCTCTGGCGCTATGGGCTGGTGTTGTCGCGAAACCGGGATATCGCCGAAGAGCTGGTTCAGTCCACCTGCGTGCGCGCGCTTGAAAGATGCAGCCAGTATACGCCGGGTACACGCATCGACAGGTGGCTGTTCGCGATCCTGCACTCCATCTGGATCTCTGAGCTTCGGGCACGGCACGTTCGTCAGGGGCAGGGGTTTGTCGCCAGCGACGAGCTTCTGGCACCGGACACCCGTGAGCAGGCTGAGACGCACCTGCATTACCTGAAGGTGATGCAGCGCGTTAACGCGCTGCCTGAAGCCCAGCGCAACACGGTATTTTTGGTTTATGTCGAAGGCTTTACCTACCAGGAGGCGGCGGACACCCTGGCGGTGCCAGTCGGTACCGTGATGAGCCGGCTGGCCACGGCACGGGCAACGCTTGCCAGATCCGCCGATGTATTGCCTCCGGTAAAGGAGAAACGCTCTTGAACTCGCATCGTTTTACACCGCCCTATAACGACGAAGCTATCGTGGCATGGATAGATGGCGAGATGTGCCGCGCCGACGCGCAGCAGTTTGAACAACAGTTGAAGCGTGACGAACGCCTCTCCGGGCGAACCGCCGAGCTGATGAAAAGCAGCGAGGATTACGCCGGGGCGTTTGCCTCTCTGCTGGACGACGCGCCTTTGGCAGAGATGGAGGCGCGTCTGGCGGCACTTCCCGACCCGCAGGCCTCCACGCCGCCCGGCGTCAGCAGGCGGGCGTTGATTGCCGCCTCGGTCAGTTTTTTGCTGGTGGGTTCCGGACTCGGGTATCTGCTGCGTCCTGCTTCCGCCCCTGACGATGAGAACGCCCATATCCGCGACCTCGAAGCACAATATATGTCCCTGTACAGCGTGGAGACCCTGCTGGATATGGACAGCGCAGCGCCGGTCCTGCAGCGCGGGCTGGAACGGGCCGCGCAGGATATCGGTATAAAACTGCAGATGGCGCAGCTTACCCTGCAGGGAGCAGAGCTGAAAATGGTGCGGATGCTGCGCTATGAAACCACCTCGATCGCGCAGGTTGCGTGGATCAACGCCGACTACGGCCCGATGGCGCTCTGTATCTCTCCTGTCGATGAGAAGACAACGGCCTCTTTGCGTCAGGAGCAGCGGCACACTATGAACCTGGCGTGGTGGCAGGATGCGGGCTACCAGTTTGTCCTGATTGGCCGCAACCCGTCGTCTCACCTGCGGGAAAACGCGGAACAGCTGCAGCGCGCGATCTCAGGATGACGGCACCGTGTTCGTCTGTATCGCAATGGCGATGGCAATCCGATCGTCAACGACCAGCGCAAATTTATCCATCCCGTAGGACGCGCGAGATATCGCGGTGGTGGCATCCAGCGTGAGGGCCTGCGCATGCGGGTCTTTCACCACCGCCTCCAGGATCACCGGGCGGGCGATGTTACGTACGGTCAGCGTGCCGAACACCCTGAACCGCCCGGCGCCCTGGGCGACCACCCGGGAGCTGATGAACTCGATAGTCGGATAGTGCTCAGCATCAAAAAACATATCGCTTTTCAGCTGCCAGGTGAGCAGCTTGTTTGAGGCCACCAGGGTTGCCACGGGTATGGTGACGTGGATATGGTCGTCGAGGTCGTTTTCCGGATTGAGCGTTACGGCACCCGTCACGCCGCTGAATGTCGCCCAGGAAAGAATACCGCCAAAGGCATGCCACGAAAGCCGAATGGCGGTGTTTTCGGTGTCGATAAGGTAGCTTGTCGGGGCAGCTAACGCCCACGGGCAAACCAGAATCAGCAATATCACCAGGCGTCGTAGCATCTCAGGATCTCAGTCAGGGGGGCTGGGAGTAAACGCGTCACCCCCGGGATCTATTCGATTTTTTTGCGTTATCAGAGGCGTCTTGTGAGTAGTGTAGACGTTGGGAAGCAAAGCGGCAGGGAATAAAAAAGGCCGCGTGGGCGGCCTTTCGGAGGGGTTACTCAGTGACTTTCTTTTCCAGCTCGCTGGCACCTTCTTTGGTTTTGTTCCAGCCTTTCTCAGCGCCTTCTTTGGTGGCATCCCACCCTTTCTCGGTGCCTTCTTTGGTTTTATGCCAGGCTTTCTGGGAATCTTCGCTGACCTTGCTGCCAAAGCTCTCGCTTTTACCTTCCGCAGCGTGTTTCTGCTTCAGCTTCAGCTCTTCACCTTTGTTCTGCTCTTCATGCAGTTTTTGCTTCGCCTCGTTGGCGTTTGCGTTCGCCGCCGCGACGGTATCGTCAGTTGCATGTGTGGTCGTAGCAAATACTGGAGAAGCCAGCAGAACGGCAGATAATGCGATAATTGTTTTTTTCATAATATCCTCATTTAACGTTATCGGTTATGAGCGTGATTCAGCCTGGCACAGACGAAACGGGATGGCTTTAGGAAAAAACTGTAATGAGATCAATGTGCCGTGATGAGCGGTATTTCTCTTGAGGATTATCCAAAGGATAAAACGCCTGTTTCAATGAGGGCGGCAAGGGTCAGGAGAATGAAGAGAATGACGACGATGGGTCTGTACATGGTGAGGTTCCTTCCGGGTTTGGCGGCTAATCCGTAGCGCTGGGTGGTGTGGATTTTTTATTCTCCACAGGGGAAGGGGAGGTGTCGTTGATGTTGGTCAAAGGGATGGGGAGAGCAATATAAAGTACTGGTCAATTGGTCGGTTTTTTTTGTAAAGGTAACGGTATACTGGCTTTGATTAGAGGGAGGAGGAATGGTATGGCAATAACGGAAGAAACGTTGCTTAGATCGGGTTTCACCGAAGAAGAGCTGCAAAAGCTAAAACGCTATGTGGATACACAAAATATCACATTGGATATTTTGCTTCCGGCACTATCAAACCGTTTTAAAGGTACTTTCATCCTTTCAATCGTACTCACGGTTCTGTTCATCCTGGCGGTGTGCTTCGCTTCCCGCGAAAATATCATTTCATCAGGTGTTGCTGTACTCTTTATCTTTGGGATCTTTTGTTGGATGACTCCCCTCAAATTAACGTATAAAGCCTGGCGTTTAATAAGAGTGAATTAGCCCTCTGTTCATTTAATGAAAAATGACTGTTCCTTCAAAAATATCTGGCCTGAATATAAATCACTCGATATTCTGTAATGCTTTGTCTTTTTTGTGAACAGGAAAAAGTATGCTTAGTACATTACCCGAGTTACACAGAAGTTTTGCAGAGCAACTCAGGCTTACATTTCAGGCTGATTCGCGGATCCACTCCCTTCTCGCTGGCGGCTCGCTTGTTCATGGCGCAGCGCTTTGCGCTCGCCGGAACACTGGGCCATCTGCTCCATGCTTTCACCGGGGAACATGTCGGAGAGCCTCGTCTGCTTATCTGCCTGTTGGGCGGTGCTTGCCATGCTGAAAGCCAGAACGTGACCCTGAAAGGTATCACTCTGGTTCGCCCCCGCGTTCAGATGACGTTTGCGAAAAAATGGTCGTCTGAATTTCGGTTGTGACACTCTGGCGGAATGCTTAGATTCATTTTCAATCTATCGAGAGGATATGAATATGAACTTTGCAGACCTCCACAACCCGCATGATCCCCTTCTTATCGCTAACGTCTGGGATGCTGCCAGTGCTGTCGCAGCGCAAGAAGCAGGTTATCAGGCACTGGGAACGTCCAGCGCAGCAATCGCGTCCACACTGGGATATGAAGACGGGCAGGGAATGCCGTTTGATGAGCTATTTTATATGGTCACCCGTATCCAGGCTGTCAGTAAACTGCCCCTGAGCGTTGACATGGAAGCAGGGTATGGGGATTCAGCCGAAGAGATAGCAGCCAACCTCAGGCGCCTTGCACAGACAGGCGTAGCAGGCGTTAACCTTGAAGACAGCAGAGTCATAAACGGGGTGCGTCAGCTTGACGATGTCTCTGATTTTTCCCGTATTCTGAGCACAGTATGTGATGCGCTGAGAAGCGAAAATTGTCGCCTGTTTCTGAACATCCGGACTGATACTTACCTGCTCGGGCATAAAGATGCGTTGCAGGAGACAATATCACGGGGTCAGCGCTATAAAGCTGCAGGGGCTGACGGCCTTTTTGTTCCCTGCCTGACGTCAGAGAAAGACATCAGCCTCATTGCAGAGGCAACGGGGCTGCCTCTGAATGTGATGTGCATGCCCGATCTTCCGTCATTCGACAGGCTGAAACGGGCCGGGGTAAGCCGCATTTCAATGGGCAATTTTGTTCATTCGGCCATGCAGTCAACGCTGTCTGACGTCATGCATGCGATCCGATCTCGTCAGACGTTTGAAGGACTTTTTAGTGATGAAAATAACCGATAAGAATTTATGCGATATCTGGTATCAGGCATTACTTGAGCGTGCTTCAGAATATACTGGCGTGTTTTTTGTTGGCGTCAAAACCACGGGCGTATTCTGTATCTCGGTATGCCGGGCACGAAAACCCAAACGCGAAAATGTCGAGTTTTATAAAGATGCCAAATCTGCCCTTGCGGCCGGCTTTCGTCCCTGTAAGGTCTGCCGACCCGCTGAAAATGCGCACAGCGCGCCATTATTTGTTGAACAGGCGCTTGCGCTTGTCAGGCGCGATATTAAATCCCGCGTAACCGACGCGGAGCTACGCCAGCATGGCATCAGTCCGGAGCGGGTAAGGCGCTGGTTCCTGCAACATCACGGCATCACTTTTCAGGCTTTCCAGCGAATGCAGCGGGTCAACATTGCCCTGCAGGAGCTGAAAAGCGGACGCGCGGCGACGGACGTTGCGCTGGACAATGGCTATGAATCCCTGAGCGGGTTTGGTTATACCTACAAGCGGCTTACTGGCGCAGCGCCGACTCAGACAACCCAGGTGATTGTTATTCACCGGTTTACCACGACGCTTGGGCCGATGTTTGTCTGTGCAACAGAGCGGGGAGTGTGCCTGCTGGAGTTTACCGATCGCCGGATGTTAGAAACAGAATTTCGCGATATTCAGCGGTTATTTAACGCCAGAATTGTCACCGGAGAAAACAGCCATACCCGGCAGGCAGTAAAAGAGATTGGCGAGTATTTTGCCGGAACGCGCCGACAGTTTGATCTTTCTTTAGATGCTCCGGGCGGTGATTTTCAACAATCCGTCTGGCAAGAACTGCGTGCAGTTCCTTATGGACAGACATCACACTATCAGGCCATTTCACTGAGGCTTAATAAGCCAAATGCTGTGCGCGCCGTCGCTGCTGCTAATGGGGCAAACCGGATTGCGATTGTGATCCCCTGTCACAGGATAATTGGAAAAGATGGCGCGATGACGGGTTACGGAGGGGGAATTTCACGCAAAGAATGGCTTATTGAGCATGAGAGGAAGAATGTTTAATGGCGTGATGTTTCTGTGTGGCCGGGAAATTTTATGGGCTTTAAGGTCTTCATCAGTCGCTGAGTCTGCATACTTCTCAGGAGCATTTATCCAGCTTAGCGGAAAGCCTTTTCATTCTGTTAAATAGTGACTTCAGCTTACGTTTTCCGACGCCGGTGCGGCAGTTACCGTTATGTACTTTTTCAGACCTGACGCCCGTTTAACACCTTTGGGATCCGAAACAAAAGGAAGCCGCAGACGAGGTGAATCGGATACTTTCAGTGTCCAGATATAATCCCCAATAAACCTGAAATCCACGCTATCGTCAGTAACCTGGAGATCCGCAAAAGTTCCTGTCGAGTACTCATTTCCTAAATGAACAATTTCTTTAAGCCCGTCATGAACGTCAATAAGGGCAATTGTCAGGGATTCTTCAAAAATAATGTCATCCGTCAGAAACAGGATGTAGCGCTGTTCATTAACCTGGACTGCTGCTTCAAGCACCTTCCCCGGTACAAGAATGCCGGTGCTTTTACCATTGAGCACAACGTCAGATTGAGCCTGGGATACATCGGTAGCTTCGCGAACCTGAACCAGAGATACTGAATTAACCTGTTGCATAATCACTTCCACAAACGTCCTGTTTCCCATGCAGCAAAAGCACTGCCGACGAAGCCATCGATAGTTGTGCCAACGTCCCCTATTGAATGATAAGGCCGTCTGGCAATTTCTGGTATCCATTGAAGCCTGAATACGCGCAAAGTTGTTCATGCCGGGAACCTGGATTGCATCCTTTCCCAACATTTTTTGTCGTGGCATCGTCTGATCCCAAAATTAGGATAACGCTAAGGTGTATGTTCTGGACGGTACCAAAGGCCAGTATTAGGATTTAGTTCTTCAGCTTAAACAGGGAAAGGTTATGGATACGACCAAACAGTTAAACGGAACATACTTCTTTGATGGAATGAGCGTCGATAAAGAGGAGCTACTTTACTGGCTTCTTCTGGATGAATTTAAAAAGCAGTTTAGTGATGTGATTGACTTGCTGGCAATTGCTTCCATGTTGGTCAGCTTGCCGGTAATTCCTGTTAGCGGGAAACTGGGGGCAGGTGCTGCAACCAGGGGAACAAGCCCGCTTTCTCTTGGGCTTCGTACGCTTACCCGACAGCGTTTTAAGCAGGGCCGTAGAACCATCACCAGGGCAAAACTCTTACGTGGCGAGTGGGCATACACAACCAGTATAGGGGCATACATCGGGAGATGGCTCCCTTGGGTTGGTGCCGTACTGACGGCCTATGACCTTGCTATGATCACCCATAACGTTATCCACCGTTATCAGCTTATCGTTGGGCCAGGAGAAAGGTAATGACAGACAAAGCCACACTCGTCAGGGAACTCATTAAAAAACACTTCTGGGAAATGTCGGACGATACCTCTGTAAGCACAGGGAAACGAAGTGTACTGCCGGAAGATATGACTGATTTCCTTGAGGAATATTCAGGAAGTCTGGATGTGGATATGTCTGGCTTCGTCTTTAATCGTTACTTCCCAAATGAGGGGATTCGCTTCCTGCCAAATGCGATATTGCCCCGCTATCTTAGAACCGATCATCATGCGCCCGAGCCGTTGACAGTGAGTATGCTTATTGAATCGGCGAATGCTGGTCGCTGGCTTTTTTAACGATAAGACAGGATAAACCGTGCCATTATCAGCCCTTTCGGGGGAGAATAATGCTGCCAGGTTAATGCTTGCGAGTGATGGCTACAGTGGCCGGAGCAAGCAAACGCTGCGCGAGATTATTGGTGTGAATAATGGAACATAATCCAGGCTGTAGGGTGTTATATCCGCTTGCATAAAGAGGTACAGCGCATCAGCATCCGCGACCGATTAAATGATTTTATGCAGGCGCACTGCGTGGAGCCAGCCGCCGCCCAGGCTGGCAAGAGGCATCCAAAACCGCAATCACTCTGGATGCGACCAGTAGTAGCATTACAGGTTGGCAGATGTACCAGATAACTAAAGGGAACTGATTATGCCACAAGATTTGGAATTTTCGCTTTATCCTCCTGTCTGGCCTGCTGTGGTCTATTTTATTGTATCTATTGTGGTTTTCTTCTTGCTTTATTTGGGGAAGTTAAAAGTTAACAGGCTTCATAAATATCCATTATTTATTGCTTATATGATATTTGTAATCGCTATTGCATCCATTCAGATAAACATCTTTGCAAATGGCTACGAATTTGTAAGCGGCTTTTTGCATATTAATTTTGATCCCTATCGATATGACTCGGTATATTGGGGATCCTTGTTTTTCTCCATGCTTTACTTGCTGGCGACGCCTAAGAACAATTTTTAGCATTCCAACTTTAATAGAGACGCGGTAGTTCAACGTGTCGGTTTTGGTGGCTGAGAATATGTTATAAGCAATAGTGGGCTGTCCTATGTGGTTAAGGTTGCGGCCAGTGATCACATGCGCGCCGTGTGGACTGACTCCGCCCCGGTAGACGATCCTGCCCTATAGTTTGAGCATAGGAGGAACGTATGGGCATCCCACGATTTACACCTGAATTTAAGGAAGAAGCCGTCCGTCAGATAACGGAATGCGGTTATCGACGTTAAAAAATGGGAAATTAATCAGGCTGCCGGTCGCTACATCCGCTCGCATGAGGAGGTGCAGCGCATCAGCATCCGCGAACGTTTAAATGATTTTATGCAGGTGCACGGCGCGGAGCTGGCCGCCGCCCTTGCCCCTGAACTGATGAATTATTCCGGGCAACACTCCGCCGTTCAGCGCTGCGCCATGCAGCACTCACTCGACTATCTGCGTGAGGCGCTACAGCTCTGGCTGGTCGCCGGTGAAAAAATTAATTATTCGGCGCAAGATAATGACATTTTAACGGCCATCGGATTCAGACCTGACGCGGTTTCGCGCGATGATAGTCGTGAAAAATTCACGCCTGCACAGAACCTGAATTATACTCGCCGCCGTGCAGAACTGGCTGTGCCGTAGTCCGCTTAAAAATCCCCAAAATCCCTCCATTTTTACGTATAAAAGCCATGCATTCATAAGGTGCATGGTTTTGCATGCGTTTACCGACACTGAATCCCCCGCCAGCGCCAGCACTGGCGGCCCTGAGGCCGGTCATGCACCTGCATTAAAAGCGCCCCCTTAAGCGGGCAGGCGGGGCGGGGAGAGCATTGCGCGCAAAGATTGAAATAAATTACAAAAAGTATATAAAGATGAAATGCTTGATTTATGAGATTTTTCTTATAGTAAGAGCTGGGATGTCAAAATTGAAACTTATCAAAAACAAAGGAGGTTGTTGTGCTAGTTTATGTTAATTCGTTTAATTGTGTTGGTGAGGATGGTTTTTTTAGTGTGGTGCGCTCTGTTTGCGGTTGGCTTAACAGAGTTTCTAAAATTCGAATTTCTCCAGATGAGCTACTTTCACGTCGTGATTGGAATTTAGAAAGAGCCTATGTCAGAACCTACACGGCAGATCGGATGGATCCCAAAATCTATTCCATAATGTATACACATCCAGATAAAGATGTAAGTGGTAGACAATGGATTACCGAAATTGGTATTAGAAGGGAAGGTGCAAACACGTTTGTATCCATATTATTAGAAATAAGTGATGTTAGTACCCTGGTTGATGCCAAGCCAATAGCCACCAGACCGTCGCTTGTTTCATATTTAAAAAGAAACTGCGTATTCGATTTTGATGTTGTTGGTCAGCGAGTGGATTATATTAAAAGTCAATACGGTGACTTTCAATATTTAATGCATGAAATCTCTAGAGATGACCGGACTTACCCTCTAGTTTTTATTAGTGAAGGAGTTAATGGATTTCCTGTTATTCCAGAAAAATTACAAGAACAACTCATCGGCCTTGCTCAGGTTGTTGCAACAAGTGGTAAAATGGACTCTTGGGAAATGGAACGTTTGCTCGGGAGGAATTATTCATCTTGGGGTGGTGCAATAAATATCATTTACCCAATGAATCAGTCTGGTTATATAGGGACAAAGCTTTTTCTTCCAAAGCAAATTGATGAGATTAAGGTTAGTAATATACCTGTTAACAACCATATATTATCTGTGATAACACATTCATTTAATGGTTATAATAAAAAACTACATTTATCACCTGCAAATGTCCGAGCCAAAAGACAGCGAGATGATAACATTGCGTTTAGGCAACGAATGAACGAATTAAAGGGTGGGGTTCAGTTTGAAGCTTTGCTTGATGAGGCTCTGTTAGAGTTTGAAGAGTTCAAGTCAGCAAGCGAAGAGTTAGAACTCGATTATCTGAAAAGGATTGATGAAATAGATGGAAAGCATGATGCGGTTGTAGCAGAGAAGAATAAAATTGAAGCCGAATTAGAAAGATTAAAGTTTGAGGTAAGGAATTTTAATCGTCGGGCAACAAATGATGGAGATGACATTGATGTTGAGAATATAATATCTTTAATTAGTAATAGATTAAATCCTGAGTCTGTTCTAAGATTATTAGAGCTCCTTATTCCTAATAATGTTGAGATTCTTAAGTCAGCGTTCATATCAGCACGGGAATCTTCTAAATTCAAGCATAACCATAGATTGATTTATTTGTTGTATAAACTTTGCACGGTGTACCTCATCGAGTATCTTGAAAATGGGGATAATACAGCTAAAGATATTCTTGGCGACGCCTATTCAGCAAATGAGTCAGAGACTGTAGAGCGCTCCGCTACATTGTCTAAAATGAGAGAGTTTGAATATGATGGTAATAAAATAAAAATGTTTCAGCATGTTGGGATAGGAACGGCCCGTTCAAAATCTGAGACTATAAGGATCCATTTTTTTGTTGACAGGAAAAAACGTAAAATAATAATTGGCTACTGTGGTGAACATCTTGATGTTAAATCTACTTGAATCGCCTAAGTCATTAATTTCGAAAGTTAGCTTGGGCCGAATTTAGTTTTTTATTATTGGGGGGCACACAATGCTACCCCAATAATTCATTAATTGTTTTCGTTGTTCTAAATATATCGATCGATTATAAGCACGGCGTACTTCATTTTTATCACTATGAGCAAGAGCCGCCTCTATAACATCGGGATTGCAGCCTTGTTCGTTCAAGGCGGTACTGGCTATTGATCGGAGACCATGAGCTACCAATTTTCCAGCGAAACCGATCCGTTTTAGGGCTGCATTTGCAGTTTGGCTGTTCATTGATTTATTTGGATTATTTCTGCTTGGGAAAATATGTTCACGATGAGCACTAATCGGCTTCATCAGTTCTAGGATATCTAATGCCTGAGGTGATAGAGGCACGATATGCTCACGCTTAGCCTTCATGCGCTCGGCAGGAATTGTCCAGAGCTTTGAATCGAGATCGATCTCTGTCCACCGAGCGCCGGATGCCTCTGAAGGACGCACGAGGGTCAGGAGCTGCCACTCAATTAGGCAGCGAGTCGAAACAGAAAGATTTGACATAACCAGAGATCGCATCAGCTTAGGTAGTTCTTCTGGCCGGAGCGTCGGCATGTTTTGCTTTTTAGGTTTTTCAAAAGCCATACCAATACCTGATGCTGGGTTGGCATCAATCAAACCAGTGTTAACCGCATAAATCATTATTTCGTTGATACGTTGTACCAGGCGACGAACTGTTTCCAGCGCCCCACGAGCTTTGATTGGCTCAAGAGCTTCAACCAATGTCCGGGCTTTGATTAGCTGAACGGGGATTTCTCCGATGGCAGGGAATATATCTTTCTCCAGTGAGCGCCAAATATCTTTTGCGTAATCAGGGGTAACGCTTTTGCTTTTAAGATGGAACCAGTTAGCGGCGACCGTTGAAAAAATACTGTCCAGTGCGATTTGCTGCTGTTCCTCTGCAACTTCGGCCTGAATTTGTGGGTCAATTCCGTTGGCTAATAAGGCAAGGTAAGCAGCTCTTAACCCTCGGGCATCAGCAAGTGAAAGTGCAGGGAAGGCACCGAGCCCCATCATTGTTCGCTGCTTTGTTGCCGGGCGTTGATAACGGAATCGCCAGAGCTTTTTCCCGCTGGTTTTTACTATCAGGAAAAGGCCATCGCCATCATGCAGCGTTAGATCCTTCTCTAACGCTTTAACGCGCAGAACTTCGGTGTTGGTCAGGGGGCGTGTTGTCCGTGCCACTGTGGCCGCTCCTTCATGAATTGGTATACGCTTTTAGTATACATTTTACCGTATACCTAAACGTATACCAATATTCCCCGGATTTAGCCGGATGCACTCGGACAACGGCAGACACAAAAAAGCCCGCAGGGCTTGTGCCATGCGGGCTTTCTGTACTTCACCGGACGTATCCGGATCATTATTTGGTGGAGCTGGCGGGAGTTGAACCCGCGTCCGAAATTTCTACATACCATTTTTATTATAACGAAAACAGTTATTTATAATTAAAAACAGTATGTTGGTGTTTTGTGGTTTTTGGCTATTTCATACTTTTTTAATGCTCTGCCGCCAAAATGCCGCCATTATGGTATGCGTTTGTAGTTCATTTTTTGATCTATCAGGAGTTCTACCTTCCTGAAAGTTGATCTTTCATAGAGTTCAACTAAAGATTCATCTAGACTTTCAATTTTAGAGCTAGAGCTAGAGCTAGAACTAAATCGATGTTCATCATCTGAAGCAGTAGCACTATCTCCCTTGTATTTTTCTGGAATTATGTCGAGAGTACTGAATACTGTCCATGATACTGGATTTGTCATTAGGAATGTTCTTTTTAATACAGGGCAATGGCCTGAATAATCAATAGGCAACTCTTCCATTTTTGGGGGGATGATAACATTTATACCGATGCTTTTGTTTTTTTGATTAAGTATTTTTGTTGAGCGGTATGATATACCCGAAATATCTTTGTTTTTGTCACTGCTTATCCACTGCATAAGAAGATTAGGAATGATATATTCCTTGTGGAAATTAGCGGTGCTATGATATTTACTGTAATTGCAAGCAAGCACTAGAGGCCATGCTAATAGCTTGGAGATAATATTATTGATTCCCCATGAGCCGTAATTATTGTTTGACTCCTGATAGTCGATTTCAATATCACTGATTTCTTCTGGTTCACTTTCTTGATTATAATCGATATCGAAATGGAAGAAACGATCTAATGGCTGTGTTTTTACTGCTGATGTTAAGTTGTAACCAAGATCTAATATTCTTAAATCATCTGTTTCTTCATCAGTCTTAAATGAAGAAATGTACAGTTTATCAAAATCTGGTTTCCCCATCTCTTGCCAGCAAACAAATATCGATGAACCAAGATAAAGACATGGCAATCCAGAAACAGAGAATCGCATCGCACCAACTCTATGTCTATCCTCAAAAGGTATATGAAACAGTTCTTTGCGTTCTTTTAATATTGTATCACTACTTCTCACTCGGAATAATAGATTATCTTTGTTACCTATTTTAGATAGAGGCCTTGTCATATTATATATGTGAGTGTTCATGGCTGTACGTGTAATGGCTTGGTCAAAAGTTGTATATGCTTCTCTTATATTCCCTCTTAAATATTGTGCTAGTGTGTCTGTTATTTTTTCTGAAAATGTGGAGATTGTTATTTTTCTTTTCTTTATCTTTTTTATTAAGTTGTTACCAGGGTGTTTTAGAGCTATTTCATCTATGGCTCTCAAATAACATTCAATACGCTCATTAAAGTCACTTATCAAGTTTCCTTTATGTTCATAGGGCGGTTGTAGTAAAGGGTGTTTATTTAATGTGTCGTATATCTCAATAAGTTCGTCTATTAGTTTCATTTTAATATCCTATTGTCGAAAGCGGGTTTTTTGTAACAGCATCCTCCAAATGGTCTGGAGAAAAATGCGAGTAAACCATTGTCATTTTTATATCGGCATGCCCGAGAATTTCTTTAAGAACAAGTATATTTCCACCGTTCATCATAAAGTGACTCGCAAATGTATGCCGTAGTACATGGGTACACTGGCCCTCAGGTAGCTCTATCTCAGCTCGCTTAACGGCACGTTCAAAGGCTTTTCGGCATGGCGTGAATAACTTCCCTCTGTTTTTGGGAAGTTCGTCGTACAGTTTCTGAGATATTGGCACGGTCCGGTTTTTCTTGCCTTTGGTTTTGGTATAGGTAATTCGGTATTTTGATAACTGATGGCCCTGTAGGTTTTCGGCTTCACTCCATCGTGCGCCAGTTGCTGGGCATACCTTTGCTATCATCAACAGGCCGGGGCTTTGAGAATCAGCGCAGGCATCGAGAAGGCGTTTTATTTCGTCAGAGTCCAGGAACGCCAATTCTCCCTCTGCGATTTTGAAAGTTGGTAACCCGGCGAGCGGGTTAGGTGCTGACCAGTGGCCCAGTTTTTTCAAGGTACCAAAAACGGATGATAAGTTACGCTGTTCCAAGTTTACCGTGCGGGGCTTTACTGGTGACATTAGCATGCCGTCTTCGTTACGTACTTCACCTTTCAATCGTGCTTCACGATATCTCGTAAAGTCACCGGCGGTTAACTCTGAAGCTACAGGGTCTCCCAACCCATTGCAGATAATGTTGAGTTTCGCCATTAGCCGTTTGGGGTCAGCGAGAGTCTGGCCGTAAAGGGAGTGCCATTGCTCAATCAATTCAGACAAACGCCGCCGATCTTCCTTTTCACCCAGCCACGGCTTTTTGTTCACTTCATCCATGGTGAAGTTTTCGAATGCTACGGCTTCGCCTTTCGTCGCAAATTGCTTGCGGACGCGCTTGCCGTCCCGCCCATTAGGGTAGCACTCACACAACCATTTTCCGTTCGGCTGTTTCCTGATGGTCATGACTAAATACTCTTGATTACTTTAATGGCTCGCCCGACAACTTCCACATCATCAACAGAACACTCAAAGGATGAGTCGTCCTGGTGAACAACAATTCTATTGCCTGGTATTCGGGCAATCTTGACGATGCTTTTCACCCCATCAATATCGACAAGCCAGTAACCATTGCTAACCTGTTTGACAGATATATCCACTACAAAGCAGTCAGTAGACGTTTTTATAAACAATGAATTGCCGGGCTCACTGTCCAGTAAGCTGCTATCAAGCAAGACTTCCCCTTCGTTATTCAACTCTCCATTCTTCAATTCGGCTTGCTTAATGCTGGGGGCAACGATTTTGGAAAGTGGTCGAAGCGTGATGTTTGACTCGTTTACGGGGATTTTTTCTCGGTCTTCTGAAGTGAACATTTCACCCTGGCCTGTGGCTAGCCATAGCAGCGAAACCCCTGTTTCAAGTGCACACTGGATGACCCACTCAGCAGGGAAGCTATCCCGTAAGTTTCTGTTTGCCATGGTGCTTTTTGAAATTTTTAAATGGTCAGCTAGTGCTTGTTTGGTGCTGAATCCATATGCCTTAAGCAATCTTTCGATCGCCTCTCTACCTCCCGTATTGGGACCTGCCTGGATGTTGATCATCAAATACTCCATTGACGACCACTTAAAGTGATCGTAGTATCGCAATTATCCCGCAAGGGGAATCCCGAAAAGTGGGCTTGAACGAGATAAAACTAACTTAAACCTAAGGATACTGCACTATGAGTACAGATATTTCAATTCGTGTACCAAAAGAGATGGCTACGCCTGCAGAGTTCGCGGAGTGGGAAGGTATTTCCCGCGGCTCTGTGTACCAAAAAATTCATCATGGTCAACTTGCTAAGTACATGGTTAAAAAAGAGAAAAACAAGGGGCGCGTAAGCTTGCGTTACTTGATGTACAAAACCGATCAGGTTCGTGAGTCTCTCGGTCATTCCAACTTCCGCGTCATTGTTGGTCAGTAAGTTCGATTATGAGAACTTTCTGTGAGGATCAAATGTTTGATTATAAGGTTTCCAAACATCCACACTTTGATGAAGCCTGCCGAGCTTTCGCACTGCGTCACAATATGGCGAAGTTGGCTGACCGCGCAGGCATGAACGTCCAGACGCTGCGCAACAAACTGAACCCCGAGCAGCCCCATCAACTCACGGCGCCGGAAATTTGGATGCTTACCGATATAACAGAGGATTCAACACTGGTTGATGGTTTCCTGGCGCAAATCCATTGCTTGCCATGTGTGCCGCTGAACGAAGTAGCCAGCGAGAGAATGCCTCATTACGTGTTGAATGCTACAGCAGAGATTGGTCGTGTTGCAGCAAGCGCTGTTTCTGGCGAACACCAGACAACAACGGAACGCCGCCAGGTTATCGAAAGCATCAATTCTGTCACTCGCTTAATGGCACTTACAGCTGTTTCCATGCACGCGCGCCTGCAGTACAACCCGGCAATGGCAAGTGCTGTTGATACAGTGACGGGCCTTAGCGCGTCTTTTGGTCTGATTTGAGGTGCTCATGCTTAATAAAGAACCCTCATTCGCATCGCTTTTGGTTAAACAAAGCCAAGGTATGCACTGCGGCCATGGCTGGATTATCGGGAAAGATGGTAAGCGCTGGCACCCGTCCCCCTCTCAGGGAGAACTGCTGGCAGGGCTGACCACTACCAAACAGGTGAAACCATGGCTATTGAAGGCACTGCTGCGACTGTTCCACTAAGCCCGGGTCAACGGCTTGAAGGTTTGAACCGTATAGCTGAATTGAGGGCGAGTGTGTTTGGTCTGAATACTGAGCCAGAGCTTGAAAGGTTCATTAAAGATATGCGTGACCGTCGCGATATAAACCATAAACAAAATGAGCGGGCACTGGCAGCCATATTCTTTATGGCAAAAATTCCGGCAGAACGTCACGGCGTTAATATTAGTGATCTAACTACTGACGAAAAGCGGGAGCTGGTTAAAGCAATGAATCATTTTCGTGCAGTGGTGAGCTTATTTCCCAAACGGCTAACCATGCCGAATTAACCCACAACAGAAATTAATGGCGTAAACCCGCCGGGCATTCTTTTGCCCAAATTCAGGAGAATGAACCATGCAGAAAGAATTACGAAAAATGTTTGTAGCCGAAACCGACTCGCTTATGGCGGTGATCGATATTGCCAAACGAGAGGAGCGCAAAGGCCGCGCGCTCGCAGTTTCAATCCGCCTTGAGGCGCTGGCAACTCACATCACCAACAAAGGTTTAAACGGTATAGAAGCGGCTGAGCTACTGCGCTGTGAAGCAACCCGCTACGAAAATGAATCTCAGGAGCTGCACTAATGGCTGATTCTATGGACCTCGTACAGCAGCGCGTTGAAGAAGAACGTCAGCGCCACATCCACACTGCCCGCAGCAGAGCGCCGGGCGTTTCCCGTGTGCTTTGCATCGAATGCGATGCACCCATCCCTCCAGCTCGCCGCCGCGCTATTCCGGGCGTGCAGTGCTGTGTGACCTGCCAGGAAATCGCAGAGCTTAAAGGCAAGCACTACAACGGAGGCGTTGTATGAGCACTATCCTGAAATGGGCGGGCAATAAAACTGATGTCATGCCCGAATTGATTAAGCACCTTCCTGCTGGCCTGCGACTGGTTGAACCTTTCGCGGGTTCCTGCGCTGTGATGATGGCAACAGACTATCCCAATTATCTTGTCGCAGATATTAACGCTGACCTTATTAATTTGTATAAGAAAGCGGCCCACCATTCTGAGGAATTAATACAGGTTGCGTGGGGGTTTTTCAGCGAAGATAACAGTGCTGAAAAATATTATGAAAACCGACTGCGTTTTAACGAAGATACATCCCTGACTGCCCTGGAGCGCGCCGCATTATTCCTGTATTTGAATCGCCATTGTTATCGTGGGTTGTGTCGTTATAACCAAAGCGGGAAATTTAATGTTCCCTACGGTAATTATTAAAATCCATATTTCCCTCATGCAGAAATCCTGTCCTTTGCTGAGAAGGCAGTGCGTGCCACGTTCATCTGTGCCAGCTATGACGAAACGCTGGCAATGCTGCAGGCGGGTGATGTTGTCTACTGCGATCCGCCTTATGACGGTACTTTTAGCGGTTATCACACTGCCGGGTTCTCTGATGATGACCAGTATGATTTGGCATCTATCCTGGTGCGCCGGTCATCAGAAGGCCATCCGATCATTGTGTCCAACAGCGACACCAGGCTGATTTGTTCGTTTTATCGAAAATTCACCCTTCACCGTATCAGCACAAAACGCAGCATTGGCGTTGCCGCGGGCGAAGGGAAAAAAGCTTACGAGCTCATTGCGGTGCTTAAACCAAGGGTGTGCGTAGGCGTCGATCCCGGTGGCACTGATTGCTCTGTTGTATGGAAGGTGCCTGCGTGAAAGATGTGCAGCTCGGGGCCCATCATTTTCACGGCACGCCTGTTTGGGGAAGTGCCGGTGATGTTCATCGCATTGCGGTGAGCGGAGCCGGTGCTTTCGTTTCATATGTGCGCCCGGACCAGATTGCAGCATCTCTCAATTATGCCGCCGCTGTGGGTATTGATAACGGAGCATTTTCAGCATGGATGCGGGGCCTGGTTATTAACTGGTGCGAATTCTATGAGTGGCTGCTTGGCTATTACCACCACCCTAAAGTGGCTTTTTTCGTAATCCCTGACGTTGTGGAGGGGGGAGAAAGTGATAACGATGCACTGATTCGTCAGGTTCCTAGCATGTTTCGGGATAAGGCGGCTCCTGTCTGGCACCTGCACGAATCTATAGATCGTCTGGTTGAGCTTTGCCGCGAATGGCCCCGGGTTTGTTTTGGGTCATCTGGAGAATATGCGGTTATCAGGACAGAGCGCTGGCATCGTCGTATGCAGGAGGCTTTCGAAACTATTTACTGCAAATATACCTTTCAAACCAGAGTTCATGGCCTGCGTATGCTTGATGGGCGTGTGATGGGCAATTATCCACTCGCCACCGCTGACAGCACGAATCTGGCCTGCAATGTTCCTAAATTCAACTCTAAATATCCTGAACTAACCAGGGCTATCCGCGAGGCTGAGTATTCACGCGGTCTTAGCGAAAAAGAGCTCAAAGCCGTAATTTTGAAAAACCGTTGCGCCATTCTTAAAGGCGCTATCGAGGCAGTGCGGCCGCCCTCTATCTCTGAATGGTCCTCAAAAGGGTTGCAGCCTTTCCAGCTTGAACTGGAGATCGCATGAGCAATTACCGCTATTCCTGGAATGCTGAAAAGAAAGCGGTTAACCCTTATCTGGATACAGATAAGGGTGCCATTTCATCCGTGCTTTCAAACCTGATTACTCTCTATGCTGCGGATAACGAGCAGGAACAACTGCGCCGCGAAGCCCTGAGTAATGAGGTCTGGGATCGCTATTTCTTCAATGAATCCCGTGATCCTGTTCAGCGGGAAATGGAGCAGGACCAGCTGCTAAGCCGCGCCAAAATGGCCCGCGAACAGCAGCAATTTAATCCCGATCTGGTCATCGTTGCTGACGTGAGCGCCCAGCCGGCGCATATCAGTAAGCCGCTTCTTGAACGGATTAAATATTTCGAGGGTCTGGGAAAACCGAAGGCATATTCCCGCTATCTGCGTGAAACCATCAGGCCGTGCCTGGAACGCCTCGAGCGCGTGCGTAACAGCCAGATTTCTGTGTCATTCCGTTTTATGGCGAGCCACGACGGGCTGGATGGCCTGCTGGTTCTGCCGGAAATGAACCAGGAGCAGGTCAAGCGGTTATCTACCCTGGTGGCGGCACACATGAGCATGTGTCTGGATGCTGCCTGCGGTGAGCTGTTTACGGATGAAGACGTTACGCCGGAAGAGATCCGCCGGTCATGGGAAAGGGTGGCCGCTGAGGCCATGCGCCTTGATGTCATCCCACCTGCTTTCGAGCAACTGCGCCGTAAAAAGTACCGCCGTAACCCGGTCCCATACGAACTTATTCCGGGCTCGCTTGCCCGTATGCTTTGCGCGGACTGGTGGTATCGCAAGCTGTGGCAGATGCGGTGTGAATGGCGGGAAGAACAGCTGCGCGCTGTCTGCCTGGTTAACAAAAAGGCGTCCCCGTATGTCAGCTATGAGGCCGTGATCCACAAACGCGAACAGCGCCGCAAATCACTGGAGTTTTTTCGCTCGCATGAGCTGGTTAACGCCGAAGGTGACACGCTGGATATGGAAGAAGTGGTAAACGCCAGCAGCAGCAATCCGGCGCACCGGCGCAACGAAATGATGGCCTGTGTTAAGGGGCTGGAGCTGATCGCAGAAATGCGTGGTGAATGCGCCGTGTTCTATACCATCACCTGCCCGTCACGCTTTCACGCGACGCTTAATAATGGCAGGCCAAACCCGAAATGGACCAGTGCCACGGTCCGCCAGAGCAGCGATTACCTGGTGAATATGTTCGCCGCCTTCCGTAAGGCGATGCACAAAGCCGGGCTGCGCTGGTATGGCGTCCGCGTTGCTGAACCACACCATGACGGCACCGTGCACTGGCACCTGCTTTGCTTCATGCGCAAGAAAGACCGCAAATCCATCACCGCGCTG
This sequence comes from Enterobacter sichuanensis, assembly GCF_009036245.1. Classification (NCBI taxonomy): domain Bacteria; kingdom Pseudomonadati; phylum Pseudomonadota; class Gammaproteobacteria; order Enterobacterales; family Enterobacteriaceae; genus Enterobacter; species Enterobacter sichuanensis. Next base: position 3,586,288 of record NZ_CP027986.1, on the reverse strand, counting down.
CTGCGTAAATTCGCCATTCGTGAGGACCGGGAGGAGCTGGGCACCAATACCGGGCCGCGCTTCAAGTCTGAGCTTATCAACCGGCGCAAGGGTACACCGACCAGCTATATCGCCAAATACATCAGCAAGAATATCGACGGGCGCGGGCTGGCGCAGGAAGTCAGCAAAGAAACAGGCAGATCACTGCGCGATAACGCTGAGAATGTAAACGCCTGGGCTTCGCTGCACCGTGTCCAGCAATTCCGCTTCTTTGGTATTCCTGGCCGCCAGGCGTACCGCGAGCTGCGCCTGCTGGCCGGTCAGGCTGCCAGGGTGCAGGGTGACAAGAAGGCCGGCGCGCCCGTACTGGAAAACCCGCGTCTGGATGCTGTGCTGGCCGCAGCTGATGCTGGCTGTTTTGCCACCTACATCATGAAGCAGGGCGGCGTTCTTGTTCCCCGCAAGCATCACCTGGTCAGAACTGCCTATGAACTGAACGACGATCCGAGCGCCTACGGCGATCACGGTGTTCGTATTTATGGTATCTGGTCCCCGATCATTGAGGGCCGGATCTGCACTCATGCAGTGAAGTGGAAAATGGTTCGAAAAGCCGTTGACCTTCAGGAGGCGACAGCCGACCAGGGCGCTTGCGCCCCTTGGACTCGTGGCAATAACTGTCCCCCTGTTGAAAATTTGAACCGGACAGGGGGTGAAGAACCGGATATTCCGTCCATGGATGAAAAGGCGCTCCAGGACTATCTGCACGGCATGGGCAAAAAGGAACGGCGGGAGCTGGTTGCCCGGCTCAGGCTTGTAAAACCGAAACGCAGAAAAGGCTACAAACAGGAAATTACGGATCACCAGCGCCTGCAGCTCGATGCGGAGTTGAGGTCCAGAGGCTTTGACGCCAGTGAAACGGAAGTGGATCTGCTTCTGCGTGGCGGCAGCCTACCATCTGGAGCCGGGCTGCGCCTGTTCTACCGGAACAAGCGCCTACAGGAGGATGACAAATGGCGTCAATGGTACTGACAGCTCAGAGAAATGGCATATCTATTAATCAAAGAGTTAGCTGAGTAAAAAACTATTTCAGCTTTAAAATCATATGATGTACTGTATATATAAACAGTTATATTGGGAGGGAGTTGTGAACGATTTGTTCATGGAGTCACTTGCACTGCAGCGGATAGAACTTATGGCCCGGCTGGTTGCCAGTTCAGATTGTAGCGATGACGATAAGGAGGTTGCGATTTCGTGGCTGTCGGAGCTGACAAGCGATCTGGTTACCAGGATGAATGATTATGGAGTAGGGCAGGATGAGAATACGCATTAGTGATTCCGCATGATGGGAAACTCTCTCTCATATGGCATCCTGCGGTTTGAGAACGTAGTGCATGTCTATGGTGCATGGATTCGCATGATCCAAAAAGGATCGCAACGGGCCGGGGCCGCCAGAACTGGCGCGCTTTCCGACCTGTCCTGCACCTGCATGAAAACCTCTACACAAAGTGGGCAGGCGTGGCGGGGATACGAGCGCGCGCTAAGTGCTTTATATCTGCTTTTGAGATAGACACTTCACTGACTCGATTATTATGAGTGATATCCTTGAAGACGATGTTCAATCTCAAGATTAGCTCACTCGGTGTCAACTGGGCATAGTCAAGATTTTGCGAGTAAATTTAGAATAAGTGACAAAATGTGCTCAGCTTCTTGGTTAGATGAGATTCATGATTTCTGTACTTGAAATTTTTCAAGCATCTATTAACATTAACTGACTTTTTCCTTTTGAATTGAGAGTGTTACATGAATAAAGTTCTAGCATGGAATATAGGTAATGGCGATGTTGATTGTTTCGTAACAGTCATGAATGCGAAGAAATTATTTGATATTTCTGAGGTTTCCAGGGCCGATGACAATCCTAAAGAGGGTTATCAAAGACTTCTTAGTGATAAAAGAGCGAAATCCATTGCTGCTTATCTTGATGAAGGTAATATAATTCCAGGTGCGATAATTTTAAGTACTAAGGAAGGATGCAAGCTTAAATATAATGAAGCTGAAAAAATGTTAGATTTTGAAGATATTGCAGGGAAGTTATTTGTTATTGATGGACAACATAGATTGTTTGGTGCGAGCATAAGTAAAAATGATATTGAATTGCCAGTTTGTATCTTTAGTGGTTTAAATCTTAAGCAAGAAGTGCAATACTTCTTAGATATAAACTCGAATCAAGTTGGTGTGCCAAAAACTTTACGAATTGAATTGTTGAAGTTCTTGTCTGAACCGGAGTCTAAAGAATCTATTTTAGTCAGAATGTTCCGTGAGTTGGGGGATGATGTTGCGTCGCCATTGTATGGTAGAATAGCACCAACGGCATCTATTCCTGGCAAATTATCACATGTGCCATTTCATTCTAGTTTAGAAAAACTTATTGATAGCGGGACTTTGAAGAAATTTGATTACGAGAAAAAGAAAATATTAGTCATGCATTATTTAAATGCTGCTTCAGATATTCTTAAGGAGATAGAGGGTAATGACAAGCGCCTAGCAACATCGGTGTTTTTTCAAGCGTTGTTTTTAATATTTGAAGATGTTTGTTCGTACTCAATTACCTATTACAGAAATTATTCGCAGTCATCTTTTTATAAGGTTTTGTCTGGTGCGAATAAAATTAATTTTGAATTGCATAGCGGCACGAACTCTCAAAATGTAAAAGCATTGGCTGATGATTTGAAAAACCTCATTGAGCTTAATATTAGAACCCTTGAAACTCCAGATGACTTGTTAGGTTAATAACTATGTTGCCTGATAAATTATTTAGCAGGACGATTAAAGCCATTAGTCAGCATTCTCTTTCACCTGAACCTGGTAAAGAATATCGTTCTAAAGATACTATTAAAGAGGTGTTATTAGATCCAGGACATGATTTGATTTTTGATTTTGGAGATTTAAGTTCATTTTCGGTCGAGTTATCTTCTGAATTATATAGGGATGCATTATTTTCAGACTTCCATTTTGGGAGGGTTAGAATTGAAGAGCAGGTCAAGAATTTGCAAGTGCAAATTTCAAATTCTTGTCAAACATCTTGGGTATTAGTTACTGCGTATTATGCAGCCTTTTTTATGGCTACTGAGATTACAAAATTATGTGGTAGGTATATCATCAATTTTTCAAATGATGATATGAAGGAAATAATTAGAAGGTCATCAAATCCCTCAGCTTCGAGTGTGGTATTAAATGATTCTAATTATGGATATCAAGCTGTTCTGAAAAATTCACAATATGATAAGAGGGTTAAAGTTTATTTCGAGAAAAAATCTCCTCGAGTACATGTTGAAGTTTGGAAAAATATTGCTGAAATTGTACGGAGATTGGATGTTGAAGACGAGGATGTACAGTTAAAGGAATTGTTCCTTAATATATGTGATGAAGATGATGTTCGTTGGCATAAACCCAGTAGAATAAGGAATGATTGGAATTATAGATATTCTAATTATTACGGGGAAAAAGGACAGGACCTTGGGGAAATATTCTATAGGAATATTAGAAGTTACGGTTCTTCTTTATCTTGGGCCGGAAACCGGACATTGCAACCACATGAAAAAAATATTGTGGCTAGTTTGTCCTATATTTATCATGTTCTTTATAGAACGATTGAAAGCTTAAGTGGAAGATTATGTGTAACATAATTAATTTAGCGATTTAGTAAAAAAACGCCTTTTACGGCGTTTTTACTATTAGTTTAACTTATAGGGTTTGAATACTATTGCATTTATGCCCAGCCAATAGTTCAACTCCTTAATTCTCTCCTGTAGTGGAAGCAATTCATTTCTTACAAAAACCTTACTTGCTTTCTCAACATCCCCAAACCCCCCAAGATTACTCGGCATAATCCCCATCATCTGTGGCGGAACGCGGTGCGCGGCCATCATATCGTCCCGGCTCACGTTCTTGATGTTCAGAAACTCATCTTTTGCCGCCACCTCCGACAGTGGGATGATCTGAATGCCGTCCTTTTTGCCGTTGGGCGAGTACATAAACAGGTTGCGGAAGTTGCCTGGTCCTTTGGCGCTTTTCATAGCCTGGCGGATGTTGTTCACGTCCTCCTGGTTCTGCGCTGCGTCGGTCAAGTACATGATAAAACCCGCATGGCTACCGTTGATGTAGTACTTCCTGCGGAACAGCGTGGCGGACTCATTCAGCAGGGCAGAAGGGATGGCTGAAAGATAGTCCGGCAGGCCGTAAATCTCCTGGTTAAGGTCTGGCTCCATCAGGTGAAAGATACTGCCTTTGGTGAACTCGTAGGGCTGTGTGGTCATGCCGTATTGCACAAACCAGTATGTGTCGAGATCGATCCCGCGACGGGTGTATTTCGCCAGTGATGGTTCCAGCGAAAGAATGCCACCCAGCCGGTTGGTGCGCTTCTCCAGATAGGCGTTACCGAATACTAGATAATCCTGCACAAATCGGCTGAATGCTTGCTGGCTCAGCAGTGGATGGGGAATAAACGTGCTGGTCAGGATGTTGCGCTTAACGGCAATCGGTGAACTGTGATGCACGGCGGCGCGGTAGGTGCGGGCTAGGCCGTCAAAGCTCACGGGAGGCTCATACCACTTATCCATCTGCACGCATTCCACATAGTCCAGCAGCTCGCGACGGTCCAGTACCGGGATCGGATCGCCAAAGCTGAACGCTTCGGCGTGAGTTGTATTCTTCTGCTGCGCGGCTTCCTGTACTAGCGCAGTGCTGGTCAGGGCGTCGTGTTCACTCATTAAAAAATCTCCACAATGTTGCTGGTATTGGCGGCTTCGCCCTGCAGCGGTTCGTTAAACAGCGCGTGCATCGTTGCCCAGGCCAGGTCTGCGTGGCTAGCTTCTTCGCTGCGGCTGGCTTCGTAGGTGGGGCGGTTCCCGCTAGCGGTAGTGGCGCGGCGGATTGCCATGAATGATTGCGCTATGTCGGTGTGCCCTGCGTCAAACTCCAGACGGCGGTGGCTGATAATGTCGTAGGCCTTGAGCACTAAGGCGTTTTTGACGTTGGGGTTGTAGACGAACTCGCGCACGGCAGGGAAGAACGCCTTCACGTTCTCATACACGCCGTGGCCAACGCCGGTGGAGTCGATGCCGATATAGGTCACGTTGTACTGCTGCGTCAGTTTTTTGATAGCGTCTGCCTGGGCGCGGAAGTCCATCCCGCGCCACTGGTGACGCTCCAGAATGCGGAACTTTCCGCCCGGCACGGCAGGCGGAGCCATGACCACGCAGCCCGCGCTGTCGCCATTCTGCGTGCCTTTGGCCGGGTCATAGCCGATCCACACTTCGCGCCAGCCAAACGGGCGCAGCGCCAGCGCCTGAAAATCGGACCAGACTTCCCAGCTGTCCACCATGCACGCCTGCAGTTCGCTCAGCGGGAATACTGACGCCAGATCGTCAATGAATTCGCACATCAGCAGGTTCTGGTATTCGTCCGGGCTGTACTCCATCCGCAGCTGATCCAGGTCGAACAGGTTACAGCCGCCGCGCACCGCATCCTCCACGGTGACGATCTGGCGGTACTGGCCGTCCGGGCAAAGCAGGCCCGGGGCCAGATTGCCGTGGGTCAGGTCAATATCCACCTTGTCCGCTTTGGCGCGGCCCCGGTTGAACAGCGCACCGGACCAGAACGGATAGGCGCTGTGTGTCAGGCTGGACGGGGTTGAAAAGTAGGTCTGCCGCCATTTTTTATGGATAGCCATGCCGGAGGCCACCTTGCGCAGCTCCTGGAATTTCGGGATCCAGAAATATTCATCCAGGTACAGGTTGCCGTGGTAGCTCTGCGCCGTGCGGGCGTTGGTACCGAGGAAGTACAGGCACGCGCCGTTGCTGAGCGTCATCGGGTCGCCCTTCAGTTCTACATCCACCTCTTTCGCAAAGTCGATGATGTACTGCTTGAAGACGTGCGCCTGTGCTTTGCTGGCTGAGAGAAAAATCTGGTTGCGGCCGGTGGTGATGGCGTCAATCAGCGCCTCCCGGGCAAAAAAGAAGGTTGCCCCGATCTGGCGCGATTTGAGCAGGTTGCGGATACGGTGGTGGTTGCCTGCCTCGTACCAGTGGCGCTGGTAGGCGAACATCGAGCCATGGAAAACCTCCTGCAGCTTCTCGATCTGTTCGTCGGTGAAAACGTTCTTTTCGGGCTGGCGGCGCGGGCCTTTGTTGCGGTTGGCAACCTTCGGATTTAAATCAGCCTCGTTCCCACTATCGTTAAATTTACCGATCCGGGCGTGGCGCTCTGACTGGCGCGCCAGCAGGTCAATTTCCTTGAAGTCTTTCCCTTCTTTCTGCTCCTTCATAATGAGCTGGCAGTAGCGTGCGGCGGTGGTGAGCTGCATCAGATCCAGCGGCCCATACTCGCCCCACTTGTCACGCTTCTTCCAGCTGTGAACGGTTGCAACTTTCTCGCCCAGCATTTCAGCAATGCGGGCTACACGGTATCCCTGAAAGTACAGCAGCATGGCCTGCCGACGGGGATCGAGGTCTGCGGGGGTCATTGTCGTGTTCATTGCCCAAACATACGGCCTTGCCCGGCGGCTTTCCCCGGCTGCGGTTTGTGTGGCTGACCGTACAAGCGCCGCGCGTTGTTTCACTCCCCCCATCACCGCAACCATAAGGCTCCAGTAAGTTATTTCTAACGGAGCACGGCTCATGACAGTGAAAGCAAAGCGCTTCCGTATCGGGGTGGAAGGTGCCACCACCGACGGGCGCGAAATCCAGCGTGAATGGCTGGTACAAATGGCTGCCAGCTACAATCCTGAGGTGTATACGGCACAAATTAACCCTGAGCACATTAAAGGCTATTCACCAGATGGCACGTTTAAGCGTTATGGGCATGTCACCGGCTTAACTGCCGAAGAAATCACGGAAGGGCCATTAAAAGGGAAAATGGGGCTGTACGCCGAGATTAACCCTTCGCCCGATCTGATTAGTCTGATTAAGCAGTGGCAAAAGCAATTCACCTCTATGGAAGTCAGCCCGAAATTTGCCGACACCGGCAAAGCCTATCTCGTCGGCCTGGCTGCCACTGACGATCCGGCGAGCCTGGGCACCGAGATGCTGGCTTTCAGTGCCACCGCCAAACAGAACCCGCTGGCTAATCGCAAGTTAAGCCCTGAAAACCTGTTTACCGCCGCCGAAGAAACGCTGATCGAACTGGAAGAAACCCAGGACGAAAAGCCGTCCCTCTTTGCCCGCGTCACCGCCCTGTTCACCAAAAAAGAGCAGACCGATGATGCGCGTTTCTCAGATGTGCACAAAGCCGTCGAGCTGGTCGCCACCGAGCAGTAGAACCTGAGCGAGCGTACTGATAAATCTCTGTCCGACCAGGACGCGCGCATGTCTGAGCTTGAATCTTCGCTGCAGGAGCAGCAGGCCGCCTTTGCCGAGCTTCAGCAGCAGCTGAGCCGTGAAGACAGCCGTAAAGATTACCGCCAGCGCGCGCCGGGCGGTGACGCACCGGCTGGCACCCTGACCAATTGCTGATGGAGCATAAAACCCGATGAAAAAGAATACCCGCTTTGCCTTTAACGCCTACCTTCAGCAGCTGGCGCGCCTGAACAACGTGGAAGTGGAAGAACTGTCCAGCAAGTTCACCGTAGAGCCGTCCGTACAGCAGACGCTGGAAGATCAGATCCAGCAGTCCGCCGCTTTCCTGACGCTGATTAACATCACGCCGGTTGCGGAACAGTCCGGCCAGCTGCTTGGCCTGGGCGTTGGCTCCACCATTGCCGGGACCACCGACACCACCACCAAAGAGCGCGAACCTATCGATCCGATGCTGATGGAGGACGTGGAATATAAATGCGAACAGACCAACTTTGATACGGTGCTGACCTACGCAAAGCTGGACCTGTGGGCGAAATTCCAGGACTTCCAGGTGCGTATCCGTAACGCCATCGTCAAGCGTCAGGCGCTGGACCGCATCATGATCGGCTTCAACGGCGTTAAGCGTGCCAAAACCTCTAATCGCGCTGAAAACCCGCTGCTGCAGGACGTGAATAAGGGCTGGCTGCAGAAAATCCGCGAAGATGCGCCGGACCACGTTATGGGCAGCACCACCCAGGACGGCACCATCACCGCAGGCGCGGTGAAGGTGGGCAAGGGCGGCGACTATGCCAACCTGGACGCCTTGGTGATGGATGCGGTCAACGAGCTGATCGACGTGGTTTATCAGGACGATGACGAGATGGTTGTTATCTGCGGCCGCGAGCTGCTGTCTGACAAGTATTTCCCGCTGGTTAACAAAGAGCAGGAAAACAGCGAGAAAATCGCCGCCGATCTGATTATCAGCCAGAAACGCATGGGTGGGTTGCAGGCGGTTCGTGCGCCGTTCTTCCCGGCGAATGCCCTGCTGATCACCCGTTTGGATAACCTGTCCATTTACTGGCAGGAGGACACCCGCCGCCGTTCTGTTATCGACAACCCAAAACGTGACCGAATTGAGAACTTCGAATCCGTCAACGAAGCGTATGTGATTGAAGACTACCGCTGCGCGGCCTTGGTCGAAAACATCACTATCGGTGACTTCACCGCGCCAGCTGCGCCGGAAGGTGGGGAGTAACGCATGAGCCTGAGTCCCGCACGGCAGCACCGCCTGCGCATTCAGGCCGAACAGGCCGCCCGGGAGTGCGGCAGTGTTCGCCATGCGTCCGGCTATGACCTGATGCTACTGCAGCTGTCAGAAGACCGCCGCCGCCTTAAGGGTATCCAGTCCACCGTGAAAAAGGCGGCAATCAAGGTGGAGCTTCTGCCGAAGTATGCCGCCTGGGCGGAGGGCGTGCTGGCTGCCGGAGGTGCGCAGCAGGATGACGTGCTGATGTACGTGATGCTGTGGCGTATCGATGCCGGTGATTATGCCGGTGCGCTGGAAATCGGGCGTCATGCGCTGCGCCATGGCTGGGTGATGCCGCTGGGCAACCGCAACGTGCAGACCGTTCTGGCGGAAGAAATGGCTGACGCCGCACAAAGCGCCCTGCTGGCCGCCGCCGGTTTTGATGCCGATCTGCTCCTGCAGACGCTGGAACTGACTCCCGATCTGGATATGCCGGACCAGTCCCGGGCACGCCTGCACAAAGCCATCGGCGCGGTACTGACCGAAAGCAACCCGGCTTCTGCGCTTAATCACCTTACCCATGCGCTGCAGCTCGATCCCCGCTGCGGCGTGAAAAAAGAAAAGCAGCAGCTGGAGCGCAGATTGCGCAGTGACAGCCGCTAACGAACGTGCCCCGCGCACGGGCGGCACGGGGTGGCGAAAGGCACTGCCACATCAAAACCCCGTCCACCGCCCACTATTTCAGGAGAAAGCCGCATGCAGTTTGTTGCGCCAGAACAGTCACCGGAACAGGCGGACGTTATTAAAAATACGCCGTTCTGGCCTGATGTGGACCTGTCGGAATTTCGCAGTGTGATGCGCACTGACGGCACGGTGACGCAGCCCCGTCTGAGGCAGGTTGCGCTGACAGCCATTTCCGAAGTTAACGCTGAGCTGTACGACTTCCGCAACCGCCAGCAGATGCTGGGCTACCGGGATCTGGCTGACGTGCCGGCGGAAATGCTGGACGGCAAAAGCGAGCGCATTCAGCACTACCTCAACGCCGTGTATTGCTGGGCGCGCGCCGTGCTCAATGAGCGTTACCAGGATTATGACGCCACGGCGTCCGGGGTAAAGCGAGGGGAGGAACTGGCGGAGGTCAGCGGCGATCTGTGGCGTGATGCCCGCTGGGCTATCAGCCGTGTGCAGGATGCACCGCACTGCACGGTGGAGCTTATCTGATGAAAGTGCGTGCGCATCAGTATGACACGGTGGACGCACTCTGCTGGCGCCATTACGGGCGCACGCAGGGAGTCACTGAACAGGTGCTGCAGGCGAATCCGGGGCTGGCTGAATATGGCCCCTTTTTACCGCACGGGCTGCAGGTGGAGCTGCCGGATATCACGGCGTCAACCACTGCGCAGACTGTCCAGTTATGGGACTGAACTATGACGCTTGAACGAATCAGCGCCTTTATCACTTACTGCGTTGCCCTGCTTCTGGCATGGCTCGGCGATTTGTCTCTTAAAGATGTATCGACCATTACCGGTCTTGCGCTGGGGATTATTACTGCAGCGGTGACCTGTTATTTACGCTTGAAAGCCTACCAGCTGCTGCGGGACGGCAGAATATCCAGGGGGGAATATGAGTCCTTCAATCGTTAAGCGTTGCCTGGTCGGCGCGGTGCTGGCGATTGCCGCCACGCTGCCGGGTTTTCAGTCGCTTCATACCTCAGTTGAGGGGCTGAAACTGATTGCTGATTTCGAAGGGGGCCGCCTGCAGCCATACCAGTGCAGCGCCGGGGTCTGGACTGACGGGATCGGCAATACGTCCGGGGTAGTGCCGGGCAAAACCATAACGGAGCGACAGGCAGCGCAGGGGCTGATTAATAACGTGTTGCTGACGGAAAAAAGGATTGAAGCCTGCCTGCAGGTTAAGCCACCTCAGCATGTTTACGATGCCCTGATCAGTATCGGCTTTAATGTCGGAACGGGGGCAATCTGCCGGTCAACAATGGTTTCTTACATCAATCGCCAACAATGGTGGCAGGCGTGCAACCAGCTCCCCCGCTGGGTTTATGTAAATGGTCAATGGAATAAAGGGCTGGAAAACCGGCGCGCCCGTGAGCTTGCCTGGTGTCTTAAAGGAGCAGGGGCATGACGCGCGCGCTGGCGGTGATTCTGGCTCTGGTGCTGGCACTGCTGGGCTGGCAGTCATGGCGGCTTAATAATGCCGGTCACACCATCGGGACGCAGGCTGAGGCGCTTAAAAAGAACAAGCAGGAGCTGGCGAAGAAAAACAGCCAGCTCATCAGCCTGTCCATTCTTACCGAAACCAACAGTCGGGCGCAGATGCAACTTTATGCTGCAGCGGAGGATACTTCCGCGCTGTTGCGGAGTCGCCAGCGCCGGATCGAGGAGCTAAAACGTGAAAACGAGGATTTACGCCGCTGGGCTGACACTCCTTTGCCTGCTGACATTATCCGGCTGCGGGACCGCCCGGCCCTCGCCGGAGGTGGAGCTTACCGTGAGTGGTTGTCCAAAAGTGACCCAGTGCCGCCTGGACAGGTCAACGCCGCGCAGTAATGGGGATCTGAATCAGGTGCTGGATGAGACTGAGGCCGCCTGGGCGGCATGTGCCGACAAAGTGGACACGATTATTGCGTGTCAGGAGCGAGACAGTGAACAAGCCGCAGTCCTTACGCAACGCCCTGAATAAATCGGTGGCGTATGTCCGTGACAACCCGGACAAACTGCACCTTTTTGTTGATAACGGTTCGCTGGTTGCAACCGGCGCCCGTTCAATGTCATGGGAATACCGCTACACTCTGAACGTGGTGATTGAAGATTTTAGCGGCAACCAGAATTTAGTGATGGCGCCCGTGCTGCTCTGGTTAATGACCAATCAACCGGACGCCATCAACAACCCGGAACTGCGCGAAAAATTTTTTACCTTTGACGTCGATATCCTGAGCAACGATCTGTGTGATCTCAGCCTCAATCTGCAGCTCACGGAGCGCGTGATTGTCAGCACAGACGGCACCGTATCGAGCGTTGAAGCGGTGCCGGAACCCGATGTACCCGAAGAAATGTGGACGGTGAAACGTGGATGACCTGTAGAGGGTGGATGATTGGCTGACGGCGCTGCTGGCAAATCTGGAGCCTGCCGCACGCAGCCGTATGATGCGGCAACTGGCGCAACAGCTGCGCCGGACGCAGCAGCAGAACATCAGGCTGCAGCGTAATCCTGACGGCAGCGGCTATGAGCCGCGCCGGGTGACAGCCCGCAGCAAGAAGGGGCGCATCAAACGGCAGATGTTTGCAAAGCTTCGCACCACAAAATACCTGAAAACCGCCGCCAGTGCGGACTCCGCCAGCGTGCAGTTTGATGGCAAGGTGCAGCGCATTGCCCGTGTTCACCATTATGGCCTGCGGGATCGCGTCAGCCGAAAAGGCCCGGAGGTCCGCTACGCAGAGCGCCGCCTGTTGGGCGTGAATGATGAGGTGGAAACCATTACCCGTGACACTCTGCTGCGCTGGCTGGTTAGGCTTTAGTTCATGTTAGGTATTGATAACTTTTCTCTGCTTCTGATTTATTGAATAAGGTGATTTTTGCGTTTATATATAAATCAATAAACATGGCTGTGCCAAGCATGAAGAAAAATAGAAGAGATAAATAAGCTATGGGAATCATAACCATTAGCCCGAGAGAGTTTTTATTGGCTGCTACACCTAATTCTTCTCGCCTTTTTGGATCTAGCATGTAACCGCAAATGAATTCAATGGTTTTGGGTTTTATTGATGTGATTTTATCTAATGCCTTTTGGTTAAGGCAGGTGTCAGGAGATATATTCCATTTTGGACTGTTTGGCTTGTTTCTTGCTTCATCCTGTCTAATCCATAACGAATCACCTGTTTCTTTATATTTAAAATCGATCCACTGCACTGGTCCTTGAATAACAAGTTTCGTGAATTGATAAAAACCAACAGCGGATAGGGCTATAACTATAGAACCAAATATGGTGAGAAATATTTTATTGTTCTTAGTGTGCGGTTTAGTGTTTCGTTTGTACTTGCAAAAACTAAGCCTGATAACTGGTTTTGTGATGCCGATTTTGGACACCAAAAAATCTTCTTCTGGATGGGACTTATTTAGCCATGCCCAAAAAGAGGATACTCCACCCGCAAGCCATTTAAATATTAGTCCACCTATAGCTGTGGCTAAGAATGCATTTATTTTATCAAACTCCATCCAGAGTTCCCTCACAGTTTAATGTCCATGAGTATTTGTATCAAAGACCAGACAATGAAGCATTGTTTTTAAAAAATGACATCACATGCAATCTGACAACATGAACGCACAACTGACCGAAATCATGCGTCTTATCACCAACCTGATCCGCACCGGCACCGTGACCGAAGTGGACCGGGAAAACTGGCTGTGCCGGGTGAGAGTGGGCGAGCTTGAAACCAACTGGATTAACTGGCTGACGCTGCGTGCCGGTGGTGCCCGTACATGGTGGTGTCCGTCGCCGGATGAGCAGGTGGTGCTGCTGAGCATGGGCGGCAATCTGGAAACTGCTTTTGCGTTGCCTGCCATCTACTCCAATCAGTTTGCGCCGCCCTCGGATTCCGTGGACGGTTGCGTGACGGAGTACCCGGACGGGGGCTGGTTTGAGTATGAACCCGCCACCGGGCGGTGGCACGTCCGGGGTATCAAATCCATGGTGATCGAGGCGGCAGACAATATCACCCTCAAAACCGGTGAGTTTGTGGTGGAGGCTGATACCACGCGCATTAACAGCGAGATGGTGATCAATGGCAGTGTCACCCAGGGCGGAGGCGCGATGAGTTCCAACGGGATCGTGGTGGATAAACACGGTCACACTGGTGTGAAGTCCGGCGGCGATACGTCAGGAGGCCCGGTATGACGCTGTATATCGGCATGAGCCAGGGCAATGGCAAGGCCATTACTGATACGGACCATCTGCGCCAGTCAGTGCGGGATATTCTGCTGACCCCGCAGGGCAGCCGGATTGCCCGCCGGGAGTACGGCTCCCTGCTTTCCGCCCTGATTGACCAGCCGCAGAACCCGGCGCTGCGCCTGCAGATCATGTCTGCGGTCTATGTGGCGCTGAGTCGCTGGGAGCCACGGCTTACGCTGGATTCCATCACCATTAGCAGCAATTTTGACGGCTCCATGGTGGTTGAGCTTACCGGGCAGCGCAACAACGGCGCACCGGTTTCCCTTTCGGTAACTACAGGAGCAGACAATGGCAGTGAATGACCTTTCCCAGCTGCCCGCGCCACAGATAGTGGACGTGCCGGATTCTGAAACGCTGCTGGCTGAGCGCAAGGCCGCTTTTGTGGCCCTTTATCCGGCAGACGAGCAGGACGCGGTAAGGCGCACGCTTGAGCTGGAGTCTGAACCTGTGACCAAGCTCCTGCAGGAAAATGCGTATCGTGAAATCCTCCTGCGTCAGCGCATTAATGAGGCCGCGCAGGCGGTCATGGTGGCTTATGCCATCGGCGGCGACCTCGATCAGATGGCGGCCAACTACAACGTGAAGCGGCTGACGGTTACACCTGCGGATAACGACGCGGTGCCGCCGGTCGCAGCGGTAATGGAAAGTGATGAGGCGCTGCGCCTGCGTGTTCCTGCTGCATTTGAGGGGCTGTCCGTTGCGGGGCCGACGGCGGCCTACGAGTTTCACGCTAAAAGCGCTGGCGGGCGAGTGGTTGACGCCAGCGCAACCAGCCCGGCACCGGCGGAGGTGGTGCTTACCGTGCTGAGCCGTGAGGGCGACGGAACGGCAGCGGCGGATCTGCTGGCAGTGGTTGAACAGGCGCTTAACTGTGAGAACGTGCGGCCGGTTGCTGACCGTCTGACGGTGCGCAGCGCTGAAATTATTCCGTACAGCGTGGATGCGACGATTTTTCTTTACCCAGGGCCAGAAGTTGAGCCGGTGATGGAGGCGGCAAAAGCCAGCCTGCAGAAATATATCGCCAGCCAGACGAGGCTGGGGCGTGATATTCGCCGCAGTGCTATTTATGCCGCGCTGCATGTTGAAGGTGTGCAGCGTGTTGAGCTGGCCTCGCCGCTCGCTGATGTGGTGCTGGATAAGACACAAGCCGCTTCATGTACCGAATGGAGCGTAACCAACGGGGGAACGGATGAATAGTCTGCTTCCTCCTGGTTCATCGCCGCTTGAGCGCCGTCTCGCTCAGACCTGCAGCGGAATTTCCGAACTGCAGGTGCCGCTGCGCGATTTATGGAACCCGGCAACATGCCCGGTTAAGTTTCTGCCTTATCTGGCGTGGGCCTTTTCGGTTGATCGCTGGGACGAAGGATGGGCGGAGAGCGTAAAGCGCCGCGTGGTGCAGGATGCGTTCTATATCCATCAGCACAAGGGGACAACCAGCGCCGTGCGGCGCGTGGTAGAGCCATTCGGCTTCCTGATCCGCATCATTGAGTGGTGGCAGACCGGCGAGCAACCGGGCACGTTTCGCCTGGATATCGGCGTGCAGGACCAGGGGATTACGGAAGAAACCTATCTGGAGCTGGAGCGCCAGATCGGTGATGCCAAGCCGTGCAGCCGCCATCTGATCGGCATGTCCATCAACCTGCAGACCAGCGGCCCCTATTTTGTGGGCGCAGCCACCTACACCGGCGAAGAAATTACGATTTACCCGTACATCAACGAAACCATTATTTCCGCTGGCACCGCTTATGAGGGCGGAGCGGTCCATGTTATTGACACAATGAGAGTGAATCCATGAGCGCAAAATTTTATACCCTGCTGACGGATATCGGCGCGGCGAAACTGGCAAGCGCCGCCGCGCTCGGTGTTCCGTTGAAAATAACCCAGATGGCTGTGGGTGACGGTGGCGGCTTGCTACCGACTCCAAGCGCTCAGCAGACCGCGCTGGTTGCTGAAAAACGCCGCGCTTCCCTCAATATGCTGTACATCGATCCGCAGAACAGTAGTCAGATTATTGCTGAGCAGGTGATCCCCGAAACTGAGGGCGGTTGGTGGATTCGTGAGGTTGGTTTGTTTGATGAAACCGGCGCACTGATTGCCGTGGGCAACTGCCCGGAGAGCTACAAGCCGCAGCTGGCGGAGGGGAGCGGGCGCACCCAGACCGTGCGCATGGTGCTGATTACCAGTAGCACCGATACCATCACCCTGAAAATTGACCCTGCCGTGGTGCTGGTAACCCGTAAATAAATGAATGACCGGGTGCTGGAGCTGAAGGTGTACGTGGATGACCAACAGGCAAAACACCTGGCTGCAGCCGATCCGCATTCGCAGTATGCCCCGAAAGACAGCCCGACACTGACAGGGACATCTTAAACCCCTACCGCTCCGGCGGGAACCAATACAACCCAGATTGCCAGCACGGCATTTGTGCAGGCGGTGGTGGCGGTACTCAATAACGCGCTGTCACTGAAAGCGCCACTGGCAAATCCTGTCCTGACGGGAACTCCGACGGCACCCACTGCAGTGCAGACCGCCAACAACACGCAGAGTGCCACCACGGCTTTTGTTAAGCCAGCTCTGGCGGCACTTGTCGGTTCATCGCCGGCGGCACTTGATACGTTAAACGAACTGGCCGCAGCGCTGGGTAACGATCCTAACTTCGCTACCACGGTGACCAATGCGCTTTCAGGTAAGCAGCCACTGGATACGACGTTGACAGAGCTTTCAGGTAAGTCGGTGGCAGAGATTCTGAAGTACCTAGGTATTGCTGAACTGGCGAAAACGCCTCGCTACCTGGTGAGTAGCCTCAGTTAAGGACGGCAATCTGTTGTTTATCCGCCAGGGGCAGGGCAGAACGGCAAGCGGTAAGCCGCTGCCGGTTATCACCATAACCCGCCAGGCCGATGACGGTCATCGTTTTACCCTGGCCGATCGCGATGCTTATACGGGGGGATTGCCAGCTGGCTCCATACCCGTGAGCCAAAGAAAAAAGAGACGGCAAAGGTTAAGCGCCGTCGAAAGAAAATCACCGCGGCAAAGGAGTCGGAAGCAAAACAGGGAGATTACCTGGTTGGAACGGATGAAAGCGTGCTGGTACTCAACAGAACTTATGCAAACCGCAGCAATGCAGAGCGAGCGGCAAAGATGCAGTGGGAGCGCCTGCAGCGCGGAGTTGCAACATTCTCCCTGCAGCTCGCAGAGGGAAGGGCTGATCTGTATACCGAAATGCCGGTGAAGGTGAGCGGGTTTAAACAGCCAATTGATGAAGTGGAATGGACGATCAACACGCTCACACACACGGTCAGCGCTGACAGTGGTTTCACAACCTGCATTGAGTTTGAAGTGAAAATTGACGATCTCGAAATGGAATGATTGGTTCTCAATGTTGAATAATGATTTGTAATTATTGCGATATTAGCAAAAGAAAAGGAGAGTTGATAAATGATGAATTGTCCATTGTGCGCTCAGGCTGTACATACACGCAGCAGTTTTCAAGCCTCCACGCACACCAAAGAACGTTACAACCAGTGTACCAACATTGAGTGCGGGCATACGTTCGTAACGCATGAAACCTTTGTTCGCTCTGTGTGCCGCCCTGAAAAGATCAGCGCCGCGCCACCGCACCCCAAAAGGATGCAGCAGCAGTTTTCTTATTAAATTAGTATTTCTTCCACCAAATAAAGTTCAACCATAAAGTTAGCAAGATATCTTTTCTTTAAAAAAGATATCTTGCTAACTGTTTTCGACTGATAGTATTAATTGTAAATTTACGATAAACATTTAGTGCTATTTAGATGTTTTAAAACTAAATCATACTAAGAATTCAATATGAATATAGGTTATGAGGTGAGCGTATGGCCAGTTTCCAAGAAATCATTGAGCAAATTAAGCAGAAGTATCAACCTTTTTTTGACGACATTAAATCTAGAGGGGAGGCCTTAGCCAATGAGGCTGATGATGATTCCAATGTAGGTGCAGCGGTTGATTTTAAAATAACAGTGACGTGGGTGGATCAAGATGTTAGCTTTGATGTGCCAACCGTTATTATGAAAACAAAGGCTATGTCACTTGATCTCCCTCAGGTAACGATGAAAACGCAAGGGATTTCTTTTGATGTACCTGAGGCATATATGAAAGATGTTGTAATATCTGATAATCCTATTACAGGTAAAGTGATAATTTCAGTGCCGGATATTAGATCCAAGAGAATCGATATTTCTATGGATATACCTGAGTTTACAATGGGGAGAGTAGATTTCTCTATTGATATTCCAGAAATTAATTCCGAAAGAATAAACTGGGTTGTTGCAGTCCCACAGTTCACTGCATCTGATTGGCATGCCAGAGTCAGTGAATTACAAGAAAAGGGTGAGCAATTAAAAGGAGAGGCTAATAGTTTGGCGGAGAAAATGAAAGGCGAAATCAATCAAGCATTCCAAACGTATTACACTGGAGCTAAACAAGTAGCAGTAAGTAAAGTATATGACCCTTATGCAAATGCGATAGCCGCATATGATTCCGCGATTTCAAATCTTGAAAACAACAAAGTAGACCCTATCAAAGTACCAACATCAAGTGGTGAACGAAATCTACGGAAAGAACGAGATGACTTAGCAGCTCAATACAGGCAGATGGCTGAAGGGCTGAATGCTGAAACGAAAGATGCAGCTTGAGTGATTTTTTGCAGTGACGCGAATTTTCCAGTATCACGGCTTCACTTCTCATTCTAAAATGCTCTGCGTCAATGGGCAGTCACAACAAAGTCTGTCGCCATTTTGCCGCCATTATCAAAGACAAAGGGGCTACGTTTTCACGTAACCCCTTGTTTTATTTGGTGGAGCTGGCGGGAGTTGAACCCGCGTCCGAAATTTCTACATCCTCGGTACTACATGCTTAGTTTGTCTTTACATTCGCACGCCAGCTGCGGACAGACACGCCACTAACGAACTAGCCTGATTAGTTTTAACGCTTCAACCCCAGGCAGGGCTTCCACGCGATCTCTTTTGGGTTTGACCTCTCTTTGATCCCCGTCTTAAGAGCGGAAGCTAGGGAGAGAGGGCTCAGAGCAGGTTATTAAGCTGCTAAAGCGTAGTTTTCGTCGTTTGCGACTATTTTTTTGCGGCTTTTAACGAGGCAAACCGCCCCTCGGCATGCACCTTGGGTTTCGCAAATCCCGTCGAATCCAGAATCAGCCCCAATAGTGTTGAACTAAGTATACCAGATTTCACTTCCTGGATACCAGCCCGGAACGCTAACTTATTGAATAGTACAATAAGTGTGCAGAATCAACGTCCTGCGTTTTTCATGATGCGCGCTTTGTCGAGCTGCCACTCGCGCTCTTTCAGGTCAGTACGTTTGTCGTGCTGTTTTTTACCTTTCGCGACGCCAATTTTCACTTTGCACCAGGCGTTTTTCCAGTACAGCGACAGGGCGACCACGGTGAAACCTTCACGGTTAATGCGCCCGTAAAGGGATTCCAGCTCACGCTTGTTCAGCAGCAGCTTACGGGTGCGCGTTGGGTCACACACATAGTGTGATGAGGCGACGGTCAGCGGCGTAAAGTTCGCACCGAACAGGAAGGCTTCGCCATCTTTCAGGATCACGTAGCTATCGCCGATGTTGGCTTTCCCGGCGCGCAGCGATTTTACTTCCCAGCCCTGCAACGCAAGGCCTGCTTCGAATTCTTCTTCAATGAAATACTCGTGGCGAGCACGCTTGTTGAGCGCAATGGTCGCCGAGCCTGGTTTATGTGCTTTTTTCTTCGTCATAAGTGTCGTAAAGCCGTCGGTAATCTGATTTCAAAAAGTCACCTCATTGCGTCCTGTGAGGTCTAACGCGCTATCTTAGCACGAGATGAGGCTTAGCGTTTTTTTAACAGGTGATAAATGTTATTATTTGTCCGTTGTGTGACCATGGGAAATGCTATGCCTCAGATTAGCCGTACTGCGCTTGTGCCTTACAGCGCGGAACAAATGTATCAGTTAGTGAACGATGTTCAGTCTTATCCAGAGTTTATTCCGGGATGCACCGGGAGCCGCGTTCTGGAGTCCGGCCCGACGCAGATGACGGCGGCAGTGGATGTCTCCAAAGCGGGGATCAGCAAGACGTTCACCACCCGTAATACGCTGACGAGCAATCAGAGTATTTTGATGCATCTGGTGGATGGCCCGTTTAAAAAGCTGATGGGAGGCTGGAAATTTACGCCCCTGAGCGCTGACGCCTGTCGCATTGAGTTCCATCTGGACTTTGAGTTTACCAATAAGCTGATTGAGCTGGCGTTTGGCCGCATCTTTAAAGAGCTGGCCTCGAACATGGTTCAGGCGTTCACCACCCGCGCCAAAGAGGTTTACAGTGTCGCATAAGATTGCGGTAGAAGTGGTGTATGCGTTGCCGGAGAAGCAGTACCTGCAGCGCGTGACGCTGGAAGAGGGGGCGACCGTCGAAGCGGCTATCCGCGCTTCCGGCATCCTTGAGCTTCGCAGCGATATCGACCTGGCGAAAAATAAGGTTGGAATTTACAGCCGTCCGGTGAAGCTGGGGGATGTGCTGAAAGAGGGCGACCGGGTGGAGATTTATCGTCCGCTGATTGCTGACCCGAAAGAGCTGCGTCGCCAGCGTGCGGAGAAATCGGGTAAGTAGCGGTTTCTTTCCCCGGTGGCGCTGCGCTTACCGGGGCTACGATTCTGCGCAAGTGTTCAGACACAAAAAAGGTGCTCAATGAGCACCTTTTGCATTTCTGACACCGAGTTATTTGGTCAGGGCAGGCTTATTGTCGATGTTGGTCAACACACCAGCGCTGCTGAAGGTCAGCGTCAGGGTCTGCTGGGTTGCATCTTCATGGCCCGGCTTCTGACGGAAGACATAGAACCAGGTGTTAGTGCCGAACGGATCGGACATCATCGGGGTTCCCAGTGCATAAGCGACCTGCTGTTGTGTCATCCCCACACGGATTTTGGACACATCGTTAGGGGTAAGGTAGTTCCCCTGGTTGATGTCAGGACGGTAAACCACTTTCTCCAGAGTGGAACAGCCTGCGGTCAACATCAGAAGAACCGCTGCGGCAGCGGTCAGCATTTTACAACGCATAGTGATTTGATTCCTTTTCGGGCCCGAGCAGAACGCGGCTCATATGTAATATGCCGATGATAATAGACCTTGCCCCACTTTGAAACCGGTCTGGCGGCGTTTTTGTTGTTCTGTATGACCCTGAGATCCCGAAAAAGTTTATGCCGCCAGCAGTTCTTTCGCGTTCGCGAGCGTATTACGCGTCACTTCGCTGCCGCCGAGCAGGCGCGCCAGCTCCTGCAGACGCGCACGTTTATCCAGCGGCTTCATGTGCGTTTCGGTCATCTCGCCGTCGGTTTCCTTACTGACGATAAAGTGATGATGTCCACAGCCCGCAACCTGCGGCAGGTGGGTGACACACATCACCTGCGTTGATTCGCCTAACTGGCGCAGCAGTTTACCGACCACCGCCGCCGTCGGGCCGCTGATCCCGACATCCACTTCATCGAAAATCAGCGCCGGGGTTTCCATTTTACGCGCGGTAATCACCTGAATTGCCAGCGCAATACGCGACAGCTCACCGCCGGAGGCCACTTTGGAGATTGCCTGCAGTGGCTGCCCCGGGTTGGTGGTGACGCGGAATTCTATGCGATCCGCACCTTCTGCCGTCAGGTGGTTTTCTTCAAAGCGAACATCAATGGTGAAGACGCCGTGCGGCATCGCCAGCGTGTGCATGCTGTCCGTGATATGCTGGCTCAGTTCCTGAGCGTAATGCTGACGGATGTCGTGCAGCTTTTGTGCTGTCGCCAGCGCCTGTTCATGGTGCAGGCTCACTGCCAGAGAGAGGGTTTCCAGGGAGTCAGCCTGATCGTCAAGCTGCTGCTGCTCTTCCAGCAGAGACTGATAGTAGCCTGGCAGCTCTTCCGGCGTGACGTGATGCTTACGCGCCAGGGAGATCTGACGGGAGATGCGCTGTTCAAGTTCAAACAGACGGTTCGGGTCGAGATCGAGACGCTCACAGTAGTGGCGCAGTTCGTCACCGGCTTCGGAGATCTGAATGGCCGCCTCTTCCAGCATATCCAGGACGCCAGAGAGTTTGCTGTCCATGCCGACCAGTTCGGTAAGCAGCTGACGAACGTTATACAGCTGGCTCTGCAGGTTCACGTCTTCGCCATCCGCCAGCAGGTTGAGCGCATTCTGGCTGGTTGAGAGCAGGTGGCCGCTGTTTGCCAGGCGTTTGTACTCTTCGTCGATTTGCTCAAACTCACCCGGCTGCGGGTTAAATTCGTTCAGCTCTTTAAGCTGGTATTCCAGCAGCTCCGCACGGGCGGCACGCTCCTGGCTTTGCTGTTGATGCTGGGCAAGTTCCCGGCAGCTTTGATGCCACTGGCGATAGTGCTCAGCCATCAGTTGAGTAAGCGCGTACTCACCCGCATAGCCGTCCAGCAGCGCTTTCTGCTGTTCGGGTTTAACCAATTGCTGATGCGCGTGCTGACCGTGGATCTGAATAAGCAGCTGGCCGAGTTCGCGAAGCTGGGAAAGCGGAACCGCCGTGCCGTTGATAAAGCCACGGGAGCGACCGTCGCTGCTGATCACGCGGCGAAGTAAACATTCACGTCCATCTTCAAGCTGGTTCTGTTCCAGCCAGCGCTGAGCAGCAGGGGTGTCTTTCAGGGAGAAACGGGCGCAAAGGTCGGCACGGTTCGCGCCCATGCGCACCATGTCGCCCTCTGCACGGCCGCCAAGGCACAAGCCGAGGGCATCAATGGCAATGGATTTACCTGCACCGGTTTCCCCGGTGATCGCCGTCATGCCGCTGTGGAAATCGATCTCAAGCTCACGAACAATGGCAAAGTTGCTGATGGTCAGTTGTGCCAGCATAATTGTTTTCCTGTATGAAAAACCATAACTGTGTTTTCATACAGTATAAACTGGTTTTATATACAGTAAAGTGCTGGATGCAAAATCAGAACAATTTTTTTGACCAGCCAAGCTTCGAGCTTAATGTGTTGAAATAGCTGTAATCTTTCGGGTGAATGAGATTCAGATGGTAATCACACCGGCGAATAAGAACGTCTTCACCCTCCTGGATTGGCAGCGCTATCTGGCTGTCGCAGCTGATCTCCAGGTCGTTACGCCGGTGCGAGAATCGCAGACGGATCGTGCTGTCGCCGTTGATGACCAGCGGCCGGGCGGAGAGCGTGTGCGGGAACATCGGCACCAGGGTAATGGCATCCAGAGACGGGGTCAGGATCGGCCCGCCGGCAGAAAGCGAGTAGGCGGTTGAGCCGGTCGGGGTGGAGATAATCAGCCCGTCAGAACGCTGGGAGAAGGCAAAGATTTCATCGATATAGACCTCGAATTCAATCATGTGCGCCACTTTACCGGGGTGGAGGACCACCTCGTTAATCGCGGTGCTGATGCGTTTCTGGCAGTCCTGCTGGCACACCTGCGCTTCCAGTAAAAAGCGCTTTTCACTGATATAGCGGCCTTCCAGCACGTCGGCTAGCTGCTGCTGCGCATTGTCCGGGTCGAGGTCGGTGAGAAAGCCGAGATTGCCACGGTTGATGCCGATGACCTTGATGTCATACCGCGCCAGCGTGCGGGCCGCGCCGAGCATGTTGCCGTCGCCGCCTACCACCACGGCGAGGTCGGCCTGTTGGCCAATTTCCGCCAGCGTGCCGGTTTTGACGCTCTTCAGCTGCAGCTCCTGGGCAATCTGCTGCTCGACCATCACTTCATAGCCTTTGCTACACAACCAGCGATACAACATTTCATGTGTCGTCAATGCGGTAGGGTGACGCGGATGCCCGACGATCCCAATACACCTGAAATGATTATTCATTTTCTGGAGGTCCTTGTGCCTGATGAATGATGACAATCTGTCTTGTTCCCTTGAATCCCGGAAACTGATCCCCATAATAAGCGAAGTTAGCGAGATGAATGCAGAAAAACGCGGAGAAATTCATGAGTAGTAAAGAACAGAAAACGCCTGAGGGGCAAGCCCCTGAAGAAATTATCACGGAACAGCACGATGAAGTTGAGGCTGTAGAGCCAGACGCATCTGCTGAGCAGGTGGACCCGCGCGATGAAAAAATTGCGAATCTGGAAGCCCAGCTGGTAGAAGCACAGAATCGCGAACGCGACAGTGTTCTGCGCATCAAGGCGGAGATGGAAAACCTGCGTCGTCGTACCGAGCAGGACGTTGAGAAGGCGCACAAGTTTGCGCTGGAGAAATTCGTCAACGAACTGCTGCCGGTTATCGACAGCCTCGATCGCGCGCTGGAAGTCGCTGACAAAGCGAATCCGGACAACGCGGCGATGATCGAAGGCATCGAGCTGACGCTGAAATCCATGCTCGACGTGGTGCGTAAGTTTGGCGTGGAAGTGATTGCCGATACCGACGTACCGCTGGATCCAAACGTTCACCAGGCGATTGCGATGGTGGAATCTGAAGAGATTGAAGCCGGTAAAGTGCTGGGCGTGATGCAGAAAGGCTACACCCTGAACGGCCGTACCATTCGCGCAGCGATGGTGACCGTGGCGAAAGCGAAAGCGTAATTTGCCGCACGCGTAGTGCCGGGTGGGGCGGCTTCGCCTCACCCGGCCTACAACCTTACTCAGCGATACTTTCGCGCAGGGGTTTAACAGGCAGGACCTTCACCTGCTTAATCATATTGTCCTGCACGTCCAGGATATCAATATCGTACTGCTCAATGCGCACTCGCGTGCCTGCCGCCGGGATCTCCTCCAGCGCTTCCAGAATCATCCCGTTAATGGTGCGAGCCTCATCTTCAGGCAGATGCCAGTTAAAGGCTTTGTTGAGTTCGCGAATGTTCGCGCTTCCGTCAATCAGTACCGAGCCGTCATTTTGCGGAGTGACTTCTTCCGCAAGGGAAGGGGACATTGAGGTGGTAAAGTCTCCGACAATCTCTTCCAGAATATCTTCGACCGTCACCAGGCCCTGAATGTCACCGTATTCATTGACCACCAGGCCAACTTTCTTCTTGTTACGCTGGAATTTTACCAGCTGCGTGCTGAGCGGGGTGCCTTCCGGCACGTAGTAAATCTCGTCGGCGGCGCGCAGCATCACCTCTTTGGTGAACTCTTTTTTCTCCGTCATCAGACGGTAGGCTTCGCGCACGCGCAGCATGCTGATGGCGTCATCCAGCGAGTCGCGATACAGGACAATGCGCCCGTGCGGGGAGTGCGTCAGCTGACGGACAATGGCTTTCCAGTCATCATTGATGTCGATACCGACGATTTCATTACGCGGTACCATGATGTCGTTCACGCTCACTTTTTCCAGATCCAGCACCGAGAGGAGCATGTCCTGGTTACGTCGGGAGATCTGCGAGCGGGATTCGTTCACGATGGTGCGCAGCTCCTCTTTGCTGAGCGCGCTGCTGATGGTGACATCGGCTTTGATCCCCACCATCCGCATCAGGACGCGCGTCACCATGTTCAGCAGCCAGACCAGCGGCATCATCAGAATTTGCAGCGGTGCCAGCAGGAAGCTGCTCGGGTAGGCGACTTTCTCCGGGTAAAGCGCGGCGATGGTTTTCGGCAGCACTTCGGCAAACACCAGCACCACAAACGTCAGCACGCCGGTGGCAATCGCCACCCCGGCGTTGCCGTACAGGCGCATCCCGACGATGGTGCCGAGGGCAGAGGCCAGAATGTTGACGAGGTTGTTGCCGATGAGCACCAGGCTAATCAGGCGATCCGGCTTGCGGAGCAGCTTTTCAACGCGACGTGCGGCACGGTTACCCTGTTTAGCACGATGACGTAACCGGTAGCGGTTTAAGGTCATCATGCCGGTTTCCGAGCCGGAGAAATAGGCGGAGATGACCACCATGACGATCAGGATAACGATCAGCGTGGTGGTAGAGATGTGTTCCAGGGGGAACTCCTTTGTTTCTTAGCCAGCAAATTGCTGTATGAAGCGGCTGCCAAAATAGGCAAGGGTGAGAATGCCCGCACCCGCGACGTTGAACCAGACCACGCGGCGACCGCGCCAGCCTTCATGATAATGGCCCCATAACAGGACAATATAGACAAACCAGGCAATGATGGAGAGCACCGCTTTATCGATATTCTCCACGCTGAACAGGTTCTTCATATAAAACAGACCCGTGCAGAGCGTCAGGGTCAGCAGCACCACGCCCACCTGGGTGATGTGGAACATTTTACGCTCAATCACCATCAGCGGCGGCATCTCATGGTTAAACGCCAGCTTTTTGTTTTTCAGCTGGTAGTCAATCCAGGCGAGCTGCATGGCGTAGAGCGCGGCGATGATCAGCGTCGCATAGGCAAAGAGCGACAGGCCGATATGCACCAGCATCCCTGGCGTCGCCTCCAGATGCGTAATGAACTCATTAGGCATAAAGGTGGCTAAGGCCAGATTGATCAGCGCGAAGGTATACACAATTGGCAGCAGCAGCCAGCCGCGATTTTTAGAGGCCACGATGGTCATCACCGTACAGATCATCAGGCTGACCAGCGAGCCGACATTGAGGACGCTCAGGTTTTGTACGCTGCCGTCGCCGGGGATAATGCGTGATTCCAGCGCAAACGCGTGGCTAATCAGTGCGATAACCGCCGAAAGAATAGCCATGCGCCGCCAGCCGCTGTTTTTTTGCAGCAGTCCGGGAATGATCAGCGCGAGGCTGACAGAGTAGGCAACAAGGGCGATCAGTGCGAAAACAGGCATATAGGCATCGACAGTTGTCTTAATAAGAAAGAGAAGCAGTATAACGTTACGTGACGCCTGCTCCAACCGTTGCATAACAACAAAGGCGCCTTCATGTTATACTCCGGCAAAATTCTGTGTATGTGTCGCTCATGGCGGCCCAACGTTTCTACTCAGGCGAGAGACAATGTTTGATAATTTAACCGATCGTTTGTCGCGCACGCTGCGCAACATCAGCGGCCGCGGACGCCTTACCGAAGACAACATCAAGGAAACGCTGCGCGAAGTGCGCATGGCGCTGCTGGAAGCAGACGTCGCGTTGCCGGTTGTTCGTGATTTTATCAACCGCGTTAAAGAGAAGGCGGTTGGTCATGAAGTTAACAAGAGCCTGACCCCGGGTCAGGAGTTCGTCAAAATCGTTCGTAACGAACTGGTTTCGGCGATGGGCGAAGAGAACCAGGTCCTGAACCTGGCGGCTCAGCCACCGGCCGTAGTGCTGATGGCGGGCCTGCAGGGTGCGGGTAAAACCACCAGCGTCGGTAAGCTGGGTAAATTCCTGCGTGAGAAGCACAAGAAGAAAGTGCTGGTGGTGTCTGCGGACGTCTACCGCCCGGCGGCGATCAAGCAGCTGGAAACCCTGGCTGAGCAGGTCGGCGTGGATTTCTTCCCGTCAGACGTCGCCCAGAAACCTGTCGATATCGTTAACGCGGCGCTGAAAGAGGCGAAGCTGAAATTCTACGACGTGCTGCTGGTGGATACCGCCGGTCGTTTGCACGTTGACGAAGCGATGATGGACGAGATCAAACAGGTGCATGCCTCTATTAACCCGGTAGAGACCCTGTTTGTTGTTGACGCCATGACCGGTCAGGATGCGGCGAATACCGCAAAAGCGTTTAACGAAGCCCTGCCGTTAACCGGCGTGGTGCTGACCAAAGTGGACGGTGACGCCCGCGGCGGTGCGGCGCTCTCCATTCGTCACATCACCGGTAAGCCGATCAAATTCCTCGGCGTGGGCGAAAAAACTGAAGCGCTGGAGCCGTTCCATCCGGATCGTATTGCCTCCCGTATCCTCGGCATGGGCGACGTGCTGTCGCTGATCGAAGATATCGAGAGCAAGGTTGACCGCGCGCAGGCTGAGAAGCTGGCCAGCAAGCTGAAAAAAGGTGATGGTTTCGATCTGACCGACTTCCTTGAGCAACTGCGTCAGATGAAAAACATGGGTGGCATGGCAAGCCTGATGGGCAAACTGCCGGGCATGGGCCAGATCCCGGACAACGTGAAAGCGCAGATGGATGACAAGGTGCTGGTGCGGATGGAGGCGATCATCAACTCGATGACCCTCAAGGAACGCGCTAACCCGGATATCATCAAAGGTTCCCGTAAACGCCGTATCGCAGCCGGTTGCGGCATGCAGGTGCAGGACGTTAACCGTCTTCTGAAACAGTTCGACGACATGCAGCGCATGATGAAGAAAATGAAGAAAGGCGGCATGGCGAAGATGATGCGCGGCATGAAAGGGATGATGCCTCCCGGTTTTCCAGGGCGTTAATCGCTTTTGAGATTGCTTTTTGCCCGAAAATGAGTAAAATTTTCGGGCTTTTAATATGACACCCGGGCTCCGTTCCTCGATGGGGCCCGGTTGTTTTATTCACACAAGAGGATGTTATGGTAACTATTCGTTTAGCACGTCACGGCGCTAAAAAGCGTCCGTTCTACCAGGTTGTTGTGACTGACAGCCGTAATGCACGCAACGGTCGCTTCATCGAGCGCGTTGGTTTCTTCAACCCACTGGCCGCTGGCGCAGAAGAAGAAACTCGTCTGGATCTGGATCGTATCGCTCACTGGGTTGGCCAGGGCGCTACTGTTTCCGATCGCGTTGCTACGCTGATCAAAGCAGCAAACAAAGCAGCTTAATCTGTCACGGTGGTCATGATGAGCAATAAAGCACCTGTTGAACCGATTGTATTGGGAAAAATGGGTTCTTGCTACGGTATCCGTGGTTGGCTCAGAGTGTTTTCCTCCACTGAAGACGCTGATAGCATTTTTAATTACCAGCCCTGGTTTATCCAGAAAGGCGGTAAGTGGGAAGAGGTCGAGCTGGAAAGCTGGCGTCACCACAATCAGGACATCATCATCAAGCTGAAAGGCGTTGACGATCGTGATGCCGCGAATGCGCTGACTAATTGTGAAATTGTCGTGGATTCGTCGCAGTTGCCGGAGCTTGAAGAGGGTGACTACTACTGGAAAGACCTTATGGGCTGCCAGGTAGTGACCACTGAAGGCTACAGCCTGGGGAAAGTCATCGACATGATGGAAACCGGGTCAAATGACGTTCTCGTCATTAAGGCAAACCTGAAAGATGCATTTGGCATCAAGGAGCGGTTGGTCCCGTTCCTCGATGGACAGGTTATCAAGAAAGTCGATCTCACTACTCAAACCATTGAAGTAGATTGGGATCCTGGTTTTTAAATTCTCCGGATAAACGGTAAAAGACGGCGCTATGTGGATTGGCATAATTAGCCTGTTTCCTGAAATGTTCCGCGCGATTACCGATTACGGGGTAACTGGCCGGGCAGTAAAGAATGGCCTGCTGAGCATCCAGAGCTGGAGTCCTCGTGACTTCACGCATGACCGACACCGTACCGTGGACGATCGTCCTTACGGCGGCGGACCGGGGATGTTAATGATGGTGCAACCCTTACGGGACGCCATTCACACAGCAAAAGCCGCGGCAGGTGAAGGCGCAAAGGTGATTTATCTGTCACCTCAGGGACGCAAGCTTGATCAAGCGGGCGTGAGCGAACTGGCGACGAATCAAAAGCTGATTCTGGTCTGTGGTCGCTACGAAGGGATAGATGAGCGCGTAATTCAAACCGAGATTGACGAAGAATGGTCTATCGGCGATTACGTTCTCAGCGGTGGTGAGTTACCCGCAATGACGCTGATTGACTCTGTCGCCCGGTTCATTCCGGGTGTTCTGGGCCATGAAGCTTCGGCAACGGAAGATTCCTTTGCCGATGGATTGCTGGACTGTCCACACTATACTCGTCCTGAAGTGTTAGAAGGGATGGAAGTACCGGCAGTGTTACTGTCTGGAAACCATGCCGAGATACGTCGCTGGCGTTTGAAGCAGTCGCTGGGCCGAACCTGGCTTAGAAGACCTGAACTTCTGGAAAACCTGGCTCTGACTGAAGAGCAAGCAAAGTTGCTGGCCGAGTTCAAAACTGAACACGCGCAACAGCAGCATGAACATGATGGGAATGCGTAATACGCACCCGAATATCAGTTTACCCAGGATAAGAGATTAAATTATGAGCAACATTATTAAGCAACTTGAACAAGAGCAGATGAAGCAGGACGTACCTTCCTTCCGTCCAGGTGACACCGTGGAAGTGAAAGTATGGGTTGTTGAAGGTTCCAAAAAACGTCTGCAGGCATTCGAGGGCGTGGTTATCGCTATTCGTAACCGCGGTCTGCACTCTGCATTCACTGTTCGTAAAATTTCCAACGGCGAAGGCGTTGAGCGTGTCTTCCAGACTCACTCTCCGGTAGTTGACAGCATTGCTGTTAAACGTCGTGGTGCTGTACGTAAAGCTAAACTGTACTACCTGCGTGAGCGTACTGGTAAGTCTGCTCGTATTAAAGAGCGTCTGAACTAAGATTCGCTTAAGCGACATCCTGTTAGAAAGGGCTGGCCGAAAGGCTGGCCCTTTTTTTATCCCATCGCACCTCTCGCGTTAACCATTTCGTCATAAATCATTTACAATGCTTGCCTCTTGAGGGGAGGGGAAGTGGATAACGTACTGCATCAGCAAAACCGGAAACGCGCAGCGGCCTTGATCGCGCTGTTTGCGATCCTGCTGATCGTGGTGGCGCCGCTGATCTCCGTCTCGTTGCAAAAAGATCCCATGAGCGCCATGCCGGGTATGCACCATGACATGAGCATGATGTCGATGGATGAGCACCACGGCGATATGTCCCACACGGTACCTGTTGACCATGCTGAAGCGTGCGGCTACTGCGTGCTGTTAGCGCACGTGCCGGGCATGATGCTGGCGCTTATCGTCCTGCTCAGCGTGGTGCTGCAGAGGCTTCGCGTGAAACCGCCGCGTCAGGCGGTCAGCCACTGGCACTTTTTCCCCTGGCTTTACCCTGATACCCGCGCGCCACCGCGGCAGTCTGCTTTTTCCATTTAAAAAAATATTGATAACTTTTTGCCTTAAAAAGGAAAAGTATGACGACCTGCACTTCGCGCGCGGCATGGGGAAACCTGCTGCGTCGCCTCCATTTCTATGTTGGGCTGTTTGTCGGCCCGTTTATCTTCTTCGCCGCGCTGACCGGTACGCTGTATGTGGCAACCCCGCAGCTGGAGAATGCGCTCTACCGGCATGCGCTCCACACGGATTCCGTGGGCGAGCCGCAGCCTCTGGCGGAACAAATCGCCGTGGCGGAAAAAACCGTTGGATCAGATTTACGTTTGCACGCCGTTCGTCCGGGGCTGGTTAAAGGTGAAACCACCCGCGTGATGTTTGCTGACCCGAAACTTGGGCCATCGGAGAACCGGGCTATCTTTATCGATCCGGTGAGCCTGGCGGTGCTGGGAGATCTGACGGTATACGGCACCAGCGGGATTTTACCCCTGCGTCAGACTATTGATTACCTGCATACGTCCCTGATGCTGGGCGACATTGGGCGCCTCTACAGCGAGCTGGCGGCCTCCTGGATGTGGGGGGCCGCGCTGGGTGGTATTGCCCTGTGGTTTTATACCCGACCCAAACGACGGATCAACAATCGCTTCCAGAACCGGCGTCGCGTGCACGTGACGCTGGGCTGGGCTTTGCTGGGCGGAATGCTCTTATTCTCTGCAACCGGCCTGACCTGGTCCCAGTGGGCTGGCGGGAACGTTGATAAGCTGCGGGCAGAGATGAACTGGCTCACCCCTCAGGTGAACACCACGCTCTCCGGTGTGCCGGAGAGCGTGGATGAACATGCCGAACACCATAGCCATCACGGCGGAATGATGATGCCGGAGATGGCGATGGATCTGACGCAGTTTGATGGGGTCTTAAGCGCGGCGCGTAAAGCGGGGATTGATGCCAGCAAGCTGGAGATCCGCCCGGCGCAAACGGCAGATCGCGCCTGGACGGTGACGGAAATCGATCGCAGCTGGCCAACCCAGGTGGACGCCGTTGCGGTTGATCCGCATACGATGCAGGTGCTGGACCGAACCCGATTTGAGGATTTCCCGCTAATGGCAAAACTGACCCGCTGGGGAGTAGATTTTCATATGGGGATCTTATTCGGGTTGGTGAATCAGCTACTGCTCGTCGTGTTCGGCCTTGCCCTGTGCGTGCTCATCATCTGGGGATACCGGATGTGGTGGATGCGTCGTCCGGCGCAATCGACAGTGAGTCCGGTGCAGACGCTTTGCCAGAGCTGGCTGGCGTTGTCGGGCTGGGGAAGGGGCATTACGGGGTTGATTAGCCTGCTGCTGGGGATAGCCCTGCCAGTCATGGGCGTGAGTCTGGCGCTGTTTGTTCTGGTGGACTGGCTACGCTGGCGAGCGGCAACAGGGGTGACGCTCGCCGAATCTTCCGCTAAATAACCCTATGGCGTGCTGATAACCACGGCAACCCGGCGGTTTTCAGCACGTCCTTGTGGGGTACTGTTGCTCGCAACCGGGTATTTTTGACCCAATCCCTGCGTGGTGAGATTGCTGCGCGGGATATTCGCTCCCTTCGCCCAGGCGTCGGCCACGGCATTGGCGCGTTTTAACGACAGCGCATTGTTGTAGCTTTCTTCACCGTAATTGTCCGTGTGGCCGTCCATTCGCGCGTGGTTCAGGCCGGTTTCGGCAAGGCGAGAGGCCATGGACTTGATCTGTGTTTCACTTTCCGGTCGCAGCCGGGCGTCATTTTTATCAAACAGGATGGTATCCGAGAGGCCAAGTGACCAGTCACCGTTCAGTTCGTTAAAACCGTAAGACTTCATCGCCGCGATTTGCTCAGGAGTGAATTTGCCTTCTGGCGGCGACTGACAGCCTGCCAGAACCATTGAGGCCAGAACTAACGGCGCGAAGTATCGTTTTAACATAGTGTATCCTTTCTAACTTATTGTTTTTGTACGCTGGTTTTTAACCTGGTACATATTGCGGTCAGCCCTCTCCAGTAATGCTTCCATGGAAGCATTTTCCCACGCCAGAGCAAAGCCAATGCTGAGTGACATTGATGCTTTTTGTCCGTTATGGAGATCAAACGGACGGATAAACTGCTGCGAAAGCGCAGCACAAATGTGTTGTACCTCAAGCTCAGAGTGCACGCCGTAGAGCACCATGGCAAATTCGTCACCGCCAAGGCGATATGACTGATGACGTTTGTCGCCAAACTCCATCATTCTGCTCGCCACTTCAATCAGCACGCAGTCTCCTGCCGCATGTCCCCAGGTGTCGTTAATAAACTTAAAGTTATCACCGTCGAGGAAGAGCAGGGCCGAGTTGGTTCTGGCTGAAGGGTCGTTCATTAAGGCCGCAATGCTGTTACGAAACGCCGCACGGTTGGCAAGGCCGGTGAGCGGGTCGTGCATGGCGGTCCGCAACAGCTGGGCGTTCTTGGCCTGCAGTTTTAGCTGCCACTCTTCCATCTCATCCAGAAGACTGTTGAAGTCTTCACCAAACTGGTGAAACTCTTCGATGCGGCCATCTTTCACCCTGCGGGAGAAGTTGCGGTTAGTGCGGACATCATGCACGACGTCGGTGATGTTTTGCAGGGCCGTCACCATACCGTGATGCAAAGACTGGGTAATGGTGAGTGCGACGACGGTAGCAAAAAGAATGCAGCCGGTAAGCACGGCAAACGACATCCAGATGAAATGACTGATGAGACTGTCTCGCGCGGTAAGTCGAATTTCGCCAACCATTGCGCCGTTATGCATGATGGGCTGCGCAACCGGAACGGGAAAAAGCCAGCGACTGACCAGGGCACCCAGCGTGTCGTTGTTATCCTCCGGGTTCCAGGACCAGTAAGCAAACCGCTTTTTATGCGCGTTGACCACCTCGGCCACGGCAAACTGCCCCTGTTTACCCAGGGCCGCAAGCGTTTCGTTGGCCGCCAGAGAATCGTTGAACACCAGCGAGGCTTCCAGGCTGTGGCTCATTGTTGCGCCAGTTAATTCCAGGTTCTTTTGCGCGTATTGTTTTAACGTCACAACGGAAGCAAAACAGAGCAACACCCATATTAACGTCATCGTGATGATGACGCTTATCATGCTGTTTCGCCTCAACGTTCTTTTAAACGTCGGACGTGGCGTTGAAGTGAAATCTTTATCCATGCTGCTTATTCCGTGCAAGCATTAATACATCCGGATTGACTCTAACGCCACTGCGCGTCAGCGCATCCAGATTGACGGAGAACCGTACCTGGTCGCGATCGATCATCAGGCAAAACGCGCTGCCAATTACACATTCCGGATTTTGCTCTGAGATTAAAAGTAATGCTCTGCCCTGATATTGACTTATTAATTCAAGTTGTTTGGCCGGTGATTCAGACCCGAAATAAATAGCATCGCACGTCGCGGCCAGGGCTTCCCGATCGTTACGCACAATAACGGGAGTATAAGGTAACTCGCTATGCCCCTCATTGCTGCTGAGTGCGTGAGTATAATGAGAGGTGGCGTAGACGCAGAGTTTAGGCTGTCCGGAAAGTGACGGCCATCGCGTATAGCTCACTATGCCTGAGACAATCGAACGTACCGATTTATCCGTTTCCGTGAGCGTGCCTGCCGTCGCCGGGCCCACCATAAAGAACAGCATTAGCACCAGAGTAAGTCGGAACAAAGAGTTCAAGAATGAATTTCTCACCAGAATCCGCCACAACGCTCCGGAAATAGATGTCCTTAAGAGTTGCGGGCAGAATACCATTGTTTATCAAAGCCGTCATTATGTCAGGAATAGCGTCCGGCCGACCTAAGCTAAATCCTACAGTTGTTTATTTTTCGATGAATAAAAACAGATTTAATTCAGTCTGCTGGAACGCATACTTTCATCCATTCCTTGTTGCCATGCGGTATGCAGTTTTGCGGCGTTTTCGACAGTATCGCAACTGGCAGGAAAAGATTTGCCTGCTAAACCCCAGGCGTGGATAAAGCCTTCTTCGCAAACTTTCTTCTGACCATCGGCATAGCCGCGAAGATATTCACTACGATCAACGTGTGGATCGTTAAAACTATCGGCCAGGGTCTGGTTATCTTTAACCGGCAGGCCGTTCATGGCGTCTTCTTTACCTGCATCAAACCAGGATGGACTGGTCCAGTCGGGCTGGAAAGTGTAAGGATTGATCTGGCAGCCCGATAACAACAGCGACAACAGCACAAGAGCAATTGAACGCATAGCCATTCTCCTTTTTTCTTCAGCATAGCCTGGCAAATGCTAGCTCGTATGTAATTTAATCTTTACGTTTTTACCGGCTGATATTGGCAATAAAATGGCTTCTGTAAATTAAAGTGTACGTATTTTGGATTGAAATGTTTACTTTTTATGGTATCGTGGTGTCACCTCATTGAGGAAAACAACTATCGCAAACGAGCTTTACAGGATCGCCATCATGCAAAAAGACGCGCTGAACAATGTACATATCACTGACGAACAGGTTTTAATCACGCCGGATCAACTGAAAGCGGAGTTCCCGCTGAGCGTCGCGCAGGAGGCTCAGATTGAGCACTCGCGCCAGACCATTTCTGACATCATCGCCGGCCGCGATCCGCGCCTGCTGGTGGTATGTGGTCCGTGCTCCATT
The DNA here is from genome assembly GCF_009036245.1 of Enterobacter sichuanensis. Lineage (NCBI taxonomy): Bacteria > Pseudomonadati > Pseudomonadota > Gammaproteobacteria > Enterobacterales > Enterobacteriaceae > Enterobacter > Enterobacter sichuanensis. Next base: position 3,551,286 of record NZ_CP027986.1, on the reverse strand, counting down.
CACGATCCTGAAACCGCCATTGAGTACGCTCGTCGATTTAAAGCATTAGCGGAGGAGGTCAGCGATAGCCTCTATCTGGTGATGCGCGTCTATTTTGAGAAGCCACGTACGACCGTTGGCTGGAAAGGGTTGATTAACGATCCGCACATGGATGGCTCGTTTGATGTGGAAGCAGGCCTGAAGATTGCGCGTCGCCTGTTGGTGGAGCTGGTCAGCATGGGGCTGCCGCTGGCAACCGAAGCGCTGGATCCAAACAGCCCGCAGTACCTGGGCGATCTGTTCAGCTGGTCCGCCATTGGTGCACGTACCACGGAATCACAAACCCACCGTGAGATGGCGTCTGGCCTGTCGATGCCGGTTGGCTTTAAAAACGGTACCGATGGTAGCCTGGCGACGGCGATCAACGCCATGCGCGCTGCCGCCATGCCGCACCGCTTTGTCGGTATTAACCAGGCAGGCCAGGTGTGTCTCCTGCAAACCCAGGGCAACCCGGACGGGCATGTGATCCTGCGCGGCGGTAAAGCGCCGAACTACAGCCCGGCAGATGTGGCGCAGTGTGAAAAAGAGATGGAGCAGGCGGGACTGCGCCCGGCACTGATGGTAGATTGCAGTCATGGTAATTCCAATAAAGATTACCGTCGTCAGCCTGCGGTTGCGGAATCCGTGGTCGCGCAGATCAAAGATGGCAACCGTTCGATTATCGGACTGATGATTGAGAGCAACATTCATGAAGGCAATCAATCATCTGAACAACCGCGCAGCGCAATGAAGCACGGCGTATCCGTGACGGATGCCTGCATCAGCTGGGAGACCACCGATGCCCTGCTGCGTGAGATCCATAAAGATTTAAACGGCCAGCTGGCGGCGCGTCTGGCTTAAGAGGTTAGTTATGGTTGCTGAATTGACCGCATTACGCGATCAAATTGATGAAGTGGATAAGGCGCTGCTGGATCTGCTGGCGCGCCGTATGGCGCTGGTTGCCGAAGTTGGTGAAGTAAAAAGCAAATACGGTCTGCCAATTTACGTCCCGGAGCGCGAAGCCTCCATGCTGGCCTCCCGTCGCAAAGAGGCGCAGGCGCTGGGCGTTTCGCCGGATTTGATTGAAGATGTTCTGCGTCGCGTGATGCGGGAATCCTATTCCAGCGAAAACGACAAGGGCTTCAAAACCCTCTGCCCGTCCCTGCGTCCGGTGGTGATTGTCGGCGGGGCAGGGCAGATGGGGCGTCTGTTTGAAAAAATGCTGACCCTTTCTGGCTATCAGGTACGCATTCTGGAAAAAGAGGACTGGGCACAGGCACCGGAGCTCATGAAAGATGCCGGGATGGTTATCGTCAGCGTGCCGATCCACGTGACGGAGCAGATCATCGGGAAACTTCCTCCTTTACCGAAAGACTGTATCCTGGTGGATCTGGCCTCTGTCAAAAATGGTCCGCTGCAGGCAATGCTGGCGGCGCATACCGGGCCGGTGCTGGGGCTGCACCCGATGTTTGGCCCGGACAGTGGCAGTCTGGCTAAGCAGGTGGTGGTCTACTGTGACGGTCGTCAGCCGGAAGCTTATCAGTGGTTCCTGGAACAGATTCAGGTCTGGGGCGCGCGGCTGCACCGCATCAGCGCGGTCGAACACGATCAAAACATGGCTTTCATTCAGGCGCTGCGCCACTTCGCCACGTTTGCCTATGGTCTGCATCTGGCGGAAGAGAACGTTCAGCTTGAACAGCTGCTGGCGCTCTCTTCACCGATCTATCGTCTGGAGCTGGCAATGGTCGGGCGTCTGTTTGCGCAGGATCCGCAACTGTATGCGGACATTATCATGTCCTCCGAAAACAACCTGGCGCTCATCAAGCGTTACTATCAGCGATTTGGGGAAGCCATTACGCTGCTGGAGCACGGAGACAAGCAGGCGTTTATCGACAGTTTCCGCAAGGTCGAACACTGGTTTGGCGACTACGCACAGCGTTTCCAGAGTGAGAGCCGCACGCTGTTGCGCCAGGCAAATGACAGTCGCCAGTAATGCGATGATGTATATACTGAAAGCCAGCATTGCTGGCTTTTTTCATTTTGGGGAACCGTCATGGCCGAACCGCAGTTGCTGTTCAATTACACCGGGCATCTGCCCGAATGCCCGACGTGGAGCGCAGAAGAGCGCGCACTCTACTGGGCGGATATTCTGGAAGGGGAGATCCACCGATACCATCTGCCGACCGCGGAACATACCGTGCTCTCTTTCCATGAGGAGGTGGGCTGTTTCGCACTGCGTGAGCGAGGCGGGTTTATCGTCGCTATGCGCACTGGCATCTGGCTGGCTGACAAGCATGGCCTTCTGCAGCGCAAGGTGTGCGATAACCCCTCTAATCCGCAGTTGGCGCGTTTTAATGATGGAGGAACCGACAGTCAGGGGCGCTTCTATGCGGGAACCTTCTGGGGACCGGGGGATTACAACGGCGCACTGCTGATGCGTATCGACAACGACCTGACGCCGAAAGTGATCCAGTGCGATATTCACGGGCACAACGGTTTAGCGTTTAGCCCGGATAATCAGTGGATGTTTACCTCAGACACGCCAAATGGTGTGATTTACCGTACGCCGCTCGATGCGCAGGGCGAACCGGGCAGGCGTGAGGTATTTCGTCAGTTTAAAGAGGGGGAGGGGATACCGGACGGCGCGGCAATGGATGTGGAGGGCTGCTACTGGAGCGCGCTGTTTGACGGCTGGCGTATCGCGCGTTTTTCTCCACAAGGGGAGCAGCTGGAAGAGTATGAAATGCCGGTACGTTGCCCGACGATGGTCTGTTTTGGCGGTGACGACATGAAAACGCTGTTCATCACGACCACGCGGGAAAATATGGACGCGCAGGAGGTGGCGCAGTATCCACTTTCCGGCGCCATCTTCACCCTGCCCGTTAACGTGGCAGGGATGAAGAAAAGCCGCTTTATCGAACGTTAGATGGGATCGACCGGCACGACGTTTTCACTTGGATAGCAGCCCAGCACTTTCATTGAACGGGTAATTTCACCCAGTTCGCGCAGGGCTTTCTGCATGGAAGCAGACTCCAGGTTGGCCTGGATATCAAGGTAGAACATCTCTTCCCACGGGTTCCCGTGGATCGGACGTGATTCCAGTTTCGTCATGATCAGGTTGTGGTTACGCAGCACCAGCAGGGCTTCAACCAGCGCGCCGGCCTGCTGGCCGGTCGCCATCAGCAGCGTGGTTTTGGCCGGGACCTGGTCTGACACATTAATGGCCTTGCGGGCCAGCACCACGAAGCGGGTGATGTTTTGTGTCTGGTTTGCCAGGTTGCGTTCGAGCACCTGTAAACCATACAGCGCGCCGCCCGCTTCGCTACCGAGCGCCGCGACGGTGGGGGAGTTAGCCTGCGCGACTTTTTCCATCGCCGCGGAGGTGCTTTCGGTGTACTCGATTTTCCAGTTAGGGTAGCGGTTCAGAAACTGGCTGCACTGCTGGAACGGCTGCGGGTGGCTGTAGACGGTTTCGATCTTGCTCAGGTCCGTTGAGCCAGAGACCAGCACGCAGTGATCGATAGGGATCGTCAGTTCGCCAACCAGCGACAGGCTGGTGTGCTGCAGCAAATCATAAACGTCGTTGATGGCGCCGGAGCTGGTGTTTTCAATCGGCACGACGGCGTAATCCGCCTGGCCGGTCTCGACCTGATTGAAAATATCGGCAAACTTCGCACAGCCGCTCTCAATAAATTCTTCAAAATGGCGTGCGGCATACTGACGTGCGGCCAGGTGAGAATAAGAGCCCTTCGGTCCGAGGAAGGCGATACGCGCAGAGTGCGGATTGGTTTTGTTCAGGTGCTGCTGGAGTAAAGCTTGCTGGGTCAGAACAGAGTCTTCGATGATGAGCTGGAACAACCGGGTGATGTAATGGGCATCGAGGTGATGCGCTTTACCGAGCTGAATCAGCCGCTCCAGCAGATCGCGCTCGCGGTCAATATCTCGGACCGGGCGATGGGAGTCCAGCTTGGCTTTACCCACTTCGATGGCGAGCGCGCGGCGTTCGGCCAGCAGCGCCAGTAATTTTTCATCCAGTGCGCTGATCTTAACTCGCAGATCCAGTAACGGGTTTTCCGGTGTCATAGTGTTGCCTGTCTCATTTTATCGTTATCAATAAAAAAGGCCCCCCGGTGTGGGAGGCCTTGTTGTTCGTCTTCGCATTCTTTATCACACGACGAAACGCCTCCCGTTCAGGGGAAGGTAAAAAAGAATGCGAAGAAGAACGGTGTCAGTTTCATAAGGTCATCCTGTGATTGATATCGTTAAAGTACCCGTACTGTTTTCACCCTGTCAATAAAAAACAAAAAACGCGCCCGAAGGCGCGTTGGCGGTACACTCAATTTAAAGGATTACTCTTCTTCAACTTCTTCCGCGAAGCTGGCGTCTTTCACCGATGTTGTGGCGCGACGGGCTTCACCTTTGTGTTGCACTTTATTGAGCTGCCGTTCCAGCTTGTTGATCAAATCGTTAATTGCGGTGTACATATCCTCATGTTTTGCGCTGGCGACCAGATGGCCGTTTGGAGTATTGATAGTTGCGTCAGCGATGAAACCCTGCGGCTCCTTGGACAGGATGATATGTGGATTAATCAAATGTGTTTGCCATTTATCCAGTTTGGCGAGACGGTCTGCGACGTGCTGGCGAATTGCCGGAGTAATTTCCATTTGTTTACTGGTAATGTTCATTGTCATAAATTTTACCTCTTGTCTTTCCGTCTTGGTGATTCCAGCATACCCGACCCAATGTCAAAATGTGTGATTTAGATCACGTTATTTTGTCGGTTTTTGTCAGGGAATCTTTTTTGTGAGGCAGGGCAGGAAGAGGTGAGATTTACCTTGTGGAAGGCAAAAATTGCGGTCATAGTTGACGGGATGTGTTGAGGCTAAAGCGCTTCAGCGATGCTCAGAAATGAATAAAAAAACGGCAGCCTTCGGGCTGCCGTTTTGCATTGAGGTCATATCAGGTGTTGCTGCTGTTGGCAGCAATGATTTTCGCCACTTTTTCAGCCTGGGCGGTCATCTGCATCTGACGGTACGCATTTTCCATCAGCTTCAGGCCGTCGCGCGTTGCCTGGGTATCCGGATAATCACGCAGCATACCCTCTACGCGGTTAACCACGGCAACCCATGCGCCACGGCGGGTATAGTATTCCGCCACGGAGTACTCATATTTCGCCAGACGATCTTTCAGGAACACCAGACGTTTGGTGGCGTCAGTCACGTACTGACTGTTCGGATAGCCGCGCACCAGTTTGGAGAAGTCATTGAAGGCGTCACGCGCATGCTGCGGGTCACGGTCGGAACGATCCACGCCGAAGAAGCCCTGAAGCGCACTGTCATCCAGTGCCATGTTGGTGAGACCGCGCATGTACATGACATAGTCGATGTTAGGATGAGTCGGGTTCAGACGCATGAAACGATCGATGGTTGCCTGTGCCAGCGGCAGATCGGCATTTTTATAGTATGCGTAGATGAGATCTAACTGTACCTGCTGCGAATACGGACCAAATGGATAGCGATTATCCAACGCTTCCAGTTGCGTTATCGCCTGTTTCCAGTTACCGTCCTGCAACTTTTGTTGTGCAGTCGCATAGATTTCATTCGGCGGATTGTCAGGGACCTGTTCATTTGAACCGGAGCAGCCCACCAAAGCCAGGCTCAACGTGGCCGCTGCCACCAGATATTTCATGCGCGTCATGACGTTTTGACTTTCCTCAAATGTTTGTCCGGGAGAAACTCTGTTCCTGCTCCCGATTAAGACCAGCTACAATAGCACACTATATTAAACGGCAAAGCCGTAAAACCCAACGTTAAACGAAGAAGCAGTTTATGGCACAACGAGTAGAACTCACCGCAACAGTCTCCGAAAATCAGCTCGGTCAACGCTTAGATCAGGCTTTGGCCGAATTGTTCCCTGATTATTCGCGTTCACGCATAAAAGAATGGATCCTTGACCAGCGTGTGATGGTAAACGGCAAGATCTGGGACAAACCAAAAGAGAAAGTGTTAGGTGGGGAAGCTGTCGCCATCAATGCTGAAATCGAAGAGGAAATCCGCTTCGAGCCGCAGGATATCCCACTGGACATCGTCTACGAAGATGATGACATCCTGGTGATCAACAAACCGCGCGACCTGGTGGTTCATCCGGGCGCGGGGAACCCTGACGGTACGGTACTTAACGCACTTCTCCATTATTATCCGCCCATCGCGGATGTTCCGCGCGCGGGCATTGTGCACCGTCTGGATAAAGACACGACCGGTCTGATGGTGGTCGCGAAGACTGTTCCAGCGCAGACCCGTCTGGTGGAATCGCTGCAGCTGCGCGAAATTACCCGTGAGTATGAAGCGGTAGCCATTGGGCATATGACCTCTGGTGGTACGGTGGAAGAACCAATCAGTCGTCACCCAACCAAACGTACTCATATGTCGGTGCATCCGATGGGTAAACCCGCGGTAACGCACTACCGCATTATGGAGCACTTCCGCATTCATACGCGCTTGCGTCTGCGTCTGGAAACCGGGCGTACTCACCAGATCCGTGTTCACATGGCACACATAACCCATCCGCTGGTGGGGGATCAGGTTTACGGTGGCCGTCCACGTCCGCCTAAAGGCGCATCGGATGAGTTCATCAGCGTACTGCGCAAATTCGATCGCCAGGCGCTGCACGCGACCATGCTGCGCCTTTACCATCCGATCACCGGTATTCAGATGGAGTGGCATGCGCCTATCCCACAGGATATGGTGGAACTTATTGACGCGATGCGTGCTGATTTCGAAGAACATAAGGATCAAGTGGACTGGTTATGACCAAACTGATTGTCCCGGAGTGGCCATTGCCTGAAGGCGTGGCTGCCTGCAGTTCAACCCGCACTGGCGGCGTTAGCCAGGGTGCCTGGGAGTCTTTGAACCTCGGTGCGCACTGTGGTGATGATCCTGAACATGTTGAAGAGAACCGCAGGCGCCTGTTTGCTGCAGGGAACCTGCCGTCGAAACCGGTCTGGCTTGAACAGGTTCATGGTAAAGCGGTACTGAAGTTGACGGGAGAACCCTACGCTTCTAAACGTGCTGACGCCTCTTACAGTAATACTCCGGGCACCGTTTGTGCCGTAATGACGGCCGATTGCCTGCCGGTTCTGTTTTGTAACCGTGCAGGTACCGAGGTTGCCGCAGCGCATGCGGGCTGGCGTGGTCTGTGTGAAGGCGTGCTGGAGGAGACTGTCGCCTGCTTTAAGGATGACCCCGCCAATATCATGGCCTGGCTTGGCCCGGCCATCGGTCCTCGTGCATTTGAAGTAGGACCTGAAGTCCGCGATGCTTTTATGGAAAAAGATCCGCAAGCCGTGGACGCCTTCCAGCCTTCGGGGAATAAATATCTGGCCGATATTTACCAGCTTGCCCGTCAGCGCCTGAATAATGTTGGTGTGACGCAGATTTTCGGCGGCGATCGCTGCACCTTCACCGAAAAGGGTGATTTTTTCTCTTATCGCCGCGACAAGACCACGGGGCGTATGGCAAGTTTCATTTGGCTGATATAACCTAAAGAATCAAGACGATCCGGCACGTGCTGTTTTCTTTTCACATAATTCAGGTCATTAACCTTGAATAATTGAGGGATGACCTCATTTAATCTCCAGTAGCAAATTTGACCTGTTATGGGAGGAGTTATGCGTCTGGATCGTCTTACTAATAAATTCCAGCTTGCTCTCGCCGATGCCCAGTCCCTCGCACTGGGGCACGACAACCAGTTTATCGAACCTCTTCATTTAATGAGTGCCTTGCTGAATCAGGAAGGGGGATCGGTACGTCCTTTATTAACGTCTGCTGGCATTAATGCTGGCCAGTTGCGCACCGCCATCGATCAGGCGCTGAGCCGTTTACCGCAGGTCGAAGGGACCGGCGGAGACGTGCAGCCGTCGCAGGATCTGGTGCGTGTGCTGAACCTTTGCGACAAGCTGGCGCAAAAACGTGGGGACAACTTTATTTCGTCAGAGCTGTTTGTTCTGGCGGCGCTTGAATCACGCGGTACCTTGACCGACCTGCTGAAATCTGCCGGAGCAACCACCGCCAATGTGACTCAGGCGATTGAGAAAATGCGCGGAGGTGAAAGCGTGAACGATCAGGGAGCCGAAGACCAACGTCAGGCTTTGAAGAAATTTACGGTCGATCTGACCGAACGTGCTGAGCAGGGCAAACTTGACCCGGTGATCGGCCGTGACGAAGAGATCCGCCGTACGATTCAGGTACTGCAGCGTCGTACCAAGAACAACCCGGTACTGATTGGTGAGCCGGGTGTCGGTAAAACTGCCATCGTTGAAGGGCTGGCGCAGCGTATCGTGAACGGTGAAGTGCCGGAAGGGCTGAAAGGCCGCCGCGTGCTGGCGCTGGATATGGGCGCGCTGGTGGCCGGTGCGAAATACCGCGGGGAGTTCGAAGAGCGTCTGAAAGGCGTCCTTAACGATCTCGCGAAACAGGAAGGCAACGTTATCCTGTTTATCGACGAACTGCACACCATGGTCGGTGCTGGTAAGGCGGACGGCGCGATGGATGCCGGGAACATGCTGAAACCTGCGCTGGCGCGCGGTGAACTTCACTGCGTCGGTGCTACTACGCTTGATGAGTACCGTCAGTACATTGAAAAAGATGCTGCGCTGGAACGTCGTTTCCAGAAAGTGTTTGTCGCTGAGCCAAGCGTTGAAGATACCATCGCGATTTTACGTGGTCTGAAAGAACGCTATGAACTGCACCACCATGTGCAGATCACTGACCCGGCCATCGTGGCGGCTGCGACGCTTTCGCATCGTTACATCGCCGACCGTCAGTTGCCCGATAAGGCCATCGACCTGATTGATGAAGCAGCTTCAAGCATTCGTATGCAGATTGACTCGAAACCGGAAGAGCTAGACAGACTTGACCGACGCATCATTCAGCTCAAGCTGGAACAGCAGGCGCTGAAGAAAGAGTCTGATGAAGCCAGTAAGAAACGCCTGGATATGCTCAATGAAGAACTGGACGATAAAGAGCGCCAGTATTCCGAGCTGGAAGAAGAATGGAAAGCCGAGAAAGCTTCCCTGTCCGGTACGCAGACAATTAAAGCTGAACTCGAACAGGCAAAAATTGCCATTGAGCAGGCGCGACGCGTGGGCGACCTGGCGCGAATGTCCGAGCTGCAGTACGGCAAAATTCCTGAGCTGGAAAAACAGCTTGAGATTGCGACGCAATCGGAAGGTAAAACGATGCGTCTGTTGCGTAATAAAGTCACGGATGCCGAGATTGCTGAAGTCCTTGCTCGCTGGACCGGCATTCCGGTAGCACGCATGCTTGAAGGTGAGCGTGAAAAACTGCTGCGCATGGAGAACGATCTCCACAATCGGGTGATTGGCCAGAACGAGGCGGTTGAGGCGGTATCGAATGCTATTCGTCGTAGCCGTGCAGGGCTGTCCGACCCGAATCGTCCGATTGGTTCCTTCCTGTTCCTGGGGCCGACCGGTGTCGGTAAGACCGAGCTGTGTAAAGCGCTGGCTAACTTTATGTTCGACAGCGATGATGCAATGGTCCGTATCGACATGTCCGAGTTTATGGAAAAACACGCCGTTTCGCGTCTGGTCGGTGCGCCTCCGGGATACGTTGGTTATGAAGAGGGTGGGTACCTGACAGAAGCGGTGCGTCGTCGTCCTTATTCCGTCATCCTGCTGGATGAGGTGGAAAAAGCGCATCCGGATGTGTTCAACATTCTGCTTCAGGTCCTGGACGATGGTCGTCTGACAGACGGACAGGGGAGAACGGTCGATTTCCGTAATACGGTTGTCATCATGACCTCGAACCTGGGCTCCGATTTGATTCAGGAACGTTTCGGTGAACTGGACTACAGCCATATGAAGGATCTGGTGCTGGGTGTGGTAAGCCATAACTTCCGTCCGGAGTTCATCAACCGTATTGATGAAGTGGTGGTGTTCCATCCGCTGGGTGAGAAACACATTGCGTCGATTGCGCAGATCCAGCTGCAGCGTCTGTATAAACGTCTGGAAGAACGTGGATATGAAATTCACATCTCCGATGAAGCGCTGAAACTGCTGAGTAAAAATGGTTACGATCCGGTTTACGGTGCGCGTCCATTAAAACGTGCTATCCAGCAGCAGATCGAAAACCCGCTGGCGCAGCAGATCCTTTCCGGGGAGCTGATTCCAGGAAAAGTTATTCGCCTGGAAGCCAACGACGATCGCATTGTGGCAGTGCAGTAGGTCACAAAACGCAAAAACGAGCCGCTTGCGGCTCGTTTTTGTTTAAAAACCAGGCGAGAATTGAGGTCTGGAGTCAGATTTGCCTGGAAAGTGAGCAGTCAGTAAATAATTTTCACTTTATCCTTGCAGGTTCGGAATTACTCCCTATAATGCGCCTCCACTGACACGGAACAACGGCACACACGCCGCCGGGTCAGCAGAGAAAAGCGAAAATAAGCGCTTGACTCTGAAGCGGGAAAGCGTAATATGCACACCCCGCGCCGCAGCGAAAACGAAGCGGCACTGCTCTTTAACAATTTATCAGACAATCTGTGTGGGCACTCAAAGTGACATGGATTCTTAATGTCTTCGGACAATAAATGAATACCAAGTCTCTGAGTGAACATGCGTAATTCATTACGAAGTTTAATTCACGAGCATCAAACTTAAATTGAAGAGTTTGATCATGGCTCAGATTGAACGCTGGCGGCAGGCCTAACACATGCAAGTCGAACGGTAGCACAGAGAGCTTGCTCTCGGGTGACGAGTGGCGGACGGGTGAGTAATGTCTGGGAAACTGCCTGATGGAGGGGGATAACTACTGGAAACGGTAGCTAATACCGCATAACGTCGCAAGACCAAAGAGGGGACCTTCGGGCCTCTTGCCATCAGATGTGCCCAGATGGGATTAGCTAGTAGGTGAGGTAACGGCTCACCTAGGCGACGATCCCTAGCTGGTCTGAGAGGATGACCAGCCACACTGGAACTGAGACACGGTCCAGACTCCTACGGGAGGCAGCAGTGGGGAATATTGCACAATGGGCGCAAGCCTGATGCAGCCATGCCGCGTGTATGAAGAAGGCCTTCGGGTTGTAAAGTACTTTCAGCGGGGAGGAAGGCGTTGAGGTTAATAACCTCAGCGATTGACGTTACCCGCAGAAGAAGCACCGGCTAACTCCGTGCCAGCAGCCGCGGTAATACGGAGGGTGCAAGCGTTAATCGGAATTACTGGGCGTAAAGCGCACGCAGGCGGTCTGTCAAGTCGGATGTGAAATCCCCGGGCTCAACCTGGGAACTGCATTCGAAACTGGCAGGCTAGAGTCTTGTAGAGGGGGGTAGAATTCCAGGTGTAGCGGTGAAATGCGTAGAGATCTGGAGGAATACCGGTGGCGAAGGCGGCCCCCTGGACAAAGACTGACGCTCAGGTGCGAAAGCGTGGGGAGCAAACAGGATTAGATACCCTGGTAGTCCACGCCGTAAACGATGTCGACTTGGAGGTTGTGCCCTTGAGGCGTGGCTTCCGGAGCTAACGCGTTAAGTCGACCGCCTGGGGAGTACGGCCGCAAGGTTAAAACTCAAATGAATTGACGGGGGCCCGCACAAGCGGTGGAGCATGTGGTTTAATTCGATGCAACGCGAAGAACCTTACCTACTCTTGACATCCAGAGAACTTTCCAGAGATGGATTGGTGCCTTCGGGAACTCTGAGACAGGTGCTGCATGGCTGTCGTCAGCTCGTGTTGTGAAATGTTGGGTTAAGTCCCGCAACGAGCGCAACCCTTATCCTTTGTTGCCAGCGGTCCGGCCGGGAACTCAAAGGAGACTGCCAGTGATAAACTGGAGGAAGGTGGGGATGACGTCAAGTCATCATGGCCCTTACGAGTAGGGCTACACACGTGCTACAATGGCGCATACAAAGAGAAGCGACCTCGCGAGAGCAAGCGGACCTCATAAAGTGCGTCGTAGTCCGGATTGGAGTCTGCAACTCGACTCCATGAAGTCGGAATCGCTAGTAATCGTAGATCAGAATGCTACGGTGAATACGTTCCCGGGCCTTGTACACACCGCCCGTCACACCATGGGAGTGGGTTGCAAAAGAAGTAGGTAGCTTAACCTTCGGGAGGGCGCTTACCACTTTGTGATTCATGACTGGGGTGAAGTCGTAACAAGGTAACCGTAGGGGAACCTGCGGTTGGATCACCTCCTTACCTTAAAGAACCTGCCTTTGTAGTGCTCACACAGATTGTCTGATGAAAAGTAAACAGCAAGGCGTCTTGCGATTGAGACTGACACGTCCCCTTCGTCTAGAGGCCCAGGACACCGCCCTTTCACGGCGGTAACAGGGGTTCGAATCCCCTAGGGGACGCCACTTGCTGGTTCGTGAGTGAAAGTCACCTGCCGTCATATCTCAAAACTGACTTGCGAGTCACGTTTGAGATATTTGCTCTTTAAAAATCTGGATCAAGCTGAAAATTGAAACGACACACATGTTATGTGTGTTCGAGTCTCTCAAATTTTCGCAATCATGAAGTGAAACATCTTCGGGTTGTGAGGTTAAGCGACTAAGCGTACACGGTGGATGCCCTGGCAGTCAGAGGCGATGAAGGACGTGCTAATCTGCGAAAAGCGCCGGCGAGGTGATATGAACCTTTGACCCGGCGATGTCCGAATGGGGAAACCCAGTGTGTTCCGACACACTATCGTTAACTGAATACATAGGTTAACGAGGCGAACCGGGGGAACTGAAACATCTAAGTACCCCGAGGAAAAGAAATCAACCGAGATTCCCCCAGTAGCGGCGAGCGAACGGGGAGCAGCCCAGAGTCTGAATCAGCTTGTGTGTTAGTGGAACGGTCTGGAAAGTCCGACGGTACAGGGTGATAGTCCCGTACACGAAAATGCACAGGCTGTGAACTCGAAGAGTAGGGCGGGACACGTGGTATCCTGTCTGAATATGGGGGGACCATCCTCCAAGGCTAAATACTCCTGACTGACCGATAGTGAACCAGTACCGTGAGGGAAAGGCGAAAAGAACCCCGGCGAGGGAGTGAAAAAGAACCTGAAACCGTGTACGTACAAGCAGTGGGAGCACCTTCGGGTGTGACTGCGTACCTTTTGTATAATGGGTCAGCGACTTATATTCTGTAGCAAGGTTAACCGTATAGGGGAGCCGAAGGGAAACCGAGTCTTAACTGGGCGTTAAGTTGCAGGGTATAGACCCGAAACCCGGTGATCTAGCCATGGGCAGGTTGAAGGTTGGGTAACACTAACTGGAGGACCGAACCGACTAATGTTGAAAAATTAGCGGATGACTTGTGGCTGGGGTGAAAGGCCAATCAAACCGGGAGATAGCTGGTTCTCCCCGAAAGCTATTTAGGTAGCGCCTCGTGAACTCATCTTCGGGGGTAGAGCACTGTTTCGGCTAGGGGGCCATCCCGGCTTACCAACCCGATGCAAACTACGAATACCGAAGAATGTTATCACGGGAGACACACGGCGGGTGCTAACGTCCGTCGTGAAGAGGGAAACAACCCAGACCGCCAGCTAAGGTCCCAAAGTCATGGTTAAGTGGGAAACGATGTGGGAAGGCACAGACAGCCAGGATGTTGGCTTAGAAGCAGCCATCATTTAAAGAAAGCGTAATAGCTCACTGGTCGAGTCGGCCTGCGCGGAAGATGTAACGGGGCTAAACCATGCACCGAAGCTGCGGCAGCGACACTATGTGTTGTTGGGTAGGGGAGCGTTCTGTAAGCCGTTGAAGGTGGCCTGTGAGGGCTGCTGGAGGTATCAGAAGTGCGAATGCTGACATAAGTAACGATAAAGCGGGTGAAAAGCCCGCTCGCCGGAAGACCAAGGGTTCCTGTCCAACGTTAATCGGGGCAGGGTGAGTCGACCCCTAAGGCGAGGCCGAAAGGCGTAGTCGATGGGAAACAGGTTAATATTCCTGTACTTGGTGTTACTGCGAAGGGGGACGGAGAAGGCTATGTTAGCCGGGCGACGGTTGTCCCGGTTTAAGCATGTAGGCGGAGGTTCCAGGTAAATCCGGTACCTTTTAACGCTGAGGTGTGATGACGAGGCACTACGGTGCTGAAGTAACAAATGCCCTGCTTCCAGGAAAAGCCTCTAAGCATCAGGTAACATCAAATCGTACCCCAAACCGACACAGGTGGTCAGGTAGAGAATACCAAGGCGCTTGAGAGAACTCGGGTGAAGGAACTAGGCAAAATGGTGCCGTAACTTCGGGAGAAGGCACGCTGATATGTAGGTGAAGCCCCTGCGGGTGGAGCTGAAATCAGTCGAAGATACCAGCTGGCTGCAACTGTTTATTAAAAACACAGCACTGTGCAAACACGAAAGTGGACGTATACGGTGTGACGCCTGCCCGGTGCCGGAAGGTTAATTGATGGGGTTAGCGGCAACGCGAAGCTCTTGATCGAAGCCCCGGTAAACGGCGGCCGTAACTATAACGGTCCTAAGGTAGCGAAATTCCTTGTCGGGTAAGTTCCGACCTGCACGAATGGCGTAATGATGGCCAGGCTGTCTCCACCCGAGACTCAGTGAAATTGAACTCGCTGTGAAGATGCAGTGTACCCGCGGCAAGACGGAAAGACCCCGTGAACCTTTACTATAGCTTGACACTGAACACTGGTCCTTGATGTGTAGGATAGGTGGGAGGCTTTGAAGTGTGGACGCCAGTCTGCATGGAGCCGTCCTTGAAATACCACCCTTTAATGGCTGGTGTTCTAACGTAGACCCGTAATCCGGGTTGCGGACAGTGTCTGGTGGGTAGTTTGACTGGGGCGGTCTCCTCCCAAAGAGTAACGGAGGAGCACGAAGGTTAGCTAATCCTGGTCGGACATCAGGAGGTTAGTGCAATGGCATAAGCTAGCTTGACTGCGAGAGTGACGGCTCGAGCAGGTGCGAAAGCAGGTCATAGTGATCCGGTGGTTCTGAATGGAAGGGCCATCGCTCAACGGATAAAAGGTACTCCGGGGATAACAGGCTGATACCGCCCAAGAGTTCATATCGACGGCGGTGTTTGGCACCTCGATGTCGGCTCATCACATCCTGGGGCTGAAGTAGGTCCCAAGGGTATGGCTGTTCGCCATTTAAAGTGGTACGCGAGCTGGGTTTAGAACGTCGTGAGACAGTTCGGTCCCTATCTGCCGTGGGCGCTGGAGAATTGAGGGGGCTGCTCCTAGTACGAGAGGACCGGAGTGGACGCATCACTGGTGTTCGGGTTGTCATGCCAATGGCACTGCCCGGTAGCTAAATGCGGAAGAGATAAGTGCTGAAAGCATCTAAGCACGAAACTTGCCCCGAGATGAGTTCTCCCTGAGACTTTAAGTCTCCTGAAGGAACGTTGAAGACGACGACGTTGATAGGTCGGGTGTGTAAGCGCAGCGATGCGTTGAGCTAACCGATACTAATGAACCGTGAGGCTTAACCTTACAACGCCGAAGATGTTTTGGCGAAGAGACGACACAAGTTTCAGCTTTGATACAGATTAAACAGAATTTGCCTGGCGGCTTTAGCGCGGTGGTCCCACCTGACCCCATGCCGAACTCAGAAGTGAAACGCCGTAGCGCCGATGGTAGTGTGGGGTCTCCCCATGTGAGAGTAGGGAACTGCCAGGCATCAATTTAGAAAAACCCCGTACCGTAAGGTGCGGGGTTTTTTGCTTTGTGTTTTTACTGCTCTGGCCTTTCTCTTAATCCCTTATCCTGCTAATGGAATGTGTGATCTTTGTCTCAATGTTATTTATAACAAAATTATAACATTTCATTTACGAGGTAATTGAGTTTCAGGACTCAATACGCCGTAGTCTATGGCAGGAGCATAATCACAATGACAGAAAGCATTACATCAAACGGGACGCTGGCTAACAGTGATACCCGAAGAAGGGTATGGGCCATCGTCAGCGCCTCTTCAGGGAACCTGGTTGAATGGTTCGACTTTTACGTCTACTCATTCTGTTCACTCTATTTCGCTCATATATTCTTCCCATCCGGCAACACCACTACACAACTCCTACAAACAGCGGGTGTATTTGCTGCAGGATTCTTAATGCGACCCATTGGTGGCTGGTTGTTCGGCCGCATTGCGGATCGTCAGGGGCGTAAGGCCTCCATGCTGATTTCGGTCTGTATGATGTGTTTTGGCTCTCTGGTGATCGCCTGCTTACCGGGCTATGAATCGATTGGTACCTGGGCACCGGCGCTACTTTTACTGGCCCGCTTATTCCAGGGATTATCAGTGGGGGGCGAATACGGTACCAGTGCGACCTACATGAGTGAGATTGCACTGGAAGGACGGAAAGGCTTTTACGCCTCATTCCAGTATGTCACGCTGATTGGCGGTCAACTGCTGGCCATTCTTGTGGTTGTGATCCTGCAGCAGATCCTGACGGATGAACAGCTTCACACCTGGGGCTGGCGGATCCCGTTCGCAATGGGAGCCGCGCTGGCGATCGTTGCACTTTGGCTACGCCGTCAGTTAGATGAAACTTCTCAGAAAGAGGTCAGGACGTTGAAGGAAGCGGGAACGTTTAAAGGATTATGGCGTAACCGCAAAGCTTTTCTTATGGTGCTGGGCTTTACTGCAGGGGGCTCTCTCAGTTTTTACACGTTTACCACCTATATGCAAAAGTACCTGGTGAACACCACCGGGATGCACGCCAACGTTGCCAGCGTTGTCATGACTGTAGCGCTGTTTGTCTTTATGCTCATACAACCAATCATTGGGGCGCTCTCGGATAAAATTGGCCGACGAACGTCGATGCTTATTTTTGGTGGATTATCGGCGCTCTGTACCGTTCCTGTTTTGACTGCCCTTCAGCATGTCTCCTCACCGTATGCTGCATTTGCGCTGGTTATGCTGGCTCTGGTGATTGTCAGTTTCTACACCTCGATCAGCGGGATACTGAAAGCCGAAATGTTCCCGGCGCAGGTACGTGCTTTAGGGGTAGGGCTCTCTTATGCGGTCGCCAACGCGTTGTTTGGCGGATCGGCGGAGTATGTTGCGTTGTCTTTTAAATCATGGGGAAGCGAAACGACATTCTTCTGGTACGTAACGGGAATGGGGGCGCTGGCCTTTATTGTCTCTCTGATGTTGCATCGCAAAGGGAAAGGCATTCGGCTTTAATAGTGCGCCATCTGCCACACGGCATAGCCGGTCGTTGCGCCAGCGACGTCCCAGGCGAAATCTTTCCAGCTCCAGCCGCTCCCTGCGGGGCGGCTATCCCACAGCTCTTTTGACGCCCCAAGCCCGACTGAGAACATTAGCCCAATCGTCGCGCTCCGATCCTGGCTGTATCCCTGATGCTGCGCATACTCATTACCGGCGGCGGACAGCATAGCGGAAGCGAGAAAATGTTGTGCTTTATCCTGTCCGGACCAGTTATCGTTGGCTATATGGCTACAGCCACTCAGTAAGATCACGCTCAGCAACAGAGGAATACGCATCAACGGGCTCCATAAAAAAGCCCTGCGATGGCAGGGCCTGGGTATTACAGAATACGGCTGATAAGTCGGTCGATACGGATTCGACGTAAGCGGCGAATAAGCTTGCGAACTTTCACCGGATAATCGGCAATACTCTGCAGTTCGCGGTAGTGATTCACCACGGTTGTATGCGTGCGAATCAGTTCCAGCTCACGTTCACGCTTTGCGGCTAATTCATGCTGAGGGTCATGGATCAGGATAGCGTTTTCCAGATCCAGTCGCCACGCGCGTGGGTTCAGGTTGTTACCTGTCAGCAGCATCCACTCATCGTCTACCCACATGCCTTTCAGATGGTAACTGTTGTCTTCATCTTTCCAGAGACGCACAACCAGTTGGTCGGTATTAACGTAGTATTGTAAACGGCTCAGGAAACGGCGCAGGTTAATCTCATAGAGATAAGGCAGCGCACCGATAATTTTGAACGGTTGATCTTCAGGAATGAAGAAGTCGTTTGCGGTTTTATCACCGACGATGATTTCCACTTTTTTGCCGTCGCGCAGTAGCTGAATGATATTGCGCACCAGCACGGCAGGAAGGTTGAAGTACGGCGTACAAATGGTGAGTTTCTGCTCCGCGCACGGCATCAGATGGAAGATCGTTTTGTTCAGCTGGCTGGATTTGCCGAGCCCGACCAGCGGGGTAACGGATAACTCTTCGTTGTTTGCATCACCCTGGAAATGATAGACCGCATCACGCAGCTCCTGACGGAAGGCGCGAACATCATTTTTGATCTCCGGGCTTTTAGGACGCTCAGGATCGTCAAGTCGATTAACGCCACGGCCATGAACCAGATTTTTATCAACCCAGTTAAACATGATATCGGCCATCTGCGGATTGCGAATCAGATGGTAACGGTCGTAGCGATACTTATCGAGCTGATGCAGGTAAACATCATTCAGACTGGCGCCGCTGTAAAGCACGCTGTCATCGATGATAAAGCCTTTGAAATGAAGGACGCCGAGCGCCTCACGGGTATTGACTGGCACGCCATAAACAGGCACATCAACGCCAGGATTTTCCTGCGCCGTGCGGCAATACCAGTCAGCATTGGTGTTTGAAGCGGCAGCGCCAATACGGCCTCGCTGAGCGCGATGCCAGTCCACCAGCACGCGAACATCCAGCTCTGGACGCTGACGTTTGGCTTCATAAAGTGCGTTCAGGATCGCACGCC
This sequence comes from Enterobacter sichuanensis, assembly GCF_009036245.1. NCBI lineage: Bacteria > Pseudomonadati > Pseudomonadota > Gammaproteobacteria > Enterobacterales > Enterobacteriaceae > Enterobacter > Enterobacter sichuanensis. The sequence goes on along the minus strand of NZ_CP027986.1, from coordinate 3,532,596 downwards.
CGCCTTCATCTTGTTCAAGATACAGCGCCACAATGCAAATGCGTCGCGTGGCACTGGCAATCTTTTCCAGAAGCGTCTCCCGAAAATGCGCGGGAGCGTAAAAGAACTCTACATCATCAACTGACTGAGAAATCTTCGGTAGTTGAGCAAGGTGTTGTTGATGTTTATTACGCTTAAATTTTGACAACATCACAGTGCGTTTCTTCTCTGTTCATTGAAGGGTTGTTTGTACCATGCAAACAACATAAGCGGACAATGATACCACCAGTCCCGTCCAAAGTGGGTAACATTTCCAGTAGCTTACTCGTGTTTGTCTGCTGATGTCAGGCTCAGGGACAGGGCAACAATACCTTCGTCCAGCTGAATATCAACATCAAATCCAAGTTTTCGCGCCAGGGTCACCATACCGCGATTGTTAGGCATAGTAATGCCATTGAGACGTAACAATCCGTGATCTCGCGTATAACTGATGAGTTTTTCCAGCAGCCGTCTTCCCAGCCCCAGACCTTTGAGGTCGGAACGTACCAGTACAGCAAACTCTGCATCAACGTTATCCGGGTCAGAAATAGCACGCGTAACGCCGAGGATCTCATCCCCCTTATCAGAGCGACGAACGGCCACAAACGCCATTTCTCGATCGTAGTCGATCTGGGTCATATTGGCTAAATCATCGTGGGTAAATTCGTTGATTTCGCTAAAATAGCGATAATAAAGATCCTCTTTCGTGACCTGAGAGATAAAGGCCCGCAGCTGGGGTTCATCTTCCGGAAGAATAGGACGGAACAGCGCACGTTCTCCATTTTTCATCTCTACCCACTCCTCCAGTTGCAGAGGATACGGACGGATTGCCAGACGGCTCTCGCTGTCTCCTTCAAATGGCGCGATATCCAGCGTCACGTCCAGCGCCGTGAACTCATTGCCGGAGGCAAGGAGCGGATGGATATCCAGCCGCTGGATCTCGGCGCAATCTACAATCAGGTTAGACACCTGGACCAGGAACTGACTTAACCCGGCAATATCGAGCGGACGCAGCGCACTCCGGCCACGGATCTTTTTGCTTTTAATTGCCTGAATGATCAAATAGCGCGCCAGATTCATGTTCAGCGGCGGTAATGCCACCACGGCTTGCTCTTCCGGACGCCACTCAACGCCGCCTTCTCCCAACATGATCAGCGGGCCAAACACGGGGTCGTGTTCAACCACGACCCGCAATTCCTGAGCCCCTGCGCGGTTAGCCATGCTTTGCACCAGCAGCCCGTGGATCCTTGCCTGCGGCCAGGCCATTTTGACCCGATCGAAAATGGCATCTGCAGCCTGCTGCACCTCTGTCGCCGTGCGCAGGTATAACATAACCCCCTGAACATCGGACTTATGCGGAATATCCGGGGAGCGCAGCTTCAGGGCCACCGGATAGCCTATCTGCTCGGCGATGTGTACTGCCTCAGCGCTGTCGCTGGCGATCCAGGTCGGCAGGGTTTGCATGCCGTAACTGCCCAGAATGGGCTGGACTTCATGCGTATCAAGCGACGTCGCCCCCTCTTCGATAGCCTGCTGCAACAGGCGGTGAACGTCGACGGTATTCGCCGTCAGATTACCGGGCAGCGCCGGCGTTTCACGCAGCTGTTTCTGGTTGCGGCGATATTCCACCATGTGCATAAACGCGGTGATGGTGCCTTCCGGTGTACGGTAGGTTGGCAGCCCGGCTTCGCTGAACAAGCGTCGCGCCTCCTGAGAGGAAAACTCGCCGCACCAGTTGGTGAGCAGGGTGACATATTTGCCTCGCGGATGAGTACGCACGGCATCAATAAGCGCCCTCGCGCTTTCACTGCCCGGTGCGACCGCGCTGGGGGAGTGGATAATCATCAGCGCATCGAAATCCTGGCTGTCCAGCAAAATGGAGATAGCGCTGATATAGCGCTCGCTGCTGGCGTCATCGCGCAAATCAAGCGGGTTGCCGGGCGTCACGCTGGTCGGAAGCGCGTCTCTCAGGCGCTGCAGCGTCTCTTCACTCAGGGTTGCCAGCTTGCCGAAGCGGCGCCACAGTTCATCCAGCGCGAGGGCGGCAGGCGCGGCGCCGTTACTGACAATCATTAACTTCTCGCCTCGCAGCGGGCGCATATGGCTTAACGTTTCAACGGCGGAAAACAGCTCGTGCGTATCCTGTACCCGCAGCAACCCCGCGCGCTGAATGGCTGCATCCCAGGCGGGATCCATACCGGAATGGGAATGCAGCAGACGTTGGGCCGCAGGGCTGCGACCGCTTTTGATCACCAGGATCGGCTTATTACGCGACGCACTTCGCGAAGCCGATACAAAGCGACGGGCGTCGCTAAGATGCTCAAGATAAAGCAGGATCGCACTGGTTTTGCTGTCTCGTGCGAGAAAATCCAGCAGTTCATCAACGTCGATATCCAGGCTATCGCCGAGGGCAATGAAGTAGGAAAATCCCATTTCACGCTGCTGCGCCCAGTCGAGAATGGTGTTTGATACCGCAGCCGACTGCGAAATAAACGCGAGCTTGCCTTTGCGGATCGGTACCGGAGAGAAGCTGGCATTCAGCCCCTGCCAGGGAGCGAGCAGGCCCAGACTGTTTGGCCCAAGAATGCGCATCTGATAGCGGCTGGCGCAGGCCAGAAGTTCGCTTTTTTGCTCAGGGGGAGACGAGAGAATAATGCAGGTTTTACATCCCTTCTTGCCGAGTGATTCCAGCAGTTCCGGATTTCGCTTCGCATTGGTACAGAGTACGGCAAGATCGGGCACGAAAGGCAGGCTTTGCACATCGGGCCAGGCTAGTACGCCCTGAACCGCTTTATAAGCCGGTGTGACGGGCATGACGGGGCCATGAAATCCACCGGCCAGCAGGTTACGCATCATCAGATAGCCTGCACGATCCGGTTTCATTGATGCGCCGATGACGGCAATGGATTTAGGACGAAGTAGCGCTTCTAACCCTCGCTGGCTCATGCAGGCCTCCTGTGAATGCAAGCGACCTGATGATTTTAAACGCTTTCTGGCTCTGTTGCTGTGACACTGCCCTTATGAACGGTTTTTCCCGCCAGATAGCGCTCCCGGAAACGTGAGAAATGGTTGCCCAGGGCGCCTGCCGCCGCGGTATCTCCCGCTAAATCCAGAAGCGCTATGGCCACTTCGGCGGTGCAGTATTGCCCGTCAGCATGCGCTTCACGCAGCCGATAGGCGGAGACGCGGGAAAGATCGACAGAAATCACCGGCAGGGCGTCGAGGTAAGGGCTCTTGCGAAACATTTTCCGCGCTTCGGTCCAGGTGCCGTCGAGCATAATAAACAGCGGCGGCTTCCCGGATGGCGGTACCGAAAGCACCTGGCGATCGGCCCCTGCATAAGAGGCGGGGAAAACGACCATCGGCTGATAGTCCGGGCTTGCCACCAGGTCGAGCAGGGCCTGAGGGGGTTCTGTACGGGACCACTGAAACGCGGCGGTATTAGGCAGAATATCGGCGATAAGACGTCCCGTATTGCTGGGTTTCATCGGCTCGGTATCGAACATGACCAGACAAAAACGACTCTCTGCCGTACCCGGGACCAACGTCTCACACAGACAAACCTTCAGCGGTAACAGGCAGCGCTGACAGCGACGAATACGATTGCCGCGGGCAAGAAAGGGGCGAGTCGCGCGGGCAAGGCGTTCGGCGCGTAATTGAAGAACAGCGTTATTTGTCATGGGCGAAATGGAGGAAAAACCCTATTTTCGCAGAGGCGGGAACGGGGCACAAGATGTGCCCCGTGAATGTTACAGTGATTCGTTAAGCCAGCTATCAAACGGAGCTTTTGGTACCGCACCGTTGAGCATGTCGACCACTTCACCCTTTTTGAAGATCATAATGGTCGGAATGCTGCGGATCTGAAAACGCGCGCTAAGCTCACGCTCCGCCTCAGTATTGACCTTAACAAAGCGCATTTTACCGCTGCGCTCTTCGGCGACATCTTCAAAGATTGGCGCGAAGTTTCGGCACGGGCCGCACCATGGTGCCCAGAAATCGACCACCACAGGGAGATCGTCCTTGAGGAGTTTGTCCAGCGTAGCACCCGTCGCGTTAATGACATCGCCATCAAACAATTCATGGCCACAACGTCCGCATTTCGCACCATCTTCGATCCGATCGTCCGGAATGCGATTAAGAGCCTGACAGTTGGCACATACGGTATTCATAACTAACCTCTGATAGAGCCGTGGGACAGCGGCAGTGCGCCGATTATGTTTCCAATATGTTACATATTATCAATGAGCCTGTTTGAAACAACAATGCGTTTTATTCAATGAGAACAATAGTCACAGGCTTTTGTACGAAATTATGGCTATGCGCTGGCACATCGGGTAATCTGCGCGCTTCGCGCAGCGCTGGTGGAGAAAAGCATGAACGACGAAATGAAAAACAAAAGCGGCAAGGTCAAAGTGATGTATGTCCGCAGTGATGATGACTCTGATAAACGCACCCAAAATCCGCGTACCGGAAAAGGTGGCGGGCGTCCGGCGTCTTCTCGTGCAGACGGTGGCCGTCGCCCCGCCCGCGATGACAGAAACAACCGCGGTGATGACCGCAAACGTGATGACCGTAAACGTGACGATCGCAAACGCGATGACTTCTCACGTGATAACGCCTCCCCGTGGCGCACCGTTTCGCGCGCGCCGGGTGACGAGACGCCAGAAAAAGCCGATCACGGCGGTATCAGCGGTAAAAGCTTTATCGACCCGGAAGTGCTGCGTCGTCAGCGTGCGGAAGAGACCCGCGTATATGGCGAGAACGCCTGCCAGGCGCTGTTCCAGAGCCGTCCTGAGTGTATCGTCCGCGCCTGGTTTATCCAGAGCGTAACCCCGCGCTTTAAAGAAGCGCTGCGCTGGATGGCTGCAAACCGTAAAGCTTACCACGTGGTTGATGATGCCGAACTGACCAAAGCGTCAGGAACCGAGCACCACGGCGGCGTTTGCTTCCTGATCAAAAAACGTAACGGCACAACCGTTCAGCAGTGGGTCAGCCAGGCGGATGCCGATGACTGCGTGCTGGCGCTGGAAGATGTCGGTAACCCGCACAACCTGGGTGCAATGATGCGCAGTTGCGCGCACTTTGGCGTGAAAGGCGTGCTGCTGCAGGATGCTGCGCTGCTGGAATCCGGCGCCGCGATCCGTACTGCCGAAGGCGGAGCCGAGCACGTTCAGCCGATCACCGGCGACAGCGTTCTGGATGCCCTGGAGCAGTTCCGTAAAGCGGGCTATTCCATTGTCACGACGTCGAGCCATGCTGGTACGCCGCTGTTTAAAGCGACGCTGCCGCGTAAAATGGTTCTGGTGCTGGGTCAGGAGCGCGATGGTTTGTCTGACGCGGCGCTCTCCAGTGCGGATCTGAGCGTTTCTATCGACGGGACAGGTAATGTGGAAAGTCTGAACGTGTCCGTTGCGACCGGCGTACTGCTGGCCGAATGGTGGCGTCAGAATAAGGCATAAGCCTCTTATGTGCCGGGTCAGCCCCGGCACATTCAAACCTTACTCGCTTTCTGCCGGCAACACAGGCATCCAGTCAATCGGCGTTTCGCCACGTTTTTCCAGCCATTCATTCGCCAGAACAAAATGATTACTGCCAAAGAAGCCGCGATGTGCAGACAGCGGTGACGGATGCGGTGCTTTCAGGACATGATGACGCTGACGGTCGATGATCGCCCCTTTCTTCTGCGCATGCGATCCCCAAAGTAAAAAAACCACCCCTTCACGATGCTCATTGATAAGGCTGATGACTTTATCGGTGAACGTTTCCCAGCCCAGGCTGGCGTGCGAGTGCGCCTGGCCCGCTCTTACGGTGAGCACGGTGTTTAATAACAGCACGCCCTGGCGCGCCCAGCTTTCCAGGTAACCGTGCGTGGGGCGGGTAAACCCGGGCACGGTTCCCTCAAGCTCTTTATACATATTGAGCAGAGAAGGGGGGATAGCTACGCCTGGACGTACGGAAAACGCCAGCCCGTGCGCCTGGCCCGGACCATGGTAAGGATCCTGGCCAAGGATCACGACTTTAACATCGCTCAACTCGGTATAGCGAAACGCGTTGAAAACATCCTTCTGCGGAGGATAAATCGTCTGGCCAGACTGTCGCTCTGCCGCAACGGTACTGAGGGTGTTAATAAAGTAGGGTTTCTGTTTCTCTTCTGCCAGCACATCGTGCCATGTCAACGGGGTGGTCATCTCGCTCTCCTGCGGATCTCATTCTGCGTCTAGCTTAACCGTTATAGTCGCGGGTGCAAAATCAGAGGCGGAAATAGGCGTAAGTCACTCAATTTGTGTTGAAATTATGCGTTATAAGTTGAATTGGTAAGATCGTAAAATTGATCTGGAACAATAAAATCAGACCACACTCTTTGTGTGGTTGGTGTTTTTGTTGATTTAAATCAATAAATCACCGGGGTGTGAATGATATATATACACACAAGAAACAATGGTTTTACCAATTGGCCGCGCGAGGCCGGCATCAGTTAATGTAGCCTAAGGGAGGCAACACATGATTACAGGTATCCAGATTACTAAAGCTGCAAATGACGATCTGCTCAACTCTTTCTGGCTGCTGGACAGTGAGAAAAACGAAGCGCGCTGTGTCGTCGCGAAAGCAGGTTTTGCTGAAGACGAAATCGTGCCAGTGAGCAAACTGGGCGAGATCGAGTACCGTGAAATCCCAATGGAAGTGAAACCGGAAGTGCGCGTGGAAGGTGGTCAACACCTGAACGTTAACGTGCTGCGCCGCGAAACGCTGATGGACGCGGTTGAGCATCCGGAGAAGTATCCACAGCTGACCATTCGCGTGTCCGGCTATGCTGTGCGTTTTAACTCTCTCACCCCAGAGCAGCAGCGCGACGTTATCGCGCGTACCTTTACTGAAAGCCTGTAATGGCTTCAGGCTGGGTGGAATAAAAAAGCCGGGATTCCCGGCTTTTTTTTACTCTTCTGTTTTTGGCTCTGTCGCGGCAGAGCTTGGCTTACGGCGCTTACCAATATTTTTGGTATCGCGGTGGCGCTGTTTCACGCGCGGCTTCTCTTTTTCTTTCTCTTTTCGCTCAGCACGTTTCGCGAGTGCTTTCTTGGACGGTTTACCCGTCATCTTCTCACTCGGCGCACGTGTGGTCGGGCGGAGCTCGTCGATGACGCGCGCTTTCAGCGGCTCATCAACATAGCGGCCAATTTTCTTCAGCAGCAGGTAGTCATGAGCCTCGACCAGTGAAATCGCAATACCTTTGCGACCCGCGCGGCCGGTACGACCAATACGATGCAGATAGGTATCTCCGCTGCGCGGCATATCGAAGTTAATGACGTGGCTGACGTCCGGGATGTCGATCCCGCGTGCGGCAACGTCGGTGGCAACCAGCACGTTAACACGGCCATCGGTCAGGCGCTTAATACCTTCGGTACGCTTGATCTGCGCCATCTCGCCTTCAAGATAGCAGTTGTTGATGCCGGCATTACGCAGCATTTCAGCCAGCTCGTGTACACGCTCGCGCTTACGCACGAAAACGATGGTACGGGTAGCTTCTTCCTGCTTCAGCAGGTGCTTAAGCAACGCCACCTTGTGCTCGAGATTGTCTGCGCGGTAGTACCACTGGTGGATCTTCTTACGCTCGCGTGTGGACGGCGTGGCAGACACTTCAACCGGATCATCCAGCAGACGCTCTGCAAAATCATTAATTGCTTCCCCTTCGAGGGTGGCAGAGAACAGCATCGTCTGGTTACGCCAGCGCGTCTCACCGGCAATGTGCTCGATATCCTGGGCAAAGCCCATGTCCAGCATGCGGTCGGCTTCATCCAGAATCAGCGTTTCAACCGCGCGGCAGTCGAAGTTCTCTTCTTTGATGTACTGCAGCAGACGGCCCGTCGTCGCCACGACGATGTCCTGGTTTTCGCTGAACACTTCGGCGTGGTTCATGTACGCAACGCCGCCGGTGATGGTAGCAATATCCAGATGCGTATTCGCCGCGAGTTCACGCGCGTGATCGGCAACCTGCATAGCCAGTTCGCGCGTAGGCGTCAGGATTAAAATACGCGGCGGGCCAGATTTTTTACGTGGAAAATCGAGCAGATGCTGCAACACAGGCAGCAAATAGGCTGCTGTCTTCCCCGTGCCGGTTGGCGCAGAACCGAGCACATCGCGGCCCTCAAGCGCAGGCGGAATGGCCGCTGCCTGAATGGCGGTCGGGCGTGTAAAGCCTTTGCTCTCAAGGGCATTGAGCAGGCTTTCATCGAGTTCAAGTTCGGAAAAAGTCGTTACAGTCATGTTCTACCTCTGTGTGGGGCGCTGATTATAGACGTTACGGCTGTAATCTTCATCTGTTTGTATGGATATCGCTTTCCGGCCACTTCGCTTTCCCCTATGCTACTCCAGTTTCACTTAGAAGGTTGCCCTGACATGTCTCAACTCAAAGCGCAGCTGCGCCGCGATGGTTTTACGTTTAAACAATTTTTTGTCGCTCACGATCGCTGTGCCATGAAGGTCGGTACAGACGGTATTTTACTGGGAGCGTGGGCGCCTGTCGCAGGCGTTAAGCGTATTCTTGATATCGGTACCGGCAGCGGGCTGGTGGCGTTGATGCTGGCGCAACGTACTGAAGAGCATGTCACCATTGACGCCGTCGAACTGGATGCGCAGGCAGCAGAGCAGGCGAGTGAAAATGTGGCTGAATCCCCGTGGGCGGCCCGGATGAGAGTGGAGTGCGCGGATGTGCTGGCCTGGGCGCCTGAACAGACCGCACGATACGATTTGATCGTCAGTAACCCTCCGTACTACGAGCCCGGCGTGGAGTGCGGTACGCCTGAGCGTCAGCTGGCGCGTTATACCCATAACCTCGATCATAAAGCCCTGCTCATCAGTGCGGCAGAACTCATCTCTGAAGACGGTTTTTTCTGCGTGGTGCTGCCGGAAAGCACGGGCAACACATTTATTGGTATCGCCCAGGAGATCGGCTGGACGTTACGTCTGCGTACCGATATTTCGGACACTGAAGGTCGGCTGCCGCACCGCGTGCTGCTGGCGCTCTCGCCGAAAGAGGGGGAGTGCTTTAATGATCGAATGGTGATCCGTGGGCCAGACCAGCGTTATTCCGAAGATTACACTGCCCTGACCCAGGCGTTTTATCTGTTTATGTAAACCTGCGGGGCGAGTATTGACGGTCCGGACTCCGCAAGCTGATCCGGATAGTCCAGGGTATAGTGCAAGCCGCGGCTCTCTTTACGCATCATCGCGCAGCGAACGATCAGCTCGGCAACCTGTACCAGGTTACGCAGCTCCAGCAAATTGTTGGAGACACGGAAATTGGCATAGTATTCATCAATTTCCTGCTGCAGCATGGTGATGCGGCGCAACGCGCGTTCAAGACGTTTCGTGGTGCGCACAATTCCGACGTAATCCCACATAAACAGCCGTAGCTCATGCCAGTTATGCTGAATCACGACCAGCTCGTCCGGGTTTTCCACACGGCTTTCATCCCACGCCGGTAAGCGTTCTGTCTCACGGGCATAAGGCATGCGTTTCGTGATGTCTTCTGCGGCAGACCAGCCGTACACCAGACACTCCAGCAGAGAGTTAGAGGCCATACGGTTCGCGCCGTGAAGGCCGGTATAACTCACTTCACCGATAGCGTACAGGCCATCCACATCGGTACGACCATGATCGTCAACCATTACGCCACCGCAGGTATAGTGAGCGGCTGGGACAATGGGGACCGGATCGCGGGTTAAATCAATGCCCAGACCGAGCAGTTTTTCGTAAATCATCGGGAAATGCTGACGAATAAATTCTGCAGGCTTGTGGCTGATATCGAGATACATGCAGTCCACGCCAAGACGTTTCATCTCATGGTCAATGGCGCGAGCGACGATATCGCGGGGGGCCAGTTCGCCCCGGGCGTCAAAGTCCGGCATAAAGCGGGTGCCGTCAGGGCGTTTCAGGTAAGCCCCTTCACCGCGCAGGGCTTCCGTCAGCAGGAAGTTGCGTGCCTGCGGGTGAAACAGGGCGGTCGGGTGAAACTGGTTAAACTCGAGGTTCGCTACGCGACAACCGGCACGCCAGGCCATAGCGATCCCATCTCCGGAGGCAATGTCCGGATTAGTGGTGTACTGATACACCTTGGAAGCCCCCCCCGTCGCCAGCACGACGGCTTTCGCCTGACAGGTTTCCACCTTCTCTTTATTCCGGTTCCAGACCCAGGCACCCACCACGCGACGCGTGCCGGGCAGGCCAATTTTGTCGGAGATAATCAGGTCAACGGCATTACTTCGCTCAAGCACCCGAATATTAGGATGGTTCAGCGCTTTACTGACCAGCGTGGTCTCTACCTCTTTTCCGGTGGCATCCGCTGCGTGCAGGATGCGGCGGTGGCTATGGCCGCCTTCGCGGGTCAGGTGGTAGCTCTCTTCACCGTTGGGTTGGACCTGCGTATCGAATAACACGCCCTGGTCGATGAGCCACTGAACGCAATGACGGGCATTGCTGGCGACAAACTCTGCGGCGTGCGCATCCACGATCCCGGCCCCGGCGATCAGCGTATCGTCGACGTGGGATGCAATGCTGTCTGTTTCATCAAACACGGCGGCAATGCCACCCTGGGCGTAAAACGTGGAACCTTCACTGATCGGCCCTTTACTCAGAACGATTACGTTCTGGTGCTCGGCCAGGCGCAGCGCCAGAGAGAGCCCGGCAGCGCCGCTGCCGATGATCAATACATCACAATGGAGTTCGGGTGTTGTGTTCATGATTGTTGTTTAATTTACTAAACAGTGTTGAGTCAGAATAGCACCCGCGTGCGATATATCGCACGTTTTTTTTAAAGGTTGTTGCAATGGCTAAACGAGTAAGCCGAGGTAAACGGAGGGTAAATGAGTGAAATTATTTTGCGAAGCAGATCGTTAGCGTCAGATTTTGTGGTGAAATAAAGACTGTGTTGCGTTACTCTTCTGGCGGGAAAAAGATGTTTCTTGTCAGAAAGTGGTGCGTATCGTGAACAGACTTATAATGAGAGAAAATGACCAGTCTGCGGCGCGATGAACAAAAACAAAGGCGTTACGGAACTTATTGAAGAACAGACACTCTAATTCGGTGCTTGCTCAAAGTGCAGTGTTTTTAGAGTGGCGTTTCGCTAACGCGTGGAATTTAGGTTTGGGGAGACATTACCTCGGATGAGCGAGCAGTTAACGGACCAGGTCCTGGTTGAACGGGTCCAGAAGGGAGATCAGAAAGCCTTTAACCTACTGGTGGTGCGCTACCAGCATAAGGTGGCGAGCCTGGTTTCCCGCTATGTACCCTCAGGCGACGTGCCTGATGTGGTGCAAGAGTCTTTTATTAAGGCCTATCGCGCGCTGGATTCTTTCCGGGGAGATAGTGCTTTTTACACCTGGCTGTACCGTATTGCGGTCAATACGGCAAAGAACTATCTGGTCGCTCAGGGCCGTCGTCCGCCATCAAGTGATGTGGACGCTATCGACGCCGAAAACTTCGAAAGTGGCGGCGCACTGAAAGAAATTTCGAACCCTGAGAACTTAATGTTGTCAGAAGAACTGAGACAAATCGTTTTTCGCACGATCGAGTCGCTCCCGGAAGATTTACGCATGGCAATTACGTTACGGGAGCTGGATGGTCTGAGCTATGAAGAGATAGCCGCTATCATGGATTGTCCGGTCGGCACGGTACGTTCACGAATTTTCCGTGCGCGAGAAGCCATTGATAATAAAGTTCAACCGCTTATCAGGCGTTGACGATAGCGGGATACTGGAAAAGGTATTAGGCATGCAGAAAGAAAAACTTTCCGCTTTAATGGATGGTGAAACGGTCGATAATGAGCTGCTCAACGAGCTGTCTCATTCTCCCGAAATGCAAGAGACCTGGGAGAGTTATCATCTCATCCGTGACACCCTTCGCGGTGATACCGGCGAGGTTCTCCATTTCGATATCTCAGCACGCGTCATGGCGGCAATTGAGAATGAGCCTGTTCATCAGACCACTCCGCTGATTCCTCAAGCTCAACCCGCGCCCCACCAGTGGCAGAAAATGCCATTCTGGCAAAAGGTGCGTCCGTGGGCCAGCCAGCTTACCCAAATGGGTGTGGCTGCATGCGTATCGCTTGCAGTTATCGTTGGCGTCCAGCACTATAATGCTCAGTCTGAAACTAATCAGCAGCCAGAAGCGCCAGTGTTTAATACACTGCCGATGATGGGCAAAGCCAGCCCGGTCAGTCTGGGCGTACCGGCTGATGCTTCCGCCAGCGGCGGCCAGCAACAGCAGGTCCAGGAGCAGCGCCGTCGCATTAATGCGATGTTGCAGGATTACGAGTTGCAGCGTCGTCTGCACTCTGAACAGCTTCAGTTTGAGCAGGCGCAAACACAGCAAGCCGCTGTGCAGGTGCCCGGAAACCAAACTTTAGGAACGCAATCGCAGTAATGAAGCAACTTTGGTTCGCCATGTCTCTGATGGCGGGTAGCCTGTTCTTCTCTGCCAACGCCTCGGCTGATGTTTCATCCGGGGCGTTGTTGCAGCAAATGAATCTGGCCAGCCAGTCACTCAATTACGAGTTGGCATTTATCAGCATCAACAAGCAGGGCGTCGAATCGTTACGCTATCGCCATGCCCGTCTTGATAACCAGCCACTCGCCCAGCTTTTACAGATGGATGGTCCGCGACGTGAAGTGGTCCAGCGTGGTAACGAAATCAGTTATTTCGAGCCAGGCCTGGAGCCTTTTACGCTGAATGGCGACTACATCGTTGATTCTCTGCCGTCACTGATTTACACCGACTTTAAACGGCTTGCTCCTTACTACGATTTTATTTCGGTAGGGCGTACACGCATCGCGGACCGGTTGTGCGAGGTGATCCGCGTGGTTGCCCGGGACGGAACGCGCTACAGCTATATTGTCTGGATTGACGCGGAAACCAAACTCCCCATGCGTGTAGATCTGCTCGACCGTGACGGCGAAACGCTGGAACAGTTCCGCGTGATCTCCTTCAGCGTGAACAACCAGGTTGGTAACAGCATGCAGAATCTGGCGAAAGCCAGCCTGCCGCCGCTGCTTTCTGTTCCGGCCGGGGATTCCGTGAATTTCAACTGGGTACCGTCATGGATCCCACAAGGGTTTAGTGAGGTTTCCAGCAGCCGTCGGCAGTTGCCAACGATTGAAACGCCGGTGGAATCGCGTCTCTATTCCGACGGGTTGTTCAGCTTCTCGGTGAATATTAATCGCGCAACGGCAAACAGCGCCGAACAGATGCTGCGCACCGGGCGTCGTACGGTCAGCACCACGGTACGCGATAACGCTGAGATCACCATTGTGGGCGAGCTTCCCCCGCAAACGGCGAAGCGCATTTCCGACAGCATTAAATTCAGGACCGCACAATGATTAAAGAGTGGGCTACGGTTGTCTCGTGGCAGGATGGCATTGCGCTGGTGAGCTGTGATGTAAAAGCCTCATGTAACAGTTGTGCCTCCAGAGCCGGTTGCGGTAGCCGCGTGCTGAATAAGCTCGGGCCGCAAACTACGCACACGATTTCTGTGCCAAGTGAGCAACCGCTGATGGCAGGGCAGAAGGTAGAGCTGGGTATTGCCGAAGGGAGCTTGCTCAGTTCCGCGATGCTGGTTTATCTCTCTCCGCTGGTCGGGCTGTTTATTATGGGCGGCCTGTTCCAGATGCTGTTTGCTACCGATGTGGCCGCCATGTGCGGTGCTGCCCTGGGTGGCGTGGGGGGATTCTGGCTTGCCAAAGGTCTCTCTCCGAAGCTCGCGACGCGTGAGGAGTGGCAGCCTGTCATTCTTAGCGTTGGCCTGGCGCCAGACCAGCTTCGCGTTGAAACGCTCTCTTCTGAGGCCCGGTGATCCATCGGGCTTTATCATTTTTTACGTCCTTAAACAGAAAACGTCCTTTCTTCACGCTATACCTGTCTCTAAGTGCATTTCCAGGTAGCGAGGATGTAGTGTAGAATGCTGCGTTTTCGCACTGAAAAACGTCAGGCTAAGAACAGCGGCCTCCAGGAATTCGTAAGGCATAATTATTTAACTATATGAAGAACATACGTAACTTTTCGATCATTGCTCACATTGACCACGGTAAGTCGACGCTGTCTGACCGTATTATCCAGATTTGCGGTGGCCTGTCTGATCGTGAAATGGAAGCCCAGGTTCTGGACTCCATGGACCTGGAACGCGAACGCGGTATTACCATTAAAGCGCAGAGCGTCACGCTGGATTACAAAGCGGCTGATGGCGAAACCTATCAGCTGAACTTTATCGACACCCCAGGCCACGTTGACTTCTCCTATGAGGTTTCACGCTCGCTGGCGGCCTGTGAAGGCGCGCTGCTGGTGGTCGACGCCGGGCAGGGCGTAGAAGCCCAGACCCTGGCAAACTGCTACACCGCGATGGAAATGGATCTCGAAGTTGTGCCGGTTCTGAACAAGATCGACTTGCCAGCCGCCGATCCTGAGCGCGTAGCGGAAGAGATTGAAGATATTGTCGGCATTGACGCGACCGACGCTGTGCGCTGCTCGGCGAAAACCGGTGTCGGCGTGACCGATGTGCTGGAACGCCTGGTGCGTGATATTCCGGCCCCGGAAGGCGATCCGGATGCTCCATTGCAGGCGCTGATTATCGACTCCTGGTTTGATAACTATCTGGGCGTTGTCTCCCTGGTGCGTATTAAAAACGGTACCCTGCGTAAAGGCGACAAAATCAAGGTCATGAGTACCGGACAGGTCTACAACGCCGACCGTCTGGGTATTTTCACGCCAAAACAGGTCGACCGTACCGAGCTGACATGCGGCGAAGTAGGCTGGCTGGTCTGCGCCATCAAAGACATCCTCGGCGCGCCAGTGGGCGATACCCTGACCGGTGCACGTAACCCGGCAGAAAAAGCGCTGCCAGGCTTTAAAAAGGTCAAACCGCAGGTTTACGCGGGCTTGTTCCCGGTCAGCTCTGACGACTACGAAAACTTCCGTGATGCGCTCGGCAAACTGAGCCTGAACGATGCCTCCCTGTTCTACGAGCCAGAAAGCTCAACGGCGCTGGGCTTCGGTTTCCGCTGCGGCTTCCTCGGTCTGCTGCACATGGAGATCATTCAGGAGCGTCTGGAGCGTGAATACGATCTGGATCTGATCACCACCGCACCGACGGTAGTGTATGAAGTTGAAACCACGTCGAAAGAGGTGATCTACGTCGACAGCCCGTCCAAGCTTCCGCCGCTGAACAACATTCATGAGCTGCGTGAGCCAATTGCAGAGTGTCATATGCTGTTGCCGCAGGAGTACCTGGGTAACGTCATTACGCTGTGCGTTGAGAAGCGTGGCGTGCAGACCAACATGGTTTACCACGGTAACCAGGTGGCGCTGACCTATGAAATCCCGATGGCTGAAGTGGTTCTCGATTTCTTCGACCGTCTGAAGTCGACCTCCCGTGGCTATGCGTCGCTGGATTACAACTTCAAGCGCTTCCAGGCCTCCAACATGGTACGTGTGGACGTGCTGATCAACGGTGAGCGTGTGGATGCGCTGGCGCTGATCACTCACAACGACAATGCGCCATACCGTGGTCGCGAGCTGGTTGAGAAGATGAAAGATCTGATCCCACGCCAGCAGTTTGATATCGCGATCCAGGCGGCCATCGGCAACCACATCATCGCGCGTTCTACCGTGAAACAGCTGCGTAAAAACGTTCTGGCGAAATGTTATGGCGGTGACGTCAGCCGTAAGAAAAAGCTGCTCCAGAAGCAGAAAGAAGGTAAGAAGCGTATGAAGCAGGTCGGTAACGTCGAGCTGCCGCAGGAAGCATTCCTTGCCATCCTTCATGTTGGTAAAGACGGCAAATAACCCTAAGGAGTTGGCATGGCGAACATGTTTGCCCTGATCCTGGTCATTGCTACCCTGGTGACAGGTCTGTTGTGGTGTCTGGATAAGTTTATCTTCGCCCCAAAACGTCGCGAACGTCAGGCTGCCGCGCAGGCAGCCACTGGCGATGGGATTGACGCGAAAACCCTGAAAAAAGTTGGCCCGAAACCGGGCTGGCTGGAAACAGGCGCCTCGGTCTTTCCGGTGCTGGCGATTGTGCTGGTGGTACGTTCGTTTATTTACGAGCCGTTCCAGATCCCATCCGGTTCCATGATGCCAACGCTGCTGATTGGCGATTTTATTCTGGTAGAGAAGTTTGCCTACGGCATTAAAGATCCTATCTACCAGAAAACGCTGATCGAAACCGGTCATCCGAAACGCGGCGACATCGTGGTGTTCAAATATCCGGAAGATCCGCGCCTGGACTACATCAAGCGCGCGGTAGGTCTGCCGGGTGATAAAGTGACCTACGATCCGGTTGCGAAGGAAGTCACCGTTCAGCCTGGCTGCAGCTCCGGTACCGCGTGCGAAAATGCGCTGCCAATCACCTACTCCAACGTTGAGCCAAGCGATTTTGTGCAGACTTTTGCCCGTCGTAACGGCGGTGAAGCGACCAGCGGGTTCTTCCAGGTCCCGAAAGGCGAAACCAAAGAGGACGGTATCCGTCTGGTTGAACGCAAAGAGACGCTGGGGGATGTGACTCATCGCATCCTCACTGTGCCGATCGCGCAGGATCAGCTGGGTATGTATTACAAACAGCCAGGCCAGCAGCTGGCGAGCTGGATCGTACCGCCTGGACATTACTTCATGATGGGTGATAACCGCGATAACTCTGCGGACAGCCGTTACTGGGGCTTTGTGCCGGAAGCGAATCTGGTTGGTAAAGCAACCGCGATCTGGATGAGTTTTGAGAAGCAGGAAGGCGAATGGCCGACCGGCGTACGCCTGAATCGTATTGGCGGAATCCATTAATTCGCATTAAAAGAACACGTAGCCGCGTTATTTCGCGGCTACGTGAATTATTTCCACGATAAATCTCTTCGAACTAACGACATCCCCTGTCGTTGTGTATAGAATATTCCCCCGAAGTTTAAGGTTGGCCCTGCAAGGGTGCCACGGCACACGAAACCGCGTTGGTTTTCTCAGGTCGGTTTCGTGTGCTGCATTTTTGACGCATTCATTTATTGGTATCGCATGAACCCCATCGTAATTAATCGGCTTCAACGGAAGCTGGGCTACACTTTTCATCATCAGGAGTTGTTGCAACAGGCATTAACCCACCGCAGTGCCAGCAGCAAACATAATGAGCGTCTCGAGTTTTTAGGCGACTCTATTTTAAGTTTCGTGATTGCGAATGCGCTTTATCATCGTTTCCCGCGAGTGGATGAAGGTGATATGAGCCGCATGCGTGCCACGCTGGTTCGGGGTAATACCCTTGCGGAAATCGCGCGTGAATTTGAACTGGGCGAATGTCTGCGTCTTGGGCCGGGTGAACTGAAAAGCGGCGGCTTCCGTCGTGAATCTATTCTTGCCGATACGGTCGAAGCATTAATTGGTGGTGTGTTCCTGGACAGCGATATCCAGACCGTAGAAAAGCTGATCCTCAACTGGTATCAGACCCGCCTGGACGAAATCAGCCCGGGCGATAAACAAAAAGATCCGAAAACGCGTCTGCAGGAATATTTGCAGGGTCGTCATCTGCCGCTGCCATCGTATCTGGTGGTGCAGGTTCGTGGCGAAGCGCACGATCAGGAATTTACCATCCATTGCCAGGTCAGTGGCCTGAGTGAACCGGTGGTGGGCACAGGTTCAAGCCGCCGTAAGGCTGAACAGGCTGCCGCCGAACAGGCGTTAAAAATGCTGGAGCTGGAATGAGCATCGATAAAACCTATTGCGGATTTATTGCTATCGTCGGACGTCCGAACGTTGGCAAATCCACCCTGTTAAATAATCTGCTCGGGCAGAAGATTTCCATTACCTCGCGTAAGGCGCAGACCACGCGTCACCGCATCGTGGGCATCCATACGGAAGGCGCGTATCAGGCGATCTACGTCGATACCCCTGGCCTGCATATGGAAGAGAAGCGTGCCATCAACCGTCTGATGAACAAGGCGGCGAGCAGCTCCATTGGCGACGTAGAGCTGGTGATTTTCGTTGTTGAAGGGACCCGCTGGACGCCGGACGACGAGATGGTGCTGAACAAGCTGCGTGACGGCAAAACGCCGGTCATCCTCGCGGTCAACAAAGTTGACAACGTGCAGGAAAAGGCCGACCTGCTGCCGCATCTGCAGTGGCTGGGCAGCCAGATGAACTTCCTCGACATCGTTCCGCTGTCCGCTGAGACCGGCCTGAACGTGGATACCATCGCGGGTATTGTGCGTAAGCACCTGCCGGAAGCGATTCACCACTTCCCGGAAGACTACATCACCGACCGTTCTCAGCGCTTTATGGCGTCTGAAATCATCCGTGAAAAGCTGATGCGTTTCCTGGGCGCTGAACTGCCGTACTCTGTGACGGTGGAGATCGAGCGTTTCCAGAGCAACGAGCGTGGCGGCTACGACATCAATGGCCTGATCCTCGTTGAGCGTGAAGGGCAGAAGAAGATGGTGATCGGCAACAAAGGCGCCAAGATCAAAACCATCGGCATTGAAGCCCGTAAAGATATGCAGGAGATGTTCGAAGCGCCGGTTCACCTCGAACTGTGGGTGAAAGTGAAATCTGGCTGGGCCGATGATGAGCGTGCTCTGCGCAGCCTCGGTTACGGCGAAGACCAGTAACCTAAGACGACGAGCATATGGATGGATGGCAGCGTGCCTTTGTCCTTCATAGTCGTCCCTGGAGCGAAACCAGCCTTATGCTGGACGTCTTCACGGAAGAGTCGGGTCGTGTGCGCCTTGTTGCCAAAGGCGCACGTTCGAAACGTTCTAATCTGAAAGGCGCCTTACAGCCTTTCACGCCGCTGCTGGTTCGCTTTGGCGGGCGTGGGGAAGTGAAAACCCTGCGTAGTGCCGAAGCCGTCTCCCTGGCGCTCCCCCTTTCCGGTATCACACTCTATAGCGGTCTGTACGTCAATGAACTCATCTCACGAGTTCTGGAACATGAGACGCGCTTCTCTGAACTGTTTTTCGATTATCTGCACTGTATCCAGGCCCTGGCTGGCGCAACCGGCTCGCCTGAACCCGCCCTGCGTCGTTTTGAACTGGCCCTGCTGGGCCACCTGGGCTACGGTGTTGATTTTCTTCATTGTGCGGGCAGTGGGGAAGAGGTTGATGAGACGATGACCTATCGCTATCGCGAAGAAAAAGGGTTTATCGCCAGCGTCGTGATTGATAACAATACCTTTACCGGACGCCAGCTCCGGGCGCTGTATGAGCGTGAGTTTCCCGACCAGGACACCCTGCGCGCAGCAAAACGCTTTACCCGGATTGCGCTCAAGCCGTATCTTGGCGGCAAGCCCTTAAAGAGCCGCGAATTATTCAGGCAGTTTATGCCGAAACGTTAGACCACAGAATCGAAAAGAAAACCGAGGATTGTCATGGCTGAATTATTGTTAGGCGTCAACATTGATCACATCGCCACACTGCGTAATGCGCGCGGCACGGCGTATCCCGATCCGGTTCAGGCGGCGTTTATCGCTGAACAGGCTGGCGCCGACGGCATTACCGTTCACCTGCGTGAAGATCGCCGCCATATTACTGACCGCGACGTGCGCATTCTGCGTCAGACGCTGGATACCCGCATGAATCTGGAGATGGCGGTCACCGAAGAGATGCTGACCATTGCCTGCGAAACCCAGCCGCATTTCTGCTGCCTGGTGCCTGAAAAGCGTCAGGAAGTGACGACCGAAGGCGGTCTGGATGTTGCCGGCCAGCTCGATAAAATGCGCGATGCCTGCAAACGCCTGGCGGATGCCGGTATCCTGGTGTCTCTCTTTATTGACGCCGATTTCACCCAGATTAAAGCGGCGGCCGACGTGGGTGCGCCGTATATCGAAATTCACACTGGCTGCTACGCTGATGCCAAAAACGATGAAGAGCAGGCCAAAGAACTGGAGCGTATCGCAAAAGCCGCGACTTACGCCGCGAGCCTGGGGCTGAAGGTTAACGCCGGACACGGTCTGACCTACCACAACGTGAAAGCCATTGCCGCCCTGCCTGAAATGCATGAGCTGAATATCGGCCATGCGATCATTGGCCGTGCGGTGATGAGCGGCCTGAAAGAGGCGGTCTCAGAAATGAAACGCCTGATGCTGGAAGCGCGTCAGTAATGGCCATTCTGGGCTTAGGCACCGATATCGTTGAAATAGCCCGCATTGAAGCGGTGATCGCCCGTAGTGGCGATCGCCTCGCAAGACGCGTGCTGAGCGATAACGAATGGGCTAGCTGGGAAGCGCATCAGCAGCCGGTGCGTTTTCTGGCGAAGCGCTTTGCGGTCAAAGAGGCCGCCGCTAAAGCCTTCGGAACCGGCATTCGTAATGGTCTGGCGTTTAACCAGTTTGAAGTGTTTAACGATGAGCTGGGTAAGCCACGCCTGCGTTTATGGGGCGAGGCGCAAAAGCTGGCAGAAAGGCTGGGCGTGAATCACATGCACGTGACGCTTGCCGATGAACGGCACTATGCCTGCGCGACGGTGATTATTGAAAGCTAGAGTTTGTCCGCATGGTGCATCAGAACAAACTTATCCCATAACTGCTCTTCGCTCTCAACGTGTGCCGGATCCTTCAGGATGGTATTCGGGATCGGGCACACTTTCTGACAGGTCGGCGTTTCATAGTGGCCGACGCACTCCGTGCAGCGGTCGCTGTTAATCTCATAAATGCTGTCGCCCATCGAAATGGCCTGGTTCGGACACTCCGGTTCGCACATATCGCAATTGATGCATTTTTTGGTAATTAACAGCGCCATCGGGAAATTCTCAGAAACAACACAAACTGGGCGGGCATTATACGCGTCAAACCAGTTTCTTTACCAGTTCTTCACTGTGACGAATACGATCTGGCGCATGCTCCAGATCCTGTTGCACCAGCGCCATAAACAGCAGGTCGGTCAACATCATTTGCGCACTCGTCGAGGAGATCGCGGCGCTGCGCGTGGCCTGTTCTTCTGCAATGGTATATAAACAGCGCGTAGCCCGTTGCTGCAGGGCATTTGGCGTAAAACCGGTAATCGCCAGAATTTTACCGCCGACGCGCAGGGCTTCATCGGTGGCCATATTGATTTCACGGCGCTCGCCGGAATAGGAGATCGCCAGCAGCAGATCGTCAGGATCCATCGCCTGTACGGTCGCCAGCAGGGCGTGCATATCCTGCTCGACGATGGCGTTAAGCCCAATTTTTGTCAGCTTCCAGCCAAAGTTACGCGCCACCAGTCCGGACGCGCCGATGCCGGTCAGTATGATACGCCGTGCGCCACGCAGCATCGCCACGCTCTCCAGCAACTTCTCTTCGGTATTCACGTCAAGCGTCGCATGCATTGCTGCGACGTTCTCCTTGATCAGCTTTTCGCCCACCAGCCGCATCGGATCATCACCGCGGATCTGATTATGCACCGGCATAGACTGCGGGTTGGGGTTGCTTGCCAGCGCTTCACTGATCGCCAGTTTGAGGGCAGGGAACCCCTTAAAACCAATCTTCTGGGCAAATTTCACCACGCTCGACTGGCTCACCCCGGCTTCGCTCGCCAGCTGCTGCGAGCTGAGATGGCGCGCGCGATCGGGTTGAGAAAGCAGAAAATCCGCCAGCTTTTTGTCGCTTTGAGCAAAGCCTGCATAACGCTGGCGAATGCGAATTAAACAGTTCATAGGTTCTCCTGGCGAAAATGTGATTGTCTGCGCAAATACGAATAGTGCTCGCCTGAATGAATTTTATATTCCATTATAGTGAGATTATTATGAATTAAAAATTCTAGAGGTACAAAAATGAATCTGGGCTCACTTGTTTCAGAAACCCGTAACCCGCAAACCATGGATCTGGATGCTCTCTCCACACTGGAGCTGGTTAACCGCTTTAATCAACAGGATACGCTGGTCGCGCAGGCAGTGAAAGAGACATTGCCTGAGGTGGCGAAAGCGGTCGATGCGGCGGCGGAAGCCCTCAAGGCCGGTGGACGCATTATTTACATGGGCGCGGGTACCAGCGGACGTCTTGGGGTGCTGGATGCCTCTGAGTGTCCACCGACCTTTGGGGTGCCGCACGGCCTGGTGGTCGGGTTGATCGCCGGGGGACCTGGTGCGCTGCTGAAAGCCGTTGAAGGGGCGGAAGATAATAAACAGTTGGGGGAGGATGATCTGAAGGCGCTGAACCTGACAGCGCAGGATCTGGTGGTCGGGCTGGCGGCCTCCGGGCGCACGCCATACGTCATTGGCGGTCTGGAGTACGCTAACCAGACTGGCTGCACGACGGTGGCCATCTCCTGTAATCCGGGCTCACCGATTGCCCAGGTGGCGGCTATCGCCATCTCGCCGGTGGTTGGGCCGGAAGCGCTCACCGGATCCACACGCCTGAAATCCGGGACCGCGCAAAAGCTGGTGCTCAATATGATCTCCACCGGCGCGATGGTGAAATTTGGCAAGGTGTATCAGAACCTGATGGTGGATATGCAGGCCACCAACGTCAAGCTGGTGGACAGAGCCTGTCGCATGGTGATGGAAGCGACGGGCGCCAGCCGTGAAGAAGCTGAAGCGGTCCTCAAACAGACCGATCATGACGTTAAACCGGCCATTCTGATGATCTTAAGCGGGCTGGATGCGGCGGCGGCGAGAGCCCGACTCGACGCGCATCATGGCTTCTTACGGGCGGCACTAGAAAACTAACAGAGGCGTGTATGGACAAAACAGCAGCGCTCGCCAGCGATATCCTGCAGGGGATTGGTGGGGAACAAAATATTCAGCGTCTCGAAAACTGCATGACGCGCGTGCGCGTCGAGGTGCATAACGACGACCAGCTTGATGTGCCGCGTCTGAAGCAACTCTCCGGCGTCAGCGGCTACGTAAAACAGGGTGAGCAACATCAGCTTATCGTCGGGCCGGGAAAAGCGGCGCAGGTTGTTGATGCCATGCGTGCGCTGATGGGCGGTGGGGCGAGCGTGTCGATGGACGATGCTGAACGCACCAAAGCGCAGGCGAAGGCCAAATACAAAGCCCCCATGAGCGATGCGCTGCGACAGCTGGCAAACGTCTTTATTCCGCTGATCCCGGCGTTTATTGCCTCGGGCCTGATCACCGGGATCATCAATATCCTCAAGCGACCGGATATTGTGGGGGATTTCGCCACGCAGTATCCAAACCTGTTGGGTATCCTTGGGATCTTTGGCAGCGCGGTGTTTGCCATCATGAACATTCTGGTCGGGGTCAATACCGCGAAGGTGTTTGGCGGCTCGCTGGCCATGGGTGGGGTGATGGCGGGGATCTTGTCCAGCCCGCAGCTGGCGCAGATAACCCTGTTCGGTGAGGCGCTGCAGCCGGGGCGCGGCGGGGTGATTGCGGTGCTGCTGGTGGTCATCCTGATGTGCTGGATCGAGAAAAGGCTTCGCGCGGTTCTGCCGGGCTCCATCGAGCTTATCCTGAACCCGCTGCTAACCACGCTCATTACCGGTAGCGTCGCGGTAGTGGCTCTCCAGCCGTTAGGCGGGTGGATCTCTGAAGCCATTGCCCACGGTGCGTCGCTGGCGATTGACCGTGGCGGCCTGTTAGTGGGGGCGGTGCTGTCAGGTACCTTCCTGCCGCTGGTACTGACCGGCCTGCATCAGGGGCTGGTACCGATCCACGTCGAGCTGGTTCAGGCGCACGGTTATAACGCGCTGCTGCCTATTCTGTCGATGGCGGGGGTAGGGCAGGTCGGCGCGGCGATTGCCGTACTGATGAAAACCCGCAATGCACGTCTGAAAAAAGTGATTAAAGGCGCTCTTCCGGTCGGACTGCTCGGTATTGGCGAACCGCTGATTTTTGGCGTCACGCTGCCGCTGGGTAAACCGTTCCTTGCTGCATGTCTGGGCGGTGCGGTAGGCGGGGCGCTGATCAGCTACTGGAAAGTCGCCACCGTGATCACCTTTGGACTTTCCGGTTTACCGCTGGCGTTAACCATCGTCACCGGAAAAGTCATGCTCTATCTGTTAGGCTATTTAGTAGCGGTGATCGCCGGGTTCCTGTTTACCTGGCTGTTAGGCTTCAACGACCCAGAGGAGTAAGGTTTGGCAAAGCACGCGCGTCGCATTGTCTTTTTTGACCTGGATGGAACGCTGCATCAGCAGGATATGTTTGGCACGTTTATGCGTTACCTGCTGCGGCGTCAGCCTTTGAATGCGCTGCTCGTATTACCGCTCTTACCGGTGATCGGTATCGCGCTGCTGGTGAAAGGTCGTGCCGCGCGATGGCCGATGAGCCTGCTGCTCTGGGGATGCACGTTTGGCCACAGCGAAGCGCGGCTCAAACAGCTTGAGCAGGATTTTGCCCACTGGTTTCGCGGCCATGTCGCCGCGTTTCCTGTCGTACAGGCGCGCCTCACCGGTTACCTCGACGCCAACGATGCCGACATCTGGCTGATTACCGGCTCGCCGCAGACGCTGGTGGAGCAGGTCTATTTTGATACCCCCTGGCTTCCCCGCGTCAACCTTATCGCCACGCAAGTAGCGCGGGGTTACGGCGGCTGGGTGCTGACCATGCGCTGTCTGGGGCATGAAAAAGTGGTGCAACTGGAGAAACGCATCGGTACGCCGCTGCGCCTGTACAGCGGCTACAGCGACAGCAAACAGGACAACCCGCTGCTCTATTTCTGCCAGCATCGCTGGCGCGTCACTCCTGCGGGCGAACTTCAGCAACTCGAATAGTCTTATCCATAAGGGGTGTGTATAATGCCGCCCGCTTTTCGAGTGGAGTATCAACCGTTGCCAAACCCTGAATACAGTCATGAATACTGGATGCGCCACGCGCTTACGCTCGCGCAGCGTGCCTGGGACGAAGGCGAAGTGCCCGTGGGCGCCGTGCTAGTTCACAACAATCAGGTGATTGGCGAAGGGTGGAACCGCCCGATTGGACGCCACGATCCGACCGCTCATGCCGAAATCATGGCGCTTCGCCAGGGCGGTCTGGTGCTGCAAAACTATCGTCTGCTTGATACCACGCTGTATGTCACGCTTGAGCCGTGCGTAATGTGTTCCGGTGCGATGGTGCACAGCCGGATCGGTACCCTGGTCTTTGGCGCGCGGGATGAAAAAACCGGTGCGGCCGGTTCACTGATGGACGTGCTGGGTCATCCTGGAATGAACCACCAGGTGAAGACTATCGGTGGGGTACTTGCACCAGCGTGTTCGGCGCTATTAAGCGATTTCTTTCGAATGCGCCGTCAGCAGAAAAAGCAACAAAAGGCAGAATTGAAGCGCTCGGACGATTAAGCTCGTCCGGCGCCACGACCGGGTAACTTTCTGCCAGCTGTTTTGCCTCTGTTGCCTCTTTCTCTTTCTCCAGCAGATATCCGACCAGGCTAATCTGATATTTACGGATATTTTCCACGTAGGCGTACGCTTCATGGCCGCGCGCGTAGCCGTATGTCAGCTTGTTATACCAGGGCTTCTGGCTCAGCAGCGGCAGGCGCTGTTTTACGTCTGACCAGCTGTCGGGGTTACCTTTGGTTTTCGCCGTCAACGTACGTGCATCCAGCATATGCGCGTAGCCCATATTGTAAGCCGCCAGCGCAAACCAGATCCGCTCTTCTTCCGGCACCGTTTCCGGTACTTTAGCCATCATATCCTGCAGGTAGCGCGCGCCGCCGCTGATGCTCTGCTCGGCATCGGTACGGTCATTCACCCCCAGGCTCAGCGCGGTATTTTTGGTTAACATCATCAAACCACGTACGCCAGTCGGAGACGTGGCCTGGGTATCCCAGTGGGATTCCTGATACGAAATAGCCGCCAGCAGTTTCCAGTCAATTTCCTGGGCGTATTTTTCGAACAGCGGCTGCAGGTCCGGCAGGACGCTGTCTACCGCGCGCAGGAAACTGCGGGTGTCAACGTAGTCAAAGTCATCACCATGGCCGAGGTACTTCTCTTCGAGACGCGCCAGGGTACCGTCTTCATTGATGGTGTTGAAGAAATCGAGCATCGCGGCAGAGAGGGTCTGGTCGTTGTCGAGCTGGGTAAACCAGGTGACAGGCTGTTCGTCGGTGACGTCCAGCGCCACGGCGATTTCAGGATGCACGCGCTGGAAAAGGCTGATCGCGACCGAATCGGCGATGGTGTACGGCACTTTCTGATCTTTAACCTGCTCCAGCAGCTCCGTCGTGCCGAGTTTCGCCTCCACCGTCCAGCTCAGGTCCGGGTATTTCTTCTCCTTGAGTTCGCGCAGATCGTCAATCACCACATGGCCTGGGGCAATCGTCAGCTGTCGATCGTTAATAGTCGCCAGCGAGCGCGGACGCTGGCTCCCGACACGATAGACAAGCTGTTGCGAAACGGAGTAGTAGGTCGGGCCCGGCTGATAGTTCTTGCTGCGCTCGCTGTTATACACCAGCCCGGCGGCGAGGATGTCGGCATCGTCGTTGTCGAGGTCATCAAACAGCTGGTTGATATTCTGACGGACGGTAATTTTAAGCTTCACGCCAAGATAATCGGCGAACTGTTGCGCCAGTTCGTAATCCAGACCAATGATTTTGCCGTTGATGTCGCTGTAAATCAGCGGAGAGTTGAGGGTACTGACGCGGAGTTCCCCCCGCTCCTGAATGGCGGCGATACGGTTTTCGGCTTTACCGAACCAGGGGATGGAAGGCCAGAGGGCCACTGCCAGCAGCAACGTCACAATGCCGATGAGCAGATAATTAATCTTTAATTTTTTCAATTAGTTAATTCTCTGCGACGCCGGTTGCCTCAGTCTGCTGTAGCCATGTTAACAATAAGGTTTGCCATTGAATGAGCGGCATTTTGCGTAAACTTGCGCCACTTGGCAACCAATTAGAGAGACAGGTCACAACTATTGTTAAAAGGCGACGTCGATTTTATTTCGACGCAAACGGTTTCGTCGGCGCTCAGGATTCTCTATAATGACGCCCGTTTTCCCCCCTTGCGCACACTGTAAGCGCCCCGGCGCTTCGAAGACGAGAGACTTATGATGGAAATTCTGCGTGGTTCGCCTGCACTGTCTGCCTTCCGTATTAACAAACTGCTGGCACGTTTTCAGGCGGCCGACCTTCCGGTAAGCAATATTTACGCTGAGTATGTCCATTTTGCTGACCTGAATGCCCCCCTGAATGCAGAGGAGCGCGTACAGCTGGAACGCCTGCTCAAGTATGGCCCAAGCCTGAGCAGCCATACGCCAACCGGCAAACTGATCCTTGCGACGCCTCGTCCGGGCACCATCTCCCCCTGGTCTTCCAAAGCCACCGACATCGCCCACAACTGTGGTCTGAGCCAGATTAACCGTCTGGAACGCGGCGTGGCGTACTATGTGGAAGCGTCAACCCTGAGCGACGCACAGTGGCAGGCGGTTGCGGCTGAACTGCACGATCGCATGATGGAGAGCGTGTTTGCCTCTCTCGATGACGCGCAGAAGCTCTTCTCCCACCATCAGCCTGCGCCGGTACAGAGCGTTGACCTGCTGGGGCAGGGCCGTCAGGCGCTGATTGACGCCAACCTGCGTCTCGGCCTGGCACTGGCAGAAGATGAAATCGACTACCTGCAGGATGCGTTTGTTAAGCTCAACCGCAACCCGAATGACATCGAACTCTACATGTTCGCGCAGGCGAACTCTGAGCACTGCCGCCATAAGATTTTCAATGCCGACTGGATTATCGACGGCGAACAGCAGCCTAAGTCGCTGTTCAAAATGATTAAAAACACCATGGAGAAAACCCCTGACCACGTGCTGTCTGCCTACAAAGACAACGCCGCGGTGATGGAAGGTTCCGAGGTGGGCCGCTTCTTCGCCGATCGCGAAGCAGGGCGCTATGACTTCCATCAGGAGCCTGCGCATATCCTGATGAAAGTGGAAACCCATAACCACCCGACGGCGATTTCCCCGTGGCCGGGAGCGGCGACCGGTTCCGGCGGTGAAATTCGTGATGAAGGGGCGACCGGTCGCGGTGCTAAACCAAAAGCGGGTCTGGTCGGTTTCTCCGTTTCCAACCTCCGTATTCCGGGCTTCGAGCAGCCGTGGGAAGAAAATTTCGGCAAGCCGGAGCGCATCGTTACCGCGCTGGATATCATGACCGACGGCCCTCTGGGCGGTGCGGCGTTTAACAACGAATTTGGTCGTCCGGCCCTGAACGGTTACTTCCGTACCTATGAAGAGAAAGTGGAGAGCCACAACGGCGAAGAGCTGCGTGGCTACCATAAACCGATCATGCTGGCGGGCGGGATCGGCAACATTCGTGCCGATCACGTGCAGAAAGGCGAGATCGTCGTTGGCGCGAAGCTGATCGTGCTCGGTGGCCCGGCGATGAACATCGGCCTGGGCGGCGGTGCGGCCTCTTCAATGACCTCCGGTCAGTCTGACGCGGATCTCGACTTTGCGTCCGTTCAGCGCGACAACCCGGAAATGGAGCGCCGCTGTCAGGAAGTGATCGACCGCTGCTGGCAGCTGGGCGACGCGAACCCGATCCTCTTTATTCATGACGTTGGCGCGGGCGGTCTCTCTAACGCCATGCCGGAGCTGGTCAGCGACGGCGGTCGCGGCGGTCGTTTCAACCTGCGCGATATCCTGAGCGACGAGCCGGGGATGAGCCCGCTGGAAATCTGGTGTAACGAATCTCAGGAACGTTATGTTCTGGCGGTTGCCGCAGATCAGCTGCCACTGTTTGACGAGCTGTGCCGCCGCGAGCGTGCGCCGTATGCCGTCATCGGTGAAGCAACCGAAGAGAAGCACCTGACCCTGAGCGACACCCATTTCGACAACCAGCCGATCGATCTGCCGCTGGATGTGCTGCTCGGTAAAACACCGAAGATGACCCGCGACGTGCAGACCCGTAAAGCGGCGGGCAAAGCGCTGGATCGTCAGGGCATCACCGTGGCGGAAGCGGTTAATCGCGTCCTGCACCTGCCGGCTGTCGCTGAGAAAACCTTCCTGGTGACCATCGGCGACCGTACCGTGACCGGTATGGTCTCACGCGATCAGATGGTGGGGCCGTGGCAGATCCCGGTGGCGAACTGCGCCGTGACCACCGCAAGCCTCGACAGTTACTACGGTGAAGCGATGGCGCTGGGCGAACGTACGCCGGTAGCGCTGCTGGACTTCGCCGCCTCTGCCCGTCTGGCCGTTGGTGAAGCTCTGACTAACATTGCCGCGACCCAGATTGGCGATATCAAACGCATTAAACTGTCCGCAAACTGGATGGCCGCAGCCGGTCACCCGGGTGAAGACGCGGGCCTGTATGAAGCCGTAAAAGCGGTGGGTGAAGAGCTCTGTCCTGCGCTGGGGCTGACCATTCCGGTGGGTAAAGACTCCATGTCGATGAAGACCCGCTGGCAGGAAGGCAACGAGCAGCGCGAGATCACCTCTCCGCTGTCGCTCATCATCTCCGCGTTTGCGCGCGTGGAAGACGTGCGTCATACCGTGACGCCACAGCTCCTGACCGAAGACAACGCCCTGCTGCTGATTGACCTGGGTAAAGGGCATAACGCGCTGGGTGCCACCGCGCTGGCGCAGGTTTACCGTCAGCTGGGCGATAAACCTGCCGACGTGCGCGACGTGGCGCAGTTGAAAGGTTTCTATGATGCCATCCAGGCGCTGGTGGCACAGCGCAAGCTGCTGGCCTACCACGACCGTTCCGACGGCGGCCTGCTGGTCACCCTGGCGGAGATGGCCTTTACCGGTCACTGTGGCGTTGAAGCGAACATCGCAACGCTGGGCGAAGACCATCTGGCGGCGCTGTTCAACGAAGAGCTGGGTGCTGTGATTCAGGTGCGTGCGGCAGATCGCGACGCCGTTGAAGCCCTCCTTGCGCAGCACGGCCTGGCAGACTGCGTGCACTATCTCGGTAAAGCCGTTCAGGGCGACCGCTTCGTCATTGAAGCAGACGGTCACGCCGTGTTCAGCGAGAGCCGCACCACGCTGCGTATGTGGTGGGCGGAAACCACCTGGCAGATGCAGCGCCTGCGTGATAACCCGGAATGCGCCGATCAGGAGCATAACGCGAAAGCCAATGACCAGGATCCAGGCCTGAACGTGAAGCTCTCTTTCGACATTAACGAAGACATCGCTGCGCCGTATATTGCGACGGGGGCGCGTCCAAAAGTGGCCGTGCTGCGCGAGCAGGGCGTTAACTCCCACGTTGAGATGGCCGCTGCCTTCCACCGTGCGGGCTTTGATGCTATCGACGTTCATATGAGCGACCTGCTGGCGGGCCGCACCGGTCTGGCAGATTTCCAGGCGCTGGTAGCGTGTGGCGGCTTCTCTTACGGCGACGTGCTGGGCGCGGGTGAGGGTTGGGCGAAGTCCATTCTCTTCAACAGCCGCGTGCGTGACGAGTTCGAAACCTTCTTCCACCGTCCGCAAACCCTGGCGCTGGGCGTGTGTAATGGCTGCCAGATGATGTCTAACCTGCGTGAGCTGATTCCGGGAAGTGAAGCCTGGCCGCGCTTTGTGCGTAACCAGTCTGACCGCTTCGAAGCGCGCTTCAGCCTGGTTGAAGTGACCCAGAGCCCGTCTCTGCTGCTGCAGGGGATGGTCGGTTCGCAGATGCCAATCGCCGTTTCCCACGGTGAAGGTCAGGTCGAAGTGCGTGATGCCGCGCATCTGGCCCAGCTTGAAAGCAAAGGCCTGGTGGCGCTGCGCTTTGTCGATAACTTCGGCAAGGTCACGGAAACCTACCCGGCTAACCCGAACGGTTCCGTCAACGGCATTACGGCGGTGACCAGCGAGAGCGGCCGTGCAACCATCATGATGCCGCACCCGGAGCGCGTGTTCCGTACCGTGAGCAACTCCTGGCACCCGGAAAACTGGGGCGAGGACAGCCCGTGGATGCGTATCTTCCGCAATGCGCGTAAACAACTGGGTTAAGTTTTAGCGTACTCCCTGCAGGCCCGGTAAGCGTGAGCGCTACCGGGCTTTTTTGTGCCTGTCGCAAAATCGCGACAATCCTCGTATCGGGGTGTCTCTAAATGGAGACATCTAACTTGTTGATTTATATATGACAGGAAAGGTTCCTGTTAGGGTGTTGCTTAATGGCGACACTTAGCCTGGAAATTATTCAACCGATAACGAACGGGCTAATTGAGTAAAATTCATATATTTCAATGTGTTAATTTTTTGTTTTGCATTCTGGCACGGGTGTTGCATAATATTAACCAGTGGCTCATTCACCTTCTTATGTCAGCCCCTTCGGGACGTGCTACATAAACTTCGAATGACGCACAAAAAGGTGCCTGCCGTCCAACTACTGATCATAGCGATGCTTTATCAGGCCAGGGCGAAACGTCGAGTTAGGCACCGCCTCATTCCATGACAAAGCCGGGTTTTTACCCGGCTTTGTTGTATCTGAAGGGCAGACTCAGTTACGCTCTGCGTAAACCCCCATTAAGAGAGTAATGCGTTGAAACGCTGGCCCGTTTTTCCCCGCTCCCTGCGACAGCTCGTCATGATGGCCTTCCTGCTGATCCTGCTGCCGCTGCTAATCCTGGCCTGGCAGGCCTGGCAAAGTCTGAACGCGCTGAGTGCGCAGGCGGCATTGACCAACCGTACGACGCTCATCGACGCCCGACGCAGCGAGGCGATGACCAACGCCGCGCTGGAGATGGAGCGAAGCTACCGCCAGTATTGCGTGCTTGACGATCGGACCCTGGAAAAGGTTTATCAGAGTCAGCGTAAACGCTACAGCGAAATGCTGGACGCGCACGCGGGGGTACTGCCTGATGACAAGCTGTATCAGGCGTTACGTCAGGATTTGAACGATCTTGCTCAGCTGCAGTGCCACAATAGCGGGCCGGATGCCGCCGCCGCCGCACGTCTTGAAGCCTTTGCCACCGCCAACACCGAGATGGTGCAGTCAACGCGCACGGTCATTTTCTCTCGCGGCCAGCAACTCCAGCAGGAGATTGCCGAGCGCGGCCAGTTTTTTGGCTGGCAGGCGCTGGTGCTATTCCTGGTGAGTCTTGGGTTGGTACTGCTCTTTACCCGCATGATCATCGGCCCGGTAAAGGGCATCCAGCGTATGATCAACCGCCTCGGGGAGGGGAAATCGCTTGGGGATACGGTCGCCTTTAAAGGCCCGCGTGAGCTACGCTCCGTGGGCCAGCGCATTATCTGGCTGTCCGAGCGCCTGGCGTGGCTTGAATCACAGCGTCATCAGTTCCTGCGCCATATCTCTCATGAGCTTAAAACGCCGCTCGCCAGCATGCGTGAAGGGACTGAGCTGCTGGCGGACGAAGTGGCAGGGCCCCTCACTTCTGAACAGAAAGAAATTGTCGAGATCCTGGATAACAGCAGCCGCAATCTGCAAAAGCTGATTGAGCAGTTGCTGGATTACAACCGCAAGCTGGCGGATGGGGCGGTTGTACTGGAAGATGTGGAGATTGAGCCGCTGGTGGATATGGTGATCTCCGCCCATAGCTTGCCAGCAAGAGCTAAAATGATGCATACCGACGTAGAACTTAATGCGCCGGCGTGCCTGGCTGAACCCATGCTGCTGATGAGCGTTCTGGATAATCTTTACTCCAATGCGGTGCACTATGGTACTGAATCCGGTAACATTTATATCCGAAGCTATACGAATGGTTCACGGGTGTTTATTGACGTCGCAAATACCGGCACCCCGATCCCTGATGACGAAAAAACCATGATCTTCGAACCCTTTTTCCAGGGAAGTCATCAGCGGAAAGGCGCGGTGAAAGGCAGCGGTCTGGGCTTAAGCATCGCCCGGGACTGTATACGACGCATGCAGGGTGAGCTAAACATTGCCACGGACGCACGTTCCGATGTTTGCTTCCGTATCGAACTGCCCCTGAGCCGGAAAAATCAATAAAATGAATCTATGTCTGGTGAGTATGTCACACGTCTTTTTCCGCGCCATACGCGCGGTGTTTTCCCGCAACACGTTTCGCCTGGGCTTGCCCTGTTTAGTGCTGGCAGGCTGTGTTTCTCATGTGCCGCAAAGTGCGATTAGCGGTAAACAAGAAGATAAATGGCCAGATAACCAGCTGGCAGATTTTCTCTCAACCCGCTGCGACGATATCTGGAACCTGTCAGGCCACGACGTCGAAAGCAACCCGCTGTTCTGGCTGCGTGGTATAGATTGCGCCCAGCGTCTTGCGCCGGTTGAGGCCCGCTCGAAAGCGGCGATGCTGGATGACGACACCTGGCAGGACGCTTTCAAGCGCGGCATTTTACTGGCTGATGCCAAAATCACCCCCGTTGAACGCCGCGCCAACGTGACCCGACTGGACACCCTGGTGGTCAACCTGCCGGGACAGGTGCGCCCGGTATACCAGCTCTGGCGTGATGGGCAGACATTACAACTTCAGCTGTCTGAAGAGCGCTCCCGCTACAGTAAGTTGCAGCAGTCCACCGACAGCGAGCTTGATACGTTGCGTCAGCAGCAGCAGCATTTGCGTACGCAACTGGATACCACGACACGTAAGCTGGAAAACCTGACCGATATCGAAAGACAGCTCTCGTCGCGTAAATATCAGCCGGGAAGTTCATCCGCTGTACCGGACAGCGATACGCCGAAACAAGAGGATGTGAAGCATGACGAGCCGTAAACCAGCCCATCTCTTACTGGTGGATGACGATCCCGGGCTGTTAAAGCTCCTGGGGATGCGTCTGGTGAGTGAAGGCTACAGCGTGGTGACCGCGGAAAGCGGGATCGAGGGGCTGAAAATTCTCAGCCGCGAGAAAATTGATCTGGTGATAAGCGACCTGCGGATGGACGAAATGGACGGCATGCAGCTGTTCGCGGAGATCCAGAAGCAGCAACCGGGTATGCCCGTGATTATCCTGACGGCGCACGGCTCGATCCCGGATGCGGTTGCGGCGACCCAGCAGGGGGTATTCAGCTTCCTGACCAAGCCGGTGGACAAAGACGCGCTTTATAAGGCGATCGACAGCGCGCTGGAACATGCCGCTCCGGCGGGGGATGAAGCGTGGCGGGAGTCTATCGTCACCCGCAGTCCGATTATGCTGCGTTTGCTCGAACAGGCCCGAATGGTGGCACAGTCAGACGTCAGCGTGCTGATTAACGGCCAGAGCGGAACCGGGAAAGAGATCCTGGCGCAGGCGATCCATAACGCCAGCCCGCGCAGCAAAAATGCCTTTATTGCGATCAACTGTGGCGCGCTCCCGGAACAGCTGCTCGAATCTGAACTGTTTGGCCATGCCCGCGGCGCATTCACCGGCGCGGTCAGTAGCCGGGAAGGGCTGTT
Organism: Enterobacter sichuanensis; assembly: GCF_009036245.1. NCBI lineage: Bacteria > Pseudomonadati > Pseudomonadota > Gammaproteobacteria > Enterobacterales > Enterobacteriaceae > Enterobacter > Enterobacter sichuanensis. The sequence continues at coordinate 3,498,394 of NZ_CP027986.1, read as the reverse complement.
TCAGGCGGCGGAAGGTGGCACCCTTTTCCTCGACGAGATTGGTGACATGCCCGCGCCGCTGCAGGTCAAACTGCTGCGCGTGTTGCAGGAGCGGAAAGTTCGCCCGCTGGGCAGCAACCGCGACATCGACATTAATGTGCGTATTATTTCCGCCACGCACCGGGATTTGCCGAAGGTGATGGCCCGCAACGAGTTTCGTGAAGATCTCTACTACCGTCTGAACGTGGTCAATCTGAAGATCCCCGCACTGGCCGAGCGAGCGGAAGACATTCCGCTGCTGGCGAATCATCTTTTGCGTCAGGCGGCCGATCGTCACAAACCCTTCGTGCGCGCGTTTTCCACCGATGCGATGAAGCGGCTGATGGCCGCCAGTTGGCCGGGTAACGTGCGTCAGTTGGTCAACGTGATTGAGCAGTGCGTGGCGCTGACCTCGTCACCGGTGATCAGCGACGCGCTGGTGGAGCAGGCACTGGAAGGGGAAAACACGGCGCTGCCGACCTTTGCCGAAGCGCGGAATCAGTTCGAGTTGAACTATCTGCGCAAGCTATTGCAGATCACCAAAGGCAACGTGACCCACGCGGCGCGCATGGCCGGACGCAACCGCACCGAGTTTTATAAACTGCTGTCACGCCATGAGCTGGAAGCAAACGATTTTAAAGAGTAATGCCGTATGGTACTGTGAGCAACCGATTACGAAGCAGCTTACAGGCAAGAGTTTAAGGACCCACCATGAAAAAGATTGATGCGATTATTAAACCTTTCAAACTGGATGATGTACGTGAAGCGCTGGCGGAAGTCGGCATCACCGGGATGACCGTGACGGAAGTGAAAGGTTTTGGTCGTCAGAAAGGCCACACCGAGCTTTACCGTGGCGCAGAGTACATGGTGGACTTTCTGCCGAAAGTGAAAATTGAAATCGTGGTGAGCGACGATATCGTGGACACCTGTGTGGATACCATTATCCGCACGGCGCAGACCGGCAAAATTGGCGACGGTAAAATCTTCGTCTTTGACGTGGCGCGCGTGATCCGTATCCGTACCGGCGAAGAAGACGACGCGGCGATTTAAAACGTTGCCTGGCCGGGTTTCATCCGGCGAAAAAAAAGCCCCTCTAAAGAGGGGCTTTTTGCATTACAGCACCTTATGCGGCCCGAAACATTCGTAATGAATGTTGTCTTTATTTATCCCCAGCTCGACCAGCTGCTTCGCGGCATACTGCATAAACGCCACCGGCCCGCAGAGGTAGAACTGCATATCTGGCGCGCTGAATGCCCCTTCCATCTGACGTAAATTCATCAGACCTTCGCTGTCAAAGCGAGCGGCCGCGCGGTCGGCTTCCGTTGGCTGGCGATACCAGGTGTGGGCGGTAAAGCGGGGCAGGCTCGCTGCCAGGGTTTTCACTTCATCAGCAAACGCATGCACGTCACCGTTCTCGGCGGCATGGAACCAGTTTATTCGGGCAGCGTGTTTTGACGCCGCCAGCGTATCCAGCATCGCCAGCATTGGCGTTTGTCCCACCCCAGCGGAGATCAGCGTGACCGGGGTAGCCGTCTCAACGGTCATAAAGAAGTCGCCCGCCGGCGCGGCCAGGTGGACCACGTCACCCACGTTAGCGTCGTTGTGCAGCCAGCTGGATACCTGTCCGCCGTCCTCGCGCTTCACCGCAATGCGATAGCTTTTGCCGTTGGGCTTGCGGGTGAGGGAATACTGGCGGATCTCCTGGTGCGGGAAACCTTCAGGCTTGAGCCATACGCCCAGATACTGCCCTGGCTGATAATCCGCCACCGGCTGACCGTCTACCGGTTCAAATTCGAAGCTGGTGATTAAAGCGCTGCGCGGCGTTTTCTCAACGATGCGGAACGCGCGGGTGCCTTCCCAGCCGCCTTTCTTACTCGCGTTTTCGTTGTAAATCTGTGCTTCACGGTTGATAAACACATTGGCCAGCACGCCGTAGGCTTTGCCCCACGCGTCCAGAACCTCCTGACCCGGGCTGAACATCTCGTCCAGCGTTGCCAGCAGGTGAGCGCCCACAATATTGTACTGCTCGGGTTGGATCTGGAAGCTGGTATGTTTCTGCGCAATTTTCTCCACCGCAGGCAGCAGCGCCGCCAGGTTTTCAATGTTGCTGGCGTAGGCCGCAATGGCATTGAACAGGGCTTCGCGCTGATCGCCATTACGCTGGTTGCTCATGTTGAAAATCTCTTTGAGCTCCGGATTGTGCGTGAACATGCGATCGTAGAAATGGGCGGTCAGTTTGGGGCCGGTTTCGACCAGCAGGGGAATGGTGGCTTTAACGGTAGCGATGGTTTGAGCGTCGAGCATGAGCGCGTCCTTCTGATGTCACTTTAATGATGTATTTTAAATGCATCTTATAAAAAATACCCCTGCGTTGTAAATGGTTCTTTGCAAGATGAAAAATATGCATCACAAACCTGAAAAGAAATCCGCTGGAAATCGCGAGATCTTTATTCCTCAAACCCTTGCGTGGCGGGTAGGAAAACGTTTGCGTAAAATCGTTTGTCAAGACCTGTTATCACAGAACTAATCAGTTATACTGTTGCCCGTCGTCCAACAGGACTGCCTTTTCAGGCCAAAATTTACTTGTTAGCTGAGTCAGGAGATGCGGATGTTAAAGCGTGAAATGAACATTGCCGATTATGATGCCGAACTGTGGCAGGCTATGGAGCAGGAAAAAGTACGTCAGGAAGAGCACATCGAACTGATCGCCTCCGAAAACTACACCAGCCCGCGCGTGATGCAGGCGCAGGGTTCTCAGCTGACCAACAAATATGCTGAAGGTTACCCGGGCAAGCGCTACTACGGCGGTTGCGAGTACGTTGATATCGTAGAGCAGCTGGCTATCGACCGCGCGAAAGCACTTTTTGGCGCTGACTACGCAAACGTTCAGCCGCACTCTGGCTCTCAGGCTAACTTCGCGGTCTATACCGCGCTGCTGCAGCCGGGCGACACCGTTCTGGGTATGAACCTGGCGCAGGGCGGCCACCTGACTCACGGCTCCCCGGTTAACTTCTCCGGCAAACTGTACAACATCATCCCTTACGGTATTGATGAGTCCGGTAAAATTGACTACGAAGACATGGCTAAGCAGGCTAAAGAGCACAAGCCGAAGATGATCATCGGCGGTTTCTCTGCTTATTCCGGTATCGTTGACTGGGCAAAAATGCGTGAAATCGCAGACAGCATCGGTGCTTACCTGTTCGTCGACATGGCGCACGTTGCGGGTCTGATTGCTGCGGGCGTTTACCCGAACCCGGTTCCACACGCTCACGTTGTGACCACCACCACCCACAAAACCCTGGCAGGTCCACGCGGTGGCCTGATCCTGGCGAAAGGCGGTGATGAAGAGCTGTACAAAAAACTGAACTCCGCTGTGTTCCCAAGCGCGCAGGGCGGCCCGCTGATGCACGTTATCGCGGCGAAAGCGGTCGCGCTGAAAGAAGCGATGGAGCCAGAGTTCAAGGTTTACCAGCAGCAGGTGGCTAAGAACGCCAAAGCGATGGTGGAAGTGTTCCTGAACCGTGGCTACAAAGTGGTATCCGGCGGTACTGAAAACCACCTGTTCCTGCTGGATCTGGTTGATAAGAACCTGACCGGTAAAGAAGCTGACGCAGCCCTGGGCCGCGCCAACATCACCGTGAACAAAAACAGCGTGCCAAACGATCCGAAGAGCCCGTTTGTGACCTCCGGTATCCGTATCGGTTCTCCGGCTGTGACTCGCCGCGGCTTCAAAGAAGCGGAAGTGAAAGAGCTGGCTGGCTGGATGTGTGACGTTCTGGACAACATCAATGACGAAGCGGTTATCGAGCGCGTCAAAGGTAAAGTGCTGGATATCTGCGCACGCTTCCCGGTATACGCATAATTCCTCTGCTTCGCAGAAATAAAAAAGGCCGCGCTTGCGGCCTTTTTTTATGGCTTAACGCCGGTCGAGGGAGATGGCACCGGGACCCACAATCGCCAGCAATATAAAGGCTCCCGCAATACTGACGTTCTTGTAGAAGTTAATCATATTCGGTACGACCGCATCACCGGTCATATCCCAGTAATGGTGGCCAATAATCGCCGTACCCAGCGTATAGAACACAAACAGTACGGCGAGAGGACGGGTGAAAAAGCCCAGCACGATCAGGATCGCGGCAGGCACTTCCATGACTACTGCAATAATGGCCGCCAGCATGGGCATCGGCGTACCCAGCGAGGTCATGTATTGTACGGTCCCGCTAAACCCCGTCAGTTTTGGGTAACCAAAGATAATAAACAGTACGACAAGCGCGATGCGCCCAATCAGCAGCAGCAAATGACGTGACTGACCGAAATCGAGATAGCGAAGTGAGTTCATGGCAGAAATACCTCTGCAAGTGGAGTAATTTAAACGTAATACACATTTTCATTCCCTGCCATAAGCCAGACGACTGCACAAAATGTTATTTTTTCGTTAATTTATAGCAGGCTATCGACTTGCTTAATTTTTATATTCTCGCCAGACTATGGCCTCGATTTCGGGAGGGATTCATGGTCTTGCATTCCACGCGCTGGCTGGCGCTCAGCTATTTCACCTATTTCTTTAGCTACGGTATTTTTCTGCCTTTCTGGAGCGTCTGGCTCAAGGGGATCGGCCTGACGCCCGAGACCATTGGAGTCCTGCTGGGGGCCGGACTGGTAGCGCGTTTCCTCGGCAGCCTGCTGATTGCCCCGCGCGTCAGCGATCCCTCCTTACTGATCAAGGCCGTGCGCATTCTGGCTCTGCTGACCCTGGTCTTTGTGGCCTGCTTCTGGTTCAACCACCAGTTTGCCTGGCTGATGGTGGTGATGGTTGGCTTTAACCTGTTCTTCTCGCCGCTGGTGCCCCTGACGGACGCGCTGGCGAACACCTGGCAAAAGCAGATCACCATGGACTACGGTCGCGTACGCCTGTGGGGCTCCATTGCGTTTGTGATTGGCTCGGCGCTGGTGGGGAAACTGGTCAGCCTTTACGACTACCGTGCCATTCTTGCTCTGTTGAGCATCGGTATTGCCTCGATGCTGCTGGGCATGCTGCTGCGACCATCGGTAATGCCTCAGGGAGAAAGCCGCCATCAGGAGAGCGCAGGCTGGCCCGCGTGGCGGAGTCTGGTTGCACAAAGCTGGCGTTTTCTGGCGTGCGTCTGTCTGCTTCAGGGGGCTCACGCGGCGTACTATGGGTTCAGCGCCATCTACTGGCAAGGCGCAGGATATTCGGCCTCTGCCGTGGGCTATCTGTGGTCGCTGGGGGTGGTGGCCGAAGTTGTGATTTTCGCCCTGAGCAAAAAGCTGTTCCGCCGCTTTGGCGCCCGTGATCTGCTGCTGCTTTCCGCCGTGTGCGGGGTGGCGCGCTGGGGCATTATGGGCTGGACGACCGATCTGCCGTGGCTGATTGTGGCGCAAATTCTTCACTGCGGCACCTTTACCGTCTGTCATCTGGCGGCGATGCGCTATATCGCGGCGCGCGAAGGCGGGGACGTTATTCGTCTGCAGGCGGTGTATTCAGCGGTCGCGATGGGAGGCAGTATCGCGATCATGACGGTCTTTGCGGGGTTCCTCTATCAGCACCTGGGACACGGTGTCTTCTGGGTCATGGCGCTGGTGGCCTTACCTGCTATGGTTATTCGCCCTAAAGTGGCCCCTCGCGCGCCGCTATGATTCCAGCATCGCGCGAATATGCTCTTGCTGCTGTGCGTTCAGTGTCTCAACGGCATGAATGAGCGGCGGTGAGAACAGGGGCAGGGCAGTCGGGTAGGGGGTGATAACCAGCGCAGCTTCGCGCGGCGCCCCCTCTTTCTGAAACGCCTGCAGCGTCAGGTAGCGAATGTTGAGCGGCAGCAGCGTTAGCTCGCGAAGCTGCTGTTCAATCCGATCCTCACTGGTTTTATCGTCACCCGTCAGCAGGATCACCTGCTTTTCGTGCAGATCGGTCTCCTGCATCAGCCAGGCACCGAAAATCACCGCAACAAGGCTCATCTCTTCATCGGAAAAACGCAGCCCAAACTCCGCTTCCAGCTCAAACAGCGCTTCTTTGGTGGTGCGTAACAGGCGAGGGTAGAGACGGTGGATCTCCTCCGGCAGGCTATTGTCGATACCGATCTCAAACAGCGAACGGTCCAGCGCCTGTGCAAGATGGATATAGAGCTGATCGGTCAGGCCTTGCTCATCGCTGAAGTTCATCCCGGTCTGTGAGCGGAAACGGGCCACCATGCGCACGATGGCCCGGCGCAAACGTTGATCCTGCTGGTGTTTATCGAGCACCGGATCGGGCGTGCGGAGCATCATAAACAACAGCGCCAGAAACAGCTGTTCATCCCCGTGAGCCCCCTGCGGGACGCGCCGTTTCCAGTGCCGCACGATCTCCTGCGCCGTGAAATACTCCCCTCTCGACTGGGTCCAGCTGCGCTGAGAATGGGAAAACTGGGGCGTGTTTCCCAGCTGATGCTGAATAAGGCAGTATTGCAGATAGAGCTGTAAAAACTGCACGTCGCGGCATTCAAACTGGCGCTGGAGCTTGCGCGAACAGAAGTTGATCAGCGCCCGCAGGTTCGCGTCGTCGTAAAGCGGCCGGGCAATGCCGTGCTGTTTAAGCGCGGTTTTTAATGCAGGGGTAAACTGGTGCGAGACAAACTGCGGGCAAAGCCGCAGCGCCCGGCGCAACCAGTGCAGCAGGCATAAACGCTGATTAAGGGCTGTGCCTTCAAGCCGGTAACTGCCGTCCTGGTGCGTGACGATATCCAGCCGGTGATAGCGCTGGATTTCATCGCGCGTCTCGGCTATATCTTGCCGTGCCATCGCGTCGTCCACGCCGTTGGCAGCGATTATGCTCTGTGCGGTGACGGCAGCATCGGGCAGGTAAAGCATCAAAAGCACCTGGCAGCGGCGCTGCGAACTGGAAAGCACAGATGGAATTTCAAGCGTCGTCATCATCTGTCGGGTATCCAGTGTGAATGTTTGATAAGAATAGCTAAAGGATGGGCGCTGAAAAGCGCGCCGGCAGGCCTTTCACTCAGGATTGCTGGGGAACATCACAGAATTTTTGACGTGAGGAATTGATGCAAACAGTTAAACAATGCGCGATGACGTTATTTTTGGCGGCGATCGGCTTCACTGCCAGCGCACACCCTCACAGTTTTATTGGCCTTAAAACCGAGCTGGTCACCGACGGCACGCAGCTGAGCGGCCTGAAAATGCGCTGGACGATGGATGAGATCACCTCGGCTGACCTGCTCTATGATGCGGGTAACGCAAAACCCGGCGATGAGATCTGGAAAAAATTGGCAGCGGAAGTGATGGCCAACGTGCTCGGCCAGCACTACTTCACAGAGTTCTGGCATAACGGACAAAAGGTCAAATTTCTGAACCGTCCCACGGAATACGGTATGACGCGTGACGGGCATCAGGCGGTACTGACGTTTGTGCTTCCGCTGGCGCATCCCCAGCCGCTGGCCGGGCAAAAATATACCTTTTCGACCTTTGATCCCACCTACTACGTCGACATGAGTTACGCCAAAGAGAGCGACGTACAGCTGCCTGCCGCGCTGCAAAAAAACTGCAAACTCTCTGTTCACACCCCGAACCCCAGCGAAGAGACGCGTAACTTTGCGATTTCGCTCGACAAAGAAGATGCCCCGCCTGAAGACATGGCGCTGGGCAAACAGTTCGCGCAGGAGGTGACCTTACAATGTCAGTGATTGCTTCTCCTCTTCGAAAACCACGCCGCTGGCTACATCTTTGGCCGCTGGCCCTCTTTTTGCTGTTCGCGGTTTGCGGCGCGCTGTGGCTATGGCAGACCTGGCCGCAGGTAATGATGAATAGCATTGTCTGGCAGCGTGAGGTTAACCAGCAGATGAGCGGGTTACTGAAAGCGGTGGCAGAAAATCCAACGAAAGCGGGCGGATCCCTGCTGGCGTTCAGTTTTCTCTATGGCGTTCTGCACGCGCTGGGGCCGGGGCATGGCAAAATCGTCATCACCACCTGGCTTGCCACCCATCCGTCGAAGCTTAAATCGAGCATCGGTCTGACGCTGGCCTCTTCGCTGTTGCAGGGAGGCGTGGCTATCGGGCTGGTGGTGGTGGTTCTTTCGCTATTGCAGCTTCCCGCGCGCCAGCTGCACATGAGCAGTTTCTGGCTGGAGAAGGGGAGCTATGCGCTGGTGGGCGTGCTGGGGCTGATCCTCTGCTGGCGGGCGTTAAAAAAACTGCGCGCGCTGCTGAAAAAGCCGACATTCAAATCCTTTACCCCGCATCATGTTCATGATGCCCACTGCGGCTGCGGTCATCAGCATCTGCCCACGCAGGAACAGCTGCAGTGCGGCGACGACTGGCGCGCGCGGTTGATGATTGTGCTCTCGATGGGCATGCGCCCGTGTTCGGGAGCCATCATGGTGTTGCTGTTCAGTAAAGTGATTGGCGTGTTCGGCTGGGGCATGTTGTCTGCGCTGGCCATGGCGGCCGGGACGTCATTGACGATTTCGTCGCTGGCTCTGCTGGTTCACAGCTTCCGTCAGCTGGCGTTAAAACTCAGCGGCAGTAAAACGCCGGTGCTGTGGCGACAGATAGGGTGGACAACGCTTGCGCTGGCGGGAGGCGTGATTCTGCTGGCGGCGGCGGTGACGATGTGGATGAGCGCCGTGCCGGTAGGAAGGGGATTGCGGCCTTTTTAAAAGGGGGCGGCCTGATGCCCTCTCCCACGGGGAGAGGGCATTTTCGGCATTAACGCTTCAGCGCATCGCTCAGCTCATCACGCATGTTTGCCAGCATGGCTTTAACAACGCGTGGGTTACCTGCAACGATGTTGCCGGTAGACATATAGTTATGGCCGCCGGTGAAATCACACACGATCGCGCCAGCTTCACGTGCGATCAGCTCGCCCGCTGCAAAATCCCATGGCTTCAGTGAGAGTTCGAAGTAACCGTCAACGCGACCGGTTGCCACATAGGCCAGATCCAGCGCGGCAGAACCAGTGCGACGGAAGTCCGCGCATTCGGTGAACAGTTTGCCGAGGATATTCATATAGGTGGTCGCGTGCTGTTTCGCCTTGAACGGGAAACCGGTCGCCAGGATGGTGCCATCCAGATCGCGGGCATTGCTGCAGCGCAGACGGTAGCCGTTCAGCTGTGCGCCCTGACCGCGGGTCGCGGTGAACAGTTCGTTACGCATTGGATCGTAAACAACGGCGACTTCAGTACGGCCTTTAATGCGTACGGCGATAGACACAGAGAAGTGTGGCAGGCGTTTAACGAAGTTGGTGGTGCCATCCAGTGGATCGATAACCCATTGAACATCCTGATCGGTACCTTCATGTTCACCGCTTTCTTCGGTGATGATGGTGTGCTGTGGGTAAGATTTGCGGATCGTTTCGATAATAATCGCTTCTGCGGCTTTATCGACGTTAGTCACGAAATCATTGCTGCCTTTCTGGCTGGTTTCTACGGAGTCTGGCGTTTCGTAGTGTTTGGCAATTACATTACCCGCCTTGCGCGCTGCGCGCACGGCGATGGTCAGCATCGGATGCATCGGTCTCTCTCACTGGATGTTAAAGAACAGGAAAATCGGCGCAGAGTATAGCAGCGGGATCGGATTATGTCTCCCGTTTATGATAATATGCCCGAATATTCTTCAGACACTGAATTCAGACATTAAAAATTATGCTGCAAAACATTCGAATCGTGCTGGTCGAAACATCGCACACCGGCAACATGGGCTCCGTTGCCCGCGCTATGAAAACCATGGGCTTAACCAATCTCTGGCTGGTGAACCCGCTGGTGAAACCTGACTCGCAGGCGATTGCTCTGGCGGCCGGTGCCAGCGATGTGATCGGCAATGCACAGATCGTGGACACGCTCGATGAAGCCCTGGCCGGTTGCAGCCTGGTGGTGGGGACGAGCGCGCGTTCACGTACGCTGCCGTGGCCCATGCTCGATCCGCGCGAATGCGGCCTGAAAAGTGTCTCGGAAGCGGAACAGGCGCCGGTTGCGTTGGTGTTTGGCCGCGAGCGCGTTGGCCTGACCAACGACGAACTGCAGAAATGTCACTATCACGTCGCCATTGCGGCGAACCCGGAATACAGCTCGTTGAACCTGGCGATGGCGGTGCAGGTTATTGCTTACGAAGTGCGTATGGCCTGGCTGGCGACGCAGGAGAGCGCGGCAGAACCGAAGGAAGAGACGGCCTATCCGCTGGTGGACGATCTGGAGCGCTTCTATGGGCATCTGGAGCAGACCCTGCTCTCTACCGGATTTATCCGTGAAGGCCACCCGGGGCAGGTGATGAACAAACTGCGTCGTCTGTTTACCCGCGCCCGTCCGGAAAGCCAGGAGCTGAACATCCTGCGCGGCATTCTGGCGTCGATTGAGCAGAAGAATAAAGAGTAGTGCCGATTTCCCCCTCTCCCCGTGGGAGAGGGCTGGGGTGAGGGCATCAGGCCGCACCTATATTATGAAGGCACAGAAGGTTAAATACCTGACTAAAACAGTCAAGTAAATAGTTGACCATTTTAGTCAGGAATGTCAGACTTGGCCCTGCTATGCAATACCCCATTTTACTATAAAAAACCCCGGGCAGGGGCGAGTTTGAGGTTAAGTAAGACATGAGACTGACATCTAAAGGGCGTTATGCCGTAACCGCGATGCTGGACGTTGCGCTCAACTCCGAAGCGGGCCCGGTTCCGTTGGCTGATATTTCTGAACGACAAGGGATCTCCCTCTCTTATCTTGAACAGCTGTTCTCCAGACTGCGTAAAAATGGACTGGTTTCCAGCGTTCGTGGTCCGGGCGGCGGTTATCTGCTCGGTAAAGACGCGGGCAGTATTGCAGTCGGCGAAGTGATTAGCGCCGTAGACGAATCCGTTGACGCGACCCGTTGCCAGGGTAAAGGCGGCTGCCAGGGTGGCGATAAGTGCCTGACCCACGCGCTGTGGCGCGATCTGAGCGACCGTCTGACCGGCTTCCTGAACAACATCACTCTCGGTGAACTGGTGAATAACCAGGAAGTTCTGGACGTTTCCGGTCGTCAGCATAGCCATGATTCCCAACGCAGCACTCGCGCGCAGGACGCTATCGACGTCAAATTACGCGCGTAATAAAACGATAAGTATTTCAGAATCAGGCCGGGGCAAAAACATGCCCCGTGTACTCGGTCGTACATCCAGCCGGTTGCCTGATTCCTTGCATTGAAGCGATGTACGGAGTTTATAGAGCAATGAAATTACCGATTTATCTCGACTACTCCGCAACCACGCCGGTGGACCCGCGTGTTGCCGAGAAAATGATGCAGTGTCTGACCCTGGACGGAAACTTTGGTAACCCAGCTTCCCGTTCACACCGTTTTGGCTGGCATGCTGAAGAGGCGGTTGATATCGCCCGTAATCAGATTGCTGACCTGGTGGGTGCCGACCCGCGTGAGATTGTTTTCACCTCCGGTGCGACCGAATCCGATAACCTGGCGATCAAAGGTGCAGCCAACTTTTATCAGAAAAAAGGCAAGCACATCATCACCAGCAAAACCGAACACAAAGCCGTGCTGGACACCTGCCGTCAGCTCGAGCGTGAAGGGTTTGAAGTCACTTACCTGGCGCCACAGAGCAACGGCATTATTGACCTGAAAGAGCTCGAAGCGGCCATGCGTGATGACACCATTCTGGTTTCCATCATGCACGTCAACAACGAAATCGGCGTGGTACAGGACATCGCAACCATCGGTGAAATGTGCCGCGCGCGCGGTATCATCTACCACGTAGACGCGACCCAGAGCGTGGGCAAACTGCCTATCGACCTGAGCCAGCTGAAAGTGGACCTGATGTCCTTCTCCGGCCACAAAATCTATGGCCCGAAAGGCATTGGCGCACTGTACGTTCGTCGTAAGCCACGTATTCGCATCGAAGCACAGATGCACGGCGGCGGTCACGAGCGCGGCATGCGTTCCGGTACCCTGCCTGTTCACCAGATCGTGGGCATGGGCGAAGCGTACCGCATTGCGAAAGAAGAGATGGAAACCGAGATGGCACGCCTGCGTACGCTGCGTAACCGTCTGTGGGACGGCGTGAAAGATATGGAAGAAGTGTATCTGAACGGCGATCTCGAGCAGGGTGCACCGAACATCCTCAACGTGAGCTTTAACTACGTTGAAGGCGAATCGCTGATCATGGCCCTGAAAGACCTGGCGGTTTCTTCCGGTTCTGCCTGTACGTCTGCAAGCCTGGAGCCATCCTACGTGCTGCGCGCGCTGGGTATGACTGACGAGCTGGCACACAGCTCTATCCGTTTCTCTTTAGGTCGTTTCACTACCGAAGAAGAGATTGACTACACCATCAAGCTGGTTCGCAATTCCATCGGCCGTCTGCGCGACCTTTCTCCACTGTGGGAAATGTTTAAGCAGGGCGTGGATCTGAACAGCATTGAATGGTCACATCACTAATCGGTACATAAGGAGAATTCAATCATGGCATACAGCGAAAAAGTCATCGATCATTACGAAAACCCGCGCAACGTTGGCTCTTTTGACAACAGCGATGAATCTGTCGGTAGCGGCATGGTCGGTGCACCCGCGTGTGGCGACGTGATGAAGTTGCAGATTAAAGTCAACAATGAAGGTATCATTGAAGACGCGCGCTTCAAGACCTACGGCTGCGGTTCTGCTATTGCGTCCAGCTCCCTGGTGACCGAATGGGTGAAGGGCAAGTCTCTGGACGAAGCACAGGCAATCAAGAACACGGACATTGCTGAAGAGCTCGAACTGCCGCCGGTGAAAATTCACTGTTCCATTCTGGCAGAAGACGCGATCAAAGCCGCCATTGCGGATTACAAAAGCAAACGTGAAGCAAAATAATTGAGGTTTGAGTATGTCGATTACCCTTAGCGACAGCGCTGCCGCGCGAGTAAGCTCTTTTCTGGCGAACCGTGGTAAAGGCTTTGGCCTGCGACTGGGCGTACGTACCTCCGGCTGTTCTGGTATGGCTTACGTACTGGAGTTTGTTGACGAGCCGGCGTCTGATGACACCGTGTTTGAAGACAAGGGCGTGAAGGTGGTGGTCGATGGCAAAAGCCTGCAATTCCTCAACGGCACTCAGCTGGACTTTGTAAAAGAAGGCCTGAACGAAGGGTTCAAATTCACGAACCCGAACGTCAAAGACGAGTGTGGTTGCGGCGAAAGCTTCCACGTTTAATCGCGCGTTATCCGAAACCCCACCGTGGCGTTACCCGCCACGCGTGGGGTTTGTTCTAACAGGCTACCCCTGAGATTGTTATGGATTACTTCACTCTCTTCGGACTACCCGCTCAATACCCGATTGATCTCCAGGCGCTGACTACCCGTTTTCAGGACCTGCAGCGTCAGTATCATCCGGACAAATTCGCCAGTGGTACGCAGGCGGAGCAGCTGGCTGCGGTATCGCAATCTGCGACCATCAACCAGGCCTGGCAGACGCTGCGCCATCCGCTGGCGCGTGCAGAATATCTGCTTTCGCTCCACGGGTTTGATCTCGCGAGCGAGCAGCACACCGTGCGCGACACGGCGTTTCTGATGGAGCAGCTGGAGCTTCGCGAAGAGCTTGATGAGATTGAACAGGCCAAAGACGAAGCGCGTCTGGAACGTTTCATCACGCGCGTGAAGGGCATGTTCGATATCCGCCATCAGCAGATGGTGGAGCAACTGAACAACGAGACCTGGGACGTGGCGGCAGATACTGTGCGCAAACTCCGTTTTCTCGATAAACTGCGAAGCAGTGCTGAACAACTCGAAGAAAAGCTGCTCGATTTTTAATTTCGGAAGCAATTATGGCCTTATTACAAATTAGTGAGCCTGGCTTAAGTGCCGCACCGCACCAGCGTCGTCTGGCGGTCGGTATTGACCTGGGCACCACCAATTCCCTTGTGGCGACCGTGCGTAGCGGCCAGGCGGAAACGCTGGCTGACGAGCAGGGCCGCCATCTGCTGCCTTCCGTGGTCCACTACCAGCCGCAGGGTCACGCGGTCGGCTATGACGCTCGCGCCAACGCGGCGCGCGATCCGGCCAACACCATCAGCTCAGTAAAGCGCATGATGGGCCGCTCGCTGGCCGATATCCAGACCCGCTATCCGCATCTCCCGTATCAGCTGCAGGCAAGTGAAAACGGCCTGCCGATGATTGCCACCGCGGCCGGTCTGCTGAACCCGATCCGTGTTTCTGCAGATATCCTCAAAGCGCTGGCGGCGCGCGCGACGGCGACCCTTGGCGGCGATCTGGACGGCGTGGTGATTACCGTTCCGGCCTATTTTGACGACGCACAGCGTCAGGGCACCAAAGACGCCGCGCGTCTGGCGGGCCTGCACGTGCTGCGCCTGCTGAACGAACCGACGGCCGCGGCGATTGCCTACGGCCTCGACTCCGGTCAGGAAGGGGTTATTGCGGTCTACGATCTCGGCGGCGGCACCTTTGACATCTCCATCCTGCGCTTAAGCCGCGGGGTGTTTGAAGTGCTGGCCACCGGCGGGGATTCCGCGCTGGGCGGCGATGACTTCGACCATCTGCTGGCGGATTACATCCGCGAGCAGGCGGGTATTGCCGATCGCAGCGATGCCCGCGTACAGCGTGAACTGCTGGATGCGGCCATTGACGCCAAAATCGCCCTGAGCGATGCGCCGTCAGCCAGCGTGAACGTGGCGGGCTGGCAGGGTGAAATCACCCGCGACCAGTTCAACGATCTGATCGCTCCGCTGGTTAAGCGTACCCTGCTGGCCTGTCGTCGCGCGCTGAAAGATGCCGGCGTTGAGGCTGACGAGGTGCTGGAAGTGGTCATGGTGGGCGGCTCCACCCGTGTGCCGCTGGTGCGTGAACGTGTAGGTGAGTTCTTTGGCCGCACGCCGCTGACCGCCATCGACCCGGACAAAGTGGTCGCTGTGGGCGCCGCGATTCAGGCCGATATACTGGTCGGCAACAAGCCGGACAGCGAAATGCTGCTGCTGGACGTCATCCCGCTGTCGCTGGGGCTAGAAACCATGGGCGGCCTGGTGGAGAAAGTCATTCCGCGTAACACCACCATTCCGGTGGCGCGCGCGCAGGAGTTCACCACCTTTAAGGACGGCCAGACCGCGATGTCCATCCACGTGATGCAGGGCGAGCGTGAGCTGGTACAGGACTGCCGCTCTCTGGCGCGCTTTGCGCTGCGGGGCATTCCGGCGCTGCCGGCGGGCGGGGCGCATATTCGCGTCACCTTCCAGGTGGATGCGGACGGTCTGCTGAGCGTCACGGCGATGGAGAAATCCACCGGCGTGGAATCGTCCATTCAGGTGAAGCCGTCCTACGGCCTGACCGATGGCGAAATCGCCTCCATGATTCAGGACTCAATGAGTTACGCCGAGCAGGATGTGAAGGCGCGTATGCTGGCGGAACAGAAAGTGGAAGCCGCACGCGTGCTGGAAAGCCTGAACGGCGCGCTCGCTGCCGATGCCGCGCTGTTAAGCGCCGCTGAGCGTCAGGTGATTGACGAGGCTGCCGCGCACTTAAGCATGGTCGCCCAGGGCAATGACGCTGATGCAATAGAAGAAGCCATTAAAAACGTTGATAAACAAACCCAGGACTTTGCTGCTCGCCGCATGGACAAATCTGTCCGCGTCGCGCTGAAAGGCCAGTCCGTGGACGAGGTTTAATATGCCAAAGATTGTTATTTTGCCTCATGCGGACCTCTGTCCGGATGGCGCTGTTCTGGAAGCGAAGACCGGTGAAACCATTCTCGATGTTGCCCTGCGTGCAGGTATCGAAGTGGAACACGCCTGCGAGAAATCCTGTGCCTGCACGACGTGCCACTGCATCGTGCGTGAAGGTTTTGACTCTCTCGCCGAGAGCACCGAAGACGAAGACGATATGCTGGATAAAGCATGGGGTCTGGAGCCCGACAGCCGCTTAAGCTGCCAGGCCGCGGTGACCGATGAAGATCTGGTCGTGGAATTCCCACGCTATACCATCAACCACGCACGCGAGCATTAATATGGGACTGAAGTGGACAGACAGCCGCGAAATCGGCGAAGCGCTCTACGACGCGAACCCGGATCTCGATCCGAAGACCGTACGATTCACCGACATGCATCAGTGGATCTGCGATTTAGAGGATTTCGACGACGATCCCAACGCATCCAATGAAAAAATTCTGGAGGCGATTCTGTTAGTCTGGTTAGATGAAGCAGAATAAATAACATAACGGGCTGCCTTCAGGCGGCCCGTTTGCTAGTTGCTAATAAGGAAAAATAAAATGACCGAAGCGATGAAGATTACGCTCTCGAATCAGCCTGCCGACGCGCGCTGGGGCGAGAAAGCCACCTACAGTATCAACAACGACGGTATTACCCTGCACCTGACGGGCAACGATGATTTGGGCCTGATCCAGCGCGCCGCGCGTAAAATTGACGGCCTGGGCATTAAGCATGTCTCTCTGGCAGGCGAGGGCTGGGACACCGACCGCAGCTGGGCGTTCTGGGCTGGCTATAAAGGACCGAAAGGCACCCGCAAAATTGAGTGGGCCAACCTTGACGAAGCCGGTCAAAAAGAGCTGGAAAGCCGCCTGAACATCATCGACTGGGTGCGCGACACCATTAACGCACCGGCGGAAGAGCTGGGACCGGAACAGCTGGCGCAGCGCGCCGTTGACCTGCTGTGCGGCGTGGCCGGCGATAAAATGTCTTACCGCATCACCAAAGGTGAAGATCTGCGCGAGCAGAACTATATGGGGATCCACACCGTGGGCCGTGGTTCTGAGCGTCCTCCGGTGCTGCTGGCGCTGGACTACAACCCAACCGGCGATAAAGACGCGCCGGTCTTTGCCTGTCTGGTCGGGAAAGGCATCACCTTCGATACCGGCGGCTACAGCCTGAAGCAGAGCGCGTTCATGGACTCCATGAAGTCCGACATGGGCGGCGCGGCGACCATTACCGGCGCGCTGGCGTTTGCGATTACCCGTGGCCTGAAAAAACGCGTGAAGCTGTACCTGTGCTGCGCCGACAACATGGTGAGCGGTAACGCCTTCAAGCTGGGCGACATCATTCATTACCGCAATGGCAAAAATGTTGAGGTGATGAATACCGATGCGGAAGGCCGTCTGGTGCTGGCCGATGGTCTGATCGATGCCTCTGCCCAGAAGCCAGAGCTGATTATCGACATGGCGACCCTGACCGGTGCGGCGAAAACCGCCCTGGGTAACGACTACCATGCGCTGTTCAGCTTCGACGACAAGCTGGCTGCCCGCCTGCTGGCAAGTGCGGCGGCAGAGAACGAGCCGTTCTGGCGCCTGCCGCTGGCCGAGTTCCACCGTAGTCAACTGCCGTCTAACTTTGCCGAACTGAACAACACCGCAAGCGCGGCGTACCCGGCAGGGGCAAGCACCGCAGCCGGTTTCCTGTCTCACTTCGTTGAGAACTACCGCGAAGGCTGGCTGCACATCGACTGCTCCGCGACGTACCGTAAAGCGGCGGTTGAGCAGTGGTCCGCAGGCGCGACCGGTCTCGGCGTGCGTACCGTGGCGAATCTGCTGACGGCTGAGTAATTGTTGCCCCTCACCCCAGCCCTCTCCCCAAGGGGAGAGGGTGTTCAAATTCCCTCTCCCCTTGGGGAGAGGGTTAGGGTGAGGGGGAAATTCGACATCTGGAATTGTTATGTCCGAAACCAAAAACGAATTAGAAACCCTGCTGGAGCAGGCGGCGACCGAACCCGCCCACCGTCCGGCATTCTTCCGCACGCTGCTGGAATCCACCGTCTGGGTGCCAGGCACGGCCGCGGAAGGGGAGCAGGTTGTGGAAGACAGCGCGCTGGATCTTCTGCACTGGGAGAAAGATGACGGCTCTTCGGTAATCCCGTTCTTTACCTCGCTGGAAGCGCTGCAGAAAGCGGTAGAGGACGAACAGGCATTCGTGGTGATGCCGGTGCGCACCCTGTTTGAAATGACCCTGGGCCAGACGCTGTTCCTCAACGCGAAGCTGCCGACCGGAAAAGAGTTCACCCCGCGTGAAATTAGTCACCTGATCGGTGAAGAGGGTAACCCGCTCAGCACCCAGGAAGTGCTGGAAGGGGGCGAAACGCTGCTGCTGTCTGAAGTGGCCGAGCCGCCCGCGCAGATGATCGATTCCCTGACCACGCTGTTCAAAACCCTGAAGCCGGTACGACGCGCTTTCCTTTGCTCGATCAAAGAGCGTGCAGACGAAAAGCCGGTGCTGCTGATCGGTATTGAAGCTGATGGCGATTTCGACGAGATCGTTCAGGCGGCGGGAAGCGTGGCCACCGACACGCTGCCGGGGGATGAACCGATTGATATCTGCCAGGTGAAGAACGGTGAGAAGGGCATTAGCCACTTTATTACCGAGCACATCACGCCGTTCTACGAACGTCGCTGGGGCGGCTTCCTGCGCGATCTCAAAACCAACCGCATTATCTGATGACAGCGGGGTGAACCATCACCCCGTTGCTTCCAGCAGCAGTAAATCCATCAGCAGTACCAGATTCGACTCAAACGACGTCACGCCTGCGGCTTCGGCGGCGAAATGTACCGCCTCGTCATAGAGGGCAAAGTGCACATCCGCCATCCCCGCCAGCGTATTGGCCGAGGCGCGGGTAAACGCGACGATCGTCATACCGACGTTTTTGGCGATCCGCGCTTTATCCAGCACCTGTTCCGTTTCGCCGCTGCGCGAGACGGCAATAAACACCTCATAGCGGGCGGCATTGCTGAGAAAAATGTTCCGGCTGTCGCCCGGGCCGGAGATAAACGCTGTTTTGCCCAGCACCTGCAATTTCTTGGTCAGGTACTCCGCAAACAGATAGGAAAACCCGGCGCCGTAGAGAAAGAAGCTCTCTTTCTGGCGCAGCAGGTCGGCAAACTGCTGGCGCTTATCGTGCGTCACCCACTGAAAGGTGTGCTGATAGTTGGCGATAAACTGATTAAAAAGCGCAGGTAGTTCAGGGTGCGATTGCCCCTGAGCGGCAATGTGCGGGGTGTCGGAGAGCAGCTGTTTGCAGTGCCAGATAAACTCGCTATATCCGCTGAACCCCAGCTTCTGACACAGCCGCATAATGGTGGCTGTAGAGACGAACGTCGCCTGCGCCAGCTCGCGAACCGTAATCTTGCCCACCAGCAGCGGGTGTTCTGTCAGGTGGGCGAGGACCCGATACTCCGCACGGGTGAGCGATTCCCCGCGCGTTAACAGCGTGGCCAGGCGGTTATCCATTATTTTGCCGGTTCAACCGGCAGGTCGTCACGCGCACCCCATTCGCTCCAGGCGCCGTCGTAGAGCGTGACGTCGTTAACGCCGAGCGTGGCGAGCGCCAGAATGACCACGCAGGCCGTGACGCCGGAACCGCAGCTGGCGATAACCGGACGGTGTAAATCCACGCCCTGACGCGCAAAGATGGCCCGCAACTCGTCGGTGGTTTTCAGCTCGCCCTCAAACACCAGATCGCCCCATGGCACGTTCAGCGCGCCCGGAATATGTCCGCGCCTAAGTCCCGGACGCGGTTCATCCGCCTCGGCATTGAAGCGTGGCGCAGGGCGGGCATCAACGATTTGGGCCGTTTTTTCGTGGCTTACAACCAGCACGTCGGTCAGGCGTTTCACTACGTGCGCGTCGAACGTGGCATCGAATTCGCCTTCCGGCAGCGTCACGTCGCCCTGCTGAAGCGGCAGTTCGTCACGCTTCCAGCCCGCGAGGCCGCCTGCCAGAATCGAGACTTTTTCCACGCCGAAGTTTTTCAGCATCCACCACGCGCGCGGGGCTGAGAAGAGGTTACCTTCATCATAAACAACGAGGTGTTTGTCTTTGCTGACGCCCAGCTCGCGCATCGCCACGGAAAACGCTTCCGGACGCGGCAGCATGTGCGGCAGGGGAGATGTGTGATCGGAGAGGGCTTCAATATCAAAAAACACCGCGCCTGGCAGATGTCCGGCGCGGTATTCACCGGGCACGTCACGATGCTCTTGTCCCGGAGGGGCCATACGCGCGTCAATAATCTGCACTTCCGGATCGTCGCCGTGCTCAATCAGCCAGTCGGCAGCGACAAAATATGAGGTGGACATGGGTTGCCTCCATTCTTTTCCGTAAAAAAGGATTGTCGGTGTTTTTTCTGACACCGACAAGCAAACCACGTTCAACTCGCGAGCAAGCCCCTATTTTTTCACCGGTTCGCCGTCCTGCCAGGCTTTTTGCAGCGCTGGCCAGTAGTCGCGGTTAGCCTCGATCATCTCATCCAGTATCGCCTTCGCGTGTTCCATGGTCGGCACGGTGCGGTTGAGAGTGAAGGCCTGAAGGGCTTTCTCATAACTCCCTTCAATCGTCGCTTCCACCAGCAGCTGTTCAGAGGCGAGCTGCTGCTGCAAAAGGGTCTGATGGAACAGCGGCACCTGGCCGATGCGGACCGGCTCTGGCCCTTCGGAGGTGATATAAGCAGGCACTTCCACCACGGCATCGTAAGGCAGGTTGGTAATCGCGCCGCGGTTTTCCACCATCACCAGATGGCGGCTCCGCAGGTTAAAGGCCAGCGAGCAGGCGACGTCGACGATGAATTCACCGTGGACGCCCACGTGGAAGGCATCCGGCAGGATCCCGGTGCGCTTGTACTCTTCGGCGGCAGCGAACAGCTTTTTCTCGCGCCCGTCCATCACTTCATTGGCGCGGGTATAGTCCGGGTTCTGATGCGCCACAATCTGGTTCGGCATCAGGTAATACTGCAGATACGGGTTCGGCAGGTACTCCGGGAAGTTATCCATGATCGGCTTTATATTGCGCCAGGTTTTCACCCATGACGGATCCGAATGCTGCGGGTCGGTTTTGGCTGCATCTTCCGTCAGCAGGCCAAACTTTGCGATATGCTTACGCAGCTCCGGCAGCTTATCCTCACCGTCCACCCGCACGCGGGTAAACCAGCCGAAGTGGTTCAGACCAAAGTAGTCGACTTCCAGCTTGCGGCGATCGACACCCAGAATCGCCCCCATGTTACGCATCGCCGCCACCGGCATATCGCAAATGTTCAGCACGCGTGCGTTCGGGCGCAGGCGTCGCACCCCTTCCGCGACGATCGCCGCCGGGTTGGAGTAGTTCACGATCCACGCCTTCTCATGCGCGTAGCGTTCCACCCGATCGATAAGCTCTACCATCGGCAGAATGGTACGCAGACCATACGCCAGCCCGCCGGGCCCGCAGGTTTCCTGGCCAACCACGCCGTGGCGCAGCGGGATCTTCTCGTCCTGCTCGCGCATCTTGTACTGTCCGACGCGCATCTGGGCGAAGATAAAATGCGCGCCGCTGAAGGCCACTTCCGGGTCACCGGTGACGGTGAATTTAATGTTCTGGCTGTGGTCACGAATGACCTTCTCGACAACCGGTGCAATGGTGTTCTGACGCGTCTCGTCGATGTCGTAGAGGCGGATTTCAGCCAGCGGGAAATCCTGCAGGCGCACCATCAGGCTTTTCACAATACCCGGCGTGTAGGTGCTGCCGCCGCCGGCAATCGACAGAATGAATGGGGGTGTAAACATCTTTAGCTCCTTTCAGAGAAACGTCTCAACGGCTTCTCGCATTTTTTTGACATGCAGCCCGTAGACCACCTGAACGTTGTTACCTTGTTTGATAATCCCTTTCGCGCCGGTCGCCTTCAGGCGCGGCTCGTCGATGAGGTTGACGTCCTTCACCGTGACGCGTAAGCGGGTATAGCAGTTATCCACCACGTCAATATTTTCCCGACCGCCGAGACCCACCACGATGGATTCGCCCAGCCCGTCGTTGTTACCCTTCGCCTGGTACTCCTGCTTGCTGTAGAGGCGCGTCTCCTTATCGTCATCCTCACGGCCCGGCGTCTTCATGTCGAAGCGCAGGATCAGGAAGCGGAACACCACGAAGTAGAGGATGAACATGATCAGCCCGACCAGGAGGTACATCGGCCAGTTGGATTTCTCCGTGCCCAGCGGCAGGTTGTAGAGGATGAAATCAATGATCCCGTTAGCGCCGATGGCGTGAACGCCCAGCAGCGAGAACAGCATCATGCCGATGCCGGTCAGGACGGCGTGCACCACGAACAGCAGCGGGGCGACAAACAGGAAGGAGAACTCAATGGGTTCGGTAACGCCGACCAGCAGAGAGGTGAGCGCTGCCGGGATCAGAATGGCTTTCGCAATGGCTTTACGCTCCGGCTTTGCGGTCATGTACATCGCCAGCGCCGCCGCAGGCAGGCCGAACATCTTGCTGATGCCGCGGGCGTCCCACACCACGGTGCTGCTGAGCTGTTTCACCTCCGGGCAGGCCATCTCGGCGAAGTAGATATTGCGCGCGCCCTGGTAAACCGTGCCGCACACCTCCTGCGTGCCGCCCAGCTCGGTATACAGGAACGGGGTATAGACCAGATGATGAAGGCCGGTAGGCACAAGAATACGTTCCAGGAACCCGTAGATGGCGACGCCCAAAGGTCCGGAGCCCTTGATGGCCAGCGCCATCGCGCTAATCCCGTGCTGGGCAAACGGCCACACTTCACTCATTACCACGCCGAGCAGCATGGCGACCGGGAGCATCACAATAGCAACAAAGCAGTGGCCGGAGTAGATTGCCATCGCGCCGTTAAACTGTACGCCGGAGTATTTGTTGTACAGATAGCCGGAAAGCGCACCGGTCAGGATCCCGGCAAAAACCCCCATCTCCAGCACCTGCACGCCCAGTACCATGGTTTGCCCGGCCGCTTTCATCTGGGCTGCTGGTGCCAGCTCGCCCTGCAGCTGCAGCGTGACGTTCATGGCGTTGATAAACACCACAAAGGTCACCAGGCCAATCAGCGCGGCATAGCCTTTATCGCGCGTCGCGAGGCCAATCGGGATACCGACGGCAAACACCAGCGCCAGGTTGACCAGCACCGACACGGCCGATTTCGCGATAAGCTGACCAAGATGCTGAATAAAAGGATGACCAAGAAACGGCAGATACTCCGCGAGATTACCGTTACCCAGCACGTTACCAAAGGCGATAAACAGACCGACGATCGGTAAGATAAGTACCGGTCCGTACAATGATTTTCCAAAATTTTGTAGGGCGTTCACGGCTCGTTTCATGGCTTTCTCTCTTATTGAACCGCGCACTCGGGGTGCGTCTTGAGCTTAAAACTAGCAGGCTCCCGGCGAGCTTATCCAGCTATCTTGTTGTTTTAAAAACAAATGACGTGAAACGTTACATGTAACGTTTCACGCTGTGATCGGCGTAGCACCAGCGGGTTGCCGGTTTGACTCACTCTGCGAGGCGCTTTCCAGATTCTAAAATTGGACTTTTTGAATTAATGAAACTTGCGGATAATACTTATCCGGACGACGACCAACGGGCCCCGTGGGCCAGGGACAAAGGATGAAACCGTTTCGCTTAGCCGCGATCTCTCTCGCGCTGCTTACCACATTTACGCTTGTCGGCTGTGATAACAGCGACGATAACACTCAATCTGCGGCTCCCGCCGCTTCCACCCCATCAACACCGAAAGCTGCGGAAAAGCCCGACGCTGACAAGCTGGCAAAACTGGCGGCGCAGAGTCAGGGCAAAGCGTTAACCCTGCTGGATGCCTCAGAAGTGCAGCTGGACGGCGCGGCCACGCTGGTGCTGACATTCTCGGTTCCGCTGAATCCCGATCAGGATTTCGCGAAAACGGTGCATGTCGTGGACAAGAAAAGCGGCAAAGTTGACGGGGCGTGGGAACTTGCGCCTAACCTGAAAGAGCTTCGTCTGCGCCATCTGGAGCCCAACCGCAACCTGGTCGTCACCGTTGAACGTGGCCTGCAGGGGCTGAATAAGGCGACGTTTGGCATTGATTATGAAAAAGCCCTGACCACCCGGGACGTCGAGCCTACCGTCGGCTTTGCCAGCCGCGGCTCGCTGCTGCCGGGCAAAGTGGTTGAAGGTCTGCCGGTGATGGCGCTAAACGTTAACAACGTGGACGTCAATTTCTATCGCGTGAAGCCTGAATCGCTGGCCTCCTTTGTCAGCCAGTGGGAATACCGCAACGCGCTGACCAACTGGGAATCCGACAACCTGCTGAAGATGGCGGAGCTGGTGTACACCGGTCGCTTCGATCTTAATCCGGCGCGCAATACGCGTGAAAAATTGCTGCTGCCGCTGAAGGATATTAAACCGCTCCAGCAGTCTGGCGTGTATATCGCGGTCATGAACCAGGCCGGGCATTACAACTACAGCAACGCCGCGACGCTCTTTACCTTAAGCGATATTGGCCTGTCCGCTCACCGTTATCATAACCGTCTGGATATCTTTACCCAGAGCCTGGAGAACGGCGCGGCGCAGTCCGGCGTGACCGTGACCCTGTTGAACGATAAAGGGCAGACGCTCGCCGAAGCGAACAGCGACGGTGACGGTCACGCAAAGCTTGAGACCGACAAAGAAGCCGCGCTGATCCTGGCCAGCAAAGACGGTCAGACCACGCTGCTTGACCTCAAGCTACCGGCCCTTGACCTGGCGGAGTTCGACATCGCTGGGAGCCCTGGCTACAGCAAGCAATTCTTTATGTTTGGCCCGCGCGATCTCTACCGTCCGGGCGAAACGGTGATCCTGAACGGTCTGCTGCGCGACAGCGACGGTAAGCCACTGCCCGATCAGCCGGTGAAGCTTGACGTGCTGCGTCCGGACGGACAGGTAGCGCGCACGATTGTCGTCAAGCCAGAGAACGGTCTCTATCGGTTTAACTATCCACTGGACAGCGGGGCGCAGACCGGCATGTGGCATATCCGCGCCAATACGGGCGATAACCTGCAGCGTCTGTGGGACTTCCATGTCGAAGATTTTATGCCTGAGCGGATGGCACTTAACCTGACGGGGCAAAAAGCGCCGGTTTCACCGCAGGATAACGTCGACTTTACTGTGGTGGGCTATTACCTCTATGGTGCCCCGGCCAACGGTAACGCTCTGCAGGGACAACTTTTCCTGCGTCCACTGCGCGACGCGGTTCCGGCACTGCCGGGCTTCCAGTTTGGTGATATCGCCGAGGAAAACCTGAGCCGCAGTCTGGATGAAGTTCAGCTTACGCTGGATGAACAGGGGCGTGGAGAGGTCTCTACGGAGAGCCAGTGGAAAGAGGTGCACTCTCCTTTACAGCTGATCCTGCAGGCCAGCCTGCTGGAGTCTGGCGGTCGTCCGGTGACGCGTCGTGCTGAGCAGGCTATCTGGCCTGCAGCGGAATTGCCGGGCATCCGTCCTCAGTTCGCCAGCAAGGCGGTTTATGACTACCGCACCGATACCACCGTCAACCAGCCGATTGTCGATGAGAATGGCAACGCCAGTTTCGATATCGTCTATGCCGATGCCAGCGGGGCGAAAAAGGCGGTTTCCGGGTTACAGGTGCGACTGATCCGCGAGCGTCGGGACTATTACTGGAACTGGTCCGAAAGCGAGGGCTGGCAGTCGCAGTTTGATCAAAAAGATCTGATCGAAGGCGAGCAGGAGTTGACTCTCAAGGCTGATGAAACCGGCAAAGTCACTTTCCCGGTTGAGTGGGGCTCCTATCGTCTGGAGGTTAAAGCACCGGACGACATGGTCAGCAGCGTGCGCTTCTGGGCGGGCTACAGCTGGCAGGATAATAGCGACGGCACCGGGGCTGCGCGCCCTGACCGCGTCACCCTGAAACTGGATAAACCGGGTTATCAGCCTGGCGATACTATCAACCTGCACATTGCTGCACCAGCCGCCGGCAAGGGCTATGCCATGATCGAATCCAGCGAAGGGCCGCTGTGGTGGAAAGAGATCGACGTCCCGGCAAACGGGCTGGATCTCGCTATCCCGGTCGACAAAGCCTGGAAACGTCACGATCTTTATCTCAGCACGCTGGTGGTACGCCCTGGTGATAAATCCAAATCCGCCACGCCGAAACGCGCGGTCGGCCTGCTGCATCTGCCGATGGGCGACGAAAATCGCCGCCTGAATATTGCACTGGATAACCCGCAGAAAATGCGTCCAAACCAGACGCTCTCTGTGAAGGTGAAAGCCAGCGTGAAAGAGGGCGCGGTGCCGCAGAAAGTGAACGTGCTGGTCTCGGCGGTGGACAGCGGCGTGCTGAACATTACCGACTACGTCACGCCGGATCCGTGGCAGGCTTTCTTTGGTCAGAAGCGCTACGGCGCGGATATCTACGATATCTATGGTCAGGTCATTGAAGGCCAGGGCCGCCTCGCCGCGCTGCGTTTTGGTGGCGACGGGGATGAGCTGAAGCGCGGCGGCAAACCGCCGGTGAACCACGTCACCATTATTGCCCAGCAGGCGCAGCCGGTAACGCTGGATGCCAACGGGGAAGGCACCGTTACGCTGCCGATTGGCGACTTCAACGGCGAGCTGCGTCTGATGGCGCAGGCCTGGACAGAAGACGATTTCGGCAGCAGCGAAAGCAAAGTGATTGTTGCCGCGCCAGTGATTACTGAACTGAATACGCCGCGCTTCCTGGCAAGCGGCGATACTTCACGCTTAACGCTGGACCTCACCAACCTGACCGATCAGCCGCAAACGCTGAACGTGGCGTTAACCGCGGCCGGCAAACTGACGCTGGAAGGGGCGCAGCCGCGGCCGGTGCGACTGCCACCCGGTGCGCGGACGACTCTGTTTATTCCGGTGCGCGCGCTGGACGGCTACGGAGACGGTGAAGTGACTGCGCAGGTGACCGGCCTGCAGCTTCCGGGTGAGACCTTTGCGCCGCAGCAGAAGAGCTGGAAAATCGGTGTCCGTCCGGCGTTCCCGGCGCAGACGGTGAATACCGGGGCCATGCTGAACCCGGGTGAGTCCTGGACAGCGCCGGGGCAGCATATCAACGGCTTCTCTCCTGCAACGCTGCAGGGGCAACTGCTGCTGAGCGGTAAACCACCGCTCAATCTGGCGCGCTATATCCGCGAGTTGCAGGCTTATCCTTATGGCTGCCTTGAGCAAACCACTAGCGGCCTGTTCCCGTCGCTCTATACCAACGCGGCACAGCTGAAGGCTCTTGGCATCAAAGGTGATACGGACGACAAACGCCGTGCCGCCATTGATATCGGCATCTCCCGCCTGCTGCAGATGCAGCGTGATGACGGTGGTTTCGCGCTGTGGGATAAAAACGGTCCGGAAGAGTACTGGCTGACCGCCTATGTCACTGACTTCCTGGTGCGCGCAGGCGAGCAGGGTTACAGCGTGCCGGCCGACGCGGTCAATAATGCGAATAGCCGTTTGCTGCGCTATCTGCAGGACCCGGGTATGATGTCCATTCGCTACAGTGACGATACGCAGGCCAGCAAGTTCGCCGTGCAGGCCTATGCCGCGCTGGTGCTGGCGCGTCAGCAAAAAGCACCGCTGGGTGCGCTGCGTGAAATCTGGGATCGTCACGATCAGGCGACTTCCGGTCTGCCGCTGATGCAGCTCGGTATGGCGCTTAAGCTGATGGGCGATGCCCCACGCAGCCAGCAGGCGCTGGATCTGGCGCTCAAAACGCCGCGTAACGACAGTAAAACCTGGATGGCCGATTACGGCAGCACGCTTCGTGATAACGCGCTGATGCTCTCTCTTCTCGAGGAGTACAAGCTGTTGCCGGATGCGCAAAATACGCTGTTGAATGCGTTGTCTGAAGAGGCCTTCAGCCAGCGCTGGTTATCCACTCAGGAGAGCAACGCGCTGTTCCTGGCCGGACGTTCGCTGCAAACCTTGTCCGGTGCGTGGCAGGCTCAAACCTCGCTGTCTGATACCGCATCAGGTGGAGATCAGGCGCAGGTGCAAAACCTCAACGGTGACCAGCTTGGTGCGTTGCAGGTCACCAATACCGGCACGACACCGCTGTGGGTACGCCTGGACAGCACAGGTTATCCTGAAGATGCGCCACAGCCGAGCTCGAACGTATTGCAGGTTGAACGTCATATTCTGGCAACCGACGGCAGCACGAAATCGCTCTCCTCTCTGAAGAGTGGTGAGCTGGTGCTGGTCTGGCTGGAGGTGAAAGCCAGCCAGAATGTGCCGGACGCGCTGGTGGTGGATCTTCTCCCTGCCGGTCTGGAGCTGGAAAACCAGAACCTGGCAAGCAGCAGCGCCAGCCTGCAGGACAGCGGCAGTGAAGTGCAGAACCTGCTGAGCCAGATGCAGCAGGCGGACATTCAGCATATGGAATTCCGCGACGACCGCTTTGTCGCAGCAGTGCCGGTGAACGAAGGTCAGCCGGTCACGCTGGTTTATCTGGCGCGCGCGGTGACGCCGGGCACCTATCAGGTGCCGGTTCCGATGGTGGAGTCTATGTACGTGCCGCAGTGGCGAGCAACGGGGGCGGCCAGTGGCCCGCTGATTGTTGTTCCGTAATATGCTGATGGCTCGTCTGATACGCTCCCGCTGGCTGTGGCTGGCGGGAGCGCTTCTCATTTTATGGGGGCTGATTCTGGCCGCTGACCGCCTGTGGCCGTTGCCTCTGAAAGAGGTTAACCCCGCCCGGGTCGTGGTGGATGAGAAGGGCACCCCACTCTGGCGTTTTGCCGATAGCGACGGCATCTGGCGCTATCCGGTGACGATCGAAGAGGTCTCCCCCCGTTATCTTGAGGCGCTGATCCAGTACGAAGATCGCTGGTTCTGGGATCATCCAGGCGTCAACCCGCTCTCTGTTCTGCGCGCCGCCTGGCAGGATTTAACTTCCGGAAAGGTTGTCTCCGGCGGTAGTACGCTCACCATGCAGGTGGCGCGGCTGCTGGATCCGCATCCGCGGACTCTGGGGGGCAAAATTCGTCAGCTCTGGCGGGCGTTGCAGCTGGAGTGGCATCTTTCCAAGCGCGATATTCTCACGCTCTATCTTAACCGTGCGCCGTTTGGCGGCACGCTTCAGGGCGTGGGAGCGGCAAGCTGGACCTATCTGGGAAAACCCCCGTCACAGCTCAGTTACTCCGACGCGGCGCTGCTGACCGTGCTGCCTCAGGCACCAAGCCGTTTACGCCCGGACCGCTGGCCTGAACGGGCTGAAGCGGCGCGTAATAAGGTGCTCGACCGCATGGCGACGCAGGGCGTCTGGTCCGCAAAGCAGGTCCAGGAATCCCGTGAAGAGTCGATATGGCTGGCGCCCCGGCAGATGCCGCAGCTGGCACCGCTCTTTGCACGCATGATGCTAAGTAAAAGCCACGACACGAAAATTGTCACCACGCTGGATGCCGGTTTGCAACGGCAGCTGGAAGAGCTGGCGATGAACTGGAAATCCCGCCTGCCGGCCCGCAGCTCGCTGGCGATGATCGTCGTGGATCACACCGATATGAAAGTGCGCGGCTGGGTCGGGTCGGTGGATATTAACGATGACACGCGCTTCAGCCATGTCGATATGGTCAATGCGATCCGATCTCCGGGATCGGTGTTAAAGCCCTTTATCTACGGCATGGCGCTGGATGAGGGATTGATCCATCCCGCCTCGTTGCTGCAGGACGTGCCTAGAAAAACCGGCGATTATCGCCCGGGGAATTTTGACAGCGGATTCCACGGGCCGGTCAGCATGAGCGAAGCGCTGGTGCGCTCCCTCAACCTGCCCGCTGTGCAGGTGCTGGAAGCCTACGGGCCAAAACGGTTTACCGGCATGCTCAGTAACGCAGGCTTGCCGCTGATCCTGCCCGCGGGGGCGCAGCCGAATCTGTCCCTGATCCTCGGCGGGGCAGGCGCGCGGCTGGCCGATATCGCCGCGGCCTACAGCGCCTTTGCCCGCCACGGTAAGGCGGGAAGGCTGCGGCTACAGCCTGGCGATCCGCTCATTGAGCGTCCGCTGCTGTCTCCGGGCTCGGCGTGGATTATTCGCCGTATTCTGGCCAACGAGGCGCAGCCGCTACCGGATAACGCGCTGCCGCAGGTTGCGCCGCTGGCCTGGAAAACGGGCACCAGCTACGGCTACCGCGATGCCTGGGCCATCGGTCTGAATGCCCGCTACGTGATAGGCATCTGGACCGGAAGACCGGACGGCACGCCCGTGGCGGGACAATTTGGGTTTGCCAGCGCGGTTCCGCTGTTAAACCAGGTCAATAACCTGCTTCAGTCACGTTCAACGGTAGACGAAGCCCGCCTGCCGCGCGATCCGCGTCCGGAGAGCGTCGGGCGGGGCGTGATCTGCTGGCCGGGCGGCCAGTCGCTACCGGAAGGCAGCGAAAACTGTCGACGTCGCCTGTCGACCTGGCTGCTGGAGGGGAGTGAGCCGCCCACGCTGCTTCTCCCCGAACAGGAGGGCATACGCGGCATTCGTTTCCCGGTCTGGCTGGATAAAACGGGCAAACGTGTGGCGGCAGATTGCCCGGATGCAACAGAGAAAGACCTTGACGTCTGGCCGCTGCCGCTGGAGCCCTGGCTGCCTGCAAACGAGCGTCGTGCGGTACGCGTCCCACCTCCATCACCAGACTGTCCGCCGCTCTCGCAGGACGCGCCTGCGCCACTCATTCTGACCGGCATACGTGAAGGCGCCGTGATTAAACGCCTGCCGGTAGAATCCCGCGTTTCGCTGCCGCTTCAGGTGACCGGCATTAGCGGCGAGCGCTGGTGGTTTTTGAACGGTGAACCGCTGAATGTGAAAGGGAAAGTTTACACATTACAACTTGATAAAGCGGGCGATTATCAGTTACTCGTTATGGATGAGACCGGGCAGGTTGTGACAGTGAATTTCGCGTTACAGTGACGCAAAAACAGCTTTCAGCGGTGAGCTGTTGCTGAAACTCGTCTTATTTTAAAAAAATGTTACCTGAATCCATAGGCAATGGCGCTATTGCTCATTATAATCCGCGCCACACCATACTCAGGTATGCAAAACAACAGAACATTGACAGAGGTTATCATGGCTATTGAACGTACTTTTTCCATCATCAAACCAAACGCGGTGGCAAAAAACGTTATTGGCAGCATCTTCGCTCGCTTTGAATCAGCAGGGTTCAAAATTGTTGGCACCAAAATGCTGCACCTGACCGTTGAACAGGCTCGTGGTTTCTACGCTGAGCACGAAGGTCGCCCATTCTTTGACGGCCTGGTCGAGTTCATGACCTCTGGCCCAATCGTGGTTTCCGTGCTGGAAGGCGAAAATGCAGTACAGCGTCACCGCGACCTGCTGGGTGCCACCAACCCGGACAACGCGCTGGCAGGTACCCTGCGCGCTGACTACGCTGACAGCTTCACCGAGAACGGTACTCACGGTTCTGACTCCGTTGAATCTGCTGCGCGCGAAATCGCTTTCTTCTTCGCAGAAGGCGAAGTGTGTCCACGTACCCGTTAATTTAACGGTTTCGTTTACACATTATTTTCGTAAATGCCACGTCCAGACGTGGCATCCCTGCGTCAGAGTTTGTACAATGCAACGCCCCGGACGAGCAGACCGCTTTCCGGGGCGTTTCTATTCAACCCTCCATGGGCCATAACGTGTAACAACGAGGCCGGTAAATATTATGTCTGAATTAGTGAATACCTCCGAAGTCGCCATTCCTGCGGTTCCCAATAAAAATGGAAAAATCAACCTGCTGGATCTGAACCGTCAGCAGATGCGCGAGTTCTTCAAAGAGATGGGCGAAAAGCCGTTTCGTGCCGATCAGGTCATGAAGTGGATGTACCATTACTGCAGCGACAATTTTGATGACATGACTGACATCAACAAGGCTCTGCGTAATAAGCTCAAAGAAGTGGCTGAAATTCGCGCACCGGAAGTGGTGGAAGAGCAGCGCTCCGCCGATGGCACCATCAAATGGGCGATTGCGGTTGGCGATCAGCGCGTTGAAACCGTCTACATCCCGGAAGAAGACCGTGCCACACTGTGTGTCTCCTCTCAGGTGGGCTGTGCGCTGGAGTGCAAATTCTGCTCAACTGCGCAGCAAGGCTTTAACCGTAACCTGCGCGTATCAGAAATTATCGGCCAGGTCTGGCGTGCTGCGAAAATCGTCGGTGCGGCAAAAGTGACCGGTACGCGTCCCATCACCAACGTGGTAATGATGGGGATGGGTGAGCCGCTGCTGAACCTGACTAACGTGGTGCCGGCAATGGAAATCATGCTGGATGACTTCGGTTTTGGTCTGTCTAAGCGCCGCGTGACGCTCTCCACCTCAGGCGTTGTGCCTGCGCTGGACAAGCTCGGCGACATGATTGACGTTGCGCTGGCGATCTCCCTGCACGCGCCAAACGATGAAATTCGTGACGAAATTGTGCCGATCAACAAAAAGTACAATATCGAAACCTTCCTCGCTGCCGTGCGTCGCTATCTGGAAAAATCCAACGCCAATCAGGGCCGCGTGACCATCGAGTATGTGATGCTTGACCACGTCAACGACGGTACCGAGCATGCGCACCAGCTGGCGGAGCTGCTGAAAGATACGCCATGCAAAATCAACCTGATCCCCTGGAACCCGTTCCCGGGCGCGCCGTATGGCCGTAGCTCGAACAGCCGTATCGACCGCTTCTCCAAGGTGCTGATGGAGTATGGTTTCACCACCATCGTGCGTAAAACCCGTGGTGATGACATTGATGCCGCATGCGGACAGCTGGCAGGTGATGTGATTGACCGTACCAAACGTACCCTGCGTAAACGCATGCAGGGCGAGACGATCGCGGTTAAAGCTGTTTGATTAATATGCACTCACGGCGCATTATTTGCGCCGTGAAGCATAATCTTACTGAATAATCAGTCAGATTCGTGATGACTGATCAATAATTACGGTGCGTTTCATCCGACTTTCGGGCAGTATGTAACGACGTAACAACAGTTTAGCCGTTCGGGCAGGCTGTACTGTCATCTCCCGGCTGACAGTCTTATACTGTCTGTTCAAGGTTAACTGACCAGAAGTTTCGCGGTGCGGGTGGCATTGTGACTCACCGGCACCTGAACCCTTTTTTTCACGTACCAGTAGTTGTAGCGAATGAATACTGAAGCCACTCACGACCAACATGAAGCACTCTCCACTGGCGTTCGTCTTCGCAACGCCCGTGAACAACTCGGACTCAGCCAGCAAGCCGTTGCGGAACGCTTGTGCCTGAAGGTTTCCACGGTTCGCGATATTGAAGAAGATAAGGCGCCTGCCGATCTGGCTTCAACCTTCCTGCGCGGTTATATCCGCTCTTACGCAAAACTGGTGCACATCCCCGAAAACGAATTACTGCCAATGATGGAGAAGCAGGCACCGGTCCGTGCAGCAAAAGTTGCGCCGATGCAGACCTTCTCCCTGGGGAAACGTCGTAAAAAACGTGATGGCTGGCTGATGAGCTTTACCTGGCTGGTGCTGTTTGTGGTGGTCGGTCTGACTGGTGCCTGGTGGTGGCAAAACCATAAGGCACAGCAGGAAGAGATCACCACGATGGCCGATCAATCCTCGGCTGAACTCAACCAGGCCGGAACGGATAACGCCCAGAACGTGCCGCTGAATACCAACGGCGCGGCCTCCTCCAGCGAGCCACAGACGGCCGCGACAGAGACCCCGGCAACAGACGCGCCGGCGACCGGTACAGCACCGGCTCCGGGTGCAACGGCTAACACCGCTGCGCCTCAGGCTCAGGATCAAAACACGGTGGTTTCTCCTTCCCAGGCTAATGTGGATACTGCGGCAAACGCGCCAGCGGCCACGCAGCCTGCAGACAATACCGCAGCGTCTCTGCCAACCAACCCGGCAGGTACTGCAACTCCTGAAGCCGATCCCAACGCACTGGTGATGAACTTCAACGCCGACTGCTGGCTGGAAGTGACTGATGCGACAGGTAAAAAGTTGTTCAGCGGCCTGCAGCGTAAAGATGGCACGTTAAACCTAACCGGCCAGGCGCCTTATAAACTTAAAATCGGCGCTCCGGCAGCGGTACAGATCCAGTATCAAGGAAAACCTGTCGACCTGAGCCGCTTTATCAGAACTAACCAGGTTGCACGTCTTACCGTTAATGCCGAACAATCAGCAGCACAGTAACAGACGGGCAACGCGGGAGATTTTTCATGCATAACCAGGCTCCGATTCAACGTAGAAAATCGAAACGGATTTACGTTGGGAATGTGCCAGTCGGCGATGGGGCACCTATCGCCGTTCAGTCGATGACCAATACGCGCACCACCGACGTGGAAGCCACGGTCAATCAAATCAAAGCATTAGAGCGAGTAGGCGCGGACATCGTTCGCGTCTCCGTCCCGACCATGGATGCCGCCGAAGCGTTTAAGCTGATCAAACAGCAGGTCAGTGTTCCTCTGGTCGCGGATATCCACTTCGACTACCGCATCGCACTGAAAGTGGCTGAATACGGCGTCGACTGCCTGCGCATTAACCCGGGCAACATCGGTAACGAAGAGCGTATCCGCATGGTAGTGGACTGCGCCCGTGACAAAAATATTCCTATCCGTATCGGCGTCAACGCCGGTTCCCTGGAAAAAGATCTGCAGGAAAAATACGGTGAGCCTACGCCGCAGGCGTTGCTTGAATCCGCAATGCGTCACGTTGATCATCTGGATCGTCTTAACTTTGATCAGTTCAAAGTCAGTGTGAAAGCGTCCGATGTTTTCCTTGCAGTGGAATCTTACCGTCTGCTGGCAAAACAGATCGATCAGCCTTTGCACCTCGGGATCACCGAAGCGGGCGGCCTGCGTAGCGGTTCTGTAAAATCCGCGATCGGTCTGGGGCTGCTGCTCTCAGAAGGGATCGGCGATACCCTGCGCGTGTCGCTGGCGGCCGATCCGGTTGAAGAGATCAAAGTCGGTTTCGATATTCTGAAATCACTGCGTATCCGTTCGCGCGGGATCAACTTCATTGCCTGCCCAACCTGCTCACGTCAGGAGTTTGATGTGATCGGTACGGTGAATGCCCTGGAGCAACGTCTGGAAGATATTATCACCCCGATGGACGTCTCGATTATCGGCTGTGTGGTGAACGGTCCGGGTGAAGCACTGGTGTCAACCCTGGGCGTTACCGGCGGTAACAAGAAAAGTGGTCTCTATGAAGATGGCGTTCGTAAAGATCGTCTGGATAATAGTGACATGATCGACCAGCTTGAAGCCCGTATCCGTGCCAAAGCCGCCATGATGGACGAGACACAGCGTATCAGCGTTCAGCAGGTTGAAAAATA
Organism: Enterobacter sichuanensis; assembly: GCF_009036245.1. Lineage (NCBI taxonomy): Bacteria > Pseudomonadati > Pseudomonadota > Gammaproteobacteria > Enterobacterales > Enterobacteriaceae > Enterobacter > Enterobacter sichuanensis. Next base: position 3,463,374 of record NZ_CP027986.1, on the reverse strand, counting down.
ACGTGATGGGAAGCCGCGAGCTTCCCATGTATGATTGAACCCATTCTTTGGGTTTTTTTTGTATATAGAAAGAGAATAAACGTGGCAAAAAACATTCAAGCCATCCGCGGCATGAACGATTATCTGCCTGGCGAAACCGCCATCTGGCAGCGCATTGAAGGCACGCTGAAGCAGGTGCTCGGCAGCTACGGTTACAGCGAAATCCGTTTGCCGATTGTAGAGCAGACCCCGTTATTCAAACGCGCGATCGGTGAAGTGACCGACGTGGTTGAAAAAGAGATGTATACCTTTGAGGACCGCAACGGCGACAGCCTGACCCTGCGTCCGGAAGGTACGGCGGGCTGCGTACGCGCCGGCATCGAACATGGTCTTCTGTACAATCAGGAGCAGCGCCTGTGGTATATCGGCCCGATGTTCCGCCACGAACGTCCTCAGAAAGGTCGTTATCGCCAGTTCAACCAGCTGGGTGTGGAAGTCTTTGGTCTGCAGGGGCCAGACATCGACGCCGAGTTGATTATGCTGACCGCCCGCTGGTGGCGTGCGCTGGGCATCTCTGAGCACGTTTCTCTTGAACTGAACTCTATCGGTTCACTGGAAGCGCGCGCTAACTACCGTGACGCGCTGGTGGCGTTCCTGGAGCAGCATAAAGATAAGCTGGACGAAGACTGCAAACGTCGTATGTACAGCAACCCGCTGCGCGTACTGGATTCAAAAAATGCAGATGTCCAGGCGCTGCTGAACGATGCGCCTGCACTGGGTGACTACCTGGACGACGAATCTCGCGAACACTTCGCAGGTCTGTGCAATCAGCTTGAAGCGGCGGGCATTGCCTACACCGTGAACCAGCGTCTGGTGCGCGGTCTGGACTACTATAACCGCACCGTGTTTGAGTGGGTTACCACCAGCCTCGGCTCGCAGGGCACCGTGTGTGCAGGCGGTCGTTATGACGGTCTGGTAGAGCAGCTTGGCGGTCGCGCCGCGCCTGCGGTTGGCTTCGCGATGGGCCTTGAGCGACTTGTTTTGCTGGTTCAGGCAGTTAATCCGGAATTTAAAGCAGATTCCGTTGTCGATATATACCTGGTAGCCTCAGGCGCGGAAACGCAGTCTGCGGCGATGCAGCTTGCCGAACGCGTGCGCGATGCGCTGCCGACGGTGAAGCTGATGACCAACCATGGCGGCGGCAACTTCAAAAAACAGTTTGCTCGTGCCGATAAGTGGGGCGCAAGTATTGCACTGGTGCTGGGTGAGTCCGAAGTGGCTAACGGCGAAGTCGTGGTGAAAGACCTGCGCTCTGGTGAGCAGACAACGGTAACGCAGGACGGCGTTGCGGCGCACTTGCGCACTCTATTGGGCTAAGGAGAAGGACTGCGTGGAAATTTACGAGAACGAACACGATCAGGTCGACGCGATCAAACGCTTCTTTGCTGAAAACGGCAAAGCACTGGTGGTTGGCGTTATTTTAGGTGTGGGTGCCTTGATTGGCTGGCGCTACTGGAACAATCATCAGGCGGATTCCGCGCGCGGCGCGTCTCTGACCTATGAAAATACCGTGAGTGCCATTCGTGCCGATCAGCCGCAAACGCTGGCGGCGGCAGAAAAATTTGCCGCTGACAACAAAAACACCTACGGTGCACTGGCTGCGCTGGAAGTGGCTCAGCAGTACGTTGATAACAACGAACTGGATAAAGCCGCTGCCCAGCTGTCCCAGGGCCTTGCTGCGGCCAGCGATGAAAACCTGAAAGCGGTGATCAACCTGCGCCTGGCACGTATTCAGGTTCAGCAGAAAAAAGCTGACGATGCGCTGAAAACGCTCGATACCATCAAAGGCGAAGGTTTTGCTGCCATCGTTGCCGATCTGCGCGGTGAAGCACTGCTGAGCAAAGGTGACAAAGCGGGCGCGCGTAAAGCGTGGCAAGCTGGCGTGGATAGCAAAGCATCACCTGCGCTGAGCGAAATGATGCAGATGAAAATAAATAATTTGTCCGTCTGAGAGGGACCCGATGCAATTGCGTAAATTACTTCTGCCAGGACTGCTTTCTGTTACGTTATTGAGTGGTTGTTCACTGTTCAGTGGCGAAGAAGACGTTGTGAAAATGTCCCCACTGCCGACGGTTGAAAACCAGTTTACTCCCTCCACCGCATGGAGCACCTCCGTGGGCGATGGGATTGGTGATTTCTATTCCAACCTGCATCCGGCTTTTGCCGACAGCGTAATCTATGCGGCTGACCGCAAAGGTACCGTGAAAGCGGTGAACGCAGATGATGGAAAAGAAGTGTGGTCTGTTAACCTGGCGGAAAAAGACGGCTGGTTCTCCCGTAAACCTGCACTGTTGTCTGGCGGCCTGACCGTTGCCGGTGGCCACGTTTACGTGGGCAGCGAAAAAGCACAGGTTTATGCCCTGAACAGCAGCGATGGCTCCATTGCCTGGCAAACGACCGTGGCGGGTGAGTCCCTGTCTCGTCCGGTAGTGAGCGATGGCCTGGTGCTGATTCATACCAGCAACGGCCAGCTGCAGGCGCTGAACGAAGCGGACGGTCTGGTGAAATGGACCGTAAACCTGGATATGCCTGCGCTCTCCCTGCGCGGTGAATCCGCACCGGCTACCGCATTTGGTGCTGCCATTGTGGGCGGTGACAACGGTCGTGTGAGCGCCGTGCTGATGCAGCAGGGCCAGATGATCTGGCAGCAGCGTATCTCCCAGGCCACTGGCTCAACGGAAATTGACCGTCTGAGCGACGTAGACACTACGCCCGTTATCGTTAACGGTGTGGTGTACGCTCTGGCCTATAACGGCAACCTGACCGCGCTGGATCTGCGCAGCGGCCAGATCATGTGGAAACGTGAGCTGGGCTCGGTGAATGATTTCATCGTTGATGGTAACCGCATCTATATGGTTGACCAGAACGATCGCCTGCTGGCGCTGAGCACCGAAGGCGGTGTGACGCTGTGGACGCAAAGCGATCTGCTGCACCGTCTGCTGACTGCGCCGGCACTGTACAACGGTAGCCTGGTGGTCGGTGACAGCGAAGGGTATATGCACTGGATCGATCCGGATAATGGCCGCTTTGTTGCGCAGCAAAAAGTCGACAGCTCAGGTTTCCTGACCGACCCGGTTGTGGCTGACGGCAAACTGCTGATTCAGGCAAAAGACGGCACGCTGTACGCGATCACGCGTTAATTACCCGGCGGTTGTAGTATACTAAACGGCTCCTGTTCACTCAGGAGCCGTTTTGACATTTTTAAAAACGCTGCGAAAGCGACGTTATTTTGAATTTTATGAGGCTTCAAACATGGTACCTGTGGTCGCGCTTGTCGGGCGCCCTAACGTTGGAAAATCCACTCTTTTTAACCGTTTAACACGCACCCGTGATGCGCTGGTTGCGGATTTCCCGGGGCTGACGCGTGACCGTAAGTACGGTCGTGCAGAAGTAGAAGGACGCGAGTTCATCTGTATTGATACCGGTGGTATTGACGGTACGGAAGATGGCGTGGAAACACGCATGGCGGAACAGTCGCTGCTGGCGATTGAAGAAGCCGACGTGGTGTTGTTCATGGTGGACGCACGCGCTGGCCTGATGCCGGCGGACTCCGCTATCGCCAAACACCTGCGTTCGCGTGAAAAACCGACCTTTCTGGTGGCGAACAAAACTGACGGTATCGATGCCGATCAGGCTATCGCTGACTTCTGGTCACTGGGTCTGGGTGAGATCTACCCGATTGCCGCATCGCATGGCCGCGGCGTAACCAGCCTGCTGGAAACCGTTCTGCTGCCGTGGGTTGACGAAGTTAACCCGCCGGAAGAGGTGGACGAAGACGCGGAATACTGGGCGCAGTTTGAAGACGGCGAAGCGGGCGAAGAAGAAGAGCCTGAAGACGACTTCAACCCGCAGGATCTGCCGATCAAGCTGGCCATCGTCGGTCGTCCAAACGTAGGTAAGTCTACACTTACTAACCGTATTCTGGGTGAAGAGCGCGTGGTCGTTTACGACATGCCGGGCACCACCCGTGACAGTATTTACATCCCGATGCAGCGCGATGAGCGTGAATATGTTCTCATCGACACCGCCGGGGTGCGTAAGCGCGGGAAAATCACCGATGTGGTGGAAAAATTCTCCGTTATCAAAACCCTGCAGGCCATTGAAGATGCCAACGTGGTGCTGCTGGTCATTGATGCGCGCGAAGGTATCTCCGATCAGGACCTTTCTCTGCTCGGCTTTATCCTCAATAGTGGGCGCTCACTGGTCATCGTGGTCAACAAATGGGATGGCCTGAGCAATGAAGTGCGTGAGCAGGTGAAAGAGACCCTCGACTTCCGTCTGGGCTTTATCGACTTTGCTCGCGTACACTTCATTTCTGCGCTGCACGGCAGCGGTGTGGGTAATCTGTTCGAGTCAGTGCGTGAAGCCTACGATAGCTCCACCCGTCGTCAGAGTACCGCCATGCTGACCCGTATCATGAATATGGCTGCGGAAGACCATCAGCCGCCGCTGGTGCGCGGCCGTCGCGTGAAGCTGAAATATGCTCACGCCGGTGGTTATAACCCGCCAATCGTGGTGATTCACGGCAACCAGGTGAAAGACCTGCCGGATTCCTACAAGCGCTATCTGATGAACTACTTCCGTAAATCGCTGGACGTGATGGGCACGCCTATCCGTATCCAGTTCAAGGAAGGGGAAAACCCGTTCGCCAACAAGCGCAACACCCTGACGCCAAACCAGATGCGTAAGCGTAAGCGTTTGATTAAGCACATTAAGAAAAGCAAATAAACTTTGCTGAACTTACGAAAGCCCGCGTTTATCGCGGGCTTTTTTTTGCCCAATCATACCGCCGGTTTTCTCTGTGTGATGTCAATCACTATTCACTTTTAACCATGTTTAAATCTAAGAAAGTAGACAATCGTCGAATTTTCATCTTAAAGTCCAGGGTCTGGTACTAGACAAAACTAGCGCCTGGTTATCAAATGGTTAACCAACTTTTCGCCACAGGTAAAAAATCGGCCAGATACGTAACTGGCCGGCGTACCTGCTGGTGTTTACAAGCACGACGACATACCTTTCGGGAGAATTATGCAATCCTCTGTTAATCAAAAAGAGAGCCGAACGTTCTTCGGCCATCCGTATCCCCTCGGCTCGCTATTTTTCACCGAGATGTGGGAACGTTTCTCGTTTTACGGCATTCGTCCGTTACTGATCCTGTTTATGGCCGCCACCGTCTATGATGGCGGGATGGGGCTGGCGCGTGAAAATGCCTCGGCGATTGTCGGGATCTTTGCCGGCACCATGTATCTGGCCGCGCTGCCGGGGGGCTGGCTGGCCGATAACTGGCTCGGCCAGCAGAGAGCCGTCTGGTACGGTTCAATTCTGATTGCGCTCGGTCACCTGTCGATTGCGCTGTCGGCCATCATGGGCGATAACCTGTTCTTTATCGGCCTGATGTTCATCGTTCTCGGCTCCGGCTTGTTCAAAACCTGTATTTCGGTGATGGTCGGTACCCTGTATAAAAAAGGCGACGCGCGTCGTGACGGCGGCTTCTCGCTGTTTTATATGGGCATCAACATGGGTTCGTTCATCGCGCCGCTGATTTCCGGCTGGCTGATCAAAACCCACGGCTGGCACTGGGGCTTTGGCATTGGCGGTATCGGGATGCTGGTCGCGCTGATTATCTTCCGCGTATTTGCCGTTCCGGCAATGAAACGCTATGACAGCGAAGTCGGCCTGGATTCCACCTGGAACAGCCCGGTCGTGAAACGTAACGGCGTAGGTGCCTGGCTGCTGGCCCTGGCGGTAGGTGTTGCGGTTCTCGTGACGCTGATTGCGCAAGGCGTGATTGTGATTAACCCGGTTGCGGTAGCCAGCGTGCTGGTTTACGTCATCGCGGCATCCGTTGCCCTCTATTTTATTTATCTGTTTGTTTTTGCGGGCCTGAACCGCAAAGAGCGCGCCAGGCTGCTGGTCTGCTTTATCCTGCTGATCTCGGCCGCGTTCTTCTGGTCCGCGTTTGAACAAAAGCCAACCTCGTTCAATCTGTTCGCCAACGACTACACTAACCGCATGATCGGTGATTTTGAAATTCCGGCGGTGTGGTTCCAGTCGATCAACGCCCTGTTCATTATTCTGCTGGCACCGGTGTTCAGCTGGGCATGGCCGAAGCTGGCGAGTATGAACATTCGCCCGGGCAGTATCACCAAGTTTGTCATCGGCATTCTGTGTGCCGCGGCGGGCTTTGGCCTGATGATGCTGGCGGCCGAAAACGTGCTGAGCAGCGGCGGGGCGGGCGTGTCGCCGTTCTGGCTGGTGGGCAGCATTCTGATGCTGACGCTGGGTGAGCTCTGCCTGAGCCCGATTGGTCTGGCGACCATGACGCTGCTGGCGCCGGAAAGAATGCGCGGCCAGATGATGGGGCTGTGGTTCTGCGCGAGTGCGCTGGGTAACCTGGCGGCGGGCCTGATTGGCGGCCACGTGAAAGCCGACCAGCTGGATATGCTGCCGGACCTCTTCGCGCGCTGCTCCATCGCGCTGCTGATTTGTGCCGCGGTACTGATCGTCCTCATTGTTCCGGTGCGCCGCATGCTGGAAAATGCGCAGACTAAACCGGCTGCTAGCGCCTCATAACACCTCAGCGTGCCGGGGCAGGCGTTACGCCCCGGCACGCTATTCCCTGAGGTGAAACTATGCAGTTAGGATTTGTTGGTCTTGGCGCGGTCGTGGAAACCGCATATCTCCCCGCGTTGCGTCACCTTTTTGGTCACCCGGTTTGCTGTTTTGGGTTTGATGTTCTCCCCACAAAGCACCCTGAAGGCGTCACGCGCTGCGCCTCGCTTGCGGAGCTTCTTGCCGCACCGCTTGATACCCTGTTTATCACCACCGCTTCGCTGCACCACCTTGAGGTGCTGGAGCAGGCCATTGCCTCGCCCGTTGCGCGGATTGTGGTTGAAAAACCGATTGTCGCCACGCTTTCACAAATCGAAAAGCTCAACGCGCTGCTGGCACGCCCCGGCGTGGCGCCCCGCGTGCTGGCGCTCGACCACTGGATGGCGCGCCTCGAAACGGTGAAAAGGTCACTGGTAAGCAGCGTCTCTGACATCGTCAAAATCGACGGTTTTTTAGAGGAGCCGAGCGGGTATAACGCCGCAGGCGAACCCATCGCGCTTAACTTTGCCACCGGCGAGCCGGATACCCGCACGCTTCGCCACCCTGACGGCGTGATCCTGGATATTGGTACACATGTGCTGGCGATGCTGCGAGAAACCGTGCGCTATCTTGGCGGCAATGACGATATGACGCTGCGGGTCGTCACGGCTAAAGATCGCCTGGGTCGCGCTATCGCAAAAGGCGACCTGACCACGGCGGAAGGCGTGGCGCATCTTCAGGGGCGTATCAGCGGCGTGCCGGTGGATATCTGGCTTAACAAATATGCGGGACCGGCGGGCGGGAAAAAGGGGATACGCCTCTGCCTGCGCGACGGGCGCATCATCAGTCATGACCGGCGCGGTAGTGAAGATGTGCTGGAGGTGATCGATGGCGAGACGCGCGAATGCTGGACAATTCCCGGCACGATCTACGCACATTGCCTGGCTGAGCAGATCCTCGGTGCCAGAAGCCTGTTTGAACGGGATCCGCACGAGGTGAGCCGCACGACGCGCCGCAGGATAGCGGAAGTGCAACTGCTGCTGGCATTACAGCAACAGCTGCGTGGCCCGCACTGACCGCGACGTGGTAAAATCACCTCAGACCTCAACGCTTTGAAGGAGTCACCATGACGATTACCTGCCCGGATTGCCAGGCACCGCTTGAGCCGCAGAATGGGGTAGCGCACTGCGCGAGCTGTGATAAGGATATTGCGCTCGAAGCCCGCTGCCCGGAGTGCCATCAGCCACTCCAGGTCTTAAAAGCCTGCGGGGCGGTGGACTATTTCTGCCAGAACGGCCACGGTCTTATCTCTAAAAAACGCGTGGAGTTTGTTCGGGCCGAAGGTTAATCACACACGCAGCCTTCGCCTTTCTTCCACAGCTCGACCAGCGACTCGGGCGCTTCCTGCTCCGGCACCAGCACGATGATATCGGTGTAGTGCGCCTGATTTTGCCCGGTCCAGATAATCTGGATGCGGAAATAGCGCTGGTCACCGCTGCCGGGTGACGAGGCTTGTCCAGGCGGCTGGCCGCGCGGAAAGGCCTGCTCAAGGATGCTCACCAGACGCTGGCGCTGGGCCTCGTTGAGGGACGAAAGCGCGATGGTACGCTGGCCGCTCAGCTTAGGAATAAAAGCGACGCCGCCTTCCCGGGCCAGCTCAACCACGGCGTCATCCGTCAGTTCCGGAACCTGCATTTACAGCACTCCCACCTGTTCCCAGGCTTGTTTTATGGCCGCCCCAACATCGCTACCGGAGCGTTTCTCTCCGTGCGCTATCGTCAGTTTTGCGAAGGCCTCAAAATCCGCATCCTGCGCCAGATTGCGATCGCAAACTGTGTCGTACCAGGCATAACCCGCTTTTTCCCAGGCGTAGCCGCCGATCGCCGTCGCGGCCAGGTAAAACGCCCGGTTGGGGATGCCGGAGTTCAGGTGCACGCCGCCGTTATCCTCACGCGTTTTGATGAAATCTTTCATGTGAGCGGGCTGCGGGTCTTTGCCGAGCAGCGGATCGTCGTAGGCGGTGCCCGGTTCAGACATCGAGCGCAGCCCTTTGCCGTTGATACCTTTTGCCAGCAGTCCTTCGCCAATCAGCCAGTCTGCTTTATCGGCAGTTTGCTTCAGATGGTACTGTTTAACCAGCGAACCAAACACATCTGACAGCGACTCGTTCAGCGCACCCGACTGTTCAAAATAGATAAGCCCGGCTTCGGTCTCGGTGACGCCGTGGCTCAGCTCGTGCGCTACTACGTCAATGGCGATGGTAAAGCGGTTAAAGATTTCCCCGTCCCCGTCGCCAAAGACCATCTGCTGGCCGTTCCAGAAGGCGTTCTGATATTCCCGGCCGTAATGCACGGTGCCGGTTAAAATAAGCCCTTTATTATCGAGCGAATTACGCTGATATTCTTTCCAGAAGAAATCATGGGTGATACCCAGATAATCGTAGGCTTCATCGACCGCCACATCGCCGTTCGAAGGCTGACCTTCATAACGCACCTGCGTACCCGGTAGCTCCTGGGTCTGCTTCGCATCGTAGATATCACGCTCCAGCTGTCCGGCTTTGCTTACGTGCGGCGCGGCAGGTTTGCCGGGCATGTGCGCCATCAGCGTCTGGACATGGGTCAGGGTCTGGCGGGCACAGCGCTGCTGCGGCTCGGAACCGCTTTCGATAATGCGACGAAGAATATAGGGAGGAATGACACTGTAAAGATGGGACATGCTGCTCTCCTTAGTTCTGGCAAGGCCGAATAAAAGGGAATAGCAGCAGTATAGTTTCTAACCGGCGAAGAATTATCCGGTTTTTCGCTGACGCGGTTTTTTCGCCGGTTTAATTGATTTGACTTCGCTTTCGACCCAGCCGTCCGACAGGCGGGTGGTCAGCACATCACCGGCGCTCACCTGTTTGGTTTGCTTCAGCACTTTGCCGTCCGTCGCCGTCGTCACGCTGTAGCCGCGCGCCAGCGTGGAGAGGGGGCTGACCGCTTCAAGATGGGTCACCGCATTGCCGAAACGTTCGCGGGTGGTGCTCAGACGCGCGCGAACAGTCTCCGCCAGACGATACTCCAGCTGTTGAATCCGCGTTTGCGCACGATAAATTTTCGGCTGCGGGTTCTGCTGATTAAGGCGCTGCGTCACGCGCTGCTGGCGCGAGACCGCGCGCTTAAGCTGACTATCCAGCGCGAAGTTCATGCGCTGGCGCAGGCGCTCCAGTACGGTTTGCTGACGCGCCAGACGCAGCTGCGGATGTTGCTGCTGAAGACGGTGATGAAGCTGGGTAAAGCGACGGGTACGGTTGGCGAGGAAGTAGTCCATCGCCATCTCCAGACGCTGCTGGCCGTTCTGAAGCTGACGCAGCAGCTCCAGCTGGTTGCGGCTCACCACTTCCGCCGCCGCGGATGGCGTAGGCGCACGTAAATCCGCGACAAAATCGGCGATCGTGACGTCGGTTTCGTGGCCGACTGCGCTTACAACAGGGATCTGGCTGGCAAAAATCGCCCGCGCCACGCGCTCGTCGTTAAAGCTCCACAGGTCTTCCAGCGAGCCGCCGCCGCGTCCGACGATTAAGACGTCGCACTCCTGACGGGCGTTCGCCAGTTCAATGGCGCGCACAATCTGGCCCGGCGCATCGTCACCCTGAACGGCGGTCGGGTAAATGATGACGGGCAGGGAAGGGTCGCGACGCTTGAGCACGTGCAAAATATCGTGCAGTGCCGCACCGGTTTTTGAGGTGATAACCCCCACGCAGTGAGCCGGTGAGGGCAGGGGCTTTTTGAACTGCTGGTCGAACAGACCCTCTGCCGTCAGTTTCGCTTTTAACTGTTCATACTTCTGCTGCAGCAGACCTTCGCCCGCAGGCTGCATGCTCTCGACGATAATCTGATAATCACCGCGCGGTTCATACAGGGTGATATTGGCGCGTACCAGCACCTGCTGGCCGTGCTGAGGACGAAACGTGACGCGGCGGTTGCTGTTGCGAAACATCGCGCAGCGCACCTGGGCGGTATCGTCTTTTAGCGTAAAGTACCAGTGGCCGGAGGAGGGCTGCGTGAAGTTAGAGATTTCACCGCTGATCCAGACCTGCCCCATTTCCTGCTCAAGCAGCAAACGCACCGTCTGATTCAGGCGGCTGACAGTAAAAATTGAGGGGGATTGCGAGGATAACATGTGAGCGGGATCAAATTCTAAATCAGCAAGTTATTCAGTCGATAGTAACCTGCTGAGAGGGGAGTGCAAGGTTTTTTTATAAAAAAGTGTGGATGCAATCGGTTACGCTCTGTATAATGCCACGGCAATATTTAACCACCCAGGTCAGAGATATTGCCCATGCTACGTATCGCTAAAGAAGCACTGACGTTTGACGACGTCCTCCTCGTTCCCGCTCACTCCACCGTTCTGCCGAATACTGCCGATCTCAGCACGCAGTTGACGAAAACCATTCGTCTGAACATTCCTATGCTCTCTGCGGCAATGGACACCGTGACTGAAGCGCGCCTGGCTATTGCCCTGGCACAGGAAGGTGGCATCGGCTTTATTCACAAAAACATGTCTATCGAGCGTCAGGCGGAAGAAGTTCGCCGCGTGAAGAAACATGAATCCGGTATCGTGTCTGACCCGCAGACCGTACTGCCGACCACCACCCTGCACGAAGTGAAAGCCCTGACCGAACGTAACGGTTTCGCCGGTTACCCGGTTGTGACCGAAGCGAACGAGCTGGTGGGCATCATCACCGGTCGTGACGTGCGTTTCGTGACTGACCTGAACCAGCCTGTCAGCGTGTACATGACGCCGAAAGAGCGTCTGGTCACCGTACGCGAAGGTGAAGCCCGTGACGTGGTCTTCGCAAAAATGCATGAAAAACGCGTTGAGAAAGCGCTGGTTGTGGATGCGAACTTCCACCTGCGCGGCATGATCACCGTTAAAGACTTCCAGAAAGCAGAACGTAAACCTAACGCCTGTAAAGACGAACATGGCCGTCTGCGCGTCGGGGCTGCGGTTGGCGCCGGTGCAGGTAACGAAGAGCGCGTTGACGCGCTGGTTGCCGCAGGCGTTGACGTGCTGCTGATTGACTCCTCGCACGGCCACTCCGAAGGCGTGCTGCAGCGTATTCGTGATACCCGTGCTAAATACCCTGATCTGCAGATCATCGGCGGTAACGTGGCAACGGGCGCAGGCGCTCGCGCGCTGGCTGAAGCTGGCTGCAGCGCGGTGAAAGTAGGTATCGGCCCTGGTTCTATCTGTACCACCCGTATCGTGACCGGCGTGGGCGTTCCACAGATCACCGCCGTGTCTGACGCGGTGGAAGCGCTGGAAGGCACCGGTATTCCGGTTATCGCTGATGGCGGTATCCGCTTCTCTGGCGACATCGCGAAAGCCATCGCCGCGGGTGCTTCCGCCGTGATGGTGGGCTCTATGCTGGCCGGTACCGAAGAATCCCCGGGCGAAATCGAACTCTACCAGGGCCGTTCTTACAAATCTTACCGCGGTATGGGCTCCCTGGGCGCGATGTCCAAAGGATCCTCTGACCGTTACTTCCAGACCGATAACGCCGCAGACAAACTGGTGCCGGAAGGTATTGAAGGTCGCGTAGCGTATAAAGGCCGTCTGAAAGAGATCATTCACCAGCAGATGGGCGGCCTGCGCTCCTGTATGGGCCTGACCGGCTGTGGTACCATTGACGAGCTGCGTACTAAAGCGGAATTCGTACGCATCAGCGGTGCGGGTATCCAGGAGAGCCACGTTCACGACGTGACGATCACCAAAGAGTCCCCGAACTACCGTCTGGGCTCCTGATAAGTTTCCGCGCCCGGCTTCTGCCGGGCGCTCTGTTTTTGTTTCACTTGCCTCGGAATTAGCGTCAATGACGGAAAACATTCATAAACATCGCATTCTCATCCTGGACTTCGGTTCTCAGTACACTCAGCTGGTGGCGCGTCGCGTACGTGAACTGGGCGTTTACTGTGAACTGTGGGCGTGGGATGTCACGGAAGCACAGATTCGCGAATTCAATCCAAGCGGCATCATCCTGTCCGGCGGCCCGGAAAGCACCACCGAAGAGAACAGCCCGCGCGCGCCGCAGTACGTGTTCGAAGCTGGCGTGCCGGTATTCGGCGTCTGCTACGGCATGCAGACCATGGCAATGCAGCTGGGCGGCCACGTAGAAGGTTCTAACGAGCGTGAGTTCGGCTATGCGCAGGTAGAAGTGGTAACCGACAGCGCGCTGGTGCGCGGTATCGAAGACTCCCTGACCGCAGACGGCAAGCCGCTGCTGGACGTCTGGATGAGCCACGGCGACAAAGTCACCGCCATCCCGTCTGACTTCGTGACAGTTGCCAGCACCGAAAGCTGCCCGTTCGCCATCATGGCAAACGAAGAAAAACGCTTCTACGGCGTGCAGTTCCACCCGGAAGTGACCCACACCCGTCAGGGTATGCGCATGCTGGAGCGCTTCGTGCGTGACATCTGCCAGTGTGAAGCCTTGTGGACCCCGGCTAAAATCATCGACGACGCCGTTGAGCGTATCCGCCAGCAGGTTGGCGATGACAAAGTGATCCTCGGCCTCTCCGGCGGCGTGGACTCCTCCGTGACCGCGATGCTGCTGCACCGCGCCATCGGCAAAAACCTGACCTGCGTTTTCGTGGACAACGGCCTGCTGCGTCTGAACGAAGCTAAGCAGGTGATGGACATGTTCGGCGACCACTTTGGTCTGAACATCGTTCACGTGGAAGGCGAGCAGCGCTTCCTGGACGCGCTGAAAGGCGAGAACGATCCGGAAGCCAAGCGCAAGATCATCGGCCGCGTCTTCGTGGAAGTGTTCGACGAAGAAGCGCTGAAGCTGGACGACGTGAAGTGGCTGGCGCAGGGTACCATCTACCCTGACGTGATTGAATCTGCCGCCTCCGCTACCGGTAAAGCACACGTCATCAAATCTCACCACAACGTGGGCGGCCTGCCGAAAGAGATGAAAATGGGTCTGGTTGAGCCGCTGCGCGAGCTGTTCAAAGACGAAGTGCGTAAGATCGGTCTGGAACTGGGTCTGCCGTACGACATGCTCTACCGTCACCCGTTCCCGGGCCCGGGTCTTGGCGTGCGCGTGCTGGGCGAAGTGAAGAAAGAGTACTGCGACCTGCTGCGTCGCGCGGACGCGATCTTCATCGAAGAGCTGCACAAAGCTGACCTGTACAACAAAGTGAGCCAGGCGTTCACTGTGTTCCTGCCGGTTCGCTCCGTCGGCGTAATGGGCGATGGCCGTAAGTACGACTGGGTTGTTTCCCTGCGTGCGGTGGAAACCATCGACTTCATGACCGCGCACTGGGCGCACCTGCCATATGACTTCCTGGGCCGTGTGTCTAACCGCATCATCAACGAAGTGAACGGCATTTCCCGCGTGGTGTATGACATCAGCGGTAAGCCACCGGCTACGATTGAGTGGGAATGATTTCCCAACCGGAAACGTCTGGTACTAACAGGTTCTAAATTATCTCTAAGCCCGCGGATTGCGGGCTTTTTTTGGGCCATGGCTGGCAACACCATGTCAGGTTAGTGCCAGGAGCGGGCACAATGTAAGGCTATTCATTAAATCCTTATTCGATGCGTTCCACATTTGGATGACGATCGGTTGCGGCTTCATGGAAAATGTCACCCAGCCAGCCGGCAATCTCGCCTTCAGTCATATCGTCTGGAATAGCGATGTCATAGAGTCGAGAAAACTTTCTCTCCGTCAGGTCAGCACGAAATACCAGCCACCGATCATGCTTACGTTGAACGCCAATATGCCGTCCAAAAACGTTATATATCAGCATATGCAATCTCCGATCATGCTAGTGAGTTCCTGTATCTATGATACATACGTCAGATTAAGTCAGAGAGTGAATCGTACAAATATGAAAGGTCAGCGTCGGCTTTTCGCTCATAGCGGACCTTCAGCTCAGTCAGTTTGTCAGCTTAGTGCCAAAAGCGGACGTCAAACCCAAGTTGAGCGTTTCATAATGATATCCATCTGCGGATTTGATCCAATCAGAAAGATATGCTCATCCACCTCGGTAAACCCAAGCTTAAGGTAAAAAGAGATTGCCCTTGGGTTATATTCCCAGACACCTAACCAGACAGGATCCGATCCCTTTGCCTCAAATTCAGCAAAGCACTTATGCATCAGTGCTTGTGCGAATCCTTTACCATGGTAGGGCTCATCGACATACGGGCACAGGTTTTCTCCGGCATGGATACTATTGACACAGGGTGGAAATGTAAGCACACCTGTTTTAGTTCCACACACTTTTTGAAATTTCCGGTTTTTCAGCCATCAGCCAGTACTCTTCCGGCGTCAGATTGTTCAGGGATTCATGAGGCCGCTCGTTGTTATATTCCATCACCCAGCGCTCGGTAATTTCCCGTGCTTCATTCAGTGTTATGAACAGGTGAAAATCCAGAATTTCTATCCGGTATGTCCTGTTTAAACGTTCGATAAAAGCATTTTGTGTCGGCTTACCCGGCTTGATAAATTCGAGCTGTACGCCATGTTCTTCAGCCCATTGTGCTAGCGCCAGCGAGACCAGTTCTGGTCCGTTGTCCATCCGTATTTTCAGCAGATAGCCGCGGTTTGCAACGATCCTGTCCAGCACCCGGATGACTCGCTGAGCCGGGATATTCAGGTCGATTTCTATCGCCAGTGCTTCACGGTTAAAATCATCCACCACATTGAAGGTACGGAAGCATCTGCCGTAGACCAGCCCGTTGTGTATAAAATCGGTCGACCAGCTCTGGTTTAATGCATCCGGTGTTGCCAGCGGGCCGGGTTGCACACTGGCAGGCGTTGTTTATCCTTAAGACGAAAATCCAGTTTCAGCAGACAGTAAATCCGGTGAACATGCTTGTGGTTGCAGCTGTTACCCTGCCTGCGAGGCACCTGAAAAAGCTTCTTGATGCCGTAGCGGGGAAAGCGTTCAGCCGTCTCAGCCAGCCTCTCGATCACTGGTTCACCACGTCGCGTGTCCGGTTGATAACGAAACACCGTCCTGCTCAGCGATAATGTCCTGCATGCCTAGCGTATGCTGATCGTAAAATGCGCGGGCAGATAGCTGACGAGCTCACGCTTATCGCTGGTTATAAAGCTTTTTTTCGATGACGTCTTTCAACGCCCGGGATTCCAAGCTCGGGTCGGCAAACATCTGCTTCAAGCGACGATTCTGGTCTTCAAGGTCTTTTATCTTTTTGATATCAGCGGCTTCCATCCCGCCATATTTCGCCTTTCAGTTAAAGTAGCTGGCTTCAGATATAGCGGCCTTCAGATATAGCGGCCTCACGGCGGACATCCTTTACGGTTCGCCCGGCTTCGACGGACTTCAGAACGGTGATATCTGGTATTCAGTGAATCGGAACTTACGCATAGCGATCTCCTCAGGGGACATAATCAGTATGTCGGAAGATCTCTAAAAGTGAATGGTTCGTTTTGCAGGAATACTTACATGAGTATCTACGTATTGCGCGGGAAACGCCTAGTTTTAGTTAAGGAATTACGAGGCGGGAGATGTCATTTAGGAATTTGGCTAGGGACAATAATATAATTATTTGAACTAAAATAAGTAGGCCTGTTTATTTAATATTATAAACAGCCCTACTTATGACTCCAAAAACTATCTAGCAGGCTTCAAGGCGAAATTAGCAGGCATCGCTTCCTTCTTCTCTGAATATATCCCATTATAAGTTTTAGTAGCTGGTGTGACATGATCATGAAATCTTAAATGACAAAATTTGACACCTGGATATATTTTTATTGAGTTGCAAGAGTTATTAATTATTTCAAAAGTAATTGATGATGGTTCATTTTCACCAAAAGATGCCGCAACATGACATGAGCTAAAGTTAACTCCAAGACCTATACGAGCATAGCAAGATAGTTGGTAAAGTTCGGCACAAACTGTATGATCCAATGATATCATTTCGACTGAGGATGCTAATATAAACTCCCCGGGATGAATTATTAACCCATTATCGTTTAAGTCAATCTCATCAAAAAACACTGAAGTATCTGTGTATTTAGTATCTATGAATGACTCACTTTTTTTCATCCGGAAGACTTTTTTATCAATTCTAAGCAAATAGCTAGATGGCCTCATGCATTCATCAGAATGGTTAGCAATAAATATAGAGCCAGAATTAATCTTTGTAATAATGTCAACATTAGAGTAGATCATATTTAAGCTCCGTGTAGTTATCTTTACTTCCAAACCCATAATGCGGTTTATTATATGAAAAATCAGACAATAGTTCTGGAGGAATAATTAATGACTTCAACATCTCCATTCCTAAAATATCTAAAGCTTCAGAGTCCAGTAAATAGTTGCCTGAAACACTTACAGACTTCTTCCTAATATTTTCAATGCTCCATTCAGTTATTTTTGTAGGGGCGTCAAACCCCACATGATATGTGGGTGCACCTTCCTTTATGAAGAGAATGAGATCGGCATCGACTATTGGCGCTACGCTGGCGGCAAGGCTATCAGTGGAGAGAATGTTAGGATTTGGTCTAATAAAATAGCATGCATACTCATCTTTATTAAAATCCTTTAAGTTTTCCAAATCGATCTCTGATGGACAAACGTTCACATCATTTTCAACTAAATTGTTGATAATAATTTTATGAAGAGTACTTACAATATCACAACCGATAGCTGACGTTATCTTGCCATTCTTGTTAAGAACTTTAGATAAGTTGGTATACATAAATGCACCAACACCACCTGAAACTATATAAAATGTGCATTCCGGATTCGATTTTATAACATTAGAAATACCTAAATAAAAATCGGGCTCTATATGAAAACTCCTATAACTCCACCAAGACACATCTTGAGCTTGATGCTTATCTTTTATCCGTCCACCACCTGGTAGCCTTATGATAATTTTATTCATGGACATACCCCAATCGTTTAAATATCAAATAAGCACCTTCAGTCAAATTATCTTTCAAGCTTTCAATTTCACTTAAGGAAATCCATTCCAGAGATTCAATTTCTGTTCTGTCGAATTTCAAACTTTCAATATCAATAGGCTCTCTTGATAAATAAATGTACCAGTCATGTAGCGCCAAACCATGTCTACACCGATCTTCTACGCCACATTCTTTTTTTAGATATTCATAATTACAAAAATCTATACCTAACTCTTCCTTAACTTCTCTTACGATAGCAAAATTAGGGCTTTCACCATTTTCAAGATGGCCAGCTACAATACTAAATCTTTTATTATACGCTGAATCAGACTTCTTTATTAGTAGAATCTTATCTTCATTAATGAACATTGCAGCTACTGTAATGTGATACTGATTCTTGTATTCATTAGAACCTATATATATGCCTGCGGTATTGCTACTATCATAGTGAGCTGAAAAAGATTCAACGCTATCTTTTACTGTTTTGTTTAAGGGAATCTTAGAGCAATTTCGAGAATAATAAATAGATTCAATAATTGAATCTATCCATTTAGATGACTGAGCGTCACCAATGCTAGTCATTAATCTATTCTTGTTGGCTAGTAATTCTTCAGGTAAAACCTTTTGTTCCAACAACCAAAGACTTAATTCAGATAGGGCTTTGTTTTTAAAATAAACAAATTCACTTTCATCCAAACTAAGTCTTTGTACTTTTTCATTTAATGATGTGTAAGTATTGATTGATTGCATTACCTCATCAAATAATGACGATGATGCAACCTCAACGCCAAACCTATATAGATTATTTGCATAGGTTAAATTCCCAGGCTGAATTTGCATAAATTTTTTGTTTTTAAGGACCTTTATCTTTACGCCAGGATAAAAATCCCTGAAAATATGAACATTTACTTCAACTCCCTCAGACCGCGATAATTCAACAAGACTACTAATCGAACTAATTATTTTCATAACACGCCTAATGACATCTAATTTCTCATTGACCTCTCCGTCAGAGTTGAGAATAAATTGACCTACAGGCGTGGCAAACAAAGGATTTCTGTACTCCGTGAGCATATTCGAAATTGCTGAATCCGTTTTAACAAAAGGGCTACATATAAAAAATGAAATCTTTTCAATGTTTTTTTTATTATTCCTAAGCAAATTAATTATGTCAAATGACACCTGGGATGTTGTACTAAAAACAATCATTTCATCGTTTTCAGTAGTCTGTAGCGCTCTATAAAAATTTTCGTCAGAGTGTTTTTTAAGATCATCTGCAACTTGATAAGTTGCATCATCAATCTTTGATAAATCATCATTAACGTTATAATTCAAATTACTTAATGAACTAGACAATAGAGCAGACCTATACAAATTATATTGCGCTGCTTTATATGATATATTTCTAAAATCAGATACGGTAAGATTTGGTTGTATTATGAATGGATTTTTCTGACCTTGCATAGCTAAGAGTAATGCAGCGCACTCAATAGGTGACGATATCTCAATGAAACGTCTAGTTAAACCAACCTTGTTGAAATATTTTTTAGCTGCAATATTCAATTGAATAAATAAATCTTGAAAATCTTTCTTCTCTTTATAAGCTTTAAAAGAAGCACTAATCTTTCTATTAAAGCTAGCGCGAGAAGAAAAATAAAACAGATAATCAAGGTGCTCAGGATATGCCCAAAGATAAGCCATTGCCGCAACGGCCACTGCTACTTGTGCATTTACAAAATCTCCTTCGTTTAGTTTGATGAACAGGAAAAACATCATAAGAATGAATATTACAATTTGGATAACAAGTCTAATTCTGTTGCTCAACACACTATTTTCCTTCATGATAGAATTATAATAACCAATTTTTCATAAAAAGGCTAAATTGCAACTTACTTTATCGCCTTCATCATTAATATACTATGCATTTCTTTAATCTTGGGCAATCTGCGAATCACCGACATCACGAAATCCACATAAGCCCCCGTATCTCCGGCAACCACTTGTAATAAGAAATCCGCATCGCCAGCGATGCTGTAGCAGGAAACCACATTATCTAGCACCATGACTTCTTGTTCGAATTTGCCCGCTTCGGCTTCGCTCTGGCTATCAATGGTGACGCGCACACATACCATCACATTAAGGCCAATCTTTTTTAGATTAATCACGGCGCGGTTACCTTGGATCATATCGTCCTCTTCCAGTTTGTGGACTTTGCGTAAGGTCGGCGATGCGGAGAGGCCAATTTCATCGGCTAGATGTTGATTGGTGATGCGCGTGTCCTCCTGCAACTGCTGGTGGATTTTAATATCTCTCTTGCTTAAGCTCATTAGAGGAAGATCTTTTCTTTTATTGGCGATTATTGAGTGATTTATCCCTAAAAAACGCGTTTTACAAGACATTACGCAAGCACCTTTCTCGCGCACTGGCGCATACTATTTGCATCTTAACCGCTTAAGTGAGAAACCAATTGAATTCGCCGCAAACACGCATCGCTGCACTATCGTGATCGATTAACAGTTGCCCGCCGGATTAGAAATGTATGCTGCAAGTGTTATCGGCATAAGTTTTGGAAAGTTTATGGGGAATTTAGTCGGAGCGGATCAATGGCGCGCAGATGGAGTGAATTATCCTGGCGTGATTGTTGCACCGCTACTGGTGTTATTGACGGAAGGCTATTATCTGCGCGAGTTGCCGCAGGTGAGCAGCGCGGATAGCGAGATTTTCGCCATGCCTTTTGACGCGTTGGCACAATCATGCGAAACATACGCGGAATATGGCAAACGCATAGCCAGCACGTAGAGCGAACATATTGAGTTGGTGACAATGGGTTTGGTTGGGCCGAAGAAGAAGATCGACTAGATGATCGGGAATTCGAAGTTGTATCGTTGAGGGTTTGTTGCGATATCACGTGCAATGCGCGTTAATTTATCATTTTCATCATGTTTCATATAAGTTTCGATCTTCGCTGCTTGAATAATCTGCCGTTTCAAATCAACCATGATGGATGAGCTGCAGTATGAAGTCTCTTGCCATCTAGTTAAGTAAATGTCCGCTCCTCGCTCACACCAGACTTAACCCGCCCCACAAGCCCACTCCGTGTAGAGCATAGTAGTTCGGGTCTCTAAAATCGCATGACTCACCTGGATAGGGCCCTTACAATTGCCTCCGAGCCGAACTTGCGACAACTGTTAGGTCACCAAAAAGCTAAACGGGGCCTTTCATGCTGAAACTCAGAACCATGCAGGTTTTTTCACCCTCATGATGCTTCCACCGCGCCCGGTGCAAAGCTGGCACTCATTAACCATCGGAGATTATCATCTTGAACAAGTCAATACTCGCATACTCTGTGGCCGCGCTGCTGGCCGTGTCCGCCATGTCCGTCCAGGCCAGGACCCCCGCCAGGCTCAAGTCGCCAGTCTCGGGCGTTCTCTGCGACCGATATGTATGCGCCAATGACAAGGGATTATCTCGCGCGTTGACAGAGACGTATCTCGGTAAGAAGGCTACTGCAAACGAAGTGTTCACGTCGAGCAATGTCGATCTGACCGAATTCACCTTTGCCAACGGCATTTTCTGCGATGTGAAGGAACGACTGTGCCGAGAAGATCGCTATTATGGCGCGAACGGACAGCGCTCCGGGGCTGTATCTAAAAAGTACACAAAGCTGCTTTTTGGCGAATAATGGTGATGAAAAGAGAGCACAGCCAGAGACTGCGTTAAAGGGATATAAGTTATATTTTGTAGTGCATATTATAAATGATGGTGTGATTAACAAAATTAAATTTTATATTAAGGTTTAAATTGCGAAATATTATTCCATTGCTACCCTTTGGCTGAACGTAACAGTGAAGCGGTCTGGTTACGTGAATTCCCATTCACTACCATGAGCGAATAAAGGAATGAAAAACCGCATAATGATTGTCGGCGGCGGCACGGGAGGGACGATTGTCGCCAACCTGCTGGCCAGGAAATTACGGCGTGAAATTGCCAGCGGTCAGGTAGAGCTGGTACTGATTTCCGAATCGCCGGTGCATTACTACAAGCCCGCCTTTATGTACGTCGCGTTTAACCTTTTCCACCACCATGAACTGGCACGTCCTGAACGACAGTTACTGAGTCCGGAAATCCAGTTCATTACCGATAAGATTGAAGCTTTCGATTTTAAACAGCGTCGACTTTACGGCACCAGCAAGCAATATTACGACTGGGACCTGCTGGTTATCGCAACCGGCTGCATGCCTTTCCCCCAAAAAATCCCTGGCCTTGCCGAAGCGGGCGACCATTTTTATCAATATGCGGCGGCAAGACAGCTAGCGCATAAGCTCTCCACCATTAAAAAGGGGCGAATATTTATTACCGTCTCTTTCCCGGAAACGCCGAATGTGCCCCACCAGTGCGGCATTGCCCCCATTGAAACCACGCTGATGGTTGATGACTATTTGCGTCAGCGTGGCGTACGTAATCAGGTTGAGATTGTTTATACCTATCCGACCGTCGCGCAATTGCTGAGAAACTGTCTGTTCCTGCAGCGTCCGGTGGGGGAGGCGCTGGGCGATATTTTTGCTGCCAAAGGAATACAGCATCAGCGCGGTTTTACCTTAAGCCATGTCGATCCTGACAGCAAAATTGCCTATTCCGCCGAGGGCGATTCACAGAACTTCGATATCCTGATGGCCACGCCGCCCATCAGGGCAGTAGAAGCGGTGCGTAACACCGGGCTCAGTGAGGTTCAGAACGGTGAAGGCTGGTTGCCGACGGATCACCAGACGCTGGGCGTCTACGGTTTAGAAGGGGTGTATGTGATCGGCGATACCGTTGACCTGCCGATCAGTAAAGCCGGCGGATCGTGCCACAACCAGGCGCCCATCATCGCGGATAACATTGTGGCGGAGCTGTATGGCAGACCGCCCGGAAGCGGTAACCATTACGATGGACGGGTCCAGGCCGTTGCGCAGATGGGGCTCTGGGCCGGCATGCCGCTGGTATATGACTATCGCAATGACGTTACCCCCATGCCGGCGACAAAACTCGGTGGCATGCTGCGAAACGGCTTTAACCGCGGACTGTATTGGGGTGTCGTGAGGGGGATGTTCTGATGAGTGACCAGGAACAGTTACTAAAAAGCCTTGCCCCGCTGATGGCAGGCAATCGTCTGAATAATCTGGTTGATCTGCTCGCCGTCGTTGCAGACCTGCTGGAAATGACCGATAACGCGATGGTCGAAAAACTGGCTGGCGTTTTTGAAGATGTGGTCACCGTCGGTTGGGAAGGGGGAACCGCGCTGCGCATGGCGTGGGGGGAGCAAATTAACCAGGAAGGGGATATCTCGCTTCGGCAGGTGTTCACTGCGCTCAACGATCCTGATACCCGCCGCGGTATCATGCTTTTGCTGCGTGTGTTACAGATTACGGGGCAACGTCTGAATTCCCTCTCTTCCGTCAGTTATTCTGATTGCCCCGAGATAAGGAGTCGTTAATGTCTGGCTGATGCTCTTCAGGCGGCCGGGTATTGGCTTTGCCTTACCCGGCCCACCAGACTGCACTGGGGCTATTTCTCCCCACTCCCCAACCGATACGCCAGCGCCACCACCAGCGACTGCACCAGACACAGCGTCGCCGACTGAGATCGAAACGCGTCCACCTGCGCCTCTTTCACCACAAAGCAGAGATCGCTGAATGTCGCCAGGGGGCTTATCTGGCTGTCCGTGATCACAATCTGCCGCGCGCCGACGCTGGCGGCGGTTTCGCTGACCATCACCGTCTCTTCCGCGTACGGCGAGAAGCTGATCGACACCACAATGTCGCGCGCCTTAATGCGGCTGATCTGCTCGCGCAGCATCCCGCCCATGCCGTCGAGCAGAATCGGGCGGCATTCGAGGTGACTCAGGGCGTAGGTCAGATACGCGGCGACGCTAAAGGAGCGGCGCAGACCGGCGATGTAGATGGTGTCGGCCTCGGCCAGCAGCTGTACCGCGCGCTCCAGCATCTCCGGCTCGGCGCGGGCGGCCAGCTGCTGCAGCGCCTGCGCGTTTGAACGGGCGAACTCCTGCAGGATATCGAGCGGGGTTTCCGGCACGGCCTCGCTCTCCATCTCGCGGAACAGCCGGGCGCGGTCACTGTAGCTGGCGGTCTCCTCCACCAGGTTCATGCGAAACAGCTGTTTCATTTCGTTGAAGCCGGTGAAGTCAAAGGCGTTGGCAAAGCGGATCAGCGTCGATGGCGGCACATCGGCGCGCTCAGCAATGACCGCAACCGTGTCAAACGCCACGCTGTTGGTGTTATCCAGCACATAGCGGGAGACCTGCTGCAGCCTCTTGCTCAGGCTATCGTAGCGCTCGCGGATTTGCTGCTGCAGTTCGTTCAGGCTGGTTGCTGTCGTCATGTTATCCCCCAAATACAGTCTTATGATTCTAAACGCAAAACCGCGTCTTTTAAATGTCGGCCATCCATCTGGCAGCAAAAATGAAACAGAAGCTTCAGTCATTTCCTCGCCCGAAATCCCTTAATAGCGCACGCGGCGTCAGTGATGCTGGCTGTTAACATAAAAATCCATCCTTGATCACAATAATCATCATTTATTTTATTTCAACTTAAAATGGAATATTTGTTTCATATATAGTGTTCAGTACACAGTGTTCAGGTCAAGTCACGTATCAACAGCGAGAGGTTAAGGATGGAGACGGTAGCGAATTTTATTCACGGCGAATGTGTCACCGGTTCAGGCCAGCGCGTTCAGGCGATCTTCAACCCGGCCACCGGCGAGCAGATCCGCCAGGTGGTGATGAGTACGGCACAGGAAACGGAGCAGGCGATTGCCGCCGCGCAGCAGGCGTTTCCTGCGTGGGCGCGCCATGCTCCGCTTAAGCGCGCGCGCGTGATGTTCCGCTTCAAGGCGCTGCTGGAAGAGAATATGGAGCGCCTGGCCCGCCTCATTAGCGAAGAGCACGGCAAGGTCTTCTCCGATGCGGTGGGCGAACTGACCCGCGGCCTGGAAGTGGTCGAATTTGCCTGCGGCATTCCGCATCTGCAAAAGGGTGAACACTCGGCGAACGTCGGTACCGGCGTTGACAGCCACTCGCTGATGCAGCCGCTCGGCGTCTGCGCCGGGATCACGCCGTTTAACTTCCCGGCGATGGTGCCGATGTGGATGTTCCCGATTGCCCTGGCGACAGGCAACACCTTCGTGCTGAAGCCGTCGGAAAAAGACCCTTCGCTGGCGCTGGCACTGGCGCAGCTGCTGAAAGAGGCCGGCCTGCCGGACGGCGTGTTCAACGTGGTGCAGGGTGACAAGGAGTCCGTCGACGTGCTCCTGACCGACCCGCGGGTGCAGGCGGTTAGCTTTGTCGGCTCCACGCCGATTGCCGAATACATTTACCAGACCGCGTCTGCCCACGGGAAGCGCTGTCAGGCGCTGGGCGGGGCGAAAAACCACTGCATTTTAATGCCGGATGCCGACATGGAGATGGCGACCAACGCCATTATGGGCGCGGCCTACGGCGCCGCGGGGGAACGCTGCATGGCGCTCTCGGTGGTGCTGGCGGTGGGGGATAAAGCCGCCGATGAGCTCTGCGCCCGGCTGGAAAAACAGATTGCCGCGCTGCGCGTTGGGCCGGGTCTGGACCAGAAGCCGGAGAACGAAATGGGGCCGCTCATCTCCTCCGCGCACCGCAGCAAAGTGCTGGGCTATATCGACAGCGGGGAAGCGCAGGGGGCGACGCTTCGCGTGGACGGTCGCGGCTTCAGAGTGAAGGGCCACGAGCAGGGCTATTTTGTCGGGCCGACGCTGTTCGATAACGTCACCCCGGAGATGACCATCTATAAAGAAGAGATTTTTGGTCCGGTGCTTTCTGTGGTGCGCGTAGCAGATTATGCCAGCGCGGTGGATCTGATTAACCGCCATGAATATGGTAATGGCTCGGCCATTTTCACCCGTGACGGCGGCTGCGCACGCCGCTTCTGCGAAGAGGTGCAGGCGGGTATGGTGGGCGTCAACGTGCCGATCCCGGTGCCGATGGCATTCCACAGCTTCGGCGGCTGGAAGCGCTCGATTTTTGGCGCACTCAACGTTCACGGCAACGACGGCGTGCGTTTCTACACCCGAATGAAAACCATCACCGCGCGCTGGCCGGAAATGCAGCAGGAGACCGGCGCGGCGTTCTCCATGCCGACGCTGGGCTGACAGGAGGTGTTATGCAAACCGAACGAATGACCATGGCCCAGGCGCTGGTCAGATTTCTTAACCAACAGTACGTCAGCGTTGACGGCAATGAAACGCCCTTCGTGGAGGGCGTCGCCACCATCTTTGGACACGGCAACGTGCTCGGTATCGGCCAGGCGCTGGAGCAGGATCCGGGCCATCTGCAGGTGATGCAGGGATGCAACGAGCAGGGCATCGCCCACATGGCGACGGGATTCGCCAGACAGCACCGTCGTCAGCGCATTTTCGCCGTCACCTCCTCCGTCGGGCCGGGGGCCGCCAATATGATCACCGCCGCGGCGACCGCTACGGCAAACCGCATTCCGCTGTTGCTGCTGCCAGGAGACATCTACGCCAGCCGCCAGCCGGACCCGGTGCTGCAGCAGATTGAGCAGTATCACGATCTCAGCATCAGCACTAACGACTGCTTCCGTCCGGTCTCTCGCTACTGGGACCGTATCAACCGCCCGGAGCAGCTCATGAGCGCGATGCTAAACGCGATGCGAACGCTTACTGACCCGGCAGATACCGGTGCGGTGACGATTTGCCTGCCGCAGGACGTGCAGGGGGAAGCCTGGGATTACCCGCTGAGCTTCTTTGCGCGTCGCGTGCATCACATCGAGCGTCGTCCGCCGGACCCGCAGCGTCTGGCGCAGGCGCGGGCGCTGATCGCCCGTAAACGTCGGCCGCTGGTGGTGTGCGGCGGCGGTGTGCGCTATTCCGGCGCGCATGAGGCGTTTCGCGAATTTGTCGAGACGCTGCAGCTGCCGTTTGCTGAAACCCAGGCCGGAAAGGGGGCGCTGGTAAGTGACCACCCACTTAATCTGGGCGGTGTGGGCGTGACGGGCGGAATGGCGGCCAACCAGCTCGCCCCGCAGGCCGACCTGGTGATCGGCATCGGCACGCGCCTGACGGACTTTACCACCGGCTCCAAGGCGCTCTTTTGCCATCCGGACGTGGAATTTTTGCTGCTGAACGTGGCCGAGTTTGATGCCCTGAAGCTGGACGCCACCGCGCTGATTGCCGATGCCCAAACCGGGCTGCAGGCCTTAACCCACGCGCTCGGGGAGTACCGCAGCGGCTGGGGAGAGGCGATCGTTCAGGCGAAATCCACCTGGCGCGACGAGTGCCGCCGCCTGTGGGATCGCCAGTGGCATCCTGACGACGCGCCTGAAGTGGCAGGGCATCTGGATGCGCAACTGGCGGAGTACGGCGAGACGCTCAACACTCGCCTGACCCAGACGCGGGTGCTGGGGCTCATCAACCAGCATGTGGAAGATAACGCCATCGTGGTGGGGGCGGCTGGATCGCTGCCGGGAGATTTACAGCGCCTCTGGCAGGTCAAAACGCCTGACACCTACCATCTGGAGTACGGCTACTCCTGCATGGGCTACGAGATTGCGGCAGCCATTGGCGCGAAGCTCGCCCGACCCGGACAGCCGGTGTACGCCATGGTTGGGGATGGCTCCTACATGATGCTGCACTCCGAGCTGCAAACCGCGGTGCAGGAGGGCATTAAGATCACCGTTCTGCTGTTTGATAACGCCAGCTTCGGCTGCATCAACAACCTGCAGATGGGGCACGGCATGGGCAGCTTTGGCACGGAAAACCGCCATCGCAATCCGGAAACCGGGCGGCTTGACGGGCCGCTGGTGAAGGTCGATTTTGCGCAAAACGCGGAAAGCTACGGCTGTCGCGCGTGGCGTGTGCACGATGAGCAAAGCCTGCTGGCGGCGCTGGAGGCGTCCCGCGCGCATCCTGGCCCCACGCTGCTCGACATCAAGGTGCTGCCAAAGACCATGACCCACGATTACGCCTCCTGGTGGCGCACCGGTGATGCGCAGGTGTCGGCGTCACCAGCGGTGCGCGAAGCCGCGGAGCAAACGCAGGTGCAGGTGAAAAAAGCCCGTCAGTATTAAGTTTTTCCATCGTAACGAAATTTTCATTTCATTTTCCCCTCACCCTAACCCTCTCCCCAAAGGGGAGAGGGTTAGGGTTTGGTGCAGTCTTTTCTCCCTCGTCCCTTTGGGGAGAAGGCCGGGGTGAGGGGTGAGCAGCTCCGTCTTCCATGTTGTGAGATTGATAACAGAATTTATCTCATTCATCTCAAAAGTGTTAACCCACGCTCAAAAACATAATTTTCACTATTTATAAAAATGAAATAAATGTTTTATTTATAGGGTCGTTAGTTCACAGCATTCACCAACACCGGGAGCCGTTATGTTTAACATTGCTTTACTGGGCGCTGGCCGAATTGGCCAGGTACATGCAGCTAACATCGCCAGCCACAGCGCGACCACGCTCTGGTCCGTGGTTGACCCGAATCAGGAATTTGCCACCCGTCTCGCCACGCAGTATCAGGCCCGCCAGCAGAGCCTGACTGAGGCGATGACCGACCCTAACGTTCACGCCGTGCTGATCGCCTCTGCCACCGACACCCACGCGGACCTGATTGAAATGGCCGCCCGCCACGGCAAGGCCATCTTCTGTGAAAAGCCGGTACACCTCGACCTTGCCCGCGTGCGCGACTGCCTGAAGGTGGTCAAGGAGTACGACGTGCCGCTGTTCATCGGCTTTAACCGCCGCTTTGACCCGCAGTTCCGCCGCGTGAAAACCGAGGTTCAGGCCGGGCGCATCGGCAAGCCGGAATCACTGCTCATCATCTCCCGCGACCCCTCTCCACCGCCTGCGGAGTACGTGCGCGTCTCCGGCGGCATGTTCCGCGATATGACCATCCACGACTTTGACATGGCGCGCTTCATCATGGGCGAAGAGCCGGTGTCGGTGTATGCCCAGGGCAGCAACCTGGTGGATCCGGCGATTGGCGAGGCGGGAGATATCGATACCGCGTTTATCGTTCTGAAATATGCCTCCGGCGCGATGGCGACCATCGTCAACAGCCGCCGCTCCTCGTATGGCTATGACCAGCGCCTGGAGCTGCACGGCTCCGAAGGGCTGCTGTGCGCGGGCAACATTCTGGAAAACCAGGTGCAGCACTACGGCAAACAGGGCTGCACCAGCGCGCTGCCGGAACACTTCTTCCTGCAGCGCTACAAATCCGCTTACGCCGCGGAATGGGAACACTTTGTCGCGGTCCTGCGCGGCGAAGCGGTACCTGACTGCAGCGGCGATGATGGTGAACGTGCGCTGTACCTCGCGGATAAAGCGCTGGAATCGCTGCGAAGCCAGCGCGAGATCGTCCTCTAAACACAACCACCCTACACAGAGAGACATAATAATGAAAAAACTGATCGTAGCCGCCCTCATCGCCATGACATCCGGGGCCGCCTTCG
The DNA here is from genome assembly GCF_009036245.1 of Enterobacter sichuanensis. Taxonomy (NCBI): domain Bacteria; kingdom Pseudomonadati; phylum Pseudomonadota; class Gammaproteobacteria; order Enterobacterales; family Enterobacteriaceae; genus Enterobacter; species Enterobacter sichuanensis. The sequence continues at coordinate 3,434,331 of NZ_CP027986.1, read as the reverse complement.
CCGAAAACGAGCAAATTGTTTTCAGTACCCCAAACCTGGCCATGCCGTTTGAAGTTCACATGCAGCGCACGGCGGTGAAAGCCGCAAAAGAGATGGGGGTGAAGCTTCAGGTGCTGGACGGCCAGGGCAGCTCGCCAAAACAGGTAGCTGACCTGGAAAACGCCATCACCCGCGGGGCGCAGGGCTTTATCGTCTCCCCGAATGACGTCAACGCGGTCTCAAGCGCGGTGGATGAAATTCAGGATGCGAAGCTGCCGGTCGTCACCCTTGACCGCTCCGTCGACAGCCAGAAAAAAGTGCCGCACTTCGGCGCCAACAACTACAAGGGCGGCCAGGCGATTGGCGATTTTGTAAAAACCAAATTCCCCGACGGCGCGGAGATCATTCTGCTGACCGGCCAGCCGGGCTCTTCCTCCAATATTGAACGCACCAAAGGGATCCGCGACAGCCTGAAGGCAGGCGGGGATAAGTACAAGATCGTCGCCGATCAGACCGGCAACTGGATGCGTTCTGAAGGGATGCGCATCGTGGAAAGCGTCCTGCCTTCGCTGCCGAAACGCCCGCAGGTGATCCTCTCCGCCAATGACGATATGGCGCTGGGGGCGATTGAAGCCCTGCAGAGCCAGGGCGTGAAGCCGGGTGAAATTCTGGTCACCGGCTTTGACGCGGTGCCGGAAGCGCTGGCCCGCGTGCGCGACGGCTGGCTGGCGGTAACGGCGGATCAGCGTCCGGGCTTCGCGGTGCAGACGGCGATGAGCCAGCTGGTGGCCAACGTGCGTGAGAAGAAAGCCATCACCGGGGCCGACTACCCGCCGACGCTGATCACCAAAGAGAACCTGCAGCAGGCTGAGCGGATCGGTGAGGCCGGTAACTAATATGTCCCGAGCCGCCTCTGGCGGCTCATCATGAGGAGGAGCAGACCGATGTCGCAACCCTTACTGAAAGTGACCGACCTGGCAAAAAGCTTTTCCGGCGTCTGGGCGCTGAGCAGCGCCCAGCTGACCGTCGGCAGCGGAGAAATTCACGCCCTGCTGGGGGAAAACGGGGCGGGAAAATCGACGCTGCTGAAAGCGCTTGCGGGTGCGCAGCCGCAAACCCGCGGGGAGATCTGGTTTAACGGCGAAACGTTGCCGGTGGATGACTCCCCGGTGGAGCGCCAGAACAAGGGCATTATCACTATCTATCAGGAATTCAACCTGCTGCCCAATATGACCGTCGCGGAAAACATGTTTCTCGGGCGCGAGCCGCGCAAGCGTAACCTGATCGTCGACGAAAAGGCGGTGAACCAGGAGGCGCAGGTCATTCTCGATTACCTGCAGCTGAACGTCGCCCCGACCACGCCCGTCGCCCGTCTGAGCGTGGCGCAGCAGCAAATGGTGGAGATCGCCCGGGCGCTGACCCTCAACGCCCGCTTAATCATTATGGACGAACCTTCCGCCGCGCTGAGCGACAGCGAGGTGGAAAGCCTGCACCGCGTGGTGCGGGAGCTGAAAACCCGCGGCGTGAGCATTATCTATGTCACCCACCGTCTGCACGAAGTGTTCCAGCTTTGCGATCGCTTCACCGTTTTCCAGGACGGCCGCTTCACCGGCACCGGCGCGGTGGCCGAGACCAACGTCGAACAGCTGATCCGCCTGATGGTCGGGCGCGATGTGGCCTTTAACCGTCGTCCCGCCAGCGAAACCCACCATGAGGACAAACCCGTTCGCCTGGCGGTGAAGGGGCTGAGCCGTGAAAAGCCGCCGCTGGATCCGCACGGCATCGCCCTGCACGACATCAGCTTCCACGTCCACGCCGGGGAGGTGTTAGGCATTGCCGGGCTGGTGGGCGCCGGGCGCACTGAAGTGGCGCGCTGCCTGTTTGGTGCAGATGCCTTTACCTCAGGCAGCTTTGAGCTGGACGGCGTGCCGTACCAGCCGCGCGACCCGCTGTATGCCCTCGAGCAGGGCGTGGCGCTGGTACCGGAAGACCGTAAAAAAGAGGGGGCGGTGCTGGGGCTGTCGATTCGCGACAACCTGTCGCTCTCCTGCCTCTCCTCGCTGCTGCACTGGCGCTGGTTCGTGAACACGCGCAAAGAGGACGATCTGATTGAGTCCTACCGCCAGGCGCTGCAGATCAAAATGGTCAACAGCGCGCAGGAGGTGCGCAAGCTCTCCGGCGGTAACCAGCAAAAAGTGATCCTCGCGCGCTGCATGGCGCTCAACCCGCGGGTGCTGATCGTTGATGAGCCGACGCGCGGCATTGACGTGGGAACCAAATCAGAAGTGCACCAGGTGCTGTTTGACATGGCGAAAAAGGGCGTGGCGGTGATCGTGATCTCCTCCGATCTGCCTGAAGTGATGGCGGTTTCCGACCGGATCATCACCCTGAGTGAAGGCCGGGTCACCGGCGAGATCCACGGCGATGAGGCCAACGAAGAGCGGCTGATGACGATGATGGCCATCAACCACAACGCCCTGAACGCGGCATAACGGAGTAACTCATGACGCAGATGATTTCTAAAACGCAGGTCCCGGTTAAACGTGCCGGACGCATCGATCCCATCGCCTTCTTCGAGCGCTTTGGGGTGCTGATTTTCATGATCCTGCTGCTGATCTTCTTCCAGTCGCAGAACAGCAATTTTTTCTCTGAACGCAATATTTTCAACATTCTGACCGAAGTCTCCATCTACGGGATCATGGCAGTGGGGATGACCTTCGTCATCCTCACCGCCGGGATCGACCTCTCCGTCGGCTCCATTCTGGCGGTGTGCGCCATGACCGCGGCCTACGTGATTAAGGGCGACAACTTCACCACCGTTGATCCGAATGCCTGGGGCGGCATGAGCTGGCTGATTGGCCTTGGGATCTGCCTGGCCATGGGCACGGCGATTGGCTTCCTGCACGGTCTGGGCGTCACCCGCCTGCGCCTGCCGCCGTTCATCGTCACCCTCGGCGGGATGACCATCTGGCGCGGCCTGACGCTGGTGATTAACGACGGCGCGCCGATCGCTGGTTTCGATCAGGGCTACCGCTGGTGGGGACGCGGGGAGCTGCTCGGCATCTCTATTCCAATCTGGATTTTTGCCATCGTCGCCGTCGGCGGCTATCTGGCGCTGCATAAAACCCGCTGGGGTCGCTTCGTCTACGCCATTGGCGGCAACCCGGAGGCAGCGCGCCTGGCGGGGGTGAACGTCAGGCGCGTGCTGGTCAGCGTCTACGTGCTGATTGGCTGTCTGGCGGGGCTGGCGGGCTTCATCCTCAGCGCGCGTCTGGGGAGCGCCGAGGCGGTGGCCGGGATCTCCTTCGAGCTGCGCGTCATCGCCTCGGTGGTGATTGGCGGCACCTCGCTGATGGGCGGCTACGGGCGCATCGGCGGCACCATTATCGGCTCCATCATTATGGGCATTCTGATTAACGGCCTGGTGCTGATGAACGTCTCGGCCTACTACCAGCAGATTATCACCGGATTAATTATCGTTCTGGCGGTGGCGTTTGACACCTACGCCAAGAGCCGTCGCGGCGCACTGTGAGGATCACGATGAAAGAGGTTCGTATTGGATTGATTGGCACCGGGTATATCGGCAAGGCGCACGCCATCGCCTATGCCCAGGCCCCGACGGTGTTCAACCTGCGCGGCAGGCTGGTGCGCGAGATGGTGGCGGAAGTCACGCCGGAGCTGGCGGCAGCGCGCGCCCAGGCGTTTGGCTTCAACCGCTCAACCGGAGACTGGCGGGCACTGGTGGGCGACCCGGCCATTGACGTGGTGGATATTTGTTCCCCCAACCACCTGCATAAAGAGATGGCGCTGGAGGCGATCCGCCACGGCAAGCACGTCTACTCCGAGAAGCCGCTGGCGCTCAATGCCCACGACGCGCGCGAGATGGTCGACGCTGCGAAGCGGGCAGGGGTGAAAACGCTGGTGGGGTTCAACTACATGAAAAACCCGACGGCGCAGCTGGCGAAAGAGATTATCGCTCGCGGCGAGATTGGCGAAGTGATCCACTTCTACGGTACCCACAACGAAGACTATATGGCCGACCCGCTTTCGCCGATCCACTGGCACTGCTTCAAAGAGACCGCCGGGCTGGGGGCGCTGGGCGACCTCGCGGCGCATATCGTCAACATGGCCCAGTACCTGGTAGGGGAGATTGAGCAGGTTTGCGGTGATTTAAAAATCGTGGTTCCGGCGCGTCCGGCAAAGGCCGGTTCGTCGGAGATGATCGCCGTGGAAAATGAGGATCAGGCCCACGCGATGGTGCGCTTCGCGGGCGGGGCGCAGGGCGTTATTGAGACCTCTCGCGTCGCCTGCGGGCGCAAGATGGGGCTCTCGTACGTTATCACCGGGACGAAAGGCGCCATCAGTTTCACCCAGGAGCGCATGGCGGAGCTGAAGCTCTATCTGCATGACGATCCGGTGAACCGTCAGGGGTTCCGTACCCTGCTCGTCGGCCCCGCTCACCCGGACTATGGCGCGTTCTGCATGGGCGCGGGCCACGGGATTGGCTTTAACGATCAAAAAACGGTGGAGGTGCGCGACCTGGTGGACGGGATAGCCGCCGACGCGCCGATGTGGCCGGACTTCGAAGAGGGCTGGAAGGTGTCGCGCGTGCTGGACGCGATTGCGCTCTCGCACCTGCAGGGCCGCTGGCTGAACGTGAACGACATTGTCTGATGAGGTATCAACGTGGAAAAGCAGTTTGATGTGATATGCATGGGCCGCGTGGCGGTAGACCTCTACAGCCAGCAGATTGGTGCCCGTCTGGAGGATGTCTCGAGCTTCGCCAAATACCTCGGCGGCTCGTCCGGCAACGTGGCGTACGGCACCGCACGCCAGGGCCTGCGCTCGTCGATGCTGGCGCGCGTCGGCGATGAACATATGGGCCGCTTCCTGCGGGAAGAGTTAAACCAGGTGGGCTGCGATACCAGCCATCTGATTACCGACAAAGAACGCCTTACGGCGCTGGTGCTACTCGGCATTAAAGACCGGGACACCTTTCCACTGATTTTTTATCGCGATAACTGCGCGGATATGGCCATTACGGCCAGCGATGTGGACGAAAACTACATCGCCTCCGCACGGTGTCTTGCCATCACCGGGACTCACCTTTCTCACCCGCAGACCCGCGAGGCGGTGCTGACGGCGCTGAGCTATGCTCGCCGTCACGGCGTACGCACGGTGCTGGACATCGACTACCGTCCGGTGCTGTGGGGGCTGACCTCCTTAGGCGACGGCGAAACGCGCTTTATCGCCGCCGATAAGGTCACCCGTGAGCTGCAGGAGGTACTGCACCTCTTCGACGTCATCGTCGGCACCGAAGAGGAGTTTCACATTGCCGGCGGCAGTACGGATACCCTTCAGGCGCTGGGGCAGGTGCGTGCCGTGAGTCAGGCAACGCTGGTCTGCAAGCGCGGCGCGCTGGGGTGTTCGGTCTATACCGGCGCCATTCCGCCCCGTCTGGACGACGGCCTGACGGTGACCGGCGTGCGCGTGGAGGTGCTGAACGTCCTCGGCGCGGGAGACGCGTTTATGTCCGGCCTGCTGCGCGGCTACCTGAATGACGAGGGCTGGGAGCAGGCGTGCCGCTACGCCAACGCCTGCGGCGCGCTGGTGGTGTCGCGCCACGGCTGCGCCCCGGCGATGCCGAGCAAAATCGAGCTGGATGATTATCTCTCGCGCGCCGCAAGGGTGCCGCGCCCGGATCTTGACCCGCGTCTTAACCATCTCCACCGGGTCACCACCCGCCGCCGGGAATGGCCGGAGCTGTGTGTAATGGCCTTCGACCACCGCAGCCAGCTGGAGGACATGGCGCTGCAGTGCGGGGCGTCGATCGGGCGCATTCCTGCGCTGAAGCAGTTGATCCTGCAGGCCAGCCGCGAGGCGGCAAGTCGTGCCGGGCTGGAGGGCAAAGCCGGTCTGCTGTGCGACGGCACCTTTGGTCAGGACGCGCTGAACGCCATTACCGGTGAAGGGTGGTGGATTGGCCGCCCCATTGAGCTGCCCGGCTCGCGTCCGCTGGAGATGGAGCACGGCAACATCGGCACCCAGCTTATTAGCTGGCCGCAGGAGCACGTGGTGAAGTGCCTGGTCTTCTTCCATCCGGAAGACGCTCATGGCCTGCGCCTGGAGCAGGAGCAGAAAATCGCCGAGGTGTACCACGCCTGCTGCCAGTCCGGGCATGAGCTGCTGCTGGAGGTGATCCTTCCGGCCAGCATGCCGCGCAGCGATGAACTCTACCTGCGCGCCATCTCCCGCTTCTACAACCTCGGCATTTACCCGGACTGGTGGAAGCTGCCGCCGCTCTCCGCCGACGGCTGGACGGCGCTGAGCGAGATTATCGCGCGCCGGGACCCGCACTGCCGCGGGGTGGTGATCCTCGGGCTGGATGCCCCGGCAGAACAGCTGCGCGCTGACTTCAAGGCCGCAGCGGGACAGGCGCTGGTGAAAGGGTTTGCCGTGGGACGCACGCTGTTTGGCGATGCCTCCCGCGCGTGGCTGAAACACGATATTGACGATGCGCAGCTGGTGGCGCGCATCCGGGACAACTACCTGCAGCTTATCGCCTGGTGGCGCGAGCGCGGACACGCATAATGGAGACGACAATGAGTGTACAACTGGGCATTAACCCGCTGACGTGGACGAATGACGATCTGCCTTCCCTCGGCGCGGAGACGCCGCTGGAAACCTGTCTGAGCGAGGGAAAAGAGGCCGGTTTTGCCGGGTTCGAGCTGGGCAATAAATTCCCGCGCGAAGCGCGCCTGCTCGGCCCCATCCTGCAGCGCCATGACGTTCAGCTGGTTTCCGGCTGGTACTCCGGCCGCCTGCTGGAGCGCAGTGTGGAGGAGGAGATCGCCGCCGTGCAGTCTCACCTGACGCTGCTGCGCGAACTGGGGGCGAAGGTGCTGGTCTTTGCCGAAGTCAGCGGCTGTATTCACGGCGAGCAGCAGACCCCGGTTCACCTGCGTCCGCGCTTCCCGCAGGCGCGCTGGAAAGAGTACGGCGAGAAGCTCACCGAGTTTGCCCGCTATACGCAGCAGCAGGGCGTGCAGATTGCCTACCATCACCATATGGGCACGGTGATTGAGTCTGCCGACGACGTGGACAATCTGATGACCCACACCGGGGCGGAGGTCGGATTGCTGCTGGATACCGGTCATCTGACCTTTGCCGGTGCCGATCCGCTGGCGGTGGCGCAGCGCTGGGCGTCGCGCATCAACCACGTCCACTGCAAAGACGTGCGCGCCGACGTGCTGGCGGACGTGAAAAACCGTAAAACCAGTTTCCTCGACGCGGTGCTGAGTGGCGTATTTACCGTGCCGGGCGACGGCTGCGTGGATTACCCGCCGATTATGCAACTGCTGAAGGCGCAGGATTATCACGGCTGGCTGGTGGTGGAGGCCGAGCAGGATCCGGCAATTGCCCACCCGCTGACCTACGCCCGTCTGGGGTATAACAACCTGAGCCGCCTGGCACGCGACGCCGGGCTTATCTGAGGAGGTGACATGTCACGTTTGCTATCACGCTGGCAACAGCCGGACGCGGTGGGGCGCACCCAGTGCGTTACGCCGGAACGCGCCGGCTGGGGATATGTCGGCTTTGAGGCGTATGAGTTGCAGGAGGGGCAGACGCTGACGCTGCCCGCCGTCAGCGAAGAGCGCTGTCTGGTGCTGGTCGCCGGGCGCGCCTCCATCAGCACGCCTTCCGCGCAGTTTAACGATATTGGCGAGCGGATGAGCCCGTTCGAGCGCATCAGGCCGTGGGCGGTTTACGTTACCCCGCAGGAGACGGTGCAGGTGAAGGCGCTGACGGCGCTGGAGCTGGCGGTCTGCGCCGCTCCCGGAAAAGGCACATACCCGACACGGTTGATTGCTCCGCAGGATATCGACGCGGAAGCACGTGGCAAAGGCCATAACCAGCGCTATGTGCACAATATTCTGCCGGAAGATAAGCCCGCCGACAGCCTGCTGGTGGTGGAGGTGTGGACCAATGAAGGCTGCACCAGCTCGTACCCGAGCCACAAGCACGACACGGATAACCCGCCGCAGGAGACGTATCTGGAGGAGACCTACTACCATCGCCTCAACCCCGGGCAGGGGTTCTGCATGCAGCGCGTTTACACCGACGACAGAACGCTGGATGAGTGCATGGCGGTCTACAACCGTGATGTGGTCATGGTGCCGAAGGGCTACCACCCGGTGGCGACGATGGCCGGGTATGACAGCTATTACCTCAACGTGATGGCCGGGCCGGTGCGCAAATGGATGTTCACCTGGGAAGAGGACCACGCGTGGATTAACCGCGATTATCCCGCAGAGCAGGTGGGCTAGCGCGGGTTAGCCACCAGAACACCAGTGCCAGCAGGCTGACCGAAGCGCCAAGCAGGCAGACGCCCGGCCAGCCGGCAAGGGCGTACGTCATCGTCGTGCCGATCGCGCCGAGCCCGCTGCCGACGGCATAAAACAGCATATAAAGCCCGACCAGCCGGCTGTGCGCCTCGGGACGGGTGCGAAAAATCAGGCTCTGGTTGGTGACGTGTAGCGCCTGTCCGCCCGAATCGAGCAGTATGATGCCGATAAGCAGGATCCCGAGTGAACGGTACATCAACGATAAGGGCCACCATGCCAACAGCAGAATCATCAGCGCCGCCGCACTGGTGCGTTGGGCATAGCCCCGATCGGCCCAGCGTCCTGCCCGGCCAGCCGCCAGCGCGCCTACCGCGCCTGCCAGTCCAAACGCGCCAATCGCGGTATGCGAGAAGCTAAAGGGCGGGACGCTCAGTGGCAGCACCAGCGCGCTCCAGAAAATGTTGAACGACGCAAACATCAGCAGCGCCAGCACGCCGCGTATCTGCAGCACTTTTTCCTGTCTCAACAGCGTCAGCATCGAGCCAATCAGTCGCGGGTAGCTCATCGTGGCAGTGACAACAGGCAGGATGGGGAGCCTCCACCACAGCGGTAATGCAATGATGAGCATCAGCGCGGCGGCACACAGATAAACCCCGCGCCAGCCCGCGATGTCGCTGATGCCGCCAGCAAAGACGCGCGCGAGCAGCAGACCCATGAACACGCCGCCCTGTGCCGCGCCGACAACGCGGCCTTGTTCATGCGGCGACGCGGCGCTGGCGGCATAGGCGATCAGCCCTTGCGTCATTGCCGTACCCAGCATGCCGGTCGCCAGCATACCGGCAAGAAGCGCGAAGGGGGTTTGCGCCAGGCCGACCGAGGCCAGGGTGACCACCAGAGCAACAAGCTGGAGTGCCATCAGGCGTCGGCGATCCACTTTATCCCCCAGGGGAACCACAAACAGCAGGGCCAGCGCGCAGCCAATCTGCGTGGCGGTGACCACGCCGCCGACTGCCGCAGGGCTGATGCCAAAGTCTCCGGCCAGCGCGTCAAGCAGGGGCTGTGCGTAATAGACGTTTGCCACGCTTAAACCGCTGGCGGTGGCAAAGAGCCAGACCATGCTGCGCGGCATGTCGGCTGAAAGAGGGGCTGATGACAGTGACATGTTTAACATTCCTCGACTGAATCAATCTGGTTTTAAAATGAAACTGGTTGAATGCTAAGTTATGCAGTTTTAAAATGCAACTGGTTATGGCGTGGCCTTTGCAAGGAAAAGACGAGATGTCTCAAAAGACGGTTAAACAGGAATATTGTCCCGTTGCCCGCAGCGTCGAGGCGATCGGGGATCGCTGGTCGCTGCTTATCGTGCGTAATGCGTTTGACGGCATGACGCGCTTCGGGGATTTTCAGCGTAGCCTCAGGGTGGCGCGCAACATCCTTTCTGACCGGCTTCGCAAGCTGGTTGATGCGGACATCCTGACGTTACAGGGGGCATCAGACGGCACGGCGTATCAGGAATATGTGCTGACCGATAAAGGTGAGAGCCTTTTCCCCGTCGTTGTGGCGCTGCGGCAGTGGGGAGAACAGCATTTGTTTGCGCAGGGCGAGCGCCACTCGCTGCTGGTCGACAGGAGGACGGGCAAGCCGGTTCCCTTTATGACGCCAGCAGCGCAGGACGGCACTGCGCTGCTGCCTTGGGATACGGAAGTGCAGAAAGTGGAATAAACCGCCGTGGTCGTTAATTGTCCCTGACCGCCTGCTCAATCGTCCGGGCGATGGCCTCCGGCTGGCTTACCATTGACACGTGGCTCGCCGCCACCTCCGTGGTTTTCGCATGGATCGTCTTCGCCATCGCACGTTCAAGCGCCGGGTTAATCATCCGGTCATTCTGACTCACCACATACCAGCTCGGTTTGTTGTGCCACGCGGCGTGAGTCACTTTTTCTGCGAAAGCGTCGCCCTTTATTGGCCCCTGCGTGGCTGCAATGGTCTGTTGTTCAGCCGGTTTCACATCCGGCGCGAAGTCCTTCCTGACGGCCTCCGTTGGCAGATATAAATAGCCGTCCGCCGTTTTGGCGATGCCTGCGCTCCCCGGCGGCGCAGGGACGCTTCCCGCGAGATCCGCCGTCGACTGGCCGGAGTCCGGCGCGAACGCCGCCACATACACCAGCGATTTCACCCGCGCATCGTTGCCCGCTTCGCTAATCACGGTGCCGCCCCACGAGTGGCCCACCAGCACCACGTCGCCGTGCGCCCGGGCGATGGCTCTCTGCGTGGCGGCCACGTCATCTTTTAGCGAGGTGAGCGGCAGCTGGACGGCAATCACCTCTGCGTGCTGTTTCTGCAACAGGGTAATCACCTTATTCCAGCTGCTGCCATCGGCAAACGCGCCATGAACCAGTACGACGCTGGTTTTACTCTCCGCGAAGGCGCTGGCGGAAAGGGCCAGCAGACCTGCCGTCAGTACAGACAGTGCTTTCATCTTCAGATTCCTTAAAAATGGTGGATCGCCGCATGGGGCGGTACGGTGAATTCAAGGGTTTTGTGATCGACAGGCTTATGGGTCGGATCGGCCAAAATAATCGTGACCTTGTGTTTACCGGCGGGCAGTCCCACCAGAATCACCGGCTCTCCGCTGGTATCCGCCCAGTGCCACGGTGCGTCATCCACCACCACGTGAATGTGTCCGATGCGCGGGGTCACCCTGAGCGCATCAGGACCGAACACCGGCTCGATACGCAGATTTTCGACGCGATACTGAATAAAGACCGCCCCTTTGCTCAGCGGACCGGCGAGCGGTGGATCGACAATCAGCCTGGCGGGGGGCTGCGGGTGTTCCAGCGGGGCAACGGCAGCAGGGCCGTTGACGTCTGCGGCGCTGAGATTGTCCAGGGGCGCGGCCCGGGCGCTGGCCGACGCCAGGGCAAGTATCGGCAGCAGTAAAAATCGACGATTCATCTTTATCTCCTTATCCGTTGCGAGTGATAACGGAGACAGAAGACCATTTTTATGTATCGGCGATATTTGCCGGAGGGGGCGTTTTGTACCCGTTTGTCAGCGTGTCGCGCTGGATACAGTGCGTTACATTCTGCCTGCGCGAACGGCGCACAATCGCTATCGCCAGACCGGTAATCACCAGTGTTAACCCGGTGGAAACCCACATTGCCCCTGCGATCCCCAGCGTTTTGTTGAGCCATGCGTAAGCAAACGGCGACGCTGCCGCCATCAGCTGCGCGGGGATCAGCAGCAGACCCGTACGGCGGGCATAGTTTTCCGCGCTAAACAGCGCCAGCGGCAGGGTGGCTTTAACGATAGTCACCAGCCCGTTGATGGCCCCATAGCCCAGCACAAACCCGGCGGCGCACCAGACAAACAGGGCGCTGCTTATCCCCACAAGAAAACAGAGCGGCATGGCGAGAGCGGTAAAAAGCGTTAAGGATAAGGGCGTTAAGCGGGCACCAGCCACGACCTCCAGCGCGCGGGCGCCCGTCTGGCCGAACCCCCACAGCATGCCGATGGCGACCGGCAGGCCGCAACTTGCAATAAATTCCGGCAGATGGGTGGACGTACCGTTAGAGACAAAGGTGATGAGGGCAATGAAGGCGGCATAAAGCCAGCCGTTACGCCGTTCGTTTTTCAGCGGCGGCGCGCTGGCCTTTGTCGTCACCGCCAGGCGCTGCCGGGGAAGGGTGCGTATCAGCGCTGCGCTGAGCAGGCCTGCGAGGGCATAGACGCGTAACGCCTCTTGCCAGCTCATGATGTGGAGCAGGCCATCGCCCAGCGGCCAGAAGACGGCGGAGGCCAGCCCGCCCGCCAGCGTGACGCGTGAGATCGTTCTTCGCGCCTGCTGCCCGTAGAGGTTGACCAGCGCGGCGAACAGCGCATCGTACAGCGACAGGCGCATCCCGACACCGGTGACCAGCCAGGCGCAGTACCAGCCAGACAGCGTCTGGGTAGACGACATCCCTGCGCAGCTGATGGCGATCAGCAATGTGCCGCTCATCACCACCGTCTGGCCGCCAAAGCGCGCCAGCAGACGGGCAACAAAAGGAGAAACCGCCGCCATCACCAGCATCGCCAGCGTCAGGCCGAGGTAAATCTGCGGGGATGACCATCCCCGGTCGGCTGAAATGGCCAGCGCGAAGGTGCCGGGCATATAAAACGAGATCCCCCAGTTGATGAGCTGATTACAGCCCGCCGCGAGGGCGAGGCAGCGAGGCAGGGCCGGTGTTTCCATTGTTTTCACTCCGTTATGCAGTTGTCCTGAGCATAACGGCCGCGGTATTGTGCTGGCAGGGCCGCAACCTTATGCGCGGTATAAGAGAAACTTTGAATGACGACGCTTAATCTGGGCTATCTCGCGACGTTCCGTCTGGTTCACCAGCGCGGGAGCTTTTCCGCCGCGGCGGATCTGCTGGGCATTTCCCAGCCCGCCGTCAGCCTGCAAATTCGCCAGCTGGAGCAATTTCTGCAAACGCGACTGGTGGAGCGTACCGGGCGGGGCATCAGGGTGACGGCAGCCGGAGAGGCTCTGCTGGCGCATGGGGAGCGCATTCAACAGGCGGTGGATGAAGCCATCCGCGCCGTGAGCGCCTTCAGCCATGATGTGAGCGGCACCATTACGCTCGGCACGGGCGCAACCGCCTGCATTCATCTGCTGCCGCCGCTGCTGGAACAGCTACGCCGCGACTATCCGCTTCTGAACGTGGGGGTAACCACGGGCAACACCCTGGATATCGTCAGGGCCATCGAGGAGAACCGTCTCGATATGGGGCTGGTGACGCTGCCGGTGAGTAGCAGAGCGCTGGACGTCCTGCCGGTGATGGAGGAAGAGTTTGTTTTTATCGCCTCGCGGGAGCAGCAGGAGGCTTTCAGGGCGTTTACCCCGGAGGCGTTATATGCTCACCCGCTGATTGCCTTTGAATCCGGCAGCGGTACCCGGGCGCTGATCGAGGGCTGGTTTGCTGCCAGTGGCTCAGGGGGCGCGCCGGTGATGCAGCTTGGCAGTATCGAGGCGATCAAGCGCATGGTGCGCGCAGGGCTGGGCTACAGCATTGTGCCGCGCATGGCGGTGGAGCAGGAGGCCGATCGTGACGGACTATGCGTGAGGTCGCTGACGCCGGTGCTGCATCGGCAGCTGGCCGTGGTGATGCGACAGGATAAAATCCTCAGCAAAGGGATAGCAGGCATTATTCGGTTAGTGCAAAACTCTCCGGCGAGCTAGCGGTCAGCTGTGTCGACGGTCAGGCTGGTTTGCTGTGACTGGAGTTTGTCCTGATGGTGATACCAGGCGCCAATCGAAGAATAAACGAAGCGGCCAAAGAAAAAGAGGAAGCTGATTAACAGTATGATGCGGGTCATCCGGGTGTTAAATCGATGTCGTTTGCGCATACGCGTGACCTGACTCACTCTGTTTTTCCTGGGTAAGCCCTTTTGGGCGATGAGGATATTAAGGCACAGCGGGAAGATGGGGTCAATTCTGCAATGTGTAAATAACCGTCAACGTTTACATTATCTGATGTTATTGAAATTTATTAATGCATTTACCATCTTGATAACGTGAGGAAAATTATTTCAAAAAAGCGCCGCGAAACGTTATTTGCGTAAATTAGTTTGATTTAGGTCAACGGATTCTCAAGCCTGGTATTTAAAATCCTTCCTCCACACTGTTCGCCCTGCACGTTGCCGGGCGGCGCGTACGTCAGGTCGGATGCCTGTCTTTATGTTCCCCAGGGACTGAAAGGGGTTAAACCGGGCATCTATGAACATTCTCGCTTTCCTGAAACGAAATAAAGACCGCTGGTGGGCGCTGCCGCTTATTTTGCCAGTGGTTTTGCTGCCCGTGCTGAGTGCAGCCAATACCCTGACGCAGCTGGGCGACGGTATTGTGGCGCTCTATTATTTGCCGCTCTCTTTTCTGCTCGTATTAATGCTCTTCTTTGGCTTTGCCGCCGTGCCTGGAATTGTGTTATCGCTGTTTATCCGTTATTACGACGCGGTCGGGCTGTTTGAAACCGTCGCCGGTGTGCTGCATTTTATTGTTCCTCTCGTGCTGAGCTGGGGGGGTTATCGCGTTTTTGCCCCCAGACGCAATATGACGGGGTACGGCGATATCCGGCTGATGCCGCAGCGCCTGTTCTGGCAGGTCTTCTGTCCTGCAACGCTGTTTCTCGTGTTGTTTCAGTTTGCGGTCTATCTGGGCGTGTATGAGAGTCGTCAGAGCCTGGCGGGGCTCAACCCTCTCAATATTAGCACGCTCATTAACTATCAGGCGCTGCTGGTCAGCGGGCTGACAGGCGTGCCGTTGAGCTATCTGCTGATCCGCCTGATTCGTCATCCGCGCTATCTCACCCGTTTTATCTCGCAGATCCGTCTTCAGATAGACAAAAAGGTGACGCTCGTTGAGTTTTTGCTGTGGGCGATTACGCTTGGTGGGTTGCTTTCGCTGCTGTTGCTCCCGATGAATGAAAACAGCTCCATTTTCACCACCAACTACACCCTGTCGTTGCTGATGCCGGTGATGCTCTGGGGGGCGATGCGTTTTGGCTATAAGCTGATATCGCTAATCTGGACACCGGTGCTGCTGGTGTCTATTCACTATTTTTATCACTATATCCCGGTGAACGCGGGGTATGACATCCAGCTGGCGATCACCTCTTCCAGTTACCTGGTCTTCTCGTTTGTTGTGATTTATATGTCGATGCTGGCGACTCGCCAGCGTGCGGTGAATAAACGCACCCGCAGGCTGGCGCTGCTCGACCCGGTCGTACATATGCCTAACCTGCGGGCGCTGTCGCGCGATCTGGCGAAGAACCCGTGGTCGGCGCTCTGCCTGCTGCGCATTCCGGAGCTGGAAATTCTGGGCCGAAATTACGGCGTGCTGCTGCGTATTTTGTACAAACAGCAGCTGGCGCAGTGGATTAACGGCACGCTTCAGCCTAATGAGCAGGTATATCACCTGACCGGCTGCGACCTGGCGGTACGGCTTAACGCAGAATCACACCAGCAGCGCATTGATACCCTCGACGAGCATATCAAACAGTTCCGCTTTGTCTGGGATGGCATGCCGCTGCAGCCGCAGGTTGGCGTGAGCTACTGCTATGTCCGCTCCCCGGTTACTCATCTTTATCTGGTACTGGGTGAGCTGGGGGTGGTTGCC
This sequence comes from Enterobacter sichuanensis, assembly GCF_009036245.1. Classification (NCBI taxonomy): domain Bacteria; kingdom Pseudomonadati; phylum Pseudomonadota; class Gammaproteobacteria; order Enterobacterales; family Enterobacteriaceae; genus Enterobacter; species Enterobacter sichuanensis. The sequence continues at coordinate 3,418,851 of NZ_CP027986.1, read as the reverse complement.
GATCTGTCGCTCTCCTCCAACCATCCGGAAAATCTTCAGCAGCGTGGCGCTGTCCATCTTCAGCGCAGCCTGAAGGATAAAGTCGCGATGATGAGTCGCCTGCAAAAGGCACTCGATAACAACGCTTTTACCCTGCTGGCGCAGCCCGTTCGCGGCCTGCGGGGTGACCGCTATCATGAAATCCTGCTGCGGATGCCGGACGTAGACGGGCTATTGCTCTCCCCCGATCAATTCCTGCCCGTCGCGCAGGAGTTTGGTCTCTCCTCGCGGGTGGATTTGTGGGTGCTGGACCACACCCTGCGCTTCCTGGCAGAACACCGCGAGCAACTACCCGGTCATCGTTTTGCCATTAATCTGGCCCCTTCAACCGTTTGTCGGGTGCAGTTCCCGCTTGAGGTGAGCCGCCTGCTGGCGAAATACGCCATTGAGCCGTGGCAGCTGATTTTTGAGGTGACGGAATGCAGCACCTTCGGCAACGGGGAGCAGGCGCAACACATCCTCCAGCAGCTGCAGAAAATGGGGGTACGCATTGCGATTGATGATTTTGGCACCGGCTATGCCAGCTATGCGCGGCTGAAAAGCGTGGATGCCGATATTCTCAAGATTGACGGCAGCTTTATTCGCAACATCGTCAATAACAGCCTGGATTACCAGATAGTGGCTTCAATCTGCCATCTGGCGCGCATGAAGAAAATGCTGGTGGTGGCTGAGTACGTCGAGACCGAAGAGATACGCAGCGCGGTTCACGCGCTGGGTATCGATTATGTGCAGGGGTATCTGATTGGCAGGCCGGTGGCGCTTGCCTCGCTGCTGGAGGCAGAGGCGTCCGTAGCGGACGCCTGAGCCGTTATGCCGCGACGTCGGCGCTCTCTTCTTCGATCTTGAGCAGCCAGCCGGTGACCGCTTCCCAGTACTGCTGCTCTTTTTCCAGGTCCAGCAGGACCAGCGCGTTCTGGCTAAACCAGTCGTGCGGGAAGCAGAGCGTCCAGTGATGGTCGTCGGTTTTCAGCTTCAGCGTGGGCGGGGTGGTGGTGGCCTGACGCTGGTTATTGAGCAGCACGCCCAGGCGCAGCAGCTGAATCAGCGGCAGGAACTGCTTCTTCTTGAACAGCGTGAAGCGCGGCAGATCGTCGAGCTTGATGGCTTTACGGTGATAGCGCACCAGGGTCGCCATCATGGTCTGCTGCTCCTGGTTGAAGCCCGGCAGATCGCTGTTTTGCAGAATGTAGGCCGAATGACGGTGCATGCCGCTGTGGTTAATGTTCAGTCCCACTTCGTGCAGCATCGCGGCCCATTTCAGCAGGGCGGCGAGCTGCGGATGCGCAAGTTTAGGATTCTGCTCCTGCCATTGTTCGTACATCTGTACGGTGGTTTCCAGCACGCGCTTCGCCTGGTCGCGGTCGATGTTGTACTGGTTTGCCAGGCTTTGCGCGGTGCGGCTGCGAATATCCTGGTGGCGGAAGCGGCCTTCCATCTCGTAGAGCACGCCTTCACGCAGCGCGCCGTCGGAGAGACGCAGCTCCTTGATGGCCAGCGCATCGAACACGCCGCAGAGAATAGCCAGCCCCGGTACGAACACCGCTTTACGCTCGTCGGAAAGCCCCGGCAGGCTTAAGGCGTCAAAACTTTTATGTTTCAGCACTTCTTCGGTCAGCAGCGTCAGGCGCTCGGGGGTGATAAACCCGTCTTTTTCACCCATCGCCAGCAGCACTTCATGCGCCGCTTTGATGGTGCCTGATGCGCCCAGCGCCACGTTCCAGCCCTGGATCCGGTACTGCCAGGCCAGGTTTTCCAGTTTCTGGACGGCCGCCATCCGCGCCCGCTGGAAGTTCTCACGGGTGATGGTGCCGCCCGGGAAGTACATCTGCGCGAAGCTGACGCAGCCCATCCGGCGGCTTTCCACCAGACGCGGCTCAAAGTCTTCGCCGATCACAAGCTCTGTAGAGCCGCCGCCGATATCGATAACCAGCTTGCGCCCTTTTTCCGGCTGGGTGTGCTCAACGCCCATAAAAATCAGGCGCGCCTCTTCGTTACCGGAGATGATCTCAATCGGGTAGGGGATCACTTTTTCCGCCCGTTTGAGGAACTCTGGCGCGTTCAGGGCCTGACGCAGGGTATGGGTGCCCACGATGCACACGCTGGAGGGCGAAAAGCCCTGCAGACGTTCAGCGAACAGCGACAGGCAGTTTAAGCCGCGCTCCATCGCCTCTTCGCTAAGCATGCTGCGTTCATCAAGGCCATCCGCCAGGTGTACGCGCTGCTTCAGACGACCGATGATCTGCAGCGCGCCATCCACCTCACGGGCGATGACCATGTGGAAACTGTTAGAGCCTAGATCGACCGCGGCGAATTCCTGCGGGCGTGGGGTCTTATCATTTATCGGCATAGGTTAATCGGGTTGCTCGAGTGATTTGATATAGTCGTAAATCGCCAGTTGTGACCGCACTTTACGGCGGTTGCCGCGCGGCACGTAGCGGTTACTCAGTTCTTTGTCGATATAGCGTGCTTTCACGGTATCGCTGAACAGAATCTCGATAATGTCGAGGATCTGCTGCTTCAGACGCGGATCCAGCAGCGGTGCCGCGACTTCAATTCGGTAGTCAATATTGCGCGTCATCCAGTCTGCAGAAGAGAGATAGACCTGCTTATCACCCGCATTATCAAAAATATAGACCCGATCGTGTTCCAGGTAGCGGTCAACAATACTGATCACCCGAATATTGTCGCTGATACCTTCCAGTTCCGGGATCAGCGAGCACATGCCGCGGATCAGCAGATTAACCGGCACGCCGGAGCTGGACGCCGCATACAGGCGGTCTACCAGACCTTTGTCGACCAGGTTGTTGAGCTTCAGGGTGATGCCGGACGACAGCCCTTTCTGAGCATTGGCGATCTCTTTATCGATCATATCGTACAGCAGACGGCGCGAGTTCTGTGGGGATACCAGCAGATAGTCGAAGCTCACCGGGCGGTACGGGTTCTCAATAAAGTTGAACACCCGACGCACCTCGTTGGTGATGCGCGCATCGGCGGTCAGCAGCGAGTAGTCGGTATAAATTCGCGCGGTTTTCTCGTTAAAGTTCCCGGTACCGATGTGGGCATAGCGCACCACGTCGTCACCCTCTTTACGGGAGATAAGGAACAGCTTGGCGTGAATTTTCAGCCCCGGCGCGGAGAAGATGACGTGTACGCCCGCTTCCGTCAGCCGGCGCGCCCAGTGAATGTTCGCCTCTTCGTCGAAGCGCGCCTGCAGCTCCACCACCACGGTAACTTTTTTACCATTGTGCGCGGCGTGGATCATCGCATCGATAATGCGGGAATCTTTGGCCACGCGGTAGATGTTGATTTTGATCGCCAGCACGCTCGGGTCGAAGGAGGCCTGACGCAGCAGCTCCAGCACGTGTTCAAACGTGTGATACGGATAGTAGAGCAGGACGTCGCGTTCGCGGATGGCGTCGAAACCGTTGCGGAATTTATCAAACCACAGATGGCGCAGGCGCGGCAGCGGTTTGTTTACCAGATTGGCCTTGCCCACGTTCGGGAAGCCAATAAAGTCTTTAAAGTTGTGGTAACGGCCACCCGGGACGATGGAGTCATAGCGCGAAATGGTCAGTTTCTCGCGCAGCATTTCCACCATCGCGTCCGGCATATCGCGCTGATAAACAAAGCGCACCGGCTCCGCCGTCAGGCGCTGCTTGAGGCTGGAGGACATCAGCTCCATCAGGCTGGCTTCCATCTCGTGCACCAGGTCATATTCGGCGTCACGGGTCATCTTCATCGAATAGGCGTTTAACGCGTCGTAATCGAAGAAGCCTTTGAAGATGTCATCCAGACAGTAGCGCAGGATGTTATCCAGCAGGATCATCGGCTTGCGTCTGCGTGGGGTTTCCGGCGGCAGGTTCACAAAGCGCGGCACCTTATCGGACGGGATCTCCAGCAGCGCGTATCGGATGGATTCACCGCGAATAATTTCCACCGCCAGGTAGGTGTAGTCATCTTTCAGGAACTGCACCAGATCGGTTTCGCGGTTGATCAGTATCGGGGTGATGTGCTGGCGCAGATACTGCTTGAAGTAGTGGCGCAGCCAGTTTTGTTGGTTAACGGAAAGCTGACGTTCGTTAATCAGGAAGATTTGATTGCGTGCCATCTCCAGCAGCAGTTCGTTATACAGGCCGTCAAATTCCTGATCGGCTTTCAACACGCGGGACTGGATTTTGCCCAACAGATGGCGCGAGTGAGAGTTTAAGCCCTGTTCTTCGCTGATGATGATGCGTCTTTTCAGCTCGGCAAAGCGAACCTTGTAGAACTCATCCAGGTTGTTGGAATAAATGCCCAAAAAACGCATGCGCTCGATCAGCGGGTTACTTTTGTCAGCCGCTTCCTGGAGGACACGTTCGTTAAATGCTAACCAGCTTAGCTCTTTCTCGATATATAACTTTTCCTGACCCATTACAGCTCACACTCCAGTTCAATCACAGGACGTGGTAAATCCGTCTCGTCCTTATTATGGCGAGCATTTCCACGATATGTCCAACAGTGCCAGAAAAGTATGACAGTTATTTTTTTTGTTGAGGATTTTAGAGGGTTGGAGAAGGGGATATCGGGTAAGCGCAGCGCCACCCGATATAACAAACTACTCTTCGGCCGCATAGCCCTGCGGAGGTAACTTCACGCCATCCAGCCATGCCGCGCCGTCGCGCATTTCGAGACGCCCGTCGACAAACCAGCTCACCACCAGCGGGTAAATGGCATGCTCCTGGGTCTGTACCCGTTCGGTCACGTCGTCTTCGTTGTCGCCGTCAAAGACCGGGACTTTGGCCTGCAGGATCACCGGGCCGCCGTCCAGTTCGTCGGTCACGAAATGGACCGAGGTACCGTGCTCTTCATCGCCGTTTTCCAGAACCTGGCGATGGGTGTGCAGGCCGGGATATTTCGGCAGAAGCGAAGGGTGAATATTCAGCAGGCGTCCGGCGTAATGTGCAACAAAAGCCGGGCTCAGAATACGCATGTATCCTGCCAGCACCACGACGTCAGGAGCGTAGGCATCAATCTCCTGCACCAGCTCGCGGTCAAACGCTTCACGACCAGCAAACTGGCTGGCTTCCAGCGCGTGCGCGGGAATGTTTGCTTCCCGGGCGCGCTCAAGGCCGAATGCATCGGCCTTGTTGCTGAAGACTGCCCGAATGGTGCCGTTGATTTTCTTCTGTTTGCAGGCGTCAATTATCGCCTGCAAATTGCTTCCGTTGCCGGAAATGAGCACCACGATGTTTTTCATTCAATAACCACACGCTGTTCGGAATCGGAAGCTTTAATCGTACCGATTTTCCACGCGTTTTCACCTTTCTCTGTCAGCAGCTTAACCGCTTTATCCGCTTCACTGGCTGGCAGGGCGATCACCATACCGACGCCGCAGTTAAAGGTGCGATACATTTCGTGAGAGCTCACGTTACCTGCGGTCTGCAGCCAGTTAAAGACGGCCGGCCACTGCCATGAGGATTCGTCGATCACCGCCTGCGTGTTGTCCGGCAGTACGCGAGGAATGTTTTCCCAGAAGCCGCCGCCCGTCAGGTGGGCAATGGCGTGAACGTCAACGTTCTCGATAAGTTCCAGCACGTTTTTCACGTAGATGCGGGTCGGGGCCAGCAGATGATCGGCCAGCGGTTTACCTTCAAGCTCGGTGGTCTGTGGGTCGCAACCGCTCACCTCAAGAATTTTGCGCACCAGGGAGTAGCCGTTAGAGTGCGGGCCGCTGGAGGCCAGCGCGATCAGCACATCGCCATCGGCTACTTTGCTGCCGTCGATAATTTCTGATTTTTCTACCACGCCGACGCAGAAGCCTGCGACGTCATAATCTTCGCCGTGATACATGCCCGGCATTTCAGCGGTCTCACCGCCGACCAGCGCACACCCAGACTGCAGACACCCTTCGGCGATACCGTTAATGACGCTGGCTGCGGTATCAACGTCCAGTTTGCCGGTCGCGTAATAATCGAGGAAGAACAGCGGCTCAGCACCCTGAACCACCAGGTCGTTTACACACATCGCGACCAGATCGATACCGATTGTGTCGTGACGTTTTAAATCCATCGCCAGGCGCAGTTTTGTGCCTACACCGTCAGTACCCGAGACCAGAACAGGTTCACGATATTTTTGCGGCAGCGCGCACAGTGCGCCGAATCCACCCAGACCCCCCATCACTTCCGGGCGGCGGGTTTTTTTCACCACACCTTTGATTCGGTCAACCAGCGCATTACCTGCGTCAATATCAACACCGGCATCTTTGTAGCTGAGAGAAGTTTTGTTGGTCACGGCTCAAGTCCCCACGCGATTGCATAGCTAGTAAGAAAAATCGGCGCAATTCTAACAGTCCAGGCAAACGTTTGCGAGCCTATTCTCGGCGAGAGGATTTTTTTTTCTGTTCCCCCTCTGGCGGCGCGCAAACTTGACTCCGTTCACGAAAATGAAACCGGTTTCGGCGATCTGCTTGCCAGCGGTTTGCGGATTGAACATCATGAACTGAAACCGGTTTCAGTTTCATTCAGGAGGGATGAAGTCATGGGCATTGCCGCATTCGATATTGGTGGCACCGCATTAAAAATGGGCATCGCGACAGCGCAGGGAGAGCTTCTGCAAACGGATAAGGCCGCCATTAAGAACAGCGACGGCGAGGCCATCCTTTCGCACATGCTGAGCTGGGTGACGGCGCATCGCGGACTTGACGGGATCGCCATCAGCGCGCCGGGGTATGTTAACCCGCATACCGGGTTTATCGAGATGGGAGGGGCAATCCGCCGCTTTGACCAGTTCGCGTTGCAGGCCTGGCTTGAGGCGCAGACGGGTTTACCGGTGACCGTAGAGAATGACGCCAACTGCGTGCTGCTGGCGGAACGCTGGCAGGGGAAGGCGACGGGGATCGACAATTTCCTGGTGCTGACCATCGGTACCGGGATTGGCGGGGCCATTTTCTGCAACGGCAGGCTGGTTCACGGGGCGCGTTTTCGCGCCGGGGAGTTCGGCTACATGCTTACGGAAAGGGCGGACTCAAGGCGCATTGCCCGCCACTCCATGAATGAAAACTGCACGTTACGCACGCTTCGCAAGCGCTACGCCGACTTTCACGGGCTGGCGCTTGATGAGGTGACCGGCGAAGCCATCTTTGATGGTTATGACGCAGGCGACGTGGTATGCCGCCGCCTGGTGGATGATTTTCTTAACGGCATTGCGACAGGGCTCTACAACCTGGCGAATGTGTTCGATCCGCAGACCATTTTCATTGGCGGCGGTATCGCGGAACGACCCGGTTTTATGGGCCTGCTTCGCACCCATCTCACGTGGTTTGGCATCGCGGATATCGCCGATGTTGTCAGCCACGGCAACCGCGCCGGGTTAATTGGCGCGGTTTACCATTTCAGACAGCAGTATCCGTCAGCAATCCGCAACATCGAATGAGGGAAAGAGTATGTCAGGATTTAAAGCAGGTTTTCTGTGGGGCGGCGCGGTGGCCGCGCACCAGCTGGAAGGCGGCTGGCAAGAGGGCGGTAAAGGGGTGAGCGTCGCCGACGTCATGACCGCCGGCGCCCACGGCGTACCGCGTGAAATCACCAACGGCGTGCTGCCAGGGAAAAACTACCCGAACCACGAAGCCATCGATTTTTACCATCGTTATAAGGAAGACATCAAACTCTTTGCCGAGATGGGGTTCAAATGCTTCCGTACCTCTATCGCCTGGACGCGTATCTTCCCGAAAGGGGACGAGCGGGAGCCTAACGAGGCGGGCCTGAAGTTCTATGACGATCTGTTCGATGAGTGTCTGAAATACGGCATTGAACCGGTTATCACGCTCTCTCACTTTGAGATGCCTTTCCATCTGGTCACGGAATACGGCGGATGGCGCAACCGTAAGCTGATCGACTTCTTCGTTCGCTTCGCAACCGTCGTATTCCAGCGCTATCAGCATAAAGTGAAGTACTGGATGACCTTCAACGAGATTAACAACCAGGCTAACTTCCACGAAGATTTTGCGCCGTTCACCAACTCCGGGCTGAAGTATGCGCCGGGGGAGGACCGGGAGCCGGTGATGTTCCAGGCGGCCCACTATGAGCTGGTGGCCAGCGCCCTGGCGGTGAAGGCGGGACGCGAGATTAACCCGTCGCTGCAGATCGGCTGCATGATTGCCATGTGTCCTATCTATCCGCTGACCTGCGCGCCCGACGATATGATGATGGCGATGAACGCCATGCACCGTCGTTACTGGTTCACCGACGTCCATGTGCGCGGTAAGTATCCGCAGCATCTACTCAACTACTTCGAGCGTCGCGGTTTCGCGCTGGATATTACCGAGGAAGATAAAGCGGCGCTGACCCAGGGCTGCGTGGATTACATCGGCTTCAGCTATTACATGTCTTTCGCCACCAAAGCGACGGCGGACAACCCGGAACTGGATTACGACGAGAGCAAGAGTCTGGTCTCCAACCCGTACGTGCAGAAATCGGACTGGGGCTGGCAGATTGACCCGGTGGGTCTGCGCTACTCCCTGAACTGGTTCTGGGATCACTACCAGCTGCCGCTGTTCATCGTTGAGAATGGCTTTGGCGCCATCGACGTGCAGGAGAGCGACGGCACGGTGAATGATCAGTACCGCATTGACTATCTCGCCGCCCACATCCGTGAGATGAAAAAAGCGGTGGTGGAAGATGGCGTAGACCTGATGGGCTATACCCCGTGGGGCTGTATCGACCTCGTTTCTGCCGGTACGGGCGAAATGAAAAAACGCTACGGCTTTATCTTTGTCGATAAAGACAATGAAGGTAACGGCACGCTGAACCGCAGTAAGAAGAAGTCGTTCGACTGGTATAAGCAGGTGATTGCGAGTAACGGCGAGCAGCTATAATTGCCCGGTGGCGCTGCGCTTACCGGGCCTACGGGATGTGTAGGCCGGGTAAGCGTTAGCGCCACCCGGCAGAACCCCGCACTCAAGCCGGAGTCTCGCCTCCGGTTTTTTTGTCTCTAAATCACTTCGCTTGATCCCTGTCAAGCAAGATGGGTATGGCCTAATCTGAAAAAAGCGGTATAATCCCGCGATTTTTTTGCGGATGCCACCTCAGAGGAGAAAGAGAATGAAGATTGTGGAAGTGAAACACCCACTCGTTAAACACAAGTTGGGCCTGATGCGTGAGCATGACATCAGCACGAAGCGTTTTCGCGAACTGGCATCTGAAGTGGGTAGCCTGCTGACCTACGAAGCGACCTCTGACCTGGAAACCGAAAAAGTGACCATCGAAGGCTGGAACGGCCCGGTGCAGGTTGAGCAGATCAAAGGTAAGAAAATTACCGTAGTGCCAATCCTGCGTGCCGGTCTCGGCATGATGGAGGGCGTGCTGGAGCACGTACCGAGCGCGCGTATCAGCGTGGTGGGTATCTACCGTAATGAAGAGACGCTGGAGCCGGTACCTTACTTCCAGAAGCTGGTGTCTAACATCGACGAGCGTATGGCGCTGGTGGTTGACCCAATGCTGGCGACCGGCGGTTCAATGATCGCCACTATCGACCTGCTGAAAAAAGCAGGCTGCAGCAGCATTAAAGTGCTGGTGCTGGTTGCGGCACCGGAAGGGATCGCGGCGCTGGAAAAAGCGCACCCGGATGTGGAGCTGTATACCGCGTCTGTCGACCAGGGGCTGAACGAGCACGGGTACATCATCCCGGGGCTGGGCGATGCCGGCGATAAGATCTTTGGTACGAAATAATCGAATAACGATAACGAAGCCGACTTTGATAGTCGGCTTTTTTTTGAATAAAACACACATAACTAACCATCTCAGAGGAAAACACTATGACGCGCCGTGCTATCGGGGTGAGTGAAAGACCGCCGCTTTTACAGACAATCCCGCTTAGTTTGCAGCACCTGTTCGCCATGTTTGGCGCAACCGTGCTGGTGCCAATCCTGTTTCACATTAACCCGGCTACCGTGCTGCTGTTCAACGGTATTGGTACGCTGCTGTACCTCTTTATCTGTAAAGGCAAAATCCCGGCGTATCTGGGTTCGAGCTTTGCCTTTATCTCGCCGGTGTTGCTGCTTCTGCCGCTGGGTTATGAAGTGGCGCTGGGCGGGTTTATCATGTGTGGCGTGCTGTTCTGCCTGGTCTCTTTCATTGTGAAGAAAGCCGGTACCGGCTGGCTGGACGTGATGTTCCCGCCTGCGGCAATGGGTGCCATCGTTGCCGTTATCGGTCTCGAGCTTGCGGGCGTGGCGGCCAATATGGCCGGTCTGCTGCCTGCTGACGGCCAGTCACCGGATTCCAAAACCATCATCATCTCGCTGGTGACCCTGGGCGTAACGGTGTTTGGCTCCGTGCTGTTCCGCGGTTTTATGGCGATTATCCCGATCCTGATCGGCGTGCTGGCGGGCTATGCACTCTCCTTCGTGATGGGCGTTGTCGATACCACGCCAATCGCTCAGGCGCACTGGTTCGCCCTGCCAACCTTCTACACGCCACGCTTCGAATGGTTTGCTATCTTCACCATTCTGCCTGCCGCGCTGGTGGTTATTGCTGAACACGTTGGTCACCTGGTGGTGACGGCGAACATCGTCAAGCGCGATTTGATCCGCGACCCGGGTCTGCACCGTTCTATGTTTGCCAACGGCTTCTCGACCATTATCTCCGGGTTCTTTGGCTCCACGCCAAACACCACCTACGGTGAGAATATTGGCGTGATGGCCATTACCCGCGTCTACAGTACCTGGGTTATCGGCGGCGCGGCGATCATTGCCATTTTGCTTTCCTGCGTCGGTAAACTGGCAGCGGCGATCCAGATCATCCCGGTGCCGGTGATGGGCGGTGTCTCTCTGCTGCTGTACGGCGTGATCGGCGCATCCGGTATTCGCGTGCTGATTGAGTCTAAAGTGGATTACAGCAAAGCGCAGAATCTGATCCTGACCTCCGTTATCCTGATCATCGGCGTGAGCGGCGCCAAGGTGCACATCGGTGCGGCCGAGCTGAAGGGGATGGCGCTGGCGACCATCGTTGGCGTGGGCCTGAGCCTGATTTTCAAGCTGATCTCCGTGATCCGCCCGGAAGAGGTGGTGCTGGACGCCGACGAAAGCGAAAATGCCCCACACTGATCCTTTAATCTGATCCTTTAATCGGGCGAAGGATCGCCCGGTTCTCTCCTTGCAGGTTCCGTGTTAAACTCCATGCCGATTTTATGTAAGATCTGGTTGAGGTACTTCTGAACGGACCGGCACAGCTCTCTCTGCCACTCTATCTCCCTGACGACGAAACTTTCGCGAGTTTCTGGCCGGGTGATAACCCCTCTTTACTGGCTGCACTGCAAAACGTGCTGCGCCAGGATCACAGCGGATACATCTATATCTGGTCACGCGAAGGCGCGGGGCGCAGCCACCTGTTGCATGCCGCCTGTGCGGAACTCTCCGCCCGGGGTGATGCGGTAGGCTATGTGCCGCTGGATAAGCGTACCTGGTTTGTGCCTGACGTGCTGGAGGGAATGGAACACCTCTCCCTGGTCTGCATCGATAATATCGAATGCGTGGCGGGGGATGAGCCGTGGGAAATGGCGATCTTTAACCTCTATAACCGCATTCTGGAATCGGGCAAAACCCGGCTCTTGATCACCGGCGATCGTCCGCCGCGCCAGCTTAATCTGGGGCTGCCGGATTTGGCATCGCGTCTGGACTGGGGGCAAATCTATAAGCTGCAGCCACTGTCCGATGAAGACAAACTGCAGGCGTTACAGCTGCGCGCAAAGCAGCGTGGCTTTGAGCTGCCGGAGGACGTGGGTCGTTTCCTGCTTAAGCGTCTGGACCGCGAAATGCGCACGCTGTTCGACACGCTCGATCAGCTCGATCGCGCGTCCATCACCGCCCAGCGCAAGCTGACCATTCCGTTTGTGAAAGATATTCTGAAGCTTTGAGTTTTGTTGCCCGGTGGCGCTGCGCTTACCGGGCCTACGAGAATCGTGCGGGTTGATGCCCTCACCCCAACCCTCTCCCACGGGGAGAGGGAGAAATATTTGTAGGCCGGGTAAGGCGTAGCCGCCACCCGGCTAAAGATCCCCCAGCAAGTGCTCCACCAGCAGCGGAATCGGCCTCCCTGACGCCACGCTCCGTCCGTTTTCACGCCACAGCGCCGTACCGCTAATATCCAGATGCGCCCACGGGATCGTCGGCGGGCAGAAGTGATGCAGCAGCCATGCCGCCGAGGCGCTGATTGCCGCATTGTTGGTTGGGGTGTTGCACAGATCGGCGATGGCGCTGTCGGTCTGCTTTTTCAGCCGCGCGTCCAGCGGCAGGGACCACACTTCGTCGCCGCTCTGTTTCCCCGCCTGCGTCAGCGCCTTGCGCAGCGGTTCATTCTGGGTCATTAACCCGCTCAGCTCATACCCCAGCGCTTTGACCACCGCACCCGTTAGCGTCGCCATATCAATAATATAGCGTGCCCGGGGATGGCGCAGGCTGGTCCAGGCAATCGCGTCTGCCAGCACCAGTCGACCTTCGGCATCGGTATTGTTGATTTCAACCGTTGTGCCGTTGCAGGCCCGCGCGACCGTGCCGGGCTGCATGGCGTCCGGACCTATCGCGTTTTCCGCCAGCGCCAGCACGCCCATGATGCGAACGGGAAGACCAAGTTCTGCGACGGCAAGCATCAGGCCCAGTACGTTAGCCGCCCCGCACATGTCGTACTTCATGGTGTACATGCCGGCGCCTTCCTTCAGCCACAGACCACCGGTGTCGAAGGTAATGCCTTTACCTACGTAGCAACGTACCGGACCGTCAGAAACCCCCTCATAGTGAATGGCCAGCAGCCGCGGCGGACAGGAAGCGCCTTTACCGACGGCATGAAGTAGCCCCAAACCCTGCGCAACGATCTGCTTTTCATCCAGCACCTCACACCGCAGGGCAGGGAAGTCGGCGGACAATTTTTTCGCCTCTTCGACCACAAACTGTGGCGTACAGCGATCGGAAGGGATATCCGCCAGACGACGCGCAAAGACCATGCCCCGGCTGATGGCCTGCTGCTGGCGGAAGATGACCTCCAGATTGTCCCGCTGTTCCGGCAGGCAAAGAGCGGTAACGTGGCGCAGACGCGCTGGCGTATCGTCGGGTCGCTTCAACTGCAGGTCGCTAAGACGGTGCGCCTGGTTGAAGAGAAAGCGCAGCACCTGCACCAGCACAACGTCGTCGATATGGGTGACGTCGATGATCACATCAGGGCTGACAGGGGAGGCCAGCAGGGGGCGCAGTGCCGTCAGTAATCCTTCAGTGAGACAGTCCTGCCAGAGCGCATCCGGCACCAGCGTGATCCGTGCAAAAGGGGCGCAGCCAAAACGGGTATCGGCAACCCCGTCCTGCCCGCGCATCTCCGCGATAAGCGGGGTGTCCGGCAGTAATGGACAGGCGGTCCGGGCGATGAGGTGACCGTGTGGTCTGGTGTTGGAAAGGGTGGTTGTCAGTTGCCAGGTAATCATTATTGCTCCTCAATCGGCGCGCGGATCCGCGCAGCGTAGGCCTGCATCCATGCTTCATCCACGGCCTGATAATGCGTCTTTTCCTGCCGGCGCTCGGCGCGAAACACGGTCAGCGGCTGGCGGGCGGTGGCGACCACAAACGAGAAGGTTTTGATATTGGTCGCCGCGCCGAACTCGCCTTTATTATTCATGCACACCACGGAGAGATCTCCCGCGCGGCCAAAGCGCGACATCAGCTTGTCTTCCAGCTCAAACACCACCGAATCCGCCGCCTGCTGGGGCGTCATGCCCTGGGCCATGCGGCGAACAATTTCGTAGCTGGTACAGCCTTTCATCAGATCTTCCCCCACGCCCGTGGCGGTGGCGGCGCCGGTTTCGCTGTCACAGTAAAAGCCGGACCCGATAATCGGCGAATCGCCGAGTCGGCCGCGTTTTTTCATAAACAGGCCGCTGGTGGAGGTGGCGACGCTCATGGAGCCCTGTTTGTCGAGGCCGATAATCCCGACGGTGTCGTGGCCGTCGTACGGGCTTAGGCCTTTATCCAGCGTCTCCCGGCAGCGCTTGCGGTAATGCTGCATGGCGCGGTCTGTGAGCATGGTTTTGTCCGCAAAGCCCTGGCTCAGGGCCCATTCGCGCGCCCCCTGGCCGACCAAAAGGCTGTTATACCGCTGACGGCTGAGCGCCTGCGCCACGCGCACCGGGTTGGCGATATCCACAAGATTACCCACGGCACCAAACGCCAGCGTGTCGCCGTCCATGTACGCCGCGTCCAGCTCAACCTCGCCGTTTTCAGTAGGTAACCCACCGTAGCCGACGGATTTATAAAACGGAAAATCTTCGACGGCGGCAACGGCATCCACCACTGCCGCAGAGACCGGTTTTCCCGCAGCCAGCGCAGAGGCAGACTCTGTGACGCCTTCAAGCGCCATTCGCCAGGTGGCGATAATTCCCCACATGCTTTACTCCTGTTTTGCAAGTGTCGTGTCGGTTTGCGTAACGGTCGCCACTTCCGCCGCGCGGTACTGCTTGTCCACAATGCGCATGAAAGGCAGATACAGCATGGCGCCAATCAGCAGATTGATAAGCTGCATCACGCTGCCGCTGAGGTGCCCGGTGACGATAAAACCGCTGATCACCGGCGGCAGCGTCCACGGGATAAACACCCCGGTGGTTACGGCGACCGCGCCAATTTTCATCGCCGCGTACTGCACGCTCACCAGCACCAGCGGCACAAGATTGAAGGGGATAAGCATGATCGGGTTCATGATTACCGGCAGACCGAACAGAATCGGTTCGTTGATGTTAAACACCGACGCCCCCGCGCCCAGGCGGGCGACTTCACGCATGTTTTTGCTGCGGGCGAAAATCAGCATCGCAATCACCAGCGACAGCGTGGCCCCTGCGCCACCCATCCAGATCATGTCAAAAAACTGTTCAGTAATGATGTGCGGCGGCGTGGCCCCAGCCTGAATGGCGGCGATGTTATCAGTCTGGTTCTCCATCCACAGGGGACGAATAATGCCGTTGATCATCGAGCCGGAGTTAATGCCCACTGACCACAGAATGGTAATGCTGAATACCGTCATCAGCGCGCCAAAGTAAGAGGTGCCGTAGTGGCGCACCGGCGTGGCCACAACCTCATAAATAAACTGATGGATCGTGTTGTAATGGGTGTTCTCAAAGACGATGCGGATAACCAGCACCAGAATCATCACCAGCAGCGCCGGGATCAGCGCGGCGAACGACTCCTGTACCGCGGGCGGCACGCCGTCCGGCATTTTGATGACCAGATTTTTGCGCTTCAGCCAGCAGAACAGCTCCGTCCACAGCAGCGAGCCAATCATCGCCACGAACAGTCCTTTACTGCCAATCCACTCCACCGGCATCACGGTAATCCCGCCGTTCTCCGCCACTTTGATAAACGGCGTCAGGATCAGAAACGCTACCAGCGCCAGGATGCCGCAGGAGATGCGGTCTTCGCCGTAGTGTTCGGCCAGGCGGAACGCCACCAGGAAGCTGATAAACAGCGACATGGTGGAGAACACCGCGTTGAACGGAATTTCGATGATGGCGCTCCAGCTCTCACCAAAGGCCTGAGACATAAACTGCTGATAGGTTTGATTCGGAAATGACGAGATCACCAGCAGAATCGAACCGACAATGATAAACGGCATGAACGACACGTAGGCGCCGCGAATGGCCCCGAGGTGACGCTGCTGTGCCGTTTTGGCTGCCAGCGGCATCAGCTTTGCTTCAAGAAATCCCAGAACATTGTTCATTGTGAACTCCGTACAAGATTGAGTGGTGCGGTTTATGTTATGTCTGTGGATTATCAGTGAAGCGTGGCGGGCGAAAGGTGAAATCGGTCACAAAGCAACCGCGTGTGCTATATAAATCTCATATGATTAGTTAATGGAATTGTTGCGATGGAAATTAAACTGCATGCTAATGCCACCACCACGCCACGTATTCGTCGTTATCTCCAGCAGTCCGATAAGAGCGACAGAGAGCTGGCGACTGAGCTGGGGATCTCCATCACCACCGTCAGGCGCTGGCGCAACCGTGAGCAGGTTTCAGATAAGCAGACAACGCCAAAAGTGATACACAAAGCGATGAGACAAGAGCAGGCTGTACTGGTGAATGCGCTGCGCGACATCCTGAACGCGCCGCTGGATGAACTGCTGCTTCTGGTTAATAACGTACTGGGGATCCGCGTGTCCCGGGCAACGCTGAATCGCTATCTCAAACCCGCTGGCGCCAAACCGAAGCGTGCGCCGCTGCGCGGTAAAAAAGCGCTGAAGGCCGGTATCGTGCCTCAGCAGCTGATGCTGCATCATTTGCCGTTATCGCTTCATATGGACGACGGTGGGGAGCAACATCTGCTGTGGGCGCGGGAGCCGGTGAGCGGCTGGTGCTATGCGCGGCTCTATGCCGGGTTATCGCCGCAGCTGTTGACGCGATGGACGCAGGCGCTGCTTGAGGCCTGTCCGGCCCCTGTACAATCTGTTGAGACTTTTGGTTTTGAGGTCACCCTGCCGGACAGTGAAATTGCCATCAACGTGCATCCCCGGACCTCCCGGGCGGTGCAGATCGCGGTACCCTTGCAGGACATTATTCCGCAGGTAAAAACGACGCCTGTCGGGGAGCTGTTGATTCAACTGTGTGAGAGTTACAACCGGGGAAAAGCGCAGAAGACGTTAGGTGAAAGCACGCCGCAGGCCTTTCTGGAAGCGCTGCGGCGTAACGATTAGAGGATCTCGAGCACGTCTTCCGGCGGGCGACCAATGCGTGCCTGGCCGTTGGCCACCACAATGGGTCGCTCAATCAGCTTTGGATTTTCAACCATGGCCTGAACCAGCTCGGCTTCGGTGAGACGGCTGTCGTCCAGGTTAAGCGACTTATACAGATCTTCTTTCTGGCGCATCAGCTCTCGTGCACTGCCCATCCCCAGCATGTGTAGCAGCTGACGGAGGGTTTGGGCATCAGGCGGGGTGTCGAGATACAGCACCACCTCAGGCTCAACGCCGTTAGATTTCAGCAGGCTCAGGGTATCGCGGCTCTTGGAGCAGCGAGGGTTGTGATAGATTTTTACGGCGTCTGTCATGACGTACATTCTCCTTTATTACATCTTCTCGTACGGCTTAAAGCGCTGCTGCAGGCCGCGCAGCTGATCGATACGCGCGTCGTAACGGGCCTGCTGGAGGCTGCCGAGTTTGACCTGCGCGCTGGCGCTGCTGAGCGTGGAAATCGCCTGATCGAGGCGCCCCACCAGGGCAAAGCCTTCGGCGCGCGCCGCCAGCTCCTGATCGCGGTTGCCCAACTGGGCTTCAGCCTGTGCAAGCAGGTCCCAGCCGTTTTGATCGTCTTTATTATTAAAGGTGTAGCGGTTCAGAATGGTCGCCGCTTCCCCAGGCTGGCCGCCCTGTAAGTAAGCGTTCGCCAGGTTAAGCTGCAGCACAGGGTTGGTACGAACGTCTTTCGCCCCTTTCAGGCGGTTAATCGCATCGGCAGATTTCTTCTGCCCCAGATCGATATCCGTGGACAAATCGAGATACCACGGGTTATTCGGGTCGGCGGCCAGAAGCGGCTGCAGCGCTTTACGCGCCTCGTCGTATTTACTGGCTTCCATCGCCTGCAGCGCCAGGCCATACTGCGCGGCGTTTTTCTCACGCACGTTGCCTTTCGCCAGGGCATCCAGCAGGTCGCTGGTGAGCTGGTTACGCCCGGAATTGTACATCCCCAGCGTTCTCACTTTCGCCATGTAGAAATCCTGCGAAGACTGGACCACTACCGGACGCATCTGGTTGGCACGGTTACGCGCATCTGACAGACGGCTTTCCGGTAACGGGTGCGTGAGCAGAATTTCCGGTGGGCGGGAAGAATAACGGGCCTGATCGAGCAGTTTTTCCAGGAAGCTCGGCATGGCCTGCGGGTCGAAGCCCGAGCGCTGCAGCACCTGGATGCCGATGCGGTCCGCTTCCTGCTCGTTTTGCTGGGTAAAGCTGATCATCCCCTGACGCGTACCGGCCAGCGTACCGGTTAAGGCTGCCATCCCGGCCTGCGGGCTGGCCATTGCCAGCAGAATAGAGCCCAGTGCGCCCACCCAGGTGAGCGGTGCGTTACGCTTCTGGTCTTCCATCGCACGCGCCAGGTGGCGCTGCGTGACGTGCGAAATTTCGTGCGCCATCACCGAGGCCAGCTGGCTTTCGTTGTCTGAGTAACGGAATAACGCCGAATGCAGCACCACGTTACCGCCAAAGAAGGCGAAGGCGTTGATTTCGTCATTATTAATCAAATAGAAGTGGAACGGCGTTTTTACCGAGTCGGCGTGCGCCACCAGACGCATCCCCAGCCCGTTGATGTACTGTACCAGCAAAGGGTCGTTAATCAGCGGAGCGCTGCCGCGCAGCTGGCGAACATAGTAATCGCCCATTTGCATCTCTTGCCCAATCGAGAGCGTGCTTCCTGCTGTGGTGCCCATGTCCGGCAATGAATCGGACGAGTCAGCAAAAGCGGGTAATACCTGACCGACCGTCACTGCGGCAATCAGTGTTGCAACCAGTGTTTTTCTCAACTGCCTGAACATAACCACTGTCCTGTATATTGGATGTGCTAATTTGACCGATGAAGCGGCATATCGTTCATCTCTGCTGCCCAGCGAGTGTAGCCGTGTTGCCGCATGAAGAAAATCCCATTCATCATGCTTTTGCGGATTGTGACCGGGATACAAAAAGCGAAAGTCTTTTTTGTGACAGTTAGATACAATTCACCGTCTCACTCCCGCCATTCGATTCAGGGAAGGGTTGTATGCTCGAAATGTTAATGCAGTGGTACCGGCGCCGGTTCAGCGACCCGGAGGCCATTGCTCTGCTGGTTATTCTGGTTGTCGGGTTCGGTATTCTGTTCTTCTTCAGCGGTCTGCTCGCCCCTCTGCTGGTGGCGATTGTGCTGGCCTACCTGCTGGAGTGGCCAACGGCGCGTCTGGAATATATTGGCTGTTCCCGTCGCTGGGCGGCCAGCATCGTCCTGGTGCTGTTTGTCGGTATCCTGCTGTTGATGGCCCTGGTGGTGATGCCGGTGGCCTGGCAGCAGGGGATCTACCTGATCCGCGATATGCCCGGCATGCTGAATAAGCTCTCTGATTTCGCCGCCACGCTGCCGCGCCGTTACCCGGCCCTGATGGATGCCGGGATCATCGACGCGATGGCGGAAAATATGCGCGCCCGCATCATGACGATGGGTGATTCGGTGGTGAAGTACTCTCTGGCGTCGCTGGTGGGGCTGCTTACCCTGGCGGTCTATCTCGTGCTCGTACCGCTGATGGTCTTCTTCCTGGTAAAAGATAAAGACCAGATGCTCAACGCCGTTCGGCGTATTCTGCCGCGCAATCGCGGTCTGGCGGGGCAGGTCTGGGAAGAGATGAACCAGCAGATCACCAACTACATTCGCGGCAAGGTGCTGGAGATGATCGTCGTGGGGGTCGCCACCTGGATTGGTTTCCTGATCTTCGGTCTGAACTACTCGCTGCTGCTGGCGGTGCTGGTGGGGCTGTCGGTTCTGATTCCGTACATCGGCGCGTTTGTGGTGACCATTCCGGTGGTTGGCGTCGCGCTGTTCCAGTTTGGCCTGGGAACCGAGTTCTGGAGCTGCTTCGCAGTATACCTGATTATTCAGGGGCTGGACGGTAACCTGCTGGTACCGGTGCTGTTCTCCGAAGCGGTGAATCTGCATCCGCTGGTGATTATTCTGTCGGTGGTGATTTTCGGCGGGCTGTGGGGGTTCTGGGGTGTGTTCTTTGCCATTCCGCTGGCGACGCTGATTAAAGCGGTGGTGCACGCGTGGCCGGATGTGCCAGCGGTGGAAGAGAAGTAGGTTTTGTGCGGCCTGATGCCCTCACCCCGACCCTCTCCCACAGGGAGAGGGAGAAGGTCGGGTAAGGCGAAGCCGCCACCCGACACTCACTTTCAGGCACTTTGTTTCAGCCAGTTCAACACTACATCGTGGTGGTTGCTGGTTTTGAAGTCGTCAAACACGTGTTCAATTTTACCGTCAGCGTCGATCAGGAAGCTGATGCGGTGAATGCCGTCGTAGGTTTTACCCATAAACGTCTTCTCGCCCCAGATGCCGAACTGTTCGCACACCTGATGATCTTCATCAGAAAGCAGCGTGAAGTTCAGCAGCTCTTTTTCAGCAAATCGTGACAGCTTTTCTGGTTTATCCGTGCTGATACCCAGCACTTCCACGCCGGCTTTTTTCAACTCGTCCATGTTGTCGCGTAAGCCGCAGGCCTGTACGGTGCAGCCGGGGGTCATGGCTTTCGGGTAGAAATAGACCAGAACACGCTGTCCCTGGAAGTCGGTCAAATTTACTTGCTCGCCGTCTTGATCCGGTAAGCTAAATTTCGGTGCGATGTCACCGGCTTTCAGTGGATTCATTACTCAACTCCATCCTGTTCGTGCTGCGAATAATTTACGACGCTTATACTGCCCTGCGCGTTTAATTCTGTACAGAGGGCTTTGAACGCTTGCTCGATATTTGACGCATCCTGTGAAGCAGGGCTGTGTGCGGTAATCTGAATAAAGAGCGTGGGTACGGTGTTCTCGTCGCCCGGCTGCGTGCGGGAAACGAGCTCGGCGATGTTCATCTGATGGCTGTCAAACAGCGCGGTAAAGCGCTCGATCAAATGGGGGGAATCAGGGACTTCAACCTGCACCCAGACGGTAGCGGGCATGGCCGGACGTGGGCGCGCGGTGGTACGTTTCATCACGATGAGCAAATCCAGCTCCGCGCCTTTCAGCGGCAGGGTGGATTCGATAAGCGTAATGGCATTCCATGTTCCGGACAGCAGCATAATAAACGTGAACTCTTCGCCCAGCATCGCCAGACGGCTGTCTTCGATATTACAGCCGCAGCTGCTCACGTGACGCGTGATGGTGTTCACGATACCCGGCCTGTCGGCACCCAGCGCAGTGATAACCAGGTAATGTTGTGATGAGGTTGTCAAACCTGTTCTTCCTTTGCATGGTTAAGTCTTCCTAAGGAAAGCATAAAAAAAACATGCATACAACCGCCTGAGGGCCTCAGGTCGCTTGCTTTTATTACAGTTCCAAACGTACCATTGAGACTCTTGTTCGCACAGAGGATGGCTCATGTTCACGGGAAGTATTGTCGCGCTTGTAACACCGATGGATGAAAAAGGTAACGTCTGCCGGTCTAGCATGAAGAAGCTGATTGATTACCATGTCGCCAATGGAACCTCGGCGATCGTTTCGGTAGGGACTACCGGTGAATCTGCAACGCTGAGCCACGATGAGCACGGTGATGTGGTTATGCTGACCCTCGAACTGGCTGACGGACGTATTCCGGTCATCGCGGGGACAGGGGCAAATGCAACCGCAGAAGCGATCAGCCTGACTAAACGTTTTAACGACAGCGGCATCGTCGGCTGTCTGACGGTGACCCCTTATTACAACCGTCCTACCCAGGAAGGTTTGTTCCAGCACTTCAAAGCCATCGCTGAACATACTGACTTGCCACAAATTCTGTATAATGTGCCGTCCCGTACCGGCTGCGATATGCTGCCGGAAACCGTTGGTCGTCTCTCGGAAGTGAAAAATATTATCGGTATTAAAGAGGCGACAGGGAACTTAAGCCGCGTTCATCAGATCAAAGAGCTGGTTTCAGACGACTTTATCCTGTTGAGCGGTGATGATGCGACCGCGCTGGACTTTATGCAGCTCGGTGGCCATGGCGTGATCTCCGTAACGGCAAACGTTGCGGCGCGCGATATGGCTGAAATGTGCAAACTGGCCGCCGCCGGTCACTTTGATGAAGCGCGTGTCATTAATCAGCGTCTGATGCCGCTGCACAATAAATTATTTGTCGAACCCAATCCGATCCCCGTGAAATGGGCGTGTAAGGAGTTGGGGCTTGTAGCAACCGATACGCTGCGTCTGCCAATGACACCGATTACCGACCACGGTCGTGATATCGTCAGGGCAGCGCTGAAGCATGCCGGTTTGCTGTAAAGTTTAGGGAGATTTGATGGCTTATTCAGTACAGAAGTCGCGCCTGGCGAAGGTTGCGAGTGTTTCGCTTGTTATGCTGCTCGCTGCCTGTAGTTCAGACTCGCGCTACAAGCGCCAGGTGAGCGGTGATGAATCCTATCTGGATGCGACCCCGCTTGCTGAACTTCACGCACCGGCTGGTATGATCCTGCCGATTCAGAACGGCGATTATAATATCCCCGTGACCAACGGCAGCGGCCTGGTCGGTAAAGCGCTTGATATTCGTCCGCCAGCACAGCCTCTGGCGCTGGTGAGCGGGGCGCGTACCCAGTTCACCGGTGATACCGCGTCTCTGATGGTTGAGAGCGCGCGCGGTAGTACCCTGTGGCCGCAGGTTGTCAGCGTTATTCAGTCGAAGAACTACACCATCGATAAACGCGATGACGCCAGCCAGACGTTAACCACCGACTGGATCGAATGGAACCGTCTGGATGAAGATCAGCAGTACCGCGGTCGCTATCAAGTCTCCGTCAAACCACAGGGATATCAGCAAGCGGTTAACGTGAAGCTGTTGAACCTGGAGCAGGCGGGTAAACCGGTTGCAGATGCCGCGTCCCTGCAGCGTTACAGCACCGAAATGCTAAACGTGATTGCCGCAGGTCTCGATAAGACTGCCACCGATGCCGCCAACGCCGCGCAGAGCCGCAATGGCGCGACCTTCGATGTGCAAAGCGGTGCGGATGATACCGGCCTGCCAATGCTGGTGGTGCGTGCACCGTTTAACCAGACCTGGCAGCGTCTGCCAGCGACCCTGGAAAAAGTGGGCATGAAGGTGACCGACAGCACGCGTTCAACCGGCAGCATGACGGCAACCTACAAGCCGCTCTCCGACAGCGCGTGGCAGGAGCTGGGTGCGAAAGATCCTCAGCTTGCCTCCGGTGACTACAAGATTCAGGTCGGTGACCTTGATAACCGCAGCAGTCTGCAGTTTATCGATCCAAAAGGTCACACTCTGACCCAGTCGCAGAACGATGCGCTGGTCGCTGTCTTCCAGGCGGCATTCAGCAAATAAAAACGAGGGCTGGTGAATCCAGCCCTTTTTATTTTCGTGCTACGCAAACGTGTGCGTGGCATAATATGCCCAGTTTTGAACACAAATCATCACACCAGGAGTAATGAAGATGCAGAAGCAAGCTGAGTTGTATCGTGGCAAAGCGAAGACCGTATACAGCACGGAAAACCCGGATCTGTTGGTGCTCGAGTTCCGCAATGATACGTCAGCAGGGGATGGCGCTCGCATTGAGCAGTTCGATCGTAAAGGCATGGTGAACAACAAGTTCAACCATTTCATTATGACCAAACTGGCCGAAGCGGGTATCCCGACTCAGATGGAAGCGTTGCTGTCCGATACGGAATGTCTGGTGAAAAAACTGGATATGGTTCCGGTTGAGTGCGTAATTCGTAACCGTGCAGCGGGCTCCCTGGTGAAGCGTCTGGGCATTGAAGAAGGTATCGAACTGAATCCACCGCTGTTCGACCTGTTCCTGAAAAACGACGCGATGCACGATCCGATGGTCAATGATTCCTACTGCGAAACCTTCGGCTGGGTGAATAAAGAGAACCTGGCGCGCATGAAAGAGCTGACCTACAAAGCCAACGACGTGCTGAAAAAATTGTTTGATGACGCGGGCCTGATCCTCGTCGATTTCAAGCTGGAGTTTGGTCTGTTTAAAGGCGAAGTGGTGCTGGGCGATGAGTTCTCGCCGGACGGTAGCCGCCTGTGGGACAAAGAAACGCTGGATAAAATGGACAAAGACCGTTTCCGCCAGAGCCTGGGTGGCCTGATTGAAGCTTACGAAGCGGTTGCTCACCGTTTAGGCGTTAAGCTCGACTAACTCCCTCACTTGCCAAAGGATGTTTGCATCCTTTGGCCTCTTACCTTTGTTTCCTATGGTAATCTTGCCGTTAACCGCCTACGATCATAGCTATTATTAATGGAATAGTTCGAGGTGGTTATGCGCTGGCAAGGGCGTCGTGAAAGTGACAATGTAGAAGACAGACGCAGTGATGGTGGTGGCGGTCCTTCAATGGGCGGGCCCGGCTTCCGGTTACCCAGCGGAAAGGGCGGGATAATCCTGCTGATTGTCGTGCTGGTGGCGGGATATTACGGCGTCGATCTCACCGGGTTAATGACCGGTCAGCCGCTGCAACAGCAGCAACATTCTCAGCGCTCCATCAGCCCGAATGAAGATGAAGCGGCTAAATTTACCTCCGTTATTCTCGCCACAACAGAAGACACCTGGAGTCAGCTGTTCGAGAAGATGGGGCGTACCTACCAGCAGCCGAAACTGGTGATGTACCGGGGAGCAACCCGCACCGGTTGCGGTACCGGGCAATCGGTAATGGGGCCGTTCTACTGCCCGGCAGACGGCACCGTCTATATCGATCTCTCTTTTTACGATGACATGAAACGCAAGCTTGGCGCGGACGGTGATTTCGCCCAGGGCTACGTGATCGCGCATGAAGTCGGCCATCACGTGCAAAAACTGTTAGGGATTGAGCCAAAAGTACGCCAGCTTCAGCAAAATGCCTCTCAGGCCGACGTGAACCGCCTCTCCGTTAAAATGGAGCTGCAGGCGGACTGCTTCGCGGGCGTCTGGGGCCACAGCATGCAGCAGCAGGGCGTTCTGGAATCCGGCGATCTTGAAGAGGCGTTAAATGCCGCTCAGGCTATCGGTGACGATCGTCTTCAACAGCAGAGCCAGGGGCGCGTCGTGCCGGACAGCTTCACGCACGGGACCTCGCAACAGCGCTATAGCTGGTTTAAACGCGGTTTCGACAGTGGCGATCCGGCGCAGTGTAATACCTTCGGCAAAGCGATGTAATGCTGCGCTTTGAAAAGCTGATAAGCGAGCTTGAGCGCACTGGCCATCGTCGGCTGGTGGTGCTCAGCGGCGATGCGCAGTGGAGCTTAGCCCAGGCAGAAGCGCTGCGAGACGCTCTACCCGGAGACTGGGTAAGGCTTGACGAACATCCTTCAAAAGCCATCAGTAGCCTGCTGGGACGCGAGTTCCGGCATGCTGTTTTTGACGCGTGCTGCGGGTTCGATGTTGCCGCGTTCGCCGCGCTGAGCGGAACGCTGAGCGCCGGGAGCCTTCTGGTGCTGCGGGTTCCGCCGCTTGAGGCGTGGGCCGGGTTTCCTGACCGTGATTCCCTGCGCTGGAGCGACAGCGCCGAAGCGATAGCCACGCCGCATTTTGTCCACCATTTCTGTCGGACCCTTGCCGCCGACCCCGACGCGATTGTCTGGCTTCAGGGCAGCGATTTATCCCTTCCGCCTTTACCCGATGCTCCAGACTGGCGCCCAGCCAGCGGCGCGCCGCAGCGCGAGCAGGCGGCGATCCTGGACGTTCTTCAGAAAATGCCGCGGGGCATCGTGGCCGTTACCGCCGCGCGCGGGCGCGGTAAGTCGGCCCTGGCGGGAATGTTACTCCATCGTATTGCGGGCAGCGCCGTCGTCACCGCACCGACGAAAGGGGCGACAGAAAGTATCGCCCGCTTTGCCGGAGAGCGTTTTCATTTTATGGCCCCGGACGCGCTGTTAGCTTCTTCGCATCAGGCTGACTGGCTGATTGTCGATGAAGCTGCCGCGATCCCCGGCCCGCTGCTGGAAAAGCTGGTGAGCCGTTTCCCTCGCGTGCTGTTGACCACCACGGTGCAGGGATATGAAGGGACGGGCAGGGGATTCTTGCTCAAGTTCTGCGGTCGGTTTGCCGGGTTGCAGCGCTACAGCTTATCAACGCCGGTACGCTGGGCGGCAGGTTGTCCGCTTGAGCGGATCGTGGCCAGCGCGCTGCTGTTTGACGACACGCTGCTTGACCGCCGCCCGGAAGGCGAGGTGCGTATCACCTCTCTGACCCCCGCGGCATGGGAACGCCGTCCGGCGCTGGTCGCGAGCGTCTATGAGCTGCTCTGTGCGGCGCATTATCGCACCTCGCCGCTCGATTTACGCCGCATGATGGACGCGCCCGGGCAACAGTTTGCTGTCGCCGAAGCGAACCCGGTCATCGCCGGAGCGCTGTGGCTGGTGGAGGAGGGCGGGTTGTCCCCTGCGCTTAGCCGCGCGGTGTGGGCGGGGTTCCGCCGTCCTCGTGGAAACCTGGTGGCGCAGTCTCTGGCGGCGCACGGCGGCTCTCCGCTGGCGGCAACGCTCAGAGGCCGAAGGGTGACCCGTATTGCCGTACATCCTCACCGTCAGCGGGAAGGAATTGGTCAGGCGCTTATTCGCAGCGCCAGCGGGGAGGATTATCTGTCGGTGAGCTTTGGTTATACCGAAGAGCTTTGGCGTTTCTGGCAGCAGTGCGGCTTTGTGCTGGTGCGGATGGGAAGCCACCGTGAAGCCAGCAGCGGTTGTTACACCGCGATGGCGCTGCTGGCGCAGAGTGAGGCTGGGCATCAGCTGTGTCAGCAGGCGCAGCAGCGTCTGAAGCGCGATGCGCGGGTGTTATCGGCCTGGAACGGTGAAAAGATCCCGGTGGAATATGAGTGGGAAGCTACGCTTAATCATGACGACTGGCTGGAACTGGCGGGGTTTGCTTTTGCGCATCGCGCGTTTTCCACGTCGGTTGCCGCGTTGACACGGTTGTTGCTCGCCGTCGATATGCCGCTTCCGGCACTGCGGGGGAAGATGGAAGGGAAAACGGAAGACATCGGACAAAAAGCGCTGCTGGTAAAGTTGCGCAGTGAAACGGCGCAAGCGCTTGAAAGTCTTGACTCTCTCCGCTGCCAGCAGCTGAAAGAAGCCATTTTGCAATGGCAATTTTTTCAATGACTTCTTCAGTAAAGTGGCATGGTCATTCCCGCCGCGAGGCGTAGAATCCAGGCCATCTATTAAGGAGACCACCATGAAACATGACCATTTTGTTGTTCAAAGCCCTGACAAACCGGCTAAACAGTTACTGCTTCTGTTTCATGGTGTTGGCGATAATGCCGTCAATATGGGGCAGATTGGCAGCTGGTTTGCGCCGGTTTTTCCGCAGGCACTGATTGTCAGCATCGGTGGCGTCGAGCCGTGTGGTCCTAATGGACGGCAGTGGTTCTCTGTTCAGGGCGTGACGGAAGAGAACCGTCAGGCACGCATTGATGCCATCATGCCCACGTTTATCGACATTGTCCGCTACTGGCAGCAGCAGAGTGGCGTGGGGGCCGACGCAACCGCCCTGATAGGTTTCTCACAGGGGTCAATCATGTCGCTGGAAAGCGTAAAAGCGCAGCCGGGTCTGGTTTCACGGGTGATCGCGTTTAACGGCCGTTTTGCGACACTACCGACCCACGCGACCACGCAGACGACTATCCACCTGATCCACGGTGGGGAAGACCGGATGATTGAACTCTCGCATGCGGTCGCCGCACAGGAAGCGCTGATTCGCGAAGGGGGAGATGTGACGCTGGATATCGTTGACGATCTGGGCCACGCGATTGATGACCGTAGCATGCAGTTCGCACTCGATCATCTGCGCTATACCGTACCGAAGCACTACTTTGATGAAGCGCTCAGCGGCGGTAAGCCGGATAATGATGATATTGTTGAATTTATGTGAGGTTTTTTCCCCCTCACCCCCAGCCCCTCTCCCCAAAGGGGCGAGGGATAGGGTGAGGGGGCGGATTACTTCTTCTGGTCCTTCTTCGGCCAGTCGTCGTCATCGTCCCACTTGTCGTTAAAATCGCGGTGCGGGGGAAGATCCGGTTTGTTGGCGAGAAATTTTT
Organism: Enterobacter sichuanensis; assembly: GCF_009036245.1. Classification (NCBI taxonomy): domain Bacteria; kingdom Pseudomonadati; phylum Pseudomonadota; class Gammaproteobacteria; order Enterobacterales; family Enterobacteriaceae; genus Enterobacter; species Enterobacter sichuanensis. The sequence goes on along the minus strand of NZ_CP027986.1, from coordinate 3,391,096 downwards.
TATGGTCAACGCGCTTAAGGTCTTTAATCACGTTCAGCAATACGCCGACCAGAAAAACCAACACCAGAACCCACCAGTACTTTGAAAGCCAGTCCATTCGCTATTCCTCTCAGAGCGTTCGTCAGGCGACGAGTTGCTCCATAATACGTTGATACATACGGGCCAGCAGTTGTAAATCTGCCGCATTAACACACTCATTGATTTTATGAATGGTCGCGTTCACTGGTCCCAGTTCGACAACCTGGGCGCCCATACGGGCGATAAAGCGTCCGTCTGAGGTGCCACCCGTTGTCAGCAACTGTGGCTTAATTTCATTATAGTGCTCGATGGCGTTGACCACCGCATCCACCAGCTTGCCGCGCTGTGTCAGGAACGGCTGGCCGGAAAGCCACCAGTCCACGGTGTAGCGCAGATTATATTTTTCCAGCAGGGCGATAACGCGCGCCTTGATCATCTCGTCGGTCAGTTCCGTGCTAAAGCGGAAGTTGAACTGGACGAAGTAATCCCCCGGGATCACGTTATTGCTGCCGGTTCCGGCTTTGACGTTCGCAATCTGCATGCTGGTCGGTGGGAAGAACTCGTTGCCTTTATCCCACTCAATCGCCACCAGCTCGCTCAGCATCGGCGCAGCGCGATGAACCGGATTATCAGCCAGATGCGGATACGCAACGTGCCCCTGAACGCCGTGAATGGTCAGGTTACAGGTCAGCGAGCCACGGCGGCCATTTTTCACCACATCACCCACCACTTCGGTACTGGACGGCTCACCCACCAGGCAGTAGTCCAGGCGCTCGTTGCGGGCCATCAGCGCCTCAACAACCTTTACGGTGCCGTTATGGGCGCTGGCTTCTTCGTCAGAGGTGATCAGAAACGCGAGCCGGTTTTTGTGGTTCGGATGTTGCGCGACAAAGCGCTCAGCCGCTACCACCATCGCCGCCAGCGAGCCTTTCATGTCTGCCGCCCCGCGGCCGAACAGCATGCCATCGCGGATGGTGGGTTCAAACGGGGGATTGATCCAGCGGTCCGCATCGCCAGCGGGCACCACGTCAGTATGTCCGGCAAAGGCCAGCGTTTCGCCCTGGCCGCGCCAGGCCCAGAAATTCTGGGTGTCGCCAAAATCCATACGCTCCACGGTAAAACCGATAGCGCGCAGGCGCTCAATCATTAATGCCTGACAACCTGCGTCGTCCGGGCTAAGGGAAGGACGGCGAATAAGCTGCTGAGTCAGCTCAATGACCGGGCATGACATAAACTACACCTCAACGAATAAAGTCGGAATAAAGGGTTTCACTGAAACCCAGCAGCATAGGCTTCCCTGGCGCGCAGAGCAATGGGCGTTTGATGATTGCCGGCATGTCGAGCATCAGTTTTGCCGCGCTGTCGGCGTCATTGATGCTGGCGCGAAGAGATTCATCCAGTTTACGCCAGGTGGTGCCGCGGGTATTCAGCAAGGCTTCCCAGCCCAGCTCGTCGATAGCGGTATGCAGAAATTCTGCATCAAGCCCATCGGCACGGTAATCGTGGAAACGGTACTCTACGTTGTTCGCCTCCAGCCAGCGGCGGGCTTTTTTGATGGTGTCGCAATTTTTAATGCCGTACATCACAACCATGGTGAATCCTTTTGTCGTTCTGGTGATTAAATGTTCAGTAAATTCGAAGATATATCCTTAAGTGGAATATAACACATTCAGGAATCGTCTGGATTTATGCGTCATCTTAATTCAACTAACAACTGTACGCTGAATATTCTTTCATCCTTTAAGCATAGATGTCCATAAGCTTTAAATGTCGAATAAACTCAGCGGGTAAAATAAAACTCACCCGTCCGTAGGGTTATTTCAGAATATTGCTGGCCGTCACAAAAAATTGAGGGCTCTCCGTTCATATTTATCATAAATCCCCGTATGACGTGGGGTACAATCGCAGCAATTGGTTAAATAGTCTTCACAATGATGATACGTTTTTGTAGAATGCGCATAATAATAAGAGAGGTTGTTATGATTGAACGTGAACTGGGGAACTGGAAAGATTTTATCGAAGGCATGCTTCGTAAATGACATTCAGTAAGAATTGCAAGAGCACTTAAATAAGTAAAATAACCATAGTGTGAATAAATCACACAATAAAAAGGCGGCCGAATAAGCCGCCTTTTTTTATTTCAACCACTTACTCCGGACGTTCCTTTAGCGGGAAGCGGCGACGCACCAGCACAAAGAACAGCGGAACAAAATAGATGGCCAGGACGGTCGCCGAAATCATACCGCCCATGACCCCTGTGCCGACCGCATGCTGGCTGCTGGAGCCTGCGCCAGTGCTGGTTGCCATCGGCAGTACGCCAAAAACAAATGCCAGCGAGGTCATCAGGATCGGGCGCAGGCGCTGACGGCAGGCGTGCAGCGTGGCGGCCATCAGCTCGTGGCCTTTGGCATTCATCTCGTTGGCAAACTCAACGATCAGAATGGCGTTTTTCGCCGACAGCCCAATCACGGTGAGCAGCCCGACCTGGAAGTAGACATCGTTCTCCAGACCACGCATCCAGGTGGCGAGCAGGGCGCCAATGACGCCAAGGGGCACCACCAGCATGACCGAGAACGGCACTGACCAGCTTTCATACAGTGCGGCAAGACAGAGGAAGACCACCAGCAGAGAGAGCGCGTAAAGTGCCGGTGCCTGTGCTCCGGAGAGGCGCTCCTGGTAAGACATGGCCGTCCACTCCAGACCAAAACCGGCAGGCAGCTGTTGCACCAGTTTTTCCATGATGTCCATGGCCGTACCGGTACTCACGCCTGGCGCGGCTTCCCCGACGATTTCAACCGAGGAATAGCCGTTATAGCGCTCCAGACGCGGCGAACCGCTCTCCCAGTGTGAAGTCGCAAAGGCAGAGAACGGCACCATTCCCCCGGCACTGTTTCTGACAAACCAGCGGTTTATATCATCCGGCAGCATACGGAATGGCGCGGCGGACTGGACATACACTTTTTTCACGCGGCCGCGATCCATAAAGTCATTCACATAGCTCGAGCCCCACGCCGTTTGCAGGGTGTCGTTGATATCGTTAATCGACACCCCCAGCGCCTGCGCCTTGCGCTGATCGATATCCACCTGAAGCTGCGGGCTGTCATCCAGACCGTTATGGCGAACGCGGGTCAGGCCCGGATCGTTGCCTGCGAGCGCCAGCAGCTTATCGCGCGCCGCCATCAGCGCCGTATGGCCCGCACCGGCGTGATCCTGGAGCTCCATATCAAACCCGGCGGAACTGCCCAGCCCGCTGATGGCCGGTGGACTGCTGGCAAAGACGCGGGCTTCTTTAATGTGCGCAAAGGCTTTTGTCGCACGCTCAATAATGGCAAATGATGTTCCCGTTTTGCTATCGCGCTCGTCCCAGTCCTTCAGGCGAACGAACATGCGGGCGACGTTTTGCCCGTTCCCGCCCGGGCCGGACCCGACGGTGGAGAAGACGGAGACCACGTTATCTTTCTCTTTGGTGAAGAAGTACTGCTCCACTTTCTGCACCACTTTCAGCGTTTGCTGCTGCGTTGCGCCACTCGGGAGCTGCACCGAGGTGGTGAACATGCCCCGGTCTTCCATCGGCAGGAATGAGGTGGGCAGGTGCAGGAACAGCCAGACCATCCCGCCCAGCAGCACAACGTAAATCATCATCCAGCGCAGGCTGCGGTGCAGCACGCGACCGACGGCAGATTCATACCGGGCGGCATTGCGGTTGAACATCCGGTTAAACCAGCCGAAGAACCCTTTCTGACCGTGATGCTCCCCTTTATGCAGTGGTTTCAGGATGGTGGCGCACAGCGCGGGGGTGAGGATCAGCGCTACCAGCACGGAGAGCACCATTGCCGAGACGATGGTAATGGAGAACTGACGGTAAATCGCCCCGGTGGTGCCGCCAAAGAAGGCCATCGGGATAAAGACCGCCGAGAGCACCATCGCAATACCGACTAGCGCCCCCTGAATTTGACCCATCGATTTGCGCGTCGCCTGGCGCGGAGAGAGTCCTTCTTCGCTCATGATGCGCTCGACGTTTTCAACCACCACGATGGCATCGTCCACCAGCAGGCCAATCGCCAGCACCATCGCAAACATCGTCAGGGTGTTAATGCTATAGCCGAACGCGTAAAGCACCGAAAAGGTCCCGAGCAGCACCACGGGAACGGCAATGGTTGGGATCAGCGTCGCGCGGAAGTTTTGCAGGAACAGGTACATGACCAGGAACACCAGCGCGATGGCTTCCAGCAGGGTTTTCACCACGTCCTCAATCGACGCTTTAACGAAGGAGGTGGTTTCATAGGCGACTTTGTACTCCAGCCCGTGCGGGAAATACTGCGACAGCTCATCCAGACGGTCTAACACCAGTTTCGCCGTGGCCATTTCGTTCGCGCCGGAGGCCAGCTTAATCCCCAGACCGGAGGCCTGGTTGCCATTAAAGCGGCTCAGGTAGTCGTACTTTTCTGCGCCCATTTCCACCGTGGCGACATCGCCCAGACGCACTTCCGACCCATCCTGATTCACCCGCAGGGTGATGTTGCGGAACTGCTCCGGCGTCTGCAGCAGGGATTGCGAATTAATGGTGGCGTTCAGGGCCTGTTTATCAACGGACGGCGTTCCTCCCAGCTGCCCTACGGCAATCTGGGCGTTCTGGGCTTTGATGGCATCCGTCACGTCGGTTGCCGTCATCTGGTAGCTGTTGAGCTTGTTGGGATCGAGCCAGATGCGCATTGAATATTGTGAACCGTAAGCGTCGATATCCCCGACGCCGTTAATACGGCTGAGCGGATCCTGAATATTACTGGCGACGTAGTCCGCGATATCCTGTTTATCCATCGAGCCATCTGTCGAGACAAACGCGATGGTCAAAATATTGGTGTCGCCGGTTTTACGCACGGTCACGCCCTGGTTCTGTACCGCCTGGGGCAGTTTGCGCATGGCCGACTGCAGCTGGTTTTGTACCTGCTGCACCGCTTCATCCGGGTCAGTGCCTGCCTTGAAGCTCAGGGTCACCGTTGCCTGACCGGTGGCGCTACTTTGCGAGGACATGTACATCAGGTTATCCAGACCCGTCATGTTCTGCTCGATAACCTGCGTCACGGTATTTTCCAGCGTTTGTGCGGACGCGCCGGGGTAGTTTGCGGTGACACGCACGTTAGGCGGGGCCAGATCGGGATATTGCTCAACGGGAAGTGACGTAATTGCCAGGACACCTGTCAGACACAACAGAATGGCAATTACCCAGGCAAAAATGGGGCGATCGATAAAAAAATTCGCCATGAAAAAGTGACCTCGTTTTGCTGCTCGTCATTATTGTTTATTGCCCGCATAACTTTAGCGGTAAGGCTCAGGTCAAACGTGGAGAAAAAAAGGAGATAGTGTAAATTATCATGCGCTTTTCCCTGCGCTTCCTCCTTTACCGTTATTTACCCGCCGGTGCCTGCGGCACGGGGAACGTGACGCTGACCAGCGTGCCCCCGTTTTGTGGCTGCGAAAAGTGCAGTGCTCCCCCAAGCCGTTGCGCGCGTTCACGCATAATGTTCAGACCGTAGTGTCCCGGCGGCTCGCTGGCTTCGCCAATTCCGATGCCGTTGTCACGAATGCTGACGCGGTGCGTACCGTCCACAGCCGTCACGCAGCTCACGGTGATCTCGCTGGCCTGCGCGTGCTTAATGGCGTTCAACACCGCCTCACGCACGATCTGTAACAGATGAACCTGCTTTTGCGCGTCGAGCGCCAGCGAGGAGAGGCGACAGTCAAGGTGCAGCTTCGCCTGCGTCTGGCTCTGCAGCGCGTCAAGAGACTCCTGCAACGCCGCGGGTAAATTCGCGTGGTTCAGCGTCAGGCGGAAGGTGGTGAGCAACTCGCGCAACTGCTGCCAGGCGTTGTTCAGCTCGCGGGAGAAATCGGTAATGATGGTCTGCGCCGGGGTGTTGTCCTCCGGCACGGCGCGCTTCAGCAGCGCAAGCTGAATGCGCAGATACGACAGCACCTGCGCCAGCGAGTCATGCAGCTCGCGGGCAATGGTGGCGCGCTCTTCCATCAGCAGCAGCTGCTGGTAATGCTTCTGCGCCTGGTTAAAGTACAGTCCACGCCCGAGCATGGTCGCCACGCTTCTCATCAGAGGGAGAGGGACGCTGTCCGTCTCGCTTTGCCAGCGCAGCTCGCCGTAGAGTGTGTCCTGCATCACTACCGGCAGGTTTTGCAGCGGGATGTCGCGTAACGCCGTCCCTTCACACAGCCGCCAGTCGTCGCTGGTACGCAGTTCCAGATAGTTCATCTGCGTATAGTCATGGACAATCTGCAGGATATGCCGGAAACAGTGGCTGTCTATCTGGCCGGTATTCAGCGCCTGAGAGCACTTGAACAGCATGTCGAGCTGCTGGTGGGCGTCATGCAAATGCCGCGTCTTTTCCGCAACCGAGGCTTCAAGCGAGCGGTAGAGCGTCGCTAATTCGGCGGACATGTGGTTGAAGGCGCGCGAAAGCTGGCCCAGTTCATTCGGCAGGGCGGTATCCGGCGCAGGGGTGGCAAATTCACCGCGCTCAATCCGTTCGCTGGCGGCCACCAGATTGTTAAGCGGTAACACCACCTGACGACGAATGCGGCGCAGGGTAAACAGCGTCAGCAGCAGGATCCCCAGCGCGCCGGCCAGGGAGAGCAGGGTCACCGTCTGAATTTTATGCTCGGTGTAGTGCTGCAGGGCGAGCACAAAGGCATCAATGCGGCCGACAAAATCCTCAATGTGGGTCTGATACCAGGCGCTGTCGCCGCGGGCGATGCGTTTATCCATCTCCAGCCAGGCCACCTGCAGCTGCTGATAGCGGGCGTTAACATTGTCCGGGACGTACCAGCGGTCCAGCTTCTGCAGTGCCGGCGCGCGCAACGTCTGTTGCCAGTGCTCGCGGTGCGCGGCAAGGGAAGGGCTGTTGCGCTGCAACTCATAGCCCAGTCGATAGCTCTGCATGCGCAGCGAACCCGCAATATTAATCGCCTCGGCATCACGCTGGCTGCTGGCCAGCGTCAGCAGTGCGACGGTGCTGGTCAGCGCGGATAAGACAATGATCGAAAAGAAAGCCCAGGCAAGGCTTGCGGAAACGGGTCGTTTAACGGTCACAGAACGGCTCTCTGAATAAAATTGATCTGCCACAGGTTCACTGGAAATAATTGGGTCTTCCGGGCATTTGCACATTGCCCGAACGCGCCGTGATGCGTAAATACCATACTCTTATAAAGAATAAGGATATTGAAGCAAAAACAGGTGTGGTTATGAATCGTTTTATTATGGCTAACAGCCAGCAATGCATTGGGTGTCGCGCCTGCGAAGTGGCCTGCGTCATGGCACACAACGGTGAGCAACACGTTCTGAGCGAGCGCCATTTTCATCCCCGTATTACGGTCCTGAGGTCCGGCGGGAAGCGAAGCCCCGTCACGTGTCATCATTGTGAAAATGCGCCCTGCGCGCAGAGCTGCCCGAACGGCGCCATCAGCAAATGCGATGACAGCGTACAGGTGAATCAACAAAAATGCATCGGCTGTAAGGCCTGCGCGGTGGCTTGTCCGTTTGGCACGATGGAGATCATCGTCACCCCGCTCGACCACGGCGGCGTGAAGGCCTCGGCGAATAAATGCGATCTCTGCCTGACGCGTCCACAGGGCCCGGCCTGTATCGAAAACTGCCCGGCTGATGTCCTCTCCCTTGCGACGCCTGCCGTGCTGGACACGCTGGTCAAATCGCGCCGCCAGCGTGCGGCCTGCCTGTCGGTCCAGCCCTGGCATGGGGAGGTCGTCAGAGACGAGCTCCCGCGCAGTAAGCTGCAGCAGATGCAGATGTCCCTGCCCCGCGGTGAGCCCGACAAACTGCCTGCCGCGGAACGCATTAGCCATTTTCACGAAATTTACCTGCCGTTTCGGGCCGAACAGGCCGCCCGCGAGGCGTCGCGCTGCCTGAAGTGCGGAGAGCACAGCATTTGCGAATGGACTTGCCCGCTGCACAACCACATCCCGCAGTGGATTGAGCGTCTGAATGCGGGGGATATTGCCGGCGCGGTCGAACTTTCTCATCAGACCAATTGTTTGCCTGAAATAACCGGCCGCGTCTGCCCGCAGGACCGGTTATGCGAAGGGGCCTGCACGCTTCGTGATGAGGCGGGGGCCGTCACCATCGGCAACATCGAGCGCTATATCGCCGACAGGGCGCTGGCGATGGGCTGGCGGCCGGACATGTCCGCCGTCACGCCGACGGGTAAACGTGTCGCGATCGTCGGCGCGGGTCCTGCCGGTCTGGCATGCGCCGACGTGCTGGCGCGCAGCGGGGTGAGCGTGACGGTCTATGACCGGCATCCGGAAATTGGCGGTTTACTCACTTTTGGCATTCCGGCATTCAAGCTGGACAAATCGCTGCTTGCGCGGCGCAGGGAGATATTTACCGCGATGGGGATCCGCTTTGCGCTGAACTGCGAGGTGGGCAAGGACGTGCCGATGTCACAGTTAAAGGACGAGTACGACGCCCTGTTCATTGGCGTGGGCACCTATCGCTCGATGAAGGCCGGTATCCCGCACGAAGATGCGCCAGGGGTCTATGACGCGCTGCCTTTCCTGGTGGGCAACACGCGGCATGTTATGGGGCTGGACGCAACGGCCAGCGAACCGTTCATCGATACCCGTGGGCTGAACGTGGTGGTGCTCGGTGGGGGCGATACCGCCATGGACTGCGTACGTACCGCGCTACGTCATGGCGCCGCAAAGGTGACCTGCGCCTATCGCCGGGATGAGGCCAACATGCCGGGGTCGAAGAAAGAGGTGAAGAATGCCAGAGAAGAGGGGGCGGCATTTGAATTTAACGTCCAGCCGGTTGAGCTGACGCAGGCTCCTGACGGGAAGGTCAACGGTATCCGGATGCTGCGTACCCGGCTCGGTGAGCCGGATGCGCAGGGGCGGCGTCGGCCCGTTCCGGTGCCCGGCAGCGAGTTTGTAATGGAGGCTGATGCGGTGATCATGGCGTTTGGTTTTAACCCGCACGCGATGCCGTGGCTGCAGGCGCAGGGTGTTGAAACAGATGAGTGGGGACGCATCGTGGCCTCGGTAGAAAGCCGCTACCGTTATCAGACGAGCAACCCACACATTTTCGCCGGCGGTGATGCGGTTCGCGGCGCGGATCTGGTGGTGACCGCGATGGCGGAAGGGCGTCATGCGGCGCAAGGGATACTCGACTGGCTTGGGGTTAGCGGCCCGAAACATCATTAAAGCGGCGGGCGACAAAGCGGGATTCACGGCGTAGTATAGGACCACTCATTATGTCGTGGAGCCCGTATGACCCTGAAAATTGACGTTATCAAAGACAAAATTCTCTCTGAAAACTACTTTGTCCTGCGTAACATCACCTACGATCTTACGCGTAATAACGGTGAAGTGATCCGCCATAAGCGCGAGGTTTACGACCGGGGTAACGGGGCGACCATTCTGCTATATAACCGTGAAAAGCAGAGCGTGGTGCTGATCCGTCAGTTCAGGGTGGCGACGTGGGTAAACGGCAACCCTGACGGACGTCTGATTGAAACCTGCGCGGGCCTGCTTGATGACGATGAGCCGGAAGTCTGCATCCGCAAAGAGGCCGTAGAAGAAACCGGCTTTGAAGTGGGCGAGGTCAAAAAGGTCTTTGAGCTGTACATGTCCCCAGGCGGCGTCACGGAACTTATCCATTTCTTCATTGCGGAATACAGCGACGCCCAGCGTACGCACCGGGGCGGTGGCGTGGAGGATGAAGATATCGAGGTGCTGGAGTTGCCTTTCTCCCGGGCGCTGGAAATGATGCGTTCAGGCGAAATCAGGGATGGTAAAGCAGTGATATTGCTGCAGTATTTGCAGAGTACCGGCTTAATGAATACCACTTTCGAACGGATGTAGAGTGTTTTTCGGATAAATCTATCCGATAAATCCGATTGAGACGACCCGGCCGGAACACGAAGATACTGCCCAGTTACGCGTTTTCGTTCCGGGATTGTGTCATTCATGCGCTATAGCGTCTTTTTATTTTCCCTGTTTTGTCTGCTCCTCGCGCCGCAGGTGCGGGCTGCGCCTGCTCAGCAAGCTTTCTCTGACTGGCAGGTGACCTGTAATAACCAGAACTTTTGCCTGGCCCGCAACACCGGCGAACACCGGGGGCTGGTCATGACGCTCACCCGAAGCGCCGGCGCGAAAACGGATGCAACGCTGCGTATCGATCTCGGCGGGCTGGATACGCCCTCCGTCAAAGAGCCGGAGATTGCCACCCGGCTGCTGCTGGACAATGTGCCTCTGAAGCTGGACAAGCAGCGCTGGCAGCTCACGCCATGGCACCTGAAAACGGACGATGCGGCCACCATCACCGCCTTTCTGAAAAATATTCAGGAAGGGAAGACCCTGACCCTGCGCGGCGGTAAGCAGGTGATTTCCCTGAGCGGTCTGAAAGCCGCGCTGCTGTTTATTGATGCCCAGCAAAAGCGTGTCGGCAGTGAAACCGCGTGGATTAAGAAAGGTGACGATCCGCCGTTAAGCGTGCCGCCCGCGCCCGCCCTGAAAAAGGTGGCGACCGTTAATCCTACTCCAACACCGCTTTCCCACGCCGAACTGAATGACCTGCTGGATTATGGCACCGGGCGGATGAACAGCAGCCAGTGCTCGCTCGATCCTAACCGCCGCGAAGTGCGCGTCACCGCGTTAACCGATGAAAAAGCGCTGTTGATCGTCAGCTGCGAGGCGGGGGCCTATAACACCGTCGATCTGGCATGGCTGGTGTCACGTAAAAAACCGTTCTCTGCCCGCAGCGTCAGGCTACGTCTGCCGTTTACGCCGTCGAGTGGCAGCAGTGAAATGGAGTTAATGAACGCCAGCTTCGATGAGAAGACGCGCGAGCTGACCACGCTGGCGCTGGGACGCGGTTTGGGAGATTGTGGCATCCAGACGCGCTGGCGTTTTGACGGCCAGCGTTTCCGCCTGGTGCGTTATGCCGAGGAACCCAGCTGCGATAACTGGAATGGGCCAGATGCCTGGCCCACGCTGTGGATCACGCGGTAGCTTTGCCGGGTAAGCGATAGCGCCACCCGGCAATAAACAGACCGCACTACAGCACGCTCAGCGCCTTCTCTACCACGTTCTCAACGGTGAAACCAAAATACGGGAACAGCTTGTCGGCAGGGGCGGACTCACCGTAGCCCCGCATGCCCACAATCGCCCCTTTAAGGCCGACATATTTGTACCAGTAGTCGGCCATACCGGCTTCAACCGCCACGCGCGCCGCGACGTTAGAGGGCAGCACCGACTCACGGTACGCCTCATCCTGGGCGTCAAAAATATCCGTTGAGGGCAGGGATACCACGCGCACCGCGTGGCCTTCGGCGGTCAGTTTTTCCGCCGCTTTCACCGTGATTTCGACTTCTGAACCGGTCGCAATCAGGATCACGTCCGGCTTGCCGCCGCTGTCTTTCAGGATGTAGCCGCCGCGGGCGATATTTTTCACCTGCTCCGGGGTGCGTTCAATCTGCGTCAGGTTCTGGCGTGACAGAATTAATGCCGTTGGGCCATTGTGGCGCTCTACTGCCAGTTTCCAGCCAACTGCTGCTTCGACCTGATCGCACGGACGCCAGGTGCTGAAGTTTGGCGTTAAGCGCAGGCTCGCCAGCTGTTCAACCGCCTGGTGCGTGGGGCCATCTTCCCCGAGACCAATGGAGTCATGGGTATAGACCATAATCTGTCGCGCCTTCATTAAGGCCGCCATGCGCGCTGCGTTACGGGCATACTCGACAAACATCAGGAAGGTGGCGGTGTAGGGCACGAAACCGCCGTGATGAGCGATACCGTTGGCAATGGCGGTCATCCCGAATTCGCGCACGCCGTAGTGGATGTAGTTCCCGGCAATGTCCTCTTTCAGCGATTTCGAGCCGGACCAGATGGTCAGGTTACTTGGGGCCAGATCCGCCGAGCCGCCAAGCAGTTCGGGCAGCAGCGGACCAATGGCATTCAGCGTGTTTTGCGAAGCCTTACGGGTGGCAATTTTCGCCGGGTTGGACTGCAGGTTTTCAATCAGCGCATGGGTTTTATCGTCCCAGTCTTCCGGCAGGCCACCGCTCATGCGGCGAGAGAATTCGGCGGCCAGTCCCGGGTGTGCTTTTTTGTATGCGGCAAACTTCTCGTTCCAGGCCTGCTGGGCTTTTTCACCCGCTTCACGGGCGTCCCACGCCCGGTAAATCTCTTTCGGGATCTCAAACGGCGGATGTTTCCAGCCCAGCTTTTGCCGGGTCAGCGCCACTTCCTCTTCGCCCAGCGCCGCGCCGTGCGCCTCTTCCTTGCCGGCCTTATTCGGTGAACCAAAGCCGATAACCGTGCGGCAGATAATCAGCGACGGTTTGTCCTTCACGCTTTGCGCTTCCTGAATCGCTTTTTTCACCGCCTCAGGATCGTGGCCGTCGATCTCATGTACCACGTGCCAGTGGTAGGCTTCGAAGCGTTTTGCCGTGTCGTCGGTGAACCAGCCCTCGGTTTCCCCGTCGATGGAGATGCCGTTGTGATCGTAGAAGCCAATCAACTTACCCAGCCCCAGGGTGCCCGCCAGGGAACAGACTTCATGGGAAATCCCCTCCATCAGACAGCCGTCGCCCATAAACACGTACGTGTAGTGATCGACAATGTCGTGCCCCGGCTGGTTAAACTGCGCCGCCAGCGTGCGCTCGGCAATCGCCAGCCCGACCGCATTGGCCAGCCCCTGACCGAGCGGCCCGGTGGTCGTTTCTACCCCGGGCGTATAGCCAATTTCCGGGTGACCCGGCGTTTTTGAGTGCAGCTGGCGGAAGTTTTTCAGCTCCTCGAGCGGCAGGTCATAGCCGGAAAGATGCAGCAGGCTGTAGAGCAGCATCGAGGCGTGGCCGTTGGAGAGAATAAAACGGTCGCGGTCGTACCAGGTGGGATCATTGGGGTTGTGTTTGAGAAAGTCGTTCCACAACACTTCGGCAATATCAGCCATGCCCATGGGCGCGCCGGGGTGGCCGGAATTGGCTTTTTGCACGGCATCCATGCTGAGGGCGCGAATGGCATTGGCTAGCTCTTTACGGGACATAGTTCACTCCATGGCAAGGTTAAAGTTTGGCGGCGAGAAGATCTTCAAGTTTGCGCTGGTCAACGGCGAACAGGCGGATACCTTCCGCCAGTTTTTCCACGGCCATGGCGTCCTGATTGTGCTCCCAGCGGAATTCGGCTTCGGTCATGGCTTTCGGTTTTGGCAGCACGGTAGAGGTGGGGATCAGCTTGCGGATGACCGTCTCTTCTTTGTCCTGCAGCTCTTTCAGCAGGTTAGGGGAGATGGTCAGACGGTCGCAGCCGGCCAGGGCGAGGATCTGCTCGGTACGGCGGAAGCTGGCCCCCATCACGATGGTTTCATAGCGGTGCTGCTTGTAATAATCGTAGATATTACGGACCGATTTCACGCCCGGATCCTCATCTACCACGTACGGATCCATCGGCTGTTTCGCCTGGTACCAGTCGTAGATGCGGCCGACAAACGGTGAGACCAGGAACACGCCGGCTTCGGCACAGGCGCGTGCCTGAGCAAAGGAGAACAGCAGCGTCAGGTTGCAGTGGATCCCCTCTTTTTCCAGCACCTCTGCCGCACGGATGCCTTCCCAGGTCGACGCCAGTTTGATCAGAATGCGTGATTTATCGATCCCCTGTTCCTGGTAGAGTTCGACCAGGCGGCGGGCTTTATTGATGCTCTTTTCTTTATCGAATGAGAGGCGGGCGTCCACTTCGGTGGAGACGCGTCCCGGGATGCTTTTCAGAATTTCCGCACCGAAATTAACCGCCAGCTTGTCGCTGGCTTCGGCGACCTGCTGCTCCTGCGTTTTCCCGCGCTGTTTACCGTAGGCAATGGCGTCATCAATCAGATGACTAAAATGGGCAAGCCCGGCAGCCTTGAGCAGAAGCGAAGGGTTGGTGGTCGCATCTTCCGGCTGATAGTGGCGAATCGACTCGATATCGCCGCTGTCTGCAACCACGGTAGTGAATTGTTTGATGCCGTCTAGCTGGTTCATAAATGATTACTCCTTGGAAATAAAAGAGTTAGATGAGTGCGTTAGTTCACACTTCTGAGAAAATCATGATGGACTTAACAAAAAAGCATAGCAGACGGGGGAGGCATTGCTTTTGAGACGGGTAACATGGCTGTTATAAATTGATAACAATTTTTAATGTGTGATGGTGAGAGTTTGGCTGCCTTCAAAGTTTATGTGCTGTCCTGAGGCGATACTATCTGACCGATACGTAAAAGGAATAACAAGATGGACGATCAGTTAAAACAGAGTGCCCTCGATTTTCACGAGTTCCCTGTCCCGGGCAAAATCCAGGTCTCCCCAACCAAGCCGCTGGCAACCCAGCGCGATCTGGCGCTGGCCTATTCGCCTGGCGTTGCGGCACCGTGTCTGGAAATCGAAAAAGACCCGCTGGCGGCCTACAAATACACCGCGCGCGGCAACCTCGTGGCCGTTATCTCTAACGGTACGGCGGTACTCGGTCTCGGTAACATCGGTGCCCTGGCGGGTAAACCGGTGATGGAAGGGAAAGGCGTGCTGTTCAAGAAATTCGCCGGTATCGACGTGTTTGATATCGAGGTGGACGAGCTTGATCCTGACAAATTCATTAACGTGGTGGCCGCGCTGGAGCCGACCTTCGGCGGGATTAACCTGGAAGACATCAAAGCGCCGGAATGTTTCTATATCGAGCAGAAGCTGCGCGAGCGTATGAACATTCCCGTGTTCCATGATGACCAGCACGGCACCGCGATTATCAGCACCGCCGCGATTCTGAACGGCCTGCGCGTGGTGGAAAAAAATCTCTCTGATGTGCGCATGGTGGTTTCTGGCGCAGGTGCGGCGGCCATCGCCTGTATGAACCTGCTGGTGGCGCTGGGTATGCAGAAGCACAACATCGTGGTCTGCGATTCTAAAGGCGTTATCTATAAAGACCGCGAGCCCAACATGGCGGAAACCAAAGCGGCGTATGCAGTCGAAGACGACGGCAAGCGCACGCTCGAGGACGTCATTGACGGCGCGGATATCTTCCTCGGCTGCTCGGGCCCGAAAGTGCTGACCCAGGAGATGGTGAAGAAGATGGCGCGCGCGCCAATGATCCTGGCCCTGGCGAACCCGGAGCCGGAAATTCTGCCGCCGCTGGCGAAAGCGGTGCGTGAAGATGCCATTATCTGTACCGGCCGTTCCGACTACCCAAACCAGGTCAACAACGTGCTCTGCTTCCCGTTCATCTTCCGCGGCGCGCTGGATGTTGGCGCAACGGCGATCAACGAAGAGATGAAGCTTGCCGCCGTGCACGCCATCGCGGAACTGGCCCACGCCGAGCAGAGTGAAGTGGTGGCCTCCGCCTACGGCGATCAGGATCTGAGCTTTGGCCCGGACTACATCATTCCTAAACCGTTTGACCCGCGCCTGATTGTCAAAATTGCGCCAGCGGTGGCCAAAGCGGCGATGGATTCCGGCGTGGCGACGCGTCCGATACAGGATTTTGATGCTTACATCGATAAGCTCACCGAGTTTGTCTATAAAACTAACCTGTTCATGAAGCCGATCTTCTCGCAGGCGCGTGCCGACGCGAAGCGCGTGGTGCTGGCGGAAGGGGAAGAGGCGCGCGTGCTGCACGCTACCCAGGAGCTGATCACCTTAGGTCTGGCGAAGCCGATCCTGATTGGTCGTCCGAGCGTGATTGAGATGCGCATTCAGAAGCTGGGTCTGCAGATTAAGCCGGGCGTCGACTTCGAGATCGTCAACAACGAATCCGATCCGCGCTTTAAAGAGTACTGGAGCGAATACTACGCGATCATGAAGCGTCGGGGGATCACCCAGGAGCAGGCGCAGAAAGCCGTCATCAGCAACACGACGGTGATCGGCGCGATCATGGTCCATCGCGGTGAAGCGGACGCATTGATCTGCGGCACCATCGGCGATTACCACGAGCACTTTAGCGTGGTGCAGGAGATCTTCGGCTATCGTGACGGGGTTCATACCGCCGGGGCGATGAATGCCCTGCTGCTGCCGAGCGGCAACACCTTTATCGCTGACACCTACGTTAACGACGATCCGAGCCCGGACGAGCTGGCGGAAATCACCGTGATGGCGGCGGAGACCGTGCGCCGCTTTGGTATCGAGCCGAAGGTGGCGCTGCTGTCGCACTCTAACTTTGGTTCGTCTAAATCTGCGGCGGCCTGCAAAATGCGTGAGACGCTGGCGCTGGTGCGCGAGCGTGCGCCGGAGCTGATGATTGACGGGGAAATGCACGGTGATGCGGCACTGGTGGAAAGCATTCGCAACGAACGTATGCCGGACAGCCCGCTGAAAGGATCGGCGAATATCCTGATTATGCCGAACGTGGAAGCGGCGCGTATCAGCTATAACCTGCTGCGCGTCTCCAGTTCTGAAGGGGTGACCGTAGGCCCGGTGCTGATGGGCGTGGCGAAACCGGTGCACGTGTTAACGCCGATTGCCTCTGTGCGCCGTATCGTGAATATGGTGGCCCTGGCGGTGGTTGAGGCGCAGACCCAGCCGCTGTAATTTTTACCCTCACCCTAACCCTCTCCCTTTGGGAGAGGGCCGGTGTGAGGGGGGTTAAACCCAGTCGCGTACTTTCAGGAATTCACTCAAGGCAGCCTCCGGGCTGCCTTCTTTTGGCTCGTAGCAGTACTCCCAGCGCACCAGCGGCGGCATCGACATCAAAATCGATTCCGTGCGCCCGCCGGTCTGCAGGCCAAACAGCGTCCCGCGATCCCACACCAGGTTGAACTCAACGTAACGCCCGCGACGATAGAGCTGGAATTCGCGCTCGCGCACGCCGTAGTGGGTGTCTTTACGGCGTTCGACGATGGGCAGATAAGCGTCGGTATACCCTTCGCCCACCGCGCGCATAAAGCGGAACGCGGTATCAAAATCAGGCGTGTTCAGATCGTCAAAGAACAGCCCGCCAATGCCGCGCTGCTCGTCGCGATGCTTCAGGTAGAAGTAGTCGTCGCACCATTTTTTAAACTTCGGGTAGATGTCTTCGCCAAACGGCAGGCAGAGGTTCCGCGCGGTGGTGTGCCAGTGCACGGCATCTTCTTCAAACCCGTAGTAGGGTGTAAGGTCGAAACCGCCGCCAAACCACCAGACCGGATCGGCCCCCGGTTTTTCCGCAATGAAAAAGCGGACGTTGGCGTGGCTGGTCGGCACAAACGGGTTGTGTGGATGCACCACCAGCGAGACCCCCATCGCTTCAAAACTGCGGCCCGCAAGTTCAGGACGATGCGCGGTTGCAGACGCGGGCATGGCGTCTCCGTGGACGTGGGAGAAATTCACGCCCGCCTGTTCAAAGATACCGCCATTGCGCAGCACCCGGCTGCGCCCGCCGCCGCCGGCTTCACGCTGCCAGTTATCTTCCTGGAATTCACCGCCGTCCGCGGCGGCCAGTTTGCGGCAAATCTCATCCTGCAGCTGCAGCAGGAAGGTTTTAACCAGTTGAGCATTGGGTTTCATCAACGTTTCCTGGAGTGCGCTTTTTGGTTATCGAACCAGTTGAAATAACTGATAATGCCGGAGGCGATGGCATTAGCGATCTTCTGGCGAAACGCCGTGGTGCCGAGAAGACGCTCTTCATCCGGGTTGGTGATAAACGAGGTTTCCACCAGCACGGACGGAATAGACGGTGATTTCAGCACCACAAATGCCGCCTGTTCGGTGCTTTTACTGTGCAGACGATGTACCGGCTTAATTTTCTTCAGGATGTGCGAGCCGAGCGTCAGGCTGTTTTTGATGGTATCCGTCTGCACGAGATCGAACAGCACCTGCTGTAACAGGTGATCTTTGTCGGTGGCTTTTTTCCCGGCGACTTCATCCGCCCGGTTTTCACGGTCGGAGAGGTATTTCGCCATGGCGCTACTGGCGCCACGGTTGGACAGCGCAAACACCGAGGCGCCCGCCGCTGAAGGGTTGGTAAAGCCGTCGGCGTGAATCGACATAAACAGATCCGCGCCGTGCTGGTGGGCTATCTCCACCCGGTCATACAGCGGAATAAAGGTGTCGCCAGAGCGCGTCAGACGGGCGTCAATGCCGTTACTGCGTAAAATTGCGCGCACATTTTTTGCAATCGCCAGTACGACGTGTTTTTCTTTCGAACCGTTTTTGCCGATGGCGCCGGTATCAATTCCGCCGTGGCCCGGGTCAAGCATCACCAGACGCTTCGCGCCGGGCTTTTTGGTTTTGGGTTTGCTGTGTCCGTTACTGGTTTTGAGCGTGCTCTCGTCTTTTGCCTGAGCCTGCTTTGCGATGCCCGTTAACGTTAAGGCCGCCAGCCCCGCTTTGAGAACCTGACGACGCGATGTGAGTGCTTTTAATGGTTTGAATGTGCTCATGCGGCCTGAATACTAAAAAATGGGGTCCTGGTGTTATATCGTATCGCGTTTAGCGTTACGACAGTCCTTATTGAGAATTGTTTTACTTTTCATTTCAATACGTGACAAAGTGACATTATGCCAAATTTTGGCGAGATTTTCCCCGGTTATTGGCTAAAGGCACGGTTCACGCCATAATCACTGTTTTTAAACCCGAAAAGGCGGTTAATACCATGGAGATACGCGTTTTTCGCCAGGAAGATTTCGAAGAGGTGATCACCCTTTGGGAGCGCTGCGATCTGCTGCGTCCGTGGAACGATCCGGAAATGGACATTGAGCGGAAGGTGAATCACGACGTCAGTCTGTTTCTGGTTGCGGAAGTCAACGGCGAAGTCGTAGGCACGGTAATGGGCGGTTATGACGGTCATCGCGGCTCGGCCTATTATCTGGGCGTTCATCCGGAATACCGGGGGCGCGGCATTGCCAACGCGCTGCTCAATCGTCTCGAGAAGAAGCTGATCGCCCGTGGCTGTCCGAAAATCCAGATCATGGTACGGGAAGATAACGACGTGGTGCTGGGCATGTACGAGCGTCTGGGCTATGAACATTCTGACGTGCTGAGTTTAGGTAAGCGTCTGATCGAAGATGAAGAGTACTGAGATCCATCCGGCAGATTATGACGCGCAGGGGCGGGTCAGGTTGCCCTTTTTATTCTGGTGCGTTCTGCTGCTTCAGGCACGAACCTGGGTACTGTTTGTGATGGCTGCCGCGTCGCGCGGGCAGGGTGATACGCTGCTGAATCTCTTCTATCCCGATCACGATGCGTTCTGGCTCGGCTTACTGCCGGGCGTACCGGCGGTGATGGCTTTTTTGTGCAGCGGCCGACGCCAGGCGATCCCTCGTTTGTGGCGGGCGCTGCGCTGGCTGCTGATCCTCGCTCAGATTGCGCTGCTCTTCTGGCAGCCGGTACTCTGGTGGTACGGTGAGCCGCTTACGGGCATTGGCATTGCGCTGGTGGTGGCGGATATTGTGGCGCTGCTGTGGCTGCTGACCAATCCGCGTCTTCGCGCCTGTTTCTCCCATCAGGATGATTAATACGGCACTTTTTGCAGAAGTCGCACTCCAACAAGCGTTGATTTAACACGTAAGGACGTTTCAATGAAATCGCTGCGTTTACTTTTATGCGCTCTCCCGCTGGCCCTGACAGGCTGTTCCACGCTCTCCTCCATTAACTGGTCCGCTGCGTATCCGTGGAACTGGTTTGGCTCATCAACGGAAGTGACCGAGCAGGGCGTGGGGAACATTACCGCCGCGACAGCGCTGGATCAGGATGCTATTCAGGACGCCCTGAGCAGTGATTATCGCCTGCGCAGCGGCATGAAAACCGAGAATGGTAACATTGTTCGCTATTACGAAGCGCTGAAGGGCGACAAGCTGGCGCTGGTGATCAACGGTGACAAAGGCACGGTAAACCGCGTTACGGTGCTGGATGAAGCCATTCCGACTGCCAGCGGCGTGAAGATAGGAACGCCGTTTAGCGATCTCTATAAGCAGGCCTTTGGCAACTGCGCCAGCGCCCCTTCTGACGACGGTGTGGCGGTGGCCTGTAAGGCGCAAGGCAGCCAGCACATCAGCTATGTCTTTACCGGCACCTGGAGCGGTCCGGAAGGATTGATGCCGTCGGACGACACGCTGAAGAACTGGAAAGTGAGCAAAATTATCTGGCAGCAGTAATTTGCGCCGGAACAAACCGCCTCGCTGAAATCCGGGTATAATACCCGCCATCCATGCCACGCTGACGTGGCATCTTTATTTCAGGAGGAGCGATGTCTCAGGTTCAGAGTGGCATTTTGCCAGAACATTGCCGCGCGGCGATTTGGATTGAAGCCAATGTAAAAGGGGACGTGGATGCCCTGCGTGCGGCCAGTAAAGCGTTCATTGATAAGCTGGCGACCTTCCAGGCTACGTTCCCGGAAGCCCACCTCGGCGCCGTTGTCGCCTTTGGCAATAACGTCTGGCGTCAGCTGAGCGGTGGCGAAGGGGCGGAAGAGCTGAAAGACTTCATTCCCTACGGCAAAGGCCTTGCGCCCGCGACGCAGTACGACGTGCTGATCCACATCCTCTCTCTGCGTCACGACGTAAACTTCTCCGTTGCGCAGGCGGCGATAGCGGCCTTTGGCGACAGCATCGATGTGCAGGAAGAAGTGCACGGTTTTCGCTGGATCGAAGAGCGCGATCTGAGCGGCTTTGTCGACGGAACCGAAAACCCGGCGGGTGAAGAGACGCGTCGTGAAGTGGCGGTGATCAAAGACGGCGTGGACGCGGGCGGCAGCTATGTGTTCGTGCAGCGCTGGGAGCACAACCTCAAGCAGCTTAACCGCATGAGCGTGCATGACCAGGAGATGATGATTGGCCGTACCAAAGAAGCCAACGAAGAGATCGACGGCGATGAGCGTCCGGTCACCTCGCACCTGAGCCGCGTTGACCTCAAGGAAGACGGCAAAGGGCTGAAGATTGTCCGCCAGAGCCTGCCGTACGGCACAGCAAGCGGCACGCACGGCCTTTACTTCTGCGCCTACTGCGCGCGCCTGCACAACATTGAGCAGCAGCTGCTGAGCATGTTCGGCGATACCGACGGCAAGCGTGACGCCATGCTGCGCTTCACCAAACCCGTGACCGGTGGCTACTACTTCGCGCCGTCCGTGGAGCGTCTGCTGGCGCTGTAAAACCGCTCTCCATACGTAAGCCGGGTAAGCGTTAGCGCCACCCGGCAATTTTCCCCGCACCCTTATTCCCTTTTCTGCTTGTAAATCACCAAACGGTATATAAAACCGTTACTCCTTTCATCCCCGTTATAAATATTATGACTATAAGATAGTCATCACATTTATAAGGGTGCGCAATGGCCGTTACTGTACTGAAAAAAGGAACTCTGGCGCTGGCAGGTTTACTGCTGGTGGCACAGGCGCAGGCGACTGAGCTGCTGAACAGTTCATACGATGTCTCCCGCGAGCTGTTCGCCGCCCTTAATCCCCCGTTTGAGCAGCAGTGGGCAAAAGACAATAACGGCGATAAGCTGACCATCAAGCAGTCCCATGCCGGTTCGTCCAAGCAGGCGCTGGCAATCCTCCAGGGGCTGAAAGCGGACGTGGTGACCTACAACCAGGTCACTGATGTGCAGATCCTGCACGATAAAGGCAAGCTGATCCCGGCGGACTGGCAGAGCCGTCTGCCGAACAACAGCTCGCCGTTCTACTCCACCATGGGCTTCCTGGTGCGCAAGGGCAACCCGAAGAATATCCACGACTGGAGCGACCTGGTGCGTTCCGACGTGAAGCTGATTTTCCCAAACCCAAAAACCTCCGGTAACGCGCGTTACACCTATTTAGCGGCGTGGGGCGCGGCGGACAAGGCTGACGGTAACGATAAAGCCAAAACCGAGCAGTTCATGACCCAGTTCCTGAAAAACGTCGAAGTGTTTGATACCGGCGGACGCGGCGCAACTACAACCTTTGCAGAGCGCGGTCTGGGCGACGTGCTAATTAGCTTTGAATCGGAAGTGAACAACATCCGTAAACAGTATGAGGCGCAGGGCTTTGAGGTGATTATCCCAAAAACCAACATCCTGGCCGAGTTCCCGGTGGCGTGGGTGGATAAAAACGTACAGGCAAACGGCACCGAGAAAGCGGCAAAAGCCTATCTCAACTACCTGTACAGCCCGCAGGCGCAGACCATCATTACCGATTACTACTACCGCGTGAATAACCCGGACGTAATGAACAAACTGAAAGATAAATTCCCGCAGACCGCGCTGTTCCGCGTGGAAGACCATTTCGGCTCCTGGCCTGATGTAATGAAAACGCACTTTGCCAGCGGCGGTGAGTTAGACAAATTGCTGGCGGCGGGGCGTAAGTAATGTTTGCAGTATCGACTAAACGCGTGCTGCCGGGCTTCACCTTAAGCCTTGGGACCAGCCTGCTGTTCGTCTGCCTGATCCTGTTGTTGCCGCTCAGCGCGCTGGTGATGCAGCTCGCTCAGATGAGCTGGGCGCAGTACTGGGAGGTCATCACCAACCCGCAGGTGGTGGCGGCCTATAAGGTGACGCTGCTGTCAGCGTTTGTCGCCTCCATTTTTAACGGCGTGTTTGGCCTGCTGATGGCGTGGATCTTAACCCGCTATCGCTTCCCGGGCCGTACGCTGCTTGACGCACTGATGGATCTGCCGTTTGCGCTGCCAACGGCGGTTGCTGGCTTAACCCTCGCGTCGCTCTTCTCCGTGAACGGGTTGTACGGTGAGTGGCTGGCGAAGTTTGACATCAAGGTGACCTATACCTGGCTCGGTATCGCAGTAGCGATGGCCTTTACCAGTATTCCGTTTGTGGTGCGTACCGTGCAGCCGGTGCTGGAAGAGTTGGGGCCGGAATATGAAGAAGCGGCGGAAACGCTCGGCGCCACGCGCTGGCAAAGTTTTCGCAAGGTGGTTCTGCCGGAGCTCTCCCCGGCGCTGATGGCGGGTATTGCGCTGTCGTTTACCCGCAGCCTCGGTGAGTTCGGCGCAGTGATTTTTATCGCCGGGAACATTGCCTGGAAAACGGAAGTGACCTCGCTGATGATTTTCATCCGTCTGCAGGAGTTTGATTATCCGGCGGCGAGCGCGATCGCTTCGGTGATCCTGGCGGCCTCGCTGCTGCTGCTGTACTCGATTAACACTCTGCAAAGTCGCTTTGGTCGACGTGTGGTAGGTCACTGATGGCGGAAGTTACGCAATTGAAGCGATACGATGTGCCCCGTATTAACTGGGGTAAATGGTTTCTGATTGGGGCGGGCGTGCTGGTGTCCGCCCTCATTCTCGTCGTGCCGACGATTTATATCTTCGTTCAGGCGTTCAGCAAGGGGCTGATGCCTGCGCTGGAAAACCTGGCGAACCCGGATATGCTGCACGCCATCTGGCTGACCGTGCTGATTGCATTGATCACCGTGCCGGTGAACCTGGTGTTCGGTACTCTGCTGGCGTGGCTGGTGACGCGCTTTAACTTCCCGGGACGTCAGTTGCTTCTCACCCTGCTGGATATTCCTTTTGCTGTCTCGCCGGTGGTGGCGGGTCTGGTGTATCTGCTCTTTTACGGCTCCAACGGTCCGCTGGGCGGCTGGCTGGATGCGCATAACCTGCAGATCATGTTTGCCTGGCCAGGCATGGTGCTGGTCACCATCTTCGTCACCTGTCCATTTGTGGTGCGTGAGCTGGTACCGGTGATGTTAAGCCAGGGGAGCAACGAAGATGAAGCGGCGGTGCTGCTGGGCGCGTCAGGCTGGCAGATGTTCCGCCGCGTGACGCTGCCGAATATCCGCTGGGCGCTGCTTTACGGTGTGGTGTTGACCAACGCCCGCGCAATTGGTGAGTTCGGTGCCGTTTCCGTCGTCTCCGGCTCCATTCGCGGTGAAACCCTGTCGCTGCCGCTGCAGATTGAGTTGCTGCAGCAGGATTACAACACCATCGGCGCCTTTACTGCCGCAGCGTTGCTGACGCTGATGGCCATTTTGACCCTGTTTTTGAAGAGTGTGGTGCAGTGGCGTTTAGAAAATCAGGAAAAACGTCAGCATCAGGAGGGAAATCATGAGCATTGAGATTGCCAATATTAAGAAGTCTTTTGGTCGCACCCAGGTGCTGAATGATATCTCGCTGGATATCCCTTCCGGACAAATGGTGGCGCTGCTGGGGCCGTCTGGCTCGGGTAAGACCACGCTGCTGCGCATTATCGCCGGGCTTGAGCATCAGACCAGCGGGCATATCCGCTTCCACGGCACCGACGTGAGCCGTCTGCATGCCCGCGACCGTAAGGTGGGGTTTGTGTTCCAGCATTACGCGCTGTTCCGCCACATGACCGTGTTTAACAATATCGCCTTTGGCCTGACCGTGCTGCCGCGTCGTGAACGCCCGGATGCGGCAACCATTAAGGCGAAAGTGACCAAACTGCTTGAGATGGTGCAGCTGGCTCATCTGGCGGATCGTTTCCCGGCGCAGCTGTCCGGCGGGCAGAAACAGCGCGTGGCGCTGGCGCGTGCGTTGGCTGTTGAACCGCAAATTCTGCTGCTGGATGAACCCTTCGGCGCGCTGGATGCGCAGGTGCGTAAAGAGCTGCGTCGCTGGCTGCGTCAGCTCCATGAAGAGCTGAAGTTTACCAGCGTGTTCGTGACCCACGATCAGGAAGAGGCGATGGAAGTCGCGGATCGCGTGGTGGTCATGAGCCAGGGCAACATTGAACAGGTTGACGAGCCAGAACAGCTGTGGCGTGAACCGGCGACCCGTTTCGTGCTGGAATTTATGGGCGAGGTCAACCGTCTGCAGGGCACCATTCGCGGTGGTCAATTCCATGTCGGGGCGCACCGCTGGCCGCTGGGCTATACCTCCGCGCACCAGGGCCCGGTCGATCTGTTCCTGCGTCCCTGGGAAGTGGACGTAAGCCGCCGTACCAGCCTGGATTCACCGCTGCCGGTGCAGGTGCTGGAAGCGAGCCCTAAAGGACACTACACCCAACTGGTGGTACAACCGCTGGGCTGGTATACCGAGCCGCTGACCGTCGTGATGCGCGACGACGTCCCGCCGCACCGCGGAGAGCGCCTGTTTGTCGGTCTGCAGCATGCCCGTATTTATCACGGGAATGAGCGCATCGAGACGCGCGAGGATATTGCTCTGGCGGAGTCAGCCTGATAGGTTATTAGGATGTTTATCGCCCGGTGGCGCTGCGCTGACCGGGCCTACAGCTAAAACTGCGTCTTGTAGGCCGGGATCGCTGCGCGCCACCCGGCTTTTTTATTGAGTAAAAATCGTGAATACACTCGAACACACCATCGGCAATACCCCTCTGGTCAAACTTCAGCGCATGGGGCCGGCTAACGGCAGCGAAATCTGGGTCAAGCTCGAAGGCAATAACCCGGCCGGGTCGGTGAAAGACCGTGCAGCGTTGTCGATGATTGTCCAGGCCGAAAAGCGCGGTGAAATCAAACCCGGCGATGTGCTGATCGAAGCCACCAGCGGCAACACCGGTATCGCTCTGGCGATGATTGCGGCGCTGAAAGGCTACCGTATGAAGCTGCTGATGCCGGACAACATGAGCCAGGAGCGACGCGCCGCGATGCGTGCGTACGGGGCCGAACTGATTCTGGTGACCAAAGAGCAGGGAATGGAAGGCGCGCGCGATTTAGCATTAGCCATGGCCGAGCGCGGCGAGGGTAAACTGCTCGATCAGTTCAATAACCCGGACAACCCTTACGCCCACTACACCACCACCGGCCCGGAAATCTGGCAGCAGACCGACGGACGGATCACCCATTTTGTCTCCAGCATGGGTACCACCGGCACCATTACCGGCGTGTCGCGTTTTCTGCGCGAGCAGGCGAAAGTCGTTACCATCGTTGGGCTGCAGCCGGAAGAGGGGAGCAGCATTCCGGGCATTCGCCGCTGGCCTGCGGAATATATGCCGGGCATTTTTAATGCGCAGCTGGTGGATCAGGTGCTGGATATTCATCAGCGCGAGGCGGAGAATACCATGCGTGAACTGGCCGTGCGTGAAGGTATCTTCTGTGGGGTCAGTTCGGGGGGCGCGGTGGCAGGCGCGATTCGGGTAGCGCAGGAGAATCCCGGTGCCGTTGTGGTGGCGATTATCTGCGACCGCGGCGATCGCTATCTGTCGACCGGCGTTTTTGGTGAAGAGAGTTATTCGCAGGGGGCGGGAATTTAAACGTCATGGAGATGATTCTATTCCGGGATAACACCCGGGCGCAGCAAACCGACATTGTCGCGGTGCAGTCGCAGGTGGTTTACGGCAGTGTCGGGAACAGTATCGCGGTACCGAATATTCGTACCCACAGGCTGAACGTCACCGCCGTACCGACGGTGCTGTTTAGCAACACACCGCACTATGACACCTTCTACGGCGGGGTGATCCCCGACGAGTGGTTCAGCGGCTATCTGAAGGCGCTGGAAGAGCGCGAGATCCTGCGCGAGCTTAAAGCGGTTACTACCGGCTATATGGGCAGCGCCAGCCAGATTGCCCTGCTGGCGCAGTGGCTGAAGGCGGTTAAAGCACAGCATCCAGACCTGCTGGTGCTGGTCGACCCGGTTATCGGCGATATCGACAGCGGGATGTACGTGAAGCCCGATATTCCCGAAGCGTATCGGGAGCACCTGCTGCCGCTGGCGCAAGGGATTACGCCAAACGTCTACGAACTGGAAGTCTTAAGCGGCAAACCGTGTCGTACGCCGGAAAGCGCGATTGCAGCAGCGCAGGGATTGCTCTCAGACACCCTGAAATGGGTGGCCATCACCAGCGCGCCGGTGGCTGACGATCCGCAAAACATCCACGTGGTGCTGGTCACGCGTGAGGGGGTTACCGTCAGTGCGCATCCGCGCGTGGAAACCGATCTGAAAGGAACGGGCGATCTGTTCTGCTCGGAACTGGTGAGCGGCATTGTTGAGGGGAAAACCGTTGCCGATGCCATCCGTATGGCCGGCGATCGGGTGACTGACGTGATGCTGTATACGCAGTCGAAAGGGTATGATGAGCTAATCCTCCCCGCATAAACAAAAATGGCGCCCGAAGGCGCCATTTTACTGTGCGGCAAGAATTACTTCTTGATGCGGATAACCGGGGTTTCACCCACGGTGACGCTGCCAGACAGTTTGATCAGTTCTTTGATTTCGTCCATGTTGGAGATAACAACCGGCGTCAGGGTAGACTTGGCTTTTTCTTCCAGCAGTGGCAGATCGAATTCAATGACCGGGTCGCCAACTTTAACACGCTGACCTTCTTCCGCGATACGTTTGAAGCCTTCGCCTTTCAGTTCAACGGTGTCGATACCGAAGTGAACGAACAGTTCGATACCGCTATCAGATTCGATAGAGAACGCATGGTTGGTTTCAAAAATTTTACCGATGGTGCCGTCAACTGGAGCAACCATTTTGTTGCCAGTTGGTTTGATAGCAATGCCATCACCAACGATTTTCTCAGCAAACACTACATCCGGCACGTCTTCGATGTTGACGATCTCGCCGGAGAGCGGAGCAACAATCTCAATAGTTCCGGAGTCTTTCTTATCATCAGAAACCAGAGATTTCAGTTTATCGAACAAACCCATGATCTTCTCCTAAGCAGTAATTTGGGCCGCATCTCGTGGATTAGCAGATTGTTTTTTCTTCAATGAACTTGTTAACCAGCGTCATTAACTCGTCCGTTGTCGGTTGAGCAAGAGCCTGCTCTGCTAACACCTTCGCATCTTCGAAGTTCGTGTTACGGATAATCTTCTTAATGCGCGGGATGGAAATGGCGCTCATAGAGAATTCGTCCAGACCCATACCCAGCAACAGAAGTGTAGCACGTTCGTCGCCTGCAAGCTCACCACACATGCCAGTCCATTTACCTTCTGCATGAGAAGCA
Source organism: Enterobacter sichuanensis (assembly GCF_009036245.1). NCBI lineage: Bacteria > Pseudomonadati > Pseudomonadota > Gammaproteobacteria > Enterobacterales > Enterobacteriaceae > Enterobacter > Enterobacter sichuanensis. The sequence continues at coordinate 3,363,269 of NZ_CP027986.1, read as the reverse complement.
TCAATAACTTGCTTGATCAAGTTCAGTACGGACGGTGACATTGGCTGGTAGAGATGTGAAATCATATCATTACCACGGTCAACTGCCAGGGTGTACTGCGTTAAATCATTGGTGCCGATACTAAAGAAATCAACTTCTTTGGCTAAATGACGCGCAATCGTTGCCGCCGCTGGTGTTTCCACCATCACGCCGATCTCAATTGACTCGTCAAACGCTTTACCTTCGTCACGCAGTTCCTGTTTGTAGATTTCGATCTCTTTCTTCAGTGCACGCACTTCTTCAACAGAGATGATCATCGGGAACATAATGCGCAGCTTACCGAAAGCGGAGGCACGCAGGATCGCACGAACCTGATCGCGAAGGATCTCTTTACGATCCATGGCGATACGTACTGCACGCCAGCCCAGGAACGGGTTCTCTTCTTTCGGGAAGTTCATGTACGGCAGCTCTTTGTCGCCACCGATGTCCATGGTACGGACGATAACGGCCTGAGAGCCACAGGCTTCAGCCACCGCTTTGTACGCTGCGAACTGCTCTTCTTCAGTCGGCAGGGCGTCACGGTCCATGAACAGGAATTCAGTACGATAGAGACCTACGCCTTCCGCACCGTTACGCTCAGCGCCATCAACGTCGCGGACGGTACCGATGTTTGCGCACACTTCTACCTGATGGCCGTCCAGGGTAATGGCTGGCAGGTCTTTCAGCTTAGCGAGTTCCGCTTTTTCAGTCGCAACCTGCTCCTGAACTGCGCGCAGTTTCTCGATCTCTTCGTTAGTTGGGTTGACGTAAACCAGATTGTTTACGGCATCCAGAATCAGATAGTCACCGTTTTTCACCTGAGAGGTGACGCTACCGGTACCCACGATAGCAGGCAGTTCAAGAGAACGTGCCATGATAGAGGTGTGGGAGGTACGGCCGCCCGCATCGGTGATGAAACCGAGGACCTTTTTCAGGTTCAGCTGTGCGGTTTCAGACGGGGTGAGGTCAGCGGCAACCAGGATCACTTCATCCTGAATCGCGCTCAGGTCGATAATGGCCAGGCCCAGGATGTTGCGCAGCAGGCGCTTACCGATGTCACGTACGTCAGCCGCACGCTCTTTCAGGTATTCATCATCCAGTTCTTCCAGGGCAGTTGCCTGACCTTCGATAACTTCATGGGCAGCCGCGTCGGCCGTCATGCCTTTATCTTTAATCAGGGCTATGATTTCCTGCTCCAGCTCCTCATCTTCGAGCAGCATGATGTGCCCTTCGAAGATGGCTTCTTTTTCTTCACCGAAAGTTTCGCCAGCTTTAGTTTTGATTGCTTCCAGTTGCGCAGATGCCTTGGCACGACCGCTCAGAAAACGTTCAACTTCCTGATCAACCTTGTCGGCAGAAATTTTTTTCCGGTCGATGACGATCTCGTCTTCTTTCAGCAGCAGTGCTTTGCCGAAAGCGATACCCGGGGATGCTAAAATGCCTGAAATCATAACCCTACCTTACTTGTGACTGATATTTAAAAGAACCCGGAAACTTACTCGAGCTCAGCCATCAGTTTTACCAGATGCTCAACTGCTTTCTGCTCGTCTTCACCTTCCGCAGAGATGGTGACTACGGTGCCCTGAGTCAGGCCCAGAGTCTGCAGTTTGAACAGGCTTTTTGCGCTGGCGCTTTTGCCGTTGGAAGTCACAGTGATTTCAGAAGTGAAGCCTTTCGCTTCTTTAACAAACTGAGCGGCAGGGCGGGTGTGCAGACCGTTCGGAGCGGTAATGGTAACTTCTTGCTGGAACATTGTATTTCCCCAACTTATAGGTTTAGTGTTGTGGAACTAAAGTCTAGCCTGGCGACTGAACTTTAGCCTGTATTGTTAGCGCTGACGTTTCGATCGTCATTAAACATTATGCAGCGAAAGCAAGACTTGAACCAAATCATAAAATCGATTCAGCAAGGCTATTTCGTTCACTGATTAATTTCACGCATCAAAATAATTGCTGGTTTAAATACCAGACCCTACGGGGTGAAGCAATGCCAGGAGGGGTAAAAGTTTGAAGCAGGCCACAAAAAAGCACCTGAAAAGGTGCTTTTTTACGCGTTATTAACATGCTGGCATTACTGTTGCAGCTCTTTTTCCGTGAAGAGATCGGCAAACAGTGCGGTGCTCAAGTAACGCTCACCCGAAGAAGGAAGGATAACCACAATATTCTTGTTGGTAAAGGCTTCGTCTTCCTGAAGTTTGAGCGCTGCCGCAACGGCCGCACCGGAAGAGATACCCGCCAGAATGCCTTCTTCATCCATCAGGCGACGCGCAGTAGAGATGGCTTCTTCGTTAGTGATGGTCACCACTTTATCAATAAGCTTCAGATCCAGGTTTCCCGGAATGAAGCCTGCGCCAATACCCTGGATTTTGTGCGGGCCTGGTTTAAGCTCTTCGCCCGCCAGCGCCTGGGTGATAACCGGGGAGTCAGTGGGTTCAACCGCAACGGTGATCAGGTCTTTTTTACCTTTTGTGCCTTTAATGTAGCGCGACACGCCGGTCAGCGTACCGCCGGTACCCACGCCGGAGATAAAGACATCAACCTGGCCGTCCGTATCTTCCCAGATTTCCGGGCCGGTAGTCTTTTCGTGAATTTCCGGGTTAGCCGGGTTGCTGAACTGCTGAAGCAGCAGGTATTTCGCCGGATCGCTGGCCACGATCTCTTCGGCTTTCTGAATGGCACCTTTCATGCCTTTCGCGCCTTCGGTCAGGACCAGGTTCGCGCCCAGCGCTTTGAGCAGCTTGCGGCGTTCAATGCTCATGGTTTCTGGCATGGTCAGCGTCAGCTTATAGCCACGCGCCGCCGCCACATAGGCCAGTGCGATACCGGTGTTGCCGCTGGTCGGTTCTACCAGCTCAACGCCAGGCTTCAGTACGCCACGTTTTTCAGCATCCCAAATCATGTTTGCACCGATACGGCATTTTACGCTAAAGCTCGGGTTACGTGATTCGACCTTCGCCAGAATGCGTCCATTACCGATACGGTTCAGTCGAACCAGGGGCGTATGACCGATAGTCAGCGAGTTGTCTTCATAAATCTTACTCATGGCCTGTCCTTAACTGTATGAAATTGGGATACCGACCCAGCATACCTGTTGAGCAGGTAGGGGGAAGTAAGGAATTCGCATATCTATATACTGCAAGGAAATAATGGGGATCAGTATGGAATAAGGGGCGGCATAAGCCACCCCTGCTTTACACATTTTTGCATTATTTCCATAACGCGTGCTTAGCACGGTAGCAGTCCACCCACATCGCCGTCGCGCCACATACCGCCACCGGCATAATGAACAAATTGAGGAAGGGGATCATCGTGAACAGGCTGGTGAGGGCGCCGAACTGCATATTGGCGACCTTCTGGGTGCGCAGGGCGGTGCGCATCTCTTTAAACGGTACTTTGTGGTTATCGAACGGGTAATCGCAGTACTGAATAGCCAGCATCCAGGCGCTGAAGAGGAACCACAGCACCGGCGCCACCGTCTGGCCAATGCCGGGCACAAAATAGAGGATGAGCAGCACAATCGCCCGTGGCAGGTACCAGACAAATTTCTGCCACTCGCGCTTCATGATACGGGGAAGATCTTTCATGATCCCCAGTATGCCGGTATCCGGTGGCGTCGCTCCGGTCAGGCGTGCTTCCAGCTGTTCCGCCAGCAGGCCGTTAAACGGGGCAGCTATCCAGTTCGCAATCGTTGAGAAGAAGTACCCAAACACCAGCAGCACGGAGATCACCGCCACCGGCCAGAGCAGGTAGTTAAGCCACTGCAGCCAGTCTGGCACATGGCTCATCAGCGACGGGATCCAGCTCTCCAGCTTTGTGAACAGCCACCAGAACGCGCCGCCCATCAGAATAATGTTGATCAGCAGCGGCAGAATGACGAAGCGTCGAATACCCGGCAGGGAGACCAGTTTCCAGCCCTGAGAAAAATACCAGACACCGCTGCGCGGGGGAGAAGAAGATGTTGAAACCATAACCAGGCTGTACTCCTTTTTTCACAACCAGTGGAATTGCCCGCCTATATTATCCACTTACGGACCAATGACCAGTTCGGAAATGTTCGAAAAACCAGCAAAAAGCACGATTTCCTTCATCTTTATGCTGCGAATGCTCTGCACGCACTTGCACTTGACGTAAACGGCAAATACTCTTAGTGAGTAAATGTTTGCCGTGGTGGCAAGGTGTTAGAACAACAGAGAATATAATGATGCAGGATTTGCGTCTGATATTAATCATTGTTGGCGCGATCGCCATAATCGCTTTACTGGTACATGGTTTCTGGACCAGCCGTAAAGAGCGTTCCTCTATGTTTCGCGATCGCCCACTGAAGCGCATGAAGTCCAGTCGTGACGACGATGACAGTGAAGATGACATCGATGGCATCGACGACGACGGCGTGGGTGAAGTTCGTGTTCATCGGGTCAATACTGCGCCCGGCGCGGCTCATGGGGAGCATGAAGCCCCCCGTCCAGCGCAGCACCAGTATCAACCGCCGTATGCTTCTGCTCAGCCGCGCCAGCACGCGCCGCAGACGGTAGAAGAGCCGGTGCGCCAGCCGCCGCAACAGCCTGTCCATCAGCAGCCAGCTGCACCGCAGCCGGTTCAACAGCAGCCTGTGCAGCAGCCCGTGCAACAACAGCCTGCACAGCCGGTACAACAGCCGCAGCAGCCTGTTCATGTGCAGCCTGCGCCGCAACCTGCCCCGGCCCCGCACGTTGAGCCTGAGCCCGTTGCAGCGCCTGAACCGGTTGTTGAAAAACCGCAGCGTAAAGAAGCGGTGATCATCATGAACGTGGCCGCACATCAGGGCAGCCATCTCAACGGTGATGTGCTGCTTAACAGTATTCAACAGGCAGGTTTCAAGTTTGGTGATATGAATATTTTCCATCGCCATCTGAGTCCTGACGGTAGTGGCCCGGCGCTGTTCAGCCTGGCCAATATGGTCAACCCTGGCACGTTTGATCCGGAAATGACCGGTGATTTCGTGACCCCGGGCGTCACTATCTTTATGCAGGTGCCGTCCTACGGTGATGAACTGCAAAACTTTAAGCTGATGCTGCAGTCCGCTCAGCATATCGCCGACGAAGTCGGTGGTGTGGTACTCGACGACCAGCGTCGCATGATGACGCCGCAGAAACTGCGCGAGTATCAGGACCGCATCCGCGAAGTGAAGGAAGCCAACGCGTAATCGTCGCGTTTACTTCAACTCCTCCTCAACCCCCGCATGTCGGGGGTTTTTTCTCATTGATGGTGTGATATGGACTCAATCGAACAACAACTCACTGAACTGCGAACCACGCTTCGCCATCATGAATATCTCTATCATGTTATGGACGCGCCGGAAGTCCCGGATGCCGAGTACGACCGCCTGATGCGCGAGCTGCGTGAATTAGAGGCGCAACACCCGGAACTTATCACCCCTGATTCCCCCACCCAGCGCGTTGGCGCCGAGCCGCTGGGGGCATTCAGCCAGGTACGTCATGAAGTACCGATGCTGTCGCTGGATAACGTCTTCGATGAAGAGAGCTTCCTGGCGTTTAACAAGCGCGTGCAGGATCGCCTGAAAAGCAACGACTCTCTGACCTGGTGCTGCGAGCTAAAGCTGGATGGCCTGGCAGTCAGCCTTCTCTACGAAAACGGCGTACTGGTGCGTGCCGCGACCCGAGGGGATGGCACCACGGGGGAAGACATTACCACCAACGTGCGCACCATTCGCGCGATCCCGCTGAAGCTGCAGGGTGACAACATTCCAGCGCGTCTGGAAGTGCGTGGCGAAGTGTTCCTCCCGCAGGCGGGCTTCGAGAAAATCAACGAGGAAGCGCGCCGCACTGGCGGGAAGGTATTTGCAAACCCGCGTAATGCGGCGGCAGGCTCTCTGCGTCAGCTGGATCCGCGCATCACCGCGAAGCGACCGCTTACTTTCTTCTGCTACGGTGTCGGTATTCTGGAAGGCGGCGAGCTGCCGGATACGCATCTCGGCCGTCTGCTGCAGTTTAAGGCATGGGGGCTGCCGGTAAGCAACCGCGTCCAGCTTTGCGACTCACCGGAGGCGGTGCTTGCGTTCTATCACAAGGTTGAAGAGGACCGTCCGACACTCGGTTTCGACATTGATGGTGTGGTCATTAAGGTAAACTCGCTGGCGCTGCAGGAGCAGCTGGGCTTTGTGGCGCGTGCGCCGCGCTGGGCGGTGGCGTTTAAGTTCCCGGCCCAGGAGCAGATGACCTTTGTGCGCGACGTGGAGTTCCAGGTAGGACGGACGGGCGCCATCACCCCTGTCGCGCGTCTGGAGCCCGTGCAGGTTGCGGGTGTGCTGGTGAGTAACGCCACGCTGCATAATGCCGATGAGATCGAACGCCTTGGTCTGCGTATCGGTGACAAAGTGGTGATCCGCCGCGCGGGCGATGTCATCCCGCAGGTGGTTAACGTCGTTGAGTCAGAACGTCCTGACGATACGCGCGAGGTTGTCTTCCCGACCCATTGCCCGGTGTGTGGCTCTGACGTTGAGCGTGTGGAAGGTGAAGCGGTGGCGCGCTGCACGGGCGGTTTAATCTGTGGCGCGCAGCGTAAAGAGTCACTGAAGCACTTTGTCTCCCGTCGGGCGATGGACGTCGACGGCATGGGCGACAAGATTATCGACCAGCTGGTTGAGAAAGAGTATGTCCATACCCCCGCGGATCTCTTCAAACTGACCGCGGGCAAGCTGACAGGTCTTGACCGCATGGGGCCAAAGTCGGCCCAAAATGTGGTTAACGCCCTGGAAGCGGCTAAAGAGACCACCTTCGCCCGTTTCCTTTATGCGCTCGGCATTCGTGAAGTGGGTGAAGCGACGGCAGCAGGGCTGGCGGCGTATTTTGGTACGCTGGAGGCGCTGGAAAACGCGAGCATCGACGAACTGCAGAAAGTTCCGGATGTCGGCATCGTCGTCGCCACGCATGTCTTTAACTTCTTTGCTGAAGAGAGCAACCGCGAGGTCATCGGCAAGCTGCTGGCCGAGGGCATCAAATGGCCTGCGCCGGTCGTCGTCAATGCCGAAGAGATCGACAGCCCGTTCGCCGGTAAAACAGTGGTGCTGACCGGTAGCCTGAGCCAGCTATCCCGTGATGATGCAAAAGCACGTCTGGTCGCACTGGGAGCTAAAGTGGCGGGTAGCGTGTCAAAGAAAACCGACCTGGTGATCGCCGGGGAAGCCGCCGGTTCCAAGCTGGCGAAAGCCCAGGAGCTGGGGATTGAGGTTATCGACGAAGCGGAAATGATGCGTCTGTTAGGAGAGTAAGGTGGAGAAAGAGCAGCTCGTCGAGATCGCTAATACGGAGATGCCGTTCGGTAAATATAAGGGCCGCAGGCTGATTGACCTGCCGGAGGAGTATCTGCTGTGGTTTGCCCGCAAGGATGAGTTTCCGGCCGGGCGACTGGGCGAGCTGATAGCTATCACGTTACTGATCAAAACGGAGGGGCTGACCCAACTGGTCCAGCCCCTGAAACGTCCTTAAGCCTTCGCGGCGCGGGTCTCTTCCTGCGCCAGTTTTTCCGTCTGGCGCTTATAGCGACGCGCCAGCACCGCGCAGACCATCAGCTGGATCTGATGGAAAATCATCAGCGGTAGCACCATCATCCCAATCACCGAGGTCGGGAACAGAATGTTGGCCATCGGGATACCGTTTGCCAGGCTCTTCTTCGAACCGCAGAAGACAATGGTGATCTCATCCGCTTTGTTGAATCCGCACTTGCGTGCCACAAAGACGTTCACGGCAATCACAATCGCCAGCAGGATGAGGCTGACCACCACGATAAACAGCAGCGAGCCTGCGCCCACCTTGTGCCAGATCCCGTTCACGACCGCTTCACTGAAGGCGGAATAGACCACCAGCAGAATCGACGACTGATCGGTTTTTGAAATCCATTTCTTGTGCTTTGCCACAAACGCGCCGGTCCACGGTCGGGAGAGATGGCCCAGCACAAACGGCAGCAGCAGTTGCAGGCAGATTTTGCCCACCTGCTCAAGGTTACCTTCCGCGCCGTGCATGTTCATCAGCAGGCCGACCAGCAGCGGGGAGACGAAAATCCCCAGCAGACTGGATGCCGATGCCGAGCAGACGGCGGCCGCTACGTTCCCTCCCGCCAGAGAGGTAAACGCAATGGCGGACTGCACGGTGGCCGGCAAAATACACAGATACAGGAAACCGGTGTAGAGCGCCGGGTCGACGTTAACCGGCGCCCACCAGGCAAACAGCACGCCGAGGATCGGGAAAAGAATAAAGGTGCTGCACATCACCCACAGATGCAGTCGCCAGTGGCTACCGCCGGCGATAATGGCTTCGCGGGAGAGTTTCGCCCCGTGCATAAAGAACAGCAGGGCGATGGCGGCTGTGGTTAGCCCTTCAAAGAACGGGACGAATCCCCCGCGAGCGGGAAAGAAAGAGGCCAGTAAAACGGTAATGACCAGGGTAAGCGTAAACGGATCAACAATACGAAATAGTTTCATAATGACTCCTGAAAACAGATGTCGCTATTGTGCTTTTTTCCATTTGAGAAATAAAATTGATTTATTGCATCCATTCATGAACGAAACAGATGAATTACTCCTTACGCCAGCTTCGTATTTTCGTTACCGTCGCGCATGCCCGCAGCTTTAGTCGGGCAGGGGAGATGATTGGCCTGAGCCAGTCGGCGGTCAGCCACAGTGTGAAAGAGCTGGAGAATCAGACCGGCGTGAGGCTGCTTGACCGTACCACGCGCGAGGTTGTCCTGACCGAAGCGGGGCAACAGCTGGCTTTGCGCCTCGAACGGCTGCTGGATGAACTGAACAGCACGCTCAGAGACGTCGGGAGACTGGGGCAGCAGCTTTCGGGTACGGTGCGGGTCGCAGCCAGCCAGACAATTTCTGCACACCTTATCCCGCAATGTATCGCAGAGGGCAACCAGCGTTATCCGGATATCGATTTTGTGTTGCATGACAGGCCGCAGCAGTGGGTGCTGGAAAGCATCCGCCAGGGAGATGTGGATTTCGGTATTGTTATCGATCCCGGCCAGGTGAGCGATCTGACGTGTGAGAGCGTGCTTTCAGAGCCTTTTTTACTGCTCTGTCGGGACGACGATCCGCTGGCAATCTTGCCGGAGGTCAGTTGGCAGCGCCTGCAGGGCGCAAATCTGGTATTACAGGACTATGCCTCGGGCAGCCGTCCGTTGATTGACTCCGCGCTGGTGAATCAGGGCGTAACGGCAACGATCGTACAGGAAATTGGTCACCCGGCGACGCTGTTTCCGATGGTGGAAGCCGGAATCGGGATCAGCGTGTTGCCGGCTCTGGCGCTTCCCCTGCCGCAGGGAAGCCGGCTGGCCGTGAAGCGACTCACGCCCGTTGTGGAGAGAAAGCTGATGCTGGTTCGGCGAAAAAATCGTTCCCTCTCGGGTGCCGCCCAGGCCATCTGGGAAGTGGTGCGTATCCAGGCACAGCGATTAACCGAGGCCCGCATACGCGACCCACTGTTTAACGCATCAGAAGATTAGATGTAGATATCGATCTGATGCGTGTCTGACGGGCTGTTAACACCTTCCACTTTGCCGAGTTTTTGATCCTGCTTCTTCTGCGCCTCTTCCGCCTGCTGGCGCTGCAGCGCGGCGAGTTGCGCCTGCAGCACTTTGATCTGGGTCTGAATCAGTTCCTGCTGCTTTTTCTTCTCATCCGCGCTGCCGGGGCTGTTCGCCAGCTCTTTTAACTGCTGAGTCAGCTTTTTGATCTTATCGAGAATGCGGCTGATTTGCGCGGCGATATCGTTACTGCTGGAAGTACCGCTCCCGCCGCTGGTCTGAATAGGTTGGGTTGAAGCCTGAATGGTCGTCATACTTTTTCCTCGCGTTATAAAACAGAGGTATCGGCACCGACGGGATTAGCTTGAGGAAAACTGCCATATCTGGCAGGGAGTTACATTGCGTATGTCGGTTCGGTATTGAGCGGTATAACCGTAGATTATTTCTCGGTGGACGGGGTGAAAGAGTGGCAGACGATCTGGCTGGTGTTTGCAACCTACGCGCTGGCGCTCGCGGTGGTGTTTTATTTCAGTTTTAACTATCGCCATACCTGTAAAAATAGCGAGATGCGTACAGTTGCGCACTCAATTTCCCCTGTGGAGGGTGAAAGGCCTTAAGGCAGGCGCATCAATGTTATCGCCAGGATATGTTTTGATGGAACGCGTCTATCGTACCGATCTCAAGTTGCTGCGCTACTTTCTGGCCGTGGCGGAGGAACTACATTTTGGACGGGCTGCGGCCCGTCTCAATATGTCTCAGCCGCCGCTCAGCTTGCATATTAAAGAACTGGAAAGCCAGCTGGGCACGTTACTGTTCATTCGCCACTCGCGAAGTGTCGCCCTGACACATGCCGGTAAAGTGCTGATGGAAGAGTCGCGCCGGTTGCTCGCCAGCGCAAACCAGGCGTTGGCTCGCGTCGAGCAAATTGGCCGGGGGGAGTTTGGGCGCATTGAGCTGGGGATTTTCGGCACTGCGATGTGGAGCGAGGTGCGCACGGTAATACACGCTTTTTTAAAAGCGCATCCGAATGTAGATGTCGTGTTTCGTGAAAAATCCCCGGTCATGCAGATGGCGCTGCTTGAGCGGCGGGAGCTGGACGTGGGCATCTGGCGAATGGCAACCGAACCCACCGCGGGGTTAACCAGCGTGCGGTTGTATGACGCCGCTTTTCTGGTGGCGATGCCGGAAGATCACCGTCTGGTGAGCGAATCAGCAATTGCGCTCTCAGCATTGCAGGACGAGTATTTTGTCACGATGCCTTCTGCGCATTCTGATTGGGCATTTTTACATCGCGTCTGCCAGCAGGCCGGGTTTTCGCCGCTGATGAAGGAGCGTATACCGGCCGATTTGTATGTGGTGTATGACGAGAAGCAGGCGACGCCTGCGGTGAAGACGTTGATTGCGACGTTGACGGCTGGCTGAGGGGATAAAACGCTTTTTATCTTCTTATTGAAAATATGTATAAGAAATCCCTAATTATGGAAATGTTGAAATTACAGGTTCGGATCATCATAAAATTGCTGTAATAATTATTAGGCATATTAAATAGTTTAATATCATTAACTGAATTGTCATAAAACTGTCATAAAGAGCTTTTCTTATACAAGGAGTTATTTATGACAGGTTCACGCGTTATCGCTACTATCGGCCCGGCTTCAGACAATACTGACACGTTACTCAAATTACGCAAAGCAGGCATGTCCGTTGCTCGATTAAATGGTTCTCATAATACCTCCGAATGGCATGCAGAAACGGTTAAGCTTCTGCGTAACACCGTTCCTGATGTTCCTGTACTGCTGGATATTCCTGGAAGGAAAATTCGGACACTCCAGTTGGCTCATGAACCTTCGTTCAAAAGTGGCGATACAATAATACTGACAACAGATACCCGCCATGACGGTACAGAAAAAGTTCCCGTCGGATTTGATCGGCTTCATGAGAAATTATCCGTCGGCGACGGCGTTTTCGCAGATGACGGAACGCTTTCATTTGTTGTTGACAACATTCAGGGAAGAGATATTTATTTGCGGGCTAATATGGATGGCAAATTAAGGAGTCGTAAGGGAATAAATGTTCCTGGTATCGACCTTGGGCAGTCTTTGGTAACAGATAAAGATCGAGCAATGATTGAATTTGCTAAATCAATCGGTGTTGATTATATCGGAATCAGTTTTGTTGAAAGCCGGGAGCATATTGAAGCCATTCGTGATCTGATTGCTGCACCCGTTCCGCGTATCGTGGCAAAAGTAGAAAACCGTGGGGGGATTACTCATCTTGCTGAAATTGTAGATTCGGCAGATGTGATTATGATTGACCGTGGCGATCTTGCCGTTGAAACATCCATTGATCATGTGGCCCTTTATCAGAAAAAAATCCTCCGTGAAGCGGCTCGCGCAGGTAAGCCCACCATTGTTGCGACTGAAATGCTCCACAGCATGATTGAAAATCCTTTACCAACAAAAGCGGAAGTCAGCGATATCACTAATGCTATATTGGATGGCGCTTCAGCTGTTATGCTTTCCGGTGAAACGGCTGTGGGTCGCTATCCGGTTGAGGCTGTTGATCGGATCAGTCGTATTGCGACACTCGCGGCTACGGGGCGCCACTCACCTTATCATACCGTCAAAGAGCCAACAGACAGCGATCTCAGACATACCATTCGTGCGCTTGCAAAGGCTTTACCGCTGACTCGCCTGGTCGTCCTTTCCCGTACGGGTTACGCCGTGCGCATTGCTGCTATGTCTGATGCCGGATTGCCTGTATTAGCCATAGGAACACATCCAGAATTGACACGTAGCTGGAATCTACTTCCGAATGTGACCAGCGTGTATATTAAAAACGAGGATGAAATATCACTACAGGGCGAAGATCAACTTTTGAGAAAATTAACCCATAGTGGATATCTTCTTGAAGATGATTATGTCGTGATTATCTCTGCTCAACAGGACAGTAATAGCCTTAATGGAAATGTAATTCACACTCTTAATGTAAAAGCCTGGCTTCAGCATCAGTTGATAAAACGCAATGAAGCAGAGGTGGCATAAATGGAACACGAATATCTCTTCTTGCCTGTTATTATGCTGTTTTCAGTGGTTCAATCTATCTTTGGCATGGGTATTCTGGTCTTTGGGACACCAGCACTTCTCCTGCTAGGGTATGATTTTTCGTCTGTCCTGGGCCTGCTTTTGCCTTCATCGGTCCTGATTTCATTGACTCAGTTATATACTGGTCATGGATGGCGTGTAGACAGGAAAGAAATTTTAAATATGGCCTTGTGTGCGGCTGCTGTGATTATCTTTCTGAGTGTCATTATTACTTCAGGTGGAAAGTTTAATTTTGACTTCATTATTGGTCTGGTACTCATATTTTCTGCAGTAGTGAGATTGAGTACAAATTTTAGACAGTTTATCAGTGCCAGACTTATTAAATATCAGCGCCTTTATGTGCTAGTGATGGGGGCTTTGCATGGGGTAACAAATATGGGTGGGGCATTATTGGCTCTCTATGCCTCAACCATTCAAAACGAAAAGACAGCCATACGCGCAGAAGTCTCACGCTATTATCTGATGTTTGGCATAATACAATTGCTTACGCTTACTATCCTGAAACCACATTCTCTGAGTCTCTCCGGCTTTATGGCCGCACCATTTGCACTATTTGTTTACTGGGGAGTAGGGAACGTACTTTTCCGTCGCGCTAGCCCATCCGTATATGAAGGTCTGCTGACAGCCTTTATTGCGGTATATGGCATTCTGGTGCTAACGAAGGGATATATCTGACGACCATGATTACGACTCTGCTCGCTCTTATTCCTGTCATGTTTCTGATTGCCCTGGGCTATATGCTGCGCTCGCGCAATTTTATTGATATGCAATTTTGGTTGCCCTGTGAGAAGCTCAATTACTTTTGGCTGTTCCCTGCGCTAATGTTCTCCCAGGTTGCCTCGGCTGACCTGGGGGAATTTCCGGTCAAGCCTATCGCATGGTCTATCCTTGGGGCAGTGCTGCTGGCAGCACTGTCTCTTTGGATCTGGCGGGGATTAAGCAGACAGTCAGGTCCTGTATTTTCCTCTGTCATTCAGGGAGCATTACGGCCGAATACCTATATTGGGGTGGCGGCAGCGGCAGCAACCTATGGCACTACCGGGTTGGCAGTCACGTCGATTAGTATCGCTGTAGCGATTCCTCTTTTGAATGTGGCATCCATTATTGTACTGATGTATTACGGTCAGGGTTCGAAACCCGCGCAGGCACAAATCATCAGGGCGCTGGTACGTAACCCTGTCATAATTTCGGTGCTTGCTGGGCTGCTTTTTAATGTCGCGAGTTTGCATTTACCGCAGATTGTATCCGACATTTTGCATATTCTGGGAGGTGCTTCTCTGCCTCTGGGGCTACTGGCTGTAGGTGCCGGGCTGGATCTGAAAGCGGCCCGTGCTTCTCACGGTGCCGTGTTGCAGTCGACAATCGTTAAGCTTCTTTTTGTTCCTCTGGTGACACTACTCATTGGTATATGGTCAGGAATAAGTGGTCCTGTACTGGCAACTGTCGTACTCTTCAACGCTCTTCCTTGTACTCCCTCTGCCTACATCATGTCCAAACTGCTTGGTGGAGATTACCGCCTCTCAGCAGGCATTATTTCTGTTCAGACGGTACTGGCTGCGGTAACGATTCCGGCAATTCTTTTTCTGACCACGTTGTCACCGAGCTGAGTGGCGTGTGCTGTTCATACTGCGCCCAGCTCTCTACGAACCATGCATCGCTTCCCTGCTGCTGACACAGCAGGGCAAGTCCTTCATCGCATAGCGCGCGGGCTTGTGCATACAGGATTTGATCTCCGGATGTGAGGACACTGAGCAACCTTTTCATCTCTAAAATATATTCGCAGGCAAAAATCGGGTCGCGCGCCACAACATCTCTTGCATTATCTATAAGATCGCATAACTTTATCGTTTGTGCTCCGGCATTTGCCCGCGCGCTGTGAATGAGATTGGCATTCTTGCGGTCAATACGAGAGCCTCCCGTTCGCCTGGGCCTGACATCCGTCAGCATTTCAACATATTGTCCGACCTCCACGCCGAACAACGAATCGATGGTTTCCAGTGTAACTCCCGTATCCTCAACGACATCATGGAGCCATGCCGCTGCGATCATTTCTTCGGTTGGATTTATGCTTTGTAGTAATTTGACGACGGATGCAGGGTGGACAATATAAGGTTCGCCTGTGAACTTACGTTTTTGACCGGCTTTACGATGAGCCTGGGTTGCAAAGCGTCTGGCACGTTCGCTGAGTTTCATTGTTTTTTCACCTAAATCGTTATTTTATATTGCCTTTTTTGCGTCTTTTCCAGACCGAAATGTTATATCTTATCCTTCATTTAATTAAGACGTCTGCCAGACGAGAAAAACGCATAATTTTTAAAGGAATACGGTTTTCCGCTCGCCCTTCGGGCCGTCGCCGAAAACGGCTCCTGTGCCTCACTACGTTCGGCTCGAACCTGCAACAGGTTCGAATCGTATATATCGCAGAAAGCAAAAAAGCGCCTTTAGGGCGCTTTTTTACATTGGTGGGTCGTGCAGGATGACTCGGCTTCGCCTCGCCCTTCGGGCCGTCGCCGAAAACGGCTCCTGTGCCTCACTACGTTCGGCTCGAACCTGCAACAGGTTCGAATCATATATATCCCAGAAAGCAAAAAAGCGCCTTTAGGGCGCTTTTTTACATTGGTGGGTCGTGCAGGATTCGAACCTGCGACCAATTGATTAAAAGTCAACTGCTCTACCAACTGAGCTAACGACCCGAAATGGTGGGCGATGACGGGCTCGAACCGCCGACCCCCTCCGTGTAAAGGAGATGCTCTACCAACTGAGCTAATCGCCCATTTCGGAACTACTTCGATAAGATGAGAATGGTGGGCGATGACGGGCTCGAACCGCCGACCCCCTCCGTGTAAAGGAGATGCTCTACCAACTGAGCTAATCGCCCAATCTCAATGCTTATCTACACTGCGAGTCTACGTGAAGTAGATGGTGGGTGATGACGGGCTCGAACCGCCGACCCCCTCCGTGTAAAGGAGATGCTCTACCAACTGAGCTAATCACCCCCGCTGTGTGGAGTCGCATTATAGGGAGAGTTGAAAATGAGTCAACGCATTTTCTAAAGTTTTTATTCGTTCGTCGTAAAATTAGACAAAACGATCGCGAAACGGGCAGTGGCGCATGATTTCTAAACAAAAATCGCAAACTCCTTCACGATAAAGGGATCAACATTGAGGAATCCCCCCACAGTGATAGAATATTGCCCATCGTTTTTTCCCCGGGATTTGCCGATTACCGGCATCTTTATAACGTAAGGCCATTTCATGAAAATCAAAACTCGCTTCGCGCCGAGCCCGACAGGCTATCTGCACGTCGGTGGTGCTCGTACTGCTCTCTATTCCTGGCTCTTTGCACGCCATAACAAAGGTGAGTTCGTGCTGCGTATTGAAGACACCGATCTTGAGCGCTCCACGCCAGAAGCAATTGAAGCCATTATGGATGGGATGAACTGGCTGAATCTGGAGTGGGATGAAGGTCCTTACTTCCAGACTAAACGCTTTGACCGCTATAACGCTGTCATTGATGAGATGCTGGTCGCGGGCACAGCGTATAAATGCTACTGCTCCAAAGAGCGTCTGGATGCGCTGCGTGAAGAGCAGATGGCAAACGGTGAAAAGCCACGCTATGACGGCCGTTGCCGTCACGACCACAGCGAACATGCCGCTGATGAGCCTTGCGTGGTGCGTTTTGCTAACCCGCAAGAGGGCTCTGTGATCTTCGACGACCAGATCCGTGGTCCGATCGAATTCAGCAACCAGGAGCTGGATGACCTGATCATCCGCCGTACCGACGGTTCTCCAACGTATAACTTCTGCGTTGTGGTTGACGACTGGGATATGGAAATTACCCACGTTGTTCGTGGTGAAGACCATATCAACAACACGCCACGTCAGATCAACATCCTGAAAGCACTGAACGCACCTGTGCCTGTTTATGCGCACGTTTCGATGATCAACGGCGACGACGGGAAAAAACTGTCTAAACGTCACGGTGCGGTAAGCGTTATGCAGTACCGCGACGACGGCTACCTGCCGGAAGCACTGCTGAACTATCTGGTGCGTCTGGGCTGGGCTCATGGTGACCAGGAGATCTTCAGCCGCGAAGAGATGATCGAACTGTTCTCTCTGAGTTCTGTGAGTAAATCGGCGAGCGCGTTCAACACCGACAAACTGCTGTGGCTGAACCACCATTACATCAATACCATGCAGCCAGAATATGTGGCGACGTACCTGCAGTGGCACATTGAGCAGGCAAATATTGATACCCGCACCGGCCCTGAACTGGCGGATCTGGTGAGACTGCTCGGCGAGCGCTGCAAGACGCTGAAAGAGATTGCTGAAAGCTGCCGCTACTTCTATGAAGAGTTTGATGAGTTTGACGCGGACGCCGCGAAGAAACATCTCCGCCCTGTTGCGCGTCAGCCGCTGGAGGTGGTACGTGACAAGCTTGCTGCACTCACCGAGTGGACCGCTGAGAATGTGCATCATGCCATTCAGGCGACGGCAGACGAGCTGGAAGTGGGCATGGGTAAAGTGGGTATGCCACTGCGCGTTGCGGTGACCGGTGCAGGCCAGTCTCCGGCGCTGGATGTGACTGTCCATGCTATCGGCAAGTCACGCAGCGTGGCGCGCATTAACAAGGCGCTGGATTTTATCGCCGAGCGTGAAAACCAGCAGTAATGACCTCCCCGAAAAGAAGAACGGCAGGGTAACCTGCCGTTTTTTTTTATGCATTTTGTTCAGCAATATCCAGGCGCGTAAGAAAGCCGCGTATCCCTTCGCGCTTCAAAAAGTCTTCCAGACGCTTCTGCTCCAGCTCAGTCATATTCTCCAGCGTCTCAATAATGCCCGGGCGCAGGCTTGTAGGGGAGCTATGATATGCGGTGGTGGCCTCAGCGAGATGGTAAACCGCCTGACGGCTCCGGATCGCCGGGAGGCGCTTAATATAGTCTTTCACGCGTGCATCAACATGAATAAGCCTCGCCCGACCGCCTTTCACACCGTTGAGCCCTTCGGTTTTCCACGCCTGCTGGCGTATCCAGCGATTAACCGTCTGCCTGGCAACCCCCAAAATTAGCGCCAGTTCTTCCGTGGTCATTTTGCCAGGTAAATTTTTAATATTCATTCCGATCGCGAATCCCTAAACGTTGCAGCAATCCGGTAATCCCTTCCCGCAGTAACAGTGATGTCATCTGTTTCTGTTCTTCCGGCGTCATTTCGTTGGCCAGCGTCAGGAGCAGGGTATGAAGCGAACTGTCGTGGCTGGCGCCTTCGGGCAGCTCGGGCGTTTCGGTTGCCCGTCGTGCACTGCGAATAAAGTCACGCACTTTTTCGTTCACATGCACCAGACGCGCTTTCCCGCCCTGGACTCCCGGTTTTGGCGATGTAATCCAACCCTCTTTGCGTACCCATTTATTGATGGTCTGGCGGCTATAGCCAGTGAGGAGGGCTAACTCTTCTGGCGTCATTCGTTCCTTGATCATGCAATTTCCTGAATATTTGTGGGGTCAATTAACGGTTCATTTTATAGCACCGTTTTAGACGAAAACGTGACAGGCTTAACTCATGACTGCGAGCAGGCTCGCAAAGTGATTCATTTGCATGATTTTTCGGCGATTGAACGGCGGGTATTGATTTTGCCGTTGACACTCCGCAGCGGAATTCATATTATGCCGCCCGTCAACATGACAGCTTTACGATGGGGCTATAGCTCAGCTGGGAGAGCGCTTGCATGGCATGCAAGAGGTCAGCGGTTCGATCCCGCTTAGCTCCACCAAACTCTGAACCCAACAGAGTACGGTTAGTAAAGTCACATGTGGGGCTATAGCTCAGCTGGGAGAGCGCTTGCATGGCATGCAAGAGGTCAGCGGTTCGATCCCGCTTAGCTCCACCAAAATTGTAAACCCTCGTCAAATGACGAGGGTTTTTTTTATCTGTTTGTTATGTCCATTACCCTCTTTTGTTATCAAATAGAGATATTTCTGTCTCTCACCTCAATCGACATCAATAAACCAGTCCATAAATAGACTTGAACTTGATTCGCGCAATTAATAAACATATTATCCACCCGGTCAATGATACGAACGGATAATATACGTCCCTGCTTAATGAATAGAAAAACTTACAATAACGTAAAGATATTTATAATTGCCCTGGCGCTATGCCTGATTGCGGTACCTGTCTCCCGTTATCTTTCTCCCCGCGCAATGGTTAATGGTCACGACGTTTATTTAGCATGGTTACCGCTAAGCGTTATGCTGGCGATTATTTTGCTATTTGGGCGCAGGGCCATACTTCCCATATTGTTAGGTTTTACTGTCACTAATTTATTTTACGTTAATTTAGCACCGCTACAATATTCAGTATTACTGTTCTGTCAGACCTTTGCGTTGTTCACAGCGTGCGGCGTGCTGCGTCTTATGCTGGGTAAGCGCTGGCGCTACTGCATCCCTAACAAGCATATCGGATTACGTATCTTCTGGCTCGGTTTTATCGTGCCGGTAGGCATTAAGCTGTCGATGTATATGGCAGGCTATTTATTTGATTTCCCGCTGACTATTTCAACCTTTTTCGGCGAAGGCACGGTAATTTATAACGTAGTGGACATCCAAAGCCTGATATGCGCAGCGCTGATTTTTACCATGATGTTCTATTACCCATTAAGAATGATAATTAATCCTCGTTATGCCGTGACCTTCTGGCGGCGAAGCGTGAAGCCGGTGTTTTTACACAAGAATTCATTATATATTTTCGTCTGGCTAATACTGTTAAGTTTCATTCTCGTCATTTTATGTGGGCCTTTTGAATCTCCCGTCATTGCGGGCTATTTAATGCCGCTGATTTTTATTCTTTTTACGCTAGCGATAAGTCGCCTGACCTACGCGCTTATCTCTCTGCTTTGGGCCACATCAGCGCTCCTGCTGTTGAACTACAACTACAACTTCCTTAACGGGGTGGAATCGGGCCATTCGCTCTCCTTCATCCTCTCCGTGCTGATCTCTTTCGCCATCTGTCTGCTGTATATGTCGCGCATTTACCAGCGCAGCGAGTGGCTGAAGCGGGGCTGGCAGGGAAGGGCGCTCACCGATCCGTTAACCGGTTTGCCCAATATTCGTGCGCTGGAGGATTATCTTGAGATCCACCCGGCTGCCAAAGTGTGCATTCTGCGCATGGACAATCTGGAGTTTTTGAGCCGCCACTACGGGATCCTCATGCGGGTGCATTGCAAACGAACGATTGCCACGTCGCTTCAGCCGCTTTTGCAGAAGGATGAGATGATCTTCCAGTTGCCCGGAAGCGAGCTGGTGCTGGTATTGCTCGGGTCAGACATTGCTGAACGCCTTCAGACTATGGTCGACCGGCTCAACAGCAGTAAGATTTTCTGGAACAAAACCGGGCTGGATATTGAATTTGGCGCATCCTGGGGAATGGTCGAAAACGGCGAAAAGCTGCATCACACGCTGGGCCAGCTGAGCTGGCTGGCAGAACAGGCCTGCGGCGCGCACAACGTGCTTGCGCTCACTAACAGCCTGGAAGCGGCATCAGGGCAAACGACCGAACGCGTACTCATGCTCGCGCGGATTAAGCATGCGCTGGATGCAGGGCAGTTCCATTTATACGCGCAGCCCATCCAGAAGGCGGACGGTAGCGGGTACAACGAGATCCTGGCGCGCATGGAAAGTGAAGGGGAGATCATTACCCCCGATCGCTTTATTCCATTAATTGCCCAGTTTAACCTGAGTCATCGGTTCGATATGTGCATTATGGAAAAGCTACTGATGTGGCTGCGCGCCAATCCTGAAACGCAGGCCGGTGCCCGCTTCTCGGTCAATCTGATGCCGCTGACGCTGATGCAAAAAGAGGTCGCTGGCGAGATTTGTGCGCTCTTTGAACGGTATGGCGTCGCGCCGCAGGCTGTCGTTATTGAAATTACGGAGGAACAGGCTTTCTCAAATTCAGGCAGCAGCATTAACAATATTCAGCAACTGCGGGATTACGGTTTCCGGATTGCGATTGATGATTTTGGTACCGGCTATGCTAACTATGAGCGTCTGCGACGTCTGCAGGCGGACATCATTAAAATTGACGGCTGTTTTGTGAAAGACATTTGTACAGATGACATGGATGCGATGATCGTGCAGTCAATGTGTAATCTGGCGAAGACCAAATCACTATGCGTCGTCGCGGAATACGTCGAAACACCGGCGCAGCGGGAGATGCTGCTTCGCTGCGGTGTGGATTACCTGCAGGGCTATCTGATCGGCAAACCCAGACCACTGGAAGAGTTACAGGCATAAAAAAACCGGGAGCAGGCTCCCGGTTTTTTGTTTAACAGTAAAGGTTACAGTACCAGTGCTGCGATAGACGCAGACAGAACGCTCACCAGGGTAGAGCCGTAAACCAGTTTCAGGCCGAAGCGAGAAACCACGTTACCCTGTTCTTCGTTCAGACCTTTAATCGCACCGGCGATGATACCGATAGACGAGAAGTTCGCGAAGGAGACCAGGAACACGGACAGGATGCCTTCCGCGCGTGGAGAAAGCGTGCTGGCAATTTTCTGCAAATCCATCATCGCAACGAATTCGTTAGAAACCAGTTTGGTCGCCATGATACTGCCCACCTGCAGCGCTTCGTGAGCAGGAACACCCATCACCCATGCAACCGGGTAGAAGATGTAGCCCAGAATGCCCTGGAAGGAGATACCCAGCACCGCGGCGAACAGGGCGTTCAGCGCAGAAATCAGCGCAATAAAACCGATCAGCATGGCGGCAACGATAATTGCCACTTTGAAACCAGCCAGAATATATTCACCCAGCATTTCGAAGAAGCTCTGACCTTCGTGCAGGTTTGACATCTGGATGTTCTCTTCGCTGGCGTCAACGCGGTACGGGTTGATCAGCGACAGCACAATAAATGTGCTGAACATGTTCAGAACCAGCGCAGCAACCACGTATTTTGGCTCCAGCATGGTCATATACGCGCCCACGATAGACATGGATACGGTAGACATTGCGGTGGCCGCCATGGTGTACATGCGGTTGCGGGACATCTTGCCGAGAATATCTTTATACGCGATGAAGTTTTCAGACTGACCGAGGATCAGGGAGCTCACGGCGTTGAAGGATTCCAGCTTACCCATGCCGTTGACTTTGGATAACAGGAAACCAATGCCACGAATCACAAACGGCAGAACGCGGATGTGCTGCAGAATACCGATCAGCGCAGAGATGAAGACGATAGGGCACAGCACCTTCAGGAAGAAGAATGCCAGACCTTCATCGTTCATCTTACCGAAGACAAAGTTCGTTCCTTCATTGGCGAATCCGAGCAGTTTTTCGAACATTTCGGAGAAGCCTTTCACGAAGCCAAGGCCTACGTTGGAGTTCAGGAAGAACCACGCAAGTAAAACTTCAATGACCAGCAGTTGGACAACATAACGAATACGAATTTTTTTGCGGTCTGTGCTGACCAGCAATGCGAGTGCAGTAACGACAACAAGTGCCAGGACAAAATGAAGGACGCGGTCCATATTTGCTCCAAATATGAGGCAGGTTTAATTTTCGTGCACATTCTATGTAACAAGGGAAAAGAAAACGAGATCAAGGGCACACTATAGTTACATCCTGTGACGAGTCTCAAAAATAGTGATCCACAATACATTTTCGTTATGTTAGGTAAATGAGTGAAAAGTTAAGTTTGTGTGCTAGTCTTCACAAAAGAGCGCGCGATTTCAGTTTCTGTTAGATCGCCCCCGATTACCCGCCCGTCTATCGTTCAAAGCTATCAGAGAAATCACTGTAAACGTTATAAATGATCTTGATAATCATTCTCATTTTGGTAGCATTAAACATAGCAAAGGCTATATTTCAGAGGCAGACATGACAAACAGTCGCGTAGAGGGTAGCAGTGGCAGAGCAGCGCGCAAGTTGCGGTTCGCATTAATGGGACCTGCGTTCATTGCTGCCATTGGCTATATCGATCCAGGTAACTTTGCGACCAATATTCAGGCCGGGGCCAGCTTCGGCTATAAGCTGCTGTGGGTGGTCGTCTGGGCGAACCTGATGGCGATGCTGATTCAGATGCTCTCCGCAAAACTGGGCATTGCCACCGGTAAAAACCTGGCGGAGCAAATTCGCGACCACTACCCGCGTCCGGCCGTCTGGCTTTACTGGGTGCAGGCAGAAATCATCGCCATGGCAACGGACCTCGCTGAATTTATCGGCGCGGCGATCGGGTTCAAACTGATTCTGGGCGTGTCGCTGCTACAGGGGGCGGTGCTGACCGGGATCGCCACGTTCCTGATCCTGATGCTGCAGCGTCGTGGTCAAAAACCGCTGGAGAAGGTCATCGGCGGTCTGCTGTTGTTTGTCGCGGCGGCGTATATTGTCGAGCTGATTTTCTCCCAGCCAAATCTGGCGCAGCTCGGTAAAGGGATGTTGATCCCAGATTTGCCAACCTCGGAAGCGGTGTTCCTCGCCGCCGGGGTGCTGGGTGCGACCATTATGCCGCATGTGATTTACCTTCACTCCTCATTAACGCAGCATCTGCACGGCGGGACGCGGAAAGAGCGTTACTCCGCGACAAAATGGGATGTGGCCATCGCCATGACCATCGCCGGGTTTGTGAATCTGGCGATGATGGCGACCGCCGCTGCCGCTTTCCACTTTAACGGCCATACCGGCATTGCCGATCTCGACCAGGCTTATCTCACCCTGGAGCCGTTACTGAGCCATGCTGCCGCGACGATATTTGGACTGAGCCTGGTGGCTGCCGGTCTCTCTTCCACCGTTGTGGGCACCCTGGCAGGCCAGGTGGTCATGCAGGGGTTTGTCCGGTTCCATATTCCGTTGTGGGTGCGTCGTACCGTCACCATGCTGCCGTCATTTATCGTAATTCTGATGGGGCTCGATCCCACGCGAATTCTGGTGATGAGCCAGGTGCTGTTGAGTTTTGGGATTGCGCTGGCGCTGGTGCCGCTGCTGATCTTTACCAGCAACAAAACCCTGATGGGTGAGCTGGTTAACTCAACGCTGGTGAAAAGGACCGGGTGGGCCATTGTGGTTGTGGTCGTTGCGCTGAACCTGTGGTTGTTGATAGGGACGGCACTAGGGTTATAAAAAAAGGAGCCGGGAGGCTCCTTTTTAGATTAGTGACGGCCATGACCGTGGCCATGACCGTGACCTTTACCGCCGCGATCCCAGCCGCCACGGCGGTCATCACGGTCGTTCCAGCCTTCGCGATAACCGCGCTCATAGGCGTTGTTTTTATACCAGCCGCGATGCAAACCATTATCATGTTTCCACCAGCGATCGCCGCGCCACTCATAGTGACGATGCCAGTAATCACGGTCGCGCCAGTAGCCACCGTCCCAGTATCTGCCGTAGTCGTCACGATCGCCAATTTGTAATTTTACTGATGGCAACAGGGTGATTTCGCCAGCAGTGGCGACCAGCGGGGCCGAAGCCAGTAATACCGCTGCAAGAATCAGTGACCTGAACATACTCTTTCTCCTTCACGATCGGGGCCTTGTGGGGCCTGTTAACGCAATTTTACGAGTTGGTAAAGTCTCGTTTCATCGCCTCAACTCCGAATTCAAAAGGGATAGCACTTTTTGCTAAAAGTGTATCTATTTTGAGCCGTTCAGGATCCCGTCAATGGTGGCCAGCTCTTCTGCGCTGAAATGGCGATTCACGAGCATGCCCACCGCATCCTCTATCTGTGTGGTTTTACTGGCACCAATCAGAACAGACGTGACCGCGTCGTGGCGTAATATCCAGGCCAGCGCCATCTGCGAGAGCTTCTGACCACGGCCTTCCGCCATGGCATTGAGCTTTCTTACCGTTTCCAGTTTCTCTTCGGTGATCTGCTCAGGGTTAAGGAACTTACTGTCGCTTGCCGCGCGTGAGTCTGCGGGAATACCGTTCAGATAGCGGTTGGTCAGTTGCCCGCCGGCGAGCGGCGAGAAGGGAATGCAGCCGACCCCTTTTTCCTGCAGCACCTCCAGCAGCCCCGCTTCCGGCGCACGTTCAAACATGGAGTATTTTGGCTGGTGGATAAGACAGGGCGTACCGAGATCGTTGAGGATATCAATCGCCTTGCGAGCCAGAACAGCCGGATAGTTGGATAACCCGACATACAGGGCTTTTCCCTGACGCACCACATGGTCAAGCGCTTTCATGGTTTCCTGCAGCGGCGTTTGGGGGTCTGGACGGTGGTGATAGAAGATATCCACATACTCCAGCCCCATGCGCTTCAGACTTTGATCGAGGCTTGCCAGCAGATATTTACGTGACCCCCAGTCGCCGTAAGGGCCTTCCCACATCGTATAACCTGCTTTGGTTGAGATAATGAGCTCATCGCGCCAGGGCAGGAAATCTTCCTGCAAAATACGGCCGAAATTACGTTCGGCGGATCCGGGTGGCGGACCATAGTTGTTGGCAAGGTCGAAATGCGTAATGCCCAGATCGAACGCACGCTGTAAAAGTTGACGGCTGTTTTCCAACAGCGTGGCATCGCCAAAATTATGCCACAGCCCGAGCGAGATGGCGGGCAACGAAAGCCCGCTTCGTCCGCAGCGGCGATATTCCATTGTCTGATAACGATTTTGGTCCGGCTGATAACCCATTCTGGTGACCTCTGGCGCTGGAGAGAAGAATCAGTGTATGCGTTTACATGTACCTGAAAAAAAACAGCATAGCGCAGCCTTTTTTGTAAAGCATTCTTTCCATGCTCTTCTTACTGCCGATTCTGGACAGTCATCACGCTTCTTTAATACTCAAAGTGAGGTCAACATTAGAAGGATACCTGTTCATGCGTACCCCATACTGCGTCGCCGATTACCTGCTGGACCGTCTTACAGAGTGTGGAGCCGATCATCTGTTTGGCGTGCCAGGCGACTACAACCTGCAGTTTCTCGACCACGTTATAGACAGCCCGGATATCTGTTGGGTGGGCTGTGCCAATGAATTAAACGCCTCTTATGCCGCTGACGGCTATGCCCGATGTAAGGGCTTCGCCGCGCTGCTGACGACGTTCGGCGTCGGAGAGTTAAGCGCCATGAACGGCATCGCTGGCAGCTATGCTGAGCACGTTCCGGTATTACATATTGTGGGCGCGCCGGGGACGGCGTCGCAGCAACGAGGGGAACTGCTGCACCATACGCTGGGTGATGGCGAGTTCCGTCACTTTTACCATATGAGCGAGCCGATCACTGCCGCCCAGGCGATCCTGACCGAACAAAACGCCTGTTATGAGATAGACCGGGTACTGACCACCATGCTCCGGGAGCGCCGCCCAGGCTACCTGATGCTGCCTGCTGATGTGGCTAAAAAGGCTGCCACCCCGCCTGTAAACGCTCTCACTCTCAGACATGCGCATGCCGATAGTGCCTGCCTGAAGGCGTTCCGCGATGCCGCTGAGAACAAGCTGGCCATGAGCAAGCGTACCGCGCTGCTGGCTGATTTCCTTGTCCTGCGCCATGGCCTGAAACATGCCCTGCAGAAGTGGGTCAAAGACGTGCCGATGGCGCACGCCACCATGCTGATGGGTAAGGGCATTTTTGACGAGCGTCACGCGGGTTTTTACGGTACGTACAGCGGTTCGGCGAGCGCCGGCGCGGTGAAAGAGGCCATTGAAGGGGCGGACACGGTGCTGTGCATCGGGACGCGATTTACCGATACCCTGACCGCCGGCTTCACCCACCAGTTAACCCCGGCGCAAACCATTGAAGTCCAGCCTCATGCCGCCCGCGTTGGTGATATCTGGTTTACCGGCATTTCAATGCATCAGGCGATTGAGACGCTGGTGGACCTGTGCAAGCAGCACGTACACGGCACGCCTGCACCGTCGTCTCAAAGCGCGATGGCCTACCCGCAGCCGGACGGCTCGCTGACGCAGGAGAATTTCTGGAGAACGCTACAGACGTTTATTCGACCGGGGGACATCATTCTTGCCGATCAGGGGACGTCGGCCTTCGGCGCGATCGATCTTCGCCTTCCGGCCGACGTGAATTTTATCGTTCAGCCGCTGTGGGGGTCGATTGGCTACACGCTGGCGGCGGCATTTGGTGCGCAAACGGCCTGCCCGAACCGGCGCGTAATCGTGCTGACCGGGGACGGCGCGGCGCAGCTCACCATTCAGGAGCTCGGCTCGATGCTGCGGGATAAACAGCACCCCATCATTCTGGTGCTTAACAACGAAGGGTACACGGTGGAAAGGGCGATCCACGGACCTGAGCAGCGGTATAACGACATTGCGCTCTGGAACTGGACGCAAATTCCGCAGGCACTGAGCCTCGATCCTCAGGCCCAGTGCTGGCGGGTCAGTGAAGCGGAGGAACTGGCGGACGTCCTCGAAAAAGTGGCGCACCACGAGCGGCTCTCGCTGGTTGAAGTGATGCTGCCGAAAGCGGACATCCCGCCGCTGCTGGGGGCGATTACCAGGGCGCTGGAGGCGCGCAATAGCGCCTGATTACCTGTCGTTTCGCCAGGCCATCATCATCGGTTTGCCCGCCAGTAGGAGCCAGGCGGGCAACATCACGATGCACAGTAACGGGATAAGGGTAGTATCCGGCACCACCACGGCGGCCATAAACAGACTCAGCCAGGCATCGCGCGTCACCACCAGCACCAGCCCCAGAATCGAACAGGAGACGGTAATCGCCGCCGGTACGGCATCGACATGTTCATGCAGCATCAGCCCCAGCGCAACGCCGATAAACACCGCAGGGAAGATGCGTCCACCGCGGAAACCACAGGCAGCAGCCACCACCAGCGCGGCGAGTTTTATCAGCGCAAACAGCAGATAATCGGATACGCTAAACACCTGGCTGAAAGCCAGCTGCTGCATTTCATCCAGACCTTTAAACAGCGTTACCGTCCCGCCGATGGCACCTAAAATACCGAGAATCAAACCGCCAGTTCCCAGAATCAACACCGGGTGTTTGAGCTTATGCACCAGACGGTGCAGGCGTGGAAGGCACCATACCGCCACCATTCCCAGTGCGATGGCAATGGCGACCACGATGGCGCCGCTGAAAATATCGGCGATCTGCATCTGGCCATAGTGGGGCAGGGAGAGTGAAAAATGGGGATGGAAAAACAGGCTGGTCGTCAACGCCCCGGCGGCGGCGGCCATCAGCGGGGCGAAGAGTTTGTCCCAGAGCGGAACATCATTATTGCTGCTGAGCGTCTGAGAAAAGATCAGCGCAGCGGCAACAGGCGTGCCGAAAAGCGCCCCGATGGTGCCTGCGGAGGCGAGAATGGTCCAGTCCAGCGCGCTTACGCGGGGCAAAATGCGTGAACCGAGGAACACCGCCATCCCAATATTCACCGCCATGATGGGATGCTCAGGGCCCAGGCTGACGCCGCCTGCCAGACCCATAATCAACGCAATAATAAGCCCTGGTAGTGCTGAAGGGGGCACCGGGGCACCAATCAGAGGCTCCTGCGCCGGGTCAGGCCCGGCATGCCCGGGGCTGAAACGGATCACCAGGCCTACCGCAATACCGGTCAGCGTTAGCATGATGACGATCCACGCAGGCGAATCAGCGGCGACCCCCAGTTTTACTGGAAGCGCCGTCCATAACATGGTTTGCAGCACCGACGCGACTTTCATCACGACAATGAGCACCAGACTTGAGACCACGCCAATGATTAACGCCGGAATGGCCAGCAACAGCATGGTTCTGGCTCGCGGGTGGAGCATGATGATTTCCTTGTACAAAACGCAATGACGTTACTTTGCACATTAAGCCTTATGGCAATAGTGCAAAAGGTGCTGAAACGGTAAAGTTATTCTGTGACGAAGATCGATAATCCACGGGCATTCACCTTCCGGTCGTTGTTGTTATCACGCCTTGAATTTACAGTGTCCCAAAAGATTTATTCTGACTTTAGCGGAGCAGTAGAAGAATGACAAAGTATGCTTTGGTAGGTGATGTGGGCGGCACGAACGCACGCCTCGCATTGTGCGATGTAAGTAGCGGTGAAATTTCCCGGGCGAAAACCTACTCGGGGCTGGACTATCCCTCCCTTGAGGCCGTTGTCCGCGTCTATCTGGAAGAGCATCAGGCCAGCGTCGAAGATGGCTGCATCGCGATTGCCTGCCCGATAACCGGTGACTGGGTCGCCATGACCAACCATACCTGGGCATTCTCCATCGCTGAGATGAAAAAAAACCTCGGTTTTGCGCATCTTGAAATCATCAACGACTTCACCGCGGTCTCCATGGCGATCCCGATGCTGAAGCCTGAGCATCTGATCCAGTTTGGCGGCGCCGAACCGGTCGAAGGCAAGCCGATTGCGGTTTACGGGGCTGGTACGGGTCTGGGCGTTTCGCATCTGGTGCATGTGGCTCAGCGCTGGGTGAGCCTGCCGGGTGAAGGCGGCCACGTGGACTTTGCGCCAAACAGTGAAGAAGAGGGGATTATCCTCGAAGAGTTACGTGCGGAGATCGGCCACGTTTCTGCTGAGCGCGTCCTCTCCGGTCCGGGGCTGGTGAACCTGTACCGGGCGATCGTGAAATCGGACGGCCGTCTGCCGGAAAATCTGCAGCCGAAAGACGTTACCGAACGTGCGCTGGCGGACAGCTGCATTGACTGCCGTCGCGCGCTGTCGCTGTTCTGTGTGATCATGGGGCGGTTCGGCGGCAACCTGGCGCTGACGCTGGGCACCTTTGGTGGCGTCTACATTGCCGGCGGCATCGTGCCGCGCTTCCTGGAGTTCTTCAAAGCATCCGGCTTCCGCGGCGGGTTTGAAGATAAAGGGCGTTTCAGAAGTTACGTACAGGACATTCCTGTTTATCTTATTGTGCATGACAACCCAGGCCTGCTTGGCGCGGGTGCCCACCTGCGTCAGGTTCTCGGTCAAATCCTCTGACGACACAGCCCTCTCCCCCGGGAGAGGGGCTTTTACAGATGCATCAGCTGACGGAACTCTTTCACCTTGCTGCGGCTCACCGGCACCTGAAAATCCAGATCCTTTAAGCGCAAAATATAGGTGTTGTTAAACCACGGTTCGATCTCGCGGATCTTGTTTAAATTCACACAGAACGACCGGTGACAGCGGAAAAAGTGTGCCGTCGGCAGCTTGCTGCAAAACTCGGTGATGTTCATCGCCATCACGTACGATTCCCGCCGCGTATAGACAAACGTCATTTTTTCATGGGCTTCAGCGTAATAGATATCGTTGACCGGCGTCACGATGATGCGCTCGTCTTTCACCAGGTTGATGGTGTCGTTTTCCCGCACCGTTGGGCTGGCGGTGGCGGGGGCGCTCTGCTGCTGCCATGCGGCTTCCAGTTTTTGCAGCATGGTGACTATCCGCGACTCCTGGTAAGGCTTGAGGATATAGTCAAACGCCTCCAGCTCGAAGGCCTCCACGGCGTGCTCTTTCCAGGCGGTGACGAAAACAATAAACGGCTTATGGGCAAACTGATTGATGTTCTGCGCCAGCAATACGCCGTCCAGCGACGGGATATTGATATCCAGGAAAATGGCGTCGACACGGTTATGCTGCAGAAACTTCAGCACGTCCAGACCATCATCAAAGGTGCCCACAATCTCCATTCGGCTGTGAGTTTTGATAAGCCAGCTCAGCTCCTGTTGAGCCAGAATTTCATCTTCTACGATGATGACTTTCATATTACTCACCCAACGGTAACAGTGATGTTGATGTATGAACGTGAGTGCGTTCATTCGGGACGTAAAAAGCAATTTCGGTGCCCGGTTCAAGACGGTGAATATGCAATCCATCGCCATAAAGCAGTTTCACCCGGTGGTGCACATTCAGCAGGCCGATTTTATTTCCGGGCATCTCGTTAGACTCCACGCGCTCAATGACCTTTGGATCAATCCCGTGGCCGGTATCGCGCACGGCAATGCGCACGCGGTTACCGCTTTCGGTGACGCTGATGGTCACAACGCCTTTGCCTTTACAGGGCTGAATACCGTGAACAATCGCATTCTCGACCAGCGGCTGAATAAGCAGGCTTGGGATCACGCAGTTGACCTCTTCATCAATATCGTAAATAACCGTGAGTTTGTCGCCAAAGCGTGCCTGCTCAATCGCGATGTAGTCTTTGATCTGATATAGCTCTTTTTTGATGTCGATCTGCTCGTCATCTTTCAACTCGATGTTGTAGCGCAGGTAGCGCGACAGATTGAAAATCAGCTGGCGGGCAGTGTCCGGATTAAGACGTATGGAAGAGGAGATGGCATTCAGGGCGTTAAACAGGAAATGAGGATTGATTTTGCTCTGCAACGCGCGCAGCTCTGCCTTATTTGCCATTTCACGCAGTTGTTCTGCCCGCGAGACCTCAAGTTGGGTGGAGATAATCTGCGACAGGCCAATGGCCATCTCCTGCAGAGAGGAGGTGATCTGATGCGCGTGACAGTAATAAATTTTCAGCGTGCCCGTTACGACACCTTTCTCCCACAGCGGGATCACCAGCATGGAGTGTATTTCCGGCGTTCGGTGGGCTTCATCATTGTTTTTAATGATGATTTTACCGTAGTTGATCGCCTGCCTGGTGGTGGGGCTGATGGTGTCATCATTATCGCGATAGTTGTGCTCCCCCACGCCGACGTAGGCCAGCACATGGTCGGTATTGGTGATGGCGACGGCATCGGCATGTATGTCGTGGCGGATAATCTCACAGACCTGACGCAGCGATTGGGCATTAACGTGGCGGAAAAGCGGCAGCGTTTTGTTGGCAATATCCAGCGCCAGTTTAGCCTGACGCGCGGCACTGGCCTCTTTTTCCCCTTCAACGCTCTGCACCAGCAGCACGATAAAACCGATGCAGACGCTGCCGAGGATCATAGGAATACCGATTTTCGAGACGATATCCAGCCCCAGCGCGGTGGTGGGGGCCCAGATGACCACCAGGATCATGGTCAGCGTTTCACACACCATGCCCGCGACAATCCCGGCGCGCCAGCGCTGTTTTTTCGGGATTTTGCGGCTGATCCAGCCGGACAGTATCCCGGCGATAATGCTGGTGATAAAGCACGGCACCGCCGTTACGCCACCGATATCAATCAGGTAGCGATGGGTCCCGGCAATCAGACCGGTGATAACGCCCACCCACGGGCCAAACAAAATTCCGCCTGACATCACGGCGATAATGCGCACGTTAACCAGCGAGCCCTCTACCGGCACGCCGGACCAGGTGCTGAACAGGGCGAACAGCGAAAAGATGGCGGTAACGGCCAGCAGCTCCTTAGGCGAGTGTGCAGACTTGTGCAACAGCTCGCGGAACAGGCGAATGCGAATAAGGAAGAACAGGCAAATCAGCATTAATGCCGCACGGTCAAATACCGCCAGCAGCATAGTGAATATTTCGTGCACGAGCAGACCTGGGAAAACGGGAAAGAACCATGATAAAAAACCTGGCGCGTATTGACCAGCTATCCGTCAGGTTTATCAAATGAGGAAAAACCATAATTTTCAAAGGGGATTATCGGGTGAGGATTGACGCCTCCTGATTTGCGATTGTTGGACCGGCGTCAGGTAACTGTTTTGATATCATTGTGTTAAATAACAGCTATCAGAACGACAGCCCTGAAACAAAGGTTTCCGCTTTTAGCCACAGCAATGTTCCGGTTTTTGTGCGAACGCTTTTTTTTCATTTCCCTCTCGACAGCATGAATTTTTTCAGGTTATTTTCTAAACACGCCACATCAGTGGCAGCGTCGCTCGGACGGTCCGGGCGCTAACGTTAATCTGAGGAATCTATGGCTGAATTCAGTCCTGAACGCCGTTTTACGCGTATCGATCGTCTCCCCCCTTATGTTTTCAATATCACCGCTGAACTGAAGATGGCTGCACGCCGGCGCGGCGAAGATATTATCGATTTCAGTATGGGTAACCCTGACGGCCCAACGCCAGCGCACATTGTAGAGAAACTCTGCACGGTAGCGCAGCGTCCGGATACACATGGGTATTCCACGTCTCGCGGTATTCCTCGGTTACGTCGCGCGATCTCGCGCTGGTATCAGGATCGCTATCAGGTTGATATCGATCCTGAAAGTGAAGCCATTGTGACCATCGGCTCGAAAGAGGGGCTGGCACACCTGATGCTGGCTACCCTGGATCATGGCGATACGGTGCTGGTACCGAATCCCAGCTACCCAATCCACATCTACGGCGCGGTGATTGCCGGGGCGCAGGTCCGTTCGGTGCCGCTGGTGGAAGGTGTCGATTTCTTTAACGAACTGGAACGTGCGATTCGCGAAAGCTATCCGAAACCCAAGATGATGATCCTTGGTTTCCCGTCGAACCCAACGGCTCAGTGCGTGGAGCTCGATTTCTTCGAGAAAGTGGTTGCGCTGGCGAAGCGTTATGACGTGCTGGTTGTGCACGATTTAGCCTATGCTGACATCGTCTATGATGGCTGGAAAGCGCCATCCATTATGCAGGTCCCGGGCGCGCGTGACGTGGCGGTAGAGTTCTTCACCCTGTCGAAAAGCTACAACATGGCGGGCTGGCGTATTGGCTTTATGGTGGGTAACAAAACGCTGGTGAGTGCACTGGCGCGTATTAAGAGTTACCACGACTACGGCACCTTCACGCCGCTACAGGTTGCGGCTATCGCTGCCCTGGAAGGCGATCAGCAATGTGTTCATGATA
Organism: Enterobacter sichuanensis; assembly: GCF_009036245.1. Classification (NCBI taxonomy): domain Bacteria; kingdom Pseudomonadati; phylum Pseudomonadota; class Gammaproteobacteria; order Enterobacterales; family Enterobacteriaceae; genus Enterobacter; species Enterobacter sichuanensis. The sequence continues at coordinate 3,330,006 of NZ_CP027986.1, read as the reverse complement.
TTGCTGCCCAGTATAAGCGCCGTCGCGACGTGCTGGTCAAAGGGTTACATGAAGCGGGCTGGATGGTAGAAATGCCGAAAGCGTCCATGTACGTCTGGGCTAAAATTCCGGAGCCGTATGCGGCGATGGGGTCACTGGAGTTCGCCAAAAAACTGCTCCAGGATGCGAAGGTTTGTGTGTCACCGGGCATTGGCTTTGGTGATTATGGCGATACCCATGTGCGATTTGCCCTGATTGAAAACAGCGACCGTATTCGTCAGGCGGTAAGGGGCATCAAGAGTATGTTCCGCGCCGACGGTCTACTCTCCTCAAAGAGCGTTGCTGAAACCCCCGCGTCGTCATGACATAAAAAAACAGGAGCCCATGGCTCCTGTTTTTTTTGACAGCATGTTCTTCACTAGATCATCAGGGCGAAGGTTCCGGCCCAGACTAAAACAATCACCGAAATGCCCATAAAGAAATATTTCACGTTTCATCGCTCCGCGTATCTTGTGGTACGCATTTAAAAACAGAGTCCACCTGATTATAGAGAACTGAAATCCGGTCAAAACGGAAATGAGAATTTTCCCGTTACGCCGCCAACTCCAGTTCAGAATTCTGTGCTTTCCTGATGCCAGACGGCGCTAATGTACGCCTAAAAATGGGGGGTGGCAAGAGGGATTTTTTTAAATAAATTCCGATAGTTACGGGTGTCGTGGAACGGCGACAGTTTGATTTCGCCGCGCAATAAAACCACTTTGAGCGACGCAATGAACGCGGGGAGTGCGGTGTGATGACAGGTGTTTGAAAAGGTTAGTTTCTTAGCGAAACTAACCTTTATAAAGCGATCAAATATAGAGCGAGGCTTCGCCAAGAGGACGCGTTTTGAATCGACGATGCATCCAGAGATACTGCTCTGGCGCACGCATGATTTCAGTTTCAATGACTTTATTGATAAACGCCGCGGCTTCGCACTCGTTTTGTGGATAGTTAGCCATTTCAGGAGAGATGTGCAGACGGTAGCCTGAATTATCCGCTTTTCTCACCATGGTCACGGTCAGCATGGAGGCACCCGACAGACGCGAAATCACAAAGGTGCCGTTGGTCGTCGCAACGTCTTTAACCGCAAAGAACGGTGCGAAGCTGCTGCCCTTGCGCCCATAATCCTGATCGGGGGCGAACCAGACAGCCTCACCTTTCTTCAGCGCTCCGACCATACCGCGCAGGTTGTTACGGCTGATCATCGCCTTATTGGAACGCATGCGGCCACGCGTCTGTACCCACTCCATCAGCGGACTGTTGTGAGGACGATAAGTGGCCATCATGGGCTGACAAAGTCCCATCACGCGGCCACCCAGCTCCAGCGACATAAAATGAACGCCAACAACCATTACGCCGCGTTTTTGCATCTGCGCGTGTTTAAGGTTATCCAGCCCTTCCACGTCAAACCATTTACGGACACGTTCATCCGGCCAGAACCAGGCCATACCGGTTTCAAGCAGCGCCATGCCGATAGACTTGAAGTTTTCAGCGATGAGCTTCTCGCGTTCCTCGGCATTGTACTGTGGAAAGCAAAGCTCAATATTTTTACGCGCGATGGATTCGCGACGTTTCAGGAAATAGCGGGATGCGCTGCCCAGCTTCGACCCCAGCAAACGCAGAACGGGGTAGGGAAGCTGAACCAGCAGCCAGAGAACGCCAAGACCAAACCAGGTAAACCAGTAACGCGGGTGTAAGAACGCACGTTGAAATTTGGATTGAGACAAAATAGTGAAACCTATATGAAGCCTGTAAAGGTAGCGCAGAGTTTGCGATACGACGTGCCGATAAGACCGTTCTTCAAGGTGATGGTTGCAGGCTTTACCGAACTTTACGGCGTTACCTGGCCACTGCTGATTTGGGTGGGCGGCGTAATGTAGCACCGTTATACGATATGTGCTATTACTCGTTTTTGATTAAAAAAGCGGCAGAATGAAAGGTGCTTGATTTTGCAGTTTTTATCGTTCTCAACATTGTCTTGTGTCAGCTCTGGAGCGTAACAATAGAGGCTGGTAAAGTCTGTTTCAGGACGACAACGTAACTGACAGGAATAACCGGGTGACTGAGCGGATCGATTATCAGATTGAAAAGTACAGTTTTACGGAAGTAAATGAATCCCCTCGCCTTACAGAGCAGTGGAGTGATGTTTTGCGCGAGTGCAGGGAGAGTAAAGCCGGGGCAGAGGAGCGCTTGCGTATTGCTTTGCTCAATGTCGATTACGTGACCAGCTTTGAGCTGCCATTCCGCTTGCTGCTTGTTCGCACGCCCCAGTTAATTGCTGGACTGCGTCATGAGCTCCAGCTCAGCCAGAAAAATGTCCTGTTTAACGGGAAACGCTTCGGCTGTGTCTGGAGCGTGAAAACCGATCTGAGCGATGTTCCGGAAAGTTTTCAGTACCGTCTGTCTACCCGTATCCGGCGACTGGGGGCGGCCCGGCAGACCGCGGAACCTTTTTTACTTATTGCGAAAGAGATTAAGTCTCCCGTCGAACGTCTGAAGCGGGCGCTGTTGAGCGGGCTGGACGTGACCGCCCTGGATGCGCTTTTCTGGTTTGGCATTCAGAGGATTGCCGCCGAGGTGTCGCGTCTGAGAAAGTCGGGGATGAGGATTGCAACGGCTGAAACAGAGGTATTTGACAATCTGACCGGAACGACACGGCGCGTGCCGGTTTATCGTTGTGCGGAAAAGATGGTGTCCCCTGCAGGAATCGAACCTGCAACTAGCCCTTAGGAGGGGCTCGTTATATCCATTTAACTAAGGGGACGAGGCGGCACGAGTATAGCGTTATTTACACTTTGCGTTAAGCGCATCGCCGCCTGACTGCTCAAAGAGTCACCATTCAGGTCGATTTTTTTGTCGATTTATTATCGTTTTCCCGCGCCTTAAGCTCAGCTTTGCGTTTGTTAGACATGTCGTTACGGATTTGAGCATGGCTTAACAGCGCGAAGATAAACGTCCCACCGCAGATATTTCCCGCCAGCGTCGGCAGGGCGAACGGCCAGAAAAAATCGCTCCAGTGCAGCGTACCGTTAAAGACCAGATAGAGGATCTCCACGGTACCGACCACAATGTGCGTGGTGTCGGCCAGCGCGATCAGCCAGGTCATCAGGATGATCACCACAATTTTTGCGCTACCGGCAGAAGGAAACATCCAGACCATCGTGGCGATAATCCAGCCGGAGATGATGGCGTTAGAGAACATTTCGACGGGCGTGTTTTTCATCACGTCCATGCCGATTTTCACAAATGCGTCCCGGGTGGGTTCATCAAAAATGGGCATATATTCAAACGCCCAGGCCGCGATGCCGGTACCGATGATGTTGCCCAGCAGCACCACGCTCCACAGACGCATTAACAGACCGAAATTGCCGAGGGTAGGGTTTTGCATCACCGGCAGAACGGCGGTGACAGTGTTTTCGGTAAACAGCTGCTGGCGAGCCATAATGACGATAATAAAACCAAAGGTATAGCCGAGGTTCTCCAGTAAAAAGCCTCCGGGCACACCTTCCAGCTGAACATGAAATATCCCTTTTGCGAGCAGGGACGCCCCCATTGACAGACCCGCAGCGATAGCCGACCAGAAGAGGGCCATAGCATCGCGCTCCATCTCTTTTTCGCCATCCTGGCGTATATGTTCGTGGATGGCCATCGCGCGGGAAGGGAGGCGATCCTCATCAATTTCTATCTTCTCGCCGCGCGCTTTCTCCTCGCTTTCAATTTCAATCTCCTCATTACTCTCGCCAATTTTTTCTTCACCCACTTCTTTCATATCTGCTCCCGGAGGTTGATCTTTCTTTAAAGCGTAGCGGCTTTTATCCGGATGCCTGTGGGGATGGTCTTAAATTGGTGGCAATGACAACAAAGGTGATACATCTCTTTCAAAGACATTATAAAATTGCCAGCGAAACGAATTCCAAAAGCCAGGCTATGCTGAGATCAGAGTCACGGTGGTTACTGCCCGTAATTGTGCTCATAGACATCGGTGAACGTGCTGTTACAATCGCTTGCACGTTTACAGACGGAGCGTCAACGGCTCCGTTACGGATGGCAATCAATGATAGCCATACTGAACAGGGAGATTTTTATGAAACTTCGGCTGTCGGCGCTTGCGCTGGGCGCGACGATGCTTGTGGGCTGCGCCAGCTCCGGGGAGCAAACGGGACGCTCCGATCCTCTCGAAGGATTTAACCGCTCCATGTATAACTTCAACTACAACGTGCTGGACCCGTATGTGGTTCGTCCGGTGGCTGTAGCATGGCGCGATTATGTTCCACAACCTGCGCGTAATGGGTTAAGTAACTTTACCAGCAACCTCGAAGAACCTGCGGTCATGGTGAACTACTTCCTGCAGGGTGACCCGTATCAGGGGATGGTCCACTTTACCCGCTTCTTCCTGAACTCCATATTGGGGATGGGTGGCTTTATCGATGTTGCCGGCATGGCTAACCCGAAACTGCAGCGTGAACAGCCGCACCGTTTCGGCAGCACGCTGGGACATTATGGCGTCGGGTATGGTCCCTACGTGCAATTACCGTTCTACGGCAGCTTTACTCTCCGTGATGATGGCGGCGATATGGTGGATACGCTGTATCCGGTCCTGTCGTGGCTGACCTGGCCGCTGTCGGTGGGTAAATGGACGGTGGAAGGGATTGAAACCCGCGCGCAACTGCTCGACTCCGACGGTCTGCTGCGTCAGTCTTCTGACCCGTACATCATGGTGCGTGAAGCGTACTTCCAGAATCATGACTTTATTGCAAACGGCGGTAAGCTGAAACCGGAAGAGAATCCAAACGCGAAGGCGATCGAGAACGAACTAAAAGATATCGATTCGGAGTAAATAAAAAAGGTGAGCGATGCTCACCTTTTTCAATTCCTGCGCGATTAGAACGCGTAGTTGAAGTTCATACCATACAGCCAGGCTTTACCTTCAGAAGAGAACTCATACGGACCTTCTTTGAAGGAAACTTTTTGACCGTGCATATAAGAGATACCGGCGTCAATTGAGGCATCCTTATTGAAGGCATAGGTCGCACCTGCGCTCAGCCAGAAACGGTCCTGATCCGGAATAGAGATCGAGCGCTTGTCGGCAGGAACCGGGCTATCATCGAAGGCAATACCGGTACGGAACGTCCAGTTATCATCCATATAATAGGTGGTCCCCAGCGCGATGCGGTAAGCGTCGCGGAAGCTTTCATCTTTATAGAAGAGTGTGTCGCCCTTGCTGTTGGTCGCCTTCAGCTCCTGGAACTGGCTCCAGCTGGTGTAGGTCAGGCTATAGTGGATCGCCCACTGCGGTGCCACGCGGTTATAACCGGACAGCTCCCACATTTCCGGCAGGTGCAGGCTCAGAGAACCACCCGTGGTACTGCCGTTGGTACCCAACGGCAGGCCGAAGTTGCCGAGGATCTGGTTATAGGCGGAAGGCAGGCTGCTCTTGTAATCGCCATCAAAGTCGATTTTTACTTCGGAACGGTAGGTAAAGCCGTAACGGTTGTTCTTATCGAGTTCGTACAGGATACCGGCGTTCCAGCCGAAGCCCCATTCGTCACCCTTCAGATAGGCAATCTGGGTGTCTGCCGGGATTCCCGCGACTTGCTGCGCCAGTGGTGGTGGCAGTGCGCCTGAACCCGCGACGATTTTGCCCAGATCACCTGCATAGCGCTCGATTTTCGCTTTGGCGTACACCGCATCAAAGCCCACGCCGAAGCTCCAGTGGCTGTCCAGACGGTAAGCGCCACTCAGGTTCAGGTTCAGGGTTTCAAGGTCAGTTTTACCACCGTAGGCACCTGCTGCGTAGTTATCACCAAACTCGGTCGCTAAACCGTAGTTAGAGGTCACGGAGGCACCCCAGCCAAACTGGTCATTTATAGGTGCCACGAAATGCAGGTTTGGCACCCACGCCGTTGGCGCGATGTTATCTGAATTCAGGCTGGCACCGGTAGGTGAACGGCCCGTAATATCAACGCCCGGGTCAACGAAAATCGCCCCGGCAGAGAAGGTTGGACGATCAAACATCATGATCAATGCCGGGTTACGACTCGCGTTGCCCGCATCATCAGCAATAGCACCTTCCCCTGAATACGCGCGGCCAAGGCCAGAGGAAGAAAATTCGTTTAACTGAAAGCCCGCTGACCAGGCGGAAGTAGAGACGATTGCCACTGCAACTGCCAGCGCAGTTTTGTTGAACAGGGTTTTCTGGCTCATGACCATAACCTCATTGAGTTATTTTTATTCAATAATTGTTACATACCGTAACAGGAGCGCGAAGTGTAGGGTCTGAGGTATGACAGACAAATCAGACCAGTGGCGTGAGTATAGGTCCGACCAGCATGAATGTTGCAAGTTTGTTTATTAATATTTTCAAACATGTTTCACGAAACGAGATCTGGTTGGCAAAATTGTGACCATCACAACTCACCCAAAAGGGTGGTTTTTGTTTTAGATCATTTTTTAGTGTGATATTGGTCACTTATCCGCTTTTACGCCATTAACGGCTGGAGAGCGCCCGCGCCGGGGCGTAAAATATCAGCATCGTGTTTATCTCGCGCGCTGCGCGAATACAGAGGAAATTGAGCTATGAGTAAATGCAGTGCTGATGAAACCCCGGTTTGCTGCTGTATGGATGTTGGCACCATCATGGACAACTCCGATTGCACCGCCTCTTACAGCCGTGTATTCACCAATCGTGCCGAAGCGGAAGAGACTCTGGCCGCGCTGAGCAAGCGTGCCCGCGACGTTGAATCCGATCCGTGTGAAATCAAGTCTACCTTCACTGAAGTAGACGGCGGCGTGAAGCTGGATATTGATTTTGTCTTCGCCTGCGAAGCCGAAACGCTGATCTTCCAGCTGGGTCTGCGTTAATTTCTGCGGCCTGATGCCCTCACCCCGACCCTCTCCCGTGGGAGAGGGCGCAAACATTGCACAAATGCCCCTGCCATGCAGGGGCATTTTCTTTTTCTTCTCTGTGTTTTAGCTCGCACTTTTTCGTTTCCCCGATTGGCTGAATGTAAAAAAATGGTTAAGACTATTATCAGGTCAGACCACTTAACGTTTGCGAAAATTTTTTACAGGGGAGTGTTATGAGTCAGGCATTACCGCTTATTACCCGTCAGGGCGACCGTATTGCCATCGTCAGTGGGTTGCGCACGCCATTTGCTCGTCAGGCTACGGCGTTTCACGGCATACCGGCTGTTGACCTGGGGAAAATGGTAGTGGGGGAGATGCTGGCTCGCAGCGAAATTCCGCCTGAGGTCATCGAACAACTGGTTTTCGGCCAGGTAGTGCAGATGCCGGAAGCCCCCAATATTGCACGAGAAATTGTTCTCGGGACCGGGATGAACGTTCATACCGATGCCTACAGCGTCAGCCGCGCCTGTGCAACCAGTTTTCAGGCCGTGGCTAACGTCGCAGAAAGCCTGATGGCGGGCACTATTCGCGCCGGGATTGCAGGTGGGGCGGACTCCTCTTCGGTACTGCCGATTGGGGTCAGCAAAAAACTGGCGCGCATCCTGGTGGATGCCAACAAAGCCCGCACGACCGGGCAGAAACTGAAACTTTTCTCGCGTTTACGCCTGCGCGATCTCCTGCCTGTGCCACCTGCCGTCGCGGAATACTCCACCGGCCTGCGTATGGGCGATACCGCCGAGCAGATGGCCAAAACGTACGGCATTACCCGCGAACAGCAGGATGCCCTGGCGCATCGTTCACATCAGCTTGCGGCAAAAGCCTGGTCGGAAGGCAAACTCACCGACGAGGTGATGACCGCCTATATTCCCCCTTTCCGTGAACCGCTCGCGGAAGATAACAATATTCGCGGCACCTCGACGCTGGCGGATTACGCAAAACTGCGCCCAGCGTTTGACCGTAAACACGGTACGGTAACGGCGGCTAACAGTACGCCACTGACGGACGGCGCTGCGGCCGTGATCCTGATGACCGAATCCCGCGCGAAAGAGCTGGGGATCACGCCTCTGGGCTATTTACGCAGCTATGCTTTCACCGCCATTGATGTCTGGCAGGACATGCTGCTGGGTCCGGCATGGTCCACGCCGCTGGCGCTGGATCGCGCGGGGCTGACGCTGGCGGATTTAACCCTGATTGATATGCATGAAGCGTTTGCCGCGCAAACCCTGGCTAACGTACAGCTGCTGGCAAGCGAGCGTTTTGCGCGCGACGTGCTGGGCCGCGCGCACGCCACCGGTGAAGTGGACCAGAGTAAATTCAACGTGCTGGGGGGCTCCATTGCCTACGGTCATCCGTTTGCGGCGACCGGGGCGAGGATGATCACCCAAACACTCCATGAGTTACGCCGTCGTGGCGGCGGTTTTGGTCTCGTCACCGCCTGTGCGGCGGGCGGGCTGGGTGCAGCAATGGTTCTGGAGGCTGAATAATGGAAATGACATCTGCATTTAACCTGACGGTTCGCCTCGATAACGTCGCTGTGATAACCATTGATGTCCCTGATGAAAAGATGAATACCCTGAAGGCCGAGTTTGGCACTCAGGTGCGCGCGATGCTAAAGCAGATCCGCGAAAACAAGGCCATTCGCGGTCTGGTATTTATCTCTGCCAAGCCGGACAACTTTATTGCCGGGGCCGACATTAACATGATCGCCCGGGCGCAAAGCGCGCTGGATGCTGAAGAGCTGGCGCGTCAGGGCCAGCAGGTGATGGCGGAGATCAACAGCCTGCCAATCCCGGTTATTGCTGCGATCCACGGGGCGTGTCTGGGCGGTGGGCTGGAGCTGGCGCTGGCCTGCCATAGCCGCATCTGTACCGACGATGCGAAAACTGTTTTAGGCCTTCCTGAAGTGCAGCTTGGCCTGCTGCCTGGCTCTGGCGGAACGCAGCGTCTGCCGCGCCTGGTGGGCGTCAGCACGGCGCTGGAGATGATCTTAACCGGTAAGCAGTTACGTGCTCGCCAGGCGCTAAAAGCCGGTCTGGTGGATGACGTCGTGCCGCACGCCATTTTGCTGGAGGCCGCCGTTGAGCTTGCGCTGAAAGGGCGTCAGGCAAAACGTCCTCTGCCGGTACGCGAGCGCGTGCTCGCCGGGCCACTGGGGAGAACGCTGCTGTTCAGGATGGTGGGCAAAAAGACCGAACAGAAAACCAAAGGTAACTATCCGGCGGCAAAGCGGATCCTGGAGGTTATTGAAACCGGGCTGTCCCAGGGAACCAGTAGCGGCTATGCCGCTGAGGCCAAAGCCTTTGGCGAACTGGCGATGACGCCACAGTCACAGGCATTGCGCAGCATCTTCTTCGCCAGCACCGATGTGAAAAAAGATCCCGGCAGCGAGGCGCAACCCGCGCCGCTGCACGCCATTGGCGTGCTGGGCGGCGGCCTTATGGGCGGCGGTATCTCTTTTGTTACCGCAAGCAAAGGCAAATTGCCTGTAAGGATCAAAGACATCTCTGCGAAAGGGATCAACCACGCGCTGCAGTACAGCTGGCAGAACCTTGATCAAAAGGTAAAACGTCGCCATATCAGAGCCAGCGAGCGTGATAAAATCCTGGCGTTGATCTCCGGCACGACGGATTACCGCGGTTTTGCCCACCGCGATGTCGTGATTGAAGCCGTGTTTGAAGACCTGGCGCTTAAGCAGCAAATGGTCGCTGACGTTGAGCAACATTGCGCGCCGCATACCATTTTTGCCTCAAACACGTCGTCTTTACCGATTGGCGATATTGCGGCAAAGGCCGGGCGTCCGGAGCAGGTGATAGGCCTGCACTTTTTCAGCCCGGTAGAAAAAATGCCGCTGGTAGAGGTGATCCCGCATGCCGCAACCAGCCCGCAAACCATCGCCACCGTCGTGAAACTGGCCAAAATGCAGGGTAAGACGCCGATTGTCGTCGCAGACAAAGCCGGTTTTTACGTCAACCGCATTCTGGCACCCTATATTAATGAAGCGATGCGGCTGCTGACGGAAGGCGAGAAAATCGAGCATGTCGACGAGGCGCTGGTGAAGTTTGGTTTCCCCGTTGGCCCAATCCAACTTTTGGATGAGGTGGGAATAGACACCGGCACTAAAATTATACCTGTGCTGGAAGCGGCCTATGGAGATCGTTTTAGCCCACCTGCAAACATTGTTTCTGCAATTTTGAAGGACGATCGCAAAGGCAGAAAAAATGAACGCGGTTTCTATCTTTACGGTGCGAAAGGGCGTAAAAGCAGAAAACAGGTCGACCCTTCGGTTTATGGGCTTATTTCGACCACCGGTCAGGGAAAATTGTCCGCCGTTCAGTGTGCTGAACGTTGCGTGATGATGATGCTCAATGAAGCGGCGCGCTGCTTCGGTGAGCAGGTGATCAAGAGCGCGCGCGATGGCGACATCGGCGCGGTATTTGGCATAGGTTTCCCGCCGTTCCTTGGCGGCCCGTTCCGTTACATGGATACGCTCGGCGCGGGTGAAGTGGTTGCAATCCTGCAACGTCTGGCTTCGCAATATGGCCCCCGGTTTACACCGTGTGACGAATTATTGCAGATGGCGGAGCGGGGCCAGACATTTTGGTCCGCAAGGGAAACTGACCTCGTAAACTGAGGTCAAAGAAGGGTAAATCCTGAAGTGAATGAACCTGTTCTGGCGATTTTGTAAACAGAGATTGACTATACTTACGCCATTGAGGTAAAAAACAGCGTTTCATTCACCGAATGGATCAGGCACAATGCCCGGCCATCGGGTTTTCTACCTCTCAGCATTTATCGCGGGTAGTTAACGCCGGTGATTCTGGTTAACAAAAGCGGTGCAATATGCAAGTTTTTATCATGCGTCACGGCGACGCGGCACTCGATGCCGCCAGTGACTCAGTACGTCCTTTGACCGTCTGTGGCTGCGACGAATCTCGTCTGATGGCGACCTGGCTTAAAGGTCAAAAAGTGGACATCGAACGCGTTCTGGTGAGTCCGTTCCTGCGTGCAGAACAGACGCTGGAAGTGGTAGGGGAGTGTATGAACCTGCCAGCCAGTGTGGATGTTCTTCCTGAACTCACCCCATGTGGCGATGTCGGCCTTGTCAGCGCTTATCTTCAGGCGCTGTGCAATGAAGGTGTCGCCTCCGCGCTGGTCATTTCCCACCTGCCACTGGTTGGCTATCTGGTATCTGAACTGTGCCCGGGCGAAACCCCGCCGATGTTCACGACATCTGCCATTGCCAATGTTTCTCTCGACGAAACGGGTAAAGGTGTCTTCAACTGGCAAATGAGTCCGTGCAACCTGAAGATGGCAAAAGCCATCTGACGTGACGTGCGATAGCGCGGGGGCGCAAAATCTGCCTCCCGCCGTCCTGTCAGGGTAATTCTGGCGGTTGCCACTCTTCCACTTCAATCAACACCAGTAATGCGGCATCACCGCCGTACTCTTTGGGTGCCTGATGAAATGCCATCACGTGTGGATGCTGAGCCAGCCACAGCGGTGTCTGTTGCTTCAGAATATGTTTACCGTGGCCATGCATCACGCAGGCGCAAAACACATGTTCGCGGCGACAGGCTGCGATCAGTGCGCCCAGCTCCTGTTTGGCCTGCATCTGCGTTAATCCGTGCAGATCGAGAAACAGCTCAGGCGAATAATCCCCACGGCGTAATTTTTTCAGCTCAAAATGGCTGACGTCTTCACGTACATACTTCACAGCCCCTTGCGTGTTGAGCAGTGGCTGAAATTCATCTGAAAAATAGTGGCTGTTATCGGCCTGCTCCTGCAACAGTCTTTTGACCGGCACCTCGGAGATTTTCTTGCGCATCGGACGGTGGACGAGGGTGTCCTGCTTGATTTGGCGCGTTCCGGTCATCAGCTGGCGGAAGAGCGCCTGATCCTCCTCGCTGAGCGATGTTTTCTTTTTCATTCGTCATTCTCATCTCATATTTCCAATAGTGTACCCGACTAAACGCATTTTTTAACCTCAAGCGCGACGCGTCATTGCTGATTTATCGCCGTCTTCATGGCAAACTAGCCGCCGAAAATTATGCGAGCATGCCCTGGAGGAAAGAGTGGATAAAATATTTGTCGATGAAGCAGTAAACGAGCTGCATACCATACAGGACATGTTGCGCTGGTCGGTTAGCCGCTTCAGCGCTGCCAATATCTGGTACGGTCACGGTACCGATAACCCGTGGGATGAGGCCGTGCAGCTGGTGCTGCCATCTCTCTACCTGCCGCTGGATATTCCGGAAGACATGCGCACCGCGCGTCTGACCTCCAGCGAAAAACACCGTATCGTTGAGCGCGTGATCCGCCGCGTAAACGAGCGTATTCCGGTCGCCTACCTGACCAACAAAGCCTGGTTCTGCGGCCACGAGTTCTATGTCGATGAACGCGTGCTGGTGCCGCGCTCGCCGATTGGCGAGCTGATCAACAACCACTTTGAAGGCCTGATCGGCCATCAGCCGCAGCACATTCTGGATATGTGTACCGGCAGCGGCTGTATTGCCATTGCCTGCGCTTATGCCTTCCCGGAAGCGGAAGTCGACGCCGTCGATATCTCCACCGATGCGCTGGCCGTGACCGAGCACAACATTGAAGAGCACGGCCTGATCCATCACGTTACGCCAATTCGCTCTGACCTGTTCCGCGACCTGCCGACGCTGCAGTACGATCTGATCGTCACCAACCCGCCGTACGTTGATGCGGAAGATATGTCCGATCTGCCGAACGAATATCGTCACGAGCCGGAGCTGGGCCTGGCGTCAGGCTCTGACGGCCTGAAGCTGACCCGCCGCATTCTGGCCTGCGCGCCGGATTATCTCACCGACGACGGCGTTCTGATTTGTGAAGTGGGCAACAGCATGGTACATCTGATAGAGCAGTACCCGGATGTGCCGTTCACCTGGCTTGAGTTCGACAACGGCGGTGACGGCGTCTTTATGCTGACCAAAGCGCAACTGCTCGACGCGCGCGAACACTTCAGCATCTATAAAGATTAATCCAGCGGGCTTCGGCCCGTTTCACAACGCTCAAACACAAACAACAACATCGGAGCCGTGATGGCAGGAAACAGTATTGGACAGGTATTCCGGGTGACCACGTTTGGTGAGTCGCACGGGCTGGCACTGGGCTGTATCGTTGATGGCGTACCGCCAGGTATAGAACTGACCGAAGCAGATTTACAGCACGACCTTGACCGTCGTCGTCCGGGCACCTCTCGCTACACCACGCAGCGTCGCGAGCCGGACCAGGTCAAAATTCTCTCCGGCGTTTTTGAAGGCCGCACCACCGGCACCAGCATTGGTCTGCTGATCGAAAATACCGATCAGCGCTCCCAGGACTACGGCGCCATCAAAGACGTCTTCCGTCCAGGCCACGCTGATTACACCTACGAACAAAAATACGGCTTTCGCGACTATCGCGGCGGCGGACGCTCATCGGCACGCGAAACCGCGATGCGCGTGGCGGCAGGGGCCATTGCCAAGAAATACCTGCAGCAGAAATTCGGCATCGTTATTCGCGGCTGTCTGACCCAGATGGGCGACATTCCGCTGGCGATCAAAGACTGGGATCAGGTCGAGCAAAACCCGTTCTTCTGTGCTGACGCCGACAAGCTTGAAGCGCTGGATGAACTGATGCGCGGGCTGAAGAAAGAGGGCGACTCCATTGGCGCGAAAGTGACCGTGGTGGCCGATGGCGTCCCGGCGGGCTGGGGCGAGCCGGTATTTGACCGCCTCGACGCCGACATCGCTCACGCGCTGATGAGCATCAACGCGGTGAAGGGCGTTGAGATTGGCGACGGTTTTGACGTGGTCTCCCTGCGCGGCAGCCAGAACCGCGATGAAATTACTGCACAGGGCTTCCAGAGCAACCACGCGGGCGGCATTCTGGGCGGGATCAGCAGCGGGCAGCAGATTATTGCCAATATCGCGCTGAAGCCAACCTCCAGCATTACCGTGCCGGGCCACACGATTAACCGCGATGGCGAAGAAGTTGAGATGATCACCAAAGGACGTCACGATCCGTGCGTGGGGATCCGCGCGGTACCGATCGCAGAAGCGATGCTGGCGATCGTGCTGATGGATCACTTCCTGCGCCAGCGCGCGCAGAACGCGGATGTGACGACCACCATTCCACGCTGGTAAACATGAAAAAAACCGCAATTGCTCTGCTGGCGCTGCTGACCAGTGGAGCCAGTCTGGCCGCGACGCCATGGCAAAAAATCACCCACCCGGTGGCGGGGAGCGCCCAGTCTATTGGCGCTTTTTCGAACGGATGTATCGTCGGTGCTCAGGAGCTGCCTCTGCAGTCCGATACCTACCAGGTGATGCGCACCGATCAGCGACGCTATTTCGGCCACCCGGACCTGGTGCTATTCATCCAGCGTCTGGGAAATCAGGTGCATAATCTGGGGCTGGGCACGATGCTGATTGGCGATATGGGGATGCCTGCCGGCGGTCGTTTTAACGGTGGACACGCCAGTCACCAGACCGGACTGGATGTCGATATCTTCCTGCAGCTGCCGAAAGCGCGCTGGAGTTCAGCCCAGTTGCTGAAACCGCAGGCGCTGGATCTGGTGTCGAGCGACGGTAAGCGCGTTGTGCCCTCACTGTGGACGCCGGATATCTTCAGCCTGATTAAGCTGGCGGCAAAAGATAACGACGTTACGCGGATCTTCGTCAACCCGGCTATCAAGCAACAGCTGTGCCTCGATGAGGGAACCGATCGCGACTGGTTGCGCAAAGTGCGCCCGTGGTTCCAGCATCGCGCGCACATGCACGTTCGTCTGCGTTGCCCGGCAAACAGCCTGGAATGTGAAGATCAGCCGTTGCCTCCGCCAGGCGATGGCTGTGGTGCGGAACTGCAAAGCTGGTTTGAACCGGCAAAACCTGGAACCTCTAAGCCTGAGAAGAAGACACCGCCTCCGTTGCCGCCTTCCTGCCAGGCGCTACTGGATGAGCATGTACTTTAATGGATAATTTCGTCGATCTGTTTATGGTGTCACCGCTGCTGCTGGTGGTGCTGTTCTTTGTGGCTATGCTGGCCGGTTTCATTGATGCTCTTGCGGGCGGGGGCGGGTTGTTAACCGTACCCGCGCTGCTGGCGGCGGGCATGAGTCCGGCGCAGGCGCTGGCGACCAACAAGCTCCAGGCCTGTGGCGGCTCGCTTTCCGCGTCGCTCTATTTTATTCGCCGCAAGGTCGTCAATCTTGCCGACCAGAAGCTCAATATTCTGATGACCTTTATCGGCTCGACGTCGGGCGCGCTGCTGGTTCAGCACGTGCAGTCCGATATTCTGCGCCAGATCCTGCCGGTTCTGGTCATCTGCATCGGCCTTTACTTCTTGCTGATGCCAAAGCTCGGGGAAGAAGATCGTCAGCGTCGTCTGCACGGTTTGCCCTTTGCCCTGATTGCCGGTGGCTGCGTGGGGTTCTACGACGGTTTCTTTGGCCCGGGCGCAGGCTCGTTTTACGCGCTGGCGTTTGTGACGCTGGCCGGGTTTAACCTCGCCAAATCTACCGCCCATGCCAAAGTGCTCAACGCCACCTCGAACGTCGGAGGCCTGCTGCTGTTTATCATTGGCGGCAAGGTCATCTGGGCAACCGGCTTTGTGATGATGGCAGGGCAGTTCCTCGGGGCGCGTGCAGGCTCGCGTCTGGTGTTAAGCAAAGGACAAAAACTGATTCGCCCGATGATCGTTA
Organism: Enterobacter sichuanensis; assembly: GCF_009036245.1. NCBI lineage: Bacteria > Pseudomonadati > Pseudomonadota > Gammaproteobacteria > Enterobacterales > Enterobacteriaceae > Enterobacter > Enterobacter sichuanensis. The sequence continues at coordinate 3,314,375 of NZ_CP027986.1, read as the reverse complement.
TCGTCTCGGGGGTAATGAGCGCCAAACTGCTTTATGACAGCCATGGACAGGAGATCCTCACCTGGTTGGGGGTGAACTAATGAACAGTACGCATAAATACGAACAGTTGATTGAGATTTTTGATGGCTGTTTTGCTGAAGATTTTAATACCCGTCTGATTAAAGGCGACGACGAACCGATCTATCTTCCTGCTGATGCCGAGGTTCCGTATCACCGTATCGTGTTCGCGCACGGCTTCTACGCCAGCGGTCTGCACGAGATTTCGCACTGGTGCATCGCAGGGAAAGCGCGTCGCGAACTGGTGGATTTCGGTTACTGGTACTGCCCGGACGGACGTGACGCCGCTACGCAGGGGCTGTTTGAAGATGTGGAAGTGAAACCGCAGGCGCTGGAGTGGCTGTTCTGCGTGGCGGCGGGTTTCCCGTTCAACGTCAGCTGCGACAACCTTGAAGGCGACTTCGAGCCGGACCGTATTGTTTTCCAGCGCCGCGTACACGCGCAGGTGATGACATATCTTGAGAACGGCATTCCGGAACGTCCGGCACGCTTAATCAAGGCGTTACAGAATTATTACCACACGCCGGAGATCACGGCGGAATGCTTCCCTTGGCCGGAAGATCTTTAACAGAGGAAAGAAGATGATCGCAGAATTTGAATCACGCATTCTGGCGTTAATTGATGACATGGTGGAACACGCCAGCGATGATGAGCTGTTCGCCAGCGGTTATCTGCGTGGTCACCTGACGCTGGCTATTGCTGAGCTGGAGGCCGGGGACGATCACTCTGCCGAGGCCGTTCACGATGAAGTCACCCGTAGTCTGGAGAAAGCTATTCAGGCAGGAGAACTCTCTCCGCGCGACCAGTCTCTGGTGCTGGGCATGTGGGATAACCTGTTCCAGCAGGCTAAACGCTAAGCGCCTTCTCTTCCCTCTCCCCTTTGGGGAGAGGGTTACGGTGAGGGGATTTGACCGCACTTTACTTAACCATTTTCCCCTTCAGCAGCTTCCGCACCCACAAGCGATTCGGATTCAGTCCCGCAAGCGTAACCCTGTCCAGCGGAATCGGCTCGTCGCTCATTTGCGCGGCTAATACTTCAGCCAGCAGCGGTGCAGAACAGAGCCCGCGCGAACCCAGCCCGCCCAGCATAAACAGTTCCGGGTAGACCGGTGAAGTCACCGCCGTTTCCTGATGTTCAGCCAGATCCGAATAGACCGCAAGCGTGGCGTCGTAGTCCGGCACGTTTCCCGCCATCGGCAGATGATCGCGGGTGGCACAGCGCACGCCGCAGCGCGCATCTCCGGCACTGACGTCAACCGCTTTCGCCCACGCTGCACCCGGGAAACAGTCAACCAGGCGCTGACGGTTTTGCGCCTGATCCGCCTCACTGTAGCGCATATCCGTTTCGCCGCGATGATAGCTGGCCCCGATACAGTGGTGACCGTTAGACGGATTCTGCGGCGTCAGGTAGCCGTCATAGCACAGCACCTGGCGCAGTTTGCCCAGTTCAGGCGTCGAAGGAATATGGCTCACCTGACCGCCGACCGGATACACCGGCAATGTCTCTGTCTGGATAAACTGGCTGATGTGGTGCCCGTTGGCGAGAACGACGCTGGCATGGTGCGCCGTGTTGCCATCGGCAAAATGCAGATCCCACTGTTCTGTCCGGCTGAGTGATTCCACGTTGTGGGCATAGTGCACCGTCAGTCCGCGCGACTGCGCCAGGGCAATGACCGCGGTGGTCAGTTCTGCCGGGCACAGCCAGCCGCCGAGGGGGTACTGAATGCCGCCGCAGTGCGTCTCTACGCCAGCGCTTTCTGCCACCTGCGGTGCGCTCACCGGGCGGGCAATCTCGTCAGGCAGGCCCAGCGACAGCATTTGGGTGATTTTTTGCTGGCTCTTCTCATCCCAGGCGAGCTGCGTGACGCCGCACCAGTCGTGGTCGAATGCCACCGGAAGGGCGTCATACAGGCGACGGGCGAAGGTAAACGCCGCCGGGAAAAACTGGAACAACGCCGGGTCATGCGCGATTAAAAGTGGATAGAGCGCGCCCTGGCGGTTGCCGGAGGCGCCGTTTGCAGGCGCGTCGTCAGCACAGTAGAGCGTGACCTTCCAGTCACGGTGGATAAGCGCGAGCGAGAGCAGGGCACTGGCAATCCCCCCGCCAATGATGGCAACCTCACGGGATGCGCTGGCACGGCGTGCAAACCAGGGCGTGCTGGCCGGGATATCCAACGAGTGCTCCATTCTGCCGACCAGCATGTCGCGCTTGCGGCCGAAACCTTTGGTCTTCTGCATGGTAAAGCCTGCCTCCTGCAACCCGCGGCGGACAAAGCCTGCCGAGGTGAAGGTGGCGAGCGTCGCGCCAGGGCGCGCCAGTCGCGCCATCGCGTTAAACAGATGCTGGCTCCACATATCCGGGTTTTTGGCGGGAGCAAAACCGTCAAGGAACCATGCGTCCACCTTCTGATTCATCGAATCATCAAGCTTGTCGGTCAGATCGTTGATGTCGCCCAGCCAGAGGTCCAGCGTGACGCGTCCACCATCCAGGATCAGGCGATGGCAGCCGCCGATGTGGGGCGGCCACTGCGCCTGAAGCTGCTCTGCCCAGGTTGCAAGCTCCGGCCAGCGCTGATGGGCAAGACGCAGGTCGTGCGCGGTGAGCGGGAATTTTTCAAAACTGATGAAATGTAATCTTTGTAGCGTAGCCTCAGGATGTGCAGCGTGAAACCGATCGAACGCCTGCCAGAGGGTTAAAAAATTCAGCCCGGTGCCGAACCCGCTCTCCGCCACCACAAACAGGCTCCGCGGATGGGCCGGGAAGCGGGTATTGAGCTGGTTTCCGTCGAGGAAAACATAACGGGTTTCTTCCAGTCCGTTATCATTAGAAAAATAGACGTCATCAAAATCTCGGGAAACAGGTGTACCCTCAGCGTTGAATTCGAGGTTGGCGGGTTGTATAGCGTTTTGTTTCACGTAAGTTACTCGTCTGACAGGCAGTGGCACGATCTTAACGATGTGAGTCCATCGGTGCAAATTTCCGCAGAAAATGTCTGATCGGACTTGTTCGGCGTACAAGTGTACGCTATTGTGCGACTCGAAACTTACTATAGTGCGATTTACAGAGGTATTGAATGAAACGTGCAGTGATTACTGGCCTGGGCATTGTTTCCAGCATCGGTAATAACCAGCAGGAAGTCCTGGCATCTCTGCGTGAAGGACGCTCCGGGATCACTTTCTCTGAAGAGTTTAAAGATTCAGGTATGCGTAGCCACGTATGGGGTAACGTCAAACTGGACACCACCGGTTTGATTGACCGCAAAGTGGTTCGTTTCATGAACGATGCCTCTATTTATGCTTATCTCTCCATGCAGGAAGCGATCAAAGATTCCGGCCTGAGTGAAGAGGTTTATCAGAACAACCCGCGCGTGGGTCTGATCGCCGGCTCCGGCGGCTCCTCAAAAGCGCAGGTATTCGGTGCTGACGCAATGCGTAGCCCGCGTGGTCTGAAAGCGGTAGGTCCGTACGTGGTGACGAAAGCCATGGGTTCTGCGGTTTCCGCGTGCCTGGCGACCCCGTTCAAAATTCACGGTGTGAACTACTCCATCAGCTCCGCGTGTGCGACTTCCGCGCACTGCATCGGTAATGCGGTTGAGCAGATCCAGCTGGGTAAACAGGACATCGTATTTGCTGGCGGCGGCGAGGAGCTGGGCTGGGAAATGGCCTGTGAATTCGACGCCATGGGCGCACTGTCCACCAAATACAACGAAACGCCAGATAAAGCCTCCCGTACCTATGACGCACACCGTGACGGTTTCGTTATCGCAGGCGGCGGCGGTATGGTTGTGGTTGAAGAGCTGGAGCACGCGCTGGCACGTGGCGCGCACATCTACGCTGAGATCGTGGGTTACGGTGCTACATCTGACGGCGCCGACATGGTTGCGCCATCCGGCGAAGGCGCGGTACGTTGCATGAAGATGGCGATGCACGGCGTTGATACCCCAATCGACTACCTGAACTCCCACGGTACCTCTACGCCTGTAGGCGACGTGAAAGAGTTGGGTGCGATCCGCGAAGTGTTCGGCGACAACAGCCCGGCGATCTCCGCGACCAAAGCCATGACCGGTCACTCTCTGGGTGCGGCGGGCGTGCAGGAAGCGATCTACTCTCTGCTGATGCTGGAAAATGGCTTTATTGCTCCAAGCATCAACATTGAAGAGATGGATGAGCAGGCGGCTGGCCTGAACATCGTGACCAAACCAACGGAAGCGACACTGACCACTGTCATGTCCAACAGCTTCGGTTTTGGTGGTACTAACGCCACGCTGGTGATGCGTAAGTACAAAGCATAAGTTTTATGTTTGATTCGAAAGGGGAGCCATAAGGCTCCCTTTTTTTATGCATTGACAAGCGGCTGATTGCACAGGCAAACTTCACACCTCAACATTATCCTCACGATAATGCGTAAGCGTTTAACGTCAACCAACGCACCTTAATCCTGGTAAACAGGTAGAGGGGGCGTGGCATTTCCCCGCCTTACTCTTCATTTCGGAGTAAAGCATGACTGCAGTCACTCAAACAGAAACAACCTCTTCAGCGAATGTCTCGCTGTTCCGTATCGCTTTTGCGGTATTCCTGACCTATATGACCGTTGGCCTGCCGCTGCCGGTGATCCCGCTGTTCGTTCATCAGGAGCTCGGGTATGGCAACACCATGGTTGGCATCGCTGTAGGCATTCAGTTTTTAGCCACGGTATTAACCCGCGGCTACGCCGGGCGACTGGCGGATCAGCACGGTGCGAAACGTTCAGCGCTCCAGGGAATGTTTGCCTGCGGGCTGGCGGGCGGCGCATGGCTACTGGCCGCGCTCCTGCCGGTAGACGCGGCGTATAAATTTGCTCTGCTGGTGCTGGGCCGTTTAATCCTCGGTTTTGGTGAAAGCCAGTTGCTGACCGGCACCCTGACCTGGGGAATGGGGCTGGTGGGGCCCGCCCGTTCCGGCAAGGTGATGTCCTGGAACGGCATGGCTATCTATGGCGCCCTGGCCGCCGGTGCGCCGCTTGGGCTGCTCATCAATAGCCAGTTTGGGTTTGCGACGCTTGCGGCCACCACCATGCTGCTGCCGCTGCTGGCGTGGGCCTTTAACGGCTCGGTGCGTAAAGTGCCCGCGCACAAAGGTGAGCGTCCTTCCCTGTGGAGCGTGGTCGGCCAAATCTGGCAGCCGGGTCTTGGCCTGGCGCTGCAGGGCGTGGGCTTTGCGGTAATTGGTACTTTCGTCTCGCTCTATTTTATGAGCCGTGGCTGGGCGATGGCCGGCTTTACGCTCACCGCGTTTGGCGGTGCGTTTGTGCTGATGCGCGTATTCTTCGGCTGGATGCCGGATCGCTTTGGCGGTGTGAAGGTGGCGGTGGCGTCGCTGGTCATTGAAACTATCGGTCTTCTGCTGTTGTGGAATGCACCCGTGGCATCCGTTGCGCTGCTTGGCGCGGCGCTGACCGGCTGCGGCTGTTCTCTGATTTTCCCGGCACTTGGTGTGGAAGTGGTGAAGCGCGTGGCCCCGCAGGTGCGCGGTACGGCGCTCGGCGGTTATGCGGCGTTTCAGGATATCTCATACGGCGTAACCGGGCCGCTGGCCGGGCTGTTAGCGACGTCGTTTGGCTATCCGTCCGTCTTCCTGGCCGGTGCGGTTTCCGCAGTGGTGGGGATTGTGGTGACGCTGGTGGCGTTTCGTAGAACGTGAGCCGTTGTTGCCGGGTGGCGGCTGCGCCTTACCCGGCCTACGGTTCGGGGCGTTGTAGGCCCGGTAAGCGTAGCGCCACCGGGCAAATCCTCAGGCAACCAGCCAGAAAATCGCCAGTGCAATCAGTAACGCAATAAACAGCAATCCCGGACGCGCAGAGAGGGTTCTGAACGTCTCCACAACCGGCGCAAACAGCGGGCTGTAGATCGGCTGAATATCTCTCACCTCCGGTACGCCGCCTTCGCGCTCGGCGCGGCGAACGAAGATCTGATTGAGCACATCCTGCACCTGCGCGGTGGTCAGAACCGTTTGCGGGGTGGCCTGCCAGTTTTGCTGGGCATAGTCCCGAATCATCTCAAACTCATGCGGTTCCAGCGGCTGTTTAAGCGCAGCCTGAACGGTATGCAGGGTAGGGGCGCTCTGGGTGCTGAGCGTCTGGCGCGCCTGCAGCCAGGTTACCAGATGGGTAAACTGTTTTGCGGGGATCAGCTCGCCCGCCTTCACGCCGGACAACTCCAGCATGGATTGCCAGATAAGCTTCGTCGGTTCGCCGGTGGCCGCGGCAAGCTTGGTCACCATCTGCTTAAGCGTGTTGTGCTCGGCAGGCAGCAGCGAGCGTTCGGTCGACGGACGCACCTGAGGCTGTGGAATAGAGAGTTCATTGTTCTGCAGCAGCGTCAGCACCGTTTTAAGCTGCTCCGGCGTCAGCTGACCCAGAGCGGTCTGACCATACTGCTGGCGAATAAAATCACTTACCGCCTGGCGGTTATTCCCCTGGCCCAACAGCTCCGTCAGCTGCGCGACAATCTGGCGCGTGGTGTGGTTCTGCTGCGCGGTGGTAATACGCTGGTTCAGGTTTTGCTCAGCGGCAGGGAAGTGGCGCGACTGGAGCGGCGCGTCGTTTCTCATACCCAGGTCATGCTTTACCCCGGCCCAGACTTCCGCATTTTGCTGCGAAGTCAGCGCAATCAGGCGCGTGATCAGGCGCTCCAGCACGGTGCGCTGTTGCGTGGATAGCGGTTGTTCACCGGCAACGTTTTGCGTGACAGGGCCTTCACCCGGAGGGCGCGGCGGCGTACCTGAAATGGGCTGCATCGTCAAAAATCCTTAAAGTCAAAACTCAGCGTAAACCTGGCATACGTATATGCCTGGCGGCCAGATTATGGCACACTTGGCAGGTTTTCTTCCTCTCAAACAGGTACTCAGACGTGAAAATCCTCGTTGATGAAAATATGCCTTATGCCCGTGAGCTGTTTAGCCGCCTGGGTAACGTGAAGGCTGTCCCTGGTCGTCCGATCCCGGTCAACGAACTGGATGACGCAGACGCGCTGATGGTGCGCTCGGTGACCAAAGTAAATGAGGCACTGCTCGCCGGTAAAGGGATCAAGTTCGTCGGGACCGCAACGGCAGGGACCGATCATGTGGATGATAAATGGCTTGCGCAGGCCGGGATCGGTTTTTCCGCCGCGCCGGGCTGTAACGCCATTGCCGTCGTGGAATATGTTTTCTCCTCGCTGCTGATGCTGGCCGAGCGCGACGGTTTTGCGCTTAAAGACCGCACGGTGGGGATTGTCGGCGTGGGCAACGTTGGCGGACGCCTGCAAAAGCGTCTGGAAGCGTTAGGGATCCGCACGCTGCTGTGCGATCCGCCGCGCAAAGACAACGGCGAGGAGGGGGATTTCCGCTCGCTGGATGAGCTGGTTGAACAGTGCGATGTCCTGACGTTCCACACACCGCTGTTTAAAGAGGGGCCGTATAAGACTTTGCATATGGCTGACGAGGCGCTGATCCGCCGTCTGAAGGCTGGCACTATTCTGATAAATGCCTGCCGTGGTCCGGTGGTGGATAACGCCGCGCTGCTGAAATGTCTGGAAGCGGGACAGGATCTCAGCGTGGTGCTGGACGTCTGGGAACCAGAGCCGGAACTCAACGTTGCGCTGCTGAACAGGGTGGACGTTGCGACCGCACATATCGCGGGTTATACGCTTGAGGGGAAAGCGCGCGGTACGACGCAGGTCTTCGAGGCCTACAGCGCCTTTATTGGCCACCCGCAGCAGGTGGCGCTGGATACCTTACTCCCCGCACCTGAATTTGGCCGTATTACCCTGCACGGTCCGCTCGATCAGGCAACGCTGAAAAGGCTGGTGCATTTGGTGTATGATGTGCGCCGCGATGATGCGCTGCTGCGTAAAGTGGCGGGGATCCCGGGTGAGTTTGATAAGCTGCGCAAGCACTACGTTGAGCGCCGCGAGTGGTCTTCCCTGTATGTGATGTGCGATGACGCCCCGGCGGCGACGCTGCTGCACAAGCTGGGTTTTAACGCCGTTCATCACCCGGCGCATTAATGTCTTCTTAATGCTCCCTGTCGGATACTCCGACAGGGACGCTTTTTTATTTCTGGAGTAAACCACCATGTCTGAAGGCTGGAATATTGCCATTTTAGGTGCCACGGGTGCCGTGGGCGAAGCCCTGCTCGAAACCCTTGCTGAGCGTCAGTTCCCGGTGGGCGATATCTATGCGCTGGCGCGTACCGACAGCGCGGGTGAGCATCTGCGTTTTAACAGTAAATCCGTCATGGTCCAGGATGCCGCCGCGTTCGACTGGACGCAGGCGCAGCTGGCGTTTTTCGCCGCGGGCGCTGAAGCCACGGCGGCGTACATTGAAGAGGCGACCAACGCCGGCTGCCTGGTGATCGACCTGAGCGGCCTGTTCGCTCTGGAGCCGGACGTGCCGTTGGTGGTGCCGGACGTGAACCCGTTCGTGCTGGCCGACTACCGTAACCGCAACATCATCGCGGTACCTGACAGCCTGACCAGTCAGCTGCTGACGGCCCTGAAACCGCTGATCGACGACGGTGGCCTGTCGCGCATTGCCGTCACCAGCCTGCTTTCCGTGTCCGCGAACGGCAAAAAGGCCGTCGATGCGCTGGCAGGGCAGAGCGCGAAGCTGCTGAACGGCATCCCGATTGACGAAGATGATTTCTTTGGTCGCCAGCTGGCGTTCAACATGCTGCCGATGCTGCCAGATAATCAGGGCTCCGTGCGCGAAGAGCGCCGTATCGTGGACGAAGCGCGTAAAATTCTGCAGGACGATGGCCTGATGATCTCCGCAAACGTTGTGCAGTCCCCGGTCTTTTACGGTCACGCGCAGATGGTGAGTTTTGAGGCGCTACGCCCGCTGGCGGCGGAAGAGGCGCGTGATGCATTTGGCCGCGGTGAAGATATTGTGCTTTCCGAAGAGCGCGAGTTCCCGACCCAGGTGGGTGACGCTACCGGAAGCGCGCACCTCTCTGTCGGCTGCGTGCGTAACGATTACGGTATGCCGGAGCAGGTTCAGTTCTGGTCTGTTGCCGATAACGTCCGCTTTGGCGGCGCGCTGATGGCGGTGAAGATCGCTGAAAAACTGGTGCAGGAGTACCTGTACTGATGTCCGCAGTGGATCAAAAGCCGGTTCATAAAATTGCCCTCGGTATCGAGTACGACGGCAGTAAATATTATGGCTGGCAGCGTCAGAATGAGGTGCGTAGCGTCCAGGAAAAGCTGGAGAAAGCGCTTTCTCAGGTGGCAAACGAGCCGATCAACGTCCTGTGCGCGGGGCGCACTGACGCCGGTGTCCACGGGACGGGGCAGGTGGTGCACTTTGAAACCACCGCGGTGCGTAAAGATGCCGCCTGGACGCTGGGTGTAAATGCGAATTTACCTGGTGACATTGCTGTGCGCTGGGTGAAAGCTGTACCGGATGATTTTCATGCGCGCTTCAGCGCCACGGCGCGTCGTTACCGTTATGTCATCTACAACCAGCGCCTGCGTCCGGCGGTGTTAAGCCAGGGCGTGACGCATTTTTATGAACCGCTCGATGCGGAACGCATGCATCGTGCGGCGCAGTGTCTGATTGGTGAAAATGACTTTACCTCATTTCGTGCGGTGCAGTGTCAGTCCCGCACGCCGTGGCGTAACGTCATGCACATAAACGTCAGCCGTTTTGGCGCGTATGTGGTGGTGGATATCAAAGCCAATGCCTTTGTACATCATATGGTGCGGAATATTGTGGGCAGCCTGATGGAAGTGGGTGCCGGACACCAGCCGGAGAGCTGGATTGCAGACCTGCTGGCAGCGAAGGACAGAACGCTTGCGGCAGCCACGGCGAAAGCGGAAGGGTTGTATCTGGTCTCAGTAGACTATCCGGATCGATTTGACCTGCCGAAACCGCCAATGGGGCCGCTCTTTTTAGCGGACTAAACAAAGGTGCAATTAAGGCTTAGACAATATGGACGTAATTCGTTTTTTGATTGATTTCATCCTGCATATTGATGTTCACCTGGCAGAGCTGGTCGCGCAGTATGGCGTCTGGGTTTATGCCATTCTGTTCCTCATTCTGTTTTGTGAAACCGGTCTGGTCGTTACCCCCTTCCTGCCAGGCGATTCACTGCTGTTTGTCGCCGGGGCATTGTCGGCGTTACCCACCAACGATCTGAACGTGCACCTTATGGTGATACTGATGGTGATTGCCGCGATTGTCGGTGACGCGGTCAACTACACCATTGGTCGCGTGTTCGGTGAGCGGCTGTTCAGCAATCCGGATTCGAAAATTTTCCGTCGCAGCTATCTGGACAAAACCCATGCGTTTTATGAACGCCATGGTGGAAAAACCATTATCCTTGCGCGTTTCGTGCCTATTGTGCGTACATTCGCACCGTTTGTGGCGGGAATGGGGCATATGTCCTATCGTCATTTTGCGGCTTATAACGTGGTGGGCGCGCTGCTGTGGGTACTGCTGTTTACCTATGCAGGCTATCTGTTTGGCGATCTCCCGGTGGTTCAGGAAAATCTTAAGTTACTGATTGTAGCGATTATTGTGCTTTCCGTCCTGCCGGGCGTTATCGAAATTATTCGTCACAAACGTGCGGCGGCAAAACAAGCGAAGTAAATGCACACTGGCGGTTCGACCACTTTTTTATCCAAAGTTTCGGGCTGTTATGTTTTAATGTGCAACATTCATGGTCTGTTGGAGGCAAAAATGGCATTATTCGCCTCTTATAGCAAAACTGGCATACGACCAGGTTCAGGCAGAAAGGTTATCAATGAGCTGGATTGAACGAATTAAAAGCAACATTACCCCAACGCGCAAAGCGAGCATTCCTGAAGGGGTATGGACGAAGTGTGATAGCTGCGGCCAGGTTCTGTATCGCGCAGAGCTGGAACGCAACCTTGAGGTGTGTCCGAAGTGTGACCACCATATGCGTATGTCGGCGCGCAACCGCCTGCATAGCCTGCTGGACGAAGGTTCTCTGGTAGAACTGGGCAGCGAGCTTGAGCCAAAAGACGTGCTGAAGTTCCGCGACTCCAAAAAATATAAAGATCGTCTGGCCTCTGCACAGAAAGAGACCGGCGAGAAAGACGCGCTGGTGGTGATGAAAGGCACCTTGCATGAGATGCCGGTTGTTGCCGCTGCGTTTGAGTTCTCCTTTATGGGCGGCTCAATGGGCTCCGTGGTTGGTGCGCGCTTTGTGCGTGCCGTTGAGCAAGCGCTGGAAGATAACTGTCCGCTGATCTGCTTCTCTGCCTCCGGAGGGGCGCGTATGCAGGAAGCCCTGATGTCTCTGATGCAGATGGCGAAAACCTCAGCTGCGCTGGCGAAAATGCAGGAGCGCGGTCTGCCGTATATCTCCGTGCTGACCGACCCAACCATGGGCGGCGTTTCTGCAAGCTTCGCGATGCTGGGCGATCTGAACATCGCTGAGCCAAAAGCGCTGATCGGCTTTGCGGGTCCTCGCGTTATCGAACAGACCGTTCGTGAAAAACTGCCGCCTGGCTTCCAGCGCAGTGAGTTCCTCATCGAGAAAGGTGCCATCGACATGATCGTCCGCCGTCCGGAAATGCGCCTGAAGCTGGCGCGCATCCTGGCGAAGCTGATGAATCTGCCAGCGCCGAACCCGGATGAGCCGCGCGAAGGCGTGGTGGTACCGGATCAGGAACCCGAGGCCTGATAACTGAAAAGGGCAGGGCCAGCTGGCGCTGCCCTTTTGCTTTCTAATCTGTTAATGACAACCGGGCATTATGGAAAATAAAAGCATTCCCCAAGCCACGTCGCCCCTGGCCGCGTGGCTTTCTTATCTGGAAAACCTGCACAGTAAAACCATCGATATGGGCCTTGAGCGCGTAAGCCAGGTTGCTGCGCGACTTGATGTGCTAAAACCGGCGCCTTTCGTATTCACCGTCGCAGGCACCAACGGCAAAGGCACCACCTGCCGTACGCTGGAATCTGTTCTGATGGCTGCGGGTTACAGGGTTGGTGTTTACAGCTCTCCACACCTGGTACGCTACACCGAGCGCGTTCGCGTGCAGAACAGCGAACTGCCGGAATCGGCGCATACCGCGTCGTTCGCGGAAATTGAAGCCGCACGCGGTGAGATTTCATTAACCTATTTTGAATACGGCACCCTGTCGGCGCTGTGGCTGTTCAAACAGGCACAACTGGATGTGGTAATCCTGGAGGTCGGCCTCGGCGGACGTCTTGATGCCACCAATATGGTCGATGCGGATGTGGCGGTGGTCACCAGCATTGCGCTGGACCATGTCGACTGGCTGGGGCCGGATCGTGAAAGCATTGGCCGCGAGAAGGCCGGCATTTTCCGGGCGAATAAGCCGGCGGTTGTCGGCGAGCCGGATATGCCGCACACCATTGCGGATGTCGCAAACGAGAAGGGCGCGCGTCTGCTGCGCCGCGGCGTGGACTGGCAGTATGAAGTTCAGGACAACGGCTGGCGCTTTAGCGATGCACAGGGCACGCTTGAGCACCTGCCACTGCCGCAGGTGCCGCAGCCGAACGCGGCAACGGCTCTGGCAGCACTTCGCGCCAGCGGGCTGGCGGTGAGCGAGCAGGCGATCCGCGACGGTATACAGCAGGCGATTCTGCCCGGGCGGTTCCAGATTGTCAGCGAGTCACCACGCCTGATTCTGGATGTGGCGCACAACCCGCATGCGGCGGCGTATCTCGCGGGACGTCTCAAATCGTTACCAAAAACCGGGCGCGTGCTGGCGGTTATCGGTATGCTTCATGATAAAGATATCGGCGGGACGCTGGCCTGCATGGAGAGTGTGGTCGATAGCTGGTATTGTGCTCCTCTGGAGGGGCCACGCGGCGCGACGGCTGAGCAACTGATGGAACATCTCGGCAAAGGCGCAATCTACACTAGCGTGGCGCAGGCCTGGCATGCCGCGATGGCTGATGCTAAACCAGAAGATACCGTGCTGGTGTGTGGTTCATTCCACACGGTGGCACATGTCATGGAAGTGATGGACGCGGGGAGAACCGGTGGCGAGTAAGTTTCAGAACCGTTTAACAGGAACCATTGTGCTGGTCGCGCTCGGGGTGATTATTCTTCCGGGGTTGCTCGACGGGCAGAAAAAGCATTACCAGGATGAGTTTGCCGCTATTCCGCTGGTCCCTAAACCGGGCGACCGGGATGAGCCGGATATGCTGCCCGCGGCAACGCAGGCGCTTCCCGCTCAGCCACCGGAAGGTGCGGCGGAAGAGGTACGGGCGGGCGATGCCGCAGCACCGTCACTCGATCCGTCTCGTCTGGCGGCCGCGAGCAACAACGATATCGATCCTGTGCCGGTAGAGCAGCCTAAACCGGTTGAAAAACCGAAGCCGGTCGATAAACCACAGCCGAAACCGCAGCGGGATAAAACGGCAGAACAGCTTGCCGCGGCGTCAGAGACGCCTCCGCCAGCAAAACCGGCTCAGCAGGACGCGGCGGCCCCAACGGGTAAAGCTTACGTTGTGCAGCTTGGCGCGCTGAAAAATGCGGACAAGGTCAATGAGGTGGTGGGTAAACTGCGCAGTGCGGGATACCGTGTTTATACTTCACCTTCCACGCCGGTGCAGGGTAAAATTACCCGTATCCTCGTGGGGCCAGAAGCGTCTAAAGACAAACTGAAAGGTTCGCTCGGCGAGCTGAAGCAGATCTCCGGTCTGAGCGGCGTCGTGATGAGCTACAGCGCGAACTAAGTACGACCTGCTCCTTAAAGAGAGAGGCGATAAGCCACGGCGTTGAACATTTTTTCAGCGCCTTTTTTATTTACGCGCGGGAAGGAAATCCCTACGCAAACGTTTTCTTTTTCTGTTAGAATTCGCCCCGAACTGGATGACAGGGCGTTAAATCGTGGGACATATATGGTCTGGATTGATTACGCCATCATTGCGGTGATTGGTTTTTCCTGTCTGGTTAGCCTGATCCGTGGCTTTGTTCGTGAAGCGTTATCGCTGGTGACCTGGGGTTGTGCTTTCTTTGTCGCCAGTCATTACTACACTTACCTGTCTGTCTGGTTCACGGGCTTTGAAGATGAACTGGTCCGAAATGGAATCGCCATCGCGGTGCTGTTTATCGCGACGCTGATTGTCGGCGCTATCGTGAATTATGTGATAGGTCAGCTGGTCGAGAAAACCGGTCTGTCAGGAACGGACAGGGTACTCGGGATCTGTTTCGGGGCATTACGAGGCGTGCTGATTGTGGCCGCGATCCTGTTCTTCCTGGATACCTTCACCGGGTTCTCCAAAAGTGAAGACTGGCAGAAATCGCAGCTCATTCCGGAGTTCAGCTTCATCATCAGATGGTTCTTTGACTATCTGCAAAGCTCGTCGAGTTTTTTGCCCAGAGCGTAATCCGTTCTGAGATGTGGCTTAACGAGGAAAAGACGAATGTGCGGTATTGTCGGTATCGCCGGTTTCATGCCGGTAAACCAGTCGATTTATGACGCGTTAACGGTGCTTCAGCACCGTGGGCAGGATGCTGCGGGTATCATCACCATTGATGCAAACAACTGCTTCCGTTTACGCAAGGCGAATGGCCTGGTAAATGATGTGTTTGAAGCCCGCCATATGCAGCGTCTGCAAGGTAATATGGGGATCGGTCACGTTCGTTATCCTACTGCTGGCAGTTCCAGCGCCTCTGAGGCTCAGCCTTTCTACGTCAACTCACCGTATGGCATTACCCTGGCGCATAACGGTAACCTGACCAACGCACACGAGTTGCGTAAAAAGCTGTTCGAAGAGAAACGTCGCCACATTAACACCACCTCTGATTCTGAAATCCTGCTCAATGTGTTCGCCAGCGAGCTGGATAACTTCCGCCACTATCCGCTGGAAGCAGACAACATCTTTGCTGCGATTGCCGCGACAAATCGCCAGATCCGCGGTGCTTACGCCTGTGTAGCGATGATCATCGGTCACGGTATGGTGGCCTTCCGCGATCCAAACGGCATTCGTCCGCTGGTGCTCGGCAAGCGCGACCTCGGCGATGGTCGTACCGAATATATGGTTGCCTCTGAGAGCGTGGCGCTGGACACCCTGGGCTTTGAGTTCCTGCGTGACGTGGCGCCGGGCGAAGCGGTGTACATCACCGAGAAAGGCCAGCTGTTTACCCGCCAGTGTGCCGATAACCCGGTCAGCAACCCGTGCCTGTTTGAATACGTTTACTTCGCCCGCCCGGACTCCTTCATCGACAAGATTTCCGTCTACAGCGCGCGCGTGAACATGGGTACCAAGCTTGGCGAGAAGATTGCCCGCGAGTGGGACGATCTCGATATCGACGTCGTGATTCCTATCCCGGAAACCTCCTGCGATATCGCGCTGGAAATCGCCCGTATTCTCGATAAGCCATACCGTCAGGGCTTCGTGAAGAACCGCTACGTTGGCCGTACCTTTATCATGCCTGGCCAGCAGCTGCGCCGTAAATCCGTGCGCCGCAAGCTGAACGCCAACCGCGCGGAGTTCCGCGACAAGAACGTGCTACTGGTGGATGACTCCATCGTCCGCGGCACCACCTCAGAGCAGATTATCGAGATGGCGCGCGAAGCCGGGGCGAAGAAAGTCTACCTGGCTTCTGCGGCTCCAGAGATTCGTTTCCCGAACGTGTACGGGATCGATATGCCAACCGCCAACGAGCTGATTGCTCACGGTCGCGAAGTGGATGAAATTCGCCAGATCATCGGTGCCGATGGCCTGATTTTCCAGGATCTGAACGATCTCATCGACGCGGTGCGCGCCGAGAACCCGGATATTCAGCAGTTTGAATGCTCCGTGTTCAACGGGGTATATGTCACCAAAGACGTTGACCAGCAGTACCTCGACTATCTGGATTCGCTGCGCAATGACGACGCAAAAGCCGTTCAGCTGCAAAACGATCTCGAAAGTTTAGAGATGCACAACGAAGGGTGATCTTCGGCAGGTGAGGGCGTTCGCCCTCACTTGCAACTCCCCGCAAAATCCTGCACAGTCTGCCCTGAAATCAGTAAGGGCGAAAATCATGAAACGACTCATTGTTGGGCTCAGCGGCGCCAGTGGCGCGATTTACGGCGTACGTCTGTTACAGGTTCTGCGTGACGTGGCGGACGTCGAGACCCATCTGGTCATGAGCCAGGCGGCGCGACAGACCCTCTCTCTGGAGACCGATCTCTCCCTGCGCGATGTGCAGGCTCTGGCGGATGTCGTTCACGATGCCCGGGATATCGCTGCCAGTATCTCTTCCGGCTCGTTTAAAACGGCTGGCATGGTTATCCTTCCCTGTTCGATTAAAACCCTCTCCGGCATTGTGCACAGCTATACCGACACCCTGGTCACCCGCGCGGCGGATGTGGTGCTGAAGGAGCGTCGTCCTCTGGTGCTCTGCGTGCGGGAAACGCCGCTGCACCTGGGCCATTTGCGTTTAATGACCCAGGCCGCCGAACTCGGCGCGGTGATCATGCCCCCGGTCCCGGCGTTTTATCATCGCCCGACCTCGCTGGATGACGTGATTAACCAGACCGTTAACCGCGTGCTCGATCAGTTCGACATTGACCTGCCGGCCGATCTCTTCACCCGCTGGCAGGGAGCCTGAATTTGTGCACAAACAGTGTGCATGAAAAAAGACGTTGCCCTGTTTCAGGGCAATTATGCAACGGCGATCATATCCTCGACATTTAATTCGTTTTTTCCCTTTTTCTCTCTCCGGTTCGTTCGGCAGACCTGCTATCTTTCACCATTAAGGCAGTATCGCAACGTTTTATTAACATATTTAACGTCGAAGTTTTAACCAGACGGCAATGTGGCATAAGACCTGCAAGATGAAGCCTGCAACACAACACACAACACAATACATAATAAAATCACGGTACTTGAGGGTAAATGTATGAAGAAGACGGTTCTGGCTCTGTCTTTGCTGGTGGGGTTAAGTGCGGCAGCAGGTAGCTACGCAGCGCTTCCACAGACAGTTCGTATCGGTACAGACGCAACCTACGCGCCATTCTCTTCCAAGGATGCGAAAGGCGATTTCGTGGGGTTTGATATCGATCTGGGTAATGAAATGTGCAAACGCATTGCGGTGAAATGCACATGGGTGGGCAGCGACTTTGACGCGTTAATCCCGTCGCTGAAAGCCAAGAAAATCGACGCCATTATCTCTTCTCTCTCCATCACCGAAAAACGTCAGCAGGAGATTGCCTTCTCAGACAAGCTCTACGCCGCGGATTCTCGCCTGATTGCGCCAAAGGGTTCCCCGATTCAGCCCACCATCGACTCGCTGAAAGGCAAGCATGTGGGTGTGCTGCAGGGGTCGACGCAGGAAGGCTATGCCAATGCTAACTGGCGTGAGAAAGGCGTAGACGTGGTGGCTTATCAGAACCAGGATCTGATTTACTCTGATCTGGCGGCAGGCCGTCTGGATGCGGCATTCCAGGATGAAGTCGCGGCAAGCGAAGGCTTCCTGAAACAGCCTGCGGGTAAAGAGTTCGCCTTTGCAGGCCCGTCTGTGAAAGACAAAAAATACTTTGGTGACGGCACCGGTATTGGCCTGCGTAAGGATGATACCGAGCTGAAAGCCGCCTTCGACAAAGCCTTTGCTGAGCTGCGTAAAGACGGTACTTACGACAAACTGGCGAAGAAATACTTCGACTTCAACGTCTACGGTGACTAAGACCTGACGATAACGCACCGCAAAGGTGCGTTACGGGTGGGATTGACCCAATGCAGTGCATTTGTTGCACTGTATTGGATCGCTGTGTGCATACTTACGCATTTAAAATGCAAAAATTCCCGGCTGAAAGGCATTAATCTTTGCCTGACTAAGGGGATTAATGGCACATTAGCACCACCCCGTCGTCGTAAAAATCCCGTATGAAGACAGTTTGTTGAGGATAAATATGAAAAAGCTCGTGTTGTCATTATCTCTGGTGCTGGCCTTTTCCAGCGCCACCGCGGCATTCGCAGCCATTCCGCAGAAAATTCGGATTGGTACCGATCCAACCTATGCACCGTTCGAATCAAAGAATTCAAAGGGTGAACTGGTCGGTTTTGACATCGATCTGGCCAATGAGCTGTGCAAACGCATCAAAGCACAGTGTACGTACGTTGAGAACCCGCTGGATGCGCTGATCCCGTCTCTGAAAGCGAAAAAAATCGACGTGATTATGTCCTCGCTCTCCATTACCGAAAAACGCCAGCAGGAGATTGCCTTCACCGACAAACTCTACGCGGCCGATTCTCGTCTGGTGGTGGCTAAAGCTTCCGACATTCAGCCAACGCTGGAATCCCTGAAAGGCAAACGCGTCGGCGTACTGCAGGGCACCACGCAGGAAACCTACGGCAACGAGCACTGGGCGCCGAAGGGGATTGAAATCGTCTCCTATCAGGGCCAGGAAAATATCTACGCTGACCTGACGGCAGGCCGAATTGATGCCGCTTTCCAGGATGAAGTCGCCGCGAGCGAAGGCTTCCTGAAAACGCCGGTGGGTAAAGATTACAAGTTTGGCGGCCCGTCCATTAAGGATGTGAAGTTGTTTGGTGTAGGGACCGGTATGGGCCTGCGCAAGGAAGACAACGAATTGCGTGAAGCGCTGAACAAGGCGTTTGCTGAAATGCGCGCGGACGGAACGTACGACAAACTGGCGAAAAAATACTTCGATTTTAATGTTTACGGCGGCTAATCGCCCCGTCATATAACGTGCGGCCCCTCCCGCTGCGGGAGGGGAAAAGACACGGTTCCACCACTCACGATACGACAGGGCTCGCGGTATGCTGTACGGATTTTCTGGCGTTATTTTACAGGGCGCGCTTGTCACCCTTGAGCTGGCTATCAGCTCCGTGGTGCTGGCGGTGCTGATAGGTCTGGCAGGCGCAGGGGCGAAGCTTTCGGCTAACAAACCGCTGGCGCTGATCTTTGAAGGCTATACCACACTCATTCGCGGCGTTCCCGATCTGGTGCTGATGCTGCTGATCTTTTACGGTCTGCAGATTGCGCTTAACGGCATAACAGACGCGATGGGTATGGGACAAATTGATATCGACCCGATGGTGGCCGGTATTATTACCCTCGGTTTTATCTACGGTGCCTACTTCACTGAAACTTTCCGCGGGGCTTACATGGCCGTGCCGAAAGGTCACATTGAGGCGGCAACCGCATTTGGTTTTACCTCTTCACAAACGTTTCGTCGGATTATGTTCCCCGCCATGATGCGCTATGCGCTGCCTGGCATCGGTAATAACTGGCAGGTCATCCTCAAAGCCACCGCGCTGGTCTCGCTGCTGGGCCTGGAAGACGTGGTGAAAGCCACGCAGCTGGCAGGCAAAAGCACCTGGGAGCCGTTCTACTTTGCGGTGGTCTGTGGCGTTATCTATCTGGTCTTTACGACTGTCTCCAACGGGGTGCTGCTTCTGCTTGAGCGTCGCTATTCCGTGGGTGTGAAGAGGGCTGACCTGTGATTGAGATTATTCAGGAATACTGGAAATCGCTGCTGTGGACAGATGGCTACCGCTTTACCGGCGTGGCGATCACGCTCTGGCTGTTGATCTCCTCGGTGGTGATGGGCGGCATTCTGGCGGTGTTTCTTGCCATTGGCCGCGTGTCGAACAATAAATTTATCCAGTTCCCAATCTGGCTGTTTACCTATGTGTTTCGCGGTACGCCGCTCTACGTGCAGCTGCTGGTCTTCTATTCGGGGATGTACACGCTTGAGATCGTCAAAGGCACAGAGATGCTGAATGCGTTCTTCCGTAGCGGTCTGAACTGTACGGTACTGGCGTTGACGCTCAACACTTGCGCCTATACCACCGAGATTTTTGCGGGGGCCATTCGCTCTGTCCCTTACGGTGAAATTGAAGCGGCGCGTGCGTACGGTTTTTCTTCTGTGAAACTCTACCGTTGCATTATCCTGCCGTCGGCGCTGCGTATTGCGTTACCGGCATACAGTAACGAAGTGATTTTGATGCTGCACTCCACCGCGCTCGCCTTTACCGCGACGGTACCGGACCTGCTCAAAATTGCGCGTGATATTAACTCCGCGACCTATCAGCCGTTTACCGCGTTTGGCATTGCGGCGGTGCTCTATTTAATTATCTCTTATGTATTGATTAGCCTGTTCCGTAAGGCTGAAAAACGCTGGTTGCAGCATATAAAACCTTCTTCGACGCACTGAGAAAGATGATGGCTGAGAACAAATTAAACGTAATTGATTTGCACAAACGCTACGGCGAACATGAAGTGCTGAAAGGGGTGTCGCTGCAGGCGAATGCGGGCGACGTGATCAGTATCATCGGCTCATCCGGCTCGGGTAAAAGTACCTTCCTGCGCTGCATCAACTTCCTCGAAAAGCCGAGCGAAGGCTCAATTGTGGTGAGCGGGCAGAATATTAACCTGGTGCGTGACAAAGACGGCCAGCTAAAGGTGGCCGACAAGAACCAGCTGCGCCTGCTGCGTACGCGTCTGACGATGGTGTTCCAGCACTTTAACCTCTGGAGCCATATGACGGTGCTGGAGAACGTCATGGAAGCGCCGGTGCAGGTGCTGGGCCTGAGCAAGCATGAAGCCCGCGAGCGGGCGGTGAAATACCTTGCAAAGGTGGGTATCGACGAGCGCCAGCAGATGAAATACCCGGTGCACCTCTCCGGCGGCCAGCAGCAGCGTGTCTCTATCGCCCGCGCCCTGGCAATGGAACCTGAGGTACTGCTGTTTGACGAACCGACCTCAGCGCTGGACCCGGAACTCGTTGGCGAAGTGCTGCGCATCATGCAGAAGCTGGCCGAAGAGGGCAAAACGATGGTGGTGGTGACGCACGAGATGGGCTTCGCCCGTAACGTCTCGAACCACGTAATTTTCCTGCATCAGGGGAAAATTGAAGAGCAGGGGCACCCGGATGAGGTGCTGGCGAACCCGCAAAGCCCGCGTTTGCAGCAGTTCCTGAAGGGTTCTTTGAAGTAGGTTTTGCCTTTCTCCCTCTCCCTGTGGGAGAGGGCCAGAGTGAGGGCATCAGGCCGCGGTGCAGCTCAATCGCCCGGTGGCGCTTCGCTTACCGGGCCTACAAAAACCGTAGGCCGGGCAACGCCGTGCCGCCCGGCATTCAGAGCGCACCGCACTCCAGCCGATACACCCAGTCGTCATAGCGCACGCCGTCAATCTCATACGCCTTTTCCAGCACCTGGGTACGCACAAATCCGGCTTTCTCCAGCACCCGCACCGACCCGCCGTTGTCCGCCAGCACGTAGGCGTTAATCGCCTTCACGCCGGTCTGGTTAAAGGCGTATTCACACACCGCGCACAGCGCCTCGCTGGCGATGCCTTTTCCCTGTGCGGCAGGCACGACCGTATAGCCGATATCGGCCTCATCATGATTCTCAGGGCTGATTTGCAGGCCGATGTCGCCAAGGGGGGTGTCATCATTACGAAAGCGGATCACAAAAACATGTGCAGCCGTAAGCCGCGCGGCAAACACGCGTCGGGTCTCTTTTTCCGGGGCGATGGCGGCCATATAGCGCATGATGCTGCGATCTTCGCGCAGCGAGCGAAAGAAGGCCCAGTCAGTGGGTTTGAAGGGAGTGAGATGAAGCCGGGGGGTAGTGAGAGTTGCCATTGTTACGCCATTTCATCGGAACATGGCGTACGACTGTAGCATATTCACCGCACCACATCCCCCAGCGCTTCCTCAAGGTCATACCAGCGGAACGCGAACCCGGCCGCTTCCAGCCGTTTGGGCAGCGCCCGTTGCCCGCCTAATACCAGCACCGCGGCTTCACCCATCATCAGGCGGATCACCGTAGCGGGCACCCGCAAAATCGCCGGACGGTGCAGGGCATGTCCCAGCGCATGGGCAAACTGCTCATTACGCACCGGATACGGCGCAACCATGTTAAACGGCCCGCGTAGATCGTTATCCAGCAGCCAGAGAATACCGTTGACCATATCGTCGATATGGATCCAGGCCAGATACTGACGCCCATTACCGATGGGCCCGCCAAGTCCAAGCCGGAAAGGGGGAAGCATTTTCGCCAGAATGCCGCCTTTCGGTGCCAGGACAACGCCGGTCCGCAGCAGGCAGACGCGGGTCCGATCGCTCTGCGCCGCGCAGGCAATACGCTCCCACTGGGCGCAGAGTTTATGGGTGAACTCGTTATGGGGCGGCTCTTCCTCGGTGACCACCACCTCGCCGAGATCGCCGTAGTAGCCCACAGCGGAGCCTGAAATCAGCACCGAAGGCGGGGTGTGGCTGTTGCGGATAAGCTCGACCAGCTTTTCGGTGATGTTCCACCGGCTGCTGCACAACAGCTGTTTTTGCTCTTCCGTCCAGCGCTTATCGGCGATGGGTTCACCCGCGAGGTTAATGACGGCGTCGAAGCCGTCGAGATTTTGCTGATCGGCGAGATTTTTCCAGATGTCGACACCAGCACCCAGCACCTGGCGTGCTTTCTCAGGGCTGCGCGTGACCACGGTAATGTCGTGATGCAAGGCCTGCAGACGCGCAATAAGGTGACGACCAATGAGGCCTGTACCGCCGGTCAGCAAAATCTTCATACAACCTCCAGGTTTACGCCTGGCGTTTCCAGCTTAGCGTCATAGAGACGGAGTCGGCGTAACGCAGGGCGTGAAGTTTATCGATCTCAACTTCAGCATAAGTGACCCAGTGATGTTCGCGTGCGATATCGAGCACATCCTGAGTTAATTTTTCCAGCAGAGAGAAGCGGTTATTCTCCACGTACTGGATGATATTTTTGGTGATGGTGCGGTAGTTCAGCGCATCATTGATGTCTTCACTGGCCCGCGCTTTGTCTGCGGGATAGTGAATCACCACGTTAATGACAATATCCTGACGGTTGGCGATCTCTTCCTCTTTGATACCGATGAAGGTACGCAAGCGTAAATTTTTTATACGAATAATGGCGTCTGGCTGTGACATTGCAGGTCTTCTCCGTGTCAGTATTTCCCGCTCATCATACATGAGAGGCTCACAGGCACCCAGCCTCATACCGGGTTAAATTTGCTGGATTTTTTGCATCGCGCGTTCGGTCGCCGGGCGGGTACGTATGCGCTCGAACCAGTTGTTTACCGCCGGGTAAGCGCCTAAGTCAATCCGGTGTTTTTCATGCGTATTCACCCACGGCCAGCAGGCGATGTCGGCAATACTGTAATGATCGCCCCCGAGCCACGGCGTCTTCTCCAGCCGACGGTTCAGAACGCCATAGAGCCGCTGAGTTTCAACCTGATAGCGCTCTATCGCATAAGGAATGGGCTGCGGGGCGTAGGCGGTAAAATGGTGATTTTGCCCAAGCATGGGCCCCAGCCCGCTGGCTTGCCAGAAGAGCCACTGCAGGGTGTGATGACGCTCGCGTAACTCCCCGCTCAGCAGCTTGCCGGTTTTCTCCGCCAGGTAGAGCAGAATTTCACCGGATTCAAACAGGCTCAACGGCCTGCCCCCGTCCGTCGGCTGGTTATCAATAATGGCCGGAATTTTATTGTTCGGCGAAATAGCCAGAAAGAGAGGGCTGAACTGATCGCCTTTGCTGATATCCACGCGAATGATCCTGTAATCCAGTTCGGCCTCCTCGAGAAAAAGGGTGATCTTGTGGCCGTTTGGGGTAGGGGCATAATAAAGGTCGATCATTCTCAACTCCTGTCCATGCGAAGAGTGGTGCCATATCAAATGAGTATAGGTGGTTGTTGTAAATCGTGAGTTTTCATCAAGTGACAGCGAGGCAAAGAGATTATATGTTGAGTCAAAACCCGATCAGCCAATGAGGATGTTATGAACCAGCCCGTAATCACGTTGTGGTCCGATGCGAATTTCTTTTCTCCCTATGTCATGAGCGTATACGTTGCGCTGGCCGAAAAAGGACTCACTTTTACGCTGAAGACCGTTGATCTTGACGGTGGTGAACATCTTAAACCGCAGTGGCAGGGATACGACCTGACCCGACGCGTGCCGGTGCTGGAAATAGAGGGTTTTGCCCTGAGCGAATCGTCGGCGATCGATGAATATCTGGAAGATCGGTTTTCGCCGCCAGAGTGGGAGCGGATCTATCCTCACGATCTGCAAAAGCGCGCCCGGGCGCGGCAGATTCAGGCGTGGCTGCGCAGCGATCTGGTGCCGATTCGCGTGGAACGCCCGACGGATGTCGTGTTTGCCGGGGTAAAAAAGCCCGCCCTGAGCGCAGAAGGCCAGGAAAGTGCCCAAAAACTGATTGATACCGCCACCTTACTGCTCGCTCATGGCAACCCGAACCTGTTCGGTGAGTGGTGTATTGCTGACGCCGATCTGGCGTTAATGCTAAACCGTTTGATCCTCAACGGTGATGCGGTACCGCAGCTGCTGGTCGATTATGCCGCGTTTCAGTGGCAGCGAGCCTCCGTGCAGCGCTATGTGGCACTCTCCGCTAAGCATGCGGGCTGATAAGCCCTGACGCTTCAGGTATGATGGGGGCAGTCTGTTTTCCCGAGGAGTGACTGATGAAACTGATGTTTGCGTCGGATATCCATGGATCGCTGCCCGCGACCGAGCGTGTCCTCTCCCTGTTTGCACAAAGCGGCGCGCAGTGGCTGATCATTCTGGGCGATGTGCTTAATCACGGCCCGCGCAATGCGCTGCCGGAAGGCTACGCCCCTGCGCAGGTGGCTGAAAAACTGAACGCGTATGCCTCGCGTATTATCGCCGTTCGCGGCAACTGCGACAGCGAAGTGGACCAGATGCTGCTGCATTTTCCCCTCACCGCGCCGTGGCAGCAGGTGCTGCTGGAACACAGCCGACTGTTTCTGACGCATGGCCATCTTTTTGGCCCGGATAATCTCCCGGCGCTCGCGGCTGGCGATGTCCTGGTTTACGGTCATACTCATATTCCGGTTGCTGAAAAACGCGGTGATACTTATCACTTTAATCCGGGGTCGGTCAGCATACCGAAAGGCGGATATCCTGCGAGTTATGGCATGCTGGAGAGTAATACCCTGAGCGTTATCGCACTTAATGATCAGCAAGTTATTGCGCAGGTAACGATTAATCCGTAAGTTACACCTCAACTGCAAACGCGCCGACAGAGCGCTTAGACGAGAAGGTTTCCCGATGGTGGAGCAGAGTCATTTGGCAAGTACAGAGTGGGTTGACATTGTCAACGAAGAGAATGAAGTGATCGCGCAGGCCAGCCGCGAACAAATGCGTGCGGAGCGCTTGCGTCACCGTGCGACATATATCGTTGTCCATGACGGTATGGGTAAAATTCTGGTTCAGCGCCGCACGGACACCAAAGATTTTCTCCCGGGTATGCTGGATGCCACTGCAGGCGGCGTTGTCCAGGCGGATGAGGTGCTGCTGGATTCCGCGCGTCGTGAAGCGGAAGAAGAGTTAGGTATTGCCGGTGTGCCGTTTGCCGAACATGGTCAGTTCTACTTTGAGGATGAACATTGCCGCGTCTGGGGCGGGCTGTTCAGCTGCGTTTCTCATGGCCCGTTCGCCCTGCAGGAAGAAGAAGTCAGCGAAGTAAACTGGATGACGCCGGAAGAGATTACCGCGCGTTGCGACGAGTTTACGCCGGATTCGTTAAAAGCGCTGGCGCTCTGGATGAGCCGTAACGCCAATAACGAATCGACTAAATCCGAGAAAGAGGAAGAGGCCGAGTAAGCGCTAGCAACTCTCCCTCAGACACAGACTGGACGCGATGGGTTTTTGGTCGCGCCAGTCTCCGCCATTCAGACGCTCCAGTAACGCTTTTCCGGCTTCAATCCCAATCTTACGATGCGGTACCGCCATGGTGGTCAGCGGCGGCTGACAGACCCGGCTGACGTCGCTATCTCCAAAACCCACTATCGCCAGATCGTCCGGTACTTTGATGCGCCTGCGCTGGCATTCGTACAGCGCCCCGCAGGCCAGTTCGTCAGAAACGCACACCAGCGCATCCAGCTCCGGCCAGGCCAGCAGGAATTCAGGCAGTTGCGCCGCACCGGTCGAGAAACTCGGCGACATGGCCGCGTTAATGACCCGGTTTGGCGACATGTGGTGGCGCAGCATGGCTTTGTACCAGCCCTGCAGATGCTGCTGGAAAATCCACTGTTCCTGGTTGGCGCACAGCAGGCCAATATTCTGATAGCCGCGCTTAATGACCATTTCCGTGAGTTCATACATGGCCGCCACGTTATCAATCCCGATGTTCATATCGATCGGGTCGGCGCGCATGGCCCCCATCTCCATCACCGGAATAGAGGCATTCTTCAGCCAGTGACGAACGGTGTCGGTATGTTCAACGCTGAGCAGGATAGCGGCGGCGATATTTGACGCCAGCAGCGTCTCCAGCAACTTCTCTTCCTGCTCAAGGCGGTGCTGGGATTCAGCCAGCATGATTTGATATCCGGCGGGCTGCAGCACCTGCTGTAGCCCGGCGAACATCTCCGAGCAGCCTGCTTCGGAGAGGTTAGGCACCACCATGGCTATGGTCCATGAGGAGGCCGAGGCCAGCGCGCTGGCGGCAAGATTGGGCATATAACCCAGTTCCTGCACCGCGGCTTCAATTTTTTCTCGTAGTTTATCGGAAACCTGTTCAGGCGTGCGGAGTGCACGGGACACGGTCATCGTGCCCACACCGGCAAGCTGTGCGACATCGGCGAGTGTCACTTTACCAGTACTGCGCCGTTTTCGGGTTAGAGACATACACCTTCCTGCTGACCAGACGCGTTCGTTTTCCTTCATTTCACGTGACACGCAGTATACGCCTTAAATCCCTTTTTTTGCTGTGATTTCACGCCAGGATAGGAATTTGATAGCGCTATCACACTTCTGAATGTTAGATCTTGGTAGCGCTATCTTTGTGATAATCATCACGGTTAATAATGAATGTGTTGAATAAAGTTTGCTCATCTTTTGCAGTCTGGCGGGAGTGAAAAGTGCTGAAAAAATGGATATATGATACAACCATCACGCTGCAGGATAGCGTTGAAAGCTGGCCGCAGGCCCTTGAGATCTGCGCGAAACCGCTGCTGGAGCTTAAGACGATAGCGCCAGAATACGTGACGGCAATCATTGAGCAACACCATACGTTAGGACCTTATTATGTGCTGGCACCAGGGCTGGCTATGCCGCATGCGCGGCCGGAGGAAGGCGCCAAAGGACTGGGATTGTCATTATTAAAACTCAAGCAGGGCGTCTCTTTTGGTGCCGGTGAGTTCGACCCTGTGGATGTGATTATTATGCTCGCGGCACCGGACAAAAATAGCCATATCGAGATGATCTCGGCGCTGGCTGAGTTATTTTCCAGCGAGGCCGATATGGCCGAACTGCATCAGGCGAATACGCTGGAGGAGATAAAAACGATTATTAACCGCTTCTGATTTACTTTTTTTAACCCGCTTTTTCACAACATTACGCGTCAGCGTGGTGGGGCGTACTCTACTCAAAATAAGGGGACAACAATGAAAATCATGGCTATTTGCGGTTCCGGCCTGGGCAGCAGTTTTATGGTTGAAATGAACATTAAAAAGGTGCTCAAAAAGCTGGAGATTGAGGCTGACGTTGAACACTCCGATCTCTCCTCGGCCACGCCGGGCGCGGCCGATCTGTTCGTGATGGCAAAAGACATTGCGGCCAGCGCCAGCGTGCCGGAAAGCCAGCTGGTGGTGATCAACAACATCATTGATATCAATGAACTGGAAGCGCAACTGCGCAGCTGGTTCGACAAACGTTAAACCTGATAAGGCGAGGTGGATATGTTTATCCTTGAAACGCTGAATTTCGTTGTTGATATATTAAAAGTCCCTTCGGTGCTGGTGGGGTTAATTGCATTAATTGGTCTGGTCGCGCAGAAAAAAGCCTTTTCTGATGTGGTGAAAGGGACCATTAAAACCATTCTTGGCTTTATTGTTTTGGGCGGCGGTGCCACGGTACTGGTTGGGTCGTTAAATCCTTTAGGCGGCATGTTTGAACATGCCTTTAATATCCAGGGAATTATTCCAAATAATGAAGCGATTGTGTCCATTGCGCTTGAGAAATACGGCGCCTCAACCGCGTTGATTATGGCCTTCGGGATGGTGGCAAATATTATCGTCGCCCGCTTTACCCGCCTGAAGTATATCTTCCTGACCGGGCATCACACCTTCTACATGGCGTGCATGATTGGCGTGATCCTGACGGTGGCGGGTTTTGAGGGGGTAGGGCTGGTCTTTACCGGATCGCTGATCCTTGGCCTGATTATGGCCTTCTTCCCGGCCATTGCGCAGCGCTATATGAAGCGTATTACCGGCAACGACGAGATTGCCTTCGGCCACTTCGGCACGCTGGGCTACGTGCTCTCCGGCTGGATTGGCAGCAAGGTGGGTAAAGGCTCGCGCTCAACCGAAGAGATGAACCTGCCGAAAAACCTGAGCTTCCTGCGCGACAGCTCCATTTCTATCTCCCTGACCATGATGATTATCTACCTGATCATGGCGGTGAGCGCCGGACGTGAGTACGTCGAGGCCACCTTCAGCGGCGGTCAGAACTACCTCGTTTACGCCATCATTATGGCGATCACCTTTGCGGCGGGCGTGTTCATCATCCTGCAGGGCGTGCGTCTGATTCTGGCGGAAATCGTCCCGGCCTTCACCGGCTTCTCGGAAAAGCTGGTACCCAATGCGCGTCCAGCTCTGGACTGCCCGGTGGTCTACCCGTATGCGCCAAACGCGGTGCTGATTGGCTTCCTGTTCAGCTTCCTCGGGGGAATTGTCGGGCTGTTCATCTGCGGGCAGTTCAGCTGGGTGCTGATCCTCCCGGGCGTAGTGCCGCACTTCTTCACTGGCGCAACGGCGGGCGTGTTCGGTAACGCCACTGGTGGACGTCGCGGGGCCATGATTGGCGCTTTTGCCAACGGTCTGCTGATCACCTTCCTGCCTGTCCTGCTGCTGCCGGTGCTGGGCGCCATTGGCTTTGCCAACACCACCTTCTCGGACGCGGATTTTGGCGCTGTCGGGATTGTGCTCGGCAACCTGGCGCGCTTCCTGTCACCGCTTGCCATTACCGGGCTGGTTGTGGCGCTGTTCGCGCTGCTGGTGGTGTACAACGTGTTCGCGAAAAACAAACCTGCGGGCGGTAACGCGCAGGAAAACAGCGGAGCCAAATCATGAATGAGAAAGAGATAACTGAACTCGCGCGTCACATTCGTCTTGAGACCCTGAAATCGCTGACGCAGCTGGGGTTTGGCCACTACGGCGGCAGTATGTCGGTGGTTGAAACGCTCGCCGTGCTGTACGGCGCGGTGATGAAGATTGACCCGGCAGATCCGGACTGGCCTGAGCGAGACTATTTTGTCCTGTCGAAAGGCCATGCGGGCCCGGCGCTCTACAGCACGCTGGCGATTAAGGGCTATTTCCCTATTGAGGAGCTGAGCACCCTGAACCAGAACGGTACGCGGCTGCCCAGCCACCCGGACCGGCTGAAAACGCGCGGCGTGGATGCCACGACCGGCTCGCTGGGGCAAGGGATCTCCATCGCCGGAGGCATGGCGCTGTCGCACAAGCTGGCAGGAAGGCCGAACCGGGTCTTTTGCATCGTCGGTGACGGTGAGCTGAACGAGGGGCAGTGTTGGGAAGCCTTCCAGTTTATTGCCCACCATCGCCTGAATAACCTGACGGTGTTCGTCGACTGGAATAAGCAGCAGCTGGATGGCCAACTGGATGACATCATCAGCGCATTCGATCTGGAGGGGAAATTCCGCGCCTTTGGTTTCGACGTGGTGACGGTGAAAGGTGACGATATCCCAGGGCTGCTGGAGGTGACGTCCCGTGTGCCAGCTGCGGATGCGCGCCCGCGGGTGGTGATCCTCGACAGCATTAAGGGGCAGGGGGTGCCATATCTGGAGCAGCTCAGCAACTCGCACCACCTGCGCTTGACCGCAGAGAGCAAAGCGGCCCTCAACGAGACGATTCGCCAACTGGAGGCTTCACATGATTAAGGTTGCACCGCCACGACAGAAAGATGCCGTTGAGATGCGCAAGGTTTACGCGGGCTTTGTGGCAAAACAGATAGAGGCAGGCAGTGAGATTATCGCGCTGGAAGCGGACCTGATGAGCTCGATGGCGATGGACGGCGTAGCGCGCGATTATCCGCAGCACGTGATTAACTGCGGCATTATGGAGGCCAACGTGATTGGCACCGCGGCGGGGCTGGCGCTTACCGGACGTAAGCCGTTTGTTCACACCTTCACCGCGTTTGCCAGCCGTCGCTGCTTCGACCAGCTGTTTATGTCTCTGGACTACCAGCGCAACAACGTGAAGGTGATTGCCTCGGATGCGGGGGTAACTGCCTGTCACAACGGCGGGACCCATATGTCGTTTGAGGACATGGGGATCGTGCGCGGTCTGGCGCATTCGGTGGTGCTGGAGGTGACTGACGCGGTGATGTTTGAAGACGTCCTGCGCCAGCTGATTGACCTGGAAGGGTTCTACTGGGTGCGCACCATCCGTAAGCAGGCGCCGAGCGTTTATGCGCCGGGCTCCACCTTCACCATCGGCAAAGGCAACGTGCTGCGCGAGGGGAGTGATATTACGCTTATCGCCAACGGCATTATGGTGGCGGAAGCGCTTGAGGCGGCGCATCAGCTGGAGCAGGAGGGGGTCAGTGCGGCGGTCATCGACATGTTTACCCTGAAGCCCATCGACCGGATGCTGGTGAAAAACTACGCCGAGAAAACCGGACGGATTGTGACCTGTGAAAACCACAGCATTCACAACGGGCTGGGATCGGCGGTGGCGGAAGTACTGGTGGAAACCTGCCCGGTGCCGATGCGGCGGGTGGGGGTGAAGGAGCGTTACGGTCAGGTGGGGACGCAGGAGTTCCTGCAGAAGGAGTATGGCCTGACGGCACATGACATAGTGTCGGCGGCGCGAGAGCTGCTGTAATAAAAAAGGCGACCCTTTGTGGTCGCCTTTCTTGCCGGATGGCGCTCCGCTTATCCGGCCTACAAAACCGTAGGCCCGGTAAGCGTCAGCGCCACCGGGCTTTTTGGCTTACTGCTGCTGTGAAGACTGGATCGCCGTCAGCGCGATGGTGTAGACGATATCGTCAACCAGTGCGCCACGGGACAGGTCGTTCACAGGTTTGCGCATACCCTGCAGCATCGGCCCGATGGAGATCAGGTCTGCAGAACGCTGTACCGCTTTGTAGGTGGTGTTACCGGTGTTCAGATCCGGGAAGATGAACACGGTAGCGCGACCTGCAACCGGAGAGTTCGGCGCTTTGGATTTCGCAACGTCAGCCATAACGGCGGCATCGTACTGCAGCGGGCCGTCGATCATCAGGTCAGGACGTTTTTCCTGCGCCAGACGGGTCGCTTCACGCACTTTCTCTACGTCGCTACCTGCACCAGAGGTACCGGTGGAGTAAGAGAGCATCGCCACGCGAGGTTCGATACCGAAGGCAATCGCGGAGTCCGCAGACTGGATTGCGATTTCTGCCAGCTGCTCTGCCGTCGGATCCGGGTTGATCGCGCAGTCGCCGTAAACGTAAACCTGTTCCGGCAGCAGCATGAAGAACACGGAAGAGACCAGAGAGCTGCCCGGTGCCGTTTTGATCAGCTGCAGCGGTGGACGAATGGTGTTTGCGGTGGTGTGAACCGCACCGGAAACCAGACCGTCAACTTCATCCTGCTCCAGCATCAGCGTACCCAGCACCACGTTGTCTTCCAGCTGTTCGCGCGCAACGGCTTCGGTCATACCCTTGCTCTTACGCAGCTCAACCAGACGGGCAACGTAGCTTTCACGAACCACTTCCGGGTCAACGATTTCGATGCCAGCGCCCAGCTCAACGCCCTGAGACGCCGCAACGCGGTTGATCTCATCCGGGTTACCCAGCAGCACACAGGTCGCGATGCCGCGCTCTGCACAGATAGCTGCCGCTTTAACAGTACGCGGTTCGTCGCCTTCTGGCAGCACAACGCGTTTGCCCGCTTTACGCGCCAGCTCGGTCAGCTGGTAACGGAATGCAGGAGGAGACAGACGGCGGCTGCGCTCGGAGGTCGCAGTCAGGGATTCGATCCAGTCTGCGTTGATGTAGCCCGCAACGTATTCCTGAACTTTCTCAATACGCTCATGGTCATCAACCGGCACTTCCAGGTTGAAGCTCTGCAGGCTCAGGGAGGTCTGCCAGGTGTTGGTGTTCACCATGAAGACCGGCAGGCCGGTCGCGAACGCGCGCTCGCACAGTTTGCTGACGCGTGGGTCCATCTCGTAAGCGCCGGTCAGCAGAATAGCACCGATTTCCACGCCGTTCATCGCGGCCAGACACGCTGCAACCAGCACGTCAGGACGGTCTGCAGAGGTCACCAGCAGGGAGCCTGCGCGGAAGTGTTCCAGCATGTGCGGAATGCTGCGCGCACAGAAGGTCACGGACTTCACGCGGCGGGTGTTGATGTCGCCTTCGTTAACGATGGTGGCGTTCAGGTGACGCGCCATATCGATTGCACGGGTGGCAATCAGATCGAAGCTCCATGGCACCGCGCCCAGTACTGGCAGCGGGCTGGATTCCTGCAGTTTCGCCGGGTCAACTTTGATGACTTTCGCTTTGGAAGAGTCGTCAAAGATCTCAGACAGGTCAGGACGCGTACGGCCCTGCTCATCCACTGGCGCGTTCAGTTTGTTGACGATCACGCCGGTGATGTTGGTATTTTTCGCACCGCCGAAGCTGCTGCGCGTCAGTTCGATACGCTCGTTCAGCTGCTCTGGGGTATCTGTGCCCTGAGACATCACGAAGACGATCTCTGCGTTCAGGGTTTTCGCGATTTCGAAGTTCAGAGACTGAGCAAACTGGTGTTTGCGGGTTGGAACCAGGCCTTCAACCAGCACCACTTCCGCGTCTTTTGTATTGGCGTGGTAGTTGGCGATGATCTCTTCCATCAGCACGTCTTTCTGGTTGCTGGACAGCAGAGATTCAACGTGGTTCATCTTCAGCGGTTCAGCCGCTGGCAGATTGGAGTTCTTGCGAACAATGGTGGTGGTCTGGTCTGGCGCATCGCCACCGGCACGTGGCTGGGCGATTGGCTTAAAGACGCTCAGACGAACGCCTTTGCGTTCCATAGCACGGATCACGCCAAGGCTGACGCTGGTCAGGCCGACGCTGGTTCCGGTAGGGATCAGCATAATAGTACGGGACACGGTTTATCCTCTTTCGTTACCGCCTGAATGTGGCGGGTTACAAAACAGCACCGCCAGCATTGCTGGCGGTGTGGAATCAGGCAGTCAGGCGGTGCGCGTCTTGCGCGATGACCAGTTCTTCGTTAGTTGGGATAACGAGAGCAGGGCGGGTGCCTTCTTTGTTGATGAAGCCAGACTTGCCGAAGCGGGCAGCCAGGTTACGCTCGTGATCAACGTCGAAGCCCAGAACGCCCAGTTTGCCCAGGGACAGTTCACGCACCATTGCCGCGTTCTCACCGATACCACCGGTGAAGACTACCGCGTCCAGACGACCGTCCATCAGCGCAGTGTAAGAGCCGATGTATTTCGCCAGACGGTGGCAGTAAACGTCCATTGCACGTTTAGCGTCTTCTTTCTCTGCGTAGTTGTCTTCAACGTAACGGCAGTCGCTGGTGACTTCGGTCAGACCCAGCAGGCCAGACTCTTTAGTCAGCATTTTGTTGATCTGATCAACGCTCATGCCCAGGGTGTCGTGCAGGTGGAAGATGATCGCCGGGTCGATGTCACCGGAACGGGTACCCATCACCAGACCTTCCAGCGGGGTCAGACCCATGGAGGTATCTACACATTTACCGTTGCGGATAGCAGAAACAGAACCACCGTTGCCCAGGTGGCAGGTGATGATGTTCAGTTCTTCAACCGGCTTGTTCAGTACTTTTGCGGCTTCCTGAGTCACATAGAAGTGGCTGGTGCCGTGTGCGCCATAACGACGTACGCCGTGTTCTTTGTACAGGCTGTAAGGCAGGGCATAGAGGTAAGACTCTTCCGGCATGGTCTGATGGAACGCAGTGTCGAAGACGGCCACGTTTTTGTCTTTCAGATTCGGGAAGGATTTCAGCGCTTCAGCGATACCGATCAGGTGCGCCGGGTTGTGCAGCGGTGCAAAAGAGGCAGAGTCTTTGATGCCCTGAATAACAGATTCGTCGATCACGACGGAGCTGGTGTATTTTTCGCCGCCGTGGACGATACGGTGACCAATCGCAGTCAGCTGAGCAGACAGTTCTGGTTTTTGTGCCAGAATAGTGTTAACGATAAAGTTCAGCGCTTCACTGTGAGCGGCGCCTGCACCTAAAGCCGCTTCTTGTTTGCTGCCGTCCATCTTCCACTTGATACGTGCTTCAGGCAGATGGAAACATTCGGCCAAACCAGAGAGGTATTCGTCACCGTTGAGCGCATCGATGATGGCGAATTTCAGTGAGGAGCTACCGCAGTTCAGAACCAGTACTAACTTACTCGACATGGAAGTACCTATTATTGATACGTGGCTAAAAAAACGTCAGTGAGTCTAACAGCGTAACGCATGATGACTCAGACATTTATGATTAACATCATGCCAAACGAACATTGTGGCATGATGGAAGAAATAACTATGATTTTATGCCATTTTGCACAATTTTCAGCCAATGGCATAATGTGCAATAATTTGACGAGTTAATGATTCTCGTCTATGGCCCTATCAGGCTGGCACAGGATACCCGATACGGGGTAGAGATGACAAAATATTTTGAACGTTGTCATAGCTTGTTGTGGTTTTGCACGAAAATTTTAATTTTTATATGTGAAGTTGAGGTACAGCCATGTCGACACCAGAGAACCCGTCCGTAAATTTCTTCAGTCTGTTTCGTCGGGGACAGCATTACGCAAAGACGTGGCCAATGGAAAAGCGCCTTGCGCCCATGTTCATTGAGAATCGCACCATCCGCGCCACGCGCCATGCGATTCGCTTTATGCCACCCGTCGCTGTTTTTACGCTGTGCTGGCAGATTGCGCTGGGTGGACAGCTTGGTCCTGCTGTCGCAACGGCGCTCTTCGCGCTAAGCCTGCCAATGCAGGGCCTGTGGTGGTTAGGAAAACGTTCTGTCACCCCACTGCCACCTTCTATTTTACACTGGTTTTATGAAGTCCGCGGAAAACTGGAGGAGGCCGGGCAGGCGCTCGCCCCGGTGGAAGGCAAGCCGGATTACCAGGCGCTGGCGGACACGTTAAAGCGCGCTTTTAAGCAGTTGGATAAAACATTCCTCGATGACTTGTGATTGATCATCGAAACGACGATGAAAAGAAGGCACAGTAACAATCCGTTACCGTGTCTTTTTTTTAAGTGCAATGCGCTACAGGAGTCGAAAGATGGAAATGACCCATGCTCAACGTCTGATTTTGTCTAACCAGTACAAGATGATGACTATGCTTGATCCCGATAACGCTGCGCGCTACAGCCGCCTGCAGACCATTGTCGAACGCGGCTTTGGTTTGCAGATGCGTGAACTCGACCGCGAATTTGGCGAGCTGAAAGAAGAAACCTGTCGCATCGTGATCGACATTATGGAGATGTATCACGCCCTGCACGTCTCCTGGACGAATCTCAAAGATCAGCAGTCCATTGACGAGCGCCGCGTGACCTTCTTAGGCTTTGATGCGGCAACGGAAGCGCGTTATCTGAGCTATGTGCGCTTTATGGTGAATACCGAAGGGCGTTATACCCACTTTGACGCGGGCACCCACGGTTTCAACGCGCAGACCCCAATGTGGGATAAATACCAGCGTATGCTGAGCGCGTGGCACGCCTGCCCGCGTCAGTACCATTTAAGCAGCAACGAAATTCAACAAATTATTAATGCCTGACGGAGGTGCGTGTGCAGTGTAGAGGTTTTCTGTTTGATCTGGACGGTACGCTGGTGGATTCGCTGCCGGTTGTGGAGCGTTCATGGTGCCATTGGGCTGACAGACATGGCATCGACCATCAGGAGGTGCTGAATTTTATCCATGGCAAACAGGCCATTACCTCGTTACGGCACTTTCTGGCCGGACGCTCTGAGGACGATATTCAGGCGGAGTTCAAATACCTGGAACACATTGAAGCCACGGACACGGACGGTATCACCGCTTTACCGGGCGCGCGCGAACTGCTTGAGCATCTGAACGAAGCGCAGATCCCGTGGGCTATCGTCACCTCCGGCTCCATTCCCGTCGCCCACGCCCGTCATAAGGCGGCAGGTTTACCGAAGCCGGAGGTGTTTATCACTGCGGAGCGCGTCAAGCGCGGTAAACCCGAACCCGACGCCTTTTTGCTGGGGGCTGAACTGCTTGGCCTCGCTCCCGCAGAGTGTGTGGTGGTAGAAGATGCGGCGGCTGGCGTACTGGCCGGGCTGAACGCCGGAAGCCACGTTATTGCGGTGAACGTTCCTGCGGGGTCCCCCCGCCTGGAGGAGGCTGACCTGGTGCTGGATTCTCTCACTGCACTGGCTGTGTCAAAAGCACCTGACGGTGTTGTAACCGTCTCGCTAAAAATGTAACCCCATGATATAGCCCCACGCTGATGGGGCTTTTTTATGGCAAAATTTCTCATCTCCCACTGACAAGGACATGTTGTGAACGGTGAACTGATCTGGGTCCTGAGCCTGCTTTTAATCGCCATTATCCTTTTTGCCACGGGCAAGGTACGCATGGATGCCGTCGCCTTGTTTGTCATCGTCGCCTTTGTGCTGAGCGGAACGCTCACGCTGCCGGAAGCCTTCTCCGGGTTCAGCGATCCCAACGTTATTCTGATTGCCGCCCTGTTTATTATCGGTGATGGCCTCGTGCGCACCGGCGTGGCAACGATTATGGGCGCGTGGCTGGTGAAGGTGGCTGGCAACAGCGAAACGAAAATGCTGGTCTATCTGATGCTGACGGTCGCCGGGCTGGGGGCGTTTATGAGTTCAACGGGGGTGGTCGCTATCTTTATCCCGGTGGTGCTGAGCGTCTCCATGCGGATGCAGAGCTCGCCGTCGCGCCTGATGATGCCCCTGAGTTTTGCCGGTTTGATCAGCGGCATGATGACGCTGGTGGCCACGCCGCCGAACCTGGTCGTCAACAGTGAGCTGATCCGGGAAGGCTTTCAGGGCTTCAGTTTTTTCAGCGTGACTCCGCTTGGACTGGTCGTTCTGGTGATGGGCGTGGTCTACATGCTGCTGACCCGTTTTGCCCTGAAAGGCGAAAAACAGGACAAAAGCAAAGAAGGGTGGAAACGACGCACCTTCCGCGATCTGATTAAAGAATACCGCCTCACCGGGCGGGCGCGCCGCCTGGCCATTCGCCCCGGTTCGCCAATGGTGGGCCAGCGGCTTGACGATCTGAAACTGCGTGAGCGCTACGGCGCGAATGTGATTGGTGTTGAGCGCTGGCGTCGTTTTCGCCGGGTCATCGTCAACGTCAACGGGGTGTCGGAATTCCGCGCGCGGGATGTCCTGCTGATTGATATGTCCACTGCGGAGGTGGATCTGCGTGAGTTTTGTAGTGAACAGCTGCTGGAACCGATGGTGCTACGCGGGGAGTATTTCTCAGACCAGGCGCTGGATGTTGGCATGGCCGAAGTGTCGCTGATCCCGGAATCGGAACTGTTGGGTAAAACCGTGCGGGAAATGGGGTTCCGTACCCGTTATGGTCTGAATGTCGTGGGGCTGAAGCGTGATGGCGTGGCGATGGAAGGGGCGGTGGTGGATGAGCCGATCCTGCTGGGTGATATCTTTCTCGTCGTCGGTAACTGGAAGCTGATAAGTCAGCTCGGGCAAAAGGGCCGCGATTTTGTGGTGCTCAACATGCCTGTTGAAGAGAGCGATGCCTCACCGGCGCACAGCCAGGCGCCACATGCGATTTTTTGCCTGGTATTGATGGTGGCGTTGATGCTGACCGACGAGATCCCCAATCCGGTCGCGGCCATTATTGCCTGTCTGTTAATGGGCAAGTTTCGCTGTATTGATGCCGAGAGCGCCTATAAGGCGATTCACTGGCCAAGCATCATTCTGATTGTGGGGATGATGCCGTTCGCCCTTGCTCTGCAAAAAACCGGCGGTGTGGATTTAGTCGTCAAAGGTCTGATGGACGTTGGCGGCGGATACGGGCCGTACATGATGCTGGTATGCCTGTTTATCATGTGCGCCACGATCGGACTGTTTATCTCCAATACCGCTACGGCGGTGCTGATGGCGCCCATCGCGCTGGCGATGGCGAAATCCATGGGCGTGTCACCGTATCCGTTTGCGATGATGGTGGCGATGGCCGCTTCCGCGGCATTTATGACGCCGGTGTCGTCACCGGTGAACACGCTGGTTCTGGGGCCGGGGAACTACCGGTTCAGCGATTTTGTGAAGCTGGGCGTGCCGTTCACCGTGCTGGTGATGCTGGTATGCGTGGTGTTGATACCGGTTTTATTCCCGTTTTAGCATGAGCGCAGAAACGTAGGCCGGGTAAGGCGAAGCCGCCACCCGGCGAAAAATTACAACGGAGAATCCTGGCTAATCTCGTCCAACGATAAATGGAAGCTCGGTACAAACACCTGCATAAAGTAATCCATCTCTTCGCTGCGGCGGGATTCAAGCGTTTTTTCCAGACGCGTTTTTGCCAGTAAAAATTCGTTATTCCCTGCGGATAACTCTTCGAGACACTTCAGATAGGCACATAGCGCGTCGGCCTGTTTTACCAGCGACTTCTCTTCCTCTGTGTACTGCTGTTCATCAATAAGCGGCTCAAAGATATCGCGTAACTCGTCCGGCACCATGTCAATCAGCTTCTGCTGGGCAATTTTCTCGATGGCCTTATATTCCTGCGCAATCTGCGAGTTGAAATATTTCACCGGCGTCGGCAGATCTCCGGTTAACACCTCTGACGCATCGTGATACATCGCCAGCAGGGCAATGCGCTCAGCATTAACCTGACCGTTGAATTTGCGGTTTTTAATGGCGGCCAGCGCGTGAGCGACCATCGCCACCTGAAGGCTGTGCTCTGACACATTCTCAGTGCGGACATTGCGCATCAGCGGCCAGCGGTTGATGAGTTTCAGGCGGGAGAGATGGGCAAAGAAATGACTCTGACTCATAGGTTACCTTTTGTCTTCACTGCGACAGGACTTCATTGTGCGGGGTGGGGAGGGAAGATGCAAATTTGCAGGCCGGGTAAGCGCTGCGCCACCCGGCAGAAAGAGAGTGCTACTGATGATAACCGGAGAGGAAACGCCCGAAGCGGCTAATGGCCATTTCAAGGTCATCTTCGCGCGGCAGCGTGACGATACGTACGTGGTCCGGCCATGGCCAGTTAAATGCCGTGCCCTGAACCAGCAGCACTTTTTCCTGAAGCAGGAAGTCGAGCACCATTTTCTGATCGTCGTGAATGTTGAAGCGCTTCGCGTCGATTTTCGGGAACATATACAGCGCCCCATTTGGCTTCACGCAGGAGACGCCCGGAATATCGTTGATCAGCTCCCACGCGCGGTTACGCTGTTCGTAAAGACGACCACCGGGAACGATAAATTCGCTAATGCTCTGATAGCCGCCGAGCGCCGTCTGGATTGCGTGTTGGGCCGGAACGTTGGCACATAAACGCATGGAAGCCAGCATCTCCAGCCCTTCAATATAGCCTTTGGCGTGTTTTTTCGGACCGTTTAATACCATCCAGCCCTGACGGAAACCGGCCACACGGTAGGTTTTAGACAGGCCGTTAAAGGTCACGGTCAGCAGATCCGGAGCCAGCGCGGCGATGGAGTGGTGCTGCGCTGCATCGTAGAGGATCTTGTCGTAAATCTCGTCCGCGAAGATGATCAGGTTGTGCTGACGAGCGATCTCCACGATCTCCATCAGCAGTTCTTTTGAATAAACCGCGCCCGTTGGGTTGTTCGGGTTAATGATCACGATGCCGCGCGTACGTGGGGTGATCTTCGCGCGAATATCGTCGAGATCCGGGAACCAGTCAGAAGATTCATCACACAGATAGTGTACCGCTTTGCCGCTGGAGAGTGACACGGCCGCCGTCCACAGCGGGTAGTCCGGGGCGGGAACCAGCATTTCGTCACCGCTGTTCAGCAGCGCCTGCATCGCCTGCACAATCAGTTCGGAGACGCCGTTGCCGATATAGATATCTTCAACGGTAACATCACGCATACCGCGTGCCTGGTAGTGCTGCATGATGGCTTTACGTGCGGAGTACAGTCCTTTTGAATCACAATAGCCTTGAGCAGTAGGAAGGTTGCGGATCACATCAACCAGAATTTCATCCGGCGCTTCAAAACCAAATGGCGCAGGGTTACCAATGTTGAGTTTCAGAACCTTATTGCCTTCTTCTTCAAGGCGTTTCGCCTCTTTCAGAACCGGGCCGCGGATGTCATAACAGACGTTATCTAGCTTGCTGGATTTTTCGATAGGGGACATGAACCTTTAACCTTTTCGCTATTATTGCCGCTCCCTGCCGTGGAAGTCAGCACGGAATAATGTACTCCCCCCTCGCTTCGTTTTGAAGGGTGTGCAGGAGAAGATTTTGTACCGACAGCAAATTATTGGTAAATCTTTTACGCTGCAGGTGCCCCTTTTGCTGCCGTAAAGTTGCATGCATGGCAAAAGATTAGGTTTA
Organism: Enterobacter sichuanensis; assembly: GCF_009036245.1. Classification (NCBI taxonomy): domain Bacteria; kingdom Pseudomonadati; phylum Pseudomonadota; class Gammaproteobacteria; order Enterobacterales; family Enterobacteriaceae; genus Enterobacter; species Enterobacter sichuanensis. The sequence goes on along the minus strand of NZ_CP027986.1, from coordinate 3,273,826 downwards.
TTCTGCTATTCATTTGCTGAATTACTGTATATTGTGCTGGTGAAAAATATGTGGTGAGCCAGATGAGGGGGCAATCACCCTGCGTGACTTTTCGTAAAATCTGAATGTTAGCGTCGTCTTGCTTTAATAGCGCAGTATGGTTAAAAGTTACTCATGTGAAATTAATGTTAAGTGGCATTAATGGATGCTCTTAATCAAAATTAAAATTTATTTATTATTAACCTATAAAATGCAACTTTAGTTAATTTTAATAAAATTTGTTTAGATGCTTAACAGTCTTCTTTAATCCTCAATATTGCAATAAGACTTATAAATAAAATGGATTTGGGTTAAGATGTCTTTCAGGAAAGCAGATGCCAGAGACATGTTTTTTGTCTGTCTGGAACTGTTATTCCTGTTTAATTGATTGTTATTGTTGGAGTTATCTCTGGCGGGAAGGGTTTAAAGATCTCCTGCTACGTTGACAGCGCTGCGATAAAGATGGCAGAAAAGGTGTTACACCTTTAATGTAATTTACATAATCCTGCGAACATCTAAATATCCTGAACGTTTAAGAGAATAAAAATAACGTCATGAAACGTGCTTTCTGACTGTTGATATTAAGCAGCACAATAACTATCTGTCAGGCAGTCTGCCGGGCCGGGATGCGAGGGAAAACCTTCAGAGGGAATTGCTTAACTGTTACACACACAGCTTCAACCCGGGCAGCTCCGCACGAGCAACCTGAAAGTGAATAGATATGATAAATGCAAATCGTCCGATAATGAATCTCGACCTCGATCTGCTGAGAACGTTTGTTGCGGTCGCCGATCTCAACACTTTTGCAGCTGCTGCTGCCGCCGTTTGCCGAACCCAGTCTGCCGTGAGTCAGCAAATGCAGCGGCTGGAGCAACTGGTTGGTAAAGAGCTTTTTGCCCGTCATGGGCGCAATAAGCTCTTAACGGAACACGGTATTCAGCTACTGGGTTATGCCAGGAAAATTCTTCGCTTTAATGATGAAGCATGTATGTCATTAATGTTTAGCAACCTTCAAGGCGTGCTAACGTTAGGCGCATCTGATGAGTCAGCGGACACCATATTGCCGTTTCTTCTCAATCGCATTAGTTCGGTTTATCCGAAGCTTGCGCTGGATGTCAGCGTGAAACGTAATGCCTTTATGGTTGAGATGTTAAAGGAAAATAAAGTCGACCTGGTGGTGACGACGCACCGTCCCGGGCAGTTTGATTGCCTGACGTTGCGTACATCCCCAACGCACTGGTATTGCGCAGCCGAATACGTGCTGCAAAAAGGGGAGCCGGTGCCACTGGTGCTCCTGGATGACCCGAGCCCGTTCCGCGATATGGTGCTGACAGCGCTGAATGAAGCCAACATCCCGTGGCGCCTGGCATATGTGGCATCCACGTTACCCGCGGTTCGTGCTGCAGTGAAAGCCGGGCTTGGCGTAACGGCGCGCCCGGTGGAGATGATGAGCCCGGATCTGCGCGTGCTGGGTAAATCTGATGGACTTCCCGTGCTGCCTGATACGGAGTATCTGCTCTGCCACAACGCGTCCAGTCATAATGAACTGGCAAGCGTGGTGTTCGAGGCGATGGAAAACTACCATAACCCATGGCAGTTCGAGCGCATTACCTCCGAAGGAGGGGATGATTCTCTGATTGTTGAAGGGGACTTTGAGTGATCGCTGGCTCAAAATTCTGGTAACAAAATGTAAGTGTAAAAAAAAGCCACTCGTGTGAATTTTGCATGCAGTGGCTTTTTTTTCGCAATAATACCCGCTTCGGAAGCGCGGGTTTTAAAAATTCATATTACATATCAATAATATAAATCATTTTGCTCAAAACTTATCCATTTTCTGTTCTCACTTCATCCTTATGTCACCTATGTTAATAAAACAGGAAAGATGTTGCCGTTTTCCAGGTTGAATTAACAAAAGCGTGTCTCAGATCAAGAAAATACTCCTATTTGGGGGGAGGAATCGTTGGCAAATCCTGTCAAAATAGGAGGGTTATTTTTTTTACTTCCGAAACGGACACGATTCAACAACATACATTTGACGGAAAGTCATGTACCCACCAGGGTTAAAGGGCACCAAATGTTAATGAGAATCGCTCGATGTAATTTAATGTGAAGAAACCTTTGTTAAAGTTGACAATAGGTTATAGAAAGGAGTAAAAAACCCCATCATTTTGCTGTCTACGTCTCATTTCTGACAGTTAGTGTAAGGTTATTTGTTCCTCCCCATGAATCGATGTGATACCCATCTGCCAGCAAGAGCAGTGTCGTTGGTATCACTTTTGATGAGTAAGCAATGAGTATGTCAACATCCACAGAAGTCATCGCTCATCACTGGGCATTCGCAATCTTTCTTATTGTAGCCATTGGCCTGTGCTGCCTGATGTTAGTCGGCGGCTGGTTCCTGGGCGGTCGCGCCCGCGCAAGGCACAAAAACACACCTTTCGAATCAGGTATTGATTCGGTCGGTTCCGCTCGCTTACGCCTGTCTGCCAAGTTCTATCTGGTAGCCATGTTCTTCGTCATCTTCGACGTGGAAGCGCTTTACCTTTTCGCATGGTCAACCTCCATCCGCGAAAGTGGTTGGGTGGGCTTTGTCGAGGCCGCAATTTTCATTTTAGTGCTACTGGCCGGTCTGGTTTATCTGGTGCGTATTGGCGCGCTTGACTGGACGCCTGCGCGTTCACGTCGTGAACATATCAACCCGGAAAACAGTATCTCTAATCGTCAGCAGTAACAGCGAGGCAATAAGATGGATTATACGCTCACCCGCATAGATCCTAACGGTGAGAATGACCGTTACCCCCTGCAAAAACAGGAGATCGTAACCGACCCCCTGGAGCAAGAAGTCAATAAAAGCGTGTACATGGGCAAACTCGAGCATGCCATGCACGATATGGTCAACTGGGGTCGTAAGAACTCCATCTGGCCTTACAACTTTGGCCTTTCTTGCTGCTACGTTGAAATGGTGACGTCATTCACTGCGGTGCATGACGTTGCGCGTTTTGGGGCAGAGGTACTGCGTGCTTCCCCACGTCAGGCTGACCTGATGGTGGTCGCCGGTACCTGCTTTACCAAGATGGCACCTGTTATTCAGCGTCTTTATGACCAGATGCTGGAGCCAAAATGGGTTATCTCCATGGGCGCATGTGCAAACTCTGGCGGTATGTACGACATCTATTCCGTCGTGCAGGGCGTAGATAAGTTTATCCCAGTGGATGTCTACATCCCGGGTTGTCCGCCACGTCCGGAAGCTTACATGCAGGCGCTGATGCTGCTGCAGGAGTCTATCGGTAAAGAACGTCGCCCACTGTCGTGGGTTGTTGGCGATCAGGGTGTGTATCGCGCGAACATGCAGTCTGAGCGCGAGCGTAAACGTGGTGAACGTATTGCCGTCACCAATCTGCGTACGCCTGACGAAATTTAATTTGCGCCTGTAGGCCTGGAGAACACCTTCGCATATCACTACTCAAATAGCGCGAAGCCAGGCTCAACAGTCACCACGGACCATTTGCAATGGTGAACAATATGACCGACTTAACCGCGCAAGAAGCCGCCTGGCAGACACGGGATCATCTGGATGACCCAGTCATTGGCGAACTGCGCAACCGTTTTGGGCCGGATGCCTTTACTGTTCAGGCTACCCGCACCGGGGTACCCGTTGTTTGGGTGAAGCGTGAGCAATTGCTGGAAGTTGTCGATTTCCTCAAGAAATTGCCAAAACCGTACGTCATGCTGTTTGACTTACACGGCATGGATGAACGTCTGCGTACCCACCGCCAGGGTCTCCCTGCTGCGGATTTTTCCGTTTTCTACCACCTGATCTCAATAGACCGTAATACGGATATCATGCTCAAGGTGGCATTGTCTGAAAACGACATGCATCTGCCGACGCTCACCAAACTTTTCCCGAACGCCAACTGGTATGAGCGTGAAACCTGGGAAATGTTCGGCATGACCTTTGACGGCCACCCGCATCTGACGCGCATCATGATGCCGCAGACCTGGACCGGCCACCCGCTGCGTAAAGACTACCCGGCACGTGCTACTGAATTCGACCCGTTTGAGCTGACCAAAGCCAAGCAGGATCTGGAGATGGAAGCCCTGACCTTCAAGCCAGAAGACTGGGGCATGAAGCGCGGTACCGACAACGAGGACTTCATGTTCCTCAACCTCGGTCCGAACCACCCGTCTGCGCACGGTGCCTTCCGTATCATTCTTCAGCTTGATGGCGAAGAGATTGTCGACTGTGTTCCTGACATTGGCTACCACCACCGTGGTGCTGAGAAGATGGGCGAGCGTCAATCCTGGCACAGCTACATTCCGTATACCGACCGTATCGAGTACCTCGGCGGCTGCGTAAACGAGATGCCATACGTGCTGGCCGTTGAGAAACTGGCAGGTATTACTGTTCCGGATCGCGTTAACGTCATCCGCGTGATGCTGTCAGAACTGTTCCGCATTAACAGCCACCTGCTGTATATCTCCACCTTCATTCAGGACGTCGGCGCGATGACCCCGGTCTTCTTCGCCTTTACCGACCGTCAGAAAATCTACGATCTGGTGGAAGCGATTACCGGTTTCCGTATGCACCCTGCCTGGTTCCGTATCGGCGGTGTGGCACACGATCTGCCGCGTGGTTGGGATCGACTGCTGCGTGAGTTCCTCGACTGGATGCCAAAACGTCTGGCCTCCTATGAGAAAGCCGCGCTGCGTAACACCATCCTGAAAGGGCGTTCCCAGGGCGTTGCGGCCTACGGCGCGAAAGAAGCGCTGGAGTGGGGGACAACGGGTGCAGGTCTGCGTGCGACCGGTATTAATTTCGACGTGCGTAAAGCGCGTCCTTACTCTGGCTACGAGAACTTCGACTTTGAAGTCCCGGTGGGCGGCGGTGTTTCCGACTGCTACACCCGCGTGATGCTGAAAGTGGAAGAGCTGCGTCAGAGTCTGCGCATCCTTGAGCAGTGCCTCAACAACATGCCGGAAGGCCCGTTCAAAGCGGATCACCCGCTGACCACGCCGCCACCGAAAGAGCGCACGCTGCAACATATCGAAACCCTGATCACCCACTTCCTGCAGGTTTCCTGGGGTCCGGTCATGCCGGCGCAAGAATCCTTCCAGATGATTGAAGCGACCAAGGGTATTAACAGTTACTACCTGACCAGCGACGGCAGCACCATGAGCTACCGTACCCGTGTGCGTACACCAAGCTTCGCGCACCTGCAGCAGATCCCGTCCGCCATTCGCGGCAGTCTGGTCTCCGACCTGATTGTGTATCTGGGTAGTATCGATTTTGTTATGTCAGATGTGGACCGCTAATTATGCACGAGAATCAACAACCACAAACCGAGGCTTTTGAGCTGAGTGAAGCAGAGCGTGCCGCCATCGAGCACGAGATGCACCACTACGAAGACCCGCGTGCGGCGTCCATTGAAGCGCTGAAAATCGTACAGAAACAGCGTGGTTGGGTGCCGGATGGGGCGATCTATGCGATCGCAGAAGTGCTGGGTATTCCGGCAAGTGACGTAGAAGGCGTAGCCACGTTCTACAGCCAGATCTTCCGTCAGCCGGTAGGCCGCCATGTGATCCGCTACTGCGACAGCGTTGTCTGTCACATTACCGGTTATCAGGGCATTCAGGCTGCCATTGAGAAGAAACTCAATATCAAGCCGGGCCAGACCACCTTTGATGGTCGCTTTACTCTGCTGCCAACCTGCTGCCTGGGTAACTGCGACAAGGGGCCGACCATGATGATTGATGAGGACACTCACAGCCATCTGACGCCGGAAGCGATTCCTGACCTGCTGGAGCAGTACAAATGAAAACTGTAATTCGTACTGCTGAAACCCATCCGCTGACCTGGCGTCTGCGCGATGACAAACAGCCGGTATGGCTCGACGAATACCAGAGCAAAAACGGCTATGCCGGTGCGCGTAAAGCCCTCGGCGGCATGGCGCCGGACGACATCGTTAACGCGGTGAAAGAGTCGGGTCTGAAAGGCCGCGGCGGCGCGGGCTTCTCCACCGGGCTGAAGTGGAGCCTGATGCCGAAAGACGAATCCATGAACATCCGTTACCTGCTGTGTAACGCCGATGAAATGGAGCCGGGCACCTATAAAGACCGCCTGCTGATGGAGCAGCTGCCGCACCTGCTGGTGGAAGGCATGCTGATCTCGGCGTTTGCGCTGAAAGCGTACCGTGGTTACATCTTCCTGCGCGGTGAGTACATCGAAGCAGCAGAAAACCTGCGTCGCGCGATTGCGGAAGCCACTGAAGCGGGCCTGCTTGGCAAAAACATTCTGGGCACTGGTTTTGACTTCGAGCTGTTCGTGCACACCGGTGCCGGGCGTTATATCTGCGGTGAAGAGACCGCGCTGATTAACTCCCTGGAAGGCCGCCGTGCGAACCCGCGTTCCAAGCCGCCATTCCCGGCAAGCTCCGGCGTGTGGGGTAAGCCGACCTGCGTAAACAACGTCGAAACCCTGTGTAACGTTCCGGCAATCCTCGCCAACGGCGTGGAGTGGTATCAGGGCATCTCCTCAAGCAAAGATGCTGGTACCAAGCTGATGGGCTTCTCCGGTCGCGTGAAAAATCCTGGCGTCTGGGAGCTGCCGTTCGGTACCACCGCACGTGAAATTCTTGAAGACTACGCCGGCGGTATGCGCGATGGACTGAAATTCAAAGCCTGGCAGCCGGGTGGGGCAGGGACAGACTTCCTGACCGAAGCTCACCTTGACCTGCCGATGGAATTCGAAAGCATTGGTAAAGCAGGCAGCCGTCTGGGTACGGCGCTGGCGATGGCCGTCGACCACGAGATCGGCATGGTATCGCTGGTGCGCAACCTGGAAGAGTTCTTCGCCCGTGAGTCCTGCGGCTGGTGTACACCTTGCCGTGACGGTCTGCCGTGGAGCGTGAAGATCCTGCGTGCAATCGAACGTGGCGAAGGCCAGCCTGGCGATATCGAGACACTTGAGCAACTGTGTCGATTCTTAGGTCCGGGTAAAACCTTCTGTGCCCACGCACCAGGTGCTGTCGAACCGCTGCAGAGCGCGATTAAATATTTCCGCGACGAATTCGAAGCAGGCATCAAGCAGCCGTTCAGCAATACCCATGCGATTAATGGGATTCAGCCGAACCTGCTGAAAGCGCGCTGGTAACGACAAGAATTTTGATTAACGCTCGGTTTCGACTGAGCCAACTGGAAGCATGCTAATGGCTACGATTCATGTAGACGGCAAAGAATATGAGGTCAACGGGGCGGACAACCTGCTGGAAGCTTGTCTGTCGCTCGGCCTTGATATTCCGTATTTTTGCTGGCATCCGGCGCTGGGCAGCGTCGGTGCTTGCCGCCAGTGTGCGGTGAAGCAATATCAAAACGCGGAAGACACGCGTGGTCGCCTGGTGATGTCCTGTATGACGCCAGCCACCGAAGGCACCTTTATTTCGATTGATGACGAAGAAGCCAAACAGTTCCGCGAAAGCGTTGTGGAATGGTTGATGACCAACCACCCGCACGACTGTCCGGTCTGTGAAGAGGGCGGTAACTGCCACCTTCAGGATATGACCGTAATGACCGGTCACAGCTTCCGTCGCTATCGCTTTACCAAGCGTACCCACCGTAACCAGGATCTGGGGCCGTTCATCTCTCACGAAATGAACCGCTGCATCGCCTGCTACCGCTGCGTGCGTTACTACAAAGACTACGCAGACGGTCAGGATCTGGGCGTCTATGGTGCGCATGACAACGTTTACTTCGGTCGTCCGGAGGACGGGGTGCTTGAGAGCGAATTCTCCGGTAACCTGGTGGAAATCTGCCCGACCGGCGTGTTCACCGACAAAACCCACTCCGAGCGTTACAACCGTAAATGGGACATGCAGTTTGCGCCAAGCATCTGCCAGCAGTGTTCTTTGGGCTGTAACACCAGCCCGGGTGAGCGCTACGGCGAGCTGCGTCGTATCGAAAACCGTTACAACGGTACCGTTAACCACTACTTCCTGTGCGACCGCGGTCGTTTCGGCTATGGCTATGTGAACCTGAAAGACCGTCCGCGTCAGCCGGTTCAGCGCCGTGGCGATGACTTCATTACCCTGAACGCTGAACAGGCAATGCAGGGCGCGGCAGACATTCTGCGCCAGTCGAAGAAAGTGATCGGTATCGGCTCCCCGCGCGCCAGCATCGAAAGCAACTTCGCGCTGCGCGAGCTGGTGGGTGCGGAAAACTTCTATACCGGTATCGCCCAGGGCGAGCAGGAACGTCTGCAGCTGGTACTGAAAGTGCTGCGTGAAGGCGGTATTCATACCCCTGCGCTGCGTGAAATCGAATCCTATGATGCGGTCCTGGTGCTGGGTGAAGATCTGACGCAGACCGGCGCTCGTGCGGCTCTGGCGGTTCGTCAGGCGGTGAAAGGTAAAGCGCGTGAAATGGCAGCGGCACAGAAAGTGGCTGACTGGCAGATTGCGGCAATTCTCAACATCGGCCAGCGCGCGAAGCATCCTCTGTTTGTGACGAACGTTGACAATACCCGTCTGGACGATATCGCGGCGTGGACCTACTGCGCACCGGTTGAAGATCAGGCGCGTCTTGGCTTTGCCATTGCCCACGCGCTGGACAGCAACTCCCCAGCCGTTGAACTGGATCGTGACCTGCAAAACAAGGTCGACGTGATTGTTCAGGCGCTGGCGGGTGCGAAGAAACCTCTGATTATTTCCGGGACTAACGCCGGAAGCGCCGAGATTATTCAGGCTGCAGCGAACGTTGCCAAAGCCCTGAAAGGCCGCGGTGCCGACGTTGGCGTAACCATGATTGCCCGTGCGGTAAACAGCATCGGTCTGGGTATGATTGGCGGCGGCTCGCTGGAAGAAGCGTTAAGCGAACTGGAATCCGGTGCCGCTGACGCCGTTGTGGTGCTGGAAAACGATCTGCATCGCCACGCTTCTGCCGCACGCGTAGACGCCGCGCTCTCCAAAGCGCCACTGGTGATGGTTATCGACCATCAGCGCACCGCGATTATGGATAAAGCGCACCTGGTGCTCTCTGCGGCAAGCTTCGCAGAAAGCGACGGTACCGTTATCAACAACGAAGGCCGCGCGCAGCGTTTCTTCCAGGTTTACGACCCGGCATATTACGACAGCAACACCGTGATGCTGGAAAGCTGGCGCTGGCTGCACTCGCTGCACAGCACCGTGCAGAGCCGTGAAGTGGACTGGACGCAGCTTGACCACGTTATCGACGCGGTGGTGGAAAAACTGCCTCAGCTGGCAGGCATTAAGGATGCTGCACCTGAAGCAAGCTTCCGTATTCGCGGTCAGAAACTGGCGCGTGAACCGCACCGTTACAGCGGTCGTACCGCAATGCGTGCCAATATCAGCGTACACGAACCGCGTCAGCCGCAGGATAAAGACACCATGTTCGCCTTCTCAATGGAAGGGAACAACCAGCCGTCTGCGCCGCGTTCACAGATCCCATTCGCATGGGCGCCGGGCTGGAACTCCCCGCAGGCATGGAACAAGTTCCAGGCTGAAGTGGGCGGTTCGCTGCGCCACGGTGACCCGGGCGTGCGTCTGATTGAAGCCTCTGAAACCGGTCTGGACTACTTCACCACCGTGCCGGCGAGCTTCCAGGCGCAGGACGGTAGCTGGCGTATCGCGCCTTACTACCATCTGTTTGGTAGTGACGAGCTGTCCCAGCGTTCACCGGTCTTCCAGACCCGTATGCCGCAGCCGTACATCAAGCTCAACCCGGCGGACGCCGCGAAGCTTGGCGTCAACGCGGGTGCGAACATTGCCTTTAGCTACGACGGCCAGACCATCAGCCTGCCGCTGATTATCTCTGAAAGTCTGACAGCAGGGCAGGTGGGTCTGCCGATGGGTATGCCTGGCATCGCGCCGGTTCTGGCGGGTGCGCGTCTTGATAATCTGCAGGAGGCAAAAGCATGAGTTGGTTAACGCCGGATCTTATCGACATCCTGCTGAGCATTCTGAAAGCGATTGTTATCCTGCTGGTGGTGGTCACCTGCGGCGCGTTCATGAGCTTTGGTGAACGTCGTCTGCTCGGTCTGTTCCAGAACCGTTATGGACCAAACCGCGTGGGCTGGGGTGGTTCACTCCAGCTGGTCGCGGACATGATCAAGATGTTCTTTAAAGAGGACTGGATCCCGCGCTTCTCGGACCGCGTGATCTTTACTCTGGCACCGATGATCGCCTTCACCTCGCTGCTGCTGGCGTTTGCTATCGTTCCGGTCAGCCCGACCTGGGTGGTGGCTGACCTGAACATCGGTATTCTGTTCTTCCTGATGATGGCAGGCCTCGCGGTTTACGCGGTGCTGTTCGCAGGCTGGTCCAGTAACAACAAATACTCGCTGCTGGGTGCGATGCGTGCGTCTGCGCAGACGCTGAGCTACGAAGTGTTCCTGGGTCTCTCCCTGATGGGCGTGGTGGCGCAGGCCGGTTCATTCAACATGACCGACATCGTCAACAACCAGGCCGACATCTGGAACGTTATCCCGCAGTTCTTTGGGTTTATTACCTTTGCTATCGCGGGCGTGGCGGTGTGTCACCGTCACCCGTTTGACCAGCCAGAAGCCGAACAGGAACTGGCCGACGGTTACCACATTGAATATTCCGGTATGAAATTCGGTCTGTTCTTCGTGGGCGAATACATCGGTATCGTCACCATTTCCGCGTTGATGGTAACGCTGTTCTTTGGTGGCTGGCATGGCCCGTTCTTACCGCCGTTCATCTGGTTCGCGCTGAAAACCGCGTTCTTCATGATGATGTTCATTTTGATTCGCGCAGCGTTACCGCGTCCGCGTTATGACCAGGTAATGTCCTTCGGCTGGAAAGTGTGCCTGCCGCTGACGCTCGTCAACTTGTTGGTAACGGCGGCTGTCATTCTCTGGCAGCAGCCATAAGGGGCTATAGACCATGACCTTAAAAGAATTACTGGTAGGCTTCGGCACTCAGGTACGCAGTATCTGGATGATCGGCCTGCACGCGTTTGCCAAACGCGAAACCCGGATGTACCCGGAAGAGCCGGTATATCTGCCGCCGCGCTACCGTGGCCGTATCGTGCTGACGCGCGACCCGGACGGTTCCGAGCGCTGCGTTGCCTGTAACCTGTGTGCGGTAGCGTGTCCGGTAGGCTGTATCTCTCTGCAGAAAGCAGAGACGGTAGATGGCCGCTGGTACCCTGAGTTCTTCCGCATCAACTTCTCACGCTGCATCTTCTGCGGTCTGTGTGAAGAAGCGTGCCCAACCACGGCGATTCAGCTGACTCCAGACTTTGAACTGGGTGAGTATAAGCGTCAGGACCTGGTGTACGAGAAAGAGGATCTGCTGATTTCCGGTCCGGGTAAATACCCGGAATATAACTTCTACCGGATGGCGGGTATGGCAATCGACGGCAAAGATAAGGGCGAAGCAGAGAACGAAGCTAAGCCTATCGACGTCAAGAGCCTGTTACCGTAAGGAGAGGGCAATGGAATTCGCTTTTTATATCTGTGGCCTTATCGCCATCCTGGCTACGCTGCGAGTGATTACGCACACCAATCCGGTGCATGCGCTGCTGTACTTAATCATTTCGCTGCTGGCCATTTCCGGGGTGTTCTTTGCGTTGGGCGCGCACTTCGCCGGTGCGCTGGAAATCATCGTCTACGCCGGGGCCATCATGGTGCTGTTCGTGTTCGTCGTGATGATGCTGAACCTGGGCGGCTCTGAAATCGAGCAGGAACGTCAGTGGTTAAAACCGCAGGTATGGATTGGCCCGGCAATTCTGTCGGCCATCATGCTGGTGGTGATTGTTTACGCCATTCTCGGCGTCAACGATCAGGGCATCGACGGTACGCCGATCGGCGCTAAAGAGGTAGGTATTACGCTCTTTGGCCCATACGTTCTGGCGGTTGAACTGGCCTCCATGCTGCTGCTGGCAGGTCTGGTTGTTGCCTTCCACGTTGGCCGCGAAGAGCGTGCTGGCGAGGTGCTGAGCAACCGCACTGACGACCGCGCGAAAAGAAAAACGGAGGAGCGCGCATGATCCCCTTAACACATGGACTGATCCTCGCTGCGATTTTATTCGTTCTGGGTCTGACGGGTCTGGTTATCCGCCGCAATCTGCTGTTTATGCTGATCGGTCTGGAAATCATGATTAACGCCTCTGCGCTGGCCTTCGTGGTCGCCGGAAGCTACTGGGGCCAGACCGATGGTCAGGTGATGTACATTCTCGCCATCAGCCTTGCGGCTGCTGAAGCGAGTATTGGCCTGGCGCTGTTACTGCAGCTCCATCGTCGCCGCCAGAATCTGAACATCGATTCAGTAAGTGAGTTGCGTGGATGAACATGCTTGCCTTAACCATTATTTTTCCGCTGATTGGCTTCATGCTGCTGGCGTTTTCTCGCGGCCGCTGGTCTGAGAATCTGTCTGCGACCGTCGGCATGGGCTCTGTTGGTCTGGCCGCGCTGGTGACAGCGTATGCGGGTATCGACTTCTTTAACAACGGGCGTCAGCCCTTCAGCGTGCCGCTGTGGACCTGGATGTCGGTCGGTGATTTCAACATCGGTTTCAACCTGGTGCTGGATGGTCTCTCGCTGACCATGCTCTCCGTGGTCACCGGCGTCGGCTTCCTGATCCACATGTTCGCCTCCTGGTATATGCGCGGTGAAGAGGGGTACTCCCGCTTCTTCGCCTACACCAACCTGTTTATCGCCAGCATGGTGGTTCTGGTGCTGGCCGATAACCTGCTGCTGATGTATCTGGGCTGGGAAGGCGTGGGTCTGTGCTCATACCTGCTGATCGGTTTCTACTACACCGATCCGAAGAATGGCGCAGCGGCCATGAAAGCGTTCGTCGTGACCCGTGTGGGTGACGTCTTCCTCGCGTTCGCGCTGTTCATTCTCTATAACGAACTGGGCACGCTGAACTTCCGCGAGATGGTGGAACTGGCGCCGGCGCACTTCGCTGCAGGCAACAACATGCTGTGGTGGGCAACGCTGATGCTGCTGGGTGGTGCTGTGGGTAAATCCGCACAGCTGCCGTTGCAGACATGGCTGGCCGACGCGATGGCGGGTCCAACCCCTGTCTCCGCGCTGATCCACGCTGCGACCATGGTCACCGCCGGTGTCTACCTGATTGCACGTACCCATGGCCTGTTCCTGATGACTCCGGAAATTCTGCATCTGGTGGGTATCGTCGGTGCGGTCACGCTGGTGCTGGCAGGCTTTGCCGCGCTGGTGCAGACCGACATCAAACGCGTTCTTGCTTATTCCACCATGAGCCAGATTGGTTACATGTTCCTGGCGCTGGGCGTTCAGGCGTGGGACGCGGCGATTTTCCACCTGATGACGCACGCGTTCTTTAAAGCGCTGCTGTTCCTCTCATCCGGTTCCGTCATTCTGGCCTGCCATCACGAGCAGAACATCTTCAAGATGGGCGGACTGCGTAAGTCCATCCCGCTGGTTTATGTCTGCTTCCTGGTGGGCGGCGCGGCGCTGGCGGCACTGCCGCTGATCACCGCGGGCTTCTTCAGTAAGGACGAAATCCTTGCGGGTGCCATGGCGAATGGTCATATCAATCTGATGGTTGCGGGTCTGGTCGGTGCGTTCATGACTTCCCTGTATACCTTCCGTATGATTTTCATCGTATTCCACGGTAAAGAACAAATTCACGCTCACGCAGGGAAGGGGATTACCCATCACCTGCCGCTGATTGTGCTGCTGGTCCTGTCCACCTTCGTTGGCGCGATGATTGTTCCGCCACTGCAGGGCGTACTGCCAGACACCACCGAGCTTGAGCATGGTCGCGTTCTGACGCTTGAAATCACCTCCGGTGTGGTCGCTATCGCGGGCATCCTGATCGCTGCATGGCTGTGGCTGGGTAAACGTACGCTGGTGACTGCCGTTGCCAATAGTGCGCCGGGCCGTCTGCTGGGCACCTGGTGGTACAACGCGTGGGGCTTCGACTGGCTGTACGACATGATCTTCGTGAAGCCGTTCCTGGGCATTGCGTGGCTGCTGAAGCGCGACCCACTGAACAGCCTGATGAATATCCCGGCGATCCTCTCCCGCTTTGCAGGTAAAGGCCTGCTGTACAGCGAGAACGGTTACCTGCGCTGGTATGTGGCGTCCATGAGCATCGGTGCGGTTGTCGTGCTGGCGCTGCTGATGGTGTTGCGTTGATCGTTAAGTGAATTTTATTCGAATTCGTTGAAAATCAGGCCCCTGCTGGGGGCCTTAAAAAGGAATGTAAATCGCCATGTTACTACCCTGGCTAATATTAATTCCCTTCATCGGCGGCTTCCTGTGCTGGCAGACTGAACGCTTTGGCGTGAAGATGCCGCGCTGGATCGCGCTGATCACCATGGGATTGACGCTCGCGCTTGGTCTGCAACTCTGGTTGCAGGGTGGCTACTCTCTGACCCAGTCTGCGGGCATTCCGCAGTGGCAGTCTGAGTTTATCCTGCCGTGGATCCCACGTTTCGGCATTACGATCCACCTGGCGATTGACGGTCTGTCGCTGCTGATGGTGGTGCTGACCGGTCTGCTCGGCGTTCTGGCGGTACTCTGCTCCTGGCGTGAAATCGAAAAATACCAGGGCTTCTTCCACCTGAACCTGATGTGGATTCTGGGCGGCGTTATCGGCGTGTTCCTGGCCATCGACATGTTCCTGTTCTTCTTCTTCTGGGAGATGATGCTGGTGCCGATGTACTTCCTGATCGCGCTGTGGGGCCATAAGGCGTCCGACGGTAAAACGCGTATCACGGCGGCCACCAAGTTCTTCATCTATACCCAGGCGAGTGGTCTGGTGATGCTGATTGCCATTCTGGCGCTGGTGTTTGTGCACCACAATGCGACCGGTGTCTGGACCTTCAACTACGAAGAGCTGCTGAAGACTCCGATGTCGCACGGCGTGGAATACCTGCTGATGCTGGGCTTCTTCATCGCCTTCGCGGTGAAAATGCCGGTGGTTCCTCTGCACGGCTGGCTGCCAGACGCGCACTCTCAGGCACCAACGGCGGGTTCCGTTGACCTGGCGGGCATCTTGCTGAAAACCGCGGCCTACGGCCTGCTGCGTTTCGCACTGCCGCTGTTCCCGAACGCCTCCGCTGAGTTCGCACCGATTGCCATGTGGCTGGGTGTGATCGGTATCTTCTACGGTGCCTGGATGGCGTTTACGCAGTACGACATCAAACGTCTGATTGCCTACACCTCCGTCTCCCACATGGGCTTCGTGCTGATTGCTATCTACACCGGCAGCCAGCTGGCGTACCAGGGCGCGGTGATCCAGATGATTGCGCACGGCCTGTCCGCAGCCGGTCTCTTCATCCTGTGTGGCCAGCTGTACGAACGTCTGCACACCCGCGACATGCGTATGATGGGCGGCCTGTGGAGCAAAATTAAATGGCTGCCAGCGCTGTCCATGTTCTTCGCAGTGGCCACCCTGGGGATGCCAGGCACCGGTAACTTCGTCGGCGAATTTATGATTCTGTTCGGCAGCTTCAAAGTGGTACCGGTGATTACCGTGATCTCCACCTTTGGTCTGGTGTTCGCTTCCGTGTACTCGCTGGCGATGCTGCACCGCGCTTACTTCGGAAAAGCGAAGAGCGAAATTGCTGCACAAGAACTGCCGGGGATGTCGCTGCGTGAGCTGTTCATCATCCTGCTGCTGGTCGTACTGCTGGTGCTGCTGGGCTTCTTCCCGCAGCCGATTCTGGATACCTCGCATAGCGCGATGGGTAACATCCAGCAGTGGTTTGTTAATTCTGCTTCTACTACAAGGCCGTAATTCGCCATGACAATAACTCCACAACAACTGATCGCGCTGCTACCGCTGCTGATCGTCGGATTGACGGTGGTGGTTGTGATGCTCTCCATTGCGTGGCGACGCAATCACTTCCTGAATGCCACGCTGTCGGTCATTGGCTTGAACGCCGCGTTAGTCTCTCTCTGGTTTGTTGGCCAGGGTGGGGCGATGGACGTCACCCCGCTGATGCGCGTTGACGGTTACGCCATGCTGTATACCGGTCTGGTTCTG
The DNA here is from genome assembly GCF_009036245.1 of Enterobacter sichuanensis. NCBI lineage: Bacteria > Pseudomonadati > Pseudomonadota > Gammaproteobacteria > Enterobacterales > Enterobacteriaceae > Enterobacter > Enterobacter sichuanensis. The sequence continues at coordinate 3,257,792 of NZ_CP027986.1, read as the reverse complement.
CTGGCGAGCCTGGCAACCTGTACCTTTGCGTACCCGTGGCTTGAAGGCTACAACGACAACAAAGAAGAGTTTTACCTGCTGGTTCTGATTGCCGCACTGGGCGGCATTCTGCTGGCGAACGCGAACCACCTGGCTGCGCTGTTCCTCGGCATTGAGCTGATCTCTCTGCCGCTGTTCGGTCTGATTGGTTACGCCTTCCGTCAGAAGCGCTCGCTGGAAGCAAGCATCAAGTACACCATCCTGTCTGCGGCGGCGTCCTCGTTCCTGCTGTTTGGTATTGCGCTGCTGTACGCACAGTCCGGTAATCTCTCCTTCATGGCGCTCGGCAAGAGCCTCGGCGACGGCATGCTGCATGAGCCGCTGCTGCTGGCGGGTCTGGGCATGATGATTGTTGGCCTTGGCTTCAAACTCTCTCTGGTTCCGTTCCACCTCTGGACGCCAGACGTCTACCAGGGTGCGCCAGCGCCGGTGTCTACCTTCCTGGCGACGGCGAGCAAAATCGCTATCTTCGGGGTGGTGATGCGTCTGTTCCTGTACGCACCGGTGGGTGACAGCGAAGCGGTTCGCGTGGTGCTGGGCATCATCGCGTTCGTCTCCATCATCTTCGGTAACCTGATGGCGCTGAGCCAGACCAACATCAAACGTCTGCTGGGTTACTCCTCTATCTCGCATCTGGGCTACCTGATGGTGGCGCTGATTGCGCTGCAGAGCGGTGAGATGTCGATGGAAACCGTGGGCGTCTATCTGGCCGGTTATCTGTTCAGCAGCCTCGGCGCGTTCGGCGTGGTGAGCCTGATGTCCAGCCCGTACCGTGGCCCGGATGCCGATTCACTATTCTCCTACCGTGGTCTGTTCTGGCACCGCCCGATCCTGTCCGCGGTGATGACGGTGATGATGCTCTCTCTGGCGGGTATCCCGATGACGCTGGGCTTTATTGGTAAGTTCTACGTGCTGGCTGTCGGTGTGCAGGCGCATCTGTGGTGGCTGACCGCGGGCGTGGTGATCGGCTCTGCGATTGGTCTGTACTACTACCTGCGTGTGGCCGTGAGTCTGTACCTGAGTGCACCTCAGCAGCTCAACCGTGATGCCCCAACCAACTGGCAGTACAGCGCCGGCGGTATTGTGGTCCTCATCTCCGCACTGCTGGTACTGATCTTCGGTATCTATCCGCAGCCGCTGATTGATATCGTGCAGCGAGCGATGCCGCTGATGTAAAAGCAAAAAACCCGCCTCGGCGGGTTTTTTTATGGTTTTCTCCCTCTCCCCGTGGGAGAGGGCCGGGGTGAGGGCACCAGCCCGCACCAGATTTAAGCCAGCTGTTTCCTGCTAATCAACGGCCCGTCAATTTTCTTCATCGAGCGGTCCAGCACTTCCTCAATCACCGATGACAGCTCGTTCAGCTCAAACTTCGCCACGTAACCGTCCGCCTTCACCTTACGAATATGATCTTCGTTGGCGTTGCCGGAAAGGGAGGAGTGGATCACCACCGGAATATCTTTCAGCAGCGGATCGGTTTTGATCTTACGCGTCAGCGTGAAACCGTCCATCTCCGGCATTTCGAGGTCGGTCAGTACCAGGGCAATCTTATCGGTAATCGGCACCCCTTCCGCCTGCGCCTGTGCCGCCAGCACGCCAATTTTCTCCCACGCGTCTTTACCGGTGATATGCAACTGCGCCGGAATTTCCATTGCCTGCAGACCCTTCTCCAGCATGGAGCGCGCCACTTTGGAATCTTCCGCGACAATCGCGACAGCGCCCGGCTTAATATGGAATTTGGTGGTCTTCAGATTGGTGGCATGAAGATCGTGGTTGGCCGGCGTGATGTCATACAGGATCTGCTCAACGTCCAGCACCATCGCCAGTTCGTTGGTATCCGTCTTCTCGTCAAGACACGCAATACTGGTGATGTAGCGCCCGCTGACGGCGGTTTCCGCGGCGTGCACCTGCTTCCAGTCCAGACGCATGATGTTCTCAACCGATTCCACGGCGAACGCCTGCACGCTACGTGCATATTCGGTGATCAGCAGAATATTCAGCCCGGTAGTGGGCTTACAGCCGGCCACGGCGGCCAGGTCAATCACCGGGATCACCTGATCGCGAATATTCACCATTCCCATCAGCGGTGATTTCATTCCTGCGGGTTTCGTGAACTCCGGCATCGGCACAATTTCACGCAGTTTAAAGACGTTAATGCCAAACAGCTCAGATTTATTTTCGTTAAGAGAGGTGCCGAGACGGAACAGCAACAGTTCAAAACGGTTCGACAGGGTCAGATTCGCCCTGTCATCAATATCTTTCTGGAAATTATCCATTCTACCCTCGAGAGAAATGCTGACCTTTTAATCGTTATCGGCATCCTGAGAGAAAAATGAAGGACTAAACGCTGACCTGAGCGAAATCTTCGGCCAGCTCACATTCCGGGAACAGCGCGCGACACTCTGCCAGCAGGCCTGCACACCCCCGTGCGTCGTAGCGTGAGCTGACATGGGTGATGATGAGCCTGCCGACCCCTGCGTCACGGGCAAGCTGCGCCGCCTGTCGCGTTGAGCTATGGCCCCGGCTGTTGGCTTTTTCTTCCATCGCCGTTTCAAGCGTGGCTTCATGCACCATCACGTCCACGCCCTGCGCCAGGGTTAACGCTGCCGGGCAAGGGGCCGTGTCGCCAAAAATCGCCAGTTTTTTGCCGGGCTGCGGGGCGGCGAGATAATCCTGACCGTTGATGACGCGCCCATCCTCCAGCGTGACGGTCTCTCCGTGCTTCAGGCGCTGGAACAGCGGCCCGGGTTTGACGCCATCGGCCATTAGTGCGGCGGCATCCAGCGCGCCGGGTTTGTCATGCGCTTCAATGCGGTAGCCGTAGCACGCCACAGGATGATTGAGCGGGTGGGCGGTGACGTGATAATCCCCGTCATCGAAAACCAGACCGTCGCTAATCTCAACGATTTCCAGCGGATAATCCGTCCACGACCCGCTCAGGCGCAGCGTGGTTTCAACAAATTCACGCACACCCGCAGGCCCGTAAATCGTCAGCGGGTTGGCATTGCCGGCCATGGAGCGGCTGCACAGCAGCCCGGGCAGGCCAAAAAGATGGTCGCCATGCAGGTGTGTGATAAAGATTTTATCCAGCTTGCCAGGGTGATAAGCGGTGCGTAACAGCTGATGCTGCGTCCCTTCGCCACAGTCAAACAGCCACAGCCCACCGCGGGTTGGGTGTTTAAGATCCAGCAGAATCGCCGTCACATTTCGTGAGCGGGTTGGCACGCCAGCGGACGTACCCAGAAAAATCAGTTCCATAACGCAATCAGCCCTTTGCCGAACGGGGAGGGGTTTAGTATAACGTGATGAACCCCAGGAAGGAGACTGACATGATCCAGTGGCAAGATTTACACCATAGTGAACTCACCGTTAATGCGCTGTATGCCCTGCTTAAACTGCGCTGTGAAGTGTTTGTGGTCGAACAGACCTGCCCGTATCAGGACATCGATGGCGATGATCTGGTTGGCGAGAACCGCCATATCCTCGGCTGGCGCGATAACGAGCTGGTGGCGTATGCGAGGATTCTGAAAAGCGAAGACGATATCGAGCCCGTGGTCATTGGCCGCGTCATCATCAGCGGTAGCGCGCGCGGTGAAAAACTGGGCTATCAACTGATGGAAAAAACGCTGGCAGCGTGCCAGAAGCAGTGGCCAGACAAGGCGTTATACCTGGGGGCGCAGGCGCACCTTCAACCCTTCTATGGCCACTTTGGTTTCGTGCCGGTTACTGAAGTCTACGACGAAGATGGCATTCCCCACATTGGTATGGCGCGGGAAGCGAAGCAGGCGTAATGGCGAGTCGTTGGCTATAGTTAGCGGACTGGTGTACTAACATGGAGAAAAATATGTCATTTCAATCCTGGGATACCCGTATCGATGACGATCTGGCCTTACTGAGTGAAACGCTGGAAGAGGTGTTACGTTCCTCGGGCGACCCTGCCGATCAGAAATATATTGAGCTTAAAGCCCGTGCCGAACAGGCGCTGCATGAGGTTAAAAATCGCGTCAGCCATGCATCGGATACCTATTACTACCGCGCCAAAAAAGCGGTGTATCGTGCCGATGATTACGTGCATGAAAAACCGTGGCAGGGTATTGGCGTCGGGGCCGCCGTAGGGCTGGTACTCGGTCTGCTGTTAGCCCGCCGTTAGACCGCTTAACCACTCCCTATACGTGGGTACTGATATTTCTGATGGTACCCCGTATACTAAGCGTTTTCACAGGGAGAGGTTCGCGTGCATTCGATTTCCACCGCGCTGGAACGTCTGCGTACTCAGCTTGCGCAAGCGTTACCCGCTATACCCGGTTTACGTCATTTCGACGTCTCTTTCCCGTTAAACGACGCTTTCGATCCGCTCGCCTGGCTGGGCGCGCAGCAGTGCTATCCTCAGTTTTACTGGCAACAGCGTAACGGCGATGAAGAGCTGGCAGCGCTGGGGGCGGTTACCCGGTTTTCCTCTCTGACAGAAGCCTCGCAGTTTTTACGCGCGCAGCACGCGGCAGGTGATACCCGCATTTGCGGCCTTAATGCGTTTAACCCGGAGCAGGGCAGTCTCTTTCTACCGCGCCTGCTCTGGCGACGTAGCGCGGGTCACGCCACGCTGCGCCTGCAGCTGTGGAGCGACAGTTCGCTGCAGGACGATGCCCTGGCCGCACGGGATTTCTTACAGCAGCTCCGTCCTGCAAAGCCTGTCCGCCCGCTCTCCGTTCAGGTTGAGCACGAAACCCATCAGCCGCAACAGCCCGAATGGCTGAGGCTGGTCCGCAAAGCGACAGACACCATCGCACGCGGTGATTTTGAAAAGGTTGTCCTCGCCCGCGCTACCGACCTGCAGTTTACACAGCGCGTTAATCCCGTCGCGCTGATGGCGGCCAGCCGCGCCCTGAATTTAAATTGCTTTCACTTCTGCATGGTATTCGACGCCAGCAACGCCTTTCTCGGCTCAACGCCCGAACGTCTCTGGCGGCGGCGCGGCAAGCTGCTGCGCACGGAAGCCCTGGCGGGTACGGTCGCCAGCCATCCCGATGATAAACAGGCGCAGCGCCTGGGGGAGTGGCTGCTGAATGATGATAAAAACCAGCGTGAAAATATGCTGGTCGTGGAAGATATTTGCCAGCGCCTTCAGCGCCATACGCAGACCCTTGAGGTACTGCCGCCTCAGGTGGTGCGCCTGCGTAAAGTGCAGCATTTGCGCCGCTGTATCTGGACCGAGCTAAAACAGGCCGATGATGAGCAGTGTCTGCACATGCTGCAGCCAACGGCGGCCGTTGCCGGATTACCGCGACAGCCAGCGCGCGAGTTTATCCAGAAGGTGGAGCCTTTTAACCGCGAGTGGTATGCCGGTTCGGCCGGGTATTTATCGCCTGACCAGAGTGAGTTCTGCGTGGCGCTGCGCTCCGCCCGCGTCCAGGAGGACTCCCTGCGTCTCTACGCCGGCGCCGGCATTGTCAGCGGGTCTGACCCGGAGCAGGAGTGGCAGGAGATTGAAAACAAAGCCGCCGGATTGCGCTCTCTTCTACTAAGGGATTAATACAGATTCGCGCAATCCCGATTCATATCAAAATTCCAGTTTTTTCTATTATTTATACTGTGTCGTATTCTTGATACCGGACAATCTCATGTCAGTAAGTTCTTTTAACCGACGCTGGGCGGCGGTGATCCTTGAAGCCCTGACGCGCCATGGCGTCAGGCACGTGTGTATTGCACCGGGTTCTCGCTCAACGCCGCTGACGCTGGCGGCTGCCGAAAACCGGGCCTTGATTCATCACACCCACTTCGATGAACGCGGCCTCGGCCATCTGGCGCTGGGTCTGGCGAAAGCCAGCAAAGAACCTGTGGCGGTGATTGTCACCTCCGGTACTGCGGTGGCAAACCTCTATCCGGCACTGATTGAAGCCGGGTTAACCGGTGAAAAGCTGATCCTGCTCACCGCCGACCGCCCCCCAGAACTTATCGACTGCGGCGCCAATCAGGCGATTCGTCAGCCGGGGCTCTTTTCTTCCCATCCTTCGCAGACGATATCGCTTCCTCGCCCCACTCAGGATATTCCGGCAAGCTGGCTGGTCTCTACTGTCGATCACGCCATGGAGACGTTGCGCGGCGGAGCGTTGCATATCAACTGCCCGTTTGCCGAGCCGCTGTACGGTGAAATGGACGACACGGGGCTTGAATGGCAGCACGCCCTGGGTAGCTGGTGGGAGAGTGAGAAACCGTGGCTGCGCGAGCAGACGCATCTTGAAAGCGCAAAACAGCGGGACTGGTTCTTCTGGCGGCAGAAGCGCGGCGTGGTTGTCGCCGGGCGTATGAGCGCCGCGGAAGGCAAGCTGGTGGCCGAATGGGCGCAAACGCTCGGCTGGCCGCTGATTGGCGACGTGCTTTCCCAGACCGGTCAGCCGCTGCCGTGCGCCGACCTCTGGCTGGGTAATGCGAAAGCGGTCACCGAGCTGTCGCAGGCGCAGATTGTGGTCCAGCTTGGATCGAGTTTAACCGGCAAACGGTTACTGCAGTGGCAGGCGACCTGCACGCCCGAAGAGTACTGGCTGGTGGACGCGCTGGAGGGGCGGCTCGACCCGGCGCACCATCGCGGTCGTCGCCTGGTCAGCAGTATCGAGACCTGGCTGACGCTCCATCCGGCTGAAAAACGTAAACCCTGGGCGGTTGCCATCCCTGAACTCTCGCGCCAGGCGTGGGAACGAACAACGGCGCACTGTGAGGCATTTAGCGAAGCCGGGCTGGCGCACCGTATTCACCAGCTCCTGCCTGAACAGGGGCAACTGTTTGTCGGCAACAGCCTGGTCGTGCGTTTGATTGACGCCTTTTCACAGTTGCCAGCTGGCTACCCGGTGTACAGCAACCGTGGTGCCAGCGGCATCGACGGGCTTATTTCGACAGCGGCGGGCGTGCAGCGAGCCAGCGCGAAATCGACGCTGGCCATCGTGGGCGATCTCTCCGCGCTCTACGATCTCAATGCGCTGGCGCTACTGCGTCAGGCGTCCGCCCCGTTCGTGCTGATGGTGGTAAACAACAACGGCGGGCAAATTTTCTCCCTGTTGCCCACGCCGCAGACCGAGCGCGAGCGATTCTATCTGATGCCGCAGAACGTGCAGTTCGAACACGCCGCAGCGATGTTCAGCCTGAAATATCATCGTCCGGAAAGCTGGGAGCAGCTGGGGGCCGCGCTAGCGACCGCCTGGAAACAGCCGGGTGCGACGCTGATTGAGCTGGTGGTGAACGAGGCTGACGGTGCGCAGGCGCTGCAAAGCCTGCTGGCGCAGGTGAGCCAGCTGTGATCCTCCGGGCGGTACAGCAGGCCGGTAAGCCAGGCTACCCCTGGTTGGTTTTTCTGCACGGCTTTTCCGGCGACAGCCGCGAGTGGCAGAAGGTGGGTGAAAAACTCAGCGACTACCCCCGGCTGTATCTCGATCTGCCGGGGCACGGCGGATCCCGGCAGGTTGGCGTGGCGGGGTTCGAAGATATGAGCACATTACTCACCCGAACTTTAGTTAGTTACAACATACTTAACTTCTGGCTCATCGGGTACTCCCTCGGCGGCCGCATTGCGATGTTCCACGCCTGCCAGCAGCCAAAGGGGATGCTGGGCCTGATAGTTGAAGGCGGGCATCCGGGCCTGCAGGATGCCGAAGCGCGTCATACGCGTCTGGCATCGGACCGCAACTGGGCGAGACGTTTTCGCACCGAACCGCTGGATAAGGTATTCACTGACTGGTATCAACAGCCCGTTTTTGCCACCCTGACGAACACTCAGCGCGACGCGCTGATTACCTTGCGCAGCCAGAACAGCGGCGTGGCGCTGGCGATGATGCTCGAGGCGACGTCGCTGGCGGTGCAGCCCGATTTACGCGCCGCGCTTAGCGCACGGGATTTCGCTTTTGATTATCTCTGTGGCGAACGCGATGAGAAGTTTGCGGCCCTTGCCGCTGAACTGAACGCCGTTCGCCATCTCATTCCAAACGCCGGACACAACGCCCATCGGGAAAACCCCGAAGCGGTGAGCGCGAGTCTGGCTCAGATACTGCGTCTTCGAATAAAGGACACTCTATGATCTATCCTGATGAAAACATGCTCTATGCACCGGTTGAATGGCAAGACTGCTCCGAAGGCTATACCGACATTCGTTACCACAAATCCACCGACGGCATTGCCAAAATCACCATTAACCGTCCGCAGGTGCGTAACGCCTTCCGTCCGCTGACCGTTAAAGAGATGATTCAGGCCCTGGCGGATGCGCGCTACGACGACAATATCGGCGTGATTATCCTGACCGGCGAAGGGGATAAGGCGTTCTGCTCCGGCGGCGATCAGAAAGTACGCGGTGACTACGGCGGATACCAGGACGATGCGGGCACGCACCACCTGAACGTGCTCGATTTCCAGCGTCAGATCCGTACCTGTCCAAAACCGGTGGTGGCGATGGTGGCAGGTTACTCCATCGGTGGCGGTCACGTGCTGCACATGATGTGTGACCTGACCATTGCTGCAGAGAACGCCATCTTCGGCCAGACCGGCCCGAAAGTGGGATCCTTCGACGGCGGCTGGGGCGCCTCCTATATGGCACGTATCGTCGGGCAGAAAAAAGCCCGCGAAATCTGGTTCCTGTGCCGTCAGTACAACGCCCGGGAAGCGCTGGATATGGGGCTGGTCAATACCGTGGTCCCGATTGCCGACCTCGAAAAAGAGACCGTCCGCTGGTGTCGCGAAATGCTGCAAAACAGCCCCATGGCGCTGCGTTGCCTGAAAGCGGCCCTCAACGCCGACTGTGACGGCCAGGCAGGCCTGCAGGAGCTGGCGGGCAATGCCACCATGCTGTTCTACATGACCGAAGAGGGTCAGGAAGGGCGCAACGCGTTTAACGAAAAACGCCAGCCAGACTTCAGCAAATTCAAACGGAACCCGTAATGCGTTGCGCGCAGGTTTACCGCTGGCAGATACCGATGGACGCGGGCGTGGTGCTGCGTGAACGGCGATTAAAAACCCGTGACGGCGTTTTCGTGCATCTGCAGCAGGGCGAGCGGGGAGGCTGGGGCGAGGTGTCGCCGCTGCCGGGCTTTAGTCTGGAGTCGCTGGAGGAAGCGCAGGCCGCGCTGGTGGCCTGGGCGGATGCCTGGCGCGAGGGGGCCAATCCACCGCTGCCGGACGTGCCTTCCGCCGCCTTTGGCATCAGCTGCGCGCTGGCGGAGCTCGACGGTAGCCTGCCGGAAGCGGCCGATTATCGCGCGGCGCCGCTCTGCACGGGCGATCCGGACGAACTCTTCGCGTTGCTCTCCGCCATGCCGGGTGAGACGGTCGCAAAAATCAAAGTCGGCCTCTACGAAGCGGTACGCGACGGCATGGTGGCCAACCTGCTGCTGGAAGCGATCCCCGACCTTCGTCTGCGTCTGGATGCGAACCGCGCCTGGACGCCGCTGAAGGCGCAGCAGTTTGCAAAGTACGTCAACCCGGCATACCGCAGCCGCATTGCCTTTCTGGAAGAGCCGTGTAAAACCCGCGACGATTCGCGCGCGTTTGCCCGCGAAACGGGGATTGCCATCGCCTGGGATGAAAGCCTGCGCGAAGCGGATTTTGCCTTCGTTGCCGAGCCCGGCGTCAGCGCAGTGGTGATAAAACCGACCCTGACCGGCAGTCTGGCGAAGGTGCGCGAGCAGGTTGCAGCCGCGCACGCCGCAGGGCTGACGGCGGTGATCAGCTCCTCTATAGAATCCAGCCTTGGGCTGACGCAGCTGGCGCGTATTGCCGCCTGGTTAACGCCGGACACGGTGCCTGGCCTCGACACGCTGAACCTGATGCAGGCTCAGCTTATCCGCACGTGGCCGGGCAGTACGCTGCCGTGCCTGAATTCCGGGGCGCTGGAGCCGTTGTTATGAGTTTTGCCGACTGGCCCTGGCGTCACTGGTGCGTGCAGTTTGCGGATAAACCGGCCCTGAGACTGAACGACGAGGTGCTTACCTGGCAACAGCTGTGCGTCCGCGTCGACCGTCTCGCGGCGGGGTTTCACCAGCAGGGCGTGGTGGAGGGCGACGGCGTGCTGCTGCTGGCCCATAACCATCCGCAGACCCTGCTGGCGTGGCTGGCGCTGCTCCAGTGCGGCGCGCGTATTCTTCCCGTTAACCCGCAACTGCCGCGCCCGCTGCTGGAGGTGTTACTCCCGCAGATGACGCTGCGCTTTGCGCTGGTGCTGGACGGCAGCTATGACGCTCTTCCTGCCCTGAGCATGCGCGATCGTGAAGGGGAACATCGCGTCGCGTGGCAACCGGCACGGCTGGCGTCCATGACGCTCACCTCAGGCTCCACCGGGCTGCCAAAAGCGGCGGTCCATACCTGCGCGGCCCATCTTGCCAGCGCGCGCGGCGTACTGTCGCTGATGCCCTACGGCGGTGACGATGACTGGCTGCTTTCGCTGCCGCTGTTTCATGTCTCCGGCCAGGGAATTTTATGGCGCTGGCTGCAGGCGGGGGCGCGGTTAACCGTGCGCGAGAAACAGCCTCTGGAGCAGGCTTTGCGCGGCTGCACGCACGCCTCGCTGGTGCCAACCCAGCTCTGGCGTCTTCTGAATACCGACAGCCACATTGCCCTGAAAGCGGTTTTGCTTGGCGGAGCGGCGATTCCGGTGGCGTTAACGCAACAGGCGCGGGAGCAGGGGATCCGCAGCTTCTGCGGTTACGGCCTGACCGAGTTTGCCTCTACCGTCTGCGCGAAAGAGGCGGACGGCGAGCCGGACGTGGGCTCTGCGCTGCCGGGCAGAGAGGTGCAGATCGTGAATGGTGAGGTCTGGATCAAGGCGCACAGCATGGCCTCAGGCTACTGGCGGGACGGTGCGTTAATTCCACTGACCAACGCGCAGGGATGGTTCGCCACCCGCGATCGCGGTGAATGGCATGATGGCCGCCTGACGATTCTGGGTCGTATGGACAACCTCTTTTTTAGCGGCGGAGAAGGGATCCAGCCGGAAAGCCTTGAGCGGGTTATTGCAACACACCCGCAGATTAATCAGGTGTTTATCGTCCCGCTGGACGACGCCGAATTTGGTCAACGTCCGGTGGCGGTGGTGGAGTGTGAACCGGGAACGGATATCACCTGTTTCCCTGACTGGGTCAGGGATAAGCTGGCGCGGTTTGAGCAACCCATCCGCTGGCTGTTGCTGCCGACCGAGCTCAAAAATGGCGGCATCAAAGTCTCCCGTCGCGCGCTGCAGCAGTGGGTCAATGCATCACTTAAGGGATAAGCGCCGTTTCAAATAGTGACAATCTTTCGACCTGCCGCACGCAGAGTCCTTGATCCCCGGAAGACTCCGGTTAAAATCTCGCGGTTTTGGGACTTCTCTATAAAATGTGCGGGATCGCAATAATGAAAAAAGTGGCATTAATGGGCTTCGGCCTGATGGTTGTTTCTGCGGCGGCAAACGCCATTAGCATTAACGGTTCGGCGGGTCAGGATTATACCCACCTGGGCTTCGGCATGGGCACGGAAACCTCCGGTCTGGCGATGACGGGTGGCTGGACGCATAACGATGACGACGGCGACGCGGCAAGCCTCGGTCTCGGTCTGAACGTTCCGCTGGGCCCGTTCCTGGCGACTGTTGGCGGTAAAGGTATCTACACCAACCCGAATGACGGTGACGAAGGGTACGCGGCGGCGGTGGGCGGTGGTCTGCAGTGGAAAATTGGCGACAGCTTCGGCCTGTTCGGCGAGTACTACTACTCACCAGACTCGCTTTCCAGCGGTATCGACAGCTATGAAGAGGCCAACGCCGGTGCGCGCTGGACCATCATGCGTCCGATTACCATTGAAGCGGGCTATCGTTATCTGAACCTGGCCGGCAAAGACGGCAACCGCGACAATGCGCTGGCTGACGGTCCATACGTGGGCGTTAGCGCAGGCTTCTAAACACACCGGCGCGGCATGCTGTCGCGCCAGTTTCTCTCTTCTCCTACCCACGTTTGCGCTATAGTGTTCTGACCAAATAAGCGGGAGAACATAATGATTAACGTGGAGATGTTATCCACCGGCGACGAAGTGCTGCATGGGCAAATTATTGATACCAATGCCGCCTGGCTTGCCGATCTTTTCTTTGAGCAAGGATTACCGTTAACGCGCCGCAATACCGTGGGCGACAATCTTGAGTCGCTGGTGAGTGTTCTGCGCGAACGCAGCGAACACTGTGACGTGCTGATTGTAAACGGTGGGCTCGGCCCCACCAGCGACGACCTCAGCGCGCTGGCCGCTGCGACTGCCAAAGGCGAAGGGCTGGTGCTGCATGAAGCGTGGCTCTCGCAGATGGAGCGCTTTTTCGCCGAACGCGGTCGCGTCATGGCCCCCAGCAACCGCAAGCAGGCCGAGATCCCCGCCAGCGCGGAGCTGGTCGATAACCCGGTTGGTACCGCATGTGGGTTTGCCATGCAGTTGAACCGCTGCCTGATGTTCTTTACGCCGGGCGTGCCCTCAGAATTTAAGGTGATGGTCGAGCAGCAGATCCTGCCGCGCCTTCGCCAGCGCTTTACCCTGCCGGAACCCCCGCTTTGCCTGCGCCTGACCACTTTTGGCCGCTCTGAAAGTGATCTGGCCCAGAGCCTCGATCACCTCTCACTCCCGCCGGGCGTCTCCATGGGCTATCGCTCCTCCATGCCAATCATTGAGCTTAAGCTGACCGGGCCAGCAACGCAGAAAGAGGCGATGCTGGCCTTGTGGCCTGAGGTGCAGCGCGTGGCGGGCGAAAGCCTGATTTTCGAAGGCACGGAAGGGCTACCGGCGCAGATTGCGAAGCATCTGCAGTCGCGCCAGCTGAGCGTGACCTTAAGCGAGCAGTTCACCGGCGGCCTGCTGGCGCTGCAGTTGTCTCGCGTCAACGCGCCGCTGTTGGCCAGCGAAGTGGTGCCGTTCCAGCAGGAGACCCTGGCGCAGACCGCCCGTTGGGCATCTGAAAGAAGGGTAAAACATTTTGCCGGACTGGCGCTGTTTGTCGGGGGGCTGGATGAGGAATACCTTAACTTCGCGCTGGCCACGCCGGAAGGCACCTGGGCACTGCGGGTTAAGATGAGTATCACCCGCCACAGCCTGGCGGTGCGTCAGGAGGTTTGTGCGATGATGGCCCTGAACATGCTGCGCCGCTGGTTGAATGGCAAAGAGGTGGCCAGCGAGCACGGCTGGATCCACGTTGTCGAGTCGCTGTTCGTTGAGTAAAACCTGTGCCGGGGCCTTTCGCCCCGGCCATGTTCAGCCCAGCGCCTTCGCCAGCAGGGTAATCGGATGTTCACAGCGTAAGCTTGTGGACATCTCAATCTGCCACTTGCAGGTTTCGCAGTCGGTCACCACGATATCCGCGCCGCTCTCTTCAATCTGACGGAACAGCGGGGCGCCAATTGCCTGTGACGTGGCGTAGTTTTCCCGTTTAAAGCCGTAGGTTCCCGCAATTCCGCAGCAGCGTGAATCCAGCACCGTCAGCTCCAGGCCCGGGATTAACCGCAGCAGCTCCAGCGTATACAGCGACCAACCCATTTTCTCCATATGACACGGCGTGTGATACACCACTTTCAGGGGCAATTTTCTGAGCGGCAGGGTCTGCCCGCTGTCCAGTTTGCGCCACAGGAAACGCGTCGCCAGCTCGATGTGCTCGCGCAGCCCGCGGTTATCCACATCCAGCAGATGGGGGTACTCATCGCGCAGGGTAAAGGTACAGGTGGAGGAGGTCGCCAGCACCGGAATACCTTTCTCGACGATGGCTTCGCGCAGCGACGTGACGTTGCTCTGCGCCTGCCTGCGCGCTTTATCGGTAAACCCGTTGGCAATCAGCGGCACGCCGCAGCACTTCTCCTTGTTCAGTAGCTGTACGCCTGTTCCCATGGCGTTCAGCACCTTCAGCAGATCTTTCCCCAGCTGCGGGTGGTTGTAGTTCACGTAGCAGCCGTGGAAAAAAGCCACCTGGTCGGCATACTGCGCCTGCTTCGCCGCGACGGACGTGTACCAGCGGCGGAAGGTGCCGTGAGAATATTTCGGCAGGCTGCGGTGATGATCGATCTTAAGTGTGGCATCCAGCAGCTGACGCACCGGTTTGAGGGCGGTTGCGGCGTTTACCAGCGGAGCGAACGGTGTCGACAGGCTGCCCATCAGATCGGTATGGCTCAGAATGGCGTCTCGCAGTGACGGTTTTTGCGTGCTGTAGCGCGCCCGGGCGCGCTGGATGATATCGCCGATTTTCACATCCGATGGGCAGGCGACTTCACAGCGTTTGCAGTTGATGCAGTACTTCAGGGCTTCGTCGTACAGCTTGCCGTCCTTCAGGCGCAGGCGTTCGCCGTCCGGCCCGGCCTGTTTCGGGCCTGGATAGCGTGGATTGACGCCGCTGACCGGGCAGACCGTGGTACACACCGTGCATTTGATGCAGCTTTCAAAACGGGTATCGTTCATTGTTCAGCCTCCATGCGCTGGCTAATCTGCTCTGCCGCATACAGCGCCGTAACGGCGCAGACGCCGCCACCGCAGCCCTGGGCGATGGGGTCGTATCCACCCAGCAGCGAGCCAATGGCAAAAAGATTACTGACGGGCTTACCGGCAAGCTGCGGATGTAGCCGGTTATTGACGATGACGCCAAATTGTTGCCAGGGCTGCGGCGAGAAGAAATCGCTCTGGTACCAGTCCGCGCGGGAGGCGCTCTGCCGGACATCCAGCCCCATAATGGCTTCCCGGATGCCCTCCCGGCTACTCAGCAGCCCGTTACTGAAGAAACTGCCGCTGGCCAGCACCGTATAACGGGCCCGAAGGGGGATATCATCGTGGTTGCGTGTCCAGATTTCGTTCACCGCGCCGTCCGTCAGGGTAATTTTTTTCACTTCATCCCCTGCCATCCAGACGCCACCCTGCGCAACAAACTGGCGCTGGAGTTGGGTATGCAGGCGAATGCCGGGTACGGAAGGGGGCAGCGTGGGCAACAAACCGAGCGTGCAGGGCAGACGGTCTGAGAGCCAGCGCCAGAGTCGGTTGTCGTTTAAGCCAAAGCAGGCGGGCATCAATAGCGCATCGCATCCTGCCGCAAGCGGGCTGAGTGCCTCATACAGCAGCGGCCATTTCTCTTCGTTATCAAGGAAACGGGCGATATTTACCGCGCGAAATTCACTTGGGTTATCGCGCAGAACGTCCAGCTCTGGCAGCTCTATCTCTGCGGTGTCAGCATTAACCCCCTGGCGACAGAGTGACGCTGCCGCGAGATGGGGCTGAAAATCCAGAAAACCGCTGATGCCCACCACCCGCACGCGCGCGGCGCTGAACGGGGCAACGGGCACCTCCTCCGGGCTGAGCCAGGCGGAACGCAGGGTGCCAAGCGGCGTGACGCGCTGATGATTTTGCCTGGCGCTTCCCTGCAGACGTGCTCCGCACTCTGCCAGCAGCGCTTCGGTTTCCAGGGCAAAGCGGTCAATATGTTGCGCGCCAATCAGGTGATACGGGTGCTCCGGCGGCAGCTTTTCGCGGCAGGTTTCGTCCACCAGATCCAACGAGCCTGACGAAAAGTGCAGGGCGCTCTGTCCCCGGGTGATAATGGCGCAGCGCAGCCCCTGCTTTGTGAGTTTGATTCCACAAAGCAGGCCTGCCAGCCCGCCGCCGACAATCACGGCATCAAATTTCATCGTGTTGCTCCTTCTCAAGACCGCAAAGTCCCTGGTAGACCCAGCGGGTAAACTCGCTTTCCCGCAGGGCATCACCCCAGGCGACAGGCTGAATACCCTTCCAGCGCTCGTTTAAAAACGCGCTGAGCTGATCGAGCGACTGGGTGGCGGTGGTGGTATGAAAACGCTGCAGCAGCCCGGCGGCACGGCAGGCGCAGAGCTCACCCTGGCAGGTTCCCATTCCGACGCGGGTGCGGCGGCGGAGATCGAGCAGGCTATTGACCGTCAGGTTCTCCACCGCGTACTGCACTTCACCAGCGGTCACGGCTTCGCACTCGCACACCAGGCTGCGGCTCAATCGTCCTTCACCGAGCCACTGTGGCGTTCTGTCGCCGTGGCGGTAAATTGCGGACCCGCGCAGCGGCGCAGGCAGGGAGATGATTTTTTGCAGCGTTTTCTCGGTAGACTGGCGCGATCCGGGTAAAGGCTGTTCTGCCGTCACGCACCGTTCGGTATTGCCCAGCTTGCGGCAGACGGCATCCGTCGCCCACTCGGCCATCAGACGATAGGTCATCAGCTTGCCGCCTGTAATCGTGATAAACCCGTCCAGGCCATCGCGCGCGGCGTGATCGAGCAGCACAATGCCGCGGCTGACGTTACGCCCGCTCGGATCGTCGTCGCTGGCCACCAGCGGGCGGACGCCGGCATACGCGCGGAGGATCCGGGTCTGCGCCATGACCGGGGCCAGTTTTTCCCCTTCGCGCAGCAGGATGTCCACCTCTTCGGCGGTCACGCGGTTGTAATCAATTTCGCTGTAGTCCACGTGGGTGGAGGTGGTGCCGATTAACGAAATGGTATCGCCCGGCACCAGAATATCGGCATCGGAGGGTTTGCGGCAGCGGTTGATCACATGGTTATTAATGCGGTGGTCGAGGATCAGCAGGGAGCCTTTCGCCGGGAACATGCGTACCGACAGGTCAGCATATTCCGCAATACGTTGACCCCAGATCCCGGCGGCATTGATGACGACGGAGGCAAACAGCTCGCTGTGTTCGTTGTATTGCGTATCAAACACCCGCACGCCGCAGATGCGATGGCCTTCACGGATCAGCCCGGTTACTTCGTGCCCGGTCAGGATGTGCGCCCCATGCTCGCGGGCGTCCAGCATATTGGCGGCCGTCAGGCGAAAGGGATCAACCGTCCCGTCGGGCACTTTGACCGCGCCCGTCAGGGCAGGGTTGACGGCGGGTTCAATGCGGCGCGCGAGGGCCGGGTCGATGGCCTCGGCCTGAATCCCCGCCGCATGACATGCCGTCAAAAAGGTTGACTGAAAGGCGAGATCGTCTTCGGGAAGAGTAATAAACAGACCGTCGGTCGGCTCAATGCAGTGGCGGGCAATACGCCGCAGGATCTGATTTTCGGCGATACATTCGCGTGCTGATTCGCCGTCCGTCACGGCGTAGCGGGCGCCGCTGTGAAGCAGTCCATGATTGCGTCCGGTTGCGCCTGTCGCAATGTCATGGCGCTCCACCAGCGTGACGCTTAACCCCCGCAGGGCACAATCGCGTGCGATACCGGCGCCGGTTGCGCCACCGCCAATGATAATCACATCGCGAAAGCGTGGATCGTGAATTGTCATTGTCATCCCTCAGTGTTCGTTTTTTATCATTTAGCCACATGAAAACTGTGGTTTGTTTGATTTCGAACACAAACGAGCGAAATTCGAAAGTGAAACGTGATTTCATGCGCTTTTTTGCGCATCTTGTCATATTTCTGTAACAATTTGTGCGTTGATTCACAGTAACAATCACCGTGATTTCTTAACATCGCGACCTCTCTGGAGTATGGGGCAGTTAAACCCCTGTAAATTCAATAGCTGGCCACGGAGGCTGTCATGCTCAGTATCTTCAAACCTGCGCCGCATCGGGCGCGTCTGCCAGAGGCAGAAATTGATCCGCTATACCGCCGTCTGCGTTGGCAAATTTTCCTCGGGATCTTCTTCGGGTACGCGGCGTATTACCTTGTGCGCAAAAACTTCGCGCTTGCTATGCCGTATCTGGTGGAGCAGGGCTTTTCGCGCGGCGATCTGGGGTTCGCGCTGTCGGGGATCTCCATCGCCTACGGTTTTTCCAAATTCATCATGGGGTCCGTCTCGGATCGCTCGAATCCGCGCGTGTTCCTGCCGGCGGGTCTGATCCTCGCGGCCGCGGTCATGCTGTTTATGGGCTTTGTGCCGTGGGCAACCTCCAGCATTGCCATCATGTTCGTGCTGCTGTTCCTCTGCGGCTGGTTCCAGGGGATGGGATGGCCGCCATGCGGACGTACCATGGTGCACTGGTGGTCGCAGAAAGAGCGTGGCGGCATCGTGTCGGTATGGAACTGTGCGCATAACGTGGGGGGCGGCATTCCGCCTCTGCTGTTCCTGCTGGGGATGGCCTGGTTTAACGACTGGCATGCGGCGCTCTACATGCCGGCCTTTGGCGCCATTCTGGTGGCGATTATTGCCTTCGCCCTGATGCGTGACACGCCGCAGTCCTGCGGCCTGCCGCCGATTGAGGAGTACAAAAACGACTACCCGGACGATTACAGCGAGAAGCACGAAGAAGAGCTGACGGCAAAGCAGATCTTCATGAAGTACGTGCTGCCTAACAAGCTGCTGTGGTATATCGCGGTCGCCAACGTGTTCGTTTATCTGCTGCGCTACGGCATTCTCGACTGGTCGCCGACTTACCTGAAAGAGGTGAAGCACTTCGCGCTGGATAAATCCTCCTGGGCCTACTTCCTGTATGAATATGCGGGGATCCCGGGCACCCTGATTTGCGGCTGGATGTCGGACAAAGTGTTTAAAGGCAACCGCGGTGCGACGGGCGTCTTCTTTATGACTCTGGTCACCATCGCCACCGTGGTCTACTGGCTCAACCCGCCGGGCAACCCATCAGTCGATATGGCCTGTATGATCGTCATCGGCTTCCTGATTTACGGTCCGGTAATGCTGATTGGTCTGCACGCTCTGGAGCTGGCACCGAAAAAAGCGGCAGGCACGGCGGCGGGCTTTACCGGTCTGTTTGGCTATCTGGGCGGTTCGGTCGCGGCGAGCGCCATTGTCGGCTACACCGTTGACTTCTTCGGCTGGGACGGCGGTTTTATGGTGATGATTGGCGGCAGCGTGCTGGCGGTCCTGCTGCTGGTTGTTGTGATGATCGGTGAAAAACGTCACCACGCGGAAGTGCTGGCGCGTCGTCAATAAGGAGCATTGTAATGAAATTAACACAGTTAGCGACGGGCCTGCTGCTGGCGGGCCTGATGACCGGGTCCGCGCTGGCGGCAGATAAAATCGTCATCGCCCACCGCGGTGCGAGCGGTTATCTGCCGGAGCATACGCTGCCGGCAAAAGCGATGGCCTATGCGCAGGGCGCGGATTATCTGGAGCAGGATCTGGTGATGACGAAGGATGACCAGCTGGTTGTCCTGCACGATCACTACCTTGACCGCGTGACGGACGTGGCGGAGCGTTTCCCGGACCGCGCCCGCAAAGATGGCCGCTACTACGCCATTGACTTCACGCTGGCAGAGATCCGCTCGCTGAAGTTCACGGAAGGCTTTGAGATTGAAAATGGCAAGAAGAAGCAGGTTTATCCGGGACGTTTCCCGATGGGCAAATCTGACTTCCGGATCCATACCTTCCAGGACGAGATTGAGTTTGTTCAGGGGCTGAACCATTCAACCGGGAAAAATATCGGCATCTACCCGGAAATCAAGGCGCCGTGGTTCCACCATCAGGAAGGGAAAGACATTGCCGCGAAAACGCTGGAAGTGCTGAAGCAGTACGGCTACACCAGCAAGAAGGACAAGGTTTACCTGCAGTGTTTTGATGCTGCTGAGCTCAAGCGCATCAAGACCGAGCTGGAGCCGAAGATGGGGATGGATCTCAATCTGGTGCAGCTGATTGCCTACACCGACTGGAATGAAACCCAGGAGAAGCAGCCGGACGGCAAGTGGGTAAACTACAACTACGACTGGATGTTTAAGCCGGGCGCGATGAAGCAGATAGCGCAGTACGCTGACGGTATCGGGCCGGATTATCACATGCTGGTGGCAGAGGGCTCTACACCGGGCCACGTGAAGCTGACGGCGATGGTGAAAGAGGCGCATGCCAGCAAGATGCAGGTCCATCCGTACACGGTGCGCGCAGACCAGCTGCCGCCGTATGCCACGGACGTGAATCAGCTTTATGAAGTGTTGTACAACCAGGCGGGCGTGGACGGACTGTTTACGGATTTCCCGGATAAAGCGGTGAGTTTTTTGAAGGATAAACGCTGAAATTGCCGGGTGGCGGCTGCGCCTTACCCGGCCTACGAACTGCGGTTTTGTAGGTCGGGTAAGCGAAGCGTCACCCGACACAATCACATCTCGATTTCTATATCGCCTTTTGCCCGGCAGCAGCAGGGCAAAATTTCCCCTTCGTTGATAAAGGCCAGCGGTTCGGTCAGCCAGTCCACCTGGCCTGCGACCAGGCGGCAGCGGCAGGAGCCGCAATAACCTTCACGACACTGGTACTCCACCTCCACCTGATGCGCTTCAAGCGCCACCAGCAGGGAAGGGTGCTCTTCCTGGCACAGCACTTCGGTGCCCGAAAGGCTCAGCGTGACGCGCGTCATCAGAGCTGGAAGTCGCTCAGGTCGTCAGTGTTCACTTCAGAATCAATCTGACCGACCAGGTAAGAACTGACTTCCACTTCCTGTGGCGCCACCTGCACGTTATCGGACACCAGCCAGGTGTTGATCCACGGAATCGGGTTAGAGCGCGTCTGGAACGGCAGGTCGAGACCAACCGCCTGCATACGGATGTTGGTAATATACTCAACGTACTGGCACAGAATATCTTTGTTCAGGCCAATCATGGAGCCGTCGCGGAACAGATAGTCTGCCCACTCTTTCTCCTGCTGGGCCGCCAGCACGAACAGGTCATAGCACTCCTGTTTGCACTCTTCGGCAATTTGCGCCATCTCCGGGTCGTCCGAACCGCTGCGCAGCAGATTCAGCATGTGCTGGGTACCGGTCAGGTGCAGAGCTTCGTCACGGGCGATCAGACGGATGATTTTGGCGTTACCTTCCATCAGCTTGCGCTCGGCAAAGGCGAAGGAGCAGGCAAAGCTCACGTAGAAGCGGATCGCTTCCAGCGCGTTGACGCTCATCAGACACAGATACAGCTGCTTTTTCAGCGCACGCAGGTTCACGGTGATGGTTTTACCGTTCACATGGTGAGTGCCTTCGCCCAGCAGATGCCAGTAGCTGGTCATCTCAATCAGCTCGTCGTAGTAATGGGCAATGCCTTCCGCGCGCTTCTGGATCTGCTCATTGGTGACGATATCGTCAAATACCACCGCCGGATCGTTGACGATGTTGCGGATGATATGGGTGTAAGAGCGGGAGTGGATCGTCTCGGAGAACGCCCAGGTTTCTACCCAGGTTTCCAGCTCAGGAATGGAGATCAGCGGCAGCAGCGCCACGTTTGGGCTACGTCCCTGAATGGAGTCCAGCAGCGTCTGGTATTTCAGGTTGCTGATGAAGATATGTTTTTCGTGATCCGGCAACGACTGGTAGTCAATACGGTCACGGGAAACGTCCACTTCTTCCGGACGCCAGAAGAAGGAGAGTTGCTTTTCAATCAGCTTTTCGAAGATGTCATATTTTTGCTGATCGTAGCGTGCCACGTTGACCGGCTGGCCGAAGAACATCGGCTCTTTGAGCTGGTCGTTTTTCGTCTGTGAAAAGGTGGTATATGCCATTGCGGTGAGTCCTGTTGAGATTTTATTGCCCGGCGGCACTGCGTTTGCCGGGCCTCCAAAATCGTAGGCCGGGTAAGCGTAGCGCCACCCGGCAAAGTGCTTAGATCTTACATGCGCCGCTTTCGCAGCCATCGTCCTGAATTGACGGAACCAGGTCGTCCTGCGCGTCTTCCGCACCATCACGGGTGTTGTGATAGTACAGGGTTTTCACGCCAAATTTGTAGGCGGTCAGCAGGTCTTTCAGCAGCTGCTGCATCGGAACCTTGCCAGACGGGAAGCGCGTCGGGTCGTAGTTGGTATTGGCAGAGATCGACTGGTCGATAAATTTCTGCATGATACCCACCAGCTGCAGGTAGCCGTCGTTGTTAGGCATTTCCCACAGCAGCTCGTAGTTGTCACCCAGCGTCTCGTAATCCGGCACCACCTGACGCAGCACGCCGTCTTTCGAGGCTTTGATGCTGACGTGGCCGCGCGGTGGCTCAATACCGTTGGTGGCGTTGGAGATCTGCGAAGAGGTCTCGGACGGCATCAGGGCAGAGAGCGTGGAGTTACGCAGGCCGTAGGTCTTGATGGACTCGCGCAGGCCTTCCCAGTCGAGATGCAGCGGCTCGCTGACAATCGCATCCAGGTCTTTCTTATAGGTGTCGATAGGCAGAATGCCTTTCGCATAGGTGGTTTCGTTGAACCACGGGCACGCGCCTTGCTCTTTCGCCAGCTCGTTAGAGGCTTTCATCAGATAGTACTGAATGGCTTCAAACGTCTGGTGGGTCAGGTTGTTGGCGCTGCCGTCAGAGTAACGCTTGCCGTTTTTCGCCAGCCAGTAGGCGAAGTTGATCACGCCGATACCCAGGGTACGACGGCCCATCGCACCGCGTTTGGCGGCCGGGATTGGGTAATCCTGGTAGTCCAGCAGGGCGTCGAGGGCGCGGACGGCCAGCACAGCCAGCTCTTCCAGCTCGTCCAGGCTCTTAATCGCACCCAGGTTGAACGCGGACAGCGTACACAGCGCAATTTCACCGTTTTCGTCGTTCACGTCTTCCAGCGGTTTGGTCGGCAGGGCGATCTCCAGGCACAGGTTAGACTGGCGCACTGGTGCAACAACCGGGTCAAACGGGCTGTGGGTGTTGCAGTGGTCAACGTTCTGGATGTAGATACGACCGGTAGAGGCACGTTCCTGCATCATCAGGGAGAACAGGTCGACCGCTTTCACGCGCTGTTTACGGATGCTGTCGTCTTTTTCGTATTTGGTATACAGACGCTCGAACTCGTCCTGATCGGCGAAGAACGCGTCATACAGGCCCGGGACGTCAGACGGGCTGAACAGGGTGATATCTTCGCCTTTCAGCAGACGGGTATACATCAGCTTGTTGATCTGTACGCCGTAGTCCATGTGACGCACGCGGTTGCCTTCCACGCCGCGGTTGTTTTTCAGGACCAGCAGGCTTTCCACTTCCAGGTGCCACATTGGGTAGAACAGGGTCGCTGCACCACCGCGCACGCCGCCCTGAGAGCAGGATTTCACGGCCGTCTGGAAGTGTTTGTAGAACGGGATACAGCCGGTGTGGAACGCTTCACCGCCGCGAATCGGGCTGCCCAGCGCACGAATGCGGCCGGCATTGATACCGATACCGGCACGCTGGGAAACGTATTTCACAATGGCGCTGGAGGTGGCGTTGATGGAATCCAGGCTGTCACCGCACTCGATCAGTACGCAGGAGCTGAACTGACGGGTTGGGGTACGCACGCCAGACATGATTGGCGTAGGCAGAGAAATCTTGAACGTAGAGACCGCATCGTAGAAACGCTTCACGTAGTCCAGACGGGTTTCACGCGGATAGTTGGAGAACAGGCAGGCGGCCACCAGAATATAGAGGAACTGGGCGCTTTCGTAGATCTCACCGGTGACACGGTTCTGAACCAGATATTTGCCTTCGAGCTGCTTCACTGCCGCATAGGAGAAGTTCATATCGCGCCAGTGATCGATAAACCCGTTCATCTGCTCGAACTCTTCTTCCGTATAGTCTTCCAGCAGATGCGTGTCGTATTTGCCCAGCTCAACCATTTTCACCACGTGGTCGTACAGCTTCGGCGGCTCAAACTGGCCGTAGGCTTTTTTACGCAGGTGGAAAATGGCCAGACGTGCCGCAAGGTACTGATAATCCGGTGCTTCGCGGGAGATCAGGTCTGCCGCCGCTTTGATGATGGTTTCGTGGATATCAGACGTTTTAATGCCGTCGTAGAACTGGATGTGAGAACGCAGTTCAACCTGGGAGATAGATACGTTGTTCAGTCCTTCTGCTGCCCAGTCGAGAACTCGATGGATTTTGTCCAGATTGATACGCTCGGTAGTACCGTCGCGCTTTGTCACCAGCAGACTCTGATTCATGTGGGGTTTACCTGTCCGTGAAATAAAAAATATCCCCCGCTTATCCACAGAACCGTCTTGTGACTAACTCTGTGGATAAATACTACATATAGGGGGTTTGCGATAAGAAAAACGCTATATGGTGAGTATTCTAGTATCGAATCTTTTCAGCACAAGGGTTGATTTTGACGTTAAATTGAGGTTGTGAAAGGGTAAAAAAGGCTAAGTCCTCATGCTGTAAGGCCTGGAAGAGATGTCAATAATTAAGAAAAAAAATTCAAAATTTGATCGAGTGCTGATTTCTTCGACGGGTGGTCAGAATTGCGCAACATGATGTCGCGCAATCTTTATAAGAATAACGAATGACGTTAGTCGTTTTTGGCGGTCGTGTGCAACATATAGTTAACATCAACGCCCGGTGCGAGTTTGAATTTATTGGTCAGCGGATTGTAGTGCAGGCCGGTAATGTGCTGCTCTTTGAGCCACGTCTGGTCAACCCAGCTTAACAACTCCGCAGGCTTGATGAATTTCTTCGCGTCGTGCGTCCCTTTCGGCACCATGCGCAGCACATACTCCGCACCGACGACGGCCATCAGCCAGGCTTTACCATTACGGTTGATGGTCGAGAAGAAGACCTGGCCGCCCGGTTTCACCAGTTTTGCACAGGCGTGCACCACGGATTGCGGATCGGGAACGTGCTCCAGCATCTCCATGCAGGTCACCACATCGTACTGATGAGCATGTTTCGCCGCGTGTTCTTCGACGGTTTCCTGCACATATTCAACCTGAATACCCGACTCCAGGGCATGCAGACGGGCAACCTGCAACGGCTCGAAGCCCATATCCAGACCCGTGACGTTCGCCCCTTCGCGCGCCATGCTCTCAGCCAGGATACCGCCGCCGCAGCCGACATCGAGCACTTTCTTACCGAACAGACCGCCGGAACGCTCCGCGATATAGCCCAGACGCAGCGGATTAATGCGATGCAGCGGTTTGAACTCACCTTCGAGATCCCACCAGCGGGAGGCCACCGCTTCAAATTTGGCAATCTCTTCGTGGTCAACGTTGTGAGCCACCGGGGATTTTTCGGCATTCATGGGCGCTTTTACTCCTTATTTAGCAAGACGAATGAGTATATCAGGCAATCCCCGTGAATAAAGCGTATAGGTTTACCTGTATCACCTCGGCTGTGTTATAATTTGCGACCTTTGAATCCGGGATACAGTAGAGGGATAGCGGTTAGATGAGCGACCTTGCGAGAGAAATTACACCGGTTAACATCGAGGAAGAGCTGAAGAGCTCCTATCTGGACTATGCGATGTCGGTCATTGTTGGCCGTGCGCTGCCGGACGTCCGCGATGGCCTGAAGCCGGTACACCGTCGCGTACTATACGCCATGAACGTATTGGGCAATGACTGGAATAAAGCCTACAAAAAATCTGCCCGTGTCGTTGGTGACGTAATCGGTAAATACCATCCCCATGGTGATTCCGCGGTGTACGACACTATCGTCCGTATGGCGCAGCCATTCTCGCTGCGTTACATGCTGGTAGATGGTCAGGGTAACTTTGGTTCTATCGACGGCGACTCCGCCGCGGCAATGCGTTATACGGAAATCCGTCTGGCGAAGATTGCCCATGAGCTGATGGCCGACCTGGAAAAAGAGACGGTTGATTTCGTTGATAACTACGACGGCACGGAAAAAATTCCTGACGTTATGCCAACGAAAATCCCTAACCTGCTGGTCAACGGTTCGTCCGGTATCGCCGTAGGTATGGCAACCAACATTCCGCCGCACAACATCACGGAAGTGATCAACGGCTGCCTGGCCTATATCGACGATGAAGACATCAGCATTGAAGGGCTGATGGAACACATCCCGGGCCCGGACTTCCCGACGGCGGCGATCATCAACGGTCGTCGCGGTATCGAAGAAGCGTACCGTACCGGTCGCGGCAAGATCTACATCCGTGCCCGCGCTGAAGTGGAAGCGGACGCCAAAACCGGCCGCGAAACCATCATTGTTCACGAGATCCCGTATCAGGTGAACAAAGCGCGTCTGATTGAGAAAATCGCCGAGCTGGTAAAAGAAAAACGCGTTGAAGGCATCAGCGCGCTGCGTGACGAGTCTGATAAAGACGGGATGCGCATCGTGATTGAGATCAAACGCGACGCGGTGGGTGAGGTTGTGCTGAACAATCTGTACTCCCAGACTCAGCTTCAGGTCTCCTTCGGTATCAACATGGTTGCACTGCACCATGGTCAGCCGAAGATCATGAACCTGAAAGAGATCCTGAGCGCGTTCGTGCGTCACCGTCGTGAAGTGGTGACCCGCCGTACCATCTTTGAACTGCGCAAAGCGCGTGACCGTGCCCACATTCTTGAAGCGCTGGCAGTTGCGCTGGCCAACATCGACCCGATCATCGAGCTGATCCGTCGCGCGCCAACCCCGGCGGAAGCGAAAACCGCGCTGATTTCCCGTCCGTGGGATCTGGGCAACGTCGCGGCGATGCTGGAGCGTGCGGGTGATGACGCGGCGCGTCCTGAGTGGCTGGAGCCTGAGTTTGGCGTGCGTGACGGTCAGTACTACCTGACTGAACAGCAGGCCCAGGCGATTCTGGATCTGCGTCTGCAGAAACTGACTGGCCTTGAGCATGAAAAACTGCTCGACGAATATAAAGAGCTGCTGGAGCAGATCGCTGAACTGCTGCACATCCTGGGCAGCGCAGAGCGCCTGATGGAAGTGATCCGTGAAGAGCTGGAGCTGGTCCGCGATCAGTTCGGCGATGAGCGTCGCACCGAAATCACCGCCAACAGCGCGGACATCAACATCGAAGACCTGATCAATCAGGAAGACGTTGTTGTGACCCTGTCTCACCAGGGCTACGTGAAGTACCAGCCGTTGACCGACTACGAAGCACAGCGTCGTGGCGGTAAGGGCAAGTCTGCGGCACGTATTAAAGAAGAAGACTTTATTGACCGTCTGCTGGTGGCGAACACCCATGACACGATCCTCTGCTTCTCCAGCCGGGGTCGTCTGTACTGGATGAAAGTCTATCAGCTGCCGGAAGCGAGCC
The DNA here is from genome assembly GCF_009036245.1 of Enterobacter sichuanensis. Classification (NCBI taxonomy): domain Bacteria; kingdom Pseudomonadati; phylum Pseudomonadota; class Gammaproteobacteria; order Enterobacterales; family Enterobacteriaceae; genus Enterobacter; species Enterobacter sichuanensis. The sequence goes on along the minus strand of NZ_CP027986.1, from coordinate 3,230,915 downwards.
GTGGCGCACGTGGTCGTCCAATCGTTAACCTGCTGCCGCTGGAAGCGAACGAACGTATCACCGCCATTCTGCCGGTACGCGAGTACGAAGAGGGCGTGAACGTCTTTATGGCGACCGCCAGCGGTACCGTGAAGAAAACCGCGCTGACAGAATTCAGCCGTCCACGCTCTGCCGGTATCATCGCGGTGAACCTGAACGAAGGCGACGAGCTGATTGGCGTCGATCTGACCTCGGGCTCCGATGAAGTCATGCTCTTCTCTGCTGCCGGTAAAGTGGTGCGCTTCAAAGAAGACGCCGTTCGCGCAATGGGCCGTACCGCGACGGGCGTTCGCGGTATCAAGCTGGCGGGCGAAGACAGCGTCGTTTCGCTGATCATTCCGCGCGGTGAAGGAGCCATCCTGACCGTCACGCAGAATGGTTACGGTAAACGTACGGCGGAAGGGGAATACCCAACCAAGTCTCGCGGCACGCAGGGCGTTATCTCTATCAAGGTGACCGAGCGCAACGGTTCCGTTGTTGGCGCGGTGCAGGTAGACGACGCGGATCAGATCATGATGATCACCGATGCCGGTACGCTGGTGCGTACTCGCGTTTCTGAGATCAGCGTCGTGGGTCGTAACACCCAGGGTGTGATCCTCATCCGCACTGCGGAAGATGAAAACGTGGTAGGTCTGCAGCGCGTTGCTGAACCAGTGGATGACGAAGAGCTCGACTCCATCGACGGTAGCGTCGCGGAAGGTGATGATGATATCGCGCCGGAAGCCGACACCGATGATGATGCAGCGGACGACGCTGACGAGTAATGTCTCCTGATGCAAAAAAGGGCCGGATTCCGGCCCTTTTCTTTTGCACAAGCAGATAAGTCAACGTTGCGACCTGGCGCGTTTACCGCTACCTTAACCACATTCTTTTGACCCCGACGGCGGAGCCTCGCCCCTTTGAAATACCTCGTCTCCTTTCGTACTACGCTGAAAGTTTCTCGCTATCTGTTTCGGGCGCTGGCGCTCCTGCTTTGGCTGCTGGTGGCCCTGTTCTCGGTGTTTTACATCGTTAACGCGCTGCACCAGAAAGAAGCGGAGATCCGCCAGGAGTTTAATTTAAGCTCCGACCAGGCCCAGCGCTACATTCAGCGAACGTCTGACGTGATGAAGGAGCTGAAGTATATTGCCGAAAATCGCCTCACGGCGGAAAACGGTATTCTTGCGCTTCGCGGCCGGAGTGATAAAACCGAAGTCCCGGACTTCCAGCCCCTGTTTCCGGATTCCGATTGTTCCACGCTGAGCAACACCTGGCGCGGGTCGCTGGAATCACTTGCCTGGTTCATGCGTTACTGGCGTGATAATTTCTCCGCCGCCTATGACCTGAACCGCGTATTCCTGATTGGCAGTGAAAATCTCTGCATGGCGGATTTTGGTCTGCGCGATGTGCCCGTTGAGCGTGATGATGCGCTGAAAAGCCTGCATGAACGTATCGTGAAATATCGCAATGCGCCGCAGGACGAGCGCGGGAATAACATCTTCTGGGTTAGCCAGGGCCCGCGTACGGGTGTGGGCTATTTCTACGCCCTGACCCCGGTCTATCTCGGCAATCGCCTGCAGGCACTGCTGGGGATTGAGCAGACCATTCGCATGGAAAACTTCTTTACCCCGGGTAGCTTGCCCATGGGGGTGACCATTCTGGATGAAAACGGTCATCAGCTGATCTCCCTTGCCGGACCCGATAACCGTTTAAACGTTGAACCGCAATGGATGCAGGAGCGGTCATGGTTTGGTTATACCTCAGGCTTCCGCGAGCTGGTGCTGAAGAAAAGTCTGCCGCCTTCTTCGCTGAGTATTGTCTATTCGCTGCCGGTGGACATGGTGCTCGAGCGGATACGCATTCTTATCATGAATGCCATTCTGCTGAACCTGCTGGCGGGTGGCGCGTTGTTTACCCTGGCACGCATGTATGAGCGGAAAATCTTTATTCCCGCCGAAAGCGACGCCCAGCGGCTGGAGGAGCATGAGCAGTTTAACCGTAAGATTGTCGCCTCGGCCCCGGTGGGGATCTGCATTCTGCGTACCCAGGACGGCACCAATATTCTGAGTAACGAGCTGGCGCATAACTACCTGAACATGCTGACGCATGAGGACCGGCAGCGGTTGACGCAGATTATCTGCGGTCAGCAGGTTAACTTTGTCGACGTACTCACCAGTACCCATACCAACCTGCAGATCAGCTTTGTCCATTCCCGCTATCGCAATGAAAACGTGGCGATTTGCGTGCTGGTGGATGTCTCCGCCCGCGTGAAGATGGAAGAGTCGTTGCAGGAGATGGCCCAGGCTGCCGAGCAGGCCAGCCAGTCGAAATCGATGTTCCTTGCGACGGTCAGTCACGAGCTGCGCACGCCGCTGTACGGGATTATCGGTAACCTCGATCTGCTGCAGACGAAAGAGCTGCCGAAAGGGGTCGACAGGCTGGTGACGGCGATGAACAACTCCTCCAGTCTGCTGCTGAAAATCATTAGCGATATTCTCGACTTCTCTAAAATTGAGTCTGAGCAGCTAAAAATCGAACCGCGGGAGTTTTCACCGCGCGAGGTGATGAACCATATCAGTGCCAACTATCTGCCGCTGGTGGTGCGTAAACAGCTGGGGCTTTACTGCTTTATCGAACCGGATGTGCCGCTGACGCTGCACGGCGATCCGATGCGTCTGCAGCAGGTTATCTCTAACCTGCTCAGCAATGCCATTAAATTCACCGATATCGGCTGCATTGTGTTGCACGTCCGCCGGGCGGGGGATTACCTGAGCATTCGCGTGCGCGACACAGGGGTGGGCATCCCGGCGAAGGAAGTGGTTCGTCTGTTTGACCCGTTCTTCCAGGTGGGGACCGGCGTGCAGCGTAACTTCCAGGGCACCGGACTGGGGCTGGCGATTTGTGAGAAACTCGTCAGCATGATGGACGGCGATATCTCGGTGGATACCGAGCCCGGCATGGGCAGCCAGTTCACCATTCGTATTCCGCTCTATTCGGCGCAGTATCCGGCGAAAGCGACGGTTGATGGTCTAAGCGATAAGCGCTGCTGGCTGGCAGTGCACAATGCTTCGCTGAATGATTATCTGACGGCACTGCTGACCCACAGCGGCGTGCGGGTCTCGGGTTATGAAGGCCAGACGCCGGACGTCGATGATGTGCTGATTACCGACGAGATGCTGGAACAGCCGTGGCAGGGAAGAGGCGTGGTAATGTTCTGTCGTCGCCACATTGGCATCCCGGTTGAACGTGCGCCTGGGGAGTGGGTACACAGTGTCGCAACGCCGCATGAGTTGTTGAGCCTGCTGGCGCGCATCTACAAGGTGCAGCTGGAAGAGAGCGACAGTGCGGGTGGATTGCCCTCACCGGAGGCGCTGGCGTCGGTGAATGACGATATGATGATTCTGGTGGTGGATGACCATCCGATTAACCGCCGCCTGCTGGCTGACCAGCTCGGATCGCTTGGCTACCAGTGCAAAACCGCGAATGATGGCGTGGATGCGCTAAATGTGTTGAGTAAAAATCATATTGATATCGTACTCAGTGACGTCAACATGCCGAACATGGATGGCTACCGCCTGACGCAGCGCATCCGGCAGCTTGGCCTGACGTTGCCGGTGGTAGGCGTCACGGCGAATGCGCTGGCGGAGGAGAAGCAGCGCTGTCTGGAGTCAGGCATGGACAGCTGTCTGTCGAAGCCGGTGACGCTGGACGTGCTGAAGCAGACACTGTCGATTTACGCAGACCGGGTACGAAAAACCAGAATATAAAAAAGGCCCGTAAGGGCCTTTTACGTTTTTCCCCCTCTCCCCGTGGTGTACGGTCCGGGGACATAGTGAACGCTTGTTCGGGGACATGGTAGACACTTACAACTAAGGCATAAGAACCCGTTTATGGAGTCGCTTATGCCCTGGGATGCGAGAGATACCATGTCATTACGTACCGAGTTTGTTTTGTTCGCCTCGCAGGACGGGGCGAATATCCGTTCCCTCTGCCGTCGCTTCGGCATTTCACCTGCCACCGGCTACAAGTGGCTTCGTCGCTGGACGGAGGAAGGGGCCTCCGGCCTTCAGGACCGCCCGCGCATACCGCACCATTCCCCGAACCGCTCATCTGACGACATCACTGCCCTGCTGCGCATGGCCCATGACCGTCATCAACGCTGGGGAGCCCGCAAGATTAAACGCTGGCTGGAAGACCAGGGGCACACCATGCCCGCCTTCAGCACCGTTCATACCCTGATGGCCCGTCACGGCCTGCTGCCGGGCACTTCACCGGGCATTCCCGCCACGGGACGGTTCGAACATGACGCGCCCAACCGGCTCTGGCAGATGGATTTTAAGGGCCACTTTCCCTTTGGCGGTGGCCGCTGCCATCCGCTCACCCTGCTGGACGACCACTCCCGTTTTTCCCTGTGCCTGGTGCACTGTAACGATGAACGTCGAGAGACCGTGCAGCAGCAGCTGGTCAGCGTGTTTGAACGCTACGGCCTGCCGGACAGGATGACGATGGATAACGGCTCACCGTGGGGAGACACCACCGGCACCTGGACGGCGCTGGAGCTGTGGCTGATGCGCCAGGGTATCCGGGTGGGGCACTCCCGGCCGTATCATCCGCAGACGCAGGGCAAGCTGGAGCGTTTTCACCGCAGCCTGAAGGCGGAAGTGCTGCAGGGGAAGTGGTTCGCGGACAGCGGTGAACTGCAGCGCGCCTTCGACCACTGGCGGACGGTCTATAACCTTGAACGCCCGCATGAGGCGCTGGATATGGCGGTACCGGGCTCGCGGTATCAGCCGTCATCGCGACGGTACAGCGGCAACACAACGCCCCCGGAATACGACGAGGGCGTGATGGTCAGGAAAGTGGATATCAGCGGAAAGCTGAGCGTGAAAGGGGTGAGTCTGAGCGCGGGTAAAGCGTTCAGGGGAGAGCGGGTCGGACTGAAGGAGACGCAGGAGGATGGCTGCTATGAAGTGTGGTGGTACAGCACGAAAGTGGGGGTGATCGACCTGAAGAAAAAGTCGATCACCATGGGTAAAGGGTGTTAAAAAGTGTTCACCATGTCCCCGAACACCTGTCTACCATGTCCCCGGACTGTACAGTGGGAGAGGGCGGGGTGAGGGCATCAGGCCGCACACCCGTTTGGGATCAATCCTTGTCCGTTGCGCTCAGCGTAACGGAGGAGAGATAGTTCAGCAGAGCAATATCATTGTCCACGCCCAGTTTCATCATTGCTGATTTCTTCTGGCTGCTGATGGTTTTAATACTGCGGTTCAGTTTCTTGGCGATCTCGGTCACCAGGAAACCTTCTGCAAACAGGCGCAGAACTTCGCTCTCTTTTGGCGACAGACGTTTGTCACCGTAGCCGCCCGCGCTGATTTTTTCCAGCAGACGAGAGACGCTCTCAGGGGTGAACTTCTTGCCTTTCTGCAGCGCGGCGAGCGCTTTTGGCAGATCGGTCGGTGCGCCTTGTTTCAGCACAATCCCTTCGATATCCAGATCCAGCACGGCGCTCAGGATCGCCGGGTTGTTGTTCATGGTCAGAACAATGATCGAGATGTCCGGGAAGTGACGCTTAATATATTTGATGAGCGTGATGCCATCACCGTACTTGTCTCCGGGCATGGAGAGATCGGTAATGAGCACGTGTGCATCAAGCTTTGGGAGGTTATTGATCAGTGCTGTAGAGTCTTCAAATTCACCGACTACATTCACCCACTCGATCTGTTCAAGTGATTTGCGAATACCGAACAGTACAATCGGATGGTCATCGGCAATAATTACGTTCATATTGTTCATGTATTAGGCTACCTTGCTACAGCAAGCTTTTGACGTAGGCGTCAATGTCGCTGATGTATTTTTCAATGCCAGAGGCATCTTTCTCACGAATTAGATGTTCCAGCGTTTCACATAACTGCTTGCCGGGAACCAGATTAAGCATGGCAAACACCCCTTTAAGCCGGTGTGCTGTCTGTGCCAGCGCTGCAAAATCATTCGCAGCGGACTCAGTATACAACCGCTTAACATCATCTGGTACTGTATCAACAAAGAGTGAATAGTATCCGCTGGCGTGAAGCTCGGCATTTTCATTGCCGCCTAACGGTGATTCCGCTATCTCTTCCTGCGCCAGTTGCTCTTCTATTAGTTGTAGTACAGCTTCCTGCATCGCATTGCTTATATTAAAGTTGACGCGCAACTGGCCTGGGCCGATTTTTCGCACGCCTGACTCATCATCGCTTAAAAGCAAGCCTGAGGCAGTAAGATTAGACGGATTATCCGTTAAAAACAGATCAAATTCTTGACTTGCAAGTCTTTCATCCGGCGTGATGCAGGCCGCACCCCAGTTTTCCAGCTGACGAACCACTATATTGCGGATCTCATTTGAGGTCACATCAACCATCACCACGACATCATCCAGCAGACGTTCTTCGTCTTCTTCCTGCGGATTGGCGGCCATTTTCACGTGCAGAGAATAACGGGTGCCGAGGGATTCGCGGGCTTTAATATTCAGGTGGCCGCCAAGCTTACGTGCCAGCTGGTCGCACAGCCAGAAGGTCAGGGCATTGGCTTTGCCGTAGCGATCGCTTTGTGTGTCATTCAGGAACGGGAAGTGGAGATTATCAATTTCACTTGTCGTGACACCTTCCCCGGTGTCCAGAATGCGGAACGTCAGGCGATCCTCAGCCGACTCGTCCGTATTCACTTCCAGGGTGATCTTGCCGATCTGCGTGGTGGTGACGGCATACTGAATAATCATCAACAGAATGCGACGCAGCGCTTCTCGATCGCCATGGCGTTCGTCATTCGCGGACAAATGGTTATTGATCAGCAGCTGCAGCCCTTTCCGCTTAATCACGGGCAGAACTTCCGGAACCACTTCATCGATCAGATCCTGGATGGAGAAGAGGGTTGGCGTTCCCTTCCAGAAATCATTCTCCAGCATGTTCGCCAGCTGGATCTCATCGACCATACGCACCAGCGAGTCGGCCTGGCAGGCAAGCTGATGGCTTTCAGAGGTATTCAACGCCGCCGCCTGGCTTGCCAGCGCCCTTAACGGCTGCTTGAAGGCATCGCCGATATTTTGCATAAAAGCGGCGCGTCCCTGCTGGTTTTTCTCATACAGTCTTTGCGCCTGCTTGAGCTTTTTATTCACCAGCACTTCCCTGTCCTGATCGCGGATGATGAAGATCTGCGTGCGGGAGGCGACCTGGCTGCGGAACTGACGGATCTCGTACAGTTCATTATTTATGGTGGCCTGAATGACGCCCTGATGCTGATCCGCCATGGTGGTGATGTTCTGCAGGTTAAGATGCGGCAGCAGATGATCGGCAATTTTATTGCTCATCACCGTACGGTTCGCCTCCTGATCGTGAACGAGCACCCCAAGCGGCAGTACGGAAATAATCTCTTCATTCAGCGCGCGGAGTACGCGCAGCTCATTGCTGGTTCCGGCCGGAACCGCAGAAGCGTCGCTCTGGCGCCCTGGATGGAAACGAAACGTGCTGTAGCCAAACAGGGCCAGCGCCAGCAGGCCAATATTCAGCAGCAGAGGCAAGAGGATATTTTGCAGGGTATCAAGCAGCAGGGTGCCAAACGGCACCTGCCACACCAGACGCATGCCGGTCGAGTTCAGCGACGAGGCAATCTCTATTTTCGAGCCATTAAAGGAGATCGATACGCTCTCTGCGGCCTCTTTATCAGGTGCCGAACGCATATTCTGGGTACTGTTGTCTGGCTCCAGACGGAAGCTGTCGAGCGGCATGTCCGGCGGGATTAAATCATTAATCGGTAAATCGAAGGCCACGACCGTTGCCAGATGCCCCGGCTGGTTAAAGGTGGTACGCAGGGTAAAATAGTGGCCATTTTGCCAGGCCAGCCGACGCAGGGACGAGAAGCTTTCCCGTTCATCGAGGGCGTTCGCCTGCTGCAGCATCTCAGCGCGGCGGGAATCAACAATGCTGCCCACGGTTGTCTCTTTAAACCCGGACGAGAGATCTTTTAACGGCAGGGTCGAAATCAGGATCATGCTGTTGTCCTGACCGTTCAGGTAGTACATCGACCACGGCACCGTCTCGGCACCCCAGAGGGTATCCAGATAGGTTGAAATTCGCTGCGTCATCTCAAGTGTGGCGCTGTCGTGAGAGCCAAAAATAAGCGCTTCGGTCTTACGCTGCGGTTTCTCAAGATAATAGACATCCTGCTTAAGCCGCGTCTCCTGAAGTCCGTCGCCGGATGACGAGGCCGGTGCTGCCGCGATGTTGTCGTAAATCTGCCAGGTGGCGTAGCGCCAGGTATCAATGCGCTTGTGTACGGCGTGGGTGATATCAACGACCTGATAGCTCTTATCCTTCAGCCAGGCGTTCACCGCGCTCTGGACCATAACGCCCATTGTGACTAACAGCACAACGATCAAAAGAAGAAAGAAACGGGTGATGCTCCCGGGAAGGAGGGAGAATTTGCTCGGGGCGGTAGTTTCAGTCTGACTCATTGATATCTTTAACCCGTTATGGTCGTGCTCTGTGGCGATAGGGCAGTATAAAGGGTAATAACTGAATTTCCAGCGCCACTGTCCTGGAACAGGCGACTTTTTCAACGGACAATATCGTCGCCAGACGGGCTCCAGACATGTACAAAGTCGTCAGAGTCGTACAAATATGGCGCATCACCAGTCGGCAAATAGCACGAATTAACAAGAAATTAAGTTTTTCGAGAATTACGAGCTTTCGACAGCGATCCGGCGGACGTTTAGTTAATAGTCGTTACAATTACACGGCGGTAGCACAAAAAAAGAAAGGTTACGTAAAGAAAGGTAAAAAAAAACCGAATGCGAAGCATCCGGTTGAATTAGGGATAAACAGACATTCAAAACTGAATGACGGTAATAAATAAAGTTAATGATGATAGCGAGAGATATTTTAGAGATTAGGCGCGATCTTGTTTTGTCATTCAGTGCGGTAACGTATTTTATTGTAACTTGTTGATATTAATGTGGTGATTTTCTCGTTTGATTATAAGTGCTAAATTTCTAAGCTATTTGTGCTTTGTAAAAGTTCCTTTATGTTTACATTTTGAAACATGTTGATAGATAAATGAAACATCTTCAAAGTTTTCGTATCATATTCGCATTGGATTATTCTGTAATTTTGCGGAGAATGAAATTGCCGACTGGTTAATGAGGGTTAACCAGTAAGCAGTGGCAATTATAAGGCATATAACAGAGGGTTAATAAAATGAAAGTTAAAGTACTGTCCCTCCTGGTACCAGCTCTGCTGGTGGCAGGCGCAGCAAATGCGGCTGAAATTTATAACAAAGACGGCAACAAATTAGATCTGTACGGTAAAGTGGATGGTCTGCACTATTTCTCCGATGACGACAGCGTTGATGGCGACCAGACCTACATGCGTCTTGGCTTCAAAGGCGAAACCCAGGTTAACGATCAGCTGACCGGTTACGGCCAGTGGGAATACCAGATCCAGGGCAACACCTCTGAAAGCGACAACCAGGCCTGGACGCGTGTGGCGTTCGCGGGTCTGAAGTTCGCTGAAGCGGGTTCTTTCGATTACGGTCGTAACTACGGCGTGATCTACGACGTGACCTCTTGGACCGACGTTCTGCCAGAATTTGGTGGAGACACTTACGGTGCAGATAACTTCCTGCAGTCCCGTGCTAACGGCGTAGCAACCTACCGTAACCAGGACTTCTTCGGTCTGGTGGATGGCCTGAACTTTGCTCTGCAGTATCAGGGTAAAAACGGCAGCGTAAGCGGTGAAAACGACACCGGTCGTAGCACCCTGAAACAGAACGGCGACGGCTACGGTGCGTCCCTGACCTATAACCTGGGTGAAGGCTTCAGCATCGGTGGTGCATTGTCTTCTTCCAAACGTACCGCTGACCAGAACGACACGGGTAACCTGGCGCTGAAAGGCGAAGGCGATCGTGCTGAAGTCTATACGGGTGGTCTGAAATACGACGCCAACAACATTTACCTGGCGGCGCAATACTCCCAGACCTATAACGCAACGCGTTTCGGCAACTCTCAGAGCAGCAGCGACATTTACGGCTTTGCTAACAAAGCACAGAACTTCGAAGTGGTCGCTCAGTACCAGTTCGACTTTGGTCTGCGTCCATCCGTGGCTTACCTGCAGTCTAAAGGTAAGGACATCGAAGGCTACGGCGACCAGGATCTGCTGAAATATGTTGATGTGGGCGCGACTTACTACTTCAACAAAAACATGTCTACCTATGTGGACTACAAAATCAACCTGCTGGATGACAAAGACTTCACCCGTCAGGCAGGTATCAGTACAGACGATATCGTCGCGCTGGGTCTGGTTTACCAGTTCTAATCGCTACACGGTATGACTCAGGGGCCTCACGGCCCCTTTTTTGTGTTTTTTTTAGGCTCTCACAATTCACCCGTTTTGGTGTACTCTTGCCGCCCTGGCATGAGGATAATAATGAATGGACATGACTTTTTTACGCGCCAGCTTCCTGGCAATCCTTTTTTTCCTGACCGCTTGTGACGCTTCCACGCCGGAGACCACCACCGACGCCCCCGCGGCGACGGTGCTCGAAGGCAAAACGATGGGCACTTTCTGGCGCGTCAGCGTAATGAATCTTGATAAGGCACGCGCCGAAGAACTGCGTAGCAAAATTCAGTCACAGCTGGATGCAGACGATCAGTTGCTGTCGACCTACAAAAATGACTCGGCGCTGATGCGCTTTAACCTTTCAAGCAGTACCTCCCTGTGGCCGGTGAGCGAGGCGATGGCCGATATCGTGACCGAGTCCATGCGCGTGGGCTACAAAACCAACGGGGCGATGGACGTGACGGTGGGGCCCCTGGTGAACCTCTGGGGATTTGGCCCCAACAAGCAGCCGGCGACCACGCCCGATCAGGCGGCCATTGATGACGCCCGCGCCCGGACAGGGCTACAGCATCTGACGGTGATCAATCAGTACGGTCAACAGTACCTGCAAAAAGATATTCCCGATCTGTTTGTCGATCTGTCGACGGTAGGCGAAGGTTATGCGGCGGATCATCTGGCTGCGCTGATGGCGCAGGAAGGCATCTCCCGCTATCTGGTATCAGTGGGCGGCGCGTTAGTCAGCCGGGGCATGAACGCCAGCGGCAAACCGTGGCGCGTAGCGATTCAAAAACCGACCGATCAACAAAATGCCGTGCAGGCGATGGTGGACATCAACGGACATGGCATCAGCACCTCAGGGAGCTACCGTAACTATTACGAGCTTGACGGGAAGCGTATTTCGCACGTTATCGACCCGCAGACCGGGCGACCCATTACGCATAATCTGGTGTCGGTGACGGTTATTGCACCGACCGCGCTGGAAGCGGATGCCTGGGACACCGGGTTAATGGTTCTCGGTCCGGAGAAAGCCAAAGAGGTGGTGCGTCAGGAAGGGCTGGCGGTGTATATGATCGTTAAAGAGGCCGACGGGTTCAAAACCTGGCATTCGCCGCAGTTCGCCAGCTTCCTGGTGAATGAAAAAAATTAAAAAGCAAGGTTGCGGGTTTTTAATCTGTGGCGCTCAGGCAGGCTGTATATATGCTTATAAGAGGAGCCGATCATGAGAAACCTGACCTTAATGACCGATGAGGATCGCTGGCTGGCCGTGCTGGCCCGCGATCCGCGCGCTGACGATCAGTTTGTCTTCGCTGTGCAGACGACGGGTATTTTCTGCCGTCCGTCATGCCGTGCCCGTCACGCGCTGCGTAAAAATGTCCGCTTTTACCCTGATGCCCACCATGCCGTTCAGGCAGGATTTCGGCCATGCAAGCGCTGCATGCCGGACAAGCGCGATCCGCAGGAACAGAAGCTGGCCAAAGTGGAACACGCCTGCCGTCTGCTGGAGCAGGATCCGGCGTTAACCCTGGAGAAGCTGGCGCAGCAGGTTGCCATGAGTCCTTACCATTTCCACCGTCTGTTTAAGTCTGTCACCGGTATGACCCCGAAAGCCTGGCAGCAGGCGGCACGAGGTCAGCGCCTGCGCGCCGCGCTTGCGCAGGGGGATAAAATTACCGATGCCGTGCTGGCGGCTGGGTTTCCTGACAGCAGTAGCTATTATCGTAAAGCCAACGATGCGCTGGGTATGACGGCGAAGCAGTACCGTAAAGGGGATGCGGCAGTGCGTTATGCCATCGATAATTGCGCTTTAGGACGCTGCCTGGTGGCAGAAAGTGAGCGGGGGATCTGCGCGATCCTGCTGGGTGACACCGATGCGCAATTAATCGAAGAGCTGGCGACGGTGTTCCCAAACGCAGAGCACGCGCCGCTGGACGACGACTTCGTGCAACGGATCCATCAGGTAATTGCCAGTATTGATAACCGTTCTGTACCGCTTGCGCTGCCGCTGGATATTCGTGGGACGGCGTTCCAGCAGCGGGTCTGGCAAGCCCTGCGAACTATCCCCTGCGGTGAAACGGCAAGTTACCAGCAGGTGGCGCAGGCGATTGGTCAGCCCAACGCGGTACGCGCCGTTGCCGGTGCCTGTGCGGCAAACACGCTGGCGATTGTGATCCCCTGTCATCGTGTTGTTCGCAACGACGGCGCGCTGTCAGGTTATCGGTGGGGGACTGCGCGAAAAGCGTTATTACTGAAACGTGAGGCGAAACGCCGGGAGGGATAATGCTCGATCTTTTTGCGGATGCTGAACCCTGGCAGGAGCCGCTGGCGCCGGGGGCGGTTATCCTGCGCCGCTTTGCGCTTTCCCGTGCGGCGGCGCTGCTGGAGGGTATTGACGAGGTCACGGCGGTTTCACCGTTTCGTCACATGATCACGCCGGGCGGCTACACCATGTCGGTTGCGATGGCTAACTGCGGTGAACTGGGGTGGGCGACCAACGAACGCGGCTATCTGTATGCGCCGAACGACCCCGCAACCGGCCAGCCGTGGCCTCCCATGCCTGCGGTTTTTCAGACGCTGTGTCACGATGCTGCCGTCGCCGCGGATTATGCCGACTTCCGTCCTGATGCCTGCCTGATTAACCGCTACGCCATTGGCGCGAAGCTCTCGCTGCATCAGGATAAGGATGAGCCCGATCTGCGCGCGCCTATCGTCTCGGTATCGTTAGGTCTGCCCGCCGTGTTCCAGTTTGGCGGGTTACGCCGCAACGATCCGCTCAAACGCATCATGCTGGAACATGGCGATGTAGTGGTGTGGGGCAGGGAATCGCGGCTGTATTATCACGGCATTCAGCCGCTGAAACCCGGCGTTCACCCCCTAACGGGTGAGTACCGTTACAACCTGACGTTCCGCCAGGCGGGTTTTAGTAAACAAAAATAAGAATTATTCTTGATGTACACGCCGGGCAGTTTACACTGCTGGCTGATTTTTATTGTCCGGATTGCCTGCATGCAACTACTTCTCCTTGTCTGGCGTCAGTATCGCTGGCCCTTCATGGCCGTCATGGCGCTAAGCCTCGCCAGCGCCGCACTGGGTATTGGCCTGATCGCGTTTATCAACGTGCGTTTGATTGAAATGGTCGACACATCACTCGCCGTATTGCCGGAATTTCTTGCCCTGCTAATGCTGTTGATGGCAGTCACGCTCGGCTCTCAGCTGGCGCTGACCGCGCTCGGCCACCATTTCGTTTTTCGTCTGCGCAGCGAATTTATCAAGCGGATTCTGGACACCCACGTAGAGCGCATTGAACAACTCGGCAGCGCGTCTCTGCTGGCGGGGTTAACCAGTGACGTGCGCGCCATTACTATTGCGTTCGTTCGTCTTCCGGAGCTGGTGCAGGGGATTATTCTGACCTTTGGCTCTGCTGCTTATCTCGCCTGGCTCTCCAGCAAAATGCTGGCGGTAACCGCCCTGTGGATTGCCATCACCATCTGGGGCGGTTTTGTGCTGGTGTCACGCGTCTACAAACACATGGCGGTACTGCGCGAAACCGAGGATAAGCTCTACAACGATTACCAGACGGTACTCGAAGGGCGCAAAGAGCTGACCCTGAACTGCGAGCGCGCCGAGCATATCTTTAACAATCTCTATATTCCCGACGCCCGCGAATACCGGCACCATATTATTCGTGCCGATACCTTCCACCTGAGCGCGGTGAACTGGTCAAACATTATGATGCTGGGGGCGATTGGCCTGGTATTCTGGATGGCGAACAGCCTGGGCTGGGCGGATACGAACGTCGCGGCAACCTACTCGCTGACGCTGCTGTTCTTGCGCACGCCGCTGCTTTCGGCCGTCGGCGCATTGCCGACCCTGCTGAGCGCGCAGGTGGCGTTTAATAAGCTCAAAAAGTTCGATCTTGCACCGTTTAACGCTGAATTCCCGCGCCCGCAGGCCTTCCCGAACTGGCAGACGCTGGAGCTGCGTAACGTCACGTTCCGCTATCAGGACAACGCTTTCTCCGTGGGGCCGATCAATCTGACGATTCACCGCGGCGAGCTGCTGTTCCTGATTGGCGGTAACGGCAGTGGGAAATCGACCCTCGCGATGCTGCTCACCGGGCTTTATCAGCCGCAGTCGGGTGAGATTTTGCTGGATGGTAAGGCGCTGAGCGCAGAAAAACCTGAGGATTACCGCAAGCTTTTCTCGGCGGTGTTCACCGACGTCTGGCTGTTTGACCACCTGCTGGGACCGGAAGGGCAACAGGCCAATCCTGCGCTGGTGGAGAAATGGCTGGCGCAGCTGCAGATGTCACACAAGCTGGAGCTGCAGGACGGCAAGATCCTCAACCTCAGGCTCTCGAAAGGGCAGAAAAAACGCGTGGCGCTGCTGCTGGCGCTGGCGGAAGAGCGTGACATCATTCTGCTTGATGAGTGGGCGGCGGATCAGGATCCCCACTTCCGCCGCGAGTTTTACCAGGTGCTGCTGCCGCTGATGCAGCAGATGGGCAAAACGATTTTCGCCATCAGCCATGACGATCATTACTTTACTCATGCTGACCGTTTGCTGGAGATGCGCGAGGGCAAGCTGAGCGAGCTGACCGGTGAAGCGCGCGATGCGGCATCGCGTGATGCGGTGGCGCGCACGGCCTGATGCCCTCATCTTAACCCTCTCCCACAGGGCTGAGGGATCCCCACAAAATAATGCCTGCACAGACAACCCCCTCTCCCTTGAGGGAGAGGGCTGGGGTGAGGGGGAACATACGGCTGTAGAGGTTATTCCGTTCACTTAATGTTCCTTGCTACTCTGTAACAGCATGACCAGTGAACGTGCCAGGGCGGCTCAATCGCCACCGCCCTGGCGACCCGGGCTCCCGGCGGTAAATCGCCGCTTCGCGGTACCCTCAGCTTATTCCTCCAGGCTATCGGGTCGGGCATGAGCCTGCATCCCTGCAGGCCACGCCCTCTCGGCGCATCCCTGCGCCTCGCCCCGGCCTTATGGAAACGCTTCGGCGATTTACAGCCGGACCAGGGTATCGCTGTAAGCCATTAATTTTACTGAAGCAACGTTCATCGCTTCAGGTAAAAAATTACTGGGGATCCCTCAGCCCACAGGGAGAGGGGATAGATCGTGGCCATAATGCCGATTTTTTCTCCATCCCGACCCGTTGTTTATTCTTATTTACATATCCCCGCGCTATGCTTAATACCAACTTATTTCATGGATTTATGATTGATGTCGGTATTAAAGAAAAACAGCGCCAGGCAGCGCGACCAGGAACGCGCGCGACTTATCTGGCTTCTCACGACCGATAAAGCGGTCACGTCTACGTTATTAGGCAAACTCACCCTGGCTGAGCAATATGATGTCGGCACGTTAGCCGACGATATTGCTGAGGTAGGGGCGCTGGTTGCGCATTTACCCCCACCTGACCTGGCGGACACCCTGGAAGCGCTTCCCTCGGAAGAGCGTCACGCTCTGTGGCGGCTGGTACAAGACCACGAGCGCGGACAGGTGTTGCTTGAGGCCTCGGAAAACGTCTGGGACGACCTCATTGATGAGATGAGCGACCGGGACATCCTCGACGCCCTGCAAACGCTGGATATCGACGAGCAGATTTACCTGGTTCAACACCTGCCACGAAACCTGACCGGTCGCTTGCTGGCTTCCCTGCCTGCCGATGAACGGGCGCGCGTGCGCCAGGTGATGCACTATGAGAAAAACAGCGTCGGCGCGATTATGGAGTTCGGGGTTATCACCGTTCGTCCTGACGTCACGCTCGGTACCGTCCAACGCTACCTGCGTCGCCTGGGCAGGATGCCGGACAACACCGATAAACTGTTTGTCACCTCGCGGGATAAAACCCTGCTCGGCGAGCTGGAGCTGAAAACCATCCTGCTTAACAGCACCCAGCGGAAGGTGAGCGAGGTGATGGAAAACGAGCCGATGGTCTTCTCCCCGGAAGACGATGCGGAAAAAGCGGCGCGTACCTTCGAACGTGACGACCTCGTGAGCGCGGCGGTTGTCGATTCCGTCGGCAAACTGATGGGGCGTCTGACCATCGATGAGATCGTTGACGTCGTTTATGAAGAAACTGATAACGACCTGCGCGCCCTTGGGGGGATCAGCGCCGAAGACGATGTCCATGCCTCCGTCGGCAAGGCGGTCAAAACCCGCTGGGCCTGGCTTGCCATTAATTTGTGTACCGCGTTCATCGCCTCCCGCGTGATTGATGGCTTTGAACATACCATTTCGCAACTGGTGGCTTTAGCCTCGCTGATGCCGATTGTGGCCGGGATTGGCGGTAACACCGGCAACCAGACCATTACCATGATCGTCCGCGCGCTGGCGCTGGAGAACATTCAGCCGGGTAACTTCGCCTTTCTGATTTTCAGAGAGATGGGCGTGGCGCTGATTAACGGCCTGGTATGGGGCGGCATCATGGGCGGCATCACCTGGTGGCTGTATGACGATATGGCGTTAGGTGGAGTAATGATGCTGGCGATGGTGTTGAATCTGCTGGTGGCATCGATGATGGGGGTTATTATTCCGTTAACGATGACCAAACTGGGGCGCGACCCCGCTGTGGGGTCGAGCGTGATGATCACCGCCATCACCGATACCGGCGGTTTCTTTATTTTTCTTGGCCTGGCAACGATTTTTCTGCTTTAAGCCGACGCTTAACGCGGGCGGGAAGCAGCGCCATAACGATGATCCCGCCCAGTACGCCAATCGCCAGGTTGCCCGTTGATACCGTGGCGGCCACGGTGACCAGCATGACCACCGTTTCCGCAATCGGGGCATTTTTTACGGTTGCAGGCTGGAGGCTGTGCCAGCTGAACGTTTTAATGGCGACAATCGCCATGATCCCGGCCAGCACCGCCATCGGGATTTTGGCCATTACGTCACTGAGCGCTGTCACCAGAACCAGCAGCACGATGCCCGCCGCAAGGGTTGAAATGCGGCTTCGTCCTTTCCCCATCTCGACGTTGACGATGGTTTGTCCGATCATCGCGCAGCCCGCAATGCCACCGTAAAAACCGGACAGAATATTCCCCACGCCCAGCCCGATGCTCTCACGGCGCTTGCTCGACGGCGTTGCGGTCAGCTCATCCACCAGCTTTGCCGTGAGCAGGGATTCGAGCAGGCCGACGAAGGCGATACTCAGCGCGCACGGCCAGATAATGCTCAGCGTCTGTAAATTCAGCGGTACCCGCAGTTCGGTAAGCCCCGGTAAACCGCCGCTTATCGCGCCTTCATCACCCACGGTCGGCAGGATTTGACCGGTGCTCACGGTATACAGCGTCAACACCACAATGGCGATCAGCGGCGAAGGGACACTTTTGATGTAGCGCGGTACCCACAGCACAATCAGCACCGTCAGCATAAACAGGCCTACAATCAGCGGGCTTCGGCTCCAGAAGTGAGGAACCTGGGCGAAGAAAATCAATATACCGAGCGCGTTAACAAACCCGATCATGACGGCCTGCGGGATAAAGCGCATCAGACGGGCCATGCCCGATACCCCGAACAGGATCTGAATCACGCCAGCCATCAGCACCGCCGGCAGAATGTACTGCACGCCGTGCTGATGCACCATTGGGCCAATGACCAGCGCGACGGAGCCGGCCGCTGCCGTGACCATCGCCGGACGACCACCCAGCACGGACAGGGCGAGACACAGCACTACAGAGGCAAAAAGGCTGACCTTTGGGTCAACGCCCGCAACCACGGAAAATGAAATCACTTCGGGGATCAGCGCCAGAGCGGTAATCACACCCGCCAGCGTTTCACGCATCAGACGTTTGGGTGAACTGAGGACCATGCTGACGTGGCCTTCGCGGGGTAAAGCAGGTTGGGGTAAGGACATAACACTTTGCTGGTTAGGGCAGGCTTCCGTGCGCGCGATCACAAAGTGCAGGATAGTAGCCAGAAAATGCGCCTATTGCCAGCCGCCAGCGTAATCCCCCACAAACAATCCATCATTAAATTTCACAATTACAATAATTTCGTAACCTTTAAACAATATTTAAAAGTTGTTACCGTGCCCCCGCAGCTTTTTTCACCTGCAATTTCCACGCATCAAGCACTTTTACACTAAGGCATAAATTATGAAAAAAATGACTGCCATGCTCTTTTCTCTGGCCGTGGGGCTTAACACCGTCTCTATGGCGGCGAAAGCTGACGCACCAAAAGAGCAGGAAACGGACGTCCTTTTAATTGGTGGCGGTATCATGAGCGCC
Organism: Enterobacter sichuanensis; assembly: GCF_009036245.1. Classification (NCBI taxonomy): domain Bacteria; kingdom Pseudomonadati; phylum Pseudomonadota; class Gammaproteobacteria; order Enterobacterales; family Enterobacteriaceae; genus Enterobacter; species Enterobacter sichuanensis. The sequence continues at coordinate 3,212,293 of NZ_CP027986.1, read as the reverse complement.
ACGCTGGGAACCTATCTGCAGGAACTGCAGCCGGACTGGTCAATGACCATGGTCGAGCGCCTCGATGGCGTGGCGCAGGAGAGTTCGAACGGCTGGAATAACGCCGGTACCGGACATTCGGCACTCATGGAACTGAACTATACGCCGCAGAAAAAGGACGGTTCCATTAGTATCGAGAAGGCGGTAGAGATCAACGAAGCATTCCAGATTTCTCGCCAGTTCTGGTCTCACCAGGTCAACAACGGCGTGCTGCACGATCCGCACTCCTTCATCAACACCGTACCGCACATGAGCTTTGTGTGGGGCGAGCAGAACGTCAACTTCCTGCGCGCGCGCTACGCTGCTCTGCAGCAGAGCACGCTGTTCCGCGGCATGAAATACTCTGAAGATCACGCGCAGATCAAAGAGTGGGCTCCGCTGGTCATGGAAGGTCGTGATCCGAACCAGAAAGTGGCGGCGACCCGCACTGAGATTGGTACCGACGTCAACTACGGTGAAATCACCCGTCAGCTGGTGGCCTCTCTGAAGAAAAAAGAGAACTTCAACCTGCAGCTCAGCACCGAAGTGCGTGGCTTCAAGCGCAACGCGGACAACAGCTGGAGCGTGACCGTTGCCGATCTGAAAAATAACGAAGCTGAGCACGTCATCAAGGCGAAGTTTGTCTTTATTGGTGCGGGCGGTGCCGCGCTGAAACTGCTGCAGGAGTCCGGTATTCCGGAAGCTGACGACTATGCGGGCTTCCCGGTGGGCGGTCAGTTCCTGGTGTCCGATAATCCGGAAGTGGTAAATCGCCATCTGGCAAAAGTGTACGGCCAGGCTTCCGTAGGCGCACCACCGATGTCCGTGCCGCACATTGACACCCGCATGCTTGACGGCAAACGCATGGTGCTGTTTGGACCGTTCGCAACCTTCTCCACCAAGTTCCTGAAAAATGGCTCTCTGTGGGATCTGCTGAGCGCCACGACCACGTCTAACGTCAAGCCGATGATGGATGTCGGTCTGGATAACTTCGACCTGGTGAAATACCTGATTAGCCAGGTAATGCTCTCAGACGAAGAACGCTTTGAAGCGCTGAAAGAGTACTATCCGCAGGCGAAAAAAGAAGACTGGCGTTTGTGGCAGGCGGGTCAGCGCGTACAGATCATCAAACGCGATCCGAAAGAAGGCGGCGTGCTGCGTCTGGGTACCGAAGTGGTAAGCGATAAGGACGGCACCATCGCCGCGCTGCTGGGGGCGTCCCCGGGGGCATCTACTGCTGCGCCAATCATGCTGCACCTGATGGAAAAAGTGTTTAAAGATAAAGTTTCCAGCCCGGAATGGCAGGCGAAGCTGAAAACGATTATTCCATCCTACGGCACGAAGCTGAACGGTAACGTGGACGCGACGGAGCAGGAGCTGGAATACACCAGCCGCGTACTGCAACTGCAATACGTCAAACCGCAGGCTGCTGCTGATGCCGCACCAAAAGCGGAGCTGAAGGCTCAGCCGGAAAACAAACCAGTTGCGGATATCGCGCTGTAAGGTAAAAGCAAAACGGCAACATACGTTGCCGTTTTTCGTGTTTTCTCCCTCTCCCGGTGGGAGAGGGTTGCGGTGAGGGCGCCAGAGCGCACCCGACCTGGTTTTAACGTACTACCGCCTGGCCGACATTCTCTTCAGCCTTCCACACGCGGTATTTCACCTCGACGTTTTCAGGCGTATAGACCACAATCGGCAGCTTGCTGTTGTAGCGGATCAGGCTGTTATCACCCAGATACGCCGTCACAAATTTCTTCTCTTTCTTGCCATCCGGGCAGGCCATCATGGTGGAGACCGGAGAGGTCACTTTATCAAAGACGTAATAGTCATAACCCCAGCCTTCCAGCGTTTTGCTTTCAAGCTGGCCACCCAGACGGTGCTGGTTGCAATCCACTTCCAGCGTCTTGCCAATTAACAGTTCCACTTTGAAATTGGCTTCATCCTGCTGAACCGGCAGTTGAATCACCTGACGCTTCATCCCTTTCTCTGCTTTCGGATACGGGGCGACTTTTTCCAGCGGCTGTTCTTTTGGGGTTTCGCTGGCAAAAGCACTGGCGCTGGCACACGCGGCGGCGATCAGAGCGATGGCAAATTTAGGTGCGTTTTTCATTGTCATTCCTTTATGTCAAAACGAGCAGAACCAGATTAGCATAACAATTCTGAATGATTAGCTTCATTTACTTACATTTTCAATATGAGTAGCGTAATAAACTACGATTTTGCCAGTGAATTGGTTTTTTGTGCTGGAATGGAATCGGGCGGCAGATCGTGTTATTTTATTCCTCACATAATGTTATTCATCTGTGAAGGGAAGAGAGATGGTTCGTGCAAAACTGAAAACACCTGAAGGCCGTAAGTTCCTCCTGGCGCTGCTGGTGGTCTTTATGATTGCTGCTGCGTGCGTGGGGCGGGCAACCATTGTGGGTGTGATCGAACAGTACAATATCCCCCTCTCAGCCTGGACAACCAGCATGTACGTGCTGCAATCGGCAATGATCTTCGTCTATAGCCTGGTGTTCACCGTTCTGCTGGCCATACCGCTGGGTATTTTTTTCCTGGGCGGACGCGAGAAGCACTAAGTACCGATTCACGATAACTAAGCCATCCTGCGGGGTGGCTTTTTTTATGCCTGACGATATTTTACCTGCGCTTCCAGGATATTCTGTTTTGAGCAAAATGTTCTACATACAGCAGGAGATGCGTAATGTTATCCCGGTTCGCAACGCTCAGCCGGATCCCGAAAGGCGTCTGGGTTGTCGGTGGGGTCAGTATGTTGATGGATATCTCCTCGGAGATCATTCACAGCCTGCTCCCGCTGTTTATGGTGACGACGCTCGGAGCCAGCGTGATTTTCATCGGTTTGATTGAAGGGCTGGCCGAAGCCACTGCGCTGTTTATCAAAGTGTTTTCCGGGGCAATTAGCGACTATCTGGGTAAACGTAAAGGGCTGGCGGTACTGGGATATGGTCTTGGCGCGCTAAGTAAACCGTTGTTTGCTATTGCGTCTTCGTCCGGCATGATTCTGGGGGCACGCTTAATCGACCGGGTAGGGAAGGGGATACGCGGTGCACCGCGTGATGCGCTGGTCGCTGACGTCACGCCACCGGAACTCCGCGGTGCGGCCTTTGGTCTGCGTCAGTCGATGGACACCATCGGCGCATTTCTCGGCCCGCTGCTGGCCGTAGGCCTGATGCTACTGTGGAATGATGATTTTCGAACTATTTTCTGGATTGCCGTTATCCCCGGTGTACTTGCCGTTGCCCTGCTTTTCTTCGGACTGCATGAGCCGAAAACGCCTGTTGAACATAAACGCACGAATCCCATCAAAAAAGAGAACCTCAGGCGCCTGGGTAAAGGCTGCTGGTGGGTGATTGGGTTAGGCGCTGTCTTCACACTCGCCCGTTTCAGTGAGGCATTTCTGGTCCTTCGTGCCCAGCAGTCCGGGGTGCCGCTGGCGCTCATTCCGATGGTGATGGTGGCCATGAATCTGCTCTATTTCCTCTCAGCCTATCCGTTTGGCAAGTTATCCGACGTCATGAGCCACACCCGGTTACTGCAGTGGGGACTGGTGGTGCTGATAGGGGCGGACATTGTGCTTGCGCTGAGCACCCACTGGGCGGGCATTATTTTAGGGGTTGCGCTTTGGGGCGTGCATATGGGGATGACGCAAGGATTGCTGGCGGCAATGATTGCGAAAACTGCGCCAGCGGATTTGCGCGGCACGGCTTTCGGTATTTTTAGCCTGGTCAGCGGTGTTGGGTTGTTAATCGCCAGCGTGCTAGCCGGTGTTATTTGGGAAACGTTTGGTGCGGAATATACATTTTATGCCGGAGCGGTGATTTGCCTGGTTACGCTGGTGTATCTGCGCAAAACGCCGGACGAGGCGCAATAAAAAACCAGCCATAAGAGGCTGGTTTTCAATGTATTTTTGGTCGGCACGAGAGGATTTGAACCTCCGACCCCCGACACCCCATGACGGTGCGCTACCAGGCTGCGCTACGTGCCGACGCATAGAAAGCATACTACTCGATTCCGTTTCGAATGCAAGGGAATCTGTCGCTAACTGGTTTATAATTAATCAGTTAGCGATAAAGCGCTTCTCATCCGTCAGGACCTGCAACAGCAGACTCAACTGCGGTTTCTGGTCTTTCAACCGCTCCCCTTCGAGATTATACGTCTGATAATTGCCGTTGCTGTTCAGCACCAGCGTCAGCTTCGGTGTGGTCACCACCAGCGTGTCATTCCCGGCAGCTGTGACCCAGTTATGGCGGCGCGCGGCGCTAAAGAGATCCTGCCCCTGCGAATACTCGTTTGCAGGCGTGCTGACGTGCAGCAGACGTTGCATCAGGGTGGTCATGACATCTTTATGCTCGGTGAGCATATTGATGCGCTGAGCCGGGGTGCCCGGCCAGTGGATCACCAGCGGAACCTGCAGGTTCGGACGTGACCAGTTCATACTCTTCGTTTCGTCACCCAGCGGGACGCCATGGCCCGCGGTCACGATCACCACGGTGTTCTCCAGCTTGCCCGACTCACGTAGCGCGTCAAGTACGCGAGCTATCTGCGCATCAACATTGCCCGCCGCGCGGCCATAGCGGCGCGTAAAGTCATTTTTATTGCTGTTGGCAAGCGTGGTGCCGTTAAAGGCCACCCATGAGAACCAGCGGTTATCTTCCTGAGCGTAGCGCTGCAGCCAGTTTATCCACTGGCTGGCGGTCTGCGCATCGGACTGGTCCTGCGCTGGCGGCAGTGAGAAATCTGACAGCAGCGCCTGGCGGTAGAGCGGGCTGTTAAAGCCATCTGATGAGAACAGCCCCAGTTGATAACCTTGCTGATTCAGCCCGGTGATCAGCGCCGCAGGTATGCGGCTCGACAGCACGCCATCCATATATCCGGCTGAAATACCATAGAAGAGGCCAAAGATGCCCGCATCGGTTGAGTTACCGGAACTCATATGCTGAGTAAACGTGACGTTTTGACTGGCGAATTCAGCCAGCGCAGGCATCTGCTTCTCGTAACGGGAGTAGTTCAGGCCATCGACGGTGATCAGGAGGACGTTTTGCCCGCGACCCATATCACGATAACGCAGATCGCTCAGAGGATACTGAACGCTGACGGCTTCCGGATTCCCCTGTTCGACCAGACGGCGCTGATACTCCTGGGCATCAAGCAGACCGTGTTTTTCGAGGAAGCGGCGGGCCGTCATTGGATAGGAGAGCGGCAGGTTGGCGCGCTGCATAGTAATAGGGCGATAGAAGTTCGCGTCCGCCCAGATATACATGATGTGCGAACTGATAAACGAGACGAAGAAGAGCGTGGCAACAGGCTTCGCGTAATGGCGTCGCCGGGTCAGACTGCGAAGTTTTTGCCAGCTCCAGGTGGCAAACAGCATCTCAATCAACAGGATCACCGGGACGCTGATAAACATCAGCTGCCAGTCACGGGCCGTTTCGTTCTGGTCGGGGTTAATCACCAGTTCCCAGACGATGGGGTTGAGATGCAGGTGGAAGCGGGTAAACACTTCACTGTCGATAAGCAGCAGCGTTATCCCCACCGTCGCAAGGATGGCGGACAAGAACCGCATGAGACGCTGCGACATGACGATAAACGTCAGGGGGAACAGGATCAGCAGATAGGTGGCGAAAACCAAAAAGCTAAAGTGACCAACAACACTCATCCAGGAGTAGATCCGCCCGGTTAGCGTTGTGGGCCAGTCTGCGACAAACAGATAACGACAGCCAATCACCGTCGCCAGCAGAATGTTGAACAGGGCAAACCAGTGCCCCCAGCTGACCATCTGGGAGACTTTTTCACGGTAGCGCTGACGATTCGTCACCATAAACTGTTGTTCGTATCCCTTAATGGGCCTGGTCGTTGCTGACGGATGACTGTAAAGCCTGGGCGAAAGATTTTGCGATCGCCTGACGCTGAGCCGGAGCAACGCTGGTGTTAATAAGGTTGGTGACCATATTTCCCAAAACCATCAGGGAGAGATCGGTCGGTGTTTTATGTTTTTCCAGTACGTTGACCAGCTCACTGAGCAGTTGTTCAACGTGTTCATCACTGTAGCGGGAATGTTGTGGCATAAATCAAAATCAGTTTGTTGATGAAAGGGCAACATATTACCGTAGCAACAGCTTTTTTTCCCCTTTTTTATCTGTTGTTGCACACATGCCCTGGTGGTGGTTGAATACCGCCCGGTCTAAAAGGAGAGTTTATCATGAGTCTGGAAATCAACCAGATTGCCTTGCACCAGCTTATCAAGCGTGATGAGCAAACCCTTGAAGTGGTGCTGCGCGATTCGTTACTGGAACCCACGGCGACCGTTGTGGAGATGATGGCAGAGCTGCATCGCGTCTACAGCGCCAAAAATAAAGCCTACGGTCTGTTCAGCGAAGAGAGTGAACTGGCTGATAGCCTGCGTCTGCAGCGTCAGGGCGAAGAGGATTTCCTGGCGTTTAGCCGCGCCGCAACCGGGCGTCTGCGCGACGAACTGGCGAAATATCCCTTCGCCGACGGCGGGATCGTGCTGTTCTGCCACTACCGCTACCTGGCGGTTGAGTATCTGCTGGTCACCGTGCTGAATAACTTAAGCAGCATGCGCGTGAACGAGCAGCTGGATATCAGCTCCACCCATTATCTGGACATCAACCATGCGGATATTGTGGCGCGCATTGATTTGACCGAGTGGGAAACGAACCCGGCGTCGACCCGCTACCTGACTTTCCTGAAAGGGCGTGTGGGCCGCAAAGTGGCGGATTTCTTCATGGACTTCCTCGGTGCCAGCGAAGGTCTTAACGCCAAAGCGCAAAACAAAGGGCTGCTCCAGGCGGTTGACGACTTCACGGCTGAAGCACAGCTTGATAAATCTGAGCGTCAGAACGTACGTCAGCAGGTTTACAGCTACTGCAACGAACAGCTGCAGGCAGGGGAAGAAATTGAGCTGGAGTCGCTGTCCAAAGAGCTGGCAGGTGTGAGTGAAGTCAGCTTCCAGGAATTCACTGCGGATAAAGGCTATGAGCTTGAAGAGAGCTTCCCGGCGGATCGCAGCACGTTGCGTCAGTTAACCAAATTTGCCGGCAGCGGCGGTGGGTTAACCATCAACTTTGACGCGATGCTGCTGGGTGAACGCATTTTCTGGGATCCGGCCACCGATACGCTGACCATCAAAGGGACGCCGCCGAACCTGCGCGATCAGCTTCAGCGCCGCACCTCTGGCGGGAAATAACAGCCATAAAAAAACCCCGCAGAAGCGGGGTTTTTTTCGACAGGTTTGCGATTACGCGCGAACGAAGTCGATGTGAGTCAGTTTTGGCTTGAACGCGTGACGCTGAACAGCCTGAACTTTCACTTTTTCTTCTTTACCGCCAACAACGATGGTCAGAACTTCGCTGTAGAATTCAGCTTTGGTCTGCAGGTTCCACAGTTTGTCGTGATCCAGTTCGATTGCAACTGGAGCAGCTTCGCCACCGTAAACGATAGCCGGGAACTTGTTAGCGGCACGCAGGCGGCGGCTCGCACCCTTACCCTGCACGTTACGTACTTCTGCTTCGATAGTAAACATTGATTTCTCTCTGTATTTAAAACCCTACTACAGGCGACCCAGCAGCAGGTGAGTGTTCTGCCTCACGGATGTGAAGCGGGCGGCATTTTATACTCAAATGCCCCGCACATCAATGAAAAGTCCCCCTAACCGCGCAATTCGTTAGCGCGACGGAAGCGACCTTCATAGTCAAAGAGTTTCTCACGCACCTGCCAGAACTGGCCTTTCTTACGGGCGACCACAAAATCCGGATGGCGCAACAGCCCCTGCTGGCGCACGATATCGGCCACGGTTATCCAGCGCAGGGGGATGCCCGGCGTGCGGGTATGCGGGCGGATAAACAGCTGTTCGAAGGCCGTGCGCTGGGCGGGCGTCTGGACCCGGAAACGCTCACTCACGTCCGCCCCGTCCTCGTCGTAATAGGTGATTTTCAGCCACTCACCTTTTTCATCGGCGCCGGGCTGCAGTGCCATGCCCGAGCAGCGCAGCACCAGGGCATCTTTCAGCTTTAGCGCCGCTTTCAGCATGTCATCCGGGTCAACCAGCACCGTGTCGCATTCCCGACAGCGGCGGGCGGCTATGTCGTTTTCGGCGTTGCACTGCGGGCAGTTTTTGAAGCGGAAACGGAAATCGCACTGCTCGCGGTGCCCCTCTTCATCTTCAAACCAGCCCTGGCAGCGGCGGCCAAAATGTTCGATCAGCGTGCCGTCAGCGGTTGTTTTGCCCCAGAAGGTGTTGGCAAACCCGCAGGCGGGGCAAAAAACCTGTACGGGGACGTTGTCGCTTTTTCCTTTGGGCGCCCCGACTTCAGGGGTATAGATATCGTGCGGGTTGCCGGCATAGTCCAGAATCAGACAGTCGGTTTTGCCCGGCGCCAGTCGCAGGCCGCGACCCACAATCTGCTGATACAGGCTGACTGATTCGGTCGGGCGCAAAATGGCGATCAGGTCGACGTGCGGCGCGTCAAAGCCGGTGGTCAACACCGACACGTTCACCAGATAGCGGAACTGCTGGGCTTTAAAGGCCTCAATCAGCCCGTCACGCTCCGGGCCGGGCGTCTCACCGGTGATGAGCGCCGCGTCGCCAGAGGGCAGTAAGCCGGTGATTTCTCGTGCGTGCTCAACGGTGGCGGCAAAGATCATCACCCCTTTGCGCGTCGCGGCGAACTCCTCAATCTGGCTGATGATGTGCGGCGTAATACGCTTTTGCTTTTTCAGCTCCTGGTTAAGATCCGCTTCGCTGAATAAGCCGTTGCTCTGCGCCTGCAGACGGCTGAAGTCGTACTGCACCACCGGCATATCCAGCCGTTCAGGCGGTGTCAGGTAGCCATGTTTAATCATGTAGCGCAGCGGAAGTTCGTAAATGCAGTCGCTAAACAGGGCGTGGTCATCCCCGCGCACCATGCCGTGATAATGGTAGCGGTAGATCCAGCCTTTACCGAGACGAAACGGGGTTGCCGTCAGGCCCAGAAGGCGTAAGTGAGGGTTCACCTCTTTGAGGTGAGTGAGGATTTGCTGATACTGGCTGTCGTCGTCATCACTGATGCGGTGACACTCGTCGATAATAAGCAGCGAAAATTCGCTGCGAAACAGGTCGAGATTGCGGGCCACTGACTGCACGCTGCCAAAGACCACTTTGCCGTGGCTCTCTTTACGCTTGAGTCCGGCGGCAAAAATGTCGGCGTCCAGTCCCAGTGCGCAATATTTGGCATGGTTCTGCGCAACGAGCTCTTTAACGTGCGCCAGAACCAGCACGCGGCCACGCGCCAGGCGCGCCAGCTCGGCGATCACCAGGCTTTTGCCTGCACCGGTCGGCAGCACAATCGCCGCCGGCTCGCGATGTTTACGGAACCAGGCGAGGGTGGCGTCAACGGCCTCCTGCTGATAGGGTCGAAGTGTAAAAGTCATGGGGTCTCGGTTTCGTTATTCCGCACATAGTATGCCACGAAACTTTTTCCCTTGAGTGGCGCAACCAGACCATTATACTGAGCCGTTCCAGACTGCGTCTTTTTCGGACCTGTTGTCCGACTTCCAGCACCATTAAGGCTAAAAAGATTTCATGCGACTTGATAAGTTTATCGCTCAGCAACTCGGCGTAAGCCGCGCTATTGCCGGGCGCGAAATTCGCGCCAGCCGCGTTACCGTGGATGGCGACATTGTGAGAGACAGCGCGTTCAAACTGCAACCTGACCATCAGGTGGAGTATGACGGCAATCCGCTGACCCAGCAGCACGGCCCGCGTTATTTCATGCTCAATAAGCCGGAAGGCTATGTTTGCTCTACGGACGATCCGGATCACCCGACGGTGCTCTATTTCCTCGACGAACCGGTTGCGCATAAGCTGCATGCCGCCGGGCGACTCGATATCGATACCACGGGTCTGGTGCTGATGACCGACGACGGACAGTGGTCTCACCGCATCACCTCTCCGCGCCACCACTGCGAAAAAACCTATCTGGTGACGCTGGAGTCTCCGGTAGCGGATGGCACGGCAGAGCAATTCGCGAAAGGCGTCCAGCTGCATAATGAAAAAGATCTGACCAAACCCGCCGTGCTCGAGGTGATCACGCCGACCGAAGTCCGCCTGACCATCAGTGAAGGGCGTTACCATCAGGTAAAACGTATGTTTGCCGCGGTGGGGAACCACGTCGTGGGCCTGCATCGTGAACGGATTGGTGCGATTGAACTTGATCCCGACCTGGCGCCAGGCGAATACCGCCCGTTAACGGAAGAAGAGATCGCCAGCGTCGGTCTGCCTTCGCACTAATTTCAGGAGAACTCTGTGACCACCAGGCCACACTCATCGTTCAAAATTGTTTTCATTCTTGGCCTGCTGGCCATGCTGATGCCGCTGTCTATCGATATGTACCTGCCTGCGCTGCCGGTCATTTCGACGCAGTTTGGCGTCCCGGCGGGCAGTGCGCAGATGACGCTCAGCACCTATATTCTCGGCTTTGCCCTCGGCCAGCTGTTTTATGGCCCGATGGCGGACAGCCTTGGACGTAAGCCCGTCATTCTGGGCGGGACGCTGGTCTTTGCGGTTGCTGCGGTTGCCTGTGCGCTGGCGCAGACCATCGATCACCTGATTATCATGCGTTTCTTCCACGGTCTGGCGGCGGCGGCGGCAAGCGTGGTGATTAATGCGCTGATGCGCGATATCTACCCGAAAGAAGAGTTCTCCCGCATGATGTCGTTTGTGATGCTGGTGACGACGATTGCGCCGCTGGTGGCCCCGATGGCTGGTGGTGCGGTACTGGTGTGGTTTAGCTGGCATATGATTTTCTGGATCCTGGCCCTGGCCGCGCTGCTGGCCTCGGCGATGATTTTCTTCTTTATTGATGAAACGCTTCCAGTCGAGCGCCGTCAGAAATTCCATATTCGCACTACAATCGGCAACTTTGCTTCGCTGTTTCGTCACAAGCGCGTGCTGAGCTATATGCTGGCGAGCGGGTTCAGCTTCGCCGGTATGTTCTCCTTCCTGAGCGCCGGACCGTTTGTCTACATCGAGCTGAATCACGTCTCACCGCAGCACTTTGGCTATTACTTTGCGCTCAATATCGTCTTCCTGTTTATCATGACCATCATCAACAGCCGTTTTGTCCGGCGGGTGGGGGCGCTGAACATGTTCCGCGCCGGTCTGTGGATCCAGTTTGTGATGGCCGTCTGGCTGGTCGTGAGCGCGTTTCTGGGCGTGGGCTTTTGGGCGCTGGTCGTTGGCGTGGCGGCTTTTGTCGGCTGCGTGGCGATGGTGTCATCGAATGCGATGGCGGTGATCCTGGATGAGTTCCCGCACATGGCAGGCACCGCGTCATCCCTGGCGGGGACGTTCCGCTTCGGTATCGGCGCGATCGTCGGGGCGTTACTGGCTATGGCCACCTTCAGTACGGCATGGCCAATGCTGTGGGCGATGGCTTTTTGCGCAACCAGCTCAATCCTTTTCTATCTTTACGCCAGTCGACCGCGAAAAGCGGCTCACTGATTTACAGAGAAGGCCCGGCAGGGCCTTTTTTGTTGATACATATCAACCAAACCCGTGTTCGTTTACCCCGTGTTTGTTTATTTTATGTAAAATCTATTTGTGTAAAAAGTCACATCATTGTATTCAAAAAGGTTGAGTTAGATCGCAGAAACGGGTACATATAGCGCCGACGCGAGCCTGGAAACGAATAAAAAGCGCTGAATAGTGCAGGCTGGCGATGATGTGTTACTATAAATGTAAATAAATTGTGAAGTGAATTTTACTTCCGGGGAACGAACGTGAATACATTACAACTCTCCATTGTCCATCGCTTGCCTCAGAGCTATCGCTGGTCGGCGGGTTTTGCAGGTTCGAAAGTTGAACCGATTCCGCAAAACGTCGCGGGCTGCGAGAATTGCCTGGTGGCACTCAAACTGCTGAGCCCGAGCGACGAAAATGCATGGCGGGTGATGGAACGTCTGAGCCAGGCCCTGACCGATATCGAAGTGGACAGCTCCGTGCTGGAGTGCGAAGGCGAGCCGTGCCTGTTTGTGAAAAGCCAGGACGAGTTTGCAGCCACCTGCCGTCTGAAGAATTTTGGCGTTGCTATTGCTGAGCCTTTCTCTGGCCAGTATCCCTTCTGAGCGCTAGTCTGCCGACAACAGCTGGCGCGTGTAGCGCTGCGTTGGCGCGGTGAATACGCGCTGGCACTCACCCTGCTCGACCACTTCTCCCTGTCGCAACACAATCACCTGATGGCACAGCGCCCTCACCACCTGTAGATCATGGCTGATAAAGATATAGGCCAGCCGGTGTTTTTCCTGTAACCCTTTGAGCAGCGCCAGGATCTGCGCCTGTACGGTCCTGTCCAGAGAGGATGTTGGTTCGTCCAGAATAATCAACTCTGGTTTCAGGATCAGCGCGCGGGCAATCGCGATACGCTGGCGCTGCCCGCCGGAGAATTCAGCCGGGTAGCGGTGACGCGTCTCGGGATCTAAACCCACTTCAACCATTACCCGTATGACCTCCTGCTCGCGCTGCTGAGCACTCAAGGCGGGCTGATGCACGCGCAGGCCCTCTTCGACAATCTGTAACACGCTGAGTCGCGGGTTAAGCGAGGAGTTGGGATCCTGAAAAACCACCTGCATGCGTGGACGAACGGGCAGCATCTGCCGCCGGTTCCAGCGGTGCAGCGGCATGCCGTCAAAGAGGATCTCGCCCTGCGAGTCAATTAAGCGCAGCAGCGCCAGACCGGTGGTGCTTTTACCCGAACCGGATTCGCCCACAAGCCCCAGGGATTCGCCAGGACGCAGCGAGAAGCGGAGGTTTTTCAGCACCGGGTTTCGATCGACAATGCGCCGCAAAATACCTTTGCGGATCGGGAACGAGACGGACAGATCCTCAACGCGCAGCAGCGGCGCGCTGTCCGCATCGAGAGGAACCGGATCGCCGGCGGGTTCGCTGTCGAGCAGGCGCTGCGTATAAGGATGCTGTGGCGCGTTCAGCAGCGTGGAGGCGATATTCTGTTCCACACATCGCCCGTTTTGCATCACCGCGACGCTGTCGGCCAGCTTTTTGACAATACTCAGGTTGTGCGTAATAAACAGCAGGCTCATGTTGAGCTCGTCACGCAGCTCCCGCAGCAGCGTTAATATTTGCGCCTGTACCGTCACGTCGAGCGCCGTTGTGGGCTCGTCGGCTATCAGCAGTTCCGGGCGCGTGAGCAGGGCCATGGCAATCATCACGCGCTGGCGTTCACCGCCGGAGAGCTGGTGCGGAAAATCATTGAGCCGTTTGGCCGCATTGCGTATGCCTGTTCGCTCAAGACAATCCAGAATTTCTCCCCGCGCCGCCTCTTTGCGCATCCCCCGGTGCAGGGAGAGCACTTCATAGAGCTGTTTTTCCAGGCTGTGCAGCGGGTTGAGCGAAACCATCGGCTCCTGGAAGATCATGGCGATTTTGTTGCCGCGAATGCCGCGCAGGGTGTGTTCGTCGGCATGCAGCAGTGAACTGCCGTGAAACAGAATATCCCCTTGCGGGTAGCTCACCGGCGGAGACGGCAGCAGACGCAGGATGGAAAGGGCAGATACGCTCTTGCCGGACCCCGATTCCCCCACCAGGGCCAGCGTTTCACCGCGCTGGATCTGCAGCGACAGATCGGTGACCACGGTGCGCGTCTCGCCCTGCGTTGAAAAAGCAATCGACAGGTTATCAATACTGAGAAGAGGCTGGGTCATCTTATACCGCCTTGTTAGGGTCGAAGGCATCGCGCACGGCTTCGCCAATAAAAATCAGCAGTGAAAGCAGCACGGCCACGGAGAGAAAAGCGGCGATGCCTAACCACGGCGCCTGCAGGTTGTTCTTACCCTGCAGCAGCAGTTCGCCGAGCGACGGCGAACCCAGCGGGAGACCAAAGCCCAGGAAATCGAGTGAGGTGAGGGTGGTGATGGAGCTGCACAGAATAAACGGCAGGAAGGTGAGCGTGGCCACCACGGCATTCGGCAGCATATGGCGGAAGATAATCCCGCGATCGCTGACCCCAAGCGCCTGCGCGGCACGAATATAGTCGAAATTGCGGGTACGCAGGAATTCCGCGCGCACGACGCCCACCAGTGCCATCCAGCCGAACAGGACGGTGATGCCTAACAGCCACCAGAAACCGGGCTGCACCACGCTGGAGAGCAGAATGATGAGAAACAGCGTCGGCATGCCTGACCAGACTTCAATCACCCGCTGGCCCCAGAGGTCGATTTTTCCCCCGTAGTAGCCCTGAACGGCACCCGCCACGACGCCCAGCACGCTGGAGAAAATGGTCAGCATCAGCCCAAAGAGAAGCGAAATACGGGTGCCATACAGAATGCGCGCCAGCACGTCGCCACCGTTGGCATCCGTTCCCAGCCAGTTTTGCGCGGAGGGCGGAGAAGGGAAGGGGGTCGTCGTGGCGAAGTTAATGCTGTTTGCGCCAAAGCGCACCGGAGCCCAGAGCGCCAAGCCGTGTTGCTCAATCTGCTGGCGAAGCCACGGATCCTGATACTCCGCCGGCGTGGCAAATGGGCCGCCAAAGTCGCTTTCGTTGTAACTGACCAGAACAGGCACGTACCAGCGGTCATTAAAATGCACCAGCAACGGCTTATCGTTAGCGATCAGTTCCGAAAACATGCTCAACACAAACAGCACGGCAAAGATCCACAGCGACCAGTAGCCACGGCGGTTGTGGCGAAAGCGGGCCCAGCGGGCCTGGTTGACGGGGCTTAAACGCGGCATCAGCGGCCCTCAAAATCGATTCGGGGATCGACCAGCGTATAGCTGATATCGCTGACAATATTCAGCAGCAGGCCAATCAGGGTGAAAATATAGAGCGTGCCAAACATTACCGGATAATCACGCGACACGGTGGCCTCATAGCCCAGCAGACCCAGGCCGTTGAGCGAGAACATCACCTCTATCAGCAGCGAGCCGGTAAAAAACATACTGATGAACGTGGCTGGAAATCCGGCGATCACCAGCAGCATGGCATTGCGGAACACGTGTTTCCACATGATCTGCTTTTCGCTCACGCCCTTGGCGCGGGCGGTGACGACGTACTGCTTACGAATTTCATCGAGAAAGGCGTTTTTGGTCAACATGGTCAGGGCGGCAAAGCCGCCTATGACGGTGGCCAGAACCGGCAGGGTAATATGCCAGAGATAGTCGGTTATTTTCTGGTACCAGGGCAACGTGCTGAAATCGGCGGAGACGAGCCCTCGCAGTGGGAAGAGATCGAAATAACTTCCCCCGGCAAAAAAGACGATCAGCAGAACGGCAAACAGAAACGCCGGAATGGCATAGCCGATGATAATGAACGTGCTGCTCCAGATATCAAAGCGGCTGCCGTTATAAACCGCTTTGCGGATCCCGAGCGGAATCGAGACCAGATAGATGATCAGCGTTCCCCATAGCCCCAGCGTTATCGACACCGGCAGGCTTTGCTTAATCAACGTCAACACTGACGCGCTGCGAAACAGACTGTCGCCGAAATCAAAGCGGATGTAATCCCAGAGCATTTTGAAATAGCGCTCGTGAATCGGTTTGTCAAAACCGTAGCGATGAGTGATCTCGGCGATCACCTCCGGATCCAGACCGCGTCCGCCGCGATAATGGCTTTCGCTGATATTCCCCACGCCGGTTCGCGCATGGCTCGCGCCCATGCCTTCACCGCCCCCTCCGGGCATGCCGCCGCTGTTGCCAAATTCAATGGCGGCAATCGCCTGATCGACCGGCCCTCCGGGGGCGATTTGCACGATAAAAAAGTTAATCGTGATGATGGCCCACAGGGTGGGGATGACCAGCAGCAGACGGCGGAGAAGATACGCACCCATGATGATTCCTTATCGCCGCTCAGCGGGAAGTCTGGCGGCTTTGTTGACGTCATACCACCAGGTATCAAAGCCGAGGGAATAGACCGGGCGCACGGCAGGCACGGAGAACTTGTCCCAGCGCGCGAGGCGGTCTTCGCCCATGTACCACATCGGCAGCATGTAGTAATTCCAGGTTAACACTCTGTCGAGGGCGCGCCCAAGCGGCACGAGCTTTTCTTTATCTCCCTGCGCCGCCACAATTTTCGCTATTAGCGCATCAATCGCCGGGCTTTTTACGCCCGGAGCATTGTACGAGGAGTCGATGTAGCGGGAGGCCCAGGAGATTTGCAGGTCCGAGCTGGGCCACGGCTGCGCGGGCCACAGGCGCTGCATCATGTCGTAATCCCGGCTGCGCATGCGGCTGGTGATCTGGGCGTTATCGACCTGGCGAATGTTCATGGTTACGCCCAGACGCTCAAGATTATGCTTAAACGGCAGTACCCACTGGTCGTTACCCCCCGACGAAAGCAGCAGTTCAAAGCTGAGAGGCTGACCCGTTTTGGCATTAACCCGTTTTTGATTCTTCAGGTGCCAGCCTGCATCATCCAGCAGCTTGCTGGCTTTCAGCAGGTTATCGCGATCGTAACCGTCACCGTTTGACGCGGGCGGCTGAAAGACACGGGTGAACACCTGCGGGGGGAGCTCGGCTTTCAGCGGCGTCAGAAGGGCCAGTTCGTCCGCTTTCGGATAATCACGCGCGGCATACTCGGTATTTTGAAAATAACTGTTAGCGCGGCTGTAGGCGCCATAAAACAGCGCTTTGTTCATCCATTCAAAATCAAAGGCCAGGGTAATGGCTTCCCGCACCCGGCGGTCAGTAAATACCGGACGCTGAATATTAAACGCCAGCCAGCGCGTGTCCTGGGCAGACGCATTTTTGTGTTCGTCCTTAACGATATAGCCTTTGGCGAAATTTTTCCCGATATAGCGGGTCGCCCAGTTTTTGGCGCTGCTCTCTACGCGTAAATCGAAGGCACCGGCTTTGAACGCTTCAAACGCCACGTTATCGTCAAGGTAGTAGTCATAGCGAAGGGTGTCGAAGTTCCAGCGCCCGCGGTTTACCGGCAGGTCAGCCGCCCAGTAGTCTTTAACGCGGGAGTAGACCACATACTGCCCCATGCGCCAGTCGGTGATGCGATAGGGACCGCCTGCCAGCGGTGGCGTCGAGAGCGGGTCGCTTAGCTTATGATTCTTCCAGAACGATTCCGGCATCACGGGCAGCGAGAACAGACTGAGCATATTCTCTTTGTTCGGTTCGCTCAGCTCAATGCGTACGGTCAGCGGCGCAATAGCTCTGACTGACGCCCCCTTATAGACAATGCGGAACTGGGGAACGCCTTCGGTCATAAATTTATGAAAGGTGAAGGCGACGTCGCTGGCCTTAACCGGTGTGCCATCGTGAAAACGTGCCCGAGGGTTAAGGGTGATTTCCGCCCATGCGAAGTTATCGGCATAACGCACATTCCCGGCAATCAGCGGATAGTAGCTGCCGGGCTCATCATCAGACGTGACAAAGAGCGTATCGTAAAGCGATTCCGTTCGCGCCGCCGCCACCCCACGCAGGGCGAAGCGGTTAAAGTTGTCGAACGTTCCCGTGGCGGAAAGCGTGACCTTTCCGCCTTTCGGCGCGTCAGGGTTAACGTAATCGAAGTGGGTAAAATTGACGGCGTATTTCGGCTCGCCAATCACCGCGAAGGCGATATTTTCTTTTATGGCTTGCGCCTGGCTGGACAGGCTCGTGAATGCCAACATCAGCAACATAACGCGCATAAGCATTTCGCGGCGGCTCCCTCTTTTACAGACCGGCTCGGTTAAGCTGAATAATAAGTGACGCCGCAGGCAATGTGAAATTATTCACCGTCGGGTGACACGTCCGGTCGCCATTCACGGAACTGTGCCAGCGGCATCGGGCGGCTAATCCAGTATCCCTGCAGGAAGTTGACGCCATGTTCACGCAGCCAGGCGGCCTGTTCCGGCGTTTCCACCCCTTCGGCGACGGTCGACATATTCAGTCGCCTTGCCAGCGTGAGCACGGCATCCAGCACCGGCGAGGTCACGGTCTCGGTACCAATGGCATTCACGAAACCGCGGTCGATTTTGAGATAGTCCATGGTGAAATGCTCAAGATAAATTAGCGCACTGTGGCCCGTACCAAAATCATCAATGGCTATCTCAAAGCCTTCATTATGCAGCCACTCGAAAAGGCTGTTGGCTTCCCGATGGTTAAGCATGTCGCGCTCGGTAATTTCCAGCACGATCTGGAAATAATCCGGCGGCAGTAGCGCTTTGAAGGTGCGCATATCGTCTTTGAAGCTTTCCGCATGCAGATGTCCGGGCGCAATGTTGATCCCCACTTTTGCGCCCGGGGGAAGAAGGGTCTGTAACACGGGGGCATCGTGAATAATCAGATCAAAGAGATGCAGCGTCAGCGGGACAATCAGCTTCTGCGCTTCAGCGAAATTGATAAATGCATCTGGCGGAATTTCTCCCATTGTCGGATGTTTCCAGCGCATCAGCACTTCAAGCCCGGTCATCCGGAGCGATTTGGCATCAACGACGGGCTGATAAACCACATAAAACTGACCGCGCTTAATGGCGCTTAAAATCTCTTTACCCGGATTGAGCCGAATGCTGAGGATGTAGTAATTGAGCGATCCGGCAGCAATACCGCATACCAGCCCGAAGAACAGGGCATAGAGAATTTCATCGCTGGTCCACGCGTCCGCATACAGTTTTATGGTCAGGGGGACCTCTTTTAGCGTCGCGGTACGGGCAGGAATATCATGTAAATCATGCGCTTTGACTAGCCTGCTGGAGCGCGTTGACAACGCATTATCACCAATAATGATGGCAATGCCCGCAAACTCGTCCTGACGCGCGGTATAGAGCAGGTAAGGCGTCAGATTGATATTCACCGAGGTGAACACACCGCCATCCTTCACTAACGGGTTACGGTACCAGATGGCAATCGCGGGTTTATTGGGCAACATCGGGGTGCCCGGTAGCAACGCCATATCAATCGGTTTACCGATGTGCAGTTCAGGTATCAGCTCCTCCATCGGGACATTCATCGGGCCGGTGGCCGATGAGCAAAATGCCATTTTGTCTCTTACCAGCAGGAAGGCGCGAACATTAATGCTAAAGGCGGCGCGCGAGGTGAGCTCCTGATTGACCTCCTGGCAGGTGTTCAACGTGAGCGGCTGGAGAATATCGACAGCGTTTTTTAACTCATCGAAATAGCTCTCCATATAGATGGAGATATCGTGAATCAGGGTGTCGAATTTGGTTTCCCGCTTGTGGTAGCTCCAGAAAAACTGCAATGACCCGAGGAGCAGGGCGGCAATAAGACCCGTGATAATGCTGATGAACAGAATCTTGCGATTGCTGGAAAAGTAGCGGGTGAACATAGACGTCGTGATTCCTGAAATGCCGCTGGATGTATTCAGTGTAACGGGCAAAAAAAAACACTGCCGAAGCAGTGCTTTTTTTCATCGTATCGCCAGCCAAGGGATAACCAACGATACAATTGTCATCTTAACTGCGGGTCAGAACACGGCGCGCTTCGTTGTAACGCTTCTTCCAGTACGGTTCGTTCATGCTGGAAATGGTCACACCGCTGCTGGTGGAGGCATGTACAAACTGGTCATTACCAATGTAGATGCCAACATGACGACCTGTAGAACCTGCGCGGAACAGAACTAAATCACCGGTGCGCAGTTTCGTACGTGAAATCGACTTGCCCATCTCCTGCTGTTCATACGTTGAACGCGGAAGGTCTAACCCAAACTGCTCACGGAACGTACGCTGTACAAAACCGGAACAATCAATACCTGTTTTTGTGCTGCCGCCAAGACGATAACGCACGCCTTTCCAGTCAGCATACTGGTCCATAATGCGGGACTTCACGTCCAGATTACGTACCATATTTTCAAATTCATCCTGAGAGGCTTGCAGTGACGAGGAATCTTCCATTCCCACAACACGCGTCTCAGGATGCATATTCTTTGCGGTGTTCGATGTACTACATGCAGACAACAGTACCGCGACTGCTATCGCCGGGATCCCCCGTAAGATATATCTCAGAAACGGTTGAGATTTGACCATTTTGTTTATTTTCCCTTGAAGTCCTTAACGACAAATATCGTTATAAAAATGCCAAACGTGACGAGACTAATTATCTGTTCACATTGAGACAATTCTTTCTGATCACATTTGTGGCACAGCGCACAAAATTATTCACCAGCGAAATCATTATCTCTATGGGGCAAAACGAGTTCGAGATTAACCGATTGCCCGGGGTATTGCGAGTAAAAAAAGCCTTTTTTTTATAAGAAATTGTGATACAGAAAGTAAAAATCCGTAATTGCTTAAAATACGGTCAGATCCGACGCGTTATCGCGCAATTGCTTCATTTTTATCATGAAACTGATGACAGGAATATGACAGCGGGAAACGATCGTGGCGGGAAGGCTATCAGGGATCATGTCGATCCCTGATGATTAACGTTAATTTGAGTTAGATGTTTGTTTAATTATTGTTGCTTTTTGCCCGGAAGATAGCGATCGAACAGGGCTATTATTCTGTCACTCAGTGGCGTCATCAGACACCACGGCAACGCAATCAGCGCAACGGAGAGCGAACCGACGGCAATATCGCTGAACCAGTGGGCGCCAATCATTACGCGCGGGAATGCAAAAACCACAAAAATAATCAGGGCTATTGCAAAGGCTTTTCTGCCGAAATAGCGAAGCATTATTGCGGAAAAAATAAGCAACATCATCCCGTGATCGCCGGGGAAACTGTCCTTCGACGCGTCTTTTGTCGGAATATGCAGCAGCTCGCTGACGCGATAAATATCGGTGAAGAATAGCGTTGGGCTTGAACGTTTAACCGGAATAATCGCGGTAGCCAGCTGGTTAATGATGACCGCGAACAGCAGCATCACCAGACCGATAATCAGAATGCGTCGACGTCCCGCGTTATCGGCTTTCAGCCAGAATGAGAGCATCAGGCAGCCCATGGCCAGCAGAGAGAAGCCGTCGAAGGCGCGGTTGTTGGTGAGAGCCACCAGCCACAGGAAGGCGTTGCTCTTAACCAGCTCCTGGTTGAAGAAGTGAAAAATGGTCGAATCCAGCGGGAACCAGAAACCATGATTCGCCGGGATATACCAGGAGAAGAAAAGCGCCAGACCGGCGACATTAAGCAGTAATATCAGGGGAAATCGCGTTGTCATAACATTCAGCATAGAGTGAAAACTGGGGCAACGTTAGCCGCCCGAACTTAAACGAATCTTCAACAGGCTGGACTGCAGGGCATTCCAGTCGGTGTTAACCGCACTAATTAACTCTATACGGCTGTCCGGCGGCGCCACGTTTTGCGTTTCAATGAAGAAATCGTCGCCCTGGCGGTTAATCCGTACCAGTCCATCCGGCGTGCGCATAATCCCTTTCACGCGATCGACGGGGGCAAGTCTGGCCCACTCCAGGATCCCAATGGTGTCGAAGACTGTTTCAGCATCAAAGATCCAGCCGCAGGCCTGATATCCCTGACCGCTATTCAGATTGCGGCGCCAGCGCTGATGCTCCGGCAGACTGAGGGCAGCCAGACCCTGCTTAACCGGATGACTGTGCGCGTGCTCCGCGCTGGCGGGCAGCTCGGTGAGGTTCAGACGAGGAAGATCAAGCAGGGCGCTGTCTATTTTCCCCTGGGTGGTCTGTACCCGCGTACGATTACCGCCGAAATGCTGCCACCACGCTTCCAGTGCCGCCTGACTTTCAGCCGTGGCGCGATCTTCTTTATTGGCGACGATAATGTCAGCCGAGGCGAGCTGGTCGCGGAAGTTCTCATTGGCGACGGCTTTTTCATCGAGCAACTGGCGTGGATCGAGCAGACACAGGGTGGCGCGCAGATCGATCCACGGCTCGTAAACCGGGGCGGTCAGTAGATCGAGGATCTGCTTCGGGTGGCCCAGTCCGGTGGGTTCAATCAGCAGGCGGTCGGGTTTGCCCTGACGCAGCAGCGTGTTGAGTCCCACCTGCATTGGCAGGCCATTGACGCAGCACATGCATCCGCCGGGGATCTCTTTAATCAGCGCGCCGCTGGATGACAGCAGTGCGCCATCAATGCCTACCTCGCCAAATTCATTGACCAGCACGGCCCATTTCTCGGCCGGATCTTTAGTTGCCAGCAGGTGAAGAATGGAGGTGGTTTTTCCGCTGCCGAGAAAACCGGTGATGAGGTTGGTTTTGGTCACGTGCGCTCCGGGAGAGAAGGGTGATGCGATAACACTGTTCTCTTATCCTGACGAAAAACGTGACCAATGAGAAGGGGAAGGGCGAACGGAGACCCTTTCCGTTCGCGTTAAGCGCAATAAACGTTAAATATTTAACGTTTCAATAACAGCCTGACGCGCGCCGTGGCGGCTGATTCGCTGGTAGGCCTGGTTAACCGCCTCAACAAAAACGTGGTTTTGCTCCAGATCGTGGCCAAAGACTTCACTCAGCCCCAGCAGCGCGTTGACGCGATCGGCCTCGTCACTGGCATCAACAACCGTACGAATTTTATCGCTGAGGGGATCGCGAACATCAATCGCGTTGCCACGGTCGTCGGTGCCGCTGACGTAGCGTATCCAGCCGGCCACGCCGAGCGCCAGCAGTGGCCACGGCGTTTTTCGCTCAAGATGGATGCGGATCCCGTCCAGCATGCGCTGGGGCAATTTCTGGCTACCGTCCATCGCGATTTGCCAGGTACGGTGCTGGAGAGCCGGGTTAGCAAAGCGTTCGAGCAGGCTATCGGCGTAGGCGGTGAGGTCGACATCCTGAATACGTAATGTGGGCGCCTGTTCGTCGAGCATGAGCCGACGGGCGGCATTACGGAAAGAGGGATCCTCCATACATTCATTAATGTGCGCATAGCCCGCGAGATACCCGAGGTACGCCAGGAAAGAGTGGCTGCCGTTGAGCATGCGTAGTTTCATCTGCTCCCACGGCAGTACATCCTGCACCATCTGGACACCTGCCACTTCCCACTCGGGACGGCCCGCGACAAAGTTATCTTCCACCACCCACTGAATAAACGGTTCGCAACTGATGGCGCACGGATCTTCAACGCCGAGCGCTTCGGTGATTTCCGCAAGCGAAGCGTCAGTCGCGGCGGGGACAATCCTGTCGACCATCGTGCCCGGAAAACTGACGTGGCTTTCGATCCACTCCGCCAGCGCAGCGGAACGTTTTTGCGCCATGCCCAGCACCGCGTTTTTCACTACGTGCCCGTTATCCGGGATATTGTCGCAGGAGAGCACGGTAAAGGCGGGCAGGCCACGCTCGTGGCGGCGATGGAGTGCTTCGACCAGAATCCCCGGGGCAGAATGCGGTTCAGACGGATTTTCAAGGTCGTGGACGATCCGCGCGTTGTGAAGATCCAGTTTACCGGTCGCAGGATCGATGCAATAGCCTTTCTCGGTGATGGTGAGCGACACAATCGCGACCTGCGGCTCACAAAATTTCTCAATAATGGCGGGCAGGGAGTCCAGCTTTGCGTTCAGGCATTCATGGACGGCGCCGACGATAATCGGCTGATTGCCTTCAGCACCTTTCTCCAGCACGGTAAACAGATGATCCTGCGCGCGCAGCTGGCTCATCAGCACATCACCGCTAAAGAGGCTGATCTCACAGATCCCCCAGTCGCCGCCTTTTTCATTTAGCACCCGGTTTGTTAACAAGGCCTGGTGCGCGCGGTGAAAGGCACCAAAGCCAAAATGAACGATGCGGGAGCGTAACTGCGCGCGATCGTAGCGAGGTTGCTGAACGTGAGCAGGAAGCGAGGTGGAGGCAATTGTCTTCATGAAATACACACCTGATTAACCATTAATTAACAATGCCAGTGTAAAGTTATATGACAGCAAATAAAATTGGTGAGCCGTAAATATCCCGGTTCTGTGAGTTTGATCAATCAATGTGTGGCGGTGTATTGACCCTTTACGGCAAACATGTATGGTAGTCGTCATCGTAGGAACACATATTGGTATAACAACTTGAGGGGTGGGGTAATGGAACAAACCTGGCGTTGGTACGGGCCGAACGATCCGGTTTCTCTTGATGATGTGCGTCAGGCTGGCGCAACGGGTGTTGTCACGGCGCTGCATCACATTCCTAACGGTCAGGTCTGGCCGGTGGAGGAAATTCAACAGCGCCAGGCGCTGCTGGCTGAGAAGGGATTAACCTGGTCTGTCGTGGAAAGTATTCCGGTTCATGAGGATATCAAAACCCATACCGGGGAGTATCAGACCTGGATTGCGAACTATCAGCAGAGCATTCGTAACCTTGCGGCCTGCGGCATTGATACCGTCTGCTATAACTTCATGCCGATCCTGGACTGGACGCGCACTGACCTTGAATATCAGATGCCGGACGGTTCAAAAGCGCTGCGTTTCGATCAGATTGCCTTTGCGGCATTCGAACTGCACATTCTGAAGCGCCCGGGCGCCGAAGCGGACTATACCGCGGAAGAACAGCAGCAGGCGCTGGCGTGGTTTAACGCGGCAAGCGACGCTGACATTGAAAAGCTGACCCGCAATATTATTGCTGGCCTGCCGGGTGCGGAAGAGGGATACACGCTGGATCAGTTCCGCGCGCGTCTGGCGGAGTACGGCGATATTGATAAGCACCAGCTGCGTGAAAATATGGCGTACTTCCTGCGCGCCATTGTTCCTGTGGCGGAAGAGGTTGGGGTTCGCCTGGCCGTACACCCGGACGATCCACCGCGTCCGATCCTCGGCCTGCCGCGTATCGTCTCCACGATTGAAGATATGCAGTGGCTGAAGGAGACGGTTAACAGCATCTACAACGGTTTTACCATGTGTACCGGCTCCTACGGCGTGCGTGCGGATAACGATCTGGTGCGGATGATTGAAACCTTTGGCGATCGTATCCACTTCACGCATCTGCGTGCGACCTGCCGTGAAGAGAACCCAAAAACCTTCCACGAAGCCGCGCACCTGGGCGGTGATGTGAATATGGTTGCGGTGGTGGACGCCATTCTGGCGGAAGAGGCGCGTCGTAAGCAGGCGGGCGATGTACGTCCTATTCCATTCCGTCCCGATCACGGCCACCAGATGCTCGACGATCTGCGTAAGAAAACCAACCCTGGCTATTCGGCAATTGGCCGTCTGAAAGGGATGGCGGAAGTGCGCGGCGTGGAACTGGCGCTGAAGATGACGAAGTATCCGGAGCTTCTGTAAGCGAAATTGCCGGGGGACGGCTTCGCCTTACCCGGCCTACAAAAACACAAAAACCGGCTTCAGGGCCGGTTTTTCGTAGGCCCGGTAAGCGTAGCGCCACCGGGCAAAAGCCACAATCAGTCAGCACGACCCATATAGCGTTTTTCTTCGATATGGATGCGGATTTTCTCGCCCGCGGAGAGGTATTCCGGTACCTGCACAACCAGACCGGTTGTCAGGGTAGCCGGTTTGTTGCGGGCGCTCGCAGATGCGCCTTTGATGCCTGGTGCCGTTTCAACGATTTCCAGATCGACAGTCTGAGGCAGTTCCAGCGCCAGCAGCACGCCATCCCAGGTCAGAACCTGCATATCAGGCATACCGCCTTCAGGAATGAACAGCAGCTCTTCTTCAATCTGATCTTTGGTGAAGATGTACGGGGTGTAATCTTCTTTGTCCATGAACACATATTCGTTGCCGTCGATGTAGGAGAAATCAACGTAGCGACGGGTCAGGGTCACGGTATCAACGATATCGTCACCTTTAAAGCGCTCTTCCACTTTCAGGCCGGTACGGACATCGGCAAAACGCATTTTGTACAGCGTTGCTGCGCCACGGGCGCTCGGGGCCTGAATGTCGATATCTTTCACAATCAGCAATTTGCCGTTGTAATTCAGTACCATACCTTTCTTAATTTCGTTCGCTCTTGGCATTGCAGTAATCCTGTTTACGGGAGGTAAAAAATATCGCGCCAAATTACTCGTGCGCGGCCTTTCAGGCAAGAGGAATTCGTGGCTTTTGCTATCAATACACAAAAGGTGTTACTGTGCGCGCGATGCCCGACTACGCGGGCGTTCGTCAGCGAAGAGAGCATTTATGGATTGCCGTCCAGATTGTGGCGCGTGCTGTACTGCACCGTCCATTTCAAGTCCCATTCCAGGAATGCCCGAAGGCAAGCCTGCCAATACCCGCTGCGTTCAGCTCTCTGAGACTAACCTGTGTATGATCTTTGGCTCACCGTTGCGCCCGAAGGTCTGTTCCGGGCTTCAGCCCTCAGCCGAAATGTGCGGCACCACGCGCGAGCAGGCGATGACGTACCTGCTTGAGCTGGAAGCGCTCACCACGCCTTAAACGTCTTTAATCTTCGCCAGACAGCCAAGCGTCAGCGTGCACATCACCAGCGCAATCCAGAACACGGTGTGATAGTTCCAGATCTCAGCCACGACGCCGGCCATTGAACCGGCGATAATCCAGCCCACGCGGGTGGTATTGGTATACAGGGTCGTGGCGGAGCCTGCCTGGCCCGGCATCAGATCCTGGAAGTAGAGCATGCCTATCCCGGCGAGAATGCCGATATAAATGGCGTTCAGCAGCTGTAAAGCCAGCAACAGCCCCGGCGTGTGAACCGTCAACATACCAATATAGAACAGCAGGCCAGCGACGGCGGCGATACGCATTAAAAAACGCTTTCCGAAACGCTTCGCGTAGTAACCCGCGATGAGCATGGTCGGGATCTCAAGCCCGGCGGCGGTGCCCATCATAATGCCCGCCAGCTTTTCCGGCAGATGCAGTTCATCAATAATAAACAGCGGCATGTTGATGATATACAGGCTATTGGTGCCCCACATCAGCGTGCAGATAATAAAGAGAAGCAGGGCATCGCGGCGGTTACGGCGCGGCGCTTCCAGCACGCCCGTTGCCACTTTGGGCTCTTTGCGCATTGACGGCAGAAAGAACCACACCAGCGCGCCGCAGACGACAAACGCAACGGCCGCACTCAGGTACATCACCGTAAAGCCAAAACCCATCGCCAGCGCGTAAGCCAGCGGCGGCCCTATCACCCATGCCAGCGACACCTGAGCACGCATAACAGAGCTGAACATCACCGCTTCGCGTCCGGTATGGTCGGCGTGCTCGCGGGCAAGGGCGAACATCTGTGGGTTCGCCGTCGAGCCAAAGCTGCTCAGGAACACGCCGATGAACAGCAGAATGAAATAGTTACGGTTCCAGGCAAACAGAACGCAAGCCAGTACACCGAGCAGGCAGCAGAAAACGATCAGACTTTTACGATCGCCTTTTCTGTCGGAGCGCCCTGCCAGAAACTGACTGACGAGGATGCCGATGATGGCGCTTCCGGTAAAAAAGAAGCCGACCATTGCCGGACGGGCGTGGACTTCATTGGTCAGAAATAAACTCAGCGTCGGCGTCTGTAACGCACCGGCAATACCCGTGAAGAAGGCAACAATCAGGAATGCCGCAGAGGTCAAATCAAAGGGCTTCGGCGAGGCAGCCGCAGGGGTGTTATGCATGTTTTATAATTAGCGAGTAGCAGAGAGGGAGCGGAGTTTACGCCGTCAGCTAAAAAATAAACAGTGGGTGCGGTCAATGATGCCACGAAAAATCAAAATGGCATTTCATCTTGCATCCTCCCCGGCTGACCTTAGCTGAAACTGACTTGCTGAACTTCAGCAAAATTCAGCTGAAGGAATAAGAAATGTGCTGTATCTCTAAATTCTGACATCAGAAAGACGAGTTTACTTGCAAGGCATTGCAGAAAGCGCAAGACTTTTTGAAACGTTTCAGCGCTATCTTGTTTTAACAAACGGAGCAGGCTAGCGCATTTTTTCTCATTTAAGCTGAAACGATTCAAGTTCAGCAGGAGAGGAGAACCATGTTCCAGTTATCTGTTCAGGATATCCACCCGGGCGCTCAGGCCGGGGATAAAGAAGAGGCTATTCGCCAGGTTGCCGCTGCACTTGTGCAGGCGGGTAACGTCGCGGACGGCTACGTAAACGGCATGCTGGCGCGCGAACAGCAGACCTCAACCTTCCTCGGCAACGGCATTGCCATTCCGCACGGCACGACGGACACCCGCGATCAGGTGCTGAAAACCGGCGTTAAGGTTTATCAGTTCCCGCAGGGCGTGCTCTGGGGCGAGGGGCAGGTGGCCTATGTGGCTATCGGTATCGCGGCCAGCAGCGACGAACACTTAGGCCTGCTGCGTCAGCTGACGCACGTCCTGAGCGATGACGCGGTGGCTGAACAGCTCAAATCCGCCACGACAGCGGAAGAGCTGCGCGCCTTGCTGATGGGCGAAAAACAGAGTGAAGCGCTGAAACTGGATAATGAAACGCTGACGCTGGACGTGGTTGCCTCCGATCTGGTGACGCTGCAGGCGCTAAACGCGGGTCGCCTGAAGGAAACCGGCGCGGCGGATGCCACCTTCGTAACGCGCGTGATCAACGATAAGCCGTTGAATCTGGGGCAGGGTATCTGGCTGAACGACAGTGCTGAAGGCAACCTGCGCAGTGCTATCGCCGTGAGCCGCGCGGCCAGCGCGTTTGACGTAGACGGCGAACGTGCGGCCATGCTGGTGACCGTGGCGATGAACGATGAACAGCCGGTTTCAGTGCTGAAACGTCTGGGCGATCTGCTGTTGAACAACCAAGCTGAAAAACTGCTGAACGCTGATGCCTCCACCGTGCTGGCACTGCTGACCAGTGATGATGCGCTGACGGATGACATGCTGACCGCAGAGTTCGTGGTGCGTAACGAACACGGCCTGCATGCCCGTCCCGGCACCATGCTGGTGAATACCATTAAACAATTCGAAAGTGAGATCACCGTGGCGAATCTTGATGGCACGGGCAAACCGGCCAACGGCCGTAGTCTGATGAAAGTTGTCGCGCTGGGCGTGAAGAAAGGTCATCGTCTGCGCTTCACCGCGCAGGGTGCGGATGCTGAACAGGCGTTGAAAGCGATTGGCGATGCCATCGCTGCGGGTCTGGGGGAGGGCGCATAATGAGCAGACGTGTTGCGACTATTACGCTGAACCCGGCTTATGACCTGGTGGGGTTTTGCCCGGAAATTGAGCGCGGCGAAGTAAACCTCGTGCGTACCACTGGCCTGCATGCTGCGGGTAAAGGGATTAACGTCGCGAAAGTGCTCAAGGATCTCGGTATCGATGTCACCGTGGGGGGATTCCTCGGTAAAGATAACCAGGACGGTTTCCAGCAGCTGTTCAGCGAGCTGGGCATTGCTAACCGTTTTCAGGTTGTTCAGGGTCGTACCCGTATCAACGTTAAGCTGACGGAGAAAGACGGTGAAGTAACCGATCTGAACTTCTCCGGCTTTGAAGTGACCCCGTCCGACTGGGAGCGTTTTGTGAACGATTCCCTGACCTGGCTGGGCCAGTTCGACATGGTGTGCGTCAGCGGCAGTCTGCCGTCCGGCGTGAGCCCGGAAGCGTTCACCGACTGGATGACGCGCCTGCGCAGCCAGTGCCCATGCATTATTTTTGACAGCAGCCGCGACGCGCTGGTTGCGGGTCTGAAAGCCTCTCCATGGCTGGTGAAGCCAAATCGCCGTGAACTGGAGATCTGGGCCGGTCGTAAGCTGCCAGAATTAAAAGATGTGATTGACGCTGCCCATGCGCTGCGCGAGCAGGGTATCGCTCATGTGGTGATTTCGCTTGGTGCAGAAGGGGCGTTGTGGGTTAACGCGTCCGGCGAATGGATCGCCAAACCGCCATCGGTTGACGTTGTCAGCACCGTTGGTGCAGGGGATTCCATGGTTGGCGGCCTGATTTATGGTCTGCTGATGCGTGAATCCAGTGAACATACTTTACGTCTTGCCACCGCCGTTGCAGCCCTGGCCGTCAGCCAGAGCAATGTCGGTATTACCGATCGTACCCAGTTAGCCGCGATGATGGCGCGCGTTGACTTAAAACCTTTTAACTAACAGCAGGAGAGGAATAATGAAAACGCTGCTGATCATTGACTCCGGTCTCGGACAGGCTCGCGCCTATATGGCGAAGACCCTGCTGGGCGCGGCGGCACAAAAAGCGCATCTGGATATTATCGATAATCCAGGTGATGCAGAACTGGCCATTGTCCTGGGCGATAAAATCCCGGCTGACAGTGCGCTGAATGGCAAAAAAGTGTGGCTGGGCGATATTAATCGTGCGGTGGCCCACCCGGAACTGTTCCTGAGTGAAGCGAAAGGTCATGCGTCTGTTTACAGCGCGCCTGTCGCCACGGCACCGGTTGCTGCAGCAGCAGGACCGAAACGCATTGTCGCGGTGACGGCCTGCCCTACGGGGGTGGCACACACCTTCATGGCGGCTGAAGCCATTGAAACCGAAGCGAAAAAACGCGGCTGGTGGGTAAAAGTTGAAACGCGTGGCTCTGTGGGCGCGGGCAACGCTATCACCCCTGAAGAAGTGGCGGAAGCCGATCTGGTGATTGTGGCGGCGGATATCGAAGTGGATCTGGCGAAATTTGCCGGTAAGCCGATGTACCGTACCTCAACCGGCCTGGCGCTGAAAAAAACCGCGCAGGAGTTTGATAAAGCGCTGGTGGAAGCGAAGCCGTATCAGGCTACCGGTACCGCGCAGACCGCGACGGAAGGGAAGAAAGAGTCAGCTGGCGCCTATCGTCACTTGCTGACCGGTGTCTCTTACATGCTGCCAATGGTGGTCGCGGGTGGTCTGTGTATTGCGCTCTCGTTCGCCTTTGGTATTACGGCGTTTAAAGAACAAGGGACGCTGGCTGCAGCACTGATGCAGATCGGTGGTGGTTCTGCGTTCGCGCTGATGGTACCCGTTCTGGCGGGCTTTATTGCCTTCTCCATCGCTGACCGTCCTGGCCTGACGCCGGGACTTATCGGCGGTATGCTGGCCGTAAGCACCGGCTCCGGCTTTATCGGCGGTATTATTGCCGGTTTCCTGGCGGGTTACGTCGCGAAGCTTATCAGCGCGAAGCTGAAGCTGCCGCAGAGTATGGAAGCGCTGAAACCGATCCTGATTATCCCGCTGATTTCCAGTCTGGTGGTCGGGCTGGCGATGATTTACCTGATTGGTAAGCCGGTTGCAGGTATCCTCGCGGGCCTGACTCACTGGCTGCAAACCATGGGTACCGCGAATGCGGTACTGCTGGGTGCGATCCTCGGGGGCATGATGTGTACCGATATGGGTGGCCCGGTGAACAAAGCGGCGTACGCTTTCGGTGTTGGTCTGCTGAGTACCCAGACCTACGCGCCGATGGCTGCCATTATGGCCGCAGGTATGGTGCCTCCGCTGGCACTGGGTCTGGCCACGATTATCGCGCGTCGTAAATTCGACAAAGCGCAGCAGGAAGGGGGTAAAGCGGCGCTGGTACTGGGTCTGTGCTTTATCACCGAAGGGGCGATTCCATTTGCCGCCCGTGATCCAATGCGTGTTCTGCCGTGCTGTATCGTTGGTGGCGCGGTGACCGGCGCTATCTCCATGGCGATTGGCGCAAAACTGATGGCACCACACGGCGGTCTGTTTGTCCTGCTGATCCCTGGCGCCATCACACCGGTACTGGGTTACCTGCTGGCGATTGTTGCGGGTACGCTGGTGGCAGGTCTCTCTTACGCGGTGCTCAAACGTCCTGAAGCGGACGTGGTGGCGAAAGCGGCGTGATATAAATCCCCTCTCCCAGGGCAGAGAATTCTCTGCCCTTTTTTATTTCTGCATTTTGTGCCCTGTCTCTCAGGTTTTCCTGCCTTCCCGAATTATATCCGCTAAAAAATGTGATTCTGTTCATAACTACTCGCTTTAGCGCTTGCAGCCAGATTCCGTTTGATCAAAACATGCGCAATACAAACAGGTGTTTGTTTGCAAACATAAGCTCTAATAGATTTTGGTGTCGTTAATCGCGACATCATTACTATGGCAATGCTTTGCCGGAGGGTGTGCTATGCGCAAAAAGGAATACATAGTAACAATCGGTTCAGCCAATATGGATGTGGCCGGATATTCACATGATTCACTCAATTATGCTGACTCCAATCCAGGGCGGATAAAATTTTCTCCCGGCGGCGTGGGAAGAAATATTGCCCATAATCTTTCATTGCTGGGTAAAGCATCATGGCTACTCACTGCCGTAGGCCAGGATTTTTACGGTGAAATGTTATTAACACAAACCCGTCAGAGTGGTGTCCACGTAGAAAAAAGTCTGTGTGTGCCCGGTGAAAATACATCCTGTTATTTATCACTGCTCGATAACACGGGTGAAATGTTAGTGGCTATCAATGATATGAGTATTTCCGAACATATTTCTGCCCGTTTTTTAACGCAACATGCCGATTTCATTCATCACGCATCAGCAGTTGTTGCCGACTGTAATATCAGTGAGGAGGCACTGGTCTGGATACTCGAAAATGCCGGCGGCGTACCGGTATTTGTAGATCCGGTATCCGCCTGGAAATGTATCAAAATTCGCAATCATCTCGACAAAATCCACACGCTGAAACCCAACCGACTGGAAGCCGAAACCCTCAGTGGGATTGCGCTTTCCGGACGTGACGACGCTGCGGATGTTGCCGCCTGGTTCCATTCGCATGGGCTAACGCGGCTGGTACTCAGCATGGGGGGGGATGGTGTTTACTACAGTCACGCCAACGGGGAGCATGGGTGGGCATTACCTGTTAAAACGCAGGTCATTAATGTAACCGGTGCAGGCGACGCCATGATGGCCGGGCTGGTCTCCTGCTGGGTGGATGGTTTGTCATTTATTGATTCCGTACGTTTCGCGCAGGGTTGCTCATCCATGGCGCTTGCCTGTGAATATACCAACAACCCTGATTTATCTGTTGAAAACGTTATTTCCTTACTGGAGAAATCCGCATGTCTGAATTAACACTGAATGCTGAATTACTGCAAATCTCACCAGAGGTACAGGACGCGCTTAAAAATAAAAAGCCGGTCGTCGCGCTCGAATCCACCATTATTTCTCATGGGATGCCTTTCCCACAAAATGCACAAACGGCAATTGAGGTCGAACAAACCATTCGTCAGCATGGCGCTGTTCCGGCAACTATTGCCATTATTGGCGGAATAATGAAAGTGGGCTTGAGTAAAGATGAAATTGAGTTATTGGGGCGCGAAGGGCACAGCGTCACAAAAGTCAGCCGCCGGGATTTACCGTTTGTCGTAGCAGCCAAAAAAAATGGTGCCACAACGGTTGCCTCCACCATGATTATTTCGGCGCTGGCCGGAATTAAAGTCTTTGCAACCGGGGGAATTGGTGGTGTTCATCGTGGTGCTGAACGCACGTTTGATATTTCTGCCGATCTTCAGGAGCTGGCACATACCAATGTCACAGTGGTCTGTGCGGGCGCGAAATCTATTCTCGATCTGGGGCTCACCACCGAATATTTAGAAACTTTCGGTGTCCCGTTAATTGGCTACCAGACAACCTCTCTTCCGGCATTTTTCTGTCGTACCAGTCCATTTGACGTGAGCATTCGTCTCGATACCGCAGAGGAGATTGCCCGCGCCATGCTCGTGAAGTGGCAGACGGGTCTGAACGGCGGACTGGTGGTGGCCAATCCGATTCCTGAATCGTTCGCTATGGCAGAAGGCAAAATTAACGCAGCCATCGATCAGGCGGTACGAGAAGCTGAAGAGCAGGGCATCGTGGGCAAAGAAAGCACGCCTTTCCTGCTGGCCCGGGTGGCCGATCTGACCGGTGGCGACAGCCTGAAGTCCAACATCCAACTGGTCTTCAACAACGCCGTGCTGGCCTGCGAGATAGCGAAAGCCTATCAACGTCTCGCCTGTTAAAGCCGTTCAGTCAGCATGCTGTCGACCACCAGGGGCAAACACAACTGAGGCCCGGCGACAACGCCGGGTTTACTGGCATGAAGGGAATTCGTTATGGATATCATGAGAAGTGTTGTGGGGATGGTAATTTTACTGGCAATTGCGTTCCTGTTGTCAGTCAATAAAAAGCGTATCAGCCTGCGTACCGTGGGGGCTGCGCTGGTTCTGCAGATCGCCATCGGTGGGATTATGCTCTATTTTCCTCCTGGTAAATGGCTTGTAGAGCAGGCCGCGCTGGGCGTACATAAAGTCATGTCCTACAGTGATGCAGGGAGCGCCTTTATCTTTGGCTCGCTGGTAGGGCCGAAAATGGATGTTCTGTTTGATGGGGCGGGATTCATCTTCGCGTTTCGTGTGTTACCTGCCATTATTTTTGTCACCGCCCTGATCAGCCTGCTCTATTACATCGGCGTGATGGGGCTGCTTATCCGGTTTCTTGGCGGTATTTTCCAGAAAGCACTGCACATCAGTAAGATCGAATCCTTTGTTGCCGTGACCACCATCTTTCTCGGGCAAAACGAGATCCCGGCAATTGTGAAGCCGTTTATTGACCGTCTTAACCGCAATGAACTGTTCACCGCGATCTGTAGCGGCATGGCATCGATTGCTGGCTCGATGATGATTGGTTATGCAGGAATGGGCGTGCCGATTGATTATCTGCTCGCCGCATCGCTGATGGCCATTCCGGGGGGGATCCTGTTTGCGCGTATACTCAGTCCGGCTACGGAAGCGTCAAACGTCACTTTTGATAACCTGTCATTCACTGAAACTCCACCGAAAAGCATTATTGAAGCTGCCGCGAGCGGGGCGATGACCGGGCTAAAAATTGCTGCGGGTGTTGCAACGGTAGTGATGGCGTTTGTCGCTATCATTGCGCTGATCAACGGCATGATTGGCGGTATTGGTGGCTGGTTTGGTTACGAACACGCCACCCTTGAAGGGATTTTTGGTTATGTTCTGGCTCCGCTGGCCTGGATTATGGGGGTTGACTGGCATGAAGCAACGCTTGCCGGAAGCCTGATCGGTCAGAAGCTGGCAATCAATGAGTTTGTGGCCTACCTCAATTTCTCACCGTATCTGCAAACGGCAGGCTCTCTGGATGTAAAAACCATCGCCATTATCTCTTTCGCCCTCTGCGGTTTCGCCAATTTTGGATCCATTGGCGTTGTCGTCGGCGCATTTTCCGCCATTGCGCCACAGCGGGCGCCCGAAATAGCGCAGTTGGGAATGCGGGCCCTGGCAGCAGCCACGCTTTCCAATCTCATGAGCGCGACGATTGTGGGCTTCTTCATCAGTTTATAAAGAATGACCCAGGCATCATGCCTGGGTTGTATTGAGCAGATAGAGGGCGTTATTAGCGGAAAGGGCAGGATTATTGAGGCTGACGCTGGCGCGTGATAAGGCAGCACATGCCATCGCGAAATTCGCACCGTCACGAAACTCGCTCCCTTCCAGAAAACTATAGAGAAGGCCCGCCATAAAACAGTCATCCGCGCCAAAACCGTCCACGACAGGATGCGCAGGCGGGAAAAGACGAAATTGTTCGCCATTCTTCTGGCTACAAAAAACCGATTCATCCTTCATGTAAACATACACATGCTGAACCCCTTGCTGATGCAGATAATCCGCTGCGCGGGCCAGGTCAGCATCGGTAATGACGGGATTGCCCCAGAGGATCTCAAGTTCCTTTTGAGTCGGCTTCAGGGTATGGATCCGCGAATACCAGGTCTTAATTTTTTCCGCTTTGAATTCAGAAACAGTATCAATAAAGACCGGAATATCATCCGCGATGGTAAAGACCCATTCAATCGCTTCCGGGGTGAGGTTGCAATCGGCAAGTATCACCCCGGCGTGACGGAGCAGATCCCGCGAGTTGTCCAGCAGTTGCGGCGTCAGCTTTTGCAGAATCTGTGTATCGTTTATCGCCAGCACCGTTTCATCCTGCTGGTTTGCGACGGAGAGGTAGGTTGACGTGTTATGTCCGTGTAAGCGGATACAGCTGGAGACATTTACCCCCGCCTGACGCGTTTGCTCCAGCAGTGTTTCGCCGTAAAAATCACTGCCTACCGCTGAAATTAAATGGACGTCTCTTCCCAGTAAGGCAAGATTATGCGCGATATTACGGCCCACGCCGCCTGCGGAACAGTGAATGCTGCCCGGATGAGAGGCAGATTGCGGATAGTGGATTTCCGCCGTGCCGCGAATATCCATATTGATGGCGCCGACCACCACGCAATACTCCCGTTCGGTGAGGATATATCCTTTACCTTTGATCATCCCCTTACGCATCAGATCCATAATATGTGCCGCGACACGCGAACGGCTGATCTGCAAAATATCGGCGATTTCGTTTTGCTGAATAAGGGGATTACGCCGCAGGATCTTGAGTATCTGCTTCTCTCTTTCGTTCATTCTTACGCAACCGCCTGTTCTGTCTGCTGTGCCTTCAGCCAGGCGATCTCTTCCGCCCAGATATCCGGGTTAATGGTTTCCAGCACCATGGGGATCCCATCGAAACGGGCATCCTGCATGATAAAGCGGAACGCGTCGTGGCCGATGTTGCCTTCGCCCAGGCTGTGGTGGCGGTCAACGCGGCTGCCAAAGGCGCTTTTCGCATCGTTCAGGTGCATACCGCGCAGATACTTAAAGCCAACAATGCGCCCGAACTCGTCAAAGGTGTTTTTCGTGGCCTCGGTGGTGCGCAGGTCATAACCGGCGGCAAAGGCGTGGCAGGTATCAATGCACACGCCCACGCGGGATTTATCTTCCACCCCGTCAATAATGGCCGCCAGATGTTCAAACTTAAAGCCGAGGTTGCTGCCCTGACCGGCGGTATTCTCAATCACCGCAGTCACGCCTTTGGTTTTATCCAGGGTGATGTTGATGGATTCGGCAATGCGCGCCAGACAGGCATCTTCGTCGATCTGCATCAGATGGCTACCCGGATGGAAGTTCAGCAGCGTCAGCCCCAGCTGTTCGCAGCGCTGTACTTCATCGAGAAACGCTTCGCGGGACTTCTCCAGCGCGTCCTGTACCGGATGTCCGAGGTTGATCAGGTAGCTGTCATGGGGGAGGATCTGACCCGGCCCGTAGTGGTATTTCTCACAGGCGGCTTTGAAATCATCAATCACATCCGTGGTGAGCGGCGCGGCGCGCCACTGGCGCTGGTTTTTGGTGAACAGGGCGAAAGCGGTCGCCTCAATTTCGGCGGCGCGAATGGCAGCATTGGCAAGGCCACCTGCAGCGCTGACGTGCGCTCCAACATATTTCATAAAGGGACTCCTGTTAAACCCACCATCGAAAAGGGCAATAATAGCGGATCTAAAAGGGGTTTACGTTATTGAATATGCAGTCCGTTGATGATGAGACCTTTAATATATGGCGTTCGCTGGAAGGTCTGCCGGACAGTTTGGTACAGTAGCCATTCTTGATCGGGGGCAATGGCGTCTCTGGATGAGATCGTATCAAACGGCATGTAGAAAGCAGGAAGCAGTGTAAGCCGTTCGAGTTGTTTCTCGTATTCGATTTCAGGAATGGGGAGTTGGATATCCCTTTTTAGCCCTGGATCATCATAGAACGATATTCAGTCATCCAGCAGTGTTCTATCGCCCGTTATAGCCGTGTAATTAATAAGCGCTATTGAGTAGGCGTCACGCTCCGCACCGTAGCATCGTTCGTTGGCTCTTCTGTATAAATCCCAGATTGCTTTTTTTCTAACCTCAACCGACTGTGATTGAAGCCAGAAGTCAAACCAGTTGGCTTCAATTTTTCTAAACCGATCGCAGACATTTAGGCGATGCTCAAGTACTTCTCTGGCGCGAAGTTGTGCTGCTTCAAGATCATCAACTGGATTAGCGTATGCTTGTCGTGTCGACGTTATTACAAGGAGGGTGAATAATAAATTAACGAAACGCACGATCCATGCACCTCCAGAAGTCAAGATCTTTACCGGTGGAAGAATATCCAGTTCCGAAAATGACTTTTTCCTTAAAATGACACAAAGACAAACAGTTCAGCAGAGATTATTCATCTCTACTGAGCTGTTGATGGCAATTATGAATTTTTCAGATTTTATTAATGTTTTTGGAATCAATGTATTAACGCATCACGCTGTGCACCAGCAGGTTAATCGCACCGCCACCGACAATCAGCCAGATGAAAAGCACCAACGCCATCAGCAGCGGTTTCGCACCGGCTTTTTTCAGCGCACTGACGTGGGTGGTCACCCCCAGCGCCGCCATGGCCATCGCCAGCAGCACGGTATCCAGCGTCACCAGCATATCGACCACGGCTTTCGGCAGCAGGTGGAAGGAGTTGAAAATCGCCACCACGATAAACAGGATCGCAAACCACGGAATGGTGATTTTACTTTTCTCGCTGCCGCCCGCCGGAGCCAGCTGTTTAACCCGCGCGGCCAGGAAAATCAGGAAAGGCGCGAGCATCATCACGCGCAGCATTTTGGCAATCACCGCCGCGTTTTCGGCTTCCGGGTTAATCGCGTGGCCTGCTGCGACCACCTGAGCCACTTCGTGCATGGTTGAGCCAATATAGATGCCATAGGTTTCCGGGCTGAACCAGTGGGCTACCAGCGGATACATCGCCGGGTAGAGGAAAATCGCCACCGTACCGAAGATCACTACCGTCGCCACCGCCACGGTCACTTTGCTGGCTTCGGCCTTCACGACAGGTTCCGTTGCCAGTACCGCCGCAGCGCCGCAAATACTGCTGCCTGCGCCGATTAACCAGCTGGTTTGCTTATCCAGACCAAAGACTTTCTGGCCGATAAAGCAGGCCAGTAAAAAGGTACTGGTCAGGGTCAGGACATCGATGGCGATCCCGCTGACGCCAACGTCGGCAATCTGCGAAAAAGTGAGACGAAAGCCGTAGAGAATGATCCCGAGACGCAGCAGGTGCTGTTTGGCGAAGATCACGCCGCCGTCACAGGATTTCCAGATATGTGGGTAAACGGTGTTACCCACGACCATGCCGAGCAATATCGCCAGCGTTAAGGCGCTAAAACCTGCGCCGGCAACGGCGGGAATGCTTCCGCCCCATAACGCCACGCCGGTCACCGCGGCGCTGAGCGCAAGACCCGGCACGAAGTGCCACAATGTACGATGATGCTGTAAGGTGAGTTCTGACATAACCTTCTCCTTTGTCTGGCTAAAGGTTACGGCGCTCTGGCTTAAAAATAAAATTGATTATATACTTATAATCAATCTATATAAGTGGTAAGCAATCATGCACATTACATTGCGCCAGCTGGAAGTCTTTGCCGAAGTGCTGAAAAGCGGGTCGACGACGCAGGCATCGCAGATGCTGGCGCTCTCGCAATCTGCGGTCAGCGCAGCCCTGACCGACCTCGAAGGTCAGCTGGGCGTTCAGCTTTTCGACAGGGTAGGGAAGCGCCTGGTGGTCAACGAGCACGGGCGCCTTCTCTACCCGCGCGCGCTGGCCTTGCTGGAGCAGGCTATCGAAATCGAACAGCTGTTCCGCGAAGACAACGGTGCGATCCGCGTCTACGCCAGCAGCACCATCGGGAATTACATCCTGCCGGAAGTGATTGCCCGCTACCGTCGGGATTTTCCCACCCTGCCGCTGGAAATGAGCGTCGGTAATAGCCAGGACGTCATCAACGCGGTGATCGATTTCCGCGTGGATATCGGTCTCATCGAAGGTCCCTGCCATAACGTCGATATCATTGCCGAGCCCTGGCTGGAGGATGAGCTGGTGGTCTTTGCGTCCCCGGCCTCGTCTTTATTACAGGGCGAAGTGACGCTGGAGCGGCTGGCGCAGGCGCAGTGGATCCTGCGTGAGCAGGGCTCCGGCACGCGGGAAATTGTCGATTACCTGCTGCTGTCCCACCTGCCGCATTTCCAGCTGGGGATGGAGCTGGGGAATTCAGAGGCGATTAAGCACGCGGTACGTCATGGCCTTGGCATCAGCTGTCTTTCACGGCGGGTCATTGCTGAACAGCTTGAGACGGGGTCGCTGGTGGAAATTGCCGTTCCGCTCCCGAAACTGGTGCGCACGCTGTGGCGCATTCACCATCGTCAGAAACACCTCTCCAGCTCGCTGCAGCGTTTTCTGCGCTATTGCGAAATCTAAACGCGTCCCTCACCCCAAAGGGGAGAGGGAAAAATTATGCTTTACTTATAATCCTGGCCGCGTCATGAAGCTCTCTTATAACTGAGTATTTCTGCCGGAAGGAATCCGGATCGTCTGCTACAATTGCGCCTCATTTATTAAATGGACAGCATTTTCATATGGTTTCAGAAATTAAAACCACAGAAGCGCCCACGCTCCGTCGTGAACTCAAGGCGCGTCACCTGACGATGATCGCCATTGGCGGTTCAATCGGTACAGGTCTTTTCGTTGCCTCTGGCGCAACGATTTCGGCAGCAGGCCCGGGTGGGGCGCTTTTCTCTTATATCCTGATTGGCCTGATGGTGTACTTCCTGATGACCAGTCTGGGCGAACTGGCCGCGTACATGCCGGTGTCAGGTTCGTTTTCGACCTACGGTCAAAAATACGTTGAAGAAGGTTTCGGCTTCGCGCTGGGCTGGAATTACTGGTACAACTGGGCGGTTACCATCGCCGTTGACCTCGTCGCTGCACAGCTGGTGATGAACTGGTGGTTCCCGGATACGCCGGGCTGGATCTGGAGCGCACTGTTCCTGACCGTCATCTTCCTGCTGAACTACATCTCCGTGCGCGGTTTCGGCGAAGCAGA
Source organism: Enterobacter sichuanensis (assembly GCF_009036245.1). NCBI lineage: Bacteria > Pseudomonadati > Pseudomonadota > Gammaproteobacteria > Enterobacterales > Enterobacteriaceae > Enterobacter > Enterobacter sichuanensis. The sequence continues at coordinate 3,171,802 of NZ_CP027986.1, read as the reverse complement.
ATACTGGTTCTCTTTGATCAAAGTGGCAACCGTCATCATCTTTATCGTCGTCGGTGTGGCGATGATCGTTGGTATTTTCAAAGGTGCTGAACCTGCGGGCTGGAGCAACTGGACAACAGGCGATGCGCCGTTTGCCGGTGGTCTTTCGGCAATGATTGGCGTGGCAATGATTGTCGGCTTCTCCTTCCAGGGGACTGAACTGATTGGTATCGCTGCCGGTGAGTCTGAGAACCCGGAAAAAAATATTCCGCGTGCGGTTCGTCAGGTCTTCTGGCGTATCCTGCTGTTCTACGTGTTCGCTATCCTGATTATCAGCCTGATCATTCCATACACCGATCCAAGCCTGCTGCGCAATGACGTCAAAGACATTAGCGTCAGCCCCTTCACGCTGGTCTTCCAGCACGCCGGTCTGCTGTCTGCGGCGGCAGTGATGAACGCCGTGATCCTGACCGCCGTGCTTTCTGCCGGTAACTCCGGGATGTACGCGTCCACCCGTATGCTCTACACCCTGGCCTGCGATGGTAAAGCCCCGCGTATCTTTGCGAAACTGTCCCGCGGCGGGGTACCGCGCAACGCGTTGTACGCCACTACGGTAATTGCTGGTCTATGCTTCCTGACTTCCATGTTTGGCAACCAGACGGTATACCTGTGGCTGCTGAACACCTCGGGGATGACGGGCTTTATTGCCTGGCTGGGGATTGCCATTAGCCACTACCGTTTCCGCCGTGGCTATGTCAAACAGGGCTATGACATTAACTCGCTACCGTATCGTTCCGGCTTCTTCCCGCTGGGTCCAATTTTCGCCTTCATTCTGTGCCTGATTATTACGCTGGGACAGAACTATGAAGCGTTCCTGGCGGACACCATTGACTGGGGTGCCGTCACGGCAACCTACATTGGTATTCCGCTGTTCCTCGTCATCTGGTTTGGTTACAAACTGACGAAAGGAACACACTTCGTTCGCTACAGTGAAATGGAATTCCCGGAACGATTTAAACAATAACCGCACTCCCTCTCTTTTAACCCGCTCATTCGAGCGGGTTTTTTTATCCCTGTACGCTGAAACAAAGATATATTTTTTAACAATTTAATTGATAATAATTATCGTTTGCTTTATCGTTATCAAAAAAACGTGTCACCGACCCACCGCAGATGTGGGCGGCAAGGAAGACGCTGTGAGTGATGATTTGATGTAGTTGTATTTACCTCATGGAGATATGGAATGTTTAGGTTGAATCCCTTCGTCAGGGGAGGACTTTGTGCGTCCGCAATGTCCCTGGCCCTGCCTGTTATCGCAGCAGAATCCGGCGACACTATGGTTGTAACGGCCTCCGCGACCGAGCAAAATCTGAAAGATGCGCCGGCCAGCATCAGCGTAATTACGCAGGAAGATTTGCAGCGCAAACCCGTTCAGAACCTGAAAGATGTGTTACGGGATGTGCCTGGCGTACAACTCACGAGCGAAGGGGACAACCGTAAAGGGGTAAGTATTCGCGGTCTGGACAGCAGCTATACGCTGATCCTGGTCGACGGCAAGCGCGTTAACTCCCGCACCGCGGTGTTCCGCCATAATGATTTCGATCTCAGCTGGGTTCCGGTTGACGCTATCGAACGAATCGAAGTGGTGCGCGGGCCGATGTCCTCGCTTTATGGCTCCGACGCGCTGGGCGGCGTGGTGAACATTATCACCAAAAAAATCGGTCAGAAATGGACGGGCACCCTGAGCGCCGATTCCACGATTCAGGAACATCGCGACCGTGGAGACACCTACAACGGTCAGTTCTACACCAGCGGCCCGCTGGTGGATGGCCTGCTGGGGCTGAAAGCCTACGGTAGCCTCGCGAAGCGTGAGAAAGACGGCCAGCAGAAATCCTCTACCACGGCGAGCGGTGAAACGCCGCGCATCGAAGGCTTCACGAGCCGCGATGCTAATGTCGAATTCGCCTGGACGCCGTCTGAAAATCACGACTTTACGGCGGGCTATGGTTTCGACCGTCAGGATCGCGACTCGGATTCCCTCGACAAAAACCGCCTTGAGCGTCAGAACTACTCCCTCAGTCACAACGGTCGCTGGGGTATCGGCAACAGCGAGCTGAAGGTTTACGGCGAGAAGGTTGACAACAAAAACCCGGGCAACAGCAACCCTATCACCTCTGAGAGCAACGCAGTGGACGGGAAATACGTGCTGCCGCTGGGCGAAATCAATCAGTTCCTGACCTTCGGTGGTGAATGGCGTCACGATAAGCTGAAAGATCCGGTCAACCTTACTGGCGGTTCCAGCAGCAGTACCTCGACAAGCCAGTATGCTCTGTTCCTGGAGGATGAGTGGCGTATCTTTGAACCTCTGGCGCTGACCACCGGTATCCGTATGGATGACCATGACACCTATGGCGATCACTGGAGTCCGCGGGCGTATCTGGTGTATAACGCGACCGATACCGTAACGGTGAAAGGGGGCTGGGCTACCGCGTTTAAAGCGCCGTCACTGCTGCAGCTGAGCCCGGACTGGGTCAGCGGCTCATGCCGTGGTGCCTGTGAGATTGTCGGTAACCCGGACCTGAAACCGGAAACCAGCGAGAGCTTCGAATTCGGTCTCTACTACAGCGGGGAAGAGGGCTGGTTAGAGGGCGTACAGGCCAGCATTACCACCTTCCAGAATAATGTGGATGACCGCATCAGCATTAGCCGTACGGCCAATGTGAAGCAGGCCCAGAGCTACCCTAACTACGTTGGCCTGAATGCGGACGGTGAACCGATTTTCCGCTATTACAACGTTAACAAGGCGCGTATCCGCGGGGTGGAGACGGAGCTGAAATTCCCGCTGGCGGAAGAGTGGAAAGTGACGCTGAACTACACCTATAACGATGGTCGTGATATCAGTAACGGCGGCAACAAACCGCTGTCCGATCTGCCATTCCACACGGCCAACGGTACCGTTGACTGGCAGGCGACCCAGGACTGGTCGTTCTACGTTCAGGGCAACTACACCGGCGAGAAACGCGCGTTGACCAGCAGTGCCCCTACGCCGGGTGGCTATGTCATCTGGAATACCGGTGCGGCGTGGCAGGCAACGAAAAGCGTTAAGCTGCGCGCGGGCGTGCAGAACCTGCTGGATAAAGACCTGAGCCGTGACGATTACAGCTATACAGAAGATGGCCGTCGTTACTTCGTGGGTGTGGATTACAGGTTCTGACCCAGTCAGGTGGCGGCTGCGCCTTACCCGGCCTACAAAAAGGCACAAGCTTGTAGGCCCGGTAAGCGAAGCGCCACCGGGCAAAAAAGGCCGCACTTACCCGAACAAATGCTCCGCATGGAAGCGGAGATGATCCTCAATAAAGGATGCGATGAAGTAATAGCTGTGATCGTATCCCGGTTGAATACGCAGCGTCAGCGGCCAGTCTTTCTGGCGTGCCGCTTCTGCCAGCACCGCGGGCTGTAGCTGCCCGGCAAGGAATTGATCCGCATCTCCCTGATCGATAAGGATAGGAAGGGCATCTTCCGGTTTGCTGTTCAGCATCAGCGCACAGCTGTCCCATGCCAGCCATTTTTCCGCATCGTCACCCAGATAGTGGGTAAAGGCTTTTTGCCCCCATGGCACCTGGGTGGGGTTCACGATAGGCGCAAATGCCGACACGCTGACGTATTTTCCCGGGTTTTTCAGCGCCATGATCAGCGCCCCGTGACCGCCCATCGAGTGGCCGCTGATCGCGCAGCGCTGGCTGACCGCAAACTGAGACTGCACGAGGGCAGGAAGTTCATCGCGAATGTAATCATACATACGGTAGTGGCGCGCCCAGGGCAGTTCGGTGGCATTCAGATAAAAGCCGGCGCCTTTGCCCAGGTCGTATCCCGTATCGTCGGCCACATCATCGCCACGTGGGCTGGTGTCCGGCATGACCAGCGCAATACCCAGTTCGGCAGCAATACGCTGCGCGCCCGCTTTGGTGGTGAAGTTTTCGTCGTTGCAGGTCAGGCCGGAAAGCCAGAACAGAACCGGCGGGTTTTCCGTCGGGGGCAGGAAAATGCTGAACGTCATCGCACAGTTCAGAACGGTGGAGTCGTGCCGCCAGCGCTGCTGTCGACCTTCAAAACAACGGTGCTCTTCGAGCAGTTCCATGCTGGGCTCCTTAATGAGAATGTGCAGTCATAAAACCCATAATACAGCGTTTTCATTAACCTGTGAGCAACTTTCACTTTCGTCAGACGACGAGATGCTGCATCATAAATTTACTTTTCTTTAACATTTGGAGCGTTCATGGCGCTGCGTATTGCGCTCAGTGGGTTCGTCGTTCTGGTGGTGGCAATGGGAATCGGGCGCTTTGCCTTTACGCCTCAGGTGCCGCTGATGATAGCTGCCGGGCAGCTTACGCTGACCAGCGCGGGTCTGGTGGCGGCGATGAACTATCTGGGCTATCTGGTGGGCGCGTGGGATGCGATGCGCGCCCACCGCTTTGTTGAAATGCGTCTCTGGCTGGGCATCGCGGGGGCGGTGGCGTTGACGCTACTCTCCGCGGCGGCGGATAACGCCGTTGTACATGGCCTGCTGCGCTTTGTGATTGGCTGCATGAGCGGCTGGTCTATGGTGCTGATTGCTGCCTGGACCAACGAACGCCTGGGCCAGCTGGGCAAACCTGGCCTGAGCGCCGCCGTTTTTGCTGGACCCGGAGCAGGCATTGCCCTGAGCGGGCTGCTCGCCGTCTATATTCAGGCGAAATCCCTTTCGGCTGGTGCGGCATGGCAAATTTACGGCGTGCTGGCGCTGGTGCTGATTGCGCTGGTGGCGCGCTACCTGCCGCGAGCCGGACAACTTCATCGACCCGGCACCGCACCGGAGCCGCTGGTGCTGACGGCAGATTTAAAACGCCTGGTCTGGAGCTACAGCCTGGCCGGGTTTGGGTACATTCTGCCGGCGACCTTTTTATCGCAAATGGCGGCCGTACGTTTTCCCGGCAGCCTGTTTGCCCAGTTCGTCTGGCCGATTTTTGGTCTCGCCGCCGTGGTGGGCATTGCGCTCAGCATTCTTTTGCGCCATACCTCAACGGCTAACCGCCGGCTGGCTATCGTGCTGTGGCTTCAGGGGGCCGGCGTGCTGGCGGCCTGGCTGCTACCCGGAATTGGCGGATTGCTGACAGGCGGGCTACTGGTGGGCGGCGGGTTCCTCTGCGCCGTTCAGCTCTCGCTGCTGTACGGCCGCGAACTGGCTCCGGAGCACACGCGGTATATGGCCGGTTTGCTCACGACCGGGTATGCCATAGGCCAGCTGGTAGGGCCGGTAACCTCAGCGTTATCGACCTGGCTTACCCACCGGCTGGAGCCTGCGCTGGGCCTGGCGGGCGTTGCGCTGTTCGTCGGCGGTGCCCTGGTGTGGAATCGTCACGCTGAAAGGCAACAGCAATTGCAATAATTATCGTCGTGAATACTGGATTATGTGCGCGGCCTCACGCACAATGAGCGCATACTTTTGCCACAACGAGGGCAAAAGACGCCACACCTGCAGGAGAACAAAATGTCATCACTCAGTAAAGAAGCTGCCCTGGTCCATGAAGCCCTGGTTGCGCGCGGTCTTGAAACGCCACTGCGTCCGCCCGTTCAGGATATGGACAATGAAACCCGCAAGCGTCTGATTGCCGGTCATATGACCGATATCATGGAGCTGCTGAATCTCGATCTGAGTGACGACAGTCTGATGGAGACGCCGCACCGCATCGCGAAAATGTACGTCGACGAAATTTTCTCTGGCCTGGATTACGCCAACTTCCCGAAAATTACCGTCATCGAAAATAAGATGAAAGTGGATGAGATGGTGACGGTGCGTGATATCACGCTGACCAGCACCTGCGAACACCATTTCGTCACTATCGACGGTAAAGCGACCGTGGCGTATATCCCCAAAGATACGGTGATTGGCCTGTCGAAGATCAACCGCATCGTGCAGTTCTTTGCGCAGCGTCCACAGGTGCAGGAGCGTCTGACGCAGCAGATCCTGACCGCGCTGCAAACGTTGCTCGGCACCAATAACGTGGCCGTCTCAATCGACGCGGTTCACTACTGCGTGAAAGCGCGCGGCGTGCGTGATGCCACCAGTGCGACCACCACTACCTCGCTGGGTGGGCTGTTTAAATCGAGCCAGAATACCCGCCAGGAGTTCCTGCGCGCCGTTCGTCACCACAACTAAGTCTTACAGGGCAGGGACCATGGAGCGAAACGTCACGCTCGATTTTGTTCGCGGCGTCGCCATTCTCGGTATCCTGCTGCTTAATATCAGCGCCTTCGGTCTGCCGAAGGCGGCCTATCTTAACCCTGCGTGGTATGGCGATATCACGCGCAGTGATGCCTGGACGTGGGCGATCCTCGATCTCTTCGCGCAGGTCAAATTTCTTACGCTCTTTGCCCTGCTGTTTGGCGCAGGCCTGCAGCTCCTCCTCAGGCGCGGCACGCGCTGGATCCAGTCGCGTCTGACGCTGCTGGTTATCCTCGGGTTTATCCACGGGCTGTTCTTCTGGGATGGCGATATTCTCCTCGCGTATGGCTTAGTCGGGCTCATCTGCTGGCGTCTCATTCGCGATGCGCACAGCGTAAAAAGCCTCTTTAACACTGGCGTGATGCTCTATGTCATGGGGCTGGCAGTGCTGCTGCTGTTGGGGATGATCTCGGGCGAGGCGACAAACCGTTCCTGGATCCCGGATGCCGCAAACCTGCAGTACGAGCAATACTGGAAGCTGAAGGGCGGTACGGAAGCAATAAGCAACCGTGCGGATATGCTGGGCGATAGCCTCCTTGCGCTGGGCGCGCAATACGGCTGGCAGCTGGCGGGAATGATGCTGATGGGCGCGTCACTGATGCGCACCGGCTGGCTGAAAGGCGAATTCAGCCTGCGCCACTATCGCCGCACCGGCATCGGGCTGGTGCTGCTCGGCGTGCTGATTAACCTTCCGGCGGTGATGGCGCAGTGGCACCTTCACTGGGATTACCGCTGGTGCGCTTTCCTGCTCCAGGTACCACGTGAGCTGAGCGCACCGTTCCAGACCATCGGCTATGCGGCGCTGATCTATGGCTTCTGGCCGACGCTTTCTCGCCTGTGGATGGTCAGCGCTACCGCCTGCGTGGGGCGCATGGCGTTAAGCAATTACCTCCTGCAAACGCTTATCTGCACCACGCTTTTCTATCGCTTTGGTCTGTTTATGAAATTCGACCGCCTCGAACTGCTGGCGTTTGTTATCCCGGTCTGGGCGGTAAACCTGGCGTTTTCTGTGCTCTGGCTACGCTATTTCCGCCAGGGGCCGCTGGAGTGGGTGTGGCGTCAGTTAACCGCACGTGCTTCAGGGATATCATTGAAAAATACATCCAGATAACGATCTGGATCACAATCATTAACAAAACGGATGTAAGCGTTTTCATGAGTGTGAGCTTCTTCACGTAGTCCCCTTTCTCTCACTGCCAAAATAGCCACCTTGCTAAACACAGGGGGTGTCTGTGAGTTGCTGCAATCCTTTGAAGGATGGTGAATATGATCACCATTCGTGACGTCGCCCGTCAGGCGGGCGTTTCTGTGGCTACCGTCTCGCGTGTCCTGAACAACAGCGCGCTGGTCAGCCCTGAAACCCGTGAAACCGTAATGAAAGCCGTGACTCAGCTTGGGTACCGGCCAAATGCCAATGCCCAGGCGCTTGCGACGCAGGTCAGCGACACCATCGGCGTGGTGGTGATGGATGTATCGGACGCCTTTTTTGGTGCGCTGGTGAAAGCGGTCGATGTGGTCGCCCAGCAGCATCAGAAATATGTCCTGATCGGCAATAGCTATCATGAGGCGGAAAAAGAGCGCTATGCCATCGAAGTGCTGATCCGTCAGCGCTGCAACGCCCTGATTGTTCACTCTAAAGCCCTGAGCGACGAAGAATTAATCGGGTTTATGGATCAGATCCCGGGCATGGTGCTGATCAACCGCATCGTTCCGGGCTATGCCCACCGCTGCGTCGGGCTGGATAACGTCAGCGGCGCAATGATGGCCACCAAAATGCTTATCAACAACGGCCATCAGCGGATCGGTTATCTGGCCTCCAGCCACCAGATTGAAGATGACGAACTGCGGCGCGAGGGGTGGCAGAACGCCCTGAAAGAGCACGGCATTACGCCATCCGAGAGCTGGGTAGGAACCGGTACGCCGGATATGCAGGGCGGTGAGGCGGCAATGGTTGAGCTGCTGGGTCGCAATCTCCAGCTTTCAGCGGTGTTTGCCTATAACGACAGCATGGCGGCCGGGGCCCTGACGGCGCTGAAAGATAACGGTATTGCGGTGCCACAGCATTTGTCGCTCATTGGTTTTGACGATATCCCGATTGCCCGTTACACCGACCCGCAGCTGACAACGGTGCGTTACCCGATAGTCTCTATGGCGAAACTGGCGACTGAACTGGCGTTACAGGGGGCGGCAGGGCTGCTGGATCCGGGGGCAACACATTGTTTCATGCCGACTTTAGTACGTCGTCACTCCGTTGCGGCCCGGCAAATTGTGGTTCCGATCACTAACTGATTACATGGGGTGATGTAACCGTTTTCAATCTGTGAGTAAATTCACAGTATCTTAACAAGGCGCTGACTATGATGTCAGCGTTTTAGGGGCTGAAACGCTATGTAACAGTGATTATTCACTTTCACTATAGCCAACGTGCCGCAAACAACGAATAAAACGCATTTCTGGAGCGTTACCGAACACGGAAGATAGAAATTTTATAAGTGAACTTCGGCTGTCAGTAACGTTTTATTAACACCTGCCCGCCGATCGTTATTCACAAGAACTACCCTGCATAAAAAAAACCGGAGATACCATGAATAAGAAGGTGTTGACTCTGTCTGCTGTAATGGCAAGCATGCTTTTTGGTGCAGCAGCGCATGCTGCGGATACCCGTATTGGTGTGACCATCTATAAATACGACGACAACTTCATGTCTGTTGTGCGTAAAGCAATTGAGAAAGATGCTAAAGCAGCGCCAGACGTTCAGCTGCTGATGAATGACTCCCAGAACGACCAGTCCAAACAGAACGACCAGATCGACGTTCTGCTGGCGAAAGGCGTGAAAGCCCTGGCTATCAACCTGGTTGACCCGGCGGCAGCAGGCACGGTGATTGAAAAAGCGCGCGGCCAGAACGTGCCGATCGTCTTCTTCAACAAAGAACCTTCCCGTAAAGCGCTGGACAGCTACGACAAAGCGTATTACGTCGGTACCGACTCCAAAGAGTCCGGCATTATTCAGGGCGATCTGATCGCGAAACACTGGGCGGCAAACCCGAACTGGGACCTGAACAAAGACGGTCAGATTCAGTTCGTGCTGCTGAAAGGCGAACCCGGCCATCCGGATGCTGAAGCGCGTACCACCTACGTTATCAAAGAGCTGAACGACAAAGGTCTGAAAACCCAGCAGCTGGCGTTAGATACCGCGATGTGGGACACCGCTCAGGCGAAAGATAAGATGGACGCGTGGCTGTCCGGCCCTAACGCTAACAAAATTGAAGTGGTTATCGCCAACAACGATGCGATGGCAATGGGCGCGGTAGAAGCGCTGAAAGCCCACAATAAATCCTCCATCCCGGTATTCGGCGTGGATGCGCTGCCAGAAGCGCTGGCGCTGGTTAAATCCGGTGCGATGGCCGGTACCGTGCTGAACGATGCCAACAACCAGGCGAAAGCGACCTTCGATCTGGCGAAAAATCTGGCCGATGGCAAAGGTGCGGCAGACGGCACCAACTGGAAGATTGACAATAAAATCGTTCGCGTGCCTTACGTGGGCGTAGACCAGTCCAACCTGGCTGAGTTTATCGGTAAATAAGAGCATTAAATTGTCTTCACTGGGCGCAACCTGTTGCGCCCTTTTATAACGCGATATGCGAGGCCAACAAGGTATAATTATGGTCAGCACAACTACTCCGTCATCCGGTGAATACCTGTTGGAAATGAACGGCATCAACAAGTCATTTCCCGGCGTTAAGGCACTCGATAACGTTAATTTAAAAGTTCGTCCTCACTCTATTCATGCTTTAATGGGGGAGAACGGTGCGGGTAAATCAACATTATTAAAATGCCTTTTTGGGATCTATCAAAAAGATTCTGGCAGCATTCTTTTTCAGGGGAAAGAGATCGATTTCCATTCAGCGAAAGAAGCACTGGAAAACGGTATCTCGATGGTTCACCAGGAATTAAACCTGGTACTGCAGCGTTCAGTTATGGATAACATGTGGTTGGGACGTTATCCCACCAAAGGTGTTTTTGTCGATCAGGACAAAATGTATCGAGACACCAAAGCGATTTTCGATGAGCTGGATATTGATATCGATCCGCGCGCTCGCGTGGGAACATTATCCGTATCCCAGATGCAGATGATCGAAATTGCTAAAGCCTTCTCCTATGATGCGAAAATCGTCATCATGGACGAACCGACATCGTCACTGACGGAAAAAGAGGTTAATCACCTTTTTACCATTATCCGTAAGCTTAAAGAACGCGGCTGCGGCATTGTGTATATCTCCCACAAAATGGAAGAGATCTTCCAGCTGTGTGATGAGATAACCATTTTGCGCGACGGTCAGTGGATTGCCACGCAGCCGCTCGAAGGGCTGGACATGGACAAGATCATCGCCATGATGGTGGGCCGTTCCCTGAACCAGCGCTTCCCGGATAAAGAAAATAAACCGGGTGAAGTGATCCTCGAAGTCCGCAACCTGACTTCGCTGCGTCAGCCCTCTATCCGCGATGTCTCCTTCGACCTGCACAAGGGTGAAATCCTGGGCATTGCCGGTCTGGTGGGGGCAAAGCGTACCGACATCGTGGAAACCCTGTTTGGCATTCGTGAGAAAGCCGAAGGCACGATTACGCTGCACGGCAAAAAGATTAACAACCACAACGCCAACGAAGCCATTAATAATGGTTTTGCGCTGGTAACGGAAGAGCGTCGTTCGACCGGTATTTATGCGTATCTGGATATTAACTTTAACTCGTTAATTTCTAATATTCGCAATTATAAAAACAAAGTCGGGCTGCTGGATAACTCCCGCATGAAGAGCGATACCCAATGGGTTATTGACTCCATGCGCGTGAAAACGCCAGGGCACCGCACTCAGATCGGTTCGCTTTCGGGCGGTAACCAGCAGAAAGTCATTATCGGCCGCTGGTTATTAACCCAGCCAGAGATTCTGATGCTGGATGAGCCTACCCGCGGTATTGACGTCGGCGCGAAGTTTGAAATTTATCAACTGATTGCCGAGCTGGCGAAAAAGAATAAAGGGATCATTATTATTTCTTCCGAAATGCCGGAATTGTTAGGGATCACAGATCGTATTCTGGTTATGAGCAATGGTCTCGTTGCCGGTATTGTTGACACCAAAACGACAACGCAAAACGAAATTTTGCGTCTTGCGTCTTTGCACCTTTAAGATCAGGGGCTCCTCATGAGTGCGTTAAATAAAAAAAGTTTTCTCACTTACCTGAAAGAAGGCGGTATTTACGTTGTTCTTTTAGTACTGCTGGCCATCATCATTTTCCAGGACCCTACGTTCTTAAGCCTGTTGAACCTGAGTAACATCCTGACCCAGTCCTCCGTGCGTATTATCATTGCGCTGGGCGTAGCGGGCCTGATCGTCACCCAGGGGACAGACCTTTCTGCCGGTCGCCAGGTCGGCCTGGCGGCGGTTATCGCGGCAACCCTGCTGCAGTCGATGGAAAACGCCAACAAGGTCTTCCCGGAAATGGCCACCATGCCCATTTTCGTGGTGATCCTGATTGTCTGCGCCATCGGTGCGGTGATTGGTCTGATCAACGGTATTATCATCGCCTACCTGAACGTGACGCCATTTATCACCACGCTGGGTACGATGATCATCGTTTACGGTATCAACTCCCTGTACTACGACTTTGTCGGTGCGTCTCCTATTTCGGGCTTTGACAGCGGCTTCTCAAGCTTTACGCAAGGGTTTATCGCGCTGGGCAGCTTCCGCCTGTCGTATATCACCTTCTATGCCCTGATTGCGGTGGCCTTCGTCTGGATCCTGTGGAACAAAACGCGTTTTGGTAAAAACATCTTCGCTATCGGGGGTAACCCGGAAGCGGCGAAAGTCTCCGGCGTCAACGTTGCCCTGAACCTGCTCATCATCTATGCCCTGTCCGGGGTGTTCTACGCCTTCGGCGGGATGCTGGAAGCGGGCCGTATCGGCTCTGCAACCAACAACCTTGGCTTCATGTATGAGCTGGATGCGATCGCAGCCTGCGTGGTGGGCGGCGTCTCCTTCAGCGGTGGTGTGGGTACCGTACTCGGCGTGGTGACCGGTGTGATCATCTTCACCGTCATCAACTACGGTCTGACCTATATCGGCGTAAACCCGTACTGGCAGTACATCATCAAGGGCGCCATCATCATCTTCGCGGTCGCGCTGGATTCACTGAAATACGCGCGTAAGAAGTAAGCCTCATCCGTCTCCTCCGGCCCGCTCAACGAGCGGGCTTTTTTATGCCCTACGCCAGATTTGACTCCTCCCGGGTCACAATGCGCTCAAACCAGTCGAGTTCTGAGAGCTTGCAGGCAACCCACTGTTCAGAAAAGGCCTCACCCAGGCTGTCGGTGAGATACTGACAGCGGGCGAAGGTCTCAATCGCTTCCTGCTGAAACAGCGGCAGGTCGGGTTGGTCCTGCTGCGGTTCAGCCAACGCCTCCTCGTCGATATTTTCCAGCCCGTACAGCATGCCGGTCAGGAGGGTTGCAACCACCAGATAGGGATTGGCATCAGCTCCGGCCAGACGGTACTCAATGCGACGGTTGCTGTCATCCGAGCAGGGGATCCGCAGGGCGGCGGTACGGGTGTTATAACCCCAGGAGTGAAAGAGGGGCTCCGTCAGGTTTTTACGCAAACGACGAAACGCGTTGACGCCCGGCGCAAGAATGGCGACGGAGGCGGGCATCAGCGCCAGCTGGCCCGCGATACATAAACGCATCATGCTGTTAAGCGCATTCACCGGTGAGGCAAAGAGGTTGTTGCCGCGGCTGTCATTGAGGCTGAAGTGGACGTGAAAACCGCTGCCCGAGAGCTGGCTGAAAGGCTTGGCCATAAAGTTGGCCTGCAGGCCGTGTTTTTCCGCCGCGTATCGGGCCAGGCGGCGCAGCGCCAGCACGTTATCACAGACCTCAACAACGTGATGGCTATGCTTCAGGTTTAATTCGTACTGACCGGGCTCGGCTTCCGCCACGATCCCGGTGAGCGGAATGCGCTGAAGGTGTGCCAGCTGTTCCAGTTCGTCAAACAGCGCCGCGTGCGCGCTCGGGGTATCCATATGAAAGCAGCCCGGATTTTGCGAATCCTGTCGCCCCTGTTCCGTCAGGTAGAACTCGATTTCCGGGGCAATAACCGGGAAGAGCCCGTGCTGGTGGAAGCGGGAAAGTATAGTCTGCAGGATCACACGCGGCTCAAGCGGGCAGGGTTTCTCGTCGCTGTCTTTCATCGTCAGCAGGATCTGCGCGTTGTGCTGTGGATCGTGTGGACAGGGACGCAGGGAGCCGGCGACGGGGACGCAAAGGCGGTCGGGTTCATCAGGCAGCGAAGCGGCGATTTGTCCTTTCTGGTCCATCGAATAGACGGAGAGCGGAAAATAACAGCCGTTTTCCAGCGTCAGCATGCTCTCTACCGAGAGGCGTTTGCCGCGCATCGTGCCGTTGATATCATTCAGATAAACGTCAACGTGCTTCGTCTGCGGGTAGCGTTCCAGGTAATCGGCCACTTCCACGGCAATGTTGTGCTGCAGGGCATCAATTTTTTCATCAAGCCAGAGACCGGAATTCAGTGCGCCGGGGAGTGATAAACCGGGAAAGTTAAAATACGGGCGGAGACTTTTCAGGAAAAACGCATTCATTATCGAGTTCATAGTCATTCTTCAATGAAGCCGTAGCGGCAGTGAACTCAGCGTAAAAGAGCCGGCGTAAAGGCGGGATAAAAAGCGTCACGCCCGTCGTAAAGAAAGTATAAAGGCGGGCTATTTTTTCTCTTTTTTCTGCATATCAAGCAGTTGCTCTGGCGTCACCGCCGGGTAACCCTGAGCGTCTTCAGGCACTTCATGCATCGCCGGAATCGGCACCAGCGGGCCTAAGAAGCGCGGTTCGCGTTTGAAAATATAGAGGTCTGCCAGGGCGCCAAAGCGGGCACCAAATTCGCGAACGCGCACGCTGAGCATATCTTTTGGCGATGGCACCGCGTAGCACTGCGCCTGAATACCCATATGCAGGGCGATAAACAGCGCGCGCTCGCAGTGGAAGCGCTGGGTGATGATGATGAAGTCGTTGGTGTCGAAGACTTTGCGCGTGCGCACGATGGAGTCGAGGGTGCGGAACCCGGCGTAGTCGAGGACGATATCAGCAGGGTCCACCCCCGCGGCAATCAAATCCTTACGCATCGTCACCGGTTCGTTATAGCTTTGCAGGGCGTTATCCCCGCTTAACAGCAGGTAGTTCACTTTGCCGCTGTTGTAGGCGTTCAGCGCGCCCTGAATGCGGTAACGGTAATACTGGTTGATGACGCCGGTGCGGTAATACTTGGCGGTGCCGAGCACCACGCCCACCTGACGGTAAGGCAGGTCCTGCAGGTCATCAAAGATGTAAGGGGCGGTTTTCCAGCTCATCCAGCGGTCGAGACCAAGCACGATCAACAGCAGTATGCCGACCAGGACAGACAGGCTGTAAAACACGCGCTTTAACATGCAGATGGCTCGTACCGAAGATGAATTTAACTCAGGCTACTTTACCCGCCTGGTTAGCGCAAGAAACAGCGACTCAACTGAGGGGTTTTTCAGCAAACTGGCGGGCATTTCTGCCCGCCGGAAGGAATCAGGCAAGCAGTACGCGGTCAATCATCGTACAGCCCAGCGCCTTGAGCGTCGCGGCGGTGGCGTCCCACTGGATCAGCGGCGCATCGGCTCTCTCTGCCAGAATGGCGCGCTGAATGTCAGGATAGTCATAGCCGTTCAGGCTCAGCAGGTTGAGGGCACCCTGCAGTGGCGGTAGCGTTGGGTTAAACGCCGCGTTCTCCGCATAGCTGCCGCTAAAGATGCGCCCATCGCGGCACTGTAGCGCCACCCCGCTCGGGGACTTGCTGTACGGGGTATGGCTCTTGTTGGCAGCGCGAATGGCCGCCTGGGACAGGTCATCGCCGGACAGGGCGAAACCGTGGTCCTGCTCGTCCATCAGCAGCGTTTTGATCTCCAGATCTTTCGGGCCAAACGCGTCTGGCAGGTAATCCGCCAGCGTGTGCGGCGCGCGGCCCGGCAGGTTGATGCGCAGCTGCAGACCGCTGTTCAGCTCGTTCATGAACTGACGGCAGTGACCGCAAGGGGTGTAGTTCACGGTAATGGCGCTCAGTGCTTTTTCACCGCGCAGCCAGGCGTGGCTGATGGCGCTCTGCTCGGCGTGAACAGTTTGCTGCATGGTTGCGCCCAGAAACTCCATATTACCACCGAAGTACCAGGTACCGCTGACCCCGCGTGCAATGGCGCCGACGTTGAAGTGGGAAAGATCGGCCCGCGCGCAGGCGGCGGCCAGGGGCAGCAGTGCGAAAGCCAGCGCGTCTTCGTCCAGTCCCGTTGCCTGTTTCAGCATCGTGACCTGCTCCGCCGTCAACAGGGCGGGGAAGTGTGCATCTGCCAGAACGGGAGCCAGGGCTGACTGCAAATTCTCTGCAAGCTGGGCGAAAGCAGCTTGAAAACGTGGGTGCATGGCGTTTGCCTCATAAAGGTTAATGGATCGGTAGTTTACGGAGCCGTCAGGGCTTTATATGTGATCCACTTCTCATTATGTATGCAACTTATGAAATCAAAATGAAATTTGCGCGACGCATCGCAAATTTTAGCCCATCACCGCCAGAATCAGCGGGAAAATGAACGGGGCCAGCAGGGAGGTGATAATCCCGCAGATCACCAGCGCCAGGGAGCTAAACGCCCCTTCCTGATAATCCAGCTCCGCGCAGCGGGCGGTGCCCAGCGCATGCGAGGCGGTACCCATCGACAATCCCCGGGCAGCCTTCGTATGGATACGCATGGCGTTCAGCAGGGTATGACCAAATACCGCGCCAAGAATGCCAACGAAAATCACGCACATTGCGCTGATGGCCGGAATACCGCCGAGGCTGCCGCCGACCGCCATCGCGATAGGCGTGGTCACCGATTTCGGCAGGATAGACGCCGCAATCTGCGGGGAAGCCCCCATCAACAGCGCCACCGATGTCCCTGTAATCATCGCCACCAGGCTGCCGACAAAACAGATGGTGATGATGGATTTCCAGCGAGCGCGGATCTGGTGCAGCTGTTCATATAAAGGAAACGCCAGCGCGACAACGGCGGGCTGCAGCAGGTCGTTGAGGATTTTGCTGCCAGCAAAATAGCGTTCGTAAGGAATGCCGGTGAGCAGCAGGAACGGGATAATCACCACCATCGCCACCAGCAGCGGGTTCAGCAAGGGCATTTTGAAACGTGCGGCAAGTTTACGTGCGGCGAAGAACACCACCAGGGTTAACGGCAGCGACCACCAGATATTGGCTATCATTTTTTTGTTTTCTCCCCGATCACGTTGCGTTCACCATGCACCAGATGCGAACTCCAGCTCACCACCAGGAAAACCACCAGCGTACTGACCGCGCAGGAGACCACAATCGGGCCGAACTGGGCTTTGAGCAAATCAAAATACTGCATGACCCCGACGCCGATAGGCACGAAAAGCAGCGCCATATAGCGAATAAGGACAAAGCAGCCGGGGTTGACCCACTTTGCGGGCAAAATTTGCAACGCCAGCAAAACAAAGAGGATCAGCATACCGATAATGCTGCCGGGAATAGTAATGGGCAGCAGCGACGCGATGAAAATCCCGGCATACAGACAGGCGTAAATCAGGACGAATGCGCGCAGATATTGCCAGATAATGTTCAATGATTTACTCATGGTGATAGTCCTTGCTGAAACGCATTCATCATACAATTAAACCTGAAAATGTGCCACGGATCACATCATGAAATTTGAGCATACCAGACATTCCTGAATGGAACGTCGTGCTTTCCACATACCCGGAGAGCAGATACTATAGCGCGTCTTTTTTTACAGGTACTGCTATGCGTGTCTTACTGGCCCCAATGGAAGGCGTGCTCGACTCCCTCGTGCGCGAGCTTCTGACCGAGGTGAACGATTACGATCTCTGCGTGACGGAGTTTCTGCGCGTGGTCGATATGTTGTTGCCGGTAAAATCCTTCTTCCGCCTGTGCCCCGAGCTGCACAACAACAGCCGGACCTCTTCCGGCACGCTGGTGCGTATTCAACTGCTCGGTCAGTATCCGGAATGGCTGGCGGAAAACGCCGCCCGTGCGGTTGAACTGGGCTCTTACGGCGTGGATCTCAACTGCGGCTGCCCGTCGAAGCTGGTGAACGGCAGCGGCGGCGGAGCGACGTTGCTGAAAGATCCGGAGCTGATTTATCGCGGCGCGAAAGCAATGCGTGAGGCCGTGCCTTCGCATTTGCCGGTGACGGTTAAGGTGCGCCTGGGGTGGGACAGCGATGCCCGGCAATTTGAAATCGCCGATGCGGTGCAGCAGGCCGGGGCTACCGAGCTGGTGGTGCATGGCCGCACCAAAGAGGATGGCTATAAAGCCGAGCGCATTAACTGGCAGGCGATTGGTGAGATCCGCAAACGTCTCTCCATTCCGGTGATCGCCAACGGCGAAATCTGGGACTACGAGAGCGCGCAGGCCTGTCTGAACGCCACCGGCTGCGATGCGGTGATGATCGGCCGCGGGGCGCTGAATGTGCCCAACCTCAGCCGGGTGGTAAAATATAACGAGCCGCGTATGCCGTGGGCAGATGTCGTCACGCTGCTGCAAAAATACAGCCGTCTGGAAAAGCAGGGCGACACCGGTTTGTATCACGTGGCGCGAATTAAACAGTGGCTGAGTTATTTACGCAAAGAATATGATGAAGCGCTGGGGTTATTTCAGGAGATCCGGACATTACAGACTTCTGCTGATATTGCCCGGGTTATTCAGTCGAAGTAATTAATTCATTTGGTGAATAATTTTCTGTTTATGTAAATGTATAACAATTTACGCATTGCCACGCATTACTAAAAAAACAAATAACATCAAGCGTAATTTGCGCCTTTCTTTTTTGAGTCTATGGCGTAATGAAACGTTCTTTTATTTTATCTCTGAGTGCTCCCCTCGCGTTTGTACTGGTTGCCTGTGCGCCGGAACATGCCACGGTTTCCCCTCTCCAGGCCCGGACAGTAACGGCGTCGGTTAATACGATTTTGCATCATCAGGACTGGCCGAAAAATGAGTGGTGGAAGGCGTATAACGATCCCCAGCTTACCCGTCTTATTGCAAAAGCCTTGAACGATGCGCCGGATATGCAGATTGCCCGCCAGCGTATTACGCTTGCCGAAGCCCAGGCAAAAGCCACGCTGGCTGCCGACGGTCCGCAGATGGATTTTTCAGCGGATGCCGAACGTCAGAAAATGTCCGCCGAAGGGCTGATGGGGCCCTTCGCCATTACCGACCCGGCGGCAGGCACCACCGGGCCGTGGTACACCAATGGCACCTTTGGTCTGACCGCCGGCTGGGATCTCGACCTGTGGGGAAAAAACCGCGCGCAGGTGGAGGCCCGAATAGGCAAAGTCAATGCGCAAAAAGCGGAGCTTGAACAAACCCGTCAGCTGCTGGCCAGTAGCGTGGCGCGGCTTTACTGGGAGTGGCAAACCCAGGCCGCTGCGGCGGATGTTCTCGGGCAGATTAAACGCGAACAGGACAATATCATCGGGGCTGACCGCGAGCTGTATCTGCATGGGATTACCTCCTCCGTAGAGGGCGTCGAAACGGATATCAACGCCAGCAAAACCGAAGAGCAGATGGCTGAGGTGAGCGGGAAGATGAAAGCCATAGAGGCGCGTCTGGTCGCGCTAACCGATTCATCCACCTTGACACTTACGCGGCACGCCTTGCCAACGGTGGAGGCCTCGTTACCCTCGACGCTGGGATACGAACTGCTGGCACGCCGTCCGGATCTGCAGGAGGCGCACTGGTACATCGAAGCCTCCATGAGTGAGGTGGAGGCCGCCAGAGCGGCATTTTATCCTGACGTGAACCTGATGGCCTTCTTACAGCAGGATGCCCTCCACCTCAGCGATCTGTTCCGCGCTTCCGCGCAGCAGATGGGCGTGACCGCCGGGCTGACGCTGCCTATTTTCGACAGCGGCAGGCTGAACGCCAGCCTGGATATCGCGCAGGCGCAGAACAATCTCTCGGTGGCGAACTACAACAAAGCGGTGGTGGAGGCGGTTAATCAGGTGGCGCGCACGGCCAGTGACGTCGAAACGCTGACCGCGAAAAACCGTCATCAGCAACAGGTGGAAAAAGATGCGGCACGGGTGGTAGCGCTGGCGCAGGCGCGTTTTAGCGCGGGAATGATTGCCGGCTCCCGGGTCAGTGAAGCCAGAATCCCGGCGCTTAAAGAGCATCTCGCCGGATTAATGCTGAAAGGTCAGTACGTTGACGCCACGCTGCAGCTGACCTCAGCCCTGGGCGGTGGCTATCATCATGGCTAAAAAAGGCCATTATCTATACTTACCTCTTTGCTGTTTTTCAGGAGGTGAGTATGACCAGAGTAGCGATTGTTACCGCATCGGATTCCGGGATTGGTAAAACCACGGCGCTGATGCTGGCTGAGCGCGGGTTTGATATTGGTGTCACCTGGCACTCAGATGAAAACGGGGCGCTGGACACCTGCCGTGAAATCGAAGCGCAGGGCCAGCGTGCAGAGGCTATCCATCTTGATTTAAGTACTCTGCCGGACGGCGCTGAGGCGATAGAAACGCTGATTGCGCGTTTTGGTCGACTGGACGTGTTAGTCAATAATGCCGGGGCGATGGCCAAAGCGCCGTTTCTGGATATGCCGTTTGACGACTGGCGGAAAATTTTCACCGTCGATGTGGACGGCGCGTTTCTCTGCTCGCAGATAGCGGCACGTCAGATGGTGAAGCAGGGGGAAGGGGGGCGGATTGTGAATATCACCTCGGTCCATGAGCACACGCCGCTGCCGGAGGCCAGCGCCTATACCGCAGCAAAACATGCGCTGGGCGGGTTAACGAAGTCCATGGCGCTGGAGCTGGTTAAGCATAACATTCTGGTGAATGCCGTCGCGCCGGGGGCGATTGCCACACCTATGAATGACATGGATGACAGCACGGTGAAAGAAGGTTCATTGCCGGAAATCCCCCTGGCAAGACCGGGGTATACCAAAGAGATCGCAAGCCTCGTGGCGTGGCTGTGCGATGGCGACGCCAGCTATACCACCGGACAATCGTTTATTGTCGACGGAGGATTTATGCTGGCGAATCCGCAGTTTAAGCCGGAGGGGTAGGTTTCCCCTCACCCTAACCCTCTCCCAAAGGGAGAGGGAACTAAAAACGCCCTCACTCCTCCTCCCGCCTCTTTTCCCGATGCTTCAGCCACAGCCTGACCCCAATCACCGCCCCGACCACCAGAATCAACCACGCCCAGTGCTTCAGGTGCTGGTCGAGATTATGCAGCCACGGGCCAATCACTTCGCCACCCACGTAACCGAGCGTGGTAAAAATCAGCGCCCAGGCAACAGCGCCAACAATATTGAGCGGCAGGAAAATTTTAGGCGGCAGGCGGCTGGCCCCAATCAATATCGGCCCTATGATTCGAAAGCCGTACATAAAGCGGGTGCCAATCACAAACAGGTAAGGGTGGCGCTGGATCAGCCGTTGCGCTCTGCGGATCTTCTTTTGATGCTTAGCAAAACGTTGCAGCAACGCAGGCCCGAAACGCAGTCCCAGAAAATAGAGCAGCTGATCGCCAATCATGCCGCCCAGCGCGACGGCGGCAACCACCAGCGGGAATTTTAGCAGCCCCTGATGTGCAGCGACGCCGCCTAACAGCGTGATAGTTTCACCTTCTGCCACGCTCCCGACCACCAGCGCGGCGTATCCGTATTGTTCAATTAATCCGTTGATATCCATTACGTCAATATCATCTCCCTTAGCATGCCTCGCTTAATCATATACCCCATGAATCAACAGCGGGGAAATCAACGGAAATTTCCCACTGTACATAAAATAATCTAAAGCCTGCATTATACTTAAGGTATCGATGACGGGCCGACAACAAGGGGGCGCTATGAACCATGTCTGGGGACTTTTCTCCCATCCCGATCGTGAAATGCATGTCATTAAAAGTGAGAACGAAACGGTCTCGCATCATTACACGCACCATGTACTGCTGATGGCTGCGGTGCCGGTAATATGCGCTTTTATTGGAACAACACAAATCGGCTGGAACTTCGGGGACGGCACCGTGGTTCAGCTCTCCTGGTTTACCGGGCTTTATCTGGCCATTCTCTTCTATGGCCTGATGCTGGCGGGTGTGGCGGTGATGGGGCGCGTTATACACTGGATGGCGCGTAACTACCCGCAACGTCCATCGCTGGCGCACTGTATGGTCTTCGCCGGATATGTCGCGACCCCGCTGTTCTTAAGCGGTATTGTTGCGCTCTATCCACTGGTCTGGTTGTGCGCGCTGATCGGTACCATTGCCCTCTTTTACACCGGTTATCTGCTGTATCTGGGGGTCCCAACCTTCCTCAATATCAATAAAGAAGAGGGCCTGAGCTTCTCCAGTTCAACGCTCGCCATCGGCGTACTGGTCCTGGAGGCGCTACTGGCGCTGACGGTTATTCTTTGGGGTTATGGATACCGTCTCTTCTGAGTTCACTGCATTGCTGGCGTAAATGCCAGCAATGCAGCATCTGTTCACGATTATCCGCTGGCGACAACGCCCGGTGACCGCTATGATGCCGAAGCCAGCCTGTGTTTCTCCGTTGACACAGGCGGTGTACGTCATTACGTGCGTGAATAATTATCAGAAGTCTCACCATGCTGAAATTCCGAGTCTCTTTACTTAGCCTGGCGCTGTTGCTGGGCGCGTCCGCTGCCGTGCCAGCCGTCGCCAAAACGCCCGCGGTGACCACCGCTGCTGCCCAGCCGCAAATTGCCTCCGGCAGCGCGATGATTGTTGATCTCAACACCAATAAGGTGATTTACGCCAGCCATCCGGACCTGGTACGCCCGATCGCCTCGATTACCAAATTAATGACCGCGATGGTGGTGCTTGATGCCCATCTGCCGCTGGACGAAAAGCTGAAAGTGGATATCAGCCACACGCCGGAGATGAAAGGGATCTACTCTCGCGTGCGTCTGAACAGTGAAATCAGCCGGAAAAATATGCTGCTGCTGGCGCTGATGTCGTCTGAAAACCGTGCGGCGGCGAGCCTTGCGCATCACTATCCTGGCGGCTATGACGCGTTTATCCGCGCGATGAACGCCAAGGCCAAAGCGCTGGGAATGAACAATACGCATTATGTTGAACCGACGGGTCTGTCGATCAACAACGTCTCCACGGCGCGCGATCTGACGAAACTGCTGATTGCCAGCAAACAGTACCCGCTGATTGGACAGCTTAGTACCACCCGTGAAGAGATGGCGACCTTTGCAAACCCGGCCTATACGCTGCCGTTCCGCAACACTAACCATCTGGTTTATCGGGATAACTGGAATATTCAGTTAACGAAAACCGGTTTTACCAACGCGGCAGGGCACTGTCTGGTGATGCGCACGGTGTTTAACGGTAAGCCTGTGGCGCTGGTGGTGATGGATGCCTTCGGCAAATATACCCACTTCGCCGACGCGAGCCGTCTGCGCACCTGGATTGAAACGGGAAAAGTTCAGCCTGTGCCGGCTGCGGCATTGACGTATAAAAAGCAGAAAGCGGAACAGATGGCGACGGCGCAAAACGACTGAGCCGCCTCTGCGCGCTGATGCCCTCACCCCGACCCTCTCCCACAGGGAGAGGGAGAAAACACTAAAAAACGGTAACCCAGGTTACCGTTTTGCTTTTACTCTGGCAGCGTCCAGTCCCCGTCGTTGAGCGGGCGCTGCATAATCACCGTATCCCGCCAGTCGCCTTTCTTGTATCCCACGCTGCGCAGCTGTCCGACAATCTCGAAGCCATGCTTTTTATGCAGGCGCAATGAGCCGGCATTATTATTGCCGTCTCCCACCACGGCAATCATCTGCCGCCACGGGCCTTGCTCACAGCGTGCGATCAACGCAGACATTAATGCCGAGCCAAAACCGCGCCCGGTGATGCTGGCGTCCACATAAATCGACTCTTCCAGGGTATAGCGGTAAGCGTGTCGCGGTCGGTAAGGGGTGGCGTAGCAATAGCCGACCACAATGCCGCGATACAGCGCGATTAACCACGGTAACCCGTTCTCAGCCACGCTTTTCATGCGATGACGCATTTCATCGATGGTGGGGGGAACTTCTTCAAAGGATGCGCGCCCGTGAAGCACATGCCAGGCATAGATGGCGGCGATGGCATGCACATCATCGGGAAGGGCGTCGCGCACTTCCAGTTCGGTCTCGGATAAAACATCAACAGCCGACATGATGTGCCTGCTCCTCGTGATAGATAGCCGGAGAAACGTTTCTCCGGCGACAGACAGTTACTCTATTACGATTAAGTAGCGCTTAACAATCTCTCAAATTTGGCTGTATGAATTAATCAGACGCTTGCGTTATGCGCTGCTCCGCGTCTGCGCTCTCTTGCCAGTATTTCTTCCGCGTTGTTTTACCGATGCCGGGATTCATGCTGTTTGTAGGGTCATTCTCGCGATAAAACTGCTTAAGTGCGTCCGGGGCTTTATAAAGATGCCCGACGTTGTGTTCCGCAGGATATTGTGCGCCGCGTTCACGCAACAGGGCGAGCATCTGCTCCTTCAGCGCGTGCGCGTCGACGCCTTTTTTGACAATGTAGTCCTGATGGAAGACATAACACATAAAGTGGCCGTAATAGAGTTTGTGCACCAGCTTACTGTCAATTTCCGGCGGCAGGTGTTCAAACCACTCGGTGTCATTACGGCGCAGAGCGATATCCAGCGCCAGAATATCTTCCACCTCTTCGGAATGTACCGCCTGATAACGGATGGCGGCACCTGCGGCGGCAAAACGGTGCAGGAACGCTTTGCTGCCCTCTTCAGGCGTACAGGCAAAGAAATCCCCCTCGGCGGTTTTAAAGAATTCGCTCAGCCAGGACTGCGCTTCGGCAATCCCGTCCCCGGCCATTTTTAACAGCAGATGATGCTCGTACTTGTCGCGCCAGGTTTTCATCCGCTCCGGTAAATGTGCCGGGAAAACATTGCCCAGTTTCTGCATAAAGCGGTCGGTGAAGTGTGGTTTAAACAGGGGCACTTTCTCCAGCATCGCGTCGGTGCGGCCCTTCATGGTGAAGAAGAACGGCATTTTGTCGGTGCCGAGCTTGTCGATCATCAGAAACGTATCTTTGCCGTAACGCTCGGCGATGTCGTAAATGTCCCGGTGCATATACTCGCCCGCCACCGGCAGGTGCGTGAATTCGCCCAGAATGTGGCGGCGGATCGCCGTCAGCACATCCGGCTGATTGGTCCCGATGTAAAACACCTGCTGCTTTTTCTCGGCCGGGAAGGTGTCGAGACGCACCGCGAACACCGCCAGCTTGCCCGCGCAGCCGGAGGATTCAAACAGGCGATCCGGGTCGGCGTTGTAGCGCGCCGGCGTATCGGCATTGATATCCCGCACGCGGGTCACATAGTCGTGATCGTGTGCATGACGGCCGTCGTGCTGAACGTCTTCATCCTTCACGCGATCGTCGTCGAGCTTGCTGAGGATCTGCTCCGGCGTGACGCCAAGATCGATACCCAGATGGTTAACCAGCGTCAGCTTGCCGTTTTCATCGATACGGGCAAACAGGGACATCTCGGTATAGGCGGGGCCGCGTTGCACCAGCGAGCCGCCGGAGTTATTGCAGATCCCACCGACCACCGAAGCGCCAATACAGGAGGAGCCGATCACCGAGTGTGGTTCGCGGCCCAGCGGCTTAAGCGCTTTTTCGAGGGAGTAGAGCGTCGTGCCGGGGAACGCGAGCACCTGCCCGCCTTTATCCAGCAGGTGCAGTTTGTCGAGGCGCAGGGTGCTGATGATCACGATGTCACGGTCGTAATCGTTGCCGTTCGGCGTTGAACCTTCAGTCAGGCCGGTGTTGGCCGCCTGCATTAAAATAATCTTGTCGGCGGCGACGCAGGCGCTCAACACGCGCCACAGCTCCAGCAGCGTGCCGGGGAAAACCACCGCCAGCGCCTCGCCCTGGCCGGAGCGGAAGCCCTTGCGGTAGCGGGCGGTTTTCGCCGGGTCGGTAAGCAGGTGAGAGGAGCCAACCAGGCGCGACAGTTCGTTAATAAAAGCCGTGTTATCGTTTGTTCGAACAGAAGACATCTTCCACTCCTTGTGGTGGGGCAAATTTCTCGCTGTAAAGCATAGCGCGATTAACTGTTAAGCGGTCGAGTATTCACGAGAAAAATCAGAGAATAACCCTGCAACGTTCAGAGGGTTTGTGGCACACTGCGCTTTTCGCACGGTATGGCCGAGATCGTCCGGCGGTTATTGATGAGAGAGTAAAACGACATGAAATGGCTATGTTCTGTAGGTGTCGCCGTCAGCCTGGCGCTGCAACCTGCGCTGGCAGAGGATTTGTTTGGTAACCATCCGCTCACGCCTGAAGCCCGGGACGCGTTTGTCACGGAATTGCTCAAGAAAATGACGGTCGATGAAAAGATCGGCCAGCTGCGTCTGATCAGCGTCGGTCCGGATAACCCAAAAGAGGCGATCCGCGAAATGATCAAAGACGGGCAGGTTGGCGCCATCTTTAATACCGTTACCCGTCAGGATATCCGCAAGATGCAGGATCAGGTGATGGATCTCAGCCGCCTGAAAATTCCACTGTTCTTCGCCTATGACGTGGTACACGGCCAGCGTACCGTCTTTCCCATCAGCCTTGGCTTAGCCTCCTCGTTTAACCTCGACGCGGTGAAAACCGTAGGGCGCGTATCGGCTTATGAAGCCGCGGACGACGGCCTGAACATGACCTGGGCACCGATGGTGGATGTCTCGCGCGATCCGCGCTGGGGTCGCGGCTCGGAAGGCTTCGGTGAAGATACGTATTTAACTGCCACAATGGGCAAAACCATGGTGGAAGCGATGCAGGGCAAGAGCCCGGCGGATCGCTACTCGGTGATGACCAGCGTCAAGCACTTCGCGGCCTATGGCGCAGTGGAAGGCGGTAAAGAGTACAACACCGTCGACATGAGCCCGCAGCGCCTGTTTAACGACTACATGCCGCCGTACAAGGCAGGGCTCGATGCGGGGAGCGGCGCGGTGATGGTGGCGCTGAACTCACTCAACGGCACGCCAGCGACGTCTGATTCCTGGCTACTGAAAGACGTGCTGCGCGACCAGTGGGGCTTCAAGGGCATCACGGTGTCTGACCACGGCGCGATTAAGGAGCTTATCAAACACGGCACCGCCTCCGACCCGGAAGATGCGGTGCGCGTGGCGCTCAAGTCCGGTATCAACATGAGCATGAGTGACGAGTACTACAGCAAATACCTGCCGGGTCTGGTGAAGAGCGGCAAAGTCACGATGGCGGAGCTGGACGATGCCACGCGTCACGTGCTGAATGTGAAATACGATATGGGGCTGTTTAACGATCCTTACAGTCACCTCGGGCCGAAAGATTCTGATCCTGTGGACACTAACGCCGAAAGCCGTCTGCACCGCAAAGAAGCGCGTGACGTGGCGCGCGAAAGCCTGGTGCTGCTGAAAAATCGCCTCGACACGCTGCCGCTGAAAAAATCCGGCACCATTGCCGTGGTAGGCCCGCTGGCCGACAGCAAGCGCGACGTCATGGGCAGCTGGTCTGCCGCTGGCGTGGCCGACCAGTCCGTGACCGTGCTGACCGGGATTAAGAGCGCCGTGGGTGATAACGCGAAAGTGCTGTATGCCAAAGGTGCCAACGTCACCAACGATAAAGACATCGTGACCTTCCTCAACCAGTATGAGGAAGCGGTGAAGGTCGATCCGCGCACGCCGAAGGAGATGATTGACGAGGCGGTGAATACCGCGAAGCAGTCTGACGTTGTTGTTGCGGTCGTGGGCGAAGCGCAGGGGATGGCGCATGAAGCCTCCAGCCGAACGGACATCACCATCCCGCAGAGCCAGCGTGATCTGATCGCCGCCCTGAAAGCCACCGGCAAGCCGCTGGTGCTGGTGCTGATGAATGGTCGTCCGCTGGCGCTGGTGAAAGAGGACCAGCAGGCTGACGCCATTCTGGAAACCTGGTTCGCTGGTACCGAAGGCGGTAACGCCATCGCCGACGTGCTGTTTGGCGATTACAACCCGTCGGGCAAGCTGCCGATGTCCTTCCCGCGCTCTGTCGGGCAGATCCCGGTTTACTACAGCCACCTGAACACCGGCCGTCCTTACAATGCCGACAAACCGAACAAGTACACCTCCCGTTACTTCGACGAAGCTAACGGCCCGCTGTATCCGTTTGGTTACGGTCTGAGCTACACCACCTTCAAGGTCTCTGACGTGAAAATGTCGGCGCCAACCCTGAAGCGTGACGGCAAGGTCACCGCCAGCGTTGACGTGACCAACACCGGCAAGCGCGAAGGGGCGACGGTGATCCAGATGTACGTTCAGGATGTCACGGCCTCCATGAGCCGTCCGGTGAAACAGCTGCGCGGCTTCGAGAAGGTCACTCTGAAACCTGGCGAAACCAAAACCATCAGCTTCCCGATTGACGTGGACGCGCTGAAGTTCTGGAACCAGCAGATGAAATACGATGCGGAACCGGGCAAGTTTAATGTCTTTATCGGCGTGGATTCCGCCCGCGTAAACCAGGGCGAATTCGAGCTGCTGTAACCTTTCCTGCCTTTGCATCCCCCGACTTCCGGGGGATGCGTCTTACCTTATGCTAAAAAGGCATTTTGCCGGGTAAATCCGCCGTTTTAAGCTACGCTTTTCTCTCAAGCCTCTGAAAAAGGCGATAAAAAAATGAGGACAGCGGAATGACGATTAAAACGGGGATGGTAGCTTCTGTGGCGCTACTCGCAGCGCTAAGCCTGCCGCTACAGGCGGCGGAGCCGGTAAAAGTGGGCTCAAAGATCGATACCGAAGGCGCGCTGCTTGGCAATATTATTCTGCAGGTGCTGGAAAGCCACGGCGTGAAAACTGTCAATAAAGTCCAGCTCGGTACCACGCCCGTCGTACGCGGCGCGATTACCTCCGGCGAACTGGATATCTACCCGGAATACACCGGCAACGGGGCATTCTTCTTCAAAGATGAAAACGATCCGGCATGGAAAAACGCCAGCGCCGGGTATGAAAAAGTCAAAAAACTCGACGCGGAACAGAACAAACTGGTCTGGCTGACGCCAGCCCCGGCTAACAATACCTGGACTATCGCCGTGCGTAAGGACGTGGCGGAGAAAGGTAAACTGACCACGCTTGCGGATCTCAGCCGCTACCTGAAAGAGAAGGGCGACTTTAAGCTGGCGGCGTCCGCGGAGTTTATCGAGCGGCCTGACGCGCTGCCCGCGTTTGAAAAAGCCTATAACTTCAAGCTTGACCAGGCGCAGCTGCTCTCGCTGGCGGGCGGCGATACCGCGGTGACCATCAAAGCTGCGGCGCAGCAAACCTCCGGCGTTAACGCCGCAATGGCTTACGGCACCGACGGCCCGGTCGCGGCGCTCGGCCTGCAAACCCTGACCGATCCAAAAGGCGTTCAGCCGATTTACGCCCCAACTCCGGTGGTGCGCGAGGCGGTGCTGAAAGCGTACCCGGACATTGCAGAATGGCTCAAACCGGTCTTCGAAAAGCTGGATGAAAAAACGCTGCAGCAGCTGAATGCCAGCATTGCCGTCGAGGGGCTGGATGCCAAAAAAGTGGCCGCCGACTTCCTGAAACAACAAGGGCTTGTGAAGTAACGGGAAAGGGCTGTGCCGATAAAATGTCATAACCGCGTACTGCTGCTGTTGGCCTGCGTGGCCATCGCGGCAGTCGCACTACCGTTTGTGAATGTTGCCCCTAACCGCCTGATGTCGGGAGAAGGAAAAGCGCTCTGGCAAATCTGGTCGTTCACGCCGTGGTGTCTGGCGTCGGCGCTCGGCGCGTGGGTGATCCTTTCTCTCTGGCAGGGGCGCACGGCGCAGTGGCTGACGCTGCTCCTCGCTGAAGGGCTGTTTATCATCCTGTTCTGGGGAGCCGGGCTGGCGGCAACGCATATGACGTCGGCGGAAAGTCCGCTGGCGAGAACCACGGTGGGCAGCGGCCTCTGGCTCTGGCTGGCGCTGTGTCTGCTGGCCTGCAGCGACGCCATTCGTCGACTCATCGCAAGTAGCGTCTGGCGCTGGGTACTTAATGCGCAGATATGGTGTATTCCCTTATTTCTGCTTTTCAGCGGTGAGCTGAACAACCTTTCGCTGTTAAAAGAGTACGCTAACCGACAGGAGGTGTTTGATGATGCCCTGGCACAACATCTGACCCTTCTTTTCGGCACGCTCTTTCCGGCGCTCCTGCTCGGGATACCCCTGGGCATGTGGTGCTATCGCCATCCTTCACGTCAGGGCGGTATTTTTGCCGTGCTTAACGTTATCCAGACCATCCCTTCCGTCGCGCTGTTTGGTCTGCTGATTGCCCCGCTGGCCGGGCTGGTGAAGTCGTTTCCCGCGCTGGGAACGCTGGGCATCGCCGGAACGGGGTTAACGCCTGCCCTGATTGCGCTGGTGCTGTATGCGCTGTTGCCACTGGTGCGCGGTGTGGTCGCGGGCTTAAGCCAGGTCGCCCCGGATGTGCTGGAAAGCGCCCATGCGATGGGGATGAGCGCGCGGCAGTGTTTCTGGAAGATCCAGCTGCCGCTGGCGCTGCCCCTGCTGCTGCGCAGTCTGCGGGTGGTGGCGGTACAAACCGTTGGTATGGCGGTCATCGCGGCGCTGATTGGCGCGGGGGGATTTGGTGCGCTGGTCTTCCAGGGGCTGCTGAGCAGTGCTCTGGATCTGGTGCTGTTGGGTGTGGTACCCACGATTGCGCTGGCGGTTGTTGTCGACGCCCTGTTTGCCTTATGGCTCGCGCTGCTCGGGAGAAGAGCCAATGATTGAATTTCTTGATGTCAGTAAAACCTTTGCCGGCCGCCCGGCCGCGAGCCATCTGAACCTGAATTTTGCCGAGGGGGCGTTTTCGGTGCTGATTGGCACCTCCGGGTCGGGAAAATCCACCACGCTGAAGATGATCAACCGGCTGGTTGAGCATGACAGCGGGATGATCCGCTTTGCCGGGGAAGAGATCCGCAGCCTGCCGGTGCTGGAGCTGCGTCGCCGGATGGGCTACGCCATTCAGTCTATCGGCCTGTTTCCGCACTGGACGGTGGCGCAGAATATTGCCACCGTGCTACAGCTGGAGAAATGGTCGCGGGCTAACATCGCCGACCGGGTTGATGAACTGATGGCGCTGCTGGGGCTGGAGCCCGCGCTGCGTGACCGCTATCCGCATCAGTTATCCGGGGGCCAGCAGCAGCGCGTGGGTGTGGCGCGCGCGCTGGCGGCCAATCCGCAGGTACTGCTGATGGATGAACCCTTTGGCGCGCTGGATCCGGTGACGCGCGGGGCGCTGCAGGCAGAGATGACCCGCATTCACCGTATTCTCGGACGCACGATCGTGCTTGTGACGCACGACATTGATGAAGCCCTGCGCCTGGCTGACCATCTGGTGCTGATGGATCATGGCGAGGTGGTGCAGCAGGGCTCGCCGCTTGAGCTATTAACATGGCCGAAGAACGATTTTGTGCGCGAATTTTTTGGCCGCAGCGAGTTGGGTGTCAGGCTGCTCTCCCTGCGGACGGTCAGTGACTATATGCGTCGGGAAGAGATGCCGGTGAGCGGCGAGCCATTACAGGAGCAGATGAGCCTGAGGGATGCCCTCTCCGCGTTTGTCGCGCGCCAGTGCGAGGTATTACCCGTTTCGGATGCACGGGGGGCGCCATGCGGTACCTTACATTTTCGCGATCTGCTGGCAGGGGAGGTGGCGCGTGAAGGCTCTGCGTGATCCGCTCCTCTGGCTGGTAGCGCTTTTTGTCGCCTTATTGTTTCTGATGCCCCACAGCGCGGCGCTGTTTAGTACGCTGTTCCCCGGGCTGCCGCGGCCGGTGTATCAGCAGGAGAGCTTTGTTAATCTCGCCCTGGCGCATCTCTGGCTGGTGGCACTCTCAAGCGCCATTGCGGTGGTGCTGGGCACCGGTGCCGGTATCGCGGTGACACGGCCTGCGGGTCGGGAGTTTCGTCCGCTGGTGGAGACCATTGCGGCCATAGGACAGACGTTTCCCCCGGTGGCGGTGCTGGCGATAGCGGTCCCGGTGATGGGCTTTGGGCAGCAGCCTGCCATCATTGCGCTGATTCTGTATGGCGTATTGCCGGTGCTGCAGGGCACGCTGGCGGGCCTTGCGGCAGTACCTGCGTCCGTACTGAGCGTGGCGGAAGGAATGGGGATGAGTCGCGGCCAGCGGCTGCGCAAGGTTGAGCTGCCGCTTGCGGCACCGGTTATCATTGCCGGGATCCGCACGTCGGTGATCGTTAACATCGGGACGGCGACCATCGCCTCTACGGTCGGTGCCAGTACGTTGGGAACGCCAATTATTATCGGCTTAAGCGGGTTTAATACGGCCTATATTGTGCAGGGGGCGGTGCTGGTCGCGCTGGTGGCAATCGTCGTCGATCGCATTTTTGAGCGACTGGCGCAGTACCTCAGCCGACACCGCCACGAACGATAAACGAGTACCCTGCCAGCATCACGCCGCCGATGCCGCTTACAGCCATCAGGACAAAAAGGGTAATAACGGCCAGTTTGGTTGCCTTCATCATCTGCTCCTGTTGTTAACGGAACAATTATACGGTGAAGCGCTGCTGTTAATGAACCATTAAATGCCGTTATGGCTCATCCGGGCCAAGGGAATAAACCGGGTAACCACTCTCGCGCCATTGTGTCAGCAGCTGTTGCTGGGTGGCGGACGGCACTTCGCCACACCAGACCAGCAGGGTATGACCGTCGAAAAACTCAGGTCTGAGCTGCGCCAGAGAGTGCGCCAGGACATCCACGCGCCAGCCCTTCTGGGTCGCAATCCACGCTTCCAGCCACAGGCGGGTGGTGTCGTGTACGTTCCAGCCGACCACCAGCGCATCTTTTCCGGCTTTGTTCTTCGCTGAGGCAAGGCAAACGGCAATGTAGTTGATCAGCACGCCGTCGAGCATACTGAGCAGTGCCTGCAAAGTAGACTGCTGACACTGCAGGCGTCGACGCAGGGGAATAAACAGATGGGTGATCAGCGTCTGCGCCGGATAATCGCGACCCTGCTCTTTGATCCATCCGCGCAGGCGCTGCAGGTTGCCTGCCTGCAGGAGGCGCAACAGGGTTTCCTGTTGTTCGCGCCAGCGGTGTTGCGTGTCAGGGTCGTCGTGGCTGAGGAGGGACTTCACTTTCCCGACCTGCACCCCGTTGTCGATCCAGCTTTTGATCTCACGGATCCGGTCGATATCGGCATCATTGAACAGGCGGTGCCCACCGTCCGTTCTCTGCGGTTTGAGTAATCCATACCGTCGCTGCCACGCCCGTAGGGTAACGGGATTGATATCACAAAGGAGTGCCACTTCACCTATCGTGTAAAGCGCCATATTCGCCCCCTGGCTTACGCGTCCCCAGCTTAACTGTAGACCCAGTTTGTCGAACCAGGAAGAGTTGATTGATTTTTGAACAAACAATGCGAAGCATGCGCGATATTCAGAAAAAGGTGTGATAACGGACACGATTTTGCGCTTTTTTGGGATGCTTCAAAGAAAGTTGAGCCGTACCCGTGTATGTTACGCGTTTTTAGCGTGTGCGGTTTTGAGTATGTACGAGTTTAATCTGGTGCTGCTGTTGCTTCAGCAGATGTGCGTGTTTCTTGTCATTGCGTGGCTGATGAGTAAAACGCGCCTG
Source organism: Enterobacter sichuanensis (assembly GCF_009036245.1). NCBI lineage: Bacteria > Pseudomonadati > Pseudomonadota > Gammaproteobacteria > Enterobacterales > Enterobacteriaceae > Enterobacter > Enterobacter sichuanensis. The sequence goes on along the minus strand of NZ_CP027986.1, from coordinate 3,138,824 downwards.
TTTATCCCGCTGATGCAAGTCACCGTACGCCTGCCGCACAAATTCCTCTGCTATGTCGTATTTTCCATATTCTGCATTATGGGGACCTGGTTTGGTCTCCATATCGAAGATTCTATTGCCAATACGCGCGCTATCGGCGCGGTGATGGGCGGTCTGCTGGGCGGTCCGGTCGTCGGGGGGCTCGTTGGTTTAACCGGGGGGCTGCATCGTTATTCCATGGGCGGGATGACGGCCCTGAGCTGTATGATCTCGACGATCGTGGAAGGGCTGCTCGGCGGCCTGGTCCACAGCTACATGATTAAACGCGGCCGGCCGGATAAAGTATTTAGCCCCCTGACCGCCGGGGCGATCACCTTTGTGGCTGAAATGGCGCAGATGGCGATCATTCTGCTGATTGCCCGTCCCTTCGACGATGCGCTGCACCTGGTCGGCAGTATTGCCGCCCCGATGATGGTCACCAACACCGTGGGCGCGGCGCTGTTTATGCGTATTCTCCTCGACAAGCGCGCCATGTTTGAGAAGTACACCTCAGCCTTTTCCGCCACGGCGCTCAAGGTTGCGGCCTCGACCGAAGGTATCCTGCGCCAGGGGTTTAACGAAGAGAACAGCATGAAGGTGGCGCTGGTGCTCTACAAGGAGCTGGACATCGGCGCGGTGGCCATAACCGACCGCGAGCGGCTGCTGGCCTTTACCGGCACCGGGGACGATCACCATTTACCGGGTAAACCCATCTCCTCAGCCTATACGTTGCGCGCCATTGAGACCGGCGAGGTGGTGTATGCCGACGGTAACGAAGTGCCTTACCGCTGTTCGCTGCATCCGCAGTGCAAGCTCGGTTCCACCCTGGTCATTCCGCTGCGCGGCGAAAATCAGCGGGTGATGGGCACCATCAAGCTGTATGAGGCGAAAAACCGTCTGTTCAGCTCGATCAACCGCACGCTGGGGGAGGGGATCGCCCAGCTGCTGTCAGCGCAAATCCTCGCCGGGCAATATGAACGGCAGAAGGCCCTGCTGACCCAGTCAGAAATTAAACTGCTGCATGCCCAGGTCAACCCGCATTTCCTGTTTAATGCGCTCAACACCCTCAAAGCGGTGATCCGCCGCGACAGCGATCAGGCCGCGCAGCTGGTACAGTTTCTGTCGACCTTTTTCCGCAAAAACCTGAAACGGCCGTCAGAGATCGTGACCCTCGCCGATGAGATTGAGCACGTTAATGCCTATCTGCAGATCGAGCAGGCGCGTTTCCAGTCGCGCCTGCAGGTGTCGCTCTCCGTTCCGGAAGAGCTGGCGTACCAGCATCTCCCGGCGTTTACCCTGCAGCCTATCGTGGAAAACGCCATTAAACACGGTACGTCTCAGCTTTTGGGAACAGGGCAGATAACCATCGCCGCCAGCCGGTTCAATCACCATCTGGTGCTGGACATTGAAGATAATGCCGGGCTTTATCAGCCTTCCGCCTCCGGCGGTTTAGGGATGAGCCTGGTGGATAAACGCCTGCGCGCCCATTTTGGCGATGACTGCGGCATTACCGTCGCCTGCGAGCCTGACCGATTTACCCGTATTACCGTACGACTGCCGCTGGAGGAAAGCGCATGTTAAGAGTGCTGATTGTGGATGACGAGCCGCTGGCACGGGAAAACCTGCGCGTTCTGCTGCAGGAGCAGCCGGATATAGAGATTGTGGGAGAGTGTGCCAACGCCATTGAGGCCATTGGCGCGGTGCACAAGCTGCGCCCGGATGTGCTGTTCCTCGATATTCAGATGCCCCGCATCAGCGGACTGGAGATGGTCGGCATGCTCGACCCGGAGCATCGTCCCTACATCGTGTTTCTCACGGCGTTCGATGAATATGCCGTCAAAGCCTTTGAGGAGCACGCGTTTGATTATCTACTCAAGCCAATTGAAGAGAAGCGTCTGGAAAAAACGCTCACGCGCTTACGCCAGGAGCGCACCGCGCAGGATGTCACCGTGCTGCCGGAAAACCAGCAGCCGCTAAAGTTTATCCCCTGCACCGGACACAGCCGGATTTATCTTTTGCAGATGGATGATGTGGCGTTTGTCAGCAGCCGCCTGAGCGGCGTATTTGTCACCAGCGCAGAAGGGAACGAAGGGTTCACCGAACTGACGCTGCGCACACTGGAGAGCCGCACGCCGCTGATTCGCTGCCATCGTCAGTATCTGGTCAATATGGCGCACCTGAAAGAGATCCGGCTGGAAGATAACGGCCAGGCCGAGCTGGTTCTGCGTGCCGGGCAAACCGTCCCGGTCAGCCGCCGCTACCTGAAGAGTTTGAAAGAGGCGATTGGGCTGTAAAACTGCTACACTGCGCGCCATTGCATCATCGACATTCGAAGGCTCTATGCTAAGTAACGATATTCTTCGTAGCCTGCGCTACACCCTGAAAGCGAACAATAACGACATGGTGCGCATTCTTGCGCTGTCGGACATGGAATCCACCTCTGCCGGTTTCGACACCTGGATGACCAAAGAAGACGAAGAGGGGTTTGTGCGCTGCCCTGACATTATTCTGTCGGGTTTCCTGAATGGTCTGATCTACGATAAGCGTGGCAAAGATGACTCTGCGCCAGAGCTGGCGCTGGAGCGTCGGGTGAATAACAATACGGTGCTCAAAAAACTGCGCATCGCATTCTCGCTGAAAACGGATGATATTGTGGCGATCATGACGGAGCAAAAATTCCGCGTCTCCGTGCCGGAAGTGACCGCCATGATGCGCGCCCCGGACCATAAAAATTACCGCGAGTGCGGCGACCAGTTTCTGCGTAATTTCCTGCGCGGGCTGACTCAGAGGGTGCATAACCCGAAGGCGTGATTGCGCAATGGGTGCGGCCTGATGCCCTCACCCCGGCCCTCTCCCACAGGGAGAGGGAGAACAAAAAAGCCGGATAATAATCCGGCTTTTTTGTTATTTCACCTGCTGACCCGGCTTCGCGCCTTCGTCAGGGCTTAACAGGAAGATATCTTTCCCGCCAGGGCCTGCGGCCATCACCATCCCCTCAGAGATGCCGAAGCGCATTTTACGCGGCGCCAGGTTGGCGACCATCACGGTCTGACGGCCAATCAGCACCTGCGGATCCGGGTAAGCTGAACGGATGCCGGAGAAGACGTTGCGCTTCTCACCGCCCAGATCCAGCGTCAGGCGCAGCAGTTTGTCAGAGCCTTCCACAAATTCCGCGTTCTCAATCAGCGCCACGCGCAGGTCGACTTTGGCGAAATCATCAAAAGTGATGGTGTCCTGAATCGGATCGTCAGCCAGCGGGCCGGTTACCGGTGCCGCAGCCGCCTTCACCTCTTCCTTAGAGGCTTCCACCAGCGCTTCAACCTGTTTCATCTCAATGCGGTTGTACAGCGCTTTGAAGGTGTTCACCTTGTGGCCGAGCAGCGGCTGCTGGATAGCATCCCAGCTCAGTTCGGTGTTCAGGAATGCTTCGGCACGGGCTGCCAGCTGCGGCAGTACCGGCTTCAGCCAGGTCATCAGCACGCGGAACATGTTCAGACCCATGGTGCAGATGGCCTGCAGATTGGCATCACGGCCTTCCTGTTTCGCGACCACCCACGGAGCCTGCTCGTCCACATAGCGGTTGGCAACATCGGCCAGCGCCATGATTTCACGAATCGCTTTACCGAATTCACGGCTTTCCCAGGCTTCGCCAATCGCAGCGGCGGCATCGGTGAAGGTTTTATACAGCTCAGGATCGGCCAGTTCGGCAGAAAGCACGCCGTCAAAGCGTTTGGCGATAAATCCTGCGTTACGGGACGCCAGGTTCACCACCTTGTTAACGATGTCCGCGTTCACGCGCTGCACGAAATCTTCCAGGTTAAGGTCGATATCGTCGATGCGCGAAGAGAGCTTCGCGGTGTAGTAATAGCGCAGGCTGTCCGCGTCGAAGTGGTTCAGCCAGGTGCTGGCTTTAATGAATGTCCCGCGGGATTTGGACATCTTCGCGCCGTTGACGGTTACGTAGCCATGCACGAACAGATTGGTTGGCTTGCGGAAGTTGCTGCCTTCCAGCATGGCCGGCCAGAACAGGCTGTGGAAGTAAACGATGTCTTTGCCGATGAAGTGGTACAACTCGGCCGTGGAATCTTTCTTCCAGTATTCGTCGAAGCTGACGGTGTCGCCACGCTTGTCGCACAGGTTCTTGAAGGAACCCATATAGCCGATTGGCGCATCCAGCCAGACGTAGAAATACTTGCCCGGTGCGTTCGGGATTTCAAAGCCGAAGTATGGCGCATCGCGGGAGATATCCCACTGCTGCAGACCAGATTCGAACCACTCCTGCATCTTGTTCGCCACCTGCTCCTGAAGCGCGCCGCTGCGGGTCCACGCCTGCAGCATTTCGCTGAAGGACGGCAGATCGAAGAAGAAGTGCTCGGAGTCACGCATCTCAGGCGTGGCGCCGGAAACCACGGATTTTGGCTCGATAAGCTCGGTCGGGCTGTAGGTCGCGCCGCACACTTCGCAGTTATCGCCGTACTGGTCCGGGGATTTACATTTCGGGCAGGTGCCTTTGACGAAACGGTCCGGCAGGAACATGCCTTTTTCCGGATCGTACAGCTGAGAGATGGTGCGGTTTTTAATAAAACCGTTCTCTTTCAGACGGGTGTAGATCAGCTCCGACAGCTCGCGGTTCTCGTCGCTGTGCGTGGAGTGATAGTTGTCATAGCTGATGTCAAAGCCAGCAAAATCAGTCTGATGCTCCTGACTCATTTCGGCAATCATCTGCTCCGGGGAAATCCCCAGCTGCTGCGCTTTCAGCATGATCGGCGTGCCGTGGGCATCGTCCGCACAGATGAAGTTAACCTCGTGGCCGCGCATTCGCTGGTAACGGACCCAGACATCAGCCTGGATATGCTCCAGCATGTGGCCGAGGTGGATTGAGCCGTTGGCGTACGGCAGTGCGCACGTTACCAGAATTTTCTTCGCGACTTGAGTCATAGTAGGCATTACTTCTTTCAACTGTGAAAAGGGTTTTTGATATTACCAAAAGGGGCAATATTAAGTAAGCACAAACCACGGCCTTTCAGGTAAACTTGTTCATCTAAGGTCTTATTCACAAGAACAAAGGAGTCGGGATGAGTTCTCAATCCCAGGCCAAATCACCGGAAGCCTTACGAGCAATGGTCGCCGGGACGCTGGCTAACTTTCAGCATCCAACCCTGAAGCACAATCTGACTACGCTGAAAGCGTTACATCACGTTGCCTGGCTGGACGACACGCTGCACATTGAACTGCAGATGCCCTTCGTCTGGACCAGCGCCTTTGACGCGCTTAAAGAGCAAACCAGCGCTGAACTGCTGCGCATTACCGGCGCGAAAGCCATCGACTGGAAGCTGAGCCACAGCATCGCCACCCTCAAGCGGGTGAAAAACCAGCCGGGCGTTAACGGTGTGAAAAACATCATTGCGGTCAGCTCGGGTAAGGGCGGGGTGGGTAAATCCTCCACGGCTGTCAACCTGGCACTGGCGCTGGCGGCGGAAGGAGCAAAGGTCGGTATTCTGGATGCCGATATCTACGGCCCGTCCATTCCCAATATGCTGGGCGCAGAGAATCAGCGTCCAACCTCGCCGGACGGCACCCACATGGCGCCAATTATGGCGCACGGTCTGGCCACGAACTCCATCGGTTATCTGGTCACCGACGACAACGCCATGGTCTGGCGTGGCCCAATGGCCAGCAAAGCGTTGATGCAGATGCTGCAGGAGACGATGTGGCCGGATCTGGATTATCTGGTGCTGGATATGCCGCCTGGTACCGGTGATATTCAGCTGACGCTGGCGCAAAACATCCCGGTCACGGGCGCGGTTGTCGTGACGACTCCGCAGGATATCGCGCTGATCGACGCCAAAAAAGGCATCGTGATGTTTGAAAAAGTGGAGGTGCCGGTGCTCGGTATTGTCGAGAACATGAGCATGCACATCTGCAGCAACTGCGGTCACCACGAGCCTATCTTCGGGACCGGTGGGGCAGAAAAACTGGCCGCGAAGTATCACACCCAACTGCTGGGGCAGATGCCGCTGCACATTACTCTGCGTGAAGATCTGGACAGCGGGAAACCGACGGTCGTCAGCCGTCCGGACAGTGAATTTGCAGAGATGTATCGTCAACTGGCGGGGCGCGTGGCCGCGCAGCTCTACTGGCAGGGGGAAGTCATCCCTGGCGACATCGCGTTCCGCGCGGTGTAACTCCTCAGCGCGAATGGCCGGGTGGCGCTTCGCTTACCCGGCCTACAAATAGCACCATGACGTAGGTCGGGTAAGGCGAAGCCGCCACCCGACGTTAACGCAAACGGTAATGCATCAGGTAGTACTCTCCCTCCGGAGAATCCCCCGTTGCCTCAATGTGCCAGCCGTGCCGCTGGTAGAACGCGATAGCCCGCGTATTCTTCACCAGACACTTCAGTGACCCCGTACTGGTGAACGTCTTCTGCACATGTTCCAGGAGCACGTGCCCGACCCCAAGACCTTGATACTGCGGGTCAACAAACAGGTTGTGCAGAAAATTATCGTTCGTCCACACTGACGCAAAACCCAGACGATGGCCGTTCTGAGTGGCAACCCAGATCGCTTCGTCACGCGTTGCTGCGTCAAAATCTTCGAGCTGCCAGTCAGTACTGTCCAGCCATGGCCAGGCTTCACGCCGGGCGTGGAGGAAGAGGGTACGCAGGAAAGGGCGGTCGCTTTCCTGCCAGCGACGAATCAGGATCGTATCAGCGATGATAGAAGATATCTCCGTTGTAGGCTTTGTAGATTTTACCGTCTGCATCGCCAATCAGGACGTAGTTTTCACCCATATAGGTCCAGTGGGTACCCGCATCCGGTGCCGGAAGGTTACGCAGTTGATATTGTTTGATGGTGTATTCCGGGGTTTGATACTGCGCGGGCGCCGTGTCGCCAATTTTAAACTTCGTGAAATCAGCAATGAACTCCTGTTCTTCATAAGCTTTGATGCCGCCAGACGCCGACGCGGTTTGCGGGGCTGCTGACGCTGCACTTGCAAGAGACATTACTACACCCAGAAGCAGCCATGTACGCTTAGCCATTTTTTCTCCAGTTATACCGTTACTGATACTCTCAGCCTGCTGAGAGCCTATTTTAAGTATCCCCGCAGGGGCTGTTAGAAAAAAAATGTAACAAAAGTGGACGATTTTGTGTAGCGCCAAAGGTTAATAACATTACTTTTGTGAATGTTATTTGGTGGGATTAATTCAGTGAAATAATATTTATTTTAACGAAATCTGAAAAGGTGAGTTTGCCATAAGAATGTGAGTCACAAGGCATGCTTTTTATTTGAAGGCGTTTTAAACTCATGAAAGGCAACCGGTTTAATTATCAGTCTTACGTTATTCTGGTGTTTCTTTCCTCTATTTTATGATGTTTATTTCTACATTTAATTATTTGAAAACAGTGCGTTATGATATTGGGTGATTCTTAAAGGGATTGCCTGTTACGCGTTTGGCGCGATCATCAGTGATATTTTAATTTTAATGAAAAACACAATAGCATTCTCTGTAATATTTCTGGCAATAAGTCAGTTGACCGGCTGCATATTTTCTCCCGGGCAAACATTACGTTCATCCGGGAAAAATATTATGGCGTCGGATGAAGAGGGTAATTATTTAGATAAGCGCGTGGATCTTTATCCTCTTACCCCTTCACTGATTGAGAAATTGCGGCCTGCTGTCGCGAAATCTCAGCCAAATCCTAAGCTGGATGAGCAGGTCAGGAAGTGGGAGTACCGCATCGGCGCCGGGGATATTTTAACCGTGACCGTCTGGGATCACCCGGAACTGACAACACCAGCCGGGCAGTATCGCAGTGCCAGTGACACCGGTAACTGGGTGAATGCGGACGGCACGCTCTTTTATCCCTATGTCGGAAAACTGCCGGTGGCAGGCAAAACGGTCTCTGAAGTGAGGGAGGAGATCGCCGCCCGCCTGAATAGCGTGATCGAAAGCCCGCAGGTGGACGTCAGCGTGGCCGCCTTCCGTTCACAAAAAGCCTACGTCACCGGAGAAGTGGTCAAATCTGGTCAGCAGCCCATCACCAATATCCCCCTGACGGTGATGGATGCCGTCAACGCAGCGGGGGGACTCTCTGCCGACGCTGACTGGCGCAATGTGGTGCTCACTCACGAGGGAAAGGATTCTCCTCTCTCCTTGTATGCGCTGATGCAGCATGGTGACCTGACGCAAAATAAGCTGCTCTATCCGGGCGATATCCTGTTTGTTCCGCGTAACGACGCCCTGAAAGTGTTTGTGATGGGCGAAGTTGTCAAGCAGAGCACGCTCAAGATGGACAGAAGCGGCATGACCCTGGCGGAAGCGCTGAGCAATGCGGGGGGATTGAATCAGGACATGGCCGATGCGACGGGCATTTTTGTCATTCGTTCCATGGCTAAAGGCAATGACGCGGGAAAAATAGCCCGTATTTACCAGCTTAATGCGCAGGATGCCTCTGCGATGGTGCTGGGGACCGAATTCCAGCTTGAACCCTACGATATTGTCTATGTCACCACGGCGCCGCTGTCACGCTGGAACCGCGTGATCGCTCAGCTTGTGCCGACCATCTCAGGTGTGCATGACCTGACCGAAACGGTCCGCTACCTCAGGTCGTGGCCGCAATAATGTTTGATTCCATCTTAGTGGTCTGCACGGGCAATATTTGCCGCTCGCCGATTGGCGAGCGGCTGTTACGCCAGCAGCTCCCGGGAAAACGGATCACCTCGGCAGGCATATTCGGCCTGGAGGGAAGCCCGGCGGATCTCAGCGCTCAGGACGTGGCCTGGCGTCATGGGATCTCACTGGAGGGGCATCGCGCACGTAAGCTGACCCAACAGCTGATGCGGGAGTCGGATCTTATTCTGGTGATGGAACCCGCCCATCTGCGTTTTATCTCTGCTATGGCCCCGGAACTGCGCGGCAAATCGCTGCTCTTTGGGCAATGGCTGGAGCAGCAGGAGATCCCCGATCCCTATCGCAAGAGTCGTGAAGCATTTGACTATGTTTTCGGGCTGTTAGGAAAAGCCAGTCAGGAATGGGCTCATCGGTTGAGTCAAAAAGGAATGAAGCATTAATGTCGTCTTATACAACAGACAGTTACGGTGCAGCGGCACCCGAAAATCAGGAAATTGATCTCCTTCGTCTCCTCAGCGAGATGCTCGATCATCGTGTACTTATTCTCTCAGTGACCTTCGTGTTCACCGTCCTGGCGGGGCTATACGCCTTTCTGGCGACGCCTGTTTATCGCGCAGATGCCTTAATCCAGGTGGAAGGAAAACAGGATAACAGCCTGCTCAAAAATTTAAGACAGTTCAGTAATGAGCTCTCTCCCGATGTTGAACCTGAAATTCTGCTGCTTAAATCGCGCATGATCCTCGGGGCCACCGTTGATGAATTAGGCTTAACGCAGAACGTGACGCAGCGGGGACGTCTGTGGGCGCGGTTGCAGGGCCATAAACCCGCCACGCTAACCCTGGGCTGGCTGCAGCTTTCACCTGTCGAAGGGAAGCCACGCACACTTCTCCTCACGGTGCTGGAAAAGGGCGTATATCGGCTGGAGGGCGACAACTTTTCTGCTGAGGGCAGAGAGGGAAAAGCGCTGGAAAAAGAGGGGGTATCCCTGCTGGTGGTGAACCTTGATGCCCCGCCGGGCACCGAATTTACGCTGCAAAGCAGTACCCGTCTGGAGGCCATTAATGCCCTGAGCACCCAGCTTTCCGTGGTTGAATCGGCAAAACAGAGCGGGGTGCTGACGCTAACGCTCACCGGCAGCGACCCGGAGCGGATTGCCCATGTGCTTGACCGGATTGCCAACAACTATCTGCAGCAAAATATTAACCGCCAGGAAGCGCAGGATTCCCGAAGTCTTGCGTTTTTGCAGCAGCAGTTACCTAAAATCCGAAGCGAACTGGATCAGGCCGAAGAGCGGCTGAATCAATATCGCAAACAGCGTGATTCGGTCGATCTCTCTCTCGAAGCGAAATCGGTGCTTGAACAGATTGTAAATATCGAAAACCAGCTCAACGAGCTGACGTTTCGTGAGGCAGAGATCTCTCAGCTGTTTAAGAAAGAGCATCCGAACTACCGCGCATTGCGTGAAAAACGTCACATTCTTGAGCAGGAGAAGATCCACCTGAATCAGCGTGTTGCCGCCATGCCCTCCACTCAGCAGGACATTTTGCGCCTCAGCCGGGATGTGGAGTCAGGCCGCACCATCTACCTGCAGCTGCTTACCCGTCAGCAGGAACTGAATATTTCACGCTCCAGCGCCATCGGGAACGTGCGAATTATCGACAGCGCGGTGACGCAACCCGATCCTATTAAACCGAAAAAGACGCTGATTATGGTGTCGGGCACGCTGTTGGGGCTGATGTGCTCTGTGGGCCTTGTTTTGCTTCGTATTGCATTCAGACGGGGTATCAATACCTCTGAGCAACTGGAAGGGTTCGGCGTCCAGGTGATGGCGACCTTACCGCGTTCGATGTGGTTGTGGAAAAAAACGAATCTGCGCCGCAAACGCGTATTGGGTTCGCGCTGGAGGCACAGGATTAACGATGTGCCTTTTCTGCCGGTTGACCGGCCCGCCGATATTTTTGTCGAGGCCGTGCGGGGGCTGCGTACCAGCCTGCATTTCACGTTGCAGGATGCCGCTAACCGCATCGTCATGATTTCAGGACCCACCCAGGACTGCGGAAAAACGCTGGTCAGCACCTCGCTGGCCGCGATTGAGGCGCAGGCCGGGCTCAGGGTGTTATTTATCGATGCGGATATGCGCGAGGGATACGTCCACAACGTATTTGGTTTGAAAAACCACACCGGACTTTCCTGCGTACTTGAAGAACAGTGCGCCTGTCAGGAGGCGATTCAGCACTATGAGCAAGGCAATATTGATGTGCTGACCTGCGGGCCGGTTCCATCACACCCCTCCGAACTGCTGATGAGCGAACGCTTCAGGGCGGTAATGGCCTGGGCGAATGAACAGTATGACCTGGTGATCCTCGACACACCGCCGGTACTGGCCGTGACCGACGCCGCAGTGGCCGTTCGGGTGGCGGGCACCTCGCTGCTGGTTGCCCGCTTTGGCAAGACCCGCCTGAAAGAGATGGAGAACAGCATCAAGCGTCTGCAACAAACGGGCGCGCGCATCGGCGGTACCGTGCTGAACGACGTGATTAAATCGGCCACGCAGTATTACCGTGCGGGCTATGACCATTATGAGTATGGCCAAAGCCCGGCCCGGCGACAGCGCAAGGATTAATGCTTCACCAGCGTGGCAAAATAATAGACCAGCGGGATGGCGAGGATCCAAAGTCCGACAGGGATGTCTCGCCATTTTCCCGCAATCGCTTTAATGACAATGTAAAACAGCAATCCCCCTGCAATACCTGTCCCGAAGCTGTTGGCGATGAGCGTAATCATTACCATCATCAGTACCGGCAGCCCGTCGGTGAAATTCGCCAGATCCACCTTACGTAGTCCGCTGAACATGTTCAGACCGATCAGGATCAGGGCAGGCGCAGTGGCTTCTTTCGGGATCATCAGCGCAACGGGGGTAAACAGCAGCATCAGCAGAAACATGAACGCGGCGGCCAGCGCTGTGATGCCGGTTTTCCCACCCGCTTCCGCGGCCGCAGAGGATTCAATCAGCGCCGTGGCGGCAGGGATGCCGACCCACGGACCTAACGCCGCGGCAATAGAGTCCACCATAAACGGGCGATTGATATTGACCATATTACCCTCGTCATCCAGCAGCCCGGCTTCTCCTCCCACCGCCAGCGTGGTACCCATGGTGGAGAAAAACTCCGAGGCGAAGAAGACGAACAGGAAGGGCAGGAAGGCAATATTCAGGGCACCCAGCATGTCGATATGGCCCAGCACCGGCGTGAGCGAATGGGGCATATCGATGAAGCTTGCCGGAAGCCGCGTGACCCCCATCGGGATGCCCACGAGGGTGGCGAACAAAATGGCCCACAAGATAGCACCCGGAATACGGCGCGCCTGCAGGGCAATGGCCAGGAACAGGCCAGCGAGCGCCACCAGCGCACCGGGTGAGAGAAAATCCCCCAGCATCAGCGCATTTGTTTTGGCGTTGGCCAGCACCAGCCCGGCATTGCGAAAGCCTAATACCGCGACAAACAGGCCGATAGAGGCCGTCAGCCCAAGTTTGATGGACTGCGGTACGGAGCGGGTGACCACTTCCCGCAGGCCAAAGCGGGTAAGAAGAAAGAACAAAATCCCCGACCAGCAGGCAATGCCAAGACCGATTTCCCAGCCGATGCCCTCACTTCCCGCCAGCGTCACGCCGACCAGCACCGAGCCACCAATGCCCGGCCCGACAATAAACGGCAGGTTAGCGTAAAAGGCCATCAGCAGCGTTCCGGCCACAAACACTAAAATGGTGCCGGTCGTCGCCGCGCCTTTGTCCATCCCGCCTACGGCCAGCAGGCCCGGGATGACCACCAGCAAATAGGCGGCGGCGAGAAAACCAGTGAGACCCGCCAGACACTCGGTACGCACGGTACTGCCACGCGTATGCAGTGCAAAACGACGTTCAAGCCAGCTCCCTGGTGCTGGCGAATTAACGGTGTTGTCGGCCATTATCCGGCTCTCCTTCGATATTATTGTGTGGTGTCCGGGGTTTCCCGGTAAGAAATCAGCGGATTAACAATCTGGCGCGTGCTGCCATCCGTCATTCCAAGATCGGTCAGATGCGGCCCGGCGTTACACGCAAGGCAGGTTCCTTCAATGGCTTTAAAGACCCGGTACGGCGGCTCCCAGTCGGCAATCTGGCTGCTGCGTTCACGCAGCGTGCGAAACTGACGGGCTAGCTCAGCCGGGGGAAGTTCCGACAGCATGCCCGCGATCGGCATCGCAACATGCGCGATGACGCTACCGTTTTGGACCAGCGCCATCCCACCGCCGCTCTCGATCAGCGTGTTGGCGGCCAGCGCCATGTCATGGGGATCGCGCCCCAGCACCACCAGATTATGTGAATCGTGGGAGTAAGTGGTGGCGATTGCTCCCCGCAGCTCTCCCCAGCCTTCCAGCAGAGCGATTTGCGGCGTTGCCGCATGGCGCGCGTGGCGGTGCTGAACCCAGATCAGGCTAAAGCCTGCCGGTATTTCAACGCGTCCGTCACGCACCCGGGCGTCAGTTTCGCCCCAGCGGGTAAAACGTGCGCCGCTGATATGGCGCAGGCGCGCCACACCGTGGTTCGCGTTGTCGATGTGCAGGTAAAAGTCACTGGCGGCCAGGGGCGACAGGCGCACGGTATCTCGCGGTAGCGCCAGCGGTGTATCGACGATCGGCTCAATCATCGCGCCGTCACGGGCAATGCACTTCCCGGCGACATACACCCGGCGAGCCGTCAGTTTTTCCAGAGAGTCAAACACCACCAGGTCTGCGCGTCTTCCGGCGGCAATCAGTCCGAGATCGTTGCGCTGAAGACGCAGGGAGGCGTTCAGCGTGGCAAACCGCAGCGCGTCCGTCGCCGGAAGACCGTGTTCAATCAGCAGGTTGAGCAGGGCGATAATACCGCCTTTTTCCAGCAGCACGTCAGGGGGAACGTCATCGGTGCAGACCGTGATTTGCGACGAGAGGTGCGGCAGCGTTTTCAGGGCGCTGACAATCTCGGGCAGCAGGTAGGGATGCGAGCCGCGGATCTCCAGCGTCAGCCCGGCGCGCAATTTTTCCAGCGCATCGTCGGCGGAGGTGAGCTCATGGTCAGAGGTGACGCCCGCCGCCAGATACGCCTGTAAATCGGCGCCGCTGAGACCGCGCGCATGGCCTTCAATCAGCTTTCCGCTTTCCAGCCCGGCCTGCAGGATCTCCAGCATACGCTGGCTGCCGTTCAGCACCCCGTGCATGTCCATCACCTCCGCCACGCCGCGCACTTCTGGCCAGCCGAGCAGGGTATTCATCTCTTCGCCCGCAAATTCTGCGCCGGACATCTCCAGCCCCGGCGTGGAAGGCACGCTCGAGGGCGCTGCGACCATCACCTGCAGCGGCAGGCTGCGGCTGGCCGCAATCGCAAAGCGGACGCCCTCAATGCCGAGCACGTTCGCCAGCTCGTGCGGATCCCAGAAGACAGCTGTGGTGCCCTGCGCCAGCACGATCTCCGCGTAGCGTGCGGGCAGCAGATGCGAGCTTTCAAGGTGCACGTGCGTATCCATGAGGCCCGGAGAGAGGAACTGGTTTTTCAGGTCGTGCGTTTCAAGCGCATCACTGCGGCTGCCGCGTGGATGGACGCTGGCGATAAGCGAGCCGACGATCCCCACATCCGCCTCGCGGATCTCACCGGTTGCCATATCGACAATTCGGGTATGGGTAAGCAGCAGGTCAAAGGGCGTTTCGCCTCGTGCGGCCTGAACGGCGCGGCGTCGGGTTTCGGCAGTCATGCAATTAACAGTTCCAGCATTGAAATATTGACGTTACTCTATGCACCCGGCAAACGTTTGCCCAGCTGATAAAATTTATCGCCCGATAACCCCGGGTTATTCTGTGACGGGTGTAATGGAGAATGATGACGGAACCCTGGCAGCGCTTGCCTGCGCTCTCCCTTCGGCAGCTACAGTATTTTGTCACGCTGGCGCAACTGCGTCATTTTACGGATACCGCCAGTAAACTGGCCATTAGCCAGCCTGCGCTCAGCAGCGCTCTGCGGCAAATCGAAACGGTACTCGGCGGCAAACTGGTCAATCGTACCGCGTCGGCGGTTACGCTGACCGAGTTGGGTCACGCTATTTTGCCCCACGCCCAGCGGGTACTCAGCGTAGCGCAGCTGGCATTTGATGATATGCAGCAGATTGTGCAGGCCGGCGGTGACGGCACGGTGCGTATCGGTCTGGTGCCTTCCGTCAGCTCGCTGCTGTTTCCGCTGCTGCCGCAGACGCTTGCGCAGGCCTTTCCACGCCTTCGGGTGGAGTTTCACGATCAAACCAATGACGCGCTGGTGGCGCAACTGCTGAAAGGGCAGATTGATTTCGGTATCGGGGCGCTGGACAGCTCGGTTCCCGACCAGCTTAACGTGTTCCCGCTGCAGGAAGATCCGTTTGTGGCGGTATTCCATTGCGACGATCCGCTGGGCGCGTCGGCACACGTGCCCTGGAAACAGCTGGTGGGTCGGGATATTGCCGTCTTCTCCAAAGGCAACATCCAGCGGCTGGTCAGTGCGCTTGCCGAAAGTCATCGTCTTTCGCTGCAGACGCGTTATCAGGTGGACTATATTGAGACGCTGTACGGCCTGGTGCGTTCGAAACTGGCCGTGGCGATATTGCCGCAGCTTTATACCACCCATTTGCAGGATCCCCGGCTTAAGGTGGTTCATCTTCAGCAGCCGGCACTGTTCCGCACGGTGGCGCTGATGCGTGCCCCGCAGGCGCTTCCTCCGCTCATTGAATCCTGCTTTACGCTGATGGTCGACACTCTACGAACGAAGTAAAGCGACACTTCTTTACAGCGTGATGGCGTGCAGCCCGCTAAGATGACCTCTGTTAAATCAAGAGGTCACAATGGATAACCGTAAATTGAGCCGACTGCGCCGCTGGGCGCGGGAAGGGATCATACTTGTTGTGCTGACGCTGGCCGTGGTGTGGGGCGTGGATCAGTATCGAAAACCGACCTTACCCGCCACGTTTAGCGCAGCCCCAATGCAGAGCATCGACGGGAAAACGCACGATATCGCGGCGCTCAGCCACGAGCGCCCACTGCTGATTTACGTCTGGGCCACCTGGTGCAGCATCTGCCGTTTCACGACGCCCGCGGTGAATCAGCTGGCAGAAGAGGGCGGGAACGTGGTGAGTATCGCCATGCGCTCCGGTGATAACGCTAAGCTTGCACGCTGGGTTGACAAGAAACAGCTGAAAATGCCGGTGATAAATGATGAAAACGGTGCGCTGTCGCAGGAATGGCAGGTAAGCGTGACGCCGACGCTGGTCATTGTATCGAAGGGGAACGTCGTCAGTACCACGACGGGCTGGACGAGCTACTGGGGATTAAAAATCAGAATGTGGTGGGCAGGGATATAAAAATAAACCCCTCTTCCGCAGAAGAGGGGCGGGGTATTACTTCGCCAGAACTTCCTGCGCGGTGCGCTCAACCAGCGACAGCAGGATTTTGATATCCTCCAGCGTCACAGTTGGGTTCAGCAGCGTCAGCTTCAGGCAGGTCACGCCGTTATGCTCGGTCACGCCGACGTTTGCACGGCCGGATTCCAGCAGCGCATCACCAATTTTCTGGTTCAACAGGGCGATACCTGCATCATCGGCCTGCACCTGGCCACGGAAGCGGAACAGCACGCTTGCCAGCTGTGGCTGCATTACCAGTTCCAGAGCAGGCTGCTCTTTCACGTAAGCCGCAACCTGCTGTGCCAGCGTCACGCCGTGATCGATGATCGCCGCGTACTGCTCCTGACCCAGCGCTTCCAGGCTCATCCACAGCTTCAGCGCGTCGAAACGGCGCGTGGTCTGCAGCGATTTGGACACCAGGTTAGGCACGCCGGCTTCTTCGTCGAACTCAGAGTTCAGGTAAGCCGCCTGATAGCGCATCAGCTCATAGTGGCGCGCTTCTTTCAGCAGGAACGCGCCGCAGCTGATGGTCTGGAAGAACTGCTTGTGGAAGTCCAGGGTCACTGAATCCACCAGCTCAATGCCGTCCAGGTAGTGACGATACTGCTCAGACATCAGCAGCGCGCCGCCCCAGGCCGCATCAACGTGTACCCAGATGTTCTGCTTCGCCGCCAGCTCGGCAATGGCACGCAGCGGGTCGATTGCACCGGCATCGGTGGTACCTGCTGTCGCGACAATCGCCAGAATCTGTTCGCCGTTCGCGTTGCACTGTTCAATTTTCGCCGCCAGATCGGTCAGATCCATACGGGAGAATTCATCCGTTTTCACCTGCACCACGGACTGGTAACCCAGACCCATCAGCGCCATGTTTTTCTGCACGGAGAAGTGCGCGTTTTCGGAGCACAGCACGCGGATTTTACGCAGATCGCCTGTTAAACCGTCCTGCTGAACGGAGTGACCCTGACGCGCGAAGAACGCATCACGGGCCAGCATCAGGCCCATCAGGTTGCTCTGGGTGCCGCCGCTGGTGAAGACACCGGCGTCGCCAGCCTGATAACCCACGCGGGTACGCAGCCATTCGATCAGTTTGATCTCGATGATGGTTGCGGACGGGCTTTGATCCCAGGAGTCCATGCTCTGGTTGGTGGCGTTGATCAGCACTTCCGCCGCCTGGCTAACGACCAGGCTTGGGCAGTGCAGGTGCGCCACGCACTGCGGGTGATGAACGGACAGGCTGTCTTTCAGGAAGAACTCCACGGCGCGTTCAATCGCCGCTTCGTTGCCCAGCCCTTTCGGGTTGAAATCCAGCTTAATGCGGTCGCGCAGTTCCGCGACCGTTTTGCCCTGATACATCTCAGGCTGCTTCAGCCACTGCATCACAGCCTGAGTGCTTTGTTCAATCGCCTGCTGGTAAGCTTCAATGCTCTGCGCAGAGGAGAACAAAATTGGGTTTGAATCAGACATCGTAATCAACAACTCCGGTTACGCCGGGCGAACGCCCGCAGCAAGCAGGGCCTGCTCGAATTTATCCAGGAAGACTTTCAGCTCTTCATCGCTGATCAGCAGAGATGGCAGCAGACGCAGAACGATACCGTTACGACCGCCACGCTCCAGAATCAGACCGGCTTCGAAGCACTTCTTCTGAATCAGTGCAGACAGCTCGCCGTCGCCCGGGAAGCAACCCATGTGGTCAGCGGCTTCGTGTGGCTTAACGATCTCGATACCGATCATCATGCCCAGACCGCGAACGTGACCGATAACCGGATAACGTTTCGCCATCTCTTTCAGCTGGCCTTTCAGCCATTCGCCCTGTGCAGCCACTTTGCCTGCGATGTTCTGGTCTTTCAGGATTTTTAGCGTCGTCAGACCGGTTGCCATCGCCAGCTGGTTGCCGCGGAAGGTACCGGTGTGGTGACCTGGGGCCCATGCATCGAACTGCTTTTTGATACCGAGCACGGCCAGCGGCAGACCGCCACCAACAGCTTTAGACATCACGATGATGTCTGGCTCAATGCCAGCGTGTTCGAAGGCGAAGAATTTACCGGTACGGGCAAAGCCCGCCTGAACTTCGTCGAGGATCAGCAGAATGCCGTGTTCCTGAGTCACTTTACGGATGCGCTGCAGCCACTCAGCCGGCGCCGGGTTCACGCCGCCTTCGCCCTGAACCGCTTCCAGAATGACGGCAGCAGGTTTGCGCACGCCGCTCTCAACGTCGTTGATCAGGTTTTCGAAGTAGTAAGTCAGCGCTTTCACGCCCGCTTCACCACCGATACCCAGCGGGCAACGGTACTCGTGCGGGTAAGGCATGAACTGCACTTCTGGCATCATACCGTCTACCGCTTCTTTCGGGGACAGGTTGCCGGTCACGGACAGCGCGCCGTGGGTCATGCCGTGGTAACCACCAGAGAAGCTGATGATACCGCTACGGCCGGTCACTTTTTTCGCCAGCTTCAGCGCTGCTTCCACAGCGTCAGCACCGGATGGACCGGTGAACTGCAGGCAGTACTCTTCGCCCTGACCAGGCAGCAGAGAGAGCAGGTATTCGGAAAACGCGTCTTTCAGAGGCGTAGTCAGATCCAGAGTATGTAACGGCAAGCCGCTGGTAATGACATTTTGGATGCTTTTCAGCACATCAGGGTGGTTATGGCCAAGCGCAAGGGTGCCTGCGCCTGCTAAACAGTCAAGGTATTCTTTATTGTCTGCATCGGTTACCCACACGCCTTCTGCTTTAGTGATCGCTAAAGGCAGTTTGCGCGGATAACTCCTGACGTTAGATTCAAACTCGGCCTGACGGGCCAGATAGGTTTCGTTGCTTTTGTGGGCATCTACGGTGTCAATACGGACTTTATCCGTCATCATATCACTCCTACAACCGCCGCTTCGTTATGAGCCACGATTGAATAAAAAGTTAAAAAACAGATGGGGGGCCTGAAAAAAACGCCGCCAATATAGAGCCTTTTGCCACGGGGCTCAATGGTTAATTTGTTTACTGTTTTGTGACACGGCGCACAGGGGGAGGAATATCCCCGTTTTCAGGCGGAAAATTGCAGTTTATGGCAAATAAAAACAGGTGGTTACATACTTAACGTTCTGGCGGCAAAATCATAAAAAAGAGTGTGACAAATCGTGCCATCCGCGAACTTAACACGCTTATTTCGGCAACAGGGGCAAAAAGCGGTGGTCATGATGGATGCGCAACGGAATTCCGCATCAAAAATGGACTTTCAACACGCAGGGTTTCCCGGTGGGTTTCGCCGTTAATAATATGCAGGGCACTCAGGCGACCAATTTCATAATGCGGCAGCTGAACGGTTGAAAGCGGGGGGAGAAAGAGCTCTCCAATGCCCACCATATTGTCATAGCCGATAACCGCGATATCTTCAGGGATGCGAAGCCCTTGCGCCAGCAGGGTCTGGTACACCATCAATGCGATACGATCGTTACCGCAGATAACGGAGTCGAACAGGGGAATGCCATTCTGAATGCGCGCCAGCAGCACTGACGGAATGTCACGATAGTGCTCGTCCCCCGACGCCATGTAGCTATGTTCCAGGGTGTCCGGGTCGAGCCCCGCTTCACGACACGCACGTTCCAGCCCCTGACGGCGCCGGGTTGTGGCCAGATGGTCCGCGGGTAAATGCAGGCAGAGAGGCTGCCGGTAGCCCTCGGCGAGTAACGCCTGCACGGCGGCGTACTGCCCCTGTTCATCATCAGGGATATAGCTGGCGACCTGTTCACCGACACTTTCGCAGTTGGCCAGCACGCAGGGAAGGGTAAGCAGTTTTGCAGGGAGAGGAACCTGACGTAATCCCATTGTGGTGTAAATAATCCCGTCCGGGCGGTGGGAGAGCAGCAGATCGACGATCGCATCCGGGTTGTCATCGGTAAACATATTCATGACGAAGCTGTTCCAGCCGTGCATCCGGGCCGTCTCTTCAATGGAAAGCGTAATCTCCACCGAGAAAGGTGTCGTCACCGTATCGAGCGCCAGCACGCCGATGGTTTTCGGCGAGGCATGCGCGCCGCGTATTTTCTTGGCGGAAAGATCGGGTACGTAGCTGGTCTGCTCGATAGCCTGCTGTACGCGCGCCAGCGTTTCCGGCTTAAGGCGCTCCGGGTTGTTAAGCGCGCGTGAGACGGTCATCAGCGATACGTTAGCCAGCTTTGCGACGTCCTTAAGGGATGCCATTTTCTTACTCCGTTAATGCTCTGTGTGAAAGGGTATACAACTAAGTCGCTGATGTAAAAGGAAGGGTGATGCACAGGCCAGGCCATGCTGACCTCAGTGATGAATATTTGATCGCGATCTCATTCCTTTAATGTTAACGTTAACTTTCGTGATTAACATCTTAAATTTCAGCCGAACCGCATGAGAAAGGATAAATGTTAACGTTACCATTGCGTCATTACTCCAACATGAGAATGTCATGATGAAAACGCATCACTCTCACAGCTACCCTTTATTAAGCGCATTGCTGTTTTTCTTTTTTGTCACGTGGTCATCCTCCGGCTCGCTGCTTTCCATCTGGCTCCACCAGGAGGTGGGGCTAAAGGCAGGCGATACGGGAGTCATCTATGCCGTGCTTTCTGTCTCCGCGCTATGCGCGCAAATCTGCTACGGCTTCATTCAGGACAAACTTGGCCTGCGCAAAAACCTGCTCTGGTTTCTGACCAGCCTGCTCATTCTTTCTGGTCCTGCCTTCCTGCTGTTTGGTTATCTGCTGCAGATTAACGTTTTACTCGGCAGTATTTTTGGCGGGATTTATATCGGCCTGACGTTTAACGGCGGGATAGGGGTACTGGAGTCCTATACCGAGCGAGTGGCCCGCCAGAGCCAGTTTGAGTTCGGCAAGGCGAGGATGTGGGGATCGCTTGGCTGGGCGGTAGCAACCTTTTTCGCGGGGCTCCTGTTTAACCTTAATCCGAAGCTGAACTTCGCTGTCGCGAGTTGCGCAGGGCTGGCGTTTTTTGCTTTGCTGGCGCGACTCAGGGTCTCTTCCGCCCCACACGCCATGCAGGAAGCGGTATCCGGCGGTAAGGTCACCCTGGAAGATGCATTGCGCCTGCTGACGCTGCCGCGGTTCTGGGCGCTGGTGTTTTTCGTTATCGGCACCTGTATTTATGGCGTTTACGACCAGCAGTTCCCGGTCTATTTCTCCTCCCAGTTCCCGACGTTACAGGAAGGAAACGCCATGTACGGCTATCTCAACTCCTTCCAGGTTTTCCTTGAGGCGGCGGGCATGTTCTGCGCACCATGGCTGGTGAATCGCCTTGGCGCGAAGAATGGTCTGATTTTCGCCGGAATGGTGATGGCAATGCGTATGGTGGCGTCGGGGCTGGTTGAGGGGCCGGTACTTATCTCCATTACTAAGCTATTGCACGCGGTTGAACTGCCCGTTTTGCTGGTCTCTATCTTTAAATACAACAGTTTACACTTTGATAAGCGGCTCTCTTCCACCCTCTATCTGGTGGGCTTTGCTTGTACAAGCTCGGTGATTGCCTCGGTCCTGTCGCCGCTGGCGGGCTACAGCTATGAGAAATACGGCTTTGCCCAGTCCTATCTCATTATGGGGCTGTTAGTGTTCAGCACCACGTTTATCTCCATTTTCCTGTTGCGCTCGGGTAAGTCCTCTTCTGACCCGCTCATGCCGCAACCTTCCACCATCTGATCGAAAGAGTAGAGAAATGACGTATTCCATTACAAAAGCAGAGCAGGAACTTCAGTCCAGACGCGAAGCGCTTAACCTGCGCTGGTATCCGCGTTACCACCTGGCAGCCCGCGCTGGCTGGATGAACGACCCAAATGGCCTGGTCTGGTTTGACGGCTGGTATCACGCTTTTTATCAGCATCATCCCTATTCGACCCAGTGGGGCCCGATGCACTGGGGCCATGCGCGCAGCAAAGATTTAGTTCACTGGGAACATCTTCCCGTTGCGCTGGCACCGGAAGGACCTGAAGACAAGGATGGCTGTTTTTCCGGTTCGGCGGTGGTGGATGGCGATACGCTGGCGCTGATTTACACCGGCCACAAATTCCACGGCGATCCTGATGACGAAGCGAATCTCTACCAGGTGCAGTGCCTGGCGACCAGCCGTGACGGCATTCATTTTGACCGGCAGGGAATGATCGTTGATACGCCGCCTGGCCTGCATCATTTCCGCGACCCAAAAGTGTGGCGTGAAGGAGATAGCTGGTACATGGTTGTTGGCGCGCGCGACGGCGAGACGGGTCAGGTGCGTGTATATCGTTCTGTCGATCTGCGCGAGTGGCAGGATATGGGCGTGCTTGCGGTAGCCGAAAAAGAGATGGGCTATATGTGGGAATGCCCGGACTTTTTCACCCTCAACGGTAAACGCGTGCTGATGTTTTCACCTCAGGGGGTGGCTGCCGAAGGATTCGAAAATCGCAATCTTTTCCAGAGCGGCTATCTGGTGGGCGACTGGCAGCCCGGGCAGCCTTTTGTGCGTGAAGGTGAGTTTGTGGAGATGGATCGCGGGCATGACTTCTATGCGCCACAAAGTTTCCTGACGCCTGATGGGCGCCGCATCGTTATCGGCTGGCTGGATATGTGGGAATCTCCGCTGCCGGAACAGGAGGATGGCTGGGCAGGCATGCTCTCGTTACCGCGCGAACTGACGCTGAGCGCGGATAATCGTCTGCAAATGCGGCCGGCCAGAGAGGTCGAAAGCCTCCGGGGAGCGTGGTTCCCCTGGCCGGTGAGTACGCTGACCAATCAGCAGATAGCGCTGGTGGAACGCTGCGACGCGCTGGAGGTCAATCTGCAATGGGATTGCGCAAACAGCACTGCGGAACACTACGGCATTCGTCTTGGTGCCGGGCTACGCGTCTATGTTGATGCACAGATGCAGCGCCTGGTGCTGGAGCGACACTATCCGAAGTATGGCCTGTGTGGCACACGTAGCGTCGCGCTCAATCTGAATAATATGCTTAATCTGCGCCTGTTCTTTGACAGATCTTCCGTTGAAGTGTTTGTTAATGAGGGAGAAGCGTGCCTCAGCAGCCGTATTTATCCTGATGAAGATTGCCGTGATCTGGCGCTGTTTGCCTGGACGGGGGGAGCATCACTCATCCATGGCGGGGCCTGGCAACTGGAGTAAACACTGACCTGGTGGCGACGGGCATCAGGTCAGCTTAATTTAAAATACTGCCCCATCTTGATGGGGCGACTTAAATATAGATTCTTAAATGATGATTATTTTTAATCTTTAGAGAGTTGAGCGTTCATGACTTTCTCATTTTCTACAACCAATTGAAGATAGTAGCCGCCTTTGCTCCACGTACCATTGTTTGGTTTCCAGCCTTTAGAGAGAAGGTATTCTGCAGCATCAGAGATTGGCTGGTTCATAACGTGATCTGCTTCACTGGTAAGTTGTTTAACGCTGCTGCTCTGTTTAGCTGGCTTCACATTACATTCACCGTTCGCGTCCTGCAATTGTGTACAGCCTTTTGGCAGGTGCTTGTGTGCTGATTGTGCAAGTTGAGCCGCGTTTTCAAGTGCCTGTTTTTCAGCCGCAGCGTTAATTGCTGTCGTGCGGTTTTGCTCCGCGACATAACATGCGTCTTTACTGACACCTTGCGCTTCACACTCAGCCATACGTTGAGCGGGTGAAGAACATGCAGCAAGAGACATTACGGCAGCTACCATCATTAACTTTTTCATTATTATTACCTCATAAATTACAGTTATAAAGCGCCTTCAACAGAAGGCGCTGAATGAAAAACTATTATTTAAAATCCGATGCCGACACCGACACCCATTGCGAAATCATTATTCGTTGAATCACTCATACCCGCTTTCACAACCGCGCGACCCGCATGGAAGGAAGCACCGACACTGACCGCTTCCTCCCCTCTAAATTCACCGGCACCCGCAGAGAACATTACAGCCTGATCTTTTTCAACCTGGGGCATGGAAGCAATTGCAACAGCAGAGGCTACGCCACCACGCGCTTCTTTTTTATTGCCATCAACTTCATCTTTCAGGTTTTTGAATTGAGAGTGAGTGTTAGCTTGTGTCTGCGCAAACACCTGTTGAGCCGCTTTCAGATCTTTAGCCTGTGCTGTAGTTTGTGCACTAAGTGATTTAACGTGATTGATAGTTGAATCAACTTTCGCGAGGGTTGATTTATCCACGATACTTTTTGTAATGGTGGTGGTGATTCCATCACGCCCTGCTTTACCTGCCACACCTTGTGGGCCTGTTTTTCCGGTAGCGCCATCTTTCCCGTTAATTCCATTAATAGTCAGTATGCGCTGAGGTGCAGTCGCAATAGATGTTTTAGCCGTAGCTGGAGCAGGGAGTGTTGTCGGGCCTACCGGAGTTTGGGTATCGACTACCGTGATTGTTAGTTTCTGAATATCACCCTGAACCCCGATGGGATCATTACGGCTAATCAGCGGTTGCACCGGAGCCAGAATAATCGCTTTTGGCGGTACAGAGGGGGTGTACATTAAGTGAGTTTGTAATGCAGGGATTTTTCCCGGAACGTTATAAGACTGCGGCTTTGGCGGAACAACCGGCGTTTTCTGTAGTGGCAGAACAGGCTGTGGGGCGACAAGCGGGGTGGGTGTTTGCTGGGGAGGCAAAACTGGCTTGGGTGGTGTCAGCTGAATTAGCGTTGGAACCGGAGCAGGGATCGACTGCGGTTTAACAGGAACCGCATAAGGAGCAGAATTCCACGCTGACTGGTTGTTTTTAGCGTTTATGTAGCTGTTACCAAAATTCGTATTATAGGTAACATTATATTGTGGATTAACAGGATTATGCTGTATTGCCATTGCAGCAGATGAAACACCAAACACAAAAACAGCAATAATAGATTTTTTCATTTCAAAGCTCTCATCATAAATACAAATACGGAATAAAGTTTGGGCGCTATCCTGGCGGGAAGATACAACCTCTTGTTATATCTGTATTAATTCACGTTCAATGGTGTGGTTTTAGTTTGGCAACTTATTTCGTAACGTGTAGTAACTATCTTTGAATGTGTAATTATGATTATTGATCTAAATCATAAATCACATTAATTGTTCATCCGCTTCACGGCATTGCTTTAGATGATATTGTCAATAAATTCAATCATATAGTTAATTTGTAGAATGGGGCGGTGAAAAAAGTATTAAATGCCAATAGATAAGGTTGTCTTAAGTGTTTTGATCAAGAAACCTGAGAAATCGACAAAATAGTTAATTCAAATTTATAGAATTTACGATTTGTTTTATTATTGAATGCTGCTTTTCTTTTGAATGAAAGTTTTGTCTGGGAGACTCTGGTAACATTGGATGCCCGATAAAAATATTTATGTTGAAAATTAAATTAAAAATGTATCTGACATAAATTGCTATAAATGAGTAAGAGGATTGTTATAAACAATGAAATGTTTAGAAGAGGGGGCATGATCGCCCTCATTCACAGCCTATGCACGGTATCAAGTCTCTCCATAATTATTCTGTTTCAGGTGCGATAATTCGAAAATTCTGGCACCTGGGGTTAAGCCCCGGTTACGCTGTTTTCTGCGATTTACCGATATATAAGCGCCTGCTTTAATAGTATTTTGCCATCCGGCTGATGGAGCTGTCGGCGCACCGTCGAATGCGAGGTTTGGTGCAACTCAGCAAGGCGTGTATTGTCTAAAATCTGATAAATTGTACAAACATCATGTGAGCGTTAACCCTCACATGGTCGAAACGCCTGGACACCACCCAGACGATAAGAAAGGGGGATAGAGTCTGCGGAAAGTTTCGGCTGGATTGCGATAACACTCATCAGTATGATTGCTTGCACAATCAGTGATTGGGGAAACAACTTTTGAGAGTTAAAGGACGATACGATATGAAAGTGACTGATGAGGCGTTGTTACGTTCAGGGTTTACACCTTCGGATTTGCAGAAGATAAAAAACAACGTTGAAAGCTACGGCGGAACCCTGGGGGAAGCGATTCAGGATCTGGCTAATCGATTCAGAGTTGTTTTATGGATAACATCGGCATGTCTGATGGTTTTTATCATTTTAGTATTGTTTTCTACGAAAGAAACTGTCGTGGGTGGTGGGATATCAATTCTGATCGCAATTGTCATCGTTGCATTTATTCAGCCGCCAGTCCTTTCTTACAAATCCTGGCGGTTCTGGAGAAAATTCAGAGGCTAATGGCTCGCTGTGTCAGTAGAAAGCAGGTCAAATATTACTTTGGCCTTAAGTCCATAACCTACTATTTTCATTGTTAATTTTTGGCGGCTCATCGTATCGACCTTGCGATAGAAATCTCGGGGCATCCATTTAAATAGCCTCCATGCTTCGGGTTTTCTGGCTAATCCAAAGATGCTATATACACTTGCAGTTAACGTAATGGCGTTATAAATCGCAAGTCCTGTTTCAGGCTTGAAACCCATAAACTGGGCTGCTTCCATAGTGCCATCAGCCACAAATCCCTCTGTTTTGTATTGTTTTCCATATATCCCTGGAATAATTTCTTTTGACAAACCGTTAATGCCATCTGTAACAAGGATAGCTCCAGCAAGCATACCTAAAGGTGTCATTGTAGCGACCATCAACGCACCACCAGCAATTGCCATTCCAGAGACAACGATGTGAATAGCCGAAATCATGTATCCGACGATTTTATTATTTTCCTTAACAAACTCGACCTTCGCGTAAACCTGTGCGGACTTAGTTCTTAACAGACGCTCTTGTTCAAGCAGATTGTCTGTTTCAGCACGCAGATTTTTGATGCATACAATGCATTCTTCGTCTGTTTTTGCTCGCCGTGCTGTCTCGAACTCCTTTTCTACGACCAGTTTTATCTCTTCGACAAACTTGATACGTGTTATCCCATCTTGCAAATAGAATGCTGACAGCCGGTTTGCTGTTTCGACGAGTTTCCGGGCTTCCAGATTTACCATGGTATTTGACCAGGTTCTGTTCCATCCTCTGTTGAGCAGCGCGATATCCATAAAGCCTCCTTTCCTGAATGTGCCTGGTCATTTTACGTTCTATACGGTCAGGGGCAACAGGATATGCTTTGACATCATGACTAATGTAACAAAGGAGCTTAATGGCGCCTTTTTTCGTATTTAGAGTGGGGTACAAACCGAGGTACAGCGTGAAGAAGCGATAACCGAAAGGGCGCGCTTGCTTGAGCAAGCAACTTCCCCTAATCTGGCAAAATGTAAGCTAATGCTTACCAAATGACTCGGGGTGCCCTTCTTCGTCGAAGGCTGAGAAATACCCGTATTACCTGATCTGGATAATGCCAGCGTAGGGAAGTCAGATGCCTTCCCGGTCATCGCTTCTTCACGCAAGGCAGGAGCGAAACCATGCAGCCTGACCTGCTCGATTTACACGTTTTACACCACTTCCGAACCCGTTCCCCGCTTACGCACTGTATGACCAACGATGTCGTACAAACCTTTACCGCCAACGTTTTGCTGGCGCTTGGCGCATCCCCCGCGATGGTGATCGAGGCCGAAGAGGCCGAGCAGTTTGCCGGGATGGCCGATGCGCTGCTGATTAACGTCGGTACCCTCACCACGCCCCGCGCCCAGTCGATGCGCCGGGCGATTGAAAGTGCAGTGGCGGCAGGCAAACCCTGGACGCTGGACCCGGTGGCGGTGGGCGCCCTGGCGTTCCGCACCCGTTTTTGCCATCAAATTCTTGCCCTGAAACCGGCGGCCATTCGCGGCAATGCCTCCGAAATCCTGGCCCTTGCCGGGATGAGCACGGGTGGACGTGGCGTTGATACGACCGATACCGCTGCCAGCGCGGTGCCAGCTGCCCAGGCGCTGGCCCGCCAGACCAACGCCATTGTGGTCGTCACCGGTGAAGTGGATTACATCACCGACGGACAACGAACCCGCACGGTCACGGGTGGTGACCCGCTGATGACGCGCGTGGTGGGCACCGGATGTGCACTCTCTGCCGTTGTGGCAGCGAGCTGCTCGCTGCCGGGCGACAGGCTGGATAACGTCGCTGCCGCCTGCGGCTGGATGAAGCGAGCCGGAACGATTGCCGTTGCGCACTCTCGTGGCCCGGGCAGTTTTGCCAGCGCGTTCCTGGATGCGCTCTACACGCTGGAGGGACAGGCATGAAACGGATTAACGCCCTGACCATTGCCGGCACCGATCCCAGCGGCGGCGCAGGCATTCAGGCTGACCTGAAAACATTTTCGGCTCTTGGCGCGTACGGCTGCTCGGTGATAACCGCGCTGGTGGCGCAAAACACGCGAGGGGTGCAGTCGGTCTACCGTATCGAGCCTGATTTTGTCGCTGCGCAGCTGGATTCGGTGTTCAGCGACGTGCGCATCGATACCACCAAAATCGGCATGCTGGCCGAGACGGACATTGTTGAAGCGGTGGCGGAACGGCTTAAGCGTTATCAGGTGCAAAACGTGGTGCTGGATACCGTCATGCTGGCAAAAAGTGGTGACCCGCTGCTCTCAACTTCCGCTGTGGAGACGCTGCGCAAAAAGCTGCTGCCGCAGGTGGCGCTCATTACCCCTAATCTGCCTGAAGCTGCCGCGCTGTTAGACGCGCCGCACGCGCAGAACGAACGTGAGATGAAAGAGCAGGGGAATGCCCTGCTGGCGATGGGCTGCGGGGCGGTACTGATGAAGGGCGGCCATCTGGATGACGCGGAAAGTCCGGACTGGCTCTTCACCCGCGAAGGCGAAGTGCGTTTCACCGCCCCGCGCGTGCAAACCAAAAATACCCATGGCACGGGCTGTACGCTCTCGGCCGCGCTGGCGGCGTTGCGTCCACGGTATGAAAACTGGGCCGATACGGTGCAGGAAGCGAAAGCCTGGCTCTCCGCCGCACTGGCAAAAGCCGATACTCTGGAAGTGGGTCACGGTATTGGGCCGGTTCACCATTTTCATGCATGGTGGTAGGCCTTATACTGGCAGAACACATCACGCCTGAGAAAAACAGAGATGGAACAAGCGCATACCCGGTTAATCGCTCAACTGAATGAACGGATCGCCGCGCCCGATAACACGCCGCTGTACCTGAAGTTTGCCGAAACGGTAAAAAACGCGGTGCGCAGCGGGGTGCTGGAGCATGGCAATATTTTGCCCGGCGAGCGCGATCTGAGTCAGTTAACCGGCGTGTCGCGTATTACCGTGCGTAAAGCGATGCAGGCGCTGGAGGAAGAGGGCGTGGTGACGCGCGCCCGCGGCTATGGCACGCAAATTAACAATATCTTCGAATATTCCCTGAAAGAGGCGCGCGGTTTTTCCCAGCAGGTGGTGCTGCGCGGTCAAAAGCCGAACACGTTGTGGGTCAACAAGCGGGTGGTGAAGTGTCCGGAAGAGGTGGCGAATCACCTTTCCATCCCCCCTGAGAGCGAGGTATTCCTGCTCAAACGTATTCGCTACGTTGACGAGGACGCCGTCTCGATTGAGGAGTCCTGGGTGCCGGTTGGGTTAATTCCCGACCCGGATGCGATCGGTATTTCGCTCTACGATTACTTCCGCAGCCAGAATATTTTCCCGCAGCGTACCCGCTCGCGCGTTAGCGCCCGCATGCCGGACAGCGAGTTTCAGGCGCACATCAAGATGGATGAAAAAATACCGGTGCTGGTGATCAAGCAGGTTGCGCTCGATCAGCAGCACCGGCCGATTGAGTACAGCATCAGCTACTGTCGCAGCGATCTATACGTCTTTGTGTGCGAGGAGTAGCGTCTCGCGCGTTGGGGCGCAATCACCGCCACGGTGGCTGACCACCCACGCGGCGACCGCATTGCCGAGCTGCACTGCGTCCGCCAGCGACCATCCCGCCGCCAGCCCCGCAAGCGTGCCGCCCGCATGGCTGTCGCCTGCGCCAATGGT
Source organism: Enterobacter sichuanensis (assembly GCF_009036245.1). NCBI lineage: Bacteria > Pseudomonadati > Pseudomonadota > Gammaproteobacteria > Enterobacterales > Enterobacteriaceae > Enterobacter > Enterobacter sichuanensis. The sequence goes on along the minus strand of NZ_CP027986.1, from coordinate 3,108,899 downwards.
GTCCACCACCGTGGCGGGAAACGCCGGAACAACACCTGAGGCGTTACCGTCATACCACGTAGCACCGTCTTTATCATGGCGCACAATCAGCGCGGCGCCGAAGCGTTCCTGCCATACCTCACCCAGGTTTTCAGCCTCCATACCCAGTCTTTCAGCAGCGATCTCCGCTTCCTGGCGATTAAGCGAGACGATTGGCCTGCAGGCCATAATCCGTGCCATTAGCGCGTCAGGGATATCCGCAATGCGTGGGCCGAAATCGATAAACGCCGTCACGTCCCGCAACCCTTCCAGCCAGCTCGTCAGCAGCTCGCCGCACGGCGAGGCCAACTGGTAGCCGGACAAATAGACCAGGCTGTTTTGCGGAACGTGAAGCGCATCCAGCCAGCGCTGTTGCCACTGGTTCTCCACGCCGCTAAAGGACATAAAGGTGCGCTCGCCGTCAGGCTCCACCAGCGCCAGACACCAGCCGTTGTCGCCGGTTTCGGCCTCCACGGCGCTGTGCAGATCCTGCTTCGCCATCGCGTTACGAATAATATCCGCCCACACGCCGTGGCCGACAGGCAGGGCGTTTTGCGCCGAAATGCCGAGCCGCTTCAGGGCGATGGCGGTATTCAGCGCGCAGCCGCCAATATTTACCCCCTGCTGTTTTAACTCGATATCACACCCGCGCCAGGGCAGGGCCCAGGCGTCGGCGATGACGTCAATCACCGCCGCGCCCAGTACCGTCACCGGGCGCGTGGCGTGCAGGGTTTCCAGGCGTTGGGCAAATGAACTCATACCCCCTCCCTTTGCTCCCGGTAGTGCAGCAGTTTTTCGCAGTAATGGCTGAAATCAAGCTGATTGACGGCGTCGAGCTCGGCTTTAAGCGCCGGGTCAATGGCCTGCACGCCGTGGAGCGCCCCGCAGATGGCTGTCGCCATTGCGCCAATGGTGTCGGTGTCCCCGCCCAGGTTGGCGCATAGCACCGCGCAGCGGTTCGGATCGGTTCCTGCCAGTTCGACCATCGCGATGGCCGCCGGAACGGACTCAATGGTGCTGGTGCCCGCACCAATAAGCTGGTAAACCTGCTCGCTGGCGGAGTCGATGCCGTGGGCTTCCCGCACGGTCTTAAGCGCCAGTTCAATACGAGCTGCCAGCGAGGCGCTGAAGGTAGTGGTTTTCGCCTCCTGTGCGTAGCGGGCAATGCCGGGCAGGGCATCGACGATGTTCTGCCAGCGCTCACCGTCGATGGCGCGCGAAACCGCCCAGGCAATCACCACGGCCCCGGCGATGGCGAGGTCAGATTTATGGGTCGGGCTGGAGGCCAGCGCCACCTGCGCGACAAAGTGTTCCAGCCGCGTCGCCGGAAGCAGGCAGCCCAGCGGGGAGGCACGCATCGCCGCCCCGTTGGTGACACCGTTGTTTTCCAGCTCGCTGACCGGTTTCCCGTCACGAATAGCGTTAAGCGCGATTTTCGATGTCGGGCCAAGCACGTTCTTGTTAAAGGCGTCGAAATCGAGCGCCCAGCGCAGAATATGTTTGCCGATAACATCCGCGTTAATTTCCCCTTCGCACTCAATGATCGCATCCGCCAGGCACAGCGCCATTGAGGTATCGTCGGTGAACTCCGCGCGCTTAAAATAGCAGGCCGCGTTATTCTCCGCCGGGCCGGGTAAGAAGCGGTCTATCCAGCCGAAGTGCGCTTTGACGCGCTTTCGCGGCCACAGCTCCGACGGCATGCCCATCGCATCCCCTAACGCCTGCCCATAGAGGGCACCGAGAACACGTTCTTGTTTCATTTAACTTCCCCTTGTGTCAGCGCAGAATCGCCATCCACCACCTCAATTGCGGTGATCTCAGTGTCCGATTCGCGGAAAAACAGCATAAACAGCACGGCAATCACAGCAATCATGATCCCGCCGAATGTCCACATTCCGGCCCAGTTGAAGGTCAGCCCATTCACCGGCTCTTTGTATGCGAACATTTTTTCCATCATTACGCCGCCGAGGCGGTAGCCCAGCAGGCTACCAAACCCCTGACAGCAGAGCGTAATCAGGCCTTGCGCGGCAGTGCGCATATGCACCGGCGCTTTTTTATCCACGTAGATATACGCGGTGACGTAGTAGAAGTCGTAGCTCACCCCGTGCAGCAGAATGCCGAGGAACAGCAGGGCATAGGTGAAATACTGTTCTGCGCCGCCGTAAACAAAGAATCCGTAGCGGATAGCGGCGGTGATCAAGCCCAGCAGCAAGACCTTCTTAATACCAAAGCGTTTGGTGAAGAACGGCAGCGCCAGCATGAAGAAGATTTCAGAGAACTGACCGAGCGTCATCCAGCCGGTGGCGTTTTTCATTCCCACTTCGGTGAGATAGCCATTGGCGAAGATGTAGTAGAAGGCCAGCGGCATGGCGAACAGAAACGAGCAGAAGAAGAACACCAGGAAGTTTTTATCACGCAGCAGGATCAGCGCATCCAGCCCCAGCATCACTTTGAAATCCAGCTTGCCGGTACTTTTCGGTGGCGTGTTTGGCAGGAACAGGGCAAATACCCCGAGCAGGGCGGAGCTGGCCGCGGTCATCAGCAATGGAATATTGGTATCGGAAATATCGCTGTAGCCCAGCATCTGCGGCAGGAAGCCGCACGCCAGCCCGGAGGCGATCCAGCCGATAGTTCCCATCACGCGGATGCGCGGGAAATCAGCCTCGACGTCGTCCACGTTGGCGAAGGCAATACTGTTGGTCAGCGCGATGGTGGGCATGTAGGTCAGGGAGTAAACCAGCAGCAGCGGGAAGAAGGTGCTGAACTGGGTTTGCTGTGCGGCGAAGTACATCAGAATCGCGCCGGCAAACATCAGCACCGCCAATACTTTCTGCGCGGCAAAGAAGCGGTCAGTCAGCGAGCCGACAAGAATAGGTGAGAGGATAGCGGCAATAGCGGTACAGGCGTAAGACCAGCCGATTTCCCCGGCGGTAAACCCGCTTTTGCTCAGCCACAGCCACAGCGGTACGAACCAGGCTCCCCAGATAAACCATTCAACAAACATCATGAATGACAGTTGGACTTTCGTTTTCATTGTTTAATCCTGCATGTCAGAGGGTACGCCTTTAACATACCATTCAATAATACCTTTTAAATACCTTTGTGGTGATTGTTTGATCAATGTAACAGTTTTGTTGTACACGAATCGAGCCAGCAGATTGTGCTGAAAAAAAATGCAAAAGGTGGAAAATCTGTTAAGTCGGTACCAGGCTTAGTCTGCCCAGAAATAATGGGACTGGATAAACACACACCGACACGACGTCGGACTTACGGGAGTATCACATGACTGATATTGCGCAGTTGCTTGGCAAAGACGCCGACAGCCTTTTACAGCATCGTTGTATGACCATTCCAGCCGACCAGCTTTATCTGCCTGGTCATGACTACGTCGACCGCGTGATGGTCGATAACAACCGTCCGCCTGCCGTGCTGCGAAACATGCAGACGCTCTACAACACCGGGCGGCTCGGTGGCACCGGGTATCTCTCTATTCTGCCGGTAGACCAGGGCGTTGAGCACTCGGCGGGTGCCTCTTTCGCGGCGAATCCGCTCTATTTTGATCCGAAGAATATTGTTGAGCTGGCGATTGAAGCGGGCTGTAACTGCGTGGCGTCTACCTATGGCGTGCTGGCCTCGGTCGCGCGTCGCTATGCGCACCGCATTCCGTTCCTCGTGAAGCTCAACCACAATGAAACGCTCAGCTACCCCACCGAGTATGATCAAACCCTCTACGCCAGCGTCGAGCAGGCGTTCAATATGGGGGCGGTCGCCGTCGGGGCGACGATCTATTTCGGCTCTGAACAGTCCCGTCGTCAGATTGAAGAGATCTCTGCGGCGTTTGAGCGCGCGCACGAGCTGGGCATGGTGACCGTGCTGTGGGCTTACCTGCGTAACCCGGCGTTCAAAAAAGAGGGCGTGGATTATCATGTGTCTGCGGACCTGACCGGTCAGGCGAACCACCTGGCGGCCACCATCGGCGCGGATATTGTGAAGCAGAAAATGGCCGAGAATAACGGCGGGTATAAAGCGGTGAACTTCGGTTACACCGATGACCGCGTGTACAGCAAGCTGACCAGCGATAACCCGATAGACCTGGTGCGCTACCAGCTGGCGAACTGCTACATGGGCCGTGCCGGGCTGATTAACTCCGGCGGCGCGGCGGGCGGGGATACTGACCTGTCAGACGCGGTGCGTACGGCGGTTATCAACAAGCGCGCGGGCGGCATGGGGCTGATCCTGGGCCGTAAGGCGTTTAAGAAATCGATGGCCGACGGCGTGAAGCTGATCAATGCGGTGCAGGATGTCTATCTGGACAGCAAAGTCACGATTGCCTGACGTCTCCCTTTCCCTGTGGGGAGAGGGTTCCCCAGTAGTTTTTTTACCGAAAGCGACGAATGTTTCTACAGGAAAATTAATGACTTACAGCGACGCCCTGGTCCGGCTGTAAATCGCTGAGGCGTTTCCTGCAGGCCGGGGCGAGGCGCAGGGATGCGCCGAGAGGGCGGGCTTTACAGGGATGTTACCTCCGCCCGTCCCCGAAAAGCCGGAAGGAATAAGCCGAGGGCACCGCGAAGCGGCGATTTACCGCCGGGAGCCCGGGTCGCCAGGGTGGTGGCGATTGAGCCACCCTGGCACGTTCACCGGTCATGTCGTTACAGAGTAGCAAGGAACATAAAGTGAACAGAATTACCTCCACAGTCGTATGTTCCCCCCTCACCCCAGCCCTCTCCCTCAAGGGAGAGGGGGTCGTCTGTGCAGGCATTATTTTGTGGGGATCCTTCAGCCCGGTGGGAGAGGGCACCATCGCGCGCCATGTGAAACGTCAGCGCAAAAGCACACAGTCCGGCGGCAACCGACACTGCAGCGCGCCGGGCAACACCTCAATGCGGAACTGTGTTCCGCTTAACGGCTCTCCGTCGAGGTTAAACGTCATCCCGTGCGGGGCATTGACCTCAAACCATGCGGATTTCCCGTCAATGATATTCGGACTCTCTTCCGGCTGCGTCAGCGTGGTAAACAGCGCGGGCAGCAGGCCGTCGCCCGTGAAAATCCGCAGCTGTAGCTGACCGTCATTAATCAGCGCCTCCGGGCACAGCTGCTGCCCGCCGCCCGCCTGACGGCCATTGCCAATACCAATCACCAGCGCGTCACCCTGCCACTGAAAATCCTCGCCGCGAATTTCGCAGCGGTCAGGCTTGAGGGTATCCATGCGCATCAGACCGTGGATCAGGTAAGAGACGCCGCCCAGCGCCGCCTTCAGTTTTTCCGGCGTTTCGCTGGTGATACGCGTACCGAACCCGCCCGTCGCCATATTGATAAAGCAGGTTTTGTCATTCACCTGAGCAATGTCCACGGCGGTGGCTTTACCGAGGATCGCCAGCTGGAGCGCCTTCGCTAACTCCTCAGGGATCCAGGCGCTGGTGGCAAAATCATTGGCGGTGCCGAGCGGTAAAATACCCATCACCGGGCGGTCTGCTGTCGGCAGGTCGATCAGTGCAGAGGCGATCTCATTGATGGTGCCATCGCCTCCGCCGGAAATGATGGTCTTGGCGCCCAGCCGAATGCCTTCATCGATGTATCGTGCTGCGTCACCTTTTTCGAATGTCACCCGTACGTGAATTCGCGCACCGTCTTCACGTAATTCGGTAATTGCCTGACGCAACAGATCATTGCCGGCACTTTTGCCATTGAGAATCAATAAACTGTCTGGATAGGTTGCCATCCTCGCTGCTCCCTTTTTTAGCGTTAGTAAGAGTGTATAGCAGAGAGGAAAAAAGCGGGTAAGAACAGGATGAAAGGAACAAAACAGGCACGAAAGCGCGTTACAATTCAGCGATGAGATTATGTAATCACAGAAAAACGATGATAAATAAAATACTGGTAAGCGCCTGCCTGATGGGCTTCAAAGTCCGCTATAACGGTAGTGAAAAATCCCGAATGAACGAACAACTGGCTCGCTGGCAACAGGAACAACGTCTGGTTATCCACTGCCCTGAGCTTGCTGCCGGGCTGCCTGTACCTCGTCCTCCGGCAGAGATTATGTCAGCTGATGGTAATGACGTGATGCGCGGGCAAGCCAGAATTATTGAAAACACCGGGCAGGATGTGACCGAGCATTATCAGCTCGCAGCCTGGCTCGCGCTACGCGCTGCTCAGGCGTCGGGGTGTAGCGCTGCATTATTAACCGATGGCAGCCCAACGTTTGGCAGTCAGTTTATCTACGACGGATCGTTTCGCGGCATACATAAAGCGGGAAGGGGGGTTGCGGCATCGCTGCTCTCAGAACATGGGATAGCGGTGTTCTCAGAGAAGCAAATCGACGAATTAATTGCCTGGATTGAGGAAAGAGAAGGCAAAAAATAAGCCCGCGTAAGGGAGATTACGCAGGCTAAGGAGGTGGTTCCTGGTACAGCTAGCATTTATGGGTTATGTTTTTCAGCGGGGGGATAATACCCGTATTGAACGAAGCGGTATGTGATCCGATTCTAAGAATTATCCCAGTGCGAAAAAATTTCCTCGATTAACTATTTGCCGTGTGGGTTTCGGGTGCTTTCACCGTTGAAATTACGCATCAGCAGCGCAAATTTCAGCTCCACCTCTTCCGGCACCGGCAGCCAGACGGTATGACCGTCCCCCGGCGCCACGTCAATCGCTTCGCCTTTACCGTTTTCCAGATGCTCCAGCGTGAAGTTCATGTTGCCCTGCGGGGTCATCAGCTCCAGGCTGTCGCCTTTGGTGAACTTGTTTTTCACCGCCACGGCCGCCAGCGCGCCTTTGCGCTCGCCGGTGAAGTCACCGACAAACTGCTGGCGCTCGGATACGGAGTAGCCGTGCTCGTAGTTCTGGTAGTCGTCGTGGGTATGACGGCGCAGGAAGCCTTCGGTATAGCCGCGATGCGCCAGGCCTTCCAGGGTCTCCAGCAGGCTGGTATCGAACGGTTTACCGGCGGCGGCATCGTCGATGGCTTTGCGGTACACCTGCGCGGTGCGCGCGCAGTAGTAATAGGATTTGGTGCGGCCTTCGATTTTCAGGGAGTGCACCCCCATCTGGGTCAACCGCTCGACGTGAGCGACAGCGCGCAGATCTTTTGAGTTCATGATGTAAGTGCCGTGCTCGTCTTCAAAGGCGGTCATGTACTCGCCCGGACGTTTGGCTTCTTCAATCATAAATACGCTGTCGGTGGGCGCGCCGATGCCCAGCGTAGGCTCAACGTTAGTCACCGGGATCGGCTCATGCTTGTGGACGATATTGCCGATGTCGTCCTCTTTGCCTTCCTGGACGTTATATTCCCAGCGGCAGGCGTTGGTGCAGGTCCCCTGGTTCGGGTCGCGCTTGTTGATATAGCCGGAGAGCAGACAGCGGCCGGAGTAGGCCATGCACAGCGCGCCGTGAACGAAGATTTCGATTTCCATATCCGGCACCTGGGTGCGGATCTCTTCGATCTCTTCCAGGGAGAGCTCGCGGGAGAGAATGACGCGGGTCAGCCCCATCTGCTTCCAGAATTTCACCGTCGCCCAGTTTACGGCGTTAGCCTGTACGGAGAGGTGAATATCCATCTCCGGGAAGTTCTCCCGAACCAGCATGATTAAACCCGGATCCGACATGATCAGCGCGTCCGGCCCCATCTCCACCACCGGCTTCAGGTCGCGGATGAAGGTCTTGAGCTTGGCGTTGTGCGGCGCGATGTTGACCACCACGTAGAATTTTTTGCCCAGGGCATGCGCTTCATTGATGCCGAGCTGCAGGTTCTCGTGGTTGAATTCATTGTTACGTACGCGCAGCGAGTAGCGCGGCTGGCCCGCGTAGACAGCGTCGGCACCATAGGCGAAAGCGTAACGCATATTTTGCAGCGTTCCCGCCGGGGAAAGGAGTTCCGGTTTAAACATGTTTGTTCTCGTTCTGATGACAGGTCAGATCCGCGTGCACACGGTGCAGCGGTAAGGGGAGATCCCCCACTTTAAGGGCGGGCATTGTAGCGCTGCGGGGCAGGGAGGTAAAGCGCCGGGTCGCGTCACCGTTCTCCCGGCGCGCGTCCTGCTGTCAGGTATTGTCTTTTACCGTCTGGGATGACCCGTTCGTTTTGACGGAGGCGATACCCTTATCACGCGATTGTTCCGTCGCATAAAGCTGGCTGCTGCCAATCACCTGGTGATTACCCGCCCTGAGATTGAAATGGAACTTACCGTTCGAGGCTGTTTTCTTTTCGTAACGCTCGTCCTGAGGGCTGTTCGTGCGTACGGAAGCAATGCCGTTTTCGGCGGCACTTTTACTGGTGTAAAGCTCGCTGGTCAGGATTATCTCCCCGTTTCCAGCTTTCAGCACAAACCTGAACTGACCATCACTGCTTTTACTTAATTCGAACCAACCAGACATAGGAACTCCTTGAGCGAAAGTAAAAATTATCAGCACCAGTTATAAGTAAGCGAACCGGTAAAAAGAGTATGGTTGATTCCTGGATGGATTCCAGAAAAGAAAAAACCCGCCAGACGGCGGGTTTCAGAGGTGAAACGTCACACTATCCGGCACGCATCCGCTTCCCAGCGATACCCCACGCCATACACTGCACGAATAAATGACTGTTCAGCGTCCAGCGCCTCCAGCTTGCGGCGCAGGTTTTTGATGTGGCTGTCGATGGTGCGGTCGGTCACGACGCGGTAATCGTCATACAGGCGGTTCAGCAACTGCTCGCGGGAGAAGACTTTCCCCGGCTCGTGGGAGAGGGTTTTCAGCAGGCGGAACTCGGCGGGCGTGAGGTCCAGCAGCTTGCTGCGCCAGCTCGCCTGGAAGCGGCTTTCATCCACAATCAGCGGGCTTTGCGCGTCCAGCACCTGAAGCTCGCGCTGCGGTTTACAGCGGCGCAGAATGGTTTTCACGCGGGCGACCACTTCACGCGGGCTGTAAGGTTTGCAAATGTAATCGTCCGCGCCAATTTCGAGCCCCAGCAGGCGGTCGATCTCTTCAATTTTGGCGGTTACCATCACGATCGGCACGTCGGAGAAGCGACGAATTTCCCGGCACAGGGTCAGGCCATCGGTACCGGGCAGCATCAGATCCAGCAGGATCAGGTCCGGCGGCGTCTGGCGCACGTACGGCAGCACCTGGTCGCCGTGGCTAATCAGCGACGGGGCGTAGCTGGCCGCACGTAAATAGTCGATCAGCAACTGCCCGAGCTTGGGCTCGTCTTCAACGATCAAAATGCGCGGTGTGTTTTCGTCAATGGGTAACTCGGTCATACTTCTCTCGATAACTCCCGTTCCAGCGGTAACTCTACTGTAATGCTAACCCCGCCAAAAGGCGAATGGGCGGCGCGGATCGTCCCATTATGCGCCTCGACGATGTTAACGCAAATCGCCAGCCCCAGCCCGGAGCCGCCGCTGGCGCGGTTACGGGACCCTTCGGTGCGATAAAAACGCTCAAACAGTTTTTCCAGCTGCGCATCCTGCACGCCGGGGGCGGAATCGGCGAACGTGAGAGCAAAGCGTCCGTTTTCCTGTTTGCCGGAGATATGCAGCCCGCCGCCGCTGTCGGTATAGCGCAGGCTGTTTTCCAGCAGGTTGTTGAACAGCTGCATCAGGCGATCTTTGTCGCCAAACACTACCGCGCTGTCCGGCAGGGAGAGATCAATCTTCAGGTTGCGGCTGGCAAACCGTTCCCGGAACGCGCCGCTGGCGACTTCAAGCACGTTGATCACGTCGACGGGTGCCTTCTGGTAAGCCAGCGCCCCTTCATCGGACATGGAGAGCTGGTGGAGGTCATCCACCAGTTTGGTGAGCGTGCCCACTTCCGCCTGCAGGGAGGCCACCGATTCAGGCGTAAACTGGCGCACGCCGTCCTGAATGGCCTCCAGCTCGCCGCGCAGCACCGCCAGCGGTGTGCGCAGCTCGTGGGAGATATCGGCCATAAAATCGCGGCGCATCTGCTGGTTTTTTTCCAGGGTGCTGGCGAGCTGGTTAAAGTCCTGCGCCAGCTTGCCCAGTTCGTCCTGGCTGCGGGTGTCGACGCGGGTAGTGAAATCCCCGGCCGCCAGCTTGTGCGTACCTTCCACCAGCCGTTTTACCGGCGCGAGCAGACCCCGCGCCAGCGGGAAGGTGGCGAGCGCGGCGAGCAGGGTGGAGAGGGCGACAATCAGCCAGCTTGTCCGGCGCTGCTGGCGGTCAAAGTTGATGTCGGTGTTGCGCGTCAGGCGCTCCACCGGCGAGGCGATCACCCAGCCGACGGTGGCGTTATTCACTTTAATCGCCCGGCGGGTGCCGTCCGGCGGTATCGGCGCGCGCGGGCCAACCAGAGGGCGCATCTCCTGGTCGATCACCCAGAACTGGGTACGCCAGCCGTGCGGCGGCATGCCCGGCCCCGGGCGGTCGTCACCGGTGTCGTGCTCCAGCGAACGCAGGATCTGGAAAATAAAGCGGTCGTTATTGCGCAGAAAACGCCAGTTGCCGTGCTGGGCGTACTGTTCACTCAGCGCATCGCTTAAGCCCTGTAAACGCTGTTCATTGCCATGCTTGATGTAATCAATAAACCCGCGCTCGAAGCTGATCCGCACCGCCCAGTGCATGGTAATCAGCAGAACGATACAGGTGGCAAAAATCGCCAGAAAGAGCTTACCGGTAATCCCCGGACGCCAGAATTTCATGAGCCACTCCTTTTGCCGCGACCAATCACGACGTTCTTGCGGGTATCATCCGGCACTCGGGCGAAGATGAATGCGGGCAGGGCGATAATGACCGCCATGCTGAGATACGTATATAAAAAGACCTGATGCGCCACCGGCGTGTCGACGCTGAGGTGGTGCTGACCGTACATGCCGAGCAGCAGACCGGCGATAGTCACGCCGACGCTCATGGAGAGCTGCATGATCATCGACAACAGGCTGTTGCCGCTGCTCGCCAGCTCATCCGGCAGGTCTTTCAACGTCAGGGTATTCATCGACGAAAAGCGCATGGAGTTGATCACCCCCTGGCAGAACAGCACCAGCGGCAGGACGTAGTACCAGCCCATCAGCGCCACGGCCATAAACAGCAGGCTGACCAGCGCCAGGCCAAGCGTGGCGGCCACCAGCACGTGACGATATCCAAAGCGGTTGACGACCTGCACCACGATGCGCTTCATCCCCATGCTGCCGAGCACCATCGGGATCATCATCAGGCCCGCGTGAAACGGTGAAAAGCCCATGCCGATTTGCAGAAAAACGGGCGTCATAAAGGGCAGCATGCCGCTGCCGACGCGTCCGGCAAAGCTGCCGAACAGGCCAAGACGGTAGGTGGAGTTTTTAAACAGCGTCAGGCTGAACAGCGCCTTGTCGTTTCCTCTGGCGTGCCAGAGGTACCCCAAAACAGCGGTGAGGCCGAGGGCGACCAGGATACCCAGCGTCAGGGACGAAATTCCCAGCCCTTTTTGCCCGTCGAGGGCGAGGGTGAGCGTTGCCATGCCTGCGGCAAGCAGGATAAAGCCAAAGAAATCAAAGCGCCGTGTCTGCATTTTATAGTTTGGCATCAGCGCCAGGGTGGCAATCGCGCCGATGATGCCCACCGGCAGGTTGATTAAGAAAATCCAGTGCCAGGAGGCGTACTCCACCAGCACGCCACCCAGCGCCGGGCCCAGCAGCGGCCCCACCTGGCCGGGCAGGGTGACAAAAGTCATCGCCGCCATGTACTGTTCGCGCGGAACAATCTTCATCACCGTTAACCGCCCGACGGGGACCATCATCGCCCCACCGATACCCTGCAGCACGCGCGCCATCACCAGCTGGTTGAGGGTATTGGCCTGGGCGCAAAACAGCGAGCCGGTGGTAAACAGCACGATGGCGGTGAAAAAGATGTTCCGCACGCCGACTTTGTCGGCCAGCCAGCCGCTGGCAGGCAGCATCACGGCCACCGTCAGCACGTAGGAGACAATCACCATATGCATATGCAGCGGGCTCTCCCCCAGGCTTTTCGCCATCGAGGGGAGGGCGGTGTTAACGATGGTCGTATCCAGCGACTGCATAAAAAAGCCGAAGGCGACAATCCATAATTGCCAGCGAACGCTGCTGGGAAGCTCAGTCATTTACCCGGTCACCGTGGTTCTGTTTTTACGTGCAACGCGCAGCCGCAGGCGGTCAAAGAAAAGATAGACCACCGGCGTGGTGTAGAGCGTCAGCAACTGGCTCATCACCAGCCCGCCGACAATGGTGATCCCCAGCGGCTGGCGCAGCTCCGAGCCGTCGCCCCCGGAAATCACCAGCGGCAGCGCGCCAAACAGCGCCGCCAGGGTGGTCATCATGATCGGACGAAAACGCAGCAGGCAGGCCTGGAAGATGGCCTCTTCCGGCGACAGGTTGCCGTTGCGCTGGGCGTCCAGGGCGAAGTCGACCATCATGATGGCGTTTTTCTTCACAATACCGATTAACAGCATGATCCCGATAAGCGCGATGAGGCTGAACGGCGCATCGAACAGCTCCAGCGCCAGCAGTGCCCCCACGCCCGCCGACGGCAGCGTCGAGAGGATGGTCAGCGGGTGCACGTAGCTCTCATACAGAACGCCCAGCACAATGTAGACCGTGGCGATGGCGGCCAGAATCAAAATCACCTGCGAGTTCATCGTCTCCTGGAACACCTGCGCGGTGCCGGCAAAGCTGCCGCGCACGGTGGACGGTACGCCAAGCTGCGTCATCGCCCGGTTGATCCCGTCGCTGGCCTCCGAAAGCGACGAACCGGCGGGCAGGTTAAAGGAGATGGTCGACGCTGCCGACAGCCCCTGATGGTTCACCGATAGCGGCGCGTTGGCGGGCTGCCAGCTGGCAAAGTACGAGAGCGGGATCGCCTTGCCGTCGTTGTTGATGACGAACATTTTGTCCAGGGCGCTGATGTCCTGGGTGTAACGCGGGTCAACCTCCATCACCACCTTGTACTGGTTCATTGGCTGGTAGATGGTGGAAATCTCGCGCTGGCCGAAGGCGTTGTTCAGCAGGCTGTTGGCGGCTTCAACGTTAATGCCCAGACGCGACATGGTTTCGCGGTCATAGGTCAGGGCCATCTCGGCGCCGTTGTCCTGCTGATCGGAGTTTACGTCCGCCAGTTGGGGCAGGGCGGCCAGCGCCTTGCGGATCTTCGGCTCCCACTCGCGCAGGGCGGCCAGGTCGTCAGAAAGCAACGTGTACTGGTAGCTGGCGTTCGCCTGTCGTCCGCCGACGCGGATGTCCTGAACGGCCATCAAAAACAGGTTGGCGCCAGGCTCTTTGGCGAGCTTCACCCGCAGGCGGTCAATCACCTGCTGGGCGGTTTCGTTGCGCTCGCCGCGCGGCTTAAGGGTAATAAACATCATCCCGCTGTTCACGCGCGACCCGCCGGTAAAGCCGGTGACGTTATCCACGGCTTTATCTTCCCGAATGATCTTCATAAAGTCCTGCAGCTTGCCGCGCATTGCCTGGAACGAAATGCTCTGATCCGCCTGAATACCGCCCATCAGCACGCCGGTATCCTGCTCCGGGAAAAAGGTTTTCGGGATGGAGATATACAGCCAGACGTTGAGCACGATGGTGCCGATCAGCACCAGACCGACAAGCCGGGTATGGTTCAGCACCCACTTCAGCGATTTTCCGTAGCCCTCCTGCATCGCCAGCAGAACGCGGCCAAAGCCTTTGCGGCGCGGCTGTGAGTGCGGCTTACTGCGCTTAAGCATCCAGCCGCACATCATCGGCGTGAGCGTTAAGGAGATAATCAGTGAAATACCGATGGCGACGGAGAGGGTGACGGCAAACTCGCGCAGCAGCCTGCCCGGCAGTCCGCCCATCAGCAGCAGCGGCAGGAACACCGCCACCAGCGACAGGCTCATGGAGAGCACCGTAAAGCCCACCTCGCGCGTCCCCTGCAGCGCGGCCTGCAGCGGCTTCACGCCGGCCTCCAGGTGGCGGGAAATATTTTCCAGCACCACAATGGCGTCATCCACCACAAAGCCCGTGGCAATCGTCAGGGCCATCAGCGACAGGTTGTTGAGGCTAAAGCCGCACAGATACATGGCGGCAAAGGTGCCGATCAGCGATACCGGCACGGCCACCGCCGGAATCAGCGTCGCCCGGCCGGAGCGCAGGAACAGGAATACCACCAGGATCACCAGCGCGACGGAGATCACCAGCGTTTGCTCCACCTCTTCCAGCGAGGCGCGAATGGTCGGGGAACGATCCTGGGCAATTTGCAGATCGATAGCCGCCGGGATGGTCTGCTGTAGCTCCGGGAGGCGGGCGCGAATGCTGTTCACCGTTTCAATGATGTTGGCTTCCGGCAGCTTGCGGATCATCAGCAAAATCGCCGGTTTGGCGTTGGTCATCCCGGCGTTGCGCACGTCCTGCACCGAGTCGGTGACGCTGGCGACGTCGCTTAAGCGCACCGCCGCGCCGTTGTTGTAGTGAATAATCAGCGGCTGATACTCCGCCGCGGTTTTCAGCTCGTCGTTGGTGTGGATCTGCCAGCGGTGGCTTCCGTCCTCAATCGCCCCCTGCGGTTTGCGCACGTTGGCGTTGCTGATGGCGGAGCGCACATCGTCCAGCGACACGCCCTGGTTAAACAGCGCCTGCGGGTTTAACCCCACGCGCACCGCGGGCAGGGAGCTGCCGCCGACGCTCACGTCACCGACACCGTTAATTTGTGAAATTGTCTGCGCCAGCTGGGTAGACGCAAAGTCGTACAGCTGGCCCTGCGAGTAGGTGTCCGAGGTCAGCGTCAGGATCATGATTGGCGCGTCGGACGGGTTGGCTTTCCGGTAGGTTGGACGGCTCGGCATCCCGCTTGGCAGCAGGCTTTGCGCGGCGTTAATGGCGGCCTGCACGTCGCGCGCCGCGCCGTTGATATCCCGGTCGAAGCTGAACTCCAGAATGATGCGCGTACTGCCGAGCGAGCTGCTGGAGGTCATCTCGTTGACCCCCGCGATCCGCCCGAGCGAGCGCTCCAGCGGCGTGGCAACGGACGAGGCCATGGTTTCCGGTGACGCACCCGGCAGCGAGGCGCTGACCATGATCACCGGGAAATCCACCTGCGGCAGTGGCGCTACCGGCAGCAGCCGGAAGCCCAGCACGCCGCACAGCGTAATGGCGAGCGAGATTAATATCGTCGCCACCGGGCGATAAATGAAGAGGGCGAAAAACTTCACTTATGCCTCCTCTTCACGTTTCGGGAAGCGGCTTTTGGTCCACAGCGCCAGGCGGTCAAACAGCAGATAAATCACCGGCGTGGTGAACAGCGTCAGCACCTGGCTCACCAGCAGACCGCCGACCATGCCAATGCCCAGCGGACGACGCAGCTCCGCGCCGACGCCGGTGCTGAGCATCAGCGGCAGCGCCCCCAGCAGGGCCGCCAGCGTGGTCATCAGGATCGGGCGAAAACGCAGCAGGCAGGCCTGGAAGATGGCATCACGCGGCGACATGCCCTGCTCGCGCTCGGCGGCCAGGGCGAAGTCGATCATCATGATGGCGTTTTTCTTTACGATCCCGATAAGCAGGATGATGCCGATGATGGCAATCACGTCCAGCTCGCTCCCCGCCAGCATTAAGGCCAGCAGCGCCCCCACGCCCGCCGTCGGCAGGGTGGAGAGGATGGTGATTGGGTGAATAAAGCTTTCGTATAGCACGCCGAGCACGATATACATCGCCACCACGGCGGCGACGATCAGCCAGATGGTGTTACCCAGCGCGGCCTGGAACGCCAGCGTGCTGCCCTGGAACTGGGTCTGAATATCAGCCGGGAAGCTTACCGCTTTTTCCGCCGCCTGAATGGCCTCCACCGCTTCGCCGAGTGAATAATTGTCCGGCACGTTGAAGGAGATGGTGGTGGACGGAAACTGATCCAGATGGTTAACCGACAGCGGGGTGTAGCGCTCTTCCACCGTCGCAATCGCGCTCAGCGGCACAATCCCGCCGTCTTTGCTGGTCAGGCGCACCGAGTCCAGCCCTGCCAGGCCCGGCGTGTTTTCCGTGTTGTGCTCCAGCACCACGCGATACTGGTTCGCCTGGGTGTAGATGGTGGAGATCAGACGCTGCCCGAACGCGTTATACAGGGCGTTATCCACATCCGCCATGGTGATGCCCAGACGGCTGGCGGCGTCGCGGTTGACGTTTACATACGCCGCCAGCCCTTTGTCCTGCCAGTCGCTACTGACGTCGGAGAGCTGCGGCAGGGTGTTAAGCTTATCCACCAGCTGCGGCACCCAGGTGCTGAGCGCGTCCAGTGAGGTGGCCTGCAGCGTGAACTGGTACTGCGTGCGGCTGACCTGGGTATCGATGGTCAAATCCTGAATCGGCTGCAGGTAAAGCTCCACGCCCGGCACGCGGGCGACGGCGTTTTGCAGCCGTTCAATGACGGCGTTGACGCGATCGTCACGCTCATCCAGCGGCTTGAGGTTGATCTGCAGGCGCGCGCTGTTCAGCGACGGATTGGTGCCATCCACACCCACGTAGGCGGTCAGGCTTTCCACGGCCGTATCCTTCATGATGATGTCAGACACCTGCTGCTGGCGCTGGGCCATGTTGGCGAAGGAGACCGACTGCGGGGCCTGCAGCGTGCCCTGAATAATGCCGTTGTCCTGGATCGGGAAGAAGCCTTTCGGAATGAAAATCCACAGCATCACGCTGAGCGCCAGGGTTCCCAGCGCCACGCCGAGCGTGGCCCACGGATGGTTGAGGACTTTTGCCAGCACGCGACCATAGGCGGCAATAATCCGCTCGAACATGCGCTCGGAGGCGCGGGAGAAACGGTTTTGCTTGCGCAGTGACGCGTGGCTCAGCATGCGGGCGCACATCATCGGCGTCAGGGTCAGTGACACCACGGCGGAGATCAAAATGGCGACCGCCAGCGTCACGGCAAACTCGCGGAACAGACGCCCGACGATATCGCCCATAAACAGCAGCGGGATCAGCACCGCAATCAGCGAGAAGGTGAGCGAGATAATGGTAAAACCGATCTCGCCTGCGCCTTTCAGCGCGGCGGCCAGCGGTTTTTCACCTTTTTCGATATAGCGCGAGATGTTCTCGATAACGACGATGGCATCGTCCACCACGAACCCGGTGGCGATGGTCAGCGCCATTAGCGTCAGGTTGTTGATCGAGAAATCAAGGAACACCATCACCGCAAAGGTCCCGACCAGCGAGAGCGGAACGGCGACGGCGGGAATGATTGTCGCCGGAACGTTACGCAGGAACAGATAGATAATCATCACCACCAGCGCAATCGCCAGCATCAGTTCGAACTGGGTGTCGGTGACCGAGGCGCGAATGTTGGTGGTGCGGTCGGAAAGCACCTTCACGCTGACCGATTTCGGCAGGCTTTCAATCAGCTGCGGCAGCATCGCGCGGATGCTGTCGGCAGTTTCGATGATGTTCGCCCCAGGCTGGCGCTGCACGTTCATCACAATCGCCTGCTGTTTGTTGGCCCACGCCCCCAGCCAGCTGTTCTCCGCGCCTTGTTCCACGGTCGCCACATCGCCCAGACGCACCGGGGCGCCGTTCTGGTACGCGATGATCAGCTGACGGTATTCATCGGCGGACTGCATCTGGTCGTTGGCAGAGAGCGTCACGGCGCGGGTTGGGCCGTCCAGCGAGCCTTTCGCCGAGTTGACGTTGGCATTGCTGATGGCGCTGCGGATGGTTTCGCTGGTCAGCCCCAGCGCGGCAATCGCCTGCGCGTTCAGCTTAACGCGCACCGCCGGGCGTTGTCCCCCCGCCAGCGTGACGAGCCCGACGCCGGAGACCTGAGAAATTTTCTGCGCCACGCGGGTTTCGACCATGTCTTCGACCTGGGTCATCGGCAGGGCGGAGGAGGTGACGGCAAGGGTCATGATCGGCGGATCCGCCGGGTTCACTTTGCTGTAGACCGGCGGGTTAGGCAGGTCCGACGGCAGCAGGTTGGTGGCGGCGTTAATCGCGGCCTGAACCTCCTGCTCGGCGACATCCAGCGACAGCGTAAGCTGGAACTGCAGCGTCACGACGGATGCCCCCCCGGAACTCTGGGAGGACATCTGCTTTAATCCCGACATCTGGCCGAACTGGCGCTCCAGCGGGGCGGTGATGGCGGAGGTCACCACGTCCGGGCTGGCGCCGGGATAAAGTGTCACCACCTGAATGGTAGGATAGTCCACCTCGGGCAGCGCCGAGACGGGCAGAAAGCGATAGCCGATAATCCCGGCGAGCAGGATCGCCACCATCAGCAGCGTGGTGGCGACAGGGCGGAGGATAAACAGGCGTGACGGCCCACCTGTGGAGCCTGGCGGCATCACCTGCATCAGGAGGTCGCTCCCTGTTTCGCCGGTTCCACCACTTCCACTTTGGCGCCTTCGGTCAGACGGTCAATGCCGTCGGTGACCACGCGGTCACCTGCGGAAAGGCCTGCGCTGATCACCACCGTCTGGCTGTCCTGAATCCCGGTTTTCACCAGATGTTTGCTGACTTTATTGTCGCTGTTGAGCACCCAGACGAAGTTGCCTTCGTTACCCATCTGCAGCGCAGCGGTGGGGATCACCACCGCGTTCTCTTCGGTCGCCACCAGCATGCGTGCATTGACGAACTGGTTCGGGAAGAGGGCATCGTCCTGGTTATTAAAGCGCGCCTTCAGCTTGATGGTGCCGGTGGTGGTGTCGATCTGGTTATCCAGACTGAGCAGGGACCCTTCGCTCAGTTTCTGCTTATTGGTGCGGTCCCAGGCTTCAACCACCAGCCCTTTGCCGGCTTTTTGCGCCTGCACCACCGTAGCAATATCACTTTCCGGCAGGGTAAAGACTAAATCAATCGGGTGGGTTTGGGTGATCACCACAATGCCGGTGGTATCCCCGCTTGAGATCTGATTGCCGATATCCACCTGCTTCAGGCCGACGCGGCCGCCAATCGGCGCGGTGATGCGGCTCCAGTCCAGCTGCAGCTGGGCGCTGGCTACCGCGGCTTCGTCAGCCTTGATGGTGCCCTGCGTTTCGCTGACCAGCGACTGCTGCGTGTCCAGCTCCTGACGGGAGACCAGATTGGTTTTCACCAGCTGCTGGTAGCGCGCTAAATCGCGCCGGGCGTTGGCGAGCGTGGCTTTGTCTTTCGCGAGCTGCCCCTGCGCCTGGGCGAGGGCGACCTTAAACTGGCTCGGGTCGATTTCCGCCAGCAGATCGCCGGCTTTGACCTGCTGGCCTTCCTGGAAGTGAATGGCCATCAGCTGGCCGTCTACGCGGCTGCGCACCGTCACGGTGTTGGCGGCGGTAATGGTCCCGAGTCCCGTGAGATAACGAGGAACGGCTTTATTCACCGCCGTGGCCGCCTGGACCGGTGCCAGCGCGCCGCCACGCATACCGTGACGTCCTCCGCCAGCCGGGCGCTGTGGCTGGCTGGTGGCACCGGCGGGCGCGGCGGAGTTCGCGGATTGACTGTGCCAGTACCAGGCGGCGGCAAGGACCACCACAATGATGCCAGCGGCGATTGCCCAGCGGGATTTGTTACTGCCTTTCATCGTTATACGTTCTCATCCTGAATACTTCGGGGAATGATACTAGTTTAGTCAGGCAACACAGCGGAAAAATGGAGGAAATATGGAAGACTGTCGGGAATTGTCTGAGTGTGGTGGTCTGTGTTTTCTCCCTCTCCCTGTGGGAGAGGGCACCAGACCGCACCAATATTACCTAAACATCACCTGCGCCCAGCGCGCAAGACCCGCCGTGACGGATCCAAAGTCATCCCCACCGGCAATCGGGATCCCTGGCAACTGATCAGCCAGCGCTTTTTTAATCAGCGGTGAACGGGCGCTTCCCCCGGTCAGGTAGATCACGTCCGGCTGCTCTTTGCCGTTATCCAGCGCCAGCTGCACCTGTTCCAGAATGCGCTGCAGCGGTTGAGCGA
The DNA here is from genome assembly GCF_009036245.1 of Enterobacter sichuanensis. NCBI lineage: Bacteria > Pseudomonadati > Pseudomonadota > Gammaproteobacteria > Enterobacterales > Enterobacteriaceae > Enterobacter > Enterobacter sichuanensis. The sequence continues at coordinate 3,089,047 of NZ_CP027986.1, read as the reverse complement.
GCGCCGTCTCCAGCCCCTCCTGAGAGATGGCGGTTGCCAGATCGTCGCTGATAAACGGCAGGGAGACCGCATGTTCCGGGCGATCGGAGAGGGCGATTTTGCTCTCTTCTGCGGTACGTACCACGCGGTAGCTGAGGCGTTGACGCCACACTTTATACAGCAGGGCGACTTTTTCGGCGTCCTGGGCATCGCGCACCAGGTCGTTCAGGAAGCGGCCATTCGCGGTGCTGTAAAAATCGCTCTGCGCAGGCACGTCGTTGATGGCGATAGCGTTCCACCAGGGCAGGATTGGCAGGGCGATCCCTTTCTCCGTTTGCCCGCCCATGCCCAGCAGCGGCATCAGGCTCTTAAAGGCCAGCGCGATATCGAGATCGTTACCGCCCACGCGACAGCCGCTGTGCCCCAGCAGGCTATTTTCGCGGTCACGGCGATGATGCCACTGCGGCCCCATCAGCAGCAGCGAGCAGTCCGTCGTTCCGCCGCCGATATCGACCACCAGCACGCGCTTCTCTTCCGACAGCGTGGCTTCAAAATCCAGCCCCGCTGCAACCGGCTCGTACTGGAACACCACGTCGCGGAAGCCGGCGCGGTGCGCGGCGCGCTCCAGGATCCCCTGTGCCTGCTGGTTGGCCTCATCACCACCCAGCCCCTGGAAGTTGATCGGACGGCCAATCACCGCCTGGGTAATCGCATCAGGAACCTGCATCTGCGCCTGATTGCGGATGTGCAGCATCATCGCGCAGACCAGATCTTCAAACATCGCCACCTGCTGCGGCTTTAATCCGCTGGCGCCGAGGAAGGATTTCGGTGATTTTACGAAGTAGACCTCTTCCGGGTCTTCAATGTAGTGCCCGAGCGAGGCAAGGCCAAACTGCACGCTGGACGGCGTGACGTCAATATCTTCCTCACGGTTGAAACTGACCGCCCGGCGCAGCAAGGCCTGGCTTTCCGCCGCCGTGGCCGGAACCTGATGGTGGCGGAACAGCCATTCGCTTACCGCTTCGCGGGTGGGTGCGCAGAGCATTGACGGCAGCAGCGTGCTCTCTTTTTCCATTTTCAGGAGCTGTGGTTGCCCGTTTTGCATAATCGCAACCGAGCAGTTTGCCGTACCGTAGTCAAATCCAATAAACACGATAAATCCCCATGCCAGTGAGAAGGGGCGAGACTTTAGCGGAATGCCCGTCCGGCGACAACAGGAATATGAAAGCAAGGCAAAACAGGGTCTTTCCGTTTATGCTGATATACCCGTCATACTTCAAGCTGCATGCGCGTTGGCTGCGCTCGTTCACCCCAATCACATAGTTATCTATGCTCTTGGGGATTCACTCTCTTGCCGCCTTCATGCAGCTTGAATTATTTAGGGTATAAGATAAAAAAAGGAGCAACGATGTATACCCTCACCTGGCTTCCCCCCTACGACTGGCAATGGATGTTTGGCTTTCTTGGCGCCCGTGCGGTGACGGGTATTGAAACCGTCACCTGCGACTACTATGAACGCAGTTTTGCCTGCGAAGGACATCAGGGAGTCTTTCGCGTTACGCCGGACCTCACCACCTCTACGCTGACCGTGACGTTGAGTCCGGGTCTTATTCCGGTAGCGCAGACCTGTCTTGAACGTATCGCCCGCCTGTTCGATCTCAGTTGTAACCCGCAGCAAATTGCAGACACGCTGGGCGATCTCGGTGCCGCGCGGCCAGGCCTGCGTTTGCCGGGGGCGATGGATGCGTACGAGCAGGGCGTCCGGGCTATCCTCGGGCAGCTGGTGAGTGTGGCGATGGCGGCGAAGCTGGCATCACGCGTGGTGGCGCTGTGCGGGGAACCCGTGGCGGATTGCCCCGGCTATCTCTGCTTCCCTACGCCGCAGGCGCTGGCGTCCACGGACCCGCTGGCACTGAAAGCGCTGGGCATGCCGGTAAAGCGCGCGGAGTCGCTGATTCATCTGGCGCAGTCGGTCATTGACGGGACGTTTCCGCTTTTCCCGCCCGCGAACATTGAGGCGGGGATGAAAGCGTTACAGCAGCGGCCGGGAATTGGCCGCTGGACGGCAAATTATCTGGCCCTGCGCGGCTGGCAGGCAAAAGATGTGTTTCTGCCGGATGATTATTTGATTAAGCAACGCTTTGCCGGGATGACGCCCGCGCAAATTCGGCGTTATGCCGAGCGCTGGCAGCCGTGGCGCTCGTACGCGCTGCTGCACATCTGGTATACCGACGGCTGGGCACCGTCAGTTGATGGCGAAGTAGCTGGTATTGAGAAGTAGATCCAGCGGCTGCGGCTCGGCGATGGTGTCACCATAGATAAAATCAATGCCGATGCCGGAGAGCGTATCCATCATAATCGGCTGATTACAGGGACCCGCGATGGTCTTCATGCCCAGACGCTGGGCATGACCCTGGATGATGGTGACCATCATTTCATCCATCAGATTGCCATATACGTTGCTCACCACTTCGGCGTCCAGCAGCAGATAGTCGGCCATATTTGCGCTCAGGTGTGTGAAGACGTTCATGTCGCGTCCCACCTGGCTGAAGATCACGCGACAACCTGCCTCGCGAAGCTTCTGCAGACCCTGCTCCAGGTTTTTATTCGGGTTACAGACCACATCGGCAGAGATGACCAGATGCAGCAGGCGACCCGGCATAGGGCTTTTATCCAGCAGGTCGAGCAGTTCATCAACCAGCGTCACGCTGGCTAAACCAGCCTCAGACAGCGGCAGTGCGACACCCATCCCTTTACTGGCGATCTGAGCGGCGGAGGTGCGGAAGAACTCGCTAAAAATCCGTCTGTCGAGGGCGTGCAACAGCTCTGGCTCTGCCAGGCCCGATCGGAAGGCGTGCTCTTCCTGGACTTCACCCTGGCTGGTCCACAGGCGTAACGAAATCAGCCAGAAGTTGCTGCTTTCCGGGATGCGCGGGGAGGCGACGCTGCGGGCAATCATCATCAGATGGTTGTCTTTAATCATGTGCCACTGCTCATCAAGCGACATCATGCTGCGCGTGCTGTGGTCCCGCTCCTGCTGGGGTTCGTAAACCGTCACCCTGCCACGCCCGCCGTTTTTCGAGGCATAGCAGGCAATATCCGCCTGCGACATGACCTCCGACGCCTGATGGTTATTTTCATCAATCAGCGTGATACCCGCGCTGGCGCCGATCCGGTGCAGGCGTCCTTCCCACATAAAGTGATAGTCATTTATCGTCTGAATCAGGCGACCGGCAATATAGCGTGCGCTTTCAATGTTGCAGTCGGGTAACAGTAACCCGAACTCATCCCCGCCCAGACGGGCCAGCACGTCACTGGAGCGGAGCATGGTCAGCATTAAGGAAGAGAGTTCCCGCAGCAGGGCATCGCCAGCGGCATGACCAGCCGTATCGTTGACCGCTTTAAAGCGATCGAGATCGATAAACACCAGCGCATGCCGCTGGCGGGTCTCGCGCACGGTCTGCAGAAGGCGTTTGAGATGGTTTTCGAAGCTGACCCGGTTTGCCAGGTGGGTCAGGGCATCGTGGGAAGCGCTATAGCTCAGCTGACGCAGCATTTTGCGCGACTCGGTCACGTCCTGAATGACGATCACGGAGCCAATACTCTGTCCGTCCAGCGTGCTGAGCGGCGTAATACTGTAATGAATATCGAAGCTTCCGCCGGTACGGCAGTTCAGCACCACATCCTGATCGATATCGGAACGGGACATATCGCCGCTGTGAATATTCTCCATCGGCGGCCCTTGTTCCCCAAAGGTGATGTGCAACACCTTCAGGATCGGCTGGCCTATCGCCTCGGTTTGCAGCCAGCCGCTCATTTTCTCGGCGACCGGGTTCATAAAGGTGACGTTCATGTTGATATCGGTACACAGCACCGCTTCACCGATGGAGTCGAGGGTAATATGCAGGCGCTCTTTTTCCTGGAAGAGGGCCTCGTTAAGCTGCTTCACCTCGGTCATGTCCATGTTGATGCCGAGCAGCCGTTCGACTTCACCCTGTTTATTCAGCACCCGGTTCGCCAGAGAGCGAATATGGCGCACGCCTTCCTTCACGCGAATGCGAAATTCCAGCTTAAACGGCAGACGGGAGATAAGGGAGTCTCGCAGGACCTTCTCTGCATGGGCGCGATCTTCCGGCAGCATTGTGTCGTGCCAGAGCTGCCAGGTGGGTTTGATGTGCGGCGGAATTTCATACAGCTCAAACATCCGCTTATCCCAGCTAATAATGTCTGGCTCCAGATCCCACTCCCAGATGCCAATTCCGCCCGCTTCGTTAGCCAGCGTAATGCGCTCCATCAGACGTTTATTGACCCATTCGGTCTGCTTCAGGTCGTTAATATCTTCAATCTGAGCGATAAAATAGAGCGGTGAACCGTCGGTATGACGCACGACGGAGACGGCAAGAAGCGCCCACACCACCTCTCCGTTACGGGTGTAGTAACGCTTCTCGAGGGTGTAGGTATTGATCTCGCCGTTGACCAGCTGTTCCAGCTGCTCCAGGTCGGTATCGAGATCTTCCGGCCAGGTCAACTGCTGAAAGGTTAGCGACTGCAGCTCCGTCTGGCTGTAACCGAGGAAGTTGCACAGCGCCTTGTTGGCCTGCAGCCATTTGCCCTCAATGCTGACCAGCGCCATACCGATGGCGGAATACTCCATCGCATTACGAAAACGCGCTTCGCTTTCGGTGATGTGCTTGCGTTCGGCGCGGAAGGCATACATCACCATGGTCATCACATTGGCAGGCAGGAGCAGCATCAGGAACGGCAGCCACGGCGCGTTCAGCATCGGCCCGGCATGCTGGGTGGTGAGCGCCAGAGGGTTACGGGCAATCATCAGCGACACGACCATCACGGTGACCAGAAACACCATGAACGCCTCCATCCGCGGCAGGCGCACGGCGCTCCACATCAGCAGAACGATCACACAGGTAAAGGGCCACGGAAGCCAGGTGATGGCCGCCCAACTGAGGGCTAATGTTATGGCCAGCGTGGTCAGCGTCTCCAGCAGCAGTCGCGGGTCACGGTGGCGCAGCAGATAATGGGGTTTAAATAACAGGCCCAGCGGCACCAGCGCCAGCGCGCCGATGGCTTCGGACAACACCCACACGAAGAAATTGCGCACGGGCTCAGTGCCGGGTGCCAGCAGAGTCACCAGAACGCCGCCCACCAGCGGCGGCACCAGCGCGCTGCCAATGGCTACGCGGATCCAGTCATTCAGATTCTGCAGCGGGTTGTACCATGGGAGCCATTTGCGCAGGAACAACGCGCCGATAACGGCCTCAATCACGTTGACGGTGGGGTAGATCAGGCTTACCGATCCCCAGGAAAACAGCATCCATGAGGCCAGAATATTGCCAAACGAACAGGCCAGCGCAATTCCCGGCCACATTTTTCCGGCATGACGGTAAAACGCCACCATCATGATGGCAGTGGGAAACCAGAGCGGGGCCAGCAGGGTACCGAAGCGGGTGAGCTCCAGCGAAAACAAGGTAAAGATAAAGGTGACCAGGCCCAGACAGACAAGTCGTAATAAAGGATGTGGGGTGGTAACCAAAACCCGCTGGTATTGTTTATTCATTACCGCTTTATCCAGAGACGCCATGCCGTCAGGGAAGATGTCCGAATGCGTGAATTTGATAATTTGGTTTATGCTAGTACAAACAATTTACAATTCATATGGTGACTGTTCAGAATTTGACACCACAGACTTATTAAATAGAAGCTCTGTGAAAAAAAACGGTTAAACGCTGAAAAAACGTTCATTTAAATTTCACTCAGGGCGTAATGCGTCACTTTTCGGGCAGTCTCGCAGAACCTGTGCATTCGACTGGTATCACGCCGGCGAAATCCCTATAATTGCCGCGTTTGACGCTCCGGCGTCGTCCTTCCTTAACATCCAGGTTAATCAGGTCGCTAAATTTATGACTGATAAGTCTCATCAGTGCGTCATTATAGGTATCGCCGGCGCATCGGCTTCAGGTAAAAGTCTTATTGCCAGTACGCTTTACCGCGAACTGCGTGAACAAGTAGGTGATGAGCATATCGGCGTCATTCCCGAAGACAGCTATTACAAAGATCAATCCCATCTGTCGATGGAAGAGCGCGTCAAAACCAACTATGACCACCCCAATGCCATGGACCACAGCTTGCTGTTCCAGCATTTAGAAGCGCTTAAGAGCGGCCAGGCGATCGAGCTGCCCGTTTACAGTTATGTCGAACACACCCGCACTCAGGAAACGATCCGCATTGAACCGAAAAAGGTCATTATCCTGGAAGGCATCCTGCTGCTGACAGACGCCCGCCTGCGGGAATCCATGAACTTCTCCATTTTCGTTGATACCCCCCTGGATATCTGCCTGATGCGTCGCATCAAGCGTGACGTCAATGAACGTGGCCGTTCAATGGATTCCGTGATGGCGCAATACCAGAAAACGGTCCGCCCGATGTTCCTGCAATTTATTGAACCCTCCAAACAATACGCCGATATCATCGTGCCGCGCGGGGGCAAAAACCGCATAGCGATTGATATCTTAAAAGCGAAAATCAGCCAGTTTTTTGAATAAGCCGCGCGAATTGTGTACCGTTCAGAGATAACCTGGTTTTACCCTGAATGCTTATTGCCTCAGGGTACGATGCATGAAAGGAGAGAGTGCCATGCGTCTTTGTGATCGCGATATTGAAGCCTGGCTGGATGAAGGCCGTTTGTCTATTACCCCACGTCCACCCGTGGAGCGTATCAATGGGGTAACCGTTGATGTACGGTTGGGGAATAAATTCCGCACCTTTAGCGGCCATACCGCGCCGTTCATTGACCTTAGCGGGCCGAAGGACGAAGTGAGCGCCGCGCTCGATCGCGTGATGAGTGACGAAATCGTTATTGACGAAGGTGAGGCCTTTTATCTGCATCCGGGTGAACTGGCGCTGGCGGTGACGTATGAATCCGTTACCCTGCCTGCTGACCTCGTCGGCTGGCTTGATGGCCGTTCTTCCCTGGCGCGACTGGGGTTGATGGTGCACGTGACCGCGCACCGTATCGATCCCGGCTGGTCCGGGCGTATCGTGCTGGAGTTCTTCAATGCCGGTAAACTGCCTCTGGCGCTGCGTCCCGGCATGATGATCGGTGCGTTAAGCTTTGAACCGCTGACGGGCCCGGCCGATCGTCCTTATAACCGTCGTCAGGACGCAAAGTACCGCGACCAGCAGGGCGCGGTCGCCAGCCGTATTGATAAAGACTGAACGCGAGTCCATTGAGGATGCCATGAGAAGAGTTCTGACAACGCTGATGATTTTGCTGGTGGTGCTGGTTGCTGGCCTTTCGGCGTTGGTTCTGCTGGTTAACCCTAATGATTTCCGCGCGTACATGGTGCGGCAGGTCGAGGCACGCAGTGGTTATCAACTGAAACTTGATGGACCGCTGCGCTGGCACGTCTGGCCGCAGCTCAGCATTCTCTCTGGCCGCATGTCGCTCACGGCGCCGGGGGCCTCACAGCCGCTGGTTTCCGCAGACAACATGCGCCTTGATGTGTCGCTGATCCCGCTTATTTCCCATCAGCTGCAGGTTAAACAGGTGATGCTGAAAGGCGCGGTGATTCAGCTCACCCCGCAAACCGAAGCCGTGCGTGATGCGAATGCGCCGGTGGCGCCGCATGAAAATACCCTGCCTGATGAGCCGTCTGATACCGGCTGGTCTTTTGATATTGGCAAACTGAAAGTGGCCGACAGCGTGCTGGTTTTCCAGCATGAGGACGAAGAGCAGGTTACCGTTCGCAACATTAATCTGCAGATGGAACAGGATGATAATCATCTTGCCGCCGTGGAATTTAGCGGGCGCGTGAACCGCGATCAGCGCGATCTCACCCTGTCGCTGAATGCCAGCGTCAATGCGTCTGACTATCCGCATCAGCTCACGGCCGACATCCAGCAGCTGAACTGGCAGCTGACGGGGGCCGATCTTCCTGCTCAGGGAATCACCGGGCAGGGGACGTTGCAGGCCGTGTGGCGCGAAGAACAAAAGCAGATTGAGCTGGATAATCTCAGCCTGCAGGCGAATGACAGTAGCCTGAAAGGGCAGGCGAGCGTTACGCTCGAAGAGAAACCGAAGTGGGTGCTCAATCTGCAGTTCGACAAGCTCAATCTGGAAAACTTACTGCCGCCGCCGCCTGCAAGCGCAACGGACAGCGATGCCGCACAAACGGGGCAAAGCCAGATGCCGGTCTCTCGTCCGGTTATTTCGTCGAATCTTGATCAACCTGACTACAACGCCCTGCGCGGATTCACGGCGGATATTCTGCTGAAAGCCAATAGCCTGCGCTGGCGTGGCATGGATTTTACCGACGTGAGCAGCCAGATGTTCAACCATAATGGCTTGCTGGTGATCTCGGAACTGAGCGGCAAGATGGGCGCTGGGCATCTCTCACTGCCCGGTACGCTGGATGTCCGCAAAGACGTCGGCAGCGCCGAGTTCCAGCCGCGTCTCGACAACGTTGAGATCGGCACCATCCTGAAAGCGTTTAACTATCCGATAGCCCTGACAGGGCAGTTGACGCTGGCCGGTGACTTCTCGGGCACTAAAATTGATGCCGATGCTTTCCGCCGCGACTGGCAGGGACAAGCGCACATTGATTTAAAAGACTCCCGTATGGAAGGGCTTAACTTCCAACAGTTGGTCCAGCAGGCGGTGGAGCGCAGCAGCGATGTGAAAGCGCAGGAGAACTACGACAGCGCCACGCGCCTCGACAGCTTCTCCACGGACCTGACGCTGGATAACGGACAGTTGACGCTGGCCGACATGCAGGGAACCTCTTCCATGCTGTCGCTGACGGGAGAGGGCTCGCTGGATCTGGTAAAAGAGACGGCGGATACGCACTTTAACGTCCGGGTGCTCTCCGGCTGGCAGGGCCAGGGTAAGCTCATCGACTTCCTGAAAGAGACGCCGATCCCGCTGAACGTTTATGGCAAATGGCAGGCACTGAATTACAGCCTGCAGGTGGATCAGATCCTGCGTAAGCATCTGCAGGATGAAGCCAAACGTCGGCTGAACAGCTGGGCGGATCGGAATAAAGATTCGCAGACCGGGAAGGATGTGAAAAAGCTGCTCGATAAGCTGTGATGCCGTTGTGCCGGGTGGCGCTTCGCTTACCCGGCTGCCAGTGCGGCCTGATGCCCTCACCCCATCCCTCTCCCACGGGAGAGGGAGCAAACCCTAAAACGGCAACCGGGTTGCCGTTTTGTTTTACCTACACCTCAAAATCCAGTTCTTCCTCGTCCCTCAACGGGATGAGTTGAACCTTCTGTACGCGATGGTTTTCAATCTGCAGCGTTTTCAGCAGATAGTCCCCCACCTGAACCTCTTCCCCCGGCTGCGGGATACGCTGCAAATACTCCATCAGCAGGCCGGCAATGGTGTGATATTCCCGTTTTTCATCCAGCGGCAAGGGCACATATTGCACCAGGTCTTCAAGCGGCATATGACCGTTGGCCGTCCAGGAGCCGTCGGCGTTTTTCTGGATGTCATGGCGGGCATCAATCTCATCCACCTCGTTAGGCAAATTACCGGCGATGGTTTCCATCACGTCGCTGAGCGTGACCAGCCCTTCAACCGATCCAAACTCATCCACCACAAAGGCAAAATGCGTGCGCGCGTTGCGGAACTGCTCCAGGGCGGAGAGTAGCGGAAGCCCCTCCGGGAACACCAGCGGCTGGCGTACCAGAGCGCGGAGATTAAGCGCCTCGCCGTGCAGCTGCTGTTGCAGCAGGTCGATGACGTGCACCACCCCCAGCAGCTCCTCTTCCTCTTCACCGCCGGTCACCACCACCCGGGTGTGCTGGTTTTTATCCAGCAGGGTGCGGATTTGCGCTTCCGGGGCCGTCAGGTCGATATGCTCAATGTCATGGCGTGAGGTCATGATGCTGCTGACCGTGCGCTGGTTGAGATTGAGCACCCGCTCAATCATCAGCCGCTCCTGCGGGTTAAAGATTTGCCCTTCGCTGTGATCGGCCAGCATGGCGGAGGATTCGGCGTCCAGCTCCGCATCCTCTTTCTTACCGCTCAGCAGGCGCATGACCGTGTCGGCCGTGCGCTGACGCAGGGTCTGATTCGCGGAAAGGAAGCGGCGGCGGTTAAATATCGCCAGCTGGTTAAGCGCCTCAATCATCACGGAGAAGCCAATGGCGGCGTAGAGATAGCCTTTCGGAATATGGAACCCAAAACCGTCGGCCACCAGGCTAAAGCCAATCATCAGCAGGAAGCTCAGACAGAGGATAACGATGGTCGGGTGACTGTTCACAAACCGGGTCAGCGCCTTGCTGGCCATCACCATCAGCGTAATGGCGATAATCACCGCCGCCATCATCACCGCAAGGTGGTCCACCATCCCGACGGCGGTGATCACCGAGTCGAGGGAGAAGACCGCATCCAGCACCACAATTTGTGCCACCACCGGCCAGAATTTCGCTCCGCGGCGCTGGGTCGGGTTCTCACTGTCTTTGCCTTCGAGCCGTTCGTTGAGTTCTACGGTGGCTTTAAACAACAGGAATAACCCGCCGAAGAGCATGATCAGATCGCGGGCGCTAAAGCTCAGGCCGTGAATGGCGAACAACGGCTGAGTCAGGGTCACCAGCCAGGAGATAGAGGCCAGCAGCAGTAAGCGCATCACCATCGCCAGCAGCAGACCCGTCACGCGCGCGCGGTCGCGCTGGGAAGGGGGCAGTTTTTCAGCGAGGATGGCGATAAAGACCAGATTATCAATCCCGAGCACAAGCTCGATGACGACCAGCGTAACCAGCCCGGCCCAGATTGAGGGATCGGCAATCCATTCCATAGTAATAGCAATACCTTCTGTTATATGACGAATGTCACACTTCGATCATGGATAAAGCCGGGGGAAATTGCAATGCCGGGCTGAGATTTCTCTTAATACGTCTCGCTAAAAAGAGCCTGTTCTGCTGACCCTGTAAATAAGGAAAATACGTCTCTTTTATTACCGGAATATCATTTTAGGATATATCGCAGGTAATGGTTTTTGCTCTCTTTTTGTCAATATAAAGAAAATCCTAAAAGGCCAAAACTTTGCTCTTAATATTAATCTTAAAAACCGATATTAGGACAGTTGTCTCCTTGCCTGCTATTAGGTTAGCTGCAACAATTCTCCCAGCATCAAATGTTAAATCTCAGTGTTGCTATTATTGTTCGGTCTTCAGGGATGGTTATTCATTATCCGTCGGGCATCGCCAGCGGCTGATATATTTCCAGAAGACCTTGCTCAAGAGGGTGTCTATCCATAACACATTGTTTAGTCAGTGGATTGGTAACTGAAAGCCAAGGGCGGTAGCGTGCCTGAAAGCGTGTGAATCAGCCTCGATTATTCTGTCAATAGCCAATGGATGAATAAGCTTTTTTTAGGACTGATGCCAGTTATATTTCTATTTGATTAACTGCATGCTGAAACCCAATACGACCCGAGCTTATTTAAATTGCACAGGATAATTACTCTGCCAAAGTGATAAATAATCAATGATGAAATCCAAAATGAAATTGATGCCATTATTGGTGTCTGTGACCTTGATGAGTGGTTGCACGGTCTTTCCCGGCAGCAATATGTCAACAATGGGTAAGGATGTGATCAAGCAACAGGATGCCGATTTTGATCTCGACAAAATGGTGAATGTTTATCCACTTACGCCTCGACTGGTCGAACAATTACGTCCACGTCCGAATGTTGCCCAGCCGAATATGTCGCTGGACCAGGAAATTGCCTCTTATCAGTACCGCGTGGGGCCAGGTGACGTGATTAACGTGACCGTCTGGGACCACCCTGAACTGACCACACCCGCGGGCCAGTACCGCAGCTCAAGCGACACCGGTAACTGGGTGCAGTCAGATGGCACCATGTTCTATCCCTATATTGGTAAGGTCCATGTTGCCGGCAAAACGCTTGCCGAGATCCGTAGTGATATTACCGGCCGCTTAGCGCAGTACATCGCCGATCCGCAGGTGGACGTTAATATCGCCGCATTCCGCTCGCAAAAAGCCTATATCTCCGGCCAGGTGAATAAATCGGGCCAGCAGGCTATTACCAACGTGCCGCTGACCGTGCTGGATGCCATTAACGCCGCGGGCGGCTTAACCGACGGTGCCGACTGGCGCAACGTGGTGCTGACCCATAACGGGAAAGAGCAGCGCATTTCGCTGCAGGCGCTGATGCAAAACGGCGATCTGACCCAGAACCGCCTGCTCTATCCGGGCGACATTCTCTACGTACCACGCAACGACGATCTGAAAGTCTTCGTGATGGGTGAAGTGAAGAAACAGAGCACCCTCAAAATGGACTTCAGCGGTATGACCCTGACCGAAGCGCTGGGCAATGCTGAAGGTATCGATCTGACGACCTCTAACGCGACCGGTATCTTCGTCATCCGTCCGCTGAAGGGTGAAGGCAGTGCGAAAGGCAAGATTGCCAACATCTACCAGCTGGATATGTCCGATGCGACCTCTCTGGTGATGGCGACGGAGTTCCGTCTCCAGCCATACGATGTGGTGTATGTCACCACCGCGCCGGTTGCCCGCTGGAACCGTCTGATCAACCAGTTGCTGCCAACCATCAGTGGCGTTCGCTACATGACGGATACGGCGCGCGACATTCATACCTGGTAATTCGCGATGTTTAACAAAATTCTGGTGGTATGCGTGGGGAACATCTGCCGTTCCCCCACGGCTGAACGGTTGTTGAAACACTACCAGCCCGAACTGACCGTTGATTCAGCAGGGCTGGGCGCGCTGGTCGGTAAAGGTGCCGATGAGCGGGCAACGAGCGTCGCACGGGATCATAACCTTTCCCTTGACGGTCACGTTGCCCGCCAGGTCACCAGCCGCATGTGCCGGGAGTACGACCTGATCCTGGCGATGGAGAAACGCCATATCCATGCGCTGTGCGATATCGCGCCGGAGATGCGCGGCAAAGTGATGCTGTTTGGTCACTGGGACAATGAACGCGAAATCCCCGATCCGTATCGCAAAAGCCTTGAGGCCTTCGAGGCGGTTTACACCTTACTTGATCAGTCTGCCCAGCAGTGGGCGCAGGCACTGAAAGCTCAGCAGGGATAACAATGACAGAAAAAACAAGACCTTCTGCCGCCCCGACTTCGGGCAGTGATGAAATTGATATTGGGCGCCTGGTCGGCACGGTTGTCGAGGCAAAGTGGTGGGTGCTGGGCATTACCGCCGTGTTTGCCGCTGCGGCCGTTGTCTACACGCTGTTCGCCACCCCTATCTACAGCGCCGACGCGTTGGTGCAGATCGAGCAGAACACCGGTAACTCGCTGGTGCAGGACATTGGCTCTGCGCTGGCGAATAAGCCACCGGCGTCCGAGGCTGAAATTCAGCTTATCCAGTCACGCCTGGTGCTGGGCAAAACGGTTCACGACCTCGGGCTCGATATCTCCGTCACCAAAAACACCTTCCCGATCTTTGGGGCCGGCTGGGATCGGCTGATGGGCAGAAACAACGACACGGTGAAAGTGACGGACTTCGTGCTGCCGAAAGGGGCCGCCGATCAGACCTTTACCCTGACGGTGCTCGGTCCGAAACAGTACCAGTTAACCAGCGATGCGGGCTTTAGCGCACGCGGAGAAGTGGGGCAGATGCTGACCAAAGACGGCGTCAGCATGATGGTCAGCGCGATCAACGCCCAGGAAGGCGGGGAGTTTACCGTCACCAAATTCTCCACGCTGGGGATGATCAACAACCTGCAAAACAACCTTACTGTGACCGAAAACGGTAAGGACACCGGCGTGCTGAGCATGACCTTTACCGGTGAAGATAAGGATCAAATCCGCGACATCCTGAACAGCATTACCCGCAACTATCTTGAGCAAAACGTTGAGCGTAAGTCGGCTGAAGCGGCGAAAAGCCTGGCGTTCCTGTCAAAACAGCTGCCGGAAGTACGCGCCCGCCTGGATGAAGCCGAGAACAAGCTGAATGCCTATCGTCAGGATAAAGACTCTGTCGACCTGCCGCTGGAGGCGAAATCGGTCCTCGATTCGATGGTTAACATCGATGCCCAGCTCAACGAGCTGACCTTCAAAGAGGCAGAAATTTCCAAGCTGTATACCAAACGCCACCCGGCCTACCGCACGCTGCTGGAGAAACGCCGCACCCTGGAAGAGGAGAAGGCGAAGCTCAATGACCGCGTTACCGCGATGCCGAAAACCCAGCAGGAAATTGTACGTCTGACCCGTGACGTGGAGTCCGGCCAGCAGGTTTACATGCAGCTGCTGAATAAACAGCAGGAGCTGAAAATCACCGAAGCCAGTACCGTCGGTGACGTGCGCATCGTCGACCCGGCGATCACCCAGCCTGGCGTGCTGAAGCCGAAAAAAGCGCTGATCATTCTCGGCAGCATTATTCTCGGCCTGATGCTCTCCATCGTGGGCGTGCTGCTGCGTTCGCTGTTCAACCGCGGCATCGAAAGCACGCAGGTGCTGGAAGAGAGCGGTATCAACGTCTATGCCAGCATTCCGCTGTCGGAGTGGCAGAAATCCCGCGACAGCGTCAAAACCATCAAAGGCGTCAAGCGTTACAAACAGAGCCAGCTGCTGGCGGTGGGTAACCCAACCGACCTCGCCATCGAAGCGATACGTAGCCTGCGTACCAGCCTGCACTTCGCCATGATGCAGGCCAAAAACAACGTTCTGATGTTGACCGGGGTCAGCCCGTCAATCGGCAAAACCTTTGTCTGCGCCAACCTGGCTGCGGTGGTCAGCCAGACCAACAAGCGTGTGCTGCTGATCGACTGCGATATGCGTAAGGGCTATACCCACGAGCTGCTGGGTACCAATAACGTCAACGGTCTGTCGGAGATCCTGCTCGGCAAAGGTGACATTAGCCAGAGCGCGAAACCGACCAGCATCCCGAAATTCGATCTCATCCCGCGTGGTCAGGTGCCGCCAAACCCCTCTGAACTGCTGATGAGCGAACGGTTCACCGAGCTGGTGGAGTGGGCGAGCAAAAACTATGACCTGGTGCTGATCGATACCCCGCCAATTCTGGCCGTAACCGATGCCGCCGTGGTAGGGCGCCTGGCGGGGACCACCCTGATGGTAGCGCGCTATGCGGTGAACACCCTGAAAGAGGTGGAAACCAGCCTGAGCCGCTTCGAGCAAAACGGTATTGAGGTGAAAGGGGTGATCCTGAACTCCATCTTCCGCCGCGCGTCCGGGTACCAGGACTACGGGTATTACGAGTACGAATATAAGTCTGACAGTAAATAAAAAACCCCCTCACCCTAACCCTCTCCCCGTAGGGGAGAAGGTCTGGGAGAGGGATAAGGGGAAGACCATGACCACACAACGCCCGTTAGTTTCAATCTATATGCCGACATGGAATCGTCAGCAGCTGGCGATCCGCGCAATTAAGTCGGTACTACGTCAGGATTACGATAACTGGGAACTGATCATCGTGGATGACTGTTCCTCCTCGTATGAACAGCTGCAAAAATTTGTGACTGACCTCAACGATCCGCGGGTGGTCTATACGCACAACGCGATTAACTCCGGTGCCTGTGCGGTGCGTAATCAGGCGATTATGCAGGCCAAAGGGCAGTATCTCACCGGGATCGACGACGATGACGAATGGACGCCAAACCGCCTGTCTGTCTTCCTCTCGCACAAAGAACAGCTGGTTACGCACGCATTCCTGTATGCCAACGACTATGTCTGCCAGGGCGAGGTGTACTCGCAGCCGGCCAGTCTGCCGCTGTACCCGAAATCACCGTATTCCCGTCGCCTGTTCTACAAGCGCAACATTATCGGTAATCAGGTCTTTACCTGGGCGTGGCGCTTTAAAGAGTGCCTGTTCGATACCGAACTGAAGGCCGCGCAGGATTACGACATCTTCCTGCGCATGGTGGTGGAGTATGGCGAGCCGTGGAAAGTGGAAGAGGCCACGCAGATCCTGCACATCAACCACGGGGAGATGCAAATCACCTCCTCGCCGAAGAAATTCTCGGGCTACTTCCATTTTTACCGCAAGCACAAGGACAAGTTTGACCGTGCCAGCCGTAAATATCAGCTCTTTACCCTCTATCAGATCCGCAATAAGCGCATGAACTGGCGCACGCTGCTGACGCTGCTTTCCGTACGTAACGGTAAGCGCCTGGCTGATGGACTTCGGGGGAAATAATGTTTCTGGAAGATTGCCGCGCAAACAGCTGGAGCCTGCGCCCGTGCTGCATGGTTCTGGCGTACCGCATCGCCCATTTCTGCTCAGTGTGGCGTAAGAAAAACGTGCTGAACAATCTCTGGGCGGCACCGGTTCTGGTGCTGTACCGCATCATCACGGAATGCTTTTTTGGCTATGAGATTCAGGCTGCTGCCACCATTGGCCGCCGCTTCACCATCCACCACGGCTATGCGGTGGTGATCAACAAGTTTGTGGTCGCCGGGGATGATTTCACCATTCGTCATGCGGTCACCATTGGCAACCGCGGGCCAGACAGCCTGGCCTGCCCGGTCATCGGCAATAACGTTGAGCTGGGCGCGAATGTGGTGATCATTGGTGATATCACGATTGGTAACAACGTCACGATTGGTGCTGGCAGCGTGGTGCTGGACAGCATTCCGGATAACGCGCTGGTGGTGGGAGAAAAAGCCCGCGTGAAGGTGATTAAATGAACATTCTGCAATTTAACGTACGCCTCGCAGAAGGCGGAGCAGCAGGCGTGGCGCTGGATCTGCATCAGCGCGCCCTGCAAAAAGGACTTCAGTCCCGGTTTATTTACGGCTATGGCAAAGGCGGCAAGAAAAGCGTCAGCCACGATAACTTCCCGCAGGTGCAGAAGCACACGCCGCGCCTGACATCGATTGCCAACATTGCGCTGTTCCGTCTGTTTAACCGCGATCTGTTTGGCAACCTGAATTCTCTTTATCGCACGGTGACGCGCACCACCGGCCCGGTTGTGCTCCATTTTCACGTGCTGCACAGCTACTGGCTGAATCTGGAAGAGGTGGTGGCGTTTTGCCAGAAGGTGAAGGCCCACAAGCCCGATACCCGCTTTGTCTGGACGCTGCACGATCACTGGAGCGTAACCGGCCGCTGCGCGTTTACCGACGGCTGCGAAGGCTGGAAAAATAACTGTCAGAAATGTCCGACCTTAAGCAACTACCCGCCGGTGAAAGTGGACCGCGCCCACCAGCTGGTGGAAGGAAAGCGTCAGCTGTTTCGCGACATGCTCTCGCTCGGCTGTACGTTTATCTCCCCGAGCCAGCACGTGGCCGATGCCTTCAACAGCCTGTACGGGGCAGGGTGCTGCCAGATTATCAACAACGGCATCGACGTGGCGACGGAAGCCATTCTTGCCGAACTGACGCCGGTGGCGGAAACCACAGGCAAACCGAAAATCGCCATCGTTGCCCATGACCTGCGCTACGACGGCAAAACCAACCAGCAGCTGGTGCGCGACATGATGGCGCTGGGTGACAAGATTGAACTGCACACCTTCGGCAAATTCTCGCCGTTCGAAGGGGCCAACGTGGTGAACCACGGGTTTGAAACCGACAAACGCAAACTGATGAGCGCGCTGAATGAAATGGATGCGCTGGTGTTCAGCTCCCGCGTGGATAACTATCCGCTGATCCTCTGTGAAGCGCTCTCCATTGGTGTACCGGTACTTGCCACCCACAGCGACGCGGCGCGAGAAGTGCTGGAGAAATCCGGCGGGAAAACCTTCGCGGAACAGGAAATTTTGCCGCTGGTGCAGTTGCCGAAGGCGCAGATTGCCCGGACTGTTTTTGGCACTGACCTGGAATCGTTCCGCAACCGCAGCCGCAAGGCGTACAGCGGACAACAGATGCTGGAGGAGTATGTCTCGTTCTATCAGAATCTGTAGTTATCTGCTGCTGCCGCTGATCTACCTGCTGGTCAACGTCAAGATTGCCCAGCTCGGCGAAAGCTTCCCGATAACCATCGTCACTTTCTTGCCCCTTCTGCTTCTGCTGTATGTCGATAAAATCAACCTGAAGAAGCTGATGATTGCCTTAGGGTTGGGCACGGGCCTGACGCTGTTTAACTACATCTTTGGCCAGTCGCTGGATGCCAGTAAATACGTCACCTCGACCATGCTGTTTGTTTATATTGTCATTATTATCGGTATGGTCTGGAGTATTCGGTTTAAAACTATTTCTCCGCACAATTATCGGAAAATCCTTAGGTTCTTTTATATTGCCGTTGCGTTAATTGTTATGCTTGCCGCCATGGAGATGGCGCAAATTATTCTCACCGGTGGCAGCAGCCTGATGGAGATAATTTCGAAATATCTCATTTACAGCAACAGCTATGTATTGAACTTCATTAAGTTTGGCGGGAAACGTACCACCGCGCTCTATTTTGAACCGGCGTTTTTTGCTCTGGCATTAATCTCAATTTGGCTCAGCATCAAACAGTTTGGTATCAAAACGCCTAAGACCGATGCTATGATTCTTGCAGGAATTGTTCTGTCTGGATCGTTCTCAGGGGTAATGACATTTATCCTGTTTTACCTGCTGGAGTGGGCGTTCCAGTACCTGAACAAAGAGGCGATTAAGAAAAAACTGCCGCTGGCGATTATCTCCCTGACGGTATTTCTGGTAGGCGTGATATTTGCATTCCCGTACATCTCAGAACGTCTGGGTGATTTGGGAACGGAAGGATCGTCGTCCTATTATCGCATTATTGGTCCACTGGTGATGGTGGGTTATTCCTTAACCCATATTGATGGCGTAGTAAGATTCGGCTCACTTTACGAATATGTTGCATCATTCGGAATCTTTAACGGTGCGGATGTCGGTAAAACCATAGACAATGGTCTGTATCTGTTAATTATTTATTTTTCGTGGTTCGCCGTACTGTTGACGCTGTGGTATCTGTTTAAAGTTTTCAAAATGATGATTAACGCGTTTGGGGATAACCAGAACTTTCGCGTGCAGCTTTATCTGTTCACACCGGTGTCGCTGTTTTTTACCGGGTCAATATTTAGCCCGGAATATGCGTTCTTAATTGTTTGTCCGTTTATTTTGCGTAAAGCGCTTAATATTACGAATTCATGACGAGGTGGTCTTATGTTTCTTAGCGTCATTACTGTCGCTTTTCGTAATTACGAAGGGGTGGTAAAAACCTGGCGCTCGCTGCGTAACCTGGCGCGCGACCCAAGCCTCACCTTTGAGTGGATTGTGGTCGATGGTGGCTCGAACGATGGCACGGCAGAGTTTCTGGAAAAACTCAACGGTGAGTTCAACTTACGCTACGTCAGCGAGAAAGATAAAGGCATCTACGATGCAATGAACAAAGGCATCAACATGGCGCAAGGGCGCTATGCCATCTTCCTTAATTCCGGTGATGTTTTCCACGATGACGTGGCGCTGTTTGCCCGTCAGCTGGCGCGCCAGAAAGAGGACGCCATGTATATTGGTGACGCGCTGCTCGATTTTGGCGACGGACATAAAATATGCCGTAGCGCGAAGCCAGGCTGGTATATCTACCACAGCTTGCCGGCCAGCCATCAGGCCATTTTCTTCCCGGTAAAGGGTCTGAAAAAACAGCCTTACGATTTGCAATATAAAGTCTCTTCGGATTATGCGCTGGCCGCCAGTCTGTATAAATCCGGCTACCCGTTCCGTCGCCTGAAAGGCCTGGTGTCGGAATTTTCAATGGGCGGCGTGTCAACGTCTAATAATCTGGAATTGTGCCAGGATGCCAAAAACGTGCAGCGTAAAATATTACGCGTGCCGGGGTTCTGGGCGGAATTATCTTATTTATTACGCCTGCGTACGACAGGTAAAACGAAAACCTTATATAACAAAGCCTGAATATAAGGAAGCGCAATGCAGGATCTGAGCGGTTTCTCCGTGCCGAAAGGTTTTCGGGGCGGGAGCGGTATTAAAGTGCAACTGTGGTGGGCCGTTCAGGCAACGTTATTTGCCTGGTCACCGCAAATATTGTACCGCTGGCGAGCATTTTTATTGCGCCTGTTTGGCGCAAAAATCGGAAAAAACGTAGTCATTCGGCCTTCGGTAAAAATTACCTACCCCTGGAAATTAACGCTCGGGGATTACGCATGGGTAGGGGATGACGCGGTGTTATATACCCTGGGCGAGATTACGATTGGCGCAAATTCGGTGGTGTCACAGAAATGTTATTTGTGCACCGGCAGTCATGACTTTATGAGTCAGCATTTTGATATTACCGCTTCGCCTGTTGTGATTGGCGAAAAATGCTGGCTGGCAACGGATGTTTTTGTTGCACCGGGTGTTTCTGTTGGTGATGGCACGGTAGTCGGTGCCCGCAGCAGCGTTTTTAAATCGCTACCGGCAAATACAGTTTGCCGTGGCAACCCCGCAGTGGTGATACGCGAACGCGTTGAAACTGAAAAACTTTGATAAGTACAGAGGAATATAAACATGTCTAAAGTCGCTCTCATCACCGGCGTTACCGGGCAGGATGGTTCTTACCTGGCAGAGTTACTGCTGGAAAAAGGTTATGAAGTACACGGTATTAAACGTCGTGCGTCTTCTTTCAACACCGAACGTGTCGATCATATTTACCAGGATCCGCATGCGGCGAACCCGAAATTCCACCTGCACTACGGCGACCTGACCGATACCTCCAACCTGACCCGTATCCTGCAGGAAGTGCAGCCGGATGAAGTCTACAACCTGGGCGCGATGAGCCACGTTGCGGTCTCCTTCGAATCCCCGGAATACACTGCTGACGTGGATGCCATGGGTACGCTGCGTCTGCTGGAAGCCATTCGCTTCCTGGGTCTGGAGAAGAAAACCCGTTTCTACCAGGCATCCACCTCTGAGCTGTACGGCCTGGTGCAGGAAATCCCGCAGAAAGAGACCACGCCGTTCTACCCACGTTCTCCGTACGCGGTAGCAAAACTGTACGCCTACTGGATCACCGTCAACTACCGTGAATCCTACGGCATGTACGCCTGTAACGGCATTCTGTTCAACCACGAATCACCGCGCCGCGGCGAAACCTTCGTGACCCGCAAAATCACCCGCGCTATCGCCAACATCGCGCAGGGTCTGGAATCATGCCTGCACCTCGGCAACATGGACTCCCTGCGTGACTGGGGCCATGCCAAAGACTACGTGAAAATGCAGTGGATGATGCTGCAGCAGGACAAACCGGAAGACTTCGTGATTGCCACCGGCGTGCAGTACTCCGTACGTCAGTTCGTGGAAATGGCTGCCGCGCAGCTGGGTATCAAACTGCGCTTTGAAGGCACCGGCGTGGAAGAGAAGGGCATCGTGGTGTCCGTGACCGGTCACGACGCGCCGGGCG
Source organism: Enterobacter sichuanensis (assembly GCF_009036245.1). Taxonomy (NCBI): domain Bacteria; kingdom Pseudomonadati; phylum Pseudomonadota; class Gammaproteobacteria; order Enterobacterales; family Enterobacteriaceae; genus Enterobacter; species Enterobacter sichuanensis. The sequence goes on along the minus strand of NZ_CP027986.1, from coordinate 3,067,752 downwards.
TGAAGCCAGGCGATGTGATTGTCCAGGTTGACCCGCGCTACTTCCGTCCTGCTGAAGTGGAAACCCTGCTGGGCGACCCAACCAAAGCGCACGAGAAACTGGGCTGGAAACCAGAAACCACTCTGCAGGAGATGGTCTCTGAGATGGTGGCCAAAGATCTTGAAGCAGCGAAAAAACACTCTCTGCTCAAGTCTCATGGCTACGAGGTTGCCATCGCGCTGGAGTCCTGAGAATGACAAAACAACGTATTTTTGTCGCCGGTCATCGCGGAATGGTGGGTTCCGCGATTGTTCGACAGCTGGAGCAGCGCGGTGACGTCGAGGTGATTGTCCGCACGCGTGACGAGCTGAACCTGCTCGACGGCCGTGCGGTACAGGACTTCTTTGCCAGCGAACGCATTGACCAGGTGTATCTGGCGGCGGCGAAGGTGGGCGGCATTGTTGCCAACAACACCTACCCGGCGGATTTCATCTACGAAAACATGATGATTGAGAGCAACATCATTCACGCGGCGCATCTGCACAACGTGAATAAGCTACTGTTCCTCGGCTCATCCTGTATTTACCCGAAAATGGCGAAGCAGCCGATCGCCGAAAGCGAGCTGCTGCAGGGCACACTGGAAGCGACCAACGAGCCGTACGCGATTGCCAAGATTGCCGGGATCAAGCTGTGCGAGTCCTACAACCGTCAGTACAACCGTGACTATCGTTCGGTGATGCCGACCAACCTGTACGGACCGCACGACAACTTCCACCCGAGCAACTCGCATGTGATCCCGGCGCTGCTGCGTCGTTTCCACGAGGCGACCGCCGAGAACGCGCCGGACGTGGTGGTGTGGGGCAGCGGCACGCCGATGCGTGAATTCCTGCACGTGGACGACATGGCTGCCGCCAGCATTCACGTGATGGAGCTGGATCGCGAAGTGTGGCAGGAGAACACCGAGCCGATGCTGTCGCACATCAACGTGGGCACCGGCGTGGACTGCACCATTCGCGAGCTGGCGCAAACCATCGCGCAGGTGGTGGGCTACAAAGGCCGCGTGGTGTTTGACGCCACCAAGCCGGACGGCACGCCGCGCAAACTGCTGGACGTGACCCGACTGCATCAGCTGGGCTGGTATCACGAGGTGTCACTGGAGCAGGGGCTGGCCAGTACCTACCAGTGGTTCCTGGAAAACCAGCATCGCTTCCGGGGGTAATGATGTTTTTAAGTCAGGAAGATTTTGCCACGGTGGTGCGTTCCACTCCGCTCATCTCAATTGATTTGATCGTGGAGAACGAACGCGGCGAGTTCTTGCTGGGGAAACGAACCAACCGTCCTGCACAGGGCTTCTGGTTCGTGCCCGGCGGGCGCGTGCAGAAGGATGAGACGTTGAGCGATGCGTTTGAGCGTCTCACTCTGGCGGAACTGGGCCTGCAGCTGCCGATGGCAGCGGGCCAGTTTTACGGGGTCTGGCAGCACTTCTATGACGATAACTTTTCGGGCACCGGGTTCACCACGCACTACATCGTGCTGGGGTTCCGCCTGAAGGTGAGTGAGGCAGACCTGCGTCTGCCTGATTCTCAGCATGACGACTACCGCTGGCAGACGCCAGAGGCGCTGCTGGCGAGCGACAATGTGCACGACAACAGCCGTGCCTATTTCCTTGCCGATCGTCAGTCTGAGGTGCCGGGCTTATGAAAATTTTGGTGTATGGAATCAACTACTCGCCGGAACTGACCGGTATCGGGAAATATACCGGCGAGATGGTCGAGTGGATGGCGAGCCAGGGACATGACGTGCGGGTCATTACCGCGCCGCCGTACTACCCGGAATGGAAAGTGGGGGAGCGCTACTCAAGCTGGCGCTACCGTCGCGAAGAGGGCGCGGCGACCGTCTGGCGCTGCCCGCTGTATGTGCCGAAGCAGCCCTCGACGCTGAAACGGCTGATTCACCTCGGCAGCTTTGCGCTGAGCAGCTTCTTCCCGCTGATGGCGCAGCGTCGCTGGAAGCCGGATCGCATCATCGGCGTGGTGCCGACGCTGTTTTGCACGCCGGGCATGCGCCTGCTGGGCAAACTCTCCGGCGCCCGCACCCTGCTGCACATTCAGGATTATGAAGTCGACGCCATGCTGGGCCTGGGGATGGCAGGCAAAAGCAAAGGCGGCAAGGTGGCGAAGCTCGCCAGCGCGTTTGAGCGCAGCGGTCTGCATAACGTCGATTATGTCTCGACCATTTCGCGCTCAATGATGAACAAGGCGCAGGAGAAGGGCGTCCCGGCCCAGAAGGTGATCTTCTTCCCGAACTGGTCCGAAGTGGCGCGTTTTCGCGACGTGACTGAGCAAGACGCCCAGACGTTACGTGCAGAGCTCGGTCTGCCTGATGATCAAAAAATCATTCTTTACTCAGGCAACATCGGCGAAAAGCAGGGGCTGGAGAACGTGATTGAAGCGGCTCAGCAGCTGAGCCAGCATCCATGGATGTTTGTGATTGTCGGGCAGGGCGGTGGGAAAGCGCGGCTGGAGAAGATGGCGAGCGAGCGCGGCCTGTCCAACGTGAAGTTCTTCCCGCTTCAGTCCTACGAGGCACTGCCTGCGCTGCTGAAGATGGGCGACTGCCATCTGGTGGTGCAAAAACGCGGCGCGGCGGATGCGGTGTTGCCGTCCAAGCTGACCAACATTCTGGCAGTGGGCGGTAACGCGGTGATTACGGCCGAAGCCGAAACCGAATTAGGCCAGCTGTGTGACAGCTACCCGGGGATTGCGGTGTGCGTGGAGCCGGAATCGGTCCCGGCGCTGGTCTCCGGCATTGAACAGGCACTTGCCATGCCAAAAGTAAACACGGTGGCACGTGAATATGCCGAACGCACGCTCGATAAAGAGAACGTGCTGAGCCAATTTATTGCAGATATACGGGGATAAATCATGAGTCAAACCACTTTGTATCCGGTTGTGATGGCTGGTGGCTCTGGTAGCCGGTTGTGGCCGCTGTCCCGCGTGCTCTATCCAAAACAGTTCCTCTGCCTGAAAGGGGATCTCACCATGCTGCAGACGACGGTAAACCGTCTGCAGGGCGTGGAGTGTGAAAGCCCGGTGGTGATTTGTAACGAACAGCACCGTTTTATTGTTGCCGAGCAGCTGCGCCAGCTGAACAAACTCACAGAAAATATCATTCTGGAGCCTGCCGGACGCAACACCGCACCCGCGATCGCTCTGGCGGCGCTGGCGGCAAAACGTAGCAGTCCGGATTGTGACCCGCTGATGCTGGTGCTGGCGGCAGACCATGTTATCCAGCAGGAAGAGGCCTTCCGCGACGCGGTTCGCGCGGCCATTCCTTACGCGGAAAGCGGCAAGCTGGTGACCTTCGGCATCGTGCCGGATCTGCCGGAAACCGGCTATGGCTATATTCGTCGCGGTAACGTAACGCCGGGCGAAGGCGACAGCGTGGCGTTCGACGTGGCGCAGTTCGTTGAGAAACCGAATCTTGAAACCGCGCAGGCCTACGTCGCCAGCGGGGAATATTACTGGAACAGCGGCATGTTCCTGTTCCGCGCCGGTCGCTATCTGGAGGAGTTGCAGAAATACCGTCCGGATATCCTGAGCGCCTGCGAAAAAGCCATGAACGTGGTGGATCCGGATCTTGATTTTATCCGCGTCGACGAAGCGGCTTTCCTCGCCTGCCCGGAAGAGTCTATTGACTACGCGGTCATGGAGCGCACGGCAGACGCCGTGGTGGTGCCGATGGATGCGGGCTGGAGCGATGTGGGCTCCTGGTCCTCTCTGTGGGAGATCAGCGCCCATACCCCGGAGGGTAACGTCCATCACGGTGATGTGATTAGCCACAAAACCGAGAACAGCTACGTCTACGCCGAATCCGGCCTGGTCACCACGGTCGGGGTGAAAGATCTTGTGGTAGTCCAGACGAAAGACGCCGTGCTGATTGCCAACCGTAACGCCGTGCAGGACGTTAAAAAAGTGGTGGAGAAGATCAAGGCGGATGGCCGACACGAACACCACATCCACCGAGAAGTGTACCGTCCGTGGGGCAAATACGACTCCATCGATGCGGGTGAGCGTTATCAGGTGAAACGCATCACCGTGAAACCGGGCGAGGGGTTGTCGGTGCAGATGCACCACCACCGCGCGGAGCACTGGGTGGTGGTGGCAGGTACGGCGAAAGTCACCATCGACGGTGAAGTGAAACTGCTGGGCGAAAATGAGTCCATCTATATTCCACTGGGGGCGACGCACTGTCTGGAGAACCCGGGGAAAATTCCTCTCGACTTAATTGAGGTGCGCTCCGGCTCGTATCTGGAAGAGGACGATATCGTGCGCTTCCAGGACCGCTACGGCCGGGTCTAGCACCGTCTTTAACGCCGGATGGCGCTTCGCTTATCCGGCCTACGAATGAATAAAAACAATTTTGCCTGTTAATCGGGCGGGCCAACTGTTGCCTGAAAAAGGGGTCATCATGGAAAAGTTAACCTGTTTTAAAGCCTACGATATTCGCGGCAAGCTGGGCGAAGAGTTGAATGAAGACATTGCGTGGCGCATTGGCCGCGCGTACGGCGAATATTTGAAGCCAAAAACCATCGTGCTGGGCGGCGACGTGCGTCTGACCAGTGAATCCCTGAAGCTGGCCCTGGCGAAAGGGCTGCAGGACGCGGGGGTGGACGTGCTGGACATCGGCCTGTCCGGGACCGAAGAGATCTATTTTGCCACCTTCCACCTCGGCGTGGACGGCGGGATCGAAGTCACCGCCAGCCATAACCCGATGGATTACAACGGCATGAAGCTGGTGCGCAAGGGTGCGCGTCCTATCAGCGGCGACACCGGACTGCGCGACGTGCAGCGTCTGGCGGAAGCTAACGATTTCCCGCCGGTGAACGAGGCGAAGCGCGGTAGCTACAAAAAAATCAACCTGCAGAAAGAGTACATCGACCACCTGCTGGGCTACATCAACGTGGCAAACCTGAAGCCGCTGAAGCTGGTGATTAACTCCGGTAACGGCGCGGCCGGCCCGGTGGTGGATGCCCTGGAAGCCCGCTTTAAAGCGCTTAACGTGCCGGTGACGTTCGTCAAAGTGCACAACACACCGGACGGCAACTTCCCGAACGGTATTCCTAACCCGCTGCTGCCGGAGTGCCGCGACGACACCCGTAACGCGGTCATCGAGCATGGCGCGGATATGGGGATCGCCTTTGACGGCGATTTCGACCGCTGCTTCCTGTTCGACGAGAAAGGCCAGTTCATCGAAGGCTACTACATTGTCGGCCTGCTGGCGGAAGCGTTCCTTGAGAAAAACCCTGGCGCGAAAATCATTCATGACCCGCGTCTGTCCTGGAACACCGTTGACGTGGTGTCTGCCGCAGGCGGCACGCCTGTGATGTCCAAAACCGGCCACGCCTTTATTAAAGAACGCATGCGCGAAGAAGACGCCATCTACGGCGGCGAGATGAGCGCCCACCACTACTTCCGTGATTTCGCCTACTGCGACAGCGGGATGATCCCGTGGCTGCTGGTGACCGAGCTGCTGTGCCTGAAGGGGAAAACCCTCGGCGAGCTGGTACGCGACCGCATGGCCGCGTTCCCGGCGAGCGGAGAGATCAACAGCAAGCTGGCGCAGCCTGCCGAGGCCATTGCCCGCGTGGAGCAGCACTTTGCCATTCACGCGCTGGAAATTGACCGTACCGACGGCATCAGCATGGCGTTCCCGCAGTGGCGCTTTAACCTGCGCTCGTCCAATACCGAGCCGGTGGTGCGCCTGAACGTGGAATCTCGCGCCGACACCGCGCTGATGGAAGCCCGAACGAAGGACATTCTGGCGCTGTTGAATCAGTAATACGAAACCTTACCCCTCACCCTAACCCTCTCCCCAAAGGGGAGAGGGAACTTGAACACCCTCTCCCCTTTGGGGAGAGGGCCGGGGTGAGGGGTGAAGTGTGGGTTGAATAAAGGAACAACGATGACGAATCTAAAAAAACGCGAACGAGCGAGAACGAATGCATCGTTAATCTCTATGGTGCAGCGTTTTTCTGATATCACCATCATGGTCGGTGGATTGTGGGCGGTGTGTCGGATCAGCGGGCAATCGTTCTTATACATGCATCTGCTGATGGCACTGATTGCGCTGGTTGTGTTTCAGATGATCGGCGGGATGACGGATTTCTATCGTTCGTGGCGTGGCGTCAAAATGACCACCGAACTGATGCTGTTGCTGCAGAACTGGACCTTAAGCCTGATCTTCAGCGCGGGCCTGGTGGCGTTCAGCCATGATTTTGATAATCGTCTGGTGACCTATCTCTGCTGGTATCTGGTGACCAGCGTCGGCATGGTGGTTTGTCGCTCCCTGATCCGCTTCGGCGCGGGCTGGCTGCGTAACCGGGGCTATAACCGTCGCTTCGTTGCCGTAGCAGGGGATTTGCCGGTCGGGCAGGTGCTGCTCGACAGCTTCCGCAAAGAGCCGTGGTTAGGGTTTGAAGTGGTCGGGATTTATCACGACGCGAAGCCGGGCGGCGTGCCTGCGGACTGGGCGGGCAACTACGAACAGCTGATTGACGATGCCAAAGCGGGCAAAATTCACAACGTTTACATCGCCATGCAGATGAAAGACGAATCCCGCATTAAGCAACTGATGCGCGAGCTGGCGGATACCACCTGCTCGGTGATCCTGATCCCGGACGTGTTTACCTTCAACATCCTTCACTCCCGCATTGAAGAGGTGAACGGCGTGCCGGTGGTACCGCTGTACGACACGCCACTGTCAGGGATTAACCGCGTGCTGAAGCGTCTGGAAGATATCGTGCTCTCTTCACTGATCCTTCTGCTGATCTCCCCGGTGCTGTGCTGCATTGCCCTGGCGGTGAAGCTGAGCTCTCCCGGGCCGGTTATCTTCCGCCAGACCCGCTACGGCATGGACGGTAAGCCCATTATGGTGTGGAAATTCCGCTCCATGAAGGTGATGGAGAACGACAAAGTGGTGACCCAGGCCACGCAGAACGATCCGCGCGTGACCCGCGTGGGGAACTTCCTGCGCCGTACCTCGCTGGATGAACTCCCGCAGTTTATCAACGTCTTTACCGGCGGCATGTCGATTGTCGGACCTCGTCCCCATGCGGTTGCCCACAACGAACAGTACCGCTCGCTGATTGAAGGCTACATGCTGCGCCATAAAGTGAAGCCAGGCATCACCGGCTGGGCGCAGATCAACGGCTGGCGCGGTGAAACCGACACGCTGGAAAAAATGGAAAAACGCATTGAATTCGACCTGGAGTACATCCGTGAGTGGAGCCTCTGGTTTGATATCAAGATTGTTTTTCTGACCATCTTTAAAGGTTTCGTGAACAAAGCGGCGTACTAAGATGAGCTTACGTGAAAAAACCATCAGCGGCGCCAAGTGGTCAGCGATGGCGACCATCGTCATCATTGGCCTCGGCCTGGTGCAGATGACCGTGCTGGCGCGCATTATCGATAACCACCAGTTCGGCCTGCTGACCGTTTCGCTGGTGATTATCGCGCTGGCCGATACGCTGTCTGATTTTGGTATCGCCAACTCGATTATCCAGCGCAAAGAGATTAGCCATCTGGAGCTGACCACGCTCTACTGGCTGAACGTCGGACTGGGGATTTTCGTGTTTGTGCTGGTGTTCCTGCTGAGCGATACCATCGCCAGCGTGCTGCACAACCCGGATCTGGCACCGCTGATGCGTACGCTGTCGTTTGCTTTCGTGGTGATCCCCCACGGGCAGCAGTTCCGCGCGCTGATGCAGAAAGAGCTGGAGTTCAACAAGATCGGCATGATCGAGACCAGCGCCGTGCTGGCGGGCTTTACCTTCACCGTGGTGAGCGCCCATTTCTGGCCGCTGGCCATGACCGCCATTCTGGGGTATCTGGTTAACTCTGCCGTGCGCACGCTGCTGTTCGGCTATTTTGGCCGCAAGATCTACCGTCCGGGGCTGCATTTTTCACTGGCGTCCGTCTCCTCCAACCTGCGTTTTGGCGCATGGCTGACGGCAGACAGCATCATCAACTATGTGAACACCAATCTCTCCACGCTGGTGCTGGCCCGTATTCTCGGGGCGAGCGTCGCGGGGGGCTACAACCTGGCCTACAACGTTGCGGTCGTCCCGCCGATGAAGCTGAACCCGATTATTACTCGCGTGCTGTTCCCGGCGTTCGCCAAGATTCAGGACGACACCGAGAAGCTGCGGGTCAATTTCTACAAGCTGCTTTCCGTGGTCGGGATTATCAACTTCCCGGTGTTGCTGGGGCTGATGGTGGTTTCCAGCAATTTCGTGCCGCTGGTGTTTGGTGAAAAATGGAACGGTATTATCCCGATCCTGCAGCTGCTGTGCGTGGTGGGGCTGCTGCGCTCCGTGGGGAATCCGATCGGGTCTCTGCTGATGGCAAAAGCGCGCGTGGATATCAGCTTTAAGTTCAACGTCTTTAAAACCTTCCTGTTTATTCCGGCAATCATCGTCGGTGGACACATGGCGGGCGCCATCGGCGTCACGCTTGGCTTCCTGCTGGTGCAGGTCGTCAACACCGTGCTGAGCTACTTCATCATGATCAAGCCGGTGCTGGGCTCCAGCTACCGTCAGTACATCCTGAGCCTGTGGCTGCCGTTCTATCTCTCCCTGCCGACCCTGGCGGTGAGCTACGGCCTGGGCATGATCCTGACCGGTCATCTGCCGCTGGCGGCGCTGCTGGCGGTGCAGGTTGCCGCGGGCGCGCTGGCATTCGTCGTGATGATTGTGCTGTCACGCAATGCGCTGGTGGTGGAGATGAAGCGCCAGTTTTGCCGTAACGAAAAAATGAAAACGCTGCTTCGCGCAGGCTAGTTATTTAAGAGGCCATTATGAAATTATTAATTCTTGGCAACCATACCTGCGGCAACCGTGGCGACAGCGCCATCCTGCGCGGTTTACTGGATGCGATTAACACCCTTAAGCCTGAGACCGAAGTGGACGTGATGAGCCGTTATCCGGTCAGCTCATCCTGGTTACTCAATCGCCCGGTGATGGGCGACCCGCTCTACAGCCAGATGAAACAGCATAACAACGCCGCAGGCGTGATGGGGCGCGTGAAGAAAGTGCTGCGTCGTCGCTACCAGCACCAGGTGCTGCTTTCCCGGGTGACCGATACCGGCAAGCTGCGCAACATCGCTATCGCCCAGGGCTTTACCGATTTCGTTCGTCTGCTGTCGGGCTATGACGCGATTATTCAGGTCGGGGGGTCGTTCTTCGTCGATCTGTACGGTGTACCGCAGTTTGAACATGCGCTGTGTACGTTCATGGCGAAAAAGCCGCTGTTTATGATTGGTCACAGCGTGGGGCCGTTCCAGGATCCGCAGTTTAACCAGCTGGCAAACTACGTTTTCGGCCACTGCGATGCCCTGATCCTGCGCGAGTCAGTCAGTCTTGAAATGATGAAGCGCAGCGAGATCGACACCTCCAAAGTGGAGCACGGCGTGGACACGGCCTGGCTGGTGGATCATCAGGAGGAGAGCTTCCAGGCAAGCTACGCGGTGCAGCACTGGCTGGACGTGGCGGCGCAACAGAAAACCGTTGCGATTACCCTGCGCGAGCTGGCCCCCTTCGATAAACGTTTAGGTACCACGCAGGCGGCATATGAGAAAGCGTTCGCTGACGTGGTGAACCGCGTGCTGGACAGCGGATATCAGGTGCTGGCGCTCTCCACCTGCACCGGTATCGACAGCTATAACAAAGACGACCGCATGGTGGCGCTCAACCTGCGCAACCTGGTCAATGACCCGTCCCGCTATCACGTGGTGATGGACGAACTGAATGACCTCGAGATGGGCAAGCTGCTCTCCGCCTGCGACCTGACGGTGGGCACTCGTCTGCACTCGGCGATTATCTCCATGAACTTCGGTACGCCGGCGATTGCCATTAACTATGAGCACAAGTCCGCCGGGATCATGCAGCAGCTCGGTATGCCGGAAATGGCCGTGGATATCCGTCATCTGCTGGATGGCTCGCTCGGTGCGATGGTCGGGGATACGCTGGGTCAGTTGCCTGCCATCAATGAACGCCTGGCCGTGGCGGTGAAAGCCGAGCGCGAGAAGGGGATGGGGATGGTGAAATCGGTACTCGATCGCGTCCGGGAGGGGAAATGAAGGTTGGTTTCTTCTTACTGAAATTTCCGCTGTCGTCTGAAACCTTTGTTCTGAACCAAATCACCGCGTTTATCGATATGGGATATGACGTGGAGATTATCGCCCTGCAAAAGGGCGATACCCAAAACACCCATGCGGCGTATACCCAGTACGGGCTGGAGGCGAAAACCCGCTGGCTGCAGGATGAGCCGTCCGGGAAGCTGAGCAAACTGCGCCACCGGGCCAGCCAGACCTTACGTGGGATCCATCGCCCGTCGACCTGGCGAGCGCTGAATATTTCCCGCTATGGCGCGGAGTCGCGCAATCTGATCCTGTCGGCCATTTGCGGGCAAACGGCACAGCCGTATCGTGCGGATGTGTTTATCGCCCACTTTGGCCCGGCGGGGGTCACCGCCGCGAAACTGCGCGAACTGGGGGTGATCGACGGTAAAATCGCGACCATTTTCCACGGCATTGACATCTCCAGCCGTGAAGTGCTGAACCACTACACCCCGGAGTATCAGCAGCTTTTCCGCCGCGGCGACATGATGCTGCCCATCAGCGAGCTGTGGGCCGGGCGCCTTAAAAACATGGGCTGCCCGGGAGAGAAAATTGCCGTTTCGCGCATGGGTGTGGATTTAACGCGCTTTACCCGCCGTCCGGTGAAGGTGCCGGGCAAACCGCTGCAAATTATCTCCGTTGCTCGCCTGACCGAGAAAAAAGGGCTGCATGTGGCGATTGAAGCCTGCCGCCAGCTGAAGGCGCGCGGGGTGGATTTCCACTATCGCATTCTCGGGATTGGCCCGTGGGAGCGTCGTCTGCGCACGCTTATCGAACAATATCAGCTTGAGGATGTTGTCGAGATGCCGGGCTTCAAGCCGAGCCACGAGGTCAAGGCGATGCTCGATGAGGCGGACGTCTTCCTGTTGCCGTCCGTAACGGGCACCGATGGCGATATGGAAGGCATCCCGGTAGCGCTGATGGAGGCGATGGCCGTCGGTATTCCGGTGGTATCGACCCTGCACAGCGGGATCCCGGAGCTTATCCAGTCTGACTATTCCGGCTGGCTGGTGCCGGAAAATAACGCCATGGCGCTGGCCGACCGCTTAGCCGCATTTAGCGACATCGACCAGCAGGCGCTGGAGCCCGTGCTCCACAATGCCCGACAAAAAGTCGAGGCAGATTTTAACCAGCAGGTGATCAATCGTCAGTTAGCGAGCCTGCTGCAAACGTTGTAACGCCGAGGTTGTATGCTGAAAAAGATTACCCGACGCACTTTTGTCTCTTCTCTTTCCGCGCTGGCGGCCACGCCGCTGCTCTCCACCCGCCTCGCGCGGGCGGCAGGCGGAAGAACGGTTTCTGTTAATCAGTACAATAACAACGACTGGATCGCCGCGTTTAAGCAGGCATTTACCGAAGGGGACACGGTTGTGGTCCCCGCAGGACTGACCTGCGAAAACATCAATACCGGCATTTTCATTCCTGACGGGAAAACGCTGCTGATCCGCGGGGCGTTAACCGGCAACGGACGGGGCCGCTTTGTCCTGCAGGAGGGCAGTAAGGTCATTGGCGAGGGCGAGGGACGCACGGAAAATATCACCCTGGACGTTCGCGGCTCTGACTGTGCTATCAAAGGACTCGCGATGAGCGGGTTTGGTCCGGTGACGCAGATCTACATCGGCGGTAAGAAGCCCAGCGTGATGCGCAATCTGGTGATTGATAACATCCGCGTCAGCCAGGCCAACTATGCCATTCTGCGCCAGGGTTTCCATAATCAGGTGGACGGCGCCCGCATCACCAACAGCAAATTCAGCCATTTGCAGGGGGATGCGATCGAGTGGAACGTCGCCATCAACGACCGCAATATCCTGATTTCTGACCATGTGATCGACAACATCAACTGCACCAACGGCAAGATCAACTGGGGCATTGGCATTGGTCTTGCCGGAAGTACCTACGATAACGACTATCCTGAGAAGCAAACCGTTAAGAACTTCGTGGTGGCCAACATCACTGGCAGCAACTGTCGTCAGCTGGTGCACGTCGAAAACGGAAAACATTTTGTTATCCGCAATATAAAGGCCAAAAATATCACCCCTGACTTCAGTAAAAAGGCGGGAATTGATAACGCCACGGTAGCGATTTATGGCTGTGATAACTTCATTATTGATAATGTCGACATGGTCAATAGCGCCGGCATGTTAATCGGTTATGGGGTGATAAAGGGCGATTATTTGTCCATTCCACAGAACTTCAAACTCAACAATATCCATCTCGATAATCGCCAGCTTGCGTATAAGCTGCGCGGAATACAAATTTCATCCGGTAACGCGACGTCATTTGTGGCGATTACCAACGTTGAGATGCAGCGTGCCACTCTGGAGCTGCACAATAAGCCCCAGCATCTTTTTATGCGCAATATCAATGTGATGCAGGAAGCCGCAGTGGGCCCGGCCCTGAAGATCAATTTCGACCTGCGTAAGGACGTGCGGGGGAAATTCATGGCGAGAGACGAGACGCTGCTGTCACTGGCGAACATTAAAGCAGTGAATGAGAAAGGACAAAGTTCGGTGGATATTGACCGGGTCGATCAGCAGGTGGTGAATACCGAACGGCTGAATTTTGCGCTTCCGCACAGATAATCGACAAGCGTCAGTTTTGAGACTATTCCTGGTACGAAATTGTGATCGAATCAGATTACAACTACAGAAATTAGTGTGGTCAGGGCGTAACATTACCCTAGAATTACGGCAAATCATGCTGGCGAAAACAGGTTTAAGAGCTATAATTCGTCAACCATTTTAAGGTGGAAGATATAATGATTAATTTGAAAGCAGTCATTCCGGTAGCAGGCCTGGGCATGCATATGCTGCCAGCCACAAAAGCCATTCCAAAAGAGATGCTGCCGATCGTCGACAAGCCAATGATTCAGTACATTGTCGACGAGATTGTTGCTGCAGGGATCAAAGAAATCGTCCTGGTTACCCATTCTTCAAAGAATGCGGTAGAAAACCATTTCGACACCTCTTACGAACTCGAAGCGTTGCTTGAGCAGCGCGTCAAACGCCAGCTGCTGGCGGAAGTACAGTCTATTTGTCCTCCAGGCGTGACCATCATGAACGTGCGCCAGGCACAGCCGCTGGGTCTGGGTCACTCTATTCTCTGTGCCCGTCCGGTTGTGGGTGATAACCCATTCATCGTGGTGCTGCCGGATATCATCATTGATACCGCTTCTGCCGACCCGCTGCGTTACAACCTGGCGGCCATGGTGGCACGTTTCAATGAAACGGGTCGTAGCCAGGTGCTGGCGAAACGCATGAAAGGCGATCTCTCCGAGTACTCTGTTATCCAGACCAAAGAAGCGCTGGAGACGGAAGGGCAGGTGAGCCGCATTGTGGAATTCATCGAAAAACCGGATCAGCCACAGACGCTGGACTCAGACCTGATGGCGGTTGGCCGCTATGTTCTGAACGCGGATATCTGGGCCGAGCTGGAGAAAACCGAGCCAGGTGCCTGGAACCGTATTCAGCTCACCGACGCGATTGCCGAGCTGGCGAAAAAGCAGTCTGTTGACGCGATGCTGATGACCGGTGAGAGCTACGACTGCGGTAAAAAGCTGGGCTATATGCAGGCGTTTGTGAACTATGGGCTGCGTAACCTGAAGGAAGGGGCGAAGTTCAGAAGCCGGATTGAGAAGCTGCTGGCAAACGACTGATATTTCGTAACTGATTTAAGTAAGCGGCAGTTATCATTGGGTATGTGACAGCATAACCAAAATGATAACTGCCGTTTTTTGTTATTAATTCTAATAATAACATGGATTTATCTGATTCAAATCTCTCCAGATTTGTAACGATTTGTGCTTGTTTCTGAGGTCGTTTAGGACGACAATTAACGCCAGTTTTTGTCTGATTCCAGACAAAATACCCAATTTCAAATTTCGCTCAGTGCACTGGTAGCTGTTAAGCCAGGGGCGGTAGCGTGCATAATTTCTGCGATCGCAATTAAACAGACGGTTTCAGAGCGCCAGTATCTCGACATATTTAATAGACGGAACAGATAACGTGAAAATTCTTGTGACGGGCGGGGCCGGCTTTATCGGCTCAGCAGTTGTGCGGCATATTATTAAAAATACCCAGGACGAAGTCGTCAACGTGGATAAACTGACGTATGCCGGAAACCTCGAGTCGCTTACCGAAGTCAGCGATAGCGATCGATATGCTTTTGAGCATGCGGATATCTGTGACAAGACGGCTATGGATCGTATTTTTGCTGAGCACAAACCCGATGCGGTAATGCACCTGGCAGCGGAAAGCCATGTTGATCGTTCCATTACCGGCCCTGCTGCGTTTATTGAAACCAATATCGTGGGCACCTATGTGCTTCTGGAAGCGGCTCGCGCGTACTGGTCAACTCTGGATGATAACGCGAAGAAAGCATTCCGTTTCCATCATATCTCGACCGATGAAGTTTACGGTGATTTGCCTCATCCTGATGAACATCCGGCTGGAAGCGATTTGCCGCTGTTTACTGAAACGACGGCCTATGCGCCAAGTAGCCCGTACTCTGCTTCGAAGGCCTCAAGCGATCATCTGGTTCGTGCCTGGCTGCGTACTTATGGCTTCCCGACCATCGTCACTAACTGCTCTAATAACTACGGCCCGTACCATTTCCCTGAGAAACTGATTCCGCTGGTTATTTTGAATGCGCTGGACGGTAAAGCCCTGCCGATTTACGGCAAAGGCGACCAGATCCGTGACTGGCTGTATGTGGAAGATCACGCGCGTGCGTTGTATACCGTTGTTACCCAGGGTAAACCAGGGGAGACCTATAACATCGGTGGTCATAACGAGAAGAAAAACCTCGAGGTGGTTCATACCATTTGCGATCTTCTGGATGAAATTGTCCCTAAAGAGGGTTCTTATCGCGACCAGATAACGTATGTTGCGGATCGTCCAGGCCACGATCGCCGCTATGCTATTGACGCACATAAGATTGCCGCTGAGCTGGGTTGGAAGCCTGCTGAAACTTTTGAAAGTGGCATTCGTAAGACTGTGGAATGGTATCTGAATAATAAAAAATGGTGTAATCGAGTGCAGGATGGAAGTTATCAACGTGAGCGTCTGGGGTTAGTATAAATGAAAGGTATTATTTTAGCGGGTGGATCCGGAACCAGACTCTATCCTATTACGATGGGTGTCTCGAAGCAGTTATTACCTATTTATGATAAACCGATGATCTATTATCCATTATCGGTTTTAATGCTTGCAGGTATAAGAGATATTTTAATAATTACCACCCCGGAAGATCAGGAAGGATTTATCCGTCTTCTCGGCGATGGTTCAAATCTCGGTTTGAACCTGCAGTATGCTATTCAACCTTCTCCTGATGGGCTTGCTCAGGCGTTTATTATTGGCGAAGAGTTCATCGGCAACGATTCTGTTTGTCTGGTTTTGGGAGACAACATTTTCTATGGTCAGGGGTTCTCGCCAAAATTAAAAGAGGCTGCTGTTCGGGCAACGACAAAAGCAACAGTTTTTGGTTATCAGGTAAAAGACCCAGAGCGATTTGGCGTTGTCGAATTTGATGAAAATCGTAATGTCCTCTCGATAGAAGAAAAACCAGCTAAACCTAAAAGTAATTATGCCGTGACGGGTCTGTATTTTTATACAAATGAAGTCGTGGAATTTGCAAAAAAAGTTAAACCCTCTGAACGAGGTGAGCTGGAAATCACTTCTATCAACCAAATGTACCTTGAGAAGGGCGATCTGGTTGTTGAGATGCTGGGTCGTGGCTTTGCCTGGCTGGATACCGGAACTCATGAAAGCCTTTTGCAGGCAGCACAGTTTGTTGAAACTATCGAAGTCCGACAGGGCTTTAAAGTCGCATGTCTGGAAGAGATTGCGTATAACAACGGGTGGCTGGCAAAAGAAGACGTGCTGAAGCAGGCGGCCTTAATGTCAAAAAATGGTTATGGTCAGTATCTTTCTCAACTTATTAAGTAATACATAGTGTCTGAACTTAAAAGTAAGACCGTCAATGGTCTAAAATGGAGCGCTCTCGAAAGAATTCTTTCACAGGGTGTTCAGCTCATTCTGATGCTGATATTGGCGCGTCTTTTAGGACCAAAAGCTTTCGGTCTCATCGGGATGTTAGCTATCTTTATTGCGATAGGTCAGGTCTTTATTGATAGCGGATTTAGCTCAGCACTGATAAGAAAGACCGATCGGACTGATGTAGATTATTCTACGGCATTCTATTTTAATATCATTGTCGCCTTTTGCTTCTATGTCTTACTTTATATAAGCTCAGGTTACATCGCTGAGTTCTATCAGCAACCAGAATTAGCCTTATTGACAAAAGTGATAGGTCTGACACTGATGGCGAACAGCTTTTCAGTGGTTCCCAGAACAATTTTGACGGTCTCGATGAATTTTAAAGCGCAAGCAAAAGCATCGATCTGCTCTGTTGTTCTGGGGGGAGTCGTTGCTTTGATTATGGCGTGGAATGGCTTTGGCGTTTGGGCTCTGGTAGCACAAACGCTAACCGCAGCCGTGTTCAGCGCTGTTTTTCTTAATCTCATCACTCGCTGGGTTCCAGTCTTTTGCTTTTCAAAAAAATCGTTTGATTATCTGTTTGGTTTTGGTGGGAAATTATTAATTTCTGGCCTGTTAGATACGGCTTATAATAATCTTTATCAAATTATTATTGGTAAAAGATTTAACGCAGAAAATGTTGGGCAGTTCACTCAGGCTAACCAAATATCCAGCATACCTGCTATGACCATGACCAACATTATTCAACGCGTCACCTATCCTATGTTTAGTCATATGCAAAGTGATCAACATAAGATGGATGAGTATTATTTGTTGACCATGAAAGTGGCTGCATTATTTATTTTCCCGCTAATGGCTGGGGTTGCTATTCTGGCTCAGCCATTATTGCAATTAGTTTTAGGCATACAATGGAAAGAGGCTGCGGAACTTGTCGCTGTGCTGGCTTTGGCATATATGCTTTATCCCATTCATGCAATTAACCTGAATGTGCTACAGGTCAAAGGTCGTAGCGACCTTTTCCTGAAATTAGAAATTATCAAAAAAGTCATAGGTATTTGTATCATAGCAGTAACAATGAATTATAGTATTTACCTCATGTGTGTCGGTTTGTTAATTCATTCTTACTTAGCTCTTCTGTTAAATACTTACTATACGGGAAAATTAACCGGATTAACGATATGGCGTCAGTTCAAAGAAATTTCGCCTATCTGGTTGATTACAATGGTCTCTTGTTTAATAGCCAAAGTTATTGCGGTCTATCTCACGGCGCATGATGTTTGGCAGATCGTTACAATGTTAACTTTAGCGCCTGGTATATATGTAGTCTTGATTTACCTCACGCAAAGAAAATTATTTAAGATTGTGTTGTCTATCAAAGAATAGAGAAAACTAAATGAAAAATATACCAGTGACTCAACCTTTTCTTCCTGAACTCAGCGAGTTTATTCCTTATCTTGAACAGATTTGGGATAATAAATGGTTGACTAATAATGGTCCCTTCCATCAACAACTCGAAAAAGAACTGTGTGAGTATTTGGGTGTCGAGTACATATCTCTTTTTAATAATGCAACCATCGCACTCATTACCGCTCTTCAGGCACTTCGTATTTCTGGTGAAGTGATCACGACGCCATATTCCTTCATTGCGACCAGTCATTCGATTTTATGGAATGGATTGAAGCCAGTATTCGTTGATATTGATCCTAAGACCTTTAATATCGATCCAAAGAAAATCGAAGCTGCTATTACGCCAAATACAACCGCTATCATGCCTGTACACTGTTATTCCAGTCCTTGTGATGTTGAAGCTATTCAGGAGATTGCGGACAATTACGGACTGCGCGTGATTTACGACGCAGCCCATGCTTTTGGGGTCAATTACAAAGGCCAAAGCATTTTACGATTTGGTGATATGTCAATCCTCAGTTTCCATGCAACCAAAGTATTCAATACATTTGAAGGCGGAGCGATTATTTGTCAGGATGCCAAGACTAAACAGCGGATTGACAGATTAAAGAATTTTGGTATTGCGGATGAACTCACCGTAACGGCGCCTGGAATTAACGGCAAAATGAGTGAAATCAACGCTGCCTTTGGTCTGGTTCAGCTCAAGCATATCAACAGCGCCATTGAGCAGCGTAAAAAAATTGACCTGGCCTACCGTGAAGTGCTGTCGAGCATCAAAGGTATTACCGTTCCTGCACCATCAGAACATTCAAACAGTAACTATTCTTATTTCCCAGTACTGATTGAACCTGAATTCCGTGTTTCGAGGGATGAGCTTTACCTTGAGCTAAAACGAAATGACATTCTTTCTCGTCGTTATTTCTATCCGTTGATTAGTAACATGCCAATGTACAGAGGAATTGAATCCGCAGCCGTTGAGAATCTTCCTTTATCAAATGCTATCTCTGATAAGGTACTGTGCTTACCCATTTTCAACGAATTAAGTGAAGATGATTTCTCGCGTATTATAAATGTTATTCGAGGGTAGAAATGGCTATCTTAACCCGTGAAGAAATTGAACAGATGGGATTTGCCTCCGTTGGAAATAATGTTTTTATCTCAACGAAAGCGTCTTTCTATGGCACATCAAAAATCCATATCGGGAACAATGTTCGGATAGATGATTTCTGCGTGATTTCTGCAGGTGAGGGAGGCGTGTATATCGGGAATTATATTCATATCGCCGTGTATTCTTCTCTGATTGGCTCAGGCCGAATCACATTGATGGACTATTCAAATATTTCTTCGCGGGTTTCGATTTATTCAAGTAATGATGACTACTCAGGTAATTATATGAGTAACCCGATGGTGCCTACTGAATTTACCAATGTAATGCATGCGCCTGTGGTTATTGGCAGGCATGTGATAATTGGATCGGGGAGTGTAATATTACCTGGTGTAGTTTTAGGTGATGGCGCTGCTATTGGCGCCCTTTCGTTGGTTAAAGATAATTGTGATAATTTTTATATTTACGCAGGCAACCCTTTAAAAAAGATAAAACAACGAACACAAAATTTACTTAAAAAAGAAAAATTATTAGTATCACTTGCTGAAAAATCAAACGAGAAGAGCGAATGACAGGAATAGATATGGCTGACGATATAATGATCTCAGTATGTTGTATTACTTACAACCAGGAAACATACATAGATAATTGTATCGAAAATATTCTGTCTCAAGAAACAACATTCCAATTTGAAATTATTATTGGGGATGATTGTAGCTCTGATGCGACACGAAACAAACTTGAAGCATGGAAGTTAAAATATCCAGAAAAAATAAAATTAATATTAAATGGAAAAAATTTAGGTCCTAATGGAAATATCCTTTCTGTATTTCATCAAGCAAGAGGAAAATATATTGCTTTTTGTGAAGGGGATGATTATTGGATCGATAACAAAAAACTGCAAAAACAATATGATAATTTAAAATTACACCCGGATATCGATTTTTGCTTTCATGCTGCCTTCATGGAGCAGAATGGTCAAAGAAAGTTGTCTTTCAATTACGGGGAATCTAAAAAGATATTATATATAAAAGACGTGTTAAATGTAGTTGGGCAATTTGCACCTACTGCATCATATATGTTTAAAAGAAGTATATGCGAAAAACTACCTACTTGGTTCTCTGAATGTTGTATAGGAGATCTTTTCCTCGAATTATATTCTATGAGTAATGGTGGAATTTATCTGCCGCAGCCAATGTCGGTGTATAGAGTAAATGCAGTTGGGTCTTGGTCCGAGACAATTCACAATGATATTAATAAATTTACTTCTCGTCATTTAAATATTGCAAAACACTTGCAGTTAGCTAAATTGCAGTTCGTGAAATATGATGTTGAGTTCAATAAGAAAATTGCAAATGTTTATTTGAATATGTGCACGAGATTTATTTTTGAAGAGGAATATCAATCATTTGCTTATTATCTGAATGAGGCGAATAGAGTAAATCCAATATTTACTGCAAAACAGAAATTATATAATAGATTAAAAAGTTTTCCTCGGGTTATATATTTCATTCATTATCTTAATTCATTTATTCGAAAATAAGAGTCTTCAATATGTATTGGATTTACTCTTTGGGTTTACTGTTGATGACCTCGCTTTTTGACCGTGGCCGTTATTCATCAGTTATATATAAATTATCACTCTTCATCTTTTTTATTGCTGTAACAGGCAATTATTATAATGGAATAGACTGGATAAATTACCAATACCATTATTCATCAATAGTTCATAATGGAACTTCGGTAGGATATTTTACTTACGAGCCAGGATTCATGCTCGTGATGTATTTTTTCGGAACCATTCTCGGTTTTGAAAATTTTCACGCGGTAGTTTTCTTTTCTTGTGCAGTATCCGTTCTTTCAATATCTAAGTTTATAAAGAAAGTTCCTTATAAATTCAACCGTAGCTTGTTTGTATTTATAACTTTAGCCTTCATTTATCCACTTTTTAATGATGCTATTAGGCAACTGTTAGCATTTAGTATATTGCTTCCTTTTTTACCAAGTCTCGATAGAAGTTCGACAAAGAAAATATTTTTAATTTGCATTGGCGCATCAATGTTTCATGCCTCAGCAATTTTAATGATCCCTGTCTTGATCTTACTGAAAATGCATCTATCTAAGCAAAATATGCTAATGTTGCTGCTCTTTGCTTCAATTTTTATAGTTGTTCTGCTAAGTCTGAATGTTATTGTTTCATCTTTAGGCAGTGTTCTTCCTCAATTGCTTTATGCAAAATTGGTAAGTTACCTTTCTAAAATATCTGATTTTAAATTAGGTTTCTTTGCGGTAATAGATTGTCTTGGGCTGTTGCTAATTTATTTTACCTCGAGTAATACTACTGAGGAGCGTAGCAGAAATCTCTATGCAATGGGGGGGTATATATTTTTCCTTTTCCATTTAGCGTTCTATACAGCTCCATTTCTTCAGCGTTTATTGTATTATATTTTTCCTCTTTTGGTTATTCATGCGCAACTTATTTTCTTCCGTGGTAAAGTCAGTTCAATTACCAGATTATTATTACCTTTAACTTTTATTATGGCGATTTCCGTATTTGCGCGTAACATAACAAATCCTTACTACACATATGACTTCTCCCAGCCAAAATTTTTCTATACTAACATTTTGAGCAGCAATCCATATGATATTGATCTATTAAAGTCTCAGAAATGCATGGTGATAGATGAATTTGATCCGGAATTTTGCCCAAGATAGAATATTATGAATGTATTAATTTTAACTGATGAGTATTATCCATATCATATTGGTGGTGCTGGCGTAGTCGCATCACAGACAAAACAGGCATTGGATGCACGAAATATAAAATGCAGAGTTAATTGCTCTAATCCTAAAAATGGGCAACTCCAAAAAATATTCAATGTGATCTGGCCTCTTTGGGCTTTGTTTGTCTATTTGTTTTCTTTGTTTCAAAAGAATGATGCTATTATTGTGAATGATTTGCGCTCTGCCTACATCTTGGGTTTGATTGGTAATAAAAAGATCCTCAGCAAATGTGTGTATATTATACATGGAACTGAAATTGATATAGTTTTCCGTTCAAGAAGCAAGAAAAACTCTCTGATTTTGCTTCCTTTATTTTATAGTAATTTTTTAAAGCACTGCAAAAAGGTAATCTATGTTAGTCAATATGTTGCCTCACGTGCTTCTGACGAATTTCGGGATAGAAAAATCAAGCCTAAATGCGAGATTGTAAGTTATGCAGGTTTGAATGCTGATATGCAAGATTTAGTCAAAAATATTACTGAACTCAGTGCAAAAGAAATATTACCCATCCGTTTAGTTTCATTTTCTCGCTTAGAAAAGCGAAAAGGGTACCTCGATATGGTTGCTATCTTTGAAACGCTTATAAATAGCGGATACGATCTAACATGGGATATATACGGTAAGGGTAGCTTAGAAAATGAAATTGCTAATATGGTTAATGATAAAAAGCTTAGCAATCGGGTCCGTATGATGGGCAAACTCGATCGTAATATGCTATCAAATAAGATTGAACCAAATTCTTATGATGCATACTGGCTGCTGCCGAACAAACCTGAAGCTTTTGGTCTCACATTTATAGAATCAGCTGCAGCTGGAGTCCCAACATTTGGTCCAGATAAATATGGCATTACAGAGGCCATCTGCGAAAATCAGAGTGGCTTCTTTTATAAGAATAATGAGAAATTTATTTGTGATTTGGTTAATATAAAGAAGAATAAAAGAGAGTTTATGATGTCTTGTAAAAGATGGGCATCAAAATTCAATGTGGATAGTTTTATTAATGACATATTAAATTGAGGTAATGGAATGAAAATAGTTTATGTCATTACTGGCTTAAGTATGGGAGGAGCAGAAAAACAAGTTTGCTTGCTTGCAGATAAAATGGCCGAGAGAGGAAATGAAGTAACGCTAATATCATTAGGTAAAGATGCTAGAACGTTACCTGAAAATAATGGTGTTATTGTTTATCAAATGTCGCTATCTAAGAATCCATTTTCTTTCATAAAGACTTATTTTAAAGTAAGAAAAATTGTCAAAACTGCAGATCCAGATGTTTTACATAGTCATCTTTTTCATGCAAATTTACTTTGCCGGTTACTGCGTTGTACTACGAGACTCAAATGCCTGATATCATCATCTCATAGTAGGTATGAGGGAGGGTGGCTAAGGATGTTTTTATATAAGATCACATCACCATTATGTGATTTAATTACTAATGTCAGTGTTGATGCAGTAAAAGAAAACATTCGGAAAAAAATCGCAAAACCGGAACAGATAATCTCTGTTTCGAATGGCATTGATACATCTAAGTTTAAATTCATGCCGACAGCAAGAAAATCCATAATTGATGAACTCTCCTTGTCAGATGAGCATACATTATTACTTGCCGTTGGTCGATTTACCGAAGCTAAAGATTATCCAAATTTGCTTGAGGCTTTTCGAATTTTGATTCATGAAAAAAATCAAAATCATTTGAGATTGTTGATAGCAGGCGAAGGGGCTTTGTTCCCACAGATATCAGCATTACGAAAAAAACTAAACTTGGAATCGCATCTTTTTTTCTTAGGTGTTCGTCACGATATACCAGAATTAATGAGTGCTGCTGATATATATATAATGTCATCGTCATGGGAAGGTTTGCCTTTAGTCATCGGAGAAGCTATGGCTTGCAATTCGCTTATAATTACTACCAATTGTGGCGGAGTTTCTGAAATACTTGGTGATTGCGGTACAATTGTTCCAGTACATTCATCGAATCTTCTTGCTGAAGGTGTGATTAAAATACTTGGATTGAATGACGATGAACGCAACGATTTAAAATCGAGAGCAAGGGCCCGTATAGAGGGTAAATTTTCTATTAATGCTGTAGTTGATAATTGGTTACAGATTTACAAGAACAAATATGAAAAATAAAATAATCGCTATTACAGCAAACACTTGCTGGTATATATATAATTTTCGTAAGAATACTATTATTTCTCTAATTGAAAATGGCTATCGTGTTATTGCCTGTGCACCCAAGGATGATTACACTTCCTCATTAGAACAGTTAGGATGTGTATATGAAGAAGTAAAAATTGATAAAAGTGGTATTAATCCTTTACACGATATCTGCACTACGATTAATTTTTACCAAGTTTTTAAGAGAAATAATGTTGATATCGTTTTGAATTTCACTCCAAAAAACAACATCTACAGTACGATCGCGGCTAAAATTCTTAATGCGAAAGTTATAAATAACATCGCTGGCTTAGGCGCTGCATTTGGTAATACTGGTTGGCTGAATTTTATAGTTAAAAGCTTATACAAATTTAGCCAAAGAAACGCAGATTACATTTTTTTTCAAAATGAAGATGATTATAAAATTTTTAAAAAATTAGGTATTAATAGTATTAATACAGATATCTTGCCTGGATCTGGGGTCGATCTTAAACGTTTTAAGATTACACACTCCCGTATTGATGGTGTTACTCGGTTTGCTTTAGTTGCCAGGATGCTAGCTGATAAGGGAATAATGCAATATGTTGGAGCTGCAAAGAAGCTAAAATCAAAATATAATAATGTCGAGTTTTTACTTGTAGGTTTTATTGATGATACAAATCCAAGGTCAATTACTACTACACAGATGAATGAATGGGTAAGCGAGGGGCATGTAAAGTATCTCGGTGTATCAAATAGCATAGAAAAAATCCTGAGCGATGTTGATTGTGTCGTTTTACCCTCATATTATCGTGAAGGGGTTCCGAAGTCTCTACTTGAAGCGGCGGCAATGGGCAAACCTCTTATTACTACGGATAATGTTGGCTGTAAGGAAACTTTACAAGACGGGATTACCGGATTTTTATGTGAACCGCGTTCAGTTGAAAGTTTGTCTGAAAAAATGGAAATTATTATCAATATGCCTGAACAAAAAAGAAGTGCAATGGGCAAAGCTGGTCGTAATTTTATTGAGGCTAGGTTTGACGAACAAATAGTCATCAATAAGTATTTGAACGCTATTGATACTATTATCGGTAAATGATCCAATATTCTTATAGGTAAACCGGATGAGTATTTTAGTTACTGGTGGTGCGGGTTATATTGGTTCACATACTATTATTGACTTATTGTCAAATAATTTTGATTTGGTTGTTATTGATAATTTGTGCAACTCATCTTTTGAATCCATAAAAAGAGTTGAAACCTTATCTGAAAAAAAGATCAAATTTTATAATATTGATCTTCGAAATAAAGAACAGCTAAAATCGTTATTTGAAGAATTTAATTTCGAGTGTGTTATTCATTTTGCAGGCCTAAAATCTGTTGGTGAATCAGTTGCTGAACCTTTGAATTATTATGATAATAACTTAACTGGATCTTTAAATTTATTATCGGTAATGAAAGAGTATGGGGTTAAAAAAATAATATTTAGCTCATCAGCCACTGTTTATGGTTTCCCTGAGCAAGTTCCTCTCGTTGAGGCTTGTCGCACCGGTGGTACTACAAACCCTTACGGAACTTCCAAACTGTTCATGGAGCAGATATTAAAAGATGTGGCTTCATCGGATAGAGACTGGAATATTATTTCTTTGCGTTATTTCAATCCTGTTGGTGCACATCCATCCGGTTTGATTGGTGAAGACCCCTCCGGGATTCCTAACAATCTTGTTCCATATATAACAAAAGTTGCTATTGGCAAACTTGAGAAATTATCGGTCTATGGGAATGACTACCCTACCAAAGATGGTACCGGGGTAAGGGATTTTATTCATGTGCAGGATTTGGCATCAGGACATACTGCAGCACTTAGAAAAATTGACACCTTAGTCGGTTACCATGTTTTCAATTTAGGTACAGGTAAACCTCATTCTGTTCTGGAATTAATTGCCTGCTTCAAAAAGGTCACTCATATAGATATACCATTTGTATTTGCCACAAGAAGACCCGGCGACGTTGGTGAATGCTGGTCCTCTCCTGAGTTAGCAAATGAAGTCCTTGAATGGAAAGCAAAATACACTCTTGAAGATATGCTTCGAGACTCATGGAACTGGCAAATTAAAAATCCAGATGGTTATAAATAAACCTAAATGATTTGGTTTCATAATAAGCAACGCTCGTTAATTTTTTGCATCTTATAACGCACATATTAAACTATCCACACGACATAAAGTTGAGTTAACATTGTTGATACATTCAAGCCGCGCATAAGTCGCGGTGACCACACCTGACAGGAGTATGTAATGTCCAAGCAACAGATCGGCGTTGTCGGTATGGCAGTGATGGGGCGCAACCTGGCGCTCAACATCGAAAGCCGTGGTTATACCGTCTCCGTTTTCAACCGCTCCCGTGATAAGACCGAAGAAGTCATCGCTGAGAACCCAGGTAAGAAACTGGTTCCTTTCTATACGGTTAAAGAGTTTGTTGAGTCCCTGGAAACGCCTCGTCGTATCCTGTTAATGGTGAAAGCGGGCGCAGGTACCGATGCTGCCATCGACTCCCTGAAACCTTACCTGGACAAAGGCGACATCATCATTGATGGCGGTAACACCTTCTTCCAGGACACCATCCGTCGTAACCGTGAACTGTCTGCCGAAGGCTTCAACTTCATCGGTACCGGTGTTTCCGGTGGTGAAGAGGGGGCCCTGAAAGGCCCATCCATCATGCCTGGTGGCCAGAAAGAAGCGTACGAGCTGGTCGCTCCTATCCTGACTAAAATCGCCGCTGTCGCGGAAGATGGCGAGCCGTGTGTGACCTATATCGGCGCAGACGGTGCAGGCCATTACGTGAAGATGGTTCACAACGGTATCGAATACGGCGACATGCAGCTGATCGCTGAAGCGTATTCGCTGCTGAAAGGCGGCCTGAACCTCTCTAACGAAGAACTTGCCGAGACCTTCAGCGAGTGGAACAAAGGCGAGCTGAACAGCTACCTGATCGACATCACCAAAGATATCTTCACCAAGAAAGATGAAGAAGGTAAATACCTGGTTGATGTGATTCTGGATGAAGCAGCAAACAAAGGTACCGGTAAATGGACCAGCCAGAGCTCTCTGGATCTGGGTGAACCGCTGTCTCTGATCACCGAATCCGTATTCGCGCGTTACATCTCTTCTCTGAAAGAGCAGCGTGTGGCGGCATCCAAAGTGCTGTCTGGCCCGCAGGCCAAACCAGCCGGCGACAAAGCTGAGTTCGTTGAGAAAGTGCGTCGCGCACTGTACCTGGGCAAAATCGTTTCTTACGCACAGGGCTTCTCTCAGCTGCGTGCGGCATCAGACGAAAACAACTGGGATCTGAACTACGGCGAAATCGCGAAGATTTTCCGTGCGGGCTGCATCATTCGTGCGCAGTTCCTGCAGAAAATCACTGATGCCTATGCGGAAAACGCAGGTATCGCGAACCTGCTGCTGGCACCATACTTCAAGAAAATTGCAGACGAATACCAGCAGGCGCTGCGTGATGTGGTTGCTTACGCTGTACAGAACGGTATTCCGGTTCCAACCTTCTCCGCTGCAGTGGCCTATTACGACAGCTACCGTGCTGCCGTTCTGCCTGCCAACCTGATTCAGGCTCAGCGCGACTACTTCGGTGCGCATACCTACAAACGCACTGATAAAGAAGGTGTGTTCCACACCGAATGGCTGGATTAATCTGATTTAACGTTGTCAGAAAGCAGGGCCCGGTGATCTCACCGGGCTTTTTTTATCGCGCTTTTGCCCATGTGGACTCGCTTTGCCGGACAAGAGCCTTTTAATCCCTCCTAAACTACTGCATTTTCTCAATTCCCTGGCCGGGCGTTTGCCTTGACAGCCGCTCAACATAAGAGGTAAAAACCTCAACAGTTGTTTATTGCGGTGGTGTACTGACGCCTCCTGAAACTCAAACTTGAAGAAGTTGAACGAATGAAAATAACCATCTCCGGAACAGGCTATGTCGGTCTCTCAAACGGCATACTGATTGCTCAAAACCACGAAGTGGTTGCGCTGGATATCGTGCAGGCCAAAGTGGACATGCTTAACCAGAAGAAGTCCCCGATTGTCGATAAAGAGATCCAGGAGTATCTGGCGAACAAGCCGCTGAATTTCCGTGCAACCACCGATAAAGAAGACGCCTATCGTGATGCGGATTTCGTTATCATCGCGACACCAACGGACTACGATCCAAAAACCAACTACTTCAACACCTCTACGGTGGAAGCGGTGATCAAAGACGTTATCGCGATTAATCCAAAAGCGGTGATGGTTATTAAATCGACTATTCCGGTAGGTTTCACAAAATCTATTAAAGAGAAGTTCGGTATTGATAATATCTTCTTCTCGCCAGAGTTCCTGCGTGAGGGAAGGGCGCTGTACGATAACCTGCATCCTTCTCGTATCGTTATTGGCGAGCGCTCAGCCCGCGCAGAGCGTTTTGCCGCACTGCTTCAGGAAGGTGCCGTTAAGAAGGATATTCCGGTACTGTTTACCGACTCCACCGAAGCCGAGGCGATCAAGCTGTTTGCCAACACCTACCTTGCCATGCGCGTTGCCTACTTTAACGAGCTGGACAGCTACGCAGAAAGCCTTGGCCTGAACAGCCGTCAGATTATTGAAGGCGTCTGCCTGGATCCACGTATCGGCAACCACTATAACAACCCGTCATTTGGCTATGGCGGTTATTGCCTGCCAAAAGACACGAAGCAGCTGCTGGCCAACTATCAGGCTGTACCAAACAACCTGATTTCGGCGATCGTTGACGCTAACCGCACGCGTAAAGATTTCATCTCAGATTCTATCCTTGCGCGTCAGCCTAAAGTCGTCGGCGTGTATCGTCTGATCATGAAAAGCGGTTCCGATAACTTCCGTGCCTCTTCCATTCAGGGCATCATGAAGCGTATCAAGGCGAAAGGGGTCCAGGTTATTATTTATGAACCAGCGATGCAGGAAGATGAGTTCTTCCACTCCCGCGTGATTCGCGATCTGGATGCATTCAAGCAGGAAGCGGACGTGATCATCTCTAACCGCATGGCGGAAGAGCTGGCGGACGTGGCGGATAAAGTCTATACCCGCGATCTATTCGGAAGCGATTGATAGCTTCTAACACGCATAAAAAACCCGGCCATGTTGCCGGGTTTTTTATTTTCAGACCTTGTAGAAAGCGCGATACCAGTCGACAAAGTTTTTCACCCCGTCTTTGACTGAGGTCTGCGGTTTAAAGCCAATAACCTCATACAACGCTTTCGTATCCGCGCTGGTTTCCAGCACGTCACCCGGTTGAATCGGCATCATGTTTTTCTCTGCTTCTTTGCCGAGTGCTTCTTCCAGCGCCGTAATGTAATCCATGAGCTCGACCGGAGAGCTGTTACCAATGTTGTAAACGCGATAAGGCGCGGAGCTGGTTGCCGGGGAACCGGTCTCAACTGTCCAGTCTGCATCGGCCTGAGGAATGACATCCTGCAGACGAATAATGGCTTCAGCGATGTCGTCAATGTAAGTGAAGTCACGCTTCATCTTACCGTAGTTGTAAACATCGATGCTTTTGCCTTCAATCATCGCTTTGGTGAACTTAAACAGCGCCATATCCGGACGGCCCCACGGGCCATATACGGTAAAGAAACGCAGGCCAGTGGTCGGCAGGTTATACAGATGGGAATAGGTATGCGACATCAGCTCATTGGCTTTTTTGGTCGCCGCATACAGTGACACCGGGTGGTCTACGGAGTCGTCAGTGGAGAACGGCATCTTGCGGTTCAGACCATAAACGGAGCTTGATGAAGCATACAGCAGGTGCTGTACCTTGTTATGACGACACCCTTCCAGCACGTTGAGGTGACCCACCAGGTTGGCGTCCGCATAGGCGTGTGGGTTTTCAAGAGAGTAGCGAACCCCTGCCTGTGCAGCAAGATGGATGACGCGATCAAACTTCTCGCTGGCAAAAAGCGCCGCCATCCCCTCTCGATCGGCTAACTCCATCTTGTGGAAGGTGAAATTCGCGGATTTGAGCAAGTCCAGACGTGCCAGCTTAAGGTTCACATCATAGTAGTCATTGAGATTATCAATCCCGACGACCTGGTGTCCGGCGTCCAGTAAGCGTTTGCTGACATGAGAACCGATAAACCCTGCCGCGCCCGTAACCAAAAATTTCATAGCTTCCCTCGTTAACTTTTCTATCTCGTCGATGCCTGAGGCATCAGAATTGCTATATGATAGCGCGTTGGCTGCGAGTTACATAACCCATCTTTCCGATATAACTCATCGGATTCTGATAGAAAAATCGCTGGCAACAGATACACTATGTAAACATGTTTATTTTTGCCCTTTTTCATCTGTTAGGGATTGTATGACGCAGAACAACAATACTCCGGTTAATAGCAGTAATGGCCCGGAGCAAATTGATTTACTTGATTTAGTGTTACAGCTGTGGCGTGGAAAGTGGGTAATTGGCGCTTTTGTAGCTGTTTTTATCGTCCTGGCGGGTATTTATATCACTGTCGCAAAAGAGAAATGGACCTCTTCCGCGATCATTGCTCAGCCGGATGCGGCGCAGATTGCGACTTACGCCAATGCACTGAATATCCTTTACGGCGGTGCAGCGCCTTCGATGCTCGATATCCAAAACCGCGCCATTAGCCGTTTCAACTCTTCTTTTTCTGCATTAGCCCAGGCGCTTGAAAACCAGGAAGTACCTGAGAAGCTGACCATCGATACTACCGTTAAGGGTCAACCGCTGCCGTTAAGTGTCTCCTACCAGGGGGAATCTGCAGACGCGGCGCAAAAGCAGCTGGCGCAGTATATTCAGCAGGTCGACGAGCAAACGGCGAAGGAACTCGCGCTTGACCTTAAAGATAACATCAAGCAGCAGATCTCCACGCTGAACGACTCTCTGGAAAACCAGGAGAAGGTGGCTCAGGAGCAGAAAGATCTGCGTATCAAGCAGATCACGGAAGCGCTCAAGAATGCTGAAGCGGCGAAAATTACCACTCCGCAGATCCAGCAAACTCAGGACGTGACTCAGGAAACCATGTTCTTACTGGGAAGCGAAGCGCTGAAGTCGATGATTGATAACGAAGCGTCTCGCCCGCTGGTGTTCTCCGCGGCTTACTATCAGACGAAACAAAACTTACTGGATAT
Source organism: Enterobacter sichuanensis (assembly GCF_009036245.1). Classification (NCBI taxonomy): domain Bacteria; kingdom Pseudomonadati; phylum Pseudomonadota; class Gammaproteobacteria; order Enterobacterales; family Enterobacteriaceae; genus Enterobacter; species Enterobacter sichuanensis. Next base: position 3,037,000 of record NZ_CP027986.1, on the reverse strand, counting down.
CGAGAAACTGAAGGTGAATCCGGACACTATTCACGTCTATCGTTACGTCATGAAGCCGAACCTCCCTGTCTATCGTGACAGCCCGAAAAAGTCGATCACATTAATTCTGGCAGTCCTCCTTGGCGGGATTATCGGTTCTGGTGTGGTCCTGGGCCGCAACGCGCTGCGAAACTACAAACCCAAAGCCTGATTCATCGCAGATAAAAAAACCGGGGAATTTCCCCGGTTTTTTTATTTATGCCGCTTACGAAGATTCTCTATCACCGCCGTTAAATCCAGCTCCTGATCCTGCAGCAGTACCAGCAGGTGATACATCAAATCCGACGCTTCATTGGTCAGCTCCTCGCGGTCATGCACCGTGGCGGCCAGCGCGGTTTCAACGCCTTCCTCACCCACCTTCTGCGCAATACGCTTGGTGCCGCTTGCGTACAGCTTCGCGGTATAAGAGCTTTCAGGATCCGCTGTTTTACGCTCAGCCAGTAACTGTTCCAGTTGATACAGGAACAACCACTGGTGGCTTGCCTCACCGAAGCAACTGCTGGTGCCTTTATGGCAGGTCGGGCCAATCGGATTGGCCAGTACCAGCAGGGTGTCGTTATCGCAGTCAGGCGTAATGCTGACCACATTCAGGAAATGGCCCGAGGTTTCACCCTTGGTCCACAGTCGCTGTTTCGTGCGGGAGTAAAAGGTCACTTTGCCGCTGTCGAGTGTTTTTGCCAGCGCGTCCTGGTTCATATACCCCAGCATCAGCACTTCGCCTGAAACCGCATGCTGCACAACCACCGGCAGTAATCCGTCGGTTTTTTCCCAGTCCAGCTGTGCCTGTTGTTGCTCTGTTAACATACCCTAATCTCCACGCCCTGGTCGGCCAGGTACGTTTTTAACTCACCAATATTGATAATCTGCTTGTGGAACACGGAGGCGGCCAGCGCGCCATCCACGTTCGCGTCGCGGAAGGCTTCCAGGAAGTGTTCCATGGTGCCCGCGCCGCCGGAGGCAATCAGCGGTACGTGGCAGACCGCGCGGACTTTTTTCAGTTGCTCAAGGTCATACCCGTTACGCACGCCGTCCTGGTTCATCATGTTCAACACGATTTCGCCCGCGCCGCGCTTCTGCACTTCCTGCACCCAGTCGAGCGTCTCCCACTGCGTCACACGCGTCCGGCTCTCATCGCCGGTATACTGGTTGACGTGATATTTACCCGTAGCGGCGTCATACCAGGTGTCGATTCCCACGACAATACACTGCACGCCAAAGCGATCGGCGAGACGGGTAATCAGCTCCGGGTCGGCCAGGGCAGGGGAGTTGATGGAGATCTTGTCGGCACCAAACGAGAGAATTTTGGCGGCGTCGTCAGCGGACTTAATCCCGCCCGCCACGCAGAAGGGGATGTCAATCACTTCCGCCACGCGCGCGACCCAGCTTTTGTCCACCACGCGGCCATCGCTGGAGGCGGTGATATCGTAAAACACCAGTTCATCTGCGCCTTCATCGGCATAGCGTTTTGCCAGCGGGACGATATCGCCGATGATCTCGTGGTTGCGGAACTGCACGCCTTTTACCACCTGGCCGTCACGTACGTCCAGGCAAGGGATTATCCGTTTTGCCAGCATTGAATCGCCTCCGTCACAGTAAATTTTCCTTCCAGCAGGGCCCGGCCCACAATCACGCCCTTCACACCGGTCCCGCGTAGCGCAGCGATATCGGCTAAGTCACCGATGCCGCCAGATGACTGGAACGCCACCTGCGGATAACGGGCGCAGACTTCTTCGTATAACGAAACGTTGGAGCCTGCCAGCGTGCCGTCGCGGGAGATATCCGTGCACAGTACGTGCTTCAGGCCAACGGGCAGATACATCTCGACCAGCGCTTCCAGCGTCATGCCGGAGTTTTCCTGCCAGCCGCTGACCGCCACCTGTTTATTACCCTGTTCATCAATGCGCACGTCCAGCGCCAGTACCAGCGCGTCGGCACCAAAACGACGGAACCAGCCTTTTACGGTCTCAGGCTCTTTCACCGCGGTTGAACCGACCACCACGCGCGCCACGCCCGCCTCCAGTAGTGCCGCGACGTCGTCTTCCGTACGTACGCCGCCGCCAACCTGGACGGGCACATCAACACCGGCAACCAGATTTTTCAGCAGGGGGATCTGGCGTTTCGCCGGATCTTTCGCGCCAGTCAAATCCACAAGATGCAGGACCTGCGCACCCTGGGCGGCATACTCCTGCAGGCGCGGCAGCGGGTCGTTCCCGTAGTCACGCTGCTGACCATAATCACCCTGATGGAGACGGACAACCGTGCCGTCAATTAAATCTAAAGCGGGAATAATCATCACATCTCCAGGAAATTTTTCAGCAGCTGCGCGCCCGCTGCGCCAGAGCGCTCCGGGTGAAACTGTACGCCGAAGAAATTGTCTTTCTGCACGGCTGCAGTGAACGCCTCGCCGTAGTTGCACTGGGCGATCGTATTCGCGTTCACCGGCATGGCGAAGCTGTGTACGAAGTAGAAATATGCCCCGTCTTCAATGCCGCGGAACAGGCGATCGCCCGCTTTGGCGTAGACGCGGTTCCAGCCCATGTGCGGCAGAGGCAGGCCGTGGTCGGCCATTTTCGGCACGTCTTCGTCGATAATGCCCAGCAGGTCAACGCCGTTACTCTCTTCGCTGCGACGTCCCAGAAGCTGCATGCCTAAGCAAATCCCCAGCACCGGCTGGGTACAGGCTTTGATCAGATCGACCAGCTCGCGCGCGTGGATCTGGTCCATCGCCGCCTGCGCGGTGCCAACCCCTGGCAGGAATAATTTATCGGCGCGCAGCACCACGTCCGGGTCACGGCTGACCACCGGCTCGTAGCCGTGGCGGGTGATGGCCGACTTTACGGAGTTCAGGTTGGCGCATCCGGTATCCAGAATCACCACATTCATTACAGCACTCCTTTCGATGAAGGCAGGGCGTCACCTTCCACGCGGATCGCCTGGCGAAGGGTTCGGCCGAAAGCCTTGAAGAGACTCTCTACGCGGTGGTGGTCGTTCTTGCCCTTGGTCTTCAGATGCAGCGTCAGGCCCATGGTGTAGGACAATGAGCGGAAGAAGTGCTCCACCATTTCGGTGCTCAGATCGCCCACGCGCTGGTAGTTGAAGTCTGCTTTATATTCCAGGTGCGGACGTCCGGAGATATCCATGGCGCAGCGCGCCAGGCATTCGTCCATCGGCAGAACGAAGCCAAATCGGTTAATACCGCACTTATCGCCGAGCGCCAGCTTCAGCGCTTCACCCAGCGCCAGGCCGGTATCTTCCACGGTGTGGTGATCGTCAATGTACAGGTCGCCTTTGACCGTGATCTCCATGCGGAAACCGCCGTGTGTGGCAATCTGGTCCAGCATGTGGTCGAAGAAACCGACGCCGGTGTGGATCTTGCTGCCGCCTTCACGATCCAGCCAGACCTTCACGTCAATCTGCGTCTCTTTGGTGTTGCGCTCAACGTGGGAATAGCGGTCACGTTTGGTCAGCTGCTCGCCAATCATCGCCCAGTTAAGGTTGTTGCGGTCATAACGCAGCCCCGCGATGCCCATGTTTTCCGCCAGCGTGATATCGGTGATGCGATCGCCGATGACATAGCTGTTGGTTTTATCCAGCACATCTTCCGCCAGATAGCGTTCTACCAGCTTCACTTTTGGCTTACGGCAGTCGCACTCATCGGCTGGCATGTGCGGGCAAATCAGCACCTCGTCAAAGACCACGCCCTGAGAGGTGAGCACCTGCATCATCAGATTATGCGGGCCGTCAAAATCCGCCTGCGGGAAGCTGTCGGTACCCAGACCGTCCTGGTTGGTGATCATCACGAGCTTAAAGCCTGCTTTTTGCAGCTTCAGCAGCACCGGGATCACGTCGGGTTCAAAAGCCAGCTTGTCGAAACGATCGACCTGAAAATCGGCTGGTGGCTCCGAAATAAGGGTGCCGTCACGATCGATAAAAAGGATCTTCTGGGTCATACTTTCTCCGCTTTCAGGGCGTCAATCACGCGCTGGCTCTCTGCGCGAGTGCCTACGGTAATGCGCAGGCAACCGCTCAGGGAAGGTTGTTTATTCTGGTCTCGTAAGATAATGCCCTGATCCCATAAAGATTTAAATACGGCGCTGGAAGCGGTGAAGCGCACCAGAATGTAGTTGGTTTCCGAGTCGAAGACCTGCTCTACGCAAGGAATCTCTTTCAGGGCGGTTACCAGATACTGACGCTCCTCCAGGATCTGCGCCACACGTTCGCGCATCGCGTTGATCCCCTGCGGGGTCAGCGCCTGGGCCGCAATGTCGGCAACCGGCGTGGAGAGCGGGTACGGGGCGATCACTTTCAGCAGCAGGTCGATGACCTCTTTATTCGCCAGGGTGAATCCGCAGCGCAGACCCGCGAGGGCGAAGGCTTTCGACAGCGTACGCAGTACCACCAGGTGTGGATACTCTTCCAGCCAGCCTGCCAGCGATGCCTGCGGGCAGAACTCGATGTAGGCTTCGTCGGCCACCACCAGAGCTTTACCGCGGGTCATCTCCAGCAGGGTACGGATATCCTGCGGGTTAATAATCTGCCCGGTCGGGTTGTTTGGGCTGCAGACAAACACCACTTTTACGCCGTCGAGATTGTCGGCAATGCCCTGCAGATCCAACTGCCAGTTCTCCAGAGAAAGCACGTTACGGCACGCCACGCCGAAGGTTTCTGCGCTGACGCTGTACATGCCGTAGGTCGGCTGGCAGTACATCACGGCATCTTTACCCGGCTCGCAGAACGCGCGGATCAGCAGCTCAATACCCTCGTCGGCTCCACGGCTGACCAGCACCTGCTCTGGCTTCACCCCTGCGTACTGCGCGTAGTTCTCAATAACCGCTTTTGGCTGACACTCCGGATAACGGTTCAGCGTCTGCTGCGACAGCTCAAACTGCACCGCGGTCGGGAATTCGTTGGCGTTCAGCCAGACATCCCCTTTGCCCCCCAGACGGCGTGCAGACTGGTAAGGCGTCAGGCGACGGACATTTTCGCGGGCTAATTCTTCAATGTTCATGCTTGCTCCTTCAGGGCTGCAACGCGCAGCGTAACGGCATTTTTGTGAGCGGTCAGGCGCTCGGCGGCGGCCAGCGTCTCAATGGTGGATGCCAGTGAGGCAAACCCTTCGCGGGAGAGTTCCTGCACGGTCATGCGTTTCTGGAAATCTGCCAGGCCCAGGCTGGAACAGGTTGAGGTATAGCCATACGTCGGCAGAACGTGGTTGGTGCCGGAGGCGTAATCGCCAGCGGATTCCGGTGACCAGTCGCCGAGAAACACCGAGCCTGCGCTGGTGATGCTGTCGACCAGCTCGCGCGCGTTACGGGTCTGAATAATCAGGTGCTCCGGGCCGTACTGGTTGGAGATGGCAATGCACTGCGCCAGATCGCGCGCCACAATCAGGCGGCTGGCCGCTAACGCCTGGCGTGCCGTGTCGGCGCGGGGCAGGTCGGCAAGCTGGCGCTCGACGGCTTCGCCAACGCGCGTGGCCATATCGGCATCCGGAGTCAGGAGGATCACCTGAGAGTCCGGGCCGTGTTCCGCCTGGGAAAGCAGGTCAGACGCCACGAAATCTGGCGTTGCGCCGCTGTCAGCAATCACCAGTACTTCAGACGGGCCGGCAGGCATGTCAATGGCCGCGCCGTCCAGACGCTGGCTGACCTGGCGCTTGGCTTCGGTCACGAAGGCATTACCCGGTCCAAAAATTTTGTCGACCTTCGGAATGGATTCGGTGCCAAACGCCAGGGCAGAGATCGCCTGCGCGCCGCCCACTTTATATACCGCCTGCACACCGCACAGTTTTGCCGCGTAGAGAATTTCATCGGCAATGGGCGGTGGGGAGCAGAGCACCACTTTCTGGCAACCGGCGATGCGCGCCGGGGTGGCCAGCATCAGGACGGTGGAGAACAGGGGAGCCGAACCGCCGGGAATATAGAGCCCCACAGACGCGACCGGACGGGTTACCTGCTGACAACGCACGCCGGGCAGGGTTTCGACATCCACGGTCTGCAGCTTCTGCGCGGTGTGGAAGGTATCGATGTTTTTCACCGCGACGGCCATCGCCTGCTTAATGTCATCCCCCAGACGATTGCTGGCATCCAGGATTTCCTGCTCGGTCACCCTTAATGCGCCGACGTCCGTCTTATCAAATTTTGCGCTGTATTCACGCAGCGCGTCATCGCCACGGGCTTTGACGTTATCCAGGATCTCCGCCACGGTGCGTGAGATGCTTTCGGAAGCGGAAATCGCCGGGCGCATCAGCAACTCGCGCTGTTGCGCGTCGCTACAGGTATTCCAGTCGATGATTGTGTTAAAGCTCATGGCCGTTACTCCATCATCTTCTCAATTGGCAGCACCAGAATAGAGCTTGCCCCCAATGCCTTCAGTTTTTCCATGGTTTCCCAGAACAGGGTTTCGCTGCTCACCATGTGCATCGCGACGCGCTGCTGATCGCCCGCCAGCGGCAGGATGGTCGGACGCTCAGCGCCTGGCAGCAGGGCAATCACCTCATCCAGACGCTCGGTCGGAGCGTGCATCATGATGTATTTGGATTCACGCGCCTGAATCACGCCCTGAATACGGGTCAGGAGTTTGTCGATCAGCTGTTGCTTGGCGTCGGCCATCTCGCCGTCACGCTGGATCAGGCATGCTTTGGAGCGGTAGATCACTTCCACTTCGCGCAGGCCGTTCGCTTCCAGCGTCGCGCCGGTGGAGACCAGGTCACAGATGGCGTCCGCCAGACCCGCGCGCGGGGCCACTTCAACTGAGCCGTTCAGCAGACAGGATTTAAACTGCACGCCTTTCTGGTCCAGGTAACGCTTTAACAGGTGAGGATAGGAGGTGGCGATACGTTTGCCGTTCAGCGCCGCCGGGCCGTCCCAGGCTTCATCAACCGGCGTCGCCAGCGACAGGCGGCAACCGCCGAAATCCAGACGACGCAGGGTGAAGTAACGCGGATCTTCACCCTGCGCGCGGCGGGTCAGCAGCTCTTCTTCCAGCACGTTTTCACCGATGATGCCGAGGTCAACGACCCCATCCATGACCAGGCCGGGAATATCGTCATCACGCACGCGCAGAATGTCGATGGGCATGTTTTCAGCCAGAGCAATCAGGCGCTGGGTGTGCAGGTTGATTTTAATCCCGCAGCGGGCCAGCAGTTCGCGTGAATCGTCACTTAAACGGCCTGATTTTTGAATAGCTATGCGTAAGCGTGAGTTATCTAACATTCTTTATTCCTCGTTAACCTGTTTTAACCTGTCTGAATTCGGTCCAAAAAAAAGCCCCCGGAAGAAGATCTTCCGGGGGCTTTCTCATGCGTTCATGCACCACTGGAAGATCCAAACGTCTTCCAGCACACATCGCCTGAAAGACTAGTCAGGATGATGGTGATGATGGTGGTGTTTAAATTGAACGCGTGTCATATAAATTCTCGATGAATGCTTATTCATTTGATGTCTTTTAACCTAAACCAGTTGTGCGACATATTGCAAGGGCTTTTTTTGATCATTAATTCATTTCATATTGATGCTATGAATTGTGTGTTCTGCCGGGCTGGCGTAGCCTTATGAAAGAAGAGTGAGAGTCAGGAGAATTCGCATGAAAAAGGTCGCGATTGTCGGTTTAGGGTGGCTGGGAATGCCGCTGGCGATGTCATTAGCCGCAAAAGGCTGGCAGGTGACCGGAAGCAAAACCACAGCTGATGGGGTCGAGGCAGCGCGCATGTGCGGTATTGATGGCGTTGAGCTGCGTCTTGAGCCGGAGCTGATATGTGATGCTGACGATCTGGACACGCTGATGAACGTCGATGCGCTGGTGATCACCTTACCCGCCCGGCGCAGCGGGCCGGGTGAATCATTTTATCTGCAGGCGATGCAGGAGATTGTCGACAGCGCGCTGGCGCACCATGTTCCCCGCATTATTTTTACCAGTTCGACCTCTGTCTATGGCGAGGTGGAAGGCGTCGTAAAAGAGACTTCCGAGCGCCGTCCCGTTACCGCGAGCGGGCAGGTTCTGAAAGAGCTGGAAGACTGGCTGCATAATCTGCCCGGTACGCAGGTTGATATTGTGCGTCTGGCGGGACTGGTTGGACCCGGGCGCCATCCGGGACGTTTTTTTGCCGGTAAGTCTGCGCCAGACGGTCAGCATGTCGTCAATCTGGTGCATTTAGACGATGTGATTGCCGCGATTGAACTGCTCTTACAGGCTCCAAAAGGTGGACACATCTATAATATATGTGCACCGTCTCATCCGACGCGCAGCACGTTTTACCCGCTGATGGCACGTCAGTTGGGTCTGGCTCCGCCGGTTTTTGGGGAAGCAAAGGATGGTGGTAAAGGCAAAGTTGTTGATGGCAATCGCATTTGTCATGAGCTGGGGTTTGAGTATCAGTATCCCGATCCGCTGGTGATGCCCATGGAATAAGTCCCGCAGCGGAGACGATCGCACACCAGAAGGGGGGCGAGCATGAAACCGCTGCTGGATGTTCTAATTATTCTGGATGCACTGGAAAAAGAGGGGAGCTTTGCGGCTGCGTCGGCAAAGCTCTTCAAAACCCCTTCCGCGCTGAGCTACACCGTTCAAAAGCTGGAAAGCGATCTCAATATTCAGATCCTCGATCGCTCCGGGCATCGTGCGCGGTTCACCCGTACCGGACAAATGCTGCTGGAAAAAGGACGTGAAGTCCTCCATACCGTGCGTGAACTGGAAAAACAGGCCATTAAGCTTCACCAGGGGTGGGAAAACGAGCTGGTGATTGGCGTGGATGACACTTTTCCCTTTTCTCTCCTGACGCCGCTGATTGAGGCCTTCTACCAGCACCACAACGTGACCCGGCTTATTTTCATCAATGGCGTGCTGGGCGGATCCTGGGATGCCTTAACCCAGGGCAGGGCAGACATTTTTGTTGGCGCACTCCATGAGCCTCCCCAATTGAGTGATTTTGGTTTTGCCCGCCTGGGCGTGCTGGAGCAGGTCTTCGCCGTGGCGCCCCATCATCCGCTGGCGCAGGAGCCTGAACCTATAAACCGGCGCGTGATTAAGGGTTACCGCGCAATAGTGGTTGGGGACAGTTCGCGTCCGGAATGTGCGGTTTCCTCGCAACTGCTTGATGAACAGGAAGCGATTACCGTTTTTGACTTTAAAACCAAACTGGAGCTGCAGATAAGCGGTCTGGGTTGCGGCTATTTACCCCGCTATCTGGCGCAGCGCTTTATCGATAGCGGTGCGCTTGTTGAAAAACAGGTACTTGCTCAAAACAGCAACGAATCGGTGTGGGTGGGCTGGAATGAACAGACCGCCGGGCTGGCCAGTGCCTGGTGGCGGGACGAAATTTTAGCAAATAGTGCTATCGCTGCTGTTTATGCGCAGGGCAGTGTCGAGAAATCAGCCAGTTAGCAAAAAGAAAATTCCCCGCTGCGTTGCAAAGTATTGCCTTTTGTATCCGATGTGGGGCAAAATGCCGCCGCTGCAACCAAATGAATAATCGACGATATAAAAGGCGTCGGTTATTTTTTTTTGCATGTACGAAACGAAACTAAAAACCAAGAGGCCGGGCTTCGTACCGGATAGATATTTACTAAAATCCGACAGTTGTTGTCGCTGAGGAAGAAAGAAATGGGGCAATTTTTCGCTTACGTGGCGGTTATCACCGTAAAGGAGAATAACTATGTCGCATAACGCAACTCCAAACACCTCTCGCGTGGAATTACGTAAAACGCTTACGTTGATTCCGGTTGTCATGATGGGTCTGGCCTATATGCAACCAATGACGCTGTTTGATACATTCGGTATCGTATCAGGCCTCACTGACGGTCATGTGCCGACGGCTTACGCCTTCGCGCTGGTGGCGATCCTCTTTACCGCGCTGAGCTACGGTAAACTGGTGCGTCGCTATCCGTCTGCGGGTTCCGCCTACACCTATGCCCAGAAATCCATCAGTCCGACAGTGGGCTTTATGGTGGGCTGGTCTTCGCTGCTCGACTATCTGTTCGCGCCGATGATCAACATTCTGCTGGCAAAAATCTATTTTGAAGCGCTGGTGCCGTCGATTCCATCCTGGATGTTCGTCGTGGCGCTGGTGGCCTTTATGACCGCCTTTAACCTGCGCAGCATTAAGTCTGTCGCCAACTTTAACTCCGTTATTGTTGTGCTTCAGGTTGTGCTGATTGCCGTTATTCTTGGCATGGTGATCTACGGTGTGTTCCACGGCGAAGGCGCGGGCACGCTGGCGAGCAGCAAGCCGTTCTGGTCTGGTGATGCGCATGTGATCCCGATGATTACCGGGGCGACCATTCTCTGCTTCTCCTTTACCGGTTTTGACGGGATCAGCAACCTGTCTGAGGAAACCAAAGATGCAGAGCGCGTGATCCCGCGTGCTATCTTCCTGACGGCGCTGATTGGTGGTCTGATCTTTATCTTCTCGACCTATTTCCTGCAGCTGTACTTCCCGGATATCTCCCGCTTCAAGGATCCGGATGCGTCTCAGCCGGAAATTATGCTCTATGTGGCGGGTAAAGCGTTCCAGGTTGGCGCGCTGATCTTCTCCACCATCACTGTACTGGCGTCCGGTATGGCCGCTCATGCAGGCGTTGCGCGTCTGATGTACGTTATGGGTCGTGATGGCGTATTCCCGAAAAGCTTCTTCGGCTACGTTCACCCAACCTGGCGTACCCCGGCGATGAACATCATCCTGGTGGGTGCTATTGCGCTTCTGGCAATCAACTTTGACCTGGTGATGGCAACGGCGCTGATTAACTTCGGTGCGCTGGTGGCGTTCACCTTTGTTAACCTGTCGGTTATCTCTCAGTTCTGGATCCGTGAAAAGCGTAACAAAACGCTGAAAGATCACTTCCAGTATCTGTTCCTGCCGATGTGTGGTGCGCTGACCGTAGGCGCGCTGTGGGTTAACCTGGAAGAGAGCTCAATGGTGCTTGGCCTGATCTGGGCGGGTATCGGCCTGGTTTATCTGGCCTGCGTCACGAAGAGCTTCCGTAACCCGGTTCCGCAGTACGAAGACGTCGCGTAATACTGTGTCGGGTGGCGGCTACGCCTTACCCGACCTCCAAAACCCGTAGGCCCGCGTAAGCGCTGCGCCAACGGGCAAAAAAAAGCCGGAGACATCGCCTCCGGCTTTTTTTATACCCATCGATCAAACTATCTCTTGCGCGTACTGGAACAGAGATTTCAACAGTGCCTGTTTCTCAGCATTCCCTTCATACTGGCCGTAAAGCATCTCCAGCTCCTGTGCATAGCTGTGCAGGTACTCTGGCGTAAACACGTTGCGACGATGCTGCAGCCAGCGTTCCTGTTCCGCTTCATCCAGCGTGCCGGGGAAGTTACGCGCCCGGTAATTAAACATCAGTTTTTCGATGCGTTTATCGGCGAAAGTGATATCCAGCGCCGGTAAGTTACGCGGCTCGGTTTGCAGAACGATGTTCATGGCCGCGCGATCGGCATCGCTGAAGAACCCATTGTACAGCTGAGCATCCACGTTTTCAGACGGCACAAACGGCTCGGCTTCAGCAAAAATGGCCACCACTTTCTCCCGCACCTGCGGATTTTCACGCAGCACTCTCAGGTTATCGAGGCAGTGCTGGCGGTTAATGCCCAGCCTGTCCGCATCTTCCGGGCGCAGCGTATTCGCCTGCGCCAGGACCGGGCATTTGTTGATATGCACCAGTTTGACCGGTACCGCAGGCAGATCGCCGAGTTCATTTTTCGGCGTGTATAGCCGTTCGCGCAGGGTATCGCTGTCGAGCTCCAGCAGCGGTGAAATATCACCGGCTAAATCCACCATGATGACCGCATTACGGTTGTCCGGATGCCACGCCAGTGGGGCAACCCAGCTGGTATTGCCGCGCCAGGCCCCAAACATGCCGGAAATATGCACCAGGGGTTTCATCTGTGGTACGTCGATAAGGGTCATGAGCTTCTGCTTGCTGCGATGGCTCAGCAGATACTCAAACAGCCGGGGCTGTGCAGTTTTCACCAGTTTCGCCATGGCTATGGTGGCATAGACGTCGGCCATCGCGTCGTGGGCATTGCTGTGCTCAATGCCGTTGGCACGCGTCAGGTGCTCCAGCCGGAAGCTGGGGAGTCCTTCTTCATTTTCTGGCCAGTTGATGCCTTCAGGACGCAGCGCGTAGCAGGCGCGCATGATGTCGAGCAAATCCCAGCGCGAATTGCGGTTCTGCCAGCTCCAGGCATAGGGATCGTAGAAGTTACGATAGAAGATGTTGCGCGTCACTTCATCATCGAAACGGATGTTGTTGTACCCCACCACGCAGGTATGGGGAACGGTAAACAGATCGTGGATGCGGCGGGCGAACTCTGCCTCGTTAACGCCTTTCTCCCGCGCTTCCTGAGGGGTGATCCCGGTGACCATCACCGCGCTAGGCTGAGGCAGATAGTCATCTGCGGGTTTGCAGTAAAAAACCTCAGGCTCGCCAATGATATTGAATTCGTCGTCGGTGCGGATGGCGGCAAACTGCGCCGGTCGGTCCAGCGCCGGGTGTGTGCCAAAGGTTTCGTAGTCGTGGAATAAAAAAGTCGGGCGTGCGGCAGAGTCAGACACCAGTAATACCATCCTGTTAAAAATTGACGTCACTATGGTAAACGATCGTGCGGGTCAGACCGAATAAAAAGCGCCGCCATGTCGCAAATTTGCGCGTCGCCTTCAGAGAAAAATATGCGCTCTGTCACATTTTTTTGCAATTAAGCCAGGTAACGACAGCGGAACTCCCGTAAAAAGGTCATCGATTTTTAATGACCTGAGGATATACCGTTGAAACGCCGTCTGTTTATTGCTGTTTCTTTACTCGCTTCGAGTGTCTCATCTGCCTTTGCGGCCGAACCACTGGATTTTTCGCCGCAGCCGCCGGCCATTCAGGCGGGCTCCTGGGTGCTGATGGATTACACGACTGGTCAGATCTTAACGGCGGGCAACGAACATCAACAACGTAATCCGGCGAGCCTGACCAAGCTGATGACGGGCTATGTGGTGGATCGGGCCATTGACAGCCATCGTATCTCCCCGGAGGACATTGTCACCGTCGGCCGTGATGCGTGGGCCAAAGGGAACCCGGTTTTTGACGGATCGTCGCTCATGTTCCTGAAAGAGGGCGATCGTGTCTCCGTACGCGATCTGAGCCGTGGTCTGATTGTCGATTCCGGTAACGACGCCTGCGTGGCGCTGGCCGATCACGTGGCGGGCGGCCAGCCGCAGTTTGTGAAGATGATGAATGACTATGTGCAAAAGCTGAACCTGCGCGATACGCACTTTGAAACCGTCCACGGGCTGGACGCGCCGGGCCAGCACAGTTCAGCCTACGATTTGGCCGTCCTCTCCCGGGCCATCATCCACGGCGAGCCTGAGTTTTACCATATGTACAGCGAAAAGAGCCTTACCTGGAACGGGATCACCCAGCAAAACCGCAACGGTCTGCTGTGGGATAAAACCATGAACGTGGACGGGCTGAAAACGGGGCACACCTCGGGGGCGGGCTTTAACCTGATTGCGTCTGCCGTTGACGGTCAGCGTCGTTTGATTGCCGTGGTAATGGGCGCGGACAGCCCGAAAGGGCGTGAGGACCAGGCCCGGAAACTCCTGCACTGGGGGCAGCAGAATTTCGATACCGTCCAGATCCTGCATAACGGTAAAAAGGTGGGGACAGAGCGAATCTGGTACGGCGATAAAGAACAGGTGAAGCTGGGCACCGACCAGGACTTCTGGCTGGCCCTGCCGAAAGCGGAAGTGCCAAACATCAAAGCTAAGTACGTGCTGGACAAAAAAGAGCTGGAAGCACCGATTGCCGCGCATCAGCGGGTCGGGGAGATCCAGCTCTATGATCGCGACAAAGTGGTGGCGCACTGGCCGCTGGTGACGCTGGAAGCCGTTGATAAAGGCGGCATGTTCTCCCGCCTGAGCGATTATCTGCATCACGCGCTTTAAGTGCCGTTGAGCAGACTGGCAGGGTTGCGAGTCTGCTCACATAATAAACACTTCACGTTTGCTGAACCCGCACAATCCGCTTTATAGTGTATAAATATACAGTAATAAATGGAGGCAGCATGGACTACAGCATTAAGCAGCAACAGAAACGTAAGATTGCCGGTTTTCATTTGGTCGGGCCGTGGGAACATACGGTAAAACAGGGCTTTGAACAGCTGGTGATGTGGGTGGACGGGCGTCACATTCAGCCGCTGGAGTGGGTTGCGGTCTACTACGACAACCCGGATGAGGTCCCGGCAGAAAAATTGCGCTGTGATACGGCCGTCACGGTGCCGGACGATTTCATCATTCCGGAAAACAGTGAAGGCGTCATGATGACGGAAATCGCGGGTGGGGACTATGCTGTGGCAACGGCCCGCGTGGAAAACTACGACTTCGCGACGCCGTGGTATCAGTTCTTCAATTCCCTGTTGCAGGACAATAAATACCAGATGGCGCTCAAACCCTGCTTCGAGCGCTATCTCAATGACGGCAATGCAGACGGCTACTGGGATATTGAGATGTTTATCGCGGTGGAGCACAAACCCGTTTAAGCTTGTTAAATGAAGGGTTTTTCAGCCGGGAGCGATCCGCCCGGCTGAAAACACAGTACAATTGTGATTTGCCGTGTAGCTGGAGAGCGGGTGTGCGTCCCGACAAATCATTAACCCCTTTTGAAATTCGGTTATACAAACACTACCGCGTGGTGCATGGGTGTCGCATTGCGCTGGCGTTCGTATTGACGTTTGTACTGGTCCGTTTGCTGGATATCCCGGAAGGGACGTGGCCGCTGATCACGCTGGTGGTGGTGATGGGGCCCATCTCGTTTTGGGGAAACGTCGTCCCACGCGCCTTCGAGCGAATTGGTGGGACCGTGTCAGGCTCGGCACTTGGGCTTATCGCCCTGAAGCTGGAGCTTATTTCGTTTCCGGTCATGCTGGCATGGTGTGGTGCCGCCATGTTCCTGTGCGGCTGGCTGGCGCTGGGCAAAAAGCCATATCAGGCGTTGCTGATTGGTATTACTCTCGCGGTGGTGGTCGGCGCCCCTGCCGGGGATATGACTACCGCGCTCTGGCGAAGCGGGGATGTTATCCTCGGTTCACTGCTGGCCATGCTCTTCACCGGTATCTGGCCGCAGCGCGCTTTCTTGCACTGGCGTATTCAGATGGCCAACTATGTGACCGCATTTAACCGCGTCTATCAGGCCGGTTTTTCTCCAAACCTGGTTGAACGTCCCCGGCTGGAAAAGCATCTGCAAACTATCCTCAACGACGTGGTCAAAATGCGCGGTCTGATCACGCCCGCCAGCAAGGAAACCCATATTCAGAAAGCGATTTTCGAAGCCATCCAGACGGTAAGCCGCAATCTGGTGTGCATGCTTGAGCTGCAAATCAATGCGCACTGGGCCTCGCGCCCCAGCCACCTGTTGATGCTTAACGCGCAGACGCTCAAAGAGACTCAGATGATGACGCAGCAAACGCTGTTGACCATCGCTCATGCGCTCTACGAAGGCAACCCGCAGCCGATCCTGGCGAACAGCGAACGTCTCAACGAAATCGTGGCGGAGCTGAAGCTGCTGATCAACGAGCGTCAGAGCGATAACGTGGCAGAAACGCCGATTCACGGTTATGTCTGGCTGAGCATGGAGCTGGCGCGACAGCTTGAGCTGTTATCGCACCTGATTTGCCGGGCGCTGCGCAAATAAAAGGCGTATGTGACGCCTGCTGCTTCGATTCAGCAGCAATTGGGGTTATGATAGCTTTAAACGATATAGCCATTGTCATTCGCAGCCGCTGTCAGTAAGGTTATTGTTACAACGGTTGCTTTAACGAATCCGAATCTCACATTATCAGGGGTGTAAAAATGGAAACTACCAAGCCTTCGTTCCAGGATGTTCTGGAATTCGTCCGCCTGTTCCGCCGCAAAAACAAGCTGCAGCGTGAAATCCAGGACGTTGAGAAGAAGATCCGTGACAACCAGAAACGTGTTCTGCTGCTCGACAACCTGAGCGACTACATCAAGCCGGGTATGAGCGTTGAAGCTATTCAGGGCATCATCGCCAGCATGAAGAGCGACTATGAAGACCGCGTTGATGACTACATCATCAAAAACGCTGAGCTGTCCAAAGAGCGTCGTGACATCTCTAAGAAGCTGAAAGTGATGGGCGAAATCAAAAACGGCGAAGCAAAAAGCGAGTAATCGCAGCGAATCGTGAAAAAGGCTCTCTGGTGACAGAGAGCCTTTTTTTATGATTCAGAACGCGGCTGAAGCTGATAAATCCAGGCATTTACCCGTTTACCTTCATGGGTCGTCACCGTCACCTCAACCCGATCGTAGCCGTCTTCAAATTCATCCAGCATTGGCCAGTGTGCGGCAAGGTTATCAGAGATAAACAGATAGCCTTCAACGCGGGGGCCATCGGGGTGGAGCACGATGCCCGGGAAATCAGCTGCAGCGCCCCAGCCGCGTTCGTAAAACGTGCCGGATACAAAGCCGGGCAGCCATTCGCCGCCGATGTTTTCCAGAATATGCGCATTAGAGTGGCCCGGGCGCAGCGTGCCGTAGACAAACAGAGCGTTCATTTTCCCTCATCCGCAAAGCAAAAAGCCTGCTTTAAAAGCAGGCTTTTTAAATTTGGCTCCTCTGACTGGACTCGAACCAGTGACATACGGATTAACAGTCCGCCGTTCTACCGACTGAACTACAGAGGAATCGTTGTGGAGGCTTATCTTAGCGGCGAAAAAAGTTTTGTCAAACCTGATCTTAGAGAAAAACGACTGATTGCTGATTCTGTCATCAGTTTGTTGTAAATCCACACATCTTTTTAAGGAAAATACTTTGCAGGATTAGCATTTGTCCCCCATCATTTGAAATGGAGTTTCAACTTTTCTCGCTAAGGTCCATTTTGAACGTCACTGCCTCCTTACGCCAGGCGATAACGCGCACGCCATGGTATGCAAAACGTAAAAGCTATCGTGTTCTGTTCTGGCGTGAAATCACCCCTCTTGCTGTGCCTATCTTTCTGGAAAACACCTGCGTTCTGTTAATGGGCGTGCTGAGCACCTTCCTGGTGAGCTGGCTGGGGAAAGAGGCGATGGCCGGGGTAGGGCTGGCGGACAGCTTTAACATGGTGGTGATCTCGTTCTTTGCCGCTATAGATCTCGGGACGACGGTGGTGGTGGCCTTTAGCCTTGGCAAGCTTGACCCCAAACGTGCCCGCGAGGCGGCCCGCCAGTCGCTGATGATCATGACTATTTTTTCGATCGTTCTGGCGGCGCTGATCCACTATTTCGGTAAAGAGATTATCGACTTTGTCGCCGGGGAAGCCACCAGTGAGGTAAAAGACCTGGCGCTGACCTATCTCGAGATGACCGTCATAAGCTACCCGGCGGCAGCCATTGCGCTGATTGGCAGCGGCGCGCTACGTGGGGCGGGTAATACCAAAATCCCGCTGCTGATCAACGGCGGAATGAATATCCTGAATATCATGATCAGCAGCGTGCTGATCTACGGCGTGTTCTCATGGGATGGACTGGGGTTCATCGGCGCCGGGCTGGGGTTAACCATTTCACGCTATATCGGTGCGGCGGCCATTATTGGGGTGCTGATGGCGGGGATCACGCCTTCGCTGCGTCTTACGCTGAAAAGCTATTTCCGCCCCTTTAATTTCGCCATTATCTGGGAAGTCATGGGGATTGGTATTCCCGCGAGCATTGAATCGGTGTTGTTTAACGGCGGGAAACTGCTGACGCAGATGTTTGTCGCCGGGATGGGCACCGACGTTATCGCCGGTAACTTCATTGCCTTTTCCATTGCCTCGCTGATTAACCTGCCGGGTAACGCGCTGGGGTCGGCATCGACCATCATTACCGGCAAACGGCTCGGGAAAGGGCAGATAGGCCAGGCGGAGCGGCAGTTGCGTCACGTGTTCTGGCTGTCGACGATTGGGCTGACGCTGATTGCCTGGGGCACCGCGCCGTTTGCCGGTCTGATGGCTTCGTTCTATACCCACGAAGATGACGTGAAAGAGGTCGTAAAAGTCCTCATCTGGCTCAACGCGGCCTTTATGCCCATCTGGGCGGCCTCATGGGTACTGCCCGCCGGTCTGAAAGGCGCGCGGGACGCCCGTTTTGCGATGTGGGTTTCAATGCTTGGCATGTGGGGATGTCGCGTCGTTGCCGGGTATACGCTCGGGGTGATGCTCGGATGGGGCGTGATCGGCGTCTGGCTGGGGATGTTCCTCGACTGGGCCGTGCGCGGTGCACTGTTCTACTGGCGCATGGTCAGCGGGCGCTGGCTGTGGAAATATCCGCGTCATAATGCCTGACAATTGCGCGAAATGGAGAATAATTCGGCAAACGATCGGAAATATGCATTCTGCCTTTGACATCATGGGGGAGCATCGATAATATGCGCCCCGTTCACACGATTCCTCTGTAGTTCAGTCGGTAGAACGGCGGACTGTTAATCCGTATGTCACTGGTTCGAGTCCAGTCAGAGGAGCCAAATTTGAAAAGCCTGCTTTTGAAGCAGGCTTTTTGCTTTTCTGCGCAAGGTAAATGCAAAACGGCAACCCGGTTGCCGTTTTTAGTGTGTGCACCCTCTCCCGTGGGAGAGGGTTGGGGTGAGGGCACCAGACCGCACGAAATTACACGCTAATCGGCGCCGTCGCCGCTTCCAGCCACGAACGCGCTTCGCTGTTCACCAGGGGTAACAGCGCCTCACGTACCTGCTGGTGATATGCATCCAGCCACGCTTTTTCCTGCTCGCTTAACAGATCCAGCTCGACCTGACTCAGGTCAATGGGGATCAGCGTCAGCGAAGCAAATTTGCAGAATCCCGGGCGGCTCTCAACGATTTCTACCTGGTTTTCGATGCGGATGCCGTGGCTATCGCCCAGATAATATCCCGGTTCGATAGTCATGATATTGCCCGCCACCAGCGGCCACGGGTTGACCTTTTTGGCAATACGATGCGGGTTTTCATGGATCAGAAGCTGATGCCCCACGCCATGCCCCGTACCGTGATCGTAATCCAGCCCCATCTCCCACAATGGACGACGCGCGAAAGCATCCAGCTGATGTCCCTGGGTTCCTGACGGAAACTGCAGGGTAATCAGCGACAGGAAACCTCTCAATACGGCGGTGTAGTGCAGGCGCTGCTGCGGGTCGACCTGACCCCAGGCCAGCGTGCGCGTGGCATCGGTAGTGCCATTAGCATACTGACCGCCGGAATCGTTCAGGTAAAAGTGGTCATGAACGATGGGCTTGTTGCTGGCCTCGCTCGAATGGTAATGGCACATCGCCGCATTGCTGGAGGAGGCGGAGATGGTGGCAAAGCTTTGCTCGATAAACCCGGGCTGCTGTTTACGGAACGCAAGCTGTTGCGCCTGAACCTCCAGCTCGGTTAGCGGGTTTCCTGCCGCCTCGCGCTGCGGCACTTCACGGCTCAGCCAGGCAAGGAAGTTGACCCATGCGGCACCGTCCTGGTGATGACACTCGCGGTAACCCGCCAGTTCGACCGGGTTTTTGGTGGCCTTCATCAGGGTTATAGGGTCGGTCCGCCAGACAATCTCTCCCTGTGGCTCAATAGCGAAGCGCAGGGCTACCGGCGCGGAATCGGCATCTACCATTACCCGTTTACCGGCAGCAAGCCGCTGGCAGCGCTCGATAAAGGCGTCCTGCGGCGCAATAGTGAACGCATTGCGCACGGCGTCTGGCAGGGCGCTGAGCTTATTGTCGTTAACAAACCACTCAACGTGACCGTCTCGACCCAGCACGACAAAAGAGAGCGGTACCGGGCTGTAAGGGATATCTGCTCCTCGCACGTTCAGCAGCCAGGCGATATTATCCGGCAGGGTAACGGCCAGATAATCGGCCTTGCTGGCGGCCAGCACGGCGGCAACGCGCTGACGTTTATCTGCGCTGCTTTCACCGCTGAGTTCAACCGGCATGTTACGGATTAGCCCCGCCGGTGCGACAGGGCGGTCAGTCCATAGAGTATCAAAAGGCGATTCGGTCAATGGCACCAGTTCGCACGCTGTGGCGGATAGCTGATCAAACTCCGTATTGGTCATCAGCAGCGGGTCAAAACCGATGCGCGTGCCTGCCCCCACGTTTTCCGCCAGCCATTGCGCCAGCGGCTCGTTATGCAGGTGGTGGATCTCAATCTCATCCGTGTTGACCTGCACGCGCGCCTGAACCTGATAGCGGCCATCGACGAACAGCAGTGCTTTGTCCTGCAGCACCAGCGCCACGCCGGCCGAACCGTCAAAGCCCGTCAGCCAGGCCAGCTTTTCATCGTAGGGCGCGCAGTATTCACTCTGCCAGGCATCGGCGCGCGGGACGATCATTCCGTCGAGATGGCTGGCTTCAAGCCACTGGCGCAGGGCAGAGAGAGGTGATGTGCTGTACATTATTTATCCTTGTCGTCATTAGCGGAACGGCGGCTCGTTGAAGGTGCGCAGCTTGCGGGAATGGAGCCTGTCCCCTTCCGCCCGCAGCAGGTCAATAGCGCGGATGCCAATCTGCAGATGTTCGGATATCGCCCCTTCATAGAAACGGTTGGCCTGGCCCGGCAGCTTAATTTCGCCGTGCAGTGGTTTATCGGAGACGCACAGCAGCGTGCCGTAGGGGACGCGGAAGCGATAGCCCTGCGCGGCGATGGTGGCGCTTTCCATATCAATCGCCACCGCGCGGCTCAGGTTAAACCGCAGCGCGGAGGCGGAGTAGCGCAGCTCCCAGTTGCGATCGTCCGTAGTGACGACCGTGCCGGTGCGCAGGCGCTGCTTAACTTCTTCGCCCGGCATGCCGCTCACCTCTTTGGTGGCGTCATACAACGCACGCTGGACCTCGGCGATGCTTGGGATGGGAATATCCGGAGGCAGTACGGCGTCAAGCACATGGTCATCACGCAGATAGGCGTGGGCGAGCACGTAATCGCCAATCAGCTGGCTTTCGCGCAGGCCGCCGCAGTGGCCAATCATCAGCCACACGTCCGGGCGCAGAACTGCCAGATGGTCGCAGATGGTTTTCGCATTCGACGGGCCGACGCCAATGTTAATCAACGTAATGCCCTGACCGTCGGCGGTGATCAGGTGCCAGGCTGGCATCTGATGCTTTTTCCACGCCAGGTCGGAAATCAGCTGCTCGGGGGCTTCGGTCTCCGCAGTGATCCAGATCCCGCCGGCACAGGAGAGCGCGATGTAAGGGCTCTCCGGGTCGAGGATCTGGCTGCATCCCCAGCGGACAAACTCATCGACGTAGCGGGTGTAGTTGGTAAAGAGCACGAAGGGTTGAAAATGTTCGGCTGGCGTACCGGTGTAGTGACGCAGGCGCGCCAGGGAGAAATCGACCCGGCGGGCATCAAAATGTGACAGAGGAGAAAACTCTGCCGGGTGATAAATGCCGTCAGCCGTTTCATCGCCAATCTGCGAAAGTTCCGTCGTCGGGAAGTGGCGGGTCAGGCCCGCGCTCATGGAGCGGTCCAGCGTTAACGCCGAACCGTCAATCACGTACGGATAGGGGATCTCGTGCTGGGAAGGCTCAACGGCGATGTGCGCACCGTAGTCCTGGTACAGCAGCGTGAGCTGCTCTTCAAGATAAGGACGGAACAGTGCAGGGCGGGTGACGGTGGTGCTGTAGCAGCCGGAGTGGGTAAAACGGGCATAGGCGCGGGTTTTCGGCGTGGTGCTGGCGCTGCCGTCCCAGGTTACAGAGAGCGACGGATAAACAAAAAGGCCCTCGCTTCTGGCCTTTTCGTCGGGGAGTTTCCCTGTGTCGATATACTCGCTAATGGCGCTGCGCAGCGCGTTGACGGACTGTTCATACAGTGCGTCGAGTTTTTCCAGCGCCTGAGCCGGGGTCAGGCTGGAGCCCTTATTATTCATCTCTGTCTCCTTGTTCCACAGGTGTGCGACTCTACCCGATAGTATGTCACACGCCTGTGAAACAAAAGTGAGATCAGCGGTGGTGCGTCTCTTTCATCAGAAGCGCCGTCGCCGCAGAGAGCAGGCAGCCGGCCAGCAGATAAATCGCCACGCTGTGCCAGTTTCCGCCGGAGAAGGTCACCAGCGCGGCGGCAATAAAGGGGGTAAAGCCGCCGCCGACGACGCTTGCAACCTGGTAACCCACGCCTGCTCCGCTGTAGCGGTAGCTGGCGCCGAACAGTTCGGTAAACATCGGCTGCTGGACGCAAACCACCATATCGTGAGCGATGTTCGCGAGCATAATGGCAAAGAAGACAATCCAGAAGATCGACTGAGCCTCCAGCGCCATAAAGAAGGGCCAGGCGCTGAGGGTTCCCACCAGCGCCCCGGTGATATAAACGCGACGTCGACCAAAGCGGTCCGCCAGCCAGGCGAAACAGGGGATGGTCAGGCAGCTGATCCCGCCGACCACCAGGCCGATATTCAGAAACAGCTCACGCGGCAGACCGAGATTCTGCGTTGAGTAGTTCAGCGCAAACGCGGTGACGATATACATCGTCAGCAGTTCGCACAGGCGCAGGGCGATAATTTTCAGAAAAGCGCCAGGGTGCTGCACCAGGGCTTCCATCACCGGCAGCCGCTTTTTGACGGCAGGTATTTCCAGCTGCTGTTCGAATTCAGCGGACTCTTCCATCCCGTTACGGATCCACAGCGCGGCGATGACCAGCACGATGCTGAAGATGAACGGAATGCGCCAGCCCCAGCTCAGGAACTGCTCGTCGGTGGTGAGCTGGCTGATTAAGGAGACCAGCCCGGTAGAGAGGAGCAGACCCACGCCATACCCGACCTGTACGCCGCTGCTGTAAAACGCTTTCTTATTTTTTGGCGCGCTCTCAACCGATAACAGCGCCGCGCCGCCCCACTCGCCGCCCACGGCGAACCCCTGAATGGCGCGCAGGGTAACCAGCAGTACCGGTGCCCACCAGCCAATGGTGGAAAACGAAGGGAGGATGCCAATCAGCGCGGTGGCGATCCCCATCATCCAGACGGTGAGCATCAGCATACGTTTGCGACCGAGGCGGTCGCCGAAGTGGCCGAAGATCACGCCCCCCAGCGGGCGAAACAGAAAGCCGACGCCGAAGGTGGCAAACGCGGCGAGGGTGCCCATCGCGGGGCTGACCTGTGGAAAGAACTCGCGGTTAAAGACCAGGGCGGCGGTAATGCCGTAGAGCAGAAAATCATACCAGTCGACGACGGCACCCGCGAAGCTGCCGAGGGCGGCGCGGCGGGCACGATTGAGCGAAGGTGTCTCCTCGGTGGGATGTGTGGAGGTGAGAGTGGAATCCATAGTTGTCCTGTCTGCACTGATTTTTAATTATTGGTATAAGAAAAAGTCACTCACAAAGCGGCCGTCACGTAAACGGAACTTATGAGACTACCGCGACAGGGAGCCTGTGCAAACTGATTTTATTTCCTGATGGGTAATGCAAAACGGCTACGCTATGCTTAGTGAAGAACGAAGCGACGGAGGAAGGGACGATGTGTCGTAAAGAGGTGTTGGGGTGTCTTGCTGCGTTGCTTATCAGCCAGAGCGTGCAGGCGGTGAGCTATCCGTTGCCGCCGATGGGCAGCCGACTGGTGGGAAGCGCGCAGGTCATCACCGTGCCGGATCGCAATACGTTACCGCTCGAGGCGTTTGCCGCACAGTACGGTCAGGGGCTAAGTAATATGCTGGAAGCGAACCCGGGCGTGGATCCTTTTTTGCCCAAATCCGGTACCCGGCTGGTTATTCCCCAGCAGCTGATTCTGCCTGACACCGTTCGTGAGGGCATTATCGTCAATGCGGCAGAAATGCGCCTCTACTATTATCCGCCCGGCGGCACTACCGTAGAAGTCCTGCCCATTGGCATCGGTCAGGCCGGGCGCGAAACGCCGCGTAACTGGGTGACGGCGGTTGAGCGTAAGCAGGAGGGACCGACATGGTCGCCGACGCCCAATACGCGCCGCGCCTATGCGGCAGAAGGCAAAACGCTGCCTGCATTCGTGCCTGCCGGGCCGGATAACCCGATGGGGCTGTATGCCATTTATATCGGCAGGCTGTACGCCATTCACGGCACCAACTCGAATTTTGGCATCGGGCTGCGGGTGAGCCAGGGCTGTATTCGTCTGCGCAATAACGACATCAAATACCTGTTCGATAACGTTCCGGTCGGAACCCGGGTACAGCTTATCGATCAGCCCGTTAAAGTCACCACCGAGCCGGACGGTAGCCGCTGGGTGGAAGTGCATGAGCCGTTGTCACGTAACCGTGCGGAATTTGAATCGACCCGGAAAGTGCCGCTGCCGATATCGGCCGCGCTGCGGACAGAGTTGATCAACGAGGGGGCAGCTGCTGAGCTGGAACGGCGGTCAGGGATGCCGGTGAAGCTCGGCAATTGAGGACATTTTCGCCACCCGACAATTTAACCCAACCCAGAAAAGCAAAAAGCCTGCTTTAAAAGCAGGCTTTTCAAATTTGGCTCCTCTGACTGGACTCGAACCAGTGACATACGGATTAACAGTCCGCCGTTCTACCGACTGAACTACAGAGGAATCGTGTGAACGGGGCGCATATTATCGACCTGCGTCTCCCTTGTCAAAGGGTGGATCAACGCCTTTTGATCGTTTGCTGACAAAATCGGCAAAGTGGCGTTTTTGACAGCGGAATGCACTGCTTTGGTGCGGATATACCTCTAATGGGGCAGATCATAAACTGCTGTTTCAGTAATAAAAGCCCCCTCCATGATTAGGATTCCTTATTTTCAGGTGGTTAGCGAACAATTCAGACCGCCTGGTAAAACTGGCATTCATATTGCAAAACCTGTTCAACAACGACAGCCGGTTCCGGCACAGCATTTCGAACAGGGGGCAAAATGAACTTAAGACGACTGAAATACTTCGTAAAAATCGTCGATATCGGCAGCCTGACTCAAGCGGCGGAAGTGCTGCACATCGCGCAGCCTGCGCTGAGCCAGCAGGTGGCTACTCTGGAAGGCGAGATGGATCAGCAGCTGTTGATCCGCACCAAACGCGGCGTTACGCCAACGGAAGCCGGTAAAATCCTTTATACCCACGCGCGCACCATCCTTCGCCAGTGTGAACAGGCGCAACTGGCGGTTCATAACGTTGGCCAGACGTTGAGCGGGCATGTTTCTATCGGTCTGGCGCCGGGAACGGCCGCATCATCTATTACCATGCCATTGCTGCAGGCGGTTCGCGCTGAGCTGCCAGAAGTGCTGGTGTATCTGCACGAAAACAGTGGGTCCGTACTGAATGACAAACTGCTCAGCGGCCAGCTGGATATGGCGGTGCTTTACGATCGCTCCCCGGTCGCCGGGATCACCAGCCAGCCGCTGCTGAAAGAAGATCTTTATCTTGTGGGCACCCGCGACTGTCCGGGCCAGAGCGTTGACCTTACCGCGGTGGCAGAGATGAACCTCTATCTGCCGCGCGATTACAGCGCCGTGCGCGTGCGCGTGGACGAAGCCTTCTCCCTGCGCCGCCTGACGGCAAAAATCATCGGCGAGATCGACTCGATCTCCACGCTGACCGCAGCCATTGCCAGCGGAATGGGGGTCACGGTGCTGCCGGAATCTGCCGCGCGTTCGCTGTGCAGCGCGGCAAACGCCTGGATGGCGCGCATCACCACGCCTTCAATGAGCCTGCCGCTGTCGCTGAATATGTCCGCACGCGGCTCGCTGTCGCCGCAGGCGCAGGCGGTGAAAGAGATTTTGATGTCGCTGGTCAGCAAACCATCGCTTGAGAACCGCGAACTTCAGCTCGTGAGCTGATATTCCATAAAAGCATAAGATGCTGGTTTTTATTATTTGTTCTGCAGCTCAGCTGACTCTAACAATAGAGCTATGTCAGATGCGCCGGAGTGAATCGTGAATTTCCAGCAACTTAAAATTATCCGTGAGGCGGCCAGGCGGGATTACAACCTGACCGAGGTCGCCAATATGCTTTATACCTCTCAGTCCGGCGTCAGCCGCCATATCCGCGAGCTGGAAGAGGAGCTGGGGATAGAGATCTTTATCCGCCGCGGTAAGCGCCTGCTCGGCATGACAGAGCCTGGTAAGGCATTGCTCACTATCGCGGAGCGGATCCTCAACGAGGCCAGCAACGTGCGTCGTCTGGCCGATCTCTTTACCAATGATGCCTCCGGCGTGCTCACCATCGCCACCACCCATACCCAGGCGCGCTACAGCCTGCCGCCGGTGATTAAAGCCTTCCGCGAACTCTTCCCGGAGGTGCGTCTGGAGCTTATCCAGGGCACGCCGCAGGAGATTGAAGTGCTGTTGCAAAACGGTGGGGCGGATATCGGCATCGCCAGTGAACGCCTGAGCAACGACCCGCTGCTGGTGGCCTTCCCGTGGTTCCGCTGGTATCACAGTCTGTTACTTCCGGTCGATCATCCCCTGAATCAGGTCTCTCCGCTGACGCTGGAGGAGATCGCAAAATGGCCACTGATTACCTACCGCCAGGGCATTACCGGACGTTCACGCATTGATGAAGCCTTCAACCGTAAAGGGTTAACGCCGGATGTGGTGCTCAGCGCGCAGGATTCCGATGTGATTAAAACTTACGTCGAGCTGGGGCTGGGCATTGGTCTGGTGGCGGAACAGTCCGGAGGCGAGCGCGAAGCCGGGAACCTGGTGCGTCTGGATACACGTCATCTGTTTGACGCCAATACCGTATGGCTGGGCCTCAAGCGCGGACAGCTTCAGCGCAACTATGTGTGGCGCTTTATCGAGCTCTGCAATGCCGGGCTGTCCGTTGATGAGATTAAACGCCAGGTAATGGAGCCGGAAGAAGTGGCGATTGATTATCAGATTTAAGCGCTGGCTTGCCCGGTCGTGCTGACCGGGCCTGTTATTTAGTTGAAAGGATATTTTTTGAAGACCGCTTGCGCCTCGAAGGCATCAGTAACCGCCCGAATCTTTCTGAAATCCGCTGTGTTAACGACGTGAGGGATCATCGACTGAATAAACGTCCAGACCACCGTACTGGTAATGGCGACCTGGTCGGGCAGGGGGCTGGCCGGACGCGCCTCCAGCAGCGTGTTCCATTCTTTGCAGGCTGCCAGCAACTGGACGGTAATGCGCTCGACCCATGAACTATGCTGCTTCTCCGCCGGGCGCAGGTTGTGTTCATACACATTTTGTACCGCTTTCTCCGCGGCGGCGAGGATAAAGCCCAGCGTCTGCAGATCGTTTGCCAGCGCATCCGGTGCCACGGGCAGCAGTCTCCGTTCAGGGGCAGCCTGGGCCTCAAAATAATTCAGTATCAGCGACGAATCCATCAGACGCGTTCCATTCTCCAGAATGAGCGTGGGCGCTTTTACCGCAGGGTTGATCCGGGAAAATTCCTCAAATGTGCTGAATACCGACAGCGGCTGGCTTTCAAACGCAACGCCATAAAGTTCCAGGGAGACCGCTACGCGCCGTACGTAAGGTGAATCCATCATGCCAATCAGCTTTATCATGATTCCTGTTTTCCTGTCTGTGTGAAAAAACGCTTCATTGAAGATGATAAACAGCCATTACAAGAAATTCGTTATGGCGAATATCATCAGTATCTTACGGCCTGAGTTAGTATTACTGACATATTGGCCGGTTGCCGTTTATCTGATTCAGCATATGAGGGAGTGGTTTCATGTTCTCGCGGCTGCGGGCTGCACGTTCGGTGATGTGGTTGACGTGACCCTCTTTGTCGTCGATCCCGAGACAAACCTCGACGCTATCTGGAGTATCCTGCCAGAATATTGGGGGGAAGCGCCTTACCCTACGTTGACCGGGATCGGCGTGACGTGGCTTTACGGATTCCAGTTTGAGATTAAGGTGATTGCCAGGCTGCCCTGAGTGTTAGGGGCTTTCCGCCACCCGGCTAATTTTCCGACCGCAGAAAAGCAAAAAGCCTGCTTTAAAAGCAGGCTTTTCAAATTTGGCTCCTCTGACTGGACTCGAACCAGTGACATACGGATTAACAGTCCGCCGTTCTACCGACTGAACTACAGAGGAATCGTGTGAACGAGGCGCATAGTAACGACCTCAGTACGCCTTGTCAAAGGGGGAAAACACCCTTTTTGATCGTTTGCCGACAATTTCAGCAAATCGCTGATTTTATAGCAAAATCGCGGTGAAATTACACAGGAAGTGCGCCGCCCGCAGGCAGGCGGCGCGATGACTTAGAACAGGACGGAGTAGTTCAGACCAAACGTGCGGCCACGGCCTTTATAGGTATACAGACCCGGTGCGCCATACGTTGGGCTATACAGCCCCGGTGCGCGCTGTCCCCAGGCGGTGGTGTAGTCTTTGTCCAGCAGGTTTTCCACGCTGAAGCTGACTTTACCCACCGGCAGGGCGTAGCTGCCAAGGAAGTCGACGGTGTTATAGCCATCGATCTTCTTGCCGTCGGCATCAGAGACGTCAAAGGTCTGCGTACTCTGCACGCGCAGGGTCCAGTCGCCCGGTGCCCAGTTGACCCAGGCGCTGGCTTTCGACGGGCTGGCGCTGTCAACCGTCAGCTTCTCCCATTTGCCGTTTTCACGGGTTTCGGACTTAATGGCGTTGAAGTTTGCGCCCGTGCTCCAGTCGCTGTCGGTGAAGAAATAGTCCACCTGACCTTCCACCCCGTAGATACGACGCTTGTCGTCTTCGAGGTTAATCGTCATGTCCGTCTTGTTGATGGTGATGGTTTTATCCGAGAGCGAGTAATAGGCCGCGACCTGCGTACGCAGGTTATCCCCGGTATAACGCCAGCCCAGCTCATACGCGTTGACCTTGATGCCATCCAGTTTCGAATCGTTCACGTTCACGCTGTTAACCAGACGATAGTGCCCGTCGACAAGCTGATAGGTGCCGGAGCCGTAATATTTCGCCAGGTCAGGAATTTCGAAGCCCTGAGAGAAGTTAAACCACAGCTGCTGCTGTTCGGTCAGGCGGCCAAGGATCCCGGCGTTAAACAGGAAGTTGTTGTAATCCGTTTTCCCACCCGGTACCGCATCGGCAGAGGTGGCCTTGCCGGTGGCGATGGCCTGCTGCTGGGCGTAACCGACAAAATCATCCACCTTGTTTTCGGTGTACTGGTAGCGCACGCCGCCGCTCAGGGTAATGGCGTCAATGTCGTAGCTCGCCTGCAGGAACGGGGCGAGGTTGGTGATGCTGTAACCCGGATAACGGCCCACGTTATAGGCGTTGTCGAGCTTCATGCCGCCGCTCGCCGCCGCTTTGCTCAGGTCGAAGAACTGCTGGTTGGCATCGAAGGTTTCGTGATCGGCATCCACACCCCAGGTCAGCGTCAGGTCATCCACCGGTTTGCTGTTCAGCGTCAGCTTGCCGCCGTAAAAATCGGTTTTCTGCTGGGAGGCGCCAATGCTGGTCACCGCCCCTTTGCTCAGGGTCGGGAACGGGTAGTAGGTCAGGCTCTCATCACGATAGTAGATCTGCGCAACCAGGTCCTGACCCCAGAAATCGGTATTGGAGTACTGCAGGTTAATCAGATGGCGCTCGGTGCCGGGAATACGGTCAGAGTCCAGGTTGTTTTTGTTATACGCCGTGGCATCACCCGTTACCGCCGAGAAGTTCTTCCCGAGATACAGGCCGTGCTTGCCGTCGGATTCGCTCTTGTAGTACTGCGTGGTTAACTGCAGCTGCTGGTGATCGTCAATGTTGATGGTGCCCGTGCCCATCACATCAATACGGTCGGAATATTGTAAGCCGGTCTGGGTGTTATCGATAATCACCTCGTCGCCCTTGCCGTCATACCAGCCGCCGTAGCGCTGATAGGAGACCGACAGACGGCCGGACGCGTTATCATTCCCGCCGCTGACCGCCGCCGACACGTTCTCATCGTAATCGTTATGGCTGTTAAAGCCGCTTTTGGCACCGGTCTGGAACTCAACCTCAGTCTCCGGCTGGCCTTTTTTGGTGACGATGTTCACCAGACCCCCGGTACTGCCGCCGCCGTAGAGCGAGGTGGCGCCGGAGATCACTTCGATACGGTCGATGTTGAACGGATCGATCGAGTCAAGCTGACGGCTGTCGCTGCGGGACGAGTTCAGACGTACGCCGTCCACCATCACCATCATAGAACGGCCGCGCAGGTTCATACCGTAGTTGGTACGCCCCTGGCTGCTGACGTCCATGCCCGGTATCAGCTGCGCCAGCACGTCTTTAATCTCTTTTCCCCCCTGAACCTGCTGCTCAATTTCAGCCCGCTCAATAACCCAGGTGGTCTGCGCCATCTCCGCCACGCTGCGGTGCGCGCGGCTGGCGGAGACAACGATATTTTCTTCCTTTTGTTCTTCTGCCCACGCAGAGGTAGAAAGCATTGCAAGCAAGCACGGATTTAAAACCCAAAGATGAGAACGTTTCATTGTTATGTTGATCCTGAATGTGTGTGTCAGTACTCAGTCGTTTTGGCTAACGATTTAAAAACCTGGCTGCTCTCCGGGCTGGCGGTGCTGCGCCAGTGGATCACGCCGGGGGTAGTGGCCAGCTCAAACGGCTCGTCGCCGTGCGCGCGATTCAGAATTCGCGCTGCACGCCAGGCCATCAGGCTGAGCTGGGGTTCGGCAATGCCGAGACGGTGCATCCCGGCATTCACGGCAAACAGGCGATTGCTCTGCGGGCCGTCCCATTCAAGGGTGAAATCGTTGTTGATACAGAAGGCGTCGTCTGTGTCCAGATGGAGGCGGTGAGACAGCGGCGCGAGGAACGCCGGCTGTACGGCACGGTAACCGGTGGCAAAAATCACCACGTCGCTCTCCAGCTGCTCGCTACCGCCGTCGAGGTGATGCTGTATGCTCAGCCGCTGCCCGTTTTGCAGCCGCGTCAGCGCGGTCACCGAGCGGGACGGCATCAGGTGCGCCCAGGGTTTCTCACGCAGCACTTCAAAGCGGTGGTACATGGCGCGGTAAATGGCCAGCAGGGACTCGGTGGTGATCCCGTCGGAGGTCATCTTCTGCTCGTGCAGCATCTGGCGACGGGCCTCTTCACCGAGCGTGGAGAAGCTGTCCACGTACTCCGGCGTGAAGTACTCGTTGGCAAATGCGGCCTCATCCAGCGCGTTGTAATTGTTGCGGCGTGACACCCAGTTCAGGCTCAGCGGCTGTCCCCATTCCCCGCGGAAGATATTTAAAAACAGGTCGGCGCCGCTCTGCCCGCCGCCGACGATAGTCACGCGCTTGCCCGCAAGATCCGGCGTGCGCAGCATCATCTCGCTGGCGTGGAAGCAGGTATCGTCCTGCACGGTGACGCAGTCGGGCAGATTGATCTGTTTGCCAATCCCCACGCAGACATGGCGTGCCAGGAAGCGATCGCGCTGGGTTACCACCTCAAACAGGCCGCTGTTCTCATCAAAACTGACCTGCTGCACCTGCTGGCTGAAAGCGAGGTTGGTGAGGTTTTCCGCCGCCCAGCACAGGTAATCGGCAAACTCTTCGCGAGAGACGGTGCGCTGCTCGGTGGTCAGAAAGCGGTAGAACTTTTTACGCTGCACCAGGTAGTTGAGGAAGCTGTGGCGGTTGGTAGGCTCCACGGCGCTGACCAGATCCTTCAGGAAGCTGGTCTGCATGTGGCAGTCCGGCACCATCATTCCCGGGTGCCAGGAAAAATGCGGTTTACGCTCAAGAAACAGCGAGCTAAAGCCGTCCAGCCCCTCTGCGAGGGCGGCGATGCTGAGGTTAAACGGGCCAATACCAATGCCGATGAAATCATAGGTTTTCATTGCGCTGACTCCCGGGAGACCAGAAAAAGAGGGTTATCAAGATCGGAGACATAGTTGGGCAGCATGCGGCTACCGCCGTCGTGTTCGGAGAAGGTCAGTTTGACCGGGTTGAGGATCACGCGAATGATCTGCGGTCTGAAGAGATCGAATATGGCGAAGCGCTCCGCCAGATCCGGGTGCGCAGCCATATAGCGCTGCAGCACGCCGGCGAGGATCTGGTAGAAACGCGTTTCGCTGACCCCGCTTTGCTGGGTAAGACGCGAGATAAACCGCAGCACCGTCACAAAGTTGCCGGTTTGCAGGTCGTGAATGATGTAATCCGCGCTCAGGCGCGCCGTGACGGCTTTCACCTGCTCCGGCAGGCTCTGCGCCTGCGGGAAATCCTCATCCACCAGGCGCATATCACCCTGGAAATCCTTCAGCAGGATGCGCTGTGGGACGTAATCTTTCATCACCAGCGTCACGTTCTGCCCGTGGGCGATGAGCGCCACCCCGTAGCGGCACAGCAGGTGATAGAACGGGATCACCGTCGCCTCAAACAGCGTTTCCAGCCACGCTTCGGCGCTTAACCCCGAGCGTGTGATCCACGCGTCAATCAGCGGACGCCCGGCGTTGTCGGTCTCCATCAGCGCCGCCATCAGCACCGCCTGTTCACCGTCCTGCAGATAGCAGGAGGGGTTTTCCCGCCAGATCACGCCCAGCATCTCCTGGTAGCGATAGGGCGCTTTCGGCAATGCGGCATAACCCGGATGCGAGAGATACCCCGCCGCTGGTTCGCCAAGCACCTGCGCGCCAGAGCGGATGAGGGTGGCGTCGCTGGTGAACTGCTGCTGTAACCAGCGCGATGCCAGCGGCCCAGCAGCAATGTACTTGCCCGGAATACCGCGATAGCAGGAGGTGTTGTAGATGGTCAGCGGCAGCTTGATGTCATATTTCGTGCGGCGGCTGGCGTTGGTCAGCGTGCGCAGGGACTGCTGCGCCAGGTACTCATCGCCAAACTCGCCCAGCTCCACCATCTCACCGCGCGCCAGCTGTGCCAGGAAATGAATGGCGATCTTCTGCTGCCACTGCCACGGGTGCAGCGGCACAGGCAGCCAGCTGTCGTCGAGCCCCAGCGCCTGCCAGCGGGTGTCGAAGCGGGCGCGCTCGGCGTTGTCCATGGCGCTGGCCAGCAGATTGTGAATGTCGCAATCGGCGTCGCTGCTCCAGACCAGTTGCTCGCGCTTAACGGCGACCCAGTGCAGGTGAAAACGCCCGCGGTATTCCGGCGCGTACTGGCGCAGCGCATCCAGCCCCCAGCCGCGGCGTCCCTTGTTAAAAATAAACTTCGGATGGCCGCTCATCAGACACTGCAGTTCGTCCGGGTCGAGGTGGATAAGCGCGTCGGCATCCAGCGCTTCACGCGCCTGCAGCAACTGAATATCGCCCCGCAGCGTGGCGTAGAGATCTTCCAGATGCTCTGCCGTTTGCGCATCGCTCATCTCCAGCACCGTGGCCAGCTGCAGCAGCGCGCTTTCGGCTTCAATGGTCGCGCCGCTCACGGCAGTCAGGCTGTTCGGGTCGATATGCAGCCAGCCCCAGATCCCGCGCGTGGCGTGAAACTGCCAGGTTTCGCTGCCCATGGTGATTTGCCAGCGGTCCGTGTCCAGGGACTCAGCGCGCAGGGTGCGCTCGTATTCCAGCTCGGCGAGGATCTTCGCCACCATCTCACGGTTCACTTTTTGCCAGAGTGCGTTCACAGGCCCACCTCGCTGAAGAAGCGGTGACGCTCGCTCATGATGAGGCGCGAACGCTTGTGCGGGAAATCGAACTCTTTGACGGTGTCGAAACCGGTGGTAGCCAGATGGCGGAACAGGCGCTGGTTGTCGAAACGTGGCTCGGCGACAATCCGCGTGGTGCGCGGTTCATCCATAAACAGATAGTGGCTCAGGCCGCGCAGCCAGCTGCGGATATACTGCGCGCCGCGCCAGTTCTCTTCCCCGACCAGCATATGCAGCCCGCGGTCAAACGGCTGCCAGCGATAGTGGCGACCAATACGATCTTCCGGCGCCCAGTAAAGCTCAAAATAGCCGAACGGCCGATCGTCAAAGCAGCCGATAACCGGATAGCAGTACGTCGAATCGAGCTGACGGCGCAGGTAGTTCTCCTGCTCGGCCTGCGGGCCGGCCATCTCCCAGAAGGCATTGACGCGTGGATTGTTCATCCATTGGGTAAAACGTTCGCCGTCCAGCGCCACGTCCGCCACGCGGAAGCTCAGGGAGCGTTTAATCTGCGGATCGTAACGGCGATAGACTTCGCCCTGCGGGCGGTGAGGGCGCAGCGGGAAGTAGAGCTGACGGCTCTCATCGAACTGCATACCACCGCTGGCCTGCGGACGTTCGCCTTTAAGCCACAGCGGCAGCTGCCAGAAGGACGCACGGGCCAGATAATCCCCGTGAGCCTGGCGAAACAGCGCCTGCGCCTGGGGTTCATCCTGCCAGACTGCCCACGGCAGCGTGATGCCGGTCAGCGACGGTGCGGCGACGAACAGCTGATCCAGCGCCTCGACCAGCCAGCCGTCCGGAATGTCATTCATACGCTCAAGCACCGCGCTGCCGTCGAGACCCAGGCTCAGCGGAAGAGATTTATCAGTTGTGGTGCAGCGAAAGCCGTAGCCGGAATGGACGATATTCGCGTTAGCCATCACGCCTTCTCCTTGTAAAACGGGTTGCTAAAGTCGAAATAGATCACCGCCGGGTCGGCAATGGTGTTTTCGTTGCGATCGTGCAGGTAGCAGAAGAAATTGCCTTTGCAGTTCCAGGTCGGGCTGTCGAGCACGTAGTCAAGACAGCGGGTCTGCTTCGCGGTCTGGCGCAGTCCGACCAGTGCATCACGCACCCGGATCATCAGGCTCTCTTCGCTGTCGAAACCGGCAGCGGCGAGGGCGGCGGTGACGGCGAGTGTGGAGTTGAGCAGCAGGTAATAGGGGAAGTAGCGCAGCAGCTGGCTTTCGCCAAAGCGGTTTTCCACCTCGCTTTCACCCGCCTCCTGTAGCCATGCATCAGCCCCTTCGGTCCAGGCGCTGCCCTGGCAGTCACGGTAGATAAGCCCGACGGGGAAATCCTGCTGCATCTCAACGAGGATATTTTGCTGGTGTGCCAGCAGCACCAGACCGTAGTCCGCCTCGGCGCTGAACAGCGGGAGGAGCACGCGGTCGCAATAGGCGTCCAGCCAGCAGCGCGCGGCCTGGGCTAGCGGTAAATCCAGCCGCTGGCTGAGACGGCGCACCGCCGCGGCCAACAGGCTATCACCGCCGTCCGGCGCGGCCTGCGTCAGGCTCACCAGCACGTTGGTTTGCGTATCCGGGGTATCAAACAGCAGGTTGATACGCAGGGCCATCAGGCTCTCTTCCTGTATGGTGCCGCTTTCGTCACGCAGACCCGCCCAGCCGTCTTCCTGCATGACGCGCATGGTGGGGTAGCGCGCCTGGAGTTCCTGCCAGCGCGCCGTCTTCGCCAGACGCGCCAGGCGCATCCCGCGCTTAACTTCTTTCACCGACAGTGTGCGCACCGAGTTGGTCAGGCGCACGCTGAGGGAAAACTTAATCATGTCGCTGTTGGTTTCGCTGTACAGCGAGCGGGAAGAGCTGGTCGGCAGCCATTGCGCGCCCGCTTCGCCCAGATCCTGCAGAGCACCCTTCGTCACCAGCCGCTGGCACCACGCCTGCTCCAGCAGATACTCCGCCTGCCATGGATGCATCGGCAGCAGCCAGCGAGTGTCGGTGAAGTGGCCGAGCAGCTCAGGCGCGCTCTGGGCGGCGAAGCGCAGCAGGCGTTCGCGCAGGGAGACGTTCAGGCTGTCGCCGGCAATCAGTTCGCTCTCAACGGCAAACCAGCGCAGCGGGAAGCGGGAGGCGAAATCGGGCAAATAGCGACGCGCTTCGGCTTCGTTAAACGGCTCGTGCGATTTCGGGGCCGGGTGAAACGCATGCCCCACCAGCAGCGCCTGTTCCGCCTCGGCGAACGTCAGCGGCGTGTCGCGCAGGGTTGCCCAGCGGTGACGCAGGTCGATCGCCTGCCAGGTGTGGGCATGGCTTTCGAGGACGCGCTGTTTAAAACGCGCCAGCGTATCGGCATCCAGTGAGCCTTTTACAGAGGGTTTTTCAAGAATTAAATCAACCAGTTGAGGGAAAGTGACGGCGTCACCATGGTCGCTGTCGCTCTGGATAAGCGTTGCCGGGAAACGGTACTGATGATGCTGGGTTGGGGAAAAATAGTGTACTGAAACCCGAATGGCCTGGGTTGGCGAGAGCGGGATATGGATCTGCGATAACGCATCCGCGCAGGTCGCGGGGAAATAGCGCCAGTCCTTCGTTTCGCGCAACAGGGCGTTTAAAAAACACTGGGCCGCAACGTCTGTACCGGCAGAGCGGGGCAGAGTACGCATAGGTGTACCTCATTCCATGACTGATAATAATTCTCGTTATGATATTCATTCTGTTTACAGTCGCAACTATTTTTGCAATATTTGTTTTCATAAAGTTCATGATTTCCACACATTTATTGACACTATGTTCACAATTCTATGCGCTCACTTTCTGACACTCTGACGGACAATCTCACCCCGAAAGCGAACTGGCCCCTGGCATTGTGTGCAGGTTTATTAGGGATCGGACAAAACGGTTTGCTGGTGATGCTGCCGCAGCTGGTCACCCTGACCGGACTCTCCCTCTCCGTCTGGGCGGGTCTGTTGATGTTCGGATCGATGCTCTTTTTACCGGCCTCACCCTGGTGGGGACGCCAGAGCGAGCGGCACGGCTGTAAAAGCGTGATGCTGGCCGCGCTCAGCGGCTATCTGGCCAGTTTTGTCGTCATGGCGCTGGTGGTCTGGGCGATGGCCGCCGGGAGGCTGGATACCGTGTGGGGGCTGGCGGGGCTGGTCCTCTCGCGAACGCTGTACGGCCTGACGGTCTCCGGGCTGGTGCCTGCGGCCCAGACGTGGGCGATTCAGCGTGCGGGGCTGGAGAAAAGAATGGCCGCGCTGGCGACAATCAGCTCCGGTCTCAGCTGCGGGCGTCTGCTTGGCCCGCCGCTGGCGGCGATGATGCTCAGCGTTAACCCGGTGGCGCCGCTGTGGCTGATGGCGATCGCGCCGTTAATCGCTCTGCTTTTGGTGCTGCGCGAAGTCGCCGATCCGCCGCTGCCGCCGGTGGCGCACCAGTCGACCCGGCTAACCGCAGCAATGCTGCCGTTCCTGCTGCTGGCGCTGCTGCTGGCGGCGCTGGTGAGTCTGATGCAGCTTGGCCTGTCACCGCATCTTAGCCCGTTACTGAACGGTAACGCCCGGGAGATTAGCCATCATGTCGCGGTCCTGCTGAGCCTGGCCGCGCTGGCCACGCTCGCTGCGCAGTTTCTGGTGGTTCGCCCGCAGCATTTCAGCCCGGTCACCTTGCTCTGCCTGGCGGCGGGGCTGATGGTTGTCGGCCTCGGGGTGATGTGTATTGCGGATGTCGCGCTGTTCTACGCGGGGATCGTCATCACCTCGCTGGGTGCGGCCATGGCGACGCCCGGCTATCAGCTACTGCTGAACGACAGGTTGACGACAGGGAAAGGGGCGGGGGTGATTGCCACCAGCCATACGTTAGGCTATGGCGTCAGTGCGCTGCTGGTGCCGCTGATGACGCGTGTATCCGGTGAGTCGTCGTTAATCGTGGCCGCCTGGGGAATGGCGCTGCTGTTTTTGGCCCTGAGCGTAGGGGTATGGTCAGCTGAGCGTACCCCGGCCGGCAGGCGCTAGTGGACCTGGCGGACAGACGCGCCGCCAGACTCCTCATGCTGCCTTAGACGCTTAAGTGGATCCTGCTGATAAAAGTGGCAGAAACGCTGCCACAACGCCGGGAAACGGGGCGCGAAGAGCTCGGGTGCGCTGAAGAAATACTCTGACAGCACCGCAAAACACTCGGCGGGATCGGTCGCCGCATAGGCATCGATGCTGGCCGCGCTTTCCCCCACCAGGTCAATTTCGTCCTGGATGTTATCCATCGCCGCATGTAGATCGTGCTCCCACCCCGCGACGTCGCGAAGCGGGATCAGCGGCACGCCGCTGGCGCGATCGCCGTTGCGGGTATCCAGCTTATGCGCCACCTCATGAATAATCAGATTAAAACCGGACGCGTCGAACGAGTCCTGAATATCGAGCCAGTTGAGGATAATCGGCCCTTGCTGCCAGCTTTGCCCGGACTGCACCACGCGCTGGTTATGCACCAGCCCGATATCATCTTCCCACTCGTCATCCACCACGAACGGCGCAGGGTAGATCAGCACTTCGTGAAAACCGTCCAGCCACTCAATACCGAGTTCAAGCACTGGCAGGCAGAACAGCAGGGCGATGCGCGCACTTTTATGGGCATCCAGCTCAAACCCCTGCAGCGGGACCAGCCGCTTTTGCTGCAAAAAGCGATCCGCCAGCTGAATCAGCTTTGACTGTTCATCCGGCTGGAGACTGGCCAGCACGGGGATCGCCAGCGCG
This sequence comes from Enterobacter sichuanensis, assembly GCF_009036245.1. Taxonomy (NCBI): domain Bacteria; kingdom Pseudomonadati; phylum Pseudomonadota; class Gammaproteobacteria; order Enterobacterales; family Enterobacteriaceae; genus Enterobacter; species Enterobacter sichuanensis. The sequence goes on along the minus strand of NZ_CP027986.1, from coordinate 2,998,784 downwards.
TCATCCCACGGCAGCGCCGCATGTTGACCAGCATCATTTGATTTCCAGGGCCACTTAATCATCGCTTTGCTCGCAAACTCGTCACGTGAACAAAATTGAAAGGTCAGGTTAACATGCCAAAGAAACCGGCATGAAGGCAACTACAAAACGTTGAGATGTCGGAATGGCAGAAGAGGCCAGCCTCTCCGCCATTATTCAACCATTTATCCCGTTTCCTTTCAGTGACAAATCTCCCAATGAGAACATCAGGTGAGGAAAGTCTGTAGCCGACGGTTATTGGCTATTTTCCAAAACAAATACGTTTTGCTCTCCGTTAACATACGTCACCTGCAGCCAGGTGTGATGCTCATCATTTGCGGGTCGGAGATCGCTGATTAGCGCTCCGCCGCCAAGCGAGAGTGTTTTAACATATGGAGTGGCTGAGTTTTTATTAATCGCAATCCACGAACCGGTCCGGCAGGCATTTGCGGAGTTGTTGCACAGGAAGGCAAAATAGGGACTATCGATCATCATATTATACTGGCTGAGTTTGTCCCCACTGCGGATCAAGACTTTTTTGCCATTATTTCCGCAATTTTCACAAAGCATACGGCCATCCTGTGTTCCGGAAAGCGTCACTTTGTAGGGCAGTGGCGAACTTTGTGGGGTGAAAAGGGCGCTATTTTTTGCCGCGGGCTTGTGTTCAGACGCGCTACAGGCTGACAGAACCAGCGTTATCATCAGGAGTGGAAAAACGGACAGGCCTGAGGTTCTTTTCAGGATCAATGGTTGCTCCTTTATTCTCTTCAAACGGGTTATTGACGACGTTTAATCTTCCCGAGCGCGTCAATCAGTTGCGCCTTCTCCAGGTCAGAGATCTGCTTATCGTCCAGTAATCGGGCCAGCATACGGTCCTGCTCTTCACCAAACCCACCACCGGTCAGGATTTGACGGCTAATCAGATTCAGGATCGTATTATCCAGTTGCAGAATTTGTGCTCTGACTTCTTTCAATGGACGGGGCTGCCACGCTTTTTCTGGCTGTAAACGCCAGCGGTCAAGGTAGCGATACTGGATATTTTTACTGATGGCCATCTGCGTCTGGACAAACGCGTCAATACTCTGCGGATCCAGCATGGCGTCACGGGCAGCGCTCTGCGCCTTCAGGAGCACATTTTTTTCTCGCGGGAGATCCTCAACGGGAAGGTGGTTCGCCGCTTTATAGCCTGCCACATCCTTCATCACGTCGAACCGTGTATTTAAGGCCTCTGCCAGCTCAGGCAGGGTTGCGGCTTTTACGGACGTGGCCAGAGAAGAGCCACACATTAATATTGATGAAACCACGACAGCGAAATAGCGCACGGTTATTCTCCCGGCAATAATAATGAGAAATCTATTATGGCAGCCTGTTTTTTACAGGCAATCCTTTATCACGTTAATAAGCGATGACAATTGTAAGCATTTCGGGTGATGAAGGGATAAATAATTTATTCTGTTCACTAAAGTCGTAAATAGTAGAAAGGTCTTTAAGGTTATTGCCAGATAAACAGATTGAACTTCCTGATAGCATAATAAAGAGCAATTTATACCACACGCAATGTGCGCTATCACGCGCCACTCAATATGACTCTGGAAATAAAATGAAAACGAATATTATTATGCGCAGCCTGTTAATTGCAGGGTTTAGCGCGACAGTCCCTTTTGCCTCTGCTTCTTATAACGGTTTTGATGCCCGCAGCACCGCCATGGGGGGCACCGGCGTGGCGTCGGCACACTTTGGTGTGGCGCCACTGGTCAACCCGGCCCTGCTGGCGACCTCGCGCTCGCAGGATAAAATCAGCTTGATCGCACCGTCCCTCGGCGCGCAGGTCAGCGATCCGGCCAACCTGATTGATGGTTTTGATGATGTCAAATCGGCCTGGGACAGGCTGGAAAGCGCCATGGGTACCGGCAATGAGGCGCAGGCCGCAGGTAAACTGGGCGAAATGGTTGCTGGTCTTTCCGGGGAAAATGCTTACGCGAATGTCGGGCTGGCGATGGTGCTGGCGGTGCCGGATGATTCACTGCCCATCGCGCTATCCGTTAACAGCTGGGCGAAGGGCAATGCCCGTGCGCTGGTCAGTCAGAGCGACCTGGAGTATCTCGAAGGCGTTGCCAATGGCTCCATTATTCCGGTGAAGGAAGATCTGGATAACCTGACCTCCCGCGCCGAAGGGATGGCGGCGCTGGTCACTGAATACGGCGTGTCGATTGCCCATCCGTTTACCGTGGGGGATATTCCTGCAGGTGTGGGGTTCACGCCGAAGATCCAGCGTATTGAAACGTGGAACTACAACGTTGCCATCAACAACTATGACAGCTCCGATCTGCGCGATGGCAACTGGCAGCACCAGACCATGAGCGCCAACATCGACGCCGGTCTCTTTGCCTCGCCGACCCCAGGCTGGATGGTGGCGCTTTCCGCGCAAAACCTGTTTGAAAACCGCGTAAAAACCCGAGAGGTAAACGGCTATCAGCCTGCCTTTGTGATCCGTCCACAGCTCACCGCCGGTACCGCCTGGCAAACCGGACCGGTGACGCTGGGGGCCGATATTGACCTGACGCCGGTCAGCAATTTCCAGTATATCGACAAAAACCAGTACGCGGCCTTTGGCGCGGAATGGCGCACAGCCGACTGGGTGCAGCTGCGGGCGGGCTATCGTCTGGATATGCGCGGCAATGACCGCCGCGTGGTGACGGGCGGTGTCGGGCTTTCCGCCGGTGAGGCCATGCAGTTTGACTTAACCGCCCTTGCCGGACGCGACCGCACAATTGGCGGTGTCGCGCAATTTACCTTCTACTTCTGACAGATCCAGGGTTTGTGAGACAGGAGACGCTATGGAGTGGCGGGTTACAGATGTTATAGAGTTAGCGGCCGTGCAGCGCTATGCGCTTATTCTGTGTGCTGAGCAGTTAAAGCTGGTGGCGGTCATTACCTCCTCAGCACCTGTTACTGCGGGCGATAGGCTTTATCCCGTGCAGGATGCAAAATATCTGATTAATAAAGACGAACATAAAGTCGTTAAGATAATCAGCGCTGCTGCATTTACCCCTTTGCGCTGGAAAACGTTACAGGCGCAATCGGATTTGGACGTTGCAGCGTATTAAATTTTAGCCAATGGCCTTTTCACCGATGAATAAACAGAGAGGAACTCCTCTCTGTTTATTCCTCATCAGAAAGGCAATTCATGAAACCGTTATTTTATTTTTCGCCGCTTCGCAGGGCGATCCTCGTCACACTGCTTGGCACCGCCGGTGCTTCCTCTGCCGCCACCCTCATCGAAAAAGACACCCTTATTGATGGCCGCTCCCCCAGTAATGAAGACTATCAGGTTCAAAATGGCGCGACGCTAACCGCAAAGGATGCGGTTGTCGGTAAAATGACCATTTCTGATGGCCATCTGGCCATGGATGGCGGGCAGGTTAATGGCTTCCTGACGCTTCAAGCTGGCAGTACGGCAACTATTGATAATGCTCACGTTAACGTCGCCGCATTGATGGGGGACACCCGGCTGCGCAACACGACGATCGCATTCCAACTTATTATGTATGATGCGCAATTAGCCGCGGCACAAATCCGCGCGCGGCAATTCGCGGCGAACAATGCAGAGGTCATCGTCGAGAACAGTGTTATTGCCAATAGCGATGAAGTCTTCACCGGGGCAGTTGATTTTAATGGTACTCACGGCACGTTTATCGGTAGCGCGATTAAGGGATATGCGTCCGGTATATACCTTAGTGGCAATAACAATGTCAGCCTGGACAGCTCCAGCGTTGGAGCGGTAAACGGCCCGGCGTTTATGGTCAGCTCGGGTAGCCAGACTATTCTCCTGACAAACGGTAGCACCGCTGGCTCCGATACCGGGGAACTTCTGACCGCCAGAAAGGGCAGCGAAGTCTCCCTGTCGCTCAACGCCAGCCAGGCCGCAGGCACTGTCCGTGCGGAAGAAGGCGCTGTGGTTGACGTCGCGCTCAGCAACGGCAGCCATCTCTCCGGCGCGATGACGAACGTCAATTCCCTGTCGGTGGATAACACTTCTCTCTATGAAATGACGGCTGACTCCGATATCAAATCCCTTTCCATGGCGGGCGGAACGGTGAAATTTGCCGCAGGAGAGGAGTACCGCACCCTGACGCTCGGCACGCTCTCCGGCAGCGGCCATTTTGTGATGAATGCCGATCTCCTCACGGGCGAAGCCGATCTTCTGGATATCACCGACAGCGCCTCCGGGAAACACACTCTGCACGTGGCGGCCAGCGGTCGCGAGGCCGGTCACGACGCGCTGACGCTGGTGCGTACCGGCGGCGGTGATGCTGAATTTGCCCTGAACGGGGGACGCCTCGACGTGGGAGCCTGGCAGCATACGCTGGTGCGTAATGGCAATCAGTGGGAGCTGGTACAGGCGGCAGGTTCAACCTCCGCGTCTACCGATGCGATGTTGTCGATGGCGTCCGCGCCACAGTTTATCCACGAGTATGAAATGAACGTCCTGCGCGCGCGTCTTGACGACACCCGCACCCGGCCGCAGTCCGGCATGTGGGGCACTGTGCTGCACAGCCGCAGCGATGTCGACGGCGCCTGGGGTTCCGCCTACCGCCTGGAACAAAACGGCATGATGCTGGGCGGCGATAAGGTAACTTCTCTGAATGCAGGGGATCTCACCACAGGGGCCTGGCTGAGCCAGTCAACCGGTCAGGTTAAACATGCCCGCGGCGGCCAGAGCCGTGTCACCAGCTACGGTGGCGGTCTGTATGCCACGCTGAACTCGGCTAACGGCTGGTACACCAGCGGCTCCGCGCAGATTAACCATTTCGCCAACAAGCTGAGCGCCCGCATGAGCGATGGCGCAACGGCGCGTGCCGACTGGAACAGCTGGGGATACGGACTGGGTCTGGAAGCGGGTCGTCACATCGCCCTGAGCGATGCCACGCGTCTGACGCCGTTTGCCGGGCTCGACGGCTGGATGACCCCGTCTGAGCACGTCAAACTGAACAACGGGATGACGGCGGAAACCGGCGACGGACGTTCACTGCAGGCGCAAGCCGGTCTGCGTGTGAGCACGCGTCTGGAGGCCGGTGAGGTGCAGGTCATGCCTTATGCGACGGCGGCCCTGCGTCAGGAGCTGGTCAAAAACGGCAGTACGCGCATTAACGAAACCTATGACTTTACCAACGACTTCACCGGAACGGGTGGCACATTCACGGGTGGTATCAGCGTGAAAGTGACTCCGTCAACCGAGGTCTGGCTGGATGCGAGCTACGCGAAGAGTGAGCATGTTGAGTCGCCGGTGGTGGGAAGTGTCGGCCTGCGCGTCGATTTCTAAGTTGTACCGCAAGCATGACCGGTTCGCCGGTCATGCTCGGGCTCAACCGCGGTTCCGGTAACTCACCGTAACCTGATTACTCAGCACCGTTAACGGGGCGTCAAGACGCCCGCCCGCCGTGGAATAATACTCGAAACGAAATGGCCCGCCTGCTGGCATACCGGCTGGCAGACGCTGCTCGCCGGAAAAACCGGAGAGCGGCAGGCAGCGTGCCTCGCTGCACAGGCGGATGCGAAACCCCGGCGGGGTCAGTCCATGGGTCGTGATTTTCCAGTGTACGCGGGCGGCCACGGCCCCCGCGGGCAGGGGAGAGGGGCTTTGCACCGGTTTGCTCTTCAGCACCTGCTGGCCCCGCGTCATCGTGCCGCCAAAGCTGCTGCTGCTCCAGGATCCGTCCGCCGCCATGACCAGCGGTGAGATCAGAAGTAGTCCCGCAGCCCATCGCGTCATCCTTTCCCCCCAATCAGATAGGTCATCCGCACGTTGCGCTGGGTATTAATCTCCTGGCTCGAAAGAACCGCCAGCTGCGGGAAGATGCGGCGCAGGTAGCGCGACAGCATCAGGCGCAGGGCCGGGTTCACCAGCAGCACCGGCGGCGCGCCTAAGCCTTCCTGGTGCTGCAGCGCCTGTTCGGTCTGCTTCATCAGGTTTTCGGCAATGCCTGGCTCAATCGCGCTGCCGCTCTGGGTCGCCTGGACCAGCAGCTGCTCCAGGGAGAGATCCAGACCAATCAGCTGAATATCGCCCTCCCCCGGGAACCACTGCTGGGTGATCGCCCTGGAAAGACGCGCCCGCACGCGGGTGGTCAGCTCATCGGCATCGCTCTGGGCGGTGGCAAACTCCGCCAGCGTATCGATGATGGTGCGCATATCGCGGATCGGCACGCGCTCGGCCAGCAGGTTCTGCAGCACCTTGTGCAGCGTGGTCAGGCTGATAACCGCCGGAATGAGATCCTCCACCAGTTTCGGTGAGTGTTTGGTGATCTGGTCGAGCAGCTGCTGCGCCTCCTGACGGCCAAACAGCTCCTCGGTATGGGTGGAGATCAGATGGTTGAGGTGCGTTGCCACCACCGAACTCGGGTCAACCACCGTGTAGCCCAGCGTCTGCGCCAGTTCGCGATGCACTTCGTCAATCCACAGGGCAGGCAGGCCAAAGGTCGGCTCGGTACACGGGGTGCCGGGGACTTCGCCCTCTGCGCAGCCGGGGTTGATCGCCATCCAGCGATCCGGTTGCACGTCGCCTGAACCAATGGTGACCCCTTTAAGCAGGATGCGGTAGTGCGTCGGGGCCAGATCCAGGTTGTCACGAATATGCACGGCAGGGGGGAGGAAGCCCATCTGCTGGGCGAACTTCTTGCGAATGCCGCGCACGCGGGTCAGCAGCTGGCCCTGCTGCTCGTGATCCACCATCGGGATCAGGCGATAGCCCACTTCCAGACCCAGGGTATCTTCCATTTGTACGTCAGACCAGGTGGCTTCGTGCACCTGCGCCACCTCGGCTTCCGCCGCGTCGGCGTCGGTCTGCGCGCCACCGGCTTTTTTCGCGTCGCCTTCACGGCCGCGCAGCCACCAGGCGACGCCCAGCAGCGTGGCGGTAAACAGCAGGAAGACGAAGTTCGGCATGCCGGGGATCAGCCCCAGCAGACCAATCACGCCCGCCGCCAGCACAATCACGCGCGGAGAGGTGAACAGCTGGCCCACCATCTGCTCGCCCACATCCTGATCGTTGGCCACACGGGTCACGACCACACCGGCCGCGGTGGAGATCACCAGGCCCGGGATCTGAGCCACCAGACCATCACCGATGGTCAGCAGGGTGTAGGTTTCACCGGCCACGCTGGCGGACATGTCGTGCTGCATCACGCCGATCACCAGACCACCAATAATGTTGATCGCCATAATCAGCAGCCCGGCGATGGCATCACCGCGCACAAACTTACTGGCACCGTCCATCGAGCCGTAGAAGTCCGCCTCCTGCGTCACCTCTTTACGGCGGCGTTTGGCTTCCTCTTCGCCGATCAGGCCAGCGTTTAGATCCGCGTCAATCGCCATCTGCTTGCCCGGCATCCCGTCGAGAGAGAAACGTGCGCCCACTTCCGCAATACGTCCGGCACCCTTGGTGATCACCATAAAGTTAATGATGATCAGGATGATGAATACGATGATACCGATGGCGAAATTGCCTCCCACCAGGAAGTGGCCGAACGCTTCCACCACCTGACCGGCCGCTTCTGAGCCGGTATGGCCATTCATCAGGATCACGCGCGTGGAGGCGACGTTCAGCGCCAGCCGCAGCAGGGTGGAGAACAGCAGTACCGTCGGGAATGCGGAAAACTCCAGCGTGTTCTGGGTAAACATGGCGACCAGCAGGATCATGATCGACAGCACGATGTTGAAGGTAAACAGCAGATCCAGCACGAAGGTCGGCAGCGGCAGGATCATCATCGCCAGGATGGTCATGATCAGTACCGGCCCGGCCAGCACCTGCCACTGGGTTTCCTTCATGTTGGGTAATCGTAATTTGGTGGCGATATTGGCCATCACTCTCTACTCTCTTGTGCAAAATCCATTCCCGCCGGAACGGGAAGATCTTTAGGTGTCAGCGGACGTAAGCCATAGCCCTTACGCCAGCGCTTCAGGCCATAAACCCAGGCCAGGACTTCCGCCACCGCGCTATAGAGCTCGGCGGGAACCGGTGAGCCGGGGTCACAATGGCGATACAGGGCGCGCGCCAGCGGCGGTGCCTCAAGCATGGGAACCCGGTTCTCTTCGGCCAGTTCGCGGATGCGCAGGGCAATCAGCCCGCTACCGCTGGCGACCACCATCGGCGCCCCCATGGCGCCTTCCTGATACTTCAGGGCCACCGAATAGTGGGTCGGGTTATTCACCACCACGTCAGCGGTGGGGACATCGGTCATCATTCGCTGCTGCGCCATCTGACGCTGCAGCTGGCGGATGCGACTTTTAATCAGCGGGTCGCCTTCCTGATTTTTGAATTCGTCTTTGATTTCCTTCAGGCTCATGCGCAACTTCTTAAAGTTGCTCCAGAGCTGGTACACCACGTCGAACGCCACCATCGGGATCAGCGATAAGATGATGACCAGCATGCAGCCCATCAGCAGGGCGCTGATATCACCCAGCGCCAGGCGCAGTGGCTCATACATCAGGCTGATAAATTTCCCTTTGTTGAACCACAGGAACAGCCCGCCACCGATGCCCGCCAGCGTCACCTTGAGAATGCTCTTGACCATTTCCGACACCATTTGCGCGGAAAAAAGACGCTTGATGCCGCTGATCGGGTTGAGCTTTTTGACGTTGAATTTGAGGGCCTTGGCGCTCATATTCAGGCCGCCAATCAGCGACGGCGTGGCAACGGCGGTAAGAAACAGCCCGCCGACGAAGGGCAGCAGGGCCAGAAACGCCATCCCCAGCAGCGATCCGGCGTGATACAGCATCTGTTGCGGGTCGCTGACTAACAGCCGGTCAAACGTCAGACCGTTATGCAGCAGTTGCTGCAGCTGTTTTGCCAGCCAGCCGCCCGCCACCAGCAGCAACCCCCAGCCTGCCAGCAGCATCAGGAGGCTTGTCAGTTCGCGCGATCGGGGAACCTGTCCCTCTTCGCGCGCTTTTTGCTTTCGGTGGGGTGTGGGGTCTTCTGTTTTTTCGCTGTCGTTTTGTTCTGACATGACATTCGCCCGGCGGGATTAGAAGCCGAGTGACTCCAGCAGATCGTCCACCTGCTCCTGAGACGCCACAATGCCCTCGGCGCGGGTATCGATCTGCGGACCGTTTTTCAGGTGCGCATCACCGGCAGCGGCGCTGGCGTCGCGTTCGCTCATGTTTTCCACCAGCACGCTGATCAGTTCCTTCTCCACGGTCTCGATAACGTGCATCAGGCTTTGCAGCACCTGGCCGGTGAGATCCTGGAAGTCCTGCGCCATCATGATTTCAGTCAGCTGGCGGTTGGTCTGCTGGGTCTTTTCCGGCACGTCGTGCAGAAACGCGCGGGTGGCTTTAACCAGCTCGCGGGCATCGTCCAGCGGCTGTGGATTGTCAAACCACGCATCCCAGCGGGCGCTGAGCGCGGTGGCGTTATCGCTCAGCCCTTCCTGCAGCGGGCGCGCCACCTCGACGCTGGTCAGCGCCCGGTCGGCGGCCTGCGAGGTCTTACCCACCACATAGTTCAGGCGGTCGCGGGTGTTCGGAAACGCGTCCGCGACTTCCATAATCGCCTGTTCCAGACCGAGGTTGGCCATGCTGTCGCGCAGCAGACGGGTCAACTGTCCGATGCGAACGAAAATCTCAGTGGCGTTATCCGCCTGCATGTTTAACGGGGAGTTCATAAGGGTTACCCGAGTTTTTCAAAGATTTTGCCGAGCTTCTCTTCCAGCGTGGCAGCGGTGAACGGTTTAACGATGTAACCATTGGCGCCTGCCTGAGCCGCGGCGATGATGTTCTCTTTCTTCGCTTCTGCGGTCACCATCAGGACCGGCAGTTTTGCCATCGCCGCATCGCTGCGGATGGTTTTCAGCAGCTCCAGTCCGTCGACATTCGGCATGTTCCAGTCGCTGACCACGAAATCGAAGTCGCTGGCGCGCAGCTTGTTGAGCGCGTCCTGGCCGTCTTCGGCCTCGTCAATGTGCTTGTAGCCCAGATCCTGCAGCAGGTTTCGTACGATGCGTCGCATGGTGGCGAAGTCGTCTACCACCAGAAAACGCAAATTTTTATCCGACATGGGGGGTATCTCCTGAACGTCGTGAGTCGGTATGGGATGATTTATGTTTATGGAAACTGTCCAGTAAGCACTGGCTGATATCGTCGAGGTCGACGACCTTTTTCGCCGCGCCCAGCGCAATCGCCTCCCGCGGCATGCCGAACACCACGCAGGTGGCTTCGCTCTGCGCGAGGGTAAAGGCGCCGGTCTGGCGCAGGTGCAGCAGGCCACGCGCACCGTCCGCGCCCATGCCGGTCAGCAGGGCGGCGCTGGCGTGTTTGCTGGCCTGACGCGCCACGGAGTCAAACAGCACATCCACCGACGGACGATGACGGTTCACCGGCGGGGCATCGCTGAGCCTGATCCGGTAGCCGTTGTCCTGGCAGATGACCTCCATATGGCGATCGCCCGGGGCAATCAGGGCGGTACCTGGCAGCACCGGCTCGCCATCCTGCGCTTCACGCACGGCAATCTGGCACAGCGAGTCGAGTCGCTGGGCGAAAGAGTGGGTAAAACCGGCAGGCATATGCTGGGCAATCACAATCCCCGGCGTGCTGACCGGCAGCGGCATCAGCACCCGGCGCAGCGCCTCCGTGCCGCCCGTGGAGGCACCAATGGCGATGAGGCTCTGCTGGCGCACGGGAATACCGGCGAGCACCGGCCTGGCAGCCGGGTCGTGCGGGGCCAGCTTCGCGCGGGCCGCGACGCGGATCTTCTCCACCACCAGCTGGCCCCAGCTGTCGATATTCTCTGCACCGCGGTGCTCGGGCTTGGGCAGAAAATCCACCGCGCCGCGCTCAAGCGCGGTCAGAGTGGCTTTCGACCCGCGGGTAGTCAGGGAGGAGACCATAATCACCGGCATCGGGCGCAGGCGCATCAGGCGGGAGAGAAACTCCAGCCCGTCCATCCGCGGCATGTCGATATCCAGCGTCAGCACGTCCGGGTTAAGCTGTTTGATCAACTCGCGCGCGATAAACGCGTCCGGTGCCGTACCGACCATTTCCATATCCGGCTGCTGATTGACCACCGCGCTGAGCATGTTTCGCATCAGCGCGGAATCATCGACCGCCAGCACACGAATCGCCTTCACCGTGTGGCCTCCGTCAGTTCATACACCGACTGCCCCCGCAGGCGCAGCGGAATATGTGCGTGGTTAAAGTGTTCCGAATGGCCGACAAACAGCAGGCCACCTGGCTTAAGCAGACGCGCAAAGCGCTGCAGCAGGCGCTGCTGCGTTGGTGCGTCGAAATAGATCATCACGTTGCGGCAGAAAATGGCGTCGAACGGCCCGGGAACGGACCACTTTTCATCGAGTAAATTCAGCTGCTGATAGTGGATGGCCGCCAACAATTCCCGTCTGGCCTTCACCCATTCGCTGTTATCGCCTGCGCCCCGCAGAAAGTAATGGCGCTTCTGCGCCAGCGTCAGGGCGTCCAGATCGCTCAGCCGGTACACGCCCGCTTCCGCTTTTGCCAGCACCTCGGTGTCGATATCCGACGCCCAGATGCGCGGCCCGGCCACCGACGCGCCAAGCTGATCGTTCAGCGTCATGGCGATAGAGCAGGGCTCTTCCCCCGTTGAGGCGGCGGTACACCAGACGCGATAGCCATTCGCGCGCTGCCGGGCATGTTCCGCGAGGATCGGGAAGTGATAGGCCTCGCGGAAAAAGGAGGTCAGGTTGGTGGTCAGCGCGTTGATAAAGTTCTGCCATTCCGGGTGCTCTGCGTGCGACTCCAGAAGGGCGATATACTCGCTGAACGTGGCCAGTCCCAGCGTGCGCACGCGACGAGAGAGACGATTGAAAATCATCTCTCGCTTTTGCGCGTTGACGACAATGCCGGCGCGCTTATAGATTAATTTCCCGACACGCTGTAATTCGCTGTCAGTCAGAGAAAGCGTATTCAGGGATAAGCGTGCAGGCGTGCTGTTAATTTCACTCATAGAATGGGATCAGACCTTACACCGGGGTATTCATTATTTCCTGATACGCGCTGATCATCTTATTTCGCGCCTGCATACCGAAGCTGAATGAAATAGAGGATTTCTGCATCGCCAGCATCACGTCATTCAGGGCAATATCGCTACTGCCTGACATCCACTGCTGTGTTTTGTTCTTTGCCTCAACCTGGGTTTTATTTATTTCGTTAATGCTGTTAAATAAAACGTCAGAAAAGGAGGGCGCGTCGCCGCGCGCGTTCTGCAGCCGGTTAGACGGGCCGCTGACCTGCTGCGCCTGGGTCTGAATTTGATCGAGTACGCCACGCATTAATGTCGCTGACATTTTTCAGTTCCTGATAAATGGGATAAAAACCACTGTTTATTGCACATCTTTTAAACGTCGACAGCTTAACACGCGTTTAAAAACCTCAGAAAATCCAATAAGCCGACAGAACTTTGAGCTTATTTATCCTTAAAAAAAACGCCTTTCAGACGATAATGCCCGCCTGAAAAATTCTTATATTTTTGAAATCGTCGACATCACTCTCGCGAATTTCGTGAGCTGACGCGCATCGCTGATGCGTGCTATTTCATACAGGAATACGGCATGAGTGCCACACTAAATGAGTTAACCAACAATCCGGCAGAGCGAATTAAATCGATACTGTCCTCACTTCGCGGCAGCCCGAAGCTTTTGCTGGTGATTTGCGGCGCTGCGGCGCTTTCCGTCATCATCGCGTTAATGTTCTGGGCAAAAGAGCCGGACTACCGGGTGTTGTTCAGCAATATCAGTGATGAAGAAGGGGGCGCGATTGTCGCCCAGCTGTCACAGCTCAATGTGCCTTACCGGATCGATACACCGGGAGGCGTCATTATGGTGCCGGCCTCCCAGGTGCATGAGGTGCGCATGAAGCTGGCCCAGCAGGGGCTGCCGAAGGGGGGCTCGGTGGGCTTTGAGCTGCTCGATCAGGAGAAGTTTGGCGTCAGCCAGTTCACCGAGCAGGTGAACTACCAGCGTGCACTCGAAGGCGAGCTGGCGCGCACCATCGAAAATCTCGGTCCGATCCAGAGCGCGCGCGTGCATCTGGCCACGCCGAAACCGTCGATGTTTGTCCGCGAACAGAAAAAACCGACCGCTTCGGTCACCGTTAACCTGCTGCAGGGCCGGACCCTCGACGACAGCCAGGTGGTGGCCATCACCCATCTGATCTCCAGTGCGGTGACCGGGCTGGCCGCAGAGAGCGTGACCATTGTCGATCAGCGCGGCAACCTCCTCACCCAGAGCGGGCTGCGCGGCTTGCAGACGGCGCACCTGAAATACACCAATGAAATCGAAAGCGATTATCAGCAGCGCATTCAGCGCATTCTCGCCCCGCTGGTGGGGGATGAAAACATCCGCGCCCAGGTGACCGCGCAGATGGATTTCACCGAGCAGGAGCAGACCCTGGAGCAGTACCAGCCGAACAGCGACCCGGAAAAAATGGCGATCCGCAGCCGTCAGGCCAGCCTCTCGGAGCAGGGTAACCGCCGTGGCGCGAGCGGCGTGCCGGGCGCGTTGAGCAACACCCCACCGGCACCGGCCACCGCGCCGCTGACCCAGCCGCTTAACACGCCTGCGGACGACAAAAAAGAGAAAACCACCGGCAGCAGCGCCAGCCGTGAAACGGCGCAGCCGTACAACAACCGCAGCGATGAGACCACCAACTTTGAGGTGGATCGCACCCTGACCCACACCAAATCCAATGCCGGACGCATCCAGCGCTTGTCGGTCGCGGTGGTGATTAACCACCTGCCGCAAGGGGAAGAGGGCAAGCCGGGGCCGATCGGCGAGGCCGAGCTGGCGCGCATTAACGCCCTGGTGAAAGAGGCCATCGGCTACAACGCCGCGCGCGGCGACAGCGTCAATATTCTGAACTCCGCCTTTAACGGCGTGGTAGAGACACCGGTACCGCCGTTCTGGAAGCAGGATCGCTTCTACGCGCTGCTGATGGCTATCGCCCGTTATCTGGTCATTGCCATTATCGCCTGGATCATGTGGCGCAAGCTGGTGCAGCCGGCCTGGATCCGCCACCAGGAGACCACGATTCGTCGTCTGGAGATGGAAAAAGAGGCCCGGGAAGAAGAGATTGCCGCCAAAAAACGTGCAGCGGAGAAAAACAACCGCGACCGTGCGCAGCAGCGGGTGGATACGGAACTCAATGGTCAACAGTTGCGTGAACTGGCAGAGCAGGAACCGCGCGTTATCGCCCTGGTGATCCGCCAGTGGATGAGTAAGGAGCCGAAATAATGAATGCCTCAGAAAAAAGCGCCATCGTCATGCTGACGCTGGGAGATGTCCTGGCGGCGGAGGTGTTCAAGCACCTTAACGCCCACGAGGTTAAACAGATCAGTGCCTCGATGGTCAACATGGCGGGCTTTACTCACGACCAGATGGCCATGGTGCTGGAGGAGTTTAAGAAAGACTCCAGCGAATATGCCGCGCTCAGCCTCAACACCAACGATTATCTGCGCAGCGTGCTGGTCAAGGCGCTGGGCGAAGAGCGTGCCTCCTCGCTGCTGGAAGATCTGCTGGATACCCATCAGGGCACCAACGGTATCGAAACGCTCAACTTTATGGATCCGCAGGCGGTGTTCGATCTTATCCGCGAAGAGCATCCGCAGATCATCGCCACCATCCTGGTACACCTCAAGCGTAACCAGGCGGCGGACGTGCTGGGCAAATTCGACGAGCGCGAACGTAACGACATTATGCTGCGTATCGCCACCTTTGGCGGCGTACAGCCTGCCGCGCTGCAGGAGCTGACGGAAGTGCTGAACAACCTGCTGCACGGTCAGAACCTCAAGCGCAGCAAGATGGGCGGCGTCCGTCCGGCGGCCGAGATCCTCAACCTGATGAAATCCCATCAGGAGGAGGCGGCCATCGAGGCGGTGCGCGATTTCGACGGCGAACTGGCGCAGAAGATCATCGACGAGATGTTCCTGTTCGAAAACCTGGTGGATGTGGAAGACAGAAGCATTCAGCGTCTGCTGCAGGAGATCGAGAGCGAGACGCTGATCATCGCCCTGAAAGGGGCCGACGAGCCGCTGCGCATGAAGTTCTTCCGCAATATGTCACGCCGTCAGGCCGAGCTGATGACCGACGATCTGGCCTCCCGTGGCCCGGTGCGTCTGTCGCAGGTGGAAGCCGAACAGAAGACCATTCTCAACGTGGTGCGTCGCCTGGCCGAGTCTGGCGAGATCCTGATAGGAGGCAGCGACGATGCCTACGTTTGATGATAACAACGCCCGTGAGTGGCGCGCCTGGAAGCCTGAAAACCTGCTGGGTGAGCCGCTGGACACCCCGCTGCCGACGATGGATAACGCCCAGTCTGAGGCGCAGCTGAAAGCTGAACTGGCGCGCCTGCGCAAGCAGGCGGAGCAGCAGGGATTTGCTCAGGGACAGCAGCAGGGCCAGGAAGAGGGGCGCAAGCAGGGCTACGAGGCCGGGCTGAAAGAGGGCCGCGACGCCGGGTTTGCCCAGGGCGTAGAGCAGGCGCGCGTGGAGCAGCAGGCGCTGCTGCGCGAGGCCGAAGTCTGGGTCAGCAACTTTAAGCTGGCGCTGGAAAACCTCGAAGGGCTGGTCCCCGCGCGTCTGGTGCAGCTGTCGCTCACCGCTGTCCAGCAGCTCTACGGCACTGCCCGCGTGACGGACAACCAGGCGCTGAACGCGCAGATCCGCAGCCTGATGCAGCAGGATGCCCTGCTGCACGGCACCATCCAGCTGTATGTCAGCCCGGACGCGTTTGCGGGGGTGCAGGCGGCGCTGGGCGAAACGCTCACCGCGATGGGCTGGGAGCTGCACCGCGACGCCAGCCTGGCCGCCGGGGGCTGCCGGATTGTCTCCCCGGACGTTGAGGTGGACGCCAGCATGGAAACCCGCTGGCAGGCGCTCTGCCAGCTGGCACGCGAGGAGCTCTCGCAATGAGCCAGCAGCTAAAAAAGTGGCTTTCCGCCCTCGACCGGGTGGAGGAAAAACTCACGCAGGTGCCCGATTTTCGCCAGTACGGCAAGCTGACGCGCGCCACCGGGCTGGTGATGGAGGCCGTGGGGCTGAAGCTGCCCATCGGTGCCCTGTGCATCGTTGAGCGCCAGACGGAGCAGGGAATTATCCCGGTCGAGAGCGAGGTGGTGGGCTTTAATGGCCAGACGCTGTTCCTGATGCCGCTGGAGCATGTCGACGGTATCCTGCCGGGGGCGCGCATCTACGCCCTGCAAAGCGACAGCCACGCCGGTAAACAGCTCCCCGTTGGCCCGCATCTGCTGGGCCGCGTGTTGGATGCCCAGGGCCGTCCGCTGGATGGCCGTCCCGCGCCGGGAAAACCGGCGGCCGGGCTTTTTACCCCGACGCTTAACCCGCTGCACCGCGACCCGATCAAAACCGTGCTCGACGTCGGCGTGCGCGCCATCAACGGCCTGCTGACGGTGGGGCGAGGACAGCGTATGGGCCTGTTCGCCGGTTCCGGCGTCGGCAAAAGCGTGCTGCTCGGCATGATGGCCCGCTTCACCACCGCTGACGTCATCGTGGTGGGGCTGATTGGCGAGCGTGGCCGCGAGGTGAAAGATTTTATTGAGAATATCCTTGGCGAAGAGGGGCTGGCCCGGGCAGTGGTTGTCGCCGCCCCGGCCGACGTCTCACCGATTTTACGCATGCAGGGCGCCGTTTATACCACCCGCATCGCGGAGGATTTCCGCGAGCGCGGCCTCAACGTGCTGCTGATCATGGACTCCCTGACCCGCTACGCCATGGCGCAGCGTGAAGTGGCGCTGGCGATTGGCGAACCGCCGGCCACCAAAGGCTATCCGCCTTCGGTGTTTGCCCGCCTGCCTGCCCTGGTTGAGCGCACCGGTAACGGCGTGAAAGGGGGCGGCTCGATCACCGCATTTTATACGGTGCTGACGGAAGGGGACGACCAGCAGGATCCGATTGCCGACTCCGCGCGCGCGATCCTCGACGGCCATATCGTGCTGTCGCGTCGTCTGGCCGAGGCGGGGCACTATCCGGCTATCGATATTGAAGCTTCGATCAGCCGCGCCATGACCGAGCTGATCCCGCATGCCCAGTACCGCCGGGTGCAGCGTTTCAAACAGCTGCTCTCCGCGTATCAGCGTAACCGCGATCTGGTCAGCGTGGGCGCGTATGTTAAAGGGAGCGACGCGATGCTGGATCAGGCCATCGACAAATACCCGTCGCTGGAGGCATTCCTCCACCAGGCGATCCACGAGCGCAGCGGCTATGACGATGCCGTTCGCGCCCTGTCCGGGCTCTTCCCGGACATCAAAGACTAATCCGGAGGCGCGATGAAGGTAAAAAACCCGATGACGCTGCTGCGCGATATGGCCGAAGAGACGCTGACGGAGACCACCCGTGCGCTGGGCGGCGCGCAGCAGCAGCTTCAGCAGGCGCTCACCCAGCACGAACAGCTGCAGCACTACGAGCAGGAGTACCAGCAGTCCCTGCGTCAGGGGATGATGGGCGGCGGCATGTCGGTGGCGGATCTGGTGAATCATCAGTCGTTTATTTTATCGCTGAAGCAGGTCGTCAAGCAGCAGGAAGGCCACGTTAACGCCTGTGAACAGGCGGTCGACAAGGTGAAGCAGAACTGGGTGCAGAACAAGCAGCGCCTGAACGCCTTTGAAACCCTGATTGCCCGCCGGGAGACGGCGCAGGCGCTGGTTCAAAGCCGACATGAACAGAAGCTGATGGATGAATTTGCCCAGCGTGCCGGACAAAAGAGAGAAAGGCTATGAACATTGATATTGCCACCCTGCTGTTGGGCAGCGGGGCACCGGGCAAACCGAAGGCCGGGCTGCTCGCTGACGAGAACTTCAGCCTGGCGCTGGATGACAAGCTGGCCGAGCTGGCGCAGCTTTTCCCGGGCCTTGACCCGCAGATGCTGGCCGCGCTGCCGGAGGACGCCTTACCTGCCGGGCTACTGCCGGGCAAGCTGGTTGACGACGCACCTGTCCTTGATGACGAGGGAAGGCCGCTGATGGCTATGCCCGCGCTGGCAGAGGCGTTGCAGGGCATCGCCCTGACCGACGGTGAAGGGGACGAAAGCCCCCAGTGGCAGCTGCAGCAGCTGGTAACCCGCAGCGTCACCGGGGAAGTGCCGGTGAAAGGCGTACCGGGCGAAAAAAACGCGGCGCCGGAGGGCAAAACCGCAGCAATGTTGATGATGAGCGGGGATAAAACCCCGGCGGCCGCTGCCGCGCCGCTGGCGGTGCAGCCCGCACCGCTCAGCAGCGAAGCGCTGATCACCACCGAGGTTGCCGCGACGCCAACGGTGAACGCCGTGGCGCTGCCTGCCGCCGTACGCACCAGCGTCGCCCATGCGCCGCAGCAGGTGGTCACCGTTAACCATCCGCCGGAAGCGCCGGAGTGGAAGCAGTCGGTCAGCCAGCACATTGCGGTCTTTAGCCGCAACGGGCTGCACAGCGCGGAGATCCGTCTGCACCCGGAAGAGCTGGGGTCGCTGCAGATTTCCCTGCGCGTGCAACAGGATCAGGCACAGATCCATATCGTCAGCGAGCATGCGCACATTCGCCACGTGATGGAGCAGGCGATGCCGCAGCTGCGCGCCGCGATGGCGGAATCCGGCATTCAGCTGGGTCAGTCCAGCGTCAGCGCGGAAGGGCAGTCGTTTGCCGCCGGTGAGCAGGGGGAACACGCCGCAGGCGACGAGCATGCCGCGCAGGAGGGCGAGGAGCACGCGCCGGAGGAGGAGAGTGTGCCTACGTTATTAACCACCACTCCCGGAAATATATACGGAATTAATACCTTTGCCTGAAGTGGCGAATTAGCTTCAGTAATGAAATTTTATCGCCTGATTATCAGGATGATTAAATGGACTACAATGTCCGCCATATTGACACGAGGGTAGCACGCTGCCCTCTCTTATTTATCAGGTGTACGTTCAATGAGTAATAAAAATAAAAAGGTCGCCAGTGGCGGAGGGTCTCGCTCGCTTCTGATGATGTTCATGTTTTTGACTGCCGTTGCGGCGTGCGGAGTTTCCGGCTACCTGTTCTGGGAGATGAAGTTCGCCAAACCGGCACAAGAAGTCGCGGAAGGGGAAATCAAAACACCGCCCGCGCCCGTGCAGGTCGAGCCGCTGTATGCGTCAATGAATACCTTTACCGTCAGCCTGAAGCCGACGGCGAACGAATCGGACCGGGTATTGTACCTGGGCTTGTCGATTCGCGTGGCGGAACAGAAATCACTGGCGGTGCTGGAAAAATATTTGCCGGAATATCGCAGCCGCTTATTTATGTTGCTCACTCACCAGACCTATGAAGATTTATCGACGGATGAAGGAAAGCGTCGCCTGATTACCAATATTCAGAGTGAGCTGGATAAACCGCTGGCATTTAACCAGTCCATTCGCGTCACTGACGTGCTTATTAACGAATTTATTCTGCGGTAATTATTATGGCTGACAGCTTTTTATCTCAGGATGAGATCGACCGTTTGCTCAATGCCGATGTGGAGAGCAACAGCGATCGTCAGAACAATGGGGCAGACCCGGGGATCAAACCCTACGATCCGCACACCCAGCGCCGGGTGATCCGCGAACGTTTGCATTCGCTGGAGATTATTAACGAACGTTTTGCCCGTCAGTTCCGCATGGGGCTGTTTAACCTGCTGCGCCGTAGCCCGGATATTACGGCGGGGAACATTAAGATCCAGCCGTATCACGAGTTTGCCCGCAACCTGCCGGTGCCGACAAACCTGAACCTGCTGCACCTTAACCCGCTGCGCGGCACCTCGCTGATGGCGTTCTCACCGGGGCTGGTGTTTATGGCCGTGGATAACCTGTTCGGCGGCGACGGGCGTTTCCCGACCAAAGCCGACGGCCGCGAGTTCACGCCCACCGAGCAGCGCGTGATCCACCGCATGCTGTCGATGGCGCGCGAGGCGTACGAGTTCGCCTGGAGTTCGATCTACAAAATCAAAACGGAGTACATCCGCTCCGAAATTCAGGTGAAGTTCACCAACATCACCTCGTCGCCGAACGACGTGGTGGTCACCACGCCGTTTTCGGTGGAGATCGGTTCGCACCGCGGGGAGTTCAACATCTGTATTCCCTTCAGCACCATCGAGCCGCTGCGCGAGCTGCTGAGTAACCCGCCGATGGACAACTCACGCCATGAGGACTCCCACTGGCGCGGCCTGCTGGCAAGCCAGATGCGGGAAACCGAGCTGGAGCTCACGGCGCGTTTCGCCGATATCGGCACCCGTCTGTCCCGCGTGATGCAGATGAAAAAAGGCGACATCATCGCGCTGGATAAGCAGGAGTTTATCGAGGCCAGCGTGGGTGGCGTACCGGTCTTCACGGCCCGCTACGGCGCCGTTAACAATCAATATGCCCTGAAGGTCGAGCAGATGATTCAGCCTTCATTACTTTCATTAAACAAGGAGTAATTTCCCCATGAGCGATATGAACACCTCATCGGGTTCTGACGATCAGTCCATCGATAATCTTTGGGGTGAGGCAATGACCGAACAGCACGCGGCGGGAATGACCGACACCATGGCGGGTGCGCAATTTTCTGACGAAATGAACCTGATCCTCGATATCCCGGTAAAAATGACCGTGGAGCTGGGACGCACCAAAATGACCATCAAGGAGCTGCTGCGCTTAAGCCAGGGCTCGGTGGTGTCGCTGGACGGTCTGGCGGGGGAGCCGCTGGATATCCTGATCAATGGTTACCTGATTGCGCAGGGAGAAGTGGTGGTGGTGTCCGATAAATTCGGTATCCGCATCACGGACATCATTACCCCGTCCGAGCGCATGCATCGTCTGAGCCGCTAATGAACGCCACTGACTCCCTTCCGGCCACCGGCTCGGTGCTGATGACGGTCAGCGGCGCGCTGGCCCTGATTATTCTGCTGATGGTGGTGATGGCCTGGGCCGCCCGCCGCAGCGGGCTGGCGCGTCGGCTCAACGACGCCCAGGGCAACATGACCCTGGTGGCGACTCAGTCGCTGGGGCCGCGCGAGCGCCTGGTGCTGGTTGACGTTGGCGACCAGCGTCTGGTACTGGGGGTTACCGCCGCGCAGATTACCTGCCTCGCCACCCAGCCGCGCCCGGAAAACGCCCCGCAGGCCAGTGCGCCCGCGGCGACGTTCCCGCTGATGCTGGAGAAGCTGCGCCAGAAATACCGTCCGGGAGGTGAACAGTGAATCGCCTGCTGCTGGCATTCGCACTGATGCTGCCTGCCGCCGGTGCGCTGGCGGCCAACGGGGATATCACCCTCGGCCAGCCTTCCGGAGAAGGGGGCTGGACGCTGCCGGTGCAAACCCTGCTGCTGCTGAGCGGCTTTACCTTTATTCCCGCAGTCCTGCTGATGATGACCGGGTTTACCCGCATCATCATTGTGCTGGGGCTGATGCGTAACGCGCTCGGCACACCCACCGCGCCGCCCAACCAGGTGCTGGTGGGGCTATCACTGTTTTTGACCTTCTTTGTGATGTCGCCGGTGTTCAGCCAGATCTACGAAAAAGCCTGGCAGCCGCTGCAGGAAAACAAAATCACCATGGAAGTGGCCCTGACGGAAGGGGTGAAGCCGCTGCGCGCGTTCATGCTCGACCAGACCCGCGAAAGCGATCTGGCGATGTTTGCCCGCATCGCGAAAACGCCGGACGTCGCCACGCCGCAGGAGGTGCCGCTCAGCATTCTGATCCCGGCGTTTATCACCAGCGAGCTGAAAACCGCGTTCCAGATCGGCTTTACCATTTTTATCCCCTTCCTGATCATCGATCTGGTGGTGGCGAGCATTCTGATGGCGCTGGGGATGATGATGGTGCCGCCGACTACCATTGCCCTGCCGTTCAAGCTGATGCTGTTCGTGCTGGTGGATGGCTGGCAGTTGCTCGTGGGGTCGCTGGCCCAGAGCTTTTACAGTTAGGAGAGCCCCATGACCCCGGAAAGCGTAATGGTGATTGGCATGCAGGCCATCAGGGTCGGGCTGATGATCTCCGCCCCGCTGCTGGTGGCCGCCCTGGTCACCGGTCTGATTATCAGTATTTTGCAGGCTGCCACGCAGGTTAACGAAATGACCATGACCTTCATCCCGAAAATCCTGATGATTGTCGGCGTCGCGGTGGCGCTTGGCCCGTGGATGATGAAAATCTTTATTGAATATACCCGCGCGGTGTTTGCCAGCATCCCGTTTGTGATCGGCTGATGGCCTTTGGACTTCCCCTCGATCAGCTCTACGGGCTGGTCAGCCACTACGTTTTCATTATGGTGCGCATTGCGGCGCTGCTGCATGTGGCGCCGATCTTCAGCGAGAAGGCCGTCAGTGCCCGACTGCGCGCCGGTCTGGCGCTGCTGACGGCGATCCTCATCGGCGGCACGCTGCCCGACGCCGGGGTAGGGCTCTACTCCTGGGAAGGGGTCTGGGTGCTGGCGAAACAGGTGATTATCGGTGCGGCGATGGGGCTAACGCTGCAGCTGCTGTTTGCCGCCGTGCGCATGTCCGGTGAAATCATCGGCATGCAGATGGGGCTGTCGTTCGCCACCTTCTTTGACCCCGGTGCCGGGAACAGCCCGGTGATCTCGCGTTTTCTCAACCTGCTGGTGACGCTGCTGTTCCTCGCCTTTAACGGCCATCTCTGGCTGCTGGCCCTGCTGGCTGACACCTTCCAGACCCTGCCGGTTGACGCCACGCCGCTGCATGCGGGCGGGTTTATCTATCTGGTCACCCACGCGGGGCTGATCTTCAGTCAGGGGCTGATGCTGGGGCTGCCGGTGATTGCCCTGCTGCTGTGCATCAACTTCATCCTCGGGCTGTTAAACCGCCTGACGCCGCAGCTCTCCATTTTCGTGATTGGCTTCCCGCTGACGCTCACCTTCGGCATGCTGGCGCTGTTCCTGATTGCTGAAACGCTGGCCCCGTTCTTTGAGCGCCTGATGGCCACCGGCTTTGACCTGCTGGCCGGGCTGATTCAGGCGCTGGTGTAACCCTCAGTGCATGCAGGCGATGCGGGCGACGGTTTCCGTGCCGGAGGCCAGCACTTTGTCATCCAGCAGATAGACGGTGCTGGTCGCCACTTCGCCCGGCTTAATTTGCGGGAAGATATAGTCGGTCACATCTTGATCCGTGGTCTGGCCGCCGAGCTTACGGTGCTGGCTGGTGACGGTCAGATGGATCCGCTTGCCCGACAGTTCCACATCGTAGCGCACTTCCCGGTTCACGGCCTTCGGCAGCCCGTCGCGTTTGCCGTCTTTAAAATGGCTGATGGTGCCGATATAGGTGGTATGCCCGCTGAACAGGCCGTCGCGGTAAGAGCGGTAGATGCCGCGTGCCAGCGTCGCATTGTTGTCATCCTCAATAACGTAGTAGGACGTGGGCGCGATGCACTGCGACGCGAACGTTGAGGTCTTCAGCCCGTACAGTGCCATGCCGCCCAGCCCGACGACCATCCCGCCGACAAACAGCAGGCTGAGCGGGGATTTAATAAAGGCGAAAATAGAACGATTCGCAGTCATTCCCGGAATCCTTAAAGGGTTGTTGACAGGCAATAAGTCCCTGGAACTGACTCATTTTTTCTGAGCCGGTTGTGACGTACAGCACCGCAGCCGGTTTCTCATTGGGGCGACGATCCAGCACGTGACGGGTATAGGTTTGCAGCGTGGACTCAATCAGGGCGCGCTGCGTCTGTTTTTCCTGCTGCACCATCACCTGTGTACCAGGCGGCACGCCGGGGCCATTCCAGCGCACAAAGTGGACCGGCTGGGGGCTAAAATCGACGATCCCGCGCAGGAGCAGCGCAATCACCAGCCCCACCAGCACGCCACTCAGGGTGACGCAGATCTTCTGCTTCAGGGCATAGTGGCGCGCAGGGGCGTGCGCAGCCACCGGCGACACCTCAGGCGCTGCCGGTTCATCCTGCACGGGCAGGGGCGCGGTCTGCGGCTGAGGCGGCAGTTCGCTGCTGGCGTCCCGCACGAGCAGACGATAGCCGCTGCGCGTCACGGCAATAAGGGTGATGGCTTCCTGCATATCCAACTGGGCGAATGCGCGACGCAGCTTGGTGATCATTACCCGGACGCTGTTGTCGGTCACTTCCACGCCTGCGCTGCGCCAGCCGATCTCCATCAGCTGTTCCTGAGAAAGCACCTCCCCCTGGGCCTCCACCAGTGCGGCAAGGCACAGACACGCGCTTTGGGGAAGGGTGACCGTCTCTTGCGTATCCGTCCGGGCAAGTACGCGGGTCTGTAAATCCAGCGTCACTGACGTTCCAATCGCGATAGGGTTTAGCATAGTTATTTGTTTCTTCTGGTGTATAAGGTATCGCTTCTGGCTAGTGTAATGAATAGTAAGAAATACATGTTATTGCGAGCCGAAGGCCAGAGCGACATGCTTTTTATGTCTTACGTCATATTTTTGCAACCACTGCGTAATAACAGCCTTAACGGGATTAAGGTTATTAATCGGAGCGTTATTAACCACATTAAACGTAGTGCTTAATAACGTTTTACTTTAATCATATTAAAACCAATCGGTTACCTTTTTGCTGTCAAAGGGGGCGTCTGTACGGCGTTGATAATGAGACGCTGTCATTGTTCAGAATTAATCTTTTTTAATCTGTATATTTTTATTAATTGTGTCGGGAAGGGGGCGGGAGCGGTTGCGAACGAGACCGGCGAATTTATACTGCGTACACAGATGTTATTGAATTTATTACACAGTATTTATTTTCTTTACAAGGATGACCGATGTTCTCTCTGAAGCGTTTATTGCATACCACCGATATGCCAGCCATGTTTCCCGTCTTTCTCTGCCGTCTGGTGCTGGGCGTATTTTTCTTTACCGCAGGGTTTAATAAATTATTTGTCACCGAGAACCAGCTGCTGATGGTGGACACCATGTATGACGCGGGGATCCCTTTTCCGACAGTGATGGCGGTGGTGGTGGCCTTTCTCGAATGCAGCATGGGTCTGCTGTTGACGCTGGGGTTATTCAGCCGCCTGAGCGCGCTGGTACTGATGGTCATCAGCACCGTGGCGCTGGTCACCATTGGTATCTACACCATTCCGCGCGGGCTGAACCTGATCGCCTGGCTCAGCTGGCTGTTCTACCTGCCCGAGACGCTGTATATCGTGCTCTGTCTGCTGCCTGCGACATGGGGCGGCACGTTCTGGAGTCTCGATGGCTGGCTGGTCAGACGCTGGGATAATGTCCGGCGGATTGTTTTTATTGAGCGATAACAGAAGTGCGCGGTTATCAACGGTTTGAAGAGCATATTTCCAGTCCCCCGCATAATAAAATAGCCCTGTAGAGGCAGCATTGTGCTGTCATGTTTAACAACAGGCGCTGTCATGGTTTTTATTGTCATACTGGTCGTTATTTTTATTACCTTCATTATTCTGGTGCAGGCGGGCGTCATGCCGTGGTTTATCCGCACGGAGGGGCAGCGCCTGCGCTCGCAGGTGGATGCCCTGGCACTCCA
This sequence comes from Enterobacter sichuanensis, assembly GCF_009036245.1. Lineage (NCBI taxonomy): Bacteria > Pseudomonadati > Pseudomonadota > Gammaproteobacteria > Enterobacterales > Enterobacteriaceae > Enterobacter > Enterobacter sichuanensis. Next base: position 2,973,294 of record NZ_CP027986.1, on the reverse strand, counting down.
GCTGCGTGAACAGCTTGACCGGGTCGAAGCACAGCAGCGTTCGATGACCGAAAGTGTGGTCACCCTGAAAAGCTTTGCCCTCGACAAAGCGGCGCCGGGGGAGACCGATCTCCCGGAGGAGACCGGCAACAGCCGTCAGTTTTTCAATGCTCTGGTGAAAGAGACGGGGGAGCGGCTGGGCGGTCGGGCCTGGATTGTGGAAAACACCGGGCGCATCATCGCGGATGCTGCCGGTGCGCCCACCGTGCAATCCCTCAACGATGCCGATCTCCCCATGGCGGTCCCGCTGCGCGCCCTGTTGGCCCAGTCCGGGGAAGGGCTGCGCCATACCCGTTTTCGCAGCGCCAGCGGCGAGCACACCCTGATGGTGGTTCCCCTTACCGACACGCCGTGGCTGCTGGCCATCGATGTCCCCACCCGCCGCATGGGCGAGCGCCCTGGCATTCTGCTCCACAAGCCATGGCCGCTGGCCGCGCTGCTGCTGGTGTCGACCCTGACGCTGCTTCGCAGCCTGAATCTGCACCTTTCCCGGCTCAATGAAGAACTGCCGTCGCAGCTGCAAACCGGGCAGGGGGCGCATCTGCCGCCGCTGATGCATGAGGTGGGCGAGCAGGTGAATGCCATCGCCCGGGCGGCCACTGTCATTGCCCAGGAGAACGAACGGCTGCTGCAGGTCCCGGAGGCCAGCGCCAATCTGCTGGCGACGCTCGGCGACAGCGCCACCGGCGTGATCATGGCCATGAAGGCGCTGCATGATGCAGCCCTGCAGATTGCCGACAGCAGCGGGGCGCTGGTTCAGCTGGCGAGCCGCGCCTACAGCTACTCCCTGCATAACGAAGAGGGGATTTTTGCCGTGGAGTCGCGCAACCTGGCGAGCCGCTGTGCGCGCTCGTCTAAGGAGCTTCGGGCCCTGATTGACGATGCGATGATGCAGGGGCAGAGCGGTGCGGCGTCGGTGACGCAGAATAACAGCGTACTGATTGAAGAGGTCTGTACCGTGGCGAATGCCCTGATGCAGCGAGTACGGGGCTAACCTGCCGCGACGTTAATCCTTATTTTCGAGCTTATTATGTTTAAATCGACTCAGAGCAGAATCATCCTGCTGGTTTCTGCTTTCTTTTTACTGCTGACGGGCATCACCCTGTGGGTGGTGATGCGGCTGGTGGCGCCGTCGCTGCTTAAAACCGAGTATCAGCGCGTCCATGCTCAGATTGGCGAACAGGCAACAGCCATTACCACGCAAATGTCCCGCGTGCAGGCCCAGCAGCGTAGCCTGACCGAGACCGTCTCCCTGCTGGAGAGTGCGCAGATAGACAACTTGCTGCCGGCGCTGATTAACCAGAACGGCGACAGCGCGCTTTTCGGCGGCGGCGTCTGGCCGCTTCCCGGCATGCGTGAGGCGGGCATAGACCGGCACAGCACCTTCTTTGCCCGGGACCGGGAAAACCGGCTGCGCCTGAACAGCACCTGGAACGACGCCAGCGCGCCGCCCTACTGGGAACAGTCGTGGTTCAAAGCCGGCTCCCGTGCGGCGAAAGGCCAGTGCGCCTGGGCTGAAGCCTATATCGACGCGGCCAGCCCGCAGCCGCGGACCAACTGCGCGATGCCCGTCTATCGCCACGGCCAGCTGTGGGGCGTGGCAACCCTTGACCTGACGCTCGGCTTCTTTAACGCGCTGGCCCGCAAGATGGCTGAACCTATTGAAGGCGGCGTGCTGATCGTGGAGGCCAGCGGCAAGATCGTCGGCTACAGCCGCGCATCCGACGAGACGCCACCGCTGAAAAATATCAGTGAACTGCCGGGACATGAAATTGCCATTCTGCAGGCGATGCTGGCGCAGGCGAAAGAGACACCGCTGGAGCGAACCTATCAGGCGCAGGATGGGGAACACACCATTTTTGTTTATCCCATCAAGGGCAGCCCGTGGTTTGTGGCGACAGATACCCGCAGCAGCCTGTTGAGCCAGCAGACGCACGCTATCCTGACGCGTCTCGGCATGGTGCAGATCCCACTGTTACTGCTGCTGGGCGTGGTGCTGGTGCTGACCATTCGCGCGGTGATGCGTAACCTGCATACGGTGAGCGACCGCCTGGCCACCCTGTCCGCAGGCGGGGCGGATTTAACCCGCCGTCTGCCGGAGAGCAGCAGCCAGGAGCTCAACGCCATCGCCCGCAACGTCAACGCGTTTATGAGTTATCTGCAGGGGCTGTTACAGCAGGTGGGGAGCAGCACCCGCACCATTGCCGCCGCCTCGCACCAGATTGCCGAAGGCAACGTGTCGCTGTCCTCGCGCACCGAAGAGCAGTCCGCCTCTCTGACGCAGACGGCGGCCTCGATGGAGGAGATCGCAGGAATTGTGGCGAACAACGCCGATAACGCGGAACACGCCGACCGGCTGGCGACCGACGCCGCAGCGGTAGCGCAGCGCGGCGCCGGGCTGATGACCTCGGCAGTGGAGAAAATGCGCCATATTGAATCTTCATCCCTGCGGGTGGCGGACATTGTGGGGGTGATTGACGGTATTGCCTACCAGACCAACATTCTGGCGCTGAACGCGGCGGTGGAAGCGGCGCGCGCGGGGGAGCAGGGGCGTGGCTTCGCCGTGGTGGCGACGGAAGTGCGCAACCTGGCGCTGCGAGCCTCCAGCTCTGCCCGGGAGATCCGCGAGCTGATTAACGACGCGGTCGCGGGCGTGCAGGAGGGCAGTAGCCTGGTGCAGGAAGCGGGGGAGACCATGAACGCGCTGGTGACCTCCGTGAGCGAGGTATCAGCCCTGATGGAGGAGGTGAAAACCGCCAGCCGGGAGCAGAGCGTGGGTATCGCCCAGGTGAATGTGGCGGTCTGCCAGCTGGAAGGTGCGACCCAGCAGAATGCGTCGCTGGTGGCGGAAGTCTCGTCGGCGGCGAAAGCGATGGAAGAGCAGGCGCAAGAGCTGGAAAGTGTGGTGAATCGGTTTAAAGTTTAATTTTATTTGCACGGGCGACGTCCTCTCCCGACGGGAGAGGACTGGGGTGAGGGGGAACATACGGCTGTGGAGGTTATTCCGTTCACTTTATGTTCCTTGCTACTCTTTAACGACATGACATGTGAACGTGCCAGGGTGGCTCAGTCGCCACCACCCTGGCGACCCGGGCTCCCGGCGGTAAATCGCCGCTTCGCGGATTGTTCGCCCCATCCCTGGGGCTCACCCCTTCGGGGCCAGCGCAGGCGCTGTCCAAAATTGCTCCCGGCAATTTTGTCTTCGGCTTATTCCTTCCGGCTTATCGGGGACGGGCGGAGGTAACGTTCCTGTAAAGCCCGCCCTCTCGGCGCATCCATGCGCCTCGCCCCGGCCTGCAGGAAACGCCTCAGCGATTTACAGCCGGACCAGGGTGTCGCTGTAAGCCATTAATTTTTCGGAGCAACATTCATCGCTTCAGGTAAAACTACCGGGGTAAGGGAAAGGAGGAAAAGCAGACCTGTGCCTGAAATAAAGACCGCACCGAACGGTCCCCTCGCCCCTTTGGGGTGTACGGTCCGGGGACATAGTGAACGCTTGTTCGGGGACATGGTAGACACTTACAACTAAGGCATAAGAACCCGTTTATGGAGTCGCTTATGCCCTGGGATGCGAGAGATACCATGTCATTACGTACCGAGTTTGTTTTGTTCGCCTCGCAGGACGGGGCGAATATCCGTTCCCTCTGCCGTCGCTTCGGCATTTCACCTGCCACCGGCTACAAGTGGCTTCGTCGCTGGACGGAGGAAGGGGCCTCCGGCCTTCAGGACCGCCCGCGCATACCGCACCATTCCCCGAACCGCTCATCTGACGACATCACTGCCCTGCTGCGCATGGCCCATGACCGTCATCAACGCTGGGGAGCCCGCAAGATTAAGCGCTGGCTGGAAGACCAGGGGCACACCATGCCCGCCTTCAGTACCGTTCATACCCTGATGGCCCGTCACGGCCTGCTGCCGGGCACTTCACCGGGCATTCCCGCCACGGGACGGTTCGAACATGATGCGCCCAACCGGCTCTGGCAGATGGATTTTAAGGGCCACTTTCCCTTTGGCGGTGGCCGCTGCCATCCGCTCACTTTGCTGGACGACCACTCCCGTTTTTCCCTGTGCCTGGTGCACTGTAACGATGAACGTCGAGAGACCGTGCAGCAGCAGCTGGTCAGCGTGTTTGAACGCTACGGCCTGCCGGACAGGATGACGATGGATAACGGCTCACCGTGGGGAGACACCACCGGCACCTGGACGGCGCTGGAGCTGTGGCTGATGCGCCAGGGTATCCGGGTGGGGCACTCCCGGCCGTATCATCCGCAGACGCAGGGCAAGCTGGAGCGTTTTCACCGCAGCCTGAAGGCGGAAGTGCTGCAGGGGAAGTGGTTCGCGGACAGCGGTGAACTGCAGCGCGCCTTCGACCACTGGCGGACGGTCTATAACCTTGAACGCCCGCATGAGGCGCTGGATATGGCGGTACCGGGCTCGCGGTATCAGCCGTCATCGCGACGGTACAGCGGCAACACAACGCCCCCGGAATACGACGAGGGGGTGATGGTCAGGAAAGTGGATATCAGCGGAAAGCTGAGCGTGAAAGGGGTAAGTCTGAGCGCGGGTAAAGCGTTCAGGGGAGAGCGGGTCGGACTGAAGGAGACGCAGGAGGATGGCTGCTATGAAGTGTGGTGGTACAGCACGAAAGTGGGGGTGATCGACCTGAAGAAAAAGTCGATCACCATGGGTAAAGGATGTTAAAAAGTGTTCACCATGTCCCCGAACACCTGTCTACCATGTCCCCGGACCGTACAGGGGAGAGGGTTAGGGTGAGGGGAAGTTCCCCCCGGCACAAATCTGGAAGGCGCCTCGCAATCCCACAAGTAACCTTATGTAATCCGTGGTTTACCCTGTTGTTTGTTTTCATCACATCGTAAAGTGCCTGCGTTGCGGCAACATCCGCAACCGGGTGTGAGAACCTGAAGATACAAGGTGATACCGGAGCGACCTGCGGGTTGGCTCCCTTGTGATTCAGTTCTCATCTCCCTGGAGGCTTTCCTATGACTCTTCTGTCCACTCTCTCTGACGCATACCACCATAGCTTCACCGAACAACTCATCGCCTTACCCCTTCCGACCTCTGCCGACCTGTTTGACGTGGCCGACCTCTGCGCCGCGTTTGCCAGCACGCTGGTCGAAACACAAAGCGTGAGCGAACGGCATGCCCTCTGCGGACGATTACTGTATGCCCTGGAGGCGCTGGAACGTCTGTGTGACGACGATCTGCCGCCGCATCTGATTGAACAACTGATTGCCGGTGACGCCGCGCCGTCCTGTATGCCGCACTGCTGGCAGGAGACGATCACCCCGGTCACCTATGCCCGGTCGCTGGCGCAGGCGATTCAGGGGAATACGCTGCCGCAGGAAGTGAACCATGCGCTGACGGGATTACTGCACGATATGGTCTTTCTGCTAGCGGAGTTTGTGAAGGAACCTTATCTGCGCGCTTAAAACCAAGCCGGGTGGCGGCTTCGCCTGACCCGGCCTACGAAACCAGCAGGCCCGTGCAAGCGCAGCGCCGCCGGGCAATGGGCACCGCGCACAAAAACAAAAAAGCCCTCCGGGGAGGAGGGCAAACCGCGCGTGAGGCACGCGCGTAATGACAATGTAAGGTGGTTTTGTCCAGATTAACGCAGCAGGGACAGCACGTTCTGCGGAACCTGGTTGGCCTGGGCCAGTACGGAGACACCTGCCTGCTGCAGAATGTTCGCACGGCTCATAGCAGACACTTCCACGGAGAAGTCAGCGTCCTGAATACGGGAGCGCGCTTCGGTGGTGTTGATGATGTTGGTGTTCAGGTTCGCAATGATGGAGCTGAAACGGTTCTGAACGGCACCCAGGTCGGCACGGAAGTCACCGATTTGAGTGATTGCATCAGACAGCTTCTCCAGCAGGTTGTCGGCAGCAGCCGCACCAAACTCCTTCAGCACAACATCACTGTCGGCAGGACGAACGTCAGTAGCAGTTGGCACACCGGTAGCATCAAAAGTGATTTCTTTTAATACCTTACCACCAGTACCATCATCGCCGCCGTAAACGAAGTAGCGATCGCTTGTGCCATCGTTCATCGTGATCATCTTCATACCAGAAGATTCAACGGTTTCACCAGTTCCGAAGGCTGCTGCAGCAACATTGTTAAGTATGGTCTCAGTCAGGGTAACGTCTGTACCTCCACCATTAACTTTATCACCCTCTTTAAGTGCGGTAGACGATCCTTCTGTGAAGTCACTTTTCCCTTTCAGCAGCATATCGATGTCAGCCGGGTCAGTAATCTCTGTTGTATCAGGATTTGCACCCAGTTTTAATTTAGCCCCCGTTGCGTCCCATTTAGGATCGGTGATTTCAACCATTTTTTCAGTTTTGTCACCATACGCAAAGATTCGGGTAGTACCATTGTCATCGTAGGTCATTACCTTAACATCTGCTACGTCAGCTTCACCCACAACAGCTTTAAGAGCATCTCTTTCTGTATCAGCAAGTTCCCAAACCTTACCCGACGCGTGTCCGATATTCACATCACCATTTGCCTGCTCGACTGCGGCATCATCAAACTGACTTGCCAGCGTACCCGCACCATTCACGGTAATCCCGATATCCTCGAAATCAGCCAGGAAGTTGTCCAGACCCAGGGTCTGCATATCCAGCTTGTTCAGGGTAATGTCGATGGTATCGTCGTCTTTATCACCAATCTGAATGGTGATTTTAGATTGTGAACCGTCAAAGACCTTCACGCCGTTGAAGTTGGTGGTTTCCGCCACACGCTGGATCTCTTGCAGACGGGAAGCAATTTCTTTTTTGATGGAGTCACGGTCGCCAGCAGAGTTGGTGCCGTTTTTCGCCTGTACGGTCAGCTCGCGGATGCGCTGCATGTTTTCGGTCACTTCTTCCAGCGCACCTTCGGTGGTCTGCGCCAGGGAGATACCGTCGTTGGCGTTACGCGCCGCCTGCGTCATACCGCGGATGGAGGAGGTGAAGCGGTTAGAAATCGCCAGGCCTGCGGCATCGTCCTTCGCGCTGTTAATACGCATACCGGAAGAGAGGCGCTGAATAGCGGTACCCAGAGAGCTCTGAGATTTGTTCAGGTTGTTCTGCGCCATCAGGCTCAGTGCGTTGGTATTAATGACCTGTGCCATTGTTATATCCTTCTAAGTAATAACGAAATGTGAGATATGCGTTAATTGCGTCGCATACTGAATTCATCGGGGGGAATGAAAATGACTAAATTATTTTTTTCAATTTTTTTGTCATTACTGAAAATGGCATCAGAAATGCAGCTAATTACTTAAATGGCTAAAAACAATTAATCAATAAACGCACATCTTTGTTATCCGCACGCCTGCGCGTTGTTCGCGTATATATGAAAAATTAAACTTCCCTCTTTATTCCCCGATAGAAAAGTAACAGGTCATCCCTTTACAACAGGAAATATTATTATGGTATCAACCAACTTTTTAGGTATGGGCTCGGGTCTGCCTTTTGAGGAACTGCTGGCAAAGGAGCGTGCGGCCAGTTCAGTCAAGCTGAACCCCTATCTGCAAAAACAGAAAACCTATAACGGGCAAATTTCCGCGTGGGGGTCTATTTCCAGCGCGCTCAGCACCCTGAAGGATACGCTCGGCAAGCTGGAAGATGAGGGCTTTAACGGTGTCAGCGTCAGCGATAACAAAACCTTTAAGGCCACGGCGGGGAAAGGGACTATTCCGAACAGCTACTCCATGGCCGTGGAGCAACTGGCGAAAGCGCATCAGCTGGGTGTGACGCGAGATTCACGAGAGAAGGATATTGGGAGGAGCGCCGCGACCGTCACCATCGAGATGGAAGGCAGTGACAAACCGCTGGTGGTGGAACTCAAGGCAGACGAAACGTCCCTTGACGATATTGCCAAAAAAATCAATGCGCAGAAGGGTGACGTTGCGGCTGAAGTGGTGACGGTGAAAGACGGAGAACACAAGCTCGTCCTGACCTCGAAAAAAACCGGTAAAGACGGTGAAATGACGATAAAGGTCAAGGGGGATGCTGATGTTAAGTCGGCGCTTGAAGGGGCCGCTGACGTCACTAAACCCCAGAATGCGATTGTCTGGCTTAACGGGGATAAGGTTGAGCGCAGCTCTAACACCATAAAAGATTTGATTACCGGTGTAACCCTTGAACTGCGCGAAGTCTCGGAGAAAGACCCTAATGCCGACCCGTCAGCGCCACACCCCTTCAAAACCGAATCCCTCACCATTACCGAAGATACCTCAAAGGTGAAATCACTGATTGAGGAGTTCGTTAAAAACTACAACAGCTACCTCAGCACCGTCGCCAGCGCCACCAAATACACGGCCCCCGACCGCGACAAACTCGCGGAGGGCGAAGTCCCGCTGCCTGACGACAGTAATGGCGCGCTGTTCAGCGACGGCAGCCTGCGTCGCCTGACCAGCCAGCTGAAAGCCACCGTAGGCGGTGAGTACCGCGAGGCCGGGGACGTGATCACCTCACTTGGGCGTCTCGGCATCACCGTGACCTTCGACGGTAAAACCGGCGATGACCGCAGCGGTACGCTGGGTACCCTCACCATCGACAGCAAAAAGCTCGACGCCGCCCTGAAGGACAACCCGAAGGAAGTCGAGGCGCTGTTCCTTGGTAAAGGGGGGAAGGAGGGGATTAAAGATCGCATGGAAGGCATCTTTGATACCTATCTCGGCGATAAGGACGCGATCACGAAAAAGGAAGGTGTGATTGAAACCACGCTGGAGTCCCTGCGCGAGCAGGAAAAACGCATCGGTAAGCAGATCACGGCGGTGCAAAAGCGTATCGACGAAGCCATGCTGCGTCGTGAAAAAGAATATCAGCGCCTGGATAAAGCGATGAGCGATATGAAAAGTATCGAAAACAGTCTGGTGAGTTCTCTGGCTTCATTAATTAACAACTAATCACCGGGCAGGCTGCTGCCCGGCAGGATTTAACGATGTACACCAAAACAGGCAACAGTGCCTACACCGCTGTCTCACTCGACAGCCAGATTAGCGGCGCCACGCCGCACCAGCTGATCGTCCTGCTGTATGACGGGGCGATTAACGCCATGAAGCGGGCGGAGATTTACTTTCAGTCCGGCAATATCGCCCGGCGCGGGGAGATGATCTCCCGCGCCATCAATATTATCGACAACGGCCTGCGTGCGGGCCTTGACCACGAGAAGGGCGGGAAAATCGCCGAAGAGCTGGAGAGCCTGTACGAGTATATTTCGCGCACGCTGCTGGAGGCTAACCTCAACAAGTCCGGCGAAAAGCTGCCGCACCTCATCGCCCTGATGACGGGGATGCTGGAAACCTGGCAGGCCATCGCGCCACAGCAGAAGCAGGTGAAGCATGGATAACGATGTGATTGAGCTGATTGAACAGCTGCTGGTTAGCAACGAAAAGTTGCGCCAGCAGGCCGATGCCGGCGAATGGGATGTGTTTCTTGACGAGTCCGTGGCCTATACCATGGGGATGAGGACGCTGTGCGACATTGATTTAACCCAGCTGGCGCAGCACAACAAACCGCAGGTCAGTGCCCAACTGGCGACCCTGCTGGAGCATGATGCCCTTCTGACGCGCGCCATTCAGGGGCGTCTCACCGCCATCAGCACCGAACTTTCCGGCATGCGTAAAAGCCGTACGATGGCGAAAGCCTACACCTCTGTTTAATTTCCTTCCTGATTGCCGGGTGGCGCTGCGCTTACCCGGCCTACCCCTCACCCTGGCCCTCTCCCCAAAGGGGAGAGGGTAAAAAGCAGACCTGCGCTGTCATCACAAACCGCACCCAACAGTCCCCTCGCCCCTTTGGGGAGAGGGTTAGGGTGAGGGGGGGCAAAAAAAAAGCCCACCAGAGGCGGGCAAAAGAGGACAACGCAGACAGATAAGATCAGATGCTGATGTTGTATTTGCGACCCGTCGGCATCTGGCTGGATTCCCCCGCCGGGCCGTACAGTGAGCTGGCGTGACCCACGTTGTCGATCGCCTTCTGGATATGCTGGTTTTTCTTCATATGGCTTTGCAGCAGGGATTCCACCTGCTGATTCAGCGCTTTGGTGCTGCGCACCTTTTCATGCACCTGCTGCCAGCTGGCGAACAGCTTGCCGAGCCCCGGGTAGGGGGCTTCGGTGCCGGAGGTTTGCTCCTGCTGGCGGCGCATGTCGTCGTAGTACTGCAGGGTCGTCAGCAGCTGGTTTTTGTTATCCGCCAGCACCTGCAGCGACACCGGGTTGATCTGGGTACGGTTGAGCTGATTCACCTCTTCAATCATGATCGCCTCCAGCTCATCCAGAGAGGTTTTCATTTGCGTGAGTATCGGGTAAAGCTTGTCCATAAGGGGCCTGTAAACGGTTAAAACGAAAACATGTCCTGCACCATCGCCTGAGCAATCTTCTCCGGCTCAATGCGCAGGGTACCCGCCGACAGCGCGGCGCGCAGTTCGGCGACGCGGGCGTGGTCCACGTCGCGGCTGTCGTCGGTCTGAATTTTTTTAGTCAGCTCGCTCAGGGTGACGTTAGTGTTGTCACGCTTTTCGCTGCGCGTGGCCGCCACCTCACTCTCCTGCGGCTGCGTGCGGGCGCGCAGATCCTGCGTCGGGGCAATCTTCGCGACTGGCGCGGTGGTCTGGCTGCTGTTGATGCTCATGGTGGTCCTCGCAATAACATTAAGTGCTCAATACTTCTTTCTTCGGTGATTCTCAGAAAAGCTAAAATTTATTGTTGAGAAATAATCATCACCTGACCGTCGGCCGCCACTTTCCCGCTGACGGTGCGCCCGCCTGTTGTTTTTACCTTCAGCACGTCATCCACCGCGGCATTGTTCAGCGCCTTGCCCTGGCTGCGGATCCGAAAGCCCGACCCGGCAGTCACCAGATCCACCGTCTGCCCGGCACGCAGCCGCCACTGCTGGCGCAGCTGGTTTTCCAGCAGCGGTTTACCGGCGTCGATGGCGCGAGTCAGGCGCTGGCCGATAATCTCGTCGGCGTTAAAGATCAAGCCGCCGGGCTGGTTATCGAGACTGCCGGTGACCGGTTCGATATCGCTGCGCTGAACGATGGCCCCGCCGGGCAGGCTCTGGCTGGCCACCCACCAGGTGCCCTGGGCGCTGATGCGTACCGGCAGGAAATGACGACGTGCGCCGCACTGGGCCAGCACGGTACGCTTGCCGGTGAGACGGCTGTCGCGCCCCACCAGGCTCAGTTCCGGGTTCTCACACACACCTGCCAGCTGGGCAGGCGTGGCGAGCAGGGCCACGGTGCGCACCACCTCGCCATTGCTCTCCGGCTGCTGGATCAGGGCATCCAGCTTGAGCAGCAGGCGCTGCTTCGCCGTCTGGTCAGACGGAACGCTGGCACCAGCAGACGCAGAGCAGAGCAAGACGGCCATCGCCGCGCTGAATAATCGGAGCTTCATCTTATTGCCTTAATACGGTATTTAATTTATAAAACGTGGCGAAATTATATACGCAGTGGCGAGGCTTTTATTGCCTTAAATAATGACACTTCTGACGGCATTTACCTTCTTCATTTTTTTTTCGCGCTTTTCATTATTTCGATTTCCCTAAATAGGCTTATTTCTGTCGGGTCTTCGCAGTGTGATATTTCACCTGCGCTGTCTACACTATCGCAGTTTAAATAACGCGAGACAGGAGTCCTGTTGTCATGAATAAACTTGATGACGCCTTTCGCTTTCAACAGCAGGCGTTAGGTTTGCTGTCGCGCCGTCAGGATATTTTGGCTTCGAATATTGCGAATGCCGACACCCCTGGCTACCAGGCGCGGGATATAGATTTTCCTCAACAGCTAAAAGCGGCCATGGAAAATAACACCCTGGCGAAATCACCCGTATCACTGGCATTAACGTCAAACCGCCATATCGAAGGCAAAGCGATGCCGTTTGACGACGCTCAGCTGCTTTATCGCATTCCGGATCAGCCGAGTGCCGATGGTAATACGGTGGATATGGATCGTGAGCGCGTTAATTTCGCGGATAACGCCGTGAAATATCAGTCGGGACTGACGTTCCTTGGCGCGGATATTAAGAAAATGATGACTGTGCTCAGTCAGGGGTAATTAGCGATGTCGCTCTTTAGCGTATTTGATATTTCAGGCTCGGCGATGGCGGCCCAGTCCCGCCGTCTTAACGTCAGCGCCAGCAATATGGCCAACGCCGACAGCGTAGCGGGGCCGGACGGCCAGCCGTACCGCGCCCGTCAGGTGGTGTTTGAGGTCGATAACGCCGTCGGTCAGGAGATTGGTGGCGTGCAGGTCCGCGACGTGGTGGAGAGTAGCGCCCCGGATCGCCTGGTGTACGAGCCGGGCAATCCGCTGGCGGATGAGCAGGGGTATGTGCGCATGCCCAACGTCAACGTGATGAACGAGATGGTCAACACCATCTCCGCCTCCCGCAGCTACCAGGCCAATGTGGAAGTGATGAACTCCGCCAAAAGCCTGATGCTGAAAACATTAACTCTTGGTCAGTAAGGACGCATATGGCGGTCTCTTCGATTAACAACAACAGCGGCACGGGCGGCACCGGTACGGGCAACAGCGCGGCGGATCTGTCGAACCAGTTTATGACCCTGCTGGTGGCGCAGATGAAAAACCAGGATCCCACCAACCCGATGGATAACAACCAGCTCACCTCGCAGCTGGCGCAGTTCAACATGGCGGCGGGCGTCGAGAAGCTCAACACGTCTGTCGCTCACGTCTACGCCATGATGTCCCAGCTGGGCAGCATGAGCGCCTCCTCCTGGGTCGGGCGCAGCGTGCTGATTGAAGGGGAGGCGAAGGTCTCCTTTGGTGAACCGGCTATCGGCATCATGCAGGAAGGGGTGGAGCTACCGAGTAACTCCGACGATTTCCACTTCGCGCTGTCGGACGATGCCGAAACGGTCACCGTCACGCTGCACGACGGCGATAAGGCCTACACCGCCGAGCTGAAGAACGTCAAGAAGGGGATGAATACCTTCAACCTTGATGACCTGGAAAACTTCAAGCCGGAGCCGGGGCCACCGCGCGATCGCGAGTACACCCTCTCCTTTGAGGCCAGCAACGCCGAAGGGGAGAACCCGACGGTGTACGGTCTGATTCAGGAGCAGGTACAGGGCGTCACCATGGATCCGAGCGGGCCGATTCTGCATCTGCTGAATCACGATCCGATCGGTATGGACAAAGTGTTCGTCATTCAAAAATAAACATTACTTCTGGAACGAAATTATGGGTTTTTCACAAGGTCTTAGCGGTCTGAGCGCCGCGGCAAAAGCGCTGGACGTGGTGGGTAACAACATCGCCAACTCCCAGACGATTGGGTTTAAAGCCGGCTCGGTCTCCTTCGCCGATATCTTCGCCGGTTCGACGGGAATGGGCGTGCGGGTGGCCGGCGTTGATCAGAACTTTGGCGACGGCAACCTGGCGAACGGCAGCTCCGCCCTCGATATGGGGATCTCTAATCGCGGCTTTTTCCGTATGGTCGATGCGGCAGGCAGCGTGTTCTACAGCCGTAACGGTCAGTTTGATCAGGATGAAAATGGCTATATCTATAACAAAACCAACGGACTGTTTTTAACCGGCTACCAGGCGACGGACGGGGCGATTAACCCCGGCGCACAGGTTGGGCCAATCCGCATTCCGAAAGACGATATGCCGCCTGCGGCGTCCACCAAAGGGTCGCTGACGGGGAACCTGAAGTCCGATGCGGAGATCATTAACAAGAAATTCGATAAGGATGACAAAGATACCTACAACTACGTCAGCGAAGTCACCGCGACGGACAGCCTGGGCAACAAGCACGCCATTAAGGTCTATTTCGTGCATACGGGGGAAGGGAAGTGGCAAGCTCACGCGGAAGACTCCACTTCACCTGATGGCATAAAAGATATTGAACTGAATTTTGACACAAGCGGTAATATCGTCGGCCCTGCTGAACTGGATATCCAGGGAAAAAGCTATAACGGCTCTGCGGCGCTGGCAGTGAAACTGGATCTGTCCAAACTGAGCCAGAACAGCGGCGATATGCAGATTATGCTGGGCGAAATTGACGGCCAGGCGCCAGGCAAATTCAACGGCTACGAAGTCAGCGACAGCGGGGAAGTCATCGTTATCTACAGTAACCAGAAACGCCAGACCGTGGCGCAGGTGGTGCTGGCGGACTTTGCCAACGTCGGTGGTCTGGCGCAGCAGGGTAACAACCTGTGGGCGGAGACCGGGCAGTCCGGCCAACCGTTCCTCGGCACCTCCGGCAGCGGCAGCTTCGGTACCATCAACGGCGGGATGCTGGAGACCTCCAACGTGGAGCTCGGTGAAGAGATGGTCAACATGATCGTCTACCAGCGCAACTACCAGTCCAACTCACAAACCATCAAAACCCAGTCTGAAGTGTTGCAGACGCTGGTTAACCTGCGTTAAGGCTGAACGATGGATCGCGCTATCTATACCGCCATGAGTGCCGCCAACGCGGCGCTCAACCGCCAGGCGGTCACCTCAAACAATCTGGCGAACAGCTCCACCGCAGGCTTTCGCGCCCAGCTGGCGGCGTTTCGTTCCGTACCCATCGAAGGGGAAAGCCTGCGCACCCGTGCGCTGGTGGCGGAGTCGACGCCGTTTCACGACACCACCATGGGGCCGATCACCCATACCGGCCGCAGCCTCGACGTGGCGCTGCCGCAGAACGGCTGGCTGGCGGTGGCGCTGGACGACGGCAGTGAAGGCTACACCCGCAATGGCGCTATCGAGGTGGATCAGGACGGGGCGCTCAGCGTCAACGGCCGTCCGCTGATGGGCGACGGCGGGCCGCTGGAGGTGCCGCCACAATCCCACGTCACCATCGGTAGCGACGGTACCGTGTCGGCGCTCGGCATGGGCGACGACCCGACAGCGCTGGTGCCGGTGGGCCGCCTCAAACTGGTCAACGCGGAGATGAACAGCATGGTTCACGGCGATGACGGACTGTTCCGCACCGCAGGCGGCAACCCGCTGGCGCAGGACGAAACCCTGCGCCTGACGCCGGAGGCCATCGAAGGCAGCAACGTCAGCCCGGTGCAGGCCATGACGGCGATGATCGCCAACTCACGCGGCTTCGACATGAACATGAAGGTGATCCGCACCGCCGACGAAAACGCCCAGAAGGCCAACCAGCTATTAAGCGTGAGCTAAGGCCGCGCAAGGAGTCACTATGATTCGTTCCTTATGGATCGCAAAAACCGGGCTGGAAGCACAGCAGCTCAATATGGACGTCATCTCCAACAACCTGGCGAACGTCAACACCAACGGCTTTAAGCGCCAGCGCGCCGTGTTTCAGGACCTGCTTTACCAGAACATGCGCCAGCCTGGCGCCCAGGCAACCGAGCAGAGCACCCTGCCGAGCGGCCTGCAGCTGGGCACCGGCGTGCGTCCGGTCTCCACCCAGCGCGTGCACACTCAGGGCGGAATGAACCAGACCGGCGACGAGTACGACGTGGCGATTGAAGGGGAAGGCTTCTTCCAGGTGCAGATGCCGGACGGCAGCACCGCCTACACTCGCGACGGCCACTTCTCGAAAAACGCGGACGGCCAGCTGGTGAATGCCGAAGGCTACCCAATCCAGCCGGGGATCGTGATCCCGCAGGATGCCACCAAACTCAACATCGGCAGCGACGGGATCGTCAGCGTCAAGGTGCCAGGGCAGACGGAAGAGCAGCAGATTGGCCAGCTGACGCTGACCACCTTCGTCAACAATTCGGGGCTCGAAAGCATCGGCGGCAACCTCTACAAAGAGACCCAGTCCTCCGGCGCGCCGAACGAGCTCAACCCGGGGATGGAGAGCGCGGGCACCCTGAAACAGAGCTACGTGGAAATCTCCAACGTCAACGTGGCGGAAGAGCTGGTGACCATGATTCAGGTGCAGCGCGCCTACGAAATCAACAGTAAGGCGGTCTCGGCATCCGACCAGATGCTGCAGCGGCTTTCCCAGCTGTAATCCTCTCTCTGGCCGCCTGTGCGGCCAGACATTTTATCGACACTGAAATGAATAAACTTTCTCAACATATCCCGGCGGCGGTGCTGCTGGCAGGCACGCTGCTGCTCGGCGGCTGTGCGCACATCATGCAAAAGCCTCTCGTTGAGGGGCCGACGACGGCAACACCATTACCGATGGCACCGGCGGCCACCGGCGGCTCACTGTTTCAGGCCGGGCAGGCCATGAACTACGGCTATCAGCCGATGTTCGAAGACCGTCGCCCGCGTAACGTGGGTGACACGCTGACCATCCTGCTGCAGGAGAACGTGAGCGCCAGCAAGAGCTCCTCCGCCAGTGCCAACCGTAATGGATCGGCCGGTATGGGGCTGATTGCGGTACCGACCAAACTCAACAGCTGGCTGGGCGATGGCAAAGCGGATTTCGAAGCTGAAGGCAAAAACGATTTCGCAGGCAAAGGCGGTGCCGCGGCGCGTAATACCTTTACCGGCACCATCACCGTGACCGTTAACGAGCTGTTGCCCAACGGCAACCTGCGGGTGGTGGGTGAAAAGCAGATCGCCATTAACCAGGGCACCGAATTTATCCGATTTTCCGGCGTGGTGAACCCGCGCTTTATCAGCGGCAGCAACACGGTGCCCTCCACCCAGGTGGCAGACGCCCGCATTGAGTACGTCGGCAACGGCTACATCAACGAAGCGCAGAACATGGGCTGGCTGCAGCGCCTGTTCCTGAACCTTTCTCCTTTCTGATATGACCATGAAAAAAGAATCTATCCTGTTTTTTCTCAGCATCCTGCTCTACGGCATGATGCTGGCGGTACCTAAAGTGGCGCAGGCGGAACGCATTCGCGATCTGGCGACGGTGCAGGGCGTGCGGTCCAACTCCCTGATGGGTTACGGCCTGATTGTCGGTCTTGACGGTACCGGCGACCAGACCATGCAGGCGCCGTTCACCGGCCAGAGCCTGAACAACATGCTTTCGCAGCTCGGGATCACCGTCCCGGCGGGCACCAATATGCAGCTGAAAAACATCGCCGCGGTGATGGTCACCGCCGAGCTGCCGCCGTTTGCCCGTCCCGGCGACAAGCTGGACATTGTGGTCTCCTCGGTGGGGAACGCCAAAAGCCTGCGCGGCGGTACGCTGCTGATGACCCCGCTGAAAGGGGCGGATAACCAGATCTACGCTATCGCTCAGGGCAATATCCTGATCTCCGGCGCAGGGGCGCAGGCGGGCGGCAGCCGCGTGCAGGTGAACCAGCTTAACGGCGGGCGTATCAGCGGCGGGGCCACCGTGGAGCGCGAGGTGCCGAACGACTTCGCTACCCAGAACATCGTGCGCCTGCAGCTTAACGAGAGCGATTTCTCACTGGCGCAGCAGATCAGCGACGCCATTAACCAGCGCTACAGCGGCGGGGCGGCGATCCCGGAAGACGCCCGCACCGTGCGCCTCTTTGCGCCACCGGACGGCCCATCCCGCGTGCGCTTCCTCGCCAACATTCAGGACATCCCGCTGCGGGTGAACGTTCAGGACGCGAAGGTGATTGTGAATTCGCGTACCGGCTCGGTGGTGATGAACCGCCACGTGTCGCTGGACGCCTGCGCGGTGGCCCACGGCTCGCTGACGGTGGAGGTGATGCAGAACAACATCATCAGCCAGCCCGATACGCCGTTTGGCGGCGGGGAGACGGTGGTGGTGCCGCAAACCGATATCTCGGTGCGCGACAGCGGCGGCTCGCTGCAGCACGTGCGCAGCAGTACCGATCTGAACGCGGTGATCCGCGCCCTCAACAGCCTGGGCGCGACGCCAAACGAGCTGATGTCGGTTCTGCAGGCGATGAAAAACGCCGGCTGTCTACGGGCGAAGCTGGAGGTGAACTGATGAACGCTTTCGATAAGCTCGATCAACCCGCCTTTGACGTCCGTTCGCTGGACACCCTGAAACGGGAGGCCGGGCGGCAGTCGCCCGGCGCGCTGAAGGCGGCGGCGAAGCAGATGGAAGGTATCTTCGTGCAGATGATGATGAAGAGCATGCGCGATGCCACCTTCAAGGACGACCTGCTGAACAGCCAGTCTTCTGAGATGTACACCGCCATGCACGATCAGCAGGTGGCGCAAAATATTGCCGGGAGTGGTCAGCTCGGCTTTGCCGATCTTATCGTCCGCCAGCTGGGCGGGGAGGTTGATGAACCCATCGTGAGCACGCCGGGGCGCGATCTCCTGCGGCCTGGGCTTTCCGCCACGCCTGCCACAGGCCCACTGCGCCTGCCTGCGCCGGTGTCGTTCGCCAAACCGGCGGAAGGGGCGCATCCGTTTATTGCCCGTCTGCTGCGCCCGGCCCAGGCAGCCGCGCAGCAGAGCGGGCTGCACCCGCACCTGATCCTCGCCCAGGCGGCGCTGGAGTCCGGCTGGGGCAAACGTGAAATTCCTGCCGCCGACGGCAGCCCGAGCCATAACCTGTTCGGGATCAAGGCGACGGGCGACTGGCAGGGCAAAACCACCGAAATCACCACCACCGAATACATCAACGGCGTGAAGCAGAAGGTGAAAGCCGCCTTCCGCGTCTACGACTCCTATGAACATGCGCTGGCGGACTACGCGAAGCTGCTGACCCGCAACCCGCGCTATCGCGGCGTGGTGCAGTCCGGCTCACCAGAGCAGGGGGCGAAAGCGCTGCAGGCGGGCGGCTACGCCACCGATCCGGCCTACGCCAAAAAGCTGATCACCATTATTCAGAAGGTAAAAGGGGATATTCAGCAGGGGGTGAATGCCTATAAGCACGACCTCGATAAAATTTTTTAGAAAATTTTGTCATCACCGATGAAATAAGCAGAGCCATGAACATCTGGCCCGGAAATCAATGCCGGGCCCGCAATCAGGGAATATCCAGAGCGTATGAATAACCTTTACAACTTAGCCAGAAACGGCATCAGCGTGGCGCAGGCCGCCATCCGGGTCACTGGTGATAACCTGGTCAACGGCATGTCCAACAACTACAGCCGCCGCAGTCTGCTGATCGGTGAGCTGGGCGGGATGTCGACCCCACAGGGGTTTTACGGGTATGGCGCCCGCATCGGCGGCGTGGAACGCGCCTATGACGCCTTTGCCAATAACCAGCTGCGGGATTCACTCTCCACCTACTCGTCACTGACGGGACGGATGGAGCAGCTGGCGGATATCGACAACATGCTGGCGGATGAAGCGGATAACGTCTCCGTGTCGCTGGGCAAGCTGTTTACAGACATGGCTGCCCTGAGCGCCAACCCGTCGGAAGGCCCGGCGCGCGCGAAGGTATTTGCCTCCCTCGAGATACTGGCGAACCGCTACAATGCCAGTGCCAAACGCCTGACGGGGCTGGAAAAGAGCACCAATACCCAGATTGAGCGCAGCGCCAGTGAGATCAACAGCTTTACCGAGCAGCTGGCGCAGATTAACAAACAGCTGGAGCGCGCCCAGGGAAATGGGGCACAGCCTGCCGATCTGCTGGACCAGCGCGACGCGCTGCTGGAAGGGCTGAGCGAACAGCTTGGCATCACGGTGACCGAAGACCATACGTCCGGTCGCGTCACGGTCACGCTGTCT
The DNA here is from genome assembly GCF_009036245.1 of Enterobacter sichuanensis. Classification (NCBI taxonomy): domain Bacteria; kingdom Pseudomonadati; phylum Pseudomonadota; class Gammaproteobacteria; order Enterobacterales; family Enterobacteriaceae; genus Enterobacter; species Enterobacter sichuanensis. The sequence goes on along the minus strand of NZ_CP027986.1, from coordinate 2,953,726 downwards.
GACGGGCGACCGCTGGTCTCCGGCGATACCGCCTACAAACTGCAGACCTCACCGTCGGATGCCGACCCGAATAAAACCATCGTCTCCTACGTCGATGCCAACGGCAAGGCATCGCCGCTGGATGAAAACAGCATCACCAAAGGCCGCCTGGCCGGGTTGTTCAAATTCCGCAATGAAGACCTCCCGATGGCGCGAAAGGATCTGGATCAGATCGCCTTTATGATGGCGCACCGGATGAACGATCAGAATAAGGACGGCATCACGGGGGAGGGTCTGCAAGGCGAGGATCTGTTCTCGCTGCCGGAGATCAAGGCGATTGCCAATGCGAAAAACGGCGGAACTGGAACGCTGACCTCTATCACAGTGGAAGATTTCAGACTGGTGAAATCAGAAAACTACGATATCCGTTATGAAGCGGGGCAGTGGGTGGTGAAAGGGGAGGATGGTCGCACCGTGCCGACAAACCTTACGGGCGATGAACTCAGTTTTGACGGTATCAAAATGACGGTCCCTGTGCCTCCGGCTGCCCAGGAGGGGGATAAATTCACCCTCAATCCGATGTCCGGCGCAGCCGAAGGCATCAAACGCAAAATCACCAGCCCGTTAGAGTTTGCCGCCGCCGACAAACCTGGTGAACCCGACAACAACAACAACCTCCAGAAGATGCTGGAGATCCAGAAAGAAGCGCTGATTGGCAACAACACGCTCAGTGAGGCCTATGCCAGCCTGGCAGGCAAAATCGGGGAAAGCGCGCGTGAAGTGAAATCTTACACCAACAGTGCTTACACCGATCTGGAAACCAAATACGACACCAAACAGGCGCTCACTGGCGTCAATATGGACGAGGAGTACATCAACCTCGATATGTTCCATCAGTATTACCGGGGCAGCGCGCAGCTGTTGCAGACCGCCAACGCCATGTTTGATGCCCTGCTGGCCATCCGATAAGGAGAGGATGATGCGATTAAGTACGCTTTATATGTATAAGCAAAGCGCGGCGGCCATGACGAACCGCATGAGTCAAAGCAACGAAATCTATCTGCGGATGTCGGCGAACAAAACGCTACTCAAAGCCTCTGACAACCCGACTGCCGCGACCGACGCGGTGAAGCACCAGGACGCGCTGGCGCAGCTGGAGATGTACAGCAGCGTGCGCTCCGGGGCACGCAGTGCGCTGGAGTTTCAGGATCATATTCTGAATGGCGTCGGTAACCTGATGACCACCACCCTGAAGGAAAAACTTGTCGCCGCAGGGTCGGGCGCCTATTCCGATGAAGACCGCCATGCGCTGGCGGAGGAGATCAAAGGGATCCGAACCAATCTGCTGGATTTAGCCAACAGTCGGGACAGCAGTGGTCGCTATATTTTCTCCGGGTTTAACACCGATACGCCTGCCTTTGATGAAGTCGGGAATTACCGCGGCGGTAATGAAGCACGCAAACAGACGGTCGCTGACGGTACGGAAATGCAAACAAGCCATCTCGGTGACGAGGTGTTTGGCGATATTTTCATGGTGTTGAACGATGCCGTTGCCGCATTAATGATGGAATCCGTTGATGAAGAAACCGCAGAAGCCATAAAAGCCGCGCTGAGCGCTGCCAGCAAAGGGCTTGACGCGGGTATCGAGCGTCTCGGGAAAGCGCAGGCCGAACTGGGCACTAATCTGCAGCAGCTTGACGCCCTGGATTTGACCGGCAACGTGCTGATCAACGACACCATTGTCAAAGTGCAGGACGCCATTGGCTCCGATTTAAGCCTACTGATGACGATGGCGTCGGAATCGCAGATGTCGGAACTGGCCTTTAATGCCTCGATGTTCGTTTACAAGAATATGCAGAAGATGAGTCTGTTTAATCTGTAATTCGAACGCCCTCTTTATTCACTTCAGACGCTACCGCGTACGGCCTGCCCGTGCGCGGAGGGTGGAAAATTATGTTAGCTAAACTCAAAATTTACAGCACCGTCACGCTGATTATCGGCCTGTTCGCGGTAATGCTATTCGGCGTGACGGCCTATGCCGTGTTTAATGCCGTCTCCAGCAACCAAAATTTCAAACGTATTGTCGTGGCCGCTGAGAATAACGATCAGATGCGCGACGCGGCCTACAATATCAGTGCGGTGATGGCCAACACCAACGGCTTGATGCTGCAGGCGGCGCTGGGTAATCCGGTTTCGCAGAATGTCGCCAGCCATACGCTCAACGTGGTGAAAACCGCCCGCCGCAATATGGACGACTTTATGGCCTCACCGTTCAATACCGAGGAGGAGCGTCGCCTGGCCGCGGAGGTTAATGCGGCATTTAACGAGGTCTATAAAGTGGCGGAAGTGAAGCTCGGCTATGTGCAAAACCCGGCGGGGTATAGCGGCTCTCTGGAACACGATATGGAGCTTCGCACCCAACTGCGTAACAAGGTAGAGCAGTACACGGATGCCAGCGCGCGCGTAAGTGAAGAGGTTACTCAGGCGTCAGCGCGCGACTACCAGATTATGCTCGGCGTTGGCCTGGTGGTGGTGCTGCTGGCGGTGGTGCTGCTGTTTGTGATCCGCTTCTGGCTGCGTCAGACCCTGGTTCAGCGTATGGCGACGACCGTTGATGTCCTTAAGCGTATCGCCGACGGCGATCTGAGCAAGGAGATTGAGGCTGGCAGCGAGAATGAAATCGGCAATATGCTCCGTGAGCTGGAGCAGATGCGCACCTCGCTGGCCACGACCGTCTCCGGCATTCGTGAAAGCGTGTCGCGTATTCACAACAACGCGCAGGAAATTGCCCACGGTAACAACGATCTCTCATCCCGTACCGAAGAGCAGGCGGCGGCGCTGCAGGAGACGGCGGCCAGCATGGAGCAGATCAAAACCACCGTACGCCAGAATGCTGACAACGCCCACGCGGCGCGTGAACTGGCGGAAAGCGCCAGCACCAATGCCCATAACGGCGGGGAGGTGATGCAGAGCCTGGAGCAGATCATGGCCCAGATCACCACCAGCTCGCGTCAGATTGCCGATATCAACGGCGTGATCGACAGCATTGCCAACCAGACCAACATCCTCGCCCTGAACGCGGCGGTGGAAGCAGCGCGTGCCGGCGAGCAGGGACGCGGGTTTGCGGTGGTGGCCGAAGAGGTGCGTAACCTGGCGAAACGCAGCGCCGATGCGGCAAAAGAGATCAATCAGCTGATCAACACCAGCGTGAATAATATTGATATCGGTTCGCGTCAGGTAGGGCAGGCCAGCCACGTCATGCAGGAGATTGTGACCTCCGTCGGGCAGGTAACCCAGATCATGGGCGAAATCACCTCCGCCTCGGACGAGCAGAGCGCGGGTATCAACCAGATCTCACAGGCGGTGAACGAGATGGATCTGGTCACCCAGCAGAACGCGGCGATGGTGGAAGAGGCGGCACTGGCGGCAAGTGAACTGGAAGCGCAGTCAGACGCGCTGGAGAAACTGGTGGCGCAATTTCGTCTTAACCAGGAGAGCCGTCAGGTGAACGTCACGCCTGCGCCTGAAAAAATGCCGCGGGCGAAGGAACCCGATCTGGCCCAGTGGGAAACCTTTTAATTCTGTGAATTAACGTCATTAATAACGATATATTTCCGCGACGCGTAAACATTCGCGCGAAGTAACAGAATGCGCATTTTTATAAAGGCTTATCGCACTATTTGAATGCGCAATTTCACCGGATAATTCTCGCAGAGAATAGTGGGTGGAATGTAATCGTGGATGGTATTTATACGGCCGAAGGGCTGGAAGATAAATCGGTAGTCTGGTCTAAATATCACTATCTGGTGCGGCAGGAAGCAATGCGTTTACATAAGCGGCTTCCTGCCAGCGTCGAGCTGGATGATTTAATTCAGGCAGGATCGATTGGTTTTTTAAGTGCGGTCGACAGTTTCGACCCGAAAAAAGGGGTAACGCTCACGGCGTGGATCACCCAGCGGGTGAAATGGGCGTTATTAGATGAGCTGAGAGAAAGCGACTGGGTCCCGCGACGGGTTCGCACCCATACGCGGGAAATAGTGGCAATTATTCAGCAAATCGAACAGGAAAAAGGTGGCGAAGCGACCGAAGCTGAAATTGCAGAGCGCATGGGCGTATCGCTGCAGGAATTTCAGCAGATGCTGGCAGATAATAATGCCAGCCAGATGTATTCGGTTGATGAGCTGCAGGAGAATTATGCCGACAGCTGGGAAACGAGCGATGACGAAAATGAATCGCTTAATCCGCTGAATGACACGGTGCGCCAGAATCTCATCGAGCGTATTACGGAACATATTCAGTTCATACCCGAAAGAGAGCAGGTACTGTTGCAGCTCTATTATCTTCAGGATTTGAACATGAAAGAGATTGGTCTGGTATTGGGCATCACGGAAACACGGGTGAGCCAGCTGCACAGTCTGGCGGTTAAAAGGTTAAGAAGTCGTATGGAATCGGATTGTCGATAAATACAGGCTCTTAACATTTATATTGTTAACACCGGTTAAACAGCAGGATTAATCATTAAAATCAAGCTTTAATAACGTTTAACAATGCTTTATTAACTTTTTAAATCAACAGGTTAACAGTGACTGGAGGATTTGGAGACATTTCTGTCGCTTGTTCGGAAAATACTTAGTGTTTATGATTTTGCCAGTTTTGTGATGCAGCCTCCTTTGGCATTGAGAAGTACGTGACGCATTTACTGAGGAAGAATGACTTACCTCAGTGAATATCAATACCAAAAGACTCTCTGCATCAGTTCGGAAACGTTATCTATCTAAACTGACATGCCAGCTATTGGCTGAATAACATTGGGAGTTTTCGCCTGTGTCTAATTTCGACGAGTACCTGCAGAATATTCATGATATCAACCTGTCCTATTTGCTGCTGGCCCAGCAGCTGATTCGTCAGGATAAATTTGCGGCGGGTTTTCGCCTGGGGTTGTCTGAAGGAACCATTGATAATCTGAAAGAACTTTCGCTGCCGCAATTAATGAAGCTGGCGACGACCAATCAGCTTATTTGTCGTCTGCGCGTGGATGATGAAGTGGTTATTGAAAATTTAACCAAGGATTCGCGCATTGAAGCCCTGCAGCAGATCCATACCGGCATTATTTTGTCGACCAACCTTCTGAATGCCTTAAGCGAAGAAGATGCGGTGACGGCGGAGGAGGCATAATCATGTGTGGTGAAAAAAGTCTGCTGCAGGAAATTGATGAAGTGAATATCGCCATGGGATTAATTTCTCTCGGGGCGAGAATGCAGGTACTGGAGTCGGAAACCTCCCTGAGCCGTCGCCGTCTGCTGCGTTTATATAAAGAATTACGCGGCTGTCCGCCGCCGAAAGGGATGCTGCCTTTTTCAGAAGACTGGTTTATGTCGTGGGAACAGAATATTCACTCGTCCATGTTCTACAACATTTATCTCTATTTGAAAAAGACCGAACAGGGGCGCTCCATTGAAATGCTGATGAAGACCTATCGTCTTTATCTGGAGCAGTGCAGCACCTGTTCCGATGAAAAACCGGTGCTGGGTCTGACCCGCGCCTGGACATTATTACGCTTTATCGACTGCGGCATTATTTCGCGTAAAGCCTGCAGCGTGTGTGGCGGTGGTTTTATCGTCACCACCGAATTTATTAAAAACCCATTTACCTGCAGCTTGTGCAGCCCGCCGTCGCGTGCGCTTAAAAAATCCCAGGTAAGCAATACCGGCCTCCTGGGTTCGTTCGCGGCGCCGGAAATCCTGACGGCCTGATCCCCGTGACGGCAGTGCACAAGATGGCGTTTACCTGATGCCGGGGCCCCCGGCATCGGTCAAAGTACCGAAAAGGAGAAATTGTGTTAGTTATTGTTGGCTATCTTGTTGTCATATCGACCGTTTTTGGTGGTTTTCTCTTATCCGGCGGTAACCTGATGGCGCTGTTTCAGCCGCTGGAGCTGTTGATTATCGGCGGGGCCGGGGTTGGGGCGTTTATCGTTGGCAACAACGTCAAATCCCTTAAAGCAACGGGTAAGGCGCTGGTTAAGCTCTTCGTGGGCAAGCGCTACAACAAAGCGGTGTATATGGATCTGATGGCGCTGATGTTCCTGTTGCTCTCCCAGAGCCGCGTGCACGGGCTGATGTCGCTGGAAAAGGACATCGAAGACCCGCAGAACAGCGATATTTTTAGCGCCTATCCCCGTCTGATGAGCGACCCGATGCTCGCCAACTTTATCCTCGACTACTTCCGCCTGATGATTGGCGGCAGCATGAATTCCCATGAAATCGAAGCCCTGATGGATGAAGAGATCGAGACCTGCGAAGAGGAGCTGGAAGTCCCTGCGCACAGCCTCAATACGGTGGGCGATGCGTTTCCGGCGTTCGGCATTGTGGCCGCGGTGATGGGGGTGGTGAACGCTCTGGGCTCGGCGGATCGCCCGGCGGCGGAGCTGGGCGTTCTGATCGGCCACGCGCTGGTAGGGACCTTCCTCGGGATCCTTATCGCCTATGGTTTCGTGCTGCCGCTGGCCACTCTGCTGCGCCAGAAGAGTTCCGATCAGGTCAAAATCCTGCAGTGCATCAAGGTGACGCTGCTCTCCAGTCTCAACGGCTATGCCCCGCAGATTGCCGTGGAATTTGGCCGCAAAACCATCTTTACCAGCGAACGTCCGTCGTTCGAAGAGCTTGAAGAGCACGTGCGCGAAGTGAAATCCAACGCCACGCTGAAAACCAAAACCTCGGACAGCGCCGCATGAAGAACGTCACGCCTGTCATCATTTCCCGTAAGCGTAAAAAGAAAAAGCATGCGCACCACGGCGGCACCTGGAAGATTGCCTATGCCGACTTTATGACCGCCATGATGGCCTTTTTCCTGGTGATGTGGCTGCTGTCGCAGTCCACGGACATGGAACGGGAGCTGATTGCCGACTACTTCCGCATGCCGCTGAAGCCGTCGATGGCCAACGGCGATAAAACCAGCCTCAGCGACAGCGTCATCCCTGGCGGCGGGGATGACATCATCAAGCGGCAGGGCGAAGTGTTTAAAGGACAGCTTAGTCAGATCGATAAGCACAAGCGCGTCGAGAACCTGAAGCAGGCAAAAGAGAAGCTGCAGAAGATGATCGAAACCGATCCGCGGCTGAACAACTTCAAGTCCAACATTTTGCTGAATCTGACCAACGACGGGCTGCTGATCCAGATCACCGACTCCCAGGACCGCCCCATGTTCCGCGTGGGCAGCGAGCTGCCGGAATCCTACATGAACGGTATTCTGCAGGCGTTGGTGCCGCTGCTCCAGGAACTGCCCAACGCGCTGAGCCTGACGGGCCATACCGATTCCCTGCCGTATGCCGGGGGCGAGGGCGGCTACAGCAACTGGGAGCTGTCCGCCGGTCGTGCTAACGCCGCGCGTCGGGTGCTGGTCAGGGCCGGGCTGAGCGATGAGCGTTTTCTGCGCGTGATCGGCACCGCCAGCCGGATGCCGCTGGAGAACACCCTGCCGGAAAGCGCGGTGAACCGCCGCATCAGCATTCTGGTCCTCAGCCGCTCGAAAGAGCAGGAGATCCGTCTGGAAGATACCCAGGCCCAGCGTGCAGAGAGCGTGCTGAGCGATATCAATCTGCAAAACGTGCAGGGCTATACCGATGGACATGAATGATTTTTCGCAGATCTTTTTTACTGAGGCAGAAGAACTGCTGGCCGACATGGAGCAGCATCTGCTGCAGCTTGACGTGGTGGCGCCGGACCAGGAGCAGCTGAATGCGATTTTCCGGGCGGCACACTCCCTGAAAGGGGGCGCAGCCACCTTCGGTTTTACCGCCTTACAGGAGACCACCCACCTGCTGGAGAACCTCCTTGACCAGGCGCGGGCAGGGGAGAGGACGCTCAGTCGCTCGATCATCAACCTTTTTCTGGAATGTAAGGACATTATGCAAGCGCAGCTGGAAGCCTATCAGGCTTCGCAGGAGCCTGATGACGCTCAATTTCGCTATATCTGTGAAGCCCTCAGAGAGATAGCCCTTGAAGGAAAACCGCCCGCACCTGAGCCCGCGCCCGTGCCAGCCAGCACGGCCGGGGAGAAGGAAGCCACGCTGGTCGTGACCCTGCGAAACGTTGATGCGCGCGAGCAGACAATGCTGCGTGACGAACTGAGCAATATGGGGACGATTTCAGACGCACAGACGTCGTCTGACGGCATGACGGTGACGCTACAGACCACCGCCTCGGCGGACGATATCACCGCCGTGCTCTGCTTTGTACTCGACAGCAAGCAGATTGAGGTCCGGCCCGCAGAGCCCGCAGCGGCACCAGCGCCCGCTGCGCCACCCGAGGCCGTTGCCAAAAAAGCGCCACCGGCGCCGCGGGCAGCCAGTCAGGAGTCCGGCAGCATTCGCGTGGCGGTGAGTAAAGTGGACCAGATTATCAACCAGGTGGGCGAGCTTATCATCACCCAGGCGATGCTCTCCCAGCTCTCACGGACCCTTGATCCGGCCAGCTACGATCTACTGTCCGGCTGCGTGGCGCAGATGGAGCGCAACACCCGCGAGCTGCAGGAGTCGGTGATGTCCATTCGTATGATGCCGATGGACTACGTTTTCAGCCGCTTCCCGCGGCTGGTGCATGACCTGGGCGCTCGCCTGAATAAAGAGGTCGAGCTGACCCTGAAAGGCGGCTCCGCCGAGCTGGATAAGAGCCTGATCGAGCGCATTATCGATCCGCTGACCCACCTGGTGCGTAACAGCCTGGACCACGGCATTGAAGAGAAAGAGGTGCGCGTCGCAAAAGGCAAACCGGTCACCGGCAACCTGACGCTTTCAGCCGAACATCACGGCGGCAATATCGTGATTGAGGTCAGCGACGATGGGGCGGGGCTGAACCGGGAGAAGATCCTCGCCAAAGCCCGTTCTCAGGGCATGACCATCAGCGACACCATGAGCGACGACGATGTGTGGATGCTGATCTTCGCCGCCGGTTTCTCCACCGCCGAGAGCGTGACGGACGTCTCCGGACGCGGCGTCGGTATGGACGTGGTGCGACGCAACATTCTGGCGATGGGCGGCCACGTGGATGTGCTCTCCACGCCGGGAGCCGGGACCACTATCCGCATTATCCTGCCGCTGACCCTGGCCATCCTTGACGGCATGCTGGTGAAGGTGGGGGAGGAGATTTACGTCCTGCCGCTGGGCGCGGTGATGGAGTCGCTGCGACCGACCGACGAGATGCTGTGCCGTTTTGTCGGCGAAGAGCGCCTGCTGCAGGTGCGCGGCGAATATCTGCCGCTGGTGCTGCTGCGCCAGCGTCTCTCGGTCGCGGGCGAGGCTCCGGCCGACGATGGCATTGTGGTCATCGTGCAAAGCGCGGGCTGCCGCTACGCGCTGTGGGTCGACCAGCTTATCGGCCAGCAGCAGGTGGTGGTCAAAAACCTTGAACATAACTACCGCAAAGTGCCTGGCGTCTCTGCAGCGACCATCCTCGGTGATGGCAGCGTGGCGCTGATCCTTGATGTGGTTGAGCTCTCAACGCTCAACGCTCCACAACCCCAGAGGGAGGGGGTAAACGCATGACAGTAGCAACCGCGAGTAAACCCGCCGTACCCGACGCCATTGCGCAGGAGTACCTGGTATTCCGCCTGGGCGATGAAGAGTACGGCATTGATATCCTTAAAGTGCAGGAGATCCGCGGATGCGATCGCCTGACGCGTATACCGAACGCGCCGAACTTTATCACCGGCGTGACCAACCTGCGCGGCGTGATTGTACCGATTGTCGATCTGCGCGTACGCTTCGATCTGCCCGATCCGTCGCAGGACGACAAAACGGTGGTTATCGTGCTCAATCTGAACGATCGTGTGGTGGGTATCGTGGTTGACGGTGTGGCAGACGTGCTGTCGATAGATGTGGATAACATCAAGCCGACCCCGGACGTGGCCTCGGTGCTCTCTGGCCGCTACCTGCTTGGGCTCGGCGTGCTCGACAGCCGAATGATTATTCTGGTGAATATTGAGATGCTGCTGAGCCGCGAAGAGATGGCGCTGGTGGATGCGGTGGCGTCGTCGCATAGCGAGGCCCACAGCCTCGTGTAGCGCTTTGCGGACACACATCAGCGGCAGAGGTTGCCGCTGATTCATAAGTCGCTATTATGAATGTCCGAGTTTCCAGAAAGCGCTAAGGATTGCCAGAAAAATGCCCGTCAATTTCGACCTCAACGATCTTTACGCCTTCAGAGCTCTGGTGGAGTACGGTAACTTCCGCATCGCCGCGGAGTCTATCTGTCTCTCCCAGTCCGCCTTAAGCCGCCGCATTGAGAAGCTGGAGGCGGCCGTCGGCGCGAAGCTGTTCGACAGAACCACCCGGCGCGTAACGCTGACCCTCTTCGGGCAAACCTTTGCCGATCGCTGCGGGCAACTTCTGGAAAACGTGGAGTCGATGCTGGCGGATATCGACAAGGTGAGCGAGGAGCGCACCGGGCTTGTCACCGTCGCCACCGTGCCGTCGGCGGCCTGCCATTTTATGCCGGAGGTGATCCGTCAGTTTCACAGCCGCTATCCGCGCGTGCGCATCAGGCTTATCGACAGCAGCGCGGGCAACGTCATTGAGGCGGTGGCCAGCGGCCAGGCGGACTTTGGCATCTGCTTTGCCAGAAGCCTGCAGCCGGATATCACCTTTATGCCGCTGGTGGAGGATGTGTATGTCGCCGCGTGCCGTCGCGATCATCCGCTTGCAGGGCGCAAGAGTCTGACCTGGGAGGCATTTTATCAGCAGGATTACATCAGCCTGGATATCACGTCGGGGAACCGCAATTTGCTCGATCAGATGCTCGGCCATATTAAGCCCGAGCGTCCGGGCATTTGCGAGACGCGCCACGTGACAACCATGCTGGGAATGGTCGAGGCGGGGATAGGCATTGCTGCCGTCCCCGCCATGTCAATGCCTCACTCTGAGCATGCTGTACTGACCTCTGTCCCGCTGACCGAGCCCGAAGTCAAACGCACTGTCGGGCTGATTCGGCGCAGCGGGCGGATTCAGTCGTGGATTGCCGCCGAGCTGGAAACGCTGATTATTGCCCGTTACCGCGCGGCGTAGCGACGGGGAGCATCCCGGTGGCGGTGATGGTCTCCTGCGCCTGCGGCGACGCGAGGTAATCCAGCAGGGCTTTCCCCGCGGCAGGGTGCTCCGCGTGGGCGGTGACCGCTCCGGCAAAACGGGTGATGTACTGCAGGTTATCCGGCAGTTTGCCGACAAAGGTCACGCCGGGCACGGGCAACAGTTCGCTGACCTGCTGGAACCCCACGGCGTATTTCCCTTTCGCCACTTCAGAGGCAACCGGGATCCGCTCTACCTTGTGCGCTTTTCCCGCCACCTGGGCGTCAATCCCCAGCTTTTTGAACAGCTGACTTTGCACATACCGGCCGCTGGCGCTGTCTGAGTAGGCGATGGCGCTGGCCGCAAGCAGGGTCTGTTTTAGCGCACTGTCCGTGGCGATATCCGGCACGGGTGACCCGGCTTTCACCACCATGCCGATGGGCGAATCCGCCAGCTCCACCCGTGAATCGGCGTTGACCATCCGGTCTTTCGCCAGATGCTCCAGCGCATCGCCGACCATGATCACCACGTCCGCTTTTTCACCGCGTGCCAGCCGGTTGGGGATCGCCTGCGGCGTCTGTCCCATCGACGGCCCCGGGATCAGCACGATATGGTCACCCGTCCGGGCTTCATACCCGGGGGCGAGTTTTTCCAGCGCGGCCTTAAAACCGCCCGAAATCATAACCGTCACCTCCTGAGCCAGCGCGCCTGCGCTGGTGGCCAGCAATACCAGCCCGGTCAGTCCTGAACGTAAGAATGTGCGCATATTATCCTCGCTGAACTTGCAGGCTCATGGCGCTGCGACGGTAGAGATAAAGCGTTGCCAGCAGCGCGCAAATCGCCGCGAAGCTCATCCAGTAGCCCGGTGAGGCTTTATCGCCGGTGTACTCAATCAGGGCCGTCGAAATGACCGGGGTAAAGCCGCCGAAGATCGCCGTAGCAAGGCTGTACGCCAGTGAGAAACCGGCGACACGCACCTCGACCGGCATGATCTCCGTCAGCGCCGGGATCATCGCGCCGTTGTAGAGGCCATAAAGGAAGGAGAGCCACAGCAGCACGCTCAGCATCATGGAGAAGCTCGGGGCCTGCGCCAGCAGCGTCAGGGCCGGATAGCTGGTCGCCAGCGCCAGCAGGGTCATGGCAATCAGTACTGGTTTGCGGCCGAAGCGGTCCGACAGCGCACCGCCCACCGGCAGCCAGATAAAGTTCGAGATCGCCACCAGCAGCGTCACCAGCAGGCTGTCTGAGGCGCTGAGCATTAACACTTTTTTACCGAAGGTGGGCGCGTAGACGGTGATCAGGTAGAACGCGGTGGTGGTCATGGCCACCATCAGCATGCCCGCGACCACGACCGGCCAGTTCGCCAGCAGGGTGGTAAAGACCTGACGCATCGCCAGCGTGTGACGGCGTGCGCGGAACTCCTCGGTCTCTTCCAGCTTGCGGCGCAGGAAGAAGATAAACGGCACAATCAGACAGCCGAACAGGAACGGGATGCGCCAGCCCCATTCGCGAATGGCGCTCTCTTCCAGCACCGCGTTCAGCGCAAAGCCCATTGCGGCGGCCACCATAATTGCCACCTGCTGACTGCCGGATTGCCAGCTGGTAAAGAAGCCCTTGCGGCCCGGCGTGGCAATTTCCGCCAGATAGACCGACACCCCGCCAAGCTCCGCCCCGGCGGAAAAGCCCTGCAGCAGACGTCCCACCAGCACCAGCAGCGGCGCCCACAGGCCGATGCTTTCATAAGAGGGGATCAGCACAATCAGGAAGGTGCCGGCCGCCATAATCGACAGGGTGGTGATCAACCCTTTGCGGCGACCAACCTTGTCGATGTAAGCCCCGAGGACAATTGCGCCGATGGGGCGCATTAAGAAGCCCGCGCCGAAGACGGCGAAGGTCATCATCAGCGACGCGAATTCACTGCTCGCCGGGAAGAAGGTATGGGCGATATAGGTGGCGTAGAACCCGAACAGGAAGAAGTCGAATTGCTCGAGGAAATTGCCCGAGGTGACGCGAAGTATCGCGCCCGCTCGTGCACGAACGGTTGCAGGTGGGGTTGAGGAAATCATGGTCGTCTCCAGTTTATTATTGACGTGTTGTCCGTCTGTTTCTGAAAACTGGATCAGTGAGGGGAATTTTATAAGCGCAATAAACACATCATCTGATGCGTTTGCTGCATTAATCAGGATGGGGGCAGCGAGTGTTATTTATTTAACAATGACTTAACATTGTATTGATGATTTATTCACCTGGCACGGCTGACGCCGTCGGTTCTCTGTTTTGTGAACAGACGCAAGCCTGAAAAAGCCCGGCGGCGAGGCGCCTGCCGGGCTGATGCGACTCAGCGCTGTGAACAGCCTTTGCACTGTTTATTCTGGATCTGCTGGAAGAAATCGTTGCCTTTGTCATCCACCAGGATAAACGCCGGGAAGTTTTCCACTTCGATTTTCCAGATGGCTTCCATGCCCAGCTCCGGATACGCCACGCATTCCAGGCTCTTGATGCTGTTTTGCGCCAGCACCGCCGCCGGGCCACCGATGCTGCCCAGGTAGAAGCCGCCGTGTTTATGACAGGCATCGGTCACCTGCTGGCTGCGGTTACCTTTCGCCAGCATGATCATGCTCGCTCCGTGGGACTGCAGCAAATCGACATACGAGTCCATACGCCCTGCGGTGGTCGGGCCGAGTGAGCCGGAGGCATAACCTTCCGGCGTTTTGGCCGGGCCTGCGTAGTAAATCGGATGATCCTTGACGTACTGCGGCAGTTCTTCGCCGTTGTCGAGCAGCTCTTTCAGCTTCGCGTGTGCAATGTCGCGCGCCACGATGATGGTGCCGTTCAGCGACAGGCGGGTAGAGACCGGGTGCGCGGAGAGCTGCGCCAGGATCTCGTTCATCGGCTTGTTCAGGTTGATGCTGACCACGTCGCCTTCGCCCTGCTGGCGCAGCGATTCAGGAATATACTGGCCCGGGTTGTGTTCCAGTTTTTCAATCCAGATCCCGTCGCGGTTGATTTTGGCTTTGATGTTGCGGTCTGCGGAGCAGGAGACGCCCATGCCGATCGGGCAGGAGGCACCGTGGCGCGGCAGGCGGATCACGCGGATATCGTGGGCGAAGTACTTGCCGCCAAACTGCGCGCCGAGGCCGAGGTTCTGCGCTTCCTGCAGCAGTTCCTGTTCAAGTTGCACGTCGCGGAATGCCTGTCCGTGTTCGTTCCCTTCGGTGGGCAGCGCGTCGTAGTAGCGGGTGGAAGCCAGCTTGACGGTTTTCAGCGTCGCTTCCGCCGAGGTACCACCGATCACAAACGCGATATGGTACGGCGGGCAGGCTGCGGTACCGAGGGTACGCATTTTGTCCACCAGATAGTTTTTCAGCTTCGCCGGGGTGATCAGCGCTTTGGTTTCCTGGTAGAGGTAGGTTTTGTTGGCCGAGCCGCCGCCTTTCGCCATGCAGAGGAATTTGTACTCGTCGCCGTCGACGCTGTAGAGATCGATCTGTGCCGGCAGGTTGGTGCCGGTGTTCACCTCTTTATACATATCCAGCGCGGCGTTCTGGGAGTAACGCAGGTTATCTTCGATGTAGGTGTTGTAGACGCCCTGGCTTAGCGCGGCTTCATCCCCGCCGCCGGTCCAGACGCGCTGGCCTTTTTTACCCATGATGATTGCCGTGCCGGTATCCTGACAGGTTGGCAGCACGCCTTTGGCTGCGATTTCAGAGTTGCGCAGGAACTGCAGGGCGACGTATTTGTCGTTCTGGCTGGCTTCCGGATCGTTAAGGATGGCGGCAACCTGCTTCTGGTGCGATGGGCGCAGCATAAAGGCTGCATCGTGGAATGCCTGCTGTGCCAGCAGGGTCAGCGCTTCAGGCTCGACCTTCAGGACCTCCTGACCGTCGAATTCGGCAACGGAGACGTGCTCTTTGGTCAACAGATAGTATTCGGTGTCGTCATGGGAAAGCGGGAAGGGGTTCTGATAAATAAACGGTTTATTCGACATAGTATTGCTCCACAAAAATAAAACCGCCGGAGGAAACGTCCGGCGGTCAGGAATCAGAACATCATGGACATCCACGGATAACCAATCAGCAGCAGGGCCGCCAGGAAGATGGCACCGAAGATCGTGCCGAGGCGCCAGTAGTCTTTGGTTGGCAGGTAGCCGCTACCGTAGTAAATCGGGCTTGGACCCGTACCGTACGGGGTGATGATCCCCATCACGCCCAGTGAGGTCACCATCAGCAGAACGAAAACTTCCATATTCATCCCCGGAATGGTGGAGGCGATGGTCAGCATCGCTGGCAGCAGCGCCGTGGTATGCGCGGTGGTGCTGGCAAACAGGTAGTGCAGCAGGTAGAACGCAAGCAGCAGCACGATGGTGGCAACGCCCGGCGAGATACCGCTCATCAGCAGACCGCCTTCTTTACCCAGCCAGCTGATAAAGCCGGTCGAGGAGAGGCCGTCCGCCAGCGCCACCAGGGTGGCGAACCAGACGAAGGTGTTCCATGCGGCTTTATTACCGGTGATATCGTTCCACTCCAGCACACCGGTCCATAACATCAGACCCACGATGAGCAGGGCGGCCATCGCCGGTTCAATCCACGCGGCAGCGAAGATCCACATCAGCAGGGCACAGCAGACGAACACCAGCAGCAGAATTTCATTGCGGGACAGTTTGCCCAGTTTTTCCAGCTCGCGGGTCGCCCACAGCGGCACTTCATTATTCACTTTGACTTCAGGTGGGTAGAACCAGTAGGCCAGCAGCGGCATGGTCAGAATCAGCAGGATGCCCAGCGGCAGGAAGGCCAGGAACCAGGTCCCCCAGGAGATATCAATCCCCACTGTACTTTTCACCAGCGCCAGCGCCAGCAGGTTCGGCGCAAGGGCGGAGAGGAACATTGAACTGGTGATACAGGCCGCGGTGATGGCTACCCACATCAGGTACGAACCAATTTTACGCGCGCTTGGGTCGTTCGGTTTTGAACCGTACAGCGGCGGCAGGTTAGCGATGATCGGGTAGATGGTCCCGCCGCTGCGCGCGGTGTTGGACGGGGTAAACGGTGCCAGCAGCAGGTCCGCGAAGGTAATGGCGTAACCGAGCGTCAGGCTGCGACGGCCGAGATACTTCACCAGAATCAGCGCCAGACGGCGACCGAAGCGGGTTTTGTCGTAGCCTGCGGCAAACATAAAGGCACCGAAAATCAGCCAGACGGTCGAGTTACCAAACCCGCTCACCGCCCATTTAAAGGAGGCGCCAGCCAGCTTGAATTTCGGGTCGGCCAGCTGATCGGGGCTGAACAGCACCCACTGGCTGCAGAGCGCAATCGCCACGACGCCGGTCAGGCCGATCACCGCGCCCGGCAGGGGTTCGAAGATCAGGCCGACGATCACGCCAACAAAGATAGCGAAGTAGTGCCACGCGTAAGGCGGCAGTCCTTCCGGTACCGGAACAAACAGCAGCAGTACGGCGACAATGACGGGCAGTGCCATCATCAGCAGTCGTTTTGCTTTTCCATTTGATGCCTGATTCGCCACAGGGGGCGTTACAGCAGTTTTTGTATTCATAGTTTCACGTCTTAAGTTGTCAAGAATTCGGTCGCAGTGAAAAGACAAATTCGCTTTCTTAAGTTTCTTTGCTTTTTTTAGTTATTAAAGGTGCGGTTTTGTATTTTCAGTAATAGCGATTTAACGCATTTTTGATTGCGCTAAATTAAAAATTGATGATGTTTTTATATTGCGCTTTTGGATGCCATAACTATTGATCGCGATCAAAAAAAGAGAATTGCAGCGTTATTTTTGTGCTTTTATTAATAACCACTCAGGCGTATGTGGGTATTAGGTAATTTCTTAAGTGCTTTTATCAATCCTGTAACAATTGCGCAGTGGGTAATTTGGTATTTTGTTGAAAAACATAGATTTTTATTGTTACTGGTGAAATGGTCTTACCTTTAAAAATTTAACGGATTTTAAATTAATGTGAATACCTGAATCACAATCGCTAACACCAATGTGTTATTAATGTTATCGAAGGGATTAAATAGTTTATTAACTAACGTAATAGCTTTAGAAACTAAAAAAATCATTATATTAATATCATGACATCGGCAAATAACGACGAAATAAAAAACCAATCCGATAACGAATTCTTAATTTTTAAAAGTTTGGAGTTTCTATTATGAGCACTAACGAACGCATTCTGACTCCCTTCACATTACCGAATGGTACTGAACTGAAAAACCGTTTGTTAATGGCACCAATGACCACCTGTACCGGCTATTACGACGGCACGGTCACCAGCGAGCTGGTGGAGTACTACCGGGCCCGTTCCGGCAGCATTGGGACCATTATTGTGGAGTGCTGCTTCGTCGACGATCTCGGTCTCGCTTTCCCGGGCGCGATTGGCATCGATAACGACGAGAAAATCGCCGGGCTGGCGAAAATCGCCGAGGCGATTAAATCCAAAGGTTCGAAAGCCCTGCTGCAGATCTACCACGGCGGCCGTATGGTTGACCCGAAACTGATCGGTGGCCGCACGCCGGTGGGCCCAAGCGCCGTCGCTGCGCCGCGTGACGGTGCGGCCACACCGGTTGCGCTGACCACTGAAGAAGTGGAAGGCATGATCGGCAAGTTTGGTGAAGCAGTGCGCCGCGCCATCCAGGCCGGTTTCGACGGCGTGGAAATTCACGGGGCAAACACCTATCTGATTCAGCAGTTCTACTCGCCAAACTCTAACCAGCGCGACGACGAGTGGGGCGGCAGCCGCGACAACCGCGCCAGATTCCCGCTGGCGGTACTGGACATTACCCACAAAATGGTGCGCCAGTACGCGGACGATGCGTTCATTATTGGTTACCGTTTCTCCCCTGAAGAGCTGGAAGTCCCAGGGATCCGCTTTGAAGACACCATGTACCTGCTGGAAAAACTGGCGGCGCGCGGTGTGGACTACCTGCACTTCTCCGTGGGCGCCACCCTGCGTCCTTCCATCGTAGATACCCAGGACCCGACGCCGCTTATCGAAAAATACTGCGCCATGCGTTCTGAAACCCTGGCGCAGATCCCGGTCATGGGCGTGGGCGGCGTGGTGAATGCTGCCGATGCCTGTGAAGCGCTGGACCACGGTTACGATCTGATCGCCGTTGGCCGCGCCACCATTGCTTACCCGGACTGGACTGACCGCATCGCGGCCGGGGAAACCCTGGAGCTGTTTATGGACAGCACCAAACGCGAGGCGCTGAGCATTCCTGAACCGCTGTGGCGTTTCTCGCTGGTGGAAGCGATGATCCGCGACATGAGCATGGGCGAATCGAAATTCAAACCGGGCACGTTCACCGAGAAGGTGCAGGACGAGGCGAACGAGCTGGTGATAAACGTCAGCCTGGAAACCGATCGCATCGCCGATATTGAGCTGGCCTCTGGCCCGGGTGACGACGTTGAGTTTGTCACCAGCTTTGAAGAGATTCGTTCCCGCATTCTGGATGCCAATACCCCGCACGTGGACGCCATCACTGGTGCCACCAGCCAGAGCGAGGCGGTGAAAAAAGCGGTCTCTAAAGCGATGCTGAAATCCAGCAAAGCGCGGGCAGCAGAAGAGGGTGTCGACCCGAATGAGACCCGCAGCGTGGATGTGGTGGTGGTTGGGAGCGGCGGTGCCGGTCTGGCCGCAGCCATCCAGGCCCATGACGAAGGGGCGAGCGTGCTGATCGTCGAGAAAATGCCCACCATCGGCGGGAACACCATTAAAGCCTCTGCCGGGATGAACGCCGCAGAGACGCGCTTCCAGCGGGTGAAAGGCATTCAGGACAGCAAAGAGCTGTTCTACCAGGAGAGCCTGAAAGGGGGCGGTAACAAGAACAACCCTGAACTGCTGCGCCGCTTCGTGGAGAATGCGCCACAGGCGATTGAGTGGCTGGCAACCCGCGGCATTATGCTCAACGACATCACCACCACCGGTGGGATGAGCATTGACCGTACCCACCGTCCAAAAGACGGTTCTGCGGTCGGCGGCTACCTGATCAGCGGCCTGGTGCGTAACGTCAACAAACGCAACATCGAAGTGATGCTCGATACCTCCGTCAGCGACATTATTTTCGAGAACGGCGAAGTGACCGGCGTGCGTCTGACCACCGAAGAGAACGAAACGATCAGCGTGGCTACCAAAAGCGTGATTGTCGCCACCGGCGGCTTCAGCGCCAACAGCCAGATGGTGGTGAAATACCGTCCGGACCTCGAAGGTTTCGTGACCACCAACCACAAAGGGGCGACCGGTGGCGGTATCGCGCTGCTGGAGCGTATCGGTGCCGGCACGGTGGATATGGGCGAGATCCAGATCCACCCGACCGTTGAGCAGAAAACCTCGTATCTGATTTCCGAATCCATCCGCGGGGGCGGGGCGATTCTGGTGAACCAGCAGGGGAACCGTTTCTTCAATGAGATGGAAACCCGCGATAAAGTCTCGGCGCAGATCATCGCGCTGCCGGAGAAATACGCTTACATCGTCTTTGACGAGCATGTTCGTGCCAAAAACAAAGCCGCGGATGAGTACATTGCCAAAGGTTTCGTGACCAGCGCCAGCTCGCCAAAAGCCCTGGCAGAGGCGCTGGGAATGGATTACCACGCGTTCCTGGCCACTCTGGAGCGTTACAACGGCTTCGTGGAAAAACAGCACGATGACGACTTTGGCCGTACCACCGCGCTGCGTGCGCCGATCAACGAAGGGCCGTTCTACGCCATTCAGATTGCGCCGGGCGTGCACCACACCATGGGCGGCGTGACCATCAACACCGATACCTGCGTGCTGGACAGCAACCACAACGTGCTGCCAGGGGCGTTTGCCGCCGGTGAAGTGGTTGGCGGGATCCACGGCGGTAACCGTATCGGCGGTAACGCGGTGGCAGATATCATTATTTTTGGTACCCTTGCCGGACATCAGGCGGCGATGCGTTCGAAAAGAATGTAAGGCTCCTGTTCTGTAAGCCGGATGCGCGCATCCGGCACTCTCCCCGGCGGCGCGGTGCTGGCCGGGGCGATATCTGAGGAGACATGCCATGCCTGATGACACCCGCGTCTACAGTTACTCCGCCGTCCAGATGGGCTCTCCCATCCTCCTGAAACTCTTCTCCCATGACGAAGCCCTCGCATCCCGCGTGTTTCGCCTGATCAAACAGTACGAAGACCTGCTCACCGTCAACCGTGCCCACTCGCAGGTGATGGATATCAACCATGCTGCGGGGCAGCATCCGGTCAGCGTCAGCCGTCCGGTGTTTGAGCTGATTCGCTGCGCGAAAGCGGCAAGCCTCCTTAAAGACAGTGCGTTTAACCTGGCCATCGGCCCGCTGGTGAAGCGCTGGAAAATCGGGTTTCGCGGCGACAGCGTACCGCCAGCCGATGAGATTGCGACCCTGCTTACGATTACCCGTCCTGAGGATGTGGTACTGGATGACGCCAGCAGCAGCGTGTTCCTGACCCGGGCAGGCATGGAGATCGACCTCGGGGCCATCGCCAAAGGCTATATCGCCGACAGGGTGCGGGATTACCTGCGCAAAGAGGGCGCTGAACTCGGGCTGATCAACCTCGGGGGGAATATCCAGACGTTAGGCTCGCCGGAAGGGGGCTGGAGCGTAGGGCTCAAAAAACCGTTTGCCGGTGATGAACTGATCGGCGCCATGACGGTAGAGAACCGCTCCGTGGTGACGTCCGGCACTTATGAACGCTACTTTGAACAAAACGGCAAACGCTATCACCACATTCTCGATCCGCGCAGCGGATACCCGCTGGATAACGAACTGGACAGTGTGACCATCATTTCGACAGATTCCATTGATGGCGATATCTGGACCACGCTGATGTATGGCATGGGCGTGGAGAAGGGCTGTGCGGCCCTGCGCTCGCGCCCCGATATTGAAGCTATTTTTGTCACCAAAACAAAAGAAGTGGTGCTCTCTTCAGCGCACCACTTCCGTTTTACCCTGCTGGATAACGACTACCGCGTTACTGACAGTACTGCTTGAGCAGGCCCGTCTGCTCCGGCTGGAGACGATAACGATACACCGGACGCCCGGTGGCGCCGTAGTGAATGCTGGTGAACAGGATATTGATCTGCGCCAGCCATATCAGGTACTTACGGCAGGAGACGCGGGAGATATTCACGGCGCTTGCCAGGTCATCGGTGGAAAACTCGGTTTCCGGATGGGCGTCAATCCACTGGCAGATGGTACGCAGCGTCTGCGGCGTTAACCCTTTCGGCAGCTTTTTGTTATCCGCCAGTTCCGGCGCCCCGCCGTGGATCAGCCGGTCAACGTCCGCCTGCTCATAATACTGGTGCGAGCCCATCAGGCTGTGCTTTGCCTTCCAGCTGTTCAGCGCCTCTTCAAAGCGCGGGAACTGGAACGGTTTAATCAGATAATCCACCACGCCGTAGTGGATAGAGGTCTGAATGGTCGCGGCATCGGCAGCCGAGGAGATCATTATGACATCAATCGGACGACCGGATGCGCGGATAACCGGCAGCAGATCCAGCCCGTTATCCTGCTGCATATAGACATCCAGCAGCACCAGATCCACCGGCTGATTCGGGTCGTTAATCACGGCCTCGGCCTGGTTCAGCGTGGAGGCGACACCGCAGCAGCTAAAGCCTTCAACACGGTTGACGTACAGACGGTTGAGGTCGGCTACCATGGCGTCATCATCGACAATTAATACATTTATCACGCGATATTCCTCTCGCTATCCCAGGGGATGTGAACAAAAAATTGGGTAAATACGCCAGGTTCAGATTCGACGGTAATGTCCCCGCCGAGGTTCTGAATTTGCTGACGGGCAAGGAACAGCCCAACGCCGCGGTTTTCACCTTTTGTTGAGAAGCCTTTAGTAAAAATAGTCTCCAGCTGGTCGGGATCAATACCCGGACCGTCATCGCTGACTTCGCAGCTGAGCCAGCCGTTCTGATAGTGCAGCAGCAGGGTGATCTCACCTTCCGGCTGGCCTTCCATCGCGTCCAGCGCGTTTTCAATTAAGTTACCGAGCACGGTGACCAGCACCGCGACCTGCTCTTCGTTGGCGGTATCCGGTATCTGGCATTCCTCTGCGAGGGTGAGGGTGATCCCGGCCTCTTTCGCCCGGTTGATTTTACCCAGCAGGAACCCGGCAATCACCGGGGATTTCACCTTGCTCTGGATGGTGCCAATGTCGGTCTGATAATTATGCGCCGTCTGGAGGATGTACTCTTCAAGCTTGTCGTAGCGCTTAATGTTCAGCAGACCCAGGATCACATGCAGCTTGTTCATAAACTCGTGCGTATGGGCGCGCAGGGCGTCGACGTAATTAACCATACCGTCGATACGCTGCATCAGCTGGCTGATCTCGGTTTTATCGCGGAAGGTGGTGATGGCGCCTATCACCCGATCCTGGCTTTTCACCGGCACCATGTTGCACAGCAGCAGCCGCCCGTTGCAGCTGATCTCCTGATCCTGTCGCGCAACGCCCGTTTTTGACACGTCCCGCAGGCTGGCCAGCAGGGGAGCGCTGGCGTTTTCGCTCTGCTTGCCGGAGGGCAGGAGGAGTATCTCTCTGGCGGCGTGGTTGATCATCGTCACGCGCCCGTGAATATCGACCGCCAGCACCCCTTCCCGCAGCGACTGCAGCATCGCCTGGCGCTGTTCAAACAGGGCGGATATTTCGTAAGGTTCGAGTCCGAACAGGATGCGTTTCAGGACCCGCACCAGGCCCCAAATCGCCATAGAACTCATAAAAATACTGAACAAAATGGTCCAGACGGCGTTGAGCCGCCCACGGGAAATCTGATCTTCCACTTTTTTGAGGGAGATACCGACCACGACCACTCCGATCTGTTCGTGCTGGCTGTCGTAAACCGGGGTGAAAACGCGAAGCGCTTCGGCGAGGGCGCCACGGTTAACGGAGACGTTCTCTTTGCCTTCCAGAGCCGGGTTCAAATCATCGCCGATAAAATGCAGCCCCAGCAGCGCCTCGTTCGGGTGTGAATAGCGGATCCCGCGCATATCGGTGACCACGGTGAACAGCAGATCGTTTCGTTTCGTCACCGCCTGGGCGATGGGCTGAATAATATTCTCCTGCGGTGCCTGCATCAGGCCGCGCTGGATCTCGGGGCTATCGGCGAGGGTGCGGGCAATGCCGAGCGCGGTGTCTTTGACATCATCGCGTGTTGCCCGGGTGATCTGCACCGAATAGAGCGCAAAGACCACCAGCAGGACTGAACCGATAATCGCGCACACCATCAGCGTGACCAGTGTATTGAGTTTCATGGGGCGCTTGCGCGTCGGAAGGAAAGGCTGCAAATCGCTCATCAACACTCCGCGATGATAAAGAAAGGGGGTAATTATCGCCGATGACGCGCTTTTCTTAAAGCCATGTAAAAGCGAGGATTGGGTCCTCTTTTCGTGACCCCCCTCGCAGGTCATCTATATAAAACACTTTATAGTGTGTGGGTACTCATAATAAGGAGGCTGTTTATGAGCATTATGCTTACCGGTTCGGTCAAGGAAAGACGGCACGCCAGCACGATGAATATTGATAGATTGTCCACGCTGGACATGCTGAAAGTCATTCACCAGGATGATGCACTTATCTCCGCTGCAATCACCCCTTTTTTACCCATTATTGCCCGTGTGGTGGATAACGCCGCCGCGACCCTGAGCCATGGGGGGCGTCTGGTGATTGTCGGCGCGGGGCCGTCGGGCTGCGTCGCGCAACAGGTCGCCGATGACTATGCGCCGGGCAAAACCCCGGTGATTGCCGTGACGCCGCAAGAGGGGGAAGGGAGTTACGAGCGCGGTGTAGCCGACCTGCAGGCCATCAACTTTGGTGAACACGATATGATGCTGGCGGTGAGCGTCAGCGGAAAAACGCCGTGGGTCTGGGGCGCCATGCGGCATGCCTGGTCGCTGGGTTCGCCGGTGGCCATCATTACAGATGATGCGCAAAGTGAAGCCGCTCAGCTGGCGAGCATGGTCATCGCGCCAGAGTTGGGGCCTGACGTTGTGGCAGGTTATCTCAACACCAAAGCCGGGATTGCGCAAAAAATGATCCTCTTGATGATCGCCACCGGGCTGGCCGTTCGTACCGGGCGCGTTTACAGCAACCTGCGCGTGGATCTTGAGGCAAGCAATACTCACTGGGCGGAACGGCAAATCGCCATTGTGATGGAAGCGGGGGGATGCACCCGGGCGCAGGCAAAAGCGGCGCTGGAAGCCTGTAACCACCACTGTAAAACGGCGGTACTGATGGTGCTGACAGGGCTGGATGCGTGGAAAGCCCATGAGCTGCTGGCGCAGAATAACGGGTTTATCCGCGTGGCGCTGCAGGAAGCGCCGTAAGATCTTCAGAAAGAAAAAAGGCCGCGATTGCGGCCTTTGGTGTTTTTGGGGGGGTTAGAACTGGTAGACCAGACCCAGCGCTACGATGTCATCGGTGCTGATGCCATTCGCCGCGTAGAAATCGTCATCTTCATCCAGCAGGTTGATTTTGTAGTCAACATAGGTGGACATGTTTTTGTTGAAATAATAGGTTGCACCCACATCCGCATATTTCACCAGATCTTTATCGTTACCGTAGAACGAATTCAGATCCTTACCTTTAGACATCAGGAAAGAGACTGCAGGGCGCAGGCCGAAATCAAACTGATATTGTGCGGTAACTTCAAAGTTCTGGGTTTTGTTTGCTACAGCAAAATCGCCGTAAGGCGTCATATTGCGGGTTTCCGCATACATGGTCGCCAGATAAATATTGTTGGCATCGTATTTCAGGCCTACAGTCCAGACGTCAGCCTTATCACCGCCAGCAGTTGTTTTGGTCACCTGGTCGTTGGTACGATCAGATGAGGCATATGCCGCAGCGGCATTGAAGCCCATACCGAAATCGTAGGAAGTTGAAACACCCCAGCCATCACCGTTCTGCTTGCGCACATCACGACCGTTGTTGGTACCTTCCTGATCGTTAGACGCGCTTTCATTATTACCCTGATACTGAACAGCGAAATTCAGGCCGTCAGCCAGGCCAAAGAAACCGTTGTTGCGGTATGTCGCCACGCCGTTTGCACGACCGGTCATAAAGTTGTCGGTATAGGTGTAGGTATCGCCGCCGAATTCAGGCAGCATATCGGTCCAGCCTTCAACGTCGTAAACCACGCCGTAGTTACGACCATAGTCGAATGAACCGTATTCACCGAATTTCAGACCGGCGAAACCAAGACGAGTCCAGGACTGGTTGCTTGATTTCTCAGTATTGTTGGCCTGAATGTTATATTCCCACTGACCATAACCAGTGAGTTGGTCGTTGATTTGCGTTTCGCCTTTGAAGCCCAGACGAACGTAGCTCATGTCGCCATCGGAACCCGTGTCGTCAGAGAAGTAGTGCAGACCATCAACTTTGCCGTACAGATCAAGTTTATTGCCGTTGTTGTTATAAACCTCAGCCGCATTTGCTGCGCCAGCCATTAATAATGCGGGTACAAGAATAGCCAGAACTTTTCTTTTCATTATATATTCCCTTGAAAGATAATTTATATGAATATATGTAATCACTCTCCGCAATTACAGCGTCGATACTATTCCAGCTATTGAGCTTTAGTTTCAAAAATAAATGTAATTAAATCCGTTTAAATATTGCAAAATATTTCTATCGATCTCTTTATTTTTCTTATGAATTAATTTCTTGATTTAATATGGTGTAATTATTATTAAGTATTTCGAGCTTCTATTTATTAATTCATTTAATTTGTATGTGTTATAGTTCAGGCTCATATTTCACGACAGGGCATCACGATGGAACTGACGCAGTGGCAGCAGCGTTTTGAGCGCTGGCTCGACGCAAACCACACCTCTGACGATGCTGCGCATGATATTTCGCACTTTCGTCGCGTCTGGAAAACGGCGCAAAAAATCATGTCTCGCCAGACCGCCGATCCGCTGGTGGTCCTGACCGCCTGCTATTTTCACGATATCGTTAGCCTGCCGAAAAACCATCCCGAACGCAGCCAGTCATCGCAACTGGCCGCGCGCAAAACCCGCGACATTCTGCAGCGCCATTTCCCGGACTTCCCCTCAGAGCACTATGCAGGCGTTGCACATGCCATTGAGGCGCACAGCTTCAGCGCCGGGATCGCGCCGCAGAGCGTGGAAGCGAAAATAGTCCAGGATGCTGACCGGCTGGAAGCACTAGGGGCTATCGGCCTCGCGCGCGTCTTTGCCGTCTCGGGCGCACTGGGCGTGGCGCTGTTTGACGCAGACGATCCCTTTGCCGATGCGCGTACGCTTGATGATCGGGCATTTGCTCTCGACCATTTTCAGACCAAACTGCTGCGACTGCCTGATACCATGCAAACGGAAATGGGCCGCGAGCTGGCACGGCACAACGCTGATTTCCTGATCCAGTTTATGGCGAAACTCAGCGCCGAATTGCACGGCGACTGCATCGGGCTGGATAGCCAGGTGATGAACCGCTTCCGTCGCAGTTTGCATGAATGAACTGTGGTAATCTGTCTCCAGTCTTTATTCTCCGGTTAAAAGAATGCAGGAAAAACGATCAGTGACTGAGCCCGCGCCTGAGCAGGCTGAGAAATCAACGGCAACGGTGCAGGCGTTACTGCGTCAGCTGTTGGATATCTATGATGCTAAAACGCTGGCCAATCTGCTGGTGGCGCACGGTGAGAACCACTGGAGCCCGGCCATTCTTAAACGGCTGGTGACCAGCGAGCGGGCAGGGCGACGCCTGAGTGAAGGCGAGTTTCGTTATCTGCAAAACCTGCTTCCGCGACCTTCCGCTGTGCACCCGAACTATGCCTTCCGCTTTATCGATCTGTTCGCCGGTATCGGCGGCATTCGACACGGCTTTGAAGCTATCGGGGGTCAGTGCGTGTTTACCAGCGAGTGGAACAAACATGCCGTGCGGACCTACAAGGCCAACTGGTATTGCGATCCGCAGGCGCATCATTTCAACGCCGACATCCGCGATGTCACCCTGAGCCATAAAAGCGGTGTCAGCGATGAACAGGCCGCCGAACATATTCGCCAGACCATCCCGGCGCATGATGTGCTGCTGGCTGGCTTTCCGTGCCAGCCTTTCTCGCTGGCCGGCGTCTCAAAAAAGAACGCCCTCGGACGCGCCCACGGTTTCGCCTGCGATACCCAGGGAACGCTGTTTTTTGACGTAGCCCGTATCATTGACGCCCGTCGCCCGGCCATTTTCGTGCTGGAAAACGTTAAGAATTTAAAAAGCCACGACGGCGGGAAAACCTTCCGCATTATCATGCAGACGCTGGATGAGCTAGGTTATGACGTGGCCGATGCCCAGGACATGGGCGCAGATGACCCAAAAATCATTGATGGTAAACATTTCCTGCCCCAGCATCGCGAACGCATCGTGCTGGTGGGTTTCCGCCGCGATCTCAATCTGAAGGGCGATTTCACCCTGCGGGATATCCCGTCACTCTACCCCGAGCGCCGTCCCACCGTGGCCGACCTGCTGGAGCCTGTCGTTGACGCGAAGTTCATCCTCACCCCGGTGCTGTGGAAATACCTCTACCGCTATGCCAAGAAACATCAGGCGAAGGGCAACGGCTTCGGCTTCGGGTTGGTAGATCCGAACGATCCGCACAGCGTGACGCGCACGCTCTCCGCGCGTTACTACAAAGACGGCGCGGAAATCCTTATCGACAGAGGCTGGGACAAGGCGCTGGGGGAAAAGGATTTCGACGATCCGCTAAACCAGCGTCACCGTCCACGACGCTTAACGCCGCGGGAGTGCGCCCGGTTGATGGGCTTTGAGACGCCACAGGGTTATCGCTTCCGCATTCCGGTTTCGGACACCCAGGCGTACCGTCAGTTTGGCAACTCGGTAGTGGTGCCGGCGTTCGCGGCCGTGGCAAAACTGCTGGCCTCGCGCATCAGACAGGCGGTGGCACTTCGTCAGGGTGAGGCCGTCAATGACGGATGTTCACAATAAGGCGACGCGCAGTAAAAACATGCGTGCCATCGGCACGCGTGACACCGCCATTGAAAAGCGCCTGGCCGCGCTGCTGACGCAGGCGGGGTTTGACTTCCGCGTGCAGGATGCCGCCCTTGCGGGACGGCCCGATTTCGTCATTGACGCCTGGCAGTGCATCATCTTTACCCATGGCTGTTTCTGGCATCATCACGACTGCTACCTGTTTAAAGTCCCGGCGACGCGCACCGATTTCTGGCTGGATAAGATTGGCAAGAACGTTGAACGCGACAGGCGGGATCTGACCACGCTGATGGCGCAGGGCTGGCGGGTGCTGATCGTCTGGGAGTGTGCGCTGAGAGGCAGATTAAAGCTGAACGACGTTGAACTGTCGGAACGGCTGGAAGAGTGGATCTGCGGCGGCGGTCAGACCGCGCAGATCGACACGCAGGGGATTCACCTGCTCACGGTTTCTCCGCCTCGCAAGGGGTGACGACCGGTTTTGCTGGCAGCAAATATTTGCCCAGGGTGACCAGCACGACGGCAAACACAATGATCCCCAACGCCAGCCATTCAACGGCAGAGAGCGTTTCCCCGCCTAAACCCGTGCCGAGCAGTACGGCCACCACCGGGTTAACGTAGGCGTAGCTGGTGGCAACCGCCGGGGAGACGTTGCGGATCAGGAACATATAGGCGTTAATGGCGATGATTGAGCCAAACAGCGCCAGATACCCTACCGCGAGAAAGCCCGACAGGTCCGGCAGTGTAGTCAGCTTTTCTCCCGTCAACGCCGAGGCGAGCAGCAGAACAATCCCCGCGGCGAGCATCTCAATTGCGCCGGCCATCATGCCGGTGGGGAGCGTGATACGTGAACCGTATACCGAGCCAAACGCCCAGCTCATGGAGCCTATCAGGATAATCACTGCGCCCCACGGATTCCCGCTCAGGTTCCCGCCGCTGTTGAGCAGAATAATACCGGCGAGTCCGATACCAATCCCCAGCCATTCCAGCTTGCGGGTGCGGATGCCGAAAAGGCGGCTGAAGCAGAGGGTAAAGAGCGGCACGGTGGCAACGACCACGGCGGCGATCCCGGACGGCACGTTCTGGTGCTCGGCAATCGTTACAAACCCATTTCCCACCGCCAGCAGCAGCAGGCCGATTAGCGCGGCATTCAGCAGCGGACGCAGCGGGGGAAGCTTGTGGCCGCGCAGCAGCAGGAACGCGAGCAGCAGGACGCCTGCCGAAAGGAAGCGAATGCCCGCCATCATCAAGGGTGGCCAGCTTTCCACGCCGATGCGAATGACAAAGTAGGTTGAACCCCAGATGATATACAGCGAAAAGAGTGCCCCGATGAGCGGTAGCAATTGCCGGAAACGCATAATCCCTCACGACGAAATAAAAAGTTCGCTGATAGTAAACGCGAAAACTATCGCGCTGGCGAGCCCTTTAATTGTGTAGTTGATGTGAATTTTTTGTTGACGTGAGGAGCCTGTTTCCGGCTTTGTACTTTTGCTCCATACTATTCACTTAATTACCAAAAAATGAAGGATTAAGATTTTGGCAGGAAGTAGCTTATTAACATTGCTGGATGATATTGCCACCTTACTGGATGACATTTCGGTGATGGGGAAACTGGCGGCGAAGAAAACCGCCGGCGTGCTGGGAGATGATTTGTCGCTGAACGCCCAGCAGGTGAGTGGGGTGAGGGCCAACCGTGAACTGCCGGTGGTGTGGGGGGTAGCAAAAGGCTCCTTCCTCAATAAGGTGATTCTGGTGCCGCTGGCGCTGCTTATTAGCGCGTTCATTCCGTGGGCGATCACGCCGCTATTAATGATTGGCGGGGCATTTCTCTGCTTTGAGGGCGTCGAGAAGGTTCTGCACTCCTTTAGTGCGCGCAAGGAGAGCGATACCCCGGAGATGCGTCAGCAGCGTCTTGAAGCGCTGGCCGCTCAGGATCCGAAGACCTTCGAGCGTGATAAAGTCAAAGGCGCCATCCGCACCGACTTTATTCTGTCCGCTGAAATTGTCGCCATTACGCTGGGCATTGTCTCTGACGCGCCGCTCCTGAATCAGGTGCTGATCCTCTCCGGCATTGCCCTTCTGGTAACGGTAGGCGTCTACGGCCTGGTGGGATTGATCGTGAAGCTGGATGACATCGGCTACTGGCTGGAGACGAAATCGAGCGCGGTGGCGAAAGGCATCGGCAAGAGCTTACTGGTGCTGGCCCCGTGGCTGATGAAGAGTTTGTCCGTGGTGGGTACGCTGGCGATGTTCCTCGTCGGCGGCGGGATTGTGGTTCACGGCATTGCCCCGCTGCACCATGCTATCGAACATTTCTCCGCCACACAGGGGGCGGTTGTCGAGGCGATTCTGCCCACGCTGCTGAATCTGGTGCTGGGCTTTATCATTGGCGCCATCGTGGTTGCGGCGGTAAAAGGGGTTGAGAAACTCCGCGGTACGTCGCACTAATTGTTACCCGGTGCGGGATGCAAAAAGACCATTCCTCGTCTAAATTGAAACAGTTTCACCCTGATACAGGAGGCAGGTATGGTCTTTTTGGTCAGTGATGAAGTTAAGCCGAAGAAGGGCGGTCCACGTATGATTGTGACCGGGTATTCCAGCGGAATGGTGGAATGTCGGTGGCATGATGGCTACGGCATCAAGCGGGAAGCATTCCGTGAAGATGAGCTTCAGCCGGGTGACGGACAGCACAAGCGGGACAAGGCTTAATCACGTAACGCCCGGCTTTGCCGGGCGTTTTTATCTCAGGGTGTAGGGCAGTGATCAGGGAGTGTGTGTGCAGCGCGATACCTTTGTTGTGAGACAATCTTTTTTGCAATGGCTGCATAAACGTAGCAATCCGGGGCTGATTGTTAATCTCTGTTTTATTGTTGTTCTGGTGTTTTCCACCCTCCTGACCTGGCGCGAAGTGGTGGTCCTGGAAGACGCGTACGTCTCCAGCCAGCGTAACCATCTGGATACGGTGGCCAGTTCGCTGGACAGACAGCTACAGAACAGCGTGGACAGGATGCTGTTGTTCCGCCAGGGCATGCGCGATGCCATCCAGACGCCGCTGGCCTTTGACGCTTTACAGAGTGCGGTGTCACGCTTCAATACTCTGCGCGTACTCCCCACCTGGCAGCTTGCCGTGGATAAAAAACGCACCCTGCCGATAAACGGGGTGTCCGATGCGTTCGTCGAAAAAACGACGCTTCTCAACCGCGACGCGGAGCGCATCAGCAATGAAATTTCTGCCGCGCTGGAAGTGGGGTATCTGCTCCGGCTGGCCTCATCGAGAGCGCAGACAGAATCGCGGGTGAACTACGTCTCCCGCGCCGGGTTTTATCTCTCTACCGACACGCCGGAGCAGGCGGGTGACATTACCTCCCGCTATTACCATCTGGTCACGCAAGCCTGGTTCACCGAGCAGTCAGAACGCAACAACCGCGCACGCGCGGTGCGCTGGTTTATCTCCACGCCCTCCGCATGGACCGGCGATGAACGCGCGATCACCGCCAGCGTCCCCATCTATTTTGATCATTACTGGTATGGCGTGGTGGCGATGGATTTCACATTGGGCACGATGCAACGCCTGCTGGCTGACGCGACGGAAGACAGAACGGAAGGGGAGTATCAGCTGTACGACACCCGGCTCAATTTGATTGCCTCCTCTGCCCATGCGGGTAACCCGGTTAACCACTTTGACGAACGCGAAACGGCGCAGATTGCCCAGGCGATTGAACATGATACCGGCGGTGGCATCCGCCTCGGAAGCCGTTTTATTAGCTGGGAGCGGCTCGATCACTTCGATGGCGTCGTTCTGCGGATCCACACCCTGCATGAAGGGGTGCAGGACGACTTCGGCAGCATCAGTATTGTGCTGGCGCTGCTGTGGGCGCTGTTTACCGCCATGCTATTGATCTCGTGGCTGGTGATCCGTCGGATGGTGAGCAACATGTATACGCTTCAGCATTCGCTCCAGTGGCAGGCCTGGCATGACCCGCTTACCCGGCTGAATAATCGCGGCGCGCTGTTCGACCGCGCGAAAATGCTGGCGGAAACCTGTCGCCAGCAGTCGCTGCCCTTCTCGGTGATTCAGATCGATCTTGACCATTTTAAAAGCATCAACGACCGTTTCGGCCATCAGGCCGGTGATAAGGTGCTGTCCCATACGGCGGGGCTGATTGCCACCGGGTTACGCAAAAACGATGTCGCAGGGCGTGTCGGCGGGGAAGAGTTTTGTGTCGCCCTGCCGGGGATTAGCCTTGAGGAGGCGAGAGGGATTGCGGAGCGTATTCGTTGCCGCATCAACAGCAAGGAGATTCTGGTGAAGAAGAGCACGACCCTGCGCATCAGCGCCTCGCTGGGGGTCAGCAGCGCGGATGAAAAGGGGAATTACGATTTTGAACAATTGCAGTCCGTGGCGGACGCCCGCTTATATCTGGCTAAACAGACCGGGCGTAACCGCGTTGTCTGGCGGGATCAGGAGAGGAAATGATCCAGCCCCTCATGCCAGCCCGCCGGACCGGGCTGTTGGGTGTGATAAACCCGCACGGGGTTATCGTCCCGTAGCGTGATGCCCTGACGGTTAATGCCTTTAATCACTACCGCGTAATCCATGCTGTCCAGCAGCGGCGCATCATTGGGGCCATCACCGAGTCCCAGCGTCGTGGGTTCGATCGCTTCCTGCTCACGGTACTGCTCAATCAGCCAGTTAACCGCCACGTCTTTACCACAGCGGACGTCAAGAATATGCCAGAACCGCGCCCCCTGCAGACATTGCAGACCGCTACGCGCCAGCGCCTCTTCAAACTGGACCATTTTCTCGTCGCTGTCGCGCCAGATGAGCGTGACCGAGGCTTCCTGCCTGCGGGCCAGCGCAGAGCGATAGCGCGTCAGGCCGGTCCACTCACTGATAATGCGATCGTCCACGTCGTCAAAGGTGGTGAACTTAACGCCCGTCTCCAGGCGGATTTGCTCGATCCGCGGGCGAATATCCCGATGTGACATTCCTCTAATCTGACGCGGCACCTTTTCCCACCGCACGTCAGGCTGAATAACCGCACCGTTCTCGGCAATAAACGGCAGGCCTTCCAGACCCAGATCCTGCTGAATATCCAGCATCTCGGCCGCCGTTTTGCTGCTACAGAGAATGAGCGGAACCTGGTTATCCAGCAGCCTGTCCAGCCAGGGGAGCGCGGGCTGCCACTCGTAGGTATGTATATCGAGCAACGAGCCGTCCAGATCGGAAAAAATCAGCAAGGTATCCCGCAGTGAAGGCATACAGACTCCTGGTACGGTGGTGTCGCTTTCTAAGAAAATTCCTAAAAAATAGCCGAGGTAAAAACTGGAACAATGAGAACGGATCCTGGCAAACCCGCATTCGGCGTATGTTGCTGTTCATAACCAAATGCATAATGCTGAAAATAATATATTCATCATAAGAATATATGCTTGTCAGACAAATTCGTTGGGGATAGTGTGGCATGTACATCAGATTTCCTGGTGTAACGAATTTTCAAGTGCTTCTTGCAAAAGCAAGTTTTGATCCCGGCCATCCCCATGACCGGGATTTTTTTCGCCCTACCGATTGGCTTCAGACACGCTAAAGTCGTGAATATCCAGCTCGAAGGCCTCCGCCAGCTCACGATAGGTGTGATAGTCCCTTCCGTTGACAATGACCCGGTCTGAATTGTCGTCCGTCCGGCGGACTTCTGACTCACTAATCTCATTGATGGCGGCCAGCAGGGCATCGACATCCACCTCGACTTCGCGCTTGATGGTGTCGCTGTACTCTTTCTCGGTCTTCATTACGGGGCTCCTCATTAAACCTTCAACGCGGTCCAACGGTAAGTATAGCCTGTGTATAAAAACGCCATTCACACCGGGCAGCGATGTGCGTTTTTGCGTTTTGTTCTACACTGGCTCAAAACCAGAGGAGGAATGTATGAAGGTCAACGATCGGGTCACCGTTAAAACGGACGGTGGGCCGCGCCGCCCGGGCGTGGTGCTGGCAATTGAAGAGTTTAGTGAAGGGACAATGTACCTGGTCTCACTGGAAGACTACCCGCTCGGCATCTGGTTTTTTAACGAACTGGGGCATCCGGATGGGATTTTTGTCGAGAAAGCCGACTAACACGGCGTCGGGTCGCGCTTCGCGAGCCCGACCGCCTGTACAAAAGCAAAAATCTCTGGCCAGGCCAGAGATCAAAGGTAGGGTGCACAGGGTCTTTTCTTAAGCGACTAACGCATGTTGACGAAAATCCCGTTCGTCACATTATCGGTCAGGCGTACCACGTGGTAGATCACTTGCTTATTATGCGTTTTAATTTTCCTTTTAATATTTCCTTTGTGTGACGAAACGGTTTTAGCTTTAATATTCATCTGGTCGGAGATCTGAATAGTTCCCTGGCCCGCCATCCACATTCGCAGCATACTTGATTCAGTCCTGCTTAATGATAGGGTGGGTAAGTTAACCGCTCCTACATTTTTAACTTCTTTATTCAAATAATCACCCAGAATGTCATCCAGCGACTCGGGTTTAATCGATTTAGAACTGATCAATAAATTTTTACGGACCAACAAATACTCATCGAAATGGATATTTGCGATCGCCATAAAAACAATAAACAGGGTTTTTGGATGCTGATTAATGATTTGCTTAATGTGCTGACTGTTGGCTGGATCGTGAATGAAACAGTCCTCATTAATAAACACCACGCCTGGTTTGAGTTCGTCACAAGCGGCCGCGAGCTCTTCAACGGTGTGTGCATCGTTGATGTCTCTCTTTCTTACCCCTCTGCTTGCCAGGTACCCGGTTAACCCTAGCCGGGTGTAGCTGCATAAATCCATAATGATCGTTGACATGGCATACCCTCACTCAATGCGTAACGATAATTCACCATCTGCCTGAGAGCTCAAAACAGCCATACGGGATGGAAAAAAATAATAAACCTGTGAGCATGACAAAGACTTTCAGGCGGACTCACTATCCCGTAAAGTTACGTATAATTTGCCAGGAATCTTCTTAAAGTAAAGTAAATATTAAGTATTGTGAGGTGGTTAGAAACAATTAAACCGCGTCAGATATATCCTGGAAGATGTTTTTCAGGTTTTATTTTAGGAATATCCTCAGAAAGACAATAGCAACAGTGCGGGCTATTATTTACGAGGCAGCTCGCTGACAATATCCGCTAAGAGGTTGAATATCTCGCCGAATAAATGTTCACAGAAGGGAGCGATAAGTGGCATCAGTAATGACATTAATAAAATCCCGACCGTCAGCGTCAGCGGAAAACCAATGACAAACACCGAAAGCTGCGGCGCCATTCTGTTCAGTAAACCTAACGCCAGGTTGACGGTCAGCAGCAGGGTGATGATCGGCAGCGCCAGCATCAGCCCGTTGAGGAAAATCAGCCCTGCAGCGCGGGTCAGCGCCAGAAACGCATTGCTGTTCACCGGATTTTCCCCAATCGGCAGCGTATGGAAGGTGTCCACCAGCATGGAGATGAGCCACAGATGACCGTTGAACGACAGAAACAGCAGCATGGCGAGCAGGTCGATAATGCGCGCCAGCACGGGCATGTTGAGATGGCTGCCGGGATCGACAAACGTGGCGAACGATAACCCCATCTGCAGGCCAATCAGCTCTCCCGCGGTACGCACGGCAGCAAACGCGAGCTGCATGGTAAAGCCGACGGCAACGCCAATCATCACCTGCTGCAGAGCCACCCACACCGCGTTCGCCGAGAAAATCGGAATCTCCACCGGGGGAAGGGATGGGGCGACGATAATCGAGATGATAATGCCCAGCCCCACTTTGACACGCTTGGGGATCGATTTCTCACTGAGGATCGGGGCGGTGGAGACCAGCGCCATAATGCGCAGCATCGGCCAGAAATAGACGCCGAGCCACTGAACCCACTGGTCGCTGGTGAAGTGCAGCATCGTCAGATCAGCCGATGATATACGGCAGGTTGGTAAACAGGTTGCGCATATAGTCCAGCAACAGGTTCAGCATCCACGGCCCGGCGACAATAATCGCCACGAACACGGCGATGATTTTCGGAATGAACGACAGCGTCATTTCGTTAATCTGCGTGGCGGCCTGAAGAATACTGATAATCAGACCTGTCACCAGCGCGACAAGCAGCAGCGGCGCGGCAACGGCAATGGCGATTTTCATCGCTTCCGTGCCCATCATCATGACCGATTCGGGTGTCATTGCCGTTCCTTAACTGTAGAAACTCTGCGCCAGCGAACTGACCAGCAGCTGCCAGCCGTCGACCAGCACAAAGAGCATGATCTTAAAGGGCAGGGCGATGGTCGCGGGCGGCACCATCATCATCCCGAGCGCCATCAGAACGCTGGCGATCACCAGATCGATAATCAGGAACGGAATAAAGATGGTAAAGCCAATCTGGAACGCGGTTTTCAGCTCGCTGGTGACATAGGCGGGCAGAAGTATACGCATGGGTACCGCTTCCGGCCCCTGCAGCTCGCCGGTATTGGACAGGCGGGCAAAGAGGGCGAGATCCGCTTCGCGCGTCTGGCGCAGCATAAATTCCCGCAGCGGCTGCGCGCCTTTATCCAGCGCCTCCTGCATGGAGATTTTATCTTCGCTAAACGGCTGGTAGGCATCGGTATAAATCTTATCGATCACCGGCGACATAATGAAAAAGGTCAAAAACAGCGCCAGCCCGAGCAGAACCTGATTTGGCGGGGCGGACGGGGTGCCCAGCGCGTTTCGCAGCAGACCAAAGACGATGATGATGCGGGTGAAGCTGGTCATCATCAGCAGAATGGCCGGAATAAACGTCAGCGAGGTGATGAAAACCAGCGTCTGAACCGGAAGTGACCAGCTTTGGCCACCGCCCGCGAGCGGGGTAGATACCAGACCGGGCAGTTGCGCATAAACCGCGGGAGCAAACAGGCCAACGCCCGCAAGCGTCAGGGATAACAAACGGCGCATCAGGATCTCCCGGAACGCTTAAGCAAACTCTTCATGACGGACTGAAAATCCGCAGGGGCCTCTGCGCGCGCGTCCACCTCAACAGGGGCGGGCGGCAGTTTATGTAATACGTTGATGCTGGAGGCCGTGACGCCCAGGACCAGACGCGCGTCTTCCACCTCGACAATGACCACGCGTTCACGTGGCCCCAGCGTGGTGCTGGCGCTGACTTTCAGGCCGCGGGTGCCGGCGGTTTTACCCGCCAGACCAAAGCGCTTCGCCAGCCAGGCGGCGATAAGAATAAAGGCAATAATACCGAACAACGCCCCGCTCACCTGGAGCAGAGGTGAACCGGGGACGGCAGAAGGTTGCGATAGTGTTGCCTGGGTTTTCATGCTTAACGGCTCAGACGACGCATACGTTCAGACGGGGTAATGATATCGGTGATACGTACGCCGTATTTATCGGCAACCACCACTACCTCACCCTGGGCAATCAGATAACCGTTGATCAGAATATCCAGCGGTTCACCGGCCAGACCGTCAAGGGCGACCACGGAACCCTGCGTCAGGCGCAGCAGCTCTTTAATGGTCATCCGGGTGCGGCCCAGTTCAACGGTCAGCTTAACCGGGATGTCCATAATCAGGTCGATGTCCTGCAGCGTGCCGCTGACGTCACCGCCGCCAAGCTGCTGGAAGACGGCATCCGCCGCACTTTTGCTCGGGGTCGCTTTTTGCTCGTTTAACGCGTCAGCCCACAGATCGTCCAGTGCTCCGCTGTTTTCATCGGACGGATTGTTCATGTCACTCATTTGGGCTGTTCCTCATTCAGCGAATTCAAAATCGGGTTGATCAAGTGCTCAACGCGTAACGCATACTGACCGTTAATCGTGCCGTACTGGCTTGTCAGCACGGGGACACCATCCACATGGGCAATAATGCGGTCGGGTTTTTCTATCGGCAAAACATCACCGGGTTGTAATTTCAGGATCTGGGATAACCGCAGCGGGATATCGGCGAAGCTCGCCACCAGCTCAAGCTGTGAATGCTGGACCTGGCGGACCAGGTTTTCACGCCAGTTCTGGTCTTCGTTGCGGGAGTTCTCCAGCGGCGGGTTGACCAGCAGCTCGCGCAGCGGTTCGATCATGCTGAACGGCAGGCAGATATTGAACTCACCGGTCAGGTTACCGATCTCCACGTGGAACGGGGTGTTCACGACGATATCGTTCGGGGAGGTGGTGATATTGGTAAATTTCACCTGCATCTCAGAACGGACGTACTCCACTTCCAGCGGGTTGATCGCTTTCCACGCGTCGCTGTAAGACTCCAGCGCCAGCTTCAGCATGCGGTTAATGACGCGCTGTTCGGTGTGGGTGAATTCACGACCTTCTACTTTGGTCGGGAAACGCCCGTCGCCGCCGAACAGGTTATCCACCGCGATGAACACCAGGCTTGGGGAAAACACCACCAGACCGGTGCCGCGCAGCGGCTTCAGATGAATCAGGTTAAGGTTGGTTGGCACCGGCAGATTGCGGGCAAACTCATGATACGGCTGAATGCGGATCGCACCGACCGTGATATCCGGGCTACGACGCAGCAGGTTAAACAGCCCCATACGGAACTGACGTGCAAAACGTTCGTTAATGATCTCCAGCGCCTGCAGACGTTCACGTACCACGCGACGCTGGGTATTCGGGTCATAGGGGCGAATATCGCTATCGCCGCCAATACCCGGTTGCGGATCGTCACTCTTATCGCTGTCGCCGTTGAGCAGCGCATCGATTTCTGCCTGAGAAAGAATACTGTCGCCCATGTCGTTACCGCAGAATGAAAGCTGTGTACAGAACGTCAGTGACTTCCTGCTTAGGTTGACCATTTACCAGCGGGGTCGCCAGCGTTTGTTTAATGGCATCGACCAGCTTTTGCTTGCCAACATCGGTGGCCAGCGCCGAAGCGTCCTGACGAGAGAACAGCAGCAGAAGGCGGCTGCGCACCTCCGGGAGATAATCATTCAGACGCGCGCGGGTGGCTTCATCCTTCAGGCGCAGCGTAATACCGACATACAGCACACGGTCCGCATCACCGAGATTCACGGTGAAGGTGTCCAGAGGGAAAAATACCGGCGCCGGCGGCGGTGCAGGTTCGGCCTTGGCCGCAGCGGTTGAAGGTTCCTGCTGCATACGCCAGTAACTATAGCCCGCGGTAGCGCAGGCGGCGAGCGTGATCAACACCAGCAGCGGGATCCAGATGGAACGCTTACTTTTTTTGGTGATAGCGGAGTCAGTCATCTGATACGAGCTTCCTGTTTCGGTACAGCTTAATAAGGTGATTATCCCGTGTCCTGCTGTCGTCAAAGCGTGGAAAAGACGGGGATAATCACGCTACCTCTGGCGTTTAGGCGAAGATGTCTACGGCACCGTTACCGCGCGCGGCGGATTGCAGGGCCGCAGGGACAGGCAGAAGCTCATCGCTCTCTTCATTAAAACCGCCGGTGTTGCCGGAACGCGAAGCCTGATGCTGCTGGGAGGAGGAATGCTGCTGCCCGGCAAAGCTCTCGCTGCTGACGCTGCTTTGCGATAGCTGAATGCCGTTCTCCGCAAGCGAGGTCCGCAGGACCGGCAGGGCTGCCTCCAGTGCCGCACGGACATGGCTGTGAGCAGAAACCATCTGCAGCTGCGCCTGGTTATCGTCCAGTTTAAGTGAAATTTGCACCTGACCCAGATCTTCCGGGTGCAGACGCAGTTCCGCGGTCTGCTGGCCCTGCTTAGTGAACAGCGTGATGTGCTGGCTCAGGGATTGTTGCCATTCGTGGGTACCCAGCGGCTGACTTAACACCGGCGCGGTGGCAACGGTAGCGGCAGGCTGGCTGGTCGCATGGCTGGAGACGATCGGTGCCAGGGTGGCCGTCGGCGACGAGCAGGATGAACTGGCGAGGTCCTGCTTCTCTGCGCTGGCGGTCACAACCGGTGCTGCCGGCGCGTTGGCAGGCAGCGCCGGATCGCTGTTTGTCATCTGCGTCTGGCTTTGATAAGGCGTCGTTATCTGCGCTTTTTCATGGCCGCCCTGCGCCGCGTTCAGCAACGGCTGGGTCGCACCGTTTTGGGCACGCGTTGCGGAACCCAGCGCCGACGGTGCGGTAATATCGTTACGCTCTGTCGCCTGGACGGTGCGGGTCTGCTGGTGCGGCAGCATGGCCATCAGCGCGCTTAATCCGGCCAGTTCCTCTTCGCTCAGCTCGCTTTTGCCGTCATCTTTGCTGTTGACCGCATTGAGCGCTTTCAGGGCATCGCCCTTCGATACCGGCACCAGCCCGGAAACCAACGTTTCAGGCGAGATGACAGGCATAGCTTCCTCGCCATTCAGTGTCGGCTGACGCGCGAGCAGGTCGGCAATTTTAGCCTGCAGAGCGGTATCCCCTTTGGCGTCCTGAGCCACTTTAGAGAGCTTGCTGCCGGCAGCTTTCAGGTCCGCCAGGGTCAGCGGCGCATCGTTCCCCTTGCCCGTTGCCTCCGTCAGGGCGCCCGCCAGCAGAGAGAGAAAGTCTTGCGCACCCTCGGTGCCTTTTCCTGTCTGCGTGCCGCCTGCGAGCTCGCTGTCGCTCATCAGCAGTTGTTGCAGTGTGATCATTCCGGTTTCCTCATTGATGCGCGCTGGGCAAACTCATCCATTTTCTTCTGATCCAGACGGTTTTCCGCCAGGGTCGTTGCCGCGATCTGCCGGTCCTGTAAGGTCTGCCAGGCCTGCAGTCGCTGCTTCTTCTCACGCCAGAAATTCAGCGCAGTATCGACTTTTTGGGTCCACTGGTTCAGCTGCTGGCGATGCTGTTCTATCGCCTTCTCCAGTGTCTGGATAAACTGCTGATAGTTAATCCAGCGCTGGCTGCCAATGCCCTGTGTCATATCGGTATTGAGGTTGGTGCGATATTCATGCTGATAGTCGATTAACATCTTCAACTGTTCTTCAGCCTGCTGGCACCCGCGTCGCATTGCGCCAAGCTGCAATGCGGCATCATCAACTTCTTTTTCTGCCAGATCTTTCAGCGTTGATAACGCGCTGTTTTGCGCCATGACCTTCGCCCTCCACCTGTGTTACACCTGCGGGAAAATTAGCTCCAGTGCCTGAATGGAATCTTCCCAGTCGGCGCGTTCAAAAATGCCTTGTTGTAAAAATGCCTCCAGCTGCGGCCACAGGTTAATCGCTTTGTCGAGCATCGGGTCGCTGCCTTTGGCATACGCCCCCACGCTCACCAGATCGCGGTTACGCTGGAAGCTGGAGAGGAGTTGTTTGAAGTTACGCACGCGGGCGTAGTGCTGCTCGGTTATCAGCGCCGTCATTGCGCGGCTGATAGAAGCCTCAATATCAATGGCCGGATAGTGCCCGGCTTCGGCCAGACGACGCGACAGCACAATATGACCGTCAAGGATCGCGCGCGCGGAGTCGGCAATCGGATCCTGCTGGTCATCGCCTTCCGTCAGCACCGTGTAAAACGCGGTGATGGAGCCGCCGCCGCTGATGCCGTTCCCTGCACGCTCAACCAGGGCAGGGAGTTTGGCAAAGACCGAAGGCGGGTAGCCTTTGGTGGCCGGTGGCTCACCGATGGCCAGCGCGATTTCACGCTGCGCCATCGCGTAACGGGTCAGGGAGTCCATGATCAGCAGCACGTGTTTGCCGCGGTCGCGGAAATCTTCGGCGATACGGGTGGCGTACGCGGCACCCTGCATGCGCAGCAGCGGGGAAACATCCGCCGGTGCGGCGATAACCACCGAACGGGCGCGGCCTTCCGCACCCAGAATGTTTTCAATAAAGTCTTTTACTTCACGACCACGCTCGCCGATCAGCCCCACGACGATCACATCGGCCTGGGTGTAACGCGCCATCATGCCGAGCAGGACCGATTTACCTACCCCTGAGCCGGCGAACAGACCCATACGTTGCCCACGACCAACGGTCAGCAGGGCGTTAATCGGGCGTACGCCGGTATCCAGCACATGCTCGATAGGGGTACGCTGCAGGGGGTTAAACGGTTGGGTGATCAACGCGCCGGTTTCGGTGGTGTCCGGGGAGGGCAGTCCGTCGAGCGGTTTGCCGCTGCCATCCAGCACGCGACCCAGCAGGGCCGGCCCCAGCGGCAGCTGTTTCCCGCTCTGCAGTCCATCGCCGGTGATGTTTTTGGCATACACGCGCGCGCCGGGCAGGATGCCTTCCACCTCTTCAAGCGGCATCAGAAACAGGCGCTGGCCGTTAAATCCGACCACTTCGCTTTCCACTTCACGCGTTTCCTGGCCATCCTGACGCTCAATCACACAGGTCGCGCCCAGCGGCAGCTGCAGGCCGGTGGCTTCAAGCACCAGACCGGTGGCGCGGGTCAGTCGGCCATAACGACGAACAGATGGCAGCTGCGCCATCTTCGTCTCAAAGTTGTCGAGGGTATTGAGCCAGCGGGTGAGGCGTGCGGTCATCAGACGACTCCCGGTGCCGCCAGGCGACACAGTTCCTGCCAGCGGGTGGCGACGCTGGCATCCAGGTCACCCTCATCGGCAGAGACTTTACATCCGCCGTGATGTAGCGTCGGGTCACCGCGCAGGCGCCAGCCGTGCAGGCTTAGCGTGGCACCCAGACTCTCTTCCACGCGCTGCAGGTCGTCCGGATGGACGCGCAGCTGCGGCTTCCCGCTAAACAGCGGCTCCTGCTGCAGCAGGCCCTGAATTTGTTTAATCAGCGCCGTGTTATCTACCACCGGCGTCTGGCCGATCACCTGACGGGCGGCTTCCAGCGCCATCTGCATCAGGCGCGAGGCAATGACGCTGTCCAGCGCGTCCAGCGTATGCTGAAACTCGCTGACCAGCTGCTGCATACGGGCATGGAGCGGCGCCTGCTGCTGGCGCGCCTGATCGATGCCGTGCTCTAACCCTTTCGCCAGACCTTCCTGGTATCCCTGCTCGTGGCCTTTCTGCCGGCCTTCGTTCAGACCGGCGTTATAGCCCTGCTCATGCGCCTGCATTTGCAGCTGAGCCAGCATCTGTGCCTGCTGTTCTTCTTCACTCAGCTCGGGCTGTTCGACGTCCGGGTCACTCTCCTCGGTCTGAATCACGGCTGGCGTGAACTCGGAGAGGGGAGGGGCCAGATCGTCCGGCGTCCAGCGCTTCCACGGCAGCTCATTAGACATAGGTGTCGTCTCCGCTGCCAATCACCATCTCGCCGGTTTCTGCCAGACGACGAACAATAAGCAGGATAGCTTTCTGTTCGTTTTCCACCTGAGACAGACGAACCGGGCCGCGGTTGGCAAGGTCGTCGCGCAGGATATCCGCCGCACGCTGGGACATGTTGCGCAGGAACTTCTCGCGCAGCGGCTGCTCGGCACCTTTGAGGGCGATAAGCAGCGACTCGGAATCCACTTCCTGGAGCAGGCGCTGGATGCTGCGGTCGTCCACTTCGACCAGGTTTTCGAACAGGAACATCTCGTCGATGATTTTCTGCGCCAGCTCGCCGTCGAATTCGCGAACCGCGGTAATAACCGCCTCTTCCTGCTGGGTTTTCATCAGGTTGATGATCTCTGCCGCCGTTCTCACGCCTCCCATTTTGCTGCGCTTGAGGTTCTGGCCGTCGAGCAGGTTGTTCAGCACTTCGGTCAGCTCCGCCAGCGCGGCCGGCTGGACACCGCCGAAGGTCGCGATACGCAGCATCACGTCGTGACGCAGACGCTCTTCGAACAGCGCCAGAATATCGGCTGCCTGGCCACGTTTGAGGTGGACAAGAATGGTCGCGATAATCTGCGGGTGCTCGTCGCGAATAAGGTCGGCGGCGCTCTGCGGCTCCATAAAGTTAAGCGTTTCGATACCGCTGGCGGTATCGCGCGTTTCCAGAATATCTTCCAGCAGGCTGGCGGCACGCTCTTCACCCAGGGCCTTGACCAGCACGGAGCGCAGGTAGTCGTTGGCGTTGACGTTGAGAGCGGCAAACTGTTCTGCTTCCTGCTCAAACTCCGACAGCACTTCGGTCAGCTGTTTGTTGGAGATCTGACGCACGTTGGCCATCGCCGCACTCAGAATTTGCACTTCCCGCTGGGAGAGGTGCTTAAACACCTCTGCCGCGCGATCTTCGCCAATGGTCATCAGCAGGATGACGCTTTTATCGGTGCCCGTAAGCGTATTACTCATGTTCGTTACCCATCCACTGGCGGATGACCAGCGCCACGACGCGCGGATCGTTATCTGACATTTCGCGAATGCGCTGGCTCATCACCTCAGCGCCCATGCGCTGGTTAGCACGGCGCTGCTGCATCTGCTCGTCTTTGCTGAGACGAACTTCAACCGCTTCTTCCACTTCCTGACGCGCGCTCATCTGTTCGCGAGCCGCTTTCTCGGCTTCTGCACGACGCTGAAGCTGAGGACGAACGCCCTTACGCCACAGCAGCCACGCGACAATCAGCACCAGC
This sequence comes from Enterobacter sichuanensis, assembly GCF_009036245.1. Lineage (NCBI taxonomy): Bacteria > Pseudomonadati > Pseudomonadota > Gammaproteobacteria > Enterobacterales > Enterobacteriaceae > Enterobacter > Enterobacter sichuanensis. The sequence continues at coordinate 2,909,366 of NZ_CP027986.1, read as the reverse complement.
AGCCAGCGACCTGCGGACATCAGCTGGTCGATAAACGCCTGCTGTTGCCAGAACGGCAGTTCACCACCGGTCTCTTCAACCTGGTTGAACGGTGAGTTCACCACGTTGAGGCTGTCGCCACGCTTCTCGGAGTAACCCATCGCTTCACGGGTCAGGTCTTCGATCTGCTTCATCTGCTCGGCGGTCAGCGGCAGCGGTTTGCCATTCGGCAGCGTTTTGTAGTTCACCACCACGGCGACGGACAGGCGCTGGATATCACCGACGTTCAGTTTGGTATGGCGAATCGTGCGGTCCACTTCATAGTTCGTGGTTTCGTTACGGCTGCTGGTACGCGGACCGGCGTTACTGGTTGTAGAGGTTGTCTGCTGATTCTGCTGACCGTTCTGCTGATTGGCCGGCGGGGTGGAGATCGGCGCCGCGTTTGCCGGGGCAGGCTGGTTAGAGAGCGCACCCGGCACGCCGCCAGGATAAGCACCGCCAATCTGCTCGTTAGAGTTGATCTGGCGCGAACGCATGACCGCCTGAGAGGCATCGCCGTTCGGGCTGTACTGCTCTTCGGTCTGTTCTTTATTGGAGAAGTCGATCTGCGCGGTGACCTGCGCATGCACGTTGCTGTTGCCCACCACCGGGCCGAGGATCGCTTCGATGCGACGCTGGAGACGGCTTTCCACATCGGCGGCATATTTCAGCTGCGCATCATTCAGATCGCGACCGGCGGTATTGGATTGCGTCAGCAGGTGGCCACTCTGGTCGACCAGCGTCACGTTACCCGGCGGCAGACCGGCGACGGCGCTGGAGACGAGATGCGTCACCGCGCTGATTTGCCCTTCGTCCAGCGCGCGGCCAGGTTCAAGGTTCACGGTCACGGAAGCGGAAGGCGATTTCTGCTCACGGACAAATAAGGAGGGTTTAGGCATTGCCAGGTGCACACGGGCACTCTTCACCGGGCCTAAGGTTTCAATGGTGCGGGCCAGTTCACCTTCCAGCGCACGCTGGTAGTTTACCTGCTCGCTGAACTGGCTGATACCGAATTTTTCCTGATCCAGCAGCTCAAAGCCCACCGCGCCGCCTTTCGGCAGCCCCTGCTGAGCCAGACGCAGACGGAGTTCGTGTACCTTATCCGCAGGCACTTCCAGCGCGCCCCCGTTATCGGCGAAGCGATAAGGGATGTTCATCTGGGTCAACTGGGTGACGATGGCGCCGCCATCCTGATCGGAAAGGTTACTGTAGAGCGTCCGGTAGTCAGGGCTTTTCGCCCACAGGACCATCGCTACAAGGATCGCAATTGCGGCAGCGCCTGCCACGATCAACGGGATTTTAGGATTCGCGCGAAGGCGGTTCATCCACTCGAGTGATTTATTTTGCGGCGCTGTCGATGCTGTTGCACTCATTGCGCACCTCTTAAATCCTGGTGGTTTACGTTATTCGTGTAGAGAAACAAAACTGACTCCCGGGTCGGCAAACACGACAAAAGTTCCATATTGATGGCCCTGCCATTATTTGATGATTCGTGATTTTCTATGCGTCAAATAACCTGGTTTTTTAACGCTATTTACCGCCATTATCTTATTGACAAGCTGTTAGTCTTGACCGCGTAAAAAACCATCCAGGGGAGAGTCATGGCTATTCAGGGTATTGAAGGGGTTATCAGTCAGCTGCAGGCAACCGCGATGACGGCCCGTAATCAGAATGTGGCAGAACAGCAGCCGGGTATTAGCTTTGCCGGGCAACTGCACGCCGCGCTTGACCGTATCAGCGATACCCAGACCGCCGCGCGCACCCAGGCCGAGAAGTTCACCCTCGGCGAGCCGGGCGTGGCGTTAAACGATGTGATGACCGATTTGCAAAAAGCCTCGGTCTCCCTGCAGATGGGGATCCAGGTGCGTAACAAGCTGGTGTCCGCCTATCAAGAGGTGATGGGGATGCAGGTCTAAGACCTGGCGATCTTCGCTGGCAGCCTTAGCGCTTTAATGCCACAATATTTTTTTCTTCGAATGCAGGAAAGATGATGAAAAAAATAGCAATTGCTGGCGCGCTGCTGGCACTGACCGGATGCGTTCAGGTAGATAACTATCAGGACGTGATTAAGCATCCGGTCCCGGCACATCTGGCGGGATACTGGCAGTCAAAAGGGCCGCAGAGCAAAATGGTCAGCCCGGAGGCGATTGCCACGTTAGTGGTGACGGAGGAGGGCGATACGCTGGACTGCCGTCAATGGCAGCGCGTGATTGCCGTGCCGGGTAAAATCATGCTGCGTTCAGACAGCTATTACAACGTGACCAGCAAGCTGGATATCTATCCGCTGGAGCGTGATGGCTCGGTGCTGGAGTACGACGGCATGGAGCTGCAGAAGGTCGACCGCCCAACGGTGGAGTGTGCCGATTACCTGAGCAAAAATCCGCTGGAGAGTAAGCTGCCCTAAGGGTAAAAGCAAAACGGCAACCTCGTTGCCGTTTTTGGTGTTTACGCCCTCTCCCTGTGGGAGAGGGACGGGGTGAGGGCATCAGGCCGCACGTTTCCCGTTCTACAACGCATCCTCAATCACCCACACGCTGACGCTTCCCCCTTTACAGGTAAACGTCCCTTCGCCGTCCGCCGCCGTGGTGACCGTTTCTTCGCGATTGCCGAGAAAATCACGCCAGGTTTTATTACCGTAGTTTTCCCCAAGACAAATCACTTTTTCGCCGTCGTCGCCGTTCGACATCACCACCACACAGCCGGGATCGTCTTCCGTGCCGCTGCGGCTGAAGGCGATACAGTTAGGATGGTCAAAAAAGAGCGTCTGCACGCCGTGGGCAAAACGCTGGCGAGCGAGGATCAGCTCGTGAAGCTGCTCAATCACTGGCATATCAATATGGTACGTTTCACCGTCTCCCCCGGTATCGTCATAGCTGGCGCCGAAGAGATCGGGATAGAAGACGCTCGGTACACCGTTTTCCCGCAGCAGGATCAACGCGTAGGCCAGCGGTTTAAACCAGGCCTCGACCGGTGCTTCCAGCGCCTGCAACGGCTGGGTGTCATGGTTGGCAACCAGCGTCACCGCATGGAACGGATCGGCTTCCACCAGCGTGCCGGTGAAAATCTGGCTCATGTCGTAATCCCGCCCCTGACGTGACGCTTCGTGGAATTTCATCTGCAGGGGGGCATCAAACAGCATGGTTTTGCCCTCGACCTGATCGATATAGGCCTGAAGCTTATCCACCTCGTGGGACCAGTATTCCGCCACGATAAATAACGGCTGGGCGGCGACTTCCTGAACGTGTTCAATCCACTCTTTGTAGAACCAGGCAGGGATGTGTTTCACGGCATCCAGACGAAAACCGTCGCAGCCGGTCTGTTCCATCACCCAGCGGGCCCAGTATTTGATCTCCTCGGTCACGGCGTGATTGCGAAAATCGATATTCTCGCCCATCAGATAATCGAAGTTGCCCATCTCATCATCAACCTGATCGTTCCAGCCGTCGCCGGTGTAGTCGTTGACGATTTTAAAGATGCCGTCTTCATTGGGGTTTTCTATATGATCGACGCCGCTGAAGCATTTGTAATCCCAGATGAACTGCGAATATTGCCCGGCGCGGGCAGGGAAGGTGTAGCGGGTCCAGGCTTCGCACTCAATGACTTCGTCATCAATTTGCGTGCGGTCCTGCTCATTCACGCGCTGAACGCGAACAGGCTCTTTTTCGTCGGCCCCCATTTTGTGATTCACCACCACATCCAGCAGGACGGCAATGTTGTTGCTTTTGAGGGCGTCGATGGCCTCCAGCAGCTGCGCTTTGTCGCCGTATTTGGTGGCAACGCTGCCTTTCTGGTCAAACTCGCCAAGATCGAACAGGTCATACGAATCATAACCCACCGAATAACCCCCGGACGCGCCTTTATAAGCGGGGGGCAGCCAGATCATGTTGATGCCGATTTCGTTAAGGTTGGGGGCTAATGCCGTGACTTCTCGCCACAATTCACCGCCTGCGGGGTAATACCAGTGAAAGCATTGTAACAGGGTGGGGTTTTTCATCATCCTTGCTCCAGAAGCCGGTTAGCTGACTTCTGGAGTATGGATGAAGAAATCATAATTGTGTGTCGCGGGTCAAACTTTCTGGATAAAGAATATTCCCTGACAGCTTTCCATAGGTAGACGTGATGGATTGCTGTTTACCGGTTTGATCAATCAGGCTGCGCAGCTCGTCCATGCGGACTTTCAGCAACGCCTTTAGCGCATTCTCATTTTCGAGGATCATTTCCAGCAGCGCACGCGCTTGCTCAACCTGAGCCGGAGGGCATGACATGATGGGCGTTTGAGAAATCCTTTCCACCAGTTGTACGTAATGCATTTCCTGCTCGATAAGCGCATCCCATTGACCAGAATGTGCAAGATTTAGCATAGCAATGCTCTGAGCATGTAACGCCTGCCAGTGGCTAAGCGCTGCGCTGGGAGTATTCATCAAAATTATCCTGAAATAGAGGACGCATTGGGGCCGATTTGCTTCCATGCATCCGCAATGTTGTTTAATAAACCCTCGACTTCAACAATTGCGTCAACGTCGTTACTGACATTCGCCAGCAACAAACGTCGAACCATATATTCGTACAAGGAGGCAAGATTACCCGACAACTCGCTCTCAACCTCCATGTTCAGTCCTGCTTTTAAACCGTTGTCGATGATGTTGATGGCTTTAGATAACGCTTCGCCTTTTTCACGAATTTGTCCGGCTTCCATGAACAAACGCGCGCGGACAAGGGCGCTATGCGCCCCGTCGAACAACATGACAATCAGCTGGTGTGGACTGGCATTCATAACTGCGCTTTCGACTCCTATCTGCTGATAGGATTGAACACCAGAGGTGTTATACATATCCACTCCTCAATGCGACGACTATTTCTGTGAGAACTGTTGGGTCAGGTAGTTAGCCGTACTGGTCATTTTGGTGACTAATACGTCCAGGCTGGTGAACTGCGTTTTGTAACGCGCCATGGTCGCTTCAATTTGGGCATCCATGGCATCGTAACGTTCACCCAGCGTTTTCAGCGTTTTGTTGATCCCGTCTTTCGCGTTCTGGATCACCCCGGCGCTGCCGGTACTGGTGCTGAGCATGGAGGTCAGCGTGTTATTCATCTGGGTCGCCATGCCGGTTTTCTTTCCGTCACCGACGAAATACTGCTGTACGGCGTTCGGGTTGTCGGTCAGCGCTTTTTTCAGCTTATCGGTATCCACTTTCAGGTTACCGACAGTGCCGTCCGCGCCTTTCACCGGATCCTGGGTAATCCCCAGCTGGGCCATAATCTGAACCGAGCCGGCCTGGACTTCGGTCAGCAGACCGCGCAACTGAGACTGGATCCCACGCACGTTAGCATCACCGACCAGCGCGCCGTTGCTGGTGGACTGGCTGCCCGAACCGGCATCAACCGGAACGTACTTCGTCAGGCTGTTAATCGTGGACTGCAGCGAGTTGTACGCCGTAACCCAGTCGGTGATCGCTTTCTGGTTGGCATCCGTTGCGCGTGTAATCTCAAGGGTTTCATCCGCTTTGCTCTCGGCCTTCACCGAGAAGGTGATCCCAGGCAGCGCATCGGTAATGGTATTCGACTGACGCTCGATCGAAATGTCGTTCACCACCACAATGGCGTTCTGTGCGGCGGTGTTCACCGTCAGGGCACCCGTTTTGGTGGTTGAATCGTAGCCAATTGCGCTTTGCAGCTTGTCATCGCCGGTCACGGTGATGGTCATCGCCCCATCCGTACCGGTGGTTTTTGATGACAGCATCAGGCGGTAATCACCGTCTTTCGCTTTAATCACGCTGGCGGTGACGTTGCCGTTCGCTTTATTAATCGCACTCGCGATCCCTGCCAGGGAGGTATCGCCATCTGCCAGGGTCACCTCTAAAGGTGTCTTGGTACCCGGCTGGGTGATGGTGATTTTACGCGTCGTCCCTGTCGTATCGCCCAGCAGATCCGTGTTGTTGGCATAGGAGCCCGTCGTGAGCGCCTGTGCTTTTGCCACCTGGTTGACGTTGACAACATAGGAACCTACGGACGCGTCCGCCGTGGTTGTGGCAGTAAAGGCCGTGTTAGTGCTGGAAACGGACGTTGAGTTCCAGGTGGTTGCTTTACCCAGCGCAGCCGTCGCAGTCTGCAGCGAAGTCATGGCGCTCTGCAGTTTGCCGTAAGCGCTTAACTGTGCGTTATACGTTGATTGCTGGGAAGTAATCGTCGTCAGCTTGGTTTTCTCTGCTGCTTCCAACTGATTATATAAATCCCCGAGTCCTGCAGAACCTATCCCGAGGTTGCTGATAGTAGCCATGCATATTTTCCTTAAAATACGAAAGTAGTTCAGGACTCTTATCGGCCTCTTACCGCAAAAGTTTACGATGGTGAGAAAAAAATAATCCACAGAATAGACACGTCCTGGCGGGGTTAATGAAAGGATTGCACTTTAGGCACGCGATACGCGTATTAAAAACGGGGATAAACAAGCGTCCTGTTGATCATCTTTTTATGCATTTAAAAAGCGTAAATAATATTCCCCTGGCGGGCCTTAATGGCTTTTTTAAAAATAAAATCATTGTAAAACAGTGCGTTATAATTTTTTCAAAATTGGTTCTAAAGTCTTTTGGGGACCCGTCGATAACCTTGTTGACGGTGAGAGACGCTGTGAGTGTTAGGCACCGGACCTAAAACCCAATTTTTGAAGGAAAGAAAATTATGGCAGTTATCAATACTAACCTGTTGTCCCTGACTACTCAGAACAACCTGAACAAATCTCAGTCTTCTCTGGGCACTGCTATTGAGCGTCTGTCTTCAGGTCTGCGTATCAACAGCGCGAAAGACGATGCCGCTGGCCAGGCGATTGCAAACCGCATGACCGCTCAGATCAAAGGTATGACTCAGGCAGCACGTAACGCCAACGACGGTATCTCCATGGCGCAGACTGCTGAAGGTTCCCTGAACGAAATCAACAACAACCTGCAGCGCGTTCGTGAACTGGCTGTTCAGGCAAGCAACGGCACCAACAGCACGTCTGACCTGGCTTCTCTGCAGGATGAAGTTACCGCTCGTCTGGCTGAAATCAACCGTGTTGCAAGCAAAACTGACTTCAACGGCATCAAACTGCTGGACGGTTCTGCAGGTACTGCTGGTGTGGTTAAAATTCAGGTTGGCGTGAACGACGGCGACACCATCGATCTGGACCTGAGCGGTGCTAAAGCTGACACCACCACTCTGGGCGTGAACGCTATCGACCTGAAAGCAATGACCGCTACCGATCTGGACACCATTGACAAAGCTATCGCTAAAGTTGATACCGCTCGTTCCGGTCTGGGTGCTGTGCAGAACCGCTTCACTTCTGCTATCAACAACCTGAACAACACCTCTAACAACCTGTCTGCTGCTCAGTCCCGTATCCAGGACGCTGACTACGCAACTGAAGTTTCCAACATGTCCCGCGCGCAGATCCTGCAGCAGGCTGGTACTTCTGTTCTGTCTCAGGCAAACCAGGTTCCACAGACTGTTCTGTCTCTGCTGCGTTAATTTTACGCACAAAACCCCGCTTCGGCGGGGTTTTTTTATCTCTGCTATTTGAGAATCCGCCTGTGAAACAAATCAGTGTCACTCAACCAAAGCTGGTCGCAGATTTTTCATGTGTCGGTGGGGAATGCCGTGAACATTGTTGTCAGGGCTGGACCATCGCATTTGATAAATCCTCCGTTAACCGCTATCTGAACAGTAAAAATGTCGCGATTCGTCAGACGGCGAAAACGGCGATAAAAGTCACCAAAAAACACTATGGCCACTGGGGCGAAGTGATTTTCCGTACGGAAAGCAAAAATTGCCCGTTTATGGATACCGAAAAGCTCTGTTCTATTCACAGCGCGATGGGTGCCCAGGCCTTAAGCCCGACCTGTTCGTCATTTCCACGAACAAACCGGGTCTATAAAAATGAAATTGAAAAATCGCTCAATCTCTCGTGTCCGGAAGTGACCCGACTGCTGTTGAATGACCGGGACGCCATGTCAATGATGGAATCCATCAGCGTCCAGCAGGATGTCAATAATGCGCCGATGATTGATCTCCAGGCAAAAGTCATCAATCTCTTCTGTCAGAATATATTCAGCGTTGAAACGGTTTCCGTTGAAGAGCAGGTATACGCCGTAGTGAAATTCCTGATGGTGGCCGAAAAGCTCGACAATCTATCGGAGAATATCGGCACGCTCGAAACGGTTTATTTTTCACTGGTGAACGAACTGGTGAGCGGTAAAATCAAAACGGAGTTAAGCGGTTTTAATCAGAACTACAGTCTGAAATTCGCCTTAATCTCGCTGATTCAGAGTTACTTTACGAAGAAAGCAGGCGCCCGCGGCGGCGCGGTATTGAACCGTTATTTTACCCAGCTGTATCAACAATTTGAGTCTGTCGGTGATAGCGTACCGGCAGAGCAGGTGATGGAAAACATCGAGTCCGTCTGGCGCGATGCGGCGGGCAGCTACCTGGCCACCCATGACTATGTATTTAAGAACTTTTTTAAATATAAACTCTGGGAGCAGGGCTTCCCGCAAAACAATGGCCGCAGCATGTTGAATAACCTTTATTTAATCGTGGCGGAGTTCTATTTCCTGAAATCGTTACTGGCCGGGCAGGCCATCGTGGCGGGGAAAATTGAACAAGATAATATTATTGATGTTATTTACAGTTTTCACTCCCTGAGCCAGCATAATCAGGAAGCGGGAAAGCTCTTTCATCAACATATAGATAGCGTCAAACTGGGCGACGATCTTTCATTGTTACAACTGTTAATTTAGTGAAAAAAGTTGCCCCTGTTGTGGGCAACCTCAGAATAACCTCACTTTATCCCCCTTTTTCATCCAATTGAACGCCCTGCAGAATCGGATAATCATGCCGATAACTCAACTAACGCAGGGCTGTTTATCGTGAATTCACTCTATACCGCTGAAGGTGTAATGGATAAACACTCGCTGTGGCAGCGTTATGTCCCGTTGGTGCGTCACGAAGCATTGCGCCTCCAGGTGCGCTTGCCGGCGAGCGTGGAACTCGACGATCTGCTACAGGCGGGCGGTATCGGGTTATTGAATGCAGTTGACCGATACGACGCTCTGCAAGGAACGGCATTTACGACTTACGCAGTTCAGCGTATTCGTGGTGCGATGCTGGACGAGCTGCGCAGCCGTGACTGGGTACCGCGCAGTGTTCGCCGTAACGCACGCGAAGTGGCGCATGCGATGGGGCAGCTGGAACAGGAACTGGGACGCAACGCAACGGAAACCGAAGTGGCGGAACGTCTTGGTATTGCTGTTGAAGAGTATCGTCAGATGTTGCTCGATACCAATAATAGCCAACTCTTCTCCTATGACGAGTGGCGCGAAGAGCATGGCGATAGCATCGAGCTGGTGACGGATGAGCATCAGCAAGAGAACCCGTTACACCATTTAATGGAAGGGAATTTACGCCAGCGCGTGATGGAAGCGATTGACGCTCTGCCGGAACGCGAACAGCTGGTGTTGACCCTTTATTACCAGGAAGAGCTTAACCTCAAAGAGATTGGCGCTGTTCTGGAGGTGGGAGAGTCGCGGGTGAGCCAGCTGCACAGCCAGGCCATCAAACGCTTACGAACCAAGCTGGGTAAGTTATAGGTGATTGATTCACCTGAAAAATGCCGCACAACGTATTGACAACCAGGAGTTATCATGACGGTGCAGCAATCTAAAAGACGGCCTTTAAGCCGCTACCTGAAAGACTTTAAACACAGCCAGACGCATTGCGCCCACTGTAACAAGTTACTCGATCGTATCACGCTGGTTCGCCGTGGCGAAATCGTCAATAAGATCGCGATTTCGCGCCTCGACACGTTGATGGACGAAGCAGCATGGCTCGAAGAGCAAAAAGAGTGGGTGGCGCTTTGCCGTTTCTGTGGCGATCTCCACTGCAAAGAGCAAAGCGACTTCTTCGACATTATCGGCTTCAAACAATTCCTGTTTGAACAAACGGAGATGAGCCACGGCACCGTTCGCGAATATGTGGTTCGCCTGCGCCGCCTCGGCCAGCATCTGACCGTAAACAACATTTCCCGCGATCTGCTCAAGACCGGCTATCTGGATGAGAATCTGGAGCCGTGGTTGCCGGCGACCAGCACCAACAACTACCGAATTGCGCTGCGCAAGTACGCGCAATATAAGGTGCAAATGCCGGGAGCGGTGAAGCAGAAAGCCCACGCCGGAACAACTTCTGATATATATTAAAAAAGAATAAGATGTAGCGCAGTCGCCTTTGACGTTGCAGGCGATTTCTCTACACTACGTAAAAATTCCACTATATCGGGGTATTTATGAAATTTGCACTTCTGGGTCGTCAGGCGCTGATGGGTGTTATGGCCGTTGCGCTGGTTGCGGGCATGAGCGTGAAAACGTTCGCCGCAGAAAACCTGCTGAATAAGGTGAAAGAGCGCGGTACGCTGCTGGTTGGGCTGGAAGGGACTTATCCTCCGTTCAGCTTCCAGGGGGATGACGGTAAGCTGACCGGTTTCGAAGTGGAGTTTGCTGAAGAGCTGGCGAAGCACCTCGGCGTGAAAGCGTCCCTGAAACCGACCAAATGGGACGGCATGCTGGCGTCGCTGGATTCGAAACGTATTGACGTGGTTATTAACCAGGTCACCATTTCTGACGAGCGTAAGAAGAAGTATGACTTCTCCACCCCGTATACCGTGTCCGGTATTCAGGCGCTGGTGAAAAAAGGCAACGAAGGTGGGATCAAAACGGCTGCGGACCTGAAAGGGAAGAAAGTCGGTGTCGGTCTGGGAACCAACTACGAAGAGTGGCTGCGCCAGAACGTGCAGGGCGTGGATATTCGTACCTATGATGATGACCCGACCAAATACCAGGATCTGCGCGTGGGCCGTATTGACGCCATTCTGGTTGACCGCCTGGCCGCACTGGATCTGGTGAAGAAAACTAACAACACGCTGGCGGTGGCCGGTGATGCGTTCTCTCGTCAGGAATCCGGCGTCGCGGTACGTAAAGGCAACGAAGACCTGGTTAAGGCGATCGACTCCGCAATTGCTGACATGCAAAAAGACGGCAGCCTGAAGGCGCTCTCCGAGAAGTGGTTCGGCGCAGACGTCACCAAATAAGTCTTTGACGTAAAAAAAGGCGCTTTTAAAAGCGCCTTTTTTATTTCTTACGCGTCTGCGTGCATAATGAAAAATATCACATTTTGTCTGAGTTACCGGAGAACCCATGCCACTACAGAATTTAACGCGCTTTCCTCGTCTGGAGTTTATCGGCGCGCCAACGCCGCTGGAGTACCTGCCGCGATTTTCTGATTATTTAGGGCGCGATATTTTTATTAAGCGTGACGACGTGACGCCGATGGCGATGGGGGGCAACAAGCTGCGCAAGCTGGAGTTTCTGGCGGCGGACGCCCTGCGCGAAGGGGCGGATACGCTGGTCACTGCCGGGGCGATTCAGTCTAACCACGTTCGTCAGACGGCGGCCGTGGCGGCAAAACTTGGGTTGCATTGCGTGGCATTGCTGGAAAACCCGATTGGCACGCGGGCAGAAAACTATCTGACCAACGGTAACCGCCTGCTGCTGGATCTGTTTAACGTGCAGGTTGAGATGGTTGATGCGTTGACCGACCCCACCGCGCAGCTCGATGAACTGGCGACGCGTCTCGAAGCTCAGGGCTTCCGTCCCTACGTCATCCCCGTTGGCGGTTCGAATGCGCTGGGTGCGCTGGGGTATGTGGAAAGCGCGCTGGAAATTGCGCAGCAGTGCGAGGGGGCGGTTAGCCTCTCCTCGGTGGTGGTTGCGTCCGGCAGTGCGGGCACGCATGCCGGGCTGGCGATAGGGCTGGAACAACTGCTGCCGGAGGTGGAGTTGATTGGCGTCACGGTGTCCCGCAGCGTCGCGGATCAGAAGCCCAAAGTGGTGGCTTTGCAACAGGCGCTGGCTGAGCAACTGGATCTGCAGGCAAAGGCCGAGATCCTGCTCTGGGATGACTATTTTGCCCCGGGTTACGGCACGCCTAACGAAGAGGGAATGGAAGCGGTTAAGCTGCTGGCGCGTCTCGAAGGCATACTGCTTGATCCTGTCTATACGGGCAAAGCGATGGCCGGACTGATTGATGGCATTGCGCAGAAACGCTTTAAGGATGAAGGGCCGATTTTATTTGTTCATACCGGCGGGGCGCCTGCGCTATTTGCCTATCATCCTCATGTCTAAAAATCAGGTCGAAAAATAATAATGCAAGAAAGTATTCAACTGGTTATTGATTCGCTGCCTTATCTGCTGAAAGGCGCGGTATTTACATTACAGCTCAGTATTGGCGGGATGTTCTTCGGGCTGGTGCTGGGCTTTGTGCTGGCCTTAATGCGCATGTCACCCCTCCTGCCGGTACGCTGGCTGGCGCGCTTTTATATCTCCGTATTTCGCGGTACGCCGCTCATCGCCCAGCTCTTCATGATCTACTACGGCTTACCGCAGTTTGGTATCGAGCTGGATCCGATCCCGGCGGCAATGATTGGGCTGTCGCTCAATACCGCGGCGTACACCTCCGAAACCCTGCGTGCGGCTATCTCCTCCATTGATAAAGGGCAGTGGGAGGCCGCGGCCAGTATCGGTATGACCCCGTGGCAGACCCTGCGCCGCGCGATCCTGCCGCAGGCGGCCCGGGTGGCGCTTCCGCCGCTCAGCAACAGCTTCATTAGCCTGGTAAAAGATACCTCACTCGCGGCAACCATTCAGGTGCCGGAGCTGTTCCGTCAGGCGCAGCTGATTACCTCCCGCACGCTTGAAGTTTTCACCATGTATCTGGCCGCCTCGCTGATTTACTGGGTGATGGCGACGGTGCTGTCTGCGCTGCAAAACTACTTCGAAAACCAGCTTAACCGCCAGGAGCGTGATCCAAAATGAGTGCTATCGATGTCAAAAACCTGGTGAAAAAATTCCACGGTCAAACGGTACTTCACGGGATCGACCTGGAAGTCGAGCAGGGCGAAGTGGTGGCGATTATCGGACCGAGCGGGTCAGGAAAGACCACGCTCCTGCGCAGCATTAACCTGCTGGAACAGCCGGAAGGCGGCACTATCCGGGTCGGGGAGATAACGATTGATACCGGCAAATCCATCAGCCAGCAGAAAGGACTGATTCGTCGCCTGCGCCAGCATGTCGGCTTCGTTTTTCAGAACTTCAACCTTTTCCCACACCGGACGGTGCTGGAGAACATTATTGAAGGGCCGGTCATCGTAAAAGGTGAACCGAAAGAGGAAGCGACGGCGCGCGCGCGCGAACTGCTCGCCAAAGTCGGCCTGGCGGGTAAAGAGACCAGCTATCCGCGACGCCTCTCGGGGGGACAACAGCAGCGTGTGGCGATAGCGCGCGCGCTGGCTATGCGCCCGGATGTGATCCTGTTTGATGAACCCACCTCGGCGCTCGACCCGGAACTGGTGGGTGAGGTGCTGAACACCATTCGCCAGCTGGCGCAGGAAAAACGGACGATGGTGATCGTGACCCATGAAATGAGCTTTGCACGCGACGTCGCTGACCGCGCTATCTTCATGGACCAGGGACGCATTGTGGAGCAGGGGCCGGCGAAGCGCCTGTTTGCCGATCCGCAGCATCCGCGAACCCGTCAGTTCCTTGAAAAATTCCTTATGCAGTAGCATTTTCGAACTAATTTGCTCCAGAAATTTACTCTGGGGCAAATTATTCTCCTCCTTCACCTGGTTCGATGTTTTTTTATTCCATCCTGCCTGGATAAACCTTATCAATAGTAAAGTTAATTGTGCTATTGCCGATATTTTGTAGTTAGAAATAAGTTTTATGTGTTAGGTTATATTCACCATAATAATGATTATCTTTTCAGAGGCTTCATTTAGTAAGTATGAAGGATTCAGACTTTTTCACCTGGCGACGGGATTGCTTCCTCCGGTTTCAGGAATTGACCTGTGCCGACGAGGTATATCAGGAACTTCAGCGACAAACGCAGGCGCTGGAATTCGATTATTACGCGCTCTGCGTGCGTCATCCCGTGCCATTTACGCGACCGAAGATCTCGTTGCAAACCACTTATCCAAAACAGTGGATGGCGCAATATCATTCTGCGAACTATTTCGCGATTGATCCGGTTTTAAAGGCGGAGAATTTCATTCAGGGTCATCTCCCCTGGACAGACGCATTATTCGCTGATGCGCAGGAATTATGGCATAGCGCGCAGGACCACGGTTTACGCACGGGAATAACGCAGTGTCTGATGCTGCCTAATCACGCGCTCGGTTTCCTGTCAGTTTCCCGTACTAGTGTGCAGGATGTGCCGTTCAGGCAGGAAGAAATAGAACTGCGGCTGCAGATGCTGGTGCAAATGGCCTTAACCTCTCTGATGCGTTTTGCAGATGGTATGGTGATGCCACCCGAAATGAAATTCAGTAAACGTGAGCGGGAAATTCTGAAATGGACCGCGGAAGGGAAGACGTCAGCAGAAATAGCGATCATTCTCTCTATCTCGGAGAATACCGTTAACTTCCATCAGAAAAATATGCAGAAGAAATTCAACGCGCCGAACAAGACGCAAATCGCGTGCTACGCGGCGGCAACAGGACTGATCTGAGTAGACAATACGTTCTGCGTGACAGACGAACGAACGGCTGAATGCACTGCACTCAGCCGTTTTTTGTTACTGGCGGTAGGCTTGTTTGATTTGCTTAACGGTGTTCGCAAATACCGCTGATTCAGCCTGGTCTTCCATCTCCGCGATTTGTTTTTCCATTTTAATGATCACACGGCCAGCGTCAGCCTGGCCCATCGCCTGCAGCATCAAGGTCAGCAGTGCTTTCAGGCAGTTTACTTCCTGTGCCAGTTCCTGGTTATTCTCCGCAGTGGCAAATTCAGGTGTGCTCATTTATTTTCCTCATTATTAAACGGCGCTAAAGCGCGACGACGAAAGTCAAGGCGGCGGAGTATACCACAAGCTGAAGCAAAAAATGCAGCGGTTGTTTTTCGTACTTTTACGCGGGTGTTTAATTGCGTAAACAGAACGTACCGGTAAACTGAGCCGCTGTTAATGGCGATTAATTGTATATGCCCGGTTCGTTTGTCGTTAATTATTGTTACAAAAATTTGAGAACTGTTTTTTGGCGGCTAAAGCGTGCAGATTTTTCGTAACTTTTTGAATACAGATGCTTAAAAAAAGGCGCAAAAGCCCTGAATGCACGGACTCGCTTTCCAGGGACTGTACAGGCTAATTTCCAAAAACGAGAGCAGAATCCAATAGCTGGTTTTTTAACGTTTTAATCTTGTGAGGAAAACCGTTAATATAAACCAAATTATCACTCAGTAGCGTTATCCCTATTCTGGAGACATTTCCTTTGATCAACGTCCTTCTTGTTGATGACCACGAACTGGTGCGCGCAGGGATACGACGCATTCTTGAAGATATTAAAGGTATTAAAGTTGCCGGCGAGGCGTGCTGCGGCGAAGACGCGGTAAAATGGTGCCGCACAAATTCCGCCGATGTGGTGTTAATGGATATGAACATGCCCGGTATCGGTGGTCTTGAAGCCACACGCAAAATCGCGCGTACCTTTGTTGATACGAAAGTCATCATGCTGACCGTGCATACCGAAAATCCACTGCCTGCGAAAGTAATGCAGGCGGGTGCCGCAGGTTACCTGAGTAAAGGGGCTGCGCCGCAGGAGGTGGTAAATGCTATCCGTTCCGTGTTTGCCGGACAGCGCTACATTGCGTCCGACATCGCTCAGCAGATGGCGCTGAGTCAGATCGAACCTGAGAAAACCGAATCACCGTTTGCCAGTTTGTCTGAGCGTGAATTGCAGATTATGCTGATGATCACCAAAGGTCAGAAGGTGAATGAGATTTCGGAACAGCTGAATCTCAGCCCGAAAACGGTGAACAGCTATCGTTATCGCATGTTCAGTAAACTGAACATTCATGGTGATGTTGAACTGACGCATCTGGCCATCCGACATGGTTTGTGTAATGCAGAGACGTTGTTAAGTCAGTGAGTGATGTGTTCGATTCAAAAGCATTTCTGAAAACCGTTACCAGCCAGCCTGGCGTCTATCGCATGTATGACGCTGGCGGTACGGTTATCTACGTGGGGAAGGCGAAAGATCTCAAAAAACGCCTCTCCAGCTATTTTCGCAGCAACCTTGCCTCCCGTAAGACCGAAGCGCTGGTCTCACTTATTCATAATATTGATGTTACCGTCACGCACACTGAGACCGAAGCGCTGCTGCTTGAGCACAACTATATTAAGCTCTACCAGCCGCGTTATAACGTGCTGCTGCGTGATGATAAGTCCTACCCGTTCATTTTCCTGAGCGGCGACACCCATCCTCGCCTCGCCATGCACCGCGGTGCAAAACATGCGAAGGGTGAATATTTTGGGCCGTTCCCGAACGGCTATGCCGTGCGTGAAACGCTGGCGCTGCTGCAAAAAATCTTCCCGATCCGCCAGTGTGAAAACAGCGTCTACCGTAACCGCTCGCGGCCGTGCCTGCAGTACCAGATTGGGCGCTGCCTTGGGCCCTGCGTGGCCGGGCTGGTGAGCGAAGAAGAGTATGCCCAGCAGGTGGAGTATGTGCGCCTGTTTTTAGCCGGAAAAGACGATCAGGTGTTAACCCAGCTGATTGAACGGATGGAAAAGGCCAGCGCCGCGCTGGAATTCGAAGAGGCCGCGCGCATCCGCGACCAGATCCAGGCGGTACGCAGGGTCACGGAAAAACAGTTTGTCTCCAATACCGGGGACGATCTCGATGTCATCGGCGTGGCCTTTGACGCCGGAATGGCCTGCGTGCACGTTCTCTTTATTCGCCAGGGCAAAGTGCTTGGCAGCCGCAGCTATTTCCCGAAAGTGCCTGGCGGCACCGAATTGGGTGAAGTCGTGGAAACCTTTGTCGGCCAGTTCTATCTGCAGGGGAGCCAGATGCGCACGCTGCCGTCTGAGATCCTGCTTGATTTCAGCCTTGATGATAAAACCCTGCTGGCCGATTCGCTTTCCGAACTTGCCGGCCGTCGGGTCAATGTACAGACCAAACCGCGCGGCGACAGGGCGCGTTATCTGAAGCTGGCGCGCACCAACGCGGCGACGGCACTGACGACGAAATTGTCCCAGCAATCGACGGTAAGCCAGCGTTTAACGGCGCTGGCCACACTGCTGAAGCTGCCGGAAGTGAAGCGTATGGAGTGTTTCGACATCAGCCATACGATGGGTGAACAGACGGTAGCGTCCTGCGTGGTGTTTGATTCCAATGGCCCACTGCGCGCGGAATACCGTCGCTATAACATCACCGGCATTACGCCGGGAGATGACTATGCGGCGATGAATCAGGTGCTGCGCCGTCGGTATGGTAAAGCGATTGAAGAGAGCAAGATCCCGGATGTGATCCTGATTGACGGTGGGAAAGGGCAGCTCGGCCAGGCGAAAGCGGTCTTTGAATCGCTTGATGTCAGCTGGGATAAAAACCATCCGCTGCTGCTGGGTGTGGCAAAAGGGGCCGATCGTAAAGCCGGTCTGGAGACCCTGTTCTTCGAGCCGGAAGGTGAGGGCTTCAGCCTGCCGCCGGACTCCCCGGCGCTGCACGTCATTCAGCATATTCGCGACGAGTCCCACGACCATGCCATCAGCGGTCATCGCAAAAAACGCGCGAAGGTGAAAAATACCAGTACCCTGGAAACGATCGAGGGCGTGGGGCCGAAACGTCGCCAGATGCTGCTGAAATATATGGGCGGATTGCAAGGATTACTCAACGCCAGTATGGAAGAAATTGCAAAAGTGCCGGGTATTTCGCAAGGGCTGGCAGAAAAGATCTACTACTCGTTGAAACATTGAGGGCTCTGTAGCAACATAGAGCTAAATTTTACTGACAACAAATAGTTACCGTCACTATGCAATATAATATCCCTACGTTGCTCACTCTCTTTCGTGTCGTACTCATTCCATTCTTTGTGCTGGCGTTTTACCTGCCGGTTGTCTGGGCGCCTTTCGCCTGCGCACTGATCTTCCTGATTGCGGCGGTTACCGACTGGTTTGATGGCTATCTGGCCCGTCGCTGGAATCAAAGCACCCGTTTCGGTGCCTTCCTCGATCCGGTAGCGGATAAAGTGATGGTGGCTATCGCAATGGTGCTGGTGGCCGAGCACTATCACACCTGGTGGGTAACACTGCCGGCAGCTACCATGATCGGCCGTGAGATCATTATCTCCGCGCTGCGCGAGTGGATGGCGGAACTGGGGAAACGCAGCAGCGTGGCGGTCTCCTGGATCGGTAAAGTGAAAACGACCGCGCAGATGGCGGCGCTGGTCTGGATGCTCTGGCGTCCAAACGCCTGGGTTGAATGGGCGGGCATTGGTCTGCTGTGGGTGGCGGCAGTGCTGACGTTGTGGTCAATGCTGCAATATTTGAACGCCGCGCGTGGGGATTTGCTTGATCAGTGATCGTTTCGCCGTAATTTTCAGCAAACGATCCGGGGATGCAAAAAATAACGTTGACTCATAACGTCATATCAGTAGAATGCAACGCATCGAACGGCGGCACAGCAAGCCGGACGATAATGAAATCAAGTGGTTAGACGTTTACTTGATGACATGCGGGAATAGCTCAGTTGGTAGAGCACGACCTTGCCAAGGTCGGGGTCGCGAGTTCGAGTCTCGTTTCCCGCTCCAGATTAAAGACATGCGCACTAGCGGGTGTCAGTTTGAAAAGTTTTACGGCGCGTTAGCAAAGCGGTTATGTAGCGGATTGCAAATCCGTCTAGTCCGGTTCGACTCCGGAACGCGCCTCCACTTTCTTCCCGAGCCCGGATGGTGGAATCGGTAGACACAAGGGATTTAAAATCCCTCGGCGTTCGCGCTGTGTGGGTTCAAGTCCCACTCCGGGTACCATGGGAATAAGCAGAATAATCAAAGCAATAAGCAGTGTCGTGAAACCACCGAAAGGTGGTTTTTTTGTGCCTGAATTCTACCTTTCCGCTTTCAAGTCAATGATCCGGCGCGGTCGCTTTAAAACAGTGGGCGGATTAACCGCCCGAGGTGAAGGCTGGGATAAAGGAAAATTCAGCAGATAAACAGTGGTGGGCTTTCTGTCGGGTCTGATGTCGAAAACCAGCATCCGCCAGTCACACCCCGCCCAGATACGCCTTCCTCACCTCCTGATTCCCCAACAGCTCCTCGCCGCTGCCGCTCAGGCGGATCTGGCCGTTAACCATCACATACCCACGGTCAGACAGCTTCAATGCATGGTGTGCATTCTGCTCCACCAGAAAAATGGTCATCCCGCTTTGGGCCAGCTCGCGCAGCGTCTGGAAAATCTGCTTCACGACAATGGGCGCTAAGCCCAGGCTGGGTTCATCCAGCAGCAGCAGTTTCGGACGGCTCATCAGCGCCCGGGCAATGGCTAACATCTGCTGTTCTCCGCCGGACATCGTCATCGCGCGCTGTTTACGCCGCTCTTTAAGACGAGGGAAGAGGTCAAACATGGTTTGCATATCGTCCACAGCAAACTGGCTGCCGATGGGGATGGTACCCATCAGCAGATTCTCTTCCACGGTCATATCGGGAAAGATACGTCGCCCCTCAGGTGCCTGGGCAATGCCGCCGGAGGCGACGTAGTGGGTGGATTTATGGCTGATATCTTCACCACCGAACAGGATCTGCCCGCTGCGGACGCGGGGCTGGCCAAAGATGGACATCAGCAGTGTCGATTTTCCGGCGCCATTTGCGCCAATCAGCGCCACGGTTTCCCCTTTATTTACCTCCAGGGAAACCTGTTTCAGCGCCTGAATGACGCCGTAAAAAACATCCACCTCGCGAAAGGCGAGCAGCGGTTCGCTCATAGGGTGACCTCGCTTTCATCCGTGCCCAGATAGGCGGCAATCACCTTTTCGTCATGCTGGATCTGCTCGGGTTTTCCCCTCGCAATTACATCGCCGTGATCGAGCACAATAATGTCGTCTGAAATCTCCATCACCATCCCCATATCATGCTCAATCAGTAAAACCGTGATGTCATGGCGATCCCGCAGAAAACGAATAATGCTGCTCAGCTTATGCGTTTCAACCGGGTTAAGCCCGGCGGCGGGTTCATCGAGGCAGATCATTTCCGGCCCGGTGCACATGGCGCGCGCAATTTCCAGACGGCGCTGCTGGCCGTACGACATCTCTCCCGCCAGGCGATTGGCACACTCCACCAGATCCACCACCTCCAGCCAGTAGAAGGCCCTGTCCAGGGCGTCGTTTTCCGCCCGGCGGTAGGCGGGGGTATTTAAGATCCCGGCAAGCAGATTGCGGTTGACGCGCATATGCTGCGCGACCAGCAGATTTTCGACGACTGACATCTCGCGAAAAAGGCGAATGTTTTGAAACGTGCGCGCGAGCCCTGCGCGGTTGACCAGGTGGGTTCCGCCAAACATTTTGTAGAAAAGACGCTGCCCGAACCGGGCAGGGTTAATCCAGTCGCCTGGCTGGAATTTCTGTCCGAGTACCTGAATGACGTTGGTCGTTTTGCTGCGGGTATTAAATAAAATGTTGCCGCCTGAGGCTCTGTAGAAGCCCGTCAGGCAGTTAAACACGGTGGTTTTTCCCGCCCCGTTGGGCCCAATAAGGGCGGTGATTGATCCGCGCTGAACGTCCAGATTAACGTCATTTAGCGCCTTAATCCCGCCGAAGTGCATCATCAGATGTTCAACGCGTAATATCGTTTCGTTCATGGCGCGACGCCCTTACGCACGGTATACCCGCTGCGGTTAATGCGGATTAACCCGCGAGGACGCCAGATCATCATCACTACCATCAGCATACCAAACAGCAGGACACGGTACTCAGCGAAACTGCGCAGCAGCTCTGGCGTCACCGTGAGCACAAAAGCGGCCAGCACTACGCCCAGCGTCGAGCCCATCCCGCCCAGCACGACGATGGCGAGGATCAGCGCGGATTCAAAAAACGTAAATGAGGTCGGATTCACGAACCCCTGGTAGGTGGCGAAGAACACCCCGGCAATGCCCGCGGTCGATGCGCCCAGCGTAAAGGCCGACAGCTTGACCAGCACATGATTCAGCCCCATTGAGCGACAGGCAATTTCGTCTTCCCGCAGCGCTTCCCACGCCCGGCCGATCGGCATTCGCGTCAGGCGGTGCTTGATATAGAGCACCAGCATCACCACCAGAAAGAGCACCGCGTAGATAAAGATAAACTTCATATTCGGGTTGTAGGTCAGGTGGAAAAACTCATGGAAGGGCACGCCCCCTTCTTTTGCCCGCCGACCAAATTCCAGACCGAAGAAGGTGGGGGGAGGGGCCGATACGCCGTTGGGCCCACCGGTGAACGTCAGCCAGTTGTTCAGTATCAGGCGGATGATCTCCCCGAACCCAAGGGTGACGATGGCCAGATAATCCCCGTGCATGCGCAGCACCGGGAAACCGAGCAGGGCGCCAGCGGCGGCGGCCATGATTGCCGCCAGCGGCAGCATGCTCCAGAAGCCTAAGCCGAGATACTGGTACCCCAGCGCCAGACCGTACGCCCCAATTGCATAGAACGCGACATACCCCAGGTCCAGCAGACCGGCCAGACCCACGACGATGTTCAGCCCCAGACCGAGAAGAACGTAGATCAGCCCGAGAATGGCGACGGTCAACACATATTTGGTGGCGACAAACGGGAAGCAAATCGCAAGGGTAATGACCAGGGGAATAATCCAGCGCAGGCGGCTTTTGTATTCTGGCGGCCGGACATACACCCCCGCGCTGTCGGCCTCGAAGCGAGACTGGAAACGGGTGCCGGCAGGGGTAGCTAAAAAAGCGCTTAACAGAAAACGCCCCAACATCACGATGCCGACCATCCAGGCCAGACGCTGCCCGTCGAAGTTAAAGCTATATCCGTCCAGCACCACGCCCGCAATGGGACCGAAGATAATCAGCGCAATCAGCCCGGAAAAAATTGCGTCCAGAATGCAGCGTTTAAGAGAAAAAGCGTGCGATTCCATTTTATTCTCCCTCACACTTTGGCCACAATCGGGCGGCCAAGCAGCCCCTGGGGACGGAAAATCAGGATCATCACCAGCAGCCCAAACGAGAACACATCCTTATAGTCCGAGTTCACCATGCCGGAGAACTGCGCTTCCGCCACGCCGAGGATCAGGCCGCCGAGCATCGCGCCGGGCAGAGAACCGATGCCGCCCAGTACCGCCGCCGTAAAGGCTTTAATGCCAATCACAAACCCGACGTAGAAATCAAAGGTGCCGTAATTCATGGTGATCAGCACGCCTGCCAGGCCAGCCATCGCCGCGCCGATAACAAATACCAGCGAAATGATCCGGTCGGTATTAATGCCCAGAATGGAGGCCATTTTACGATCCTGCTGCACTGCCCGGCACATTCGCCCCAGCCGGGTATGGTTGATTATCCAGGTGAGCACCAGCATGCCGGTAAACGAGGCGAGCAGAATAAATACCTTGGTGTAGGTTATCTGAACGAACCCATCGCCCAGATGCAGACGAATAACGCCGTCCAGCATGGTAGGAACCCCTTGCTGGCGCGGACCCTGGCTTAGCTGGGCGTAGTTTTGCAGGATAAGCGACATCCCGATGGCGGAGATCAGCGGGGCCAGGCGCGTGGAGTTACGTAGCGGCTTATAGGCAATCCGCTCGATAGTCCAGCCGTATACGCCGGTGACCACAATGGTGAACACCAGCGTCCCGAGGATCAACAGCGGGAACGACTGCAGGCCAAAGAAGGAGAGCAGCGCCAGGCCAATGGCGCAAAGATAGGCAGAAATCATATACACTTCGCCGTGGGCGAAATTAATCATGCCGATAATGCCGTACACCATGGTGTAACCGATGGCGATTAAGCCGTAGACGGAACCCAGCGTTAAGCCATTGATCAACTGTTGCAGGAAGAATGTACTCATTTTAGCGCGCTCGTTTTATAGGCTGCACGAACCGCGCAGCCTGATGTTTATTACGCGCCGACAGGCGTGCCCGCCGGCGTTGAGCGTGACTCCGTCCCGTTACTGCACTTCCTTATATTTTCCTTTGTCGTCCCACTGGTAAACCACATAGTCAGAGACCTTCAGGTCGCCTTTGCTGTCCCAGGCTTTTTTGCCCATCACCGTGTCGACGGAATTGGCTTTCAGCCACTCGCTGGCTTTCGCAGCGTCTTTGCCGCCGGTGGCCTTGAAGGCCGCCGCTATCGCCTGTACGGAGGCATAAGAGTAAAGGGTGTAACCTTCCGGCTCGAATTTACCGGCGCGGAATTTCTCGATAACCGCTTTACCGTCCGGGATCAGGCGCGGATCTTTCCCGAAAGTCATGTAAATGCCATTGGTGTACTGCGGGCCACCCGCCGCGGTGACCATCTCTTCGTTGACAATACAGTCCCCGGAGAAGAATTTGGCCTGTACGCCCTGTTCGCGCATCTGGCGAACCAGCGGGCCGGCTTCCGGATGACAGCCCCCGAAGAACACCACATCCGGTTTTTGCGCGCCAATCTTGGTCACCAGCGCGTTAAAGTCTTTCTCACCGCGCGAAAGCCCCTCGTACATCACATCCTGAACCCCGCGTTTCGCCAGCGCCGCTTTAGTGGCGTCTGCCAGACCTTGTCCGTAGGTGTCTTTATCGTGAATGATCACCACCCGTTTCGCTTTCAGCTTGTCGATGATGAAGTCGCTGGCTACCTGACCCTGCTGGTCATCGCGGCCGCACATGCGGAACATGTCGCTCATGCCGCGTTCGGTAATCAACGGGTTAGTCGAGCCCGGGGTGATGGCGATGATCCCCGCATCGCTGTAAACCTCGGAGGCGGGCATCGTGGAGGAGGAGCAGAAATGGCCGACCACGGCGTTGACTTTATCCTGGTCAACTAAACGGTTGGCGACGGCCACGGCCTGCTTAGGCTCGCAGGCGTCATCTCCCTGAACCAGTTTGATCTTCTCACCGTTGATACCGCCTGCAGCGTTAATGTCTTCAGCGGCCTGCGTTGCGCCGTGCCAGTACTGATCGCCGTAGGTGGCATTGGGGCCCGTGAACGGTCCGGCCACGCCAATCACGATATCTGCCCTGGCGGAAAACGCCGTCACCAGGCAACCGGCCAACACGAGAGAAAGCGGAGTTCTGATAAATTTCAGCGACATTATTATGTTCCTTAGCAAAGAGGTTTTTGCACCACGGCGTAAACCCGAACGCCCGACGGCGCAGCCAATCCAAAACACGAGCAAGAACAAAATGCACTAAACGAACGAGATACAGACGGCATCCTGCAGAGTACGGCGAGGTTTCCCTGCGCAGCATCGCGCGAAGAACACTAAGCAAAAACGTTGCCAGAATGGTTAACCCATTGACGGGCTTGTGACATGTTTGAGTATAGAGCGCCGCGTTATGCCGCCTTGCGGGACGAGAAGAAATTACAGCGGAGATCACATATCGTTAACAATAAAGCCCATAAGTTGTGCAAAGGTCACGATTTGCACGTTTTTGCGGCAATAAAGACCTAAACTTCAGCCCGGAGAGGCGTGAGAGATGTGTTAGGATCGTTTTCTTTTTATCAGGAGTGTCAGCGATGACTGAAGGCCCATTAAATGAAAGCGAAATGGCGTGGCTTGAAGAGACATTAATGTCTTACGGTCATGATGATGCGTCCGTGCTTGACGTGTCTGAACTGGACGGCATGCTTACCGCAGTGCTTTCCGGTCCTGTTGTCGTTGAGCCAGATACCTGGCTGGTGGCGGTATGGGGTGGTGAGAAGTACATTCCGCGCTGGAAAAACGACCGCGAGATGAACCGTTTTATCGATCTTTGCTTTAAGCATATGAACGATATTGCCGAACGCCTGAGCGAATATCCGGACCAGTTCGAACCGATGTTTGGCTATAACGACGTTGACGGTGAGACCTATACCGTGGTGGAAGAGTGGTGCTATGGCTACATGCGCGGCGTAGCGCTGACGGACTGGTCAGCCTTGCCGGACGAGCTAAAGGCCGATCTGGATGTGATTGCGCTGCACGGTAGCGAAGAGATCGGCGGCGAGCTGGATGAGCTGACCGAAGAAGAATATGCAGCCAGCATTGAACGTATCCAGCCTGCGGCGCTGCGCTTGTATAACTACTGGGTGAACAACCCGCAGCAGCCGGAAGTGAAGAAGCCGATGGTAAATGGCACGAAGGTTGGGCGTAACGATCCGTGTCCTTGCGGCAGCGGGAAGAAGTTTAAGAGCTGCTGTCTGCACTGACAAAAAAGGGGCTAATGATAGCCCCTTTATCGTTAACCCACTTCCGGCAGCATTCCCGCTGCAATCAATACCTGCACCAGAATAATCACCACCCCACAGCCAAACACAACGCACAGCAGCGGTTTCCCCCCAGCCACGCGGTAACCCTGTTGAGGATGCTGCTGGCGACTCTTCCATGCCAGCAGGGAAGGGAGGAGCAGGGCCAGAACCGACAGTGCCACCCCCGCGTACCCCAGCGCCATCACAAACCCGCGAGGATAGAAGAGGGCGAAGGCCAGCGGCGGCAGGAAGGTGATTGCCCCGGTCTGTAAGCGTCCGGCAGCGGTATTGCGGCGCTGGAACAGGTCAGCCAGGTAGTCGAACAGGCCGAGCGCCACGCCGAGGAACGAGGTCGCCAGCGCCAGGTCGGCAAACAGGTGTACCGCCAGCTCAACGTGCGGGGAGGTGACGACCTCCCGCAGCGCCAGCAGAAAACCGTTCAGACCCGCATGCTGTGCCATCAGCCCAATAAAGGTTGAAGAGTCAATGCTGCCCAGCGTAACCAGTTGCCAGAAAATGTAGGCAATAAGCGGGATCGCGCTTCCGATAACAAAGACGCGGCGCAGCTTGCGAATATCGCCGTTCATATAGCTGACAATGCTTGGCACGCTGCCGTGGAAGCCAAACGAGGTGAAAATCACCGGGATTGCGGAAAGCGCCAGCCCTTTTTCCAGCGGCAGCGTCAGCAGATTGACCTTATGAACATGGGGTGCCAGCAGGGCCAGCATGACAACCAGAAACAGAATTTTGGCGCTGAACAGGAAACGGTTAAACAGATCGACCAGCGATGTCCCCACGCAGACCACGCCGCCGCCGATGAGAGCAAAGAAGATTGCCCCCGTCGCCGGGGTAATGTCAGAGCCGAACCAGTCGTTAACGCTGGACGCGATCAATTCCCCGGCTCCGCTGATGTAAGCGGCAGTCAGGGCGTACATCAGGAACATCATGCTAAAGCCGGTTATCCACTGGCCGTAACGTCCCAGGTAGCGCGACGCAAGAGAACCCAGGCCGGTATCGGCGGGCACGTGCTGGTAAACCTCAAGCAGCAGCAGGGCGGTGTAACACATTAACGCCCAAAGGGTGCCCAGTAGCAGCAGGGTCATGCCAAATCCCACGCCAGCGGCGGCCAGTGGCATGGCCAGCATTCCTGCGCCAATTGTCGTTCCGGCGACGATAAAAATACTTCCCAGGGTTCTGTTTTTCACGCTTTCCTCTACAACGACTCTTATTCGCGAATAAATCTGCGGCGCAGAGTAAGGCAAAAGCGGTAATTCGTCAAACCACCGTTACAAGGGGTGTAATGAAAGGTTTACGTATTGCGGTGTGATCAATTCGGGGGGAAGGTCAATAAACGCGGTGCCGGAAAACAGCACCGCGGTGATATTAATTTTGTGTATCGAGGGTGGAGAGTTCTTTATCAATAAAGTAGAGACCTTCGCCGGATTTACCCACCAGAGATAATTTATCCAGTACGGATTTAAACAGCTTCTCTTCTTCGTGCTGTTCTGCAACGTACCACTGCAGGAAATTAAAGGTTGGGTAATCCTGGCTGGTCATTGCCGCATGCACCAGTTCGTTAATTTTCTGCGTGATCAGCTGTTCATGTTCGTAGGTGGCGCGGAACAGTTCATCGAGAGAATTATATTCAGCAAAAGGGGACGTCACGCTTTCAATGCGTGGCAGGCTGCCTGTATCGGTCAGATAATCAAACAGACGCTGCATGTGAGTCATCTCTTCCTGCGCGTGACGACGCAGAAATGCGGCTGCGCCTTCGAAACTGTGGTAGCTGCACCAGGCGCTCATCTGCTGGTAGAGCAGGGACGAAAACAGCTCAAGGTTCATTTGTGCGTTGAGCTTGTCGATCATTTCAGTTTTCAGCATGGTGGCGCTCCGGGTTATTATTTCTGGTTCACAATGAGCGACACTATAATTTGTTATTTAATTATTTGCAAAACGTAAAATTATTATTTCTTTATTCAAAATACGAATGGGAATAAAACGCATTGACGATTTTAATATTTATTAATGAGAATTATTTTTGTTCTTAATAAAATAAGTTGCCAGCAGACGCTGGCAACGCTGATTAATACCAGGGATTGTTTGACTGAGGGTTAACGGCATAACCCATACATTTATACTGGATTGTCACGCTCTCATTCAGACACAATGAGCCGCTGATGAGGGTGCAGGTTTTGATGGGCTGACCATAGGCTGAGGCGGTGGCATACCCCATACGCTGACACGCTTTTGCCGCCGTACCGTTATTCACATACTCATCAGAATACGCATTTTGCAGTGCTGCCTGGCCGTAGTCGAGGCGGACGATGCCGTTTGGTGCGTCGAGGCTACTGACTTCAGCCTGGCGAGGGACCTTACACCCCGCGAGCAGCAGGATTGCACCAGCTACAATGACTCTTTTCATGGTTCGCTCTGAGTGGATGGAAATACGTTATCGTACCCGCAGATGTCAGCTGCAATGGCTGGAATAGCCGGACAATCTGCCCTCTCTCTTTGCAACGGGTCAGGGATAAATGCTTATGCGCACAAAATTGTGATATTCATCACAAAAACATTGATTTTTGTGATGATGGTCATATTATAAGCACGTTGACAATAAAGTTGTATAACAAGTTAATGGAGCATCATCGTGAAACTGCGCAAAATCCTGAAAAGCATGTGGACCAATTACTGCCGCACGTTTAAAGACGTGCCGCCGGGCGCCATGTTCTGATAAAAAAACCTGCTTCGGCAGGTTTTTTTATCTCTGCGGGAGATGAAAGGGGCCACGTTTTGTTACTATGGCGGCCTTTCAATAAGGAGAAAACCCCATGTCTCAAAACCTGAGCGCCGATCAGGAACTGGTGTCTGACGTTGTCGCGTGCCAGCTGGTTATCAAACAAATCCTCGATGTTCTGGACGTGATTGCGCCGGTTGAAGTGCGCGAGAAGATGTCAACGCAGCTGAAAAATATCGATTTCACCAGCCATCCTGCTGCCGCTGATCCGGTTACGCTTCGTGCGATCCAGAAAGCCATCGCGCTGATTGAGCTGCGATTCACGCCGCAGGGTGAGTCTCATTAAAGCGGGGAAGGGGCGACGGAACCTGTCGCCCGTTGATGCCGTTAAAAGAAGGTCTGAACCAGCAGGTAGCTCGCCGCACACGCGCAGCTCACTCCAATCAGCCCTGGCAGAATAAAGCTGTGGTTGATGATAAATTTACCGATACGGGTGGTGCCTGACCGGTCAAAACCGATGCAGGCCAAATCGCTTGGATAGGTCGGCAGGACAAAATAGCCGTATGAGGCCGGGAAGAAGGCGATCAGCATCTTCGGATCGATACCCAGCATCAGGCCCATAGGCGCCACCGCCGTCAGCGCCGCCGCCTGGCTGTTCACCAGTTTTGACACCAAAAACAGCACAATGGCATAGGTCCACGGGTGGCTTTTCACCACCCCTTCCAGCGCCAGTTTTAACTCGTCGAGATGTGCCTGGAAAAAGGTATCACTCATCCACGCCACGCCGAACACCGAAAAGATCGCGACCATACCCGCCTTGAATACCGCGCCGTTAGATATGGCAGAGGCATTAACTTTGCAGGCCATCAGCATCACCGCGCCTGCAATAAGCATCATCATCTGGATGACCAGGTTCATCGACAGCGCCGTCATTTTGCCTTTCAGTTCAAAGGCGGGGCGTAATTCAGGGAATGCCCCCAGCAAAACGACCACGGCAATACCGGCAAAGAAAATCCACGTCGACCAGTAGGCTTGTTTGGGGAAACGTTGATTCAGTAACGTCTCCGTGCCGCCATAGATAAACTCGCGCTGCTTTGGATCCTTCAGTTTTTCCTGAAACTCCGCGTCATCAGCCAGCTCTTTCCCGCGGCGTAAACTCCACAGGGCCGCAATGGCCACGCCGAACAGTGACGCGGGAACCGACACGGCGAGGATCTCCAGGATGCCCCACGCGTGGCCGAGCCCATGCTGCGCCGCCAGAATGGAGACCAGCGACACCACGGCAACGGAAACGGGGGAGGCCGTAATCGCCATCTGTGAGGCGACCGATGCCACGGCCATTGGGCGCTCCGGGCGGATCCCTTTTTTCAGGGCGATATCCGCGATAATGGGGAACATGGTGTATACCACGTGCCCGGTACCGCACAGAAAGGTCAGCATCCAGGTGGTAAACGGGGCGAGGAGGGTGATGTGTTGCGGGTGTTTGCGCAGCAAACGTTCAGCAAACTGCATCATAACGTTGAGACCGCCCGCCGTCTGCAGGGTGGCCGCGCAACCAATCACCGCAAGAATGGTTAGCATCACGTCAACCGGTGGCTTACCCGGCTGCAGACCAAAGACAAAACATAAAATGAACAGACCAATACCGCTTATCAACCCCAGCCCCATCCCGCCGTAACGTGTGCCTGTCAGCAGGCAGAGGAGAATGACAACAAACTCAATGGTGATCATACTGCTCCCTCGTCAATGATTATGTAATTAAATAAATCATTACACGTTGTGTGGTTAATCATTGGGAGCGAGATCTGATTTGTTAAATTTCAGAAAAAAGAGGAGGTTGGGGATAAGAAGGGGAACCTGCCCCCGGACGGGAGCAGGTTAAAAGACTCAGTGATGCTGCACCGCCACAATATCGAGCAGATGACGGTCGGTTTGCTCGGGGCATAACCCTGCCTGCTGCGCGTTATGGATCTCATCCGCCAGCGTCTTCAGCAGCATGCCATCCTGCTGCTGCTCTTTGTCCATATCGCGTAAGAATTTAAGCGTAGTAATGTCCTGCTGGGCTTTGGCTTCATCGGCCAGCTTGCTGAGCGTACTACAGCGCTGCTCATACTCGTCGAGCGTTTTCTGAAACAGTTCTTCCAGACAAGAGTAATTTTCGTTGATCCCATCAAGGGCTTTCACAACAGGATTTGCCCCTGCGGCTTTCAGGTAGTTAAAAACACGCATCATGTGCGTGACGTTACTTTGCGCCTGAGAGCGAAAGAATGTGGCAGAGCCCGTGAGACTGTTCTCGGCACACCATGCACTCAGGTGCAGGTGCAGATTAGAGGCATAGAACTCAAGGTTCATCTGCGCGTTAAGTTTTTGCATCATCGTTTGGGTAGCCATACTCATATCCTTATTGACTGTGGGACGTGATGTCCGTTGCTTAACCTGTGTGCCAGGCAAATACGAAGAAAAAACAGAAATAGTCTTTCTGCAGTGACTAAAGTCGACCGAATTCACTTCCTGTGTTCGATATAAATAAGCATACCCTTGTCTTTGGTCTAAGAAAACTCTTAATTAGGCTGTGTTTACCATACATTACAAAGTTTAATATAGTACAAAAAGTCAATTAGCTCGCCATGAAATAACATACGATTAAGCCTATGATAATAAGTGATTTTTGTCTGCGTCATGCATTGTTACTCTTCCGAAAATAATTAACTGGAATAATGCTCGGTGAAAAATACAAATACGGCTTAATTATTTTTAATTTATGCTGACGACGTAAAATTGAGTTAAATCAAATTCTGCAGAATAACGGTAATTCAGTTTCTCTGTTCTTCATGATCTAAAACCGGTTACCCCTTCGTTAACACGCCATTGCGATTTTGCCTCCTTAAGGGCATCAGGGATTTCTTAGCTAATCTTATGGATAATCCTGCTTAACCCTTATTCATTTGTCAGACAAATACGCCCTTTTTTATGTCATTTTTCGCTGAATTTATGTACGCAATTACTGTAATTCTGCGGTGTGATGGGGCTCTCTTATGGATGATTAATTTCCCGCTAAAACTATCACCAGCAATAACGCTTATGACGAGGTAAGCGCTAATGCCTTGTTTTAAGTCCGATTAAATTAGAAGCACGCAAATATTCCCTACAGAAAAGAATGCTAAAGCTGGAGTTTACCATGCACAAATTTACTAAAGCGCTCGCGGCCATCGGTCTGGCTGCCGTTATGTCACAATCCGCTATCGCTGAGAATTTAAAACTCGGTTTTTTGGTAAAACAGCCCGAAGAACCCTGGTTCCAGACCGAGTGGAAATTCGCTGATAAGGCCGGGAAAGATTTAGGTTTTGAGGTGATTAAAATCGCCGTGCCGGACGGTGAGAAAACCCTGAATGCCATCGACAGCCTGGCGGCCAGCGGTGCGAAAGGTTTCGTTATCTGTACGCCGGATCCCAAGCTCGGTTCGGCCATTGCGGCGAAAGCTCGCGGTTACGACATGAAAGTCATTGCCGTTGACGATCAGTTCGTTAACGCCAAAGGCAAGCCGATGGACAGCGTCCCGCTGGTGATGATGGCGGCGACCAAGATTGGCGAACGTCAGGGCCAGGAACTCTATAAAGAGATGCAAAAGCGTGGCTGGGATGTGAAAGAAACGGCGGTAATGGCGATCACCGCGGATGAACTGGACACGGCGCGTCGTCGTACCACCGGTTCAATGGATGCCCTGAAAGCGGCCGGCTTCCC
This sequence comes from Enterobacter sichuanensis, assembly GCF_009036245.1. Classification (NCBI taxonomy): domain Bacteria; kingdom Pseudomonadati; phylum Pseudomonadota; class Gammaproteobacteria; order Enterobacterales; family Enterobacteriaceae; genus Enterobacter; species Enterobacter sichuanensis. The sequence continues at coordinate 2,877,616 of NZ_CP027986.1, read as the reverse complement.
GGAAAAACAGATCTACAAAGTCCCCACCAAATCCAACGATATCCCGGGCGCTTTCGACGCCGCCAACTCCATGCTGGTTCAGCATCCGGAGGTGAAACACTGGCTGGTGGTCGGCATGAACGACAATACCGTGCTGGGCGGGGTACGCGCGACGGAAGGTCAGGGGTTCAAAGCACCTGATGTGATCGGGATTGGCATCAACGGCGTTGACGCGGTGAGTGAACTCTCTAAAGCGCAGGCCACTGGTTTCTACGGCTCTCTGCTGCCAAGCCCGGACGTTCATGGCTATAAGTCCAGCGAAATGCTCTACAACTGGGTAACCAAAGGGGTTGAGCCGCCGAAATTTACGGAAGTAACCGACGTGGTGTTGATCACCCGCGACAACTTCAAAGAGGAGCTGGCGAAAAAAGGACTGGGCGGTAAGTAATACGCAGTGATTGTGCCCCTCGCGCAGGGTGAGGGGCCTGACGTACACACTACAGGAATCACGGAGACGTTATGCGACAGTCTGATCCGTATCTCTCTTTTCGCGGCATCGGGAAAACATTCCCCGGTGTTAACGCGCTGACCGATATCAGCTTCGACTGCTATGCCGGCCAGGTTCATGCCCTGATGGGGGAAAACGGTGCGGGAAAATCCACACTGTTGAAAATCCTCAGCGGCAACTACACGCCAACGACTGGCACGCTGGCGATTCGCGGTGAAGAGGTGGCGTTTGCCGATACCACTGCGGCGCTAAATGCCGGGGTGGCCATTATCTATCAGGAGCTGCACCTCATCCCCGAGATGACCGTGGCGGAAAATATCTATTTAGGACAGCTTCCGCATAAAGGCGGCGTGGTGAATCGTTCGCTACTTAATTATGAAGCGGGGCTGCAGCTTAAACACCTGGGTCTGGATGTTGATCCCCAGACGCCGCTGAAATATCTCTCCATCGGCCAGTGGCAGATGGTTGAAATTGCCAAGGCACTGGCGCGTAACGCCAGAATTATTGCCTTTGATGAACCCACCAGTTCGCTCTCTGCGCGTGAAATCGACAATCTGTTTCGGGTTATCCGCGAACTGCGTCAGGAAGGGCGCACAATTTTGTACGTTTCACACCGTATGGAAGAGATTTTTGCCCTGAGCGATGCCATCACCGTGTTTAAAGATGGGCGCTATGTGCGCACCTTTACCGACATGGAGCAGGTTAACCATGACCAGCTTGTTCAGGCGATGGTCGGACGCGAGCTGGGTGATATTTATCACTGGAAGCCACGCGAGTACGGGCCTGAACGCCTGCGCCTGGACAATGTGAAAGCGCCGGGCGTGAGAACGCCGGTTTCGTTATCCGTACGCAGCGGTGAAATTGTCGGACTGTTTGGTCTGGTTGGGGCAGGGCGCAGCGAATTAATGAAAGGCTTGTTCGGCGGAACCCGTATCACCGATGGACAGGTTTCCATTGATGGTGAGCGGGTGGATATCCAGAAACCGGCCCATGCAATAAAAGCGGGGATGATGCTCTGTCCGGAAGACCGTAAGGCGGAGGGGATCATTCCGGTGCATTCGGTGCGCGACAACATCAATATCTCCGCCCGCCGTAAGTTTATTCGCGCAGGTTGCCTGATAAACGATAGTTGGGAGTCGAGCAACGCCGACCACCATATTCGCTCACTGAATATCAAAACGCCGGGACCCCAGCAGCTGATCATGAATCTTTCTGGCGGAAACCAGCAGAAGGCCATTTTAGGCCGCTGGCTGTCAGAGGATATGAAGGTCATTTTACTGGATGAGCCGACCCGCGGGATCGATGTGGGGGCAAAACACGAGATATATAACGTGATCTATGAACTGGCAAAACGCGGCGTGGCGGTACTCTTCGCCTCCAGCGATCTGCCGGAGGTACTTGGCGTAGCCGATCGCATTGTGGTGATGCGTGAAGGCGAAATTGCCGGTGAATTACTTCATGAACAGGCGAATGAACAACAGGCGTTGAACCTCGCCATGCCTAAAGTCAGCCAGGCTGTCGCCTGAGTAAGGAGTTAATGATGTCCTCTGTTACTACATCCGGAGTGCCGAAGTCGAAGTCGGCGTTGAGTGTGGGACGTATCTGGGATCAGTACGGCATGCTGGTGGTCTTTGCCGCGCTCTTCCTGGCCTGTGCGATCTTCGTTCCTAACTTTGCCACCTTCATTAATATGAAGGGGCTGGGGCTGGCCATTTCCATGTCCGGAATGGTGGCCTGCGGGATGCTGTTCTGTCTGGCCTCCGGCGATTTTGACCTCTCGGTGGCGTCGGTGATTGCCTGTGCCGGCGTCACCACGGCCGTGGTGATCAACATGACGGAGAGTTTGTGGATTGGCGTGCTGGCCGGTCTGTTACTTGGCGTTATCAGTGGTCTGGTGAACGGTTTTGTTATCGCACGTCTGAAGATTAACGCCCTGATCACCACCCTTGCGACGATGCAAATTGTCCGCGGGCTGGCCTATATCATCTCCGACGGTAAAGCGGTGGGGATTGAAGACGAGCGCTTCTTTACCCTGGGTTATGCGAACTGGCTGGGTCTGCCTGCGCCTATCTGGCTGACCGTCGCCTGCCTGATCCTGTTCGGCTTCCTGCTTAACCGGACCACCTTTGGCCGTAACACCCTGGCAATTGGCGGTAATGAAGAAGCGGCTCGTCTGGCTGGGGTGCCGGTGGTACGCACCAAGATTATTATCTTTGTGCTCTCAGGGCTGGTTTCTGCCGCCGCGGGGATTATCCTGGCGTCGCGTATGACCAGCGGCCAGCCAATGACCTCCATCGGTTATGAGCTGATCGTCATCTCCGCCTGCGTTTTAGGGGGCGTTTCCCTCAAAGGCGGCATCGGAAAAATCTCATATGTGGTGGCCGGTATCCTGATTCTGGGGACGGTAGAGAACGCCATGAACCTGCTGAATATTTCGCCGTTCTCTCAGTACGTGGTGCGGGGTCTGATCCTGCTGGCAGCCGTGATTTTCGACCGTTACAAGCAAAAAGCGAAGCGAACTGTCTGACCCTTTTTCTTCTCTTTCATTGCTCAACTAATAACCATAGTTGACCCCTTCACCGCCCCGCCAGTAAAACTGGCGGGGCGGTTGTCAAATGGCGAGCGACGTCACACTGTCTATACTTACATGGCTATGAAAGAGGTAAAGGCGTTTACCTCTCGTAAACCGTAAGGAGGAAAAGGGTGGCTGACTCGTTAACCGCACCGCCTGTACTGCCCGGACATTATGCTTTCTTTTTCGATCTCGACGGCACGCTCGCCGGGATAAAACCGCACCCCGATCAGGTGTCTATTCCGGAGGCGGTGTTACAGGATTTGCATCAGCTCTCGCGCATGAATGAGGGAGCACTGGCATTGATATCAGGGCGCTCAATGGCCGAGCTGGACATGCTCGCCAGTCCATACCACTTTCCGCTGGCCGGTGTACACGGAGCGGAGCGCCGCGACATCCATGATCAAACGCATATCGTTTCACTCCCCGACGCACTCACGCAAACGCTCCAGAAGCAGCTCTCTGCTGCGCTGGCTGACCTGCCTGGCACCGAGCTGGAAGCCAAAGGCATGGCCTTCGCCCTGCATTATCGCCAGGCACCGCAGCATGAAGAGGCTGTACTGGCCCTGGCTCAGTCGGTTGCGGATGCGCATCCGCAGCTGGCACTGCAGCCCGGTAAATGCGTCGTGGAGTTAAAACCGAAAGGGATCAATAAAGGTGCGGCCATTGCCGCGTTTATGGCGACACCGCCTTTCAAAGGGCGGACGCCCGTTTTCATAGGGGATGACCTGACCGACGAGGCCGGGTTTCGTGTGGTAAATCAGGCCGGAGGGATCGCCGTCAAGGTGGGGCCTGGTGACACTGTCGCCGAATGGCGGCTGGCGGATGTCGCCAGCGTCTGGCAGTGGATATCTGACATCGCTAACCAGCAACAACAACAAATAGCGCAAAACAAAGGGGGAAACCATTATGGGTCGCTTAGTCGTCGTCTCTAACCGAATTGCACCGCCTGATGATAAAAAAGCCAGTGCAGGTGGCCTGGCGGTAGGGGTATTAGGTGCCTTAAAAGCTGCTGGCGGGCTGTGGTTTGGCTGGAGTGGTGAAATCAGTGAAGAAGAGAAACCGCTAAAAAAGGTCACGCGCGGAAACATCACGTGGGCTTCATTCGCCCTGAAAGAGAAAGATTACGACGAGTACTACTCGCAGTTCTCCAATGCCGTTCTGTGGCCTGCGTTTCACTATCGTCTTGACCTGGTGAAATTCCAGCGTGAATCCTTTGAAGGCTATACGCGGGTGAATGCGCTGCTGGCGGATAAACTGCTGCCTTTAATCGAAGAAGACGATATTTTATGGATCCACGATTATCACCTGCTGCCTTTCGCCAGAGAGCTGCGCAAGAGGGGGGTCAATAACCGGATCGGCTTCTTCCTGCACATTCCGTTCCCGACGCCGGAGATCTTTACCGCGCTGCCGCCGCATGAAGAATTGCTGGAGGCGCTGTGTGATTATGATTTACTGGGCTTCCAGACTGAAAATGACCGTCTGGCGTTCCTTGATTCGGTGTCAGGTAAAGCGCGTCTGGTGACCAAAGGGGGCAAGACCCATACGGCGTGGGGGAAAACCTTCCATACCGAAGTCTATCCAATAGGGATTGAACCTGACGAAATCGCTGAGCAGGCCGCCGGTCCGCTGCCGCCTAAGCTGGCGCAGCTTAAGAATGAACTTAAGCACGTGAAAAATATCTTCTCGGTCGAGCGTCTTGATTATTCCAAAGGGCTGCCGGAACGTTTCCTGGCGTATGAAACGCTGCTGGATAAATACCCGCAGCATCACGGTAAAATTCGCTATACCCAGATAGCGCCGACCTCACGCGGTGAGGTTCAGGCCTACCAGGACATTCGTCATCAGCTGGAGACTGAAGCAGGGCGCATTAATGGTCGCTACGGCCAGCTGGGCTGGACGCCGCTCTTTTATCTGAATCAGCATTTTGATCGCAAGATCCTGATGAAGGTCTTCCGCTATGCGGATGTCGGCCTCGTCACGCCGCTGCGGGACGGGATGAACCTGGTCGCGAAGGAGTATGTGGCGGCTCAGGACCCTGCCGATCCTGGGGTGCTGGTGCTTTCCCAGTTTGCCGGGGCCGCAAATGAACTCACCTCAGCGCTGATCGTAAACCCTTACGATCGCGATGATGTGGCAAACGCGCTGAATCGTGCCCTGACGATGCCGCTCACGGAGCGTATTTCCCGCCATGCTGAAATGATGGAGACGATCCGTAAGAACGATATTAATCACTGGCAGGCGCGCTTTATTCAGGATTTGCGTGATATCGCCCCGCAAAGCCATGAAGGCTACCTGCAAAAAAAGATCGCGACTTTCCCTAAACTCGCCTGATTTTATACCGGGGGGTTAACGCCCCCCAAGCGGCACTAACAACACATCAACCTGGCTTGAGGCGACAATAGATTTTGCCGCGCAGGCCGCGCGCGATAAAAAGCTGTGGTTGTGATTACCGCATATCACTAAATCAATTTTCTGTTTACGACACATATCCAGAATATGAGCATTAAGTTCGCCTGTCGCTATAACGATTTCATAAACAGGATATTGTGCCTTTTCGACCAGCTCACGCAGAAATTGCTGCGTTTCCTCCTGCAGAACCTCACGAATATCCTCCAGCATCGGGGCAGCCAGCTGATTATACATCTCGGGTTCGGCCGCCAGTGTTATAAGACTGATACGCGCATTGTGGGGTCTGGCAATCGAAACGGCCCGGGCGAGGAGTTGATGGCTTTCGGGAGAAACAGCAACAGAAACAAGAAGATGGGAGTAACTCATGGCGCACTCCTTAGATGTCTGACAGACAGCGTGTGATCACCATTACCGCGATTTGCCTGGATCTGCAAGAGCGGATTACGACATTAGTGTGAACCTTATCATAATTATTCATTAATTATTCTTATAAGAAGAATAACTGAAAAATGGCCCTAAATGAAAAAAATTAACAACTTAACGTAAATCACACAAATGCACCTTTTCCCTGTTTAATCGTTCCTTGTCGTTACAAAATCATTTCGAATAGTTTCTTTATGAAACGGTGTTTTTAGGCTGTTTGTATAACTCTATGTTTTTTCACGGTAAGAAAAATGTGTCACGCAGAGGCGTCTGGCGAGAATGTTTCAGACAGACGCCCGGGACAGAGCAAGCACGTTACGTGCCAGTTCTTTTAAGCCATCTGCATGAGTATTCGTCATTTAAGAATACAAAATAGTTCCAAATGGTCAATAAGTGAACAAATTACAAGTCATACTGATGGATTTATGGGTCAAATTCACTTAAATTGTGTGACGTAGATCACATTTTTTTTAAATTTGAGGGTGGCTGGATTGTATGTGTCAAAACTGACGAGTAGAGTTTGCGTCGAATTAGGAAAAATCTTAGTTATTTGTAAGAAATGATAAAACACGTAAGGGACGCATTCGCGATTTCTCTCTTACGCGTTTCAGTGAATACAAACCTAAATTCAACTATGCATTTAGCCTTTTCTTTTTTATACCGGGTGATTTCCCGGCGACATCACGGGGTGCGGTCTTTCCGCATAAAAATAATAGTTGGTTATTCGGGATGGGAACAATGCATACATCCGAGTTGCTAAAACATATCTATGACATCAATTTGTCGTATTTACTGCTCGCGCAGCGTTTGATTAGTCAGGACAAAGCGTCCGCGATGTTTCGTCTGGGTATTAACGAAGAAATGGCAACCATGCTGGGTGGTTTAACCCTCCCACAGATGGTTAAACTGGCTGAAACGAATCAACTGGTTTGCCAGTTCCGTTTCGACGATGCGCAGACCATCACGCGTCTGACCCAGGAGTCCCGCGTTGACGATCTTCAGCAGATCCATACCGGTATTCTTCTTTCCACGCGCTTGCTTAACGAAATCAGCCAGCCTGATGACGTAGCCCGTAAGAAAAGGGCCTAGCAATGAGCGAGAAAAGCATTGTTCAGGAAGCGCGTGACATACAGCTGGCGATGGAGCTGATTACACTGGGTGCTCGTTTACAAATGCTTGAAAGCGAGACTCAGCTCAGCCGTGGTCGTCTCATCAAGCTGTACAAAGAGTTACGTGGTAGTCCCCCGCCAAAAGGCATGCTGCCGTTTTCTACCGACTGGTTTATGACATGGGAGCAGAATATTCACGCGTCCATGTTCTGTAACGCCTGGCAGTATCTTCTCAAAACCGGTTTGTGTAGCGGCGTTGACGCCGTGATCAAAGCGTACAAACTTTACCTTGAACAATGCCCACAGCAGGAAGAAGGCCCTCTGCTGGCGCTGACCCGCGCATGGACGCTGGTGCGTTTTGTTGAGAGCGGAATGCTTGAACTGTCGCGCTGCAACTGCTGCGATGGCAATTTTATTACCCATGCTCATCAGCCTGCAGGCAGCTTCGCCTGTAGTTTATGTCAGCCTCCATCCCGCGCAGTAAAAAGACGTAAACTTTCCCGGGATGCTGCCGATATTATTCCACAACTGCTGGATGAACAGATCGAACAAGCTGTTTAACCCGAACGTGTGGGAAAGATTCCAGCAGCGGTAAGCAATTACCGCTGCTTTTTTTTACCCCGCAAACGGTAAACGCTGCGAGCTGGACGTCCTTGCCATAGTCACTAGCGGAAGGATGATGTCGTGCTTATCTTATTAGGTTACCTGGTAGTTCTCGGTACAGTTTTCGGCGGTTACATGATGACCGGCGGGCACCTTGGAGCACTCTATCAACCGGCTGAACTTATTATCATCGGCGGTGCAGGGGTAGGGGCTTTTATCGTTGGTAACAACGGTAAATCGATCAAGGGGACGCTGAAAGCTATTCCATTGCTGTTCCGTCGTTCGAAATACACCAAAAGCATGTATATGGACCTGCTGGCACTGCTCTATCGCCTGATGGCGAAGTCGCGTCAGCAGGGGATGTTCTCGCTTGAACGGGATATCGAAAACCCGAAAGAGAGCGAAATTTTTGCCAGCTATCCGCGTATTCTTGCCGACGCCATGATGCTGGATTTCATCGTCGATTATCTGCGACTCATCATCAGCGGCAACATGAACACCTTCGAAATCGAAGCGCTGATGGATGAAGAGATTGAAACCCACGAAAGTGAATCTGAAGTGCCGGCTAATAGCCTGGCGCTGGTGGGCGACTCCCTGCCGGCATTCGGTATCGTTGCTGCGGTCATGGGGGTGGTTCACGCCCTGGCGTCGGCAGACCGCCCGGCAGCCGAACTGGGTGCGCTGATTGCCCACGCGATGGTGGGCACCTTCCTCGGTATCTTGCTGGCGTACGGCTTCATCTCTCCACTGGCCAGCGTCCTGCGCCAGAAGAGCGCGGAAACCACCAAAATGATGCAGTGCGTGAAGATCACGCTGCTCTCTAACCTCAACGGTTATGCGCCACCGATCGCGGTTGAATTTGGCCGTAAAACGCTTTATTCCAGCGAGCGTCCGTCGTTTATCGAGCTTGAAGAACACGTGCGTGCGGTGAAAAACCCAAACCAACAGACGACAACTGAGGACGCATGAAAAACCAGTCCCATCCGATCGTCATCGTAAAAAAACGCAAGCACAAGGGCGGGGGTCATGGCGCGCACGGCTCCTGGAAAATCGCGTACGCTGACTTTATGACCGCAATGATGGCATTCTTTCTGGTGATGTGGCTCATCTCCATCTCCAGCCCGAAAGAACTGATCCAGATTGCCGAATATTTCCGAACGCCGCTGGCGACGGCGGTGACCGGTGGGCCGCGTATCTCTAACAGCGAAAGCCCGATCCCCGGTGGGGGCGATGATTACACCCAGCAAAAGGGTGAGGTGAAAAAAGAGCCGAACATCGACGAGCTGAAAAGAAAGATGGAGCAGGCGCGGCTGAAGAAACTGCGTGGCGATCTCGATCAGCTGATTGAAGCGGATCCGAAGCTGCGCGCATTGCGCCCGCACCTGAAAATCGACCTGGTGCAGGAAGGGCTGCGTATTCAGATTATTGATAGCCAGAACCGCCCGATGTTCAAAACCGGGAGCGCGGAAGTTGAACCGTACATGCGCGATATTCTGCGCGCCATTGCTCCGGTGCTGAACGGCATTCCTAACCGCATCAGCCTGTCAGGACACACGGATGATTTCCCGTACGCCAGTGGGGAGAAGGGATACAGCAACTGGGAGCTTTCTGCCGATCGTGCCAACGCCTCGCGTCGCGAGCTGGTGGCCGGTGGGCTTGATGATGGCAAGGTACTGCGCGTGGTCGGCATGGCAGCAACCATGCGCGTTTCCGACCGCGGGCCGGATGACGCCATCAACCGTCGTATCAGTCTTTTAGTGCTGAACCAGCAGGCGGAGCAGGCCATCCTGCATGAAAACGCCGAAAGTCAGAATGAGTCACTGGACGATTTAAAACAGCCTGGGGCCGTTCCTTCGGCTGCCGTTCCAACATCGCCACCAGCCAATCCGAGGTGATAGCGTGAGCATGGATATTAGCGATTTTTACCAGACATTCTTTGATGAAGCCGACGAATTGTTGGCCGATATGGAGCAACACTTGCTCGATCTGGTGCCCGAAGCACCGGATTCCGAGCAGCTCAATGCCATCTTCCGTGCGGCGCATTCCATTAAAGGCGGAGCCGGAACGTTTGGATTTACCATCCTGCAGGAGACTACCCATTTAATGGAGAACCTGCTTGATGAAGCACGACGCGGTGAGATGCAGCTCAATACCGACATTATCAACCTGTTTTTGGAAACCAAAGATATTATGCAGGAACAGCTCGACGCCTATAAAAGTTCGGCAGAGCCTGATGCCGCCAGCTTTGAATACATCTGCAATGCGCTGCGCCAGCTCGCGCTGGAAGCGAAAGGTGAGGTTGCCGCAGCCGTGGTTCCGGCCGCAAAGCTGAGCGTTGTCGATGCGGTTGCCGCTCCGGCGTCTGCCCCTGCCGACGCACCGGCGGGCAAACTGCGCGTGGTGCTGTCACGCCTGAAAGAAAATGAAGTCAACCTGCTGGAAGAAGAGCTGGGTAACCTGGCGAAATTAAGCAACGTAGTAAAAGGCAAAGACAGCCTGGCTGCGACGCTGGATGACGGTATCAGTCAGGACGACATCGTGGCGGTGCTGTGCTTTGTGATTGAAGCCGACCAGATTGCCTTTGAAACCGAAACCGTCGCGGTTGAAGCCCCAACTGCAACGGAAGAGGTGGCAGTCGTCCCTCAGGCGGCGGCCCCGGCTGTTGCGCCTGCGGCCCCGGCATTAAAAGCGGTGCCAAAAGAGACTGCCGCGCCGGGCCGTGGTGAAAAACCTGCCGCGCGCGCCAGCGAGTCAACCAGTATCCGCGTTGCGGTTGAGAAGGTCGATCAGCTGATTAACCTGGTGGGCGAGCTGGTCATCACGCAGTCGATGCTGGCGCAGCGTTCTAACGAACTGGACCCGGTCACGCACGGCGACCTGATTACCAGCATGGGTCAGCTGCAGCGTAACGCCCGCGATCTGCAGGAATCAGTGATGTCCATCCGTATGATGCCGATGGAATATGTCTTCAGCCGCTTCCCGCGTCTGGTCCGCGATCTGGCCAGCAAGCTGAATAAACAGATTGAACTGACCCTGATGGGTAGCTCAACGGAACTCGATAAGAGCCTGATCGAACGCATCATTGACCCGTTAACCCACCTGGTGCGTAACAGCCTCGATCACGGTATTGAACTGCCGGAAAACCGTATTGCTGCCGGGAAATCCCCGGTCGGGAATCTGATCCTCTCCGCAGAGCATCAGGGCGGGAACATCTGCATTGAAGTGACCGATGACGGCGCGGGCCTTAATCGCGAGCGCATCCTGGCAAAAGCGATTTCGCAGGGGATGGCGGTTAGCGAGAACATGACTGATGAAGAAGTGGGGATGCTGATCTTTGCCCCGGGCTTCTCTACCGCAGAGCAGGTGACCGACGTCTCCGGGCGCGGCGTCGGCATGGACGTGGTGAAACGTAACATTCAGGAGATGGGCGGCCACGTTGAGATCCAGTCTAAACAGGGCTCCGGCACCACCATTCGCATCCTGCTGCCGCTGACGCTGGCGATCCTGGACGGCATGTCAGTCAAAGTGGCGGACGAAGTCTTTATCCTGCCGCTGAACGCCGTGATGGAATCCCTGCAGCCGCGTGAGGAAGATCTGCATCCGCTGGCGGGCGGCGAGCGCGTTCTCGAAGTGCGCGGTGAGTATCTGCCGCTGGTGGAACTGTGGAAAGTATTTGAAGTGGACGGGGCGAAGACAGAGGCCACGCAGGGTATCGTTGTGATCCTGCAAAGTGCGGGCCGCCGCTACGCGCTGCTGGTTGATCAACTGATTGGTCAGCACCAGGTGGTGGTGAAGAACCTGGAAAGCAACTACCGCAAAGTGCCGGGTATTTCTGCCGCCACCATTCTGGGTGATGGTAGCGTGGCGCTGATCGTCGATGTGTCGGCGCTTCAGGGATTAAATCGTGAACAACGTGTGGCGTACACAGCCGCCTGATTAAGTAGAAGGTAATAACATGACCGGTATGAGTAATGTAACGAAACTGGCGGGCGAGCCATCAGGGCAGGAATTCCTGGTATTCACTTTAGGCGATGAGGAGTACGGCATCGATATCCTGAAAGTGCAGGAAATCCGTGGTTATGATCAGGTTACCCGCATCGCTAACACGCCTGCTTTTATTAAAGGTGTCACCAACCTGCGCGGCGTGATTGTGCCTATCGTTGATCTGCGCGTGAAGTTCAGCCAGGGCGACGTTGACTACAACGACAACACCGTGGTGATCGTCCTGAACCTGGGGCAGCGCGTGGTGGGTATTGTGGTAGACGGCGTCTCTGATGTGCTCTCCCTGACGTCGGACCAAATCCGCCCTGCACCGGAGTTTGCGGTCACGCTGTCGACCGAATATCTGACCGGTCTGGGTGCGCTGGGTGAGCGTATGCTGATTCTGGTGAATATTGAGAAGCTGCTGAACAGTGAAGAGATGGCGCTGCTGGATATCGCGGCGAACCATGTAGCGTAAGTTAATGCAAAACGGCAACCCAGGTTGCCGTTTTTTGTGTTTGCTCCCTCTCCCTTCGGGGTGAGGGAGCAAACACAAAATAATGTCTACTCCGACGACCCCCTCTCCCTTGAGGGTGTACGGTCCGGGGACATAGTGAACGCTTGTTCGGGGACATGGTAGACACTTACAACTAAGGCATAAGAACCCGTTTATGGAGTCGCTTATGCCCTGGGATGCGAGAGATACCATGTCATTACGTACCGAGTTTGTTTTGTTCGCCTCGCAGGACGGGGCGAACATCCGTTCCCTCTGCCGTCGCTTCGGCATTTCACCTGCCACCGGCTACAAGTGGCTTCGTCGCTGGGCGGAGGAAGGGGCCTCCGGCCTTCAGGACCGCCCGCGCATACCGCACCATTCCCCGAACCGCTCATCTGACGACATCACTGCCCTGCTGCGCATGGCCCATGACCGTCATCAACGCTGGGGAGCCCGCAAGATTAAGCGCTGGCTGGAAGACCAGGGGCACACCATGCCCGCCTTCAGCACCGTTCATACCCTGATGGCCCGTCACGGCCTGCTGCCGGGCACTTCACCGGGCATTCCCGCCACGGGACGGTTCGAACATGACGCGCCCAACCGGCTCTGGCAGATGGATTTTAAGGGCCACTTTCCCTTTGGCGGTGGCCGCTGCCATCCGCTCACTTTGCTGGACGACCACTCCCGTTTTTCCCTGTGCCTGGTGCACTGTAACGATGAACGTCGTGAGACCGTGCAGCAGCAGCTGGTCAGCGTGTTTGAACGCTACGGCCTGCCGGACAGGATGACGATGGATAACGGCTCACCGTGGGGAGACACCACCGGCACCTGGACGGCACTGGAGCTGTGGCTTATGCGCCAGGGTATCCGGGTGGGGCACTCCCGGCCGTATCATCCGCAGACGCAGGGCAAGCTGGAGCGTTTTCACCGCAGCCTGAAGGCGGAAGTGCTGCAGGGGAAGTGGTTCGCGGACAGCGGTGAACTGCAGCGCGCCTTCGACCACTGGCGGACGGTCTATAACCTTGAACGCCCGCATGAGGCGCTGGATATGGCGGTACCGGGCTCGCGGTATCAGCCGTCATCGCGACGGTACAGCGGCAACACAACGCCCCGGAATACGACGAGGGCGTGATGGTCAGGAAAGTGGATATCAGCGGAAAGCTGAGCGTGAAAGGGGTAAGTCTGAGCGCGGGTAAAGCGTTCAGGGGAGAGCGGGTCGGACTGAAGGAGACGCAGGAGGATGGCTGCTATGAAGTGTGGTGGTACAGCACGAAAGTGGGGGTGATCGACCTGAAGAAAAAGTCGATCACCATGGGTAAAGGATGTTAAAAAGTGTTCACCATGTCCCCGAACACCTGTCTACCATGTCCCCGGACTGTACAGAGGGAGAGGGCTGGGGTGAGGGGGAACATACGGCTCTGGTGGACATTCCGTTCACTTTATGTTCAATGCTACTCTGTAACAACATGACCAGTGAACGTGCCAGGGCGGCTCAATCGCCACCGCCCTGGCGACCCGGGCTCCCGGCGGTAAATCGCCGCTTCGCGGTACCCTCAGCTTATTCCTCCAGGCTATCGGGTCGGGCATGAGCCTGCATCCCTGCAGGCCACGCCCTCTCGGCGCATCCCTGCGCCTCGCCCCGGCCTTACGGAAACGCTTCGGCGATTTACAGCCGGACCAGGGCATCGCTGTAAGTCATTAATTTTGCTAAAGCAACGTTCATCGCTTCAGGTAAAAAATTACTGGGGATCCCTCAGCCCTTCGGGAGAGGGCTGGGGTGAGGGCATCAGGCCTCCCCCCCTTTTTTATGCCATTATACTTCCTGCTCCACCAGCTCAGCGTCCGCGTCCCGCGCGCCTTCATTCTGCGACAGCATCGCGGTCGCAATACCATTCCCCAGCACGTTAATCGCCGAACGGCCCATATCCAGGAAGTGGTCAATCCCCATCAGCAGCAGAATACCAGCCACCGGAATGTTAAAGCTTGGGATCGTCGCGGCCAGCACCACCAGCGAAGAGCGCGGTACGCCCGCAATCCCTTTTGAAGCCAGCATCAGGGTCAACATCAGAACGGTAACTTCCGAGAAGCTCAGATGAATATTGTACGCCTGCGCGATAAACATCGAGGCGAACGAGCAGTACACCATCGAACCCACCAGGTTGAAGGAGTAGCCAATCGGCAGCACGAAAGAGGCAATGTTGCGTGAACAGCCAAAACGCTCCAGCTGTTCCAGCGTTTTTGGATAGGCGGCTTCAGAACTGCTGGTGGTAAACGCCACCAGTACCGGGTCTTTCAGCATGCTGACCAGACGGAACACCTCTTTTTTCAACACCATGTAACCCACGGCCAGCAGCACCATGCAGGTGAGAAGAATGGCAACATAATAGCCGCCAATAAAGGAGGCATAATTCAACAGAATGCCAAGACCCTGCGTGGCAATTACGGAAGAAATCGCCGCGAAAATTGCCAGCGGGGCAACGTACATCACGTAGCCCGTCACCTTCAGCATGATATGGGAAACCACATCCAGCGCGGCCACCAGCGGTGCGTTGAATTTCTGCCCCAGCGACGCGCCGCCAATGCCGAAGAACATTGAAAACACCACAATCTGCAGGATCTCGTTGTTCGACATCGCCCCAGCGATACTGGTCGGAATGGTGTGAGAGAGGAACGCCTTCAGCGTCATGCCGCCCACGGCCAGGCCAGTATCAACCGCTTCGGTAGGGATAGTCAGGTTCAGGCCGCTCCCCGGATGCTCCAGGGTGACGATAAACAGGCCGACCAGAATTGAGAGCACGGATGAGCTGATAAACCACACCATCGCTTTGCCCCCAACGCGACCAATCGTGGAGGTTTCGCCCAGTTTCATAATGCCAACGGTCAGCGTGCTGAAGACCAGGGGGGCAATGACCATTTTGATCAGACGAAGGAAGATATCGGTCAGAAGGGTAATGTTATCCGACCAGGCTTTGATGGCATCCGCAGATGCATACTCATGAATTGCTGCCCCTGAAAGAATACCCGCCAGCATGAATATCACGATGAAGAGTGTGAGTTTGTTTGCACTTGCCACGAAAAAAGACCCTCTATGCGCTTCTGATGGAGCCCGCGTCGATACATATAAATTTTTTATTACAACGCGGGAAATTATTCGGCACATAAATTGACGCAAACGGTAGGGGGTTACAACTCCTTTTTAAGTTTTATTAATTTTGTTGTTAATGCGCTGACGATATATTGTGACGCTTATCACATTTTTGCGGATATATCCTCCGTAAAAGCGGCAAAATATTTCTGCTTTTCAATTTAACATTCTGTTTTTTATAAATAAACTGTGTCAATAAGACATTGGTGTGTCCTGCCATGCGCCGGGTGGTCGAAGCGATATCCGTAAACTAAATTCTCAATAACCCCCTCAGAGGAACGTTAAGCGGGGCTAACATCTTGAACACTCGAAATAAAAAGTGGCATGGGAACGGAAATGTCTTCTGGAGGGTGGTAAATGAAAAGAAAACGCCTTTTGATCTGCGCTGGCACTTTACTGATTGCGACAACCATCCACCAGGCGTTGGCCGTGACCAGCAGCGGCACCATCGGGGCCACGCTGACGCTGACAAATGGTTGTCTGATCAACGGATCGCCCACGCAAAATGGGATTAATTTCGGTACGCTGGATTTCGGCACCCATCCTGCAACGTTTTCCACCCTGACCACACAATTAACCGGCGCCAGCGGCGGAAACACCTTCACCATCCAGTGCACCACCGCCAGCTATTCGGTGGCGATCACCGGCAACGCCAACTCCACCGCACCCGGTACCGTGGTCGGGACTCCGGGCACCCCTGCGCGTTATCTGGTCAATACGGCCAATGCGGCGCAGGGCGTGGCGTACAGCCTGTATAGCGACAGCGGATTTAACTCCGTAATTGCCAATAACACCGCGTTGTCGGCCGCCTCTACGGCGGGTGGCGTCGACAGTTACACTCTTTACGGGCGTATTACCGGCGGCGGTAACAGCGTAACGGTCGTACCGGGCACGTACACCGACACGATAAACGTCAGCGTAACCTATTAGTTCAGCACGGCCATGACGGCATCTCTTAGAGGTCTGCGCAAATGCGCAGAGGGACACGTGCAGCCATTTTTCGCGCTGATGGTCGGATTGCTCATGCTGCCCACGGCGGAGGCGGTGACATCACAGTCCTTTAAGGTTAGCGCCACCATTGTACCGGGCTGCGCGGTGGCCACCGGCAGCGGAGGCCTTCTCGGTACGCTGGATTTTGGCAGCCATAACGGTGTCGAGAGCGCGCCGGTAAGCACCAGCTTTGTACCAAACGGCGCATTGTCCATTGCCTGTACGCCTGGCGTGGCGCTGAGCATGAGCATCAATGGCGGTCAAAATTACGCCTCCCTTCGCCGTATGAAACGGACCAATGGCCCGGAAATGGTGGGATACCGGCTCTACAGCAGCAGTTCACTGGCTGCCAACAGCGAAATAGGCGTCAACCAGGCGATACCAGTGACCTATAGCAATAGCAATAATATCGCGCTGCCGCTTTTTGGCGTGGCGCTACTGACCGGGTTCAGCCCGGCAGGAACCTATTCCGATCAGCTCACCGTGACCTTGTCATGGTAATAAAGGGAGAGTGTCGATGAAGCCATTTTTCAGACGTTTTGGTCTGGCGGGGGCCTTGTTTCTGGCGGCAACAGGCCAGGTACAGGCGGCCGCCACCATACTGTTATGGCCTATCGATCCGTGGCTTGCGGCAGACGCTAAGGCCACGGAGCTGTGGATCCAGAACCAGGGAAACAGCGCGACGACGATGCAGGTGCGCATTGTGCGCTGGAAGCAGGAGAACGGGCACGAACGTTATACCGCGCAGCAGGATGTGGTCGCCAGCCCGCCGATCGTTACGATTGCCGCCGGCAGTAAACAGCTTATTCGCCTGATCAAACAGGCCTCCGTTCCTGCGGGCGTCGAGCAAGCCTACCGCATTATTGTGGATGAAATCCCTCAGGCTGACGTTAAAGCCGAACCCGCCATCGGCCTCAAGTTACAGATGCGTTATTCCATTCCGCTGTTTGTTTATGGCCTGGGGATCCCGACCATAAAAGAGGGCGCGCATCACGCGGTGGTGGAGACCCGAAATCTGAGCTGGCGGGTCACGCAGGCGGGCGGACAACCGGCCCTGGAGGTGCAGAATCGGGGGGATGTCCATGTCAGGCTGAGTCAGGTCGCGCTGGAGCAGGGAGGGCAGAAACGCACGATTGCGGAGGGATTACTGGGTTATGTCCTGCCGGGCAGCAGCCGCAGCTGGCCGATACCCGCAGGCGTACGTCAGCCAGAGCGGATGAGCGCGCAGATTAATGCCAGGGACGCACAATGGCAGTCGACGCCCGTCAACTGACGCCGGTCATGATGATTCTGCTTTGCGTCAGTTCCGCGACCTGGGCTGAGCCCGGCGACGATGCTCTCCCGCCGCCTCCCCGGGCGCAGGCGATCAATGATGAGGCCGTCTTTCAGCTTGCCCTCGTCCTGAACCATTACGATACCGGCCTGGTCGTGCCGGTGACGCAACGTAAAGGCGCGTTCTTTATCTCCAGCGCCGATTTGCTGCGCGCAGGGCTGCCCCCGGAGCATGTCCCCACCGGCGAGGTGAATCTCTCCTCGCTTTCCCGGGTGAGGGTGGAGTACGACAGTGCCGCCCAGCGCCTGCTGCTGACCGTTCCCCGCGACTGGGTTACTGCCCGCGTGACCCCCTTCGGTGCGCAAACGGCGCAGACCAAACCGCACTTTGGCCGCGGTGCGCTGCTCAATTACGATCTCTACACCAACCACACGGAACATATCGGCGGTCAGGCCTCGCTCTGGCATGAGTTTCGCTACTTCAACGAGAACGGTTCGTTTTCCTCCACCGGCTACGCGCGGGAAAATTTCACCGGTAACGACGGCCAGCAGGAAGGGTATGTCCGCTATGACACAACCCTGCTGTTCACAAACGAAGACGATGCCATAAGCTGGAGCGTGGGCGATGTGATTAGCGACGCCCTGACCTGGAGCTCCAGCGTGCGGATGGGTGGGATCAGCGTCGGGCGGGATTTCTCCCTGCGCCCTGATCTGGTGACATGGCCGCTGCCCGAGTTCTCGGGGGACGCCGCGGTACCCACCTCGGTCGATCTCTTTATCAATGGCTATCGCTCCGGCTCAACCCAGCTTCAGCCGGGTCCCTTCACGCTGACCAATCTGCCCTATATAAACGGCGCCGGGGATGCGGTGCTGGTCACCACCGATGCGCTGGGGCGCCAGGTGAGCACCACGCTACCGTTTTATGTCACCAGCGATCTGCTGAAACAAGGGCTAAGCGATGGCGCCGTGACCCTGGGCAGCCTGCGGCGCAATTACGGCATAAAGAATTTCGACTACGGCTCTGCGGCAGGCAGCGGCTCGTATCGCTATGGGGTAACGGACTGGCTGACGCTGGAAGGCCACGCGGAAGGGGCGCAGGCGCTGGCGCTGGGTGGGGTGGGGACGGTGCTTAAGCTCGGCCAGTTTGGCGTGGTGAATACCGCTTACACGCAAAGCCGCATGGGCGGGGATGCCGGCGGGCAGGTCAACTGGGGTTACCAGTACAGCACCAGCGAGTTTAGCGTGGCCACCCAGCACTCGCGCCGCGACCGTGGCTTTGGCAATCTCGCCCTCTACGACCAGCCGACGGTCTATGACGAAAACGACAGGCCCATCGCCAGCTTTAGCCGTAATACGGACCAGTACTCGCTGACCTTCAATCTGGGGCAGTACGGCAACATTGGGGCGGCCTGGATCGGTGTGGAGAGCTTTGACAGTCAAAAAACGGAGCTGCTGAACCTCTCCTGGAGCCGTAATTTGTGGGGGGCGAGTAGTATTTATCTCGCCGCGAGCCGGGACCAGCAGCAGGGAGACTGGACGGTCGCACTGTCGCTGCAGGTGCCGCTGGGCGCCCTCGACAGCGCCGCCGTCACCGTTGAACATACCCCGCAAGCAGGCAGCACCCAGCGCATTAACTACAACCACTCCATGCCCTCCGACGGCGGGTTTAGCTGGAACATGGCGTGGGCCAACCAGTCGAAAGCCAGTGATTACCAGCAGGGCACGCTGGGCTGGCGCAACAACACGATTGAGCTGCAGGGCGGCGGCTATGGCGAAAGGGAGATGATGACCTGGTGGGGCGAGGCGATGGGCGCGATTGTCCTGATGGACGGCGAGCTGTTTGCGGCGAACAAGATCAACGACGCGTTTGTGGTCATCAGCACTGACGGCCACCCGGATGTCCCCGTCAGCTATGAGAACCAGCCCGTCGGGAAAACCAATCGCAACGGTTACCTGCTGGTCAGCGGGGTGTCGGCCTATTACCCGGCAAGCTACCGCATTGATACCCTGAATCTGCCGGCAGATACCCGACTAAAAGAGACCGAGCGGCGGATCGCTATCCGGCGTCACAGCGGCTATCTGGTGGATTTTCCCATGGAGCAGGAGCGGGTGGCGAGCGTGATCCTGCACGACGCGCACGGGCAGGCGCTCCCGGTGGGCAGTCAGGTCAGACGCGCCTCGCGCAGCAATGCGGTGGTGGGGTATGACGGCATCGCATGGCTGGAAAACCTTAACGATGTGAACCCGCTGGAGGTGATTGCACCTGACGGAAAACGCTGCACGACAACCCTGACCATGGGGGCGAATCCCGAGCATAAGCTGCAAACCTACGGCCCGCTGATTTGTCGGGAGGGGCCATGAAGCGCCTGCTATTTATGCTTCTGCTGCTGGTGACCAGCGGCAGTTGGGCTGACTGTCGGGTCAGTACGGTCAACGCCGCGTTTGGGAGTGTGACCTCATTCGCGCTGAGTGGATCTGGCGAAGTGGCCACTACCGGTACGCTGGTCGTGGCCTGTGATGCGCTGTTGAACTTGCTGACCGGGGACACCATCACGCTTAATTTTGTCTCAGCAACCGTTTCGGCCAATGGTCGGGCGACCATGAAGCGTACCGATAACGCGACCATTACGGATGTGATCCCGACGCGTCTGTGCGGGCAGTCGGGCTGCGCTAACAACAGCGAAGTGCAAACCAGTAAAACCTATACCTGGGACAGCAGTACCTTGTTAAACCTGATCGGCGGCAAACAATACAATATCCCTCTCTATTTCCGGACGGTCCCGGGGCAAAATGTGTCCGCCGGTCCTTATCAGGTGACGCTTAACTTTGATATCACCTATAGCGTCTGCTCGGTGGGCGTGCTCAACGCCTGTTTGTCGGGGCTTCAGACCGGAACGAAAGGGACCAGCATCACGTTGGATATGACCGTTACCAACGACTGCAGCGCCATGACCACGCCGGATGTTAACTTTAACAGCGCGCCGCTGGTGCAAAGTTTCCCGACCGTCTCACAGGCGATTGCCGTGACCTGTACCAAAGGCAGTACCTATACCATCGGCATTAACAATGGTGCCAACGCGCTGAATAACGTGCGCCGGATGGTGAGCGGCAGTAACTATCTGAGTTATGACATCTATAAAGAAGCCACGACTAACCGCTGGGGCAGTAGCGGCAGCGAGCGCTGGACCAGCGCAACCTCATCGCAGGTCAGCGCTGACGGTTTACTGCGCACCTATAACTACACCGCCAAAGTCCTGACCAGCCAGACCACGCCA
Source organism: Enterobacter sichuanensis (assembly GCF_009036245.1). Lineage (NCBI taxonomy): Bacteria > Pseudomonadati > Pseudomonadota > Gammaproteobacteria > Enterobacterales > Enterobacteriaceae > Enterobacter > Enterobacter sichuanensis. The sequence goes on along the minus strand of NZ_CP027986.1, from coordinate 2,856,851 downwards.
CCCGCCGGAACCTACACCGACACGCTGATTGTCGACGTGGCGTTTTAACCCCCGCGCTTTTCCCTTTCGCAAATGTAAAGTTCCTGTGGGCTGTGCCGATAACACCGTTAATAAATCTATGAGAAGGTGTTGTATGTTGAACCGTATCCGCGTTGTCACAATGCTCATGATGGTGCTGGTCATTTTCGCACTTCTTCAGCTCATCTCCGGCGGGCTTTTTTTCTCGTCATTAAAACAGAACCAGGACAGCTTTGCGGCCTCGAACGATCTCCGCCTGCAGCAGAGTGAACTCACCTCCACGTGGGATCTGATGCTGCAAACGCGTATTAACCTGAGCCGCTCGTCCGCGCGCATGATGATGGATCCCAACAATCAGCAGAGCAGCGCGAAAACCGATCTGTTAAAGAATGCCCGCGCCACGCTTGCTGACGCCGCTAAACACTACGACGCCTTTAAAAAGATCACCCCGCAGCCTGCGATGGAGCAGGTGAGCCAGAATATTGATGAAAAATACAACGCCTACTATGCCGGTCTGACGGAGCTGATTCAGTTCCTGGAGAGCGGCAACATGGACGCCTATTTCGCGCAGCCTACGCAAGGGATGCAAAACGCGCTCGGCGCGGCGCTGGGAGAGTATGCCAAAGCCAGCGGGGATCTCTATCACTCGGCCTTTACTGAAAGCCAGAATGACTACCGCTTTGCAAAATGGCAGATGGCGGTGATGGCGCTGGCGCTGGTCATTGTGCTGGTCGCGGTCTGGTACGGCATTCGTCATATCCTGCTAAACCCGCTCGGTCGCGTCATTGCTCACATTCGTGAGATTGCCGGCGGCGACCTGACCAAAACGCTGACCGTGTCCGGGCGCAATGAGATCACCGAACTGGCCAACAGCGTTGACCATATGCAGCGTTCACTTATCGATACCGTTGCCAACGTGCGTAGCGGCACCGATGCCATCTATACCGGCACCAGCGAAATTGCGATGGGGAATAACGACCTCTCTTCCCGCACTGAACAGCAGGCATCGGCGCTGGAAGAGACGGCGGCCAGCATGGAGCAGCTCACCGCGACCGTGAAGCAGAACGCCGATAACGCCCGCCAGGCGTCTCAGCTGGCTGAAAGTGCCTCCGAGACCGCGCAGCGCGGCGGTCGCGTGGTGGACGGCGTGGTGAAGACCATGCATGAAATCGCCGACAGCTCGAAGAAAATTGCCGACATCATCAGCGTAATTGACGGTATTGCCTTCCAGACCAACATCCTGGCCCTGAACGCCGCCGTGGAAGCCGCGCGTGCGGGCGAGCAGGGGCGCGGGTTTGCCGTGGTGGCCGGGGAAGTTCGCAACCTGGCCAGCCGCAGCGCCAATGCGGCAAAAGAGATCAAATCGCTGATTGAAGATTCCGTTTCCCGCGTAGATACCGGCTCCGTGCTGGTGGAGAGCGCCGGGGAGACCATGAATGACATCGTGAATGCCGTTACCCGCGTGACGGACATCATGGGTGAAATCGCCTCTGCGTCTGATGAGCAGAGTCGTGGTATCGACCAGGTCGCCCTGGCGGTATCGGAAATGGATCGCGTGACACAACAAAACGCCGCGCTGGTGCAGGAGTCCGCTGCGGCGGCCGCTGCTCTGGAAGACCAGGCGAGCCGTCTGAAGATGGCCGTCTCGGCGTTTCGTCTCGCTTCACTGGCTGGAAATACGGTCACCCCGCAGGCGACGTATCGCGCACCCGCCGCTGTATCGGCGGCAAACCGTACGCGTTCTGCAACGACCGGACAAGATGAAAACTGGGAAACATTTTGACTGACATTTAAACCGCGGCTGCTTGCCGCTTATTGGGAGCGTGGATGTTAAATCGTATTCGTATCTCGACCACACTGTTTTTGATTCTGATCCTTTGCGGTGTGTTGCAGGTTGGCAGTAACGGGTTGTCTTTTTGGGCGTTTCGCGATGGCTATCAGAATTTGCAGGATGTTGAGGCGAGTAATCAGCAGCGCTCCGCACTGGCACAAACCCGTGCCGTGCTGTTGCAGGCAAGCACTGCGCTGAATAAGGCGGGAACCTTAACCGCGCTGAGTTATCCGCCGGATGATATCAAAGCGCTGATGGCCACCGCGCGCGACAGCCTGAAGCAGGCTGACGCACAGTTTAAAACCTTTACGGCACAGGCCGCCGACAGCGAGAAAGCGAAAGCGCTGAAGGCCGCCATGAAGAAGAACTTTGAACAGTGGTACAGCGATCTGGACCACCAGGCGACCTGGCTTGAAAACAACCAGCTGTCGGACTTTATGACCGCGCCGGTCCAGGCCTCTCAGGCGGCGTTTGACAACAGCTTTAACGCCTGGCAGCAGGATATCAACCAGTTTGTTCAGCGTGCCGGCGAAGACAGCCGTAAAAGCTATCACATGTCGGGCGTGATCTTTGCCGTGGTGGTGATTCTGGCAGGGTTGCTGACCGGCGCCGCGCTGCTCTGGTCGCGCAAAATGATTGTGCAGCCGCTGGCGATCATCAGCAGCCACTTCGACAGCATTGCGAAGGGGGACCTGGCGCGCCCGGTGGCGGTGTTCGGTAAGAACGAAATTTCGGCGATCTTTGCCAGCCTGAAGGCGATGCAGGGCGCGCTGCGGGAAACGGTATCCGATGTGCGTCAGGGCAGTTATGCCATGCACACCGGCATCTCAGAGATTGCGGCGGGCAATAACGATCTCTCCTCCCGTACCGAGCAGCAGGCGGCCTCCCTGGCGCAGACGGCGGCCAGTATGGAGCAACTGACCGCGACGGTAAGCCAGAACGCCGATAACGCGCGTCAGGCGTCTGACCTGTCAAAACAGGCGGCCATGACGGCGAAGAAGGGCGGCGATCAGGCCTCTCATGTCGCCAGCACCATGCAGGAGATTGCCGCCAGCTCGCAGAAAATTGGTGACATCATCAGCGTAATTGACGGTATCGCCTTCCAGACCAACATACTGGCGCTGAATGCCGCGGTGGAAGCGGCACGTGCCGGTGAGCAGGGACGCGGGTTTGCGGTGGTGGCAGGAGAAGTGCGTAACCTGGCGAGCCGCAGCGCCAACGCGGCGAAAGAAATTAAGGGCCTGATTGAAGAGTCGGTGTCACGCGTTCAGCAAGGCTCCGCCCTGGTGGATACGGCGGCGCAAACCATGCATGAGATCGTCACCTCCGTCACGCGGGTAAACGACATCATGGGCGAAATTGCCTCTGCGTCGGATGAGCAGCGTCGCGGCATTGAACAGGTCGCACAGGCGGTCAGCCAGATGGATCAGGTGACGCAACAGAACGCCTCGTTAGTTGAGGAAGCGGCAGCGGCAACGGATCAGCTCGCCAGTCAGGCGGATCACCTGACCGGGCTGGTCGCAGTATTTAATGTCAAAGAGCACGTTGAAGCAGTAACAGAAGTCGGGCGGTCGCAGGCCGTGCCAGTTGTATCCTGAATGTAATTAAGAAGGCGCTATGACATCACCAATGCCTCCTGGGCAAACGTCATTATTGTTGCAGATGACACAGCGCCTCGCGCTGTCCGACGCGCATTTTCGTCGGATATGTCAGTTAATCTACCAGCGTGCGGGGATCGTGCTTGCGGATCATAAGCGAGACATGGTCTACAACCGACTGGTGCGGCGCTTGCGTACGCTGGGGCTGGATGATTTTGGTCGCTATCTGAGCATGCTCGAAGCGAACCAGAACAGCGCTGAGTGGCAGGCTTTTATTAACTCCTTAACCACTAACCTGACGGCGTTTTTCCGCGAAGCTCACCACTTCCCGGTACTGGCCGAGCACGCACGCCGTCGCACCGGGGAGTATCGCGTCTGGAGTGCGGCCGCTTCGACGGGGGAAGAGCCTTATTCGCTGGCGATCACCCTTGCCGACACGCTGGGAATGGCCCCCGGACGCTGGAAAGTCTACGCCAGCGATATCGATACCGAGGTGCTGGAGAAGGCGCGTAACGGGGTTTATCGCCAGGATGAACTGAAAACACTCTCTCCGCAGCAGCTGCAGCGGTATTTCATGCGCGGCACCGGCCCGCATGAAGGCCTGGTACGCGTACGCCAGGAGCTGGCGAACTGCGTCGAATTCGCGCCCGTTAACCTGCTGGATAAGCAGTACAACGTGCCGGGGCCGTTCGACGCCATTTTTTGCCGTAACGTCATGATCTATTTTGATAAAACGACGCAACAGGACATATTGCGTCGGTTTGTTCCGTTGCTCAAGCCTGACGGTTTACTGTTTGCCGGGCACTCGGAAAACTTCAGCAACCTCGTGCGTGAGTTTAGCCTGCGTGGGCAAACGGTATATGCGCTGAGTAAGGAAAAAGCATGAGTAAAATCAGGGTATTGTCTGTCGATGATTCAGCGCTGATGCGTCAGATCATGACTGAAATTATCAATAGCCACAGCGACATGGAGATGGTGGCTACTGCGCCTGACCCACTGGTAGCGCGGGATTTAATTAAAAAATATAACCCCGACGTGCTCACGCTGGATGTCGAGATGCCGCGCATGGATGGCATAGATTTCCTCGAAAAATTAATGCGACTGCGGCCAATGCCGGTGGTGATGGTCTCTTCCCTGACCGGGAAAGGATCGGAAATCACCCTGCGTGCGCTGGAGCTGGGGGCGGTGGATTTTGTCACCAAACCGCAGCTTGGCATTCGTGAGGGGATGCTGGCGTACAGCGAAATGATTGCCGAGAAGATCCGCACCGCGTCGCGGGCGAAGCTTGCCGCGCATAAGCCGATGGCCGCACCGGCGACCTTAAAAGCCGGTCCGTTACTCAGCTCGGAAAAATTGCTGGTCATTGGCGCGTCAACCGGAGGAACAGAGGCAATTCGTCATGTACTCCAGCCATTGCCGCTGTCGAGTCCGGGTATTCTGATCACTCAGCATATGCCGCCAGGCTTTACCCGTTCGTTCGCCGAGCGTCTCAACAAGCTGTGCCAGATCAGCGTGAAAGAGGCGGAAGACGGCGAGCGCGTGCTGCCGGGACATGCGTATATCGCCCCGGGCGACAAGCATATGGAGCTGGCGCGCAGCGGCGCTAACTATCAGATCAAAATTCATGACGGACCGCCGGTTAACCGGCACCGTCCGTCGGTGGATGTGCTGTTTCATTCGGTGGCGAAACATGCGGGGCGCAACGCCGTTGGGGTGATCCTGACGGGGATGGGCAACGATGGTGCCGCCGGAATGCTTGCAATGCACCAGGCTGGCGCCTGGACGATTGCGCAGAATGAAGCAAGTTGTGTGGTGTTCGGCATGCCGCGCGAGGCCATCAATATGGGTGGCGTGAGCGAAGTGGTCGATCTTAGCCAGGTAAGCCAGCAGATGCTGGCGAAAATCAGTGCCGGACAGGCAATACGTATTTGACTCAGGAGTATTATTTTATGGCGGATAAAGAGCTTAAGTTTTTGGTTGTGGATGACTTTTCCACCATGCGTCGCATCGTGCGCAACCTGCTGAAAGAGCTGGGTTTCAACAACGTTGAAGAAGCAGAAGACGGCGTTGACGCGCTGAACAAACTGCAGGCGGGCGGGTTTGGTTTTGTTATCTCCGACTGGAACATGCCAAACATGGACGGTCTGGAACTGCTCAAAACCATTCGTGCGGACGCGGGAATGGCCTCTATGCCGGTTCTGATGGTCACTGCAGAAGCGAAAAAAGAGAACATCATTGCCGCTGCACAGGCGGGCGCAAGCGGCTACGTGGTGAAGCCATTCACCGCGGCGACCCTGGAAGAGAAGCTCGGTAAGATCTTCGAGAAACTCGGCATGTGAGGTGTTGGTCATGATGCAACCTGCTATGAAACCCGTTGAAGAACACTCGCCGAGCGACATCATCGTACGCATCGGCAGCCTGACGCGCATGCTGCGTGACAGCCTGCGTGAGCTGGGACTGGATCAGGCAATTGCCGAAGCGGCGGAAGCGATCCCTGATGCCCGCGACCGCCTGGACTACGTCGTTCAGATGACCGCGCAAGCCGCGGAACGTGCGCTGAACAGCGTTGAAGCGTCACAACCGCACCAGGATGCGATGGAAAAGGGGGCGAAAGCGCTGACCAAACGCTGGGATGAGTGGTTTGAGAACCCGATTGAGCTGGCGGATGCCCGCGAACTGGTGACCGATACCCGCCAGTTCCTGGGGGATGTGCCGGGCCACACCAGCTTCACCAACGCCCAGTTGCTCGACATCATGATGGCGCAGGATTTCCAGGACCTCACCGGTCAGGTGATCAAGCGCATGATGGATGTGATCCAGGAGATTGAGCGTCAGCTGCTGATGGTGCTGCTGGAGAACATTCCGGAACCGGCTGCCCGTCCAAAACGCGAGAACGAAAGCCTGCTTAATGGTCCACAGCTCGACGCCAGCAAGGCGGGCGTGGTGGCAAGCCAGGATCAGGTCGACGATCTGCTGGACAGCCTGGGCTTCTGATAGTTCGTTCCGCCTCAGGAGGTCACGCCGCCTGAGGCGGTTTACGCCAGAATCACCGAAAAGAGCCCGAATAAACGGGCTTTTCCCGCCATTGGATTTCCGCTGCGCTGGCATGATACCCGTGACGTAATGGGCTGAGCATGCACTGTGGCAGAAGAGAACGACGACAAAACGGAAGCCCCCACACCCCACCGACTAGAAAAGGCGCGTGAGGAAGGGCAGATCCCCCGATCCCGAGAATTAACGTCCCTGCTGATCCTTATCGTAGGGGTGTGCATCATCTGGTGGGGTGGGGAGTCGCTCGCCCGCAAGCTGGCGGGAATGCTCTCAACCGGCTTACGTTTTGACCACAGTATGGTCAACGACCCGAACCTGATCCTCAGCCAGATTATTCAGCTGATAAAAGGGGCGATGGTCGCGTTGCTGCCGCTGATTACCGGGGTCGTGCTGGTTGCGCTGGTCTCTCCGGTCATGCTCGGCGGTCTGGTCTTTAGCGCCAAATCGCTGCAACCGAAATTTTCCAAGCTGAACCCGCTGCCGGGCATTGCGAAAATGTTCTCTGCGCAAACCGGGGCTGAGCTGCTTAAAGCCATTCTCAAATCGGTACTGATGGGCAGTTCCGCGGGGTTTTACCTCTGGTACCACTGGCCGGAAATGATGCGCCTTATCAGCGAATCGCCTCTCACCGCGATGAGCAATGCGCTGAACCTGGTTGGACTCTGCGCGCTACTGGTGGTGCTCAGCATTATCCCGATGGTGGGTTTTGACGTGATTTTCCAGCTGTATAGCCACTTCAAGAAACTGCGGATGTCACGTCAGGATATCCGTGACGAATACAAGCAGATGGAAGGTGACCCGCACGTGAAAGGGCGTATCCGCCAGATGCAACGTGCCGCCGCCCGTCGCCGGATGATGGACGACGTGCCGAAGGCCGACGTCATCGTCACCAACCCGACACACTACTCCGTTGCGCTGCGCTATGACGAAAACAAAATGAGCGCGCCGAAAGTGGTGGCGAAAGGGGCGGGTCTGATCGCGCTGCGTATCCGTGAAATTGGCACTGAACACCGTGTGCCGATCCTCGAAGCCCCACCGCTGGCGCGTGCCCTGTACCGTCATGCGGATATTGGACAACAGATCCCGGGACAACTCTACGCCGCCGTGGCGGAAGTGCTGGCCTGGGTATGGCAGTTGAAGCGCTGGCGTCTGGCCGGTGGTCAACGGCCTGTGAAACCTGAGAACCTTCCGGTGCCTGCCGCGCTGGATTTTATGAACGAGAAGGACACTGATGGCTAATCTGGTGGCAATGTTGCGCCTGCCCGGCAACCTGAAATCGACCCAATGGCAGATCCTTGCCGGGCCGATTTTGATCCTGCTAATTCTGTCGATGATGGTATTGCCTCTCCCGGCGTTCATCCTCGATCTGCTTTTCACTTTCAATATTGCGCTGTCCATTATGGTGCTGCTGGTGGCGATGTTCACCCAGCGTACCCTGGAGTTCGCCGCGTTCCCGACCATTCTGCTATTTACCACCTTGCTCCGCCTGGCGCTCAACGTGGCGTCCACGCGTATCATCCTGATGGAAGGTCATACCGGTGCGGCAGCGGCAGGTAAAGTGGTGGAAGCGTTCGGCCACTTCCTGGTGGGCGGTAATTTCGCAATCGGGATCGTGGTGTTCGTTATCCTCGTTATCATCAACTTTATGGTTATCACCAAAGGTGCGGGGCGTATCGCGGAAGTGGGCGCGCGTTTCGTGCTGGACGGAATGCCGGGCAAGCAGATGGCGATCGACGCCGACCTGAACGCCGGGCTTATCGCCGAAGATGAAGCCAAAAAACGCCGTGCGGAAGTGACCCAGGAGGCGGACTTCTACGGCTCGATGGACGGTGCGAGTAAGTTTGTGCGCGGTGACGCCATCGCCGGCATTCTGATCATGGTGATTAACGTGGTCGGCGGCCTGCTGGTGGGGGTACTGCAGCACGGGATGGACATGGGCCACGCGGCGGAAAGCTATACGCTGCTGACCATTGGTGATGGTCTGGTCGCCCAGATCCCGGCGCTGGTGATCTCCACGGCCGCGGGTGTGATTGTCACCCGCGTGAGTACCGATCAGGACGTTGGCGAGCAAATGGTGGGCCAGCTGTTCAGCAACCCGCGCGTCATGCTGCTGGCTGCGGCGGTTCTCGGGTTACTCGGTCTGGTGCCGGGGATGCCAAACCTCGTTTTCCTGCTGTTTACGGCGGCTCTGCTGGGGCTTGCCTGGTGGATGCGCGGCCGTGAAACCAAACCGTCGGCGGAACCTGTTCCGGTCAAGATGCCGGAGAACACCCAGGCCGTCGAAGCCACCTGGAACGATGTGCAGCTGGAAGATTCCCTGGGCATGGAGGTGGGGTATCGCCTGATCCCGATGGTCGATTTCCAGCAGGATGGCGAGCTGCTTGGCCGAATTCGCAGTATCCGTAAAAAATTCGCCCAGGATATGGGCTTCCTGCCGCCGGTGGTACACATCCGGGACAATATGGATCTTCCGCCTGCGCGCTACCGCATTCTGATGAAAGGTGTCGAAATTGGCAGCGGCGATGCCTATCCAGGCCGCTGGCTGGCGATTAACCCGGGCACTGCCGCAGGCACGCTGCCGGGGGAACAAACTACCGATCCGGCCTTTGGCCTGGCCGCTATCTGGATTGAAAGCGCCCTGAAAGAGCAGGCGCAGATCCAGGGGTATACGGTAGTAGAAGCCAGTACCGTGGTGGCGACCCATCTTAACCACCTGATTGGACAATTCTCGGCGGAGCTGTTTGGCCGTCAGGAAGCGCAGCAGCTGCTGGACCGCGTGACCCAGGAGATGCCGAAGCTGACCGAAGATCTGGTCCCGGGCGTGCTGACGTTAACCACGCTGCACAAGGTGCTGCAAAATCTGCTCGACGAAAAAGTACCGATCCGCGATATGCGTACCATTCTGGAAACCCTGGCCGAGCATGCGCCGTTACAAAGCGATCCGCACGAGCTGACGGCGGTGGTGCGTGTGGCGCTGGGCCGGGCAATCACCCAGCAGTGGTTCCCCGGAACCGGGGAAGTGCAGGTTATTGGCCTCGATACGCCGCTTGAGCGTCTGCTGCTGCAGGCCCTGCAGGGCGGCGGCGGGCTGGAGCCGGGTCTGGCGGATCGTCTGCTGGCGCAAACGCAGGAGGCGCTGGCGCGTCAGGAGATGCTGGGAGCGCCACCGGTGCTGCTGGTGAATCATGCGCTGCGTCCGCTGCTGTCGCGCTTCCTGCGTCGTAGCCTGAATCAGCTGGTGGTGCTGTCGAATCTGGAACTGTCGGATAACCGTCATATCCGCATGACAGCCACGATTGGAGGAAAATAATGCGTAAATGGTTATGGATTTTGTTCTTCCCACTGGCGGTACAGGCTGCCGGGGGAGGCACCTGGCAGGCAAGCAGCATGGGCGTGACGCTCAGCAACCGGGGCGTCGCCATGTCGTCTAACCCGCTGTCGCCGTCTGAAGCGGTTTCCGGTCTGATGGGGCTGGTGGTCTGGAACTACAGGCTGATTGGCCCCACACCTGCCGGACTGCAGGTCCGTCTCTGCTCTCAGACGCGCTGTACGGAAATCGATGGCGAAAGTGGTACGACCCAGGCGTTTAACGGCGTGCCGGCAATCGAGCCTTTACGTTTTATCTGGGAAGTACCGGGCGGTGGACGTTTGATCCCGGCGCTGAAAGTGCAGAGTAATTCCGTTATCGTGAACTACCGCTGACGGTCGCACCGTCAGCGCATAAAAGAAAACCCGGCGATTGCCGGGTTTCTTTTTTTACATACGCTCTACGGTTTCGATACCCAGAGTATCCAGACCCAGCTTCAGGGTCTTCGCCGTCAGCTGCGCCAGCTTCAGGCGGCTGTTACGGACCGCTTCATTTTCCGCAGACAGAATAGGGCAGTGCTCGTAGAAGCCGGAGAACAGGCCCGCCAGATCGTACAGGTAAGCACACATCACGTGCGGTGTACCGTCACGCGCGACAACCGTCAGCGTCTCTTCGAACTGCAGCAGACGCGCCGCCAGCTGCGCTTCACGATCTTCGCTGAGGGTCACCGTCGCATTCGCCAGCACGCTTTCGTCAATATTGGCTTTACGGAATACAGACAGCACGCGGGTGTAAGCATACTGCATGTATGGCGCGGTATTGCCTTCAAAGGCCAGCATGTTATCCCAGTCGAAGATATAGTCGGTGGTACGGTTCTTGGAAAGATCCGCGTATTTCACCGCACCGATACCCACGGCGTTGGCCAGTTTTTCCAGCTCATCGGCAGGCATATCCGGGTTCTTCTCGGCCACCAGACGGCGGGCGCGTTCCAGCGCTTCGTCCAGCAGATCGGAGAGTTTCACGGTACCGCCCGCGCGGGTTTTGAACGGCTTGCCGTCTTTACCCAGCATCATGCCGAACATGTGGTGCTCCAGCGGCACGCTATCCGGTACGTAACCGGCTTTACGCACAATCGTCCACGCCTGCATCAGGTGCTGGTGCTGACGGGAGTCGATGTAGTACAGCACGCGGTCGGCGTGCAGCGTTTCGTAACGGTATTTCGCGCAGGCGATGTCGGTAGTGGTGTAGAGATAGCCGCCATCCTTTTTCTGGATGATCACGCCCATCGGTTCGCCTTCCTTATTTTTGTACTCATCAAGGAACACGACCGTTGCGCCTTCGCTCTCAACCGCCAGGTTTTTCGCTTTCAGATCAGCCACAATACCCGGCAGCATTGGGTTGTACAGGCTTTCACCCATCACGTCGTCACGGGTCAGGGTGACGTTAAGACGGTTATAGGTGAGCTGGTTCTGAGACATGGTAATGTCAACCAGCTTGCGCCACATCTCGAGGAAGTATTGATCGCCGCCCTGCAGTTTTACCACGTAGCTGCGCGCGCGTTCGGCAAAGGCTTCGTCTTCGTCGTAGTGTTTTTTGGCTTCGCGATAGAACCCTTCCAGGTCCGCCAGCGCCATTTCACCCGCGTTTTCCTGCTGCTGTTTTTCCAGGTAAGCAATCAGCATACCGAACTGGGTACCCCAGTCGCCCACGTGGTTCGCACGAATCACCTTGTGACCAAGGAATTCGAGCGTACGCACCGCGGCATCACCGATGATGGTGGAGCGCAGGTGGCCAACGTGCATCTCTTTCGCCACGTTCGGAGCGGAGTAGTCGATTACCACGGTCTGCGCTTGTGGCCGGGAAACACCCAGACGGTCAGATTTCAGTGCCGCATCAACGTGGCTTGCCAGGAACGCAGGATCCAGGAAGATATTAATAAAGCCCGGGCCGGCAATTTCAGTTTTGCTGGCAATGCCGGAGAGATCCAGATGCGTCAGTACCTGCTCAGCGAGTTGTCGCGGCGGCATGCCCAGTTTTTTAGCCACTGCCATCACGCCATTAGCCTGATAGTCGCCAAACTGTACTTTTGCTGACTGACGAACCTGCGGTTCGCAATCCGCAGGCGCGCCTGCGGCAATCAGTGCCTGACTGACTTTTTCGGAGAGAAGAGCCTGAATATTCACCTGGATACCTTACGTTTTTGATGCGGGCCTACAACCGCCCGCGCCAGTTAAAGAATTTAGGGCGGGAGTATACTGCAAATGCCCTCTGGCGTCAGCATCGCGGGGGCCGAAGATTGCTCAGAATCCAGGCTAAGAAGGTGTGCATAATCATGCAGTCATAAAAAGCCGTATTCAGCGGTTGGTCAAAACAGAGCAACAGAGTAAATTAGCGGCTTTGCGACACGATAAGAGACTGACTTATGGCGAACTGGCAATCCATTGACGAACTGCATGATATTTCCGCAGATTTACCGCGCTTCACCCAGGCGTTCACAGAACTTGCCACCCGTCTTGGTCTGGATATCGTGCCGCTTGAGGCCGATCACATCTCTTTGCGCTGCCATCAGAATGCGACCGCCGAGCGCTGGCGTCGCGGGTTCGAACAGTGTGGCGAGTTACTCTCTGAGAACATCATTAATGGCCGTCCGATTTGCCTGTTCAAACTGCACCAGCCGGTCTGCGTGGCGCACTGGCAATTTACCGTGGTTGAACTGCCGTGGCCGGGCGAGAAACGCTATCCGCACGAAGGCTGGGAACACATCGAAATTGTCCTGCCGGGTGAGCCTGAAACACTGAACGCGCGCGCGCTGGCGCTGTTATCTGACGAAGGCTTAAGCCAGCCGGGGATTTATGTGAAAACGAGCTCACCCAAAGGCGAACGCGAGCGGTTACCTAACCCGACGCTTGCCGTCACTGACGGACAGGTCACGGTGAAGTTTCATCCGTGGACCATTGAACAGATTGTTGCCAGTGAAGCGTAAGAGATGTGTGTTCACGCCCGGACGGAAAACGGCCGGCGTGTCATGATGATTCATTTAGTGGGATTTCAGGAGGATTAAATGGCGCTGCTGGAGATTTGTTGTTACAGCGTGGAGTGTGCCGTGACCGCGCAAAAACACGGAGCTGACCGCATCGAACTGTGCGCAGCCCCCAAAGAGGGCGGGCTGACGCCCTCGTACGGCGTGTTGACGTCTGCCCGTGAGGCTGTCACCGTTCCCGTTCACCCGATTATTCGTCCTCGCGGCGGCGATTTTTGTTACACGCCGGGTGAGTTCGGCGCCATGCTTGAAGATATCGCCCTCGTGCGCGATTTGGGGTTCCCCGGTCTGGTCATTGGTCTGCTTAATGAAGACGGTGAAATCGATCTGCCGCGTATGCGTCAGGTCATGGACGCCGCGAAAGGAATGGCCGTCACGTTTCATCGGGCGTTTGATATGTGTAAAAACCCCCTGCAAACCTTTGATACGCTGGGCGAACTGGGCGTGGCGCGCATTCTGACATCTGGGCAGCAGGCGTCTGCTGAAAAAGGACTGCAATTAATTACGGAACTAAAAGCCCATTCCGGTGTTCCAATAATAATGGCGGGTGCGGGAGTCCGTGCCAGCAATCTGGAACGGTTTTTAAACGCCGGGGTTGAAGAGCTGCACAGCTCGGCAGGCAAATGGATGCCGTCGCCCATGCGTTATCGCAATACAGGATTGTCAATGTCGACGGATGCTGAAGCGGATGAGTACTCACGCTACGGTGTAGAGGGAGAGTCGGTTGCGGAAATGAAGTCGCTGATTGAGCGCCATCACGTGTAGCAACGTACCGATTTTTACCGCGCATCATGTCGCCCAATATGATGCTTGCTTGTACCAGGCCCCTGCAATTTCAACAGGGGCCTTTTTTTATTCGCCATTCGCCCCTCTCCCCTGTGGGGAGAGGGTTAGGGTGAGGGGATAAATACTACGGCTTCGTGGCAATCAGCACCGCACGCATCGGGGCCGGATAGCCTTCAATGGTTTTGCTGCGATCGGCCGGGTCGAGGAACTGCTCCAGCGATTCGGTGACCATCCAGTCGGTGCGGCGCTGTTCCTCGATGGAGGTCACGCTGACGTCGGCAATCCGTACATCCACAAACCCGCACTTCTCCAGCCAGTTCTTCAGCGCCAGCGCGGAAGGAATGAAGTAGACGTTGCGCATCTGCGCGTAGCGGTCACCCGGCACCAGAACGGTATTTTCGTCACCTTCCACCACCAGCGTTTCCAGCACCAGTTCACCGCCGCTGACCAGCTGATCCTTAAGCTGCCATAAATGCTCCAGCGGAGAGCGGCGATGGTAAAGCACGCCCATGGAGAACACGGTATCAAAGGCTTTCAGGGCCGGGAGCTGCTCAATGCCCAGCGGCAGCAGGTGCGCGCGCTGGTCGTTACCCAGCAGTTTACGCACCGCTTCAAACTGGCACAGGAAGAGCTGCATCGGGTCAATACCCACTGCCAGATGCGCCCCTGCGCCAATCATGCGCCACATGTGGTAGCCGCTGCCGCAGCCGACGTCCAGAATGGTGCGCCCGGTCAGGTCGGAAAGATGCGGCAGAACGCGATCCCATTTCCAGTCAGAGCGCCATTCGGTATTGATGTTCACGCCGTAAAGGGAAAATGGCCCTTTACGCCACGGCATCAGGTTACGCATCAGCGTTTCGATGCGGTTGACCTGACCTGCCGGAAGCGGCTCTGCGCTCTCGGCAGTCACACTGTGCAGGAGATCCAGACGATGCGGGGTCAGCTCGGGCAGGTATTCCACCGCATTCGACCACTGTTTTAACAGGCCGTGCTGCTGGTCCCGCTGCCAGGCGGCAATTTGCGCAGGCAGCGTCTCCAGCCAGTGGGAGAGCGGGCTTTTGGCAATCAGCTGATAAAAGTTGCTGAACTCAATCATGCCGCATTCCCCGCTTTCAGCGCCACCAGAGAGCCAAAGTTGAAGCACTGGAACCACAGTTCACTGTGCTCAAAACCGGCCTGACGCAGGCGCGCTTTGTGGGTTTCCACGGAGTCCGTCAGCATTACGTTTTCGAGCATGCTGCGTTTCTGGCTGATCTCCAGCTCGCTGTAGCCATTCGCACGCTTGAAATCGTGGTGCATATTGAACAGCAGCTCGCCAACCTCGGCATCTTCAAAGCTGAATTTCTCTGAGAGCACCAGCGCGCCGCCAGGATTCAGCCCCTGATAAATTTTGTCCAGCAGACGCTGGCGGTCTTCAGGCACCAGGAACTGCAGGGTGAAATTCAGCACCACCATCGACGCGTTATTGATCTCGATATCACGGATATCGCCTTCCACCACGTCCACCGGAACAGGGGCTTTGTACGCGTCAATATGGCGACGGCAGCGTTCCACCATGGCCGGGGAATTATCGACGGCGATGATCCGACAGCCTTCGTGGTGAACATTACGACGAACCGACAGCGTTGCCGCGCCGAGCGAGCAGCCCAGGTCATAGACCTGCGTGCCGGGTTGAACGAAGCGCTCAGCCAGCATGCCGATCATAGAGATAATATTGGAATAACCGGGAACAGAGCGCTGGATCATATCCGGGAAGACTTCAGCTACCCGTTCATCGAAGGTCCAGTCGCCCAGGCTGGCGATAGGCGCGGAAAAAAGCGTGTCGCGATCTGACATAACGTAAAAATCCGGGAAAAATAAAGTGGCGTATTGTGCGCTAATGGAGGGAGAAAACCAACTCCCACGGCATATACCACAGGTTAGCCAGCACCATCAGCAAAAGTGAACACCAGGTCGCACTCATGCCGGAACGACGCCAGCGGAACAGGCGATGGTGAAAGCCATAATAATGCATTAGCCGGCCAGCAATCAGCAGCAGGCCACAGATGTGTACCATCCACGTTTCTGCGCCATTCATCTCCATAAAAAGCAACAGGATTAATCCCGCGGGGATATATTCAACCGCATTGCCGTGAATGCGGATAGCGCTTTGTAGCTCGGAAAATCCGCCGTCGCCGTAAGAGACGCGGTACTGCGTTCTGAGGCGCACAACATCAAATGAAAACTTAATCAGCAGTAATGCACCTAACACCGCATACAGCGCGCTGACCATACAAACTCCCTGTTTTTGGCAGATGGCACTTCCCTATGATAGGGGGTGATATCAGAAAAGAGAAGATTGTTGTGGAATGGAAGGGGCGCTTCCTACGGCCGGGACCGCAGCCTGCAAGGCCTGCCACAGAGCATCGACCAGTTCGGGTGCCTGGGCGATATCCGGCGTGTGCAAAAAGAGATACGGCGTGGTGGTCTGTTCCCACTTCGCTAATGTCTGCAGCCAGACGGCGAACATCGCCTGGTTTTGCTGCATATTATCGCTGCCGATAAACCTGACCATCGGGTTCTGCGCGGTCACAATGACGTGAACTGGCACTTTCGGTTTTTTGCGCTGGGCATCCACAATCGCTTCACTGTGCGCGATGGCGCTGTGGACGGGGCGGCTGTCGAGGATCACCCGGTTAACGGAACGCTCAAGCAGGCCGCGATTGAGGGCTTTTTCCGCTTCGCCCTTCGCAAAGAATTGCGGGTGTCGGACTTCAACGCCGTAGGTGAAGTCACGGGGCAGGGCATCCAGGAACTGCCAGAGCGCAGGCAGATCGCGCGGGGCAAAGGTGGCGGGAAGCTGGAGCCAGTACAGACCAATCCGGTTCGCCAGCGGCGACATACGCGTAAAAAATTCTTCGGTCAACTCTCCGCAGTTGCGCAGCGCGGCCTGGTGGGAAATGGTGGCCGGAAACTTGAAGCAAAAGCGGAAGTCATCCGTCGTTTGTTCCCGCCAGCGCGCAACAACCTCTGCTTTGGGGAGCGCATACAGGGTGGTGTTACCCTCGACACAGTTGAAGTGTCGGGCATACTCCTCAAGGCTGGTGATGCCAAGGCGCACCCATTTCGGGTGCGACCACTGGGGCAAACCGACATACATCATAGCGCGCGTAAAATCTCATCCGTGCTGCGCACGCGGCCAATGCGCGGGAAGATATGGGTCATGCTGCCCTGGTGCTGTTCCGCGGTGGCGGCGCTGCAGGCATCCTCGGCGATCACCAGATTAAAGCCCAGCTCCCATGCGTTACGGGCGGTAGATTCCACGCCGATGTTGGTGGAAATGCCGCACAGAATAACGGTGTCGATGCCGCGACGGCGTAGCTGTAGCTCGAGATCGGTGCCGTAAAATGCGCCCCACTGACGTTTAGTCACTTCAATGTCGCTGTCGCGTTTGCCGAGTGAGACCGGGTACGTCCACCAGTTTTCCGGCAGGGCACGCGCAGGAGCCTGTGCGTCAACGGGCTGTTTTAACGCTTCGGCGTAATCGGCTGACCAGCCGACACGGACCATAACCACCGGGGCACCGCTGGCGCGACATTTTTCCGCCAGGCGAGCGGCGCGGCTTACCACGTCGTCCGCGCTGTGCGGGCCACCGGCAAAGGGCAGTATGCCTTCCTGTAAATCAATCACAACAAGCGCGGTTTTGCTGGCATCAAATGTTAACATCGTTACTCCCGTTAAATTAACCACTTCCAGACACCATACGACGTGATGGCCTGTTATCGGTCGGATAATTTTGTTAATTTTTGTGAGAATAGACAATAAGCGTGCAGCAAACGACCGTCTGGCCGTGGTTCGCTCTTATCGTCCGGCGGAATTTCCAGTATAATAGCCGCCTTTTTTCATCCAGTTGTGACATACAGAAAGCTGCGACATAGTAGCCTGCACGCCAGGCGACATTTAGCCTGCGGCTAATTAAGGGATATCTCATGCGTACAGAATATTGCGGGCAGCTGCGTCAGTCCCACGTCGGACAGCAGGTGACCCTGTGTGGTTGGGTCAACCGTCGTCGTGATCTTGGTAGCCTTATCTTCATCGATATGCGCGACCGCGAAGGTATCGTTCAGGTGTTCTTCGATCCGGATCGTGCGGACGCGTTGAAACTGGCTTCTGAGCTGCGTAATGAGTTCTGCATTCAGGTCACCGGCACCGTGCGTGCGCGTGACGAGAAAAACGTCAACGCGGACATGGCGACCGGTGCCATTGAAGTGCTGGCGTCCGATCTGACGATCATCAACCGTGCTGAAGCGCTGCCGCTGGACTCCAACCACGTCAACACTGAAGAAGCGCGTCTGAAATACCGCTATCTGGATCTGCGTCGCCCGGAAATGGCTCAGCGCCTGAAAACACGTGCGAGAATCACCAGCCTGGTGCGCCGTTTTATGGATGACCACGGTTTCCTCGACATCGAAACCCCGATGCTGACCAAAGCCACGCCGGAAGGCGCGCGCGATTACCTTGTGCCATCCCGCGTTCATAAAGGCAAATTCTACGCGCTGCCACAGTCTCCACAGCTGTTCAAACAGCTGCTGATGATGTCCGGCTTCGATCGCTATTATCAGATCGTGAAATGCTTCCGTGACGAAGACCTGCGTGCTGACCGCCAGCCAGAATTTACCCAGATCGATGTGGAAACCTCCTTCATGACCGCCGAACAGGTGCGTGAAGTGATGGAAGCGCTGGTGCGTAGCCTGTGGAACGACGTGAAAGGCGTTGAGCTGGGCGACTTCCCGATCATGACCTTCGCGGAAGCCGAGCGTCGCTACGGCTCTGATAAACCGGACCTGCGTAACCCGATGGAGCTGGTGGACGTGGCGGACCTGGTAAAATCCGTAGAATTTGCGGTCTTTGCCGGCCCGGCTAACGACGCCAAAGGCCGTGTCGCTGCGCTGCGCGTACCGGGCGGTGCGGCACTGAGCCGTAAGCAGATTGACGACTACGGCAACTTCATCAAGATCTACGGCGCGAAAGGTCTGGCTTATATTAAAGTCACCGAGCGCGCGAAAGGCCTGGAAGGGATCACCAGCCCGGTCGCGAAATTCCTGAACGCGGAGATCGTGGAAGCGATCCTTGAGCGCACCGGCGCGCAAGACGGCGATATGATCTTCTTCGGCGCAGATAACAAGAAAATCGTAGCGGATGCGATGGGCGCGCTGCGTCTGAAGCTGGGTAAAGATCTGAACCTGACCGACGAGTCCAAATGGGCGCCGTTGTGGGTGATTGACTTCCCAATGTTCGAAGATGACGGTGAAGGCGGTCTGACCGCGATGCACCACCCGTTCACCTCGCCGAAAGACATGACGGCTGCAGAGCTGAAAGCGGCACCGGAAGATGCGGTCGCCAACGCCTACGATATGGTCATCAACGGCTACGAAGTGGGCGGCGGCTCCGTGCGTATTCACAGCGGTGAAATGCAGCAGACCGTGTTCGGTATCCTGGGCATCAACGAGCAGGAGCAGCGCGAGAAATTCGGCTTCCTGCTGGACGCGCTGAAATACGGTACGCCTCCGCATGCGGGTCTGGCTTTCGGTCTTGACCGTCTGACCATGCTGCTGACCGGCACCGATAACATCCGTGATGTTATTGCCTTCCCGAAAACCACCGCAGCAGCGTGTCTGATGACCGAAGCGCCAAGCTTTGCCAACCCGGCCGCGCTGGCTGAGCTGGGCATTGACGTGGTGAAGAAGGAAGAGAAAAACTGATATGACATATAAGCTTCCCGTTTCGGTCCTGGTGGTCATCTATGCAGAAGACACGAAGCGGGTGCTGATGTTGCAGCGGCGCGATGACCCTGATTTCTGGCAGTCGGTTACCGGCAGTCTGGAAGAGGGGGAAACCGCGTTGCAGGCCGCCGCGCGCGAAGTAAAGGAAGAGGTCGCCATTGATGTTGCCCGCGAGCAACTGACCCTGAAGGACTGTCAGCGTACGGTGGAGTTTGAAATTTTTAGCCATTTACGTCATCGCTACGCGCCGGGTACCGAGCGCAATACGGAGTCGTGGTTCTGTCTCGCGCTTCCCCATGAGCGGGAGATCGTGTTTACCGAACACCTGACCTACCGCTGGGTGAAAGCGGCGGATGCCGCCGCACTGACCAAGTCGTGGAGCAACCGGCAGGCGATTGAAGAATTTGTAATTAACGCAGCCTGAGAAGGCGCGATTTTTGGAGAACTTTTTATGGCAGGTCATAGTAAGTGGGCCAACACCAAACACCGCAAAGCGGCACAGGATGCCAAGCGCGGTAAGATCTTTACTAAAATTATTCGCGAGCTGGTGACTGCAGCGCGTCTGGGCGGCGGCGATCCGGCTTCTAACCCGCGTCTGCGCGCGGCGGTGGATAAGGCGCTGTCTAACAACATGACGCGTGACACGCTGAACCGTGCTATCGCACGTGGCGTGGGCGGTGATGAAGACGCGAACATGGAAACCATCATTTATGAAGGTTACGGCCCTGGCGGTACCGCGGTGATGGTTGAATGTCTGTCTGACAACCGTAACCGTACCGTTGCAGAAGTGCGTCATGCCTTCAGCAAATGCGGTGGTAACCTGGGGACTGACGGTTCCGTGGCCTACCTGTTCAGCAAAAAAGGCGTCATCTCCTTCGAGAAAGGCGACGAAGATGTGATCATGGAAGCGGCGCTGGAGGCCGGTGCGGAAGACGTCGTGACCTACGATGATGGCGCAATCGATGTTTACACCGCGTGGGAAGAGATGGGTGCCGTGCGTGATGCGCTGGAAGCGGCGGGTCTGAAAGCGGACAACGCGGAAGTCTCCATGATCCCTTCTACCAAAGCAGACATGGATGCGGAAACCGCGCCGAAACTGCTGCGTCTGATCGACATGCTGGAAGACTGTGACGACGTGCAGGAAGTGTATCACAACGGTGAAATCTCTGATGAGGTTGCAGCGACTCTCTGATGAGAGCGTGTAAATCCGTTACAGGAGACGCGTGATGTCGATTATCCTCGGGATTGACCCTGGCTCACGCGTCACCGGTTATGGCGTCATCCGTCAGGTAGGACGCCAGCTAACCTACCTTGGCAGCGGGTGTATTCGCACCAAAGTGGACGATCTGCCGTCACGCCTGAAGCTTATCTATGCAGGCGTAACGGAGATCATCACCCAGTTTCAGCCAGATTATTTCGCCATCGAGCAGGTCTTTATGGCGAAAAACGCCGATTCGGCGTTAAAGCTCGGTCAGGCGCGGGGGGTGGCCATTGTGGCGGCGGTGAACCAGGATTTGCCGGTATTCGAATACGCGGCAAGACAGGTCAAGCAGACGGTGGTGGGGATTGGTAGCGCGGAGAAAAGCCAGGTGCAGCACATGGTGCGGACCTTGCTGAAGCTTCCCGCGAACCCGCAGGCCGACGCCGCGGATGCGCTGGCTATCGCGATTACCCACTGCCACGTCAGCCAGAACGCGATGCAAATGAGCGAGTCGCGGCTCAATCTGGCGCGCGGCAGGTTACGATAATGACAAATCAGGCTGGATGTTTATCCAGCCTTTTTTTATTATGTCGGCAGTTAATTTCTTCCAGAACGCAGGAGCGTCACGTGATAGGCAGACTCAGAGGCATCATCATTGAAAAACAACCCCCGTTAGTGCTGCTGGAAGTGGGTGGCGTGGGCTATGAAGTCCATATGCCGATGACCTGTTTCTACGAACTGCCGGACGCGGGCAAAGAGGCGATTGTCTTTACCCAGTTTGTGGTGCGTGAAGATGCGCAACTGCTGTACGGTTTCAATAACAAACAGGAACGCACCCTGTTCCGCGAGTTGATTAAAACTAATGGGGTGGGGCCGAAACTGGCGCTGGCAATTTTATCCGGTATGTCAGCTCAGCAGTTTGTGAATGCCGTTGAGCGTGAAGATCCTGCGGCGCTGATTAAACTTCCTGGCATCGGCAAGAAAACCGCCGAGCGCCTGATTGTCGAGATGAAAGACCGCTTTAAAGGACTGCATGGCGATCTCTTCACCCCGGCGGCCGATCTGGTACTGACGTCCCCTGGCACGCCTGCGACGGATGATGATGCCGAGCAGGAAGCGGTTGCTGCGCTGGTGGCGCTGGGCTATAAACCTCAGGAGGCCAGCCGTATGGTGAGCAAAATTGCCACACCGGATGCCAGCAGTGAAACCCTGATTCGTGAAGCGCTGCGCGCTGCATTGTGAGGTAAAGGATGATTGAAGCAGATCGCCTGGTATCGGCAGGCACCCTTCAGGCAGAAGATGTGGTGGATCGCGCGATCCGCCCGAAACTGCTTGATGAGTATATCGGCCAGCCGCAGGTCCGTTCCCAGATGGAAATTTTCATCCAGGCGGCAAAACTGCGCGGCGATGCGCTCGATCACCTGCTGATCTTTGGTCCTCCGGGGTTGGGGAAAACCACGCTGGCGAATATCGTCGCCAATGAGATGGGCGTCAATCTGCGCACCACCTCCGGCCCGGTGCTGGAGAAGGCGGGCGATCTGGCGGCGATGCTGACCAACCTCGAACCGCATGATGTACTGTTTATTGATGAGATCCACCGCCTGTCACCGGTGGTGGAAGAGGTGCTCTATCCGGCGATGGAAGATTACCAGCTGGATATCATGATCGGTGAAGGGCCGGCTGCGCGCTCCATCAAAATCGACCTCCCGCCGTTTACCCTGATTGGTGCCACCACCCGTGCCGGGTCGTTAACCTCTCCACTGCGTGACCGCTTTGGTATCGTGCAGCGCCTGGAGTTTTATCAGGTGCCGGACCTGCAACATATTGTGGGACGCAGCGCGCGCTACATGGGGCTGGATATGAGCGAAGAAGGGGCGTTTGAAGTGGCGAAGCGCTCCCGCGGCACGCCGCGTATCGCTAACCGTCTGCTGCGCCGAGTGCGCGACTTTGCTGAAGTAAAGCATGATGGCACGATTTCAGCCGAGATTGCCGCGCAGGCGCTGGATATGCTGAACGTTGATGCTGAAGGTTTTGACTATATGGACCGCAAGCTGCTGCTGGCGGTGCTGGACAAGTTCTTTGGCGGTCCGGTTGGGCTGGATAACCTGGCGGCGGCGATCGGTGAAGAGCGCGAAACGATCGAAGATGTGCTTGAGCCGTATCTCATCCAGCAGGGGTTCCTGCAGCGCACCCCGCGTGGACGCATGGCAACAGTGCGGGCGTGGAATCATTTCGGCATTACGCCGCCGGCGATGCCCTGAGTGGGGAAGGGTTTTGTAGCCCCGGTAAGCGAAGCGCCACCGGGGACATACTGACTACTGCGCGGTCTTTTTCATCATACTGAAGATAAATAACACCGCCGCACTCAGCACCACGGACGGCCCCGCAGGCGTGTCATAGAACGCCGAGAAGGTTAATCCCCCCGTCACGGCAATCATGCCGACGACAACCGCCACGCCGGCCATCTGCTCCGGCGTACGCGCAAAACGACGCGCCGTGGCGGCCGGAATAATCAGCAGTGAGGTGATAATCAGCGCACCGACAAACTTCATTGCCACGCCTATGGTTAACGCCGTCACCAGCATCAGCAGTAGTTTTACACGCTGCAGCTTCACGCCGTCGACAAACGCCAGATCGGGGCTGACGGTCATCGCCAGCAGATTACGCCACTGCCAGAGCAAAATCCCCAGGACCACGATCACGCCAATGGCGATAGCGATCAGATCCTCCGGCGTCACGGCCAGCAGGTCGCCGAACAGGTAGGCCATCAGATCGACACGGATATTCGACATCAGACTGACCACCACCAGACCCAGGGACAGGGCGCTGTGCGCCATGATGCCCAGCAGCGTGTCGATGGCAAGGTGAGGACGTTTTTCCAGCCAGACCAGACCGGCCGCGAGCAGCAGCGTGACGACAATCACCGCATAGAAGGGATTTACATCCAGCAGCAGGCCAAAGGCAACGCCCAACAGAGACGCATGCGCCAGGGTATCACCGAAATAGGACATTCTGCGCCACACCACAAACGAGCCCAGCGGCCCCGCGGCGCAGGCAAGCATAATCCCGGCCAGCCAGCCGGGCAGTAATAGTTCAATCATGAGTGTCCATTTCCCCGACGCAGAACGATTCGTCCCTGTAAATCATGGCGATGATTATGATGATGGCGATAAATGCCCAGCTGTTCAGCGCCGCGAGGGCCGAACATGGAGATAAATTCCGGATGCATTGATACCACTTCTGGCGTGCCGGAACAGCAGATATGATGGTTGAGGCACAGCACTTCATCGGTTTTCGCCATCACCAGATGTAAATCGTGGGAGACCATCAGCACCGCGCAGTTCAGTTCCCGGCGCAGCTGGTCGATGAGGTCGTACAGCGCGACCTGGCCGTTAACATCCACCCCTTGGGTGGGCTCATCCAGGACCAGCAGCTGTGGGCTGCTCAACAGCGCGCGGGCAAGTAAAACACGTTGCGTTTCGCCGCCAGAGAGTTTTTGCAGCGGCGTATCGATAAGATGACCCGCCTGCACGCGTTTCAGTGCCGGGAGAATATCCGCTTTCCGCGTGCCGGGACGCAAACGCAGGAAACGGCTGACCGTCAGGGGCAGCGTGGCATCGAGGTGAAGTTTTTGCGGCACATAGCCGATTCGCAATTTTTCCTCGCGCGCGATCACGCCTTCATCGGGGACGACCAGACCCAGCACCACGCGCACCAGGGTCGATTTACCTGCGCCATTGGGGCCGAGCAGCGTTAGAATTTTACCGGGCTTCAGATCCAGCGACACGTCAGAGAGGACGCGGCGCTGACCAAATGAGACCGAAATATTTTCAAGAGAAACCAATGTCGTCATGTCATTTTAAGCTTGAAGAAGTCAACGAATGTTATAATATCACATTTCACGCATTCACTACGATGATTAGTCGCATTATGTTACATAAAAATACGCTTCTTTTCGCAGCATTATCCGCTGCCCTTTGGGGTACAACCGCACAAGATGTTAACGCTGCCGTTGTCGCTTCGCTTAAACCGCTCGGGTTCATCGCGTCGGCCATTGCTGATGGGGTGACACAGACTGAGGTTTTACTCCCGGATGGGGCATCTGAGCATGACTATTCCCTGCGCCCTTCGGATGTAAAACGCTTACAAAACGCAGACTTAGTGGTCTGGATTGGACCAGAAATGGAAGCGTTTATGCAGAAGTCGGCCAAACAGATCGCGGGCGAAAAACAGGTTGCGATTGCCACACTTCCCGGAGTGAAACCGCTGCTCATGAAAGGCGCGGATGACGACGGTGACGAACATGACCATCATCATGCTGACAGTGAAAAAGGTGATGAGGATCACCATCACGGCGAGTACAACATGCATCTTTGGCTTTCCCCAGAGATAGCGCGGCTTTCGGCGGTTGCAATCCATGACAAATTAGTGGAACTTATGCCGCAAAGTCGAGCCAAACTTGACGCCAACCTGAAGGATTTTGAGGCACAATTAGCCGCAACCGATAAGCAGGTAGGTAATGAGCTCGCACCGTTGAAAGGAAAAGGGTATTTCGTTTTTCATGACGCCTACGGCTATTACGAAAAACACTACGGCCTGACCCCGCTGGGTCATTTCACCGTCAACCCTGAAATTCAGCCTGGTGCGCAGCGTTTACATGAAATCAGAACACAGCTGGTTGAGCAAAAAGCAACATGCGTTTTTGCTGAGCCACAGTTCAGGCCAGCGGTCGTAGAAGCCGTGGCCAGGGGGACATCCGTGCGCATGGGGACCCTTGACCCGCTAGGAACGAATATCCAGTTGAGCAAAGCGAGCTATTCGCAGTTCCTCAGCCAACTGGCGAACCAGTATGCGAGCTGCCTGAAAGGAGATTAACGAGGAAGTGAATACGTGCAACAGATAGCCCGCTCTGTCGCTCTGGCATTTAACAATCTGCCTCGACCCCACCGCGTTATGCTGGGGTCGCTTACAGTTCTCACCTTAGCGGTCGCCGTCTGGCGGCCCTATGTTTACCACCCGAGTTCTGCCCCTATCATCAAAACCATAGAGCTTGAGAAGAGCGAAATCCGTTCTTTGCTGCCTGAAGCCAGTGAACCGATTGACCAGGCGGCCCAGGAAGATGAAGCCATCCCGCAGGATGAGCTGGACGATAAAACCGAAAACGAAGCGGGTATCCACGAATACGTTGTTTCAACCGGGGACACGCTCAGCAGCGTGCTGAACCAGTACGGCATCGACATGGGCAATATCAGCCAGCTGGCGGCTGCTGATAAAGATCTTCGCAACCTGAAAATCGGGCAACAGCTCTCCTGGACATTAACCGCAGACGGGGATTTGCAACGCCTGACCTGGGAAATGTCCCGCCGTGAAACCCGCACCTACGATCGCACTGCAAACGGTTTCAAGATGACCAGCGAAATGCAGAAGGGCGACTGGGTTAACAGCGTACTGAAAGGTACCGTGGGCGCGAGCTTTGTCTCCAGCGCGCGCGATGCAGGATTGACCAGCGCTGAAATCAGTTCGGTGATTAAAGCCATGCAGTGGCAAATGGATTTCCGCAAACTGAAGAAGGGCGATGAGTTTTCCGTCCTGATGTCCCGCGAAATGCTGGATGGCAAGCGCGAACAAAGCCAGCTGCTGGGGGTACGTCTGCGCTCCGAGGGCAAAGATTACTACGCGATCCGTGCCGAAGACGGTAAGTTCTATGACCGCACCGGTACGGGACTTGCGAAAGGTTTCCTGCGCTTCCCGACAGCCAAACAGTTCCGCGTCTCCTCTAACTTTAACCCGCGTCGCCTGAACCCGGTCACCGGACGCGTCGCGCCGCACCGTGGCGTTGACTTCGCTATGCCGCAGGGCACGCCGGTACTGGCGGTAGGGGATGGTGAAGTGGTGGTTGCTAAACGTAGCGGTGCAGCCGGTTATTATGTCGCGGTGCGTCATGGCCGTACATACACCACTCGCTATATGCACCTGCGTAAGCTGCTGGTCAAACCGGGCCAGAAAGTGAAGCGTGGCGACCGTATCGCCATCTCCGGCAATACCGGACGTTCCACCGGCCCGCACCTGCACTATGAAGTGTGGATCAACCAGCAAGCGGTGAACCCGCTGACGGCGAAACTGCCGCGCACCGAAGGCCTGACGGGTAAAGATCGTACTGATTACCTGGCGCAGGTAAAAGAGGTGGTGCCGCAGCTGAGCTTAAACTAAGCTTCCTGCTTTTGTTAAAAAAGCCGGCGTCAGTATGCGCCGGCTTTTTCTTTTGTGCGTGGGCGACTGCCTCGCTACACTATCTGCATTAAATTTCGCGTCATCAGACCCTGGATCCAGCATGGAAACCCAAAAAAACAATATTGAATACATTCCTGAGTTTGAAAAATCCTTTCGTCATCCGCGCAACTGGGGCGCCTGGCTTGGCGTTTACGCCTTTGCGGGCATCGCGATGCTGCCGGCCTCCGTTCGCGATCCTGTTCTGGGCAAAATAGGCCGACTGGCCGGACGCTTAGGCAAAAGCGCCCGTCGCCGCGCGCAAATTAACCTCTATTACTGCTTCCCGGAAAAGAGCGATGCCGAGCGCGAGGCCATTATTGACGCAATGTATACCACCGCCCCGCAGGCAATGGCGATGATGGCTGAGCTGGCGCTGAAAGGGCCGGAGAAGGTCATGGAGCGCGTTGACTGGAAAGGGCTGGAGATTATCGACGAGATGCGACGCAACGAGGAGAAAGTCATCTTTCTCGTTCCGCACGGCTGGGGCGTGGATATTCCTGCCATGCTGATGGCTTCCCAGGGTCAGAAGATGGCGGCAATGTTCCACAACCAGGGCAACAAGATCTTCGATTACGTCTGGAATACCGTACGTCGTCGTTTTGGTGGCCGCCTGCATGCGCGAAATGACGGTATTAAACCGTTTATTCAGTCTGTGCGTCAGGGATACTGGGGCTACTATTTGCCGGATCAGGACCACGGCCCGGAGCACAGTGAGTTTGTGGATTTCTTCGGAACCTATAAGGCGACACTGCCCGCGATTGGCCGCCTGATGAAAGTGTGCCGTGCCCGCGTGATCCCGCTTTTCCCGACCTACGATGGCAACACCCATCGCCTGAGCATTGAGGTGCGTCCGCCGATGGACGATCTACTCACCGCGGACGATCGCACCATCGCCCGTCGCATGAATGAAGAGGTGGAGATTCTGGTGGGACCGCATGCTGAGCAGTACACGTGGATCCTGAAGTTGCTCAAAACGCGTAAGCCGGGTGAAAAAGAGCCGTATAAACGCAAAGAGCTGTATCCAACGAAATAAAAAACACCCCTCACCCTGTCCCTCTCCCCACAGGGGAGAGGGGATCGCACATTTCCGTTTTATTCGACTGTGAGTACGCGCGTGGTGTTGGTTGAGCCGATGGTGCTCATCACATCACCCTGGGTCACGATAACGATATCACCTGAGACCAGATAGCCTTTGTCGCGCAGCAGGTTTACGGCATCGTGCGCCGCGGCCACGCCGTCATTGGTGCTGTCGAAGTGTACCGGCGTCACACCGCGGTACAGCGCCGTCAGATTCAGCGTACGTTCGTGACGAGACATGGCGAATATCGGCAGGCCGGAGCTGATACGCGAGGTCATCAGCGCGGTACGGCCGGATTCGGTCATGGTGATGATCGCCGTTACGCCTTTAAGGTGGTTCGCGGCATACATGGCGGACATGGCAATCGCTTCTTCCACGTTGTCGAACTGCACGTCCAGACGGTGTTTAGAGACGTTGATGCTCGGGATCTTTTCAGCGCCCAGGCAGACGCGCGCCATGGCGGCCACGGTCTCTGCAGGGTACTGACCCGCAGCGGTTTCCGCCGAGAGCATCACCGCATCGGTACCGTCCAGTACGGCGTTGGCCACGTCCATGACTTCCGCACGGGTTGGCATCGGGTTGGTGATCATGGATTCCATCATCTGAGTGGCGGTGATCACCGCGCGGTTCAGCTGACGTGCGCGACGGATCAGCGCTTTCTGGATCCCGACCAGCTCAGGGTCACCGATTTCCACACCCAGGTCGCCACGCGCAACCATCACTACGTCAGACGCGAGGATCACATCGTCCATGGCATCCTGATCGCAAACGGCTTCCGCACGCTCAACTTTCGCAACGATTTTGGCATCACAACCAGCATCACGTGCCAGACGACGCGCATAGTTCAGGTCTTCGCCGCAGCGCGGGAAGGAGACCGCCAGGTAGTCAACGCCAATCAGCGCCGCGGTCACGATGTCCGCTTTGTCTTTGTCAGTCAGCGCTTCCGCAGAGAGTCCACCGCCCAGTTTGTTGATGCCCTTATTGTTGGAGAGCGGGCCGCCGACGGTGACTTCGGTGAACACCTTCATGCCCTGAACTTCCAGCACCTTCAGCTGTACGCGACCGTCGTCGAGCAGCAGGATATCGCCCGGTACCACGTCCGCTGGCAGGCCTTTATAGTCGATACCGACTTTCTCTTTATCGCCTTCGCCTTTGCCCAGGTTGGCATCAAGCAGGAACTTATCACCAATATTGAGGAAAACTTTCCCCTCTTTAAAGGTTGAAACACGAATCTTAGGACCCTGCAAATCGCCAAGAATAGCGACGTGGCGGCCCAGTTTTGCTGCGATTTCACGCACTTTATCGGCACGTAATTTATGGTCTTCTGGCGTACCGTGAGAGAAGTTCATACGCACCACGTTGGCGCCAGCGGCGATAATTTTCTCGAGATTATTATCACGATCGGTGGCCGGGCCTAAGGTGGTTACGATCTTGGTTCTGCGAAGCCTTCTGGACATGTAATACTCCGTTGACTGAAACAACTTTGGTGTTGCGTGAACATTGAATCGGCCATCATCTGCCGCAAGGCAGCAGCGAGTGGACCGAATGCCGTAAATCGTTACATCGTAATTATTCGTTACGTCTTCGTTATCAACTATCGAACATCGCTCTTTATAAGCAATTCTTTATCAAAACGCGATTCCTTAAGCGCTTCCTTGACCCGCTTCAAGTTATCCCGGAATTTTGCCCCCCGACGTAAGGTAAAACCGGTCGCCAGCACGTCAATCACCGTGAGCTGCGCCAGGCGGGAGACCATCGGCATATAAATATCGGTGTCTTCCGGTACGTCGAGCGTGATCGCCAACGTCGCCTCACGGGCCAGCGGCGTGCCCGCCGTGGTAAGCGCGATAACCATGGCATCGTTTTCACGGGCCAGCTGCGCCAGCTCGACCTGACTCTTGGTGCGGCCGGTATGCGAAATCAGTACCACGACGTCATCTTCACTGCAATTCATACAGCTCATGCGTTGCAGCACAATGTCATCGGAATAAATCACCGGGACGTTAAAGCGGAAAAACTTGTTCATGGCGTCATGCGCCACGGCCGCCGACGACCCGAGACCAAAGAACGCGATTCGCTTGGCCTGGGTAAGGAGATCCACCGCGCGATTCACGGCGTTCATATCCAGAGACTGGCGGACGTGGTCAAGCGAGGCCATGGCTGATTCAAATATTTTCGCGGTATAGGCATCAACACTGTCGTCTTCATCCACATTGCGATTAACATAGGGGGTGCCATTAGCCAGACTTTGTGCCAGATGCAGTTTAAAATCAGGGAAGCCGCGTGTTTCCAGGCTGCGGCAAAAGCGATTGACCGTCGGTTCGCTCACACCCGCTTCCTGTGCCAGAGCGGCGATGCTTGAATGGATCGCCTGCGCGGGAGAAGCCAGAATGACCTCGGCCACTTTACGCTCGGATTTGCTAAGGTGTTCCAGTTGAAACTGGATTTTTTCCAGCATGTTCATGTTAACAGGACGCTCATGGGTGTAAACGATTTCATAAATTGATGAAATCGTAATTCGATTTAGCCGATATTACCCCTGTGACTTCCAGAAAGGGTAACAATCGACAAGATAATGTTGTTGTTTTTTTTCATAACTTGATCGGTGTCGGGTTTTGCTGCGGCCCTGTTGCGCAAAGAATCGACGGTTGTTGCGTCATTACGCCATCGTAATCGTCTGAAGGGTGAAAAATCGCGGTATCGCACGCGACGATAAGCGCTAATGGTTTCGGGAATGACGTAAAAGCAGTACAGTGCATTGTAATAAAATTACAACGATACCTGGCGGAAGTACCAGGTGATCCAACTGAGGAGAATGACATGGCGGTAACGCAAACAGCCCAGGCATGTGACCTGGTCATTTTCGGCGCGAAAGGCGATCTTGCACGCCGAAAATTGCTGCCTTCCCTGTATCAACTGGAGAAAGCGGGCCAAATTCATCCGGATACCCGTATCCTGGGTGTTGGGCGCGCCGACTGGGACAAGGACGCTTACACCAAAGTCGTCCGCGAGGCGCTCGAAACTTTCATGAAAGAAAAAATTGATGAAAGTTTGTGGGATACCCTGAGTGGCCGTCTCGATTTCTGCAATCTGGACGTGAATGACGTCAGCGCGTTTAGCCGTTTAGGCGCAATGCTGGATCAGAAAAACCGTGTCACCATTAACTATTTCGCCATGCCGCCAAGCACCTTCGGCGCCATTTGCAAAGGGCTGGGCGAAGCCAAACTGAACGCCAAGCCGGCTCGCGTCGTGATGGAAAAACCGCTGGGCACGTCGCTGGCCACCTCGCGAGAAATCAACGACCAGGTGGGCGAGTTCTTTGAAGAGTGCCAGGTTTACCGTATTGACCACTACCTCGGTAAAGAGACGGTTCTGAACCTGCTGGCGCTGCGTTTCGCTAACTCCCTGTTTGTGAATAACTGGGACAACCGCACCATCGACCACGTGGAAATCACCGTGGCGGAAGAGGTGGGCATTGAAGGCCGCTGGGGTTACTTTGACCAGGCCGGTCAGATGCGCGACATGATCCAGAACCACCTGCTGCAAATCCTGTGCATGATTGCCATGTCGCCACCGTCCGATCTGACGGCGGACAGCATTCGTGACGCCAAAGTGAAAGTACTGAAATCACTGCGCCGCATCGACCGCTCCAACGTGCGTGAGAAGACCGTGCGTGGTCAGTACACTGCCGGGTTTGCGCAAGGCAAAAAAGTGCCAGGCTACCTGGAAGAAGAGGGCGCGAACAAGTCCAGCAACACCGAGACGTTTGTGGCGATCCGCGTGGACATCGACGACTGGCGCTGGGCGGGGGTACCGTTCTACCTGCGCACCGGTAAACGTCTGCCGACCAAGTGCTCCGAAGTGGTGGTCTACTTTAAAAACCCGGAACTGAACCTGTTCAAAGAGTCCTGGCAGGAGCTGCCGCAGAACAAGCTGACCATTCGTCTGCAGCCGGACGAAGGGGTCGATATCCAGATCCTGAACAAAGTGCCGGGCCTGGATCATAAACACAACCTGCAGACCACCAAGCTGGATCTGAGCTACTCCGAAACCTTCAACCAGACGCACCTGGCGGATGCTTACGAGCGTCTGCTGCTGGAAACCATGCGCGGTATCCAGGCGCTGTTCGTGCGTCGCGATGAAGTGGAAGAGGCATGGAAATGGGTCGACTCCATTACCGAAGCCTGGGCTGCCGATCAGGATGCACCAAAACCGTATCAGGCAGGCACCTGGGGACCTGTTGCGTCAGTGGCGATGATCACCCGCGATGGTCGCTCCTGGAACGAGTTTGAGTAAGATAATCCGCCAGCCCGAAAGTGTTATTTTACCGGTAACATGATCTAACACAGCTCGCGGCATAATTTTTGACTTTTAAGCTCCGTGTGGATTCACCCGCGGAGCTTTTTTTATTACACTGCCGGAAGTGATTTTGCCCCTGAGCTCCGGACAGCAAGCGTTTCAGCGTTGTTAAC
Source organism: Enterobacter sichuanensis (assembly GCF_009036245.1). NCBI lineage: Bacteria > Pseudomonadati > Pseudomonadota > Gammaproteobacteria > Enterobacterales > Enterobacteriaceae > Enterobacter > Enterobacter sichuanensis. Next base: position 2,824,437 of record NZ_CP027986.1, on the reverse strand, counting down.
AACTGCCAGCGACTTTGTAAACTCCCGAGCCCGGACAGATAAATGAGAGGAGCTTTTATGAATCCGACATTGTTACGCGTAACACAACGCATTATCGAGCGCTCGAAAGAGACCCGTTCGGCCTACCTCGCCCGGATTGAACAGGCAAAGAGCAACACCGTCCACCGCTCGCAGCTGGCCTGCGGTAACCTGGCTCACGGCTTCGCCGCCTGCCAGCCTGAAGATAAAGCGTCGCTGAAAAGCATGTTGCGTAACAATATCGCCATCATCACCTCCTATAACGACATGCTTTCCGCGCACCAGCCGTATGAGGTCTATCCTGACATCATCCGTAAAGCGCTGCACAGCGTGAATGCCGTTGGTCAGGTCGCGGGCGGGGTGCCTGCCATGTGCGACGGCGTGACGCAGGGGCAGGACGGTATGGAGCTGTCGCTGCTGAGCCGTGAGGTGATTGCGATGTCTGCGGCGGTTGGGTTGTCACACAACATGTTTGATGGCGCGCTGTATCTCGGCGTATGCGACAAGATTGTCCCGGGTCTGGTCATGGCTGCGCTGTCGTTTGGTCATCTGCCTGCGATCTTTGTACCATCCGGCCCGATGGCAAGCGGTCTGCCGAACAAAGAAAAAGTCCGTATCCGCCAGCTGTATGCTGAAGGGAAAGCCGATCGCCAGGCGCTGCTGGAGGCGGAAGCCGCGTCTTACCATGCGCCGGGCACCTGTACGTTTTACGGTACCGCGAACACGAACCAGATGGTGGTGGAGTTTATGGGGATGCAGCTTCCGGGCTCGTCCTTTATCCAGCCGGATGCCCCGTTGCGCAAAGCGCTGACCGAGGCAGCGGCACGTCAGGTCACGCGTCTGACCGGAAACGGCAACGAATGGATGCCGATGGGCAAAATGGTTGATGAAAAAGTCATCGTCAACGGTATCGTCGCGCTGCTGGCAACCGGGGGGTCAACTAACCACACCATGCACCTGGTGGCCATGGCGCGTGCGGCGGGTATTCTGATTAACTGGGATGACTTCTCCGAGATCTCATCCGTGGTGCCGCTGATGGCGCGCCTGTACCCGAACGGTCCGGCGGACATTAACCACTTCCAGGCCGCAGGCGGCGTACCGCTGCTGATGCGCGAGCTGCTGAAGGGCGGTCTGCTGCATGAAGATGTGAACACCGTGGCGGGCTTCGGCCTGAAACGCTACACCCAGGAGCCGTGGCTGAACAACGGCGAGCTGGACTGGCGTGATGGCGCGAGCGCCTCCCTTGACCCGCAGGTGATTGCCACCATCGACAAACCGTTCTCTCCTCACGGTGGCACCAAAGTGCTGAGCGGTAACCTGGGGCGTGCGGTGATGAAAACCTCTGCCGTACCGGAAGAGAATCAGGTTATCGAAGCGCCGGCGGTGGTGTTCGAAAGCCAGCATGACGTATTACCTGCCTTTGACGCCGGGCTTCTCGACAAAGACTGCGTGGTGGTGGTGCGTCATCAGGGGCCGAAAGCCAACGGGATGCCAGAATTACATAAACTTATGCCACCACTTGGTGTATTATTGGACCGCCGTTTCAAAATTGCACTGGTGACCGATGGACGCCTCTCAGGCGCATCCGGTAAAGTGCCTTCCGCCATCCACGTGACGCCGGAAGCTTATGACGGCGGGTTGCTGGCGAAAGTGCGTGACGGCGACATGATCCGCGTAAACGGACAGACAGGCGAGTTAACCCTGCTGGTCGATGACGCAGAGCTGGCGGCACGTAACCCCCATATTCCTGACCTGAGCGCCTCGCGCGTGGGGACAGGGCGCGAAATGTTTGGTGCGCTGCGTGAGAAACTCTCCGGTGCTGAGCAGGGCGCAACCTGTATTACGTTTTAAGACGACTTGATTTTAACGATCTGGCGAGAGAAGACTCTGATGAAAAACTGGAAAACAAGTGCAGAAGCAATCCTGACCACTGGCCCTGTCGTGCCGGTTATCGTGGTAAACAAGCTGGAGCACGCTGTACCGATGGCGAAAGCGCTGGTTGCGGGCGGCGTTCGCGTTCTGGAAGTGACCCTGCGCACCGCCTGCGCGATGGATGCCATTCGCGCTATCGCTAAAGAAGTACCGGACGCTATCATTGGTGCGGGTACCGTGACGAACGCAAAACAGCTGGCTGAAGTGACCGAAGCGGGTGCACAGTTCGCCATCAGCCCGGGTCTGACCGAGTCGCTGCTGAAAGCCGCCACCGAAGGCACGATTCCACTGATCCCGGGTATCAGCACCGTATCTGAACTGATGCTGGGCATGGACTACGGTCTGAAAGAGTTCAAATTCTTCCCGGCAGAAGCCAACGGCGGCACCAAAGCGCTGCAGGCCATTGCGGGTCCATTCTCCCAGGTGCGTTTCTGCCCGACGGGCGGTATCTCTCCGGCCAACTACCGTGACTACCTGGCGCTGAAAAGCGTGCTGTGCATCGGTGGCTCATGGCTGGTGCCGGCGGATGCGCTGGAAGCAGGCGACTGGGACCGCATTACCCGACTGGCTCGTGAAGCGGTTGAAGGCGCGAAGCAGTAAGTTATTCGCCGTATGAAAAACGGGCCCCGGGGCCCGTTTTTTTATCCTGCTACCTTAACGCCTGCGGCGGCCGCTTTCGCTCTCGTCACGGCGTCGTCCACGTTCTCCCCGGTGGCTAATACCACCCCAAGACGACGGGAGCCGTCGATCTCCGGCTTGCCGAACAAACGCACCTGCAGACCTGCGCCCACCGCCGCGTCGACGTTATCAAAGGTGACGTTCTGGCTGGTTAATTGCGGCAGGATCACCGCCGAGGCGGCCGGACCGTACTGACGGATACCGCCGACGGGCAGGCCGAGGAAGGCGCGCACGTGCAGGGCGAATTCGGAGAGGTCCTGCGAGATGAGCGTGACCATGCCGGTGTCATGCGGGCGAGGGGAGACTTCGCTGAAAATCACTTCGTCACCGCAAACAAACAGCTCCACGCCGAACAGGCCATAGCCGCCCAGCGCCAGGACGGTCTTGCGGGCGATCGCCTGCGCGCGTTCCAGCGCCAGGGGGCTCATCTGCTGCGGCTGCCAGGATTCGCGGTAATCGCCATCTTCCTGACGGTGGCCAATCGGGTCACAGAAGTGAACGCCGTCCACGGCGCTGACGGTCAGCAGGGTGATCTCGAAATCAAACTTCACCACACCTTCAACGATCACACGACCGGCTCCGGCGCGACCACCCTGTTGGGCATAATCCCACGCCTTGTCCAGTGTGCTGCTGTCGCGGATAAAGCTCTGCCCTTTACCGGAGGAGCTCATGACCGGCTTAATGATGCACGGGTAGCCGATCTCCTCGACGGCCCGCAGGAATGCGGCTTTATCGCCAGCAAAACGGTAGCCCGACGTAGGCAACCCGAGCTCCTCCGCCGCCAGGCGACGGATCCCTTCGCGGTTCATGGTCAGCTTTGCGGCTTTTGCACAGGGCACCACGCGCTGGCCTTCCTGCTCAAGGGCGATCAGCGTATCGGTAGCGATGGCTTCAATTTCCGGCACCACAAAATCCGGTTTTTCACGCGTAATCAGTTCGCGAAGGGCATCGCCATCCAGCATGTTAATCACATAAGAACGATGGGCGACGTGCATGGCGGGTGCATCAGCGTAGCGGTCAACGGCAATGACTTCCACGCCTAAACGTTGACACTCAATGGCGACTTCTTTTCCCAGCTCGCCCGATCCCAACAGCATCACTCGCGTCGCCGATGGCCGCAGCGCGGTTCCTAAACGAATCATAACAATCCCCCTGAAAAAGTTGCGGGCAGTATAAACGAAAACGTTTGCGTCTGTCTCGCGCACGGCTCAGTGCGGCAGGAAGAAATTTGCGCTTCTTTAGTCCGGCCAGACATTTCCTGACGCCTGCTCGCTTACGCTGTGGAACATGTTCACCGTTAAGTGAGGGAAACCATGTCAGGCTGGCTGAATCAATTGCAATCACTGTTAGGGCAGAAAACGGCATCGTCCGGCGAGCAGGGGCTCAGTAACCTGCTGGTACCTGGCGCACTCGGCGGGCTGGCTGGCCTGCTGGTGGCGAATAAGTCCTCGCGCAAGCTGTTGGCAAAGTATGGCACCGGAGCGCTGCTGGCCGGTGGCGGAGCCATCGCGGGGACCGTTCTGTGGAATAAATACAAAGACAGGGTACGCACTGCGCACAGGGATGAACCGCAGTATGGTGAACACACCTCGCCGCTGGATCTGCGTACCGAACGGCTTATCCTTGCGCTGGTCTTTGCCGCGAAAAGCGACGGGCACATCGACGATAAAGAACGATCGGCGATTGAGCAGCAACTGCGTGAAGCCGGTGTCGAAGAGAAGGGCAGAGCGCTGGTAGCGCAGGCGATTGAACAGCCGCTTGACCCGCAGCGTCTTGCGCAGAGTGTGAAAAATGAGGAAGAGGCGCTTGAACTCTATTTCCTCAGCTGTGCCGCTATCGATATCGATCACTTTATGGAACGCAGCTACCTGAACGCGCTTGGCGACGCGCTGAAGATCCCTCAGGATGTGCGCGAAGGCATTGAACAGGATATCCGGGAGCAAAAACAGGCGTTACAGGGATAACGTCGCGGCGGGGTCACGGTTTCGCTTGCATCATGCGTGGGTTTTGCCAACCTTATAGGGTGTAAAACTAAAAAGAATGATGACATGCCACCGAAAGCCCGACGTATACCTTATGCAATCACCACGCATGGCGATACGCGCATAGACAACTATTACTGGCTACGGGACGATTCGCGTTCCCGGCCAGAGGTACTCGACTACCTGCACGAGGAAAACGACTATGGTCGCAAGGTCATGTCCAGCCAGCAGACGCTTCAGGACCAGCTGCTGAATGAAATGGTACAGCGTATTCCTCAGCGTGATATCTCCGCGCCCTGGACCAAAAACGGCTACCGCTATCGCCATATCTACGAGCCCGGCAACGAGTACCCCATCTACCAGCGTCAGTCGGTGCTGAGCGCCGAGTGGGACGAGTGGGATATTCTGCTGGACGCCAACCAGCGCGCGGCCCACAGCGAATTTTATACCCTTGGCGGCATGTCCATTTCACCGGATAACGCGGTGATGGCGCTGGCGGAGGATTATCTCTCCCGTCGCCAGTACGGCCTGCGTTTTCGCAATCTCGACACCGGCAACTGGTATCCGGAAATGCTGGAAAACGTCTCCCCGGATTTTGTCTGGGCAAATGACTCCGAAACGGTTTACTACGTCAAAAAACACGCCTCCACGCTGCTGCCTTACCAGGTTTGGCGACACACCGTGGGGACCGACTCTGCGGACGACGAGCTGGTCTATGAAGAGCAGGACGAAACCTTTTATGTCAGCCTGCATAAAACCTCCTCACGCCACTATGTCATTATCTTCCTGGCCAGCGCGACGACATCCGAAGTTCTGCTGCTGGATGCCGAACTGCCTGATGCCCAGCCGCTCTGCTTTCTGCCGCGCCGCAAGGACCACGAGTACAGCCTGGATCACTTCCAGCACAGTTTTTATGTGCGTTCGAATCGCGAGGGCAAAAACTTCGGTCTTTATAAAACCAAAGTGCGCGATGAGCGCAAGTGGGAAGTGCTGATCCCCGCGCGGGATCAGGTGATGCTGGAAGGCTTCACCCTGTTTACTGACTGGCTGGTGGTGGAAGAGCGCCAGCGGGGGCTGACCAGTATCCGGCAAATCAACCGTAAAACCCGGGAAGTGGTGGGGATTGCGTTTGATGACCCGGCCTATGTGACGTGGATTGGATTCAACCCGGAACCGGAATCCTCACGGCTGCGCTACGGCTACTCGTCCATGACCACACCGGACACCCTGTTTGAGCTGGATATGGACACCGGGCAGCGTCAGGTGATTAAACAGACCGAGGTTAAAGGGTTCGAATCTGAAAACTACCGAAGCGAACACGTGTGGGTCACCGTCCGGGATGGCGTGGAGGTTCCCGTCTCGCTCGTCTATCACAAAGCGCATTTTCAGAAAGGGAAAAACCCGATCCTCGTCTACGGCTACGGCTCCTACGGCTCAAGCATGGACGCCGATTTCAGCAGCAGCAGATTAAGCCTGCTCGATCGCGGCTTTGTTTACGCCATCGCCCATATTCGCGGCGGCGGCGAACTGGGGCAGCACTGGTATGAAGACGGGAAATTCCTCAAAAAGAAAAACACCTTTAATGACTACCTTGACGTCTGCGATGCGCTGATTGAACAGGGCTATGGCGATCCGCAGCTCTGCTTTGGCATGGGCGGTAGCGCGGGCGGCATGCTGATGGGGGCGGTTATCAACCAGCGTCCCGACCGCTTCAAAGGCATCGTCGCGCAGGTGCCGTTTGTTGATGTGGTCACCACCATGCTCGATGAATCCATTCCTCTCACTACCGGGGAGTTTGAGGAGTGGGGTAATCCGCAGGATGAGATTTACTACCGCTATATGAAAGAGTACAGCCCGTACGATAACGTCGAGGCGAAAGCCTACCCTCATATGCTGGTGACCACCGGTTTGCATGACTCTCAGGTGCAATACTGGGAGCCGGCAAAATGGGTGGCAAAACTGCGGGAACTGAAAACCGACGATAATCTGTTGTTGCTCTGTACCGATATGGATTCCGGACACGGCGGGAAATCGGGACGGTTTAAATCGTATGAAGGGGTGGCCCTGGAGTATGCCTTTTTGATTGGCCTGGCGCAGGAGACGCTGCCAGGCCGTGCAGAGCGTTAAGCTTCGCCCAGATAATGTTTCAGCGTCAGACGCAGCTCCGGGCTCATTTTGTCGAGGTTGTTATACAGCCAGCGCAAATAGCCCGGGTCTTTATCGGCAATATCCGACACCGCTCTGCCCCGGTACTTACCAAAGGTAAACGTGGTCAGCAGCGCGGGGCGTCCCGTAATGGTCGCCATATCATCCGGCGTCCAGCCGGAGGTGTTCATAATATCGATGAGTAACGCGGCGGTGATATAGCAGTCATACAGGGCGCGGTGATGATGCAGCCCCTCAGGCGTGCGGACGCTGAGCTTACGGGACTTGTACAGCGCCATGTTACTGTACTTGATCCCCGGCCAGAGGCGACGCGCCAGCTTCATGGTACAAATCCATTCCCCGGGCATCTCCGGCAGCACGCGACGGTCAAAGCTGGCGTTATGCGCGACGTACCACGGGCTACCGTAATAGTGGGGAATCACGTCTTCGATCCATGGTTTATCCGCCACCATCGATTCGGTAATGCGATGGATAGCCATCGCCTGAGGGCTGATGGGGCGATCGGGACGCACCAGATGGCTCATTGGGTTGACGATTTTTCCGTCAACCACGTCGACAGAGGCCACTTCCACTATTCCGCCCTGAAGATCGCAAGTTTCGGTATCGATGACGCGCAGCATTGAACACTCCTGAGCTTAAAACGCCTAGCCTAAAGGAATGATATCGCCTTGCCAACCCTGTCTGCCGAGCGAGCCCGTCAACAGTAACTCACCGTTATCCGCGCGGACAATCAGCTGGCCTTTATCATCCCACAGCGCGCTGCCGCTACCGGCATTCGCCATGAGCACAGCAATGGCATATTTATGCGCGAAGCGCTGAAGGGTGCTGATGGACTGTCGCCAGCGGTAATCCCGCACCGACTGACAGCTGGTGAAGAGTGTTGCCCTGGGGTCGAGATTCGGCGAATCGGCGTGGGCATCCATGATGCTCAGGTGTTTATCCCCCGGCATCAGGCTGGCACCGCTGCCTTGCGGATAGCGCAAAACGCGCTGGCGAGAGGGGGTAAACAGCGCGAGGCCTTTCTGGCGCAGACCATTGCGCTCAACAGGGAGCCCGGCAATCACCGTAATCCGGTAAAAATGGGCCGCGTCAAGCAGGGGATCCAGCTGGGCGTCGCCGGGTGGGGGAGGTAACGTCGACGTCCCGGATCCCGTTAATGAGAGTTCAGGGAAGACCAGCAAATCACACCGTTGCCGCGCGGCTTCCGCAATGAAGCGAAGATGGTGCGTAACATGGTCATTGATACTCTGGTGCTGCCCGCCATACTGGGCTGCCGCTATATTCCAATGTGACATCGTGACTTCCTTATACACTGAGTCGCAGGGATTTAAGAATACACCTAATTTAATCAGGGTTTTCTTATCCTGCCAGATTCAGCGTAAGGAAGTGTAACGAGTCGTTAAGCTTATTTAACTTTAGGCTCGTACGGCAAACGAGAAAGATTGACCGAGGCGAGACGGTGGGCGATTAATCTTTCACGGAACCAGTCCCGCAGATGGGCAGGTTGTTCACGTTCAACAACTTCCGCCACGATGGGCATGTTGTAACGCTCTTTGAAAGCGACGCCAGCGGCAGCGAGATCGACATTCACTTTATCCATCTCGTCCTGAGGAAGGGCGGCCAGATTGATCTTCATTACCTTCTCCTTATTATGCGGCGGCAACGTTACCGCGATTGCGCGACGATGACAAGCGGAGGCGGGATGATCCTCGACTCGTTTATTATACAGCGTTATTCTTTAGCACACAGACATAACAAAAAGGAATGATTGCGATGGGTTTCTCTGCTTCCCGCGCGGCATGCGCACTGGTTTTTCTCGCCTCTACAGTGATTTCTCCCTCGGTGCTTGCGCATGCGCATCTTCAACAGACTATCCCGGCGGCAGACAGCCTGGTGAGCGCACCGCAGGCCCTGACGCTGAATTTTTCGGAAGGTATCGAACCCGGTTTTAGCGGCGTGGTGGTAACGGATGCGCAAAAAAAAGTCATCAGGGCCGGTACCGCTACGCGAGACGAAAAGAATAAAACTCAGCTTAACGTACCTCTGGAACAACCGCTGACGCCAGGGACTTACCAGGTCGACTGGCATGTGGTCTCGGTTGATGGCCATAAAACCAAAGGCAGCTATCACTTTAGCGTGAAATAGCATGCTGTCGCTGGTTTACATCGGGTTGCGCTTTATCCATTTTGGGGCGCTGATGCTGGTTTTTGGCAATGCGCTTTACAGCGTCTGGTTTGCACCTTCTTCTCTCCAGCGTTTAATGTCACGGCGGTTTCAGTGGCAGCAGAAAGTGGCGTCGTTAATCAGCCTGGCGGCCGCACTTCTCATGTTTATGCTTCAGGGCGGATTGATGGGAAGCGGCTGGGGAGATGTGTTTGCCCCGCAGGTCTGGCAAAGCGTGTTGGGTACGCAGTTTGGTAGCGTCTGGCTGTGGCAGATTATTCTCGCGGCGATCGCGGTCGGCGCCGCATGGCTCGCGCCACTGAAAGGGTCGCGACTGCTGCTGCTGGCAATGGGGCAGCTTATCCTGCTGGCCGGGGTAGGACACGCGGCGATGCTGGAGGGGGCGATGGGGGCTTTGCAGCGTCTTAATCATGCTGTTCACCTGATCTGTGCCGCCACCTGGCTGGGGGGATTACTGCCGCTGCTGTTCTGCATGCGTCTGGCCAAAGGGCGCTGGCAGACTGCCGCCATCTACACCATGATGCGCTTCTCACGCGTGGGCCATTACGCCGTCTCCGGCGTGCTGCTCACCGGGGTGGTTAACGCGCTAATGATACTTGGCCTCCAGATTCCCTGGCAGGCTGGTTATGTACAGTTATTGTTGTTCAAATGTGCGCTGGTGGCGTTGATGGTGGTAATTGCGCTGGCAAATCGGTATTTTCTGGTGCCACGGTTCCGTCCAGAAACCGGACGGACACAACAGATTTTTATCAGGATGACGCAGGCAGAAGTGGTGCTGGGGGCGCTGGTGCTGGCAACGGTAAGCCTGTTCGCCACCTGGGAACCCTTCTGACAAGGTTAAATATCATATGAAAAAGACAGTACTTTCTCTTGTATTGCTGGCCTGCACGGGGAGCGCGCTTGCTGCACCACAGGTTATCACCGTCAGCCGTTTCGAAGTGGGTAAGGACAAATGGGCGTTTAATCGCGAAGAGGTGATGCTGACCTGCCGTCCGGGCCATGCGCTGTATGCCATCAACCCGAGTACGCTGGTGCAATACCCGCTGAATGATACCGCCGAGCAGCAGGTGGCCAGCGGGAAGAGCAGCGGGCAGCCCATCAGCGTGATCCAGATTGACGATCCTTCCCACCCGGGGCAGAAGATGAGCCTGGCACCATTTATTGAGCGCGCGGATAAGCTCTGCTAACGTTCAGGTTTCCAATAAAAAACCGCAGATGCTTGCGAAAGCACTGCGGTTTTTTTCGTTTAATGATGCTCTGACGCTTTTTTTCCAGCCGCTTTAACTGTTGACTGGAAAACCTGGCGTCGTCATCTATTCTTAAAAGGCAAGGCGACTTAGCCTGCATTAATGCCAACTTTTAGCGCACGGCTCTCTCCCAAGAGCCATTTCCCTGGACCGAATACAGGAATCGTATTCGGTCTCTTTTTATCTGTATGAAAGTGAAAGAATATTCCCGGTAATGTCTTTCTCATACAGCGCGCACTTCCTGTACGTCCAGCTAAAACATAACACAACACAGCATGCGGAAGTCCAGCCCTTTTTGCCTGTTTTGTTAAATTTTCGTGTCGCGTCAGTAAATGGCAATGCCGGGCTTAAAAGCGCGATTTAACGGACGCCTCAATTTCATCAAGCAGTTCAAAGCGACGGCGGTATTCGGCACGCTTTTTACTGGCAATGTCCTCAAGGGATTTGCGCTCCATCTGCAGGGGGAGTTGCCAGCAGAAGGCGGACAGTTTTTTACCGTCCAGCGATCCCCAGAACTCATCATAGCTGGCGTGGAAGTGGCGACCTTTACTAAGGCGATAGCGCAAGGCGCGGAAAACGTGTCCCTCATCGCTGACGGCAAAAATTGCCCGCACTGACGACTGTGCCGCCAGCTGGAAAATCACCTCCATTAGCAGCCGTTTTGGGAACAGACCGTGGCAGGAGCGGGTGGCCTGCTTAATGGCATCCCGCGAGACGTTGCGGCGGGGGCCCTGAAGTCCACCTATCACGATGACCCGCTGGCCATTGCTGCGCGCAACGCTAAAAGTCAGGCTGGCAAGCAGCGTATTCTCGTTATCGCGCAGCCACAGCGTGCTTTCGCCTTCGCGCTCGGCTTTCCCGGCACAAGAGGCATTGACGGTATAGATCGCGTCGTTTTTGGCCCTGAACTGGACGAACGGTTGCTCATGCGGGCTGGTGAGCGCCTGGGCCAGCCCCTTCTCTTTCAGGCTATCAATCCAGTGATAGTGGTGAATGATAGCGTCAGCGCGATCGCTCGCCGTCAGGCCGCGCATCAGGTACTGCCGATGGGTCTTGCTCGGTAAGGTCACCTGAGAGGCCAGCAGTCTGTCGAAATCGTCGCGACCTGCAAGGCTTTCCAGCATGCGATGGGTGGAGGACCAGAACAGAAGCGAACGCAGAAGGAACTTGAGGCGATATTCGCGTTTCTGCCAGATTGGCCCAGGAGTCCGTTTGCCTTTCACCAGCTCAGAAATAATATGTGTGCGATGTGGATAGAAAACATCGTTATGCAGTTCTGTATTAGACACGTGAAGGCCCTCGTTTTTATCTCCCCTTATTCTAAAGAGCCAGTAAAAAGGGATTAATAGTGCGCGGACCTTTATTTCCGTTTGGTTTAGCGTTTGTTTGATTTTGCGAGAGCCCTGGCGATCTTCTGTCATTTCTGCTGCAGCTATACTGTTAACAGGAGGGCCTTATGTACCAGCGAATAGAGGGGCGGATGTGGCGTCACGTCTGGGTTGTCAGCGATATTCACGGTTGTTATCAGCGTCTTTTAGACGAGCTCAAATGCCGTCATTTTAACCCGTTTGAGGATTTACTGATTTCTGTGGGCGATTTGATTGATCGTGGTCCAGACAGTGTTAAATCATTACAGCTTATCAATGAAAAATGGTTTCGTGCCGTGCGTGGCAACCACGAGCAAATGGCTCTCGACAGTCTGGATAATAACGATTTTTCTCTCTGGACGATGAATGGCGGAATGTGGTTTGCGCAACTTGAACGCGACCAGCAACAGCTCGCGTTGTCGTTGCTCGATGCCTGCCGCGATTTACCGCATATTATTGAGATAACCTGCGCTAACGGCCTGAATGTGATTGCCCATGCCGATTATCCGGCAGCGGAATACCGCTGGCAAAAACCGGTCAGCGCCCAGCGCGTTTTATGGGATCGCGATCGGCTGATGGGCTTTATGGTGGGTAAAGGGCAGGGTATCAGCGGCGCGGATCATTTCTGGTTCGGCCATACGCCCGTCGACAGACGGTATGATTTTAATAATCTTCACTACATTGATACGGGGGCCGTTTTTGACGGTTACTTTACGCTGGCGCAACTGCAGTAATAAATAACCCGCCTTCGGGCGGGTTCTCTTTAGGTCAGGCAAGGCGCATGACCCAGGCATCGGTTTTGCTATCGTAATGCTCACGGTAAAGGACAGAATGTTCGCCATCAAGTATTGCCGGGACGCTGGTGTCGGCATCCCACGCATCGAGCTGCATGCACAAATCCGGGTCGGATTTGCAGGGAATACTTAACGTTCGATCGCCTTGTGCTTCGCCGCGCAGTTCTGCGTCGTCGATCTCGAAAGCGCCAATACGCACGCTGGTTTTCGTCATAGTGCTCTCCGGGTCGGTTGTCAAAATCTGGTATGACCAGTACGGTCACCCATTTTTTATCGTAGACAAGGAGAGCAAAATCGCCAGTAAAAAAGTGCGCTTTTTTTAGTCGGTGCGATCGTTACCGGTAAACAGACGACCATCGCGGACCAGTTCGCGCGGATAACTGTTTTTCAGTCGGGAGCCGACCTTTTTTGCCAGTCCCAGCGGGTACCCCTGATACGTCACGATTGCTTCATCGCCTGCCGGGGTGCTCGCCGGGTAGACATCGCGACCACGGTACCACTCTTCGGCTTCCTGATGCGTGAGGGCAAAAGTATTCTCGCCCCCGGCAAGTGCGATGACGGCCTCGTGCTGCCAGCGATAGCCTTTGTTATGGACTTCCGCCAGGCGGATCCCGATGCGCGAAAAACGCACTTTACCAATCAGCGGTTCGATATTCGCCGGGAAAAGCCAAACTTCTTTATCGCGCTGCCAGAGGTGCAGACTTTCATCCCATACCAGCCCAACCTGGCTGGCGGCCGCGATAAGCTGTGCGGCATCGCGACCTTTAAGAGGCGCAAACGGGAAAGTACCAACCTTGAATTTAGGTGCAGGGAGGGGAGCCACCGCCTGCGTTTTACGCAGACGCGCCACAAAGAACCCTTCACAGTCGTAAATCTGCGGGAAGACGTGAAGAAAACCTTCGGGGGTGACCGCTTCACCGGCTGAGGCAAACAGATCGTTCAGCGGCAGAAAGTCGACCGCATCCGGGTATTGCGCTTTCAGCCACAGACAGACGTCTTCGTTTTCATCGCGGTTGAGGGTGCAGGTGGAGTAAACCAGTGTGCCACCCGGGCGCAGGGCGTGAAAGGCGCTGTCGATCAGCTCGCGCTGTGTGGCGGCGATCTCAAGGTTGCTTTCCACCGACCAGTTCTTTAACGCATCGGGATCTTTACGCACCACCCCTTCGCCGGAGCAGGGGGCGTCCAGCAGAATGGCATCGAAAGCTTCCGGTAAGGCGGCGCCAAAGACGCGTCCGTCGAAGTGGGTGAGGGCAACATTATGAATACCGCAGCGGCTGATGTTGGCATGCAACACTTTCACCCGGCTGGCGGAAAACTCGTTGGCGAGGATCGCCCCCTGATTGCCCATACGGGCGGCAATTTGCGTGGTTTTCGAGCCAGGAGCCGCGGCAACATCCATTACGCGTTCAGGTGCATTGCCATCCGCGAACAGGGCGGCAACCGGCAGCATCGAACTGGCTTCCTGAATATAGAACAGACCGCTCAGATGTTCAGCGGTACTGCCCAGCGGCACGTCATCTTCATCATCGCGCTCGATCCAGAACCCCTCAGCACACCACGGGACTGGCATAAGCTGCCAGCGGTAGGGCGCGACCAGCGTCAGAAAATCATCGACGCTGATTTTCAACGTGTTGACGCGGATACTGCGGCGCAGCGGACGCTGGCAGGCGGCAATAAAGTCGTCTAAGGAGAGATGAGAGGGAAGCGCCTCGCGCATCTGCGCCAGGAATTGTTCAGGAAGAAATACGGAGTTTTGAGCCACGGGCACACCACAGGGAAAAGTTCAGGTGCGCAGTGTAACATAAAGGCTCCGGCGCGTTGACACCGGAGCCTTTCAGATTAACGCGGCAGGGCCGTTCCCCACTCACGCCACTCTTTTGGTTCACTTTCAAGCAGCAGGAAGTGTTTACCCGGCTGCGCTTTCGGCGCCAGCGGCGTTCCCGGCGGCGTGGCAAAGGCAATACCACCGCGGATGAACTGATTGAAGGTGCCGGTTTTCACCACCCCTCCCGTCAGGCCGAAGTCCAGTGAATAGCCGGATGCCAGCCAGAATACCGAGTTATTGCGGACAAGGTGCTGGTAACGTTCGCTGATGCGTAACGCCACCATCACGCGGTCGGAGAGTGTACCGAGCGTCAGACCCGTGACCGTACCCACCTCAATGCCGCGGAACAGGACCGGCGTACCGATGCTCAGCGAGCCAGCTTCCGGCACTTCCACCACAATGCTCAGGCCACCCAGGTAGCGCGAGTCGGTGATTGTGGCTTCCTGCAGTTCGAAATCACGACGGGCATTGCCCTGGCCGGGCTCAACGTTGATATACGGCTGCAGGATGGTGTCGAGATGTTCCACCCCCGCGGCCGAAATCTGCGGTGTGACTACGGAGAAACGTGAACCCGTGCGCGCAAAGGTCTGCACATATTCCGGATACAGCACGGCGGTGGCCTGCACCTCGTTGCGCGAGGTGATGAGCGTCAGCTTCTGGATCTGCCCGATATCAATGCCCAGATAGCGGATTGGCATGCCTTCCGCCAGCTTACCGGCATCAAACGCGTGCAGGGTAATTTGCCCCCCCACGGCACGCGCGGCGGTTTCCGACGGGAAAAGAATACGCTTATCGCCTTTACGCAGATTGGCACCCGCACCGCTGAGATTATCGAAGCTAATCGCGCCGCGCAGCGCGCGTGAGAGCGGGGAAGCCTGCACGGTCAGCCCGTTACCATTGAGCTGAACTTTCGCGCCACCTTCGGCCCAGAAGACGCTGTTTGGCGTCAGCAGCTTGCGGTACTCGGGCTTGATATGCAGCTCGATATCAAACGCGTCCGCACGCGGGCGAACGGTAATCACTTCCCCGACTTCAAACTTGCGGTAGAGCACAACGGAACCTGCCTGTACGTCCGGCAGCGTCTCGGCGCTTAATGTTAGCGTGGTGGTAGGAAGATCGCTCAGGCTGTTCTCAATCGCTTTTTCGAGGTTCGCGTATAGCGGGTAGCTATCGCGCACGGGGCCTTTATCCCCTGGCAAAATGCGGATGCCGCCGTTAACCCATTCGCTGGCGCTGGCACCGAGGAACTCCACGCCGTCCAGACCTACCTTGACGTCGACGCGACTGTTCACCACGAATTTACTGTCGCCGTGCACCAGGTCGCTGTATTGCGGATCGATGGCGACCGAGAAGCTCACGCCACTCGCTGAGAGCGTACGCTCCAGCACCTGACCCACCTGCACGCCATGCAAAATCAACGGCTGACCGGCTTCGATACCGTAACTTTCCGGGGCATTGAGCGTGAGCGTTATCACCCCCGGTTTTTGCAGCAGGGCTTTATCCGCCGGGGCAACGACGAAGCTGTTGCTGGGTTGACCTTCACCGGGGATCAGCTCAAACGTATTGCCGGTGAGCAGGGTGCTGATGTTGGCGTCGTTCAGGGATAGCTTCGGACTGCGCATTTCGATGCGAGTCTTCTCGCGCAGGAGATCGACCACGCTCGGATCGACCGTCATCTCGCCGGTGACCGAGCCGCCCGGGTTGAGGGTCATTTTGGTGAGCTGACCCACCTGCAGCCCCTGATACATCAGCGGTGTTGAGCCGGCTTTTAGCCCTTTCGCATCGGGCAGGGCCAGTTTAACAATCACCCCGCGCTGGCTGTGCGCCAGGTCAGCGTACAACCCGAACGTGTCGTCGGCGGTAGCCGGGCTTGAGTTTTCCGGGGAATCAAAGGCAATGGCGCCATTCACCAGTGCCGCCAGACTTTCCAGCTTCACCTTCGCACCGCTCAGGCTGAGGTCAGCATCCACGCCGGAGACGTTCCAGAAGCGGCTGCCTTTTTTTACCAGGTTGGTGAAGCGACGTTCGATCAGCACATCAATGGTGACGCCCTGTTTATTCGGGTTAATCGCGTAGTCGTACACGCGGCCAACCGGGATTTTACGGAAATAGACCAGGGAGCCACTGTTCAGCGAGCCGAGATCCGGCGCCTGCAGATGGATCATCAAATCGCCGTTATTGAGACGGTATTTGGGCTGGGTATCCAGCGCAACAAAGTGATCCTGGGGCTCACCTTTGCCCGGCATCATGCCGATATAGTTACCGCCCACCAGCGCATCCAGCCCGGAGACACCGGCCAGCGAGGCTTTCGGCGTCACCAGCCAGAACTGCGTTTCGCTGCGCAGGGCATCCTGCATGTCAGATTTGATACTGACCCGCACCTGGATCTTGTTCAGCCCTTTTCCAAGGGAGATGTCCTGAACCGTACCGACTTCAACCCCCTGGAAGCGAACAGGGGTTCGCCCGGCAACGATGCCGTCAGCGGTCTGGAAATCGATGGTCACAGTGCTTCCGCGATCTTCATAGCTCGTCCAGATAAGCCAGCCTGCAATCATCAGCGCGATGACAGGCAGCAACCAGAATGGCGAAATGCGGCGTTTAGTTTTAATTCTCGCTTCAGTCGGCGAAGCGGGGGTTTCCTGACTCATGTGCATCCCAAAGTAAGCGGCTATCCAGCCATTCCACAGCAAGAATAGTCAATATCACCGCAGAGCCGAAATAAAAAGCCGCGGGTCCCATTGTAAAAGCAAGTAGCTGGTCGCGATTGATGAGCGACATCATCAGCGAAATCACAAACAGATCCAACATTGACCAGCGGCCAATCCAGGTCACGAATCGCAGAAGCAGAATACGGGTGCGCAAACCTTGCTCACATTTAAAATGAATACTGATGAGCAGGGTAAACATCACGATCACTTTCGTAAACGGCACCAGAATACTGGCGATAAAGACGATTGCCGCCACGCCGATGTTGCTGTGTGCAAGCGAGATGATCCCCGAGAGAATGGTATCTTCCTGACGTCCGCCATTCACATAGATGATGGAGATGGGCAGCATATTGGCCGGGATCAGGAAGACCAGAGAGGCAATCAGCGCGGCCCAGCATTTCTGCAGACTGTTGTTGCGCCGCAGCCGCAACGGGATATGGCACCGTGGGCAGCGGCCGCGCGCGTCGGGAAAGCCGGTATAGTGGCAGCCCAGACAAACCCGAAGATTCTCATCGGGGCGGGTAGCGGGGCGCTGAGGGTAAAAGCGCTCCCAGAGCTGCTCCACATTCAGATGGATCAGCGTCAGGATACTGAGCAAGACCAGACAAATGAAGGCAAACAGCCCGACGCCCGGCTGCAGAAACGCATAGTCCTGTACCTTTATTGACGCCACGCCCACGCCCACCAGGTAGATATCCAGCATCACCCACTCTTTCAGCTTTTCCAGCATCAGCAGCACCGGACGCAGGTTCATGCCCAGAATGTTGCCAAACCAGAGATAAGCAATGGCGGCGACCAGCACCAGCGGTGCGCCAACGGTGCAGAACAGCACCATGGCCGCGGTCAGTGGATCGCCCTGACGCGTCATCTGCCAGATCCCCTGCAGCACGTTGGCGTCGATACGCACGCCGAGCAGGTAAAGTTTGAGCAGCGGCTCGCTCCAGGCAAACGGCATCAGCAGAAGCATGGTGACCGCCATGGCGGCGAGGCGGGTTAACGACCAGTCGCGGCCGTCACGGATTTTGGCGTCGCAGCGGGGACAAAAGGCACTTTGGTGCGATTTCATCTTCGGCAACATAAAAAGCGTATCGCACTGAGGGCAACGCTGATAATGTGCACGGGGCAAAGCCTGGCTTACCGTATGGACAGTTATCTTTTTTTTCGGCGTAATTTTGGTTGTTTTTAAGGCCATCAGCTGCGCACAAATAAGTATTGTTGAAAGTTATAATAACTCATGAACGGATTCATCTTGAGCATGAGCGCATTTAATGCTTATTTTAATAGGCTATGCGGTAATTTTGTAAGACAACTAAGTGATTGAATAATGAACAAAACAGAATTCTACGCGGATCTGAACCGCGATTTTAAGGCATTGATGGCGGGTGAGACCAGCTTCTTAGCCACTCTGGCAAATACTAGCGCATTGCTGTTTGAACGTCTCTCTGACGTGAACTGGGCTGGCTTTTACCTCCTGGAAGGGGAAACGCTGGTGCTTGGCCCGTTCCAGGGCAAACTGGCCTGCGTGCGCATTCCAGTTGGTCGTGGTGTCTGCGGCACCGCGGTGGCTGAGAATCAGGTACAGCGTGTGGAAGATGTGCATGCGTTTGACGGTCACATTGCCTGTGATGCCGCCAGTAATTCTGAAATCGTTCTGCCGCTGGTGGTAAAAAATCAGATTATTGGCGTTCTGGACATCGACAGTACGGTCTTCAGTCGCTTTACAACCGAGGACGAACAGGGGCTGCGCGAGCTGGTGGCGAATCTGGAAAACGTACTCGCAGCAACCGATTATCAAAAATTCTTTGCGAGCGTCGCAGGATAATCAACGGATAACGTAGCATTTACGGATAGCGTCATTATAATGACGCCTGTTCATGCCTGCGCTTGTTGGCAACGTCCGTTGTAATCAGGAAATTTCATGGAAAATCAACCTAAGTTGAATAGCAGTAAAGAAGTTATCGCATTTCTGGCCGAGCGTTTCCCACAGTGCTTCAGCGCTGAAGGCGAAGCTCGTCCCCTGAAAGTCGGTATTTTTCAGGATCTGGTAGCGCGCGTTGAGGGGGAAATGAACCTCAGCAAAACTCAGCTGCGTTCCGCCTTACGTCTTTATACTTCGAGCTGGCGTTACCTGTACGGTATCAAACCGGGCGCGACCCGTGTGGATCTCGACGGCAATCCTTGTGGTGAGCTGGACGAGCAGCACGTAGAGCACGCGCGTAAACAGCTGGAAGAAGCCAAAGCACGCGTTCAGGCACAACGTGCTGAACAGCAAGCGAAAAAACGTGAAGCCGCAGCGGCTAATGGTCAGGAAGACGCGCCTCGTCGCGAGCGTAAACCTCGTCCTGCGCCACGTCGCAACGACAATAACGATCGCAAACCGCGTGCTGACAAACCAGCAGCTAAAGCCCCGCGCGCCCCTCGTGAAGAGCCGCGCCATACGCCAGTTTCTGACATTAACGCTCTGAGCGTAGGTCAGGCACTGAAGGTGAAAGCGGGTAACAATGCTATGGACGCCACCGTACTGGAAATCACCAAAGATGGCGTTCGTGTACAGCTGACTTCTGGTATGTCAATGATTGTACGCGCAGAACACTTGTTGTTCTGAAACGGAGGCCAAGCCTGGCATGAACACTTTTTTTAAGCTCACCGCGCTGGCGGGCCTGTTTGCCATAACAGGTCATGCTTTTGCAGTGGACGATATCACCCGTGTTGATCAAATTCCGGTACTCAAGGAAGAGACGCAGCACGCGACGGTGAGCGAGCGCGTGACCTCACGTTTTACCCGTTCGCACTATCGTCAGTTCGATCTCGATCAGGCCTTCTCGGCCAAAATCTTTGACCGCTATCTGAACTTGCTGGATTACAGCCATAACGTTTTGCTCGCCAGTGATGTCGAGCAGTTCGCTAAGCGCAAATCCGAGGTGGGTGATGAGTTGCGTTCAGGCAAGCTGGATCTGTTCTACGATCTCTACAACCTGTCGCAAAAGCGCCGCTTCGAACGCTATCAGTATGCGCTAAAAGTGCTGGAACGTCCGATGGACTTCACCGGCAACGACACCTTTAATCTGGACCGCAGTAAAGCGCCCTGGCCGAAAGATGAAGCCGAGCTGAATGCGCTGTGGGACAGTAAAGTGAAATACGACGAACTGAGCCTTAAGCTCACGGGCAAAGATGAAAAAGAGATCCGTGACACGCTGACGCGCCGTTACAAATTTGCCATTCGTCGTCTGGCGCAGACCAACAGTGAGGATGTCTTCTCGCTGGCCATGACGGCCTTTGCGCACGAAATCGATCCGCACACCAACTATCTCTCTCCGCGCAACACCGAACAGTTCAATACTGAAATGAGCCTGTCTCTGGAAGGTATCGGCGCGGTGCTGCAGATGGATGATGATTACACGGTGATCAATTCGATGGTCGCAGGTGGTCCGGCATCCAAGAGTAAAGCGATTAGCGTCGGCGATCGTATTGTCGGTGTGGGTCAAACTGGCCAGAACATGGTTGATGTGATCGGCTGGCGTCTTGATGACGTGGTTGCGCTGATCAAAGGCCCGAAAGGCAGCAAGGTTCGTCTGGAAATTCTGCCAGCCGGAAAAGGCACCAAAACCCGTATCGTTACCCTGACCCGTGAGCGTATCCGTCTGGAAGACCGCGCGGTGAAAATGTCGGTGAAAACCGTGGGTAAAGAGAAGGTGGGGGTCCTGGATATTCCGGGCTTCTATGTGGGGCTGACCGACGATGTGAAAGTGCAGCTGCAGAAGCTTGAAAAGCAGAACGTCAGCAGCGTAATTATCGACCTGCGCAGTAACGGCGGCGGTGCGCTGACGGAAGCGGTTTCACTCTCTGGACTGTTCATTCCTTCTGGTCCGGTGGTTCAGGTCCGCGATAATAACGGTAAAGTCCGTGAAGATGCCGACAACGACGGCGTGGTTTACTACAAAGGCCCGCTGGTGGTCCTGGTTGACCGCTTCAGTGCGTCCGCGTCTGAAATCTTTGCCGCTGCCATGCAGGATTACGGCCGTGCGCTGATTGTGGGCGAACCGACGTTCGGTAAAGGGACCGTTCAGCAGTACCGTTCCCTGAACCGTATTTACGATCAGATGCTGCGTCCGGAATGGCCAGCGCTGGGGTCGGTTCAGTACACCATTCAGAAATTCTACCGTGTGAATGGCGGCAGTACGCAGCGTAAAGGCGTGACGCCAGACATCATCATGCCGACAGGCACGGAAGAGACGGAAACCGGCGAGAAGTTTGAAGATAACGCCTTGCCGTGGGACAGCATCAATGCCGCGACCTATGTCAAAGCCGGCGATATGACCCAGTTTGGTCCGGAATTGCTGAAAGACCATAACGAACGCATCGCGAAAGATCCTGAATTCCAGTACATCATGAAGGACATTGCTCGCTTCAATGCCATGAAGGATAAACGGAATATTGTTTCTCTGAACTACGCTCAGCGTGAGAAAGAGAACAACGAGGATGACGCAACCCGTCTGGCGCGTATCAACGACCGCTTCAAACGCGAAGGCAAGCCGTTGCTCAAGAAACTGGACGATCTGCCTAAAGATTACCAGGAGCCGGATCCGTATCTGGACGAGACGGTGCATATCGCACTTGACCTGGCGAATCTGGAAAAAGAGAAGCCTGCCGAGCAGCCCGCTCCGGCAAAATAATCTCCCAACAGGCACAAGACATTGTGCCTGTTTCTTTTTGTTCTGCATCCTTCCGTCAGCCAGCTTTTCAATTGTGTAAAGTTGTGTCTTTCTGGTGACTTACGCCCGCCGGATGCTTGAAAATAGCCGCAATACCCATACGATGTGGGTAATCGCATAGTGCGTTTTGTTAAACTGAGGTAAAAAGAAAATTATGATGCGAATCGCGCTCTTCCTGCTCACCAACCTGGCGGTGATGGTGGTTTTCGGGCTCGTGCTAAGCCTGACAGGAATTCAGTCGAGCAGCGTTCAGGGTCTGTTGATTATGGCGCTGCTGTTTGGTTTTGGTGGCTCTTTCATTTCCCTGCTGATGTCGAAGTGGATGGCACTGAAATCGGTAGGCGGTGAGGTCATTGAGCAACCGCGTAACGATATGGAACAGTGGCTGATGAATACGGTGGCGCAGCAATCCCGTCAGGCCGGTATCGCCATGCCGCAGGTCGCCATTTACCATGCTCCGGATATTAACGCTTTCGCCACGGGTGCCCGTCGTGATGCGTCACTGGTTGCCGTGAGCACCGGTCTGCTGCAGAACATGAGCCGTGACGAAGCCGAAGCGGTTATTGCCCACGAGATCAGCCATATTGCCAACGGCGACATGGTGACCATGACCCTGATTCAGGGCGTAGTGAACACCTTCGTTATCTTCATCTCCCGTATTCTGGCGCAGATTGCGGCAGGTTTTATGGGGGGGAACCGCGACGAAGGCGAAGAGAGCAACGGTAACCCGCTGATCTACTTTGCCGTCTCAATGGTGCTGGAGCTGGTATTCGGTATTCTGGCCAGTATCATCACCATGTGGTTCTCACGTCACCGTGAATTCCACGCGGATGCCGGCTCTGCGAAGCTGGTCGGTCGTGAGAAGATGATTGCTGCCCTGCAGCGTCTGAAAACCAGCTACGAGCCGCAGGAAGCGAACAGCATGATGGCCTTCTGCATCAACGGTAAATCAAAATCGCTGAGCGAGATGTTTATGTCTCACCCGCCGCTGGATAAGCGAATTGAAGCGCTGCGCAGTGGGGAATACCTGAAGTAAGTAAAGCAGCGTACTAAGCCGGGCAGGAGACTACTCCGCCCGGCTTTTTTTATGCCTGAACCCTGGGCTGGGTCACCCGCAGGCCGCTGACGATAGCCGCAAGGGTGGCAAGTACACCGGCGGTGAGAAGTGCAACATGGTTGCCGTTCTGGCCCGCGAGGTTAAACATCAGGGCGACCAGCGCCGCACCGGTGCTTTGTCCCAACAGACGCGCGGTCCCCAGCATGCCGCTGGCCCCACCGCTGCGATGACGTGGCGCCGAAGTGATAATGGTGTGGTTGTTAGGGGACTGGAACAGGCCAAACCCCGCTCCGCACAGCACCATGCGCCAGATGATATCCAGGTCTGAAGGCGACGACGGCAGCAGTGCCAGCGCGAAAAGCCCCGTCGCCATCACCGCCAGCCCCAGCGCACCCAACAAACCGGCGTGAACGCGTTCGATCAGATAGCCCGCCAGCGGGGCCATCACCATTGTTGCCAGCGGCCACGGGGTTAACAGCAGCCCGGTCTCTACTTCTGAACGGCCAACCACACTCTGCAGGAAGAACGGCAGCGAAACCAGGGCCAGCATCTGGGCGCAGAACGAACAGACAGAGGTGCAAATGGAGAGTGAAAAGAGAGGGATCCGCAGCAGATCAACCGGCAGTAAAGGCACCGGCAGAGCAAGCTGGCGGCGAACAAAGAAGAAGCCTGTCACCAGCAGTGCGAGGAGTTCCACCCCGGTAAGCATCAGCGATTGCCCCTGCGCAAAACCGCTCAGGGCGGTAATCAGCAGACCAAAGGTGAGGGCATTCATCACCGCGCTCGCCACATCGAAGCGCGGCATGGTGCTTTTCGGGCCGTTAGCGGGAAGAAAACGCAGGGCAAAGAAGATGGCCACCATTCCCAAAGGCACGTTTATGGCAAACAGCCATTGCCAGGACGCAACGGACAGGATCGCCGCCGCGATGGTTGGCCCGGCAGCGGAAGAGACGGCGACAATAAACGAGTTTATCCCCATCCCGCGGCCCAGATGGTGCTGTGGATAAATTAAGCGGATCAGCGCCGTGTTGACGCTCATGAGCGCCGCGCCGCCAAAACCTTGCGCAATGCGCGCCAGCGTCAGGGTATGCAGTGAATCCGACAGGGCGCATAGCAATGAGGTGAGAGTGAAAACCACCAGACCGCACTGATACACCCGACGGTAACCGAACATATCGCCGAGGAATGAGAACGAAAGCAGCGAAACCACAATCGCAATCTGGTAGGCGTTAACAATCCATATCGAACTGGCCGGGGAGGCATGCAGGTCGCTGGCGATGGTTGGCAGGGCAACGTTTGCAATGGCGCCGTCAAGGACGGCCATTGAGATACCAATAATGATGGTTGCTATCGCGCCATAGCGCTGGGGTAAAGGCAGACCATCGGAAAGATTCTTTTCCATCAGGAGTAAAAAGCTCAGCGTGAAATTATTCTCAGGGTAACTATTTTAGCACTGTTACTGGCGCGATATGTCGCAGATTTGTAACGAAGTAAACGGGGACTGATTGCAGGTGACATGACGGGAACTTATAATAAAAACCGGTTCTGATTTTTATAAAACACTCTCTATGAGGTGGTAAATGGCTATTGCGGATTTGGATAAACAGCCAGATTCTGTTTCTTCCGTGCTGAAGGTGTTTGGCATCTTACAGGCGCTCGGGGAAGAGCGTGAGATTGGTATTACAGAGTTGTCGCAGCGTGTGATGATGTCGAAAAGCACCGTTTATCGCTTTTTGCAAACCATGAAGTCACTGGGGTACGTTGCCCAGGAAGGCGAGTCTGAAAAATACTCTCTGACGCTGAAACTGTTCGAGCTGGGCGCCCGTGCATTGCAAAATGTTGACCTGATCCGCAGCGCTGATATTCAGATGCGTGAAATCTCGCGTCTGACCAAAGAGACCATCCATCTCGGCGCGCTGGATGAAGACAGCATTGTTTACATCCATAAAATCGACTCCATGTATAACCTGCGTATGTATTCACGCATTGGACGTCGCAACCCGCTCTACAGTACCGCTATCGGTAAGGTTCTGCTGGCGTGGCGCGATCGCGATGAGGTGAAGCAGATCCTCGAGGGCGTGGAGTACAAACGCAGCACTGAACGAACCATAACCAATACGGATGCGCTGTTAACGGTGCTCGATCAGGTGCGTGAGCAGGGGTATGGCGAGGATAACGAAGAACAGGAAGAAGGGCTGCGCTGCATCGGCGTGCCGGTGTTTGACCGCTTTGGTGTGGTGATTGCGGGCCTGAGTATCTCTTTCCCGACCCTGCGCTTCTCCGAAGAGCGTCTGCACGAGTACGTAGCGATTCTGCACACGGCCGCGCGTAAAATTTCTGAACAGATGGGTTATCACGACTACCCGTTTTAATCGTTGTTAGCATAAAAAACGCCGCATCTGTTGCGGCGTTTTTGTGTCTGAGGCCAGGAGAGGGGTTAGCCATTATCAATGACAACGGACGTTTTACGCAGCACAGGGCAGTTGGTTAAACCAATAATCCCGCTATCAGTATGCAGATATTGCGCCGTGCTCAGTCCTTGCGCGGTTAAGTATTTACATTGAATGCCGAGTCCGGCTGCATTTTCGTTGCTTCCCGCGAGCACGCCGTAACCCGTTAACAGAAGACCCGTCCAGACGACGGCCAGTGCAATAATTGTTCGAATGATTAATCGCATCATTACCTCTTTTATCGTTGTTATCATACATTCAGCCTAAACGGTTTACGCTCTGAAACAAGTGCAGAATTCTTAAAAAGGGGTGATGGCGGTACAGTTAGTCCTTGTTTAAGATAAGCGTGTTAACCTGGTGGCATCAGGTCTTTAAACGGAGTGTGGAGTGAAAAAAATACGCTGGGTGATTCTGATTATCGTGCTGATAGCGTGCGTGGTGTTATGGACGCAGACTATCAATGTGATGTGCGATCAGGATGTACAGTTTTTTAGCGGCGTTTGCGCAATCAATAAGTTTATTCCGTGGTAATACGCATTTTTTCTCAAGGTGATTTCCTTCCTTCGCGCCAGTGGTAAAATAGACGTTTTTATTGAGGTGGTGAAATGGGTGAGTTACTGAATTCAGGGCTGCTGAATATGGCATCCCTGATGATGTCTTTGGTGGTGCTGCTTGTGGGCCTGGTTGTTTGGTTTTTCGTGAACCGCGCCAGTTCACGTACGAACGAGCAGATCGAACTGCTGGAAGCGCTGCTCGATCAGCAAAAGCGCCAGAATGCGTTGCTTCGCCGTTTGTGTGAAGCGAACGAACCGGAAGAGAAAGACGCGCCCAAAGACGCGGTTGCTGAAGACAAGAAAGACGAAGACGACTTTATCCGCCTGGTGGCTGAGCGTTAATCTTTTTGCGTTGGGAGGTGGCCGTGGTCTGGAAAAATCCCTGGTATGACCCCTCCCTGAACCATCACACCCCAAACGGTTTTCGTAATACCCAACCTGGTGGACATCAACCCGGCGACCTTGACCGCTGGCGTAAAGCGCGTAAAGAGGCCGGTCTACCGAAACCGCCCACACTGGGTTATGACAATTTTATCCGCCAGTGGTGGCAACCCGCTGTGCTGACGCAACCGCATGAAGATGGCGTATGGTGGCTGGGGCATGCGAGCGTGTTGCTGCAGATGGACGGCAATATCCTCCTGACCGACCCGGTATTTTCATGGCGTGCTTCTCCGCTTCCTTTTCTCGGACCACAGCGCAGGACGCCTCCCGCACTGTCTGTCGACAAGCTTCAGCGACTTGATGCGGTCGTCATCTCCCATAATCACTACGATCATCTTGATGACGCGACCATTCGCCGTATTCTCAGGCGTTTTCCCAATGTGCAACTCTTTGTTCCTCTTGGCCTGGCTGCCTGGTTTCGACGTCGGGGAGCAAAACAGGTGGTTGAACTCGACTGGTGGCAAAGTTTCACCTGGCAGGGAATGACGCTCACCGCTGTACCGGCGCAGCACTGGAGTATGCGCACGCCGTGGAACCGCAATCGCTCGTTATGGTGCGGCTGGGTTATGGAAGGACGACACCACCGTTTCTGGTTCAGCGGTGACACCGGGTATTCTCCTGAACTGCTGTTGATACCGGAACGTCTGGGGCCGGTTGATGTGGCCGCATTACCGATTGGTGCCTATGCCCCAAGATGGTTCATGGCTGTCCATCATATGGATCCGCAATCGGCAGTGGCGTTATGGCAGCAGCTGGGGTCGCCACTGGCGTTTCCCATTCACTGGGGCGTGTTTGATCTGGCGGATGAAGCGCTGGATGAACCCGTGCAGGAGTTAATTACTGTGCTGGATAATTTAGCACCAGTTAACCATTCCTTCAGAATATTGAAAATTGGTGAATATTTATCCTTATAAACGAAGCGACAGGTTTGAGCATATATTCTGTATAAACGGGTGCGTGAGATTGTTTTATTTTTATCGAAACGTTTTGCTTGCCTTCTTTTGATGCAGCGTCATAAAAATTTCATTATTTTGGTGCATAACACTGTTTATAACCTGGTGCATTTTAATACAGCAGCGGGCAGATTATTAACACGGTTTTTTCCCTGAAACAATTTGGTCGCGTTACAATGATTTAAGCATAACTTTTCACAATTTGTTCTAACTCAATCATTGCGTAAGATTTCTTTTCCCGTTCGCTGGACGCTTTGGAATGATTGAGCTATGTTAAAAATGTCTTAGATTACAGCGACTGTGAGAGCGGCGCTGGGGCTTTGTAACGTAGCAGGGCTGTCTGTTCGCGATGCGCATAATTGTGCAGAACCTGGCAGGCACTGTTCGAATTTGTGCGGCGGATCGAGACATGTTTAAAAATGGCTTGCCATATTAAACATTGTGTGTGATAACACGTTTTGGGTCAAACGAGGTACAGTTCTGTTTATGTGTGGCATTTTCAGTAAAGAAGTCCTGAGTAAACACGTTGTCGTTGAATACCGCTTCTCTGCCGAACCTTATATTAGTGCCTCATGCAGTAATGTCTCAGTTTTATCTCAGTTAATGCCTGCGGGCTAAGAAAACACTCTAAGGAATTTTGCAAATGGCAAAGATTAAAGGTCAAGTTAAGTGGTTCAACGAGTCTAAAGGTTTTGGTTTCATTACTCCTGCTGACGGCAGCAAAGACGTGTTCGTACACTTCTCTGCAATCCAGGGTAACGGCTTCAAAACTCTGGCTGAAGGCCAGAACGTTGAGTTCGAAATTCAGGATGGCCAGAAAGGCCCTGCTGCAGTTAACGTAACTGCTATCTGATCGAACCGCTGCTGACTGAAACGCGCCGCGTTTCAATCTCAGATATAAAGCCTCGCATCACGCGGGGCTTTTTTATGTCCCTTATCTTTCAAAATATTACGATCTGCGGCCTTGTTAGTAACTTGTTGCAAAGCTGCGAGGTTCGTAGCACTGTTTTGCCACCTTCTTACCGGCTTTTCCCGTTAAATCAGGGCGTTGTTTTACAGCCCTGGGGTACAGGTGAAAAAGAAATTGATAACGGCCGCCGGAAATTTCACCCCGGCGCGTTTTGCTCTGCTCTGTCTGGCGATTTTTTGTAGTCTGGCGTTTCTGTTGGGCCGCGTTGCCTGGCTGCAAATCGTCAAGCCTGACAATCTGGTGAAGCAGGAAGATATGCGCTCCCTCCGTCAGCTGGCGATTGATGCGCCGCGCGGCATGATAATGGATCGCGAAGGCCGTCCGCTGGCGGTGAGTGTGCCCGTCCGGGCCGTCTGGGCCGATCCCAAAACGGTGCTGGCAAAAGGCGGCGTCGGCGTTGATGAACGCTGGCAGGCGTTAGCGAACGCGCTGCATCTCTCGCTGGATACCCTCTCGGCACGCATCAACGCCAATCCCCAGGGGCGTTTCATTTACCTTGCCCGCCAGGTGGATCCCGCGCAGGCAAAGTGGATCGACAAACTGAATTTGCCCGGCATCAATTTACGCGATGAGTCCCGCCGTTTTTATCCGGCTGGCCATGTGGCTGCGAACCTGATTGGTTTCACCAATATCGACGGGCAGGGCATTGAAGGTGTAGAGAAGAGCTTCAATACGCAACTGACGGGCAAGGCGGGGGTGCGGCAGGTGCGGGAGGACCGCTATGGTCGCGTGGTTGAAAACCTGACCGAAGTTGCCCCCGTACCGGCGCATAACATCCAGTTGAGTATAGATGAGCGGCTGCAAACCATCACCGAAGATGCACTCGATAACGCCGTGGCCTGGAACAAGGCCGAGTCGGGCGCCTCCGTGTTAATTAATATCCCCACCGGGGAAATACTCGCCATGGCCAGCTATCCGGATTTCAATCCCAATAATCGGGAAGGGGCGACAATAAACGATTTCCGTAATCGCGCAATCAGCGATACGTTCGAACCTGGTTCGACCGTCAAACCGCTGGTGCTGATGACCGCCCTGCAGCAGGGGCTGGTCAAGCCGGACAGTGTGATTGACACGCACCCGTACACCCTTGACGGGCATCGTATCCGCGACGTCGGTTATTATCCCGAACTGACCATGACCGGCATTCTGCAAAAATCGAGCGACACAGGCGTGTCCCGCCTCTCCCTGGCAATGCCGGTCCAGCATCTTCTCGATACCTATCGAAACTTTGGCTTTGGCACCCCAACCGAGCTTGGCCTGACGGGGGAGAGCGCGGGACTGTTGCCGCAGCGTAAATACTGGAGCCAGCTCGACCGCGCGACTTTTGCTTTCGGTTACGGACTGATGGTCACGCCGCTGCAGCTGGCGCACGTCTACGCCACCATTGGTGGCTTCGGGCTTGAGCGTCCTCTTTCCATTACCCGTATCGATCCCCCCGTTATGGGACACCGCGTTATGCCAGAAGAGATTGCGCATGAGGTAGAGCACATGATGGAGAGCGTCGCGCTACCCGGCGGCGGCGGGGTGAAGGCCGCCGTGCGCGATTACAGGGTCGCGGTGAAAACCGGTACGGCAAAGAAAATTGACGATAGCGGAAAATATGTCGATAAATATGTCGCCTACACCGCGGGGGTTGCCCCTGCCAGCGATCCGCGCTTTGCCCTGGTGGTGGTGATAAACGATCCACAAAACGGGGCATACTATGGGGGGGCCGTCTCTGCTCCCGTCTTCAGCGAGATTATGGGTAACGTGCTGCGTCTGGAAAATGTGAAACCTGACGGCTTACCGGCGGGCTCCGATCACCTGATCGTTATGCGCTAACCGGGCGTTTATAAGCAGGGCGAATAGCGGTACACTTCGCCCTTTGATTATGCTCCGGAGTCACCATGTCCTTCAGTTGTCCCCTTTGCCACGCGGTCCTGACGCGTTCAGATAAAAGTTATACCTGTCCGCAGGGGCATCAGTTTGATATGGCGAAAGAAGGCTACGTAAATCTTCTGCCGGTGCAGCACAAGCGCTCCCGCGATCCAGGCGACAGCGCAGAGATGATGCAGGCGCGCCGTGCGTTTCTTGATGCCGGGCATTATCTGCCGCTGCGTGAGACGGTCGCACATACACTGAATGACATCCTCGCTGGCTCAGCAACCGCCCTGCTCGATATCGGCTGTGGGGAAGGGTACTACACCGCACGGTTTGCGGAGATTGCACGTGAGAAGGGCGCGCAGACCTTCGGTCTGGATGTCTCGAAAGTGGCGATTCGCGCGGCGGCAAAGCGTTACGCTGACGTGACGTTCTGTGTGGCGTCCAGCCACCGGCTGCCGTTTGACGATGCTAGCATGGACGCGGTTGTCCGCATTTACGCGCCCTGTAAGGCCGAGGAACTGGCGCGCGTCGTGAAGCCTGGCGGATGGGTGGTTACCGTGACGCCAGGACCGCGTCATCTGATGGAGCTGAAGGGGCTAATCTACGATGAGGTGCGTCTGCATGCTCCCCATTCAGAACAGCTGGCCGGTTTTGCCCTGAAGCAGGCGCAAACTGTCGCGTATGAGATGACGCTGAAGGGAGAAGAGGCCAGCGCGCTGTTGCAGATGACGCCGTTCGCGTGGCGGGCAAAACCGGAGGTGTGGGAAACGCTAGCGGCGCAGTCCACATTCCGCTGCCAGACGGATTTCAGTATCCACATCTGGCAGCGCGAAGATTAACCAGCGAAGTGTGCCCAGAGGATCTGGGCGCCAATGCCAATTAACACAATCCCCCCCAGGATCTCGGCGCGTTTACCCAGCAGCGGGCCGATAAACCGTCCGACCATCATGCCCAGCGTGGACATAATCAGCGTGGCACAGCCAATGGCCAGCGCGGTGGCGATAATATTGACCTGCAGGAATGCCAGACCGACGCCGACGGCCATCGCATCCAGGCTGGTGGCGATGGCCGTCGTGACCAGCAGCCAGAATCCGTGGCGGTGCTGGGGCTCCTCAGCGTCATCATCACTGCCGCGAAAACCTTCAATCACCATTCGACCGCCGAGAAATACCAGCAGGACAAATGCAATCCAGTGGTTCCACTCTAATATAAACTGGCTGGCGAGCATGCCCAGGCCCCAGCCGATAAGCGGAGTCAGCGTTTCGATAGCGCCAAAAATGAGACCAGTACGCAGGGCTTCTGAGAATTTAGGTTTGTGAAGCGTGGCGCCTTTTCCGATGGAAGCAGCAAACGCGTCCATGGACATGCCAAAAGCGAGAAGGATCGTAGCGGAGATATTCATAACAGCGTCCAGACCGGGGATATCCATATGACACATCACTGCCCCCAGTAAACAGCAGTTGATGTATCTATGGTCTCGCCTGATCGCACTGCACAGAAAATGTGCTGATAGCGATCCGTACGTGCCACGTTTTTCAACGAGTATGTTGACACGCACATTTCCTGCGCACAGGAAATCGGCTACTCCCCAACGACGGGCGCAACCTTAACATATTTTGAGAATATAAAACAACAATGAAGAAGCATTATTTAGACTGATGATTGATAACGATTTTCATTTGTCTTTAAGCGTGAAAATAACGTTAAAAAAAGCGATCAAATTAACGGTGGGGATATAGCTCAGGCTATATTTCGTGTGCGAATCAGACACAGAATATAGCCGATGCTATATATCTAACTCACTGAGTTTTAATAAGTAAGTGGTATATCTTTTCCAGGTCGTCAATATTCTTTACCCGAATAAGCAGGCGGCGCTGTTCTAATTGCATCACCAGCACACCGTCTTCGGATAAATTCATCTCTTTAATACGGTTATATTCTATCCAGACATTGGCGAAGAAAAACCCACGGGATTTAAAAATGATTTTTGGCGTGCGGATCCAGAACAGATAGATCGCCATTAATGCCAGCGCACATAATAACCATGTGGTTAATATTGCACCATGGCTGGTGACGTTATTGTAAATCAGAATGACGATCAGACCCGCGAAGATAAACGCATCCACGCGTCCGCGTCGCAGAAGGGGAAGGGAGAGCAGCGTCTCGCCGTGGCGGCGGGGCATGATGAACTCGTCATAGATCGCGTAAGCCAGAAGGGCAACAATAAATAAAACCAGTACGATGTCCGTGACAGTCATTCATCCTCCAGATAAAAAAAGCCGGGGGCATGCCCCCGGCGGTTAACGCATTGTATTACAGACCCAGCAGACCGACAGCGTAGCCCGCGATACCGATGACGAAGAAGCCAACGATAATCCACAACGGGTTCACTTTTTTACGCAGCAGCCACATACAGGCGAAGGTTAACAGCAGCGGCACCAGGCCAGGCATCAGCTGGTCGAGGATGGTCTGCACGGTGGTCACACGGGTTTGACCATCCTGGCCCGTGATGGTCGACACCACCAGCGGGATGTTCACGTGCGTCCACTTGTTGACCAGCGCCCCCATGACAAACAGGCCGAGGATGGATGCCCCCTCAGTCAGTTTCTGCAGGAAGCCGCCGCCCATGTCCTTAACAATGTCCACCCCTTTACGGTAGCCGTAGGCCACGCCGTAATAACGGGTCAGCAGACGCACGGCGTTGAACAGAATGAAGAACAGCAGTGGACCAAGCAGGCTGCCGCTCATCGCGATACCGGCACCCAGCGCCGCGAAGACCGGACGAACGGTACCCCAGAAGATAGGGTCACCCACGCCTGCCAGCGGACCCATCAGACCGACTTTGATACCGTTGATGGCACCATCGTCAATCTCTGCGCCGTTAGCACGCTGCTCTTCCATCGCAAGCGTTACGCCCAGAACGGGAGCCGCGACATAGGGATGAGTGTTAAAAAATTCCAGGTGACGCTTAATCGCCTGACGGCGGGCTTCGTTATTTTCCGGGTACAGGCGTTTGATCGCCGGCACCATAGAGAAACAGAAACCGAGCGCCTGCATACGTTCGAAGTTCCATGAACCCTGAAACAGGTTAGAACGGATGAACACGCCACGAATATCACCCGGAGTGAGTTTTTTCTCGGTGGTAGTTTTTGTCATATCAACCATTTCGCTCACCTGTTAGTCCAGTTCGTTATCGAGATCGTTGTTACCAGCAGCCTGCGCTGGGGCACCCGCGACGCGGTTATATTTCGGGCTGAGCTGGATGTAGAGAATCGCCATCACTGCACCAATCACACCCAGTGCAACCAGGTTGAAGTTGGTGAATGCCGCAGTCACGAAGCCGAGGTAGAAGAACGGCATCAGGTAGCCTGCGCGCATCATGTTGATGACCATCGCATAACCGACAACCACGATCATACCGCCCGCGATATTCAGACCGCTGGTGACCACTTCAGGGATGGCGTTGAGCATGCCCTGAACTTCGCTGGTCCCCACAGAAATCGCGACGATCACGGCCGGAATGGCGATACGCATCGCCTGCAGGAACAGGGACGATACGTGGATCCAGGAGAGCGCCGTGAGGTTGCCGTTTTCGGCCGCCTTATCCGCTGCGTGCTGGAAGGCCACGGTGATAGTACGCACGATGATGGTCAGTACCTGGCCTGCTGCGGCCAGCGGGATCGCCAGGGCGATACCGGCACCGATACTCTGATGACCGGCAATAACCAGAACGGTAGAAATAATGGACGCCAGCGCGGCATCAGGCGCAACCGCCGCACCGATGTTCATCCAGCCCAGGGCGATCATTTCCAGGGTACCACCGATGATGATACCGGTTTTCATGTCACCCAGAACGGCACCAATCAACGTACAGGCCACCAGAGGGCGGTGGAACTGAAATTCATCAAGTACGGACTCCATACCCGCAATACACGCGACGATGAACACCAGCACAATCTGAAGAGTGGTAATCTCCATTGTACTTCTCCTATTACATAAGCATTATGTGAAAAACCGGCGCGGGCTTATTTCCCAACTTTGCCGATCAAATCCATCATTTTCAGTTTCGGGTCCGTGGAAACCTTACGGGCTTCCAGTTCAATACCGCGCGCATTCAGCTTGTTAAATGCCTCGATATCTTTCGCATCGACTGAAATGGCGTTGTTGACCTGCGTTTTGCCCTGACGGAATGCCATCCCCCCAATGTTCACGGAAGTGATTTTCACGCCGCCTTCAACAATGCGCTCAACGTCTGTCGGGTTAGTGAACAGGAGCATCACGCGTTCGCCCGCGTATTTCGGGTTGTTGTAAACGCGAATCATCTTGGCGACATCCACGACGTGCGCGGTAACGCCAGGAGGAGCAACCTGCGTGAGAAGGGTTTTACGAACGGTGTCGGCGGCCACTTCGTCACTGACCACGATAATGCGCCGAACGTTGGTCTCCTTGGTCCAGCGTGTTGCCACCTGGCCGTGGATTAAACGGTCATCAATACGCGCCAGGCCGATGACCATGTAATCGTTCGGACCCATCGGTTTTGCTGGCGCTGCCGCTTTCGGTGCTGCAGCAGGCGCAGGGGCGGGTTTTTCAACCGGCT
The DNA here is from genome assembly GCF_009036245.1 of Enterobacter sichuanensis. Classification (NCBI taxonomy): domain Bacteria; kingdom Pseudomonadati; phylum Pseudomonadota; class Gammaproteobacteria; order Enterobacterales; family Enterobacteriaceae; genus Enterobacter; species Enterobacter sichuanensis. Next base: position 2,789,939 of record NZ_CP027986.1, on the reverse strand, counting down.
GTGCTTTCAGGGCTTTCACCCCTTCGCGGCCGGTTTCAACGGCCAGAGCCACCAGTTCATCGAAAGATGGATTGTCGTCGCGTGCCATGAAGGTTTCCACCAGCATCGGGATATTGACCCCGGCGACAACTTCATAATGCTCTTTATCGACGACAATGCGGCTGGCAGCGTTGAACGGACTGCCGCCCCATGTATCAACGAGAAACAGCACCCCTTTGCTGGTATCCAGCTTCTCGAGTTGAGCGTTGTACTTCTCAATCAGCGTCTCGGCGTTTTCACCGGGAACGAAATCGATCCAGCCGACGTTTTCCTGCTCGCCCAACAGCATCTCTGCCGTTTTGAGTAGCTGCTCAGCAGCCCAACCATGTGTGCCTATGACAATAGCAATGGTCACTTGCTACCTCCTTTTATTATCATTAATACGCCTGCCGGGCAGACGTACTGAGAATCGTATTGGCGAACCGAATCGATTCAGATAAGGGTTAGAGTTAAAAAACTAAGACTTCCGCGAATTATTTTAGATAGTGAAAAAATAATTTATGTGATGAAGATCCGTAATTTAGGTTTCGAAAATCAGAAATTACTCAACACATATTTCGTCTTTTCGCGTTTTTGCAAAGGAACGTAAATCTTTGCTAAAAACACATTGTCTCTGATATGTTTAGCCTCCGTTTACTTGTTCAGGAGTATAGGGCTACAGCCCACTATATGGACCGTCACCGACGTCAGTCATCTTTCAGGCCATCTCGCGCCTTTTTCACCGGCGATCCTCGCCACGTATCAACGCTATCTGCCTCTGTTTTGCCCACATTGCGTGGGGCACCGTTTCGTCATTCCTTTAGCAGGAGCTTTACATGGAATTCTTAATGGACCCGTCAATCTGGGTGGGATTGCTCACGCTGGTGGTGCTGGAGATTGTTCTCGGCATCGATAACCTGGTGTTTATCGCCATCCTCGCGGATAAACTGCCGCCAAAACAGCGTGATAAAGCGCGTCTGATTGGACTCTCGCTGGCGCTGGTCATGCGACTGGGCCTGCTGTCCGTCATCTCCTGGATGGTCACGCTGACCAAACCGCTCTTCTCCGTCATGGATTACACCTTCTCCGGCCGTGATTTGATCATGCTGATCGGGGGGATATTCCTGCTCTTTAAAGCGACAACAGAGCTCCATGAGCGGCTGGAAAACCGCCAGCATGATGATGGGCACGGTAAAGGCTACGCCAGCTTCTGGGTGGTAGTGCTGCAGATCGTGGTGCTTGATGCAGTGTTCTCGCTGGATGCGGTGATCACGGCGGTCGGCATGGTGAACCATCTGCCGGTGATGATGGCCGCGGTGGTCATTGCGATGGCGGTCATGCTTCTGGCCTCGAAACCGCTGACGCGTTTCGTGAACCAGCATCCAACGGTGGTGGTACTGTGTCTTAGCTTCCTGCTGATGATTGGTCTGAGTCTGGTGGCCGAAGGCTTTGGCTTCCATATTCCGAAAGGCTACCTGTACGCCGCGATTGGCTTCTCGATCCTGATCGAGCTGTTCAACCAGATTGCGCGCCGTAACTTTATTAAGCAGCAGTCCAGTCAGCCGCTGCGCGCCCGTACCGCAGATGCCATTCTGCGTCTGATGGGCGGCCGTCGTCAGGTGAACGTTCAGTCTGATTCCGAAAACCATAACCCGGTTCCGGTCCCGGAAGGGGCGTTTGTGGAACAGGAACGTTACATGATTAACGGCGTGCTCTCCCTGGCCTCGCGGTCACTGCGCGGGATCATGACTCCGCGCGGTGAGATCAGCTGGGTCGATGCTAACCTGAGTGTGGATGAAATTCGCCAGCAGCTGCTCTCTTCCCCGCACAGCCTGTTCCCGGTGTGTCGTGGCGAGCTGGACGAGATCATCGGCGTCGTACGGGCGAAAGAGATGCTGGTTGCCCTGGAAGAGGGCGTTAATGTCGAAGCCGTTGCGGCGGCATCGCCGGCGATTGTCGTGCCGGAAACGCTTGACCCGATCAACCTGCTCGGGGTGCTTCGCCGCGCGCGTGGCAGCTTTGTTATCGTCACCAACGAGTTTGGGGTGGTGCAGGGGCTGGTCACGCCGCTTGACGTGCTGGAAGCCATTGCCGGTGAATTCCCGGACGAGGACGAAACCCCGGAGATCGTCGCCGATGGCGATGGCTGGCTGGTGAAAGGGACCACCGATCTGCACGCGCTCTCGCACACGCTGGGGCTGGAAAACGTGGTCAACGATGAAGAAGACATCGCGACCGTTGCCGGTCTGGTTATCGCCGTTAACGGGCAAATCCCGCGTGTCGGCGATGTGATTGAGCTGCCGCCGTTGCACATCACGATTGTCGAAGCCAACGACTATCGCGTTGATATGGTCCGCATTGTTAAAGAACAATCTGCCCACGACGAAGATGAGTAAGCCTGCTTAACGCAGCGGCATTAAGGGCACAATGTGCCCGTTATGGCGGGCTGGCGGGGGAGACCTTCCCGCCAGCCAGTCCGGAAAGTCCTGTAGCGGCATCGGCCGCGCATAGAAAAACCCCTGCAGGACAGGAACGCCATGACGGCGTAAATATCGTGCCTGCTCCTCCGTCTCAACCCCTTCTGCAACCAGTTCGATATTCAGCCGCTGACCCAGCGCAATAATGATATCCGTCACCGTTGAATTCACGGCATCAGTACCGATGGCGGTGGTAAAGGACTGATCAATTTTCAGCACGTCCGGGTGCAGCTTCTCAAGCCAGGAGAGGGAGCTGTTTCCGGTACCAAAATCGTCAATGGCGAGCTTCACCCCTTTGCGATGCAGCTCGCGCACGATGCGATAGTCCGCATCCAGCAGCGCGTCCCGTTCCGTTAATTCGATCACCAGCTGTTGTTGGGGGTTGGCGCTGAACCACAGACGGTTCAGGTCCTGCAGCAATACCGCGCGACGAAAATGGCTGGCGGCGACGTTAATGCCGATGTGAAAACCCGCGCTTGCCGGGAAGTAACCTATCTGGCGTACGGTTTCGGCAATCACATAACGGGTCAGGGGGACAATCTGGTTATGTTCTTCTGCCAGCGGAATAAACACTTCCGGGGAGATCCACCCCTGACGGGGATTGTTCCAGCGCAGCAGGATCTCAACGCCGGTGCACTTCTGGGTACGGGCATCCATCAGCGGCTGGCAGAAAAGTTCAAATTCCCGCGAGGCAATCCCCATATCGATCTCCCACGTGAAGCTCATCCGGTTTGCCGTGGCCAGCCAGGCGAGATAGCCCAACAGCAGGCTAAGTATGAGCCCCAGCGGCAGCTGGGCGGGGAGACTTTTCAGGGCCAGTTCTCCGGGACCCGGCCCGCTGATCGTGATGGTGAAAGGATGTCGGGATGAGGACTGCTGGACAATCGAGCCATCCTCATCAAATGACAGGCTGTCGGTGACGCGCTGGCCGTAGCGCAAAAAGCGATCGCCCACAGTCAGCGCCACGTCATTGATAAGCGGGCGCTGGGGCTCAAGGATCATTTTGGTGATCAGGTCGATATTGATAATCTCAATGATGCCATCTTCCCCGTTCTGAGAGACCGGAAACCACTGGATAAGTATCGGGCTGCCCTTAAGCAGCCACTGGTCAGTCGATAAAATGAGCTTCGCCGCGCTGGCGGGGAGTTCCCTCAGGAAATCACGCACGGGCACATTGCGGCTGCCGAAAATACTCGAGCAGTAGAGGATACCGTCTTTAATCAGGGCGATAGAGCGTACTGTCTGCAAAATGGCGGCCTGCTTTCTCAGGGCCAGGTGCGCCTGCTGACAAGGCTGCCCCACCAGCGGCTGCAGCACGTTGCGGCGCTTATCTAAATCGAGCAGCACGTTATCAAGGGCGCGAACGGTATGGCTGGTAAACGCGAGGATCCGCTGTTGGTTAACATTGCGCTGTGAAATAAAGCGAACGCCCAACGTCAGGATGAGCGTCAGGAGCGCAATCGTCACGCAGACGATAACGCGTTTTCGGCGATAGTGTTTAATGATCGTCTGCGCAGTTTGCATGAACGAACGCCTGATAAGCCACCAGCCACAAAAGCCGGACGCAACTGTGAAAGTGTAGTGGGGAAAGCGGGAGGAGACGAGAATGAAGAGGAAATTTCGCCCATCCGTTGCAGATGGGCGAAAGGCAGTATTAGTCGCACTGCACCTTAATGGCCAGGCCACCACGGGACGTCTCGCGGTATTTCGCGTTCATGTCTTTGCCCGTTTCGTACATAGTTTCAATTACCTTATCCAGCGATACGCGAGGTTCGCTGGTACGGCGCATCGCCATACGTGAGGCGTTGATGGCCTTCACCGACGCAATCGCGTTACGCTCGATACACGGCACCTGCACCTGGCCCGCGACCGGGTCACAGGTCAGACCGAGGTTGTGTTCCATACCGATTTCTGCCGCCACGCAGACCTGCTCAGGGCTTGCACCCAGAAGCTCTGCAAGACCCGCCGCCGCCATAGAACAGGCGACACCCACTTCACCCTGACAGCCGACTTCAGCGCCAGAAATAGACGCGTTCATCTTGTACAGGGCACCGATGGCACCTGCCGCCAGGAAATAACGGATATAGATGTCTGGCGTCACGGGTTCAATAAAGTGGTCGTAATAGGCCAGCACGGCCGGAACAATTCCGCACGCGCCGTTGGTCGGCGCCGTCACGACGCGGCCACCGGCGGCGTTCTCTTCGTTAACCGCCAGGGCAAACATATTCACCCAGTCGACCACGTTCATCGGGTCGTTGGAGAACTTGTCCGTCGTCACCAGCATACGGCGCAGGGCAGAGGCACGACGCGGTACGCGCAGTGGACCCGGCAGCACGCCTTCGGTGTTCATCCCGCGATCGATACAGGCGCGCATGGTTTGCCATACGTTCGCAAAATAGTCTTCAATCTCTTTTTTGCTGTGCAGCGCCAGTTCGTTCTGCATCACCATGCCGGACAGAGACAGACCGGTCTGTTTGCAGTAACCGAGCATCTCGGTTGCGGATTTGAAAGGATACGGAACGCTGACGTCGCCGACGCTATCTTTGCCAAAATGCTCTTCATCCACGATGAAACCACCGCCGATGGAGTAGTACGTTTTGCTGTAAATCTCTTTTTCACCGCTAAATGCGTGAATGGTCATGCCGTTTTCATGCAGCGGCAGGTTGTCGCTGCGAAAACGCATGCCGTCATCCTGCGGGAAGTCAACTTCCTGCTGACCGTTTGCCAGCAGCAGACGGCCGCGCGTTTCCACATCGCGGATGAATGCCGGGATGGCATCAATATCCACGGTATCCGGCATATTGCCTGCCAGACCCATAATAATGGCGATATCGGTGTGGTGGCCTTTACCCGTCAATGACAGTGAGCCGTAAACATCCACGGCGACACGGGTAACGCTTTCCAGTAATCCTTTTTCGACCAGATCATCGACGAACTGTTTACCGGCCTTCATCGGGCCAACAGTATGGGAAGACGAAGGGCCAATTCCCACTTTGAACATGTCGAATATACTAATCACTTTCACACTCCTGACAGGGTTACCGGGGTTCCAGTAACGATGTTATAACTGCGCATAGTGTAAGAGGGAACACCGACCTCGGCTTAACTATTCACATGAATTAAACTAATGGTTGACGATGGGTTTTGCTAATAGCGCGACGCAGATCGCAAACCAGACAAAAGAAGGTGGAATGTAAAGTATAGTCAAGGCTTCAGGCCGATTTGCAACGCCAGTTCACGAATAATGCCCGCCGTCATGCCCCAGACAAAATAATGCTGATACCAGGACAACCACACCCGATGGTCATGACCCCGGCGGTGGATATCCAGCGGATGATAACGGCTCAACCGAAGGGCTTCTTCCAGCGGCATCTCAAACACGGCGGAGACTTCATCTACGCTGGCATGATACTGCAGGTCCGGCGGGATAATGCCCACCACCGGCGTGACCTGGAAACCGGTGACGCTGTCGACGGGCGGCAGCACGCCAATGACCTCTACCGCCTCCGGCGGAATCGCCACCTCTTCCTGCGCTTCCCGCAGCGCGGCGGCAATCAGCGAGGCATCGGAGCTGTCGACGGCGCCGCCAGGAAAAGCAACCTGACCGGCGTGTTTGCGCAGATGGGCAGAGCGCTGGGTGAGCAGCAGGCCCGGCTGCGCACGCCGCACGACCGGGATCAGCACCGCCGCCTGGCGCTGATTCAGCGCTTCGCGGTTGACCTGGGGCCGTAATAGCTGAAAGCGCGATAAAAAGGCATCCAGCGTCAGGTTCTCTTTTTCCACCCGTGGTTACTCCAGTTGTTTCAGAATACGGTTAACTTTATCAAAGGTTTCCTGATATTCCGCATCGACCTGGCTGTCGGCCACGATGCCGCCGCCAGCCGAACAGTAAAGGTTTCCGTTACAGGCGGTCAGCGTGCGGATAGTAATGCTGGTATCCAGGGTGCCGCACAGGCTGATGTAGCCAATACTCCCGCACCAGGCGTTGCGGCGGTGGGGCTCCAGCTCATCGATAATCTCCATCGCCCGCACTTTCGGTGCGCCGGTTATCGAGCCGCCCGGGAACGCGGCGCGCAGAAGATCGCAGGCCGTCCGCGCGGCCGGCAGCCGCGCGGTAATGGTGCTGACCAGATGATGGACCGCCGGGAAAGGCTCGACGACGAACAGTTCCGGCACCCGCACGCTGCCCGGCACGGCCACCCGGCCAATATCGTTGCGCATCAGATCGACAATCATCAGGTTTTCAGCGCGGTCCTTCGGTGAGGCGGCCAGTTTTTCCGCCTGCTGGCGGTCAGCATCGGGATCGGCAAGGCGTGGCAATGTGCCCTTAATCGGCCGCGTCTGAATGTTGCCCTCCGCAAGATGGATAAAGCGCTCAGGCGACAGGCTGACAATGGCCCCCTGTTCGAGACGGATAAAGGCGCTGAACGGTGCCCGGTTAGTGGCGTTAAGGCGGGTAAAAGCCTGCCATTCATCGCCCTCATAGGTTGTCTGGAAACGCTGGGCGAGATTTACCTGATAGCAGTCGCCGCTTTGCAGATACGCCTGCACGCGGGCGAATTTTTCTGCATATGCCTCGGGTGTCATGTTTGAACGCCAGTCAGAGGTCAGGCGGAAATCCGGCGCGGCGGCAGGCTGCTGCGCTTCCAGCCAGGCCAGGCGCGCGTCGACATCCGAATGGCTGAGCAAAGAGACCACCTGCTTATGGTGGTCGACAATCAGCGCCCAGTCATAAAGCCCTACGGCCATATCCGGCAGCGGAATATCCGCTTTCGCCACCGAGGGCAGCGTTTCAAAGCGACGGCCCAGATCGTAGCCAAACAGGCCCAGCGCACCGCCCTGGAAGGGGAGATCGGGATTCGGCATAGTAGCCAGGCCCAGCGCATCGATAGCCTCCTGAAGCCGCAGCAGCGGATCGTCCGTGGACGGCAGGTCATGGGTCGTCAGCGTCTTTAGCGGATCGGCGACCAGGATATCAAAGCGGCTATAGGGATGATCCGCATGGCCGGAATGCAGCAACATCGCAAAAGGAAGATGGCTCAGACGGGCAAACCAGAACTCAGCGGCGTCAGTACGCCAGGGCAGGGTAATAACAGTGGGCAAGCGCATGTTCATGTGTGGCATACTACCGGGCAGCGTGAAATAATTAGCGCGAATAATTTAGCAGGAGTTGACGATGTTTGCAGGTTTACCTTCTCTGAGCCACGAGCAACAGCAGAAAGCGGTTGAGCGAATTCAGGAACTGATGTCCCAGGGAATGAGCAGCGGGCAGGCCATTTCCCAGGTGGCGGAAGAACTTCGCGCCACCCATACCGGCGAGCGGATCGTGGCGCGTTTCGAGGATGAAGAGGAAGAGTAACCGGCCTACACAGCCGCGATAATCTTAATCTCTACCTTGTATTCCGGCTTCATCAGCGTGGCCTGTACGGTACAACGTACAGGCGCGTGACCCGCCACCACCCAGGCATCCCAGGCTCTGTTCATGGCCGCGAAATCGTCTTTGTTTGCCAGAAAAATCGTCGCATCCAGAATGCGCGATTTGTCGCTACCTTGCTTTTCAAGCACCGCATCGATCTGCGCCAGGGTGTTCGCCGTTTGCTCGAAAGCATCCGCGTCCAGATTCGCCGGTACGCCGGTGTAGTAGAGCGTCTGGTTATGAATGACTACATCAGACCAGCGGGCTTCGGCATCAATGCGCACAATTGTCATAAACGTTTCCTCGTTATTTTTCGTCATCAGGCCGCAAGACTGCCATATTGTTCCGTCGTCGTCACTATTTGGGGTGGCACTGGAGAGGATGGGCTGACATAATCCCTGTGCAAAAATACAGTGAGAGAGCACCGTGGCAGACGATTTTTCCCCTGAAGGTCAGTTAGCACAAGCCATTCCCGGCTTCAAACCGCGTGAACCTCAGCGGCAGATGGCACATGCCGTGGCGCGGGCCATTGATAAGGCTCAGCCGCTGGTGGTGGAGGCCGGAACCGGTACGGGGAAAACTTACGCCTACCTTGCTCCCGCGCTGCGGGCGAAAAAAAAGGTGATCATCTCGACCGGCTCGAAAGCGCTGCAGGATCAGCTCTACAGCCGGGATTTGCCGACGGTGGCAAAAGCGCTGAAATACAAAGGCCGGCTGGCGCTGCTGAAGGGGCGCTCTAACTATCTCTGCCTCGAGCGTCTTGAGCAACAGGCGCTGGCGGGCGGCGATTTGCCGGTGCAGACCCTGAGCGACGTCATTATCCTTCGCGCCTGGGCCAACCAGACGGAAGAGGGGGATATCAGCACCTGCGCGAGCGTGCCGGAAGACTCGCCGGCCTGGCCGCTGGTGACCAGCACCAACGACAACTGCCTCGGCAGCGACTGCCCGCTGTACAAAGACTGCTTTGTGGTGAAAGCGCGCAAAACGGCGATGGATGCCGATGTGGTGGTGGTCAACCATCACCTGTTCCTTGCGGATATGGTGGTCAAGGACAGCGGCTTTGGTGAGCTGATCCCGGAGGCGGAGGTCATGATCTTCGATGAAGCCCACCAGCTCCCGGATATCGCCAGCCAGTATTTTGGCCAGTCGCTCTCCAGCCGCCAGCTGCTGGATCTGGCGAAAGATTTCACCATCGCTTACCGCACTGAATTAAAAGATACCCAGCAGTTGCAGAAGTGTGCCGATCGCCTGGCTCAAAGCGCGCAGGACTTCCGGTTACAGCTCGGCGAGCCAGGCTATCGCGGGAACCTGCGCGAGCTGCTGGCAGATAAAAATATCCAGCGCGCGCTGCTGCTGCTCGATGACGCCCTGGAGCTCTGCTACGACGTCGCGAAACTGTCGCTTGGCCGCTCCGCGCTGCTGGATGCCGCATTCGAGCGCGCCACGCTCTATCGCGGGCGGCTCAAACGGCTAAAAGAGATTAACCAGCCGGGGTTCAGCTACTGGTATGAATGCACCTCGCGCCATTTCACGCTGGCGCTCACGCCGCTGACGGTGGCGGATAAATTTAAAGAGGTGATGGCGCAAAAGCCTGGCAGCTGGATCTTCACGTCGGCAACCCTGTCGGTGAATGACGATCTGCATCACTTCACGGAACGGCTTGGCATTGAACAGGCGGAGTCGCTGCTGCTGCCCAGCCCGTTTGATTACGAAAAACAGGCGCTGCTTTGCGTGCCGCGTAATCTTCCGCTGCCAAACCAGCCGGGTGCGGCGCGCCACCTGGCGGCAATGCTAAAACCGATGATCGAGGCCAACAACGGCCGCTGCTTTATGCTTTGCACCTCTCACGCCATGATGCGCGACCTCGCTGAGCAGTTCCGTGCCACCATGACCCTGCCGGTACTGCTGCAGGGAGAAACCAGCAAAGGGCAACTGCTGCAGCAGTTCGTCAGCGCCGGTAATGCTCTGCTGGTGGCCACCAGCAGCTTCTGGGAAGGGGTGGATGTACGCGGAGACACCCTGTCGCTTGTGATCATCGATAAGCTGCCATTTACCTCCCCGGACGACCCGTTGCTGAAGGCGCGGATGGAAGACTGCCGCCTGCGCGGCGGCGATCCGTTTGACGAGGTACAGCTGCCGGACGCGGTGATCACCCTTAAGCAAGGGGTAGGGCGATTGATCCGCGACGTCACCGATCGCGGCGTGCTGGTCATCTGTGATAACCGGCTGGTGATGCGCCCGTACGGCGCAACCTTCCTCGCCAGCCTGCCGCCCGCACCGCGGACGCGGGACATAAAACGCGCGGTGCGTTTCCTGGCAAACCCAACGGCGGAGTAATTTACCCCGGAGTGTGCTAAGATGCGCGCCATTTTGTGACTGACCCTTGCGAGAGCGCGACGACTGATGCGAATTCTGGCTATTGATACCGCAACAGAGGCTTGCTCTGTTGCTCTGTTGAACGACGGTGCTGTTTCTGCTCACTTCGAAGAGTGCCCACGGGAACACACCCAGCGCATTCTGCCCCTGGTTAAGGCGATCTTAACCCGGAGCAATACCGCCTTAACCGACCTCGACGCGCTGGCCTTTGGCCGTGGCCCGGGCAGTTTTACCGGCGTGCGTATTGGCATTGGCATTGCCCAAGGGCTGGCGCTGGGCGCTGAGCTGCCGATGATTGGCGTCTCTACCCTCGCCACCATGGCGCAGGGTGCCTGGCGTATGACCGGGGCCACCCGCGTCCTGGCCGCCATTGACGCCCGTATGGGCGAAGTCTACTGGGCTGAATACACCCGCGACGCGCAGGGCGTGTGGCACGGCGAAGAGACGGAAGCGGTACTTAAGCCACAAGCGGTGACCGAACGACTGAAACAGCTCTCCGGTGAGTGGGCGACCGTCGGCACGGGCTGGCCTGCGTGGCCTGATATGGCGAAGGATACCGGGGTGACGCTGGTGGACGGCAACATGCTATTGCCTGCGGCAGAGGATATGCTTCCGATTGCCAGCCAGCTGCTTGCAGCAGGAAAAACCGTTGCCGTGGAACACGCGGAGCCGGTTTATTTGCGAAACACCGTCGCATGGAAGAAACTTCCGGGCCGCGAGTGAATCTCAGTAACAGGAACTGAGAAAAAGGAGTCGCATCATGGCGGTTCAGACTAAAGTAGTACGCCTTTTTATGGCAGGCGCTGTTGCCATAGCACTGAGCGGATGCGTTTCCGTGCCTGATGCGATTAAGGGCTCCAGCCCGACACCACAGCAGGATCTGGTGCGGGTGATGAATGCCCCTGAGCTCTACGTCGGGCAGGAAGCGCGCTTCGGCGGGAAAGTGGTTGATGTGCAAAACCAGCAGGGGAAAACCCGTCTGGAGATCGCGACCGTTCCCCTGGACAGCGGCGCACGCCCTGTGCTGGGTGAGGCCTCCCGCGGACGTATCTATGCGGACGTCAGTGGTTTCCTCGATCCGGTCGATTTTCGCGGACAGCTGGTGACCGTCGTCGGGCCGATAACCGGCGCGGTGCAGGGCAAAATCGGTAATACGCCGTATAAATTTATGACCATGCAGGTTAACGGCTATAAACGCTGGCGGCTGGCACAGCAGGTGATCATGCCGCCTCAGCCGATCGATCCGTGGATGTGGGGTCCACACCCTTACCGTTACGGCTACCCGGGCTGGGGCTGGTATAACCCGGGACCTGCACAGGTACAGACCATCGTTACTGAGTAACTTACTGTTATTGTTAGAAAAGAGACAGCGGCTCAGCCGCTGTCTCTGTTTTTTTACGGCTACAACGAAAAAAAAGAGTGACGCGCTTCGCAACCTTAAATCTGGACAATTAATAAACTGGTACGCTGAGTTAATATAATGTTAACAAACTGTTTATTATCGGGGTTGTGATGACGACGAACACTCAGTTCAGAGGTGATGCATTGAAAAAGGTTTGGCTTAACCGTTATCCCGCAGATGTGCCTGCGGAGATCAATCCTGACCGTTATCAATCCCTGGTGGAATTATTTGAGCATTCGGTAAGGCGCTACGCGGACCAGCCCGCATTTGTGAATATGGGCGAGGTGATGACGTTCCGTAAGCTTGAGGAGCGTAGCCGGGCGTTTGCGGCTTATCTGCAGGAAGGGCTGGGACTGCAAAAAGGGGACCGCGTCGCGCTGATGATGCCAAACCTGCTGCAATATCCGGTGGCGCTGTTTGGTATCCTGCGTGCCGGGATGATTGTCGTCAACGTCAACCCGCTATACACCCCGCGCGAGCTGGAGCATCAGCTGAACGACAGCGGCGCGGCCGCGATTGTGATTGTCTCCAACTTTGCCCATACCCTGGAAAAAGTGGTCGACAGAACCCAGGTTAAACACGTCATCCTGACGCGCATGGGGGATCAACTCTCCACCGCCAAAGGCACGCTGGTTAACTTTGTCGTTAAATACATCAAACGTCTGGTGCCAAAATACCACCTGCCGGATGCCATCTCTTTCCGCCGAGCCCTGCATGCGGGCTACCGTATGCAGTACGTTAAGCCGGAGTTGGTATCGGAAGACCTGGCGTTCCTGCAATACACCGGCGGTACCACCGGCGTGGCCAAAGGGGCGATGCTGACCCACCGCAACATGCTGGCAAACCTTGAGCAGGTGAATGCCACTTACGGGCCGCTGCTGCATCCTGGCAAAGAGCTGGTCATTACCGCGCTGCCGCTGTATCACATTTTCGCACTGACCATGAACTGCCTGCTGTTTATTGAGCTCGGTGGCCAGAACGTTCTGATTACGAACCCGCGCGATATTCCGGGGCTGGTGAAAGAGCTGGCGAAATACCCGTTCACCGCCATGACCGGGGTAAACACCCTGTTTAACGCGCTGCTGAACAACAAAGAGTTCCAGCAGCTGGATTTCTCCACGCTGCACCTCTCTGCGGGCGGCGGCATGCCGGTTCAGCAGGCGGTCGCTGAGCGCTGGGTAAAGCTCACCGGGCAGTATTTGCTTGAGGGGTATGGTCTGACGGAATGTGCGCCGCTGGTCAGCGTGAACCCGCATGATATCGACTATCACAGCGGCAGCATTGGTCTGCCGGTGCCGTCCACGGAGGCCAAACTGGTCGATGATAACGATAATGAAGTCGCGCCGGGTGAACCAGGCGAACTGTGCGTCAAAGGACCTCAGGTCATGCTGGGGTACTGGCAGCGTCCTGATGCCACCGATGAAATCATCAAAGACGGCTGGCTCCATACCGGCGATATCGCGGTGATGGACGAAGAGGGCTTCCTGCGCATTGTCGATCGTAAGAAAGACATGATCCTGGTCTCCGGCTTCAACGTCTATCCGAACGAGATCGAAGACGTGGTGATGCAGCACAGCGGCGTACTCGAGGTGGCGGCCGTCGGGGTGCCTTCCGGCAGCAGCGGTGAAGCGGTCAAAATATTTGTGGTCAAGAAAGATCCTTCTCTCACCGAGGAAGAACTGGTCACGTTCTGTCGTCGTCAGCTGACGGGCTACAAGGTGCCGAAACTGGTTGAATTCCGCGATGAGCTGCCGAAATCCAACGTCGGAAAGATATTACGACGAGAATTACGTGACGAAGCCCGTGGCAAAGTAGACAATAAGGCCTGAGCTTCACGCTAATCGCCCAGACGCCGGTTAAGCCGGCGTTTTTTATGGGCGCAAACAAAAGAGAACCCGTTTTGAATTACCAGATGATCACGACCAATGACGAGCTGGCTTCGCTGTGCGAAGTGACGCGCGACTTTCCTGCCATTGCCCTGGATACCGAGTTTGTCCGTACCCGGACATATTATCCGCAGCTGGGGTTGATACAGATGTACGACGGTAAACACGTGTCGTTGATTGACCCTCTAGGTATTACCGACTGGACGCCGATGCGCGACCTGCTGCTCGATACCGCCGTGACCAAATACCTGCACGCAGGCAGTGAAGATCTGGAAGTCTTTCTGAACACCTTTGGCATCATGCCCCAGCCGCTGATTGATACGCAGATCCTTGCCGCGTTCAGTAATCGTCCTCTCTCATGGGGCTTTGCCGCCATGGTGGAGGAGTACACGGGGCTGACGCTGGATAAAAGCGAATCCCGTACCGACTGGCTGGCGCGTCCGCTTACCGAGCGTCAGCTGGAATATGCGGCGGCAGATGTGTTTTACCTGTTGCCGATTGCCGGACAGCTGATGAAAGAGGCGGAAGCCTCTGGCTGGCTGCCTGCCGCGCTGGATGAGTGCCGTATGACCCAGCAGCGTCGCCAGGAAGTGGTGGACCCGAAAGAGGCCTGGCGCGATATCAGCAACGCGTGGCAACTGCGTACGCGTCAGCTGGCCTGCCTGCAGCTGTTAGCGGACTGGCGTCTGCGTAAAGCGCGCGAGCGCGATCTGGCGGTTAACTTTGTGGTGCGTGAAGAGCATCTCTGGGCGGTGGCACGCTATATGCCGGGCAGCCTGGGCGAACTGGACAGCATTGGGCTTTCGGGCAGTGAGATCCGTTTCCACGGTAAAACCCTGCTGGCGCTGGTTGCGAAAGCGCAGGAATTGCCTGATGACAAGCTGCCGGAACCGCTGCTGAATCTGATGGATATGCCGGGCTACCGCAAGGCGTTCAAGGACATTAAAGCCCTGGTTCAGGCCGTTGCTACGGAAAGCAAGCTGAGTGCTGAACTGCTCGCATCACGCCGACAGATTAATCAGCTGCTGAACTGGCACTGGAAGCTGAAGCCGCAGACTGGCTTACCGGAAATGATGGCGGGCTGGCGTGGGGAATTGATGGCCGATCGCCTGAATACGCTGCTGGAAGGTTATCCGAGATAAAAATATGCCGGGTGATAACCCGGCATATTCCCCCGGTGGCGCTGCGCTTACCGGGGCTATGAAATCACAAACCTACGGACGGGACTCTTCCGCTTCCGGGAGCGTCACGTTCAGCTCCAGAATCGAAATATCCCCGTCTTTTTGTTCCAGCTGCACCGTCACCATCTCCGGGTCAATCTGCACATACTTACAGATCACTTCCAGGATGTCCTTACGCAGCTGCGGCAGGTAGTGAGGCTCGGCGTCGCTACGACGACGCTCCGCAACGATAATTTGCAGACGTTCTTTTGCGATGTTGGCGGTGTTCTTTTTCCGCGAGAGAAAAAAGTCCAGTAATGCCATAACTTATCCTCCGAACAGGCGTTTGAGGAAACCTTTCTTCTCTTCTTCAATGAAGCGGAAAGGACGTTCTTCTCCCAGCAGACGGTCAACAGTATCAGCATACGCTTTACCTGCATCTGCCGTTGTATCCAGGATCACGGGCTCACCCTGGTTAGAGGCGCGTAACACGGACTGATCTTCCGGGATAACGCCCACCAGTTTAATGCGCAGGATCTCCAGCACGTCTTCCATGCTCAGCATATCACCTTTGTTCACGCGACCCGGGTTATAGCGGGTAAGCAGCAGGTGTTCTTTAATCGGGTCTTCGCCATTTTCCGCACGACGGGATTTAGAGGCGAGGATCCCCAGAATGCGGTCTGAGTCACGCACGGATGACACTTCAGGGTTGGTGGTGATGATCGCTTCATCGGCGAAGTAGAGCGCCATCAGGGCACCGGTTTCGATGCCGGCAGGGGAGTCGCAGACAATGAAGTCGAACTCCATTTTTTTCAGCTCGTCGAGCACCTTTTCCACCCCTTCACGGGTCAGGGCGTCTTTGTCACGCGTCTGAGAAGCCGGGAGAATGTAGAGGTTCTCGGTGCGTTTGTCTTTAATCAGCGCCTGGTTCAGCGTGGCATCGCCCTGAATGACGTTAACGAAGTCATACACGACGCGACGCTCACATCCCATGATGAGGTCGAGGTTACGCAGACCGATATCGAAGTCGATAACGACGGTTTTCTTTCCCTTCTGGGCCAAACCAGTAGCGATGGCCGCGCTGGAGGTGGTCTTGCCAACGCCTCCTTTACCCGAAGTAACAACAATAATGCGTGCCATAGAAATTCCTTGTTAAAAAGGGATCAATTCAACGGTTGAACGGTCAACGCGTCGTCTGCCAGAAGCAGGCGAGCCGCTTTGCCATAAAATTCGGCTGGGATCTTGTCGCTCAGCCAATATTCACCTGCGATGGAGACCAGTTCCGCCGTCAGATGAGTACAAAAAATTTGCGCGTCCCGATCGCCACTTGCCCCGGCGAGCGCACGTCCACGCATCATACCGTAAACGTGAATATTGCCATCTGCAATCAGCTCAGCGCCAGCGCTGACGTGGCTTGTAACAATTAGATCACAGTTTGGCGCATAAATGCGCTGACCGGAACGAACCGGCACATCAATCATTCGCGTTTTTGTGATGGTTGTAACGTTTTGCACCGCAGGAGGGGGCGTTTCGACGGCAACGGGTGCCGCACGCGGGGTTTTTTCTTTGCCTTCATTCAGAAGCGGCAGCCCCGCACGGTCGATTTCCGCTTTCAGCTCGGGATCTTTACAGCCGCTGATGCCCACAATACGCAGTCCGGTAGAGGAGACCGCCTGCTGGAGAAGCTTCCAGTTAACCGGCGCCTCAAGACCGCTGACATTGATCACAACAGGGGCATGTTTCAGAAAGGCGGGAGCCTGGGCGATTTTGTCTTCTAACGCCTGACGAATAACCTCGGGTTTTGCATCATGCAAATGTACCACTGATAAGGTGAAGCTACTGCCTTTAAGCTCGATGGGCGTGTTTGACATCCTGGCCTTACTCAATTTGCTATTAACCGCAACCACTCGCTGCGATATTCCGAAGAGTATCAGGCATGTTATAGTCAGGAGTATATTGAGGCAAGCAACCACCCATTAATTCAGAGTAAAAACATGTTTTGTGTGATCTACAGAAGTACAAGCCGTGACCAGACCTATCTTTATGTCGAAAAGAAAGACGATTTTTCACGCGTGCCTGAAGAATTAATGAAGAACTTTGGCCGACCACAGCTGGTGATGCTGCTGCCGCTCGATGGTCGTAAGAAACTGGTGAATGCCGATCTGGATAAAGTGAAAACGGCATTAGCCGAACAAGGCTATTATTTACAGCTTCCACCGCCACCCGAGAATTTATTAAAACAGCATCTTGAGGCGAACGGGAAAAAATAGCCTCAACTGTTTCCGGGCACAACACATCAACCGTTTAGGGGTCGACCATGTATCAACATCATAACTGGCAAGGGGCATTACTGGATTATCCCGTCAGCAAAGTGGTTTGCGTGGGCAGCAACTATGCCAAACATATCCAGGAGATGGGCAGCGCGACGCCAGAAGAGCCGGTCCTGTTCATCAAGCCAGAAACGGCGCTGTGCGATATCCGCCAGCCGCTGGCGCTGCCGCAGGGGCTCGGTTCGGTGCATCACGAGGTTGAACTCGCCGTGCTGATTGGCGCGACGCTGCGACAGGCCTCTGAAGAGCATGTGCAGAAAGCGATTGCCGGATACGGCGTGGCGCTGGATCTGACCCTGCGCGATGTCCAGGGCAAGCTGAAGAAAGCCGGGCAGCCGTGGGAAAAAGCCAAAGGGTTTGATAATTCCTGCCCCATCTCGGCGTTTATTCCGGTGAGCGAATTTACCAACGATCCGCAGAACACAGAGCTCAGCCTGAAGGTTAACGGCGAGATCCGCCAGCAGGGCACCACGGCTGACATGATCCATAAGATTGTGCCGCTGATTGCCTACATGAGCCGCTACTTTACCCTGAAGCCGGGGGATGTGATCCTGACCGGTACCCCTGAAGGCGTGGGCCCGCTGGCGAGCGGTGATGAACTGGAAGTCGGTTTTAACGGCCTGGCGCTGAAAACCCGCGTGCTGTAATCCCACTTTGCCGCCTGAAGAGGGCGGCAAAACTTGCAACAACGTGCCAGACTCGTTATAAGGTGCGCTTTCTTTTGACGTGTGGACATCCCGATGAACAACATCCCTTTCTGGCAAAGCAAAACTCTCGACGACATGACTGACGCGGAATGGGAATCATTGTGCGACGGCTGCGGGCAGTGCTGCCTGCACAAGCTGATGGATGAAGACACGGACGAAATTTACTTCACCAACGTGGCCTGCAAGCAGTTAAACATTAAAACCTGCCAGTGCCGCAACTATGAGCGCCGCTTCGAGTTCGAGCCAGACTGCATCAAGTTAACCCGTGAGAACTTGCCCACCTTTGAATGGCTGCCGCATACCTGCGCGTATCGCCTGCTGGCGGAGGGGAAAGATCTGCCGGCATGGCATCCGCTGCTCACCGGTTCAAAAGCGGCGATGCACGGCGAACGTATCTCAGTACGCCACATTGCGGTGAAAGAGTCCGAGGTGCGTGACTGGGAAGACCACATCATGAATCACCCGACCCGTTGAGAATAAAAAAAACCGCCGAGGCGGTTTTTTTATTTGTGTCTGTGCGGCCTGATGCCCTCAGCCCAACCTTCTCCCACGGGAGAGGGCGCAAACACTAAAAACGGCAACCGAGGTTGCCGTTTTGCGTTTACCTTCCAAAAAGATCGCGTTTCTTCGGTTTGAACGGCTGAGCAATCAACACCAGCAGCGCCACGACGAAGTAGGCGGCAAAAATACCCACCAGCCACTGCGGCATCTCCAGGGTCAGGAATTCCCACTGACGAACGGAGCAGTCACCGGATGCAACGAACACCTGCGGCAGCCATTTATCCAGCGGCAGCCAGCTCGGGAAGCGGGCGGCAAAATCACAGGTCATAAACGGTGACGGATGCAGCTGCATCATGGTGTGCTGCCAGGAGAGTTCAAGCCCTTTCCAGGCGCTGTACAACCAGATCGCAATCGCGGCATAACGAAGCGGCGATTTCGGCGCAATGGCGCCGACCAGGCCTGCACCCATAATGCCAAACAGCGCGCAGCGTTCGTAAATACAAAGCACGCAAGGCTTGAGCCCCATAACATGCTGGAACCACAGCGCGACCATTTCCAGCGCAAAGGCGGTCAGGGCCATTAACAACCACGCTCCGCGACCGCGGGAGCACTGGTTTAAAAATCTCAACATAATCATTTCCCTGGAACATGCTTAGAAAGCGCATTGTAAACTAATTCATTTATCGCGCCACCGATACCTGTTTTACTGCGCCGCAAGTATACCCGCTTGTATCATCCACTGCGTACAGGGAATGAGGGTAATTTTGACGCAAAGCAATCCCACGAACGTGAGCACCAGCGTATAGGGCAGCGCCATCCATACCATCCTTCCATAAGAAAGCCGTATGAGTGGCGCGAGGGCAGAGGTCAACAGGAACAGGAAAGCGGCCTGGCCATTGGGCGTTGCCACCGACGGCAGGTTGGTGCCGGTATTGATCGCCACGGCCAGCAGCTCAAACTGACCGGCGCTGATGACGCCTTGCTCCATGGCGGCTTTGGCTTCGTTGATGTAGACCGTCCCGACAAAGACGTTATCGGAGATCGACGAGAGCAGGCCATTAAACAGATAAAACAGCGAGAGCTGCGCGTCCGGTGCGGCCTGTAAAACAAAGGCTATAATCGGCGCGAACAGGTGCTGGTCGATAATCACCGCCACGACGGCGAAGAATACCGCCAGCAGGGCGGTAAACGGCAAGGCTTCGGTAAAGGCTTTACCGATGGCATGTTCATCGGTCACGCCGGTAAAGGTGGTGGCGAGAATAATGACCGACAGGCCAATCAGTCCCACTTCGGCAAGATGGAGCGCCAGCGCCGCAATCAGCCAGACGCCGATAATTCCCTGGGCAATCAGACGCAGCGTCTCCTGGCGCGTCCGCTGGCTTCGGCTCTGAAGATCGAATTTATGCAGCTCCTGGCGCACCGGCTCCGGGAGTTGCGCCCCATAACCAAAGAGGCGAAATTTCTCCACCAGCAGACAGGTCGCCAGACCGCAGAAAAGCACCGGTACGCTCACCGGTGCCATTCTCAGGAAGAAATCGCCGAAGTGCCAGCCTGCCGCTTTGGCAATGATCAGGTTTTGCGGCTCACCCACCATCGTCATAACGCCCCCCAGGGCGGTACCGACGCCGGCATGCATCATCAGGCTGCGCAGGAAGGCGCGAAACTGTTCCAGGACTTCACGGTTATGCGCTTCGACGTGGCTGTCATCCTGCAGATCCTCGCCCGGACGAGATGAAGCGACACGGTGATAGATTCCGTAGAATCCCACCGCGACGCTTATCACCACCGCGACAACCGTCAGCGCGTCCAGGAAGGCTGACAGGAAGGCAGCCGCCAGGCAAAACGCCAGCGAGAGGAACATTTTCGACGGAATGCTGAGCAGCAGACGCGTGAAGATAAACAGCAGCAGCTGTTTCATAAAGTAGATGCCCGCCACCATAAACATCAGCAGCAGAAGCACTTCAAGATTTGACGCCAGCTCCGCTTTGACGTGCTCCGCGCGGGTCATGCCGATAACCACGGCTTCAAACGCCAGCAAGCCGCCGGGCAACAGAGGATAACATTTCAGCGCCATCGCCAGGGTGAAGATAAATTCCGCCACCAGCAGCCACCCGGCAACGAACGGGTTCACATAAAAGAGGAGAGGGTTAACAACCAGGAACACCAGAAGTATCAGTTTGTACCAGTCAGGAGACTGGCCTAAAAAATTGCGCCACAGTGCGCGACCAAAAGAAATTTCCACGACAGACGTCCTTCCCCGTCAAGTAAGACAAAACATCAGTATACGCAAAAATCACGGCCCGGACGCGGATCAGCGCGCATTGTAAATTTCACAAAAATGAAACGGTGATCCCTCTTTTCTCTCGTTGCCGCGCTACCTGCCACTGCGTGCCTCTGGTATGATGAGTCCAATTTGCTAAAGCTGTGTAATGGAAATCTCACTATGGTCATTAAGGCGCAGAGCCCGGCGGGTTTCGCGGAAGAGTACATCATTGAAAGCATCTGGAATAATCGTTTCCCTGCGGGGTCCATTCTTCCTGCTGAACGCGAACTCTCTGAACTGATTGGCGTCACTCGCACCACGCTGCGTGAAGTGCTCCAGCGGCTGGCGCGCGATGGCTGGTTGACGATCCAGCACGGTAAGCCAACAAAAGTAAACAATTTCTGGGAAACCTCCGGGCTGAATATTCTTGAAACGCTGGCGCGCCTCGATCATGAAAGCGTGCCGCAGCTCATTGATAATCTGCTCTCCGTTCGCACCAACATCGCGACGATCTTTATTCGCACGGCTTTTCGTCAGCACCCGGACGATGCCCTTGCGGTGCTGGCCAGCGCGAACGAGGTGGAAGATCACGCCGACGCGTTTGCCACCCTCGATTACAACGTGTTTCGCGGTCTGGCGTTCGCCTCCGGCAACCCGGTATACGGTCTTATCCTTAACGGTATGAAAGGGCTCTATACCCGCATCGGCCGCCACTACTTTGCCAACCCTGAGGCGCGTAGTCTGGCGCTGGGCTTCTACCATAAGCTGAGCAAGCTCTGTTCCGAAGGCCTGCACGATCAGGTTTATGAAACGGTGCGTCGCTACGGCCACGATTCCGGTGAAATCTGGCACCGGATGCAGAAAACCCTGCCGGGTGATTTAGCGATTCAGAGTCGCTGAAATAAAAAACCTCTCGTATGAGAGGTTTTTTTTCGCCGGGTGGCGGCTACGCCTTACCGGGCCTACAAAACCCGTAGGCCGGGTAAGGCGTAGCCGCCACCCGGCAAAAAAACTACAGCGTATTCAACCGCGCCGGGCAACGCTCCAGCAGCTCGACGCTCCCGTCTTCATTCTGCTGCTCCAGCAGCACGTCGAAGCCCCACAGGCGATGCACATGCTTCAGCACCTCTTTGCGTCCTTTATCCAGCGGCGCGCGGTTGTGCGGAATATAGCGCAGCGTCAGGGAACGGTCACCGCGCAAATCCACATTCCATACCTGAATATTCGGTTCAAGGTTGCTCAGGTTGTACTGGGAAGAGAGGCGAGAGCGGATCTCCCGGTAACCCTCTTCGTTGTGGATCGCTGAAATCTCCAGGTAGTTGTTACGGTCATCATCCAGCACGGTGAAGAAGCGGAAATCACGCATGATCTTCGGCGACATAAACTGGCTGATAAAGCTCTCATCCTTAAAGTCACGCATCGCAAAATGCAGCGTTTCCAGCCAGTCAGAGCCGGCGATATCCGGGAACCAGTACTTGTCTTCTTCGGTTGGCGACTGACAAATACGTTTAATGTCCTGGAACATGGCAAAACCAAGCGCATACGGGTTGATACCGCTATACCATGGGCTGTTATAGGGCGGCTGGAACACCACGTTGGTGTGGCTGTGGAGGAATTCCATCATAAACCGCTCGGTGACTTTTCCCTCGTCGTAAAGATGGTTGAGAATGGTGTAGTGCCAGAATGTCGCCCAGCCTTCGTTCATCACCTGGGTCTGCTTTTGCGGGTAGAAATACTGGCTCACCTTGCGCACGATGCGCAGGATCTCACGCTGCCACGACTCCAGCAGCGGGGCGTTCTTCTCCATAAAATAGAGCAGGTTTTCCTGCGGTTCAGACGGATAACGACGCGCTTCGGCGACCGCTTTCTCCTCCTCACGCTTCGGCAGGGTACGCCACAGCATATTCACCTGGCTTTGCAGATACTCTTCGCGGCTTTTCTGCCGGGCTTTCTCCTCCTGCAGGGAGATTTTCTGTGGGCGTTTGTAGCGGTCAACGCCGTAGTTCATCAGCGCGTGACAGGAGTCGAGCAGTTTTTCCACTTCGTCCACGCCGTAGCGCTCTTCGCAGTCGGTAATGTATTTACGCGCGAAGATGAGGTAATCGACGATGGAGCTGGCGTCCGTCCAGCTGCGGAACAGGTAGTTGTTCTTGAAAAAAGAGTTATGCCCGTAGCAGGCGTGCGCCATCACCAGCGCCTGCATGGTAATGGTGTTCTCTTCCATTAAATAGGCGATACACGGATTGGAGTTTATAACAATCTCATACGCCAGCCCCTGCTGGCCATGCTTATACAGCCGCTCCGTTTCAATGAATTTTTTACCGAACGACCAGTGCGGATAGTTAATTGGCATCCCGACGCTGGAGTAGGCGTCCATCATCTGTTCGGACGTAATGACTTCAATCTGATGGGGATAGGTATCCAGGCGATACAGCTTCGCGACCCGGTCGATTTCGGCGAGGTAGACATCCAGCAGCTCGAAGGTCCAGTCGGGTCCATCGCTCAGACGTGTGTTGTCCTTGTTCAGGGAATCAATAGTAGCCATTAGCGCGCCCTCGTTGTGGGTGCTCTCTCTGTCTGGAGAGCCTCCTTTCAAGCATAGATCAACGTGTTAAAAAGCGTGCTGGGGCAGAAATTTTTTCTTTGCGATTTCGCGTTTTTGATACGGCAAAAAAACGGTATCTCTCAGCATATTATGCTGGCTAAAAATAACGCGCAGCAGGAGATCCCAAATTAGCCCTATCCCCTGATGCTGGGGGATGTGTGAGGCAAGTCACCATAAAAAAGTCGTATGTTGAATAATATTTTCAACTAGGTTATCAATCTGTAATTAGAAGATTGTTCTTTTGCACATAATGGAGTGGCTATGCGTGTTGTCATACTGGGAAGTGGTGTCGTTGGGGTAACCAGCGCCTGGTATTTAAGTCAGGCGGGACATGACGTCACCGTTATCGATCGTGAGCCAGGCCCTGCGCTGGAAACCAGCGCGGCGAACGCCGGGCAAATCTCCCCGGGCTATGCGGCGCCGTGGGCGGCTCCGGGTGTTCCGCTGAAAGCGATTAAATGGATGTTCCAGCGCCATGCGCCGCTGGCCATCAGCCTTGACGGCACGCAGTTCCAGCTCAAGTGGATGTGGCAGATGCTGCGCAACTGCGACACCCGCCACTATATGGAGAACAAAGGGCGCATGGTGCGCCTGGCGGAATACAGCCGTGACTGCCTGAAAGCGCTGCGCGCCTCAACCGGGATTGAGTATGAAGGTCGTCAGGGCGGGACGCTGCAGCTGTTCCGCACGGCGCAACAGTACGAAAATGCGACCCGTGACATCGCCGTGCTGGAAGATGCCGGCGTACCGTATCAGCTGCTGGAAGCCAGCCAGCTTGGTCAGGTTGAACCGGCCCTGGCGGAAGTAGCGCATAAACTGACGGGCGGTCTGCGTCTGCCGAATGACGAAACCGGTGACTGCCAGCTCTTTACGCAGCGTCTGGCGCAAATGTGCGAGCAGGCGGGCGTGACGTTCCGCTTCAACACCTCTGTCGACAAACTGCTGTCGGAAGGGGAAAAAATTTATGGCGTGAAGTGTGGTGAAGAGGTGATCAAAGCCGATGCCTACGTCATGGCGTTTGGCTCGTACTCCACCGCGATGCTGAAAGGCATTCTCGATATTCCGGTTTATCCGCTGAAGGGCTACTCGCTGACCATTCCGGTGAAAGAGGAGAGCGGGGCGCCGGTGTCGACCATTCTGGATGAGACCTACAAAATTGCCATTACCCGCTTTGATAACCGCATCCGCGTAGGCGGCATGGCGGAGATTGTCGGCTTTAACACCGAACTGCTGCAGCCGCGCCGTGAGACGCTGGAGATGGTGGTGGGCGATCTCTTCCCGCGCGGCGGTTTTGTTGAGCAGGCAACCTTCTGGACCGGTCTGCGTCCAATGACGCCAGATGGCACGCCGATAGTCGGACGCACGCCATACAAAAACCTGTGGACCAATACCGGACACGGTACGCTTGGCTGGACGATGGCCTGTGGCTCGGGCCAGCTGCTGAGCGATCTGATCTCCGGGCGCACGCCGGCAATTCCGTTTGACGATTTAAGTGCAGCACGCTATCAGTCGGGGTTTACGCCTTCGCGTCCACAGCACCTGCACGGCGCGCATAACTAAGGAGCTGTCATGTCCCGTCCTGTTCTCGCTCAGCTGAACCTGCAGGCCCTGAAGGATAACCTGCAGATTGTTCGCCGGGCAGCACCTGGCGCCCGCGTGTGGTCGGTGGTGAAAGCCAATGCCTACGGCCACGGCATTGACCGTATCTGGAGCGCGCTGAGCGCCACCGACGGCTTCGCGTTACTGAATCTGGAAGAGGCCATTCTGCTGCGCGAGCGCGGCTGGAAAGGGCCCATTCTGCTGCTGGAGGGGTTCTTCCATGCCGACGACCTGCCGCTGCTGGATAAGTACCGGCTGACCACCAGCGTTCACAGCAACTGGCAGATTAAGGCGATTCAGGATGCGAAGCTCCATGCGCCGCTGGATATTTATCTCAAGGTGAACAGCGGCATGAACCGCCTGGGCTTCCAGCCTGAGCGGGTACATACCGTCTGGCAGCAGCTGCGCGCCCTGAAGAACGTGGGTGAAATGACGCTGATGGCCCATTTTGCCGATGCGGAAAAACCGGACGGCATTGCTGATGCCATGGTCCGTATTGAGCAGGCTGCAGAGGGGCTGGACTGCCCGCGCTCGCTGTCAAACTCCGCAGCGACCCTGTGGCATCCTGAGGCGCATTACAACTGGGTGCGTCCGGGGATTGTACTGTACGGTGCGTCACCCTCAGGCCAGTGGCAGGATATTGCCAACAGCGGCCTGAAGCCGGTGATGACGTTGCGCAGTGAAATCATTGGCGTGCAGACGCTGAAGGCCGGCGACACGGTGGGCTACGGCAGCCGCTACCGGGCGACGGGTGAGCAGCGGATTGGTATTGTGGCAGGCGGCTATGCTGACGGCTATCCGCGCATCGCCCCGACCGGGACGCCGGTATGGGTGGATGGCGTCCGCACGGGAACGGTGGGCACCGTATCGATGGATATGCTGGCCGTTGACCTGACGCCATGCCCGCAGGCGGGCATCGGTTCACCGGTCGAGCTGTGGGGTAACGAAATCAAAATTGATGACGTGGCCGCCGCGGCGGGGACTGTAGGGTATGAACTGATGTGCGCGCTGGCACCGCGAGTGCCTGTTGTGACGGTGTAACTTGAGTTCGCCGGGTGGCGCTAACGCTTACCCGGCCTACGTTCGAGGGTTTTGTAGGCCGGGTAAGGCGAAGCCGTCACCCGGCAAAAAAACTACTCCACGTCCTCTTCCCTCGGCCTCAAGCCGACTTTCCGTACCGCGTTATCTTCTTTTTCGGCAACTGTCCAGATCATCCCGGCAAACTCCACCTGGTCACCCACTACCGGGGCCGCGCCAAGCCGCTGCTGGATGATTTCGCCCAGCGTTTGCTGGTTATCACCGTCTTCAGCCCCCTCATCCAGACCGTAAATCAGGGCCACATCCGCAAATTTGGCGCTGGCTTCCAGAATAAAATCGCCGAAGAAACGCTGGTCCAGCGCCACCGGCGGCGACTGGCTGAACAGCTTGCCCAGCGCGGGCAGGTCGCGCTCGCGGCCTATCACGCACAGAATGTCCCCTTCGCGCAGACGGGTGCTGCCGGTCGGGTGCAGCAGGACATTATCGCGGAACAGGGCGGCAATCCGCGTGTCGGCGGGCATGTGCAAATCGCGCAGTGAGGCACCCACGCACCATTTGTCGGCGCTGAGCTGATAGACAAACTGTTCCCACGGGTTTTCCGGGTGGATGTCCAGCCCGACGCGGGACACCGGCCAGCCCACAGGCGGTACCACCACTTTGGCTTTTTTCGCCGCCCACCCGAGGGACGTTCCCTGGAAGAGCAGCGAAATCAGCACCACGAAGAACGCCACGTTAAAGAACAGCCGGGCGTTATCCAGACCGGCCATCATCGGGAAGACGGCAAGGATAATCGGCACCGCGCCGCGCAGGCCCACCCAGCTGATAAAGACGCGCTCGCGCAGGTTGAAGCCGCGAAACGGCAGCAGCCCCGCAAACACCGACAGCGGACGGGCGAAGAAGATCATCCACGCCGACAGCAGCAGCGCCGGAATGGCGATGGGAAGCAGGTCCGAGGGCGTCACCAGAAGCCCCAGCACCAGGAACATGCCGATCTGCGCCAGCCAGGCCAGGCCGTCGAAGTTCTGCAAAATGGCATGACGGTTGCGGATAGGGCGGTTGCCCATCAGGAACCCGCACAGATAAACGGCGAGAATGCCGCTACCGTCCAGCGCTGTGGTGACGGCGAAAATAAGAATGCCGCCGCTCAGCGCCAGCAGCGGGTAGAGCCCCAGCGGCAGCGATATGCGGTTGATGGTCTGCTGTAACAGATACCCTCCCGCCAGGCCGATGAGTATCCCCAGGCCGAACTGCTGCAGGATATGCCACGCAAACATCCAGCTCAGCCCGCTTTCGTGCTGCTGAATCATCTCGATAAGCGTGATGGTGAGAAACACCGCCATCGGATCGTTACTGCCGGATTCAATCTCAAGCGTGGAGCCCACGCGTTCGTTAAGCCCTTTACCACCGAGCAGGGAGAACACGGCTGCCGCATCGGTTGAGCCGACGATAGCGCCAATCAACAGTCCTTCCATGATATTGAGATGGAAAAGCCAGGCGGCCATCATCCCGGTGAGGCCTGAGGTTATCAACACACCGACGGTTGCCAGCGACAGTGCAGGCCCTAAGGCCACGCGGAAGGAGCTCGCCTGGGTGCGCATCCCGCCGTCAAGCAGGATCACGGCCAGCGCAAGGTTACTCACCATATAGGCGAAAGGGTAGTTATCGAAAGGAATACCACCGATGCCATCAATGCCAGCCAGCATGCCGATGGCAAGGAAAATAACAAGAATAGGTATGCCGAGACGCGATGAAAATGAACTTAATAAAATACTGCTGGTTACAAGGACCGAACCCAGAATGAAAAGACTGATTATCGCTGCGGCATCCAATGTTCTCTTACTCCCACCTCAATGTTAACGCTGTTACTAAAACCCTAACATATTAACCACGGCAACAGCGTTTTATTAAGCGGGTTTGACGGCTTTTTTATGCCTTTATGACAGGATGGCCGCTGAGGGTGAGCCGGCTGCCCGAATCATTATGAATCAGGGAGGCGTGCGCCCCCAGCGGCAGGGTGACGGTTTGCTGCTCATGACCGAAATCCAGACCGGTAATGACCGGAATATCCAGCCGCGAGCGAACAAAGTCGATCATGGTCTCAAGGGTGTAACCCGCGTCATAATCATTAGG
The DNA here is from genome assembly GCF_009036245.1 of Enterobacter sichuanensis. Lineage (NCBI taxonomy): Bacteria > Pseudomonadati > Pseudomonadota > Gammaproteobacteria > Enterobacterales > Enterobacteriaceae > Enterobacter > Enterobacter sichuanensis. Next base: position 2,762,031 of record NZ_CP027986.1, on the reverse strand, counting down.
CGCAGAGCCGCTAAAGCTGCCCAGAATAATGGCGGACTGGCGCTCAAGAATACCGGCATGATAAAGCTGCAACAGCATGCGCTCGACGCGGAACGGATGTTCGTTGATATCTTCCAGCACCAGAATGCCATCTTCGATGTGCGGCAGCCACGGCGTGCCAATGAGCGAGACCAGCATCGCCAGATTGCCGCCCCAGAGCTGGCCTTCACACTCCCAGTGCGGTCCATTGCCTTGCCACTCCACGCTGTAGGTCGGATTACGCAGCGCGCGCCAGAAATGGTCCATGGTAAACGCGTCCAGCTCCGGCGCGCCGAGGTTACCGGCCAGCATCGGGCCGCTGAAGGTAATGACGTTATGCAGCGCCAGCAGCCCAAGCTGGATGACGGTGAAATCGCTGTGGCCGCAGATCAGCAGCGGATCCTGCTGCTGACGCTGCGCCAGGCCCTGCCAGTCAATACTCTCCAGCAGACGGCTCGCGCCATATCCGCCGCGTACCGCCAGAACGATCTGGTTTGCACCCTTCAGGTTCACCAGGTTGTTGATATCATTCAGCCTCTGCGCCTCCGTGCCGGCAAAACGCTGCTGGCGGCGGGGGATAATCGTCTGATTTTCTACCTGATGGCCGGACTCCAGCAAACGCTGAACGCCCCGCTGTGCCGCGTCCTGGTTAATGCAGTAGCCGGATGGCGCGATGAGATGAAACTGAGACATGGCAATTCCTTGCTGAATGAGAAACTAATTGTCTATATCATGCCGCTTATACGCTGCCTGCTTCAAGGGCGGCGCACCGCGATGACCGGCTATAAGGATAGATGACGTGAAATTAAGATGGTTTGCTTTTTTGATTGTGTTGCTCGCTGGCTGTAGTTCAAAGCATGATTATCAAAATCCGCCGTGGAACCCGGAAGTGCCGGTGAAGCGGGCGATGCAGTGGATGCCGATCAGTGAACAAGCCGGGAAGGCCTGGGGCGTCAGCCCGCGTCTGATCACGGCGATTATTGCGGTGGAGTCCGGAGGTAACCCCACGCTTGTCAGCAAGTCCAACGCGGTAGGGCTGATGCAGCTTAAAGCGTCAACGGCGGGGAGAGAAGTGTACCGCTATATGGGCTGGAGCGGCCAGCCGTCAACCAGCGAGCTGAAGAACCCGGAGCGCAACATTTCAATGGGCACAGCCTATCTGAGCATTATGGAACATGGCGTGCTGAAGGGCATTGAGGATCCGGATGTGATGCAGTACGCGCTGGTGGTCTCTTACGTCAACGGTGCCGGCGCGTTGCTCAGGACCTTCTCATCAGACCGCAAAGAGGCAATAGAAGAGATTAACGGCATGGACAAAGACGAATTCTTTGAGCATGTGGTGAAAAATCATCCGGCACCACAGGCGCCTCGTTATATCTGGAAAGTACAGAAAGCGATGGATGCCATGTAATGCCGCAGACGGGCGGCGGTCACGCTGCCCGATTTTCCTTACAGAATTTTATTGGCGCGCTCCCGCGCCTCTCGCTCCAGTGAGTAGATAATGCGCTGCAGCTCACGCTCTGCACCGGGGCCGACGTTGAGGAAACGGAAACTCAGACGCGGGGTGGTGATGGTTTCATTTTTGCTGTCCACAACGGTGCGATCGCTGATAGCAATCAACTGCGCGTCGAAATAAAAACGGCCCCAGCCACCCATATCCAGTTCGATTTGTGTAAACCGCATGCCTTCTACCAGTCCGTCAGGTTTCGGCGTATCCATCAGTGCGCCCATACCGCCGAGCGACAGATCGAAGAGACGGAAGCGGATCTCTTTTTTGTCCGGCATTTTGGCCTTACAAAAATAGGCGGGATGAAGCGGGGCGTTGATGCGGAAATATTCACGACGCTGAACAAACCAGAGATTGGAGGGAAGCGGGGTCACAAAGGCCGGAAGTCCCTGGTATTCGCGCAGTTCCAGTCGCGACAGGACAAACTCCACTTTAGCTCCCTGGGTTTCGGCCATCACCGCGAGATTCTCTGCTTTCAGCGCCGCACGGTTTTCATACTCCTGACTGCCTAAATCAATCACCAGCCGCTCCTGCGAGGCGTCCAGGATCTTGCTGATGAACTGATTATTCGACCAGCTGATGCGCAGCGGCACTTCGCCTTTTTGCAGGTCGCGTAATACCCCTAATACAGCCAGCGGATTTTGCTTGAGGAACTGCTCACTGTAATGACTCACGCCGGATGGCTCCTTGATAAATGACAGACTGTCTTAGCGTTATCGGCACGCCGCAATGAAACTTAATACAAACCGGTGAGTTTTTTTTCGGCTTCAGCAAAGATAAGTCGGTGAGAAGAAAATGGTTTTCTGGCGATAACCTATACTTAAGTTAGCTGCGCAGAAGGTTTTCTGCGCATGCGTTAAACCTGCAAGAGGGCATCGCTATGGGTATCATCGCCTGGATTATCTTCGGTCTTATTGCTGGCGCTATCGCGAAATTGATCATGCCGGGAAACGACGGCGGCGGCTTTATTTTGACCTGCGTACTCGGGGTCGTTGGTGCGGTTGTGGGCGGCTGGCTGGCGACGATGTTTGGCTTTGGCGGCAACATAAGTGGTTTTGACCTGCACAGTTTTCTGGTCGCTGTTGTGGGCGCCATTGTGGTGCTGGGCATATTCAGGTTACTGCGACGAGCATAAATTAACGGAAACGGCTCTCTGCGGAGGGCCGTTTTTTTTGCCTGAATATTGATTTGTTAATCTAAATGATAATAATTGTCGTTCCGAATTGCATTCAACAACAAGACGACATTATGCATACCTCACGTTTTACGCTATGCGCCCTGGCGGGCGCTATCACGCTGGCATTACAGGTTCAGGCGTTCGCCGAAGAATCAACCATCGTCGTCACGGGCTCAGAGCAGGGCAGCGCGCTGCCAACCTGGACAAACAGTGCCACGAAATCGGCCGTGGCAGAAAGTAAAACGCCGCAGGTCATCACGACCCTCTCTGCCCCGGAAATTGAAAAGCGTCACGCGAATTCGGTGAATGAAATTCTGCGCTATGCGCCGGGCGTCTCGACGGAGGTGCGGGGGAATACCTCCTATTTGAGCGAATATAAAATTCGTGGCTTTACCGTCGACCAGGAGTTCTACAACGGGCTGCAGTTGCCCTACAACGTGACCGGCAATACTCAGGCCCGTATCGATCCGCTGTTGATTGACAGCGTGGATATTTTGAAAGGCCCTTCATCGGTGCTCTACGGCGGCGCCTCGCCGGGCGGGCTGGTGAATATTCAAAGTAAAAAGCCGCAGCGGGAAGCCCGAACCGAGTTCGGCTTCAACACCGGCAACCGCAATCTGAAAGAGGGTTATCTTGACTCAACCGGGCAGATTGCCGGCAGCGACTGGAACTACCGTCTGCTGGGCAAAGCGACGGAAAATGACGATCAGCCGCACACCAGCCGCTATGAAAATTATCTCGTTGCCCCGTCTGTCACCTGGCAGCCCGACAGCAAAACCCGCCTCACCGTGGATGCGCTGGCGCAGAACAGCCCAGGTCTGACCCCATCGAACCCGCTGCCGCTCTCTTACCTGCGCTCGAAATACGCGGGCAAGCGCGATTACGCCGGCGATGAGTGGAGCGGGTTTAAGCAGCGGCAATGGATGCTGGGCTACAGCTTTGAACACGCGTTTGACAGCGGCTGGGGCTTTAACCAGAAGGCACGCTATTTCGACGTCGACACGCATCAGCGCAGCGTCTATGCAACGGGCACGGGAAGCGAGGTCTATCAGCTCAACCGCTTTGCCTATACCACGGATGAAGATCTGCAGAGCTTCAATATCGATAACCAGGTCACCAAAACCGTGGCGCTGGGCGACTGGGAACATCACTTGCTGGCCGGGTTTGACTATCAGAAGCTGAACTCCCACTTCCACTACCGGTATGCGGCGGCCACGCCGGGTATCGATATGCGCGATCCTGACTATTCGCAGATCCATGAAAACGCGCTGGGGCTTTATACCGCCCAGAAAAACCGTCTGAGCTATCAGCAGAACGGCTATTACCTGCAGGATCAGGTCGCGTTTGGCGGCTTAAATCTGCTGGCCAGCCTGCGCTACGATGATTATCGCTCCGTTACCACCAATTACCTGCAGAACGGCGACAAGGCATGGGTATCCCAGGATCGCGTCACTAAACGTCTGGGCGCGCTTTACGCTTTCGACAACGGAATTTCACCGTTTATCAGCTATTCCGAAGGTTTTGCGCCAGTGTCGCCAAAGGGAACGCTCACGGCGAAAGAGGTGAAACCGACCACCAGCAAACAGGTGGAAGGTGGGGTGAAATACCTGCTGGCCGATTATGCCACCACCCTGACGGCGTCGGTGTTTAACATCCGTCAGAAAAATGTCGTCACCTCCGATCCGGGGTTCCTGAATTACAGCCAGACCGGTGAGGTGGAATCCAAAGGGGCAGAGCTCTCGGTCGTCAGCCGTCCGACGGATAATCTGACGCTCATTGCCAACTATGCTTACACCCACGCAATCAATACCGAAGATGATAAGTACCAGGGCAAACGGCCGACGCAGGTGCCGGAGAATGCTTTTAACCTCTGGGGAGATTACACCTTTGAAAACACGCCGCTGAAAGGGCTCATGCTGGGTGCGGGGGCGCGTTACACTGGCTCCATGGAGATTTCACCAGCTAACGATGCGGGTAAACTGGGCGGGACCACGCAGTACGATCTGTCGGCCTCTTACCGGATGGGCGAAATCCTGCCGTCGCTTGCAGGGCTAACGCTTAAAGCCAGCGCGCAGAACATCACCAACAAAGAGACGCTTACCTGTTACGACGCAACAAACTGCTGGATTGGGCGTGACCGGACGTATCAGTTAGGGGCGAGTTACAGTTTCTGAGCAAAGCCCTTTGAGGGCAAAATGTAGGCCGGGCGGCGTAGCCGCCACCCGGCAATACACGTTACTGCGCCGTAGCTTTTGCTGGCGCAACCTCGTCATTCGCTGCAGGCCGGTTCTCCGGCACGCTGTCGCACGGTTTCTCTTTCGGGCATACCAGGTCCAGCATCTTCAGCGTCACGCCGTTGCTCCAGCCGAAGCCATCCTGAAGCGGATACTCTCCACCGCCGCCGCCAGTACCGGTAGTCGACACGTCATACTTCTCGACCAGTTTCTTTTCACGGTCGTACGTATGCTGAACGTTCTTCAGGAAGCGCCAGGTCACGTCCATCGCGACCTTATCTTGTCCGTAATTCTGCAATCCTTCCGTGGCCACCCACTGTAGCGGAGCCCAGCCGTTTGGTGCATCCCACTGCTGGCCGCTGTTGACGGTGGTGGTCGCAATCCCACCCGGTTGTAGCAGGCGCGATGAGGTTGCCGCTGCGACTTTATCGGCACGATCCTGCGCCGCGGCCTTCACGTAAAGCGGGAACAGGGCCGCGGCGGTGAGCTGATTACGTACCTTTTTGCTCTTCAGATCGTAATCAGCGTACCAGCCCTCTTTATCATTCCACAGGTGGCTCTCGATGGCTTTCTGGCGTGCCGTTGCCAGCGCCTCATATTTGCTTGCGCTGGCGGCATCGCCACTCTCCTGGCTTGCCCGGGCCAGAAGTTTTTCCATTTTGAACATCAGGGCGTTCAGATCCACGGGCACGATGCTGGTGGTCCGGATAGTGGCGAGCTTTTGCGGGTCATCCATCCAGCGGGAGCTAAAGTCCCAGCCCGAGGCCGCAGCGGAACGCAAATCACGGTAGATCTCGGTCGCAGGACGGTTCGGGTTACTTTTGGCGGTATTCACATCATCAAGCCAGGATTCCGGGCGCGGCGTATCGCGGTCATCCCAGTAGCGATTGAGGATAGCGCCATCATCCAGCTTCACCACGCGTTTGTTGGCTTGCCCGGGTTGCAGGGCGTCAACGCCATCCATCCAGTAGGCATACTCTTTTTCAATCTGCGGACGATATTTCTTCAGCGCATCGCTGTCGTGGGTCGCCAGCAGTTCAACCATCAGCGAGAAGAACGGCGGCTGGGAGCGGCTCAGGTAATAGCTGCGGTTGCCGTTGGGAATATGCCCGAAAGTGTCAATTTCATACGCAAAGTTGTCCACCATATCGCTGATTTTGTCCCAGTGGTCGCTCTCCGCCAGGCCCAGCATGGTGAAATAGCTGTCCCAGTAGTAGACCTCACGGAAACGTCCGCCAGGCACAACGTACGGCTTCGGTAACGGCAGAAGGGAATCCCATTTATTGCTGGCTTTGTCGGTGGTGCGCGTCAGCACCGGCCAGAGATCGTCAATGTGCTCACGTAAACTTTGTCCTGCGGGCGGAACATATTTTTCTCCTTCACCCGGCAGCGTAAAGTTCACCTCGACGAAATGGCGTAAGTCAAACCCGGACTGACGACGTTGCATACGGTAGTCGGCAAGGATTGTCAGGGGATCGCTGTTTGGCACCGCGTCGGCAAAGGTTTTTTGATCGGGAAAGAGTTTGGCGCTCTGAACGTCGCTGAAGAGGGGCCCGAGCAAAATATCCGGTGAATTCGTCTGGCCTGCGTTCATCTCTTCCGCGTAGCCAGAAGCGGCCACCGCGAGCAGCGCACTGCCCAGAACCACAGGTAAGAGGCGAGGGCGCAGCTTTTGTGGGATTATCATTGGTGCTTCTCCTTATTTCACTGAGCAGCAGTTACGCTGTCATCAATCACCAGAAAACCTTAGTCGAATATGACGCGCTTCGCGTGCCGAACATCGCATTTTGCACAAATCCAGACTATTTACCGTTGCGTTTCATGCCCGGTATGACGCGCTGGAATATTGATTTTGTGAATATCTAACGGCACAGAAAATAAAGTGCGATCCGTTGCACAGAATGTGTCCGATGAACGCTTTCTTTTAATTATCACGATCACATAAAGCAAAAAACATAAGTTCGAGGTGAAAAAACATAATGGATCGCCGCATGGCTCTCAGGCGAAATTGTCGCTACGAAAGAAACCGGTTTCATAAATGAGGAGTCACGCGATGTCAATTGCAGAGAAAATTCCGGTCAAAGAGAAAATAGGCTATAGCCTGGGCGATGCAGCGAGTCATATTGTATTTGACTCATCGGTGGCCATTCTGGCGTATTACTATACGGATATCTATGGATTACCCCCGGCCGTCATGGGAACCATGTTTCTTCTGGTGCGTTTATTAGATGCGATTACCGACCCGATTATGGGCGCAATTGCTGATGCAACCTCCACGCGCTGGGGCCGTTTTCGGCCCTGGCTGCTGGCAATATGCGTTCCTTTTGCGGTGAGTTGCGTGCTGGTTTATTCCATTCCGGATTTTACCGAAACCGGAAAAATTTATTATGCCGTCGGCGCATATATATTTATGACCCTGATGTATACCGCCATTAATATCCCGTATTGCTCCCTGGGGGCGGCGTTAACGTCCGACCCACGCGAAAACCTCTCTTTGCAGTCCTGGCGTTTTGCCATCACCCCGATTGGCGGGGCGCTTGGCACCGCCCTCATTCTGCCCCTGGCTGATTACCTCTACCCGGGCGACAGAGCAACAGGTATTCAGGTGGCGATGGCGCTCTTCGGCGCGATCGGCTGCCTGATGTTTATCGTCTGTTTTGTCACCACCAAAGAGCGCGTGCAGCCTATCAAAGAAGAGAATCTCAACATTGCCCGTGACGTTAAGATCCTCTTTCGTAACGATCAGTGGCGCATTCTCTCCATCTACAACTTTATGATGCTGGTAGCGGTGGTGATCCGCGGCGGCGCGGTGGTCTATTACGTTAATACCGTTCTGAACAAAGGAGCCGACATCATCTCGTACTTTATGCTGGGCGGGATGCTGGCCTCGATGTTGGGCTCCGTACTGGCACAGCCATTTGGCACCCGTTTTTGCAAGGTCAAACTCTCGTTCTGGATCAATATTCTGAATGCGGTGTTAGGCGTGGCCTGTTTCTGGCTGCCGCTGGAATTTTGGGTTATTCCCTTAATTGCCCACATTCTTATTCAGATTGTTCAGGGCGGTAACGGTGCGCTGCAGTGGTCGATGATCACCGATGCAAATAATTACGGTGAATGGAAAACCCAGCGTCGAATTACAGGTATGAATGTTGCGGCCAATATATTCGTCATTAAATTAGGGGTGGCGGTCGGCGGTGCTATTCTGGGCTGGGTACTGGCCTGGTACAATTATGAATCCAGCAGCACGGTACAATCGGAATCCGCCGTTCAGGGCGTCATTCTGCTGTTTACCTTGATTCCCTCTCTCTTTTATTTACTCACTGCATTCTCCATTAAGTTTTATAAATTAACGGAAAACGTCATGAATGGCGTGGTGAATGATTTAAATAAAGGCGAATTCGCTAACTCATAATGCTTTCAGTAGTAAGCCGATAATTCATGCGAATTATCGGTGAGGTTCTCTGTGTCCGTCAGGAAATAATGATTAACTCACGAGGATGGAGTCGATGAAAGTGAAAACCCTTGCACTCATTGTCAGTGCGTTTTGTACTACCGGAGCAATGGCAGCAAACGATACCCAGCGTCTGGAAGATAAACTGGCGCAACTGGAGGCGCGTCTCGAAAAAGCCGAAAGCCGGGCGGCAAAGGCGGAGGCACAAATTCAGGTACTGGAAAAACAGCAGCAAACGGTCGCGGTCGCAAATCCTGTTGTGGTGGAAGCGACGGAGCCTGCGACAGCACAAGCGGCACCGAAGCTGACGTTATCCGGCTACGGTGATATTAAGTTTTATGGCGACGTTGAATTTAATATGGACGCAGCCAGCAAGACCGGCAGTTTAACCTCCATGAAAACGACGGCCAACAAAGACTGGGCGCCCGGCAGCCATGAACGCTGGGATATTAACGGGCGTCTGCTGTTAGGTTTTGACGGCTATAAACGGATGGCAAACGGCAATTTCACCGGCTTCTCCGTGCAGCCGCTGGCTGACTTAACGGGCAAAATGAACCTCGATGATGCCGTTTTCTTCTTTGGCACAGAAAACGACTGGAAGGTGAAAGTGGGCCGCTTCGAAGCCTATGACATGTTCCCGCTTAATCAGGATACCTTCGTTGAATATTCCGGCAACACCGCCAACGATCTCTACAGCGATGGCTACGGCTACATCTACATGATGAAAGAGGGGCGCGGGCGTAGCGACAGCGGCGGTAACTTCCTGCTCAGCAAAACGCTGGGTAACTGGTATCTCGAGGTTAACACCCTGCTGGAAGATGGCAGTTCGCTGTTTGTGGACCAGCAGTATCACGGTGTGGACCTGGATAACGATAAAAACGTCGCCTATGTCCGGCCGGTCATTGCCTGGCAGGAAGGGAACTTCTCGACGGCCATCGCGATGGAGAGCAACCTCGTCAACAACGCCTATGGCTACCGTGATGCGTCAGGAAAATGGATAGACCAGTCTGAGCGCACCGGCTACGGTTTCACCCTGACCTGGAACGGGCAAAAAACCGATCCGGATGACGGGATCGTGGCGAATCTGAATACCGCCTACATGGATGCCACGGATGAGACGGATTTCACCGCGGGCGTGAATGGCTTATGGCGCAATTTCGAACTGGGCTATATCTACGCGCATAACCAGATCGACAATTTCAACACCGCAAACTTCGACGCGGACTGCGACGGCGACTGCTGGGTGACCGATCCCGGGGATTATGATATTCACACCATTCATGCGTCATACCTGATCCCTAACGTGATGCAGATGAAGAATTTCAACATCTATCTTGGCGCGTATGCTTCCTGGGTGGAAGCGCATCCGAACGATGGCGATGACCGAAGCGACGATCGCTACGGCGGACGCGTGCGCTTTAAATACTATTTCTGATGCCGTACGCCGGTCAGGCCTCTTCCGGGGTCTGGCTGGCTTCCCGCAGTATCCCCGGCGCATGGCCGATAATCCGCTTAAACGCCCGGCTGAACGCCGCGAGCGATCCATACCCCAGCCGCAGCGCCACCGTTTCAATGGGCTGGTTCTCATGGCGAATATACTGAATGGCCAGCCGCATTCTCAGCTCGCTGAGATATCTGGCCGGCGTGGTTCCCGTCGCCGCAAGAAAGCGTTCTGCAAACACGGAGCGGGAGGTGCCGGCTTCTTTCGCCAGATCCGCCACGCTCCAGTTCAGCCCCGGCTGCTGGTGCATGGCGTAGATCGCCCGGCTCAGACGCGGGTCGCGCAGGACCTGCACCCAGCCGGTGGCTTTCCCGCAGCCGCCTTCCACCCAGCCGCGCACGATTAATGCCGCCACCACGTCGGCCAGACGCGCGAGGATCCCGGCGAAACCGGCCTGACGCGTCAGGGATTCACGCTCCATCGCCGCCAGCAGCGGATGGATCTCCGGCCACGTGGACATCAGTCGGCTGACCATCATCACCTCCGGCATCGCTTTGATCAGCGGCTGCATCCCGCCCAGTTCAAAATCCATACAGCCGCTAAAGATGATGGTGTTCTCGCTGTCCGGACACGGCTCGCAGGTGATCGCGCAAACTGAGCTGCAGATGGGCTCGCTGGGAAACGCGGTGACCGGGGTGAGGGTGGCCTGTTCGTCCGACAGCAGGGCGTGTGCGTCGCCATTCGGAATAAAGAGGGCATCACCGCTGCTTAAGGTGAACGTTGCGCCACTCTCCATACGCAGCAGGGCGCTGCCGCGGCTGACGAAATGAAACTGCGCTCGGCCGGGGGCCTGGTTGAACGCCACTCCGAACGGCGCGCTGGCTTCAATGCGACGATATTTCACGCCCGACAAGCGCATGCCGTGCAAAAGTTCGCTGATCAGATCGGGGGACTGAGCGGTCATGGCAAAACTCCGGACGAATAATCAATAAGTGGAGATTATATGTCATAGATCGTCCACGGTGAACCCTCTATGCTTTTGCGACAGTTGTCACATTTTCATAACGGGAGATCAACAGATGAGTTCATGTGTCGCGGCGAGAGAGGCTGTTGCGCCTGCAAAACCCGCCTGGCGGGCCGTCTATTCACTGGGGCTGGGGGTGTTTGGTTTGATCACGGCAGAATTTCTGCCCGCCAGTTTGTTAACGCCGATGGCCGCAAGCCTGGGCGTCACCGAGGGGATGGCCGGGCAGGCGGTAACCGCCACCGCGCTGGTGGCGCTGGTCACCGGGTTGCTGATTACTCCGGCGACCAAGAGTATCGACCGCCGCTGGGTGCTGATGTTTTTCTCGGTGCTGCAAATCATCTCCAGTCTGCTGGTAGCCTTTGCGCCCACGCTGCACGTTCTGCTGATGGGACGCCTGCTGTTAGGGATTGCCATCGGGGGATTCTGGGCGATGTCGACGGCCACGACGATGCGTCTGGTTCCTGCCGATAAAGTGCCGAAGGCGCTGGCGGTGATCTTCTCCAGCGTATCGATTGCCACGGTGGTCGCGGCGCCGCTGGGCAGCTATCTTGGCAGCCTGATTGGCTGGCGCAACGTGTTTATTCTCTGCATTCTGCCGAGCATGCTGGCGCTGCTGTGGCAGCTGTGGGTGCTGCCCTCTATGAAACCTGAGAGCAGCGGCAGTCTTGGGACGCTGTTCCGCGTGCTGCGTCGTCCGGGGATGATCGGCGGCATGCTGGCGACCATCCTGATCTTCAGCGGCCACTTTGCCTTCTTTACCTACCTGCGTCCATTCCTGGAAACGGTTGGTCAGGTGGGCGTGGAGAGTATCTCGCTGATCCTGCTGGGCTTTGGTATCGCCAACTTTGTGGGAACGTCGGTTGCCGGGCATTTACTGTCACGCAATCTGCATCTGACGCTCGCGCTGGTGCCGTTCGCCATGGGCGTACTGGCGCTGACCATGGTGGCGTTTGGTCATCTGGCCATGCTGGACGGCTTACTGGTTGCGCTGTGGGGCTTTGCCTTTGGTCTGGTTCCGGTGGGCTGGTCAACCTGGCTCGCCACCACCGTACCGGATGAAGCCGAAAGTGCGGGTGGGCTGCTGGTGGCCTCAATCCAGCTGGCGATAAGCGCTGGCGCTGCCGGCGGCGGGGCGGTGTTTGATCTCAACGGTGCCACAGGCGTCTTCGCCGGCAGCGGTTTCCTGCTGGTGACGGCGATGGTGATTGTATTTATGGGCGTGAAAGTTAAGGCGGAGTGATTTTTTCCCTCTCCTTCGGGAGAGGGTATTTATAGATATCCATTATTCTAGGCAGTCGCTCTTTCATTCCAGGTGTCTTTAAACACTATATTTCCGTCACAATATTTCCATTCGATTGATTCATATCGCAGTTCGACTTCTTCCATATGAGCACTTGCGATACCTAACGGGTGCAGTAAAGGGGAGATTCTTGTTATCTTGACATTTTCCAGAATGATATTGAAATATTCACGCTCGATCCCGGCGTCATTAATCTTATACATTTTGATTAATGCTGTTTTGAAGATTTTACCTGTACAGACGGCACGAAATAGATAGGGTGTGATGCGATCTATTTCTTTTTCAAAGGTAATTGGCACATGAAGTCGTGTTCCTGTCAGTTTTCCTGTGTTGGAATCGGTGGGGATCCACACAGAGTGGTTAAACGATTTTAGTTCGGTAGAGCCCAATCTCGTAGGCATTAAACACTCCCCTGTAATCGGGGCGTTATTTTCATCTGTGAGCCATATATGTGCTGGTGTAGACATTTATTTACCCTTTGTTTTTGTAGCGAAATGCAATGAAGTAAACAACTAATAAAATAATCCCAAAAATCCTTAGTGCAATTTCTTCATCTTCTATAAAACTCACTGCGACAGCACCTAGAATGACAGCGAATATTCCAGTGCCATACCAAAAAAAATCATCCATAATATCTTTTAAAAAACTTTTTAAAAATTGCATCAAAAATTCTTTTATAGATTCCCACATTATCGCATCATTTTATTTATCGCATCAGCAATTTCACCATCGGATGCAGTGTTTAAGTTAAGATATCCGGTCTTCATTATCACGGGTTCAATAAGAAAATACATCATTTCCAGCTTTTCAACATACAGCGCATGGTAAAACAACGGTTGGAATTTTTTCAGTGTATTTGCGCTGTCTGCCGCATGCTGGACTATAGCGTAAAGGTTTAATACGCTAATTACACCTCCTGTGCCCCAACCAATCTTTTTCACAAATGCACTTTGTACGGCCGCGTTCATGTTATTACCATAACAGATGTATGACGTGACGGCATAAATCAACCCATTTTTAGAGACCTGCTTTACTGAGTAGTTTGTTGTAAATGGTATTATACTTTCAAGAATGCTTTTTCTTTGGCTATTGGATTTGTTATGAAGTATCGTTTCAATATAAATCCTAACCATTCTAAAAATTATATCTCTATGCTTAACGAGTTGTGCTACTCCTGCTAAAAACCTTAAATCTTCATAACCTAATCGCTTACATACATCCTGGTAATTATCCGTGAAGCAAGACGTATAATAGAGTAAGCGTGTTGTAGCATCGCCAAGATTATTTAAATATTCAATAGCTCCGTCTCTCACTCCAGCTATGGCGCGATCAAGCCTTAAAGCAAGTTCTTTATCGGACCCTATTTTTTCGATAATCGATTTACTGTAATACATAGCCTGTCCCTGTTGTGTACAGAGTTTATCATGGGCTACGTTGTCACCTGTGGACAGCGATCGCACTCGCATTTTTAAAAGTAAAATAAAGAATATCCACTAACCTATTTTCTAAGTCAATGGATGCTTTTTTATAATTGATGTGATGAATTAGCAGCCGTTGAATAGGCTTAGGATAATCTTAATTTATTAATTCTGCGAGGGGGGGAGAGATATTTTGAATAATGACATAATATGTAGGCCGGGTAAGCGCAAGCGCCACCCGGGATTAATGCAGGTATTACAACCCTTTCTTATCCATCCACACCGCCAGATCCACCAGACGGTTTGAGAATCCCCATTCGTTGTCATACCACGCGAGGATTTTCACCATATTCCCGCCAATCACCAGCGTGGAAAGCCCGTCAATAATTGAGGAGCGCGGATCACCCTGGTAATCACTGGAGACCAGCGGTTCATCGCTGTACCCCAGAATACCTTTCAGCGGGCCACTGGCGGCCGCGTGGCGGAAGGCCTCATTTACCTCTTCGACGGTCACGTTACGGCTCAGCGTCACCGTTAAGTCGACAATCGACACCACCGGAACCGGCACGCGCAGGGAATACCCGGTCAGCTTACCGTCCAGGGAGGGGATCACTTTCCCCAGCGCTTTCGCCGCGCCGCTGGAATAAGGCACAATCGACAGCGCCGCCGCGCGCGCGCCGCGCAGATCCTTCTCTGGCTGGTCGTGCAGCGCCTGGCTGTTGGTGTAGGCATGCGTCGTGTTCATCAGGCCATGCTCAATCCCGAACTGCTGATGCAGCACCTGAGCCGCCGGTGCCAGACCGTTGGTGGTGCAACTCCCGTTACTCACCACAACGTGCCGGGCGGGATCGTACTGGTCATGATTGACGCCCATAACAATCGTCAGGTCGTCGTTCTTTCCGGGGGCGGAGATAATGACGCGTTTTGCGCCACCGTGGGTGATATGTACCGCCGCTTTTTCCCGTTCCGTAAAGAAGCCGGTGGCCTCAATCACCACGTCCACGCCGACATCACGCCACGGGATATTCGCCGGATCGCGTTCGCTGAATACGGTGATCCTCTGCCCGTCGACCTGCAGCGCGCCGTCGGCCGCTTCAACGGGAGCGGGCAGTTTCCCCAGCAGGGAGTCATGTTTCAGCAGATGGGCGAGGGTCTTGCTGTCCGTCAGATCGTTAATGGCCACAATCTGCAGATCCGGGTTGCCCAGCGCCGCGCGCAGGAAATTACGTCCGATACGGCCGAAACCGTTAATACCGACCTTAACCATGGTGCACTCCTTATCTCTGTTGTCTGGAGTCACTGTAGGCGTCAGGCGGGATGGCGTAAACGACAAAAAAGGATCAGATTACGCCATTTTCCGGCAGTGAAATCGCTGGCGATACTCGCCCGGGGTGAGGTGGAGCTGTTTCTCGAACACGCGCCGCAAATTGATACTGGTGCCAAACCCGCTTTGTTCAGCAATGCGCTCAAGGGGATCGCTGGTCTGCTCAAGCAGCTGGCGGGCCGCGGCCAGACGCGCTTCGGTCACGTAGCGGGCAGGCGAGACGCCCGTCTCACGGGTAAACACGCGGGTGAAATTGCGCGGGCTCATCGCCGCTTTTTCAGCCAGAGTTTCCACACACAGGTCGGCGGTGAGGTTCTGCAGCATCCAGGCCTGCAGCTCGCTTATCGGACCCGATGTACCGGGCTGCTGCAGGTTGTAGCGACTGAACTGCAGCTGCCCTCCGGGGCGGCGCAGATACATCACCATATCCTGCGCCACGTCGCGGGCGAGGGTAAATCCGTAGTCGTCTTCCACCAGCGCCAGGGTCAGATCAAACCCGGAACTCACCCCGCCGGAGGTCCAGACGGGCCCATCCTGAATATACAGCGGGCCGCCTTCGACCCGGATTGACGGGTACTGAGCCTGCATGGTCTCCAGCAGCCGCCAGTGGGTGGTCGCGCGACGACCGTCCAGCAAGCCGCTCTGGGCCAGCAGCATCGCGCCGCCGCAAATGGAGGCGACCCGCCGCGCATGGGGCGCGGCGAGATGCAGCCAGTCCACCACCGCGAGGCTTTCCTGCTCGTTCACCCCGCGACCGGTAATGATGATGGTATCCAGCGGCTCACGGGGATCCAGGTCCGGCAGGCGATAGTCCGCCAGCAGATTGAGGCCGGACTGACCGTGGATCACCTGGTGCGGTTGGGTGGTCGCAATGATGATGCGATAGCAGGGCTTCGCCGGTCCTTCCGGGTGCAGCCGGTTGGCCTGCATCAGAATGTCGGCGATACCGGCAGATTCAAACAGCATGCCGCCGTCAGGAACAATAATCAGGATCTTCTTCATGTCCTGAAAAGTACCTTTATTACAAAATAAGTCAAGCGTGCCCGCACTGCACGTTTCTGGCAAAGCAAAGCGATTTAAGTTGTTTGTGATTTCAGATGTTATCCCCGATCGTCAGGGCACTGTCTCTGGCGAAACGGCGTCTGAAGGAATGGGTAAACGAAGCTCCCTCTATTTACATCCGCAACAACGCAATCAAATCCACCATCTCGCATCGGGATTTCTGTGGCGAAGCGAACTGCCCACCTGGCTGTTGATCGTGACGATTTATGCGGGCTGGTTTGCCACGCTGGCGTTCTGGCAAACGCTCGGCCTGCTGCCCGCCACGCTGCTGCTGACAGGGTTTACCGCCTGGTACATGTCCCTGCAGCATGAACTGATCCACGGACACCCCACGCGTTTTGCCTGGCTTAACCAGCTGTTTGGCACGCTCCCGCTGGCGGTGTGGTACCCGTATGGCCTGTACCGGGATTCTCATCTGGCCCACCACCGGTACGATAGCCTGACCCATCCGGTGGATGATCCGGAGTCGTACTATTTTACCGAGGAGAGCTGGGCGCGCTTTTCCCCCTGGCAGAAGCGTGCGATCCGCGCCCGAAACACCTTTGCCGGACGGCTGCTGCTGGCGCCGCTGCTGGATATTCTGCAGACGCTGGGCAGCGCCGTCGCGGCGTTTCGTTATCTACAGCTTCGGGCGATGACGATGTGGCTGGTTCACATCACGCTGCTGGCGGCACTCTTCGCCTGGATGACGCACGTCGGTTTTTCCCCCGTCTGGTTTGTGCTGGCGGTCAGTTATCCGGCGCTGGCGCTGACCAAGGTCCGATCGTTTTACGAACACCGTGCGGCCGATGACCCGTTCGCGCGCTCCGTCATCAACGAGGCCGGGCTGTTCTGGCGGATGCTGTTTTTAAATCTCAACTACCATTCAGTACACCATGATTTACCTGGCGTCCCCTGGTACGCGCTGAAGCGTATCTACCAGCAGAACCGGGAGGCGTACCGGGAGCGAAACCACGGTTTTCTCGTCAGGGGCTATGGCGAATGGTTACGTCAGTTCTGGGCCGCGCCCGTCGATGTCACCGTTCATCCCGGAGCTCAACAAGGGGAGAAGTATGAGTAACCTGCTGGCGTTTCCCATGTACGCGGTAGATCGCGCTGACACCCGCGCGCTCAGGCGGACGGTAAAAGGTTTGCTGGCCGCGCGCGGTGTGCCCGTCGAGGGTGACCCGGACTGGCCGGAGTCTGAACTGCTGACGCACTGGCAACAGCCCGGGCTTATTCTCAGCCAGACCTGTGGTTATCCGCTGGTCACGCGGCTCCCTGACGTGCAGGTGGTTGGCTGTTTTCACTACACGGCACCCGGTTGTGAAGGGTATCAGTACCGCAGCGTGCTGGCGGTGCGTGCGGAGGATCGGCATCTCTCGCTGGCTGATTTTCGCGGACGCCGGGCGGTCTGTAATTCGGCCGACTCGCAGTCCGGCTATCATGCGCTGCGAAAAAAAGTGGCTCCCCTGGTGAAGGACGGCCCGTTTTTCGCGCAAACGTCCTTTAGCGGCAGCCATCGCCAGTCGCTGATTGAGGTCAAACGCGGGGCAGGGGATATCGCGGCCATCGACTGCGTTACCTGGGCATTGCTCCAGCATCACGAGCCGGAACGGCTTGCGGGGCTGGCGGTCATTGACCGCACCCCCCTGACGCCTGGGTTGCCGCTAATCACCTCGCATCACACCTTGCCTGAAACCCTGAACGCCATTCGCGATGCGCTCCACGCGCTGGTGAGTTCACCAGCACACCGGGAGGTGTGCGACGCGGTGTTGATCGGCGGTTTTAGCGTGGTGACGCGTCAGGCTTACGCCGTACTGTCCGACTGAAAAATCCCCTGCGCGTCGTTAAAGCAGCGCAGCGCCAGCGAGGAGACGGGTCTCTGTCGGCGCATAATCAGGCCGACAGGGGCCTCGATATCCGCGTCGGCAATCGGGACTATCCTGAAATGGCTGTTCAACTCTTCCAGCCCGTTGTTCAGTGGCATCACGGCACAACACACGCCGCTCTGAACCGCCTGAATGATCTGGTACGTGGAGTCGCTTTCAAACACCGACGTCGGTTCGATG
The DNA here is from genome assembly GCF_009036245.1 of Enterobacter sichuanensis. Lineage (NCBI taxonomy): Bacteria > Pseudomonadati > Pseudomonadota > Gammaproteobacteria > Enterobacterales > Enterobacteriaceae > Enterobacter > Enterobacter sichuanensis. The sequence goes on along the minus strand of NZ_CP027986.1, from coordinate 2,744,021 downwards.
CCGGCAGACTGGAAGCTGGCCTCCATATGCGCCCGGTAGTGCATCCCCTTCGTCAGAAACCCCAGCGGAAACGCCGTCAGATCGGGCCAGGTCAGTCTCTCCTGGCTTAACCGGAAATGGCGGGTGTCGTGCAGCAGGCCCATCTTCGTTTTGGGCAACTGGATAATATCGAACAGGCTGGTGTCGATGCTGTTCAGGTAGCAAATCCCCAGTTCGAGCTGGTTGCGGCTGACGCCATCGGCAATCTGCGCCGAGGACATGGAATAGAGGCTGTAGGTCAGCTCCGGGTATTTTTGCGTCAGCAGGCGAATGAAGATCATCGGATCCACGCTCGCCAGCGGCACCATCCCCAGGCGTAATTCACCCACCACCTGGCCTTTGCACAGCGACGCTTCCGCCTGTAACCCGTCGTGCGCGGCCAGCAGCGCGCGAGCCCACGCGAGAATGCGTTCCCCCTCCGGTGTGAACCCTTCAAAGCGCTGTCCGCGCACAATCAGCACCAGCCCCAGCTCCTCCTCCAGGCTGCGGATACGCATGGAGAGGGTCGGCTGGGTGATGTTGCACTGGGAGGCCGCTTTACCAAAGTGCCGGGTCTCGTCGAGTGCGATTAAATATTTTAACTGTTTAATATCCATCTTTTTCTCTGCGCAAACGGCGTTACAGCATGCGGATCTCTTTTGAGCGCAGGGTGATGCGAACCGGAACCGATTTATAAGACGGCGTACCGCTGTCCTTGTCCAGATAATCGAGCGGGACCAGTACGTTGGCCTCCGGGTAGTAGGCGCCGACAGAGCCCGGGGCGATGCTGTACGCCACCACGGTGATGTCTTCCAGACGCTGTACGCTGCCGGGCAGGGCGGTTTCGATATCCACCCGGTCGCCGTGTTCCAGCCCTGATTGCGCCATATCCTCTTCGTTCATAAATAGCACGTCGCGGCGACCAAACACGCCACGATAGCGGTCGTCGAGGGCGTAAATGGTGGTGTTGTACTGGTCGTGACTGCGCAGGGTGATCAGGCGCAGAACGTGCTCACCCTCACCGCTGGCGTTCTCGTGAACACCGTCGAATACCGAGAACATCGCTTTTCCCGTCGCCGTTGGCCAGATACGTTGCGTTGGCGGCAGCGGCATCCGAAAACCGCCGGGAACGCGGATCCGCGCGTTATAGTGCTCAAAGCCTGGAATGGTCTGCTCGATCAGATCGCGGATGCGGTCGTAATCCTCAACCAGCGTCATCCAGTCCACGCGCGTGGCCGGCAGGGTCGCTTTCGCCATACCGGCGACGATAGCCGGTTCAGACCGGAGCAACGGTGAGGCGGGTTTCAGCTTGCCGGAAGAGGCATGCACCATCGACATCGAGTCTTCAACGGTGATGGACTGACGGCCGGTTGCCTGCATATCCAGCTCGGTACGACCCAGACAAGGCAGGATAAACGTCTCTTTACCCACCAGCAGATGCGTACGGTTCAGCTTGGTGCCGATGTGGACGCTCAGATCCAGAGTGCCCATCGCCGGAAAACCGCGTTCATGGTCGGGCATCGCCACCGCAAAATTACCGCCGAGGCAGATAAGCGCTTTTGCCCTGCCGTCGATCATCGCCTGCGTCGCCTGCACCGCGTCATGCCCATGGTGAGATGGCGGCTCAAAACCGAACACCTCCTTCAGACGGTTCAGGAAGGCCGGTGTGGGCTTCTCGCTAATCCCGACGGTGCGGTTTCCCTGCACGTTTGAATGGCCGCGCAGCGGGCATATTCCCGCGCCGGGTTTGCCAATATTGCCGCGCAGCAGCAGCACGTCAGCGATCAGGCGGACATTGGCCGTCCCTTTATTGTGCTGGGTAATCCCCATCCCGTAGGTAATGATGGTGGCATTCGATTTCGCATAGGCCTCGGCTACCTTTTTGAGCGCTGCCTGGCTCAGACCCGACTCGCGCTCAATATCCTCCCAGCGGGTTTGTGCGATATCCGCGGCAAACGCCTCAAAGCCCTGGGTGTGTTCCGCAATAAAGGCATGGTCGAGCACGCCGCCGCGTTCGGCCTCCATTTCCAGCAGATGTTTGGCAAGACCTTTCAGCGCGGCGGCATCGCCCCCGGCCTTCACCTGGAAATAGGTTGAAGCGATATCCGTGGAGCCGTAGGTCGCCATTTCAATCACGCTCTGCGGATCCGCAAAACGTTCCAGCGCGCGCTCGCGTAACGGGTTAAAAACGATGATTGGCACATTGCGCCGGGACAGCTCATGAAGGGTGCCCATCATGCGCGGATGGTTGGTGCCGGGGTTATGGCCGATGGAGATCACCAGCTCAGTCTTGTCGAAATCGTCCAGCGAGACGGTGCCTTTGCCGATGCCTATCGAACGTGGCAAACCGACGCTGGTGGCTTCATGACACATATTCGAGCAGTCGGGGAAGTTATTGGTGCCGTATTCCCGGGCAAACAGCTGGAACAGATACGCCGCTTCGTTCGACGCCCGCCCGGAGGTATAGAACTCAACCTGGTTCGGGTCGAGCCCGCGCATCACCTCGCCAATGCGTTGAAACGCCTCGTCCCATTCCACAGGCCTGAAGGTGTCGCTTTCCCGGTCATAGCGCAGGGGATGCGTCAGCCGACCGTATCCTTCCAGTTCAAAGTCCGATTTTGCCAGCAGCGAGGTGACGCTGTTTTCGGCCAGAAACGCCGGGGTCACGCGTTTGGTGGTCGCTTCCCAGGTCACTGCTTTGGCACCGTTCTCACAAAACTGGAACGTTGATTTGTGTTCTTTATCAGGCCACGCGCAGCCCGGGCAGTCAAAACCGTCAGGTTGATTGGTGCGCAGCAGCGTCGCCGGGGCATCAAAGGTATCCATTTGGGTACGTACCGCGATGGCCGTGGCCTTCAACGCGCCCCAGCCTCCGGCAGGACCCGCATAATGTCTGATACCGGGTACTGCGCGTCTTTTCTTGTTCATACCAACTCCTGATCTGTTCAGTCTTACAACGGCGGCATCACGAAAACCACTGAAATGGCAATAAGTAACAGCAATGACGCCCGGCTCACGCAGGTGAGGCGGCACTGCAAAATGACTTATCTAAAATGGTAGTTAATTCAGTGGATTATCTGACGTGTTGCTTAAAGATTTAAAGAAATTATAACGAAATTTTATCATTTTAATAATAAATCTTATCTATCAAGCGGTAGGTGCGATAAATGGCAACGAGCAGGGCGGATGTAGCATCATTAAAATTTCGAATGAAACAGATGAGGGTAGGGAAAAGCCATTCATCACGCCCGGCCTGGGATGAAGCGCATTTTTCACTGGAGATAAAGCCGTAAAGGTTTACTCGGGCTTAATGATTAATGGATATAATTTATGTCTAAGTGGTGAATTATCACAACATGAAATATAACTTATTTTGAGCTGTGAAATTAACGCCGCGCAGCATAAAAGAAATGTCTGAATGGCGATCGCCAATGGCGTTAAATATTAAAGATGCCCTGTTAGTGCAACAAATAATTCATCGTCGATATATTTTTCTGACATCACGAATACGGGAATTCTACTAATTATGGTAGTGGCGATAATAGCCGTATTGGGTTAATGAAACTGGTTCTCTTTTTGTATTTTTCCTTTTTAAAACAGTGTATTAGAATGGGTGTTGGTGGGGAAATAAGCGCATGTAAGACATTTCACGCCTTTTGATCAGATTAATCCTATAATTTTCCGACTGCTTCATTAACCACCACTTCCGTGGCGGTAAATATTGAATTGATGCGAAGCTCATGTAAACTTGTTTACCGTTTGTCAAAATATGTCAGGAAGACACAGGGCCTTATTCTGAAGGGCTCGTGCGGTAGCTATGCCTGTAAACCAGTAACGCCCCGAAATTATCCTGGCTATTTTAACAATAGCACTTAAGTCAAACTCCATCCCCTTTTCTCCATCATCGAAATATCGCTACGGAAAAGCATATGAAAATGCGCGTACTGTTTTCACTTCTGTTTGTAATGGCGGTGGCGGGCTGTAAAGCGCCGCAGAAACCTGTGATCAATGACGATACGATCGAGACCAGCCAGGTCAACGGCGTGACCTTAACCCACCGTCATGCGGTGACGCCGCCGACGGAGTTCACGCCGGTCAACGCACCGTATCGTGCCATGTATCCGGCCTCCCTGATGAGCCGTCCTGACTTTGGCGGCAAGGTTATCCGCACGCTCGATACCGGAAAAACGTACGTGGTGCTGGGGCAGGTTGAACACTACTGGATGGCGCTTGCCGATGAAGGTAACGATCAGCTGATTGGTTACGTCCCGATGCGTGCCGTGATTAAAGCCGATCAGTATGAAGCTGCCGTGCGTAAACAGGCCATTCGTCCTAAGGTGCGTAAAAAAGCGACCTGTGTCGATGTCGATGGTAACAGCAAAGCCTGCAAAGACAGCGCTAACGGTACCTGGATCCTGAACTAACGGCGTCATGAGCGCATTTTTATGAATAATAAAAATTTTCATACGCTGTGGTTACTCTTTTACGCGGTGGTTTTCGCCCTTGTCAGTGGTTGTACGTCGTCTTCACACAGCGACCCTTCCCGCTACAATCTGCAGTTTCAGGCCCATCCACAAATCAATGAATCTGCGCCGCTTAAGGTTCGGGTACTGTTGCTGAAATCCGATGCGGATTTTATGTCCAGCGACTTCTATTCCCTGCAGAACAACGCGTCAGCCACGCTTGGCGCGAATTTGCTGAACAGCGATGTTTTCTTCCTGATGCCGGGTCAGCTATCTAAAACCCTCAGCGGGCAAAGCTCTCCGGAGGCCCGCTATATTGGCGTGATGGCGGAATATCAGATGCTGGATGGCAAAAAATGGCGCGTTTCACTCCCTCTGCCTGTGCCTGGCGAAAATCATATCTACCAGTTCTGGAAATGGTCCGCAGATGAACTTCAGGCCAACGTCTTTCTCGACGTGAACGGCATTCGGGTCATCAGCCAGTAACGCGCTTCATAACAGGAAACACATCATCATGACCAAAGCAGAAAAGGTCGTCTGGACCGAAGGCATGTTCCTGCGTCCACACCATTTTCAGCGGACTGAAAGTTATCTGCTCAACCATGTTCGTGAATGGGGTGCGCTGCAGCGTTCTTATCTGTGGGGCTTTCTCGACGTTGAACTGGATGAAGCGATGCTTCGCCAGGGATGCATTGCCCTGAGCTACTGCAGCGGGTTGCTGCCGGACGGCACCTTTTTCCAGGTGCGTAACGGGCGCAACGGTCCTGTGCCGCTGAAAATTCCTGACAACCTCACCAATGAAAAGGTGGTGCTCGCGCTGCCGGTTCGTCGTGGCGAGAAAGAAGAGGTGATTTTTAGCGAAGAGCCGGCCTCACTGGCGCGCTTTATCGCGTTCGAGCAAGAGGTGGAAGACGATAACGCCATGTCGGTGGGAGATGCCACCGTCCAGTTTGGCCGTCTGCGTCTGACCCTGATGCTGGAAAAAGATCTCACCGCTGAATGGACCGCCATCGGCGTGGCGTTTGTGGCTGAGAAACGTAACGACAACCACGTGCGGCTCGATAACAGCTACATCCCGCCGATGCTGAACGCCAACAACAGCCCGCAGATCTACAGCATGATTAACGATCTGCACGGCTTGCTGGTGCAGCGCAGCCAGCAGATTGGCGGTCGTCTGCGCCAGCCCGGCCGCTTCAATACCTCTGAAATGATCGAGTTTACGCTGCTGTCGCTGGTTAACCGTCATCTGGGTGAGGTGTCTCATTTAAAAACCCTCCCGCTGGTGCACCCGGAAACGCTGTGGCGCAGCTGGCTGCCGTTTGCCACCGAGCTCACCACCTGGACGTCGCAACGTACCGCGGAAAGCGTGCTGCCGATTTACGATCATGACGATCTGGCAAACAGCTTCAGCAAGCTGATGCTGATGCTGCGTCAGGGCCTGTCGCTGGTGATGGAAGACCACGCGATCCAGCTGCCGCTTAACGAGCGCTCTCATGGCCTGAACATCGCCACGGTGCCTGAAACCAGCATGGTGCGTGAGTTTGGCTTCGTGCTGGCGGTAAAAGCCAACGTGCCAGGCGAACACCTGCAAACCCATTTCCCGGCCCAGATGAAGATCGCACCGGTCTCAAAAATCCGCGATCTGGTCCAGCTGCAGCTGCCGGGCATAATGCTGCGCGCCATGCCGGTCGCGCCGCCGCAGATCCCGTGGCATGCCGGCTACAGCTACTTCGAGCTCGAGAAGGGCAGCGAGCTGTGGCACGAGATGGATAAGTCCGGCGCATTCGCCCTGCATCTTGCAGGGGAGTTCCCCGGGCTGGATATGGAGTTTTGGGCCATCCGTAGCCCGACAGAATAATAAAGCGAGCGCTTAATATGCAGGAACGACAGGACACCGGCAGTGATGCCGCGTTTACCGGAGCCAGTAGCAACAATCAGCTGGTGGCGGCCGCCAACCCGCTGCTTAATGCGATCCCGCAGATCCGTCATTCGGTGTCGCATGACGATCAGGTGGCGTTGCGCCAGCGTCTGATCGATGAGATTCGCCGTTTCGAAGTCCGCTGCCAGCAGGCGGGGCTGCCCTACGAAGTGATCGTCGGGGCGCGTTACTGCCTGTGCACGGCGCTCGATGAGGCCGCCGCGCTTACCCCCTGGGGCAGCAGCGGCGTCTGGTCAAGCAATGGGCTGCTGGTGACGTTCCATAACGAAACGTGGGGCGGCGAGAAGTTCTTCCAGCTGCTGGCGCGCCTGTCGCAAAACCCGCGCGAGCATATCCTGCTGCTGGAGATGATCAACTACTGTCTGCTGCTTGGCTTCGAAGGACGTTACCGGGTGCTGGACAATGGCCGCACTCAGCTTGACACCATCAAGCAGCGTCTGTGGCAGATGATCCGCGGCGTGCGCGGCAGCTACCCGCCGCCGCTCTCTCCCCATCCGGAAGATCGCCCGGTGCTGCGTAAACTGTGGCGGCCGATGGTGCCCCTGTGGGCCTGCGTGGCGCTGGCCGGGTTTATCGCCTGCCTGTTCTACATCATTCTGAACTGGCGTCTTGGCGACAACACCAACCCGGTGCTGGCGAAGATTTACCAGTCCCAGCTGCCGGAAACCACCATCCAGCAACCGGCACGCCAGATGCCCGCGGTGCTCAATCTGCGTGGTTTCCTGAAGCCGGAAATCGAGGCGGGTCTGGTGGCGGTGAAGGACGAAGCGGACCGCAGCGTCGTTATCCTGAAGGGTGATGGTCTGTTTGCCTCCGCCTCGACCGTCGTGCGCGACCGCTATGAACCGGTTATCAACCGCATTGCACAGGCGATGAATAACGTCAGCGGCAAAATTCTGGTGGTGGGCTACAGCGACAACGTGCCGATTCGCAGCGCGCGCTTTGCCTCTAACTATGAACTCTCTCTGGAACGTGCCCGCTCGGTACAGAAAATGCTGCAGGGAAGCCTCTCTCAGCCTGGCCGCGTGAAAGCGGAAGGGCGGGGCGAGATTAACCCGGTAGCGCCGAACACGACGCCAGAAAACCGTGCCCGTAACCGCCGTGTGGAAATTACTCTGCTGGTGTCGCCTGAAAATACGCAGGCTGAGCTGAACGGATTGCCGCAAGGAAACTAAGGATGCTGACTACACTTCTTTCCATTTTGACCAATCGCATTCTGTGGAGCTTCCTCGGCGTAACGGCGCTTGCGGCGGTGATCTGGATGATTGGTCCCCTGTTGTCCATCGTGGACACCCGACCGCTCGAATCTGAGCAAAACCGTATTATCAGCATCGCCGTGGTCTATCTGCTCTGGGCGCAGGGCCACATTCTGCCGCGGCTGTACAATGCCTGGCTGAACCGCAAGCTGATGGACAAGCTCAATGAGAACACCACCAGCCCGGAAGCGGCGGATCCGCAGAAACGGCTGAACAACGAGGAGCAGATCCTCGCCAGCCGCTTTGATGAAGCCGCGCAGATGCTGAAAAAAGCGCACTTCAGCAAAGCGGGACAGGGTGCCCAGTGGACGCAGCGTTTTAGCACGCAATATCTCTATCAGCTGCCGTGGTACGTCATTATTGGTGCGCCAGGTTCGGGGAAAACCACGGCGCTGGTGAATTCCGGCCTGCAGTTCCCGCTGGCCGACCGGTTCGGTAAGACCGCGCTGCGGGGCATTGGCGGTACGCGTAACTGCGACTGGTGGTTCACCAACGAGGCGGTGCTGCTGGACACGGCGGGTCGCTACACCACGCAGGAGAGTGAGCAGGTGCAGGACGCCGGCGAATGGCTGCAGTTCATGGGGCTACTGCGCAAGTATCGCCGCCGCCAGCCGATCAACGGCGTCATCATTACCATCAGCATTTCTGACCTGCTTACCCAGTCTGCCGAGGCGTCCCGCCAGCAGGCGGTGAACCTGCGTCAGCGTCTGTCTGAACTGCATGAACAGCTGGGTATTCGCTTCCCGGTCTACGTGATGGTAACCAAGGCCGACCTGCTTAAAGGCTTCCGCGCCTGGTTTGCCGACTACGACAAAGCGCAGCGCGACCAGATCTGGGGCTTTACCCTGCCATGGGAGCAGACCAAACACGCCGATTTCGACCTGATGGGCAACTTCCACCAGGAGTTTTCGCTTTTACAGCAGCGCCTGGATGCCGGGCTGCCGGAAACCATGCTCAAAGAGCATGACGCTAAAACCCGTGCCGAAGCGTATCTCTTCCCGCAGGAGTTCGCTGCCCTGCGTCCGCTGCTGGCGGATTACCTGAGCACGGTCTTCGCCCGCTCCAACTTTGAAACCGAGTTCTCCCCACGCGGGATTTACTTCGCCAGCGGTACTCAGGAAGGGATGCCGTTCGACCGGGTGATGGGCGAACTGAACCGTGCGCTGTCGCTGCCGGAAGGGGATGAGTCCGCACACTGGGATTCGGTCAGCAAAGAAGCGCCTATTCCGGGCGCAAAAGGCCAGAGTTTCTTCATTAAAAACCTGCTGCAAAACGTCATTTTCCAGGAAGCCGGCATCGCCGGTGAAAACCGCTGGTGGGAACTGCGCAACCGGGCGGTGATCTGGTCTGGCTACGCGGCGCTGCTGGCCCTGCTGGTGATCCTGGGTGGCCTGTGGCTGACCAGCTATGCCAAAAACAAGGCTTATCTGGACGAGGTGGATGCGAAGGTGCCCCTGCTGGACCAGCAGAGCAAAGCGTTGCAGAACCAGCCTCAGCGCGATCTGTTCGATTTGCTGCCGCTGCTGAACGGGCTGGTTGACCTGCCGAAAAGCGACGCCTTTGACGTCAATGACCCGCCGGTCTCCCGCCGTATGGGGCTCTACCGTGGGGATGACGTCAGCGACGCCGCCCAGTCGCTGTACCAGAAAGCGCTGGATCAGATGCTGTTGCCTGCCGTCGCCATGCACATCACCACCTGGCTTCGTAACGACAACGGCAGCGATGTGGAATACAGCTATGAAGCGCTGAAGGCTTATCAGATGCTCTACCAGCCGAAGCACTATGACGGTAAATTCCTGCACTCTTGGGTGATGCTCAACCTGCAGCGTAACCTGCCGCAGAACGTGACGAAGGCGCAGCTGCAGCAGCTTGAATGGCACCTGACGCAGCTGCTGGAGCCGAAAATTCAGGCCTCCCCGTACGCGCAGGACGAGTCCCTGGTGGCACGCGAAAGAGCGATGATCAACCAGCAGCCGCTTTCCACGCGCGTGTACGGTCGTCTCAAGCGCCTGCTGGAGCATGATGAAAACCTTAAACCGGTCTCCCTTTCCAACCTGGGCGGACCGCAGAGCGAGCTGGTCTTTTCCCGCAAAAGCGGTAAGCCGGTGAGTGAAGGTGTGCCGGGCCTCTATACGCCGGAAGGCTACTGGAAAAGCTTTAACAGCCAGATTGATAGCGTCACCACGGCACTGCACGAGGACGACGCCTGGGTGCTGGGGGCCAGCACCGCGCAGGAGGATAAACAGCAGATCGATAACGCCGTGCGCCAACTCTACATGCGCGACTTTATCGCTAACTGGGATAGCTTTCTTGCCGACATTCAGCTGAATAACAGCGCCGATCTTTCCCAGCGCATCAACACCGCGCGCCTGCTCTCGGGCGCAAACTCGCCGCTGCGCCGTCTGGTGCAGAACCTGAGCCAGGTACTGACGCTGTTGCGTAATGCACCGACGCCGGAAGAGGCGGGTAAAGCACAGGAGCAGAGCAACCGGGCGACCCGCACCCTGGAAGCGCTGTTCAGCAATAATGACAATGCCCCGACGCAGGCTGCGGTGGTTACCCAGGCGCCGGAGCAGCTGGTGACCGACCACTATGCGCCGATGATTGAGCTGGCCCAGCCGCTGGAGAAGGGCGGGAAAACCATCGTCTTTGATGATTTTCTCAAGCAGGTGGATGAGCTGTATCGTTACCTGACCGCCGTACAGGACGCCGCCAACAGCGGCATGCCGGCCCCGGGCGGCGAGGCGATAAGCCGCCTGCAGGCCAGCGCCGGTCGTCTGCCGGGCGGGCTGCAAACCATGTTCAGCAATATGGCGGTAGGCGCCAGCAGCGACACCCAGCGCCGTGACCTGGAAAACGTGCGTAAGCGAATCAGCGTTGAGGTGGGTGGTTTCTGCCGTCAGGCCATTGCTGGTCGCTACCCGCTGGTGCGCAGCGCCAGCACCGAGGTGACCCCTGACGATCTGGCGCGCATGTTTGCGCCGGGCACCGGACTGATGGACGCCTTCTTCCGCGACAACCTGACCAATAAGGTAGACACCACCCAGGCGAACTGGCGCTTTATGCCGGGCATCGACGGTAAAACGCTGCCGGGCAGCGAAGGGCTGCTGAGACCGTTCCAGCAGGCCCAGTCTATTCGCGATGCCTTCTTTGCTAACGGGGCAACCACGCCGTCCTTCAAGGTGACGGTACGCACCGTGCGAATGGATAACACCATTCTGAACCTGACCCTGGACGTTGACGGCCAGCTGCTGCGCTACAGCCACGGCCCGCAGGCCGTGCAGATCATGAACTGGCCGGGGCCGGGCGGTACCAACCAGGTGCGTATGCAGCTGGGCCTGGCGAACGGCAGCACGGCGACGCTGGTGACCAACGGCGCCTGGGCACTGAACCGCTTCTTCGATAAAGCGAGCACCAGCCCGGGGGCGGGGAGCCTGAGCCGTCAGGCCACCTTCAACGTTGACGGACATCAGGTCACGCTGGAGTTTGCGCCAAACAGCATTCGCAACCCGTTCCAGCTTCCTCGTTTCTCATGCCCATAACCGCAAGGACAGCCGTATGACGAATACCCCTGCGATGAACCGCTACAGCTGGTATGGCAAATTACCCAGCGCCGGAGATTTTTTGCAGCGCCGCTTTCCTGACACCTTACAGCGCCAGTGGTCGCACTGGTTTCAGGTCGGTCTGCTGGCCTGGCAACAGGAAGAGCAGCGCAGCGGCGAGCGCCAGTTTCACAAAGCCCCGGTCTGGAATTTTGTTGTACCGCCGATGCTGGGCAGCCAGATGATCCAGATGGGCTGTCTGCTGCCCGGCCGCGACAGCGTTGGCCGCCAGTACCCGGTGTGCCTGCAGCTGAGCTTCGCCCCGTCTGAATGGTCGACCAGCCTGCTCAGCCAGGCTGAGAGCTGGTACCAGCAGATTGGGCGCCTGGGTCTGCACGCGGTGCGCAACAGTTTTTCCGCCTCGCAGCTGGATGAAATGCTGATGACCATTCCGGCGCCGCAGCCCGTCGAGCCGCAAAAGCGTTCCGACATCCTTGACGTGATCGGTTATGACGAGGACGGTCAGAACACCCTGGGCTGGCCACAGGCGGCAGAATGTTTTGATCCCCTTCGGCAGACCAGCTACTGGTGGACCAACCGCTGCGACGGTTACCCGCTGTACACCCACGTTCACAGCGGTAACTTTACCGGGCAGCTTTTCACCCTGCTGTTCGATCCGGCAGGGGGGGCCCGCCCGGGCCGTCACGGTCTCTATCCGCCCATGTTTGAATAAGCAGGGATCTTATGAATATCGAAGAATTTCTCGCGCCAATAAGCCCCGACAAGCCCTGCGGCGAAAACCTGGAGTACGACGCTGATTTTCAGAGCATGAACCAGGCAAGCCTCGGGAAAGCGGAACAACAGTTTGGCGACACCATTATCCCGGCAGAGCCGGCGGACTGGAACACGGTGGAAAAATTCGCCACCAGCCTGCTGACCCGCACCAAAGATCTTCGCGTGCTGCTGGCGTTAACCCATGCCTGGACACGCCGTCGCGGGCTGGCCGGTTACGCTGACGGATTACTGCTGGTGCAGGAGGCGATCACCCGTTACTGGGAGCCACTTTATCCGCTGCTGGAAGAGTATGGCGAAACCGATCCGTTTTACCGCATTAACGCCCTGGCGGGGCTGAGCGACAAGTCTGAGCTCACCGTCGCGGTGCGAAACGCCTCGCTGCTGCGTTCAAACGGCGATGAAATTTCGCTGCGTGATGCCCAGGCGCTGCTGGACGGCAGTAAGACGGAGTGTCCGGACTATCCCGGTGGCCGTCCAAGGCTGATTGACGAGCTCTCCCGCGGCGACCAGCCAGGAACCGCAGCGGTTATCGTCATTAACGAACGGCTGCTGGCGATCCGCGAGCTGCTCACCGGCTATCTCGGCGAGAGCGGAGTGCCGGAGATGGAGCAGTTGCTGAAAACCGTGGGGCTGGTGGCCAGCGCCTGTCAGGTGACCGACATCAGCAAGCTGCTGCCAAACCGTGAGGCGCAGGCTGAACAGCCCGCCGCCTCGCAGCCGATGGCCGCGCAGCCTGTCCAGCAGGTCACCGACTGGCGCAGCGTGCAGGTCACCAGCCGCGCCGATGCCCAGCTGATGCTGGAAAAAGCGAAGCAGTATTTTGCACAGTACGAACCGAGCCACCCCGCACCGCTGATGATTGAACGGGTGCAGCGGCTGTCAGAACTTAACTTTATGGACATTATTCGCGACCTGGCGCCAGACGGCGTTAACCAACTGGAAAACATCTTTGGACGCCGCGAATAACGCGTCCAGGCATTATGACGACAGGCATGGAGCCTGCCGTTTCACCTTCACCGCGCATCTTTGATGGAGAACATCATGGCAATGAGTAACAGTGGGCAGAAATTCATCGCACGTAACCGTGCCCCCCGCGTGCAGATCGAGTACGACGTAGAGATCTACGGTGCAGAACGTAAAATTCAGCTGCCGTTCGTGATGGGCGTTATGGCCGATCTGGTCGGCAAACCGGTGGAAAACCTGCCGGCCGTGGATGAGCGCAAATTCCTCGAAATTGACATCGATAATTTTGACGAACGCATGAAGGCGCTGAAGCCGCGCGTGGCGTTCCAGGTGGACAACACCCTGACCGGCGAAGGTAAGCTCAACGTCGATCTGACCTTCGACAGCATGGACGACTTCCTGCCGGATGCGGTGGCCCGCAAGGTCGAGCCGCTGAACAAGCTGCTGGAAGCACGTACTCAGCTCTCCAACCTGCTGACCTATATGGACGGCAAAAACGGTGCGGAAGAGCTGATCGCTAAAATTCTGCAGGATCCGACACTGCTCAAATCCCTGAGCCAGTTGCCGAAAAATGACGAAAGCGCGAAAGGTAGCGAGGAATAATCGATGAGCAACCAGACTCAACAACATGAGCAGCAGGCGGGTCAGGCGTTCAGCCAGGATGAATTCAGCGCGCTGCTGAACAAAGAGTTCCGCCCGAAAACCGACCAGGCGCGTTCCGCCGTAGAAAGCGCGGTCAAAACCCTGGCGCAACAGGCGCTGGAAAATACCGTCACCTTCTCAAACGATACTTACCGCACCATTCAGAACCTGATTGCGGGTATCGATGAGCAGCTGTCACAGCAGGTAAACCAGATTATTCACCACGAAGAGTTTCAGAAGCTGGAGAGCGCCTGGCGCGGTCTGAGCTACCTGGTGAACAACACTGAAACCGACGAGATGCTGAAGATCCGCTTTATGAGCATCTCCAAGCAGGAGCTGGGCCGTACCCTGAAACGCTACAAAGGCGTGGGCTGGGACCAGAGCCCAATCTTCAAGAAAATCTACGAGCAGGAGTACGGTCAGTTTGGTGGTGAGCCGTTTGGCTGCATCGTCGGCGACTACTACTTCGACCACAGCCCGCAGGACGTTGAGCTGCTGGGTGAAATGGCGCGCATCGGTTCGGCGGCCCACTGTCCGTTCATCACCGGTACTGCACCGGGCGTGATGCAGATGGAGTCCTGGCAGGAGCTGGCCAACCCGCGCGATCTGACCAAAATCTTCCAGAACACCGAGTACGCCGCCTGGCGTTCACTGCGTGAATCTGAAGATGCCCGCTATCTGGGCCTGGTGATGCCGCGCTTCCTGTCGCGCCTGCCGTACGGGATTCGCACTAACCCGGTCGACAGCTTTGACTTTGAAGAGCAGACCGACGGCGCGAACCACAACAGCTACGCGTGGGCTAACGCCGCGTATGCGATGGCAGCCAACATCAACCGCTCCTTCAAAGAGTACGGCTGGTGCACCTCGATTCGCGGCGTGGAGTCCGGCGGGGCGGTGGAAAACCTGCCGTGCCACACCTTCCCGAGCGATGACGGCGGCGTGGACATGAAATGTCCAACCGAGATCGCCATCAGCGACCGTCGAGAAGCCGAGCTGGCGAAAAACGGCTTTATGCCGCTGGTTCACCGTAAAAACTCCGACTTCGCTGCCTTCATCGGCGCGCAGTCTCTGCAAAAACCGGCGGAGTACCATGACCCGGATGCAACCGCTAACGCGCGCCTGGCGTCTCGTCTGCCATACCTGTTCGCCTGCTGCCGTTTTGCTCACTACCTGAAATGCATCGTGCGTGACAAAATCGGCTCCTTCCGCGAGCGCGAGGAGATGGAACGCTGGCTGAACGACTGGGTAATGAACTACGTGGACGGCGACCCGGCGAACTCCTCCCAGGAAACCAAATCCCGCAAACCGCTGGCGGCTGCGGAAGTGCAGGTGCAGGAAATTGAAGACAACCCGGGCTACTACGCCGCGAAGTTCTTCCTGCGTCCACACTACCAGCTGGAGGGGCTGACTGTGTCCCTGCGTCTGGTGTCTAAACTGCCGTCGCTGAAGACGAAAGACGCGTGATGATGAGTGCCGGCCCTGGAGGGCCGGCAACATTTCGGTGAATACGAGATAGCTAATGAATTTGACTGTGAAAGCGTTAATACGAAAATTCATCAGCTATTTAACCGTTTATATATTGCTAATAATTTCGTTCATGCTGTTTGTGACGGTATCTGGCTACTATCTGTTTATCTTTGACTGGCCGGAAGATGTCCCGCAAATCGCAATGCATGGATTTTTATGTGCTGGACTTAATGCATTAGCGATAGGAATATACGTTGTCGCAGAGAAATGGAAAGAGAAACGTTAGAAATTCACGCTGGCTTATATTTTATATAGATAGTCCACTACGCGATCTTACTATGAATAAAATAACCCTGTTGGCTATCGCTATGCTGTTCATCGCCCCTCTGGCTGATGCACAAACGGAAAATTATTCTTATCCTGACGCAACAGCATTACCGCAGGATGATACGTCAAATTTGCTTCGCGATCCGGCCTTATTAACGGGGTACGATTTGAATCTCAGTGCCGCGCGCTTCGCCAGTGCCTGGCTTTCAAAAACGAATGAACGCGAGCGCATTAAAGCGGATATGTATCTGTTAGGCGTGGTGGATGCATCAGAGGGGAAGGCATGGTGTAAAGGTCACCCCATTTTGCCCAATACGATTTATGAGTTTCTTTATTCTCGCTTTGCTCATTTATCTGAGCAGGAGGGCAAACGGCGGGCTTCTGAAATCATTACTGATGGAATGGGAGAATTAAGCCCCTGTCAGCATCGGACTGGTTTATAGAACGATCCATTGTTGAACCGGCTGGAATTGGATGGCTGATGCGCTGTGGAGCCTATAGCAAAGGATATAAGGTGAAACATTTCTGTTTTTTCCTCGCGTTTATGACTTTTTATGTGTGTGCCGAAAATAACTATCCTGATTTTTATCAGAAGCAAACATACCGGCAGGTTTTAAAAGATTTAGTTCTGGCGCGCTGTCTTGCGCAGGTGGCAGATAAAGGCAGCCAGTTTTCTGTTGATGCGGCCCGAAGTGCGAGCGCATTCATTGAGTGGATACCTTTTGATGCCGAAAATGGTACTGATAAAGTGAACGCACTTATTGGGAAATATAAAAATCAAGTTAATGGTTTTCATTCAGAGCGAAAACCCGATGTCAAAGGCGTAACCTTAAACTGTTTACGTCTTTATCATAGCGACGAACTGAACAAACTGGTTCCGCAAGTCATCATTGGCGATCCTGAACGTACCTGGATTCAGGATAACCCGCAGTAGTAAAAGACTTCACATTCTTTCCGTTCATTCAGGGGGAATGTAAGACTGTCAAATGACACGGGTCATTTGATATGAGGCAGAGGTAAAATATGGACGGTTTTATTCAGCCCCATGCTTTCCTGTTTGCCATATAAGTGCTTTTTCGAAAGCAATATTGTTCATCCACGAAGAGTAGATATTATGGCTATTGATATGTTTCTGAAGGTCGAGGGTGTTACTGGCGAATCGAAAGATTCTAACCACACCGGCTGGACTGATATTACCTCCTTCTCCTGGGGCGCTTCCCAGCCTGGTAATATGAGCGTTGGCGGTGGCGGCGGTGCCGGTAAAGTTAACTTTAACGATTTGCACGTTAACGCCCTGATCGACAAATCCACCACAGCAATCCTGAAACACTGCGCCAGCGGTAAACACCTGACCAAAGTTGAGCTGTCCGTCTGTAAAGCCGGTGGCCAGCAGGTGGAATACTCCCGCATCACCCTGGAAGATGTGCTGGTCACGTCTGTTCAGTACACCGGTGCAGACAACGGCGATACCGTTGGTGTGACCTATGCATTCCAGGCTGCGAAAGTGAAACAGCAGTACTGGGAGCAGACCACGTCTGGTGGTAAAGGTGCTGAAAGCAGCGCTGGCTGGAACATCAAAGAGAACAAAGAAGCGTAATAGTAGTGGGCCCGAAAGGGCTCACTTTACCCTAAGCTTCTTATCAAGGAGAAACAAGATGTCTCACATGCGTCCTGCTTTTGGTGCCGCCTGGAACCGATTCAGAGAAGTGAACGTAAACGTAGTACAGGTTGGCAAGTTATTGGGTGGGAAAGTTCAGCATAATATTGATGCCGGTATTTTTAAAAATGCCTGCCCCATTCGTATGAGCTACGTTTTAAATTATTGTGGTATTCCGATTCCATCTAATAGTAAATATGCAACAGTGACCGGGGACGACAAAAAGCGATATATGTTCCGTGTCAAAGATATGATTGCATTTCTACCCACAGTACTGGGCAGTGCAGATATGTCAGTCTCTTCACCAACTCCTGCACAATTTGCAGGCAAGCAGGGCATTATCATCTTTACCGGACATGGCTGGTATGATGCAACCGGACATGTAACACTCTGGAATGGAAATATTTGCTCTGATGATTGTCATTTTCTTGGCTCTCCTGGCAATGGTTCATTTATTCCGACCAACGCAACATTCTGGAGCCTGAAATGAAACGTTTATTGCTGATTGTATTGGCCTTAAATACTTCTGCTGTTTATGCTCAAACACTTCCTGATGTGAGTGTTTTTTCTCAGCAACAAATTTTTGAAAACTGGGTGCAAAATCGATGCATCGGCAAGATTGCAGAGAGTAAAAGCCTGAAGGATGATGCAGAGGCCAGTGCCGCTGCATGGCTCGAAGCAAGCGATCTGCCTGCTGAGAATTTTGAAAAAGCTGACAAGATGATTATTTCTTTGCTGAAAGAGAAAGTAGGCGGTACTGCACCGGGTCATTATCAGGTATTGAAATGTAGCTTAATCGCCAAAAGCGACGCGATTCGTCTGCTCAATGTCCAAAAATAGCGTTTCACCGATATTACCAGGATATTTGACTGCACCATCTCGCGTCTTCAAGTCACCACTCGTAATGATGCTCAAGACGAGTGCAGATTCGTCAGCCTCGGTAGTAAATTATGGTGTATATGGACTGTTTACTATTGTTTCTTATTGTGGTCTTGTTTCTGATTGTTGTAATCATGGACCTGTTCAGCTCTCGTTTTTTTAAAAAACACGAGAATGATTATAATCAGCTACTTTCTGACTACCGGCGCAAAGGATATGATCTGGATCTTGTGACAAACTACGCTTCATTTTTTGGTTCACCGGCTAATTACCAAAAAATAATCTGGTTTGTACGCCTTTATAAAGGCGTCAGAATGAAGTTTACCCATGAAAGGTTTGTGCAGGAAGAAGCTTATAAATACGTACAGTCGTTACCGGACGAAAGAATTGGCTGGATGCTAAAGTTACATCGTCGTTATAAAATACAGGCGTTAATATTCACTCTGTGGCTGATTGTTGGATTATATTTTATAACCTTCATTAAATAGTTTTTGTATTCACTTTCTCAACGGATAACAATCATTAGGTGTCCCGACTGCCGGGGCTGAAGCGCTTGTTTGCGGATTAATCATAGGTGCTGCTGGCGCTGCTGGAGGTACGAAAGTAGATGGGTTTGTTGGCGAGAAGAACGGTATCTTAATATTCAGTGGAGAATGATATGATTGCTAATGATATTTTCTCCATTTTTGTGATTTTTCTTTTTGCTCTGTTCTTAATCCTGATGGTTACTTTTTATATTGATTATCGTAAGCATTCGGGGGAAGTTTCGGAAGTATATAATGCATTAACGCAAGCCAGATTATTAAGGAAGGAAGATTATCAAGTTTGGGAAGGTTTGGGGTTCTGGGGTTTCGGTTTCCGTATCACAATTTTATCAAGATTATTACGGGGAAAAAGCGTTAAGCTAACCGACTCTCGAAGACTTCAATCTCATGCATCTCATGATGTTTTGTCCGGCTTTGAACTCTCCTGGGTTTATTCATATGACAAAAAAATTAAATTCACTATGGCTATTTTTATACTGCTTTTAATTATGGCGATTATTAATGAGATATAATTTTTCATTGTCTTTATGATTGATTTTGTAGGCTTAACCCCCAAACGCCGCCGTTCTCACCCCCGAGAGCGGCAGCGTTTGAGCGCTAATCATACCAGCAGGAATACGCCATGCGATTCACGATTATTTCTACGAAACCCGGTCATCAGCCGCCGCAGAGCAGCTGTGATTTTTACGCCCCGGGCGGCACCATTGGGCGCGGTACGGATAACAATCTGGTCTTGCCGGACAATGACCGCACCATCTCACGCCTGCAGGCCATTGTTCACGTTGACGCCCAGGGCGAATGCCGCGTCACCAACCGTGGCAGCGTCACCCGCGTGGTATTAAATGACATTCCGCTGGAGCGGGGCCGTCAGGTTGAGCTGCAGGATGGCGACATTCTCGGCATTGATGACTACCGCATCGAAGTGACCGAGCTTATCCACGACACCCAGCCGGTGAGCCGCATGGCCGCCAGCATGCAGCAGCAGGCTCGTCCGACCGTTGCGCCAGCACCGGTTGCGCAGCCGAAACCGGCAAGCGCCGCACCGCGCGGTAAGGCTGAGCCAACTGCCGTGCCGTCGGAAATCTGGGACAGCCTGATGCAGGAGTTTTCCATCTCCGACAGCATCTCCCGCAACCGGACGAAACCGCAGCCTGCAGCGTCTCACGATCCCTTCTCCCAACCCGCCGCACCGGAGCGTAACGCCGAAGATCCGCTGGCGATGTTCAATGACAGCGATCCGAAGCTTGAGCGTAAGAACGTCGATCCAGACACCTTGTTCAGCGATGAAGCGTTGTTCAAAAAAGAGAGCATCTTTGATGACGTCACCCCTTCAACCCTGGTGCCACCGGTAGAGAGCAAACCCGCGCCAGCAGAAGAGACGACGGATGAACTCGACCCGCTGGCCCTGTTTGGGGGTTCGGCCAGCGCGCCAGCCGCACGCAATGATGACCCGCTCGGGCTGATGGGCGGGGCGCCGTTAACTCATCCGGACGAGATTGCCGACCAGAAGCCGGAGCCAAAGCCGGAACCTGAGCCGGAGGAGGACGTGCTGGCCGGCTCTCCGCTGTTCGCCCCTGAACCGCAGGAAGCTCCGCGAGCTGAAGAAGCACCCCCGCGACAGGATTACGCAGGCTTCACTATGCCTACACCGCAGGCCGTTGCGCGCAGTAGCAGTCAGGCGCCCAAGGGACGGCTGCGTATCGATCCGGTCAATAACGCCGCCTCACCCGGCGCCACGGCGAACAACGGTGAGAAGGGCGAAGTGCTGCAGGGCGAGCTGCTGGAGGCGCTGCTGGAAGGTATGGGCCTGAGCGAAATGCAGCCGGTGCCGCAGTTTGACCGGGAAAACATGCGTCAGCTGGGGCAGATCCTCGGTATGTTCTCCCAGGGAACCGTGGCGCTGCTCTCCTCGCGCTCTATCCTCAAGCGTGGCGTCAAAGCCGACATGACCATGGTGCTGGACGACGCTAACAACCCGTTCAAGCTGTTGCCGACCGGGAAAACCGTCCTCATCCAGATGTTCGGTACCCCCATGCCGGGCTTTATGCCGCCGACGAAATCCGTGCGCGACGCGCTGATCGATCTGCAGGCGCACCAGCTGGGGATGATCTCCGGTATTCGCGCCATTATTGCCGCGATGCTCCAGTCCTTTAACCCGGAACAGCTGGAAGAGCAGGCGAAACAGAACGGCATGACTTCTCGCCTGGCGCTGCCGGGAAGCCGCAAAGCCGCCCTGTGGGACTATTTTGTTCGCAGCTACGGCGAGACGGCAGGTGAGATCGAGGATGACTTCCACACCCTGTTTGGCGAAGCTTTCCTTCATGCCTATGACATGGAGGTGAATCAGTACAAAGACTCACAGAGCGGATCGGAAGACAAATGAATATCGCAACGGCTTCTCTCTCCCGCCAGGGGACGCGCGCCAGTAACCAGGATCAGACGGGAGAAACCATTGGGGAACGCTCAGCCTGCTTTGTCGTCTGCGACGGCATCGCTGGCCTGCCGGGCGGGGAGGTGGCCGCTGAACTGGCCCGCAACAGCATTATCTCCCGCTTCGATGGCAACAAACACCTTAATGCGCAGCATATCCGCGACTACGTGCAGACCGCGAATCGCACTATTCTCAGCGAACAGCAGGCCGTGCAGGACTACCGCCGGATGGGCACGACGCTGGTCAGCCTGTTCATTGACCGGGATTATGGGCTGGCCTACTGGGCGCACGCCGGGGACAGCCGCCTGTACCTGTTTCGTCGCGGCTGGCTGTGGCACGTCACCACCGACCACAGCCTGGTGCAGCAGATGAAAGATGCCGGGCACCAGACCGATAACCTGAACAGCAACCTGCTGTATCTGGCGCTGGGGATTGAAAACGGTGGGCCAGAAGCGAGCTATAGCGACGTAGTGCAGGTTGAAGACGGCGATGCGTTTTTACTGTGCACCGACGGCTTCTGGCACGGCGTCAGCGAAGAGCAAATGAAGCAGTCGCTGCATATGGTCAATACGCCGCAGGAGTGGCTGACCTTAATGAACCAAATCATTCAAAAGAATGGCGAACAGGAGGGGAATGCTCAGGATAACTATACCGCCCTGGCGGTATGGATGGGCAACCCTCAGGATACAACATTGCTGCACACCCTCTCTGATGCAGCACAATTTCTTCCCTGCGGAACTGATTAGACACACAAGGAACGCTATGAAACTTTGGCTATCGGGTTTGGCACTTCTGGTGGTGACCTCCACCGCTCAGGCTGAGAATTTCCGCATCGTGCAGTCTCCTGCGCAGAAGCTGGATATCTGGATCGACAACATCAAAGACAACACCCCGCAAAGCTGGTGTAAGCCAGAG
The DNA here is from genome assembly GCF_009036245.1 of Enterobacter sichuanensis. NCBI lineage: Bacteria > Pseudomonadati > Pseudomonadota > Gammaproteobacteria > Enterobacterales > Enterobacteriaceae > Enterobacter > Enterobacter sichuanensis. The sequence goes on along the minus strand of NZ_CP027986.1, from coordinate 2,722,182 downwards.
GTGGCGCTGCGTATCGTGGCGAACGGCAAGAAAGACGTCTCTGTGCTGGAAAACTTTGTCCCGCGTCTTGGCTCGCTGCTGGAGCACCAGTGCAGCAAACTCAATAAACTCAGCTGGACGCTCAACGATCCGGCGGGCACGACGCTGGCACAGGGCACGGCAGGCAAAGCGCAGGATTGGGCGCTGGTGGTGAAACAGGCGCAGGCTGCGACTGCCGCGACCGAAACCGCTGCCAGCGGCGCATTACTCCCGCCAGACCAGAATGTGGCTACCCAGACTGCGCCCGCCGACCGCACGCCGTGGCAGGAGTTTACCCTACAGGACGGCTGCCATCTGCGCACCTTCTGGGAAGGTGGTGCATCCGCACCGGCGCTCTTCATTCCGGATTCTGAGACTACCCGCTGCGGTAACGGCAGCTGGCTGAGCGGACACACTGTTATCTCTCAGTCCCGCAACGGTGGGCAGAAAGAGATGGCCGTGACCTACATTCACGGCTTTCCGGTGACCGGGTTGAACCAAAACGCCGACCCGGAAAACGCCCTGATCACCTCCGTCAACAAAGAGCGCATGGTCTTCAGCACCTCTGACAGCGACCAGAGCTGGATGATCCTGCCTTACGATGACGCCCTGAACAGTTGGAAGAGCAACGGCACGGTGGCGGTAGAAATTTCGCGCGAAGTCGCCAGCGACGATGCAAAACTGCAGGCGCGTATCGCCGCGGTGAAAAAAACGTGGAGCGCCTGGGTTGCGCCCGGCACCCCGCTGAATATTGTGCTGATTGACACCCTGCGTCCTCAGCTGCGGGATCCGGCAGTTGGCGCATGGCGCGCGGCGAATTAAGGAATGGCTATGAATACGCTCTATCAACACCTGGCGGGTGAGTCGCTCAACGAGGCGCTGGCGCGTCTGGAGGCCGAAATCAAAGCCCGTCCGGCAGACGCCGATCTCCGCGCCGCGTTCGTGCAGTTTTTAACCCTCAGCGGCAACTGGTCACGGGCCCTGACCCAGCTGAAGAGCTGGCTGGCGCTGAAGCCTCAGGCGAAGCCCACCGTCACGCTGCTGGAGCAGGCCATTCAGGGCGAACTGCAGCGCGCGCAGGTGATGGCGGGTGCGCTGCGTCCTGCCATGCCTGAAACCCAGTGGCCGTGGCTCGCGACGCTTGCCGCGGCGCTTAACGAAAGCGACGAACGCGCCCACGCGCTGCGTCTGGAAGCCCTTGAACAGGCACAGGCGAACGCCGGTCAGTTGACCTTCGAAAACGAAGAGACGCAGGCGTTCGAATGGCTGATGGACGGCGACGCCCGTCTGGGCCCCGTCTGCGAAACCCTGGTTAACGGCCGCTATTTCTGGCTGCCGTTTAACGCTATCGCGGAGATCCGTTTCCAGGCGCCAGCCAGCGTTACTGACCTGGTCTGGCGTCATGCGCTGGTGCGTTTGACCGACGGTACGGAACAGGTGTGTCAGATCCCGGCGCGCTATCCGTTTGCGGCCGATGCCTCCGATGCGGTCAAGCTGGGGCGCACCACCGACTGGCGCCCGCTCGACGATGACGGCACCCTGTACGAAGGAATGGGGCAGAAGGCCTGGCTGAGCGAGCAAAGCGAAAGCCCGCTGCTGTCGTTAAGCCTCGTGACGTTTGCAACGGATGGAGCCGATGAGTAATCCCGCTGGCGAAGGCGATCTGCTGCGCAGCGGCTGGCAAGCCCGCAGCAAGCAGGAGAAGGTGGGGGCGCGCGACAAAATGCAGCCCTCGCTGCTCGATCGTCTCACCGATAACGACCCGGAGAAAAAACGCGAGCCGGCTAACAGCAACCTGATTACCCACGCCGCGCTGCGTCGCAACGTGTTGCGGGATCTGCAGTGGCTGTTTAACACCATCAACCATGACGCCTCCGGCGATTTGAGCGCCTTGCCGCACGTGAGCCGCTCGGTGGTGAACTTCGGCGTTGCACCGCTGGCCGGGAAGCGCATGTCGGATATCGAATGGCATGACATTCAGCGCAAACTCACCGAGGCCATCATCAATTTTGAACCGCGTATTTTGCCGCAGGGGCTGCAGGTCCGCTGCGTGTCGGATACCTCCTCGCTGGATCTGCACAACGTGCTCTCCATCGAGATAAAAGGGCGTTTGTGGTGTGTGCCGTACCCGCTGGAGTTCCTGTTTCGCACCGATGTCGATCTGGAAAACGGCCACTTTGAACTGAAAGATGCGGGGTAATCATGGAAAGTAAACTGCTCGACTATTACAACCGTGAGCTGGCTTACCTGCGCGAAATGGGGGCCGAGTTTGCCGAACGCTACCCGAAAGTCGCCGGAAGGCTGGGCATGCGCGGCATCGAAGTGGCGGATCCATATACTGAACGCCTGATGGAAGGGTTCGCGTTTCTGACCTCCCGCGTGCAGATGAAAATGGATGCGGAGTTTCCGCGTTTCTCCCAGCGTCTGCTGGAGATGATTGCGCCGAACTACCTTGCGCCAACCCCCTCGATAGCGATTGCACAAATTGAACCTGACAGCAGCCGTGGCGATCTGAGCAACGGCTTCATTGTGCCGCGCGGCACCATGATGGACAGCCTGGCGCTGAAGAAAACCGGCGTAACCTGCAGCTACACCACGGCGCACGAGGTCAATCTGCTGCCGTTGAAAATCGACAAGGTTGAGCTGGGCGGCGTGCCGGCGGATCTGCCGCTGGCGCAGCTGGGTCTGAGCCAGCGCGGTATCAACAGCGCGTTACGCATCCGTATTGCCTGCGACGGTCCGCAAAACCTTGGTCATCTGGATTTCGACCGGCTGGAGCTTTTCCTCAGCGGTCCGGACATTGAAGCGCTGAAGCTGCTGGAGCTGGTGATGGAGCATCATGCCGGGATCGTCTGCCAGACGGTCAGCCCGCATCCGCAGCGGCAGTTGCTCGCGTCGGATGCGCTGCGCCAGGAGGGCTTTGAGCCGGATCAGGCGCTGCTCCCGGACGATCTGCGCAACTTTGACGGTTACCGTCTGCTGCAGGAGTATTTCGCCTTCCCGGCCCGTTTCCGCTTTATCAGCCTAAGCGGACTGAACTCGCTTGTGCAGCGTTGTGACAGCGAAAAAGCGTTCGATATCTTCATTCTGCTGGATAAGTCGGATGAACAGCTGGAGCGCGTGGTCGACACCAGCCATCTGGCCCTGCACTGCACGCCGGTGATCAACCTGTTCCCGAAGGTGGCGGCCCGGCAGAAGCTGAATGAAGGCCAGCATGAATATCATCTGGTGGTCGATAACATTCGCCCGCTGGATTATGAAATTTACGCGGTGAATAAAATCTACGGCAGCGCCGACGGGCAGCGCGACGACCAGACGTTTCGTCCTTTCTGGAGCACCTGGAGCGGGGACGCGGGCAACTACGGGGCCTATTTTTCACTGCGCCGGGAACAGCGCGTGCTCTCTGAACATGCCCTGCGTTACGGCACCCGTACCGGCTATATCGGTTCTGAGGTGTTTGTGTCGCTGGTGGATGAACAGCACGCGCCGTGGCAGGAGAACCTGCGCTATATCTCTGCCGAGGTGCTCTGCACCAGCCGTGACCTGCCGCTGATGCTGCAGCAGGAGCTCGGGCAGTTCATTATGGCTGACTCCATGCCGGTGAAATCCCTGACCCTGCGTAAAGGCCCGACGCCGCCGCGTCCGGCGCTGGCCGAAGGGTTCAGCACCTGGCGCCTCATCAGCCAGCTGCAGATGAACTACCTCAGCCTGATGGACAGCGATAACGAAGACGGCGCAGCCGCGCTGCGTCAGCTGTTAGGGCTGTATGCCAACCTGGCTGAGACGCCAGTTGCGCGTCAGGTGGAAGGGGTTCGACACTGCGTGCTGGAGCCGGTTCACCGCCGCGTGCCGGAGCCTGGCCCGGTCGTTTTCGCCCGCGGGATTGGCATTACCCTGACGGTAGATGAGCGGGCGTTCTCCGGTGCCAGCCCCTGGCTTTTCGGCAGCGTGCTGGAGCGTCTCTTTGCCCGGCTGGTGTCCATTAACAGCTTCACGGAATTTACCCTCAAGAGCCAGCAGCGCGGCGAGATCGGCTACTGGGCACCGCGGATGGGTAAAAGGGCACTGCTATGAGTGACGTTGCGGCTACACCGCTGCGCGTACACCGCCTCACGCCGCTGCCGGACAGTTTCTGGCGCGGCGTTCGCGAAACGCCGTGGCGCTACGATCTGTTCCAGCTGTTAAGACGCATTGATGCCCAGGGCGGCGAGCGCTATCCGCTGGGTCGCGCGCCGCTGCCGAAATTTGAGCCATTACGCATCGGCCAGCAGCCGTCGATGAGCTTTGCGCCTTCCACGGTGGCGCAGGTGCGTCAGCGCGAAGGGAGCGGGCTGCATGAGGTGTCTATCCTCAGCTTCGGCCTGTTTGGCCCGAACGGCCCGCTGCCGGTCCACATGACGGAGTACGCCCGCGAGCGTATTCATCATCATCAGGACAGCAGCCTGAGTGCCTTTGCCGATCTGTTCCATCATCGCCTGACGCTGCTGTTTTATCGCGCCTGGGCGGATGCACAGCCCGCCGTCTCCCTTGATCGCGCCGACAACAGGCGCTTTGAGAGGTATCTGGCGTCGCTGATTGGGATGGGACAGCCGGGTCAGATGAACAAAGGCAGCCTCAGCGCGCATGCCCGCTTTACCCACGCCGGGCACCTGACCCGTCACGGGCGGGATCCGGAGGGGCTGGAAAAGATCCTGCGTCATTACTTTAAGGCACCGGTCAAACTGGTGAGCAACGTCCCGCAGTGGATGCCGCTCTCCGCGCGCGAGCAGGCGCAGCTGGGAGCCGGTCGGCGCATGCCGCGCCTGGGGGAATCCGCTTTTCTGGGCATTGCGGTACGCGACGTGCAGCATAAGTTTCGCATCGAGATTGGCCCGCTGAGCGCGGAGGAGTACAACCGCTTCCTGCCGGGCGAAGCCTGGGTCACCGAACTGCGCGACTGGGTGCGCCAGTATGCCGGGGTGGAATTTGAATGGGAAACACGGGTGATCCTGCGCGAAGACGCGGTGCAGGGCACCTCGCTCGGCGGTACCGGGCGATTAGGCTATAACACCTGGCTGGGTCATCAACCTCAGCCTGTCCCGCGTGGCGATCTGGTGTATCGCGCAGAGCGGTAATCCTTCCGTATACCGAATCATTGTTAATGGAAACTAACATGTCAGAAATTAGCCGTGCCGTGCTTTTCGGCAAACTGGATACGCTGTTATTTACCTCTCTGGAAAGCGCCACCGCCTTCTGCAAGCTGCGCGGCAACCCGTATGTGGAGCTGGTGCACTGGCTGCATCAGCTGATGCAGCAGCAGGATGGCGATCTGCAGCAGGTCATCCGCCACTTTGCCCTCGACGAACAGCAGCTGACGCGCGATATCGTTGCCGCACTGGACGCCCTGCCGCGCGGAGCGAGCTCTGTTTCCGATCTCTCCGAACATATCGACAGCGCCGTGGAACGCGCCTGGGTCTACGGGTCGCTGAAGTTTGGCGTCAGCCGTATTCGCGGCGGCCATTTGCTGATCGGCCTGCTGAAAACCTGGAATCTGGCCAACGTGCTGAAAAGCATCTCGGCGCAGTTTACCCGTCTAAACGTCGAGGTGCTGATTGAGCAGTTCGACGCCATTTGCGCCAACAGCAAAGAGACGCAGCAGGCCGCTGCCGCGGTTGACGCACCGGCGGGGGCGGTTCCGGCCGCTCAGGGGACGCTGGCCCAGTACGGTCAGGATCTGACCGCCCGCGCCCGCGAAGGGAAGATTGACCCGGTTGTCGGGCGTGATGAAGAGATCCGCCAGATGGTCGATATTCTGATGCGTCGCCGCCAGAACAACCCGCTGCTGACCGGGGAGGCCGGGGTCGGTAAAACGGCGGTGGTGGAAGGACTGGCGCTGCGTATCGCTGACGGCGACGTACCGGAGCCGCTGCAAAATATACAGCTGTGGCTGCTGGATATCGGCATGCTTCAGGCCGGCGCGGGCATGAAGGGCGAATTTGAGGCCCGTCTGCAGGCGTTAATCAATGAAGTGCAGTCCAGCGCTACGCCGATCATTCTGTTTATCGATGAGATCCACACCCTGATTGGCGCAGGCGGCCAGCAGGGCACCGGCGACGCCGCCAACCTGCTGAAGCCCGCCCTGGCGCGCGGTCAGCTGCGCACCATCGGGGCGACCACCTGGGCGGAATACAAAAAATACATCGAGAAAGATCCGGCGCTGACCCGTCGTTTCCAGACGGTGCAGGTTCATGAGCCGGACGAAGCGAAAGCCGTTCTGATGCTGCGCAGTACCGTATCGCCGCTGGAGACGCACCACCAGGTTCTGCTGCTCGACGAAGCGGTTAGCGCCGCGGTGAAACTCTCCCATCGCTATATTCCTGCGCGTCAGTTGCCGGATAAAGCCGTTGCGCTGCTTGATACCGCCTGTGCCCGCGTCGCGGTCAGCCAGAGCGCGCCACCGGCGCAGCTTGAAGACTGCCTGCGCCATCTCGCCGCGCTGGACGTAGAAATCGGGATTGCCGAACGCGAAGCGCGTGTAGGGGCTGGTGACGCTCTGCGCGTAACGGCCTTACGCGCAGAGCGTGACGCGTATGAGACAAAACGCGACGCCCTGGCCCAGCGCTGGGAGGAAGAGCGCAGCCTGGTGCAGGAGATTATCCGCCTGCGTGCTGCGCTGTTTGCGGCCGGTGATGAAGAGAGCGCCGGGCTGCACGACCAGCTGGCGGAGCAGCAGCAGGCGCTGAAAGCCTTACAGGGTGACGAACCGCTGTTGTTCGCCGCGGTGGATGAAAACGTGGTTGCGGCAGTGGTTTCTGACTGGACCGGGATCCCGCTGGGCCGGATGGTGAAAAATGAGATCGATGCGGTGCTGAACCTTGCCGACACGCTGAACCAGCGGGTCATCGGCCAGCGTCACGGGCTGGATCTGATTGCCCGCCGGGTGAAAACCTCCCGTGCGAAGCTGGACGACCCGAACAAACCGGTGGGCGTCTTTATGCTGTGCGGCCCGTCTGGCGTCGGCAAAACGGAAACCGCGCTGGCGCTCGCGGAGTCACTGTACGGCGGCGAGCAGAACGTCATTACCATCAATATGAGTGAATTCCAGGAAGCACACACCGTCTCTACCTTAAAAGGTGCACCGCCGGGATACGTAGGGTATGGTGAGGGCGGTGTGTTAACCGAGGCCGTGCGTCGCCGCCCGTATAGCGTGGTGCTGCTGGACGAAATTGAAAAAGCGCACCCGGACGTGCATGAGATCTTCTTCCAGGTCTTCGACAAAGGCTGGATGGAAGACGGCGAAGGGCGCCATATTGATTTCCGCAACACCATTATTATTCTGACGTCTAACGTGGGCACCGAACTGATCAGCGCCATGTGTGCCGACCCGGAGCTGATGCCGGAGCCGGAGGCGTTAAGCGGCGCGCTGCGCCAGCCGCTGTTGGAGGTGTTCCCGCCGGCGCTGCTGGGCCGTCTGCTGGTGGTGCCGTATTACCCGCTCAGCGACGAGATGCTGGGGCAGATTGTTCGCCTTCAGCTCAGGCGCATCCAGCGTCGCCTGGAAGAGAATCACAACATCATTTCTGAGTTTGACGACAGCGTGGTGGAACAGATTGTTCAGCGCTGTACCGAGGTGGAGTCCGGCGGCCGCATGGTGGATGCGATCCTGACCAATACCTTGCTGCCTCAGATGAGCCAGATTTTACTTACCGCCAGCCGCAGCGACGAGCAGTTCCGACGTCTGCATGTGACCTGTGAGCAGGGCGAGTTTCACTGTCAGTTTGCCGCGTAATAATCATCAAGAGAACTGTAAAAGATGACGGATAATGATAACAATCGGACTGTCCCAAACGCGCTCCCGGTCGGGTACCGCTTCAATGAGTTTGAAATCAAAGAGGTGATCGGCGGCGGCGGTTTCGGCATCGTTTATCGCGCGTGGGATCACCAGCTCGAACGCACTATCGCTATCAAAGAATTTATGCCTTCCTCGCTCGCCGTGCGCGGCGACGACATGACCCTGGTGCTGCGCAGCGAGCGCTTTGGCAAAGCCTTTTCCGCCGGGCTGAACAGCTTTATTCAGGAGGCGCGTCTGCTGGCGCGCTTTAACCACCCGAACCTGCTGCACGTTCTGCGCTTTTGGGTGCAAAACGACACGGCCTACATGGGGACGCTGTTTTACAGCGGCACCACGCTGTCGCGCCTGCGTGAAGAAAAGCCGGAGCTGATTAACGAAGCCTGGATCCGCCGTACGCTGCCGATGCTGTTTGGCGCCATCAAGACCATCCACGACGAAGGTTACCTGCATCGCGACATCTCTCTGGATAATATCCAGATCCAGGATAACGGCCTGCCGGTGCTGCTCGATTTCGGCTCCGCGCGTCGCACCATCGGTAACCTCTCTGATGAAACCGAAACCATGCTGCGCCCGGGCTTTGCGCCTATCGAGCAGTACACCGACGACAACGAAAGCGAGCAGGGTCCGTGGACGGATATCTACGCCCTCGGCGCCGTGCTGCGCACCCTGATAGTGGGCTCACCGCCGCCGGTCAGCGTGGTGCGCTCCATTCAGGACACCTGTAAGCCGCTGGTGGAAATCATGCCGCAGGGCTACTCCATTCCGCTGCTGCAGGCCATTGACCGCGCGCTGGCGCTGCACATGGAGGACCGTCCTCAGTCTATTGACGAATTCGCCGCGCTGATTGAGATGCCGGTTGCCGGTATTAACGACGTGCTGACGGCGAAAAAGCCCGGCACGATGCTGGTCCCGGTGGAAGAGGAAAAACCGGCGTCGGCACTCGACTGGCGTCGTTACAAGATCCCGGGCATGGTTGCCGCGGGTGTGCTGGTGGGCGTTGTCGCCGGCGCGATGCTGTTCAGCGGCAGTGGCCATGACGTGCCTGAGCAGGCTGCGCAGGCACCGGCAGAAACGCGTCCGGCTGAAACCGCCGCAAACGCGCCAGAGGTGAAGCCAGAAACGGCGACGGTGAGCGAGCTGGCCACTGCGCCAGCAGCGGCGCAGCAGACGCCACCGCCTGTCGCGAGCCCGGTTGCGTTGGTCTATATCCGTATTCTCGACGGCGAAACGCTGAAGGTGAACGGCGAGCCTAAAGCGCTGCGTCCGGCAAATAACGGCTATGCGTCGATCAAACTGCCGGCCGGTGAGACGAAGATTGAACTGCAGGGCAACGGAAGAACGCGTAGCCAGACGCTGGATATCGTGAAGCCGGGCACCTGGCTGGTGAATCCGTAAGTCAGGCCGGTACAGGACGGAGCGAATGTATAACATTAAGTTTGTCTATCTATTCAGCGAGAACGTTGCGCCAGCGCTTTTTGCGAAAATTATCCGCCCGTCTGTCGCCGGGCAGTGGATTATGTCGGTGCCAGACCATTCGCTGCGATCGCTGTTCACGCGCTACGATTTGCTGCGAACCATCACCGGTGCGAATCCCTATCAGTCCGGGCGCGATACGCGCAAGCTGATTGTGCAGGATCTCGATATGGGCAGGATCGTGGCGATTGACGAGAGTTTTCGCAACTGGTCGTCGGTAACGGAAATCTTTTATATCAACGCAAAGGGGCGGCTTCAGGCCGCCTCGCTCACCGGGCTGGGCTGGTACCCGGTAAGCAATATCGTCGATCGTTACGAAACGATGGTGCGCACCTATGGTTCCCGCCCTGCGCCAACGGAGCTGCCGACGCAGGTGGTGAAATCCAAAGCGGCGCAGGTGCCTGACCAGCCAACGCCGGGCAAAGACGGTAAAACCTATGCCTCTCAGCTGCAGAATATGACCAAAGCCGAACGCTGGCAGGCTCGTAAGGACCTGATTGCGAAGGGCAGCAACAGTCTCTACCCGGATGCGCAGATCGCGGCTAAGCGGTTAGCCGCGAATAACATTGCGGTGGAGAAAGCGAAGCTTGCGGAAAATGTTTATAAGACCGTAAACCCGCTGGAAACCACGCCGGGGGTACCGGAGGGGTGGAAGGATATCAGTAATGATGCCGCCGCGCTGAAGAAGCTTGGGCTAAACCGCAAAGCCCTTTTTGACAATACAGCCTCGCCTGATTTTCTGGCCCGCGTATATCAACCCGACCCAGAGGTGTTTGGTCGTGATATGAACCCAACGTTGGTTTTCAGAGGATCACGGCAACCCGAATTTTTCCCCATGAAAAACATGGCTGACTGGAAAAATAACGGTGCGCAAGGGCTTGGCATGGCGTCAGATTATTACAAAAGAGCTGTGGGGCTAGGCGAACAACTCTCTAAATCCGGGCAACAAGTGGACATCGCAGGTCACTCGCTGGGGGGCGGATTAGCCTCTGCGACCTCGATGGCCAGCGGTATGCCGGGATGGACCTTCAACGCGGCCGGACTGCATCCTGGGACCGTAGAGAAATACGGAGGCAGTCTGTTGGGCAGTACGGAAAATATTCAGGCTTACCGGGTTGAAGGTGAACTGCTGACAAAAATTCAGGAAGTTAACCTTTGGGAAGATTTCAAAACGGTTAAAGGACACGTGCCGGCGCTGATAGCCAAAGAAGAGCTTTCTGCCGTCATGCCTGACGCTGCCGGAATTGCACACGACCTTCCGGGGGGAACGGGAGGTGCTCTCGATCGCCATGGCATCGATCAGGCGATTAACTGTATTGAGCAACAGAAGGATGAAGACATCGCCATTATCGGGAGTCGCGCGTGAAATCATTGATTACTGGCTGGATAGCGCTTTGTTTAATGTTTATGGTTCAGGGGTGCAAGCAAAATATGGATTTAAAACCAGACAATTACTTCAGCGGACAGCAGCTCACCTTAGCGCGTGCCATTGAGGCCGGTGAGGTGAATGAAGTTGTTAAGCTCGCTTCGCAAACCGACCTTAATACGCCCGGTAAAGAGGACATGACGCTGCTGTTTTGGGCGGTGATGAATTCAATTAACGATAAGAAAACACCGGATCAGTTAAAGATTATTACCGCGCTGGTCAAATCGGGGGCAGATCCACTGCAGCCACGACCTCGGGGGGAGAGCAGTCCTGCAGAATTTGTCCTGAAAGCGGACAGCGGCGTCTGGATAAAGGCGATGCTGGAGGGCGGATTACCGCCGGATGCGAAGGACAAAACGTTTGGGGAACCGATTATCTTCGAAACCCTCGAAGCAAAAAACACCGATACGCTCCAGGCGATGCTTGATGGCGGAGCGGATATCAATATTACCAATTCACTGGGTAATACGTTGCTGATCGCCGCGCTGGATTTTCACTCTTACGACCATGTCCTGCTTTTGCTGGAGCGTGGCGCAAACGCTGAGATCAAGGCGGATAATGGCTGGACAATGGCCAACCAGCTGCAGCGTTATCTGAACCGGGCGAAAGAGGGCAGTGACGAATATCAAAAACTGACTGAAATTAAGGACGCGCTTATTCAGCATGGTGGTAAATGGCCTCCCGCGCCGGTGAGTCAGTGATGTCGTTAAACCGTGCGCTTCCTTAAGCAATGATGACTGTTAAAAAGCAGGTTTTCATTTTCTGGGGAACGATGGATGCGCTGGCTGTTGCGATCTACTGTGCGCAGTCTGTACGCCATGACAGAGTCCCCTTTGTATCCGATATCTTCTCCTTCATTGCGACAGGAAACGGGCCTTCTGGTGGTGGGGATAGCGTTCTGCTGCTGTTCTTTATTCTCGATTTCCTGTTGCTGTTGTCGCTTTTTGCCTCAGCATGGTGCTTTCTGACAGGGAAGCCTTTTGCGAGCAAACTGGCGCTCTGCCAGGAAGTTTTCCGTCTGATCTCTTTCCGGTGTTCGGTGACCCTTTTTCCGCTGTTGTTGAACCTCATGGGGGCCCAGAACGTCTGGCTGAATAGTGTTTTGTTTATATTCTCAGAGTTTCTAAAGATCTACTCCCTGTGGATATATCAATATGAACAAGACAATGAATCTTTGAAAAGGCAAAAGCGGTATCGAAATTAAGCAGACGGTGACTTGTGCATATCCCAAAACGTCTTGTCAGAAATCTCGTCTTTGTTGATACATTTATTTAGCATAAAACATTACGGAATATCGATTATGCTCAACCGAATTACCGTCCAGCTCCCGGTCGAGGGGCTGCTCTTCTGGAAACTCTCCGGCCGCGAGGCGATGTCCGAGTCGTTCGCCCTGACGCTGACCCTGCTCGGCACGGATGCGCGCATTGACCGCAGCAAACTGCTGGGCCAGCCGGTCACGGTGACCATCCCGACGCAGAACCTGCTCACCTCCCGCTATATCAACGGCAAGGTCACGCGCGTGGCGGTGAGCGCCGTTGAGCTGTCGGGGACCCGCTACGCGGTGTACCAGCTGACGGTGGAGCCGGACCTGTGGCCGATGAAGCGCGACCGTAACCTGCGCATCTTCCAGGGGCAGACGGTGCCGCAGATTGTGAAAACCCTCCTGAGTGAGCATCAGGTCAACGTCGAGGACAAGCTCACCGGCAGCTACCGGGTGTGGGACTACTGCGTGCAGTATCAGGAGTCGAGCCTGGACTTCATCAGCCGCCTGATGGAGCTGGAGGGGATTGCGTATCACTTCAGCCACGAGGCCGACAAACACACCCTCGTGCTCACCGACGCCGCCACCCAGCATCAGCCGTTCAGCGGCTACGAGGTGATTCCGTATCACCAGACGCCATCCGGCGGCAGCACGGATGAAGAGGGTATCGGTCAGTGGGCGCTGGAGGACAGCGTCACGCCGGGGATTTACAGCCTCGACGATTACGATTTCCGCAAGCCGAACGCGTGGCTGTTCCAGGCCCAGCAGAACCCGGCGTCGCCGAAGCCGGGCAGCATTGACGTCTACGACTGGCCGGGACGCTTTGTGGAGACCGGGCATGCGGAGTTCTACGCCCGCATTCGCCAGGAGCGCTGGCAGGTGGAGCACCAGCAGATTCAGGCCACTGCCACGGCGGCAGGCATTGCGCCGGGCCACACCTTCACCCTGACTAACGCGCCGTTCTTCAGCGATAACGGCGACTATCTGGTGACGGCGGCGGGGTATCACTTCGAGGAGAACCGCTACGCCAGCGGCGAGGGTGAAACTATTCACCGGACTGATTTCACGGTTATCCCGGCATCGGTCTCTTATCGCCCGGCGCAGAGTACGCCCTGGCCGCGCACCTACGGCCCGCAGACGGCAAAAGTGGTGGGTCCGCAGGGGGAGAGCATCTGGACGGACAAATACGGCCGCGTGAAGGTGAAGTTCCACTGGGACCGTCTGGCGAAGGGCGACGACACCAGCTCCTGCTGGGTGCGCGTGTCGAGCGCCTGGGCGGGCCAGGGCTACGGCGGGGTGCAAATTCCGCGTGTGGGCGATGAGGTGGTGGTGGACTTTATCAACGGTGATCCGGACCGTCCGATCATTACCGGGCGGGTGTACAACGACGCGAGCATGCCGCCGTGGGCGCTGCCGGCCGCGGCGACGCAGATGGGCTTTATGAGCCGGACAAAAGACGGCTCGGTCGACAACGCCAACGCCCTGCGGTTCGAGGACAAGGCGGGCGCGGAGCAGGTGTGGCTCCAGGCCGAGCGCAATCTGGATATTAACGTCAAAAATGATGAATCGCATGCCACGGAAAAAAATCGTACCCAGTTTGTAGGTGAAAATGAAACCTTACGGGTGGTGAAAAATCAGCAGGCGGGCGTTAAAGGGGACGTCATTTGCCTGACGGGTAACAGTCGCAGCGATAAAGTGGTTAACAACTTTATTATTTCAGCGGGCAATACGTTGAGGCTGGAGTGTGGTGAAAGCGCCATTGAATTAGCGAAAGATGGCAGCGTTAATATCATTGGTAATAACTTTAACTTTACCGCAAAACAGAACGCGCAGATAAACACGCTTGGCGGTGAACTGCATCTGAATCCTGCCGGTGGAAGCAATGCCATCGATCCTCCTGGGTCATCCCATCAGAGTGAAATCCAGCAGGAAGTGGATAGTTTTTTTGTTATTAATGCCAACAAATAAAAGTAACTCGTATGGCGGAATATACTCTCCAGGAAGCTACGCTGGCGTTACCAAATGTATATAAAGACAGAACCATGAATTTATTTGCCCTGAGCGAAAATGGTGCTAAGCCGAATACATCGTTTGAGGTTGTCAGCAGGTCAGATGAACCTGGAATAATGAATATGGAATTAAAGTAAATACCATGATCGACCTTCATTCCGAAGACACAGTAATCAATCATTATGCTAATCGCTATCATACATACCTGCCAGTTAATGTCCGTAAGGCAATTAGAAGCAACAGTATTGATAATTTGAGTTCTTCACAAGCCTGGGATGCAACTTTACCTTTAATTACGACTGAAGATGTTTCACGTGATAAAGCGCTTGGGGCGCTTGTGGGACTGGCTGTTGGGGACGCCGTCGGCACCACTCTTGAGTTTAAGAAAAGAGACAGTGAACATGTAGCGGATATGATTGGTGGCGGACCTTTTCAATTAAAACCTGGTGAATGGACAGATGATACGTCCATGGCATTATGTCTGGCAGAGACTTATCTTTCAGAAAACAGAATGCACACCGATGTGCTTAGAAAATATCTCCTGAAATGGTATCTTGACGGAGAGAATAGCAGTAATGGTCGGTGCTTCGATATCGGGAATACGACGCGATTCGCACTTGAACAGTATATGCGTGTCGGACCTTCCTGGTATGGTAATACAGAGAAACACACTGCTGGTAATGCTGGGGTTATTCGTCAAGCACCGGTGTCTATCTTTCGTCGAAAATCGCTGCGTGGGATTTACTTCGAATCCCAGGCTCAGAGTCGAGCAACGCATGGCGCGGTAGAATCAATTAACGCATGCCAGTTTCTCGGATTGGTATTGCACTATTTAATTAACGGTTATCAAAAAGAAGAAACTTTTTCGCCTCATGTTTTCCCACTGTGCGCGCGTGTAATGATCATAAATGCGGGCGAGTATAAGCAAAAAACTCGCGACCAGATCCGTTCAAGTGGTTACGTAATTGATACGCTTGAGGCCGCGATGTGGTCCGTATGGAATACGGATAATTTCCGAGATGCAATTTTACTGGCAGCTAACCTTGCCGATGATGCTGACAGCGTTGCAGCGACGGCGGGACAAATCGCGGGAGCATTATATGGTTATTCCGGTATTCCGCAGGAGTGGAAAAACAGACTCGTACAGCACGAACGTATCGCCAAAATGGCAGGTGAACTGTTCGATAGAGCTCCTGAGGATAATTTCTTATAATTATATTAGTCATCTGGTACGGGTATTGTACCGTGCCTTTTTCTTAGTCTGTACCTAATGGTTTGTTAGTTAAAAGCATCCCTGCGTGATAAAAATTGGAAAATACAGATTCTTCGACAAGAGAAGATGTGGTGACCATGGTTGTGGATAAAGAAAATTACACCGCGCTGGATTATATCAATGATGCTATTGATGCAATCAATCATCGATTGGAACAAAATCCTACATTTTCTTTATATATTATGGCAAAGAATCAGTTGGATTATATAAGATCCATTCTAACTGGTGCTGAAAAGGATAAAAGTAAATTACACACATTGAATCCTGGAGTGCTTGCGTCCAAAGAGTTTGATACTACCGATGCCGAGCTTGCTCAGCATTTGTCCAATGCTAATTATATAGCTTCTCAGATGGGGCAAGGATTGAAGGTTATTCTCCCCCATGAGCAAGACGTAGAGTACTTGAAAAGGCAAAAGAGATATCGCAAGTGATGAGCAACTTTTGATTAAAGTTTTAAATGTAATCATCCTGGTTAGAATTACCACGGGAAAATGGGGACATAATTTGCTATCATGTGTAATATTTCAAGACAATTCGATTCACTGCAATGAATGAAATAACAATCTTTGGTTATGTTGAAAGAGCATTGGTTATAGCACAAAAGAGATATGCTGAGGTCAAAAATCTTAACCCTCATAACCCGCTTTTACAAATGTACGACTCTATTGTACAACAATTATTATTTTTACGGGATTTAATAGAAGGTAAGGAAAAGGATAAGGCAAAATTATGGAAAATGACGTTCGGTATGTATGCAGTGAAGGAGTTTGAAAATTCTGATGAATTGTTTTTTGAAAGGTTGTCGGATGCTTGGTTTATTGTGGATCAAATCCGCCGAGGGTTAAAGGTTAGGTTGCCGCATGAGGTTAACGCCAATTATGGAACAAAGCAACAAAAGCTCAATAAGAAATATCCTGATGAATTTTAGAACTGGGTGTTAAATATTTTTATTATGGGTGGATGGTGATTGATTTACATGCTAATTTGAATGTATTGTTAAAATATGTAGATAGATATCGTAAGTACTTACCTGTTAGCAGTCCTTCAGTCCAGCGGAGGATGCAGTATGAATATAATGATAAACCATTAGCATCATCTTTTGATTGCGATGCACAACAACAATGGGATTTAACACCATTATGTAACATCTCACTTGCGGAATCACGGGATCGCGCGATAGGTGCGCTTATTGGTCTTGCGGTCGGGGATGCTGTAGGTACCACACTCGAATTTCTACCACGTGACAGAGCACACGTTAAGGATATGACAGGGGGTGGGCCATTTCGACTGCGCGCAGGCGAATGGACGGATGATACTTCCATGGCATTATGCCTTGCGGAAACTCTTCTTGAGAAAGGTGATGCTGATACTATATTCTTTAGGAATAAACTTCTGGCATGGTATCAGCATGGTTATAACAGTTCAAATGGTGTCTGTTTTGATATAGGGAATACAACTCGATTTGCTTTAGAACAATATTTGGCTATTGGTCCTGGCTGGCGCGGCAATACTTCACCAGAAACTGCAGGTAATGCATCCATTATCAGGCAAGCACCTGTCTCTATTTTTTTTAGAAAGTCATTAAGCAAATCATTTTATGAATCCAAAAAACAAAGTATTGCTACACATGGTGCATCGGAAGCAATAAATAGCACACAGTATTTAAACTATTTGCTTGTATATATGATTAATGGGAGCAACAAAGAATTTGTTTTCGCTCCACATATTATGCCGCTCCAGCCACGTGTAATGATTATTAATGCGGGCGAGTATAAGCAAAAAACTCGCGACCAGATTCGTTCAAGTGGTTACGTAATTGATACGCTTGAGGCCGCGATGTGGTCCGTATGGAATACGGATAATTTCCGTGATGCCATTCTACTGGCAGCTAACCTTGCCGATGATGCTGACAGCGTTGCAGCGACCGCGGGACAAATCGCGGGGGCATTATATGGTTATTCCGGTATTCCGCAGGAATGGAAAAACAAACTCGTACAGCACGAACGTATCGCCAAAATGGCAGGTGAACTGTTCGATAGAGCTCCAGAGGATAATTTCTTATAATTATATTAGTACATCTGGTACGGGTATTGTACTGTGCCTTTTTCTTTGTCTGTACCTAATGGTTTGTTAGTTAAAAGCAGCCCTGCGTGATAAAAATTGGAAAATACAGATTCTTCGACAAGAGAAGATAGTCAATCAACGGTTCGGGCCAATATTACGCCTGGTAGTAAAATCTCTCGCCGCGTTAAGCTGTATCTTGTTGTTTTGACAATGCCTGGAGATCAATATGTATAAATGTGGTACGTTATGATTCATTGGCTTTTCTTTATTCTCTTCATGATTTGGACGCTAGCGCTTATCTGGAATGGAAAAGACTTATTCAGTAAAAAACAGTGGTGCCTTACCGGGTTGATGTTCGTTCTGGTGCTAGTGGCTACGGTTGTTATTGGTTTTACGTTGAAATGGTTTGCTCAGTCAATGTCATTATTCTCCGTCGCAACGGCGAAACACTATTCGATTATCTTTTCCATGTCTTTCCTGTGCGTATGGGGACTAAAAGTTACCGTTGTGCTGCTCTGTACGATCTTTTCCGCGATTACTGGAGGGCACAAAAAATACAATGCTGAAAATTATGAAGCATTATCGTCTATAACACGCGTCGTTGCGCCTGGCTTACTTATCGTTGCTAAAAGCGTAGTTTCCCTGGGTAGCGTCCTTATGTTTTCAGGTTTATGGCTTAAATAATCACGATTTAAAAAATATCTCAATGAATACCGAGATTAGTCCATAGTGGAATAACGATTATGCTCAACCGAATTACCGTCCAGCTCCCGGTCGAGGGGCTGCTCTTCTGGAAACTTTCCGGCCGCGAGGCGATGTCCGAGTCGTTCGCCCTGACGCTGACCCTGCTTGGCGCGGATGCGCGCATTGACCGCAGCAAACTGCTGGGCCAGCCGGTCACGGTGACCATCCCGACGCAGAACCTGCTCACCTCCCGCTATATCAACGGTAAAGTCACGCGCGTGGCGGTGAGCGCCGTTGAGCTGTCGGGCACCCGCTACGCGGTGTACCAGCTGACGGTGGAGCCGGACCTGTGGCCGATGAAGCGCGACCGTAACCTGCGCATCTTCCAGGGGCAGACGGTGCCGCAGATAGTGAAAACCCTGCTGGGTGAGCATCAGGTCAACGTCGAGGACAAGCTCACCGGCAGCTACCGGGTGTGGGACTACTGCGTGCAGTATCAGGAGTCGAGCCTGGACTTCATCAGCCGCCTGATGGAGCTGGAGGGGATTGCGTATCACTTCAGCCACGAGGCGGACAAACACACCCTCGTGCTCACCGACGCCGCCACCCAGCATCAGCCGTTCAGCGGCTACGAGGTGATTCCGTATCACCAGACGCCATCCGGCGGCAGCACGGATGAAGAGGGTATCGGCCAGTGGGCGCTGGAGGACAGCGTCACGCCGGGGATTTACAGCCTCGACGATTACGATTTCCGCAAGCCGAACGCGTGGCTGTTCCAGGCCCAGCAGAACCCGGCGTCGCCGAAGCCGGGCAGCATTGACGTCTACGACTGGCCGGGACGCTTTGTGGAGACCGGGCATGCGGAGTTCTACGCCCGCATTCGCCAGGAGCGCTGGCAGGTGGAGCACCAGCAGATTCAGGCCACCGCCACGGCGGCAGGCATTGCGCCTGGCCACACCTTCACCCTGACTAACGCGCCGTTCTTCAGCGATAACGGCGACTATCTGGTGACGGCGGCGGGGTATCACTTCGAGGAGAACCGCTACGCCAGCGGCGAGGGTGAAACTATTCACCGGACTGATTTCACGGTTATCCCGGCGTCGGTCTCTTATCGCCCGGCGCAGAGTACGCCCTGGCCGCGCACCTACGGCCCGCAGACGGCAAAAGTGGTGGGTCCGCAGGGGGAGAGCATCTGGACGGACAAATACGGCCGCGTGAAGGTGAAGTTCCACTGGGACCGTCTGGCAAAGGGCGACGATACCAGCTCCTGCTGGGTGCGCGTGTCGAGCGCCTGGGCGGGCCAGGGCTACGGCGGGGTGCAAATCCCGCGTGTGGGCGATGAGGTGGTGGTGGACTTTATCAACGGTGATCCGGACCGTCCGATCATTACCGGGCGGGTGTACAACGACGCGAGCATGCCGCCGTGGGCGCTGCCGGCGGCGGCGACGCAGATGGGCTTTATGAGCCGGACAAAAGACGGCTCGGTCGACAACGCCAACGCCCTGCGCTTTGAGGACAAGGCGGGCGCGGAGCAGGTGTGGATCCAGGCCGAGCGGAATATGGATACCAGCATCAAGAATGATGAAACGCACAGCGTCGGCGGCGAGCGTAGCCATTACGTGAAGAAAAATGAGCTGCATCGCGTGGAGGCGAATCAGATCCAGGCGGTGAAAGGCGGGACAGAGATCCTGACGGGGAAAGGCAAGCTGGACGCGGCGGTGGAGCAGTACGTTATCGCTTCCGGAACAAGGCTGAGGCTGGTCTCCGGTGAAAGCGCCATTGAGCTTAACGCGAACGGCAAAATTAGCCTGATCGGCAAAGAGTTTAACTTCTTTGTGGAAGGGGATGGCCATATTACGACGGGCGGTAAGCTACACCTGAATACCTCTGGCACAAAACCGGGTACCACGGCACCGGGCGCGGGACACAAAGGAGACATTGATGCGGCCGTTCAGGCGAAATTCACGACCAAAGGTGAGTAAAGCGGGAGCGGTGCTTGTCGCGTTATTAACGACGGGGATGGGTGGCGGAGACGTAAAAATAAACGATCTTTGGATCTTTGTTTCCAGGATGAGTGCTTCACTCAAAACGTTATCCGTTAGGAATCTGAGCGACGCGCCGCTGCCGTTTAAAATGATCAAAAACAATGAATATATTAACTTCTACACTACTGAGGATATCACTCTCGCTGACGGAACGAACATAACCGCGATTGACTTACGTTTAAGTAAAGAACGCGACGGCGCGGCACCATTTCTCAGTTTTTCGCCCTCCGGCCGGTGCATAACGCTTGATGCCGTTAAAAAGCACTACCCGCATCTGGAGTTAACTGACTATCCCCGAGGCCGCTCCGGGAATGAAGTGACCAGCTACACCGCGTCAAAAGACAAAAATGGAGAGAAAATAAGCTTTAGTTTCACCGTAAATAAACCTGATTGTCTGGACTCGGTTGTCATTAGTGCGGACTAAGACATCTCATTGTCATAAAAGGCCTTTTTCTCCTTCGGAGAACCGGGTAATAAAAATTCGATGAAAAATGATTAACGTGAAAATTCACACCCCAACATTTCTCGCTTTTACCGTGATATCTCTCTCTCTGAACTGCTATGAGGTGCTTGCACACGATATACCACCGGTTTTAGTTAAACAGGATTTTACTGTGCAGCTGAAAGACCAGACGGTCTCATTGGGCGAAAGATGGACAGATGACGTTGCGCATAAATTTGAGCTGCCGGTAGAGGGCCATTTTGTCGGTGAGGTTCCTTTTGACGAAACCCACTATACATTCTACCAGCATCAAAAGACGGGGTTCGGCATTTATGTTTCCAATCTCTGGTGGGATAAAGCCGAACGCAGTATTGATGACTATATCGTGTCGCAGATTACGCTGACCGCAGGGGAGGGTAAAACGCCGCGCGGTATTCATGTGGGTTCATCTGCCGGGGAACTCAGCAGGACATATGGCAATGGTCAGATTGAAAATGATGCCGGGGAACAATGGTGTTTTTATCAATTGGGTAACAGGCTGCTCTCTTTCGAGATTAAAGACGACAAGGTTGTGACAATAACAATGAATTACGACAATGGCGCCCGGGAGTAATTTGTGACCAGGAGATATTTGGCATGCGCATTGTTCACAGCGCTATTACTGGGCTCAGTTGCAACATCAGCCGCGCCTGAGCTCTCGCAATATAATGCGCTCGATACTGTAAGCCGTATCGTGAACGACAGCGAAGTGAAAGAGACGCTCAGGAAGACGCTGGGTAGCGATTACGAGACGTTTATTAGCAACTTCGATGTCTTTGGCGAACCCCATGCCACCTCAGACGGAGGGCTGTTTGTTGAAGGCTGGCTAAAAGATCTTTATCTGGAAAATGCGTCCGCTTTGGTCGTTGAACCTGACGGCAAACTCTATACGGCCTGGGTCGTTCCTGAGTCAGAGGTTGTTCATTATCAGTCATCCGATCGTAGTCAGGTGGTGAATCCCGATATTCAGCAGTGGGCGACCAGATTCAAAGCGATGCATTTTGCAACGAACAGCCCGGCAAGACGCGCATTTGACGGGGTATGGACAGGCGAATCGGGAACCGACTCGACGTTAACCCTGCGGTTAGTGGAATCAGGCGACCGTATTTCCGGGTCTTATTGCTATATCTCTCAGAGAGGAAACCGCATCGATTGTCCTGCAGAGGATGAACGCAACCTAAGCGGTACGATTGCAGGCAATCGGGCGAACGTTAAGTTCGACTCCACGTTTGGCGGCGTAGATGGACAAGCAGTTCTGGAAATTAACGCAAGCAAAATGGAATGGCGTTTAGTGACGCCTCCTCAGAAAGGGAATTATTATGCGCCACTGCGTTATACGTTAAATAAAGCGGATCCCGTTCGTAACGCTGAAACCAGAAAGCTCGATACCGATAAGTTCACTATTTCTCTGGTAAATAAATGTGGGCGTTTCGAGAGTGAATGTAGCCAGATGTATTATCTCGGTGTACGTAAAAGTGATAACAGTACGATCGCCTTAAAAGGAAAAACACTGCAGGATCCCACAGGTAAAGTAATCGGCTCAAGCTATAAGAATAGTGAAGTTACCTATACCGTGACCTATGCACCACTGAAACTGGTTGTCAGCAAAGGCAGCCATATTTTAGTTGAGCAGCAAGGTCACTGGCTTAAATAATAAAATAGCCAGTCAAAAGTTCAACGTATCTCTCTCAATATCAATTATCCCGGATCCCCTATGAAATACACCCTCCAGGAAGGTTCATTTTCCCTTTTTCCTGCGGCCTGGCAGGATAACAGCATGAACATTATTCGCGATGACGAAAGCGGGCTGTCCGTGGTGGTCAGCCGCGGCGCTATCCCGGATGGCAGCGATTATGAGAAAGAGTTTCACCGCCAGTGGGATGTCCTGCGACCTCAAATGGGTGAGATTGCCCAGAGCGAATTCCGGCACGTGAAAGCCGGGCCTGACGGAAAAATCACCGGTCTGGAAGTTGAAACCCACTTTGACCATAACGGGCAGCGCCTGTGGCAAAAACAGCTGGCCGTGCAGACGCCAGGCAAACCGGTATTGATGATTTTCACTCTCTCAGCACTCAGAGCATTTACCGAAGAGGACGAGGAGCGCTGGAGCGCGCTTAAGCAGAGTCTGACGCTAAACGACAACCGGAATGTGTAAGGCATGAGCGATAACAACGCGGCCCGTAAGGGCGACGAGATTATTCACTCCAGCATTTTTGCGGATATCACCAGCATTGTGGCGGAAGGTGCCGCTTATGCGGTGATCGGCGCGGCGGTGGGGGCAGCAGCTACCGTGGCGGCGCCATTGCTGGGAGCCGGTGCGGCAGCCGCAGGCGTGGCGGCGATTGGCTCCAGCTGTTTGCTCAGCGGCATCATTGGCGGCGTTCTGGCAAACGTGGCGGGGATCACAGACGATATCAGCAACGCCGCAGAGGGGTTAGGCAACGCGCTTTTCCCGCCGTCGCCTGCGGGTAAAATCACCACCGGCTCCAGCAACGTTCTGACCAATGCGCTCCCTGCCGCGCGCGCGGCAGGCACGCTGACGCCAGCAGATACCCCGTCACCTGAGCCGCAGTCACCGGGCAGCTTTGCCGATTACGCAGGCATGCTGCTTTCCGCTGCCGGACAGTTTGGCAGCGAAATGTGGCAGCCGAGCGTGGCGTCAGCCGCCGCGGGGACCTCGCCGCTGGAAGAAGACAAGGTGGCGTGCGAAAAGCACTCCGGACCGCAGTACCTGGCGGAAGGTTCAAAAAGCGTTTTCATCAACGGCCAGCCTGCGGTGCGTGCGAAAGATCGCACCACCTGTGAAGGGACCGTTTCCGATGACGTCTCCCCGAACGTGATTATTGGCGGCGACACGCTCACGGTTCGCGATATCAAAAGCGGCAAAACCCCAGGCCTGGCGCTGGGGATGATTGCGCTCTCGTTGCTGCGCGGCCGTCCGGGCAAGATTTTGAAAAACATGCCCTGCGCGCTGGCGGCAGCCGGCGGCGGGATGCTGGCCGATATGGCCGTCAATGCCGTGTTTGGCTCTTCGCACCCGGTTCACGCCGCCACCGGCGTGAAGGTGCTGAACGACGATGATGAACTCGATTTCTCGCTGCCGGGGCGCTTCCCGCTTCGCTGGCAGCGCAGCTACAACAGCCTGACCACCCGCGAAGGGCTGTTTGGCCTGGGCTGGGCTACCTCTTTTGACAGCTATCTGAGGCTGGAAGAGAACAGCGCGACCTGGTTCGACGAAACCGGACGCGAGCTGAGCTTTGAACTGCCTCCTGTCGACCGGGCGTTTTACAGCATCAGCGAAGGCATTATTATCCGCCGCAATGAGAGCGGCGACGTGGCAATTGCCGACGATGACGGCGCGGTGTGGCGTCTGTACAAACCGACCCGCGCCAACCCCTCCATCCTGCGTCTGGCCTCGCTGAGCGATGAATACGGCAACGCCCTGCTGACCGAGTGGGACGAGCACGGACGTCTGGTTGGTCTTCACGATGAGCCACGGGCGATAGATGTCACCCTGCGCTATGAGGACGAACGGTTCCCGCAGCGCGTGACCGCAGCCAGCCATTTCGACGGCGACCGTACCTGGCCGCTGATGCAGTGGGGTTACGACGCACGCGGTCAGCTGGCGAGCGCGACGGATGCCTCTGGCGTCGTCACCCGCGAATACCGCTATAACGACCACGGCCTGATGGTCTGGCACCGCCTGCCGGGTGGGCTGGAGAGCGAGTACCGCTGGCAAAAATTTGACCACTGGCGCGTGGTGGAAAACCGCACCAGCACCGGCGACGGCTGCCGCTTTAGCTACGATTTGGCCGCCGGGCTGACGACCGTCGAGCACTATGATGGTCAGAAGCGTCAGCACTACTGGAATGCGCAGAGCCTGATCGTCCGCTACGTAGACGAGCGCGGTGAAAACTGGCGCTACGAGTGGGATGACAACGAACTTCTGACGCGTCGCATCGATCCGCTGGGTAACGCCGTCACCTTTGTTTATGACGAGATGGGCAACCGGGTGCAGGAGATCGACGCCGACGGTAATGCCCGCACCACCACCTGGCTGGAACATCGCGCGTTGCCGTCAGCCATCATTGAAGCCGACGGCAGCGCTACCCGGTTCTGGTACGACGAACATCACGGCCTGCAGCGCGTGGTGGACCCGATGGGGCAGACGACGCTGCTGCACCGGGACGCGTTTGGTCAGGTCGTTGAGGAGGTCGATGCCGCCGGCAACAGCCGCCACCAGGAGTACAACGAGGCGGGACAGGTGGTGCGCGCGACGGACTGCTCTGGCCGCACAACCCGCTATCGCTATCATCCGCTGGGCTGGCTGGAGAGCGAGACGGGTGCTGACGGCGAAGAGACGCGTTATCGCTACGACGCCGCAGGGCGCCCGGTGCAGCTCGATCGTCCCGAAGGCTGGACGGAGTCACTCAAATGGAACGCACGCGGCCTGCCGGTGAAGCATGCCGGCGCTGATGGTAAAGAAAGGGAGTTCAGATACGATGAGGCAGGACGCTTAACCACCACGCGTAATACGCAGGGTGAGGAAGTTCGCCGCCGCTGGGACAGTCGCGGGCGTCTGATTGCCCTTGAAAACGAAAACGGCGAAGCGTATCAGTTCCGCTGGGGGCCAGACTCGCTGCTGCTGGAAGAGGTGGGGCTGGATGGCGTGGCCTCGCAATATCGCTATGACGCCTGCGGGCGCACGATTGCTCGCACCTTTGCCGCCGGGCATCCGGAGGCCATCACCCACGCCTTCGCCTGGAGCGCGAGTGGCCAGCTGGTCGCCCGCACCACGCCGGAAGGACAGACCCGCTACCACTACACTCCGTCCGGGCTGTTAAGCCGGATTGGGCTGCATCCTGCGCTTGCAGCCGACGCGTGGAGCACCGAGGCAGAGCAGGAGCTCGTCTTTGAGTATGACGCGCTTGGTCGCGTGACGCGCGAAGTGGGCGAGCACGGCGAGCTGGCGTGGCAATACGATGCCCTCGGCAACCGTACCTCCGTTACGCTGCCCGATGGCCGCGAGCTAAAGCAGTTCTACTACGGCAGCGGGCATCTGCTCAGCATTGCGCTCGATAAGCTGTCGGTCTCGGATTTTACCCGCGACGAACTCCACCGTGAGACCAGCCGCACCCAGGGGCTGCTGACAACCCGCAGCGAATACGACCGTCTCGGCCGCCTGCATCGCCGGGACGTCTTCACCGGCAGCGCTCAGCGCCCGTCGCCGCGCCGCTGGTCCCGCCGCTGGGATTACGACTACCGTAATAACCTGGTGCGGGAAGAGCGGGACGATAACCCGTTCAGCTGGTATCGCTGGCAGTACGACAGCGCCGGGCGCCTGCTGGTTCAGGACGGCACGCTGCCCGGTCAGGAGCAGTGGCGCTGGGATGCGGCTGGTAACCCGTTAGAGGGCGCTGGAGAGAAGATTGCCCATAACCGGGTCACGCAACTGAACGGTATTCGCTGGCGCTATGACATCCACGGCCGTACCGTGGAGAAGGATAACGGCCAGATCCGCTGGCACTACCGGTACGACGGCGAACACCGCCTGACGGAGGTTATCAGCCAGCCGCGGGATCGCAACAGGCCGCAGACGCAGGTCAGCTTCCGCTACGACCCGCTCGGACGCCGCATCAGCAAAACGCGCCAGCAGATGCTGGGCGGTCAGCCAACCGGCAAACCGGTGACCACCCGGTTTGTCTGGGAAGGGTTCCGCCTGCTGCAGGAGCTGCACGGAGACGTACCGCTGACCTACGTTTACAGCGACCAGGACAGCTACGACCCGCTGGCGCGTATTGACGGCGTTGATGCCCCGGAGATCTTCTGGTTCCACTGCCAGCCCAACGGCACGCCGGAGCGGATGACGGATAGCGAAGGGCAGGTGCGCTGGGAAGGGGTGAACAGCGCCTGGGGCAAGCTCCTGCGGGAAAGCGAGACGCAGGGATCAGGATATTCCCAGAACCTGCGGATGCAGGGGCAATACCTGGACCGAGAGACAGGCCTGCACTACAATCTGTTCCGGTATTACGACCCGGACTGCGGACGGTTTACGCAGCAGGACCCGATAGGGCTGGCGGGGGGGATTAATCTTTACCAGTATGCGCCGAATGCGCTGGGGTGGATCGATCCGTGGGGATTAACGAAATGTAGTAGTGGAGGACCTAATAAAAAAACTAGTTATGAAGGAGTTAGTCGAAGAGATGCATTCAGGCAGGCTAAACGTGATGCGGGAATTCCTATGAATCAGCACCCTAGAACTATTTCCAGACCAGACCTATTAGATGGGGAAGGCAACAAAATACTTAACTCAAAAGGTTTGCCGATAAAAACTCGACAATACGAATTTAGAGATTCAAATAACAAGCCTGTTTTTATCCAGGAACATAGTTTGGGACATGATAAAGCAACCTCTGGTCATGGTGCTGAACCCCATTTCAATGTTAGGCCGCCACAAAACTTGAATACAGGTAGTGTTCCGGGTACTCATGGTCATTATAATTTTGAGGGTTTATAAATGTGGTTTGACAACGCAATAGGGAAAGAAAAAATTAATTTCATGTTTGGTGGGGAATTAAGCATGGAATTAGTCGAGTTCGATGGTTTTACCTTTGAAAGGTTTTCTGATATTTCATGTCGATTTTTTACAAGAAAAATTCCTTCTAACTACCCAAAAAAATGGAAAGAGAGTAAATTCAATGCCCTTTGTATTGTGTTGACATTTGGGGATGTAGTTAAATTTGATGTTAAAGGAATGAAGGTGGGTTTTATTTGCTCTCCAGAAATTATTTCGACGGGGGATTATAGTGAAATATCTATAAAAGATGAAAAATTAAATTTCCATTGCCAATCAAAATTTCTTACAATTGAAGGTGTCACACCTTATCTGGACGAACGTTGGGATTGACGAAAATAAAGTTGAAGAGTTAACAAATGGATATATACTTCATGCTTTCCATTTGAATCTTCATTATTATTTTAGTGTGTAAGTTCGGCAAGTATTCATAAAATAACGTATTGTCCCCTCTGCAAGTGTGCGTCTTTACGCTGCAGGATGATGGCGAGTTGAAGCAATCCAACTACGACAGAGGGAGTGAACTCCGTATAGTCACAGCATCTCTCCCGGCAATGTGCAATCTTTATCACCAGCGAATTATCAAATTAAGCAGCAGTCATATTTGATACTTGTAAAGTAAAAGTTGGCGTAAAGGGTAATGAAAGTTATCGATGGTATCCGATTTAATGATTCTAATGAAAGTGTTGTTTTTAATTACTATAGTTGGGTTGAGTTAATTAAAGCGATTATTGTTAAATATGCGAATAAAACAGAGGGTGAGGCTGAGCGTATAGTGTTAGCCTCTCCACTTGTTCGTATTACGGAAAATGATTACATGTCTGTGGCTTTGCGCAGTCATGAAAGTGAATATCATTGGGCAATGTTAATTGCCTATGGTGATCAATTTTGGACAAAAGGAGTTTCTCCAAATGAACCTGAGGGATACTTCGAGTGGGAAAAGGAATACAAGAAAAAAAATAAACTGGCAGAAGATAACTTTGTTTTTAGTGAGTAAGTGAAGTGAAAATATTAAGAAGAAAGATCTTACCAGTTTTTATTGTATATTATGGCATTATTACGGTGAATAGTAGGGTAATGTCGCATAGCGATCCCTTTTTAAGATTAAAAGCTCCGCAAAAAATTATAACGTTACCTTATGTCATAAGAGGATTTTTTTTCTGTATATCTAACAAACGAATTAATTATTACTTAGATGAAAGCCTAGCTGAGAGGCAAAAGATGAGCACGGTTTACATAGTTATTTTAACCTATAGAAAACCACTCGAAGAAATCGACGCAGCGATACCTGCTCATGTTGAGTGGCTTAAAAAGGGGGACGCAGAGGGGATTTTCCTGACGTCCGGTAGACGGATCCCAAGAAACGGTGGTGTCATTCTCGCTAAGTGTGAGAGTCTTTCCTCTCTTGAAGAGCGCTTACGCGAGGATCCTTTTCAGAGGTTAAAGCTTGCGACTGTTGAGATCATTCCCTTTGAACCCAGCATGAAGACAGATCTCTTAGACAATGTGTTTTGACCCCGCAATAAAAAAAACACGCCAGGGCGTGGTTTTTTTCATTCAAGACGACTCAGACGTTGAACAGGAAGTTCATCACGTCGCCATCTTTAACGATGTAATCTTTATCGACGGGACATCTTTACCGGCAATGCCCAACGCCCGTCACCGCGCCGCTGGTCCCGCCGCTGGGATTACGACTACCGTAATAACCTGGTGCGGGAAGTACGGAACGGTAACCCGTTTAACTGGTACCGCTGGCAGTACGACAGAGCCGGGCGCCTGCTCGTTAAGTACGGCATGCTGCCCGGTCAAGAGCAGTGGCGCTGGGATGCGGCTGGTAACCCGTTAGAGGGCGCTGGAGAGAAGATTGCCCATAACCGGGTCACGCAACTGAACGGTATTCGCTGGCGCTATGACATCCACGGCCGTGCCGTAGAGAAGGATAACGGCCAGATCCGGCACTACCGGTACGATGGCGAACACCGCCTGGGGCAAGCTGTTGCGGGAGAGCGAGACGCAGGGATCAGGATATTCTCAGAACCTGCGGATGCAGGGGCAATACCTGGACCGTGAGACAGGACTGCACGACAATCTGTTCCGGTATTACGACCCGGACTGCGGACGGTTTACGCAGCAGGACCCGATAGGGCTGGCGGGGGGGATAAACCTTTACCAGTATGCGCCGAATGCGCTGGGGTGGGTGGATCCGTGGGGGTTAAGCCGATGCAATACAGGGAAAAAACCAGGGCCGCAACTTCCTGGAGGAATTGCAGAAACATTTGATAAAAGCGTTTATAAAAACAGGCAGCTGAAAAGAGACGAGACTTTTTATAAATATCATGGTGTAAATAATAGAACAGGAAGAAAAATTTCTTGGCTGACAAATGAAAAATACAATTCCGAGGAGGTTTTGCGAGAAAAGCTAGCTATTCGCCATGATTGGGGTGTTAATATTACTAATGTATCAGAGTTTAGAGTTCCTAAAGGAACGTGGGTGAGTGAAGGTCCTGCTGCAGCTCAAGGGGCAGGATATCCTGGGATGGGATAACAGGCTGTGGTATCAAATCTTCCAAGAGCATGGGTGGTTAAAACTTTAAGGGTTCCCTGGTAATGAAATTGAATAACTTAAAAAATGCACTTGAAAAAATAATTTTTGAACTTAATGCCAATGGTAAACATGAATCGGCAAATTTTTTTCAAACTCGTTATGAACAGATAATAATTTTTGGAGACAAAATTCCATTTGAAATAATTGAAAGTCTGTCAACATGCAGAGCTATGGCTCAATACGCAAACTTTTCCCTCAGGGAAGAAAAACTTTTAGATGATGTTGTTAATTACGCACTTGATATTAAAAAAATGACACCCTGATATTAAGCAAAGAGAAGGATTGATTTTTGCGAGGTTATAATTAAGCAGCGTCTGTTTTTGAAGTGCTCACTCAAACAACAAAAAACAGATAATTTTTAATAAAAGAACACTATTGGCTAGCTTAATATATTAAAATCAAAGCCAGCATCAATCAATTCATCTGCGTGCTGACGAAATTAACCATCGAAGCAGTCTTGCACCATTCCTTTACAATTTCGCACACTAAATCATGATGATAGACACTGTTCTTTTGAGGATTTGTTGGCCTTATTATTTTTGAGTGCGATTAGGCTCTAAAACTGTCTGCTAAGAGCTATTGCTGCATACGCGTATTGACGGCGTTGATGCCCCGGAGATTTTCTGGTTCCACTTCCAGCCGAACGGCACGCCGGAGCGAATTCTGCTCACCATGTTATACCCGTTGAGGTGTGGAAAGAGGAGCAATCATTCTTCAATAATATTGGCATCGGAAAAGACATGAACTCTGCGTTTAATGGTATTAATTTTCCAGGTAGCGCATCAGCGATGAAACAAGATGCAGGGAAATGTATGGATATCTTCCATAGCAGTAATTATCATAACTATAGTGACATTCTCCGTCGGCGCATTGCTCGTGTTGAGTAACGATATATTTCTGGAAGATTAGATGCTAAAGGGGCGAGGATAGCTATAAGGCGGATCCAGATTGATATGAAGAATAAAATTTGGATGGGTCATGTTCCCACAAAAAAATCAGGGGAATGAATTAATGTCCTATTATGTGATCATGAATGACTTTGAATCATCACTCATGCCAAGAAATTTACAGGGCATGGTTGATGAAAGATTACAGGTTAATGAAAACTGGGAAATAGAAGGCTCTGCCTTTCCCTTCCCTTATCGTATAACAGACGATGCATGCCCAGACCATATTTATTTGTTGTGCAATAAAAATGTTGGGGCTTTGAAATTTGACTATTATAAAAAAGACTTTGGACACTTGATGGATAAGTCTTTATTTTCAAATTTTGAAAATTATAAGCACAATGTTTTTTTTGGCCGAGATATAACACCAGTTTCGATTGGGAATGGTCAAGTTCTTCGGGATGATTTTAAATATGTATATTTTCCAGGCGGCAATGTTATAGATAAGGATAAATCTATTCTCGAAGAGGATAAGTTCGGAGATACCATACCTTTTAAAATTGAATTCAAGGATGATGCGCTAGAAAATGATATACTTTCGTTGAACGACACATTGTTAGGTGGTTTTATCATTGTTAAACAAGAGGTCAAGGAAGTTATAGACAGTAAAGGATTCCGGGGGTTGAAACTTGTTCCACTGGAAAATGCTTTAGACGTTTTTTGTGAAGATTATTTCTACGAAATACACTCAAATCGTAAAAGAAAGGGCAATAAACTACCTTAATATTGAAGGGTGTCGTGCCATTATTGATTCTTTGTTTTTCTTTTTTAATGGCGCGAAGAAGTTCTTTGGATTATGAGTACATTTTTCAACTATGGATATGGTAATTTTAAGCGTAGCCAATAATGATAACTCTTAAAGAGGAATAATGCATATAAAAAATACTATCCAAGACTTTGTCAAGAAATTCAAAATGAATGATTTAAATATGGGAGAGATAGACTATGCAGACGATGAAAATGAAACTTCTTTTCCTGTAAATTTAAATGGTGAAATTCGATTTTTTTATAGCCATTTGATTTTAAATGACCACCCAACATTTGATGGTGCATTCATTATACAGATTGTTGAGCCCCAAGAGCTTAATAAAATGTTATCAGGCTGGCGAGTTCAAAATGACACGACCTGGCGCGATGAATATATAATCTTTGCTGAACGAAATGGAGATGTTCTTTTTTGTGATACCCAAAATATCACATCTCCTGTTTATGGTAGTATTCAAAAAAGAAATTTCATTATTTCCAATTCGTTAGCCGACTTTTTGGATGCTTTTTGTTCTGCCATTGAGATCGAACAAAATAAATATGATGGTGATGCTACAGATGATGATTTTAATTTCAGAGAGGACTTTCTGGAAGATATCGATTTAATGCTAAAAAGCAAGCTTAAGGATGTTGAGGCAGAAGGTTTTAAGCAATTCTTTTTTGGCTAGGTTAATAATAAAAACTAACACTTTTAGAACCCTCCTTACTTCTGACAACATTTTTCGCTTAAAACCACTTTTATATAGGCAAGGAGGTCTCTTTTCGATTGATAATGAATAAGCATATGAAAAACGGTTTCGATAAATTTGATGAAAAAGTTACATCTCTTGTAGAAAAAGGAAACGAGTTCCATTTAAATGGGCCTCACCTAGTGAAGTTGCTGATCAGATGTGGAAAATGACAACAAAAACAGATGGTAAGTCGATTATTTTCAAATTGGGTGATGGAATAAAAAGTACTGGAGTAATATTGTTATGAATACTAAAGGAATAAATACTAGAGACGATTTTATTAAATATCTTGAGAATTTATCTTCAAATGCCAGAAATAACCTAAGTGAGTGGGAGAGCAAAGACTTACCCTCATATTTTGAATCGATGGCATCTTGGGTTGAAGATATGGATGGATATTATTTAAATCAAAAATTACCTGTTCCAGAAAATGTTAACTGGACATTTATTGCAGATATTTTAATGGCTGCAAGAGTTTATGAATAATATTCAATAATAATTGGCCGGGAAGAGCATCAAATCTTCCCGGCTTTTTATTATTTAACGTGTTAAAAAGTATGATGGCGTCCGAATCGTTCCGATGACCCGATAGGTTTTAATGGCGGTATAAATACTTACGTTTACGCCACTAATTCGTTGAATTGGGTTGATCCATTAGGATTGAAAGCGAAGTGTGCACCGACTCGATAAAATGATCATAACCAGGCGGCAGTTGGTAAGCAGTGGCAAGGAAGAGGGATTTATCAAGGCCGTTATTCTTGGTCAAACACAATGCTTAAAGAAGGCGATATTGTTTATGGTGGAGCACCTGGGCAGTCAGGATTTTATTTCGACAAAGCCACTTTAGAAGCTGCTAATGGTAGTCGACAAAAATTATGGGAAAGTTTACAAGTTCTACCTCATGAAAAATATGGGTTTAGAAGTAAGATTCAGATGTATAGAGTCAAACGAGAAGCTATTGCTGGTACGGGACAAGCTTTGTCACCAGATACTGAAATGTTAGGAAGCGGTGGCGGTACCCAATTCTTCCTTTCGAATTATAAAAAAGTTCTGGAACCTATTGGTCTTCAATTTGATATTGGGATGTGAAAATGAATTTTGACGCAGAAACTGGTGTTCTTAAATTTAATAAAAGGGTTCTATTAGGACCAAGAGTTACTAAGACAGAGTTGTTTAATAATACAAATGTAAGGTGGGAGGGGTGGCCTGAAAAAAAAGACAATAAAACAGTCTCATACAGAACTATCCTTAAAGGTGACCATGAGTTCGGAGATATATATCTAATAATTGACTTCTTGGTTCCCAATGATCCTAACTCAATAATTCGTAGTTGGCGCTTCGCCCCAGAAAAATTATTGATGGGAAAACAGAATAGACCCGAAGGGAAAGTCACCCGATGTTTAAAGGAATGGTTCAAAACTAAATCTACTATTGTTCTTCCTGTATCAAGGGAGTGGGGACATGTTGATGCTGCTTATGACCCTCATAACCTAACAGGAACAATTCTCTGCCACTATTGCTTAGACCCTCATGAATTGTAAGTGGAGAACTGGTAAAATATATGATTCAATTGAAGTTACTTATATGACTATATCATAGTGTTTCCAATATAAATTGGACAGTTGCCATCCTAAGCGAGAAAATAAAAAGGTATAAGCCATTTTGTTGACATAGATGTTACTGGCCTGGATGTAATTGAACCCCGGAAAAATACATTCTTTATCTTAAACACAAAAGATCTTGATGTCTCCGAAAGAATTGTTAAAAGTGCGAGGAGTTGTGGTTGATGTGAAAAAATACTATAAAGGTAACGTTGATTTTATTGCAGGTGAAGGAATTATTCTCAATGAATTCATAGGGGAGGTGGCCACACGACAAATAAATATTATAGATGGCGATTGTTATGCATCTTCCTCTTTGCTAGATAAAAACGAAAAAGTTGGTTTTCTGCTGTATGATGGTAAAAAAAGCGATCTGGACTTAAGTGATACTGAAGAAATTTCGAATGAGGAATTTGAAACTTTCTGGAAAACATCAACGAGTTCATTGCAAGAAAAAAAACAAATAAAGCTCTTGTCTGGAAATGCTGTGGAACCTTTGAAAAAATCCATAGTTATTGCTCACATTGTTAATAATAAAGGGAAATGGGGTAAAGGCTTTGTTCTGTCTCTTTCAAATAAATATCCTTCTGCAAAGGAATACTATCTCAATAGCTTCAATGGAAATAACATCCCAGAATTAGGTACGGTTGATTTTGTCTTGGTTGATGCTAAAGAACAGATATTTATTGCTAATATGTATGCACAAGATGGTATTAAGAAAAATGTCAATGACAAAAACCAATACGTATGTTATGCATCCCTGGAAGTTTGTCTTGAAAAGTTATCTGACTTTGCTTTAGTAAATCGCCTTTCAGTACAAATGCCAAGAATAGGCGCTGGCCTCGGTGGAGGTGATTGGGATGTTATAGAGTCATTGATACTTAAAAAGATTTGCTATAAGATGATCGATTGCAATGTAATAATTTTATAATATAAAATGATAATTTAGTAATGCATTTTATTGAATTCGATTGTTGCTTAGAAAAGGATTTTTAATTAAAAGGACAGGCGCTTGAGTATGAAAATATCTATAACAAATACAATTGAAAAAGGAAACGAGTTACACGACAGCCAAAAATACGCCGAGGCTTTAGAACAATACCAAAAGGCCTGGCAAGCTCTTCCTGAACCAAAGTCCGAATCAGAATTTGCCAACTGGATCTCTGCATGCATGTACAGCGCATATTTTGATCTTGCGGATTACGTTGAGGCAAAGAAATGGGGAGAGACGGCTTTACGGACACGTGGATCGGATATAGACACTGCACCGTTAATCGACTTGGGTATGGTCTGTTACGAGTTGAATCAATTCGATGAAGCGTATAAATATTTTAACGATGCTTATAACTACGGCAAAGAGCGTGCTTTTCAGGATAGACCTAAAAAATATCTTGAGTTCTATCTGCGTAAGAAGGCGTAAGAACAGTAATTTATACCATTCAAAACAAATCAAACGTTAAACAAGAAGTTCATTACGTCGCCATCTTTAACGATGTAATCTTTATCGATGGGACAACTTTACCGGCAATGCCCAGCGCCCGTCGCCGCGCCGCTTGGAGTACGATTATCGCAATAACCTGGTGCGGGAAGAACGGGACGATAACCCGTTTAACTGGAACCGCTGGCAGTACGACAGCGCCGGGGCCTGCTCGCTCAGGACGGCATGCTGCCCGGTCAGGAGCAGTGGCACTGGGATGCGGCTGATAACCCGTTAGAGGGCGCTGGAGAGAAGATTGCCCATAACCGGGTCACGCAACTGAACGGTATTCGCTGGCGCTATGACATCCACGGCCGTACCGTAGAGAAGGATAACGGCCAGATCCGCTGGCACTACCGGTACGACGGCGAACACCGCCTGACGGAGGTTATCAGCCAGTCGCGGGATCGCAACAGGCCGCAGACGCAGGTCAGCTTCCGCTACGACCCTCTCGGACGCCGCATCAGCAAAACGCGCCAGCAGATGCTGGGCGGTCAGCCAACCGGCAAACCGGTGACCACCCGGTTTGTCTGGGAAGGGTTCCGCCTGCTGCAGGAGCTGCATGGAGACGTGCCGCTGACCTACGTTTACAGCGACCAGGACAGCTACGACCCGCTGGCGCGTATTGACGGCGTTGATGCCCCGGAGATCTTCTGGTTCCACTGCCAGTCCAACGGCACGCCAGAGCGGATGACGGATATCGAAGGGCAGGTGCGCTGGGAAGGGGTGAACAACGCCTGGGGCAAGCTGTTGCAGGAGAGCGAGACACAGGGAGCAGGATATTCTCAGACCTGCGGATGCAGGGGCAACACCTGCATCGCGAGACAGGGATGCACGACAATTTGTTGCGGTATTACGACCTGGGCTGCGGACGGTTTACGCAGCAGTACCCTATAGGGCTGGCGGGGGGGATAAATCTTTACCTGTATGCGTTGAATGCGCTGGGGTTGGTTGATCCGTGGGGGTTGAAATGCAAGTTAAAAAAATGACTTACTGCCTGGACAATCACATCACTTAAATCAGGATGCTGCATTCCTTGACATTATACCTACTAATAGTGGAGCAGCGATCAAATTAGATGGTAATGCGTTTACTTCACCAGGTACTCCGCACTATGAAGCTCATAAATCTTTAGAACAGTTTTGGAATCAATTTAGGAAAGGCGGCGCTTCATACCGAGAAATGCCTTCCAACCTCCAATATACTCAGGCATTGAAGCATTCACTGGAGGCGGCAGGATTACCAGCAAATCAGGTTAAAGAAGCTGTCAGGTATAGTATTCAAAATCGAATAGAACATGGTGCGCTAGGTGGCATGAACGTACCTAGGATCTCCGGAAGAATAAATCAGGTTAAAACATGAAAATATCCCAGTTAGCAATAGACAGGTTAAATGAAATTAATTGGTTTGTTAATCTTGGTATGGCGACGACACTCCCCGGGGTTATCCAAACTAAGTCCCTTAGCTTATTTATAAAAGGCTTGAAAAGTGATGAATGGGAAAGTTCCACTTTGGAGGCTGGTAATGAAATAACGGGTTTTCTCGCAAAAAAACATACTAGCAAATATCAATACTGGAACTCTTTGGTCAAAGACGCTAAGAAAGTTGTGGAGAATGATATTATCCCAAAAATCACCTTCCCAGAGTCTGAGATAGTTACAATGACTGAGAGCTTAAAATGGGACCTTATGAATTTCTTGCTTGAAGATGCGTATAGTTCTCTACTACAAGAGCCATTCTTTTTTGACGGATTAATTAGTGTTTATGAAGCTGGGCATATGCCCTGTGGATGGTCAGGTACTTGGCCAGCGGGAAAACTGGTTATTTATTGATACATTGCCCGCAATAAAAAATCCACGCTAAGCTTGGATTATTTCATTCAAAACAAATCAAACGTTAAACAAGAAGTTCATTACGTCGCCATCTTTAACGATGTAATCTTTATCGACGGGACATCTTTACCGGCAATGCCCAGCGCCCGTCGCCGCGCCGCTGGTCCCGCCGCTTGGAGTACGATTATCGTAATAACCTGGTGCGGGAAGTACGGGACGATAACCCGTTTAACTGGTACCGCTGGCAGTACGACAGCGCCGGGCGCCTGCTCGTTAAGGACGGCATGCTGCCCGGTCAGGAGCAGTGGCGCTGGGATGCGGCTGGTAACCCGTTAGAGGGCGCTGGAAAGAAGACTGCCCATAACCGGGTCACGCAACTGAACGGTATTCAGTGGCGTTATGACATCCACGGCCGTACCGTAGAGAAGGATAACGGCCAGATCCGCTGGCACTACCGGTACGACGGCGAACATTGCCTGGGGCAAGCTGCTGCGGGAGAGCGAGACGCAGGGATCAGGATATTCCCAGAACGAGCGGATGCAGGGGCAACACCTGCATTGTGAGAGAGTTGCACGACAATCTGTTCAGGTATTACGACCCGGACTGCGGACGGTTTACGCATCAGGACCCGATAGGGCTGGCGGGGGGGATAAATCTTTACCAGTATGCGCCGAATGCGCTGGGGGGGGGATCCTATAGGTTTAACCGCTTGCAAAAATGGAAGCCCTAAACGGTCAGTGAGAAACATGTCATTTGCTGACTGGATTAAAAGAAAGGCAAAAGGTGGGAATAATGCCCATGTGTATTTAGGATTTAGAATCACTGAAGAACCGCTAAATCGCGGTCATGCACGGAGCATAGAATAAGCAGTTATTCACAATAATTCCTATTTTGAAAATTCTATCAATAGCATAAGTCCTACAAGAAAGTTATACTCGGATGCTGTTTTGTGGGGTGGAAACTGGCTTAAAAACAATGGGGTTAATGTAAAATGGCCGACAGACTTACAGTAGTGTCAGGAAATGAAAAGCAAAAAAAGTGGCCAAAAGAAGGCGATGTTTTTTACTTTCAGTTAAATGATGATCGATTAGGCTATGGTATGGTCGCTCTGGGTAAAATAGATGTCGGCCCATTCAAAAATGCTATAGTTATATATATATATGACTATTTTACATCTTCGCTTCAAGAAGATACTGTATTGGCAAAAGATAATTTGCTATTGCCACCAATTATTACTGATAATTCATGTTGGAAAAACGGTTATTTCGTAACGTTTAAAACTATCGAAACGAGCGAAGTGGATATTTTACCGCAGCATTATTTTAAAAATCCTGTCAGAAATAAAATATATGATCAGCATGGAGTGCCAATTGAATCGCCGACTGAGAATATACCAGTCGGTGAAGAATCGATTCAATTCTATAAAAGCATTATAAAATCTATAGAAAGCTTTGTTAACTAATGGGCTAGACCGGGGAGGTATTTCTGGCCTTTGCTTACGCAATGAGAAAAATCATAAGCATACAAACAGATACTACCACTTTAGTTATTTATGATTAGATGTCATTAAAGCATAGAATTAATGAAGACGTAGATTGGTGGAGTCTTCCAGAAGATGAAGTAGAAGAGGTAAATAAAGGGAATGTATTATTTCTCAATCTTGGGGATGATGGCGCCTATAAAGTCAATGTTAAAAAAATTTACCTAAAAACATGTTTAGAATGAGTGACGGAAAACACTTCCAGGAAGCGAGCAGACAATTATATTATAAAATGATTAATGACCCATCATATAGAGCTTCCCTTGAGGAAAAATTCCCGGGAATATTTGAAAAGATTTCACCAGGTAAGCGTGGCGCGTTCCTAAGAACAGCTCCAACAGGTTCTGGTTGGGAAACAACTTGGCATCATCATGAGCGAGTTGGTGGGTTGTTACAATTGGTTAATGGGCCAGATCATAACTCTAAGCATCTGGATTATCACCCGAAAGGATATGATGGAAGAAAAACTTGGGGAGGGCTCGATGCAGATAATTGTGAGGGTATAATGAATACATATACATCTATAGATGAATTAATAGCAAGTCTTTCTCAGTTAGAGCCTGGTGAATGGATTTATACTAATATAAACACATGGGAAGCACGGCCTGAAGATACTCACTTCTTTTATATTCCTTGTGATTATATCCAAAGTTTGGAGGATGACGAAATATACCTTGATGAAGAGGATCTGGAAATGCCCTTAGCAGTAGAAACTTTTTCTTTGAAAGGATGGATGTTAGTCAGTTCTTTGAACTATATTGTGAAGAATAAAAATAGTGGAGGTCATGGGAATAAATGGTTTATCGATGAAGTAAATTATTATAGGGAAAATGATACATATAGAACATGATTTTAATAATGATGAGCAGTTCGCCTAATTAAGCAACCAATTCGAAATGCCTTGACAAAAGCCCACGCTCTGTCGTTTCTGGAATGCGGGGCGGAAAAGCTCCAATAGTGCATGATACACAGTGGAGCGGGAAAAATAGATCTTATGTCCTACACCAGAGAACCCCTATCCAACATGGAGGCGGTATTTATGATGATTGATAATCAAGTAATCGTTACAACAAAATATCACCTTGACATTCTAGATCGTGCTTATCATTTTTGAGGTATAATATGCAAAGACAAGTGATTATCGAACTAATAAGGAAAATCCAACACTGCGAAGGGACAGAAGAAGAAGCGGATAATGACATCGACCTCCTTTGTAGAAGTGTCGCAGATCCTCAGGCAGCTAATTATATTTATTATGAAGAACTCAGCGCAGAAGAAATTGCGGATAAAATTATAAGTTATAAACCACTTCAATTATAAGTAGTATTCGGGGGGCGCAATGAGTCCCCCATATTGAAAAAACCCATCCCAAAGCTTGGTTTTTTTTCATTCAAAATACCATTTTTTTTGAGTGTGCAATGGTAGATGCATCATGTTAATCTTTAACCATTGTGCTGAATTGTGAAGAAGATGGAATTTACTATAATTTAATTCTTGTTCCGAATGGATGGGTGTAAATGATTGATTTTTATGCTGATATTTTATCAGGGAGAGCGCTAGGTAACGTGTTTTTGGGTGAAAATATAAGTAAATATATGAATGAGTTATATACCGATTTTAAGGTAAATTACTTTGATTATTTTTTGCCTGATGATGAGAAAAGGCTTGCATATATTGTAGATGACACTATCACAATCGCTACCCTTGAAGATGGAACGATCATTTCGATTGGTTGTAATGTAAGCTATAAGGGGAGGTATAATAACATATTACAAACAGGTCAAACGATGAGGCAAATAATCGACTTGACTAATAAACAACGCATTTTTAATGGTTTCATTATTATAAATGACGACTTTGGTTTTTCATTTGAGTTGCCAGCGCCTTATGATGAAATCGCAGATAGCATTGCACATGTTCCACTGGATCTCGTTCTTAATGAAATCCGTGTAGCTGATTACTCTGACTGGAATCCTCAAAAAATATAACGCTGAAATGTGAGTTGGGATTGATACTACAGATTATAACTTGACATAATAGTGTTTTTAATTATTTCATAAAAGATTAAGTATTGAAAATTATGCATGCAATAATACATGTCCAAACAAATACAGCAACAATTGTGATTTATGATTTAATCTCACTAAAACATAGACTTAACGATGATGTAGATTGGTGGAGCCTTCCAGAAGATGAAGTTGAAGAAATAAATAAAGGTAATGTGTTATTTCTCAATCTTGGAGATGATGGAATCTATAAAGTCCATATTAAAAGAGATGTTGATGAATGTACCGGGTCGCTATTTTTAGACGTACCTTCTGGAAAGGTTTTCATTGGGGCGGGAGAAGATGTCACTGGCGGAGATCTTGAGCCTGACGACTCAGATGCCATTTCAGGTGAGTTTATTACTTTAGAACCTGGTAGTTACGAAGTTAAATATAAAAAGCAAGATTCAAATATTCTAATTTCCTTTGCAAAAGCAACGATTACTGAAAACTCATTAGAAGAGGGAGTTTATCTTTGAATAAAAAAAAGAATAATACAAGTAGTTCATCACATAGCCATTTTTAACAATTTTCTTTTACCTTCTGCACGCACCTTGCTTGCTTTTTTGCACTTTGCTTACTCTTAACCTCAATAATCGGTTATTATACTTGCGACGAGTAACCCCAACCTCAGGATAGTCCCCGTACTTGCTGACCACCCGCAGCGAGTACGACCTCCTCGGGCTTCTGCATTGTCGGTATGTTTTACCCGGCAACGAGCCGCCAGGTGCAGGGCGGACAGCCCGCCTGTAAGCCGGTGACCACTTGGTTTGTCTGGGAAGGGTTCAGCCTGCTGCAGGAACTGCATGGAGACGTGCCGCTGACCTACGTCTACACTGATTTGAGAGATATAGTTTAGAGAGGTAACACAGGACTTGATGCTCATCAAGCGGGGCAAAAATGTAGGAGATAATGTGAATAAAGATGAGTTAGTTGTGAGATCATTACTTGCCGAGCTTTTAGGCGATACGCTAAATTATTATATTGATAATCTATCTGATTTATCCAAGTCAAATGGTGATGAAGATCCTTATTCGCGGGCAAGAAGTGTAATTCATAAACTATCCCCAGAAGAACAGGAGAAAATTTTCAATTTCCTTAGGTTGGTCATTGTAGATACAACTTCTACTGTTCTCGGAACAATCGATGGTTCACGTTTCCCTCCAAATATTGATGGGGATTTTAAACTTGAATATGACGGCGATGAAATACAAGGCTCCTTACAAGATGAATTAATTTCAAGATCTGAAGAGCTTGGTGTTTATAAATAAAGATTCTATCAATCTTTAACCATTGTGCTGAATATATAGAGCATTGATAAGAAAAATTGGGTTTTTTCCATTTTTTATTATGCAATTAATGGCTGGTTAGTTTCAGGAAAGAAACAATAATTGCCCTTATTAATAATTGCAACTAATTCATCAATAAATGCGAACCTAATGGAGATAATATTTATCTTAATATAGGATTTATTCATTTATAGGTAAGCCGATATGGAAAAGCAAGATTTAATTGATCAGTTAAATGAAG
The DNA here is from genome assembly GCF_009036245.1 of Enterobacter sichuanensis. NCBI lineage: Bacteria > Pseudomonadati > Pseudomonadota > Gammaproteobacteria > Enterobacterales > Enterobacteriaceae > Enterobacter > Enterobacter sichuanensis. Next base: position 2,679,969 of record NZ_CP027986.1, on the reverse strand, counting down.
TTGAAAAGATTATACACACGTCTTTACCTTCTGAATATAAGCGCTTTATGATTGAGAACGTCAAAGAAAGCTACTCTTATGAAATTCAACGAGCAAATGGTGGCCAGCTTTATGTTTTCAATTGTTTTGACTTGCTTGAAAGAAATAATACATACACAATTCAATCGGTGGAGCCTGACGTTTTATTGATTGGTCAAGATGGTGATTTAGGATACTTTTTGAATTTGCGTAAAGGTACTGATGAGATTTATTCTTTAGATCTTGGAGCGTTAGGAAGTCTGGACATGGATAAAGAAAGTAATAGCATATTTAGGCTATAATGTTTGATTTATTAATCATCTAGTTCAGAACATTGAAAAATCCACGTCAAATCGTGAATTTTTTTCAAAACAAATCATATATTGAAAAGTAGTTTATTACATCGCATTTTTTAATGATATAATCTTCCCCTTCCACACCCAGCGCTGCGCCGCTGGTCCCTCTGCCTGGATTACGATTGCCGCAATAACCTGGTGTGGGAAGAATGGGACGATAACCCTTCACGATGAAAAGAATATTATCTATGGAGGATGTGGGGAAGCTCCAGCTCGTTTGAATAGCCATGCGAATACACCGGGTAAATCACATTTGCAACAGTTGATTATATTTGATAATAATTTGACCAAAGCGGAAATTAAATTCCTGGTACAAAGGATTATGGTTCTTAATGGTGGAGCTAAGTCAGTGATCTCCTTAAAAAATCTCATAAATAAAATCAGATCATTTAGTCCTTATAACCTAAATGCTAGCACATATGATATTGCGGGTCATAACAGTGATTGGGGTGGAAAAGTATTGAAAGATGCGTTATCAATTCTGAAAGGTAATAGCTTATGAAAGTAAAATACAAAGAGGGTGACATCTTTGTCATTCCGATGAGTAATGGGAAATTTGCGATTTGCCAGATTGTATTTGCTCCAAAAGAAAAGTTTAAGCAAGCAATAGGTTTCTGCATTTTATCATTACAGAATACGGAGGAGCTTGAAGATAACAGTTCACTGAGACCTTTATCTTTTGAAAAGTTTGGCAAAGAGATGAAGGTTGTTTTCACTGGCAATCAGAATATTAGCAAAGGCATTTGGAAAATTATTGGCCACGCTAATCTTACTGAAGAAAAAAAAGAATTAAAAATATTTAATTATGCTGGCGGCTTATATGATGGGGAGGACGAAATCAGGCGTTTATCTGTTGCTGAATATCCAAATTACACAACAATGGGGGTTTCAGGCTTTGAGCTTGTCGACAATGTTCTGATAAATATTTGATCATCAGGGGAGGTGGGCTTCCTAAGCTAATTTTCATACAGCAACAGCTCATAAACACCTTAAATAAATTCGCGATTTTTTTGATCATCTGGCCAAATAATATATGAATCATTTCAGTAACTGTGAAAAAAAGATTGGACGTGCAGATATTGCTAAAAATGAAGAAGAATTATCTATTATTCTTCCTGATGATTTCATTTCACATTATCTGCAATTTAATGGTGGCACTCCTGAGAAAAGTTGGTGGGCCGATGATGAAGATTTTGAACCAGTAGAGGTGGCTGGGTTTAAACCGTTTATTTATAATAGTCAGACAAATGATGACGCTAGATCTTTAATTGATGGTTGCTATATCAGCATGTTGGATAGGCAAGTGATCCCAAAAAACCTTTTTCCCTTCGCAAATGATTGGGGAGGGAATTTCTTCTGTCTGGATTTAGATAATTACTCAATTGTATACTTTGCTACAGATTCTTTTGATGAGTATTTGACTATGCAAGAGAATCATATAAAACTTCAAAGATATCTGACAAATTCATTTTCCAACTTTGTTAATGGATTGGTAACAGAAGAAAATCTTTCTTAAGAAGCCATTAAATGTTAGCAATGTATTCACTACACTTAGTAAGGATAAATACAAATTGAATAAGATACCAGATAATTCAATTGTTGTTTTTGATGTGGCTGGGACTAGTGTAAAAATACGTGTTTCGGGAAGTGGTTTAATTAACAAAATGCAGGCGATAGGTTTTTCATTAAAAGATGAGTTTATGGTGATACCTGTAATTGACGAACGGAATAAACAAAGAATAATAAGACTGTTAGTTGAAGAAGGAGCTCTTTTTTTATTTGGACATGGTTGGTATCCATCTGAAGTAATAGAATATTATAAAGAACAAAACATCAAATTTGGTAAATATAAAATTATTTACTGGAGTAATAGAAATACATATCATATAGAGGAAAGATAATCCCTCATAAAATAAATCCTGGAGAGCACTAATCAACCATTTTGATAATTGTCAAAGTACAGGAAGAAAAAATACTTTTGTTTTGCCGGCTGACGGCGTTTTTTTTACTTAAAATTGAATAAGTCAAAGGAAGTTAATGTTGTCTGTAGCTTCACAGTTCATACCCTGAATACGACCAGGGTAGTGTTCAACGGTTGCATGCTGAAAATAGAGTTATTAATTACAACATGATTGATATTTTCCCTGAGGAACTATGATAAATTTGCAATCTCATAATGAAGTATTGGATTTTCTGGAGTTGTTTTTTCAAAAATATATTCTTGATTATAATTGCCTCCAGGATATGCAATCTATTTTAGAGGGCTGTCGAAAAGAAAAAACGGTGTCTATTCGAGCCATAGACTTATGCTTTATGGTATACAGACGAAAGACTCAAGATTATAGAGTCCTTACTCATGAGGAACAGGAGATATGGAGGCAGTTGTTCAATATATGGCAATAAATTTTTATAAGCAAAACTGGCAAGAGATGACGGATATCAAAGAGCAGTAACTGTGGTGCAGGGTGTAATATTGGTAACGTTTTTATCAGAGCAGTCAGGTGTAACGAGAATAAAAATCGAGGTAAGGTAATGAACAATAAAAACATACAAATAGTTAATCTACTGATTTCGCATAGTCAAATATTGTTACGATCCCGAGACTATGATGAGAAACTGAGTCAGTGGGGGAAAGGAAATATTTCACAAGGTGCTTTACTTCATAAGGATTATGTAATATTTGATCCACTGCCAGAAGATGCATTTGGCGCAAATGTGAATATCAAAGTAGAACTATCTTTCAAATTAGATGAGAATTCTCAGCGCTGCATCGTTGTGCCATTTTTTGTTACGGAACAACATAAATTACAAGTCGCTTCAGCAACTGAAAAATTTGATTTAAGCTTAGGATTAAATGATAAAACTTATTCACTGTTTTATGAAGTTTGTCAAGGAGAGGGAATTTATTATAATTTCACGCTCGTACCAACAAAAGAAACTGTTACAGCTAAGTTTTTGCTAGACGATCCCTGGGGTGGAATAAAAAATCATCCTCTTAAAGAAGGTGTTTTTTAAATTTAAAGCTAACCAAAGAAGATTAATTTATAAAGAATCAGACGTAAAGAAGGCGATCATTATGTCGCCATCTTTAACGATGCAATATTTCCCTTCCGCACGCAGGGCTGTTGAGCGCACGCGATGAATTCTACCGTCTCGATCACTCATTGCCGCGTATTGACGGTGATGATGCACCGGCAGGGTTGCACGACAATCAGTTTCGGTATTTTTTGAACTGGCCGAATATTCTGAGGTACAGAAATGAAGAGAGATGACAGCGCGGTCGCGTGGAACAGATATAGACACTGCACTTTCAATGGACGCCTTTACAAGGTGATTCGTGGTCGTGGGAGTCTTCTTTTGACGCATGAAGGAACATGAAATCCTTCTGAAAGGACTTCTAAGAGGCTACGTTGAGGCGAATTTACCATGATAAATGATGATGACCTTATTGAGTATGCGCGAGAAAAAATACCGGATGAATATAGTTCTTCTCTAAATAAAAAGAATAATCTTCAATGTGCATCATTTATAAACAATACTCAAGATGAGTTGCGAATAATGAAAGCGCATAAAAATAATACAAAACTTACAGGGTTGAAGGTAGAAGGTCTTGATGAATTAATTATTGCTCTTGAAAACTATGATGAAGAAACTGTCTTAGTAATTAATATCCGAACTAAGTCATTTTCCTTTAAAATTTATTCAGATAAAAACAATACTCTACTGGGTGTTATAATCCTTAAATTAAAAAAGAAAACCAACGAAGAAATTCGATTTGGGCGAGATGTTCTTGGCATTACGACTCCTCCTCCTGACATAGAAAATGATTAGTTTTTATTGCTTAAACTGGTGTACAAACCAACCAGAATCTCCATGCGCTTGCATACATGACTCCTTTGTTAAATGGAAATACAGTTTTAGGTGCATACCAAAAATTGGATGTGCTAAAATTAATCGGAATAAGAGCTCAGAGAAGCCTGTCATGAATTACGATTCATATAATGAAGTACTCGATTACCTCATTGTTTTTTTCAACGAAAGAGTGAATTCATCAATTTATTTAGAAAAAATCATGACTTTGATTGAAGGATCTCGCTCAGAAAAAACGGTGATGATAAGAGCTATTTATGAAACATACATGCAGTATGTAAAACAAAATAAAGATGGCATAAAAGTTATCGCTGGGGAAAAAGAAATGTGGATTGACTTATTGCACCATTGGCAATAAGACTTTATCGCTATGCGGATGTTATTGCAAATGTTATAATAAATGTGATTTTACACGGAAAATTCTCTTCATATGGTTGTTATCATGTTAAGTCGAATATCATTAAGATCTTCTTAGACAGTCAAAAGTAAAGCTGGGGAACATGAGTGAATTAAATTTAAATCCGATTACCGGTGAGCTGAAATTTGATGATCTGCCTTTGGGGATTGATACTGAAGAAGGCTTTTGTAAGAGTGGTTTATACCACGAATTAATCAGACGAAAAGCTGTAAATAAAACCATGCCGAATCACTACCTTGTTGACTCAGTAGCATTTTTCGACAAAGAATTTCAAGTTACTATACGCCCGGTGTGCTATGGTTTTCCTTTTATGCTTCATCTTGTAGATAAAAACAGTCAGTATTATAACGCATTAAATGACTGGAATGCGCGAACTAATATTCACATGCTAAATGAATCAGTGAAAAGCTTGTCTGATTGGCTAAAAGAATCACTCAATCTGGACACGCCTGATACCACGGAAACAGACATGATTAGGTGGCGCTTTGAATGGGGGCGGGTTTCTGTCTCATATGAGATTAAATCATTTAATCACGGGATATATTTAACCTGGAATATAATGTAGTCACTTCCAGACAAGGTGGTTTAGATATGCTAGAAATGAATTTTGATGTTAATAGTGGCTTTGTGGCTATTAACAATTACCCCCTCGAGTTAAAGGATGTTGAGACTTTTAAAAATTCCGAATTTTACACATTATTTTTGCCGTTGAATACAATAGGCTCTTATTATTTCTCTATTGATAATATTGAGTGGAAAGATCAAACTTTCATATTAGAACTGAGGCCTTCTGTGTTTTCTTTTTCTCCTTCCATATTCCTTACCAGTAAGAATGGAAATTTTTATAAAACTTTATGGGATTGGGATAAAAGAGCCAATTTGCGTAATTTATCTGAAGAAGAACAGCGCTTGACAGCATGGGTTGAGAGTGAAATAACCTCGCGCCCTAAACTTAAAATTAGCACGCCTCCATACGGAACTCAGTGGCATCATGAGTGGGGAAGCATTATTGTACAGTCTAATGAAAGAAGCTTCGACTGTGGAATTTATATCGAATGGAATGTTTGACTGAATGACATTATTGATTAATAAAATCGCTCATTCGGTTCTCATCTTATTTATTAATAAAATTAAAAGGTTATAGAAAATGAAAATAACTAATCGACTGAAAAAGAAGGTATTAGTCCTGGATGGCATAGATAATGACTTTTTAGATTCTGGTGCAGAAATAGAATGCCCTGAATGCGAGGGAGTAATAATCTATTCTATCGTAAACTCATATGAATTTGACTTGCTCTCTGAAGAGGTAAAAGACTTTTTGGTTAAGAAAATGAGAGGTGTGAAGTTTGTTAGTGAACATAAGAAGTATATCTACGATGAAAGCCAATTATATGTTTCGAAAAACACATGTTCAAAGTGTGTAAAGGAATTTTCTACTGTATTAACGTATAAAGAAGTGCAGCCAGCCCGATACCGGGTATATCTTGTGGGGCTTTTTGAAGGTGATTTGAAACAGATCAAGCTTTAAAAGTTGAGGTTTACCAATGATTGAAAATCTCATTTGTATTAAAGAAAATGACCTGCTTCAGTGGGCGTGTGGTGAAAGTAACATAATGGTTAGTATGCCATTTTTAGACTCTGCAATGGTCGACTCAACACGCCAGTTAGTCTTTGCGTTAAGCGAACCAAAGCCATTACCAACCGTTTTGACCATCTTCAATGCTCAGGGCGAAAAACTATTTTGGTCTGCACCTCCTGAAGGCGCTATTTTCTATTACTTAACTTTCAACCAGTCAAAGGAAGTGATTGTGGCCTGTAGCTATGTGGTAAAGCAAAACGGCTGGCATGACTGGTTCTATTCGTGGAATATGAAGAATAACGCGTTGTCTCGATCGGGCCCTGCATATTAATATCAAATGTGCCCAAAATGATAACGATACCCGATGGCAACAGAGGAACTGCATAAGCAATTCCAACAAACGGCTAAAAACACAGCTGAGAGGCAAAGGATGAGCACGGTTTATATTGTCATTTTAACCTATATCAAACCACTCGAAGAGATTGACGCAGCAATACCTGCGCATGTCGAGTGGCTAAAAAAAGGGTATGCAGAGGGAATTTTCCTCGCATCCGGAAGACGGGTGCCGAGAATCGGTGGGGTCATTCTCGCGAAATGTGAGAGTCTTGCCTCTCTTGAAGAGCGATTACGCGATGATCCTTTTCAGAGGTTAAAGCTCGCGACGGTTGAAATCATTCCTTTTGAACCCAGCATGAAAACAGAACTCTTAGACAATGTGTTTTGACCCCGCAATAAAAAAACCACGCCAGGGCGTGGTTTTTTTCATTCAAGACGACTCAGACGTTGAACAGGAAGTTCATCACATCGCCATCTTTAACGATGTATTCTTTCCCTTCCGCACGCATCTTGCCGGCTTCTTTCGCGCCTTGCTCACCCTTGTAGGTGATGAAATCTTCAAACGCGATGGTCTGCGCACGAATAAAACCTTTCTCGAAGTCGGTGTGGATTTTACCCGCAGCCTGAGGCGCAGTCGCACCCACAGGGATGGTCCAGGCACGCACTTCTTTCACGCCAGCGGTGAAGTAGGTCTGCAGGTTGAGCAGGGCATAACCAGCACGGATAACGCGATTCAGCCCAGGCTCTTCCAGGCCCAGTTCTGCCATAAACTCGTCACGCTCTTCGTCATCCAGTTCGGCGATATCGGCTTCTACCGCGGCACAAACCGGAACCACGACAGAACCTTCTTTCTCGGCGATAGCACGCACCTGATCGAGGTACGGGTTATTTTCAAAACCGTCTTCGTTCACGTTGGCAATGTACATGGTTGGCTTCAGCGTCAGGAAGCTCAGGTAGCGGATGAGCTCTTTCTCGTCTTTGCTCAGATCCAGAGAACGCAGCATGCCCGCGTTTTCCAGCTGTGGCAGACATTTTTCCAGCACCGCCAACTCGGCTTTGGCATCTTTATCGCCACCTTTGGCTTTCTTGGAGATACGGTGGATCGCACGCTCGCAGGTATCAAGATCCGACAGCGCCAGCTCGGTGTTGATGACATCAATATCTTCAGCCGGGTTTACTTTACCCGCTACGTGAATGATGTTGTCGTTCTCGAAGCAGCGTACAACGTGGCCGATCGCTTCGGTTTCACGGATGTTGGTCAGGAACTGGTTACCCAGGCCTTCACCTTTGGATGCGCCTTTTACCAGGCCCGCGATGTCCACGAACTCCATGGTGGTCGGCAGAATACGCTGCGGCTTCACGATTTCCGCGAGCTGGTCCAGGCGCGGGTCAGGCATTGGCACCACGCCAGTGTTAGGTTCGATGGTACAGAACGGGAAGTTCGCCGCTTCGATACCCGCTTTGGTAAGCGCGTTAAACAGGGTGGATTTGCCCACGTTTGGCAGACCGACGATACCGCATTTGAATCCCATTTCTAAATCACCTTAATATCTTGATAATCAATCCGTTAACGATAACCGATTGATGAAAAGTAAATAACTACGCCTATTATACACGTAACCCGCATCCCGCGCGGTAAAAAAGCCGTACTGGATGGATTATTGCGCTTTAAAAGCGTGCAAGCGGTTTGTCGCTTTGGTTAAGCCATCTTTCAGCCAGATTTCGGTGCAGCGCGCCGCTTCTTCTACCGCCTCGTCTATCAGTTTCTGCTCTGAAACCGGGGGCTTACCTAACACAAAACCAACAACTTTGTTTTTATCGCCCGGATGGCCGATTCCCACGCGCAAACGGTGGAAATTCGGGTTATTGCCCAGCTTGCTGATGATGTCTTTCAGACCGTTGTGACCGCCGTGCCCGCCGCCCAGCTTGAATTTCGCTACGCCTGGGGGGAGATCCAGCTCATCGTGGGCCACCAGAATCTCATCCGGATTAATACGATAAAACGTTGCCATCGCCGCTACCGCTTTACCGCTCAGGTTCATAAAGGTGGTGGGCACCAGTAAGCGAACATCCGCGCCTGCGAGGTTGATACGTGAGGTATACCCGAAGAATTTAGGTTCTTCACGCAGGGGAGCACGTAACCGCTCGGCCAGCAGATCGACGTACCATGCTCCGGCATTGTGGCGGGTCGCCGCATACTCTGCGCCGGGGTTGGCGAGGCCGACAATCAGTTTAATCGTCACGATTCAATTCCTAATGGGTTCCAGATCTGGCGCGTAGTTTACTGTCTGGCGCGCCGCTTGACAAAATTCTGCGATCGTCTCAGCGAAATACAAATAATTTCTTATTTGAACAATTAGAATTTCAAGCTGTTCAAAGCCTTATTTGTAAACTTTTGTTTGGGAGTTATCTGTAATTGTGATCATTCACGCAACTCATAAAAGGGGCGTTGTCTATACTTTACACACAAGGATTAGGGGCTTTTCCCCTGACAACCCAAAGTTCCGGAGGTGACATATGAAACGCAAAAACGCTTCGCTACTCGGTAACGTGCTGATGGGTTTGGGGCTGTTTGTGATGGTTGTCGGCGTAGGTTATTCAATATTAAACCAGCTGCCGCAGCTTGATCTCCCGCAATACTTCGCGCATGGCGCGGTTCTGAGCATCTTCCTCGGTGCGGTATTGTGGCTCGCCGGGGCACGCGTGAGCGGCCATGAGGAAGTGTGCGATAAATACTGGTGGGTGCGCCACTACGATAAACGCTGCCGTCGCGATCAGCATAAGCACAGCTAGTGCCAGGACGAAAGAACACCGAAACGACTCCCCAGGGAGTCGTTTTTTTTTGCATCAAGGGTTGACCCTCACGTAACGTAAGGCATCAGAGTGGCGGCACTGGCAAAGAAAAGGAGCAGTTATGTTGATTCAGGTGGGTGAGCTGGCGAAGCGGGCCGGCATCACCGTGCGAACATTGCACCACTATGAGCAAACAGGGGTGTTGCTGCCTTCTGCCAGAAGCGCGGCAGGTTACCGGCTTTATAACCTGGCGGATGTCCAGCGTCTGCACATGATTCAGGCACTGGCAAAAGCGGGGCTGGAACTTGCTGAAATCAGGGATTTTCTGGAACAAAAGTCGCTGTCGTTAACGGAACTCCTCGATGCGCAAATCAGCCTGCTGGATAAGCAGTTGCGCAGCATACACACTCTGCGTGACAGGCTGGTGGATTTGCGTACCGGGCTTACCGCCGATGAGACGCCCGATCTGGAATCCTGGCTACAGACTCTGGAGTTAATGAATATGTACGATCGTTGGTTTACGAAAGAAGAGTTACAGCAGCTGCCGTTTGCCCTGCAGAAGGATGCGCTGGCGGCTATCTGGTCGGGGCTGGTTGCAGAGGTCAATACCCTGCTGGAACAGCACGTACCCGTTACAGACCCGCGGGCGATGGACCTGGCCACGCGCTGGATGGAACGCCTGGAGCAGGACACGGCAGGCAAGCCGGAGTTTCTGACCCGGCTGAACGAAATGCACAGCGCGGAGCCGCAGATGCAGGCGCAAACCGGCATCACGCCGAAGATGACCGACTATATTACGCGGGCGTTTGCCGAGTCGAAGCTCATTATCTGGGAGAACTATCTCTCTGCCGAAGAGATGGCGTTTACCCGGGCACATTACTTTGACCGCATGATGGAGTGGCCGCCGCTGGTGGCGAAACTGCATCAGGCGCAGCAGGAAAACCTCGACCCCGCCTCTGACGATGCGCAAAAACTTGCCGAAAACTGGCTGGCGCTGTTCCAGTCGTACGCGGGCACGAACCCGGAGACGCAGCAAAAGTTTCGCGTGGCCATGCAGCAGGAGCCGCATCTGATGAAGGGAACATGGATGACGCCTGCCGTGCTTGAATGGCTCCAGCAGGCGATTGGGGTGATGATGCAGAGACGCTTCTCTGCATCAGGGGGCTCACAGATCCGCTAACGCGGCATCACGATTAGGGTAGAAGGCTAGGCGGCCAGGGATCGGCTGCACCCCCGCCCGCGCCATGGTGCGCAGAGGCTGGAACTCAAGATTACTTACCCGCAGTTCACAGCCTTCCGGCAGACGTTTCACAAAGCGCTGGAAGGCGTCCAGCCCGCCCGCATCCAGCACCGGCACGGCATCCCATTTCAGGACCACTATCCGCTTGCCCGCAATGCGGGACTCCAGATCGCTGAACAGACCTTCCGCCGCGGCGAAGAACAACGGACCAATCACGCGCAGAACCAGCACATCATCTGGCACCTCCACGTTAACCGGGGAGAGGCGCGTCATCTGCGCAATACGGCGCATAAACAGCAGGGAAGCGAGCACGATCCCGACGCTGATGGCAATGACCATATCGAACAGCACGGTCAGCGACATGCAGATCAGCATGACGATGATGTCGTCTTTCGGGGCGCGACGCAGCAGGTTTACCACCTTATGCGCCTCACTCATGTTCCAGGCCACCATCAGCAGCAGGGCGGCCATGGCGGAAAGCGGCAGCCAGGAGAGCAGCGGAGCGAGGATCAGCAGGGCTAAGATCACTAGCACAGAGTGGATTACCGCTGAAACCGGCGAGGTGGCCCCGGCGCGCACGTTAGCCGCAGAACGGGCGATGGCCGCCGTGGCCGTAATGCCGCCAAAGAACGGTGCGATGAGGTTGCCTAACCCCTGGCCGACCAGCTCGCTGTTGGCTTTGTGCTTGGTGCCAGTCATGCCGTCGAGCACGACGGCACAGAGCAGAGATTCAATCGCCCCGAGCATTGCCATGGAGAAGGCCGCAGGAAGCAGCGCGCGCAGGGAATCCCAGCTTAAGGTAAAGCTGGAGCCGGGCATGTCCCACGGCAGCACCAGTTGCGGTAACAGTTGCGGTATGCCGCTACCCTGTGAACCGTCCGCCAGAACATAGTGGAACTGCGAGCCAATGGTGGCGACATGGCCGCCGAACATATTCACGACAGCCATCACCGCGCAGCCCAGCAGCAGCGCGGGCAGATGGCCCGGCAGACGAATACCCAGACGAGGCCAGACGATCAGCGTCCCCAGCGTCACAATCCCGATGGCGGCGTCGCCCAGGTTGGCAGTTGGCAGTGCCATAAACAGCGCCCCCACTTTTTGCAGGTAGTGTTCCGGAACGTGAGCCATCTGCAGACCAAGGAAATCCTTGATTTGCATCGTTCCGATGGTGATACCGATCCCGGAGGTGAACCCCAGCGTGACGGAAAGGGGAATGTACTCTATCAGGCGGCCAAAGCGGGCCAGGCCAAACAGAATTAAAAAGAGCCCGGACATCAGGGTGGCGACAAGCAGGCCTGCCAGGCCAAACTGCTGTGAAACGGGGTAGAGGATCACCACAAAAGCGGCAGTCGGGCCGGAAACACTGAAACGTGAACCACCGGTCAGAGCAATGACGATCCCGGCAACGGCTGAGGTGTACAGACCGTACTGCGGCGCAACGCCGCTACCAATCGCCAGCGCCATCGCCAGCGGGATGGCGATAATGCCGACTGTGATCCCGGCAATCAGGTCACGCACAAAGCGTGATGAGGTGTACTTCTCTTTCCAGCAGGCGTCGATGAGGGCGCGAAAGGGCAGAACATGTGAGGAAGTTACGTTTTTCACAATTATCTATCATCCGTATGCGCATCATCTGTCATGTGAATGGCAGGTGAAGGAGGCATTAATCATACAAATAAAACCCAGAGACAAAAAAACCCGCCGCAGCGGGTTTTTTGGCCGTGTCCGATTAGTGTTCGAACATTGCAGAGATGGATTCTTCGTTGCTGATACGACGAATCGCTTCGGCCAGCATCCCGGACAGGGTCAGGGTACGCACGTTTGGCAGTGCCTTGATCTCGTCGCTCAGTGGGATGGTATCGCATACCACCACTTCGTCAATAACGGAGTTGCGCAGGTTGTTCACCGCATTACCGGAGAAGATCGGGTGGGTCGCGTAAGCGAACACGCGCTTGGCACCACGCTCTTTCAGCGCTTCAGCAGCTTTACACAGCGTACCGCCGGTATCGATCATGTCGTCAACCAGGACGCAGTCACGGCCAGCCACGTCACCGATGATGTGCATCACCTGAGAAACGTTAGCGCGCGGACGGCGTTTGTCGATGATCGCCATGTCGGTATCGTTCAGCAGCTTAGCGATAGCACGAGCGCGTACCACGCCGCCGATGTCCGGAGAAACCACGATTGGGTTGTCCAGGTTCAGCTGCAGCATGTCTTCCAGCAGAATTGGGCTGCCGAATACGTTATCAACCGGGACGTCGAAGAAGCCCTGGATCTGCTCTGCGTGCAGGTCAACGGTCAGTACGCGGTCAACGCCGACGCTGGACAGGAAGTCAGCGACAACTTTGGCGGTGATGGGCACACGAGCAGAACGAACACGACGGTCCTGACGGGCATAGCCGAAGTAAGGGATTACAGCAGTGATACGGCCTGCTGAAGCACGACGCAGGGCGTCGACCATAACAACCAGTTCCATCAGGTTGTCATTTGTTGGAGCACAGGTGGACTGGATGATGAAAATATCACCACCGCGTACATTTTCGTTGATTTGTACGCTGACTTCGCCGTCGCTAAAGCGACCTACGGCGGCGTCGCCGAGGGAAGTGTACAGGCGGTTGGCAATACGTTGTGCTAGTTCCGGGGTGGCGTTACCAGCAAAAAGCTTCATATCAGGCACGAGAAGAACCTCAGGCATGCGTCCAGTGGTGGATAGCGTTCGCCGTAAACTGTGCGGGCCAGGCAAAGGCTATCCAGGCGGTGTATTAAAGAGCGCGATGCAACGTCTGGAACAGGGTGACGTTGTCACCGAAACTCAGTCTGCGCCAGAATGGCGTGCTGTAGGGGGGAGGTGTTCATCCCGCGCGCTACAAAACCATGCAGCCAAACCGGCGCTTGCTCAAGCACCTGACGAGCGGCGGATTCGGTGTCAAATTCAGCAAAGACACAGGCCCCTGTACCAGTCAGGCGCGACGGCGCGTATTCTAACAGCCAGGAAAGCACCGCATCAACCTCGCGAAAACGTTTTCTTGCGATATCCTCGCAATCGTTGCTGAATTCACAATTTAATAACGTTTCTATTGACCGCACCGGGGTATTTCTTTTCAGGTCAGGATCTTTAAAGATGACCGGGGTCGGAATGCTTACCCCAGGGTGGGCAACCAGGTACCATTTTTCCGGCGGTTCAACCGGAGAGAGGATCTCACCCACGCCCTCGGCAAAAGCCGCATGCCCGCGCACAAACACCGGGACATCCGCGCCCAGCGTCAAACCTAAGGCCGCCAGTTCGTCCTGCGAGAGCCCGCAACCCCAGAGGTGATTCAGCGCAACCAGCACGGTGGCAGCGTTAGAGGAGCCTCCGCCCAGCCCGCCGCCCATTGGCAGACGCTTCTCGATACGGATGTCTGCACCGCTACCCGCCGCCAGGCGACCGGATTGCGCCGCGGCGTTCATCAGCAGACGCGCAGCGCGCACAATCAGGTTGTCCTCATGTGCCACGCCGTCGACCGGCGTCAGGAGGCAAATTTGTCCGTCCTGGCGCAGTTCAATGGAGATCGTGTCGCCATAGTCAATAAACTGAAACAGCGTCTGCAGGGTGTGATACCCGTCAGCGCGCTGGCCGGTAATGTATAAAAACAGGTTCAGTTTTGCCGGAGAGGGCCAGTGGGTCATCATTTAACGATCCAGTTATCCATCTTCAGCTTGATGCGCTGGCTGCCCTGGGTCAGCTCCATGTTGGATGGCAGCGCCGGTTTACTCTTACTGTCATAGTCGTTGTACACCACTTTCCAGGTTTTGCCGTTCTGGGTGTAACTGATCTGGCTCAGACGGTATTGATCGTCAAGCGTGTAGTCGGTCGCCTCACCCGGCAGGCCAAGGATCCACTGGCGCAGGCTGTTGAGCGGAATAGGCATTCCCGTCAGTTTGCCAATCATCTCTTCGGCATCGGTCGCGGTGTAGTGCTGGCCTTTGTTATCGGTGATCTGCGCTTCGCCCGGTTTGGCGATAAGCTCAAGTTCGGTACTGCCCAGCGGGTTCAGCAGCAGCAGACGATAGTTGTCCTGGCCGGTCTGCTGCCAGAAGAAGCGCGCATAAACTTTTTGTTCGTCAGAGAGATAAGCGAAGGCGCCGCGGGTCTGGTACTGGCTCAAATTACGGACATCCTGCTGGTGCTGACGCCACTGCGGTGAATCAGGGCTTTTGCCCGGGCCTTTTGGTTGGGTGACGGTACATGCGGTCAGAACCAGTGCCGCCAGCGGCAGCAGGCGAATCAGTCGGGTCATAATGAGGACAAATCCTTGAGATACGTTGCAGTTATAACTGTTAATGCTAGCGTTGATGGTCCCCACCGTCTACGTTCAAATTATCTCAAAGCGTTGTGTAACCTATTACTCCGAAAGGGGGCAGTCCCTTTTATTGATCTCGCGCATCCTGTATGATGCGTTCTGCTAACCTTATTAACGCTGGTACTACTCCCGCTCAACATGACCCTATTAGCACTCGGTATCAACCACAAAACAGCCCCGGTTTCGCTGCGAGAACGCGTTACGTTTTCGCCGGATACGCTTGACCTGGCGCTGGACAGCCTGCTTGCCCAGCCGATGGTGCAGGGTGGCGTGGTGCTCTCGACGTGCAACCGTACCGAGCTCTATTTAAGCGTGGAAGAGCAGGATAACCTGCACGAAGCGCTGATCCGCTGGTTATGCGACTACCACAACCTCAATGAAGACGAGCTGCGCAACAGCCTGTACTGGCATCAGGATAACGATGCCGTCAGCCATCTGATGCGCGTCGCCAGCGGGCTGGATTCGCTGGTGCTGGGCGAGCCGCAAATTCTGGGTCAGGTGAAAAAAGCCTTTGCGGATTCGCAAAAAGGGCATCTGAAGGCCAGCGAGCTGGAACGCATGTTCCAGAAGTCATTCTCCGTGGCAAAGCGTGTGCGAACCGAAACCGACATTGGTGCCAGTGCGGTTTCTGTTGCTTTCGCGGCCTGCACCCTTGCACGCCAAATCTTTGAATCCCTGTCAACCGTCACCGTGATGCTGGTGGGCGCGGGCGAAACCATCGAACTTGTGGCGCGCCATCTGCGCGAGCATAAAGTGAAAAAGATGATTATCGCTAACCGCACCCGCGAACGTGCGCAGGTGCTGGCGGATGAAGTGGGGGCAGAGGTGGTTGCCCTGAGCGACATCGATGAGCGCCTGAAAGAGGCGGATATTATTATCAGCTCGACCGCCAGCCCGCTGCCGATCATCGGTAAAGGGATGGTGGAGCGCGCGCTCAAATCCCGTCGTAATCAGCCGATGCTGCTGGTGGATATCGCCGTTCCGCGCGATGTGGAGCCAGAAGTCGGCAAGCTGGCTAACGCCTACCTTTACAGCGTGGATGACCTGCAAAGCATCATTTCGCATAACCTCGCTCAGCGTAAAGCGGCGGCGGTGCAGGCGGAAACCATTGTCGAGCAGGAAACCAGTGAGTTTATGGCCTGGCTGCGCGCGCAAAGCGTCAGCGAGACCATCCGCGAGTACCGCGGACAGGCGGAGCAGGTGCGTGATGACCTGACTGCCAAAGCGTTAGCGGCTCTTGACCAGGGCGGCGACGCACACGCGATTATGCAGGATCTGGCATGGAAACTGACCAACCGCCTGATCCATGCACCAACCAAATCTCTTCAGCAGGCTGCCCGTGACGGGGATGATGAACGCCTGACTATTCTGCGCAACAGCCTCGGGCTGGAATAGCGCCCTATACCCATTTTCTAAGACAAGGTGCACTTACGCCTATGAAGCCTTCTATCGTCGCTAAACTGGAAGCTCTGCACGAGCGCCATGAAGAAGTCCAGGCGCTGCTCGGCGATGCCGGGACCATTGCGGACCAGGAACGTTTTCGCGCGCTCTCACGTGAATACGCGCAGTTAAGTGATGTTTCTAAATGCTATACCGACTGGCGACAGGTTCAGGAAGATATCGAAACGGCGCAGATGATGCTCGACGATCCTGAAATGCGCGAGATGGCGCAGGAAGAGTTGCAGGATGCGAAAGCGCGTTCTGAAGAGATGGAGCAGCAGCTTCAGGTGCTTCTGCTGCCGAAAGATCCGGACGATGAGCGTAACGCATTTGTAGAGGTCCGCGCCGGTACCGGCGGTGACGAAGCGGCCCTGTTTGCCGGGGACCTGTTCCGCATGTACAGCCGCTACGCCGAGTCACGCCGCTGGCGCGTGGAGATCATGAGCGCCAACGAAGGCGAACACGGTGGCTACAAAGAGGTTATCGCCAAGATCAGCGGCGACGGCGTGTACGGTCGTCTCAAGTTTGAATCTGGCGGTCACCGCGTACAGCGCGTGCCGGCTACCGAATCTCAGGGTCGCATTCATACCTCCGCCTGTACGGTGGCGGTGATGCCGGAGCTGCCGGAAGCGGAACTGCCGGACATCAACCCTGCCGATCTGCGCATCGACACCTTCCGCTCCTCCGGGGCGGGCGGTCAGCACGTTAACACCACCGACTCCGCCATCCGTATTACCCACCTGCCAACCGGCATTGTGGTGGAGTGCCAGGACGAACGTTCCCAGCACAAAAACAAAGCCAAAGCGCTTTCCGTGCTGGGGGCGCGTATTCACGCGGCAGAAATGGCGAAACGCCAGCAGGCGGAAGCGTCAACCCGTCGTAATCTGCTGGGCAGCGGCGATCGCAGTGACCGCAACCGCACCTACAACTTCCCGCAGGGTCGCGTGACGGACCACCGCATCAACCTGACGCTCTACCGTCTGGACGAGGTGATGGAAGGGAAACTGGACATGCTGATTGAGCCAATCGTGCAGGAATACCAGGCCGACCAGCTGGCGGCGCTGTCCGAGCAGGAATAATGGATTTTCAGCACTGGTTACGCCATGCCTCCGGCGAGCTTTCCGGGGGTGAAAGCCCGAAGCGTGATGCCGAAATTTTGCTTGAGTACGTGACGGGCAAAGCTCGCACGTATCTGCTGGCGTTCGGTGAAACCGAACTGACCGCTGATCAGGAAGCGCAGCTCGCCGCGCTGCTTGCCCGCCGTAAAACCGGTGAGCCGGTGGCGCATCTCGTCGGAGAGCGTGAGTTCTGGTCGTTACCCTTGTTCGTCTCTGCGGCGACGCTGATCCCGCGTCCTGACACCGAGTGTCTGGTGGAGCAGGCGCTGGCGCGTTTACCCGCAGAGGCCTGCCGCATTCTCGATCTCGGTACGGGGACCGGGGCCATCGCCCTGGCGCTGGCCAGCGAACGGCCCGATTGCGCGGTCACGGCGGTGGATGTGATGCCCGACGCGGTGGCGCTGGCGCAGCGTAACGTGGAACGTCTTGCCCTGGCTAACGTGACCGTGCTGCAAAGCAGCTGGTTTAGCGCACTGGAGAAGCAGACGTTCGGGATGATTGTCAGTAACCCGCCCTATATCGACGAGCATGACCCGCACCTCTCGCAGGGGGATGTGCGCTTCGAACCGCTGTCGGCGCTGGTTGCCGCCAGGGAGGGATTAGCCGATCTCGATCACATTGTGACAACGTCACGACAGCATTTACTTCCCGGTGGCTGGCTGCTGGTGGAGCATGGCTGGACGCAGGGGGACGCCGTGCGGGCGCTGTTTACACAGGCAGGCTACACGGCGGTTGAAACCTGCCGCGACTACGGCGGTAACGAGCGTCTGACGCTGGGGCAATGGGCATGAAGCCTGGCTATCTGCCATTTACTGATAAAGGCGCAGGGCTGACTGAAAAGCCGTTTGGCGTTATCATTGACATCGTTTTGGGTTTTATCGCGTCTGGACGTCATTGTACGCGCAGTCGTTACTGGGGTAAGTCATGAGGTCCTTAGCCGATTTCGAATTTAATAAAGTGCCGCTCTGCGATGGCATGATCCTGATTTCGGAGATGATTCGCGACGATTTTACGTCGCAGTATGTCTACGATGAACTGGAGAGTCTGGTCAGCCTGGCGCGCGAAGAGATCAATCAGGCGCGTCCGCAGGACTGGCAGCTGGAGAAGCTGCTTGAGCTTTTCTACGGCGAATGGGGTTTCTGCGACACGCGGGGCGTGTATCGCCTGTCTGACGCATTATGGCTGGACCAGGTGTTAAAAAATCGTCAGGGCAGCGCGGTCGCGCTGGGCTCTATTTTGCTGTGGATCGCGCACCGTCTGGATATTCCACTGGTGCCGGTCATTTTCCCGACGCAGATGATCCTGCGTGCCGAGTGGCTGGACGGTGAGATGTGGCTGATTAATCCGTTTAACGGCGACACGCTGGACGAACATACGCTGGACGTCTGGCTGAAAGGCAATATCAGCCCGGTGGCCGAGCTCTTTAATGAAGATCTCGACGAAGCCGACAACGCCGAAGTTATCCGTAAACTGCTGGATACGCTGAAATCGGCGCTGATGGAAGAGCGTCAGATGGAGCTGGCCCTGCGTGCCAGCGAAGTGTTGCTGCAGTTTAATCCGGAAGATCCGTACGAAATTCGCGACCGCGGGCTTATTTATGCCCAGCTCGACTGCGAGCACGTGGCGCTGAACGATTTAAGCTATTTCGTCGAACAATGTCCGGAAGATCCGATCAGCGAAATGATTCGGGCGCAGATCAACGCGATCTCGCACAAACAAATTACACTGCATTAATCTTAATTCCGATTCACACCTGAATAAGGCGATCCTATGAAACAAAAAGTGGTTAGCATTGGTGATATCAACGTGGCAAACGACCTGCCGTTCGTGCTGTTTGGCGGTATGAACGTGCTGGAATCCCGCGATCTCGCCATGCGTATCTGCGAGCACTACGTGACCGTGACCCAGAAGCTGGGCATCCCGTACGTGTTTAAGGCCTCTTTTGACAAAGCCAACCGCTCCTCAATTCGCTCTTACCGTGGCCCGGGCCTGGAAGAGGGGATGAAAATTTTCCAGGAGCTGAAGCAGACGTTTGGCGTGAAAGTGATCACCGACGTGCATGAAGCTTCTCAGGCGCAGCCAGTGGCTGACGTGGTAGACGTGATCCAGCTTCCGGCGTTTCTGGCTCGCCAGACTGACCTGGTGGAAGCGATGGCGAAAACCGGTGCGGTCATTAATGTGAAAAAACCGCAGTTCGTGAGCCCGGGCCAGATGGGCAACATCGTCGATAAATTTATCGAAGGTGGCAACGACAAAGTTATCCTGTGCGACCGTGGCGCTAACTTCGGCTACGACAACCTGGTGGTGGACATGCTGGGCTTCAGCGTGATGAAGAACGTCTCTAACCAGTCGCCGGTGATCTTCGACGTAACCCACGCGCTGCAGTGCCGTGACCCGTTTGGCGCGGCGTCAGGTGGCCGTCGTGCGCAGGTGACCGAGCTGGCGCGTGCCGGGATGGCGACCGGCCTGGCGGGTCTGTTCATTGAAGCGCACCCGGATCCGGATAACGCGAAATGCGACGGTCCTTCCGCGCTGCCGCTGGATAAACTGGAGCCGTTCCTGAAGCAGATCAAAGCGATTGACGATCTGGTGAAAAGCTTCGACGAGCTGGATACCAGCAAATAATAAAAAAACCCGCTTCGGCGGGTTTTTTTATGGGGCATATTGCCGGGTGGCGCTGCGCTTACCCGGCCTACAGAACCCGTAGGCCCTGCAAGCGAAGCGCCGCTGGGCAAAAAGGCTACGCAAAAATCGTCATCAGATACGCAACAAACAAAGCCATATGCGCTGCCCCGTTCAGCACATTGGTGCGTCCGGTGGAGAACGAAATCTGGCACAGCAGCAATGATGCCACCATCACAATCATCTCCGGCGCGCCCAGCGCAAACTGCAGTTCGTTGCCGGTCATAAAGGCAATCAGCGTCACTACCGGTACGGTGAGTGAAATGGTCGCCAGTACCGAGCCGAAGAACAGGTTCATCGCTCGCTGCACCTGATTGTTCAGCACCGCTTTCAGCGCCCCCAGCCCTTCAGGGGACAGAATCAACAGCGCCACCAGGAAACCGGTAAACGCCACTGGCGCGTTCAGCTCGGTCAGCAGTGTCTCCAGCGGGTTAGCATTCATCTTGGTGACGGCAATCACCGCAATCAGATGTACGATCAGCCAAACCGTATGCCACGCGCTGCTGTGGGCCGACGGCTTACCGTGGTGCGGGTCATCGTCGTCGCTGTCATCTTCATGCTCATACACAAACAGGCTCTGGTGCGTTTTGGTCTGAATCAGCAGAAACACGCCGTACATGGCTGCGGAAATGAGCGCGACTAACAACGCCTGACCGGTAGAAAAATTGGCGCCCGGCAGCGCCATCGGAAAGACCAGCACAATAATCGCCAGCGGGAAGAGCGCAATCAGATACTGTTTAATGCCGAACAGGTTCATATACTGGGTCGCGAATTTGCGTCCGCCCAGTAACAGAGAGAAGCCCACCAGACCACCCGTGACAATCATGATGATCGAATAGAGCGTGTCGCGCATCAGCGTCGGCGCGGCGTCACCGGTCGCCATGAGTGCGGAAATCAGACTGACTTCAAGAATAACAACGGAAAGGCTGAGAATTAACGATCCGTAAGGCTCACCCAGACGGTGGGCTAATACGTCCGCATGGCGAACGACGCTAAATGCGCTGGTTAAGATACCGACCAGGGCCAGAATATTGATACCAACCACCACTGGCAGTGACTGACTGCTTCCCCAGAAGAGCAGCACAGCCAGTGCCAGAACCGGGAAAATGAGTGACGTCTCCTTGTGGCGGGTCTTCACCGCCTCGTGTGCTGCTGTCATGTGCTTCTCCATCAATGCAGGTGCTTGTCATTATAGATAGATTTTTGAGGCCGTTACATTAACAGTTCTCTGTTAAATACCCTTTATTTTTTACTCAAATTTACCCTTTGTGATGATATTGCATCATGATGCGCATAATGCGTTATCTTTATTTTATATGCCTTAAATAACAGTGGATTATCATTATAATTTACGCATAAATTATTCCTGACTGGCACCATGGCGTATCGTCGTCCACACTTATCTCTTTAAGCAAAAGAGAGGTTAGTGATGCCCTATAAAACGAAACGCGAATTACCGGATAACGTACAAAACGTACTCCCTGAACACGCGCAGGAGATCTACAAAGAGGCGTTTAACAGCGCCTGGGATCAATACAAAGATAAGGACGATCGGCGGGATGATGCCAGCCGTGAAGAGACGGCGCACAAAGTCGCCTGGGCCGCAGTCAAACATGATTATGAGAAAGGAGACGATGATAAATGGCATAAAAAGAAATAGCCGTGAAACCATTCGCTGCCTTCATTTTGACTTTTCAGGCGGTTGAACTGCTGTTGTATTGCAACGGGTCCGCTAATTGCTTATCGTTATTTTACCGCTGGTAAAATGACCAGCACAGAATGCCGGGAAGGCGAATTACAGATGTCGCAAGGAAGCATGCAGTGGCGGAGGTGTAAAGTGTTAACGCGTGATTTCTTAATGAAGGCAGATTGTAAGACGGCATTTGGTGCTATTGAGGAATCGCTTCTCTGGTCAGCTGAACAACGTGCGGCGTCACTCGCTGCCACGCTTGCCTGCCGCCCGGATGATGGCCCGGTATGGATTTTTGGCTACGGTTCACTGATGTGGAACCCGGCTCTGGAATTTGTCGAATCGGCGACGGGTACGCTACCCGGATGGCATCGCGCATTTTGCCTGCGATTAACCGCCGGACGCGGCAGCGCGTGTCAGCCGGGACGCATGCTTGCACTGAAAGAGGGCGGCCGCACCACGGGAGTGGCCTATCGTCTTCCTGATGCCACGCTGGAAGAGGAGCTGACGCTGCTCTGGAAGCGTGAGATGATCACCGGCTGTTATATGCCGAGCTGGTGCAAGCTGGACCTCGACGACGGACGCACCGTCAATGCGCTGGTCTTTATTATGGATCCGCGTCATCCGCTGTACGAAGCGGACACCCGCACGCAGGTGATTGCGCCGTTAATTGCCGCCGCCAGCGGACCGCTGGGCACCAACGCGCAGTATCTCTTCTCCCTCGATCAGGAACTGACCCGCCTCGGCATGAAGGACGATTGTCTGAATGAGCTGGTGGTGAAGGTGAAGGCGCTGCTGGAAGGAAACGCGGTCAACAGCACGCTGCGACCGGGCTTTGCCTGATAATACGCCCGGCTTGCCGGGCGTGTGACGTTATGCTGCCACGTAGCTGACGGAATGCTCCAGTGACTGACTGTGGCTGTCGATCAGCACATCCCATGTGCCGGTATAGGGCACGGTAAGCCAGGCTTTGTCATCCTGCACGGTCAGAATATCCGCCTGGGACTGTTTCTGTGCCTTTGAACTCATCAGATGAATACGACAGCGCTCTGAGCAGCGCACCACGACCGTATCCCCGCCAAACAGTTTCAAACTTGTTTTTACCAGTGCCATTTTTTACCCCGTAGTCTTAAACAACGCTCTCCCTGCAGCCATATCCGAGCGTGATGTTGTTCACAATTCACTCATGGCATAACACCAAAGGGGAGGGGGTGGGATGCTGATTTTGATCAAAAAATGGCATAACGATTAAACAAAAATGACAATATTCCTCAAAATGTCAGCTGGCGCGCGTTTTAGCCGCTAAACGCGCGCCGGATTAACATTAAATGCGGAAATGGCCGGCGGTTTCAGCAAGGTCGCCCGCCTGGCTCTGCAGGGCGCCAGCCGCGGCGGCAGATTGCACGACCAGTTCGGCGTTCTGCTGCACCATGCGGTCGAGATGGGTTACCGCGTGGTTAATCTCGTGAATACCTTTCATCTGCTCGCTGGTGGCGATGGAGATTTCGCGCATAATGCCGGAGACGCTGCCGATGCTGGAGCGGATCTCATCCATGCTTTCCCCGGCCAGATGTACGTAGCGAGAGCCGGTCGCCACGCTGTCGGTGGTGGAATCAATCAGTGATTTAATCTCCTTCGCCGCCTGGGCGCTGCGGCTGGCCAGGTTGCGCACTTCACCCGCCACCACGGCAAACCCGCGACCCTGCTCGCCGGCGCGGGCCGCTTCGACGGATGCGTTCAGCGCCAGAATGTTGGTCTGGAAAGCAATACCGTCAATCACGCTGGTGATATCGCCAATTTTGGCCGACGCCACTTCGATGGACTGCATGGTGCTGATCGCCTGCGATACCACCTCGCCGCCGCGGGCCGCGGCCGCTGAAGCCTTGCTCGCCTGGTCGTTCGCTTCCGCCGCCGACTCATTTGACTGGGTCACGGAGGCGGTGATCTGCTCCACGGCGCTGGCCGTCTCACGCAGACTGGATGCCGCCTGCTCGGTACGTCCGGAAAGATCCTGGTTACCGGCGGCAATCTCCTGCGCGGCATTTTTCACCGACTCGCTGGCATCACGGAGTTGCACCATCACCACCGCGAGCTTATCGCTGAAGGCGTTAAAGGCCTGGGCGATCTGCGCGACTTCGTCCTCGCCGGCGTCCGGCAAGCGCTGCGACAGATCGTTGGTGCCGTTGGCAATGTTGTGCATCGCGTCGCGAATGTCAGACAGACGCTTCAACAGACGGGCAATCAGGAAATGGACAATGGCCGCGCTCAGCAGCGCCAGGATCACCAGCGAAATCGCCGATGCTTTAAGCAGGGAACGCATGCCGGAGGTGGCGTCACCGTTGTCGAGGGCGACCACTAACAGCCAGTTGGTGCCCGGCACGGCGGTCGCCACGAAGGTTTTCTCGACGTCATTCAGGGTTCCGTCGACCAGATTGCCGCTTTTCAGTGCGGCAAAATCGATGCCTTTGATGGTCTCAGCAAACGGTTTGAGCGTCAGGGCAGGATCGTTAGCCGCAATCACGCTGCCATCGCTGTTAAGAAGTAACCCGCTGCTGGCCGGGGTAGGATGGATCCCGCGCACGTTCGCCACCACGCTGTCCATGGCCACATCACCCGCCACGACCGCTTTCAGGGCGCCATTTTCTTTCACCGGCACGGCGAAGGTCACCACCAGTTTCCCGGTTCCGGCGTCGACATACGGCGCAGTCACAACCGGACCGTCGGTGCTGACCACCTGCTGATACCACGGGCGAATGGTCGGATCATAATCCGCAGGTACACCGGCAGGCTCGGAGAATTTTGCCGTTTTGCTGGCGTAGCCCACATAGACGTTGGTGAACCCACCCGCCTGGGCAAGCTGTTTAAACACCGGAACCGGATCATCACTCAGCGCCACGCTCCGGGCGGAGGCGATCACGGTCATCTTGCTTTTGACCCAGTCGGCAATCGCCATATTATGGCTGGCGCTGGTGCTGGTCAGGATATCGCGCTGGGACTGCTGGTTATCCTGGCGCGTGACCTGGAAGTTGATAACCGTATTGAGGAGAAGGGCGACGACCAGGCAGCCTGTCGTCGCGGCAATAATGCGAGCACGAATCGATCTGAACATAAGTGAAATACCTGCTGTGTTGTTTCCATGCCTATCGGCAACCCAGCAGGTAAACTTGATGCTGAAACCGCGTCCATAAGAAAAAAATATTTTTACGGGTTTATTATTAAAAAGTTAATACTTTATCAGCGGTCAGAGTCCACTCAGCCAGTTCAACCAGGGTACCGATCTCCACGCCGTCAATCAGCGGCAGGCCGGTGATGCCCCGCCCGTCGGTGCAGGTTTTGCACAGTTTCACCGGCACATTTTGCGCGGTCAGGATCTCCAGCATCTGCTGAATGTTATACCCCTCTGCGGGTCTCTGCCCCTTCAGACCTGCAGTGACCGCATCCGACATTAAAAAGAGTCGCAACGCCAGGTCGCTCTCCTTTTCGCGCAGCGCAATGGCCAGACGCAGGCTGTTAAAAAGGGATTCGCTGCCGTAGGCCGCACCGTTGGCGACAATCACAATCTTTTGCATGTTGACTCCTGTTCTTATAAAGGCACGAATATTGCTTAGCTTTCACGGGTTTCGCTGTTCCGGAGAGTAAGCATGACATTAATGGCTGGCATTTCACCAGGGGCTAACGAATGGCTCCAGCGCGCAAGGACGATGCGCCGGGAGCAGCTCAGCAAACTGGCACAGCTGGGCGTGCTTGTGCATGGCATCAGCCAGCTGGTGCACATGTTACAGTGTGAGCGCGGGGCTTCCAACGTCTGGCTCTGCTCACAGGGGCAGCTTTACGCCCCTGAATGCAAAGCCAGCCGGGCGCTGGTGGATGAAAACCTGTCTGCCCTGTATGGCATTCTCGACAAACAGTCCCCCGTTCCGGGAAGTGCCGTTTGTGAACGCATCGGCGGCGCGCTGCAAAGCCTGGATACGCTTCCCGCCCTGCGTGACGGCGTGCGCCAGCAAACACTTACGGCGCCGCAGGCGATGGAGCACTACTCGCGCATGCTTCGCCATCTGCTCAGTATCGTGCCGCAGCTTAATGACAGCATTGACGATCCGCACATCGCCGGGCGTTTTGTCGCCCTGTATAGCCTGATGCAGGGGAAAGAGCTGGCGGGACAAGAGCGGGCCCTGGGGGCGATTGGCTTCACGCAGGGCTTTTTCGATGATGTCACCCGCCAGAGGCTGGTTGACCGCATTGACGGACAGCAGGCCTGTTTTGAGATCTTTCTCTCGCACAGCCACGCTGAGGTGCAGACCACCTTTACCCTGAACTGCCAGCCCGATCGTGAAACGGAGCAACTCCGGCGCGTGGCCTGTACCCGCCAGCCTGCCGCCGATAATGGCACTACCGCATTGACCTGGTTCGCCCTGCAAACCTCGCGCCTTGAACACCTGCGCGCGCTGGAAGAGACCATGATTGCCGATCTGATGCTCGCCGTGGACGCGCGTATTCACCGTGACGACGACTACGCACCGCCCGCCGATGAGCAGGACGATCCGCTGATCCACTACCCGGAAAAACCGTTGCTCACCCTGGTTCGCCAGCAGGCGCGCGAGATAGAGCAACTCTCCCGTCAGCTTGCGTCGCTGCGCGATACGCTTGAAGAGCGTAAAACCATTGATAAAGCGAAAAGCGTGCTGATGACCCACCAGAATATGAGTGAAGAACAGGCCTGGACGGCGCTGCGCAAAATGGCGATGGACAAGAACCAGAGAATGGTGGATATCGCCCGCGCGCTGCTCATGGTGAAGCACCTCTGGGAAGTAACACCAAAGGAGTAGCTGCACAATCCGTGGGCATTTTGTGCCTGATTGAGGTGCGTAAACGTGAGGGTAAGGCGGTTGGCACCGCGAAAACTGCGCGTTAAAACCTGGCATTCACTTTGCATTATCAGATTAACCATTTTTGACGGTGCGCCAACGGCGGTGCATCAGTCTTCGGGATAAAGGCGTCCAGCGGTGCTTCGGCACTGTCGGGCGCTTTTTTTTTGGTTTTTTTTCAGGAGTGGTCATGGCGGATTTGTCGAGACGGCGGTTTTTGCAGGCCAGCATGCTGGCGAGTGGGGCAATGCTGTTACCGGGGGTCATGCAGGCCGCATGGGCGGCAGGCTCGGATAAACCGGAGCAGGAAACAGTGCGCATCGGGTTTATCCCGCTGACCGACTGCGCGCCGGTGATTATCGCAGCGCTGAAAGGGTTTGATAAAAAGTACGGCATCACCATCGTGCCCACTAAAGAGGCGAGCTGGGCGGCGGTGCGCGACAAGCTGGTGGCAGGCGAACTGGATGCTGCGCACATTCTCTACGGCCTGCTGTACGGGCTGGAGCTGGGGATCGCCGGAAAGCCGCAGCAGATGGCCAACCTGATGACCCTCAACCAGAACGGGCAGGCGATTACGCTCTCCGCCGATCTGGCCGAAAAGGGGGTTCGCGATCTCGACGGGCTGAAAAAGCTGACCGGGCAGCAGGCGCCGGGGACATACACCTTTGCGCATACCTTCCCGACCGGCACGCACGCCATGTGGCTCTACTACTGGCTGGCCAGCGCGGGCATTCATCCGTTTAACGATGTTCGCACCGTGGTGGTACCGCCTCCGCAAATGGTGATGAACATGCGCATTGGCAACATGGTCGGCTTTTGCGTCGGCGAGCCGTGGAACGCGCGGGCCATCAACGATCGTATCGGTTTTACCGCTGCGACGTCTCAGTCCATCTGGGCCGATCATCCGGAAAAAATCCTCGGCACGCGTCGCGAGTGGGTGGAGAAAAACCCCCACACCGCGCGGGCGCTGGTCAGCGCCGTGCTGGAGGCGGCGCGCTGGATTGACGCGTCCCCGGAAAACAAACGCGAGACCGCGCAGATCCTCTCCCGCCGCGCGTGGCTGAACACCAAAGAGCAGTACCTTACCGGGCGGATGCTGGGCGAGTACGACAACGGCGTGGGTTCGCGCTGGCAGGACGCGCATCCGATTCGCTTCTTCAACGACGGTGCCGTCAGCTACCCGTATCTTTCCGACGGCATGTGGTTCTTAACCCAGTTCCGCCGCTGGGGGTTGCTCAAATCCGCCCCGGACTATGCGGGCATTGCGCAGCGCATTAACCAGACCGCGGTCTGGCAGGATGCCGCCACGGCAGTAGGGGGCATTACCGTCCCGGCGTCACCGCTGCGCAGCAGCACATTGATGGACGGCACCGTCTGGAACGGTACCGACCCGGAAGGATACGCCAACCGTTTCGCTATTCACCGTAGAGGGGCCTGATTATGCAGCATCTGCAAAAGACGACATCACACGAGACGCCGGAGAGTGGGGAGGTGATTATTCTGCCTCCGGTGCAGGTTCGCCGCCGTACCCCGACGTTTGCCCGCCGGATTAACGCGATTTTTCAGCGCCTCATTCCGGCGTTTCTGGGGCTGGGGCTGCTGGTCGTGCTCTGGCAACTGGCCGCAATTAACAGTAAAGGATTCCCGACGCCGCTCAGCACCCTCGACTCGGCGTTAACGCTGTTCGCCGATCCCTTTTACCGTGACGGCCCCAACGACATGGGCATCGGCTGGAACGTGCTCGCCTCACTGCAGCGCGTGGCGGTCGGCTTTGGCCTGGCCGCGCTCGCCGGGATCCCGCTCGGCTTTCTGATTGGTCGCTTCACCTTTTTCTCGCGCATGTTCAGCCCGCTCATCGCGCTGTTGCGCCCGGTCAGCCCGCTGGCCTGGCTGCCTATCGGCCTGCTGTTGTTCCAGAAAGCGGAGCCGGCTTCCAGCTGGACCATTTTTATCTGCTCGATCTGGCCGATGGTGATCAACACCGCTGAAGGGGTGCGCCGTATTCCACAGGACTACCTCAACGTTGCCCGCGTGCTGCAGCTCTCCGAGTGGACCATCCTGCGGCGTATTCTCTTTCCGGCAGTTCTGCCGGCGGTGCTGACCGGGGTGCGCCTGTCCATTGGTATTGCCTGGCTGGTGATTGTCGCCGCCGAGATGCTGACCGGCGGTTTAGGGATCGGCTTCTGGATCTGGAATGAGTGGAACAACCTCAACGTCGAAAACATTCTCATCGCCATCGTCATCATTGGCGTGGTCGGGTTACTGCTGGAGCAGGGGCTGATGCTGATCGCCCGCCGCTTTAGCTGGCAGGAAAAATAAGGAGCGAAGATGAAACCGATAATTCAGGTCCAGGCCGTGAGCCAGCGTTTTTCCACCGCCAGCGGTGAGTTTCTGGCGCTGCAAAACGTCTCGTTTGATATTCACGAAGGTGAAACCGTGAGCCTGATCGGTCACTCCGGCTGCGGTAAATCGACGCTGCTGAACCTTATCGCCGGAATAACGCTGCCGACGGAAGGCGGGCTGATTTGCGATAACCGTGAAATCGCCGGGCCGGGTCCGGAGCGCGCGGTCGTGTTCCAGAACCATTCCCTGCTGCCGTGGCTTACCTGCTTCGACAACGTGGCCCTGGCGGTGGATCACGTGTTCCGCCACACCATGAGCAAGGCGGAGCGTCGGGAGTGGATTGAACACAACCTCGATCGCGTGCAGATGGGGCACGCCCTGCATAAGCGGCCGGGAGAGATCTCCGGCGGCATGAAGCAGCGCGTCGGCATTGCCCGCGCGCTGGCGATGAAGCCGAAGGTGTTGCTGATGGATGAGCCGTTTGGCGCGCTGGATGCGCTGACCCGCGCCCATCTGCAGGACTCAGTGATGCAGATCCAGCAGGCGCTGAACACCACCATTGTGCTTATCACCCACGATGTGGATGAAGCGGTACTGCTCTCCGATCGCGTACTGATGATGACTAACGGCCCGGCGGCGACCGTCGGGGAGATCCTGCACGTTGACCTGCCGCGCCCGCGTAACCGGGTGCAGCTGGCGGACGACAGCCGCTATCACCATCTGCGTCAGCAGATCCTGCATTTCCTTTATGAAAAACAGCCCAAAGCGGCATAAAGGGGCAGCCATGACGCGACTGATCGTTATCGGCAATGGCATGGCAGCAACGCGGCTGATCGCCTCGCTGACCGCTCGTGCTCCCGGTCGCTTCGCGATTACCGTGCTGGGCGATGAGCCGGAACACGCCTACAACCGCATCCAGCTCTCGCCGGTGCTGGGTGGGGAAAAACAGGCGGAACAGATCCGCCTGCAGGATGACGCCTGGTATGAGTCCCGGGGTGTGACGGTTATAAGAGGGGAAAAGGTGCTCGCGGTAGATGTTGAGAAGCGGCTGGTGCGTACAGCACAAACCACGCTAGCCTGGGATGAACTGGTGTTTGCCACCGGATCAACGCCCGTTGTACCGCCTATCCCTGGCGGGGATGCCTCTCACGTCTTTACCTTCCGTCGGCTGACGGACATCGGCGCGATTCAGGCTATCCCGGGCCCGGCGGTGGTGCTGGGCGGTGGGGTGCTCGGCGTTGAGGCTGCCGCCGCGCTTGCCAGCGCATGTGACAACGTCACGCTGGTACATCGCGGGGCGTGGTTAATGGAACAGCAGCTGGACCAGCAGGCTGGCGTCCTGCTGGAAGAGGCGCTGGCAGCACGCGGGGTGCGCTGCGCGCTTTCGTCCGAGATTGCGTCCATCGCGGCGGAGTCGGTGACGCTGTCGGACGGCAAGCGGATTCACGCCACCCGTGTGGTGTTGACCACCGGCGTTCAGCCCAACATCTCGCTGGCCAAAGCCAGCGGCGTTCGCTGCGCCCGCGGCATTGTGGTGAATCCGCAGATGCAGACCTCCGCGGCGAACGTCAGCGCCATTGGCGAATGCTGTGAGATCGACGGCCAGACGTTTGGCCTGGTGGCGCCCTGTCTGGCGCAGGCGGATATCCTCGCCGCCCGGCTGGCCGGGGAGGCCGTAGCCTCTTTTGCCCCAACGGACAGCGGGATGCGCCTCAAGGTGACGGGCATTGAACTGTTCACCGCCGGTCGCGCCACGGTGCAACCGGAGGACGTGGTCTGGAGCGCATGGGATCCCCTCACGCGCCACTACCGACGCTTATTGATTCACCGCGGCGCGCTGGCTGGCGTGCTGCTGATGGGGGACTGCCGCAGAGCGGCAACCTTCACCGATTTACTGGCAACAGCTGCGCCCGCCCATGCGGACTGGCTGTTCGATCGTTTCACTACGCAACCGCAGGTTGCAGGACAGAACGCTATGACAAAACCTACTCTGGTGGTGGTTGGGCACGGTATGGTCGGCCACCATTTCCTCGAAGATTGCGTTAGCCGCAATCTGCATCAGCAGTATCAGATTGTTGTCTTTGGCGAGGAGCGCTATGCCGCCTATGACCGCGTGCATCTGTCGGAATATTTTGGCGGCCGCAGCGCGGCGTCGCTCTCGCTGGTGGACGGGGATTTCTTTGCCGACCACGGCATTGAGCTGCGCCTGTCGCAGCAGATTGTCGCACTCGATCGCGATGCACGCGTGGTGCGCACCGCCAGCGGGCATGAAACCCACTGGGACAAACTGGTGCTGGCGACCGGCTCATACCCGTTCGTTCCACCCGTGCCGGGGAACGATTTACCGGGCTGTTTTGTCTATCGCACCCTTGACGATCTGGACGCGATTGCGGCGCATGCGGCGGGCTCTCGCCGCGGGGTGGTGATTGGCGGCGGGCTGCTGGGTCTGGAGGCGGCAAATGCGCTGAAGCAGCTCGGGCTTGAAACCCACGTGGTGGAGTTTGCGCCCAACCTGATGGCGGTCCAGCTCGACAACGACGGCGCGGCAATGCTGCGCAGGAAAATCGAGGCGCTGGGCGTCAGCGTTCACACCAGCAAAGCGACAACGGAAATCGCCCCCGCGGACGACGGGCTGGTGCTGCGCTTTGCAGATGGCGAACAGCTGGAAACGGACATGGTGGTCTTTTCTGCGGGCATACGTCCGCAGGATTCGCTGGCGCGCAGCAGCGGGCTGGCTATCGGCGAGCGTGGCGGGATCTGCATTGACGATCGCTGTCAGACCTCCGACCCGAACGTATTTGCCATCGGCGAATGCGCTCTGTGGGCGGGGAAAATCTTTGGTCTGGTCGCGCCCGGCTACCAGATGGCGCGGGTGGCCGCCGCCGCGCTGGCGGGAGAGGATAAAACATTCACTGGCGCGGATATGAGCACCAAACTAAAACTGCTGGGCGTGGACGTCGCCTCGTTCGGCGACGCTCACGGGCGCACGCCGGGTGCGCTGAGCTACCAGTGGACGCACGGCCCGCAGCAGATCTACAAAAAAATGGTGGTGAGCCACGACG
Source organism: Enterobacter sichuanensis (assembly GCF_009036245.1). Classification (NCBI taxonomy): domain Bacteria; kingdom Pseudomonadati; phylum Pseudomonadota; class Gammaproteobacteria; order Enterobacterales; family Enterobacteriaceae; genus Enterobacter; species Enterobacter sichuanensis. Next base: position 2,647,816 of record NZ_CP027986.1, on the reverse strand, counting down.
GAAAAACGCTGCTAGGCGGCGTGCTGGTCGGCGATGCCAGCGAGTACGCCACGCTGGTGCAGATGATGCTCAACGGCATCGCCCTGCCAAAAGAGCCGGAGACGCTGATTTTACCCGCATCGTCAGGCAGTGCGCCAAAAGCGCTCGGCGTGGCGGCGCTGCCGGAAAGTGCGCAAATCTGCTCCTGCCATAACGTCAGCAAAGGCGATATCTGCCAGGCGGTGAGTGCCGGCGCGACGGACATCGGCGCCGTCAAGCAGTGTACCAAAGCGGCAACCGGCTGCGGCGGGTGCAGCGCGCTGGTGAAGCAGGTGATGGAGTGCCAGCTGGCCGAGCAGGGCGTGGAGGTGAAAAAGGATATCTGCGAACACTTCCCGTACTCGCGCCAGGAGATTTACCACCTGGTGCGCGTCAACCATATTCGCACCTTCGACCAGCTGATTAGCCGCTACGGGCAGGGGCACGGGTGTGAGATCTGCAAGCCGCTGGTGGGCTCGGTGCTGGCCTCCTGCTGGAATGAATACCTGCTGAAACCGTCACACCTGCCGCTGCAGGACACCAACGACCGCTACTTTGCCAACATCCAGAAGGACGGCACTTACTCCATCGTCCCGCGGATGCCCGCAGGGGAAGTGACGGCAGACGGGCTGATTGCTATCGGTCAGATTGCCAAACGCTACAACCTGTACAGCAAAATCACCGGCGGCCAGCGTATCGACCTTTTCGGTGCCACCCTTGATCAACTGCCGGCGATCTGGCAGGCGCTGGTGGAGGCCGGGTTTGAAACCGGGCACGCCTACGGCAAATCCCTGCGCACGGTGAAATCCTGCGTCGGGTCGACGTGGTGTCGCTACGGCGTGCAGGACTCCACCAGCCTCGCGGTCAGGCTGGAGCACCGTTACAAAGGCCTGCGCGCGCCGCACAAAATCAAAATGGCCGTCTCGGGCTGTACCCGCGAATGCGCCGAGGCGCAGAGTAAAGACGTCGGGGTCATCGCCACGGACAAAGGCTGGAACCTCTATCTGTGCGGCAACGGCGGCATGAAGCCGCGCCACGCGGATCTCTTTGCCAGCGATCTCGATGATGAAACGCTGATCCGCACCGTCGATCGCTTCCTGATGTTTTACATCCGCACGGCGGATCGCCTGCAGCGCACCAGCACCTGGATGGACAACCTGGAAGGCGGTCTCGACTACCTGCGGGAGGTGATCCTCAACGACAGCCTTGGCATTGCCCATGAGCTGGAGCAGGAGATGGCCCGGGTGGTGGAAACCTACCAGTGTGAATGGCAGACCACGCTTAACGATCCCAACCGCCTGGCGCTGTTCCGCACCGCCGTGAACGACACTGCCGCGGAGAACAACAAGCGCTGGCAGGAAATTTGCGGCATCGACGACATCCCGGAGCAGGCGGGCATTGGCGCGCGGCTTGGGCGTAAACCGATTGCGCTGTTCCGCTTTGGTGAGTTCGTCTATGCCCTCGACGATCGGGAGCCGGGCAGCAGTGCGAACGTGCTCTCCCGCGGCATTCTTGGCGATGCGTCGGGCGAGCCGGTGGTGATCTCGCCGCTCTATAAGCAGCGCATTCGCCTGCGCGATGGCTGTCAGGTGGATAATGGCGAACCTGCGGTTCGTGCCTGGCCGGTGAAAATTGAAGACGGCAAAGTGTGGGTTGGCAACGATGCCCTGGTGTTGCGCGCGGAGGCCTCATGACGGAAACCCGGACAACGTGCCCCTACTGTGGGGTCGGCTGCGGTGTGGTCGCTCGCGTGGAAGGTGAAACGGTAAGCGTTCGCGGGGATGAAAGCCATCCTGCGAATTTTGGCCGCCTGTGCGTGAAAGGATCGGCCCTGGGAGAAACGACGGGTCTGCAGGGGCGATTACTGCACCCCGTGGTTGACGGTGTTGAGGTGGACTGGACGCAGGCGCTGGGCGCGGCTGGCGAGCGGTTACAGGCGATCATCGACACCTGGGGGCCGCAGGCGGTGGCCTTTTACGCCTCCGGGCAATTGCTCACGGAGGATTACTACGCCGCCAATAAGTTGATGAAAGGGTTTATCGGCGCGGCGAACATTGATACCAACTCCCGGCTCTGCATGTCGTCGGCGGTGGTGGGCTATAAACGCGCCTTCGGTGAAGACGTCGTGCCGTGCAATTACGAGGATGTGGAAAACAGCGACCTGGTGGTGCTGGTTGGCTCAAACGCGGCCTGGACGCATCCGGTGCTGTACCAGCGGCTGGTGCAGGCAAAGCACAACAATCCGGAGATGAAAGTGGTGGTCATTGACCCGCGCAGAACCGCCACCTGTGATATTGCCGACCTGCATCTGGCGCTCGCCCCCGGGAGCGACGCCGGGCTGTTTGTCGGTCTGCTGGATGTGATTCAGGGTACGGACACGTGGCCGATATCCCGCGTAGCGGCGTTTTGCGGCCTCACGCCGCAGGAGATTGCCACCTTTTACGACTGGTTTATGACGGCGCCCCGGGTCATCACGCTCTACACCATGGGGATCAACCAGTCCTCCAGCGGCAGCGACAAATGCAGCGCCATCATTAACGTTCACCTTGCCAGCGGGAAATTTAACCGTTCGGGCTGCGGCCCGTTTTCCCTGACCGGCCAGCCAAACGCGATGGGCGGAAGGGAAGTGGGCGGGCTGGCGAATCAGCTGGCGGCGCACATGAACTTCGAGCCAGACGATCTTTCACGGGTGGCGCGTTTCTGGGGCACGGAGCGGCTGGCGCGAACTCCGGGCCTGATGGCGGTAGAGCTGTTTGACGCCATCGCCCGCGGCGAGGTGAAGGCGGTGTGGATCATGGGCACCAACCCTGCCGTCTCGCTGCCGGACAGCCACGCGGTGTGCCAGGCGCTGGCGAACTGTCCGCTGGTGATTGTCTCTGAGGTGATGAGGGATACCGACACCAGCCGCTTCGCCCATATTCGCTTTCCGGCGCTGGGCTGGGGAGAAAAAGAGGGAACGGTGACGAACTCGGAGCGGCGTATTTCCCGCCAGCGCGCGTTTCTGCCAGCGCCGGGCGAAGCGAAGCCGGACTGGTGGATTGTCGCGCAGGTGGCGAAACAACTGGGGCACGGCGACGCCTTTGCCTGGCAGCATCCCCACGAGATTTTTTGCGAGCATGCGGCGCTGACGGCCTTTGAAAATGACGGCGCGCGGGCGTTAAACCTTCATGACCTGGCTACGCTGACCCGTGACGCGTGGGAGCAGCTTGAACCTTATCAGTGGTCGACGGGGGATTTTCCGCACCGGAACATCGTTCCGGTTACCCCTCAGCCGCACGGTGCGACGGTCAGCGCATTCTACCCGCTGATCCTTAACACCGGGCGCATCCGTGACCAGTGGCACACCATGACCCGCACGGGAAATGTGGCCAGACTGATGCAGCATATCGCCGAACCGTTTGTTGAGATTTGCCCCACTGATGCCGCTCGGTTTTCTCTGTGCGACGGCCAGCTGGCGCGCATCAGCTCGCCGCGCGGCGTGATGGTAGCCCGAGTGTGCGTCCGCGACGGTCAGCGGGAAGGTGAGGTCTTTGCCCCGATGCACTGGAACGCGCAGTTTGCCCGTCAGGGAAAGGTGAATGCGCTGGTGGAAGGACGCTGCGATCCGGTTTCGGGCCAGCCGGAGAGTAAACAAACCGCCGTCAGGATCATGCCCTGGCAGCCCGCCTGGCAGGGAGAACTGTATGCCCGTGCGCTACCGGAGCTGCCGCCATCGGCGCACGGGTGGCGTAAAGCCTCACGCCTGACGGTGGCGGGGGATACGCCGCTGTTCTCCTGGGTCGCGGATTACGCCCGCGCCCGCGGCTGGCAGTTGCAGACTGCGCAAACGGATGCACGCAGCAGCGTACTGGCCTGGCATGAAGGCCAGCTGATGCTCGGGTTCTGGGAAGGCACCGCGTTACCGGCGCTGGCGCATACGGTCATCGAGGCCGCTTTTCAGTCGCCACCCCCGACGCCTGCTGCGCGCCATGCGCTGCTGAACGGGCAGGACGTGGGGAAGCACCGCGATCCGGGGCGCATTATCTGCACCTGTTTCAGCGTCGGGGAAAACGCGATACGGGAGGCGATTGCCGGAGGCTGTGATTCCGTCAGCGCGCTGGGGGCGAAGCTGCGCTGTGGTACGAATTGTGGCTCCTGCGTGCCGGAGTTGAAAGGGCTGTTTGGATAATGGCGTAAGGGCGACAATAATGTTCAGGATAATCCTGGAATTTCCGTTAAGCCTGCATTTCGCTGCTTATCGCGTTAACATAAAAAGAATTGCCTTATGAACACAGGTCCTTATTTACGACGTTGATGGCTGTATCGTCCCGCATTCGTTTGCTGTTTTTACTCTCCTTTCTTACGGCCGGAGCCGTTCACGGTGCGCCGAATTCCTTTATGCATCAGGCTCTGAATCCCTTTGATAATAACGGGGACAGTTTGCCCGACCTCGGTATGGCGACGCCCACAGGAGAGGGGGAAAAACACCTGGCCGAAATGGCGAAAGCCTTTGGAGAAGCCAGTATGACTGACAACGGCCTGACAACCGGCGAGCAGGCTCGTCAGTTTGCCTTTGGTCAGGTGCGCGACGCGGTGAGCGGCGAGGTGAACCAGCAGATTGAGTCCTGGCTCTCGCCCTGGGGGAACGCCAGCGTGAACGTGCTGGTGGATAACGAGGGTAAATTCAACGGCAGCAGCGGGAGCTGGTTTATCCCCTGGAACGATAACAACCGCTACCTGAGCTGGAGCCAGCTTGGCCTGACGCAGCAGACGGATGGCCTGGTCAGTAATGCCGGCATCGGGCAGCGCTGGATCGCCGGGAAATGGCTGCTGGGCTATAACACCTTTTACGATAACCTGCTGGATGAAAACCTGCAGCGTGCCGGGCTGGGCGCGGAAGTGTGGGGGGAAAATCTGCACCTGTCGGCGAACTATTATCAGCCCTTTGCCAGCTGGCGTGAGCGCTCGGACATTCAGGAGCAGCGCATGGCGCGCGGATATGACGTGACGGCCAACGCCTGGCTGCCGTGGTTCCATCACCTGAATACCAGTCTCAGCGTTGAGCAATATTTTGGTGACAATGTCGACCTGTTCAATAGCGGCACCGGCTATCACAACCCGGTGGCAGTCAACCTGGGACTTAACTATACCCCCGTTCCGCTGGTGACGTTGACTGCCGCGCATAAGCAGGGCGAGAGTGGCGAGAGCCAGAATAACCTCGGGCTGAAGCTCAACTACCGCTTTGGCGTACCGCTGGCCAAACAGCTTTCAGCCAGTGAAGTCGCCGCCACGCGCTCCCTGCGCGGAAGCCGCTATGATTCACCGGAGCGCAACAGCCTGCCGGTGATAGAGTTCCGTCAGCGCAAAACGCTGTCCGTCTGGCTGGCAACGCCGCCGTGGGATTTGAAAGGGGGCGAAACCGTCATGCTGAAGCTGCAGGTTCGCAGCACGCACGGCATTCGCCAGATCCACTGGCAGGGGGATACGCAGGCGTTGAGTCTGACATCGCCGGCTAAAAGCAACAGCAGCGACGGCTGGAGCGTGATCATGCCCGCCTGGGATGACCGGGAAGGGGCGTCAAACCGCTGGCACCTGTCGGCGGTGGTGGAAGATGAGAAAGGCCAGCGCGTCTCATCGAATGAAATCACGCTGACCGTGGTGCAACCGCTGGTCGCATTGCCTGACGACGACCCGCGCTGGAAGCTGCTGCCGGATGAATAACCCTTAAAAAATGCGTTCCTGGTGAACCCATACGGCGGCTTCCACGCGCGATTTTAGCTTCATTTTCTTCAGCATATGCTTCACATGCACTTTGACCGTGCTTTCGGTGATATCCAGGCGGCGGGCGATCATTTTGTTCGGCAGCCCCTGGGCAATGAGCTTGAGAATATCGCGCTCGCGCGGGGTTAACTGGCTGACGTCACGGTCAGAGGTGGCGCGGTTTGCCCGCAGGCTGGCGGCGAGAACCGGGGTTAAGGCTTCGCTGAGCACCATCTCGCCCGCCGCCGCCTGCTGCAGTGCCTTAAGCAGATCTTCCGGCTCCATATCTTTCAGCAGATAGCCATCCGCCCCGCGCTTGAGCGCCGTGACCACATCCTCTTCGTGATTCGACACGCTAAAGACGACAATGCGCCCGGAGAGCGATTTTTCCCGCAGCTTGTCGAGGGTTTCCAGACCGTTCATGCCCGGCATATTCAGATCGAGCAGGATCAAATCGGGATCGAGGGATTCGGCAAGCTCAATGCCCTGTTCGCCGTTGCTGGCTTCGCCTACCACGGTGATATCGGGTGCCATGCTGACCAGCTGTTTCACGCCAGTACGCAGCATCGGATGGTCGTCGATCAGCAGGATGGATGCCGGTTCCTGATTAGTCATGGGTATCTCCTTGAGCAATTGTGAGCGGTTTCTCGGGAATAAAGGTGACGACAACTTCCGTGCCACCCGTCTCTCTCCGGCGAACCTGGCAATCACCGCGCAGGCTTTGGGCGCGGTCTCGCATAATAATTAAACCATAGTGGTTCGTGCGTTCGGCATTTTCCGGCACGCCGCGGCCGTTGTCGTGAACCGTCAGTTTCACCTGATTGCTGTGCTGGCTGACGGTGACCGTTACCGCCGTCGCGCCGGCATGCTTAAGCACGTTGCTCAGCGCTTCGCGGGCGATCTGCAGTAAATGGATGGCCTGATGGGAGGGGACAAACCGCGGCGGCAGCTGGTAATCCAGCTTCACCGGGAACCCCAGCCGGGCGCTAAATTCGTGACAGCTGGCTTCCAGCGCCGGGCGCAGGCCCGGCTCGGTCAGCTGCAGACGGAAGGTGGTCAGCAGCTCGCGAAGCTGGATCCAGGAGGTATTCAGCTCGTTGCGGATCTGGCTCAGCAGCTGCTTGTTGCTTTCCGGCATCTCAGCATCCTGCATCTGCAGACAGCTGACCTGCATTTTCATACAGGAGAGCGACTGGGCGATGGAGTCGTGCAGTTCGCGGGCGATGGTCGCGCGCTCTTCCATGACGATCAGTTGCTGCTGTTTTTCCTGATGCCTGTCGAGCGCCAGCGTGGCTGTTAACTGTTCAACCAGCGTATCCACCAGCTGCTGCTGGTCGTGGCTCAGGTGGCGTCCGGTTGGCAGGGTGGCCAGCAGAATGCCGTACTGGGTGTGGCTGTCCGTCAGACGCCACTTCAGGGTGGTGCCGCCGGAGGTCAGCGGCGGCAGGCCGCGAGGGCAAAGATGGCAGCCTTTGTCATCGCAGGACATATCCGACTGACAGGTAAATTCCTGATGGTTCTCTTCGTCTTCCACATCGTAGACCCGCAGCTCCAGGTCGCGCAGCAGGGTCAGATTTTGCAAACCGTTCAGCACCGGCGAGAGACGTTCGCATAACGGCACCTGCATGTGCAGGCGGCGGTTGGCCTGCCACAGGAAGGAGAGGATCTCGTTTTTCTGCTCAAGGCCCGCCGTTTTTTCCTGCACGCGCTGTTCCAGCACCGCGTAGCTCTCGGAAAGCTCTGCCGACATGGTGTTGAGCGCCTGGCCGAGCATCGCCATCTCGTTGCGTCCGCTGATGTGCGTGCGCTGGGTGAAATCGCGCGCGGTGACCGCGCGGGCCATCGCCAGCAGCTGTTTCCAGGGATTCAACAGCCGGGCGCGAAGCCAGACGATAGTGAAGATCAGCAGCAGCCCCATAAACAGCGCCATTGCCCGGTGCACCATTACCACCCGGTCGATGCGTAGTTCGGTGGTCTGGTCGAACGCGGAGACCAGCGCGTCAATGCGCGTAACGAACCCCGCCACGTCCTGGGCAACCGCCTCTGTACTGTGCGCCTGTTTCAGGCCCGGCTGCAGCTGGGTGTGCCAGTACCCCTGAAGGGCTTTAAGCTGGGATTGTTGACCGGCGCGAATGGCGGCATTTTCCAGCTCGGGGCTGAACGCGGTGCGCTCCATTTCATCAATTAAGGGCCGATCGGCCTGCGTCAGGGGAACCGATGCCAGCAGGCGATAACTCTGCATGCGTAGTGAGCCTGCCTCATTAATGGCATGCGCATTACCCTGTACCCCCTGTACCAGCCAGCCGGAGATCGCCATGCCGGTCACGCCAATGGCGGTGGACAGCAAAACAATCAGGGCGAGCTGATTCACGAGCGTCAGCGGAGATAAACATCTTTTTAACATAGAGTTGGCGTGCTCCTGACGTGGCCTGCTTGCAGGAATGGCGCTATTCTGGTGCATACCCTGGAGTATACCCATACCAATAAAGGATTACCCCTAAATTGCCAACGGAGTAGGGGGCAGAACGCGGGGGTGGCAGGAACGCGTCAGCGCCGTGAAAAACCACGTCTTTTCTGTCGAATTAGCCTACTCACTAAGGATAAGCCCTTTTTTTGTGCCGCAAATCCTCCCACTTTTCCTTTGATTTATATCAACTTACCGCCGCCCTAAAACCCTAATGTTTGCAGCATCATTCGAGAATCAGAGGTGTCTATGAGTCACTCATCCGCTCCCGAAAGGGAAAGTGGTGCCGTTATTACAGACTGGCGTCCAGAGGATCCGGCGTTCTGGCAACAGCGCGGCCATCGTGTTGCAAGCCGGAATCTGTGGATTTCCGTTCCGTGTTTGCTGTTAGCGTTTTGCGTATGGATGTTGTTTAGTGCGGTGGCGGTCAACCTGCCGAAAGTGGGGTTTACGTTTACGACCGATCAGCTGTTTATGTTGACTGCGTTACCGTCGCTGTCGGGTGCGCTGCTGCGTGTCCCTTACGCGTTTATGGTACCGGTCTTTGGCGGTCGTCGCTGGACGGCGTTCAGCACGGGCATCATGATCGTTCCTTGCGTCTGGCTCGGCTTCGCGGTGCAGGATACCTCCACGCCGTTCAGCGTGTTCGTGATTATCTCTCTGCTGTGCGGTTTTGCCGGGGCGAACTTCGCCTCCAGTATGGCAAACATCAGCTTCTTCTTCCCGAAAGCGAAGCAGGGCGGTGCGCTGGGCATTAACGGCGGTCTGGGGAATATGGGCGTCAGCGTGATGCAGCTGATTGCGCCGCTGGCGATTTCGGTTTCCATCTTTGCTGCCTTTGGCGGCGGTGGCGTTGAGCAGGCGGATGGTTCATCCCTGTACCTGCAAAATGCGTCCTGGATTTGGGTGCCATTCCTGGTGGTGTTCACCCTTGCAGCCTGGTTCTTTATGAATGACCTGTCCGCGTCGAAAGCGTCGCTGAGCGAACAGCTGCCGGTGCTGAAGCGTGGGCACCTGTGGGTAATGGCGCTGCTGTATCTGGCCACCTTCGGTTCGTTCATCGGTTTCTCTGCGGGCTTCGCTATGCTGTCGAAAACGCAGTTCCCGGAAATTCAGATCCTGCACTTTGCCTTCTTCGGACCGTTTATTGGTGCCCTGGCGCGTTCCGTTGGCGGCATGATCTCTGACCGTCTGGGCGGGACGCGCGTGACGCTGGTTAACTTCGTCGTGATGGCGGTCTTCTGTGCGCTGCTGTTCCTGACGCTGCCGACAGACGGACAGGGCGGTAACTTCATCGCCTTCTTCGGGGTGTTTATGGTGCTGTTCCTGACGGCCGGGCTGGGGAGCGCTTCCACCTTCCAGATGATCTCCGTGATCTTCCGTAAGCTGACCATGGATCGCGTGAAGGCGCAGGGGGGAAGCGAAGAGCAGGCCATGCGTGAAGCGGCGACCGATACGGCGGCGGCTCTGGGCTTTATCTCTGCGATTGGCGCGATTGGCGGCTTCTTTATCCCGAAAGCGTTTGGTATTTCGCTGGAGCTGACCGGCTCTCCGGCGGGCGCAATGAAAGTTTTCCTTGTCTTCTATATCGCCTGCGTCGTGATCACGTGGCTGGTATATGGGCGTAATACTAAGAAAAAATAAGTAAGTGTGATTATCCGTTTACGCGGCCTTCGGGTCGCGTTTTTTTTGCTGATAATTAGTTACAACATACTGAAACGCGCGCAGAGAAAACCAGCGGGTAACACTGTGATCGCCATCGCTTTACAGGGGGGTCTACCCCTTAATACCTGAGATGTTAACGAACACCCTGTTTTTTGTACGGTAAAAAACAAATAATCTTATATATCAAAAAGATGAAAGGTTTTAGAAAATACCGCTTTGGTGGTATTCAGCGTAACCCCACCCCGGAAAGTCCCGCGTCGTCTTGATCGTTATCAATTCTCCCCCTCTTTCAGGGCGTTACCTTCGCTGCAAATCAGCAATGTCGATTTAGAGAGCCACAGGCTCCACACAGGAGATACCCGATGAGCAAATTTTTGGACCGGTTTCGCTACTTCAAACAGAAGGGCGAAACTTTTGCCGATGGGCACGGCCAGGTTCTGGATACCAACCGGGACTGGGAAGACGGTTACCGCCAGCGCTGGCAGCATGACAAAGTCGTCCGTTCAACCCACGGCGTGAACTGCACTGGCTCATGTAGCTGGAAGATATTTGTTAAAAACGGTCTGGTGACCTGGGAGATGCAGCAGACCGACTATCCGCGCACCCGTCCGGATATGCCAAACCACGAACCGCGCGGCTGCCCGCGTGGTGCCAGCTACTCCTGGTATCTCTACAGCGCGAACCGCCTCAAATACCCGCTGATGCGCAAGCGCCTGATGAAAATGTGGCGCGAAGCGAAGGTGCAGCACAGCGATCCGGTTGATGCCTGGGCCTCCATTATTGAAGATGCGGACAAAGCGAAAAGCTTTAAGCAGGCCCGCGGCCGCGGTGGCTTTGTGCGTTCTTCCTGGAAAGAGGTCAACGAGCTGATTGCCGCTTCTAACGTCTACACCGTTAAAACCTACGGTCCTGACCGCGTGGCGGGCTTCTCGCCGATCCCGGCGATGTCGATGGTCTCTTATGCCTCAGGCGCGCGCTATCTCTCCTTAATCGGCGGCACCTGCCTGAGCTTCTACGACTGGTACTGCGACCTGCCGCCAGCCTCGCCGCAGACCTGGGGCGAGCAGACGGACGTACCCGAATCCGCGGACTGGTACAACTCCAGCTACATCATCGCCTGGGGCTCTAACGTGCCGCAGACCCGTACGCCGGATGCGCACTTCTTTACCGAAGTGCGTTACAAAGGCACCAAAACCGTGGCGGTAACCCCGGACTACGCCGAAATCGCCAAGCTGTGCGACCTGTGGCTGGCACCGAAGCAGGGTACCGATGCCGCGATGGCGATGGCGATGGGCCACGTCATGCTGCGCGAGTTCCACCTGGATAAGCCCAGCCAGTACTTCACCGACTATGTCCGCCGCTACACCGACATGCCAATGCTGGTGATGCTGGAAGAACGTGACGGGTACTACGCCGCGGGCCGCACCCTGCGCGCCGCCGATCTGGTGGATGCGCTGGGCCAGGAAAATAACCCTGAGTGGAAAACCGTCGCGTACAACAGCAACGGCGAGCTGGTGGCGCCAAACGGCTCTATCGGCTTCCGCTGGGGCGAGAAGGGCAAGTGGAATCTCGAGCAGCGTAACGGCACGACGGGCGAAGAGACGGAACTGCGTCTGAGCATGCTGGGTAGCCAGGACGAGATCGCCGAGGTCGGCTTCCCGTACTTCGGCGGCGAAGGTTCCGAGCATTTCAACAAGGTTGAGCTGCAAAACGTCCTGATGCATAAGCTGCCGGTGAAACGCCTGCAGCTGGCCGACGGCTCTACCGCGCTGGTCACTACCGTTTATGACCTGACCATGGCGAACTACGGCCTGGAGCGTGGTCTGAACGATGAAAACTGTGCGACCAGCTATGACGACGTGAAAGCCTACACCCCGGCATGGGCGGAACAGATCACCGGCGTACCTCGCGCACAGATCGTGCGTATCGCCCGTGAGTTCGCTGAAAACGCCGACAAGACCCATGGCCGTTCGATGATCATCGTCGGTGCGGGTCTGAACCACTGGTATCACCTGGATATGAACTACCGTGGTCTGATCAACATGCTGATTTTCTGCGGCTGTGTCGGTCAGAGCGGCGGCGGCTGGGCGCATTACGTAGGCCAGGAAAAACTGCGTCCGCAGACTGGCTGGCAGCCGCTGGCGTTTGCCCTCGACTGGCAGCGTCCTGCACGCCATATGAACAGCACCTCTTACTTCTATAACCACTCCAGCCAGTGGCGCTACGAAACGTTCACCGCCCAGGAATTGCTGTCGCCGATGGCGGATAAATCCCGCTACAGCGGCCACCTGATTGACTTCAACGTGCGAGCTGAGCGCATGGGCTGGCTGCCGTCTGCGCCTCAGCTGGGCACCAACCCGCTGCGCATCGCGGAAGAGGCGAAGAAGGCGGGGATGTCGCCGGTGGATTACACCGTGAAATCACTGAAGGATGGCTCAATCCGTTTCGCGGCAGAACAGCCGGAAAACGGGAAAAACCATCCGCGTAACCTGTTTATCTGGCGCTCCAACCTGCTGGGCTCGTCCGGTAAAGGCCACGAGTACATGCTGAAATACCTGCTGGGTACCGAAAACGGCATTCAGGGGAAAGATCTCGGCAAGCAGGGCGGCGTGAAGCCGGAAGAGGTGGAGTGGAAAGACAACGGTCTCGACGGCAAGTTGGATCTGGTGGTAACCCTCGACTTCCGTCTCTCCAGCACCTGCCTGTATTCCGACATCGTGCTGCCTACCGCCACCTGGTACGAAAAAGACGACATGAATACTTCGGATATGCATCCGTTTATTCATCCGCTGTCTGCGGCCGTTGACCCGGCGTGGGAATCGAAAAGCGACTGGGATATCTACAAGGACATCGCGAAGAAATTCTCTGAGGTCTGCGTGGGGCACCTCGGCAAAGAGACCGACGTGGTGACGCTGCCAATCCAGCACGACTCCGCTGCTGAACTGGCGCAGCCGCTGGACGTGAAGGACTGGAAAAAAGGCGAGTGCGACCTGATCCCGGGCGTGACTGCCCCGCACATCATTCCGGTTGAACGTGATTACCCGGCAACGTACGAACGCTTTACCTCTATCGGCCCGCTGATGGAGAAAATCGGTAACGGCGGGAAAGGGATTGCCTGGAACACCCAGAGCGAAATGGATCTGCTGCGCAAGCTTAACTACACCAAAGCGGACGGCCCGGCGAAAGGCCAGCCCTGCCTTAACACGGCGATTGATGCCGCAGAGATGATCCTGACCCTGGCACCGGAAACCAACGGCCACGTCGCGGTGAAAGCCTGGGCGGCCCTGAGCGAGTTTACCGGTCGCGACCATACGCACCTGGCGAAGAATAAAGAGGAAGAGAAAATCCGCTTCCGCGATATTCAGGCGCAGCCGCGCAAGATTATCTCCAGCCCGACCTGGTCTGGCCTCGAAGATGAGCATGTCTCTTACAACGCTGGCTACACCAACGTTCATGAGCTGATCCCATGGCGCACCCTCTCCGGTCGTCAGTCGCTGTATCAGGATCACCAGTGGATGCGCGACTTCGGTGAAAGCCTGCTGGTTTACCGTCCGCCAATCGACACCCGCTCCGTGAAAACCGTAATGGGTGCGAAATCGAACGGTAACCCGGAGAAGGCGCTGAACTTCCTGACACCGCACCAGAAGTGGGGGATCCACTCCACCTACAGCGACAACCTGCTGATGCTGACCCTGTCGCGCGGTGGTCCGATTGTCTGGATGAGCGAAACGGACGCCAAAGATCTGGGTATCGAAGATAACGACTGGATCGAAGTGTTCAACAGCAACGGTGCCCTGACGGCGCGTGCGGTGGTGAGCCAGCGCGTACCGGCCGGGATGACCATGATGTACCACGCGCAGGAGCGTATCGTGAACCTGCCGGGGTCAGAAATCACCGAGCAGCGCGGCGGGATCCACAACTCCGTGACCCGTATTACGCCGAAACCGACCCATATGATCGGTGGCTATGCCCAGCTGGCCTACGGCTTTAACTACTACGGCACCGTAGGTTCGAACCGCGATGAGTTCGTGGTGGTACGTAAGATGAAGAATATTAACTGGTTAGACGGCGAAGGTAATGACCAGGTACAGGAGAGCGTAAAATGAAAATTCGTTCACAAGTCGGCATGGTGCTGAATCTGGATAAATGCATCGGCTGTCATACCTGCTCGGTCACCTGTAAAAACGTCTGGACCAGCCGTGAAGGTATGGAGTACGCCTGGTTCAACAACGTGGAAAGTAAGCCGGGCACCGGCTTCCCGACCGACTGGGAAAACCAGGAGAAGTGGAAGGGCGGCTGGATCCGCAAAATCAACGGTAAGCTGCAGCCGCGCATGGGTAACCGCGCCTTGCTTCTGGGAAAAATCTTCGCTAACCCGCATCTGCCGGGCATTGAGGATTATTACGAGCCGTTTGACTACGACTACCAGAACCTGCACAACGCGCCGGAAAGCAAACACCAGCCGATCGCCCGTCCTCGCTCGCTGATCACCGGTCAGCGCATGGACAAAATTACCAGCGGTCCAAACTGGGAAGAGATCCTGGGCGGCGAGTTCGAAAAACGCGCCAAAGACCAGAATTTCGAGAACATGCAGAAGGCGATGTACGGCCAGTTCGAAAACACCTTCATGATGTATCTGCCGCGCCTGTGCGAGCACTGCCTCAACCCGGCGTGCGTGGCGACCTGCCCGAGTGGTGCCATCTACAAGCGTGAAGAAGACGGCATTGTCCTTATCGACCAGGACAAGTGCCGCGGCTGGCGGATGTGCATCACCGGTTGCCCGTACAAAAAAATCTACTTCAACTGGAAGAGCGGCAAGTCTGAGAAGTGCATCTTCTGCTACCCGCGTATTGAAGCCGGTATGCCAACCGTTTGCTCCGAGAGCTGCGTAGGCCGTATCCGCTACCTCGGCGTGCTGCTGTACGACGCCGACGCGATTGAAAACGCTGCCAGCACCGAGCATGAGAAAGATCTCTATCAGCGTCAGCTGGACGTGTTCCTCGACCCGAACGATCCGAAGGTGATTGAGCAGGCTCTGAAGGATGGCATTCCGCAGAGCGTGATTGACGCCGCGCAGCAGTCTCCGGTGTACAAAATGGCGATGGACTGGAAGCTGGCCCTGCCGCTGCACCCGGAATACCGCACGCTGCCGATGGTCTGGTACGTGCCGCCTCTGTCGCCGATTCAGTCAGCCGCGGATGCGGGCGAGCTGGGCAGTAACGGCATTCTGCCGGACGTGGAAAGCCTGCGTATCCCGGTTCAGTATCTGGCAAACCTGCTGACCGCAGGCGATACCCAGCCGGTACTGCTGGCGCTGAAACGTATGCTGGCAATGCGCCACTTCAAACGTGCCGAAACCGTGGACGGCGTGACCGATACCCGTGCGCTGGAAGAGGTCGGTCTGACCGAAGCGCAGGCGCAGGAGATGTACCGCTACCTGGCAATTGCCAACTACGAAGATCGTTTCGTGGTGCCGAGCAGCCACCGAGAACTGGCCCGCGAAGCCTTCCCGGAGAAAAATGGCTGTGGCTTTACCTTTGGCGACGGCTGCCACGGGTCAGACAGCAAATTCAATCTGTTCAACAGCCGCCGCATCGACGCCATGGATGTGACCAGTAAAACGGAGCCGCACTCATGATTGAACTCGTCATTGTTTCGCGTCTGCTGGAGTACCCGGATGCCGCGCTGGCGCAGCATCAGCAGGAGCTGTTTGATGCACTAGCGTCATCCGAAAACCTGGATAAAGAGGATGCCCAGCGGCTTGGGGTTTTCCTCCGCGACCTGTTAGCGCGCGATCTTCTCGATGCGCAGGCGGACTACAGCCAGCTGTTTGACCGCGGGCGGGCAACCTCGCTGCTGCTGTTTGAACATGTTCACGGTGAGTCCCGCGACCGCGGTCAGGCGATGGTTGACCTGATGGCGCAGTACGAGCAGCACGGCCTGCAGCTCGACAGCCGCGAGCTGCCGGACCATCTGCCACTCTATCTGGAGTATCTGGCGCACCTGCCGAAAGAGGAGGCGCTGGGTGGTCTGCAGGACATCGCGCCGATCCTGGCGCTGCTCGGCGCGCGGCTTCAGCAGCGCGAGAGCCGCTACGCGGTGCTGTTCGACCTGCTGGTGAAGCTGGCCAACGCGTCGGTCGACAGTGAAAAAGTGGCGGAGAAAATCGCCGATGAAGCCCGGGACGATACCCCGCAGGCGCTGGATGCCGTCTGGGAGGAAGAACAGGTGAAATTCTTTGCTGACCAGAGCTGTGGCGAGTCTGAAATCTCTGCTCACCAGCGTCGTTTTGCCGGTGCCGTTGCCCCGCAATATTTGAATATCTCTAACGGAGGACAGCAATAATGCACTTCCTGAATATGTTCTTCTTTGACATCTACCCGTATATCGCGGGCACCGTGTTCCTGGTGGGAAGCTGGCTGCGTTATGACTACGGCCAGTATACCTGGCGCGCTGGCTCCAGCCAGATGCTGGATCGTAAAGGGATGCATGTGGCCTCTAACCTGTTCCACATCGGTATTCTGGGCATTTTTGCCGGCCACTTCCTCGGCATGCTGACGCCGCACTGGATGTACGAAGCGTGGCTGCCCATCGAGGTGAAGCAGAAGATGGCGATGATCGCCGGTGGGGCCTGCGGGGTGATGACCCTGGTGGGGGGCCTGCTGCTGTTGAAACGTCGTCTGTTCAGCCCCCGCGTGCGGGCAACCACCACCGGGGCGGACATCCTGATCCTCTCCCTGCTGATGGTGCAGTGCGCGCTGGGTCTGCTGACCATTCCGTTCTCGGCGCAGCATATGGACGGCAGTGAAATGATGAAGCTGGTGGGCTGGGCGCAGTCTGTGGTGACTTTCCACGGTGGTGCATCTGAACATCTGGACGGCGTGGCGTTTATCTTCCGCGTTCACCTTGTGCTGGGGATGACGCTGTTTGTGTTATTCCCGTTCTCTCGCCTGGTGCACATCTGGAGCGCGCCGGTGGAATACCTGACGCGCAAATACCAGATTGTACGCGCCCGTCGCTAATTTGCCGTTTTGATACCAACCCCGCACTCGCGGGGTTTTTTTTCGCCCCAGCCCAGGTTATTGCCCGCTGCAGCAAACAGGATCAGCGCGCCGCCTGCCAGTTGCGTCAGGTTCAGCGAGTGTCCAAATACCAGATTATCAACAACGATCGCCACTACCGGATAGATAAACGACAGCGAGCCGGTAATGGGCGTCGGCAACTTCTGAATCGCGCTGTAGAGCAGTTGATACATAATGCCAGTATGGACAATGCCCAGCGTCAGCAAGATCGGCCAGGGGAAATCGGCGGAAAATGACGGCATGCGGGCAAACGGCAGAAGCATGACGACGCCCGTCAGTACCTGGATGAAGGCAATGTGCTGCGGCGCAACCGATCTCAGCTTGCGGGCAATGATGGCCGTTACCGCATAGAAGAAGGCTGCGGCCATTGCCAGCCCGATCCCGGCGAGCCAGTCGGCGCCATGTGCGCTGGTCAACTCACTGGAGAGCAAAATGACCACGCCGCCAAAGGCGAGCACCAGCCAGCCCCATTTCACCAGGCTGACACGCTCGCCGAAAAGCATCCCCATCAATACCAGCATAAACGGCTGAGTGTTATACACCACGGTTGAAAGACCAATCGAGATCCGTTCATAGGCCGCGAAGAGCAGCAGCCAGTTCACCACTAATGCCGCTCCGCCGAGGATCGCCAGCAGCAGCGTCGTGCGGGTGAGGGGGCTAAACGGCTTTCGACTCATGCGAATAAAAATGAACAGTGCCACTGCCCCAATCAGGCAGCGCCAGAACACCACTTCCGTTACCGGCAGACCGGACAGTAAAACAAACGCGCCAATTGAGCCGGAAATTAACATCGCCAGGCTCATTTGCCAGACGCCTTTATGGAAATCACGCATCATTCACCTCCTGATTGATGACGTTATTGTCGAAAATGGCTGTCGTGTTTTACAGGGGTGATATAAGGTTGAAGAGGTAAATGACTTTTTAAAATTAGGTGAAAATGATGGAATGCCTTCTTGATGATATCGACCGACAAATCTTAGCCTGTCTGGTTGAGGATGCGCGTATGTCCCTGAAGGTGCTCAGCGGGCGTATCGGGCTGACGTCACCCAGCACGGCAGAGCGCCTGAAAAGGCTGGAAGAGCGCGGTGTGATTCAGGGGTATGGCGCGCGGGTGAACCTGGCGGCGTTGGGGTATACACTGCAGGCGCTGGTGCGCGTACGGCCGCTGCCGGGGCTGTTGCATAAAGTGGATAAGTACATTCAGGCAATGCCGGAGTGTATTGAGAGCGACAAAGTGACCGGGGAGGACTGCTTTGTTATCCGGCTGGTGGTGCGGTCTATCGAGCAGCTTGATGCGCTGCTGGACGGGCTGGCGGAGCATGCCCAGTGCAATACGTCGATTGTGAAAAGCACGCCGGTGACGCGACGTTTGCCACCGATGTAGCCATCTGTCGCCGGGTGGCGGCTGCGCCTTACCCGGCCTACAACGGATTCATATATCGAAAAATTGTGGAGCGTTGAGGTAAGGAAGATTTTACAGCGCATGGAAATGATGGTGGTGGGGGAAGGATGACTCGGCGCGTTGCGCCTCGCCCTTCGGGTCGTTGCCTGCGGCAACGCTTTCTCGCTACGCTCGAATCGAACCTTAGTCGAAGCTTCTCATCCTTCCCCGTTACGGAAATTCATGATGCCCGGTGCGAACAGAGAGTTTAGAGTCGTATGGGAATTGATGGTGGTGGGGGAAGGATTCGAACCTTCGAAGTCGATGACGGCAGATTTACAGTCTGCTCCCTTTGGCCGCTCGGGAACCCCACCAGGGGTAATTCAAATTTTGAGGTGATGCTGAGAGATGGTGGTGGGGGAAGGATTCGAACCTTCGAAGTCGATGACGGCAGATTTACAGTCTGCTCCCTTTGGCCGCTCGGGAACCCCACCACGGGGTAATGCTATTAACTGGCCTGCTTCCTGCTGGAAGCGGGGCGCATCATATCAAATGAGGCGCCCCTGTAAAGCATTCCTTTAGTGAAATGACGTCGTTTGCCTGCTTTTTATCCGTAAAGGTGCAAAGCTAATCAATTCATTTCCCTGGGATTAAAGAATAATGGTTCTGTTACCGTAAACGAAGACCCGCTGCGCCAGCACCTGATACAGCGCACGGCTGAGCACATTCTTCTCAACGTCGCGCCCGGCGCGCATCATGTCCTCAGCCGTGTAGGTATGATCCACATGAATCACGTCCTGCATGATGATAGGACCTTCATCCAGGTTGTCATTCACGTAGTGCGCCGTGGCTCCGATGATCTTCACGCCCCGCTCATAGGCCTGATGGTAAGGACGCGCACCGATAAAGGCCGGCAGGAACGAGTGGTGAATGTTGATAATCTTATTCGGGAAGCGCGCCACGAAGGATGGCGTCAGCACGCGCATATATTTTGCCAGCACCACGTAGTCCGGGTTGTGCGCTTCAATGGCCTGCGCCATCAGGTTGTCGTGTTCTTCACGGGTGTGGCCTTCATGGCTGACCAGCTCGAACGGAATATCAAAACGCTCGACCAGCGTGCGCAGCGTCTCATGGTTGCCGATAACGGCCGCAATTTCGACGTCCAGACCGCCGTAGTTGGCTTTCATCAGCAGATCGCCCAGGCAATGCGCCTCTTTGGTCACCAGAATCACGATGCGGCGTCGGCCTGCGGGGGTCAGTTCACGCACGGAGCCTTCCGGCAGCGCGCTGTCCAGATCGGCAAGCAGGGTGGTGTCGTTGAAAATACCTTCCAGTTCGGTACGCATGAAGAAACGTCCGGTACGGTGGTCAACGAACTCGTTGTTCTGCACGATATTCAGTTCATGCTTGTAACAAATGTTGGTAATTCGTGCGATCAGTCCTTTTTGATCGGGACAGATGGTGCGCAGAACTTTACGTTGTAGTGATTGCATCGCCGGGAAATCCTGTTTGTATTTGCGAAGTCTGGGTTGTCAGGCGTTACTGCCCGCAACACTTTTTAAATTTTTTACCTGAACCACACGGGCAGGGATCGTTACGACCAAACTGTGGGCGCGTTCCGTCAATATAATACCATTGCCCGCTTTCCTTTAAGAACCGGGAACGTTCGATTATGGCGCCAGGCTTATTATTCTCGGTAAAGCGGGCCACAAAGCTGACATAACTCTCATCAGCATGACTCCCGGTTGAGGATTCATAGACGGTAAGGCCAAGCCATTGCGTACTGGTGAACCCGGCTTCGATCTCCTGTCTGAATTCTGCCGCGTGGCAGGACGGGTGCCAGGTTTTAATCAGGTAGTCTGCGTCTTTGATCACAAAAGCAGTGTACCGTGAACGCATGAGGTGTGACGGGTCTGGTGCAACCTGATCGCCAGAAAGATATCGCTGGCAACATAGGCTATACTCCAGAGCGCTACCACAAGGGCAGAGTTGAGACACGATTCTCTTCCTGGAACAATAAATAAAGGCGTTAAACGCTTCGGGTAGCACTATGTTAACTGAGCTGTTGCGTTGATGCTATGTCAGGAATCCAGGGGACGTAAAACAGGGCTAATGAGAAAGGTTAAAATAGGACTGGCGCTGGGCTCAGGTGCAGCCCGCGGATGGTCACATATCGGCGTGATTAACGCGTTAAAACAGATGGGTGTTGACGTCGATATTGTTGCAGGGTGTTCAATCGGCTCGCTTGTCGGCTCCGCTTACGCGTGCGGGAAGCTGCCGGAGCTCGAGACCTGGGTGCGTTCCTTCAGTTACTGGGACGTGCTTCGTCTGATGGATCTCTCATGGCAGCGTGGCGGACTCTTACGCGGCGAACGCGTCTTTAACCAGTTCCGCCAGGTTATGCCTCTCGAAGACTTCACGGATTGCCGGATGCCGTTCGGCGCCGTCGCGACGAATCTTAGCACCGGTCGCGAGCTTTGGCTGACCGAAGGGGATATCCATCTTGCCGTTCGCGCCTCCTGCAGTATACCCGGCTTAATGGCGCCTGTGCCGCATAACGGCTACTGGCTTGTTGACGGTGGCGTCGTTAATCCGGTTCCCATCTCTCTGACGCGCGCCATGGGGGCAGATATCGTGATTGCCGTGGACCTGCAGCATGATGCCCACCTGATGCAACAGGATCTTATGCCGGTCAATCTGCAGAGCGAAGAACCTGAGGAAGAGAAACTGGCCTGGCATGAACGTCTGCGTGGTCGAATCGGACGTATGGCCGCACGACGCGCGGCGGCAGCCCCGACAGCCATCGAAATCATGACCACCTCAATCCAGGTACTTGAGAACCGCCTCAAGCGAAATCGTATGGCCGGCGACCCGCCAGACATTCTTATTCAACCGTACTGTCCACAAATCTCTACCCTCGATTTCCATCGGGCTGAGGCCGCCATCGCAGCGGGCTCGTTAGCCGTCGAAAAGAAAATGGACGAACTGTTGCCTTTTGTGCGAACAGCACGTTAAGCACCTTTTTTTGACTACTTCAGCAAAATCTGACAGGCGATAGTGCCGATCGCATGCCACTATTTAGTTACTGTCAGCCAGGGGAGGAACCATGACGCAGCCATTGGCCGGAAAACACATTTTGATTGTAGAAGACGAGCCCGTTTTCCGATCGCTACTGGATTCGTGGTTATCCTCACTGGGCGCTAACACGTCACTGGCTGAAGATGGCATCGACGCCCTGGAGAAAATGAACAGCATCACGCCCGATTTGATGATTTGCGACATTGCGATGCCGCGGATGAATGGGCTGAAGCTGGTTGAACATCTGCGTAACGAAGGCAACCAGACGCCGATTCTGGTGATATCCGCCACTGAGAATATGGCGGATATCGCTAAAGCGTTGCGTCTTGGGGTGCAGGATATTCTGCTTAAGCCGGTCAAGGATCTGAACCGGTTACGGGAAACGGTATTAGCCTGCCTTTATCCGAATATGTTTAATTCCCGGGTAGAGGAAGAGGAGCGTCTTTTCCAGGACTGGGATGCCCTGGTCAGCGATCCGCCCGCTGCGGCGAAGCTTTTACAAGAACTCCAGCCGCCCGTTCAGCAAACCATTTCGCATTGCCGTATCAATTATCGTCAGCTGGTGGCGGCAGACCAGCCTGGGCTGGTGCTGGATATTGCGCCACTGTCTGATGTCGATCTTGCGTTTTATTCCCTGGATGTCACCCGGGCGGGGGATAACGGCGTATTAGCGGCGTTACTTCTTCGCGCGCTATTTAACGGTTTGCTGCAGGAACAGTTATCGCATCAGGGACAACGGTTGCCGGAGTTAGGCAGTTTACTCAAACAAGTCAACCAGCTTTTTCGTCAGGCGAATTTACCCGGACAGTTTCCGCTGTTGGTCGGTTATTACCACAGCGGTTTAAAAAATCTTATCCTCGTTTCAGCCGGCCTCAACGCTTCACTGAATACCGGTGAGCACCATATTCAGGTGAGTAACGGTGTGCCGCTTGGGACATTGGGAACGGCGTATCTTAATCAAATAAGCCACCGCTGTTCCTCCTGGCAGTGCCAAATTTGGGGCGCCGGGGGACGGCTACGCTTAATGTTGTCCACGGAATAAGCAATTGGATCTTAATTTTAAGATTGCTTTACCTGTGTTTTACGGGGAGTGCTACTATCGCTGCCCAGATTCATGCGTATTTATCCTAATTGATCGGCAACGCGTTCTTTTCAGACCCGAACTGCGGGGCGAGACTGATATACTCAACGCGTTATTTATTGCATAAAAGTTCAAAACTTGAACAGCTCAGGAGAATTTGAATGGCTGCCCTAAATTCGAAAGTCAGAAAGGCCGTCATCCCGGTAGCGGGATTGGGGACCAGGATGTTACCAGCAACTAAGGCGATTCCTAAAGAGATGCTGCCTCTGGTTGATAAGCCATTAATCCAGTATGTCGTCAACGAATGTATCGCAGCCGGCATTACGGAAATTGTGCTGGTTACACATTCATCAAAAAATTCTATCGAAAACCATTTCGATACAAGCTTTGAACTTGAAGCCATGCTGGAAAAACGTGTTAAGCGTCAGCTGTTAGAGGAAGTTCAGTCTATTTGTCCTCCGCACGTTACTATTATGCAGGTTCGTCAGGGGCTGGCGAAAGGTCTGGGCCACGCCGTCATGTGTGCACACCCTGTTGT
The DNA here is from genome assembly GCF_009036245.1 of Enterobacter sichuanensis. Lineage (NCBI taxonomy): Bacteria > Pseudomonadati > Pseudomonadota > Gammaproteobacteria > Enterobacterales > Enterobacteriaceae > Enterobacter > Enterobacter sichuanensis. Next base: position 2,624,770 of record NZ_CP027986.1, on the reverse strand, counting down.
GGGTGACGAGCCTGTTGCGGTGATTCTGCCAGACGTAATTCTGGATGAATACGAATCCGATCTCTCTCAGGATAACCTTGCTGAGATGATCAAACGTTTCGACGAAACAGGTAGCAGCCAGATCATGGTTGAGCCGGTGGAAGACGTGACGGCTTACGGTGTGGTTGACTGCAAAGGCGTTAACCTTGAGCCGGGTGAAAGTGTGCCAATGGTTGGCGTCGTAGAGAAGCCTAAAGCCGACGTAGCGCCTTCAAACCTGGCTGTAGTGGGTCGCTATGTCCTGAGCGCCGAAATCTGGCCTCTGCTGGCTAAAACGCCTCCAGGAGCGGGTGATGAGATCCAGTTGACCGATGCCATTGATATGCTGATCGAGAAAGAGACCGTTGAGGCTTACCATATGAAAGGTAAGAGCCATGACTGCGGTAATAAGCTCGGTTATATGCAGGCATTCGTGGAATATGGCATTCGCCACAATACCCTTGGTGAAGAATTTAAAACCTGGCTCAAAGAGAGCGTAGGTATTAAGAAATAAGCCATAGTGGTAAATGTTCAAAACCGGTGAGGCCTGGCCCACCGGTTTTTTTATGCCCATAAGATCCAGAGACCAGCCGGGAGTAACTGCGGCGAAACAGGTGAATAACGCTTTATGACAGAGTGTAAGGGGATGTTTGCGACAAATTTTGGTTAAAAAAAATCCCGCATTATGCGGGATTTTTCTGAATGCGGCTTGATTAATCCTTGATCAGGAAGTCATCCAGCTGTTTACCTTGCTCATCCATGGCTTTCTTGATAACAGCAGGAGTACGACCCTGGCCAGTCCAGGTTTTAGTTTCGCCGTTCTCGTCAACATAGCTATATTTAGCAGGACGAGCAGCACGCTTAGCTTTAGTACCGGTTTTAGCTGCAGCCATGCTGTTCAGCAATTCATTTGGATCGATACCATCAGCAATCAGCATTTCACGATATTGCTGCAGTTTACGAGTACGTTCTTCGATTTCAGCAGCAGCAGCGCTTTCTTCTTCACGACGTTCATTAACTACAACTTCTAATTTTTCCAGCATTTCTTCAAGCGTTTCGAGGGTGCATTCTCTTGCCTGCGCACGAAGAGTACGGATGTTGTTCAGAATTTTAAGTGCTTCGCTCATTGTAGTAATCTCAAACTTATAATGGGGGGTGGTTTGTTGACCTAATAATAGAGCCATAAATTCAGATGTGCAATAGCCAGGAATGTAAGGAATTCAAAAAATACTAAATAATGCCGCTATTATTAATTACGCTAACTTAAATTTCATCGCCCGACAGTCTCGCTTGTTATCACGCAAACCAGCTTTACCCGGCCGCTCGCCTGTTTTTTTGTGACATTTACCGCAGGAATTATAGTTGCGGCGGAGAAATATCAGCCTTTCGTATTAGTTCCCGTCAGGGATGCTAAGACTGGAATAGTTAATAAATAGTGAATTTTAATGAACGATGATTCCACTATAAAAAGAAGTGTTATGTTTGGTTGAACTTATAACATATCAGCCGTGCTGAATGGGTTTACCTCCTGTTTTAACGCACTATTTTCGTCAACCGTCGTTCCTGAAAACCGCCCTCGACCGCAGGGGCTGTGCGCCGCATCGCGGATGACCAGACAAAATATGGTACAATCAATCATCGGGAATATTACACATTGATTAGGGTTTTACGGCCAATGGCACAACTTTATTTCTACTATTCGGCAATGAATGCCGGGAAATCCACCGCGTTGCTGCAATCCTCATACAATTACCAGGAACGAGGAATGCGTACCGTTGTTTATACGGCGGAAATTGACGACCGCTTTGGCGCAGGGAAGGTAAGCTCCAGAATAGGGCTCTCGTCGCCTGCGAGACTGTTTAACCCCAAAACGGACCTGTATGAGGACATTCGCACAGCCCATGCCGCGCAACCCATTCACTGCGTTCTGGTAGATGAGAGCCAGTTTCTGACGCGTGAACAGGTTCATGCGCTTTCAGAGGTGGTGGATGAACTCGATATTCCCGTGCTTTGTTACGGGCTGCGTACGGATTTCCGCGGTGAACTCTTTGCCGGGAGCCAGTATTTGCTCGCCTGGTCGGATAAACTCGTTGAACTGAAGACTATCTGTTTTTGCGGTCGTAAAGCCAGCATGGTGCTTCGTCTCGACCAGGCCGGGAAACCTTATGCAGATGGTGAGCAGGTGGTGATAGGCGGGAATGAACGTTATGTATCGGTCTGCCGTAAGCACTATAAGGAAGCGCTGGCCGTAGGCTCGCTGACGGCGATTCAGCACGATAACAGAAAATAACGTCGGCCTTATCATTCAGACATAAAAAAACCCGCCATAAAGGCGGGTTTTTCATCAGCAGCCAATTAAGCGCTTTTCTTCGCTTTCTTGTCAGCTTTAATGACAGGCGCTTCTGTTTTCACAGCGGCAACGTCACCTTCTTTGAACTCACGACCGTAGTAGGTATCCAGCAGGATCTGTTTCAGCTCGGAGATCAGTGGGTAGCGTGGGTTAGCACCGGTACACTGGTCATCGAATGCATCTTCAGACAGCTTATCTACGTGAGCGAGGAAGTCAGCTTCCTGCACGCCCGCTTCACGGATTGATTTAGGAATACCCAGTTCAGCTTTCAGGCTTTCCAGCCATGCCAGCAGTTTCTCGATCTTAGCAGCAGTACGGTCGCCCGGTGCGCTCAGACCCAGGTGGTCAGCGATTTCAGCATAACGACGACGAGCTTGCGGACGGTCGTACTGGCTGAAAGCAGTCTGCTTGGTTGGGTTGTCGTTCGCGTTATAACGAATAACGTTGCTGATCAACAGGGCGTTCGCCAGACCGTGAGGAATATGGAACTGTGAGCCCAGTTTGTGCGCCATTGAGTGGCAAACACCCAGGAAGGCGTTAGCAAACGCGATACCGGCGATGGTTGCGGCACTGTGGACACGTTCACGAGCAACCGGGTTTTTAGAGCCTTCGTTGTAAGACGCTGGCAGGTTTTCTTTCAGCAGTTTAAGTGCCTGCAGAGCCTGACCGTCAGAGAACTCAGATGCCAGTACTGAAACATAAGCTTCCAGGGCGTGAGTCACGGCATCCAGACCACCGAACGCACACAGTGACTTCGGCATATCCATGACCAGGTTCGCATCAACGATAGCCATATCTGGCGTCAGCGCGTAGTCAGCCAGTGGGTATTTCTGACCTGTTGCATCGTCGGTTACAACCGCAAATGGGGTAACTTCTGAGCCGGTACCGGAAGTGGTCGTTACCGCGATCATCTTCGCTTTTACGCCCATTTTCGGGAACTTGTAGATACGTTTACGGATGTCCATAAAGCGCAGCGCCAGTTCTTCGAAGTGGGTTTCCGGATGCTCGTACATCACCCACATGATTTTCGCGGCGTCCATTGGGGAACCACCACCCAGTGCGATGATCACATCAGGCTTGAAGGAGTTGGCCAGTTCAGCACCTTTACGTACTACGCTCAGGGTTGGGTCAGCTTCTACTTCAAAGAACACTTCAGTTTCAACGCCAGCCGCTTTCAGCACAGAGGTGATCTGGTCAGCGTAGCCGTTGTTGAACAGGAAACGGTCAGTCACGATGAGCGCACGTTTGTGGCCATCAGTAATCACTTCATCCAGCGCGATTGGCAGAGAGCCACGGCGGAAGTAGATAGATTTCGGAAGTTTGTGCCACAACATGTTTTCAGCTCGCTTAGCAACGGTTTTCTTGTTGATCAGGTGTTTTGGACCAACGTTTTCAGAGATGGAGTTACCACCCCAGGAACCACAACCCAGAGTCAGGGAAGGTGCGAGTTTGAAGTTGTAAAGGTCACCGATACCACCCTGAGAAGCAGGGGTGTTGATCAGGATACGCGCCGTTTTCATCATCTGGCCGAAGTGAGCCACACGTTCTGGCTGGTTATCCTGGTCGGTGTACAGGCAAGAGGTATGACCGATACCGCCCATAGCAACCAGTTTCTCGGCTTTCTCTACCGCGTCTTCGAAATCTTTCGCACGGTACATGGCAAGCGTAGGAGACAGTTTTTCGTGTGCAAACGGCTCGCTTTCGTCGACAACTTTTACTTCACCGATCAGGATTTTGGTGGTTGCCGGCACAGTAAAGCCTGCCAGTTCAGCGATTTTATACGCTGGCTGACCGACGATAGCGGCGTTCAGCGCGCCATTTTTCAGGATGATGTCCTGAACCGCTTTCAGCTCTTTACCCTGCAGCAGGTAGCCGCCGTGGCTGGCGAAACGTTCGCGAACGGCATCGTACACGGAGTCTACAACGACCACAGACTGTTCAGATGCGCAGATCACGCCGTTATCGAAGGTTTTAGACATCAGTACAGACGCAACAGCACGTTTGATATCAGCGGTTTCGTCGATGACTACAGGTGTGTTACCCGCACCCACACCGATAGCCGGTTTACCGGAGCTGTATGCTGCTTTAACCATGCCAGGACCACCGGTCGCGAGGATCAGGTTAATGTCAGGGTGATGCATCAGCGCGTTAGACAGCTCAACAGAAGGTTGGTCGATCCAGCCAATCAGATCTTTTGGTGCGCCCGCAGCGATAGCAGCCTGCAGAACGATATCCGCAGCTTTGTTGGTCGCGTCTTTCGCACGTGGGTGTGGAGAGAAGATGATTGCGTTACGGGTCTTCAGGCTGATCAGCGATTTGAAGATGGCAGTAGAGGTTGGGTTGGTTGTCGGAACAATACCGCAAATGATGCCGATAGGTTCGGCGATAGTGATAGTACCGAAGGTGTCGTCTTCGGACAGCACGCCACAGGTTTTCTCATCTTTATAGGCGTTGTAGATATACTCAGAAGCGAAGTGGTTTTTGATCACTTTATCTTCAACGATACCCATGCCGGATTCGGCAACGGCCATTTTAGCGAGAGGGATTCGAGCATCTGCAGCAGCCAGTGCGGCCGCGCGGAAGATTTTATCAACCTGTTCTTGGGTGAAATTGGCATATTCACGCTGGGCTTTTTTAACGCGCTCGACGAGGGCGTTCAGTTCAGCGATATTAGTAACAGCCATAATGCTCTCCTGATAATGTTTAAACTCTTTTAGTAAACCAGCGCTCGATACGTCACACAGTATAGACAGAGCCGAAACCACTTGCGTAACTTAAAATAAAACAAAGAGTTACTTTCTGCACCAGCACACTAATTTACTAAAAGAGCCTTACCTTAGCATCATCCTTTTTTGGCAGGTGACCTCCCTGGGGGCGTAACCAAGATTACTCACTTCTGAGTACGGAAATCATGATCTGCGTCAATTTTCCCCCAAGCTGATACCTTTCAGCAGGGTTATTTCGTTGAGATTTTTCCAGTGTTAAATAATTACGTAAGTATTGGAAGCGGCGCTATCATTGATTATACAAATGTTTAACATCCTGAAATGATAACGTTTTGGTACAGATTTCAAGTGAAGTATGCTGATAAAAAAGGTATCTTCAGCGCGATTTCTCATGACAACCTGTCAGTCCCGGGCATCTGTAAGCGGAGCAAAACGTGATCCAAACGCTCTTTGATTTTCCAACGTATTTTAAATTTTTTATTGGTTTGTTTGCCCTGGTCAACCCGGTGGGGATCATTCCTGTCTTCATTAGTATGACGAGTTACCAGACGGCGGCGGCCAGGAATAAAACCAACCTGACCGCTAACCTGTCAGTGGCGATCATATTGCTGACCTCCCTTTTTCTCGGGGACGCGATTCTTCAGCTGTTCGGGATTTCGATTGATTCTTTCCGCATAGCGGGTGGGATCCTGGTGGTGACCATCGCCATGTCTATGATCAGCGGAAAGCTGGGCGAGGATAAACAGAACAAACAGGAGAAGTCGGAAACCGCTATCAGAGAGAGCATTGGCGTGGTACCGCTGGCATTACCGCTGATGGCCGGTCCTGGTGCCATCAGTTCAACCATTGTCTGGGGCACGCGTTACCATAGCCTGATGCACCTGATTGGCTTTTCTGTCGCCATTGCCATTTTCGCGCTCTGCTGCTGGGGAGTATTCCGCATGGCCCCCTGGCTGGTACGCCTGCTGGGGCAGACGGGCATCAACGTCATTACCCGTATCATGGGCCTGTTGTTGATGGCATTAGGCATTGAATTCATCGTTACGGGGATTAAAAGCATTTTCCCCGGCCTGTTACACTAATATTTCGTATGAAAGAACGGGGCGACGGCTCCGTTTTTTTACGTGATTATCAGCAAATCATATAACTAAAGTTGAAATGCTCACATGTCATAATAAATTCTACTAATAATGTTCACTTCTTGTATTTCAATAAGTTATTAAACCCGCCTGACTTCCTCTGTGCAGAAAACCTGCGATCGCTCTGTTATTTTACTCACATGATACTCTGGGGCTTGCTGAGTGATAACCGAAATGATATTAGTAATTTCAACATTCCCTTAGAGGAATGTGCTAAATAATAACCAGTTGTTAAATTTTTGTACAAAACCACTCGTTGAGAGCGCAACGACGCGCTCGCAGAGAAAATTTTCTCTATCACATTGAATATCTGATGTTTTTAAGGGTATTTAATGTCTGGCAGGGCTGCCCACAAAGATACGGTGTTCACCGTAAAAGAGAATTGCTTAACAAATTTGCAAAATGTATTGGCGCGCGTTTACGCCATTTGATACTTTCCGGCCTAATATTTTGCAGCATAAAACAACCAGATGAGAATTATTTTCATATCGTTCTCTTCTCAGATATCCAACGCGGGTCTCAAACAGGGGAGGCCTGTAAAGAATCGACGCAAGACGGCCATACGAGCGGTCAGTAATAAAAAAGTCGGTGATAGCAAGCAGTAAAAGAAGAACCTGACAGCAGCAAAAAAAACTCCTGCGCTGTACAGGCCCCAACAGGGGATTACACAGCTGGCGAAGGCCAGTAATTATAATGAGTGGAGTACCAACACAATGTCCATCATCACAAAAAAAAATCTGGTAGCGGCGGGGATTTTAACTGCGCTAATCGCGGGCAACGCTGCAATGGCTGCGGACGTTCCTGCAGGTGTTCAACTGGCTGAGAAGCAGACGCTGGTGCGTAACAACGGTGCGGAAGTTCAATCTCTTGACCCGCACAAAATTGAAGGTGTTCCTGAGTCTAACGTTAACCGCGACCTGTTCGAAGGTCTGCTGGTCACCGACGTAGACGGCCACCCGGCTCCGGGCGTGGCAGAAAAATGGGAAAACAAAGATTTTAAAGTCTGGACCTTCCATCTGCGTAAAGATGCGAAATGGTCTGACGGTACGCCGGTAACGGCGGAAGATTTCGTTTATAGCTGGCAGCGTCTGGCGAATCCAACGACCGCCTCTCCGTATGCGAGCTACCTGCAATATGGCCACATCGCCAATATTGATGACATCATCGCGGGCAAAAAACCGGTAACCGATCTGGGCGTAAAAGCGATTGATGCCAATACTTTTGAAGTGACGTTGAGCGAACCTGTTCCGTACTTCTATAAGCTGCTGGTTCACCCGTCCGTCTCCCCGGTACCAAAATCCGCTGTGGAAAAATTTGGTGAAAAATGGACCCAGCCTGCCAATATCGTGACCAATGGTGCGTATAAATTGAAAGACTGGGTGGTCAACGAACGTATGGTCCTGGAGCGTAACCCGCAGTACTGGGACAACGCCAAAACCGTGATTAACCAGGTCACCTACCTGCCAATCTCTTCTGAAGTGACTGACGTAAACCGCTACCGCAGCGGCGAAATCGACATGACCTATAACAACATGCCGATTGAACTGTTCCAGAAACTGAAAAAAGAGATCCCGAAAGAAGTTCACGTCGATCCATACCTGTGCACCTATTACTATGAGATCAACAACCAGAAAGCACCGTTCACCGACGTACGTGTCCGTACTGCGCTGAAGCTGGCACTGGATCGCGACATCATCGTGAACAAAGTGAAAAACCAGGGCGATCTGCCGGCATACAGCTACACCCCGCCATACACCGATGGCGCAAAACTGACCGAGCCAGACTGGTTCAAACAGACGCAGGAACAGCGTAACGCGGAAGCGAAGAAACTGCTGGCCGAAGCAGGCTACACCGCGGACAAACCGCTGACCTTCAGCCTGCTGTACAACACCTCCGATCTGCACAAAAAACTGGCTATCGCTGTCGCCTCGATCTGGAAAAAGAACCTGGGCGCAAACGTGAAGCTGGAGAACCAGGAGTGGAAAACCTTCCTCGACAGCCGTCATCAGGGCACCTTTGATGTGGCGCGTGCAGGCTGGTGTGCGGACTATAACGAGCCGACTTCTTTCCTGAACACCATGCTGAGCGACAGCTCAAACAACACCGCGCACTATAAGAGCCCGGCGTTTGACAAGCTGATTGCCGACACGCTGAAAACCACTGACGAAGCACAGCGTACTGAACTGTACTCTAAAGCTGAGCAGCAGCTGGATAAAGATTCCGCGATCGTTCCGGTTTACTACTACGTTAACGCCCGTCTGGTGAAACCGTGGGTAGGTGGCTACACCGGTAAAGACCCGATGGATAATATCTACGTTAAAAACTTGTATATTATCAAGCATTAATGGCAATGAGTGGGGCGAGCTTGCTCGCCCCACGGTGTCTAACCAACGTCACATTATATAGGCACACGCCAGAAGGTACGGGCAATGTTGAAATTTATCCTACGTCGCTGTCTTGAAGCGATTCCAACGTTATTTATTCTCATCACGATTTCCTTCTTCATGATGCGTCTTGCGCCGGGCAGTCCTTTTACCGGTGAACGTACGCTGCCGCCAGAAGTGATGGCGAATATCGAAGCGAAATACCACTTAAACGATCCTATCTCCACCCAGTACTTCAATTATCTGAAGCAGCTGGCTCACGGTGATTTTGGACCGTCATTTAAATATAAAGACTATTCCGTTAACGACCTGGTGGCGTCCAGCTTCCCGGTTTCAGCTAAGCTGGGTGCGGCCGCATTCATTCTGGCTATCGTTTTCGGGGTCACCGCCGGCGTAATCGCCGCGCTCAGACAAAATACCAAATGGGATTATGCCGTAATGGGGGTGGCAATGACCGGGGTAGTAATACCCAGCTTCGTTGTAGCGCCATTACTGGTGATGATATTTGCCATCACGCTGAAGTGGCTGCCGGGCGGCGGCTGGAACGGCGGGGCATTAAAGTTCATGATTTTGCCAATGGTGGCCCTATCTCTGGCGTATATCGCCAGCATCGCGCGTATCACCCGTGGTTCGATGATCGAAGTACTGCACTCAAACTTCATTCGCACCGCGCGCGCTAAAGGGCTGCCGATGCGCCGGATTATTTTCCGCCACGCGCTTAAACCGGCGCTGTTGCCAGTGCTCTCCTACATGGGACCGGCTTTTGTCGGGATCATCACCGGTTCAATGGTTATCGAAACGATCTACGGTCTGCCGGGGATTGGCCAGCTGTTCGTTAACGGCGCGCTCAACCGCGACTACTCGCTGGTGCTGAGCCTGACTATTCTCGTCGGTGCGCTGACCATCCTCTTTAACGCTATCGTCGATGTGCTGTACGCCGTCATCGATCCGAAAATCCGTTACTAACACTGGAGCACGCCATGATGTTGAGTAAGAAAAACAGCGAGGCGCTGGAAAACTTCAGTGAAAAACTGGAAGTAGAAGGTCGTAGCCTCTGGCAGGATGCGCGCCGTCGTTTTATGCACAACCGTGCTGCGGTCGCCAGCTTGATTGTTCTGGTGATCATCGCCCTGTTTGTGACCCTGGCGCCGATGCTGTCGCAATTTACCTATTTCGACACCGACTGGGGAATGATGTCCAGCGCGCCGGATATGGAATCTGGCCACTATTTTGGCACGGACTCTTCCGGTCGTGACCTGCTGGTACGCGTCGCCATCGGTGGCCGTATCTCGCTGATGGTGGGTATTGCGGCGGCGCTGGTGGCGGTGATCGTGGGGACGCTCTACGGCTCACTTTCCGGCTACCTTGGCGGTAAAGTGGACTCAGTAATGATGCGTCTGCTGGAAATTCTGAACTCCTTCCCGTTTATGTTCTTCGTGATCCTGCTGGTGACCTTCTTCGGCCAGAATATCCTGTTGATCTTCGTGGCCATCGGGATGGTGTCATGGCTGGATATGGCGCGAATTGTTCGCGGCCAGACGCTGAGCCTTAAACGCAAAGAGTTTATCGAAGCCGCGCAGGTGGGTGGCGTATCGACCGGAAATATCGTGGTTCGCCATATCGTTCCTAACGTGCTGGGTGTGGTGGTGGTCTATGCCTCACTGCTGGTGCCAAGCATGATCCTGTTTGAATCCTTCCTGAGCTTCCTCGGTCTGGGTACGCAAGAGCCGCTGAGCAGCTGGGGTGCGCTGCTGAGTGACGGGGCAAACTCAATGGAAGTTTCACCGTGGCTGCTGTTGTATCCGGCTGGCTTCCTGGTCGTTACCCTGTTTTGTTTTAACTTTATCGGCGATGGCCTGCGTGATGCCCTCGACCCGAAAGACCGTTAAGGAGCGCCGTGATGACAATAATTGAAACGGCAACAGCGCCACAGGCGCAACAGCGCAGCGACCTTCTGCTGGATGTAAAAGATCTCCGGGTCACCTTTAAGACGCCGGACGGGGATGTGACCGCCGTAAACGATCTCAACTTCAACCTGCGTGCCGGTGAAACGCTGGGCATCGTGGGCGAATCGGGCTCCGGGAAATCGCAAACGGCATTCGCGCTGATGGGACTGCTGGCGGCTAACGGGGTGATTGGCGGTTCCGCCAGGTTCAACGGCCGTGAGATCCTCAACCTGCCAGAGCATGAGCTGAACAAGCTGCGTGCTGAGCAGATTTCGATGATTTTCCAGGATCCGATGACCTCGCTTAACCCTTACATGCGCGTGGGTGAGCAGCTGATGGAAGTGCTGATGCTGCACAAAGGCCTGAGCAAAGCCGAAGCCTTTGAAGAGTCCGTTAAAATGCTCGATGCGGTAAAAATGCCGGAAGCGCGTAAGCGTATGCGCATGTTCCCGCATGAGTTCTCTGGCGGTATGCGCCAGCGTGTGATGATTGCGATGGCGCTGCTGTGTCGGCCAAAACTGCTGATTGCTGATGAACCAACCACTGCGCTGGACGTGACCGTACAGGCGCAAATCATGACCCTGTTAAACGAGCTGAAGCGTGAGTTCAACACGGCGATTATCATGATCACCCACGATCTGGGGGTAGTGGCGGGCATCTGTGACAAGGTGCTGGTGATGTATGCCGGTCGTACCATGGAATATGGCAAAGCGCGCGATGTCTTCTATCACCCCGCGCATCCGTACTCGATTGGCCTGTTGAATGCGGTTCCGCGCCTCGATGCGGAAGGGGAATCCCTGCTGACCATTCCGGGCAACCCGCCGAACCTGCTGCGTCTGCCGAAAGGCTGTCCGTTCCAGCCACGTTGTCCGCACGCGATGGAGATCTGCAACAGCGCGCCGCCGCTGGAAGAGTTTGCACCAGGCCGTCTGCGCGCCTGCTTTAAGCCGCAGGAGGAGCTGGTATGAACGCATTAGATGAAAAACGCAACGTGCTGCTCGAAATCGCCGATCTTAAAGTGCATTTCGACATCAAAGATGGCAAACAGTGGTTCTGGCAGCCGCCTAAAACCCTGAAAGCGGTGGATGGTGTTACGCTTCGTCTGTATGAAGGGGAAACCCTGGGCGTGGTGGGCGAGTCTGGCTGCGGCAAATCGACCTTCGCGCGTGCCATTATCGGTCTGGTGAAAGCGACCGGCGGTAAAGTGGCGTGGCTGGGCAAAGATCTGCTGGGCATGAAACCCGACGAGTGGCGCGACGTGCGCAGCGATATCCAGATGATTTTCCAGGATCCGCTGGCGTCATTAAACCCGCGTATGACCATCGGTGAAATCATTGCCGAGCCGCTGCGCACCTATCACCCGAAGATGCCGCGCCAGGAAGTCCGCGATCGTGTTAAAGCGATGATGATGAAGGTGGGGCTGTTGCCCAACCTCGTCAACCGTTATCCGCACGAGTTCTCCGGCGGCCAATGCCAGCGTATTGGTATTGCGCGTGCGCTGATCCTCGAGCCGAAACTGATCATCTGCGATGAGCCAGTTTCCGCGCTGGACGTGTCCATTCAGGCGCAGGTAGTGAACCTGCTGCAGAAGCTGCAGCGCGAGATGGGACTATCGTTAATCTTCATTGCGCACGACCTGGCCGTGGTGAAACACATCTCTGACCGCGTGCTGGTGATGTACCTGGGTCATGCCGTGGAGCTGGGCACCTACGATGAGGTGTACCATAATCCGCTGCACCCCTACACCAAAGCGCTGATGTCGGCAGTGCCGATCCCCGATCCCGATCTGGAAAAGAATAAAACGATTCAGCTTCTGGAAGGGGAATTACCTTCACCGATCAACCCGCCATCGGGCTGCGTGTTCCGTACGCGGTGCCCAATGGCCGGGCCGGAATGCGCCAAAACGCGACCGGTTCTGGAAGGCAGTTTCCGACATGCGGTTTCCTGCCTGAAAGTAGACCCGTTATAATCGCAAGGGCTGACATGATGTCAGCCCTTATTTTTTGCGAGGTCACTGTGTCGCGTATATTCACGTCAGCCCGTCGGCGGCTCTATCATTTATTATTCGATCCTGAAACGCTGTCCGGACGACGCGTCGAAGGGCTCTGCGGATTATTTGCGCTCCTCAGCGTGATTGTCATCTTTATAGAGTCCGGTGCCGGAACGCAATATCACCTGACGTTTGACGAATGGCATATCTTTGTCTGGCTTGAACTGATAATAACCCTGGTCTTTACCGCGGAATATCTTCTCAGAGTGATAGCCTGGCCCAACCCGGCCCGATATGTTTTCAGCTTTTGGGGATTTATCGATTTAGCCACAATTCTGCCTCTCTATGTGATGTGGCTGTGGCCGGAAATCAGCCTGAGCTATGTCTTTGCCTGGCGAGCGATGCGCGTTATTCGGGTATTACGCATCCTGAAATTATTGCGTTTTATGCCGTCTCTGCACATATTCTGGAGCGCGATCGTCAGCGCCCGCCATCAGCTTATTCTCTTTTACTCGTTTATTGCCATCGTCATGATTGTTTTCGGTGCGCTGATGTACTTGATAGAAGGACCTAAATATGGCTTCACGACGCTCAATGCGTCCGTCTACTGGGCAATTGTTACCGTCACGACGGTGGGGTATGGGGATATCACACCGCATACGCCGCTGGGACGTATTGTCGCATCGGTGCTGATACTGATTGGTTATTCGGTGATTGCAATTCCAACAGGGCTGATTACCACGCACATGAGCAGTGCCTTTCAGACCCGCAAGCAACAGCGTAAATGTCCGCGCTGCCACCAGGCGGAACATGAGCTTAACGCCCGGTTCTGCAACCGGTGCGGAAATGAATTAGCGGATTAAATAAAAAAGGCTGCAATCGCAGCCTTTTTTATTATTCGCGCCAGAGAATATGGCACAGCTTGTGGTTTTTTTCGCGACACAGCAGGACACGAGCGAAGATATCGTTAATTTCGCCGCCGTCTTCATCGGCCAGTCCAATCACCACTTCAGCAAAGAAGTCCGGATTGAGGTCGAAATCCACATGCTCGGCCCAGTCTTCAGCAGGATCGAACAACTCGGCGCCGCCGCGCTCTTCGAACTGCAGATTAAAGAGGATCACGTCCGCGGGATCGAGATTATCAACCGCCAGTTCGAGAAAAATGTCATAGGCCTGCTCGAGCGTTTCGTCTTCGGTCAGGCGATTGTTCAGATCCATTTCCATGATGACTACCTGTTTAACATCGTTGGGCACGTTTTACAGCAACGGACTAAAGAAGTAAAACAGTCGTTCGGCAATTCTCTGCCACAGCGGACGTTTTACCCACAGTCTGGCATCCAGCAGGCGGGAGCGGGAGATATAATCATCCTGCACCGCCGCGAGGTCGCCGCCAAAGCCGGCATCATCAATCACCAGCGTGATTTCAAAGTTTAGCCACAGGCTGCGCATATCCAGGTTCACCGTTCCCACCAGGCTCAGTTCGCCGTCCACCAGCACGCTCTTGGTATGCAGCAGCCCGCCCTCAAACTGGTATATTTTTACCCCTGCAGCCAGCAGTTCGCTAAAGAAGGCGCGGCTGGCCCAGCCCACCAGAAGCGAGTCATTTTTGCGCGGCAAAATGATGCTCACATCCACACCGCGCTGCGCTGCGGTACAGATCGCGTGCAGGAGATCGTCGCTGGGGACAAAGTAGGGCGTGGTCATGATCAGGTATTCACGCGCGGAGTACGTAGCCGTCAGCAGCGCCTGATGGATCAAATCTTCCGGGAAGCCCGGGCCAGAGGCAATGGTATGAATGGTGTGACCGCTGGCCTCTTCGAACGGCATTATATTGCCGTCGGGCGGCGGCGGCAGGATACGCTTACCGGTCTCGATCTCCCAGTCACAGGAGTAGACGATGCCCATCGAGGTGGCTATCGGCCCCTCCATGCGCGCCATCAAATCCACCCACTGGCCCACGCCCGAGTCCTGTTTGAAGAAACGGGGGTCAACCATGTTCATGCTGCCGGTATAGGCAATATAGTTATCGATCATGACCATCTTGCGGTGCTGGCGGAGATCCATCCGGCGCAGAAACACACGCAGCAGATTGACCTTCAGCGCCTCAACCACCTCGATGCCAGCATTACGCATCATGCCAGCCCAGGGGCTACGGAAGAAGGCCACGCTGCCCGCGGAGTCGAGCATCAGGCGGCAGTGAATACCGCGTCGCGCGGCGGCCATTAGCGATTCTGCCACCTGGTCGGCCATGCCGCCGGGTTGCCAGATATAAAACACCATCTCAATATTGTGCCGGGCCAGCTGGATATCGCGGATCAGCGCCTGCATGACGTCATCGGAGGAGGTCAGCAGCTGGAGCTGGTTGCCTTTTACGCCGCCAATTCCCTGACGGCGCTCGCACAGCTTAAACAGCGAGGAGGCTACGCTGCTGTTCTCCTCGGCAAAGATGTGTTTGCAGGCTTTAAGGTCGTGGAGCCACTTCGCGGTCGAAGGCCACATGGCGCGGGCCCGCTCGGCGCGGCGTTTCCCCAGATGAAGCTCACCGAAAGAGAGATAGGCAATAATTCCTACCAGCGGCAGGATGTAGATTATCAGAAGCCAGGCCATGGCAGAGGGTACGGCTCTGCGCTTCATCAGGATGCGTAATGTCACACCCGCGATTAACAGCCAGTATCCCAGAATGACCAGCCAACTCACCACGGTGTAGAAGGTTGTCATGAGTAAAAAAATCCTTTTGAAAGCGTATTGTTATGAGTGTACGCATCAGGAATCATCTGGCAAATAAAAACGCCAGCTAAAAGCGCTGGTTTGCTGTGGGGTTGGGTTTATAATGACCTTTCTTTTAGAGAAAAAGTGTTAGAGAAAGAGTTGTAGACATGAAGCGCAGTAGAACAGAAGTAGGGCGCTGGCGCATGTTGCGACAGGTGAGTCGTCGCAAGGCTCGTTGGCTGGAAGCACAATCCCGCCGCAATATGCGTATTCACGCCATCAGGAAATGTGGAATGACCCGGCACCGCAACGCGTTGTTGTTCGCCGTCCAGGATTTCTGAGAACCATGAGGGCACCGTAATGGTGCCCACTGTTTTTATAGCGTCTTTTTTTGGAATAGCGTATTTGCAGCGCTGTTCCTGTTGGGTGTAGCAAAAGGAGGGAGAAGTGTTTGCGGAGTTTGGTGTACTGAATTTCTGGACGTACGTGGTCGGCGCATTTTTTATCGTGCTGGTGCCAGGACCCAATACCCTGTTTGTACTGAAAACCGGTATTGGTCACGGCGTGAAAAAAGGCTATCTTGCCGCGACAGGGGTATTTATCGGTGATGCGGTACTGATGTTTCTGGCCTGGGCGGGTGTTGCTGCATTAATTCAGACTACCCCGGTGCTGTTTAATATCGTGCGTTATCTCGGCGCGTTTTATCTGCTGTGGCTGGGGGGCAAAATGCTCTGGTCGGTGGTGAACCGTCAGAATAATGCTCAGGAGAGCCCCCCTGAGCCAGCCAGTATGATCATGAAGCGCGCGCTGGTATTAAGCCTGACGAACCCCAAGGCGATTCTGTTCTACGTCTCGTTCTTCGTTCAGTTCATTGACGTGAATGCGAAAAACACCGGAACCTCTTTCCTGATCCTCGCGACCACGCTTGAGTTGATTAGCTTTATCTATATGAGCTTCCTGATCTTCTCCGGCGCGTTTGTTACCCGTTATCTGAAAACCAAAAAGAAACTGGCAAAGCTGGGCAATGGCCTGATCGGGCTGCTGTTTGTCGGGTTTGCGGCGAGGTTAGCGTCGTTGCATTGATGGTTTGAAAGGCTCCTGCGGGAGCCTTTTTAATGTCATTGACAACCCCTCATCATTTAGTTGTATAGTACAACTAAATGATGAGGGCATACTATGCACAGCGAAACCCCCGTAGTCAGCGTTATCCGTCGTTCCTCGCGTCTGATGGTGCGAGAGTTGGGCTTTATGGCTTCCACCCTGGCCTCAACCCCTTATTCGCCCTCGGCCGTTCACACGCTCGTTGAAATCGCCTTGCGCAAAGAGATGACCGCAGGTCAACTGGTGCAGCTGCTGGGGCTGGAAAAATCCAGCGTCAGCCGGATGCTGGCTCGCCTGATTGCCGCGGGTGAACTTGAAGAGGTGGTGTCCGCTGACGATGCCAGATCAAAATGCCTCAGGCTGACGGCGAAAGGCCACGACACGGTCCATAAAATTAATACCTTCAGCAACGCGCGCGTTGTATCAGCGATAAAATCCCTGCAGCCCGCTCAGCAGGAAACCATCTCCCGGGGATTGTCCCTTTACGCCAACGCGCTGCTGGCGTGTCGGGAGGAGGGCGTTGCTATGCCCCCTGATGAGCTTAAGATCGTGCAGGGCTACCTTCCCGGCATGATTGGCCGCATCGCAGAGATGCACGGATGCTATTACGCGCGCGAGCATCATTTCGGCCGCTTCTTTGAGGCCAAAGTGGCCTCCGGTCTGGCAGAGTTTAGTGGCCGGCTGGATAAACCCTGTAACCAGGTCTGGCTGGCGGTGATGAACGACAGAATTGTCGGGGCGGTGGCAATCGATGGTGAGGATTTAGAACAGGGCGAAGCCCACCTGCGCTGGTTTATTATCGACGACGGCTGTCGGGGCCATGGCGCTGGAAAAAAATTACTCACCGAAGCGATGCGTTTTTGCGACGACGTCGGGTTTTCAGCCGTGCATCTCTGGACGTTCAATGAGCTGACCACCGCCCGGCGCCTGTATGAATCGTTTGGTTTTACGCTGGTTAAAGAGTGGGAAGGCGACCAGTGGGGCAGCCTCATAACGGAGCAGCAGTTTACTCGACGACGGGACGCGTAGCCGCCATGATAAAAAAGGCTCCTTTCGGAGCCGATTTTGTCTCAGAACACTTTCTTATACGGGCGAACCGTCACTTTCGCATACACACCCGCGGCAACGTACGGGTCTGCATCAGCCCAGGCCTGAGCGGCTTCCTGGGATTCAAACTCAGCAATGACCGTGGAACCCGAAAAACCGGCGGCGCCCGGGTCGTTGCTGTCTACCGCAGGCATGGGGCCCGCGGTCAGTAAGCGGCCCTCATCCTGGAGCAACTGCAAACGTGCCAGATGAGCAGGGCGTACAGACTGACGTTTATCGAGGGAATCAGCAACATCTTCAGAGTAAATCACGTAAAACACGGCGAAGCTCCTTAACCGGTAAAAGTGTCAGTTACGTTATGTGAAAGGGCATACGACTGCAATGTAAAATAAAAACAATGTTAATGCCCTGATCTGAATGCGCCTTTTTTGGCCTCTCATGCGCTAAAGTTGCGCCAGGACAAAGTGTCTTATTGAATATGATTGCTATTTGCATTTAAAATCAGGGTTCGGTTTTTTAACGTTGATGACTATGACTTCGATGACCCTTGATTTACCACGCCGCTTTCCCTGGCCGACGTTGCTTTCTGTCGTGATTCACGGTGCTGTTGTGGCGGGTTTGCTCTATACCTCGGTTCATCAGGTTATTGAAATGCCCGCGCCCGCGCAGCCGATCTCGGTGACGATGGTATCGCCTGCGGATCTCGAACCCCCGCAGGTTGCACCGCCGCCGCCACAGCCGGTTGCTGAACCGGAGCCAGAACCCGAGCCTGTTCCGGAGCCACCGAAAGAAGCGCCGGTGGTGATCCACAAACCTGAACCAAAACCGAAACCTAAGCCGAAGCCCAAACCGGTGAAGAAGGTCGAGGAGCGTCCGAAACGCGAAGAGCGTCCGGTTGAACCACGCGCAACCCAGCCGGTAGAAAATGCAGCCCCTTCACGTCCGGTGATGAACAATACGGCAACGACCACCAAACCAACGGTCGCCGCGCCAGCGGGCCCGCGCGCCGTGAGCCGCAGTCAACCGCAGTATCCGCCTCGCGCCAGGATGTTGCGTATTGAAGGCCGCGTGCGGGTAAAATTTGACGTCACGGCGGATGGGCGCGTTGATAACGTGGAGATCCTGTCAGCGCAGCCTTCGAATATGTTTGAGCGCGACGTGAAAGCGGCAATGCGCAAATGGCGTTATGAGCCAGGCAAACCGGGTAGCGGGTTGGTCATTAATATTGTTTTCCGCCTGAACGGCGGGGCACAGATGGAATAAAAAAAGCCTCCGCAAGGAGGCTTTTTTTTTGCCGGTGGTTCAGGCCTGCGGAAGCTGGCGAGGTTTACCTTCGCTGTCGACAGCCACATAAATAAACAGCGCTTCTGTTGCTTTATAACGCTGTCCAATCGGCTCAGAAGAGACTTTCTTCACCCAGACTTCGATGTTAATGGAAATAGAGGTATTGCCGCGTTTAACGCAGCGCGCGTAGCAGCACACCACATCACCGACCGCCACCGGGCGCAGGAAGGTCATGCCGTCCACTCTCACGGTCACCACACGCCCGTGGGCGATCTCTTTTGCCAGAATGGCGCCGCCCATATCCATCTGCGACATCAGCCAGCCGCCAAAAATATCGCCATTGGCATTGGTGTCAGCGGGCATTGCCAGTGTGCGTAAAACCAGTTCGCCCTGAGGGGCGTTAGTTGTTGTCATTGTTTTAACTCGTAACGGAAGACTTCAGGCGGGATGCTACTATGATTTCACAGCGGTGAGAATAGACCAGAACGCCTGTTGCAGACGCTCTGGTCAGTCATTAATCAGTGCTTGTCGTCCTGGGGCATATGGCGATAGATATATACGCCGCTTAGCAGCGTGAAGATAAGCGTCAGGGCGGTCAGGCCGAAGACCTTAAAGTTGACCCAAATATTCTGCGGCAGCCAGAAGGCGATATAGATATTGGCGAGACCGCAGAGAATAAAGAACACCGCCCAGGCAATATTCAGACGCGACCAGACTTCCTGAGGCAACGTCAGCTCTTTGCCCAGCATGCGCTGGATCAGTGGTTTTTTCATTACCCACTGGCTGATTAACAGTGCACCCGCAAACAGCGCGTAAATCACGGTCACTTTCCACTTAATAAATTCATCATTGTGGAAGAACAGCGTAAGCCCGCCGAATACGGCGACCAGAACAAACGTGACCAGCGCCATTTTTTCGACTTTACGATAGCGAACCCAGCTGTAAATCAGGACAACAGCGGTCGCAACGATCAGCGCAGTGGTCGCGGCATAAATGTCGTACAGCTTATAAAAAGCAAAAAAGACCACGAGCGGTAAAAAATCAAGAAACTGCTTCATTCTGTGATTCCATTTTCTGAGCGGGGCGGGAGGCCAGAATGCCCCCGCCTCAGGATTACTGGCGAATTAACATATACAGGCGGAACAGGTAGACCAGCAGTACCGCTGAAATCAAATTGCTCAGCGTATTCGCCACTACCGCCCCAACATTTGGCGTTAATACCGCAAAATTCGGTGCAAACAGTAACAGGAGCGTTTTGGCCAGCAGCCAGCCGACCACAGCAGGCGCTACCAGACGCATATTAGCCCATGCGAGACGGATGCTGCTGCGCATCGCGGTAAAAATACCCATTTTATCCTGCACAATCATCACAGGCGCAAAGGAGAGCACGATAGCCAGTAACACACCCGGCACCACCACCAGCATGATCCCCATTTGCACCAGCAGGGTGGTTAAAAAGATCAGGATAAACAGTTTAGGTAAGACCGGGGCGCTGGCACCAATCGCCCGTAAGGCGCTAACCCGATGACCCGCCGACACCAGCTGAATCAACAGTAACACGCCGCCGGCCAGAATGGCGTTACCAATCAGGCCGGAGAACGTGGATGCGGCAGACGCGCGCAGCAGAATTTGTTGCTGCTCCGGCGTCATGTTTTGCACCAGTTCAAACAAGCCTACGCTTCCCGCCAGATGGTCGCCCTGGCTCAGGCTGGCAATCTGTTCGTCACTCGGTGAGAACGCATGACCCAGCACCACCGTGATAAAGGCGCATAACAACGCGATCAGTAAAAAGGTTATGAACTGATTGCGGAAAAAGTTTCCCGTGTCACGGTAGACAGACTTCGCCGTGATAGACATGCACTCTCCTTGAGTATTGCAGGTGTTAATTAGCCGGCAATTGTACACCGGATGCGCCTGCTGTGGCAGCATCAAGGCTTGTATGGAAAAGCATATCTTTGTAAAGCGGCGGTAATCCCACGCGGGCCCGGGCGCGATTACAGGCTTCGTTAACCTGACCCTCTTCACCCGACATCGCAAACTCGCGGCACGGGCTGGGGCGATTTTCATAGATGGAACATCGGGTCGAGACCCCAGGTTCACCCTCCAGCGCCACACAGCGGGCCTGCTTTTGATTGGTGCCGCTCATGCAGCGCAGAAAGGGGGTTAACGGCTCAGTGAGATGAACCGGAACGGTACCGCCGCCATCGCTGGCTTCGGCCCAGTAGAAAGAGACTCGAAAATACGCACAACAGGCTCCGCACGTCATGCACGGGTTGATATCACTCATGGCACACCTGCAAAAGAAGAACGCATCAAATCAATTTGTGAGAGCGCTAAATTATCCAGCCGCCAGAGGAAGAGCAAGAGGGGGAAAAGAGAAAATTTTGTAACCGTGAAATGCCAAAAATTGACATGGAAACAACTTATCGGTTTTTAGTGCGTAACAAAAAATTAATCCAGATCAATGAATGTTAAGTTACTGGTTTTAATGTGATCTGGGGCAGATCACTTATTACTCTTTTGTGAGTATATTCTCATCCGCGATTAAAACCACAACGATGGAGCGGATATGAAAAAATTAGCGGTGGCAGCCCTTGTATTAAGCAGTCTCTCTGGTGGCGCGTACGCGCATGAAGCAGGCGAATTCTTTATTCGTGCCGGTTCGGCCACGGTTCGTCCAACCGAAGGTTCAGATAACGTGCTGGGGATGGGCGGTTTTAACGTCAGTAATAACACCCAGCTGGGGTTAACCTTTACCTATATGGCGACGGATAACATTGGTGTTGAGCTTCTTGCCGCAACGCCTTTCCGTCATCGCGTGGGCCTTGGGCCAACCGGTGATATCGCTACGGTGCACCATCTGCCGCCAACGCTGATGGCGCAGTGGTACTTTGGTGATGCCAGCAGCAAGGTGCGTCCATATATTGGTGCGGGTGTGAACTACACCACGTTCTTTGATGAGAAATTTAACGATACCGGAAAAGACGCCGGTCTGACCGATCTTAGCCTGAAAGATTCGTGGGGGATGGCGGGACAGGTCGGGCTGGATTATCTGATTAACCGCGACTGGTTAATTAACGCCTCCGTCTGGTATATGGATATCGATACTGATGTACGCTTCAAAGCGGGCGGTCAGCAGCAAAGCATCAGCACGCGTCTGGATCCGTGGGTATTTATGTTCTCTGCGGGTTATCGCTTCTAGTCCCTTCTGTTCAATGCGCCCCCGGCGGGGCGCATATCCTTTCTTACTTTTGAATCAAATAGCGAATGGTCGGGCCATCCTGCTGGATATCCAGCACCGTGTACCCATGGTTTTTGGCATCCAGCGGTATATTGTTGATGGACTGCGGGCAGTCGCTGACCACCTCCAGTATTTCGCCTTTCTTAAGCTGCGGTAACGCTTCAAGCGTAGCAACCGCCGGATAAGGGCAGGGTTCACCGACCATATCAAGACGGTAATCAGGCACAATCTGTTTCATGCAGCGTTCTCCTGCGTTTCTGTTTTGACACTCCCACGACGGAAGAAACGTTTCTCCTGCGCGACAACCAGTAAAAACGCGACCAGCAGCAGGGCATAGGTGACCAGCAGGCCGCCGAGAGGCCCGAAGGTGTTCAGCAGGTTGACCTTGTCCCAGTTCGTGGCGAGCGACGGGGACAGGTCGTCCCAGAAGTACGCCAGGAGCGTCGACCCGATAACATTTCCCAGACCCACCCACCAGTAATGCACCTGACCTTCGACGGCGCGGTACATCCAGCCGGTTTCACACCCGCCAGCCAGCACGATCCCGAAGCCAAACAGCAGGCCGCCAATCACCGCGTTAGGACCGGCCCACATGATTTTGGGTTCGACGCCTAACTGCACATAGCTGAAGATGCCGATGGCGCTGACCGCCATCCCGGCGATAATCGCTTTCGCCATCATTGTACGCCCGGTGATCCACATATCGCGAAACGCGGAGGTAAAGCAGATCTGCGCGCGTTCAATCAGCAGACCAAAACCCACACCGAACAGCATCGCCAGACCGAGTTTGGGCTGGTTCAGGGCCGTGCAGAGCGCCCATGCCACCATCGCAAAAAAGACCAGCATTCCGAGGCGGAAACGGCGACGCGCCTGCGAGGGCTTTTGCGTAAGCGGCGACGCGGCGCTCACTTTGACCATTTTGACGGGAATACGGAACAGCGGAAGAAGAGTAAATTTTGCGCCAAAGTAAGAGCCGATCGCTGTAGCAACAGCAAAGAACCAGGCATGGAGCGAAAATTGCGGGATCCCGGTAAAGAAGGCGGCAAGGTTGCAGCCCATCGCCAGGCGCGCGCCGAATCCGGCAATCATGCCGCCGACAATTGCCTGCAAAATACGGATCCGGCTTTTAGGCAGCCTGAGCTTTACGTTGTTTGCCCACAGCGCGGCGGCAAAACAGCCCCCGAACATGCCAATGATCATCATCCCGTCAATGCGGGTTAGCGGCGTACCGTCCAGATGGATGAGTTTGAAGTAACCCCACGCTTCGGTATGCACGCCAGCGAGTTGCAGCAGTTGCCCACCCCAGCGGGTAAACTCGCCGGTCACGGCCCAGAAGGTACCGGTGATGCCGAAATAATAAGTAGAGAGAATGCCAGCGGCGATAACGGCTGGAACAGGTGACCAGAACTTAACCAGGTAAGTCTGTTTGAAGGATTGCCATGACATGAATAAGCCTCTGAACTCAGAAGGATTAAAGATAAAAAAGAGTCCAGATCATACGCTTACATGACCGTTTGAAAAGCCATTCACACCGAAAATATCGACAGGATCAATTTTGATGTAATCCTTTGTAGATAGTGCGGAAGGAAGGGTAACCGTCTGGCAGGGATGCCAGACGGTGGATGGGTCAGGATTTACGCGTCGCGGCCTTCATGGCGCTGACGAACGTTTTCAGCTCGGCCAGCATCTGCTCTGGCTTGTCCACGTTATTCTCGATGATCTTCACAATCGCGGAGCCGGAAATGGCACCTGCCGCCTTCGCGTCAATCGCCGCGGTGACCTGATCCGGAGATGAAATCCCGAAGCCCTGCAGCGGTGGTGCGGCGTGATATTCAGCCAGCTTTTCCACCAGATGATGCAATGGCAGCGCCGCTTTGTTCTCCGCACCGGTCACACCCGCGCGAGAGAGCAGGTAGGTATAACCGCGTCCGTAGGAGGCAATCTGGCGCAGCAGTGTGTCATCCGCATTCGGCGGGCAGATGAAAATCGGGGCCACATTATGGCGCATCGCTGCCTGGCGGAACGGCGCGGACTCTTCAACCGGCACGTCGGCTACCAGCACCGAGTCGACGCCCACCCGCGCGCACTCGGCATAAAATTCGTCGATTCCGCGGTTGAATACCAGGTTGGCGTACATCAGCAGACCAATCGGAATGCTCGGGTGCTTCTGGCGGATCGCGGCCAGCATCTCGAAGCACTGGGTTGGCGTCACGCCTGCGGCAAAGGCGCGCAGCGTCGCGTTCTGAATGGTCGGGCCATCCGCCAGCGGGTCAGAGAACGGGATCCCCAGCTCCAGCGCATCGGCACCGGCTTCAATCAGGGTGTCGATAATCTTCAGCGACTGCTCCGGGCCCGGATCGCCCAGGGTGACGAAGGGAACGAACGCGCCTTCCTGGCGGGATTTCAGCTCTGCAAATACGTTATCGTAGCGTTCCATCAGATTTCCCCTCGTGCTTTCAGAATATCGTGAACGGTGAAGATATCTTTGTCACCGCGACCGGAAAGGTTTACCACCAGCAGTTGCTCTTTTTCCGGGTTTTCTTTCATCATTTTCAGCGCGTGCGCCAGGGCATGCGAAGACTCCAGCGCCGGGATGATCCCTTCGCTGCGACACAGCGTTTTGAACGCTTCAAGGGCTTCGTCATCGGTAATGGAAACGTAATCCGCGCGACCGGTGCTGTTCAGGAATGCATGCTGGGGCCCGACGGACGGGAAGTCCAGACCGGCAGAGATAGAGTACGACTCTTCTATCTGGCCTTCATCGGTCTGCATCATCGGCGCTTTCATGCCGAAGTAGATGCCCACGCGGCCATGCTTCAGCGGCGCACCGTGCTCGCCGGTTTCGATGCCGTGGCCGGCAGGCTCCACGCCAATCAGGCCGACGTTCGTTTCGTCGATAAAATCAGCGAACATGCCGATAGCATTAGAGCCGCCACCCACGCAGGCGATAACGGCATCCGGCAGGCGACCCTCTTTTTCGAGGATCTGCGCTTTGGTCTCTTCGCCGATCATGCGCTGGAATTCGCGGACAATCGTCGGGAACGGATGCGGACCCGCAGCGGTACCCAGCATGTAGTGTGCGGTCTCATAACTGCCAGACCAGTCGCGCAGCGCTTCGTTACAGGCATCTTTCAGCGTGGCGGAGCCGCTGTGCACCGGGATCACTTCAGCACCCATCAAACGCATACGGAAAACGTTCGGCGATTGACGCTCAACGTCTTTCGCACCCATGTAGATGCGGCATTTCAGGCCGAGCAGGGCACTGGCGAGCGCAGAGGCTACGCCATGCTGGCCTGCGCCGGTTTCTGCGATGATTTCGGTTTTGCCCATCCGCTTCGCGAGCAGCGCCTGACCCAGCACCTGGTTGGTTTTATGGGCGCCGCCGTGCAGCAGGTCTTCACGCTTGAGATACAGCGTGGTTTTGGTGCCTTCGGTCAGGTTGCGGCATTTGGTCAGCGCCGTTGGACGGCCTGCATAGTTTTTCAGCAGATCGGTAAATTCAGCCTGAAACGCTGGATCTTTCTGCGCGCTGACAAAGGCTTCTTCCAGCTGGCGCAGTGCGGGCATCAGGATTTGCGGGACGTACATCCCACCAAACTCACCAAAATACGGGTTAAGTAATGTCGTCATCTTCTCTTCCTTAATATGCACGCAGAGTTTTAAATACGGAGGCCAGTTTGCTGGCATCTTTTATGCCGGGCTGGGACTCTACGCCTGAATTGAAATCGAGGCCCGCACAGCCCATTTTGGCGGCTTCCACGCAGTTATCCGGGCTTAAACCTCCCGCCAGCAGGACGTTGTCCAGCTTTTCACCGTTAAGCAGTGACCAGTCAAATCGCTGGCCCGTGCCGCCCTGGCCGTTGTCGAGGACGTATTTGTCCACATGGCTCAGGTTTCGCGCGGGTAACGTCTTATCGACGCGTTGTGCTTTCCAGATTTGCACCTGCGGTGCCAGCGCGGCGCGCAGGTCATTGATATACGCCTGATCCTCATCACCATGGAGCTGTACCGCGCTCAGCGATAACGCGTCGGTTTTCGCCGCAACGTCGGCGATGTCCGCATTACGGAAGACGCCGACATAGCTGAGTGGAGCCGCGGCTATCACCTTACGCGCCTGCTCTTCGCTTATCGCGCGCGGGGAGGTCTCAACAAAAATCAGTCCGCCGTAAATGGCGCCCGCTTCATAGGCGGCCTGGGCGTCCTGCTCGCGGGTTAAGCCGCACACTTTGTTTTCACCGAGCAGCACCCGACGCACTGCCGCATTGAGATCGTCATGCGCCATCAGGGCGGAGCCAATCAGAAAACCGTTGGCAAAGTGGCTCAGCTCGCGCACCTGAGCGTAGCTGTTAATGCCAGATTCGCTGATAACGGTTACGCCGGAACCCAGACGCGGCGCCAGCTGGCGCGTGCGGTTGAGGTCGATGGACAGATCGCGCAGGTCGCGGTTGTTAATCCCGACCACTTTGGCCCCGAGCGCGATGGCGCGTTCCAGCTCCTCTTCGTTGCTTACTTCGGTCAGCACGCCCATGTTCAGGCTGTGGGCCACGGCAGCAAGCTGGCGATACTGTTCGTCATCCAGAACCGAGAGCATCAGCAGGCAGGCATCCGCCTGATAGAAACGCGCCAGCCAGATCTGATACGGGTCAATAATAAAGTCTTTGCACAGGATCGGCTGCGGCGCGATGCCGCTGACGATCGGCAGAAAATCGAAGCTTCCCTGGAAATATTTCTCATCCGTCAGCACGGAGATAGCGGACGCATGATGCTTATAAATACCGGCAATACGTGCCGGGTCGAAATCGTCACGGATAACGCCTTTAGACGGGGACGCTTTTTTGCACTCAAGAATAAATGCGGTGCGCGCACCCTGCAGGGCGTCATAGAAACGACGGCTGCTCGGAACGACGTCATTCTGAAAACTGGCAAGCGGCTGCTGTTGCTTGCGGGCTTCCACCCAGATGGCCTTATCGGCAACGATTTTCGCTAAAACGGTCTGCATTCTTTACCCTCTTGCCGCAAGTGCGGTAACGCGATCGTAAGCTGCACCGGAGCGCAGTACATCCAGAACTTTTTGAACGTTGGCCTTCAGGTCTTCCTCGCCGTGCAAACGCATCAGCATGGCGACGTTGGCAGCAACGGCGGCCTCATGGGCGACCTCTCCCTTACCTTGTAATAAGCGCGTCAGAATGTCACGGTTTTCTTCCGGCGTACCGCCTGCCAGCGCCTCCTGGTGATACGGGGTTAAACCAAAGTCTGCGGCTTCCAGCTGGTAGCTCAGGATTTCGCCGTCACGCAGTTCGGCCACCAGCGTAGGGGCATGCAGCGACACTTCATCCATCCCGCCGCTGTGTACTACGGCAGCCCGTTGATAACCGAGCACGCGCAGCGTCTCGGCAATCGGCAGAACCAGCTCCGGGCTGTAGACGCCAATCAGCGCCAGTGGCGGGTGCGCCGGGTTGATCAGTGGACCGAGCACGTTAAACAGCGTGCGGGTTTTGAGCTGCTGACGAACCGGCATCGCGTGGCGGAAACCGGTGTGGTATTTCGGCGCAAACAGGAAGCAAACGCCCAGGTCATCCAGCGCTTCACGGGAACGTTCGGCGTTCATATCGAGATTAATGCCGAATGCCGCGAGCAAATCCGACGATCCGGAGCGGCTGGAAACGCTGCGGTTACCGTGTTTCGCCACTTTTAAACCACACGCCGCCGCCACGAAGGCGCTGGCGGTAGAGATATTGATACTGTTACTGCCATCACCCCCGGTACCGACGATATCTGCAAACGGATAGTCGGGGCGCGGGAACGGGGCGGCATTCTCCAGCAGAGCCGTGGCGGCGCCCGCGATCTCCTGCGGGCTTTCGCCACGCACTTTCATGCTCACCAGTGCAGCCGCCAGCTGTTCAGGCTTCAGCTCACCGCGAACCACGGCAGAGAAGAGCTGGTGGCTCTCCTGCTGGCTCAGGGTTTGTGCCTGGTACAGTTTTTCCAGAATCGGTTGCAGGGTGTTAGTCTGCTCCAGTTTTTGCAACGCCCAGTCCAGGGTCTGTTCCAGCAGACGGGCACCGTGTGAGGTCAGGATCGATTCCGGATGGAACTGCATACCACAGACGCGGTCGGCATCGTGACGCACCGCCATCACCATCCCTTCAAACGAGGCGTTAATGGTCAGCCCGGCAGGAATGTTGCTGCCGACCAGCGAGTGGTAGCGTGCCACCGGGAGCGGATTCGGCAGCCCGGCAAACATTGCCTGGCCGTCATGTTCGATGCTGGACGCTTTACCGTGCAGGATTTCACCCGCCTGGCCGACGTAGCCGCCATAGGCTTCCACAATCGCCTGATGACCGAGGCAGATGCCGATAATCGGCAGCTTGCCGCGCATGCGGGTTAGCAGCTCCGGCATACAGCCCGCTTCACTCGGTGCGCCAGGGCCCGGGGAGAGCATCAGCACCGGGTTTGGCATGGTAGCCAGACGGTCAATCAGGGTCTGTGCCGGGACGTGGTTACGATAGATAACAACGTTATGTCCATTCGCACGCAGCTGATCTGCCAGGTTATAGGTAAATGAGTCGATGTTATCGAGCAGCAGAATGTCAGCCATCAGAAAATCTCCTGTGCATGATGTGCGGTAGCAATGGCGCGAAGGACCGCACGCGCTTTACTGCGTGTTTCGTCAGCTTCAGACTGCGGAACAGAATCAAGAACAATCCCGGCACCCGCCTGTACGGTGGCGATACCGTCTTCGACGTAAGCGGAGCGGATAACGATGCAGGTATCCAGATCGCCGTGGGCGGTGAAATAGCCCACCGCGCCGCCATAGCTGCCGCGACGACGCCCTTCGGCGGCGGCAATCAGTTGCATGGCGCGCACTTTCGGCGCACCGCTCAGGGTGCCCATGTTCATGCAGGCGCGATAGGCATGCAGCACGTCGAGATCATGGCGTAACTCACCGACCACGCGGGAGACCAGATGCATGACGAAGGAGTAACGGTCAACTTTGGTCAGGTCCGCCACGTAACGGCTGCCAGGGGTGCAAATGCGGGCCAGATCGTTACGCGCCAGGTCAACCAGCATCAGATGCTCGGAGAGCTCTTTGTGGTCGGTTCGCATTTCCAGTTCGATGCGGCTGTCGAGATCGCGATCCAGTGAACCGTCTGCGCGACGTCCGCGTGGACGGGTACCGGCGATCGGGTAAATTTCAATCTGGCGGCTGGTGGCGTCGTACTTCAGCGAACTTTCCGGCGACGCGCCAAACAGGGTGAAATCGTTATCCTGCATAAAGAACATGTACGGGCTTGGGTTGCTCTTTTTCAGCACATCGTAGGCCGCCAGCGGCGACGGGCAGGGCAGAGAGAAGCGACGGGAAGGCACCACCTGGAAAATTTCCCCGGCGCGAATCGCTTTTTGCATCTGGCGAACCACGGCACCGTACTGATCGTCGGTCTGGTTAACATCACAGGTCATTTTTTCCACGCGCTGCACCGGCAGCGCAGGCGGCGCTTCGGTCATCTGCTGCTGCAGCTGCATGATGCGGTGTTCGAGACGCTGCTTCTCTGAGGAAGACGGCGTGAACAGGCTTGCCTGAATGCGGGTATATTTTTTCTGATGGTCGATCACCAGCAAGGTTTCAGCCAGATAGAAGCAGTAATCCGGGCAGCGGTTACCCTGTTCGGTTTCTGGCAAATCTTCAAAACCGGCGACCAGGTCGTAAGCAAACAGTCCACCGAAGAACATCGCCTCGCGTTCATCTTCCGGTACAGTGACCAGATTCTGCAGCAGGCGGAAAGCATCAAAGACGGACAGGGAGCAGAGGCGCGCGTCTTCATCCAGCAGTTGGCTGACTGGCGGGAAGTGCAAAATACGCATTTCCGGATGACGTTCATTTTCAATGCCGGCAGGCAGAGTGGCATCCAGCAAAGGCAGCAATGACGCACCATTCTCAGACAGCGCTTTGATGGTCACGGTGCTATCTAACGCCGTAATACGCAGCGCGCTGTCGACCAGCAGCAGGCTCTTCAGATCGTCCTTGCTGTCGATATCCGCCGACTCCAGCAGCAGTGTTGCCGGACGGGCACCGCATACCTGATGAAACAGCGCGGTAGGGTTGTGACGATAGACCGCCTCGCAGGTCAGCAGTTCGAGGTGTGGTTTGGCTGTTTGCATTATTGTGTTCTCATTTTCTGTTCAAAAAAAAGCCCGCTTAGTCGCGGGCTGGGTATCTGTTTGCATTTCGCAGACGCGTGACACTGCCCGATAATCAGGAAGTACGCCACCAACCGTGCAGAGTGCAATGTGCTGTCATTTTCAGATACCTTTCTCGTGTGAACTTGCGTACTAGTTAACTAGTTCGATGGCGTGTTGTCAACCCTTGATTTCAGAATTTCGTTTTAAGTCGGTATCATGGTGGTTTCGGATGTCTCCAACCTGTTATGGGAAGTGCTTTGAGCGATACCACCTACGCGATTATTTATGATTTACACAGCCATACTCAGGCCTCTGATGGCCTGCTGACACCCGAAGATCTGGTTCATCGTGCCGTTGAAATGCGCGTCGGCACGCTGGCGATAACCGATCACGATACGACAGATGCCATCCCGGCCGCGCGCGCCGAGATTGCCCGCAGCGGACTGGCGCTGAATCTGGTGCCTGGCGTCGAGATCTCGACGGTCTGGGAAAACCACGAAATTCATATTGTTGGCCTGAACATCGATATAGACCATCCGGCACTTCGGGCCTTTTTGCAAGAACAAAAAGCACGCCGTCATCAGCGTGCTCAGATGATCGGCGAGCGCCTGGAAAAGGCGCATATTCCGGGCGCGCTGGAAGGCGCGCAGAAACTGGCGAACGGCGGGGCGGTGACACGCGGCCATTTCGCCCGTTTTCTGGTTGAAGCAGGCAAGGCCACGACGATGGCGGATGTCTTTAAAAAGTATCTTGCACGGGGGAAAACCGGATACGTTCCGCCGCAGTGGTGTACAATAAAACAAGCTATTGATGTGATTCATCATTCTGGCGGTAAGGCCGTGCTGGCCCATCCGGGGCGGTATAATCTTTCTGCTAAATGGCTGAAAAGACTGCTGGCACATTTTGCCGAATGCGGCGGTGAGGCGATGGAAGTCGCCCAGTGTCAGCAGGCACCCAATGAGCGTGCGCAGCTCGCGACCTATGCGCGTCAGTTTGGCCTGTTTGGGTCGCAGGGGTCTGATTTCCATCAGCCCTGCGCCTGGATCGAACTGGGGCGCAAGCTCTGGTTGCCCGCAGGCGTTGAGCCGGTCTGGCAGCGCTGGGAACAGCCGCAGCAAATTGAAGAGAGGGAAGTATGAGTCAGTTTTTCTATATCCATCCGGATAACCCGCAGCCGCGCCTGATTAATCAGGCCGTGGAGATCGTCCGCAAAGGCGGCGTGATTGTCTACCCAACCGATTCAGGCTATGCGCTGGGCTGCAAAATTGAAGATAAAGGGGCGATGGAGCGTATTTGCCGCATTCGCCAGCTGCCGGACGGCCATAACTTTACCCTGATGTGCCGCGATCTCTCCGAGTTGTCGACCTATGCTTATGTCGATAACGTGGCGTTTCGCCTGATCAAGAACAACACGCCGGGTAATTACACCTTCATCCTGAAAGGGACCAAAGAAGTGCCGCGTCGTCTGTTGCAGGAAAAACGTAAAACCATCGGTATGCGCGTGCCGTCGAACCCGATAGCGCAGGCGCTGCTGGAAACCCTCGGCGAGCCGATGCTTTCGACCTCACTGATGCTGCCGGGAAGTGAGTTTACGGAGTCGGATCCGGAAGAGATTAAAGATCGTCTGGAGAAGGTCGTTGAGCTGATTATTCACGGTGGCTATCTCGGACAACAGCCAACCACCGTGGTTGACTTAACCGAAGACACGCCGGAAGTGATTCGTGAAGGCGTGGGCGATGTAAAGCCTTTCTTGTGATGGTATAAGCAGATATACTACGCGGCCATCAAAGCAGGGCGCGGCCCTTTTTTGACCTGATTCGACGCCTGTGAAGGCGACACCTGAGGAAGCTCAATGAGCGAGAAGTTACAGAAAGTGCTGGCGCGTGCCGGCCACGGCTCGCGCCGTGAAATCGAAGCCATTATTGAAGCGGGCCGCGTGAGTGTGGACGGTAAAATCGCCACGCTGGGTGACCGCGTAGAAATCGTACCGGGGCTGAAGATCCGTATCGACGGTCATCTTATCTCCGTGAAAGAGTCCGCTGAGCAGATCTGCCGCGTGCTGGCTTACTATAAGCCGGAAGGCGAGCTGTGCACCCGCAACGACCCGGAAGGTCGCCCGACGGTGTTTGACCGTCTGCCAAAACTGCGTGGGGCTCGCTGGATTGCCGTCGGTCGTCTGGACGTGAACACCTGCGGTCTGCTGCTGTTTACCACCGACGGTGAGCTGGCAAACCGTCTGATGCACCCAAGCCGTGAAGTGGAACGTGAATACGCTGTGCGTGTCTTTGGCCAGGTTGATGAAAATAAACTACGCGATCTGTCGCGTGGCGTTCAGCTGGAAGACGGTCCTGCGGCGTTCAAAACCATCAAATTTACCGGTGGGGAAGGCATTAACCAGTGGTACAACGTAACCCTGACCGAAGGCCGTAACCGCGAGGTGCGTCGTCTTTGGGAAGCGGTCGGCGTCCAGGTTAGCCGTCTGATCCGCGTTCGCTACGGTGATATTCTGCTGCCAAAAGGTCTGCCTCGTGGGGGGTATACCGAACTGGATCTGACGCAAACGAACTATCTTCGTGAGCTGGTCGGCCTGACGCCAGAAACCACCTCGAAGGTGGCGGTGGAGAAAGATCGTCGTCGCATGAAGGCGAATCAGATCCGTCGTGCGGTGAAACGTCATAGCCAGGTGAACAGTAATCGCCGCGCCGGCAGCCGCAATAACAACGGTTAAAAACAGAAGCCCGGTCACAGTGACCGGGCTTTTTTTTAGTAATCAATCCCTATTTGCGCTTTGATACCTGCGTCAAAGGCATGCTTTACCGGACGCAGTTCGCTGACGGTATCGGCCAGCTCCAGAATATCCCGATGACAGCCGCGCCCCGTGATGATGACCGTCTGATGGACAGGCCGGTTCTTGAGGGCAGTCAGTACGGCGTCCAGCGGCAGATAATCGTAGGCGACCATGTAGGTGATCTCATCCAGCAGAACCATGTTCAGTGTGGGATCGGCCAGCATTCTTTTCGCGTGCTCCCAGACGGCGAGACAGGCTGCGGTATCGGTTTCCCGGTTCTGGGTGTTCCAGGTAAACCCGGTCGCCATTACCTGAAACTCTACGCCGTGAGGCTCAAGCAAATTGCGCTCACCGTTGGGCCACTCGCCTTTAATAAACTGGATAACGCCGACTTTCTGCCCGTGTCCGACCGCACGGGTGGCGGTACCAAACGCGGCGGTGGTTTTTCCTTTACCGTTGCCGGTAAAAACGATGACGATCCCGCGCTCGTCCTGCGCGGCCGCGATGCGAGCGTCAACCTGTTCTTTCAGCCGCTGCTGACGTTGCTGATGGCGTTCTTCACTCATTGCGAAATTCCCGGCTTACGGCCCGGCTGGGCGTCAAAGGTCATCCCGGTTTTGCGGCGACTGTCGTCACCCATCAGCCAGAGATAAAGCGGCATGATATCGGCCGGGGTTTTCAGCTTCTGCGGATCTTCACTCGGGAAGGCGCTGGCGCGCATTTTGGTGCGCGTTCCACCCGGATTAATGCAGTTTACGCGCAGATGACGGCTCTGATACTCCTCCGCCAGTACCTGCATCATGCCTTCGGTCGCGAATTTTGATACGGCATAGGCGCCCCAGTTCGCGCGCCCCTCCCGGCCAACGCTGGAAGAGGTGAACACCAGTGAGCCAGAATCCGATTTGAGTAATAAAGGAAGCAGTGCCTGGGTCAGGAAAAACGTCCCGTTGACATTGACCTGCATGACCTCCTGCCAGATCGCGGGATCCTGTTCATCCATCGGGCGAACCTCTCCAAGCAAACCTGCGTTGTGCAGTACGCCGTCCAGTCTCGGGTAGTGCGTGCTGATGCGG
Organism: Enterobacter sichuanensis; assembly: GCF_009036245.1. Taxonomy (NCBI): domain Bacteria; kingdom Pseudomonadati; phylum Pseudomonadota; class Gammaproteobacteria; order Enterobacterales; family Enterobacteriaceae; genus Enterobacter; species Enterobacter sichuanensis. The sequence goes on along the minus strand of NZ_CP027986.1, from coordinate 2,590,793 downwards.
TGAGCCAGCTCCTGACATGTCGCGGGGGTACAGGTGAGCAGATCCAGCGTGTACCAGCGGGCAGGAAGGCCACCTGTGGCTTCAATCTCCTGCGCCACCCCTTTCAGTTTTTCTTCGTTACGACCGATCAGGATGACGCTCGCGCCATACTCAGCGTAGGTCAGCGCCGCTTCACGGCCAATCCCATCGCTGGCCCCGGTGACAAGGATGATGCGGTTCTGCAGCAGATTTTTTTGCGGTTGATAATGCACGGTGACTCCTCGGCGCACAGTGATTCAAAGACGCCTTCTTTTATGACTTTTCGGCTTTATGCCCGAATTAGCATGAGAATTCAATCAGTCTACAGGACGCATTACTGTAAAATTAACAATTTGCAAATATTTAAACTCCAGACCGGGGATTCCTGAAGGCGGCTCGCAGAGGTAATGTCACGAGCGAGACGCATGGGCAGGGCTGTTGTACACTGCCGTGAAAGATTCGTGGTTAAATCAAGGTGGAACGCGTGGAATTACTTTCTCAATATGGGTTGTTTTTGGCCAAAATCGCAACGGTGGTGATTGCCATTGCGGTGGTTGCCGTTCTGATTGTTAACCTGACGCAGCGCAAGCGTCAGCGTGGGGAGTTACGCATCACCCGCCTGAGCGAGCAGTATCAAGAGATGCAGGAAGAGATGTCTCTGGCGCTGCTGGATACGCATCAACAGAAACTGTGGCATAAAGCGCAGAAGAAAAAGCATAAACAGGAAGCCAAAGCGGCGAAGGCAAAAGCTAAGCTCAATGCACTGCAGGATAAGGTCATTCCACGGGTTTATGTGCTCGATTTTAAAGGCAGCATGGATGCACATGAAGTCGCGTCTTTGCGCGAAGAGGTCACTGCCGTGCTGGCCGTGGCGACACCGCAGGATCAGGTTGTCGTGCGTCTTGAAAGCCCGGGTGGCGTGGTTCACGGTTACGGGCTGGCGGCGTCGCAGCTGCAGCGTTTGCGTGAAAAACAGATCCCATTGACCGTGGCCGTGGATAAAGTGGCGGCGAGCGGTGGCTATATGATGGCCTGCGTGGCGGATAACATTGTTGCCGCGCCGTTCGCCATTATTGGCTCGATCGGCGTGGTCGCGCAAATCCCGAACTTTAACCGCTTCCTGAAAAATAAAGAGATTGATATCGAACTTCACACGGCGGGTCAGTACAAACGTACCCTGACGCTGCTCGGGGAAAACACGGAAGAAGGGCGTCAAAAATTCCGTGAGGATCTCAATGAAACGCATCACCTGTTTAAAGATTTTGTGCACCGTATGCGCCCGACGCTGGATATCGAACAGGTGGCAACGGGTGAGCACTGGTACGGCGTCCAGGCGCTGGAGAAAGGGCTGGTGGATGCCGTTGGCACCAGTGACGATCTGCTGCTCAACCTGATGGACGGCCGTGAGCTGGTTGGGGTGCGCTTTACCCAGCGTAAGCGACTGCTTGACCGCTTTACCAACAGCGCGGCAGAGAGTGCGGACCGCCTGCTGCTCCGCTGGCTACAACGCGGGCAGAAACCGCTGCTGTAAACAAAAACGCGAGGCCTGTGCCTCGCGTTTTGCGTTAATCGACCAGGTGATATTTCTCTGAAAGCGTATGCGCCAGGTATTTAAACATGTTAAACACGGCGGTGCTTTTCGGGGTCGGTAACCCCTGTTCGTCAAGGAAGTATTCACCGCTGAACACCAGCACGCCATTACGCTGCTCTACGCCGGTGGCTTCAATGCCCGCCAGCGTGTCTTCATGGTCACGGATAAGCTTGTTTGCTTCGATAAGCAGAGAGGCTCGGTCAATGGGTTGGGTCGTATTCTGCATAATCCACTCCTTAAACAGTGACAATAGTCTACGCCGGGGGCGCTTTGGGGGCAAATTTTCCCTGTATTGTGAGGGGATAAGGTACGGGGGCCTGGCTGGCAGGATTTGCTTTTGCATGCTAATAAAGTTGCGTAACGAATTTTATCAGGTAGAGTGTGCGCTTTCGTCATTCTGGCAACAGAATTGCTTGACATTCAACCGGGAATTCGTCACGAATTACACGAGATGTGAGAAAAATACCCGAGAACTCAATCACCTGGGCGTGTTTTCTTTGATGCCCGGTAAGACAAAGGGGTTGATATCTCCTGACGCAGTCGCAATATCATTGGCTCGTCGTCAGCGGAAGGGAAATCAACGTGCGGCGTATTCCTGGAAGAATTAAATTAGGTAAAGGTGAATATGGGTAAAGCTCTCGTCATCGTTGAGTCCCCGGCAAAAGCCAAAACGATCAATAAGTATCTGGGTAATGACTACGTGGTTAAGTCCAGCGTCGGTCATATCCGCGATTTGCCGACCAGTGGCTCAGCCAGCAAAAAGAGCGCAGACTCTACCTCCACCAAAGGGGCTAAAAAGCCTAAAAAGGATGAACGTAGCGCGCTTGTCAACCGCATGGGTGTTAATCCATGGCATAACTGGGATGCACACTATGAAGTGCTGCCTGGAAAAGAAAAAGTCGTTAACGAACTGAAGCAGCTGGCTGAAAAAGCAGACCACATCTATCTCGCAACCGACCTTGACCGCGAAGGGGAGGCCATTGCATGGCACCTGCGGGAAGTGATCGGGGGTGATGACAAACGCTACAGCCGTGTAGTGTTTAACGAAATTACGAAGAATGCGATTCGTCAGGCGTTTGAAAAGCCGGGCGAGCTGAATATTGACCGTGTCAACGCCCAGCAGGCGCGTCGCTTTATGGACCGCGTTGTGGGCTATATGGTGTCTCCACTGCTCTGGAAGAAGATTGCCCGTGGCCTGTCCGCTGGTCGTGTGCAATCTGTCGCCGTGCGTCTGGTCGTTGAGCGTGAGCGCGAAATTAAAGCCTTCGTTCCGGAAGAGTTCTGGGAAGTGGACGCCAGCGTGACCACGCCAGGCGGAGACGCGCTGCCGCTGCAGGTCAGCCATCAGAACGACAAGCCTTTCCGTCCTGAAAACCGCGACCAGACCATGGCCGCTGTCGCGCTGCTGGAAAAAGCACGCTATCAGGTACTGGAACGCGAAGACAAACCGACCAGCAGCAAGCCTGGGGCGCCGTTTATTACCTCCACGCTGCAACAGGCGGCAAGTACCCGTCTGGGTTACGGCGTGAAGAAAACCATGATGATGGCCCAGCGCCTGTATGAAGCGGGTTACATCACCTATATGCGTACTGACTCAACTAACCTGAGCCAGGACGCGGTTAACATGGTGCGTGGCTATATCAGTGACAATTTCGGCAAGAAATACCTGCCGGAAACTGCCAACCAGTTCGCCAGCAAAGAGAATTCTCAGGAAGCGCACGAAGCAATTCGTCCTTCTGATGTCTCTGTGTTAGCCGAATCGCTGAAGGATATGGAAGCGGACGCGCAGAAGCTGTATCAGCTGATCTGGCGTCAGTTCGTGGCGTGTCAGATGACGCCAGCGCAGTACGATTCCACCACGCTGACCGTCGGCGCGGGGGATTTCCGTCTCAAGGCGCGCGGTCGCATCCTGCGCTTCGACGGCTGGACGAAAGTGATGCCCGCGCTGCGTAAAGGCGATGAAGACCGGACGCTGCCTGCGGTGAACAAAGGGGACGAACTGTCTCTGGTTGAGCTGATCCCGGCTCAGCACTTCACCAAACCACCTGCGCGCTTTAGCGAAGCCTCTCTGGTAAAAGAGCTGGAAAAACGCGGTATTGGCCGCCCGTCAACCTACGCGTCCATCATCTCGACGATTCAGGACCGTGGTTACGTACGTGTTGAAAACCGTCGTTTCTATGCGGAAAAAATGGGGGAGATCGTCACCGATCGCCTGGAAGCCAACTTCCGCGAGTTGATGAACTACGATTTCACCGCGCAAATGGAAGACAGCCTCGATCAGGTTGCCAGCCATCAGGCAGAGTGGAAAAAAGTACTCGATAGCTTCTTCAGTGACTTTACCGACCAGCTTGAAAAAGCGGAGAAAGATCCTGAAGAGGGCGGCATGCTGCCTAACCAGATGGTCCTGACCAGCATCGACTGCCCTACATGTGGCCGCAAGATGGGGATCCGCACCGCAACGACGGGCGTATTCCTCGGCTGCTCTGGCTATGCGCTGTCGCCAAAAGAGCGCTGCAAAACCACCATCAACCTGGTGCCTGAGAATGAAGTTCTTAACGTGCTGGAAGGTGATGATGCAGAAACCAACGCCCTGCGTGCCAAACGCCGCTGCAAAAAATGCGGCACGGCAATGGACAGCTACCTGATCGATCCAAAACGTAAATTGCACGTCTGCGGTAACAACCCAACGTGTGACGGCTATGAGATCGAAGAGGGTGAGTTCCGCATTAAAGGCTATGACGGTCCGATTGTGGAGTGCGAGAAGTGTGGTTCTGAAATGCACCTGAAAATGGGGCGTTTCGGGAAGTACATGGCCTGCACCAACGACGAGTGTAAAAACACGCGCAAAATTCTGCGTAACGGTGAAGTGGCTCCGCCGAAGGAAGACCCGGTTCCGCTGCCAGAGTTACCGTGTGAGAAATCCGATGCCTATTTCGTGCTGCGTGATGGCGCTGCAGGGGTTTTCCTTGCAGCCAACACGTTCCCGAAATCGCGCGAAACCCGCGCGCCGCTGGTGGAAGAGTTACACCGTTTCCGCGATCGTCTGCCTGAGAAACTGCGTTACCTGGCCGATGCGCCTCAGCAGGATCCGGAAGGCAACAAAACCGTGGTACGTTTTAGCCGCAAAACGAAGCAGCAGTATGTGGCGGCAGAGAAAGAGGGTAAAGCGACCGGATGGTCAGCCTTCTTTGTCGATGGCAAATGGGTTGAAGGCAAGAAATAATCTTCCCTTACCGTAACTTACCTGCAAAAGGGCCGGCATTCCGGCCCTTTTTTATTGCCTTGTTATTATTTTTTGTTCCGTACTATACAGTCAGGCTATAAATGATATAGTGGTTATAGTTAACCTGTTTCTTATTATTAAATCGTCTTAAGCGATTGACCGCATGCGCTAAATCGGATGGTCTGGCATGAAATTACAGCAGCTTCGTTATATCGTTGAGGTGGTGAATCACAACCTTAACGTCTCTTCTACCGCCGAGGGGTTGTATACCTCGCAACCGGGTATCAGCAAACAAGTTCGTATGCTGGAGGACGAGTTAGGTATCCAGATATTTGCCCGCAGCGGTAAGCACCTGACGCAGGTGACGCCTGCAGGGCAGGAAATCATCCGTATTGCGCGGGAAGTCCTCTCCAAAGTCGATGCGATTAAGTCTGTGGCCGGGGAACACACCTGGCCGGATAAAGGCTCGCTGTATATCGCCACGACGCATACCCAGGCTCGCTATGCGCTTCCGGGGGTGATTAAGGGCTTTATCGAGCGTTATCCACGCGTCTCGCTGCATATGCATCAGGGCTCGCCAACGCAAATTGCGGAGGCGGTATCGAAGGGCAATGCGGACTTTGCTATCGCAACGGAGGCGCTGCACCTGTATGACGATCTGGTAATGCTTCCATGCTACCACTGGAACCGTTCCATTGTGGTCACCCCTGATCACCCGCTGGCGGGTAAAGGGTCGGTGACGATCGAAGAGCTGGCGCAATATCCTTTAGTGACCTACACGTTTGGCTTCACCGGGCGCTCGGAGCTCGATACGGCGTTTAACCGGGCAGGATTAACGCCGCGTATTGTCTTTACCGCAACCGATGCCGACGTGATTAAGACCTATGTCCGGCTGGGGCTGGGGGTAGGCGTTATCGCCAGCATGGCGGTCGATCCGGTGTCAGACCCTGACCTGGTACGCCTTGATGCGCACGATATTTTCAGCCATAGCACCACAAAAATTGGGTTCCGTCGCAGCACCTTCCTGCGTAGCTATATGTATGATTTTATTCAGCGCTTTGCCCCGCATTTAACGCGTGATGTGGTGGATACCGCCGTTGCATTACGCTCTAATGAAGATATTGAAGAGATGTTTAAAGATATCAAACTCCCGGCAAAATAATCACACCCGGTATCTTTCCCCTGCGGAAAGATACCGAAATAACCCCTCAAAGCTAAATTAGAATTATCATCATCTACCCTCCCTGCCATATAATGTCATTAGCCTTTTATTTTGTGTGGTTTTAATGTCGTGAATTGGCGACAAAAGTAGAAACTATTTTACGGCTTCGCAAATTTTTCTTTTCAATTATTTATTTCTGGTCAAAAGATTGAATATTTCATACCTCCCGATGCGTAAATTCACTGGCTTTTCGGCTAAAGTTTCTTTAGGATTTATCTCAACGGATGATTAATTGTACCAATTGTTTGGTCCTAAATGATAAGCGATGTCGATTGTATGAGGTTAGCAATGCCTTCAGGAAGTGAAGAACCGCAAAGGGATCCTGCGCTCAAGCGTAAAGCCTGGCTGGCGGTCTTTCTCGTCTCCGCCCTGTTTTGGGTGGCTGTTGCTCTCCTGGCCTGGAAATATTGGGGTTAAATATGGCAGTGACGGTTCGTACAGCTTCGGTGAAACAGATGTGTCAGCATCGTGACAATGGCCACAGAGGGCGTAAAGCACCGGTGACGGTTGTCCCTGCGTCCTGGAAACTGACGCCGCAACAGCAAGCGTTTATTGATGTGTTCGCAGAAGACGAACCCAAAAAACAATAATTTAGTTTATTGCGTAACGATGCAAATAGTCTGAATAAGACTCTGCACCTTTGTACTCTTTAATAAATACACATCAGCAATATAGCGCTGAGGACAAACCTCGGAACTTTTTATAAATAATGCCTGGTGTCCCTATGATGAATAACATGACGTCTCACAAATACTGGTCATGGATCGGCGTTTTTACCGTGTCGATTCTGTTCTGGAGCCAACTCATCTGGCTGGCCCTAAGCTAAATTGTAAAACCTCGCTACGGCGGGGTTTTTTGTTTCCTCCCTTCTGGACCAGTCCGAAATTTATCAATTTGGGTTGTTATCAAAACGTTACGACATCTTTGTGTTATCTTTAATTACAGCCCTGATGATTGTCGGGACATCTCTGTGATTAAGGAGGAGCTTATGTCGTTAACCCTACGCGAAGCCAGTAAGGACACATTACAGGCAGAAAATAAAACCTGGCATTACTACAGCCTGCCGCTGGCTGCCAGAACGCTTGGGGACATTTCGCGTTTACCCAAGTCATTGAAAGTTTTACTTGAAAATCTCCTGCGCTGGCAGGATGGTGACTCCGTTACCCTCGAAGATATTCAGGCACTGGCAGGGTGGCTCAAGAATGCCCATGCCGACAGAGAAATCGCCTACCGCCCGGCAAGGGTCCTGATGCAGGACTTTACCGGCGTTCCTGCGGTGGTTGATTTAGCCGCCATGCGCGAGGCCGTTAAGCGCCTCGGGGGTGACACGGCAAAAGTGAATCCACTCTCCCCGGTTGATCTCGTCATCGACCACTCCGTCACCGTGGATCGCTTCGGCGATGACGATGCCTTTGGCGAGAACGTGCGACTGGAAATGGAGCGTAACCACGAGCGCTACGTCTTTCTGAAGTGGGGACAGCAGGCGTTCAGCCGGTTTAGCGTGGTCCCGCCAGGTACCGGTATTTGTCACCAGGTGAACCTTGAGTACCTGGGTAAAGCCGTCTGGAGCGAATTGCAGGATAAAGAGTGGGTGGCTTACCCGGACACGCTGGTAGGCACGGACTCGCATACCACCATGATCAACGGTCTGGGTGTGCTGGGCTGGGGCGTAGGCGGTATTGAAGCGGAAGCCGCTATGCTCGGCCAGCCGGTCTCTATGCTCATCCCTGATGTGGTGGGCTTCAAGCTGACCGGCAAGTTGTCCGAAGGCATTACCGCCACCGATCTGGTGCTCACCGTCACCCAGATGCTGCGTAAGCACGGCGTGGTGGGCAAGTTTGTTGAATTCTACGGCGACGGACTGGATTCGCTGCCGCTGGCCGACCGCGCCACCATCGCCAATATGGCGCCGGAATATGGCGCGACCTGCGGCTTTTTCCCTATCGATGACGTCACGCTGGAATATATGCGTCTCAGTGGCCGCAGCGAAGAGCAGGTGGCGCTGGTAGAGGCGTATACCAAAGCCCAGGGGATGTGGCGAAATCCGGGTGATGAGCCAGTATTTACCAGCACCCTGGAGTTGGACATGGGAACGGTAGAGGCGAGCCTCGCCGGGCCTAAACGTCCTCAGGATCGCGTCGCACTGACCGATGTGCCGAAAGCGTTTACCGCCAGCAATGAGCTGGAGGTGAACGTGGCGAAGAAAGACCATCGTCCAGTCGACTATGTTCTGAACGGTCATCAGTATCAGCTTCCGGACGGCGCGGTGGTGATTGCCGCCATTACCTCCTGCACCAACACGTCGAACCCCAGCGTATTGATGGCTGCCGGTTTGCTGGCAAAAAAAGCGGTCGAGCTTGGGCTCAAACCCCAGCCGTGGGTCAAGGCCTCGCTGGCACCGGGCTCCAAGGTGGTGTCGGATTACCTCGCTCAGGCCAAACTGACGCCGTATCTCGACGAACTGGGCTTTAATCTCGTGGGCTATGGCTGTACGACCTGTATTGGTAACTCCGGTCCGCTGCCTGAGCCCATTGAAACGGCGATTAAGCAGGGCGACCTGACGGTTGGCGCTGTGCTTTCCGGGAACCGCAACTTTGAAGGGCGCATTCATCCGCTGGTAAAAACCAACTGGCTTGCCTCGCCACCGCTGGTGGTAGCTTATGCGCTGGCAGGGAATATGAATATCAATCTCGTGACCGATCCGGTTGGTCACGATCGCAAGAATGACCCTGTTTATTTGAAAGATATCTGGCCGTCCTCGCGGGAAATCGCGCTGGCCGTTGAAAAGGTCTCCACCGAGATGTTCCGCAAGGAGTATGCGGAAGTCTTTGAAGGCACGCCGGAATGGAAAGCCATTAACGTTGCAGGTTCGGATACCTATGACTGGCAGGATGACTCGACCTATATTCGTCTGTCGCCATTCTTTGATGAGATGCTTGCCGAGCCGGCGCCGCTCAAGGATATTCACGGCGCGCGCATCCTGGCGATGCTGGGGGATTCTGTCACGACTGACCATATCTCTCCGGCGGGGAGTATCAAAGCCGATAGCCCTGCAGGCCGCTATCTGCAAAGCCGTGGCGTAGAGCGCCGTGATTTTAACTCCTACGGTTCGCGCCGTGGTAACCATGAAATCATGATGCGCGGCACGTTTGCTAACATCCGTATTCGTAATGAAATGGTACCGGGTGTGGAAGGGGGCATGACGCGTCTTCTGCCGGGAACGGAAGTCGTTTCGATTTATGACGCGGCCGTCAAATATCAGCAGCAAGGTACGCCGCTGGCGGTGATCGCCGGGAAAGAGTACGGTTCTGGCTCAAGCCGTGACTGGGCAGCGAAAGGTCCGCGCCTGCTTGGCGTACGCGTGGTTATCGCGGAATCGTTCGAACGTATTCACCGGTCGAATCTGATTGGCATGGGGATCCTGCCGCTTGAGTTCCCGCAGGGCGTGACGCGCAAAACCCTGGGCCTGACGGGGGAAGAGCAGATTGACATCAGCGGGCTGCAAAACCTGGCGCCGGGGAAAACGGTGCCGGTGAAATTAACGCGGGCAGACGGGAAAACCGAGGTGGTGGAATGCCGGTGTCGTATTGATACGGCCACCGAGCTGACCTATTACCAGAACGACGGCATTTTACATTATGTGATTCGTAAGATGCTGGACTGATGAAAAAGCCCGGCCTGTGCCGGGCTTTTTTGCATCACTCTTTCAGGAGATGGCCCATCTTGGCGGCTTTGGTATCGAGATAGTGGGCGTTTTTCGGGTTACGGCCGACAATCAGCGGAACACGCTCGACAATGTTGATCCCCGCTTCGGTCAGGATCTCCACTTTTTTGGGGTTGTTGGTCAGCAGCCGAACTTCATCCACGCCCAGCAGTTTGAACATATCGGCACACAGGGTGAAATCACGCTCATCAGCGGCGAAACCGAGTTGATGATTCGCTTCAACCGTATCGTAGCCCTGGTCCTGAAGCGCGTAAGCGCGGATTTTATTCAACAGACCAATATTGCGGCCTTCCTGACGGTGATAAAGCAGCACACCACGGCCTTCTTCAGCAATATGAGAGAGGGCCGCTTCCAGCTGGAAACCACAATCACAGCGCAGGCTGAACAGTGCATCGCCGGTAAGACACTCCGAATGTACGCGGGACAGCACCGGCGTCTGCCCTGAAATGTCGCCATAAACCAGTGCGACATGATCCTGTCCGGTTGCCAGTTCTTCAAATCCGACCATCAGGAAATCGCCCCATGGGGTTGGCAGTTTGGCTTCTGCCACACGTTTAAGCTGCATGTGATTCTCCAGAGTAGGCTGACACGTTTCGTGTCCTGGCCCTGTTTTACTTTCTGTATCTGTTCATTTTGCCACAAGCCCGGCATGTTCGCCTAATGGGCGCCACGCTATATGAACGTTAAACGCACGATCCGACATCTCCACCCGGCGGATAAATTTCAGTTATGATTGTGACGCTTAGCGAAAAAGGAGAAGACATGCTTTCAATCGCCAGACGTACGGCAGCAGGTGCGGCCATTTTACTGATTATGCCTCTGGCCGTATGGGTTTCAGGCTGGATGTGGCAGCCCGGGCAAAATACCGCGTGGCTGAAAACGTTATACTGGATTACGGAGACGGTGACCCAGCCGTGGGGAATCATTACCCACGTGCTTCTCTGTGCCTGGTTCCTCTGGTGCCTGCGCTTTCGTCTGCGCGCGGCGCTGATGCTGTTTGCGATCCTCGCGGGAGCGATCGTTATTGGCCAGGGCGTTAAGTCCTGGGTAAAAGATCGCGTTCAGGAGCCGCGACCTTTTGTCGTCTGGCTGGAAAAAGCACATCATATTCCTGTCGATGAGTTCTACACTTTAAAGCGTAAAGATCGCGGGGCGCTGGTAAAGGAACAGCTTTCGGAACAGCAGGATATCCCAAAGTTCTTGCGTAAACACTGGCAAAAAGAGACCGGGTTCGCGTTTCCTTCCGGTCACACCATGTTTGCGGCCAGCTGGGCATTACTGGGGGTCGGGCTGCTTTGGCCACGACGCCGGACGGTCACCATCGCGATTCTGCTGGTCTGGGCAACGGGGGTGATGGGGAGCCGCTTACTGCTGGGGATGCACTGGCCACGGGACCTGGTCGTCGCTACGCTTCTCTCATGGATGCTGGTGACGCTGGCGACCTGGCTTGCTGAACGCTTCTGCGGGCCGCTTACGCCACCGCCAGAAGAGAAACAAGAAATAGCCGAACGGGAGCAAAACGACGCCTGACGGTTGATATTCCGTATTTTGCCCATAAATCCATGACTGGCGCGTCACTTTTTCCGTTTCGCGCCCGTCACTAAAATGGTAGTTTATAAGGCTGATTGCGGTGAGTTGAACACACTTTATTCGCTTGAACCACATAACGGGAAGTAATGTGAAATATTTACTCATTTTCTTACTGGTCTTGGCGATTTTTGTCATTTCAGTCACATTGGGTGCGCAAAACGATCAACAGGTGACGTTTAACTATCTGCTGGCTCAGGGCGAGTATCGCGTGTCGAGCCTGCTGGCGGTCTTATTTGCTGCGGGCTTTGCCATCGGCTGGCTGGTTTGCGGTCTGTTCTGGTTGAAAGTCCGTGTCTCTCTTGCGCGCGCTGAACGTAAAATTAAACGACTCGAAAATAACATTGCGCCTGCGTCCGACGTGCCGGAAAGCTCCGGTGTGCCGGTCGTGAAGGAATAATCGACGATGCTGGAGTTGTTGTTTCTGCTTTTGCCTGTCGCCGCAGCCTATGGCTGGTACATGGGCCGCAGAAGTGCGCAACAAACAAAACAGGATGAGGCCAACCGTCTCTCCCGCGACTACGTGGCGGGGGTGAACTTCCTCCTGAGTAATCAACAGGACAAAGCGGTAGACCTGTTCCTCGACATGCTGAAAGAGGATACCGGGACCGTTGAAGCGCATCTCACCTTAGGCAACCTGTTCCGCTCGCGCGGTGAGGTCGATCGCGCCATTCGTATCCACCAGACCCTGATGGAAAGTGCCTCCCTGACCTACGAGCAACGCCTCCTCGCCGTACAACAGCTGGGGCGGGATTACATGGCCGCAGGGCTTTACGATCGCGCTGAAGATATGTTCTCGCAGCTGGTGGATGAAACGGATTTCCGCATCGGCGCGCTGCAGCAGCTGTTGCAAATTTATCAGGCCACCAGTGACTGGCAGAAAGCCATTGATACGGCCGAACGTCTGGTGAAGCTGGGTAAAGACAAGCAGCGCGTTGAGATAGCCCATTTCTACTGCGAGCTTGCCCTTCAGCAGATGGGCAATGACGACATGGACAAAGCCATGGCGTTGCTGAAGAAAGGGGCCGCCGCAGACCGCAACAGCGCGCGCATCTCCATCATGATGGGGCGAGTCTTTATGGCGAAAGGTGACTACGCCAAAGCCGTTGAAAGCCTGCTGCGGGTGATCGACCAGGACAAAGAGCTGGTCAGTGAAACGCTGGAGATGCTGCAAACCTGCTACCAACAGCTGGGCAAGCAGGAGGAGTGGGTGGCCTTCCTGCGTCGCTGTGTGGAAGAGAATACCGGCGCGACCGCGGAACTGATGCTTTCAGACGTGGTTGAGCAGTATGAGGGGAGTGATACTGCCCAGGTCTATATTACCCGTCAGCTGCAGCGTCATCCGACCATGCGGGTTTTCCACAAGCTGATGGATTACCACCTGAACGATGCTGAAGAAGGGCGCGCGAAAGAGAGCCTGATGGTCCTGCGCGACATGGTCGGCGAGCAGGTGCGCAGTAAGCCGCGCTATCGTTGCCAGAAATGTGGTTTCACCGCCTATACGCTCTACTGGCATTGTCCATCATGCCGTGCCTGGTCCACCATTAAGCCTATACGTGGTCTCGACGGACAGTAATTTTTTAAAACGCCTTATTTTAGTTACAACATACTAATGGCTTTAAAACCTCTTCTGGCTCCGTGCGGTTTGTCGGCTTAGCAGAGGGTGCAAATGGATCCTGTCAATTTGCAGCGCCGGCAGGTAGAATGCTCGCCGTTTATCTGTTCCGCGCCGCTGCGCGCCCATAGACGAAAAGGGCTGGTCATGACGTCTGTTACATCCTCCACTTCCCGCGTAATTACCGATTCTCCTGTTGTTGTTGCGCTTGACTACAATAAGCGTGACGCCGCACTGGCGTTTGTCGACGGTATTGACCCTCGCGATTGCCGCCTGAAAGTTGGCAAAGAGATGTTCACGCTGTTTGGACCGCAAATTGTTCGCGATTTGCAACAGCGCGGCTTTGACGTTTTCCTTGACCTCAAATTCCACGATATCCCGAATACCACGGCGCATGCTGTTGCCGCTGCCGCAGAGCTCGGCGTCTGGATGGTCAACGTTCATGCGTCGGGTGGGGCAAGAATGATGACGGCCGCCCGTGAAGCGCTCGTGCCGTTCGGCAAAGATGCGCCGTTACTGATTGCGGTGACTGTGCTGACCAGTATGGACGAAAGTGATTTACGCGATCTCGGTGTGACATTGTCACCTGCGGAACAGGCCGAGCGTCTCGCGCGGTTGACGCAACAGTGTGGCCTTGACGGCGTCGTCTGCTCGGCGCAGGAAGCTGTACGTTTCAAGTCTGCACTGGGTCAGGATTTCAAACTCGTCACCCCAGGGATCCGTCCCGCAGGCAGCGACGTTGGCGATCAGCGCCGCATTATGACCCCTGAGCAGGCGCTGGCAGCAGGCGTAGACTACATGGTCATCGGACGTCCGGTTACGCAGTCTGCAAATCCGGCTGAGGCGCTGAAGGCAATCAACGCATCGTTGAAGAAGGGGGCACAATGACCGATTCCAACAGTCGTCTGGTCTACTCAACCGAGAGCGGACGCATAGACGAACCGAAAACGAAAGTGGAGCGTCCAAAAGGGGACGGCACCGTTCGCATCCAGCGTCAAACCAGCGGGCGAAAAGGAAAAGGTGTTTGCCTTATCACGGGTATTGACCTTGATGATGCCGGGCTGACAACGCTGGCGGCCGAGTTGAAAAAGAAATGTGGCTGCGGTGGTGCAGTGAAAGACGGCATTATTGAAATCCAGGGTGATAAGCGCGATCTAATAAAGTCTCTGCTCGAAGCCAAAGGCATGAAAGTCAAACTGGCGGGTGGTTAAAATAAATAAGCCGCGGCAATTGCCGCGGCTCGTTTTATATACGTGCGTAAGTCAGACCTGAAATGCGTTCAAATATCGCAATATCGGGGAAGGCTTATAGAGTAATTATTTGCCAACCTGGTGACCGATAATACCACCGACAGCAGCGCCACCTAATGTACCCAGCGTACTACCATCTGTTAAGACTGCACCACCGAGAGCACCAGCACCGGCACCAATCGCGGTGTTACGGTCACGTTTAGACCAGTTAGAGCATGCGCTCAGGGACATTGCTACAGTGATTGCCAGAACAGCGGCGGCTAATTTTTTGCTGGTTAAGGTCATAATACTTTCTCCTGAATTATCGATTCACGGAAAGATGTACACGTTAAGTATAGACGAATCGAATACTTAAAACCGTTCTCCGTGAAAGCTGGTCGCGCAGGTGTTACGTCATCACGCAGGTGATAGTCACTTCCTGTTATATCGCTAACAGTAATTTTACGACTTTACGCCGGGTTAAACAGGTAAAAACTCTTAAAGCAGGGTTAAGAATCTTCTCAGAGAAAGAACAACATGCGCGCCCGAAATTCGGGCGCGGAGGGAAATCAGGCTGTGGTTTTAATAATATTGACGATGAGACCGTCATCTTCCATTTTATTGCGGTGCGCTTCGCTCAAACGGTCGTCAGTAATAACGCGGCTAAAGCGGGAAACGGGCCCCATGGTGTAAGGGTGAACGGCGCCAAATTTTGAGCTATCCGTGAGCACAATGGCTTCACACTCTTTTTCCAGTACCGCGTTCACGACGTCAGAGCGCATCATATCCCGGCCGGTAAACCCCGTTTCCGGTTGCCAGCCATCAATGCCGATAAAGGCTTTACTGAAATGGACCTGCTGAACGTACTGACGGGTCAGCGGGCCGACCATGCTTTCACTTTTTTTCTGGTAAATACCGCCCAGCAGAATAACCTCGCAGCGCGTCTCTTTAAGCAAATGCGCGATATAGCTACTGACAGTGATAATGGTCACGTCTTTCTGCTCGGCAAGCGTGCGCGCCAGAAGGGCATTACTGCTGCCGTTTTCAATAAAGACAGTCTCGCCATTGTTCACTAACGATGCGGCAAATTCCGCCAGCTCACGTTTCAGCGCGTAGTTATTCATCATACGCGTCTCAACGTCATCGCTGTCCAGCGGGACAGCATACCCGTGCGCGCGACGCAGGTAGCTCTGTTTTTCCAGCAGATTAAGATCCTGACGGATGGTGACTTCAGAAACGCCAGTGGTTTTGGCGAGATCGACTACGCTGACGCGCCCCTGGTCAATGACCATCTGCAAAATGAGTTGTTGTCGGGAATTCATAGCATCCATTTAATAAAGCGAAACGAAGTCGGAAACGGTGGGATTAAACTTCCCACGGCGCTTTGGGCTGGCTGTTTTCGGGCGCAACGTCAGAGCCATTCTGAGCAAGAAGTTCAGACTTCAGGATCTCCAGATTACGAATAGCAGAGTGATAATCGCCCGCCACCAGGATATCCAGCACGGTATCAATACGTTGTGCTACAGCTTGTGCATCAATAGTAGACATAATCTCACCCCAGGCGCGAAAAGTTAATATTTTCAATGATGCAGAAATTAGGATCAAAAGAGAAGGGAAAAAATGCAATAACGAAATCACATAAACGGAAGTGATAAATTTATTCCCCCTCATAAAGCAGGTTGGGTGAGTGGATTAGTCTAAAACTGCGCGCAAGGCGCTTTTTTATAAGAGGTATTAGACTATGACAGTTATCAATCAGCCAACCTGCACACTGTTTACCGATACTGAACGGTTCACCCAGTTGTCAGGCTATTACGAGGCGGAACGACGCACAGTCTGGATGATGCTGCGAGCCCAGCCACGTCCTTGCTTCAACCATGCGTTAATCGAGGAGATCATGAATTTTTCATGGCTGGTTCGCCAGTCCGGCTTTACGGTTGATTTTTGGGTTACCGGTTCGCTGGTGCCTGAAATGTATAACGTGGGCGGCGATTTACAATTCTTCGTCGAATGCCTGCAGAACGGGCGTCGTGAAGCATTACGGGCGTATGCCCGCGCCTGCGTTGATTGCGTCCACGCCGCGTCACGGGGGTTTGATACAGGAGCCATCAGCCTGGCAATGGTCGAAGGCAGTGCTCTGGGTGGTGGCTTTGAGGCCGCGCTGGCGCACCATTTTGTCCTGGCACAGCGCGATGCCCGTTTAGGTTTCCCTGAAATCGCCTTTAATTTGTTCCCGGGGATGGGCGGATACTCCCTGGTGGCACGCCGGTCAGGCATGAAGCTGGCGGAGGAACTCATCTACAAAGGAGAGTCTCATACGGCGGAATGGTACGAACAGCACGGGCTGGTGGATGTGCTGTTTGAACCCGGACAAAGCTATGTCTCTGCCAGAACCTTCATCGATACGCTGGCACCAAAACTGAATGGCGTAAGGGCGATGTTGCGCGCTCGTGCGCGCGTTCTGCAGTTGCCTCGCAGTGAACTGATGGATATCACGGAAGACTGGGTTGACGCGGCGTTCTGTCTGGAGCCCAAAGATATCGCCTACATGGAGCGTCTGGTGATGCTGCAAAACCGCCATCACGCGGCGGGTTTGCGTAAAGCCAGTTAACGTTGTTTACGCGCTTGATATCGTTTTAGCCATCGCTCGAATGCGGCAGCGGGCATCGGCTTAGCAAACAGAAAACCCTGCCGTTCGTTGACGCCGTTCTTGGTCAGAAAGGCGTCTTCTTTCGCATTTTCCACCCCTTCGGCAATCACCTGCAGGTTCAACGCCTGCGCCACCGCGACGATGGCGCGCACCAGAGACTGGGAGATTGACTGCTTATGAATGTCTCTGACAAAAGACTGATCGAGTTTTATGGCGTCAATGGGGAAGCGGGCCAGTTGAGAAAGCGACGAGTAGCCGGTACCAAAATCGTCGAGGTGAATTTGTGCCCCGAGTCGGCTGAACTGCTGGATCACCGAAAGCGCCAGCTCTTCGTTCTCAATCAGACAGCTTTCTGTCAATTCAACGTCGACAGGACAGTATTCAAAGTTCAAATCCTTCAGCGCCTGTTTCAGGTCACTAAAAATTGTCTGGTCGGCAAGTTGGCGCGCAGAGACGTTCACGGCCACGCGCAGGTTTATCCCCTTATCGCGCCATTTCGCCACCTGGCGAACCACATCCAGCATGACCCAACGGCCCAGCGGCACGATCAGGCCCGACTCCTCGGCATAAGAGATAAACTCCAGCGGAGGGATCAGACCGCGCTCCGGCGATTGCCAGCGGACCAGCGCTTCCAGACTTCTGATTTCTCCGCGCCAGGTTATTTTAGGCTGGTAGTGGATCAGCAGTTGATCGTTATCCAGCGCTTTACGCAGGTTGGTATCCAGCCAGAGATATTCGAACACGCGCTGGTTCATCTCGGGAGAGAATACGCAGAACTTGCCGCGGCCGTTCTCTTTCGCGGTATACATGGCGGTATCGGCGTTACGAATGACGCTTTCTCGGTCGTTACCGTGCTGCGGGGCGAGGGCAATCCCCAACGAGCAGCCGGTGTAAACTTCAATCAGACCGATTCTGAACGGCTGGCGCAGGCGAGTCAAAATACGGGATGCCATCGCCTCCAGAGACCCCTGAGAGGTATGGGTGGCCATGACGATAAACTCATCACCGCCAAGCCTGGCCAGCACCTGGCCCTCATCCAGGCAACTCAAAATGGCGAGCGCGACAGCCTGTAACAGCTGATCGCCAAACATATGCCCGTAGGCGTCGTTGACCTTTTTAAAGTTATCCAGATCGAGATACACCACGCCAACCTGCGTATCGCCGCGGGTGGCGATGGCGTCAGAAATCAGTTCGTGAATGGCATTGCGGTTTGGTAAACCGGTGATGGTATCGGTATTGGCCAGCACGCGCAGCCGCTCCTGCGCGCGGCGTTCCTCGGTAATGTCGGTACCGGAACAGATGAGGAAAATTTCATTTTTACCGCTGCCGCTATGAACAAATTTGTTTCTGAACAGAAACAACCGTTGCCCCTTACGCGTTTTGATCCAGCGTTCCACTTCGTAGGAGCTGCCGTTGCGAAAGAAACCGGTAATATTCCGCTTTGAGGCTGCCGCTTCGCTGCGGCTCATAAACAGCTTAAACACGTTCTGGCCAATTACTTCGTGTTCTTTGAGACCGGTGTACTCTTCGCTCAGCCGGTTAAAACGCTGAATATTGCCATTCTGATCGAGAATAACGATGACGGAGTTGGCCTCTGAAACAACCTGTTCCGCAAAAGAGAGTCCCTGAGCCAGATCGCGGGCCACGGAAGGGGTATCGTTCCAGGCCGACGCGGTGCCTGCCCACTCGTTGCGGGTGATTTTGCGCCCCACAAGATGGACCGGCACCTCTTCCCCGTACAGGGAGAGCGACATGGAAATACTGGAGGTAATCACGGTTAACTGACGGATGAGATCGGCCTGCTCGTCGTCCAGCGCCACCACCTGCGTAACGTCGGCATTTTCGCTGGTGGCCAGGTGCAGAGCATTGCTGTCAGCTGACAGGCGCCACCAGGGGCTGTGCGTCCCCATGTAACGAAACAGCAAATTCTGCTCCAGTTCGTCCATCATGTTTTCTCCCGCAGCTGTTCATTAGCGCACAAATTATTCATTTGCAGTCGACTTTTCCGTTGTGAAACAGCGGCAAAACCGAAGTGAACTTATTGTTTTTCCCTGTTTTCTTATAATAAAACGAGTCAGGCAGAAAAAAATACCGAGCGTATAAAAATTCAGGTAACCGAATATAACAACCCCCTTTTACTGTAGATAATTATGGTGATTTTGGGCGAAGGGAGAGGGGAATTTGTGAGAAAACGTGATGATTTTGTGGCGAGGGTAAAAAGAGAGATTGTCGGCCACTTCTGAGAGGAAATGACCGACAATTGAACAGCTTATCAGGCGACAGGGCGTGCGATAATACTGCGGGTTTCCATGCGGACTTCGGCGATAGTTACGTCAATCACGTCGGTGACTTTGTAAACTGTTTCACCTTTAATTTGCACCGTTCCGTTTTCCTGGCTGCAGACCATTTCGTCACGGACTGCGTGCAGGAACGGAGCAGGAATAAAGGCCACCGCGCCGTTATCGACCAGACGTACGCGCATACCCCCGCGGCTGATATCAATGATCTCTGCCGCAAAACGGGTATCCGTGCCGGCTTTATCCTGCAGGAAGCGCGCGTACAGCCAGTCTCCCACGTCACGCTCCGCCATGCGGTTCAGGCGGCGACGTTCGGCCATCTGCAGCGTGGTCTCCTCCTGAGGACGGGCAATCGTTTCGCCTTTGATGATGGCTTTCAGCAGACGGTGGTTCACCATATCGCCGTATTTACGGATGGGCGACGTCCAGGTGGCGTACGCTTCCAGGCCGAGGCCAAAGTGCGGGCCTGGCTCGGTGCTGATTTCTGCGAAGGACTGGAAGCGACGAATACGGCTGTCCAGGAAACCGGATGGCTGCGCATCCAGCTCGCGACGAAGCTTACAGAACCCCGGCAGCGTGAGTACCTCTTCCGGATCCACATGCACATCGTGATTTTTCAGCAGGGCCGCCAGCGCTTCGGTATTCGCCGGGTCAAACCCGGTATGGACGTTGTAAATACCAAAGCCCAGTTTGTCGCGCAGCACGCGTGCGGCGCAAATGTTCGCTGCAATCATCGCTTCTTCTACGATACGGTTGGCAATGCGACGCGGCTCAGCCACGATATCCAGCACTTCACCTTTTTCACCCAGCACAAAGCGATAATCCGGGCGATCTTTGAACACCAGCGCATGGGTTTGACGCCACTCGCCGCGGTTCAGGCAGATACGATGCAGCAGACGGATCTGCGCGGCAATCGCGTCGGATTCCGGTTTCCAGGTGCCCGTATTTTCAAGCCAGTCGGAGACGTTATCGTAGACCAGCTTGGCTTTCGATTCGATGGTGGCGGCAAAGAACTCAATATCGTCTTCAATGGTACCATCCGCTGCGATGGTCATGCGGCAGGCAAGGACCGGACGCACTTCATCCGGACGCAGCGAGCAGAGATCGTCTGACAATTCGCGCGGCAGCATCGGAATATTGAAGCCTGGCAGGTAGTTGGTAAAGGCACGGATCTTCGCCGCGTCATCCAGCTTGCTGCCTTCGGCAATCCAGGCTGTTGGATCGGCAATGGCAACCGTCAAATGCAGTTTGCCGTCATCGCTCTCTTCAGCGTAGAGCGCGTCATCCATATCTTCTGTGCTGGCGCTGTCGATGGTGACAAACGTCAGGGCGGTGAGATCGCGACGCGTCAAACCTTCGTCCTGCATCTCGGTCGCCACGCCATTTGGCGCTTCTTTTTCAAGATTGTGGCGCGCGAGGGTGACCCACCATGGCACGAAATGGTCAGCGCCAAAGGTGATGAACTGGGTTAACTCGGCATAGAAACCGCGATCGCCTTTCAGCGGATGACGGCGCATTTCGGCCACGGCCCAGTCACCGTCTTTAAAATCATGCTCAACACCACGGGCAGCACGGCACGGAATGGCATCTTTCAGCAGGGGATGATCCGGTACGACAGAGAGACGATCGTCTTTTCTCTGCACCTTGCCCACAAAACGGGTCAGGAACGGTTCAATCAGTTCTTCCGGCTCGGCGGACTCACGTTCCTTCTCGGTATGAATGACGGCCATGACGCGATCGCCATGCATCACTTTCTTCATCTGCGGAGGCGGAATGAAGTAGCTTTTCTGCGCGTCAACTTCAAGGAAGCCAAAGCCCTTTTCCGTGGCTTTTACGACCCCTTCTGCACGCGGCGTCTGGGAATGCAGTTGCTGTTTAAGCTGCGCTAGCAGCGGGTTGTCCTGAAACATAATGTTCTATTTTCGTAGCCATTGAGCGGCTGACAGTTTTACGCGATTCTCACTGTCTCAGCAAGCGGTCTTTGGGTAATTAGTATGGTTATTCCTCTTTACCCAACGCGACTTTCAGACGCGTAAGCCAGCCCTCAAACGCACTTTGAGTCAGCAGCGCGATGGCGTGTTCGGCTGAAAGTCCTTGATCCGTGAGCGGGGTAAACTGTGCGGCACTGAAGCGGTCCGGTGAACGTGTCAGCAACTCAACCGCGGCGGATAGCGCAGGGGAGGTCAGGGCAATCGTTTCCCGGCTATGTATCAGGATTTCTCCCGTCAGGTCGAGCAACGACGGCTCATGGCAAAGGACCGGCGTCAGCGCTTCAAGCGCGGGCTCTGCCTGCCAGCGGGACAACGACTCAAGCTGATGCGCACTCGCATAGCGCAGTTCGACGACCGGTAACAGCGGCACCCATGCGCTGTGGATCGCGGGCAGGGTGTGCGGCTGAATATGATGACCCGGCAACCAGCGAACAGGGTGTCCCAACAGCGCCTGAAACACCGCGACTACGCGCGCCTGAAAACCGATAAAGCCGATAATCTGGTTAATCACCACAATGTCATATATTGACAGGCCCACCTCATCCAGCTGGTTTTGCGCTTTATCATCAATGACATCAGGGGAGCTGGCGAGCTGGCGGGCATACTGCGTGATTTGCGCCAGGCGTCGGTTGCTTTCGCGAGAGGAGTCCGGGCCGGGAAGCGGGGCGAGGAGGGCGGCGTAGTGGTTACAAAGCCGCTGGACGCCACAGGCCTGTGCGACCGTCAGCGCGGTGCTGAGCCTGTCGTAGGCGCTGAGCGTGTGCAGGCGGTTAACGGGAATCGAGAGCGGAAACAGCAGGTGACATAAGGCTCTGGCAGGGGTAAGCCAGCCAGAACAGGCGGCGACAATCTCATCAGGCAAGGCTAAATCGAGCAAAAAACGATCGTCGACGTTAGCGGCTTCGGGCACCAGGGGCAGAACATCCGTCTGCGCGTGGTTTGACTGGGTTTCGTGGTACCAGTGGCCTTTGCCGGAAAAACGGCGTTGTTCCATGTGCGTTCCTTGATCTCAAAATGGCGATCAATATCCTGGCGTAAGGCTGATAAAGGGAAAAATATTGTTAGGTGATAACAAATAGCAGAACGGAATAACGAAGGGGTGACGCGGGGAGAAATACTCTCTTCCCGGGCGGGAAGAGAGTCACAGCTTATTTAATTTCCAGCTCGTTCATTGCAGCAATGTTGAAGCCGCCGTCAACGTGAACCACTTCGCCGGAGATACCCGCGGAAAGGTCAGAGCACAGGAATGCTGCAGAGTTACCCACATCTTCAATGGTAACGGTACGACGAATCGGGGTAACCGCTTCGCAGTGTGCCAGCATTTTACGGAAATCTTTAATACCGGAAGCGGCCAGGGTGCGGATAGGACCTGCAGAGATGGCGTTAACGCGCACGCCTTCAGGACCCATTGCGTTCGCCATGTAGCGTACGTTTGCTTCCAGAGACGCTTTAGCCAGACCCATCACGTTGTAGTTAGGGATAGCGCGTTCTGCGCCCAGGTAAGACAAGGTCAGCAGGGCTGCGCCCGGGTTCAGCATCGCGCGGCAGGATTTTGCCATCGCCACGAAGCTGTAGGAGCTGATGTCGTGTGCGATTTTGAAGCCATCGCGGGTTACCGCATTCACGTAGTCGCCGTCCAGCTGGTCGCCAGGTGCGAAGCCGATGGAGTGAACGAAACCGTCGAATTTCGGCCATGCTTTTGCCAGTTCAGCAAACATGCCGTCGATGCTCTCGTCTTGTGCAACGTCACATTCCAGCACAATGCTGGAACCCAGCTGCGCGGCAAACTCTTCAACACGGCCTTTCAGCTTGTCGTTCTGGTAGGTGAACGCCAGCTCAGCGCCTTCGCGATGCATTGCCTGTGCGATGCCGTATGCGATGGACAGTTTGCTGGCAACGCCAGTTACCAGAATGCGCTTACCGGAAAGAAAACCCATAGCTTTAATCCTTATATTCATTGTTGTGCCGATTGTCATCATATCGGGACAATCGTCGTTAAAACGCGGCGATAATATCACGTGTCGCGTGCTTAGTTAATCCGACCACTCTTTCAATGCGCGCTTATCGGTCTTTTCGCCACGCATCAGCCGTCAATGCTTCACCGAAATGACCGGCAATCAGTCGTTTTGTCAGTTCATGGAGCGGGGAGGCCATCACATCCGCCGTACTGCCGCGCTCAACAACTTCCCCCTGGTGCATGACCAGCACCTGATCGCTGATGTGTTTCATCATCCCCAGATGCTGGGTCACGTAGATATAAGAGATACCCTGTTTTTCCTGCAATTCCAGCATCAGGTTAATCAACTGCGAGCGCATCGACATATCCAGCGAGGCAAGCGCTTCGTCGGCAATGATCACTTTCGGTCGCAAAATCAGCGCACGCGCCAGACCCAGACGCTGTTTCTGGCCGGGAGCCAGCATATGGGGATAGTAACTTTCGTGATCCGGTAACAGCCCAACCATACGCAGGGTTTCAACGATGCGCTTGCGGCGCGCCTCCGGCTCAAGGTCAGTGTTCAGACGCAGCGGAAAATCGAGGATCTGCGAAATGCGCTGGCGTGGATTGAGCGAGGTCGACGGATCCTGGAAAATCATGCGGATGCGCTGGCTGCGGAAAGAGTAATCGCCGAACGCCAGCGGATGATCGTCAATCAGCACTTCACCGTCGGTCGGTTCGACCATTCCCGCCAGCATTTTTGCCAGCGTGGATTTGCCGGAACCGTTCTCACCGATGATCGCCAGGGTCTGTTTTTCACGCAGGGTAAAGCTCAGGGGTTTTACCGCTTCGACCGTCTGACGATGAAACAGCCCCGTACGATAGCGAAAGGTCTTACTCAGGTTGCGGACTTCCAGCAAGGTTTCGACCATTTCACTCTCTCTCCATGTTCAGCGGGAAATGACAGGCATAAAGATGGTTTTTAGCCCCCGTCAGACGCGGCGTTTCAATGCACTTGCGCTGCGCGTAGGGACATCGCGGCCCCAGACGGCAGCCTATCGGCAAGGATTCCAGCAGCGGAATCGCCCCTGGCAGGGTATTCAGGCGGCTCTTGTGCGGCATGGCACTGCCAAAATCCGGAATCGCGCGGATAAGCGCCTGCGTATACGGATGATGCGGCGCGGTGATCAGGTCTTCACTCGGCGCGGTTTCGACCGTTTGCCCGCAGTACATCACATCAATTTTATCCGCCCATTTGCTGAGCATTTGCAGGTCATGGCTGATCAGCAAAATGGTGGTGTTGTTATTCTGGTTGAGGCGCGACAGCAGGCGGAAAATTTGTGCCTGTGTCGTGGGCTCCATCGCGTTTGTGGGTTCATCCGCAATCAACAGGCGCGGCTGATTGGCCAGCGCGATGGCAATCATCACTTTCTGACATTCACCGTCGGTCAGCTCATAGGGGAAGCTGCGCATCGCATCTTTATGATCTTTGATCCCGACGCGGTGCAGCAGCTCGATGGCGCGACGCTTGCGCCAGCCAATGCGCTGCCACCAGCGGCCTTTGTAGGTCCAGCCGGGAATGTTCTGCATCAGCTGTTTGCCCACGCGTTCGGACGGGTCGAGACAGGACTGCGGCTCCTGGAAAATCATCGAGACGTTATGCCCGACCAGCTTACGCCGCTCGCGCGGGGAGAGGCGCAGCAGGTCGATATCATCAAAGCGCATACGGTCTGCGGTCACGCGCCAGTTATCTTTTGCCACGCCGCAAATGGCCTTGGCAATCAGGCTTTTCCCCGAGCCAGATTCCCCCACCAGCCCACGAATTTCACCCTCAGCAAGGGTGATGCTGATGCGATCGACGGCTTTAACCCAGCCTTCACCGGTTTTGAATTCGATGGTGAGGTTGCGAATATCAAGAAGCGGCATTATTGCACCCCCGCGTTAATTGCACGGCGAATACCGTCGCCCAGCAGGTTAATCAGCAGCACGCTCACCATAATGGCCGCACCCGGCAGCATCACCGTCCACGGCGCAACGTAGATTAATTCCAGCGCGTCCCCGAGCATCGCGCCCCATTCAGGAGACGGCAACTGCGCGCCGAGGTCGAGGAAGCCAAGCGCAGCGATGTCCAGAATCGCCATCGACAGGGCGCGGGTGATCTCGGTGACCAGCCCGGCGGCAATGTTAGGCAAAACGGCAAACCACAGAATATTGAAGGTCGTTGCGCCGTCCAGACGGGCTGCGACGACATACTCTTTCTCCAGCTCATCATGCACCATGCTGTAAACCGAGCGCACGATGCGGGGCAGAATCGCCAGCCAGACGGCGAACATGGCATGCGACAGGTGCGGACCGGCAAAGGCAACCACAATGATCGCCAGCAGCAGAGAGGGGATCGAGAGCAGCGTATCGAGAATGTGGTTAAGCACCGCCGAACGCAGACCATGGGTGGAGCCCGCAAAAATACCCAGCGCCAGCCCACAGATCGTTGCCGCAAACGTCACCACAAACGCCCCGCCCACGGTAGGGGCAGCACCGCTCAGCAGGCGGCTTAGCACGTCACGTCCGAGATCGTCTGTTCCCAGGAAGAAGGAGACTTCACCGTAACGCGACCAGGAAGGCGGCAGCAGCTGATAGCCAAGGAACTGCTGATCGATACCATAAGGCGCAAACCACGAACCAAAAATGCAAAGCACTACCAGACCGGCGCAGCCATAAAGGCCGATCATGGCCGTGGTGTCGCCGTAGAATTTACGCCACACGGTACGCAGCACACCGGGCGTGCGCTTTTCACTGTATACGCTATCGTAAGGCATACCATTCCTTATGCTTCAATGGGTTGGCCATGGCACCCAGAATATCGGACAACACGTTCACAATGATCACCAGCGAACCAATCACCATCACTCCAGCCGAAATCGCCGCGTAGTCCTGCTGGCGGATAGCGTTAATCAGCCACCGTCCCAGCCCGGGCCAGCTAAAGACCATCTCGGTGATCATGGCCAGCGTGAGCATGGTGGAAAACTGTAATCCCAGACGTGGGATTACCGGCGGCAGGGCGTTATGCAGGACGTTGCGACGCAGGATGGTCAGGCGCGACAACCCGCGCGTCGCGGCGGCTTTAACATAGTTCTGGTCAAACACCTCGATGGTACTCAGACGCATCAGGCGGATCACTTCGGTCGTTGGTGCCACCGCCAGGGTCAGCACCGGCAGTACCATATGGCGCAGGGCGCTCACGATCATCTCATCGCGCCACACGGAATCGGAGAGCCATGCGTCAACAATCGCAAAGCCCGTCACCGTTTTCACCGTGTAAAGCAGGTCAAAACGGCCTGAGACCGGCAACCAGCCCATTGTCAGCGAGAAGAAAAGCGTCAGCAGCAGCGCCAGCCAAAAGACCGGGATGGAGAAGCCTAGCAGGGCCAGCGCACTGATAAACTTATCCTGCCATTTGTTGCGATAAATGCCGGCTAACATCCCCACGGGAATGCCAACCATCAGGGCAAAGCCGAAGGCCAGAATGCACAGCTCCATCGTGGCCGGGAAGACCTCTTTTAACTGCTCGGAAATCAGCTGTCCGTTAATGCTGGACACGCCAAAATCCCAGTGCAGCAGACCGTTAAACCAGAAGAGCCAGGCATCCCACAGGGAAGAGCCCTGGAGCGGGGCATGCGGCGTGAAATAGCTCAGGCTGAAGCCGACAAAGTTCAGGAAAAAGAGCGTCACCAGCAGCAACAGGAGCCGACGTAAGGTAAAAATAATCATGGTTTTTTCACCTCTTGTTCTTTTTCACGCGACACGCCGGCGAACGAGGCGTTGCCGAAAGGACTCAGCACCAGGCCTTTAATATCATAACGATAGGCCTGCAGACGCAGGGAGGAGGCCAGCGGCAGCACCGGCAGCTCCTGCGCGAGGATCTTCTGCGCTTCATCATACGCGTCGATGCGGGAAGCCAGCTGTTGGGAAGCCAGCGCTTTTTGCAGCACGGCGTCAAACTCCCGGTGACACCAGTGGGCGTAGTTGGTCTGCGAGTTTATCGCCGCACAGCTTAGCAACGGACGGAAGAAACTGTCCGGATCGTTACTGTCGGTGGCCCAGCCGGTCAGGGTTAAATCATGATTCATGTCCATCAGGCGCGCCTCCTGGAAACGGCCCTCTACCGGTACGATGATCACCTTCACGCCGACCTGCGCCATATCCGCCTGCAGCAGCTCGGCGGTCTTGAGCGGGCTCGGGTTCCACGCCTGGGAACTGGTAGGCACCCAAAGTTGCAGCGTGAGGTTTTCCGCGCCCAGCGCCTTCAACTGTTCGCGCGCTTTTGCCGGATTGTATTCCGTAATTTTAGCCTCACCGTCGTAGGCCCACGAGGCGCGCGGTAAAATTGAAGCGGCGGTTTCCGCGGTGCCGTAGTAGATCGACTGCATCAGGCGCTGGTTGTTGATCGCCAACGCCAGCGCATGACGAACGGCAGGGTTAGTCAACGGCGGCTTATCGGTGTTGAAGGCCAGATAAGCAATGTTCATGCCGGGACGTAACGTCAGACGCAGGCGCGGGTCGTCGCGCAAAATGGTGAGCTGGCTAGCAGCAGGCCAGGCGAGCACATCACACTCACCGGTGAGCAGTTTTGACAGACGCCCCGTCCCGCCGGAACCCAGATCGACCACCACCTGCGGCATCAGCGGCGTGCCGCGCCAGAAATGTTCGTGGCGCTGCAGACGAATATATTGCCCGGCGCGGTATTCGGCCAGCTGGAATGGACCGGTGCCGACCGGCTGGCGATCGAGCAGCTCCTGACGATCTTTTTTCGTCAGCTTCGCCGCGTATTCGGCCGACATAACGGACGCATAGTGAGTCGCCAGGTGCCAGAGGAAGGAGGCATCCGGTCGGGTCAGCGTAAATTCAACCGTCCGGTTATCCAGCTTGCGCACGCTCTTAACAGTGTCGGCAAACTGCAGGCTGTCGAAATAGGGGAAGTTGCTGCCGTTGACGTTATGCCACGGGTGATTGCGGTTAAAGATACGCTGGAACGTAAAGACCACATCGTCCGCGTTCAGCTTGCGCGTGGGGGTAAACCACGGCGTGCGCTGAAACGCCACATCATCACGAAGATGAAAACGGTAGGTTGCGCCGTTATCCAATACTTCCCAGCTCTCCGCCAGCTCGGGGACCAGACGGTAGGTGTAAGGATCGACATCAAGCAGCCGATCGTAAAGCTGGGCGGCGAGGGTATCGACAATCAGGCCGCTGCCCGCTTTTTGCGGGTTGAAGGTGTCCACCTGGCCACTGACGCAATAGACGAAGCCGCTGTCTCGAATGTCAGGCTGCGGCGTTTGCCCGGGCGCAGCAAAGGCCAGGCTGCTGAACAGACCGAGTGCAAAAAAGGACGATAAAACCAGACGCATAATTTTTAAGGTTTTTAGGTTCGATCTGCAAAGTGTATCGCACTTACGCCTGCTTCGTAAAAATGTCTGCGGGTAAGTGCTGATATTGTCAGCGCATTTGATGCTTTTTGAGCAATGCCCTTAACTGATGGTAGGTCAGACCCAGCAGTTCAGCCGCCCGTTTCTGGTTATATTTTGCTGCCTTCAGGCTTTGCTCCAGCAGCTGTTGCTCCTGGTCGTGCTGGAACTGACGTAAATCCAGGGGAAGGGTGGGCGCATTGGCTGACAACGACGGGGCGGATACCGGGGGTGCGCTGCGCTGAAAAGGATCGATAATAATGTTGTCCAGCTCCGTCTCGCTGCTGGCGTGGCGATAGACGGAACGCTCGACGACGTTTTTCAGCTCGCGGATATTTCCCGGCCAGTGATAAGCAAGCAGCGTCTCCCGGGCATAGTCGCTAAATCCGGGGAACAGTGGCAGACCCAGTTCACGGCACATCTGGATAGCAAACTGTTCTGCCAGCAGCATGATGTCGCTTCGCCGCTCGCGCAGCGGGGGAAGCTGAACGACGTCAAAAGCCAGCCGGTCAAGCAGATCGGCACGGAATTTTTCCTCCGCGACCCTTTCCGGCAGGTTGGCGTTGGTAGCGCAGACCAGGCGCACATTGACCTGCAACGGCTGGCTGCCGCCGACGCGCTCCAGCTCGCCGTACTCAATCACGCGCAGCAGTTTTTCCTGCACCAGCATCGGCGCGGTGGCCAGTTCGTCGAGAAACAGCGTGCCACCGTCGGCGCGCTCAAAGCGTCCGGGATGGCGCTTCTGGGCGCCGGTAAACGCGCCCGCTTCATGGCCGAAGAGCTCGCTATCGAGCAAATTTTCATTGAGCGCCGCGCAGTTAAGGGAAATGAAGGGGCCATCCCAGCGCCCGGACAAATAATGCAGACGATTGGCTATCAGCTCCTTTCCGGTTCCGCGTTCACCGATGATGAGCACCGGTTTATTGAGCGGCGCAAGGCGGGAGACCTGTTCCAGCACTTCCAGAAAACTGTTGGCTTCACCGAGTAAATTGTCTTTGTATCCAGGCATGATGAAATTAACCACTCCTTAGCGATATTCACCAGGTAAGCATAGTTGCGCGTTGCCTGAAAAGCAATCAGGCTCATGAAAATCAATAAGATAAAAAACTGGCACGGGTTTTGTATTATCTGTACAGCAGGGCATCGCCCGATAACAGAACTATGAGGATTCGATTATGGGTATTTTTTCTCGTTTTGCCGACATCGTGAACGCCAACATCAACTCGCTGCTTGAGAAAGCGGAAGATCCGCAGAAACTGGTACGCCTGATGATTCAGGAGATGGAAGACACGCTGGTTGAAGTGCGTTCTACCTCCGCCCGTGCGCTGGCGGAGAAAAAACAGCTTACGCGTCGTATTGAGCAGGCTACCGCTCAACTGAACGAATGGCAGGAGAAAGCGGAGCTCGCGCTGCGTAAGGACAAAGAAGATCTGGCCCGTGCGGCGTTGATTGAAAAACAGAAGCTGGCAGAGCTGGTGGCGACTCTTGAGCATGAAGTGACGCTGGTGGATGACACACTCAGCCGAATGAAGAAAGAGATCGGTGAGCTTGAAAACAAACTGAGCGAAACGCGGGCGCGTCAGCAGGCGCTGACTTTGCGTCACCAGGCCGCGAGCTCTTCCCGCGACGTGCGTCGTCAACTGGACAGCGGCAAACTTGATGAGGCGATGGCGCGTTTTGAATCGTTTGAACGTCGTATCGACCAGATGGAAGCGGAAGCCGAAAGTCACAGCATCGGCAAGCAGAAGTCGCTGGATCAACAGTTCGCCGATCTGAAAGCCGATGATGAAATCAGCGAGCAACTGGCGGCACTGAAAGCCAAAGTGAAGCAAGATAACCAATAATAATGCCTGCGGCACCTGAGTGTGCCGCCTCGTAAGACAAGGAGTACACATGAGCGCGCTTTTTCTGGCCATTCCCCTGACTATTTTCGTGCTGTTCGTATTGCCGATATGGCTCTGGCTGCACTACAGCAACCGTTCTTCACGGGGCGAACTTTCCCAGAGTGAACAACAGCGTCTGGCACAGCTCTCCGAGGAGGCGAACAGAATGCGCGAACGCATTCAGGCGCTGGAAGCCATTCTCGATGCCGAACACCCAAACTGGAGGGATCGTTAATGTCTGGACTGAATCTGAACAAAAAGTTGTGGCGTATTCCGCAGCAGGGCATGGTGCGAGGCGTTTGTGCCGGGCTGGCCCATTATCTTGATGTCCCGGTAAAACTGGTCCGCGTGGTCACCGTGCTGTCGATCTTCTTCGGTCTGGCATTTATTACCCTGGTGGCGTACATCATCCTGTCGTTTGTCCTCGACCCGATGCCGGAAGGGGAACTGGCTGCGGAAGGGGCTCCCACCAGCAGCGATCTCCTCAATGCTGTGGATGAGCAACTCGCCGCCGGTGAGAAGCGGTTACGGGAAATGGAACGTTATGTCACATCCGATACCTTTACGCTGAGAAGTCGTTTCCGTCAGCTTTAAGAGAGAAAAGAGATGAAACAACACTGGCAACAGGCCGGTCAGAAGGTAAAACCCGGCCTGAAAATCGCAGGTAAGCTGGTCCTGATGACCGCGTTACGTTACGGTCCGGCTGGGGTAGCGGGGTGGGCGATTAAATCGGTTGCCCGCAAGCCGGTCAGAATGGTGCTGGCCGTGGCACTCGAACCGCTGTTGCAAAACGTTGCAAAACGGCTTTCACGCCGTTATTTCACCCGGTAATGCCCCCTCGCGTTGGCCTTTCTCTTTCGTGAGCAGGGCTGGCGACAGTTAACGCTATTTTCGCTTTTCCCCATTCTTTCTTTGCGGCAGCTCACAATACTGCGTTGAGCTGCTTTGCAATGCCCTTTTTCTGCCTCCCGGTCCGTTGACAGATATTTTTCATGGGAGTAGATTGCCATCCGTGGGACCGCTACCATGGAAAATAAAGTGAACGCAAAAATTAAAGAACTTATTAATCGTATTTACGGGGAAATGTTTTCTGATGCCCAGCTCAATGCGCTACTGGAAAATATCGGAAAGGCCGCTTCTGTTATTACGGAAACGCGTAAAACGGATTGGGATGAAAATGATGTTGTTCTGATTACCTATGCCGATCAGTTTTCGGCAGAAGGGGGGAAGGCACTTCCTGTTTTTACACGTTTTTATAATAAATGGCTTTCTGCTTCTTTTTCTCACGTCCATCTCTTACCTTTTTACCCATGGTCTTCGGACGACGGTTTTTCTGTCATTGATTATCATGAAGTTGCACCTGAAACAGGAACATGGCGAGACGTTGCCGAATTAAAACAGTCAACCAGTTTGATGTTTGATTTTGTCTGTAACCACATGTCAGCCAAAAGCAAATGGTTTGCTAATTATCTTAAACAAACCCCAGAATACGACGATTTCTTTATTGCTGTCGATCCTCAAACTGACCTCTCCACCGTAACGCGTCCGCGCGCATTACCGCTTCTTACACCTTTCACGCTTCATGATGGCAGCGTACGCCATCTGTGGACCACCTTCAGTGACGACCAGGTCGATCTCAATTTCGCCTCGCCGCAGGTGCTGATTGCGATGGTAGACGTGCTGCTGCATTACCTGATTGAAGGGGCGTGTTACATCCGTCTGGATGCCGTTGGGTTTATGTGGAAAACGCCCGGAACATGCTGCATCCACCTTGAACAAACGCATCTCCTCATTCAGCTCTTCCGTGCCATTACCGACGTCGTTGCACCTGGCACGGTGATCATCACGGAGACCAATGTTCCACATCAAGACAACATCTCTTACTTTGGGAACGGTGAAAATGAAGCGCAGATGGTTTACCAGTTCTCGCTGCCTCCGCTGGTACTGCATGCGGTGCATAGTCAGGATGTTCGTGTTCTCAGTGAGTGGGCTGCTTCGTTAACGCTGCCCTCCACGAACACCACCTGGTTCAACTTCCTGGCCTCGCATGACGGGATTGGCCTTAATCCGTTACGGGGAATTTTACCCGAATCAGAGATCCTCTCCCTGGTTGAAAAACTTCAGCACGAAGGGGCGCTGGTTAACTGGAAAAATAACCCGGATGGTACCCGAAGTCCTTATGAAATTAACGTAACCTATCTGGATGCATTAAGTGCGCGTGATTGTGATGATAATCAACGCGTGGCCCGTTTTATTCTGGCGCACGCCGTGCTGTTAAGTTTTCCGGGGGTGCCTGCGGTTTATATTCAGAGTGTTCTGGGGTCGCGTAATGATTATGAAGGGGTTAGGCGCCTGGGATACAACCGTGCGATTAATCGAGAGAAATATGTTGCAGGCCAAATTGATGATGCGTTGGAAAATAAAAACAGTTTGCGATATCAGGTCTATTCCGCGTTAAGCCGGTTAATTGCGCTGCGACGGATGGAAAAAGCATTCCATCCTGACAGTGAAGCGTATTTTAGTACATCAGGAAACGCTATTTTAAAAATTACTCGCGTTGCGGTGTCGGGTGAAAAAATAACCGCAATATTTAATTTCAGCGAACGTGCACAAACGGTTCAATCCGATATTTCAGTTGGCAGGGATTTGATCGCCGGAAATGCTATTACCGATACAACGCTAACCCTAACTCCATGGCAGGTGTTGTGGATTAAAGAAAACTAAAAAAGGACCTTAAACATGAAAATGCCCCGAATTGTGCTGATCTCAGCACTGGTTTCGTGCGCCTTGTTATCAGGGTGCAAGGATGACAAACCGTCTGCTGTCACCATCGAGTTCATGCACTCGTCGGTTGAGCAGGAGCGTCAGGCGATTATTACGAAACTGATCGAAAAATTCGAGAAAGAGAACCCTGGCATTACCGTAAAACAGGTGCCGGTAGAAGAAGATGCCTATAACACCAAAGTGATTACGCTGGCCAGAACCGGCGCACTGCCTGAGGTGATTGAAGTCAGCCACGACTACGCGAAGGTGATGGACAAGGAACAACTGCTGGATCGCAAGGCGATCGGCGATGCCATCAAGGCGGTCGGTGAAAACACCTTCTATGACGGCATCTTGCGTGTTGTTCGTACGGAGGACGGTTCTGCCTGGACGGGGGTGCCGATCAGCGCCTGGCTGTCCGGTGTCTGGTACCACAAAGATGTGCTTGCCGCGGCGGGTATTGACGAGCCGCATAACTGGGAACAGCTGCTTAACGCCAGCCAGCGCCTGAACGACCCGGCCAAAAAACATTACGGCATTGCGCTGCCCACCGCAGAAAGCGTGATGACCGAGCAGGCATTCTCGCAGTTTGCACTTTCCGGTGGCGCGAACGTTTTTGATGCAAAAGGGAATATCAATATCGATACCCCTGAAATGGCGGGCGCTCTGGCGTTTTATAAAGCGCTGGCCGCGACCACCATGCCTGGCTCAAACGATGTCATGGAGATCAAAGATGCCTTCATGAACGGTTCTGCCCCCATGGCCGTTTACTCCACCTACATCCTGCCGGCGGTCTTTAAAGACGGAAACCCGGCCAACCTCGGCTTTGTTGTGCCAACAGAAAAGTCATCTGCCGTCTACGGCATGGTCACCTCCCTGACGATCACCGCCGGTCAGACTGACGACGAAACGAAAGCCGCAGAGAAGTTTGTCACCTGGATGGAACAGGCCCAACAGGCAACGGACTGGGTAATGATGTCGCCTGGCGCGGCATTGCCGGTGAACAAACTAGTCGTCGGCACCGATACCTGGAAAAACAATGATGTGATTAAAGCCTTTGGGCAACTGCCTTACGAACTGATCGCGCAGTTCCCGAATGTCCAGGTGTTTGGCGCAGTGGGGGACAAAAACTTCACTCGCATGGGGGATGTGACGGGGTCCGGGATTATCAGTTCCATGGTGCATAACGTCACGGTGGGGCAACACGATCTCCGCGCGACGTTGAGCAGCAGCCAGAAGCAACTGACTGACCTGATGTCACAACGATAGGAGCGCTTTGCGGAAGGAAATTATGAAGACGTTGTTTTCTGGTCGTTCAGATATGCCTTTCGCCATGCTGCTGTTGGCCCCCAGCCTGATTTTGCTGGGGGGCCTGGTGGCCTGGCCGATGATTTCCAACATTGAAATCAGCTTTTTACGTTTGCCGCTTAACCCGCGCATCAGCGCCGTGTTTGTCGGACTGGACAATTACATTCGCATTCTCAGTGATGCCGCTTTCTGGCATTCGCTGTGGATGACGTTCTGGTACACCGCACTGGTTGTGATGGGGAGTACGGTGCTGGGGCTGGCCGTTGCCCTTTTCTTTAACCGCGAGTTTCGCCTGCGCAAAACAGCCCGTTCGCTGGTGATTTTGTCCTATGTCACCCCGTCCATATCGCTGGTGTTTGCCTGGAAATACATGTTCAACAACGGCTACGGGATTGTGAACTATCTGGGTGTTGATCTGCTGCATCTGTATGACCAGGCGCCGCTGTGGTTCGACAATCCAGGTAGCAGTTTTGTGCTGGTAGTGTTGTTCGCCATCTGGCGTTACTTCCCGTACGCGTTCATTTCGTTTCTCGCGATTTTACAGACCATTGATAAATCGCTGTATGAAGCCGCGGAAATGGACGGTGCCAATGCCTGGCAGCGTTTTCGTATCGTCACGCTGCCCGCGATTATGCCGGTGCTGGCGACGGTGGTCACGCTCCGCACTATCTGGATGTTCTACATGTTCGCGGATGTCTACCTGCTGACGACCAAGGTCGATATTTTGGGCGTCTATCTCTACAAAACGGCTTTCGCTTTCAATGATTTGGGTAAAGCTGCCGCGATCTCCGTCGTGCTGTTCGTGATCATCTTCGCGGTGATCCTGCTGACCAGAAAAAGGGTAAACCTCAATGGCAACAAATAAACGCGTACTGGGCCGTATTGGTTTTTATCTGGGGCTGCTGCTGTTTCTTGTCATCACACTGTTCCCGTTTTTCGTGATGTTGATGACGTCGTTCAAAAGTGCAAAAGAGGCGATATCCCTGCACCCGACCATATTGCCGCAGGAGTGGACGTTGCAGCATTACGTCGACATTTTCAACCCGCTGATTTTCCCGTTTGTGGACTACTTCAGAAACAGCATGGTGGTGTCATTGATCTCATCGGTGATTGCCGTATTTCTCGGTACGCTCGGGGCTTACGCCTTGTCCAAACTGCGTTTTAAAGGACGCGCGACGATCAATGCGAGCTTCTACACCGTCTACATGTTCTCCGGGATTTTGCTGGTCGTACCGTTGTTCAAAATCATCGCCGCGCTCGGCATTTATGACACAGAACTGGCGCTGATCGTCACCATGGTGACCCAGACGTTGCCCACTGCCGTCTTCATGCTGCGCAGCTATTTCGACACCATTCCGGACGAAATTGAAGAGGCGGCGATGATGGACGGTCTGAATCGTCTGCAGATCATCTTTCGCATCACCGTGCCGCTGGCGATTTCCGGTCTCGTGTCGGTCTTTGTCTACTGCTTCATGGTGGCGTGGAACGACTATCTGTTTGCCTCCATTTTCCTCTCGAGTGCCAGCAATTTCACTCTGCCGGTCGGGCTGAACACCCTCTTTAGCACGCCAGATTATATCTGGGGTCGCATGATGGCGGCATCGCTGGTGACGGCACTTCCGGTGGTCATCATGTACGCATTATCAGAACGTTTTATTAAAAGTGGTTTGACCGCCGGCGGCGTTAAGGGCTGAGGCGATCAGTATTTTTTCCCAGGAGCAAGTCATGAAAAAGTTAGTTGCAATGGCGCCTCGTGTGGCGGCGCTGGTGGAGTATGAAGATCGTCCGGTTGCTGTCCATGAAGTGAAAATTCGTGCCCGCTTTGGCGCACCGAAACACGGCACCGAAGTTGTGGATTTCCGCGCCGCAAGCCCGTTTATTGATGAAGAGTTCAACGCGGAGTGGCAGATGTTCACGCCGCGTGAAGCCGGTGCAGCCCGGGGGATCGAATTCGGTAAGTTCCAGCTGGGCAATATGATTGTTGGCGACATTATTGAATGTGGTGCTGACGTGACGGAATACCAGCCAGGCGACAGCGTCTGCTGCTATGGGCCGCTGCAGGAGACGGTCATTGTTAACGCGGTCAATAACTACAAGCTGCGTAAAATGCCGCAGGGCGCGTCCTGGAAAAATGCCGTTTGCTACGATCCGGCACAGTTCGCCATGAGCGGCGTACGCGATGCCAACGTACGGGTCGGGGATTTTGTGGTCGTGGTCGGGCTTGGGGCCATTGGCCAGATTGCGATCCAGCTGGCGAAAAAAGCCGGCGCGTCAATCGTCATCGGTGTCGATCCTATCGCCCACCGTTGCGAGATTGCCCGCCGTCATGGGGCAGACCACTGCCTTAATCCAGTCGGTACGGACGTCGGCCTGGAGATCAAAAAGCTGACCGGGAAGCAGGGTGCGGATGTGATCATCGAAACCAGCGGCTTTGCTGATGCACTGCAGTCTGCGCTACGCGGACTCGCCTACGGCGGCACTATCTCCTACGTCGCCTTCGCGAAACCGTTCGCAGAAGGCTTCAACCTCGGTCGCGAAGCACATTTCAATAACGCGAAGATCGTCTTTTCGCGCGCCTGCAGCGAACCCAATCCGGATTACCCGCGCTGGAACCGCAAACGCATTGAGGAAACCTGCTGGGAGCTGCTGATGAACGGTTATCTCAACTGCGAGGACCTGATCGACCCGGTTGTCACTTTTACCACCAGCGCTGAAAGCTACATGCAGTATGTCGATCAGCACCCTGAACTGAGCATCAAAATGGGCGTCACTTTTTAAGCAAAGGAGAGCACCAATGAAAATCGCAACCCAAAACCAGGCCTTTTTCCCAACCCCGATTCTGGAGAAGTTCCAGTACATCAAAGCGATGGGTTTTGATGGCTATGAAATTGACGGCAAACTGCTGGTAGAAAAACTTGATGAGGTAAAAGCCGCGATCAACGCCACTGGCCTGCCGGTGACGACAGCATGTGGGGGATACGATGGCTGGATTGGCGACTTCATCGAAGAGCGTCGGCTGAACGGGTTAAAACAGATTGAACGTATTCTGGAGGCCCTGGCAGAGGTAGGAGGCAAGGGCATTATCGTGCCTGCAGCCTGGGGAATGTTTACCTTCCGCCTGCCACCGATGACCTCCCCACGCAGCCTCGAAGGCGACCGCAACGCGGTGAGTGCTTCGCTGCGCTGGCTGGATGAGGTGGCGGGGCGTACCGGAACAACAGTCTACCTGGAACCCCTGAACCGCTATCAGGATCACATGATCAATACCCTGGCGGACGCGCGTCGTTATATCGAAGAGAACGCGCTGAAGCACGTACAGATCATCGGCGATTTCTACCATATGAATATCGAAGAAGATTCGCTGACGGAGGCGCTGCATCGCAACCGCGATCTGCTTGGTCACGTCCATATTGCCGATAATCATCGTTATCAGCCGGGAAGCGGTAGCCTCGATTTTGCCAGCCTGTTCGATCAGCTGCGTGCTGATAATTATCAGGGCTATGTGGTGTATGAGTGCCGTGTTCGTGCCGACGACCCGGCTCAGGCGTACCAGGACTCACTCACTTATTTGCGTGAATGCTAAGGATGACGAGCGTGATGAGTCCCTCTACACCTTCGTGCCTGCGCGTCGCCATTATTGGCGCCGGGCAGGTCGCGGAAAAAGTGCATGCCTCGTATTACGCCACACGCAGTGATGTTCAGATGGTGGCTGTGATGGATAGCCACCCTGAACAGGCACAGGCGTTTGCGGAACGTCATGCCATCCCCTCTGTCTGGCAGGATGTGCGGGAGATGCTCGAAGCGGTTAAGCCGGATGTGGTGAGCGTCTGTTCGCCTAACCGGTTTCACTTTGAGCACGTGATGGCCGCGCTGGAAGCCGGCTGCCATGTGATGTGCGAAAAGCCGCCTGCCATGACGCCACAAGAGGCCGACCAGATGCGCATCGCTGCGCGTAAGGCGGGAAAAGTACTGGCGTATGATTTTCACCATCGTTTCGCACTGGATACGCAACAGGTGCGTGAGGCCGTGATGAACGGCGCATTGGGTGAAATTTATTTCACCACGGCGCAGGCGCTGCGGCGCTGTGGGGTGCCGGGCTGGGGCGTCTTTACCAACAAATCGCTACAGGGCGGTGGACCGCTGATTGATATTGGTATCCATATGCTGGATGCCGCGATGTACGTGCTGGGGTTCCCGGCGGTTAAACGGGTGACAGCGCACAGCTTCCAGAGGCTGGGAAACCGCAAAAGCAGCGGCCAGTTTGGCACGTGGGATCCCGCTCAGTTTACCGTTGAAGATGCCCTGTTCGGCACCATTGAGTTTTGCAACGGCGGCATTCTGCGTCTGGACACCTCGTTTGCGCTGAATATCCGTGAGCAATCGATCATGAACGTCACATTCTGCGGTGAAAAGGCAGGGGCCACGCTTTTCCCGGCCCACATTTATCACGACGACGCTGGTGTTTTACATACCCTCACCCAGCGAGAAGAGGCGGACGATCGGCGCCATTTACGCAGTATGGATGCCTTTGTCCGTCATGTGCTGGGGGAACCCGTAACGATCGCCGATGCAGAACAGGGGCTGGTTATCCAGCAGCTTGTCGCCGCGCTGTATGAGTCGGCAGAAACAGGAGAAAGCGTCTCATTATGCTAAACGTCTCTGTCTTAACCGATCCGGGCTTTTGTCCCCACAGCCTGAATAAATACGCCTCCATCATGGCCTGCGGTAATGGCTACATGGGGATCCGCGCGACGCATGAAGAAGAGTACACCCGGCAAACCAGAGGCATGTATCTTGCCGGGCTTTATCATCAGGCGGGTCGTCACGAGACCACGGAACTGATCAACCTGCCAGATATCACCGGTATGGATA
Source organism: Enterobacter sichuanensis (assembly GCF_009036245.1). Lineage (NCBI taxonomy): Bacteria > Pseudomonadati > Pseudomonadota > Gammaproteobacteria > Enterobacterales > Enterobacteriaceae > Enterobacter > Enterobacter sichuanensis. Next base: position 2,551,422 of record NZ_CP027986.1, on the reverse strand, counting down.
TTGAACTGGATGGGGTGAATTTTACGCTGCTTTCAGGCGAGATCCTCGCCTGGCAACGCGAGCTGGCGTTTGCCAATGGCGAACTCCGGCGCAGCGTCGTCTGGCGCTCGCCCAACGGAAAACGCTACCGTCTGGAGAGCCGCCGTTTCGTCTCGCTGGATCAGTTGCCGTTAGCGGCGATGCAATTCTCGATTACGCCGCTTGATGCCGACTCGCAGGTCGTGCTGAACACCGGCATTGATGCGACGCAAACCAACAGCGGAAGACAGCATCTGGATGAAGCGTCGGTCAGAGTGTTTGACCAGCATTACCTGCAGGGTATCTATGAAACGCAGGACCGGGGCTCTGAGGTTGTCATCTCGGCGTTTTGTCAGCTGTCAGCTAACAGCGATAGCTGCTTCACCGCCAAAAATCGTCGGTTGCTGGCGCACTATTCACTGATGGTTGCTCAGGGTGACACTGTCACTCTGGATAAACTCGTCTGGGTTGCTCACCGCAGCGAAAAAGCCCTGTCGCAGGCGTCGTTTGCACGCAGCGCGCTGGCGGATCTCAACGTGTGTGCCGCGAGGGGCTATGCCGCGTTGCTGGAAAGCTCTGCGTGTGTCTGGGAAGAGGTCTGGCGCGACGCCCGGGTAGAGGTGGAGTCGACGGAAGGTCAGGATCAGATAGCGCTGGACTATGCCATCTGGCATCTGACCGCCATGACCCCCGCCCATGATGAGCGAAGCAGCATTGCCGCTAAAGGGCTGACGGGAGAGGGGTATAAAGGCCACGTCTTCTGGGATACGGAAATTTTCCTGTTGCCTTTCCATCTTTTCACTCGTCCGCAGGTTGCCCGTAGTCTGCTGCGCTATCGCTGGCTTAACCTGGCCGGCGCCCGGGAAAAAGCCCGTCGCAACGGCTGGCCGGGCGCGCTGTTCCCCTGGGAGAGTGCGGCAAGTGGTCAGGAAGAGACGCCGGAATTTGCCGCCATCAACATCCGAACGGGCATGCGCCAGAAGGTGGCCTCCGCGCTGGCTGAACACCATATCGTGGCGGATATTGCCTGGGCCGTGGTCGCCTACTGGCAGGCAACGCAGGACGATGCCTTTATGCGCAAAGAAGGGCTGACGTTGCTGATGGAAACCGCCGCGTTCTGGATGGGGCGTGCAACGGAAGTGAAGGGGCGTCTGGAAATCCATGACGTGATCGGACCGGACGAATACACGGAACACGTGAACAATAACGCCTACACCAACTATCTGGCCTGGCACAATGTCGCCAGTGCATGCCGGTTTATGACCATGTTTGGGCGTGAAGATACGCGTTTTACGGAGAATGCCACCCGGTTTCTGGCGAGATTATGGCTACCGGAAGCCGATGCAGACGGAGTGATCCCACAGGATGACACCTTCATGGCGAAACCGGCTATCGATTTGAGCCGTTATAAAGCGAAAGCGGGGAAGCAGACCATTCTGCTCGATTACTCCCGCGCGGAAGTGAATGAGATGCAGATCCTTAAGCAGGCCGATGTTGTGATGCTTAACTACCTGTTGCCCGAACGGTTTACGCCGCAGCAATGTGCCGCCAACCTGGCGTTCTACGAGCCTCGTACGATCCATGACTCTTCGCTGAGCAAGGCCATTCACGGCATTGTGACGGCCCGTTGCGGCGATACGGAAGGAGCCTATGCTTTCTGGCGTGCTGGTGTCGCCATTGACCTGGGAGACGATCCCCACAGCAGCGACGACGGCATTCACGCTGCCGCCACCGGCGCAATCTGGTCCGGCGTGATTCAGGGATTTGCCGGTATGCAGATTGTAGAAGGGGAACTGCATCTTGCTCCGAAGCTGCCCGCTCACTGGCGCAAACTTGCTTTTCCGCTGCGCTGGCGGAACGCGCGCATGCGCTTCGCGTTTGAAAAAGACGTGCTAACAATCGATACCACCGCACCCGTCACGTTAACTCTCTGGGGAAAAACGCTGTGCGTCACGGAGCGGCAGGCACTGCCCTTAAGGGATTTTCTTACGCCTGGTAATGGGACCGCTACCACGGAGGCCAGCCATGAAGCCTGAAGCTGTTGTTTTCGATCTTGACGGTGTCATCACCGATACCGCGCATCTGCACTTCCTCGCCTGGCGCGCGGTCGCGCAGGGGATCGGCATCACTATTGATGAGGTGTTTAACGAGGAGTTGAAGGGAATTAGCCGCATGGAATCCCTGCAGCGGATCCTGCGACACGGTTCAAAAGAAGGGGGGGTTGACGACAAACAGTGCATGGCGCTGGCGGGTAAGAAAAATGCACTCTACGTCGCGTCTCTGGCGTCGTTGACCGAGGCGTCGCTGTTGCCGGGCATCCGCGAGGTGCTGGCGGACATTCGGGCGGCGAAGGTCAAAATTGGACTCGCCTCCGTTTCCCTGAATGCGCCCCGCATACTGGCGGCGCTCGGCATTGAGGATGCCTTTGATTTTTGTGCCGATGCCTCCCTCATTGTCTGTTCGAAACCTGACCCGGAGATCTTCCTCGCCGCCTGCGCTGGTCTGGGGGTTCGTCCTGAATCGGCCATCGGTATTGAAGATGCCCCCGCAGGCGTTGAGGCGATCAACGCCGCGGGAATGCTATCGGTTGGGATTGGATCGGGCCTGCACCATGCGGGATTACAACTTCATTCAACGCGGGAACTGACCTGGAAATGCCTGACCGATTTCTGGGCATCCCGGACGTATTGATAAGGAATTAACAATGGCGCAATTGTCTCTGAAACATATCCAGAAAATCTATGATAACCAGGTTCATGTGGTAAAGGATTTCAATCTCGACATAGAGGACAAAGAGTTTATCGTTTTCGTCGGTCCGTCAGGTTGTGGCAAGTCGACGACGCTGCGCATGATTGCGGGACTGGAAGAGATCTCTGCCGGGGAACTGGTAATTGATGGCGTTTGCATGAACGACGTGCCGGCCAAATCCCGCGATATTGCCATGGTTTTCCAGAACTATGCGCTGTATCCGCATATGACGGTCTACGACAACATGGCGTTTGGCCTGAAAATGCAAAAAATCGCCCCGGCGATCATTGAGGAACGGGTTAACTGGGCGGCTCAAATATTGGGATTGCGTGAATACCTGAAGCGTAAACCAGGCGCATTGTCGGGAGGACAGCGCCAGCGCGTGGCGTTAGGCAGGGCGATTGTGCGTGAAGCGGGTGTCTTCCTGATGGATGAGCCGTTATCCAACCTCGATGCCAAGCTTCGCGTGCAGATGCGAGCAGAAATCAGCAAGCTGCATCAGAAGCTCAACACCACGATGATTTACGTGACCCACGATCAGACGGAAGCGATGACGATGGCCACCCGCATCGTCATCCTGAAGGACGGCATTATTCAGCAGGTGGGGGCACCAAAGCAGGTTTATAACGAACCGGCGAATATGTTTGTTGCAGGTTTCATTGGCTCGCCTGCCATGAATTTTATTCGCGGCGCGTTAGACGATCGTTATTTCGTCACGGAAACCCTGCGCCTGGAAATCCCGCAGGAGATGCTTGCGGCTCTGAATCACGCGGGATATCAGCGTAAAGCGGTGGTGTTTGGCATCCGCCCGGAAGATATCCTGACCCTGCAGAACCGTGATGACGACATAGCGGCGAAAGTCAGCGTGGCTGAACTCACTGGCGCGGAATTTATGCTCTATGCCACCGTCGGCGGACATGAGCTGGTTGTCCGCGCAGGAGCCGCGAATGATTATGCCGCAGGGGATAATATCGGTATTCAGTTCGATATGAATAAGTGCCATTTCTTCGACGCGGAAACCGAAGCGGCTATTAGATAAAAAAGTGTTTGCCGGAAATTGACGTTTCCGGTTTTTTTGTTTGTTAATTATAAAGGGAATATTACATGAGTACTCTACTGAGAAGTGCTGCGCTCGTTCTGTGCGCAGGGGTTAGCTGTGCGCAGGCAACTGAAAAAGCGACGCAGTGGGAATTTAATATTGGCGCGATGTATGAAATTGAAAACGTCGAAGGGCAGGGCGAGGATAAAGACGGCTTATATGAACCGTCTGTTTGGTTTAATGCCACCTGGGACGCATGGACAATTTCGCTGGCCATGTATCAGGAGGGGCCGGTTGATTACAGCAGTATGACCCGCGGCACCTATTTTGATCGCCCGGAATTTGAATTACGTTATCGTTTTATCGGAACCGATGATTTTACCCTCGGCCTGACCGGTGGTTTCCGTAATTACGGCTACCACTTCAAAGACGAGCACGGGGCGAAAGACGGTAGCGCGAATATGCAGCGCTATAAAATCCAGCCTGACTGGGATATTAAATTAACCGACGACTGGCGTTTTGGCGGCTGGTTTGCCATGTATCAGTTTGCCAACGATCTGGAAAAAACCGGCTATGCTGACAGCCGGGTTGAAACAGAAACCGGCTTTACCTGGACCCTTAACGAAACCTTTGCGGCAAAAGTGAATTACTATTTAGAGCGTGGTTTTAATATGGACGGTTCTCGTAATAACGGCGAATTTTCCACGCAGGAAATTCGTGCCTATCTGCCCATTTCATTAGGCCAGACCATGCTCACGCCGTATACCCGCCTGGGGCTCGATCGCTGGTCAAACTGGGACTGGCAGGACGATCCTGAGCGTGAAGGACATGATTTCAACCGACTCGGTATGCTCTACGCGTATGACTTTAATAATGGTTTGTCCATGACGCTGGAATACGCTTATGAGTGGGAAAACCACGATGAGGGAGAAAGCGACCGCTTCCACTATGCGGGGGTTGGCGTAAACTACGCGTTCTGACCGACAGCACGCCAGGGGTAGCCAGCCCCTGGTGTTAGCGCAGGGAGGCGGCCAGCAAAAAATGGGTATCGACAAGCACTTTCTGTGGGGCGGGACGACCGGCAATTCGCCTGAAGAGAAGATCGCAACTCTCTTCACCGAGTTTGCGGGTGGGAATATCAAAGCCACCAGGCGCGGGCGTTAAAATAAGCGACAGCATCGGGTCGCTGTATCCGGCTATCACCACCTGCTCCGGGATCATCAGGTTTAACTCATCCGCCGCGCGATAGAGGCTCAGCAACTTCATGCTGTCGGTGGCAAAAACGGCATCAGGTGGCGTGGGTAAGGACAGCAATTCAAGCGCCGCCGTTAGCGCGCTCTCATGGGTGTAACCGCCATCCATGATCCAGTCCGGGTTGATCGCAATATTGTGCTTCTCCAGACTGGCTTTATACCCTGCAAGTCGATCAATCGACACGTGATAATCAAGTGGCGCATGCAAACAGGCAATGTGGCGGCGACCATTCTTAATAAACGCTTCCGTCAGCATGGCGCTGTCATGAAAATTATCCGTATCGACGGAATAGATATTCTGATAATCCCCTTCCACTTTGCCAATCACCACAACCGGGACGCCATAGGCATCCAGCGTGGTAAAAAAGGATTCATTAGCGGGTGAGCTCAGCATAATGATCCCTTTGATCATCTTCTGTTTTATTTTATTCACGCATTTCAGCAGGTCGTCTTCACTGCTTTTTGACGTTTGCAAAATGACGTCAAAACCTTCTTCTTCGGCTTTTGCCGTAATCGCGTGAAGGATATCGGAGAAAAAAGGGTTACCGGCGGTGGTTTTGGTTGAGCGGGTAGAAATAACCATAATGGCGTCGAAACCTGAAGAGGTCAGGGCACGGGCCAGTTTATTGGGCTGATAATTTAATTCGTCAATCGCCTTCAGCACTTTGTCCCGCGCTTCGGGAGAAATATTGGTTTGTTTATTCAGAACGCGGGAAACGGTTGATTTCGATACGCCCGCAACCCGTGCGATATCATAGATGGTGGGTGACATACACCTTACTCACTCAGGACTGACAGCAATACCGTTCATCTTACTGGAGAGAAAACGGCAATAGCAATAAATAAGAATTGATAATCAACGATCTGCCCCCATCTATTGTATTCTGAAGCAAGGTATTTATGGCTTCCGGGCAACGAAGGATGGCGATGAAGCGACTAAAAAATGAACTCAATTCACTGGTCAACCGCGGCGTTGACCGTCATCTGCGTCTGGCGGTGACCGGGCTAAGCCGCAGTGGTAAGACGGCGTTTATCACCGCGATGGTAAACCAGCTCCTGAATCTGCACGCTGGCGCGCGCCTGCCGTTGCTTGGCGCGGTTCGGGAAGAGCGTCTGCTGGGCGTTAAGCGTGTTCCGCAACGCGATTTTGGTATTCCCCGGTTTACCTATGACGAAGGGCTGGCGCAGCTCTACGGCGATCCGCCCAGCTGGCCGACGCCGACACGAGGAGTCAGTGAAATTCGCCTTGCGCTGCGTTTCCGCTCGAATGAATCCCTGATGCGCCACTTTAAGGACACCTCCACGCTGTACCTCGAAATCGTCGATTACCCCGGCGAATGGCTGCTCGACTTGCCGATGCTGGCGCAGGATTACCTCACCTGGTCCCGGCAGATGACGGGCTTGTTGCAAGGCCCGCGCGCCGGGTGGTCGGCCAAATGGCGACAGTTGTGTCAAGGTCTGGATCCGCTTGCGCCAGCAGATGAAAACCGTCTGGCGGCTATTGCTGAGGCCTGGACAGCGTATCTGCATCAGTGTAAGCAGGAAGGGTTGCACTTTATTCAGCCAGGGCGGTTTGTCCTGCCGGGGGATTTAGCAGGGGCACCTGCGCTGCAGTTCTTCCCGTGGCCGGATGTGGACGGTACCGGAGAGGCGAAGCTGGCGCAGGCCGACAAGCACACCAACGCAGGTATGCTGCGGGAACGTTACAATTACTACTGTGAGAAAGTGGTCAAGGGTTTCTATAAAAACCATTTTTTACGCTTCGACCGTCAGATTGTGCTGGTGGATTGTCTGCAGCCGCTTAACAGCGGGCCGCAGGCCTTCAACGATATGCGCCTCGCGCTGACGCAGCTAATGCAAAGTTTTCACTACGGGCAGCGGACGTTATTTCGCCGTCTTTTCTCACCGGTGATCGACAAGCTGCTGTTTGCGGCGACTAAAGCCGATCACGTGACGGTCGATCAGCATGCCAATATGGTATCGCTGCTGCAGCAACTGGTGCAGGATGCCTGGCAAAACGCTGCGTTTGAAGGTATCAGCATGGATTGCCTGGGGCTTGCGTCCGTGCAGGCGACGCAAAGCGGGTTGATTGACCTCAACGGCGAGAAAATTCCGGCCTTACGCGGGAATCGTCTCAGCGACGGCGAACCGCTTACTGTCTATCCGGGCGAAGTGCCCGCGCGCCTGCCGGGCCAGGCCTTCTGGCAGAGCCAGGGCTTCCAGTTTGAAGCCTTCCGCCCTCAGACCATGAGCGTCGACACGCCGTTGCCCCACATCCGTCTGGATGCGGCGCTGGAGTTTTTGATTGGAGATAAATTGCGATGACGGAACCGTTAAAACCGCGCATAGACTTTACCGGAACGCTTGAGCAGACGCAGCAGGAGGCGTTTAAAACGGCGCAGACATTCAGCGGCGCGCAGGCAGATAATTTTGCCCCGGCGCTCGCGGAGCCGCCGGGCGTTGAGGAAGGACCTGCGGAGGCGGCCGTGGAAGCCGCGTTGCGTCCGAAACGCAGCCTGTGGCGTAAAATGGTGACCGCGGGTCTGACGCTGTTTGGCGTAAGCGTGATCGGGCAGGGTGTACAGTGGACGATGAATGCCTGGCAAACCCAGGATTGGGTTGCGCTCGGCGGGTGTGCCGCGGGCGCGCTGATTGTCGGGGCGGGCGTTGGATCGGTTGCCACCGAGTGGCGTCGGCTCTGGCGTCTGCGACAGCGTGCGCACGAGCGTGATGAGGCCCGGGATCTGCTGCACAGTCACGGCACCGGTAAAGGCCGCGTGTTCTGTGAAAAGCTGGCCAGCCAGGCTGGAATCGATCAGTCTCACCCGGCACTCCAGCGCTGGTATGCCGCCATTCACGAAACCCAGAACGATCGGGAAGTGGTGACGCTCTATTCCCATATGGTTCAGCCGGTGCTGGACGCTCAGGCGCGGCGTGAAATCAGCCGCTCTGCGGCGGAATCCACGCTGATGATTGCCGTCAGCCCGCTGGCGCTGGTTGATATGGCTTTTATCGCCTGGCGTAACCTGCGCCTGATCAACCGTATCGCGAACCTTTACGGCATAGAGCTGGGTTACTATAGTCGGATCAGACTGTTTAAGCTGGTCCTGCTCAATATCGCCTTTGCCGGGGCGAGTGAACTGGTCCGCGAAGTGGGCATGGACTGGATGTCGCAGGATCTTGCAGCGCGTCTTTCAGCTCGCGCAGCCCAGGGCATCGGCGCAGGCATCCTGACGGCGCGCCTGGGTATTAAAGCGATGGAAGTCTGCCGTCCGCTCCCGTGGATTGACGGCGATAAGCCCCGGCTGGGCGATTTCAGGCGTGAGTTGATCGGCCAGCTCAAAGAGACGCTCAATAAAAAACCGGCTCCGTGAGGTTTTGTTCACTAAGCGTGCGGGCTGTCAATATTTCTTGACAGCCATCTTCCGGTTCCCCGTGTTCTGACATATCATTTTAATGTTATTGGCTTAAAACGGTGAATTTCCCATGCGTCTTGAAGTCTTCTGTGAAGACCGTCTCGGTCTGACCCGCGAATTACTCGATCTTCTTGTTTTACGTAGCATTGATTTACGTGGCATTGAGATCGATCCTGTCGGGCGAATTTACCTCAATTTTGCCGAAATTGAATTTAATACATTCAGCAGTCTGATGGCTGAAATCCGCCGTATCGCTGGCGTTACGGATGTACGCACCATTCCCTGGATGCCATCCGAGCGTGAACACCTTGCACTGAGCGCGCTACTGGAAGCGATGCCGGAGCCGTTCCTCTCCCTGGATTTGAAAAGTAAAGTTGAACGCGTTAACCACGCGAGCTGCCAGCTTTTCGCCCAGAGTCAGGAGAAGCTCAGCAATCATAACGCCGCACAGCTGATCCCCGGCTTCAACTTCCAGCGCTGGCTGGACAGTAATCCGCAGAACACGCACAGCGAGCATGTGGTGATTAACGGGCAGAACTTCCTGATGGAGATCACGCCGGTTTACCTGAAAGGGGAAGGGAATGCACGTGTGTTAACCGGAGCGGTGATCATGCTGCGATCGACGTTACGCATGGGCCGTCAGTTGCAAAACCTCTCCAGTCAGGATGTCGGTGCCTTCAGCCAGATTATTGCCGTCAGCCCGAAAATGCGCCATGTGGTTGACCAGGCGCGCAAGCTCGCAAGCCTGACCGCACCGCTGCTGATTACCGGCGATACCGGTACCGGGAAAGATCTGCTGGCGCACGCTGTGCACCTGGCGAGCCCGCGTGCGGCAAAACCGTATCTGGCGCTGAACTGTGCCTCTATCCCGGAAGATGCCGTTGAAAGCGAGCTGTTTGGTCATGCGCCGGAAGGGAAGAAAGGCTTCTTCGAGCAGGCTAACGGCGGTTCCGTGCTGCTGGATGAGATCGGTGAGATGTCGCCTCGTATGCAGGCCAAACTGCTGCGTTTCCTGAACGACGGCACGTTCCGCCGCGTCGGCGAAGATCACGAAGTGCATGTGGACGTACGCGTCATCTGTGCCACCCAGAAAAACCTGGTCGAACTTGTGCAAAAGGGGATCTTCCGCGAAGATCTCTATTACCGTCTCAATGTCCTGACGCTGAATATTCCCCCGCTGCGCGATTGTCCGCAGGACATCATGCCGTTGACCGAGCTGTTTGTGGCCCGTTTCGCCGACGAGCAGGGGGTTCCGCGGCCGAAGCTCTCTTCCGACCTCGGTACAGTGTTGATGCGCTACGGCTGGCCGGGAAATATTCGTCAGCTCAAAAACGCCGTTTATCGGGCGCTGACGCAGCTGGAAGGCTATGAACTGCGTCCGCAGGATATCCTGCTGCCGGATTACGACGCCGGAACGGTGTCAGTGGGTGAAGAGGCAATGGAAGGCTCACTGGATGAAATTACCAGCCGCTTTGAACGTTCGGTATTGACACAGCTTTATCGCAGTTATCCCAGTACCCGCAAACTGGCAAAACGTCTTGGCGTCTCACATACCGCGATTGCAAATAAATTACGTGAATATGGCCTGAACAATAAGAAGGGTGACGATTAATTCTTTATGCCAACTCTTCACCGGGTTGGCACTCTTTAATTTCATCTGATTGATATGTTTTCTTAGTGATATTTTGTCTGTGAATAAAACCCGCTCTGACCAGTGGGTTTTATTCTTAATTAAAGGTCGTTTTTCCGGCTTTTATTTTGCAGCACTCTTTTATGCCCTTACAGTGAGTCGCGATTTAATAATGTGATTGATATATAAGGGATGATTATGAAATTAAATATATTTGCCAGGACAATAATTGGCATGGGTGCGCTATGCGTAACTGCCCCAGTATTGGCTGTTGAGGCCTGGAGCGGTCAGGAGGGAGCCGGGCCTTATGATGTTATTTACAACAGCGGTGTCTATACGAATGCATGGTGGGTAGCAAAAACTGACTGTCCGGGGAATGAGACCGACACTAATCCGTGGAAATATGAACGTGCCGCGACGAGCGCAGAAATAAGCCAGTATGGCAACCCCACAACCTGCGAGACCAGCGGTGGTGACGTCAGCTACCCTGAATACAACAGCGCAAACAGCTATAACGCCAATGATGTCGTCAGTTATAACGGCGCAACATGGAAAACGTCAGCGGCACAAAGTCCGTATGGCTTTAAGCCGGGTGAAGGTAACCCGTGGGAGTTGTACGCTGAAGTGCCGCAGTGGTCAGCAGCAACGACATATAATAAAGGCGACAAAGTTCAGAAGGGCGGACAGGAATATGAGGCCTTGTTCTATACCGTCGGTGATGACCCGTCTAACCCGGCCAACCAAAACCCTACCGGCACCAACGGTCGTCCCTGGAAGCCACTGGGGCAGGTCGTAAGCTACACGACAGAACAATTAAATAATGCGCCTCAATTTAATGCCTCGACGCTTTATGACAGCGGGACATTAATTCGCTATAACGGCGGCAATTACGTTTCCCAGGCAAAAGTGCAGAAAGTTTCCCCGTCCGATACTAACCCATGGTCAGTGTATATTGACTGGTCTGGCACCAAAGCGATGGTGGGTACACCTTCTGCGCCGTGGCCAGCACATGTGTATGCGCCGTATGTCGACTATACGCTGAACTCGCTGCCTGACCTGGCAAGCCTGGCGAAAAACCAGAAGGTCACCCATTTCACCATGGCATTTGTCGTAGCTAAGGATGCCGATACTTGTTTGCCAACGTGGGGAACGGCATACAACATCAATGACTATGCACAATACAGTAAAATTAAAGCCTTGCGTGAAGCGGGCGGCGACGTGATGGTGTCCATTGGCGGCGCCAACAACTCACCGCTGGCGGCATCCTGTAAGAACGTATCCGATCTGCAGAAACACTATTACGACATCGTTGAAAATCTGAACCTGAACGTACTGGATTTCGATATCGAAGGCACCTGGGTTGCCGATCATGATTCCATTAACCGCCGCAACGAAGCGGTCAAGGCCGTACAGTCCCAGTGGAAAGCCGAGGGGCGTAGCGTGGGGATCTGGTATACCCTGCCGATTCTGCCGACAGGTCTGACGGCGGAAGGGCTGTACGTACTGGAAGATGCGAAAGCCAAAGGTGTTGAACTGGCCGGTGTCAACGTGATGGCAATGGACTACGGCAACAGCATTTGCCAGTCTGATGGTACCGAAGGCCAGAACATTCACGGTAAGTGCGCCACATCCGCAATTGAAAACCTGTTCAGCCAGCTGAAGCAAATCTTTACCGATAAGAGTGACGCTGACATTAACGCGATGATGGGCGTGACGCCGATGAACGGCTACAACGATGTTCAGGGGGAAGTGTTCTATCTCTCTGATGCCAGGCTGGTGATGGAGGATGCCAAAGCCCGCGATCTGGGCATGATCGGCATGTGGTCGATGATGCGTGACCAGCCAGGCGTTGCCGGACAGGTTTCTCCGGAACACAGTGGCCTGACTGAATCGCAGGCACCGCAGTATGCCTTCAGTGACGTGTTCGCACCATTTACGCACACTGAAGCGTCTGTTGATACGGAAATTAAAGACATCAGTATGGATAAATCCTCTATCTATCCGAAGGTTCAGTGGCTGCAAAATACAGCTAGCTTGTCACAGTCAGCGTTTACAGTCACATCTCAGTGGGATAAAGACACTGAGGAAAAAACGATTAATTCGTATGGTTTCAATGCCCCAAAAGGTAACGCAACGATCACCGATCAGGGTAATGGTTATTCTTTGGTAAAAATACCAACTAATATAGGGATGGTTGCTGGAAATGTAATTAACATCAGGGATGACAACAATAATAAAGTAATGACCTATACATTTGTTATTGATGACTTCATGACAGGAACAGCAAAAAATGTAGCGTCAACATCATACGATATCCCTACACCTCCAACTGGAACAACGCCAAGGATAAATTATACTGTCAAAACCAGTACTAATTTTATGCTGAGCAGTCAATATGTCAATTTTTACATCGATCGTAAAAATACGAAAAAAGATGATGTTACTCGCGATTATCGTTGCTCATTTTACCGTGCTGCGCTTGCAGGAGGTGCATCTGGATATACACAATGTACATTTAATTTGAGTAAATCTTCTTATATGATTAGTGACTATCTCAATGATCTTCATGTCGGAGATAAGATAATACTAGCAGTTGCAGATGGTGGAAATAAAAATGCGAACGTTCATTCTATTATGTCAAGCTTGACCATAACTGAAGATATGATGAAAAGTGGAAAGTAATATTACTTATTAAGTATAATGAGATTATTACTTAATTCAAAGCCGTAACAGTGGTGTTACGGCTTTTTGGTCTTATTCTTTCGCTAACGGTGTCGAGTCGATAGAGACCTTTGTCTCTCCCTGAATCGACGCAATCCTGTTTTCGACCTCTTTCACCTGCTGCGGGCTGTGAAGCAGGGTATAAGTCAGATCAAACTGCGCGCTGGCGCCAGGCTGCAGCTGCTTAACCCGCTTCTGCTCGCGTTCAATGGTAACGGGGTAGGCGTAGCTGGTCCCCGGCTCAATCCCCGTGACGTAACCCTGTTTCAGCGTATCGGTATTTTTCCATAAGGTCAGTACGGGGAGCTGGCGGGTATCAAACTGTATTGACGCGCCTTTATCTCCGGCTTTATTGACCACGGCCGCGAGCGTTTTATGGTTATTATCCGCAAGTGGTTTGATGTTAAAGACCATCTCATCAAAGTCTTTTGTCGGCCCTGCATAGGTTTGCCAGTTGTTAACACCCGCTTTGGCGTAGTCATTGAATGGGCTCACGCTGGCTGCCGGGGCAAGGAAACGTGCGCCTTCCTCGAGGACAGGCGTACCGAAGTTGCTGTGATAGATGATCTGATAGTCGTGAGGATAATCGGCATGGTTGGTCAGTACATCATGCAGGCTAAACTGGTTGGTGCCCGGCACGTAACGCAGTTCGGTCAGGGTTTGCAGATCCGCTTTTTTGAAGGTGCTCTCTTTGATCAACCCCCTGACGCGAATTTCATGCGGTGCAGCATCCGCGATTTCCACCTCAACCTGTGATGCTGGCGTATTTCCTGCCTTGCCGTGCAGCGTATAAATCTGACCGTCAGCCGTCACTGGATGGCCTGTCCACTCATAGCCACAGCGGACCATCATCTCATTGAATCCTTCCAGCCAGCCGAGACCGTTGCGACTCTCCAGATTGATATAAGCCGGGTTCACCACCTCTTTGACGGGGGAGTTCCACCCCAGTCGGGTACCAAAGCCTTCAACATGAAGAAGGTTCATGCCACGCGTCGGGCTTAAGGCGATGGTCAGGCCATCTTTGCTGCTAATAATGATAACTTTGCTGCCTTCCTGCTTACCGCCATGCAAGACTTTTTGCTCGATGCTGAACGTTTGATTTTTAACGTTCAGCTCATTGCTGGAAATCTTCCAGTTTCCTTTTTCTACGCTGCTTTCAGCGCTTGTCAGCACCCAGGTTTTCGCCGCGGCATGACCTGAAACCAGTACCGCAAGAAGCGTTAAAGCCAGTTTTATCTTCATATTTGTCCCTTTTTGCTGAAACGATTATTTGATTTCGTAAGCAAATCTAATGTTTTGCCGAAAAGGGAAATGTGATGTGTCTCACTGCGGAAGAAAAGGTCATAACAGAACAAATTTTATGTGGGGTTAATCGCTAAATGATGAATTTACAAAATATTTTTGCACTAATAATGTGAAGTGCGACAAGATTAGCTTTAACGATTCAGCTAAAAAATAAATAAAAAACCCCGCCGTGGCGAGGTTGAGAATACGTTGTATAGAATACTAAGGACTTATTATGCTTTCAGCACGTCCAGCGCGGCAGTGTAATCCGGCTCGGTGGTGATTTCGTTAACCAGTTCGCTAAAGACAACAGTGTCGTTTTCATCAAGAACCAGTACAGCACGTGCAGCCAGACCTTTCAGTGGGCCTTCCGCGATGCTGACGCCGTAGTTCTGCAGGAAATCCGCGCTGCGCAGCGTGGAGAGGGTAATGACGTTGCTCAGACCTTCAGCACCGCAGAAACGAGACTGGGCAAACGGCAGGTCAGCGGAAATGCACAGCACAACGGTGTTGTCCATTTCAGTCGCCAGCTGGTTGAATTTACGCACGGATGCGGCACAGACACCGGTATCAATGCTTGGGAAAATGTTCAGCACTTTGCGTTTACCCGCAAACTGAGCCAGTGTGACGTCAGACAGATCTTTAGCCACCAGAGTAAAAGCCTGCGCTTTGCTGCCAGCCTGCGGAATGGAACCTGCTACAGCAACCGGGTTGCCCTGGAAATGAACGAGTTGTGACATAGATATCTTCCTGTTTACATATAGTTAACGTCGGGGCTAGTGTATGCCATCAGCGGATAACACGGCAAACCAATTTTTTCGCCTTTACGGGCCGCAAGGAGTCAGTGATGAGAAGCGTTAAGGTCTATGAAGAAGCCTGGCCATTGCATTCCCCGTTCGTAATTTCACGCGGCAGTAGAAGTGAAGCCAGCGTGGTGGTGGTTGAAATTGAAGAAGAGGGGGTTAAAGGTGTCGGGGAATGTACGCCTTACCCGCGCTATGGGGAAAGTCTGGCATCCGTGATGGCACAGATCATGACACTGGTCCCTGATCTGCAAAAAGGGCTCACGCGTGAGGCATTACAGGCGCGTTTACCCGCCGGTGCGGCGCGCAACGCCATTGATTGTGCGCTATGGAATCTCGAAGCCGCAACGCGGCAAAAATCGCTGCCGTCTTTGCTGGGTGTGGCATTACCGACATCCGTCATTACCGCGCAAACGGTGGTTATTGGTGAGCCGGAACAGATGGCAGCCAGCGCAAAAGCGCTTTTTGACGCCGGGGCCACGCTGTTAAAAGTGAAGCTCGACGATCGTCTGATTAGCGAGAGAATGGTCGCCATTCGTTCGGCGGTTCCCGCAGCCACGCTGATTGTTGATGCCAACGAGTCATGGCATCCCGAAGGACTTGCGGCACGATGCCAGCTGCTGGCTGACCTGGGCGTGGCCATGCTGGAGCAACCACTGCCGGCGAAGGATGATGCCGCACTGAAGAATTTTATCCATCCGCTGCCAGTTTGTGCGGATGAAAGCTGCCATACCCGCGAGAATTTGCGCGAGCTTAAAGGCCGCTACGACAT
This sequence comes from Enterobacter sichuanensis, assembly GCF_009036245.1. Lineage (NCBI taxonomy): Bacteria > Pseudomonadati > Pseudomonadota > Gammaproteobacteria > Enterobacterales > Enterobacteriaceae > Enterobacter > Enterobacter sichuanensis. The sequence goes on along the minus strand of NZ_CP027986.1, from coordinate 2,535,738 downwards.
GGTCAACATTAAACTCGACAAGACCGGTGGGCTGACAGAAGCGCTGGCACTGGCGGCAGAAGCCCGGGCGCAGGGCTTCGGATTGATGCTTGGCTGTATGCTCTGCACCTCCCGGGCGATTAGCGCGGCGCTGCCGCTGGCCACGCAGGTGCGTTTTGCCGATCTGGATGGCCCGACATGGCTCGCTGTTGACGTCTCACCGGCGCTCCATTTTACCAGCGGCGTGCTTCATCTCTGAGGCTGCCAGCACAGCAGTTGCATCATGGCTTTTAGGTATTTTTCGCTGGCTTCGTCGGAGGAGATCGCCGGGAATTCTGCGGTGATGCAGGGCAAGCTCAAATCGGCGCACCAGCTACCGAATGAACCGGGTGTTTCATAGCCCACGCTGGAGACGAGTGGCAGGGCGAACGCCTGTGCCAGCCACTCGCCCAGGCTGGAGTGGCGCGGATCTTCAATACAGGCCAGCGGATCGTGAAAGGAGACAACCCAGGCGGGTTGGATCTTATGGATAAGCTGGCACAACGCTTGCGTTTCTGGCTCCGAGCCCGGTTTGTCCCCCGTCAGTAACACCACATCCCGCTCCTCGGCGGTACTGTTCCAGCGATAAACGGTTTCCCCGGCACGCCAGTTTGCCGCCGGAAAATTACGGTTCAGATCGACGCCCCTCGCATTCGCCCGCAATCCAAGCTGGCAGCCATCAGGGTTCACGGCAAGGATCACGTGATGACGTCGTAAAGAAGGGGTCAGCGTTCGCAGTGCACATGAGAGCGTGACAATGGATGAGTTTTCATCCCCGTGCGTGCCGGCAATGATCAATCCGCTGTCGCGATCGGCATTGGGGGCGGGGAACCAGATCAGCGATGCGCCTAAGAATGAGCGGCCATATTGCTCTGCGCCCGGCGGAAAGGCGCCTCGTTCCGCTCGTGGTCGGGTGGTTGCCATACGAAATCCTGATAAAGAAGTCTCTACTGGCAGTGTTGTGCAAAACCCGCGGTTAATCAAATAGTTTCCGCAACGGCTGAGAATTGCCTTAAATCACTATTCCTGACGAAGGTATTTGCATTTCTTATTGTCGAAACAAATAATTACGCATCTGCTTGTTACCTGCCTTTATTAAAGGGGATCTTATGAAGCATCCTGTTTCGTGTCTTTTCACCGCACTGTGCCTGTGCGGACTTTCTACACTCTCGTACGCTGCTGATGTGCCACAGGGCACGGTACTGGCGCAAAAACAGGAGCTGGTCAGACACATTAAAGACGAACCGGCTTCGCTCGATCCGGCAAAAGCGGTTGGGTTGCCAGAGATTCAGGTGATTCGCGATCTGTTCGAAGGCCTGGTGAATCAGAACGAGAAAGGGGAACTGACCCCGGGCGTGGCGACGCGCTGGCAGAGCAACGATAACCGTATCTGGACGTTCACCTTGCGCGATAATGCGAAATGGTCTGACGGTTCGCCTGTCACCGCACAGGATTTTGTCTACAGCTGGCAGCGTCTGGTCGATCCAAAAACAACTTCTCCGTTTGCCTGGTTTGCGGCCCTGGCGGGGATCAGCAACGCGCAGGCGATAATTGACGGCAAAGCGGCGCCTGATACCCTGGGCGTGACGGCAGTGGATGCCCGAACGTTACGCGTTCAGCTGGATAAACCGCTGCCGTGGTTTAGCAACCTGACGGCAAACTTTGCCTTCTATCCGGTGCAAAAAGCGAACGTTGAAAGTGGTAAAGAGTGGACGCGCCCGGGCGCGCTGGTCGGGAATGGCGCATACGTCCTGAACGATCGCGTGGTGAATGAAAAACTGGTTGTCGTGCCGAATACCCACTACTGGGACAACGCCAAAACTGTCCTGCAAAAAGTTACGTTCATTCCAATTAATCAGGAATCCGCGGCCACGAAACGCTACCTGGCCGGGGATATCGATATTACCGAGTCGTTCCCGAAAAACATGTATCAGAAGCTCCTGAAGGACATTCCGGGACAAGTTTATACGCCACCGCAGCTCGGAACTTATTACTATGCGTTTAACACGCAAAAGGGCCCGACGGCCGATGCCCGAGTCCGTCTTGCGCTGAGTATGACTATCGATCGCCGCCTGATGGCGGAAAAGGTTTTGGGGACCGGCGAGAAGCCAGCCTGGCATTTCACCCCTGACGTGACGGCGGGCTTTACGCCTGAGCCTTCACCGTTTGAACAAATGTCGCAGCAGGAGCTGAATGCGCAGGCGAAAACCTTGCTGCAGGCCGCAGGTTACGGTCCTCAGCGCCCACTGAAGCTGAACTTGCTTTACAACACCTCGGAAAACCATCAGAAAATCGCCATCGCGGTGGCGTCCATGTGGAAGAAAAACCTTGGCGTGGATGTCAAACTGCAAAACCAGGAGTGGAAAACCTATATCGACAGCCGCAATACCGGCAATTTTGATGTGATCCGCGCGTCATGGGTGGGGGATTACAATGAGCCCTCTACCTTCTTGTCTCTGTTGACCTCAACCCACAGCGGCAATATCTCGCGTTTCAACGATCCGGCTTACGATAAGACGATCCAGCAGGCGACGCTGGAAACCACGGCGAAAGCGCGTAATACCGACTACAACATGGCGGAGAAAATCCTCATGGAGAAGGCGCCTATCGCACCCATCTACCAGTACACCAATGGTCGTCTTATCAAGCCGTGGGTGAAAGGATATCCGATTAATAACCCGGAAGACGTGGCGTACAGCCGGACGATGTATATTGAGAAGCACTGATGTGTACTGACCTCTGGCTAACGGCAGATTACCATCACTAAACCCTGAACTGGCGCGGTTTGTCGCGCCAGTTTCTCCTTCTGACCATTTCCCGCCACAGCAGAAGTATCACTTTTCTGATATTGCGCTGAATGGCGTTTCCTGAATATACATTCCATGCATCCAGTGGATGATTGTCTTAAATCTGATACACCAGATATATTAAATAGTCTCTCTGGTTATCCCGAGTTTTATTCATAAGTCCACTGTCGGACATTTCCAGGGCTTTTCAGTATTAAGCACTATCCTGTAATATCATCCGGGATAAGTCTTAATTTGTAGCCATTTTATTGCAGGTTGGCCGAGTGGTCTGTCGGTTTGGCGCTCATGTCCATCCGGGCGCGGTAGTTAATTCAGGTTTAAATGTACAGTAAGTTGTACTGAAATTAATTTTTATATTAGCCGTTTTGTCTCAACGAAAGTTACTGGTTAAAATAAAACGCCCCTGCATTTATGTGGCGATATTCAACCCGGCAAGGGATTAATTTATTCAGGAGATAAATAACCATGTCTGAATCATTTCAGAACGAGATACCCCGCGCACGCGTAAATATAAAACTGGATTTGGTCACGGGTGGTGCCCGGAAGAAAGTTGAGCTGCCGCTGAAGCTGCTGAGTGTCGGCGATTACAGCAATGGCAGGGCGGAAGGGACCCTTTCAGAACGCGAAAAAATCAACATCAATAAAAATAACTTCAACAGCGTTCTCGCTGATCTTCATCCCGAAGTGAATATCGCCGTTAAAAATACCCTGGCGAACGATGGCTCTGAAGAAAACGTGAAGCTGGCTTTTCAGAATATGAAAGATTTTGAGCCGGAAGCGGTGGTACGCCAAATTCCACAGCTTCGTGCAATGCTCGCCATGCGTAATTTACTGCGGGATTTGAAATCCAATCTTCTGGATAACGTCACTTTCAGGAAAGAACTGGAAACTATTTTAAAGGACCCGGCGCTCACTGATGAACTGCGCCGCGAACTGAACGCGCTTGCCCCGGTCCAGGGTTAATTACCGGAACATGTTAACGGAACAATAACGAGTAAAATGCTTATGTCAGTCAATAATGAATTCCAGAGTCAGACAGGCGGCGCGACAATTGAAAAGACGCTGCCACATAATGGCGTTTATGCGTCCCTGTTCAACAAAATTAATTTAACGCCGGTTGCTGAAATTGGTGACCTGAATGGTTTTGAAGACAATACCATAATGGCGGAAACGTCCGCTGATGCGCGCGTTACGGCAGCCGTCCAGGTCTTCATGCAGTGCCTGCAGAAGTCTGGCCAGAAAGTTGAGAAGCTGGATAAAACATTACTGGATCACCACATCGCGGAACTGGATTTCCAGATTAGCCGCCAGCTTGATGAAGTGATGCACAGCGATGAATTCCAGAAAGTTGAATCCGTATGGCGCGGTCTTAAGTCGCTGGTGGATAAGACGGATTTTCGTCAGAACGTAAAAATCGAGATTCTGGACCTTTCCAAAGACGAACTGCGTCAGGATTTCGAGGACTCGCCGGAGATTATCCAGAGTGGCCTGTACCGTCAGACGTACACGATGGAGTACGACACGCCCGGCGGCGAACCGATTGCTGCGGTGATTTCCGCGTATGAGTTTGATGCGTCTGCGCAGGACGTGGCGCTGATGCGCAATATTTCAAAAGTGTCTGCGGCTGCCCACATGCCGTTTATTGGCTCCGCGGGTCCGGCGTTCTTTATGAAGTCCTCAATGGAAGAAGTGGCAGCCATCAAAGACATCGGCAACTACTTTGACCGCGCCGAGTACATCAAATGGAAAAGCTTCCGCGAGACGGATGACTCCCGCTATCTCGGTCTGGTGATGCCGCGCGTGCTTGGGCGCCTGCCGTACGGACCTGACACCGTCCCGGTACGCAGCTTCAACTACGTTGAGCAGGTCAAAGGCCCTGACCACGACAAATACCTGTGGACCAACGCCTCGTTCGCCTTTGCGGCCAACATGGTGAAGAGCTTCATTAACAACGGCTGGTGCGTGCAAATTCGTGGCCCGCAGGCGGGTGGTGCGGTTCAGGATCTGCCGATCCACCTGTACGACCTTGGTACCGGCAATCAGGTAAAAATCCCGTCGGAGGTGATGATCCCGGAAACCCGCGAGTTTGAGTTTGCGAATCTCGGCTTTATCCCGCTGTCGTACTACAAGAACCGTGACTACGCGTGCTTCTTCTCGGCGAACTCCGCCCAGAAGCCCGCGCTGTACGACACGGCTGATGCGACCGCCAACAGCCGTATCAACGCGCGCCTGCCGTATATCTTCCTGCTGTCGCGTATCGCGCACTACCTGAAGCTTATCCAGCGCGAAAACATCGGGACCACCAAAGACCGTCGTCTGCTGGAGCTTGAGCTCAACACCTGGGTACGCACTCTGGTGACGGAAATGACCGATCCGGGCGACGAACTGCAGGCCTCACACCCGTTGCGTGACGCAAAAGTGGTGGTGGAAGACATCGAAGACAACCCGGGCTTCTTCCGCGTGAAGCTGTACGCCGTGCCGCACTTCCAGGTGGAAGGGATGGACGTCAACCTGTCGCTGGTTTCCCGGATGCCGAAGGCTAAAGCATAAGGCGGCAGGGATGAAAATTTATCGTCCACTGTGGGAGGATGGGGCCGTTCTGGCCCCGCAACAGTTCCAGCAGCAGGCCCGCTGGAACGCATATATTGCCGACACCGTTGCCGGGATGGGGATTTCCCACCCCTGGGGTGTGGTTGCGGCAGAATTTGATGATGCGGCGCTCGCACTCTCGCGCCTGAATGCCACCCGTCTGGTGGTTCGTTTTCAGGACGGCACGATTGTTGATACTGAGCTGGCAGATAACCTTCCTCCGGTCTGTGATTTATCCGCTGCAAACGGCAGTGAAGCCGTTGATGTCGTGGCGGCACTGCCGCTGCTGAGCGCGAATGGCGGAAATCTGGATAACGGGCAGGACAGCGAACGCCCGCGCCGCTGGAAAGCCGAGCGCGTGGTGGTGCAGGAGCTTGCCGGGCATGAAAGTGGTGAACTGGCCGTGCTGCGTCATGCCATCACGCTGCGCCTGTCCACGCAGGAAAACAGTGCTTACCTGACCTGTCCGGTGGCTCGTCTGGTGCCTAATGTGAAGGGGCAGTGGAGCCGTGATCTGTCCTTTATCCCGCCGATGTTCTCGGTTGCGGCAAGCCCGGTGCTTGTGACCGAACTGGGCGATTTGCTGGTTCGCCTGCAGGCACGACGCAAGCGTCTGATGGCGATGCGGCGTGAAAGCAACGAGCGTCTGGCGGATTTTGCTGTGGCCGATGTTTCCCTGTTCTGGCTGCTCAATGCCCTGAACAGCGCCGAGCCTGTGCTGACCGAACTGCTGCAGACCCCGGGACGTCACCCTGAGTTGATCTACCGCGAGCTGACCCGTCTTGCGGGCAGCCTGCTGACGTTTTCACTTGAGCACGATGCCGGGGACATTCCCGTTTACCGGCATGATGCGCCTGAACGTGTATTCCCGCCATTACTGACGCTGCTGGATAAACTGCTGGAAGCCAGTCTTCCCTCCCGGGTTATCAGTATTCAACTGGAGCATGTCGATCAGATCTGGAAAGGCCCGCTGCATGATGCCCGCCTGCGCGAAGGGGCCGACTTCTACCTCTCCGTACGCGCTTCCATGCCGAACCACGAACTGCAGACGAAATTCCCGCAGCTGTGTAAAGCCGGCAGTTTTGAGGATGTCTCGGATGTGGTGAACGTGGCGCTGAGCGGCATGGTTATCAAACCACTCAGCCATGTTCCGGCGGCGATCCCTCTGCGCCTTGAAAACCAGTACTTCTCTCTGGACCTGAGTACCGATGCGGCGAGGGCGATGCTGGAAGCGGAAAGCTGTACCTTCTACACCCCGCGCTCGCTGGGGGATGTGAAACTTGAACTCTTTGCGGTGCTGCGCACATGAATACATCCAGTCTCAGTCAGACAGAACGTATTTTCTACCCGGGCTGGCTGATGGCCAGCCAGTTACGGGGTGGACAGGAAGTCCGGGACGGGGAGGGACTCTATCGCCGGGCCTGCAGTCTGGTTCAGGAGGCCCGCAGTGCACTGACGGACGCCGGTTTCAGTGATCTCAGCCGCGATCATATGCTGTATGCCCTGTGCGCCCTGCTTGATGAAAGCGTAATGAACAGGGGAACGACCGATGAGGGTTATCTGACCTGGCGCCGGGACCCGCTTCAGGCCCGTTTCTTCGGTACCCTGAATGCGGGTGAGGAGCTGTGGGAGCGTATCCGCAACCTGTTGAAAGAGCCTGCACCGGACACAGCGGTGCTGACCTGCATGTACCGCACCCTGCAGCTGGGGTTTGTTGGCCAGTACCGGGCGCAGGATGATGAGCACCGTGAAGACGTGGTACGTGCGCTGGGCGAGCGGGTGCCTGCCTTTGCGCTTTCGCAGGATGCGCCGGTTGTCGTCATGGCATCCCGCCTGCGCAGTGGCCGCCGGCTGTACTGGTTGTCCTGGATTATCGGTGCAGCGGCTCTGGCGGCACTGTGGTTCGTCCTCTCTTCCTCCCTCACCGAACTGGTGAGCCAGACGATCAGGCCGGGGTAAGCCATGCGTGATGTTTACCGGAGTCTGTTAACCGTGCTGGCGGGCGTACTGGCGCTGTGGCTTGTCCTCGGCTTCTGGCCGCTGTCGGCCGGGAGTCGCGTGGCGCTCAGCCTGCTGGTCATTCTGGTGTGCGGGGGGATGCTGTGGTGTCAGCACTGGACATCCCGGATGCAGGCGCAGGCGTGCAGGGACATTGCGGACGAGAGTCTGCCCCCGGAAGATTTTCAGGGCGCAGTCATTCTGACGTGTGGCGATAACCGCGCGCTTTTCGCTGAGGGTACACCGTACCGTGAGACCCGTCAGGGCTGGTATCTGCGCGTGAAGAATGCAGAGCAGTTGCCCTTGTTTGCGCAGCACCTGAGTCTGGTGCGCCCGGCACTGGTGTCGCAAATCTCCGTCATGCTGGCGGTGGTACCTGAGCATCACACCTCTTGTGATGATTTTACCCAGTCCCTGCGGGGCTGGCAGCGTGCTGTCGTACAGTGCCGTGCGGCATTCGGCACGATCCCCCCTCTGTGGAGTGTGGCCTGGATATCACCCCCAGCAGCCTGCGCAGGCACAGAGCCCGTCTGGTTTATCACGGGAAGGCAACGGGCCGGTATTCAGGTATATCAGCCGGGGCTGGGTAATCTGTCGCTGGCAGACTGGATCCGCGAAACGGCTGCGGGTGAGCGACTTTCCCGCCTGAGCCTGGGGTTGTGGCTTGACAGTGGGCTCGCCTGGCTGGACCGCGCTGTCACCAGTTTGCTGTCGGTGCGTCAGGGGGAACTACCGGTCCTGAAACCCTGTGTACAGGGGCTGTGTATGGTGCCGGTGAACAGTGTTGCCGGTAATCTCTGGCAACAGCACATTGCCTCCGTTACCGCCCTGCCGCCGGATGCGGCTGAGTGTGGTGAGCCTTTGCCGTTGCCTGAATGGCTGTTGTCGGGGCTGCCGCGCCGTCGGGGCGTCAGCCGCCGGATGGTGTTCTGGCGTTACGTCGGATTACTTGGCGGGATTTTTCTCGCGCTGGCCATGCTGGCGTCCTGGATGAACAACCAGCGTCTGATCCGTAATGTCGGTGACCATCTTGCCCTGTACCACCACCTCACCGGTACACCGGTGGCGCCGAAACTGCGGGCACAGCAGCGGCTGCGGGCCGATGGCGCACTGCTGGACGACTGGCTGCGTCGGGGTGAACCCCTGCGTTACCGCCTCGGGCTGTATCAGGGGCTGCGTCTGGTGCCTCCTTTAGAGGCTGCCATCAACAATTGGGCGCCACCGCCCCCGGTTATCAAAAAGATTGTCCAGGGACCGGAGACTGTACGCCTCGACAGCATGTCGCTGTTCGATACTGGCAGATACGACCTTAAACCTGGCTCGACGAAGCTGTTGGTGAACTCCCTCGTGGGCATCAAAGCGAAGCCTGGCTGGCTGATTGTGGTGGCGGGCCACACCGACAGTACCGGCGATGAACAGGTCAACCAGGCGCTGTCGCTGAAGCGTGCGGAGTCCGTGCGCAACTGGATGCGTGATACCGGCGACGTGCCGGAAAGCTGTTTTGCGGTGCAGGGCTATGGCGAAAGCCGTCCTGTCGCCTCTAACGACACGGCACATGGGCGTGCCCTTAACCGCCGTGTCGAAATCAGTCTGGTACCGCAGGCCAGTGCCTGTCAGATACCCGGCAAAAACCCGGCGCCATCGCAGGATGATGGCGTCCCAGAAAATAAAACGGAGTAATTAACATGGCAATTCCTGTTTATCTTTGGCTGAAAGACGACGGCGGCGCGGACATTAAAGGGTCTGTGGACGTTCAGGATCGTGAAGGCAGTATCGAAGTGGTGGCACAGGAGCACAACCTGTACATCCCGACCGATAACAACACCGGCAAGCTGACCGGCACGCGTATCCACACGCCGTTCCTGTTCACCAAGGAAATCGACTCCTCCAGCCCGTATCTGTACAAGGCGGTGACCACCGGTCAGACCCTTAAGTCTGCTGAATTCAAGTGGTACAAAATCAACGACGCGGGTCAGGAAGTGGAGTACTTCAACACCAAACTTGAGAACGTGAAAGTGGTGAAAGTGAATCCTGAAATGTACGACATCAAGGATCCTTCCAAAGAGAAACACAACCATCTTGAGCGCGTGGAGCTGCGCTACGAAAAAATCACCTGGACCTACAAGGACGGCAACATCATTCATTCCGATTCCTGGAACGAACGCGCCACCGCGTAATCCTGAGGCGGGCAGGGCTTTCCTGTCCGCAGTTTTTTGCTGAGCGCCTGAGACGCGGGCGTTCAGCAAAGAAAAACACAATTGCCTGCCTGACCTTATGCGCTTTGGTGAACAGCGAGGGGCGGTAGCGTGTCCAGGAACCGACAAAGAGAGAATCTCATGGAAAATCCAGCCATCCTGTTACGTCGTCTGAACCCTTACTGCGCCCGCGCGATGGAAGGCGCCGCTTCCCTGTGCCAGACCCGCGCCCACGCGGAAATCCTGCCTGAACACTGGCTGCTGAAACTGCTGGAGCAGGGCGAGGGTGACCTGACGGTGCTGGCCCGTCGTTACGAGTGGGATATGGATAGCTTGTGGCAGGATTTGCTCGGCTGGCTGGACAAACAACCTCGTTCGGTACGCCAGCGACCGCAACTCTCCGGGAACATCCGGACGCTGATGCAGGACGCCTGGATGATTGCCTCGCTCAGTGGTGAAGAGCAGATCCGCAGTGTTCACCTACTGATGGCGCTGGTTGAAAAACAGAATCTGGTTCGCTGCGATGGTGTGTGGCCGCTGCTGACGCTCGCCCGGAGTCAGCTGGAGCGCCTGCGTCCGTTGCTGGACGCGCAGTCCGATGAGCGACCGGACGTACAGCTGGAGGCGGAGCTGGCCAGTGTCGGGGAAGTTGAATTTGTCGGGCGTCCTGCTGATGCAGAACCGAAAGTGGGTGAGCTGAACCCGGCGCTGCAGAATGCGCTTGATAAATTCACCCTCGACGTCACCGCCCGCGCCCGTGAGGGTAAAATCGACCCGGTGTTTGGCCGTGACAATGAAATCCGCCAGATGGTGGATATCCTGTCGCGTCGCCGCAAGAACAACCCGATTCTGGTCGGCGAGCCGGGAGTCGGCAAGACGGCCCTCGTGGAAGGGCTGGCGCTGCGCATTGCGGAAGGCAACGTCCCGGACGCGCTGAAACCCGTCTCCGTGCGCACCCTCGACCTCGGCCTGCTGCAGGCGGGGGCAGGCGTGAAGGGCGAGTTCGAACAGCGACTGAAGAACATTATTGAGGCGGTACAGCAGTCCCCGTTGCCCGTGCTGCTGTTTATTGACGAGGCCCATACCATTATTGGCGCGGGTAACCAGGCGGGCGGGGCCGATGCGGCCAACCTGCTGAAACCGGCACTGGCCCGCGGGGAACTGCGCACCATTGCCGCCACCACCTGGAGCGAGTACAAGCAGTACTTCGAGCGCGATGCTGCGCTGGAGCGCCGCTTCCAGATGGTGAAAGTGGACGAGCCGGACGACGAAACCGCCTGCCTGATGCTCAGGGGCCTGAAATCCCGCTACGCTGAGCACCATGGGGTGCACATCAGCGATGAGGCGGTGCGCGCCGCCGTCACGCTCTCCCGCCGCTACCTGACAGGCCGCCAGCTGCCGGATAAGGCGGTGGACCTGCTGGACACCGCCTCCGCCCGCATCCGCATGAGTCTTGATACGGTGCCGGAGCCGCTGACCCGCCTGAAGGCGCAGCTCACGGCCCTGGATATGGAGAAGCAGGCGCTGCTGGAAGATACCGCACTGGGCAACAGCAACCACAGCGAACGCCTTGCCGCCATCGAACAGGACGAAGTCCGTATTATCCTGCAGCTTGACCAGCTGGAAACGCAGTACGGCCAGGAGCTGAAGCTGACGGAAGCGCTTCTTGCCTGCCGCACAGATATCTCGCGCCAGGCAGAAACGGCGGATTTGCAGAACCAGCTCACGGCTGTTCAGCAGCCCAGCCCGCTGCTGGGGCTGGATGTGGACGTCCGCACCGTTGCCACGGTGATTGCCGACTGGACCGGCGTGCCGCTTTCTTCGCTGATGAAGGATGAGCAGACGGAGCTGCTGAGCCTGGAAGCGAGCCTGGGCAGGCGCGTGGTGGGCCAGGACGCAGCGCTGAACGCCATCGCAGAGCGCCTGCGCGCCAGTAAAACGGGCCTGGCGCCGGAGAACGGTCCGCAGGGCGTGTTCCTGCTGACCGGGCCGAGCGGCACCGGCAAGACCGAAACCGCGCTGGCGCTGGCAGACGTGCTGTACGGCGGTGAAAAATCGCTGATTACCATTAACCTCTCCGAATACCAGGAGCCGCACACCGTGTCGCAACTGAAGGGCTCGCCTCCGGGCTACGTCGGTTACGGTCAGGGCGGCATTCTTACCGAAGCGGTGCGCAAACGCCCGTACAGCGTGGTCCTGCTCGATGAGGTGGAGAAGGCACACCGGGATGTGATGAACCTGTTCTACCAGGTCTTTGACCGCGGCTTTATGCGCGACGGTGAAGGCCGGGAAATCGACTTCCGCAACACCGTTATCCTGATGACCTCGAACCTCGGCAGCGACCACATCATGCAGCTGCTGGAGGAACAGCCGGAGGCCACCGAATCCGACCTGCATGAACGGCTGCGCCCGCTGCTGCGCGACCACTTCCAGCCTGCGCTGCTGGCCCGCTTCCAGACGGTGATTTACCGGCCGCTCAGCGAGAGCGCCATGCGCACCATCGTGGAAATGAAGCTCGGGCAGGTGAGCCGGCGCCTGCACCGTCACTACGGGTTGACCACTAAAATCGATGAGAGCCTGTATGACGCGCTGACGGCGGCCTGCCTGCTGCCGGATACCGGTGCGCGCAACGTCGACAGCCTGCTCAATCAACAAATTATGCCTGTGCTGAGCCAGCAGTTGCTGACCCGTATGACGGCGAAGCAAAAACCAAACTCTTTGATGCTCGGATGGGATAAGGGAGAGGGCATTGTGATGGAGTTTATTCATGACTGAGAAAAAACACGATAAGGAGAATTTAAAGGAAGGCGGTCTCAGATTGCTGACGACGGGGGAAATAAAACTGGCACAGTCGGTATTTGCGTCTACTATCGAGTATCCAAAAGTCTGGATCCATAAAGCCAGTTATCTTCCTTTTAATCTGCAAAATGAAAATACGGCGATGACACCGAACGGTGAGCTCTATTTTCGGAACCAGTACCATGATGACTTTTCGCAGTCGACCGATGATATGCAGCATCTGTTTATTCATGAAATGAGCCATGTCTGGCAACGGACGAAAGGAATGAATGTCATTGGCAGGGGCCTGGTAAGCTGGTTGGTCAGCTATCGTTATACCCTTGATGGTCGCCTGTTAAGTGAATATCCCATGGAACAACAGGCGCAGATTATTGCGGATGATTTTACGTTACAAACACAGGGATATAAAGTGTGGCATCGATTGTGGGGAGGTAAAAACCCAACAATCACGCTTGATGGCGATACGACTGAGTCAGTAATACGTAAACAATACAAAATTGCATTACGAGGATTCCCATGGTAAAAGTGCCTGGTTTTCGTCTATTTTTTCCTGTTGTACTTTCTGGCATGTGCCTGTTGATATTAACGGGATGCCCAGGACCGGGTGACAGGTTTATCCCCAATGAAACCACCTCTGTTAGCAAACAGGGGGAAAACGTCTGTTTTAGCATTGCCGATGCCCAGGACTATCAGCCCGCTGATATAGGAATAAACCCACGTGGGACACCCTCGAAGGAAAAAGATTTTAATTTTTCCCCTGGCCTGACCATCGCTGATGGAAAATTATGTATCCCTCCTTCTTTTTATCATTTTCCTGATGAGGGACAGTTTGTTGTTGAATATTTATTAATATCAAAAAAATATGATGATGCGCCACGGAAATTTGTTGTCGGTGTCGGGGTGGGACATGGAAAAGTTTATAATTTCCCCTTGACGGATCGTGAGATTGCAAGGCCTTATGGTTCGATTCAGGTTTCCGAATAGTAATGGAGAATACCATTCACTTGTAATTTAAAAAAATACTTTAATATTTTTTAAACTGGTTATTTCCCATCGGTATCGATGCGAAATATTTGATGAGTAATATTAAAATAACTGTATTACAGATTAAAACTCTCGTAAATTTTATCAGGACTTGATTTGTAATCATTCTTCCGTACTCACTGAGTACTCCCCCTGATTAAAACTGTGCTTTGCCTGTGGGCATATAACGAGTTATGGATAACAGGGTGTTTCAGGAGCCAATCATCATGAGTCTGACAGATACGCTGAATAAAACATTATCCGCCGTTACGGATGCGGGGTTGAATCGCTATCGCCTGGATATTCCTTCATGTACCTCATCACTGGATGTGGAAGAGTTCAGCGGTAAAGAATTTTTGAGTGAGTTGTATTACTACAACGTTCGCTTCACCAGTAGCGATTTGAACATTGACGCCACGCAGTTGTTGAATAAACTGGCCACGCTAACCATGGGGACGGGGCCACTGATGGCGCTGACAGGACAGAAGGTTGTCCATGGCGTGGTCACGCATTTTAAGCGCATCAGTGGCTCACGTGACCAGGCTACCTATCAGATTATTATTGAACCGTTTCTGGCGCTGCTGGGTAACCAGTTCCGCACCCATCGCTTTTTCGTCAACAAATCGGTCCCGGAAGTGGTGGCAGAAGTCCTTCAGGAGCATGGTCTCAGGGGCTGGGAGTATGAGTTCACCCTCAGGGCCGACTATCCGAAACGCGAGCAGATTAACCAGTACCAGGAAAACGACCTTGAGTTTATTGAGCGCCTGCTGGCCGAGGTGGGGATTTTTTACTTCTTTACCCTGCAGCCCGACACCCTGACAGAAGTGGTGCATTTTGCGGACAAGCAGAGTGCCTGGACGTTCGGTAAAAAACTGCCGCTGAACAGCCCGTCAGGGGCGAATGACAACGGCGCTGATTCGGTGTGGGGGGTGAATGTCCGGCATAACGTGGTGGCGCGCTCGGTGACGGCCAGCGACTATAACCACCGTGAAGCGCAGAACATCCTGACCTCGGTGCCGGCGGACATGACCCGCGGTGACGGCGAGGGAAACACCTACGGCGATGTGTACCATTACCGTCCGCGTCACCTTGAGCGTGGCGACAAGATAAACCCGGCGGCGGAAACCGGCAATTTCTGGGCGCGTCTGGAGCATGAGCGTTTTCTGTCGAATCAGACCACCATAACCGGCAGCAGCACCGACCACACCCTCGGCCCGGCACAGGTGCTGACCATCACCGAAACAGCCATACCCCCGACGCTGCCCCGGGAAACGGAAAACGGCGTCGTGATTATCAGCGCAGGCTACACCGCCAGCCGCAGGAACGCGCTGAAGGTGGACTGGGTGGCCACGCCGTACTACGAGAACCGCTGCTGGCGGCCGGAAGCGAAAAAACGCCCGGTGGTGAGCGGCACCCTGATGGCCCGCGTCACCAGCGGCAAAGACAACGATATCTACGCCTGGCAGGATGCATCGGGCATGTACCGGGTGAAATTTGATGCCGACCGCGACGACAAGCGTCAGGGGATGGAGAGTATGCCGGTACGCTTCGCCAAACCCTACGGTGGCGATAAATACGGCTTCCACTTCCCGCTGATACAGGGCACTGAAGTTGCCATTGCATTCCACGAAGGCGACCCGGACCGACCGTATATTGCGCATGCTCTGCACGACTCCCGCCACGTTGACCACGTCACGGAAGCCAACAGCACGCGAAATGTTATTCGTACAGCCGGCCTGAACAAGCTGCGGATGGAGGACAAACGGGGTGAGGAGCATATCAAGCTCAGCACGGAGTACGGGGGTAAGACGCAGCTTAATTTAGGGCACAATGTTGACGCTTCCAGGAAACTTCGCGGCGAAGGCGCTGAACTTCGTACTGACCGACATGTTTGCATTCGGGGAGGGGCCGGGGTGTTTATCACAGCCGATAAACAACCACTGGCCGGGGAAAAGATGCTCTCTATGAAAGAGGCTATTGCCCAGCTTGAAAATGCTCTGACGATAGCAAAAAGTTTGTCATCTGCTGCTGAAGGGGCTGAAGCTCTACCAGCAGATACTGCAAGTCAGCAAACACTCAACGCAGCTCTCAAAGAACTGGCTAAACCAGGGATCATGTTGAATGCCCCGGATGGTGTGAGCATCACCAGTCCGCAGGCGGTGCGGGTAGCTTCCGGTACTGCCAGTGTAGGCATTATGTCCCAACAGAATACTGATATTAGCGCCCTGAAGCGCTTTACGGTGGCGGCGGGCGAAGCTGTGAGCATGCTGGCCCGAAAGGCCGGGATGAAGCTTTTTGCCGCTAAGGGCAGGGTGGAAATCCAGGCGCAGGATGATGCGATGGAGGTTATTGCGAAGAAAGACGTCACAGTGACCAGTTTAGAAGGCAAAGTGGTAATCACGGGTGCAACAGAACTGGTCGTTAACTGTGACGGTGCATTTATGAAACTCGCTGGTGGGAATATGGAACTCGGTGCACCGGGCAATATTTTACTGAAGTGTGCCAATGTCCAGAAAATGGGAAGCGCGGACTATGACGCCCCTAAACCTGAACTTCCGCAAGGGTATAGTGAGCGTTTTGTTGCACAGGATAAAGAGTCTGGGGACAAACTGGCAAACACGCGATACCGGATCACCACTGCCGATGGTGCTGTTTATGAAGGGCGCACTGACAGTGAAGGTAAAACGGCTGAAATATACGGTGCGGCAAAAAGCAAAATCAGTATTGAACTGCTCGGTGGCTAATTCAGGGACTTAGAAAATGATTAAAGGTACGCAGCAAAGTAGTCTGGATAACGTGAGTAAAAACACTGTTGTCAATGGAGAGCATGGCCCTCAGGTTTATTTTCACCCAGGTAGCGCAACATTACTCTGCGTAGACGCCAGAGATAACCACTTGTTCATACAGGAACAGCTGAAAATGACAGCGTTGCTGGAAGAGCAGAAAAAAGCGCAGATTGCTCTGGATGACCTCAATTATGAGATGCTGACTCAGGCAGGTAAAAAAACACAACGTGCTTATGACAGTAAACTTCAGAGTGCCTATCAACAACTCAATGAGGCTAATGAGAAATTAAAGGCTGAGCTGAAAGCGTTGACTGCAAATGTTCCCGAGGGTGAATTGCTTGATGAAAACTCTAAAGAGTCGGCTATCGGTCTTATGGAGTTGATTCCTCTTCAGAAGACCGCCGGATTTAAAAGTACCTATGTCCGCTCCGATAAAATTCGCAGCCACTGGCGGAAATACAAACTCAGTAAAGTGGATAAGAAAAGTAGTGAGGCCAGCTTCATTAAATATGAAAATAAAGAAGTCATAAGTATTAATGCGGACGGTAATGAAACCAAAAAAACAGTCAGGTCAGGGAAAATAGATACCACAGAGCTCTGGAAACAATTAAAAGAAGCCTCGGTCAGTCTTAAGTTTGAAGATGAGCTGTTAGAAGACAGTAACGTTGTTCTTACCGACTGGGCGAAAAAAATGAATAAAGGGCTTACCTGGCCCAAAGAAAACGATACGCCGGAAGATGAGTCTACTTATCATCAATATGTCGACATCAGCGCACAGGCTCAACTGATGCGCTACAGCCAGGGAGCCGGGCTGTCTGCAGAATTTAATCCTTTAGAAAAGAAAGCTTCCGCGAAGATGGAAGGGCACGCAAGTTTTGCCCTGGGAGAGGCGAAGGCGTCCGCTGAATTTTTTATTCCCGATCGACTTGGTATAGCGTTGCTGTTTCCTGCCAGAGCCTCTGCGGATGCTGTGAGGAATGTCTGTAATATGGGGGCTATTCGTTACACGATCAATGCGGTTTTGTCCGGCAATGCCGGAGCAAGCCTGGAGATTGAGCTGGGTGTGGAAGCTGATTTTAGTGGCGAAATGGGTAAGGGCTACGGAATTAAGGGAAGCCCGGCACGACTGACGCCTCCGCCACCTCCAGGTCAGAGGCAGATTAATCTGACCCTTCCACAGCCAGATGTCCAGGCAGGCGGAGAAATAGGTGTTTTTGCTGGCATCCAGGCGGGTGGCAACGTTAGTGGTGCTCTTGAATGGTTTGATCCGCATCCTGATGATGACAGTAATGTTAAACATGAAGAGAATAAGCCAATTGTCACCAAAGAGAAGAAGTTCACTGCGATTGCTACCTTATCCTTGGGTGTGACCGCACAGGCCGGGGCAGGGGGTTCTGCCGTTTTCTACGTAACTTATATTAACAGTCGCTTCAGAATTTATTGTAAGGCAGCACTTTGCTGGGGAGTGGGTGCCAAAGGGTCTTTGGGTTTTGAAGTTGACGGTAATTCATTTGCGGCATTTATGAAGAGTTTTATGTATATGCTCCGCAATGTGGACTATCAGAAGCTGGAGCAAATGATGGCTGTGGATGCGTTTCGCTCTTTATGCGCGATCCCTCTCATTATAGCCGCCCAAGGAATACAAGCTGCTGATGCTATGCTTAAAGATATGACGATGATATTACAACGCATTGAAGCAGATCTTGAGGATGAAAATAAGCGTGTGAAATTAATGAATAGTATTTTAAGCAATCCCGATCAGCTTAAATATACACCACCAGAAACGAAAGGTGCTGTTATCGCTATATTGATCGATATCAACTGGGCTGACTGGATAGACCCAAGAAATCAGAATAATGATTTCTTCTCTGGTAATAGTTGGCTCATCGGACCATTAAAAAAACGAAAACAAGCTGTATTTAAGGCGTTAAAATGGGTACAAAGTCAGTCTGATTACAATAATGTTATGCAGCATCTAACTACATCACCAGGAAAGAGAAAGGGTAATAACATACTTAACGAACAGGATGTTATTAAGTTTCTAGGGATAGGGGAGCGTGATTTATTTTTCTACACTAATTATGGCGAGAAACTTGCATTGCTTTATGGAAGATTGCCTGTTTTTGTTGATCCTGACGATCCTTTCGTACCCATTCCTGAACATGAAATGAAAGAATACTTGGCAATGGTTGATGAACAACATCCTGAAAATACCATGATGGTTTGATGATTTATTAAGGCCTGATATGAATAAAAAACTAATTACGATTGTTATAATTCCCTGCTTTCTGACCGGATGTGATCAAGGAAATGCTGAAGCCAACGATAAATCCAATGATAAATCCTCCAAGGAACTCGTTAATAGTTCCATTGCAAACATGATTCCTGTTCAGGGAGGAGAGTTCCTGATGGGGGACTTTGGACCCTTAGTGGGGGAGAAACTGCCTTTTAGTGTTCAACTGGATGATAAAAAATTACATAAAGTCGTTTTAAGTGATTTTTCGATATCGAAGTTTAAGGTTACAAATAGTAATTATAGAGAGTATTTGAAGATTACGGGGAAAGAAGAACCACCTATGGATATAATGGCAAAATGGCATCCATCTTTGCTAAAAGATGATTACCCGGTAGGTGTCATTTGGCAACAGGCTAAAGATTATTGCCAATGGTTAGGAAAAGTTTCAGGTAAAAAAATTGATTTACCGACAGAAGCTCAGTGGGAGTATGCAGCGAGGTCTAGGGGACAATATCTTCCATTCGCAACCAATGATGGTAAATTCACTCCAGGAAAAAATGTCCCTAGTCAGGATGAACTAGATGAATATACTGATGGTTTAGGCATTCCTATTTACCCAATTGGTAAATATTCTCCAAATCCCTTAGGCCTGTATGATATGGGTCTTAGTGGTTCTGAATGGACCAATGATTGGTATGCAGCAGATTATTACTCTAATTCTCCAGTTATTGATCCTCAAGGACCAATACAAGGAAACGAAAAAGTATTACGGGGAAATGTTGGTGGTGACAGACAGTACGCTTTGACAATGTTCAGACAGTCATCACTACCGGTACCTAAAATCGGGAAGGAAGATGATTATAAAAAATATGGTGTTGGTCCACAGTATGTGTTCCGATGTGTGGTTAACAAATAATTAATAATCTTATCTGTGGTTCCCATTTTCTAATGGCTAACAGCGTTTATGTGAATCAGTTTACGGAAAGGTGTAGGGCATCCTTTTAAAAGATTGTATATAAAAATATTCATTCTTTTGGCTTTCACTCTTATTGCTTGTGACAACTCCTCAAAAAATCAGAATTAGCCAGTAAATTAGTGGGGAAATCAGTCTCAAACACGGGTCCTGTCAAAGGCGGTGAATTTTTAATGGGGGATTTTGGACCTCAATATTGAACTGCTCGGTGGCTAATTCAGGGACTTAGAAGATGACTAAAGGTACACAGCAAAGTAGTCTGGATAACGTGAGTAAAAACACTGTTGTCAACGGAGAGCATGGCCCTCAGGTTTATTTTCACCCAGGTAGCGCAACATTACTCTGCGTAGACGCCAGAGATAACCACTTGTTCATACAGGAACAGCTGAAAATGACAGCGTTGCTGGAAGAGCAGAAAAAAGCGCAGATTGCTCTGGATGACCTCAATTATGAGATGCTGACTCAGGCAGGTAAAAAACACAACGTGCTTATGACAGTAAACTTCAGAGTGCCTATCAACAACTCAATGAGGCTAATGAGAAATTAAAGGCTGAGCTGAAAGCGTTGACTGCAAATGTTCCGAGGGTGAATTGCTTGATGAAAACTCTAAAGAGTCGGCTATCGGTCTTATGGAGTTGATTCCTCTTCAGAAGACCGCCGGATTTAAAAGTACCTATGTCCGCTCCGATAAAATTCGCAGCCACTGGCGGAAATACAAACTCAGTAAAGTGGATAAGAAAAGTAGTGAGGCCAGCTTCATTAAATATGAAAATAAAGAAGTCATAAGTATTGATGCGGACGGTAATGAAACCAAAAAAACAGTCAGGTCAGGGAAAATAGATACCACAGAGCTCTGGAAACAATTAAAAGAAGCCTCGGTCAGTCTTAAGTTTGAAGATGAGCTGTTAGAAAACAGTAACGTTGTTCTGACTGACTGGGCGAAAAAAATGAATAAAGGGCTTACCTGGCCCAAAGAAAACGATACGCCGGAAGATGAGTCTACTTATCATCAATATGTCGACATCAGCGCACAGGCTCAACTGATGCGCTACAGCCAGGGAGTCGGGCTGTCTGCAGAATTTAATCCTTTAGAAAAGAAAGCTTCCGCAAAGATGGAAAGCCACGCAAGTTTTGCCCTGGGAGAGGCGAAGGCGTCCGCTGAATTTTTTATTCCCGATCGACTTGGTATAGCGTTGCTGTTTCCTGCCAGAGCCTCTGCGGGTGCAGTTGGTAATGTCTGTAATATGGGGGCTATTCGTTACACGATCAATGCGGTTTTGTCCGGCAATGCCGGAGCAAGCCTGGGGATTGAGCTGGGTGTGGAAGCTGATTTTAGTGGCGAAATGGGTAAGGGCTACGGAATTAAGGGAAGCCCGGCACGACTGACGCCTCCGCCACCTCCAGGTCAGAGGCAGATTAATCTGACCCTTCCCCAGCCAGATGTTCAGGCTGGGGGAGAAATAGGCGCTTTGCGGGCGTTCAGGCAGGCGGCAATGTCAGCGGGGCTATTGAATGGTTTGATCCGCATCCTGTGACGACAAGCAAATTGCTCACGATAGTAATAAGCAAATTGTTGCCAAAGAGAAAAAATTCACAGCAATTGCCAAACTGTCTCTTGGAGTAACTGCTCAGGCCGGGGCTGGTGGATCTGCCGTTTTCTACGTGACATATATTAACAGCCGCTTCAGAATTTATTGTAAGGCAGCACTTTGCTGGGGTGTTGGTGCCAAAGGGTCTTTAGGCTTTGAAGTTGACGGTAATTCATTTGCGGCATTTATGAAAAGTTTTATGTATATGCTCAGAAATGTTGACTACCAGAAGCTTGAGGACATGATGCAACCAGGCTCATTTCAGTCACTGTGCGCTATACCAATAATATTAGCTGCGGAGAAGATTCAAATTGGTGCTGAAATGTTTAATCATCTGAATAGTGACATTCGTGGGATTTTAAGACAATTCACCCAGGCTCTTGATAACGAAGATAAACGCGTGGCTCTAATGAAAAGCATTATTGCTAATCCAGACCAGTTGAAATATACACCACCAGAAACAAAAGGCTCTATAATATCGCAGTGAATGGATGTCAATGCATTGGATATGATAGACCACAGAAATCAAAAAAAAAGATACAAGAAAATGGGGGGTGATGCAGTTAAGGAAAACAGCAATAATGTATTGCTTCAAATGGGTGCAGAGTAAAGCGGATTATAATAATGTGATGCAACATATGACAGCTATACCGGCAGAAGGAAAGGGTAGTGCAGAAGTTAATAAAAAGGCATTGTTTCACTTCTTAGGGACGACTGAGTTTGAATTTATGGGGAATTTTTCCACCCAATATGAACGAAACTTACATACACTTTATGAAAGACTTCCTGACACAGTTGATCCTGATGAGCCCTTTAAACCAATTCCTCACGACGAAATGAAACAATATATCGCCTTGATAAATGACAATCACAACTCCAATACACAAATGGCATAAGGCAGGCTGTAATGAAAAACAGAAATGCAAAAAAAATATTGTTCTTACTTATTTTTACAATGGTTGCCTGTGATAGCTCATCAAGGAATGTAGAATTAGCTAATAAACTTGTTGATAAATCAATTGCAAGCATGGTGAGTGTTAAAGGTGGTGATTTTCTAATGGGAGACTTTGGTCCGCTGATCGGGGAAAAATTACCTTTTAGTATTCAACAAGATGATAAAGTACTTCATAAGGTTGTTCTTAGCAGTTTTATGATCTCGAAATATAAGGTCACAAATGCTGACTATAAAACATATCTGGATGTGACAGGTAACCCTCCCCCCCTGTTGATATTCTTGCTAAAGGCTCTCCGTTGCTTCTAAGTGACAATTATTCTGCAAGTGTTACTTGGCAGCGAGCAAAGGATTATTGCCTATGGCTAGGGGAGCTGTCAGGAAAAAAATTCGATTTACCGACAGAAGCTCATTGGGAGTATGCCGCGCGCTCAGAAGGGAAGTACTTACCCTTTGCAACTGATAATGGAAAAATAGAACGGGGTAGGAATCATCCAACATATGATGAATTGCAGCAATATACAGGCGGGTTATATCTTCCTATATACCCAATTGGTAAATACCCACCCAATCCGTTAGGCCTTTATGATATGGGTTTAAGTGGAAAAGAATGGACGAATGACTGGTATGCATCAGATTATTATTCGCATTCTCCGGTTAAAGATCCACAGGGACCAACTAAAGGTGAGAGGAAAGTTCAGCGCGGAGCTGTAGGTGGGGATGACCAATATGCGTTAACGATTTTCAGACAATCTTCACCACCTAATCCGAAACCAGAAGATGATGTATATAATTATGATGTTGGTGTGTTTCGCTGCGTAGTTAACAATTAGCTTAAAATTAGTAAGGATTTATCTATGCGCTTAACTATTTCTAAAATTATTCTTGTTTTTTGTTCGTTGCTATCTTCATTAAGTGCTCTTGCGAGTAGTCAGCATTATCTAGTTGAAGACATTAAGAACCTCAATCTGTACTTGTGGAACGGTTCAGATGTTAAAAGAACGAATGCTAATTGGATACAATTTGTCAGGCGGCATGGACTTCAATGCTACTACCGGGATTATCTGTGGCGGGGTGGGTGGGGCAAGTAGTTATTTATGGGTTGCAAATGTTAAGTCTGGTGTTAAGAAGATGCTATTTCCATCGAGAGATGTGTACTCCAGTGTTGCTCCCATAAACAATGTTATTGTTTCTTCAAATGATGGTCATTGTGTCTTTACCGACGGGGTAAATATTTACTCTTATAGCATGAATAATTCTGTGTCCAAGGTTAATTTTTCCGGTGCAAAACTCGATGCATCAGAAAAACCTCGGCGAGTTTTTTAACGATAAAAACAATATAACCATTGCCCTTTTTGATAAGCATTTCTCTCTTTTATCAAAGGTCGTGAATAAAAATGAGTTAAAAGGTGTTCACTTCCCCAAAGCATTAAATATTCACTTAAATCACTTGGCGATTTTGCTTCCCTTTCTGATAAGGGAGATGCTTTATATACCAGTGCATCTATCGAAGATAGTGATGGGTATGGGGTCTCTGCGATATTATCATTTAATGCACGAAGTGGAATTGTGAATAAAATTTTGTTGCCGTATATAAGTGGTGTTAAATATAAAGTAAAACAATTTTATGTTTTTGAAGATGAACGTGAAATAGCAATGTTACTTGAGGGACGATCAAAGCCTGCTTGGTATGTTTTTACTACGAATGCTGTATCGGAGAATAATATTGACAATGGCAGTGAGAACAACAAACTACTTTTTAACAAATACGATGCAGGGTTGGAAGTTGTACAATATCCTGCCGGAGATGACTACTTTTATTCAGTGACTACTGATAAGGGGGATTTAATAAAAATAAATCTCTCTGGTGATTTTAATATCACCTCCTTCGATGTTAAAGGTGAAATGAATCGTGCTGTTACCGTATCGCATGGCGATGCTTCATATCCGTTTGTAGAACCGAAACTATCCAGCCCGAAGAAAGGCAGTGCCTTAAAAGTGTTGGGTGATTTTATGATTTGTAAGGATTTGAATAACTCTCCTGACGAAAAGAACTGTGGCTCGGCAAGAAGTGGCGTTGATGCCGTTTACAGGAAATAAGAACTATTGAATCTCAGCAATTTGTGAAAATATCGCCAGAGAAAGATCCGAATCTGGTTTTCTGGACGATTATTGAAAACGTACAGCCAGTCAATAGATTATTTTTTTATAGCAAAAGGAAAATTGTTATGTCCAAAGGCTTCGTATTACTCGGTGATAAAACTACCCATGGTGGTCAGGTTATATCTGCTTCATCCACCATGATAGTTAATGGTAAAAAGGTTGCACTGATTGGGGATAAAGTTAGCTGCCCAATAATTGGTCATGGCATCAACTCAATTATTGAAGGTTCGCCTGAATGGTCCTCAGACGGTAAAGCGATTGCTGTGGATGGTTGCCGCTGTGAATGTGGTTGTCAGCTGATATCCAGCGCACCGGATTGTGTAATAGGATAATTAATGAGCTGGGAGCGTGAGAAATCAACGGTATCCGGGAAGCCTGAAGAACCTTCTTTTGTTCTGTGGCTTATATTGGGGCTTACTGCGGTTGTAGGGAGTGTGATGCTGTTCGTCCTGCATGCTAACAAGCTTTCGGGACCTTTACAGGAATTCAATCTTTGGGCCGTAACCGCAAGTCCAATAGTTATCTGGTTTTTCTTCCTTTGCCTGCGGGGTTGGCTCTATAACAGTGCGTATGAAAAGTACGAATTCGAGGCTAATGAAGCTAATTATGCCCAGCAACAATGGACTGAATGGGCCGGGCGCAACATTGCTGTGCTGCATAGCAGTGTCATTTTTCCGGATGCTTTGACGCCATATCGTTTTTTGCAGGCATCTGCTGAGCAGATGCAGCACACAACATTGACGCGGCATTTACATTACCCAACTGCCGAAAGCTGCTTCTCGCAACTACTTGAATGTGCTGGTGATGCCCTGGCTAAGGTTCCATCGGATTTACCCCTTAGCGTCACGTTGTTGACAGATTCGCAGACTGATGTCCTGACACTTCAGAACGAATTTGCAAAGGTCTGGCAGGGCTCAGTTCCTTTGCGCCCTGTCCCTGTTTTGAATATACAGACCGGAAAGACCTTTATCTGGCTGGAAGAACGGATCAAATCGCTAACGCTGGATGTAGATCTTATTCTGGTACATCAGATTCAGGGGGAAAGACAATATAGCGATGTTCTGGTCGCGCTGCTGCTGACATCAGACGATGTTGCCACTAAATATCATCTTACACATGATGCCTGCCTGCTACGGCCAATGTCATTAAATATAGGTGATATTGAGAAATCACTGGAAACGTTTTTGTCAACACAAACTCAGGCCTGCACCACAGAAAATATCATCGGCGATCAGGCCGCCTGGGGAGATTTATTTCCGGACCTGCTTGAAGCGGCAATTAAACACGCAGGACGCTGGAAACCTGAACAAACCCACTGGCTGGAAAAATATGCCGGGCTTAGCGGCCCCTTTTCTCCATGGATCATGGCTGCAATAGTTAGCGATATTGTGAATATCCAGAAAGCAGATTGTCTGATGCTTTCTACAGATGGCGATCAGAAATTTATTAATACAGTGCAAACAGGGAACCGAAATAATGACAACAGGTAATTCTTCATGGCGGGGAGGCTGGGGCAGATTGGGGTTCTCTTCCCTCATTGCAGGGGGAATTGCCTGGTTAATCTGGAACTTTGGCGATCAGGTTGGGCTGCTCACTACGCTTCTGAAGAGTCTGGCATTTGCCGGTGCTTTGTTTTTGTTAATGATGCTTCGTCATGGTAAAACAATTGGCCTTGCCATCAAGCAGGGCTGGCATCGCTTTCAGGCACAGCGTAAAAATGTGCTGCCTGCTGATGAAGGTCGCCTCAAACAGACCGCACCACGCAACGTCACCGTCGACACCATCCGTACAGCCATGCGTAACCTCTATGGTCGTCGCTGGGGACGCAAAACGCGCATTCTGCTGATAACCGGCACCACCACAGACGTTGAAAAACTCACCCCCAGCCTCACCACCCAGCTCTGGCAGGAAGATCGCGGGACATTGCTGCTGTGGGGCGGTGACCTCAATACCCCAGTCGACAGCGCCTGGCTGACCGCGCTGCGCAAACTGCGACGCCGTCCGGTGGATGGTCTGGTATGGGTCACCTCAGCCTTTGACCAGCTTTCAGCGCCGGGACTGGAGCAACCACTACCGGTTCCCTCGGAAAGCACCATGGATTCCCTGTCTCATGCCATCAACAGTCGCATGGATGCGCTGGGCTGGAAACTCCCTCTGTACGTCTGGTCCCTGCATCCGCGCGCCGGTAAACCGGAAGGACGCATCGTGCAGGCGACAGGCTGCCTGCTGCCCGTCGGGCGCCGTACAGAGGGGTTAACAGAACAGCTTGCTGCCCTGACGCCGGAGTTGATTTCGCAAGGCCTGCAGCAGACCTGTAATGATGTGAAACACAACTTCCTGCTGGCGCTTGCCGACCAGCTTATCCGCGAGCCGGAGAGTGTGACTGCGCCGCTGTCGGTGATGCTCAGTCCGTACCGTCCGCTGCCGCTGGCCGGTGTGGTGTTCAGCCAGCCTTCTGCCGGTGCAGAGCGTGACGTGCAACATCACTGGGGCATGGACAGGCGCTGGGATGTGCTGCCTGAATCGGTCCGGATGCTCCCTGCCGCGTTGCGTCCCGTTAAGCCTGGCATTCCGTGGCGCACGGTGATGGCGTCTGTTGCTGCGCTGACGATGGCGGGCTGGGCGGTGTGGATGGGTATCGCGTATGTGGCCAACCGCAGCCAGATTAAGGCCGCGAATGCCCAGGCTGCGCTGGCTTTCCGACAAAATCAGCCGCCGGAGCAGCGCCTGCACGCGCTGTCTGAACTTCAGAAAACACTGGCCCGCCTGCAGTACCGTTCAGAGCACGGCGTGCCGTGGTATGAGCAGGCCGGGCTGAGCCAGAACAATGCACTGCTGGCGGCACTCTGGCCACGTTACCAGGACAGTGCCTTTCCGCTGCTGCGTGATGCCGCCGCGGTTCACCTGCAGACCCGGCTTAATGCCTTTAATGCGCTGCCGCCGGATAGCCCGCTGCGCGAGCAGAGGGCAAAAATGGCCTATGACCAGCTGAAACTTTATCTGATGCTGGCGCGTCCTGAGCATATGGATGTGGCCTGGTTCAGCAAAGCACTGCTTCAGTCCTGGCCGAAACGTGACGGCGTGAAAGACGGTATCTGGCAGGGCATGGCTCCGTCGCTGCTGTCGTTCTTTGGCTCGCAGCTGGTCACGCATCCGGAGTGGAAGCTCCGTGCCGATGAGAACATGGTCAGTCAGGCGCGGTCGCTGTTGGTTCGCCTGATGGGCGTGCGTAACAGTGAATCGACGCTGTACCAGAAAATGCTCTCTCAGGTGGCGCATCTCTATGTGGATATGCGTCTCGAAGACATGACCGGCGATACCGATGCTGCCCGCCTGTTTAGCACCACGGAAATTGTACCCGGGATGTTTACCCGCCAAGCCTGGGAGCAGGCGGTGCAACCTGCTATTGAAAAAGTGGTGAAGGCGCGTCGAGACGAGCTCGACTGGGTGCTGACTGACAGTAAACGTCCGGTCAGTCAGCAGGATGAAATCTCTCCGGAAGCACTTAAAAATCGCCTGACGGCGCGTTATTTTGCCGATTTTGGTGGTGCATGGCTGGAATTTCTCAACAGCTTGCGCTGGAACCCGGCAGCCACACTGTCGGACTCCATTGACCAGCTGACCCTGATGGCCGACGTGCGTCAGTCGCCTCTGGTGGCGCTGATGAACACCCTGAACGTGCAGGGACGTACCGGACAGACCGGCGAGGCGATTTCCGATTCACTGGTGAAATCAGCCAAAAACCTGCTGGGTGGTGACGATAAGGACGCGATTGACCAGAGCGCCGGCGTCCATGGTCCGCTGGATGCGACCTTTGGCCCGGTACTGGCGCTGATGGATAAAAGCCGCACCGGCGAACAGGTGCAGAGTCTGCAGTCATACCTGACCCGGGTGACCCAGGTGCGTCTGCGCCTGCAGCAGGTCACCAATGCTGCTGACCCGCAGGCAATGACCCAGACCATTGCTCAGACGGTTTTCCAGGGCAAAGCTGTCGACCTGACCGAAACCCGCGACTACGGCAGCCTGATTGCCGCCGGTCTGGGGCAGGAGTGGAGCGGTTTTGGCCGCTCGGTATTTGTGACTCCGATGGAGCAGGCCTGGCAGCAGGTGCTGACCCCGGCGGCGGAGAGTCTTAATGCCCAGTGGCAACAGGCGGTGGTGGCTGAGTGGAACAGTGCCTTTGGCGGTCGTTATCCGTTCAACAACGCCACCAGTGATGTTTCTCTGCCGTTGCTGGCGAAATACCTCAATGCGGATTCCGGGCGGATTGCCCAGTTCCTGCAGACGCGCCTCAGGGGTGTGCTGCATAAAGAGGGTAACCACTGGATGCCGGACAGTATCAACTCCCAGGGGCTGGTGTTTAACCCGGCATTCATTAATGCCGTCAACACCCTGAGCCATATCTCGGATGTGGCCTTCACCGAAGGCAACGCCGGGATGAACTTCGAGCTGCGTCCTGGCACTGCCGATGGTGTGATGCAGACAGACCTGATTATCGATAGCCAGAAACTCACCTACGTGAACCAGATGCCGACGTGGAAGCGTTTTTGCTGGCCTGCGGATACGGAGGCGCCCGGCGCGGTCTTAAGCTGGATAAGCACCCATGCCGGGACCCGCCAGTATGCTGATATCCCCGGCGGCTGGGGCTGGATACGCCTGCTCGATAAGGCTGTGGTCAGCGCTTACCAGGGGGCCGACAGCAGCTACAGCCTGAGCTGGAAAGCCCCGGATGGTCGCGCGCTCAATTACACCCTGCGTACCGAAGCGGGAGAGGGACCGCTGGTACTGCTGAAGCTGCGCAACTTCCGCCTGCCGGAGACCATCTTCAGCACAACCGGCATGGCCGTGTCAGACCCTGTTACCGCTGATGAGGGGGAGAATTACTGATGAACATGCTGAACGCCTTACTCAGCGTCTGCCAGGCCGAACAGGTCCCACTGCTTGCCGCCACCCGGGAACGCGTGGCGCATTGGGAGCGCTGGCTGCAGCCGCTGTCCGGTTCATCGCCCGCTGGTGAAGACCCGGGCTATGATGATGACTTCCAGCAAATTCGCGAGGAAATCAATAAGCTCTCTGGCGCAGACACTGCGCTTATCTGCCAGCATGCAGAAAAGATTTTAACCACCGTTGCGAAAGATATCCGTGTGGTAACCTGGTACTGCTGGGCGAAACTTCACCGGGAAGGTGAAAAGGGGCTGGCTGAAGGACTCGAACTGCTGGCCGGGCTGATAGACCGCTTCGGTGCGCAGTTGCATCCCCGGCGGGAACGCAGCCGCACGGCAGCGCTGGAGTGGCTGGCCGGTTCGCGTATGACCGACTCCCTTTCCCTGTACCCGGAAGTGGTCCGGGAAGAGGCCGTGCGTACCACCGGGGCGCTGCTGCTGATAGCGCAGCTTACCGAAAACGAGCCGCCTGAACTTAATGCACTGTATGGTGCGCTGGAAAGTCGTCTGCAGAAGGCAGGCGGGGTGGATGCGGTGGTCCCGCAGAATGCGGGTATCAGTGACATACCTTCCATGGCGAGCCATAGCGATGCCCCGGCTATCGGGCGGATCACCTCCGGCCAGGATTTGCTGGCGCAGGCCCGGACGCTCAGTGAATACCTGCGCGAACAGACTGACGGCTGGCTGTCAGCGCACCATCTGATGAAAAGCCTACGGCATGACACCCTGTGGGCCATTCCGGCCCCGGATGCACAGGGCCGTACGCGCATCGAACCGCCACGGGCGGACCAGCGCGCGCTGCTCAAACGCCTCTACCTGCAGCAGAACTGGGCTGAGATGCTGGAAACGGCCGACAGCGCCTTTTCCCGTGGTGCTAATCACCTGTGGCTGGATTTGCAGTGGTATATCCATCAGGCGCTGACGAAAACCGGGCAGGAGACACTGGCCGACATCATCGCCGCTGACCTCAAAGGGCTGCTGACCCGCCTTTCCGGGCTCGAAACGCTGGCCTTCAGCGACGGCACGCCGTTTGCGGATGAGGTGACGCTGAACTGGATCCGGCAGAGCGTGCTGGACACGGCGGACGGGTGGGGTAATGACATGCCCTCCGCGCACGTGTCCAGTGGAAACGATGACATTCTGACGCTGGAGCCGGAAGCCGTGGCGCTGGCGGACAGCGAGGGCCCGGATGCGGCGCTGGGATGGCTACAGACCCGCCCGGGCATAACCACCGAACGCCAGAAGTGGCTGCTGCGCCTGCTGATGGGGCGTATTGCTGAGCAGTACGGCAAAAATGACCTGGCTGTACACCTGTTTGCAGAGCTGGGGGAGCGAGCCGGTGAGATCACCCTTAGTGTCTGGGAGCCTGAGCTGCTGTTTGAAGTACAGGCCCGGCATCTGAAACTTCTGCGACTGAAAGCGGGTCGCAGTGAAGCTGACAGGGCCCGTCTTACACCGGTGATGGATAAGTTACTGGCCGGGCTTATTGCCGTTGACCCTGCCCGCGCCGCCGTTCTTTGCGGTTAGATCCACAGGAAAAAGAATAAATGGAAGATTTGACCCTGCGCTATTTCGACGCAGAAATGCGCTACCTGCGTGAAGCCGCGAAAGAGTTCGCACAGACTCACCCGGACCGAGCCGCGATGCTGGACCTGGATAAGGCCGGGCCCCCCGACCCGTATGTTGAACGCCTGTTCGAAGGGTTTGCCTTCTCGGTGGGGCGGCTGCGTGAAAAGATAGACGACGACCTGCCGGAACTTACTGAGGGGCTGGTCAGCATGCTCTGGCCACACTACCTGCGCACCATTCCGTCGCTTTCGGTGGTGGCACTGACCCCGGCGCTGCATGCCATGAAAATGGCGGAAGTGGTGCCCGCAGGCCTTGAGGTGTACTCCCGACCGGTGGGGCCGAAGAATACCGTCTGCCGTTATCGCACCACCCAGGAAGTGATGCTCAATCCCCTGAGTATATCGGGTGTTACCATGACGACGGAGCCTGACGGTCGCTCCCTGTTGCGGATGCGCTTTGCCTGCAGCCGTCAGGCGGACTGGTCCGGTGCAGACCTCAGCCGCCTGAGCTTGTATCTCGGGGCGGGTGCCCCGGTCAGCAGCCAGCTGCACCTGATGCTGACCAAACGGCTGGCGGCACTGTACCTGCGCCTGCCCGGGCAGCCTGACCGTATTCGTCTTGACGGATATTTCTCACCGGGTGGCTTTGCGGAGGAAGACGGACTCTGGCCGAAAGGGGATACCGCCTTCAGCGGCTACCAGTTGCTGCTGGAATACTTCACCTTCCGGGACAAGTTTATGTTTGTCCACCTCAATGGCCTTGACGGTATCACGCCGCCTGCTGGGGCCGAGTATTTCGACATTGAAGTCGTATTCAGTACGCCATGGCCGTCTGACCTGCCGGTTACTGATGAGGCCGTTCGCCTGCACTGCGTACCTGTCATTAATCTGTTCACCCTGGAAGCGGACCCGCTCACCATCACCGGGCTTGAAAGCGAGTACCTGCTGCGCCCGAAACGTCTGCAGGACGGACATACCGAGATTTATTCTGTCGATTCAGTCACCGGCTCAAACCGGACCCATGACGCGGAGTACGTCCCGTTCAGTAGTTTCCGCCACAAGGGCGGGATGATGCGTCGCCACGCGCCGCCACGCTACTACCACACACGCGTGAAGCGCAGCGTGACAGGGCTGTATGACACCTGGCTTATCCTCGGCGGACACCAGTGGGAAGAAGACCGCCTGTTTGAGCGCGAAGCCGTGTCGCTGCAAATCACCGGTACCAACGGTCAGTTACCGCGCCGGGCTCTGCAGAGCACACTGCTTGACCGCTGTGAACAGGTGGTCAGTACACCGCTTTCGGTACGCAACCTCTGCAGGCCGACGCTGCCCGTCTACCCGCCTGCGGAAGACCGTTTTCACTGGCGGGTGCTGAGTCACCTGGGTTCCGGGTTCCTGAACATGATGAGTACTGCTGAAGTGCTGCGCGGGACGCTTGCGCTGTACAACTGGCAGGAGGATGAACTGAACACCCGCCGTCTGGAGGCGATACAGCAGGTGACGCATCACCGCCTGCAGCGGTTCGAGCAGGGTTACCTGCTGCGCGGGCTGGATATCGAAGTCACGCTCGACAGCAACGGTTTTACGGGGGAAGGGGACATTCACCTGTTTGGCGAAATGCTCAACCGTTTCTTCGCGCTCTATGCAGACATGAACCAGTTCAACCAGCTCACCCTCATCGTTCAGCCAGAAGGAAAATGTATCCGGTGGAAAGAGAACCACAGTCCGCGGCTGCCCGGCTGACAGCGCAGCTACGGCAGTACCTGCCGTACATGAACTTTTATCGCTTTTGCCAGCTACTGGAGCAGAGCCAGCCGGGTCAACCGGTTACCGGCAGCACCTGGCAGGTTAAGCGTGAGCCGGTGCGCTTCCAGCCCCATCCCGGGATGGGGTTCCCGGCTTCTGAAATCAAAGGGGTGGAATTACCCGAGCATCCCCATCTGCCGCCGACGGTGCGCATCACCTTCATGGGGCTCTACGGCGTGGAATCGCCACTGCCGACGCACTATACCGACGATATCACCCGGCGACGGGAAGGGTATGAGGCCACTGCCGGTTTCCTCGATATCTTCAACCACCGGCTGATTGCCCAGTACTACCGTATCTGGCGTAAGTACTCGTATCCGGCAACCTTTGAAGAAGGCGGCAGGGACAAAACCTCGCAGTACCTGCTGGGGCTGGCTGGGCTCGGGATTGATGGCTGTACGGACAGCATCGCCGCGCCGGCTTCACGCTTTCTGGCGCTGCTGCCGGTGATGCTGCTACCGGGACGCACGGCGGAAGGCATGGCCTCTCTGGTGCGTCTGCTGGCGCCCAACTCTCAGGTAAAAATCTGGCACCATGACAAACGCCGTGTACCGCTGAAGAATCCGCTGGCGATGCATGTTCGCCAGCCGGTTACCCTGGCAAACCACCCGGTGATGGGCAGCTATGCCACCGACGTGAATAGCCAGGTGCTGATGCGCCTGACCACCACGGACCCGGCGGAAGTGACGGGCTGGTTACCCGGCGGCGAGCTTCACACGGATTTGCTGGCGCTGCTGCACGTTTATCTTGGTTCACGCCTCGATGTCCGCCTGCAGTTGTGTGTCGACCGCAACCTGTTGCCTGACGCGACGATAAACACTCAACCCGGAACAGGCGCGGTACAGCTGGGCCGCACCGCCGTGATGCGACCGCTGAATGCAGCAAACACCGCCACACACACCAAAATAATAACCATCAATCTTGGCCGCTATGAGCGGATACAAGAACATATTCACCGCAGGGAGACCGATGAAGATGGCGATTACCGCTGGTAAATTTCCCCTGGCCGCGCTGGCCGCGGGGATTTCACTGTTACTGGCAGGCTGTGGCCTGACCCAGAAAGTCACGGACGGTACTGTCGCTGTGACCAAATCCATATTTTATAAACAGGTGAAAACCCTGCATCTCGACATTCGCGCCCGTGAGGCAGTGAACCACAACGCCGGTGGGGTGGCGCTGTCGACGGTGGTGCGTATTTATCAACTTAAGGAACGTAAGACGTTTGATAGTACGGATTACCCGTCACTCTTTAATGCCGACAGTCAGGCTATCAGAGCAGACCTGGTGGCGGAGAAAGATATCCGTCTGCAGCCGGGCGGGGCGGTAATGGTCGATATGCCGATGGACGAAAAGGCACAGTATGTGGCGGTAGCCGGAATGTTTATGTCGCCGGACCAGGAGAACAACACCTGGCGTGTAGTACTGAGCCGCGATGAGCTTGATCCGGACAAGGCTCGGGTGATTGAAGCGGGTGACAACCGGCTGACGCTGAAGGCACTGAAAGATGAGTGAGCCCTCCCGTCCATCGCTGTATGAAACGCTTTACGGCAACTTTACCGGCGGCCTCGATCTGCATCAGGTCAGCGAAGAGAATCAGGTCATCCTTTCGGTACTCGACAACATGCAGCGCATTCTGAACTGCCGCGCCGGCACGCTGGCGCACCTGCCGGACTACGGTCTGCCGGATATGACCAAAATTCTGCAGGGCATGTCGGGTACCGCGCATGAACTGATGGGAACGTTATCGGCTGTATTGCTTAAGTACGAACCGCGGCTTAAGAAAATTGATGTGGTTCTGCTTGAGCAGACTATTCCGGGTGAGCTGCGTTATGCGATTGATGCTGAACTCAGGGGGATTGGTCTGGTGCGTTATGGCACGGCGTTTATGCCCGACGGCCGTGTGCTGATCCGTCACCTCAAACAGCAGCAGTATCTTGATGCCCGGACCCGCCTCTAATCTTCTGACGGACAGTAAACCATGTCGGCAAAAGCACGATTTTTAAGAAAACTGCAGGACCAGCATCCCCGCTGTGAAGCCTTTGACACGAAGGCGGAAGCGGATATTGCGGCGTTTCGCCTGCGAATTAGCCAGCTCCAGGCGTCAATGGACACGTGGCTTGCCGGAACAGAAATCCGCACGGACGCCACTGCCACTGTGCTGGTTGAATTTCTCATCGGCGTGAGCGCGTTTTCGGTGCCGGGTATCACCCTGCACTACGGAAAGCGAAGCATCCGGTTTACCCCCATTTTCCTGTACGGGCCGGGCGTGACCGGCTGTATTGAGGCTTGTCTGCATGCGCCGGACGCTATCCGGACCCTGTACCGGTTGTTTATGCGCAGCGGCAGGCAGAATGACTGGACCTGGTGTCCGGCTGGCGTGCAGGGCGGTGATCCTGCCCGGCTTGATGAAGAGGCATTCTTTATGATGATTGCCCCTTTGCTTCCTGAGTAAACCCTGAGCCTGACTCTGGCTCGCTTTTCCCCGGAAAATGAAACATGCATGACGAACAACCCCACCCGGTGAGAACCGGCGGCGATCCGCGTTCACTGCCTCAGTTTACGGCGCTGCGCGATGAGATGAGCAAACTGACACACCCGGCACGTCCGGACGTCGACTGGATGCAGGTGGAAAAACTGTCGCTTTCCCTGTTTGAAATCAACGGTGTTGAGCTGCAGACCGGTGCCTGGTATACCCTTGCCCGCAGCCAGCTGGCACAGGTCAGTGGTCTTAAGGAGGGGCTGGCCATCCTGACAGCGATGCTGAGCTACCAGTGGGCTCAGTTCTGGCCGCAGCCGGTGCAGGCCCGGGCTGAAATTCTCAATGGACTTTTTCAGCGCCTGCAAAAACTTTTCCGTACATGGTCACTCCAACCTGCTGATTTCACGGCACTTGAGCTGGCTGAAAAGCAACTGCAGGCGCTGGACGACATTCTGAAGCGTCAGGAACTCAGACACGCCTGTAACCCGGCATCCCTGCTGCAGCAGATACGTAGTGCTTTAAGTCGCCTGGAAAACGGTGCTCTGCATGAGGAAATCTCCCAGGGCACTGCTTTGCCTGAGGAAGCGGTGCGACCAGCCAGCCAGCTGGTCTATGTCATCCATAAGGAGCCTGAGGTCAGGGTGCGGGTGGAGGAAGTGCCACGAGTCAAACCCAGACGATGGCCCGTCTTTGTGGCCGGCATGGCAACCTCGCTGGTGCTGGGCGCAGCAACGGCTTTTGGGTGGCAGGTCCTGCATCAGCCGGATGACGCCACAACTACCCTGGCTGCCTCCGTTGCCCCGCTGCCTGAACCCATGACGGCCCCGCAAATCGAGGCGTTCAGGAAGACGGATAACAGCCGGACAGAGTCTGCCATGTGGCTTGAGCGAATAACGCACCAGGTCAACGGGATCATGAACCAGTCACCAGGATGGCGGCTTCGCTATGGGCAGGGGCTGGTTTCGCAGGCAAAAGCCCTGTGGCCAGACGACCCGGCAACCCGTGAGCTGGTAAAACGCTGGGAGCAATATCAGATGGCCCGGACGCTGCCCGCAAGCAAGCTCCAGGGCTGGAATGAGGGAATGACGCAACTTGAGGCGCTGTCGGCAAAACTGGATGCGCTGGATCACCAGAAGGGAAAATACCTGACGGGAAGTGAACTGAAGACGATGGTCTGGCAGATCACCCGTTCGTTTGCCAGTGCAGTGCCGGCTGAAGAGCAACTGCGG
The DNA here is from genome assembly GCF_009036245.1 of Enterobacter sichuanensis. Lineage (NCBI taxonomy): Bacteria > Pseudomonadati > Pseudomonadota > Gammaproteobacteria > Enterobacterales > Enterobacteriaceae > Enterobacter > Enterobacter sichuanensis. The sequence continues at coordinate 2,499,585 of NZ_CP027986.1, read as the reverse complement.
CAACTGGTTAACGCACCGGGGGAGGGTAACACCCCCGGAGTCAGTATTGAGGAAGCCTCACGTCATCTGGATTCTTTGAGCTTTATCCTTCTAACAGCGCAGTGAACTTCGCCAGCCACTGCGGATGCGCGGGCCAGGCGGGAGCGGTCACCAGGTTGCCGTCAACATGGGCCTGATCGATGCCGATACTGGCGTAATGTCCGCCGCTGAGACGGACCTCAGGCGCACAGGCCGGGTAGGCGCTGCAGGTCCGTCCCTTCAGTATGCCAGCGGCAGCGAGCAGTTGCGGGCCGTGACATACCGCAGCTATCGGTTTGCGCGCGGCGTCAAATGCCTGAACCAGCTTTAACACGTCCTCATTTAAGCGTAGATATTCGGGCGCTCTGCCGCCGGGGATCAGCAGGGCATCATAATCCTGCTCTTTGACGCTGGAAAAGTCGGCGTTAAGGATAAAACGGTGGCCGGGTTTTTCGCTGTAGGTCTGTGCGCCGTCAAAGTCATGGATCGCCGTCATGATGTAGTCGCCCTTCGGTTTGTCGGGGCAGACAGCATCGACCTGGTGGCCCAACATCTTTAACGCCTGAAAGGGCACCATGGTTTCGTAATCTTCGGCGTAATCACCCACCAGCATCAGGATTTTCTTGCTCATCATTCCTCACCTTTATTAACAAAGATGATTAAGATATAGCCTGGCGTGGCTGAATTGCCGGAAATAAAAAAGCCCGTCAGAGAACGGGCAACATAAGCAAGTGAATAAGTGATTCGTTATCAACGTTGTTGGAGGATAACGACGCGTATCTTACGCGGCAGTCCGGCATGCAGGTACCTGACAAATTCGGTAGGTGAAACAAGAGATTAAACATGCGTTATGGGGCATCGAAGGTCGGGTAAAGGGTATTTTCCAGAAACGCGACGAAATACCAGATTTCACCGCTAAAGATAAACCAGAAGCCAAATATAATAAGGAGTAAAATAATTATGGTGAGTATTATTTCTGTTTTTCCCATTGCAGATTCTACCCACCTGAAATTATTTTATCCGAGGCAGGCATTGTAGCGGGGCTTTGTCGGATACTCCAGTTTCATGCCGCAAGGACTTTATTACGTCCGTCATTTTTAGCGCGATACAGCGCATCGTCGACACGCTTAAACAGCTCATCAATACTCTCCCCCTGATTATGTCGCGCCACGCCAATGCTGACGGTAAAGCGGGGCAACCCTGGAAGCGTTAAACGGGCAACGGCCGCACGGATCGACTCGGCAATCTGCAGCGCAGTATCGAGAGAGGTACGCGGCAGCAGAAGGACGAACTCTTCTCCACCCCAACGAAAGACCAAATCCTCATTTCGGCTGCAGGATTCCAGCGTTCGGGAGAGAGCGATAAGCACCTCATCGCCCTTCAGATGACCGAACAGATCGTTGATGTTCTTAAAATGATCGGTATCCACCAGCAGCAGGCTAAACTGCTGCTGCGCGGGAAGATGATTCAGGTCGCTTTGATCGGTAATCGCGTAGAACTGGCGCCGGTTGAGTAATCCCGTCATGGAGTCACGTAACGCAGCATGTTCCAGCTCCTGCTCCAGCCTTTTTTGCTCGGTGATATCGTGGATGATGCACAACATCAGCTTGTCACCGTAGATCTCAATGGGGCCGGCATACGTCTGAACATGACGGGTAGTACCGTCGGCAAGACGGTGAACAAAGTTAAGCGGTTTATGGCCACCGGGCAGCGCGGCGATCGCCGTCATAATGGGTATCACATCTCGCCCCAGGGTATTTATCTCCCAGGTATGCTTACTGCACATATCATCATGCGAATAACCATAAAAATTCAGCGCGGCCAGGTTAGCATCGACGATCTGGCCGTCACGCGCAGGATCGATTAACAGCATCGGTGCGCTGTTGGTCTGGAAAAAACGGGCGTAAAACCCCTGTTTTTTCCGCCGGTAGGTTGCCGAGCGGCTGGCCTTCAATCCTGTGAGGAGTTGCGGGGTGAACCCCTCGAAAACAATCACATCTCCCCAGGGGGCGTAACGGGCCAGCGAGAGACGGCAACTTAACGGTGTATCCTGCCCATCCCGGCTTATTGTCCAGATTTCGACGATCTCCTGCTCTGTTTTCAGTTCAGAGACATACATCGACAGGAGGCTTTGCGCCGTTGCGGAATAGGTGCCTTTACGCAGCGCATCGAGAGTTTTATCACTCATGGCCTGCAGAGCGGCCACATTGGCAAAAATAATCTGTTCCGACACGGGTGAAATGAGCCACACGGGAGTTTTAATAACATTCAGCGCATCAAAACAAGGTTGCGACATAGGCGTTTCCTGCTCATCGGCACACTGTGCCTGACCATCATGACCGAATTAACTCGCGTGTACTCATTTGAAACATACTCTACTTAACCCCGTCAGGCATGATTTTTTTGTGAAATATAGGCGCTGTCGGTTTGGGTTTTATTAATGGGGATAATTTGTTTGTCTGAGTTTTTCTGTAACAGCAGCCACGGGACCTGTTCGGCAGGTAACGGGCGAGAGAAAAGGTATCCCTGCAGATAGTCGCAGCCAAGACGGGTGAGCTCCGCCTGCTGTGCTTCCGTTTCTATCCCTTCTGCCACCACATTCATCTCCATGGTGCGGGCAATACTCATAATGGTTTCGACCAGCTTGTAGCTTTTTTCATTTTCCAGCATTGAAGTGACAAAGCTTCTGTCAATCTTCAGTTCTTTTGCCGGGAGTACGCTCAGCATCAGCAGGTTGGAATAGCCGGTACCAAAATCATCGATCGAGACGGTGATCCCCGCACGATTAAACGCTTCCAGTAACTCGATGCTGCGGTCGAGATTTTTGAGCGCGGTGCTTTCTGTCACCTCAAGAATTAACCTGGACGGCGACAGGTTGTATTTTTCCAGCATCGACGACACGACAGGGAAAATGTCCTGCTGTTCGAACTGGACGGGGGATAAGTTGAGCGACAGCGTCCACTGGCTGAAACCTTGTTCCGTCCAGAAATGAAGCTGCCGACACGCCGCTTCAATGGCCCAGTTACCCACCGGAATGATTAAGCCGGTTTGTTCCAGCGTGGGGATAAACAGATTAGGCAGTAACACACCCTGCTCAGGATGTCGCCAGCGAAGAAGGGCTTCAAAACCATGTATCGTTTTATCTTCCGCATGCCAGGTGGGCTGGTACCACAGTTCAAACTGGTCACGCTCAAGCGCCTGAGACAGCTCCTGCAGAAAACCGGGTTTTGCCGGGATTGCGGTTGACATCTCGGTTCTGTAAATGGCCCAGTCATTGCGGCCCTCTTCTTTAACATGGTGTAAGGCAGCATCGGCCTTGAGCTTTAGCTCATGTAGCGTTTCGCCATCCTGAGGGTAGCGGCTGACGCCCGCGCTGATTGTCGTGCTCAGCGTATGTCCACAGAGCGAAAGCGGACGTCGCATATCCCCAAGCAAGGCTTTGAGCAGGGCGTTGAGTTTGTCGTCGTCACATTCCGGTACCAGCAGGATAAAGGCATCCCCACCCAACCTGGCCAGGGTCATCTCCCGTGTGAGCCGGGCCGTAATGCGCTGCGCAACAGTGATCAGTAACTCATCCCCGACGTTGTGTCCCCAGGTATCATTAACCCGCTTGAAGTGATCGACGTTCAGGAAAATCACGGCAAATTGCCTGTTACTCAGCAACGCACTGCGCAGACAATCCTGCATGCGGATATCCATCTGTTGACGGTTAGCCAGCCCGGTGAGCGCATCGAAGCGCGCCTGTAGCTCAAGCTGGCGATTGAGCTGCCGCAGATTATCCGTCAGCCGGTTGGTACGCCAGTGAGAATCGATAAGCGAAATGATTAACATCACCCCGAGCAGGCAAAGCGTGGTAACCGAAACCCAGATGGACAACCCCAGTTCGCCGATCCCACCGGGCAGAGTGTGCGCCATTTCCTGAAAATGGGCGGCACTCATGCCGGTATAGTGCATTGCACTGATTGCGGCACCCATGACCAGGGCCGCGAGAAGGCGATCGATAAAGACCCCTTTGTGTTTATCACGCAGGCGGAATGCCAGCCACAGTGCCGCCCCGGAGGCGACGACGGCAATTACGACGGACAATGCCACAAGGCGCCAGTCCCAGAGGATGCTGTCATTGAGCATCAGGGCCGCCATACCGATGTAGTGCATGGATACCACGCCCGCGCTCAGGATCGTCGTGGCAAGGATCAGCCGAACAGGAGAGAGTTTTTTGCCGGTAACGGCAATATTAATGGCCGTGGTCGATGCCACCACCGCGACGCCGAGAGAGGCAAGGGTTAACCAGAGGTCGTAACTCATCATCATTGGCATTTGCATCGACAGCATGCCAATGAAGTGCATCGACCCAATCCCGATGCCCAGCGAGCACCCTCCGGCCATGCGCCAGAACATGGCCGCCTTTCGGCTGGAAAGGGGGATTTTCCCGGCGCTGTCCAGCGCCACAAAAGAGGCGATGAAAGCGACCAGATAAGAAATAGCGATTAACACAGGGTCCCACGATATATTGAGCATTATGCAATCCCACACCTGAGAGGGTCACCAATTTCGCCTGCCGGGTCCATCTTTATCTGGCAACGAACATGCGCATTCAAACAAGGTTAGTTATTTATCGTGAAAAATAACCAGTCATAGTAATACCCTGAAGCGTGTTAAGAATATAAAATATATTTCTTTCATTAACCTGTTAAGCATTGCTAAACATAAATGAATAATAGTAGCAAAGCGCCTTAAATATGAGGGCGATTGTCTCGTCTCACGGCAGGCGATGGTATCGCTTAACGTGGCCGGAGACCAGTATTGCAGCATGCCGCGCAGAACATTTTCACTAATACACGTTTTTTATCTGACTTAAGCAAAATCTCAGGTTGCTAACGGCGAAAAGAAAAACCAGTGACGATTGCCATGAAAAACGGTTGAGGGAATGCTATAAAACGAGATGCCGACCAAAATATAAATTGTGGGTATCATCATGCTAAAAAATATGAGCGTCAGGACCTTTATTATCGGGTTCCTTTTATCTCTTTTTTTGATAACTGCAGGTGTCGTTGTTCTATTTTCCAGCAATCCCTCTCTCTTTATTTCCCTTAACGTAATCAACTTTGTTGCGCTATTTTTGCTCTGGGTCTATATGACGAAGTATCTTGTGACGCCGATCAATACGGTGAAGAAAAGTATTGAAGAGGTGACAGCGGGCAATCTGGGGGTGTCTATTCCCGAGTTTGGCAACAACTGCGCGGGGCGACTCATTCCCGGCATTAATAGCCTTTCGGGCAACATCGCTACGCTGGTGCGCGAGATCAGGGCGTCATCGCAAACCGCCATGACCTTATCGGAACAACTCTCGTCGCGTAGCGCGCAGCTTTCGGTGAAAACCGAGCAGCAGTCGGCGTCTCTGGTGCAAACCGCAGCCAGCATGGAGCAAATGGCGGCAAGTACCAAAAACAATGCCGATAACACCCGCCTGGCGAGCGAGCAGGCCAACATGGCGACGCGACAGGCGCGCAAGGGCGGGGAGCTGATGGGGCAGGTCGCCACCAATATGGAGTCCATCACCGAATGCGCTCAGCAGATGACAGAGATTATCTCGCTGATCGACGGCATTGCCTTCCAGACGAATATTCTGGCACTCAACGCGGCCGTTGAGGCGGCGAGGGCGGGAGATCATGGAAAGGGATTTTCTGTCGTCGCAGAAGAGGTCAGAAACCTGGCGCACCGCAGTGCAGAGGCCGCGAAGAATATCAAAGCGCTGATTGAAGTCACCAGCAGTAACGTCAGTCAGGGTGCCACCGTTGTATCGGAGGCGGAGAAGAATATGCAGGAGATCGTGGCGGGGTCAGGGAATGTCAGCCGGTTGATGGACGAAATTTCCGCCTCGACCTCAGAGCAGGAGAAAGGGATATCTCAGATTACGCTGGCGTTGTCAGAGCTGGAGCGGGTCACGCAAAGTAACGTGGCAATGGCGGAGGAACTTAACGGCTCCTCTGATGTGCTGCGTAACCAGGTGATTGAACTGCAGGCCCGTACGCGTAATTTCCGGCTTGACCAGGGCACACCTTCCTCCTTATCGTCCGGCTCACCCTCCTTCCTTCAGCGGCCAGAGCACTCTCTCTGACAACACCTGCCTTTCTTGCCGGGTGACTCGTGCTTACCCGGCCGACACTCCGCCACGATATCAATACATTGCACAACGCATTTTTGTTGCTTAACCCTTCATGAAAGCTAGACTGACACCGAAAGAGTTAAATGGTGGAGGCGCTGTGGAAAGCATTAAAGGATCTGAACTTAACGTTCCTGACGCAGTATTTGCGTGGGTGCTGGATGGTCGTGGCGGTGCCCGACCGCTGGAAGACAATGATGTGATCGATAATGCGCATCCCTGCTGGTTACATTTGAACTACACCCACCCGGACAGTGCTGACTGGCTGGCCTCAACGCCGCTTTTGCCTAACAATGTGCGCGATGCGCTGGCGGGGGAAAGCCTGCGGCCCCGCGTGAGCCGCATGGGTGACGGTACGCTAATCACCCTGCGATGCATTAACGGCAGCACGGATGAACGTCCGGATCAGCTGGTTGCGATGCGTGTCTATATGGACGACGGGCTGATTGTCTCCACCCGCCAGCGTAAAGTGCTGGCGCTGGATGACATCGTTAACGATCTGAAAGAGGGTACCGGGCCCGTCGACTGCGGCAGCTGGCTGGTGGACGTGTGTGATGCGCTGACCGATCACGCAAGTGAGTTTATCGAGGAGCTGCACGACAAAATCATCGACCTGGAAGATAACCTGCTCGATCAGCAGATCCCGCCGCGCGGTTTTCTGGCCCTGTTGCGTAAGCAGCTGATCGTGATGCGCCGCTATATGACGCCCCAGCGGGATGTGTATGCGCGTCTGGCCAGTGAAAGACTCGCCTGGATGAATGACGATCACCGTCGCAGAATGCAGGATATCGCCGACAGACTGGGCCGCGGACTGGATGAAATTGATTCCTGTATTGCCAGAACGGCGGTGATGGCGGACGAAATTGCGCAGGTGATGCAGGAGTCGCTGGCGAGAAGAACCTATACGATGTCCCTGATGGCAATGGTATTTTTACCCAGCACGTTTCTTACCGGGCTGTTTGGCGTCAACCTGGGCGGCATTCCGGGTGGTGCGTATCGCTATGGTTTTACCGCGTTTTGCGTCATGTTAGTTGTTTTGATTGGTGGTGTTGCATGGTGGTTGCATCGTAGTAAATGGCTGTAAATTTACGCTTTTTTCTCCTTTCGACGGGGTCAAAACGCTCTTTTAATTGAGCGAAGTCAATAAACGTTTACCCCGTAAGGTGCACTATTACTCCCGCAGGTGAATGCAACGTCAAGCGATGGGCGTTGCGCTCCATATTGTCTTACTTCCTTTTTTGAATTACTGCATAGCACAATTGATTCGTACGACGCCGACTTCATAGTCGGCTTTTTTTTGCCTCCTGAATCTCAGCGTCTACCCTAAAAGGGATGACAGTCAATTCTGGAGGGAATGATGAGCATCCTCAACGCTCTGCTATTGCAACAATCACGTCAGTCCGATCCCACCCCGACCGATCCGGTGCCAATGCCCGATCCCATCCCGCGTCCTCAGCCGATGCCCGACCCGCCGCCCGATGAAGAACCGATTAAATTGTCGCATCGGACCGCGAGATCTGCGAGGATACGCGCCATCTGACCGCAAAGATCACCACGAGAGACAATTGTGACCGCTTTTTCTACCCTGAATATTCTGCCCGCCGCCCAACTCGATAACCTTAACGAGTTGGGATACCTCACGATGACGCCTGTTCAGGCGGCCGCGTTGCCCGCTATTCTTGAGGGCCGCGACGTGCGCGTACAGGCGAAAACGGGCAGTGGGAAAACCGCGGCATTTGGTCTTGGCCTGTTGCAGCATATCGATGCGGCGCTTTTTCAGACCCAGTCGCTGGTGCTGTGCCCAACCCGTGAACTGGCCGATCAGGTCGCTGGCGAGCTGCGTCGCCTGGCGCGATTCCTGCCAAACACCAAAATTTTAACCCTCTGTGGCGGACAGCCGTTCGGCGCGCAGCGTGATTCACTTCAGCATGCGCCGCACATTATCGTCGCGACGCCAGGCCGCCTGCTGGATCACCTGCAAAAAGGCACCGTTTCGCTGGATGCGTTACACACGCTGGTGATGGATGAGGCGGATCGGATGCTGGATATGGGCTTCAGCGATGCGATTGACGAGGTGATCCGTTTCGCACCGGCCGAGCGTCAGACGCTGTTGTTCTCTGCAACCTGGCCGGAAGCCATCGCCGCTATCAGCGGGCGCGTGCAGAAAAATCCCCTGACCATTGAAATCGACAGCGTAGATGCGCTGCCCGCCATAGAGCAGCAGTTCTTTGAAACCTCGCAGCAGGGGAAAATCCCGCTCCTGCAGAAATTGCTGAGCCAGCATCAGCCGGCCTCCTGCGTGGTGTTCTGCAATACCAAAAAAGATTGCCAGTCGGTCTGTGATGCCCTGAATGCTGCCGGGCAGAGCGCATTGTCGCTGCATGGCGATCTGGAACAGCGCGATCGCGATCAGACGCTGGTCCGTTTCGCCAACGGCAGCGCCCGCGTGCTGGTCGCGACCGATGTCGCTGCACGCGGTCTGGATATCAAATCCCTTGAGCTGGTCGTGAACTATGAACTGGCGTGGGATCCGGAAGTCCATGTCCACCGTATCGGTCGTACCGCACGCGCCGGGAACAGCGGTCTGGCCATCAGCTTCTGCGCGCCGGAAGAGGCGCAGCGCGCCAACATTCTCTCTGAGATGCTGCAGATTAAACTGAACTGGATGAATGCCCCTGCCGGCGTCAGCCTGGTGCCGCTGGAAGCCGAAATGACGACGCTGTGTATCGATGGTGGTAAAAAAGCCAAAATGCGCCCGGGGGATGTATTAGGTGCGTTGACCGGAGAGGTGGGGCTGGACGGGGCGGATATCGGTAAGATTGCGGTTCACCCGGCGCATGTCTATGTGGCGGTTCGCCAGGGCGTTGCCCATAAAGCCTGGAAGCAGCTGCAAAACGGGAAAATTAAAGGTAAAACCTGTCGCGTACGTTTGCTGAAATAAAGAATGAAGCGTCTCAGAAGGTCTTTCTGAGACGCTAATCGCTTACTTCACTTCAACGACGTTCAGACGCAGCTCTTCAAACGCGTTGTCATCGTCTTCTGGCTGCCAGCCAGCTGGCTGCATCGGGATATCTTCCCGGTCAAACGCCAGGTCACCGCCGTTCACCACGTCAGATTCGTGGTTGATGCCTTTGAAGTCGAACAGTTCAACATCCGCGAGATGCGAAGGCACGACGTTCTGCATCGCGCTGAACATGGTTTCGAGCCGCCCCGGATAACGCTTGTCCCAGTCGCGCAGCATGTCGCCAATGACCTGACGCTGCAGGTTCGGCTGAGAGCCGCAGAGATTACATGGAATAATCGGGAACCCTTTAGCCTGAGAAAAACGCTCGATGTCTTTTTCGCGGCAGTAGGCAAGCGGGCGGATCACAATGTGTTTGCCGTCATCGCTCATCAGTTTAGGGGGCATACCTTTCATCTTGCCGCCGTAGAACATATTGAGGAACAGCGTTTGCAGAATATCGTCGCGGTGGTGGCCCAGCGCAATTTTGGTCGCACCCAGTTCCGTCGCGGTACGATACAGAATGCCACGGCGCAGACGAGAGCAAAGCGAGCAGGTGGTTTTTCCTTCCGGGATTTTCTCTTTCACAATACCGTAGGTATTTTCTTCGACGATTTTGTACTCAACGCCCAGGTTCTCGAGATATTCCGGCAGAATATGCTCCGGGAAGCCCGGTTGTTTCTGGTCAAGGTTGACCGCCACCAGGGAGAAATTCACCGGGGCACTTTGCTGAAGATTACGCAGGATCTCTAGCATGGTGTAGCTGTCTTTACCGCCTGACAGGCAAACCATGATGCGGTCGCCTTCTTCAATCATGTTGAAGTCTGCAATGGCTTCGCCCACGTTACGGCGCAGTCGCTTTTGCAGTTTATTCAGGTTGTATTGCTCTTTTTTGTTAATTTCTTGATTCTGTTGCATTGAGTACTACCTTCGGAGCCAGCAGGGGCAATATTTGTCTGCCGCGTATGGTACGGATTCCAGCGACGAATACCAGCACGTTTTACAGCTGCGTTAAATCTGGTGCCGATAACTGATAAAGGTCGCTAACAATCACAGCCCGAAGATTACCGGCACTGGTGATGTTCGCCGGGGTGTTAATCCAACCTTTCATATTCCCACAGCTGAAATGGAACGAGAAAACTGAATAAAATCGCAGTCCTTCCTGTCTAACAGGAGGACTGCGAAGGATCAATTTACTTAGCGTTCAGTAAATTAAAGCTCGTCATAAGGTTGCGATAATCGGGGATATGATTAGAGAACAGGTTACCCAGACCTTCAATATCATTGCGCCAGTCACGGTGCAATTCACATGCAACGCCAAACCATGACATTAACTGCACGCCAGCGTTAGACATTCGATCCCATGCCGCATCCCGAGTTATTGGATTGAAAGTACCCGACGCATCGGTAACAACAAACACATCGAATCCTTCTTCAATGGCAGAAAGGGCAGGGAAGGCAACGCATACTTCTGTGACTACACCCGCGATGATTAATTGTTTCTTGCCCGTTGCTTTAACAGATTTAACGAAATCTTCGTTATCCCATGCGTTAATATTGCCAGGTCTGGCAATATAGGGAGCATCAGGGAATTGTTCTTTAAGTTCAGGGACTAATGGGCCATTAGGACCGTTTTCAAAACTGGTCGTCAGAATAGTTGGAAGACCAAAATACTTTGCCAGATCACCCAGTGCAAGAACGTTATTTTTGAACTTGTCCGGGTCAATGTCGCGTACTAAGGACAGGAGTCCGGTTTGATGGTCTACCATCAGAACGGCAGCGTCGTTTTTATCTAGACGAACATATGGCTTACTCATAATGTCACCTTTTCCCTTTAGTTACAGTGTGTTGGTGGAAGTGTGTTGCCGCGAAGGGTGAATTTATTATAGTTTGTTAAATCCACTTAGAAAGTAATGTTATCAGGACACATTGTTCAGTTACTGGAACAATGCGCTCTGCTATAGTTTCCGGCTCAGAAATCTTTTTTGCGGAAGCTATCGCGGATGGCATCCCCCATCAGGCAGGTCAGGTTCATCCAGGTTGGCTCGACTGCGAAAGACGCCATGTTCGCGGCCATGTTGTCGAAAGCACGCTTGTTCGTGTACAGCATGTGCCCTGGTGACATAAACCTGGCTTCCATGATCGCTTTCTCGACGTTTTCGTAATTGAGCAAATTGCCGAAGTTGCCGCGACCAGAAACGAACTTTTTGCCGGCCTCATTTCCGCCCCAGGTAAGATAAGGGTTAAGAAAAATGAAAGATGGCATGGCATTGATGGCGACCGCACCATATTCCAGGTCAGACACAGCCTGTTCGAGTACTTTCTGATGGGCTTTTCTGGTGTCCTCATCGATCAGGATCGCACTGGCGAGCGTGCCCAGTAGCTGGATGTTGGCGAACTTGACGGCACCAGGGAGGAAGCCCGTGGCATTGGCTGGCAGGTCAAGTGGCACCTCAGCGAGTACCAGGCTGAACGCTTCATGTGAAGTGGCGTAGCCGCCGGGCTCAACTCCGGTGATCAATATGACATCGGAATGCGGATACTTGCCGCCTTCTGGGCGCAGTACTTCCGCCTCGGGATAGGCCTGTCGAAAACTCGCCACCACCTTGTCAGCTCCTGGGTAGTACATACCCATCGCCGGGGTCGTCTCCGCGAGTGCGACCCGCAGTGCATCAAGGAATTCTTTGCGCTGAGGCCAGTGTTTACTTGTCACCAGGGTCTGAGGACGACCACAGTTCGCACCACCATTGAACTTTGCCATGGTGGCGATCTGCACTGCCTGGTGCTCAATTTCCTTCTTTGTCCAGGGCCGGTCGCCCGGCACGATGATGCACGGGTTGTTGCCGCCACATTCGGAGATCAGAGGCGTCTCAGTGGCTGACATGATGGCTTCGGCCGTTCCGGTTCCACCGGTAAAGTAGATCCTAGAGAGGCGGGGGTCGACGGTCAGGTCTTGTCCCTGATCGGCATCGCAGAAGCTCAGAACGTGCTGATCAATCAGTGGCTGCATGATCTTCGCCCAGATCCTGTCGGTTTCTTCGTTCAGGTGATGCGGCTTGTGCACGACCGCACAGTTCTCGAAGAAGATCGCTTTCAACACCTCGAGCGCCGAACTGTAGTTGCCGGCCCCCAGCACGGCAATAATACCGGCAGGTTTTTCCATCGGATTGATTTGTTTCGGTTCGCCTTTCACACGGATGCGACTCTTCTGATCCGCGTACATCAACTTGTCCTTCCGCTCCTGCGGAAAGACATAAATGTCGTAGAGATCCTCGCTAACTTTTTCCACGCTCAGCGGCTGAGGCATCTTGCCGTCGAGAATGGATTCGTAAAGGAGGATGGCGGCCGAGACTGTACTCGCCATAGGAACGACGGTCGCAACCTTAGACATGGGGTGTGAAAAAAGAGGCGCACCGAGGATGCCATTCTTCATCTTGCTGTCAGCGAGGGCAAGCTCATCACCGTACTTCTTCATGTTTGCACGGATTTCCTCCAGAAGACGCAAACGTTCTGCGGGAGATGTTTCGGTCCATTTTTGGGGGGCCAGTTGGTCGATAGCGTTGGTAGCATTCATTGGAATTTCTCCATTGTTCAGATTGGACAGTTCAGGACAGATGGAGCGTGTCCGACCTGGTGCGATGTTTACAGCTCACTATAGGACGCAAGCCGCGACAACGCTCTGGCAATCCGCGCCACGTTTAATGCGAGAGATGCCAGTACAGGGACCAGAGCCCCGGAATGCTGCAGGATGGCGCAATGCGCTGTCATTGTGGCGCAGTTTGAAGGAGTATTAACGCATGACTGCTCTATACTCTGAGCGTCGGTTGAATGAGCAATAATGACGGAGTTCTGAGGGTGCAAAACAAAACGTTTCCAATGGATATCGGCTGGCTGGCCATACTGAAGGACTTAGGTGTTGAGCCTGGTCATGTATTGCGTCGGGCCGGTCTTCCGGACGATTTACTCTCCCGTGCGAGACAAGGACTGTCTACCGAAGACTATTTTCGTTTCTGGCGCGCTTTGGAAGCTGAGGCAAGTGATGTCATGTTTCCCTTACGCATCGTCGAGACCCTCTCGGCTGATTCTTTCAACCCGCCACTGTTCGCTGCCCTGTGCAGCGCTAATCTGGTACAGGCCATGCAGCGCCTCGCCAAATACAAGCAACTTGTGGCTCCCATGAGCCTGGAAGTAAACACGGGCGACGCAGGCGAGCTGGTAGTAACGCCTCGCTGGTTGTTGATGCAAACCGTTGTGCCCTATTCGCTGCAAGTGGCCGAGATTGCGTTTTTCGTGCGACTGGCCAGACTCGCTACCCGTGAGCCCATTAAGGCGCATCGCGTCATCCTTCCGCCGCTTCCGTCCGCTCATTATCCCCGACGTTACGAGAATTTCTTCGGTGTGCCCGTGCAAAACGGGGAGTGCCCAGGTATCGCTTTCGCCGCTGTGGATGCTTTGCGTCCATTTCTGACGGTCAACGAAAGCATGTTTCGCGCGTTCGAACCTGATCTTCGCCGTCGGCTCAGTGAACTCGATGCGACGGCGTCTACTGCGGATCGCGTGCGTGCTGTCTTACTGGAACTGTTACCTGGTAATGCGGCTACCATCGAGAAAGCTGCAGAGCGACTGGGCTTGAGCAAGCGTACGCTTCAACGTCGCCTCGAAGAGGAGGGGGAAAACTTTCGAACCCTGGTCAATAGGGTGCGTGAGAGCCTCGCCCGCCACTACCTGGCAAATACCACGATGTCCGGCGCAGAGATCGCGTTCCTCCTCGGCTTCGAAGATCCCAACTCCTTTTATCGCGCATTTCAGCTCTGGACCGGGCAAACACCTGACAGTGCCCGCAATGCCATGCGCTTGAATTGAGGAAAAACATAGCGGTACCCTTTTTGTTTGAGAGTGCGCACAGATGCAACCTGATTTGAGAGAAAATTTCTGATCCTTCACATGGTATTTCTTTCTTTATCAACCATGCTTAAGACGACAACAATTCAACTCTGGTCGAGAACCTTAAATGCGCCATGCATCTATTCCCTTAGCTGCAGCCACGACAATTTTTATCCTGGGCGTTTTTATTATCAATTTACAGGTCTGGTATTCTGCACGGGCTGACAGCCTTGCCGGGGCTAATTATGTCGTCAGGAATGTCAATGTCATTCTTAAAGAGGCCCATCATGCCAGCCAGATGGCGATGCAGCTTGCTGAGCATGAGTGTGATGTGGAAGGGCAGTACCGGCTAGGTACTGAGGCAGCGTTACAGCCCCATCTCAGAACGATTATGATTTTGAAAAAGGATGCGGTCTGGTGCTCCTCGCTGCCAGGAAACCGTGTTCTGCTGGTCAACAGCTCCGCGCTACCCGAAACAACGTTGCTACTGGTTCCTTCAGGCAGTACCGTCAACGGCCTGCCTGTTCTCGTCTATCAAACACACCATGCCGGAAGCCGTGTGATGGTGAGCATCAGCGACAGCCATATTCGGGATGCCCTGGACATGCCATTAAATGGTGTGAAATATTCATTACGCGTCGGCAATCGTCTTTTAGGTTTGTCAGGGGATGTGGCGACAGCAGCGCCGTCAAATAACGAGATTTTAGCGGTAAAAGCATCTGATTATCCTTTCTCAATTGAATTTAACTCTCCGCCATTTTTTAGCCTGACGAGATTATTCAATCGGGCGGGCGGGGTGCTGTTATTCCTGCTGCTTATTTCCGCTTTTTCTGCGTATCTTCTTCAGCGATATCGTTCTAAGGACGTTTCTCCGGCAGAGTCGCTGCGCACCGCCATAGACAGAGATGAAATCATTCCCTATTACCAGCCTGTGGTGAGCGGTAAAGAGGGATCGTTGCGCGGGGTAGAAGTACTGGCCAGATGGAAGCATCCACAGTCAGGGTTTATCTCTCCCGCTTCATTTATTCCTCTTGCGGAGAAATCTGGCTTAATCATTCCCTTAACCCAGAGCTTAATGCGCCAGGTTGCCGCGCATATGAATTCAATCTCAACGTTGCTGCCCGAAGGGTTTCATGTCGGTATTAACTTCAGTGCGCCTCACATCGTCTCCTCCACTTTTTTTGACGAGTGTCTGCATTACAAACGCAGCTTTGTTCGACAGGATCTTAACCTTGTCGTTGAGGTGACCGAGCGTGAACCGCTTCATGTTGATGAACATCTCGTGAAGACCCTGAATGCGCTGCATGAGATAGGGTTTGCCATTGCCCTGGATGATTTTGGAACGGGATATTCAGGTTTGTCCTACCTGCAGGATCTGCACATTGATTACATCAAAATCGACCAAAGCTTTGTGGCGAGGGTGAATGCCAGTGAGGACTCAACCGTGATACTGGATTCGGTACTGGAGCTGGCAAAAAAACTGTCAATCAGTATTGTGGCGGAAGGGGTTGAAACACAAGAGCAACTTGATTATCTCAGCCGAAATCACATTAAGTTTTTACAGGGTTTTTACTTCTACAAACCCACGCCGTTTAAGGAACTGGTAAAAGTCCTGTTGTCGAAGCCGAAAGTGAAGGTAATGGTGGAATAAGGTTTGTCACATCGTAAAAATGGGGGGACATCACCCCCCTAAAGTTATGCAGACATTATTCTTTTAACTACGGTGATATTTTGTTATTCCTTGACCATCTGGTCAAATTAATTGTGTGCAACAGTAATTTTAAACGCTGGGCATTACGCGACACGCCTGAAAATTCACTGCCTGTTTTTTAAATTGATCTTCATCAATATTCCTGTTCTCTCTGTTTAAACAATCGGTGCATTCGTTTTTATCTTGTTAAAGGGATGCGCGGGCAATGTCTTTTTAGGGTGAGACGTTTCAGGATAATTTTTTAAGAAAAAAATGTTCACTTCCCAATTATAATGAAAGGAGGCTTCACTGATTAATGCTGTTTAAATGTTAATCAGGCAACATCAGGCGTTCAGTCTGTTTTACAGAATTAAACTTCCTCATTTTTGGGTATACTGTGTCGTCGAAAACATTTAACAGCCTCTGGTTTGAACAATGACGCTCAATCGCTTTTGCTATCTACTCCTGATTTTCGCTGCTATCGGCAGTCTGCTGACCCCGAATTCGTTGGTTATCTGGTTTCTGCTGATCAATGTGCTGACGATGGCCATATATGGCGCGGATAAAATGGCGGCGCGCAAAGGGATGCGCAGGGTCCCGGAAACCACGTTGCTGGTATTCGGCGTGACGGGCGGCTGGCCTGGCGCCATTGTGGGCCAACAACTCTTTCGCCATAAAACCCAAAAGCAGCCCTTTAAAACCTGTTTTTTTATCAGCGTCGTTATCAGCATCGCGGTGATGGCGGCAGCGTATCATTTTTTTCCCTTTTTCTTCTCAATGAGCGCATCGCTCCTGGCTAATTAACTCTCCGTCACTGCCAATAGTGGTAGGGTTATTTTTGAGGGGTTGCTGTTTTTTGCACAATCTGAATAATACGTGCAACAACACGGACGACAACATCCCATGAAAATAGCCTCTATTACACTGGCAGTACTGGTGGCCTTTTCTGCACCTTGCTGGTCTGCTTTTCAGGAGCGGGAATATAATACCTGGTATCTGAAGAATGCGGTGCTTTATGACATGACGCAAACCTCAGAGGGTTTCCCCGTCATGGTCAGCATATCCCAACCCGAGCGGCGTTCTGCCAATTTGCTGGTGTCCTATATCACTGAAGGGCAATGCAGCGAGAATAAACCACTGCTCAACGTTAACGGTAAAGTGCTGCCGGCAAAATATTTTTGTGTTCAGGTCGGGCGAAACAAAATTGAGCATTTTTCTGTGATCGATGCACAGAGCGTCAATGAGATGGTGACGCATCTGAAATCTGATTTCACTATCCTCCTGCAAAACGATATCAAAATTTGGGCCGCCAATATTAAAACGCCCAAATACGGGCTGACGCCGCGTTTTTAAAAATCCTGCTAAGCTTGTGGATTGTACCAGGAGCATGCGCATGATGAATAACGATGAACAAACAGGGCTAGTGGGGCTGGCGATTGGGGCCGCGGTTATTGGGCTGGTTTCAGCACAAACACCGATCCATCGCGATAGCATTGTTGATGAACTCGTCAGGCTCGGCAGGCAAAAAGGCGACGGTGTTGAAGATGAGGTTTTCCTTAAAGCTGCCGAACTGGTAAGAAAAGGGGTATAGCCAATGGCTGAAAAACGTCATGCAAAGTGCCATTGCGGTGCGGTGGCATTCACCGTTGAGCTCTCTGATGGCCTGAACACCGCGCGGCGCTGCAGCTGTTCCTTCTGTCGAATGCGGGGCGCGGTCGTTGTCTCCGCGCCGCTGTCGGGGATTACGGTGACGAAAGGTCAGGATAAGCTCACCGAGTATCGCTTTAATACGGGAACGGCGCGGCACTTCTTCTGCTCGGTGTGCGGGATTTACACGTTTCATCAGCGGCGGTCGAATCCCAATGAATACGGCGTGAATGTCGCCTGTTTAGAAAACGTTTCTCCCTTTGATTTCCCGGAGGTCACGGTGATGGACGGTGTTAACCATCCCATGGATGGGGAAAGCGGGGTGTTTGGCTATCTCTCTTTTCGTGAGAAAGGGACGGGTCAGGCGTAATTGCCGCCTGGCCACTCTTTAAAGAGCCTGGCTATAGTGGAGAGTGGTTAACTGAAACAGGAGACATTATGCTCTGTGTTGAAAAAGACGATCCGCGTGAGGCCCCGGAATCAGGGGATAAAAAGCCACAACCCGTGAAAAAATAACGCAACAGATGCGTTTATCCGCCACCGGCACTGCTGGTGGCTTTTTATTTGCCAGGTAATAAGGCTAGCTGCCATCCAGGTGATTTAACAGCGCGCCAAGATGCCCGACAATATCAGCAAAATCAAAAATTAATGCCATCCATAGCAGCGCTAAAAGGGCAAGGACGGTAAGGGATACTCGATTAAACAACGCTATTATCCTTAGTGGGTAAAGGCTTTCAGCTTAGTTTAATCACTTTTATCTCAACCTACAGTCAACCACGGCATTCAGGAATGCCTTTTTTGTGACACACGTACAAAACTGGCGAGCCCGCACCGTGATGCGGGCTCAGGCAATCAGAACTGGTAGACCAGACCTAACGCGACGACATCATCCGTGCCGATGCCGTTGTTTTTGTAGAAGCTGTCATCTTCATCCAGCAGGTTGATTTTGTAATCAACGTAGGTGGACATGTTTTTGTTGAAGTAGTAAGTCGCGCCGATGTCAGCGTATTTAACCAGATCCTGGTCACCCTGGCCGTTGCCGAGGTCTTTACCTTTAGACTGCAGGTAGGAAAGGGTCGGACGCAGGCCGAAATCGAACTGGTACTGCGCGGTCACTTCGAAGTTCTGGGTTTTATTCGCCACGGCGTCGGTGTTATCACCATACGGCGTCATATTGCGGGTTTCAGAGTACATTGCCGCCAGATAGATGTTATTGGCATCATATTTCAGACCCGCTGTCCATGCATCCGCTTTGTCGCCACCGGCGGTCGTGTTCATCACCTGCTCGTTGGTACGGTCAGAAGAGGTGTAGGCTGCGCCCGCGGTGATGCCCATGCCAAAGTCATAGGTGGTGGAGATACCGAAACCGTCGCCGTTCTCGTGACGCGTGTCACGACCGTTGTTGGTCCCTTCCTGATTGTTGCTGGCGTCTTCATTTTTGCCCTGATACTGCAGCGCAAAGTTCAGGCCCTGTACCAGGCCATAGAAGTCGGTATTACGGTAAGTTGCAACACCGTTGGCACGGCCAGTCATAAAGTTGTCGGCTTTGGTGTAGGAATCGCCACCAAATTCCGGCAGCATATCGGTCCAGCCTTCCACGTCGTACAGAACACCATAGTTACGACCGTAATCGAAGGAGCCATAATCACCCACTTTTACGCCGGCAAAGGCCAGACGCGTCCAGGACTGATTATCTGAACCTTCTGTGTTGTTGGCCTGAATGTTGTATTCCCACTGTGCATAACCGGTCATCATGTCGTTGATCTGGGTTTCACCTTTGAAGCCCAGACGCATGTAGGTTTGATCCCCGTCAGCGCCTTTATCGTCGGAGAAGTAGTGCAGACCATCTACTTTTCCGTACAGATCTAATTTATTGCCGTCTTTATTATAAATCTCTGCTGCATGCGTTGCGCCAGCCATTAACAGAGCCGGAATCATCAGGGCCAGTACTTTTCTTTGCATTATGATATTCCTTTGCGGTTGTTTTTATTTAATAACCTGTTGAACTTCCCGAATCAGAAAGTTGTCTCATGCTAAATCACTCCTGAGTAAGAGTAATAAATTATAATTGTTACTAATTAAGTAAAATCTAAACCGAATAAATCAGCAGTAATGATCATTGGGTTGATGAATGTTTTAAGGTTAAGTATATTAAATTAAAATTATTAAACTGAACTAAATTACGTTAATCTTAGCGGCGTTATATGCCTTTAAGATTATTTATCCATAATTGCCATGAATGTTATTCAGGAAACTAAATAGATATTCATTAATTATCTGGATGCGCCCGGTGTGAAAATACCGGGCTTTTTTATGGCAAAAAAATGCCCGGACAAGCCGGGCAGAGAAACTAGTCGCTGGTCGATTTTTCGGCTTTACCCGCCATTTGCGCGAGGAAATCATACCGTTTTTGCAGGTCGGCTGCGGCGTCTTTCCAGAGCTGTTCAGCCACCTCCGGCTGCTGGGCGTTAAGGCGACGGAAGCGTTGTTCCTGCATTAACGTCTCGGCCAGGGCGTCTGACGGCGGACGCGAATCAAGCGCCAGTGGTGATTTCCCTTCGTCCGCACGGCGTGGGTCGAACCGGTAGAGCGGCCAGAAACCGGTCGCCGTCAGCTGTCGCATCTGATCGTGACTAAGCGCCAGGTCATATCCATGCTCTTCGCAAGGGCTGTAGGCAATGATCAGCGACGGGCCAGGGTACGCTTCCGCTTCCTGAATCGCTTTTACCGTCTGGTTAAGCTGCGCACCCAGCGAGATTTGCGCGACGTAAACGTGACCATACATCATCATGCTCACACCAAGATCTTTACGTGCTTTGCGTTTACCGTGTTCACCAAATTTCGTGACCGCGCCTAACGGCGTGGCTTTTGATGCCTGGCCGCCGGTATTGGAATAACACTGTGTATCCAGCACCAGGATGTTGACGTTTTCGGTCAGGCTCAGCACGTGATCCAACCCGCCGAAGCCGATGTCGTAGGCCCAGCCGTCGCCGCCAATCAGCCAGATCGATTTTTCGACCAGGGCGTCGGCGTCAGTCAGCAGTTGCTGTGCACCGTCTACACCCTTCAGGGCGTTGCGCAGTGCTGCGACCTGCTCGCGACGAACCTCCGGTGTGGCTTCAGCGTGCAGCGCCGCGTTCAGCTCAGCAGGGATGTTATCGGTAAACTGGTCCAGCAGGCGCATCACGCGGGCGCGATGCTGATCGACGGTTAAGCGGAAGCCCAGACCAAACTCGGCGTTATCCTCAAACAGTGAGTTCGCCCAGGCCGGTCCGCGGCCGTTGGCGTCGGTGGTGTACGGCGTGGAGGGCAGGTTACCGCCATAGATAGACGAACAGCCGGTCGCGTTGGCAATCAGCATCCGGTCACCGTACAGTTGGGTAAGCAGCTTGATATACGGCGTTTCCCCACAGCCGGAGCAGGCACCGGAGTATTCGAACAGTGGGGTGATCAGCTGTGAAGTCCGGATATCAATACGTTCCAGTTTGCTGCGATCGATTTCCGGCAGACTCAGGAAGAAGTCATAATTCACTTTCTCTTCTTCGACGTGCTCCAGACGCGACATCATATTGATGGCTTTGATGTCCGGGTTCTGCCGATCCTTCGCCGGGCAGACCTCAACGCACAGGTTACAGCCGGTGCAATCTTCCGGTGCGACCTGCAGTACGTATTTCTGTCCACGCATATCGCGGGATTTCACGTCCAGCGAGTGGAGGCTGGCCGGGGCGGACTCCATCTCTTCCGGGGAAACCACTTTGGCGCGAATGGCAGAGTGCGGGCAGGCCGCCACGCAGTGGTTGCATTGCGTACACAGCTCTTCTTTCCAGATAGGGATCGCTTCGGCGATGTTGCGTTTTTCCCAGCGGGTGGTGCCCATCGGCCAGGTGCCATCCGGCGGTAGCGCCGAGACGGGCAGGGCATCGCCCAGCCCGGCCAGCATCGCCGCCGTTACGGTCTTAACAAAATCAGGCGCCACATCGGACACTACCGGAGGACGGTTCGGGCTTGCGGCATTGACCGGCTGTAGCGGGACCTCAAACAGCGACTCGCGGGCCAGCGCCAGCGCCTGCCAGTTGCGTTCTACCAGTTCCTGACCTTTACTGCTGTAGCTTTTGGCAATCGCCCCCTGCAGTTCCATTAACGCGCTGTCACCCGGCAGAATGTTGGTCAGATGGAAGAAGGCCATTTGCATAACGGTATTGATACGCGCGGCCAGGCCACATTCGCGGGCTATTTTTGCCGCGTTAACCACGTAGAAGCGGGCTTTTTTCTGATTAAGCACCGCCTGAACCTCCTGCGGCAGGCGCGCCCAGACCTCTTCTGCGCTGTATGGGGTATTCAGGAGAAAAATACCGCCGGGTTTCAGGCGCTCAGCCATCTGGTATTTATCGATAAACTGCAGCTGGTGGCAGCCAACAAAGTCAGCCTGAGAAATAAGATAGGCAGAACGGATAGGCTGTTCACTCACCCGCAGGTGGGAAACGGTCAGACCACCGGCTTTTTTGGAGTCATAGACAAAGTACCCCTGGGCATACCATGGCGTCGAATTACCGATGATTTTGATGTTGTTTTTGGTCGCGGAGACGCTCCCGTCGCTGCCCAGACCGTAGAACAGCGCCTCAAGTTTGGCCGTCGAGGGCAGGGTGTTTTCCGGTAAGCTCAGGGACAGATTCGTCACATCGTCATAGATGCCGACGGTAAAGCGCGGCCTCGGCTTCGCTTCGCTGAGTTCGTTGAACACCGCCAGCACGCAGTCTGGTCCGAACTCTTTGGAGGACAAACCATAGCGACCCCCGATCACGCGCGGTAGCGTTTCTCGCTCGCCCTGATTAAAGGCTTCTGCCAGGGCCGTCATCACATCCAGATACAGCGGTTCCGCCTGCGCGCCCGGCTCTTTGGTGCGATCGAGCACCGCAATGGCACGCGCACTTTCCGGCAGCGCAGAGAGCAGATGTTTCGCCGAGAACGGGCGATAGAGACGCACTTTCAGCACGCCAACTTTTTCACCGCGCGTCAGCAGTTCATCCACGACTTCCTCGCAGGTACCAATCGCTGAACCCATCAGCACAATAACGCGCTCTGCCTGCGGATGGCCGTAGTACTCAAACGGCTTATATTCCCGGCCGGTGGCAGCGGCAAAGTCATTCATCGCCTGTTCAACATGGTCGTACACCGCGTTGTACCACGGGTTAGTGGCCTCACGAGACTGGAAATAAGTATCCGGGTTTGCCGATGTTCCGCGAATAACAGGGTGTTCCGGGTTAAGGGCTCGGGCGCGATGGGCGTCGATCTCCGCCTGCGGCAGCAGATTCAGGATAGTATCGTCAGCCAGCGGAACGATTTTGTTGATTTCATGCGAGGTGCGGAACCCATCAAAGAAATGAATAAACGGAACCCGGCTTTTGAGTGTGGCGATATGCGAAATGAGGGCAAAGTCCTGAGCTTCCTGAACACTGCTGGCGCACAGCATGGCGCAACCGGTCTGGCGCACGGCCATCACGTCAGAGTGATCGCCAAAAATAGAGAGCGCGTGGGTGGCAACGGTACGTGCAGCAACATGCAGAACGAAGGGGGTCAGTTGACCCGCGAGTTTGTACAGCGTCGGGATCATTAACAACAATCCCTGAGAAGAGGTAAAGGACGTGGAAAGTGCGCCGGTCTGCAGTGCGCCATGTACCGTCGCAATCGCACCGGCCTCGGACTGCATTTCAACCACTCTTGGGACATCGCCCCAGACGTTTTTTAACCCGTTACCGGCCCAGGCATCTGCCTGCTCAGCCATGGTGGAGCTTGGCGTAATCGGGTAGATGGCGATAACTTCACTGGTGCGAAACGCGACTGAGGCAACTGCACCATTACCGTCAATAGTTTGCATAGGACAACACCCTTACATTGCGCAAAAAATAGGGGTCTGTATTACGGCAACAAACCCTGAATATTATCTGTGTATTCTAGCAAACAGGGGATTTTTCGATTTTCGCTTTTGTGTCCTCGTTATTCTTGCCATCAATGAGTAGATCAAACTTTTGGCAGAAAAATTGCGAGAATTTGTTTCAGAAGCGCATAAATACGCACTTCCGATCTCGACGACACGGGATGGGATGCCTATTATGCATAGGTTTCGCATTATTCATGGGGGAGAGAGCATGCGCTCAGCGTTTTTGGTAGGGTGTGCCGCATTATTGTTGTCGGCATGCAGCAGTGAACCTGTCCAGCAGGCAACGGCCGCCCACGTGGCGCCGGGAATGAAAGCCGCGATGTCCAGCTCCGGTCAGGCTAACTGCGCGATGATTGGCGGTTCGCTGTCGGTGGCCCGCCAGCTCGATGGTTCGGCTATTGGGATGTGCGCCTTGCCAAATGGCAAACGCTGTAGTGAACAGTCGCTTGCCGTTGGAACCTGCGGTAATTACTGATTACTCTGCACGCTTAAACATCAGCGTTTTATCGGCTGTCGCCAGCGTTAACTGGTCTTCAGTCAGGTCGACCTGCGCCCCTTTGCGCAGCATGTCGCCGATGGCCTGATCCAGTTCGTTAAGCTGTGGTTCAGTACAGAGCTTGCGCGTCATGGCCAGCGTTTTCACCTTCAGCTCGCCTTCGGACAATTTCCCCTGTCCGCTGAAGCGGTTACACATTGCGCCTGAAACGCTGATGTTATTAACCAGGCTGATATCTGACAGTGCGTGAAAACTGATCTCAGGTGGCGTCGTCGTGTTCTTCACGGCCTTACCGTTCACATTTTCCAGCACAAAGCGGTGGCTGGTGAGCTGTTCCGGCTGAACGGAAGCTTTACCCGGATTAACGCAGCCGGTGAGGACAAGACTGATAACACTTAACGCCATGAGCTTTTTCATTTTTCTTCTCAAACTATAAATACCGTGGATCTGTTTCCAGTGTAACGATACGCCAGCGTGGGTTAATGGGGTTTATCTGAAAGTGCGGGGGAGAAGTCGGGCAACGCGACGGCTGCCCGGAATAACGTTAGTGCGATTTAAACCCTGCCGCTGTCATCAACATGCGAAAGAGCATACTGACAGCAGCCAGCGCGAGTACGCTGCCGCCCCAGATAATGGCCAGCCACAGTAATCTTTTCCAGACCGGTTGTTGCATCAGTGATAACCCTCCCCATGCTGAACTTTGCCGCGAAATACGTAGTAACTCCAGAAGGTGTAGACCAGGATAACGGGAATGATCAACAGCGCGCCCACCAGCATAAAGCCCTGACTCTGCGTCGGTGCGGCGGCCTGCCACAGGGTGATTGACGGAGGAATGATGTGTGGCCAGATGCTGATCCCCAGCCCGCTAAAGCCGAGGAATATCAGCCCCAGCGTCAGGACGAACGGACGATTATGGCTGTCGGGATTACTCAGACAGCGCCATTGATACAGGCTCAACATCACTACCAGCGCCGGGACGGGCAGCAGATAAAACAGATTCGGCAGCGTAAACCAGCGCGCGGCGATGGCCGGCTGCGCCAGTGGCGTCCAGAGGCTGATCGCCGCAATAAACGCCAGCAGCACGAGTAACAGCATTTTCGACACCTCACGCATCCGCTGTTGCAGGGGATTTTCGCTTTTCATCACCAGCCAGGTCGCGCCTAACAGCGCATACGCGACGACCAGCCCCGCACCGCAGAACAGATTAAACGCGGTAAACCAGTCAAATGGCCCGCCGGTATAGGCCCGGCCGGTGACGGTAAAGCCGTTAATGACCGCGCCGACCGTTACACCCTGGGTAAACGTCGCCAGAATGGAACCGCCAATAAACGCCTTGTCCCAGAACGGACGGTGCGCTGGCGTGGCTTTAAAACGAAACTCAAACGCTACGCCACGAAAAATAAGACCGATCAGCATTAATGTCAGCGGAATGGTGAGGGCATCAATAATCACGGCGTAGGCTAGCGGAAACGCGCCGAACAGGGCGGCCCCGCCAAGGACCAGCCAGGTTTCATTCCCGTCCCAGACCGGCGCGACGCTGTTGACCATCATATCGCGATCGTCGGCGTTTTGCGTGGCCGGGAATAAAATACCAATCCCCAGATCAAAGCCGTCCATGACGATATACATCAGCGTGGCGAAGACGATGATGACAAACCAGATAATGGAAAGATCGATACCCATTATGGCTGCTCCTTATGTTCAGTTGTGACGGCAGAAAGCGGGCGCGCCGGACGTCCATCGGACTCGGTGGCGAAAGATTCATGCGGCTGCGGGCCTTTGCGGATGAGACGCACCATATAGCTGTAACCCACGCCAAACACCGAGGTGTAAACGATGAAGAAAGCCAGCAAACTCACGCTCATATGCAGATCGCCATGGGCGGAGACCGCGTCCTTCGTGCGCTGAAGGCCGTAGACCACCCACGGCTGGCGGCCCACTTCGGTGGTTACCCATCCCGCCAGAATAGCAATCAACCCGGATGGCCCCATCAGCAGGGCAAACCACAGGAAAGGACGGGAAGAATAAACGCGTTTTTTGTAGCGCAGCCAGAGTGCCGTCACGCCAAGCAGCAGCATCAGCATGCCCAGGCCCGCCATGATGCGGAAAGACCAGAAGACAATGGTGGAGTTAGGCCTGTCTTCCCTGGGAAACTCTTTGAGTGCCGGAACCTGTTTATCCAGGCTGTGCGTCAGGATAAGGCTGCCGAGTGCGGGGATCTCCAGCCCAAAGCGGGTGCGCTCCTGTTCCATATCCGGCCAGCCGAACAGCAGCAGCGGGGTAGGTTCACCGGGTGGGTTTTCCCAGTGGCCTTCAATGGCGGCAATTTTCGCCGGCTGGTGCTTTAAGGTGTTCAGCCCGTGCATATCGCCAACCATGGCCTGGATGGGGGCGACAATCAGCGTCATCCACAGCGCCATCGAAAACATCGCGCGAATAGCGGGAGTATTATTCCCGCGCAGCAGATGCCATGCCGCGGATGCGCCAACAAACAGGGCGCTACTCAGAAACGCGGCTATCGACATATGCAGCAGGCGATAAGGGAAGGAGGGGTTAAATACCACGGCGAACCAGTCCACCGGTACCACCTGACCGTTGACGATCTCATAGCCCTGCGGGGTCTGCATCCAGCTGTTTGAGGAGAGGATCCAGAAGGTGGAGATAATGGTCCCCAGCGCCACCATACAGGTAGAGAAAAAGTGCAGCCCCGGCCCGACTTTGTTCCAGCCGAACAGCATCACCCCGAGGAACCCGGCTTCGAGGAAGAAAGCAGTGAGCACTTCATAGGTCAGCAGCGGACCGGTAATGCTGCCCGCAAATTGTGAAAACCCGCTCCAGTTGGTACCAAACTGGTAGGCCATCACCAGCCCGGAGACCACGCCCATGCCAAAGTTAACCGCAAAAATCTTCGACCAGAAATGGTACAGCGAGCGCCAGACCGGATTTTTTGTTTTTAACCACAGGCCTTCGAGCACGGCAAGATAGCTGGCGAGACCGATGGTGATTGCCGGGAAAATAATGTGAAAGGATACGGTAAAGGCAAACTGTATCCGTGCAAGGTGAAAAGCATCTAAACCAAACATGCAAAACTCCGCGATGTATTTATGTCGATGCCATTGTAAGCCGCGTCTGCTCTGGGTTGCAGAAACAGACCCGGCCTATTTTGCTATAACAGTTTCCAGTCTATTGTGTACATTCCCTCATGAATTGAATATCAATGAACCACTATCGCCATCAGTAGGGGGAGGCATCCAGAAGAATATTGGCGAGTTTAGACGTATTATGGAAAGTGTATACGTCCCCACGAACATGCAGATATACACCGTCGTCTTTAACATCGATTTTCACTTCAGGATCGTTAGTCACCATGAATGGCGTGGCCTGGTCAATCTGCGATAAAAATTCTGCCTCTTTTGTTTTTGCATCCAGTAAATAGTAGTGATAGGTGTATGATGTCATGGCTCCGGCATTAGCTTGAGTGACATACAATACAGCCCAGTTATTGACTTTCACTTTAGAACGTAACTCGTGTTCGACAGGGAAGTTCATAAAACAGAAAACCCATCCGGCGTAGGCAAGTGCAAATAATACAGGTATGAGAATATAGCGTTTTTTAAAACCCCGTTCTTGTTGCATAGTCCATTCCGCATTTTATCCAGTGTTGATCAGTCGGATCATCCCAAAAGGGGGGAACCATACCAGCCGCAGTACCCACCGCACCATAATGAAAATTGCCAAAATTCTCGTATTCGCGACTATTACTCCTCTCAAGTAAGTCATTGGTATTTTTGCGTAACTTAGTACTTGAGAGCGGACAAGACTTTTAGGCAAAAGATGCCATGTAAAATATTTATATTCCATAGGGTTATGCTTGTGCTGTGGTTATATGTTTAATCAATATTCGACAGTAATACGAGCAACGCTTTTTTAATCAGTATTTTTATGAATTTTCCGCATAAAACCGCTTGCTTTGTCGTCAGCATCGTGCGTTAATGATCTTCTGGTTTTGAGTCCAAATAAATATCTGACGTAGTTTTATAAAGCAGTTCTCATCACGTTGTGCCTCTCCGCAGCCTCTCTTGGGTCTTTATCTACATTCCGATTAGTTTTGTTTCAAACCACTGTCGCCTGATCGGCTCATGAGTAATTTTACGTTTTTACGTTTACAGGAGAATCCTATGACTTCTTATATCCATTTTCGCTGCCCTTGCTGTCATGGCTCGCAGTACCGTACCTCAGCCTTTGATGTGTCTGAGAAAAACCCTTACGGCGCGAAATGCATCTTTTGCAAATCGCCAATGATTACGCTGGACCATCTGGCCGCGGCACGTCAGGCGCAGAACCACGTTACCGGTTACCGTAAGTAATTCATTTAGCAAACTATAACAGTTACCTAAAACTTCTCTTTTTCTCCTGCTGATATACACTGTCGGTCATAAGGAGAATCTGATGAAAAAATACCAGCATCTGGCGCAACAAATTATCTCGCAGATCGAACTTGGCGTTTGGCTGCCGGGCGATAAGCTGCCTTCCCTGCGAGAGCAGGTGGCGAGCAGCGGCATGAGTTTTATGACCGTTGGCCACGCGTATCAGATGCTGGAAAGTCAGGGGCGCATTGTCGCCAGACCGCAGTCGGGCTATTACGTTGCCTCGCGCCCGACCGCGCAACAGCCTGCGCCACCCGCTCAGGTCATGCGTGACGAAGCGGTGGATATCAACACCTACATCTTCGAGGTCTTACAGGCCAGCCGCGACCCCTCCGTTGTGCCTTTTGCTTCCGCGTTTCCCGACCCCCGTCTTTTCCCGCTTCAGCAGCTTAACCGCTCGCTGGCGAACGTCAGCAAAACGGCGACGGCGATGAGCGTGATTGAGAATCTGCCGCCGGGTAACGTCGATCTTCGCCACGCCATTGCCCGCCGCTACGCGCAGCAGGGGATGAACATCTCCCCGGAAGAGATCGTGATCACCGCAGGCGCGCTTGAAGCGCTGAATCTCAGCCTGCAGGCGGTCACCGAGCCCGGCGACTGGGTGATTGTCGAAAACCCCTGTTTCTACGGTGCGCTGCAGGCGCTGGAACGCCTTAAATTGAAAGCCCTGGCGATTGCTACGGACGTCCGCGAGGGGATCGATCTCAATGCGCTTGAGCAGGCGCTGAATGATTACCCGGTCAAAGCCTGCTGGATCATGACCAACAGCCAGAATCCGCTCGGCTTCACCCTGAGCGCGGAGAAAAAAGCACAGCTTGTCGCGCTGCTGACCCGTCATAACGTGCCGCTGATTGAAGATGACGTTTACAGCGAGCTCTATTTTGGGCGTGAAAAGCCGCTTCCGGCGAAAGCCTGGGATCGCCAGGACATGACGCTGCATTGCTCGTCATTTTCGAAATGTCTGGTGGCCGGCTTTCGCATTGGCTGGGTGGCGGCAGGAAAGCACGCGCGGCGCATTCAGCAGCTCCAGCTGATGAGCACGCTGTCCACCAGCTCTCCGATGCAGCTGGCGCTGGTGGATTACCTGGCGACCAAACGTTACGACGCCCATCTGCGCCGCCTGCGGCGCACGCTGGCCGAGCGAAAACAGCAGGCCTGGCAGTCGCTATTGCGTCATATGCCTGCCGGGGTCAAAATTCACCATAACGACAGCGGCTATTTTTTATGGCTCGAACTTCCGGCCCAGCTGGATGCCGGGCTGTTGAGCGAACAGGCGTTGAGTCATCACATCAGCATTGCTCCGGGAAAGATGTTTTCCACCTCTGATGCGTGGACTCCGTTCTTCCGTTTTAATACCTCCTGGGCCTGGGGGGAACGGGAAGAGCAGGCGGTGATACAGTTAGGTAAATTAATTAGCAGTATGCTGAAATAAATATTCCCGCCTTTTACTCAATAATCATTCCTTATCTTTTTACCGGCGCGGCGACTATTTCGCCGCGCTGCGTCATACGAAATGTGCATACTGCCTCTCACGGCTAACCCCTTGTCTATAATCCAGTTAACGGGGAATGCGCCCCCGGTCACACCTTGATGAAATTTCCTTAAGCCGCACGGTGCGGCGCATTTGCGCGGTCTACGTTTATTAAGGGAGATATTTTTACGGCACGGCTGCCGCTAAATTTCATTGCGACAGGAGTAACTCTTATGAGCAAAAAATTTGCCCGCAGCAGCCTGTGTGCGCTCGGCATGACGATCATGATCGCGCAAGCCGCAGAACCGCCAAAAGCCATTGGCGACGGGGAAGGCCGGCTGGATATTATTGCCTGGCCGGGATACATCGAACGGGGGCAGACGGATAAAAATTATGACTGGGTCACCCAGTTTGAAAAAGAGACCGGCTGTGCGGTAAACGTCAAAACCGCGGCAACCTCGGATGAAATGGTCAGCCTGATGGCGAAAGGGGGATACGATCTGGTCACCGCGTCGGGCGATGCATCGCTCCGCCTGATCATGGGCAAACGCGTTCAGCCGATTAACCCCGATCTTATTCCCAACTGGAAAACCCTTGACGCACGGATAGTAAAAGGGGAATGGTTTAACGTCAGCGGGAAAGTCTACGGCACGCCCTATCAGTGGGGGCCCAACCTGCTGATGTACAACACCAAAACCTTCCCGACGCCGCCGGACAGCTGGAGCGTGGTCTTTACCAGACAGGATCTGCCGGACGGTAAAACCAATCAGGGACGCGTTCAGGCCTACGACGGTCCGATTTACATCGCCGATGCGGCGCTGTTTGTCAAAGCCACGCAGCCGCAGTTGGGCATCAAAGACCCGTACCAGCTCACGGAGGAACAATATACCGCCGTGCTTAAGGTGCTTCGCGACCAGCATGCGCTGATCCACCGCTACTGGCACGACACCACCGTCCAGATGAGTGATTTTAAAAATGAAGGCGTCGTGGCCTCCAGCGCGTGGCCGTATCAGGCGAATGCCCTGAAGGCCGAGAACCAGCCCATCGCCACCGTCTTCCCGAAAGAGGGGGTGACCGGCTGGGCAGATACCACCATGCTGCACGCACAGGCAAAACACCCGATGTGCGCCTATAAATGGATGAACTGGTCGCTCACGCCGAAAGTGCAGGGCGATCTGGCCGCCTGGTTTGGCTCGCTTCCTGTCGTCCCGCAAGGGTGTAAGGCCAGCACGCTGCTGGGCGAAAAGGGCTGTGAAACAAACGGGTATAACGAGTTCGACAAAATCATGTTCTGGAAAACGCCGGTCGCAGAAGGCGGCAAATATGTGCCTTACAGCCGCTGGACGCAGGATTACATCGCCATCATGGGTGGCCGTTAATCGCCCGGGAGCAGAACATGACGTACGCGGTAGAGTTTAACGATGTTTCCCGCCTGTACGGCGACGTGCGGGCGGTGGATGGGGTGACCATTGCAATCCGTGACGGAGAGTTTTTCTCCATGCTGGGGCCTTCGGGCTCCGGCAAAACCACCTGCCTGCGGCTGATCGCCGGTTTTGAGCAGCTGTCAGGCGGCACGATTTCTATCTTTGGCAAAGAGGCGAGCGAGCTGCCGCCCTGGGAGCGGGACGTGAACACCGTGTTCCAGGACTATGCGCTGTTCCCGCATATGTCGATCCTCGATAATGTCGCCTACGGGTTGATGGTAAAAGGCGTCGATAAGAAAAAACGCCATGCGCAGGCTCGTGATGCGCTGGAAAAAGTGGGTCTGAGCTTTGCCGTTGCCCGCAAACCTTCGCAACTTTCCGGTGGCCAGCGTCAGCGTGTCGCCATCGCCCGGGCGCTGGTCAATGAGCCGCGCGTGTTGCTGCTGGACGAGCCGTTAGGTGCACTCGATCTCAAACTGCGTGAACAGATGCAGTTCGAGCTGAAGAAACTTCAGCAGGAACTCGGCATCACCTTTATTTTCGTCACCCACGATCAGGGCGAAGCGCTGTCCATGTCAGATCGGGTGGCGGTATTCAATAATGGACGCATCGAGCAGGTGGATACCCCACGCGATCTTTACATGCGTCCGCGTACGCCGTTTGTTGCCGGTTTTGTTGGCACGTCCAACGTCTTCGATACGGTCCTTGCGCAGAAGATATGCGGTATGGAAGGCGCTTATTCACTGCGTCCGGAACATATTCGCCTTAACCAGAGCGGTGACGTTCAGGTTCAGGGATGCGTGCAGGCCGTTCAGTACCAGGGGGCCGCCACGCGTCTGGAACTGAAACTGGATAATGGCGCAAAACTGCTGGTGAGCCAGGCCAACGTCAGTGACGTCTCGTCGCTGAACGGCGTTGCGCCGGGGCAGGTCGTGATGGCGTCGTGGTCACGCGAGGCGATGATCCGCCTTCACGAGGAGAGGTGAAATGGAGATGAGCGTTGCGCATCCTGGTCCCTCTCGTAGCCGTCTGAGCCGCATAACCGCACTGTTCTGGCGTAAGCCGTCGCTTGGGCTGTTCCTGCTGCTGCTTGCGCCGCTGATGTGGTTTGGCATTGTCTATTTAGGGTCGTTGCTGACCCTGCTGTGGCAAGGGTTTTACACCTTTGATGACTTCACCATGGCCGTCACGCCGGATCTGACTCTGGCGAACATCCTGGCGCTCTTCAACCCGGCAAACTACGACATTATCCTGCGTACGTTAACCATGGCGATTGCGGTGACCATTGCCAGCGCTATTCTGGCATTTCCGATGGCGTGGTACATGGCGCGATACACTCATGGCAAGTGGAAGGCGTTTTTCTACATTGCGGTGATGCTGCCGATGTGGGCGAGCTACATCGTCAAAGCCTATGCCTGGACATTGCTGCTGGCGAAAGATGGTGTGGCGCAGTGGTTTCTCAGCCATCTGGGGCTGGAGCCGATCCTGACCTCACTCCTGACGCTTCCGGGTATTGGCGGCAACACGCTTTCAACCTCCGGGCTGGGACGGTTTCTGGTCTTCGTCTATATCTGGCTGCCGTTTATGATCCTGCCGGTCCAGGCGGCGCTGGAACGCCTGCCTGCGTCTTTATTGCAGGCCTCGGCCGATCTCGGGGCGCGACCCCGCCAGACCTTTCGCTACGTCGTTCTGCCGCTGGCCATTCCGGGTATTGCGGCGGGTTCGATATTTACCTTTTCCCTGACGCTGGGGGATTTCATTGTTCCCCAACTGGTGGGGCCGCCGGGCTATTTCATCGGCAATATGGTCTATTCCCAGCAGGGCGCCATTGGCAATATGCCGATGGCCGCCGCGTTCACGCTGGTGCCCATCGTGCTGATTTCGCTTTATCTGGCGTTAGTGAAACGCCTGGGAGCATTCGATGCACTCTGAACGCGCACCACTGTTCCTGAAAGTGGCAGCCTGGGGAGGCGTTATCTTCCTGCACTTCCCGCTGCTGATCATCGCCACCTACGCCTTTAACACCGAAGACGCCGCCTTCAGCTTTCCGCCGCAGGGGCTGACGCTGAAGTGGTTTAGCGTGGCAGCGGGGCGAGGAGACATTATTGAGTCCGTGACGTTGTCACTTCAAATTGCGGCGTTATCCACCGCGATTGCCCTTGTCCTTGGCACGCTTGCTGCAGCGGCCCTGTGGCGAAGTGCGTTTTTTGGCAAGAATGCGATCTCCCTGTTGCTGCTATTGCCGATTGCATTACCGGGGATCATCACCGGACTGGCGCTGCTGACCGCGTTCAAAACCATCAACCTTGAGCCGGGCTTTTTCACTATCGTGGTGGGACACGCCACCTTTTGCGTGGTGGTGGTGTTTAACAACGTGATTGCCCGGTTCCGACGCACCTCCTGGAGCCTGGTGGAAGCGTCGATGGATCTTGGGGCCGACGGCTGGCAAACCTTCCGCTATGTCGTGCTGCCCAATCTGGGTTCAGCGCTGCTGGCCGGGGGAATGCTGGCGTTTGCCCTGTCGTTTGACGAGATAATCGTCACAACCTTTACGGCGGGACACGAGCGCACGTTACCGCTGTGGTTGCTTAACCAGCTCGGGCGTCCCCGCGACGTGCCGGTCACCAACGTGGTTGCACTGCTGGTGATGCTGGTTACAACCGTCCCCATTCTGGGAGCCTGGTGGCTAACCCGCGACGGCGAGAGCATTGCCGGCAGCGGGAAATAACATTCATTTCAACAGGACAATGCTATGCAAACACATCTGCTGATTAAGGGTGAACTGGTTGCCGGGGAAGGAGAGGTGCAGCCGGTTTATAATCCGGCCACCGGAGAGGTACTGCTGGACATTGCTGAAGCGTCACCGGCCCAGGTCAATGCGGCGGTAGAGGCCGCTGATCGGGCGTTCATCGACTGGGGGCAGACCACGCCCAAAGCGCGTGCGGAGTGCCTGCTGAAACTGGCTGACGCCATCGAGGCGAATGGTGAAGAATTTGCCCAGCTCGAATCTCTCAACTGTGGCAAGCCGCTGCACTGCGTTCTGGGGGATGAGATCCCGGCGGTGGTCGATGTTTTCCGTTTCTTTGCCGGGGCGGCCCGCTGCCTGAATGGCCTCGCCGCCGGAGAGTATCTTGATGGCCACACGTCGATGATCCGCCGCGATCCGGTAGGCGTGGTGGCCTCTATCGCGCCGTGGAACTATCCGCTGATGATGGCGGCCTGGAAGCTCGCGCCCGCACTCGCCGCCGGTAACTGCGTGGTGATCAAACCCTCTGAAATTACGCCGCTGACGGCACTGAAGCTGGCGGAGCTGGCAAAGGACATCTTCCCGGCGGGAGTCCTGAACGTGCTGTTTGGCCGCGGTAAGACGGTCGGCGATCCGCTGACCGGGCATGAAAAAGTCCGCATGGTCTCGCTGACCGGTTCGATTGCGACCGGGGAACATATCATCGGCCATACGGCTTCCTCCATTAAACGCACCCACATGGAGCTGGGCGGCAAAGCGCCGGTTATCGTATTTGATGACGCCGACCTGGATGCGGTAGTCGAAGGGGTACGGACGTTTGGTTTCTACAATGCCGGGCAGGACTGTACGGCCGCCTGCCGTATTTATGCCCAGAAAGGGATCTATGCTGCGCTCGTGGAAAAACTGGGCGCCGCGGTAGCCAGCCTCAAAATGGGCGCCCCGGATGATGGAGATACCGAACTGGGCCCCCTCAGCTCTGCCGCCCATCTTTCACGCGTCTGTCAGGCTGTCGATGAGGCGAAAGCGCTCGGCCATATCCGCGTGGTTACGGGCGGGAGCAAAAAAGAGGGGGCGGGCTACTACTTCCAGCCAACCCTGCTGGCGGGGGCAAAACAGGACGACGCCATCGTCCAGCGCGAGGTGTTTGGCCCGGTGGTGAGCGTCACCGAGTTTGAAGACGAGGCGCAGGTGCTGGCCTGGGCGAACGATTCACAGTACGGCCTGGCGTCATCGGTCTGGACCAAAGACGTGGGCCGCGCCCATCGCCTGAGTGCGCGCCTGCAGTATGGCTGCACCTGGGTGAATACCCATTTTATGCTGGTGAGCGAAATGCCGCATGGCGGCATGAAATTATCCGGCTACGGCAAGGATATGTCGGTCTACGGACTGGAGGATTATACGGTCGTCCGGCACGTCATGATTAAGCACTAAGCTTACGCGCCTGGCCGCTTGCGCGGTCGGGCGTTCACTTTGTCCGTGATGAGTGTTAAGCAAGATACTCAATTGTTATTAGCCGTAATTTTTAAGTGGTTATTCTGTAACGAAAAAACTTGATCTGTGTCAACATATGACGCATATTGCGTGCGGTTATTTTTTCGGCTCTGGTATACAGAATGACGTTGTATCAAAAGATGTTGGTTTTTTACGCAATCATGGCTTCCATCTGCGCATTAATCACCTGGTTCCTCTCTAAAGACCGCAAACGTATCCGACTGCTCAGTGCTTTTCTGGTGGGGTCAACCTGGCCAATGAGCTTTCCCGTTGCGCTGCTGGTCTCGCTTTTCTGAAGCACGCTTCCATTTTTAAAAGATGAATATGGCATTCCAGATACGGTAACTGTATAAATACACAGTGCATCGTAAAAGGAGTGCTTATGAACAGTTTTTACTCGCAGCAGGCCGGTTGCACCGTGCGCTGGCATGATTTGCCCGGCACTGGCGATCCCGTGGTGTTCATTCACGGGTTGGGCTGTGCCGCTTCCTATGAATATCCCCGTGTCGTGCATGACCCTCAGTTCGGGGCGCGCCGGGCCATTCTCATCGATCTGCCGGGTAGCGGCTACAGCGATAAACCTGCGCACTACCGCTACCGAACCACCGATCAGGCCCGTGTCGTCGTGGAGCTGATTAACCATCTCAAACTGGACACCTTCTGGCTGTACGGACACAGCATGGGCGGCAGTATTGCTATCGAAACGGCGGGGATGCTGCCCGCGCGCGTAAAAGGGCTGATAGTGTCGGAACCCAATTTTCATGCGGGTGGGGGCATGTTCAGCCGGTCTATCGCAGCACAAACCGAGCAACAGTTTCTGGAACAGGGCTATGACGCCATGCTGCGCGCAGAAACCACGGCGTGGGCAGGGTGCCTGCAGAGCAATGCCCCTTACGCCGTCTGGCGCGGAGCCTCGAGTCTGGTGGCGGGCGTTGAGCCGGAATGGGAGGCGCAGTTCCTGTCACTCCCGTGCCCGGTAACGCTGATTTTCGGCGAGCGGTCGCTGCCTGATGACGATGTGGATAATCTGAAGCAGAAGGGCGTTGCGGTAAAAATCATCCCTGCAGCGGGCCACTCAATGTCCTGGGAAAACCCCTCCGCGCTGGCGCAGACGCTAGCCGGGTGTATGACGGAGTGATCGCCCGGCGGTGACGGATCTGCAGCGGTGAAGAATCCAGGCCGGGTAAGCGCAGCGCCACCCGGCAAGAAAGGCGGCTACAGTGTTAATCCGCCCTCAGCGTAATAACGCCTGCAGAGCCTTGCGCGCCCCCGGCTGAACATCATGCGGGTGCTGGTAATCAATGTTCTCTATTGCGCGACTATAGAGCGCAACCAGCCAGTCGTAAACGTACGCAGTGGCCGCATGCACAGGCTGTTCCCCCAGGCGCGTCAGGCGGGGACCGGCGCTGCTGACGACCGGCGTGACGAAGATAGCCTGACCCTTGCGGATGCGGCTGGCCGGACGTGTCGCCACGGGCGTCTGGTCATAACCCAGCCAGCCAATGAAATTGCCCATCACGGCATGCAGTTGCGCCGCGCTACTCTTATCTGCTTCGACAATACGCTGTAGCTGCTGAGGCAGATCCAGCCGGTAGCTGGTGACCACCAGCACATCCGCGATTTGCTGCAACACGGCGGGTTCCAGCCCCAGACGGGCGGCGGTGGCTTCATTGCGGCTCCACTGACGCAGATGGTTTATCCAGACCCGGTGCGCAAGACGCGCTTTGTCTTTTGTCTGGAACTGCGCGGTATTCTCCTGGGCGCTGTCGGCAAACAGGTCAATGGTGTCCGTGAACAGCCCGTTAACCTGCTCCTCACGCGGTTGCTGAACGGCCAGCAGCGTTTCAAAGGCTTTGAGCGGCGGCAGCAGACCATCCAGCAGCTCACCGTGGCGGGCGGCGCTGCTTTGCAGCGTACGTACCATATTTTCCGCCTGAGCACGTCGGGTGCCCGGCTCTTCAACCAGCGGTACCAGATAACTTTGCATCAGCGATGAAAGCGCCTGGCGCAACCCATTTTTCAGGGTGCTGAGACGCTTGTGTCGCAGCGCAGGCAGCGTGGCCTGAGACAGCCACTCGATGACGCGCTGCATGCTGTGACTGTCCAGCGCCTGCAGCGTACCCCAGCGCAAACCCGGCTTGCCGAGCAGGTGTTGAACGGCTTCATCAAGATTCTGCCGGGTGGTGAAGCGGGCGTCATGGGGAGTAATCGCCCAGACCAGGCCCGGCAGAGCAGAGTCTTCCGCAGGCTGCGTTTCCTTCACCCAGTGCATTAACACTTTTGCTTTTTTGGCCGTCTGCTCGTGCTGCGCCGTGGCGTTGCAAATGACCAGCACATCCGGCTCGAGCTGTTGACGGTAATGCTCCAGCAGCCACTGGGATTTCGCCTGACGCAGCGGGTCAGCACCGGTATCTTCAACAAGTGGGATATCAATGATATCGACGTTATCCAGGGCCGCGGTCTCAACCGGCAACACCAGCTCGCGGGTCAGGAAGGCAAGTACGTCGACGGGGATGCTGATCGCGTTAAGCATTTCACCGTCATTCAGCGGATGAAGCAGCGTCTCCTGGGCGTCCTGCAGGGCTGGCGTACCGTCGTGCGTCAGGAACCCTTCACCCGGCAGCCCAAAGCTATCCACCAGCAGGCTCAGCGGGGCGGCGAGGGCGCTGGCATGGCTGGTCTGATGCAGCACATGGGCCAGGTTTAACCACTGCTGGGTCAGCTCCTGCTGCTCGCCCCACAGCAACGACCAGACGCTGGCGCGTGTGCTGAGATCCAGCGACGGCACCAGCTGGGCAAACTCATGCCACAGGGCGTCATCAATTTGCTGTTTAGCGGCAGGCACCGTGCTTTGCCAGAAGCGGGCAATCGCCCCCACTTCCTGCGCCGTGATGCCGGGCACGCCCTGCGGCTGGCGCAGGCCGCGCCATTTCTCCAGGCGTGTCTCAATAACCGCCTTATCCACCGCGCGTATCTGCGGATGCAGCATCGTGCGGGTAATGAACAGCTGTACCAGCTCGGCCTCGGTAACCAGACTCAGACGCAGCGGGAATGCCTCATCCACCACGTCAGGGGTTTCGCGGGTGAAGCGAACGGCCATATTGGTCAGGGCATGTCCCGGGTTGATATGCGAAAAATAGTCAAAGCTGCGCTGGCCCGGCGTCACGTTCAGGCGGCCATTCCCGCTGCCGCACAGGGACAACAGCAGGTGTGCTTTCGCGCTCTGGGAATGACCGTAAAGCCCGATGCTGCTCTGGCGGGTCATGGCGCGTTCAATGGCCTGCTCCCGCGCCTGCACCGCGTTGATTCGGGCAAGCAGGGCGTCGGCATCGTTATCCAGTACAGGGGCGTTCAGGCGCGTCTCAGTAATCCACCCGATTAAGGCCTGAGTGGTGGTGGTCGTCGCTGTCATTTCAGGTATACGCTCCCGCTGTCGATCCAGTAATGGCTGCCGCTGTGTCGGCGATCGGCCAGAGTATTCAGTTTGAAGGTTAATGCGTCAGCTGCCACCGGCGTGCCGTCCTGCAGCCAGGCATCGCTTAGTTCAAAGGCCTCCGGGCCCTCCTGCTTGCTGCCGCCGCAGAGTTTGAGCCGCACGTTCAGCACGCCGTCGCCGGCAATCGCTTTTGCCAGTTCAGGTGAGTTAATGCTGAGCGTGTAGAGCGGTGTGGCGGGCCAGCGCGCGTTCGCCAGCTGACGGAAGCCGAGGGTGACGTTACCGCGCAGCGGGAAGTGCAGGCGCGCGTCGAGCTTCGCACCGGGTTTATCGAGATCGATGTCCTGGTACCAGACGTTTTCCTCGCGCAGGGTATTCACGGTGTTATCCAGCACGCCGAGATAACGCACGGTGGAATACGCCCCAATGTCCGCGGCTTTAAAGTTGAAGCGCGGCAGGCGCAGATCAAGGGCCAGGCTGCAGAGCATGGCCCCCACGGCAGCCGTCGATTTCGGGTTGCCAATCCGCCCCTGCTGGCTGAACGGATACCATTCGTGCACCTGGTATTTATCCAGCCAGACGATGCGGTTAACCGGCACCGGCTGCAGATGGCGAATCAGCGCCTGAACGCCGGGCAGGCAGCCAGGACGCCCGGTGATGAGCAGAATATCGCAGCTGTAATGTGAAATCGCCTCACACACCGCGTGCAACGGCGAGGCCAGCGTAAACTGTCCGCCCAGCATCGCGTCCTGCATTTCGCGGAAATTTACGTGCAGCGGCACGGCGAACAGATCAAAAGCGTCGGAACCGGCCGGCAGGGCATGATCGATGGCCTGCTGCAGATAATTCATCACGTTGCGGGTCGGTTTCTGCGGCAGAAGATCGCCAAAGGTGGCATGCAGTCCGGCCAGTGGATCGTCAACGTCGCTGGATTCCCACGCGGCAAGAATGGCATGGCCAATCGGCATAAAGAGCTGAAGGGCCGTTTGCTGGCGAAGTACGGCCTGGGTATCAATGCGCCCGGAGTCGCCGAACAGTGACGCCATCAGCAAGGAGGCATCAGCGATGCCCGATTTCTGCAGCTGCGTTTGCAGGGCGGGCAGTACGTAGCGCTGAATCACGTCCAGTAACGTATCGTCGCCCGCCACCTTAAACCCTTCGCGGAACAGGAGCTGCGGAGTGATTTTGACGTTATTGCCGGAGCCGTCATCCAGCTGGTAATGGGTGATCGCCATATCCGTGGTGCCCCCGCCAATGTCGATGGAGGCGATGCGCAACGCCCGGCCCGGCTGCGCACCGGGCTCAGGCTCACGGTCCGGACGTGCAAGGGAGGCGAAGAAGGCTTCCGTCTGACCGCCAAAGCGGGAGATCGCTTCGTTATACAGCCAGACCAGTTGACCGCAGCTGGCTTCGTCCCACTCCATCTGGATTTCTGGCACCGGCACCACGCTTTTTTCCTGCTGTTTGCGGGTGATAAAATCCTCATCCTGCGGGTGCCATCCCATCGCTTTCCAGACAATTGCGATGGCTTCGAACATGCGGCGACGGAAAATTTCGCGCTCCTGCTTAGGCATGGCCGAGGGCAGCGTCAGGATCAGGGTACGCAGCTGGCGCGGCGACGCCGGGAAGCCCAGACGCAGGCGCGTGGCGACGCTGTTGATCTGCCCCAGCGCCTGCGCCAGCAGTTCGCACAGCATGTGCGTCATCAGCGTGCTGCGGCTGTACTGCGGCGAGAAGACCGGCAGTCGCTCATCCTGCGGCAGCGTGAAGAGCGGCTCGCCGTCATCGTTCATCAGGTTCATCAGCGGGAACGCGGTGGCAAGCGGTTCACGCTGGGTTTTGCTGTTCATCTGGCTAAAGCGCCAGTCCTGTACCACCGGTGTTTCATCCCACAGGTAGCGACGCGGGCTGGAGATGCCGCTGTTACCTTCGGTTCCCAGACGCTGCATCGCCAGCTTGCGGGCTTCATCACCGACGCGGACAATCGACGGCCAGACAAAGGCATCTTCGCGACCGCTTTCAACCGAGAAGTGCTGCTTGCCAAAACGCGCCTCCGAAAACTCAAGACGGCTGGTAAACAGCGGCTCATTAAGGAATTGCGGCTCGCTTAATGAGCGTACCTGCAGTTCGGCGGTCTGGCGTAGACCATCGTTCGCATCGCCGTGGTCTTCAATAATCACGCCGCAGGTGTGGGTATTCCCCACGTCGAGGATCAGGTCGACCGGAATGGCCGGGGTGCTGAGCGTATGGGTAACAAATTTGACTTCCGGCACGGTGAGCTGTTCACCGAGCATGGTCAACAGGTTAAGCCAGTGCGCCTGATATTCAAAACTGCGCATCGCCTGCTGCAGATCGCGCTCGGAACGGTTTTCTACGCCATCGGCATACTGGGTAAACGCCTCGCGCAGCCAGCCGTCAATCCAGGTTTGATCGAGGAAATTTTCAACTTCTGCATCGCGCCATGCCAGGGCAAAGCGGGTCCCGTTCAGGATATCGTTCTCAACCGGGGAGAGGGCGGACGTGGCATGTCCGGCAATCTGGCTGTCAAGCGCCAGGGTCACACGGTGGGTATTGCCTGCCGTGTCGGGGGTGTCAAGCTTGCGCACCTGTACGCGGGCCCAGTTATCCGGCCCTTCCACAAAAGTCCGCGGCGGGTTGAAGCGCAGGAAAGGCACGGGGAGCCAGACGCCGTCCAGAACCGCCAGCGACTGATGCAGCGGGATGGTGGTTTCCGGTTTGACCACTTCAGGCTGCCCACCGTTAATGCCCGGCAGGGTATAGCGCCCGTTAACCATGTCGAAATCGAGTCGTAAAAGCGGGCCATTCGCGGTTTTACGTACGAAGCGCCCGTGACTGGCGGTGTCCTGCGGCGTCAGGCCGAAATCCAGGAACTGCACGCCGCTGTTAGCAATAAGCGTGACGCTTTGTTTATAGTCGCAAAGATTTACCAGCATAGGATCAGGCACCTGCTTTCTTGAACGTCAGTGGAACGACGGTGTTTGCATCATAACGTGCGCGACATTCTGCTATATCGCTGGTGCCTGCTTTACAGGCAACTTCCGGCATCGGGTAGCGGGAACCGTCGGTGCAGCGGGCAGTACCGCGACTCTTGATCATCAGTTCGCCATTGCTGTGCAGCCCGGAGAAGACTTCCGCGCGACAGACAATGTTGTCGCCATGAACAACACGGGCGAAACCTTTATTGTTCTGGATTTGATAGCGCATTGACGGCGGCTTGCCGGTCACCGGATCTTTTACGTCGAGGATGGCGCGCCAGGTGCCGTTCAGGAAACGCGTGGATCCCGCTTTTACCTGATTCGCTTCCATTACCATGGCATCTTTCGGGATGGCGGCAATCACCACCGGAGCGGGCTGTGGCGCAGGCTCTTTCTCTTTGCTGGCCACCACCTCTGCCTGATGCAGCGGTAACGTCATCGCCAGCGGCTCAACCGCTTTAATCGGCTTTGGCGCAATCTCCACGGGCTGAGGGGCGGGTGTCGGTGCGGGCTCGGCGGAAGGCGCCTGTTTTGGCCACAGCAGCGGCGCGGCGATGGCGGCAACGATCACGGCAGCAACCGGCAGCGTCCACAGGGGGATACGACGTTTTTTCGCGACAACCGCCGGGGCCGGTTCCTCTACGGGTTGCGCAACAACCGGGGCTGGCTCAGGTTCGTACAGCTCTTCCGGCGTAATGCGCACCACTGTAGAAGGGGCGACCAGCGGCTCGTCAGCGTGCTCAAAGGTCACCACCGGTTCGGGTTCCGGTTCGGGCTCAGGATCGTCAATCACAACGGGGTCAGGCTCTGGGATCAGGGATTCACGCAGGCAGTCGAGGACATCGTCGCGCGCATTTTCGTTGAGGTTTACAAATCCCCAGAAGCTGATCACCGGTTTTCCGTTCACAAGGAAAAGGAAATTTTCACCCGGGAACTGAAACGCCTTTGACAACAGAGAGCCAAAAAGCTGTTGCGCAGTTTTGGGCGACTGGAGGCATTTCTTGCTTAACGACTCGACGCTGGCGAGCGTGTTTTCCAGATAGCGCAGGGCGCGATAACGGTCATCTTCACCGGCCGCTTTCCAGCTGGTTACGCTCCCTTCAACAGGAGAATACCAGTCCACGCGGTCACCGCTGTCGTTGACCTGAGGAATAGCCAGACAGTCGACGATAGCCTGCTGTTTGCGCAACCGGAGCGCTTCCCGGATTTGTAACGCTGATTCGAAAACGGCTTGTCCGCCGCCGCCAACGGCCTGAAAATCATCCAGATTACCGCTGCGTAAAAGAGTTTTTGCCACGATTTGATCCCATATACTTCTTCACACCGTTACTTTAACGAAACGAGGAAGCAAACAAACGGAGGAAGAGACGCTAAAAGCGCCGATTTCTTGCGGCATAGAAAGTGACGGTTGTGCTTGACGAATAATGGCACTTAAGACAAATCGCTTTTTCTGACGCTGGCTGCAAAACCAGCGAAAAACGTAACTTTAGAATAACCTGATAGTGTTTCGTTATTTGCCAGGTGATTACGGCTGTGCTGTTATTACTGTTCTATATAATAAAATTGTCAGGGTTATAACCATGTCTACAGGGAAAACACTGCTCGCCCTTGCGCTGAGCGCACTTTTACCAGCCGGTGCCGCATGGGCGGCAAACAACGACACCCTTATTTACTGTTCTGAAGCGTCCCCCGAGTCCTTCAACCCGCAAATTGCCAGCTCTGGACCGTCTTTTGTGGCCAGCTCTCAGGTGCTCTATAACCGCCTGATCAATTTCGACCCGGTGAAAAATACCCCGGTGCCGTCACTTGCCGAGTCCTGGACGATTTCACCTGATGGCAAGACCTATACCTTTACCCTGCGCAAAGGGGTGAAGTTCAACAGCAATAAATACTTCAAACCGACGCGTGACTTTAACGCCGATGACGTTATTTTCTCGGTCATGCGTCAGAAAGACCCTAAACACCCGTACCACAATGTGTCGCAGGGCAATTACGAATACTTTAACGATGTGGGCCTCGATAAACTGAT
This sequence comes from Enterobacter sichuanensis, assembly GCF_009036245.1. Taxonomy (NCBI): domain Bacteria; kingdom Pseudomonadati; phylum Pseudomonadota; class Gammaproteobacteria; order Enterobacterales; family Enterobacteriaceae; genus Enterobacter; species Enterobacter sichuanensis. Next base: position 2,455,728 of record NZ_CP027986.1, on the reverse strand, counting down.
CCAGGACGTGAAAAAGGTCGATGATTACCACGTTCAGTTCACCCTCAGTGAACCCAACGCCGCATTCCTGGCCGACTGGGGGATGGATTTCGCCTCCATTCTCTCCGCTGAATACGCCGACGCGATGCTGAAAAAAGGCACCCCGGAGAACGTGGACACCTGGCCGATTGGTACCGGGCCTTACGTTCTCCAGCAGTACAAAGTGGATTCGTTGATCCGCTACGTCGCGAACCCGAACTACTGGGAAGGCGAAGTGCCGACGAAGCATCTCATCTTCTCCATCACGCCGAATGTGGAAACCCGACTGGCGAAATTGCAGACCAACGAGTGCCAGATCATTCCTGCGCCGTCCCCGGTGCAGTTTGATGTTATCAAGAACAACAAAGACCTGACGCTGCACGCGGTCGATGCGCTGAACGTCGGCTATCTGGCGTTTAACACCGAGAAAAAACCGTTTGATAACGTGCTGGTGCGTCAGGCGTTGAACTACGCGACCGACAAGAAGGCCATCGTTAATGCGGTGTTTATGGGGTCGGGCACGGTGGCAAAATCGCCGATCCCGCCAAACATGCTGGGCTTTAACAAAGAGTTGAAGGACTACAGCTACGATCCTGAAAAAGCGAAAGCGCTGCTGAAGCAGGCCGGGCTGGAGAAGGGCGCGGAGGTCACGCTGTGGTCAATGCCGGTTCAGCGTCCGTATAACCCTAACTCCCGTCGTATCGCGGAGATGATCCAGAGCGACTGGGCAAAAGTCGGCGTGAAGGCCAAAATTGTCTCTTACGAGTGGGGCGAATACCTCTCCGGCATGCGTAAAGGCGAACATGACTCTGCGCTGTTTGGCTGGATGTCCGATAACGGCGATCCGGACAACTTTGCCGATGTGCTGCTGGGCTGCAACAGCATTAAAACCGGCTCAAACGCCGCGCGCTGGTGTGACAAGGGGTATGATGCCCTGGTACAAAAAGCGAAGCTGACCAGCAACCCGGCGGAGCGTGCGAAACTCTACGGCCAGGCGCAGGAAATCTTCTACCAGCAGGCGCCGTGGATCGCGCTGGCGAACGGCAAAACGTTCTATGCAACCCGGAGCAACGTAACCGGGTACAGCGTGAGCCTGATGGGCAGCGATTTCTCAAAAGCGAAGCTGAATTAAGTATGTCATCGCCGGGTGGCGGCTACGCCTTACCCGGCCTACAGTTGGCACCCGTAGGCCCGGTAAGCGTAGCGCTACCGGGCACATAACAAGGAGTGACAATGTCACATTTAAACGACGTGATCGCCCGTGTCGATGGCGCGATTAACGAAGGCGTCATCACCCATATGAATGAACTGCTGATTGAACTGAGCGATGATGCTGAGCTGAGCCGTGAAGACCGCTACACCCAGCAACAACGCCTGCGTACCTCCATTTCGCACCACGGCAAGGAGCACAGAGAAGAGATGGAGGCGCGCCACGAACAGCTGACCAAAGGTGGCACGATCCTCTAGCGATTAAAACTGACGTCGCGCCACCAGCCAGGCGCCGACGACCAGCATCACCGCGCCGCACACCGGGCCGATCAGGGCGCGTAGCGGAATGCCGTTGCTTCTCAGCACGTCCAGTACCAGCCCGCCGATAAGCTGGCTTGCCACCAGCACGGCAATCGTCGTCGCCGCGCCAACATTCTGATACCCGCTGATGCTGGCAAACACAAAAAAGGAGCCCAGCAGCCCGGGAATGAGCGTCCACCAGCGTACCGTTGCCGCCAGCTCGCTAAATCCGGCGACGCCCTGTTTCAGCAGCAGAATGCTGACAAACAGCACAATGCCGACCAGGGAATTCAGCAACATCGCGATAAGTATGGTGGAGGAGGACTGGGTGATACGCACCATCAGGGTGTTTTGCACCACCAGGCCTATTCCCGCCGCCACCAGAAATGCCAGCGTTAGCGACTGATTCATGGGATAGCGTCCGGATCGCTGCGCTCATCCAGCTGCAGCTGCATAAAGGTTAAATCCAGCCAACGGCCAAACTTGGTTCCCACCTGTGGCATTTGCCCCGTCGTGACAAAACCGAGCGTTTCATGAAGATGGATCGAAGCCTGATTCTGCGCTTCAATCCCGGCAACCATCACGTGTTTACCGATGGCGCGGGCCTCGTCAATCAACGCTTTCATCAGCGTGCGGCCAATGCCTTTGCCCTGATGATCCGGGTGGACGTAAACCGAGTGCTCAACCGTGTGACGAAAACCATCAAAAGCGCGCCAGTCGCCAAAGGAGGCGTAACCGGTGATCGCGCCGTCTTCCTCACTGACCAGTACCGGGTAACCCGCGAGCGTGCGCGCCTCAAACCAGGCGATGCGGTTCTCGGTATCGACGGTTTTATCGTTCCAAATCGCGGCGGTGTGCAGCACCGCGTGGTTGTAGATCTCTCCTATCGCAGCGCAGTCTTCTTTGCAGGCATGACGAACGATCATGATTAAACCTCTGTGTGTTGTTCACTATAGTGTTACGTTATGGCTAAGATATTACACAACTGTATCGCCCGATCGCTACGGCATAAGCCATATTTTTTTGTTATCAAAAGCCCATTGAAATGCCGTTCATACACTATAGTATGACGTCATGAACACCATAACAGACACAATGAATCAACGGATTAGCGCAAGAATTCGCCTCGAACGTGAGTCTCGCGGCTGGTCCCTGAGCGAGCTTGCTGACCGGGCAGGCGTCTCCCGCGCCATGATCCATAAGATAGAGCGTGGGGACAGCAGCCCGACAGCCACCTTGCTTGCCCGCCTGTCTGGCGCGTTTGGCATTAGCATGTCCACGCTGATTGCCCGTGCCGAAATGCAGGAAGGAAAGCTGCTGCGCCTGGCAAACCAGCCCGTCTGGCGCGACCCGCAAACGCACTACCTCCGCCGCCATGTTTCTCCCCGCACCGATCTGCCCATCGATCTTGTTCAGGTTGAACTGCCTGCGGGCAGCGATGTTCCGATGCCGGCATCTTCTTACGCACTGGCACGTCAGCTTATCTGGCTGCAGTCCGGCGAGCTGGTGTTTCAGGAGGGCGATACGCGCCACGAGATGCGCGCCGGAGACTGTCTCGAACTGGGGCCGCCCAATGACTGCCGGTTCATCAATGAAACGAATGAACCCTGCATCTATCTGGTTGTACGGCTGAACCAGTCTGGCTCGTAATGCTAAGGCGAGAACGCCATTCGTGCGCCAGGCTGTAATGACATTTGTACCAGAAGGAGATCCCGATGAATCAACCTGTTTCGCAAAATCGCCGCTGGGTCCTGGCTTCGCGCCCTCATGGTGCGCCAGTCGCAGAAAATTTTCGTCTGGAAACGCAACCCGTTCCGGAACCTGAGGCGGGGCAGCTTTTGCTTCGCACCGTCTGGCTGTCGCTGGACCCATACATGCGCGGGCGCATGAGCGATGCGCCATCCTATTCACCTCCGGTTGAGATTGGTGCGGTGATGGTAGGGGGAACGGTCAGCCGTGTTGAACACTCCCGACATCCCGATTTCAAAACGGGTGAGTGGGTGCTGGGCTACAGCGGCTGGCAGGAGTATGAACTTTCAGACGGCAGCGGTCTGGTGAAGCTCGGTGAAAATCCCTCTCATCCTTCCTGGGCGCTGGGTGTTCTGGGTATGCCGGGCTTTACTGCCTATATGGGGCTGCTGGATATCGGGCAACCCAAAGCGGGTGAGACGCTGGTGGTTGCGGCGGCAACAGGCCCGGTGGGGGCGACCGTGGGGCAGATTGGCAAAATCAAAGGTTGCCGGGTGGTCGGCGTCGCCGGTGGTGCTGAAAAATGCCGCCATGCCGTCGAGGTCCTCGGGTTTGACCAGTGTCTGGATCACCACGCGGCGGATTTCGCTGAACAACTGAAACACGCCTGCCCGAACGGCATTGATGTCTATTATGAGAACGTCGGCGGCAAAGTCTTTGATGCGGTGCTGCCGCTGCTGAATACCGCCGCACGCGTGCCGGTGTGTGGTCTGGTCAGCGGTTATAATGCGACGGGCCTGCCAGAGGGGCCGGATCGCTTGCCGCTTCTGATGGCGACCCTACTCAAGAAACGCATTCGTATGCAGGGCTTTATCATCGGCCAGGACTACGGGCACCGCATTCAGGAGTTCCAGCAGGAGATGGGGCGCTGGGTACAGGAAGGTAAAATTCACTATCGTGAACAGGTCACGGACGGGCTGGAGAACGCACCGGAGGCGCTGATTGGCCTTCTTGAAGGGCGGAACTTCGGTAAAGTCGTGATTCGCGTCGCGGACGACAATAAATAAAGAGTACTATGGCGGGGTTTCCCGCCATATTTATTTGTGAAGATACGATATATTGTCTTTAATTACTGGACATGGCATTTCGCGCCATCATCCCGGATGAGCCCGAAATCGATAAAAAATGACGTTTGCTTTTTTTTGCAGTTTTTACGTACTCCCACCACCAGGCATGACGATACAGGATATATCGGACCAGCGTCGTTTTATTAAAACTGGCGTTTAAAAATAGCATTAAGTTTTAGCTACAGGAATTGAACATGCTTGATTTGGATCACTTAGAAAAAGCCCAAAGGGTCAGCCTTACTATGCAAGTTGAACTCAGTTTGAAAGGGGCGTTAATTACAGGCTCACTCAAACCTGGGGCACGACTGATAACGAAAGAGATCGCCGATAAATTAGGTACCAGTATTACTCCGGTTCGCGAGGCGCTTTTGCGGCTGGTCTCTTCTGGCGCGTTACATGCCACCCCCGCGCAGGCATTTCTGGTGCCAGAGGTGACGCTGGAGCGTTATAACGAGATTAACGCCATCAGAAAACAGCTTGAGCCGATGGCCGTTGCCGCCGCCTGTCAGAATATGTCTGACACTAAGCTTGAGACGTTGCGCAAAATGTCAGACGCCTTCCATGAGGCCATGCGCAACGGGCACGTTCAGCAGGCACTGCATGCAAATCGCGTCTTGCGGTTTACGCTGTATCAGTATGCGGAAATGCCAACGCTTAACGCGCTAATTGAACAGTTATGGGTGCGTATCGGGCCCTGCATGAACTATCTGCATCAGGAACTCAACGACATCAAAGCCTCGACATATCACTATGACGAACTCCTTACCGCCCTTGAGCGAAGAGATGTTGAAGCCAGTCAGAAGGCAATTGATAAGTTGATTGATGAAGCCAATACTCTTTTACAGCGACAATATTTTAACTGAGAGATTATTTAACAGAGCGACTATATACCGCACCTGATTATTTATCTGATGAATAACTCCTGATGGTTTATTGCCATCAGGAGCGTTATTTTAGGGATAAAATAAACTTTTCTTATTACTTACTCGAAGCGATAAGAGACCGAGAGTCCTACACCGTAGTTACGTCCAGGTGCAGGCTCGTAATAACGGCCGTTGGACTCGTTGACAATGACTGAGCCAACGTACTCTTTATCGAAGAGATTATCGACGCGACCAAAGACGTCCATGCCCCAGTTACCATAGTTAAATTTATACCCGGTATTCAGTCCGACCACGGTATACGATGGCGCTTTCGCTGTGTTCTCATCGTCGGCCATGATATCGCTCATGTAACGCACATCTGAACCCGCGTACCAGCCTTCCTCCGGCTGCCAGCCAAACGAGGCGTAACCCATATTACGGGCGATGCCCGGCATCCGGTTACCGTTACAGTTCGTATCGCCGCATACGTTGGTGCGATAAGTGGCGTCCAGATAGGTCCACGCCATCTTCAGCTTCCAGTTTTCAGCGAACTGCTGATCGAGGGACACTTCGACACCCTGACGACGGGTTTTGCCGGCATTTTTATAGCTGGTACGGCCGCCAGAACTGGCATCCACCACGATCTCGTCATCCGTATCGGTGCGGAACAGGGCGGCGGTCAGCAGGCCATTGCCGATGCGGGTTTTGCTGCCCACTTCATAGGTGTTGTTGGTGGACGGTTTCAGACCAATATTCAGCCCACCCTGGTTATCTGAACGGTAGGAAAGCTCGTTGATGGTTGGCGTTTCAAAGCCACGCCCGGCGGCGGCGTAAAGGTTCCACGCGTCCGTCACGGCATACTTCACGGAACCGGCAGGGAGCCATTTGTGGTAGCTCGCGTCGCCGCTGTCATCGCCATTGCCCGGCGTCACGTAGTGGTCATTGGAATCAAACCAGACCGAGCTGTAGCGTACCCCGGCATCCACTGACAGTTTCTGCGTCAGCTGCCAACTCGTTTGCAGATACGGATCGACGTTCCACATCAGATTGCGTTCATTGCGACGCTTATCACCTTTGACACCGTAATCCGGCACGCCGTTATCCATGACGAAGTTCTCGTATCCGCGACGATCTTCGCTCATGTTTTCGTAGTTAAGACCGGTGGTGAAGGTCACCGGCACCAGCAGCTCGCCACGGTGCGTCCAGCGGGTATCAATCCCCTGGTAGTGGCGCTGCATATCGATAACCCCACCGGAGTGGGAAGGTTTCAGCTGCGGCTGATACGGAATCGACTGGTACTGCGTCATTTCACGCTCACCGGCGTACATCATCACGCTGAGGTCGTCCTGGGTGCTGAGCTGACGATCGTAACGCAAACCGGCCTGGGTCTGTTTGATGGTTTTACGCGTGTTGTACTGATCGCCGCGCGGGGACTGGCGCGGGTTATCCCGCCACTCCTGATAGTTCAGTCCGCCCGGATCGTTGGCCTTCATGTCCACGCTGTTAAAGACCAGCGTCAGCTTGCTGACGTCATCAATACGCACGCCCAGTTTGGCGTTGGCAAGATTCTTACGCGCGCCGCTGTGGTCGCGATAACCTTTGGTGGTGAAACGGGTGGTGGACACGGTGTAATCCACATCGCCCGCGTGGGTGCCATCACCCATCGCGCCAGTGGCTTTCATGCCGTAGCGCCAGGTCCCGTAACTGCCGTAGTAGCTGCTGGCTTCAATGGTCGGCGGCTGCTGCCCGGTCTGGGTATTGATGTTAATCACGCCGCCAGAGGCGTTGCCGTACAGGGCAGAGAAGGGGCCGCGCAGCACTTCAACACTCTCCACGCTTGAGAGATCGATGTTCGAGGTCTGACCCTGTCCGTCCGGCATGGTGGCCGGAATACCGTCTACGTACATACGGATGCCGCGCACGCCGAAGGTTGAGCGGGCACCAAACCCACGCATCGAAAGCTGGAGATCCTGCGCATAGTTCTGGCGGTTCTGAATTTGCAGGCCCGGGACGCTGCCGAGAGATTCAGACAGGTTGATACGGGGAGCGGCATGGCGCATATCGTCGCCATTGACGACGCTGACCGCGGCTGGAGTATCGAGTTCCGATACGGTTTGCGGCGTGGCGCTGACGATCATGGTCTGTTCTTCCGCGCTCATGGCGGTAAGAGGCGCAAAGATAACAGGAACCAGCAGCAGCGGAAGAGAAGCCTTATGGGCAGAAATGATTTTCATGAATAAAACCGGTTGTGGTGTATAAACGAACCAAATGGAACATGTCCATATATGTTAAAGGTTTTGTAAAAGTTTTGAAAACTATAACCGCACATTGCGTTAATGGAAGGCGAAGCGGGAAAGAAAATCTCCACATTTGATTCATTAATGATTACTATTCTCATTATCAAAAGGCAATGCCATGACGTTGCCTGCCGGAAGCGATGTCAGCTGAACCCCTCATTTCAGAAAAGGAATTGTTATGTCTTTACGTCATCTGTGCTCACCGCGCCTGAGCCTGTCACTGCTTTCAGCCACGTTACTGCTTGCCGGAACGTTCCAGGTTCATGCCGCCGAAGAGGTGCTGCGTAAAGCCGTGGGCAAAGGGGCGTATGAAATGGCGGTGAGCCAGCAGGAAAATGCCCTGTGGGTCGCGACGTCGCAAAGCCGTAAAACCGACAAGGGCGGCGTTGTCTATCGCCTCGATCCGGTTACGCTGGACGTGACGCAGGCGATTCACAGCGATCTCAAACCTTTTGGTGCCACTCTTGATAAGGCGACCCAGACGCTGTGGTTGGGCAACACTATCAACGGTGCGGTAACGGCCATCGATGCGAAAACGGGCGATGTAAAAGGGCGGCTGGTGCTGGATGGGCGTCAGCGTAGTGACACCGTTAAGCCACTGCAGCCGCGCCAGCTGGTGGCCGATGACAGCACGAACACCGTGTACATCACGGGCGTGGGGAAAGAGAGCGTCGTCTGGGTGGTGGATGGCGCCACGCTGAAGCTGAAAGCGACCATTGCCAATACCGGGACCTACAGCACCGGCCTGGCGCTGGACGCGCAGGCGAAACGTCTCTATACCACCAATGCGGACGGCGAGCTGGTGACGATTGATACGGCCAGCAATAAAATTATCAGCCGTAAAAAGGTGCAGGATGACGGCAAAGAGCACTTCTACCTGAATCTGAGCCTCGACACTGCCGGTCAGCGCGCATTCCTGACCGATTCAAAACAGCCGGAAGTGCTGGTGGTGAGCCTGAAAGAGGGCAGCGTGATCGACAAAATCGCCGCGCCGGAATCGCTGGCCGTCCTGTTTAACCCGGCCCGCAATGAAGTTTATGTGACGCACCGTGAAGCCGGTAAGGTGAGCGTGATTGACGCCAAATCGTATAAGGTCACCAAAACCATCGACACGCCGGTCTACCCGAACAGCCTGGCGCTCTCAGCGGATGGCAAAGCCCTGTACGTGACGGTGAAACAGAAATCCACCCGTCAGCAGGAAGCCACCCAGCCTGACGATGTGATTCGTATCGCGTTGTAATAAAAAAAGGGAAGGCTAAATGCCTTCCCTTTTTGTTGACTGCGTATTAACGCGAGGTCTCTTCTACCAGCGGCGCGTCGTGTTTTTCATCATCAGGATGAACCGGCGCGGTGCTGTGGATCTCGTGAACGCGTTTACGCACGCCAAACCAGCCAGCAATCAGCAGCACGGCCAGCAGCGGAATGGTCGCGATGGTGTAGGTGCCGTTCGGGTAGTCGAACGCCATCAGCACCAGCACGCTGAACAGGAAGAGCAGGGTGAGCCAGGAGGTCACCGGTGCGCCAGGCAGCTTAAAGCTAACGTCAGCGGCTTTCCCTTCTTTGATCGCTTTACGCAGACGCATCTGGCAGACCACGATAAAGCCCCAGGAGGCGATGATCCCGAGTGCGGCCACGTTCAGCACGATTTCGAAGACCTGAGACGGGACCAGGTAGTTCAGGAACACGCCGAAGACGTAGACCACCAGCGTGGCCAGAATACCGGCGTACGGCACGTGCTGCTTGCTCATCTTCGACATGAACTTCGGTGCAGAACCGCCCATCGACATGGAGCGCAGGATACGGCCGGTAGAGTACAGACCGGAGTTCAGGCTCGAGAGCGCCGCCGTCAGCACCACAATGTTCATGATACTGCCAACGTAAGGCACGCCCAGCTTAGAGAAGAAGGTCACGAACGGACTCTGACCCGCCTGATAGGCGTTCCACGGCAGCAGCAGAACCAGCAGGACCACGGAACCGACGTAAAACAGACCGATACGCCAGATCACACTGTTGATGGCCTTTGGCACCATCGTCTGCGGATCTTTACATTCACCTGCTGCGGTACCCACCAGCTCGATGGAGGCAAAGGCGAACACCACGCCCTGAACCAGCACCAGCGCAGGCAGCAGACCGTGCGGGAAGAAACCGCCGTTATCGGTTATCAGGTGGAAGCCGGTGGCATTGCCATCCAGCGGTTTACCGCTGCCGAGGAAGACGGTACCCACCACCAGGAACACCACGATGGCCAGCACTTTGACCAGCGCAAACCAGAACTCCATCTCCGCGAACCACTTCACGCCGATCATGTTCATGGTGCCGACAATGGCCAGCGCGCCAAGCGCAAAGACCCACTGCGGCACATCGCCGAACGCGCCCCAGTAGTGCATATACAGCGCAACCGCAGTGATGTCGACGATACCGGTCATCGCCCAGTTGACGAAATACATCCAGCCCGCCACGTAGGCCGCTTTTTCACCGAGGAATTCACGGGCGTAGGAGACGAAGCTTCCGCTGGAAGGGCGATGCAGTACCAGTTCGCCCAGCGCGCGAAGAATGAAGAAAGAGAAGATCCCGCACACCAGATAGACCAGGGCGAGAGCCGGGCCAGCCATCTGCAGACGTGCACCCGCACCTAAAAACAGACCCGTTCCGATAGCGCCGCCGATGGCGATCATTTGAACCTGACGGTTGCCCATCGCTTTGTGGTAGCCCTCTTCGTGGGAGTTCAACCAGCGACGTTTAGCAGCATGATGATCGGCTGCGCTTTTATTGCTTGTTTTCATTGAGTTACCTGTTTGCCTGTCTGAACCATTATCGTGATAGTCCTGCCTGGCAGAATGCAATACAAACGATTGCTTCTGCGCAAACACATGTCGCCTTCCCAGTCATTCTGCGTATGGATAAGGCGAAACATGGCGAGGCATCCTACCTGCAATTCATAAGCGACGCAAAATATAACCGTGCCGAAAGTGATGCACGTCGAAGGAAATCGTGTGGTCAGAGCAGACGGGGATCACAACACGCTGAATCGTGGTGAGTTTTTAGTCAAAACCGTCAGCGATATGCTGCTTTAATCATCAGTACCGCTTAATAGTTACCAGGTGGTATAGATTTTGGCCACCGTAGAACCATGAACGTGTTCAGGCTCAGGTTTTTACATGGCCGACGCCATGCTGAAATAACGTTCAGTTAACAGGATGAAAACGCTATGCTTTGGGCAGCTTTCGTAAACAGAATGGAGGGAGTGTGAAAATTAATGTCATCGGAACCAGCGGAAGTGGAAAAAGCACGCTGGCGAAGCAGATTGCGGCTGAGCTGGACATTCCCTGTATCGAGATGGACCGACTCTACTGGCGCCCTGACTGGCAGGGAACCCCGGACGACGTGTTTCAGGAAACGCTGGAGCAGGCGCTGCAGGCGTCGCCAGACTGGGTGCTTGACGGTAACTATAACCGCACGCGACCGGTTAAATGGCGCCATGTCGATGTTGTGGTGTGGGTCGATTATGGGTTTACCCGCACGCTGTATCAGGCCGTTACCAGGGCCATCAAACGGGCCAGGCATAAACGGGAACTTTGGCCCGGCACGGGGAATAAGGAGAGTTTTCGCCGCGCGTTCCTGAGCAGAGAATCCATTATCATCTGGACGATAAAAACCTGGCGCAACAACCGCAGGCGTTATGAAGCCGATCTGCAAAATCCGCGCTACGCGCACATTCGCTTTGTCCGTATTACCCGCCGCAGTCAGGTGGATGCGTTGATTGCCTCTCTGAAGACATATTCTTAGCGTGGTTTTATATATCTGTTTTCCGGCAAACTAAATGTAAATTAATTGTTTCTCAGTGGTGAAATACGCCTTTAATAATGTCGACATGTTAAGTCAAACGAGAACGCAACATGTCATGGCGAATCAGCATTCTGGATAAAAGCCCCATCGCTGAACACGAAACGGCTGCCGATGCACTGGCGCGTACCCTGGCGCTGGCGCAGCAGGCAGAAAATCTGGGCTATCACCGCTTCTGGATTGCCGAACACCACAACACTCCCCAACTTGCCAGCCCCTCACCGGAGCTGCTGATTGCCTGGATCCTCGGGCAAACCTCGCGCATTCGCGTCGGTTCCGGCGGCGTGATGCTTCAGCACTACAGCCCGTATAAAGTTGCCGAGAACTTCAACGTTCTGGCCGCGCTGGCGCCAGGCCGCGTGGATCTTGGCGTCGGAAAAGCACCGGGCGGTCTGCCGCTCTCGACCCGCGCGCTGCAACAGGGTCTGAATCAACCGGAAAAGGGCAGTTTTGCCGAACAGCTGGCCCAGCTCGACCGCTGGATCCGTCCTGAGCATCAGTCAACGGCGGAAGCCGTTCTGGCCACGCCGCTGCCGCCGTCGCCTGCGCAGGGTTTTCTGCTCGGCGCGAGTCGCGAAAGCGCGCTGCTGGCCGCCAGCCTCGACTGGCACTTTGTTTTTGCCGCGCACCTGAATGGCGATCCGGATCTGCTGCGTGAGGTGATCGCTACCTGGCGTGAAAACAGCGTCCGCGATGTGATTGTAGCGGTGCAGGTGATTGTGGCACCGACGCAGGCCGAAGCTGACGCGCTGGCGCAGAAGGTGGAAGTGTGGGGCGTTGAGCTGGCCAACGGCCAGCGCGTCACCGTGGCCAGCGAAGAGCAGGCTTACGCCTTTGCGCGTCAGGCAGGGAGTGAGCCGGTACGCATTGCGCGTCGGGCGCAATCTCTGCTGGCGGGCACGGCGGAATCCGTGCTTGAACACCTTAACGCCCTCCATGAAACGTGGGGCATTGACGAATTTATTATTGATACCCCGGTAGCAGAGGGCGCCACGCGCGTGGCGTCGCTGCGTTTGCTGGCCGAGACCCGTCTTAACAGGGAGGTTACCTTATGAGCTTTGGCGAACAACTGATTGCCTGGCGTCGCGAGCTGCACCAGAACCCGGAACTGTCCGGCCAGGAAGTCGAAACCACCGCACGCCTGCGCCAGTGGCTGACAACGGCGGGCATTACGCCGTTGCCTTACGATCTGCCGACCGGGCTGGTGGCGGAAATTGGTTCCGGCAACAAGCTGATTGCGCTGCGCGCAGATATCGATGCCCTGCCGATTGAAGAGCGTAGCGGCGTGCCGTTTAGCTCGCAGCAGGCAGGGGTAATGCACGCCTGCGGACATGACATCCACACCAGCGTGATCCTCGGTGCGGCGTTAAAACTGAAAGAGCGGGAAGCTTCGCTTAACGGCCGGGTGCGGATCCTGTTTCAGCCTGCCGAAGAGAACTTTGGCGGCGCGAAGAGCATGGTGCGGGCCGGTGCCCTGCGGGATGTCAGCGCGATTTTCGGTATGCATAACGAGCCCGGCCTGCCGGTCGGTGAATTCGCCACCCGCGGCGGGCCGTTCTATGCCAACGTCGACCGCTTTGTGATTCGCATTACCGGTAAAGGCGCGCATGCCGCACGTCCGCATGAAGGTAACGATGCCATCGTGCTGGCGAGCCAGCTGGTAACGGCGCTGCAAAGCGTCGCCAGCCGCAACGTCAACACGCTGGATTCCGTGGTGCTGAGCGTGACGCGCATTGCGGGCGGCAACACCTGGAACGTGCTGCCGGAAAGCGTCGAGCTGGAAGGCACGCTGCGTACCCATCGCACGGAAGTACAGCAGAACGTGAAAGCCCGCGTGGGCGAGATTGCCGCCGGGTTTGCCAGCGCCTTCAGCGCGCAGATTGATATTACCTGGTATGCTGGACCCACCGCACTGGTCAATGACGAACGCTGGGCGGCATTTGCCACCTCAGTTGCCCGGGAGGCGGGCTATGAAACCCGGCACGCCGAGTTACACATGGGCGGGGAAGATTTCGCGGTCTATCTGCAGTCCATACCCGGCGCGTTTGTCAGCATTGGCAGCAACAGTGCGCACGGTTTACATCACCCGGCGTTTAATCCGGACGAAGCATTAATCGAGCCCGCTGCCCGCTATTTTGCACAGCTTGCGGAAAAAGCCCTGCAACACGTTTAATTCTGAAGAGGTGAATATGTCTGCACATCGTCAACTGCGGCTCGGGACCATTTTGCATGGTGCATCCGGGAATATGTCCGCCTGGCGCCACCCTGAGGCCATCGCCGATGCCAGTATCAATTTTGATTTCGTCAAAGCGACGGCATTAAAGGCGGAAGAGGGCAAACTCGATTTCTTATTCGTTGCCGACGGTCTTTATATTAACGAAAAATCGATCCCGCATTTTTTAAACCGCTTTGAACCGTTAACGGTGTTATCTGCGCTGGCAAGCATCACCTCGCGCCTGGGGCTGGTGGGAACCTTATCCACCTCCTACAGCGAGCCCTTTACCACGGCCCGCCAGTTCGCCAGCCTCGACCATCTGAGCAATGGCCGCGCGGGCTGGAACGTGGTGACCTCGCCGCTGGAAGGTTCGGCGAAGAACTTCTCCCGCGAAAAACACCCTGAACATGCGCTGCGCTACCGGATTGCCGACGAGTATCTCGACGTGGTGAAAGGGCTGTGGGACTCCTGGGAAGGAGATGCCTTTGTGCGCAACAAAGAGAGCGGTCAGTTCTTTGACCCGGCAAAACTGCACACCCTGGATCACCGTGGTGATTTCTTCCAGGTCGCCGGACCGCTGAATATTGGCCGTACCCCGCAGGGACGTCCGATTGTCTTTCAGGCCGGCGCGTCGGACGACGGGAAAAAACTGGCGGCGAAACATGCCGACGCCATTTTCACCCACCATGAAACCCTCGACGAGGCAAAAGCCTTTTACCGCGACGTGAAACAGCAGCTGGAAACTCACGGCCGCCGCCCGTCGGATTTGCATATATTCCAGGGCGTCAGCGTGATTGTGGGAAAAGATGCCGATGACGTGGAAAACCAGTATCAAACCACGGCGGCGCTGGTGTCGATTAATGATGCCCTTAATTACCTCGGGCGTTATTTCGAACATCATGATTTCAGCCAGTATCCGCTCGACGAACCGTTCCCGGATATCGGCGACTTAGGCAAAAACAGCTTCCGCAGCACCACCGATGAGATCAAGCGTAACGCCCGCGAGCGCAACTTAACCCTGCGTCAGGTGGCGCTGGAAGCCGCTTCGCCGCGTCCACGCTTTTCCGGTACGCCGGAAGAGGTGGCCGACGGACTGCAGGCCTGGTTTGAAGGCTATGCCGCCGACGGCTTCATCATTCAGGGCGGCACGCCGGACACCTTCCCGCGCTTTGTGGATCAGGTCGTGCCGGTTCTGCAGGCGCGCGGCCTGTTCCGCACCGACTATCCGGGCACCACGCTGCGCGAAAGCCTGGGTCTTGACCAACCGAAAAATCACTTCACACAACAATAAAGAGAACACCGCTATGCAGAAAACATCGCTTATTCTGGCGCTCGCGCTAGCCTTTACCCCTGCCGTCTGGGCAGAGAATGTGAACATTAACGGCACCGGCGTGAGCATCGAGGCCAATAAAACGCCGATCAACACCGCCAAAAACGGCGATGCCATAGCCCGGTTGCCGAAAGACTATCGCTTTGCCGTACCGGGAAAATTTACCGTGGCGGTGGCGGGGCTCAACCAGCCGCCGCTGACGGTGTTTTCCGATGACAACAAAACGCTGTTGGGCAGCGAGGTCGACGTTGCTCGTCTGGTGGCGGATAGCCTCGGGCTTGAGCTGAACGTGGTGCCCACCTCGTGGGAAGACTGGCCGCTGGGGGTCGCCTCCGGCAAATACGATGCGGCCATCAGCAATATCACCGTCACCAAAGAACGCAAACAGAAATTTGATTTTGCCACCTACCGGAAAGACTCCCTCGGTTTCTACGTGAAGTCCACCAGTCCTATTACCTCGCTGCAGAAGGCGGAAGACATCGCCGGGCTGCGGATTATCGTGGGCTCCGGCACCAACCAGGAGTCCATCCTGCTGGCATGGAACGCGGAAAACCTGAAGAAGGGGCTGAAACCCTTTACCCCGATCTACACCAAAGATGATGCGGCTCAAACCCTGGCGCTGCAGTCCGGGCGTGCGGATGCCTACTTTGGTCCGAACGTGATTGGCGCATGGAAAGCGGCGCTGAACGGCAAAACCAAACTGGTGGGTAGCGTCGACGGCGGCTGGCCGAAGGCGGCGCATATCGCGGTGACGCTGAAAAAAGGCAGCGGGCTGGTTGAGCCGGTACAAATCGCGCTGAACGGCGTGATCAAAAACGGCGATTACGACAAAGTGCTGAACCGCTGGGGGGAAGGGGTTGAGCGCATTCCTCAGTCAGAAGTGAACCCGGCTGGCCTGGGTGATTAAGGAGGCGCTATGCGCGAACAATTTCGTGATGTCTCGCCCGAAGATGCCGAACTCCAGCCCATCATCGAGGGGCTGTTCGGGGAATATGCCGCCCGTTACGGGGACTACTTCTCTAAAGATGCGGAAGTGGAGCTGACGGAATGGTATTTAGCGCCGCAGGGACTGTTTATCGTCCTGGAACGTGACGGGGAAATTATCGCCACCGGCGCTTACAAGCCCTATGACGAACGGACCGCAGAGATTAAGCGTATCTGGACCAATAAATCCCTGCGTCAGCAGGGACTTGCCGGGCGAGTGGTGCAGGAGCTGGAGCGCAGGGCGGTGCTGGCGGGGTATAGCCAGATCTACCTGACCACCGGTTTTCGCCAGCCGGAAGCGGTCCGGCTCTATCTCAGCCAGGGCTATCAGCCGCAGTTCGATCTGAACCGGGATCCGGAAGAGTATAGCCAGCCGCCGTTTGATGGTCGGTTGCGTTTCACCAAAACGCTGGTACGCGAAGCGTTCAGTAAAACCGCATGAGGAACGACGATGAGAAACGTTGAAACCATAAAGGTGGTCCCGGCGCGTTATCCGCTGCGGACCGTTGGCGCCGCGGTGGCGCTGTTTGTCCTGGCGGTCGTGATTCAGTCCGTGGCCTTTAACCCGCGCTGGGAATGGGGCGTGTTCGCCCGCTGGTTCTTCGACCCGGTGATCCTCGACGGTGTCGGCCAGACCCTGCTGCTGACGCTGATCGGCACCGCGCTGAGCGTCGTGTTTGGCGGCATGCTGGCCCTGGCGCGACTCTCGTCGTCCTGGCTGTTGAGCAGCCTGGCGTGGGCCTACATCTGGCTTTTCCGGTCGCTGCCGCTGATCGTGGTGCTGATCATCCTGTACAACTTTTCCTATCTCTACGACACGCTCTCGCTCGGCGTGCCGTTCACCGGCATCACCTGGGGCAGCTTTGAAACCATCAACGTGCTGGGGCAGTTCTCCACCGCGGTGGTGGGGCTGACGCTGGTACAGAGCGCCTATACCGCCGAAATTATTCGCGGCGGCTTCCTCGGCGTTGATCACGGGCAGTATGAGGCGGCTGCCGCGCTCGGCCTGCCGGCCTGGCGTCGTACGGTGCGCATCATTTTACCCCAGGCGCTGCGCACCATTCTGCCGTCGGGATTCAATGAGATCATCAGCCTCGCCAAGGGCACGGCGATGGTGTACGTCCTGGCGATGCCGGAGCTGTTTTATACCATTCAGATGATCTACAACCGCACCCAGGAGGTGATCCCGCTGTTGATGGTTGGGGCCGCCTGGTACCTGGTGATTACCACCGTCTTGTCCGCTATCCAGTACGGTGTCGAACGCGCTCTTGCCCGTAGCGAACGCCGTTCTGCCGTTAACCAGAACCGCGCCACCCGGCGTAGCCGTTCTGTCACCGCCACGCCAGCACAGGAGCCCGTCCATGCCAGCCTCTCCTGAAGGACATATCTCGATTACCGGCGTCAGTAAATATTTCGGTCGCCATAAAGCCCTCGACAACGTCACGCTTGAGATCCCGCCAGGGTCCGTGACGGTGATCCTCGGGCCATCCGGGTCGGGCAAATCGACGCTGCTGCGCACCATTAACCATCTGGAGCGCGTCGACGAAGGTTTTATCCAGATTGACGGCGACTACATTGGCTATCGCCGTCAGGGCGACAAACTCTTTGAACTGAAAGAGAAGGAGATCCTTAAGCAGCGGGTCAACGTGGGCTATGTGTTTCAGAACTTCAATCTCTTTCCGCACCTCACGGTGCTGGAAAACCTGATAGAAGCGCCGGTCGCGCATAAAAAACTCAGCAAGAAAGAGGCGGTGGAAAGGGCCTACAGCCTGCTGGATGTGGTGGGGCTGCGGGATAAAGCGGACGCCTGGTCCCGCCATCTTTCCGGCGGCCAGCAGCAGCGCATTGCCATTGCCCGCGCGCTGGCGCTGCGGCCTCGGGTGATGCTGTTTGATGAACCCACCTCGGCCCTCGATCCGGAGCTGGTGGGTGAAGTGCTGGATGTGATCAAGAAGCTGGCCCGATCCGGCACCACGCTGGTGGTGGTCACCCACGAGATCGGCTTTGCCCGGGAGGTGGCGGATCAGGTGGTGTTTATGGTCGACGGAAAAATTGTCGAGCAGGGCAGCAGCGACGAGGTGTTAAACCGTCCGTCGCACCCGCGAACGCGCCAGTTCCTCTCTAAAGTGCTGTAAGGAGCGACAATGAAATATGGACTTCTGGCGGGGCTGATCTTTTCAGCCGCCAGCCACGCCAGCATTGATTTAAAAGCCAACGAGCAGCCGCTGCCGGTGACGGTGGATCGGCAGGCTGTGGCGAAGATCCCCGCCAGTTATAAATTTGTTGAGCCGGGAACGCTGACGGTTGCCATCTCGATGCTGAACTCCCCGCCGCTGGCGCTGCTGGCCAGCGATAACCGCACACGGATTGGCAGCGACCCGGATATCGCCCGCCTGCTGGCGGGCAGTCTGGGGCTGAAGCTGAAGCTGGTGCCGACGGCGTGGGAAGACTGGCCGCTGGGGATCGCCTCCGGGCGTTACGACGTGGCGCTGGTGAACATTGCGGTGACCGAACAGCGTAAAGAGAAGTTTGATTTCGCCACCTACCGCGTCGACTCGCTGGCGTTTTCGGTGAAGTCGACCAGTGATATCCAGTCGATTAAACGTGCGGAAGACCTGGCGGGTAAAAAAGTGATTGTCGGCTCGGGCACCAATCAGGAACGTATTCTGCTGGGCTGGAACGAGGAGAACAAAAAGGCCGGACGCGAGCCTGCGTTGCCGGTTTATCTCCACGACGATGCCTCAGGCAATCTTTACATCCAGTCCGGCAGGGCGGATGTGTTCTTCGGGCCGCAGTCGGTCTCGGCGTATAAAGCGGCGCTGACCGGCAATACCCGCGTGGTCGGTTTGGGGCCGAAGAAAGCTTATGTCGCCACCACGACCAAAAAAGGCAATCAACTGGTTTATGCCCTGCAGGCCGCGCTCAACGGTGCGATTGAGCGCGGAGAGTACCAGAAAGTGCTGGCGCGCTGGGGGGAGCAGGGCGAGGCGGTGGAACAATCGGAGGTCAACCCGCCTGGGATAACCTACTAATGGTGCTCTACACTTAGGATTTTCACTCCTGAGGGGGCAAAATGATTAAACTTTATGGCGTACCCGGCTGGGGCTCGGCAATCAGTGAAGTGATGCTGACCCTGGCAGATATTCCCTATCACTTTATCAACGTGGACGGGTTTGACCAACCTGGTCCGCAGCGTGAGTTACTGCAAAAACTGAACCCGCTGTGTCAGGTGCCGACGCTGGAGCTGGAAAATGGCGCGATCATGACCGAAACGGCGGCAATAGCCCTGATGGTGCTCGACCGTTGTCCCGATCTGGCTCCGCCCGTGGGTCAGGCTGAACGTCAGCAGTTTCAGCGTCTGCTCATCTGGTTTGTGGCGAACGTCTATCCCACCTTCACGTATGCAGATTATCCCGAACGCTGGGTGCCGGACGCACCGGAACAGCTGCAGAAAAACTGCATTGAGTACCGGAAATCTCTCTATTTGTGGTTCGAAAACCAGCTCAGGGCGGCCCCGTTTGCGCTGGGTGAACGGCTGACGCTGCTGGATGTGTATATTACCGTGGCGCGTACCTGGGGGCCTCGTCACGCCTGGTTTGCGGAAAATACGCCGAAGCTGACGGCCATTGCGGACACCGTATGCCAGCTGCCGGAACTGCACAAGGTGTTAAAGGCAAACAATATTATCTGATAACGTGGAACCCTCATTCACAACCGGAAGCCTGCACATGCCACACGTAGATATCAAATGTTTTCCCCGTGATTTGAACGACGAACAAAAAAACGCCCTGGCGGCGGATATTGCCGAGGTGATTATTCGCCATTTCAACAGTAAAGACAGTTCAGTGTCGGTGGCGTTGAACCAGGTGAATCCCGAGGACTGGAAAGCGCAGGTCTGGGATACCGAAATAGGACCCAAGCTGGACGAGCTGATCAAAAAGCCCGGCTATTCAATGTAAGATCGTCTGCCGGGGAGCGGCTTTGTCCTTCCCGGCTTTCCGCTTTTCGCAAAAATCGTAAAAATGCGTTTTGTCTTATCCGCTACACTTCACGTTTCTGACTGACATTTCATAAATCCTTAGGAAAGATCTTCAACCGAATCAGTTAAGGACAGACACGTTAAAGGATAATTTTCTGATGACAAAATTACCCCGGTTTTCACTCGCCTTTCTTCATCCCCGGTACTGGCTAAGCTGGACAGGCATTGCCGCACTGTGGCTCATCATGCTGCTGCCTTATCCGCTGTTGTTCCGGATCGGTCATGGCCTTGGCCGACTGGCGATGCGTTTACTCCCTCGCCGCGTCGCGATTGCCCGCCGTAACCTTGAACTCTGCTTTCCTGAGATGAGCGCGGACGAGCGCGAAACCTTGCTGCAGCGTAATTTCGAATCGGTAGGCATGGGCGTCATCGAAACCGGTATGGCCTGGTTCTGGCCTGCGTGGCGGGTGCGGAAATGCTATACCGTGACCGGGTATGAACATATGGAAAAGGCGCGTGAGAAAGGCAATGGGGTGGTGCTCGTTGGTATGCACTTTCTTACCCTTGAGCTGGGCGCGCGGATCTTTGGCATGCTTAACCCGGGCATTGGGGTCTACCGTCCCAACAATAATGCGTTGCTGGACTGGCTGCAGACCCGCGGGCGTCTGCGTTCCAATAAAACCATGCTCGATCGCCATGATTTAAAAGGCATGATCCGCTCGCTGAAGCAGAATGAAATCTTGTGGTACGCCCCGGACCATGACTATGGGAAGACCAATAGCGTCTTTGTGCCGTTTTTTGCGGTGCCGGATGCCGCCACGACGGCGGGCAGCTATATGCTGGTCAAAAGCGCACGGCCTGCCGTCGTCCCCTTCGTGCCGCGGCGCAAGGCGAACGGCTCAGGTTACGAACTGATTATTCTTGAGGATATCAGCGAGGCGCTGCAGGGCGGCGATAAAGAAGCCGTGGCGACGCAGATGAACAGGGCGATTGAGCACGCGGTACGGATGGCGCCAGAGCAGTATATGTGGCTGCACCGTCGCTTCAAAACGCGTCCTGAAGGGGTAGCGGACCGCTATGCCCGCCAGAAACAGACGGCGACACGGCATGATATTCTCTCCGCCGGCGATTTTTCTGACCGCTCAGGCGTACAGCACTGAAACCTCAGCGACGCCCTCACCCTGCGGTGAGGGCGTGACCGGCGCTACAGCGCGGAGCGGCGGTAAGGCGCATAGTCCGCCTGCCACCAGGTCTTCTCGATACGCGCCATCAGCTCCTCATCATCTATTGCCGGGGCGACGCCCTGTGCAATTGCGGCGCGGGCGACGGCAACGGCAATCTGACGTGAGACCGTTTCAATCTGATCTACCGGTGGCAGCAATCCCCCTCTTTCTGTCGTCACCAGCGGAGACTGCGCGGCCAGGCTGCGGCTTGCCGCCATCAACATCTCTTCCGTCACCCGGCGAGCATGACAGGCCAGCACACCCAGTCCCAGGCCCGGGAAGATATAGGCGTTATTACACTGGGCGATCTCGTAGTGCGCATTCTCCCAGAATACCGGTGCGAACGGGCTGCCGGTGGCGACCAGCGCGGCACCCTGGGTCCAGGCGATAAGATCCTGCGGCTGTGCCTCTGCCCGTGACGTCGGGTTAGAGAGCGGCATGATAATGGGGCGCGGACAGTGGCGATGCATCTCTTTGACAATCTCTTCGCTGAACAGTCCAGGCTGGCCGGAAACGCCAATCATCACCGTCGGATGCGCGTTCTTCACCACGTCCAGCAGCGAGATATTTTTCGCCTCTACCGGCCAGTGACAAACGGTTTCGCGGGCGGTAAGCAGGTTTTTCTGGAAATCGAGCAGGTTGGTCATGTCACCGGTCAGCAGGCCGAAGCGATCGACCATAAAGATCCGGCTGCGGGCTTCGGATTCGGTCAGACCGTCATCCACCATCAGCGCGACAATTTTTTCGGCGATCCCGCACCCTGCGGAACCGCTGCCGAGGAACACCACCCGCTGATCGCGTATGCGCGTGCCCGCGGCATGCGCCGCCGCAATCAGCGTACCGGCGGTGACGGCTGCAGTGCCCTGGATATCATCATTGAAGCAGCACAGCTGGTCGCGGTAGCGCTGCAGCAGTCTGGTGGCGTTTTTCTGGGCAAAGTCTTCAAATTGCAGCAGCACATCCGGCCAGCGCGCCTTGACGGTACTGATAAACATATCCATAAATTCCGCGTACTGATCGTCGGTGATGCGCGGATGGCGCCAGCCCATGTACATCGGGTCTTCCAGGTGCTGCTGATTGTTGGTGCCGACATCCAGCATAATCGGGAGAGTGGAGGCCGGATGGATCCCTCCGCAGGCGGTATACAGCGACAGCTTACCAATCGGAATACCCATGCCGCCAATACCCTGATCGCCGAGTCCTAAAATACGCTCCCCGTCCGTGACGACAATCACCCGAATGTCGTTGCGCGAGAAACTTTGCAGCATCTCATCGATACGGTGGCGGTTTGGCCATGAAATAAATAAACCGCGCGCACGACGATAAATGGTAGAGAAATGCTCGCAGGCTTCCCCTACGGTCGGGGTATAGATTATCGGTAACGTCTCTTTCAGATGCGAACGCAGAAGGTTGTAAAAGAGGGTTTCATTGGTGTCCTGAATATTGCGCAGATAAACATGGCGGGAAATATCGCTTTTAAAATGGCAGAACTGCATCCACGCACGTTCGGTTTGTTCCTCAATGGTTTCCACGTTGTGTGGTAATAAACCATGCAGATTAAAATGATCGCGCTCTTCTTTAATAAAAGCGAGACCTTTATTTAATAACGGATTTTCCAGCAGTACGGCTCCATTATAGGGCGTGTACAGAACTTCTTTGCGGGACATAGTTAACTCCTGAATTTATTAATAAAACAGATTGAGAAAACAAGCGGGCAGGCATGAAGTTTGAGGTTTTCATGTCGGTATTTTATCTGTTTTGTTGCAGCGCTAATCTAACGGTTCGCCTACAGGGCAGGAGTGATAAGGGTCACAATCTCTCTGGTTTTATTAATTTCAAAAAGATTACCTGGATGGCTGTCATTAACTTTAGTTACATAATAATGAATTAAGTTATTTAAAATAAAAGAGCTGTGCTGTTCACATTTCCCTGCGTTTCTCCATGTTAATTTCGCGCTGAGCCTGTTTTAAGAAAAGGCCAGGTAAGTCATTATTTTTATATTAAAGAACATTTATTGCTATCAGGAATAGATTCCAGTTTATTCCTTTCTCTGTTTATCCGAACACAATTTTCAGGTGATTATATGAAAGATAATCCTGTACCGACTTCTGAACTGTCGTCCTCGCGTTTCGCCTTTGGCCTCAACAATACCGAGGTGGGCGCGGTTCCGCTGATGCTGTTTGTCGGGATCGCCGCCATTGTGGCGACGTCTGCCTGGGCAGGGCTGCTGCCGAAAAATATGATCGGTGGTCTCGCGGTCATCATGACGCTCGGTTTCGCGTTTGCCAAAGTAGGGCGTCAGATCCCCTTGCTGAAAGATATCGGCGGTCCGGCGATCCTCTGCCTGATGGTCCCCTCTGTACTGGTCTATTTTGGGGTCTTCGGGAAACAGACCCTTGATACGGTGCATCTGCTGATGAAAGAGGCGAATCTGCTCTATTTCGTCATCGCCTGCCTGGTGGTCGGCAGTATTCTGGGGATGAACCGGGTACTGCTCATTCAGGGGATGATGCGCATGTTTGTTCCGCTGGTGGCGGGGACATTCATGGCCGTGCTGACCGGGCTCATTGTGGGATCACTGTTTGGTTATACGCCTTACCACACCTTCTTCTTTATCATTGTGCCTATCATTGGCGGCGGGATTGGCGAGGGAATTTTGCCCCTCTCCCTGGCCTATTCGGCCATACTGGGACAAACGCCGGATGTTTTTGTTGCGCAACTGGCACCTGCTGCGGTTGTGGGGAATATTTTCGCCATTGTGTGTGCAGGCTCGCTGGCGCGTCTCGGGACCAAACGTCCGGCGCTTTCAGGAAATGGCATGCTCACGCGCAGTAAAGAAGACACCAGCCTGTTTGCCGGGGCGCAAAGTGCTCAACAGACGGATTTTCATCTGATGGGGGGCGGATTACTGATGGTGTGCGCGTTTTTCATCGTCGGCGGATTGTTTGAAAAACTGGTCCACATTCCCGGCCCGGTGCTGATGATTTTGATTGCCGTGCTGTGCAAATACTTCAGCGTGATCCCGGCCTCCATGGAGCAGGGGGCGCACAGCTGTTATAAATTTGTCTCCGCTGCGCTGGTCTGGCCGCTGATGATTGGCCTCGGGATGTTATACGTGCCGCTTGAGAGCGTGGTCTCAGTCTTCTCGGTGGGGTACGTGGTGGTGTGCGGTTCGGTGGTGATTGCGATGGCGCTGAGCGGCTACTTTATTGCGTCGCGTCTGAACATGTATCCTGTGGAAGCGGCCATCGTCACCTGCTGCCATAGCGGTCTGGGCGGGACAGGGGACGTGGCCATTTTGTCCGCCTCTAACCGGATGTCCCTCATGCCGTTTGCACAAATTGCGACCCGCATCGGTGGCGCGTCGACGGTGATCATCGCCACGCTGCTGATGGGGTGGATAATGTAACGTGCTGCGGGTAAGCCGGGTGACGTTGCCGGGCTTACCCCTTTGGTGCCGGCACAATCTGCACCTGGTGGGGTTTCACCTCATGACCCTGCGTATTCACATAGCCAATATGCAACGGATCGCCTGTCGCTTTATCCACCAGCGTTAAATGCGGTGCGGTGTGTAACACCTGTCTGTGTCCCCATTCCATCAGCGCCAGAAGTACCGGGGCAAGGGTGCGGCTTTTTTCGGTAAGCTGGTACTCATAGCGTTCCCGTGCTCCTTCTTCCCGGTAAGGTATTCGGGAGAGCAGCCCCAGCTCCGTCATCAGTTTTAAACGCGTCGCTAAGGTTTGTTTCGTGATCCCGGTATGGCTACGCATGGTTTCGAAGCGCGTCACGCCGTAAAACGCCTCCCTCAGGATCAGCAAAATCCATTGATCGCCCACGATTTTTGCCCCTTCAGCCAGACCGCACAGTTCGGGCGAGAGGTAAGGCAACGATTTTTCTTTTGACACCTGCGGGTTTCCTTTCTAATCTGAGTATGATTTTTAGACCTTGGTTATTAGGGAGAATACAATGCCTTTTGTGAATGTACAAACGATTAAAGGGATCATGAACGACGAGCAGAAGAGCGAGCTGCTGCGCCGGATGACGGACTTGATGGTGGAAATCGAGGGAAGAGGGGATCCCGAGTTCCGTCGCTCGGTCTGGATCCGTATTGATGAGCACGACCCTGAGCAGTGGAGCCTCGGAGGATTACAGCCAACCGCTGAAATGATTGCGAAGACATTCGCGACAACACAGCCGTCCTGATGCAAAGCCGGGAGGTGTAATCGCCTCCCGGCACGACCGGGTTACGGCGTACGTAGCAAAATCTCCATTAGCCCCGGAAAGCGGGCATCCAGATCTTCTCTGCGCAGGGAGATCATATTTTCTCGTCCCTGTGGACGTTGCCAGATCACCCCGCTGTCGCGCAACACGCGCCAGTGATGGGTCATTGTGGATTTCACCACTTCATCCGGGCGCAGCGCATTACAGCTGAGTTCGCTGCCATCGGACAGGCGGCGAATAATCGACAGCCGGAGCGGGTTGCCAAGGGCAAACAGCACATTTTCCAGCAATATTTGTTCAGTTTCGGGATGGTTAGGGATCATCGTTTTCCTGCGCAGGGTGTCAGATTGAGCTATATCAACAATAGGTCAACCTTTAAAAAATAGTTCGATAATACTCGTACAATAGGACTATTATAGCAAACGAATGAGTAAGCGACCATCCCGGTCGTCACAGAGACGTCATACTGACTAAGGAAATATCATGCCCCGACCCATTCCTCTCGAACGTTATCGTAACATCGGTATCTCCGCGCATATCGATGCCGGTAAAACGACCACCACCGAGCGCATCCTGTTTTATACCGGGATGAGCCACAAGCTGGGCGAAGTACACGATGGCGCGGCAACAACCGACTGGATGGCGCAGGAGCAAGAGCGCGGGATCACTATTACCTCCGCGGCCGTCAGCTGCTTCTGGCCGGGTATGGACAGAGGCTTTGAACCGCACCGGATCAACATTATCGACACCCCGGGGCACGTGGATTTCACCATTGAGGTTGAACGTTCCATGCGCGTCCTCGACGGCGCCGTGATGGTGTATGACTCCGTCGGGGGCGTTCAGCCCCAGTCCGAAACCGTCTGGCGTCAGGCGAATAAATACCACGTACCGCGTCTGGCCTTCGTCAACAAAATGGACCGTCCGGGTGCCGATTTCTTCCGCGTCGTGCGGATGATGCAGGAGCGCCTGAAGGCGAATCCGGTACCGATTGTGATCCCGGTAGGCGCGGAAGAGCACTTCACCGGGGTGGTGGATCTCATCAAGATGCGCACCATTCTGTGGGACGATGCCACGCAGGGGATGGTGTTCACCTACGCGCCCGTGCCGGATGATTTAGTGAATACCGCCCGGGAGTGGCGGGAAAAAATGGTCTCGGCGGCGGCGGAAGCCAGCGACGAACTGATGGATAAATACCTGGAAACGGGCGATCTGGACGAAGCGGAAATCATCAGAGGGCTGCGTATTCGCACCATCTCGGGTGAAATCCAGCCGATGCTGTGCGGCAGCGCGTTTAAAAACAAGGGCGTGCAGCGCATGCTCGATGCGGTGATTGAACTGATGCCGTCGCCGCTGGACGTGCCCGCTATCGATGGTGTAGATGAAAAAGGGCAACATGCTGAGCGTCATCCCAGCGATGATGAGCCATTCTCCGCACTGGCGTTTAAGCTGATGAGTGACCCGTACGTCGGCCAGCTGACCTTCATCCGCGTGTACTCTGGCGTGCTGCGCAAAGGCGACGCGGTGTATAACCCGGTGAAAGGGAAGAAAGAGCGGATCGGGCGTATCGTGCTGATGCATGCCAACGATCGCCATGAGGTGGACGAACTGCGCGCCGGGGATATCGCGGCCTGTGTTGGGCTGAAAGATGTCACCACGGGTGACACCTTAACAGACCCGAATGCGGTGATCACCCTAGAACGCATGGAGTTCCCCGATCCGGTTATCTCGCTGGCTATCGAGCCGAAAACGAAAGGCGATCAGGAGAAAATGGGGATCGCCCTGCAGCGTCTGGCAGCGGAAGATCCCTCTTTCCGCCTGCATACTGACGAAGAGTCCGGTCAGACCATTATTTCCGGGATGGGAGAGTTGCACCTGGAGATTATCGTCGACCGCATGAAGCGTGAGTTTGGCGTCGAGGCAAACATCGGTCGTCCGCAGGTCACCTACCGGGAAACCTTGCGTAAAGCGGTGAAGGATATCGAAGGCAAATTTGTCCGTCAGTCCGGTGGGAAAGGGCAGTACGGTCATGTGGTGCTGAGCCTGGAGCCGACCGAGCCCGGCAGTGGCTTTACGTTTGAAGATGCCACCAAGGGCGGCGTGGTGCCTCGCGAGTATATTCCGTCCGTTGAGAAAGGGCTGCGTGAAGCCATGAACAGCGGTGTGCTGGCCGGATATCCGGTTGTCGATGTCAAAGCGACGCTGACGTTTGGTTCGTATCACGATGTCGACTCCTCGGAGATGGCCTTCCGCATGGCGGCCATCCTCGGCTTTAAAGAGGGGGCGCGCAGGGCGGATCCGGTGATCCTTGAGCCGATCATGCACGTGGAGGTAGAAACACCCGAAGAGTACGCTGGCAATATTATGGGCGATCTCTCTTCCCGTCGTGGCATGGTTCAGGGCATGGAAGAGCAGTACGGAAGCCAGATCATTCGCGCGGATGTACCGCTGGCGGAGATGTTTGGTTACGCCACGACACTGCGCTCAATGTCCCAGGGGCGCGCGACGTATACGATGGAGTTCCATCATTTTGCGGAAGCTCCGCGAAATGTGGCGGATGAGATTATTGCGCGGCGTGCGAAGAGTTGATTAATTGCACATGGTAGTCCTTGGGCTACCATGTGCTTTTACTGCTCTAGCCGGGGGCTATCGGTTAATTACTTGATCAGCGTGGCCGATCGAACTTTCCATTTCCCTTTTTCCTGAACGAGACAATCTGCTACAACGTGATCTTGTTTCTTACCAAACGCGATATAAACGTTTGTGCAAACGGCATCAAAATCAGAATGCAGGACGGTTATCTGATTCCAGTCCTCATCCCAATCCTGCGCTTTAATGAACATATCCGCATCAGGCATGTCTTTCTCGTTACTATCCCCTGAGTACATTTCCTTAATTGCAGCAATTGTCCCTGAGGCAACGTATTCATGCATGATGTCTGGATTGAGAACCGGCGGTTTGTCCTGATTCAGCTGCGCGATATACCATTGGTTGAATTTGAGCGCTGCCTGCTCTGGGGCATAGACACTTCCAGCAACCGCGAACGGAGACAGGGCAAAGAGAAAAAAGTAGAGTATTTTCATTAGTCGTGCCTGAACAGTGCGTATTTTCCACCGGTTCTGATTGCTTCGGTGACGTAGCGAGCACAATACCCCGTGCTTTTCGGTTGGGCGTGTGATTTGGCATACGAGATTGCGCCATCTTTATTCCATGTCATTGATATTTCCTTAATGTGAGGGTGCTAATGCATCAACTCCAGAAATATCCTCCGTTTTACAACGCAATAGTAAACATAAAATGCCATAGAAATTTACTATAATTCAGTAAGATATGACTTAGGCAATCAATCCAGCGCCTTCACCATCTTCCCACTTGCCACAAACGTTCCGGCCCCAAGATGATGCAGTGTATTCAGCTTATCACCGTCAAACTGCCAGCGTCCTTCGACAAACGCGCGCTCATCCGCTGCCGCTGAAACCACTTCGCCAAACAACGTATCGTACTTTTCTGCTGCGGATGTGACGGGTAATAACCGACACTCCATCCACGCCAGACATTTTTCTTCTATGACGGGCAGGCCGAGGGCGGGACCGTTTACCACCGGGATCCCGTAACAGTTGAATTTGTCTTCATCACGTCCACTGACGCTACCCACCGCCCAGGTCCAGTTGGCTGCAGCCACGCCGGGAATGACGATGCCAAACTTCCCGCTGCGTTCAATCAGTTCGCGCGACCAGGTGCTTTTATCCACCACAATAGCGATGCGCGGCGGTTCAAATTCCACAGGCATGGACCAAGCGGCGGCCATCACGTTGCGTCTGTCCAGGGTTTCATCCCGACTGGTGATAAGTACGGTGGGGCCGTGGTTCAGCAGACGGCTGGCATGCCGTAATTCAACAGGGCGAAAGTGACTCATAGGATCTCCTCATCTACAAAGATGAGTATGCAGAAAAAGCACGGAAATCAAAGTGGACGCGTAGAATTAGTTTATAAACACAGCATCACTATCAAAGGAAACTGATATATGTCCCCCTTTCTGACTGCCTATTACGCTCGCATCGGCTGGAAGCAGCCGGCCTCTGTGGATATCGACACCCTGCGCGCGCTGCATTTGCATCACAACTGTGCGATCCCTTTTGAGAATATCGATGTCGTCCTGCCGCGCGAAATCCAGCTTGACGATGGGTGCCTGGTCGACAAACTGGTGACAGGGCGACGTGGGGGATACTGCTTTGAGCAAAACGGCCTGTTCGAGCGCGTCTTGCGTGAAGTCGGGTTTACGGTGCGTAGCGTGCTCGGGCGCGTGGTATTAGCTAATCCGTCGCAAATGCCGCCGCGTACGCACCGCCTGCTGTTGGTTGAGCTTAACGGAGAGCGCTGGATTGCCGACGTTGGGTTTGGCGGCCAGACGCTGACGGCGCCGATTCGTCTGCTCGCTAACGAAGAACAGGAGACGCCGCACGGGCTGTATCGTCTGCTGAGCGAAGGCAACGACTGGGTGCTGCAGTTCCGCCATCACGACCACTGGCAGTCGATGTACCATTTTGACCTGACAACGCAGTATTTCAGTGATTATGTGATGGGGAATTTCTGGTCGGCGCACTGGCCGCAGTCGCATTTCCGTCACCATCTGCTGATGTGTCGCCATCTGCCGGATGGCGGCAAGCTGACGCTAACCAACTTCAACTTTACCCACTGGCAGAACGGTCATGTGGAGGAGCAGATCCATCTCCCCGATGCCGCGGCGCTGTATCAACTGATGCAGACGCGCTTTGGGCTGGGCGTTGATGATGCGAAACACGGTTTTTCACTGGCAGAGCTGACGGCCGTGATGGCGGGTTTTGATACGCACGGGAAATAACCTGGACCGCTATCGGCCGCGAAATTCGCGTCGATAGCGGGAAGGCGACGTATTCAGCCGATTGTTAAAGTGACGACGCAAAGAGGTTGTCGAGGGAAACCCGACGCGCTCGGCAATGTCATCCACCGGCTGGTCAGTTTTTTCGAGATAGCGTTGCGCGACGCTAATGCGTTGGTTCAGCAGCCAGCGCGAAAAACTCTCCCCGGTTGTTTGCTGAATACGTCGGGTAAAGCTGCGGCGGCTCATACAGGCCTTTTCCGCCACGCAGTCCAGCGTGAGGGCGAGCGCAAGGTTCTCCGTTGCCCAGGCCAGCGCGTTGGTGAAATTATCCCCGCGACGCGTATTCTGAACCGGTAATTCGACATATTGTCGCTGTCCACCCTGACGATGGGGCGGTACAACCAACAAACGCGCGACGCTGTTTGCCACTTCTGCTCCCCATGCCTGACGCACCAGATGCAGACAGCAGTCGATACTGGCCGCTGTTCCTGCAGAAGTGACAACGTCACCATCATCGATATAAAGTACGTCATTATTCATTTGCGCACAGGGGTAAAGGCGCTGAAAGTCAGCTGCCCATCGCCAGTGCGTTGTCACAGGCCGGTTTTTCAATAGCCCGGCGGCCGCGACAACAAACGCGCCCATACACAAACCGACAATACGTGCTCCTGCGGCATGGGCATTTTGCAAGGCCTGCAAAAGTTCTGGTTCAGGAACATGCTCAGGGACATCCCAGCTTGGGACGATGACCATATCCATTCCGGCCAACGCATCCAGCCCGCGCTCAACGACGATAGAAAAACCCGCATTGGTTTTAAGCACACCAGGCGTCGTGGCGCAAACAACCAGCTGACAAAGTGGCTCACCTTTCGTCGTCAGCGCTTTCTCAAACACGGCATACGGCACCGACAGGTGAAAAGGGATGATGCCATTAAATACCACAATACCAATTTTCAACGTCATATCAGTCTCCATGTGCCAGCCAGTATAGAAGTCTGGCTGGCGACAGGGTTTAAGTCCGGTCTTATTTTGTGACTGGCAGTGCTATAACGTCTTCAGTGGTCATTATCTCAGCGAATACATCGGCAACACCGGCTAATGCCGCACGTTGCAGTGTTTTGTGATCCACCACGCCACCCTGACCGTCATCCAGATCGCGTGTTGCTGTTGCATCTTCTGGAATAATCACGCTGTAACCCAGCGGTACGGCGTCACGCGCAGTAGACGAAATGCACATATGCGTCATCAGACCAATCACAATCACGGTTTTAATCCTTTTTTTCTTTAATTGCGCATCCAGATCGGTACCAACAAAAGAACTGGGGGTCGTTTTGGTGATAATAGTGTCTTGCTCAGAAGGTTGCAGATCTTTATGGAATTGCGCATAGACAGACCCTTCGGCGAACAGCGGGCTATCCACCGGCCCCAGATGACGCACGAAGTATACCGGCAGCCCGATATGATGGGCATAGCTGACCAGTTTTTGGCTATTCTTAAGGACTTTCTCGCCATCCGGGATAACCATCTGACCGCGAAAATCGTTTGATGCGTAAAATTCGTTTTGAATATCCACGACGATTAACGCAGTGTCAGAAGCAGATAAAGATTGCGTTGCCGTTGCGCCCGTCATCGCGCGAATTGTTTTGCTATTCATCCGGGGTGTCTCCTGTTCGGTAGCGTAAGTGGAAAACGTAATTATCATGCCAATCAGCAATGCCGTACGAAAAATGGATATCTTCACGTGAATTCCCTCTGTGTTCTGTTCGGGAGCCATTATTTCGCACAGTCATCAACGACAGGAGTCACCTGGAACACCAATACCGGTACTTTTGGGCCAATATGAGACGGTTACAACTGCGTAAATTTGCCAATCCAGGGGCTGCGGTTTTCACCGGACCACAGATGTAAAACCATCTCCCGGAACTTCTCCGCCGCCGGGCTCAGGGTTGTTTCCCGGCGCTGTACCAGCCCCAGGGTGCGGCGTATGACGGGTTCAATCAGCGGACGGCTGACCAGAATATGATGTTCATCGGTCGGCATCGCCAGGCTGGGAACGACAGAGACGCCAAGACCCGCTTCCACCATCCCCAGTGACGTTGACAGATGACGCACTTCATAAAACCAGTTCGGTTTCCAGGCCATTTTCTCGAACGCCTGATCGATAAGCGAACGGTTCCCGCTGGAACGCCTGACCCCAATCAGCTTCATGCCTGCCAGATCGTCCCAGGTCACCAGCGGTTTTTTCGCCAGTTCATTGTCGCGGCGGCATGCCAGAACAAAAGGTTCGTTCACCAGCGGGGAAAAATCGATATTCGGATGTGTGATGTTTATCATATTTATACCGAAATCTGCGTCGCCATTTAAAACCGCTTCGAGACAATCGCTGGCACTGTGCTCAAGGATGCGGATCCGGATGTTTGGGTAGTCATTGTTATAATCTCGTATCACTGAAGGCAGGAAATAGAAGGCGGCAGTAGGGATACAGGAAACCGTAATAACCCCTGCCTGATGTGTCGCCATCTCTTTAATACTCAGGACTGAGCTTTCATAAAAATCGATTAAATTCTTTGCCTTAGGCAAAAATTCTCTTCCCACCGTCGTGAGCTTGACGCTGCGCGTTGAACGCTCAAACAGCGTGGTACCCAGACTTTCTTCCAGTTTTTGAATTCTTCGTGTTAACGCCGGTTGTGAAATATGAAGAAATTGCGACGCTTTTGTAAAACATCCGATTTCTGCAATTTTTACAAACGCTTGTATTCCCTGTAATTCATGTTGCATGTCTGCATCCCATTTTCGCTTTTCTTAAACCACGATAACGCAAGGGTTATTAATGTGCAAAACGTATTAATCCCGCTTTTTTTGACATTAGAGTTATCAACTGGAGTGTGAAAACCTTATTGCGCTCCTGATAAAAGTGAAATGAGAAAAAGACATGCTAAAGATCCCATGTGTATTAATGCGTGGCGGGACATCAAAAGGTCCCGTCATTCTGGCCAGCGACCTGCCAGCGGAAACCGACGCGCGTGATGCGGTTTTACTCAGCCTGATGGGCGCGGGCCATGAACTTGAAATTGACGGTATTGGCGGAGGAAGCCCGCAAACCAGTAAGGTGGCCATCGTCAGTCCTTCCGACAGCCCGGACGCTGATGTGGATTATCTCTTTGCGCAGGTGATGGTCAACGAACGTCGCGTCGATACCACACCCAACTGCGGCAATATGCTCTGTGCCGTGGGGCCCTTTGCGATAGAAAAAGGGCTGGTGAAGGCGCAAAGCCCGGTAACGACGGTGCGGATCCGTAATCTTAATACCGGGACTCTGGTTGATGCGGAAGTGCAAACGCCAGATTTCCGGGTCGTGTATGAAGGCGATACCCAGATTGACGGTGTGCCGGGTACCGCTGCGCCCATTGGCTTAACGTTCCTGAATTCTGCGGGTTCTAAAACAGGAAAATTACTGCCAACGGACAGCGTGACAAACGAATTCGACGGAATTGAAGTCACCTGTATCGATATGGCAATGCCCATGGTATTGATTGACGCCTCAGCCCTGGGAAAAACAGGAGGGGAGTCACCCGCAGAGTTGGACGCTGATAAGGCCTTTAAAGAACGACTGGAACATTTGCGTCGTCAGGCTGGCGCCGCGATGGGCTTAGGGGACGTGTCCAACAAAGTGATCCCTAAACCGGTTCTGCTCAGCAAGGCGCGTAACGGCGGAACGCTTCAGGTGCGCTATTTCATGCCACACACCTGTCATAAATCACTGGCGATTACCGGATCAATTGGTATTTCGACCGCGACGCTCATTGAAGGCTCCGTCGCCGCGAAAATCATCGCCGACCGACCAAAGGAACGCTTTACCAATATTATTGATATCGAGCATCCAAGTGGAAAAATATCGGTGTCACTATTGAGGGAAGATAACAATATCGAAAATACCCGTGCGGCGGTTATTCGCACTTCACGTAAATTATTTGAAGGCGTTGTTTGCGTACCTGAGAAAATGCTCTCTGAAGTGGATTAAATAAAGTCCAAAAAATATCTGTCTTACACAACGAATTTCTGTACCTTAACTATAATACTGAGGTTATTATGGCGTTAACGCATGCTAACAATACCCAGAAAGCATCTGAGCCGGTAAAAGCCAGCGCGCATATTCGCGTAATTCTGGCGCTGGCATTATCCGGGCTTGCTGAACTTGCTTCTCTGTTTTTTATTCAACCTCTGCTGCCGACGCTGGCTGTGGAATATAATGTGCCAGTCAGTCAGGTGAGTATTATCCTGTCAGCAGAAACGGCGCTGCTGGCAATTGGCTTGCTGTTTACCGGAACGTTATCCGATCACTATGGCAGGAAGCGGTTAATTATTGTCTCCCTTCTGCTGGGCGGGATCCTGACGCTGCTCTGCCCGCTGGTGGAGTCCTGGGCGGTGCTGGTGGCGCTGCGTGCGGTGATTGGTCTGGCGCTGAGCGGTATCGCGGCAGCGGCAACCGCCTACATCAGTGAGGAAGTCGCACCGGTAGCGGCAGGGATCGTCACGGGGTATTTTGTCTTCGGTAACTCGATGGGCGGCATGTCCGGCCGTATTGTTGCCAGCCAGCTTATCGATCACGTTTCCATTAATGTCATCTTTTACGGCTTTGCCGTCAGCCTGATTGCGGTTGCCATTCTGGTGAAATTCCTGCTGCCTGAATCCAAAAACTTTACCCCTACGCAGAACCTGAACGTGATGCGAATGGTGAAAGGGGCGGCATCGCATTTCAAAAACAAAAATCTGGCGCTGGCGTTTGTCATCAGCTTTATTATCTTCGGCGCATTTACCTCTCTTTATAACTATCTGGCTTTCTTCCTGAAGGGGGAACCGTTCCATATTTCACCGGCTAATGCAGGTCTGCTCTCCTTTAGCTTTGCCCTGAGCTTCTTTACGGCTCCGCAGGCCGGTCGCTTATCCGCGAAATATGGCGCGATGAAAGTCTTGCGCGTGCTGTTCCTGATCATGGCCTTTGGCATGCTGCTGACGCTGACGTCGAATGTTGTCACCTTTATTGTGGGCGCGGTCATTTTTACCGGCTGTTTCTTCGGCTGCCACTCTATTGGCTTAAGCTGGGTCAGTAAAAATGCAACCCATGCAAGAGGCCAGGCCGTCGCGCTCTATTTATTCTTCTACTACATGGGCGGTTCGGTTATTGGTTTTATCAACGGTTTTGTTTTCCATTCAATGGACTGGCTGGGAATGACAGGATTTATTCTGGCCTTACTCGGGGTTGGCGTTGTGGTGGCAACGTATCTGGCATCTGGTAATAAACCGGTGCTGGTAACGGCGCAGTCAGCAGAATAAAACATCAGGCAAGGTGTTCACGCCTCAGGGCGTGAACACAGAACGAATATGTATATCAATCGGGTATCATCATGAAATTAGCAAGTTATATTCATCAGGGCCGTAAAAGCTACGGGATTTATACACCATCCGGCATTATCGATTTGGGTAATAAAATCGGCCATCACTACGCGACGTTGAAAGATCTCCTTCAGTGGGATGCGGTTGACGTTGCCAGGCAATATCTCGATTGCCCTGTGGATATGATGCCTGAAGAGATTACCTTTTTACCCGTTATTGAAGAGCCTGGAAAGATTTTCTGCGTTGGTATGAATTACGCTGAAAAAAGAAAAGAGTTTGCCGAGACCAATAATGCGCCCACGCTGTTTATTCGCTTTCCTGATTCACAAACCGGGCATGCGCAGCCGGTGATAAAACCGGTTCTCTCCAGCGAATTCGATTATGAAGGCGAGCTGGCCGTTATTATCGGTAAACCTGGCAGCCGGATTGACGTGAATAACGCGCTCAGTCATGTCGCGGGATACAGCTGCTATATGGATGGTTCCGTTCGCGACTGGCAGCACGCCTGGTTCACTGCCGGTAAAAACTGGACGCAAACCGGCGCCT
The DNA here is from genome assembly GCF_009036245.1 of Enterobacter sichuanensis. Classification (NCBI taxonomy): domain Bacteria; kingdom Pseudomonadati; phylum Pseudomonadota; class Gammaproteobacteria; order Enterobacterales; family Enterobacteriaceae; genus Enterobacter; species Enterobacter sichuanensis. The sequence continues at coordinate 2,419,632 of NZ_CP027986.1, read as the reverse complement.
TCGGCCCCTACATGACCACGGCGGATGAGATCCCCGATCCACATGCATTGACCATTCATACCTGGCTGAACGGCATGCTGGTTCAGAATGACTCCACCGGCAGCATGATCCACAAAGTGGCGGATCTTATCGCCTACATCAGTACGTTCACCTCTCTCAGCGCTGGCGACGTCATTATTACCGGTTCGCCAGGCGGCGTCGGCAAAAAGCGTAATCCGCCGCTGTTTATGCACCATGGCGATCGCGTTGAAGTTGAGATCGAAAACCTTGGTCGCCTGATGAACACCATTGTGGAAGCTCAACCGCAGCCGGAAGAGCTCGCTGTCTAAACGCCCAGGAGAGAGAAGATGTTCAGCGCCAGAACACCCGAGTTTGAGGTTATTAACGCCGGTAACGCTCAGGCCAGAGAGGAGGTTGCCGCTTTCCTGGCCCGCAACGGTTTAGGTATTGATGACGATATTGCGCAATTTATTGTTGCCCGCTATCAGCGCCATCTTGTCGCCTGCACCGGCATTGCGGGTAACACGTTGAAGTGCATCGCAGTGGATGCCGGGTGGCGGGGCACGTCGTTAATCCTGACGTTAATCCATGAGGCCGAACTGCAGGCGGCACAGAACGGTGAACATCAACTCTTTCTCTTTACCTGTCCGGATAACGTGAAGTCATTTCGCGGATGCGGCTTTTATCCGCTGGTGACGGTCGGGAAGCGTGCGGCATTAATGGAGAATACGCCGGTGGGGATTCATCGTTATTGCAGCGAACTTCGCCGTCATCATCTCGTGCCGGGAAATACTGTTGGCGCGATTGTGATGAACGCGAATCCGTTCACCCTGGGCCATCAATATCTGATCGAGCATGCAGCAAGCCGGTGCGACCACTTGCATGTTTTCGTGGTTCAGGAAGATGTCTCCGCGTTTTCATTTAAAGAACGCTTCGCGATGGTCAGGGACGGTTCGCTGCATATTCCTAACGTCACGGTGCATCCGGGGTCTGCGTATATTATTTCTCGTGGCACCTTCCCGGGCTATTTCCTGAAAGACAAGCAGGTCATTGATAAAGTCTATGCGGCCATTGACCTCCTGCTGTTCAGAAATTACATCGCCCCGGCGTTGAATATTCATCATCGTTTCGTGGGTACCGAACCGTTCTGTCCGTTAACCGCTGAATATAACCGGGCAATGCATCGCTGGCTGGAAGACGAAACCAGCGAGGCGCCCCATATTTGCGTCCACGAAATAGAAAGAAAAACGGATGGCTTTAATGTGCCGGTCTCGGCTTCAGCTGTTCGTCGTTTATTAAAAGAAAACAACATCGCTGCCGCCAGCCGCATGGTGCCAGCCACCACGCGCGCGTTTCTGAATAACGGAGTGCAGCATCAGCGTTGCTTATCCGAGCCGCTGACGGCAGCGGTTTAAGCGCATTACCACAGGAAAATGGATATGAAAATTGTACAAGCCGCGATGGCGGGAACGCTGGAGTCCAGCGACCTCATGGTTAAGGTCAGCCCCGATGAGAGCGGGCTGGACGTGGTCATCCACAGCGAAGTCTATAAGCAATTCGGCGACCGAATTGCAGAAGTGGTGAATGAAACGCTCTCTGCGTTCAACATCGAACAGGGGCAGATCATTATTGATGATAAAGGCGCGCTGGACTGCGTGATCCGCGCCCGCGTGCAGGCTGCACTGCTCAGAGGGACAGCCCGGGAAGACATTGCATGGGAAACGTTATAATGAAAAAGTTACGCCGCAGTATGTTATTTATTCCCGGTTCAAGTGCTGCCATGTTGTCGACGGCATTTATCTATAAACCAGACTCCATTATGTTTGATCTGGAAGATGCCGTGGCGCTGAAAGAAAAAGACAGCGCGCGCCTTCTTGTATTTCATGCCCTGCAACACCCGATGTACAACGATATTGAAACCGTTGTTCGAATTAACCCGCTAAATACTCCTTTCGGTTTAAAGGATCTTGAAGCTGCCGTCAGGGCGGGGGTGGATGTTATTCGTCTGCCGAAAACCGACTCTCCGGAAGATATTTATCAGCTCGAACGTGAAATCGTCCGCATTGAAGAAACCTGCGGCCGTCCTGTTGGCTCCACGAAATTAATGGCCGCGATTGAATCTGCCGTGGGGGTCATTAACGCGGTCGCCATTGCGAAATCGTCCGACCGTTTAATGGGTATTGCGCTGGCCGCTTTTGATTATGTGATGGATATGCAAACCGAGCGGGGCGACGGGACAGAGCTGTTTTATGCACGGTGCGCGGTATTACATGCCGCGCGCGGAGCCGGTATTGATGCGTTCGACGTGGTGTACGCCGACGTCAATGACGAGGCCGGGTTCCTGAAAGAAGTGGATCTTATCCGCCGGATGGGCTTCAACGGAAAATCGCTGATTAACCCGCGACAAATTGAAATTCTTCATAACGCCTATGCTCCCACCCAGGAAGAAGTGGATTACGCACAGCGCGTGCTTGCCGCCGCAGAAGAGGGCGAACGCAACGGACTCGGGGTGATCTCGCTGAACGGCAAAATGATCGACGCGCCGATTATCAACCATGCCCGTGTTGTTATCGAACGCAAAAATGCCTCTGGCATTCGTCAGTAATCACCTTTTTTCGCAAGCGACAGGATGAATAATGAAAAATCTCACTGAAACCCTGCACCACATTCCCGGCACGCGTCGTGAATACGTCGCCTTCAGCGGCGCTAACGCGACGACGCCGTATCTTTCTGATACACAGCAAAAATATCAGCGCAAACTTTTTGCCAGCGTGGACGAGGTGCTGGACCGTTGCGATCTGCATGACGGTATGACCGTCTCCTTCCACCACGCGTTCCGCGAAGGCGACAAGGTGATCAACTATGTGATGGATAAGCTGGCTCAGCGCGGTCTTAAAGGGCTCACGCTCGCGTCCAGTTCGTTAATGTCATGCAATACGCCGCTTATCGGGCACATTCGCAATGGTGTGATTGGCAAAATCTACACTTCCGGGATGCGTGGTGAACTCGCGGATGCGATTTCACACGGACTGATGGACGAACCGGTACAGATCCACTCCCACGGCGGACGGGTGAATCTGATTCAGAAGGGCGAAATTACCATTGATATCGCTTTTCTGGCGGTCTCCTGCTGCGATGAATATGGCAATGCCAGCGGCAACGGCGGTACCTCGCAGTGCGGCTCGCTGGGTTACGCCATGGTCGATGCGCAGTATGCCAAAAAGGTGGTCCTGCTTACCGAAACCCTGAAGCCATTTCCTAATCTGCCGGCCAGTATCGTTCAGGATAGGGTTGACTATGTGGTGCAGATTGAGAGCGTCGGCGATCCGGCCAAAATCAGCGTCGGCGCCGCCAGGGTGACCAGTAATCCACGCGAACTGATGATTGCCCGTTCTGCTGCCGACGTTATCGAACACTCTGGTTATTTCCGCAACGGCTTTTCCATTCAGACCGGTTCAGGTGCGGCATCCACTGCCTGTACGCGGTTTATGGAAGCCCGGATGCGCAAACACAATATTGTCGCCCGGTTCGCGCTCGGCGGGATCACCGGCAGCATTGTCGATCTGCATCAAAAGGGCTTAATTGAAAAGATCCTCGATACGCAAAGCTTTGACGGTGCGGCGGCGGCCTCCATGGCAGTCAATCCCAACCATGTTGAAATCTCCACTAACGTCTACGCCAACCCGGCGGCCAAAGCCGCCTGCTGCGACAGGGTCGATGTGGTCATCCTCAGCGCGCTGGAGGTGGACACACAGTTCAACGTCAATGTCCTCACCGGTTCCGACGGGGTGATGCGCGGCGCGTCAGGCGGGCATTGCGACGTCGCTGCGGCGGCCAATCTCACCATTGTGGTTGCTCCGCTGATCCGCAGCCGTATTCCAACCGTTGTCCGGCAGGTCACCACCCTGGTAACACCTGGGGAGAGTATTGACGTTCTGGTTACCGATCACGGTATTGCCGTTAACCCGGCGCGCCCGGAGGTCCGCGAACGCCTGATTCACGCCGGGCTGCCCGTCGTCGACATCGAGGCGCTGTATCAGAAGGCGTTGCTTATCTCGGGCGAGCCTAAGCCGGTGGCGTTTACCGACCGGATCGTTGGCGTGGTGCGCTACCGCGACGGCAGCGTAATTGATGTGGTTCACCAGGTGAAGGAGTGATCCCCATGACGGATAACGCATCGAATACCTCTGTTTCGCTGGAACAGGTTCTGACGTCAAAAGAGCAGCGTTCACGCCGACAGCAGGCGTGGCTGTTTCAGTCGGATCATACCGTAGTATCCGTCACGCTGGTCTGGCCGGGAGCGGTGAAGGATACCGGTCTGGCCCGACGGGTGATGGCCGTTGCGAATGAGGCGCTCGGTGAGCTATTCCGCACGCATCAGTGGACGGTCTGTCGCCAGCAGACTCTGCAGCCGGTCACCGGGCCGGAAGCGCTCTGGTCGGTGGCCGCCCCGGCCTGGATGATCAAGCACGTCACCGCGCATCTCGAAGATAACCATCCTCTGGGACGCCTGTGGGATATCGACGTGTTGTGTCCGAAAACGGGACTGCTGAAAAGAAGCGCCATCCAGCAGCCGATGCGCAGATGTTTTATCTGCCATGAACCTGCTCATGTCTGCTCGCGTATGCGACGCCATTCCCTGCCCGAGCTTATGCGCGTAATTGAGGCGTTAACCGATGACTACTTCGCTTGCCTGCTGTAATACGCCAGCCCCCCAGCAGAGCGTCGCGGCGCTGGCGATCGAGGCTCTGTACCGGGAAATTCGCTTAACCCCAAAACCGGGCCTGGTGGATCGCGAAAACAGCGGAGCGCATCGCGATATGAATTACGCGCTGTTTATGACCAGTATCGCGGCCATTGCCCCGTGGTTCACCGCGTTCTTTAACGTCGGCAGGGAGACGGCCCGCCTTACCGGGCCGCAAACGCTGCGGGCAATAAGGCCGGTCGGTCTGGCCTGCGAGCAGGCGATGTTCAACGCCACCGGCGGGGTGAATACCCATAAAGGCGGCATCTTCTCCCTGGGGCTGCTCTGTGCCGCGGCGGGGCGTCTGACGCAAAGGCAGGAAAGCCTCACGCAACGCAGCCTGTGCGATGAGAGCAGGGCGATTTGCGCTGGCATCGTTGAACTGGAGCTGAAAAATCGCGACGTTGCGAAAACGAAGGGCGAGCAACAGTTCCTGGCCTACGGTTTAACCGGCGCCCGAGGGGAAGCTGAAAGCGGTTTTGCCACCGTCCGCCACGCTGGGCTGCCTCACTTTGAAATGGCACTGCGCCAGGGAGCCTCTGAGGACGACGCGTTACTGAGGATGTTGCTCGGGCTGATGGCGGCGAATCCGGATACCAATCTTGTTTCACGGGGGGGACCCGAAGGGCTGAATTATGCCAGACGCTATTCCAGACGACTTTTAGCGGTGAAACATCTGACGCCGGAGAGATTAGTTCACGCCTTAACCCGCATGGACGCTCAGTTTATTCGCCTGAATTTAAGCCCGGGTGGGAGCGCAGATCTTATCGCCGTCGGATGGTTATTGTCACAGTTTCCCTCCGAATAATCGAAAAGGAAAACGTCATGATTGAACAACGCCTCCAGCAGCTCAGTAGCGTCTATACCGTGGTTCTGGTGCCGGGTCTGAGAGACAGCGATGAACATCACTGGCAAAGCTGCTGGGGGCGACGTTTTCCTTTCTGGAAGCGAATTCAGCAGAAAAACTGGTTCGAGCCCGATATTGAAAACTGGATCTCCGCCATTACCCGGGAGCTGGCGCAGTGCCCGCTGCCCGCCATCCTCGTCGGGCATAGCTTTGGTGCGCTGGCGTCGTGTCGGCTGCTGCAAACGCGACCGGTAAACGTCGCCGGGGTGGTGATGGTCGCACCGGCAGAGCCCGCGTTTTTCGGCCTTGAAGAGGCCATTCAGCCTGCGCCATTACCGGTTCCCTGCCTGATGTTTGCCAGCAGAAACGATCCCCTGATGCGCTTCTCCCGCGCGCAGTTCTGGGCTGCCTGTTGGAAGGGGCAGTTAATCGATATCGGCGAGGCCGGACATATTAATGCCGAATCTGGCCACGGTGAATGGCCTTACGGACTTGAACGACTAACAGAATTTTGTGAACAACTTTAGCTTTAACAGGAGAACCTATGTTAGATGATTACACTCAGCACCTGAAAGCCCGCCAGGAGGTGGGCATTCCGGCGAAACCGTTAACAGCGGAACAGACAGCGGCGCTGATCCAGCGTTTACTTCACGATGCGCCGACACATCACCCGCAATTAATCGATTTATTAACCCACTGCGTCCCACCGGGTGTCGATCCTGCGGCAAAGTTAAAAGCCGAGTTTTTATTTAAGGTGGCGTTGCAGGACTACCGTGTTAACGGTCTCTCTCCCGAAGCGGCCACCACGCTGCTGGGTACCATGCAGGGCGGTTATAATGTCCAGCCGCTGATTGCGCTGCTTGACCATCCGGACCTGGCGCCGCTGGCCGCACAGCAGCTCTCTACGACCATCCTCATTTTCGAAAAATTCAGCCAGGTTGAAGCCAAAGCGATGGCCGGTAACGTCCATGCGAAAGCGGTGCTTCACGCGTGGGCCAATGCCGAATGGTTTACCCGCCGCCCGGCGATGGCTGAAAAAATCACCCTGAAGGTATTTAAGGTGCCCGGTGAGACCAATACTGACGATTTGTCTCCGGCACCGGAGGCATGGTCACGGCCGGATATTCCGCTGCATGCGCTCTCCATGCTCAGTAACGCCCGGGAAGGGGTTGAGCCTGATGAACCCGGCGCGCGCGGGCCGTTGCGCCAGCTGGCAGAATTAAAAGCGGCTGGCTGGCCGCTGGTCTATGTTGGCGACGTTGTGGGAACCGGATCGTCACGTAAATCCGCCACCAACTCCATCTTATGGCACATCGGGAACGATATTCCTTTCGTGCCGAATAAACGCAACGGCGGGTTTGTGTTTGGCGGCAAGATCGCCCCCATTTTCTTTAATACGCTCGAAGATTCCGGTGCCTTGCCGGTAGAGATGGATGTCTCCACGCTGACGACCGGGATGCTGATCGATCTTTATCCCTGGAAAGGCGAAATTCGTGAGACCGAAAGCCAGCGTCTGGTGACGACCTTTACGCTTAAAACCGAGGTGCTGCTGGATGAAGTGCGTGCCGGCGGGCGGATCCCGTTGATTATCGGACGCAGCCTGACGGCGAAAGCGCGGGAATCGCTGAAGCTTGCGCCTTCTGAGGTCTTCCGCCAGCCTGCGGCACCTGCGCCTTCCACCGCCGGTTTTACGCTGGCCCAGAAGATGGTGGGTAAAGCCTGCGGCGTCGCGGGGATCCGTCCCGGACAGTATTGCGAGCCAAAAATTTCGACAGTCGGTTCACAGGATACCACCGGCGGGATGACGCGTGATGAGCTGACCGATCTGGCGTGCCTGACGTTTTCAGCCGATCTGGTGATGCAGTCTTTTTGCCACACCTCTGCGTATCCAAAGCCGGTGGATGTTCGGCTGCATGAAACGCTGCCGCAGTTTATCACCCACCGTAACGGGGTGGCGCTCAAACCGGGTGACGGCATTATCCACTCCTGGTTAAACCGCATGCTGCTGCCGGATACGGTAGGCACCGGTGCTGATTCCCATACCCGTTTCCCGCTGGGGATCTCCTTCCCGGGCGGCTCCGGACTGGTGGCGTTCGCCGCGGCAACGGGCATTATGCCGCTGGATATGCCGGAATCGGTGCTGGTTCGCTTTAAAGGTGAGATGCAAAAAGGCATCACCCTGCGCGATCTTGTTCACGCTATTCCGCTGTATGCCAGAAAACAGGGGCTGCTGACGGTCGAGAAAAAGAATAAGCGCAATGTTTTCTCGGGCCGAATCCTTGAAATCGAGGGGCTGGAAGCATTAAGTGCAGAGCAGGCGTTTGAACTGGCCGACGCGTCGGCTGAACGGTCCGCTGCCGCCTGCGTGATGCGCCTGGCGGAAGAGAAGGTGACGCAATACCTGCGCTCCAATGCGGCTCTGCTGCGCTGGATGGTTCAGCAGGGGTACGAAAACGCCGCCACGCTTGAACGTCGTATCGCGGAGATTGAGGCCTGGCTGGCTAACCCGTCGCTGCTCTGCGCCGATCCAGATGCGGAATACGCGGCCGTCATTGAGATTGACCTCAATGAGATCACCGAACCGGTGGTCTGCGCGCCGGACGATCCGGATGATGCCCGCCTGCTTTCTGAGGTGGCCAACACGCCGATAGAAGAGGTCTTTATTGGCTCCTGTATGACCAATATCGGCCATTTCCGCGCGGCCGGGACAATCATGGCCGGGGCCAGCGAAAGTCAGGCGCGTTTGTGGCTCGCTCCGCCGACAAAAATGGATGCCCAACAACTCTCTCGTGAAGGCTATTTTAATCAGTTTATTCAATCGGGCGCGCGCATTGAGCCCGCGGGCTGTTCACTCTGTATGGGGAACCAGGCGAGGGTGCGCGAAGGGAGTCACGTGGTATCAACGTCCACCCGAAATTTCCCGCATCGACTGGGAACAAATGCCAAAGTTTTCCTGGCATCGGCTGAATTAAGTACTGTTGCGGCCATCCTGGGTAAAATGCCCACCGTTGACGAGTATTTTCGCTATACCGATAAACTTCATGACGCCCATGAAAATATCTATCGTTATCTCAGTTTTGACACCCTGGCTGAATATCAAACCACAAAAGGTGATAATATCCAGATTGTTACCGTGTAATTCTTTGTTATTTGTTTGATAAATATTATTTAGCCGGCGGAGACCTCTCGCAGGAGTGGTCTCTGCTATTCAGGGACCCTTTTCTCATGGGTGAGATATGCTTAAATCCAATGTTTTAAAAACAATCTTACTTGCCATTATTATATTATTATCAATATTTATTCCTCCGCCTGATGGATTAACCAAAGAGGCGTGGATCCTGGCAGGCATTTATCTTTCCGCAATCGTAGGGCTGGTGATTAAACCCTATCCTGAACCTGTCATCATGCTGGTCGCGGTCGCATTAACCTGTTTTACCGTGACCAAATTCCCCGATTCTCCCGTGAAATCCATGGATGTTCTTAGCGGATACGCCTCAGGCACCACCTGGCTTGTGTTCAGCGCCTTTACCCTTAGCGCGGCGTTTGTCACCACCGGTCTGGGTAAACGCCTTGCCTACTGGTTTATCCTGAAATTTGGCAGCACGACGCTGAGGCTGGGCTATGTAACCGCCTTGCTGGATTTGGTGCTGGCACCCGCCACCCCCTCAAATACCGCGCGGGCAGGTGGGGTGGTTTTCCCTATTATTAACAGTATCGCGACCGTGCTGGGGTCAACGCCACAAGAGTCACCGCGCAAGGCCGGACGTTATTTAATGGTCAATGTCTATATGGTGACTAAAACGACCAGCTATATGTTTTTAACCGGTTTTGCCGGGAACGCATTAGCGCTACAGCTTATTTCCGACATTTTTCATATTCATATTAGCTGGATCGGCTGGATGCTGGCGGGTGCCCCGCTGGGATTATTGATGCTGTGTATTATTCCCTATATTTGTTACCGCGTCGCCTCGCCGGAAATTAAAAAGATTGATAATGTCGCGATTGCGACTGATGGGCTGAAAAGCCTGGGGGCGATGAGTCTCAAAGAGAAAGGGCTGGTGGTGATTTTTATCGCCGCGTTACTGGGTTGGATCTTTTCTCGCCATCTTGGACTGAATGAATCTGCTGTCGCCATTATCGCGATGGGGGCGGCACTGCTGTTTAATATTATCGGCTGGAGTGATGTTCAGAAAAATAAAGGTGGCTGGAATACCCTGATGTGGTACGGAGGCATCATTGGTCTGAGCGCCACCCTGAGCAAAGAGGGCTTTTTCCGCTGGCTGGCTGATTTCCTGTCAGCGCATCTGGATTTCCTCAGCGCCGGTAATATGACCATCGTGATTATCGTGTTTCTCAGCGTACTGGTTCGCTATTTCTTCGCCTCCGGCGGGGCCTACGTGGCGGCCATGGTGCCGGTCTTCGCCACCGTGGGTCTGGTCACCGGCACGGCGCCCGTACTGCTGGCGCTTGCCATTCTGTTTTCCAACTCGTATGGTGGCTGTATCACCCACTATGGTGGCGCGGCAGGGCCAATTATCTTCGCCTCCGGCTATAACGACATTAAGTCATGGTGGACAATCGGCACAATCGTGGCGCTGGGCACGTTTTTAGTCCATATGTTCCTCGGCATACCGTGGTGGGGTTTCCTGATGCAGCACGGTATGCTGCAGTATTAATCGCCCGGTGGCGGCTACGCCTTACCGGGCCTACAGTCCACGCGGCGGCATTACTCGAAGGCATGTTGATATGGAAATCGTATTACGAAATAAATTCAGTTCATTGGGAATGTTTCTGGGGGGAATTGCACTCATTCTCTCAATCGTTCAGTTTTCATTCGGACCGTTTTCTCCGAAGCCGCCAGCGCTTGAGGTTATTGTTGCTGAGAAAGTGTCGGCTGTAAAACAAGGGGTAATTGCGGGGCTAAAGGGAGAGCGTCCTGCTGCCCGAATCGAAAAAACGAAGGTTGATATTGACAGCATTCTTCTTAACGCCGGGATTATTCTCGCTGTTGTGGCACTGGGGCTTTCGTTCATCGGAGGAATGTGCAAGGAGAGCCGTTGGGGTATCTCTGGGGCACTTCTGTTCTCAGGGCTAACGCTTACCTTTCATGCTGTGCTGCTTGCGTTCGGGCTGATCGTCGCGGTGTTGTTGCTGTTATTTATTCTCTCTCTGCTAACCGGAGGTTCAATAAGTTGATTTCAGCCCGGTGGCGGCTACGCCTTACCGGGCCTGGAGGAACGTAGGTCGGGTAAGGCGTAGCCGCCACCCGACAAAATCAACGGCGATCAGCTGCATCACGCGCCCAGGTTGCCCAGCCCGTCCTTCAGGCGTATTAACCCAATTCGAGGGAGATCAGCTTGTCGAGATGCTGATTAAACGCCGCGTCATCCATCTCAGGCATATTCAGGACATACATCCCGTCAAGACCACACACCAGCCCGATCAACCTCCAGGCAATATTTTCCGGCCGATCGGTAAGCGTAAACGCGTTGGCCTCCGCCCCGGCGCGGATAATCGCCACGGTCTCCTGATGCCACATCTCCATGGTCATCACATAGGCGCTTTTAATGTCAGCGTCGCGGCTGGCCAGGAGCTGCGCTTCCCGCCACAGGCGAATATAGGGCTCAAACCCGCCATCATCGCTGCCGAGCATAGCGTGCAGCCGCTCCCGCCAGCTGGCGTTTTCACCCACCACGTCGGCATCCAGTAACGCACGGATCAGGCGAACGAAGGCCAGCGATTTTAGCTCCCCACCGGAGGTAAAATGATGGTGAACCTGTCCGGTCGCGACCCCGGCTTCAGCCGCAATGCGGCGTACCGTCATGGCCGTCAGTCCTTCAGCCAGCGCCACGCGCATGGCGGCCTGTAAGATGGCTTCCCGCCGTTCATCCTTGCTCAGATATCGCATGTTGACTCACTCTCAATGGGAACGAAACGAGTGTAACAAAAAGCTGGACACGCGTTCAACTTTCCGTAGGATCGCATTCTGGACATGTGTCCATATTTGCAATGAAAAGGAAATTTATGTTTGGTCAGTGGTTAGCGTTAGTGATTATCGTGCTGGTGTATATCCCGGTGGCGATCGACGCGACGGTGCTGCATGTGGCGGCGCCGACATTGAGCATGACGCTGGGCGCCAGCGGCAATGAATTGCTGTGGATCATTGATATTTACTCGCTGGTGATGGCGGGAATGGTGCTGCCGATGGGTGCCCTGGGCGATCGGATTGGTTTTAAACGCCTGCTGATGATGGGCAGTACGCTGTTTGGCCTGTCGTCCCTGGCGGCCGCGTTTGCCCCGTCGGCAGGGTGGCTGATTGCGGCCCGCGCCTCGCTGGCCATCGGCGCGGCGATGATCATTCCGGCTACGCTTGCCGGGATCCGTACGCTGTTTGTCGATACGCGTGATCGTAACATTGCGCTTGGCGTCTGGGCGGCGGTGGGGTCCGGTGGTGCGGCGTTCGGTCCGCTGATCGGCGGTATGCTGCTTGAGCATTTTTACTGGGGATCGGTATTCCTGATCAACGTCCCGATCGTTCTGGTGGTGGTTTCGCTGGCGGCGCGTTTTGTACCCCGTCAGCAGGGGCGTCCGGAGCAACCCCTCAATATTAGCCATGCAATCATGCTGATTGTGGCGATTTTGCTGCTGGTCTACAGCGCCAAAACCGCGCTTAAAGGTGTGCTCTCGCCGTGGCTGGTTGTCAGTGCGCTGGTTGCTGGCTCGGTGCTGCTGTTTGTCTTCGTGCGTATTCAGCTTCGCGCCCGCGTGCCAATGATCGACATGCGCCTGTTCTGCCACCGCATCATTCTGAGCGGCGTCGTGATGGCGATGACCGCCATGATTGCCCTGGTCGGGTTTGAGCTATTGATGGCTCAGGAGCTGCAGTTTGTTCACGGCTTCACGCCGTTTGAAGCGGGGATGTTCATGCTGCCGGTGATGGTCGCCAGCGGATTCAGCGGACCGATAGCAGGCTTCCTGGTCGGACGTTTAGGGCTGCGTATTGTCGCGGCTGGCGGTATGGGGCTCAGCGCCGTCAGCTTTATCGGCCTGTCGATGCTCGACTTCAGCACGCAGCAGTGGCAGGCGTGGGGGCTGATGGTGCTGCTTGGCTTCAGTGCCGCCAGCGCACTGCTGGCCTCGACCTCCGCCATTATGGCTGCCGCGCCGAAAGAGAAGGCCGCTGCCGCAGGGGCGATTGAAACCATGTCCTATGAGCTGGGGGCCGGGCTGGGGATCGCCATTTTTGGCCTGCTGTTGACCCGCAGCTTCTCGGCGTCGATTGAGCTGCCGGAGGGGCTGCACGCTTCTCTGGTCGATAAAGCCGCGTCGTCTATTGGTGAAGCGATGAAGGTGGCGCAGGAGCTGACGCCGCCTCTGGCAGAATCGGTGATTGAGGCGGCAAAAAGCGCATTTATCACCTCGCACAGCGTGGCGCTGGGCAGTGCGGGAGGTATGCTGTTGTTGCTGGCCGTGGGGATCTGGTTTAGCCTGGCGAAGGTGCCGAAGTCCTGAAACACACCCGGTGGCGCTGCGCTTACCGGGCGTGCGGGCGAGGTTTCGTAAGCCGGGTAAGCACCCGGCTTATTTTTCCTGTGCGGCGGCCAGCACGCTGTGCAGCAGCACGTTTGCCCCTTTCTCTGACCATTCCGGCAGGATCCTCTCTGCTTCGTTATGGCTGATGCCCTTTACACAGGGGATGAAAATCATGCCGGCAGGCGCGACTTTACTGACATAGCAGGTGTCATGCCCCGCGCCAGAGACCATCGGTTTCGACGAATAGCCCAGTTCGGCCACCGCCTTCTCCGTACGCGCCAGGCATGTGGCATCAAACGCAATCGGCGCATAATCAAAAATGCGCTCAACGGCAGCCGTCACGCCGCGCAGGGTGAGGCTTTCAGCCACTTTATGCAGCGCCGCTTCCATGGCTTCCAGTGCCGCCTGCGAAGGATGGCGAAACTCCACGCTGCATACCACACGAGAGGGCACGACGTTTCGCGAGTTCGGCGTAACCTGCGCCATACCGATCGTCGCGCGTCCGTCTGGCGCATGCCGATAGCCAATCTCTTCCACCTTCAGCGCCAGCTCCGCGAAGGCGGTCAGCGCGTCACGACGGCTGTGCATTGGCGTCGTTCCGGCGTGGGCGGCAAATCCGTCCAGCGTCAGGGTAAACCAGCGCTGGCCCATGGCGGCGCGGACGAGCCCGATATCCAGACCTTCATCTTCCAGAATCGGGCCCTGTTCGATATGCAGCTCATAGCAGGCGTGAACCGGAAACGCGCAGGCCGGTATGTCTCCACGATAGCCAATCTCTTCCAGCGCCTCGCGAAAGGTCACGCGTTTGCTGTCCATTCGGGCGTAAGCAAATGCCTCGGTAAGCTGGCCGGCCCAGACGCCTGAGGCGAGCATGGCTGGCGCAAAGCGGGCACCTTCTTCGTTGGTCCAGTTCACCAGCACCATGTCACGCTCCGTCTCAACGCGATGATCATTGAGGGTACGTAGCAGCTCCAGCCCGGCCAGCACGCCGTAAACCCCGTCGTAGTTGCCGCCGAGCGGCTGGGTATCCACGTGCGATCCGGTCATGACCGGCGCAAGCTCGCGGTTTTTCCCCGCACGGCGGATAAACATGTTGCCCATGCGGTCGACGTCGCAGGTAAATCCGGCGTCCAGCGCCCAGTCGCGCAGCAGGTTACGCGCAATACGATCTTCCTCGCTCAGCGCCAGACGGGTCACGCCACCGGCGGGCGTCCCGCCGATCTGCGCCATCATCGCAAGCGTTGACCAGAGCCGTTCGGCGTTGACGCGGATCATGGCTTGTCCTTAGTGCTGCGGTAGCGGAAATCACAGCATGCGCCGCCCTGCATGATGGTGGTGGTACGGGTCAGCTTCACGTCCGGCGCATAGCCGACGATGAATTTTTCATCGCGTGCGCAGGAGAGCAGGTGACCGATTTCGCCCAGCCCCATCTCGTGATACATCTCCGCGTAGCGGCAGCGGGTCACGTTGTAGTTGTACTGCTGGTCGTCGGCGTCGATCACCTTCACGTCGAGGGCGTTATCTTTTTCCCACAGATACTGCAGGGCGATAAAGCTCTTCACATCCGTGCCGTTGGGCTCTTTGCTGGCAAACGCTTTGCCCGCGTCAATCGCCGCCTGCTCAATGGCCTCGCCAATCACCGCCTGGGCGCGGGTTTTCCCTATCTCGCGCACCAGGATTTCATAAATTGGCTTAATAATTTCAGCTTCAATTTTGCGGCGGGCGAGAATGCCCAGCTCGTTATTATCACTCATCACATTGCCTCGCTGCGTTACTTCGCTTTTGCGCCGCCCAGCACGGTCTGCGGCTGCCATTTGCCGTCGACAACCTTGTAGACCGTGAACGACGGCGATTTCAGGTTGCCCTCTTTATCAAACGCAATCTGACCGGTGACACCGGAGTAGCTAATGGCGCGCAGGGCAGGCAGATAGGCGGACGGCTCAACGGAGTTTGCTTTTTCCATCGCCGCCACCAGCACGCGGGTAGCGTCATAGGCGAACGGGGCGTGCAGTTCGATATGGGTGTGGTAGCGGGACTGATACGCCTGCTCGAACGCTTTACCACCCGGCATCTGGTCAACGGGCAGACCCGGCTCCAGGGCGACCACGCCTTCCCCCTCTTTTTGCGCCAGCTGCAGGAACGTCTGGCTGACGAATCCGCCTGCGCCCATCAGCGTGGCCTTCATGCCCAGCTGTTTGATGCGGCGCGCCAGCGGTGCGGCCTGGCTGTCGACACCGCCGAAGAAGATCAGATCGGCATTTTTACTGCGAATGGCAGTCAGTACGGCGCTGAAATCGACCGTTTTGTCATCCACGTACTGACGATCGACAATCTTCACGCCCTGTGCTTCAAGCGATTTAATAAACTGGTCTGCCAGACCCTGACCAAAGGCGGTACGGTCGTCGATCACCGCAATGCGTTTGGCTTTCAGGGTGTTCACCACGTACTGTCCGGCAAGCTGGCCGCCGTCGTCATCGTGGCCCATCACGCGGAAGCTGGTATCAAAACCCTGTTGTGTATAGGCATGACCGGTCGCGACCGGTGCCACCTGTGCGATGCCGGCATCATGATAGACGCGTGCCGCCGGAATGCTGGTACCGGTGTTCCAGTGGCCGACCACGCCCGCCACGCCGCTGTCCACCAGACGCTGCGCCACGGCAACCGCGGTGCGCGGGTCGGACTGATCGTCTTCGGACTGCAGCCTGAAAGTCACCGCTTTGCCGCCGATGGTCGGGTGCTGTTTGTTGATGTCATCGATTGCCAGCTGCGCGCCATTCTCCAGATCTTTACCGATACGGGCAGACGGGCCGGTGAGCGGGCCCGCCAGACCGATAACCACGGTTTCACCCTCAGTGGCTCTGGTGGCCGTTGAGGCGAACCCACCGAGCAGAATAGCGGCGCTTAGCGCACTGATTTTTACTGTTTTCATTGTATTTCCCTGGTGTTGGCTGGTGTTGTTAAACGGGCATTTCGCCCAGATAAATCTGTGCAATCTGGTCGTCATCAAGCAGCGCTTTCGATTCGCCATGATGAACGATGCTGCCGCTGTCCATCACCCACGCGCTGTCGGTCACTTCCAGCGCCAGGCGGGCGTTTTGTTCGATCAGCAGCAGGGCAACCCCGCGCTCGCGCAGGCTGGCAATAACGGCAAAAATATTCTCGACCATCTTCGGAGCAAGGCCCATCGACGGTTCGTCGAGGATCAGCAGGCGCGGCTGGCTGAGCAGGGCGCGGTTCAGGGCCAGCAGCTGTTGTTCACCGCCGGAAAGCAGCCCGGCGAGCTGGTGCTGTCGTTCGCCAAGACGGGGGAAACGCTCGAAAATCGCCGCCAGCTCCTGCTTTATCGTGACAGTGTCACGCCTGAACCAGGCCCCCATCTGCAGATTTTCCAGAACCGTCATGCGGGAGAAGATCCCGCGGCCCTCCGGGACCATCACCAGCCCGTCGCGCAGCAAGGTGTCAGGGCGCTGTTTGCGTACCGCTTTACCGTTGAATTCAATGCTGCCGCCAAAGTGTTCCAGCCCGGTAATGGCGCGCACGGTGGAACTTTTCCCTGCGCCGTTAGCGCCGATGAGCGTAGCCTGTTCACCCTCGTGCAGGGTAAAGGAGACGCCGCGTACGGCCTGAATACCGCCGTAATGCACGTCCAGACCTTCGACTTTCAGGAGTTCAGACATGGGCGCTACCTCCAAGCCAGGCGGCGATCACAAGAGGGTCGCGGCGCACGCTTTCCGGCGTGCCGCAGGCAAGCGTTTTGCCGTAATCCAGCACCGTCAGACGATCGCAGATATTCATCACCAGCTTGACGTCATGCTCAATCATCAAAAGGGTTTTGCCGTCATCGCGTATGCGGATGAGCAGCTCGCCGAGGGCCACTTTTTCCGCCGCGTTCATCCCGGCGGCGGGCTCATCCAACGCCAGCAGAAGCGGATCCGTTGCCAGCGCGCGGGCGATTTCAAGACGGCGCTGGTGACCATAGGCCAGATCGCAGGCGCGATAGTGGGCGAACTGCGCAATGCCGGTATAGTCCAGCCAGTGCCACGCCTGCTCGCGGGTCTGCCGCTCTTCCGCGCGGGCGCGCTTGTGGCGGCTCAGGGCGGCCCACAGACCGTTACGGGTGCGCACGTGGCGGCCCACCATCACGTTTTCCAGCACCGACATATCGTTAAAGAGGCGCACGTTCTGGAAGGTGCGCGCAATTCCGGCGGCAGTGACTTTCTCAATGTGCTTCGGGAAATAGGGCTTACCGGCAATCGAAAACTCACCGCTGTCCGCCGGATACAGCCCGGTGATCAGGTTAAAGCAGGTGGTTTTCCCGGCCCCGTTGGGGCCGATCAGACCATAGATCTCGCCCTTGTCCACGGTGATTGAAACATCATCCACGGCCGTCAACCCGCCGAAGCGTTTTGACATGTTGCGAACGGTTAACAGACTCATGCCTTTAACTCCTTGTGGCGCACCGGCCAGATGCCGGCAGGACGCACCAGCATCACCAGCACCAATGCCAGGCCGTAGAACAGCTGACGCAATACTTCCGGGTCTATCAGCACCGTACCGAACAGCGCCTGCTGCACCGGAGCCGCCTGGCTGCGCAGCAGTTCCGGCAGGGCGGTGAGCAGTATCGCGCCGAGGATCACCCCCGGAATGTGTCCCATACCGCCCAGCACCACCATCGCCAGCACGGCGATGGATTCCTGCAACGTGAAGGACTCCGGGGAGACAAAGCCCTGAAACGCGCCGAACAGTGCGCCCGCCACGCCGCCAAAAGAGGCGCCCATCGCAAAGGCCAGCAGCTTATAGTTACGCACGTTGATCCCCATCGCGCGGGCCACATCCTCATCTTCACGGATGGCGTGCCAGGCGCGGCCGATACGGGAATGCTGCAGACGCAGGCAGACGAAAATGATCGCCACAATCACCAGCATCAGCAGGTAGTACCACAGCCAAAGCGCGGGCACCTTGACGCCAAACCAGTGGTATACGCCGCTGAACTTCAGGCCGAACAGGTTCAGCGTGTCCACCCCGGTAATGCCCTTTGCACCGTTAGTGATGTTCACCGGACGGTCGAGGTTACGCATCAGGATGCGGATAATCTCCCCAAAGCCGAGGGTCACTATCGCCAGATAGTCGCCACGCAGCTTCAGCGTGGGGGCACCCAGTAAAATGCCGCAGACGGCCGCAACCAGTGCGGCCAGCGGAATAATGAGCAGGTAAGAGGTGTGCAGCCCGTCCGGGAACCAGATGCCGAGGATCGGGAATACCTCCAGCAAGTGTGGCGACGCCATCAGCGCCGCGAGGTAGGCCCCGACCGCGTAAAAGGCGATAAAGCCCATGTCCAGCAGGCCGGTGTAGCCGACCACAATGTTAAGTCCCAGCGCCAGCATGATGTAGAGCAGGGCGAAGTCGATAACGCGCACCCAGTAGTTGCCGCCGAGCTGCGTGGCCACCACGGGCGCAATCAGCAGCGCGAGGCAGAATAACGTCATGCCGGACCAGAACTTTCGCGAGGTCGCCGGAGCCTGGAGTTGAAGAGTTGTCATAGTGCCCCTTACGCTCTGTTTGCCACGCGCTCGCCCAGCAGGCCTGCCGGACGGAAGACCAGCACCAGGATCAGCACGATGAACGCAAAGACATCCTGGTAATTGCTGCCAAACACGCCGTGGGTCAGCTCACCCAGATAGCCCGCGCCCAGCGCTTCGATAATGCCGAGCAGGATCCCGCCAATCATGGCGCCACGAATGTTACCAATGCCCCCCAGTACGGCGGCAGTAAAGGCTTTGATTCCAGGTAAAAAGCCCATCGAGAAACTGGCGTTGCCGTAGTTGCTGGCCATCATCACGCCAGCCAGCGCGGCAAACGCGCCACCAATGGCAAACGTCAGGGTGATAATGGTGTTTGGGTTAACCCCCATCAGCGTGGCCACGCGCGGGTTTTCCGCCACGGCGCGCATGCCACGACCCAGGCGAGTGTATTCCACCAGCAGCCACAGCCCGGTCATCACTGCAAGCGCCAGCGCCACGGTGACAATGCCGGTGACGGTCACAATCGCAGGCGGATGCAGTTCGCTTCCCGAGGTAACGGCAATGGGGGCCATGGGCAGGATCTGCGGGAACATTAATGGGTTGCGCGTCCAGATAATCATTGCCACGGTTTGCAGCAGGACCGAGACGCCGATACCGGAGATCAGCGGCGCCAGGCGCGGGGCGTTGCGCAGTCGGCGATAGGCAAAACGTTCCACGGCCATGGCCAGCAGGGCGCAGACGACCATGGCAATCGCCAGAGCCAGGCCAAGCTGCAGCAGCAGCGGCATATGAGGGAAGGTGGCATTCAGGGCGTTAATGGCGGAGAGCGTGGTGAGCGCACCGACCATCAGAATATCGCCGTGAGCAAAGTTAATAATGCGCAAAATGCCATACACCATGGTATAGCCCAGCGCGATCAGCGCGTAAATGCTTCCCAGCATCACACCGTTGATCAATTGTTGTATGAGTGTGTCCAACGTCTGTACCCGCAAAGTGCTCTTTCTGCGGCTACCTTCCGATAAATGAATTAAATTGTAAAATACACATATATTATTTCTTATGATAAACCGGTATTTCGTTATCTATATGATTTGTAAAAATATAGTAAATCCCTACTTTCGGCAGAAAAGCGTAAAGAAATCAACATATGAATAAAACAGAACAATTGACCGTTCTCCCGGCGTATGCAGAAAGTCGTCTGGCGAACGACCCGCCGCTTCGGGCTGTGCGCGCGTTTGAAGCCATCGCCCGGCTGGGCAGCGTCACGCTGGCCGCGCAGGAGCTGGCGATCTCACCATCAGCCGTGAGCCATCAGCTCAGGGTGCTCGAAGGGTATCTGCAAATGCCGCTGACGGAGCGTCAGGGGCGCAGGCTGGTGTTAAGTCAGCACGGACGTGAATATTACCGTTCAATCCGGGCGGCCTTTAACGTGTTGCGTCAGGCGACGGAGCACCTGGCAGAGCAGGCGCAAACGCGACAGGTCACTATCAGCCTGATCCCGCTTTTTGGTATGGGGTGGTTTATTCCGCGGTTGCCCGCTTTTATGCGCGCCAATCCGCAAACCGAAATTAACGTGGTGTATGCCAACCATCGCAACTATCTGAGCGATGCGTCGGATATGTCGATTCGTTTTGGCAACGGTCAGTGGGCGGGTTATCAGAGTGAAAAGCTGATTTCCGGACAGATGGTACCGGTGTGCAGCCGCGCATTTTTGCGCATCCACGGCCATATCGACACGCCTGAACAGCTGCTGCAAATGCCACTGCTGCACGATGAGGAGCGAACCAGCTGGCCGCAGTGGTTTCAGTTGCAGGGGGTAAAACGTCCTCTCCGGCGCAGCGGCCCTCTGTTCGAGGACGGGCTGTTGACGCTGGCGGGCGTGCAGGCCGGGCTGGGTTGCGCGTTAATGCGTGAACCCCTGATTGCACCGTATCTTGAGAGCGGTGAACTGGTGAAGATCCTTGACTTACCCATTGATGACGGGCGCGACTATTACCTCTGCGTGCGTTCAGATTCAGAGATGACCGAGGACGGTAAGCTGCTGCAAAACTGGCTTCGTCGGGAAGCCGGTGTTCATCCTGTTACAGCGTAAGCAGGCAGTGTTTATCCAGCGCTTCAATTTCTGCGCCGGTGTAGCGCGCGTATTGCCCGGTCAGACCAAAAAACGCCGGTTGGGTTTCGGTATAGATTTCTGCTGCCAGCACCAGCCGACGTCGCTCATCTTCGCTCATCTCAAGCAGTGTCCAGGGAATGAAATAGCGCGAAGCTGAAGTCAGTTTGAACCACAGTGGGCAGCCGCAGCCGGGGCAAAACCCGCGCTCCCCACGATCCGATGAACTGAAATGAGAAGGGGCGATGGAGTCCTGCTCGACAAGCGGCTGGCCCGACGCCTCCACATACATGGCGATCCCCCCGGACCACTTCTGGCATTGCGTACAGTGGCAGGCGACCACGTCGAAATTGTTGAGGCTCACGCTGAATTGACTCATTCCGCACAAGCAGCGTCCTTTGAAAATATGCATGGCGTACTCCTTTTTGACGCCAGAAATCCGTATAAAAAAAGCCAGCCACATGGGCTGGCTTTCTGGCGTGGCATATCTTAGAACTGGTAGGTCAGACCTACAGCGACGATGTTATCGGTCGCTACGCCAGTTGCTTTGGTGAAGCTGTTGTCGTCAACCAGGTTGATTTTGTAATCAACATAGGTAGACATGTTTTTGTTGAAGTAGTAGCTCGCGCCAACGTCAACGTATTCAACCAGATCCTGGTCGCCGTATGAACCCAGGTCTTTACCTTTGGATTTCAGGTAAGCGATGGATGGACGCAGGCCGAAGTCGAACTGGTACTGAGCAACAACTTCAAAGTTCTGTGCTTTGTTCGCGATATAACCATCACCGAAGTTGGTCATGTTGCGGGTTTCAGAGTAGGTGGTTGCCAGGTAGATGTTGTTCGCATCGTATTTCAGGCCAGCAGCCCATACTTCTGCGTTTTCACCGCCAGCGTTAACGGTGTTTGCAACGCGACCTGCAGCAACCTGACGGTCAGTACGGTCAGATTTCGCGTAGGTTGCACCCACACCGAAGCCGTCCATTTCATAGGTAGAAGACAGACCCCAGCCGTCACCGTTCGCTTCGGTGATGTCATTACGGTCGTTTTTACCCTGGTACTGAGCGGCAACGTTCAGACCGTCAACCAGACCGAAGAAGTCGGTGTTACGGTAGGTTGCAACGCCAGTCGTACGGCCAGTCATAAAGCCATCAGTCTGAGTCCAGGTATCGCCACCGAACTCTGGCAGAACGTCAGTCCATGCGCCGATGTCGTAAGCAACACCGTAGTTACGACCGTAGTCGAAAGAACCGAATTCGTTGAATTTCAGACCTGCGAAGGCCAGACGGGTTTTGTTGCCGTCAGAGCCCTGAGATTCAGAACGATTGCCTTTGAACTCATATTCCCACTGGCCGTAACCGGTCAGCTGATCGTTGATCTGAGTTTCGCCTTTGAAGCCCAGACGAACGTAAGTTTTGTCGCCGTCGTTATCGCTATCGTCAGAGAAATAGTGCAGACCTGTCACTTTACCGTACAGATCCAGCTTGTTACCGTCTTTGTTATAAACTTCAGCCGCGTTTACAACGCCTGCTGCCAACATGGAAGTCACTGCCACTGCAACTAATTTAAGTTTCATCTTAAATATTCCTTATAATTTTCTTCAGTATTTCCTGAGCCACTTTGAACGATTTCTAAACGAGGCTGATCGTCAATGGCATGTTATTTTTAAAAATCTTGTAGTCGCCTTTCAATAATAAGTTTCAAATTATTAGCAATAATTTCAGTTAGTGTGATCGAGATCGGATTAATGAGCGTGATAGTGAATGAATTGGTGGGTATTTGCGCAATTTTCAGGGAGATTTATTGCGATCAGTATAGTTTCGTCGCGGTTTTATAAAATACGGTAATTATCGATATTTTCGTTCTTTATCTTGCAAAAACAGCACATGGAGACGCTGTTAGCCTTGTCTTATGGCTCTAAATCTACGGCATTTCCGAGGTGTTAGCGGAAATACACAGAAACATACTATTGCACTTCGTGCTATTAAAAAGGTGAGTATTTGCAAGGAACTAATCACGCAGCGGTGTCAATTTGTGTCAATAACAGACAACGTGTATTTACGAAAGGGCGATAATATAAACAGAATATAAATACCTGTCCGGGTGTCCTGAAGAGAATTCTGGCGTGTTGATATTAAAATTATGTTAATAATTTGTTGTCGGGCTGAATATAACCCGACAGCAAAATCGACATTATTGTTTTGTCGCGTACCAGCAGAGTAATGACCCGGCGCAGACCATCAGCGCGCCTTGCCAGAAGGAGAAGGAGAGGGGCGAACTCAGCACGGCGGCGGCAAGCGCGGCTGAAAGGACCGGGGTAAAATAGGAAATGGCCGCCAGTATCGTGACGTTCCCGTGAAGAATGCCAATATTCCAGGCGGCATAACCCAGACCAAGGGCAACCCCGCACATCACAAGTTTCACCACCACCGGAAGGGTGAATACCATATCGGGCTGTTCACTCAGGGCATATTTCACCCACAAACTCAGTGCGGTCAGCAACACAAACAGCGTGATACCGTTTTGCCCCTGCGCAAATTTACGCGTAACGGTACAGTAGGCCGCCCAGATAAATGCCCCGGCAAATGCCAGCGCATAGCTCAGCGGGCTGGAGATGATATTGCGGGTTATTTCATCAAGGTGTAATCCCTGTTCACCGCCTAATACCCAGCAGACTCCCAGTAATGAGATGGCTAACCCCGGGATCACCCACAGGGTGGATTTTTGTCCGTTGAACAAAATAGCGAAAACAATGGTCAGGCTTGGCCAGAGGTAATTGACCATACCGACCTCAATGGCCTGCGATCGCGTGGCGGCATAGCCCAGCGACAGCGCCAGACATATTTCGTAGCTGACAAACAGAACGCTGCCCGCAATAAGGTACCGGGACGAAAATCGTCTGATATCAGGAAATCCTACCGTCACCAGACACAGTAATCCGCTGAGGGTGTATATCATCGCCGCACCGCCTACCGGCCCCAGCCCTTCGCTCACGCTGCGAATAAGGCCGACCATGGTGCTCCATAACAGTATTGCCGCCAGCCCAATAAGCGTTGCTCTCTTTCTGTCCATGACTTCGCCATTGCTAAAAAACAAAGGGAAAATGTAGCGCATTCATCCTGACGCTGTCGCGAATTATTCTCTTAAGCTGTTAATCAAAAAGAGGTATTTAACCGTAACGGCAGTGACTATTAAGGGGGTGAAGGCAGGCGACCTTGATTTGACGCAAAAAAATCAGGGGCTTTGCTGTTAGTTTGCGCCACGAAGTCTTATCAGATAACGAGGACAACAATGGACGTCAGCCGCAGACAATTTTTCAAAATCTGCGC
The DNA here is from genome assembly GCF_009036245.1 of Enterobacter sichuanensis. Lineage (NCBI taxonomy): Bacteria > Pseudomonadati > Pseudomonadota > Gammaproteobacteria > Enterobacterales > Enterobacteriaceae > Enterobacter > Enterobacter sichuanensis. The sequence goes on along the minus strand of NZ_CP027986.1, from coordinate 2,395,551 downwards.
GGGCGGTATGGCCGGAACAACAGCCGCTATGCTGGGGTTTGCTCCCAAAATGGCACTGGCTCAGGCACGCAACTATAAGCTGCTGCGCGCAAAAGAGATCCGTAACACCTGCACATACTGCTCCGTAGGTTGTGGGCTTTTAATGTATAGCCTGGGCGATGGCGCGAAGAACGCCAGAGAAGCGATTTACCACATTGAAGGGGACCCGGACCATCCGGTGAGTCGCGGGGCGCTGTGCCCGAAAGGAGCGGGGCTGCTGGACTACGTTCACAGCGACAACCGCCTGCGCTACCCGGAATACCGCGCGCCAGGCTCAGACAGATGGCAGCGTATCTCCTGGGATGAGGCCTTCTCTCGTATTGCCAGATTAATGAAAGCCGACCGCGACGCCAACTTTATTGAAAAGAACGCGCAGGGCGTGACGGTCAACCGCTGGCTTTCGACCGGCATGCTGTGTGCCTCTGCGGCAAGTAATGAAACCGGCATGCTGACGCAAAAATTTGTGCGCTCTCTCGGCATGCTGGCGGTAGACAACCAGGCGCGCGTCTGACACGGACCAACGGTAGCAAGTCTTGCTCCAACATTTGGTCGCGGTGCGATGACCAACCACTGGGTTGATATCAAAAACGCAAACGTCGTGGTGGTGATGGGCGGAAATGCCGCTGAGGCTCATCCGGTGGGCTTCCGCTGGGCGATGGAAGCGAAAAACAATAACGATGCGACGCTTATCGTCGTCGATCCGCGTTTTACGCGTACGGCATCGGTGGCGGATATTTATGCGCCGATTCGCTCCGGGACGGACATTACGTTCCTCTCTGGCGTTCTGCGGTACCTGATAGAAAACAACAAAATTAACGCGGAATACGTTAAGCACTACACCAACGCGAACCTGCTGGTGCGGGATGATTTTGCCTTTGAGGACGGCCTGTTTAGCGGCTATGACGCCGAAAAACGCCAGTACGATAAGTCCTCATGGAACTATCAGTTCGATGAAAACGGCTACGCGATGCGCGATGAAACGCTGACGCATCCGCGCTGCGTATGGAACCTGCTGAAACAGCACGTGTCACGCTACACGCCGGACGTGGTGGAGAACATCTGCGGCACGCCGAAAGCGGACTTCCTGAAAGTGTGTGACGTGCTGGCCTCCACCAGTGCCGCAGACAGAACCACGACGTTCCTGTATGCGCTGGGCTGGACGCAGCATACCGTTGGCGCGCAGAACATCCGCACCATGGCGATGATCCAGCTGCTGCTCGGCAATATGGGCATGGCGGGCGGCGGCGTGAATGCCCTGCGCGGTCACTCCAATATTCAGGGCCTGACCGACCTTGGCCTGCTCTCCACCAGCCTGCCAGGCTACCTGACGCTGCCGTCTGAAAAGCAGGCGGATCTGCAAACGTACCTGGCGGCGAACACGCCAAAAGCGACGCTGCCGGACCAGGTGAACTACTGGAGCAACTATCCGAAGTTCTACGTCAGCCTGATGAAATCCTTCTACGGCGATGCGGCGCAGAAAGAGAACGACTGGGGCTTTGAGTGGTTACCGAAGTGGGACCAGGCTTACGACGTCATCAGGTATTTCAACATGATGGATAAAGGCGACGTCACGGGGTACATCTGCCAGGGCTTTAACCCGGTGGCCTCGTTCCCGGACAAAAACAAAGTGGTTCGTAGCCTGAGCAAGCTGAAGTACATGGTGGTTATCGATCCGCTGGTGACCGAGACCTCCACTTTCTGGCAGAACCATGGGGAAGCGAACGATGTCGATCCGGCGTCGATTCAGACCGAAGTGTTCCGCCTGCCGTCCACCTGTTTTGCGGAGGAGGACGGCTCCATCGCCAACTCCGGCCGCTGGCTGCAATGGCACTGGAAAGGTCAGGATGCGCCGGGTGAAGCACGTAACGACGGCGAGATCCTGGCCGGGATTTACCATCGCCTGCGCGAGATGTACCGCACCGAAGGCGGCAAAGGCGCTGAACCGCTGCTGAAGATGAGCTGGAGCTACAAGCAGCCGGATCGCCCTGAGTCCGAAGAGGTCGCGAAAGAGAACAACGGCGTGGCGCTGGCGGATCTTTATGACGCCAACGGCGCCCTGGTGGCGAAAAAAGGCCAGCTGTTGAACAGCTTCGCGCTGCTGCGCGACGACGGGACGACGGCGTCCTCCTGCTGGATCTACGCCGGCTGCTGGACGGAGCAAGGTAACCAGATGGCCAACCGTGATAACGCTGACCCGTCCGGGCTGGGTAACACGCTGGGCTGGGCCTGGGCGTGGCCGCTTAACCGTCGCGTGCTGTACAACCGTGCGTCCGCAGATATCAACGGCAAGCCGTGGGATCCGAAGCGCATGCTGATCGAGTGGAACGGGGCGAAGTGGACGGGGAATGATATCCCGGACTACAACACCGCCGCGCCGGGCAGCAACACCGGGCCATTTATCATGCAGCCGGAAGGGCTGGGGCGCCTGTTTGCCCTCGACAAGTTGGCGGAAGGGCCGTTCCCGGAGCACTACGAGCCGATGGAAACGCCGCTGGGGACAAACCCGCTGCACCCGAACGTCATCTCAAGCCCGGTGGTGCGTATCTACGAAGACGATGTGCTGCGCTTAGGCAAAAAGGACAAATTCCCGTACGTGGGGACAACCTACCGCCTGACCGAGCATTTCCACACCTGGACCAAGCATGCGCGGCTCAACGCTATCGCACAGCCGGAACAGTTTGTGGAGATAAGCGAAACGCTGGCGAAAGCGAAAGGGATCGCCAACGGCGACCGGGTGAAGGTGAGCAGCAAGCGAGGCTTTATTCGCGCGGTGGCGGTGGTGACGCGTCGTCTGCAGACGCTGAACGTGAATGGTCAAGAGGTGGAAACCGTTGGTATCCCGCTGCACTGGGGTTTTGAAGGGGTGGCGCAGAAAGGCTACATCGCCAATACCCTGACGCCGAACGTCGGCGATGCCAACTCGCAAACGCCAGAGTACAAGGCGTTTCTGGTCAACATCGAGAAAGCATAAGGAGCGAGTAAATGGCGATGGAAACACAAGACGTGATTAAACGCTCCGCGACCAACCCGATAACCCCTGCGCCTCGCGCACGGGATTACAAGGCAGAGGTCGCCAAGCTGATCGATGTCTCCTCCTGCGTGGGCTGTAAGGCCTGCCAGGTGGCCTGTTCGGAGTGGAACGATATCCGCGACGAGGTGGGACACTGCGTCGGGGTTTATGACAACCCGGCGGATCTGAGCGCTAAGTCCTGGACGGTGATGCGCTTTAGCGAAACCGAACAGAACGGCAGGCTGGAGTGGTTGATCCGTAAAGACGGCTGTATGCACTGTGAGGATCCGGGCTGCCTGAAGGCGTGCCCGTCCGCCGGGGCGATTATTCAGTACGCCAACGGGATCGTCGACTTCCAGCAGGACAACTGCATCGGCTGTGGCTATTGCATTGCGGGCTGTCCGTTCAATGTGCCGCGACTCAATAAAGAGGATAACCGGGTATACAAATGTACTCTGTGCGTGGATCGGGTCAGCGTAGGACAGGAGCCTGCCTGCGTGAAGACGTGTCCTACCGGCGCCATTCACTTTGGCACCAAAAAAGAGATGCTGGATGTGGCTCAGGCGCGGGTGGATAAGCTGAAAGCACGCGGCTATGAAAATGCGGGCATCTATAACCCGCAGGGCGTGGGCGGTACGCACGTGATGTATGTGCTGCACCATAACGACCAGCCGGCGCTTTACCACAATCTGCCGAAGGATCCGGCTATCGATACGTCCATTAACCTGTGGAAAGGGGCGCTTAAACCGCTCTCTGCGGCGGGCTTTATCGCCACCTTTGCGGGGCTTATCTATCACTATATCGGTATCGGGCCAAACAAAGAGGTGGATGACGAGGAGGAGCATCATGAGTAAGTCGAAAATGATTGTGCGCACAAAGTTTATCGACCGCGCCTGTCACTGGACGGTTGTGATCTGCTTCTTCCTGGTGGCGGTGTCGGGGATTTCGTTCTTCTTCCCGACGCTGCAGTGGCTAACCGAAACCTTCGGTACCCCGCAGATGGGGCGCATTCTGCACCCGTTCTTCGGGGTGCTGATTTTCGTGGTGCTGATGTTTATGTTCGTGCGCTTTGTTCATCACAATATCCCGGACAAGCAGGACATTCCGTGGGTGAAAGGGATTGTTGAAGTCCTGAAGGGCAACGAGCATCACGTCGCGAAAGTGGGGAAATACAATGCCGGGCAGAAAATGATGTTCTGGACCATCATGAGCATGATTTTTGTGCTGCTGGTGACCGGGGTAATGATCTGGCGACCCTATTTCGCGCCATATTTCCCGATTCAGGTGGTGCGCTACGCGCTGCTTATCCACGCGACGTCAGCCATCATTCTGATCCATGCCATTCTGATCCATATGTATATGGCGTTCTGGGTGAAAGGCTCGATTAAAGGGATGATTGAAGGGAAGGTGAGTCGTCGCTGGGCGCAGAAACATCACCCGCGCTGGTATCGTGATGTGGAGCGGCTGGAAGCGAAACAGGAAAGTACGGAAGGATTGAAGTAAGACCTGCGCCGTCGGCTGTGCCCGGCGGCGCTGCGCTACCCTGCAGGCCTTACGTCATGTGTTAGTGAGTAAACGATCGATTGCCGCTATAACGTCATGACGTGCGTGACGTAAATTGCACACAAAATTTTCAGGATTAATTTTTTGATTATTAATATTCGTTATCATTGGCGAATAAATCAGTAGCGTTTCAAAATCGATATTAACGCCAGGAGCCAATTGGCTCTGCCATAACGGTAGTCTGTTATTTCTGGCAAGAGGTACGATTACACGTGTGGCAAGGTCATCATAGCAATCATCCTGAATAAGCATATAGTAAGGAAGCCTGTCCCGGGTGGCGGCAGACGTATTACGATAAACGTTGAATTGTCTCAGCATTAAAGCACCCTGAAAAAATCATCATCAGTAATCGTTCCATGTTTCTCTACAAACTCATTCATTGCCTGTATAAATGCACCATCTTCTTCTGATAGCTGATGTCGTCTGGCAGCGCTTTGTTCAGCATGACAACAGGGCTTACGCGATGAGATGTTCTGACCCTGTTTTGTTTCTGCGGTATGTTTCATTTTTACCTCCATTGTTGGTGCGGCCATTATCAACCGCAGCCAACAAAAAACAATACCGTTTCCCCTGGTAATCTACATTCTGCGAGCCGCCTTCCAGTTATATCAAAACCGCTCTTCCACATACCGGAACGGATATTTCGTTGGCTTCACTTTACCTATTTTCCGTTTCGGTAAATCGACCTTTTCAACATGCAGTTCTTTATACGGGATCTGCGAAAGCAGGTGCGAAATAATATTCAGGCGCACGCGTTTTTTATCTTCTGAACGCGCCACAAACCACGGCGCCCAGGCGGTATCGGTGGCTTCAAACATGGCGTCGCGTGCGAGAGTGTACTCGTCCCACAGGTTAAAGGACTTAATGTCCATCGGCGAAAGCTTCCAGATCTTACGACCATCGTTAATCCGGTCGCGCAGGCGTCGCTCCTGCTCCTTCGGCGTCACCTCCAGCCAGTATTTCAGCAGGATAATGCCGGCATCGACCATCGCTTTTTCCATGACCGGCGCGCCATCCAAAAATTTCTCAACCTGTTCCTCCGTGCAGAATCCCATTACCCGCTCCACGCCCGCACGGTTGTACCAGCTGCGATCGAAGATCACGATTTCGCCAGCCGAAGGCAGATGCGGCACATAGCGCTGGAAGTAGAGCTGGCTTTTTTCTTTTTCCGTCGGGGCTGGGAGGGCAACTACGCGAAATACGCGAGGACTGACGCGCTCGGTGATCGCTTTAATGGTGCCGCCTTTACCGGCGCCGTCGCGACCTTCAAAAACGATACACACTTTTAATCCTTTGGCGACGACCCACTGCTGGAGCTTAACCAATTCAACGTGCAGGCGGCGGAGCTCTTTTTCATACTCTTTGTTTTTAAGCGGTGTATTTATTTCGACATCAACAGCGACACTGGTTTTCTTTTTGCTTCCCATGATTGTCATCCTCAGGTTGTCCGGCGGGGAAAAAGCGAGGCCGCACTATTAAGTGTAATCCACCTGAATGAATGGATTAACGTGTCAGCCAGCTGATTTGAACTGGCTCACCATACAAGATTGTTCAATAATGCCCGCTGCGAATTTTTCACACGTGGTTGTGGTATGAAAAAGACAATTTTCTCATTAGCGCTGAGCACCTTTGGCCTGGGCATGGCTGAATTTGGCATTATGGGTGTCCTGACCGAACTGGCGCTGGACACGGGTATCTCCATTCCCTCCGCGGGAAATATGATTTCGTTTTATGCCTTCGGCGTCGTCATCGGCGCGCCGATTGTGGCGCTGTTTTCCGGCAAATTCTCGTTAAAAACCACGCTGCTGTTTCTGGTGGCGATGTCCGCCGTCGGAAATACCCTGTTTACCTTTTCAACGACCTATTTCTGGCTGGCGACGGGACGCTTAATTTCAGGATTCCCTCACGGCGCGATTTTCGGCGTCGGGGCAATTATCCTCTCGAAAATTGCGCCACCGGGGAAGGTGACGGTTGCGGTGGCCGGGATGATTGCTGGTATGACGGTGGCCAACCTGATGGGCGTTCCGCTGGGCACCTGGCTTGGGCATCAGTTCAGCTGGCGCTATACCTTTTTCGTGATTGCCGCGTTCAATGCGCTGGTGATCCTTTCGGTGCTGCTCTGGGTGCCGGATATCCATGACAAATCAGAAATTAAATTGACCGAGCAGTTCCAGTTTCTGAAGAAACCCGAACCCTGGCTGATTTTTGCCGCCACGATGTTTGGCAACGCCGGCGTGTTTGCCTGGTTCAGCTTCGTTAAACCGTTTATGGTCAACGTATCGGGCATCGAAGAAGGGGCGATGACCCTCATCATGATGCTGATGGGCCTGGGTATGGTGTTGGGCAATCTGCTGAGCGGTAAGCTCTCGGGGCGTTTTAGTCCGCTGCGCATTGCGGCCACCACCGACATGGTGATTGTCGCCTCGCTGCTGCTGCTTTTCGCCTTTGGCGAACTGAAAACGGCCTCGCTGGTGATGGGCTTTATCTGCTGCGCCGGGCTGTTCGCGCTCTCTGCGCCGCTGCAAATCCTGCTGCTGCAAAATGCGAAGGGCGGGGAGATGCTGGGGGCCGCGGGCGGGCAGATGGCGTTTAATCTCGGCAGCGCCATTGGTGCGTACTTCGGCGGAATGATGATTACCCTCGGCTTTAGCTGGCGCTACGTCACGCTGCCTGCGGCGTTCCTCTCGTTTTCGGCCATGAGTGCGCTGCTGATCTACGGTTATCTGCGGGCCAGAGAGGCTCAGGCTAACGCTCGCGCGCTAGCCTGAAACGGGTCAGGCAAGCCAGGGCTCGCCGAGGGTCAGCATCAGGCGGTTGGCCCAGGCGAAGAACGCCGCGGACTGCACCAGGTCAAGCTGCGCTAAGGTATCCAGCCCCTCTTTTTCCAGGGCGGCAAGGTGCAGCGGCGTGGCGGCAGGCGGTGTAACCGACAGCGCCGCCGCGAAGTTAATTTCCGCCTGCCAGCGTGCAGACTGTCCCTCACTGAGGGATTGCCCGGGACGTACCGCCAGCAGTGCTTCCACCGCGTCGTCATCCTTAGAGAGCTGGCTGGCTTTACGCGCATGGACAGATGCGCAGTAGATGCAGCCGTTGATTTTACTGGCGACCGTTGCAGCCAGCTCACGCTCGGCGCGCGGCAATCCTCCCGGCGTATAAAAAATCCCTTTATCCGTCAGCGTCCGCTGTTCAAGCACCGGCAGGTTGCGCCCCAGCAGGCGGAAATAGTCGGAGTCCGTGTGGCCAAATTTCGCCAGGATCGCCACCTCATCGTCACGGAACTCCGCCAGCGGTTTGGCGGCTATCCATGGCTCCCAGCCCAGCTCCTGCTGGGTGAAGGCAACGGGTGCCGCCTTCCCGGTGACCGTGGTTGGCGTTGTATGCCAGATACCCGCGGCCACCGGTGCATCGCTTGTGGCAACGGGCCTGTCGTTAAGCAGACGCAGTCCGGCGATCAGTCGACTCTGGAAGCTGACAAACGCGATAAGCTGCGCCAGGGTGACAATGCCATCCTTGCTCCATCCTGCCTGGGTCAGCGCCTTTAGCGCCGCCGGCGTGGCTTCAACGGGGGAGAAGGTCAGCAGGCGCGCGAAGTTCAGCGCCGGGGTCAGGCGGTCTGAAGTCGGGTCAGCCAGGCCAAACCCCGCGTAGTGCGCGGCCAGCGCCTCCGCGTTGTGCCACCTGGCCACTTTCGCCGCCACGGCGAAACGCTCGTCGAGTGCAAAATCTTCATCCTGCTGGCTAAAGAGGATTTCATAGCTGCCCTGCGCATGGCGCGTGGCGGCGTCCCGCGTGGCGCGCGCCTCTGCCAGAGGGGAACCGGGTTTAATTTCCGCCAGCTCGGCAAGAATATCCTGACTTAATGACATAGGTCTCTCCTCAAAGAATGTGGGGGGCAATATGTTCGGCAATCAGCTCAATGGAGCGTAGGGTGTCGCGGTGCGTGGGCTCGACCGAATGGACCTGGAACGAGATATCCGTGGCGCGCCTGAGAATGGAATCGGCGTGCAGTGAGCGCAATACCGTGTCGGGCGAACCGATATGGGCGTCAAACTGACGACGATAATCCGTGACGGTGTCACCTTTAACCGCGTGTCCGGCAGCGCGATGCTGCTGTGCCTGTTTCGTGAGACCCGGCGTCGCTACTTTCAGCGCATAGTCATCGCTGTCGGCGACGAACGCGGTGCGTGAGGCGAGTATACGCGGCGCGATGCCTGCCGGTAGCGCCTCAAGGTAGGCATCCACAATCGGGTTCTGGATAGCGTCGAGCGTGAGATCAGGCTGGTCTGCCGGGCGCGGCTGCGTGCGTGAGAGCATTAAGCCGTGTCCGGCCTGGGCTGCCCGCACGGCCCCCTCCACGGAGAAGGTGGCAATCCAGATGCGCTCCGCCAGTTGCGGTGCCGGTGGGTATAAGTGGTTATCCGGATGGGCGAGCGAATCCCCACGCCAGGCGCTCTGGAGCACGTGCAGGTTCTCGGCAAACGCGGCTGCGCGCGCCTCAAACGTCAGGCCGAACGGCAGGAATGAGGTGGGCGTGCCGCCTGACCCCAGCCCGACTTCAAGACGTCCATCGGCGAGTAAATCAAGCACCGCGGCATCTTCCGCCACGCGCAGCGGGTTTTCCATCGGCAGGGTAATAATGGCTGTGCCCAGACGGATGGTTTCGGTATGCGCCGCAACGTGGGCCAGGAACAGCAATGGCGACGGCAAACCGCCTTCACTTTCATGGAAGTGGTGCTGCGCAATCCACGCGCTGTCAAAGCCGTGGCGTTCAGCGTGGCGGATCTGTTCAGTTGCCAGACGATAGCGCGCCTTCGGTGTGGCATCGTCAAGCAGGCGGGTGAAAAACCCCAGGCGTTTTCGCGTCATGCGAACTCCTCTGTAGCGGGTGAAAAATGGGGAATGGCGTCAATCAGTTCGCGGGTATAGGCGTTCTGCGGCGCAGCGAACAAGGTTCCGACGTCACCGTGCTCAACCACCTGACCGCTGCGCAGCACCGTGACGCTGTGAGCGATCCGGCGCACGGTGGAGAGATCGTGCGTAATGAAGAGATAGGTCAACCCCAGCTGCTGCTGCAGTTGCTGCAGCAACGCCAGGATCTGCGCCTGAACGGTGACATCCAGCGCGGAGGTGGCTTCGTCCAGCACCAGAATGGTCGGCTCCAGGATCAGCGCCCGGGCGATGGCCACGCGCTGGCGCTGCCCGCCTGACAGCTCGCGGGCGGTACGGGTCAGGAGGTCGACGGGCAAGGCCACCCGCTGCGCCACGGTCTCCACCCGGATTTTGCGCTCCGCTTTGCGCAGGCGGGAAAAGTTCTTCAGCGGCTCTTCGATAATCTCAAACAGGGTCTGACGCGGGTCGAGCGAGGCAAACGGGTTCTGGTAGACAAACTGGATCTTCTGGCGCAGCTGGCGACGGGCCTCGCGGCTGAGCGTGGTGGCATCAATATCGTCAATAATGACCTGCCCGCTGTCGGCCTGTTCAAAGCCCAGCAAAATACGGGCAAGGGTGGTTTTCCCGGAGCCCGATTCACCCACCAGGGCATGCGTGCTGCCACGCCTGACGTCGAACGTCACCTGATCCAGCGCCTGCAGCTGATGGCCTTTGCCCAGCGAGAAACGTTTGCTAATGGCGCGGGCGCGAATGGCCGGTGACGCAAGCGGCAGACCGGCCACCGGGGCGATGGTCAGGCGCTGGCCCTGGAGATCGCTCAGCAGCTGGCGGGTGTAGGCGTGCTGCGGCGTACGGACGATATCGGCGGTGTTTCCCTGCTCCTGAACCTCACCATCGCGGAAAACCAGCAGCCGGTCCGCGCGCTCAGCGGCCAGAGCCAGATCGTGGGTAACAAACAGGACGGCGGTCCCCGATTCCCGGCGCAGGCGATCCAGCAGGTCAAGAATGCGTTTTTGTACGGTGACGTCCAGCGCGCTGGTGGGCTCGTCGGCAATGATGACGTCCGGGCGCAGCGCTATCGCGATGGCAATCAACACCCGCTGTTTCATCCCGCCGGAGAGCTGATGGGGATACTGTTTCATGCGCTGCTCGGGATGGCTTAGGCCGACCTTAGTCAGCAGGGCGAGCACCTGCTCGTCGCGCTGGAGTGCCTTTACCTTTTGGTGCAGCTGAATAATTTCGCCAACCTGCGCGCCGATGGTTTTTACCGGATTGAGCGAATTTCCCGGATCCTGCGGTACCAGGCTGATGCGGGCCCCGCGGAGGGTATCAAGACGCTTAGCGGACCACTGGCTTATCTCCTCACCGTTGAGCACGATTTTTCCCGCATCACGCCGGGCGTTGTCGGCCAGCAGACCGATGATCGCCTGCGCCGTGGTCGTTTTGCCGGAGCCGGATTCACCGACAAGCGCCAGCATTTCCCCCCGACGAAGCGTGAAGCTAACGTTATGCACTACCTCCCGCCACTGGCGCGCGGTACGGTAACTAAGGGTCAGGTTTTCTACCGAGAGTACGGTCATTTCAGGCCTCCGCTGAACTGCTGGCTGATTCGGTTGGTCGCCAGCACGACGGCGATGACCACCACACCGGGGAAGGTGGTTAACCACCAGGCGGTAGAGAGATAGTTACGGCCTTCGGCAATCAATAAGCCCCATTCCGGCACGGGCGGCGGGGTGCCGTAGCCGAGAAAGCTCAGCGTGGAGAGTGCCAGGATGGCCTGACCAAACTGCAGCGTGGCAAAGGCGAGGACGGCGGTTAAGGCGTTAGGCAGGATATGTCGCCACAGCACCGCCAGGAACGTCCCGCCGCTGCCAAACGCCGCCTCCACATAATCCGTATGGCGGATGCGCACCACTTCACCGCGCGCGAGGCGGGCGAAGCTGGCAATGGAAGCCACGCCCACGGCAATTGCGGCATTAACGGTGCCAAACCCGAGCAGAATGATCACCGTCAGCGAGAGCAGCAGGGACGGGATGGAGAGCAGCACGTCGACAAAACGCATCAGGAAAGACTCAACGCGTCCGGCGAACGCCCCGGCAACCACCCCTAAACCGGTGCCCACCAGCAGACCCATCGTGACGGCGGCCAGCGCCGCGCTCAGGGAGTGGGACGCACCATATACAATACGGGTGTAAACATCGCGGCCAAGCTGATCGGTGCCGAGCCAGTGGCCGGCCTGAGGGGCCAGGCGCTGTGCGCCCGCGATGCCCTCAATCGGGCTGTAGTGGGTTAACAGGCCCGGCGCCACGGCGGCGAAAATCGCAATCACAATGACCGCCCATGCCAGCCACAGTCCGGGCTGCCACGCGACGCCCTGCCAGGCGGGGACGCGTTTACGCGCGGCGGCAGCGTAATCGACCAGACTCATGAAGCACCTCCGGAAAGGGGTTGCAGCCGGGGATCCAGCAGCGGCATCAGCAGATCCACCAGCAGATTGATCAGGACAAAACCGAGCGCGGAAATCATCACCACCGCCTGAAGCACGGCGATGTCCTGGTTATTGACCGCCTGCTGGGTCAGTTGCCCCAGCCCGCTGCGGCCAAAAACGGTTTCGGTGATCAGCGCACCGGCAATCAGCTCGCCCAGCAGCAGCCCGGCAATATTCAGCACCGGCAGCAGGGCGTTGCCGGTCACGTGACGCCACAGGACGGCGGTTTCACTCAGCCCTTTGGCCCGGGCAACGGCGACAAACGGCTGGGTCGCCACCTGGTCCAGGCTGCGCATCAGGATTTGTGCCAGCGGGGCGGAGATGGGGATGGCGACGGTGACGATGGGCAGGATCAGCCCCTGCAACGGCGTCGGGTTAATCACCGGGATCAGCCGCAGTTGAAAAGAAAAAAGCTGGATCAGGGCAATCCCCAGCCAGAACGTCGGTAAGGAGATAAACAGGACCGGCAGAGACTGGAAGGTATTGCTCAACCAGCGCAGGCCCGGTAGCCGCGACGCAAAGGCCAGTGCGAAGGCCAGCACAACCGCGAGTAAAAAGGCGGGCAGGGCGAGGCTCAGGGTATCCGGCAGATTGCTGGCAATCAGCTCACTGACCGGCACGCCTGCCTGTAACGAATAGCCGAAATCGCCGCGCAGCATCGCCAGCAGCGTATGGCCGTACTGCTGCCACAGCGGACTGTCCGCGCCGTAGGCCACGCGCATCTCCTCGATTTGCGCCGGGCTTAAGCCCAGGTCCGGGTTCTGAAATTTAATCAGCACCGCGTCGCCCGGCAGAACCTGGAGCAACACGAACGAGAGGGTAAAGGCGGCCCACAGCACCAGCAGCCCATGTCCGAAACGTTGAAGAAGTGCGTGGCGCATCGTCAGCTCCTCAGTGTTTCTCAATCCACGCGCCGTAGAACGACGGGCGGCCTACCGCTTCGAAATTCACGCCTTTCAGCCACGGGGCGCCGGCAAAGACCTGCGGCTCCTCGAAGATCGGGATGACGTAGGCGTTATCCAGCAGATAACGCTGGGCGTCGCCCGTCAGCTGCAGGCGTTTTTGCGGATCGACTTCCGCAGAGATGTTCACCAGCAGCGCATTCAGCTTGTCGTCGCGAAAGTTTTTAACCTTGTCGCTGGAGCCGCCTTTTTGCAGCAGCGCGTCGCGGTTAGCGGGGTAGAACATACTCTTCACCACATCCGGATCGGCGCGGCCGACTTCGGAGACGGTTAACGGGGTTTTCAGCGGGTCAAGGTTATCCAGCGTGCGGCTGCCTGCGTCACCAGCCTTGACGCTCAGGGCCACGCCCACCTGCCGCCACTGCTGGGCAACCAGCTGCAGCACCTCTTTGTTTTGCGGCTGCGGCAATGATTCATAGACCGTCAGCGCCAGCCGCTGGCCGTCTTTCGCGCGAATGCCGTCGCTGCCTGCTTTCCAGCCTGCCTCATCGAGCAGCTGGTTGGCTTTTGCCGGGTCAAAGGTCAGTTTATCGCTGAGATCGACAAAGCCTGCGGCAGAACCGGCAATCACGGACTTCGCCTGCGGATAGTTAGCCGAGAAGAGGGTCTCGACCACCTGTTTCGCATTGGTGGCGTGCAGCAGCGCCTGGCGAACGCGAACGTCGGAAACCAGCGGGTTGTCCGGGCGGAAGCTGATGCTGTCGTTCACCCCACGCGTCGGGGCAGCATAGATTTTATAGCCCTGATCGGTGGCCTGCTTTTCGTCATACGCCTGTACCTGACGAATAAAATCCGCCTGACCGGCCAGCAGAGCGCCGATGCGCACGCTGTCTTCCTGGGTGACGATAAACTTGATGCCGTCCAGATTGGCCGGACCCTGCTGCGGCAGATTTTTTGGCCCCCACTGGTAATCTTTGCGGGCTTCAAGCGTCACTTCGCGCCCCAGCTTTTCGTCTTTCACCACAAACGGGCCGGAGCCAATGATGTGGCGCGCATCCCCCAGCTCTTCAAAGTTGCGTTTCAGGGTGCTGAGCGAGACCAGACCCGAGCCAATGGTGGCAGTGCCCTGCAGGAAACCCGGCGACGGTTTTTTGAAGTAGAACTTGACGGTCAGCGGGTCGACCACCTCGCTGCGATCGTAGTTATTGATCACTTCGGACACCGGTAGACGCTGCGCTTTGTTACCTAAGCCGTAGGTATCAAAGTTTTTCGCTACGGCGTTTGCGTCCAGCGGCGTGCCGTCGGAGAAGGTGATACCGGGACGAAGTTTAAAGGTGTATTCGGTTTTATCGGCGTTGGTGGTCCAGCTTTCGGCCACCCAGGGCTCAACCTGTAACGTTTTCGGGTTCTGCCAGGTCAGTTTGTCGGTGATCTGGTTCAGAATGCCGCCGTTGGGGTAAAAGCCACCGGCAGGCGGATAGAGGTTGGTGTGGGCCTGTTGCTCCAGATAAATCAGCGTGCCGCCTTTGACGGGCGCATCAGCGGCCCAGGCTGCGGTGGTCGTCAGAATTAACGCCGTCAGCAGCGGCAGACGAAATGGGGTTTGCATGGTGAATTCCTTTGTTATCTTCTTGTTAGCGTCGGATTCATCATCGGGCGCGGGGGAAAACAAGGGAACAAAGGAATTAAGATAAGGATTGCCGGAAAATGGCTATAAAAAAACCGCCCCGGAGAGGAGCGGTGATGAAAGGTGGACGATTATGAACGTAAGTCGATCACCATACGGCCACGGATCTGGCCCTGTTCCATCTCTTTGAAGATGGCGTTGATGTCCTCGATCGGACGCATCGTGACCTTAGGCACCACTTTGCCTTCCGCGGCGAACTGGAACGCCTCCTGCAGATCCTGACGGGTGCCGACCAGGGAGCCGACCACCTGAATGCCGTCCAGCACCAGACGTGGAATATCGAGGCTCATGGCTTCCGGTGGCAGACCCACCGCCACCACGCGGCCACCGGCGCGCACGGCATCCACTGCCGAGTTAAACGCCGCTTTTGCCACGGCCGTCACCACGGCTGCATGCGCGCCGCCGGTTTTTTCCTGCACAATTTTCGCGGCATCTTCGCTGCGGGAGTTGATGGTTAAATCCGCGCCCATGCTGGCCGCCAGCTTCAGCTGTTCGTCGTTAACGTCAAGGGCGATGACTTTGGCATTAAAGACGTTTTTGGCGTACTGCAGCGCGAGGTTACCGAGCCCGCCCAGACCGTAAATGGCAATCCACTGGCCCGGTTTAATACCCGATACCTTCACGGCTTTGTAGGTGGTGACGCCAGCGCAGGTAATGCTGCTGGCCGCCGCCGAATCCAGACCATCCGGCACTTTTACCGCGTAATCCGCGGTGACGATGCACTCTTCCGCCATGCCGCCATCCACGGAGTAACCGGCGTTTTTCACATCGCGGCACAGGGTTTCGTTGCCGGTATTACAGTATTCGCAGTGGCCACAGCCTTCAAAAAACCATGCCACGCTCGCGCGATCGCCGACTTTCAGCGATTTCACGCCAGGGCCGACCTCTTTGACGATCCCAATCCCTTCATGGCCCAGGATCACGCCGGTTTTATCGCCGAAATCGCCGTTCTTCACGTGAAGATCGGTATGGCATACGCCACAGCACTCCATCTTCAGCAGGGCTTCCCCGTGCTTCAGCGGGCGTAAGGTTTTTTCGGTGACATTGACCTGATGATCCTGAGTGACAACAGCAGCCTTCATGTGTATCTCCTTGTTCATGATAAGAATCTGCATAGCAGGTGTAATACCCCTTAAGGATTAATACATTAGCCTGGTAATGCAAGGCTGCGGCAACATAATGTCATCATTTAATCCGATTTCAGATTAAGAATACGGCGTTCCTCTAATAATTAAGGGGGAAAATGCTGGCCCGGCGAGGCGCTCGCCGGGCGCAGACTTACAGCTGTGCTTCTATCTCCTCTATCTCTTTACGCCATTGCGCCTGAAGCTGCGGTTTTTGATGTTTCGGTTTGCGCGCCAGATCGTCTGCCAGCAGCGTTTCCAGCGCGACCAGCCGTTCAAGCAGATCGTCATACGGTGAGGGTTGAACCGTCGCGGCGGCAGCGGGCGCAGTGGCCATTACCAGCCCCGCGCTTTCACGCAGCCGCGCAAACACCGCTTCCGCGTCGTGCCATTCGCTCAGCGTACCGTCCTCTATCAGCCAGAAGCGGTTGCAGCTTTGGCTAATTAACTGACGATCGTGGCTGACCAGCAGCACGCCACCTTCAAACTGCTGCAGCGTTTCTGCCAGCGCCTCTTTGCCTTCCATGTCCAGATGGTTGGTTGGCTCATCGAGCATCAGCAGGCTATAGCGGGCGAGCGTCAGGCCCACAAACAGCAGGCGTGAACGCTCGCCGCCGCTGAGCGTGCTGACTTTCTGCCCGTGACGGGACCACGGGAACCCGGCGCTGATAAGCGCCATCTTCCGGTTTTGCGGGTCGGGCGCGAAAGGCTCCAGCGCATCAAGCAGCGTGGCGTCATCCGGGAGCTGGTTCAGCGTCTGATCGTAATAGCCCGGCGAGACGCGCGGATGGATTTTCAGCCCGCAGTCCGCCGGTTCATCGGTAAAATGTCGCCAGATAAGCTTCATTAACGACGATTTACCGCAGCCGTTACGCCCGACAATCGCCACGCGATCGCCGCTTTTCAGCCGTGCCGTTTCGATGTTAAACAGCGGCGGTAGCCCTGGCGCAGGCGGGACGCTGAGGTTTTCCATCTCCAGCAGACGGTCTGCCCGCAGCGCGTCACCGCGCAGGCTTAACGTCCACGGGCTACCCGCCGTGAGCGAGGTCTGGCTCTCTTTCAGGCGTTCGACCTGTTTTTCCATCTGTTTGGCTTTGCGGGCCAGGTCTTCGTTGTCGTAAACCTTGCCCCAGGTCGCCAGCCGCTTCGCGCTGGCGGTCACGCGGTCGATCTCCTTTTGCTCCGCCTTGTGGCGCTGCGCGTCGCTTTCATCCCTGGCTTCCAGCGCCTTGCGTGCCGCCGTGCAGGGAAGGGCAAAGTAGTGCAGCGTTTTATCGCGCAGGATCCAACTGCCGTTGGTGACGGCATCCAGCAGCTGTCTGTCATGCGAGACCAGCACGAAACTGCCTGACCAGTGCTGTAAAAAGTGCTCCAGCCAGAGCATGGTCGGCAGGTCCAGGTGGTTGCTGGGTTCATCAAGCAGGAGCAGGTCCGGCTCGTGGATCAGCGCCCGCGCCAGCAGCAGGCGGGTGTGCTGACCGCCGCTGAGCGTGGCGGCGTGCAGCGCCATATCCTGCGGCGTAAAGCCCATGCCCGCCAGCAGCGTTTCAGCTTTCCAGCGCAGGCTGTCGCGTTCCGCAGAGGGCAAGCGGGCCAGGACGGCATCCAGCATGGTCAGCGGATGAATCGCCTCCGGCAGATGTTGTTCCACGCGCGCCATCAGGCAGTGCCCGGCCAGCGCTACCGTCCCGGCAGCAGGAGAGTCAGTGCCGTCCAGCACCTTCAGCAGCGTACTTTTGCCACAGCCGTTATCGCCCAGCAGACCAATGCGGTCGCCTTTTTTCAGCGTAAAGGAGAGAGAGTCGAAGAGCGTGCCAAACGCCGTATCAACGCGTAAAGATTGTGCAGTGAGTAAAGTGCTCATTATTGCTTACCCAAGAGTTACAGGCATGTTTATGCCTCGTCAAACATCGCTGACGATAACTCAGTAAGCCCGAGAGAAGGGATTTCAGGGGGTGGTGTCTTCGCTCAAGCAGAAGTTATCGCAGCACGATACCGATAACGCTTGAGCAGGTGCGATCACCAAATGTATGTGAAACATTGAAAATTTCACAGTACAGCATAATTGGCCTCCTTATATATTCAGTGGGTTAATGGATGAAAGGAGTGTAGCGGGGGAAAAGGGGTTTGGCTAGTGGGGCGTGAATGTGTGATTCATATTGAGGTTTCGGAACCATTCCCTCTCCCGAAGGTAGAGGGAATGGTTGAGGCGAAGAGTTAAATCGAGGTACGGCGATAGCTGCGGTATTCAGGCATCCAGAAGTTGTCGTCAATAGCCTGCTGCAGCGCGTCGGCAGAGGTCTTCACCGCCACACCCTGCTGCTGCGCCATTTTACCGACCGCAAAGGCGATAGCGCGCGACACCTTATGAATGTCTTTCAGCTCTGGCAGCACCAGACCTTCGCCGTCGTTGACCAGCGGCGAGTGGCCCGCCAGGGTTTCGCTCGCGGACATCAGCATTTCATCGGTAATGCGCGACGCCCCGGAGGCGATAACGCCCAGACCAATGCCCGGGAAGATATACGAGTTGTTACACTGGGCAATGGGATAAGTTTTATCTTTCCACACGACCGGATCGAACGGGCTGCCGGTAGCAACCAGCGCGTTACCTTCGGTCCAGGCAATGATGTCCTGCGGCGTTGCTTCCACGCGGGAGGTCGGGTTGGAGAGCGGCATCACGATAGGGCGTTCGCAGTGCTTGTGCATCTCGCGAATAATCTCTTCGGTGAAGAGACCGGTTTGCCCGGAAACGCCAATCAGAATATCCGGCTTCACGTTGCGCACCACGTCGAGCAGGGAGAGCACTTCGTTGTCGGTATCCCAGTTTTTCAGGTTCTCGCGCTTCTGTACCAGTTTGGTCTGGAACGGCAGCAGGTTCGGCATACCGTCAGTCAGCAGGCCGAAGCGATCAACCATAAAGACGCGGGAGCGGGCCAGTTCTTCACTCAGGCCCTCACGCTGGGTCTGGGCGATAATCTGCTCGGCGATACCGCAGCCCGCAGAGCCCGCGCCCAGGAAGACAATTTTCTGGTAGCTCAGCTGGCTGCCGGCCGCGCGGCTGGCGGCGATAAGCGTCCCCACGGTCACCGCGGCGGTGCCCTGAATGTCGTCGTTAAAGGAGCAGATCTCATCGCGATAGCGGTTCAGCAGCGGCATCGCGTTTTTCTGCGCGAAGTCTTCGAACTGCAGCAGCACGTCCGGCCAGCGGTGCTTCACGGCCTGGATGAAATCATCGACAAACTGATAATACTCGTCGTCGGTAATACGCGGATGACGCCAGCCCATATAGAGCGGATCGTTAAGCAGCTGCTGGTTGTTGGTACCGACATCCAGCACCACTGGCAGGGTATACGCCGGGCTGATGCCGCCACAGGCGGTATAGAGGGAGAGTTTACCGATTGGGATCCCCATCCCGCCAATGCCCTGGTCGCCGAGGCCGAGAATACGTTCGCCGTCAGTCACCACGATCACTTTGATATTGTGGTTCGGCACGTTCTGCAGAATGTCGTCCATGTTGTGACGGTTCTGATAAGAGATAAATACCCCGCGGGAGCGGCGGTAGATCTCAGAGAAACGCTCACAGGCCGCACCTACCGTCGGGGTGTAGATCACCGGCATCATCTCTTCCAGATGGTTCTGCACCAGGCGGTAGAAGAGGGTTTCATTGGTGTCCTGAATGTTACGCAGGTAGATGTGCTTGTCGATTTCAGTTTTGAAACCCTGATACTGGATCCACGCGCGCTCTGCCTGCTCTTCAATGGTTTCCACCACTTCCGGCAGTAAACCCAGCAGGTTAAAGCTACTGCGCTCTTCCATGCTGAAGGCGCTGCCTTTGTTGAGCAGGGGGAATTCGAGTAAAACCGGTCCGGCGTATGGGATGTATAAGGAACGATGTTTTTTCAGTTTGTTGTCCATGTCACTCACTCTTTTTATGAAGATCCGTCCCTGACACTGCTGTTTGTCATCTTTCTGGCCTGTGCGATGGGATGCGGTCCGGCGGTATTATAAAGGAGCTAAATATGAATTACCGCAACACATAAACAAAAACACCATCGGGATTACCGATGGTGTTCTGGATCTCACTCTGGAACTTACTTGCCGGCGTGGCGTTTTCTGCCGGTGGCGTGAGTGACTTGCGTCTCATGGTCGCCTTCAATCACCACTTTGCGCTGATTAGAAAGCTTGTAGTTCAGTCCCAGAATATGGCGTGCCTGACGGTTCGATTTCATGTTAACTCCTCAATCCTGTTGATAGTTTTAAGGACCAGTTTGCTTACGCAAACGAAATGTAACCCCTTAGGTTGCAGATCCAGCTTAGCAGGTTTTTACAAGGGTGCGTTTTGCCCGCTGACGACATAGTTAATGGTTTGCTGGTAGATGTCACTGAGGATGTCATTGTCTGTGGATTCCACCCATTTGGTCAGTTCCATTAAAATGTCATTTTCAGTCACAGCACCGTGCTCGGCGTGAAGACCCTGCGCAATCGCGTTAACGAGTTCAGGTTGTGCTGCTGCGGTATTAGCCGGGTAATAAGTAAACATGCTGCCTCCGTGTCGTTGTCTGTTTAATGGTACGGCTCGCAAAAAAATTAATTCATAAACAGAATGGCAAATATTTCCCCGGTTGTGGTTCAGATTCATCTTAGAAATATAAATGTCTTAAGTGCATGCTTTTATGTGGTTTTAACGGGTGAGAATATATTGGCGCGTCACGGAGGGAATATTAGGGAGGTGCTCCTGCCATCATGAAAATAGAGCAGGAGCAGCATTTAAATTACCACTTCATTTCGCCGGTATTGACCTTAGCGCTTAATTCCAGCGAGCTCTCTTCCGCAAGATTCGGATACTGTTTTTTCAGGGTACGGATAACGCCAGCGGAATCTTTATGTGCAGCTAAAGCCTTTTCAAAGCGCTGCAGATAGTCACGCGTAAAATCAATCGCGCCACTACCCGCGGGTGGGTTACCCAGATAGTGACCCGGGATCACGCGTTCTGGCTTATGCGCAGCCATCGCCTGCAGGGTATCCTGCCACTGCTTACGGCTTTCCGCGGTCTGCGTGTCTGCCGTCCAGACGTGAATACCCCAGGCTACCCCGGTGCCGCCGAGGATGGTTTTCGCTGACGGGATCCACACATAGGCCGCGTAGCTGTCAGGCTGCTCGATGTCGATCTTTTCTCCGTCAACCATAAACGTGGTGGAGGCGAGTACCTGCGGAACAACCAGTTCCGTTGGCGCACCGTCTTTCATCTGCGGGCCCCAGAAAGCCAGCTTCGCGTCTTTGGTGGCCTTAATATGGTCAACCACGTGCTGTGTGGCCACCACTTTGGCATTCGGGAAGGCTTTAACCAGCGGCTGCAGGCCAAAGTAGAAATCCGGATCGCCGGATGTGATCACAATCTTATTCAGGGTTTTGCCGCTGCGGCGAATCTTCTCCACCAGCGCTTCGCCATCTTTCACGCTGAACTGCGCGTCAAACAGCACCGCTTCCTTCGGACCGGAAACCAGCGTGGAAGAGACCGCGAAAATGCCTTTTTCCTGCGGGTTATAGGTATCGACGTTCAGCGGTGCGGCAAACGCGGCCGGCGTGAAAAGGGTGGAAAGCAGGGCAATGTGAGTGAGTTTCATGCTGTTGTCTCTGTTGTTCAGGAATGTGTCTATTGTACGGATATTCGTATTTGCCAGAATTCCTGAAACAAGACATGCTTAGTTTCATAAATCGAGCAGATGGAGTAGATATGGATCGCGTTATTGCCGCCCAGGTTTATAACCGGATATGCGAGCTGGGAAGTTTGAGCGCGGCGGCCCGCGCGCTGGGGATCTCCCGGCCGATGGTAAGCCGCTATCTGGAACAAATGGAAAAGTGGGCGGGAACCCGGCTGGTAAACCGCTCCACGCGCAAGCTGACGCTGACCGCGGCAGGCGAAAAGGTGCTGCAAAAAACGCGGACGCTCTCGCAGATCTCGCAGGAAATTGAGGGCCAGTCGGAAAAAGATCTACCGTCAGGCACCCTGCGAGTGGCCTGCGCGCACTTTACCGCCATGCACCTGATTGCGCCGGTGCTACCTGATCTGCTCTCGCGCTACCCGCAGTTGCGTATCGAGCTGGACGTGAATAATCACCCGGTGAGCCTGGTGGGTGAGCGTATTGATGTTGCCGTGCGTATTACCGACAACCCCGAGCCCGGGATGATTGCCCGCCGCCTGGGGGAGTGTCGTTCGGTACTCTGCGCCTCGCCGGATTATCTGGCACAGCACGGGACACCCGACAGCCCCGAAGCATTAGCGCAGCATAACTGCCTGCACTACAGCTTTTTTGCCGGGCAGTCCTGGCACTTTCTGACCCCGGAAGGGGAAAGCCTGAGCGTCGCCGTCAGCGGCAACCTGAGCGCCAGCATCTCTTCGCTACTGATGGACGCGGCGATGAAACACTGCGGTATTGCCATGCTGCCGGAGCGCGAAGCGCGTGCCGCCCTGGAGGAGGGATTGCTGGTGCCGGTACTGGCGGCGCTGGAGCCGAAACCGCTGGCCATCCATGGCATTTATCAGTCCCGGGAGTACCAGCCTGCCGCGCTGCGGGTGTTCCTTGATGAGCTGGCCCGCTACCTGGCATGAGGGGGCGACGACTTCTCCTGTAGCCAGGGCGAAGCCGTGCTCCAGAAAATAATATCGGCTCCGAGATAGTTTTCTGCAAACTGGTCAAATTCCGCCTTGGTGAAGGGCTTACCGGTCTTTGGATTTTTATAGGTCAGGGTAGGCTCCTGCACCGCCATCGCGATGAGCGGCAGCGTCTGTTTATTTTTATGGAAGAAGGGATAGGCATTTTTCATGTGCGCCTTGCGGTTGGGCACGATGTCCGGCCCGCCCAGGCCGATGTTGTTGGCGCTGGCATAAGCAAAAAGCCGCCCCATGTAGTTATGGTCATTATCCCATTCGCACGGCCAGAAATTGACATATTGCACCACATGGGATTTCTGAAAAGCCTTACGCGCAAAGGCCAGGTTTTCCATTTCACCGGCGAAGTAGCTGTCGCAGCTAAACCCGGCGGGCGGATGTTTTTCGTCGATATCGATGGCGGTTTCAGGCAGGTTTACCCCATACACCTCTCCATCAAAGCGCTTCGCAAGGGCCGCCAGCAGCGCCTGGTAGCGCTGACGCACGGCAGGATCCCACTGGCGCGCCACCCATCCTGAACCGACGGGCTTGCCTTCGCCGGGGTTATCGAACTGCGGTGCGAGTCCGCCACCGTATTGCTTATCGTGCAGCAGATAATCCGGGACGTAGCGGGCGCCCGGCTCAAAAAAACGGTCCTGGATCTGGATGAAGAGCTTTTTTCGCGCGGCCTGAAGGCGCGCCAGATCCCGTTCAATCCGCGAGAAGTCATACCGGTCTTTATCGGGCTCAAGCGCCCGCCAGTTATAGACGATCTGAACGCCGCCGATGTCGCTTCGCGCAACGAGCGGGAACGCCGCGTCGAGTTCGCCGGAGCTGGTGTAGATAAAGTTCTCCGGCGTTTTCGCCAGCAAAGATAACGAGAGAGACAGCGTGGTTACCGCAACGGCCATCCTGATTTTTAGCGCCACAGGTTTATCCTTTTTGTCGGTACAGCAGGTGAATGTCCCGGAATTATCTGTGTTCCGGGGTGGGGCAGATACGTAGTCTATACTTAACCCTTTGTAAGCCAAAAGGAGAGCAAGAATGACGATTCATAAGCACGGTTCGGCACACTGGTCCGGTGATATCAAGCAGGGGAAAGGGACGGTTTCTACTGAAAGTGGCGTCCTGAATCAACAACCTTACGGCTTTAATACCCGTTTCGAAGGCGCCAAAGGGACCAACCCGGAAGAGCTGATTGGTGCAGCACATGCTGCCTGCTTCTCAATGGCACTGTCGCTGATGATTGGTGAAGCGGGTTACACCGCGGATTCCATTGATACCACTGCGGATGTCTCGCTGGATAAAACCGATAGTGGCTTTGCAATCAGCAAAATTGCGCTAACCAGTAAGGTTACTGTGCCAGGTATCGACCCGCAGAAGTTTGACGGCATTATTCAGAAAGCCAAGGCGGGCTGCCCGGTGTCGCAGGTACTGAAAGCCGAGATCACGCTGGACTATACGCTTAACTAAGCCTGAGCCGGGTTAGCGCCCGGCTATCCCTTTTGCCGGGTGGCGCTACGCTTACCCGGCTGTTTGTGGACGGCGGGATGGCACAAATCTAATCCAGATTGCGCCAGCAGCGGACGTTACGGCCCTCGCGAGAGGGCTGTAACGGCTGGGGACGTTCACATCCCTGCGTTGCCATCGGACAACGGTCGCGGAAAAAACAGCCTTCAGGCAGATGACGGTTGCCGGGAAGCTCCGTTTTGCGCAAGGCCAGATTTTCGTCCAGCGGTTCACCGGTGCGGGGGACCGAATCAAGCAACAGACGGGTATAGGGATGGCGCGGCGCGCCCAGAACCTGCGCGGCGCTGCCCAGCTCGACAATCTGCCCGAGGTACATCACCGCCACGCGATCGCTCATGTGCCTGACCACCGAGACGTTATGCGAGATTAACACGTAGGTCAGATTACGCTGCTGTTGTAGCGTCACCAGCAGGTTGAGGATCTGCGCCTGTACGGAGATATCCAGCGCGCTGGTGGGTTCATCGAGCACGATGATGTCCGGATCGGACGAGAGCGCCCGGGCGATGGCTATGCGCTGGCGCTGCCCGCCGGAGAAGGCGTGCGGAAGGCGGTCGAGATATTCCGGGCGAATACCCACCTGCAGCGCCAGGTGTTCAGCCAGCTGACGTCGCTCCCGCTCGCTGCTGCGTTTTTGCACCCACACCGGCTCGGTGATGATGCGCCAGACCGGCAGGCGCGGGTCGAGCGAGGAGAGCGGATCCTGAAACACCATCTGCATACCGCCCGCGTGGGGCGTCCGCTGACATGCGCCGGTGCTGGGCTTAAGCATGCCCATCAGCAACTGGGCAAGCGTGCTTTTCCCGCAGCCGGATTCCCCGACAATACCGAGCGTTTCCCCGCGGCGGATCTGCAGGTCGAGCCCGTTGAGCGCATGCACCTGTTCCGTGACGCGCCCCAGCCAGTTTTTGCGCGCCGCGAAGTTCACGTGCACGCTATCCAGTTCCAGCAGTACATCAGACATGGGCTTTCTCCCGTTGTGGATACCAGCAGGCGGCCTGTTGGCCCTCTGCGCCAGAAGGGTGTAAGCGCGGCGTTTCGCTGCATTTCGCCCCGGCGGCAAAGCAGCGTTCGCGGAACGCGCATCCCTGCGGAAGCTGGCTGAGGTTAGGCACCGTACCGGGGATGGCGGGGAGCAGGTCGCGCGGCTGGCCGTTTTCCGGGGCGCACTGCAACAGGCCAATGGAGTAGGGATGCACGGGCTGGTGGATCAGCGTTTGTGTGGATCCGCTCTCGATCACGCTGCCGGCATACATTACATACACTCTGTCGCAGAGCTGCGACACCACAGCCATATCATGGCTGATAAACAGCACCGAGGTGCCGCTGGCCCGCGCCTTATGCTTCAGCAAGCGCAGCACCTGCAGCTGGACGGTGACATCCAGCGCGGTGGTGGGTTCGTCGGCGATAATCAGCTCCGGCTCGCAGGAGAAGGCAAGGGCGATCATCACCCGCTGGCGCATACCGCCTGAGAGTTCAAAGGGATAGCGCGCCATCACCGCCTTCGCGTCCGGGATCTGCATCTCTTCCAGCAGGCTCATCGCCTTCTGCTGCGCCTCGCGCCGCGAAAGCGGCTGATGCTGGCGGATCACTTCCACCATCTGTTTGCCTATCCGACGCGTCGGGTTGAGGGCGGTCATCGGCTCCTGAAAAATCATCGCCACCCGGGCACCGCGCCACTGACGAAGCTGTTTCGCGGAGGCCGTCAGGACATTTTCGCCGAGTAACTTCACCTGGCCATGATGAATACGATAGCTGCCCTCCGGCAGCAGCCGCATGGCGAGCATGGCGGTCACGGACTTGCCCGATCCCGATTCGCCCACCACGCCGACAATTTCCCCCCTGTTAATCTCCAGCGAGACGTGGTTCAGCGCGTGGACCTCCCCGCGAAAAATCGGAAAGCTCAGGTGCAGGTCTTCAATGCGTAATACCGGTTCGGTCATCACTGTTTTCCTCCCGATTTCGGATCCAGCAGATCGCGGATGCCATCGCCAAACAGGTTAAAGCCCACGGCGGTAATCAAAATCGCCGCTCCGGGAAATGCGCAGTACCACCACTGGTCCAGAACGTAATTGCGGCCCACGGCCACCATCGCGCCCCATTCGGCGGTGGGCTGCTGCGCGCCGAGGCCAATAAACCCGAGCGTGGCGGCCATCAGAATGGCGCTGCCGATGTCCAGCGAAGCCTGCACAATCAGCGGCGGCAGGGCGTTGCGCAGGATATGCCAGCTGATCAAATGCCAGCGGGATGCGCCGAACGTGCGGGCGGCCTGAACGTAGGTAAACTGGCGCACCACCAGGGTTTGCCCGCGCGCCAGGCGCACGTAAAACGGAATGCGGACAATCGCAATCGCCAGCATGGCGTTAAACAGGCTCGGCCCGAGCGCTGCCGCCAGCGCCATGGTCAGCACCAGGGAAGGAATGGAGAGCATAATGTCCATCACCCGCATAATAATGGCGTCGCCGCGCCCGCCCAGTACGCCGGACAAACAGCCCACCAGCGAGCCAATGCCTCCTGCAATCACCACCACCGCCAGTCCGGCGGTAATGGACTGCTGGCTGCCCGCCAGTACGCGGCTGAACAGATCCCGTCCCACCTCATCGGTGCCAAACCAGTGCTGCGCAGACGGCGCCTGCAGGCGAGCAGTCAGATCCAGCGCGTTCGGGTCATGCGGTACGATCCACGGTGCGGCCACCATAATGAAAAGCATCACCAGCATAATGACGCCGCCAACGATCGTGAGCGGGCTTTGACGCAGCATCCAGAACAGCTTTGCCCAGTTGATACGTTGCCTGGCGCTCTTAACAGGGACGGACGTTTCCTGAGTCAACATCATTCGGCACCTCCGCGCCCGATTCGCGGGTCAATCCACAGGTAAAGCAGATCGACCACCAGATTAACCAGCACGTAGGCCAGCGAAACGACGACCGCAAAGCCCATCACGGCAGGGAAATCAAGCGCCTGAATGGACGTTACCACCCAGGCACCCATTCCCGGCCAGGCAAAAACGGTTTCGGTGAGTACGGCGCCGTAGAGGAGATCCCCCAGCGCCAGCCCCAACACGGTAATGGACGGAATCATTGCATTGGGCAGGGCGTAGCGCAGGACGATATACCAGCCGGGCAGGCCGCTGGCGCGGGCGGTGCGGATATAGTCCTCGCTAAGCTGCTCCAGCATCGCCGAGCGAACCTGACGCGCCACGATGCCGAGATGCACAAACGCCAGCGTCAGCGAGGGTAAAATCAGGTGCTGAAGCGCATTGAAAAAGACCTCGCCGTTGCCTTCCAGCAGCGCATCCAGCAGATAAAAACCGGTGACGTGTGTCGGCGGGTCGAGCCAGTCATCCAGCCTGCCGCCGCCGGGCAAAAGCTGCAGATGCCCGTAGAACAGCACAATGACGCCCAGACCGAGCCAGAAGGCCGGGGTGGAAATACCGGTCATCGCCATCAGCCGTACCAGATGATCCAGCCAGCGGTTACGGTATACCGCTGACAAAATCCCCAGCGGCACGCCGATGACCAGCGCCAGCAGCAGAGAACAGAAGGCCAGCTCCAGCGTGGCGGGGAAAAAGGCCTTCAGATCCTCGGCGACCGGACGTCCGGTACGAATGGAGATGCCTAAATCCCCATGGGCCAGAGCATTTACGTAGCGGCCAAACTGAACATACAGCGGCTGATCCAGCCCCAGCTGCTGGCGAATGTTCTGCACGATTTCGTCGCTGGCGCGGTCACCGGCCAGCAGACGAGCCGGATCGCCGGGGATCAGGTGCGAAATAATAAACGTGATAATACAGACACCGGCCACCACCAGGAGTAACCCCCAGCAGCGCTGGCGCACAATGCTCCAGAACGTCATACACTTTCCCCCGGCGAAACGGTTACTTACTCATGGTGGCGATGTTGAATACCTGTTCGAGCATCGGATTAAAGGTGAAGCCTTTGACCTCTTTGTTCATCGCCAGCTGGTAGTTCTTCTGGAACAGATAAACGTAGGCCGCCTCGTCAATCACCACCTTTTGCGCCTGCTGGTAATCTTTGGTGCGCTCCGCCTGGTCCGTGGTTTTCAGCGCGGCCTGCAGCAGCGAATCGACCTCTTTGTTCTCATAGAACGAACGGTTGCCCGGCAGCCCTTTTTTGTCTGATTCAAACCAGTAGTTCATGAACATGTACGGATCGGCAAAGTCCGGGCTCCAGTTACCGATGGCGATGTCGTAATCGCCTTTGCCGACGCGGTCGCGCATGGTGGCGTTGGCCAGTTTCTCCAGCTTGACGTTAATGCCGATCTTGCCAAGGCTGGCCTGGGTCGAGAGGGCAATAGGCTCCCAGTTCGGATCGTTATCCGAGTAGAGGAAGGTCAGGCTGGCGGGTTTGTCTTTCACCTTCTCCAGGGCCGCTTTGGCTTTGGCCTCGTCAAGGCTGTACTGCATGGCCGTGGCGTCATAGCCCCACATGCCTTCCGGGATCGGGCCACGCATCTGCTTGCCATTGCCGCTCAGAATGCCTTTGACCATGCCCTGATAGTCCGTCGCCCAGGAGACGGCCCGGCGTAAATCCACCTGGTTGAGCGGGGCTTTGCTGTTGTTGAGGTAGAGATAGGTCACGCGCAGGGAGGGGTATTCTGCGACGGCCACTTTCCCTTCCTGCTTCAGGGCCGCGAGCTGATCGACCGGCAGAGAATCAGCAATGTCCAGGTCGCCGCGGGAAAGCTGCAGCCGGCGGGAGGCGCTTTCACCGATGATTTTCACCGACACGCGCTTAAAGTGCGGCTTTTCGCCCGGCCAGTGGGGATTCGGTACCAGGATCAACTGCTGGCCTTTCTGCCAGCTTTTCAGCATGAACGGCCCGGAGCCGGCAGTGTTTTGCGCCAGAAATCCGCGCGCGTCGTCCGCGGCATTGGCCTTCAGCACCGCCGGGTTAATGATGGAGGCCCCGTCATTCGCCAGGGTGTAGAGGAAGGGGGCGAACGGCTGGCTGAGGGTGAATTTCACCGTGTGGTCATCAATGGCCTCCACTTTCAGGTCTTTCGGGAAGGCTTCAGACGGCCCCTGGCTGAGTTTCAGCAGGCGCTCAAAGGAGAGTTTGACCGCCTCGGCGGTGACCGGCGTGCCGTCGGAGAATTTGGCGTTATCCGCCAGGGTAAACGTCCACTCCTTCTGGTCGTCGGAGGCTTTCCAGCCCGTCGACAGATCGCCTTCCACCTCGGTCGAACCGGGCTTGTACTTGACCAGACGCTGGTAGGACGGATAGGTAACGGTCCAGTCGTTGTTATCAATGGTGATAGCAGGATCGAGCGTTTGCGGGTCGGCGGCTTTACCGATCGCCAGCATATCTTTCGGGACGGCGGCCAGCGCCAGCGGGGCGCTCAGGGCCAGCGTAGCGGCAATGATGGTCGAGAGAAGCGATGTTTTCATGGCAGTGCTCCAGGTTTAAAGAGAGGTGTGCGTCTGGGGAAAACAGGCAAAACGGTCTTCAAGCAGCGGGTAGCTGGCGGCGTTCGGCAGTTCGAAGTGCCACCATTCGCTGGCAATCCCGACAAAACCGCCGCCGAACATGATGGCGTTCAACAGCAGACGGTTGCGCTGGGCGTGCGGCGGCACAGAGGGGTGATACGGATGCGAACGGTCGTGCATTTCGTCAAAACCGGCCCCCATATCCAGCACGACGTTATGTTCGTCCATCAGCGTGACGTCGATGGCCGTACCGCGGCTGTGATTGGAGCCAATCGCCACGTCGACGACATATTCTGGGTTCGGGCAGGCATCCCACAGCCGGGCCTGGGCCTGCTGCGGTCGATAGGCGTCGTAGACCACCAGCTTGAGCCCGGCCAGCGCGGCAATGCTGATGGCTTTTGCCAGCGCGGTGGCGGCGTCGGTATGCAGCAGGCACAGCGCCTCCTGATAAATCGGGCGGCCGGTGATGTTGTCGGCGGTGGCGTATTTCAGATCGATATGCAGCGTGGGAAAGGTCTTCGCCACATCAATCAGTTGACTCTCTTCGGGCATAGCTCCGCTCCTTTAGCGTTCGAATTGTCCAAACTCTTGTTGTAATTCCCGGTTGACCGCCAGGCGCGCCGGAAGCGCATCACCCAGTGCTTCCACCACGCCCGATAGCAGCAGGTTGAACAGGCAGCTCACCGGGGCAAGGGAATCCCAGAAATGACCGGTATCGGTTTTCACCTGCAGCAAATCAAGCGGGTAATCCCGCGCCCAGGGGCACCAGATGTCGGTAATTAAGGCCAGCGGAATGCCTTTCTCGCTCGCGACGCGGCAGTACTGACGCGCCATCGCGGAGTAGGTGCGCGTATCGGTCAGCACGACGTAGGGATGCGCAAACCCCGAGTTCAGGGATTCAACCCAGCTCCCGGATGCGCCTTCGGAATAGCTCACCCGCGGACGAAGGTACTCGAGGTGGCTGAAGAAGGCGTTGGCGATCCCGCGCGTGGACTGGATCCCCAGCACAAACACCGCGTCGGCGTGAGCAAGGCTATGCACCACCTGGCGGAAGACGTCCGTTTGCGCCAGCTGGTACACCTGAGTGATGGCATCCACCTCCAGCGACAGAGCGTGCTGAAGACGGTTGGGCAGAGGGCGTTGCTGCTGCCAGGAGTCCAGCCGCTCGTTCATGCCCCAGGGCTGATATGGGTCGCGCAGGCTCTTTTTGGCATCTTCAAGATTGCGATACCCCAGCTTGCGCAGGAAGCGTCCGACGGTGATCCCGCTGGTTCCGCTCGCCAGACCGACGCTCTCCGCCGTTTCAAACGGGATCTGCGCGGCGTGCGCCAGCAGCCAGCTTGCAACCCGCTTTTCGCTGGGCGTTAGCTGGCTGAAGATCGCTTCGATACGATTCAACATCTCTGGTTTCGTCGTCATACCGCCTCGCTGTTAACTGGCTGTCAAAAGCCAGATTTCTGTTACCACGTTAACAATGCATGACGCGTGCCATATTCACAGGGCGGGTAAAACCCGCTGTGCGGTAAAATTCACGCAATATTTGTTTAACGAATGATCAACATTTGTGCAGCGTAGTTCACTTTTGGTGCACTGTCTGACACGGCAGGTATGAATTTGGTGAATACGTCAGCCTGTTCACATTTTTGATAAGATAGAGGCACTGTGAAGATAAAAGGGATCCCGGCATGGCGAATTTGCCCTGGCGTGTCAGCGTGCGCGTTATCGCGCTTGCAAAGAAAATGGCGATGGTTGTTGGGATCGTCGTGGTCGTCCTGCTGGCGGTGCGGGTGTATCTTTCGCAGCAGGGACCGGAACTGCACCTTTGGCACACCTGGCGGGCAGATGAAATGTCCGTGCGCGAGCTGGATAATGCCGATTTTGCCGGATATCTCACCCGGGTAAAGGCGATTTTCGCCGACCTGGATAACGCGGTAACGGCGAAAACAGGGCGTGAGGAGCAAACGCCGCTAAACCGTTATTATCGCCAGAGCCTGGTGTGGCCCGGTCAGTTTTCACCTGATGCCAACCGCTCATTTGTGCTGATGCCAGCCGGAAAGCCCCGCGGCGCGGTAGTACTGCTGCACGGGCTGACGGACTCGCCTTACAGCGTCAGGCATCTTGCCCTGAACTATCAGCAACACGGCTTCGTGGCCGTGGTTCCGCGCCTGCCCGGGCACGGCACCGCCCCCGGGGCGTTGACCGGCGTTGACTGGGAGATGTGGCTGGCGGCGACGCGGCTTGCCGTGCGGGAAGCCACGCGTCTGGCGGGAGAGAATGTGCCGTTGCATCTGGTGGGCTACTCCAACGGCGGAGCGCTGGCGATGAAATATGCCCTCGATGCGCTGGACGCGCCTGCGCTGCGAAAACCGCAGCAGGTGATACTGCTTTCGCCGATGATCGGCGTGACGGCCTTTGCGCGGTTCGCCGGTTTCGCCGGGCTCCCGGCGCTGCTGCCGGCATTTGCCAAAGCGGCGTGGCTGAATATCGCCCCGGAA
The DNA here is from genome assembly GCF_009036245.1 of Enterobacter sichuanensis. Classification (NCBI taxonomy): domain Bacteria; kingdom Pseudomonadati; phylum Pseudomonadota; class Gammaproteobacteria; order Enterobacterales; family Enterobacteriaceae; genus Enterobacter; species Enterobacter sichuanensis. The sequence goes on along the minus strand of NZ_CP027986.1, from coordinate 2,363,728 downwards.
TATAACCCGTATAAATACAATTCTTTCCCGGTTAACGCCGCCCGCCAGTCGTGGCTGCTGACGAAAGCCCTGCAGGAGCAGATTGGCCGCGCGGCGCGGGAAAACAGGCTGGAGAATTTGCCGCCGGTGCTGGCGTTCCAGTCGGTGATGGATTCCACGGTCAGCACCCGCGCGGTGGTCACCGGTCTGTTTGACCAGCTTCCGGCAAACGGCAGCGAGCTGGTGGTGTTTGACATCAATCAGGCTGCCAGCTTCCGCCCGCTGTTCAAACCGTCGTCGTGGACGGCAACCTCGGCGCTGCTGCCGGTTGCACAGAGGCGTTACAGTGTCACGGTGATCACCAATGGGGACGAACACCGTTTCTCGGTGGTAGCGAAAACAACTCCGGCAGGCAGTACCCGCGAGACGGTCGTGCCGCTCGCCCAGTCCTTGCCGCAGGATGTTTATTCCCTGTCGCACGTTGCGGTGCCGTTCCCGCCGGATGACGATCTCTATGGCCGCGAGCCTGGCGTGAAAAACCACTACGGCATCAGTCTGGGGACAATTGCGCTGTGGGGAGAGACGTCCGTGCTGAGCGTCGGCAAAGAGGCGCTGATGCGGGTCACCTCGAACCCGTTTTATGACTATATGCTGGAGAGGATCAACAGCCGGATTGGGGACGGAGAGAAGTAACGTTCCCTTGCAGAGTACAGTTTGAACTCGTAAAAAATTTAATTTTTATCAGTTCGGTATTATCTAATATTAATCATACATCGAGTGGATATTTCTTAAGGAAAATGCTACTACAACACTTAATCTTAGATGTGATTTAAATAGGCAGAAAATCAGTTTTTTATAAGTTATTGATTTTGCTGTTGATTTTATTTGATGGACATTCAATTATCCAGGGGGGGACTTTTTCATTATATGATTATCTAAAGACTTATAAGAAGTTTTATTTAAATATCAGCAAATATGAAATGATGGCTTTAGTCCTTGAACCCACTTTGTCTTTTTAATATTTCTCAAATGATTCAGTTTAACCATGCAGCGCAAAGATTCATCGCCAACCGCAACTGACGGTCAACTGAAAATTTATTGTCTTGAAACGTTACTCCATACTGTTCATAAGAACCGAATTGCGAAGACATGGACTCAATTACTCTCGCGAAGCTATGAGCCTATAAGAGGACGCGAACGGCATTCTTATTAACGTTATCACTACTTATATCCTTGTTTTAGTGGTTCTTCTTGGTGGAAGAAATCGAAGATAGAACGCTGATTTTAGTTAAGGTAAGATGCGATAATTATTAACCCGCGAAATTAAAAGGACTTTCCATGGGCACAAACGAGAAGGCTGCGCCGGAAGATACCCGCTATTACCGGTATGAAATTATTGGAGACAATACCCACCGAACCAGTATTCACTGCACAGAAAAAGTCGTCCATTGCCGACGGGTGCCAGTCAGGGGGATCACGCTGACCGTAGGTGTCTTCTTTGACGGCACGGGGAACAACCGGGCGAATTCAGACGATCTGCGGCTGGCATATGCCCACTGCGCTGGTCTGGTCGGCGAGGATCGTGCCAGGGCGTGCGAGAAGTATGAAAAGCATGCCAGAGCAGGGTTGGGGAACGCCAGCTGGCAGGGCGGCATCACTAATATTTCGCGGCTGTTTGACCTTTATCAGCCTAGTGATGAACTCAACGACAGTGAGACAGAGGCGCAGGTAAAAATCTACGTCAGCGGCATCGGGACGGCGGACGGTGAAAGCGATTCTATGCTGGGAGCGGCGCTGGGCAGCAGCCTTATCCGGCAGTTTGAAGGGGTGGTGACGAAAACAGATGAGGCGCTTGACAAAATCAGCGCAGAGCTGACCCGTTTTATCAAACTCAACCGTGACAAAGTGGCGATTGCGAAGGTGCAGTTTGACGTGTTCGGTTTCAGCCGCGGAGCAGCGGCAGCGCGGCACTTCGCCAACCGGGTGATGAACCAGGACGCGGAGATAGCGGTGGCGATAGATAAAGGATTAGACCTGACAGGGCACCATGGAAAAGCGGCGGGAGAGGTACGCTTTCTGGGACTGTTTGACACGGTGGCGGCCATCGGGAGTTTGCTGAACTTCTACGGCATCAACGGGCGCAGCAACCCCGGCGTCAACCTCGAACTTCGTCCCTCGGTGGCGCAGAAGGTGTTTCAGATAAGCGCAATGCACGAGTGCAGATATAACTTCAGCCTGAACAGCATAGCGGGGATGTGGCCGGAACTGGCGCTGCCGGGTGCGCACTCGGATATCGGCGGAGGCTACAACGCGGGAGAGGATGAAATATCCCTGCTGACGATGCCGGACTTTGAAGTGATACCGGAAAGCTCGGATGAAATGCAGACGGCAGTATACCGTAAGGCGGAGAAGATGCGTCAGACGCTATATTCGCTGCCGGCGCTGAAGTACCTGATGCCGCATGGTGAGGTGGAGACGAAAATGATTTCGTGGCCACTGGTTAACCGGGATAAGGCACGGGCGTTTATTTTTGAGAAGAAATCCGGCGCGGCGGTATTTATGACTCGCCGGGCGGTGCCGAACGACTGGGAAAAGGTGAGCATGCGCGTGATGCTCGATGCGGCACAGGACGCCGGGGTTATTTTCGGGGATATTGACCCGCAAAACCCAGATACAACACTTCCTGCTGAGCTGGTTCTCCTGTGTGAGAAAGCGATAGCACAGGGGCGCGCAGTCCGGTTGGGCGTAGAGCCTGAGGGCTTTACTGCAGAGGATATGCGGACCATCGGGCGTTACCTGCACTGTTCAGCGAACTGGAACATCGACTCTGACCTGAGCCTGTGGGTGAATCCTTCATCAGGTGAGGTTTTCCTGCGAAACCACTATGCGCCGACGGATGAACGCTCCTTCGTGTGGCCGATGGCTCCGGCCAAAGGGTGGGTGCGGCCGGTATGGCGGATGGACGACCAGCAGCAGTGGGAAGACAGGGCGCGGGCGAATGCGGACGCGCTGTACGGACTTTTCTGAGGAGGCAGGGATGAAACGATTACCGCTGGTAGCGACCATGTTGGGTGTCATATTACTCGCCGGCTGCCACGATCGCCGGGAGGGAGTGAAGTCTTTGTTAGGGGATGGCGTGGAACAGTGGGGGCAGAAACTGCCTTACGATCACTGGCAGTTTAATTTTTTCTATCCCGTCAACCTGCCGGCACTGGTGACCATGGTGTATCTGGAGGACGGGGATATCCGGGAAAGTATTTTCCGGCGACTGGATCCCACAGAACCGAGCCAGAGTAGCGTGGGGACATGGAGCCAGCGCGTGGGTGGTTTTTCAGCCAATTTTAATATCAGCAAGGCGCTGCCTGTAAGGATGACGGTGTGCTGGGACTCGGTTATCGATAAAAAGGCGTACGAAACGGAGATCTGGTTCAGTCGGGAGACATGGCAGCAGATGCTCACAGCCTATCCTGATGCCTATAAGCCGGGAAAGACGTATTACCGGGATAATATGATTATCGGACTGGCACCGGGTGGAACGGTGCGGGTCTGGCTGGAGGATAACGGCGATCCTGTTGTGCTCCAGCATCCCGCCCGGCAGTTCACGCTGACAGGAAATGAAATGCTGATATGCAAAGGAGTCACGAAACATCCTGACGGGTATGTTTATTACGGAAAGACACCCGAATTCATCAAGGGAAAAAACTATCCGTATGGTAACTGGTAGGGAGGCTCTGTCCGGCGGGCCGCTGGCCCGGACGGCTGCACGACAGTTAACAACTAGGCACCGAAGAATGAGTGCACCTTCGTGTCGCCAGTAAAAGGGTGGGTGCGGACGGTGTGGCGGATGGATGACCAGCAACAGTGGGAAGACAGCGAGCGGGCGAATGCGGACGCGCTGGACGGACTTTTCTGAGGAGGCAGGGATGAAACGATTACCGCTGGTAGCGACCATGTTGGGTGTCATATTACTCGCCGGTTGCCACGATCGCCGACAGTTTAATTTTTTCTATCCCTTCAACCTGCCGGCACTGGTGAGTATATACCTGGCAAAGTAACCGGCTCGAGGTTTTCGGTAAGTTACGTTGCCTTAGACCAGACAAAGCCAGGTAACTTTAACGAACTATCATTTTCGATATCCAAACACACCTCTTGTGGCGTGAATATGTTAGGTCGCATTGATTAAGTATGTTAAACAGTAGCTTCAAGGCACCTTTCTCATCGGAACCCCTTTTGTGCTGACGACGCTAATCTACCGAAGCCAGTTAAATTTATCTCACCCGTCCACCGAACTGCGGGAGCTGGTCGAGCGCGCCAGGGGCCGCAACGCAAAGCTGAATATTACCGGTGTACTCCTGTCTAAAGGGAGCGATGTCCTGCAAATTCTCGAAGGTTCCGAAGAGAGCGTGGTCAGGCTGTTCCATACCATCCGTCAGGACCCGCGTCACAGCGGGGTGGTTGAACTGATGCGGGACTATGGCCCGCGCAGACGTTTTGAAAATGTCGGCATGCTGTTGTTCGATCTGCAAACCCAGTCGCCGAAAGAGGTGCTGCAGTCGGTTCTGCAATACAGCAAGCTGGACAGCTATCTTGTCTCCGACGATCGGGTGTTCAAATTCATTCAGACGTTTATCACCGGCAAACGTCCGTCTTCGTCGGGAACACGCTACGTCCCTGAAAAATGGACACTCGCCCCCGAAACCTTACCCTTTGGTGAGAGCCTGGGCCTGATTGCCGGTCAGCCCTGTCAGTTTGCGCTTCAGCCCATTGTCGAGCCCTCGGAAGGGACGATCAGCTCCCTTGAAGCCCTGATCCGCGGCAATGACGGCGGCAGCCCGGAGCATTTCTTCAGCACCCTCGACCCGGACAAAATCTACGAAGTTGATCTCCAGACAAAGGCGTATGCTTTTGCGCTGGCGGAAAAACTGGGGATTGGCAGCCATAAAATTGCGGTCAACCTGCTGCCCATGTCGCTGGTGAATGTGCCTGGTGCCGTCGAGTTTCTGGTCAATCAGATCAAACAACACGGGTTGCAGCCGGAGCAGGTGGTTATTGAAGTCACTGAGAACGAGATGATCTCCGGCTTCAACCAGTTCAACAGCGCCATTAAGCAGCTTCGCGGTGAGGGGGTTGGCCTGGCGATCGATGATTTTGGTTCCGGCTATGCCGGTCTTTCTCTGCTGACCCGTTTTCAGCCGGATAAAATTAAAATCGACCGGGAAATTGTCAGCGATATCCACCTCAGCGGCGTGAAGCAGGCGATTGTGCGCTCCATTATCAGCTGTTGCTCCGACCTTGAAATTACCCTGGTGGCCGAAGGGATCGAGAAGATAGAGGAGTGGTGCTGGCTCGAATCTGCCGGGATCCGCCGATTCCAGGGCTTTCTGTTTGCCCGTCCGCAGCTGAATGGCGTCGGTGATATTCACTGGCCGCATCTGATGCGTTAAGCCAAATTTCCTTCCCGTTATTTCCCCTTTGCCTGGCCTGTGCTTAAATAGCTAAAACGGTTTAACAATGTTTAGCTTAGAGGGTCACATGAAAAAAATCTGGGTACTTGGCGATGCAGTGGTGGATCTGCTGCCGGATGGAGAAGGCCGGCTACTGCAATGTCCTGGCGGGGCACCGGCAAACGTTGCAGTCGGAATTGCCCGACTGGGCGGCCAGAGCGCCTTTATCGGCCGGGTTGGCGACGATCCTTTCGGGCGTTTTATGTATCAGACGCTGGCGAAGGAGCGGGTCGATGTTAAGCAGATGCGCCTTGACCCGGCACACCGCACCTCGACGGTGGTGGTCGATCTGGACGACCACGGCGAGCGTTCGTTTACCTTCATGGTGCGCCCGAGCGCCGATCTGTTTCTGGAACCCGCCGATCTGCCAGCGTTCAGCGCCGGGGAGTGGCTGCACGTCTGTTCCATCGCGCTCAGCGCAGAGCCGAGCCGTACTGCGACGTTTCAGGCAATGGCCGCCATCCGCGAGGCGGGCGGTTACGTCAGTTTCGACCCAAATATTCGCCCGGATCTCTGGCCGGATGAGAACGCCCTGCATAGCTGCCTGGAGCAAGCCCTGCAACGCGCCGACGTGGTAAAACTCTCGGTCGAAGAGCTGGCCTTTTTCACCGGCTGTGCGCAGGTAAACGACGGTCTGGAGGCGTTGATGCAGCGCTGCCCGGCGCGGCTGGTGCTGGTCACCCAGGGTAAAACGGGCGTGACGGCCTGGCATGAAGGTAGCGTAAAACACTATCCGGCCACGCCCGTTCAGTGCGTCGATACCACCGGCGCGGGGGACGCCTTCGTGGCGGGCCTGCTCTACGGCCTGGCCGTCGGGCAGGACCTGACGCCGGTTATCGCCCTGGCCCAGCGCTGCGGCGCGTTAGCCACTACCGCCAAAGGGGCAATGACCGCATTGCCCTGGCAGCACGAGCTGTAATTCCTCCCTTCACTGGCCGCCAGTCGGCGGCCTGAATTGTCGCCTCGATCACACTTACTAAAACGGTTTAGCAAAAAAGATTGCCGATCCAAAATTCACAGGTTTAGTATCAGCAACCTAAACCGGTTTAGCAATTTAGCACGTTTAATGACTTCTTTTAGGGATGCGACAAAATGTATAAAAAACGCAGACTTGCCGTGATGATAGGCATGCTGGCCGGCAGTACCTCTGTTTTTGCCCAGACCGATATGTCCAGTATCGAAGCGCGCCTTGCCGCAATGGAGCAGCGCCTCCAGGATGCGGAAACGCGTGCCCAGGTGGCAGAGAAACGCGCCACGGCGGCAGAACAAAAAACACAGCAGCTGGTGGCCGCGCAGCAGCAGGCGCAAACGACAACCCAGGAGGTGGCGCAGCGCACCACCGCGCTGGAGAAGAAGGCGGATCAAAGCGGCGGGTTTGAGTTTCACGGCTATGCCCGTTCGGGCCTGCTGATGAACGATGCCGCCTCCAGCAGCAAAAGCGGTCCTTACCTGACGCCAGCCGGCGAAACCGGCGGTGCAGTAGGGCGTCTGGGTAACGAAGCCGATACCTACGTTGAACTGAACCTGGAGCATAAACAAACCCTGGATAACGGGGCGACCACGCGCTTCAAAGCGATGCTGGCCGACGGTCAGCGAACCTATAACGACTGGTCTGCCGATACCAGCGATCTCAATATTCGTCAGGCCTTCGCGGAGCTGGGCAACCTGCCTGATTTTACCGGCGCGCTGAAGGGCAGTACCTTCTGGGCGGGTAAACGCTTTGACCGCGACAACTTTGACATCCACTGGCTGGATTCCGACGTGGTGTTCCTGGCCGGTACCGGTGGCGGCGTCTACGACGTGAAATGGAACGATTCGCTGCGTAGCAACTTCTCCATCTATGGCCGCAACTTCGGCAGCGTGGAGCAGACCGACAACAACGTTCAGAACTATATCCTCAGCATGAACCACTTCGCCGGCCCGTTCCAGCTGATGGTGAGCGGCCTGCGGGCGAAAGATAACGACGACCGCAAAGACACCAACGGCGATCTTATAAAGACGGACGCCGCCAATACCGGCGTGCATGCCCTGGTGGGGTTACATAATGAGAGCTTCTATGGCCTGCGTGAAGGGACGGCCAAAACGGCGCTGCTGTATGGTCACGGGCTGGGTGCAGAGGTGAAAAGCATCGGCTCTGACGGCGCTTTGCTGTCTGAAGCGGATACCTGGCGCTTTGCAAGTTACGGTGTCACGCCCATCGGTGGTGGCTGGAGCATTGCGCCTGCCGTGCTGGCGCAAAGCAGTAAAGACCGCTACGCCAAAGGCGATAGCTATGAGTGGGTAACGCTCAACACCCGTCTGATTAAAGAGGTGACGCAGAATTTCGCGCTGGCGTTTGAGGGCAGCTATCAGTACATGGATTTAGATCCGCAAGGCTATAAGGACCGTAACGCCGTCAACGGCAGTTTCTACAAGCTGACCTTTGCACCGACGTTAAAAGCGAGCAAGATCGGCGACTTCTTTAGCCGTCCTGAGCTGCGCCTGTTTGCCACCTGGATGGACTGGAGCAGCAAACTGGACAATTACGTCAGCGATGATGCCTTTGGCAGCAGCGGCTTCAACGCCGGCGGGGAATGGAACTTTGGGGTCCAGATGGAAACCTGGTTTTAACCCATCCCGCTCCCGCCTGGCGGGAGCGGTTTAAACATCATAAAAAATGAAGTCAGGCAGAGGTATCTATGGATTTTGATAATATCGCCCGCGCGCTTATTCCGCTGCTCGGTGGCAAAGAGAACATCGCCAGCGCGGCTCACTGCGCAACGCGTCTTCGTCTGGTGCTGGTTGATGACGCGCTTGCCGATCAGCAGGCTATCGGCAAGGTCGACGGCGTAAAAGGCTGTTTTCGTAATGCCGGGCAGATGCAGGTGATTTTTGGTACGGGCGTGGTTAACAAAGTGTACGCCGCGTTTATCCGGGCGGCGGGGATCAGCGAATCCAGTAAATCAGAAGCCGCGGATCTGGCGGCGCGCAAGCTTAACCCGTTCCAGCGCATTGCCCGTCTGCTCTCCAACATTTTTGTGCCGATCATTCCCGCGATTGTGGCGTCCGGTCTGCTGATGGGCCTGCTCGGCATGGTGAAAACCTACGGCTGGGTCAATGCGGATAACGCCCTCTACATCATGCTGGACATGTGCAGCTCCGCGGCGTTTATCATTCTGCCTATTCTGATCGGCTTTACCGCCGCGCGAGAGTTTGGCGGTAACCCGTATCTTGGCGCAACGCTTGGCGGCATTCTGACCCACCCGGCGCTGACCAACGCCTGGGGTGTGGCGTCGGGCTTCCACACCATGAATTTCTTCGGTCTTGAGATCGCGATGATTGGCTATCAGGGCACGGTATTCCCGGTGCTGCTGGCCGTCTGGTTTATGAGCATCGTGGAGAAAAATCTGCGCCGCGTGATTCCGGACGCCTTAGACCTGATCCTGACGCCGTTCCTCACCGTGGTGATCTCCGGCTTTATAGCGTTGCTGATTATCGGTCCGGCAGGGCGCGCCCTGGGGGACGGCATCTCCTTTATTCTCAGCACCCTTATTGCCCACGCGGGCTGGCTGGCGGGACTGCTGTTTGGCGGACTTTACTCGGTGATTGTGATCACCGGTATTCACCACAGCTTCCACGCCATCGAAGCCGGGCTGCTGGGCAATCCATCGATTGGCGTTAACTTCCTGCTGCCTATCTGGGCCATGGCGAACGTGGCGCAGGGCGGTGCCTGTCTGGCGGTGTGGTTTAAAACCAAAGATGCCAAAATCAAAGCCATTACGTTGCCATCGGCGTTTTCTGCGATGCTGGGCATCACCGAAGCGGCTATTTTTGGTATCAACCTGCGCTTCGTTAAGCCGTTTATCGCCGCGCTGATTGGCGGCGCGGTGGGCGGTGCCTGGGTGGTGTCAGTGCATGTCTACATGACCGCCGTCGGGTTGACCGCCATTCCGGGCATGGCCATTGTGCAGGCCAGCTCGCTGCTGAACTATATTATCGGCATGGTGATTGCCTTCGGCGTGGCGTTTACCGTCTCACTGCTGCTGAAATATAAAACGGACTCTGAATAATGAAGTTACCTTCCCGCTGGCCTGCGATCCTGCAGGCCGTTATGCAAGGTCAGCCGCGGGCGCTCGCGGACAGCCATTATCCGCAATGGCACCCCGCGCCGGTGACGGGGCTAATGAACGACCCGAACGGGTTTATCTGGTTTGCCGGACGCTACCACCTGTTTTATCAGTGGAACCCGCTGGACTGCGAGCACCGCTTTAAGTGCTGGGGGCACTGGAGCTCTGCGGACCTGGTGCACTGGCGGCACGAGCCGCTGGCGCTCATGCCGGATGAAGAGTATGACCGCAACGGCTGCTATTCCGGTAGCGCCGTGGATAACGCGGGCGTATTGACCCTGTGTTACACCGGCAACGTCAAGTTTGACGACGGCAGCCGCACCGCCTGGCAGTGCCTGGCCGTGGAACAGCCGGATGGAACCTTCAGGAAGCTGGGACCGGTGCTGGCGCTGCCGGAAGGCTACACCGGCCACGTGCGCGACCCGAAGGTGTGGCAGCACGACGGGATGTGGTACATGGTGCTTGGCGCACAGGATATGCAAAAGCGCGGCAAGGTGCTGCTGTTTAAGTCAGCCGATTTGCACGCCTGGCAATCCTGTGGGGAGATCGCCGGTCACGGCGTCAACGGCCTGTCGGATGCAGGGTATATGTGGGAGTGCCCGGACCTGTTTGCCCTCGACGGGACGCACGTCCTGATCTGCTGCCCGCAGGGGCTGGCGCGCGAGCCACATCGCTACCTCAACACCTATCCGGCCACCTGGATGAGCGGGGCGTTTGACTCTTCCACCGCCCGGTTTGATCACGGCGAGCTGCACGAACTGGATGCGGGCTTTGAGTTCTACGCCCCGCAAACCACGCTGGCGGAAGACGGTCGCCGTATTCTGATCGGCTGGATGGGCGTACCAGACGGGGAAGAGATGCTGCAGCCCACGCGGGCGCACGGCTGGATGCACCAGATGACCTGTCCGCGCGAATTACGGTACCGCGACGGCAGGCTCTGGCAGATCCCGGTGCGTGAGCTGGCGGCGCTGCGCGAAGATGAACACAACTGGCAGGGGTGCGCCAGCGCCGCGCCCGTACTCGACGCGACGCGCATGGAGTTTGAGCTGAGCACTTCGCAGGTGATTGTCGATTTTGCCGGCGCGCTGCGCCTCAGCGTCGATGGGCAGGGCCTGCGTCTGGAACGCGCGAGCCTGGAAACCGGTGAAACGCTGACCCGCTACTGGCAGGGCGACGTCCGTCATTTACGCGTTCTGTGCGACCGCTCCAGCGTTGAAATTTTCATCAACCACGGCGAAGGGGTGATGAGCAGCCGCTATTTTCCTGTCCATCCTGCCCGGGTGCGATTCGAAGGTGCGTCCGACATCACATTACGCTACTGGTCGTTGCGCACCTGCATGATAGAATGAGGGTTTTGGCAGCCGGATCTAAGTCGTTGTGAGAAAAACAAAACGCGTCACCATCAAAGACATCGCGGAGCTGGCGGGGGTGTCCAAAGCCACCGCCAGCCTGGTCCTGAACGGTCGCAGCAAAGAGCTTCGCGTGGCGGAAGAGACGCGCGAGCGCGTGCTGGCGATTGCAAAAGAGCACCACTATCAACCCAGCATTCACGCCCGTTCGCTGCGGGATAACCGCAGCCACACCATTGGTCTGGTGGTTCCGGAGATCACCAACTACGGTTTTGCCGTCTTTTCTCACGAGCTGGAAACGCTGTGCCGCGAGGCGGGCGTTCAGTTGCTGATCTCCTGCAGCGATGAAAACCCGGGACAGGAGACGGTGGTGGTGAACAACATGGTGGCGCGGCAGGTGGACGGGCTGATCGTGGCCTCCAGCATGCTTAACGACGCGGACTACCATAAGCTGAGCGAGCAGCTGCCGGTGGTCCTGTTTGACCGCCACATCAACGACAGCGCGCTGCCTCTGGTAATTACCGACTCCATTACCCCGACGACGGAACTGGTGGCGGACATTGCACGCCAGCATCCGGATGAATTCTATTTTCTGGGCGGCCAGCCCCGCTTATCCCCGACGCGCGACCGCCTGGAAGGGTTCAAACAAGGTCTGCGTGATGCCGGTGTGGAACTGCGTCCGGAGTGGATCATTCACGGCAACTATCACCCGAGCTCCGGTTACGAGATGTTTGCCGAACTTTGCGCCCGGCTGGGGCGTCCGCCGAAAGCGTTGTTCGCTGCCGCCTGCGGGCTGCTGGAAGGGGTGTTGCGCTATATGGGCCAACATAACCTGTTGCAAAGTGATATCAGGTTAGCCAGTTTTGACGATCACTATCTCTATGATTCGCTGACGATCCCCGTGGATACCATTCGCCAGGATAACCGCCAGCTGGCGTGGCACTGCTTTGATTTGATTAGCAAATTAATCGAAGGGGAGACGCCGCAGCCGTTGCAGCGCAAGCTCAATGCCACCCTGCAGCGACGCTATAAGTCAGCGAAATAGCCCGGTTCGATACTTCAATAACTTTAATTAATTTAAGTTTTGGAAGCGCCGATAACCATAAGGAATAATTCTCCTTGAGGTATTGGTTTATGTCGTTGAAAAAGTCGTCCCTGATTATCCTGTTCTCGCTGCTTTTCTTCTTTGTTGTCAGCACTGTCACCAGCGTTGGCCTCATCATTAAAAGTAATAATTCCCTGGATAACGTCAACAAAGAGATCCAGGTGGTGCTGTCCATTATTGACCCCATTAACCACAGCCGTACGTTGCGCGTTCGGGTGATGGAGTATGTGAAGATGGTGGAAGCGGGCAACGCGGCGGACGGGGCAGCAAAGCTGACCGCCGTGAAAGAGGCGCTGACCAAAGCGGACCACGCGTTTGCGGCCTTTATGGCGTCACCGCGCCTGAGCGATGAAGCGCCGCTGGTGAGTGCCTATCAGGATGCCTGGCAGAACTACCGCAACCAGGGGCTTGCGCCGCTGATTGATGCCGCTGCGGCACACGATGTCGCCAAATTTGACGCGCTGATCCCGGAAGTGTCCCGCCTCGATCGCCAGTACGAGATCGTTCTCGACCAGGTCCTTTCCGTGCACCAGAAATATGCCAAAAACCTGAATGAAGATGCGAGCAGTAACTTCGTCTCCGGCCTGGCGATCATTGCTGCAATCGCCAGCCTGTTTGTGGTGGTGATCATCGCCGTTAGCCTGCTGATGAAGCGCTTTGTCTTCGCGCCGGTCAACCTCGCGCGCGAGCACTGCAGCAAGATTGCGGCAGGTAAGCTGGACATTCCGGTGCCGGTGAAGGGGAGCGCACATAACGAAATCGATCATCTGATGAGCTCGATGGAGCAGATGCGTCAGGCACTGCTGTCAACCATCGCTCAGGTACGCGATGCGAGCCATACCGTGACGCACGCAGCTCAGGAGATTGCCTCCGGGAATATTGACCTGGCGTCACGTACCGAACAGCAGGCTTCCGCATTAACCCAGACGGCGGCCAGCATGGAAGAGCTGAGCGCGACGGTGGCGAACAACACCGACAATGTGTTCCAGGCCGGAAAACTGGTGCAGGACGCGGTGAAAAATGCCCACACCGGTGAAGCGGTGACCCGCGAAGTCATCGACACGATGAATACCATCGCCGCGAACTCGAAGCGCATCGAAGACATCACCAGCGTGATTAACAGCATCGCCTTCCAGACCAACATCCTGGCGCTGAACGCGGCGGTTGAAGCGGCGCGCGCCGGTACCCAGGGCCGCGGCTTTGCGGTCGTGGCCAGCGAAGTGCGCACCCTGGCACAGAAAAGTGCGGTGGCCGCCAAGGACATTGAGAGCCTGATTGCCCAGTCGGTTTCCAGCGTGAAAAACGGTGCGGAGCTGGTCAGCCGTTCAGGTGCGGTGATTGACGCGATTATTTCGTCGGTGAACAAAGTGAATACGCTGATGGAGCAGATCTCCGTCGCCTCTGAAGAGCAGAGCCGTGGGATTAGCCAGGTCGGGCAGGCGGTGACCGAGATGGACGGCGTGACCCAGCAGAACGCCGCGCTGGTGCAGCAGTCCGCCGCGGCAGCGGCCTCGCTGGAAGAGCAGGCGCAGCAGCTATCGCGGAGTATTTCGAGTTTTAGTTTGCCGGTGCAGGGTTGATTGATGGTTTAAGGCTCCTGTAGGGGCCTTTTTGAGGTATAGCATGGCTGGAAATTTACATACTACACCTTGAGGCTAAGGGTATTGATATGAAATATGAGGATGAATCGTGTGTAGAATAAAACGTTTGGCCTTCATTTTATCCCTCTTCAAAACTGGCAGTATTTGTTACAGTTGGGGGTTGTTTGAGCGATACGCATGGGGTGAACTTCATGGGATTGTATTATGTGCTAACATGATTATTGAATAATTTCTCCATCAGTGTTAGTTTCTTCATGTTTTCCAACTTATTCTAAAACCTTATCTCTGAGGGAATATCATGCATAGGATAATCCAGGCTCATCTGGAAAATTTCGCAAAAAGCTTTGGTGTTGAATCATTAGATCAAGATGTACAATTTGAAATGTTTTCAAACAAAGCTATTTTGACACCTCATATTTGCACTGACTTTGAACTTGATGATGTGACTACCAGTGAGTCTGATGATGGAACTGATGGGATAGCAATAATAATTGATGAAGAGCTATGCCTTTCCCCTGAAGATACAAACACTATCTTTGAAAAACCAAAGCGAAACCATGATGTTGAAATTCATTTCATTCAATCAAAAACTAGTGAGTCATATGACTTAGGTGATTTTTTAAAATTTAAGGAGTCTGTGCTAAAATTTGTCAACATCGAGGAGGAATATCAAGTTGTTGATGAATTGCAAAATAATGCCCGTAAAATATTTGATGTAACCATTAAAAATGTACCAAAAATCCGTGATGGAAAACCAAAAATATTTGTTAAATATGTTGCCACAGGTGTTTATAAATCACCAAAAGAACTGGAGTTGGCAAAAAAAAGATTTACTTCTGAACTAGACGATCTTGGTTTTTTTTCAGAGGTGAATATAGAGTTTATTGATCGCGATAAATTAACAAAGTTGTGGGTAAGTACTTATTCCAATATAAATGCAGAACTTCCAACCTTTAGTTTAGCACCTCTGCCTTCAATAAACGGAATCGACGAGGCTTATCTTGCTGTTGTGAAAGCTGAAGACTATGTAAATAATCTTTTGTTAACTGAAGATGGTACTCTGAGAGGTCACGTTTTCTTTGAGAATGTAAGATCATTCCTCGGTGTTGATAATAGTGTTAACGCCAAAATTGCCGAAACGATAAGAAATAAAGAAGCCGCATCAAGATTTCCTGTTCTAAATAATGGGATTACTATTGTTAGCCCTGACGTGAGGGTGCAGAACAATAACATTCACCTCGAAAATTTCCAAGTGGTTAATGGATGTCAAACATCCAATGTTCTGTATGAATACAGGGAAATTTTGGACAGTAATATGATGCTTAACTTGAAAATAGTTGAGACTTCAAACGAGGACGTTTTCTCTGAATTGGTAAGGGCTACAAACAGTCAGACTAAGGTTGATGAAAATCAGTTTCTTTCTCTTAAACCAATAGCAAAAAAGGTTGAGGCTTATTTTGATTCTTTCGATGGAGAAGATGCACGGTTATATCTGGAAAGGCGTGATAGACAGTTTGCAGGCCGTGATATACCAGCAATAAGAATATTTCCACTGCATCTTGCTGTTAAATGCGTAGCTTCAGTTTTCTTTAGAAGACCTGATCTTGCGTATCGGTATCCACAGCGTATGTATGAGCAACTTGCTGAAAAGATTTTTGCTGATGACATTAAAGAAGTTGTTTACTATACGGCTTGTTTGGCTCTTTATCGTTTTAATCTTTTAACTTCGAACGCTGATATTCCTCAAAATATTAGAAAATACAAATGGCATATTATAGCGATTGCTTGCATATTAGTCGGTGGGAAAGTTGCGCCAAAGCCAAACTCTAAAAAAATGGAGTCATATTGCAAAAAGATCATTGATAAATTCTCAAAGCATGATGCGGATGTTGTAGCTCTATTCGGTAGGGCTGTTGGAATAGTTACTGCTACTAACGATCTCTCTGATGAAAAGATGAAACGGCAATCGTCACTTGAAGATTTGATAAAAGAAATTTAAGGAATGCCCGCTTGGGCTGTTACCCAAGCGGGCATTTCTGCTTAAGATAACTAGGGAAAGTCCACAAAAATTTCCTTTCTCCAGCAATATTTCCCTCCCTCATCCGTCTACCTCATCACAAGCCATAATCAGTTACGTTAAACGAGGTAAACACCATGAGAGATTTTGAAATGCACGGCAGAGGTCACGGGCGCGGATTTGGTCGCCACCGTATGGGCAAGGGGTTAGTCATCGGCGCGGTGATTTTCATCGTGCTCGGCCTGCTGGTGATGTCCCTGTGGAACGCCTTGCTTCCGGCGATCATTGGCGTGAAGGCCATCGGATTCTGGCAGGCGCTGGGTATTCTGGTGCTAAGCCGCATTCTGTTCGGTGGACTGGGGTTCCGCCCGGGGATGTTCGGCGCGCACCGCCGGATGCACGAACGCTGGATGAACATGACGCCCGAGCAGCGCGAGGCGTTTATTCAGCAGCGCCGCGAAGGGTTTGGTCGTCACGGCCGCGGGCACTGCGGCTGGCACGGGCATCGTGACGATAAGCGCGACGACGCCACGCCAAAAGCGCCGGAAGCAGAGTGAGCGAAATGAAAGCCGGGGAGGCGGGCGGATCCATGCTGATGTCGGCGCTCAATGCCTGCCGCGCCCGGCTGAAAGCCTTCATTCGCGGACGGACGTCCGTCCGTGATGATGCCGACGACATTCTGCAGGAAGTGACGTATCAGCTGATGAAAGTGGAACAGCCGGTCGAAAACGTCGCCGCCTGGCTGTTCCGCGCGGCGCGTAACGAGATGACCGACCGGGCGCGTAAAAAGCGCGAGGTCTCGCTCTCCGGCTATTTTACGGGCGATGACGACGAGGATTTCCCGGAGGACGAGCTGGCCGAAACCCTGTTTGGCGTACCGCACACGCCGGAAGAGGAGTACCTCAAAACGCTGCTGTGGGAAGAGCTGGGGCAGGCATTGTCTGAACTGTCGCCGCCGCAGCGGGAGGTGTTTGAGAAGACCGAGCTTTACGGCTACAGCATTAAAATGCTGGCAGAGGAGACCGGCGCCAGCGAACAGGCGCTGTTATCTCGCAAGCATAAGGCGGTACTGTTTCTGCGCACCCGGCTGCGGGACGTCTATGACGCGCTAACGGGCGAATAGAGGTGACAGACAAAACCTTACACTTCCGGCACTTGTAGATTCATCACTATCGTTTATGATCGAGGCGTCTTGTTACTCTGGAATGTTATGCGCAACCGTCAGCTCCTCGGAAAATGGCTTTTGATTATCACCTGTCTGGCGATGGCGCTTTGCCTCGTACAGCGTGCGGTGATGCTCAACCATTTTTTACAGGGGCTGGATCCGCAGATTTCTCTGGTAGCTGATGCCCCGGCGCAAACCAGCGATACGGAACAGCCCGGCCCGTCGCCCTGTCAGTTGGGCGCACACTCGCTACTTTGTGCGCAGCCGCTGTTCTTCGACGGTGCACTACCAGCCATTATTATCTTCTTCGCGCTGCTGCAGCTGTTTACGCAAGGGCGGGCGTTTGCGCCCGTTGAACAACCCGTTCAGGCACCGCCTCCCCGAATACACCTGAAAAACTGCGTTTTCCGTGAGTGAAAATCATCGTCACCGCACGATAATTTTTCACTGTTCACGGAGTAAAACATGGTTAACCTCTTCAGGGGATTCGTCTTCCTGTGGCTGTCCTGCATCGGCATTGTCCATGCGGCGGACACCGGCTGGCTGGTCTCCTCCCAAAACGATCACGCCCGCATCCGCTTTCAGGCGGAGAGGGAACAAAACCACATTAAGGGCCTGCTCACCGTTGAGCTAAAACCCGGCTGGAAAACCTACTGGCGATCGCCGGGCGAGGGCGGCGTGGCGCCGCAAATCCGCTGGCCGGACGGCGTAACGGACAGCTGGTCCTGGCCGGTCCCGTCGCGCTTCGATATCTCCGGCATGACCACGCAGGGCTATCACGATAAGGTCACTATTCCGATTACGCTCGACGGGGTGAGGGGCGACACGCTCGACGGGACGCTCACGCTCTCTACCTGCAGCAACGTCTGTCTGCTGACGGACTACCCGCTGCACCTCGATTTTACCCAACCGGTGGATGAGGGCTTCCGCAACGCCTTCGCGCAAGCGATGCGCGCCGTGCCGGGCACCTCCGGCGTTTCCGCCGATTTGTCGGCCTGGCTTTCTGACGGCAACCTGGTGGTGACGGGGACGACGGACGGGAAATGGGATAATCCGGGGATCTTCTTTGACCCGCTGGAGGGTGACATTCTGCCCGGCGAGCCGGTCATTAAACACGACGGCAATACGCTTCGGGTAACGGTCCCCGTCACCGATGAATGGGGCGATAAGCCCGCCTCGCTGAAGGGCAAAGCGCTGTCGTTTGTGCTGACCAATGGCGATCGCGCGCAGCAAACCACCATGACCGTTGGGACAACGCCCGAAGAGACTTCAGTGGTGGACGGGATCGGCAAAATGGTGCTGTTTGCGCTATTGGGCGGGCTGATCCTGAACCTGATGCCCTGTGTACTGCCGGTGATGGGCATGAAGCTCAACAGCATCCTGCAGGCGGGATCGAACAGCCGCGCCATCCGGCTGCGCTTTCTGGCCACCAGCGCCGGGATCCTCACCTCCTTTATGCTGCTGGCCGGGATGGTCACCGCGCTGAAGCTGGCTGGCGCGTCGCTGGGATGGGGCATTCAGTTCCAGAACCCCTGGTTTATCGGCATGATGGTCGCCGTCACCTTCCTGTTTGCGCTGAACCTGTTTGGAACGTTTGAGATGCTCCTGCCCTCAGCCGCCGCCGGGCGACTGGCAACGGCAGGAGGGACGGGGATTGGCGGTAGCTTCTGTGAAGGGATGTTCGCCACGCTGCTGGCGACCCCATGCTCCGCGCCGTTCCTCGGTACCGCGGTCGCCTTTGCCCTTGGCGCGCCGCTGCACGCCCTGTGGCTTATCTTCCTGATGCTCGGCCTGGGCATGAGCCTGCCGTGGCTGTTTGTCGCCCTGGTGCCGAAAACGGCCCTGCTGCTGCCAAAACCCGGCCGCTGGATGAACACGCTAAAAAGCGTTCTCGGCCTGATGATGCTGGCCTCCAGCCTCTGGCTGGCGACGCTGCTGAGCCTGCATCTGGGCGACAGGGTCACTCAGGTGGTGCTGCTGATGCTGGTCGCCGTCACGCTGGCGCTGTTCGCAATGAAGCGGCAAACGGCCTCGCCGCTGTTCTGGCTCGTGGTTATCGCGCTGTCGGCGTTCGGCGGATATCAGGTGCGCGGTCTGCTTAACGCGCCGCCCGACGCGCCGGCGCAAAATACCGCGCAGACCATCCCGTGGCAGCCGCTCAGTGAAGCGGCCATAGAACAGGCGCTGGCGCAGGGAAAACGGGTGTTCGTGGATATCTCTGCCGACTGGTGCGTGACCTGTAAGGTGAACGAGCATCGGGTGCTCAATCAGCCGGAGATCGTTGCCGCGCTGCGCCAGCCGGACGTGGTGGCCCTGCGCGGAGACTGGAGCCAGCCGTCCGAGCTCATCGCGGCGTTTCTGGCGAAGCGAAACCGCTACGCCATCCCGTTTAACGCGGTGTATGGCCCCGGCCTGCCTGATGGCGAAATCCTCTCGCCGCTGCTGGACAAGCGCACCCTGGTCACCACCCTGAACAACGCAAAAGGCTAACTGTACGATGAAAACACTCCTTATTACGCTTCTGCTCCTGCTGGCCCCGGTTCAGGTGTTCGCGGCCCAGCCGCTGACGCCGGACCAGGAGCAGCGCGCGCAGCAGATGATCGCTGATTTTCTGTTTAACGACCCGAATTCCCCGCGCATCGGCGCGAAAAACCCAAAGCTCACCCTCGTGGTGTTTACCGACTACAACTGTCCGTACTGTAAAAAATTCGATCCGTACCTGGAGAAGATTGTCGAAAAACACCCGGACGTGGCGGTAGTCTTTAAATTTTTACCTTTCCGTTCGGAAAGTTCGCTCACCGCGGCGCGGGATGCGCTAACCGTCTGGCGTGCGCATCCTGAGCAGTTTATGAAACTCAACCATACCCTGATGGCGAAAAAGGGGTACCACGATGAGGCCAGCATTCAGGAGGCGCAGAAGCGGGCGGGCGTGAACGTGACGACGCCGGATGACGAGAGCCTGCTGACGATCAAGCGCAGCCTGATCGTCGCGGAAAAAATGGGGATCCAGGGCACGCCCGCCACCCTTATCGGCGAGGGGCTACTTCCCGGCTGGGTGCCGTTCGAACAGTTCGACGAAATGGTCAGTGACGCACTGAAAAACCGCTAACCTGAAGGGGGCGGAATGCCCCCGACAAACCGGAGAGGGAAATGAAAAAATTACTGTTACTTTCGGCACTGGCGACGTCAGGGCTGGTACAGGCGGCTGAAGCCATACCGGATGTGGTGAAGCACTTCAGCGAGCAGCAGAACATTAAAATCATCAAGAAGCTGGACGCCCCCGGCGGGACGCCAGCCTGGCTGGGGCAGTATCAGGACATGGGCGTCACGCTGTTTTTAACGCCGGACGGCAAACACGTGATCTCAGGTTATCTTTATGATGACAAAGGGAAGAACCTCAGCGAGGGCTACTTCCAGAAAGAGATCTACGCCCCGATGGGACGCGAGATGTGGAAAAACCTCAACGCGGCACATCCCCTGAAGGAAGGGGCGGATAGCGCCCCGCGTAAGGTCTTTGTCTTTGCCGATCCGTTCTGTCCGTACTGCAAGCAGTTCTGGTCCGAGGCGCAGCCGTGGGTGAAGGCGGGCAAGGTGCAGCTCAACACGCTGCTGGTGGCGTTCCTCAACCCCAACAGCGGACGTAACGCCGCCGCCATTCTGAATGCGAAAGATCCGGTGGCGGCCTGGCGCGAATACGAGCTTTCCGGTGGGAAAAAGTTGCCGAAGCCAGAGGGTGATGCTTCCCGCGAAACGGTAGCGATACTGCAGAAGCACCAGGCGCTGATGGACAGCCTGGGCGCTAACGCCACGCCAGCCATTTATTATCTGAATGCGGAAAATGAGCTGCAGCAGGTGGTCGGTATGCCGGATGCGCAGCAGCTTGAGTCGATGTTCGGGCCGAAGCCGTAATTAACCAGGCAGAAACGGGGCGTTTCTGCCTGGTTGTCATTCAGCCACCCCAGCGTCCCTTCAGGTAATTCACCGCCTGCTGCGTCTGCGGGCGGTTGAGGTAATCTTCCCGGAACAGGATGGTGCCGTTAACGTTGGGCAGCGAATCGTTGAGATCGAGCTGTTTTTTCAACTCCGGCACGCCGCCCTGAACCGTCCAGTCTGGCTCATTTTTTGACGGCTCACCCACCTTGTAGAACGCAATGCCAATGTACAGGCGAGTGTGGGTCGGCTTCACCACGTCGGCCCACCATCTGGTCAACACGTCGTAGCGCGCGGCATCCCGCGAGAAGGGCCAGTAAATCTGCGGGGCGATGTAGTCCAGCAGGCCCTGCTGAACCCACTGACGCGTATCGGCGTAGGATTCATCATAGGCCGCGGCGCCGCGGGTGTCGGAGCCTGCCGGGTCAAATGAACGGTTACGCCACACGCCCGCCGGGCTGACGCCGAACTCCACGTCGGGCTTTGTCTGTTTAATCGCCCGGGAGACCTGGACAATCAGTTGCTGCGTGTTGTGTCTTCGCCAGTCGGCTTTGGAGGCAAATCCCTGGCCGTACTGCCGCCAGGTCTGGGAATCATTGAGCGCGGATCCCGGCGATTCTGTATAAAAGTAATCATCGAACTGCACGCCATCTACCGGGTAGTTCGCCACCACTTCGGTGACCACTTTGGTGATCCAGTCCCGCACGTCGGGAATGCCCGGGTCGAGCACAAAGCGGTCGCCCGAGATGCGCACCCACTCCGGGTGCTGGACATAGACGCTGGACGGGGTCTGATAGGACGTCCGGTTCAGGGCGGCGATGGTGGACGGTTTAGTATTGGTCGACACGCGGTAAGGGTTGAACCAGGCATGGACCTTCATGCCGCGCTTGTGCGCTTCATCGAGCATAAACTGCAGCGGATCGTATCCCGGATACTCACCGATATTGCCCGTTAACGTATCTGACCACGGCAAAATCTTTGATGACCAGAGGGCCGTACTGTCGGGTTTCACCTGGAAAAACACCGTGTTAATGCCGAGGTGCTTAAGGTTGTCGAGCTTTGCGATCAGCGCCTGCTTTTGCATCGCGATGCGTTGGTCCGCGCTGCGGCCGTTCACCGAGGCCACCGGGGGCCAGTCGAGACGCGAGACGGTCGCCAGCCAGATCCCGCGCATCGGCACATTTGCCTGCTGCGTCGGTTTGCTGACGGTGGGAAGGGGGGTAACCAGTGACTTTGGCGGTTTTGAGGAGCAACTTACAAGTAAAAGTGCGCAGGCAGCCAGCGCACCAGTCCGTTTTACGTGTCGCGTCATTTGCGTATTAGCTCTTGATAATCCGACTGTTGGCCCAGGGATTAAAGGCGGGCGCTTCCTGTTCTGCGTGTCCCACATCGTTGAGAGAGTCCAGATACAGGGCTTCAACCTCCGCGCGCGCCCACGGGGTACGACGCAGAAATTTCAGGCTCGATTTAACGCTGGGGTCTTTTCTGAAACAGTTAATTTTGATTCGGTCGCCCAGTTCGCTCCAGCCATATTTCGCCACCAGGGCATTGACCATCATCTCCAGCGTTACGCCATGCAAAGGATCTTTGGAAATATGTGCAGTCATAGGCGTCCGGATGTCTCGATTTTTAGGGGATTGGGGTAAACGCTGAAAGGGTACAAGAAAGGAGGGGAAGCGGCAATTTTGGCGTGAGGTTTCTTCACTTCGGCCAAACCTGACGTCCAGCCGCCCGCAGCAACTGCTCGCGCAGCCAGGCGTTCGCCGGATCCTGGCTGTTTTTCGGGTGCCAGTACATGTTGATGGTAATGGGCTGGAGCGGAAGCGGTGGTGCAAAGAGATCCAGCGTGCTGGCGAACTGCTTCAGCATCCGTTCCGGCAGGGTGCACACCAGGTCGGTACCGGCAACCAGCGGCGGCGCCATGGCGTAGCTCTGGGTGGACATGGCGACGTGTCGCTGATAGCCCAGCCCGGCAAGAGTTTGGTCGACAAAGCCGGTAAACGGATCTCCCGCCGACGACACCACCAGATGGGAAAGCGCGCAGTAGCTTTCCAGATCTAACGGACCTGTTCCGCGCGGATGGCCTTTACGCTGGGCGGTGGCAAACGCGTCGTCGAGGAGTTTGCGCCTCACCCAGCCGTCATGAGCGCCCGCGCTCACGCCGATGTAGATGTCCACATCCCCGTTTTCCAGCTGCTGCGGCAGGTCAGCCATCTCCGGCAGGGCGAAGCGCAGGCGGATGCCGGGTGCGTCGGTTCCCACCTGGTTAAGCAGCCCGGTGCCGAGCATCAGCGCCGGGTTCTCATGCAGCGCGATAACAAAGGTCCGGCTGCTGGTTTGCGCGTCAAACGCGGTGGGCGCAAACATCGCGCTGATGCCGCGCAGCACGCCTGTCACCTGGGGCTTAAGCGCTTCTGCGCGCGGCGTGGGTAACACCCCGCGTCCATGCGGGGAGGGGATAAACAGCGGTTCGCCAAACAGCGTGCGCAGACGCGCGAGACGAGCGGACAACGCGGGCTGGCTGATGCCCAGCCGCGCGGCCGCATGGGTGATGTTCCTGTCCTGAAGCAGGGCGTCCAGCGTCAGGAGCAGGTCTATGTCCATGTCAGATATCCGCGTCATCTTATTTCGCGCTGCTGGCGTCCCGGTTGGTATAGGTCACAGGGACCCAGGCATAGCCGCCTTTCTCGCCTTTCGTCACATAGCCGATGCCCGGGAACGGCAGATGAGGCGCGGCAATGAGGTCCTTGTTTTTCACAAAGTCAGCGAACGCATGCTCGCGTACGCTTGCCGCTTTGTTCTCATCTTCATCGTAGGTGATGGTCACCGCAGGCTGCGGGAACTGGACCGCCGCGGCGTGAATGATGTCGCCGACAAAGGTGATCTTCTCGCCTTTGCTTGTCAGGGTGTAGAAGGCTGAACCTGGCGTGTGTCCGGGATGAACCGTGCCGGTAAGCCCCGGAAGAATCTCCGATGTGCCGCTAAACGGCACCACTTTACCCGCGTCAAGATAGGGTTTTAAGGTCTTCTGCGCGACATCGAAGTAGTTCTTGCCGTAGCCGGTTTTCTTCTGATTGTCGTCGTTAAAGAAAAAGTCGATGTCCGGTTTGCCAACGAAAACGCGCGCGTTGCTGAACACTACCTTGCCGTCTTTCACCAGGCCGCCCGCATGATCGGAGTGAGCGTGGGTCAGCAGGACTTCAGTGATGTCCTCGGGTTTTATTCCCTGCGTGGCGAGGCTCTCAACCAGACGTCCGCCGGTATCAGGACCAAAGAGCTGGCCCGAGCCGGTATCCACCAGAATTTTATGTCCGGGTATCGCAATCAGGAAAGCGTTGATGGACACCTCAGCCGGGTTGGTCTGGAAATTTTTTGCGAGCAGGGCATCAATGTTTTGCGGCGTTGTCCGGCGCAGCAGCTTGTGCAGATCCTGCGCGACGGTTCCGTCCGTAAACGAGGTAACAAGCACGTCGCCGACCTGCACGCTGTAACCGCCCGCCGGTTGTTTAACGACGTGCTGCGGCGTTTCTGCAGAGGCCTGTAGCAGAGGGTAAAAAAGCAGTGAACTGGAAATCAGCGTGGAAAGAGCAAGTTTTTTCACGGTAAGCATACGAGTCTCCTTTGAAAGTGCTCATCTTACTGCTCCGTAAAATTATAAGAAGCTGCCCAGAAATGATAGGACCTATAAACGGGATGGATAGGAAACCGAAGGGCCGGGAAGGCGCGCGATAGCTTTCCCGGCCCGTAAGACATTATTTTTTCAGCGGTGCGTTCCAGCTGTCCGGCGTGGCTTTAGACCATGAGCCATAAGCGGCATTAGGCAACACAATCCAGTCATTGCCGAAGTGTTCCGCGCTGGCCTCAACCAGTTCACGCTGCTGTTCGCTCGGTTTTTTGTTTTTAAACTGCACGGCGAAATCCGGCAGGCTGTCGCCGAACAGCATCACGATCTGCTGCTTTTTCAGAATGCTCTGGCGACGCTCTTCCTTGCTGACGGTATCCAGCAGCACGCTTTCGTCGGAGACCTGCGGAAGTCCGAGGGCTTTTAAGGTATTGAGCGTATCGGCTTTGTTTTCCTGCATGCGATCCGAGACATAGTAGATACGGACCTTACTTTGATTCACGTGGTCAAGAAACGCTTTCGCCCCCGGGATCAAACCGGGTTTCCCCTGTTTCTCCCAGTCGCTCCAGGTGTCCCATTTTGTATAGTCGTGGCACTGCTCTGTGTCGCGCACCAGCAGAGGCGTGTTGTCCAGTACCGTTTCGTCCAGATCCATCACCACGGCGTAATTTTCGGGCGTTTTCAGATTTTTTAATTTTTCATTGAAACGCTCGGTGGCAAACCGATATGTCTGTAGCTGCAGGGCCATAATCTCAGCCGATTTCTGCTGATAGCGCAGCGCCATTTCGTACGCTTTTGGTTCACACAGGTTGCTCTCAGCGGCCGTTGCCGTCGCACTCAGAACAGGTAATGCCAGCAGTACTGCCTTCGCCATAAAATTCACGCTTCTTTCCTCAACGCCTTGTTTAAAATCCGGAAAGGGTAGTGAAATTTAATGACAAATTGATGAATGCCGCGCCGCTATACCAGCATGTAATACCAGAACAGGGCGACCTCGTCTTTTTCCGGTAAGGCGTTGTACAAATAACGATCGTATCCGCCCAGGGTAAAACCATAATGGCGGTAGAAAAGGCAGGCAGACACGTTCACATTCTGGGTTTCCAGTCGTAACCCGGCGGCATTGACGCTGCGGGCCCAGACGTGCGCGGCGGCCATTAATTTATGCGCAGCGCCGGTTCTGCGTCTGGCGCGATCGACGGCAATATAATCCACCGAAATAAATTTATTCCAGCTCATTGAGGCGGTAATAAATCCGGCTATTTCACCGTCTTCCGTTTCCGCGATAAGAAATATGGCGTCCGGATTAACGCAGTGATTTTCAAGGGTTTGTATGTCGAGCTCGTAGGTTTTTATCCAGGGCTCGGCAACGGCTTCGATATGCAAATCACAGTGGATAAACGGCTCTCGGGCAATGTGGCTTATGGTGAAAGAAAAGTCACAACATTCAAGACGAACGAGGTCGGTATTTAATCCTTTTCGAATCTGCATAGTATTCTCTGTAGTGAGTTATTTCATAAAGAATAGACGAAGCGGATAAATCCGCTGAGCTCACGCACTTTTAATCCTGAACTAAGCTTGTACTTCATTCCGCGTAAAATGTGGGTCATTCGAGGACAATGAATGGAATTCAGGACATTTCAAAAGCAGTGGGGTGCTGAGTTTATTTCCGATGACGTTGTACGTTTTCGCGTCTGGGCAGAAGGACAGAAAAAACTTACGCTTCGTCTGGCCAACGCCGACGTGCCAATGACGACAACGGTGGGGGGCTGGTTCCAGGCTGACGTACCCGGCGTCACACACGGGACAGAATATCAGTTTGTTCTGCAGGACGGGATGACGGTGCCCGATCCCGCGTCACGGGCGCAAAAGGGGGATGTTAACGGACCTTCCGTGGTTATCGATCCCCGGCGCTGGCAGCCCGTTAACCCGGAATGGTCCGGACGGCCATGGGAAGAGACGGTCATCTACGAACTGCACATCGGCACTTTTACCCCGGAGGGCACCTTCCGGGCGGCCATCGACAAGCTGCCTTACCTGGCAGAGCTCGGGATCACCCAGCTTGAAGTGATGCCCGTCTCCCAGTCCGGCGGTTCCCGCGGATGGGGGTACGACGGCGTACTGCTGTATGCTCCGCACGCCGCCTACGGCACGCCGGAGGATTTCCACGCGTTTATTGATGCCGCGCATGGGCTGGGGCTTTCCGTGGTGCTGGATATTGTGCTCAACCACTTTGGTCCGGAAGGGAATTATCTGCCCCTGCTGTCGCCGGCGTTTTTCGATGCACAGCGCACGACGCCCTGGGGTAACGGCATCGCCTATGAGCAGGAGCCGGTCAGGCAATATATTACCGACGCGCCGCTCTACTGGCTGACGGAATATCATCTGGATGGCCTGCGGTTTGATGCCATCGACCAGATTAAAGACGCCTCGGACACGCACATTCTCCAGGAGATTGCCGCAAAAATTCGCGAGGCGATCCCCCACCGGCATGTTCACCTGACCACGGAAGACAGCCGCAACGTGATTTTCCTGCATCCGCGGGATGAACAGGGCCACACGCCGCTGTTCACCGCCGAGTGGAACGATGACTTTCACAATGCTGCCCACGTGTTTGCCACCGGCGAAACCCATGCTTACTACCAGGATTTTGCCTTTGAACCGGAGAAAAAATTCGCCCGGGCGCTGGCCGAAGGGTTTGTCTACCAGGGCGAAGTGTCCCTGCAAACCGGTGAATCCCGCGGGGTGGAGTGCCACTCGCAGCCGCCGCAGTTCTTTGTCGATTTTATTCAAAACCACGATCAGACCGGGAATCGCGCCCAGGGCGAGCGGCTCATCTCCCTGGCGGGCGCTGACAAGACGCGGGTACTGCTGGCCGCGCTGCTGCTTTCCCCCCATATCCCGCTGCTGTTTATGGGAGAGGAATACGGTGAAACGCACCCGTTCCTGTTCTTCACCGATTTTCACGGCGAACTGGCAAAGGCGGTGCGGGAAGGGCGCGCGAAAGAGTTTACCGGCCACGCGGGGCACGATGACGACGTACCCGATCCGAATGACCTGAACACCTTTCTCCGCTCAAAACTCGACTGGCATAAAATCGCCACCGACGAGGGCAAAACCTGGCTGCGGTTTACGCGCCACCTGCTCACGCTACGTCATCGCTATATTGTTCCGCTTCTGCATCAGGGGGGTGCCGTTGAAGGCAAGGTGGTCGCGACGGCCCCCGGCATGGTAGCGGTGAGCTGGCGCTTCCCGTCGGGGACACTCTCTCTGGCGCTGAATATCGGAACCCGACCCGTCGGGCTGCCCGCGCTCGCGGGGGAAACGCGCTTTGCCTGGCCGGACGTAGACGACGTTTTACCGCCGAACAGTATTGTTGTTCGCTTTGCTGATGGAGAAGCATCGTTATGATCCCTTCCGCCACATACCGTATTCAGTTCCGTAACGGAATGACCTTTGACCGCGTCGTCGCGCTGGTGCCATACCTGAAAGATCTCGGTATCAGCCATCTCTACGCCTCGCCGGTATTTACCGCAACAAAAGACTCTACCCACGGCTATGACGTTACCAACCCGAATGAAATTGACCCCGCCATCGGTGGACGAGAGGGGTTTGACCGCATGGCCGCGGCGCTTAAGCAGGCCGGCATGGGGCTGATTCTGGATATTGTCCCAAACCATATGTCCACCTCGCTGGAAAACGCCTGGTGGCGGGATGTGATTGAACATGGCCAGCATAGCCGCTACGCGGGCTATTTTGATATCGACTGGTCGCGACCGCTCACGTTGCCGTTTCTTGGCGATACCTTTGAGGTGGAGCTGGAGAGGGGAGCCATCACGCTAAAACGTGACCCTGTCACAAAAAAAGCCGCCCTGGTCTACTATGACGCCGCATACCCGCTCAACCCGGGCACGTACAGCGAGGAGAAGAGCATTGCCGAGCTGCACGACGCACAAAGCTGGCGGCTGATGTCCTGGCGGGAAGCGCCAAAACAGCTCTCATGGCGACGCTTCTTTGAAATCACCGGGCTGGTTGGCGTCCGGGTTGAAGATGAGGCGGTCTTCGACGACACGCACTGTCTTATTCTTGAACTGGTCCATGCGGGCGTGGTGGATGGCCTGCGCATTGACCATATCGACGGCCTGGCCGATCCGCTGGGCTATCTGCAGCGCCTGCGGCAGGCAACCGGACCCGACTGCTACATTACGGTCGAAAAAATTCTCGCGAAGGGAGAACAGCTCCCCACAGACTGGCCGGTCTCCGGCACTACCGGCTATGAGTTTATCGCCTCGCTGGCGGAGGTGCTGGTCGACGACGCTAACCTGCCGCGCCTGGAAAAAATCCACGACGAGACGCTGGGGGGCACGGTCGATCGCCACGCTGAACTGCGGGACGCTAAGGGCCTGATGACCGATCGCAATTTTGAGGGTGAATTCACCACGCTGCTCACGATTGCGGCTGACCTGGCCAAGCGCAATGACGTTGCGCTGCCGCGCGATGAGATCCGCCACGCGCTGCGCGAACTGCTTATCGCTTTTCCGGTGTACCGCACCTATGGCACTCGCGAGGGGTTAACCCCGCCGGACGTGGCGCTGCTCAACCGCGTGGTCGCCAGCGTGGAGACCTCTGAAGCGGCGCTCAGCCTGATTGTGCGCATTCTTACCGGCGACCTGCCGGAAGATTGCCGCGAGAGCGCCGCGCTGTTCAGAACCCGCTTCCAGCAGCTGACCGGGCCGCTGATGGCGAAGTCCGTTGAAGACACGCTGTTCTTTCGCCACAACCTGGAGCTTGCGCTCAATGAAGTGGGCGCCGACCCGACGCCGCGTGCGTTTTCCTTATCCCGCTTCCACCAGGAGATGCGCATTCGTCTGGCCCGTCAGCCCGACGCGCTGCTGGGCACTTCCACGCACGACACCAAGCGCGGGGAGGATGCCCGGGCGCGGCTTTATACCCTGACGGAAGCCCCGGAACAGTGGGGGGAAAACCTGGCCCGCTGGCGACAGATGAACCAGACCCAGGTGCGTTTCCTTAATGACGGTACCGCGCCGAACGCCGCCGATACCTGGATGATCTACCAGGCGCTGGCGGGTGTCTGGCCTGCCACGCTGTCTCCCGACGACGTGGACGGGCTTAAATCACTGGAAGCGCGTTTCCTCGGTTTCCTGGAGAAAGCGCTGCGCGAGGCGAAACAGCGTACCGACTGGATCGACAGCAACGAGAACTATGAGAGCGTGGTGCTGAGCTACGCGCGGCACCTGCTTTCCCCGGACAACAGGCCGTTTCTGGAGGATTTCAGCGAGGCGATGCAGCCCTTTATCCGCGCCGGGCTGATGAACAGCCTCAGCCAGACGGTGATCAAACTGACGGCACCCGGCGTGCCGGACATCTATCAGGGCAGCGAGGCGCTTAACTTTAGCCTTGTCGACCCGGATAACCGCCGGGAGCCGGACTTCCCGGCCCTGGAAAGACACCTCAGCGCGGCGGATGCCCGCGTGTTTAACGACCCGGCCTGCTGGCGGGACGGAAGGGTAAAACAGTTCGTTACCGCCACGCTGTTACGGCTTCGACCGCATTACGCCTCACTTTTCCATTACGGTGACTGGCTGCCGCTTAAGGTGACTGGTGAGCGTGAGGAGAATCTGATTGTTTATGCCCGCGTTAAGGACGATGAGGCGCTGATCGTTGCCGTGCCGCGTCTGGTGTTTGACATCACCGGTCACGACAGGCTGTGGGTGAATACCACGGTAGCAATCCCTGCAGAACTGGCCGGGAAGCGCTATCGGGATCTGTTCAGCGGTGAAAGCCGCATTCTGCAAGAGACGCTGGATTTAACGTCAGAAAAGGGATGTGTACTGGTTCTGCTTACCTGCGAATAATCGTGGAGAACGAAAATGGCTAAGGATACAACGTTTGAAATTCGGGCCGGTCATGGCCAGCAGTTGGGGGCGAATTATGACGGGAAGGGGGTCAACTTCGCGCTGTTCTCCGCTCACGCCGAGCGGGTGGAACTCTGTCTGTTTGACCCGTCCGGGAAAACAGAAATCGCCCGGCTGGAACTCCCGGAGTATACCCACGAGATCTGGCACGGTTACGTACCGGATCTGAAGCCCGGCGCGCTGTACGGCTATCGCGTCTACGGCCCTTACGATCCGGAAAACGGTCATCGCTTTAACCCGCATAAGCTGCTTATTGACCCTTATGCCCGTGAACTGGTGGGCGATATCGACTGGAACGACGCCCATTTCGGCTATGAGCTGGGGCACGACGAGTTAGATTTGAGCTTTGACACGCGCGACAGCGCGCCGTTTACGCCGAAATGCCGGGTCATCGACCCCAATGCCTTTGACTGGCAGGACACTAACCGACCAAACGTCCCCTGGCCGCATACCGTCGTTTATGAGAGCCATGTGAAAGGCTTTACCCAGCTCAACCCGGCCATACCGCCCGAACTGCGCGGCACGTTTGAGGGGATGGGGCATAAAGCCTCGGTCGACTACATCAAGAGCCTGGGCATCACCGCGGTAGAGCTGCTGCCGGTTCACTGGTTCCCGGACGATCAACACCTGCTCGACCGTGGCCTGAAGAACTTCTGGGGCTATAACACGCTGGGCTTTTTTGCCCCGGCGTCACGTTATTACGGACCCGCGGGGATCCAGGGCTTTCGCGATATGGTGCGCGCGTACCATGACGCGGGCATCGAGGTGATTCTGGACGTGGTGTATAACCACACGGCGGAAGGCAACGAGCTTGGCCCCACGCTCTCGTTTAAAGGGATTGATAACTACAGCTATTACCGCACGCTGGCGGACCAGCACCGGTATTACATCAACGACACCGGTACCGGGAATACGGTGAATACCTCGCACCCGCGCGTGCTGCAGATGGTGATGGATTCCCTGCGCTACTGGGCGGAATCGATGCATATCGACGGTTTTCGTTTTGACCTCGGGACAATTCTGGGTCGCGAGCCCGAAGGGTTTGATCCGCGCGGCGGCTTCTTTGACGCCATGACCCAGGATCCGGTGTTATCCCGCCTGAAGCTGATTGGTGAGCCCTGGGATATCGGTCCTGGCGGGTATCAGGTCGGCGGTTTCCCGCCGGGCTGGGGGGAGTGGAACGACAAATACCGCGACACCGTGCGCGAGTACTGGAAGGGAGATAACGTCTCTACCGACTTTGCCGCGCGTCTGCTCGGCTCCGGCGACCTGTACGATCTGCGCGGGCGTCGCCCGTGGGCCAGCGTTAATTTCATCACCGCCCATGACGGTTTTACTCTGAATGATCTGGTGTCGTACAACGAGAAGCATAATGCCGACAACGGTGAGGACAATAACGACGGCCACAACGATAACCGCTCGTACAACTACGGCGAGGAAGGGCCAACCGGGAACCCGGACATCATCGCCACCCGGGAGCGGCAGAAACGTAATTTCCTGACCACGCTGCTGTTCTCCCACGGCACGCCGATGCTGCTGGCGGGGGACGAGTTTGGCCGTACGCAGAAGGGGAACAACAATGGGTACTGCCAGGACAGTGAGATCTCATGGATCAACTGGAAGGGACTCTCTGAAAACGACACCGCGCTGCGCGAGTTTACCCAAAGGCTGATCGCCCTGCGCGCGCAGCAGCCGCTGCTGCGCCGTGAAAGCTGGCGCGACGGGCTGGAGATCCGCTGGTTCAATGCCGGCGGCGGTCCGCAGCAGGCCGAGCAGTGGGATGAAGGCTCGACGCTCGGGGTCTCCATCAGCAGGCCGGATCTTCAGCAGGAGGAGGGCATCTGGCACGACGTGCTGATG
Source organism: Enterobacter sichuanensis (assembly GCF_009036245.1). Classification (NCBI taxonomy): domain Bacteria; kingdom Pseudomonadati; phylum Pseudomonadota; class Gammaproteobacteria; order Enterobacterales; family Enterobacteriaceae; genus Enterobacter; species Enterobacter sichuanensis. The sequence goes on along the minus strand of NZ_CP027986.1, from coordinate 2,331,557 downwards.
CTGTTCAATCCGTTTGAAGGCACCGTGCCGTTCCAGATCCCACAGTTTGGCGAAGGGGGATGGGTGCTGGAACTCTCCACGGCGGATGACGCCGCCGGGACAGCGATCACCGAAACCGTCGAGTACGCACTGGCCGGACGCAGCATTACCCTGTTCAGACGTCCTTAGCCTCAGAGTGATGCCGCCGCGCGGGCGGCGGTGTCATACAGGGAGGAGATCGTGCGTAACAGCTGCGCGGTTTCCCCAATCGATTTCCCGGCAATTCCGCTCTCCGCGTGGATCGCAATTAAACACGCTTCCCGAACGTCCCGGTACTTCATGCACAACGCTTTCCCCTCCTCGGTGGTGGAGAAAAAGAGCTCTTTGCCCGCTTTTTCACTCGTCACGTAGCCCGCTTTGACCAGCTTTTTCAGGGCGTAGGTTACCACGTGGGTATCTTCCACGTTGAGAACGAAACAGATATCGGCCAGCTTTTTCTTGCGATCGCGGTGGTTCACGTGATGCAGCAGCGAGACGTCAAAGGCGCCCATGTCGGGCTCGCCCGCTGCGGTCATGCAGCGCACCATCCATTTGTTGAAGGCGTTGCTGGTCATGATCAGCGCGTATTCCAGCTCTGACAGCTCCGCGCAGCGCTCGGACACCAGATGGCGGGAGGAGACGATCCGGCCGTCGTTGATATCGTCGTGATGGGGGCTAGCACTCTTTTCTGAAGTCATAACGTTCCTTAGCCAGAAATGTAAACTCATCGATAAAATAAGAACATTTTATTGATAAATTGTTTACATGTTTTTGAGGTTCAGATATAGCTTTTTAGCGCAGGTTTGCCAAACCTGACGAAAAACACTACATCGCTCGCCGCAAATTAAAAAAATAGCCGTCGGCGCGCAACGCTCACTTTCGATAGGGTAAACGTTATGGACGGTACTACGCTGTTGCCGCTGATCGGGATACCGATCGTGGTTATTGGTTTTGCACTGCGCTTCAACCCGCTGCTGGTGGTCGTGGTAGCGGGGCTGGCGACGGGTCTGCTGGTCGGTATGGATTTCGGCATGCTGCTGGAGACCTTCGGCGAGAAGTTCGTGAACAGCCGCTCGCTGGCCACCTTCATTCTGATCCTGCCGGTCATTGGTCTGCTGGAATATTACGGGCTTAAGGAGCGCGCCCAGGCCTGGGTGGCGAAGATCGCCAGCGCCACCTCGGCGCGCATTCTGATGCTTTACTTTGTGGCGCGTGAAGGCACCGCCGCGCTGGGGCTGATGTCGCTGGGCGGCCATGCTCAGACGGTCCGTCCGCTGCTGGCGCCGATGGCCGAAGGGGCGGCGCTGAACGAATACGGCGAACTGCCGCAGCACATCCGCGACAAAATCAAAGCCCATGCCGCCGCGTGTGACAACATTGCGGTCTTCTTCGGGGAAGATATCTTTATTGCCTTTGGCGCGGTGCTGCTGATTGACGCGTTCCTGAAAGAGAACGGCATTGAGGGTATCGAACCGCTGCATATTGGCCTGTGGGCCATTCCAACCGCCATTGCGGCATTGATTATTCATATGACGCGCCTGCTGCGCCTTGATGCCAGCATCCGTCGCGACGTCATGGCCTGGCGCGCCGAACAGGGTACGCAGGAGGCCGCGCAATGATGACGCTTATCTCCATTAACCGCGTGTATTACCTGATTGGCTTTGTCGTGATGCTGCTGGTCGTGATGACCCTTCGCGATCGCGCCAATCCGAAGCGTTTTACCACCGCGCTGTTCTGGTTCTTGTTTGGCGGGATCTTCCTGTTTGGCGACCTGATGGTGCAGGAGCTCGGTAAATCCCTGGCGTACCGCATCATCGGCGGCGGCGTCATTGTTATCGCGCTGCTGGCGGGCTTTGGCCTGGTGGGGAAAGGGCACTATAAAATGTCCACCGAGGAGGAGCGCGTCGCGTCGTCGAACAAACTCAAGAACTGGCTGTTCCTGCCCGCCCTGATGATCCCGGTGGTGACGGTGATCGGCACCCTGTTCCTGAAAGGGGTGTCGGTTGGCGGCGTGTTTCTGCTCGATCAGAAACAGCTCACCCTGGCGGCGCTTTGCGTAGCCTGTGTTGCGGCGATCCTTACCGGCTGGTGGCTGACCAAAGGCACGCCGCTGCATGCGGTTCGCCAGTCTCGTCGTCTGGTCGATACCATTGGCTGGGCGGTGATCCTGCCGCAGATGTTGGCCATGCTTGGCGGGGTCTTTGTGGTGGCGAACACGGGGGACTCGGTGCAAAAGGTGGTGAGCCTGTTTGTGAACCCGGATAACCGCTTCATGCTGGTAGTGATTTACTGCGTGGGTATGGCGTTGTTCACCATGATCATGGGTAACGCGTTTGCGGCCTTCCCGGTGCTGAGCGCCGGTATCGCCTTGCCGTTCCTGATCAACGTGCATCACGGCAACCCGGCGCCGCTGCTGGCGATTGGCATGTACGCGGGCTATTGCGGCACGCTGATGACGCCGATGGCTGCGAACTTCAATATCGTTCCCGCCGCGCTGCTGGAGCTGAAGGACAAATATCAGGTGATCAAGATCCAGATCCCGACCGCGTTAACCCTGCTGGTGGTGAACGTGTTCTTAATGTATTTCCTCGTGTTTCGCTAAGGAGCTGTCATGGAATTAACGCAACATCAGGCTGACGCGTTTGCCCGCATGCCTTTGACCTATTTGCGCCAGGAATACCCGAACCACATCATGCACCTGCTGAATGATGATGGCGACGTGCTGCCGCCGCGTGAACTGCACCCGATTTTCTACGGCTGTTTCGACTGGCACTCTGCGGTGCACGGCTACTGGCTGCTGCTGCGCTGCGTGCGTCTCTATCCCGACTTGCCGTGCCGGGAAGCGATCGTCGCGCTTTTCAACGAACACCTGACCGAAGAGAACGTGGCGAAGGAGCTGGCCTATTTCACCGCGCCGTTCCGCGCCTCGTTTGAGCGGCCGTATGGCTACGGCTGGCTGCTGGCGCTGGCCCAGGAGCTGAAGCAGTCGTCGTTGCCGCAGGCCGCAGTCTGGTACCAGACGCTGGCGCCGTTAACCCAGGACATTCGCAACCGGCTGGTGGATTATCTTGCAAAGCTCACCTATCCGATCCGCGTCGGGACGCACTACAACACGGCGTTTGCGCTCGCGCTGGCGCTCGATTATGCCCGAGCCGTAGAAGACAGCGCGCTTGAGCAGGTTATTCTGTCCTCAGCCGAGCGGTTTTATCTTGCCGACACGCGCTATCCGGCCCACTACGAACCCGGCGGTGATGAGTATATTTCCGGCGCGCTGACGGAAGCGCTGCTGATGAGTAAGGTATCAAAGGACTTTCCGGCCTGGTTTGACGCGTTTCTGCCGGATGTCGGCTCCGTTGCGGCACTGATGAACCCGGCGGAAGTGAGCGATCGTACCGACCCGAAAATTGCCCATCTTGACGGGTTAAACCTCAGCCGCGCGTGGTGCATGAAGCACATTGCGAAAGCGCTACCTGCCAGCCACCCGGCGCAACTGGCGCTGCGCGATGCGGTGGCGAAACACCTGACGGCGAGCGTCGGACATGTGGTGGGCAGCCACTACAGCGGGGGACACTGGCTGGCGAGCTTTGCGCTGCTGGCGCTGGAGTAAACCATTGCGCCGTCTTTCTTGCCGGGTGGCGCTGCGCTTACCCGGCCTATAAAACCCGTAGGTCCGTGCAAGCATAGCGCCGCAGGGCGAATCAGGCTGATGCCCTCACCGCCGGGCGCAGCCTGCTCAGGCTAAGTTTCTTTGATATTTAATGCGATCAATACCTTAGGTAGGTGTTTTCCCGTCATTTATCTGGAAACAGATATCTTTTTTACTATTGCAAAAGCGTATGATAGCGATTTTATAACCATGAATAATGAAGGGTTAATGTGGCTGTTATACCTTTGTTACCAAAAGAAGGAATCGCGCTTGTATTGGCAAACATGAGGATTGCAAGAGCGCAAGGTATGAGTAGAGACATGGCTATCCCAACGACTTATCTTTGGTTTTATCAAAAAGTAAGAAATAAGGGGCCGTGGGATTACAAACAAGGACACCCTGAGCTAGCAAACTTTGGGAACTTCAATTATGGTTCGGCTGGTTATGCCGCCGGGATCCCATCAGAAACGTTGTTGATGGGTGCTGGATGGGCGCAGGAAAGAGCTAAAACCTCTAAAAAGAAATGGGGTCACTGGTATCAAAAACCGCCTTATGGGGATGATCCTCGCGATCAGTTTTGGATAAGGCAAGGTATCGATTATGCAAAGAAACACGGTTATTAAACGGCTTCACTGCTTACTCACAACGATTCTTTTGTTCGTTGTTTGTGGGTTTCTGGCATACCAATACTATTTTTATGCTCCTCCTCACGATAGCTTTGTAAGCAAACAGAAACTATCTGATACCGTCACACTGTACATTACAAAGTATGACGATGGAGGCGCAACGGTGTCTGATGTTTACCGCTTCTATTTAGATAAAGACAACAGCGGGAACATTATGAAAGACCTTGAAGATCGTTCACCATTCCTTGAAGCCAATACAAGCACTGTTACAGCTTCTGCTTATGGGAACACGGTCAATGTAAAAATTACGGGCAAGGTTTATTCATTCACTAATTCTGATCTGTTCTATGCGGATGGTATAGCGATCATGCCAGTCATTAACCTCATAGCAAATGGAACAAGGGACTAATTAGCATAAGGAGATTTAGAAATGGCTGTACCAGTTCACCTCTTTTTGAAAGACGATGGCGGAGCAATGATTCGAGGCGGTTCTGATGTAGCAAAACGTGAAGGAAGCATAGAGCTTAGAGACTTGATCCATAATCTGAGCATTCCGACAGATGGGGCAACAGGTAAACTTACAGGAACAAGGCAACACTCAGCATTCAGTTTAACAAAAACTATTGATTCGTCGTCACCCTATCTATACAAAGCAGTAGCAACTGGTCAGACGCTTCAAAGTGCTGAATTAAAATTCTATCACATCAATGATGCTGGTCAGGAAGTTGAATACTTCAACATCCTTATGGAAGGCGTGAAAGTCATTTCAATAACTCCAATAATGCATGATACAAGAGATTGTCCCGGTACTGGGCACATGGAAAACGTATCTTTGCGATATGCAAAAATCACATGGAAAATTCTGGACGGTAATATTCAATTCAGCGATGCGTGGAACGAGCGTCCAATATCGTAAGTTCAGTAGATTGAGATTAATGACAACCCCTGTCATCAACAATTGCGCCGTCTTTCTTGCCGGGTGGCGCTGCGCTTACCCGACCTACAAAACCCGTAGACCCGTGCAAGCGTAGCGCTGCCGGGCGAATCAGGCTGATGCCCTCACCGCCGGGCGCAGCCTGCTCAGGCTAAACAACACCGATCCCGTCGAGGCGATGACGGCTATCCACAGTGCAACCTGGATGGCATGTTGATGGTCCCATCCCGCCGTCGCGGCCAGCAGTACGCCCACCGCGGCGGCGCCGAGACACTGGCCAAACGTCCTGACGATAGACAACACTCCTGAGGCATAGCTGGCATATTCCCGCGCCACGTTAGAGAGCATCTCCCGGTTATTGGGGCTCTGGAAGCAGCCAAACCCAATCCCGCAAACCAGACTGCGCAGGCAGATATTCCATGCGGAAGGGCTGTCTGGCAACGTCGCCAGCAGGACCAATCCACCGACAAAAATCATCAGCCCGAGGGTCGAGATCAGCGGCGCGGAAATCGTATCTGCCCAGCGTCCCGCATGCGGCGCGATCAGCACAATGCCAATCGGCCACGGGGTGAACAGCAGTGCGGAAACCACCGGGCTGTAGCCATAGACGCTCTGAAACAGGAACGGCAGCGCGACAAACGTGATCCCCTGGCTCACAAACGACGCCAGCGAGGTCAGCGCGGCGAGGGTGAAGCGTGCGTTTTTGAACATCACGGGCGGCAGGATGGGACTGTGCGCGCGACGGACATGCCAGATAAAGGCGAGGGCACTCACCAGAGCAAGTACGCCCCAGCACACGGCGGCCCGGTTAAGGTGTTGCGTCACGTGCTGAAGGCTGTCGGCCATCATGATCGCGGAACCTAACAGCACGGCGGAAAGCACGGCGCCCGGTGCATCAAAGGGCGATCGGTCAGTAGCCGATGCCCGCGGCAGGGCCCGCCATGCCAGCAGCAGAGCGATGCTGCCCGGAATAATGTTGATGGCGAACAGCCACTGCCAGCTCAGGGCATCCAGTATTGTTCCGCCGAGAACCGGGGCAATTGCCGTACTGGAGGCGATGAGCAGGGCGTGCAGCCCCAGAATGCGGCCAAGCAGTCGACCCGGGAAAACGGAACGCAGGATCGCCGGGGCGATACTGAGGGTGGCCGCGCCGCCGACACCCTGCAGAATTCGCATCCCGGTTAACATCTCCGGCGTGGTTGCCAGCGCGCAGCCGAGTGAGGTGAGCGTAAAGGTGGTAAGCCCGGCCAGAAACACCGGGCGATAGCCCACGCGTGCCGCCAGCGCCGCGAAGATGGCTAACGTCATCGCCGCGGAGAGCAGATAACCGTTGGCGAACCACACCGCGATATTCGCAGGAACCGCCATGGCCTCAGCCATCGAGGGGAGCGCAATGTTGATCATGGTCCCGTCAAACACGCCCATCAGCGTGGTGGTCATGACGGCGGCCAGGACCCGGGCGCGTTCATGCCCGGGTAAACCTTCATCGCCGGGCTGGTTTGAAAATAGCGTCATCGTCGTCACTCCAGAGAAGAATATTGATGACGAAACTATATTCATGCGCTATACAGGGCGGAAGACGCAGCAATTGCACTTTATCATTGCATGTAACGCCCTATCTGAGGATTCACCGTGTCCGATCCTGATTTTAACCTTCTGGTTGCGCTCGATATTTTGCTGGCAGAAGCCAGCGTGGCGGGTGCGGCGCGACGTTTAAACCTGAGCACCTCCGCCATGAGCCGCACGCTTAGCCGGCTGCGGGAGGTGACCGGCGATCCTATTCTGGTGCGGGCCGGTCGTCATATGGTCCTGACGCCCTGGGCAGAAGCCACCCGGGACCGCGCCAGAAGCGCCGTGTATGAGGCAAGGGCGGTGCTCCAGCCCTCCACTGAAACGATGAAGGTGGAAAGCCTTGAGCGGTTGTTCACTATCCGCGCGAACGACGGTTTCGTGGTGGCGTTTGGACCGCTGCTGATTGCCGCGGTGGCGAGCGTTGCTCCCGGGGTCTGTATTCGTTTCTCGCCGAAACCTGAAAAAACGTCGCGCTATTTGCGGGAGGGGCTTGTCGATCTGGAGATTGGCGTACAGGGCAATATGGGGCCTGAAATACGTCTGCAAAGACTCTTTCAGGACCGGTTCGTTGGCGCGGTGCGCAAGGGGCATCCGCTGTCATCACAGCCGGAGGTCAGCCTGAGTGACTACGTTGCCTGGGGCCATGTGCTGGCTTCGCCTGACGGTTCGTTACGCGGTTTTGTCGATGAGGCGCTGGCGGAACGGGGCATGAAACGCAAGGTCGCAAGCGTAGTGCCCGGTTTTCCGACAGCGTTATCCGTGGCGCTGGCGTCCGATCTGATTGCCATGGTACCGGCGCTGTACCTGCTCAATCAGCCGATGTCAGAGCGCGTACACGTCTTTGAACTGCCGTTTAAGACCCGCACCATTACGGTTTCACAGATGTGGCATCCGCGTATGGAGCGGGATCCGGGGCATCGCTGGCTCAGGGAAAAGGTCCTTGAGGTGTGCCGCACGGTTTGCTGACGCTCAGGGCACTTTTCCCGGTACGGTGAGGATGAAGCGCGTCGACTCCGAGTCCGATTCGACGCGGACTTTTCCGTGGTGCGCGGTGACGATGGATTTCACGATCGCAAGCCCAATCCCGCTGCCTTCCCCCTTACGCTGCCTGGACGGATCGACGCGGTAAAAGCGGTCAAAAAGCTTCGACAGATGCACCTGCGGGATCGGCGTGCCGGGGTTTTCTGTGACCAGCTCAACGTCGTTACCCCGTTTGCTGATGGAGACCGTCACCGTTTTCCCTGTTGGGGTATAGCGCAGGGCGTTGGATAACAGGTTATTGATGGCTCTTCTGAACATCTGCGGGTCGCCTTCTATCAGGCAGGGCACGCCGTGAAACGTCAGCGTGATGTGGCGTTCTTCCGCCCAGGCCTCAAAGAACTCGAAAACTTTTAGCACCTCTGCGCCGAGGTCAAACAGCACCCGGTCAGGGATCAGCTGGTTGTTGTCCGCCTGTGCGAGAAAAAGCATATCGCTGACCATCCGGGTCATTCGGTTGTACTCTTCCAGGCTGGAGTAGAGAACATCTTCCAGCTCCTTTTGCGTCCGGTGCTGACTCAGCGCAATTTCCGTTTGCGTCACCAGGTTGGTGATGGGGGTTCTTATTTCATGCGCGATATCGGCGGAAAAGTTGGCCTGCCGGGTAAAGACATCCTCAATTTTCCCCATCATCTGGTTGAACGAAATCACCAGCTGTTCCAGCTCAACGGGCACGCGAGACGGCTCCAGACGCGCGTCCAGATTTTCGGAGGTGATATTTTTAATGGCGTTACTGACGTTACGCAGGGGTAAATGTCCCTGGCGAACCGCGATGCGAATGACGAGCACAATCAGCACGCTAATCACCGCGGCAATCGCGAACAGATTCTTTTTCAGCGCCTCAAGATAGTGAAGATGAAAATTAATGGAGAGTCCGATCAGCATAACGTAGTTCTGCGTTTTGCCCTGCAGCGTCGCCGTTCCTGAAGAGGCGATAATCCGGTAGGTTTCCATCTTCATGTCGGACCCGGCATGCATGGCCATGTCCGGGTCATCGACCGTCCAGAGAAACACATCCTGTGCCTGACGGTGTTGGCTAAAGTTCGCCGTGTTCATCGCCGGGCGTAATGCTGCGCCTTGTGCCGAGCTGAACAGGGTATTGCCCTGCGGATCCAGAAGCAGGACGGCAACGTTGCGGTAGCCGGCAAGCGACTCTTTGAGCTTGCTGATTTTCTTTTGATCGGGATCGGCCGGGGACTGCAGTGTGCGGTGCATCGCGCTGCTGATTTGTTGCAGGTCGCTGACGTCCTGCTCGGCGAAATGCTTTTCGACGGAATGCAGCATAAACCAGGTAAAGGCGAAGAAGGCCAGTAGCGTGGAGAGGCTGATAAAAAAGGTCAGCCGCAGGGCGAGAGAAAAAGGGCGCCTGGGAAGCTTAACGGGCATCCGGCACCTCCAGCATATAGCCCACGCCGCGCACCGTCTGAATCAGTTTGGGTTCAAAATCGCTATCGATTTTTGCGCGCAGCCGCTTAACCGCGACATCTATTGCGTTTGTGTCGCTGTCAAAGTTCATGTCCCACACCTGGGAAGCAATCAGGGAACGGGGAAGCACCTCGCCCTGATGACGCAGGAAAAACTCCAGCAGGCTGAACTCTTTGCTGGTGAGCTGAATGCGACTCCCGGCCCGGCTCACTTTTCTCGACACGAGGTCAACCGTCAGGTCTGCCGCCTGAAGCTGGCTTTCTGCAATCACCGTATTCCCGCGCCTTAGCAGCGTTCTGACCCGGGCGAGCAGCTCCGCAAAGGCGAAAGGCTTAATCAGGTAATCATCAGCGCCCAGCTCAAGTCCTTTTACCCGGTGTTCTATCGTCCCGAGGGCGGTCAGCAGCAGTATGGGCATCCCTTTGCCGGCAGCACGGAGCATGCGGACGATATCCCAGCCGTTTACATCGGGCAGCATGATATCCAGAATCAGCAGGTCATATTCCGCCGTCATGGCGAGGTGGTACCCGGTCAGGCCATTATCCGTGTGGTCCACGACAAACCCCGCTTCCGTCAGCCCTTTGCTGAGGTATTCCCCGGTTTTCATTTCGTCTTCAACGATCAGTATTTTCATCTTGCTCCCCAGACTGGCTGCTGAAGACATTCTAGTGAGCCTGGGATCGTTCACAATGATTTATGCCAAAAATGACAGCATTGTCATTATCCTGTCACCGGTCAAACAGGATGCGTTCAGTAGAGTAACCCTAAAAATACTCTGGACTTCATGAACCATTATGTTCCTGTTAAAACGACTCAGCATCAGTGTGGTATTTATCCTGGCAGGCTGCGTTTCGCTGGCCCCTGAATACCAGCGCCCGGCGTCACCGGTACCCCAGCAGTTTTCGCTCTCGCGTAACAGCCTGACGACCGTGGCGGCCGGGTATCAGGACACCGGCTGGCGCCACTTCTTCGTCGACCCGCAGATATCAGGATTGATTGAAGAAGCCCTGAAAAATAACCGCGATGTAAAAATGGCCGCCCTGAAGGTTGAAGAGGCCCGGGCGCAGTTCAGCGTGACCGATGCGGATCGTTATCCTCAGCTAAACGCCTCCTCGGGAATCACCTACAGCGGTGGGCTGAAAAGTGACAAACCCGCCACGCAGCAGTACGACGCCGGTCTGGCGCTTAGCTACGAACTCGACTTTTTCGGCAAGCTGAAGAACCTGAGTGATGCCGACCGACAAAACTTTTTCGCCAGCGAAGAGGCCCGCCGCGCGGTGCATATTCTGCTTGTCTCGAACGTGTCGCAGAGCTATTTCAACCAGCAGCTGGCCTATAAACAGCTGCGCGTTGCCCGGGAAACGCTGAACAACTACCAGCAATCGTATGCTTTCGTTGAGCAACAGCTGGTTACGGGCAGCACCAACGTGCTGGCGCTGGAGCAGGCCCGGGGACAGATTGAAAGTACTCAGGCAGATATTGCCAAAAGAGAGGGGGAGCTGGCGCAGGCCAACAATGCCCTGCAGCTGCTTCTCGGCACGTATCGCACGCCGCCGGGCGACGGCGGGATGAACGCCCGCGACATTGCGCCGGTAAAGCTGCCACCCCATCTTTCATCGGCAATCCTGCTGCAGCGTCCGGATATTATGGAGGCGGAGTATCAGCTTAAAGCGGCCGATGCGAATATCGGCGCGGCGCGCGCCGCCTTTTTCCCGTCCATATCCCTGACCAGCGGCCTTTCAACAGGCAGCACGGAATTATCCAGTCTCTTTTCCGCCGGGAGTGGCATGTGGAACGTTATTCCCAAAATAGACATTCCCATTTTTAATGCCGGCAGAAATAAAGCCAACCTGAATCTCGCCGAAATTCGCCAGCAGCAGTCGGTTGTGAATTACGAGCAAAAAATTCAGGCCGCCTTTAAACAGGTCGCCGACGCGCTTGCGCTGCGGGACAGCCTCAGCCAGCAGCTTGCAGCGCAGCAGCGGTATCTTGATTCGCTAAACATCACCCTGCAGCGTGCCAGAGGGTTATATACCAGCGGCGCGGTGAGCTATATCGAAGTATTAGAAGCGGAACGCTCGCTGTTTTCCACGCAGCAAACCATTCTCGACCTTATTTATGCCCGACAGGTTAATGAAATTAATCTCTTCACCGCGCTGGGCGGCGGCTGGGTCGAATAACCTCATTTAATTAAAAAGGAAATTAAACATGCGCAATTCACTTAACGTCGTTGTATTTGGGGCAATTATTCTGTTTTCTGTCGGCCTTCAGGCTGAGGTTCATCAGCACGCGGAGATGAGCACTGCCAGCGAAGGTGCCTCTGAGCAGGTCATCACCGGAACCGGCATTGTGAAGGACATTGATCTGACGAACAAAAAAGTGACGATTTCTCATGAAGCCATCCCGGAAATTGGCTGGCCCGCGATGACCATGCGTTTTACTTTTATGCAGGCCGACGCGAGTATTACTGCCTTAAAAGTCGGCAGCCACGTGAATTTCTCGTTTGTTCAGCAGGGCAATCTCTCTGTACTCAAGAGTATTAAATAGCGAGAAACGGCATGGCTTCTTTAAAAATAAAATATGCCGCCACGATTATCACCAGCCTTATTGCAGGAGGGCTGATAGCCGTGACGGCATGGCAGACGATGCACTCATCGACAACGCCCGAAAATAGCACATCTGAAAGAAAGGTGCTTTTCTGGTATGACCCGATGAAGCCCGACGTTAAATTCGATAAGCCCGGTAAATCGCCGTTTATGGATATGGATCTGGTGCCGAAGTATGCCGATGAGAATGATAAAAGCAGTGCCGGGATCCGTATTGATCCAACCCAGGTCCAGAACCTGGGATTAAAAACGCAAAAGGTCACGCGCGGAACGCTGAATTATGTCCAGACGATCCCGGCGAACGTCAGCTATAACGACTATCAGTTTGTCATTGTGCAGGCGCGCGCGGAAGGGTTCGTTGAGAAAGTGTATCCGCTGACCCTCGGCGATAAGGTGAAAAAGGGCACGCCGCTGATCGATCTTACAATCCCGGACTGGGTCGAGGCCCAAAGCGAGTTTCTGCTCCTCTCCGGCACCGGCGGTACGCCCACGCAGATAAAAGGGGTACTGGAACGGCTCAGGCTGGCCGGTATGCCGGATGAGGATATTCAGCGACTGCGTGCGACCCGCACTATCCAGACCCGGTTTACCATCAAGGCGCCGATCGACGGGGTTATTACCGCCTTTGACCTGCGCACCGGCATGAATATTTCGAAAGATAAGGTGGTGGCGCAGATTCAGGGGATGGATCCGGTCTGGATCAGCGCGGCCGTCCCTGAGTCGATTGCTTATCTGCTGAAAGACACCTCGCAGTTTGCCATAACGGTACCGGCCTGGCCGGATACCGCCTTCCCGGTTGAAAAATGGAATCTTCTGCCGAGTGTGGACCAAACCACCCGTACGCTGCAGGTGCGCCTGCAGGTTTCAAACAAAGATGAACTGCTGAAGCCGGGCATGAATGCGTACCTGACGCTGAATACCCACAGTCAGGAGATGCTGCTGATCCCGTCTCAGGCCGTTATTGATACCGGCAAAGAGCAGCGCGTCATTACCGTTGATGCAGAGGGGCGCTTTGTGCCGAAACCGATCCACGTTCTGCATGAATCTCAGCAACAGTCCGCTATCGGTTCTGGCCTTAAAGAAGGGGAGTCAGTGGTGGTCAGCGGTCTGTTCCTGATTGACTCTGAGGCCAATATTACCGGCGCGCTGGAGCGTATGCGTCACGCTGAATCCGCTGCCGACGCGCATTCAGGCCATTAAGGAGGCGATGATGATTGAATGGATTATCCGGCGGTCTGTCGCCAACCGTTTCCTGGTCATGATGGGCGCACTGTTTCTCAGCGTCTGGGGAACATGGACTATCATCAACACGCCTGTCGATGCCTTGCCCGATCTGTCTGATGTTCAGGTGATTATCAAAACGAGCTACCCCGGCCAGGCCCCGCAGATTGTGGAAAATCAGGTGACCTATCCGCTCACCACCACCATGCTGTCGGTTCCCGGCGCAAAGACCGTACGCGGCTTTTCTCAGTTTGGTGATTCGTATGTGTATGTAATTTTTGAAGACGGGACCGATCTGTACTGGGCCCGTTCTCGCGTGCTGGAGTACCTGAACCAGGTTCAGGGCAAACTGCCCGCTGGCGTGAGCTCTGAAATCGGCCCGGATGCCACGGGCGTGGGCTGGATCTTTGAATATGCGCTGGTGGATCGCAGTGGAAAGCACGATCTCGCCGAGTTGCGCTCACTGCAGGACTGGTTCCTGAAGTTTGAACTGAAAACTATCCCGAACGTTGCTGAGGTGGCATCGGTGGGCGGCGTGGTGAAGCAGTATCAGATCCAGGTCAACCCGCTTAAACTTGCCCAGTACGGCATCAGCCTGCCCGAAGTTAAGCAGGCCCTTGAGTCGTCTAACCAGGAGGCTGGTGGGTCGTCAGTTGAAATGGCGGAAGCGGAGTATATGGTCCGCGCCAGCGGCTATCTGCAGACGATGGAGGATTTCAATAACATCGTCCTGAAAACCGGCGAAAACGGCGTACCGATTTACCTGCGCGACGTTGCCCGCGTACAAACGGGGCCGGAAATGCGCCGCGGCATCGCCGAATTTAACGGGCAGGGAGAAGTGGCGGGTGGGGTGGTGATCCTGCGTTCTGGCAAAAACGCGCGTGAAGTCATTTCGGCGGTAAAAGACAAACTGGACACATTGAAGGCCAGCCTGCCGGAAGGCGTTGAGATTGTGACGACTTACGATCGCAGCCAGCTCATCGACCGGGCCATTGATAACCTGAGCGGCAAGCTTCTCGAAGAGTTTATTGTGGTGGCCATCGTCTGCGCGCTGTTCCTCTGGCACGTCCGTTCCGCGCTGGTGGCGATTATCTCTCTGCCGCTTGGCCTGTGTATCGCCTTTATCGTCATGCGCTTCCAGGGGCTGAATGCCAATATTATGTCCCTGGGCGGCATTGCCATTGCCGTGGGGGCGATGGTGGACGCCGCCATCGTGATGATTGAAAACGCGCATAAACGGCTGGAAGAGTGGGGTCATCAGCATCCCGGTGAAGACATTGACAACGCCACGCGCTGGAAAGTGATCACCAACGCCTCCGTGGAAGTGGGACCCGCGCTGTTTATCAGCCTGCTGATTATCACCCTGTCGTTCATTCCCATTTTTACCCTTGAGGGGCAGGAAGGGCGATTGTTTGGTCCACTGGCCTTCACAAAAACCTACGCCATGGCGGGGGCGGCCGCGCTGGCTATTATCGTCATTCCGATTCTGATGGGGTTCTGGATCCGGGGGAAAATCCCCGCAGAGAACAGTAACCCGCTGAACCGGCTGCTGATTAACGCCTATCATCCGCTGCTGCTTAAGGTACTCCAGTGGCCAAAAACAACCCTGCTGGTTGCGGGCTTGTCCATCTTCACGGTTATCTGGCCGCTGAGCCAGGTGGGCGGTGAGTTTCTGCCGAAGATCAACGAAGGTGATCTGCTGTATATGCCGTCGACGTTGCCCGGCGTCTCTCCGGCAGAAGCGGCGGCGCTCCTGCAAACCACGGACAAACTGATCAAAACCGTGCCTGAGGTGGCGTCTGTTTTTGGCAAGACCGGAAAAGCAGAAACGGCAACGGACTCCGCGCCGCTCGAAATGGTGGAAACCACTATCCAGCTTAAACCTGAAGATCAGTGGCGGCCCGGCATGACAATTGACAAAATTGTTGAGGAGCTCGACCGGACCGTTCGTTTGCCCGGTCTGGCTAACCTCTGGGTTCCGCCTATTCGCAACCGCATTGATATGCTCTCGACCGGGATCAAAAGCCCGATTGGTATCAAGGTGTCAGGAACCGTGCTGTCGGATATCGACGCCACAGCGCAGAGCATTGAAGCCGTCGCCAGAACGGTGCCGGGGGTGGTGTCTGCCCTGGCAGAGCGTCTGGAAGGCGGGCGCTATATTGATATCGATATTAACCGGGAAAAAGCCTCCCGCTACGGGATGACGGTGGGCGATGTGCAGCTATTTGTTTCATCGGCCATTGGCGGTGCGACGGTAGGGGAAACGGTGGAAGGCGTTGCCCGGTATCCAATTAATATTCGCTATCCTCAGGACTACCGGAACAGCCCGGGCGCGTTGAGGCAGATGCCGATCCTGACGCCAATGAAACAGCAGATTACGCTGGGTGATGTTGCAGAGATTAACGTCGTTTCAGGCCCAACGATGCTGAAAACGGAAAATGCCCGCCCTGCGAGCTGGATCTATATCGATGCCCGCGGCAGGGATATGGTGTCCGTGGTGAACGACATTAAGACCGCCATCGGTCAGAACGTAAAACTGAGGCCGGGGACCAGCGTCTCCTTCTCCGGACAGTTTGAACTGCTTGAGCATGCCAATAAGAAGCTGAAGCTGATGGTGCCGATGACGGTGATGATCATCTTCATTCTGCTCTATCTGGCGTTCCGGCGCGTGGATGAGGCGTTGCTGATCCTGATGAGTCTGCCGTTCGCCCTGGTTGGCGGGATATGGTTCCTTTACTGGCAGGGCTTCCATATGTCTGTCGCAACCGGCACCGGGTTTATCGCCCTGGCCGGGGTGGCGGCAGAGTTTGGGGTGGTCATGCTGATGTATTTGCGTCATGCCATTGAAGCGCATCCGGCGTTGGCACAGCGTGAGACGTTTACAGAGCAGGGGCTTGATGACGCCCTTTACCATGGCGCCGTGCTGCGCGTGCGGCCAAAGGCGATGACCGTCGCGGTGATCATTGCGGGCCTGCTGCCCATTCTCTGGGGGAGCGGTGCAGGATCAGAGGTCATGAGCCGGATTGCGGCGCCGATGATTGGCGGGATGATTACGGCGCCGCTGTTATCGCTGTTTATTATTCCAGCGGCGTACAAGCTAATCTGGCTGCGCAGGCAGAAAACACCCACGGCGGTTCGTGAAGATGACAGAGGGGTCAATACCTGATAAATTAGCTATTCAATAAACTATTCATAAAGCGATTCAAAGCCATGATAAATCGATCCGAAACGCTACGACAACTGCTGAGGCAAGGCCCCATATCGGTAAGGCAACTTACTGATATTATGGGGATTAGTCAGCCAACCGTTTCGCGATCGATGAAAGCGCTTGGCGATGAGGTTGTTCGTATTGGCTCAGGTCCATCTATTCACTATGTGCTACGTGATGCGCATCGCGGGTTCAGTTCGGCTCCCGTTTATCGCATAACGGAAGAGGGTACGGTAAAACCGCTGGGTAAACTCGTTCCGGTTTATCCTGACGGCTTTGTGATGGAGCAAACGGACAATATATGCCTCCATAGCGATGGATTGCCGTGGTGGTTGTTTGACATGCGGCCTCAGGGATACCTTGGCCGGGCGTATGCATCCCGATTTTCATCCGAACTGGGCCTGCCGCCGAATCCAGAGAACTGGAGTGACACTGACGTTATCCGGGCTTTGCTGGCTCACGGGCACGATGCGGTGGGGAACCTGTTAATTGGAGAACAGGCGCGGAATCATTTTGTCGAGATGCCATTGCCTGTTGCCGTGGACCGGGCAACCGCTTATCCGTCACTGGCGCTGGCCGTGAGCGCCGGCGATGTACCGGGCTCCTCTGCAGGCGGCGAGCAGCCAAAATTCTGCACTTACACAGAGCGTGGCCATGTCATTGTGAAGTTCACGGCACCGGACGATAACCCTGTAAGCGAACGCTGGCGAGACCTGCTGCTGGCGGAACATCTGGCGTTAAGGGTGCTTGGCGTCGAAACAGCAGTGTTTGATTTTGGCGGACAGCGCTTCCTTGAGATCCCGCGGTTCGATCGTACGGGACCACTTGGTCGTAAAGGGCTCTTTTCTTTACGTGCGCTTGAGGCGGAGTTTGTCGGCCGGGCAAGAGAAACCTGGCCGGTACTGGTGAACGAGCTGGCAAAGCAGGGTTGTGTTCACCCGGACGCGGTCGCCAGTACGGCAAGGCTTTGGGCGTTTGGCACGCTGATCGGCAATACCGACATGCACCACGGTAATTTGTCGTTTATCAGTTCCCATGGACGACCTTACGATCTTGCGCCAGCCTATGACATGTTGCCCATGGGCTTCGCACCGAAATCAGGAGGCGCACTGGTGAATATGCTGCGTCCGGTTACGTTTATCGACGCGGTCGCAGGAGAAATCTGGCATGAAGCGCTGGAGCTGGCTGAGCGTTTTTATGCTCTGGCCTGCGATTGCCGACAGTTTTCTGCCAATTTCTCGCCATGTCTTGCGGCGTTGCGCAGCCATCTGGACGAGGCGAGGTCAAGGATATCGCGTATGGGATAATGGGGCGGGATGTTTACGAGGGGCAGGCTTAGCGTGGCATATGTGCATCGCGAGTCTGTCTGATCAGCTTGCGCCAGGCGCGATTATGCAGAGTAAATAGCAGCATTTTATAAAAGGCTGTGGAGAGGATAGCACTACCACTAAGCAATAACATGACGATACTCACCAGTGCCGCAGTCAGGCTGACGCCCGGAAAAGGGCTACCGCTCAGCGCGGCCAGCAGATAGGCTGCCGTTAATACCAGGCTTATCACCGCCAGCGCAAGGTGTATCCGTACGGCGCGCATGCTGCCTTTGCCAATCATGAACATCGTCACGCCGTTGATGCCAGCGAAAAGCAGGGCGACCAGTACAACCCACACGAATACGCGTTCAACTGGCTGCCCGAGTGCGGCGAGTACCCCATAGCCCAACCACAGCTGCGGAATGGCGAAACTGATAATCACCCCGAGCGTACTGATTGCTGCCGGAATACCCATGGTATGTAATCCCACAGGATTACCCATCTGTTCGGCCAACTGCGTCTTGAGCTGCTGCAGTTGCGTCGGGGAGGCATTGCTCATGCTGTCGGCCAGCGCGTTACAGTGTTTCAGGCGGTGGGATAAAATTTTAATCATTTGATTATACGGCTTTTAAAAGAGTGAAGGCCCTGATTGATTTTATGATATCCGCTACGGGGCGATAAAGACGATAATGCATCGTCCCGCATGGAAGCGCTATTTCACAACCCCAGCGGCCTGGCCTCCTGTATGAACTCAATCAGAAGGCGAAGCCCGGTCGGCAGTTGCATGGCCTTGCGGGAAAGAAAACCCGTATTGGGTGAGTTGCGCCACGGAAAGAAGGTCTTTGTCGCCACAACGATCTCATCGCGTCTGGCCATTTCTCTCAGCGCTTTTCCTGTGATCTCTTCAGAACTTCCGCCCGAGTAGATATTCGCGGTATCAAAAAAATTAATGCCTGCTTCAAGCGCCTGACGAATGAACGGTCGTGACGCCTTTTCATCCAGGGACCAGGGTTGAGGCAGGCGTTCCGGTTCACCATAGCTCATACAACCGAGGCAAAGACGGGAGACTTTCAAACCGCTACGACCAAGATTCACATACTTCATTCAGTGTTCCTTCTTTTTATTGCCAGCAATTCTGTATACGACAGGGTATTGCACTGACATGAAGGGAACCAGCATGCGCCATCGAATGGTGTTGTGAGCTTTTTTCACTAATGGTCGTAATCGTTATTCATATCATCATTCCTGAAATCATTTAACGCAGTACGACAGACCTAATGGAATAAAAGGGAGGTAACTGAAAATTCACAACATGCTGATTTCTGGAACCGTATGATAATCGACCCACAAAGCCTATTTAACATAATATACATTATGCGAACCAATGAGGAGTTGCTCAAATATAGAGGTTCTTGTGGCTTGCATGGACCCCATCTATGGCTATCGCTCACTATCCGATAAGGTCTTGACCACACCGTATCCTGGCTCAACGTTCATGCAGGTTCTGTGCGCCCGGTGTCTTAGCTGCCGCAAACACTCTCTCGAATGGACAACTCGCTGTACGCATAAATCCCGGATTTGCGGTCGGATCGGTTTCAGCAAACGTCAGCGTAAGCACTTCTCCGGATGAACTCTCCGTTCCGTTACCTCGCGTTCACTTTTCTTTCTTTATAAATACAAAAGCATTTACCTCAGTTTTTTGCCTTAGATAATTTCCGTCTCGTTCTCTGATACTCACACCAACTTCATCTTTCAACTAAAAGTAAAGATCTATGATATATTATGAAACTAACGCCAGGGCAAATTTATATTGTTAGATTGAAAAGTCAATCAAGGTTAAATTATTGCTATTTCCACGCAATTTCGATAATCGCGCATGGAAAGATTTCCGATGACAAATACAATTACATCGAATGTCGGGAATTCCCCGCCCTTCATTACGGTAACGATATATCGATAATTACCTTCAATATTCTTTTATTACAAAGGAAACAATGATGGACGTTAATGATATTATTAAAGTAATGAACGCTCAGAATGAAAAAGCATCATCTTTAAGCCTCAGCAAAGGCGGGTTTGAAGGATGGTTACAGGCAGAATTGTGGTATCACCTTAATATTATGAAAGGAGAAAGCACCGAGCGTGAAGTCCAATACCCGCACTCTCTGACTTACTGTGATTTAGTCTGTGATGCGACCATGACAAAACCGGCTCAATGGGTGGAGGTCAAGGCCTATGGGATCTTCAGGGACGGTGATGAGCCGCGCTTTCTGGATGGCGTCGCTGCTGATGTCATGAAGATTGATGGCAAACCTGCTGATGCATCAGGGTCTGTTTATCTCGTCGTACCCAAAGCCATTTCAGACAAAGTTGAAGCCTTAATAGTGCGGCGTGGCTGGACGAATTTCAAACGTACGGATTCGGTTTATGCCTATATCTATTACGCTGATGTCTGACATTTTGTCACCTGTTACTATGTACTACTACACTCAGGAAATTTTACCATGGCTAAAGAAATAGATAAATCAGGGCAACTTTCTGAAGAAACCAAAGAGGCTTTGAGTTTCTTATCGGAACTCGCAAATAAACAGCTCACTCTTTATAAACTTACTATCACGGATGAATTAAAAAACGCTGAGCAGAGCAAGACCCTGCCTATTACCGCGATCATTAATCGTGATGGACAAACACGTTCATATTTAAAAAAGGAAGCCGACAACATTAATAAGGTTGTTGATGAAGCCGCGGGCATATTTATTGGAGATCAGAGTGTCGCCACCGGCATAGGCAATATGCTCAAACTGCTCATTGCGTCATTCCTTGGTAGCTCAGAGGGTGAAGAGGTCTACAAGGAGAAGTATTTGTGTTACACCGATGGTATTTCATTACTCCGCTTCGATTTTCTTGCCTGGAAGCGAAACGTTAAAACCCAATCGTTGTTAACACATACGGAATCTGTCTCCGCCTACTACTATACGATCTCAGTGGTCGATGCCACAAAAGTTGATTTCCAGACGTTTGCCGCGCTTTATAAGGACGTACTGAAGTCAGGCGGAGAGTCGGCAGAAGAAATCATAAAAAGTCTGGATGACCTGCAAAAGATCTATGATCGGCTTCGCCAAAAAACCAGCGATCAGCTGAAGGCACATATCGAAAACAATTACAGTAGCAAGTCGCTTTTACATCTAATGTAGCACTGTAAAACCTCTGGCATGGATGCCAGAGGTTTCCCGGTTGCCATCGGCTCAGGGGATCTCAGCGTTGCGCCCTGTTGATATAAGCCTGTAAATCCTCAGCCAGAAAATCAAATACCGTTTTGCAGGCCTGACTGTGGCGTAAGTCCTCATGCATCACCAGCCAGGTGTCGAGATGCAATGCAAAAAAATCAGGCATTATCCTCTGTAGTGGCGTTGGAAAATCGGCCAGTTGTACCTGGCACATACCGATACCGGCCCCTGCCCGTATAAGGTTTAATTGGGCAACGTCACTGTCGGTTCGCACGGTAAACAGCTCGCGGTTTAGCTGAGGAAATTGCTTAAGGGACTGTAAAATAAAGGGTGTAATGGTATCGAAACCCACCAGTGTATGGGTGAGTAACTCCTCAATACTTTCCGGTGCACCATGCCGTGACAGATAGGCCGGTGCGGCATGCAGACCTATTTCAATCTTTCCAGTCCGACGCGCAATCAGTTGCTCCTGCACCGGCGTGGTCATGCGTACTGCAATATCCGCTTCTCGATTCAGTAAATCCTGAACGCGATTAGACAGAACCAGCTCAACGGTTATGTGTGGGTATGCATCCTTTAGTCTGGCGATCGCCGAAGGCAGAACCTCCGTGCCGATGATGTCACTGGCAGCAACGCGCACCACGCCGCGTAACCCGGTTGCCCCGGCACTGAAACTGGCCGCCGAGCGCTCAATCATCATGGCGGTGTTTTCCATTGCTTGCGCATGACCCTGGAGTTCGACGGCTGCATCTGTGGCCTGCAGCCCGGTCTGCGAACGGGTAAATAAAACAAGACCAAGGGCTGATTCCAGCGCTGCAATATGGCGTCCGGCTGTTGGCTGGGTAATGGCAAGCCTGCGGGCGGCCCCTGACAAGGACCCCTCTTTCATCACGGCCAAAAAGGTGCGATACCATTCCCATGGGATAGTTAGCTTCATACAAAAATGCATACCTGCCTGGTTATATTATGCAATTACATTTAGCCCGTGTACTCACTAAGATGTCAATCAGGTATCCAGCCAGAGTAAAAAAAATGAAAAACACTAATAAGGTACTGATCCTGGGCGCAACGGGAGGAATTGGTGGCGAAATTGCCCGTAAACTGGTCCGCGATGAATGGGAGGTTCGCGCATTGTGCCGCAGAACTCCGCAAAAGGACGAACACAACTCACGTATCCACTGGATTAGCGGCGATGCGCTAAATGCAGAGCAGGTAGAGGCTGCGGCGTCAGAGTGTAGCGTGATTGTCCATGCCGTTAACCCGCCGGGTTATCGGAACTGGGATCGGCTGGTCTTACCCATGCTTCATCACACCATCAACGCCGCGGAGCGAAACGGAGCGTTAATCGTTCTGCCGGGCACGATTTATAACTACGGTCCCGATGCTTTTCCCCTCTTACGCGAGGATTCTCCTCAGCATCCTGTTACCCGAAAAGGCGCAATACGAGTGCAAATGGAGCAGGCTCTTTCTGACTATGCGCAGCGTGGCGGAAAGGTACTGATTTTGCGTGCGGGGGATTTTTTTGGTCCCCGTGCCGGTAACAACTGGTTTTCACAGGGATTAGTTAAACCGGGTCACCCGCCGCTGATCGTTAAATATCCCGGGAAAGCCGGAACAGGCCATCAGTGGGCATATCTGCCGGATGTCGCCGAAACGTTCGCGGCACTGCTGGCACGTCGGGATGAGCTTGAACCGTTTTCCCGTTTCCACATGCGCGGGCATTGGGATCCTGATGGAACAACAATGGCCGCAGCCATAACATTAGCCGCAGAGCGTGCCGGTATTAAGGCGAAAGTGAAAATGTTTCCCTGGTGGCTGGTCTCCGCGATGAGTCCCTTTAACACCACACTGCGTGAGATGCAGGAGATGCGCTACCTATGGGAGCAGACGGTTGAGATGGACAATTCAAAACTGATTGCTTTTTTAGGCCATGAGCCGCAGACCCCCCTTATTGATGCCGTGCATTCCACATTAGCGGGTCTGGGGTGTATTTAACATAACTTCAACTTCCTCGTTTAGAGAGGATTGAAAACTGTCTGATATACTTAAGTTTTTGATAAATACTGCCCTGAACAAATGGAAATTGAACTGGATAAGAGTTTTAAAGAGCGAATCTTTCATGCCGTCATTTTTGAAGTGACGGCTAACGTTATCATCGCCCTGTCGCTTGCCTGGCTGATGAACGTGTCGGTTCTCCAGTCCGGCTCGCTGTCCGTAATATCTGCACTTACCGCAACGGCCTGGAATTTTGTGTTTAATAAACTCTTTGACTCGCTGCAGAAAAAACGCCAGTTTCAACGAACCTTCCTCGTTCGTGCAATCCATGCGGTTGGTTTTGAAACTGGACTGATCGTCACCTTAATCCCTGTCGCTATGGTGATGCTGAATTTAACAATGACTGAGGCATTTTTTGTTGAAATCGGTCTTGTGCTGTTTTTCCTGCCATACACGATGCTGTTTAACTGGCTTTATGACTACCTGCGCTGGATATGGGTCGGACGGAAACGCTCTGCCGTGTAGCGAGATATCCGTCACAATGACACGCTCCTGAAAGCATGCGACTCCACTCGCCTTCTATACTCTTAATTTCTCTACTTCTTTTCAGGAGTCGACAATGTTTGATCATGTTAAATTCGGCGTGAGTGATTATGAAAAAAGTAAAACGTTCTTCCTGGAGGCGCTAAAGCCGCTTGGGGTGGAGCTCATTGATGAAGGCACGCCAGACTACGGTGTCGAAATGAGTTCAGGTGACGTTTCGCTCTGCCTTTACCAGACACCGGAAAAACCGGCGCCGCTTCATCTGGCGTTTGTTGCTAATACCCGTCAGCAAGTCGATGCGTTTTATCATGCTGCCCTGCGCGCCGGCGGACGGGATAACGGTGGGCCGGGATTACGCCCGTACAGCGAACACTACTATGCCGCTTTCGTCATCGCGCCTGATGGTCATAACATCGAGGCGGTGTGCCATGCGCCGCAGAGCGTGTAGCTCAACGCTTCTTCACTCATGCCCTGAGGCTAGCACCACGGATACTCCTTTATCCGATAACGCGCGGATCCAGTTCTTATCGGTATTGTCTTCAACGACGATAGTATTTACCGAAGACACGTCCCCGATGACGAACGATGAAGCAGCGTTTATCTTTTCCGGAGACGCCAGGACTACCGTTTCGGCGGCTCTGGCGGAAAATGCTCGTTTGATGCATGCCTCTTCAAAATCACCGGTTGTCAGTCCTGCGTCAGGATGGATACCCGTCACACCCATGAAGAACAGATCCGCGTGAATATTTTCGATCCCTTCGATGGCCGCTGCGCCAACCGCGACAATAGAGTGTTTATATAAACGGCCGCCGATCAGAATGACCTCGATGGACGGATGATCGACGAGCCCCAGGGCAATACTCGGGCTGTGCGTGACAACCGTGATACGCAGGTCAGGCGGTAAAAAGGTAATCAGCGCCGACGTTGTGGTGCCACCGTCGACGATCACTACCTGGCCTGATGAAATCAGCTGCGCGCCTTTGCGGGCCACACGTTGTTTTGCATCCATTTTCACAGACTGGCGTTCAGCAAACGGAGCAACGGCGGAGGATGACGGCAGAGCGCCGCCGTGCACTCGCTGTAAACGCCCTTCTGCCGCCAGCTCGCGTAAATCGCGTCGGATGGTGTCTTCTGAAACATCGAAGAGCACGCTGAGTGCTTTAGACTGGACCTGCCCCTCGGCGGTGAGTTTTTCAAGGATCAATTGTTTTCGCTGACTGGTGAGCATCATGACTTCCCGAGGTTGCATGTTTTATCTTGAAACTGCACGATAATGCTGTTTATGATGATTACTCTACGTAAGGAGGAACAAACGTGCAATCAAAACGTGCAGATGTGCGCATCATCAACAGTGAAACGCTGTCAGATAACTGGTACGTCCTTAAAAAATACACCTTCGACCTGCAGCGACGTGATGGTGAATGGCAGCGGCAGCACCGTGAAGTCTACGACCGTGGCAACGGCGCGACGATTCTGCTCTATAACCGCGATAAAAAGACGGTGATCCTGACCCGCCAGTTCCGCTTTCCTGTGTTTATTAATGGCCATGAGGATAATTTGATTGAAGCTGCGGCGGGGTTACTGGACAACATGGATCCCGAAAGCCGCATTAAAGCCGAAGCGGAAGAAGAGACCGGCTTTCGCGTGTCTCGCGTGCAGAAAATCTTTGAAGCCTATATGAGCCCGGGCTCCGTCACGGAAAAACTCTATTTTTATGTTGCCGAGTACCAGCCGAAAGACCGAACCGGCACAGGCGGCGGGATCAAGGCAGAGGGAGAAGATATCGACGTGCTGGAAATGCCCCTTGAAGAGGCACTACGCGGCATTGAAACCGGCAAGATAGTCGACGGGAAAACCATCATGCTGCTTTATCATGTTGCGCTGAAAGGCATTCTGTAACCGCCTGCTCTCCTGACGCCTGCCACGGTGCAGGCGTCTGCCTGTGCTATTCTTGCAGAAGCCTTTAAAACGGAGAACCGAAGATGGCCGACTGGAACCCTGCTCTTTACCTGCAGTACGGCGAAGAAAGAACGCGTCCTGCCGCGGAACTGCTCGCCAGAATTCCTCTTGATGAGGCCGCCACCATTGCCGATCTGGGCTGCGGGCCCGGAAACAGCACAGCGTTGCTAAGGCATCGCTGGCCTTCCGCCCACATCACCGGCGTTGATAACTCCCCTGCCATGCTCGAGGAAGCACGCGCCGCGCTACCTGACTGCCACTTCATTGAGTCCGATATAAGCCAGTACAAACCGGCTCAGCCCCTGAGCCTGATCTATGCCAACGCGTCGCTGCAATGGGTTCCTGACCATTACACGCTGCTGCCTCACCTTGTCTCCCTGCTCAGGTTAAACGGCGTACTAGCGATCCAGATGCCTGACAACTGGCTGGAACCCACGCATGTGGCAATGCGTGAAGTGGCGCTGGAGCAAGACTACCCTGACCGCGGCCGCGAAGCTCTGCCGGGCGTACATGCCTATTACGACATCCTGTCGGAGGCCGGTTGCGACGTAGATATCTGGCGGACCACCTATTTCCATAAAATGAATTCGCACCAGGCGATTATCGACTGGGTCAGCGCCACCGGTTTACGCCCATGGCTCCAGGAATTGAATGAAAGCGAGCAGAAACGTTTTCTGAAACGCTACCATGAACTGCTGGAAGAGCAGTATCCGCTCCAGGAAAACGGGCAGATACTGCTGGCTTTTCCGCGGTTGTTTATCGTCGCTCAACGTCAGCCCTGAGCCGATTATGAACGGGCTTCTTTGAGCAACTGCTGAATAACCTTTTCCTGTTGCTCATAATCACCTTCGCCAAAGGCGGTATAGCGCAGCTGCCCTTTGGCATCAAAATAGTAATGTGCGGGCCAGTACTGATTGCCGAACGCATTCCAGATTTGATAGTTGTTGTCCGTCACCACCCGATACGGCAGTTGCCATTTATTGACCGCATTTTTTACCGACGAAAGAGGTTTTTCCCAGGGATATTCCGGAGTATGGACCCCAATCACGACCAACCCCTGAGATTGGTATTTGGTGGCCCAGTCCCGCACATGGGGGAGCGTATGCTGGCAGTTGATACAGTCCCACGTCCAGAAATCGATCAGAACAACCTTCCCCCGCAATGATTCAGACGTGACAGGGTCACCATTTATCCACCCTGTTCCACCGCTTAGCGACGGCAACTGGCTGCTGGGTTCGGTCATGACTACCGGCTGGAGCTTCACCGGCGTGGTCGCAGGCTTCGCCAGATTTAAGAGCGCGGTCTCAAGACGGTCTGCGACGCCGTTTGCCCCTTTCAGCAGCGAAGTCATCCCTGTCGCGTTCAGGACGACTGCCGCTAACATCACCACTCCCGCCCCCTGGCGCAGCTTCGCCATCAGTGCCGACTTTGCTCTTAACGGTGCCATCAGCGTGCGGCCGCCGAACCCGAGCAAACCCAGCATCAGCGCGCATCCGCTGCCATAGGCGGCCAGCAGTGCGCCGGTAGCGATGGCCGAATGCCCCGCGATATTAATGCTGAAAATAGCGCCCAGAATGGGCCCCGCGCAGGGTGACCAGAGCAACCCGACCGCCAGCCCGGCCAGAAACGCTGATGCCATACCGCGCGTTTGTCCGCTTCGGGTGTTGAGGACGTTTCCGGCGCTCACGGCAGGGCCCGCCATGCGCTGGGCGAAGGACGGGAAAATTAAGGCCAGCGCGGCGGCGGCCAGAATGACGAGCGCGATCCAGCGCCCGATAAGGGTGGCTTGCGTTATCCACTCGCTGGCGACAGTGACGACCATCGCGACCAGAGTGAACATCACGATCATCCCCGCGAGCAGCGCCAGAATATGGCGCCGCTGCCCCTGAAAACCGGCAAACAGGAGTGGAATAACCGGGAGCGTACATGGACTGAGCAGGCTGATCATCCCGCCCAGAAAAGCGATTACCAGAAACATAGTGACCTCACAAAACAAGTCCTGCGACGCTGCAGTGAGGCTATTTCATCGTACGGATGTGTTCCGGATGTGTGCAAATTCACAGGTTTTGTCTGGCTTTGTATCCTGGTAGCGGGAGATACAAAGCCGTACAATTAACGGCGCGGAAGCGTAATGGAGACCTGCAGCCCGCCCCCGGCGCGATTCGCCAGATTCAGCTTTCCTTCAAGCTGAGCGGTGAGCTGCGCGGCGATCGCCAGGCCAAGCCCCGTTCCGCCGGTATCGCGGTTGCGTGATGTTTCAACCCGATAAAATGGCTGTAAAACCGCCTCAAGCTCGGCGTCGGGGATCCCCGGTCCGTCGTCCGCAATGTGAATAACTACCTCGCTCTCAGACGAATCATCTATCGCAATCGTGGCTCGCTCGCCGAATTTGAGAGCGTTATCCAACAGGTTGGTCATTACCCGTCGTAGCGCCTGCGGGCGCGTAACAATCGGCAGGCGGGTCTCGTTTGCCTGAAACTGCACGTTTTTACCGATATCCTGATAATCGCAGGCGATGCAGTTGACCCAGGCGTTGAGCTCCAGCTTAAGAGAGGTCTCTTCCAGGGATTCTGATGACCGGGCATAGGCAATACCCTCCCGCACCAGACGCGTCATGCTATCAAGATCGTTCAGGAGCTTGTCGCGAAGTTCAGGTTCCCCGGCCATTTCGACGCGCAATTTCATGCGGGTTATGGGGGTCTGGAGATCGTGTGAAATGGACGCCAGAATCTGTGCGCGCTCCCGCAGGTAGGACTGAATACGCGTCTGCATCGCATTGAAGGCGTGCGCTGCCCGCTGTACCTCCAGTGGCCCTTTCTCGGTCATTGGCGTGCTGGACGCGGGATCCAGAGAATCCACCGCACGGGTAAAGTGCGAAAAAGGCCGCACCACCTGCCGCACGGCTATCCAGGAGCAGGCCGCCAGAAGCAGCAATTGCAGGATGAGCACCACCGGTAGCCAGCTGGCGACGGGCGGCATGCGTGGGATCAGATCGATGGTCAGCGGCGCACCATCGTGTAACGTAAGATGAGCCTGAATATGGGAAACGGCCCCAGAAACCGCGGTAAAGCTGAGCGGGTACTGTGCCGTGAGCGTCGCGGTCAGGGTGCGGATGGCATCCTTTGAACGCTTATCCGTCGGCGCGGCGCCGGGCTCTCCGCGGCCCAGGATATACCGATAGTTACCCCGTTCGAGCCGCCCAAGCCAGGCGGCGCGTTCACTGGCCGGTAACCGGTCTAAAATGGCGACGCTCGTTGCGACATCGTTTTCCAGATTGCCGAGCATCACCGTGCGGGCGCTGTGCATGCGTTCAATCATGACCAGCGTCAGGCTCAGGGCGTTCGCCAGCAGCAGACCGGTCAGCACAACGATCAGTAAACGGGCCAGTAGCGAGCGTGGCCAGAGCCTCATTCATTAGCCTCTTTAATAATCACCGGCATGGTAAAAACATAACCTTCGCTGCGCACGGTTTTGATATAGGCGGGTGTGCGGGCATCTTCATTCAGACGCTGACGAACACGACTCACCAGCAGGTCGATTGAACGTTCAAACAGCTCGGCGTCGCGCCCCTGCGTCAGGTTAAGCAACTGATCCCGGGTCAGCACGCGCTGAGGATGGTCCAGGAACACGCGCAGCAGGCGATACTCCGCCCCGCTGAGCGCCACAATCACCCCTTCAGGATCGATTAAGTGGCGGGCGACGGTATCAAGCTGCCATTCACCGAACATCACCAGCCGCCCGGCTTCCGTTACCTGTAAATTGGGCGGCATTGTGCGAAAACGACGTAAAATGGCTTTGATGCGCGCCAGGAGTTCCCGGGCGACAAACGGCTTCACCACGTAGTCATCCGCGCCCATTTCCAGGCCCAGGATCCTGTCCGTCTCTTCGTTGCGCGCCGTCAGCATCAGAATGGGCAGATCTTTATGTTTGCCGCTGCGCAACTGTCGGCATAGCGTAAGTCCGTCATCGCCGGGCATCATGACATCCAGCACCACCAGGTCGATATGCTGTTTATCCAGCACGGCACGCATCTCTTTGCCGTTGGCCGCGCCCGTCGCGCGGTAGCCAGATTTTCCGAGATAATCGACAATCAGTTCACGAATATCCCTGTCGTCATCGACGACAAGGATATGATCAATATGCTCCACCGAACTCTCCAGACTGAGGGGTAACGTATTGAAAATAGCACATATCACAGCTTATCCGCGTCGATAACCGCCTTGACGAAATCCTGCGGATCTTCCTGAGGCGGGTTGTGCCCCACGGTTGCGCCGAAGGTCCGGTGCTCATATTTACCGGTAAATTTAGCTGCATAGGCCTGTGGTGCCGGGTGCGGCGCGCCGTTGTTTCCGCCCTCAATGGTGATGGTCGGGACGGTAATGTTCGGCAAGGTGGCCAGTTTTCGCTCGTAGCTGTCATATTTCCTTTCCCCTTTTTCCAGCCCTAACCGCCAGCGATAGTTGCTGAGCGTCACCGCGACGTGATCCGGGTTATCAAGGGATTTGGCGCTGGCGTTAAAGACCGCATCGCTAAATTTCCAGTCGGGCGATGCCTGCGACCAGATTAAGCGCGCGAAGTCATGCGTGTTTTTGGCATAGCCTTGTGCGCCGCGCGCGGTGGCGAAATAGAACTGATACCACCACTGCTGCTCGGCTTTTGGCGGCAGCGGCTGTTTACCAATCTGCTGGCTGCTGATGAGATATCCGCTCACCGAGACCAGAGATTTCACGCGCTCTGGCCACAAAGCCGCGACGATATCTGCCGTACGGGCTCCCCAGTCGTATCCGGCAAATACCGCTTGTCTGATATTCAGGGCGTCCATCAGGTTGACGATGTCTTTCGCCATGGCCGAAGGCTGACCGTTGCGCGGCGTTTTTGCTGACAGGAAGCGCGTGGTGCCGTAGCCGCGCAGCGAAGGCACAATGACGCGGTAGCCTTTTGCCGCCAGCGCGGGTGCGACTTCGGCGTAGCTGTGAATATCGTAAGGCCAGCCGTGTAACAAAATGACCGGTTGACCCTCTTTCGGGCCGATATCGACATAACCGACGTTTAGATCGCCGGCGTTAATTTGCTGCGGGTGATCAAAGGCGGCCGCGACGTTTGTGCCGGTGACTTCGGCCTGACAGGACATCACGGTGCCAAGAGAAACGGTCAATGCGAGGGTTGAGTAAGCAAGTTTGCTGAACATGTTGGTATCTCCGGTTGAGTACAATTCATGGGGATATCACAACATCTCAATGTATAGCGGATATGTGCGAATGCGGGTTTATTGCAAGCCTGTGTAAGTATCAGCAACGCGGATACAGTGTGATACAAACCCAGGCGTTTTAGCGTTATAGCGAGAGGCGGTAGCGAACGTAGTCGTCAGCCTCAGCGTATTTGTCATAGAGTTTACGCGCCGGGTTGTTCTCCCGGGTAACCCAATACAGTTTTGACCACCCTTCACGCTTGCCTTCCTCAATCAGGGCATCAATGAGTGCTTTACCCGCTCCTGCCCCACGTTCGGAGGCATCCACAAACAGGTCTTCAAGGTAACAGACTGGGGCCGTTGACCAGGTGCCTTCATGCAGAATGCACATCGCAAAACCGATGACCTTTTTGTCCTTCTCTACCACGCGGCAGAACATGGGTGAGCTTTCAGATAGCGCCCTTTCCCATGTTGATGCCGTGACCGACTCATCAAGGTAGCAGTCATAAAAATGGGTATAGCCGTCCCACAGCGGTCGCCACTGGACGTAATCGTCTGCGCGTAAAGGTCTTACCGTAACAGCCATGCGTTCCTCACATTACACATTGATTGCCATTTCAAAACAGCGTAAATCAGCGCCCGCCATGCGCGAGTGATGATATTTTTCGTTCAGCGTGACAAAGCCCAGTTTCTGGTAAAACGTCCACGCGTTAGGCGTTGCATCGAGCGTCAGGCGGGTTATCCCCCGGCTGCGGGCTTCTTGTTTGAGCGCCTCGATAATTCGGGTCGCCATGCCTTTACCGGTTGCCGCGGGCAAGGTGAATATCGCCTCCAGACAGTGGGTATCCAGATCCAGATAACCGGTCGCCGCGACGTGGCCCTTTTCATCTTCCACCACGTAAAATGGATATTCAATGACCATCTGCCGGTAGCGTTCGGGCATCAGATCGGGCGTCCAGCGCGCAATGACATCCGCGTCGTAGCTGGTTTTACAGCCGTGACGAATCGCCTGATTGCGAATATTCCAGAGTGTTTCGGCTTCCTGCGGATTCGCTTTTCGTAACGTCATATCACCTCTTTAACGGCCTTTTAACCGGATTTCACGTGCAACGCTGGCAAGATGCTGAGTGCGACAATAGAGGGTAAACAGCACAAAGCCGCTGCTATTCATCACCCTCCGACAAAGTATCAGCGCGAAGGATGCAATGACCAGTGGCCAAAGGCTCCCGTCATGAGAGAACAGGAGAAGCAGCGCCTGAACGAAGGTCATGACCAGCAGAAAGATGAACACTGCCATCAACCCCAACAATCCTGACGTCACCCCTCGGGCCAAAAGCACGCTGATAACAATGAGCGCGCCAGTCATGATTAATGATGGTACGAAAAAACTCAGCGCATGCTGTAAAGGGGACAAACCGTGCAACGTGCTGAGAAAAGGCAGAAGGTTTAACGCAAACGCCACCAAAAACAGAGGTAACAATGCCGCGACCGGATAAGGATTTTGACGCGGAAGCTCGCTGAGGGGACGCGACAAAAACCGTTCCTCTTTACCCTGCTGGAGGAGATCCTGAAAAACCCGTCCGACTAAAAAATCCAAAAAACGCATCTATATTTCGCCCATTTTTGGTAGTGAATAACCACAGCACGCCGCGACAGAATGTGATAGAGATGAAAATACCAGAACGCAAACAAAAGCATAACGCTTAAATATGGAGATAGGCGGATGACGATACCGACGCTCACGACAGAACGCTTGCTGCTAAAACCGCTGGTTGCCGAAGATGCGGTCCAGATACAAAAGCTCTATCCACGCTGGGAGATCGTCCGCTATATGGTCTCTTCCGTGCCCTGGCCCTACCCGGATGACGGCGCGGAAAATTATGTTAACAACGTGGCGCTGCCGGATATGGCAAAAGGGATTGCGTGGTTCTGGAGCATAAGACGTCGCGAGGTGCCGGATGCGCTGATGGGCATTATCTGTCTGTACGATATTGAAGATAACAACCGCGGGTTCTGGCTGGCGCCGGAATTTCAGGGACAGGGATATATGCGCGAGGCCAGCATTGCGGCAACGGATTACTGGTTCAATACGCTGAACAAACCGGTCTTACGCGCGCCGAAGGCCGCCGCCAACAGCCGCTCCCGTCGTATTTCAGACAGTAGCGGCATGCGGCTTATCAAAACGGAACAGAAAGCGTACGTCAGCGGCGTGCTGGATTCTGAGCTGTGGGAGATCACCCGCGACGAGTGGAACGCCCGTCAGGTCAATTGATAGTGCTTATCCGGCATCAGCCTTTCCGGAATGTGCTCTTCATCGTTCATCTGCAGCAGATCGCGCTCCATCATGTTGCAGATGGCGTCCAGCGGCAGGTCGTTATCTTCGGTGCCAAACGGATCTTCCAGCTCTTCCGCCAGGGTATCCAGCGAGATAAAGGTGTAGGAAATCAGGGCCGAGACGAAGGGCGTCATGTAGTGCAGGTCCACAACCAGCGCGAACGGCAGCATGATGCAGAACAGATACACCGTGCGGTGCAGAATCAGCGTATAGGCAAACGGCACCGGCGTTGTCGCAATCCGCTCGCAGCCTGAAAGGACGATGGACATGTCGTTGAGTCGGTTATTCAGGCTGTGAAACAGAATGTCTGAGAGTTGCCCGTTACGTCGCCGCACGGCCAGCCACTCCCCCATGATCAGCAAAATACGGTTCGCCGGTGAGTTGGCGTCCATGACTTTAGGTAAATCATCCGCAGCGAGATAGCGTGACAGTTGCTCAGCGTTCAGTTCCCGGCGCAGGGTCATGCGCAGACAGTTGGCAAAAGCAATTTGCAGTCGAACGAATTCGCCCAGATGCTTATCGTCGGGCAAGGTGTTTTTTACCTCGCGAAACAGCGAGCGTGCCGCTATCATCAGCTGTCCCCAGAGCAGCCGGGCTTCAACGTAGCGGGAATAACAGGCGTTGTTTCTGAAACCCAGAAAGATAGCGATCGCCACGCCGAGAATGCTGAATGGCGCCACGGTAAATTTAATACCCAGCGAGGTATACCACGGCAGCATCAGGATAACGGCGATAGAGAGCAGGAAGTTGAGCAGCAATCGGGTATAGATCTTGGGAAGTACCGAACCGTGCCAGACAAAAATCAGTTGTAGCCAGTGCTGTTTAGGACGAACGATCATAGTGAGTTTCAGGAAAGAAAAGAGCGAGGCTATTAAACGTGATCCCCGTCACCGTTGCAAGCTTGTTAACGGGACATTGCATTTTCTCCCCTGATTAGCGAAAACCGCACGGTGCTGCATGTGTTCTTTTAAAGAAAGGGTAAATAGTATGTTGTAACTAAAAAGGTCGTGCTTAAACCCGGCCGAAGCCGGGTGAATGCATTAGCAAAGCGGTTTAACGGCGGCGCGCATACCCTTCAGCAGAATGGCATCCAGATCCAGCGTCACCTGGTCGACAAGCCCGCTTACCTGTGTCAGGTCCTGTTCCCAGTGTTCGTGTACGCTCAGCACCGACTGCACCAGCGCACGGGTACTCAACTGCCGATCGTCGTGCTGCGCCCAAAGCAGCTGGAAACGCGCCAGCCATGCGGCATCATCCTGCACCGGATAGCCCTCCCCGTTACGCTCCGCGCGGTAAAACGCGATCAGCGCCGCTAAGGCAAAGGTCAGGCGTGCCGGTAATTGCCCCGTTGCCTTCTGCCCTGCCAGCAGTTGCGGCAGGATGCGGGTGCGGTATTTAGTCATGCCGTTAAGCGCGATGGAGAGCAGCTGGTGCCTGATGTAAGGATTACGAAAACGCCCGGTTACCGCACTGGCGAAAGACTCCAGCTCGTCACGCGGCAGATCAAGCACCGGGATGATTTCCTGATAAATCGCTTTTTCGACAAACGCGCACACCTCAGCATCGTTCATCGCCTCGCCTACCGTATCCAGCCCGGCCAGGAAGGCGACCGGGACCAGCGCTGTGTGCGCCCCGTTCAGAATGGCAACCTTGCGCGCTTTATAGGGCTTGATGTCGTCGACAATCAGCACGTTCAACGGGTACTTATCCAGACGAAGCTCGCGGGCAAGGGATGCCGGGCCCTGGATCACAAACAAATAGAAATGTTCAGCCGTGTCCAGGAACCCATCGTGATAACCCAGTTCCGCTTCCAGCACGGCCGCTTCATCGCGTGGGTAACCGGTCACGATGCGGTCAACTAACGTTGAGCAGAAGCTGTTGGCGTCGTTAAGCCACTGAATAAAACCGGCAGGCAGTGCCCACTCCTGCGCATAGCGCATGACGAGTTCGCGCAACGCCTCCCCGTTGTAGTCAATCAGCTCACACGGAATGATGACCCAGCCTTTGTCCGGCGCACCGTCGAAGTGGCTGAAGCGCTCAAACAGCAGCCGCGTCAGCTTCGCCGGATAACTCACCGCCGGAGCATCGTCAAAGTTGTCATCCGCGTGGTAGCTGATACCGGCTTCGGTGGTGTTTGAAAATACAAACCGCATATCGGGATTGTGGGCCAGTTTCAGGAACGCGTCATAGTCGTCATAGACGCTGATTTCCCGGTTAACGGATCGGATAAGACGGGCGTCACTCACCGCCTCACCCTGCTCATTCAGACCACGAATAATCGTAGTGTACAACCCATCCTGCGTATTCAATGACGGTGGGAAGTCGCTCTGAATCGGACGAACAATGACCACGCCGGCGTTGAGGTCGGTATGTTCGTTAAGCAGGTCAAGTTGCCAGTCAATGAAGGCGCGCAGAAAATTGCCCTCACCAAACTGAATAATACGTTCTGGATAGAGAGCACCGGGAAAATCACGACGGTTGAGAGTGTTCACCTTGGGTTCCTTTTATAATTAGTCATACAGCCTGATAAGATTGGTACGATAACTTATCAAAACTTAACAACCAGAAACCCTGTTTTGATCAATCCGCGGTGCGGTTGTGTGAAATAATTATAAGAACT
Organism: Enterobacter sichuanensis; assembly: GCF_009036245.1. Lineage (NCBI taxonomy): Bacteria > Pseudomonadati > Pseudomonadota > Gammaproteobacteria > Enterobacterales > Enterobacteriaceae > Enterobacter > Enterobacter sichuanensis. The sequence goes on along the minus strand of NZ_CP027986.1, from coordinate 2,296,086 downwards.
TATAGAACACGGAGGTGGCGGTCATGGCGCCGTCCGGCATCAGCGCATAACGCGGGATCTCGCCAACCTTTTGCCAGCCGGCACGCTGATAGAACGTTTCTGCCCCACTGCCGGTGGAGGTATCAAGCACCAGTACCGATATGTCTCTGGCCCGGGCCTCCACTTCCAGCGCTTCCATAAGCGCCATCGCGGCCCCTTTGCGGCGTGCTTTTTCATGTACCAGCAGCTTCGCCACATCGCCACGATGCGGCTGGTTTTCAGGCTGGTCGGTGATGAGCTGAACGGTACCAATGACCCCGTCCTGCGGGTCGATACAGGCAAGCACGAGACGCTCGTTGCGCCCTGCGCTTTCTGCTATGCCGCGCCAGAAAGCGCGGGCCTTATCAAGGCTAAAAGGGAGCATAAAACTGACGGATGCTCCGCCGTTGACGCAGTTTTCGAGGATCGCTGCCAGCGCATCAAGGTGGAGGAGGATCGCTTCCCGGGAGAGGGTTTTGATTTGCAGTGAGGTATTCATTGTTGTTCCTTACGTTGAATACCCCACTTTGCATTTAACATCTTTTTAACGCAAACGGATCGAACATAGGTTTTTGTGATGTCACCGCGAGCGCTGGCGCTGCTGTTTCATGGCATACATCTTTTCATCAGCGTCCTTGAGCCACTGCTGGAGGTCATTACCATTATGATCGAACTCGCTCAGCCCCCAGGAGAACTGCAGCGACCACGGGTGTAATTTGCGGGCGTTATAGTTTTCCACCTGCTCAACAAGATACTGCATGGCAATCCAGGCGCCTTGCTCGTCAGTATCCGCGAACAGCACCGCGAATTCGTCCCCACCAAAACGCACCAGCAGATCCGCCTCACGGAAAGAGGCACGCATTAGCTGCGCCATGGTTTTTAGCGCCTTATCTCCCTCTTCATGCCCATAGCGATCGTTAATGTCTTTAAAGTGATCTAAATCCAGCCAGCCAAGCGTCAACGGCTCTGCCCGGCGTCTTGCAACGGAAAGGGTAAACCTGACAAGCTGATTAAAGCCCCGACGGTTGAATAATCCGGTTAACTCATCCGTGGTCGCCGCGCTGATTGCGGCAAATTCATCTTCCGCCAGCGCGCTCAGATCGCCCAATACGGCGAGATCGGCCGCGGAGAACTCACGGGGCGCGTAATCAATCAGACACAGCGAGCCCACGCTTGCACCATCGCGCAAGCGCAGCGGGAAGCCCGCGTAAAAACGTACGCGAGGTTCACCGGCCACCAGCGGATTATCCGCAAAACGATCGTCCTGGAGCATATCCCCCACCACCAGCGGGGCCTCAGTCAGGATCGTATGGCCACAAAACGAGATATTACGCGGAACGGTGTCGGGTGCCTGCCCGTCGGCCGACTTCACGATGAGCGAATGCTCATCAATGAGGTTGACCATCGCCAGCGGCACCTGGAAGAAACGCTTCGCCAGGCGCGTGAGCCGGTCAAACGCCGGGGAACTGTCGATCTCCAGCAGACCCGATTCACGCAGGGAGTTCAGTCTGTCTGTTTCATTTTCAGGGGTTGCAGGTGCTTTCATAATGTCTCCTGACGTAAAGCGTTACTCAAAGCGTAGCTTAAACAGTGACATTGTCAGTGTTCTTAAGCCGCTTACTATTCACGTCAATGCCTTATGACGATTAACGCAGCTCTGTTTCATGCCCGTCGGTCGCAGCCATTTGCGCGTCCGCGTCCGCCACCCGGGCGCTGGTACGATTTCGACCCGCTTTTTTTGAACGATAGAGATATTCGTCCGCTTCGGCCATCAACGTGTTGAAGACCTCGGTCAATTGCCATGCCTCAGCCTTTCCGCTTCCGAGGCCAATGCTGACCGTCAGAGAGAGCGTTTGCTGCCGCCATGTAAAAGGGTGACTGGCCACGGTAGCGCGGATCCGTTCCGCCAGCGCATAGCCGTGCTGTGCGTCGCCGGAATTAACCACCACCGCGAACTCTTCTCCCCCCATACGCGCGACCATCCCGTCTTCGCCAACCACCTGCTGAACCTGCCGGGCAAACGACGCCAGCACGCGATCCCCACACTCATGGCCGTAGTTATCGTTAATGCTTTTGAAGTAATCAATATCCAGCAGCATCACGGTCAGAAAACGTGAATGGCGGTGCGTCTCTTCGTGTTTTAGCGCCTCATAAAGCCCGGAACGCGAATAGACATGGGTTAAGAAGTCATAATCCGCCCGCAGTGAAACCTGGCGGATCAGGGAATTAATGGCCGCCATGCTCACGGAAACCATCACCGGACAGATCGCCATCGTGGCAATACCCAGCCGGGCCGAGAACATCATGGGGGTGATAAATGGCGTCGCCACGGCAATATTGATCACCGAATTCGCGACCAGAATGATTTCCGTGGCGCCGGTGATAAAGGTCAGCAGGCAGGTCACGGGCAACGGGTAACGGACCGCACACCAGATAAGCGCAGGCAGCGGAAAGGCGAGACTTCCCGCCCCGCCAATCACCACCGAGGCGGCCACCGAGATCATCAGCGCTATAACCGGCAGAATCTGCTCCAGACGGAACCTGAACTCACGCACGGGCATGCCTACCGTCAGCATACACGGCACCACCAGCACGCCGGTTGAGAACTGCTCGCTGAACCAGTCGGCGAAAAGCGGCCAGAAGGTATGACTGTCTATCCCGACCGACCCCACCGCGCCGAGCAACGCACAAAGCAGCGCGGCAACCAGACAGTAGTTAAACAGGCGTAACGCGTTAAGCGGATCGGGGGTTTTCTTCATTAACCGCTTGTCGCGCTGAATCAGCACGGCAACCACGACAATAAAGATCATATTTGACAGGTTGATCACCACCGAGGCCATGCCCCAGTTGGTGGTCACCGCGTCGTACAGCAGCATGGCGACATAGCACACCGCATAGTAATGCAGGCGATTGAGGTACACATAACGGGCGAAGATCCCCGCCATGACGCCATTCAGCGGCCAGAACAGCGACAAAGCTTCAACCAGCCGTAATTCCGCCCCCACAAAATAGAACAAGGTGGTGAGGAAAAAGATCGTCGATGCATTTCGCAGCGGCGTGTCAACCTGGAACAGCCTGAAAGCGGTAAGAGCAGAACGCATTAAATATCATTCCCTATGATAACGCATGGCAATTATTGCGGTCGTCAGCATGATCGGGGCTCACTTAGGATGCATCTATAACACAATTACAACGGGATCATAACTCGTCAAATCTGGGCGTTCATCTGGCGCACCAGCCAGTGGTGGATCACGCTGACGATGTATTGCTGCTGTTGCGCCGTCAGCGGAACACCCGACGGAATGTTGTGCCACTTAGCCAGACAGCCCCGACAGCAGGTGGCCGTGGCATGCTGGGCGATAAACACCGGGTGACCGCGCATGGGCGTCTGTTTGCCGTCGTTTGCGGGGTGTGCAGACGCAAGCCGCTTTTCGACAAAATCAGCGGCATGCTGGTCAATGGTTTCGGGGCCTTTGTCCCAGCAGTAGCGGCGTTCTTTCTCGCCTAAGCGAAAGCGCGAGCGAAATGTCGATCGCGCCAGGCGGGAAAAGAGAGGATCCAGGTCAGACATCAGTAAACGGAACGTCCCAGACGCTGGGTCAGCTTCTCCAGCACCGCCACACCGGCAAGGGAATTCCCCGTTTCATCCAGCTCCGGGCTCCAGACCGCAATCGCCATTTCATGCGGTACAATCGCGACGACTCCGCCGCCAACGCCCGATTTCGCCGGAAGGCCGACACGCCAGGCAAACTCACCGGCGTTTTGATACATCCCGCTGGTTGCCATCAGGGCGTTAACCTGACGCGCCTGAAGGGGCGAGACCACCTCCTGATCGAGATGCGGTGCGTGCCCCTCGTGCGCCAGGAACAGGAACGTCTGAGCCAGTTCAACACAGCTCATCTTCAGGGCGCAGTAATGGAAGTAGTTTTGCAGTACGGTGGCCACATCGTTATGAAAATTACCGAAGGATTTCATCAGCCACGCGATGGCCGCGTTACGGGCAGAGTGCTCAAACTCCGAGCGCGCCACCACCGTATCGTAGGCAATGTCTTCAACGCCTGAAAGCTGACGAACAATCTCAAGCATGCGCTGGCGCGGTGCGCTGAGGCGGCTTTGCAGCATATCGCAGACCACCAGCGCCCCGGCGTTGATAAAGGGGTTGCGCGGCTTACCCTGTTCGAGTTCGAGCTGAAGCAGTGAGTTAAACGGCTGGCCGGAGGGGTCTTTGCCCACGCGCTGCCAGATCTCGTCTTCCTCATACTGGCGCATCGCCGCCACCAGACTCAGCACCTTAGAAATAGACTGAATGGAAAAACGCTCAGTCGCATCACCGGCCTGGTATCGCTGTCCGTCAATGGTACAGATAGCAATTCCCAGCTTATTCCCGCTGACCGAGGCAAGGGCCGGAATATAGTCGGCAACCTTCCCCTTTCCCAATAACGGACGAACCTGCGCCAGAATCTCGTCCAGCATCTCATTATGGATGACCGCAGCCACTCTTTGCTCCTTGCCCTCAGGCTAAAACGGGCTGCGAGTATAACAGAGGCTTATGTATTGCGTCAGGCACCAAGACGAAAACGCGAAACGGCCTGCAATAAAAGGTCAGATTGCTTTTGCAGACGTTCCGAGGCCTCCGAGGCGTCCGAGACCAGAATATCTGTCTGACGGGAGACGTGATTCAGTGCCTGAAGCTGACGCGTCATCTGATGAATACTTTCTCCCTGGCTGAGCGTGGCGGTGGAGATCTCATTCAGCAAACTGCTTAAATTCCCCACCAGACCGGTGACCTGCTGCAGATTCTCTTCCATCAGGTTAACGGCGCGGGAACCGTCTTCAATGCCCTGCAAAGAACGGTTGATCAGTTCCTGAATGGTCTGCGTCGAGTGGCTGCTCTTTCTGGCCAGCAGCCCAACCTCCCGTGCGACGACGGCAAAACCTCGCCCCTGGTTTCCGGCATGGGCAGCCTCGATGGCGGCGTTCAGCGCCAGGATGTTCGTCTGAAACGCCACGCTGTCGATCATCGCCACGATCCCGCGCATCTCTGAGGATCGGTCGACGATCGCCTGCATAGACGCATTTACCGTCGACATCATCTGGTCACCGCCCTCCGCCGCCTGACGCGCCTCATCCGCCCGCGAGCTGGCGAGCCGGGCATAGCCGGTATTCCCTTCCACGTGGCTTTCCAGCGCCGCGATATGCGCCGTAACATCCTCAAGCTCTTTCGCCTGACGTGCCGACTGCTGATACAGCTTCTGGTTACCCTGCGCCAGGGCGTCAATATTCTCCACCATGGTGGCTGTGGCATCGCTAACCTGCGTCACCAGCTGCTGCAGACCGTGCTGCATCGTGGCAATGCTGTCGCTCAGCTGCCAGACTTCCCGGTTAAAGCACCTGACATCCGGCGGCGTGCCACAGAGGTCCCCCGCCGCCAGCTGGTTGATATGTGCAATAAGCCGGCGCAGCGGCGTAATAACCCATCTGGCCATGCCAAACCAGACGGCAACGGCGATGGCCAGTAACAGTACCGGTGCAAACAGGAACAACGTTTGCAGCCCGGAGAGCTGCGCCATTAAGGTCTGTCGGCCCTGTACGGCCTGCCTCTCGCTTGCCTGCTGATACCGGGCATAGTTGTCATTAAAGTCACTCTGAAAAGCCTGAGCCGGTACCGCAAAAAAGGCATCGATGGTGTTGGTTTTAAGCAGACCGTCAGCCTGCTCCTGGATCGCGCCGTAGAAGAGCTGATAGCTGTTCACCAGGGCGTCGTCTTTCGGCGGATTCAGCGCCAGCCAGGCTTTCCATGCCTGCTGCGAAACCGTCAGCGCCTTTTGCGCCTCATCCATCAGGCTGTGCCAGCTACCGTCGGAGCCGGTCTCTTTATCCTGCATAAACCAGACCCCGGAGCGGTTAAGCAGGTCGCTTGCGGCCAGCAGAGAGACGCGAGCCAGATCCAGCTTGCTTTGCTGCTGCCAGGCCAGCAGATTGCGCTGCTCGTTGCGCTGGGCTTCGTTCAGGGAGGCGTTAAGCAGAAGTGACGAGGAGAGCTGCAGCGCAGAGAAAAGGCCAATGATGCAAAAGATACCCGTCAGCAGGCCAAACTGACGAGGGATGAGACGCTGCGCAATACGGCGGAAAATTTGCGTTAGGTTCATAATTTTCTTCATTAACAATACGTTAGACGCGAGCGAGTCTACGAGATGAAAATGACAGAACCATTGCAGAGAAATGACAACGGCCCTCGTGATGAGGGCCGAAAAATTACACGCGATCCTTCCACACCGTCTGCACGTTGCAGAACTCGTGCAACCCAAAGTGGGAGAGCTCGCGGCCAAAGCCACTTTTCTTCACGCCACCGAAGGCCACGCGTGCATCGCTGGCGCTAAAGCCGTTGATAAACACGCCGCCACACTCCAGCTCGCGCGAGAATTTATCCGCAAGCGCTGCGTCAGCGGTAAAGACGGTGGCAGACAGACCAAAGTCGCTGTTGTTGGCAAGCATCAGGGCATGCTCCGCGTCTTTCGCGACACTAATGGCTGCGACCGGACCAAACAACTCCTGACGGAAAGCCGTCATCTCAGGCGTCACATTGCCGAGTACGGTCGGTGCGTAGTAATTACCCTCACCGCTGATTTTCTCTCCGCCCAGCAGCAGCGTTGCCCCTTCGGCCAGCGTGGCCTGCACCTGTTGATGCAGTTCATCCCGCAGGTCATAACGCGCCATCGGGCCAATATAGTTCTCTTCTTCATGCGGTGCGCCCAGCTTCAGTGCAGCAACAGCCTCGACAAAACGTTGGGTAAAGGTCTCTGCGATACCCTCCTCGACGATAAAACGCTTCGCCGCGGCGCACACCTGTCCGGTATTCTGGTAGCGCCCCGCTACCGCCGCTTTCACGGCAAGATCGAGGTCGGCATCGTTAAGAACAATGAACGGGTCAGAGCCGCCCAGTTCAAGCACACATTTTTTCAGCGCAGCTCCGGCCTGGGCGCCAATCGCCGCACCGGCACGCACGCTGCCGGTGACGGTCACCGCAGCAATACGACTGTCGTTAATCGCCTGGCTGACGCCCTCATTGGTGGCATTCACCCAGCCAAAAACGCCTGCCGGAATACCGGCCTCGGCCGCTATCTGCGCAATCAGTCTGGCCGAGCCGAGCACGTTTGGCGCGTGTTTGAGCAGATAACTGTTACCTGCCAGCAGGATCGGCACAGCACCGCGCAGCACCTGCCAGAGGGGGAAGTTCCACGGCATCACCGCGAGGATCGGCCCCAGAGGACGATATTCGATAACCGCATTATCATTTTCCACCAGCGTGGGTTCCGCGCGCAGCATCGCCGGGCCATGTTCGGCATACCAGTCGCAGAGCGCAGCGGATTTTGTGACTTCCGCCCGCGCCTGCAGGATGGGTTTGCCCATCTCACGGGAGATTGTCTGCGCCATCTCTTCCGCGCGGTTTCGCAGCGCGGCACCGAGATCGCGCAGCTTCTGCGCCCGGTGGGCAACGCTTTCACGACGCCACTGGCGATATGCCGCGTCTGACTGAGAAATGGCGTGGTCAACCTCTTCCGGCGTCGCCCACGGATACGCGGCGAGGGTTTCCCCGTTGGCCGGGTTAACAGAGAAGGCATGTGTTGCAGATGAATAAGTCATGGTGTTCTCCACGTATTTCGGTTGATTGATTGTGGCTCACTCTGCTATTTCTTAAAAATGAATAATACTAACCACCTTATTCACGAAACGAGAATGCCATGGACTTAACCCAGCTTGAAATGTTTAACGCCGTCGCGCTGACGGGCAGTATCACCCAGGCGGCGCAGAAGGTGCATCGCGTGCCGTCTAATCTCACCACCCGCATCCGTCAGCTGGAGGCCGACCTCGGCGTTGAGCTGTTTATTCGTGAGAACCAGCGTTTGCGGTTATCCCCCGCCGGTCATAACTTCCTGCGCTACAGCAAGCAGATCCTGGCGCTGGTGGATGAAGCGCGGATGGTCGTGGCGGGTGATGAGCCGCAGGGGCTATTTGCCCTCGGCGCGCTGGAGAGTACTGCCGCGGTGCGCATTCCGGAGACGCTGGCGCAGTTTAACCAGCGCTACCCGCGTATCCAGTTTGCCCTCTCTACCGGGCCATCCGGAACCATGATTGATGGCGTGCTGGAGGGAACCTTAAGCGCCGCCTTTGTTGACGGGCCCCTGTCGCACCCGGAGCTGGAGGGCATGCCGGTCTACCGGGAAGAGATGATGCTGGTCACGCCGGCCGGACAGGCGGAAGTCTCGCGCGCCGCGCAGGTCAGCGGCAGCGATGTTTACGCCTTTCGCGCAAACTGCTCGTACCGTCGGCATCTGGAGAGCTGGTTTCATGCAGACAGAGCCACCCCTGGCCGTATTCACGAGATGGAGTCCTATCACGGGATGCTCGCCTGCGTGATTGCTGGTGCGGGCATCGCGCTGATGCCGCGCTCGATGCTGGAGAGTATGCCAGGGCATCATCAGATTGAAGCCTGGCCGCTGGCGGAGAACTGGCGCTGGCTCACCACCTGGCTGGTGTGGCGACGCGGGGCGATGACCCGCCAGCTGGAAGCCTTTATAGCGCTGCTAAACGAACGTCTGCAACCAGCGCCTTCTCCATAAACAGGCTGAGCGGATCGTCAACGTACGGGGCAAACGCCGGGCGCATTTCGTATCCGCACTGTTCATAAAGACGCACCGCGGCGTGCTGTTTGATGCCCGTCTCCAGCCGTACCGTATGGCAATGACGGCTCAGGGCCTCATCTTCCAGAGCGGCCAGAAGCATTTCGCCGAGATGTTGCCCGCGATGAGCCGGATCGATATAGACCCGCTTCATCTCTCCCGTGCCGTCACCGTTGAGCACGATGGCTCCGCAGCCGACGGCCTTCAGCTGCGGGTCGCGGATGATCATCAGGATAAGCGAGTCTTCCGCAAGCGCAGACAGGTCGAGCAGATGATTACTTTCGGCGGGATAGAGTTCGCTCTGATAGCGGTCAAGCGCAGCAATCAGTGTGAGGATATCCGGGTGATGTGCAGATTCAGAGGTAATGGAATACATGGCAGGCTCCTTGCTATTGTTCTTTCAATATAGCCTTTCAACATAGCGCAGGCCTGCCAGGGGGCTTCATAGTATTTACTTATCGCGTCACGCTGTTAGCGTAAAAAGATACGTCCTTTCAGATACAGGGTCGCCTGACCGCCAATCAACACCCGGTCGCCCTTCAGTTCGCAACGCAGATCCCCGCCACGGTATGACACCTGGCGGGCGTTGAGTGTGGTTTTGCCCAGCTTTTCGCTCCAGTACGGGATCAGCATGCTGTGGGCGGATCCGGTCACCGGATCTTCAGGCACACCTTCCCCCGGACAGAAGAAGCGGCTGACAAAGTCATACTGGTCTCCCGGTGCCGTCACGCAAACCATTTTATCCAGCGGAAGCAGCGCGCCAATATCCGGTGTTAACGCTTCTACCTGCTGCTGGCTCTCCAGCACCACCATGTAATCGCGTCCGACGCGCACCTCTTTCGCCGCTGTAATGCCCAGGGCGCTAAACAGCGCCGCAGGTGGGTTCTCCACAACCTCAGTCGACCACGCCGGGAAGTTCAGCGTCAGCCAGTCGCCGCTGCGCTTGACGGTCAGCTCGCCGACAAAGCGCGTGGTGAAGGTGATTTCGGTATGCGGATAATCCAGGTATTCGAAAATAACGTGTGAGGCGGCAAGCGTTGCGTGTCCGCACAGGTTAATTTCATCCAGCGTGGTGAACCATCGCAGCTCAAACCCGCCGTCGGTGCGCACGAAAAAGGCGGTCTCAGACTGGTTGTGCTGCTGCGCCATTTTGAGCAGCGTCTCGTCCGGAAGCCACTCTTCCAGAGGACATACCGCTGCGGCGTTACCGCCAAAGGTTTTATCGCTGAAGGCATCCACCAGATAAAAATCAATTTCCTGCATTGTCTCTTCCTCTCTAGTTATGGCTATTTAGCGCAGAAAAACTGTGCCTTTCAGATAAAGCGTGGCCTGACCGCCCATCAGCACGCGGGAGCCTTTCAGCTCACAGCGCACATCACCGCCCCGGGCTGAAACCTGACGGGCAAACAGTCTGGTTTTACCCCGCTTTTCGCTCCAGTAAGGGATCAGCATGGTGTGGGCGGAGCCGGTGACCGGGTCTTCCGGGACGGAGACGCCCGGGGAGAAAAAGCGGCTGACAAAATCATATTCCCCTTCCCCACGCGCCGTCACACTCACCTTATGCTCACCTGGCGTCATCGCCGAAAAATCTGGCATGAGCGCTTCGACCTGCTGGCGATTGTCCAGCACGATAAGCCAGGCTCGTCCTTTACGGGCTTCAACATAGTGAGTAATACCCAGCGCCGAGAGCATCTCCGGCGGCGGTGTCTCTTCATGGGTTGGGCATGCCGGGAAGTCCAGCGTCAGCCAGTCGCCCTCCCGGCTGACCGTCAGGCGACCGGAGGCGGTATCGAAGTGGATCCGTGAATCAGGGTAGTCCAGCTCGGTAAACAGAACGTGCGCCGCCGCAAGCGTAGCGTGACCGCAGAGATTGACTTCGGTAAGCGTGGTAAACCAGCGCAGCTCAATACCCCCTTTGCTGCAGACAAAAAAGGCCGTCTCAGACTGATTGTGCTGCTGCGCCATTTTCAGCAAGGTTTCATCGGGCAACCATTCCCTGAGCGGGCAAACGGCGGCCGGGTTACCGCCAAACGAGGTCTCGCTGAACGCATCGACCAGATAAAAATCAATCTCCTGCATTGTCTTACCGCCTGTTTTTATTGTGTTGTTCTTTTATATTCAATGAAAAGCACGCTTGCGGCTACCGCTTTCATAAGGTAAATATTGAGATCTGCATCACATAATGGTTGAGTTTTCGCCTTTTGACGTTTTAAGATCGTCTCCTCTTCTTTTCAGCAACGAATCTCCGACATCCCTATGACAACGAACACAGTTTCCCGCAGGGTTGCGTGGCTACGCGTGGTCACGCTGGCCATTGCCGCGTTTATTTTTAACACCACCGAATTCGTGCCTGTTGGGCTGCTGTCTGACATCGCTGAAAGTTTCCAGATGGAAACCGCGCAGGTGGGCATTATGTTGACCATCTACGCCTGGGTGGTGGCGCTGATGTCCCTGCCGTTTATGCTGCTGACCAGCCAGATCGAGCGGCGCAGGCTGCTGATCGGCCTGTTCGTGCTGTTCATTGCCAGTCATGTGCTGTCGTTTATGGCGTGGAATTTTACGGTACTGGTCATCAGTCGCATCGGCATTGCCTTTGCCCATGCGGTGTTCTGGTCGATCACCGCGTCGCTGGCAATTCGCCTGGCGCCGGCGGGTAAACGTGCTCAGGCGCTGAGCCTGATAGCCACCGGTACCGCGCTGGCGATGGTGCTCGGCCTGCCGATTGGCCGCATCGTCGGGCAGTACTTCGGCTGGCGTACCACCTTCTTCGCCATCGGCATGGGTGCGCTGATAACGCTGGTATGCCTGATAAAACTGCTGCCCGCGCTACCCAGCGAACATTCCGGCTCGCTGAAAAGCCTGCCGCTGCTGATGCGTCGTCCGGCACTTCTGAGTATTTATCTGCTCACCGTCATTGTGGTCACCGCCCACTACACGGCCTACAGCTACATCGAGCCCTTTGTGCAGGTGGTAGCGGGCTTTAGTGCCAACTTTGCCACTGTTTTACTGTTGATCCTCGGCGGCGCGGGCATTATCGGCAGCGTGCTGTTCGGTAAGCTGGGTAACCGACATGCCTCCACACTGGTGAGCAGCGCCATCGGCCTGCTGCTGGCCTGCCTGCTGTTGCTGATGCCCGCCGCGGGCAGTGAGATCCAGCTGGCGATCCTGAGCCTGTTCTGGGGCGTGGCGATCATGATTATTGGTCTGGGCATGCAGGTGAAGGTGCTGGCTCTGGCGCCGGACGCGACGGATGTCGCCATGTCGCTGTTTTCGGGGATCTTCAATCTGGGGATTGGCGCGGGCGCGCTGGTGGGAAATCAGGTCATCCTGCACGTCTCGATGTCGGCGATTGGCTATCTGGGTGCTATTCCGGCCCTGGTGGCGCTTGTCTGGTCGGTGCTGATTTTCCGTAAGTGGCCGGTGGCGCTGGAAGAACAGGGGCAGCACGGGTGAAGGGTGTTTGTGCCGGGTAAGGCGAAGCCGCCACCCGGCAATGCACTTAATGGTAAGTCTTAATAATCTCCAGCACGCCGTTAATAATAAACTGCACGCCCATACAGACCAGCAAGAAGCCCATCAGACGGGAGATCGCCTCGATACCGCCCTTGCCTACCCAGCGCATAATCGCGCCGGAGCTGCGCAGAGAGATCCACACGATCGCCCCAATAATCGCAAAAATCAGCGGTGGCGCCACCGTCAGCACCCAGTCCGGGAAGGTTGAACTGTCACGCACCGTCGACGCGGAGCTGATAATCATCGCGATGGTCCCCGGCCCCGCCGTGCTCGGCATGGCAATCGGCACGAAGGCGATATTCGCACTCGGTTCGGTTTCCAGCTCTTCAGATTTGCTGGCCGCTTCCGGTGACTCATGGGCTTTTTGCGCCGGGAACAGCATGCGGAAACCGATAAAGGCGACAATCAGCCCCCCGGCAATACGCAGGCCGGGAATGGAAATCCCGAAGGTGTTCATCACCAGCTGACCGGCGTAATACGCCACCATCATGATGGCGAAAACATACACAGAGGCCATCAACGACTGATGATTGCGCTCGGCGCTATTCATGTTCCCTGCCAGTCCGAGGAAAAGCGCCACCGTCGTTAACGGGTTCGCCAACGGCAGCAAGACCACCAGCCCAAGGCTGATTGCTTTAAGTAAATCCAGCATAGTGTGTTGTTGTCCTTATCCTTAGTTAACACCGCAATTATAGGGTGAAAATATGACATTCAGCCATCGTTGCAGCGTGACGATTATTTCCTGTCTGAAATGATAATCCTCAGTTATCTATCTGATTTGAAAGACCACAAAAAAAGTTCATGAAACGTTTTAGCAATTCGTGGCATCGGCTGACTCATTCAGTTGACTTATACTTGCCTGAGCAATAATATCTGCCGTGACTAACTACTTGCCAGGGCAACCATTGTGAAAAGCACCAGTGATATCTTTAACGACGTTGTTCCGCTGGGTCGTCTTATTCATATGGTAAATCAGAAGAAAGATCGCCTGCTCAACGACTATCTGTCACCGCTGGATATCACCGCGACACAGTTCAAAGTGCTGTGTTCCATTCGCTGCGAAGTGTGTATCACACCGGTTGAGCTGAAAAAGGTGCTCTCTGTCGATCTGGGTGCGCTCACCCGCATGCTCGATCGTCTCGTCTGCAAAGGATGGGTAGAACGAAGCCCTAACCCGAATGACAAACGCGGCGTACTGGTAAAGCTGACCAGCGATGGCGCGGCCATGTGCGAGCAATGTCATCAATTAGTAGGACAAACACTGCATCAGGAACTAACAAAAAACCTAACGGCAGATGAAGTGGCAACGCTTGAGCTTCTGCTCAAGAAAATTCTGCCGTAATCAGAAAAAAGAGGTATGACGATGTCCAGACGCAATACTGACGCTATCACCATTCATAGCATTTTGGACTGGATCGAGGACAACCTGGAATCGCCGCTCTCCCTTGAAAAAGTGTCAGAGCGTTCAGGTTACTCCAAATGGCACCTGCAACGGATGTTCAAAAAAGAGACCGGCCATTCATTAGGTCAATATATTCGCAGCCGCAAGCTGACGGAAATTGCCCAGAAGCTGAAAGAAAGCAATGAGCCGATCCTTTATCTGGCGGAGCGTTACGGATTTGAATCGCAACAAACCCTGACGCGTACGTTCAAGAACTATTTTGACGTGCCGCCTCATAAGTACCGCATCACCAGCGTACCCGGTGAATCCCGATACCTGTATCCGTTAAAACACTGTAGTTAATCATCGCCTGTAACAGACGTAACCGAGGAAATCATGAACGTTACCGCCTCCGCCGCCCTCGCCTTGCTGGTGCTCTTCTCCAGCCAGACCTTCGCGGAGCAAACCCCTCGTGCAACGCAGCAAAATAATCCTGATACGATGATTTTGCCGTCAGCACATGACCAGTCGCCTTATGATTTCAACCATATGGGTGCTGGTAGCGACAAATCCGACGAATTAGGCGTGCCTTACTATAATCAGCACCGCCTCTGATTCGTTTTTGCCCCGCCGATGCGGGGCTTTTTTCTTTCTTATCCCCGCACCCGCGCCGTCCGGCGCACGCGCAGGCCAAACACGTTGATATACAGCCCGGCCATGATCAGCACCGCGCCAAGCAGTTGCAGGGCGCTCAGTTTTTCGTCCAGTAAAATAGCGGCACTGGCCAGCCCAACGACCGGCACCAGCAGCGACAACGGCGCCACGCGCCAGGTTTCGTATCGCCCGAGCAGCGATCCCCAGATACCGTACCCGATAATCGTGGCGACAAACGCCAGATAGACCAGCGACAAAATGGTGGTGAGGTCGATTTCAACCAGGCTCGTCAGCATCACTGCCGGGCCATCGAATATCAGGGACGCGACCATAAACGGTACCACCGGGATCAGTGCACTCCACACGACCAGAGACATCACCTGCGGACGCGCCTCATGCTGCATGATCAGTTTGTTGAAAATATTCCCGCAGGCCCAGCTCAGGCCCGCGGCCAGCGTCAGCATAAAGCCGAGCAGCGCCACGTGCTGACCATTCAGGCTGGCCTCAATCAGCACCAGCACGCCAAACACCGCCAGCGTAATGCCCGCCAGCTGTTTACCCTGCAGACGCTCGCCAAACACAAACGCCCCCAGAATGATGGTAAAGAACGCCTGCGCCTGTAACACCAGCGAAGCAAGTCCGGCAGGCATACCAAATTTGATGGCGCAGAACAGAAACGCAAACTGGCCAAAACTGATGGTCAGGCCGTAGCCCAGCAGCAGTTTAAAGGGGATCCTGGGACGGGCGACAAACAGCAGCGCCGGGAACGCCACCAGCATAAAACGCAAACCGGCCAGCATCAGCGGCGGCATGTTGTGCAAGCCCAGCTTGATGACCACAAAATTGAGTCCCCATACGATGACCACCAGCAACGCCAGCAGTCCGTCTTTACGCGTCATACCCTGCCCCTGAATTATTAATAATTTGTTAACAGTTCAAGGTAACAGAAAAAAGCGTGCCACGAGAAGATCATTAATTCTGGCAGTCAGGCGAAGCACTTACGGATAAATAGGGTGCTATACAAGGCCCTTATGTCGTGATACTTCTTTCAGGACACAACATAAAAAGCATAAGCATTTGTCGGGCAGGAATATGAAACCATCTCTCCGGCGCTCAACCGCAGCGCTGCTGGCATCGTCATTGTTATTAACCATTGGTCGTGGGGCAACGCTGCCGTTTATGACCATTTATCTCACGCGCGTCTATAGCATGAGCGTCGAGAATATTGGTTACGCCCTGACCGTGGCGCTGACCATTGGCGTGGTGTTCAGCCTGGGGTTTGGCATTCTGGCCGATAAGTTTGATAAAAAACGTTACATGCTGATCGCTATCGTGGCGTTTATCGCCGGCTTTGTGGCGATCCCGCTGGTGAATAACGTCACGCTGGTGGTGCTGTTCTTTGCGCTGATCAACTGCGCCTATTCGGTCTTTTCGACGGTGCTGAAAGCCTGGTTCTCCGACGTGCTGACCTCCAGTGAAAAAGCCCGCGTTTTTTCCCTGAACTACAGTTTCCTGAATATTGGCTGGACGATCGGGCCGCCCATTGGCACCCTGCTGGTCATGTATAGCCTGCAGCTGCCGTTCTGGCTGGCCGCTTTCTGCGCCGCGCTGCCGCTGGGGTTTATCCATTTCTTTGTGCAAAAAAGCGTGGCGTTAGACACCGCCGAAGAGCAGACGGCGTGGCAGCCGTCGGTCCTGCTGAAAGACCGCGCGCTGTTCTGGTACACGCTCTCCGGCCTGCTCGCGTCATACGTCGGCGGATCGTTCGCGAGCTGCATTTCGCAGTATGTTCTGGCCGCACATGCGGACAGTGATTTCGCCGAAAAGGTGGTCGCGGTGGTGCTGCCCGTCAACGCCGCCGTGGTGGTGACGCTGCAGTACGCACTCGGTCGCAAGATCTCAGCCAGCAATATTCGTCCGTTGATGACCGCCGCCACACTGTTTTTTATCGTCGGTCTGGCTGGCTTTATGCTCTCCGGGGAAAACCTGATTTACTGGGGCATTGCTGCCGCCATCTTTACGCTGGGTGAGATTATCTATGCGCCGGGTGAATACATGTTGATCGACAATATCGCCCCGCCGGGGATGAAAGCCAGCTACTTCTCCGCCCAGGCGCTCGGCTGGCTCGGCGCGGCGGCCAACCCGATGATCACCGGTATTATCCTGACGAATCTGCCGCACTGGTCGTTGTTTGTGATAATGATGGCCGCGATTATTGTGGCGTGGCTGATGATTTTACGTGGGATGAGCGTCAAGGCATGGTGCGAGTCACCCAAAGCGGCGTAGTGAATATAGGCCGGGTAAGGCGAAGCCGCCACCCGGCAAAAGCAAAATCAACGGCCTAGTGGTGCAACATCTCCTCCACCACCTGCTGTTTGTACATCTCTTTCGGATAATAGGTCGGCCAGTTTTCCATCTCCTTCAGCAGCGCCTCGTGGGAAGTGTTGCCCATGAAAATGTGAAAGTGTGAAGAGGCCTTCGGCGCGATGGTGTGGTCGCTGAACTGCACAAACTTCGGCGCCTTGCTGCTGGCGTCCTGACACTCAAACAGATAGCGAACGCCCTTTTTGCCGGACGCGTAGGTCAAAATTTTGTAGCCGCTGTAGTCATAACGACAGCTGCTGACCGTTTTGCCTTTATGGAATTCCATCACGTTATTTTCGATGCCGATGGCATCCACATCGGTTGCATACCCCGTGCGGTAGTAGGCTTTCACCTCATCAAAGGTTTTGCTTTTATCCTGCTGCGCTTTCTTCCTGAAGACCGGATCCAACGAGCCATCCAGCAGGAACGGATAGACGGACTGCCAAGTGCCGTCCCAGTCGGACAGTTTTCTGTCCTTAACATCGTTGTCCTCAAAGACGCCATTCGCCGCCTTCTGTTCCGCTTCGCTCATCGCGTGACCGTGCGAGTGGGCAAACAGCTGGCCGCTAACCAGCAGCGCCCCCAGCGTCATGGCAAATTTCCCAATATGTGCAGCCAACATAACACCCTCATTCCGTTTTATCAGAGTGAGAATGTTATAATATAACATTTCAGATCGCAACCAGCCCGCGAACGCCCTCCTGCTCCATGTTTTCACCCCGTCCACGCTGAATGATGGTGCCGCGTGACATCAGCAGGTAGCTGTCCGCCAGGTCGGCGGCAAAGTCATAAAACTGCTCAACCAGCAGGATCGCCATATCCCCTCTGTCTGCCAGCTGGCGGATCACCTGGCCAATCTCCTTAATCACCGAAGGTTGTATGCCTTCGGTGGGTTCATCGAGGATCAGCAGCTGCGGACGGCTCGCCAGCGCGCGACCAATCGCCAACTGCTGCTGTTGACCACCGGAGAGATCGCCCCCGCGCCGGTGTTTCATCTCTTTGAGTACCGGGAACAGCTGCCAGATCTCCTCCGGCACCTGCTTCGCCTCGCGGACGGGAAAGCGCGACAGCCCCAGCAGCAGATTCTCCTCCACGGTCAGACGCGGAAAAATCTCCCGGCCCTGGGGGACGTACGCCACGCCCGACTGCACCCGCTGGTGCGGCTTGCTGTGGGTGATCGTTTTCCCCTGCCAGATGACCTCCCCGGTTTTCGCCGGGATCAGCCCCATCAGGCACTTCAGCAGCGTGGTTTTCCCTACACCGTTGCGCCCCAGCAGGCAGGTAACTTCCCCGGTGACCGCCTCAAAGCTCACGCCGCGCAGGATATGGCTGCCGCCGTAATACTGATTCAGTTCGTTGACCTGTAACATTCCCTCTCCTTAACGTCCCAGATAGACCTCAATCACCTGCTCGTTGGCCTGCACCTCACGAAGCGAACCTTCCGCCAGCACGCGCCCCTGATGCAGCACCGTTACGTGGTCAGCGATGGTTTCCACAAAGCCCATGTCGTGCTCCACCACCATCAGGGAGTGCTTGCCCGCCAGCGTCCTGAACAACTCCGCGGTATACTCCGTTTCCGCATCGGTCATTCCGGCGGCGGGCTCGTCAAGCAGCAACAGATGCGGGTCCTGCACCAGCAGCATACCAATCTCCAGGAACTGTTTTTGTCCGTGGGAAAGCAGTCCGGCCCGGCGGTCCCGCTCGTTGCTGAGCCGCAATAAAGCCAGCATCTCATCAATGCGATCGCGCTGCTCGCCGTTGAGCGTTGCCCGCAGGCTGGCCCAGACGGATTTGTCGGTTTTCATGGCGATCTCCAGGTTTTCCCACACCGTCAGCGCTTCAAAGACCGTGGGTTTCTGGAATTTTCGGCCTATTCCCTGGCGGGCAATCGCCGCAGGCTCCAGCGTGGTAAGATCGATCGACTGATCGTAAATAGCGCGCCCGCTTTTCGGTCGCGTCTTGCCGGTGATGACGTCCATCAGCGTGGTTTTACCGGCCCCGTTGGGGCCAATCACGCAGCGCAGTTCGCCTACGCCGATATTCAGCGAGAGATCGGTCAGCGCCTGAAAACCATCAAAACTGACGTTGATGGATTCAAGCTGCAGTACCGGGTCGGTCTGTTCGCGGTAACGATCGCCGGGCAACTGGCGGGTGAATAACCCTTCGGCTGGCTGCATTATTTCTCTCCCTTACGAAACAGGCCGTAGACGCCGCGCGGCAAAAACAGCGTGACGGCGATAAAAATCAATCCCAGAAACAGCTGCCAGTATTCCGGCATCGCGACGGTGAAGAGGCTCTTCGCCCCGTTGACCAGCGCCGCGCCAATGACCGGCCCCACCAGCGTGCCGCGCCCACCAAGCGCGACCCAGATGGCGGCTTCTATCGAGTTCGTCGGAGACATTTCGCCGGGGTTAATAATGCCCACCTGCGGGACATACAGCGCGCCGGCCAGCCCGCACAGCACCGCGGAGAGCGTCCACACCAGCAGCTTGAACCCGCGCGGATCGTATCCGCAAAACGTCAGGCGGTTTTCGGCGTCGCGCACGGCAGTGAGAATGCGGCCAAACTTGCTCTTCGCCAGCGCAAACCCGATGCCCAGCGCCAGGAGCAGCAACAGCACGGTGGCCAGAAACAGCGCAATACGCGTGGTCGTCTCCGTTACCGCAAACCCCAGCAGCGTGGTGAAGCCGGTAAAGCCGTTATTACCGCCAAAACCGGTTTCGTTGCGAAAGAACAGCAGCATCCCGGCATAGGTCAGCGCCTGGGTCATGATCGAGAAATAGACCCCTTTGATCCTGGAGCGGAAGGCAAACCAGCCAAACACCAGCGCCAGCAGCCCCGGGACCATCACAATCAGCACCAGCGCCCAGGCAAAATGCTGGGTCCCCCACCAGAACCAGGGCAGTTCGCTCCAGGAGAGAAAAGACATAAACGCCGGCAAATCGTCCCCCGCCGCCTGGCGCATCAGGTACATGCCCATCGCGTAGCCGCCCAGGGCGAAGAAAATGCCATGCCCCAGGGACAACATACCGGCGTAGCCCCACACCAGATCCAGCGCCACCGCCACAATGGCATAGCAGAGGATCTTGCCAGTCAGCGTCAGCATCCAGGTTGACAGCGCCAGCGGATGCGTCGCAGGCAGTAAGGCGAAAAACGGCAGTATCAGCAGGCACATCACCAGCAGGCTGCCGGCAATCTGCGTTGTGCGTGGCGCTTTGCGCGCCAGCGTTAAGGTCAGCGGCTGGCTCATCAGTCAATCACTCTCCCTTTCAGCGCAAACAGTCCCTGAGGGCGTTTCTGAATAAACAGCACGATCGCCACCAGAATCAAAATTTTACCCAGCACCGCCCCCATCTGCGGTTCAAGGATTTTATTAAAGATCCCCAGACCAAACGCCGCAGCCACGCTGCCTGCCAGTTGGCCTACGCCACCGAGAACGACCACGAGGAACGAGTCGATAATGTACCCCTGACCGAGCTCCGGCCCGACGTTCCCAAGCTGGGATAACGCCACGCCGCCCAGACCGGCAATGCCTGAGCCCAGCCCGAACGCCAGCATGTCGACGCGCCCCGTTGGCACCCCGCAGCAGGCGGCCATGCTGCGGTTTTGCGTCACCGCCCGCACGTTCAGCCCCAGACGGGTTTTATTCAGAATGAGCCAGGTGAAGAACAGCACCAGCAGCACGAAGCCCAGCACCACAATGCGGTTCCACGGCAGGGTCAGGTTGGCAAAAACCTGCACCCCGCCGGAAAGCCATGCCGGGTTAGCCACCTCCAGGTTCTGCGCACCGAACGTCATGCGCACCAGCTGGATTAGCATCAGGCTGATCCCCCACGTCGCCAGCAGCGTTTCCAGCGGACGACCGTACAAATGACGGATCACGGTACGCTCCAGCACCATCCCGATGCCCGCCGTCAGGCAGAAGGCGACCGGCAGCGCGATGACGGGATAGAGCGCCAGCCACTGAGGCGCCAGTCCTGCCATCGCCTGTTGCACCATCCACGTGGCATACGCGCCCAGCATCAGCATCTCGCCGTGGGCCATATTAATCACGCCCAGCAGGCCGTAGGTGATGGCGAGCCCCAGCGCCGCCAGCAGCAGCACCGACCCCAGCGACAAGCCCATAAACGCCTGGCCCAGCAGATCGCCCCACATCAGACGGTGCTGGATCTGGCGAAGGCTCTCCTGCGCGGCTGCGCGAACCCCGGCGTCAGGCTCGGTCTGTGTCTGGGTAAACGGAGTCAGCCTGGACGCCACGTCCGGATCGTCGGACTGCCCGAGCCGTTCGACTGCCGTGCGGCGGACCTCAGCCTGCGGGCTTGTCAGCTGGAGATTCGCCACCGCCAGCAACAGCGCCTGACGCGCCACCGCGTCCGTTTCATCCGTCAACCGTTTTTCCAGAAAGGCGAGCATGCCTGGCTGGGCATCGCGCTGGAGCTGGCGCGCCGCTGCGCGCCTTTCGGTGACACTGTCACTCACAAGCTGATGGGTGGCGATGGCCGTCGCAGCGAGCACCCGCAGCCGGTTCGTCAGACGAACGGCTTTGGTTGGCCCCGCTGCTGCCTGGCTTTCGCCCAGCGGGATGATGTCGCCATTGCGTTGTGCAAAGGCGTGCTTTTGCGTATCAACAAAGAGGTTTTCCTGTTGCAGCGCCTGCAGCAGCGGCAACCTTGCCGCCTCCGGCGAGGCGGCCCACTGCGTCAGCAGTTCCGCCTGCTGGCTGCGGCTGGCAGCAACAAAACGATCGGCATCCGATGCCTGCACCATCCCTGGCAGCAGTCCGGTAAGCCATACAAGCGCGACGATCGTGCGTATGAAGTTCATGGCTCTCTCCCTGCGGGAATGGCTTAGTTGCTGGCGGTTTTCATCGGCTGATCGGGCTTTTTGTCATTCCCGGCGATGAACGGGCTCCACGGCTGGGCACGTACCGGCTGTTCCGTCTGCCACACCACGTTAAACTGACCGTTGCCTTCGATTTCGCCGATCATGACCGGCTTGTGCAGGTGATGGTTGGTGGCATCCATCGTGAGCGTAAAGCCAGACGGCGCCTTAAAGGACTGACCGGCCATCGCCACACGCACTTTATCCACATCGGTGGTGCCCGCTTTCTCCACCGCCTGCGCCCACATATGGATGCCCACGTAAGTGGCTTCCATCGGGTCGTTGGTCACCACGGTATCGGCGTTCGGCAGCTTGTGCGCTTTGGCATAGGCTTTATAGTCCGCCACGAAGGCCTGGTTGGTTGGATTATCAACGGATTCAAAGTAGTTCCACGCCGCCAGGTTGCCCACCAGCGGTTTGGTGTCAATGCCGCGCAGCTCTTCTTCTCCCACGGAGAACGCCACGACCGGCACGTCGGTCGCTTTCAGCCCCTGGTTCGCCAGCTCTTTGTAGAACGGAACGTTGGAGTCGCCGTTGATGGTCGAGACCACGGCAGTTTTGCCGCCGGCAGAGAATTTCTTAATGTTGGCGACAATGGTCTGGTAGTCGCTATGACCAAACGGGGTGTAAACCTCTTCGATGTCTTTATCCTCCACCCCTTTGGAATGCAGGAACGCGCGCAGGATCTTGTTGGTGGTGCGCGGGTAGACGTAGTCCGTGCCCAGCAGGAAGAAGCGCTTCGCCGCGCCGCCGTCTTCACTCATCAGGTATTCCACCGCCGGGATAGCCTGCTGGTTCGGCGCCGCGCCGGTATAGAAGACGTTCGGTGACATCTCCTCGCCTTCATATTGCACCGGATAGAACAGCAAACCGTTCAGCTCTTCAAAGACGGGCAGAACGGACTTTCGCGAGACCGACGTCCAGCAGCCGAACACCACCGCCACCTTATCCTGACTTAACAACTGGCGCGCTTTCTCGGCAAACAGCGGCCAGTTTGAGGCCGGATCCACCACCACCGGCTCCAGTTTCTTACCCAGCACGCCGCCTTTCGCGTTGATCTCATCGATGGTCATCAGGGCGACATCTTTCAGCGGGGTTTCGGAGATGGCCATCGTGCCGGAGAGGGAATGCATGATCCCCACTTTGATGGTATCGGCCGCCTGCACGCCAAAACTCATTCCCATAGCAACGACAGACGCAGACAATGCAAAGGCTTTTAATAAAGTACGACGGTGCATATTTTCACTCCTGAAAAAGAACGCTGTGCGAAGACGTCCGTTACGGCGTGGACGCGGAAATAAATGTCTCAGCGAAGCAGGAGCAAAAAAGATGCCAGAATGGAGAAAGCGTGAATGCAGGGGCTGAAGCGCAGGATGTAAAGAGAACGTCTCAGAATGGCACAGCGCTGCACTTTAATAATGCAGCGCTGAAAAAGCGGGTTTACCAGACTTCACTGGCGATCTGCGTCACCAGGCGGATTTTGTCCCACTGCTGGGTTTCGCTCAGGCTGTTACCCTCTTCGGTAGAAGCAAAGCCACACTGCGGGCTGAGGCAAATTTGCTCTTTCGCCACGTATTTCGCCGCTTCTTCCAGACGCGCCTTCACCCCTTCCGGGTTTTCCAGCTCGCCGTTTTTGGTGGTGATAAGCCCCAGCACCACCTGCTGCTTGCCCGGGCGAACAAAGCGCAGCGGCGCGAAATCCCCGCTGCGGTCGTTATCATATTCCAGGAAGAACGCGTCAACGTTAACCGTCCCGAACAGCACTTCCGCCACCGGCTCATAGCCGCCTTCGGAAATCCAGGTTGAGCGGAAGTTACCGCGGCAGACATGCAGCCCTATGGTCAAATCGTCCGGTTTGCCCTCCAGGGCCTTGTTCAGCACGCGGGCATAGATACGCGCCAGTTCGTCGGGATCATCACCGCGCTCGCGGATCTGACGACGCTGGTCATCCGAGCAGAGATAGGCCCAGACGGTGTCATCCAGCTGCAGGTAACGGCAGCCCGCGTCATAGAAGGCCCGAATGGCGTCGCGCCAGGTGGTCGCCAGATCGTCGAAATAGACGTTCAGGTCCGGATACACCGTGGCGTCTATGTCTTTACGACCGCCGCGGAAATGCAACACGCTCGGGCTCGGAATGGTCATTTTCGGCTCGGCGCTCCCGCTGATGCTTTTCAGATAACGAAAGTCCTCCAGCATCGGATGCTCGCCAAAGCCCAGCTTGCCGGTAACGCGCACGCCGTGAGCTTTAGTTTGCACGCCGTTAAACTGAATGCCCTGCTGCGCATCGTAACGCTCTACGCCCTGCAGACCGTCGAAGAAATCAAAGTGCCACCAGGCGCGGCGAAACTCACCGTCGGTGACCACATTCAGCCCACACGCACACTGCTGCTCAACGACATGGCGGATAGCGTCGTTTTCAATGGCGCGAAGCTGCCCGGCGTCAATTTCGCCGCTGGCAAATTTCTGGCGAGCCTGTTTGATGGCATCCGGGCGTAAAAAGCTGCCGACTACATCGGCGCGGAACGGGGCGTGGTGTCGTTGCATGGAAATCTCCTCAGTCTGCCGGTGATAATTGCCCGCAGTAATAATTCATCTTTTGAAGTTTTAGACTTCTGGATGTCTAAATGTCCAAAAAAGATGTCATACCTGCTTTATCCCGGCAAACGAGAAAATTTCACGGGTGATGAAAAAAATTCATCTTCACAGCGCGGCAGCGGTTTCGCTGCTGGCAAAGGCGTACTTTTCATCTTCCCAGCCGGTGATCCCGCCGAGCATAATTTTGACCGGCAGCCCAAGACGCGCCAGCTTCAGCGCGGCTCTGTCCGCACCGTTACAGTGTGGTCCGGCGCAGTAGACGACAAACAGCGAGCCTTCAGGCCACTGGGCCATGCGCCCGGCGGTAATCTGACTCCACGGCATGTGCACTGCGCCGGGCACATGACGGCGGGCAAACTGCTCCGGGCCGCCGACCACATGAAGCAGCACGAAGTCCTGCTCATGGTTAACGATGGCATGATGCACATCGGCACAATCGGTTTCGACGCTCAGACGGCGCAGAAAATGGGTGACGGCTTCCTGCGGCTCGGCAGCCGGAAATTCAGTAACATAGCTCATGATCCTTCCTCATCTTTGGCGTTTGTGTTAACACTACTCTATCCACAAATTCAGCCGGTGAATGCGCTCACGTATGCCAGAAAACAGCAAAAAGATGACAAACTTAAGACAGCATCCCCGCCCGAAGGTGGTGGTGCTGGCCTATGACGGTCTGTGTACCTTCGAATTCGGCGTGGCGGTGGAGATCTTCGGCCTGCCGCGCCCCGAGCTCGGCGACAACTGGTACCGTTTTGCGGTGGCGAGCGTGGATAGCGGTGAACTGCGGGCGACGGGCGGGATCCGTATCATTACCGATGGCGATCTCTCCCTGCTTGAATCTGCCGACCTGATCGTGGTGCCGGGCTGGCGGGGGCTGGAGTCACCGGTTCCGGAGACGCTCTGCCACGCGTTACGTCAGGCCAGCGCACGGGGCTGTCAGCTGCTGTCCATCTGTTCCGGCGTGTTTGTGCTGGCCGCGTCGGGGCTGCTGGACGGACGTAAAGCCACAACGCACTGGCGTTATATTGACGCGCTTAAAGCCCGTTACCCTGATATCGAGGTGGTTGAGGATGTGCTCTACCAGGACGAAGGGGATATTCTGACCTCCGCAGGCAGTGCGGCGGGGATCGATCTCTGCCTGCATGTCGTGCGACGGGATTATGGCATGGAAACAGCCAACAGCGTGGCGCGCCGGCTGGTTATTCCGCCACACAGGGATGGTTCACAGCCGCAGCAGCTGAGCCGCCCGGTGGCGCAGCTGCGGGAAAGTCAGCGACTTGGCCAGCTGTTTGACTTTTTGCACAAGCATCTTAATGAAGCGCACAGTGTCGACTCGCTGGCGCGTCGGGTTGGGATGAGCCAGCGCACCTTTCTGCGTCGCTTCGAGGCGGCGACGGGAACCACGCCAGCCCGCTGGTTACTCCATGAGCGCCTGTTGCGGGCGAAAGATTATCTGGAAAGCAGCCGGTTAAGCATCGACAGCATTGCTGAACAGACCGGGTTTGGTCAGGCATCGACGCTACGTCATCATTTTCGCCAGCAGTTCGCGCTTTCCCCGGCCCAGTATCGCAAACAATTTTCACGTCCGGATGCTGTCCGCTAAGGAGCCAGTCTGGACATCGGCATTTACGATTAACAAGGGAGCACCTGATGGTCACCACCCACGTTTTTATCGCTGTCAGTCTTGATGGCTACATCGCCCGGGAGAATGACGATATTGACTGGCTGTTGCAGCGCGACGATCCGACTGAAGACCATGGCTATACGGCGTTTATTGCGGACAAAGAGTGGATCGTCATGGGGCGCGGAAGCTATGAGAAGGCGGTGACCTTTGATACCTGGCCGTATGACCGGCCGGTGCTGGTGCTCTCCCGACAACTGGCCGACACGCCCGTGCCGGAGGCGCTGAAGGGCAAAGTGCAGTTCTCCCGCCGTGCGCCAAAAGAGGTTCTCGACGATCTGGCGGCGCAAAATGTCCATCGCGTCTATCTCGATGGTGGGCAGGTCATACAGTCGTTCCTGCGCGAAGGACTGGTGGCCGATATGGTGATTACTACCGTTCCTGTTCTGCTTGGCTCGGGAAAACCGCTGTTTGGCACCCTTCCACGGGATATCGATTTGACACTGGTATCCAGCCGCAGCTTCCCTTCGGGCCTGGTACAGTCGCACTATCGGGTCACGACATAACGCTGGTAGCGCCACTGCTGGCAAAAAAAAACCGCCATTATCTGGCGGTAAATGCTTGCATGGATAGATTTGTATTTTGGTCTCTACGTCCCGACACGTCATGGCCGGGCAGCGGATCCCATACAACCTATCACTCTTTATCTCAACGAACCTTAAACAGCCCTGTTAACCCGCCTGGGTATTGATTTGCAAATAACGCATCAGGCCCTGCTCAGCGCTCTGTCTGGCATCATCATTGATGGCCTCAAGATAAAACGAACGCGACACGCCATATGGCGCTTTTTCGGACGGATAGACCGCAAACTGGAATGTTTTCCCGCGCGTCTTGTGAGTGCAGTCTAATTCCCAGCGTTCGTCGTTAATTTTGATGCTATTACAATCAACGCGTCCATAATCGCTGGTTAAATATGATCCTACGCGAGCTTCTGCAGAGTGAATATATTCAGGTGCGTCATTACTGACATAACGAGCGCCAGCCGCGGCCCCTGCTGCAACCACCACAAGCGCCAACACCATTATTTTTTTCATTTATTAAGACCCGTTCCTTAGCCAGAGAATTCTTATTATATAGGATTTATCTCTAAAATTATTGTCCAGTTTTATACCAGAAATGGCGGTTTATCGGCGGTATCTCAATTTTAAGAAAAGTCTCAATATGGTGTTAATTCGACAAAACCTGACAATGGCTTTGCGTTAATTTGAATTTTTGAATAATAACATAATGCAATTATTGCCATGATAGTCCGCGTTCTTATTCTGTGGTGAAGAGATAATGAGAAAAGGCCTGGCACTGGTGATGTTGCTCTGCGCCCTGTTTTCGGGGCAGCTTATGGCGGGGCACAAAGGACATGAATATATTTGGGTGAAAAACGTGGAGCATCAGCTTCGTCATGAAGCCGACAGCGATGAATTGCGAAGCGCGGCGGAAGAGTCGGCAGAGGGTTTGCGCGAGCACCACCTGTGGCAGAAATCGCGCAAACCGGACACGCACGTTCGGTAATTAGCTGCCCTTACGTTTCGGCAGGGTTTTCATCAGATCGTCCGGGCTGACGGACGCCACAATACTGCCGGGCGGTGGCATTTTGAAAATGTGGTTTTTCATCTTGCCAATCACATGCATTTCGCACGGACGACAGTCAAATTTGAGGGTCAGGACTTCGTCTCCGTTTACCAGCTGCATCGGGGTGGCCTTCCAGCTTTTGATATTCCCTTTCGCCTGCTTCGGACACAGGTTGAAGGCAAAGCGCAGGCAGTGCTTGGTGATCATCACCGGCACATCGCCCTTCTCTTCATGCGCTTCATACGCCGCGTCGATCAGCTGCACGCCGTGACGATGGTAGAATTCACGGGCTTTATGGTTGTAGACGTTGGCAAGGAAGGACAAATGCGTATCCGGGTAAACGGGCGCAGGGACGGTTTCAGCTTTACGGCTGCCGCGCGGATACTGCGCCAGGCGCGCCGCATCCAGCATCTCTGCCGTTTCACGGCGGAACGAATTAAGCAGGCTGTTCGGCACGAACAGCGCGTCCGGCAGATTTACCTCGATGGTGCGGGCGTAGTAAATTGTCTGCCCCAGCTTCGCCACGCCGTCCTTCAGGTTGTTAAGCGCTTTTTCGGCGTTATTGGCCACCTCGAACAGACCGTCGAGCGTGTGGGTTACGCTGATGCCATCTTCACAGGTCATGGTCAGAATCAGCTGCTCTTCCCAGCCGCCCAGTTCAATATCCACCGCAATGCGGCGTTCGCTGGAGGTTTTCAGCAGCGCCTGCTGCCAGTTATGATCGAGGTTACGGTTAAGCGCCGCGTTTGGTCGCGCTTTGTAGAGATCGGCTGGCATTTCATTCGGCCAGACACGGTAGCGATTTTTGCCGGTTTTCTCCACCGTATTGGCGCGGAAGCCCACCACTTCACGCTTGATCATCACGTTAAGGCCATCACCATTCGCCAGCGACTCTGTCACTTCAACATCCAGGTGATCCTTCGCCACTTTCAGCACTTCACCGACCGGTAAACCGATAAACTTCGGGGAATCAAACGCGCCGATATCCCCTTTGCGGGCATTGACAAAATAGTCCGTACTGCCGCGATGGAAGGTTTTGTCCGTCGACGGAATAAAGAAATGCTCGGTGCGGCCGGCCGACGCGCGCGCCAGGTCACCGCGGTCTTCAATAATCGCATCCAGCATCTGGCGATAGTGCGCGGTGATGTTCTTCACGTAGCTCATATCTTTGTAACGCCCTTCAATCTTGAAGGAGCGCACGCCTGCGTCGATCAGCGCGCCCAGGTTGGCAGTCTGATCGTTATCCTTCATGGAGAGCAGATGTTTTTCGAACGCCACGACGCGGCCCTGATCGTCTTTCAGGGTATAGGGCAGACGGCAGGCCTGAGAACAGTCGCCGCGGTTGGCGCTGCGGCCCGTTTGCGCGTGGGAAATGTTGCACTGACCGGAATAGGCTACGCACAGTGCACCGTGGATAAAGAACTCAATGGTTGCGTCTGTCGCCTGGTGGATATCGCGGATCTGATTCAGGTTCAGTTCGCGTGCCAGAACGATCTGCGAAAAGCCGACGTCGGAAAGAAACTTCGCCTTCTCTACCGTGCGGATATCACACTGGGTACTGGCATGCAGTTCAATGGGGGGAATATCCAGCTCCAGCACGCCCATGTCCTGCACAATCAGGGCATCGACGCCGGTCTGGTAGAGATCGGTAATCAGACGCTGTGCAGGCTCCAGCTCATCATCATGAAGAATGGTGTTCAGGGTGACGAACACCTTCGCCCCGAAACGGTGGGCGAACGGCACCAGTTCAGCAATATCGCTCAGGCTGTTGCTGGCGTTATGGCGGGCACCGAAGCCAGGGCCGCCAATGTAGACGGCGTCTGCGCCATGAAGGATCGCTTCACGGGCAATGGCGGCGTCGCGGGCCGGGCTTAAAAGTTCAAGATGATGGGATTGCAGGCGCATACTTCGTCGTTATCCGTTATGGTCAAAATGGCGGCTATTGTAGTCAGAAGTATGCGTCAGCGAAACAGTTTTGCGTAGCCTTAGCGGGGATAATGGATCAGCGAATGAAAATGCACCGGCCGGTCGCTGCTGTTACGGTATGCGTGCGGTTTATCACCAGCAAAACGCACGCCTGAATCGGCAGAAAGGGTCTGCCACTGTCCCTCAAGTTTCATCTCCAGCTCACCGCTGATCACCACCACATGTTCAATCACCCCCGCTTCATGCGGCGTGGACTCGCTCAGCGCGCCCGGTGCCAGGGTAATGGAGAAATGATCAAACTTCAGCGTTTCGTCCCACGGAAACAGCGGTTTCACCACCATCGCCTGCTGCTGCGGGTCAAAGACGGCCTGCCGGTCCGCCTCCGGGGTGATAAACGCGGAAAACGGTACGTTCAGTCCGGTGGCGATTTTCCACAGTGTCGACACCGTCGGGCTGGACTCATTGCGCTCAATTTGCCCGAGCATAGCTTTTGATACGCCGGTCTCGTCCGCGAGCTTCGACAAACTCCAGCCGCGCGCCTGGCGCAGCGTTTTCAGTGTTGTTGCAAGATGCAGTGTGATGTCCATGTTCCCTCCTGGTGAGGCCCAGCATACCACTTGTACGCTATAACGCACAGTGTTACCTTATTCCGGACGTTATAACGCACAACGGAGTTCCCATGCGCCCTTCCTCTCATTTCATTCCCGTCACGCTGGCGGGCTTCGTCGCCGTTCTGGTGGGTTACGCCAGTTCTGCTGCCATTATCTGGCAGGCCGCTGCCGCAGCGGGTGCCAGCGCACAGCAGATCGCAGGCTGGATGACCGCCCTGGGAATAGGGATGGGCGTCAGCACGCTGGCGCTTTCCTGGTGGTATAAAGCGCCGGTGCTTACCGCCTGGTCCACGCCCGGTGCCGCGCTGCTGGCCACCAGCCTGCACGGCGTCACGCTGGCAGAAACCGTCGGTGTATTCATTTTTGCCAACGCGCTTATCCTGCTCTGCGGCATCACCGGGTTATTCGCCCGGCTGATGAAGCTGATCCCCCATTCCCTTGCCGCAGCCATGCTGGCGGGTGTGCTTTTGCAGTTTGGCCTGCATGCGTTTGCGCATCTTGAATGGCACTTTTTGCTGTGCGGCAGCATGATTGCGGCATGGCTGCTGGCAAAAGCGCTGGCCCCGCGTTATGCCATCGTGGTCACGCTGCTGGCAGGCGGTATTGTGGCATGGATAAGCGGTGACGTTGTCACCGACAGGCTAACCCTCTCCCTGGTGATGCCTGAATTTGTTGCGCCTACGTTCACCTTCACCAGCCTGGTCAGCATTGGCGTGCCCTTCTTCCTCGTGACCATGGCCTCGCAAAATGCGCCGGGGTTCGCCACGATGAAAGCGTCGGGATATCCGCTGGCGGTCTCCCCGCTAATCATCGTGACGGGTGGACTGGCGCTGCTGTTTTCGCCGTTTGGCGTCTTTTCCATCTGCATAGCGGCGATAACCGCCGCCATTTGTCAAAGCCCGGATGCCCACCCGGATGCGGATAAGCGCTGGCTGGCAGCCATTGCCGCTGGCGGGTTTTATCTGCTGGCGGGGATTTTCGGCGGCTCCATTACCGGGTTGATGGCCGCCCTGCCGCTTAGCTGGATCCAGACGCTGGCCGGTCTGGCGCTACTGGGAACCATCAGCGGGAGTTTATATCAGGCATTACATCACGAAGCGGAGCGCGACGCGGCCATCGTCACGTTTCTGATGACCGCAAGCGGCGTCACGCTGATGGGGATTGGTTCGGCATTCTGGGGGCTGGTGTTGGGCTGCGTGTGCTATTCCCTGTTCTCACGCGCTCGCCGCACGTAGCTGTGAGGGTGTCATGCCCGTCACGCTGCGAAAGCGGTTGCTGAAGTGGCTGGCGGAGTTAAACCCGCAGGCCAGCGCAATGTCCGTCAGCGGCATGGAGGTATGCTGCACCAGCTCTTTCGCTTTGACCATTCGCCTGTGCATCACGTACTGATGCGGCGCCAGCCCCGTCGACTGGCGGAACATGCGGGCAAAATGGTATTCACTGAGGGCGGCCTGCGCCGCCAGTTCGGCCAGCGTCAGGGGCTGCCCCAGGTTCTCTTCGATAAAGGCCAGCACGTTGCGCAGAACAAACGGCGATAACCCGCCGGTGACGACCGGCAGTTTCCACTGCACGTTGGCGTAGTTTTGCAGCAGATGAGTCAGCAGCAGCGTAGAGGCCGTGCTCAGGGTGAGCTGGTTGGCGTTTTGCTGCCAGTCACAGCCCAGTAAGAACTGGCGATACAGCGCGGTGATCTTGGGATCGCTGCCAAAAATGCGTTCGTCCAGGGTCAGCGACAGCGGCCGCTTGTCCCAGATTTTCTCTCCCACGTCGCGCAGGTGCTCATCGGTACAGTAGAGATGCACAAACGACAGGTCATCCCGGATATCCCACGTTGATTCGCTCTCTTTGGGCATCAAACAGAAACGGTCCGGCCCCCCGCCGTTTTTCCAGCCGCCCGGCGTTTTTTGATAGCTTTCGTAACCGTCCGCCACGTACAGGCTCAGGGTGTGATGGTTACTTTTCACCGTTATCGTATCGTGCTTGTTGTACCACGCGGCCAGCTGAATACCGGAATTCAGCGAGACGGTTCCCCGCAGGACTGCATTCTGTTGGCTGAGCGTTTCAAAGGTATCGTAAGCGTGAGACATAACCGTTAGCGCGTGATGGACAGGGATCTCAGTCTAAGAAGAGTTGTCGCCCGTTGCCAGTCCCCGTGAAAGAAAAAAGCGCAAGATTTTGCAAGTCTCCCGCAAGTCGGTGAAAGCCCGGTGCGGGATGCCGCGCCATACTGCGGGCTTCGGTGGTTTAAGAAGAGAAGAATATGAACGCATTATTATACGGACTGGTGGTGATTATCTGGGGAACCACCTGGATTGCGATTTTCCTGCAGCAGGGACCGGTGGCAGCGCCGGTGTCGATTTTCTGGCGCTTCGCGGTCGCCAGCCTCACGATGATGGTGGTGTTACTCGCCCTGCGCCGTCTGCGTACGCTGGCGCTACGGGATCACCTGTTTTGCCTGCTGCAGGGATGCTGTGTTTTCTGCTTTAACTTCTGGTGTTTTTACACGGCAGCGGCACATATCAACACCGGGCTGGAGTCGGTGATCTTCTCCATGGCCGTGCTCTATAACGCCATTAACAGCTTTATTTTCTTCGGGCAGCGCCCACCGGCGCGCTTCTGGACGGCTGCGGCACTGGGCCTGGTCGGGATCATCACCCTCTTCTGGGACGATCTGCTGGCCAGCGGCTGGAGTGCGTCACTGCTGACGGGCATTGGGCTTTCCGCACTCGGTACCTACGGCTTTTCGCTGGGCAATATGATCAGCATGCGCCATCAGCGCAGAGGCCTCGAAACCATGACCACCAACGCCTGGGCGATGCTCTATGGCACGCTGGTGATGGGCTGCATTGCGCTGTTCAGAGGCGATAGCTTCGTGCCGGAGTGGACGCTGAGCTATATGGGCGCGCTGGTCTATCTGGCTCTGTTTGGCTCGGTGATTGCGTTTGGCGCGTACTTCACGCTGGTGGGCCGCATTGGCCCGGGCAAAGCGGCCTACAGCACGCTGCTTTTTCCGCTGGTGGCGCTCTCCATCTCCACGGTGTATGAAGGCTACGTCTGGCATATCAACGGCATTGTTGGATTGGTGCTGATTCTGGGGGGAAATATGGTGATGTTTACCAAACCGGAAACCTGGTTCAGACGCTTGCGGACGGCGTAAATAAAAAAGGCCTGCTCACGCAGGCCTTTTTAGATTATTTCGCGGTTTTTTTCACATCAAACATGGTGGCGTCCGTTGCCATGTCATCAACAACCTGCTTCAGCGTCGCGAAGGTCATTGGTGTATTTTCGTTATTCAGCTCTTTACCTTCGCCTTTACGCACGACCTTCATGACCGGTTTATTGGTCGCCGCATCGATCAGCTCACCTTCAAAGTAGAGATGGGTATCCATGGTGCGATGTCCGGTTGCCATCTGCGTACCGGCAACCACCAGCGCAACAGGCACCACTTCATAGAACTGCAGTCCCTCTTTCTGCGAACTCACCCCGGTAATGGCACCGCGGAAAATCAGGCTGTGTTTACCCGGCGTAGTCACAATCGGCTTACGCGTACCAATAGCGGTTTTCATTTTGTTATTGGTGTAATTCAACAGCTCATCAAGCGTTTTTTGCCCGATTTGAGTGGTGGGTTTTGGCGTTGGATAATAGGTAATTGGCGTCCAGATAATACTGTCGTAGTTAGCTTCGTTATAAGCAGGATCTACCCAACGCAGGGTAGGCTTACCTGTCGCGGACGTCGTTTGCTGTAAACCCGAGTAATCTTTTAAAAAGCCAGAATATTGCTCAGGTGCGGCGACTTTTGAAGAACATCCCGCCAACGCCAACAGACCAGTAAGCACTGCAACTTTAAAAAAAGAGTGAGTACGCATGATGATTTTCCATGTTATATGCAAGTATGCACTTGAAGTTATAGCAAAAGTCTGGCGGGTTTGTTGTGACAAAAAATGATGCGGGTAGCACAAATTGCAAAAAGACTGCCCGGACGCGTGCCGGGCAGTGAAAAGTTACTGATTGATATCCACTTGCCAGAACAGATGTTTGCCAAACGGGTCTATTTCATAGCCCTTCACTTCCTTGCGTACCGGCTCGAAAATCGTTGAATGCGCAATCATTACCGCAGGCATCTGGTCATGCATAATCTGCTGCGCCTCTTTATAGAGCGCCACCCGTTTATCATGATCGGTTATCGATTTGGCCTCAGCGATGATCTTATCAAACGGCTTGTAGCACCATTTCGCCGAGTTTGAGCCGCCATTCGCCGAGGTGCAGGTAAACAGCGGGCCGAAGAAATTATCCGGATCGCCGGTGGCCGTCGTCCAGCCCATCAGTGCGGCCTGATGCTCTCCACCCTTCACGCGTTTAAGGTATTCACCCCATTCGTAGGTGACAATTTTGGTCTGCACACCAACTTTCGCCCAGTCTGCCTGAATCATCTCCGCCATGCGTTTCGCATTCGGGTTGTAGGGCCGCTGGACCGGCATCGCCCATAAGTCGATGCTGACGCCGTTGGCAAAACCGGCCTCTTTCAGCAGCGCTTTCGCCTTCTCCGGATCGTAGTCGTAATCCTTCAGCTCGCTGTCGGCACTCCAGACGCCCGGCGGCAGCAGGTTCTTCGCCGCCGTGCCGGTGCCGTGGAACACCGCGTCAATAATGGCCGGTTTGTTGATGGCCATCGCCAGCGCCTGGCGGACTTTCACGTTATCCAGCGGCGGCTTTTGGGTATTGAACGCCAGGAAGCCGGTATTCAGCCCCGCCTTGCTCATCAGGTTGATATCTTTGTTCGCCTTCATACGCGGCAGGTCTGCCGGGTTCGGGAACGGCATCACCTGGCATTCGTTCTTCTCGATTTTGGCAAAACGCACGGAGGCATCCGGGGTGATGGTAAACACCAGCCGATCCAGCTTCGATTTCCCCTGCCAGTAGTCCGGGAAGGCGGTAAACAAAATGCGAGAATCTTTCTGATACTGCGCCAGCTTAAACGGACCGGTGCCGATCGGCTCCATGTCCACCTTTTCAGGCGTCCCCGCTTTCAGCATCGCGTCGGCATATTCCGCCGACAGAACAGAGGCAAAATACCATGCCAGATCGGCAACAAACGGCGCTTCCGGGTGCGCCAGCGTAAACCGTACGGTGTGGTCATCAACTTTATCAATGGCGGTAATCAGGCTGCCAAACTCCAGGCTTTCGAAGTTGGAGTAGCTGCCGTTTGAGACGTTGTGATAGGGATGGTTGACGTCTTTCTGCCGCATAAACGAGAAAATCACGTCATCGGCGTTAAAGTCGCGGGTCGGCGTGAAGGATTTATTGCTCTGGAACTTGACGCCTTTACGCAGATAGAAGGTGTAAACCTTGCCGTCGTCGCTCACCTCCCAGCGCTCCGCCAGGCTCGGCACCAGCTCCGTGGTGCCGGGTTTGAAATCGACCAGCCGGTTATAGACCGGCACGGCGCTGGCGTCGACGCTGGTTCCCGAGGTGTATAACTGAGGATTAAAGTTTTCCGGCGATCCTTCGGAGCAATACACCAGCGTTTTCGCGGCGACAGCGGAGCTGACCGTCAGCGCCGCGAGTGCCAGCGTGAAAGTTGTAAGTTTGCTTGTCATCGTATATTCCTGTCTTTTTAATTCGACGGCTAATTAATTCTTTTGCCATTTCATAAATAACATTAAAGTGATGTGGCAAACACCCGAAAAATAAATAAGGAACAAATCACTATGGGCTCGCCACTTTCCAGACAATTAACGCACCGCTTTTTTCGCTATCTCGCCATCACCAGCCAGAGCGATCCCAGAGTAAAAACCCTGCCCTCGACCCCGGGCCAGCACGATATGGCGCGGGAACTGGCGCAGGAGCTGACACAGCTGGGTTTAGACGACATTGTGATTGACGAATTCGCCACGGTGACAGCGGTCAAAAAAGGCAACGTCCCCGGTGCGCCGCGCATCGGCTTTATTACCCATATTGATACTGTCGACGTGGGATTATCACCGGATATTCATCCACAAATATTAACGTTTACCGGTGAAGACCTCTGTCTGAATAAAGAGAAAGGGATTTGGCTGCGGGTAAAAGAGCACCCCGAAATTCTCGCCTACCCAAATGAAGAGATTATTTTCAGCGACGGAACCAGCGTACTGGGCGCAGATAATAAAGCGGCGGTCACCGTCGTGATGACGGTGCTGGAAAACCTGACGGCAGAACATCAGCATGGGGATATCGTCGTGGCGTTCGTGCCTGACGAAGAGATCGGTCTGAACGGTGCCAAAGCGCTGGATCTGAAACGCTTCGATGTCGACTTCGCCTGGACCATCGACTGCTGCGAGCTGGGCGAAATCGTTTACGAGAATTTCAATGCGGCCGCCGCCGAGATCCGTTTTACCGGTGTGACGGCGCACCCGATGTCCGCGAAAGGCGTGCTGGTCAATCCCCTGCTGATGGCGACTGACTACATCAGCCATTTTGATCGCCAGCAAACGCCAGAGTGTACCGAAGGTCGCGAAGGCTATATCTGGTTTAACGGCCTCCAGGCCGGGCAGAACGAGGCCGTACTGAAGGCCAATATCCGGGATTTCGATAAAGAGAACTTTGCTGCACGCAAACAGCAGATTGCCGACATCGCCGCGCGGATTGCCGCCCGCTATCCGACGGCCAACGTGGACTATCGCATTGAAGATACCTACAGCAATATCAGCAATGCGATTGGCGAAGACAGGCGCGCTATCGATCTGATGTTTGAGGCGATGGAATCGCTCGGCATCACGCCAAAACCGACGCCAATGCGCGGCGGTACGGACGGGGCGGCGCTCTCGGCAAAAGGCTTACTCACGCCGAACTTCTTTACCGGCGCGCATAACTTCCACTCGAAGTTTGAATTCCTGCCGCTGTCGTCGTTCGAGGCCTCTTACCATACCGCCCTGCAGCTGTGTCTGCTGGCCGCCCGTTAAGCGGGCTTGCGCGCCAGCAGAGTGGCAAAGCGCAGTTTAATGCGGTTCCCGTTTTCATCGGTGCGGTGCAGTTCGCCGGGATCTTCGTTGTATTTACTCAGCTCCCAGCCTTCGTAATAGTTGCTCAGCTCACCGCTTTTGAATGCAAACGGGAAACCGACCGTGCAGGGATAATCTGCCGTATCCATGGCGGCGACAATCAGATTGTAACCGCCCGGCGTGGTGCAGCGCTGCATGTTGGCGATAAGACCCGGGATGGTGTCTGGCTGTAGGAACATCAGCACCACGGTGGAGAGTATAAAATCGTACTCGCCATCAAAGCTCAGGCTGTTGAGATCCTTGATCGCCGTTTGCAGACCCTCAATACATTCCGCCGCTTTGATGCGCTCGATGTTATCAATGCTCATCGGGTTCTTGTCCCACGCGGTCACCTCGTAGCCGTTGGCGGCGAGATACAGGCTGTTGCGACCATTGCCGCAGCCGAGATCGAGGGTTTTACCAGGCTTCACGATTTTCGCGCTGTACAGCACCTCTGAGTGCGTGCGGGTGAGTCCATATTTTTCTGTGAAGTAATTCTCATCGACGGTCATTGTTTTTCCTGCGTCTCTTTAAAATGCATTTTGAATGCCATTTTATGGCGTTTGCCGCAGGGTTGCCAGCCCTTCGAAAACCGAAAACTTTGCTACGTTTACTTATGACGCTTATCAGAGACACGAACATGAATAAATATCGCCTCAGCGACGAAACCCGCCTCTGGCAATGGAAAAACGGCGAGACTACCCACTCAACGACGCTGCGACAGATTATCGCCACGGCGGATTTTAACGACGTAAAAGCCGGTACCCGAGGCGGCTGGATAGACGATGAGCGCGCCCTCGCGCAGGACGGTCACTGCTGGATCTACGACGAAAACAGCGTAGTGTTCGCCGGGGCAACCGTGGCCGGCAACGCGCGCCTCACCCTGCCTTGCACCGTGAGCCATGATGCGCATATCGGGGACAACTGCTGGCTGGATGGCGCGGAGGTGAGCCACGGGGCGCGAATAAGTGACAACGTCACCATTCAACAATCCTGCGTGCGGGGTGAATGCCATATTTACGGCGAGGCTCGCGTGCTGCATCACAGCGTGGTCATTGCGGCCAAAGGACTGACGCCGGACCACGAACAGATCCTGCAAATTTACGATAAGGCGACGGTGAGCCAGTCGCGCATTGTCCACCAGGCGCAAATCTACGGTGAGGCGATGGTCAGCTTTGCGTTTGTTGAGCACCGCGCCGAAATATTCGACAACGCCATCCTCGACGGTAACGATCTGAATAACGTCTGGGTGTGCGATTGCGCAAAAGTCTATGGTAACGCCCGGGTGATTGCCGGTCTTGACGACGATGCCATCCCGACGCTGCGCTACAGCTCCCAGGTGGCGGAAAATGCAGTAGTGGAAGGCAACTGCGTCATCAAGCATCACGTGCTGATAGGCGGTCAGGCATGGCTGCGCGGTGGGCCGATCATGCTGGACGATAAGGTGGTCATTCAGGGCCGCGCGCGGATCAGCGGTGACGTGCTGATTGAGCATCGGGTTGAAATCACCGACGATGCGG
The DNA here is from genome assembly GCF_009036245.1 of Enterobacter sichuanensis. Lineage (NCBI taxonomy): Bacteria > Pseudomonadati > Pseudomonadota > Gammaproteobacteria > Enterobacterales > Enterobacteriaceae > Enterobacter > Enterobacter sichuanensis. The sequence goes on along the minus strand of NZ_CP027986.1, from coordinate 2,257,682 downwards.
TAGTTGAAGCCTTTGCTGGCGAGAGCATTCACCTGCGCGGTGAAAAAGTGATTAACGGCGCGCAGCGCATTACCCGCACCCCGCTGCTGGGGGCGCTATAGGGCGTAAATCTTGCCGTAGATATTTACGTCATCAAAGGCGCCCTTCAGGTATTCCGCTTCCCGCAGACACCCTTCCAGCGTAAAGCCGTTGCGCAGGGCAACGTTGTTGCTGTTCTGATTCGCGACCCGACACTTAATCACAAAACGACGGATCTCACCGCGCTCAGCGTAGTAGCGCATAAATGCCTGCAGTGACTGAGAGAGAATACCCTGCCCCTGATGGTCTTCATCCAGCCAGTAGCCGATGTACCCGGCTTTGTTGGTCGGTTCAATGGTGTTAAACGACAGCACGCCGACCAGCGCATCATCGCTGAAGATCAAAAACATTTTGGCGTAGCCGCGCTGGTGCAGCATCTGGTTACTTTGCACGTTGCGGCGGGTATCCTCTTCGCTGACCGCATGATGCGCCCAGTCAAACGCGCTTTGCAGCCAGGTTCTGTTTTTGACGACGAGGTTGTGCAGCTCAGTGGCATAGCGCTCTTCGACGGCGCGAAGTTCGATAGCGTCAGATACCGGGATAATTTCGGATTTTGCTGCGGTCATTGCCCCTCACCCTAACCCTCTCCCGGAGGGAGAGGGAATCGATCGTTAACGCATTACCCGGTCATCAACGTACTGACGTTTGTCCGGCGCTGGTGGGAAATACTGATACAGCCAGGTTTCACTGATGGCGTCGCCCTGGCAGCGCAGGAAGAGGCGCATATCCACCGGCTCTGTCGAATCCGACGTCGGGTACCAGTCAAACAGAATACGGTATCCGTCAAACGGCTCAACGTAGAGGATCTCCACCTGCTTTGCTTCTCCGCTGGAGAGCGTAATCACTGGCTCGATACCTTTTGGCGCGGCGGCCTTCAGGTCACCGCCGACGAAGTCGATGGCAAAGCGACGGGCCCACACTTTCGGGTAGTTTTCGCCCGGCGCCCAGCCTTCCGGGAAACCGCCCATACCGGTACGGGTCGCGTAAACGTTGGCCAGCGGGGAACGCACCGGCGGCATGGCGCTCCAGTAGAGGCGATATTTGAAGTCCCGCTCATCGCCCGCTTTGACGGCTTTTTCCGGTTGCCAGAAGCAGACCACGTTATCCAGCGTTTCACCCGTGGTCGGGATCTCCATCAGGCCCACCGCGCCTTTTCCCCAGTCGTTACGCGGTTCCACCCACAGGCTCGGGCGTTTGTTATACCAGCCCATCACGTCCTGATAGTGCGAGAAATCGCGATCGAGCTGCAGCAGACCGAACCCTTTCGGGTTTTTATCCATATAGGCATTGAACTGCAGTTTTTGCGGGTTGTTCAGCGGACGACAGATCCACTCCCCATTGCCGCGCCACATCGCCAGGCGATCGGAGTCATGGATTTGCGGGTGAATGGTGTCACACATGCGGCGTTCGTTATTGCCGCAGCTGAACATGCTGGTCATCGGCGCGATGCCGAGCTGCTTAATGTCCTTACGGGCATAGAGGTGGTTTTCCACCTCCATGATCACCTGGCTCTTCTCGCAGTGGATCACGAACTTATAGGCCCCGGTGATGCTCGGACTGTCGAGCAGCGTATACACGGTAAAGGTGGTGTCGCCCGGCTTCACGGTTTCAAACCAGAAGGAAGTAAAGTCCGGGAACTCTTCCGGGGTGTCGGTAAAGGTATCGACCGCCAGACCGCGCGCAGACAGGCCGTACTGGTAGGTGTCATCCACCGCGCGGAAGTAGCTCGCTCCCAAGAAAGAGACGATATCGCGACGCGCCAGCTCAGGTGCCTTAAAGGCGCGGAAACCGGCAAAACCGAGATCGCTTTGCCCTTCCAGCTGTTTGGTATCCACGCCCGTTTCACCGTAGCTAAACAACTCCGGGCGGAAGTGGATCTCGCGCGCCATTGAGGTGGACTGATCCAGCGAGAACATTCGCACGCGGCGGCGGAAGCCCATCCCCATATGGAAGAACTGCACGTCCAGCTGACGCCCTTCAATATTGTTCCACAGCGACTGTTTTTCATCGTAGCGGATGGCGTTGTACGCCTGCGGCGTCATGGTGGCCAGCGTGTCTGGCAGCGGACGTGGCGCGCCACCCCATGGGGTTTTCGCCAGGTCATGCGCCATGGATTGCAGGACGGAAAAATCAAAACGACGGCTCTGACCGTCAGCAATGTCAGAGTCAGCAGCGTATGCCGCTCTGGAAAACAGGGAAGCAAGGCCAGATGTGCCGCTCAGGGCTGCCACTGCCAGCGAGCCTTTTAAAAAACGTCTGCGATTCATGCCTGGAAAAACGTCCTTATGGTCGTGTGAATGTGTTTCGCGCCTGGCGAAATGACGGCAAGAAAGAACGCACAGCCTAAACAAAAATGGTTAAGAATCCAATTGTTGGCCGGTGATAATCTGAACAAAGTGAGAAATATTTTCTGTCGACCAGAACGGCCCGAAAGTGGTGTAAAGAAAGCCTGGAAAATGTGTATAAAAATGCCCCGTCAGGACATCATCTGACGGGGCGAATGAGGTGGTTATTTTACGCTGACATCGATACCCGGGAAGTACTTATCAGCGAGTTTGGCGATCGTGCCGTCGGCACGTACTTTATCAATCGCGGCATCAAGCTGCTTTTTGGTGGCCTCGTCACCTTTACGCAGCCCAAAGCCGATCCCACTGCCGAGGATGGTGTCATCAGACACCGGTTTGCCGATAAAGCCAAACCCTTTACCCTGCGGCTTGCTGAGGAAACCTGCCTGCCCGGCCGCGGACATCACCAGCGAGGCGTCGATACGGCCATTCAGCAGATCGCCCCATGCCATATTCTGATCTTTATACGACACCACGGTGACACCCTGCTTTTCCCAGTGCTCTTTGGCATAGGTTTCCTGGATGGATCCCTGCAGCACGCCGATGGTTTTGCCCTTCAGCCCTTCTGGCGTGGCCTCAACCGCCGTCCCGGCCTTGCCGACGAGTTGTGACGGGATACGGTAAATCGGCTGGGTGAAATCAATGCTCTTGCGGCGCTGTTCGGTGATATTCATCGCCGAGTTGATGGCGTCAAATTTCTTCGCCACCAGCCCCGGGATCAGCGCATCAAAAGAGGTTTCAACCCAGCTGCACTTCAGCGCAGCCGCTTTGCAAATCGCATTCCCCAGCTCAACGTCAAACCCTTCCAGTTCGCCCGCCGCATTGCGGCTCTCAAACGGCGGATATTCCGCTTCCAGACCGTAACGCAGCTCGGTGGCCGCGAAGGAGGAAAAAGTACACAGCAATCCCATGCCGACAACTAACGCGCGTAATTTCATCTCATACTCCTCAGAGCCTATCTCAGCGTGGTTTGACCCGACACAGGGCTTGGGCACCTGCCCGTAACGTCGCCTCATCTTTCGCAAAAGAGAGACGAATCAATTTATTATCCGTACCGTCCGCATAAAACGCCGACAGTGGAATGGTTGCAACGCCGTACTCAACGATCAGCCGTTTCACCAGCTCGCTGTCGCGCTCGTCGCTGAACCCGCTATAGTCCGCCAGCATGAAGAATGAACCGGCGCTCGGCAGCAGCGTAAACGGCGAATCGGCCAGCAGGCTGTGCAACAGGTCGCGCTTACGCTGGTAAAACGCCGACAGCGACAGCCAGGTTTGCGGATCGAGCATATGTTCAGCAAATGCGTGCTGCATTGGCGTATCGGCAGAAAACATCAAAAATTGATGTACTTTACAAATCTCATCCATCAGCACCGCCGGAGCAACACAGTAACCCACGCGCCACCCGGTGACGTGATAGGTTTTTCCGAAAGATGAGATAATGACGCTGCGCTCCGCCAGTTGCGGATGCGTGGCCATCCCGTGGTGCGGCTCGCCGTCAAACACGACGTGTTCGTACACTTCATCAGACAAAATAATGATGTCGGTATTGCGCGTCAGCGCCGCCAGCTGATTCAGATCGCTGGCGGAGAAGACCTGCCCGCTCGGGTTATGCGGCGTATTGATGATGATCATCCGCGTGCGGGGGGTAATCGCGGCGCGAACTTCGTCCCAGTTGACGGTAAAATCCGGCACCGTGAGCCTGATGGCGATCGGGGTGGCCCCCTGCAGACGAACAATTGGCGCATAGCTGTCAAAGGAAGGCTCGAAGTAGATCACCTCATCGCCCGGATGCACCAACCCGCTTATCGCCGAGTAGAGCCCTTCGCTGGCGCTGGCGGTCACCAGCACCTCGCGGCCCGGGTCATACTGCGTGCCGTAGAGGGTGGAAATTTTATCGGCAATGCGCTCCTTGAGCGGCTGCAGACCGGTCATCGCCGCGTACTGGTTATGCCCTGCCTCCATTGCGCGAGTGACGCCCGCAACAAGCTTGGGGTCGCAGGAGAAATTCGGTGCGCCCTGAGAAAGGTTAATGGCGTTATGCTGCGCCGAGAGCTGGCCGATAACGGTGAAAATGGTGGTTCCCACATCTGGCAGTTTGGAGCGCGTCTGTACCGGCGTTCGTAAAGTCATCCTGTTACCCTTCTCATGGTCATTGCATAACTATTCAAACAACAAGTTGATTGTCGGGACAATCGAATTGTTGTCATAATAGCCATGAGAAAAATGCATAGCTGAGGTGTTTCCATGTCGCGCCGTTCGCTCCCACTCAATGCCATTGACGCATTTTTAGTCACCGCGCGTCATCTGAATCTTACGCACGCCGCTGCGGAACTTTGCCTGACGCAGGGGGCCGTCAGCCGCAAGATTGCCTCCCTTGAGACGTGGTTTGGTTTTCCGCTGTTTGAACGCCACGCGCGCGGCTTGCGCCTCTCCCCGCAGGGCAGCGCCCTGCTTCCGGAGCTGCAGTCCGCCTTTGAACAGCTGCTGGCCGTGGCGGACCAGGCCCGGAGCCAGCAAACCGTGATCCGGCTCAAAGCCCCGACCTGCGCGATGCGCTGGCTGGTGCCGCGCCTGCTGGAGGTGGAGCGCGAACAGCCGGATCTGCAAATCGCTCTCACCACCACTACCGATCATAACGTCAATTTCAAAACTGAATCCTATGACGCGGCCATCGTGTTCGGCACGCACATGAGCGCAGGCGATCTGCTGTTCGAAGAGGCGCTCACGCCGGTGATAAGCCCGGTGCGCGCGGGGGCAGCATTGGGTGCGTTGACGTTCCTGCACCCGACACGGGATAAGACCGACTGGTCGTTATGGCTCACAAAACAGGAAGGGCCCGGCTTTGTCATGCACAAAAATCAACACTTCGACACCATGGATCTGGCGATCACGGCCGCCATTCAGGGGCTGGGGGTTGCCATTGCTGACGAAACGCTGGTGGCTGAAGATGTCCGCGCCGGAAGGCTGATGCGACCCTATGAGACAAGCATTAAAACCGGCGCCAGCTACCGGCTGGTGCTGCGCGAAACGCCTGACGCGGAAAATGGTCTGGCGGCGTTTCGCGCGTGTCTGCTTAATCGAGACTGACGTGGTGCTTCATCACCCGTTTGAAGAGACTCATGCGGGCGCGCATAAAGCGGTTTTCAAGCCTGAAACCTGCATGTTTATTCACACCAATGCGTAACAAAACGTCCCGCCCTTTGCGGCAGGCGGGCCAGTGCGTCGGTCCTGGCAGGATCTCGCGAGGCCCTGCTTCTCGCGCAAAGCTTACCCAGTAGTCAGCCACCTGGGCCGCAAACTGCAAATCCCGTTCATTGACATACTGACGTGAGGGTTCCACCTGGCCGAGCGTGTCGAAGACATAGGGAACCTCGTTGCCGTGCCAGGCACCGTTGACATAGGTGGCATGTTCCGCTTCCGCGACATAGTCAAACCAGTAGCGCCAGCATAATCCCCCCACGCGCTGCTGAGCCTGCATCACCACATACCCCATGGTGGTAAACGCCATGTCGCGGCATACCTGCCTGCCCAGCTCTTCATCGCCTTTCACGCCGGGATAGAGCAACTTAATCAGCCCCAGCCCGAACCGCCGCTCCCGGCGAAGCTTCTGGATTTGCCCCGCGAGATCGATGCCAAACACCGCCATCACGCTGGCCTCGTCGCTGTTAGAGCCAATCATCAACGGCACAGGGTGCTGACGGGCTGCGAAAAAAACGTCCAGCATCGCTGCCGGCAGCACACAATCCCCGACGATGGGCGCCGGCGCGACGTTCAGCGGCGCGGTTAACGGCCAGAACGACTCGGGTGGAATGGCGCGCAGCTCCTCGGCCGTTGCGTTCTTGAGACCAAAATGGGCGGCCAGAGCTTCTCCTTTCTGCAGCGCCTGTTCACGCGGCGTGTCCGGCAAGGTGTAGCCACTTTGCACTATCGCCTTATGGAACAGCCCCTTTGCCAGGGGCGATGCCAGCAGCGACAGCACGCTGCGCGCGCCAGCAGATTCACCAAACAGGGTTACGTTAGCCGGATCGCCACCAAACGCGGCGATATTGTCCCGTACCCATTCGAGGGCGGCGATCTGATCCAGCAGGGCAAAATTATGCACCACGCGATCTTCTTCCCCTTCCAGGGCCGGATGGGCGAAAAAGCCGAGATGGCCGAGACGGTAATTGAGAGTCACAACCACCACGCCGCGTCCTGCCAGCGCGGTGCCGTTGTACGGTGGCAAGCCACCTGCGCCAATCGTAAACCCGCCGCCGTGCAGCCAGACCATCACCGGGAGCGGCGTTGCGCGGTCAACCGGAGACCAGACGTTAAGATAGAGACAATCTTCAGAAAACTGGCCCGGATCGCCGCCGCCCAGCGTCTGGCAATACTCGCTGCTTTGCCAGCATGAAGGCGAAAAAGCCGTGGCCTCGCGAAGGCCCTCCCAGCGAGCAGGCGGCTGCGGTGAACGCCAGCGCCCGTTGCCTACCGGCGGCGCGGCGTAAGGGATCCCGTACCACGCATGCACGTCATTATCAGTAAAACCAGCCAGTGCGCCGTAGCGCGTTTCAACCACAGGGGCGGAAGGAGTTTGCATAACGACCTTATTTTTTCCAACACACCCCAGCAGAGTAACGATTTCAGAGCAAACCGCAACGCTGTTTGCTGCGCGTTTCAGCCTCCTCATAGAGGGCAAACTCGTCATACACCGGGCAGCCCAGCGCCGCTTCAAAGGCATCGCGGCTGGCGTTACCGTGGCTGCGCGCCTGGGTTTCATTCCCTAGATTAGACTGGAAGATCCCGGCGGCGCTGACCGGAAGGAAATCTTCGTAGGTGATCGGCTGGGCGACAACCCATCCGCGCTCTATCAGCGGCTGCGGATCGTCGCCAGGCCGGAACGCATGCCGATGCGCTTCCCCGGCTGGCGTCAGACGATAGCGGAAATAAGCCAGCTCCTGACGGCGCATTAACAGCTCGCTGTCCGGGAAGGCGCTAAAAATCTCCTGCAGATGCAGCTGATGCGTCAGGTTATCTTTGCCGGTACCGGCCTGGGCAAGCAGGCTATCGTACAGTTCACGGCCTTTCGGGGTCAGGGCCACACCGCGCTGCTCAATCTCACCGAAGCGTGCGGTGTGGGTGCCTTTATGTTCCCCGGCAAACAGCACCGGCTCCTCCAGGGCTTTAAAGCTGGTTTGACGCAATAAGACAGGCACCTCGCGACGAGGCGGCCCTTCAATCAGAATTTTGGGTTCAATGCCGTACTTCGGCATCAGCTCCTGCACGCGGTCAATATCCAGCGTGCGCGGCGTCAGGTGGTTAATGTGACACCCCGGGAAGCAGACCACATCAGCAATCAGCCGGTGCTCGTTATGCAGCGCCAGATAGGTTTCCTGATCGACCGTTGCATGGCGGTGCCAGCGGAAGGTTTCCAGCGCCTCCTGCACAAACTCGTGCGCCTGTGCCTGCGTAAACTGCCCTTCTGATTCGTACAGATCGAGAAGCGCCAGACAGCGCGGGGTAAAGATGTTCCGGTGAGACAGGATTTCCGCTGCACGCTCGCGCAGCGCGACGTTTTCAATCAGCTCAAGTCGCAGCAGCGAGGTAAAGATACGGAACGGATTACGGCACAGCGCCGCATCATCAATCGGGCGAAACGCTGTGGAGTGAACGGGCACCCCCGCCTGAGAGAGATCGTAATAGCTGACCGGGTACATGCCCATGATGGCAAACATACGGCGCAGGGTAGAAAGTTCTTGCGCCGTGCCGACGCGGATGGCCCCGTGACGCTCCACGTTCAGGCGCGCAAGCTCATCGGCGTTTGCCAGTTGTTCATGTAGTAGTGGGTTATTTTCCAGAACCGCCAGGTTTACGTCCGCAACCAGTTCAAGCAAGGTGCCGTACTGCGGAACTTCCTGCTGGTACATCGCCGACATAGCCTGCGAAAAGTGTTCCCGAATGTCATCAGCCGTGATGGTGTTCGCCATGATGTCATGCCTCCAGTGAATATTACCTGGAGTGTAGAGAAACCCGTTCCTTCCGGGGGGAAGAATTTCTGATTTGTGATCTTAAGACGACAGTGGTCAAACCGTGTGCTACTGGCCTCTGAACACGCCTCAACGAAGCCGCCCTTTCGCCTCTTGCGCTTTTATCCAGGATTTTCCTTATAATTATTTATGGTTTCGCTTACTAGCTATAAAGGAGTACATTTTGATTTTCTCCTGACTGCAAATTAACCAATTTGCGCGCGCCGTTATTTTTATCCTCACCTTTCAAATTTTTAGCTCGAAGTTAGGATTAATCTTAATGGTTGTTTACAAGTCCTTCCTGCCTATCCATATTTCCTGCTCAAGCGAAGCGCAAATTTACAAATATTTAAAAATAACGCAACCGCAAATAGCAAAACGCATTTGACGGATCGCCCACAGCGACTAAAGTTATTATTCGAACGACGAGTGATACGGAATATTTTCGTATCGTACTGACATAACCAATATATGACTATGAGGTTTATTATGGCAGAGCATCGTGGTGGTTCCGGTAATTTCGCTGAAGACCGTGAAAAAGCATCAGAAGCTGGACGTAAAGGTGGCCAGCATAGCGGTGGTAATTTTAAAAACGATCCGCAACGCGCATCTGAAGCGGGTAAGAAAGGGGGACAGAACAGTCACGGCGGAGGCCGTAAATCTGATAACTCCTGATCTTATTTAATACTCTTTTAATAAAACCAGAGAGCATGCTGCGGGCTGAAAAGCTCGCAGTACCCTTTCATTATTTTACCGGAGCGTAATTATTATGAATATGAAAAGTGTTGAGGATGTCTTTATTCATCTTCTATCTGATACCTACAGCGCAGAAAAACAGCTTACCCGAGCGCTAAGTAAGCTCGCCCGTGCCGCGTCCAGTGAGAAACTGAGCGCAGCTTTCACCGCACACCTTGAAGAGACGCAGGGTCAGATTGAGCGTATCGACCAGATCGTCGAACAGGAAGACGGTATCAAGCTCAAGCGTATGAAATGCGTCGCGATGGAAGGCTTAATTGAAGAAGCCAATGAAGTCATCGAAAGTACGGAAAAAAATGAAGTCCGTGATGCCGCATTAATTGCCGCTGCGCAAAAAGTGGAGCATTACGAAATCGCCAGTTACGGTACCCTTGCTACTCTCGCTGAACAACTGGGCTATAAAAAAGCCGTTAAACTTCTTGCCGAAACGCTGGAAGAAGAAAAAGAGACCGACCTTAAACTCACCGACCTGGCCGTTGGAAATATTAACCAAAAAGCGCAGAAATAACGCGATAACACAGGTTAAATAAAATGAGCATCAGTCCCAGGACAATTAAACGGTGCCATTTAACGGCAGCTATAATATGGTTCATTCTCGCTATCCCTTCCGTAATATGGTGGAAGAACAGCGTGCTATGGGTCATTATCATCAGCATTTACGCCAATATTGTTGGCCATTTATCTGGCTACAGTGCCGCGCGTGCCGATCAGGCTGCTGAAAGTGAGACCAAATAAGCGAACCCATTATGAGGATACAATGATGAATCACGTAGAACACTACCACGACTGGCTACGCGATGCCCATGCGATGGAAAAGCAAGCCGAATCTATGCTGGAATCTATGGCCAGCCGTATCGATAATTATCCTGATGTTCGCGCCCGAATTGAGCAACATATTAATGAGACAAAACGGCAAATCACATTGCTGGAAGAAATCCTCGACCGTAATGATATTTCTCGTTCGGTTTTAAAAGACTCAATGAGCAAAATGGCGGCGCTGGGTCAGTCCATTGGCGGCATGTTCCCGTCTGATGAGATCGTGAAAGGCTCGATCAGCGGCTATGTCTTCGAGCAGTTTGAAATCGCCTGTTATACCTCCCTGCTGGCGGCGGCTAAAAAAGCGGGCGATACCGCCTCGATCCCCGCGATTGAGACCATCCTCGCCGAAGAGCGCGAAATGGCCGACTGGCTGATTCGCCATATCCCGCAAACGACGGAACAGTTCCTGCTGCGTTCAGACGCGTCGGGTGTCGAAGCGAAAAAATAACCCGCAGGAGAGTGAGCATGTTTCGACACGTTAAACAGTTGCAATACACGGTTCGCGTTGCTGAACCTAACCCGGGCCTGGCCAATCTTTTACTGGAGCAATTTGGCGGGCCGCAGGGCGAACTGGCCGCCGCCTGCCGCTACTTTACACAAGGCCTGAGCGATGACGATCCGGGCCGTAAAGATATGCTGATGGATATCGCCACCGAGGAGTTAAGCCACCTCGAAATCATCGGTACCCTGGTGGGGATGCTGAATAAGGGCGCGAAAGGCGCCCTGGCGGAAGGGGTGGGAAATGAGGCTGAGCTGTACCGGTCGATGACCGAAAACGGTAACGACAGCCACATCACCTCCCTGCTTTACGGCGGCGGCACTCCGCTGACCAACTCCGCAGGCGTCCCCTGGACGGCGGCCTACGTCGACACCATTGGCGAGCCAACGGCGGACCTGCGTTCAAACGTGGCAGCAGAAGCCCGGGCGAAGATTATCTACGAGCGGCTGATCAACGTGACCGACGATCCCGGCGTCAAGGATGCGCTGGCATTTCTGATGACCCGTGAGGCGGCGCATCAGCTCTCCTTTGAGAAAGCGTTGCAGTCCATTCGTAATAATTTCCCACCGGGAAAACTGCCGCCAATCGAGGAATTCACCAACAAGTACTACAATATGTCTGAAGGTGGAGAGGTTCGCGGAAGCTGGAACAGCGATAAGCATTTCGATTACGTTGAGTCCCCCCAGCCTGCGGTTGACGGCGGAGATGGCAGCGCAAGCGTGACGCTTACGACCGAACAGGCAACCCTGGTTAAGGCGATGTCTGCCCGCACGAAGTCCGATCCACACGCCGACCCTTTGACCGGCGCCGAGCTGGGCGCAGGTAAGAAAAAACCGTAATCGGTTTTGCCAGGCAGCCTGAACTGCCTGGCAATTCTCGTGCCCCATCGTTTCAGAGGTACGGACCATGTTCGAACTCGATGCATTTCATCTGGCCAGAATTCAGTTCGCTTTTACCGTCTCATTCCATATCCTTTTTCCCGCCATCACCATCGGGCTCGCCAGCTATCTGGTGGTGCTGGAAGGGATGTGGCTGCGCACCAGAAACGACGTCTGGCGATCGCTTTATCATTTCTGGCTCAAGATCTTTGCCGTTAACTTCGGTATGGGCGTCGTCTCCGGGCTGGTCATGGCGTACCAGTTTGGCACCAACTGGAGCGGATTCTCCCAGTTCGCGGGGAGTATTACCGGTCCACTGCTGACCTATGAAGTATTAACCGCCTTCTTCCTGGAAGCCGGTTTCCTCGGCGTCATGATGTTTGGCTGGAATAAGGTCGGCCCGGGGCTGCATTTCTTCTCGACCGGCATGGTCGCACTCGGCACACTGATGTCGACCTTCTGGATCCTCGCCTCCAACAGCTGGATGCACACACCGCAGGGCTTCACCATTCAGAACGGTCAGGTTATTCCGGAAGACTGGCTGGCGATCGTGTTTAACCCCTCCTTCCCGTACCGTCTGATCCATATGGCTATCGCCGCCTTCCTGAGCAGTGCCCTGTTTGTCGGCGCATCGGGCGCGTGGCATCTGCTGCGCGGTAACGATACCCCCGCCATCCGCACCATGTTTTCCATGGCGATGTGGATGGCGCTGCTGGTCGCTCCCATCCAGGCCGTCGTCGGCGACATGCACGGTCTGAACACGCTGGAGCACCAGCCGGCAAAAATCGCGGCCATTGAGGGGCACTGGGAAAACCCGCCCGGCGAAGCCACCCCGCTGCTGCTGTTCGGCCTGCCGGATATGGAAGAGGAGCGTACCAAATACGGCCTGGAGATCCCCGCCCTCGGCAGCCTGATCCTGACCCACAGTCTGGATAAACAGGTTCCGGCCCTGAAAGATTTCCCGAAAGAGGATCGTCCTAACTCCACCATCGTCTTCTGGTCGTTCCGCATCATGGTCGGGATGGGCCTGTTGATGATCACGCTGGGTCTAATCAGCCTCTGGCTGCGCTATCGACATCGACTGTTTCACTCCCGCCCGTTCCACTGGTTTGCGCTCTGTATGGGGCCTGCCGGTCTGCTGGCGCTGCTCGCCGGCTGGGTAACCACCGAAGTGGGCCGTCAGCCGTGGGTCGTCTACGGCTATCTGCGCACGGTCGATGCGGTATCGCTGCACAGCACCCTGCAGATGAGCATCAGCCTGCTGGCGTTCATCGTCGTCTACTCGTCGGTGTTTGGCGTGGGCTATGTTTATCTCATCCGGCTGATTAAGAAAGGCCCTCAGCCTGTTGCCACGCTGACGTCAAACACGTCGGGCACGCCTGCCCGTCCGCTGTCTGCCGCGGAGTCTGTTCCGGAAGAGGAGAGGATCTGATGGGCGTCGATATCTCAGTGATCTGGTTTGCCATCATCGTGTTCGCCACACTGATGTACATCATCATGGATGGCTTTGATTTGGGGATTGGCCTGCTGTTTAACTTCGTCGGCGACGCCAGAGAGCGCGACGTGATGGTTAACAGCGTAGCGCCCGTCTGGGACGGCAACGAAACCTGGCTGGTTCTCGGCGGCGCGGGCCTCTTCGGCGCGTTTCCGCTGGCCTATGCGGTGATTATTGATGCGCTGACCATTCCCCTCACCGCGATGCTGATCGGCCTTATCTTTCGCGGCGTCGCCTTTGAGTTCCGCTTCAAAGCCACGCCCTCCCACCGCAAATTCTGGGACTACTCTTTTGCCGGCGGCTCCCTGCTCGCCACCTTCAGCCAGGGGGTGGTCGTGGGCGCGGTGATTAACGGCTTCGACGTGGAGGGTCGGCGGTTTGTTGGCTCGGCGCTGGACTGGCTTACACCGTTCAACCTCTTCTGCGGTATCGGGCTGGTTGTCGCCTACACCCTGCTGGGCACCACATGGCTGATTATGAAAAGCGAAGGCGCCCTGCAGGCCCGCATGCGCGAGTTAACCCGCCACGTGCTGCTGGCGCTGGTGGTGGTTATCGCGGTGGTCAGCATCTGGACGCCGCTCGGCTGGCAGTACGTGGCCGAACGCTGGTTTACCCTGCCCAACTTCTTCTGGTTCCTGCCGGTACCGCTGCTGGTGGGGCTTTTCAGCGTGCTGATCTGGCGCCTGACTCGCAACCCGGACAGCCACTCGCGCCCCTTCCTGCTGACGCTGGGGCTAATCTTCCTCGGGTTCAGCGGGCTCGGTATCAGCCTGTGGCCCAATATTATTCCGCCGCGCATCACCCTGTGGGAAGCCGCGGCGCCGCCCGCCAGCCAGCTGTTTATGCTGGTCGGGACGTTGCTCATTATTCCGGTGATTCTGGTGTACACCGCCTGGAGCTATTACGTCTTTCGGGGCAAGGTTTCTGATACAGAAGGTTACCACTGAGGTGCAGGATGGCAGGCTGGCATACACGGGCCATTATTTACCAGATTGATACCGCGCTCTTTTATGATTTAAACGGCGATGGCTGCGGGGACATCGCCGGGATCGCGGCCAAGCTGCGTTATATTCGCCGCATGGGCGCGACGGTTATCTGGATCACCCCGTTTTATCTCACCCCTTTTCTTGATGAAGGTTACGACGTCAGCGACCATCTCCAGGTGGATCCCCGCTTCGGAAAGCTGGCCGACATTATCGCCTTTATCGAGCAGGCCCGGGAGCTGGGCATGCAGGTCATTATTGAGCTGTTGATCCAGCATACCTCGGACGCCCATCCCTGGTTCCAGCAGGCTCGTCGCAACCCGGCGTCACCGTATCGTGATTACTATCTCTGGTCGGATAATGACGACGACGATACGCCCCCGATGTTCCCAGGCGTGGAAAAGAGCATCTGGAGCTGGGATGACGAGGCGGGACAATACTATCGGCACATGTTCTATCGCCACGAGCCGGATCTGAATCTGACCTCTCCCGCGGTACTCAAAGAGATTGAGAACATCATTCTTTTCTGGCTCAAGCTGGGGGTGTCGGGATTCCGCCTGGATGCCGCGTCCCATCTCACCACCCAGGCAGGAAACGGTGATGAGAAAAAGGGGCTGTGGATCCTCGAGCATATGCGCCGTCTGATTGAGCAGCACAATCCGAACGCAATCCTGCTGGGAGAAGTAGATGTCGAGGTGGAAGCCTATCGGGACTATTTTGGCAACAATGACCGGCTGAATCTGGTCCTCAATTTCTGGCTTAACAAGTATTTCTACGTCAGCCTGGCCCGGAAGAGCGCCCGCCCGCTGCGCAACGCGGTGAAGAAAATGATCGTCCCGCCGGATTCATGCTGTTTCGCCAACTGGCTGCGCAATCATGACGAGCTGGATCTGGAAGGCATCTCTCAGAAAGATAAACAGTTTGTTCTCGACACCTTCGCCCCTGACGAAGAGATGAACGTCTACCAGCGCGGGATCCGCCGCCGCCTGGCACCGATGCTCAATGGCGATCAGAAGCGGCTGGCGTTCTGCCACGCGGTGCTCTTTTCCCTGCCGGGCGTCCCGGTGATGCGCTATGGCGATGAAATAGGCATGGGTGACGACCTCGACCTGGAGGAGCGCTACGCTGTCCGCACCCCGATGCAGTGGGCCGGATCGCAGGGGGGCGGTTTTTCCGCGGCGGATCCGCAGTGTTTTATTGCCCCAATCATCGACCACGGTCCGTACCGCTATCAAAAGGTGAACGTCGCCGATTCGCTGCTTCACCGCAATTCGCTGCTGCACCGGATCATTGATATTGCCAATACCCGCTCTGAGTTTCCTGAAATTGCCGTAGCGCCGTTTCGGCTTATCACCCTTGATCATGACGCGGTACTGGGTCTTTATTATGAGACCGACGAGCGCAGCATCCTCACCTTCGTTAACTTTAGCGACCAACCAGTGAAATTTACGGCGAAAGGGATCCGCAACGCCACCTGGACCGCCTGCCTCGCGGACAAGCGCTACGATGACGCCCTGATTTGCGGTAAAACCGTTGAGCTCACGCTTGGCGGCTACGGCTATCGCTGGTTCTGGACGCACCGCAGCGCGCTGCGTTGATTACCGCTTCCGGCGGGTGAGCAGACGCGTCACCACAATCCCCGCCACCGCGAGGGCGCCTAACGCCACTTTGCCCGGCATACCGGAGGTCACGGACGACGCGCGGGTTTTCGCCTCGTCAGTAAAACGGCCATGGATTTTGTGGAGATCGTTAACTGGCCGATCGAGATAGTCCTGGCGATCCGGCGCGTTCAGGTTGTCGGTCATCTGCCCTTCCCAGGCTTTTTTTACCATCAGCCGGTCAAGAAAACCGGGGAAGAAAAACTGCCCGACAATCGACTGGATGGTACTGCCGCCTACCCACAGCTCCCGAACCGGTTTTTGTGCGACCCGGAAAATGGCGCTGGCGGCCACTTCAGGCTCAAACACCGGCGGCACCGGGCGCATCGCCCAGGCGAACTTATTGCGCGCCCATTCGAACTGCGGGGTATTGAGCCCCGGCATCTGCACCATCGAAAGCTGTACCCGGCTGTTTTCATGCATCAGCTCGGTACGCACCGCGTCGGTAAAGCCGCGGATCGCCGCTTTGGCCCCGCAGTAAGCTGACTGCAGTGGGATGGATCGGTACGCCAGCGCCGAACCAACCTGGATAATCACGCCCCTGTCACGGGGAACCATCAGCTCAAGGGCGGCGCGCGTGCCGTTGACAAAGCCGAGGTACGTCACTTCCGTCACGCGACGAAACTCATCCGGTGTCAGGGTGCGAAACGGTGCCAGCACCGCGCCCATGGCATTATTCACCCAGACATCAATCGCGCCGAGGCGATACTCAATCTCGTTAGCGGCATCCACCACCGCCTGACTGTCGGCGACGTCCGCCTGAACGGCGTGGGCATTGACGCCAAACCGCCGCAACTCCTCCTGCGTGGAGTGCAGGCTGGCTTCATCGCGGGCGATAAGCCCGACGTTGTAACCTGCCCTGGCAAAGTGCAGCGCCGTGGCTTTTCCCACGCCCGCGGTTCCGCCGGTAATCACGATGACTGCCATATAACCTCCCCTGCGTTCAGCCTTTATTCCCGTCAGATAACAGGCTCACCAGTTCAGCGAGCGAAAATTGCACCGCCTTTTCCACCACGTCCTGACAGTCGCCGGAAAACAGCACGGTGCGGGTGTGCGTCTGGCCACGGATATTCCAGCCGAAACAGACCGTTCCCGCCGCCGTGCCATCGTCGCCCCCTTCAGGGCCTGCGTAGCCGCTGATGGCAATGCTAACATCCGCCTGGGCGATGTCGCGGATACTGGCAGCCATCTCGGTGACCGTCTGTTCACTGACGGCGGTATACCGTTCAAGCGTCTGCGGGCTTACGCCGAGGATCCGCTCTTTTGCGCCATCGCTGAACACCACCAGACCGACATCATAAAAATCGGCGGTGTTCTCTTCTGCGCAAAGCGCCACCGAGAGCTTTCCCCCGGTGCAGGATTCCGCCGTGGTTAAGCGAAGCCCGAGATCGGTTAATTTGCTCGCCACCTTTTTTGTCAGTTCACCCACCGTGTAATGGTTATCGTGCAAAAGATTGCTCATCTTGCCGCCTCTTATTTCTCGAAAGGAATGATTGAAATATGTCCATTGCGTTCAAGTATGGCATATTTAATTTCGCTCATTTCAGTAATGCCATTATTCTGACGCGCTGATACCAGAATATCATCGCAGGAGACATCGACTTTTTTAAGTTTATCCGCTAAGGGGGTGCCGTTTTCCACCAGAATCACGGGGGTGCCATCAAGGATACTTTCGACAGGCGAAAAATATTTCTTCATTAACCCGAAAATAATATCCACTACCACCAGGGTGGTAATCGTAATCATCGCACCGGTGACCGAAAAATCCTCGCCAAGAAGCGCCTGCTGTGTGGCTTCACTAATTATCAGAAGCAGGATGAGATCAAAGCTGGTCATCTGCAACAGCGCGCGTCGCCCGGCCACTTTAAATACCACCACGAGGAACAGATAAATAGCCAGCGCACGAAAGACCATATCCATATCAGCCTCCTACGGGTAAATAAATTGCCAGATGTTAATCTCCGGCCCGTTGTTTACGCGGATGACCGAGTTCCATTTACCGGCCCGGGACGGTGTCGTGAAGAGTAATACTGAAAAGGCGTCTGTCTTTTTCAGGTTGTGATAAACAAAATAGAGGCTGTTGCCGTGGCTGAACATGCTGTCCGGCTGAGGCCAGACGCTGCCAGGCTCATACGCATCGCTGCTATCGCTGGTGATGCTGAGGGTATAGGTCCCCTCCGTTTTCACCGGAAACGCGAGCTGCATCCGTGTCTCCGTCTCCCGTCGGCCAAAGCGCTCATAATTGATGGTCAGGGATTTATCGGCATTCTCCTTAGCCGTATCGCTGACCACTCCGCTTGAAAACAGACCGGCAATGGCAGCGACGATAATACCTAAAAGAACAATAAACCCTACCTGACGAAACGCGTATTCAAACGTCAGCAAGCGATAACTTTCATCTATCCCGGGTAACTTTTCATTTTCACGCTTCATGGCCATCGTCACCGTTTCGCTTATTATCCGATAATTTTGATTTCTAACGCGAATGTTTTTAGGACTTATCACATTTGCCACCTAAAGGAATAGCAACAATACTTAATAAGTCAAGACAACCAAAATGAAGGATATCCGATGAAATTATCGCTTATTTCCGCTTTTTTGATATTTCTGGTTCCGACCGCATGGGCAGATAATAACGGCGGGTTACAAAAAGGTGAAGCGCCACCGCCGCCGCACGCACTCGATAGCGGATATCGCGGAACCGATGACGCGCGAATTATGACCATCGATCAGGCAAAACAGCTCCACGATGGTGCAACCATTTCCTTGCGCGGTAATCTTATTGATGGTAGCGGCGATAAGTTTGTATTTCAGGATAAAACCGGAAAAATCGACGTTATTATTCCCCAGGCAGTCTTCGACGGCAGAACGGTAAAACCCGATCAGATGATCAGTATCAACGGTTCGCTTGATAAAAAATCATCCCCTGCCGTCGTCCGTGTTGATCGTTTGCAGAAATAATTCAGCGAAGCGTTAACGCTGCAACTATCCATCAAATCTCACCCCTTGGCTTAAGGAGTCAGCTATGAGTGATACACAACGTACGAACGCTTACCCGCAACCCCCGTTCCCGGAACAGCCGCAAACGCCGCCGGGACTGGCATCTGAAATGCAACCTGTACCCGACCACGGGGAGAAAAGCTACAAAGGGCATGGTCGCCTTGCCGGTAAAAAAGCGCTTATAACCGGTGGGGATTCCGGTATCGGTCGCGCAGTGGCGATTGCTTATGCCCGTGAAGGCGCTGACGTGGCCATCAACTACCTGCCTGAAGAAGAAAAAGACGCCGCTGAGGTCATCGACCTGATTAAAGCGGAGGGCCGCACCGCCGTGGCGCTGCCGGGTGACGTGCGGAATGAGACCTTCTGCCAGAACCTGGTTGAGGAAGCCGTTGCGAAACTGGGCGGGCTGGACATTCTGGTGAATAACGCGGGTCGTCAGCAGTTCCGGGAATCCCTTGAGGAGCTGACTACCGAAGACTTTGACGCGACGTTCAAAACTAACGTTTACGCGCCTTTCTGGATCACCAAGGCGGCGCTGCGCCACCTGAAAGCGTCGTCCGTCATCATTAATACCTCCTCCGTGCAGGCGGTGAAGCCCAGCCCCGTGCTGCTGGATTATGCCCAGACCAAAGCCTGTCTGGCGGTATTTACCAAATCCTTAGCCAAACAGCTCGGCCCGAAAGGCATTCGCGTCAACGCGGTCGCCCCCGGCCCTTACTGGACGGTACTGCAATCCAGCGGCGGCCAGCCGATGGAAAAAGTGAAGGAGTTCGGGGGAGATACGCCGCTGGGGCGTCCGGGTCAGCCCGTCGAGATTGCCCCGCTGTACGTCACGCTGGCCTCGGACGAGTGTTCATTTACTTCCGGTCAGGTATGGTGTTCTGACGGCGGTGATGGCGTGATCTAAACCTGTTTCCCTTTCCCACCCTGCAATGAGCAATAAATGAACAAGGACGTTCGCTTATCTGATCCTGCCGAAAAACATGTTGTAACTCAAACAGATCAGATGTTAAAAATATTTTGCTATCAAGTTATCAAAATTAAACAACTTAACTTGTCACCCGCATCGCTCTGTTTTTAACATCGCCTATGGAAAAAAATGGTCTGTTCAGTCAGCGCATACGCTTGCGCCATTTGCATACATTTGTGGCCGTCGCTCAACAGGGAACACTGGGGCGTGCGGCTGAAACCCTTAACCTGAGCCAGCCCGCGCTCTCCAAAACCCTTAATGAACTGGAACAGCTGACCGGTGCCCGTCTTTTTGACCGCGGTCGGTTAGGGGCACAGCTTACTCTCGTGGGCGAACAGTTCCTGACGCACGCGGTGAAAGTCCTTGATGCGCTCAATACCGCAGGCCAGTCCCTGCACCGAAAAGAAGAGCAAACCCACGAGGTCGTACGCGTGGGTGCCCTGCCAACCGCCGCGCTGGGCATTCTCCCTCCGGTTATTGGCCAGTTCCACAAGCAACAGCGGCATACCACGCTTCAGGTTGCCACCATGAATAACACCATGTTGCTCGCCGGGTTGAAATCGGGCGAACTGGATCTCGGCATCGGTCGGATGTCCGACCCCGAACTGATGGTCGGTCTTAACTACGAATTGTTATTCCTGGAATCGCTGAAGCTGGTGGTACGTCCCGATCACCCTCTGCTGCAGGACACCGTCACCTTAAGCCGCGTCATGGAGTGGCCAGTAGTGGTTTGCCCGAAAGGGACCGTCCCGCGCCAGGCCGCCGAAACCTTGCTGCAGATGCAGGGGTGTACGCTCCCTTCAGGGTGCATCGAAACGCTCTCGGCCTCGCTGTCGCGCCAGCTCACGCTGGACTATGACTACGTCTGGTTCGTCCCCTCCGGGGCGGTGAAAGATGATTTGCGCCAGGGAACGTTGACCGCCCTGCCGATAACCTCCCCCGGCGCCGGTGAACCTATCGGCATTTTAACCCGGGTGGATACCCCGCTTTCCACCGGCGCGCAGACGCTGCTGAGCGCTATTCGTAAATCGATGCCGGTTTAATACCCCTCACCTAACCCTCTCCCTGAAGGGGCGAGGGAACAGTCCTGTGCGTTAATCAAATAATGCGAAATCATTCATTAACAATTGCGTAAAACAATTTAACAGTTTTATCATAGCCGTGAATTCACCAAATGGTTCACAAACGGTTTGATAAAAACGAATTCACCTGTACTAATCATCAATCCCACCGCATTTATTACCCAACTGGTACACACCCGACACGGCGGTGGGATCTAAAGGAGAGAGAAATGGCATTTGGCAGCGCGCCACGTGGAATACCGCGTATTCTGCAGTGGCTTCTTGCCGGACTGATGATGCTCATCGGTCTGGCCGTCGGCGGTCTGGGCTTTAAGCTCGCCACCGTGGGCGGAAGTGGTTACTTCCTGATGATGGGTGTGGCGATGGTGATCGCCGCAGTCCTGATTTTTCTTAACCGCAGCAGTGGGATCGTGCTTTACGCCATCGCATTTATCGCCTCGCTGTTCTGGGCGGTAAGCGATGCAGGCTGGGATTTCTGGCCGCTTTTCTCCCGCCTGTTTACCTTTGCGGTGCTGGCGTTCCTCTGCGCCGTCGTCTGGCCTTTCCTGCGTACAGCCAACCACCGCACGGCGAATAAAGCGCCTGCGTTTGGCGTTGCGGCGCTGCTCGCGGTAGCTATGCTGGTCAGCCTGGGCTGGATGTTCAAGCCGCAGACCCTCGTGGCGGCAAACGAGCCCGTTCCGGTTAAACCCGTCGCACCCGGTGAGCAGCAAAAAAACTGGGAGCACTGGGGCAACACCACGCACGGCGACCGCTTCGCCGCGCTGGACCAGATTAACAAGCAAAACGTCAACGACCTGAAGGTCGCCTGGGTTGCGCACACCGGCGATATTCCGCAAAGCAACGGCTCCGGCGCGGAAGATCAGAACACGCCATTGCAGGTTGGCGACACGCTCTATGTCTGTACCCCGTACAGTAAAGTGCTGGCCCTGGACGTGGACTCCGGCAAAGAAAAATGGCGCTACGATCCCAAAGCCACGGCGCCTAACTGGCAGCGCTGCCGCGGTCTGGGCTATTTTGAAGATCGTTCAAACGTGACAACGTCACAGACAGAGATACAGCCTGCGGCCTGCCCTCGCCGCCTGTTCCTGCCGACCACCGATGCCCGCCTGATTGCCATCAATGCGGATACCGGCAAGGTCTGTGAAGACTTTGGCGACCATGGCACCGTTGACCTGAGCGTCGGCATGGGCGAGATCAAGCCGGGCTATTATCAGCAGACCTCCACGCCGCTGGTTGCCGGGAATGTCGTCGTGGTCGGCGGTCGCGTCGCGGATAACTACTCCACCGGCGAACCGCCGGGCGTGGTGCGCGCGTATGACGTTCACACCGGTAAACTGGCCTGGGCGTGGGATCCGGGTAATCCGAACCTGACCGGCCTGCCGCCGGAAGGCCAGACCTACACCCGCGGTACGCCGAACGTCTGGTCTGCGATGTCCTACGACGCCAAACTGAACCTGATCTACCTGCCTACCGGCAACGCCACGCCAGACTTCTGGGCAGGTGAACGCACCGCGCTGGACGACAAGTACAGCTCGTCCATCGTCGCCGTCGACGCGGTCACCGGTCAGGTCCGCTGGCATTTCCAGACCACTCACCACGACCTGTGGGACTTTGACCTGCCTTCCCAGCCGCTGCTGTACGATCTGCCAGACGGTAAAGGCGGCACCACGCCGGTGCTGGTGCAGACCAGCAAGCAGGGCATGATTTTCATGCTTAACCGCGAAACCGGTAAGCCAGTGGCGAAGGTTGAGGAACGTCCTGTTCCGGCGGGCAACGTTGAAGGTGAACGCTACTCTCCGACCCAGCCGTACTCCGTTGGCATGCCAATGATTGGCAACCAGACGCTCACCGAGTCCGACATGTGGGGGGCGACGCCGGTCGACCTGCTGCTGTGCCGCATTCAGTTTAAGGAGATGCGTCATCAGGGCGTCTTCACCCCGCCTGGCCTCGACCGTTCCCTGCAGTTCCCCGGCTCTCTCGGCGGGATGAACTGGGGCAGCGTCTCCATTGACCCGAACAACAGCCTGATGTTCGTCAACGACATGCGCCTGGGTCTGGCAAACTACATGGTGCCGCGCGCTAACGTGGCGAAAAACGCAAGCGGCATTGAGATGGGGATTGTCCCGATGGACGGCACACCGTTCGGTGCGATGCGCGAGCGCTTCCTGTCACCGCTGGGCATTCCGTGCCAGAAACCGCCGTTTGGCACCATGTCGGCGGTTGACCTGAAATCCGGCAAGCTGGTGTGGCAGGTTCCTGTCGGCACGGTGGAAGATACCGGCCCGCTCGGCATTCGCATGCACATGCCCATCCCGATCGGGATGCCGACGCTGGGTGCATCGCTGTCAACGCAGTCCGGCCTGCTGTTCTTTGCCGGCACGCAAGATTTCTACCTGCGCGCGTTTGATAACGCCACCGGAAAAGAGATCTGGAAAGACCGCCTGCCGGTCGGCAGCCAGTCCGGCCCGATGACCTACGTGTCGCCAAAAACCGGTAAACAGTACATCATCATTAACGCCGGCGGTGCTCGTCAGTCGCCGGATCGCGGTGATTACGTTATCGCGTATGCGTTACCCGATAAGCAGTAACAGATAAAAAAAGGGACCGAAAGGTCCCTTTTTTGTAGGCCATACGTAGGTCGGGTAAGCAAAGCGCCACCCAACACTGCTGGCGACTCAGAACGTCTCCCAGTTATCCCCGGAAACCGCTGCTGCGGGGCGTAACGGCGCGCTCTTCGCCACCGGCGCAAACGTTGCCGCGCGGCCCGGCTTCGCGCCGCTCAGACGAAACGCGCCGACCGCCTCGGTCAGACGTGCGCCCTGTTCTTCCAGAGACGCCGCCGCGGCAGAGGCTTCTTCCACCAGCGAGGCATTCTGCTGGGTCACTTTATCCATCTCAGAAATCGCCTGACTGACCTGTACGATACCGCGGCTCTGCTCATCGGACGCGGCGGCGATCTCCAGCATGATGTCGGTTACGCGTTTCACCGCTTCGACAATTTCATTCATGGTATTACCGGCGGCAACCACTTCTCCGGAGCCCTGGTCAATCAGCGAAACCGATTCGTTGATCAGGCTTTCGATCTCTTTTGCGGCATTCGCACTGCGGCTTGCAAGCGTTCGGACTTCGCTTGCCACCACGGCAAAACCGCGCCCCTGCTCGCCCGCACGCGCGGCTTCTACCGCCGCGTTCAGCGCCAGGATATTGGTCTGGAACGCAATGCTGTTAATGACCGCGGTAATCTCGGAGATCTTCTTCGAACTGCTGGAAATATTGCCCATGGTTTTGACCACTCCGGAAACCATCTGACCGCCGCGGCTGGCTTTCCCGGAGGCATCTTCCGCCAGCTTGCTGGCATGGTGGGCGTTATCGGCGTTCTGTTTCACCGTCGCGGTCAGCTGTTCCATGCTGGCGGCGGTCTGCTCAATGGCCGCCGCCTGCTGCTCGGTACGGGAAGAGAGATCGGTATTGCCGGCTGAAATCTCGCTGGTGCCACGGTAGATCTCCTCCGCCCCCTGACGGACGGTGCCGACGGTGTTTTCAAGGGAGTGCTGCATGGTTTGCAGATCGCGCGTCAGACGGCCGATTTCGCTGCGTCCGGCCACGTCATCCGGCATTGTCAGGTCGCCTTTGGCGATATTTTCGATGCGTTTTGCGGCACGCTGCAGCGGGTTGATCACCGTGCGGCGCAGCACAACAAAGGTCATCGCCGTCAGCACCAGCGCCAGCGCAAACGCGCCGACCATAAACATCAGCCCCAATTGCGTGCGGCTGTGCGCCTGCGCCGTTAGCGCATTGGCGCGATCGGTACGGATCTTAATCGCCTTCAGCAACACGGCGTTGTAGGCGTCGTCCAGCGGACGCGCCGTTTCGTTTTCGTGGTTGATGATCGCCTCGAACATACCGTTTTTGGCAAATTTGACCATCGGCTGCAGGCCCGCGATATAGGCGTCGTAGCGCGCTTTCAGGTCAGTATCCAGCGCTTCGTCGGCAGAGGTGCGCACGGAACGGTTCATGTAGGCGGTAAAGCTATCCTGGGACTGCTTAATCCGCGTTTCCGCCTCGCGGATGTTCTGCTTCATGGCATCCATCTCTGCGATACGGCTGGCCGCACCGGCGTGGATCATGTTAATGCGCGCAGTTCGCAGGTGGTTTGAGCTGTTCGACAGCCCCATACGCACCTGAATTTCGGATGTAACATCCTGCTGATCGTTATCGGCCTGTAACAGGAAATACCCTGCCAGACCCGAGCTCAAGGCAAAAAGCAGAATAATGCCACCGAGAATGGAGGAAAACAGCGGAACCAGCCTGATGTGATGCAAGAAGCTCAGCTTGCGCTGCGCTGGCATCGAAGTAGTGTTGTCCATGACCGTCGACTCTCTTGTAGGTAAGATGCGTAAAAACACGCCTGTCAGATAGTCATCGGCACGGCAGAGATTTAGATTACGGCTAAAAACGCCGCACTGGTCACACTTTAGAGAAGAATATTAAAGCAACGCCAGCGGCGAAAAACCGCTGGCAGAAGAGTTACTTGTCGCCGAAATGAATCACGGTACGGATAGATTTTCCTTCGTGCATCAGATCGAACGCTTCGTTGATCTGCTCCAGCGGTAAACGGTGGGTAATGAACGGGTCGAGCTGGATCTTGCCGACCATGGCGTCTTCAACCATCCCCGGAAGCTGGGTACGGCCCTTCACGCCGCCAAAGGCGGAACCGCGCCACACGCGCCCGGTGACCAGCTGGAAGGGACGGGTTTTAATCTCCTGGCCTGCACCGGCCACGCCGATGATGATGCTCTCGCCCCAGCCTTTGTGGCAGCACTCAAGCGCGGAGCGCATGACGTTAACGTTGCCAATACATTCGAAGCTGAAGTCAACGCCGCCGTCGGTCATCTCGACGATGACGTCCTGAATCGGCTTGTCGTGATCTTTCGGGTTCACAAAATCAGTCGCACCCATTTCACCCGCCAGTTTGAATTTCTCCGGATTGGTGTCAACCGCGATGATGCGACCGGCTTTCGCCTGAACCGCGCCCTGAATCACCGCCAGACCGATGCCGCCAAGCCCGAATACCGCCACGGTGTCGCCCTCTTTCACTTTTGCCGTGTTATGCACCGCGCCAATGCCGGTGGTGACACCGCAGCCCAGCAGGCAGACTTTATCCAGCGGCGCCTGCGGATTGACCTTCGCCAGCGAGATCTCCGCGCAAACGGTGTATTCGCTGAAGGTGCTGGTGCCCATGTAGTGATAGACAGGTTCGCCGTTGTACGAGAAGCGGGTGGTACCGTCCGGCATCAGCCCTTTCCCCTGGGTGGCGCGAACCGCCTGGCAGAGATTGGTTTTACCGGATTTACAGAACTTACACTCGCCGCATTCCGCCGTGTACAGAGGGATCACGTGATCGCCTGGTTTCAGGCTGGTCACGCCCTCGCCCACTTCCACCACAATCCCGCCCCCTTCATGGCCGAGCACCGCCGGGAAGACGCCTTCCGGATCGTCACCGGACAGCGTAAACGCATCGGTGTGGCATACGCCGGTATGGGTGATTTTGATCAGCACTTCGCCTTTTTTGGGCGGCGCGACGTCGATTTCAACGATTTTGAGCGGCTGGCCGGGTCCAAATGCAACTGCAGCGCGAGATTTCATATTGTCTTCCCTTATTGTGGGGTGTGTGGGTTTATTTTAGATAAGCGCGCAGCAAATGGCCGACTTCCGCCATGCGTACGGCTCGCTGATCCGGCGTGGTTTCCCCCGTCACCAGCTCATCTTTAAGGTGAATTTCGACCATTTCGCCCATCAGGCCATTGGCAGCCCCGCGCACGGCGGCAATTTGCTGCAGAATGGCCAGACAGGGGTCGCCCGACTCCAGCGCGCGTTCAAGGGCCTCAACCTGGCCCTGAATGCGACGGACGCGGGTAAGAATACGTTTTTTATCTTCGGGTGAATGCGGCATACGCCCTCCTGATACTATAGGGGGGTATGGTATTTTAGTTATCTGATGATGTAAACCTGTCTTTATGGGTGGCAATAACAACAGCACATCGTCGGCAACACATCAGTCGCACAGATAAATCAAACAAAGGCATAACAAATTGAAATATATGATCTTTTAATAACATTAATTGCCTAAGCGAATTGATACTCTCGTTGTTTACTGACGTTTTCATACTTCAGACAAAGAGATATGTGGAGTGGCCCGGGATATCGCTCCGCACGCCCTCCTTACAAAATTTACAGGAAAAGCTGATGCGTAACGTTCTCTTGATGTGCCTGTTTCTTACGGGATGTTCAACACAAATGGATGCGCCGGAAAAACGTACTCATGACTTTTACCAGTTTTACCTCACTGCTTTCGTTACAGACAGCAAAGAAGATAATCTCGATTCACCAAAAATGCGTGACTATATTGCGCATGACACGCTCTCCCGACTGCAGAAAATTTCCTCTCTCTACGAACAAGAAATTATCGGTTCTGATTATTTTACCTATACGCAGGACTATGCGGCGGAGTGGATCCCTGACCTAAGCGTAAGCAATGCGATAAACTCGGTGTCCGGAAAAGTTGTTAACGTCGACCTGGGTACAGGTAATGGGCAAAAACAGCGGTTAAACGTGTATCTGCGTAATGAAGACGGTAAATGGAAAATTTATCGCGTCACCGATGCGAGCCATCATTTCGAACAGTATATTTTTGACGACAGGGCGATTGCTGCCGCACAACGATATACGGCCAGTATAACTTCTCCATAATTAGCAAGATTAACAGTCTCCACGCCTGGAATATTGCGATACCCCCTTGCTTGCCGGGTGGCGCTGCGCTTGCCTGGCCTACTCTCCCCTGCAAGCCTGCGCCAGCGTTTGCAGTTCTTCCTTAAGCCAGCGTGTCGCGCCCCGCTGACCGCTGCGTTTATGGGAGTAAATTTTCACCTCAAATCTTCGTATTGAGAACGGTAAGTCAAAAATTTTAATATCCACTGCCGCCATCAGCTTCTCGGCCGCATACCGTGGAATGGCCATCAGCAGATCGCTTTCCGCCACGATAAATGGCGCGCTGAGCATCGACGGCGTTTTGATCGCAATGTGTCGGGTATAGCCTAACTGCTCGAGCCGCACATCCAGAACGCCCTGTTTCTCATTCCATGGCGTGACCACCAGATGTCGGGCCGCGAGATAATCCTCCAGCGTCAGCCGCGTTCGGCTCGCGCTGCTGATGACCACATACTCATCTTCAAACCAGCCGATCTCTTCCAGTTCCGGATGTCGGGTATCCTCCGGCGTACTAAATCCCAGCGCCAGATCCACCTCGCCCGCCAGCAGTTCCGTCAGCGCCGGGCTGTGCGGCAGGTAGCGCAATTCAAAACGTAATCCCGGGGCAGACAGCTGCAGGGTGTGCATCAGGGCCGGGAAAATGCACAGCGCGGTAAAATCGGTAATCGCAATCTGTAAGGTCTCAGTACTACTGGCCGGGTCAAACGGCGGCTGCGGCGTTAACTCGTGGTTGAGGAACGATAAGGCGGAAGCAATGGAAGGTGCGAGTTGAGAGGCATACACGCTGGGGGACATGCGGTGCCCTTCGCGAAAAAAGAGCGGATCGTTCAGGGTCGTACGTAAACGCGACAGCGCATGGCTGAGTGCGGACGTGCTCATCGCCAGCTCGTCAGCGGCCAGCCGAACAGAGCGGTGGCGATATATCGCATCAAAAACAGGCAGCAGGTTTAAATCAAGACGTCTCAGGGCCGGATGCATAATATTCATCATTGGTTGATTTCATTGCACTTAATTCTTCGGACAATACTCCGTATGCTTAACGCCATCAATCAACACACAGCCAAAAAAGCAGGAAAAACCATGAATATCACCCTTCGCCAGGCCCGTCCCGACGATGCAGCGGCCATTTACGCCATGATCTATGAACTGGCAGTGTATGAGAAAGCGCCGGAAGCCGTCGTCACCACCCCGGATGAGATCCGGGAAACACTCTTTGGCGAAGGCAGTAAAACCGAAGCGTTGATCGTTGAGTGTGAAGGACAAGTTGCTGGCTATGCCGTGTTCTTCACCAGCTATTCAACCTGGCTTGGCCGCAACGGGATTTATATGGAAGATCTGTATATTTCCCCGGCGTATCGCGGCCTGGGTGCGGGAAAAGCACTGCTGAAACATATCGCGCAACTCGCCGTACAACGGCAGTGCGGTCGCCTTGAATGGAGCGTGCTGGACTGGAACCAGCCCGCCATCAACTTTTACCTGAGCATTGGGGCACTGCCGCAGTCTGAGTGGGTGCGTTATCGTCTGGATGGCGAAGCCCTACTGAAATTTGCCGAATAGCGGCGTCGCGTGTTGTGTCGTTTCAGGCACAGAGATATCCGAAAACAGCCGCATTGCGGGCCGAATTTAGCCCTGCGGGCCTCACATCTGTTAAGAGAGGCTATCCTTTACCTGTTAACAAAAGGAGGCACAATGTCTGATTTCGGTACTGATAAAAACACCCAGTTTGCTGAAGACAAAGCAAAAAATAAGCTTGATGAACTGACAGGTTCAGCGCAGCAGCAGTTTGGTGAGTTCGTGGATTCACCAAAACATCAGGTAAAAGGTGCCGCTAAAAAGTATGCCGCACAGGCCAGCGATGCCGTCTCCGATGTCACTGAAGCTGTCAGAAATAACCCCCTCACCGGCCTTATCGCCGCGGGAGCGGTGGGTATTGTTCTCGGCCTGTTGCTGGGTCGCAAATAATCAAAGGCCCTTCGGGGCTTTTTTTTCGCCCTCTGCCTGTCGCTCCCCCTTTCTCCTGTTTGCTCCCGACATCGTTCTTCCCTCTGCGTCAAAATGCTGTATTATGCAAACTATTGCGACATTTTGCAGGATTGCAGCCCATGCACAAAACCGCTCGTCAACGCTACGTCCTCGATCTCCTCAGTGAGCAAGGCCAGGCCAGCATCACCGAACTGGCAGAGAAGCTGCAGGTATCAGCCGACACCATCCGTCGGGATTTGACCGACCTGGAAAACCAGGGCCTGGCGCAGAAAAACCACGGCGGGGCCATCGCCCTGAATCTCTCCGCCATGAATCGTCAGGGCCGCAACACGCTGCTGCCGGAAACCAAACAGCGCCTGGGTAAACAGGTCGCACAGCAGGTTCCCCCGGGTTCCACCTTGTTTCTGGATGCCGGAAGCACGGTGATGGCGGTCGCCACCTTCCTTCAGGGGCCGCTGACCGTCATTACCACGTCGCTTGATATCGCCCAGCATTTTAGCGAGCGGGAAGACATTGAACTGATCCTGCTCGGCGGGAAATGGGACCCAAAACAACGCCTGTTCGCCGGAAGTGCAACGTTGTCGCTGCTGTCCCGGTATCGGGCAGATATCGCCATTCTCGGCGCATGCGCCATTCATGCCGAACTCGGCCTGAGTGCCGGTAAAGAAGCGGATGCCGAGGTTAAACGCGCGATGCTTGCCGCGAGTCATGCCCACTGGATTGTCGCCGACCATCTGAAAGTCAACCGCTGTGAACCGTATCTGGTTTCGGGGCTATCCGGCATTCAACAACTCTTTTTAGATCGTCCCTGGCCTGAGCTTGGGGACCCTGGCGCATTGCAGGTAACGGTGTGCGCGTAATAACGTGGAGAAGGTCATGAGTACAGTTCAAACAATCAACATTGCGCTGATCGGGTATGGATTCGTCGGTAAAACGTTCCATGCTCCGCTGATCCAGTCTGTGGACGGCATCAGGCTGGCCGTGGTCTCTTCCCGGGATGAAGAGAAGGTGAAACGCGATCTGCCTGACGTGCAGGTGGTGGCCACGCCGGAAGAGGCGATTCAGCACCCGGACGTCGATCTGGTGGTGATCGCCTCCCCAAATGCCACGCATGCCCCGCTGGCAACCCTGGCCCTGAATTCAGGGAAACATGTGGTCGTCGATAAGCCCTTCACGCTTGATATGCAGGAAGCCCGGGATCTTATCGCCCTGGCGGATGAAAAGCAGCTACTGCTCTCCGTCTTCCACAACCGCCGCTGGGACAGCGATTTCCTCGGCATTAAGCAGATTATTGAGCAAGGCACGCTCGGCAAGGTTAAACATCTGGAGTCGCACATCGACCGCTTCCGCCCGGAAGTGCGCGTGCGCTGGCGTGAGCAGAATGTCCCAGGGAGCGGTCTGTGGTTTGACCTGGGTCCGCACCTGATCGACCAGACGCTGCAGCTCTTTGGCCTGCCGCAGACGGTGCAGGGGAATATTGCGACACTGCGCGACGGCGCAGAAGTTAACGACTGGGCGCACGTGGTCCTGAACTACCCGGAGCATAAGGTCATTCTGCACGCCAGCATGCTGGTGGCTGGCGGAACAGCACGTTTTACCGTCCACGGGGACAAGGGCAGCGTGGTGAAAGCCCGCATCGACCAGCAGGAGGCGCAACTGCTGTCTGGCGTCATTCCAGGCAGTGAAGCCTGGGGGGAAGATAGCGACAGCATGGTGTTCTATGGGGCTGATGGCGCGCCGCAGACCATTACCACGCCGAAAGGCGATCAGCGCCAGTATTACATCAACGTGCGCGATGCCCTGCTCGGGAAGATCGCCAACCCGGTGCATCCGGTTGAGGCGTTAGCGGTGATGGCGGTGCTGGAAGCGGCAGTGAAATCGTCGGAGACGGGGTCAACGCAGCCGCTGGCGTTAACGGCTGAAGAGCGTGCTCTGCTGGGTTAAAAACAAGCCGGGTGGCGGCTACGATGCAAATGTAGGCCGGGTAAGCGCAGCGCCACCCGGCATGCGTTAAAGGCTACTGACGCTTTTTCGGCATCATGCGAAGAAGCGTATTGTCCTTCCAGAAGTAGTGATGCATCAACGCTGCGGCGGCATGCAGGCCAATCACAAAATAGCCCAGATTTGCCAGCGTCTCGTGCCACTCTTTCAGCGTATCAACCAGGTCAAAATTGGACTCCGCCGCGTGCGGCATCGTCATACCAAAAGCAAACCAGTCGCTCCCCCGGTTGTACATCATCACAATGCCAATCAGCGGCAGCGCAATAAACAGCAGATACACCACCAGATGCCCCAGATGGGAAAGGCCCGTCACCATCGCTTTTGGTTTCGGTTGAATCGGTGGCGCACGGAATTTCAGACGCACCAGCAGACGTGTCACCATCAGCACCAGGATACTGATACCGCATGACACGTGGATCATATTGATCGCCGGGCGTGCAGTTCGCGGGAAGAAGCCTTTGAACTCCATCGCGCAGTAGGCGACGATGATTAACAGAAACACCAGCCAGTGAATCGCAATCTGCAGGCTTGTATATTTAGTACGCATGGGATTTCCTGAAAAAAAACAGTCACCGCGCCAACATAATCTCCTTTCCTTAAAAATTCATTAACTTTACTGTATGGTTTTTCAAATACTTCCTCGCGCATGAAGCATCTTCAATTGCCGCCCTGCCCGTCATGGTCTAAGCCTGGATGAGTTCAAACTGTCGCACCGACACGTTTACAGGAGAACACCATGAGTAAAATTGGCATTAACGGATTCGGGCGCATCGGACGTCTCGTCCTTCGTCGCCTGCTTGAAACCCAGGACAGCAACACCGTCGTCGCCATCAACGATCTTACCTCGCCCAAAGTGCTGGCCTATCTGCTCAGGCATGACTCTAACTACGGCGGTTTCCCGTGGAGTGTGGATTTCACCGAAGACGCGCTGATTGTGGATGGCAAAACGATCGCAGTGTACGCCGAAAAAGAGGCCCGACATATCCCCTGGAAAGCCGCCGGGGTGGATATCGTCGTCGAATGCACCGGTTTTTATACCTCTGAAGAGAAATCCCGGGCGCATCTGGATGCGGGTGCCCAAAAGGTGCTGATCTCCGCCCCTGCGGGCGAGATGAAAACCATTGTCTTTAACGTGAACGACGATACCCTCGACGCCAGTGATACCATTATCTCCGTCGCCTCCTGCACCACCAACTGCCTCGCCCCGCTGGCAAAAGCCCTGCACGACGCCTTTGAAATTAAAGTCGGTACCATGACCACCATTCACGCCTATACCGGTACGCAGGCGCTGGTGGATGGCCCGCGCGGGAAAGATCTGCGCGCCTCGCGCGCCGCGGCAGAGAACATCATTCCGCACACGACAGGGGCCGCGAAAGCCATTGGCCTGGTGATCCCGGCCCTCAGCGGTAAACTCAAAGGCCACGCCCAGCGCGTGCCGGTCAAAACCGGTTCGGTAACCGAGCTGGTCGCTGTTCTGGGGAAAAAAGTGACGGTTGAGGAGATCAACGCCGCGCTAAAAAAAGCGACCCAGGGCAACAAATCCTTTGGCTATACCGATGAAGAGATTGTGTCGTCGGATGTGATCGGCTCGCATTACGGTTCGGTATTTGACGCCACGCAGACGGAGGTCAGTGAGGCTGGCGATCTGCAGCTGGTGAAAGCGGTCGCCTGGTATGACAACGAATATGGTTTTGTCACCCAGCTGGTGCGTACGCTGGACAAGTTTGCTGCACTGTAACCGGAAACCTGCCCGTTTGCAGTAAAGGTGATGCAAACGGGCAGTGATTTACAGCAGGGCGCGGCTCGCGAGCGCCTCTGTCAGAATCGCATCGTTACGTAAGATTTGCCATGCGGTTTCCACCTGCGCGGGTATCGTCACATGGGCGATAAAATCACGCCCGGCCGGTCCGTAACCGTTAACATCGTCGCGCAGACGCGGCAGTTCACCCAGTACCAGTGACAAATAGCGTTCAACCGGCCACAGCCCTTCCCCTCTCCCGCTGAAGACCAGTCCATCGTTGCTGTTACGTAACACGGGTGTCAATCCGGGATGGCTTATCCATTCTGGTGCGGCAGGTTCATCCCGGCATACACGGGCAAACGTTGCCATTGTGCGCCGCTGCATGGTGGGGTCCTGCACCACCAGCACGCGTTCAGGAGCAAGATGAAGATGTTTCATCAACGCCCGGCTAAACCGTGCGTTCTCACCACAGTTGGTTGACTGCTCTTCCACAAAAATGCGCTCTGCCGGAATATGCCAGAACTGACGGGCGATATCGGCCAGAATGGCCGCCTCCGCACGGCCTGCCGTGGGGACGATGTGATAGTGCGGGTGTCTGGCAACAGCGGCATAGAGGAAGGAGGTGGAATGTCCTATTCCCCCGCTAATCATCAAAGGCACACCCTGCTCGGCCGCCAGGCGACAGGCGGCATCAATGGCAGGAATGACAGCATTACCCGCCAGAATGACCAAATCAACGGGCTGCCCCGGCTGCAGGTCATCCTGTGCCAGCCAGTGTCCTACGGTGTTAATGGCACTTAGCGTGTCAGCGGGCACGCAGGGGAAAAAAGTCGGTATCATCATCATCTCCTTACAGCATCTGCGGTTAGCGTACCGCACTTAGCGCCGCAAAACAGGCTTTCATGGCTAAAGTTCGTCTGGTCAGGCCGCTCTTTTTCCTTAAACTTCTTATTCAACATTTGATTAACATGCGTAAATCATATTCACTTGAATTATGATTTAAGGCAGACGTAGAATCGCGAGCCCGTTAATTTTTCAATTTTTTCAAAGGTAAACAACGTTATGCGCCTGCCCGAACGCGACCCTTATGCTCCTCGCGAGTGGCAGCCACACGAGAAACCGGCACTGCTGGGGTCACCCTCCACGCCAAACCACAGTACGCCCAAACGGGTTGCCTACGGCGTCGTTGGCCTGCTGGTCTGCCTGACGGGTGCCCTGGGCAATGCGGTGGTCACCGCCAACCTGCAAAATCTGCAGGGTACCTTCGGCGCCTGGTCTACTGAAATCGCCTGGTTACCGGCGGTCTATGTGATGACCAACATTTCCATTAACCTGCTGCTGGTGAAGTTCCGCCAGCAGTACGGTTTGCGCGCCTTTACGGAAGGTTTTCTGGTGCTGTATGTGCTGGTCACCTTTTTCCACCTCTTTGTTAACGATCTCAGCTCGGCGCTGATGGTCCGCGCCGCGCACGGCATGGTGGCCGCCGCGCTCAGCTCGCTGGGGATTTACTACCAGATCCAGGCCTGGCCGGCGAAACATCGCCTGAAAGCGCTGACTATCGGCATCACCGGATCGTCACTCGCCATCCCTCTCGCCCGCCTGTTTTCGACCGAGCTGCTGCAGCTGGACGAGTGGCGCGGGCTCTATTTCTTCGAACTGGGGCTGGCGCTGATCTCCCTCGCCTGCGTGATAGCCTTAAAACTGCCTCCGGGTGACCGACGAAAAGTTTTTGAGAAAAAAGACTTTATCACCTTCTTTTTAATGGCCCCTGGAATGGCCCTGCTCTGCGCCGTACTCTCTTTAGGCCGTCTTGACTGGTGGTTCGAGGCGCCGTGGATCGGCTGGTCGCTGGCGCTATCGCTGGTGCTCATTGTGGCGGCCATCGTCTTTGAGCATAACCGCAGCAACCCGCTGCTCAACACCCGCTGGCTGTCGAGCGGCAGCATCGTTCGTCTTGGGCTCATCATGCTGCTGATCCGTATCGTGCTGGCCGAGCAAAATACCGGCGTCATCGGCTGGCTGCAGTACGTGGGCTTACAGAACGAGCAGATGACGCATCTGGCGTGGTCCATTTTCGCCGGTATCGTCTGCGGGATCGTCACCAGCTGTCTCACCATCAAGCCGACGAAACTGGCGTGGCCGATAATCACCTCGCTGGCGCTGATGATTGTTGCCTCGCTGCTGGACAGCCAGTCCAACAATCTGACCCGACCGGATCAGCTGATGCTGAGCCAGTTCCTGCTGGGCTTTGGCAGCGCCTTCTTCCTGGCTCCGGCGATGCTGGCCGCGATCGGCGGTGTGATCGCCGACCCGCGCAACCTGGTCAGCTTCTCGGTCATGTTTGGCATGAGCCAGAACCTCGGTGGTCTGCTGGGCTCCGCTATTCTCGGTACCTTCCAGACCTGGCGCGAGAAGTACCACTCCAGCCTGCTGGCGGACCAGCTCACCACGCTCAACCCGCTGGTCAACGAGCGGATCCAGCTTTATACCCAGATGTACAAAAGCCTGATTGGCGACAGCGCGCTGCTGGGCACCCAGGCGATCACGCAGCTGCAAACGGTCACCAGCCTGGAAGCGAATATTCTGGCTTATAACGATACTTATCTTCTGACCGCCAGTATCGCTGCCGCCACGCTGGTCTGGATTTTATGGCGCTTGCTGCGCCTGCGCATCACTGCCCGTATGGCGCTCAAGAACGCCACCGGCAACAAATAATTGAAATATTTCTGGAGAGTTTATGAGTCAGCAGGATGCCGCCAAAGAGCAGGCCAACACCCGCAAAAATGTGCGCATTGTTTCCGTTTTCACTGCCGCCGCCATCGGTATCGTCGGCGTGCTGGTGATCCTTTACGCGTGGCAGCTTCCGCCATTCACCCGCCATGCCCAGTTTACCGACAACGCTTACGTGCGCGGCCAGACGACGTTTATCAGCCCGCAGGTGAACGGTTATATCACTGAGGTGCACGTTCAGGACTTTGTCCAGGTCAAAAAAGGCGACCTGCTGCTGCAGATTGATGACCGTATTTATCGTCAGCGGGTGCATCAGGCCGAGGCCCAGCTGGCGATGAAAATTGCCGCCCTGAATAACAATCTGCAGCAGCGTAAAAGCGCTGAGGCCGTCATCGCCAAAAATGACGCCGCGCTGAAAAATGCCCGCGCCCAGAGCCTGAAAACCCAGGCGGATTTAAAGCGGGTGAAAGAGCTGACGGCTGACGGTTCGCTTTCCATTCGTGAACGCGACGCGGCGTTGGCCAGCGCCGCCCAGGGCAGCGCGGATATCGACCAGGCGAAAGCCGCGCTTGAGATGTCGCGTCAGGATCTACAGACGGTGATTGTGAACCGCGGTGCGCTGGAAGCGGATGTTGAAAATGCCAAAGCGGCGCTGGAGCTGGCGCAGATCGATCTGCAAAACACGCGTATTGTGGCCCCGCGCGACGGCCAGCTTGGTCAGATCGCCGTGCGTCTCGGTGCCTACGTGACTGCCGGGACCCACCTCACCACCCTGGTGCCGCCGCAGCACTGGGTCATCGCCAATATTAAAGAGACCCAGCTCGCGGAGCTGCGCGTCGGCCAGCCGGTGAAATTCACCGTCGATGCCCTCAATAACAAAGCCTATCAGGGTCGCGTGGAGAGCATCTCTCCGGCAACCGGCGTAGAATTCAGCGCCATCACGCCGGATAACGCCACCGGGAACTTTGTCAAAATTGCCCAGCGTATTCCGGTGCGCATTGAGGTGCTCGGTAAGCCAGAAGATTCCGCGCGGCTGCGTCCGGGCATGTCGGTACAGGTGACCATTGATACGCGGGAGGCGAAGTAATGATCCTTCGCCCGATAGCCGCGCTGGTGGTGGCGGTCATGCTGGCCGGATGCCAGTCCGTTGATGTCAAACCGGCTCAGCCGACGCTGCACATCCCCACGCAATGGCGCACTGTCTCCGGCCCTGCCAGCCCGACGGAGCAGCTCTGGTGGCGCAATTTTCATGATAACCACCTGAACCGCTATGTGGACCAGGCGCTTGGGCATAACAGCGATGTCCTGATCGCCCGCGAACGGATAAACGAATATCAGGCGCGGGTCTATGCTGCCGACGGCAGCCTGTTTCCCTCGCTCGATGCCGGCATAACCGGGACACGCGCCCGTTCGCAGTCCGCCGCGACCGGGCTGCCGGTTTACGGCACGCTGTACAGAGGGAGCCTGACGGCGAGCTATGACGTGGATATCTGGGGCGTCAACCGCAGCACGTCTCGTGCTGCCGAAGCCTCGCTGGAGGCGCAAAAAGCCGCCGCTGGCGCCGCGGATTTAACCGTCGCGTCGTCCGTGGCATCCGGGTATGTCACCCTGCTCGCCCTTGACGAACAGCTGCGGGTAACCGAGTCCACGCTGAAATCACGCGAAGAGGCATTTAACCTCGCGAAGCGTCAGTTTGAGACGGGCTACAGCTCACGCCTGGAGCTGATGCAATCGGATTCCGAACTCCGTTCAACCCGGGCGCAGGTTCCGGTGCTGCAGCATCAGATTGCACAGCAGGAGAATGCCCTGAGCCTGCTGCTGGGAAGTAACCCGGGCGACGTGGCGCGCAGCGAAAGCTTTGCGGCGCTGACACCGCTGAAATTGCCATCACAGCTTCCATCTGCGCTGCTGAACCGCCGCCCGGATATCGTCCAGGCCGAACGACAGCTGGTGGCAGCGGATGCCTCGCTTGCCGCGTCGCGCGCCAGCCTGCTGCCGTCGTTCAATCTCACCGCAAGCGGATCGATACAGGATCGCACGCTTTCCGGCCTGCTGGATAACCCGCTGCAGCTCTGGAGCGCAGGGGGAAGTATTCTCGCCCCGCTCCTGAACCGCCAGGCGCTGAATGCGCAGGTGGATATTTCTCAGTCCCAGCGTAACCAGGCGCTGTACGCCTATGAGAAAACCGTGCGAAACGCGTTTGCCGAAGTGAACAACAGCCTTGATGCCATTACGCGCTATCAGGAACAGCTGACGGAGCTGCTTGCCCAGCAAGATGTCGCCCGGGAGACCCTGCGCATTGCGCAGAACCGCTATCGCAACGGCTATTCATCTTATCTCGACGTGCTGGATGCGCAGCGCACGCTGTTCTCGGTCCAGACCAGCGTTGTGCAGGTGAAAAATAACCTGCTGCTGGCGCAGATTGATTTGTACAGAGCGCTGGGCGGCGGCTGGGTCAGTGCCTGAAGACATGCCCGGTGGCGCTGCGCTTACCGGGCCTGGATTTCGTCCCGTAGGCCGGGTAAGGCGCAGCCGTCACCCGGCGATTACCCGCAAGGAGTCAATGTATGCAACAACAGTGGTCTGCAGTCGATAATTTCATGATTTCGTCGCTTATTCCTGAAGATGACATCCTTAATCAGGTCCTGGAAAATAACAAACGCGCCGGACTCCCCGAACATGATGTAGCGGCCAATCAGGGTCAACTGCTGGCGCTGTTCGTGCGCATGACGCAGGCGCGGCGTGTTCTGGAGATCGGTACACTGGGGGCTTACAGCTCCATCTGGATGGCACGCGCGCTGCCGCCGGACGGAAAGCTGATTACGCTTGAGGCCGATCCTACGCATGCCGACGTTGCGCGCCAGAATATCAACCTCGCGGGGCTAAACGAACGCATTGAATTGATTGAAGGCCCGGCCCTGAACTCTCTTGAAAAGTTCGGTGACATTCCGCCGTTCGACCTGATCTTTATTGATGCCGATAAGCCAAACAATCCCGGCTATCTGGAATGGGCGCTGCACTACTCCCGTCCGGGTACGTTGATCATCGGCGATAACGTGGTGCGCGAGGGCGAAGTGATTAACGGGCAAAGCGACGACGCGCGGGTGCAGGGCGTGCGTCGGTTTATCGAGATGACTGGAGATAACCCGCGCTTAACCGCCACCGCACTGCAAACGGTGGGGGTTAAGGGGTGGGATGGGTTTACGCTGGCGATTGTGAACGGGTGAGGCCTGTGCGGCCCGATGCCCTCACCCCAGCCCTCTCCCACAGGGAGAGGGAGAAAACCGGGTTTTAAGCGGAAATCTGCTCCATCGCCTGCAGAATACGCTTATCCGAAATCGGATACGGCGTACCGAGTTGCTGGGCAAAGAAGCTGACTCGCAGCTCCTCAATCATCCAGCGGATCCCCTGAACGTCTTCATCGTCGCGGCGCGCAGGAGGCAGTTTGTTCAGCCACTGCTGCCACGCCTGCTGGACGCTCTCCACTTTCAGCATCTGGGCGCGGTCGCGATGCGGGTCGATGGCCATTTTCTCCAGACGTTTTTCAATCGCCTGCAGATAACGCAGCGTATCGCCGAGACGGTTAAAGCCGTTGCCGGTAACAAACCCGCGATACACCAGCCCCGCCATCTGCGCCTTCACGTCCGACAGCCCCAGCGCCATGGTCATATCCACGCGCCCTTTCAGGCGCTTGTTGATGTTGAACACGGTGGTGAGGATCTGCTCCACCTGCTTCGCAATGTCCACCACGGTGTCGTTCAGCTCCGCACGCACCTTTTCATGAAGCTGGGCAAAGCCCTCTTCCGTCCAGACCGGGCCGCCCGCCTCGTGGATAAGTTTGTCCACACCGCAGGAGATGCAGTCGTCAATCAGATCCAGAACTTTACCGTACGGGTTAAAGTACAGCCCCAGCTTGGCTTTGTTCGGCAGCTTCTCGTGCAGGTACTTGATCGGCGACGGGATGTTCAGCAGAAGCAGGCGACGCAGCCCGCGCCACATCATCTGCTGCTGTTCCTGCGGGTTATCAAAAAGCTTGATCGCCACGCTGTCGCGCTCGTCCACCAGCGCCGGCCAGGCCTTCACTTTGTAGTTACCGCGCTTCTGCTCGTAGCTTTCCGGAAGCTGACCAAAGCTCCAGATATGCAGCCCGCTCTGCTCAATGCCGTCATCCGCCACCGCAGAGAGCGTCTCCTGAACTTTGCCTTTCAGCGCCTCTTTCAGCTCGCCGAGCGAACGCCCTTCCATCAGCTTTTTGTTCTTGTCATCCACCACGCGGAAGCTGATTTTCAGGTGATCGGGCACCTGATCCCAGTTCCAGTCTTCGCGGTCAATGGTGGTCCCGGTCATGCGGCGGAACTCACGCTCCAGCGCATCCAGCAGCGGCAACTCCAGCGGCGTAACACGGCCTAAAAATGCTTCCGCGTAGTTTGGCGCAGGCACAAAATTGCGGCGCACCGGTTTCGGCAGGGATTTGATCAGCGCAATCACCAGCTCGCGACGCAGGCCAGGGATCTGCCATTCAAACCCGCTCTCATCCACCTGGTTTAACAGCGGCAGCGGAATGTGGACGGTCACGCCGTCCGCGTCTGCCCCCGGCTCAAACTGATAGGTAAGACGCAGCTTGAGGTTGCCCTGGTGCCAGAAGTTCGGGTAGTCGAGTTTGCTGACCGACTCCGCCCCCTCTTTAATCAGCATGCTCTTTTCGAAGTTGAGCAGGTCCGGCGTCTCTTTGCTGGCCTTCTTCCACCAGCTGTCGAAGTGGCGGGCGGAGATGACGTCGTGGCTGATGCGCTGGTCGTAAAACTCGAACAGCGCTTCATCATCCACCAGAATGTCGCGGCGGCGGGATTTATGCTCCAGCTCTTCCACTTCGGCGCGCAGTTTGAGGTTTTCACGGAAGAACGCGTGACGCGTCTGCCAGTCGCCCTCCACCAGCGCATGGCGGATAAACAGCTCGCGGCACAGCGCCGGATCGATCTGGCTATAGTTGACCTTACGCGCGGCCACCACCGGCAGACCGTAAACGGTCACTTTCTCGGTCGCCATCACCGCCCCCTGCGCGCGCTCCCAGTGCGGTTCACTGTACGAACGTTTCAGCAGGTGCTGCGCCACTGGCTCAACCCATTCTGGATCGATACGTGCGGCAATGCGTCCCCACAGGCGGCTGGTCTCCACCAGCTCCGCGACCATGGTCCACTTCGGCGGCTTCTTGAACAGGCCGGAACCCGGGAAGATGGCGAAACGGGCGTTACGCGCGCCGGTATACTCCTGCTTCTCGGCGTCTTTCATCCCAATGTGGGACAGCAGGCCGGTCAGCAGCGCGATATGGATTTCGCGGTACTCCGCCGGTTCGCTGTTGACCGGGATGCCCAGCTCTTTCACCACCTGGCGAAGCTGGGTGTAGATATCCTGCCACTCGCGCACGCGCAGGTAGTTGAGGAAATCCACGCGACACTGGCGACGGAACTGGTTCGAGGAGAGCGCTTTCTGCTGCTCGCCGAGATAGTTCCACAGGTTCACAAAGGCGAGGAAATCGGATTCTTTATCGTGGAAGCGGCGGTGTTTTTCGTCAGAGGCCTGCTGTTTGTCCATCGGACGCTCGCGCGGATCCTGAATGGAGAGCACCGAGGTAATGATCATCGCCTCGCGCACGCAGCCGTGTTTCTGCGCTTCCAGCACCATACGCGCCAGGCGCGGGTCGACCGGCAGCTGGCTGAGCTGGCGGCCCAGCGGCGTCAGCTTGTAGACCGTCGCCTGCTCGTCGGTGGTGATCGCCCCGAGCTCTTCCAGCAGACGTACGCCGTCCTGAATGTTGCGTTTGTCCGGCGCTTCGACGAACGGAAACGCCGCG
Source organism: Enterobacter sichuanensis (assembly GCF_009036245.1). Taxonomy (NCBI): domain Bacteria; kingdom Pseudomonadati; phylum Pseudomonadota; class Gammaproteobacteria; order Enterobacterales; family Enterobacteriaceae; genus Enterobacter; species Enterobacter sichuanensis. The sequence goes on along the minus strand of NZ_CP027986.1, from coordinate 2,216,037 downwards.
ATATCACCCAGCCCCAGGGCGGTCATCTGCAGGATAACGGACGCCAGGTTGGTGCGCAGAATTTCCGGGTCGGTAAACTCCGGGCGCGACAGGAAATCGTCTTCGGAATAGAGGCGAATACAGATCCCTTCCGACACACGCCCGCAGCGGCCTTTACGCTGATTGGCGGAGGCCTGGGAGACGGGCTCAATCGGCAGGCGCTGGACTTTGGTGCGGTAGCTGTAGCGGCTGATGCGCGCCGTCCCCGGATCGATAACGTATTTAATCCCCGGCACGGTGAGCGAGGTTTCCGCCACGTTGGTTGCCAGGACGATGCGGCGTCCGCTGTGCGGCTGGAATACGCGATTCTGTTCGCTGTTCGACAGACGCGCGTATAGCGGCAGGATCTCCGTGTGGCGCAGGTCGCGTTTGCTGAGGGCGTCAGCGGTATCGCGGATTTCGCGCTCACCGCTCATGAAGATCAGGATATCCCCCGCGCTTTCGTTACCCAGCTCGTCAACGGCATCAAAAATGGCCTGCAGCTGATCGCGCTCAGTATCATCCGCCTCTTCAACAATCGGGCGATAGCGCACCTCCACGGGATACGTGCGTCCTGACACCTCGATAATCGGCGCGTTGTTGAAATGCTTCGAGAAGCGTTCCGGGTCGATGGTTGCGGAGGTGATGATGACTTTCAGATCCGGGCGACGCGGCAGCAGCTCTTTCAGGTAACCGAGCAGGAAGTCGATGTTCAGGCTGCGCTCGTGCGCTTCATCGATGATGATGGTGTCGTACTGCATCAGCAGGCGATCCTGCTGAATTTCCGCCAGCAGAATACCGTCGGTCATCAGCTTGACCATGGTGTTATCGCTGACATGATCGCTGAAGCGCACCTTGTAGCCGATGCAGCCGCCCGGCTCCGTCTGCAGCTCTTCGGCAATACGATTCGCGACGGTACGCGCCGCCAGACGACGCGGCTGGGTGTGGCCAATCAGACCTTTTATCCCGCGGCCAAGCTCCATACAGATTTTCGGCAGCTGGGTGGTTTTTCCCGAACCGGTTTCGCCTGCGACAATCACCACCTGGTGGTCGCGCACGGCCTCAAGAATGTCCTGTTTCTTCTGGCTGACGGGCAGGTTTTCCGGGTAGGTAATCGCCGGACGCGCGGCTTCGCGCAGCACAACTTTCCCTGCCGCCTGTTCAATCTCTTTCGCCATCTCCTGGTAAATGGCCTGTTGTGCATCAGGATTTTTAACCTTCTTCACGCCGTGCAGACGCCTGGCGAAGCGCTGTTTGTCGCGCAGCGTCAGAGAATCGAGCTGTTGCAGGAGCATCGGGAAGGTGAATTTTTGTTGTTCTGTCATAGCGTTAAAGGGCAGTACACGCCCTGATAAACTCTCTTTTTAATGATGGCTATAGAGTACCACATTGACGTCTTTCGCGCCTTATTCAAAAAATTCGAACATAGACTTCGATATATTGCGCTATCTCTGTGGCAGGATTGTGAATAGAGTGTCAACAAGCAACGGGGCAACCCCCTTCAATCAAATGCAACAACAGGAATCACCCATGAGCAAAGTATTAGTTTTGAAATCCAGTATTCTGGCAGGGTACTCTCAGTCTGGTCAGCTGTCTGATTACTTCGTTGAACAGTGGCGTGAACAGCATTCCGCTGACGAAATCACCGTGCGTGACCTGGCTGCAAACCCGATTCCTGTGCTGGATGGCGAGCTGGTTGGCGCGCTGCGTCCGAGCGATGCGCCGCTGAGCCCACGTCAGCAGGAAGCACTGGCCCTGTCCGACGAGCTGATTGCTGAGCTGCAGGCGCACGACGTTATCGTGATCAACGCCCCAATGTACAACTTCAACATCCCGACCCAGTTGAAGAACTATTTCGACCTGGTGGCTCGCGCTGGCGTAACCTTCCGTTACACCGAAAATGGCCCTGAAGGTCTGGTGAAAGGTAAACGCGCTATCGTGCTGACCAGCCGTGGCGGTATCCACAAAGATACCCCAACCGACCTGGTAGCGCCGTACATGAGCCTGTTCCTGGGCTTCATCGGCATCACTGACGTGAACTTCGTGTTCGCTGAAGGTATCGCTTACGGTCCTGAAGTGGCGACCAAAGCACAGACCGACGCGAAAGCCGCAATCGACAGCCTGGTTGCCGCCTAAGATTTCCCCCTCTCACCGCCCGGTGGGAGGGTTTTTCTTTTCCCCCGCATTTCGTTATCATCCGCTCCCACTCTCCAGCCCGGCGGCCTGATGTCTGCGATTATTGATTCTTTTATTGCCCCACCGTGTCACGACGACATTGCGATCCTCTGGCAGGATGAACATCTGCTGCTGATCAATAAGCCTTCCGGTCTGCTCAGCCTCTCGGGCAAAAATCCGCAAAACCGCGATTCTGTGCACTATCGTCTGGTTCAGACCTTTCCCGGCTGCACGCTGGTGCATCGTCTGGATTTCGGCACATCCGGGCTGATGGTGGTTGCGCGCAATAAGGCCATTAACGCTGCGCTCTGCCAGCAGTTTAGCCAGCGCAGCGTGGAGAAAGGTTACAGCGCCCTGCTTTGCGGACATCTGGAAAACGATGAGGGAGTCATAGACGCGCCCATTGCCAAAGACCCGGCGCTGTTCCCGTTAATGTCGATCTGCGCTACAACCGGAAAACCGGCACGCTCCCGTTACCGGGTGGTGGAACGTTTTTATCAGGAGACGGGCGTACCGTTAACACGGGTAACGCTGACCCCGGAGACCGGGCGCACCCATCAGTTGCGTATTCACTGCCAGCAACTGGGGCACCCAATTCTGGGGTGCGATCTGTATGGCGGGCTTGACGTGCCGGGCACCGAAACGGTACCGCGGCTAATGCTGCATGCAAGCGTTCTGAATTTTATTCATCCCGTGAGCGGTGAGCCGGTTAACGCCCGTCACGCCGCCCCGTTCTGACGGTGATTTACCACATCAAATCGTCCGGGATTTTGAAGTCCGCGTACGGATCGTCTTCGTCCTGCTCGTCCTGACTGAGCGCGCTGTTTAACACAATGCTGTCGGCGTCGCGCTGGGCAATTTTATCGGCCACCACCGCCGGGATAATCGCGTATTCACAGTCGCCGCTGGCGTTGATGACCAGGCGGGCAATCGCCAGACGGCCGTTGATCAACTGAGTCTGCGTCTGCTTATCGACTTCGAGCTTTTTGATCACATTCCCGTCGGTAAAGTTAAAGGTGATATTGCCTTTCGCCACGGTGATGCGGTTCATCTCAATCAGTTGCTTCACCTGTACTTTGAACTCTTTCGCCAGCACGGCCTGCTTCTGCTGCTCGCTCAGCAGCTTGTCACGCTCGATCTGCGCTTTCTTATTCTCTTCGACCGCTTCCCGGGCCTCACGCGCCTGAACGCGTGATTTCTTGGCCGTGCGCTGCACTTTCGCCGCTTTCTTGCTGCTGACTAAGCCTGCTTTCAGCATCTGCTCTTGTAAGGTGAGTTTTGTCATGATTATTTCTAAACCGGTTGGAAATTTTGGGGATTATAACGTCATTACGCGCGTGCCGAAACATAAGTAAAACATAGGACAAGTCACCCTAACTGTCTGATAATTTAACGGCTGTAAACAATCCGCAATGGAACCATCCCATGATAACGATTAACAACGCTGACCTGCATGCCTGTGAATCCCTGCGTTTGATTGAAAATTTGTCATCAGAACTGGCAACGATCACCGGGGATAGCGGTACGCGTCATTTTGCAGTTGACTCAATGAAGGGTGAACGCGCTGTGTGGGTTATCGCCAGAAATGCAACAGGTGATGCCGTAGGATGTGCGGCATTGCGCCCGCTTACCGAACAGGTTGCCGAGCTAAAGCGCATGTATTCAGACAGAAGCGAACCCGGAATTGGTCAGGCTTTACTGGCTTTCCTTGAAGCCTCTGCGCAACGTTTAGGCTACGGTGAAATCTGGCTTGAAACCCGGAAAGTGAACAGGCGTGCTGTGAACTTCTATGAGCGCAATGGCTACCGTGCGATCGACAACTATGGCCCCTACATCGGCAGGCAAGAAGCCATCTGTTTCGCTAAAAAAATCATGATGACCTGACACGGTCAGAATATGTGATCAGCATCATGAACTTCGCTCATGTTGCGTTGAAATTAAGTCACTTCCCCTGTGCCGCGGGCTCAGGCATAAATTATGCATCGGTAACTTCTTGGCAACATGAACTTAGGATGCATAACCACAATGAGCAAAGCTTTCACATATACCCTTAAGCGCAGTTGCTTCGATGAGAATTACAACCCGTCAGAAAACACGCGTACCACCACCAACTTTGCCAACCTGGCGCGCGGGGAAAAGCGTCAGGAAAACCTGCGCAATACGCTGGTGATGATCAACAACCGCTTCAACGCCCTGGCGCGCTGGGATAACCCCAACGCCGATCGCTACGCGGTTGAACTGGAAATCATCTCTGTCGATCTGAATATCGGCGCGGAAAAACCGTTCCCGGCCATTGAGATATTGCAAACGTATATTATCGACAAAAAACGCAACCTGCGTACTCCAGGGATTGTCGGCAATAACTTCTCGTCTTACGTGCGGGATTATGATTTCAGCGTCCTGCTGCTGGAACACAACAAGAACCAGCAACACTTCACTATTCCGGAAAAGTTTGGCGAACTGCACGGCAATATTTTCCGCCACTTTGTGAATTCACCTGAATACAAAGAGAACTTCAGAAAAGCACCGGTGATCTGCCTGAGCGTCTCCAGCAAGGATACTTATCGCCGCACGGGCAACCAGCACCCCATTCTGGGCATTGAGTATCTGCCGGAGGGCGAATCCTTAACGGAACAGTACTTCGCGAAGATGGGTCTGAACGTGCGCTATTTCATGCCGGAAAACAGCGTGGCGCCTTTCGCATTCTTCTTTACCGGAGATTTGCTGAATGATTACACCGATCTGGAACTGATCGGCACCATCAGCACGATGGAAACATTCCAGAAAATTTATCGCCCGGAGATCTATAACGCCAACTCGGCGGCGGGCCTGTGCTATCGACCGGATCTGAACCAGCAGGATCACTCATTAACCAAAATTGTGTATGACCGTGAAGAGCGAAGCCGCCTGGCCATTGAACAGGGTCGGTTTACCGAAGAATACTTTATTAAGCCTTACAAACATATTCTTGAGCAGTGGTCTGATAACTACACGCTTTAATTCATCCAAAAAGGTCTTTTATTATGAAAACATTGCTCCCGACGTCCACCGCTGGCAGCCTGCCTAAGCCGACCTGGCTTGCGCAACCTGAAACGCTCTGGTCACCGTGGAAATTACAGGATCAGGAGTTACTGGCGGGTAAACAAGATGCGCTGCGCTTATCGCTGGATGAACAGATCCGCGCGGGAATTGATATCGTCAGCGACGGGGAACAGACCCGCCAGCACTTCGTCACCACCTTTATTGAACACCTGAGCGGCGTTGATTTTGAGAACCGCCAGACGGTGCGCATTCGTAACCGCTATGACGCCAGCGTGCCGACCGTAGTCTCTGCCGTCGCCAGGCAGAAACCGGTCTTCGTGGACGATGCCAAATACTTACGCCAGCTCACGGATAAGCCGATCAAATGGGCCCTGCCGGGGCCGATGACCATGATCGACACCCTTTACGACGCGCACTACAAAAGCCGCGAAAAGCTGGCCTGGGAATTCGCCAAAATCCTCAATCAGGAGGCGAGAGAGTTAGAGGCCGCAGGCGTCGATATCATCCAGTTTGACGAACCGGCGTTTAACGTCTTCTTTGACGAGGTCAACGACTGGGGCATCGCCGCGCTGGAACGCGCCATCGAAGGGCTGAAATGCGAAACCGCGGTACACATCTGCTACGGCTACGGCATCAAAGCCAATACCGACTGGAAAAAGACGCTGGGTTCAGAATGGCGACAGTACGAAGAGGCCTTCCCGAAGCTGCAGACCTCTAATATCGACATCATCTCCCTGGAGTGCCACAACTCTCGCGTGCCGATGGATCTGCTGGAGCTGATCCGCGGTAAAAAAGTGATGGTGGGCGCGATTGATGTGGCAACCAACACGGTTGAAACGCCGGAGGAAGTGGCCGATACGCTGCGTAAAGCGCTGCAGTTCGTTGATGCCGACAAGCTTTACCCTTCCACCAACTGCGGCATGGCCCCTCTCTCCCGCCAGGTTGCTAACGGGAAGCTGAAAGCGCTCAGCGCCGGCGCAGAGATTATCCGCCAGGAGCTCGGCGCGTAATCCCCTTACGCTTGCCAGTACAGCGGCGAACCAAAACGCTCGACGTAATAATCAATCACCGCCCTGACGTTCAGGGGCGGATGTCGGGCATCAGGATAAATCGCCGCGATAGCCTGTTGTTCCGTATTAATGGCGCACTCCAGCGCGGGCAGAAGCGGAATCAGCTCGCCGCGCTGGAGGGGCTCGCTCAGCAGCCAGTCCGGAAACAACACAATCCCCATTCCGCCCAGCGCCGCCGCCAGTAACGCTTCCGCATTATTTGAGGTCATCAGTGGCGTAACGGGATAGTGCGTCCACGCCTCGCCCGGCCTGCGAAACAGCCAGCGGTTAGGCCCCGACGATCCGCGATAAACAAGACAGTGATGCCGGGTCAGTTCGTCGGGACCGTCCGGCGCACCGTGTTTACGCAGGTACTCTGGCGATGCGGCCAGGTGATACATCTGCTGACCAAACACCCGGGCGCGAAAAGAGGAGTCGGTCAGCACGCCAATGCGGAAGATCACGTCGGCAGCATCCCGGTGCGGGTCGATAAAATCATCGGTCAGCGTCAGCTCTACGCTGAGTCGGGGGTAGCGTTCCGCCAGACCGGGAAGCCCCGGTGCAATGTGCTTCTGGCCGAAAAATACCGGTCCGTTAATACGGATTACGCCAGACGGCTCCACCGCGCGGGCGTCCAGCTCCCGTCGCGCCTCTTCCAGGTTTTCCGCCATCGAACGGGCATAGCGAATAAAAAGATGGCCGCTTTCCGTGGGGATAACGGCCCGCGTATTGCGATAGAAAAGCTGCTGCCCCAGCGCATCTTCAAGCTGATGGATCACGCGGGATATTTGCGAGGCCGAGATCCCCTGCCTGCGCGCGACGACGGAGAAGTTCTGCGCTTCATACACGTCAATAAAGATCAGCAGCGCGCGGATATTGATGTTACTGGCGTCGACCATTAATGCATACCTTGCAAAGGTGTTTACTGCATTATGGCATTTTTCTCACTAAGCTTGCGACGTAATCTTCTTCCCCTGAAACGGAGGAAAGATATGCAGTTTGTTTTGATTTTACTGGTGATTGCCGGCGGGATGGGCCTGTCCGTTGAGGCGGGGTTGCTCGGTCCGCTGGGCAGTGAAGTTGGGGATTTATGGGCGACGTTCAGCATTTTTGGCGTCGGTGCCGCGCTAACGTTTCTGTTGATGTTGTTTTTTAGCCCTCGCAATAGCCCGTCGTTTTTTGCTCAGCCCGGCTGGCAGTTGCTCGGCGGCGTGCTTGGCCCTGTGTATGTGGTCATTCTGACCGTTGCGACACCCGCCATCGGCATCGCCATGACCATGATCGGCATTCTGGCCGGTCAGGTCTTTAAAAGCCTGATCATTGACCACTATGGTCTGCTGGGGACACCGCACAGGAGAATAAACGCGAAACGCATTATCGCGCTGGGTTTCATCATTGCGGCACTGGTTCTGGTCGCACAGGGGTAACGTATGACACTGATTATGATCCTTCTGGCCGTCTGCGGCGGCGCGACGCTGAGCATCCAGGCTGCAATCAACGGACAGCTCGGCAGCAGCGTGGGCGTATTTCAAAGTGCGTTTCTGACCTTTTCCGTCGGCGCGCTGGTGACCGCCCTGCTGATTTTCTTCGTTGAGCCTAAGCAGGCCATTACGCTGCTGGACGTGCCAAAATGGCAGCTCCTCGGTGCGATGTTCGGCGTGCCCTATATCGTGATAATGGTGCTGGCCGTGCAGCGGATCGGCACCGCCGTCGCCACGGTGGCGGTGATCTTCGGCCAGCTCGCGATGAGCATGCTGATTGATCACTTTGGCTGGCTGGGTAATTCTGCCATTCCGTTTTCAACAAGTCGTCTCGGCGCGGTAGTTTGCCTGGGTATTGCGCTCTGGTTCATTTACTCGGGCAGTAAAACCCACCGCGCCCGCGACTAGACTCATGTCTTACGGGTAAAGAACAGCGTCACCGTGGCGACGGTGACGCCAAATTTCTTCATCTCCGTTTTATTAAACAGATGGGTCTCGTCCTGCAGGTACATCCAGTCGTCAAACGTCAGTCGCCAGGTGCTCCCGTTGGCTTTTACATTCATGCTGTAATGCCAGTTAAAGGCGTTGCCCGCTGCCTGCCCCGTGGCGACACCATCAATGTCCCCCGCCGTGCCCTCGTAACGATCGTTCCCTACGCGCCGGATATGCCATACCCGCTGCTGCTTCTCACCGTCGTCATAGACAAAGTGTTCATTGAGGGTCAGCGTATCGCCGATAACATCCCCGGCAATCTCCACGTGAAAGCGGCGGATCTGTTTGCCGCTGCGATCCTGCACCATCCCCCACGCTTCGGTTTTGCCCTGAAAGTACTGGAAGATATCCAGCCGCGGCTGCTGCTGGCGATACTCGGCCACCTCGGTACTACAGCCTGCCAGCAGCATCGTCAATGCCAGCGCCAGGGTCAGGAAACGTTTCATTTTTGGCCTCCGATTAACTGCTGACGCAGCTCAGGATATTGCGTGCGGGGACCCAGCCAGATGGCCAGAAAGCGGGTGCTGAAGGCTTCTGACTGACGCGGTCCGAGTGGAATAAAGGCTTTTTGCGCTGCTGACGCGCGATACCAGAACTGCCCCTGCCCGTCGTCGAGCACAAACGCCAGCTGTGCGCCCGGCCGGACATCCGGCCACAGAGAGCGCAGCATCTGTAACCAGGCTTCGCTTCGGGGTTCCCGTTGCAGGATCCCCTGCGCCTGCCACTGGTCGCGGGTCGCTTCAACCAACGCCTCGCGATCGATATCGCGCGCATAGGTAATAATCAGCGCCTGATCCTGGTTCTCCCGACCGTAACGCCCGTCCGGGGTGCGCAACTGAGAGGTATAGACGGTGAAAGGTCCCCAGGTGAGCGTGGCGTCGCCTACCTTACGCCAGGCCAGCCAGTCAGCCGCCAGGGCCGCGGGCGCGACGAGCGTGAGCCAAAGCAGCAGTACCGCAGTTCTCATTTTTGTCTCCCCATCAGCAGGTGGTAAAACAACATCAACACCAGCCACCCCGGCACCATCCAGCCGACGACGATAACGGTCGGCTCCAGAAACGTGATGGCGCCCAGCCGCTCGCCAAACAGATAGGCCACCGGCCCTCCCACGGCGGCAAGCAGCGTCAGCAGCCAGCCGGGCAACGTGGTGGTGCGCGTCAGCTGCGTCCAGACGGTGGCGAACATCAGCCACAATGCCACCATCCATAGCGGCATCAGCGACTCGCCCGCGAAGTCAATGAGCCCGGTCAGGGCCCAGAGCGCGTCCAGCAAACTGCCCGCCGCCGCCAGCCCAATGGCGTAAAGACGGTATACCGACGGCAATAGCAGACACGCCAGGATCGCCAGCGCGAGCCAGAGAATCAGGCCCTGTTCGCGAAAGAGCACCACCAGCGCCCAGTAAAGATCGAACGCGACGGCCAGCAGGAAAACCTGAAGGTAACGTCTCATACGCGCTCGGCGGTGAGCTGCACGACGCTGATGGTGCGGGCGTTAAACCCGGCTTCGCAGTAGCCAAAGTAATACAGCCACATCCGGCGGAACCGGTCATCAAAGCCGAGCTTTTCAATCTCCTGCCAGGCATGGACAAAACGCTGCCGCCAGTGGGCCAGCGTGCGGGCGTAGTCCGGCCCCATGTCGAAGAGGTTGCGCACCACGAAGTCGGTATGGCGCGTCATCAGCTCATTCATCGCGGTAATGCTCGGCAGGAAGCCGCCGGGGAAAATGTAGCGCTGGATAAAATCGACGCTTTTGCTGTAGTCGCGATAGCGCTGATCCTGAATGGTGATGGCCTGAATCGCCATCCGTCCTCCCGGCCGCAGCCGCGCCTGACAGGTGCGGAAGAACGTGGGCAGATAGCGCTGCCCGACGGCCTCAATCATCTCTATTGAGACCAGCTTGTCATACTCCCCGGTCAGGTCGCGATAGTCGCAGAGCAGCACCTCGACCCGGTCCTGCAGCCCCGCACGGGCAATCCGCTCGGTCGCCCAGACGTATTGCTCCTGCGAAAGCGTGGTGGTGGTCACCCGACAGCCATAATGCCGGGCGGCGTATTCCGCCATTGCCCCCCAGCCGGTGCCTATTTCAAGCAGGTGCTCCCCCGGACTCAGCGCCAGCTGTTCACACAGGCGCGCCATTTTGGCCTGCTGAGCCGCGGTAAGATCCTGCTCATCCGCGGTAAACAGCGCGCTGGAGTAAAGCAGCTCCTTATCCAGAAAATGGCTATAAAAGGTGTTGCCCAGATCGTAATGGGCGGCGATATTTTCCCGCGCCTGGGCACGGGAGTTACGCCGCGTCCAGTGGCGTAGCCGCTCAAGCGGCCTGCCGAGCAGGCGAAAGCCTTTCTCCAGACGGCCAAGAACCTCGCTGTTGAGAGCCAGGATTTGCAGAAGCGGCGTAAGCTGCGCGGTTTCCCATTCGCCGTCCATCCAGGCTTCTGCCGCGGCAAGGCTCCCGCCCGTTAAGACACGCCAGTAGACCCCGGGCGTCAGGATCTGCACGTCGGCATGCAGCGCGGAGGATGTTTCGCCGAAATGGAAACTCTGCGCCCCTTCACGCAGGGTGAGTGAGCCGCCGCGGATGCCGCTTAACAGCCTGAAAAGCAGCCAGCGCGCGATGCGGACGTTGCGCGGGATATCGGGTTCAAGCGCAAAGACGGGATCGGTCATGAGCGTTCACTCCTGCTGACGGGATGGTTATACAGCGGCACGCGCTTGAGCCATAGCCTCAGCGCCTGCCAGTAAATGGCGAATACGGTTTTCAGGGTCATGAGCGGGATGCGCAGCAGCAGTGCGCGCAGCGCCGTGCGGGTCAGCGGCTCCCGACGCAGCACCAGGGTGGCGTCAAACACCTTTGTATCCTGATGATTTTCAATGTGCATATGCAGCGTGTTGTTCGGGGTGTTGAAGCGCCAGTGGTAGACCATGTCCATCGGGTTGAACGGGGAGACGTGAAACGCCTTTTCCGTAGGCTGCGCATCCTGTCCGTTGACGGCATAGTAATGGCGTTCATTCCACGGCGTATTACGGACCTCCGCCAGTACCCAGCGCAGCGTCCCCTTGCCGTCATAGCAGTAGTAAAAGTTGACCGGATTAAAATGAAACCCGAAGTAACGCAGCTGGGTCAGGAGCATAACCCGCCCGTCAGGACGTTCTCCGGTCAGGCTCTCCAGCCTGCTCAGCACGTTCTCTTTAAGCGGCGTGCCGAGCGGATAGTCGGCGTCATGGAACGAGGCGGCGGCAAAGCGATTGCGCCGCACGCCAATGGACGCCAGCAGCGGCAGTTCATCCAGATCCAGCCAGACCATAAAGACGGTGTAGCGAAATTCATGCGTTTTCGGCTGAAGGCGGCGGTGGCGTAACACGCCGTGATAAAGGCAGCTGTTCATCTCAGTTCCCCTCTCCGGCCGCTATCGCATTGACCACGTCCAGCGCGCTGCGCACGCCGTCTTCATGAAAACCGTTGTACCAGTAAGCCCCGCAGAACCAGCTTCGCCGCTGACCGTTGATCTCTGGGCGGCGCGCCTGCGCCCGCCAGCTTTGCGGGTTAAACAGCGGATGTTCATACACAAAACGCTGCCAGACGAAACGTTCGTCCACCGGCCTTTCCGGGTTGAGGGTGACGCAGAACAGCGGGCTGTCCGCAGGCAGCCCCTGCAGGATGTTCATGTTGTAGGTGACGCAGGCGCTGGCCTGCTCCTGCTCGCTGAGACGGTAGTTCCAGCTGGCCCACGCGCGCTTGCGCACCGGCAGCCAGCGCGGGTCGCTGTGTAATACCACCTCGTTGCGCTGCCAGCCGATATCGCCCAGCACCTCGCGCTCCGCCTGCGTCGGGTCGTCAAGCATGGCCAGCGCCTGGGCAGAGTGGCAGGCAAATATCACCTGGTCGAAGGTATGGCTACCGTTTTCGAGCTGGAGAGTGACCCCGCGCTCATGGCGGCTCACGCGCTGCACCGGCGCGTTCAGGTGCAGCGTCAGACGGTCACCCAGTTTTTCCAGCATGGCGCGGATATACTCCCGCGAGCCCCCCGGGACGACGTACCACTGCGGGCGATGGGTGATATCCAGCAGCCCGTGGTTTTGGAAGAAACGTAAAAAGAGCGGCAGCGGGAAACGCTTCATCTCCTGCAGCGACGATGACCAGATGGCGGCCCCCATCGGCAGAATATAGTGGCGCGCAAAAAACGCCGTGAAAGCGTGCTGGTCCAGAAACGTCTGCAGCGTAGCGTTGGGATCCCCCTCGCCCTCCAGCGCCGCTTTCGCCAGACGGTTAAAGCGAACGATCTCGCCCAGCAGCCGCCAGAATCTCGGATTCACCAGGTTTCGACGCTGGGCAAACAGCGAGGTCAGGGTATGGCCGTTGTACTCAAGCCCGGTCGCAGGATTGTGTACCGAGAAGCTCATCTGCGTTTTTTGCCCGCTGATGCCCAGCTCGCTGAGCAGGCCCATAAAGCGCGGATAGGTGCGGTCGTTGTAGACGATAAACCCGGTATCGATGGCCCAGGTGCCCTGAGGCGTTGCCACATCCACGGTTGCGGTATGGCCTCCTGGCACGGCTCCCGCTTCAAACAGGGTGACCTGATGATGTCCGGCCAGCCGCCAGGCGCAGGTCAGCCCGGCAATGCCGCTGCCAATAATCGCAATCTTCATGAACGCACCATCCTGCGCAGCAGCGTGCGCTGAAGAAAAGCAGGCAGCCCGGCGAGCAGCCGCAAAATGAGGCCAAAACCGACAGGAAACGCGATATGCATTTTTCCTGCCGCCAGCCCGATACGGATCGCCTTCACCGCTTCGTCAACGCTCACCCTGCCCGGCATGGCAAAATCGTTTTTCCGCGTCAGCGGCGTATCCACAAAGCCTGGCGAGACAACCGTGACGGCAATTCCTTTTTGCTCCCAGTCCAGGCGCAGGCTCTCGGCAAACCAGCTCAACGCCGCTTTGGAGGCGCCATAGGCCTCCGCACGGGGAAAAGGCAGCCAGTGGGCCATTGAGCTCACCAGCACCACGCGGTTGCCGGCAACCAGCTGCGGCTGTAGTGCCTCAAGGCAGTTCACCGGGCCAAGGAAATTGGTTGCCATCACCCGCTCCACCAGCGCCGCATCCACCACGCCACCGTCGAGGTATTCGCAGGTACCGGCGCAGAGAATAATCAGATCGGCGTAGCTGCCGGTCAGCGCCTGTCGGCAGGCGTCCCTGTCCGTCATATCGAACAGGCGAACGGTGAGATTGGGGCAGGTCTGATGCAGCGCTTCCAGTCGCGCCGGATCGCGTCCGCAGGCAATCACGTGGTAGCCGTCAGCGGCAAAGGATTTCGCAAGCCCAGCCCCTATGCCCGAGCTGGCGCCGGTAATCAGCACCGTCTTCATGATTTCACCCTGCGCTTAACGCCGCGAACCGCCCAGCCCAGCAGAGGCAGATGTTCGTAGATCATCTCTCCCGCATCGTAGTAATCCCGCTGGCGCGTGATGAGATCGTTTTCCGTCTCCACCACCGAGCACCCCGGCAGTTCAAGCGGCTCTCCTCCGGCAATGCGCGGGTGCGACCAGTGCATCACCCAGGTGACCACAAACCGGTTTTCGCCGCACAGGGGGTCATCGATGGTAAAACGGCATTGCTCAACGTTGGCCAGCAGATGGGTGAAATAGCGCTGAAGCGCGAAAAGCCCGTCATGCTCGCCAAAGGGATCGATAAGCGTCGCATTTGAGTGATAAAGCCCCACCAGCGCCGAGGGTGGCTGGCTATCCAGTGCGGCGTAGTACTCAACAAACCGACTCACGACAGAGGGCAAAGTGCTCATGGGTCACATCCTGGCTGTAAACAACGTGGCGTAATCGCATAATTAAAACTTACACAATTAACGTTATTTGTCCAAGTTTGTGCAAATTTATTTTTTATTTTCTAATACTTTCAATGAGATGCGCTTTCATTCAATTGAGGGTTTTGTAGGGCGGGTGAGACGTAGCCGCCATCAGGCTTTCACTTTCAGGAAATCCTTAAGGCAAACTCACCGGCCATCTTCCAGGCTTATTCTTTTTAATTCATAAGGATGCCTGACATGAAACGCTTCTTTCTCTCACTTTTCTCCAGCCCCGAATCCTTACTTCAGGTCATGAGTCAGCAGGAAATTATTGAAGCTGTCGAAGATGGCGATCGCATCATCATCGACCAGGACGGTAACGCCTCGGTGAACTACAAGAGCAACGAGGTGCGGCAGGACTTTCTGCGTCACGTCAACGCGCTGAAGAGGGCCTGATATGGGAACGGCGATATTTATGGTGCTGATGGTCTGCGGGTACTGGTACACCAGCCGCGACCTGTCGACCCGCTTTAAAATCAAGCGTTCCTTTGGCTGGGATGTCTATTTTCTGGTTGCGCTTTATGGCTCTATTTTCGTTCTGCAAGGCGTGATTGCCACGGGGCTGCTCTGGCTGCTGCTGCTCGCCCTCTCCGCCGCCAACAACGCTTTTCACTTTGCCTCTCCGAAATACACCGACTGGCAAATCGACTTTATGAACTGGAGTTTTTTAGGTATTCAGGCGCCGGTGGTGGTGATGCTGGCCTTCGCCATCCTGTTTTGCCTCTACCGCTCTAACTGGGCAGGCAGCGCCAGACTGGACGGCGAGAGCCGGAAAAAGCTCTACAAACGGCTTGCGCAGGCGAGCGGGATCGAACAACTGCTCTATCAGTGTATGGAGCAAGGCGAGCTGGCGCAGGTCACGCTGCGCTCGAGGCGGATATACGTGGGGATGATCCACACCGCGACGCTGGAATATGAAAAAACGGCCAACATCGTGCTGATCCCGATGTTGAGCGGGTACCGGGACGCGAAGACGATGAACCTGCGCATCGAGAATAATTACAGCAGGTGGTATGCGGAGCATGACATCACGCTCGACTCGGAACCCCGCAGCGCCATGTCATTCCGCAAAGTGATTTTACTCAATCAGATTGAGAGCCTGTCGTTGTTCGATCCCGCCAGCGCCAGTGCGCTGTCGCTGGCACAGCATGACACGCTTTCTAAAGAGACATCCCCATAATCCTGAGTATGCTCTGCTGTGAGGCGGTTTCGAAAAGGACGCTCCTAACGCAGAGCATGCCCTGCTTCTGGTAGAACCGGTACGCTCCCGCGTTCTGCTCAAGCACCTCCAGCCAGAGATAGTCTTTCCCCCTGCTCCGGGCCATGTCTATGATGTTGTTGAACATCACCTGACCATAGTTCTTGCCGGTTGCGGCGGGATCAAGGTAGAGCTTATTGAGGAGAACACCCTTCTTGTCCGTTTCTGGAAGCATGGCTTCCCAGGTCACTTTCATGAATCCCACTGGCCGATCGGTCTCTGCAACATACCAGGAAACCGCGTTATCTTTCAGGCTCTGTTCAACTACAGAACGCGCGTACTCTCCGTGCAGAAAATCCTTCATCTCTGCCTCTGACACCCACAGATGCTGAAAATGGGCGGGATAGATGCGATATCCCAGCTCGCTTAACAGCGTTGAATCGGCCCCGGTGGCCTGTCGAATTCGAAGAGACATGGAGGGTATCCTTACTAACCGCTTTAGGTGTGATGCCGTGCGAAACGAGAAAGACAAAAACAGTTACATTCTTGCCGCATATATTATTGCGGTGAACGACGTTAAGTACAGCCCGCGTGTTATGGATCTCGCCCGACACACCAAAACGGGTGGGTGAAAACCCTCACCAGATCGCGCTAGTCTGCCTGTGTTGAATGGATGACCAGGACTAGCGATTAGAACGTATGGAAATTATTTTGATGCGGCATGGAGAACCCCATTACAGGGGGGCGCCAAGGGTCTCGTACAGGGAAATGACCGAATGGATCGACAGCTATAACCTCTCTTCGACGGGCAGCGACAGGCCGCCTGAAAGGGCTCAAATTCAGGCGTACCGTGCGCTCACGTTTCTCAGCAGCCCTCTCCCGCGAGCCCTTTCATCGTTGAAAACGCTGGGGTGTGAACCGGGTTTAATTGATGAGGTTTTTCGGGAAGCAGAACTGCCGGTGTTCCGTATTCCGGGGTTACGGCTATCGCCTTTTTACTGGGCAGCGCTGTTTCGCGTTCTTTGGCTCTGCGGCCTGTCTGGCGAGGCAGAGTGCGTGAGCGTCGCAAAAAAACGTGCCGTTAAGGCGGCAGAAATCCTGGTGAATGTCGCGAAGGACTCTGACGGCCCCGTCTTGCTCATGGGGCACGGAATGATCAATCGGTTGATTGCGAAGGAACTGATCGCATCAGGCTGGAAAGAACAGACTTCCCCGGGTACCGGTTACTGGGGAGCGGGGGTTTACAGCCTTGCGTAAGAGCACATACTGACACCGAGGATTTTTTCATCCTCGGTGCCTGGGTCATAGCGTCTGGCCAAGGATAACGCGATCGAACAGACGGTCTCCCAGCCAGAGACGCATGCGGATGAGCATCTTTGCATACTTGCCGGCTGCATAGCGTGTACGCGGATGAGGGCTTTTAACGGCTCGGGCAACCACGTCCGCAATCACCTTCGGGTCGCTGCCTCTGCCATTCCCGTATGCATTTTTGACCGATTTAGCCACCTTCTCCACGAGGCGAGCGTAAGGGCCATTTGCTGAACGTTTAACTATATTGCCGCTGACCACATCACCAAAGCCTGTCTCGATTAAACCCGGTTCAACAATCACAACCTTAATGCCAAATTCCGCCACTTCAAGACGCAGACAGTCAGACCATCCCTCAAGCGCATGTTTCGTTGCGTGATACCAGGCTCCCAGAAGGGTGTAAATCTTACCCCCCATAGAGGTGATATTAATAATGTAACCGCTGCGTCTGGCACGCATGGCCGGGATCAGCAGTTGCGTAAGGCGGGCCGCACCAAACACGTTAACCTCAAACTGATAGCGAGCTTCATCAATACCGATCTCTTCTACCGGTCCATAGAGCCCAAAACCCGCGTTGTTGACCAGTACGTCAACCCCACCTGTCTGCGACATGATGGTATTCACTGCAGCCAAAATGTCTTCATCACGTGAGATATCCATCCGCAGAGGGTATGCGCCAAGCTGGGCGAGATCGTGCATTTTCTCAACGCTACGGGCAGCAGCGTAAACCTGATAGCCATCCTGAATGAGACGACGGGCGATGGCTTTGCCCATACCTGACGATGCACCGGTGACCAGCGCAGTTTTTTTGTCCTGAGTAAACATAGATACCTCGGTGAGTAGACTGTGGCTAGTTTGCTCTCCTTCGACCTCATGTTAACTAGCGTATCGCGCCATGTGACTCGCAAACTGCGCCATCAGAGCGATACATACGCACGTGTTTACTCAAGACGCATGGCTGTCCTGGCCGCTTCAGGAGTCTGGCCCGTCCAGGTCATAAATGCGCGATAGAATGAGTTAGGATCTTCGAAACCCAGCAAAAACGCGATCTCATACCCGGAAAGACGCGTATTGCGAAGATAATGACGGGCCAGGTGTTCACGACACGCGTTGACAAGGTTGCGAAAGTTTTCCCCTTCCTGCTCAAGCCGGCGCTGCAGCGTGCGTTTGCTCATTCCCAGACGCTCCGCCGCTTTTTCAATAGTCGCTTCGTTACCGGGAATAAGCTCCAGGAGTACCGCTCGTACACGATCGGCGGTTGAAGCCCGTTCATTTAACTGACCGAGACGACGCTGCAGTTCCGGTTCAAACACCTGCCACATCCCCTCATTGACCGTTAAAAAGGGTCGAAGCGCATCGGCCGCGGAAAAGCTGATGGCGGGCTGTTCTCCGTATTGCACGTCAGCACCAAAGAAACGCGAAAAGTGGCTGTTCTGAACCGATGACGGTAGCGCAGAAACGCAGATCCGTAAGGGGTTAACCGGTTCGCGAGTTCCCAGACGCAGAAGCTTGAGCAGGAAGCCCAGCTCTGCCACCTGGAGAAACGGCGGAATAGTTGTCGCAAAAAGCCAACGCGGTGAGACGATAAGGTTGCCGTTTTGGTCGACCGTTGTCTCCAGAACCATGGGAGCAATAAGCTGTTTATATCTGGCCAGGCGCTGGACAGCCTGCATCATATTGCTGCTACACAGTGCGGCAAAAAGGGGCGGGTCAAACACATCCGCAGAGATCAACTCAATGAGCGGGACGGGAAAGGCAGGATCGTTCGTTTCAGCCTCCAGCGCGTTCCAGAAGCGAATGTATTCATTCGTATCGAGTCCGCGCGCTTTTTGCAAAAAGAGATCGTCAGGTAATCCTGCCCTGCGGAGAATGCGTTCTGGCTCAAGCCCCGCGTCTTTCAGCAGCGTTTTCCAGCTTATATCGAGAGCGAAAGTACGGTTAGAAGCCATTTGCTCATTCCCGGTTGAAGGTTATGCAACGCTTAGCGTTATTGTTCATCGACAGATGAACGGGCGCTATGCAGTATGGTTGGCTGGCAGGTCACCGGGAAATTCAGTGAGTTAGCAATAAAGCAAAGCTCATGCGCGCGGTGATGAAGTGCCACAGCGCGATCGATATCATCCCCTGGGCGAAGCGTGATTTGAGGCTTCAGGACAAGAGAGGTGAAACACCCCTTTTCTCCTTCGCGCATCGTTCCTTCCGCCCGGTCAATATAGGTATAAACGCTTATCCCCGCTTCCGCGCAAAGATGCAAATACCATAATTTGTGACAGGCAGAGGCTGACGCGACAAGAAGATCTTCAGGATTCCAGCATGATGCATCCCCCAGAAATGCAGGGTCTGATGAACCTGAAATCGGAGATTTATCACCCGCCGTGATGTCATAAAGACGATCGTAGGCTTTATAGGATTCCGTCCCACGGCCTTTGTTCCCTTTCCACTCGACCTTAACCTGATAATGATGCTCACGATGGCTCATCTTGATGCTCCCGATAATGATATCCGATGGTTTTTGCTGGCGATGTTTGTTCGCAATCACCTGTCTCGACGTAAGCTATCAGATGGTATACCATTATTCCATCTTTTCAGGAGAAACAGTATGCAACTTAACGCCCTTTCGACCCCGGACGTGCTCGCCAGTGAATTAAGAAAGATGATAAACAGCGGTCGTCTGCGTGATGGAGAGAGGCTTGTTGAAAGGGATCTTGCCAGTCATTTTTCTGTCAGCCGAATCCCAATGAGAGAAGCAATCAGGCAGCTTGAACGCGATGGGCTGGTGGAAATTTTCAGGAACCGCGGCGCTGTTGTCAGAACGCTTTCTGCAGATGATCTGGATGAGATCTACTCCCTGCGTGCCTTACTGGAAGGGGAAGCCGTCTTTCAAAGCGTGAAAAACCTGAGTTCTGATACGCTGGCGAGGGCCGAACTGACGCATACGCTTCTCGCCAGAACGACTGAATTTGACATGCAGGGCACACTTAACCGGGAGTTCCACAATCTTGTCTACAGTGGGTGCAAAAACCAACGCCTGCTGAGGCTGATTAATGATACCCGCAATCAGATAGAACGGTATGAATACCTTCAGCGAAAGCTCCTTTCCGCAACACCGGTTTTTCAGGATGACCATGCAGGTATCCTTACAGCCTGCAGGGAACGGGATGCCGGGAATGCACGAGCTGAAGTCGTGCGACATATTCTTAGTGCCGGAGAAATGCTAAAAACGTTTATCAGCCGTCGCGACGAGGGTTAAGGGGAAATCCCGTTAACCCGGCTAATGCCCGCTTCAACGGAGTGATGACATCATCCTTCTCCATGCCCATTTGCGCATGAATAATGGCACCGTCAATGAGCAGCATGATTTCATTGACGACGCGCTCATCCGCGATCTTCGTCAGCGACGCAATAATATTCTTTGTTTCGATTTTATGATCGCGGCATATCGCTTTTATTTCGCTTTCAATATCTTCCGATTTTGCCTCGGCGCTGGCATTAATAAATGCGCAGCCGTGGAAATCAGGCGAAATAAACCATTCGCAAAGCGTTGCCGATATCGCATCAGAAGGTATTTCACCTTCATCAAGATGTCGGCGCAGCGTAGATTCAAACCAGCCAATCCATATTTCGTGCCGATAGTGCAAATAGGCGAGAATAAGTAAACTTTTACTCGGAAAATGGCGATAAAACGTCACCTTGGTCACCTTCGATGCTTTAATCAGCGTATCCACGCCCGTCGCCCTGAAGCCTGTGGAATAAAACAGATCGTGCGCCGTAAGTAATATCTTATCTCTGACGCTGATTTTGGTATCGTTGCCTGCGGATTCTGTTTTCACTTTTGGGTAGCCTCAAAACGGATGTTGACAGCGTTATTTTACAGGCATAGATTACCGCATGTAGACAGACCTGTCTACATCATATAACACTGAGGTAATCGCCATGAACACACGTCCTCCTTTACCGCCCTTCACGCGTGAAAGCGCCATCGAAAAAGTCAGACTGGCAGAAGATGGCTGGAACAGCCGCGACCCGGCGAAAGTCGCGCTGGCCTATACGCTGGATACCCAATGGCGCAACCGCGCGGAGTTCGCCACTAACCGTGAAGAAGCCCGGGCGTTTCTGGAGCGGAAATGGAAAAAAGAGCTGGATTATCGTCTGATTAAGGAGCTGTGGGCTTTTACGGATAACCGCATCGCGGTGCGCTATGCCTATGAATGGCACGATGATTCCGGCAACTGGTTCCGCTCGTATGGCAATGAAAATTGGGAGTTTGAGCCGGACGGATTGATGAAGCGCCGCTTTGCCTGCGTAAACGATATGCCGATAAAAGAATCCGAGCGGCTGTTCCACTGGCCGCTGGGCAGACGCCCGGACGATCACCCTTCGCTGAGCGATCTTGGCTTATAGGATTTTCGCATCACTCCGGGCCGCCCCGGAGTGGTGAATTTACAGTGCGCCCAGCTGTTTCATCAGCGTCAGGTTGTCCTCAATATGCCAGTTAGCCGCAATCTTGCCGTCAGCGATCTCATAGATATCCGTGGCGATAAAATCTATTTTCTGCCCCTTTCCCTTCAGCTTGCCAAATGTCCCGGTGAATGTGCCGTGAAAATGTAAATGCGAGACCACGCGATTGCCTGAAATAATCATTTGCTCAACGTCGCAGCGTAAATCAGGCACGGCTGTACGAAACGCACGGGAGGCTAAAATAGCGCCTTCGGGACCTTGCTTACGACCTTCCGGAGGCGTTTTATCGATGAAATTCACTGCCAGCGCATCACGCGCCAGGGACTCTTCTCCCGTATTCCAGAACGTTGCATATTCTCTGGCAACGGCTTCATTCGCCCTTAATTGCGCCTGGGGTAGGCTCTTATCAACAATAAGCTGTTTCGGTGGAAGCCATTCCAGCTGCGCCGAAAATGCGGTGCCGGACAGACCGGCAAGAATAAGCATCGCCACAGCTGGACGAAAACACGTCGTATATTTCATGATATCTCTCAATAGAGTATTACATTACCCGCAGTCGATTTCCTGCGGTTCAAATCCGCGAGGGTCAGTTAATTAACGCCCCGCCCTCAATATCAATGATCGACCCCGTGACAAAGGGATTATCAATAGCGAAAAGATACCCTTGCGCGATGTCCTCCGCCCTTCCCCAGGCTTTGGCTGGCAGGGTTTCCGCCGCGCCAGCGAGCATTTTTTCCCGCGCGGCGGAGTCCATGCCCGCGTACGCTTCCGTGTCGGTCAGCCCCGGACTCACGACGTTGACGCGCAGCGGTGAAAGCTCTTTCGCCAGCACTTTTGTCGCGGCCTCAATCGCGGCATTCATCGTCGTTTTAACAATGGCACCCGCCATGGTGCGACGCGCCACGAACCCGCTGGTGAACGTCAGCGTACCGCGGGGAGCGATGTTCCCGCTGAGATAGCGGGCGACATTGATGCTTCCCCAGAATTTTGTATCAAAGGCCAGCCTTGCAGCGCGGAGATCCAGCCCGGAAAGAAGCCCTCCCGGAGCCTGTGAGCCCGCGGTAACGACAATATTATTGACCTCACCCAGCGTTTCACCGAGCGCGACAAGTTCTGCCTCACGGCTGATATCCAGCACGAGGGTGTGAACAGACGCGGCGTGGGTGCTCAGCCGTTGCCGCGCAGCGTTCAGCTTCGCACCGTCGCGGCCCGCAAGAATAATTTCCTCGCCTCGCCAGGCAAGCAGGCTGCCCACGGCGAAACCGATGCCGGACGCGCCGCCGATAATTAAGGTTTTACGGGTCATAACGTTTCCTCCTGCAGGGTGTAAATGGGGTAATCGGTATATCCCGTCCCGGCACCACCAAACAGCGTGGCGGGATCCCGCACCTCTGCCAGCGGTAACCGGTGCGCCAGCCGGTGGGGTAAATCCGGGTTGGCAATAAACGGCCGTCCGAAGGCAATCAAATCGGCATAGCCGGCAGCAAGGATCTTTTCCGCTTTTTCAAGGTCATAGTTACCCGCAACGATAAGGGTTCCGCTAAACGTCTCGCGAAGGGATCGACGGAACTGTTCAGGTACCTGCGGCGCATCGTCCCAGTCGGCTTCCGCCAGGTGGATGAAAGCAATACCTTTTTGCTCACACCAGGCCGCGAGCGCGAGTATGGCTTCCGTCACCTGCGGATCGTTCATCCCGCGCTGGGTAATAAACGGGGAAAGGCGAATGCCCGTACGCTCGCGGCCAATGGCCTCAGCAATGGCGCTTAACACCTCCTGAGCAAAGCGGATCCGGTTCGCCAGCGTGCCGCCGTACTCATCCGTGCGTTTATTGGATGTCTGACGCAGAAACTGGTCGATCAGATAGCCATTTCCGCCGTGGATCTCCACGCCATCAAACCCGGCCTGGACGGCATTCAGCGCGGCCTGGCGATAGTCCGCGACGATGCTGTGAATGTCCTTGCGCGAAAGCGCTCGCGGCTGCGGGCAGTCCACCATTTGGCCTTCACCCTTTTCATTCACCACCCATACCTGCGCGTCTGGCGCCAGCGCTGACGGGGCGACGGGCTGGCCGTCCTGATGAAAACTGGCGTGGGACATTCGCCCGACGTGCCAGAGCTGAGAAAAAATGAGTCCGCCCGCCTGATGCACGGCGCCCGTGATGAGTTGCCATCCTGAAACCTGCTCCGGCGAATGAATGCCGGGCGTCCAGGAGTATCCCTGACCCTGAGGCGAGATCTGCGTGGCTTCGGTGATGATTAACCCCGCGCTGGCCCGCTGCCGGTAATATTCCGCCATCAGTGCAGAGGGAATATTCCCCGGCTGAAGGGAGCGCGCGCGGGTCATCGGCGCCATGACGATACGATTTTTGAGGTCCTGCGGACCTAACCTGTAGCGTTCAAAAAGTGAGGTCTGTTTCATGTTTCATCCCTTATGGTTTGGATGAAACCACTTTACAGACGGCATCTGCTTTTGATAATTACGCTAAAATCAGATGCACTTTTCGGAAAAGATGAATAATGGGAAAACTCGAAGACATGGCCCTGCTGGTTGAAGTCGCTGAGGCTGGTGGCCTTTCCGCTGCCGGACGACGCCTGTCGCTTTCCCCTGCCACCATGACGGCCAGGCTGAAGGCGATTGAAGAGCGCTACCAGACCCGCCTGTTCCATCGCTCAACGCGGTCCATCACCCTGACCCGTGCTGGCGAAGAGTTTTACCATGCCGCGCTGCGCGTGCTGGAAGAGGTTCGCCATGCCGAGTCGTTACTGACGCAAAAAGAAGGCGTGCTCAGCGGTAATATTCGCCTTTCTGCCCCCTCTGACTTTGGCAGGCAGTACCTTAGCCCCGCCGTGGTTGAGTTTTCCCGCCACCATCCCGACGTGAAATTTTTCATCTCGTTAAGAGAGCACGTTGAGGACCTGGTCGCTAACCGGCTCGATATGAGCGTGCGCTTCGGCAACCTCCCGGACAGCAGCCTTGTCGTCAAAAATATTCGCCCCAATCATCGGGTACTGGTCGCCTCCGGGACCTATCTTACCGCCCATGGTGTCCCGGCCACGTTTGCGGAGTTAGCCCATCACCGGTGCCTGGCGCTTGAGTCGCAGGGGGTGGTGATGAACGAATGGCGCTTTGAGACTGAGGGCAAGGAAACGGTCGTTCGCGTCGATCCAGCCATGGTGTGTGACGACGGCGCGCTGCTTCGTCAGTGGGCCCTCAGCGGGGCGGGCATCGCGGGGAAATCGTGGTGGGACGTCAAAGACGACGTTGAGACAGGAAGACTCACGGTGCTGTTTGCCGACAGCTTCACCGGCTTTAGCCGATACGACCGCAAAGACGTCGGGCTGCAGTTTGTCTACCCGCAGCGCACCCTGCAGCCGCTTCAGGTCACAGCGTTCAGTCAGTTTTTTCTCGACTGGCTTAAAAAACAATAACGCCAAAAAACGGTGATACACTACCCCTCACCGGGTCATCGTCCCGTCTGAATGACCTGGTACGAAAACAAAGGTAACCAAAACACAAAATGGTCACTCGTTGTTAATCGTAACCTGTCACGCTAAGCTTAAATAATGACTAAAAATATGCCTACCCCATCATCACGTGGTCCACTTGACCACACTGTCAGAGAGCAAATTGTCGAAGCGGCTTTTGAGCACTTCGGCCACTACGGCTATGAAAAAACCACCGTGGCCGAGCTGGCCAAATCTATCGGTTTTTCTAAGTCCTACATTTATAAATTTTTTGAGTCCAAACAGGCAATTGGCGAAGTGATCTGCGCTAACCGCCTGGAACTGATCATGGCGGCCGTGCTTTCCGCCATCGAGGACGCGCCCTCGGCCAGCGAAAAATTGCGCCGTCTTTTCAAAGCGCTAACCGAAGCAGGCAGCGAGCTGTTCTTCCACGATCGTAAGCTTTACGACATTGCCGCCGTCGCCGCACGCGAACAGTGGCCCTCAACGGAACGGTATGCAGAAAGCCTGATGAAGCTTATTGAGAGCATCATCATCGAAGGCAGGCAGGCCGGTGAGTTCGAGAGAAAAACGCCGCTGGACGAGGTCACCCAGGCCATTCACATGGTGATGTGTCCTTACATCAATCCCGTACAGCTGCAGTACAACCTCGAAACAGCCCCAACTGCGGCAGTGCTGCTCTCTTCACTGATTTTACGAAGCCTGGCCCCCTGATTTGTGACCATTGACAATATTGGTCACTAGTCAGAGAATGCGGATACCGTTCTGTTACGTCAAAAAGGTTTCCCATGCTCAGGCTCACTTCAGCCCGCGTTGCCGTTTGTCTCCTGCCGTTCGCCCTGGTGGCATGCGGCGATACGTCTTCGAGTGACGATCCGCGCACTCAGCCGCCGCTTGTCAGATCCGCCTCTGTCGCACTTGCCAGCGACACAGCCCGCGCCTTCACGGGCGTGGTGGTCGCCAGAACACAAAGCGATTTGGGTTTCAGGGTGCAGGGAAAAATCCTCGAACGTCTGGTGGATACCGGGCAGACCGTCAAACAGGGTCAGCCGTTGCTGCGCCTTGACCCGGTGGATCTGAAATTACAGGCCCAGGCACAGCAGCGCGCGGTGGACGCCGCCCAGGCGCGCGCCCGGAAAGCGTCCAGCGATGAGGCGCGCTATCGCGGTCTTGTGGCTTCTGGCGCCGTGTCCGCCGCGGAGTATGACCAGATCAAAGCCGCTGCGGATACGGCCAGAGCTGAGCTCAGCGCTGCCCGGGCGCAGGCCAGCGTGGCGCAAAACGCCACGGGCTATGCCGTACTGCTGGCGGATTCAGACGGCGTGGTGATGGAGACCCTCGCCGAACCGGGTCAGGTGGTCAGCGCCGGTCAGGTGGTGATCCGGCTTGCCAGAGCGGGACAGCGCGAAGCGCTTGTACAGTTCCCGGAGACCCTGCGTCCTGCCGTCGGCAGCGCCGCGCAGGCCACGCTGTACGGCAATGAAAAACACCCGGTCAGCGCAACACTGCGCCTGCTGTCTGATTCCGCAGACGCCACCACCCGCACCTATGAAGCACGCTATGTCCTGGAAGGCACCCTGGCAAACGCGCCGCTGGGAGCAACCGTCACGCTCCAGCTCGCCGAGCGCCAGGCGCAGGGCCAGGTGATGCAGGTTCCGCTGGCCTCCCTCTACGATGCAGGTAACGGCCCCGGCGTCTGGCGCATTTCCGATCGGTCAGCAAAAGTCACCTGGACGCCCGTTACGGTGCAGAGCGTGGGGGACGATGCCGCGCAGGTCACGGGAGGCGTGAATCCCGGGGAGAAGATTGTTGCGCTGGGTGCGCATCTTCTGCATGAAGGTGAGACCGTCAGGCTGGCCGAACAACGTCATGCCGGCCTCGCGGAGACCACGCCATGAGCGAAAACCGCTTCAACCTGTCAGCGCTCGCCGTTCGCGAGCGTTCAGTCACGCTGTTTCTGATCGTTCTCGTAACAATTGCCGGTATTTACGCCTTTTTTGGCCTTGGACGCGCAGAAGATCCCCCCTTCACGGTGAAGCAGATGACGGTGATTACCGTCTGGCCGGGGGCGACCGCGCAGGAAATCCAGGATCAGGTTGCCGAACCGCTGGAAAAGCGCCTGCAGGAACTCAAATGGTATGACCGCACGGAAACCTATACCCTGCCCGGCATGGCCTTTATCACGTTGTCATTGCAGGACAAAACGCCGCCCGCTGAGGTGCAGGACGAGTTCTACCAGGCGCGGAAGAAGCTGGGAGACGAAACCCGGCGTCTCCCGTCCGGCGTCATCGGGCCGATGATCAATGACGAATTCTCGGATGTCACCTTTGCCCTCTTTGCCCTGAAAGCGAAAGGCGAACCGCAGCGGCAGCTGGTACGTGATGCCGAAGGCCTGCGCCAGCAGCTCCTGCACGTCCCGGGCGTGAAGAAGGTGAACATTATCGGTGAACAGGCTGAGCGGATTTACATCTCCTTCTCGCATGACCGTCTGGCGACGATGGGGCTCTCAACCCAGGATATCTTCACTGCGCTCAACAGCCAGAACGCCCTGGCCGCTGCTGGCTCCATTGAGACCCGGGGCGCGCAGATTTTTATTCGCCTCGACGGTGCTTTCGACGAATTGCAAAAGATCCGCGATACCCCCTTTGTGGCTCAGGGCAAAACCCTCAAGCTGTCCGATGTGGCCACGGTTGAACGGGGCTACGAAGATCCCCCGACGATGCTGATCCGTAATCAGCATGAGCCCGCCCTTCTGCTGGGCATTGTGATGCGTGAAGGCTGGAACGGTCTGACGCTGGGTAAAGCGCTGGATACAGAAGCGGCGAAAATTAATGAGGGCCTGCCGCTCGGCATGACCCTGACCAAAGTCACCGATCAGTCCGTGAATATCCGCTCGTCGGTCGACGAGTTTATGATCAAATTCTTCGTCGCCCTGCTGGTGGTGATGGTGGTCTGTTTTGTCAGTATGGGCTGGCGCGTGGGCGTGGTGGTGGCAGCGGCGGTCCCGCTCACGCTGGCGGTGGTCTTCGTGGTAATGGAGGCCGCAGGAATAAACTTTGACCGCGTCACGCTGGGCTCCCTGATCCTCGCGCTTGGCCTGCTGGTTGATGACGCCATTATCGCCATCGAAATGATGGTGGTGAAGATGGAAGAAGGTTACGACAGAATCAAAGCTTCCGCCTACGCCTGGAGCCACACCGCCGCGCCCATGCTGGCGGGTACGCTGGTGACGGCCATTGGCTTTATGCCGAACGGCTTTGCCCAGTCGACCGCCGGGGAATACACCAGCAACATGTTCTGGATTGTCGGCCTCGCCCTGATTGCGTCCTGGTTTGTCGCCGTGGTGTTCACGCCGTATCTGGGCGTGAAGATCCTGCCAAACATCCCGGTCGTGGAAGGTGGCCATGCCGCCATCTATAACACGCCTCGCTATAACCGTTTTCGCCAGCTGCTTGGCCGCGTTATCGCCAGAAAATGGCGGGTGGCCGGCTCGGTCGTCGCCATTTTTATCCTCGCCGTGCTCGGTATGGGGCTGGTAAAAAAACAATTTTTCCCAACCTCCGATCGCCCGGAAGTGCTGGTTGAAGTCCAGATGCCCTACGGTACCTCGATTGCGCAGACCAGCGCCGCCACCGCAAAAATTGAAGCCTGGCTGAGCAAACAGCCAGAAGCCAAAATCGTTACCGCCTATATTGGACAGGGTTCACCCCGTTTTTATCTGGCGATGGCCCCCGAGCTGCCCGATCCGTCTTTTGCCAAAGTCGTGATCCTCACAGACAGCGAGACCTCACGCGAGGCGCTCAAGTTCAGGCTTCGGCAGGCGGTCGCCAGCGGCCTTGCGCCGGAAGCCCGCGTGCGGGTAACGCAGCTGGTGTTTGGCCCGTACTCGCCCTTCCCGGTGGCCTGGCGCGTTTCAGGGCCGGATGTCGCAACCGTGCGTAGCATCGCTGATAAGGTGAAAGCCGTGCTGGAGGCAAGCCCGATGATGCGAACCGTCAACAGTGACTGGGGCTCGCGCGTGCCTGTATTACATTTCACCCTCGACCAGAACCGCCTGCAGGCGACGGGGTTAACGTCCAGTGACGTCGCCCGCCAGCTCCAGTTTCTGTTGTCCGGTGTGCCTGTTACCGCCGTACGGGAAGATATCCGTTCGGTAGAGGTGATGGGCCGCGCCGCGGGAGATATCCGCCTTGATCCGGCAAAAATCGAGGGTTTCACCCTGGTCGGCAATGCGGGACAGCGTGTTCCGCTGTCCCAAATCGGCAAGATTGAGATCGGCATGGAAGATCCTATCCTGCGCCGTCGCGATCGCACACCGACCATTACCGTGCGGGGCGATATCGCCGACACGCTTCAGCCACCGGATGTGTCGGTTGCCATCATGAAGCAGCTCCAGCCGATTGTTGATGCGCTGCCAGCCGGGTACCGCATCGACATGGCGGGGTCGATCGAGGAGTCGGGTAAAGCCACACAGGCCATGCTCCCGCTGTTCCCGATCATGATTGCCCTGACGCTGCTGATCATCATTTTGCAGGTGCGTTCGCTCTCGGCGATGGTAATGGTGTTTCTTACCGCGCCGCTGGGATTGATTGGCGTAGTCCCCACCCTGCTGGTGTTTAATCAGCCGTTTGGCATCAACGCCCTGGTGGGCCTGATCGCCCTGTCAGGTATTCTTATGCGCAATACCCTGATTCTGATCGGGCAAATCGACCATAACCAAAAGGCAGGCCTCGATCCGTTCCAGGCGGTGGTTGAGGCGACGGTCCAGCGAGCGCGCCCGGTATTACTGACCGCGATGGCTGCCGTGCTGGCGTTCATTCCCCTGACGCATTCGGTGTTCTGGGGAACGCTGGCCTGGACGCTGATCGGCGGAACGTTGGGGGGAACCATCATTACGCTCGTCTTCCTCCCGGCGATGTATGCAATCTGGTTCCGGATCCGCCCTGCGGAACAAGGCGTGCAGCCCCCTGCTGAAAACGTGTAAACTACCCTCAGTAATTAACTGACCCGAGGAAAACATGGTTGTTAAGCGCTTAAGAAAAGAGGACCGCCGCGTGCAGCTGCTGGAGGTGGCGCGTGGAATTGTCCGCCAGCAAGGTACGGAGGCACTGACGCTGGGTTACCTGGCGGAACGGGCCAACGTGACAAAGCCGATCCCCTACGACCACTTTGGCGATCGCGAAGGGCTGTTGATGGCGCTGTACCAGGATTACAGCGATCGGCAGTTGAAAAAATTCCGTGAAACGCTGGCGGTAGACAGCAAAACGCTGGAAAAGACGATCCGCTTTTTCAGCGCTGCCTATATCGATTGCGCCATAACCGCGGGGCCCGAAACCGGCCCCATCGCCGCAGCGCTGTCCGGTTCCCACGCGCTGCAGACGTTCCGGGAAGCGTGCGTGGCAGAGTGTGCTGACTGCCTGCGCACCGCACTTTCTCCTTTTGTCGTGCTCAAAGGTGTCCAGGGGGAAGCGGTGCTGACGGCCATTTTGGGTGCTGCGGACGCGCTCAGCGCCGCCGCAGGGAGCGGTGCGCTCGCCCGAAATGTTGCGGAAGATATGCTCAGCGGCGCCATGTCCGGCGTGCTGGAGACCTACGCGAAAAGCACAAAATGATCGTAGCAGGCAGATTGACACGTAAGTTACCAATAGTAATATAGGCAGCAATTCACTCCCTGCTGAGGTTGCTATGTCTGCTAAAGATGTCATCAAAAATGCGCTGATCGTGACGGCTCACCCTGTCGAAAACTCGTTGTCTCATTCACTGGCCGATCGCATTGCCGGACAGCTTCGCGAACAAGGCACGCAGGTTGAAAGGGCTGACCTGCATGCCGAAGGTTTTAATCCGGCTATGTCTCGCGCCGATCTGGATTTTTATCATGGCAAACCCGGCGCCCTCCCCGACGATATTCTGCGCGAGCAGCAGCGCGTCGAGCGAGCGGATATGCTGGTGTTTGTCTTTCCGGTGTACTGGTGGTCAGTTCCCGCGCTGTTGAAAGGCTGGTTCGATCGCGTATTAACCCTGAACTGGGCGTATAAGGTAGCCGACGACGGCAGGATTGTGGGCAACTTAAGGGATGTTCCCGTCCGCCTGATTGCCACTGGCGGCAGCGATCTCACCGGATTTGATAAACACGGCTATTCGACGGCGATTCAGACGCAGATCATCGAAGGCGTATTTGGCTTCTGCGGGTTGAAGAACGTCACGCTCGATATTCTCTACCAGGCCGATACGGCAACACCTGCTCAGGTTGAGGATTTTCTGCAAGGGCTCAATATTGCTGATTAATATCAGCCTGTGATTGAAATTTCCCGGCGCATCTTATCGCGCGCCGGGCACAGATGAGACCCCTTACAGGGTAAAACCCCCATCACCCACTTGCGCCTGCGCGTACCATTGCATCAGCTTTTCGGTGCCGGGTGCGTTTTCAGCAGGTGCCCATGGGGCAAAATCAGGCCCGGCAACAGGCTGATATCCGCCGTGTTTAACCTCAAAAACAACGCCACCTTTATCCAGTGACAGCACGGCATGCCAGGTGCCCGCCTCCATCTCCAGCACCTTGCACGCGTCACCCAACACCACGCGTTGAGTCACGTTACCGTTGTCATCAAAATTCAGCACCAGAAAGCGGCCACTTAGCGCTGTCAGCAATTCAAAGGTATGCGGGTGGCGATGCGGGCGAACATAGGTGCCAGGCTCCATGGCAATGGCCAGGCGCTGAACCGGGTCGCTCAGTTCAGGGTGTAAATTACGATGCGCACGTAAGCGAGGGGAATTGGCGGCCTGCTCGCTCTGTTGCTGCAGATCGCTGAAAGTAATTTGTTTCATATACACCTTTGTGAATGGGGTCAGCTGACGGCACCCCGAGTGCCGCAAGGCGTTATACCATTCTGAACAGACTGTGGGCTACGGCATTTGTGAAACAAAACGCTGCCTGAGTTATCGGCCTGGAGGCTGAAAATGGCCTCAAAGAAGGGTGACGGACTCATCCAGCCAGCCGGGAAGATGATCCCTGTACCAGTTAAGGTAGATATTCAGATCAGGCTTTTTCCTTTCGTGCAGTAATAACACGACTTCAGTGACAATCCATGCTTTGGCGATAGTGATTTCTCTGGCTAACCTGTCTGCAAGGCAATGAGCAGTAAATAAACAGTAGCGTTCGGCAAGCTGCAAAATGCTTTGTCTTGTACCCATCCCTTTCACCAGCGGAGCAAGGTCGATAGCCGGACTGCCCGTGCCGAACCTTTCCCAGTCAAAAAGAATTACATCGCCGTTTTCTCTTCTGCCCCAGTTACCCGCATTCGAATCACCAGAAATCAAACCTTCCTGACTAAACAAAACGCTGCCCGCCTGGTGAAAATAGCGCAACTGCCGCTCAATGCGGACGGGTAATTTCAGAAGAGACAGCGATCTTTCAAGCGATGACTCGGGCCAGCTATGGGGGTGATAAATCCATGCGGGGTCGGCAGGATAATCGTGAAGGCGTGAAAGTCGTCTCAATATTTCGTCAGCAGTAACCTCATCCTGGGAGATCTTATGCGGAACGTACTCGAGCCTCAGGACGTGTTGATGAGGATCTGAGTGCAACAGTCGAGGTGATTCAACAGCCCTCTTGAGTGGCTCCGCCGCACGCTCATAAAAGCAGTATTCAACATCACTAACAGGGCTTTTTTCAATTATCTGATTGCCATGTTGATCCGTCAAAAGGCGTACCTTTGCAGCGCCCATTTTGGATAAGTTGTCGGTAGACATACCGTCCTCATTCGATACGTTCGGTTTCTGGTCGTAAGTATAGCGTGATGGGGTAAATAAGATGTTGAGTAAAACTCACACTGACGCTCACTATTTATCGTTTTTCAAACGTAATCACGTTAAATACCATCAGGTCATCATCCCTTTAAAATTATAAATATCACTCTGCCTGTATGGAGCACCTATGACACTCGATGTTTTACTCCCGGTCATGAAAATTATCGCGCCGCATAAAAATAATATCGCTGAAAGCTTACATGACTTAATTAAAATACTGTCAGCAGAAAAAGAACATTCCGAAGCGCTGTCACCCTTTATTCATCGACTGCATCTGCTCTCTTTCGCCCAGAGCGCGCCGGGTAACGCCGAGGAGCTGCTCGCGGCGCATCTGCCAAAAGAAAATGGGCTCCTTCCGCTGCTTGACTTCGCGGACTGGCCCCGGGTGCGTTACGCCACATCAGGTGAAGTACAGACGCCTGAGTCTGAGGCTTATTTCCAGAAAATAACAACGGCTGCCAATCTGTTACGTTCAGCATTGATTGATGCTGAGCGCGAAAAAGGTACGCCTGCGCTTTATATTATCGATAAATTGCTTAATCTGAACAGCGCGCTGCCGGAAAGATATAAACAAATGGCAAATATTCCCTACGCCTGATGTTATGCCTGTGGCCGCCTTTTTTGCCGGGTGACGCTGCGCTTACCCGGACTCTGTTGTAGGCCCGTGCAAGCGTAGCGCCGCCGGGCGAAGGTGACTATTCAACGTTCAGACAGACAATATCCAGAGCAGGAACCACCGGCGTATGGAGGTTAAGCCAGTCCCGCAGGCGTTCGATACTGTGTGTTCTGAGGGAATTTTTCGGCCAGACAAGATAATAGCCGTCGCCTGTGTCGATGGCTTCCCTGAAAGGTAATGCAAGCAGTCCGCTTTTCAGGGCTTCCAGCGTGAGCCGAAGATCGGCCATCGCAATACCATGCCCGTGCATGGCGGCAAGACTTCCCTGCTCCAGGGTGTCGAACACGATCCCGCCACTCATGTCGAGCCCCGGATATAACCCGGTCCTTTTCAGCCAGCGTTTCCAGTCCCGTCTGTCCGGAGAGGGATGGATAAGATCGCACTGTGAAAGCTGGTGCCGGGCAGACTCCAGCAAAGACGGCGTACACACCGGAATGAGCCATTCGCTGAAAAGCAACCGACTCTCCGTTGACTCGCCAAAGTAGCCATTGCCGAGGAGGATTGCGCAATCATACGGCTCGCGGCTGAAGTCCACGGTGTCAAAGTCCATCCAGACGCTGGCGATTTCAACTTTAGGTTTTGCATGGTTCTCGCGAAAGGATTTGAGGACATTCAGAAGCCAACGCATCGTCAGGGTGCTGGGCGCTTTAAGGCGCAACAGATGATTTTCACTTCGGAATGCGCGACAGGCCCACTCGATATTCGAGAAACTTTCGCTAAGCTGTCCTGCCAGGATACGCCCGGCGTCGCTGACCTCGACTCTCGGCCCCTGCCGTTTAAAGAGCTCACAGTCAAACCACGTTTCAAGCGTCCGGACATGCCTGCTGACCGCGCCCGGTGTGATATTGAGCACTTCAGCGGCTTTGCTGAAGGAGTTCAGCCGCGCGGCTACTTCAAAAGCGCGCAGGGCATACAGCGGAGGTAAGGACATAATTTCCCTTTAAGTGACGAATATTCATCGCGTTATTTTTTCAGCTAATAACCGTTGGGCGGTTACTCACGAGATTAATGTGTCCGATCTTTTCGCCGGGT
The DNA here is from genome assembly GCF_009036245.1 of Enterobacter sichuanensis. Classification (NCBI taxonomy): domain Bacteria; kingdom Pseudomonadati; phylum Pseudomonadota; class Gammaproteobacteria; order Enterobacterales; family Enterobacteriaceae; genus Enterobacter; species Enterobacter sichuanensis. Next base: position 2,181,985 of record NZ_CP027986.1, on the reverse strand, counting down.
ACAACACCTGTATTCACAAGATTATATTTCGCTTAAGTTCAGACACGAAAAAAAAATACCAAAACTGGCAGTTGATTCTTATTTGTATGACTTTTAAGATTTGTCTGCAACTCATTGATTAATTTGATTTAGGGAAATAAAAATGACAAATAAAGTCGTTGCGGGAATGATGATGGCCGCGTTTTCAGGGGCAGTATATGCAGGACCAGCACAAGTCACTCCGGATTTTTCACCAGAGAGTTTAACGGTTTCAGCCTCTGCCGGGATGCTGAGCGGAAAATCTCACGAGATGGTTTATGACGAAGTGACAGGAAGAAAAATTAGCCAACTGGACTGGAAAATTAAAAATGTCGCCATTCTGAAAGGCGATATTTCCTGGGATGCTTACTCCTTTTTGACACTGAACGCTCGCGGCTGGACATCCCTCGCATCAGGCTCTGGTCATATGGATGACTATGACTGGATGAATGCAAAACAATCCTCCTGGACAGACCATTCGAGCCATCCAGCGACGAACGTTAACTATGCCAATGAATACGATCTCAACGTAAAAGGTTGGATCTTCCAGGGCGATAATTATAAAGCGGGCGTTACCGCAGGTTATCAGGAAACCCGCTTCAGCTGGACGGCGACTGGCGGTACTTACAATTACGATAACGGCACCTATAAAGGGAACTTCCCGGCAGGCGAACGCGGCATTGGTTATAGCCAGCGTTTCTCCATGCCATATATTGGTCTTGCAGGACAGTACCGATTTAATGACTTTGAGTTTAATGCCCTGTTTAAATTCAGTGACTGGGTCCGTGCGCATGATAACGATGAGCACTACATGCGCGATCTGACCTTCCGTGAGAAAACTAGCGATTCCCGCTATTATGGCGCATCCGTCGATGCCGGGTATTATGTCACTCCGCATGCCAAAGTATTTGCTGAATTTACCTATAGCAGCTACGAAGAAGGTAAAGGCGGTACGCAGATTATTGATACCAATACCGGGCAGTCCGGCTCTATTGGTGGGGACGCTGCGGGTATTTCTAACCACAACTATACGATTACAGCGGGTCTGCAATATCGCTTCTAATCCAGGCGAAACGCAGTCGATTGTTAATACAGTTCAGGCCCCTGATGGGGCCTTTTCGTTACGCTGTGTTAATTAGATGATAATGTAGATTCACTCTCTCATAACCGGGCAAAGTAACAATGACTGTTTCAGCGAAATATGAATGGCGCAAGAATAACTACCTGGTCAGTACGGACAGAGCGAAACTGGATGTGCAGGCAATCCATCAGTATCTGACCCGGTCATCCTGGGCAAAAGGCATTCACCTGGACATCGTCGCGGCGTCCGTTGAAAACAGCCTTAACTTTGGTCTTTATCATCATGAACGGCAGATTGGTTTCGCACGACTGGTCACGGATTATGCGACCTTCGCCTATCTTTGCGATGTCTATGTCCTGGAAGAGTATCAGGGTGAAGGGCTGGGCAGATGGATAATAGAGTGCATCCACGATCACCCCGTTTTTCCGCAATTTCGGAGGATCATGCTATTTACCACAACTGCGCCCTGGCTTTATGAAAAATTGGGCTACGAGCCCGTAAACAGGGAAAACTATGCCTGGACAATTACGCGACCTGATATTTATACCAATGCTAAAAAGCCGGGCTGATCAACACTGTTACCGCAGCGCATAAAGACTAACCGGGAGCTAACCTCGCATGTCAAAGCCGGATTTTTGAAAATCTCTGTAGACTTCCGGATTATTGAAGGCCGGGAATGTGGCTTTTTGGGCTGCTGATTTTAGCGCTTCGCACCAGGCTTTATTGCCGTCGCTGGTTGAGATATTTAAAGCCGTGCCATCCTGAGAAAATTCAATATGCAACCGGCATTTTTTCCCTTTCCACTTTTGCGGCTCGTCAATTTTGTCTTCTATTGCCGCCTTGATCGCCCGTGCCTGCGCCCCCCATTCATCCTGATCGTCCCAGCGTCCGGAACCACAAGACCCCGTTGCCGTGGTCTTATGGCACCCGGAAGGATGGAACGGCGCGCATCCCGCAGCCAGGCTCGCCACAATGGCCAGCATCACGATTTTCTTTACTGTGTCAGACACGCCCACGTCTTGCTCCCTAAATCCATTTAAACCTCAACAGTGTTGGCCTATTCTTTCGTAACTGGTGGTCGCTACTCAACTACTAATAATTAGCCTGTCAGTGCGGCACGGATAGCCGATTCCATTTTCTCGGGCGTGGTCATCGGTGCAAAACGTTTGAGCGGTTTACCGTTGCGTCCAATCAGGAATTTCGTAAAGTTCCACTTGATCCGCCCACCCAGCACGCCGGGCAATTCCTCTTTCAGATAACGAAACAGCGGGTGCGCGGCGGCGCCATTGACCTCTATTTTCTCGAATATCGGAAAACTGACACCGTAGTTTATGTGGCAGGTTCTTGAGATGTCGTCGGCGCCGCCGGGCTCCTGTTTACCGAACTGATTACAGGGAAAACCAAGCACCATAAATCCCTGAGACGCGTATTTCTTGTATAACGCTTCAAGAGCAGCGTACTGCGGCGTGAAGCCGCACAGGCTAGCCGTATTCACGACCAGCACCACCTTACCCTCGTAGTCGGCCATAGCGACCGGTTGGCCATCCAGGCGGGTGGCTGTAAATTGATAAAAATGCGTCATACGCGAAGCGGACCTCCCCTTACACCGACGACTTCGGCCGTAAATTCTCATCAAACGTCAGCCGTTTCCGCTCTGGCTCAACCTCACGCAGCGGCTCTACCTGATGCATCGTCAGCTTGCAGCGTTCCACCAGCACCTGATACTCCCGCGTGCCCTGCTGCTTCCAGGCCAGCTCCTGCTCGCTCAGCTCGCGGATCGCTTTTGCCGGGCTACCGATGATCAAATGGTTGGCGGGCATCTCCGCTTTCGCCTTCACGAACGCCGCGGCGCCGACGATGCTGTTCTCACCAATGACGGCGCCGTCCATCACCACCGCGTTCATGCCCACCAGCGCATTGCGGCGGACCACACAGCCGTGAAGGATCGCACTGTGGCCAATATGCCCGTCCTCTTCCACCACCGTGTCCTGCTCCGGGAAACCGTGCATGACGCAGTTATCCTGAATGTTCGCCCCGTCTTTCACCACGATACGGCCGAAATCACCGCGCAGGCTGGCATTAGGGCCGACATAAACACCTTTGCCCAGAATCACGTCGCCAATCAGCACCGCCGTTGGGTGTACATAGCTCTCGTCCGGCACCACCGGCGTCAGACCGTCAATTTGATAAACTGGCATCCTCACTCCTTATGCGCTTGTCAAACCGCCAAAGCGTTGATAGTAGAGCGTGCCGGGCACAGGCAGTTCGCCGACGGAGGTTTCGCCCTTCTCGCTGACAAACGCCAGCGCCCCCGGTGCCACACGCTGATAAATATTGATGCAGAGCTGTCGGGCGCTTTGCCCGGCCCAGTGCGCAGGCAGTAACTCCTCCGGCAGCAGCGGGTCTTTCAGCACCACACGACGATAAAAGTGGATCAGTAACAGCTGGATCTGGAAGCAGCGTTCCGGCGTCAGCTCTTCCGGCGCGGCCTCTTTCAGCAGCGGCAGCAGCGGGCGGAACGAGCTGATAAACGTCTCGTACATCGCGTTTTGCTCGGTCAACTGCCAGCACTCTTCGACCCGGGAACGCAGCGCGGCGCGGGAGAGCGCCAGCGGCGAGTGGGCTTCGAAGAAGATCACGTTTTCTGCCACGCCGGCATCGTGTAGCAGGGACTGCACATCCGCCAGATGCTGCGACGGCGAGGCCATCAGGCTCGGCGCCAGCGTGCCAAACCCCTGCCAGATAAGCTGTTTTTTAACGTCGGCGAGGGTGTTTTTATCCAGCCCCTCGGAGAGCAGCAGTAACCATTTACCATCCCAGGCGGGCAGTTCCGCGCGGTAGATCTTATTCTCCGCGCGACGCGTCAGGCGCAGCCCTTTATCACTCAGGCGGTAAAAGCTACGCCTCCCGATGCGCGAGACGTCGAGCCAGCCCTCTTTGTTGAGGCGGAACAGCGCGGTACGCACGAAGCGTTCACCAAACCCCATACCTTCCAGCAGGGCGGCCAGACTACCGAGCCAAATCTCACCGCCGCGATGAGAAAGCGCGTCACCGTATAACGAGGAAATAAGGGATGTCCCGCTGACTGGAACAGAGCTGACCGCGTGCTGGATAAAGGCGTCGAGTTTATTCATGTGATTCATTCTGTTGTTATTTTTGTCCTGGATGAATCATAGCATACCAATCTGGCATCGACCCTCACCCTAACCCTCTCCCAAAGGGAGAGGGAACTTAATACACCCTCTCCCTTTGGGAGAGGGCTGGGGTGAGGGAAATTTAACCGTTGGCTGCCACTTTACGCGAATCAAACACCCGGCAGGCTTTGCCCTCTGAGCGCGGGATACTGCCGCAGTTCACGATCGTCACGTCGGTGGAAATCCCCACCATCGACTTAATGCGGTGACGCAGCTGGTGACACACCTGGCAACGCTGCTCGTGCGTTAGCGTCAGGCTGCTCTCTTTTAGCTCCACCTTCACGGAAAGTGAATCAAGATGCCCGCGACGGTTGACCTCCAGCTGGTAGTGCGGAGAGAGGTGTTCGAACTTCACAATCTCCTCTTCCAGCTGTGACGGGAAGACGTTAACGCCGCGGATGATCAGCATATCGTCACTGCGGCCGCTGATGCGGTCCATGCGGCGCATGCTGCGCGCCGTCGCCGGCAGCAGACGCGTCAGGTCGCGGGTGCGATAGCGGATAACCGGCAGCGCCTCTTTGGTCAGCGTGGTGAACAGCAGTTCGCCCTGCTCGCCGTCATCCAGCGGTGTGCCGTCGTTCGGGTTGACGATTTCCGGATAGAAGTGATCTTCCCAGATGGTCGGGCCGTCAACGGTTTCGATACACTCCATCGCCACCCCGGGTCCCATGACCTCCGAGAGGCCATAGATGTCCAGCGCCGTGATGCCTAAGCGTTTCTCAATTTCGCGGCGCATCGCCTGGGTCCACGGCTCGGCGCCGAAGACCCCCACGCGCAGGGAACAACTGCTGGCATCGCCGCCCATCTGCCGCTCCAGCTCCTCAATCAGGTTTAGGCAGTAGGAGGGCGTCACCATGATCATATCCGGCTGGAAATCACGGATCAGCTGCGCCTGTTTCTCCGTCTGGCCGCCGGACATCGGGATCACCGTCGCCCCTAAGCGCTCGGCGCCATAGTGTGCCCCCAGCCCGCCGGTAAACAGGCCATAGCCATACGCCACGTGAATTTTGTCCTTCGCGCTGCCGCCCGCGGCGCGCAGGGAACGGGCTACCAAATTGGCCCAGTTGTCAATGTCGCCTTGCGTGTAGCCGACAACCGTCGGTTTGCCGGTGGTACCGGATGAGGCGTGAATACGCACTACCTGCTCCATCGGCACGGCAAAGGTATCGAATGGGTAGTTATCCCGCAGGTCCTGCTTGGTGGTGCACGGGAATTTACGGATATCCGCCAGCTCTTTGAAATCGTCAGGGTGAACGCCCGCGGCGTCAAACTTGCGTTTGTACATCGGCACGTTGTTATAGGCGTGATGCAGCGTCCATTTCAGACGCTCGGTCTGCAGCGCCTGTAACTCGTCAATGGAGGCCGTCTCAATCGGATCAAGCTTTGTTGTATTTGTCGTTGTCATTGCAGGGTACTCACATTGAAAATTTGATCAAACACGCTCAAGGATCAGGGCAATGCCCTGACCCACACCGATGCACATCGTACACAGCGCGTATCGCCCGCCGCGTCGATGCAGTTCATTGCTGGCTGCCAGCGCCAGCCTGGCGCCGCTCATGCCGAGCGGGTGGCCAAGCGCAATCGCCCCACCGTTTGGGTTAACGTGCGCGGCATCATCCGGCAGCCCCAGTTGACGCAGCACGCCCAGCGCCTGGGAGGCGAAAGCTTCGTTAAGTTCGATAACGTCCATATCGTTAATACTGAGTCCGGCGCGCTCCAGCACCTTGCGGGTGGCAGGTACCGGGCCTAATCCCATCAGGCGTGGCGCCACGCCAGCCGTTGCCATCGCCACGATCCGCGTGCGCGGGACTAACCCCTGCGTCAGCGCCATTTGCTCGCTGGCAACGATCAGCGCCGCCGCGCCGTCGTTGACGCCGGAGGCATTGCCCGCCGTGACTACCCCGTTCTGACGGAACGGCGTTTTCAGTGCGGCCAGCTGTTCAAGCGTGGTGTCCGCACGCGGATGTTCATCCACGCTGAATTCGGTGACCGCGCCCTTTTTACCCGCTACCTGCACCGGCACGATCTCCTGCGCCAGAATGCCGTTCTGCTGCGCCTGTGCGGTACGCTGCTGGCTGCGCAGCGCAAAAGCGTCCTGATCGGCACGACTGATATTTAACAGTTCAGCTACATTCTCTGCCGTTTCCGGCATACTGTCCGTTCCGAAGTGCTGATGCATGAGCGGATTCACAAATCGCCAGCCGATGGTGGTATCAAAGATCTCCGCCTGACGCTGAAACGCGGCGGTGGCTTTGCCCATCACAAATGGCGCACGGGACATCGACTCCACGCCGCCCGCAATCAGCAGATCGCCGTCACCCGCTTTGATGGCGCGTGCGGCAAAACCAATCGCGTCCAGCCCGGAGCCGCACAGGCGGTTGATGGTGGTCCCGGAGACCGTTTGCGGCAGCCCGGCCAGCAATGCCGACATACGCGCCACGTTGCGGTTATCTTCCCCCGCCTGGTTGGCGCAGCCGAAGATCACATCATCTATCCGCTCGAGGTCGAGTTGCGGGTAGCGGGCCAGCAGCGCACGCAGCGGCACGGCACCGAGATCATCGGTCCTTACCGTGGAAAGCGCGCCGCCGTAGCGCCCCACCGGGGTTCGAACGCCATCACAAATAAATGCATCACCCATCAGGCCTCTCCTGTCACACTGCCGCCGATGCGGTGAGATTTCCCGCGAAAAAGGGCGACGGTTTTCTGTTGTTGATTTTGGATCTCAATGTCATACACGCCCGTCAGCTTGCCCTGATGCTTCACCCGCGCGGTGGCGGTAAGCGTGTCCCCGGCAAAGCCCGGACGCAGAAAATCAATCGAGCAGCCTGAGGCCACCGCTGCCAGCCCCTGGCTGTTGCAGGCGTAGGCAAAAGCGGTGTCTGCCAGCGAAAACAGCTGTCCGCCATGGCAGGTGTTGTGCCCGTTGAGCATCTGCGGGGTGATGGTCATGGTCACCACCGCGTAGCCCTCGTCCATCTCGACAATGTCCATCCCCATCGCCTGCGCGCAGGCGTCCCGTTCGTACATGGCGCGGGCGTTATGCCAGGCGTTATGACTCATAGCTACTCTCCAGAAGCGCGCGCTGGCGCAGCAGTGAACAGGGGCGATAGCGTTCCTCGCCGTAATGGCGCTGCAGGTTCTCCAGCAGCGTCAGCAGGCGCTGCCAGCCCAGACGCTCACCCCAGGCAATCGGGCCGCTCGGGTAGTTCACGCCAAGACGCATGGCGGTATCGATATCCTTCTCGCTGGCCACCCCTTTTTGCAGGGAATCCAGCGCTTCATTGGCAATCATCGCCACCGTGCGCCAGATCAACAGGCCAGGATAATCGGCGATTTGCACCACCCGTTTTCCCTGCTGTTGCAGGTAGCGGATGACTTTTTGCGTCGAGGTCAGGGGGTTGCTGGCGGCGGCCGCAATCACCGCCACGTCGCCTTCAATGCGGTCTATCACCACCACCGGGCCGCTCAGGCGTAACGCCAGCGCCTGCGCGGTTTCCCCCTGCGTTTCGATGAGATACACATCATCAATTTTTGTGACACCGTCACGTTCTTTCTCAACGCGCATTGGGCTGTGGCTGTCATCTACGGTCTCAATCCACTGTACGGTGGGTTTGTCACCCTGCCAGTCGTAAACGCCCTTCCCGCTCTTTTTGCCCAGCCTTCCAGCCAGCACCAGCTCCTGCTGCACCAGCGAGGGCAGAAAACGCCGCTCCTGCCAGAAGGCGTTAAATACCGAGCAGGTCACCGCAAAATTAACGTCCTGACCAATCATGTCGGTCAGCTCCAGCGGCCCCATCGGGAAACCGCCCCCTTCGCGCAGGGCAGCGTCAATCACCTCTGGTGCTGCCACCTGCTCTTCCAGCGCGCGCCAGGCTTCGGAATAGAACGGACGCGCGACGCGGTTGACGATGAACCCCGGCGTTGACTGGCAGCGAACCGGCTGTTTCCCCCAGTTCAGTGCCAGCTCGCACAGCGCGTCGGCCACTTCCGGGGAGGTCGCCAGCCCGCTGACCACTTCCACCAGCTTCATCACCGGCGCCGGGTTAAAAAAATGCAGCCCCGCGACGCGTTCCGGGTGGTGTACATCCGCCGCGATTGCCGTGATCGAAATGGAAGAGGTGTTGCTGGTCAGTACCGTCTGCGCCGGGCAGATCTCAGCCAGCCGGACAAACAGTGCTTTTTTCACCTCAAGACGCTCAGAAGCGGCCTCTATCACCAGCTCCGCCGTAGAGAGCGCGCTGATATCAGTGACCGGGAGCAGCCGGGCGAGGATCTGTCCGCTGGCGTCCGCAGAGAGTTTGCCGCGCGTGACCCGGGAAGCCAGACGCTGGCGGATCCCCTCAATGGCGCGTGAAATCGCATCGGCAGAGATGTCGTAAATCAGCACCTGATGGCCGTGGCTGGCAGCAACCTCGGCGATGCCGGCCCCCATCGTGCCGCTGCCAATCACGGCGACAGTCCGTATGTTCAACATCTTATTTCCCCGTAAAGTGTGGCGCGCGCTTCGCCAGGAAGGCGCTGACGCCCTCGCGATAGTCGTCGCTGCGCCCGGCCAGACGTTGATAGTCGCGCTCGAGATCGAGTTGAGCGTCCAGGGTGTTGGTTTCCGCGGCATTGATCGCCTGCTTGATCAGCCCCAGCCCGAAGGTCGGCTGCGACGCAAAGTGCAACGCCATCTGCTGCGCGGTAGCGGAGAGCTGTTCGTCATCCACCACCTGCCAGATCATCCCCCAGGCCTGCGCCTGTTCGGCGCTGAGCTTGTCACCGAGCAGCGCCAGCCCCATGGCACGGGCACGTCCGGCCACGCGCGGCAGCAGCCAGGTGCCACCGCAGTCCGGGACTAACCCGAGCTTGCTGAAGGCCATCACAAAACTGGCGGAACGCGCCGCAATCACCATGTCGCACCCGAGCGCCAGCGTGGCACCGGCACCGGCCGCCACGCCGTTGACCGCGCAGATGACCGGCTTCGGCAGTTTTGCCAGGCGACGAACCAGCGGGTTGTAAAAGGTTTCAACGGACATTCCCAGATCCGGCGCCGGGCCGTTGGGGTCGACATTACGGTCATTCAGATCCTGACCGGCACAGAAACCGCGTCCGGCGCCGGTGATCAGCAGGCAGCGAACGGTGTCATCACGCTCAGCCTGTTTCAGGCACTCGGCGAGTTGCTGATGCATCACGTCATTAAAGCTGTTCAGACGCTCCGGACGGTTCAGCGTAAGGGTCATTACGCCCTGTTCTACATGACTGAGAATAAATTCCACAATTAGCGTCCTTTAAAGTCGGGGGTGCGTTTTTGTAAGAAGGCGTCGATGCCTTCCCGGCGGTCTTCAGTGGCAGAGAGCAGCGTAAACAGCTGACGCTCCTGGGCCAGCCCGGCCTGCAGCGGCACCTCCTGAGACTGGCGCAGCGCCTGTTTCGCCGCCTGCAGTGCCAGCGGCGAGTGGCGCGACATCAGGGTCGCCTGCTTCAGGGCATACTCCAGCGTCAGCGCGGCCGGGAAAACATCACTGACCAGCCCGGCGCTCAGCGCCTGCTCTGCGGAAATGCTCTCGCCGGTCAGCACCATTTTGCTGGCCAGCGATTTACCGACGCAGCGGATAAGACGCTGGGTACCGCCCGCGCCGGGCATAATGCCGAGCGTGATTTCCGGCAGGCCAAAACGGGCGTTGTCACCGGCAATCACCACGTCGCACAGCAGCGCCAGCTCGCAGCCCGCACCCAGCGCGAAGCCGTTCACGGCGGCGATCAGCGGTTTAGGAAAAGCGTTGATACGTGCCCACAGCTGCGGGCGAATATCGTTCAGGGTGGCAGGCAGGTCTTTCTCCGCCATTTCACTGAGATCCGCCCCGGCGGCAAAGCAGCGTTCGTTGCCGTAAATCACGCAGACAGCGACCCCGGTATCCGCTGCGGCGGCCTCAAGCTGCTCCGCCAGCTGCGTTAACAGCGCATTGTTGAGGGCGTTGCGTGCCGCCGGACGGTTCAGCGTCAGCTGCAGCACGCGGCCATGACGGGTGACAGTCAGTTCACTCATGCCATCCCCTTCGCGTCAAAATCCACGATCACATCAGCGGTAAGCGGCAACGACTGGCAGCTCAGCACATACCCGGCGGCCAGCTCGTCCGGCTCCAGGCTGTAGTTGGTCGCCATGTCCACCTTCCCGCGCAGCACTTTGCATTTACAGGTGGCGCACACGCCGCCCTTGCAGGCATACGGGAGATCCGCCCCCTGACGCAGGGCGGCATCAAGGATGCTTTCGTCGTCCGCCGTCAGGGTGATTTCACGGTCGCGTCCGTCCTGGCGCACGGTCACTTTCTGGCCTTCTGCCTGCACGTGCACCGCGCGTTTAACAGTGATTCCGGCGGTATTGAAGCGCTCAAGATGAATCGATTTATCCGGCATTCCCAGCGCCTTCAGCGCGGCTTCGGCGTCGTCCATCATCGCTGACGGGCCGCAGATAAACGCTTCGTCATACTGGCGGAAGTTGATCAGTTTTTTTGCCAGCGCCTGAAGCTTTTCCCCGTCGATGCGGCCATAAAGCAGGTCGCTGTCCAGCCGCTCCTGGCTGAAGATGGAGACCAGCTGCAGCCGCTGCGGGTATTTGTCCTTCAGGTCCGCCAGCGCCTGGCGGAACATCATGCTCTGGCTGCTGCGGTTGCCGTAAATCAGCGTGAAATGGCTGTTCGGTTCGGTCGCAAGCGTCGCGGAGAGAATGGCCAGCATCGGGGTGATCCCGGAGCCTGCCGCAATCGCCAGATAGTGCCCCTCGCGCTCTGCCTGGGGCTGGTAGCCAAACTGCCCCTGGGGAACCATCACCTCCAGCGCCATCCCCGCTTTGATCTCGTCCCGGGCATAGCGGGAAAAGCGCCCGCCTTCGATGGCTTTGACCGCCACACTGATCTCGCCCGGAGCGGTACTCCGGCAGATGGAGTAGCAGCGGCGCAGCTCATCCCCGCCCAGCGTCGTTTTCAGGGTCAGGTGCTGGCCGGGACGAAAGCGGTAGGCTTCCTGCAGCGCCTGTGGCACCGCGAACGTGATGGTCACCGCGTCGCGGGTTTCGGGTTCCACTTTTGCCACTGTTAATGAATGAAACGTTGTCATGGCAGCCTCAAATACATTTGAAATAGTCGAAGGGCTCACGGCAGGCATTGCAGCGGTAGAGCGCTTTGCACGCCGTCGAACCAAATTCACTGATAAGCGAGGTGTCGGTGCTGGCGCAGCGCGGACAGCTCACCCCGGCCGGCGCGTGCGCGTGACAGCTATGGCCCACGGGCGGGCTGATACCGTATGCCCGCAGGCGCTCGCGCGCGTCGGGGGTCATCCAGTCGGTAGTCCAGGCGGGTTCAAGCTGGAGCACGATATGCACCGGGGTAAAGCCATGGGCGGTCATCGCGTCGCGGATCGCCCCCAGCAGATGTTCCGTTGCCGGACACCCCGAGTAGGTGGGCGTGAAGCCAATAACCCAGCCTTCACCCTGCGCCTTCACGCTGCGCACCATGCCTAAATCGGTGATGGTGAGTACCGGCACTTCCGGGTCCGGGATCTGGCTTAACAGCGCCCAGATTTGCGGAATTTGCGCAGGCGCGATGTCGACGAGGCGTTGCATAGCGTTCTCCTTTACCACTGCTGACCGGGATACGCGCGCTGGAGATACTGCATTTCCGCCAGCATCGGACCGAGATGTTCGGTATGCAGCCCTTTCTTGCCCCCGGTGCGGTACGCCACCTCTTCGGGCACCCGCAGGCAGGCTTCATTCAGACCGGCAAAGACTTCGCTTTCCCACGGCTGACGCAGCGTGCGCGGGTCAACCGCCACGCCGGCGTCAATCAATTCCAGCTCGACGTCATCCGCCTCAAACAGCTCCGCCGTAAAACGCCACAGGTTGTCGATGGCCTGCTGCATTTTTTGCGCGGAGGTTTCGGTGCCGTCGCCCAGCCGCACCAGCCAGCCGCGGCTAAAGCGCAGGTGGTAGCGTGCCTCTTTAATCGCTTTGGCGGCGATGGCGGCAAGCTGGCTGTCGCGGCTTTGGGTCAGGCGTTCGTACAGCGCGACGTTCCAGGCATCCATCAGATACTGGCGGGCAATCGTGTCGGCGAAGCTGCCGTTCGGCTGTTCCACCAGCAGAAGATTGCGGAACTGGCGCTCGTCACGACCAAACGCCAGCGTGTCTTCATCGCCCTGTCCTTCCAGCCCGGCGGCATAGCTCAGGAAATTGCGCGCCTGGCCCAGCAGGTCAAGCCCGATATTGGCGAGCGCGAGGTCAATCTCCAGCTCCGGGGCGTGGCCACACCAGGCGCCCAGACGCTGGGAGAGCACCAGACCGTTGTCGCCCAGACGCAGGGCATAGGCAGTCACTGAATTCATTCTTTGCCTCACATGTGCTCGATGCCGTCGGGGAGGGTGTAAAACGTCGGGTGGCGGTAAACCTTGCTTTCCGCCGGGTCGAAGAACTCGCCGCTCTCTTCCGGCTGGGAGGCGACAATCTCGCTCGCCTTAACCACCCAGATAGAGCATCCTTCGCTGCGCCGGGTGTAGGCATCGCGCGCATTTTCCAGCGCCATGCGGTCGTCGGCGGCATGCAGGCTGCCCACGTGACGGTGGGACAACCCTTGTTTGCTGCGTACGAACACCTCGTACAGCGGCCAGTAGACATTGCTCATGGTTATTTCCTCTTATGCGGCCTGACGGGCGCGTTGTTTTTCAGCATGCGCCAGCGCGGCTTCCCGCACCCATGCCCCCTCTTCCCAGGCTTTACGCTTGGCCGCCAGGCGTTCGTGATTGCAGATCCCACGTCCGTTAATGACCTCTTCAAACTCCTGCCAGTCGATCTCGCCGAAACGGTAGTGACCGCTCTCTTCGTCAAAGCGCAGATCGGGATCGGGCACCGTCATGCCCAGCATCTCCACCTGCGGCACTGTGTTGTCGACAAAGCGCTGGCGCAGTTCGTCATTACCGAAACGTTTGATTTTCCAGGCCAGGCTGCGGGCGCTGTTCGGCGAGTTGTCATCGTTCGGCCCGAACATCATCAGCGCCGGCCACCAGAAGCGGTTGATGGCGTCCTGCAGCATCTGGCGCTGGGCCTCGTTCCCCTGCGCCAGCGCCATGCAGGCTTCGAAACCCTGACGCTGGTGGAAGCTCTCTTCTTTACAGATTTTCACCATCGCCCGGGCATAGGGTCCGTAAGAGGTGCGGCACAGTGCCACCTGGTTGACGATGGCGGCGCCATCTACCAGCCAGCCAATCACGCCGATATCGGCCCAGCTCAGAGTCGGGTAGTTAAAAATGGAGGAGTATTTCATCTTGCCGTCGAGCATCTTCTGGTAGAGATCTTCCCGCGCGCAGCCCAGCGTTTCGGCTGCGCTGTAGAGGTAGAGCCCGTGTCCGGCTTCGTCCTGCACCTTCGCCAGCAGGATCGCCTTTCGACGCAGCGTCGGCGCGCGGGTGATCCAGTTCCCCTCCGGCAGCATGCCGACAATTTCGGAGTGCGCATGCTGACCAATCTGGCGGATCAACGTCTTACGGTAGGCGTCAGGCATCCAGTCCTGAGGCTCAATCGCCGTCTCCTGCGCTATGCGCTGCTCAAACCGTTGTTCTTGCGTCACGTCATCACCTTTATGATTCGTTAGTTTGCAAATTAAAGCGTAATGTTGAATCACTTTGTTTTTTAAAAGTTACACAAAGGTTAAATATAACCCCAAGAATTGTTTCCTGGTTTTGTGATGTCGCTCGCAAGGCTTTACCTGAGCGCCTCTCATCACTGTGCTGTGAGCGCAATGATTCGTCATCCCGGATCACAATGTTAACAATTCATTAAAACTCAGCTTGATTTTTATGATTCACGATCAAACTATTAATAGTGAAATTACGTAACATTTGGAGATAAGCAATGCAGCAGTTAGCCAGCTTCTTGTCCGGTACCTGGCAGTCTGGCCGGGGACGTGAACGCACTATTCATCACGCCATCAGTGGCGAAGCGCTGTGGAGCGTGACCAGCGAAGGGCTGGATATGGCAGCCGCCCGACGCTATGCAATTGAGCGCGGCGGCGAAGCACTTCACGGGATGACCTTTATCGAACGTGCGGCCATGCTGAAGGCGGTGGCAAAGCACCTGCTTGGTGAGAAAGAGACGTTTTATGCCCTCTCCGCCCAGACCGGGGCGACGAAAGCAGACAGCTGGGTCGATATTGAAGGCGGCATCGGCACCCTCTTCACTTACGCCAGCCTGGGCAGCCGTGAACTGCCGGATGACACGCTGTGGCCGGAGGATGAACTGATCCCGCTGTCAAAAGAAGGTGGCTTTGCGGCGCGTCACGTTCTGACCTCGAAGGCCGGCGTGGCGGTGCATATCAACGCCTTTAACTTCCCCTGCTGGGGGATGCTGGAAAAACTGGCGCCGACGTGGCTTGCCGGCATGCCCGCCATTATCAAACCCGCGACCGCTACCGCGCAGGTTACGCAGGCGATGGTGAAATCCATCGTGGACAGCGGACTGGTGCCGGACGGCGCCATTACCCTGATCTGCGGCGGCGCGGGCGATCTGCTGAATCAGCTCGACAGCCAGGACGTGGTCACCTTTACCGGCTCCGCCAGCACCGGACAAAGCCTGCGCGTGCACCCCAATATTGTGGCGAATTCAATTCCATTCACCATGGAGGCCGACTCCCTGAACTGCTGCGTGCTGGGTGAAGACGTCACCCCGGAACAGCCGGAGTTCGCCCTGTTCATCCGGGAAGTGGTGCGTGAGATGACCGCCAAGGCCGGACAAAAATGTACCGCAATCCGCCGCATTATCGTCCCGCAAAACCAGATTGAAGCCGTCAGCCAGGCGCTGATTGCGCGGCTGGAAAAGGTAGTGGTGGGCGACCCGGCGCAGGAAGGAGTGAAGATGGGCGCGCTGGTCAACGCTGAACAGCGCGCGGACGTTCAGGAGAAGGTGAATCAGCTGATCGCCGCTGGCTGTCAGATCCGTCTGGGTGGAAAAGCGGATTTGCAGGCCGCTGGCGCATTCTTCCCGCCGACCCTGCTGTTCTGTCCGCAGCCGGATGAAACCCCGGCGGTCCACGCGACGGAGGCTTTCGGCCCGGTTGCAACTCTGATGCCATATCGGAATGCACAGCACGCGATGCAGCTTGCCCGCGCCGGCGGCGGCAGCCTGGCGGGAACGCTGGTTACCGCCGATCCGGCCATTGCCCGCCAGTTTATTGCCGGCGCGGCGCGCGCCCACGGGCGTATTCAGATCCTTAACGAGGAATCCGCAAAAGAGTCTACCGGCCACGGCTCCCCTCTGCCGCAGCTGGTTCATGGCGGTCCGGGCCGCGCGGGCGGTGGCGAAGAGCTGGGCGGGCTGCGCGCGGTGAAGCACTACCTGCAGCGCACCGCGATCCAGGGCAGTCCGACCATGCTGGCCGCCATTGGCAAACAGTGGGTGCGCGGCGCAACGGTGCAGGAAGATCGCGTGCATCCGTTCCGCAAATACTTCGAGGAGCTGCAGCCGGGCGACAGCCTGCTGACGCCGCGTCGTACCCTGACGGAAGCGGACATCGTGAACTTTGCCTGCCTGAGCGGCGACCACTTCTACGCCCATATGGACAAGATCGGCGCGGCAGAGTCGATCTTTGGCGAGCGCGTGGTGCACGGCTACTTCCTGATTTCCGCCGCGGCGGGACTGTTTGTCGACGCGGGCGTCGGGCCGGTGATTGCCAACTACGGTATGGAAAACCTGCGCTTTATCGAGCCGGTTAAGCCGGGCGACACCATTCAGGTGCGTCTGACCTGCAAACGTAAAACGCAGAAGAAACAGCGTACCGCAGAGGAAAAACCCACCGGCGTGGTGGAATGGACGGTTGAGATTTTTAACCAGCACCAGCAGGCGGTGGCGCTCTACTCCATTCTGACGCTGGTGGCGCGCCAGCAGGGTGATTACAGCTAAGTTCCCTGCTTCTAATCCTCTCCACAATGGCTGAGCGCTCTCAAGTAATTGTAAGCAGAAGCAATAACGCTGCTTTTAGAATGACCGAGGGCCTTCAGCGATGTCCTGGTCCGGCTGTAAATCGCTGAGGCGTTTCCTTCCGGCCGGGGCGAGGCGCAGGGATGCGCCGAGAGGGCGGGCTTTACAGGGATGTTACCTCCGCCCGTCCCCGAAAAGCCGGAAGGAATAAGCCGAGGGTACCGCGAAGCGGCGATTTACCGCCGGGAGCCCGGGTCGCCAGGGTGGTGGCGACTGAGCCACCCTGGCACGTTCACAGGCCATGTCGTTACAGAGTAGCAGGGGACATAAAGTGAACGGAATGACCACCAGAGCCTTATGTTCCCCCTCACCCCAGCCCTCTCCCTCAAGGGAGAGGGGGCCGTCTGTGCTGACATCACTTGTGGGGCTTCCTCAGCCTTAATGGGGAGAGCAAATGGCCCTGGATGTGTCGTCATCCCGCTCTTTTTTTAACCTGGCAAGACTGACAAATAATCTGGCAGATGCAGGCAAACGCTTTTCTCAGGCGCCTGTCAGGATAAGGCTATCACAACACAATATACCCTAAATAATTCGAGTTGCAGGAAGGCGGCAAGGGAACGAATCACCGGGAGCGTACATAAGTACGTGACTGGGGTGAGTGAGTGAGTGCAGCCAACGCACCTGCAACTTGAAGTATGACGGGTATAAACACAACAAGATGAGGTCTACGATGGGAAGCAATTCTTCTGCCCGCAGAACGGCACTGGCCATGGCCGTTACGCTGTGTTGCGCCTGGCAATCCCCTGTTTTCGCCCACGGCAGTGAGGCGCATATGGTCCCGATGGACAAAACGCTACAGGACTTTGGCGCGGACGTTCAGTGGGATGATTACGCACAGATGTTTACCATTGCGAAAGACGGTGCCTTTGTGAAGGTCAAACCGGGTGCCAAAACCGCCATCGTCAACGGCAAAACCCTCAAGCTTGAGGTGCCGGTGGTGATGAAAGGCAAGAAAGCCTTTATTTCAGACAGCTTCATCAACGATGTTTTCCAGTCCGGTCTTGACCAGACCTTCCAGGTTGAAAAAAGCCCTCACCCGTTAAACGCCCTAACGGCGGACGAAATTAAGCAGGCCGTCGAGATTGTGAAAACCTCGGCGGATTTTAAACCCAATACCCGCTTCACCCAGATTGCCCTTGCCGAGCCAGAGAAAGCCAAAGTGTGGGACTTTGTACTTAACGGCACGCCAGTGGATGCCCCCCGCCAGGCGAAGATCGTGATGCTGGATGGAAAGCACGTTATCGAAAGCGTGGTGGATCTGAAGGATAAAAAAATCCTGCGCTGGGAACCGGTGAAAGACGCGCACGGTATGGTGCTGCTGGATGATTTCACCGCGGTGCAGCAGATCATCAACGAGAGCACCGAGTTTGCTGAGGTGCTGAAAAAACACGGCATTACCGACACCAAAAAAGTGATCACCACGCCGCTTACCGTGGGCTATTTCGACGGTAAAGACGGTCTGAAGCAGGAAGATCGCCTGCTGAAAGTGGTGAGCTATCTCGATGTCGGCGACGGCAACTACTGGGCGCACCCGATTGAGAACCTGGTGGCCGTGGTGGATCTTGAGCAGAAAAAAATCCAGAAAATAGAAGAAGGCGCCGTGATCCCGGTGCCCATGACCCCGCGCCCCTATGATGGCCGCGACCGGGTAGAGACGCCGAAAAAGCCGCTCGACATTACTGAACCGGAAGGCAAAAACTACACCATTACCGGCGACAGGGTTCACTGGCAGAACTGGGATTTCCACCTGAGCCTCGACTCCCGCGTCGGCCCGATGATTTCGACCGTCACGTATAACGACAACGGCAAAAAGCGCCAGATTATGTATCAGGGCTCCTTAGGCGGGATGATCGTCCCGTATGGCGACCCGGACGTGGGCTGGTACTTTAAAGCCTATCTCGACTCCGGCGACTACGGTATGGGCACCCTGACCTCCCCGCTGGTGCGCGGGAAAGACGTCCCGTCCAACGCCGTGATGCTCAATGAAACCATCCCGGATTACACCGGCGCGCCGATGGAGATCCCACGCGCGATCGCCATTTTCGAACGCTACGCCGGGCCGGAATACAAGCATCAGGAGATGGGCCAGCCTAACGTCAGCACCGAGCGCCGCGAGCTGGTGGTGCGCTGGGTGAGCACCGTTGGCAACTACGATTACATTTTCGACTGGGTGTTCCATGAAAATGGCACCATCGGCATTGACGCAGGCGCGACAGGAATCGAAGCAGTGAAAGGCGTGCAGGCGAAAACCATGCACGATGCCACCGCCAAAGACGACACCCGTTACGGCACGCTGATCGATCACAACATCGTGGGCACCACGCACCAGCACATCTATAACTTCCGCCTGGATATGGATGTGGATGGCATCAACAACAAGCTGGTGGCCATGGATCCGGAAGTGAAACCGAATACCGCCGGCGGCCCGCGCACCAGCACCATGCAGATCAATCAGTATGATATTGATACCGAGCAGCAGGCGGCGCAGAAATTCGATCCAGGCACTATTCGCCTGCTGAGCAACACCCGCAAAGAGAACCGCATGGGCAACCCGGTTTCATACCAGATCATCCCTTACGCGGGCGGTACGCACCCGGTGGCGACCGGTGCGAAGTTTGCCCCGGACGAGTGGATTTACCATCGCCTGAGCTTTATGGATAAACAGCTGTGGGTGACCCGCTACCACCCGGATGAGCTCTACCCGGAAGGAAAATTCCCTAACCGCTCGATCCACGACACGGGCCTGGGACAGTACAGCAAAGATAACGAGTCGCTGAACGACCAGGATGACGTGGTCTGGATGACCACCGGCACCACCCACGTGGCGCGCGCGGAGGAGTGGCCGATCATGCCAACGGAATGGGTGCATACCCTGCTTAAACCGTGGAACTTCTTCGACGAGACGCCAACGCTCGGCAAGAAGAAAGAGAATAAATAACTCCCCGCCGGGCAATTGCCCGGCTTTTTTTTGCCGCAACATTTGAGGATCGTCCAGGCTTGCTTATAGTTACTGATATCTCAGCCGCATGATTTATCCCCCGGACGGGAAAGGATTTTATGGAAAAAAGAAAAAAACCGCCCCTCGAACGGGCGACCTGGCCGACACGTCATGCCATGGTCATGCATGGCCTGGCGAAAAACCTGCCGTGGCTGGCCTTCGTCAACGTCAGTTTCGCGGTAATGATCCTGCTGCGACACGTCCTGCTTAAGCCCGGCGAT
This sequence comes from Enterobacter sichuanensis, assembly GCF_009036245.1. Taxonomy (NCBI): domain Bacteria; kingdom Pseudomonadati; phylum Pseudomonadota; class Gammaproteobacteria; order Enterobacterales; family Enterobacteriaceae; genus Enterobacter; species Enterobacter sichuanensis. The sequence continues at coordinate 2,162,469 of NZ_CP027986.1, read as the reverse complement.
CCCCTTTATCCGACCTCTCCGCATCTGACAAAAATGGTCGATGCCTCAATGCTCGGCATTATTATCCTCTCTGCGGCACTGATCCTGATGACATGGCGACGCATCGCCGGTATTAGCGTGGTGCTGTTTTTCTGTAGCGCCATCTGGTCAGTCGCCTGTTTCTGGTTTATTACCCAGCTGCTGCTGCCCCATGTCTGGCCGCTGTGCGTCATTCTGTTACTCGCCGGTTTGACGGCGCTCTACTTTTACCCCGAGGGGTTGCTCGCCTTTGAACTTCCGCTCTGGATCACCCTGCTGATTGCTAGCTGGAGGCTCAATGACGGTCTCAACCTTCACTTCGTCATCATCTGGAGCGTGTTTACGCTGATCCTGATCTGCGGACGTTTCATCCTGTTGAGCTGGTTTGACGAAGCCTGGCGACGCAACCAGCAAAATCAGCTGCTGATTTCCCGGCTGGACGCGCTGGCGCATCAGGATCCGTTAACCAAAACCGCCAATCGCCGAAAAATGGAAGTGGTGCTGGAAAACGCCGTTGAGCAGAAAAAAACCTTCTCGGTGATCATGCTGGATATCGACTATTTCAAGCGCTACAACGATACCTACGGGCACCAGGCGGGTGACGAATGTCTGACGCGCGTAGCGCGGGTGCTGAAGCAGTCGGTGCGCACACCTGAGGATGTGGTCTCTCGCTACGGCGGCGAAGAGTTTCTGGTGATTTTGTTTAATTGCCCTGAAGCCATCGCGGAAAAGGTTGCCCTGCGTATTCAGGACGGCCTGCGCGCAGAGGCCATCCCGCATGGGGCCTCAGCGGTCAGCGACCATGTCACGGTGAGCATGGGGATTACGAGTATGGCGGAGGGGCTAGCCGGCACCGAGATCATCGCCCGCGCCGACGCGGCGCTGTACCGGGCGAAAGAGGCCGGGCGGGATCGGTGGTCGCGGTGATAAAGCCCGATGCGGCCTGATGCCCTCACCCTGACCCTCTCCCACGGGAGAGGGAACAAACACTAAAAAGGCAACCTCCCGGTTGCCTTTTGCTTTTACTAGTACCGCACGCACACCGATTTAGTTTCACACCAGCCGTCCAGCCAGTCCGGGCCAAAATCACGTCCGGTGCCGGACTGCTTCATCCCGCCGAACGGCAGGTTGGCGTCAATCAGCGTGTGGCTGTTCACCCAGACGGTGCCCGCCTGCAGCCTGTCGGTATACTCCAGCGCCTTGCTGATATTCTGCGTCCAGACGCTGGCCGTCAGGCCATATTCGGTGTCGTTTGCCAGCTGGAGCGCCTCTTCCCCGTCGGAGACGCGCACGAGATTGACCACCGGGCCGAACACCTCTTCGCGGGTCAAGCGCAGCCCGGCATCCGGGTTTACCACCAGTGTTGGCGAAACGTAATAGCCTTTGCCTTCCGGGCCTCGGTTGCCGACGATCAGCTCCGCGTTGCGCGATTTTGCTTCATCAAGGAAGGTTTGCACCTTGTCGCAATGCGCACGCGACACCAGCGGGTTGATAAACGCCTCCGGCGACATGCCCGGCCCAACGCTCAGGGATTTCACCGCCTGCTCAAACCCGCTGACCAGCGTGTCGAAGAGCGGCGCCTCAATGTAGATGCGTGAGCTCGCCGCGCAAACCTGCCCCTGGTTCAGGAAGCTGCCGGTCATCAGGCCTTCGATCACCCAGGCCGGGTCGGCATCCTTCAGCACAATCGCCGGGTTTTTGCCCCCCAGTTCCAGCGTCACCCCGGTCAGCGTGTCCGCCGCCGTGCGGGCAATCTGCTTGCCGGTCGCCGTTGAGCCAGTGAAACTGACCTTGGCAATATGCGGATGCGCGGTCAGCGCTGCGCCACACACCGCGCCGCTGCCGGTTACCACATTGAATACCCCGTCCGGGATCCCCGCTTCGCTGGCCAGTTCCGCCACGCGCAGCATGGTCAGCGGCGTGGTTTCCGACGGTTTAATGACGATAGAACACCCCGCCGCCAGAGCAGGCATCACCTTCCACATCCCGATCATCAGCGGGAAGTTCCAGGGGACAATCCCGGCCACCACGCCAACCGGCTCTTTGCGCGTCCACGCCTGGTAGCGTGCGCCCTGCGGCAGCGGAATGGAGAGGTCGAGGGTTTTCCCAGCAATTTTAGTGGTCAGCCCGGCGGTATAGCGCATCCAGTTGAGGGTACAGCCGACTTCAAAGGCGCGGGAGATGTTGATGGACTTGCCCTGCTCCAGCGTTTCAAGCTGGGCCAGCTCCTCGCTGTGCTGCTCCACCAGATCGGCGAAATGGAGCAGGATCCGCTCGCGCTCCGCCGGTAATTTTCCGGCCCAGCTGCGGGCGACGAAGGCGCGCCAGCCGGACATCACGGCGCGATCAACGTCATCGACGCTGGCATCGGCAGTCGAGGCTATCACCTCGCCCGTGGCCGGGTTATAGACATTGAGCCGTTTTTCACTGTCCGACGCGGCCTGACGCCCTTCAATCCACAGGCCATGATGTCGGTCTAAAAACTGCTGCACGGCAGGCTGAATAGCCACCTGTGATTCAGACATAGGATACTCCTTCGTTATTATTCGCAGGGTGTTTATCCAGTCTAAGAGGGGTTTCGCATTCCCGCTTTTGTCTCTGTGACATTCGCTTTGCCACCTGTGACAGGCTCCGCAAATCGTGATAATTCCGTCTTATAGCGCTGTCCCCGGTGAGTGTTCTTTCCTATAGTCAGCCTCAGAGCTCTGACAAAATGCAACACAAATGCAACAATGCGTAAACGTTGACGGTGCAGTGAGAAAAACGATGGCGTGTGCAAGCGAGCAGGAACAGTATCAGCAGTGGCTGGCGCAAATTAACCAGGTTTGCGGGCGTTTTAACGCGCGTCCTCTGGAGGGAAAATTCTTCGGTGAACTGGAGACCAGCTATGCGCGCAGCTTGAAGCTCAGTACCGTGACCGCTGGCGGCGTTACCCTGTTCCGCTCCCGCCAGGAGATCAGAGACAGTAACGATGCCTGGTTCTATACCGTGTTTCAGCTTGAAGGCAGCGCGCAAATCGAGCAGGACGATCGCCGCTCTGTGCTGAGAACCGGGGATATTACGCTGATTGACGCATCGCGCCCGTGCTCAATTCACTGGCAGGAAAAATCCCGCCAGATTTCGCTGCTGGTGCCCCGTCAGATCATTGAGCAGCAGTGCCGGTTTCAGGAGATCAGCTGCGCGCTGACGCTCTCCCGTTCGTTGCCAACGGTACAGTTAAGCCATAGGCTTTTGATGGAGAGTATGAGTAATGCCGACCTGAGCGACCGGGAGAGTGAAGCGGCGCTTGAAGCGATGGTGTGCCTGCTGCGCCCGGCGTTCCAGCAGCGCGAGTTGATTCAGCCGCGTAAGGAACGCCAGTTCCGGCAGGTGGTGGCGCTGATCGACGACAACATTCAGTCTGACTCTCTGCGTCCGGAATGGATTGCCGCCGAAAGCGGAATGTCCGTGCGCAGCCTCTATCGCATGTTTGCCGAAAAAGGGCTGGTGGTGGCGCAGTACATTAAAAACCGTCGTCTGGATCTCTGCGCGCAGGTGCTACGCTCCGCCGGAGATGATGAAAAGCTGGCGGGAATTGGCTACAGCTGGGGGTTCACCGACCATAGCCATTTTTCAACGGCCTTTAAGCAGCGTTTTGGCGTCTCACCGGGTGAATACCGCAGGCGCTACCGTTAGTTACTTTCTGAGCCACTTTCCGTTAATGCCCTTCACGTACTCGCCCGGCTGCGCGCGGGCAACCAGCTTTTGACCTGCCATTTTCGCCACTTCATCCACCGGCAGATTGTTGCTGTCCGCCAGTTTCTGGTAGTTTTCCGTGCGGGCCGCGTTGATGCGGCTGACCAGTGCCAGCGTTTCCGCGTCCTGTTGAATCGGGGCCAGATAGCCGCTGAGGGTTTCCCCCACCCGGCCCTGCGCCCGGGCGTCGTTCAGGGTCAGCGCCGCCGCCTGCACGTTCATCCCTAATGCCAGTAAAATCAGAGCTAATCGTTTCATAGCATCCTCAGAACAGATCGCTGCGCGATTTCAGCAGATTTTCAACGTCTTTATCGACTTTTATATGGATCTCATGTTCGATTTTGACGTTCATGTTGATGGTAATCGGCTCTTTTGGCGCGGCGACTTCAATACGCGGCGTACAGCCAGTCAGTAGCGCGGCAGCGGCAACGGTGAGCACACCAGCCCTCTTTTTCATTGTTGTTCCTCACTTTCCTTGCCAGTCGAACTGCGGGGCGCAGGTATCGCCGTATGTTGCTCAAACCAGGTTTGCAGGTTGTCGCCAAAACGCAGGCTGCGCCAGAGAGTAAAGACATTCTCGTCATGGGTATAGTTCAGATTGACGGAGCTGCTTTTGCCCTCCACGCGGCTGGTCCCCTTGATGGTCGCCTGCATGGTTAATTCACCCAGGTTATCTAAATTGATTCTCGTCCACGAACGTGAAATTTCCATATAGCGGAGCCAGTTAATCGCGGCACCCGCCACCATATTATCTTTAACGATGGCGTCTGCCGTATCTTTGTCGATGCGCAGCGTCATGGGCCCCGGGTTGGTCAGCCAGCCATCTTTAATGATCCACTTTTCATTGTCCAGCCAGAACGGCAGCGCTCCGCTGACCGGGCCAGACATGGCAAACTGTTTCGGATTGACGGCACTAATCAGCTCGCTGGAGGAGATATTGTCCACACGCAACAGGGCCGGATCGTGCTGCGGCATCCGCAACTGCTGCATGGTGATCTTCCCGCCGAGGGTTTCCACCTTCACGTTGGTGAGCAGCAGCGGATTGTCCTCGGTCCAGGGATAGTCCCCCTGCAAATCCGCGGTAATGTTGCGCGCGGTGATCAGGTTTTCCACTTCGCCAATGCGCAACGTCACCGGTCCGCGGGTCCCCAACGACCAGGTCCCCTCGCTGAAGCGGAACGGCAGCACAAAATCGACGCCGTTAATCTGGTTATCCGGCATCCAGGCGCTGCCGGATTTCAGTACGCCGTGCCCGCCGGCCTCAAAACCCTGATCGGCCGCCGCCGAGAAGGCAACCTGGGCATAGAGCTCCCCGTCGCGCAGGGTCATTTTCCAGTCTGGCGGGATCAGCGGCTGGAAGACGGTGAGCGACTGTTTTGGCCACCAGGCCTGCCCGCGAAGACGCTCCCCGTCCCAGCGGCCGTTGACCTGTACCGGACCGATGTTGTCCGCACGAAGATCGCCTTTGAACTGGAAAATCGTCGGGTCGCTGCCGTCGACACTGAAGGTCAGAACCGACGGCGGCAACACGCTGCCGCCGGAGAAACGGGTCTGTCCGGCATTGAGCGACAACGCGCCGCTGAAGGTCGGTTTTTCGGGGTCACGGAACCAGCGCACCGGTTGATCCAGCACCATGCGTGGCTTGCTGACCTCCATCGTGCCGTATTGAAGCTTGTCAAAACCGGTGGAGAGCGCCGTCAGTTCGATAAGGTTGTCGCGCCACTCGCCTTTCCCGGCGACATCCCAGCGGGCATGCATCGGCGTAAAGCCGCCTTTCCCCCAGTAGCGCCACTGCCACAGGCCATTGTCAGGTAAAAAGTCGTTTGCCTGACCGTCGAGGTGGAGCTCAAAATCCCCCATTTCGTTTTCATGGGCGCGCAGAATAGCCTGTAAACGGCCGTCCACGCCCTTCTGCGTGAGCTTCACGCCCGCCAGCGGCCAGCGGATTTCATCGATATCGAGCGAGTCAATGATGCGCCCGCGCGAGCGGAGCAGCGCGCCCGGCTCAAAGGCGAGCTGCGGTTCATACAGGCTGCCGGTCAGTTTTGCCGGCAGTCTGGCGTAGAGAATAAGATCGTTCTGTTTCGCCTCACCGCTCAGGTGCAGCGGCATGTCGCTGTTCTCCATGCTGAGTCTGCCGGGCCCAATATTCAGTACCGCGTTGCCTTTCCCGGCGTCGCCGTGGGTCAGCACATTCAGTCGACCGGTCAGGGTGGCCTTCTCCAGCCCCTGCTGCCAGTTGTCGGCACGAAGCGAAACGCGTCCGCTCAGCGGCATGCCGGAGAGCGCCCAGTTCCAGCGTCCATCACTGATGTTCAGCTGCTCAGCGGTGATCTGCCACGGCAGGTCAAGGAGCGGTTCGGGGTTATCCCGTGCCATCACCACCAGTTGCCCCTGATTGTCTTCCCAGTCCAGATCGGCATCGACCAGGGTCGTTAGCTGTGGCACGTTAAAGGTCGCCACCGCATGGCCCTTCACCGGCACGCCATCCGGCACCAGCGGCAGCGTGAACTCGCCCACCAGCTTAACAGGCTGCGGCTGGTCAGGAAGCTGCACATCGAACTGGGTAACGGAGAGCGTCTGCCCGCGAAGTGTCCCCTTAATGCTGACCTGCTCGCCTTTATAGGCGATCTCCTGTCTTGCCGGGGTCAGCGACGCGTTAAGTTCCCCCTGCCACTGCTGCCAGGGTGAAAGCGTCAGACGGTGAATGGTAAGCCAGGTATTCGGTAATACCGCCTGCCACTGGGCCAGCGTTTTCGGGGCAACCGTTGACGGTGCGGACTCGGGAATCTTGCTCAGACAGACGGCGTTGAGATCGAGTGCGCCGATATCCAGCTTCCAGCGGCTGGGATGTGACAGCGTCACGTTATCGATACGGGCTATCTCGCAGTCTTCCACCAGATAGCGGAGATCGGGGATCACCAACGCGTGACGAGTGAGCTTCGGGCTCTCTTCGAACGCGATACGCGTCCCGACGGGTAGCCAGATCCCGGCGAGCGTCGGTACCCACTGGGCGAGCGTCATCAGCAGCGTCAGCGGCAACAATATGAACAGCAGTAAAAGCGCAAGTGCGGCTTTGTATTTACCCTTCATGGGCAGTTAATATCCTGATTTAGCGAAAGAATTAAGCCGGCAGTGCCGATCATTGTCGCATGTTTGGCCAGTCAGTTGAAGGAAATGCCATTTTTAAGGATAGATGCTCTAGAATAATTAACAGAACTTATTGAATTCAATAATATTTTATAAATTGTAAGATAATTTTAATCATGCTAACGTGAATGCAAAATCACTGGAGAAAGTCTTATGAAACTCGCGGTATATAGCACAAAGCAGTACGACAAAAAGTATCTGCAACATGTTAACGAGGCTTACGGGTTTGAGCTTGAATTTTTCGACTTTCTGCTGTCCGAAAAAACCGCCAAAACGGCGCACGGGTGTGAAGGTGTCTGCATTTTTGTAAACGATGACGGCAGTCGTCCGGTGCTGGAGGAGTTAAAAAAACAGGGGGTGAAATACATCGCCCTGCGCTGTGCGGGCTTTAATAATGTGGATCTCGATGCAGCCAAAGAGCTGGGTCTGAAGGTGGTTCGCGTGCCGGCGTACTCTCCGGAAGCGGTGGCGGAACATGCGATTGGCATGATGATGTCCCTCAACCGTCGTATTCACCGTGCTTATCAGCGTACCCGTGACGCCAACTTCTCGCTGGAAGGCCTGACCGGCTTTACCATGTACGGCAAAACCGCTGGCGTGATCGGGACCGGTAAAATTGGCGTCGCCGCCCTGCGGATTCTGAAAGGCTTTGGCATGCGTCTGCTGGCGTTTGATCCGTACCCAAGCGCGGCTGCGCTGGATCTGGGCGTGGAGTACGTTGACCTGCCAACCCTGTTCTCGCAGTCTGACGTCATCTCCCTGCACTGCCCGCTGACGCCGGAAAACTACCACTTGCTTAACCAGGCGGCATTCGACCAGATGAAAGACGGCGTAATGATCATCAACACCAGCCGCGGCGGGCTGGTTGACTCTCAGGCCGCTATCGAAGCGCTGAAAACCCAGAAAATTGGCGCACTGGGGATGGACGTCTATGAGAACGAACGCGATCTGTTCTTCGAAGACAAGTCGAATGACGTGATCCAGGACGACGTGTTCCGTCGCCTCTCCGCCTGCCATAACGTGCTGTTTACCGGACACCAGGCGTTTCTGACCGCCGAAGCGCTGATCAGCATCTCGGAAACGACGCTCGGGAATTTGCAGCAGCTGGAAAAAGGTGAAACCTGCCCTAACGAACTGGCTTAAATCTCACGCCGGGTGGCGTCTACACTTCACCCGGCGCGTTCGTTTCCCAGCTACGGTGGGCAAAACGCCACCACAGCAGTACGCCCATCAGCGCAATCGCGCTTAATACACTGAATGCCGTCGCAAACGAGTAATGCCCGGCGATCGTACCGGTTAATGCCGGACTCATGGCTGCCCCCACACCCTGCATCAGCATCACGACACTCTGCCCGGCATTGACGTGCCCGCTTCCGCGCAGCAGCACCACGATAAACGACGGTACCACGACCCCCAAAATGCCGGCGGCCAGACCGTCGAGAATTTGTACCGGGATCATCATGAACGGTGCGTCCGTGCTTGCTGCTAGCGCCGCACGTACCGGCATCACCAGCAGCGCCAGCATAATTAACCGCCAGTAGCCGTAGTGTTCTATCCGGCGTGCGCTCCAGATGGCGACGGGGATCATCACGGCCTGTGAGATGATGACGGTACCCGCCGCATACAAACCGGGGTTGATCGAGGCGGGTGCCGCTGCAACCCGCATGCTCAGCATCGGCAGCAGCGCGGCATTCGCCAGGTGGAACAGCAGAAGCGTCAGTCCGGTCACAAACAGCGCCCGGTTTTTCATCAGCACCGCAAAGCCGGGAACCGGCACGCTCCCTGAAGATGACAGCCCCCGCGCGGCATTGTTGTCGATATCGCCGTTGCGAATGGCCAGCAGCGCACAGAGCGTGAGCAGCGTCGTACAGGTCATCAGCAGGAAAATCCCGCCGACGCCCCAGTACCAGGCAATGCCGCCTGCCATCAGCGCGGTGACAAAGTTTCCGCCGTGATTGAGCGCTTCATTTCTGCCCATCTGCGCGCTGAAGCCGTTCTGGCCGGTCAGCCCCAGCGTAATGCCGGCGATCAACGGCCCGACAAATGCCGCACAAATACCGGTGATAATTTGCGAAATGGCGACCACGCTGCTCTGCTGGCTAAACCAGAGCAGAAGCGTGCTCAGGGTGATCAGCAGGCAGAGCAGCGCCAGCACGGCACGTTTGTTCCTGGAAGTGTCAGTAATAAATCCTGCCGGTAGCGTGGCCAGTAATCCTGCCAGCCCACCGGCCGTCATCAGTATGCCGATATTGTCCGGGGACCAGTGACGCTCGGTCAGAAAAATACCGAGAAATGGCCCGAGGCCATCGCGAACATCCGCAATAAAAAAACTGGTCAGGCATAATGCCCGCAGCGAACGAAGAGACATACTTCCTGCCTTTGTCTGTTATCGCCTGAAAAAATGAAAATGTAGTATAGCGGGTATTTTTGACAATCAGCGTCTCGCGGGTTGTTCAATACTATCAATTCATTGTATGGCCCAGGCTATACGCACTTAATACCGCTGCGTTTACATTTAAGTCCGCAATGGCAGACGGTTTCCCGAGTAAGTACCCCTGCACTTCATCACACTTATTTTTCATGAGGAAAGTGAGCTGTTCGAGGGTTTCCACACCTTCTGCGGTGATCTCCATGGAATAGGCCTTGCCCAGATCGATGATTTTCTCAACGACAGCCTGGTTTTGCGGTGAATCGCCTAACGTAAAAATAAAGCTTTTGTCGAGCTTGAGCCCATCAAACTGAAACTTCCGCAGATAGCTCAGCGAGGCATAGCCGGTACCGAAATCATCAATCAGAATGCGAACGCCCATTTTTTTGAGGGCCTTCATGGTCTGCAGAGTTTTTTCTGGATCGGAAAGCGTGACATTCTCGGTCACTTCGATTTCCAGCCGCTGGGCTTCGAGCCCGGTGTCATGAAGAATATCTTTAATTCTTTCGGCGAGATCGCTTGCCTGGAATTCAATCGCAGAAATATTGACCGATACCGATAATCCTGGCAAGAAAGCTTGCGCATCCAGACACGCTTTGCGAATAACCCAGTTGCTGAGACTAATAATAAGCCCGGTTTCTTCAGCCAGCGGGATAAACTGATCGGGCATCATGTTTCCGCGTTCCGGGTGCTGCCAACGAACCAGGGCTTCCACGGCCTCGATTTTAGAATATCGGAGGCTATAACGCGGCTGATAAACCAGAGAGAGCTGGTCCTCGCGAATCGCAGTTCTGAGCTCTAATTCCAGTTTTCTGCGTTCAGTCAGCTTTTCCGACATATCCGGGCGATAATAAACCCATCTGTTTCTACCGGATTGTTTCGCCTGATAAAGGGCAATATCCGCAAAGCGTAAAAGATCGTTTGCGCTGCTGCTGTCCTGTGGCGCCATTGCAATCCCCATGCTGACGCCTATTGCCACATCGTTGCCATCAATGGTGAAAGGACGGTTGAGTTCTTCCACGATACGTTGACACACCTCTTCAATCTGCTCTTTTTGACTGATGTTGCCGAGGAGCAGCATAAATTCATCGCCCCCTTGTCGGGCGACAAAATCCCCGTCACGAACACAATGTTTAAGACGCGAGGCGACCTCGCCAAGCAGGGCATCCCCTGTGGAATGGCCAAAAATATCATTGACGGGTTTAAACTTGTCTAAATCCAGGCAAATCATGGCGAAGGGATAATGATTAACGCCTTCTTTCGCTAACTGGCCCGCCAGAAACTCCTTAATATGGTACCGGTTCGGGAGGCCTGTTAATTCATCATGCCGTGACAGGAACTCCACGCGTTTAGTGGCTTCCACTTCCAGAGAAACATCGGTTGCCGCACCGCGCAATACAACAGTGCCATCCGGCTGAGTCGAAAATTTAGCCAGCAGCGTGCAATACGCGGTGGCATGTTGATAGTTCTTATAAGGGCAGTTCTTAAATTCGAAGCGCCCTGTTAACGCATGGCCCGTTACAGGCTTATTAAAACTGCCTCTGGTCGAAGGAAAGAGTTCATCCAACCGGCGACCGATCCATTGACTCTGATCGTATCCTGTGACGGTGGAAAAACGGCCGGACAGCCATGTTATTTTTAACGATAAATCGGTTTCCCAGAACCAGTCGCTGGTGGTTTCACTGACGTCCCGGAAGCGTTTTTCGCTCGTGATAAGATTCAATCTTGCCTTCTCAAGCAGAAATGTATTTTCGTCATGCATTCTCGCCTTGTGCATAATATGGCGCATGAGGATGACCATCATCGAAATTGTCAAAAGTACTGACAGGATCATTAACGGCAAAAAATAGATGATCAACGCCTGACCGGGGTTTTCACTGTCCCAGATAATGTCCACATCACCATTTTGGGTGCGTAGAGTAAATGCGGTCTGGTTATTTGCCTCAGCCTTTTCTTTATTAAGGGAAGCGCGTACATTATTTATTCCGGCATCCTGCCCTATCGTCAGCAGTTTTTTAGCCGTTAATTTATCAATAAACACCATGACTGATGGCTTACCCGGTGAGGGTTGTACACTCGGATCATCGCCCGTTGTTATCCATTCGGCTGAAACAATGGCGGGGACGGAATGGATAAGCGTGAGCATGGAGACCGGCAGTCCATTTTTCAGGCTAAGCTCATGGAGTAAACGCGCTTTCGTAGGTTTATCTAACCAGCTTTCCAGTTCTTCACGTTTCAGTTTCCCGTCAAGCACGCTGTAACGCGTGGTCCCTTCCGCTGAGATAACAAACACCCCTTCGTAACCAAAGTTGTCGTACAGGGACTTACCCAGATTCTGCTTATCCCATGCCCAGTGAAGGTCAATTTTCTGATGAAGATGTTTATAGACATCGCCCCACTCGGCATTGTCTTTAAGATGACTTCGCATGCTTTCCTGGCGAGTCTCTAACGCTTTTTTTAATAAAAATTCATCGTGTTGGTCGCTGATTTGGTTAACATTGTTTTTTATTATTAGCAAGGAAACGATTGCCGCAATGAAAATACTTATCAATAACGTAACGACATAGGTAAAGGTTTTATTTATCAGCCTTTTAGAATTTTCGGTATCCGTAAAGCCAGGAGTGTTCAGAGGTAGGGTCATCATTCGCCTTCTTAACTGCTCTTACGTCATGTTTTATGCCATCTTCGGTTATCGGCATAAAACAAGAAAATTTTAGCGTTAAAACCTGACACTAAAGAATATTTGTTTTCCCTAATCAAGATCAAATGATTAATCATTAACTATTTTGCAAACTCTACACTGTTTATAAAACATGCCGTGCAGAATGACTTTATTTCGCATAAATTTAATTTAAATATAAGGTTTGTTGGCGGGAAATAGGATATTACTTTGTCGGTGCCATTCCAGACTTCAGACCAGGTATAAAAAAACCGGGCGTAAAGCCCGGCTCTGTTTTCAGGCAACCCGGGTTCTACGCACTCAACCCGCGATTCTCCAGCATCCGTTCAATCTGCGGATCGTGTCCGCGCCAGGATCTCTGCCTTTATCATGCTATATAACTTATCCTGCAACTCACTAAGTGTATTGTTTTCTGTTCGCAACATTTTGCCATTGTTTTGCAATATTAAATCGTTAAAGGAACCAGCCCCTCCAAAGACCGACCTGATGCCTGACAAGGCTTGATCATAATCAGAGTCCAAATGCTCACGAAAATAAATGAGTTTCTTTGACCAAACATCCTCATGACATTCCATAAGCAAATCAATGATTTGAGTAAGTAATATTTTAATATCTGATTTCATTTTAACCCCCCAAAATTAACAGTCTCCACACCAGGAATTTCCCAAGGCGCCGGAATGACTACTTGCTCAGTACCACCCGGAAAAATATCAGACTGGTAACCCACCTGGCCAACATAAACCTTCGATCCCGCAGGGATTTTCGTCTCATAATAATTATCTATCACGGATTCCGAACCGTCTGGCCATTTAGGTAACACAGCCTTATCAATACGTGTTTGTAGTACCCCTAAAGGTCTTTCATAGCTGAAAAACCGACCTAATTCAGTTCCACTTTGACCACCTCTATAAAACGTGGTGTCCTGGGACAACGTTATTTCCTTGTAAACTCCACCAGAGAATGTTTCAGCAAAACGCTCACTTAATGGGCCGGGCTTTATCATCGAGTATTCCCCCTCGACTTTTCCCAAAACATGGAGATCGTTAATTTCACTAACAGCCCCTAATCGACCAAGGCCAAGACCTGCAACAACAGAAGCACCAGCAATGATTAGCCCTTTGTTGTCTATTACCTGATCGTAACCTGCTGGCGCATCGCCGCCAAGCTGCTGTGCGGTCTGATGAAATCCCGCTACGTTGCCGTTGTAGATGCCGCCCGCTGCAAGAAGCCTTCCCGCGGCTTTGCTGTTGATGGTTTTCGCTGCTTGCGCGCGCTGTATCGGGGTGTCGGAATAGTGCTGTTTAACGGTCGGCGCGGGCTTTCTGCCCTGGTGTTCGTTCAGGCTGTACTCGTAAATCCGGTGCACTTCCTGCGGGAAACTCTCACTGTAGGTGTTCATGAAACAGTCATAAACCAGATTACTGTCGTCATCAAAGAAGAACGGATTGCGGTACTTATCCCACTTTTCTTCCGTATTCACACCGATCATCCAGCCGTGCTCGAGATTCCATTTCACTTCATCATAGAGTCCGTCATATTCGGTACGAAACTTACGTTTATAGGGCTGCGTCGCGTGGCGGTTGAGAACGCCTTGTCGTCGTTTCGGAACGCTGTTACGGCGAAGGGGGTTACGCTGGTAGTCGTATTCCAGGTAATCCAGTTCGTAAAATATGCTCGCCATCTCCAGTGCTTCTCGTGGCGTGAGGATGAACTGAATATCATCCGGCGCCAGTGTTCGCTGGGCTTCCCATTTCATATAGAGCGTGAACATCCTGTTTATGCCTTTCCCATTTAAAATACAGGGATTTTCCGACTGTAATGACGAAAAATCAATCATTCAGGAAGGTCAGATTACATTATTGGTTCTGCAGCGAAGATATTTTGGACATGAGACCAGGTATAAAAAAACCGGGCGTAAAGCCCGGCTCTGTTTTCAGGCAACCCGTGTTCTATGCACTCAACCCGCGATTCTCCAGCATCGGTTCGATCTGCGGATCGTGTCCGCGCCAGTTACGATACAGTTCCGCTAAATCCGTGCTGTTCCCGCGAGACAAAATCGCTTCGCGGAATTTTTGTCCGTTCTCACGCGTTAAGCCGCCCTGTTCGACAAACCACTGGTAGCCATCATCCGCGAGCATTTGCGTCCACAGGTAGGCGTAATACCCCGCCGCGTAGCCGCCACCAAAAATATGGGCAAAATAGCTGCTGCGATAGCGCGGCGGTACAGCGGGCAGATCCAGCCCCTCTTTCTGCAACGCTGCCGTTTCAAATGCGTCAACGTCAGAAACGGCCTCACTGATGCCGTGCCAGTTCATGTCCAGCAGCGCGGCGCTCAGCAGTTCCGTCATATCATAGCCCTTGTTGAAATGCGTCGCGTTGAGCATGCTTTCCCGCAGCGCGTCCGGCATCGGTTCGCCGGTTTCGTAGTGGCGCGCATAGTGCGTAAACACCTGCGGATGGCTGGCCCAGTGCTCATTGATTTGCGACGGGAATTCAACAAAATCACGCGGGGTATTGGTGCCGGAGAGCGTGGCGAAACGCTGGCTGGCAAAAAGGCCGTGCAGAGTATGGCCAAACTCGTGGAAGAGCGTTATCACATCATCCCAGGAGAGGAGCGCGACACCGCCGTTCGCCGGTTTTTGGTAGTTACAGACATTATAGATAACCGGACGGGCCGCAAACTCGTACGATTGTTCGACGAAATTGCCCATCCAGGCGCCGCCCTGCTTGGAATCGCGCGCGAAGAAGTCGCCGTAAAACAGCGCCATGCCCTCACCGGTGTGGTCGAAAATTTCCCATACGCGAACGTCCGGGTGATAAACCGGGATATCGAAGCGCTCGACGAAGCGGATGCCAAACAGCTGGCTGGCCGCCCAGAACACACCATCCTGCAGCATGGTATTGAGCGCAAAATAAGGCCTGATTTGCGACTCATCGAGGGCATATTTTGCCTGGCGCACGCGCTCCGCATGAAAGGCCCAGTCCCACGCCTGCACTATAAAACCAGCCTGCTCGTCATCAATCACTTTCTGAATATCGGCCTGCTCGCGCTCCGCGCGGGCGCGGGCGGCAGGCACAATACCGCGCATAAAGGCCAGCGCGGCGTCAGGGGTTTTCGCCATCTGATCCGCGGTACTCCAGCTGGCGTAATCCTCAAAGCCCAACAGGCGAGCCTGACGGGCACGCAGCGCCGTGAGACGAAGGATCAGCTCACGGGTGTCGTTTTCATCCCCTTTCTGGGTACGTGTCCAGCCAGCCCTGAAGAGATTTTCACGCGTCTGACGATTGCGCAGCGCTGCCAGCGCGGGCTGCTGGGTAGTGTTCAGAAGCGGGATCAGCCAGCGATCGTTAAGCCCTCTCTCTGCGGCTGCCTGTGCCGCGTCCGCGATCTCCGTTGCGCTGAGCCCGTCAAGCTGGTGCGCATAATCCACCACCAGCCCACCGGTCTTATCGGCAGCCAGCAGACGTTGATTAAACTGGCTGGTCAGAGAGGCTGCCTCGGTATTCAGCGCCTTCAGCTCGGCTTTTTCTGTCTCATTCAGACGCGCCCCGGCCAGTATAAACCGCTGATACGTCTCCTCGACCAGCCGCCGGGATTCGGCGTCCAGCGCGGCACGGTCCTGCCAGACGCTCTCGACGCGGGCGAAGAGCGTATCATTCAGCCAGATATCGTTCGCCAGCGCGGCAAGTTCGGTGGAGAACTGTTCCTCCAGTTCCTGCAGATACGCGTTGGTGTGCGCGGAGGTCATGGCGAAGAAAACGCTGCTGACGCGCGTGAGCATGACGCCACTTTTTTCCAGCGCCAGCACGGTGTTATTGAAATCTGGCGCAGCGTGCTGAGCGACAATGGCCTCAATGTCCGCCCGCTTCTGGCGAAGCGCTTCATCGAAAGCCGGGCGATAGTGGCTGTCGTTGATTTCATCAAAACGGGGCGCCTGGTAAGGCAACAGACTGATGTCAAAAAAAGGATTGGTGGCCGCCATCTTTCACTCCTGAGTACGGGTTTCTTCCCAGAGTAGCCCCTGCAACGCTGTCATACAAATGTTGCCTTAACGCTCCCTCTGCGACCATGCTATGTTAGTACAACACAAAAAGCGTTGAGGAACAGTGAGATGATTATTTTAGTTACCGGGGCAACGGCAGGTTTTGGTGAAAGCATCACGCGTCGCTTCGTCGCCAACGGGCACAAGGTTATTGCGACCGGGCGCCGCCAGGAACGTTTGCAGGAGCTGAAAGACGAATTAGGCGACAGCATCCTGACCGCGCAGCTCGATGTGCGTAACCGCGCTGCCATTGAAGAGATGATTGCCAACCTGCCCGCTGAATGGCGCGCCATCGACGTGCTGGTCAACAATGCTGGTCTGGCGCTGGGCATGGAGCCCGCCCACAAAGCCAGCGTAGAAGACTGGGAAAACATGATCGACACCAACAACAAAGGGCTGGTCTACATGACCCGCGCGGTGTTGCCGGGGATGGTTGAGCGTAACCGTGGCCATATTATCAATATCGGCTCAACGGCCGGGAGCTGGCCTTACGCGGGCGGCAACGTTTATGGCGCGACGAAAGCGTTTGTACGCCAGTTCAGCCTTAACCTGCGCACCGATCTGCACGGCACCGCCATTCGTGTGACCGATATCGAGCCGGGTCTGGTGGGCGGCACCGAATTTTCCAATGTCCGTTTCAAAGGCGATGACGCGAAGGCAGATAAGACCTACGAAAATGCTAACGCGCTGACGCCGGAAGATGTCACAGAAACAGTCTGGTGGGTGGCGACGCTGCCAAAACACGTCAATATCAATACTGTCGAAATGATGCCCGTCAGCCAGAGTTTTGCCGGACTGAACGTCCATCGCGGCTAACCGTGCCCTTCCCGGCCTGCGGGCCGGGTCTGTTTCGGGTTATAAAAGAATGGTAGTATGTTCGGGCTAACTCTCTGAGAAATGACAACTCATGGCCGCTGAATCGCAACTTAATCCCACCCAGCCCGTCAACCAGCAAATCTATCGCATTTTGCGACGCGATATTGTTCATTGCCTGATCCCACCGGGAACACCGCTTTCCGAAAAAGAGGTCTCCGTGCGGTTTGACGTCTCCCGGCAGCCGGTGCGTGAAGCGTTTATTAAGCTTGCGGAAAACGGTCTGATTCAGATCCGTCCCCAGCGCGGCAGTTACGTGAATAAAATTTCACTTTCTCAGGTTCGCAACGGATGTTTCGTTCGTCAGGCCATTGAATGCGCGGTGGCGCGTCGTGCTGCAACGCTTATCAACGACAACCAGTGTTACCTGCTGGAGCAGAATCTGCATCAGCAGCGTATTGCGATTGACCGTAAACAGCTGAATGACTTCTTCCAGCTCGATGATGAATTCCACCAGAAACTGGCGCAGATTGCGGATTGCCAACTCGCCTGGGACACTATCGAAAACATCAAAGCCACCATCGATCGCGTGCGGTATATGAGTCTCGATCACGTCTCGCCACCGGAAATGTTGCTCCGACAGCATCACGATATTTTCAGCGCGCTCGAAAAACGCGACCCGGACGCTGTGGAAAAAGCAATGACGCTGCATCTGCAGGAAATTAGCGAATCGGTGCAGCTTATCCGTCAGGAAAATAGCGAGTGGTTTAGCGAAGAGTAACATTCGCCGCCCCTTACGGGTGCGGCGAGTCATGCGTTGTCCTGCCTGGTTTTATTCCATCCAATGACGTTCGCGCTATATTCCCCTCTCTGCGATCGCTGCTCCTGCGAAATAAAGAAAAAAGTGTGAGTTTGATCAAAAACAAAAAACTGACCTGCGGACAGGCGTATTTATATGCCCCGTGAACGGCGTACCAGAAATAACGCCGTAACGACCAGGTTAGAGAGGAGAAAATACCATGATGACATACGACCGTAACCGCAATGCAATCACTACTGGCAGCCGCGTCATGATTAGTGGCACAAACCAGTTCGGCGTGATTAAAGCGATCCACAGTGACGGCCTCAATGCCGAGCAGGTGCGTCGTAGCAAAACCGTGGAAGTGGAAGGATGTGAAGGTAAGTTCGAACCGATTGAGCTGATTCGTCTGGGGATGCACTAACCTGTGTCCCTGCATGCCGCCGCGAACGGCGGCATGTGCTGAACTACCGTTGCGACACGAACTGCGCCACGGTCGCTTTGACGCCCTTCTGCAGTAACGTCTGATATGCCTTCATCACCGCATCCACAAAGTCAGCGTCCTGCGGTAACGCTTTACCGAAGATAGCCTCAATACCGAGCAGCGCATGCACCCGGCTTTCTCCTTCTGCACTGCCCTTCACCGCCGCCTGAATGACCGCCAGCTGCGGATCGCTCACCTCAATGGCCTTGCCCTGCTCATCCACGCCGCCGACATAGCGCATCCAGCCGGCAACCCCCAGCGCCAGCAGCGGGAAAGGCTTCCGGTGCGCCAGATGCCAGCGCACGGAATCAAGCATCCGCTGCGGGAGCTTCTGGCTACCGTCCATCGCGATTTGCCACGTACGGTGACGCAGGGCCGGGTTGCTGTAGCGGGCGATCAGCAGATCGGCATAGCGACCTAAATCGACGCCTTTCACTTTCAGGGTTGGCGCCTGTTCGCCGATCATCAGCGCGTGCGCGGCGACGCGGTAGTTCTCGTCTTCCATACACTCGTTGATATGTTGATACCCGGCCAGATACCCCAGATACGCCAGGAACGAGTGGCTGCCGTTGAGCATGCGCAGCTTCATCTCTTCAAACGGAATGACGTCAGCAACCAGCTCGGCACCGGCTTTTTCCCACTCAGGACGACCGGCGACAAAGTTATCTTCTATTACCCACTGGCGGAACGGTTCGCAGGCCACCGCTGCAGGATCGCGAACGCCGGTCAGTTGCTCGATTTTATCCAGCGTATCGGGCGTGACCGCGGGCACGATGCGATCCACCATCGTTGACGGGAAGGTGACGTGGGTTTCGATCCAGTCCGCCAGCTCAGCGTCAACCGCCCGGGCGTAAGCGCAGGTGACGCTGCGCATCACATGGCCGTTCTCCGGCATGTTGTCGCACGACATCACACTAAATGCCGGCAGACCCGCCGCTTTGCGGCGCGCCAGCGCTTCTACCACCACACCCGGCGCGGATTTTGGCTGGTGCGGGTTTTGCAGGTCGGCGACGATAAACGGGTGATCGAGCATCAGTTGTCCGGTCGCCGGGGAATGGCAGTACCCTTTCTCGGTGATGGTCAGTGAGACAATCGCCACCTGCGGTTCGCACATTGCTGCCAGCACGCTCTCCAGCCCGTCAACCTGCGCATGCAGCGCCTTTTTGACTACGCCAACCACGCGGGAGATCCATGCATCGGCGGACATTTCCGCCACCGTATAGAGGTTATCCTGCGCGTTCAGATCGGCGATCTGCTGCTCGCCGCCAATCAGGTTAACCTCGCAGTAGCCCCAGTCGCTGCCCTGTTCTGCCGCGAGTATGTCGGCATACACCGCCTGATGCGCCCGGTGAAAAGCGCCAAACCCTAAATGAACGATGCGTGCTTTGAGGCTGTCGCGATCGTACTGAGGCAGCGTCGCGTGGGCCTGCAATAACTTGTTTTCCATGATTTAGACTCGTTAATTAGAACGCTGTGGAGCGCTGCCGCATGTTGTTAAACGGCAGCGCCTGCTGACTACACCAACTAGAATGGCAGTTGGGGTAAACCATAACTGCCATCAACCATACTGATACTGCCGTTCGAGGTTTTGATTTATATTAACTTTTGCGCATGTGGTGTGACATAAAGAGAAAGTTGTGTGATATCTCACGAAAGATATAAACCACTAACGGCGCGAGGAGAGCGCTCCGTAACCAACAGTCTCTTCTGACACCGTCTCCGCCGCGTCTTGCGCCGCGCTCAAATCACGGTCGCGCACTTCTGGCATCAGGATTGCCGAGACCAGCCCGATCGCGGAATAGGCCACCAGCATGGCAACAATCGGCCACCAGGAGCCGGTCATATTACAGAAGATCCCCGCCAGTACCGGACCAAAACCTACTGCCACCAGACCACCCGCCTCTTTTGAGATAGCCATGCGGGTAAAGCGATTTCGCGAGCCAAACATCTCCGCCATGGTGATATTTTCCAGCGCAAACAGCCCCAGTACGGCGAAATTGTGGATAACGATAATCGAGAGCATGATCGTCCCCGGCGCGTAGCTTTTGTCGACGATGATCGACAGCATCGGATACGCGAGAAGAATGGCGGAGATATTGAGGATTATGTACGGCAGCCGACGGCCCACTTTATCGGAAAGCCAGCCCAGCAGCGGAATGGAGATAAACCCAAGAATGGAGCTGATCATCAGCGCATCGGTCGGGATGGCTTTATCGAACAGCAGTGTCTGAACCAGATAACCCGCCAGGAACGTCTGAATCAGGCCTGAATTCCCCGCCTGACCAAAGCGCAGGCCGGTCGCCAGCCAGAAGGATTTGCTTTTCACCATCGAGCCCAGCGAGGTGTCCGGCATCGCGGTTTCTTCTTCGTTAACTTTCTCAAACACCGGGCTCTCTTTCAGGTTCATACGGAGCCAGATGGCAAAGATCATCACCACAACGCTTGCAAGGAACGGCACGCGCCAGCCCCAGGCGAGCAGCTGTTCACGGTCAAGGGCGAAGAACATAATGGCCCAGATAGCCGTTGCGCTCAGCGTCCCGCAGTTGGTGCCCATCGCCACCAGCGAGGAGATAATGCCGCGTTTACCTTTCGGCGCGTACTCCGCAAGCATCGTCCCCGCTCCGGAGATCTCCGCCCCGGCACCCAGTCCCTGAATAATGCGCAGCGTCACCAGCAGAACGGGGGCGAAAATCCCTATCTGGGCATAGGTCGGCAGTACGCCAATCAGCGTGGTGCAGATCCCCATCATGGTAATGGTGATAAACAGCACCTTCTTACGGCCAATGCTGTCGCCCATGCGTCCGAAGATAAAGGCCCCAACGATACGCGCAATATAACCTGCGCCGTAGGTGCCCATCGCCAGGATCAATGCCATCGCGGCGGATTGTTCCGGGAAGAAGATCTCATGGAAAACCAGGGCGGCTCCCAGTGAGTAAAGCTGGAAGTCCATAAATTCGAGCGCGGTGCCCAGCCAGCCGGAAACGGCGGCTTTCACCAGATCGGAGGTGGTTCTTTGAGGTTGTACTTGCGTCATAATGGCTATCTCTGAAAGGTAAGATGCGTACCACTTAGCGCCTGTCTGCGCAGGCGCTTAACCGCGTAAATGATTATTGCCCGAACGTGAGCAAGACTTTGCAGCACTGCCGCTGGTCTTTTTCAAACAGTTCAATGGCGTCTGTAACGTGGTGATAGTCAAAGGTATGGATGATCAGTTTTTCCGGGTCGATCAGCCCTTTTTCCAGCCAGTCGATGACGACCGGGAATTTGTTGGCATTCAGGCGCGAGGAGAAGATCGCCAGCTCTTTGCCGGTAATGCCCTGCTGAACAATCTGGCTCGGCTCGCTGGAGAAGCCCATCAGCACAATGCGCGCCGCCGGAGAGGCCAGGGTTATCGCTTCCTGCAGAATCGACGGATGACAGGCAGCATCAATGATTAATGTCGGCCTGATGCCTTTTTCGTCCAGCGCGACCTGCAACGACTGCTTGCCGTTATTGAAGACCCAGTCCGCGCCGCTGCGCTGCGCCATTGCAAGGCGTTCATCTATACGGTCAACCACGATAACCTGCTTCACCTTATAGACGCCCTTCAGCGCCTGTACGGTGACCAGCCCCATCGGGCCTGCGCCATAGATCAGCGCAACGTCCTGTTCAGTGGGATTGGCCTGCCCCGTCACGTTGGCAGCAATGGTGAAGGGCTCAACCATGACGGCATGGTTATCCGGGATCGCATCCGGAATGGGCCAGGCATTTTTAGCGGGCACTGTCGCATATTCGCTAAAACCGCCGTCACGGTGTACGCCCAGTACCACCAGCGAGGTGCAGACGTTCGGTTTCCCGACGGAGCACGGATAGCAGTGCCCGCAGCTGATCACCGGGTCGACGGAGACGCGCTGGCCCAGGCGGGCGCTGTCTACACCCTCGCCCACGGCGTCGATCACGCCGAAAAACTCATGGCCGATCACGCGCGGATACTTCGCAAACGGGTTGTGCCCGCGGTAGATGTGGCTGTCTGAACCGCAGATGCCGGCCAGCCGGATGTTAACGCGGACCTCACCTGCGCCCGGCTCCGGGAGAGGACGCTCTTCAAGCACCAGTTCGTTCGGTTGTTGAATCACTACGCTTTTCATCGTTAGCTCCTCCATTACCAGTTCCACAGCGTACCGTCTTCGAGACGGGCCACCGGCAGATAGGCGGGATCGTAGGGGTATTTCGCGGCCAGTTTTTCATCAAATTCGATGCCCAGCCCCGGCTTATCGCCCGGATGCATATAGCCGTTATCGAAACGCCAGCTGTGCGGGAAGACTTCCAGCATCTGTTCGGAGTAGCCCATGTACTCCTGTACGCCAAAGTTCGGCACCCACAGGTCGAAATGCAGCGCGGCGGCATGACACACAGGCGACAGATCCGATGGGCCATGTGAACCGGTACGTACCTGGTAGAGCGAGGCGAAGTCCGCGATGCGACGCATCCCGGTGATCCCGCCCGCATGGGTAAGGGTGGTACGGATATAGTCGATAAGCTGCTCTTCAATGAGCTGCTTGCAGTCCCAGATGCTGTTAAACACCTCGCCCACCGCAATCGGCGTAACGGTATGCTGGCGGATAAGGCGGAAGCAGGCCTGATTTTCCGCGGGCGTAGGGTCTTCCATCCAGAACATGCGGAATTCTTCAATGCTCTTGCCAAAACGGGCCGCTTCAATCGGCGTCAGGCGGTGGTGCATATCGTGCAGAAGATGTTCATTAAAGCCGAACTGGCTGCGCACCGCATCGAACAACTTCGGCGTGAAATCGAGGTATTTCTCGGTGGACCAGAGCTGCTCTTCCGGCCAGTCGCCTTTGGTCGCAGGCTCGTAGGCCAGCCCTTTCCCTTTGGCCATGCCGTAGGTGGTTTTCATGCCCGGCACGCCGCACTGCACGCGGATCGCCCTGAAGCCCATCTCTTTATGACGGGCGTAATCTTCCAGCACGTCATCAATGGTGTGCCCGGTGGTGTGGCAATAGACCATCACCCCTTCCCGGGACGCGCCGCCCAGCAGCTGGTACAGAGGCATGTTGGCGGCTTTGGCTTTGATGTCCCACAGCGCCATATCCACCGCGGAGATAGCCGACATGGTGACCGGGCCACGACGCCAGTAGGCGCCTTTATAGAAAAACTGCCAGATATCTTCAATGCGGTGCGCATCGCGGCCGATCAACTGGGGGCAAAGGTGATCCTTCAGGTAAGAGGCCACGGACAGCTCGCGTCCGTTCAGCGTGGCATCGCCCAGACCGACGATCCCCTCATCGGTGGTGATTTTTAAGGTGACAAAGTTACGTCCCGGACAGGTCACAAATACTTCAGCCCCGACAATCTTCATAATTCCTTTCCTTACATCGCGTGTTGTGATGTGGGAAATTTACGCAACTGAGCTACTACCATACAAGTATGATGATCAAAATATCCGCGAAGGATCACAAAACTGGGGCGCTCAGGCGCGCCCCCATCCTGCGACAATAATCAGCATGCCGCAAAGGGCTACCAGCGCCCCGGCCCAGTCGTATGCGCTGAGTTTGACGCCATCTACCACCCGTAACCACAGCAGCGCGGTGCAGACATAAACACCGCCGTAAGCCGCATAGACGCGACCGCTGGCCGCCGGATGCAACGTTAATAACCAGACAAACAGCGCCAGCGCGACCCCGGCCGGGATCAGCAACAATGCGCTTCCCCCCTTCTTCAGCCAGAGCCAGGGCAGGAAGCAGCCGATGATTTCGCATAGCGCGGTGGCAAAAAAAAGCAGCGTTGTTTTAAGCATGTTTCACTTCAGGTGAGGATTCATTTAGACATGATACCTGATGATGCCCTTTACTTTTCCATACTTGCCCCGCGGGTATGCCGTCATTTCGCTTTAGTGTAGAATCTGTACGGGGTAACTTGATTATCTGCACCCATTTAAAAGGAAACGCTATGACCACATTAAGCAAACGCCTTTGTCTGACAGCCCTGCTGGCGCTGTCATCGTTCGCCTTTGCCGCCTCTGCGACAGCGGAAACCAGCAAACTCATCATTGAGTCTGGTGACAGCGCGCAAAGCCGCCAGAACGCCGCCATGGACAAAGAACAATGGAATGACACCCGCAGCCTTCGCCAGAAGGTCAACAAACGTGCCGAAAAAGAGTGGGACAAAGAAGATGTCGCCTTTGACGCGCGCGATAAGTGTCAGCAAAGCGCAAACGTCAACGCCTACTGGGAGCCTAATACCCTGCGCTGCCTGGATCGCCGCACTGGCCGTACGGTAGCCCCATAATGTCGGCGCCCTGTGACGTAAAACTTCGTCCGCTGGAGCGTGAAGACCTGCGCTTTGTCCACCAGCTCGACAACAATGCCAGCGTGATGCGCTACTGGTTTGAAGAGCCCTACGAGGCGTTTGTCGAGCTGTCCGATCTTTACGACAAGCACATTCACGATCAGAGTGAGCGTCGTTTTGTGGTGGAGTGCGAAGGCGAAAAAGCCGGTCTTGTGGAGCTGGTTGAGATCAACCACGTTCACCGCCGGGCGGAGTTCCAGATCATTATTTCCCCTGAGCATCAGGGTAAAGGCCTTGCCTCACGGGCGGCGAAGCTGGCAATGGATTACGGATTCAACGTTCTGAATCTCTACAAGCTTTACCTGATTGTGGATAAAGAGAACGAGAAAGCGATCCATATCTACCGCAAGCTGGGCTTTAAGGTGGAAGGCGAGCTGATTCACGAGTTCTTTATCAACGGTGAATACCGTAACACCATCCGCATGTGCATTTTCCAGCATCAGCACCTGGCCGGTCACAAACCGTCAGGCGCCAGCCTGCTGAAACCGACCGCGCAGTAACCTGCGCGGTTTTATTCTCAGTAGTATTCAATCGTATTTTTGATGGTGTATTTGCGCTCAACGGCGGGCTTGACGCTATCGTCCGTGATGATCAGGTCGCAGCTTACCGGGTTGTTGTGTCGGTCGTAGTCGCAGCTCTGCTTCACGTTACCCAGCGGTTTGTCGTTCAACATGCTGACTGCCGAGTAGTCCATTCTTTTGCGCAGATCCTTAGACGGTGTCGACTGGACGGACAGATGCTGATCCCCGGAGATGGTGGTTTTGCCCAGCGGGTAGCCATCGGCATCGTAGCGATACTTCACTTCCATCTCTTTGCCGTGGGCCGCCACCACAAACCCGTTGTCGTCGGTATCCCACGTCACCCCGGCTGACGGCAGTTCGGCCAGCTGGCATTTCCCCTGCAGCTTCACTTTTCGCTGCTGGGTTTCCGCATCGAGGTAGTAATTGGCATCCAGTACCAGCGCCACGCCGGTATTGGCCTCCAGGTCGTGCAGCT
Organism: Enterobacter sichuanensis; assembly: GCF_009036245.1. NCBI lineage: Bacteria > Pseudomonadati > Pseudomonadota > Gammaproteobacteria > Enterobacterales > Enterobacteriaceae > Enterobacter > Enterobacter sichuanensis. Next base: position 2,136,978 of record NZ_CP027986.1, on the reverse strand, counting down.
CCAGCGTATCAAAACACCCTTCTGCCGATACGGTGCCGGTGACCCGTTTGGACACTTCGCCCTTCTCGTTGAACAGGGTCTGGGTAAAGTCTTTAACCGGGCCGCGCAGGGGATCGAAATCAAACTCGTTGGAAAAACTCGCCATCTCAGGCGTAAACGACAGCGGCGCGGTGCTGTTATCGCATCCCACCAGTGCTGCTGCCAGTAGCGTTATCGCTGCGTATTTCTTCACATTCATTTCCGTACAGGGAGATTATTCCCAATCATATTAGCAAATACAGTTGTTTACACGAAGCCTGCTAAAATTAATCTCTACACAGAGAAAAGGAGCTACAGATGAAACGGTTACCCTGGATTACCGCCCTGCTGTTAATGAGTGCCTCAACGGCCGCGCTGGCGGCACCGGATTCCTGCGAGCGTGTGAAAAGCGACATTCAGCAAAAAATCATCAACAACGGCGTGCCGGAGTCCGGTTTTACGCTGAACATTGTACCGAACGATCAGGCCGACCAGCCGGATGCGCAGGTGGTGGGTCATTGCGCTAACGATACCTTTAAAATCCTTTATACCCGCACAGGCAGCGGATCGGCGGCAGGCAGTCAGGACTCCGCGCCGACTGAACCGCAGTAATTTGCCTGCAATTCCCGTTGTTTTGATGAGGATTAAGATCTAATCCCCCCAAATCAGTAACACTCACCCCATCATTAGCCCGGTTGTAATAACGGGAAAAATAATACGCAATTATAATGATGGGGTGAGCCATGTCCGATAGTGAACATCACGGCGGAATTAGCCGTCGAACACTCGTAAAATCTACAGCCATTGGTTCTCTGGCGCTTGCCGCCGGCGGTTTGTCGTTGCCCTTTGGCGTGAGACGTGCTGCCGCGGCCGTGCAAAACGCCATGAATGCTGCCGAAGATAAAGTGGTCTGGGGCGCCTGCTCGGTTAACTGCGGCAGCCGCTGTGCATTGCGTCTGCACGTCCGTGACGACGAAGTGTACTGGGTTGAAACGGATAATACCGGTGACGATATTTACGGTAACCATCAGGTGCGTGCCTGCCTGCGCGGACGTTCTATTCGCCGCCGTATTAATCATCCTGACCGTCTGAACTACCCGATGAAACGGGTGGGTAAGCGCGGTGAAGGCAAATTCGAGCGCATCACCTGGGACGAAGCCCTCAATACCCTCACTGCCAGCCTGAAAGACGTCGTGGCCAAATACGGCAACGAAGCGGTTTACATCAACTACTCTTCCGGCATTGTCGGCGGCAATATTACCCGTTCCTCCCCTTATGCTTCACTGGTGGCGCGCCTGATGAACTGCTACGGCGGTTTCCTGAGCCACTACGGCACCTACAGCACGGCACAAATCGCCTGTGCGATGCCCTACACCTACGGCAGCAACGACGGCAACAGCACGTCTGACATCGAAAACACCAAACTGGTGGTGATGTTTGGCAATAACCCGGCGGAAACGCGCATGAGCGGTGGCGGGATTACGTACTATCTGGAGCAGGCTCGCGAGCGATCCAGTGCGCGCATGATCGTCATCGACCCGCGCTACACCGACACCGCCGCTGGCCGCGAAGATGAATGGATCCCCATCCGTCCGGGTACCGATGCCGCGCTGGTAGCCGGTATTGCGTGGGTATTGATCGCCGAAAACCTGGTCGACCAGCCGTTCCTGGATAAATACTGCGTGGGCTATGATGAGAAAACGCTGCCGGAAGGCGCACCCGCTAACGGCCACTACAAAGCGTATATTCTCGGTCAGGGCGATGACAAGACCGCGAAAACCCCTGAGTGGGCTTCCCGCATTACGGGCATACCCGCCGATCGCATTGTTAAGCTTGCCCGTGAAATCGGCTCCGCCAAACCGGCTTACATCTGCCAGGGTTGGGGACCCCAGCGCCAGGCGAACGGAGAACTGACCGCCCGCGCGATCGCGATGCTGCCTATCCTCACCGGAAACGTGGGGATCAACGGCGGTAACAGCGGCGCGCGTGAGTCGACATACACCATTACTATCGAACGTATGCCGCTGCCGGACAATCCGGTCAAAACGCAAATTTCCTGCTTCAGCTGGACGGATGCCATCGCTCGTGGACCGGAAATGACCGCCCTGCGCGACGGCGTGCGCGGGAAAGATAAGCTGGACGTGCCGATTAAGTTCATCTGGAACTACGCGGGCAATACCCTCATCAACCAGCACTCCGATATCAATAAAACCCACGATATCCTGCAGGATGAAAGCAAGTGCGAAATGATTGTCGTCATCGACAACTTTATGACCTCATCGGCGAAATATGCCGATATCCTGCTGCCGGATCTCATGACCGTTGAGCAGGAAGACATCATTCCGAACGATTATGCCGGGAACATGGGCTACCTGATTTTCCTCCAGCCCGTGACCGCGCCGAAGTTTGAGCGCAAGCCCATCTACTGGATCATGAGTGAAGTGGCGAAACGCCTTGGACCGGATATTCATCAGAAATTCACCGAAGGACGGACGCAGGCGCAGTGGCTACAGTATCTGTATGCCAAAATGCTCGAAAAAGACCCCACTCTGCCCTCCTATGACGAGCTAAAAAAAATGGGCATTTATAAGCGCAAAGATCCGAACGGGCACTTTGTGGCCTATAAAAAATTCCGCGAGAACCCGGAAGCCAATCCGCTGAAAACGCCGTCGGGCAAGATTGAAATTTACTCCAGCAAACTCGCGGAGATTGCCGCCACCTGGGAGCTGGAAAAAGATGAAACCATCAGCCCGCTGCCCGTCTACGCCTCGACCTTTGACGGCTGGGACGCGCCCGAACGCGAGCAGTTCCCGCTGCAGCTGTTTGGCTTCCACTTCAAAGCCCGTACCCACTCAAGCTATGGCAACATCGACGTGCTGAAAGCGGCCTGTCGGCAGGAGGTATGGCTTAACCCGGTCGATGCCGAAAAACGCGGCATTAAGAACGGCGATATGGTGCGCGTCTTTAACGAACGCGGCGAGGTGCGAATTGAAGCGAAAGTCACGCCGCGCATCATGCCCGGCGTGAGCGCCATGGGCCAGGGCGCCTGGCACGACGCCAGTATGAATGGCGATCGTATTGACCACGGATCATGCATCAATACCCTGACCACGCACCGCCCGTCGCCGCTGGCAAAAGGCAACCCGCAGCACACCAATCTGGTGCAGATCGAAAAGGTTTAGCACGATCGTGGTTTATTATACGGTCAGTATTCTTGGTTAACACAGCCGCGCGGGCGCAATCCGCGCGAGCAAGGAAGGTTTAATGAAAGACGTCACACCGCGTGAATCGTTCGCGTTCAGCGCCCGCGTACTGGGCGCGCTGTTTTATTTTTCACCCGACAGCGAGCAGGCCGCGCCGCTGGTGCAGGCCCTTACCGCGGGTGAATGGGTTCAGGACTGGCCGCTGCCACCGGAAACGCTGCAGCCCATTGCCGAAACCTTTGCCGCCCCAGCCGATGAGCCGCTGACAGACGCCTGGCAACGGCTGTTTATTGGCCCTTATGCCCTGCCCGCACCGCCGTGGGGCTCCGTCTGGCTGGACCGCGAATCGGTGCTGTTTGGCGACTCGACCCTCGCGCTGCGCCAGTGGATGCGAGAAAACGGCATTGCTTTTGAGATGCAGCAAAATGAACCGGAAGATCATTTCGGTACCCTGCTGCTGCTGGCGGCGTGGCTGGCCGAGAATGGCCGCGAAGCGGAGTGCGATCGGCTCCTGGCCTGGCATCTGCTGCCGTGGAGTACCCGTTTCCTCTCGGTGTTTGTCGACAACGCCGGGCATCCGTTTTATACCGCGCTGGGCAAGCTCGCGCAGCTGACGCTGGCGGACTGGCGTTCCGCGTTGCTTGTTCCGGTTGCGGAAAAGACGCTGTATCGCTAAGGGGTACGGCTTGCTCGCAACTGGCGGGCAAGCCTGGGTTTGGTTTATACCTCTCCACCCGATTCACTCGCACTCTCTTTGCTTTGAATGAACCGAAGTGCCAGATAGAGGTCTGGTGCCAGAATCATGTCATCATCATTCATTGTTGGCCGGCTGTCTTTAAACCAGCGCGTTAATTCTGTTTTCCTGCCCGCAAGAATTAACGTAACCTGCCGAGCTTTCAGGTCGCGCTTCAACTCATTTATGGTTGCCAGAACACTGATGTCTGAATGGGTGAAGCAAGCCACAGCATCAATAATCACCCATTTAGGCTGTAATGCTGCACCATCAACTAAGTTCAATACCCGGCGTTTAAAATAAGCCACATTAAAATAGGTCAACGGTGAGTTAAACCGATACATCAGCACGCCCGGGACCATTTTAATATCGGTGGTATTACCTAATGAGTGAATCATGCCATCTTCGTCAGTGCCCAGTAAGTGCTCGGAGGGACGAAAGACGGTACGCAGGAACTGTAACAGGCCAAGCAACACCGCGAGGCCGATCCCCTGGATAACGCCGATAATTAACACACAGCCAAACGTGAAGAAGGCCAGGCGAAAGGCCTGTTTATTTCGCCGTCTCAGGTTCCAAAGCCCACGTAAATCAATCAATGACCACGATGCATAGATTAGAACAATCCCTAACGCCGAAACCGGAATAAATTGTAATGGCTGAGTGAAAAAGACCACGACGATACCGATGATTAAGGCGGCGACCACGGAAACCAGCTGGCTTTTCCCCCCAACTGAATCATTCACCGCGGTCCGGGAATCGGCGCCACTGATAGCAAACCCCTGAGATAATCCCGCCATCAGGTTCGCAATACCCAGCGCCCGGAACTCGGCATCCGCGTTAATTTCATAGCCATTTTTCGCGGCGAAACTGCGGGCGGTCAGCATCAGACTGACAAAGCTGACCAACGCCAGGTTCAGCGCCGGGATCACCAAATCACGCATCGGACCAGGCTGGAACGTCTCCCAGTGAACAACGGGCAAACCAGGCTGGAAACCGTCTCCCCCAATGGTGGCAATACCGTACTGTAGTGCAGATGTCCCCCAGACCAGTAACGTTGTCAGAACAATGGCAATCAAAGGTGCGGGCCAGTGGCTGCGGTACGTTTTGATAGCCATTAAAATAGCGAGCGTTAAAAGTGATATTCCTGCGGTTAAAAAATGGCTGTCTGAAATGCGGCCTGGCAAGGCGATGATTTTCTCGATAACCTGCGCCTCATCAAGCTTGATCCCTAAAACCTTGCCGATTTGCCCGACAATAATCGTCACGGCTACGCCATTCAGCAAACCGGTAAGAATGGGATGAGAAAGCAGATCGGCAAGCGCGCCGAGGCGAAATTTACTGGCAAGCAGGCACCATCCGCCCATCATCAACGTCATGACGATCGTCAGTTGCCAGTGCAGTTCAGGATTTCCCGCCGAAAGAGGAAACACCACGGCCGCAATCACCGCACAGGTTGTGGCATCAGGGCCGACAATAAGCTGGCGTGAAGAGCCAAACACTGCATACGCTATCATCGGTAAAACGCAGGAGTACAGCCCGACTATGGCTCCAACCCCCGCCAGCTCCGCATAAGCAATCGCAACCGGTAGCGCGACAGCCGCGACGGATAACCCGGCTTTAACATCATGTTTTAGCCAGCTTTTATCGTAGGCTAACAAATTTTGCAGGCCCGGCATGTAGCTTAAAAAATACTTTCCGAACACGTTATTCTCCGGAGATTAATACTAATCACGTAATGTTGGCACACTTCTGGGAAAGGCTATGGTATTTAAATGCTGCGGTGTTGCAGGGCGGGGACGAATTGGTGGGGCCGACAGTCAGAAGGTCAGCTTTTCGCTGACAGAAGACCTTCAGTACCAATAAATTCGTTTAGTGCCAAGAGCGGACGTCTCGGAAATCTATTCAAGTGGGATAATTTAGTAAACAACTACAATACCAATATGCTTGTCCGTTTTGTAACCGAGAAACATCCTCCTGCCATAACTGGCTTAAACATGTCATAAAACTCTATCAACGAGAAAATAAATATCACCTATTTTCATTAGATATAATCAACACTGTATTTCTATACTAAAAACGTTCATTCATCCGAATGGTCAATGTATTAATCACGCACTGATAGTATTTATTTCCACAGAAAAACAAGTCGAAAGAGTTCTTTTAAAAAGTATAGGATATATCGGCATTACAATACTATTTATTTTTAATGATAATGCAATCGCAATATAAGGCAATGCAAATAAGGGGGAGAGTCATAATGCAACTGAATCAACTAAAAATCAACGAGAAGGATGCCGCAGGGATTGTGGTAGTTGATATTTATACTGTCAATGTGCCTCTTTATGCCGTGTATCGTACCGCAGTGCGCGTTATGGTGCAGTTTGCCGACGATCAAGCTACCGCTGTGTTACAGCGCAAACAGTTGGCTGCTCTGGCTGCGTTGCGTGGGCAAATTAATGGCCTCATTGATGGCTGGTACAACAGTAACAATACGGAGCTTAAAAACAGGGCTGAGCATCTGGATCGGCGTGTTGCTGATGCGCTGATCACCGCGCTTGAAGGAGATATCCCCAATGCTTCAGAAATACTCACCGAAATTCGTAATGAAGTGATTGCTGACCGTAAATCACGAGCACGTTTTCTTTATCTTATTTCGGCATCAATCGCCTCGCTGGCTGTGGCTTTTATTCTCTTCATCATTTGTCTATTTCGCCATCAACCAACGATAGAGTACGGTATTGTCGGGGGCATACTGGGAGCCTTCTTTTCTATCAGTATAGGTATTCGCTCCCGCACTATTCGCACAGATCTCCACTGGCGTGATAATACCAGCGACGCTGTTCTTCGTATCGCCGTTGGGATGATCGCTGGTTTAGTCATCGTCTGCTTTTACCGTCTTGGGCTAGTTAACATCCTGCAGTTTCCTAAACCTATGTCGCAAATCCCATGGATGCCTAATTTCATATTAGGTTTCCTCGGAGGTTTCACCGAGCGAATGATTCCGGACCTGCTAGCCAGAATCGGCTCAGAGAGCAGTAAGGGCAGTAAGGGACTTGATGCTGCGGTTATAGCAAGCAAAGGGCCGTCGAATGCTGCGGCTGCGTCGGCTGCTTCTGCCGCCATCACTGCAGTGGCAGTAACAGCGAATGCCGAACTTAATGCCGAAGACACTATTGATTCTTGCCTGTGTGATGCTCATCCAGTGGAAGGAGAGGAAGTTACGCGGGATGAAGATTTGCCAGCCGCGACAGGAGGCGTCACTAGTGAAAATATCACGCCAGCACCGCTGGCCTCACAATAAGGGGAGCTAAAAACATGGCCTATTCTCTCACATGGCTTCCAGATGTCCTGGAAGCAGCAGGTCTGAAGGTTGCTGAATGCACAGGCTGGCGGACGCGTGGCCGCGGAGACGTCGGTACGATCCGCGGTGTCATTTGTCATCATACTGCGGGAGCCCCACAAGGCGTAATGCCTAGTCTCAATACCCTGATTAACGGGCGAGCTGCATCGGCAAATGCTAAAGCGCTAGCAGGCCCACTAGCGCAACTTGGGTTAGCGCGAGACGGTACGCTCTTTATTGTGGCCGCAGGTCGTGCCAACCATGCAGGCGTGGGCAGTTGGCAAAGCATTGATACGGGTAATACTAATTTTATTGGCATCGAGGCTGAAAATACAGGCATCGGTGAACCCTGGCCTGATGTACAACTTGATGCGTATTACCGTGCTGTTGCGGCAATCCTCAAATATATCGGAGCACCAGAAACTATGGTATGTGGCCATAAAGAGTATGCGCTGCCTAAAGGGCGTAAGAACGACCCGACGCTGGATATGGCCGTTTTTCGTAATCAAGTCGGTCAAATCATGCGTGGCATTGCACAGGTGCGCCCCGCGATTCCTGCCATGGATGCCAGTGGAAGAGCCACACTTCGCCGTGGCACTAAAGGTGAACTGGTTAAACAGATTCAGTTCACCATTGGAATTTATGATGATGGTATTTTCGGCTCAAATACTGAGGCGGCGGTGCGTGTTTTTCAGCGTAATCACGCACTGGTACCGGACGGTATTGTCGGCCCGAAAACCTGGTATGAACTCACTAGATTGGAGACATTGTCAACGGGACAACAAGCAACAACTGTGTCTTCCGACATGGGAAAATATACGCCTAATCAGGCATGTATTGACCTTATCAAGCATTTTGAAAGCTGTGAATTAGAAGCTTATCCTGACCCTGGCAGCGGTGGAGAACCCTGGACAATCGGCTGGGGGAGCACGGGACCCGATATTAATAAGGGAACTCAATGGACACAGGCTGAGTGTGATGCTCGCTTTGAGAGTGATCTCATGAACTACGGGATTAAAGTGGCAGCGCTACTGGGCAACGCGCCGACCTCTGGGAACCAATTCGGCGCGTTGACAAGCTTTGCTTACAACGCAGGTTTACATGCTCTTGCAGAATCAACATTGTTGCGCAAGCACAAGGCAGGCAATTTTGAGGGGGCTGCTGAGGAGTTTGGCCGTTGGATCTATGGCTCCGGAAAACTATTGCCTGGCCTGGTCCGTCGCAGGACTGCGGAAGCGCAATTGTATCGCACCTCTTGAAACCCTAAAAAACTTGTCGGAATGTCTCAGGGCGTGAATCGGACGTTTCGACTAGTGAATTTCAAGGAAATAAAACGCTGTTATGGAGCGTGATTTACTATATAGATGCCTGAAATTTTATCGCGCACTAAAACATAGCAATCTTCAACTAAATCTCATGCCTGAATGGGTCAGGGCTGACGAGTGCAAGTGCGGTGTTTGCACAAATGCCAATCATGCCAACTAGCCTCACATCATCGGCTTTTTTGAAATCATGTTGACCATTAAGTGCTGGCACTGAAGTTCTGCATACAGTCGCCCTCTTCAGGTTGCAGTTAACCCGCCTTCCTCAGTCCGACAACAGCCCGAATCCCTCCCCCAACCATCCACGCTATACATATAAAATCATGGCAGATACGCGGTTCCTGATGTTAATTCGCTCATTTATCTCCCTCAATATGCGCAATAGTCATTACATTCTGCTGAGATTGCTTCAGGATCGGGCTAACGCGCAGGCTGATTTCAGCACTGTCGCTGGCATGTAATTTATACTGATTTATCCCGTAAGGCGGCGTTAGCCCTTGTAGCCAACTGTCGTGTACAAACATAATGGGGTCATCTTTATTTTGCTGCATGATGTGAGCAATACCTTGCAGTACCTCTTCTGCCAGCGTCGTCGCTACCATAGCGGTTGGGTTCGCGGTGAGCCGGGCTATTACGTCAGCGGCAATTGCACTGGTGTTGATGGCCGCTTCTAACTGCTTTCCTGCGTTCTGAATGTCCGCGTCGGAATCCAACAACATGATACTGAGGGTGAGAAATTCGCCTGGATTTGCAGGGCCATAAAGTAGTATGGCGTTATCAGGGGTGATTATCTGTTGATAAACTTTGGCTCCAGGAAAAGCGAAATGGCTGACGTTCATACGAATTGCGTTGTCCTTTTTATCCGTAGCAATCACCACAATGTAGGGTTCAAGATGGTTGCCAAAATCAAACGGCTTACGTATCCGCAATGTTGTCATAAATACGGCAATATTATCTTCCAGGGGGTTGAACATAGTGTTACCTCAGCAAGCTGATGAGTGCGAAGGGACAATACTGTTGAGTATTTTCTTTTTTTATCAGCGTTCGATAGCACAAAAGCGTGAAGCACAAAAAATGCCTCGTACTTAATTGGTACAAGATTCGGGATAATACCAGACAACATCCTCATCGCCTGATATGGAATGATGCTAGTCTCCATGCATATGGTCCCATACAGCATCCCTGACAAAACCCGCCCCGCCATCTTAAGCGGAGCGGCTGATCTATGTCGTTAGTGCACGCTTAAAACCCAGGACAGCGCAACCCACCCTCAAAAACTGTACGTCACCTTCAGACTCCCCGTAGGCGACGTCTTACGATGCACAATCGGGCTATCGGCAGCATCTCCCGTCAGCTGCGTCACGCACGCGGCGGCAAGCACGCTCCAGCGCGAGGTGAGCGTGTGGGTCCAGTCAAGATTCAGCGAGTACGCATAAATTCCGGCACCGGCGTCATGTCGGGCAAACCCGGATGCCGCCGACTGGGCGGCACTGACGCCGTAGTAGGTCTGCATATATTTGTCAGATCCCCAACTGCCGGTCAGCGCCAGCGTGACCGCATTATTTGGTGAAGTATAGAGCGGACTGGAAATGCCGAAGTGTACCGCCTCACCGTTGTCTCTCTCAGAAACCGGGATCTCACCCTGCACCTGCAGATTAAGCCAGTCGGTTACCTTGTAACCCAGACCAGGCACCACGATAGCCGAGCCTTTTATCTCGCCCATGCCACGCAGCTCGTCGCTGCCGGAGCTGATCGAATCGCTGCTCACGTCTTTATCTTTACGGCCTGTGCGGTAGCTGAGCGCTGCGCTGTAATCCAGGTTGCCCAGATTGTTGCCGTAACCGATACCCCGCGTGGTGCCGATAAAAAAGCCGTTGGCCATGGAATAATCCACCACCTGAGCCGCGCTGACGCGGGTTTTATCCGAACCCGAGTAGCGTGGCGCGACGTCCACCCCGCCCCCGAGAGTTAATACGTTACCCTGGCTCTGCTCTGCCGCCAGTAGCGGAGTGGCCAGTAATGCCAGCACGACGCCCGGTACGATGTTTTTCAGGCTGCGGCCCGGGAATAAATGGGGGAACGGATGACGCAGTTCGATGTTTCTCATTAAGGACGTCCTTATGGATTCAAATGATGACGATGAAGCGGTTAAACGCCAGAACGCCCATTTTGAAGCGTGACCCTAAGGTTCTTATGAGCCGAAAATGAAGAAACGCTGAAGCGCGCAGGTGCTGTAAACCGAACAAATTTACTGATACCGTTTTTTTCTTAAGATGTTCTTCATTCACTGCCGATACAGTTACCACTGTGAAAATTCTACTTATTGAAGACGACCTGGATCTCGGCAATGGCGTACGTATCGCCCTCTCCGATCAAGGCTTTGACGTTATATGGGTTCGCCGGAAAGAGGATGCGCTGCATCAGCTTGACGTCTGCGTGCCTGAGCTTGTTTTACTCGACTTAGGGCTGCCCGATGGCGATGGCATGAGCCTGATGACGCGTTTGCGCCAGCAGCTTAAGGGCATCCCCGTTATCATCCTGACGGCGCGAGGAACGCTACAGGATCGCCTGTACGGGCTGGATGCGGGTGCAGACGACTATCTCGTCAAGCCCTTTGTTCTCGCCGAGCTGCTGGCAAGAGTGAGAGCCCTTGCGCGACGCAGTTACGGTTTTGAAAATGAGGCAATAGAAATTCGCGGGCTGTCGCTTCATGTGCCGACGCGTCGCGTGACGGTGAGCGCGCGCCACGTTGACCTGACGGCCAGTGAATACGCCCTGCTTGAAACGTTGATGCTGCGCGCTGACCGCGTGCTAACGCGCCGGTTCCTGGAAGAAAGGATCTTCGGCAACAAAGAAAACCTCAGTAATGCGCTCGACGTGCATATGGGTAATTTGCGGCGAAAAATTGGCGACGGTTACGTGCGAACAGTGCGGGGCGTCGGGTATGTCATTGATACCGTCTCTGTCCAGAGGGTGACCGGTTAATGCGAAACTTTTGGTCCCACCTGCGCCACGCCACGCTGGTGCGGCGAATTATCATCGCCCAGATGCTGTTGCTTACGCTGCTGTGGTGTCTTTTTTTAACCTTCATTCTGTGGGAGGACCTGCGCAGTCCTCCCATCCTCACGGGCAGTAAAACCTACGAAACCCTTTTTACCCTGGTTGAGCGGATGGACGAACGCCCGCAGGATCGCACCGCGGTGCTCGAAGCCTTTAGCCAGGCGCTGCGCGAAGGCTATGGCGGCGGTGAAGATCCCGTGCTGTCGATTAACCTTATCGTGCGCAAGAACAATGCAGTTATTTTTGCCTCCGACGGCGCGCCTGCGGGGATAACAAACACCCGGTTCGGAGAACTGGATCGCGTTCAGAGTGACGATCGTACCTGGACCAGCCGCACCCTTAAATCCCCTCATTCCGACGTGGAGGTCACCCTCTTCACGCCAGCCAGTGGCTGGAACTTCTTTATCTACCTGAACTCGCGGGGTTACTACATCCTGCCGCTGCTGGTCTGCTTCCCTTTTCTGCTGTTTCCCGCGTGGCTGTCGATCCGCATTGCTATGCGCCCCTGGAACAGGGTGGTCAATGAAATTACGTTACGCACGCCTGACGATCTCTCGCCCCTAAAAGCCGTTCCCAGGCACAGGGAGCTTCGCCAGATGGTGGATGCGATCAATGATTTCCTTGCCCGGGTGCGTGAAAGCGCTGAGCGGGAACGGGTTTTCATTGCCGATGCGGCGCACGAGCTGCGTACTCCCCTCGCAGCGATGCGCATCAACGTGGAGGCGCTGCAGTCCTGGGTCATCAGCGAGAACCAACAGGAGCTGCTTGCGGGGGTAATTCGCAGCAACAGCCGTGCTGCACGTCTCGTCAATCAGCTGCTGCTGATGATGCACAGCGAAGCACGCATTGACACCGAGATGGAGCCAGTACCGCTGACAACACTCATTCAGGAGCGAATGGCCGAGCTGGAGCCGTTAGCCTCTGCGCGCAGGATTGAGCTGGAGTTCTTCTCGCAGGATGACATCTGGATCGCGGGCGTCAGGGAACGTCTGGTGTCGCTGATTGATAACCTGATTGAGAATGCGGTGAAGTACAGTCCTGAAGGGGGGCGGATTCAGGTCGACGTACGCGCACTCGATGGCTGCACGCAGCTGCGTGTCTCGGATGCGGGGCCCGGTATTCCGCCTGAACTGCGGGAACGCGTGTTCGACCGTTTTTTCCGCGACCCGAATCAGATGCAAAGCGGAAGCGGTCTGGGGCTTGCCATCGTCAAAGCGGTGGCGCAGCAGCACAACAGCCGCGTTAACCTGAGTACATCCGCTGAAGGCGGCCTGATGGTGACGGTTGACTTCCCCAACCGCACGTTTAGCTAAACCAGAACAGGGGGTTTGATCGCAAATGCCGCAGATTGCTTCAAAAAAAAAACCGTATTTGTTATATTGTTGTTTATTGCTTATTCACCTCTGCGGTGCCAAAAAGAACAAGATTCACCGCAACCCAGGATACAAAAATGTTAGATTACCGCTTCCCGACAGCTTTGCAGATGGTTCTCAGCGTAGCGATGGCGGAGCAATTGGGCGAACGTTCAACGAGTGCGATTCTGGCCTACGGCCTGGAAGCGAACCCGAGCTTCATCCGCAAATTAATGGTTCCGCTCACGCGTGACGGCATTATCGTCTCAACGCTTGGCCGCAATGGCTCCATTCATCTTGGTCGCCCGCCGGAAGAGATCACCCTGCGCGATATCTACCTTTCGGTCATCGAAGATAAAAAACTGTGGGCGTCGCGCCCTGACGTCCCGGCCCGCTGCGTGGTCAGCGCTAACGCGTGTTGGTACTTTAAATCAATTTCCGAAGAGGCCGAGCAGGCGTCGTTAGCCGTACTGGCCCGCCACACCGTGGCAAGCGCGCTGGAAGCGGTGAAAAACGCCGACAGCAGCGGATGGGATCCGCTCCCCGATCTTATCGCCCAGTATCAAAAAACGTCGTAATAGTTTACCTGGTGCGAAAAAAAACCGCCTTCACTGTGAAGGCGGTTTTTTATTAGCTGCAACGTCCTTACGCTGGCAGAACGTCCCTTTCCTCTTTTTTCCCGCGCGTCACGAACTTACGCAGCGTCACGTAGAACACCGGCGTCAGGAACAGGCCAAACAGCGTCACGCCCAGCATCCCGGAGAAGACGGTGATCCCGGTCACGCCGCGCACTTCTGCCCCCGCGCCGTGGCCGAGGATCAGCGGAATGGTCCCGGCAATAAAGGCGATGGAGGTCATCACAATCGGGCGTAAACGCAGGCGGCACGCCTCCAGCGCGGCCTCCATGATCCCTTTCCCCTGGATTTCCAGCTCGCGGGCAAACTCCACGATAAGGATGGCGTTTTTACAGGCCAGTCCCATCAGGACCACCAGCCCCACCTGCACGAACACATTGTTATCGCCACCGGTCAGCCAGACGCCAAACAGTGCGGAGAGCATCGTCATCGGCACGATGAGGATCACCGCCAGCGGCAGCGTCCAGCTTTCGTACAGCGCAGCCAGCACCAGGAACGCCAGCAGCACCGCGACCGGGAAGACGATCAGCGCCGTATTGCCCTGCGTGGCCTGCTGGAAGCTCAGGTCCGTCCATTCAATATTCATCCCGTTTGGCAGGATCTGCTTAGACATACCCGCCAGCTGCGTCATCGCCTGCGTGGACGAAAGCACACGCGGGTCGGCATCGCCAATCAGATCCGCTGCCGGGTAGCCATTGTAGCGAATCACCGGGTCCGGCCCGTAGGTGGTCGTGATATTCACCATACTGCCAATCGGCACCATTTCGCCCTGGCTATTGCGGGTGCGTAAGTTCGCGATATCTTCCACGCTGTCGCGGAACTGCCCGTCCGCCTGCGCCATCACGCGCCAGGTACGGCCGAACTGGTTAAAGTCATTCACGTACGACGAGCCGAGATAGGTTTGCAGCGTCCCGAAAAGATCGGTCAGCGACACGCCCTGCGCTTTCGCCTTATCACGGTCAACCTGCACGTCCAGCTGCGGAACGTTTGCCTGGTAGGTCGAGATCGGGAAATGCATCCCCGGCGTCTGCATAATCGCCCCGGACATGGTGTTCACCGCGTTTTGCAGCGCACCATAGCCCAGACCGGCGCGATCCTGAATGTACAGGGAATAACCCGACCCCTGACCCAGCCCTAAAATCGGCGGCGGCAGGATGGAGAAGCCAAAGCCCTCCTGGATTTGCGCGATTTTCGCGTTGATCTCCGCGTTAATTTCCGCCGCGGAATGCTTACGCTGGTCGAACGGCTTCAGGCCAAAGAACACCGTCCCGGTATTCGGCGTGTTGGTGAACTGCAGGGCATTCAGCCCTGGGAACGCCACCGCATAGTCCACGCCTTCGGTATTCATCCCGATTTCGCTCATTTTGCGGATCACCGCGTCGGTGCGCGCCAGCGAAGAGCCTTCCGGCATTTTCACACCGCCAATCAGGTACAGCTTATCCTGCGTCGGAATAAACCCGCCGGGTACCGCTTTAAACATCACGCCCGCCGCGCAGAGCAGCAGCAGGTAGACTGCGAACACCGCGCCGCGACGTCCGAGGGTTTTACCCACCAGCCCCTGATAGCCGTTCGAGCTGCGGTGGAAGAAGCGGTTAAACGGACGGAAAAGCCAGCCGAACAGTCGGTCGATAAGCCGGGTCGGCAAATGTTTCGGCGCGCCGTGCGGTTTTAACAGCAGGGCCGCCAGCGCCGGAGAGAGCGTCAGCGAGTTGATGGCGGAGATCACCGTGGAGATGGCGATCGTCACCGCAAACTGCTTGTAAAACTGACCGGTCACGCCCGAGAGAAACGCCATCGGCACAAACACCGCGCACAGCACCAGCGCAATCGCGATAATCGGCCCGGAGACCTCACGCATCGCCTGATGCGCCGCCGCAAGCGGTGCAAGCCCCTCTTCAATATTTCGCTCGACGTTTTCCACCACCACGATGGCGTCATCCACCACGATACCGATGGCCAATACCAGCCCGAACAAACTCAGGGTGTTGAGCGAGAAGCCCAGCAGGTAGAGGATGCTGAAGGTACCCACCACCGACACCGGCACCGCGATCAGCGGAATGATTGACGCGCGCCAGGTTTGCAGGAACAGGATCACCACCAGCACCACCAGCACGACCGCTTCCAGCAGCGTTTGTACGACCGCCCGGATGGAATCACGCACAAAGACCGTCGGATCGTAAGGTGCCGCCCACTTCATATCGTCCGGGAAACGCGTGGACAGTTCGTCCATTTTGGCGCGCACCGCGTTAGACAAGTCGATGGCGTTCGCCCCCGGCGACTGGAAGATACCAATCCCGACCGCGTCTTTATTGTTCAGCTGAGAACGCAGCGCATAGCTGCCGGAGCCCATCTCAATTCGCGCCACGTCGCGCAGGCGGACAACCGTACCATCCTGCGTGGTTTTCAGAACGATATTGCCAAACTCTTCTTCAGTATGCAGACGGCCCTGGGCGTTAATGGAGATCAGGAAATCGCTCTCTTTCGGCAGCGGCTCGGCGCCAAGCTGACCGGCGGACACCTGAACGTTCTGCTCCTGCATCGCCGTCACCACATCCGAGGCGGTCAGCCCGCGCGCCGCCACTTTATTCGGATCCAGCCAGATGCGCATCGCGTATTCGCCCGAGCCGAAGATCTGGATCTGACCCACGCCAGGCAGACGCGCCAGCTCATCCTTCACCTTCAGGGTGGCGTAGTTACGCATGTACAGGGAGTCGTACTTACCGTTGGGCGAAAACAGATGCACCACCAGCGTCAGCGTCGGCGACTGTTTCTGGGTGGTAATGCCCAGACGACGCACGTCTTCCGGCAGACGCGCCTCGGCCTGCGCGACGCGGTTTTGCACCTGAACCTGCGCCTGATCCGGGTCAGTCCCCGGACGGAAGGTCACGGTGGTGACCAGCACGCCGTCCGAGCCCGCGACGGATTTCATGTACATCATATTCTCAACGCCGTTGATCGCCTCTTCCAGCGGCGTCGCCACGGTCTCGGCAATCACTTTCGGGTTGGCGCCCGGGTACTCCGCGCGCACCTGAACGCTTGGCGGCACGACGTCAGGATATTCGCTCACCGGCAGCAGCGGGATGGCGATCAATCCTGTGATAAAAATCAGAATCGACAGGACGGCGGCAAAAATCGGCCTGTCGATGAAAAAGCGGGAAAAGTCCATGGGTTGGATTCTCAGGTCAAGGGATCAGTTGAGGGCGGCGCTGGCGGTCATGGCAACGGTTTTGGCGTTAACCGGCATTCCCGGCATAAACACTTTTTGCAAACCCTCGACGATGACTTTATCGCCAGGGTTCAGCCCCTGCCGCACGATGCGTAAACCGTCTGCCAGACGCCCCGGCGTAATGTCACGGCGCTGGGCTTTCCCCTCTTTATCCACGATGTAGACGTATTTGCGGTCCTGATCGGTCAGCACCGCTTTGTCGTCGATAAGCGTAGCTTTGAATGCCGCGCTCCCCGGCAGGCGTACGCGGGCAAACAGCCCCGGTGTGAACTGACGTTGGGAATTATCCAGCAGCGCGCGCATACGGATGGTGCCGGTACTCGGCGTGAGCTGATTGTCCAGGAAATCCACTTTGCCCTGATGGGGATAGCCTTCTTCGCCCGTCAGGCCAATCTCAACCGGCAGCGCCATATGATTGCTGGACGCCCCCTGTCCGCTGCGGGCGAGGTTTTGATAGTGAAGATAGGTCGACTCATCCACATCGAAATAGACGTAAACCGTCTTCTGCGAGACCAGCGTGGTGAGCACGCTGGCGGTATCGCCCGCGGTGACCAGATTACCGCTGGTGATCAACGCCCGGCTGGCGCGGCCATCGATAGGCGCGGTCACTTTGGTGAAGTCCAGGTTAAGCTGTGCTGCGTCTACTGCCGCCTGCGCGGCGCGAATGTCGGCCTGCGCCTGAACGGCGGCCGAGCGACGCTGCTCCCACTCTTCCCGGGAGACCAGATGAGAAGCGATAAGCTTATCGGTACGGTTAGCCTCACTTTGCGCCAGGCTGGCCTGCGTTTTGGCCCTCGCCAGGTTCGCCTGCGCCTGTTCCAGCGCGGCGCGGTAGGTTCGGTCATCAATGGTGAATAGCACCTCGCCCTTTTTCACTTCCTGGCCGTCGGTGTAATTCACTTTATCAATGTAGCCGGAGACGCGCGGGCGCAGCTGAACGCTTTCCACCGCTTCAATCCGGCCGTTAAAACTATCCCACTGGCTGATGGATTTCACGACCACGTCAGCCGCACTGACGGAAGGCGCAGGTGGCGCGGCGTTTTGCGCGACGCTGTTATCACATCCGACGAGCAGCGCGGAGATCAACATCCCCCCCAGCGCGCTCAGATAAACGTTTCCCCAGGTTTTTTGCAGGCTCATTATTTTTATTCCGGTAATTGTAGCTGCCGGGCAAGACGCAGCGGGAGGCGCCGCGCCACTTCCTTTGTCCGGTAGCTGGCTGAAGGCCATTTGTGTCGTTCATCGCCACAAAACTGTAACAGTTGCGAGTACACTATCGCGGCGATTGTAGGAAGGCGCTTAACTAAGTGCAAGAATAATTGTTGCACTTTATGTGCTATTTGCGTCGATGTGAAAAGACCCGTTTCGGACAGGGATTTAAATGCAACAATAAAACTTGCAATTAACGGAAAAACACGCCACCTTTAAATGCAACAGATAAAGTTACTTTTTTCTACGCTGCGTGGGGGTAATCAGATGAACACTGGCGCATTTATGCACGATTTACTCGACTGGATCGACAACAACCTGGACAGTCGTCTGGACATTGAGACCGTCGCCAGGCGATCCGGCTATTCAAAATGGCACCTGCAGCGCCTGTTTAAAGAACACACGGGCTATCCCCTCGCCGGGTATATTCGTGCGCGGAAGCTGCAAAAATCGGTTGAACGGTTAACCCACAGCGACGAACCGATTCTGAACGTGGCGATCGCCCTGGGCTTTGACTCCCAGCAGTCCTTCAACCGCAGCTTCAAGCGTCAGTATGGCCAGGCTCCTGGGGCATGGCGGCGCAGCATGGGTGGCCCGGAAACACAGCAATTTCGCCAGTAATGCATATTTTGCTGCAACGTCGATCTGTTGCTGCTATACTGTATATAAATACAGTATAGAGAGGTGCACGATGGCTGTTGAAACAAAATTTGTTGTCGTAAGGAAAGGTGAAGAGAAAATGACATTTGCCAGTAAGAAAGAGGCTGACGCTCACGACAAGCTGCTCGATATGGCCGACGCGTTCACCGACTGGCTGTTGCAAAGCGGAATGCAGATGGACGAAACGCAGGCTGAAAATCTTGGTCTGTATCTCGCCGAGCAGAAAGAGACCGTGCAGCATATTCTGCGTACCAGCAAGCTTCCCGATGTCACTGCCCCAGCTGCAGCGGATAAACCAGAATCCGATGCGGCGGAAACGAAAAAAATCAGGGCCGTGAAAGCGGCCTGATTGTCAGAGAATCATCACCTATCCGAAAGCCGTAAGCAGATAACTGCTTACGGCTTTTTTTAAATCAGCAAATGAAAAGAGTTAAGGAGATGGCGTGCGGCAAGGAATGAAGGAAAAGATCATCAGGATCTGTGATTCAAAAATCGCCTCTAAGGGAAGCGATGTTGGGCTTTCGTTTTATGCTTTTTTTGCTAATAAAAATGACGATCCTGAACTGCTTATGGAAGTTGCGCACTGGTGGATTATGGAAATGAAATTGGACCATTTTGAAAAGGCAGAAAAGATCAGAAAGCTTGTTTTAGCTATGTAACACCTGTTTCAAAAAGGCAATGTTACAATCATATCCATCCCAAAGATGCGAATATGTTGTAAAGCCGATGATTCTGACCTCAGCAGTATCTCCGGATCACCTTATAATTTATCTTCAGCCTCTTGGATCAGTTTTAAAAGCAGTTTCATATCCAGACAAATATGTCCGTATGTAAAGCTTGTCTCGACAACATTTTTTTTAGATTTACGCAGATCGAAATGTACATGATCAGGGCCGTAAGGGACTTGGTGATGATCGGCTGAATCGACCCTGGACAACTGCTTTCCTTCAGAGGTCATTATTATATAGGCATAATTCGACGAAGATTGGTGTCTGATTACTACGGTGATCCCCGACGGTCTTCGGGCGGTTACAGTTTCCCCTACAACTTTCATGATAGTGCAGTTGAAATTTACCTTAAGTATTTCGCAGGTCTGCTCAAGCATCTCTTCAGTAGTCAGTGGACGCATATTTGAGAACATAACTTTTCCACCCAAATGATTCGAGAGATAATTGAGAAGAATTGATTGCTTCTGAGATTCCTCTTCGTGTGTCAAACACAACTGCATACCAATCATCATGCCTGACTTCCCCCATACAGTAGTGGTCGCCATGCGATCGGTTTTTTCTCCACAAACCAAGCACTTTCCATTGGAGGACAGCCATATAGCTTGATCTACAGCAGTATTCTTAAGCCGCCCTCCCAGCAGACCATCGAATAATCTCGAGTCAGCTTTCCTTTTTTCGTACCACGGCTTATAACGTTGTACATACCCCGTATCATCAATGAGCTTTGAGAAGTTGGCATCATCTACTGGAGTGAGTTTGATTCCGTGTTGTTCCAGATAAACGCCAATATGGCCAACCCAGAAAAGGTCTTTTGATTTCATAAAATAAATTCTGGCTGCTGGAAAGCGGACAGTTGGTGCATACATTGCATTTACATGAAAAGTACCTGCGCTGATATAAACATGTACATCCGTTGCTCCTTGCATCATCCATAGCAATATTTCTTTGCTCGAAACTTCAATTGCCAAAACTGGCTTTTCTTTCCTCAGTATATTGCCACCGAAGCATTGAATAACATTATCTGTTGCAGTTCCACTTAATTTAAGATTAATGCAGTCAGTAATTACATCATTAAGTCTCAAAGTGTCATCCTTTATTATTCCAAACGGGGCTGCGCCTAAGTTTACCGGCCACTGATACACCAATACCACCTTGTTACCAGATAATTTTTTATACCGCAAGGGAGGCATGTCCGCTCCTCGCTCACCGCAGACCAGGCGTTAACTAAACCCAACGCTACCAGCCATAAAACCTGGTAGCTATACAAACGCGCCGAGCTGTTACGTTAATACGCGTTCCCCCTTCCCCGAGGAATTGCGTATGACCCGACATCCGCTACGCCAGATCATCGAATCCTGTGACCACGCCATCACCACCAAAAACTATGACGCGTTGATGGAGTACTACGCCGAAGACGCGGCTCTGGTGGTCAAGCCCGGCATGACTGTTAAAGGCAAAGAGAACATCCGCAGCGCATTTATTGCCATCTCTGATTATTTTCAGGGCCAGTTAGCGGTCGAACAAGGGGAGATGCAGGTGATCGAAGGTGGGGATAACGCCCTCGTTATCATGGAAACCGTTCTGCGCTTTCCTGATGCTCAGGGCGGGATAACAGAAATATCCCGCCGCGCGACCTATGTTTTTCGACTGGAGAGCGACGGTCGCTGGCGTTGTACTATCGACAACTCCTACGGTACGTCGCTTCTGGATACCGGGAACTGATCACGCTAATCACGGTTACAAAGGGGCGCTACCCCCTCTCCACGCCAGTCCCTTAATGCGCAGTAATGCGCGGCTCCTTCACAAACTCAGCCAGCAGCCACACCATATCGTGCAGCAGGCCCGTCAGTTCTTTTGTTACGTGAGCGGGCAGCGTTTCCCCCTTCACCGCTTGCGTCAGCGCCAGAACATAGTCCACCTGCGTTAAGGTGTCCTGCCAGCAATCGGGCACGCAGGAATTCAGTTTCTCACCGATGATCAGCTGTTCAATCAGGTATGGTGGAAGATCGACATCGCAGAGTTCACGCAGCCTGCGCAGAGCCTGAAGGAGACGCTCGCAAAGTGCAGTACGGCTCCCGACATCATCGGTTTCGACCAGTACGCTCACCAGCGCGGCGCAGTTGTCGGCGACGTCAAACAGATCGGCATCAGCCGGAAGCGGCCGGGAGATAAGTTGCAGAATGACGTTTTCGTCAGACGGGAGATAGGTCAGGGTTGGGATAGTAGTCATATCCAGCATCCTTCTATATGTAATCCATGTAACCACCCCTTGAGTTCCTACGCTCGGGGGGTAGCGCTGACAGAGGTAGGAATACCGCCCATATAGAAAAACGGCCAGCCTTACGGCTGCTCCGCCAGCGCCACCGCAATTGTAACGGGATCGGTGCTGCCGCGACATACGAAATGTCACTATATGGTAGATGCGGGTTCCTACCCCCGATTGCGGATATGCCGCAACGCAGGCACTTTACGACCCCGAACGATTGTAGAAAAGACATAACCCTGAATTTCACACGGTTACTTTGCGGTTTGCGAGGCGTCTTCCAGAAAGACAACGCTGCCCTAAATTTTAAGGGTATCAATCACCGCTCTCAGCGCAGGCGACACGTTGCGATGGGGATAATAAAGATACAGCCCGTCCATGCGCAGGCTGTAGCGCTGCAACACCCGGATAAGCGTTCCGCGCTCCAGATCGTCAGCCACCAGCTCCAGCGGAACATAGGCCAGCCCAAGCCCCAGCCGGGCGGCTTCGGCTTCCATGTAGCTGTCAGACAGCGCCCATTGCCCCTCTGGCCGATGGGTGATTCTCTTCCCGTCCTGAACCAGCTCCCACTGGTAGTCACCCCCGTCGGCAAACTGGTAGGCAATGCAGGGATGAACCACTAAATCCGCAGGCGTCTGGGGAAAACCGTAGCGGCGAAAGTGTTCCGGGGTAGCCACTACGGCCATTTCCATATCAGGGGTAATGCGCACGGCGATCATTCCCTGCCCTACCTCTGGCCCCAGCCTGACGCCCGCATCAAACCGCTCAGCGATGATGTCAACGAAGCGACTTTCGTTTATCAGCTCCAGCCGGATATCCGGGTAACGCTGTTTAAAAATAGCGAGCTTTGGCAACAGGCATTTGTCGATGGCGTGCTGGCTGGCATTAATGCGTACCGTACCGGACGGCGTCTGGCGGTAGTGCGCCAGCGTCGCCAGACCCGTATCAAGCGCATCAAACGCAGACTCGGCGGTCTGATAGAGCTGCTCCCCGGCGTGGGTCAGCGACAGCTTGCGCGTGGTACGGACCAGAAGCTGAACGCCCAGCCGCTCTTCCAGCTCGCGAACCGAGCGGCTGATCCCGGATTGCGCCAGGCCGAGCCGCTGTGCGGCCGCCGTGAAGCTCCCCTCCCTTACCACCTGCATAAACAGGTACAGCTCATTGTAGTTTTCCCGCTTTGCCATCATGACTCGCCATTTATAACAATCTGGTATTAATCCTAGCAGTTTTCGGGCCCTAATCAGCACTATTTTTGCTCACTATACTGCCTGCATCACAACAACACAGGGCACCTTTTCATGAAAACATTCACCCAAAAACTGTCCGTTGCGATGCTGCTATGTGCATCATTAAGTGGAGTGACAACAATGAGTTATGCTGAGACAACCAATCCAAACGCCCCTGTTTCCATGGTGACCACCTGGGACAAAACCTTCGCCGAGAGTGATAAAGTCGACCACCGTAAGGTGACTTTCCAGAACCGTTACGGAATCACGCTGGTGGGCGATCTGTATCTGCCTAAAAACCGCGGCGACCGCAAGCTGGCGGCCATTGCCGTGAGCGGGCCGTTTGGCGCGGTCAAGGAACAATCCAGCGGCCTGTACGCGCAGACCCTGGCGGAACAAGGGTTTGTCACCCTGGCATTCGATCCGTCTTACACAGGCGAAAGCGGCGGCCAGCCGCGCAACGTCGCGTCTCCTGATATCAACACCGAAGACTTTAGCGCGGCGGTTGATTTCCTGGGGTTACAGAAAGAGGTTGATCGTAATCGCATTGGTATTCTCGGCATCTGCGGCTGGGGCGGTATGGCGCTGAATGCGGCCTCCATGGACACCCGCGTGAAAGCGGTCGCCACCAGCGTGATGTACGACATGAGCCGGGCGATGGGTCACGGGGTGGGCGACGGCAAAGATCGTTATTCAACGTCCGATCGCCGTGCCGTCCTGCAGTATTTGAACGAGCAGCGCTGGAAAGATGCCGAGCGCGGCACCTTCGCGCACGGCGGCCATGACATCTATGTCGATGCCAACGGCAAGGTGACCGCTGCGGAACGTATTCTGCCGGACGCGTTACCCGCCAACCCAAATCCGGTACTCAAGGAGTTCTTTGATTACTACCGGATGCCGCGCGGCTTCCATGCCCGTTCCGTCAACTCCACCGGCGCATGGACCGCGACAATGCCGCTGTCGTTTATGAATATGCCGCTGCTGAGCTATGCCGACGAGATCGCTATCCCGACGCTTATCGTGACCGGTGAAAAGGCGCACTCTCGCTACTTTGCAGAAGATGCGTTTAAAGCAGTCGGCAGCAAGCAGAAGGAACTGGTGATTGTTCCGGGCGCAAACCATGTCGATCTTTACGACAATGCTGCCGGGAAGATCCCGTTCGCCCTGTTTGCGCAGTTCTTCAAAGCCAGCCTGAAATAAACCCCTACGCCACCCGTTCTGCGCGGGTGGCTCTTCGCGAAAATAGACTATGCCCTCACTGAGCCATACCCCACCACAACACGCTGAACATGCGCGCTGGAGCGGCGTTTTTGCCATGACCCTCTGCGTATTTGTTCTGATTGCATCTGAGTTTATGCCCGTCAGCCTGCTTACCCCTCTCGCCAGATCGCTGGATGTCACAGAGGGGCTTGCCGGCCAGGGAATTGCCATCTCCGGCGCGCTGGCGGTTCTGACCAGCCTTTTCCTTTCCCAGCTCGCCGGGAATATGAATCGTAAATACCTTCTGCTGGGCATGACCCTGCTGATGGCACTTTCGGGGTTGGTTATTGGTTTCGCCCCGAACTATCTGACGTATATGCTCGGCCGCGCCCTGATCGGTATTGCCGTCGGCGGGTTCTGGTCCATGTCTGCCGCAACGGCCATTCGCCTTGTTCCCCCGCACCAGGTTGCGCGCGCGCTGGCCATTTTCAACGGCGGTAACGCGCTGGCAACGGTGGTGGCCGCCCCGCTTGGCAGCTACCTTGGCGCTACCATTGGCTGGCGCGGCGCATTTCTTTGCCTGGTGCCGGTGGCGATAGCGGCGTTCATCTGGCAGTGTTTTAGCCTGCCGGACATGCAGGGGCGTAAAAACGGTGCGTCACAGGGAAGCGTTTTTCGGCTATTCCGCCAGCCTGCGGTTTCCGTCGGTCTGATGGCCTGCGGCCTGTTCTTTATGGGTCAGTTTGCGCTGTTTACCTATTTGCGCCCGTTCCTTGAAACCGTCACCCAGGTCAGTGGAACCGGGCTGTCGCTGATTTTGCTCACCATCGGCGTCGCGGGTTTTGTGGGTACCCTGTTCGTTGCCGTGGTGCTTAATGCCGCGTTTTACGTGACGCTGATCGCGCTCCCTTTGCTGATGGCCGCCATCGCAGTCGCGTTGATTCTGACGGGCCATAACGTGTGGATCGTCGCCCTGCTGTCAGGCCTGTGGGGGATGCTGGCAACGGCGGCGCCAACGGGATGGTGGACGTGGATTGCGCGAACGCTGCCGGAGGATGCCGAAGCCGGCGGTGGTCTGATGGTCGCGGTGATCCAGCTCGCCATTGCGCTCGGTTCAACGGCGGGCGGTATAGCGTTCGATCGCTACAGCTGGCAGAGCACGTTTGCACTGGGTGGCATTGTGCTCCTCTGTGCGGCTGCGCTGACGTTTCTGCTTTCGCGTCTTCACAAATAACGCGCCGGAGGATTTTTGACGCTTTTCTGCCTCGCAGGTGTATTATTTTTAAACAATAACATCCATTAAAGGACACCTGCGCAATGATCAACATCCTCGGCAAAACCACCTCCATCAACGTGCGTAAAGTGCTCTGGACCTGCGAAGAAGCAGGCCTCGAGTATCAACAGGAAGATTACGGCAGCGGTTTTGCCTCGACGGAAACGGATGCCTTTCGCGCCCTGAACCCCAACGCCATGGTGCCGGTGCTGATTGATGGCGATTTCGTGTTGTGGGAGTCCAATTCCATCTGCCGTTATCTGGCGCGCAAGGCCGGACGTCACGATCTGCTGCCCGCAGAACCGCAGGCCTGCGCCAACGTTGAGCGCTGGATGGACTGGCAGGCAACCGAATTCAATAACGCCTGGCGCTATGTCTTCCCGGCGCTGGGGCGTAAAAACCCGGACTTTAACGACCCGGAGCGCATTGCGGCGGGGATCCAGGAGTGGAACCACTGCATCACTATCCTGGAGAATCAATTGCAGCGCACCGGTGCCTTTGCGGCGGGCGAGACGTTTACCCTTGCGGATGTGGTGCTTGGGCTGTCGGTGAATCGCTGGAAGATGACGCCGTTTGATAAGCCAGACGTGCCCTCTATTGAGGCCTGGTTTGAACGTCTCAACCAGCGCCCGGCGTTTTTGCGCCACGGCAATAACGGCATGGTATAAATCATACTGTCAGAATGAATATCCGCAGCGAGGCTGTTTTATTTAATTACGAAACCCTGATTGTCGTCAGAGGGAATAATAATTAAGTCATATCCTGGACAGCCCGTTGCACCGCTTTGCTAGCCTGAATAATCATGCAAAGCTCAACCCGGAGGTATTCTTGCTGATTAAACTCAAGAAAGAACGAACGCACCAGGAGGATCGCCGGCTTGCTCTCTGGCTGGCGACCTCTGCAGGTTTGCTGAACGCCATCGCCCTTGGGGCATTTGGCTTTTTCCCCTCACATATGACCGGCAACACCTCGCAATTATCCAGCGAAGTCTCTTCCACCGACCTGAGCGATATTATTTTCTTCGGCTCGATTATTCTCTCTTTTGTGGCCGGCGCCATTATTGCGCGAACGATCGTGATATGGGGTATTATCCATAATGTCAGGCTGGTTTTTTGCCAGATCCTGTTTGTCGAGGGGATATTGCTGACCGGCGTTTCCTTCTACGAGATGTATTTTCATGCCCTCACCAGCAACCGCGAGATTATTCTTTTTCTCTGCTTTCTGATGGGCATTCATAATTCCACCTCCACGCAGCTTTCCGGCGGTCGGGTGAGATCAACGCATATTACCGGCACGCTGACGGACGCGGGGATCGCGCTGGCCTCTGTCATGGTGGCGATGCTCCGCAGGGATTACTCCAAAGATACGGCGGCGCAAAAAAGTCAGTTGAAAACCCACTTAACCACCCTTTTCTCGTTTATTTCCGGCGGTATCGTGGGGCTTATGTTGTTCAGGTGGATTGGCTTCAACGCCATGTTGATACTCGGGGTGATGCTCACCGTGGTCGCCACCGTCTCAATTATCACTGTCTCAACGCGCGTTCGACGGGTTCGTGCTTCCGTCTGAGTGCTGCAGCTGCCCCAGCAGACGCTGCATGTTGTCGTCACAGGTGATGCCCTCCGGCCGGTTGCTGAGACTGGCAACCAGCGTCAGCAGCTCTTTACGGTTTTCCTCAAGCTGCTTCTGCATCGCCTCTATCTCAGCAATACGCGTCTTAAGGGACTGGATCAGGCCCTCATGATCCCAGCGCTGTTGTGGCTGCGGCAGGAAGCGGCGTATTTGCTCGAGGGTAAACCCGGTACGCTGCGCATTGTCGATAATGTTCAGCAGCGTTGCCGCATCGGTGGAATAGGCGCGGTATCCGTTCTCCTGCCTGACCGGGCGCGGCAGTAAACCTTGCGCCTCATAGAACCGAATGCGCGACGGGGCAATGCCCGTTATTTTCGACAGTTCGCCAATTTTCATTTCGTTCACTCTGGCATATTGACCTTAAAGTTTACTTTAAGCTTAAACTTTTTATACGGTCAACCGGATCGTCATCTCATCAGGGAGCTAAAATGCAAACTATTCTGGGCGCCAGCGGGCAAATCGCCCGTGAACTGACCCGCGAGCTCAAACGCGGCTACACCGACGATATCAGGCTGGTCAGCCGCCATCCGCAAAAAATCAACGACAGCGATGTCACCGTTTCGGCCAATCTCCTCGATGCCGGGCAGACGCAGAACGCGGTTAATGGTAGCGACATAGTCTACTTTACTGCCGGTCTGCCGCCTGATTCCGCGCTGTGGGAACGTCAGTTTCCAGCCATGCTGGAAAATGCCCTGGAGGCCACGCGGCAGGCGGGTGCAAAATTCGTCTATTTCGACAACACCTATATGTACCCCCAGAACGCGGTGCCGCAGACAGAAGAGACGCGCTTTGCCCCCCGGGGACGGAAAGGAAAAGTCCGGGCAGAAATGGCCAACCGTGTGCTTGATGAAATGAAACGGGGTGACATTCCCGTGCTCATCGGTCGCGCGCCTGAGTTCTATGGGCCCGATAAAACGCAGAGCTTCACCAATACGCTTATTATCGACAGGCTGAAGCAGCATAAGCGTCCGCGCGTTCCGGTCCGTGACGACACGCTTCGCACCCTCATCTGGACGCCGGATGCCAGCCGAGCGCTTGCCCTTCTGGGCAATACCCCTGACGCCTTCGGCCAGACGTGGCATTTACCCTGCTGCGACGAAAGGCTGACGTACCAGCAATTCGTCGCTCTCGCCTGTGAGATCTTCGGACAGCCAGCGGACTACGCCATCCTCGGCAAGCTGGCCTTCGCCGCGACGGCGCTGTTTTCGCAGGGCGCCCGTGAAATACGGGAGCTGTTGCCCAGGTACGACGACGACAACCTGTTTGATTCGACGAAATTCAAACGCCGATTCCCTGAATTTGCCGTCACCACCTACCGGCAAGGGCTGGAGGAAATCTGGCGGGAGTGGCAACGCAAAGCGGCGAAAACGGCGTAATTTTTTTCCTCTCCGCCCTGCGAGCGGCTTTAAATTCGTGACAACGTCACATTTCAATCTCTTCTTTAGGACTATTCTGCCCGCCTCACAATCAGGCCTTATGCCATAAGGCCTGACCTGATGTTGCCACTAGTTTCAGAGGGTTACTGATTTTCCCCCTTCGCTGGAACCCTTCCCAAACGCTTGCTATAGGACATCTACCCCTGCCGAAACATGGCATAACAACAGGCAACCGGTGGTTGCTATAACGCATGCGCACAGGGAGACACACCGCAATGCACCCATTACTCAAACGTTCGCTGCTGTTTGTCGGCGCCATTCTGGTGGTCCTCGCCCTCCTCGTCTGGGGTATTGGGCTGGAGACAATCCGGGCGCGCCAGGTAGACCTGCTCTATCTCGGGCAACAGCACATGATTCTGGTTTTATCGTCGATGTTTTTTGCCCTGCTGGTGGGTATTCCGGCCGGGATCCTGCTGAGCCGCCCGGCGGCGCGGGGGATCGCCGAATACGTGATGCAAATCTTCAACGTCGGCAATACGCTGCCGCCGCTGGCCGTGCTGGCGCTGGCGATGGTGGTGATTGGTATCGGCGATACGCCCGCCATTATCGCCCTGTTCCTCGCCTCGCTGTTGCCGATTGTGCGCAATACCTACGCCGGGCTGTGCGCGGTCCCGGCGTCGTTACTGGAAGCCGCAAACGGGATTGGGATGACCCGATGGCAGCGTCTGCGTCAGGTTGAACTGCCAAACGCCTGGCCGGTCATGCTCTCGGGGATCCGCATCGCCACCGCCATTAACGTCGGTACCGCGCCGCTGGCATTCCTGATTGGCGCCAGCAGCTACGGCGAGCTCATTTTCCCCGGCATCTATCTGAACGATTTCCCGACCCTGATCCTCGGCGCGGCGGCCACCGCTCTGTTCGCCCTGATCCTCGATAGCCTGCTGGCGGCGCTGGGTCGCGTGATGAGTCCCCATCTCCCCCGATAACAATAACAAGGAGTTTGTATGAGACTGATTTCCTGCCTGGCGGCGCTGTGTGCCGCGGCGCTGTTTACCGGTCAGGCGATGGCGGCCCCGCTGATTCTGGCGACCAAGAGCTTTACCGAGCAGCATATTCTCTCGGCGATGACCGTGCAGTACCTGCAAAAGAAAGGCTTTCAGGTGCAGCCGCAAACCAATATCGCCACGGTGATTTCCCGTAACGCGATGATCAACAAACAGATTGATATGACGTGGGAGTACACCGGCACGTCATTAATCATCTTTAACCACATCAACAAGCGCATGTCGCCGCAGGCGTCTTACGAGACGGTGAAACGCCTGGACGCGAAACACGGTCTGGTATGGCTCAAGCCCGCCGACATGAACAACACCTATGCCTTCGCCATGCAGCGCAAGCGCGCCGAGGCGGAACATATCAACACCATGTCAGAGATGGTGGCGAAAATTGAACAGGTCCGTAAAACCAACCCGGACAAAAACTGGCTGCTGGGCTTAGACCTGGAATTTGCCGGGCGCAGCGACGGCATGAAGCCGCTGCAGGCGGCCTATCACATGACCCTGGACCGCCCGCAGATCCGCCAGATGGATCCCGGTCTGGTCTATAACGCGGTGCGCGATGGTTTTGTTGATGCAGGACTGGTCTACACCACCGACGGGCGCGTGAAGGGCTTTGACCTGAAAGTGCTGGAGGATGATAAAGGCTTCTTCCCGAGCTATGCGGTCACCCCGGTGGTGCGTAAGGAGACGCTGGAGGCCAACCCGGGCCTGGAAGAGGCGCTCAACACCCTCTCCGCCCAGCTCAATAACGACGTTATCACCGAACTGAACAAGAAGGTGGATATCGACCATCAGTCACCGCAGCAGGTCGCCCGAGATTTCCTGCGTAGCAAACAGTTGCTGTAGGAGGCGCTATGGAGACGATTCACTACATTCTGGACAACCGGGACTACCTGCTGACCCTGACGCTGCAACATCTGTGGCTGGTGGCGCTGGCCGTAGGCTTAGCCATTCTCATCGGCGTCCCGCTGGGCATTTTGATTGTGCGTCACAAGTGGCTGGCGACGCCGGTGCTGGGACTCGCCACTATCGTGCTGACCATCCCGTCTATTGCCCTGTTTGGCCTGATGATCCCGCTGTTTTCGCTGATCGGTCAGGGAATTGGCGCCCTGCCCGCCATCACGGCGGTGTTTCTCTATTCGCTGCTGCCGATTGTGCGTAACACCCACACCGCGCTCGACAGCCTGCCGCCGGGCCTGCGCGAAGCCGGGCGCGGTATCGGCATGACCTTCTGGCAGCGCCTGCGCTGGGTTGAAATTCCGATGGCACTGCCGGTGATTTTCGGCGGGATCCGCACCGCCGTGGTGATGAACATCGGCGTGATGGCAATTGCCGCGGTGATCGGCGCGGGCGGTCTCGGCCTGCTGCTGCTCAACGGTATCGGCGGAAGCGATATTCGCATGTTGATTGCGGGCGCGCTGATGATTTGTCTTTTAGCGATTGTGCTCGACTGGCTGCTGCACCGTCTGCAGGTGGTTCTGACTCCAAAGGGGATTCGATAATGATAAAACTGGAAAACCTCACCAAACACTTTTCACAGAAGCACGGCCAGACCTTCAGGGCCGTCGACAACGTCAACCTGAACGTGCCCGAAGGGGAAATGTGCGTCCTGCTCGGCCCGTCCGGCTGCGGGAAAACCACCACCCTGAAAATGATTAACCGTCTCATCACCCCCAGCAGCGGGACGATCCTGATTAACGGCGAAGACACCAGCGGCATGGACACCGTGACCCTGCGCCGCAACATTGGCTACGTGATCCAGCAGATTGGCCTGTTTCCGAACATGACCATTGAAGAGAACATCACCGTCGTACCGCGCATGCTGGGCTGGGACAAAGCGCGCTGTAAAGCCCGCGCCGAAGCGCTGATGGATATGGTGGCGATGGATCCGCATAAGTTTCTCCACCGCTATCCGCGCGAGATGTCCGGCGGGCAACAGCAGCGCATTGGCGTCATTCGCGCCCTGGCGGCAGATCCTCCGGTACTGCTGATGGATGAACCCTTCGGCGCGGTGGACCCGATCAACCGCGAGGTGATCCAGAACCAGTTCCTGGAGATGCAGCGCAAGCTGAAAAAAACCGTCATGCTGGTCAGCCACGATATCGATGAGGCCCTGAAGCTTGGCGATCGTATCGCGGTATTCCGGCAGGGGAAAATCGTCCAGTGCGCCAGCCCGGATGAACTGCTGGCGAAACCGGCGAATGAGTTTGTCGGCTCGTTCGTCGGCCAGGACCGCACCCTGAAACGCCTGCTGCTGGTCTCCGCGGGCGACGTGACCGACCAGCAGCCGACCATTACTGTACGCGGCTCTACGCCGCTTCCGGAAGCCTTTGCCACCATGGATGATAATGATATTCGTGCCGTGACGGTGGTCGACGAGCACGGCAAACCGCTGGGCTTCGTGAAGCGTCGCGAAGCGCGTAACGCCAGCGGTACCTGCGCCGATATTCTGCATCCGTTCCGCATGACCGGCAAAGCGGAAGATAACCTGCGCGTGGTCCTGTCACGTCTGTATGAGAGCAATACCAGCTGGATGCCGATTGTGGATGAGGACGGGCGCTACAACGGCGAGATTTCCCAGGACTATATTGCCGAGTACCTGAGTTCCGGCCGTACGCGTCGGGCGCTGAATATTCACAGCGACAGCTAACCTTTCCGGCCGGGCTTTGCCCGGCTTTTTCGCACGCAGACCTTTTGCTAACCCCGCGATTTCCCGCCACAATATCGTATCGTCCCCGTTTAATTACGACTCATGCAACGTCTTCATGCGTATCCCGACATCCGCGCGATGTTTCGTCGACTGCTGATTGCCTCCGTCACCGGCGTGCTGGCCGCGCTGGCCGTTGCGATGTTCCGTCACAGCATGTACCTGCTGGAGTGGCTGCTTCTCAGCAACGACAGCGGCAGCCTGGTGAATGCTGCCGCGTCGCTCTCTCCCTGGCGGCGTGCGCTGACGCCCGCGCTGGGCGGGCTGGCTGCCGGGCTGCTGCTCTGGGGATGGCAACGGCTGACCGCCCAGCGGCCTCATGCGCCCACCGATTATATGGAAGCGCTGGAGACGGGCGACGGCCAGTT
Organism: Enterobacter sichuanensis; assembly: GCF_009036245.1. Classification (NCBI taxonomy): domain Bacteria; kingdom Pseudomonadati; phylum Pseudomonadota; class Gammaproteobacteria; order Enterobacterales; family Enterobacteriaceae; genus Enterobacter; species Enterobacter sichuanensis. Next base: position 2,104,392 of record NZ_CP027986.1, on the reverse strand, counting down.
TGATTACGGCGCCAGCCTTGTGAAATCCCTGGCGTCGCTGCTGGTCGTGGCCAGCGGCAGCGCCATCGGGCGTGAAGGCGCGATGATCCTGCTCGCCGCTCTCGCCGCCTCCTTCTTTGCCCGGCGCTTTACGCCCAAATCCGAATGGAAGTTATGGATCGCCTGCGGTGCCGCCGCCGGGATGGCCAGCGCTTATCATGCGCCCTTAGCCGGCAGCCTGTTCATTGCAGAGATCCTGTTTGGCACCCTAATGCTGGCCTCGCTCGGCCCTGTAGCGATCGCCGCGGTCGTGGCGCTTCTCACCACGCAGCTCCTCGCACCGGGTGCGGGTACGCTCTACGCCGTGCATCTGAGCGGTATGCTCACCGCGGCGGATTATGGCCTGCTGGTCGCCATGGGTCTGCTGGCAGGGCTCTGCGGACCGCTGCTGATGTGGCTGATGGACTGCAGCCACGGGCTGTTCCTGCGTCTTAAACTTTCTCCGCCATGGCAGCTGGCGCTCGGCGGTTTGATCGTCGGGCTGCTGTCCCTCCTCACGCCTAAGGTGTGGGGGAATGGCTACAGCGTGGTTCAGGCTTTTCTGCTCGCCCCGCCGGTGCTGACGGTGATCGCCGGGGTGCTTATCTGTAAATTGCTGGCGGTGCTGGCCAGCAGCGGCTCAGGAGCGCCGGGCGGGGTATTTACGCCCACGCTGTTTGTCGGCATGGCGACAGGCATGCTTTTCGCCCAACTCTTCGCGCTGTGGTTACCGGGGTCTGAAACGGCGATTTTGCTGGGGCTGGCGGGGATGGCAACGCTGCTCGCCGCCACCACCCATGCGCCTATTATGTCGGCGCTGATGGTCTGTGAAATGACCGGACAATATTTTTTACTGCCCGGCTTGCTGGTCGCCTGCGTGCTGGCGTCCGTGCTGTCGCGAACGTTACGCCACGACTCGGTCTACGGTCAACACGCCACCGAGGGCCGAGAGATCGATGTATTGCGCTAGCTCGCGCTGTTCGGCACGGGGCAGATAAGGCAGTTCCCCCACCAGCGGCCCCGGCAGCTTGGTGCTCAGCACGTCGATGATTTCAGCGTAGTGCGCCAGGCCCGGGTTGATTCGGTTTGCCACCCAGCCAATCAGCGGCAGGCCGTCATTGGCAATCGCCTGCGCGGTCAGCAGCGCATGGTTGATGCACCCTTCCTGGATACCCACGACCATAACCACCGGAAGCTGTTCCTGCACCACCCATTCAGAGAGCGGACGCAGGTCATTCATCAGGCTGCGCCAGCCGCCCGTGCCTTCAACCACCACGTGATCGACCTTCTCGCTGAGGTTCGCCAGCCCGTCGGACAGCAGCGGATAATTGATCATACCGCTGTGCGCCACGCTGCTCTCCTCTTCGCTTAACGCAACAGGATTAACCGCGTGATAAGGCAGTTCCAGTGACGAGACGCTTTGCAGTACCAGGGCGTCTTTATTACGCAATCCCTCTGGCGTCTCTTTACTCCCTTTTGCGACCGGCTTGTACCCTGCCACGCGTTTACCGCTTGCTGCCAGCGCCTGCAGCAATGCGCGGGATACGACGGTCTTGCCGACAGAGGTATCTGTACCAGTAACAAAGAAACGCTTAAGCATGACTCACTCCACCTCTTGGGTATGCTTCGAAAATATAAACCAGGTAAATAATTCAGTGGAGGAAGTCTACGGGATGCGTGCGCTACCCGGCTTGAGATAGCGCAATTTTTCTTACATCTGCGGAAAAGAGTTAGCCCTGCAACAGGCGGATCAACAGCGAGCCGTTATACATGGCGTCCTTGACCAGCGCTGCGCCGGCCATCGTCCCCTGGTTGGAAAACTGGGTGCTTTCTACCGCAATATTTTTGCTGTACGCGGGGAGCGACTGCTGGTGAATGCAGGCCGAGATCGCCGGGAACAGGATCTCCGCCGCCTGGCTGAGCGGCGAGCCAATGAGGATTTTTTGCGGGTTAAAGAGGTTCACCATGATGGCCAGAATGCGCCCCACGTTATTCCCCACGCCGGTAATGATGTCCTTTGCCAGCAGATCGCCCTGGCGCGCCGCAGCGCAGAGTGAATCTACCGTCAGGGGTTGTCCGTGCAGCGAAGAGCTCATGGACTGGCCGAGCCTCACCTGCGCCAGCTCCAGCACGCTTTCCACGCTGGCAATGGTCTCCAGACAGCCGTGGTTGCCGCAATAGCAACGCTTACCGTACGGGTCGACCTGAGTATGGCCGATCTCCACCAGGCTGCTGCTGCCAGCGTGGAGAAGACGCCCGTCGGTGATCACGCCCGCTCCGACGTTATGGTCGATGACCACCTGAATCACATCCCGCGCCCCGCGCGAGGCACCAAACAGCGCCTCCGCCATTGTCCAGGCGCTGATGTCATGCTGAATATAGACCGGCACGCCGGTATGGTTTTTCAGCACTTCACCCAGCGGCATCTCTTTGACGTCGTCGTAAAACGGCATGCGGTGAACAATGCCATTTTCGGTATCAATGATGCCCGGCATGGTGATGGCAATCGCCGTTAAGCGTTCCAGCCGCTGCTGATGACGGATAAAGAAGCGATCGATATGCGACACAATCGACTCGAGGAGCGGTTGCTCAGCGTTGAGCGGCAGCTCAAGCCGGTCTTCCACCACCAGCTTGCTGCTCAGATCCCGCAGGGCAAGGAAGATCTCCCCCCGGCTGATGCGCAGTGACAGGTAGTGCCAGGCTTCCGTCTCGACCACCAGCCCGACTGCCGGACGGCCACGGCTGCCCGGCTCCTGAATTTCCGTTTCCTGAACCAGGTGCGCTTCCAGCATTTCGCGGACAATCTTGGTGATACTGGCAGGTGCCAGTTGTGCCAGGCGCGAAAGATCGATACGCGAAACCGGACCAAGCTGATCAATCAGGCGATATACCGCGCCAGCGTTGGTCTGCTTAATCTGATCAATGTGCCCTGGCTGACTATCAGCAACCACCTCGTACTCCCTTATTTTCGAGCATCGAAATAAACTTTTGGCTATGGTGAAGCACTTCCATGGCCGGCGTCAAATATTTACTTAGCCATGTGATTTACCGCACGTTTTTACCCCCTTTTGCCACAAAATCTCGCCCCGATGAGGCGTTAATGAGCTGCTGTTTGAAACGCTGTGCGGCATGACTCTGTTCACGATGTTTTGACCAGACCAGCCACATCTCTGACACAGCATCCTCTTGCGCGAGGGGAACCCAGCGCATTTCGCGCAACTGCACCCGCTTAAAGGAGGCCGGGAGAATAGAAACCCCCAGCCCGGCGGCGACCAGGCCAATAATGGTCATCGCCTCCCCCACTTCCTGGGTAATAACCGGAGCAAGATCGTAGCGGCGCATCAGCCCCAGGATATCGTCATACAGCCCCGTCCCGACCTGCGGGTCAAAAAAGACAAACGGCTCTTTTGCCAGTTCGGCCAGTGAAACCGTCGGACGCGAGGCCAGGGGGTGATCGTGAGGGATCATAGCCATCAGCGGTTCGCGCAGAATCACCTCCCATGCCAGCGTGTCCGGCAGTTGGGTATTGCGCATCAACCCCAGATCCAGCGTACCTTCATTGAGCGGCGCGATCTGCTCGCGGGTATTGATTTCACGCGTCTGAATATGAACATCGGGGAAATGGCGGCGAAATGACGACAAGGTCTCCGAGACGGCGCTGATAAACGGTGCGGATGAGGTAAACCCAATTCGCAGTTCCCCCGTCTCACCGAGATACAGCCGTTCAGCCCGGGCGGCGGCATCCTCAACCATATTCAGGATCTGTCGGCTGTCGACAAGAAACTGTTTCCCCGCCGCCGTCAGGCTCACGCTGCGGTTGGTGCGGGCCAGAAGACGCGCTCCGACCTGCTGCTCCAGGATCTGAATCTGCTGGCTTAAGGGCGGCTGAGAGATATTCAGCCGTGCCGCCGCACGGCCAAAATGCAGCTCCTCAGCGACAGCGACAAAATAGCGAAGGTGACGCAGCTCGATATTCATATTTTTAAAGTATCATTTGAGATTATTAATATATTAGACAGAATATTTACATTTTCCTACCCTGAAGGTGTGGTCATACCCGTCACCAGAAATCACGGGGATGTTTAAGCAAGGAAACTGTGTGAGTCGTACAACTACGATTGGTATCGATCCGGCAAGCGATATCAATGATTTACCTGCAGCATCGCAGCCGGTTCAGTTCATTAAACGTGGTACCCCCCAATTTATGCGCGTCACGCTGGCGCTCTTTTCAGCCGGTCTGGCAACCTTCGCCCTGCTCTATTGTGTTCAGCCGATCCTGCCCGTGCTTTCGCACGAATTTGGCGTATCACCTGCCAGCAGCAGCGTATCGCTCTCCATTTCAACCGCTATGCTGGCGATTGGCCTGCTCTTTACCGGCCCGCTGTCCGACGCCATCGGCCGTAAACAGGTAATGGTGACCGCCCTGATACTGGCCTCGGTCTGTACGTTGCTCTCAACGATGATGACCAGCTGGCACGGCATTCTGGTGATGCGCGCGCTGATTGGGCTATCGCTCAGCGGCGTGGCGGCGGTCGGGATGACCTACCTCAGCGAGGAGATCCACCCGAGTTTTGTGGCGTTCTCGATGGGGCTTTACATCAGCGGGAACTCGATTGGCGGCATGAGCGGACGCCTGCTGAGCGGGGTTTTCACGGACTTCTTTAGCTGGCGAATTGCGCTGGCGGTGATCGGCTGTTTTGCGCTGGCATCCGCACTGATGTTCTGGAAAATTCTGCCGGAGTCGCGCCATTTTCGTCCAACATCGTTGCGCCCAAAAACGCTGTTTATCAATTTCCGCCTGCACTGGCGCGATAAGGGACTGCCGCACCTGTTCCTGACCGGCTTCCTGCTGATGGGCTCGTTCGTCACGCTGTTTAACTATATTGGCTATCGCCTGATGCTCTCTCCGTGGCATCTGAGCCAGGCGGTGGTGGGTCTGCTTTCCGTGGCGTACCTGACCGGCACCTGGAGTTCGCCGAAAGCCGGGGCGATGACCGCACGCTATGGGCGCGGTCCGGTGATGCTGTTCTTCACGGCAGTGATGCTCGTCGGCCTGCTGCTGACCCTCTTCTCCTCCCTGTGGCTGATTTTTGCCGGCATGCTGCTCTTCTCCGCAGGGTTCTTTGCCGCCCACTCGGTTGCCAGCAGCTGGATTGGCCCGCGCGCACGGCGTGCCAAAGGACAGGCATCGTCGCTGTATCTGTTTAGCTATTATCTGGGTTCCAGCATCGCCGGGACGCTCGGCGGCGTGTTCTGGCATCACTACGGCTGGAACGGCGTGGGCGGCTTTATCGCGCTGATGCTCTGCGCGGCGCTGCTGGTGGGGGGAAGTCTTCATCAGCGTTTGAAATAAACGAACGCTATCCCCCGCCTGTTTTTGTGCGGGGGATGTCTTCTTACGTTAATTAATCTTAATGAATAATTAAGTAAAAACAATTAATTATAACCCTATCGTGCATACAACATCACCCTATCTCTCTGTAAGCTCAGCGCCTTCATTACACGAAAGAGGGATTTAAAGTGGCTATTCCAGGCAATATGTGGCTTTACGATGATGGTGGCGCGCTAATCAAAGGCGGTTGTGATGTGCAGCACAGGGAATACAGTATTGAGTTCAAAGGATTTCATCACAACCTGTCGACACCGACCGATAATCTAACCGGTAAACCTACGGGTAAGCGCATCCACTCCCCGATGATGATCGTAAAGGAATTCGATTACTCATCACCCTATCTCTATAAAGCCGTCGCGACAGGTCAGGCTCTGCAAAAAGCTGAACTCAAGTTCTATAAGATTAATGATGCAGGTCTTGAAGCAGAGTACTTCAATATTCTTCTGGAAGGCGTGCGGATTGTTTCTGTATCACCTGCTATGGCGGCGCCGGGAGACAGCAATAACAACCACCTCGAAACGGTTGAATTGCGCTACGAGAAAATTACGTGGAAGCATAACGACGGCAATATCATTTTCTCTGACGCATGGAATGAACGGGCGACGGCTTAACTGGAGTATTAGTATGGATACAACCGAAGAGATTAACGGAACCTACTTCTACAGAGGCCATTCAAACGTCACGCCAGGTGAGTTACTTGAGATCATTTTTCTGGAGGAGTTCTGTTTGGAATTGGGGATAGATGCCGTTTCAGGTGCGGCAATTTTAGGTGGGCAACCGTGGCTAGTTACTCGGGCAAAACCAGAAGGCGCTACCCTGGGAACAAGCGTTGTTTCAAAGTACGCGCGAATAATTTTACGGGACGCCCGTCTCCCTTTCGGGATTAAAATTCCCACTCCCGTAGGCGTCAGGATGCAGCCAACTAACAAACTCGCAGCGGTAATTGGTCGCTATATCCCATGGCTGGGGTGGGCCTCACTTTCACTGACTCTTCATCGAGTTTCAACGCGTACGCAAGAAAAATACAACTTGATTGCACGACCAAAAGACCGCATAGCGTGGACATCTTTCTAATGAGCATCGTAGACGACGTGTTATTTATGTTTCGGGATGAAATTCCTGGCTATCTGGATAACGACTGGAAAGAAGTTCCTCTGGAACTGGATTCCGATTTATTCGATTCACCAGGCGATGACCTACACGATGCATTAAATCGGTACGAAAAAGAGTTCAACGTCGATTTGTCTGGTGTGAACTGGTCTCGTTATTTTCCCTGGCAGAATACCCCATTGTTAGATCGCTGGTTTAAGCTGAAGCGGGAAGACGTAGAGGCAACCCGCATCCCGTTGACCGTAAGAATGTTCGCAGAGTCCGCAAAAGCAGGAAAGTGGCTCTACGACTGATTGATAAGGGGCTTCGCGCCCCTTGCATCAAAAGTGCACTCATCCTCCCTAAATCACGTTACACTCCCTGAACACTCCCAAAACGATAAGGAAGAACAAGAATGGAAAAAACATCGGCTTATCAGCAACTCACCCGCACCTTCCAGCGCCTCTCCCGTTTCTCGCACCTCTCCTCCATCGCCAGCTGGGACATGTTTACCATGATGCCGCCTGGCGGCAGCGCCGCGCGCGGCGAAGCGCTGGCAGAAATGAGCGTCCTGCAACACCAAATTCTGACCGATAAGAAAGTGGGCGATCTGCTGGCTGCGGCAGCAGGTGAAGATCTGAATGACGTCGAACGCGCCAACCTGAGGGAAATGACGCGTCAATATCAGCAGGCCTCGCTGCTGCCGGAATCGCTGGTGGAGGCCAAATCCCTGGCGGGCAGCAAGTGTGAACACGCCTGGCGCACCCAGCGCCCCGCTAACGACTGGCAGGGCTTTTCCGCCAACCTGAAAGAGGTGGTCAAACTCAGCCGCGAAGAGGCTCGTCTGCGGGCCGAAGCCAAAGGGTGCACACCGTACGACGCACTGCTGGATATTTTTGAGCCCGACATGACCAGCGCCCGTCTGGACGTTCTGTTCGGCGATATGAAATCCTGGCTGCCGGACCTGCTGGCAAGCGTGGTGGAAAAACAGGCTCAACGGTCGTTTGTTCCCCCGCAGGGCCCCTTCCCAACGGCAACACAGCGCGAGCTGGGGCTGGAAGCGATGAAGATGCTCGGCTTCGATTTTAACGGCGGTCGCCTGGACGTGAGTGCGCACCCGTTCTGCGGCGGCGTACCGGAGGACGTGCGCATCACCACGCGCTATGACGAAGATGAACTGCTCAGCGCGCTGTTTGGCGTGATCCACGAAACCGGACACGCGCGCTACGAACAAAACCTGCCGCGCGCCTGGGCAGGACAGCCGATTGCCCTCGCCCGCTCAACCGCGATCCACGAATCCCAAAGCCTGTTCTTTGAAATGCAGCTTGGCCGTAGCGAGGCCTTCCTTAAACATCTTCTCCCTGCGGTGCACGCCCGCTTTGGCAGCCAGGCGGCGTTCAGCGAAGAGAACTTTATCGCCTGGAACCAGCGCGTGAAGCCGGGCTATATCCGCGTGGATGCCGATGAGGTGAGCTACCCGGCGCACGTGGTGCTGCGCTATGAGATTGAGCGCGCGCTGATCAACGGCGAGATCGAGGTGGACGACATTCCCGCCCTGTGGGACGAAAAAATGCAGGCCTGGCTTGGGTTATCAACCAAAGACAACTACCGCAACGGCTGTATGCAGGATATTCACTGGACCGACGGTGGATTTGGTTACTTCCCGTCGTATACGCTGGGGGCCATGTATGCCGCACAGCTGTTCCATGCGGCGAAAACGGCGCTTCCGGATCTGCAGTCCTCAATCGCTGAAGGTGATTTTTCGGCGCTGTTTGACTGGTTGCGCCAGAACATCTGGCAGCATGGCAGCCGCTTTACCACCTCGCAGTTGATTACCCAGGCGACGGGAGAAGATCTCAATATCCGTTACTTCCGCGAACATCTCACTTCACGTTATTTGTAATTCCCTTCTGCCGGAGCGCGCTCCGGCATTTTTCTTGCCCTTCTGCATAAGAAGATGATTTTGCACATTCCTTTCCGAGCGCACTTAAGGTATGTAGTTAAATCCTGGCCATATAAATACACCGCAATCAGGCCAGGGTTAACAATAAATAAAGGGATGAATAATGAAAGGCATAATGAAAACGATGGCGTTAGCCGTACTGTGTGCGACGAGTTTAAGCACCTTCGCGGCCGCGGATAACACTCCGCAAGAAGCATATAACGATATCACCCACTCTCTCGCTGACCTCCAGCCCATCACATTTCAGGCTCCCGCAGAAAAATACAAGCTACTGGTGTTTATTGATAACCAGTGCATCTACTGCAGCAACGTGGTGAAAAACGTCAGGCAGTATACGGATGCCGGTTTGACCATGTCGTTTTTGACCGTTGCCCCCGACGCTATTCGCGACTCGGTCATTGAGGATATGGGGCGCGTCTGGTGTTCAACCGACAGGGTCAAAAGCCTGCAAAAAGCGATGACGGGTTTTTTACCGGATAACGACACAACACAGGCCTGTTCCGACCGTATCGCTCGCCAGTCTGCGCTGGCTGAAAGGCTGGGCATCAACATCACACCGTTCATGGTGGTCATTGAGCCTGAATCACGCTCGATTGTTGGCAGCCAGCCACCGGCTGCAATTCTGGCTGCGTTAAAGAAATAGCCCTCACGTGTACGAACGGGTCTGTTCGTACACGCTTCTCCTCCTTTGTACATTCCGTTACACGCCGATACCAATCACTCACGGAAACCCCGAATTTACAGGGATATAGTTATTTCAACGGCCCCGCAGTGGGGTTAAATGAAAAACCAAATTCGAGGGTATGAACATGAATAAAGTATTAGCTCTGGTTGTTGCCGCTGCTATGGGTCTGTCTTCTGCTGCGTTCGCTGCTGAGACTACTGCAACTGCTCCAGCTGCCGCTGCGCCAGCTGCAACCACCACCGCTGCGCCTGCAAAAGCGGTACACCACAAGAAACATCATAAAGCCGCTAAACCTGCTGCTGAGCAAAAAGCGCAAGCGGCTAAAAAGCACCACAAAAAAGCCGTAAAACAAGACGCGACTAAACCTGCTGTAGAGCAGAAAGCGCAGGCCGCTAAAAAGCACCACAAAAAAGCGACCAAACCAGCTGTAGAACAGAAAGCGCAGGCTGCTAAAAAGCATCACAAAAAAGCAGTAAAACACGAAGCTGCTAAACCAGCTGCACAGCCAGCTGCGTAAGAGTACAAGCTTAACCGTGCCCTTCGGGGCACGTTGGTAAACCGGCGCTGAACCGGAAAAGGTTCCGCGCCGTTTTTTTATCCGGAGGGCGTATGCTGCGACGCTATCGGTTTGAGCTGATTCTGATCCTGCTTATTTTATGCGCGCTCATCGCCAGCCATTTTTATCTTTCCTGAATGTAGCACGCTGATTTTACTCCCACTTTAGCGCTGTCCCGTCTATAGTATTTTCATAGGGTTCACTTTTAATAATCATAATTACCCCCACCAGAGTGTGATATGCGTAAATCTGTTGTGTTGTTACTGGGAACGTTTGGTCTTTTTTCTGGATTCTCACATGCGGATGATGGCGGTGATGACACCATTAGCGCGAAAGAGCTAAAGACGCTTTTTTTCGGTCATGACGATCGCACGCGCGTCGCCGATCCCACCCAGGCCCCCTGGGATGCTATAGGTCAGCTGGAAACCGCCAGCGGTAACTTATGTACCGCCACGTTGATCACCCCGCAGCTTGCCCTGACGGCAGGCCACTGTCTGTTAACGCCACCAAACGGCAAGCCGGATAAAGCAGTTGCCTTGCGCTTTGTGTCGCAAAAAGGCACCTGGCGCTATGAAATCCACGGCATTGAAGGACGGGTGGATCCCTCTCTCGGCAAACGCCTGAAACCGGATGGTGACGGCTGGATTGTGCCACCCGGCGCCGCTTCATGGGACTTTGGCCTGATCGTTTTACGCTACCCGCCTTCAGGTATTACGCCACTGCCGTTATTTGACGGTGATAAAGCCGCCCTTACCGCCGCGCTGAAAGCCGCCGACCGCAAGGTGACGCAATCAGGCTATCCTGTCGATCATCTGGATACGCTTTACACGCACACCGACTGCATTGTGACCGGCTGGGCACAAACCAGCGTACTCTCTCACCAGTGCGATACGTTACCAGGCGATAGCGGCTCACCGCTGATGTTGAAAACGGAAAACGGCTGGCAGTTGATCGGTGTTCAGAGCTCCGCCCCGGCGGCGAAAGACCGCTGGCGTGCCGATAACCGGGCCCTGTCCGTCACCGGTTTTCGCGACCAGCTGGAAGCGCTGGCGCAGCAGTAAATCAGCACCGTCTGACCTGATGTAACGCCTTGATTGACTCTATCGGCATGGGCTGGCTGAACCAAAAACCCTGCAGCTGATCGCAGCCAGCCAGCCGCAGGAGTTTCATTTGCTTTTCGGTTTCGACCCCTTCTGCAACCACCGCCATGCCCAGCGCATTGGCGATCCGCACCGTGCCGCTCACCAGCGCGGCCGCCTGTTCATCATTATCTACCAACCCGGCCAGCGACTTATCGATCTTGATGGTGTCAAAGTTGAAACGCCTTAAATAGCCAATGCTTGAATAACCGGTGCCAAAGTCATCCAGCGCTACCGCGATACCCAACGCTTTCAGGTTGGCTATTGCCATGCGGGCACGCTCCGGGTTTTCCAGCACATAGGACTCGGTGACCTCAAGCTGTAGTCGGTTGGCCGGAAAATCGGTGATCTCCAGCACGCTGGCGACTTTTTCTTCGAAGGCAGGATCGCGAAATTGTGCGGGGGAGATATTAACCGAGAGCGTTAAGTCACTGTACGGCTGCAGATCCTGACAGGCCCGCTGCAACACAAACTGCCCCAGTTTGTAAATCAGGCCACTGGTCTCCGCGATGGTGATAAAGGTATCCGGGCCCAGGGGCCCTTCCGGACGCCGTGGCCAACGGACCAGCGCCTCGACGCTACTCATTTTCTGGCTGTGGGCGTCAATAATCGGCTGATACCAGACCTCGAACTCATCACGCTCCAGGCCGTTACGGATCTGATTCTCAATCGCCAGCTTGCGTTCACGGGCGCTGTTCAGTTCGGCGTCGTAGTGGGTAATCCGCCCTTTCCCGCTCATTTTGGAATGATACATGGCAATATCGGCGCGACGAAACAGCTCGGAGCTGGTGCATTCAATCAGGGTTCCGCTGGCGATACCGATGCTGGCCCCCATATGGATTGTGCGTTCCCCCAGCTGAATCGGGGTGGCGAACGCGTCCAGCACCGAAACGGCAAACGCGGCGGCCCGGGCCTCCGCGTTATCTCCGCCAATGGTCATGGCAAATTCATCCCCGCCCATTCGCGCCAGCATTCCGCCCGGCGGCACGCGTTCATTCAGTGTTTTCGCAATCGCCACAATGAGATCGTCTCCCACGCTGTGACCGTAGATATCATTGACGTCTTTAAAGCCATCCAGATCGATGAACACCACGCTTTTGACGTCGATATCCCCGCGTAAACTCACCCGGTCCAGCGCTTCAATGAGCGCACGCCGGTTCGGCAGACGGCTTAGCCAGTCCGTTCTGGCGACCAGACGCGCCAGACTCTCTCCGCGGGCAAGCTTGTACAGCCCCACGCTGCTTACCAGAATAAACAGCAGGATCAGAGCCGAGGCCAGCACCACAATCTGTCTGATGTCAGAAGAGGCCGCCCGGGCGGCCTGCGCGCCCGGAAGCCGCGCCTGCCAGTTCAGATAGCCGACCAACTCCCCTGCCGCGCTGCGCAGCGGCATGCTCAGCGCGTTGATTTTTTCCGGCGTAAAGTTGAGGTTTTCAATCTGAAAGGTCGCCCCCAGGTCAGATAATATTCGGGCGTTCAGGTGACGGGTAATTACCAGATAACGGCGCGTTCCATCGGTCACCCGCAATCGTCCAACCATTGGGCGTATCAGCCCAATCCCTACAAAGGCGACGCCGCTTCGCGTTTTGCTGATCCCGGCATAGATATTTTTCTCGCTCGCTAAGGCGCGCGCATGCTGGTCAATCAGGGCTTTCAGGCCTTTGCCGAAAAAATCGAGCGTCGTCTCCTGAAAAGGCTGACTTTTAAACGAGCCCCAGATGACATTGAAATGTTCATCCAGCACGAAGGTGCCGTCATAGAGGTTGTTGATTTTAAAGCCGGCGCCCCAGGTGTTGTACAACCAGTCGGTATCCAGCGTGGAGCGGTAAGCCTCCCGCACCGCATCGTCCCAGACGGCGTTATCAAGCACCAGTGAGGAGACGCGATTCACCGATGTCTGAATGGCGCCCTGCACGGAAAGCGCCGTGCGGTGTTCATCAATTTCATTGGTTTTGGTACTGATAAGATGCAGGGAAAGATAGAGAAGTGCGACGATGGAGATAATTAAGCCGATCCCCGCCATGAAGACCATGGCAAACAACGTTCTCGCATTGGGAATATTGCGCCAGCTTAATGTGCGATACATCAGCCATCCTCTTCACGGTTTTGCTTTTCTAAGCGTAATACAGGCAGCGAATTTCGCTGCCTGTAAATCATGGCGTGAAGTCTGTCAGGCTAGTTTTATCATGATCATGCCGGCAAGCAGCAGTATAAGCCCGATCCAGCCTTTGTTATTTAAACGCTGCCCGAAGAGTACCCAGCCTGCGGCCAGCGTGGCGGCGATACCAAAACCGCCCCACAGCGCATAGGCCACCGACAGGTCGATCCCTTTGACTGCCTGGGACAGGGCGCTGAATGCCCCCAGCACCGCGGCAATCGACAGCAGGCCATAAACTTTACGACGGAAACCGTCGGAGAATTTCAGCAGAACGTTCGCCAGAATTTCCAGCACGATGGCAAGCCCCAGCCAGGCCGCATGAACCCACTCAAACTGTTGCATGGTTCTGCTCCTTCAGCTGTTTAGTCGGTTTACGGGTACCCGATTTAATCAGCACAATACCCGCGACCAGCGTTGTTAAGCCAGCGATCTTCATGGTTGTTAATGTTTCGTCAAATATCAGCACGCTGAACAGCGTAATTAATAAAATGCCGATCCCTTCCCACAGGGCATATGCGACACCCAGCGCAATTTTCTTCACCGCAAACGAGAGGAAAATATAAGAAAGGGAAATCATCACCAGCATTAAAATAAATCCGGTATTACCCTCGCTGACGCTTGCCCATTTCATCGACAGCGTGCCGGTAATTTCCGCGATAATTGCCAGAGCTAAAAGGATCCAGTAAAACATGTTTTTCTCCTGCTTGAGAATATAATCCATCGTGGCTCGCTGTACGCAGCAAACCAAAAAATACGAATTGAAATCAGATAGCTAAGCGCTTAGCGCCAGCTCAGGCAGAAGATATGACTATAGTGCGGTGCGCCAGTGTTGCTCACCAGAAAGCAGGTAAAAAGAGGTGAAAAATACAGCCGTGTGGTTTGAAGAGTACGTCCTGAACATATTGTCCATAAAATTACAATTATCCGCGGTGTTGCTTCTCGTCTTTGCGGATCAAAATTGTCCTCGGTAGTTGAACACGCCAAATTTGTACCATAAGCCAGGATTTAACTCAAAGTCTTTGCAATTCTTTACTCATCCCGTTTGATTTTGGTTAGTTTATTGCATCGCCCTTCACCTTTATTATAAATAAAAAGAACATTGCGGAGTCACCATGGCCAAACCCATCATTACCCTGAACGGGTTAAAAACTGTCATCATGCTGGGCATGCTGGTGATTATACTGACAGGCGTTCGCGTTGCCGCCGACATCATTGTGCCGTTTATTCTGGCGCTGTTTATTGCGGTGATCCTTAACCCACTGGTGCAGCGCATGACGCGGCTACGCATCCCGCGCGTGCTGGCGATCACGCTGCTTATCAGCATTATTATTATTGCCATGGTCTTGCTGGTGGCCTATCTCGGCACTTCGCTGAATGAGCTGGCCCGAACGCTACCGAAATACCGCTCTTCGCTGGCAATACCGCTGCTGCAGATTGAACCCTGGCTGCAGCGCGCGGGGATCGAAGTCTCGGTCGAAGAGCTCCTTAAATATATTGACCCCAATGCGGCCATGACAGTTGTCACCAGCCTGCTGACGCAGCTTTCCAATGCCATGACCTCCATTTTCCTGCTGTTCTTAACGGTGGTGTTTATGCTGCTGGAGGTGCCCCAGCTGCCGGCGAAGCTGCAGCAGATCATGGTCCGGCCGGTTGAGGGAATGGGGGCCATTCAACGTGCGCTGGACAGCGTTTCCCGCTATCTGGTGCTGAAAACGGCTATTAGCCTGGTGACGGGCGCTGTCGTCTGGTTGATGCTGCTGGCGCTGGACGTCCGCTTTGCGTTTGTCTGGGGATTACTGGCGTTTGCGCTCAACTATATTCCCAACATCGGGTCGGTGCTGGCGGCGATCCCCCCTATCCTTCAGGTGCTGGTGTTCAGTGGGTTCTATGACGCGCTGGTCCTGCTGGCCGGATATCTGGCGATCAATCTGGTGTTCGGCAATATTCTTGAGCCTCGCATGATGGGGCGAGGGCTGGGGCTCTCCACGCTGGTGGTCTTTTTGTCCCTGATATTCTGGGGCTGGCTGCTCGGGCCCGTAGGGATGCTGCTCTCCGTCCCGCTGACCATCATCGTCAAAATTGCTCTGGAACAGACGGCGGGCGGGCAAAGTATCGCCGTGCTGCTAAGCGATATGAGCCATCAGTAGCGGTCAGTCCATCATTGACAGGAGGGGCTTGCAGGTCCTTCCATCTTCACGATAAGCACTGAGCGCCCTCTGCCATTCCGCCAGGGGGTATACCGCGACATCGCTGTACCGGCTGGCGGGCAGGCGAAGCCAGATGCGATCGAACGCCGCGCGCCACGTCTCCGCGCTGAGCGCATCCAGGCCGTTACGGATATGGAACCACGCCACGCGTGGCTCAGGACGCAGCTGTCGGAAAGTCTGGCCGGAGAGCAGTCCGTAGCAGACAAACATCCCCTGCCCGGGCATCACGCTGAGGATCGCTTCCGCAAGCGGCCCGCCGGTGGCATCGTAAACGACGTCGCTGCGCGCGGCGACGGAGGCGATCCGCTGCGCGTCATGCTGCGCAACAGGAATGATCCCCATCGCCTCCAGCCGTTGCGCATGAACCGCAGAGCGGTGAATACCGTACACCGCTTCCGCCCCCGCCTGACGCACCCACTGCCCCAGCAGAATGCCGCAATCCGATCCTGCAGCCGTAAGCAACACCCGTTTTCCCTGAGCGGGGTAGCGGGTCAGCATCATCTGCGCCGCCAGCGGATTGATATAGGCCCGCGCGGCCAGATGCACGTCAATGGTGTCCGGTACGGGTATCGCATACTCTGCCGGGCTGTCCACATAGCGCTGCCAGGTGCCTTGCCCACGCAGCGGCAGAACACGTTTACCCAGCAGATGACTAAACGACGCGGGAGCCTGAGTAACGACACCGACGCCTTCATACCCCGCTACCGCCGGTAACGGGGTTCTGTGCCGATAGGCACCCGTGATGGGAATGAGATCGGACGCATTGACTGGCGAAAACAGCATCCGGACACGGAGATGACCCGGTGCTAGCGCCCCCAATGACGCGGTTTCAGGTTGCAGAACAGATTCTGGCTCGCCAAACCGGCGATACCAAAGGGCCAGGTTTTCCATAACGATCTCAAGGCTGATAGCGGAACTACTCGCGCCAGCCCATTGCCGGTGCGACATGTTTGAGAATGGACTCAATCACGTGCGCATTATAATCCACACCGAGCTGGTTCGGCACGGTCAGTAAGAGCGTATCGGCCTCGGCAATCGCCTCGTCCTTTTTCAGCTGTTCAATGAGCTTATCCGGCTCCGCGGCATAGCTGCGCCCGAAGATGGCGCGCGTTTTCTCATCCAGGTAACCCACGCTATCGCTGTCGTTGCGGCTGGCACCGAAATACATCCGGTCACGGTCGTCCATCAGCGCAAAAATACTGCGGCTAACCGACACGCGCGGCTCGCGCGTATGCCCTGCGTCTTTCCAGGCCTGACGGTAGGCGCGGATCTGTTTTGCCTGCTGAATATGGAACGGCTCACCGGTTTCATCGTCTTTCAGGGTTGAACTTTGCAGATTCATGCCCAGTTTTGCCGCCCATACCGCCGTCGCATTAGAACCCGCGCCCCACCAGATACGCTCGCGCAGCCCTTCTGAATAAGGCTCCAGACGCAGCAGCCCCGGCGGATTGGGGAACATTGGCTGCGGGTTTGGTTTGGCAAACCCTTCCCCACGCAGCACCTCAAGCAGCACCTCGGTATGACGACGCGCCATATCCGACTCGTTTTCCCCTTCCTGCGGGACATAGCCGAAATGCCGCCAGCCATCAATAACCTGTTCCGGAGAGCCGCGGCTAATGCCAAGCTGCAAACGACCGCCGGAAATCAGATCCGCCGCACCCGCATCCTCGGCCATATACAGCGGATTTTCGTAACGCATATCGATCACGCCCGTGCCGATTTCGATGGTTTTCGTTTTTGCGCCAATGGCGGCCAGCAGAGGGAACGGCGAGCTAAGCTGTCGGGCGAAGTGGTGCACACGGAAATAGGCGCCGTCTGCCCCCAGCTCTTCAGCCGCCACGGCTAAATCGATGGACTGCAGCAGCGTATCTGCCGCTGAGCGCGTGCCGGACTGCGGAGAAGGTGTCCAGTGACCAAACGATAAAAACCCGATCTTTTTCATTACGATGTGTCCTGAGAATGCGTTGCGTGCTGTCCACTTTACGCATTACCCGCTAAGAATAAATGCCGTTTATTTAACGGAATGGTTCAAATAAATTGACATAACTGACGGGTTCGTCACGACGCAACGTTATGGGATATACTATTCCCCACTCTTTTTATGGCAGGTAAAACCGGCAATGGCTTTGATCCCCAAAAACTACGCGCGGCTGGAAAGCGGCTATCGCGAAAAAGCATTAAAAATCTATCCCTGGGTGTGTGGACGCTGCTCGCGCGAGTTTGTCTATTCCAATCTGCGTGAACTCACGGTTCACCATATCGATCACGACCATACCAACAACCCGGAAGATGGCAGCAACTGGGAACTGCTGTGCCTGTTTTGCCACGATCACGAACATTCGAAATACACCGAAGCGGATCAGTACGGTACTACCGTGGTTGCCGGGGAAGACGCGCAAAAAGACGTGGGCGTCGCCACGTTTAACCCGTTTGCCGATTTAAAGGCGATGATGGATAAGAAGAAGTAATCATTCACCGCCCATACCTGCCGTATGGGCGGCTCAGGAAAAGGATATAAGCCTTGGATACCCTCCACTGCTACTGGGATACGTTTTATAACGCCTACGGTTTACTTTTCACGAGAATAATTAGCCTCATACTTCTGGTCTGGCTGTGTCATGATTTTCTGCGCCGCATAAGGAAAAACGCCTCTGACGCCGCTGGCCCGATCGCAGAAGCCGATGCCCGGGAGCGGTATCAATGGCGTTTTCACTTGTGGTCATTGCGGACGGTACAAATCCTCTGCCTGCTCTCTCTTTTCTGGATGCTTATTAAGGGACTCTTTGCCTGACCCTTTCCCTGGTTAAAATGTCCAGGTGATTGCGGCGGTTGCCCCTACAGATTACGCGGCGGTCAGTGCAAAACGGTCTTTCAGGACATGGCGTATGTCCTCCTCCGCCAGCTGCCGCGTTTCAGTGCCGTTCGCCGTGATGGTTTTCAGCATATCGCCCAACAAAATCTGGCGTCCTTCCTTGCGATGCTGCACCACCACCAGTTTCTGCACAAAAATAGCGTCAGGATGCGTGGAGTTAAGGTAGTTGGCCGGGACGAAATCAATCCACTCCTGAGGGGTAAGGTCGAAGCCGTACTGACGGGCCCACTCACCCTCAACCTTCGCCTGAAGAAGATATTCGCCCTCCGCGCTGCGACTCAGGCGAAACGTGTCGAAATCCTGCGTGATATCCACGTCAAGCGTGTCCAGCGCCATCGGCGCACGAATGCCATAGCTGCCAAAGCCAAGATCGCAAAGCCACTGTCGGTTCTCCACTTCGGCGATTAACGCCATATGGGTTTTCGGCCTCCGCACGGGGTAGAACATCGGGCGCGCCGCCACGAAACGGTAAGGGATACCTAACGCCGCCAGCGCCATGGCAAAAAGCCCGTTCACCTCATAGCAGTAGCCACCGCGCCCTTTCTTTAACACTTTATCGGCAATGTCGTCTGGCGCCAGCGAGACAATTTTGCCCGCCTGCACGTCCAGATTTTCAAACGGGACTGAAAAGAGCTGATGACGCATAAGGGCATGCAGGGTAGCCGTATCGGCAGCCGCCGGTCCGCTGTAGTTTATGCGTTTGAAATAGGAAGAAATGTCGAAATTTTCGTTGTGCATAATGCCTCCTTGTCATGAACATGTCGGACACTATAGATGGCGCACATCATTGGCTGTATAGTCAGTTTTATCGAAAATTAGCCTGAACAGATACCCATGTCTGCCCCCTCCCCACACTATCGCCGTATTGCTGAGATGTTGCGCCTCACGCTCTCTTCTGGCGCATTGCAAGTCGGTGACCGCATGATCTCCGCACGTAAACTGGCCGAACGCGAGTGCGTTAGCCTCCCGACGGCGCTGGAAGCCCTTCGCTGTCTCGAGGCGGAAGGGCTGATTGTTGCGCGGCCACGTTCAGGTTATTACGTCCATCAGGCCCGTCTCCCTCCGCGCGTGGAACCCTCCCGTTCCCCGTCAGGCCCGGTCCCTGTCACTATGTCCGCCGTGGCCCGATCGCTGTTCAGCAGTGCAGAGGCTCGTCTGATCCCGCTGGGCGCCGCCCTGCCCGATCCTGCGTGGCTGCCGGGTGATGCGCTGCAACGGGCGTTGCACTCCGCGGGGCGTCGTCTGGACGCGCACGGGCAGAGCTATAGCCTGCCTCCGGGAAGGGGAGATTTGCGAAGTAAGATTGCCGCGCGGGCTGCGCAGTGGGGAGCCCGGTTCGGCGCGGACGATCTCATTATCACCGCGGGCGCGACGCAGGCGCTACGCCTGGCCCTGCGGGCAGTGTGTCAGCCTGGGGATGTCGTGGCGATTGAACAGCCAGCCTACTTTGGCACGCTCCTGCTGCTGGAAGATTTAGGCCTGAAGGCCTTAGAAATCCCTACCGATCCTGTTGAAGGTCTGTTACTGGAACCGCTGGCAGACGCCATGCGCTGCCACCGTCCCGCAGCCGTTCTGGCCTCACCCACCGTGCAAAATCCGCTGGGCGCCAGTATGCCCGTCGCGCGCAAGCAGGAACTGGTTACCCTGCTTGAAGGCGCAGGTATTCCTTTGATAGAGGACGATGTCTACGGAGACCTGGTCGGCGAAGGGCAACGTCCGCCTGCCTGTAAGGCGTTCGACCAGAGCGGAAATGTGATTTACTGCAGTTCCCTGTCTAAAACGCTTGCCCCGGGCTGGCGAATCGGCTGGATTGCCGCCGGACGCTACCACACTCAGGTCTTACAGACCCGCATGGCCGGAGACTGGGCAGGCACGCCGCTGCTGGAAGCCGCGACGAGTGAGGTGCTGGCAAGCGGCGACTACGATCGTCACCTGCGCCGGCTAAAGCGCCGGATCGCAGCGGGAATACGCGCCGTCGTGGCGCGAGTCGAAGCCAGTTTCCCACCCGGTACGCGCCTTAACGTACCCGCAGCCGGTTTTCTGCTGTGGGTAGAACTCCCTCAGCAGGTCAACGCGCTGGAGGTGCATCGCCGCGCGCTGGCGCTGGGCATCGGCGTCAGCCCTGGTCCCCTGTTTTCCCCGGGGGCAGAATTAACGCATTTTCTGCGGCTGAACTGCGCAAACGAACCGACACCCCGCCTGCTGAACGCCGTGGAGCAGATTGGCGCGCTGTGTCACACGCTGGCTGTTTTCACACCAGACTCTCCAGCCACTCGGTAAAGACCCGCACCTTGCGGGAGAGATGGCGGTGTGGGTAGAGCAGTGACAGCTTGCGATCCGGGGAGCGATAGTCTGGCAGGACTTCAACCAGAAGACCGCGGTCAAGGTAAGGCTGGAGAAAGAGGTTCATCCCCTGCATTAACCCCAGCCCGGCCAGGCCTGCCGCGATGTAGGCCTCGGAGTTATCCACCACGAGCTTACCGGGTAGCGCGATCTCCGCGACGCCTTCTGGCGTGGTAAACGTCCACGGCTGAATGTGTCTGCTGCTGTTATTAATCCAGTTGATGGCCTGATGCTTCCGTAAATCCTCCAGCGTTTCTGGCGTACCGTGTTGTGCCAGCCAGGCCGGACTGGCACAGGTCGTAATTTTAATGTTCCCGATTTTACGCGCGATATAATCGCCGTCGTCCAGCTCGCCCACCCGCAGCACACAGTCCAGCCCATCCCGCAGCATATCCCGACGGCGGTCCGAGCTGCTCAGAATGATGTCAATCTCGGGATGCTGGCGATAAAAATCAGGCAGGTTGGGTATCACCCGCAACGCCGCAAACGAGATGGGCATATCGATTCGCAGCTGGCCGTGTATCGGCCGATCGGCGCCAAACGATTCCAGTAATTCGTCCGCCTGCGCCAGCAGGGGTTTACTCCGGCGATAAAATGCTTCTCCATCCGGGGTCAGGCTAATCCGACGCGTGGTGCGTTGCAGTAGCCGCGTGCCGCTGTGCTGCTCCAGTAGCTGCAACGCTTTGGTGACGGCCGGGCGATGGACCCGCAGATTCTCCGCCGCCTGGGTAAGGCTCCCTGATTCGACAATCTCAATAAAAATTCTTATGGATTCAAAGAGGTTTATTTGCATAAGGGATGCTTTTGCCGTAAGGAGGATAAGATTATTGTTATTAATTTTATAACAGTGATGAATATTTTTGGCTATTTTTCCTAACAATCTTGCGCCCTACACTCTCCTCCATTCAAACGTAAGGGAGAGTCTGCTGTGAAAAATAACCGTATCTGTCAGATCCTTGGCATCGAAAAACCTGTTATTCAGGGACCGCTATCCTGGCTCACTGACGCCCGCTTAGTCGCTGCAGTCAGCAATGCCGGTGGGCTTGGTGTGCTGGGCCCCAACGCCGGCTTAACCGCCGACACCGCGGTCTCCACGCCGGAAGAGACCGCCGAAAAAATGCGGGAAGAGATTCGTAAAACGAAGCGGCTGACCGAAAAGCCCTTTGGCGTGAACCTGATCCCCACGGCCGTTAACGACGTCTGGACAGGCCCTATCCTTCAGGTGGTGAAAGAGGAAGGCGTCAGGGCCGTTGTGTATACGGGCTATGGGGAAGGCAGCATTATTCCGGCGCTGTTCAGCGAGCTAAAAGAGGCGGGTATCGCCATTATCTACCGCGACATCAACCCCACCCCGGAAAACACCCGCCTCGCAGAAGACGCGGGGGCAGACATTATCGTTGCCACCGGTTTTGATGAGGGCGGAACGTTACCCGCCACGGCGCTTGGCACCTTTTCCATCGTGCCGCTGATTGCCGATGCCGTGAAGCATATTCCGGTGATGGCGGCGGGCGGCATTACCGATAATCGCACCGCCAGAGCGGCGCACACCTTAGGCGCTGAAGGCGTATTTGCCGGCTCGGTGTTTATCAGTACGGAAGAAAGCCGCGTGCCGCAGGGGGTCAAAGATAAAATTGTTGCCGCCAACGGTCTCGATTTACTGCTTTTCCGCACCGTCCCCCATTACTACCGCTCTCTTCCCGGCAGGCTGGCGGAAAAACTGGCAGCGATGGATAAAGCTGGCGCAAGCAACGAAGCGCTGGGCAAGGCGATGGGAGGTTTACGGGGCCTGCGCCTGGGCATGCTGGAAAATAACACCGATGAGGGCTATATCGCGCTCGGCACGGGAATTGGAAATATTCACAGCGTGAAAAGCGTGGCCGAGGTGGTTAATGCGTTAACGGTTGAGTAAGCCCTTAACCCTGATGCTCCGGACGCTCCCCACGGGCGGCGTCCGCAAACCGTCTGCGGTTGTTTTTCATAAATTGAGCAATGAGCGTTCTTTCACGACAGCGTCAGGATTGGCTCTTTTTACCGCTGCCAGAAAAGCCGTGAAGTTATGATTCCAGAGGGTAAGATTGTTATAAAACTGCACCTGCTTTTCATTAGCACCGTCACGGTAAATAACAATCCAGACCCGTCTGCTATTTATCTCGGTATTCCCCGGCCCGATCTTAATGATATTCGCCAGCGCAATTTTACGGGTGGCGTTATTTTTAACCTCATATAAAAACTGGTCATCATAAAACCAGGTTTTACCTGCATTCCCGCCAAATATTGACGGGTTAGCGGATATTTTTTTCATCCCGTTGCGGTCTGTAATGATGCGTTTTGCCTGACGAATACGTCTGATAAAAAAACCGGACAATATGAAAAGCGCGATGAGGGGCAGCGCGACTGATATTATTTTTAGACTCTCGTGCATATCCCTGCCCCACCCTACATGATTCTCAAGACGTGAGTATAACGCGCCGATCGTTGATGACAACAACCCTTAGAGTCAGGGAATAATCCGCGCGGTTCTCAGCTGCGCGAACAGGCTGAAAAACATCTCATCGGTCGCCTGCATTCGCGTGAAGCCCGACCGCCGGAGTTTGCTCCCGTCACCGAACATGTCGTAATGCCAGCTAAAGACGAAATCGGCAAACTGCCCGTCGCTCAGTTTCAGAATATCCGCTTCCACCAGCCGTTCCCCGGCAAGCTCGCGCCAGACGTCGCGATAATCCGTAAACAGCAGGCGAAATGACAACCTCACCGGCGGCGCAGTGTCCAGCTCAAACCAGCGAGCGATGCGCGGCCACAGCTCGCTCCAGCGCCAGATATCGCCATTATTCACGTTGAATGCCTGATTCTGTGCCGCAGGTGACGTGGCGGCCCATAGGGTGGCTTCGGCCAGCAGCCCGGCGTCGGTATGGTCAACAATACTGTGCCAGGTCTGTTCCGAACCGGGAAAACGCAGCGGTAACCCCTGAGCCTTGCACAGCGAAGCGTACAGGGCAATGCTCAGCGCAAGGTTCATGGTATTGCCCGGCACTGAACTTCCCACCACGCCCGGCCTGATGGCGTTCCAGTGCCAGCGTTTCCCGCGCTGAAACTGGCTGAGCCAGGTGAGCTGCGCGGCGTTAAATTCCGCCCCCGGCACGCCGGGATCGCTTTCGCGCGCCGGGGTTTTAAACGGCCCCAGATGTGCACCGTAGACTTTGTACCCCTGCATCAGGCTTACCGTCTGCAAAGGCGCCGTTTTTTCAAGCGTGCTGACCAGATTACGCAGCATTGTAACGTTCGGCTCGACCATGTCCGTCCAGTTCGCCGCGTTCGCCCAGGCGCTGTAAAAGAGATGAGTGATGCCATCCAGGACGCGCAGCGCCCGGGCGCTGTCCTGCGCATCCAGTAAATCGACGTTCACCATCGGAATGCCGTCCGGATGGGTGACGCCGTGGCGACTGAGGCCGATCACCTCCCACTTATGATGCAGGAGCGTCCTGACAAGCTGTCTGCCGACAATGCCGCTGGCCCCCGCGATCAACGCGACGTTGTGTTGCTCTCTTTTGTTCATGGTGTTTCTCCAGAATGAGTGACAGATGCAGTGTCATATATTATTTTTTTAGCGGATATCCCCTCACTTCGATGGCACCTATCAGAAAAACCATTAAATGAATAACAAGCTCAACGCCATTTCTACTTTTCTCTGTGTCGCGCAGGCAGGATCCTTTTCTGCAGCCGCCCGCCAGAGCGGAATGAAACAATCTGCCGTTAGCCAGCAGATCGCCGCCCTTGAGCAGGAGCTCGGCGTGGTGTTACTGCACCGAACAACGCGCACCATGAAGCTGACCGAGCAGGGGGAGCGTTATCGTCGGGACATGCAGCTGCTGCTGGACGCCATGCGGGAAGCGGAGAGGCGGCTCAATCCCGTCGACCACCAGTTTCAGGGCAGCGTGCACGTCCAGCTGCCAAGCGGCCTGGGGCAGATTGTGTTGCCCCATTTACTGACGCTGCAACGCCTGCATCCCGAACTGCATCTGATGATTTCTCTTGATGACCGGATTGCCGATCTGGTGACGGAGGGTGTGGATGTGGCGATACGGCTGAGCAGCGAGCCCCCGCAGGCGCATGCGGCTCGCGTGCTGGCGCGTATTGAAACGGCTCTGTTTGCCGCCCCCGGTTTTCCGGCGGTGGACGACGTCAGCGAACTCGCGACGCTGCCGCACGTACGGTTTAGCGGCATCCCGCCGGATGTTCCGCTCAGGCTGATTGCTGCTGAGGAAACCCTCGAGGTGAAGGTGAATACCGTTTTCCGGGCCAATACCAGCGACGCGCTGTTACAGGCGCTGGAGGCAGGCATCGGGATCGGCGGCATGCAGCGCCCGCTTGCGGCCCGCGCACTGCAGGCCGGCACGCTGGTGCCGGTATTGCCCGGCTGGCGGTTACCCGACCGCGTTCTCTATGCCGTCTATCCCGACGCACGCTTTATTCCACAACGCGTCCGCAGCGTCGTGGGCGTGATTGAGCAATTACTGCCTGAAATCGTAAAGAAAAGCTAAACGTTGCTTGCGCAAATCGCGTGCTTTTTTTAACCGCAAGGCATAGTGTATTTTCACCCTAACCTCCTCTTACTGGAGCACGTATGCAGGATTACCGTTTTTTCCAAAAAGGCACGAACCTGATTGCGATCGAGAGCGAAAATATCGACGCGGCCGCGCAACTCATCGCTCAGGGGTTTGAAAAACAGTTTGAGGAGATCGGCGCCGCGGATGAGAAAACGGCGCTTACCCGCCTTGCTGATATTCGTAAAAATAATGACATCGATCGCCATAATTTCCTGGCAGGTGCGGGTGAAATGCCGTGGATCGGCGTGCTGACGGCCGCGGCAACCTGGCTGACGCAAAAGAAATAGCGCCACTATTACTTCGCCACCGGCAAATCCGCGTACCGCGTTGTATAAGCCGGTGACAGCATCTCGCGCTTCATTGCCCAGGCTTTCTCAATACCCTGCCCCGCAAACCAGATCTTCCCTTTGCCGGAGTGATTTACGCTGTCGATCATCTCCATCAGCGCCGCACTGTTGGCGCGCAGACGGTTATCGTCAAACAAATTAAGCTGAGCGACGCCGCTGCTGAAAAAGTCCGCCAGCATCACCCCGGCTTTCATATAGCGATACCCGTCGAGCCAGATTCGCCCCAGCGCCTCCGTGGCGGCACGGATAATATCCCGCGAGTCATTGGTGGGCGTCATCAGGGTGACAGAGGCCTGATTGCCATAATAAATTTCGTTGTCCGCATGCGGACTGGTCCGCACAAACACGCTGATAAAACGACAATACTGATGCTCGCCGCGCAGTTTCTCTGCGGCACGTTCCGCATAGGCGCAAATCGCCTGGTGCATCTCTTCGTATTGGGTTATACGGTGGCCAAACGAACGGCTACAGATAATTTGCTGCTTCGTGGGGGTGTACTCCTCCAGATCAAGACAGGGCTCCCCGCGAAGCTCGCGCGCCGTACGTTCCAGCACCACGTTAAAATGTTTGCGAATGACCCAGGAGGATGCTTCCGCCAGCTCCAGCGCCGTGGTTATTCCCATCGCGTTAAGCTTTTTCGTGATGCGCCGCCCTACGCCCCACACCTCCTCAACCGGAACCTTTGCCAGCAGTTTCCGCTGCCGCTCGCGATCCGACAGATCGACCACGCCGCCAGTGCCGGACCACCGCTTCGCTGCATAGTTGGCCAGCTTTGCCAGCGTTTTCGTCGGGGCAATACCGACGCCAACGGTTAAGCCCGTATTTTTAAAGACCTGCGTGCGCATCTGGTGACCGAATGCTTCCAGCGCCAGGCAGTTACTGACCCCTGAAACGTTCACGAACGCCTCATCAATGGAGTAAATCTCTATTGCCGGGGCGAGATCGGTCAGCGTCTGCATCACCCGACTACTGAGATCGGCATACAGCGCATAGTTTGAACTAAACACGTAAACCCGTGACGGAAAACGCTTCTCTTTGAATTTAAAATACGGCTCACCCATTTTTATGCCGAACTGCTTTGCCTCCGGCGACAGTGAAATAATGCAGCCGTCGTTATTGGAAACCACCACGATGGGCTTCCCCTCCAGATCGGGGCGGAACACCTTCTCGCAGGAGGCATAAAAGCTATTTACATCAACCAGCGCGAACATGTTTATGCGTTTTGAGGGTGTGGGTGACGACGCCGAAGATCTGCAGCTCCTCTTCGGACTGAAAGGTAATGGGCTGATAGCGAACGTTATGTGGCAGCAGCCGCAGAACCGGACGAGTCTGTAACTCCTTCACCGTAAACTCTCCGGCGACCGAGGCCACAACGATATCCCCATGCCCGGCAGTTAACGAACGGTCGACAACCAGCAGATCGCCGTCGCCAATCCCTGCGCCAATCATGGAGTCTCCACTCACCTTGATAAAATAGGTCGCACTGGGGTGTCTCACTGCCAGCCGGTTAAGATCGAGACGATCCTCCACATAATCCTGCGCCGGACTGGGGAAACCACAGGCTACACGCTCTAAAAATAAAGGTAATTCAATGTATTGGTTTGGATGATAAGAAAAGAGAGTGTCCATAATGCCTTTCTCGCCAGATACTGTATATAAATACAGTATTACGGATTATGGCAAAGGATCAAGGTCATTTCCGGAAGCGAACCCAAACGCGTTGAAGTGTCAGAAGATTTAAAACGCGCAAAGCCCAAAAGCACATGTCGGGCTTCGCGCCTGTGACGATCAGTCCATCAGCGTATTCAATGTTTCCAGTGCGTCAGGCGGCAGCTGCAGTTCGCCCGCCGCGAGGTTTTGCCGCAGATGCGCCACGGACGAAGTGCCCGGGATCAGCAGGATATTCGGGGAACGTTGCAGCAGCCATGCCAGCGCAACCTGCATTGGCGTTGCGCCCAGCGAGTCGGCGACCGCCTGCAGCCCGGAAGATTGCAGTGGCGTAAAGCCGCCTAACGGGAAGAATGGCACATACGCAATCCCCTGCTGCGCCAGCAGATCCACCAGCGCATCGTCCCCCCGGTTCACAATGTTGTACATGTTCTGCACGCACACCACCGGCACCATTTTCTGCGCTTCCGCAACCTGAGTGGCCGTGACGTTGCTCAGGCCAATGTGACGCACCAGCCCCTGCTGCTGGAGCTCTGCCAGGGTGGAAAGCGGTTCAGCAATCGATCCTTCCGCCGGCCCGTGCGCGCTAAACATGATCCGCAGATTCACCACGTCCAGCACATCCAGCTGCAGATTACGCAGGTTGTCATGCACCGCCTGCGTCAGCTCCTGTGCGGAAAAGGCCGGTAGCCAGGCGCCTTTGCTGTCGCGACGGGCGCCAATTTTGGTCACAATCGTCAGATCGTCCCGGTACGGATGAAGCGCCTCGCGGATCAGCTGGTTAGTCACATGAGGGCCATAAAAATCACTGGTATCAATGTGGTTTACCCCCGCCGCCACGGCTTCACGTAACACCTCCAGCGCGGCATTTTTATCCTTCGGCGGCCCAAATACCCCCGGCCCGGCCAGCTGCATCGCACCATAGCCCAGTCGTTTAACCGTTCGCGTTCCGAGCGCGTACGTCCCGCTTTTATCAATACTGCTCATGTTGACCTTCCTCATAAAAAATGATCCGGGTTTACAACAGGTTCCCTCACGGGCCCCTGAGTTAAGCGCGAGTTAAATTAAAGTTTAAATTCTCTACGACGATAGTATTGAAGAAACCCTGCATCTTCTCTAACGGACGACCGCTATGCTGAAAAATCTGCACGTGATTACCGGTATTATCTTTGCCCTCACCATATTCTGTCTGTTGCAAGTTGTCACGGGAGGGTTGTTCTACTCTGCCGTCAGTAACGATCGCCATAACTTCCAGAATTCCGGTGTGCTCAACGCTCAGCAGGAAAGCCTGAGCGACAGCGTGAACACGCTGGTGAAAACACGCGTCACCGTGACCCGCGTGGCGATCCGCTACCTGAAAAATCAGCGTGATCCGGCGTCCCTTGCGGCGATCAATAAACTGCTCGGCACAGCAGGTGACTCGCTGGCAAAAGCCGAAGCCTATAACAAGGCGTGGCAAAAACTGCCGCAGGTTAACGGCCAGAACGCGGCATTGACCGACGAGATGCAGAAGTCCTGGAACCAGATGCACGAAGTGATGCGTTTGTCGATTGAGTATCTGCGTGCCGACAACTACCAGGCCTATGGCGATCTGGACGCGCAACAGGCGCAGGACGATATGGAAGCGGTCTATAACCGCTGGCGCGCCGAAAACAACACTCTGCTGAAAGCCGCCGCCGAAGAGAATCAGAGCAGCTTCACGCAGATGCAATGGACACTGGCGGCTATCTTGCTGGCCGTTATCGCGGTACTGGTGGTCATCTGGCAGGGTTTACAACACCTGTTGTTAAAACCACTCAACACCATTATGAACCATATTCGCGCGATTGCCGGGGGCGATCTGACGCAGGAAATCACCCTCTCTGGCCGCAATGAGATGGGCCAGCTGGCCGCCGGTCTGCATGAAATGCAGCAGTCGCTGGTGACCACCGTCAGCGCCGTACGCGGCAGCACCGATTCCATCTACACCGGTGCAGGCGAAATTGCCGCAGGAAGTAACGATCTTTCCGCCCGTACCGAGCAGCAGGCAGCCTCGCTCGAAGAGACCGCCGCCAGCATGGAAGAGCTGACGGCGACGGTTAAACAGAACTCCGATAATGCCCGTCAGGCGACCATGCTGGCGAAGAATGCTTCAGAAACGGCGGCGCGCGGCGGTCACGTGGTGGATAATGTGGTTCTCACCATGACCGAAATTGCCGACAGTTCGCAGCAAATTGCGCATATTACCGGCGTGATTGACAGCATCGCATTCCAGACCAACATTCTTGCACTTAACGCAGCGGTGGAAGCCGCCCGCGCCGGGGAACAGGGTCGCGGTTTTGCGGTGGTCGCAGGTGAAGTCCGTACGCTGGCAAGCCGCAGCGCGCAGGCGGCGAAAGAGATCAAAGGGCTTATCGAAAACTCAGTCAGCCGGGTAAATACCGGTTCTGAGCAGGTCAGCGAGGCCGGCTCCACCATGAAAGAGATTGTCGCCGCCGTCACCCGCGTGACCGATATTATGGGTGAGATTTCCTCTGCGTCTGACGAGCAGAGCCGGGGAATTGAGCAGGTAAGCCTGGCCGTTTCGCAGATGGACAGCGTGACGCAGCAAAACGCCGCGCTGGTGCAGCAGTCCGCCACGGCGGCGGCGGCGCTGGAAGATCAGTCCGAACAGCTGCGTCAGGCCGTCGCCGCGTTTCGTCTGAACGGAAAAGAGAAAGCGGTCGCCCCGCGCCCGGCGAATGTGAAAATGCCACAGCTGTTGCGACCGGCAACGACAACCGCGTCTGCCGACAGCAACTGGGAAACCTTCTGAGCCACCGGCGGGCGAGTGTCTCGCCCGCTCTCATTAGCGGCTGCGCTTGGCGTGCCGCTCCCAGTTCTCCTGTTTCGCTTCATCGGATTTGCGCAGCGAGACATAGCATGCCCCGCTGCCGCCGTGATGCGGCAGCGCCTCGCAGAAAGCCTGTACTTCCCCGAACTCGGTTAACCAGCGCGCCAGATAGCTGCGCACGACATTCGCATGTGAGCTCTGCTCGCGCCCTTTCCCATGAATGATAATCAGGTTACGTAACCCGTCGCGCCCGGCCTGGCGAATAAACGAAAACAGCATCTGACGGCAGCGTTCGGCGGGCTGGCGCAGGAGATTTAAGCTGGCCTGGCGGGGGTATTTACCCGATCGCAGCTTATCGATAACGCCCTGCTGTACCCCATCGCGCCGGAACGCCAGAGGCTCGTCAAGGGGCACCAGTTCAAGAAAACCCAGCGTCAGGAAGTTATCCAGCTGTTCACTATCCACCTTCTCGCGCACCCGCGTATTGCGGCTCGGCTGCCAGTGAATATCCGGGCCGCGCTTCAGGGGCTGGACATCCTCCATGGCGTCAAGAAAATAAGATTTGTCGTCAGGGTTCATGGACATCCTCCGGCTACAACTAAGGAGGGTACTATACCTGCGCCGGGAAGAGGCCTCAATCACCGTTAACCGCCGTCGCGCGACATAAATATTAACCCGATGAATATATATAGTATTTATAAAATACGCTTTAATCTGACTTAACTTAAATTTCAGCGAGCGTAAAATAAGTGATTTGTGTTAAAAATTCGTAAAATCAAATACTCAACCCTCTTCCCTTTTTCGGGAAAGGTGTTATACCTAAATATACCTGCTTCATGGATATAATACTCAGGACTGGCGAAAGGACGCACTGCTGTGTGTACTGGAGGGTCTGTCAGATGTCGGACAGACCCTGTTTTTTTACGTTCTCTTTTTCACGTCGCGACTATTTTTCGCGCTTCTCTTCGGAATTGCGTAATTAAGGATTCGGCCAGGGGTGTTTGACGGGAATCACGGCGCTGAATTAAATAATATGCCGCTTTTGGAAGCGATTCGACAACCGGCAACATCACCAGGCGATGCGCCAGCAGCGGGTCACAGCCCAGTTCCTGCGGCAGAATGCTTAAAAAATCACTTTGCGCCACCAGGCTAATACAGGAGGAGAATGTTTCGCAGACAACCCCTATTCGCGGTATTTGCGCGCGATGGCTAAATACCTCTTCCAGTTGCTTATAATAACTTCCCCGCGGCGTCGGCATTGTCCAGTTATAATGCAGCAGTTCATTAATTGAGGTTGCTTTGGTCGCCGGATGTCCTTCCCGGCAAAATACCGCAAACGACTTTTCGAAGAGTTTTTCAAACGTAAACTCGTGGTCATAAGGCCCCTGATAATAGGTATTGATGGTGAAATCGAGCTCACCCTGGCGTAATTCATTGATCATCGACACCAGCTGCCCTTCCATAATCCGCACCTTGACCTGCGGATGCTGCGCGTGAAAGCGGGAGATCACCGCGGGCATCAGGCTGCGTGAAACGCTGGCCCCCATCCCGATATTGATCTGCCCGGCCAGCTCCCCCTGCCGCTGACGGATGTCATCCTGCGCCGCGCGCAGCTCTTCCAGAATCAACTTCGCGCGCTGGTAGAAGCCCTCCCCACATTCGGTCAACGCAACGCCCTTACTCCTGCGCACGAAAAGCTGCGCCGCCATGCCCTCCTCCAGCTCTTTGATGGATTTGGTCAGCGCCGGCTGCGAAAGATTAAGCGTCCTGCTGGCACCGCGAATGCTGCCCTGACGAGCGACTTCGACAAACGCCCGGATTTGATGAAATTTAATCTGAAATGACATAGCCCGACCGATAACCGTTGTTTATCAGAGTAAAGAAACTGTCATCTACTTTAATGGAAAGGGATGTGCGAGGGTAATTCCTGAACGGTTAAAACTGTGAAAAAACGGTTAGTGATAAGTAAAAACTATCACAGCGTGAAGCAGTTCACATATTTTAATGATGACAGGAACAGATATGGACACACTGACGCAGTACATCCAGACCCTAACCCCGCAGCTGAGCGCATGGCGTCGCGATTTTCACCAGTTTGCTGAATCCGGCTGGGTGGAGTTTCGTACCGCGGCGAAGGTCGCAGAAACCCTGGACTCGCTGGGTTATGAGCTGGCGATGGGTCGCGACGTGGTGGATGCCGAAAGCCGGATGGGCCTGCCCGATGAGGCCACCCTGGCGCGAGAATTTGCCCGCGCCCGTGCGCAGGGCGCGCCGGAGAAATGGCTGGCGCCGTTTGAGGGCGGGTTTACCGGGATTGTCGCGACCCTGAATACCGGCCGCCCGGGCCCAACCCTGGCATTTCGCGTGGACATGGATGCCCTGGATTTAAGCGAAGCACACGATCAAAGCCACCGCCCGTTCCGCGACGGGTTTGCCTCCTGCAATCCCGGGATGATGCACGCCTGCGCACACGACGGCCACACTACGATTGGTCTGGGGCTGGCGCAGGTACTTAAGCAGAATGACGCGCAGCTCAGCGGCACCCTCAAGCTGATCTTCCAGCCTGCAGAAGAAGGGACGCGCGGCGCGCGTGCCATGGTGGCCGCCGGAGCGCTGGATGACGTGGACTATTTCACCGCCATCCATATTGGCACCGGCGTGCCTGCCGGGACGGTGATCTGCGGCAGCGATAATTTTATGGCGACCACCAAATTTGACGTGAACTTTACCGGCGTGGCCGCACACGCCGGCGGCAAACCGGAGGACGGACGTAATGCCCTGCTCGCCGCCGCGCAGGCCGCCATCGCGTTACACAGCATCGCCCCGCACAGCGAAGGCGCATCCCGGGTGAACGTCGGGGTGATGCAGGCAGGCAGCGGGCGCAACGTGGTGCCCGCCAATGCCCTGATAAAGGTTGAAACGCGCGGCGAAAACGAAGCGATTAACCAGTATGTCTTTGAACGGGCGCAGGCGGTCATTACCGGCGCGGCGGCGCTCTACGGCGTTAAGGCAGAGATGCGCCTGATGGGTGCTGCCACCGCCAGCTCGCCGACACCCGCCTGGGTTGATTATCTGCGCGAACAGGCCAGCCAGGTTCCGGGGGTGGTTCACGCCATCGACAAGGTCAAAGCGCCAGCAGGCTCCGAAGATGCCACGCTGATGATGGCCCGCGTGCAGCAAAACGGCGGCATGGCGTCCTATATGGTGTTTGGCACGGAGTTGAGCGCCGGACATCACAATGAAAAATTCGACTTCGATGAGCAGGTCATGACGGTCGCCATCGAAACGCTGGCGCGGACGGCGCTCAATTTCCCGTGGACGCGAGGTGTGTAATGCAGGACAACTACGCTTTTATTGCCGATGCGATCGACACGCGATGTCGCACGTTAACCGACATCGCCGATGCGATCTGGGATCATCCTGAAACCCGCTTTGAAGAGTTCTGGTCCGCCGAACGGCTCGCCAGCGCGCTGGAAGCCGAAGGTTTCACCCTCACGCGCGAGGCGGGCGGCATTCCCAACGCCTTTATTGCCAGCTTCGGCAGCGGAAAACCGGTTATCGCCTTGCTGGGTGAATACGATGCGCTGGCCGGGTTAAGCCAACAGGCACACTGTGCGACCCCACAATCCGCAACGCCGGGGGCTAACGGCCACGGCTGCGGGCATAATCTGCTGGGCACCGCAGCCCTTGCCGGGGCGGTCGCGGTAAAAAGCTGGCTGGAGCAGCACGGCGGCGGCGGGACAGTGCGTTTTTACGGCTGTCCTGGTGAGGAAGGCGGCTCCGGGAAAACCTTTATGGTGCGCGAAGGGCTGTTTGACGACGTCGATGCCGCCGTCACCTGGCACCCGGAAGCCTTTGCCGGGATGTTTAACGTCAGCACGCTGGCCAATATTCAGGCCGCCTGGCGTTTTAAGGGGGTGGCAGCACATGCGGCCAACTCTCCGCATCTGGGGCGCAGCGCGCTGGATGCGGTGACGCTGATGACTACCGGCACTAACTTCCTCAACGAACACATTATTGAGAAAGCGCGCGTTCATTACGCCATTACCGATACCGGCGGGATTTCGCCTAACGTGGTGCAGGCGCAGGCCGAAGTGCTGTACCTGATCCGCGCCCCGGAGATGGCCGATGCGCAGCAAATCTACGAACGTATCGAAAAAATCGCCCAGGGCGCGGCGCTGATGACTGAAACGACCGTCGAGTGCCGCTTTGATAAAGCCTGCTCCAGTTACCTGCCCAACCGCACGCTCGAGGCGGCGATGTATCGCGCCCTGCAGCACTACGGCACGCCGGAGTGGACCGACGAAGAGCGAGAGTTTGCCCGCGAGATCCGCGCCACGCTGACGCCCAACGATCTGCAAAACAGCCTGAAAAATATTGCCGCCACGGGTGGTGAAGCGGGTAAAGCCTTTGCCCGTCGACATCAGTCGACGCTGCTGGTGGATGAAGTCGCGCCTTATGCCGTCACCGATAACGTGCTGGCGGGTTCAACCGACGTGGGTGACGTCAGCTGGAAAATGCCGGTCGCCCAGTGCTTCAGCCCCTGCTTCACCGTCGGCACGCCGCTGCACACCTGGCAGCTGGTGGCGCAGGGACGAACCTCGATTGCTCACAAAGGGATGCTGCTGGCCGGGAAAGTGATGGGCGCAACCGCGCTGAATCTGCTGCAGGATGCGGCGCTGCTGAAAAAATGCCGTGAAGAGTTTGAACAACACATACAAGAAAAACCGTACGTGTGTCCGATCCCACCGGGCGTGACACCGTCACCTTTAAAATAAAACACACAACACAACAACACAACACTCCCGAGGAACGCCCATGAGTATGTCATCCATACCTTCGCATTCCCCATCCGGTAAGCTCTATGGCTGGGTTGAAAGGATCGGCAATAAAGTGCCGCACCCTTTCCTGCTTTTTATCTATCTGATTGTGATATTGATGGTTGCCACCGCCGTGCTCTCCGCCTTTGACGTTAGCGTGCGCAGCCCGGCCGACGGCAGCCTGGTGGCGGTGAAAAATCTGCTGAGCATTGAGGGATTGCACTGGTTTTTACCCAATGTGATTAAAAACTTCAGCGGCTTCGCTCCGCTGGGTGCCATTCTGGCACTGGTGCTGGGGGCCGGGCTCGCGGAGCGCGTGGGCCTGTTACCGGCTCTGATGGTGAAAATGGCCTCTCACGTCAGCGCACGTTACGCCAGCTACATGGTGCTGTTTATCGCCTTCTTCAGCCATATCTCTTCCGACGCCGCGCTGGTGATCATGCCGCCGATGGGGGCGCTGATCTTCCTCGCCGTCGGGCGTCACCCGGTGGCGGGACTGCTGTCGGCGATTGCCGGCGTCGGATGCGGTTTTACCGCCAATTTGCTGATTGTGACAACCGATGTTCTGCTGTCCGGCATCAGTACCGAGGCGGCGAAAACCCTCGATGCGGCCATGCACGTCAGCGTGATCGACAACTGGTACTTTATGGCAAGCTCGGTCATTGTCCTGACGATTGTCGGCGGGCTGATTACCGATAAAATCATTGAGCCGCGCCTGGGGAAATGGGAAGGCCGTAGCGATGAAAAACTGGAGACACTGAGTAAAGAACAGCGCTTCGGTCTGCGCGTGGCGGGCGTTGTCTCGCTGGCCTTTATCGCGCTGGTGGCGTTGATGGTGGTGCCGGAAAACGGGATATTGCGCGATCCCGTTAAACATACCGTCCTGCCCTCGCCGTTTATTCAGGGCATTGTGCCGTTGATTATCCTGTTTTTCTTTGTCGTATCGCTCGCCTACGGTATCGCCACTGGCAAAATCCGCCGCCAGGGCGATCTGCCGCAGCTGATGATCGAGCCGATGAAAGAGATGGCTGGCTTTATCGTGATGGTGTTCCCGCTGGCGCAGTTTGTGGCCATGTTTAACTGGAGCAACATGGGCAAGTTTATGGCCGTTGGCCTGACCGACGCGCTGGAAGCTGCCGGGCTAAGCGGCGTACCGGCGTTTGTCGGTCTGGCGCTGCTCTCGTCGCTGCTGTGCATGTTTATCGCCAGCGGCTCCGCCATCTGGTCGATTCTGGCGCCGATCTTCGTACCGATGTTTATGATGCTTGGGTTCCACCCGGCCTTCGCGCAGATCCTGTTCCGCATCGCAGACTCCTCAGTCATTCCCCTTGCGCCGGTTTCGCCGTTTGTTCCGCTGTTTTTAGGCTTCCTGCAGCGCTATAAACCCGAGGCGAAACTGGGTACCTACTATTCGCTGGTTTTACCCTATCCGCTTATCTTTTTAGGGGTATGGCTGGTGATGTTAGTGGCGTGGTATCTTGTCGGCCTGCCGATTGGACCGGGGATCTACCCGAGGCTGAACTAAAGGAATGAAGATGCTGAGATTACTCGAAGATAAGATTGCGACGCCGCTTGGGCCGCTGTGGGTGATCGCCGACGAGCAGGGTTGTCTGCGCGCGGTTGAGTGGGAAGAGCACAGCGACCGCATGGAAGAACTGCTCGATATCCACTACCGCGTACAGGGGTATGAACGTATCCGCGCCACCAATCCGGGCGGACTGAGCGACAAGCTTACAGCGTACTTCGAAGGCGATCTCAGCATCATTGACAGCCTGCCAACTGCCACGGCCGGCACGCCTTTCCAGCGCGAAGTGTGGCAGGCGCTGCGGGCCATTCCCTGCGGACAGGTCATGCATTATGGGCAGCTCGCGGAGCAGCTCGGTCGCGCCGGGGCCGCACGCGCAGTGGGGGCCGCGAATGGCGCTAACCCGGTCAGCATTGTGGTGCCCTGCCATCGCGTGATTGGCCGCAACGGTACCCTCACCGGCTATGCCGGCGGGGTGCAGCGAAAAGAGTGGTTACTGCGTCACGAGGGGTATCTCTTGCTGTAATTCCCAGGCTTTTTGTGCTTAATTTTCTTCCGGTTAGGCTAAAAATCCATAATCAAGCTGTGGAAATTCAAGAAGATGGCGACATGATGCCGTCTCTTGTCCTTATTGAGGGTTTGTCAGGCTTACGTACTTACCAAAAAGATGTTAAAATTGACCAATATCAATTAAGGCTTGAGCAAACCTATGATCCCGGAAAAGCGAATTATACGACGCATTCAGTCTGGCGGTTGTGCTATCCATTGCCAGGATTGCAGCATCAGCCAGCTCTGTATCCCGTTTACCCTGAATGAACACGAACTTGATCAGCTTGATAATATCATCGAGCGTAAAAAGCCGATTCAGAAAGGGCAGACGCTGTTTAAAGCCGGAGACGAACTTAAATCGCTCTATGCTATCCGTTCTGGCACCATCAAGAGCTACACCATCACCGAACAGGGTGACGAGCAGATCACCGGCTTCCATCTGGCAGGCGACCTGGTGGGCTTTGATGCCATTGGCACGGGTCACCATCCGAGCTTTGCTCAGGCCCTTGAAACCTCAATGGTTTGCGAGATCCCGTTTGAAACCCTGGACGATCTGTCCGGCAAGATGCCTAACCTGCGTCAGCAGATGATGCGTCTGATGAGCGGTGAGATCAAAGGCGATCAGGACATGATCCTGCTGCTTTCCAAAAAGAATGCAGAAGAGCGCCTGGCGGCGTTTATCTATAACCTCTCCCGCCGCTTTGCCGAGCGTGGTTTCTCCCCGCGTGAATTCCGTCTGACCATGACCCGTGGCGATATCGGTAACTACCTGGGCCTGACCGTGGAAACCATCAGCCGTCTGCTGGGCCGTTTCCAGAAAAGCGGAATGCTGGCCGTTAAAGGTAAATACATCACCATCGAAAACGGTGAAGCGCTGGCCGTTCTTGCCGGGCATGCCCGCAACGTGGCATAACGCCCCGCAGATAACCTGCCAGACCCATAAATTTCCATGATTTATGGATCTGGCCTATAACACGTCCGTTCACTGACAGTTTCACCGCAGTACGTCGCCACACAGTAACCTGGAAGGTTCTCGTTGAGGTTATGAATTGAGAGAAAGTTTGTTTTTCGTTTCAGTCGTGATCGCCTCAGTGACCTTTATCTTCATCTGGATCATGCTTGTCGGCCCAATGAAGGGGGAAGAAAAAACCTATGTTCAGGATTCCACGACGTTTGCGATAGTGGTGATGGTACTGCTGTTTATTGCGTTTATCGCAGTCACCGCGACGGTGCTTTTCCTCTGATAAATTTTCATGAATTATTGATCTGGCAAAACTTCCCCTCTGTTTCATTCAGGATATATAGGTTACTCTTTTAATTACAGACTGTGGTGACAGTAGTAAGGAGACCTGTATGGCAAAGTATCAAAACATGCTGGTAGCTATCGATCCGAATCAGGACGATCAGCCGGCATTACGACGTGCTGTGTATTTACATCAACGGATTGGTGGCAAAATCAAAGCGTTTTTGCCGATCTATGACTTCTCGTACGAGATGACCACCCTTCTGTCGCCTGACGAGCGCACCGCGATGCGTCAGGGCGTGATCAGCCAGCGTACCGCGTGGATCCGCGAACAGGCTAAATATTACCTGGAAGCGGGTGTGCCCATTGATATTAAAGTGGTGTGGCATAACCGGCCTTTCGAAGCCATCATCCAGGAAGTCGTTGCCGGTGGACACGACCTGCTGCTGAAGATGACGCATCAGCATGACAAGCTGGAATCCGTGATCTTCACACCAACCGACTGGCATCTGCTGCGTAAATGCCCTTGCCCGGTCTGGATGGTGAAAGACCAGCCGTGGCCTGAAGGCGGGAAAGCCGTTGTGGCGGTGAATCTTGCGAGCGAAGAGGATTATCACAATTCGCTGAACGAAAAGCTGGTCAAAGAGACTATCCAACTGGCTGACCAGGTTAACCACACCGAAGTGCATCTGGTGGGAGCCTACCCGGTTACCCCGATCAATATCGCCATTGAGCTGCCTGAATTTGACCCGAGCGTGTACAACGACGCGATCCGTGGCCAGCACCTGCTCGCAATGAAAGCGCTGCGCCAGAAATTCAGCATTGATGAAAAAATGACCCACGTGGAGAAAGGCTTGCCTGAAGAGGTGATCCCGGATTTAGCCGAACATCTGCAGGCCGGGATTGTGGTGCTGGGTACCATTGGACGGACCGGGATCTCTGCCGCGTTCCTCGGCAATACCGCTGAACAGGTAATCGATCATCTGCGCTGTGACCTGCTGGTAATCAAGCCGGATGAGTACCAGACGCCGGTTGAGCTGGACGATCCGGAAGACGATTAACCCCTAACGCCCGGCGGCGCAGGCTTGCCGGGCCTACAAAACCGTAGGCCGGGTAAGCGTCAGCGCCACCCGGCAATAAAAAAACCGCCGAATTCGGCGGTTTTTTCGTTTCAACGCAACTTACAACGCTTTCAGAATCGCATCCACGCTGGCTTTGGCATCGCCAAACAGCATGTGGGTGTTCTCTTTGAAGAACAGCGGGTTCTGCACCCCGGCATAGCCGGTATTCATGGAGCGTTTAAACACAATAACGTTCTGCGCCTTCCACACTTCCAGAACCGGCATCCCGGCGATTGGGCTACGCGGATCGTCCTGCGCAGCCGGGTTGACGGTGTCGTTAGCGCCAATGACC
Source organism: Enterobacter sichuanensis (assembly GCF_009036245.1). NCBI lineage: Bacteria > Pseudomonadati > Pseudomonadota > Gammaproteobacteria > Enterobacterales > Enterobacteriaceae > Enterobacter > Enterobacter sichuanensis. Next base: position 2,064,989 of record NZ_CP027986.1, on the reverse strand, counting down.
AGCACGGTGTCGGTGTCCGAGAAATCGTCGTTGATCTCGTCCATCTCCAGCACGATATCGTAAGGCACTTTCGCTTCCGCAAGCAGCACGTTCATGTGGCCTGGCAGACGCCCTGCCACCGGGTGAATACCAAAACGAACCTTGATGCCACGCGCGCGCAGCTTCTCAGTGATCTCGGCAACCGGATACTGCGCCTGCGCCACTGCCATGCCGTAGCCCGGGGTAATGATGACCGAGTGCGAGTTTTTCAGCATCTCAGCGGTATCTTCCGCGCTGATCTCACGGTGCTCACCCACTTCTTCATCAGCGCCGGTTGAAGAGCCGTCGGAACCAAAACCACCGGCGATAACGCTGATGAACGAACGGTTCATCGCCTTACACATGATGTAAGACAGAATCGCACCCGAAGAACCTACCAGCGCACCGGTAACAATCAGCAGGTCGTTGCTCAGCATGAAGCCCGCTGCCGCCGCTGCCCAACCGGAGTAGGAGTTCAGCATGGAGACAACCACTGGCATATCCGCACCACCAATGGAGGCCACCAGGTGCCAGCCAAACGCCAGCGCAATGATCGTCATCACCAGTAACGCCAGAACCTGCAGGCCCACGCTTTCGGTACGCACGAAGACCACCAGCAGCACAAACGAGACCACCAGCGCCGCCAGATTCAGCTTATGACGGTTTGGCAGCATCAGCGGTTTTGAGGAGATCTTCCCGCGCAGTTTGCCGAAGGCGACAATGGAGCCGGTGAAGGTGACCGCACCGATGAAGATACCGAGGAACACTTCCGTCAGGTGGATGTTCACCAGAATCGGTTCCAGACCCGGCGTGTGGTACAGGTAGCTGTTGAAGCCCACCAGCACCGCAGCCAGGCCCACGAAGCTGTGCAGAATCGCAACCAGCTCTGGCATCTCGGTCATTTCAACGCGTTTTGCCAGACGAATACCAATCGCCCCACCGATGATCATCGCCACCAGGATCCACGCCACGTTGCCGGTATCCGGCCCGAAGATGGTGGCAATCAGCGCAATCGCCATCCCGGCGATACCAAAGTTATTTCCCTGCTGAGACGTTTCGTGTTTGGAAAGCCCCGCCAGACTGAAAATAAACAGGATTGCAGCAACAATGTATGCGGCTGTCACTAATCCTCCAGACATATGCTACCCCTTAGCCTTTACGAAACATTTTCAGCATGCGCTGAGTCACGGTGAAACCACCGAAAATATTGATACTGGCGATCAGCACTGCGATAAAGCTCAGGAAGCTGATCCAGCCGCCGTGACCAATCTGCAGTAATGCCCCCACCACGATGATCCCGGAAATGGCGTTGGTCACCGACATCAGCGGCGTATGCAGCGCATGGGAGACGTTCCACACCACGTAGTACCCTACGACACAGGAGAGCGCGAAGACGGTAAAGTGGCCGAGGAACTCTTTCGGGGCAACGTCAGCCAGCCAGCCGAACAGAATAATCGCCAGCGCCATGAGCGCGTATTTACGCCACGGTGACGCCGGTTTGGCAGGCTCTTTCGGCTCTGGCGCCGCTTTTGGCGCTGCCTGAGGCTGGGCCGAGACCTGAATCGGTGGCGCAGGCCAGGTGATTTCACCTTCACGGACCACGGTGACGCCGCGTACCACTACATCGTCAAAATCAACGGCGATGTTGCCGTCTTTCTCTTTACAGAGCAGCTTCAGCAGGTTGACGAGGTTGGTACCGTACAGCTGAGAAGACTGGGTTGGCAGGCGGCCTGGCAGGTCGGTATAACCGATCACCTTCACGCCGTTAGCGGTCGTGGTCACCTGATTCGGTAAGGTATATTCACAGTTACCGCCGTTTTGCGCGGCCAGGTCGACAATGACGCTGCCCGGCTTCATGGAATCCACCATTTCACGGGTGATCAGCTTCGGCGCCGGTTTACCCGGAATCAGCGCGGTGGTGACAATAATATCGACATCTTTCGCCTGCGCGGCGAAGAGTGCCATTTCGGCTTTGATAAAGGCTTCGGACATCACCTTCGCATAACCATCGCCGCTCCCCGCTTCTTCCTTAAAGTCCAGCTCAAGGAATTCGGCGCCCATACTCTGGACCTGTTCCTTCACTTCAGGACGGGTGTCAAATGCGCGTACGATAGCGCCCAGGCTGTTTGCCGCACCGATGGCGGCAAGACCCGCCACGCCCGCGCCAATCACCATGACTTTTGCCGGCGGGACTTTACCCGCAGCGGTGATTTGACCGGTAAAGAAGCGACCAAATTCGTGGGCGGCTTCCACAATAGCGCGGTAACCGGCAATGTTTGCCATGGAGCTTAAGGCATCCAGCGACTGCGCACGCGAAATACGCGGCACGGAGTCCATCGCCATCACCGTCACGCCACGGGCCGCCAGCTTCTCCATCAGTTCAGGATTTTGCGCAGGCCAGATAAAGCTCACCAGCGTCGTCCCTGGATTCAATAGCGCAATCTCACTCTCTTCCGGTGCGTTGACCTTCAGAATAACCGGCGACTGCCAGACGTCAGCACCGTCGACCACCTCCGCACCAGCCTGGATAAAAGCATCGTCATCGAAACTCGCCAGTTTGCCTGCGCCGCTTTCAACCGCGACGGTAAAACCCAGTTTCAGCAGTTGCTCCACCGTTTTCGGTGTTGCCGCTACGCGGGTTTCATTGGCTAACCGTTCTTTTGGTACCCCAATACGCATAGTTTTCCCTTCCATCGGTTTTTGATGATGGTTTATCGATAAATGCCCGCGGTTTGTATCAATTTTCGCCAACGCACGCGCGACGCGAGATGATTAACCCCGGAAAATAAAACAGTAACAAACTGTCTATAACCTACTGAAAATAGCGCCCGTGATCTACCGCCAGAAAACACTATTTCTTACTTTATCTGTGAAAAATAAGCGATCGGCGTCACTGACAGTGATATTTACCTTAAATTCTTCGCCAGAACCGATAAATCGCGCAAGCGAAGCGGTAAAAACATGATATAGCGCCATAAGAGAACAACTTATTAACATTAAATTAACTTGTAAAAGTCATAAGCTTTATCAGTTTTACTTGTCAAACGCCTGTTTTTTCAACATATCACTAAATGTTATCGAATTCGGTGATTCAGTGAGCACAGGCTGTGAAAAATGGCGCAGACAGCGACAGGTTTTAAATGCAATAATCGGGACCGTCTCAAATTAACAACAATACCAGTACATGGTTTGCGCAAGGCGAAGGATTATTTTTATGAAGCTTAAGAACACACTCCTGGCGTCCGCACTTCTTTGTGCGACCGCCCTGTCTGCGAATGCCGCAACAGAGTTAACGCCGGAGCAAGCGGCAGCGTTAAAACCTTTTGACCATACGGTCATTGTGGGTCGTTATAATTCTATTGGCGATGCCGTCGCCGCTGCATCAAAAGCCGCTGATAAAAACGGGGCGGCCTCGTTTTACGTTGTTGACCAGTCTGACTATGGCAACAGCGGTAACCAGCGTGTGACCATTGCGCTGTACAAAGACAATGCGCCAAAAGCTGACGCACCGAAAAACCGCGTGATCAACGGTGTCGTTGAGTTGCCGAAAGATCAGGCGATTGAGCTGGAACCTTACGACACGGTTACCGTTCAGGGCTTCTATCGCAGCCAGCCTGAAGTGAACGATGCCATCACCAAAGCCGCGAAAGCGAAAGGTGCATACTCTTTCTACATCGTGCGTCAGGTCGATGCCAACCAGGGCGGCAACCAGCGTATTACCGCATTCATCTATAAAGAAGATGCGAAAAAACGTGTTCTGCAAAGCCCGGATGCGATCCCGGCTGATTCAGAAGCGGGTCGTGCAGCGCTGGCGAAAGGCGGCGAAGAAGCGAAGAAAGTTGAAATCCCTGGCGTAGCGACCTCTGCTGCACCAAGTGCTGAAGTGGGCCGTTTCTTTGAAACGCAATCCACAAAAGGTGGCCGTTATTCCGTGACGCTGCCAGACGGCACCAAAATTGAAGAGCTGAACAAAGCCACTGCTGCGCAGATGGTGCCGTTCGACAGCATCAAGTTTACCGGCAACTACGGCAACATGACGGAAGTCTCTTATCAGGTCGCGAAGCGTGCGGCGAAGAAAGGGGCGAAGTACTACCATATCACCCGCCAGTGGCAGGAACGTGGTAACAACGTGACCATCAGCGCCGATCTGTACAAGTAACAAAACCGTTTACGAAAGGCGGCGCAATGCCGCCTTTTTTGTTACTTTTTTTGAATTTCTGCCACACGTCATTGCATGCTTTCGTTACACTCCGTAAAATCCCGCGCCTTAGTGTGATCCACCATTTTTATGCGCCTGTGCGAAATAATTATTCTGGATTTGGACCTTTCATAACAGGAAGCCAATGGAAAAGAAACTTGGCCTGAGTGCTCTGACTGCACTCGTTTTAAGCTCGATGCTGGGTGCGGGCGTATTCAGTTTGCCGCAAAACATGGCGGCCGTCGCAAGCCCTGCCGCACTGCTCATTGGCTGGGGCATTACGGGCGTTGGAATAATGCTGCTGGCCTTCGCCATGCTGCTGCTCACCCGCATTCGCCCCGATCTGGACGGCGGGATTTTCACCTATGCCCGTGAAGGTTTCGGCGAGCTGATTGGCTTCTGTTCCGCGTGGGGATACTGGCTGTGTGCGGTTATCGCCAATGTCTCTTATCTGGTTATTGTCTTTTCGGCGCTCAGTTTCTTTACCGATACCCCAGCGCTGCGCCTCTTTGGCGACGGCAATACCTGGCAGTCTATTGTCGGCGCCTCGGTGTTGCTGTGGTTCGTCCACTGGCTGGTGCTGCGTGGCGTACAAACCGCCGCCAGCATTAACCTGGTCGCGACCCTCGCGAAGCTGGTTCCGCTTGGCCTGTTTATCGTTCTGGCCTTTATCGCGTTTCGTCTCGACGTGTTTACGCTCGATTTCAGCGGCATGGCGCTTGGCGTCCCGGTCTGGGAGCAGGTGAAAAATACGATGCTGATCACCCTGTGGGTGTTTATCGGGGTTGAAGGCGCGGTCGTGGTGTCAGCCCGTGCCCGCAATAAACGTGACGTTGGCCGTGCTACGCTGCTGGCCGTGCTGGCGGCGCTGGGAGTGTATCTGCTGGTCACGCTGCTGTCGCTGGGCGTGGTGGCGCGTCCTGAGCTGGCCGAAATGCGTAACCCGTCAATGGCCGGACTGATGGTGAAAATGCTCGGTCCCTGGGGCGATGTGGTGATTGCTGCGGGCCTGATTATCTCCGTCTGCGGGGCTTACCTGAGCTGGACCATCATGGCGGCGGAAGTTCCGTTCCTGGCCTCTACGCACAAAGCATTTCCTCGCCTGTTTGCGCGTCAGAACAAAAACAATGCGCCTGCCGCGTCACTGTGGCTGACCAACATCAGCGTTCAGGTCTGCCTGGTGCTGATCTGGCTCACAGGTTCAGACTATAACACCCTGTTGACCATCGCCTCGGAAATGATTCTGGTACCCTATTTCTTAGTGGGCGCCTATTTGTTAAAAATTGCCACACGCCCGGTGCATTATGTCGTGGGTGTCGGAGCCTGTATTTACGGCCTGTGGTTGTTGTATGCTTCCGGGCCTATGCATCTGCTGCTGTCGGTGGTGTTGTACGCGCCGGGGCTGCTGGTGTTTATCTACGCCCGCCACACGCATCAGCTGGAGAATGCGCTGAAACGCCGTGAAATGGCATTAATTGGACTGTTACTGGTTGCTGCCGTACCGGCAACCTGGATGTTGATGGGATAGCATCGCCTTTCCCATTGTTGAACTGCAAAGGAGAATACGATGGGAAATGCACAGCTTCGTCCAATACTGATCACCGGCGGAGGCCGTCGAATCGGCCTCGCCCTCGCCCATCATTTTCTTAACCTTCGCCAGCCGGTCATTGTCAGCTACCGTACCGAATATCCGTCAATTGAAGGCCTGCGCAAAGCCGGAGCGGTCTGCATTCAGGCTGATTTTTCAACCGATGACGGCATTCTGGCCTTTGCGGAAAAGGTGAAATCCACCACCACGGCTCTGCGTGCGGTGATCCATAACGCCAGCGCATGGCAGGCGGAAAAGTCCGGCACATCACTCAGCGAAACGCTCTCCGCCATGCTGCAGATCCACGTCAACGCGCCTTATCTGCTTAACCATGCGCTACAGGATCTGCTGCGCGGGCATGGACATGCTGCGGGCGATATCATTCACTTCACCGATTATGTGGTAGAGCGTGGAAGCGACAAGCACATCGCCTACGCGGCCAGTAAAGCCGCACTGGATAACATGACGCGCTCGTTTGCCCGTAAACTCGCCCCGGAGGTGAAGGTCAACGCCATCGCCCCGGCGATGATTTTGTTCAACGAAAACGATGATGCAGAGTACCGTCAGCAGGCGCTGAATAAGTCGCTCATGAAAATTGCGCCGGGTGAAAAAGAGGTGATCGACCTGGTGGATTACCTGCTCACCAGTTGCTATGTCACCGGCAGAACCTTTGCCGTGGACGGCGGCCGGCCGCTGCGCTAGTGAAAATATCGGAACCGGCGTTAATGTTGAAAGATTAATGGAAGGTTAAGGTTCCGCGGTGTATGTTGGCTTTTTTCACGAAAACAGACGTTGTATGAATAAGATTGTTTATGTTGAAGACGAACCCGAAGTCGGGCAACTGATTGCCGCCTATCTGGGTAAACATGATATGGACGTCATTGTTGAGCCTCGCGGCGATTGTGCCGAAGAGGTGGTGGTCCGTGAAAACCCCGATCTGGTGTTGCTGGATATCATGTTGCCTGGAAAGGACGGCATGACGCTCTGCCGTGACCTGCGCGCCCGCTGGGACGGCCCTATCGTACTTCTCACCTCTCTGGACAGCGATATGAACCATATTCTGTCACTGGAGATGGGGGCCAATGACTACATTCTGAAAACCACACCGCCTGCCGTCCTGCTTGCCCGCCTGCGCCTCCATTTACGCCAGCACGCCAGCATCGAACGCGAAGCACCGGCGCCGTCTCTGACGCCGCATAAAGCCATGCGGTTTGGTACGCTGTCGATTGATCCGATTAACCGTCAGGTGCTGCTGTCCGGGGAACTTATAGCCCTCTCTACCGCAGACTTTGACCTGCTGTGGGAGCTGGCAACCCATGCCGGGCAGATCATGGACCGTGACGCGCTGCTGAAAAACCTGCGGGGAGTAAGCTATGACGGAATGGACCGCAGCGTGGACGTTGCGATTTCGCGACTGCGCAAGAAACTGCAGGATAATGCCACCGAGCCCTACCGCATCAAAACCGTGCGTAACAAGGGCTACCTGTTTGCCCCACACGCCTGGGAAACCTGATCGTCTTATCCGTACAAGATTTTCTGCGCGAAATGAAGGCATTACGCGACGTTCGCCTTTCTTTCGCGCGTTTATTCCCCAGTTTGCGCAACAATTAACTTGCTAAGCCCGCGAACTATTCCATAATTACCTTCTCATCTCTCTTCTCTTCAGCTCGCCTCGCACCGGCGACCGTTCTACTCATTTTCGCCGTGAAGCTTTCACGACATCTCTCCCATAAAATCTTGAAATGAGGATTTAAGACCATGAATTATGTATAGCTACAATCAGGTAGAAGCCATCAAAACCAATCTTGAGTGGATTGTAAATCAGGCTACCCTTAACCACGCCTCCCCCTCACGCACCGATCAAAAAGCGCTCTTTGACCTGCTGGAACTGATCCAGTCATACGAAATACTCCTGGATCTTATTCACGAATTCGGGACGGATGTGATTGATATGCACATTGCGGAAGGCCTGGCCGTGACGGAAAAACTCATCGCCAAGGTAAAAAACCGCGCGAAAGCCATTTAACACGCTCGACAGACATGAAAAACCTGAAGGGTTTTCATGTATATTCTGCACATAGCGTTTTTGCGGTGAGATCCAATGAAAAAGCTGTTTGTGCAGTTTTATCTTTTACTGTTTGTCTGCTTCCTCGTGATGACCATGCTGGTCGGACTGGTTTATAAGTTTACCGCCGAACGTGCGGGCAGACAGTCGCTGGATGACCTGATGAAAAGCTCGCTCTATCTGATGCGCAGCGAGCTGAGAGAGATCCCGCCACACGACTGGGCGAAAACCCTGAAAGAGCTGGATCTGAATCTGTCGTTCGATTTACGCATCGAGCCGTTGAAAGATTTCGAACTCGATCCGCCCGCCATGCAGCGTCTGCGCGAGGGCGACATCGTCGCGCTGGATGAGAAATATACCTTTATCCAGCGTATTCCTCGCAGCCACTACGTGCTGGCCGTCGGGCCGGTGCCCTATCTCTATTATCTGCACCAGATGCGTCTGCTGGACATGGCGTTGATGGCCTTTATTGCCATTTCACTGGCGTTTCCGGTCTTTATCTGGATGCGCCCACACTGGCAGGACATGCTGAAACTCGAATCCGCCGCGCAGCGTTTTGGCGAGGGGCATTTTACCGAGCGTATCCACTTCGACAGCGGTTCCAGCTTTGAACGACTGGGCGTGGCCTTCAACCAGATGGCCGATAATATCAATGCCCTTATCGCCAGCAAGAAGCAATTGATTGACGGGATTGCGCACGAGCTGCGTACGCCGCTGGTTCGCCTGCGCTACCGTCTGGAGATGAGCGAGAATCTGACGGAATCAGAGTCTCAGGCGCTTAACCGCGATATTGGTCAGCTTGAAGCGCTGATTGAGGAGCTGCTTACTTACGCGCGCCTCGACCGCCCGCAGAACGAACTCAACCTCAGCACGCCGGACCTGCCTGACTGGCTGCAAACCCACATTGATGATGTCCAGAGCGTGAACCCGCAGCGCACGCTGCGCACGCGCGTCACGCAAGGTGATTACGGCGCGCTCGATATGCGCCTGATGGAGCGCGTGCTGGACAATCTGATCAACAACGCCCTGCGCTACAGTGAAAGTACGCTCCAGATTGGCCTGGATGTGCAGGGCAATCAGGCCAGCCTGACGGTTGAGGATGACGGCCCGGGAATTGCCCCGGAAGCACGCGAAACCGTGTTTGAACCGTTTGTACGTTTAGACCCCAGCCGCGATCGCGCCACCGGTGGATGTGGACTGGGGCTGGCGATTGTTTACTCTATCGCCCAGGCCATGGGCGGCACCGTGCATTGCGAGGAGAGCGAACTCGGCGGCGCGCGCTTCTGCTTTAGCTGGCCCGTGTACCATAACATCGCCCTTCCCGTTCCTGCCTGACCTAAACCGCACGCTGGCCTGACCCGGCGTGCTGTGCTATATGATAAGTATGTTGTAACTAATGAGAGTGTTTATGGCATCCTACGATCTTATCGAAAGGCTGAACAGCACCTTTCGCGAAATAGAACACGAGCTACTGACCCTGACAGAACGTTTGCAGGCCTGCCGTCTGCTGGCCGCGCGCGTCTTTACCCTGCCCGATGTGGCCAAAGGGGCCGAGCACGATCCGCTGGATACCATCGAGGTGAAACAGCACATCGGCAACGCCGCCTGTGAGCTGGCGATGAAGCACTACCGCCATCTCTTTATCCAGCAGCAGTCAGAACAGCGCAGCAGCAAGGCGGCCGTGCGTCTGCCGGGTGTGATCTGCCTGCAAACCGATGCCGCAGCGCGTGAAGCGCTGGAAACCCAGATTGCCCACATCAACACCCTGAAAGCGACCTTTGAAAAAATCATCACCGAAGAGTCGGGCCTGGCCCCTGCCGCCCGGTTTGAGTGGGTGCACCGTCAGCTTCCGGGCCTGATAACCCTTAATGCCTACCGCACCCTGACGGTACTGCGTCACCCCGCCACGCTGCGTTTCGGCTGGGCGAATAAGCACATCATTAAGAATTTCACCCGGGATGAAATTCTGGCCCAGCTGGAAAAAAGTCTGAAGACGCCACGCACCGTCGCACCGTGGTCACGCGAGCAGTGGATTGAGCGCCTGGAGCAGGAATATCACAGCATCGCGTCGCTACCGGCAAAGACGCGCCTCAAGATCAAGCGCCCGGTGAAAGTTCAGCCTATCGCCCGCGTCTGGTATTCCGGTCAGCAAAAACAGGTGCAGTATGCCTGCCCGACGCCTTTGATTGCGCTTTATGATGCCGATCAGGGTGCCATCGTGCCGGACATTGGTGAGCTGTTGAATTACGATGCTGAAAATGTCCAGCACCGTTACAGACCCCAGGCGCAACCGCTTCAGCTGATTATTCCGCGGTTGCACCTGTATGTGGCGGAATGATTATTTCAGACTGCCGACCATCGCTTCCGGGCGTACCCAGGCGTCAAATTCCGCCTCCGTCAGATAGCCCAGCGCCAGGGCGGAGGCTTTCAGCGTCAGCCCCTCCTTATGCGCTTTTTTGGCGATCTCGGCGGCCTTGTCGTAGCCGATATGGGTATTGAGTGCAGTCACCAGCATCAGAGACTCATTCAACAGCTGGCTGATGCGCTCGCGATTTGGCTCAATGCCCACCGCGCAGTGCTCGTTAAAGCTCTCCATCCCATCCGCCAGCAGACGAATTGATTGCAGAACGTTGTGGATCACCATCGGGCGATAGACGTTCAGCTCGAAGTTGCCGGATGCACCGCCCATGTTGACGGCCACGTCGTTGCCCATCACCTGACAGCAGAGCATGGTCATGGCTTCGCACTGGGTCGGGTTCACTTTACCCGGCATGATAGAACTGCCCGGCTCGTTTTCCGGAATGCTGATTTCACCAATGCCGCAGCGCGGGCCTGAGGCCAGCCAGCGCACGTCATTGGCAATTTTCATCAGCGAGGCCGCCAGCCCTTTCAGCGCACCGTGGGTGTGAACCAGCGCATCGCAGGTCGCCAGCGCTTCGAACTTATTGGGCGCCGTGACAAACGGCTGACCGGTAATGGCAGCAAGCTCCTTCGCCACGCGCACCGCGTACTCCGGATGGGTATTTAACCCGGTCCCCACCGCCGTGCCGCCGAGCGCCAGCTCCGACAGATGCGGCAGGCTGTTCTCAATATGCTTCAGATTGTGTTCCAGCATCGCCACCCAGCCGGAAATCTCCTGGCCGAGCGTCAGCGGCGTGGCGTCCTGCAGGTGCGTACGGCCAATTTTAACGATATCGCGGAAGGCCTGCGCCTTGTCATTAAGCGTGGATTTGAGGACGTTGAGCTGCGGGATAAGCTGTTCGCGAAGTGCAATCACCGCCGCCACGTGCATCGCTGTGGGGAAGACGTCATTAGAACTTTGGCTTTTGTTGACGTCATCGTTTGGATGGACCTTACGCTCCATGCCACGCACGCCGCCCAGCAGCTCACTGGCCCGGTTTGCCAGCACCTCGTTCATGTTCATATTGCTTTGCGTGCCGGAACCGGTCTGCCAGATGGCAAGGGGGAATTCGTCGGGGTGCTTGCCCGCCAGCACTTCGTCGGCGGCATTCATGATGGCGGTGGCTTTGTCGGCCGCCAGCAGGCCTAAATCCTGGTTAACTTTCGCGGCTGCCCGTTTGGTGAGGGCCAGCGCCTGAATCAGCGAGACGGGCATTTTCTCGGTCGAAATACGGAAATGCTCGAGCGAACGCTGGGTTTGCGCGCCCCAGAGCTTGTCGGCCGGAACCTCGATGGCGCCCATAGAATCTTTCTCATGGCGTACCGTTGTCATTACTTTCTCCTTGATAACAAAAGAGGGATTGCTCACATGCTTAAGGGATAAGTATTGATGACTTCTGAGAAACGTTATGGCGCTTTGTGCGCTCTTTTTGGTGTCGGGCGGCGCTGACGCTTACCCGACCTACCAGACACGTAGGCCGGGTAAGGCACAGCCGCCACCCGGCAATTTACAGAATTACTTCACACAGGCCGAACACTGAGAGGACTGGATCTGTTTGAAGAAGTCGTTGCCTTTGTCATCCACGAGGATAAACGCCGGGAAGTCTTCCACTTCGATTTTCCAGATAGCTTCCATACCCAGTTCCGGGTATTCCACACACTCCAGACTCTTGATGCTGCCCTGCGCCAGCACCGCAGCCGGGCCGCCGATGCTGCCGAGGTAGAAGCCGCCGTGCTTGTGGCACGCGTCCGTCACCTGCTGACTACGGTTGCCTTTTGCCAGCATAATCATGCTGCCGCCGTTAGCCTGCAGTTGGTCAACGTACGAGTCCATACGCCCGGCCGTGGTGGGGCCTAACGAGCCAGAAGCATAGCCCTCAGGCGTTTTCGCCGGGCCCGCGTAGTAGATCGGATGATCTTTAATGTACTGCGGCAGCCCTTCGCCGTTGTCCAGACGCTCTTTCAGCTTCGCGTGTGCGATGTCGCGGCCCACGATAATGGTGCCGTTGAGGGAGAGACGAGTCGAGACCGGATACTGTGAAAGCTGCGCCAGGATCTCTTTCATCGGACGGTTCAGATCAACGCGAACCGCTTCGCCCTCACCCGCTTTACGCAGTTCTTCCGGGATGTATTTACCCGGGTTGTTTTCCAGTTTTTCGATCCACACGCCTTCACGGTTGATCTTCGCCTTGATGTTACGATCCGCGGAGCAGGACACGCCCATCCCGACCGGACAGGATGCACCGTGACGCGGCAGACGGATCACGCGCACGTCGTGGGCGAAGTATTTACCGCCAAACTGCGCACCGAGGCCCAGATTGCGCGCTTCTTCCAGCAGTTCCTGTTCAAGCTGAACGTCGCGGAACGCCTGGCCGTGCTCGTTACCTTCTGTCGGCAGGCCGTCGTAGTATTTGGTCGAGGCCAGCTTCACGGTTTTCAGCGTGCTTTCCGCCGACGTACCGCCAATCACAAACGCGATATGGTACGGCGGGCACGCCGCGGTACCGAGGGTGCGCATTTTTTCCACCAGATAGTTCTTCAGCTTACCCGGGGTGAGCAGCGCTTTGGTTTCCTGGTAGAGATAGGTCTTGTTGGCTGAACCGCCGCCTTTGGCGATACAGAGGAATTTGTACTCGTCGCCGTCCACGCTGTAGAGGTCAATCTGTGCAGGCAGGTTGGTGCCGGTGTTGACCTCTTTGTACATGTCCAGCGGCGCGTTCTGCGAATAGCGCAGGTTGTCTTCGGTGTAGGTGTTGTAAACGCCGTGCGCCAGCGCCGCTTCATCGCCGCCGCCGGTCCAGACGCGCTGGCCTTTTTTCCCGACGATGATTGCCGTGCCGGTGTCCTGGCAGGTTGGCAGAATGCCTTTTGCCGCGATATCGGAGTTACGCAGGAACTGCAGGGCAACGTATTTATCGTTTTCGCTGGCCTCCGGATCGCTCAGGATATCGGCCACCTGCTGTTGGTGTGCAGGACGGAGCATGAACGAGGCGTCGTGAAAAGCCTGCTGCGCCAGCAGCGTCAGCGCCTGCGGATCGACCTTCAGGATCTCTTGTCCTTCAAACTCAGAGACAGAGACGTGATCGCGGGTTAACAGATAGTATTCGGTCTGATCCTTACTCAGCGGGAAAGGATCCTGATAATGGAAGGGTTTGTTCGACATTGTTCTCTCACTTACTGCTTCAGTCTGATTATTTGGGCAGATGTTCCGCTGCCCGCTTAAAAGCGAGTCAGCTTATCCTACACAATTTTTTAACAAAAACTGAGACTAGTACGACTTTTTACATCCACAGGTTACTTCCCGGTGGTTTATTGCTTTAATACCCGAAGTTTATTCCACATTTGAATCAGGGCTTGATAATGCAAAAACTCATCAACTCAGTGCAAAACTACGCCTGGGGAAGTAAAACTGCGTTAACGGATCTCTACGGTATCGCGAACCCGAACAACCTGCCGATGGCAGAACTGTGGATGGGTGCGCACCCGAAGAGCAGCTCAAAAATTGAAGACGCCAGCGGTCAGGTGCACAGCCTGCGTGACGTCATTGATGCCGATGAAGCCGCGCTGCTGGGCGATAAGGTGGCTCAGCGCTTTGGCGAACTGCCGTTCCTGTTTAAAGTGCTGTGCGCCGACCAGCCGCTCTCCATCCAGGTCCACCCGAATAAGAAAGCCTCTGAAATGGGCTTTGCGAAAGAGAATGCGGCCGGTATTCCGTTAGACGCTGCCGAGCGTAACTACAAAGATCCAAACCATAAGCCGGAGCTGGTGTTCGCGCTGACTCCGTTCCTGGCGATGAACGCCTTCCGCGAGTTTTCAGAGATTATCTCCCTGCTGCAACCGGTCGCAGGTGCCAATAACGCTATCGCCCACTTCCTCGAAAACCCCAATGCTGAAGGCCTGAGCCAGCTGTTTGCCAGCCTGCTTAACATGCAGGGTGACGAGAAATCCCACGCGCTGGCGGTGCTGAAAGCAGCCCTGACCACGCAGCAAGGTGAACCGTGGGACACCATTCGCCTGATCTCCGAGTTCTACCCGGACGACAGCGGCCTGTTCTCTCCTCTGCTGCTGAACGTGGTGAAGCTGAACCCGGGCGAAGCGATGTTCCTGTTCGCGGAAACCCCGCACGCCTACCTGCAGGGCGTGGCGCTGGAAGTGATGGCCAACTCCGACAACGTGCTACGCGCGGGCCTGACGCCGAAATACATCGACATCCCTGAACTGGTTGCTAACGTGAAGTTCGTGGCGAAACCTGCCGCAGAGCTGCTGACTCAGCCAGTGAAAAAGGGCGCAGAGCTGGACTTCCCGATCCCGGTTGAGGATTTCGCTTTCTCGCTGCATGACCTGAGCCAGACAGAAACGACCATCGCGCAGGAGAGCGCGGCGATCCTGTTCTGCGTGGAGGGCGAAGCTACTCTGCATAAAAATAGCGAGCGTCTGGTGCTGAAACCGGGTGAATCGGCGTTTGTTGCGGCGAATGAGTCTCCGGTAAGCGTAAGTGGCACCGGTCGTCTGGCGCGCGTTTTTAATAAGCTATAGGCACTTACTGAATTTTTTAACAACTCTTGCTAAGCTAGTGGCAGGTTTTATATCTCCGGGCGGTTTCAACCGCCTGGTTTCATTTTAGGGATAGTCGCAATGAAAAAATCGGTCGTAGCGGTTGGAGTGATTGTAGCGTTAGGCGTGGTCTGGACGGGTGCCTCCTGGTATACCGGGAAACAGCTGGAAAGCCGTCTGGCTGAGATGGTGGCGCAGGCTAACAGCGAAATTAAGGGCAGCGCACCGGAAGCGGGCGTAGAGCTGAGCTACCAGAATTATCAGCGCGGTGTGTTCACCAGCCATATGCAGCTGGTGGTGAAGCCGGTTGCCGGTAATGAAAACGGCTGGCTGAAGCCGAGTCAGAGCGTGGTGCTGAATGAAGTGGTGAGCCACGGTCCATTCCCGCTGGCGCAGTTAAAGTCGTTTAACCTGATCCCGTCGATGGCGTCCGTTCATACTGTTCTGGTGAACAACGACCTGACCAAACCGCTGTTTGATCTGGCGAAGAATGAATCACCTTTCGATATTAACACCCGCATTAGCTACTCCGGTGATACCCGTTCTGATATCGCGCTGAAAGCGCTGAACTACGAGAAAGAGAATGAGAAAGTCGCCTTTAGCGGCGGCAATTTCCAGGTTGATACTGACCGCGACGGGAACGTGTTATCTCTGACGGGTGAAGCGGAAAGTGGCCTGGTCGATGCCGTAAACGAATATAACCAAAAAGTTCAGCTCACCTTTAACAATCTGAAAGCCGACGGCAACAGCCGAATGACCGACTTTAAAGAGCGCATCGGCGATCAGAAACTGTCTGTCGACAAGATTGCGATTGCCATTGAAGGTAAAGAGATGGCCGTGCTGGAAGGCATGAACATCGACGGCAAATCCGACGTGTCTAAAGACGGCAAAAACATCAACACCCAGCTGGATTACACGCTGAAGAGCCTGAAAGTCCAGAATCAGGATCTGGGCACCGGCAAGTTTTCGCTGAAAATCGGCAATATCGACGGCCAGGCGTGGCACGAATTTAGCCAGAAATACAGCAAAGAGAGCCAGGCGCTGCTGACCGATGCCGCGCTGCAGCAGAACCCGGAGGTGTACCAGCAGCAGGCTATGGCGGTACTGTTCAACAACCTGCCAATCCTGCTGAAAGGCGAGCCGGTGGTCACCGTTGCGCCGCTGAGCTGGAAAAACAGCAAAGGCGAAACCAGCTTCAACCTCTCTCTGTTCCTGAAAGATCCGGCAACCGCCACGGGTGAACCTCAGACGCTGGCACAGGAAGTGGATCGCAGCGTGAAGTCCCTCGACAGCAAGCTGACTATCCCGATGGATATGGCCACCGAGTTTATGACCCAGATTGCGAAGCTGGAAGGCTACGGCGATGAAGATGCTGGCAAGCTGGCGAATCAGCAGGTGAAAGGTCTGGCGGCAATGGGCCAGATGTTCCGCATCACCAAGGTGGACAACAACACCATCTCCACCAGCCTGCAGTATGCCAACGGCCAGGTGACGCTCAACGGCGACAAAATGCCGCTGGATGACTTTGTCGGCATGTTTGGTATGCCTGCTCTGGGCGCGCCGGAACCGGCTGAACCCGCAGCGCCAGCCGAACCAGCAGCGCCACAACAGTAAACGTCAAAACCCCTCATGCGAGGGGTTTTTTATTGCCGGGTGGCGCTGACGCTTACCCGGCCTACGATTCCGGGCCGTTGTAGGCCCGTGCAAGCGCAGCGCCGCCGGGCATGACCTCAGCGCAGCAGGTAAGGTTCTCTGACATAGTCAGCCAGGAGATAAATCAGGTCATGCAATAACCCGGCAAGTTCTTGCGAGACAGCGCTCGCCAGAGTCTGGCTCAACAAAGCCTGATTAAGTGCCTGAGCATACCCCACCAGCATCGCAGTATCTTGCCAGCAATCCGGCATACAGGATCGCGCGGGTAACGCTGTACTCAGTTTCTCAATCAGATGAGACGGTAAATCCTCATCGCATCGATTTTTCAGCTACTCAATAGCAAATGCCAGACGGCCACACAGTGCTAAGCGCTCTGCTTTGTCGTGAGTTTCCAGCAGTACATTAACAAAAGCGCAGCAGCAATCCGTCAGTTCGAAGAGATCCTGCGTTGAGGATATCGGCAGGTCAAGAAGTTGGCAGACAATACTGTCAGTGGAATGAGGGTTAGAAAGAGTTGGGATCGTAGCCATAAAGAAGTCTCCGTGGATTTAATTATCTGTATCATCGTGTGCTGAAACAGGTTTCCACGCCTGACTACGGAGTTTGCCGCAGTGGATGCACCATAAGCGGAATAAGGATGGAAAGAAATAACGGGCTGTGATTTACATGGGGTTACTTGCGGATTAGCGAGCATGCTTCCAAATAGTACCGCCGGGTGGCGGCTGCGCCTGACCCGGCCTATATTCCGGGCCGTTGTAGGACCGTGCAAGCGCAGCATCGCCGGGCAATATGCCGAGGTGTCTATTTCACCGTCACTAACCGCGCCGCCACAATCTGGTGCCCGGCCTGGACATCCGTATTGTCGATGCGCTGCATGATCCTGTCTGCCAGGGTGTAGCCCATCTCCCGCGCAGGGGTCGTGGCCCAGACGATCGGCAGATCGTCGAGCGCGTTTTCGCCGACGTCGGCGAACGCCCCCAGCGCCACCTGATGGCCGAAGAACGTTTCCACCCCGCCCTCGCCGCTCTGACGCCCGGCGCGGATCAGGCCAAACCAGGCGCCCATGGCAATCACGTCGTTATAGCAAATCACGGCGCTGATCGTCGGGCTGCTGCGCAGCAGCGCACCTATCGCTTCCGCCGCTTTCTTCTGACTGGATTCACACTCCACAACCCATTCACTGTGGAACGGCAGGCCATACTTGATCAGCGTTGCGCAGTAGCCGCCTACCCGCTCAGCCCGCGTCAGGGATGAACTTTTGCCGCCCAGCCAGGCAATGCGCTGGTGCCCGCGGCGGATCAGATGCTCGGTCAACATTTGCGCGGCCTGCATGTTATCCGGGCGCAGCGTGTCGGCCTCGTCGAGATAGCTGGCGCGGGAGGCAAACACCAGCGGCACGCCTTTTTCGGCGGCACGCTCGCACAACTCGCTGCCCACGCCCGACGCGCCGGCGACGATCACCCCGTCCACCCCCTGGGTCAGCAGCATATCGAGACGGGAGAGAAGCTGATCGGCCTCGCGTCCGCCATGCAGCAAAAAGACCATTCGCCCCTGCGCTTCAAGGGCTTCCGTTAGCCCTGCTGTCAGCTCCGCATAGAACGGTGACGTCAGGTCGCGGACAATCAGGCCAATCACCCCACTCTGCCCGCCGCGCAGCGCCGATGCCTGGCGGTTACGCACAAAGCCCAGTTGCTCAACCGCCTCGTTAACCCGCTGGCCGGTTGCGGGTGAGATACGTCCTTTTCCGCTCAGCACCAGCGAAACGGTGCTGACGGAAACCCCCGCCGCCAGCGCGACATCATTAATGGTGATTTTTTTCGCTACAGCCATGTGTCGGCGTGACTCCCTGAAATGAGATCGGTAAAACGTTTTATCAATACGTTATCTTTATACTACCAGTCAAAGCCTGAGAATGTGATACAGAGCGCACTAAAGTTTGATAAAACGTTTTATCTTCTCGCAGCATTGAAGCAGGCAAACTGATTTTAACAATAAAGGAGTCGTTTTATGACGGCGAAAGCAGCACAAAAAATATCGCTGTGGGAATTTTTCCAGCAACTGGGTAAAACCTTTATGCTGCCCGTGGCGCTCCTCTCGTTCTGCGGGATCATGCTCGGCATCGGCAGCTCGTTAAGCAGTAAAGACGTCATCACCCTGATCCCGTTCCTCGGCGCGCCCGCGCTGCAGGCGATCTTTATCTGGATGAGTAAAGTCGGCTCCTTCGCCTTCAGCTTCCTCCCCGTTATGTTCTGTATCGCTATCCCACTGGGCCTGGCCCGCGAGAACAAAGGCGTCGCGGCATTCGCCGGATTTGTGGGTTACGCCGTAATGAACCTCGCGGTTAACTTCTGGCTGACCGCGAAAGGCATTCTGCCTACCACCGACGCGGCGGTACTGAAAGCCAACAATATTCAGAGCGTGATTGGTATCCAGTCTATTGATACCGGGATCCTCGGGGCGGTGATCGCCGGGGTGATTATCTGGATGCTGCACGAGCGTTTCCACAATATCCGTCTGCCGGATGCGCTGGCCTTCTTCGGCGGTACCCGCTTTGTGCCGATTATCACCCTGGTGGTGATGGGCCTGTTTGGTTTGATCATTCCGCTGATCTGGCCGGTCTTCGCGATGGGCATTAACGGCATTGGCCGCATCATTAACGGCGCGGGCGATTTTGGTCCGATGATCTTCGGCACCGGCGAACGTCTGCTGCTGCCGTTTGGCCTGCAGCATATCCTGGTGGCGCTGATCCGCTTTACCGAAGCGGGCGGCACCATGGAGGTGTGCGGTCACGATGTGAGCGGTGCGCTGACCATTTTTCAGGCACAGCTGAGCTGCCCGACCACCCACGGGTTCTCTGAAAGCGCAACCCGTTTCCTGTCTCAGGGTAAAATGCCGGCCTTCCTCGGCGGTCTGCCTGGCGCCGCGCTGGCGATGTACCACTGTGCACGCCCGGAAAACCGCCATAAAATTAAAGGACTGCTGATTTCCGGCGTGATCGCCTGCGTCGTGGGCGGAACCACTGAGCCCATCGAATTCCTGTTCCTGTTTGTCGCGCCGGTGCTGTATCTCATCCACGCGGTGCTGACCGGTCTGGGCTTTACCGTGATGGCGGTGCTCGGCGTCACCATCGGCAACACCGACGGCAACGTGATCGACTTCGTGGTGTTCGGCATCCTGCACGGACTCTCCACTAAGTGGTACCTGGTGCCGGTTGTGGCGGCGATCTGGTTCGCGGTGTACTACGGCATCTTCCGCTTCGCCATCACCCGCTTTAACCTGAAAACGCCGGGCCGCGATACCGATACGGCCACCAGCGTGGAACAGGCGGTTGCAGGAACCGTGGGGAAATCCGGCTATAACACCCCGGCCATTCTGGCGGCGCTGGGCGGTGCGGATAACATTACCTCTCTGGATAACTGTATTACCCGCCTGCGTCTGTCGGTGGCGGATATGTCCAAAGTGGACACCAACGCCCTGAAAGCCAACCGGGCCATCGGCGTGGTACAACTTAATCAGCACAATTTGCAGGTGGTTATCGGCCCGCAGGTGCAGTCAGTGAAAGATGAACTGGCCACCCTGATGCGAACAGTTGAAGCCTGATGCCTCAGCCCCCTCACCTTGAGGGGGTTTTACGTTAAGGATTAAAGCATGTTTGATTTCTCAACCGTCGTGGATCGTCACGGCACCTGGTGTACGCAGTGGGACTATGTCGCCGACCGTTTTGGCGCGGCCGATTTACTGCCCTTCACCATCTCGGATATGGATTTCGCTACCGCCCCCTGCATTACCGACGCGCTGCATGAGCGTATTCATCACGGCGTGTTCGGCTACAGCCGCTGGAAAAATGATGAATTTCTCGCCGCCATCGCGCACTGGTTTGAGCAACGCTTTAGCTGCCAGATTGATACTGAAAGCGTGGTCTATGGCCCTTCCGTTATCTACATGGTCTCCGAGCTGATACGGCTCTGGTCAAACCCTGGCGACGGCGTGGTGGTGCACACCCCGGCCTACGATGCGTTTTATAAAGCCATCGAGGGTAACGCGCGTCGTGTTGTGGCGGTTGAGATGGAAAAGCAGGCGTCAGGCTGGCAGGGGAATATGGCGGCCCTTGAAGCAGCCCTGGCGAAACCGGAAAATAAAATTTTGCTGCTGTGCAGCCCGCAAAACCCTACCGGCAAAGTCTGGACGCGGGATGAACTGACGCACATGGCTGAACTGTGCGCGCGCTATGACGTGGCGGTGATCAGCGATGAAATCCATATGGATATGGTGTGGAGCGAACATCGTCACACGCCATGGAGCGCGGTGGCGCGTGGCAAATGGGCGCTTCTGACCTCCGGCTCGAAAAGCTTTAATATTCCGGCGCTCACCGGGGCTTACGGCCTCATTGGCGATGAAGCGAGCCGCAACGGCTATCTCAGCGCCCTGAAAGGCCGCGACGGGCTCTCTTCCCCCTCCGTGCTGGCGCTGACGGCCCATATCGCGGCCTATCAGCAGGGGGCTCCCTGGCTGGATGCCTTACGCCAATATCTCGAAGACAATTTGTTGTATATCGCTCGCGAATTAAACAGCGCTTTTCCGAAACTGAACTGGCAGCCGCCAGAGGCGACCTATCTCGCGTGGATTGACCTGCGCCCGCTGAACCTTGACGATCGGTCGCTGCAAAAAGTGCTGATCGAGCAGCAAAAAGTCGCCATCATGCCGGGATATACCTACGGAAAAGAGGGAAACGGCTTCGTACGTTTGAATGCGGGCTGTCCGCGCAGCAAGCTGGAGCAAGGGGTTCAGCGCCTCATCGCCGGCATTAACACGCTGCGGTAATCAGTTTGCGCAACGGAATACTCCCTTGCGCAAATAGCTTTTTACCCCGTTTTGTTTTTATAATATGGCGCACTTTAACCAGAAAAGAGTGCGACCATGATTGATACACGCCTGCCTTTAACTGATATTCATCGTCACCTTGACGGTAACATTCGTGCCCAAACCATTCTCGATCTTGGCCGCCAGTTCAATTTAACGCTCCCCGCTCAAACGCTTGATGCCCTGATCCCCCACGTACAGGTCACCTCAAATGAACCGGATCTGGTCAGCTTCCTGAGCAAACTCGACTGGGGCGTAAAGATGCTGGCCTCGCTTGATGCCTGCCGTCGCGTAGCGTTCGAGAACATTGAAGATGCGGCCCGCAACGGTCTGCACTATGTCGAACTGCGCTTCTCGCCGGGCTATATGGCGATGACCCACAACCTGCCCGTTGCGGGCGTGGTGGAAGCTGTCATTGAAGGCGTGCGTGAAGGCTGTAAAGCCTTCGATGTTCAGGCCCGCCTGATTGGCATTATGAGCCGTACGTTCGGCGAAGCCGCCTGCCTGCAGGAGCTGGAGGCGCTGCTGGCCCATCGCGATGCCATCACCGCCGTCGATCTTGCCGGTGATGAGCTGGGCTTCCCGGGCAGCCTGTTCCTCTCCCATTTCAACCGCGCGCGCGATGCCGGCTGGCATGTTACCGTTCACGCCGGGGAAGCCGCAGGCCCGGAAAGCATCTGGCAGGCCATCCGTGAGCTGGGTGCCGAGCGTATCGGTCACGGCGTGAAGGCGGTGGAAGATCGCGCCCTGATGGATTTCCTGGCAGAGCAGCGTATCGGGATTGAGTCCTGTCTGACGTCCAATATTCAGACCAGCACCGTGGCGACGCTTGCCCAGCACCCGCTGAAAACGTTCCTGGAGCACGGCGTACTGGCCTCGCTGAACACGGACGATCCGGCGGTACAGGGGGTGGATATTATCCATGAGTACAACATCGCCGCACCGCAGGCGGGCCTGAGCCGCGAACAGATCCGTCAGGCGCAGATCAACGGGCTGGAAATGGCCTTCCTGACGCCTGCAGAGAAGCAGGCGTTGAAAGATAAAGTGGCTCGCGGTTAACACCGTTACCGGGTGGCGCTGACGCTTACCCGGCCTACAAAATAGTTAAAACTTATGCCAGACAAAGCGTGGCGCGATGTTTGGCAGATTCAATCCCCAGTTCAATCAGCTCCATAATCTGAATCGCCTGGCTGGCTGGCACCGGGTTCTCCCCCGAGCCGTTCAGCGCATCGCGAATGGCCGCGTAATACGCCGGATAGTTACCCGGGATTGTCAGCAGGGTTTCCTCGACCAGCTCTTCACCTTCGACCCGCGTGACAACGCCGTCGCGCATATCGTAGCCCCAGTCTTCCTGCGGCAAACGCTCGCCATTTTTCAGCCGGTCCTCCTGGGGATCGAGGCCAAATTTCACATAGCTCCCGCGCGTGCCGTGGACAATATAACGGGCGGATTCCGCGGCCGCGACCATCGTGCCGTGCAGCACTATCCGTCGCTGCGGGTAACTTAACACGGCGTGGAAGTAATCCGTGGTCTGCGCCCCGGGCCTGAGCTGGGCCAGATCGACCGTCATGCTCACCGGCAGGCCAAAAAGATTCACGGCCTGATCCAGCAGATGCGGGGCTAAATCGTACCAGATGCCGCTGCCCGGACCGGCCTGCTCGCGCCAGCGGTTGCGTACCTGTGGGCGGAAGCGGTCAAAGTGCGATTCAAAAAAGAGGATTTCGCCTAACGTACCCTCACCGAGAAGCCTTTTTACCGTCAGAAAGTCGCTGTCCCAGCGGCGGTTATGGAAAACCGACAGCAACCTGCCCAGACTCTTCGCCAGCGCATCCAGCTCGCGAGCCTGTGACAACGTCACGGTGAAGGGCTTATCCACCACCACGTGTTTACCGGCTTCCAGCGCGGCTTTTGCCAGCGGAAAGTGGGTATCGTTCGGCGTGGGGATAACGATTAAATCAATGTTCGGATCGTTGAAAAGATGTTTAGGCTCAGAGACAACCGGCACGGAAGGCCAGTCGGCATGAACTTTAGCGGCATCGCTGCTGGAGACTGCCGCCAGCGCCATCCCCGGCGTTCCGGCTATCAGAGGCGCATGAAACGTTTTGCTCGCGTAGCCGTATCCAATAAGCCCGACGCGGATATTATCACTCATAGTGCCATCCTCTTTTATGACGTTCTTATTTCACACTGGGTAGTCTGGCATTACCACAGATTAATAATGAGCCATATGACTTAAAATAGCAGGTTGTGTCGGTTGTTTTTGTTACATAGTATTAACCTGCTGATTTTGTTTAGGGGAACCGTTCCCAAAGCCCTTGCCGTCGGGAAAAGCTCGCTGTAACATTTGCACCCGGTCTTTATGGATAAAGTACAATTACGAATCATGACGTCAATTATTAATCGAATCATTGAATTAGCGGGATGGATTGTTCTTGGGGTATCGGTCATTTTGCTTGGCGTCGCCAGCCATATCGATAACTACCAGCCGCCGGAGCCTGTCACTGTCGCCCAACCTAAGTAACCGGTTACGGCAATAAAGAGTGACATAATATGTCAGTTACGTATTGCCAGCCCTGGTGAACACGGTTAACCTTCTCTTCCAGGCATCTTCTGATGCCTGAATTTCAGCAAAGAAAACTCCTAATTTCGTCGCGTTACCTGAGTGGGCTGTTTACGTCTTTATTAATCCGTTTATTATTCGAACAAATTACCTTAACGGGTATTACACATCTTTTATATGGAAACTTATTAATATGACAGTTCAGGACTATTTATTAAAATTTCGCAAGATCAATTCGCTTGAGAGCCTGGAAAAACTGTTTGACCATCTGAACTACACCCTGTCGGATAATCAGGAGATCATCAATATGTATCGCGCCGCCGATCATCGTCGAGCGGAGCTGGTGTCCGGAGGTCGTTTGTTCAATGTGGGTGAAGTACCGAAGTCTGTCTGGCGTTACGTTCTATAAGAAAGTAGCCATCCGCGCGAAATGTTATATACTCTCCGCCCTGCAAACTGGCTGTACAACATTTCGCGCAGATTATGGGAGAGTTCATGACCGCAACGCCTGGAGAACGCATTGGAGGCTGGTTAATCGCCCCACTGGCATGGCTGCTGGTTGCTTTATTAAGCGCATCACTTGCGCTGTTGCTTTATACCACCGCGCTGATTACCCCTCATGCCATTCAGACCCTGATGTCGCAAAGCGTGCTTAATATTGCGATGTGGTTTGTATCGTTCGTTTTCGCGATTGGGATGTGGTACTACACGCTGTGGCTGACGATCGCCTTCTTTAAGCGCCGCAAAAGCGTGCCTAAACACTACATTATCTGGCTGCTGATTTCGGTTCTGTTGGCGGTGAAGGCCTTTGCATTTTCGCCCGTTTCTGATGCCCTGGCCGTCCGTCAGCTGCTTTTCCCTCTGCTGGCCGCGGCGCTGCTGGTGCCCTATTTCAAGCGTTCAACGCGGGTGAAAAACACCTTTGTGAACCCGTAATAACCTTACAGATAACCTGTTGTCGCCTGCGTGGGTTTATCCGATAATAGGCGGCTTTTTTATTTCAGGCTAAATAATGACCGATTACTTACTGCTCTTTGTCGGCACCGTGCTGGTTAACAACTTCGTTCTGGTGAAGTTCCTTGGCCTGTGCCCGTTTATGGGCGTTTCCAAAAAGCTGGAAACGGCAATGGGGATGGGGCTGGCGACGACCTTCGTGATGACGCTGGCGTCCATCTGCGCGTGGTGGATTGATACGTGGATCCTCATCCCGCTGGGGTTAACCTATCTTCGCACGCTGGCCTTTATCCTGGTTATCGCAGTGGTGGTGCAGTTTACCGAAATGGTGGTGCGCAAAACCAGCCCGGCGCTCTATCGCCTGCTGGGTATCTTCCTGCCGCTGATCACCACCAACTGCGCGGTACTCGGCGTGGCGCTGCTGAACATCAACCTTGGCCACAATTTTATGCAGTCGGCGCTGTATGGTTTCTCTGCGGCAGTCGGTTTCTCTCTGGTCATGGTGCTGTTCGCCTCCATTCGCGAGCGCCTGGCCGCAGCGGATATCCCTGCGCCCTTCCGCGGTAACGCGATTGCACTGGTGACCGCCGGTTTAATGTCTCTGGCCTTTATGGGCTTTAGTGGTCTGGTGAAGTTGTAATGAATGCTATCTGGATTGCCATCGCCTCTATCAGCGTTCTGGGGTTGGCGTTTGGCCTTATCCTGGGCTACGCCTCCCGCCGTTTCGCGGTAGAGGACGATCCTGTTGTTGAGAAAATTGATGAGCTTTTGCCGCAAAGCCAGTGCGGGCAGTGTGGCTACCCTGGCTGCCGCCCCTATGCCGAAGCGGTAGGGGTTCAGGGTGAAAAAATTAACCGCTGTGCGCCCGGTGGCGAAGCGGTGATGCTGAAAATTGCGGCCCTGCTGAACGTTGACCCGCAGCCCGTGGATGGCGACGCGGACGTCCAGGAGCCGGTACGTGCCCTCGCCGTGATCGACGAAGCAAACTGCATCGGCTGCACCAAATGTATTCAGGCCTGCCCTGTGGACGCCATTGTTGGCGCAACCCGCGCCATGCACACCGTGGTGGCGGATCTGTGCACCGGCTGTAACCTCTGCGTGGCCCCCTGCCCGACGCAATGTATCGAGTTGCGCCCGGTTGAACCGACTACCGAAAGCTGGAAATGGGATCTTCAAACCATTCCGGTTCGCATCATTCCTGTGGAACAACATGCTTAAGTTATTTTCTGCTTTCAGAAAAGAGAAGATTTGGGACTTTGACGGTGGGATCCATCCACCGGAGATGAAAACCCAGTCCAGCGGTACCCCGCTGCGTCAAATTCCGCTGGCGACCCGTTTCGTCATGCCGCTGAAGCAGCACATAGGCGCTGAGGGTGAGCTGTGTGTAAAAGAGGGCGATACCGTCCTTCGCGGTCAGCCCCTGACCTTTGGGCGCGGACGTATGCTGCCGGTGCACGCCCCCACCTCCGGTAAGGTGGTGGCCATTGCGCCCCATACGGTGGCGCATCCGTCAGCGCTCTCAGAGCTGAGCGTCATTATTGAAGCCGACGGCGAAGACCGCTGGATTGAACGTGACGGCTGGAACGACTACCGCGCCCGCAGCCGTGAAGCGCTTATTGAACGCATTCATCAGTTCGGCGTTGCCGGTCTGGGTGGCGCAGGCTTCCCGACCGGGGTCAAACTGCGCGGCGGTGGCGATAAGATCCAGACGCTGATTATCAACGCCGCCGAGTGCGAACCCTATATCACCGCCGACGACCGTCTGATGCAGGACTGCGCCGCGCAGGTAGTGGAAGGCATCCGCATCCTCGCGCATATTCTGCAACCGCGGGAAGTGCTGATTGGTATCGAAGACAATAAACCGCAGGCTATTTCCATGCTGCGTGCCGTGCTGGCGGGTAGCCATGATATCAGCCTGCGCGTGATCCCGACCAAGTACCCCTCTGGCGGTGCTAAACAGCTGACGCAAATTCTCACCGGCAAGCAGGTACCGCACGGCGGACGCTCTTCAGATATCGGCGTGCTGATGCAGAACGTCGGCACCGCTTACGCCGTGAAGCGTGCGGTGATTGACGGCGAGCCGCTGACGGAGCGCGTCGTGACGCTGACCGGGGAGTCGGTCTCTCGCCCGGGCAACGTCTGGGCGCGTCTGGGTACGCCGGTGCGTCACCTGCTGGAACAGGCTGAGTTTTGCCCGGGCAGCGACCAGATGGTGATCATGGGCGGCCCCCTGATGGGCTTTACCCTGCCGTGGCTGGACGTTCCGGTAGTGAAAATTACCAACTGCCTGCTCGCGCCTTCAACGAGCGAAATGGGTGCGGAGCAGGAAGAGAAAGGCTGTATCCGCTGCAGCGCCTGTGCCGATGCCTGCCCTGCCGATCTGCTCCCACAGCAGCTGTACTGGTACAGCAAAGGCCAGTTGCATGACAAAGCGAAAGCCCATAACCTGGCCGACTGCATCGAATGCGGTGCCTGCGCCTGGGTCTGCCCAAGCAACATTCCGCTGGTGCAGTATTTCCGTCAGGAGAAGGCTGAAATTTATGCCATCTCCATGGAAGAGAAACGGGCCGCAGAAGCCAAAGCACGCTTTGAAGCGCGCCAGGCGCGACTGGAACGCGAAAAACTCGCCCGTCAGGAGCGCCACAAACAGGCTGCCGTTCAGCCTGGCGAGAAAGATCAGGATGCGATTAACGCCGCACTGGCCCGCGTTCGCGAGAAAAAAGCCAATGCGGCGCAGCCTGTCGTGATCCCGGCGGGTGAAAAGCCGGATAACAGCGAAGCGATCGCCGCACGTGAAGCACGCAAGGCCGCCGCTCGCGCCCGTCAGGCAGAAAAAGCACAAACGACCCCGGCGGATGCTGCGGTCGATTCGCGCAAAGCGGCCGTCGAAGCGGCAATCGCCCGCGCCAGGGCCCGCAAAGCCGGAGAGCAACCGGTGGTGGTAGAACAGGACCCGGTCGATCCGCGCAAAGCGGCCGTCGAAGCGGCCATTGCGCGTGCTAAAGCCCGTAAAGCGGCGCAGCAGACGCCTGCGGCAGAAGCGGAAACCCCGGTCGACCCGCGTAAAGCCGCCGTCGAAGCGGCCATTGCCCGCGCCAAAGCCCGTAAGGCGGCGCAGCAGGAAACGCAACCGCAGGCCGCTAACGATGCCCCACGCAAAGCCGCCGTCGCCGCCGCCATTGCGCGCGTTCAGGCAAAGAAAGCCGCACAGCAAGCAGTTAACGAGGATTAAATGGTTTTCAGAATCGCAAGTTCCCCCTACACCCATAACCAGCGTCAGACATCGCGCATTATGATGCTGGTTTGCCTGGCGGCCCTGCCGGGCATTGCCGTTCAGTGCTGGTTTTTCGGCTGGGGAACCCTGTTCCAGATACTTCTCGGCTGTGTCAGCGCCTTAGCGGCAGAAGCCCTGGTGCTTAAGCTGCGTAAGGCAGCGGTCTCCCGTATTCTCGCTGACAACTCCGCGTTGCTGACCGGCCTGCTGCTGGCCATCAGTATCCCGCCGTTTGCCCCGTGGTGGATGGTGGTCCTCGGCACCGTGTTTGCCGTGATCATTGCGAAACAGCTCTATGGCGGACTGGGCCATAACCCGTTTAACCCGGCGATGATTGGCTACGTGGTGCTGCTGATCTCCTTCCCGGTGCAGATGACCAGCTGGCTGCCGCCGCATGACATTGCGGCCACGGTTCCGGGCTTCATGGATGCCCTGCACGTTATCTTTTCCGGCCATACGGCGCTCGGAGCGGATATGAACGCGCTGCGTATGGGAGTGGACGGGATTAGCCAGGCAACGCCGCTTGATACCTTTAAAACCTCCCTGCATGCCGGCCATAGCGTTGAGCAGATTATGCAATCCGCCATCTATCGCGGCATGCTGGCGGGGGCCGGCTGGCAGTGGGTCAACCTGGCGTATCTGCTTGGCGGCCTGTTCCTGCTGCAGCAGAAAGCCATTCGCTGGCATATTCCGGTCAGCTTCCTGGTGACGCTGGCGGTCTGCGCCACGCTGGGCTGGGTCTTCTCCCCTGAATCACTGGCCAGCCCACAAATGCACTTGCTCTCCGGTGCGACCATGCTCGGTGCCTTCTTTATCCTGACGGATCCGGTGACAGCCTCCACGACTAACCGCGGGCGTCTGATCTTCGGCGCGCTGGCGGGGTTACTGGTCTGGCTCATTCGCAGCTTCGGTGGTTACCCGGATGGCGTGGCGTTTGCTGTCCTGCTCGCCAATATTACCGTTCCGCTCATTGACTATTACACGCGTCCACGCGTGTACGGCCATCGCTAAGGGTTTCGCCATGTTAAAAACGATGCAAAAACACGGCGTCACGCTGGCTGTCTTCGCCGCGGTCCTGACAGGGCTGACGGCGCTGGTTAACGCTCTGACCAAAACCACGATCGAAGAGCAGGCGTCGAAGCAGCAAAAAGCGTTGTTCGATCAGGTGATCCCGTCAGATTTCTATGATAATGACCTGCAAAAAAGCTGCTTTGTGGTAGACGCGCCGCAACTGGGGAAAGGCCCGCACCGCCTCTTTATTGCCCGCAAAGGGGATAAACCGGTAGGCGCGGTGATGGAAGCGACGGCACCTGACGGCTATTCCGGTGCCATTCAGCTGCTTGTGGGCAGCGATTTCTCCGGTACGATACTGGGCACCCGCGTCACGGAACATCATGAAACGCCGGGTCTTGGCGATAAGATTGAAACCCGTCTGAGCGACTGGATTTTGCACTTTGCCGGTAAAGTGATCCATGGCGAAGAGGATAC
The DNA here is from genome assembly GCF_009036245.1 of Enterobacter sichuanensis. Classification (NCBI taxonomy): domain Bacteria; kingdom Pseudomonadati; phylum Pseudomonadota; class Gammaproteobacteria; order Enterobacterales; family Enterobacteriaceae; genus Enterobacter; species Enterobacter sichuanensis. Next base: position 2,035,377 of record NZ_CP027986.1, on the reverse strand, counting down.
CGCGTTTGCGGTGAAGAAAGATGGCGGTGAGTTCGACCAGTTCACCGGCGCGACCATCACGCCGCGTGCCGTGGTGAACGCTGTAAAACGAGCCGGGCTGTATGCTGAAACGCTGCCCGCGCAAATCAACAATCTTCCGGCCTGTGAGGAGTAATCATGAGCCAGGTTAAAGAGGTTATTGTCCAGGGGTTGTGGAAGAACAACTCCGCGCTGGTACAGCTTCTGGGGATGTGTCCGCTGCTGGCGGTGACATCCACCGCCACCAACGCGCTCGGTCTGGGTCTGGCGACCACGCTGGTGCTGACCCTGACCAACCTCTCCATCTCTGCCCTGCGCCGCTGGACGCCGTCGGAAATTCGTATTCCGATCTACGTCATGATCATTGCGTCGGTGGTCAGTATCGTCCAGATGCTGATTAACGCTTACGCGTTCGGTCTGTACCAGTCGCTTGGGATCTTTATTCCCCTGATCGTCACCAACTGTATCGTGGTCGGGCGTGCGGAAGCCTTCGCGGTGAAAAACAGCCCGGCCATGTCGGCGCTGGATGGTTTTTCCATTGGTATGGGCGCCACCTGCGCCATGTTCGTGCTGGGTTCGCTGCGTGAAATCCTCGGCAACGGTACGCTGTTTGACGGCGCGGACGCGCTGCTGGGCGGCTGGGCCAAAGCGCTGCGCATTGAAGTGTTCCACACCGATACGCCATTCCTGCTGGCGATGCTGCCGCCTGGCGCGTTTATTGGCCTCGGCATGATGCTGGCGATAAAATACCTGATTGATGAGAAACGTAAGCGCCGCGCGGCTGAGCGCAGCGTTCTGGAAGGGACACCCGAGAAGGCCTCATGAATAAAGAAAAGCGCATTGCGATCCTGACCCGTCTGCGGGACGAGAACCCGCACCCGACGACGGAGCTGAATTTTACCTCCCCGTTTGAGCTGCTGATCGCCGTGCTGCTCTCTGCCCAGGCTACCGACGTGAGCGTCAATAAAGCCACCGCCCTGCTCTATCCGGTCGCCAATACGCCGAAGGCCATGCTGGAGCTGGGTGTGGAAGGCGTGAAATCCTATATCAAAACCATCGGCCTGTTTAACAGCAAAGCCGAGAATGTGATTAAGACCTGCCGGATCCTGCTCGAACAGCACGGTGGTGAAGTACCGGAGGACCGCGCCGCGCTGGAGGCGTTACCGGGCGTCGGTCGCAAAACGGCGAACGTGGTGCTGAACACCGCGTTTGGCTGGCCTACTATCGCCGTGGATACGCATATTTTCCGCGTGTCGAACCGGACCAACTTTGCCCCGGGTAAAAACGTCGAACAGGTCGAAGAGAAGCTGTTAAAAGTGGTACCTGCCGAATTTAAGGTTGATTGTCATCAATGGCTGATCCTGCACGGCCGTTACACATGTATTGCCCGTAAGCCTCGCTGCGGCTCCTGCATTATTGAAGATCTCTGCGAATACAAAGAAAAAGTCTATCCCTGAGCACTCAACCCCTTAGCAAAAGAGGGGCTATCAAACGCTCTTCTTTTGGCCATTTTTTGTCCGCCTTTTGTTTCGCCTCACCTGTCACTTATTCGGTTCTTTAACGCTCAAACAGGTTAATACTTTTTTCATAGCCAAAAATTTCTATACATCTGTGATCATGATCACCCTGATAACTTCATGTTGATTTTTTGTTGTTAAAATCCGGCTAAACCCTTTGTGGCATAAGATATCTCTCGTCTTAAACCGAACATAAGACCAGCTATTTTTCAGAATATGGGCTATATCACTGCATCAAGCGGCAAATAGCAGAAGATATCGCCAAAAGCCCGTCAGAGCCGGTAATTGCCAGTCGAAAAAACTACCTTTCCTCACTGTATGAAATTTAACGCTAAATAACATTTGTATGAACCGAAGATTATACCACCCCAGATATATGTAACAGATTATTACAAACGTATTGCCAGACGGGTCAGGATAGTGAACATTACCCGCCGTTTCTCCTCCCAATATAACTATAAGGCGGATGGACTACGGCCATCACGCTATGCACACCCCCCGTTAATATGGGATGTAAAAAAAGAGGTATATGTGTCGACTGCAAACAATAAACCAACAGATGAAAGCGTGAGTCTTAACGCTTTTAAACAACCTAAAGCGTTCTATCTCATCTTCTCTATCGAGTTATGGGAGCGTTTTGGTTATTACGGCCTGCAAGGGATCATGGCGGTTTACCTGGTAAAACAGCTGGGTATGTCCGAAGCCGATTCCATCACGCTGTTCTCTTCTTTCAGTGCTCTGGTGTACGGCCTGGTCGCTATCGGCGGCTGGCTGGGTGATAAAGTTCTCGGTACTAAACGTGTCATCATGCTTGGCGCCATCGTCCTGGCGATTGGCTATGCACTGGTTGCATGGTCCGGGCACGATGCCGCTGTGGTGTATATGGGTATGGCGACGATTGCCGTCGGTAACGGTCTGTTCAAAGCGAACCCGTCCTCCCTGCTCTCTACCTGCTACAGCAAAGATGACCCGCGTCTGGACGGTGCATTTACCATGTACTACATGTCCGTCAACATCGGTTCCTTCTTCTCCATGCTGGCAACCCCATGGCTGGCCGCTAAATTCGGCTGGAGCGTGGCGTTCTCCCTCTCCGTGGTCGGTATGCTGATCACCGTGGTGAACTTTGCTTTCTGCCAGCGCTGGGTTAAAGATTACGGTTCAAAACCAGACTTCGAACCTGTGCATATGGGCAAACTGCTGGCGACCATTGTGGGCGTGGTGATCCTCGCCACGATCGCCACCTGGCTGCTGCACAACCAGGGTATTGCGCGTGCGGTTCTGGGCGTGGTTGCACTGGGTATCGTGGTGATCTTTGCGAAAGAAGCGTTCGCCATGCAGGGCGCTGCCCGTCGTAAGATGATCGTGGCGTTCATCCTGATGCTGGAAGCGATTATCTTCTTCGTTCTGTACAGCCAGATGCCTACTTCTCTGAACTTCTTCGCGATTCGTAACGTTGAGCACTCTATTCTGGGCATCGCGTTTGAGCCGGAGCAGTATCAGGCACTGAACCCGTTCTGGATCATGATTGGTAGCCCGATTCTGGCCGCTATCTATAACAAGATGGGTGACCGTCTGCCAATGCCGCACAAGTTTGCGATTGGTATGGTGCTGTGCTCTGGCGCATTCCTGGTGCTGCCACTGGGTACCAAATTTGCCACCGACGCAGGTATCGTGTCCGTGAACTGGCTGATCCTGAGCTACGCGCTGCAGTCTATCGGCGAACTGATGATCTCCGGTCTGGGTCTGGCAATGGTTGCTCAACTGGTGCCACAGCGCCTGATGGGCTTCATCATGGGTAGCTGGTTCCTGACTACCGCGGGTGCGGCAATCATCGCAGGCAAGATTGCTAACCTGATGGCGGTACCGGAAAACGTCACGGACCCACTGGTTTCTCTGAACGTCTACGGTACCGTGTTCATGCAGATTGGTATCGCGACTGCCGTTATTGCCGCGCTGATGCTGCTGACCGCACCGAAACTGAATCGTATGACTCAGGACGACAATAAGACCGCTGAAGTGACCAAAACCGCTACCGCGTAATGTGATTGAGAAACGATGAGCCGCTAATCTATTAGCGGCTTTTTTTTTATCTGTTCGCGCACTAACATAGCTGAAACCTCAGCAAAAAGGAGTTACCGATGAAACTGTTCTACAAACCGGGCGCGTGCTCTCTTGCTTCGCATATCACGCTGCGCGAGAGCGGCAAAGATTTCACGCTGGATGGTGTGGATCTGATGAAAAAACGTCTGGAAAACGGCGATGATTTTCTGGCCATTAACCCGAAGGGACAAGTTCCGGCACTCTTGCTGGATGACGGTACTCTGCTGACCGAAGGCGTAGCGATTATGCAGTTCCTGGCCGACAGCGTGCCCGATCGCCAGCTGCTGGCCCCGGTCAGCACCATCTCGCGCTACAAGACGCTGGAATGGCTGAACTACATTGCCACCGAGTTGCACAAAGGCTTTACGCCCCTGTTCCGCCCTGATACGCCGGAAGAGTTTAAACCAACCCTGCGCGCCCTTCTTGAGAAAAAGCTGCAGTACGTCAACGAATCGCTGAAAGACGAACAGTGGATTGGCGGGTCGCGTTTCACCATTGCTGATGCGTATCTCTTTACCGTACTGCGCTGGGCGCGCGCGGTTAAGCTGAATCTGGAAGGGTTAGACCATATCGCATCGTATATGAAACGCGTGGCGGAGCGTCCTGCGGTGGCTGCGGCGCTGAAAGCAGAAGGTTTGAGTTAACCGAGCGGTCTGTTTTGCCGGGTGGCGCTACGCTTACCCGGCCTACCAATAAATTGCACAATACCTCTCAGACCCGTGCAAGCGCAGCGCCACCCGGCATCGTTCAGAGCCGCGTCGCGCTGAAATAGTGCTCCGGCTTCGCAATACGATCCTGCGCGGCAACTACCTGCAGTTCATACTCCTGCATCACTTTCGTCGCCATCATAATTTCGTATACTGCCGCCGTAACATGCTCCAGCGCATCCTGCAGCGCGGCTCCCTGCAGCAATTTCACCAACAACAGACCGCTGGTGACATCTCCAACCCCTACCGGCTGGCGCTGACCAAAATCCACCAGCGGACGGCTGATGTGCCAGGCGTCGTCCTTCGTGACCAGCAGCATCTCAAAACGGTCCTGGCTTAGCCCTGCGCGCGCCAGGTGTTTTACCAGCACAACGTCAGGCCCCTGGGCTATCAGTTCGCGGGACGCGCTTACTGCCTCTTTTACGCTATTCACCGGATGCTCGCAGAGGATCTCCAGTTCAACCAGGTTTGGCGCAATGATATCGCTGGCGGGCAGCGCATGGCGGACGTGAAACTCTGCCACCCCTGGCGCCACAATACAGCCCTTCTCCGGATGCCCCATGACCGGGTCGCAGAAGTATTTAGCCGCCGGGTTTGCCGCTTTCACCTGACGCACGATGCCGAGGATATGTTCCCCCTGCTCCGCTGAACCAAGATAACCGCTCAGTACGGCGTCACAGCGCTTGAGCTGGTCGATATCGGCAATGCCCTGCACAACGTCGGTGAGGTGTGAAGGCGGCATCACGCAGCCGGTCCATTTGCCGTACTGCGTGTGGTTAGAGAACTGAACGGTATTGAGGGGCCAGACGTTTACGCCGAGGCGGCGCATCGGGAATTCCGCTGCGCTGTTGCCAGCATGTCCAAAAACAACGTGGGACTGAATGGCGAGGATGTTCTTCATTATATGCTTACCAAACCCTGAAAAAACAAAAGGGGCGTGGTTTCCCACGCCCCTGGAGACTGTGACTTATTTCCAGCAGACAAGACAGTAGTTTTTCTTACCGCGACGCAGCAGCGTGTAGCGGCCATACAGGCGATCACCGTCGACGAACGTGTATTCCGGGTCGGCCTGTTTCTCACCGTTGATGGTGATCGCGTTAGAGGCGATGGTTTTACGCGCCTGACCGCGTGAAGGCTGCAGCTCAGAGTCCACCAGCGCCTGCATCAGGTCAGCCCCTTTCTCCATCTCAACCATTGGCACGCCGTCCTGGGCCAGCTGTTCGAAGTCCGCTTCGCTCAGATCGCTCAGGGTACCGTTGAACAGGCTGGCAGTAATGCGTTTTGCCGCGGCCAGACCCTCTTCACCGTGCACCAGTTTGGTCACTTCATCCGCCAGCACGTACTGGGCACGTGGCGCTTTACCGCTGTTCTTGTCTTCTTCTTCCAGCGCATTGATCTCAGCAATGTCCATGAAGGTGAAGAACTTGAGGAAGCGGTAAACATCGGCATCCGCTGTGTTGATCCAGAACTGGTAGAATTTGTACGGGCTGGTTTTCTTCGGATCAAGCCATACCGCGCCGCCTTCCGTTTTACCGAATTTGGTACCGTCGGCTTTGGTGATCAGTGGAACGGTCAGACCGAATACCTGGTTCTGATGCAGGCGACGGGTCAGATCGATACCGGAGGTGATGTTACCCCACTGGTCAGAACCACCAATCTGCAGGGAAACGCCGTGCAGTTTGTTCAGGCAGGCAAAGTCATAGCCCTGCAGCAGGTTGTACGAAAACTCGGTAAAGGAGATACCCTGGTCGTCACGGTTCAGACGCTGCTTCACGGCTTCTTTGTTAATCATCTGGTTAACAGAGAAATGTTTGCCGATGTCACGCAGGAAGGTCAGCACGTTCATGCTGCCAAACCAGTCGTAGTTGTTCGCGGCAATCGCGGCGTTATCACCACAGTCGAAGTCGAGGAACGGTGCAACCTGTTTGCGGATCTTATCCACCCACTCCTGCACGGTATCTTCGGTATTCAGTTTACGCTCAGCGGCTTTAAAGCTTGGGTCGCCAATCAGACCGGTCGCGCCGCCCACCAGGGCAACAGGCTTATGGCCTGCCATCTGGAAGCGTTTCAGGCATAACAATGGAACAAGATGCCCCAAATGCAAGCTGTCAGCGGTGGGATCAAAGCCGCAATAGAGCGCGATCGGGCCTTGCGCCAGTCGCTCTGCTAACGCTTCCTCGTCCGTCACCTGGGCCACGAGGCCCCGCTCTTGCAATTGTTTAATCAAGTTACTGCTTGCCATCAAATTCTCCATGTATAAACGACTGCACCTTTGCCGGTACACGACTTTTCGCCTGATGCGAAAGGAACATAGAATAAAGCGCAAGCGCGGTGTGCGCTAGCGCTTAAATCAACAAATTTCGGGGATTAGGGTGCCAGTCTGTCGATTTTCCAGCCGCCCTCTTCGCGCTGGTACAAAAAGCGGTCGTGAAGGCGATGTTCGCCCCCTTGCCAGAACTCAATCTGCTCAATGGGGATACGGAAACCGCCCCAGAAGCTGGGCAGTGGGATTTCACCCTGCTGGAACTTCTGTTTCAGCTCCAGGAACTTGCTTTCCAGCACCCCACGGGCAGAGATGCGGCTGGACTGTTTTGATACCCAGGCGCCAATCTGGCTGTCACGCGGACGGCTGTGGAAGTACTTCACCACCTCCAGCGTGGAGAGGCGTTCCGCTTTGCCGGTCACCATCACCTGACGTTCCAGCATATGCCAGGGGAACAGGAGACTAATACGCGGATTGTTTTCTAAGTGGTGCGCTTTACGGCTACCCAGGTTGGTATAGAACACCAGCCCTTTCTCGTCATAATGCTTGAGCAATACGATGCGCTGATACGGTTGCCCGTTTTCATCAACCGTCGCGACAACCATGGCCGTTGGGTCGGCAAGTTTCGCTTCGCAGGCCTGTTTCAGCCAGCGTTCAAAAAGCACAAGGGGTTCAGCGGGAAGATCCTGGCGACGCAGGCCGCCTTTGGTGTATTCACGGCGCAGATGCGCAATTTGCTGCAGTTCGTCGTTATCTGACATGGCGTTAGCTAACATTGAGATTGGGTGGCGCTATTGTGCGCCGCCCCTGTAAAAATCTCAACGCTTCGGATTTTCGAGCTGGCAGTTGTTCAGCACAATTCGGTCGCGTTTGTAGACCGTGGCGCTGTCACCTTTCGACCAGAAGACATAGATACCGTCGGTATAACGCGCACCGGAGGCCGAGATACCCTGCTTCAGCGTCAGCAATTTATTGTCGTAAACAAAACTGGCTTCCTGGCGGGGATTATTGAGCTTCACGGTCAGCGGTTTTTCGTCGCAGCGATACTCCAGCGTATCGGTCTGCATGCGCTCAAGGAGCTGGTTATAGACGCTGCATCCTGACAGCAATAAAGGCGCGGCAATAAGAAGAACTTTTTTCATGGGCGTATTCCGAAGACTTTCCTGGTCCTGGAGGGCATGCCTGCCCTCCTGTTTCATTCCATTGTAACGACGGGACGCAGCGCTGAATTTCAGTTAACTCTGATTATGACGCGGATTCGCCGGGAAAATCGCACCCAGCACGCTGGCTTCGCGCGCCCCGGTCACCGACGGTAAATTACCCGGCAGTCCGGCAACGGTGCGCCAGGCAAGCCAGGCGAAGGCCAGGGCTTCCATATCATCGCCACTGATGCCCGCCGCATCGGTTGTTGTCACTTCGGTACCCGGCAGCAGCCCGGCCAGACGCGCCATCACCAGCGGGTTGCGGCTTCCACCGCCGCACACCAGCAGGCGTTCGCATCCGCCGCTGAGCAACACCTGTTCGGAGACCGACACGGCCGTAAGCTCGGCGAGCGTCGCCTGAACATCCTGTGGTGCGAGCGCCGGGAAGGAGGCCAACTGGCGTTCAAGCCAGCCGAAGTTGAAGTATTCTCGCCCGGTGCTTTTCGGCGCCGGTAAAGCAAAATAGGGATCGCTCAACATGGACTGCAGCAGCGGGATAATCACTTTACCCTCGCTCGCCCACTCTGCGTTTTTATCATACGGTTGCCCGCACTGCCGCCAGATCCAGGCATCCATTAACATGTTGCCCGGACCCGTGTCGTAGCCGCGAACAGGCTGCCCCGGGATCAGCATCGAGAGATTGGCAATCCCGCCAATGTTGAGCACCATACGCCGTTCGGACGGATGGGCCAGTAACGCCTGGTGGAACGCGGGCACCAGCGGTGCCCCCTGGCCGCCAAGCGCAATATCACGACGGCGAAAATCCCCCACTACCGTTACACCCGTTTTCGCCACAATCTGGTTGTTATCGCCGATTTGCAAAGTGTGCGGCGCGTCTCCGCCCGGCTCGTGCCAGACCGTTTGTCCATGACACCCAATGGCTACCACATCCTGCGGACGAAGATGTTCTTTTTGCATCAAGGCCAGCACCGCATCCGCAAACAGCGCTCCCAGACGGACGTCGAGTTGTCCAAGCTGGGAGAGGGTCAGTTGCTGGCCCTGACAGATACTCAGGATATCCTCTTTCAGTGAAAGGGGGATTGGCCAGGTCAGGCTCGCCTGCTGCGCCACCATGTTTTCATCAATGGCGGCCAGAACGACATCTACCCCATCCAGACTGGTACCAGACATCACACCAATGTAGCGACCCGATTTCATGCGCTTTCCTTACGTTGCGTGGGCTAAGGTTACCCACTCAACCATAAACAGCGTTGCTTTGCCATCCGGGGATAATATTTTTTAACAATGTCAGACGGCTAACACGCGCGGATCCTGTTTATGTCTCGTTAAGTCAAATTCAAGTACAATTTTCCTATTGTTAGTGCAAAGATATGAACGATGGCCCCTTATGCCATATAATTTAGCCATAACGGATGCCCGGAATGGGGCGTTTTTGGTGAACAGGAGATTCAAATGATTTTACGTGTACTGGGCGTTTCGCTGATTGGTTTAACTCTGGCTGGCTGTGTGAACGACAGTTCACTTTCTGGCGACGTTTACAGCGCTTCTGAAGCGAAACAGGTTCAGAACGTGACTTACGGTACCGTTGTTAACGCACGTCCTGTACAGATCCAGGGTGGTGATGAAAACAACGTGATGGGCGCAATCGGCGGTGCCGTACTGGGTGGTTTCCTGGGGAATACCGTCGGCGGCGGTACTGGCCGCTCTCTGGCGACAGCCGCAGGTGCCGTTGCAGGTGGCGTGGCAGGCCAGGGCGTTCAGGGTGCGATGAATAAATCTCAGGGCGTAGAGCTGGAAATTCGTAAAGACGATGGCAGCACGATCATGGTTGTGCAGAAACAAGGCAACACCCGCTTCTCAGCAGGCCAGCGTGTTGTACTGGCCAGCAACGGTAGCCAGGTGACCGTTTCCCCACGTTAAATAAAAATGGATGTGGCCCCTGGGCCACATCCATTTACAATATATATCATTTGCGTGAATATATTTACAAATTACATTAATTCACCCTATCAATTAATCTGACCTAAATTGTTTCTGCGCAAAGTATTTATCGCATTAATTAGTTAGACTCTTCGCAATTACCTCTCCCTTACTCATGATAATTTTGTTAAAACTTATATGGTTGCGAATCGTCTTTCTGTAAAAGGTCGTTATATCTCGTTCTGTTTCGGTTGCATTATTGTCACCGGTATATTACAAACGCTATTTTCAAAACTCGTTGAATGGGTGCCTTCCTTTTCACCGCTGTTGTTCCCGACCCTCACCATTTTCTTGCTGGTGTTTCATCTTTTTATTGCCTGTTTTATGGCGATGAAATACTGGTGTGACAGGCGACGCTTATATCTGATCGCGTTTGCTTTCGCTTTCGCCGGATCGGCATCGTTGATGATCGGAACGCTGACCAGCTTTCCCGCCTGGCTGGATCTTTATCAGTTCAACGTCGTGAACTACAACGATGCGATGATTTATTACATGTTCCGTCATCTCTTAATGGCGGTATTGATTATCGTCGCGGCAATACTCTATACCACGCGCAATCACCCCCTTTCGCGGATGGCGCATATCGCTATTGTCAGTAGTGCCTTTCTCTTTACCGCCGTTATGGTGCTGCTGGCATGGATCTATTCCAGTCATTCACCATTGTTATCTATTGACCTGGTTGATAATGAAACCCGTCAGTTTATGGTGCTCTGGAGCCACTGCATTAATATTTTATTAATTGTCGTTTGGGTCGTAACATTAGCCACACTGATGTTTGTTACCCGCGTGCGTAATTTATTCTGGGTGGGAGGTAATTTTCTTTGCGTCTGCTATATCGTCACGCTTGCAATGCTGTTAGCGGGTGGGCATGCCGAAGATATCTCCTGGTATCGCGCCCGGTTATTTGAAACTATCGCCACGCTACTGATTATTTTTGTTCTGCTTTACGATGTATTCAGGCTGTATCGTGACTCGCACGTCAAGTATCAACAGTCGTATCAGAACTCGATTCGCGACCCGCTCACCCGACTTTATAATCGCAGTTATTTTTATGAATCGTTAAATCAGGCACTGGAAATCACCAGAACTAGCCGTCCTGTTTCCGTTATCGTCAGCGATCTCGATCGCTTCAAGCGTATCAACGACACCTACGGGCATCTTCAGGGCGACAAAGTTCTGCAGTTCGTCGCCAACCTGCTGATGGACTCCGTGCGCCCACAGGACATTGCCGCCCGTATCGGCGGAGAAGAGTTTGTTCTGATGCTGGCCAACACCTCATCAGAGGCGGCATACCAGGTGGCTGAACGCATCCGGTTAAAGCTCAGCAGCTTTGATAAAACCAGCAGCGGCGGTCAGCTACCGGAACCGATTACCATCAGTATGGGGGTATTTACGGCAACGTCACCGGCGATAACCGCAGAAACCTGCGTGGAAAGCGCCGACAAAGCGATGTATGAAGCGAAAGAGACGGGTCGTAATCGGGTGGTGGTTTTTAAGTAAGAAAAAGGCCTTGCGCGTGCAAGGCCTTGTTGGATGTCAGTCGCGTGACTGCAGTTCATGGATGTTTTGCTCAAGGCGTGCAATGAGGCTGATGAGCATTTCCAGCTCCGCCGGTGAAACGCCTGAGAGGATTTCACCGCGGGTCTTGGTGATCACGGCTTCCATCTCAGTGATGATGGGCGCCGCTTTCTCTGTGAGTTTAATCCGCTTAGCGCGACGATCGCTGGCGCAGGTTTGTCGGGAGATCAGTCCCTTCTCTTCCAGCTGATCAAGTGTGCGCACCAGCGACGGTTGCTCAATGCCGATCGCTTTTGCCAGTTGAATTTGTGACTGATCGGGCGGCAGCTGATGAATATTGTGCAGCGTGACCCAATGCGTCTGTGTTAATTCCAGAGGTTTCAGGCGATGGTCAATCAGAGCACGCCAGACGCGTACCAACCTTGCCAGATCAGAACCTAATGGCGATTCCAATTTCATCTCCTTATAATTAGCTTGCTAAGTTATTATACTGATTTTAGAATAGTGTGCAGCATTTGTATTGCCAAAACAAATGCAATACTGCATTCATCGAACTTAAAAGTATGACTTACACTGAATTGTGATGCTTTCTCTTACTCAGACAAGCCAACGCGGCATTCTGTTCACTGCAAAGGATCTCTGCCCGTGACGTTTTTTCATCGCTCGGAGGGTTTACCCCTTCAGGACCTGATTTTCGGTGCGTCAGTCTACTTTCCTCCCCTGTTTAAAGCCGTTCTGGTGGGCTTTATGCTCTGGCTCATCGCACATCGTCTGCTTCGAGACTGGATGTACTCAGGCGAAATCTGGCATCCCATGTTGATGGATCTTTCCCTGTTTGCCCTCTCCGTATGTCTGGGCCTTGCTGTTTTGCTGGTGTGGTGACTATGCCTCTGAAAACGCTGAAATACTTTTCCACGCTGTTTGTTCTTGCCCTCGCGCTGGTGGCGGGCTGGTGGTTATGGAATTTTTACATGCAGTCGCCCTGGACGCGAGACGGAAAAATTCGCGCTGAGCAGGTCAGCATCACGCCTCAGGTGTCGGGAAGCATCACGACGCTGCGGGTTAAGGATAACCAGTACGTGAAAAAGGGAGAGGTGTTATTCCGGATCGACGATACCCCGTACCACATTGCCATTCTGAATGCCGAAGCGCAGCTGGCAAAAGCCCAGTCTGACCTGGCAAAAGCCAATAACGAGGCCAACCGGCGCCGGCATTTATCGCAAAATTACATCTCAGCGGAAGACTTAGACACCGCGAATATCAACGTAAAGGCGATGCAGGCGAACGTCAGGGTGGCCGAAGCCACGCTTAAACAGGCCCAGTGGGCGCTGACCCAAACGGTTATAACCGCTCCCGTTGATGGATGGGTAACCAATCTTTCCGCCCGTGTGGGCAATTATGCCACCACCGGACAACCCGTTTTCGCCCTCGTCGACAGCCACTCCTTCTACGTTGTGGGCTATTTTGAAGAGACCAAACTGCGCCATATCCGCGCGGGTTCGCCTGCCGCGATAACGCTTTATAGCAGCTCGCAGAAGTTACAGGGTCACGTATCCAGCATTGGCCGGGCCATTTACGATCAAAGCGTGGAAACGGATTCAGGGCTGGTACCGGACATTAAGCCAAACGTGCCGTGGGTGCGCCTGGCTCAGCGCGTACCGGTTCGCGTGGAGTTTGACCGATTACCGCAGGACATCACGCTGGTATCCGGCACGACCTGCACCGTCTCCATCGGAAACCGTTGATGAAGCTGCCGGTTTTCGCCTGGCAAAACACGCCGTGGATGAAAGCGACGCGTCCCCAGTGGCGCTACGCGCTGCGTAATGGTATTGCCATGTGTCTTGCGCTGTCCGTCGCCTACTATCTGAATCTGGATGAACCCTACTGGGCAATGACCTCTGCGGCGGTGGTCAGTTTCCCCACCGTCGGCGGGGTGATCAGCAAAAGCCTTGGCCGTATCGCAGGCAGCCTGCTGGGTGCCACTGCGGCGTTAATTATCGCCGGCCATACGCTGAACGATCCCTGGCTGTTCTTACTGAGCATGGCGGCGTGGCTGGGATATTGCACCTGGGCCTGCGCCCATTTTACCAATAACGTCGCCTACGCGTTTCAGCTGGCAGGCTATACCGCTGCCATCATTGCTTTTCCGGTGGTAAACGTGCTCGACACCACTGAGCTGTGGGATATTGCTCAGGCACGCGTCTGCGAAGTGATTGTCGGGATCCTCAGTGGCGGCTTCATGATGATGATCCTGCCCAGCACCTCCGACGGCACCGCGCTCATCACCGCGCTGAAAACCATGCACACCCGATTGCTGGAGCATGCGAGCCTGCTGTGGCAACCGGAAACCAGCGATGATATTCGTCTCGCCCATGAAAAGGTTATTGGGCAGATCCTGACGATGAACCTGCTGCGTATTCAGGCATTCTGGAGCCACTACCGCTTTCGCCGTCAGAATACGCTGCTAAATTATTTACTGCACCAGCAGTTACGGATGACCAGCGCGATCTCCAGCCTGCGCCGGATGCTGCTCAACTGGCCAGCGCCACCTGATAACACCCGGGCTGTGATTGAAACGCTACTCGCGGCCCTTGCGCGACCGGATGCAGACATCTATACGGTCGCACGGATCATCGCCCCGCTCGCCCCGGTTGATGAGTACGACTACCGCCATCGCGCCTTCTGGCAGCGTCTGAATTACTTTTGTCGGCTTTACCTGCGCAGCAGTCGCTGGATTAAGGCGGTCGAGACTGCGACTCCACTGACAGAATTCAACGTCCCCGGCAGCCCGGCCCTCGCAAGGCATACCGACTATCTGGAAGCGATGTGGAGCGGTTTTCGCACCTTCTGTGCGCTGATGCTGGTCGGCGCGTGGAGCATCACCACGCAGTGGGAATCCGGTACGGCGGCCCTGACGCTTGCCGCCATCAGCTGCGTGCTCTACTCCGTCGCGGCCTCGCCGTTCAACTCCCTGACGCTTCTGCTGCGCACGCTGGTGCTGCTGTCCCTGTTCAGTTTTGTGGTGAAATTTGGCCTGATGGTGCAGGTAAGCGATCTGTGGCAGTTCCTGCTGTTCCTGTTCCCATTGTTAACGACCATGCAGCTTCTGAAACTGCAAATGCCAAAACTGGCCGGTCTCTGGGGACAGCTGATTGTCTTTATGGGATCGTTTATCTCGGTCACGAATCCGCCGGTGTATGATTACGCCGACTTTCTTAATGACAATCTGGCGAAGATCCTGGGCGTGGGGCTGGCCTGGCTGGCATTCGCCGTGTTGCGTCCCGGCTCCGATGCACGCAAGAGCCGCCGGCACATCCGGGAGCTACGCCGGGGCTTTGTCGACCAGCTCAGCCGTAAACCGCATCTGCGTGAAAGTGAGTATGAATCGCTGGTTTATCACCACGTCAGCCAGCTGAATAACAGCCAGGATGCGCTTTCCCGACGCTGGCTGTTGCGCTGGGGCGTGGTGCTATTGAACTGTTCACACGTGGTCTGGCAGCTTCGGGCATGGGAAACGCGTTCCGATCCTCTGTCGCAGGTTCGTGATGTGTGCATCTCCCTGCTGCGCGATGTCATGAGTGAACGCGGGGTCCAGCAGCGGCCGCTGGAAGCCACGCTGAATGAACTGCAGCGGATCTGCGATACCCTGGCGAGACATCATCTCCCCGCAGCCCGTGATTTGGCCTCGATAATCTGGCGGCTGCACTGCTCGCTGTCACAACTGGAACAGGCACCGCCACCGGGCACAATTGGGGATCAGATCACCCCGCAGGCATAGCGTGCCCCACCGCCGCCAAGCGGTTTAGGCTGATCGGACATATTGTCGCCGCCGACGTGGATCATCAGCGCTTTGCCTTTCACCTCATCCAGCTTTTTCAGACGCGGGGCGACAACGGGCTCTGTGGCCTTACCGTCGTTATTCACCACCAGCACGGGCAAATCGCCCAGATGTCCCATACCTTCCGGGCCTTCATGCTTGCCAGAGTGCTGCGGGTCAAGGTGGCCGCCTGCCGCTTCCGCCGCCGACGGTTTCCCCTCTTTTAACGCGGGCTGACAGCTGCCTTTGGCATGAACATGAAAACCATGTTCGCCGGGAGGGAGTGCTTTAAGGTTCGGGGCGAACTCCAGTCCTTTATCGGTTTCAGTGATTTTCACCGTTCCGATGGACTGACCCACACCCTGAGAGGTGACGAGATTCATTTCCACTTCGTCGCTGGCTGCCTGCGCCCCTGCGCAAACAACCAGCGTGACCAGTGCCAGAGCAAAACGCTTCATATGACCTCCGCTGGTTATTTTTTGCCCCTTAAGTGTATACCAGAGGCAAAGATTTCACCGGAAAGTCAGCTTCTGGCGGTTTAAGGCACGTCGTAACCCAGCGCGGCCTTGCGAATGCGGAACCACTGCTGACGGGTCATCTGCAGCGCTTCCGCCCCCAGCGCAGCACGTACGCGCTCGATTTTGCCGGAACCGATGATCGGCAGCGGTTTTGACGGCAGGCGCAGGATCCACGCATACACCACCTGTTCGATGCTCCCGGCGTTCAGTTCGCGGGCGACAGTTTCCAGCTCGTTGCGCAGCGGCTGGAATTCATCATCATTGAACAGGCGCCCGCCCCCCAGACACGACCAGGCCATCGGACGAATGCGCAGTTGCTGGAGCTGATCGAGCGTCCCGTCCAGCAGCAGCGGCTGGTGTACCGGGGAGATCTCAACCTGGTTGGTGGCCAGGGTAAACGGCAGACGAGACTGAAGCAGTGCAAACTGCGCCGGGGTAAAGTTTGAGACGCCGAAGTGACGCACTTTCCCACTCTGATGCAGGTTCAGGAAGGCTTCTGCCACCTCATCGGCATCCATAAGCGGGTCCGGGCGGTGGATTAACAGCAGGTCGATGCGATCGGTTGCCAGATTGACCAGCGACTGCTCGGCGCTCTTGATAATGTGCGCGCTGTCGGTGATGTAATGCCCAAGGGCGTGTTCCGGTTTCGCCGTGGTGGCAATCCCACACTTCGTAACGATCTCCATGCGATCCCGGAGTGCAGGCACCAGCTTAAGCGCCTCGCCAAACGCGGCTTCACACTGGTAGCCACCGTATATATCCGCATGATCGACCGTGGTGACGCCCAGATCGATGTGCTCTTCAATAAAGCTCGCCAGCTGGAGGGGGGACATATTCCAGTCCATCAGGCGCCAGTAGCCCATCACAAAACGGGAGAATTCTGGCCCCTGGGGGGCAAGGGTAATTCGCTGAACCATAACATTTTCCTCAAGGACGTGATGTCATGAGTATACGCAATTACCGTGTTAAAAAAGTGAAGGTTGCTGGGGTTCTTCGGTCTCAGCGGCTTTGTTTGCGCGTATTTTGCGCAGAAGACGCTGTCGACAAAGTCGCAGCACCTCCTGCTTTTGCGTGTCGCTGAAGTTTTGCCAGTTAAAACGTTCATCACGGGTGCGCATGCACCCGCGGCAATATCCGCGTTCATCTACCTGACAAATCCCCCGGCACGGGCTCTGGATAGGGAAAAACTCCAGTTGCTCTGCCACACTCACCTCCGTAATACCGCTCTCATCTACAGTGAAGACGTTAAACACGCCACGTGCAAGCGCTTTACCACAGATTTGTGGCATTAAGGTTTCACTAATCTTCACTCTCTATACTCGCCCCATCATGACAATGACAGGTTTCCCGTTCGATGTGGTTAATGAAAAAGTTACAATGTAACGACATAAAATTTACTCTGGGCTGTGCACTCTTCTTTACGCTGATTAATGGGCTGTTTATCCAGCGCAGCTGGGCGATTATCGCCCCTGCTCATCTGCATGACGTTCTCTTTGCCGCGTCCGTACCGCTGGTGCTGTTTTGCGGCTGGGTGATTGTCTTTAGCCTGCTCAATATTCCGTTTATCCGTAAGCCGCTGCTGATCGTGTTAACGATGGGTTGTGCGGCAGCGACCTATTTCATGTACACCTACGGCGCGGTGATCGATCAGAACATGATTGTGAACGTGTTCGAAACCAACTCTCAGGAAGCCACCGCGCTGGTCACGCCGCAAATGATTTTGTGGATTGTCATTGCCGGCCTCGTTCCTTCCGTGGTGCTGGCGTTGACCCGCATTCATACCGGGAAATGGTGGTATGCTCTGCTGACACGCGTTGCCGCACTGCTCGGCGCCCTGCTGGTCATTATTCTGGTTGCCGCGGTGTTTTATAAAGATTACGCGTCGCTGTTTCGCAATAACAAAAGCATCGTCAAAATGGTGACCCCGGCGAACTATGTCAGCGCCATGGTGAAGTACAGCAAAATGCGCTGGTTTGCAGGCAATCAAACGCTGGTGCGGATTGGCGAAGATGCGCATAAGGGCCCACTGATTGCAGGCCAACAGAAGAAAACGGTTCTGGTGCTGGTCGTCGGTGAGGCTTCTCGCGCGGCGAACTACTCCCTGAACGGTTACGGACGTGAAACCAATCCGGAGCTGAAAAAGCAGGATATCATTAACTTCCCGCAGGCCACCTCCTGCGGCACTGAAACCGCCGTTTCCGTTCCCTGCATGTTCTCGGGCATGACGCGCAGCAAATACGATGCCGACCTCGCGCATCATCAGGAAGGGCTGCTCGACGTGCTTAAACATGCGGGTATTAACCTGCTGTGGCGCGACAACGACGGCGGCTGTAAAGGTGCCTGCGATCGCGTGCCCCATACCGACATGACGCAATGGAAGCTGGATCAGTTCTGTAAAGACAAATCCTGCCTCGACGATGTCAATTTCTACCGTCTGGACAACGTGCTGGACGGCCTGAAGCAGGACACGGTGCTGGTTATCCACCTGATGGGCAGCCACGGCCCGGCGTACTACCGCCGCTACCCGGATAATTTCCGTAAGTTCACCCCTACCTGCGACACCAATGAAATTCAGGATTGCGATCACCAGGCGCTGATGAACACCTATGACAACACCATTCTGTATACCGACAGCGTGGTCAGCAAAACCATCGATGCGCTGAAAGCGCGCCAGGGGAGCATGAACACCGCGCTGATCTACCTCTCGGATCACGGGGAATCCCTGGGTGAAAGCGGTATTTATCTGCACGGTACACCGTATATGCTGGCACCGGAGCAGCAAACGCACATTCCGTTTATGTTCTGGCTTTCCCCGGACTATGCGAAGAACTTTGGCATTAACGAACAGTGTTTACGTGACCATGCAGCAAAAAATGCGGTTTCCCAGGACAATTTGTTCTCAACCGTACTGGGTATGATGGACGTGAAATCAACGGTTTATCAACAGCAGCTGGATATTTTGAACGCATGTCGGCAGTAAACCCGCTTGCATTAGACCGAACGGTCTATTAGAGTGCGCTCATGAGCAGACATACTGAACACGATACCCGCGAACATTTACTGGCCACCGGCGAGCGACTTTGTATGCATCGCGGGTTTACCGGGATGGGGTTGAGCGAGCTGTTAAAAACCGCTGAGGTACCGAAAGGGTCGTTTTATCACTACTTTCGGTCCAAAGAGGCCTTTGGCGTGGCGATGCTTGAGCGTCATTACGCGAGCTACCACCAGCGCCTGACAACCCACTTTGCCTCGGGCGAAGGAAACTATCGCGATCGTGTTCTCAACTACTATCAGGAAACGCTGAACCAGTTCTGCCAGCAGGGCATTATCAGCGGATGTCTGACGGTAAAACTGTCTGCCGAAGTGTGCGATCTTTCTGAAGATATGCGCGCGGCGATGGATAAAGGGGCCAGCGGCGTGATCGCCCTGCTGGCCCAGGCGTTGGAAAAAGGCCGCAATGAGAAAACGCTGGCCTTTTCCGGCGAGCCTCTCACCCAGGCGCAGGTGTTATACGCGCTCTGGTTAGGGGCTAACCTGCAGGCAAAAATTTCGCGCAGTGCCGTGCCGCTGGAAAGCGCCCTGGCACATGTGAAAAGCAGCATTACTGCGCCTGGCATTTAACGGGCGTTTTTATTTATTTCATTACTAGTCGACTGGTCTACTCAGGAGTCTCTATGTCAGCTGAAAAACTGTTTACCCCCTTAAAAGTGGGTGCTGTTACGGCGCCAAACCGCG
Organism: Enterobacter sichuanensis; assembly: GCF_009036245.1. NCBI lineage: Bacteria > Pseudomonadati > Pseudomonadota > Gammaproteobacteria > Enterobacterales > Enterobacteriaceae > Enterobacter > Enterobacter sichuanensis. The sequence goes on along the minus strand of NZ_CP027986.1, from coordinate 2,016,041 downwards.
TGTTCATGGCTCCGCTTACCCGTCTGCGCAGTATTGAGCCGGGTGATATCCCCACGCCACTGATGGGTGAATACTATCGTCAGCGCGCAAGCTCTGGCCTGATCATCACCGAAGCCACGCAGATTTCTGCACAAGCCAAAGGTTATGCCGGTGCGCCAGGGCTTCACAGCCCGGAACAGATCGCGGCATGGCAGAAAATCACCGCGGGCGTTCACGCTGAAGAGGGTCGCATTGCGGTTCAGCTGTGGCATACCGGCCGTATCTCCCATAGCAGCATCCAGCCTGGCGGACAGGCGCCGGTCTCCGCGTCGGCCCTGAGCGCCAATACCCGGACCTCCCTGCGTGATGAAAACGGTAATGCGATCCGTGTGGATACCTCAATGCCACGCGCCCTTGAGCTGGACGAGATCCCGGGCATCGTGAACGACTTCCGTCAGGCGGTGGCCAACGCGCGTGAAGCGGGTTTTGATCTGATTGAACTGCACTCCGCCCATGGCTATCTGCTGCACCAGTTCCTGTCACCGTCTTCTAACCACCGCACCGACCAGTACGGCGGCAGCGTTGAAAATCGTGCCCGTCTGGTGCTGGAAGTGGTGGATGCGGTATGCAAAGAGTGGAGCCCGGACCGCATCGGGATCCGTGTCTCCCCAATCGGTTCTTTCCAGAACGTTGATAACGGCCCGAATGAAGAAGCCGACGCGCTCTATCTGATTGAAGAGCTGGCGAAACGCGGTATTGCTTACCTGCACATGTCCGAGCCGGACTGGGCCGGCGGTAAGCCTTACACTGAAGCCTTCCGCCAGAAAGTGCGCGAACGCTTCCACGGTGTGATCATCGGTGCAGGGGCCTATACGCCTGAGAAAGCCGAAGATCTGATTACTAAAGGGCTGATCGATGCCGTCGCGTTTGGTCGCGATTACATTGCCAACCCGGATCTGGTTGCCCGTCTGCAGCAGAAAGCGGCACTCAACCCGCAGCGCCCGGAAAGTTTCTACGGCGGCGGCGCGGAAGGCTACACCGACTACCCTTCCCTGTAATCTCACCATTGTTGATTGATAGCGGCGACCTTTCGCCGCTATACTAAAACATCGTTTCTGTTCAAAAAAAACAGTCTATTCCACAGGTTAATGAGGAAATTATGCGCCTACTTCACACCATGCTGCGCGTTGGCGATCTGCAACGTTCTATTGATTTCTACACTAACGTACTGGGTATGAAACTGCTCCGCACCAGCGAAAACCCGGAATACAAATACTCGCTGGCGTTTGTGGGTTACGGCCCGGAAACGGATGAAGCGGTTATCGAACTGACCTATAACTGGGGCGTAGACAGCTATGAGCTGGGCACGGCCTATGGTCATATCGCACTGGAAGTGGACAACGCGGCCGAAGCCTGTGAACGCATTCGCAGCAACGGCGGTAACGTCACGCGCGAAGCGGGCCCGGTAAAAGGCGGCACCACCGTGATTGCGTTTGTGGAAGATCCGGACGGTTACAAAATCGAGCTGATTGAAGCCAAAGACGCCGGTCGCGGTCTGGGCAACTGATCCCTCAGGGCGCAACATGCGCCCGTAGTTTTACTGCATCCCCTGCCAAAATTTGCCATAATGCGCACTGCTTTTTTCCCCATGTAAGAGACCCTGATGTCCGATAACGCTCAATTTAGCGGTCTGTGCGACCGTTTTCGTGGTTTTTATCCCGTTGTCATTGATGTAGAAACAGCCGGATTTAACGCTAAAACCGATGCGCTGCTCGAGATTGCCGCCATCACGCTGAAGATGGATGAACAGGGCTGGCTTACACCAGACACCACGCTGCATTTCCACGTAGAGCCTTTCGAAGGGGCAAATTTACAGCCGGAAGCACTGGCGTTTAACGGTATCGATCCGCATAACCCATTGCGCGGTGCCGTCAGTGAATATGATGCGCTGCACGCCATATTCAAAATGGTGCGTAAAGGCATGAAAGAGAGCAACTGCAGCCGCGCCATCATGGTGGCCCACAACGCCACCTTCGATCACAGCTTTACCATGGCCGCCGCAGAACGTGCTTCGCTCAAACGAAACCCTTTCCATCCCTTTGTGACCTTCGACACCGCCGCACTGAGCGGCCTGGCGTTGGGACAAACGGTGTTATCAAAGGCCTGTATCACGGCAGGTATAGCGTTTGACGGCACGCAGGCCCATTCCGCTCTGTATGACACGGAGCGCACCGCAGAGTTGTTCTGTGAGATCGTCAACCGCTGGAAGCGTCTGGGCGGCTGGCCGCTGCCGATGGGCGACAGCGAAGAATAAAAAAAGCGACCTCTTAAGGTCGCTTTTTTATTTACGCAGAAAATTACTCCGCGTCAGGCTCTTCAGTTTTGTACTTAGCCGCCGTCTCTTTGATCAGCTGCTGCAGTTCGCCGCGCTGATACATTTCGATCAGGATATCGCAACCGCCAACCAGTTCACCGTCTACCCACAGCTGCGGGAAAGTCGGCCAGTTAGCGTATTTTGGCAGCTCAGCGCGGATGTCCGGGTTCTGCAGGATATCAACGTAAGCAAAACGCTCACCACAGGCGGACAGCGCCTGAACCGCTTGCGCGGAGAAGCCGCAGCTTGGCAGCTTCGGAGAACCTTTCATATACAGCAGAATCGGGTTTTCAGCGATCTGGCGCTGGATTTTTTCAATAGTGGTGCTCATGTCTTGCTTCCTTAAACTTCTGTTACGGCATTCGTCTGACATTGTAGCGGGTCAGACTGGCATCGGAAAATAACATTTTTGTCACGTTTATACATTGTACCCTGAGTCACGAAAAGTTGCATTCCAAATGGTGTTTACCCCTTCGGCCGTCAGGGTTTTGCTTAGGGGACGGACAAATGTGCGACAGAACGATGAATTTTTTTGCACTTGCTAACGAAACAGGCCTGGAGAGTAAAAAATGCTATTAACATTCTCTGTTTTTATGGATTAGAATCGACGGGCTTTGTAAATCACACGCGGGTATTATTGATGACCTGCATATATCAGGGGACTGCCCAGTGGCGCGGATAAATAAAATCTCGATCACGCTCTGTGCTTTACTGTTTACATCACTCACTTTCACGCCAGTGGCAAACGCCTCTCAGCAGGCGCGGCATTCTGCTGTACAAAAAAACCATCTGGTGAAAACCACAGAACGTAAGAAAAAAACCACCGCTAAGAACGACAAGAAAAAAACACCGACTCACACGAAACAGACCGCTTCCAGCAAGACGAAAACAACCTCTTCCCGCACTGCCCGCACCGCCAAAAGTAAAGCCACACAGACCGCCGCTAACCTCGTTACTGAAAAGTGCATCACGCGTAAAGGCCACAAAGCGAAATGTACAAAGGTCACGAAATTAGCGGAAGTGCATAAAGTGCGTGTTCAGAAAGCGCAAAAAACCGCAATGAACAAACTGATGGGGCAAATTGGCAAACCTTATCGCTGGGGTGGCACGTCGCCACGTACCGGTTTTGACTGCAGCGGCCTCGTCTATTACGCCTATAAAGATCTGGTCAAGTTCCGTATTCCCCGTACCGCCAATGAGATGTACCACCTGCGCGATGCCTCCCCGGTTAACCGTGGTGAGCTGGAAAACGGCGATCTGGTGTTCTTCCGCACTCAGGGCCGCGGCACCGCTGACCACGTCGGTGTTTATGTTGGCAACGGCAAATTCATCCAGTCGCCGCGTAGTGGCCAGGATATTCAGATCACCTCTCTCAGTGAAGACTACTGGGTTCGCCACTACGTCGGCGCCCGTCGCGTCATGACGCCGAAAACCATTCGCTAACCCCTGCCCTGCCACATCTGTGGCAGGGTAAGTTCCTCTTTTGCATAGCCTTTCAATTTGCTATCCTGTCCCTGTTGTCTGTGTGGTTATTGGCAACGCAAAATACAATAAGGAGAGAAGCAATGTCGTTCGAATTACCTGCACTACCGTATGCAAAAGACGCCCTGGCACCGCATATTTCTGCGGAAACCCTGGAATATCATTACGGCAAACATCACCAGACCTACGTCACCAACCTGAACAATCTGATCAAGGGCACCGATTACGAAGGCAAAACGCTGGAAGAGATTGTCCGCAGCTCAGAGGGTGGCGTATTTAACAACGCGGCCCAGGTGTGGAACCACACCTTCTACTGGCATTGCCTGGCGCCGAATGCGGGTGGCGAACCGGCTGGTGAACTGGCTGCCGCCATTAACGCCACTTTCGGCAGCTTTGCAGATTTCAAAGCGAAGTTCACCGATGCCGCCATCAAGAACTTCGGTTCTGGCTGGACGTGGCTGGTCAAAGAGGCTGATGGCAAACTGGCTATCGTTTCCACCTCTAACGCGGGCACTCCGCTGACCACCAGCGCTAAACCGCTGATGACCGTGGACGTCTGGGAACACGCTTACTACATTGATTACCGTAACGCGCGTCCGAACTACCTGGAGCACTTCTGGGCACTGGTTAACTGGGAGTTTGTGGCGAAGAACTTCGCCGCGTAAGCAAGACGCAGAAGGGGCTCCCCTTCTGCGTTTTTTATTTACTCTGCAGCGCAGGCTGCTTCTGGCTGTTTACGACCCGACATCATTACCAGCAGCAGGCCGAGCGCGGCAATAATCGCCCCCATCACCGGCACAAAGCTGTAGCCCAGACCACCCGAAATCACCGCCCCTCCGGCTGCCGCCCCCAGCGCATTGCCCAGGTTGAAGGCACCAATATTGACTGAGGATGAAAGGCCCGGCGCTTCATGGGCGACGCGCATCACGCGCATCTGCAGCGGTGGTACCACGGCAAAGGTGGCAGCGCCCCAGACGACCATCGCAACGGCCGCCCCAAACTCATTACGTGCCAGCCACGGAATAGCAATCATGATGACGATCAGCAGGGTTAAGAAGCCCTTCAGCGTCCCGCTCACGGAACGGTCGGCAAATTTACCACCCAGATAGTTGCCAATCGAGAAGCCCACGCCAATCAGCACCAGCATTGCGGTAATAAAGAGGGGCGTCGCGTGGGTGATGTCATGCAGCACCGGTGAAATATAGGTGTAGAGGGTAAACATCGCGCCTGCCCCCAGCACGGTGGTCAGCAGTGCGGAAAGCACCTGCGGGCGCATCAGCACCGACAGTTCCCTGCGCACGTCAGGACGTTCACCAGCACTGCCTTTTGGCAGAGAGAAGAATAACGCCACCATCGCGACCACGCCCAGCCCGGCCGTCGCCAGGAACGACATTCGCCAGCCAATCACTTCACCCAGCCAGGTAGCCGCAGGAACGCCGCCAATGTTGGCAATCGTGAGCCCCATAAACATGGTGGCTACGGCGCTCGCCTGCTTATGTTTTGGCACCACGCTTGCCGCTACAACTGACCCTAGCCCAAAGAAGGCGCCGTGGTTAAGGCTGGTCAGAATGCGTGACAGCATCAGGGTGGTGTAGTCCGGCGAAATGGCGGAAAGCACGTTGCCCAGGGTAAAGATCGCCATCAGGAAAATCAGCGCATTGCGACGCGCGCGGTGTGAAAGCAGCAGCGTCATCAGCGGGGCGCCTACCATCACGCCGATGGCATAAGCGCTGATTAACATGCCTGCCGCAGGGATCGAGACGTCCACGCCGCGGGCGATAACAGGCAGTAACCCCATCGGGGAGAATTCAGTGGTGCCAATCCCAAAAGCGCCAATCGCCAGGGCCAGCAGGGGAAAATTGATTTTCATGCGTCAACTCCGGATGCCGTGTCATGTGGTGACACAGAACAAAGAAGCGCAAAGCATGACATCAATCACAAAAAATGAGAAGTTAACAAAATGGCAAAAGATTTTTGCCGTAGATGTAACAATCTGGAACAGCCGCAGGGAGCGTGCGCTCCCTGCGCGTAAATCAGTGCAGCGCCGCCGTCAGGCCTGCGGCAACAATCAGCGCCAGCACAATAAGGGTGGTGAACAGCGAAAACTTCAGATCGGCACTCATCAATTTTTCTCCTTTTAATCCCCCCACGAAAAGTGAGCCTGCTCATTTTTGCACAGTTTACGTCAAAAATCTTCCTGGATTTAAACTGATAACCACTTTACCTCTTCCCCTTTTCATCAAGATAGGACAAAATTCCACGCTAAATTTATTAGCGTACCGGCCATTGACCCCCTCCTGACGTCCCGTGTCGTTTTCCCGGCGTGCCGCAATTCAAAATTGCGTGATAAGGGTGAGAGAAGGCAAACGTTTACCTTCAAGTTTTTCAGGAGCTTAGGATATGGTCTGGAGTGACATTTAATGGCAACAATTAAAGACGTAGCAAAACGCGCAAACGTTTCCACTACAACCGTATCACATGTAATTAACAAAACCCGCTTTGTGGCGGAAGAGACGCGCAACGCCGTCTGGGCGGCAATCAAAGAGCTGCACTACTCACCAAGTGCGGTTGCGCGTAGCCTCAAGGTGAATCACACCAAGTCCATTGGCTTGCTGGCCACCAGCAGTGAAGCGGCCTATTTTGCCGAGATCATCGAGGCAGTAGAGAAAAACTGCTTCCAGAAAGGCTATACCCTGATTCTGGGCAACGCGTGGAATAGCATTGAAAAACAGCGCGCCTACCTGTCGATGATGGCGCAAAAGCGCGTGGATGGCCTGCTGGTAATGTGTTCCGAATACCCGGAATCCGTGCTGTCGATGCTGGAAGAGTATCGCCATATTCCCATGGTGGTGATGGACTGGGGTGAAGCGCGAGCGGATTTCACCGATTCCGTCATCGATAACGCCTTTGAAGGCGGCTATATGGCCGGTCGTTACCTGATCGAGCGCGGCCACCGTGAGATTGGCGTGATCCCGGGCCCTCTGGAGCGCAATACCGGCGCGGGTCGTCTGGCCGGTTTTATGAAAGCGATGGAAGAAGCGCTGATCACCGTACCGGAAAACTGGATCGTACAGGGAGACTTTGAGCCGGAATCAGGCTACCGCGCGATGCAGCAGATTGTCTCCCAGCAGCACCGCCCAACCGCTGTTTTCTGCGGGGGTGACATCATGGCGATGGGCGCGCTTTGCGCGGCCGATGAACTGGGTCTGCGCGTACCGCAGGATATTTCGGTGATCGGGTATGACAACGTGCGTAACGCGCGCTTCTTTACCCCCGCGCTGACCACCATTCACCAGCCGAAAGATTCACTGGGTGAAACGGCTTTCAATATGCTGTTGGACAGGATCGTCAACAAGCGCGAAGAGTCGCAGTCCATTGAAGTTCATCCGCGTCTTATCGAACGCCGTTCCGTTGCGGATGGTCCGTTCCGCGACTATCGTCGTTAATTTTGTACGGGGCCAGCTATGCTGGCTCCCGTAACCATTCCCGGTTTAGCGTTTCGCTGTCTCCCAGATAATCCAGCAGCCAGGCCATGGCGGGCGAGACGTCATTTTGTTGCCAGGTGAGGCAGCAGGCCGCATCCGGGAAGGGATTCTCCAGCGTCAGTTCTACCCATTCTCCGGTATCGATTCTGGGGCGCGCAAAATGAGCGGGCACCATCGCGACGCACAGCCCGGCACTGAGGCACGTTGCTGACGATTCCCAGTCAGGCGCCACCACGCGCCGCTGGTTATCCAGCAGCCAGGTGATGCGCTTGGGTAATGAACGGGAGGTATCCTCCAGCACCAGCGATGGCCAGTTGCGCAGCGTATCGTCGCTCAGCCGTCCTTCCAGCGCCGCCAGGGGGTGATCGCTGGCCACCACGCATTTCCAGCTCAGCATCCCCATATCACGGAAGGCGTAACGCCCCCCGACCGGGATCGCCTGTGTGGCCCCTATCGCCATCTCCACCCTTCCGTCCGCCAGGGCATCCCAGACGCCGTTGAATACCTCTTGTGAGACCCGCAGTTCGACATCGGAAAAATGTCGATAGAAATCCACGATCATCTGCCGGGTGCGCTCCGGCTTAACGATATTGTCCACCGCAATGGAAAGATGACCCCGCCAGCCGTTTGCGATCTGCTGGCACTGTTCGCGGGTGATCTGCATTTTTTTGATAACAGAACGCCCTTCCTTCAAAAACCACGCCCCTGCGGGCGTTAATTCCACATCGCGATGGCGCCGTTCAAACAGTGGAACCGCCAGCCATTCCTCAAGCTGACGCACCGTGTAGCTGATAGCAGACGGGACGCGGTGCAGCTCCTGCGCCGCACCGCTAAAGCTGCCGTTACGCGCGACAGCATCGACCACTTCAAGAGAATAATCTGACCACATTTTCTGCCTGCAAAAAATTTGAATGCACCCGCCAAATATTAGCGTTTCACAAGCGGCTTTGCACTACATACACTCAGCGCCAACGTACACCTGCCTCCTTCAGGAGAAGAAAATAATGCAACCCAGGAAAGGTTTTTTAGTCTGGCTTGGCGGCTTAAGCGTGCTGGGCTTTTTGGCCACCGATATGTACCTGCCGGCTTTTGCCGCGATGCAGGAAGATTTGCAAACCCCTGCCGCGGCCATCAGCGCCAGCCTGAGTTTGTTCCTCGCCGGTTTTGCTTTCGCACAGCTGCTCTGGGGACCGCTCTCGGATCGCTTTGGTCGTAAACCGGTATTACTGCTGGGCCTGGCGATTTTTGCCGTGGGCTGTCTGGGGATGCTCTGGGTCCGCGATGCCACCTGGCTGCTGGTGCTGCGCTTTATTCAGGCTGTGGGGGTCTGTGCCGCGGCCGTGACCTGGCAGGCGCTGGTCACCGACTACTATCCGGCTAACCGCACAAACCGTATTTTCGCCACCATTATGCCGCTGGTGGGGCTCTCACCTGCCCTCGCGCCGCTGCTGGGCAGCTGGATCCTTGCGCACTTTGACTGGCAGGCCATTTTTGCCACGCTGTTTGCCATCACGCTGGTACTGATGTTGCCGGCGTTCGCCCTCAAGCCTGCGCACAAAAAAGACGTACATGTTGACGCAAAGCCGATCACCTTCACCACCCTGCTGAGCGCCAAAGCGTATCGCGGTAATGTCCTGATCTATGCCGCCTGCTCGGCCAGCTTCTTCGCGTGGCTCACCGGGTCGCCGTTTATTCTGCATGATATGGGCTACAGCCCGGCGGCTATCGGGCTGAGCTATGTTCCGCAAACCATCGCGTTCCTGGTGGGCGGGTACGGCTGCCGCGCAGCGCTGCAGAAATGGGAAGGTCAGCAGATGCTGCCATGGCTGCTGGTGCTGTATGCGTTGAGCGTTATTGGCACCTGGGCCGTTGGGTTTATTCCGGGTGCGGGCCTGGCAGAGATTTTGATGCCTTTCTGTGTCATGGCCGTCGCGAACGGGGCGATCTACCCGATTGTGGTGGCGCAGGCGCTCCGTCCCTTCCCACAAGCGACCGGTCGCGCCGCCGCGCTGCAGAACACCCTGCAGCTGGGGCTGTGCTTCCTGGCAAGCCTGGTGGTCTCTGCGCTGATTGCCACGCCGCTGCTGACGACCACCAGCGTGATGCTGGTAACCGTTGCGCTGGCGGTGATGGGCTATCGCATGCAGGCCTCCGCCCAGCGTGAGCAGGATAACGGCGCTGGAGTGGAAACCTCACATGCCTGATTGCGCCGGATATCATGTTAATTTTCAGTAATTAGGTTGCTAACAATTTTCTGTTGAATCACCAAATTTTGAGGCCTATACTAAATTTGGTTCGATAAATACGATAATTATTATGCGTTAACGGGAGCCGGAGTGCTCCCGTTTTACCATGGAAGGCATTTCGGCAAGGGTTATCTCCCTTCCTCTGTTCTACGTCGGATACTAGCCTCGCGGTATTTACCGTGAGATTTCTCACAAACCAAAAAAAGCGTCTACGCTGTTTGAAGGTTCTGATCACATCAGGGTGATGGAGAAGCTATGAGTTCATCGTGTATAGAAGAAGTCAGCGTTCCGGACGACAACTGGTCCCGGATCGTCAGTGAACTGTTGGGTCGTGCAGGCATCACTATTAACGGATCTTCGCCATCCGATCCCCAGGTCAAACATCCCGACTTTTTTAAACGCGTATTGCGCGAGGGATCGTTAGGGCTGGGAGAAAGCTATATGGACGGCTGGTGGGAGTGTGAACGGCTGGATATCTTTTTCGCCAGCGTGTTGCGCGCCGGTCTGGAAAATCAACTTCCCCGCAATCTCAAAGACACCCTGCGTGTTGCCTCTGCCCGACTGTTTAATCTGCAAAGTAAAAAACGCGCATGGATCGTCGGCAAAGAGCATTACGATCTGGGCAACGATCTGTTCAGCCGTATGCTGGACCCTTTCATGCAATACTCCTGCGCCTACTGGAAAGAGGCAACGACGCTTGAAGAGGCTCAGCAGGCCAAGCTGCGTCTGATCAGCGAGAAGCTTCAGTTACAGCCCGGTATGCGCGTACTGGATATCGGCTGCGGCTGGGGTGGGCTGGCCTGGTTTATGGCGAAGCACTATGGCGTCAGCGTGGTGGGCGTGACGATTTCGGCCGAGCAGCAAAAAATGGCCCGGGAACGCTGCCAGGGTCTCGATGTGGATATCCGCCTGCAGGATTACCGTGACCTGAACGAACAATTTGACCGGATCGTCTCCGTGGGCATGTTCGAGCACGTAGGACCGAAAAACTACGACACCTACTTTGAGGTGGTGGACCGTAATTTACGACCGGACGGACTCTTCCTGCTGCATACCATCGGCTCTAAGCGGACCGACAATAACGTCGACCCGTGGATCAACAAGTACATCTTTCCGAATGGCTGTTTACCCTCCGTTCGCCAGATTGCCAACGCCAGTGAATCCCATTTCGTGATGGAAGACTGGCACAACTTTGGCGCGGATTACGACACCACGTTGATGGCGTGGCATGAACGTTTCCAGCAAGCGTGGCCGGAGATTGCGGACAACTATTCTGAACGATTCAAACGGATGTTTAGCTATTATCTGAATGCCTGCGCGGGCGCGTTTCGCGCACGGGATATTCAGCTCTGGCAGGTTGTTTTCAGCCGTGGCATTGAACACGGATTACGTGTCGCACGCTAAAAAAATAACCCCGGACAGCCGGGGTTATTTTTTATTCTTCTTCCGCCGCCTTTATTATTGCGGCTTCTTTTGCCGCCAGTACACGCTCAACTGTATCGACCACCGCCTGGGTTTGCGGATCGATTTCAATATTTACGCGCTGTCCCAGCTTTTTCGCCCCCAGCGTGGTGCGCTGCAGCGTTTCAGGAATTAAATGCACGCAAAAACGCGTTGGCGTCACTTCCCCCACCGTCAGACTAATCCCATCAATGCCAATAAATCCTTTATAGAGGATGTATTTCATTAATGACGGATCCTGCATTTTAAACCAGATTTGACGGTTATTTTCCGAGGTCACGATTTTCGCCACTTCAGCGGTGGTCATGATGTGTCCCGACATCAGATGGCCGCCAATCTCATCGCTGAACTTCGCCGCCCGCTCAACGTTGACGGTATCTCCCACCACCAGCTCGCCCAGGTTGGTGATGCGCAGCGTCTCTTTCATTAAATCAAAGCTAATCTGGTTGCCGTCAATTTCGGTAACGGTCAGACAACAGCCGTTATGAGCAATCGAGGCGCCGGTTTCGATGCCCTCCAGCATATATTCCGGCAGCTCAACAACATGAGTACGGAAATTCGGTTTCTCATCAATGGACACCACTTTGGCGATGCCCTGCACAATACCAGTAAACATGCTTACAACTCCTGTTTTTTCCGGACGGTGGTGACACCGTTTTAATCCCACCACAATAACAGTTGGAAAAACAGGTTGCCAGCGGAGCGCATTTTCTGGCGATTTTTTCACTAGATAAATAGCTAAAGCCCGCTACAATAGCTGGCACCCCCCTGCATTTTCTTCTTGCTGCCCGTTTCGGCGGCTTTTTTAGTCTCTCAAATAACTACAAAATAAAGGTGTTCACGTGCAGAAGTACATGAATGAAGCGCGCCAGTTATTGGCACTGGCTATACCAGTGATCATCGCGCAAGTGGCCCAGACCGCAATGGGATTTGTGGATACGGTAATGGCAGGTGGCTACAGCGCCACCGATATGGCGGCCGTTGCCATCGGCACGTCAATCTGGCTCCCGGCCATCCTGTTCGGCCACGGTCTGCTGCTCGCGCTCACGCCGGTTATCGCTCAGCTCAATGGCTCGGGCCGTCGCGAACGCATTGCCCATCAGGTCCGCCAGGGCTTCTGGCTGGCAGGGTTTGTCTCGGTGCTGATTATGGTCGTGCTCTGGAACGCGGGCCATATCATCCGCGCGATGCATAACATTGACCCGGCACTGGCTGATAAAGCCGTAGGCTATCTGCGCGCCCTGCTCTGGGGCACGCCAGGCTATCTCTTTTTCCAGGTAGCGCGTAACCAGTGTGAAGGTCTGGCGAAAACCAAACCCGGCATGGTGATGGGCTTTATTGGGTTGCTGGTCAATATTCCGGTTAACTATGTCTTTATTTATGGTCATTTCGGGATGCCGGAGTTGGGCGGTGTCGGCTGCGGCGTGGCAACAGCTGCCGTTTACTGGGTGATGTTCTTGTCGATGCTCACCTTTGTAAAACGCGCCCGCTCAATGCGCGATATTCGTAACGAGAACCGGTTTAGCACCCCAGACTGGGGCATCATGACGCGTCTGGTGCAATTAGGGTTACCGATTGCCCTGGCACTGTTCTTTGAGGTTACCCTGTTTGCCGTGGTCGCCCTGCTGGTCTCCCCGCTGGGCATTGTGAACGTGGCCGGGCACCAGATTGCGCTGAACTTCAGTTCCCTGATGTTCGTTCTGCCGATGTCGCTGGCGGCAGCTGTGACGATCCGCGTGGGCTTCCGCCTGGGTCAGGGCTCGACGCTGGATGCGCAAACGGCCGCGCGCACCGGGCTTGGCGTCGGTGTCTGCATGGCGATCTGTACGGCGCTCTTCACCGTTGCACTGCGGGAGCAGATTGCCCTGCTCTATAACGACAATCCGGAAGTGGTCGCTCTGGCATCACACCTGATGCTGCTGGCGGCGATATACCAGATCTCTGACTCCATCCAGGTGATTGGCAGCGGCGTGCTGCGTGGGTATAAAGACACGCGTTCGATCTTCTTTATCACCTTCATCGCCTACTGGGTGTTAGGTCTGCCATGTGGTTATATCCTGGCCCTGACCGATCTGGTTGTGGAACGTATGGGGCCTGCAGGCTTCTGGATGGGCTTTATCATCGGCCTGACGTCGGCGGCTGTCATGATGATGATGCGGATGCGCTTCCTGCAGCGCCAGCCATCCACCATCATTTTGCAACGCGCTGCACGTTAAATACGCAGTAGCCGCCTGCTGGCGGCTACTTTCTCTTCACTTTGCGCGGTAATGAAGCAATCGCGTGAAATCAGAGAGAAAAATGCATTTTCCCTCTTGCCTCATTGGTGCTGTGCCGCTAATATTCGTCCCCGTTGTCACCGACAACACGTTGCGTTCATAGCTCAGTTGGTTAGAGCACCACCTTGACATGGTGGGGGTCGTTGGTTCGAGTCCAATTGAACGCACCATTCTGCGTCCGTAGCTCAGTTGGTTAGAGCACCACCTTGACATGGTGGGGGTCGGTGGTTCGAGTCCACTCGGACGCACCATTTCAGTCCTGAAATGGTGCAAATCCTCTTCTGATACCCTGAATTTTCCTAATCCCTTATTTTCATCACTGTTCTCCTGCTACGCTTTTCTCATGGAAAAAATGAGGAAAACCGTCGATGAAAAAAATCGCCATTATCGGTTCCGGCCCTACAGGGATTTATACTTTTTACGCGCTGCTTAAAAACCCGCAGCCGCTTTCGGTCTCGGTCTTTGAACAGGCTGATGAAGCGGGCGTAGGGATGCCCTATAACGACGACGATAACTCGCGTCTGATGCTGGCAAACATCGCGAGCATTGAGATCCCCCCTCTGTTTATGACCTACCTGGACTGGCTTAAGGAGCAGAGCGACGACCATCTGGCGCGCTTTAAGGTGGATAAAGCCCGGTTGCATGACCGGCAGTTTCTGCCGCGGATCCTGCTGGGGGAATATTTTCGCGACAGCTTTCGGACAATCGTTAATGAGGCTACAAAACTGGGGTTCCAGGTGGATATCCATGAATCTTCCCGGGTGACCGACGTTATTCCCTCGACGACTGGCGTCACGCTTTGCGTCAACGATAAGGCGTTTCCCGAACGCTTCGATCTCGCGGTGATCGCCACCGGTCACGTCTGGCCGGACGAGGACGAGGCCACGCGCGCATTCTTCCCAAGTCCGTGGTCTGGTCTGATGGACGCCAGCATTCCACCGTGCCGCGTCGGCATTATGGGAACATCGTTAAGCGGCCTTGACGCGGCCATGGCGGTGGTGATGCAGCATGGCGCGTTTCGCGACGATAAATTCCTGCTGGATCAAGGCAGTGAAGCATTAAACATCGTCCTGATGTCCCGGACGGGCATTCTGCCGGAAGCCGATTTTTACTGCCCTATTCCTTACGAGCCGCTGTCAGTATTGACCGAATTCAGGGTTGAAACCGAGATCGGCAAAGGGCCGGATGGCCTGCTTGACCGCATCTTTGCACTGATGGTCAACGAGCTGGAGCTCGCCGATCCGGCGTGGTGCGAGAAAATGTCGCTGCATAAGCTAGATGCGGACAGCATTCGTGATGCCTGGTTTGAGGATCGAAAACGGCACGACCCCTTTACCTGGGCGGAAGAGAATCTCAACGAGGTTGAGCGCAACAAACGTGAACGGCGCACCGTGGCCTGGCGCTATACCGTGCTTCGGCTGCATGAGGTGGTTCAGGAGATTGTCCCCCACCTTAATGAGCAGGACAGTCAGCGCTTCAAAGCAGGGCTGGCTCGGGTGTTTATCGACAACTATGCCGCCATCCCTCCGCAGTCTATTCGCCGGCTGCTTGCGCTGCGCGAGGCCGGCATCATTAGCGTGGCAGCGCTCGGCGACGATTACACCCTTGACGCAGGCAGCGACCAGACGGTGATCACCACACAAGAGCGCGTGTATCGTTTCGACGTGTTTATTGACGCACGCGGACAAAAGCCGCTCAAAACGAAAGACCTGCCCTTCCCGACGCTGCGCAAACAGCTGCAAGCAACGGGCGATGAGATACCCGATATTGGCGAAGATTACACCCTGAAAGCGCCTGACACGGTGCGCGGGAAAATCGCTTTCGGCGCGATACCGTGGCTAATGCACGATCATCCCTTCGTTCAGGGACTGGCAGAGTGTGCAGAGATTGCGGAGGCGATGGCGAAAGCGGCAGAGAAGCCCGCGTCGGGATTGCGGCGGAGATTACCGTACAGTGAGAGCTGACAGGGCATCCTTGCCCTGCTGTCGATGATTACTCGAAGAAGACTTCCGGGTTTTCAGACAGCGAAACGAAGGTTTTCGTCCCTTTATCCAGCGCAAGAATTTCGCCGCTTTCAATGTCGTACACCCAGCCGTGCAGGCGGATGGAGTTATTGCGCAGGCCCACCGCAACGGACGGATGGGTCTTAATGTTGCTCAGCTGCGCAAACACGTTCTCCTGCACCATCGCGTTAACTTTATCGATCGGCTTATCCCAGGTTTTCTTCTCAACCACCGCTTTTGCCGCGTCGGAATAGCGCAGCCAGTGTGACACCGCTGGCATCGGCTCCAGGTTGGCGTTATCGGCGATCGCCTTCATCGCGCCACAGTTTGAGTGACCACAAATGACGATATCCGTGACGCCCAACGCCACAACAGCGTATTCGATGGTTGCAGACACACCGCCAGGCTCGGGGCCAAACGGTGGCACAATGTTGCCAGCATTACGAATGACAAAGAGTTGTCCCGGCTCTTGCTGGGTGACCAGTTCTGGGACCAGACGGCTGTCGGAGCATGAGATGAACAGCGCTTTGGGATTCTGGCTGGACGCTAAACTGCGGAAGAGTTCTTTACGTTGCGGGAAAATCTCTTTTTGAAAGCTGAGAAAACCTTCAATGATATGTTGCATAGCAATGTCTCTTTTATCTGTTTTAGTTTAGGTATGATCGCGATCACACTCGTAAAGTGTACCCATCGTGGTTTACTTCAGACAAGCAATATATTTCTGGCCCGACCGCTGCACAATGGCGTCCGCGAAGGCCAGGATGTTCTGCCCCTCGAAGGCGCCATACAGGCGTGCAAATTTTTTGCCTTCGAGATGATTCACAACTGACTCTACGGTACGGGCCGGTAGCGGGAGATAGTTAGGATAGCTCCACATAAACGAGACGGCGTCTTTACCCGGCGTGACCTGCAGGATGTCCCCCGCCAGCAGCACCCCGTCCCCCTCCTGCCAGTGCAGCACCGTTCCCCCGGCAAAATGCCCGCCCAGACGCAGCAGGGTGACAGACGGGAAAATCTCCAGCGCATCGCCTTCCCAGAAATGAATGGCCGGGCTGCCACGCATGACCCACTCTCTGTCGCTGGCGTGCAGATACAACGGCGCATCAAACGCCGCGGCCCACTCCTGCATGGTGGTGTAATAGTGCGGATGTGAAATCGCCATCGCGCTGATGCCGCCAAGCGCGGTGATGAGCGTTCTGGTTGCGGAGTCGAGGTTGGCAATGCAGTCCCAGAGGATATTACCGTGAGGTGTTCGCAGGAGCAGGGCTCGCTGGTTGATAGCAAAGGCGGGGACCGTTTTGATGCCGAACAGCCGCGGCTCCAGCTGCTGCCATTTGTTGGTATGCGTGGCGGTTACGGTGTCGAAATCGATCCATGCCTGGCCCGAAGCAGGCACGTACTGGCGTTCATCCTCGCAAATCGGGCATCTTTCCGGCTGTGTATCATAGGCGGTTCCGCAGGTTTTACAGAGTGTAATCATGTGCGCTCCTCAGCGATAAAGCACTGAGTATGGCAGGGATTATCGTTATGTGCTGCGAGGTACATTGCTGGCGTTTTTTGCCCTATACTCTGCCAGTATCAAAAACTGAACATAGCAGGTGCCACATGGAAATTGATCTCGATAACTTAGTTTTTAACGGTCTGGATGAAGCCGAAGAGCGTAATGCGGAACGTCTGGACGACGCAGATAAAAAAGCGCAGGCGATTGTCGCCGACGATGACTGCGGCGACGCCTGCAAGATCTAAGTAAAAAGCACCGGCAAGCCGGTGCTTTTTTTATGACTTTTTCAGCCCGTCAATGGCTGCCTGCGCGCAGGCTTCATCAAGATGACCGCCCGGCGCACCGCCGATACCAATCGCCCCGATCACCTCATCGCCCTCTTTCACCGGCAGGCCACCCGCCAGCAGCAGGAAGCCCGGAATATCACGCATGTTTTGCGCACCCGCGTTGCTCTGCGCCGCTTCCATCACCTTGCCGGACGCATTCTTTGCGCTGAGCGCCGTCCAGGCTTTCATTTCGCTGGCTTTTACCGTATGTGGACCGGCATTGTCCGTGCGCTGTACCGCTTTCACGACGCCCGCGCGGTCAACCACGGTAACGGTCACCTGGTAATTTTTTGCCGTACAGGCCTGAATGGCGGACGTTGCCAGCGCATTAGCCTGCGCCAGTGAGAGATTCTTCTGGTTTAACGTTTCGGCCTGCGCCGCCAGACTTACGCTACCAGCCACCAGTGCCGCAGCCATCATCATTTTTTTCATCGCACTTCCTCGCGTGTTAAGAGACTCCCAGAGGTTACCCAGCCGCACGATGAAACGGTATTCGGTTGATTACGCACTCATCCTGGTAGTTATACGGATTGCAATTTATCGTATTCGCGTATTGCCTGAACCAGACTGCTGACGCCAAGCTTGGTAAACGCCGCCGCGCGGTGCGCTTCTACCGTACGCGGTGAGAGATTCAGCCGGGCGGCCACCTCTTTGTTGCTGAGCCCTTTCATCAACTCCCCCAGCACTTCATGTTCCCGCGCGGTCAGCTGCGCGAAACGCGTCGCGATCCGGGTGGTTTCCTGCCAGTCGGCAAAGCGGCGGTGACTCTCCTCAAAGGCCAGGCCCACGGTTTCGATAAGCTTGTCGGCATCCAGCGGCTTGGTGAAAAACTCAAACACGCCGTTACGGAATGCCCGACGGCAGGCGTCAACGGTACCGTGGCCGGTCATGATAATCACCGGCAGCAGAGGCCAGGGCCATGTGCCCTCCTCAAGCCAGGTGAGACCGCCTTTACCGGGCATCCGCATATCCAGCAGCATACAGCCCACCAGCGCTTTCTCCCGTGCATGGGTAGCGGTAAACGCATCGACGCTTTCATATGTCCTGACCGGCCAGCCCATGCCTGAAAGTAAAAACGTCATCGACTCCCTGATGGATTCATCGTCATCAATCAGCCAGATTGTATTATCCATCCATAGCCTCCTTTCCGTGCGCCAGTTGTAGTCGGATCTGCGCCCCGCCCTGCAGCGCATTACCCAGCGTAATCGATCCATTCATACGCGTCACCAATGATTCCGTCAGGGTCATCCCCAGCCCCATGCCCGCTTCTCTGCCGCTGTAAAACGGCATGAAGGCATGTTGTAACGCCTCCGGGCTAAAGCCCGGGCCGCCGTCAGTCACGGTAATCACAACGCCATGCTCGTTTTTCTGACTTTCAATCTTTACCCAGCCGGCTACCGATGCCTGCTGGGCCTGAATCGCATTGCTGAGCAAATTATGCAGGACCTGCTCAAGCCAGAGACGGTCTGCCAGCACCGTCGTGGCCCCTGGGGTAAACGCATGCGTGACCATGATATGTTCGGCCCTGCGCTCATGCTCAAGCAAATTCACCACCTGCTGCCAGCACTGCGCCAGGTCGGTTTCCCGCAGGGTGACTTTCTCCTGCACCACGTGCTCGCGAAAACGCGTCAGCAAGGCGCTAATACGCTGCATTTGCGTCAGCGCGGCCGCCAGCGCCTGCGACACCGCTGGCCCGTTTTCCTGCTGCAGCTGACGCTGCGCTCCCTGGATCCACGTCTGCGCAGCGGTTAACGGCTGGTTAATCTCATGCACAATACCGGCGGTGATCTCCCCCAGGGTATTGAGCCTGGCGTGCTGGTAGTAGAGCGCCCTTTGCTCGGCCTCTTTGCGCGCTTTACGCTGCCAGAGCACCACGCTCGCCAGCGCAATCACTATCCCCCACCCGATAAACAGGATGGGGTACATCACCCCATTGACGCCGAGCCAGTCCGGGCGGGAGTCGGCCTCCAGCGTAAAAGGTTGAGTATGCTGCGGGAAGGTGCGCTGCCAGTGCCAGAAGGCGTCAGACGTCGGTTCGTCGCCGTTTGGCATAAAACGGATCCCGAGATGCGTAAAGGGATGATGGGCATTCAGAATCGGCCCGAGATCCACCCGCACGCGGATCTGACGCCAGGGATTGTAAAGCCAGTACTGCATCTCGTGGGCAGGTTCAACCCGTGGCGCATCAAGGGCGCGTCCGGAGGTCTTTTCCAGGGCAAGCAGTTGGGGGAATTTTTTGCGCAGGGCGGCAATATCTTCATCACCGTTCAGTAACGGCAATACGGATTCATTTTGCGTCAGTACCGCGCTTAATTCCGCGAAGAGAGCCGCGAACTCGCGATCGCGCTCCCAGAACTGGCGGCGGATCTGTTCGGCATAGAGCAGGATGCCGCTGATGAGGCAGACTATCGTCCAGACAATAATACCGCGCTTGAAAAAAGGGTTCTTCATTCCGTTAACTGAGCAGACTTAACCATCTGTCAACATTAACAGTTATCCGTTATCAGAACAAAATCAAGCACAGCTCATTCCAGTACATTTCGCGCGTGCGGCGCAGTTCAGCGTGACGTTTTATCATGGAACCACTCCGGATCAATGTTAGCGACGTCCACGCCATACAGGCTCGCGACAGGCAGTATCGACTCAAGAACACGTTGCGCGCTGTTCTCCGCATTCACTGGTCGGGTCGCAAAAAACCGCCGTAACGTGCTTATCCACTTTTTCATCGTCAATCCCCTCTCGCTTAACCTGTACTCAGTTAAAACCCAAACTGCGTGCAGGGGAAATACCAAAATCCACTGTTGATGTGCAGGATCTGCAAATAGCGCCCCGTGCTTTTCACGCTTCATTAACACACTGTTCACTAATGCTTTTTTGCTAAAAGCAAAGAACGATTTCTTATTTGGCGATAGCTTTCGCTTATGGGAGCGTAGCGAGGGAAAACAAAAACAACGGGATGACGTATGACTATGGCAGCAAACATGAAAGGGTTTACAAAACGGACACTGGTTCTGGGATTGCTGGCGGCCGGGAGCTTGCTTTCAATGCAGGCGCAGGCCGATCAGCTGGCGGATATAAAGGCCGCAGGCGTGGTAAAAGTGGCCACGTTTGACGCCAACCCGCCGTTTGGCTCGATTGATGCCAAAACGCACGAGATCGTGGGTTACGACGTGGACTTCGCCAGAGCGCTGGCAAAATCACTCGGCGTGAAGCTGGAACTGGTAGCCACCAACCCGGCAAACCGCATTCCCCTGCTTCAGTCCGGTAAAGCCGATTTAATTGTCGCGGATATCACCATTACCCCGGAACGTGCGCAGGTGATCGATTTCTCAACACCCTATTTTGTCACCGGGCAACAGTTCCTGGTCCCGGCCAAATCCGCCGATAAGCTGGATGCGTATAGCCATGCACGCATCGGTGCGGTAAAAGGCACCACCGGCGAGCAGGCGCTGCACCAGCGTTTCCCGCAGTCCCGCGTGCTCTCCTATGACGATATTCCGCTGGCGTTGACGGCACTGCGCAACGGCAACGTACAGGCGATTACCCAGGACAGCACCATTCTGGCCGGCCTGCTGGCGCAGGCGCCGGACAAAGCGAACTTCAAAATTCTGCCTGACCTGCTCAGCAAAGAAGAGATTGGCGTTGGGGTGAAGAAAGGTGAAACGGCGCTGCTGAAAGCGGTTAACGATGAGCTGGTCAATCTTGAAAAAAATGGCCAGGCGGCAAAAATCTACGATGTCTGGTTTGGTCCCGGCACTCCAGCTCCACAGCCTCGCGCCTTTAAAATAGAAGCTAAGTAATATGCTCTCAGGTTTATTTTCACACTCCGCGGCCGGTGCCGCGGATTTTTCACATCTGGAACAGGCCAGCGTCGAGTTTCGCCACGTGGACAAACGCTACGGTGACCATCAGGTTCTGAACGACATTAATCTCACCATCACGCCCGGTGAAGTGGTCGCCATCCTCGGCCCTTCGGGCTCCGGTAAATCCACCCTGATTCGGCTTATCAACCAGCTTGAAACCCTGAGCGGCGGGGAGATTCTGGTCGACAACAAGCCGACCGCCACGCTTGCCGGTACCGGGCTGCGTCAGCTACGAAGCCGCGTGGGGTTTGTGTTCCAGCAGTTCAATCTTTATGCCCACCTTACCGCCAGCCAGAACATCACGCTCGCGCTGGAGCACGTCCACGGCTGGAAGCCGCAACCGGCCCAGGAGCGCGCGCTGGCTCTGCTGGAGAAGGTCGGGATGCTGGAAAAAGCCCACCATTTCCCGGCCGAGCTTTCCGGTGGACAGCAGCAGCGCGTGGCGATTGCCCGCGCT
Source organism: Enterobacter sichuanensis (assembly GCF_009036245.1). NCBI lineage: Bacteria > Pseudomonadati > Pseudomonadota > Gammaproteobacteria > Enterobacterales > Enterobacteriaceae > Enterobacter > Enterobacter sichuanensis. The sequence continues at coordinate 1,994,588 of NZ_CP027986.1, read as the reverse complement.
CTGGCCTCATCGCCGCAAATCATTCTGTTCGACGAGCCCACGTCTGCGCTCGATCCGGAAATGATTGGCGAAGTGCTGTTTGTGATGAAAGCGCTGGCCCACAGCGGGATCACGATGATTGTGGTGACCCACGAGATGCAGTTTGCCCGGGAAATTGCTGACCGGGTTGTCTTTATCGACGGGGGGCAAATTCTGGAAATCGCGCCACCGGCACAATTTTTCAGTCAACCGTCGCATCCCCGTGCACAGCGATTCCTGCAAAAAGTGCTCAACCCGCTGCATCAGGAGCACCTGTAATGCCCGCGCTCGACTGGCAGGGGGTACTGACCGGACAGCCTCTGCAGTGGATCCTCTCCGGGTTTCTCACCACGCTCTGGGTAACGCTTGCGGGCATCCTGCTGGCCAGCCTGCTCGCGGTGCTGTTTATGCTGCTGCGCCTTTCCGGCGGACGCATCGGGAAGGCGATTGTCAGTAGCTGGGTCTCGCTGTTTCGCAATACACCGCTGCTGGTGCAACTGCTGTTCTGGTATTTTGCTGCCTGGAACGGGTTACCGCAGCTCTTCAGGGATGCGGTTAATGCGGATCACCGCTGGTCAATGCTGCCCGGCGACGTCTGGTGGTTTACGCCCGAGTTTCTCTGTTCGGCCTGGGGATTGGGGGTATTTACCTCGGCATTTTTAATCGAAGAAGTGGAATCGGGGCTGCGCTCTGTTCCGGCCGGACAGCGGGAGGCGGCCCTCGCCCAGGGGTTCTCCACGTGGCGCTTGTTTCGCTACATCCTGCTGCCGCAGGGGCTGGCCAACGCCTGGCAGCCCGTGGTGGGGCAGTATCTGAATCTGATGAAGCTCTCCTCGCTCGCCAGTGGAATCGGCTTTGCTGAACTGACCTATCAGGTCAGGCAGATTGAAAGCTATAACGCGCACGCGCTTGAGGCATTTACCTTCGGCACCGCGCTCTACCTCCTGACCGGCCTGGTGATGGGGATGGTGCTGGTTCGCATTGGACCTCACGCGAAGCGTAAACGCCCGTTTGTCGTCACCACAGGGAGTGAAAAACATGATTGCCGGACTTAATGTCATCACCGATAACCTCGATTATCTGCTGTGGGGACGCGCGGCAACCGGTGAACCGGGTGGCGTATTGCTCTCGGTAATGATGGCGGTGGGGGCAGCGATCATCGCCCTGCCCGGCGGGGTGGCACTCGCGTGTCTGGCCTGGCGCTTTACCGGGCTTGTGCGAAAAGCCCTCTTCTTGTGGGCAGAGCTGATTCGCGGGATCCCGCTCATCTTCGTGATTTTCTGGATGTGGTATTTGCTGCCGCTCATCATCGGAGGCGATCTGCCGGGCGCGCTGACCGTCACGCTGGCACTGGCCTGGTTTACCGCGGCAACCGTGATGCACTCGGTGCTGGCCGGGCTGAACGCCTTACCGTCCGGGCAGTACGAGGCCGCACTCGCTCAGGGGTTTAGCACCCGGCAAATCCTGTGGCGCGTGCTGCTGCCCCAGGCGCTGAGGAACATTCTGCCGTCGCTGGTGGGGATTTTTATCAGCCTGCTGAAGGATACGTCGCTGGCGTTTATCGTGAACGTACCGGAACTGACCACGGTGGCGGGACAGGTCAACAACCGGGTGCAGATTTACCCGGCGGCCATTTTTATCTTTACGGGCGTGGTCTATTACCTGCTCTGCTGCTCGCTCGAGCAACTTGCGAAGCGCTGGCGCATTACCCGGCCAGCGCTTTAACCACTGTTTCCATCGCTTTGGTTGTCAATTCACTGCGTTTAACGCGCTGGTTCGCCAGCGCGGTACGCAGTACCCCGGCAATGACTATATGCTTTGGCTCCTGCCCTAAATCACGCATCTCAAGCACCACCTTGCCGACCACCCGGCACATCTCCTGGTACAGCGCTTCATCTTTGGTCACGTTACCCATCGTCATCACTCCATTGCCTGTTAAACGTTGAGCTTAAATGATTCTCCTGCCGGATACAAAAAAGAAGCCCGGCGAGAGACTCGCCGGGCTTCATCTGAAAAATCAGTCAATTAGTTATTAACAGGAATAACCGCGCCTTTGTACTTGGTGCGGATCCAGTCCTGAATCTCTTTCGAGTGCAGCACGTTCACCAGCGCGACGATATCTTTCTTCTTCTCGTCACCGCGATGAACAGTGATGATGTTGGCGTACGGGTTGTTTTCACCGCTCTCTACCGCAATCGGGTCGTGGACCGGATCCAGACCGGCATCGATCGCGTAGTTGGCGTTAATCACCACCGCATCGCCTTCGTTGTTGTTGTACATCTGCGGCAGCAGAGAGGCTTCAACGTTAGGCGTGAACTGCAGCTTTTTCGGGTTCTCCACGATGTCGCTGATGCGCGCGGTCACTTTGTCGATGCCCGGCTTCAGCTTGATCACGCCCTCTTTCTCGAAGATGGAAAGAATGCGGCCCTCTTCAGAAACCGCGTCACGCATGATGATCTTGCCCCCTTCCGGCAGGTCTTTCAGCGACTTGTATTTTTTGGAGTAGATACCGATAGGTTCGATGTGGATCGCCCCCGCACTGACAAAATCATAATCCTTATCGCCCGCATGATCTTTCAGCACGCTGTTCAGGTAAGGAATGTGCTGGAAATAGTTGGCGTCGATGTCATGACCGGCCAGCGCGGTATTCGGCAGAATGTAATCCTGGAACGGTTTGATCTCCAGGTCGATACCCTGTTTCGCCAGAATCGGCTTTGCCTGCTCCAGTATTTCGGCGTGCGGGGTGTTGGATGCGCCCACGGTCAGGGTGTCGGCCCAGGAGGCAAAGCTCAGGGCACTCAGGGTTGCAGCGGCGATCAGTGTCAGTGTCTTTTTCATGATGTGGTTCCTGTGTGTATTTATTAGCGTTTATCTAACAGAGAAGTAATGGCGTCGCCGCAGAACTGGATAATGAAAACGATGATCAGAATGGTCACCGTTGCCACCAGCGTGACGTCACCATGGTTGCGCTGGAATCCTTCCAGATAAGCCAGATTTCCCAACCCGCCGGCGCCAATCACCCCCGCCATGGCGCTGTAACTCACCAGCGCAATGAGCGTTACCGTAATACCCGATACCAGTGCAGGTGATGATTCCGGCAGTAAAACCCGAAACACTAACGTGCTCAGTCGAGCGCCCATCGAGCGTGTGGCTTCGATGACGCCTTTATCCACCTCACGCAGGGCGATCTCCACCAGGCGTGCGTAGAAGGGTGCCGCGCCCACAATCAGCGCCGGCAGCGCCGCGTTGGCGCCAAGAATGGTGCCCACAACGGTCTTGGTGAACGGGATCAGCAGCACAATCAGAATGATGAACGGAATCGAGCGGAACACGTTCACCACAATGGAAATGACGCTGTAGACCGTGCGGTTGTGGAACAACCCGCCGCGCGCGGTTAAAAACAGCGCCAGACCGAGGACGATGCCCAGAACGAAGGTCGCCACGCCGGAAAGCGCCGTCATGTACAGCGTCTCCAGCGTCGCCGCCCAGAGTTGATCCCACTTAAGATGCGGAAAGAGATTCTCAGCCATGTTTAATTACCTCACCTTCAATATCGCTGTGCTGCAGGTCGGCGAGGATATTGTTCAGTTGTTCATCAGATGCCACCACGTGCACCCAGAGCTGACCAAACACGCCATGGGCGGTTTGCGTCATTTTGCCGTGCAGGATGTTAAACGGCAGGCCGTAGCGCAGGGTCAGTTCACCGACGATCGGTTTATGCGTGCTGTGCCCGGTAAAGGTCAGCCTGATGACCGTCCCTTCCAGCTCGTTTGCCAGTTCGGCATTAAAGGTTTCTTCCTCAGCGTACTGGCTCACCTGACGGACAAACTGCTGCGTAATCGGCTGCTGCGGATGGGTAAAGACGCTCAGCACATCCCCCTCTTCCACCACTTTACCGTTCTCCATCACCGCCACGCGGTCGCAGATTTTGCGTACCACATGCATCTCGTGGGTGATCAGCACAATGGTCAGCTGGAAGCGACGGTTGATATCCAGCAGCAGATCGAGGATCTGATCGGTGGTTTGCGGGTCGAGTGCGGACGTGGCTTCATCGCAGAGCAGCACATCCGGGCGATTAGCCAGCGCACGCGCAATGCCCACGCGCTGCTTTTGCCCACCGCTCAACTGTGACGGATAGGCATGCTCGCGACCTTTCAGACCAACGAGCTCAATAAGCTCGGCCACGCGAGCCTTGATATCAGCTTTCGGTACGCCGGCAATTTGCATCGAGAACGCAATATTCTCGCTGACCGTACGTGACCACAGCAGGTTGAAGTGCTGAAACACCATGCTGATCTTCAGACGCGCCTGGCGCAGTGCTTCACCTTTTGCGGCAGAAATGTTCTGCCCGTTAATGGTTACACTGCCGCTGCTCGGTTTTTCCAGACCATTCAGCAGGCGAATAAGCGTGCTTTTACCTGCCCCGCTGTAACCGATAATCCCGTATATCTGTCCCTGTGCTATCGTCAAATTGACATTATCAACGGCCGTGAGCGCCACCTTTCCGTTGTCAAAAACCTTCGAAATATTGCTGAGAACTATCATTCTTATTTATTATCCGTGCCGCTCGTAGCGGTTTAGCAGTATGGATGTCCAAACGATAGTAAACAGGCGTTATCAGCTTTTAAATGAACAAAAAAGAATGTGTTATAACTTTGGGGAATAAATAGCGGATTTACAGGCAGGGGAGCATTTAGACCAATTTCAGCAATGATTATCTGCCTGATGCATATCTGCTGGCTGACACCCGGCAAAAACGCTCATTTTTGCAGCATTTTATGCCAGTATAGCCATCCTCACATCCAGACAACTTTACGTCTTGCTGTCCTGACATCCAAAAACGTCATATATATTCCTTTCTGTTCTAAAAGGCAGTGAATGGTTCTTTCTTGCGAAAATTTCGCCGCCCTATCATCCCGTCATGACCTCCAGAAAGGAAAATATCATGACGATTTACCACTCCGTCACCGAACTGATTGGACGTACCCCGCTCATCCAGCTGCACAAGCTCGATACCGGTCCCTGCTCGCTGTTTCTGAAGCTCGAAAACCAGAACCCGGGCGGCTCCATTAAAGACCGCGTGGCGCTGTCGATGATCAACGAAGCGGAGCGCACCGGTAAGCTGCAGCCGGGCGGCACGATTATTGAGGCCACGGCCGGGAATACCGGACTGGGCCTGGCGCTGATCGCCGCCCAGAAGGGCTACTCGCTGATCCTGGTGGTGCCGGACAAAATGAGTCGCGAGAAGATTTTCCACCTGCGCGCGCTGGGTGCCCAGGTGGTGCTGACCCGCTCTGACGTCAATAAGGGCCATCCGGCCTATTACCAGGATTACGCCCAGCGTCTGGCCAGTGAGCTGCCCGGTGCGTTTTACATCGACCAGTTCAATAACACCGCCAACCCGCTGGCACACCGCACCACCACGGCGCCGGAACTGTATGAGCAGCTTGACGGTAACATCGACGCCATCGTAGTCGGGGTCGGTTCAGGCGGTACCCTGGGCGGCCTGCAGGCGTGGTTCGCCGAACACTCTTCGCACACGGAGTTTGTTCTGGCAGATCCGGCCGGCTCCGTTCTGGCCGATCAGGTCGAAACCGGACGTTACCACGATGCAGGCTCATGGCTGGTTGAGGGGATCGGTGAAGACTTTATTCCTCCGCTGGCCCACATTGAAGGCGTGAATCGCGCCTGGCGCATCACCGACCGCGAAGCGTTCGCCACCGCGCGCGAGTTGCTGAAAACAGAAGGCATTCTGGCGGGCTCCTCCAGCGGCACGCTGCTGGCGGCCGCGCTGAAGTATTGCCAGGCGCAGACCACGCCGAAACGCGTGGTGACCTTCGCCTGCGACAGCGGCAATAAATATCTCTCGAAGATGTTCAACGACGACTGGATGCGCCAGCAGGGGCTGCTTACCCGCCCCCAGGCCGGCGATCTCTCCGACTACATCGCCCTGCGCCACGATGAAGGCGCCACCGTCACCGCCGCCCCGGATGACACGCTCTCCACTGTCCTGGCGCGCATGCGTCTGTATGACATCTCCCAGCTGCCGGTGCTGGAGAATGGCAAGGTGGTGGGCATTATCGACGAATGGGATCTGCTGCGGCATATCGGCGGCGACGGCGATCGCTTCGCGCTACCGGTGACGGCGGCCATGACGCGTCAGGTGGAATTCCTGGATAAACACGCCCCGGAGAGCGCCCTGCACGCCATCTTCGACCGCGGTCTGGTGGCCGTGATTAATGACAACGACCGTTTTCTCGGTCTGATTACGCGCAGCGACGTGCTGACCGCATGGCGCAACCGTCTACAGCAATAAAGGAAGAGATGATGAAGAACCTGGCAACCCTGAGCGTACACAGCGGCGAGTTCAACGACCAGCACGGGGCGGTGATGCCGCCGATTTACGCCACCTCGACGTTTGCGCAACCCGCTCCCGGGGAACATACCGGCTATGAATATTCGCGCAGCGGCAACCCTACCCGCCATGCGCTGGAGACCGCCATCGCCGAACTGGAAGGCGGCACGCGCGGCTACGCGTTTGCCTCCGGCCTCGCGGCGATCTCCACGGTGCTCGAACTGCTGGATAAAGACAGCCATATCGTTGCCATCGATGACGTTTACGGCGGGACGTATCGTCTGATCGAAAATGTGCGCAAACGCAGCACCGGTCTGCAGGTCAGTTGGGTTAAACCGGACGACCTGGCCGGGCTTGAGGCCGCCATTCGCCCGGAGACGCGGATGGTCTGGGTTGAGACCCCAACCAACCCGCTGCTGAAGCTGGCGGACCTGGCGGCCATCGCGGCGATTGCTCGTCGTCATAACGTCATCAGCGTGGCGGACAACACCTTCGCGTCGCCGGTGATCCATCGCCCTCTTCAGTCGGGCTTCGATATCGTGGTGCACTCCGCCACCAAATACCTTAATGGCCACTCCGACGTCGTTGCCGGGCTGGCGGTAGTGGGTGATAACCCGGCGCTGGCGGACAAGCTCGGCTATCTGCAGAACGCGGTGGGTGGTGTTCTGGATCCGTTCAGCAGTTTCCTGACGCTGCGCGGTATTCGCACGCTTGCGCTGAGGGTGGAAAAGCACAGCACTAACGCGCTGGCGATTGCGCAATGGCTGGAGCAACATCCTCTGGTGGAAAAAGTGTTCTATCCAGGGCTGGAGTCCCACCCGCAGTATCGCCTCGCCCGCACACAAATGGCCCTGCCGGGTGGGATGATTTCAGTGGTGGTAAAAGGCGATGCGCAACGCGCAACGGAGGTTATCCGCAACCTGAAGTTGTTCACCCTCGCGGAAAGCCTCGGCGGCGTGGAGAGTCTGGTGAGCCAGCCTTACAGCATGACCCACGCTTCAATTCCTCTTGAGCAACGGCTGGCAAACGGCATTGTGCCGCAGCTGATCCGCCTGTCGGTGGGGATTGAAGATCCGAAAGACCTGATTGCCGATCTCATTCAGGCGCTGCAAAAATAAGCAAATTGCGGCAGGTCAATCACCTGCCGCCATAAGTTGTCATCATGGCTTAACGCCTTGATAACAATATTATGTGAAACTGCACAGATTATTTCTGAAACACCGCTTCCATTTTCCTTTTATCTTAAAATCAGCGTATAATGCGCGCCTGGCCCCTGGTGAATGGTTTCAGCGCTTGGAATACAAAAAACAACGTACAACTTCTCCTCTCCTTCGTTGGGCTGTCACTCAGGCACACTTTCTTCTGCACGCTCATTTGATGTCTCCTATCCTTAGTGCGTGTCATATACTCTTTTGCAACACAGGTTTGACTCCGCGGCGGTGCGCCCCCGGAGCGAGATTTCCATATCCTTCCCAACTTAAAGACTAAGACTGTCATGAAAAAGACGAAAATTGTTTGTACTATCGGCCCGAAAACCGAATCTGAAGAGATGCTGAGCAAAATGCTGGATGCCGGCATGAACGTGATGCGTCTGAACTTCTCCCACGGTGATTACGCTGAGCACGGCCAGCGCATCCAGAACTTGCGCAACGTGATGAGCAAGACCGGTAAAAAAGCCGCCATCCTGCTGGATACCAAAGGTCCTGAAATCCGTACCATCAAACTGGAAGGCGGTAATGACGTCTCTCTGAAAGCGGGCCAGACCTTCACCTTCACCACTGACAAGTCTGTGGTCGGTAACAGCGAAATCGTTGCAGTGACCTATGAAGGCTTCACCAGCGACCTGTCCGTCGGTAACACCGTACTGGTCGACGATGGTCTGATCGGGATGGAAGTCACCGCTATCGAAGGCAACAAAGTTATCTGTAAAGTGCTGAACAACGGCGACCTGGGTGAGAACAAAGGCGTTAACCTGCCAGGCGTCTCCATCGCGCTGCCAGCGCTGGCTGAAAAAGACAAGCAGGACCTGATCTTCGGCTGCGAGCAAGGCGTTGACTTCGTTGCCGCCTCCTTCATCCGTAAACGTTCTGACGTGGTTGAAATCCGTGAGCACCTGAAAGCGCACGGCGGCGAGAAGATCCAGATCATCTCCAAAATTGAAAACCAGGAAGGCCTGAACAACTTCGACGAAATCCTCGAAGCGTCTGACGGCATCATGGTTGCACGTGGCGACCTGGGCGTTGAAATCCCGGTTGAAGAAGTGATCTTCGCGCAGAAGATGATGATCGAGAAGTGTGTTCGCGCGCGTAAAGTGGTTATCACCGCAACGCAGATGCTGGACTCCATGATCAAAAACCCACGCCCAACCCGCGCTGAAGCAGGCGACGTGGCAAACGCCATCCTCGACGGTACCGATGCGGTGATGCTGTCCGGTGAATCCGCGAAAGGGAAATACCCGCTGGAAGCGGTCGGCATCATGGCGACCATCTGCGAACGTACTGACCGCGTGATGACCAGCCGTCTGGACTTTAACAACGACAGCCGCAAGCTGCGTATCACCGAAGCAGTATGCCGCGGTGCGGTAGAAACTGCTGAGAAACTGGAAGCGCCACTGATCGTGGTCGCGACCCAGGGTGGTAAATCTGCGCGCGCCGTGCGTAAATACTTCCCGGATGCGACCATCCTGGCCCTGACCACCAACGAAACCACCGCTCGTCAACTGGTGCTGAGCAAAGGCGTAGTTGCGCACCTGGTTAAAGAGATCGCCTCTACCGACGATTTCTACATTCAGGGTAAAGCACTGGCTCTGGAAAGCGGTCTGGCTCAGAAAGGCGACGTTGTGGTAATGGTTTCTGGTGCCCTGGTACCAAGCGGAACCACCAATACCGCATCTGTTCACGTGCTGTAATAATTCCCGAACGAATTAATTTGGATAAAAAGCGCCCATTGGGCGCTTTTTTTATTCCCGGCATTAGCCAAACTCATTCAAATTGCAAATCGGGTTTTTCTATTTAATTGCGAATTATCTAAGATGAATCCGATGATAAATGCCTTTTTTTCCTTAGATTTTTGCCCGAAAAGGGCTGATTCGGTGCTTCTTTGAGCGAACGATCAAAAATAGGTGTATTCCCATCAAAAAAATATTCTCAACCCAAAAAAGTTTGTGTAATACTTGTAACGCTACATGGAGATTAACTCAATCTAGAGGGTATTAATAATGAATCGTACTAAACTGGTACTGGGCGCGGTAATCCTGGGTTCTACTCTGCTGGCTGGTTGCTCCAGCAACGCTAAAATCGATCAGCTGTCTTCTGACGTTCAGACTCTGAACGCTAAAGTTGACCAGCTGAGCAACGACGTGAACGCAATGCGTTCCGACGTTCAGGCTGCTAAAGACGACGCAGCTCGCGCTAACCAGCGTCTGGACAACCAGGCTACTAAATACCGTAAGTAATAGTACCTGTTAATAAAATGGCGCACATTGTGCGCCATTTTTTTTGCCTGCGTCAAACCACTACTGCGTCACCTTCTCCCCTTCATCTTCCGCAACCGCAGCAGACACCCGACTGTTCTGCACCGACAACACACTATTACTGGCAGACGGGCCGTTACCGGCGGAGACCACAACCGGGATCCCGGCACGACGTGACAGGGCTTTATCAATAAGCGCTTTATCACTTCCCGCCTGAGACACAAAGGTCGCAAAGTCGGCGGAATGGCTAATTGGCGAGACCTGCGGGTTTTCCCCCTCCACCTGCGCCAGCGGACGGTGAACTTCAATATAGCGTTTACCATCTGGCTCAACGGAGAACTTCACGGGTTCATTGATAATCTGTACCCGCGTGCCCACCCGCACCTGTTCGAACAGGGCTTTAATGTCCGGAGCATTCATCCGCATACAGCCGGAACTGACCCGCAGGCCGACGCTGTCCGGCGCGCTGGTGCCGTGAATGAGATATTCCCCATTACCCACGCCTAAACGCAGTGCGTAGCGCCCCAGGGGGTTATTTGGTCCGGCAGGGACCACAGGAGGCAATTTAATGCCCTGCTCCAGCGAGCGGGCTCTGATCCCCGGCGTGGGCGTCCAGGTGGGGTTAGGGATTTTCTGACTCACCCGCGTAGTGGTGACCGGGGTTTCCAGCCCCAGCTGCCCGATACCAAGCGGGAAGACCTGAACAATATTTTCCCCCGGCGGGAAGTAATACAGGCGAAGCTCGGCAAGGTTCACCACAATCCCCTCGCGCGGCGTGTCCGGCAGCAGCATCTGCGACGGAATGGTGATGACGGTGCCCGGCGCAGGGTTGACCGGCGCAATAGTATTGTTCGTTTCCAGCAGCACCTGCGCCGCCGTATTAAACCGGCGGGCGATGGTCTGCAGCTTATTATCCCCTTCCTGTATCGTGTAGGTTTGATTTTGCCCAATCAGACGACTGCCTGCGGGCGGCAATGGATAGTCCATCGCGCGGGCCGAATGAAGGGCACCGAGCGAACTGATAAGTAATAGAGTTATGAGAGACGCGCGCTTCATGCTGAGATTCCTTATTCACTGGCAGGATGCCAGAAAGCTGAAAAACCAGCGAGGCGGGAACCACCTCGCGAAACAGAATGAATGCTGTTCTGTAAGTCTAGCTAAGGATTGCAGCTTTGGCGCGGATGGCGCGAATCATCGCTTCCAGTCCCTGAGCACGGGACGGGGTGAGGTGTTGGGTCAGGGCCATTTTTTCAAACCACGGACGGACATCGAACGCGACAATATCCTGAGCCGACATCTGGTGATAAAGAATGAAAACGACCGCAATAAGCCCTTTAACAATGGCAGCATCGCTGTCGCCGCGCAGTTCGATAGTGCCGTCATCCGACTGCGCCATCACAATCCACACCTGGCTCTGACAGCCCTGAATACTGTTCTCCGGGCAATGCGCCTCTTCGCTGAGCGGCGGTAAACGCTGTCCCAGCTCAATGATGTAGAGATACTTCTCTTCCCAGTTTGCGCAACGCGAGAAGTTACGCAGTAATTTATCTTTGTCCGGCAGATCTGCCATCTTTCGCCTCTTTGTTAGCCCAGCAGCTGATGGATGCGTTTTAGCCCCGCCACCAGCCTGTCGACCTCTTCCGTTGTGTTGTACATCACCAGCGATGCGCGACACATTGCCGGGACCTGGTAAAACGCCATCAGCGGCATGGCGCAATGGTGCCCGGTACGGACCGCTACGCCGTAATTATCGAGGAAACTGCCCACGTCATAGGCATGATGTTTCCCGAGATTGAACGCGATCACCCCCTGCCGGTCAGGCGGGCCGTAAAGGGTCAGATCCGGTACGCTGGCAAGTTCCGCAAGCGCATAGTGCATCAGCAGTTGTTCATATTCCTGAATGGCCTCAAGGCCGATCGCCGAGACGTAAGAAACCGCCGCTCCCAGCCCAATAATGCCCCCGGTGTTGGGCGTGCCCGCCTCAAAACGCCACGGCGCACGGGCGTAGGTGGTGCCTTCCGTCAGGCTAACGGTGGCGATCATTGACCCGCCCCCTTCCCACGGCGGCATCGCCTGCAGGATGTCTTCTTTCACATACAGCACGCCAATCCCGGTCGGACCGTAGAGCTTGTGGCCGGAGAACACGTAGAAATCGCAGTCCAGCGCCTGGACGTCAACCGCGTGGTGCATCACCGCCTGAGCGCCGTCAATCAGCACTTTCGCCCCCGCCAGATGGGCCTTCTCGACGATCTCTGCGACCGGGTTTTCGGTCCCCAGCACGTTGGAAACCTGGGTGACCGCCACCAGCCGCGTGCGGTCATCCAGCAGGCCGTCAAGCAACTCAAGCTGCAGCGTCCCGTCAACATTGAGCGGGATCACCCGCAGCTGCGCCCCAACGCGCTCGCAGAGCATCTGCCACGGCACGATATTCGCGTGGTGCTCCATCTGGGTAATGATGATGTTATCCCCTGCGCGTACCTGGGCGTTGCCCCAGCTGTTGGCGACAAGGTTAATCCCCTCGGTTGTGCCGCGCACAAACACCAGCTCTTCGGGCGAGCGGGCATTGAGAAAGGCGGCCACCTGCGTGCGCACGTTCTCCATGCGCTGGGTAGCTTCCGCGCTCAGGGTATGGATCCCCCGATGCACGGCGGCGTAACCGTGGCGATAGAACTCCGCCTCCGCATCCACCACCTGATTCGGCTTCTGCGCGCTGGCCGCGCTGTCCAGATAGGCCAGCGGCAGCCCGTTGACTTCACGGGTCAAAACCGGGAAATCGGCCCGGACTTTCTCAACGGGAAAACTCATGCTTCGCCTCCAGGCAGACGCAGGCCAATACGGTCCAGCACCTGCTGTTTTAACTGACCATCGTGCAGCGCTTCCGTCAGTTCGGCGGCAAACGCATAGATAATCATCTTCTGCGCCGCCTGCTGGTCAATACCGCGGGAACGCAGGTAGAACATCTGCTCGTCATCGATCCTTCCGACCGTGGCGCCATGGCTGCATTTCACGTCGTCGGCATAGATCTCCAGCTGCGGTTTGGTGTCCACCTCCGCCAGGCGGCCCAGGAGCAGGTTGTTATTGGTCATCTGCCCGTCGGTTTTAATGGCGTGCTGCGCCACGTTAATCAGGCCGTTAAACACCGCGCGCCCTTTGTCACTGACGATGGTTTTGTGCAGCTGGCGGCTGTTGCAGTAGCCCTTGTTGTGCTCAAGCCAGGTGCGCGTATCGCACACTTCTGATTTAACCGGCATCGCCAGGCTGTTGATGCGCAGCGTGGTGTTTTCACCGTTGAGCTGGGTGCTGGTGTTGTGGCGCAGCACCGCCCCGCCGAGCAGGAAGCTGTGGCTGAAAGCTGCGGCATCCTGAGCCAGCACAATATCGTTATGGGCAAAGTGGTGACTCTGCCCATTCTCAAACGCCAGTTTGATGTGGTGAAGTCGTGCATTAGCGGCGACATTCATCGTCAGACGCGATCCGGTAAAGTGCCTGACCTCGTTAAGGCTGACGTAATGTTCGATTACCGTGGCATCGGCCCCCTCCGCCAGTTCAAGATGATGGCGATAGTGCGCGGTATTGATTTCGTCACCGTCGAGCCCCTGGGTGATATGCAGCAGTAAAAGCGGTTTTGCCGGGCGCTGGTTACGCTTAACGTGGATATGCGTCACGCTCTGCGCCAGGCTCTCGGTAAGATGCAGAAACACCTCCGGCTGCACGGGAGCCGCCAGGCTCTGGCGTTCATCATCGAGGGTAATCGTATAACCGCTCTCTTCAGCGCTGTCGCTCAGCTCAGGACGGAACTGCCCGTCAACAAACACCAGCCGCAGGGCATCAACGTTCAGTGCCAGCGCATCACGCTGGGCCGGGCTGATGTCCGCCAGCCGCGAAACAAATTCGCCGTTCAACAGGCCATCAAGCGGGGTGTATTTCCAGTTCTCATGCTTACGCGTCGGCAGGCCGAGGCGCAGCATCTGCTGCAGATGCTGCTGCGCCTGCTCAGAACGTGTCCCCCCCTGGGCTTCAAACAGCCGGTGCCACTGCTGGAGCGCATTACTGCTGTTCGGTAAGCCAGCCATACCCCTGCTCCTCCAGTTGTTTAACCAGCGTGAAATCACCGGATTTCACAATACGCCCCTGATAAAGCACGTGGACGTAATCCGGCTTGATGTAATCCAGAATGCGCTGGTAGTGGGTGACAATAATGAACGAACGCTTGCCGTCGCGCAGCGCGTTAACGCCATCGGCGACAATCTTCAGGGCGTCGATATCCAGACCGGAGTCGGTCTCATCGAGAATGCACAGCTCGGGCTCCAGAACCGCCATCTGCAGAATATCGTTACGCTTTTTCTCGCCGCCCGAGAAGCCGACGTTGACTGAGCGGGTCAATAAATCTTCCGGCATTTTGAGCAGCTTGATCTTCTCTTCCATCAGATCCTGGAAGTCGAAGCGATCCAGAGCCTCCTGGCCACGATATTTACGCACCGCGTTCAGTGCCGTCTGCAGGAAGAACTGGTTGCTGACGCCCGGGATCTCAACCGGATACTGGAAGGCCATAAAGATGCCCTCTCCCGCACGATCCTCCGGTGACATCTCCAGCAGATCTTTGCCGTTAAATTCGACCGAGCCGCGGGTGACTTCGTAATCTTCACGCCCGGCCAGCGTCGCCGAAAGCGTACTTTTCCCGGAGCCGTTCGGCCCCATAATGGCGTGAACTTCACCCGGTTTGACGTCAAAATTGAGGCCACGCAGGATGGTTTTGTCTTCCACGCTAACCTGTAAATCTTTAATGCTTAACATGTGCTTTCCTTAACCGACGCTGTGTTCAAGACTAATGGCGAGGAGTTTCTGGGCTTCAACGGCAAATTCCAGCGGCAGTTCTGAGAACACGTCCTTACAGAAGCCGTTGACGATCATCGAGATGGCATCCTCTTCGCTGATCCCGCGCTGCAGGCAGTAGAAGAGCTGATCTTCGCCAATGCGTGACGTCGTCGCCTCATGCTCCAGCTGGGCGGTGTTATTGCGACACTCGACGTACGGGAAGGTGTGCGCGCCGCAGTCTGCGCCAATCAGCATTGAGTCACACTGGGTAAAGTTTCGCGCATTGGTCGCCGTTGGCATGATCTTCACCAGCCCGCGATAGCTGTTCTGGCTGTGCCCGGCGGAGATACCTTTCGAGATAATGGTCGATTTGGTGTTTTTACCAATGTGAATCATCTTGGTGCCGGTATCGGCCTGCTGATGCCCGCTGGTGAGCGCCACCGAGTAAAACTCACCGATGGAGTTATCGCCGCGCAGGATGCAGCTCGGGTACTTCCAGGTGATGGCAGACCCGGTTTCCGACTGGGTCCACGACATCTTGCTGTTTTCACCTTCGCACAGCGCGCGCTTGGTGACGAAGTTCAGAATACCGCCGGTATTGCCGTCGCCCGGGAACCAGTTTTGCACCGTGGAGTATTTCACCTCGGCATCTTTATGGATGATGACTTCTACCACCGCCGCATGCAGCTGATAGCTGTCGCGGACCGGGGCGGAGCACCCTTCGATGTAACTGACGTAGCTACCCTCGTCAGCCACCAGAATCGTGCGTTCAAACTGACCGGTTTTTTCCGCATTGATTCGGAAATAGGTCGAGAGCTCCATCGGGCAACGTACCCCTTTCGGCACGTAAATAAAGGTGCCGTCAGAGGCCACCGCCGCATTGAGCGCCGCGAAGAAGTTGTCGTTAGAGGGGACCACGGTCCCGATGTACTTTTTCACCAGTTCCGGATGATCGTGAATCGCTTCGCCGAAGGAGCAAAAGATTATCCCCTGCTCGGCCAGCTTGTCGCGGTAGGTGGTGGCCACCGAGACGGAGTCAAAGATAGCGTCCACCGCCACCTCTTTGCCCTCGCGAACCGGCACGCCCAGCTGGTTAAAGGCTTCTTCCACCTCTTTGCTGAGGAAGCTGTTTTCCGCACCGGTTTGCTGCACCGCGCCGGGCTGCGAGGCGCAGGTGTCATCACAGCTGCCGCAGGAGGGTGCAGAGTAGTAGCTGTAGTCCTGATAGTTCAGCTTGTCATAATGGGCTTTCAGCCAGTGCGGCTCTTCCATCTCCAGCCAGGCGCGGTAAGCGCTCAGGCGAAATTCCAGCATCCACTCGGGCTCGTTACGTTTTGCCGAGATCGCCCGAACGACATCTTCGTTAATGCCTTTCGCCAGTTCATCCGTCTGCAGCTGGGTGAAGAACCCCTCTTTATAGTTGAGGTGTCCACCGCTCCAGGTCTTTACTTCACTCGTTGCTTCAGTATTACGAGACATAGTACCGCCTATACCCCAAAGCTTTCGCCGCAGCCGCATTCGTTCTGGGCTTTCGGGTTATGGAATTTGAATAACTGGTTTAAGCCTTCGCGGACGTAGTCCACTTCGGTACCGTCGATAAACGGCATGGCCTGCAGTGCGACGAATAATTTTGCACCGTCCGTCTCAAACACCAGGTCATCTTTCTCGGGCTCGGTGACGGTGTCGAGAACGTAACCGAAGCCTGCGCAACCGGTCTGTTTGACCCCAAGACGCACACCGAGGATCTCGGGCTTTTTCGCCACCAGCTCGTGAATATGTGCCGCCGCCGCGGGCGTCAGCGTTAAACCGCGCCAGCTAAAATCGGCAGGATTAAAGGTTTCTGAATGCAGTTCCATAGGTCCACCTCATCTGATAAGCCATCAGGGCATAACACCATGTTAGTGATAACGATTATCACTTCAACCCTCTGTCAGCAGGGGCATTCGGCTAAACCGCCCTTTTTGCCTACTTTTATTAAGCATAGACCCTGTGGCAGGATGCAGGCAGGATGGATTTAATTGTTCAATGCATTGATTAATAATGCATTTTGTTGCAGCGGTGATGACAGAGAGGAGAAAAGTAAAATATGCATCGGAAATGCCTATTTTTGAGATAGCTTTTCTGACTTCCGTGAAAACAGGCAATTTTCTCGTAACGCTATTCATCTTCTCGATCTCGCGTATCCGGGAAAAATGCCTGTTGCTCAGAAATTCCATATTCCTCAGGGCTTACAGCGGCACGGGAAGCTTGAATAGAAGGTATAAAAAAACCGCCGATGCGCGGGTTGAATGGCATGGGCACTGCATGGAGGATATTGCTGAAATCTTTGGGTGACGAGTCAATTGCAGTGCCCATACCACCAGAAATAAGCCCAGGCATGCACCGAGGCTGAAAGAGTGTTACAGCTTAAAGCCCACTTTCTGCTGCAGCTTTCGCCTGGGTTAATGCTCCGGCATTAAATATTGGGTGCTCATGATTATTCGTTATGTCACGAACGCGGTAGATTTTCCATGCATCATCTTCACGACGCAGAAATACTTCAAGGTGTATGGTTTTCCCTCCACCAGCTCCCTCAATGACCTGCACTACTTCACCGTTTAAAAATGGCCTTGCGTTTTCCACCCGTAACGCAGGTATCCATTCGCGAGAATAATCCTGGGTATACGTAAAATAGTCAGACTCTATTAACTCTTGTTCATAGATTTCCTGAATGGCATCAATCCGGGCAATCGTATCAGCAGAAACATATTTACGCAGTTCATCGGCAGGATAAGGCCTGGCATCATCACTACCGAATGCGGAAAGATAGGATTTATAAAATGACTCAGTAGCGTCTTTCGCATCCTGATCATCACTGGCAGCCGAACTACATCCCATCAGCAACATAACGAATGATAGAAATATCCTTTTCATCAATGCATCCTGTAAATTTTAAAGGGGGGTTGCATTTTTCGGTACCCTGGACCCGGATACATGCTTTTTTGTACAAAGTCCGAAATCCACTGCTTACCGTCATACATAGTCATGTGACCTATGCCATTTCCACCGGGGTACGGCTGTATTACAGCCACATCGCCCGAAATTAAAGTTGAACCGGGCGGCAGCTCACTGAACCCAGCACGTAATAATTCCGCCCCATAATCTTTTGCATAATCTGTGTTCGGTACCTTAACACCGCCAGCCAGGATAGCCAGGCGGGTATACTTAGCACATTCACTATGAGATCGCCCCAGAGCGTGTGAACGGAGATACGAAACTGCAGCTTCTTTATTCCAACTCATTCTTAGTTCCTTTAAGTAAGTAAGAATAGAATTATTATATTAACCATTTATTCTACGTGGGATTAAAAGTGCTGTTTTCTAGAATTTTAAGCTGGCGGGGAACGATACAATGAATCACATTGAAAGTGTCAGCATTCAATATGAAAAAATCACCTGGAGAATTCTTGATGGTAATATTCAGTTTTCAGATGCATGGAATGAGCGTCGTACAAGTTGACTTATACGGTTCGGGGGGGTAATGAGGTTTATTCAGAAAAAGGCCCTTAAGGCCTCTGACTATGACTGATGAAATGAAACCGCAAATCCCTGCTCACGCCAGTGATCGAGCTGCTCCTGCTGGCGAGGGGTTGGGGATTTACCCGTCCAGACGAAGATTTTTTGCCCGGGAAACAGTTCAGGACGCGGTGAATCAATCGGTTCCGCCAGAACGTCAATGTGCCAGCCCTTCTGCGATAAGCGCGCGGCTTCAAGCCACAAATGGGTGCGATCATCGCATTCCCAGCCAATCAGGAGCGCGTCTTTACCGGCTTTCTTGCGGGACTCCGCCAGGCTTGCAATCGCGAATTCAATCAGTACACCATCAAACAGGCTCGCCATGTGGCGCACCGTGTTTTGATCCTGGTTCATCCGCTGGCGGACGGGAGAGATAATATTGTCAATCAGCGCATCCATCGGGTGATCGCGACGAAACTCACCGACTTTGGCGCGCAGTTTTGCCGGGCTGGCGTAACGCAGTACGGTCATCATCTCTTCCTGGAAGGCGAGCCAGTTGCCCTGCGTCAACACTTCCTTGTTTTCCAGCAAGGCTTTGACTTTGCCGACCGAAACGCCGCTTTTCATCAGGCGTTTGATCTCTTCAATACGCAGGATATCTTCATCGTCAAACTGACGATGACCCCCTTCGCTGCGCTGCGGCTTCAACAATCCATAACGGCGCTGCCAGGCACGCAGCGTAACGGGGTTGATACCGCATCGTTCGGCCACTTCGCCGATACTGTAATAGGCCATTAACTCCCTCACGCTCAGAACTTCCATACCTAACTACACCAACCTTATCAGATTGTACAAACCATTTGTATAATTAAGGCCACATTTTGCTCAGGTGAACGGGCGACGTTGCCCTTCACCTGTTAATACATTGTTGTATAAAACGTGCCTGTCGTACAGTTAAGTCCGTCGAAATGTGTACAACCCTATCAGATTTCGAATCTCTTCTCCGGCCACGCAATCGCCGGTATCCCGCCATGCCGGGGGCTGGCAAAAAGGTGCCCCTGGAACTGGGAAATGCCCGCAGACTCCAGCCACATCCACTCTTCTGCCTTCTCTACGCCTACCGCGCAGAACTGAATCTCAAGCGAGGCACAGCATTTAATGATCGCCTGAATAATGGCCTGTCGGGGGCCACTTTTGTGCACGTTCGCAACCAGATCGCGATTAATCTTAATTCTGTCCGGCTGGAACTGAGCCAGCAGCTGCAGCCCGGCAAAACCAGCACCAAAGTGATCGATCGTCACGCTGATCCCCGCGCTTTTTAACTGCCTGACCGCATCCGTAAACTCATCAAAGCGGGAAATGGCTTCGCTTTCGGTAAACTCCACCACAATTTGCTCGGGCACAAACCCGTTGGCTTCAATCGCGGTAAGCAGGAAATCCACGGCGTTGGGAATGTTAACCAGCGTCATGGGCAGCAGGTTGAGGGATAACGTCTGGCCCTGTAACCCCAGCGCGCTGGCCATGGAAAGCGCGACCTGTTTGCTTTGCAAATCCGAGGCATACACTTCGTCACGAGGCCGGTTGGCGAAATAGACCCCAGGTGCGCCGCCGTCCGGGGTGCGGAGAAGCGCCTCCCAGGAAACGACCTGCTGCATAAACGGATCGACTATCGGCTGGAAGGCGAAGCTGCAATCCGCCCCTTTCGCGACCACTTCAGGTTGCGCGGACAAAGGTGTTTCTTCGGTGACAAAATCCCATGAATCCGCAGGCGGCAGTTCAAAGTAGTTCGATTTTTCAGTCGCTTCGATAAAGGTACGGAAAAACTGCAGAGGGCGGTCGTTGTACGTCAGCTGGTAACGGGTCGTTCCCCTGTTGAGCACCTGCTGCAGCACCTCATCCCTGTCGAACTGGCGTAAATCAAACAGCTCCATGCCCACGTTACCAAAACGCCGGACTGGACCGTGATCGCGCATTAACTCCACTACGTTATGGTGACGCGGGTCGTTACAGATCTGCTCATAGATGGAAGTTACCTGCTCCACCGGCCCTTCAAGCAGTTGAAAAAAATGTGTGCCGTTAAACAGCAGGATCCCCGTGACATTGGATTGCCGGTTTTTACGATTTGCAGCAGCGACCATGGCTTCCAGCGCTTTCACTGGAACGTCCTCGCAGATATGACTGCGGTAAATGATGGTTGTGAGCATGCTATTCCTGGGGTTAGGGTTTTGGCCACGAAAGACGTGGGTAATTTTCATTTATAGCACATTAATTGCCCTACAAATAATTTACATCTCAATCATTTACAGCAGTTAATGTGATTTTTTTCTCTGCTGTACAACTTACCAGCGCCAGAACTTTTTGTACAATATATCCTGTAACGTTACCGCTTCGCGACACCATAATAACTATATGATAATAAAGCAATTTATTAAATATATCATAAAAACATTAAAAATTTGTACATTTTAAGTGTACAGATTTTGAAATTATGTATACCTTAAATGTAACGTTAGTGATTACAAAATTTTACAGGAGCGAAACATGCAGCAGAAAGGTTACGCCACAGATTCCGCAGCAGCGATCGCACAGTACTTCGAAAAGGCCGCCCTTCCGACCCAACAGGAGACGCTGGGTCAGGTGGTAGTAGAAATTCTCAGCGACGGGCGAAACCTCAATCGCAAATCGCTCTGTACCAAACTGCTCAGCCGACTCGAGAAAGCGGATGGGCCGGAAGAGGAAGAGCATTACCACATGCTGCTTGGTCTGCTCTTCGAACGGTAAGGTTATGAACAGCAGTGACGCAGACAGTCTGATCGACAAGCTTATCGGTGAAGCCGTTCTCTCTCTGTTGAAAGAGCGGGGGCCTGTGACAACCGAAGGATTGCTACAGCGTCTGCGGACGATGAAAGCCTGTGAAAAGGATCCCCGGCGGCGGGAGACACTTGCGAAGGTGATTGCCGACATCGGCACAAATAATCTCGCCTTTACACGTCGCAGAACCGCACAAGGACGAACGAACAGAGAGGGACCTCTCAACGATAAAAGAGACAATGTAGTGCCGTTATTTGGAAGTGGAAAACCGTCCGACCCCAAAAAAATACATTGACTGCAATTTAACAGCTACGGTGAGAACAAATGAGACAAAATATTCAGCTTCAACCCGAATACCACTCTGCTTTTTTAGACAGTGCGCTGGCGGAATATTTCCGTCACGCAGGCGATCGTTTTGCTGAAGAGTCCGCTATTTTTTCTACTGCAGTACGCTGTGTTCTGGCCTCCGAGGGTCACCTGTCTAATAAAGCGATCATCTTATGGCTTATTCAGACGCTGGAAGCCACCAACGACGTGGTTCAGGCGGACGTCATTCGTAAAACGCTGGAAATCGTGGTGGGTTACACGATGGACGATCTCTGAATTACTGCTTGCCACGCCCCCGACGTGTCATCGTCAAAACTGACGAACAGCCTGACGATGACACGTAACGCCCCGCATAACACCCTGTAATACCAGCAAAACCAATCTGGCACGCTTCCTGCTTAACGCCACGTACGGGACTGGGTTGTCCAGTCAACTTTGCTTCATTTCTTAACAGGTCTGTTATTGATGAAAAAGATCGCCAGCGTCTGCCCGTACTGCGGTGCAGGCTGTAAATTAAACCTTGTCGTAGAAAATAACCGTATCATCCGTGCCGAAGCGGCAGAGGGGGTAACAAACCAGGGCACCTTATGTCTTAAAGGATTTTACGGTTGGGACTTCCTCAACGATACCCGTCTGCTCACCCCACGCCTGACCCAGCCAATGATCCGCTACCACAAAAGCGAGCCATTCACCCCCGTTACCTGGGAA
Organism: Enterobacter sichuanensis; assembly: GCF_009036245.1. NCBI lineage: Bacteria > Pseudomonadati > Pseudomonadota > Gammaproteobacteria > Enterobacterales > Enterobacteriaceae > Enterobacter > Enterobacter sichuanensis. The sequence goes on along the minus strand of NZ_CP027986.1, from coordinate 1,972,588 downwards.
GAGGCTATCCGTTACACCGCTCACCGGCTCAGCAGCATTAAAGCGCAGCACGGACCGCGGTCAATTATGACCACCGGCTCCTCCCGTGGAACCGGCAATGAAACAAACTATGTGATGCAGAAATTTGCCCGTGCGGTGCTAAACACCAACAACGTGGACTGCTGCGCGCGCGTCTGTCATGGTCCATCCGTTGCCGGGCTTCAGGAGACGCTCGGCAATGGCGCGATGAGTAATTCCATCAACGATATTGAGAACTCAAAATGTCTGCTGGTGTTTGGCTATAACTGCGCAGATTCCCACCCTATCGTCGCCCGACGCGTCCTGAAAGCGCGTGAAAACGGCGCAAAAATTATCGTCTGCGATCCGCGGCGCATAGAAACGGCGCGAATTGCCGATCAGCATCTGCAGCTCAAAAACGGCAGCAACATGGCGCTGGTGAACGCCTTTGGCTATGTTCTGCTGGAAGAGGAGCTGTACGACAAAAACTACGTTGCACGCTTTACAGAAGGGCTTGAGGCCTACCGGCAGACGGTAAAAGACTATGCGCCAGAGCGTGTGGAACATCTCACCGGCCTCCCCGCCCGTGAGGTGCGTCAGGCGATGCGTACCTTCGCGGCGGCCCCTTCCGCTACCGTGATGTGGGGGATGGGCGTTACCCAGTTTGGTCAGGCCGTTGATGTGGTCAAAGGGCTCGCAAGCCTGGCGCTGTTGACCGGTAATCTCGGTCGTCCTGCCGTCGGCGTCGGACCGGTGCGCGGTCAAAACAATGTCCAGGGGGCCTGTGATATGGGCGTGCTGCCCAATATGTTCCCCGGCTATCAGGACGTCACCGATCCGGCTGTTCGGCAGAAGTTCGCCAACGCCTGGGGGATTGACGTTGCGGCGATGGACGATCGGGTCGGGACGCGCATCACCGAAGTGCCTCACCTGGCGCTGGAAGGCAAGATCAAGGCCTACTACATCATGGGGGAAGATCCACTGCAGACGGAGGCCGATCTCGGGCTGGTGCGCAGCGGTTTTGAAGCGCTCGATTTTGTCGTGGTTCAGGACATCTTCATGACCAAAACAGCGGAAGTGGCGGACGTTCTGCTCCCGGCAACCTCCTGGGGTGAACACGGCGGCGTCTTTACCTGTGCCGACCGGGGATTCCAGCGTTTCGGCAAAGCCATCGAGGCCAGCGGCAACGTGAAGCGCGACTGGGAGATTATCAGCCTGCTCGCCACCGAGATGGGTTACCCCATGCACTACGACACTAACCAGCAGATCTGGGATGAGATGCGCGAGCTGTGCCCGCTTTTCTACGGGGTAACCTATGAAAAAATGGGCGAGATGGGCCACGTGCAGTGGCCGTGCCCGACGCTGGATCACCCCGGTACTCCGTACCTGTACAAAGATAATCAGTTCGACACCCCAACCGGTAAGGGGCAACTGTTTGCCGCGCCGTGGCGCGCGCCGGCAGAAACGCCTGATGACGATTACCCGCTGGTGCTCTGTACGGTGCGCGAAGTGGGACACTACTCCTGCCGCTCCATGACCGGGAACTGCGCCGCGCTGCAAAGCCTGGCCGACGAGCCCGGCCGGGTGCAGCTGAACCCTGCCGATGCGGACAAACTGGGCATTACTGACGGGCAGCTGGTCTGGGTGCGTTCGCGTCGCGGCAAAGTGATTACCCGCGCCAGCATCAGCGAGCGCATCAACGCCGGGGCCGTCTACATGACCTATCAGTGGTGGATCGGCGCCTGCAACGAGCTGACCCAGGATAATCTCGACCCCATCTCCAAAACGCCGGAAACGAAGTACTGCGCGGTGCAACTGGAAGCGATTGAGGACCAGCGCTGGGCTGAGGACTATGCGGCGTCTGCCTATCAATCGATGAAGACCCGGTTGATCAGCGCAGTGAATGTGTAAGTAATAAGAGGCTCACAGTGTGGGCCTCTGACACATTGCGCGTTTATCCAATTAACAGCAGGCAGGATAAATCATCTCCGCCGTTGATTTTATTGATTGCAAAGTCCATGCGCGCATCAATGGTCGTATTGTGCATGGTCTTTTCTGACAGGCTGGCGATGGTTTTCATCACCACCTGCTGGTCGATTTCACCCTGCATCGATTTTACGCTGAGAATGCATTTGACGTAGAAAAAGTCGAGCACCATACGATAAAACTGTCGCATGATGGTTGCCGTGTTTTTGCCGGGGAAATAGCTGCTGTAGAGTTTATACAGCAGATAATTGCGTAACACATAAGGCTCTGACAAACAGGAATCCTCACACAGTGTATGCCACTGCTGATTAATCTTGTCGAACTTCGCCTCCAGGTCGGCCGGGTCGTCTGAACCGGCAATATTCAGATACGCGGCAATGTGCTGATGCCCTTCCAGAATAAAACCGTCCCGGGCCGAATCTTTCGCCACGTTGGTTCCCATTACCGACAGCGCAAGATATTTCATCGCGTTTGAACGGGCCAGATTACCGGAATCCATCAGCGATTTTCCGCTTTGCAGTTCAGTCAGTAACGCGTCGTAGAAACGTTCCGCTTCCGCAAATCTATTATGCAAATCAAAGTTAACGTGCTGAAGACAGAGAATAAACTGTGCCAGCGCCATTAAATTCTCTTCAATGTTACGGGATGGCGACTGGATGATATTCCAGGCAAAGAGATGGATCACCTGCTGCGTCTGCGAAGCAGACTGGCGCTGCCCAATCAGGTTTGTTTTATATCGCGCCACGAGCTCATCCTGCTCCTGAAGCAGCATGGCATCCGGGTCAAACAGCACACGTCGCACCACTTCCGGACAAGAGAGCGTCATCGTATGTCGCGTCTCATCCTGATAGCGGGTTGAATTGCGGGGATAGATACTGCAGGTAGGCGACAGCGCCTCTTCCCCTAAATCACGGTGTACCATGCAGAGCTTGTTTTCATCGATAAACGGGCAGTCCCCGTTTTCGTTGAGCCTGATTCTGGAATAGCTGCTCTTGCCCTTGCGCTGCAGGATGAGATTCTCTTTGGCAATGGCGGCAATACCCGGGTGTGAGGAGAGGAGATATTTCTGGTGGGTTTTCTTGTCAATATTGATCGTCCAGCCACGACAGCATGACATTAAGCACTCTGGCCCAACGCACTGAAACTTAGTAAAAAAAAGCGGCTTGATAGTTTTATGAATATGCATAGCGAAGGCGTCATTTTATAAAGCATAAAAAGTACCATGACGCGCTCGCTATTCAAAAGGCGCATAACCGTGCACTATGTTTTGTAATTCACTGCATCACGGGAACACACTCCCCGTAATGATTGACCAGATAGTCACGCAGCAGATTCGGGTAACTCTTTTTCTCCACCATTTTACGAATCAGCGCAATCAGTTCAAAATCCGTTCGCAGATTAAATTTCTGCATCATCATATATTTATGCGTAAAGACAGTTTTATCATTCATCTCCAGCGCCCGGGCCACCTGCACTACCGATAGCCCCCGGTAAAAATTCACCATAATGCGAATTTGCTGGGGTGATAATATTTTATACTGACATTCACAGCAGCTTATTTTCTTCCAGATATAACCGGGCGCCTGCGTGCGATACCAGGCGAGAAACAGCATCTCGCTCAGGCGATCGAGCGAGACATTACGCGGAATAAAAAGAATATCCTGGAAACAGGCGTTAAATGCCGAAACGCCCAGCGCATCCTCCACCAGTCCTATCACGATCCCTTTCTGGCGGGCCTGTAATTCTGGAATACAGGTGAGCGTCTCCCCTTTACAGAGGGAGAGCACGATAATATCGGCAGTGCTGACGTTTTCATGGCTAAGTTCCGTCGCGAAGTGGATTGGCTGTTTAAAATTACGCAAAAAGAAATCCATAAAAAAACGCTGCAGTCCGCTGCGAAAAAATTGATCGGCTTCCTGAATAAGAATATTCAACATAGCAAGTACCACTGTCCTTAATGAGTGAGGAACGTCAACGCCGACATCTCAGTTATATTGCATCGTCATCACAACGACTGCACTGATACTCCCCGGCGTCGCGCCGCCGCTAACCGATTTGACCGACGCCTGCATGGCCATCGTGGCGGTTCTGTCTGCCGCAATAGTTTGCGTTATGCTCGAACCTGTTCCCTTTAGCGTCCCGGTTCCGGCCTCACGCATGGCGACCGCCACGTTTGTCGCCGAGCCGCTGTTCATATAGTAGTCCGCCCCGGCGAGCGGATCGGGACTTCCGGTGAACGAGACCGTGACGCTACGGGTTCCCGCCGGACACTGGGTAAACAGCAGGTTAAAAGGCACCGGATCGGATGACGACCCCGGCGTCGCCATATTGGTGGCCTGTATATTCCCAAGATTAATATCCATACTGGTGCTCCCGCCGTTAAAGATACAGGGCGAGGCAACGATATTTCCCGTGACGCCAAGATTCACGCTGTCAGCCGCGAACGCGTGCCCGCAGAATAAAAGAAGGATAAGCCCACGCTGATAATGTAATTTCATCACTCCACCTGTTACTGGTACGTCAGATTAAGCGTGGCGGAGGCATTCGCGGAGCCGGACTCGACGGAGGTTAAGGTCTGGTAATAACGCGCCGTTAACGGGAGCGTCTCTTGTCCCCCCGCAGACTGTTTTAATAACAGACGGCTATTTAATGCCAGCGGCGTACCGTTATATAAAAGCTGCACGCCGACACCTTTTGCCGTACCGGCACTCCCCTGCCCCGTTAAGGCCATCACGCTGGTATTTGCACTGTCTGGATTCTGTATTCCGCTGAGCGAGACCGTAATATTGGTGCCAGCGCTGCAGGTTAATCCCAGATTTTGTGTATTCTGCGCCACGCCCGGCGTGGTCCCCACTACGGTGCCAAAGGCGGATGCCGGAATATCACCAAGCGGGAACGTCAGCTGTGGCGTATTGATCGTGCATGCCAGGGCGTTGATGGTTCCGCCGGTAAGTTGCTCGGTCAGCCCGTCACGATAAACCCCGTCGCTGCCCTGGAGCGTGACCACGCCGATGACCCCCGGCGTTAAGGCACCGGATGACACCGGGCCGGTCACCACCAGCTCGACCCGGCCGCCATACCAGTCCACATAAGAGGTCTGCGCACTATAAGAGAATGTATTGCTCGGGTTCTCGAAATAGGCATTTGAAGAAAACCGAATGCCTATGCCGCTGACGTTGGTGTTATACACATGATTGCCGTAGCTGCTCAGCGTGGCATTGTTATAGCGCATGCTAAAACCCAGCATTAACGGGTTGGTACACCCTGTCAGATAGCTGCCTGTCATGCTTCCCGTGCCGGAAAAAATCACCGTGCCGACAGGCGCATCACGTTGAACATTAATGGTTCCCACCGACAGCGTCGACAGCTGCGGCGTAATAGTGGTGCAGGTCCCTGCCCTGGCCACTTGCCAGCCGCACAGACAACACAGCAGTAACATAGCGTTGATAAACTTCATATTAATGCTCCTGGCGACACGTGACGCTAATGTCAGCGATGCCACCATACTGAGATCCTTTCGGCAGATTAAAATCCGCCCGACACTGCTGGTGGGATTGCGTCCCCCATGTCGCCAGAACGGTGCCCTGTTCACGCAGGCCGGTTAAATAGACCTGACCGCGATCGCCAACGATAGAACTGCTGCTGGCATCGCCCTCCAGCGTGACCACCGCGCCAAACGGCACGAAACGGTTATTGTCCATTAAGGTCATCAGCACCCGGCGTCCCACTTTGGAGAGGTAATCGACTTTCACGACCGCACCGCGTGTCGGCGTGACCGTGCGCGTGTTGATCTCCAGCTCCACATCCTCGGGCATATTCTCAGGATCGAGGGCGAGATCGTTTTTCCGGTACACGGAGAGGTTATTCACCACCGTGTAGCCCCGGTAATCCGTCCGCACGCCAGCCTGATTGCGTATATTGACGCCGTGCGCGCCAGGGGCTTTGATTAACGCGTTGGTTTCCCCCAGCGGCTGCGACAGCGTAATGCCGTCAGCATGCGCAAGGATGCCGCCCTGTAAGCCATAATTCAGGCGCTCGCTACTGGTGTCGTAGCCATAGCCCGCCGAGACCTCGCCGTATGTGCCTTTATAGTCGCCGTTCATATTGCCGGTATAACCCACGCCATCGGTGCCGTAACCCTGCTGGATATTCCAGTTCAGGGCGCTGTTTTCGAGAGCAACCCCGTTCATGCCGAGATTGTGTGTTGTGCCATTATTCTGACTGGCGTTCAGGCCATAGTTGGCCCACGTCTGCGGCAGAAATTTGTCCAGCGGCACGCTGACGGTAAACGCCAGAAGCTGGTCGCGATCGTAAGATTTCGTACCCCCGCTACCGGATGACGCCGGGCTGCCGTTTTTACTGAATGTCCAGGTCACGCCATAGCTGATGTTGTGCCAGTAATTGTTGTAACCGACGCTCCATGACGCCATTGATTTATCGGCGTTCCAGTAGTCCTCCCGTGCGGCGCTCAGCGTCAGCGCGCCCAGGTTTCCACCCAGCGTCTGGCTCATCGTCAGCTCCACGCGATTGCGCCGTCTCTCCTGAAGTGCGCCGCTGTCCCCGAAGGAATCCAGCACTTCCTGCATCCCGTAATAGCCACGGGTTGAATAGCGGTATCCTGCAATGGAAAAATTTGTGCCGGTATTGAGCAGGTTCTTGCTGTAACGCGCGCGCAAGGACTGCCCCTGCGTTTTTGCGGTATCGGCCGGTGATGACCAGGCCTGGGTGATATCCGCGGAAAGCGCACCGAAATCGCCCATGTTTTTACCTACTCCAAGCGCCAGGGACTGGTACTTGCCGGAACCCTGCACGCCGCCATAGAGCGTAATGCCATCCGGCAGGCCATAAATCGCGGTGATCTGGCCAAACGGGGTTTTCTCCACGCTGCTGTTATAGGCGCGATACTGTCCCGCGGAGAGGGCATATTTCAGCCGTCCCTCGCGCTGCAATACCGGTACCGAGGCATACGGCAGCGTGAAATGCTGCTCGCTGCCATCCGCCTCTTTGATGGTCACCTCTAAGTCGCCCGCGCCGCCGGTGGGGTACATATCGCTAATCTCAAACGCGCCCGGCGCCACATAGCTTTGGTAGATCTGATAGCCATTCTGGCGGATCACCACCTGGGCATTGGTGCGTGCGATCCCGCGTACCACAGGCGCATAGCCCTTCAGGGAATCCGGCAGCATGTCATCGTCCGACGCCAGCTGGACGCCGCGAAACGGCATACTGTCAAACACATCCGCCGGGGCGGAACTGTCCCCGACGGTAAGCTGCGCTTTCAGCGGGATCACGGCGCGTTGCAGGTAGCTGTAGACCGTGTCCCATTGATCCTTGCCGGAAGGATCCCGCGACCAGGTGGTGTAGTTGCGTAAACGCCACGGCCCGATATTGATCCCCGGACGCAGGTTCGCATACTGGCTGTTGCTGCTTGCCCCCGCGCCCGTTTTCGCCCGGCTGGTCGCCCCGCTCAGGCTGTAATTGAGCATGGCTGCGGTTATCCCCTCATCCCACATCTGCGGCGGTACATAGCCTCTCGCCGGCAGGTCGATGGCTGCCTGAGGGATGCTGAGCACAAGGCGCTGGGCGCTAAACTGGAAATCCGCACTGGCCTGCGGTATCGCCTGAAGATTGACACATTCGCCCGGTTCCGCACTGAGTGCGGGAAATAATGCGGTTTTAACCCCCCAGCGCTTTAATTGCTCAATACTCAGGCACGGCTGCAATGACTCATCGCCATTCTCGTTTTTGCCTGCGGTAAAGCGAATATCCCCCGTCTCCACTAACGCGTCGTCAACAATAATATCGACATGGTAGTTCCCCGGCGCCTGAGAGCCTGATTCAAAAGCCGACAGATCGGCTTTATCCATGCCGGGATTATCCAGCTCTATCAGATCCGTGTTAAAAGCCACACTGGCGCAGAGCGTCGGAGAGGATCCGGCAAACGCCAGGGCGATAAACGTCGCCAGGCGTGCAGGCCGCATCCGGTTTATTACTGTCATGACGAATTACCTGATAAATACGGGCATTGCCGTTTGCTAACACATTACAAACTGGCCTGGTGTAAAACGCCGGGACTGCCATAGTCATTAATGATTTTAAACGTGAGTGAATTTCCCCTTACTTCATTCGGTAATGCAAACCGGGCTGAAGCACCGGGTAAAACATACGTCACGTCATCCAGTTTTTTCCCCGCCAGCGTAATTTCATTAAAATTAATGACGTATTGCGTGGGATTTTTGACCTCAAGGTTATTTCCTGTTCGTTGCCAGGTTAATTTATTGGCCTGTTCCTCTGGTGTTGACGCCCGCAGACCTTCAGGCCGGTAAATCAGTTTGATGCGGGTTTTCACTGCAATTTGCAGGGAGTTCGTCTGTTTTGATGCCGACGGAATCGCTTTAATATTCAGCCAGAACAGACTTTCCCGTTCCTGTGGCAATGCGCCCGTCATTACAATTCGCTCAATGTTTTTTTGTCCACCATCCAGGCGATATAATGGCGGTGTAATAATAAAAGGCGCTTTACCTGAGTTCCCTTCCTGCATATCTATCCATGACTGAATTAAATAGGGCGTACTGTCAGGGTTATTTATGCTTATTGACGCTTCTTTTTTAGCCCCATCGAAGATGAGGCGGGTGCCGCCAATAATAACGCCGGCGTTGGCTGTGGTCAGCGTGAGCGCAGACAGCGCCAGGGCCAGTCCTGTCGTGGTGATAAAACGCATGATAAACCTCATACAACAAAGGGGCCGGGTTGGCCCCTTAATGATTCTGCAAAATATCAGTTATAGATCACTGAGAAGTTAGCGACAGAGTTTGCCGGGCCGGCGGTGACTGCCGCTGCGGTGGAAATATACTGGGCATAGAAGCTCAGGGTATTATCCGCTGTGCTGCTCAGCACATAGCTGTAGCTATTGCTGCCATGAAGCGGGAGATCCGCCTTATCTGCCGTCATCAGGTTAATGGCCACCCCGGTCGCCGCACCCGCCGCAGACGAATCAATCGCCAGCAGGCTGGCATTGGTGGCATCCGGCGTACCATCAAAACGCACTTTGGCGCTGGTCACCGTCACCGGACAGTTTTTCAACACAATATTAAACTGCGTTGCTGCCGTTCTGGCGCCGGTGGTTGGGAACTCCGTTTTATAATAATCCCCTAATACCACGACCTGATTCTGAGACGCGACATCCACATCGCAGGCGGAATCCAGAATATTACCGTTAAAGTTAACGGTACCGGCTGCGGCAAAAGCGTGCGTCGTTGCCAGAGTGGAGCCGATTGCCAGCATTGCTATCATCATTTTATTTTTCATAAGTAAATCCTGTATCACTTTATTTATTACAGAAATCCAGACAAAGCGGTTTAAAGCTGTTCACCGCCACCTCACCTTGTCATTTATATATTGTCAGGAGCCCATTAAATAATGCCGCTTCATAGCTCAGCTTAAACATTCCGGGTTATGCCTGCCGACGAGTAAAATTTATACAACTCTTTTTCGGCGCACAATCTATTTGAGGTCTAGCTGTAGACTCAGGTTTAACAAAATTAAAACAATTCTCTTTAGAATTATCTCAATGCCATTATTACGGGTCTACTTTTAGACCCGTAAAAGACAACCTTAAAATTCATATAATTAGGGCCACAACATCTTGCGGTCTATTTTTAGACCTGCCGTAAACATTCCACGACTCGCTGTTTTTTAAGATAATTCTTTATGCCGATCAAAAAATGATCGCATCCGTAAGTGAGGTCTCTGATGAACACCCGAATGGCTCCCGAAGTCGATATTGAAAAAACCCCGGTGCTGACTGCAAAACCCTATAAGCACATCGAGAAATTAATTAATACTCTTCTTCCCCTGACAGAAAGACGCATTCTGTCCAGAGGGGAAGTGGTTCACTATTACCATCACGATGACCGCCAGTGTTTTTTACTTCTGCAGGGCAGCGTGGCGTTGCACCGGCGGGGTGATGGCATTGTATTAAATTCTGAATCCTCGCCGTTTATTCTCGGCGTCAGCAGCCAGTTCTCGTCAGAACATCTGTATGTCCGGGCGCTGGAGACCTCTGAACTCGCGGCCGTTTCGCTGGAACGTTTTAACAGCACGATTGCGCAACACAATTTATGGGAACCCTTTTCGCATCTGCTGATCTATACCGCCTCCCGGGTCTACGAACACTGCTCGCGGATCTCACAGATGTCGGCCTATGACATCATCCGGTTTCAACTGGTGGAGTTGATGCAGGAGCCGGAAGCAATACGGATGAACACCACGGCGGCTGCGTATATACAGAGTCGAACCTGGCTGTCGCGCAGCGGGATTATGCGGATCCTGGCCGAACTGCGCACCGGGCAGTACATTACAATGGAGCGCGGCGTGCTGCTTGATGTACACCATTTACCGAGGAAATACTGACCCAGGTGGTGCTGGCGAAAACGAGTAACGCTATAATCAGAAAGATGATTCTTTCAGGTTCAGGTTATGTCCACCACAGAAAAGCCACGACGTGGCTCCCCTTATGCACAAGAGCTGATTACGCACTTACAACCTTACTCTGCGATTCGTAACACCGGTCGCGGGGAGCAACTGGATCTGGTGGTCAACGGTCAGGGGATGAGTTATTTGATCCTGGAAGGCACCGTGGCCATTTACCGACGCAGCGACAATCTGATGCTGTCGACGGCGAAAAGTCCGGCGTTTTTTGGTGTGGCCAACCTGAATGACATTTTTTTTGACGACTACCTGAAAACGGTGACCCCCTGCAAAATTGGCCTGTTGCCCACCCGGGAGCTCAACGTCCTTATCCACGAGAAAGCGCTATGGGGGCTGTTGTCAAACCATCTGATGTTTATGTACAACCGGCTCTACAACACCGTCATGCCGAAGGGCGCCCCAACGGCCTATGAGATGATCCGCCAGCAGCTGATGTTATTGATGAATGAAGATGAGTCTTATCGCCAGGGGATTACCGCTGAGCGCTACATTCGCGACAAGACCCAGCTTTCCCGCAGTGGCGTGATGCGGATCCTCGCGGATTTAAAAACCGGGGGGTTTATCGAAATGGAAGAGGGCCGGCTCATTAAAATCAATAAACTGCCCGCTAAATATTGAATTCCGGAGACAAAAAAGGCCGCGGTTGCGGCCTTTTTACGCTCTCAATGGACGTGAACGCCCAACCGCCAGGCAAAATAGATCTCTTCTTTCAGCTCATTCGAAGAGAGCGCCAGCAAATCTGTAAATTCCAGCTCAAGCTGTTTCAGCTTTTTCAGGTACTGCGCCGGAGACAGGTTGCTCTTATCGCGACGTAAATATTCAATTGCCAGCTGTGTTGGGGTTATTTCAGTATCCATGATGTCCTCGCTTATGTACAAAACCTGACCAGTATACCACAACCCACTGGCTAGTTTTTGACCAAATGCAAAAACATCAGGAAAATTTATACCACCGCCGTCGTCAGTCTCGATGAGCAGCACAGACGGTCCTGCTCATCAAGAATATCGATCTGCCACACCTGATGACGGCTACCGGCGTGCAGCGCACGGCAAATACCGCGCACGCGCCCGCTGCGCACCGAGCGAATATGGTTAGCATTCACCTCAAGCCCGACAACCTTCTGCTCCCCTTCGGTGCAGAGATACCCCGCCACCGAGCCCAGCGTTTCGGCCAGCACCACGGATGCGCCACCGTGCAGCAGGCCAAACGGCTGATGCGTGCGGTGATCGACAGGCATGGTCGCCTCCAGATCGTTCTCACCGATGCGGGTAAACTGGATATCCAGTAACCCGACCATATTCCCCTCGCCCATGGCGTTTAACGCCTGTAGCGTGACAGCGCGTTTCCAGATCATCCAATAATCTCCAGCAAAGCCTGCAATGGATGGCGTACCCCGTTACCTTCGACCCGTTTCACCTGGCTTCGACAGGAGTAGCCCGTCGCCAGGCAGCGGTTTCGCGGCAAACGCTGCATCGCCTGATGCCAGGACAGCTCGTAAATGCCGAGCGAGTTGGCATGGTTTTTCACTTCATGTCCGTAGGTGCCGGCCATTCCGCAGCAGCCCACGTTGACGCTCTCAAGTTTCGCGCCGAACCGGGCAAAGACAGACGCCCACTGGGCGGGTGCGCCAGGCAGCGCGGTGACTTCGGTGCAGTGGCCGAACAGGTACCACGGTTCACCGCTGACATCCTGAACCGCTTTGTCTTCCAGGACCCCAGGCAGCCACTCATGCACCAGCAGCACGCTGAAATCGCCACGCTTGTCGCCCAGCGTCTGCTTATATTCATCGCGATAGCACAGCACCAGCGCCGGATCGACGCCGACCATCGGTATCCCCAGCTGCGCCACGCGATTCAGGAAATCAGCTGTTTTCTGCGCGGTCTTCGCAAAGCGCGTCAGGAAGCCCTTAATATGCTGCGCCTTGCCGTTAGGCGAGAATGGCAGGACCACCGGCTGATAGCCCAGCTTTTCTGACAGGCGGATGAAGTCCGCCACCACCTCTGCATCGTAGTAGCTGGTAAACGGATCCTGCACCACCAGTACAATCTTCGCTTTTTGCTCAGGGGTGAGTGCCTCCAGCTGCTCCAGGGTCATGTTCGCCGAGCGATGCCCGACGAGCTGGCGCTGAAGAGAGGGCACCGAGAGCAGCGGCAGATCGACCATCCCGATATGCTTTTCAGAAAGTTTGCGCACCAGCGGCTGGTTAATAAAGAAGTTAAAGGTCTTTGGCGCTCGCGCCATCAGCGGCGCGTAGCTCTCTACCGTCGCCACCAGATGGTCGCGCACCGGACGCAGATAGCGCGTGTGGTAAAGCTGCAGGAAACGTGAGCGGAATTCCGGCACGTCGATTTTAATCGGGCACTGGGTGGAGCAGGCTTTACAGGCCAGACAGCCGGACATCGCCTCTTTCACCTCGTGGGAGAAATCATACTCGCCCTTGCTGGCATGCCAGCTGTTGCGGGTGCGCTCGATAAGCGAGCGCAGGCTGGCGCGTTTTTCCGGTAACTCCTGCTCGAGCCGGAGCGGATCAACCCCGCGGTCGGCGAGCAGGCGCAGCCACTCGCGCACCAGCGTCGCCCGCCCTTTCGGCGAGTGAATACGGTTGCTGGTAATTTTCATCGAGGGGCACATCGGGCTTTTGACATCAAAGTTAAAGCACAGGCCGTTGCCGTTGCACTCCATCGCGCCGCGCCAGGAGGAACGCACCGCAATCGGGATCTGTCTGTCGTAGGTGCCGCGCTTGACGGCGTCCACCTGCAGCATCGGGGCATCGACACCTTCAGGCGGGCAGATTTTACCCGGGTTGAGGCGGTTATGCGGGTCGAAAGCCGCTTTCACCTTACGCAGCTCCGCATAGAGCTGTTCACCGAAGAACGCCGGGCTGTATTCCGCGCGGAACCCTTTCCCATGTTCGCCCCACAGCAGACCGCCGTATTTGGCGGTTAAGGCCACCACCTCATCGGAGATCTGCTTCATCAGGATCTCCTGCTGCGGGTCGCACATATCCAGCGCTGGACGCACATGCAGCACCCCGGCATCCACGTGGCCGAACATGCCGTAGCTCAGGCCGTGGCTATCCAGCAGGGCGCGAAACTCAACGATATAATCCGCCAGGTGTTCAGGGGGAACGCAGGTATCTTCGGCAAACGGAATCGGCTTCGCCGCCCCTTTGGCATTGCCGAGCAGCCCCACGGCTTTTTTCCGCATCGCGTAGATACGCTCGATACCGGCCAGATCGTTACAGAGCTGCCAGCCGATCACGCCGCCTTCGCCATGGGCAATCAGTTCGTCCAGTCGCTGACACAGCGTGGTCACCTGGCTGTCGATAAGCGCTGCGTCATCGCCGGCAAATTCCACGATATTAAGACCCAGCATCTCTTTACCCGGCACGTCGGTAATCAGCTCGCTAACGGAGTGCCAGACGATATCTTCCCGGGCCAGATTGAGCACTTTAGAGTCAACGGTTTCCACTGACAGCGCCTGGGCTTCCACCATGAACGGCGCATTGCGCAGCGCGGAGTCGAACGAGTCATATTTGACGTTCACCAGGCGACGCACCTTCGGCAACCGGGTGATATCCAGCCGCGCCTCGGTGATAAACGCCAGCGTCCCTTCGGAGCCGGTCAGCACGCGGGTTAAATCAAACTGGGTCAGGTCATCGTTAAAGACGTGGCGCAGGTCGTACCCGGTCAGGAAGCGGTTCAGTTTGGGGAATTTATCGAGGATCAGCTGTCGGTTGTCGCGGCAGCGCTCCAGCACGGTACGATAAATACGCCCGCTGGCGGTGTTATCTTTGCCCAGCGTTTCCGCCAGCTCCACCGCCATCGGCTGGGTATCGAGGATATCGCCTCCCAGCAGAACCGCACGCACGCCCAGCACGTGATCGGAGGTTTTGCCGTAGACCAGCGAGCCCTGGCCGGAGGCATCCGTGTTGATCATCCCGCCAATGGTGGCGCGGTTACTGGTGGAGAGTTCAGGTGCGAAGAAGTAGCCGTACGGTTTGAGGTACTGGTTAAGCTGATCTTTGATCACGCCCGCTTCGACCCGCACCCATCCCTCTTCAGGATTGATCTCGATGATGCGGTTCATATAGCGCGACATATCAATAATGATGCCCTGGTTCAGCGCCTGACCGTTGGTTCCGGTGCCGCCGCCGCGCGGCGTAAAGACCAGCGAGGCGAAGCGCTCCTGCGTGGCGAGCCGGGCAATCAGCGCCACGTCGGCCGTTGAACGAGGAAAAACGACGGCATCGGGAAGAAGCTGGTAAATACTGTTATCGGTGGCCATCGTCAGCCTGTCGGCATAGTTCGTGGCGGTATCACCTGTAAAACCCTGTTGCTCCAGTGCCTGCAAAAAATTAAGCACCAGCTGAACGACGCCAGGTGCCTGAGAAATCTGTGGGATCATGACCGTCGACCCTAATTAGAGTAATGTGAAATCGTTTGCGTTGTGTCCGGAAAGTTTTATCACATTTTTTTCTTATAATCTCTGCTGAATTACAGGCAGAATTCGCCTGTCAAAAATCGCTGATATCATTAATGATTAGAGAAACGCGGTTTTCCCTTCCCGCCAGCCTCGCTGGTGTTTTATTAAGGAAAGTTTCATTTATGGTCAATGTTCGCCAGCCCAGGGATGTTGCGCAAATTTTGCTGTCGGTGCTGTTCCTGGCCCTCATGATTATTGCGTGTCTGTGGATTGTTCAACCCTTTATTCTCGGCTTCGCCTGGGCCGCGACCGTGGTCGTCGCCACATGGCCTTTATTGCTGCGCTTGCAGAAGCTGCTGTTCGGCCGCCGCGGGTTAGCCGTGCTGGTCATGACGCTGCTGCTGTTCCTGCTGTTTATTATTCCCATTGCTTTGCTGGTGAACAGTCTGGTGGATTCCAGCGGCCCGGTTATCCGTGCCATTACCAGTGGCGACCTGACGCTGCCGGATCTCGCCTGGCTGAACAGCATTCCGCTGGTGGGGGCCAAACTCTACAGCGGCTGGCATAACCTGCTGGAGATGGGTGGCAGCGCGCTGATGGCAAAAGTTCGCCCGTATATTGGCACCACCACCACCTGGTTTGTGGGTCAGGCGGCGCATATTGGCCGCTTTATGATGCACTGTACCCTGATGCTGCTCTTCAGCGCCCTGCTCTACTGGCGCGGTGAACAGGTGGCGTTGGGCGTTCGTCACTTTGCTACCCGCCTGGCGGGTAAACGGGGCGACGCTGCGGTACTGCTGGCGGCACAGGCCGTACGCGCGGTTGCGCTGGGCGTGGTGGTGACCGCGCTGGTGCAGGCGGTGCTGGGTGGTATTGGTCTGGCGATTTCCGGCGTACCGTACGCCACCGTCTTCACCGTGGTCATGCTGATGACCTGTCTTGCGCAACTGGGGCCGCTGCTGGTGCTGGTCCCCAGCATTATCTGGCTCTACTGGACGGGTGATACCACGTGGGGAACGGTGCTGCTGGTCTGGAGCTGCGTGGTCGGCACGATGGATAACGTCATTCGCCCGATTTTGATCCGCATGGGCGCTGACCTGCCGCTGATCCTGATCCTCTCCGGGGTGATTGGCGGCTTGATTGCCTTCGGCATGATTGGCCTGTTTATCGGCCCGGTGCTTCTCGCCGTCACCTGGCGTCTGTTCTCCGCCTGGGTGCATGAAATTCCACCGCCGGGAACTGATCCGGACGTGATTTTGAGCGAACTGGAAGAGCTGGAAGAAAAGAATACCCATTAAGCCTTGTTGCCGGGTGGCGCTGACGCTTACCCGGCCTACATTCTCCCTCACAATACTTTAACACCGCTAAAGTATTTATTCGTTGCACACTGGTCAGACCCGCGATTCCTGCCCCCAATCTGCTCATAACCTCAAGAAATCTTTACGTCTCTTTAACTATTGAGACGAATCCGATCGACGCTAAAAGAGGACATGCCTACTATTAGCACACGGTTATAAATCAACACCTTGATTTATAAGCATGGAAATCCCCTGAGTGAAACAACGAATTGCTGTGTGTAGTCTTTGCCCATCTCCCACGATGGGCTTTTTTTTATCCTGACTACGCGCGCTTAACCTCACAGGTACTGAGCATCCGCCACTTAGCAGGCAGCTCCCGCGTTTCCCCTGTCACATTAACCGTAACCGCCTCGCGGATATCCGCCGACGATGCGCCAACCTGCAGCTCAAACTCACCCGGCTCAACGATGCGTTTCCCGTCACGACGGGTGAAGTTGAACATCTCCACCGGTAGCGTAAAGGTGAGCGTGGCGGTTTCCCCCGGCGAGAGCGTGACGCGCTGGAAGGCCTTCAGCTCCTGGAGCGGCCGAACCTGCGTGGCGACCTTATCCCTGACGTAAACCTGCACCACCTCGCTGCCGCTGCGCTCCCCGGTGTTGGTGATCTCCACGCTCAGTGCCACCTCGCCGTCGACCGACACCTCAGATGAAGCCACGCTCGCGTTCCCCCAGCTAAATGTCGTCCAGCCGAGGCCGAAGCCAAACGGGTAACGTGCACCGAAATGGAACGCAAACGGCGTACCGCCGCTTTTGAGCTTGTGATTGTAGTAGTACGGCATCGCGCCGGCGCTTTTCGGCACGCTCACCACCAGACGCCCCTGCGGCTCCGCACGCCCCGTTAGCACGTCCGCAATGGCCCAGCCCCCTTCCTGCCCCGGTGCCCACGCCACGATCAGCGCGGCCACCTTGTCCTCCAGGCCCTGAAGATGGTAAGGACGCCCCCCGGTCATCACGACAATCACCGGTTTGCCCGTCGCCACCAGCGCCTCCAGCAGCTGTTGCTGCACGCCCGGCAGGTTTAAGGAGTCGGTATCCGATCCTTCCCCCACGGTACCGCTCTGGAACAGCCCGGCGAGATCGCCCACGCAGGCCACGACGACATCACTCTCCTGCGCCGCGTTCACAGCCTCGGGGATCAAGGCGGTGCTTTGCGAAACCGGCGACTGCTGCATCGGTTTGCCGCCGCTGTCCCCCGGGAAGACCGGCGCACCCGCCATCCGTTTTTCGATGATGTGACACCCTTTCGCGTAGCGAACCTGCGACGCGCCGAGATAGTGCTCCAGCGCCGCGCGCGGCGTCGTCACCTGAGAGGTCTCCTCGACCATATCGCTGATGATCAGATGCACGGGGAAACTGTAGCCGCTGAGTAACGCCAGCGGATCGTCTGCCGTCGGCCCTACCACCGCCACGCGGGGTTTGCCACCAAGAGGTAAGATGCCGTTGTTCTCCAGCAGCGTGACCGATTTTGTCGCCACCTCCCGCGCGACCTGGCGGGTCACTTCATTTTGCAGATCGATACCGTTTTCATCGACATACGGCTCTTCAAACAGACCGAGACGGAATTTTTCGGTCAGTACACGGCCCACAATCTCATCCACTTTCGCCATGGCGATCAGCCCGCGATCGACGGCTTCGGCCAGGTGGCGTGCGCAGTCATCTTTCGGCAGCTCAACATCCAGCCCGGCGTTGAAGGCCAGCGCGGCAGATTCTGCCGCATCGTGGGAAACCCCATGATGCTGATGCAGCAGGCTGACGCCCCCGTAGTCGGCCACAATGATCCCGTCGAAGCCCCACTGTTCGCGAAGGACGGTGGTCAGCAGGAAGCTGTCGCTGTGGCCCGGCTGGTTATCAATATCGTGATAGGCGGGCATTACCGAACCGGCGTTGGCGAGCTTCACCGCCATTTCAAACGGCAGCAGGAAGGTGTCGTTAAGCTCGCTAAAACCCAGGTGTACCGGAGCATGGTTACGCGCGCCTTCACTGAACGAGTGACCCACATAATGTTTGAGGGTCGCCAGCAGGTCACGTTTGTCGCCCTGCAGTCCCTTAACATAGGCGGTAGCCATGACGCCCACCAGCCAGGGATCTTCGCCAAAGGTCTCTTCGGTTCGCCCCCAGCGCACGTCGCGGGAGACATCCAGCACCGGCGCCAGCCCCTGCTGGCAGCCCACAGACCGCGCCTCTTTACCAATCTGTTGTGCCGCTCGCTGCACCAGTTCAGGGTCCCAGGTTGAACCGTAGTTCAGCGACGACGGGAACAGCGTGGCGTCTTTACACAGCAGCCCCACCAGGCACTCCTCATGGAACAGCGCCGGTATGCCGAGACGCGTCTCCTCCATCATCATCCGCTGCAGGCGGTTAGCGGCGCGTACCCCGGTTTTCGCATCAACGATATGGGTCCCCAGCGGACGGGTGATCTGCCCGACGCCCAGCTTAAGCCGTTCGCCGAGAGAAGCCTGTTGGCTCACACCGGCAAATTCGTCACTCAGATCGCTACGCTCGCGGTGGTTGCCGTTTTCATCGAGGATCAGCCAGTACGCATGCATCTGGGCGAACTTCTCTTCCGGGGTCATGCGTGCCAGTAAATCGGCGACGCGCTCGTGCACGGGACGTCCCGCGTCCTTATAGATAGCTGTCATGTTTTACTCCTGTAGTGCGGAAGGGGTTGCCGGGCTGAGCTGCCCTGCTTCGGGTCTTACCTCACGTTTGCTGGCCAGATCCCGGGCGATGGAGTCCACCAGCCGGCTGTTCAGTTTGTAGATGGCCAGCAGCGCGACCATGCAGAGGAACAGCGCGCAAGGGATAAGGGTGAACAGTGCGTTAATGGTCGAGAGCACGTGCGGTGCCTGGGCTGCCTCACCGGGTGCATAATCCACCATGCCCAGCACCCAGCCGACGACCGCCCCGCCCAGCGCCAGGCCAAATTTGATGGCAAACAGCGCGGTGGAGAACACCAGCCCGTCCAGGCGGCGGCCGCTGCGGTGCTCTTCGTAGTCCACCACATCGGAGAACATGGTCCACTGCAGCGGTGTGGTGAGGTTTTGCACAAAGCTGAAGACGATATTGAGGCCAAAGATGAGCCAGACCTGAGAAGGCGGCAGGAAGAAAATCAGCGCGCCGAAGATGACGAAGGAAATAATGGTCCACTGATAGGCGCGTACGCGGTCAAATTTCCCCAGCAGCCGTTCGGATAATAACGCGCCGCTTAAGGAGGCCACCATCCCGGAAACAATAAAGGCAAAAACCAGCTCCGGACGCAACAGCACATATTTCACGTAATACATCGTGGCGGAACCCCGCGTCACCACCGCCGTTAACAGTAAAATATTAAACAGGAACACAATACGCCACTGGCTGTTTCCGGCCAGCAGTTTTAAATCGGTGAACATGGATCCGGAGGTATCGTTGCGTGGAGAATAACGCTCGCGGGTCATCATGAAACAGCAGAAGAACAGTACAATCCCCAGCAGCCCCATCAGACTCATGGCATAGAAATAGCCTTTCTGCACGTTGCCCTGGCCTAACAAGGAGACCAGCGGCAGGGCAATTACCGTCACAATCAACCCGCCGATAAATGACAGGCCAAAGCGCCAGGATTGCAGGGAGTGACGCTCACGCGGATCCAGCGTCAGCGCGCCCGGCATGGCGCAGTAAGGCACGTTAATCGCGGAGTAAATCAGGCTTAAAATAGCGTAGGTCACGCAGGCATACACGATTTTTGCCGTTGGCCCAACATCCGGGACATAGAACGTAATCAGGCAGCTCACGCCAAACGGAATGGCAAACCACAGCAGCCAGGGTCGGAAACGACCGTGGCGCGTCCGGGTGCGATCCACCAGCGCGCCAATGCACGGGTCGACAAACGCATCGACCACGCGCACCACTAAAAACATGGTGCCCATAACCGCGGCGGGCAAACCAAAAACGTCCGTATAGAAATAAGCGAGAAATAGCGTTGCCGTTTGCCAGACCAGCGCGCTGGCCATATCACCTAAGCCATAACCTATTTTATCTTTGGTACGCAATACAGAGGAGATTGTCATTGTTATTTGCCTTTTTATCAGGTTAAAACGTATTTCAACCAGTTGCGCATCTTCACCAGGGAAATGCGCAGTAAGGCTCAAGTATTAGCAACGCTTTGCGGGCTAACAATTGT
Organism: Enterobacter sichuanensis; assembly: GCF_009036245.1. NCBI lineage: Bacteria > Pseudomonadati > Pseudomonadota > Gammaproteobacteria > Enterobacterales > Enterobacteriaceae > Enterobacter > Enterobacter sichuanensis. The sequence continues at coordinate 1,952,177 of NZ_CP027986.1, read as the reverse complement.
CTAAATTAACAGACAAATTATGATATTTAGTTTTTTACTTTATTTGTGATGGGGAGCATATTCAGGCGGAAATAAAAAAGGCGAGGAGATATCTCCTCGCCTTTATCCCTTTTTTAGCGGTTACTTGTTCAGTTCCGCCAGGCTCAGCCAGGTTTGCACCACGGTGTCCGGGTTCAGGGACAGGCTATCAATCCCCTCTTCCATCAGCCATGCGGCAAAGTCTTCATGGTCAGATGGGCCCTGACCACAAATCCCGACGTATTTACCCTGCTTCTTCGCCGCGCGGATGGACATAGAGAGCAGCGCTTTCACTGCCTCGTTACGCTCATCGAACAGCTCAGAGACCACGCCGGAGTCGCGGTCCAGACCCAGCGTCAGCTGCGTCATGTCGTTCGAACCAATAGAGAAGCCGTCGAAGTGCTCAAGGAACTGCTCAGCCAGCAGGGCGTTGGACGGAATTTCACACATCATGATGATCTTCAGCCCGTTCTCGCCGCGCTTCAGCCCCTGACGTGCCAGCTCGTCCACCACGGCTTTCGCCTGATCCACGGTACGCACGAACGGGATCATGATCTCGACGTTGGTCAGCCCCATGTCGTTGCGCACGCGTTTCACCGCCTCACACTCCAGTGCGAAGCAGTCGCGGAAGCTGTCGGATACGTAGCGTCCGGCTCCGCGGAAGCCCAGCATCGGGTTTTCTTCTTCCGGCTCGTAGCGCTCACCGCCCACCAGGTTGGCGTATTCGTTAGACTTAAAGTCAGACAGGCGCACAATCACGCGTTTCGGCCAGAACGCCGCGCCCAGCGTGGCGATCCCTTCGGTCAGACGGCCGACGTAGAACTCTTTCGGCGAGTCGTAGCCTTTCATCATCTCACGGATTTCGTTCTGCAGTTTAGGATCCTGGTCGTCAAACTCCAGCAGCGCACGCGGGTGAACGCCGATCATACGGTTGATGATGAATTCCAGACGCGCCAGACCTACGCCTTCGTTCGGCAGGCAGGCGAAGTCAAACGCGCGGTCAGGGTTACCGACGTTCATCATGATCTTCAGCGGCAGGTCCGGCATGGTATCCACGCTGGAGCTCTTCACGCTGAAGTCGAGGATATCAGCATACACGTAGCCGGTATCGCCTTCGGCACAGGAGATGGTCACATTCTGTCCGTCTTTCATGCGTTCGGTAGCGTCACCGCAGCCGACAACCGCAGGAATACCCAGTTCACGCGCGATGATGGCAGCGTGACAGGTACGGCCACCGCGGTTGGTAACGATAGCCGCGGCTTTCTTCATGATCGGTTCCCAGTCCGGGTCGGTCATGTCGGTTACCAGCACGTCGCCAGGCTCAATACGGTTCATTTCGCTGATGTCGTGGATCACTTTCACCGGACCGGCACCGATACGGTGACCAATCGCACGGCCTTCCGCCACGATTTTGCCCTGCGCGTGCAGCGTATAACGCTCCATTACCTGGCCGCGAGAACGGACGGTTTCCGGGCGCGCCTGCACGATAAACAGCTTGCCGGTGTTACCGTCTTTCGCCCATTCGATGTCCATCGGACGACCGTAGTGTTTTTCGATCTGCACCGCCTGCTTCGCCAGCTCCTGCACTTCAGCGTCGGTCAGGGAGAAGCGATCGCGCTGCTCCTGCGGCACATCTTCAATTTTCACCTGCTTGCCATGCTCCTGCGTCGGGGCATAGATCATGCGGATTTTTTTCGAGCCCATGGTGCGGCGCACCACCGCCGGGCGGCCAGCGGCCAGCGTCGGCTTGTGAACGTAGAATTCGTCAGGGTTAACCGCCCCCTGGACCACCATCTCACCGAGACCCCATGCAGAGGTGATAAACACCACCTGGTCGAAGCCGGATTCGGTATCGATGGAGAACATGACACCGGAGGAACCGACATCCGAGCGCACCATGCGCTGAACGCCAGCGGAAAGCGCGACGCCACGGTGGTCATAGCCCTGATGCACGCGATAGGAGATGGCACGGTCGTTAAACAGGGACGCAAAGACATGTTTCACCGCCACCAGCACGGCGTCATATCCCTGAACGTTCAGGAAGGTTTCCTGTTGCCCGGCAAACGAGGCGTCCGGCATATCTTCTGCGGTGGCAGAAGAGCGCACGGCAAAAGAGGCCTGCGCGTCATCAGCAGAAAGCTGGTTGTACGCGTCGTGAATGGCTTTTTCCAGTTCCGGCTGGAAAGGTGTGTCGATGATCCACTGGCGGATCTGCGCCCCGGCTTTCGCAAGCTCGGTAACGTCATCAATATCCGTTTTATCCAGCAGGTCGTAAATGCGCTGGTTAACACCGCTCTGGTCTAAAAACAGGTTAAAGGCATCGGCGGTGGTGGCAAACCCGTTCGGTACGGAGACACCCATACCTGACAGATTTGTAATCATTTCACCCAGGGAGGCATTTTTGCCCCCAACTCTGTCTACATCATTCATGCCGAGTTGGTTATACCAAAGCACCAGCGGTGACGAGCCATTGTTGGACATCGAAACAATCCTTTTGTGATATTTGATCGGAGTAAGTAACGCCTGACTACGTATTTATAGTGGCATATTTATTTCCGCTAAAAAAACGGTGAATCGTGTAAGCAATTTAAATTTTCAACTTTTCGGATACTTTCCCATCAACGATTAAGCCGATGATTCCTCTATATTCAGCCAGAAACCCCAAAAATAAAGTCGCTATTTGAAAAATGAAATCCACTTTTCAGGAAAATCAAAAACAGCGTTTCATTCATAATTAGGATAAGTTCTTTGCTGTATAAATTACTTTTTTAATTTATGCTTTCAGACAATTACGTATGATATTCAGGGTGGGTAAAATGGATAGTGCTGTCGATCGCCACGTTTTTTATATTTCTGATGGGACGGCGATCACCGCCGAGGTGCTGGGCCACGCGGTGATGTCGCAGTTCCCCGTTTCGATTAACAGCATCACGCTGCCGTTTGTCGAAAATGAGAGCCGCGCCAAAGCGGTGAAAGACCAGATTGACGCCATCTATCAGCAGACCGGCGTCCGCCCGCTGGTGTTTTACTCGATTGTGATCCCCGAGATTCGCTCCATCATTCTGCAGAGTGAAGGCTTCTGTCAGGATATCGTGCAGGCGCTGGTGGCCCCGCTGCAAAGCGAACTGAAGCTCGACCCGACGCCCATCGCCCACCGTACCCACGGGCTTAATCCCGGTAACCTGACCAAGTACGATGCCCGTATCGCCGCCATTGATTACACCCTGGCGCACGATGACGGTATCTCTCTGCGTAATCTCGACCAGGCGCAGGTGATCCTGCTGGGCGTGTCGCGCTGCGGCAAAACCCCGACCAGCCTCTATCTGGCGATGCAGTTCGGTATTCGCGCCGCCAACTACCCGTTTATTGCTGACGACATGGATAACCTGGTGCTGCCCGCCGCCCTGAAGCCGCTGCAGCACAAGCTGTTTGGCCTGACCATCAACCCGGAACGCCTCGCCGCCATCCGCGAAGAGCGCCGCGAAAATAGCCGCTACGCCTCGATGCGCCAGTGCCGAATGGAAGTCTCCGAAGTGGAAGCGCTGTACCGTAAAAACCAGATCCCGTGGCTGAACAGCACCAACTATTCGGTAGAAGAGATAGCTACCAAAATTCTCGACATCATGGGGCTTAACCGCCGCATGTACTAATATGCTAGTACATTAACTCAGATTCAGGTATCATCATCGGCAACCACGGGGCGGTGTCGCCCCGAACTTGAAATCAGCAGGGATTGGTTTAAGGTGATGCCCATCACTTCCCGGTAGTCTGCCGATGAAGCAAAAATTTTCTGAGACATTCCATGAATAAAACCGATGAACTCCGCACTGCGCGCATTGACAGCCTGGTTACGCCGGCTGAACTGGCACAGCGGCATCCCGTTTCCGCCACCGTTGCGGAACATGTGACGGCCTCCCGTCGACGCATTGAAAAAATCCTCAATGGTGAAGACCCGCGTCTTCTGGTGGTGATTGGGCCGTGCTCCATCCACGATCTGGATGCGGCGATGGATTATGCCAAACGGCTGCAGGGGCTGCGGGATAAGTACCAGCATCGCCTTGAGATCGTGATGCGAACCTACTTTGAAAAACCGCGCACCGTGGTGGGCTGGAAAGGCCTGATTTCCGACCCTGACCTGAACGGCAGCTATCGTGTGAATCACGGTATTGAGCTGGCGCGTAAGCTGCTGTTACAGGTCAACGAGCTGGGCGTGCCGACGGCAACCGAGTTTCTCGATATGGTGACCGGGCAGTTTATCGCCGACCTGATCAGCTGGGGCGCGATTGGCGCGCGCACCACCGAGAGCCAAATCCACCGCGAGATGGCTTCTGCCCTCTCCTGTCCGGTGGGCTTTAAAAACGGTACCGATGGCAACACCCGTATCGCGGTGGATGCCATCCGCGCGGCCCGTGCCAGCCATATGTTCCTGTCACCAGACAAGAGCGGCCACATGACCATTTACCAGACCAGCGGTAACCCGTACGGCCATATCATCATGCGCGGCGGCAAGAAGCCCAATTACCATGCAGAAGATATTGCGGCGGCCTGCGAGTCGCTGGCCGAGTTCGACCTGCCGGAACATCTGGTGGTAGATTTCAGCCACGGCAACTGCCAGAAACAGCATCGCCGCCAGCTGGATGTGTGCGATGAGATCTGCCAGCAGATCCGCAGCGGTTCAACCGCTATCGCTGGCATTATGGCCGAAAGTTTCATCAAGGAAGGAACGCAGAAGATCGTTGCAGGACAGCAGATGGTTTACGGGCAGTCCATCACCGACCCGTGCCTGGGCTGGGAAGACAGTGAACTGCTGCTGGAGAAGCTGGCTGCAGCCGTGGACACTCGCTTTTAACATCCTGCCGGGTGGCGCTGCGCTTACCCGGCCTACGATTAGTGCCCTTCTCCCTCTCCCCGTGGGGGGAGGGGTGAGGGCATCAAACCGCACTTCACCCCCAAAGTTGATCCCCTCACCCTTTTTTCACAAAAACGCTTGCTGTGAATTTGCAGTTTATTGATAATGATTATCATTGTTACATTGATTGTTATTTATAAACATTATGTCACGTACGGATAACAGCGCGGCAACGCCAGCAAAAACACACACAGCGCCAGCCCCTACCGAGCGCAGGATTGACAGCAAAACCCTGCTCGGCGATGAGGGGCGGGTCATTATCGAGCATGACGGCCAGCGCTACCTTCTGCGCCAGACCCATGCCGGAAAACTGATCCTCACAAAATAAACAACACAAAAACTCCGCCAGCCACCCAGGTGAACCCCAGGCAGCCAGCGCTTTTCAATGCTTATGGAGAGTTGCTATGCCACACCTGCCTTCCGCATCTTTACGACCGTCACTTCTGGCGCTGGCGATCGTCAGCGCCCTGCCGGGCATCGCTTTTGCCGCCACAGATGAAATGACCGTGATCGCCACGGGTAACGCCCGCAGCGCCTTTGAAGCCCCCATGATGGTGAGCGTGATTGACGCCAGCGCCCCGGAGAAACAGACCGCCAGCTCGGCGGCCGACCTGCTGCGTAACATCCCCGGTCTGACGCTGGACGGCACCGGGCGCACCAACGGGCAGGACGTGAACCTGCGCGGCTATGACCGTCGCGGCGTGCTGGTGCTGGTGGACGGCGTGCGCCAGGGAACCGATACCGGACACCTGAACAGCACCTTCCTCGACCCGGCGCTGATTAAACGTATCGAAGTAGTTCGCGGTTCGTCGGCCCTGCTGTACGGCAGCGGCGCGCTGGGCGGCGTGATTTCGTATGACACCGTCGATGCGAAGGATCTGCTGGAGCCGGGTAAAAGCAGCGGTTACCGCGTGTTTGGTACCAGCGCGACGGGCGATCGTAGCCTTGGCATGGGGGCCAGCGCCTACGGCCGCACCGACACGCTGGACGGGCTGGTGTCCTGGTCAAGCCGCGATCGTGGAGATATTCGCCAGAGCGACGGTGCAACGGCGCCTAACGACGAATCCATCAATAACATGCTGGCGAAAGGCAGCTGGAAAATCGACCCGGCCCAGACCCTGAGCGGCTCCCTGCGCTACTACAACAACGCTGCCCGGGAGCCGAAAAACCCGCAAACCCCCGGGGCGGACAGCAGTAACCCGATGACCGATCGCTCCACCATTCAGCGTGACGCGCAGCTGGGCTATAACATTGGCCCGGCGGGTAACGACTGGCTGAACGCCGACGCGAAAATTTACTGGTCCGAAGCGCGCATTAACGCACAGAATATCGACAGCAGCGGTGAGTTTCGCAAACAGACCACCAAAGGCGGCAAAGTGGAAAACCGCACGCGCCTGTTCAGCGACACCTTTGCGGCACATCTGCTGACCTACGGTGGGGAATACTACCGTCAGGAGCAGCACCCGGACGGGGCCACCACCGGTTTCCCGGAAGCGAAAATCGATTTCAGCTCTGGCTGGTTGCAGGATGAAATTACCCTTCGCGATCTTCCCGTCACCCTCCTTGGCGGCACACGCTATGACAATTACCGCGGCAGCAGCGATGGCTACGACGATGTCGATGCCGATAAATGGTCATCCCGCGCCGGGTTAACCATCAGCCCGACCGACTGGCTGATGCTGTTTGGCTCTTACGCGCAGGCGTTCCGTGCGCCTACCATGGGCGAGATGTATAACGATGCCAAACACTTCTCCATCGGACGCTTCTATACCAACTACTGGGTGCCAAACCCGAACCTGCGCCCGGAAACCAACGAAACGCAGGAGTTTGGTTTTGGCCTGCGCTTCGACGATCTGCTACTCGCCAACGATGCGCTGGAGTTTAAAGCCAGCTATTTCGACACCAAAGCCAAAGACTACATCTCCACCACCGTCGATTTTGCCGCCGCGACCACCATGTCTTATAACGTCCCGAACGCCAAAATCTGGGGCTGGGACATGATGGCAACCTACTCGGCCGACCTCTTTAACCTTGACCTGGCCTATAACCGCACGCGCGGGAAAGACACCGATACGGGCGAATACATCTCCAGCATCAACCCGGACACCGTGACCAGCAAGCTGGACATTCCGGTGGCGCAAAATGGTTTCTCCGTCGGCTGGATTGGCACCTTTGTCGATCGCTCAACACATATCAGCAGCAGCTACACCCAGCAGCCGGGTTATGCGGTCAACGATTTCTACGTGAGCTACAAAGGTCAGGAGCGGCTCAAAGGCGTAACCACAACGCTGGTGCTGGGCAACGCCTTTGACAAAGCGTACTGGTCACCTCAGGGCATTCCGCAGGACGGCCGTAACGGCAAGATTTTCGTAAGTTATCAGTGGTAATTCCCGTCGGGGCCACTCTTCAGAAGGAAAAGACAATGAATCACTACACACGCTGGCTTGAGCTCAAAGAAGATAATCCGGAAAAGTACGCGCGCGATATCGCCAGCTTAATGCACATCAGCGAAGCAGAGCTGGCCTTTGCCCGCGTGGGTCACGACGCCTGGCGACTGCGCGGTGAAATCCGCGAGATCCTGGGTGCGCTGGAAGCGGTGGGCGAAACCAAATGTATCTGCCGTAACGACTATGCCGTACATGAACAGACAGGGAGCTTCACCAACCAGCACCTGAACGGACACGCCGGGCTGGTGCTTAACCCGCGCGCGCTGGATCTGCGCCTGTTCCTCAACCAGTGGGCAAGCGCATTTCACATCAGTGAAGCCACCGCCCGCGGCGAGCGGCAGAGCATTCAGTTCTTCGACCACCAGGGCGATGCCCTGCTGAAGGTCTACGCCACGGCGAACACCGACGTTTCCGCCTGGGGAGACGTGCTGACCCGCTTTATCTTTGCCGAGAATCCCCCGCTGGCGTTGAAGGTGGCCGAGCGCCCGGCCCACGCTGAACAGCCGGAAGCCGCGCTCGTGGATGCCGAGTGGCGCGCCATGACCGATGTGCATCAGTTCTTCAGCCTGCTCAAGCGCCATAATCTCAACCGCCAGCAGGCGTTTCGCCTGGTGGGGGACGATTTGGCCTGCAAGGTAGAGAACGCCGCGCTGGCGCAGCTACTGGAAGCGGCGCGCCAGGACGGGAACGACATCATGATCTTCGTCGGCAACCGCGGCTGCGTGCAGATCTTCACCGGTGCGGTGGAAAAGCTGGTGCCGATGAAAGGCTGGCTGAACATCTTTAACCCAACCTTTACCCTGCATCTGCTTGAAGGATCCATTGCGGAAACGTGGGTCACGCGCAAACCAACGGCAGACGGGCATGTCACCAGCCTGGAGCTGTTTGCCGCCGACGGGACGCAAATCGCCCAGCTGTACGGCCAGCGTACCGAAGGCGAACCGGAGCAGAGCCGGTGGCGCAGCCAGATTGACGCCTTAACGGCGAAAGGGCTGGCCGCATGAAACGGTGGCTTGCCCTGATCGGCGCCCTGCCCCTGCTGGCATTTGCTGCCCCGCAGGAGAAAATCGTCACGCTCGGCGGCGACGTCACCGAGATTGTCTACGCTCTCGGTGCGGCTTCTTCGCTGGTGGCGCGCGACAGCACCAGCCAGTGGCCCCAGGCGGCGAATGCGCTGCCTGACGTGGGCTATCTACGCCAGCTCAACGCGGAGGGGATCTTATCCCTGCGCCCCACGCTGGTGCTGGCCAGCGCCCAGGCGCAGCCGTCTCTGGCGCTAAAGCAGGTTGAACAAAGCCACGTCAGGGTGATCGAAATTCCCGCCAGTAACGACCTGAGCGTCATTGATGAAAAGGTGCGGATCGTGGCGGAAGCAACGCACCGCGAGGCCGAGGGGGAAGCCCTGCGCAACAGGCTGCGTCAGGCGCTGTCGACACTTCCCGCATCGCCGCTCAACAAGCGGGTGCTGTTTATTCTCAACCACGGCGGGATGACCGCCATGGCTGCCGGACAACAGACCGCCGCCGATGCCGCTATCCGCGCGGCGGGACTGCAGAACGCGATGCAGGGGTTCAGCCGCTATCAGCCGCTGTCTCAGGAAGGTATCATCGCCAGCCGGCCCGATCTGGTGGTGATTTCCTCGGACGGAATCACCGCCCTGGGCGGTGAAGCGAACCTGTGGAAGCTGCCCGGCCTGGCGCAAACCCCGGCAGGACGAAACAAGCAGGTGCTGGCGATTGACGATATGGCGCTGCTGGGCTTCAGCCTGCGAACGCCAGAGGCCATCCAGCAGCTGCGCAGCAAAGCGGAGCAGCTGCCCTGATGTCCCGGCGGATCACCTTATCGTTATGGATGCTGACCGCGATCCTGGCCATCATAACCCTCGCGGCAACCGGGGTCGGGGCATTACACCTGCCGGTCAGCCTGCTGTGGAACGGCACAGACGAAGCGCTGCGTCAGATCTGGCTGACGATCCGCCTGCCTCGCGTGCTGCTGGCGCTGGCGATCGGCGGTTCACTGGCAGTGGCGGGCTGCGTGATGCAGGGGCTGTTTCGCAACCCGCTGGCAGACCCGGGCCTGCTCGGCATCAGCAGCGGCGCGGCACTTGCCGTCGCGCTGTGGGTGGTGCTTCCCCTCTCGCTGCCTGCCCTGGTGATGCTGTATGCCCCGATGCTGGCGGCGTTTCTCGGTGCGCTGGCCGCCACCCTGGTGATTTTTATCCTCAGCCGACAACGTGACGGTTCTTTGTCGCGCCTGCTGCTGGTAGGCATTGCCATCAACGCCCTGTGCGGCGCGGCCGTCGGCGTGCTGTCATGGCTCAGCAATGATGCCCAGCTTCGCCAGCTTTCGCTCTGGGGAATGGGCAGCCTCGGCCAGGCGCAGTGGTCAACGCTGCTGGCCGTCTCGTCGCTGATGATACCCACCGTGCTGGTTATCTGGCGTCTGGCAGGCGCCCTTAATTTGCTGCAACTGGGTGACGAAGAGGCGCACTACCTCGGCGTGGACGTCGCCAGCGTGCAGCGGATCCTGCTGCTGTGCAGTGCCCTTCTGGTGGCTGCCGCCGTTGCGGTCAGCGGCGTTATCGGCTTTGTCGGCCTGGTGGTGCCGCACCTGGTGCGCATGTGGCTGGGAGCCGACCACCGCGCCGTACTCCCTGGTTCGGTGCTGGCCGGAGCGTTGTTATTGCTGGTTGCCGATACGCTGGCGCGCAGCGTGGTCGCCCCGGCGGAAATGCCGGTCGGCTTATTGACCAGCCTTCTCGGCGCACCGGGGTTCCTGTGGCTTATCTTTCGTCGTGGAGGTTCGCATGGCTGAACGCTATTGTGGCGAAAACCTTGTTTTTCGCGTCAGGCAACGGACGCTGATTAACGACGTGTCGCTGACCTTATCTCAGGGCGAGATGGTGGCGTTGATTGGCCCCAACGGCGCCGGGAAATCCACGCTATTGCGGCTGCTTACCGGCTATCTTAAACCGGCGGGCGGACAATGCAGCCTGGCGGGCACGCCGATCGCCGCCTGGCAGCCGGAGACGCTCTCCCGCTACCGGGCGGTGATGCGTCAGAACACGCAGATTGGATTTGACTGGCCGGTTGAAGCAGTAATCGGCATGGGCCGCGCGCCCTGGACCCGCACGCCTGAAGCCTCGGTAGTTGAAGCGGTGATGGTCGTTACCGGGTGTTTACCGCTGGCGGGCAGGCAGTTTGCCGCACTCTCCGGCGGCGAGCAGCAGCGCATCCAGCTCGCCCGCGCGCTGGCTCAGCTCTGGTGCGACGGTGCACCACGCGGCTGGCTTTTTCTGGATGAACCCACGTCTGCGCTGGATCTCTACCACCAGCAGCATCTGCTGCGCCTGCTGAAATCTCTGACCCGGCGGGGACATCTGCACGTGTGCGTGGTGCTGCATGACCTTAATCTGGCGGCGCTGTGGGCGGATCGCATCCTGCTGCTGCACGGCGGAAAAATCGTCTCCCAGGGGAACCCGGAAACCGTTTTGCAGGCCAATGCGCTGGCAGAGTGGTACGGTGCGCAGGTCCACGTTGGCCGGCATCCGGCTCACGCCGCGCCACAGGTGTTTCTCGCCCCCTGACCCGGCTGATAAAAATCTTTCAGGGTTTCCAGCAGGGCATGCGCTGCTTTAGAAAGCTGCGTGTGCCCGGGATGGATCACCCCGATACACTTTTCAATGGGCGGGCTGTCCAGCGGAATACACACCGCGCCTAATGAGGCCATCTGGGTCTCACACAGCGCCGGTACGGCACTGCCGCCCAGCCCGCTCGCGACCATGCGCCCAACCGTCACCAGTTGATGGCTCTCCAGGGCGACCTCCAGTTTTCTGCCGCTTCGCGCCAGCTCCTCTTCCATCATCAGACGCACCGCAGAGGGACGCTGCAGGGTAATGAAATCCAGCGTCAGCAGCGCGTCCCATGTCAGGCGCTTTTTGCCTGCAAGCGCAGAATCTTTCGGCACAATGGCAATAAACCGGTCGAGGCCCAGCGGGGTAAACAGCAGGTTGTGCGTTGGCGCAGGCTCGAATGCGATCCCCATCTCCACGCGCCCTTCCCGGACCATCTCTATCACCTGCTCGTTAATCACATCATGCACGGTGACGTTGATCCCGGCGTGGCGGTCGCGAAACGCTTTTAGCACCTCGGGTAAGACATTCGCCGCAAACGACGGCATGGCCGCGACCGAGATTTTACCGCGCTGCAGGGTAAAGCACTGGTGCATGGCCTCTTCAACGTTATCCCAGTCCGCCAGCAGCTGCCGCGCCATCGGCAAAAAGGTCTCCCCTTCCTGCGTCAAAGCCACCTTGCGCGTGCTGCGCTGTAAAAGCGGTCCACCGAGCGCATCCTCCAGCCCTTTTATCGTCAGGCTCAGGGCTGGCTGAGAGAGATTCAGCCGTTCGCTGGCGTGCGCGAAATTCAGAGTGTGAGCTACCGCTAAAAACGCGCGTAACTGTTTGACACTCATTCTCATTTTTCACCCTGTTAACTAATTGAAAAAATTTAGTTAACAGGAAATTAATAAAAAAACCAAATGAGTGGGTCACAAATTCAAAATTAACAAATGAGTCGCCGCCCCTAATGATACCGGCACGGTTAACGGGAGGGATGAGTATGGCAGGACTGGATAAGCGCGTCGGCAGCTATGCGCAGGCGCTGGATGGGCTGACGGACGGGATGACCGTGCTGGCGGGCGGCTTCGGCCTGTGCGGCATTCCGGAGAACCTGATTGCCGAAGTCAGACGCCGGCAGGTGCAGGGTCTCACGATGGTCTCGAACAACTGCGGCGTAGATGGCTTCGGTCTCGGGATACTGCTTGAGACGCGGCAGGTTCGCAAGGTAGTGGCCTCTTACGTCGGCGAAAACGCGTTGTTCGAGCAGCAGGTGCTGAGCGGCGAGCTGGAGGTGGAACTCACGCCGCAGGGGACGCTGGCCGAAAAGGTGCGCGCAGGTGGCGCCGGGATCCCCGCGTTTTACACCGCGACCGGCTATGGCACGCCAGTGGCTGCAGGCAAAGAGGTGCGCCAGTTTGCGGGTAAACATTACATCCTCGAAGAGGCCATCACGGGGGATTTCGCGCTCATCAAAGGCTGGAAGGCGGACTGGTACGGCAACGTTATCTATCGCCATACCGCGCAAAACTTTAATCCGCTGATGGCAACCGCGGGCCGGATAACGGTGGTGGAGGTGGAAGAGATTGTTCCGCCAGGTGAACTGCCTCCGTCGGCTATTCATACCCCGGGCATTTACGTCGACAGGCTGATTGTCGGCCAGTTTGAAAAACGCATTGAGCAGCGCACGCTGCGCGCGCAAGGAGTGTGACGATGTTGACCCGTGAACAGATGGCCATGCGCGTGGCCCGCGAGCTGCGCGACGGTTACTACGTCAACCTGGGGATCGGCATTCCGACGCTGGTGGCGAACTACATTCCCGCCGGGATGGACGTGATGCTCCAGTCGGAAAACGGTCTGCTGGGGATGGGCGCCTTCCCCGATGAGCAGAGCCTCGACGCCGACATGATCAACGCCGGTAAACAGACCGTCACCGCACGGACAGGGGCCGCCATTTTTGACTCAGCGCAGTCGTTTGCCATGATCCGCGGCGGTCATGTCGACCTGACCGTGCTGGGTGCCTTTGAGGTGGACGTCGAAGGCAATATCGCCTCGTGGATGATCCCCGGAAAGATGGTGAAGGGGATGGGCGGCGCGATGGATCTCGTCGCCGGGGCGCAGAACATCATTGTGGTGATGACCCACGCCTCAAAAAGCGGTGAGTCAAAGCTGCTGCCGCGCTGCACGCTGCCGCTCACGGGCGTGGGCTGCATCCGTCGGGTGTTAACCGACCTCGCGCTGCTGGAAATTGAGGACGGCGCGTTCATCCTGCGGGAGTATGCCCCCGGCGTCAGTATTGACGAGATCGTGGCGAAAACGGCCGGGAAAATCATTGTGGCGGACGACGTGCGCGAGATGCGCTTTAGCTGAGGGCTTCGGATGAAACAGGTCATGATTGTCGGGGCAACGCGTACCCCTGTCGGCAGTTTTCGCGGATCGCTCGCCTCCCTCTCTGCGGTTGAGCTGGGGGCTGTCGCGGTACGTCACCTGCTTGAGAGCAGCGGTCTTGATAAAGGGAAGATTGACGACGTGATTTTCGGTCAGGTGCTGACGGCGGGATGTGGACAAAACCCGGCGCGTCAGACGGCCATCGCCGCCGGGTTACCCGTCAGCACGCCAGCGACAACGATCAATCTGGTGTGCGGCGCGGGCCTGAAAGCGGTGCAACTCGCCGCGCAGGCTATCCGCAGCGGCGACGCCGGGGTAGTTATCGCAGGCGGTCAGGAGAGCATGAGCAACGCCCCCTATCTGCTGGACGGGGCGCGGTCTGGTTTGCGGTTTGGCCATACGGGTCTGCAGGACAGCATGATTACCGATGGTTTGTGGGACGCATTCAACGATTACCACATGGGTATCACCGCTGAAAACGTTGCCCGGCAGTACGGTATTTCCCGCGAACAGCAGGACGATTTCGCCGCCCGGTCGCAGCAAAAAGCGGCGGCCGCCATTGCGTCCGGTCGGTTTGACGCCGAGATAGCGCCGGTCACGGTGAAAGAGGGCAAAAAGCCACCGCGGGTTATTCGTTGTGATGAACAGCCCCGACCAGAGACCACCGCTGAGCAGCTTGCGCAACTGCGCCCGGCATTTTTACGCGAGGAAGGGACGGTCACGGCGGGAAATGCTTCGACGCTCAATGACGGTGCCGCTGCGGTACTGCTGATGAGCGAAGAAAATGCGCGGCAGAGCGGACTGCCGATCCTCGGTCGCATTGTGAGTTACGCCGTGACGGGGGTTGACCCGTCGGTGATGGGCATCGGTCCGGTGAGCGCCTGCCAGACGGCGCTGGCGCGGGCGGGCTGGACGCTGGATGAGGTGGATCTCATTGAAGCCAATGAAGCCTTTGCCGCTCAGGCGCTGGCGGTGGGCAAGCAGCTCGGCTGGGATGCGCGCAAGGTGAATGTAAACGGCGGCGCGATTGCCCTTGGTCATCCGATTGGCGCCTCCGGCTGCCGCATCCTCGTGACGCTGCTGTACGAAATGCAGCGCCGCGACGTTAAAAAAGGGCTCGTCACCCTGTGTATTGGCGGCGGACAAGGCATCGCCCTGACCGTCGAGCGTTAAGCCTCTCGTTGGTACCCGAATAATAATTAAAGTGAGGAGTCGTAATGAGTGTGTTAATTGCCCTGGCGGCGCTGGCACTGCTGATGCTGGCGGCCTATCGCGGATACAGCGTGATTTTGTTTGCCCCGATTGCGGCGCTCGGCGCCGTGCTGCTGACCGATCCTGGCGCCGTCGGCCCGACGTTTACCGGGCTGTTTATGGAAAAAATGGTCGGCTTCGTCAAGCTCTACTTCCCGGTGTTCCTGCTGGGTGCCGTGTTTGGCAAGCTGATTGAACTCTCCGGCTTCTCGCGCGCTATCGTCGCCGCAGCGATTCGGATCCTCGGGCGTCGTCACGCCATCCCGGTGATTGTCCTCGTGTGTGCGCTGTTAACCTACGGCGGCGTATCGCTGTTTGTGGTGGCGTTTGCGGTTTACCCCTTTGCCGCCGAACTGTTCCGTCAGAGCGGCATCCCGAAACGGCTGATCCCGGCCACCGTGGCGCTCGGGGCATTCTCGTTTACCATGGATGCCCTGCCCGGCACGCCGCAGATCCAGAACATTATCCCCACCAGCTTTTTTGGCACAAACGCCTGGGCCGCGCCGTGGCTGGGGCTGATCGGCTCGCTGTTTATTATCTGTTTTGGTCTGCTCTGGCTGGAGCGCCAGCGCCGCAAAGCGCTCCATAACAACGAGGGGTACGGCACGGATCTGAAAAATGAACCGGAAACGCCGGACGACATTAACCTCCCTCACCCACTGATTGCCCTCTCTCCTCTGCTGCTGGTAGGGATCCTCAACCTGCTGCTTACCCGCTGGATCCCCAGCTGGTACGGCACCAGCCACGCGCTGACCCTTCCCGGACTGGCAAAGCCGATTGTGACCGAGGTAAGCAAGATCACCGCCATCTGGGCGGTGGAAGCGGCGCTGATTGCCGGTATCGCGCTGGTGCTGGTTTTTGGCTTTCGCAATATCCGCGGACGTCTGGCGGAAGGCAGCCGCACGGCGGTCAGCGGGGCCATTCTGGCCGCGATGAATACCGCCTCGGAATACGGTTTTGGCGCGGTGATCGCCGCCCTGCCCGGTTTTCTGGTGTTATCCCACGCGCTGGCGGCCATTCCAAATCCGTTACTCAATGAAGCCATCAGCGTGACCGTTCTTGCAGGGATCACCGGTTCGGCGTCCGGCGGGATGAGCATTGCCCTCGCGGCCATGGCCGACACGTTTGTTGCCGCCGCCCACGCGGCCCATATTCCTCTTGAGGTGCTGCATCGCGTGGCCTCCATGGCCAGCGGCGGGATGGATACCCTTCCCCATAACGGCGCGGTAATCACCTTGCTGGCGATCACCGGTCTGAGCCATCGTCAGGCCTACGGCGGCATTTTCGCTATCACTATCATTAAAAGTCTGGCAGTGCTTTTTGTCATTGCCGTGTTCTATCTGACCGGCATTGTGTAAGGAGAAAAAGATGAGTCTGAACGGTAAAACCGCCCTGGTGACCGGCTCAACCAGCGGCATTGGCCTGGGGATCGCCCGGGTACTGGCGAAAGCCGGGGCACAATTAATTCTTAACGGTTTCGGTGACAGCGAAGCGGCGCGCGCAGAGATCGCGCAACTGGGCAAAAAACCGGGCTATCACGATGCGGACCTGCGTGATGTCCTGCAGATTGAAGCCATGATGCGCTACGCCGAAACGCAGTTTGGCGGGGTGGATATTCTGGTCAATAACGCCGGGATACAGCATGTGGCTCCGGTTGAGGCGTTTCCGGTTGAAAAATGGAATGACATTATCGCCATTAATCTTTCCGCAGTGTTCCACACCAGCCGGCTGGCGCTGCCTGCCATGCGGGAGAAAAACTGGGGGCGCATCATTAATATCGCCTCCGTTCACGGCCTGGTGGCCTCAAAAGAGAAGTCAGCCTACGTTGCTGCCAAGCATGGGGTGGTGGGTTTTACGAAGTCGCTGGCGCTGGAAACCGCCCGCACCGGTATTACCGCAAATGCGCTCTGCCCCGGTTGGGTACTAACGCCGCTGGTGCAACAGCAGATCGAAAAACGTATTGCACAGGGCGTCGCGCCGGATCTGGCCCAGGACCAGCTTCTGAGCGAAAAACAACCTTCCGGTGAGTTTGTTACCCCGGAACAGTTGGGTGAGTTGACGCTGTTTTTATGTAGCGACAGCGCCGTTAACGTTCGCGGCGCAGCGTGGAATATGGATGGCGGCTGGGTCGCTCAGTAATATCCAGGCCGGGTAGCGTAGCGCCCCCCGGCAAAAGACTAGCTAGAGCAGCTGACCTCCAGCCGCTTGCCCCAGTCAGGCGGGCGGCTGACGTAATCATCATTCCGGTCGGCAAACGGCGTGCGCAACGCCACATGCAGACGGTGTAACTCAGCGTACTCCCCCTGCTCTGCCTGCTCAATCGCCCGCTGCGCCAGCCAGTTGCGCAATACCATCGCCGGGTTCGCCGCGTTCATCTGCCTCTGGCGGGTAGCATCATCTACCTGCTCCTGCTGAAGCCGCGTGCGGTACTGAGTAAACCAGTCGTCAAACGCCTGTCGGTCGATAAATTCATCGCGCAGCGGCGAGCCAGGACTGTGCTGCTCCGTCTGGCCCAGCATGCGGAAGGTACGGGTATAATCGCTGCCCTCACGCGCCATAAGGGTAAACAGACCATTCAGGATATCGTTATCGCCTTTCTCCTGGGTCATCAGCCCCAGCTTGTTGCGCATCAGCGTGCCGTATTCGCGCAGCAACGTCTCCTGATAGCCATCAAGCGCATCATTGAGGGCATCCACGTCGATAAACGGCGACAGGGATTGCGCAAGACGCTGAAGATTCCACAGTCCCACCGCCGGTTGATTGTCAAAGCTGTAGCGCCCCTGGTAGTCGGAGTGGTTGCAGATATACCCCGGCTGATAATCATCGAGGAAACCAAACGGACCGTAATCGAAGGTCAGCCCGAGGATCGACATGTTGTCCGTATTCATGACGCCATGGGCAAAGCCCACCGTTTGCCAGCGTGCGATCATCGTGGCCGTGCGGGCCACCGCATCCCTGAACCAGAGAACGTATTTATCCGCCTCGTCCTGCAAATGCGGCCAGTGGTGACGGATGGCAAAATCCGCAAGCTGGCGAACCTTGTCCGGCTCGCGGCGATAATAAAAGTGCTCAAAATGACCGAAGCGCAGATGGCTTTGCGCAATGCGCATCAGCATGGCCCCTTTTTCCATCGTTTCACGCGCGACCGGCGTATCGCTGGTGACAATCGACAGCGCACGGGTCGTTGGTATGCCCAGCGCATGCATCGCTTCAGATGCCAGGCATTCACGAATCGTTGAACGCAGTACCGCGCGCCCGTCGCCCATACGTGAATAGGGAGTCAGCCCTGCGCCTTTCAGGTGCCAGTCAACCGTCTCCCCGTTGGGAAGCTGTTGTTCGCCGAGCAGGATCCCCCTGCCGTCGCCCAGTTGACCCGCCCAGACGCCAAACTGATGCCCGCTGTAGACCTGAGCCAGGGGTTGCATCCCGGGGAGTAGCGTTTCGCCGCCCCAGACGCCAGCGCCGTCTGAACGCTGAAACAGCGCGGGTGGAATAGCCAGCTCGTCTGCCAGCCGATCGTTATGCCAGATGAGACGGGAATTTTGTAGCGGTGTAGGTTTGAGTGCGGTGTAAAAACCAGGCAACTCGTCATGCCAGTGAGCAGTAAAAGACAGGGTCATAAGTCCTCCTGCTTTTAGTGTAGAGGGTTTACCCGGTCTTAAACACGGGCGAAAGCAAGGGTTATCGCTGCTGAACCAGCGTGGTGACGTGTTCAGCAGAGACGGCAGGCCACAGCGCCCCCTGCATGGCACCAAAATTGAAGGACAGGACGCGCTGCAACAGGGCGTGATCGTCAATGCCCGAGACGATCACCGACTGACAGTGCGGCGTGATTTGCCAGAGGATTGCGCGCATAAAGGGCTCAAAGGAGAGTTCCTGAGCACGCTGCTGAATGAATCCTTTATCGAGAATGACCCGTTTGAATAATCCATCATAGACCGCTTTGAGCGATGCTGCGCCTGCGCCAAAGTTTGCCAGGACCAACGGGAAATGGATCGCCATTCTTGCCAGCTGCAGATCGTCCTTTCCGTTATTTAAACCTGGATAATTCTCATTAACAGTAAACTCCAGAAACGGATAGCGCTCAAGAATTGAAACAGCGTTTCCATTACTTAATAAAAACTCAACAATTACAGGTGTAATATTGATCCATGCAATTAACTGATGCTGAATAAAAAACAGTTTACAGGTATCAAGCAATTGCAGTTTTTCGTTAAACAGCGCTAACTCTTCCGCCTCGGAAAGCCGCGGGATAACGAGTTCAGTAGGGATCCTCACTTCGCTGCCGACGCCAGTAAAGTTAACCACAATGTCTAAACCTTTCAGCTCACCTGCGCTATTACGGGCAGGCTGAAGCAACAGTTCAGACTGGTAAGCATTATCTAGCGTAATAATCATTGCACTCGCCCCGCATTAAAGATGAGAGAGGACATCCTGGAGCAATTGCTGACACAATTCCACTGTCTTGATTTTAATAAGATTAATTTCATTAGTTCCGTATTAATTTTCAGATTTATCCCTGAATCTAAAATAATCTTATCCTGGTTGTAGAATAATAGCCAGTTTTAGATAAAACAGACACATGCGGGCTAAGCTAATTTTAGGTAAATTTAACTTTAATCATCTTATTTGAGAAAAAACGGCATGATTTATTAGTTACCCTGCCGTCATAAGAAGCGTCCGGCGGCGACTAAATACGTCGAGCCTGCCAAAAACTTTTACGCCAGTAAACATTATCCAGAGAAGAACGCATCACCCCGCGACTGGTCGACGCGTGAATAAACTGATTGTCTGTATCATATATCCCCACATGGAGACCGCTTTCACCCGACCCGGTTTTGAAGAAAACCAGATCCCCCGGCAGAAGATCGTCTTTATCAATTTCCGTACCGATTTCAGCCTGTTTACGCGTTTCGCGCGGCAGCTGTAAATCAAACTTATCGCGAAACGTCATCAGCACAAAGCCGGAACAATCCACCCCGCCACGGCTCATGCCGCCGTAGCGATAAGGCGTGCCGCGCCAGTTGCTCAGCTGATCGTTAAGGCTGGCAATGACGGTGATCGAATCTGAAAGCCGTGGGTTAGGCGGCGGAGCACGATGGCTACTGCATCCCGCAAGAAAGAGTGCAGCCATCAGGAGAAACCAGAATCGCATTTCAGACGAATCCTCTGCTTTTTTTGTTCTTTTCGTAATTTAGCGTGCAAGTGTGTGAACAGGCAAGAAACGGTTACTCCTGCCCGGTAGAAATCAGCATCTTATGTCCCTCTATGTCCAGCCTGCGGAACGCCATATTGTACGCGCGGGCAAGATTAGGTGGCGTGAGAACCTGATCCCGCGTCCCGCTGGCTATCAGGTTTCCCTTCGACAGCAACCATACCCGGTGGGCATGACGCAGGGTATGGTTGAGGTCATGACTGCTCATTACTACGGCAATGCCTTTTCGGCTCAGGGTGCTTAGCAGCGTATCCAGTGCCGCCTGCTGCGCCACATCCAGACCGCTCATCGGTTCATCAAGCAGCAGCAGCCGCCCGTGAGGATTACCGGCCGGGTGAATCTGCACGATTGCGGCCGCCAGACGCACCCGTTGCCACTCTCCGCCCGAAAGCTGGCTGGCATGACGAGCCAGTTTATCTTCCAGCCCCAGGGCGGCAGCCACGTCCGTCAGCAGCGCCGTATGGTGTTTATCATGCAAATGCAGCGTCAGGTAGTGCCAGACAGGCATCGCAAAGGGCGGTGTCTGCTGCTGCACAAGGTAACTGCGCCGGTGCGCCAGCGAGACTGGCGTCCAGTCGGTAAGGGGATGCCCCAGCAGCGTTACCTGCCCTTCACCACCGACCAGGCCTGCCATCCGCGCCAGCAACGTGCTCTTCCCCGCGCCGTTTGGCCCGACAAGATGCAGAATTTCACCCGCATTGACGGCACCGGTTATCGGCGCCAGACGTCCCTTTTCGGCAACGTCCGTGAGCTGCATCAGCAGTGACATTATTTCGCCAGCGCCAGCTTGATAGATTCCATCACAATCGGATCCTCAGGCGTCATATCCGGTGAAAAACGTTGCACCACCTGGCCATCACGACCAATCAGGAATTTTTCGAAGTTCCACAGAATGTCATCCGGGTAGAGCGGCGCGCGGCCTTTGCTGGCCATACGTTCATAAAAACCGCTTCCTTCCGGCGCAACGGCTTTCGGTGCGGCAGCGATCAGCTTCGCGTACAGCGGATGACGATGCTCACCGTTGACATCAATTTTGCTGAACAGCGGGAACGTGACGCCGTAGGTGGTGCTACAAAACGTCTTGATCTCCTCTTCGCTGCCCGGCTCCTGGCCCAGGAACTGGTTGCACGGGAACCCCAGCACGGTGAAACCGTCCTTCTCCCAGGCCTTCTGAATGTTCTCCAGCTGCTCGTACTGCGGCGTCAGGCCACATTTGGATGCCACGTTGACGATAAGCAACACGTTGCCTTTGTAGCCTTCCAGCGTGGTGTTATCGCCATCAATGGTGGTCACTTCAGTATTCAGGATATCTGACTGCATAGCATTCCCTCAGGTTGTCTTACGGGTATCGTGATTTAACGTCCAGCTTTTAATAGTAGCCAGATAAAGACCGGCGCGCCCAGCGTGGCGGTCACCACGCCTATGGGCAGCTCTGCGGCTGTCAGGGCAAGCCGGGCGATGATATCGGCCACCAGCAGCGTGACGGCCCCGGCAACAGCCGAGGCCGGAAGCAAGGTTCGATGATCAGTGAGGCCACACAGGCGCAGCATGTGCGGGATCACCAGCCCAATAAAACCAATTGCCCCCGCGAGGGCGACGCTGACGCCGACCAGCCAGCCAATGGCAATGACCAGCACATTACGCCAGAACCCAATCGGCATACCGAGCTGGCGGGCAGAGGTTTCACCCAGCGCGAGCATATTCAGCGGCTGCGCCTGCAGGGCAACCCACACGATAACCGGTACCAACAGCACCATAAGCCAGCCCTGGTGCCAGTCAACGCCGCCAAAGCCGCCCATCATCCAGTACATGAGCTGTCGCAGGTCAAAGGAGGTTGAGAAGTAGACGGCCCAGGTCATCAGCGCGCTGCAGATGATCCCGAGCGCCACGCCGGCAAGCAGCAGACGGCTGGTCGATAAGTGCCGTCTGGCGAAGCGAAGCAGGATGACCGTGATCAGTAATGCGCCGAGAATGGCGCTCAGGCTAATACTCCACCCGGAGAGCTCTCCCCCACCCAGCATTACCGCGGCAATCAGCCCCACGCCAGCCCCGTTCGAGACGCCGAGCAGCCCCGGTTCCGCCAGCGGGTTATCAAATAACGCCTGCATAATGGTACCGCCCAGCGCCAGCGCGGCCCCCACCAGCATCACCGCGACGGTGCGCGGCAGACGAATTTGCCAGACAAAGAGTTGCCCGTCTGGCCCCCACCAGCTCTCAGGCCCTATCCACCTGTCACCGGCGCAGAGGCTAATCCCTGCGGCGACAATGAGCAGCAGCACCAGTAAAAGCAGGCGACGTTGATCGGAACGGTGCTGGCGATGGGCGTAATCAAGCATGTATTCGGTTTTATTTGCGAGAGATATCATTGATTTTACGGCGGGTTTGCCAGGGAGCGCAAAGAAAAAAGGCCGCATGGGCGGCCTTTTTAGTTAGTTCATATTACTCTGCTTTGGGCGTTGCGTTTTCGACACGGCTTTTTAACTTCTGGCCGGGTCTGAAGGTCACCACGCGGCGGGCTGTAATGGGAATATCTTCCCCCGTCTTCGGGTTACGACCCGGACGTTGGTTTTTATCTCGCAAATCAAAATTGCCAAAGCCGGAGAGTTTTACCTGCTCACCATTTTCCAGAGCACGACGGATCTCTTCGAAAAACAGCTCTACCAGCTCTTTGGCATCCCGTTTGCTAAGCCCAAGCTTATCAAACAGATATTCTGACATTTCAGCTTTTGTAAGCGCCATAGGTTCAATCCCTCAATGATGCCTGGAATCGCTCTTTTAATGCCTCTACACATTTGGCGACGGTAGCGGCAATCTCCTCTTCTTCGAGTGTACGGCTGGTATCCTGAAGGATAAGGCTGATAGCGAGGCTCTTGAAACCTTCTGCTACGCCCTTGCCGCGGTACACGTCAAATAAGTTTACGCCAACTACCTGATTTACGCCAACTTTCTTACATTCGGCCAAAATATCTGCTGCAGGCACATTTTCGGCGACCACAACCGCGATATCACGGCGGTTTGCCGGGAAGCGGGAGACGTCCTGAGCCTGAGGGATCACGCGGTCTGCCACCAGGTTCCACTCCAGCTCAAACACGATGGTACGGCCGTTCAGGTCCAGTTTACGTTCCAGCTCAGGGTGAACAACGCCAATAAAACCAACACGTTTGCCGTCTAAATAGATGGCTGCACTCTGACCCGGATGCAGGGCCGGAATGGCTTCTGCACGGAATTCAATTTCAGATAATTTACCGGTCAGATCGAGAATCGCTTCCAGATCGCCCTTCATATCGTAGAAATCAACCGTGCCTTTTGCCAGGTCCCAGTGCTCTTCATAGCGGTTACCGCTAATCGCACCAGCCAGCATAAGATCCTGACGGATGCCTAAATTTGCCTGATTATCCGGCACAAAGCGCAAACCGCTTTCGAAAATTCGCACGCGGTTTTGCTGGCGATTCTGGTTATAAACAACAGTGCCCAGCAGGCCGGTCCACAGAGACAGACGCATAGCCGACATTTCGCTGGAGATTGGGCTTGGCAGGATCAGGGCTTCCTGACCTGGGTGGATCAGCTGCTGCAGTTTTGGATCAACAAAGCTGTAGGTGATCACTTCCTGGTAGCCTTTGTCGTTCAGCATGGTTTTCACACGCTTCAGGGACAGGTCGGCTTCACGGTGGGACCCCATCACCAGACCCGCCTGCACAGGCTCGTCAGGGATGTTGTTGTAGCCGTACACGCGGGCCACTTCTTCCACCAGATCTTCTTCAATTTCCATGTCGAAACGCCAGGATGGCGCAACTGCTTGCCACTCGTCCTGGCCTTCGGTCACTTCACAACCCAGACGCTTCAGGATATCGGTCACCTGCGCATCGGGTACGTGGTGACCAATCAGGCGATCCAGCTTGCTGCGACGCAGGGTGATGGTCGCGCGCTTCGGCAGCGTGGCTTCGTGGGTGACATCAATCACCGGGCCCGCTTCACCGCCGCAGATGTCGATCAGCAGACGGGTGGCACGTTCCATCGCTTTGTACTGCAGCGCCGGGTCAACACCGCGCTCGTAACGGTGAGAGGCATCGGTGTGCAGGCCGTGACGGCGTGCGCGACCGGTGATAGAGAGCGGGCTGAAGAATGCACATTCCAGCAGCACGTTTTGCGTCTCATCGTTCACGCCAGAGTGTTCGCCGCCGAAGATACCGCCCATCGCCAGCGCTTTGCTGTGGTCAGCAATCACCAGCGTGTCGGCGTTCAGTTTCGCTTCGCTGCCGTCAAGCAGAACCAGGGTTTCCCCCTCTTTCGCCATGCGCACCACGATACCGCCTTCGATACGATCTTTATCGAACGCGTGCATCGGCTGACCCAGCTCCAGCAGTACGTAGTTGGTCACGTCAACCACCGCATCGATAGAACGAATACCGCAGCGACGCAGTTTCTCTTTCATCCACAGCGGGGTTGGCGCTTTCACATTGATGCCTTTCACCACACGACCGAGGTAGCGTGGGCAGGCATCCGCCGCCTCAACCTGAATAGGCAGAACGTCACTGATGGTCGCTTCAACCGGGACGATCTCCGGCGCGTTCAGTTCAGTCTGGTTCAGCACGGCAACGTCGCGCGCCACGCCGATAATCCCTAAGCAATCAGCACGGTTTGGCGTGACGCTGATTTCGATGGTGTTGTCATCAAGCTTCAGATATTCGCGGATATCGGTACCGATCGGCGCATCCAGCGGCAGCTCAATGATGCCGTTGTGATCGTCGGAAATCCCCAGCTCAGAGAACGAGCACAGCATACCTTCTGACGGCTCACCGCGCAGTTTGGCAGCTTTGATTTTGAAATCGCCCGGCAGCACAGCACCGACGGTCGCCACGGCCACTTTCAGCCCCTGACGGCAGTTTGGTGCACCGCAGACGATATCCAGCAGACGGTCACCGCCCACGTTGACTTTTGTTACGCGCAGTTTGTCCGCGTTAGGGTGCTGACCGCACTCCACCACTTCCCCCACGACCACGCCATTGAACGCGCCAGAAACCGGCTCAACGCCGTCCACTTCCAGACCCGCCATGGTGATCTGGTTAGAAAGCGCGTCGCTGTCCAGCGTGGTGTTAACCCATTCGCGTAACCACAGTTCACTGAATTTCATTGTTCTGTCCTGCCCTTATTTAAACTGTTTGAGGAAACGCAGATCGTTTTCGAAGAATGCACGTAAATCGGTCACGCCGTAGCGCAGCATGGTCAGACGTTCCATGCCCATACCGAACGCAAAGCCAGAGTAAACTTCCGGATCGATGCCCACGTTGCGCAGCACGTTTGGATGCACCATACCGCAGCCCAGCACTTCCAGCCATTTACCGTTTTTTCCCATCACGTCCACTTCCGCAGACGGTTCAGTGAACGGGAAATAGGATGGACGGAAACGAACCTGCAGATCTTCCTCAAAGAAGTTGTTGAGGAAATCATGCAGCGTCCCCTTCAGGTTGGTGAAGCTGATGTTTTTATCAACAATCAGGCCTTCCATCTGGTGGAACATTGGGGTGTGAGTCTGATCGTAGTCGTTACGATAGACGCGGCCCGGCGCGATAATGCGGATTGGCGGTTCCTGCTCCTTCATGGTACGGATCTGAACGCCGGAGGTCTGGGTACGCAGAAGACGGGTCGCGTCGAACCAGAAAGTGTCGTGGTCAGCACGTGCCGGATGATGGCCAGGAATGTTCAGGGCATCGAAGTTATGGTAATCATCTTCAATTTCCGGGCCAGTCGCCACGGTAAAGCCGAGCTCACCGAAGAAACTTTCAATACGATCGATGGTGCGGGTAACCGGATGCAGACCACCGTTTTCAATTCGGCGACCCGGCAGAGAAACGTCGATCGTCTCTGCGGCCAGACGCGCATTCAACACCGCGCTTTCCAGCTCAGCCTTACGCGCGTTCAGAGCCTGCTGTACCTGCTCTTTGGCTTCGTTAATTACCGCACCTGCTGCCGGGCGTTCTTCTGCCGGCAGTTCACGCAGGGTTGTCATCTGAAGGGTCAGGTGCCCTTTTTTACCAAGATATTCGACGCGGACATTGTCTAACGCGGCAACATCTGAGGCCTGATTAATGGCGGCTGTTGCACTGGCAACCAGCTCTGCGAGATGTGACATGATTTTCCTCGTTATGTAGCGATATTTACCAGCGGCAGATACAAAAAAAGCCTCCATCAGGAGGCTTTCTGGCGCTGTTTTCCGTTTCGTCTCTCACGCGCTAGCCTCCTGATGTCAGGTGCTAAAGTAAAAGAAGAAGCGGAAAATAGCAGCATTCATGCTTGCGTTACCTTGTGTGGTAAGGAACCTAACGCCTTATTGAAAAGGGTAGCCCAAAAATTGTCAACGTTTTGATGCTGTTGAAACGAAAAGAGGGAGCCAGGCCCCCTCTCTCAACTGGCTTATGCCAGTGCTGCTTTCGCTTTTTCGACCAGAGCGGTGAACGCTACTTTGTCGAATACTGCGATGTCAGCCAGGATCTTACGGTCGATTTCAACAGAGGCTTTTTTCAGGCCGTTGATGAATTTGCTGTAAGAAATACCGTTCTGACGTGCTGCTGCGTTGATACGCGCAATCCACAGTTGACGGAACTGACGCTTACGCTGACGACGGTCACGGTAAGCGTACTGACCTGCTTTGATAACAGCCTGGAAGGCAACGCGGTATACGCGTGAACGCGCACCGTAGTAGCCTTTAGCTTGTTTCAAAATTTTCTTGTGACGTGCACGTGCAATTACACCACGTTTTACGCGAGCCATGTGTGCTCTCCTGTATCTATTCTAAGTTAAAAAAGTTAAACGAAACGACTTATGCGTACGGCAGGCACGCGATAACCAGGCCCAGATCGCCTTTAGAAACCATGGCTTTTGGACGCAGGTGACGTTTACGCTTGGTAGCTTTCTTAGTCAGAATGTGACGCAGGTTAGCGTGCTTGTGCTTAAAACCACCTTTACCGGTTTTTTTGAAGCGCTTAGCAGCACCGCGTACGGTCTTAATTTTTGGCATTTTAATAACTTCCACTTCGCATTGTTAAATAAACGAAACCCAGGCGAACAAAACCTGTGAAGCACAAAGGCTCCACAGGAATTGCTACTTGAAGGCCTACTGTTTCTTCTTAGGAGCGAGCACCATGATCATCTGGCGGCCTTCGATCTTCGTAGGGAAGGATTCGACTACTGCCAGTTCACTCAGATCGTCACGGACGCGGTTAAGCACTTCCATACCGATCTGTTGGTGGGCCATCTCACGACCGCGGAAACGCAGTGTGATCTTGGCCTTATCGCCATCTTCCAGAAAGCGAATCAGGCTGCGGAGTTTTACCTGATAATCGCCATCGTCGGTACCAGGACGGAACTTGATTTCCTTAACCTGGATAACTTTTTGCTTTTTCTTCTGTTCCTTAGAAGACTTACTCTTTTCATAAAGGAACTTGCCGTAGTCCATGATACGACAAACTGGCGGTTCGGCGTTAGGGCTGATTTCAACTAAATCTACTCCAGCTTCTTCAGCCTTTTCGATTGCTTCTCTCAGACTCACAATCCCCAGCTGCTCGCCTTCCAGACCTGTTAAGCGAACTTCCTGGGCGCGAATCTCGCCATTGATACGATTCGGACGTGCCGTTTGAACTCGTTTTCCGCCTTTAATACCTTATTCCTCCAGTTGTTGAAGACTGCGGCTGCGAATCTCTTGTTGCAGCTTCTCAATCACTTCACTTACGTCCAGGCTGCCCAGGTCTTTACCACGGCGGGTGCGAACGGCAACTTTGCCTGCTTCCACCTCTTTATCACCACAGACCAACATATACGGGACACGACGTAAAGTGTGCTCGCGGATTTTAAAGCCAATCTTCTCATTTCTCAAGTCTGCTTTTACGCGAATGCCCGCATTTTGTAGTTTCTGCGTCAATTCTTTAACGTAATCCGCCTGAGAATCGGTAATGTTCATCACCACGACCTGCACTGGCGCAAGCCAGGTTGGGAAGAAGCCAGCAAACTCTTCGGTCAGGATGCCGATGAAGCGCTCCAGTGAACCGAGAATTGCACGGTGAATCATAACCGGTACCTGACGCTCGTTGTCTTCGCCAACATAAGAGGCGCTTAAACGCTGCGGCAGGGAGAAGTCCAGCTGTACCGTTCCGCACTGCCATGCGCGATCGAGGCAGTCATACAGGGTAAATTCAATTTTCGGACCGTAGAATGCGCCCTCGCCCAGCTGATATTCGAACGGAATCCCGTTCTCTTCCAGTGCAACGGCGAGATCCGCTTCTGCACGATCCCAGGTCTCATCGCTACCGATACGTTTTTCCGGGCGCGTTGAGAGTTTGACCACGATCTTCTCGAAGCCAAAGGTGCTGTACATATCGTAGACCATACGAATACAGGCGTTAACTTCATCACGGACCTGGTCTTCAGTACAGAAGATATGCGCATCATCCTGAGTAAAGCCACGCACGCGCATCAGACCGTGCAGAGCACCTGATGGTTCGTTACGGTGGCAGCTACCGAACTCCGCCATACGCAGCGGCAGGTCGCGGTAGGATTTCAGACCCTGGTTGAAGATCTGAACGTGGCCCGGGCAGTTCATTGGCTTAATGCAGTATTCACGGTTCTCAGACGAGGTGGTGAACATCGCATCCTTGTAGTTGTCCCAGTGGCCGGTTTTTTCCCACAGCACACGGTCCATCATGAACGGACCTTTCACTTCCTGATACTGGTACTCTTTCAGCTTGGAGCGTACGAAGGTTTCCAGTTCACGGAAAATGGTCCAGCCATCGTTATGCCAGAACACCATACCCGGCGCTTCTTCCTGCATGTGGTACAGGTCAAGCTGCTTACCGATTTTACGGTGGTCACGCTTCGCGGCCTCTTCCAGGCGCAGCAGGTACGCGTTCAGGGCTTTTTTGTCGGCCCACGCGGTACCATAAATACGCTGCAACATCTTGTTGTTGCTGTCGCCACGCCAGTAAGCGCCTGCGATCTTCATCAGTTTGAAGTGATGGCAGAAGCGCATGTTCGGCACGTGCGGTCCACGGCACATGTCGACGTATTCTTCGTGATGGTACAAGCCAGGCTTGTCATCATGGGAGATATTTTCGTCAAGAATAGAGACTTTATAGCTCTCGCCGCGCTTCACGAAGGTTTCACGCGCTTCGTGCCAGCTGACTTTCTTCTTGATGACGTCATAGTTGGTTTCGGCGAGCTCGTGCATACGTTTTTCGAGCGCGTCGATATCTTCCTGAGTCAGGGTGTGGTCAAGGTCAACGTCATAGTAGAAACCGTTGTCGATCACCGGACCGATCGCCATTTTGGTGTTGGGCCACAGCTGTTTGATGGCATGACCTAACAGATGCGCGCAGGAGTGACGAATGATCTCCAGACCTTCTTCGTCTTTCGCGGTGATGATGGCAAGCGTCGCATCGTTTTCGATGAGATCGGAGGCGTCCACCAGTTCACCGTTAACACGGCCAGCGATAGTCGCTTTCGCGAGACCCGGACCGATATCCAGGGCAACATCCATTGGGCTTACAGCGTGATCGAAATGGCGTTGGCTGCCATCAGGAAGAGTAATTACAGGCATTTTATATCCTTATTTGCAGTGATGCCCCACACATAAGA
Source organism: Enterobacter sichuanensis (assembly GCF_009036245.1). Lineage (NCBI taxonomy): Bacteria > Pseudomonadati > Pseudomonadota > Gammaproteobacteria > Enterobacterales > Enterobacteriaceae > Enterobacter > Enterobacter sichuanensis. Next base: position 1,922,712 of record NZ_CP027986.1, on the reverse strand, counting down.
GCATATACAAAGAAAATAATCGTGATTTGACAATAGATTACGAGACCATCTGACCAACAATCGTCAAATTGGTTCGTCATCATTCACCTGCCAGAATCAGAATAATTCGGATTTACGGCAGGCTTCGTAATGGTAACACTAATCACAGGGCGTATGCATCCTCTGCTGGCAGATTGATGCGCTGGCACTTTTGCATGAATTTGCAGGTGGCCAGTTCCCGGTGCTCGCATTCCTGAAATGCTGGGCTACTCTTGAACAGATCTTTAAACCCAAAGGTGCATACCATGAACGTATCCAGTAGAACGGTTGTGATATTGAACATCCTTTCAGCGACAGGTTTATTGTTGATTCTCGCCGAACGATTCCACTGGTTCTAAGCCCAACCCTACGCTGGCATAACCTGATCGATCCTGTGAAGGGGCATGTATCAGCCCTGTTTGATAGACTGTGGGTGTTAACAAACAAGGATCAGGTTATGCCAACAAAACGATTTGCCGTAAAACACTGGAAAATGGTGCTGGTGCTGATTGCCATCTGCGGCGCAATGCTGCTACTTCGCTGGGCGGCGATGATTTGGGGCTAAACGTCAACAAAAGGAAAGCCAACTGGCCTGAGATGAGAAACGGGCCGACATTTTCATCGGCCCGCCATAATTACATTTTATAACCCAGTGAAACCGTGGTTCTGCGGTCGGTATGATCCGGTGCCGTTTCTGGCGGTGACGAGTTCCAGGTGACGTTGTAGGCCACTTTCAGACCAAAGTGTTCATTGATGGCCACGTTCAGCGCCGTCTCAGAGTTCAGCGTCGTATCGTCGGCACCAAATACAGAAACACCCTGCGTGAATTTGGTGTTGTCAGTCATCTGCCAGGCATAGGTCCCGGACGCGTAACCGAGCGGTTGGGTTTTGGTATCGCCATCGGTGTACTCGTCATAGCGCACACCTGGACCGAATTCAAAACGGAAGCTGTGTACCGGGCCGTTCAGGAACTGGCGACCATAACCGGCGGTAAACACATCGCGCTGGCGATAACCGTTGTAGCGGTCGGTTAACCAGCTTGCCTGACCAAACAGGTAGTCATAGTCGGTCATGTTGTAACGGCTACGTCCGCCTACCGCATATTTCTCGGAAGAGCGTTCGTCATTCGCGGACGTGTTGCTGGCATTTCCCCACAGCGACCAGGCGGTCGTGTTACCGTACCAGGTGAGCGTACTGTCCGCTGTCAGAGAGGAGCTTTTGGTGTTACCGGATTGTGCCAGATACCCAGCGTTCAGGTTACCTTCAAAAGGTTTTTTCGCGGTGGTGGGATCGTCCATGACAGTAAAAACGGTATCATCGGCGGCTGCGTTCATAGCTGCAAACACGCCACCCGCCAGCATCAGTGCAGCGGGAACTGTCTTTAAAAGCTTCATTTTATTAAGGAGTCCGTACAACAAAAAAAGAGACCACACGGTCCCGGAATCTTTCTTGAGGATCAATGACAAGACGTCCAGAGAAAGGTAACAAATTATAAAAAGCCGCAAATAACATAGCAATGTTTTCTTATTTCATTTTTTGAATAAGAACGATCCCAAAAAGCGTTTTATTTTATATATCCCGCGCCTCACTTTACGTCTGTATTCATATTTAAAATCATACTGTTATTTACATTGCGTTCCAGACAAAGGGTGCCAGACTAATAGGAACCCACGCTAAAAGGAGGTAATGATGGTTTCTATCTACACCCTGACGCTCTCCCCTTCCCTTGATTCCGCAACCCTGACGCCGCAGATTTACCCGGAAGGTAAGTTGCGCTGTAGCGCCCCTGTCTTTGAGCCCGGCGGCGGCGGTATCAACGTGGCGCGCGCCATTACGCACCTTGGCGGCCACGCCACGGCAATTTTTCCCGTTGGTGGGGCCACCGGCGAACACCTGGTCTCTTTGCTGGCAGATGAACAGGTCGCCGTAGAGACCGTGGAGGCCAAAGACTGGACGCGGCAGAACCTGCACGTGCACGTGGAGTCCAGCGGCGAGCAGTATCGCTTTGTGATGCCCGGCGCGAAGCTCAGTGATGACGAGTTTCGTCAGCTTGAAGAGAAAGTGCTGACCATAGAAAGCGGCGCACTGCTGGTGATAAGCGGCAGCCTGCCCCCCGGAGTGAGTACAGATAAATTAACTGCGCTTATTCAGGCGGCGCAGCAGCGCGGCATCCGCTGCATTGTCGACAGCAGCGGCGAGGCCCTTCAGGCGGCACTCGTGCCGGGCAATCTGGAGCTGGTCAAACCGAACCAGAAAGAGCTCAGCGCGCTGGTCAACCGAGAGTTGACGCAACCGGATGATGTTCGCACCGCCGCACAGGAACTGGTACGCAGCGGCAAAGCACGACGCGTCGTGGTCTCTCTGGGTCCTCAGGGGGCACTGGCCGTCGATGAAACGTCAGCCGTTCAGGTTGTCCCACCGCCCATGAAAAGTCAGAGTACGGTTGGCGCCGGGGATAGCATGGTTGGCGCGATGACGCTGAAACTGGCGCAGGGCGCGTCTTTGCTGGAAATGGCGCGTTACGGTGTGGCGGCGGGTAGCGCCGCAACCATCAACCAGGGCACGCGTCTGTGTTCACTGGCCGATACGCAAAAAATCGTCGATTACCTGTCCCGAGATTAACGCCCGTTCCCCTTCATCGTTATGGAGGGGAATGTCATCTCTTAGTCGCCAAACGCAAACTATCGACTATGCTAAGAAAACTTCCATGATAACAATGAGGTGAATTATGAGCAGTGGTGACATCACCCGCTACGTCGTAACCGTCAACCTTCATGAAGCCTCGCTGACGGAGCTGAATGAGCTCAACAACGCCTTCACCCGGGCTAAGTTTCTCCTCACGCTCACGGATGACGAGGGCAATATTCACGATTTAGGCACCCTGGCATTTGGTCTCATCTCTGCGCTGACTAAAGAAGAAGTGCATGCGCTGGCCGCCAGTCTGGTGGAAAGTGTGACCGACAAACCCACCGAGATTGACGTCAATACCTGGGAAAGTTGGCAGAAAAAAGAACAATAAGTGCCCTGCATGAATTTAAACCGCTCAGGTGTGCGTTAGTTCGTATTTTTTTACCGCAATAATGCGCTAACTTTATGATCTGGCAGACAACATGGGAGAGACATCATGTGGCAGGCTATCAGTCATCTTTTAAGTGAGCAACTGGGTGAAGGTGAAATCGAACTGCGTAACGAACTGCCAGGCGGAGAGATCCACGCCGCGTGGCATTTACGCTACGCAGGCCGCGATCTCTTCGTAAAATGCGATGAGCGTGAGCTTCTTCCAATATTTACTGCCGAAGCCGACCAACTGGAGCTGTTGTCCCGCAGCAAAACGGTGACGGTTCCGCAGGTCCTGGCCGTGGGTAGTGACCGCGACTACAGCTTTCTGGTGATGGAATATCTCCCTGCCCGTCCGCTGGATGCCCATAACGCCTTCATTCTCGGCCAGCAGTTAGCGCGACTTCATCAATGGAGCGACCAGCCGCAGTTTGGTCTCGATTTCGACAACGATCTCTCCACCACGCCTCAGCCCAACGCCTGGCAGCGCCGCTGGTCGACGTTTTTTGCCGAGCAACGCATTGGCTGGCAGCTTGAGCTGGCCGCTGAGAAAGGGCTGGAATTTGGCAATATTGATGCCATCGTCGAACACGTTCAGCAGCGTCTGGCCTCCCACCAGCCGCAGGCGTCTCTGCTGCACGGTGATTTATGGTCCGATAACTGCGCGTTGGGTCCCAACGGCCCCTATATCTACGACCCGGCCTGTTACTGGGGTGACAGAGAGTGCGATCTGGCCATGCTGCCGCTGCATCCTGAGCAGCCGCCGCAAATATACGACGGGTACCAGTCCGTTTCCCCCCTGCCGCACGGTTTCCTCGATCGTCAACCGGTATATCAGCTGTATACGCTGATGAACCGCGCCATCCTCTTTGGTGGCGAACACCTTGTTAACGCCCAGCGGGCGCTCGAACGCATGCTTGCCGCCTGACAACAAAACGGGTGGCCTGAACGCCACCCTTACCGCTTACAGAAAACCAAGCAGTGAGAAGAAGAAATACCCCGCCACAATGACGATCGCAGGAAGGATATAGAGCGGGAAGATCTGCAGAAAAATGGAGTGACGCGGAACCACAATCCGGGATTCAATCTGTTCCCGGGTCATCCCTTCCGGGCCTTTGGCCTGCTCGAGAATCATCTGATCTTCAACCCCTTCACGAAGAAAACGCGTCTGACGGCTCATTCGTGCGCCGGAGGCCTGCAACGCCATGGCGATAAAGATCAGCGCATAGATAATCCAGAACCCAATATTGAGCTGCTGATGAAAGTCCGGCGTGGGGGAGTTGAACCAGAAGACATTCAAAAATGGCGTGTTAAAACGCATCATCTCAATCATGACATGCGCAAAATCAAGCATGACCGCATTAATACCCGGCTGTTTTTCGCTGTGATCGTACATGAACTTGAGCACAGAAATCAGCGTAGAAATAACGGCGGGAATAAAAATCACCCAGCCAGCAACCCGTTTTAAGACCGCAATGCGTCCAGCTTGTTGATACGTCATCAGTTCCTCTTCATAAAGACGCGTTATTTGTGCCTAAGTCTACCTGCTGGTCATCAATTTCGCCCGCTCTTTAAAAGCAATATGCTAAATTGCAGAGTGTGCTTAGCACGTATCGTCTGTCGAACACCCTGGATAAGGAGACGTTGTGATGTCGACACCGCGCCAAATTCTTGCCGCAATTTTTGACATGGATGGATTACTGATCGATTCCGAGCCGTTGTGGGATCGCGCTGAACTGGACGTCATGGCCAGTCTGGGCGTTGATATCAACCGCCGTAATGAACTTCCTGATACGCTGGGTCTGCGCATCGACATGGTGGTGGACCTGTGGTTTGCCCAACAGCCGTGGGTGGGCCCCGACCGTGATGAAGTGACCGCCCGTATTATCAGCCGCGCGATTTCCCTGGTGGAAGAGAACAGGCCGCTGCTGCCCGGCGTACGTGACGCCGTCGCGCTGTGCAAAGCTCAGGGGCTGAAAGTCGGCCTGGCCTCCGCCTCCCCGCTGCACATGCTGGAAAAAGTGCTCACCATGTTTGAGCTGCGCGACAGTTTCGATGCCCTGGCGTCCGCTGAAAAATTGCCTTACAGCAAGCCGCATCCTCAGGTCTATCTGGACTGCGCCGCGAAACTGGGCCTGGATCCCCTTAACTGTGTCGCGCTGGAAGATTCCGTTAACGGTATGGTGGCGTCCAAAGCCGCGCGGATGCGTTCCATTGTGGTGCCCGCTGAAGAGGGCCGTCACGATCCCCGGTTTGCCCTGGCCGATGTGAAGCTCACGTCACTAACAGAGCTCACGGCACGACACCTGCTGGGCGGTTAACCCTTATCGCCGGTTTGTGACAAACAGTTACACCGTCACCTCTTCCGCCTACTGTATAAAAACCCTATACTGTATGAATTGACAGTTTCGTGGGTTTTATCATGACGGCGGAAGGCCACCTGCTTTTTTCTATTGCGTGTGCAGTATTTGCCAAAAATGCTGAACTCACCCCCGTGCTGGCACAGGGGGACTGGTGGCATATTGTCCCTTCCGCCGTATTAACCTGTCTGCTGCCCGACATCGACCACCCGAAATCCTTCCTCGGACAACGTCTGAAGTGGGTGTCAAAACCCATCGCCCGCGCGTTCGGCCACCGGGGATTTACCCACAGTCTGCTGGCCGTATTTGGCCTGCTGACGCTGTTCTATTTAAAAGTGCCCGAAAGCTGGATAGTGCCTGCGGATGCCATTCAGGGCATGGTGCTGGGTTATCTGAGCCATATTCTCGCCGATATGCTGACGCCTGCGGGCGTGCCGCTGCTGTGGCCCTGCCGCTGGCGTTTTCGTTTTCCCATCCTTGTTCCCCAGAAAGGTAACCAGCTTGAGCGCGCATTGTGCATGGCGCTATTTGCTTACGCCGTCTGGATGCCGCAAACATTGCCCGAAAACAGTGCAGTCCGCTGGTCGTCCCAGATGATTAATTCACTGCAATTTCAGTTCAATCGTTTTATTCATCACCAGATTGAACAGTAAACCGACAAAATCATCCCATTTGTCATAACCCATTCCATTTGGATATAAGCGCTACATCACACTTCTGCTAACCTTCCGCCAACAGGATCGGTAAAAACCGGCCCGATAATAAATCAGGAGAACGGGGATGAATTTTCCACTCATCGCGAACGTCGTTGTGTTCGTTGTATTGCTATTGCTTCTCGCGCAGACGCGCCACAAACAGTGGAGCCTGGCGAAGAAAGTGCTGGTCGGTCTGGCCATGGGTGTCGTATTTGGTCTGGCATTACAGGCGATTTATGGCTCCGATAATCCAGTTCTGAAAGATTCTATTCAGTGGTTCAACATTGTCGGTAACGGCTATGTTCAGCTGCTGCAGATGATCGTTATGCCGCTGGTGTTCGCCTCTATTCTGAGCGCCGTTGCGCGCCTGCATAACGCCACTCAACTGGGCAAAATCAGTTTCCTGACCATCGGTACGCTGCTGTTTACCACGCTGATTGCCGCGCTGGTGGGTGTGCTGGTGACCAACCTGTTTGGCCTGACGGCCGAAGGTCTGGTTCAGGGCAGTGCTGAAACGGCGCGTCTGACCGCGATTCAGACCAACTACGTAGATAAAGTGGCTGACCTGACCGTGCCGCAAATGGTGCTTTCCTTCATTCCGAAGAACCCGTTTGCTGACCTGACCGGTGCAAATCCAACCTCCATCATCAGCGTGGTGATTTTCGCCGCGTTCCTGGGCGTGGCGGCGCTGAAGCTGCTGAAAGACGACGCGCCAAAAGGCGAGCGCGTGCTGACCGCCATCGATACCCTGCAAAGCTGGGTGATGAAGCTGGTACGTCTGGTGATGCAGTTAACCCCTTATGGCGTGCTGGCGCTGATGACCAAAGTGGTCGCTGGCTCTAACCTGCAGGACATTATCAAGCTGGGAAGTTTCGTCGTCGCCTCTTACCTGGGTCTGGGCATCATGTTCGTGGTGCACGGTATCCTGCTGGGTGTAAACGGCGTCAGCCCGCTGAAATACTTCCGTAAAGTCTGGCCAGTGTTGACCTTTGCCTTCACCAGCCGTTCCAGCGCCGCGTCTATTCCACTGAACGTGGAAGCGCAGACCCGTCGTCTGGGCGTGCCTGAGTCTATCGCCAGCTTCTCGGCCTCGTTTGGTGCAACCATTGGTCAGAACGGTTGCGCAGGCCTCTACCCGGCAATGCTGGCGGTGATGGTCGCGCCAACGGTGGGGATTAACCCGCTGGATCCGGTCTGGATCGCCACGCTGGTCGGGATTGTGACCGTGAGCTCCGCAGGCGTTGCGGGCGTTGGAGGTGGCGCAACTTTCGCCGCGCTGATTGTTCTGCCAGCGCTGGGCCTGCCGGTTACGCTAGTCGCCCTGCTGATCTCCGTTGAACCGCTGATCGACATGGGCCGTACCGCGCTGAACGTCAGCGGCTCAATGACCGCCGGTACGCTGACCAGCCAGTGGCTGAAGCAGACTGACAAAACGATTCTGGAAAGTGAAGACGACGCCGAGCTGGCGCACCGTTAATCACTGTAGAAATAAAAAAACCGCCTGATGGCGGTTTTTTTATGACTGTTATTCTTCAACCTCTTCATCCTGGCGTATCTGCATCGCCCACCGCTGCGCGGACTCCGGCACCGTAAACACGGGGGAACGACGGAAGTGCTCACCGATCAGCACAAAGGCCACGTATTTACCCCGCAGTTGCCAGACATCGCGAAACCCCTCCACTTTCAGGGCATGGTCAGGCGGCGCGGGCTCAACGCGGGGCACATAGCTAATAACCTGGCGGTTTTGTTGACGAAGAGGTTTCATAAGCGACGGATTCACTAAAACAAATTCTTGAAGCAGGAAAATTCTATGATAGCCGATCCTGCCCCCACGCGTCGCGCCTTGCGTGTGGTTGAGCGTGCCTTTTACGCAGTCAGTATCTGAAAACTCTTAGTTCACCTGCCCTTTCCCTACATTGTTCTATAGTTAACAGGGTTTTTTAGGAATGAATAAAGGAGAAGCGTGCAATGTCGAACAAAGATAAAACACATCAATCACCCATTCATGGCACCGAAGAATCGCAACCTGGGATGGACTCCCTTGCCCCTGAAGATGGCTCTCATCGCCCTTCCCCTGGCCCGTCCGCCCCAGGCGAGCAGCCTACCGCGCCGGGCAGTCTGAAATCACCGGACACCGGCAATGAGAAGCTGAAATCCCTCGATCCTCATCGCAAAGGCGGAGAAGGCTATGCGCTGACCACCAACCAGGGGGTGCGCATCGCTGACGACCAGAACTCCCTGCGCGCCGGGTCCCGCGGGCCAACCCTGCTGGAAGATTTTATCCTGAGGGAAAAAATTACCCACTTTGACCACGAACGCATACCGGAGCGCATCGTCCACGCGCGCGGCTCCGCTGCGCACGGCTACTTCCAGCCCTACAAGAGCCTGAAAGCGATCACCAAAGCGGACTTCCTCTCCGACCCGGACAAGATAACGCCGGTGTTCGTGCGTTTCTCCACCGTTCAGGGCGGTGCGGGCTCGGCGGATACAGTGCGTGATATCCGCGGCTTCGCCACCAAGTTTTATACCGAAGAGGGTATTTTCGATCTGGTGGGTAATAACACCCCGGTGTTTTTCATTCAGGATGCGCATAAATTTCCTGACTTTGTCCATGCGGTAAAACCGGAGCCCCACTGGGCCATACCGCAGGGACAAAGTGCGCACGACACCTTCTGGGACTATGTCTCTCTGCAGCCTGAAACCTTGCACAACGTGATGTGGGCGATGTCAGACCGCGGGATCCCCCGCAGTTACCGCACCATGGAGGGGTTTGGCATTCACACCTTCCGGATGATCAACGCCGAGGGGAAAGCCACGTTTGTCCGTTTCCACTGGAAACCGGTGGCGGGTAAAGCCTCGCTGGTGTGGGATGAGGCGCAGAAACTGACCGGGCGCGACCCGGACTTCCATCGCCGGGAGCTGTGGGAGGCCATTGAAGCCGGCGACTTCCCGGAATATGAACTGGGCCTGCAGCTGATCCCGGAAGAGGACGAATTTAAGTTCGATTTCGATCTCCTGGACCCGACCAAACTGATCCCGGAGGAGCTGGTGCCGGTTCAGCTGGTGGGTAAAATGGTGCTCAACCGCAACCCGGATAACTTCTTTGCCGAAAACGAACAGGCCGCCTTCCATCCCGGGCATATCGTGCCGGGGCTGGACTTCACCAACGATCCGCTGTTACAGGGGCGCCTGTTCTCGTATACCGATACGCAGATCAGCCGTCTTGGCGGGCCGAACTTCCACGAGATCCCGATCAACCGCCCCACCTGCCCGTATCACAACTTCCAGCGCGACGGGATGCACCGTCAGGATATTGATACCAACCCAGCCAACTATGAGCCGAACTCCATCAACGATAACTGGCCGCGTGAAACCCCTCCGGCCCCAAAACGTGGTGGATTCGAATCGTATCAGGAGCGGATCGATGGCAACAAAATTCGCGAGCGCAGCCCGTCGTTCGGCGAGTATTACGCCCACCCTCGCCTGTTCTGGAACAGCCAGACGCCGATTGAACAGCAGCATATTATCGGCGGCTTCAGCTTCGAACTGAGCAAAGTGGTACGCACGTATATCCGCGAGCGCGTAGTCGACCAGCTGGCGCATATTGATATTCAGCTTGCCCAGAGCGTGGCGGATAACCTGGGTATCACGCTGACCGATGAACAGCGCAATCTTGCGCCGCCGAAAGAGGTTAACGGAATCAAGAAAGATCCCTCGCTGAGCCTGTACGCGGTGCCGGGAGGGTCGATCAAAGGCCGAGTGGTGGCAATCCTGCTGAACGAAAAAACCCGCGCCAGCGACGTGCTGGGGATCATGCAGGCGCTGAAAACCAAAGGCGTACACGCCAAACTGCTTTATTCACGCATGGGTGAAGTGACCGCTGATGACGGCTCCGTGCTGCCGGTGGCGGCAACCTTTGCCGGTGCACCGTCGCTGACGGTGGACGCGGTGATTGTGCCGGGCGGGGATATAACCAGCCTGCTGACCAACGGTGACGCCGTCTATTATCTGCTTGAAGCCTATAAGCACCTGAAACCGATCGCCCTTTCCGGTGATGCACGACAGTTTAAAGCGCCGCTGAAGGTGGCCGAGCAAGGTGAGGACGGCATTGTGGAGGGAGATAACGTTGACGATGCGTTTATGACGAAGCTGTTTGATTTGCTCGCCGCGCACCGCGTCTGGTCGCGAAGCAGCAAGATCGATCAGATTCCGGCGTAAAAAAAGCCGGGTGGCGCTTGCGCTTACCCGGCCTACATTCGATTGGTTTTGTAGGCCCGGTAAGGCGAAGCCGCCACCGGGCTTTATTTCAAAGATCCCCGAACGTCCCCAACCGATACCCGCGCTCGGCAATCGCGTACTTGAGCGATGGCGACGTCAACACATCCAGCTCCGCCAGGCGCGGCCAGCAGTAGGCGCTCTTACGCACGATGTTATCGACAAAGGCGGGATGCGCCATCACCTCCAGCGACCGTTCACCCCGTGCGGCGGAATCATCCAGCACCTTCAGGAACAGCGCCTCGTCGATCGCATCGCCGTAGAACGCGCTGCTGAACCCCTCGGTTGTGGCCACGGTGTACGCCGGCAGCCCTCGCACGTCGCGATCCACACGCATGGCGACGCCTTTACGCTGCGCAAATTCCGCAACCAGAGGGAAAATCGCCGGGATCATATGCACATGGTGATGGCTGTCGATATGCGTCGGTTCACGACCAAAGAGGTCTACAAAACGGTTGAACTGACAGTCCAGCTCGCGGGCAATCTCTTCAAGCGGCAGCGCGTCTTCCGCCATCTCCCAAATCCATTTCCCCAACTGTCCGTCGCGCGTCAGGCCCGGCATCGCTGAAAGCGGCATGCCCAGGGTCAGCACAAAGTGCATGCCCACGCCCAGGTCAGGTACCTCGCGGCTCAGCTGCGCCGCATGCTCAATCGCTTCTCCATTCACCAGCGCCGTCGTCGAGGTGACTACCCCCCGACGACAGGCTTCAACAATGCCGTAGTTCTGCCCTTTCGACAGGCCAAAATCATCAGCATTGACGATCAGCAGGTTTTCCATCGCACATCCTCTTAACGGTGTTGGAACTTGAGCTTCTCTACCGTGGCGGCAAAGTTTGGCAGCCATTTTTCGTGGGCCAGGATCATCTCCGTCGCCAGCACTTCTGCGTCGCGGTCGGAATGCACCAGCGGGCTGAGGTTCAGCGCCAGAAGCACGTCGTTCAGCTCACCGCTCAGCGCCGCGTTGCTGGCCGCCACCTCGAACCCTTTGATGGTGTGAATGAGCCCCATCACCTTCTCATCAAAGTGGGTAATACGCGGATGCGGTTTCGCGCCATCGCGGCCGAGGATGCAGGTCATCTCCACGGCCCAGTCGGCCGGGATATTGTCGATATGGCCATGGTGCGGCACATTGACGTAGTGCTCGGCCTGCTTGTCGTTGTAAATGGCGTTGATCACTTCACACGCCGCATCGGAGTAGTAAGCCCCACCGCGCTGCTCCAGCTCTTTTGGTTTGACGTTCAGGTTCGGATCTTTATACAAATCAAACAGCTGCTTCTCAACTTTCTGCACGATCTGAGCCCGTGCGCCGCCCTTATAGTACTCGCCCATTTCAATGGCCAGCATCTCTTTCTGCTTGAAGTAGTAGAGCAGGTAGGAGCACGGCAGCAGATTAAGGGAACGGATCAGCCCTTCACTGAACGGCAGGTCGAAGATATTTTTCACGGATGCGGCGGTCAGACGTCCCGACGCCACGCCGTCGAGCAGTTCGGCAAAGCGCGATTTGCCGTTCACGATGACGTCTTTGATGAACACCATGTGGTTCAGGCCGAACAGATCGATGGAAAGATCGTCGCTGTCGGTCAGCCCCAGCACGTCACGGATAAACATCTTCATGCCAATCGGAATGTTACAGACGCCGATAAAGCGTTTGAAATTCGTATGCCGATAGACCGCCTCGGTCACCATACCGGCCGGATTGGTGAAGTTAATCACCCACGCGTTCGGGCAGATCTCCTGCACGTCTTTGACGATGTCGAAAATGACCGGGATGGTACGCAGGCCTTTAAACAGGCCGCCCGCGCCATTAGTCTCTTGCCCCAGATAACCGTGGCTCAGGGGAATACGCTCGTCCAGCTCGCGCGCTTTCAGCTGGCCCACGCGCAGCTGGGTGGTAACGAAATCCGCATCTTTCAGCGCCAGACGGCGATCGAGTGTTTTGTGTACGGTTAAGGGCACACCGGCTTTCGCCACCATGCGCTGACACAGGTCAAAAATGATATCCAGTTTTTCCTGCCCTTCCTCAACGTCAACCAGCCATAATTCGCTGACCGGTAATTCGTGATACCGTTTCAGGAAACCTTCAAGTAATTCCGGGGTATAGCTGCTGCCGCCACCAATGGTTACGACTTTCAATTTCTTCTGCATAATATCTCCCTTAGCGTATCAGGTTAATCGCCTGCAAGGTATAGCGTACTCTTCCCGCTATTTGGGCAAGCCATTAAAGCAATATTTGTGGCGGGCAATCCGCCGAACGTTAATTAATTACCGTCAGGTTCTTCCGGTAACTATTTGGTGTGAATGAGGTCAATTTCTTAAACGTTTTAATAAACAGGCTGGGACTGCTGTACCCGGACTCATAGGCAATATCCGTGACAGAATAGTTGGTAATTTCCAGCTGTTTTTTGGCAAAGTTAATGCGGATTTCATTAATAATTTGCACCGGCGTTTTACGATAATAGCGCTGGGTCGCACGGGTCAAATATTCCTGGGATTTCCCCGACAGTGAAACCATATTTTCCAGCGCATTTTCGCTGAACTGGCCTTTATCGTGCATCAGCTCAACGGTGCTGCGCAGCCACTGTGGAATATCATCCGTCACCTGCTGCTCTTCACGGTGATGGCGCAGCCGGTTCATCACGTAGAAGGTCACCGTTTCAATAAACTCATCGAACTCATTGTCGCGGAAGTTGAGCGAGGCAATCACCGTTTCAATCCAGGTCATGAACTCGTTTTTGACGCGATAGACCTGTGATGCCACAAAACAGAACGGCACCAGCGGCAGATAGTGCTTCTCAAAGAAGCGTCTGCTGACACCCACGTTCAGAATGCGGGTGGCGCCAAATTCGTAAAAGCTCTGGTGATGTGAGCCCATCGGCAGAAAGACAAAATCTCCGCGCTCAAGCAGAACGCGCTTACCGTTGATCTCCTGATAGTAGCGGCCGGTCAGAACAATCGTGAACTCGTAGTAGTCATGCTGGTGCAGACCACTCGCGCTCTCCGTCTTGTTGTAGATAACCACGTGAAAATTCTTGCCATTAAACAGTTGCTGCTCAAGTGCGGTTTTAATTTCCATCGTGCTGACCCCCTGCTACTCAGTCTGACTTACTGCATCTTCTCGTGAAGCTCAATTAACTCCGCCACCAGCTCGCGCGCCAGCATCGAGGTCATCAGGTGATCCTGGGCGTGTACCAGCACCAGACTGACCTTCATCTTCCCTTCGCCCTGGTCGCCTTCAATCAGCTTCGTCTGCACCAGGTGCGCTTCATTGAGCGCGGTACGGGACTGTTCCATCATGGTTTTCGCGGCGGCAAAATCCCCCTGCTTAGCCTGCTTGAGTGCGGCATACGCCAGGCTGCGTGCCTGACCGGAGTTGATGATAAGGCCCATCACCACTTCTTCGAGGTCATTCTCAGCGCTTTCTTCTGCAACGATACTGTCCAAATCTAACATCTTTAAGCTCCTTTTCGCTGGCGCGGGTTGCCCCGCGCCGTGCAATTTTAGAATTTCAGTGCGAGGGCGATATCCTCTTCGCTCTCTTCTTCATCAATAACGGTTGCGGCTTTGTTGGCGATGGCCACGAACGGCATGTAGAGCAGCGTTGCAATCCCGAGGTTGAATATCGCCAGCAGGAAGGCGGCGACGCTACCGTTGGTATTGAAGAACGCCCCCAGACCCGCCGGCATTGTCCACGGCGCAATGTTGGTAATTGGTGGGATAATGCCCAGGTAATACGCGGTCAGGGTGATCCCCGCCAGCAGCGGCTGAACCAGGATGAAGGGAATGAACATCACCGGGTTCATGATGATTGGCAGACCAAACAGGATCGGTTCGTTAATCTGGAAGATACCTGACGGCAGTGCCAGCTTCGCCACCTGACGATGGTCAGCGCGACGAGAGACAATAAAGACCGCGATGATCAGACCCAGCGTCGCCCCGGTACCCCCCAGGAAGATATAGGAGTCCAGCATCGGCTTCGCCCACACATGGAAGGTTTTACCGGCCGCCAGCGCCGCGTCAACGGAGCCGTACTGCTGATAAAGTGCAACGTTTTCCAGTGCCCATGGGGTCATGATACCGCTGTCCAGCGCGGCCAGTGCCAGTGAACCATGCACGCCGAAGAACCACAGCAGGGAGGTGAAAATCACGTACGCCCAACCGACCACACCCCCCATCGACGCCAGCGGCGTAGAGATAGAGTCCATGATGATCTGGTGGAAGTTTGTGCCCCAGTGAGAGAGCGCCCAGGCAATAATCCCCATGATGGAGAGAATAATGAAGCCTGGAATCAACGCGGAAAATGAACGGGAAACGGACGCCGGCACGCTATCCGGCAGGCGAATCACCCAGTTGCGACGGATAATAAAGGTAAACATCTCTGCCACCACCAGACCGATAACAATACCGGAGATGATGTTGGCCCCACCCAGCCAGTTGGCGCCCACCGCATAGGCTTCACCGACACTGTAGGGGGTTACGGTCATAAAGGCGGCAACGGATAATAACCCGGCGGCCAGCGGATCCACTTTCCGCTCTTCTGCCAGTGCCATCCCGATAAAGAAAGGCGCCATCAGCGACATAATACCCAACGTACCGTTGTATACGTTACCGCCAATGGCTTTAAAACCATTAAGGGTTTCAATTGTCGATGCGTCTAAGCGAATTCCTAATGAATAAAAGAAGGAACCTTCACCAAAGCTCAGAAAAACGTTGTTAATTAAAACGAACATTGCCCCAGCCAGCGTCAATGGCATTAATTTAATAAAGCCGTTTTTGATGGCGTTAACGTGAGGCTGCTTTCCTATTTTAACAGCAAAAGGAAGGAGTACCTTTTCAAGTGAAGCGATGACTTTACTCATAGGAAAATACCCTTAAATGCCGCAACGACTGTTACGGCGTATTGTGTGTGAAATAACTCTTTGACGGGAAAAATAAAAATTAATTAGCCGCTTTTTTAATGGCTGCCACAGCAGCTTTAAGTACACCTAAACCATCAATCTTGCCGTACAGCCCCGAGTCGATCACTTCGACCGGTTTATTGGGTAACAGACGTTGTATTTCTGGCAGCATGTAGGCAATTTGCGGCCCGAGTAAAACGACATCCGCAGTCTGCCCCTTTTCACCCGCCAGCGTTTCCGGGAACGCTTCGATCACCACAGGCACTTCATACTTTTCAGCCTGTGCACGCATCTTTGACACCAGAAGCGAGGTTGACATGCCCGCTGAGCAGAACAGGTAGATATGTTTCTTTTCCATCGTTATTTCCCTCTTGTATGACTACCTGCCGTCTCGCTATCACTCGACTCGCTCTCCTGGCTGACAGGTAGTGTGCTGACTGTTGTTTATCGTTGGAGTGAGTATACGTAATGGTACAGAGGGGGGATAATTCTGGACAGGCCTAAATTGTCTCTCATTGACCTGGCTTGTTGACTACCTTCACATTTCGGGCAAATAATTCGCGCAAAGAAATAAGATTTACGTATGGATAAAAAAACCGGCCGATGGGCCGGTTTGTTAACATCCTCAGAGCAGCAAGGTTACTGCGCCTTAGGTGCCTGCGGATCGGTGTCATATTCTGCACAGGTCTGATACCCGGAGTTGATGACATGGCCGGTATCGTCCAGGGCGACAAAGTAGGTTTCTGCCTTACCATCACGTTGACCCAGGATATAGGTCTGACAGGTACCACGCGCGTGGATCATCGTCACTTCTGAAGACGGCTTACCAGCAATCGCAGCCACCTGCGAACGCGTCATGCCTTTTTTGACATCTTTCACCACGGGCTGTGTGAACTGATCTTTGGTGCGATCGTACGCCGTACACCCTGCCAGCATAGTCAGTACCGCCGCTGCGCTAAGAATTCCTGCTACGTTCTTGTTCATATTCCGTCCTCTTGTTTATCAGCGTGTTATCTAAGCATGGGATAAAAAGTACTATTGTTCAACTTTGTGAGTTACGCCAGACGAATTTCGGAAAATTCTAATAAAACAACGATAACCTGCTAAAACGGCGCAAATTAGCGCACTCGAAACTGTGATCCTTGTCGTTTTCCGTCCAAAGGGTTAGTTTTAACAGTTAACACATTCTGTTTATGGAGAGCGTGATGACTCTGCAACAAGAGATTATCCAGGCGCTGGGCGCGAAGCCCGCGATAGATGCAAATGAAGAGATCCGCCGCAGCGTGGATTTTTTAAAAGCGTATTTAAAGACCAACTCTTTCCTGAAATCTCTGGTGCTGGGCATCAGCGGCGGCCAGGATTCCACGCTGACCGGTAAGCTCTGCCAGATGGCGATTTCAGAGCTGCGCGAGGAGACGGGAGATGAAAGCCTGCAGTTTATCGCCGTGCGCCTTCCGTATGGCGTACAGGCAGATGAACAGGATTGTCAGGATGCCATCGCCTTTATTCAGCCTGACCGCGTACTGACGGTGAATATCAAAGGATCGGTGCTGGCGAGCGAGCAGGCCCTGCGCGAAGCGGGCATTGAGTTGAGCGATTTTGTTCGCGGCAACGAAAAAGCCCGTGAGCGCATGAAAGCGCAGTACAGCATCGCCGGGATGACCAAAGGCGTCGTGGTCGGCACCGACCATGCAGCCGAAGCGATCACCGGTTTCTTCACCAAATACGGCGACGGCGGCACCGACATTAACCCGATCTTCCGTCTGAACAAGCGTCAGGGTAAGCAGTTGCTTGCCGCGCTGGGCTGCCCGGAGCATCTGTATAAGAAAGCGCCGACAGCGGATCTGGAGGACGATCGTCCTTCCCTGCCGGATGAAGCAGCCCTGGGCGTGACCTATGACAATATCGATGATTATCTTGAAGGCAAAACGCTGGATGAAGGTACCGCCAAAATCATCGAAGGTTGGTATCTGAAAACCGAACACAAGCGTCGCCCACCGATTACGGTGTTTGACGATTTCTGGAAGAAATAAAAACAAAACGGTAACCCAGGTTACCGTTTTTAGTGTTTACGCCCTCTCCCGTGGGAGAGGGTTGGGGTGAGGGCATCAGGCCGCACATCCTGGCCGGGTAAGGCGCAGCCGCCACCCGGCTCTTTTTTAACCAAACCGCCTCTGTTACACTGTATACCTGAACAGTATATGGAGTGGTATGTGAGCAGGCGTCAATCCGCCCCGCGTCTTGAATTTGAAGCGGCGGCTATCTACGAATATCCCGAGCACCTTCGTCCCTGGCTTGAAGCGCTGCCTAAGCTGCCGGGCGTGTATATCTTTCACGGTGAAAGCGACACCCTGCCGCTCTATATCGGCAAAAGCGTGAATATTCGCAGCCGGGTGTTATCCCATCTGCGTACGCCGGACGAGGCCGCCATGCTGCGCCAGTCGCGTCGCATATCCTGGTTCGAGACGGCGGGAGAAATGGGCGCGCTGTTACTGGAAGCCAGACTTATCAAAGAACAACAGCCGCTGTTTAACAAGCGCCTGCGCCGCAATCGTCAGCTCTGCTCCCTGCAAATAACCGCCGGCAAGCCGCAGGTTGTCTACGCGCGCGAGGTCGATTTTTCTCATGCCCCGAATCTTTACGGCCTGTTTGCGAATAAACGTGCCGCGCTCCAGGCGCTGCAAACCCTGGCGGATGAACTGCAGCTTTGTTACAGCCTTTTGGGTCTCGAGGCGACCACCCGCGGACGGGCCTGTTTCCGGTCGGCACTTAAGCGCTGCGCAGGCGCCTGCTGCGGGAAAGAGAGTGTCGACGCGCATCACGCCCGGCTCCTCGCCGGCCTGTCGACCATCAGCGTTAACTGCTGGCCCTGGGAAGGCGCCGTTGCGCTAAAAGAGGTGGGTGAAGCGATGACCCAGTACCACATCGTCAACAACTGGTTCTGGCTGGGCGCCGTCGACGATATCAACGACGCGGCAACCCTGTTGCGCACACCCGCCGGATTTGACCACGATGGCTATAAAATTCTCTGTAAACCCGTCTTAGCCGGTAAGTTTGAAGTCATTGAGCTCAATGGCCTGGCAGCCACGTAATTTCACTGAACAACAGGGTGCCCTGAGGCTCCAGCAGACGCAGAGTATGGGTCCCCTCCTCCCAGCTGGCGCCCTGATCGGCCGTCAGCAATTTATCCCCCAACTGCCACGCCCCGCTTAAGACAAAGACCACGCCCCCGCGTGTGCCAAAGGTGGTAAAGGTCCGGTCGGCCACGCGCACCTTCGCCCGACAACAGTCGCGACGGGTCATAATATTGAAGTCCATCGCCATCCGCCCATCGGACAGCAGCGCCTTGACCGGCAGATCGCCGGCAAAACTGTAAGGCTGATGGTGCTTGAGGGTATGGAAGAACGCCTGACCGGCATCGAGCGTTACCTCCCCTCCTTCCAGCAAGGTAATCACCCGATCGACGCCGGGGAATGAGGAGAATTCGCCGTTGCTGGCGATAGTCGCGATACTGGCACGCCAGTGAAAATCGCGCGTTGCGGGTGGGAAACAACAAATCTCACGCGTTTCGCCAGCACCATTACGCCAGAGGCTGACCGGCATCTTACGGATATCAAAGAACTCCATCACCACTCCTGAATGGCACAACCCGTGCCAGGGCAAAGATATTGCTATCGTTGCTGTCTTGTTTGTTATCGTTGGGTATTCACAGACACAGTATCGGCAGCAGAGCGGGCAAGCCTTAGCGCAACGTCAATAAATTTACTAACGTCATGACTCTACAAACATTCTCTGAAGCGACTACAGGAGAATACCGCGCTGGCGGCGGCAGGCAAGAGGGCAGGAAAGAAAAACCGCCGGTCCTGTCCACAGCGATTGCGCTTTTGTGGACAGGATCCCGGCGGTCTTAAGAGTGTGAACCGATTATTCGGTTGGTGCTGGCATTTTACCTTCCATCGCCGGACGTTCTGTCAGACGCTTCTCAAAATTCGCATTAAATTGTTTTTTCTGTTCCGGTGTCAGAATGTTGTAGATCTTGTTCTGGGTTTCCATGTGAGCCAGCATGCGGGCTTTATGCTGCTCGGCCATTTTGTCGATCTGCGCTTCAGCTTTCGCCTTATCGAAGCTGTCGCTGGCGATGATGTCATGCATCGCACGACGCTCTTCAAGCGGTGGACGTTTCATCTGATCGCGCTGACTTTTCATGATGTCGCGGATCTGCTGCTTCTGCGCATCTGTCAGGTTCAGGTCCTTAAACATCATCATCTCGTGCATACCCGGCTTGCCTTTATGATGCATCATCATTTTGCCTTCAGCAGGCGCGGCAGGGGTGGTTGCGGTATCTGCGGCGAACGCCATGCTGGTAGCGCCCAGAGCCAGGGTAGAAGCAACAAACAGTGCAGTAAACTTACGCATAATTTATTTCCTTTCTTTCAGTTATTCTTCGGCGCTATGCCGTGTTGACGAGATTAACTTTACGGGGTTTATCGTCAATTAGTCAGAGCAACGGTAAAACAATGAAAGTGTAAAAAACAAATTTTCGTCAAATGTGGAGAAAATAAGGATAAAGCGTAGAGAGTTGCAACAAATAATATTTAAAACGATGATTTTAAAGAGAATAAGCAGAAGTATAGCGGAGAGCGGATTAATAATAAAGCAATTCGCCAGGAATAATCCGCAAAAGAGGTATGAGCGCTTTAATTGCTAAGAAATGTTTTTCCCCTCCCGAGTGATGAGAGGGGAAAAGGTCAGGATATTTTTTCCAGCATCAGCCCGGCACGCAGGCCAAATGCCACGGTGGGGTTGGGAAATAACACATACTCGGTGGTTTTCTGCACCTCGTAACGCTCTTCGCCATCTTCAGCCAGCAGCGCCCCTTTACGAAACGGCGTGAAGTTCAGGGTGTGCGCGGCCATATGAAGCTGGAAAGCATCGCTGCGGCGCGTGATCTGCTGTACGACCCGATACCGCTCGACGGGTTGATGCGTGTGCTCGGGCGCCGCCCCACCCAGCAATGCCCGCAGGGCAAGATGCGTTGGCGCAAAACGAGTGAGATCGTTTTGCCCAAACGGCAACGCTTTCCCCAGCTCCAGCGTACAGGCCAGCGCGCCGAAGTGTTCACAGGTAAAGTGCGTAAAGGTTCCGCCCGGCGACTGGTGGAACACCAGCGCCTCCAGCCCGGCATCACCCAGCCAGTCGAGGAACGCTTCATCCCACGGCTGATTGCGCTGCGGCAGCACGCCGAAGCGGACATGGTAAGACGCGCGAATGGCCGTGTGCAGATCCAGATGCCAGCGCACTGGCCCCGCCGACGCAAAAAACGCGCTCACCACGTTCTCCAGCCACTGCGCCCGCGCCGTCTCGTCACTCTGCGGGAACTGCGACCAGCGCCCGCCGAACATGCGGTTAATGTCACTCACCAGATAGCGTTTGTTTTGCGCCAGCGCGGGTGGGTTCCCAAGCACCACCAGCACGCGGCACTGAAGCGTAATCTCTTTGCGATACAACGCGCGCAGCAGCAGGTCAACAATCTCCACGGGCGCCGTTTCATTCCCGTGAATACCGGTCGAAAGCAGTAGCGAGAGATCGCTCTCTACAACCGGTGTCAGTTCAAGCACCCCACGCCCCAGCCACCGCCAGTGGAATGAGGGGCCCTCCCCCTCACTCTGTTCCGGCGTTTCATCGGCCAGGGTCAGCGCCAGTAAATTTTCCATACCCACTCCTTAGCGCTGGAACGGATAAACCGATCCCAGCTGCAGGATTGATGTTAACGCGTCAAGCGCCTCGCGACCTTCGCGTAACAGTTGCGGGTCAACGAGGTCAGCCTGCGTTAACCGGTCGCGATAGTAGCGGTCCACCCAGTCGTTCAGGGTAGTAAACAGCGTCTCATTCATCATTACTGCCGGGTTAACGGCCTGCATTTCTGACTGCGTCAACACCACGCGCAGGCGCAGACAGGCCGGTCCGCCGCCGTTGGCCATACTTTCGCGCAGGTCAAACACCCGCAGCTCGTCAATCGGGTTATCGGCCTTCACCAGCTCGGTCAGGTAACGCCACACCCCGCTATGATCCCGCGACTCCTGCGGCAGGACCAGCATCATGCTGCCGTCATCACGGCTCAACAGCTGGCTATTGAACAGATACGTTTCGACCGCATCCTGGACGCTCACCGCCCGGGTAGGCACCTGAATCGGCATAAAACCGGGTACGCGTTCGCGCAGCGTGGCGAGCAGCCTCTCCTGATGGGCAAACGCCTGCTCGTGGCAGAAGAGGACCTGACGGTTCGAAACGGCGATCACGTCGTTATGGAAGACGCCCTGGTCAATCACCTGCGGGTTTTGCTGGGCAAAAATCACCTGCGAAGGATTGACCTGGTTGAGGCGGGCGACCGCCTGGCTGGCGGCCAGCGTCTGGCGCGCGGGATAGCGAACAGGGGCAGAATGACCGCCCTCCTCGCGCCCGTAGATAAACAGCTGCACGCCGGGTTCACCGTAATCGCCCCCCAGCCGGTTATGGTTGGCCGCACCTTCGTCGCCAAACATTGCCACCTGCGGCAGGGCCGGATGCACCTCAAAATGGGCGTCATGGTTGAATATGGCGCGCAGCACGCGCTCGGTGGTTTCTGCTTCGGTGGCGCGGTGGAATTTGTTATTCAGGTTCGCCACCGTCAGATGGACTTTGCCATCCAGCGTGTCGGCTGACGGGGCGACGGTGGCCGCGTTGGCGACCCACATCGAAGAGGCCGAACTTGCCGCAGAGAGCAGGTGCGGCGTTTGCGTTCCCGCTTTTTCAACGACCTGCTCATCGCTGCCGGTGAAACCGAGCTGACGCAACACCGCGACGTTCGGGCGTTCCTGCGGCGGAATAACCGCCTGCGGGAAACCGGCATCCGCCAGCGCTTTCATTTTCAACAGCCCCTGCTTCGCCGCCAGCTTCGGGTTGGAGACCTGAAAGCGGTGCTTCGTCGAGGCCTCATTACCAAAAGAGAGACCGGCGTAGTGGTGCGTCAGCCCCACCAGCCCGTCAAAGTTGACTTCACGCGCTTTCATGACGTTCCCCTCCGGTAAAGTCCAGCCCCGGATTAAGCGTTTCCGGCAGCGTCAGCGCCGGGCTTTCCAGGCTCGCCATCGGCCATGCGCAGTAATCTGCGGCGTACCACGCGCTGGCGCGATGGTTGCCCGACGCGCCCACGCCGCCGAACGGCGCGGTGCTCGCAGCACCGGTCAGCGGTTTGTTCCAGTTCACAATCCCCGCACGCGCTTCCAGCAGCAGCTGTTCAAACTTCTCACGCTGCGGCGAAATCAGTCCGCTCGACAGGCCGTAGCGGGTGTTGTTGGCCATTGCGATGGCGCTGTCAAAATCGTCATAACGCCAGACGCAGAGCAGCGGACCAAAGACCTCTTCATCCGGCACGTTGCTCGCCCCGCTCATCTCAACGATGCCCGGCGTTAGCAGCGAGGTACCCGGCTGAACCTGCTTCGGTTCGAGCAGGGTTTTCGCCCCGCGAGCGACGTGGTCCTGCCAGGCCTTCAGCACGTTTTGCGCGGCCTGCTCGGAAATCAGCCCACCAATAAACGGCTGCGGGTCGGCATCCCACGCGGCGGGGACCAGACGCGCACTCACCTCAACCAGACGTTTAAGGAACGCGTCCCCCTGCGCGCCCCGTTTCACCAGCAGACGGCGGGCACAGGTGCAACGCTGTCCAGCGGTAATAAAAGCAGACTGAATCGTCAGGTGCACCGCGGCATCGATATCATCAGGATCTTCTACGATCAGCGGGTTGTTGCCGCCCATCTCGAGGGCGAGAATTTTTTCCGGCTGCCCCGCCAGCTGGCGATGCAGTTGATAGCCCGTCCCGGCGCTGCCGGTAAACAGCAGGCCGTCGATATCGCTCAGCGCGCTCAGCGCCTGACCGGTTTCACGCCCGCCCTGCACCAGATTCAGCACGCCCGGCGGCAGGCCCGCCTGTTCCCACAGCTTAACCACCGCCTCGCCGGTGAACGGCGTTAACTCACTCGGCTTGAAAATAACGGTGTTGCCCGCCAGCAGCGCCGGCACGATGTGGCCATTCGGCAGATGCCCCGGGAAGTTGTACGGACCAAACACCGCCAGCACGCCGTGCGGACGGTGGCGCAGCGTGGCCGCGCCGTCCGGCATCTCGGTATGCTGCTCGCCGGTGCGGGTGTGGTAGGCCTTCACTGAAATGGCGATTTTATTGATCATCGCCGTCACTTCCGTGGCCGCTTCCCAGCGCGGTTTACTGGTTTCAGAGGCAATAATGCGCGTCAGCTCGGCTTTGTTCGCTTCCAGCAGCCCGGCGAACTTTTCAACAAGTGCCTGGCGCACGGCGAAAGGCTGTTTTGCCCACGCCGGAAACGCGCGACGCGCGGCATGGCAGGCTTGTTCCACCTGCGCGGCGCTGGCGTCGTTCCCCTTCCAGAGCACCTCTTTGCCTACCGGATTGGTTTTTACGCGCTGTTCGCCTTCGCCCGTGACCCAGTCACCGTTAATCCATAATGTCATGCTGTTTTCTCCTCAGGGCAGAGACGCACCAGGCGAACCGTATCGCCGGCGTTACATTTCAGGGCATCCAGTTCTGCAGCCGTCAGTACCAGACGTTCACATTTCGGGTTGGTCCGCACCAGCATCGCGCGGAAGTTGGTGTAATTTTCGTTCGCCACCAGGCACGCCGGCCAGTCACCCGGCGCGGGCTGACCTTCGGCAACTTCAACCAGCCGGCTTTTACGGATCGCACGGACGCGGTCGATATCGCACTCAAGCGTTGGCCCACCGTCAAAGATGTCCACATAGTTACGGTAGCGGAAACCCTCTTTCTCCAGCACCGCGCGGGCAGGCGCGGTTTGCGGATGGACTTCGCCGATCACCGCCTGCGCTTCCGGCGTTAAGAAATGGGTGTAAATAGGATGCTTCGGCATCAGCTCAGCGATAAAGGCTTTCTGACCGGTGCCGCACAGGTAGTCCGCCCGGCTGAACTCCATCGAGAAGAAGCGCTCGCCCAGACTCTCCCAGAACGGCGAGTAGCCTTTGTCGTCGATCACGCCGCGCATCTCCGCAACCACTTTTTCGTTGAAGCGATCGCGGAAGGCGGCCATAAACAGAAAGCGCGATTTGGAGAGCAGATAGCCGTTGCCCTCTTTGCGCCACGCCGGGTCGAGGAACAGCGTGCAGAGCTCGCTGGCGCCCGTGTGGTCATTACAGAGAAACAGCGTCGGCAGCGCGTTATAAACGTTCAGCTCTTTGGAAGCATGCACCATGGTGCCAACGCGGTAGTTGTACCACGGGTCGTTAAGCCCGACGGCAACTTCGATAGCGCAGATCCCGGCCACGGTCCCCGTGGTGGTGTCTTCCAGCACGAACACATATCCCTGTTCGCTTTTTGGCAACGTCCCCTGCCAGGTTTGCAGGGCGCGCTCAATGCGCGCCGACAGCGTTTTTTCATCGGCAGGAAGCGAGGTCAGCCCGCCTCCCGTCTTACCGGCAAGCTGCATGAGCCCGGCGAGATCGCCGCGCTCAACGGGACGGATGACCATCATGATGACACCCCGGACTTCACCTGTTCACACGCCTGCGCAAAACGGTCCAGACCGGTTTGCACCTCTTCCTCGCTGACAATCAGCGCAGGAGCAAAACGCACCACGTTGGCACCGGCAATCAGGACCATCACGCCCATTTTTGCCGCTTCCTGTGAAATAAGTTTAGCTTTTCCGGCAAACTCAGCGGTGAGCTCGCAGCCAATTAACAGCCCCAGGCCGCGAATTTCTTTAAACAGCCCCGTTTTGCTGTTGATGGCATTCAGACGCTCAACAAACCAGTCGTGACGCTGCTTAACGCCTTTCAACACCTCCGGGGTATTAATAATGTCGAGAACCTGCCCGGCGACAGCGGTGGCCAGCGGGTTGCCGCCGTAAGTGGTGCCATGGGTGCCCACGGTCATCACGCTGGCGAATTTATCGGTGGTCAGCATCGCCCCAATCGGGAAGCCGCCGCCCAGCGCTTTGGCAGTAGAAAGCACGTCAGGCGTAACGCCGTAGTGCATATAGGCATACAGCTCACCCGTACGGCCCACGCCGGTCTGCACTTCATCGAAAATCAGTACCGCATTGTGACGATCGCACAGCTCGCGCAGCCCCTGCAGGAACGCTTTTTGTGCCGGAAGAACGCCACCCTCACCCTGCATCGGCTCGACAATTACCGCACAGGTGGTGTCGTTGATCAGTTCGCTGGCGGACTGCAGATCGTTATAAATACCGTGACGGATCTCCGGCGGCAGCGGTGCGAAATCCTGCGAGTAAGCAGGCTGGCCGCCCGCGCTGACGGTAAAGAGCGTGCGCCCGTGGAAGGCATTTTTAAACGCCACGATACCGCTCTTGTGGGCACCAAACTTGTCGTGGGCATATTTGCGCGCCAGCTTCAGCGCCGCTTCGTTGGCTTCCGCCCCTGAGTTACAGAAAAAGACTTTTTCGGCAAACGTCGCGTCGATCAATTTTTTCGCCAGGCGCAGCGCGGGCTCGTTGGTAAAGCCGTTGCCGGTATGCCAGAACTTCGCCGCCTGGTCATTCAGCGCCTGACGCAGTGCCGGGTGCGCATGGCCCAGCGCGTTTACCGCAATCCCACCCGCAAAGTCGATATACTCTTTACCCTGCTGATCCCACAGGCGCGAGCCTTCCCCACGAACCGGAATAAAAGCCGCCGGAGCGTAAACCGGCATCATCCATTCATCGAAATTTTCACGCGTAATTGACAGAGACATAGCGACCTCATCCGGTAAATAAAAGGTTATTTGAATGTTAAATAATTGAGTGTTTGCACTGTGAATGTAGATTGCAGCCTTCGTGCCAGCCAGCGATAAAAATGCATAAACCGGTCTGATGAACAGAATATCAATGAGTTACAACATGGAGTTATTCACTGTTAGTGCATAAAAAGTGAATATTTTTACGACAAGCGGCGCTTTGCCGCATGAAAATCAGAAAGAGTATGCACAGGCCAAATATAATTCTGGAATTGTGATCGCTCGCGAAATTTATCGGCCATTTACGCCCTGTTTGAGGGCGATGCGCGTCAGAATGGTGCAAATATTGCACCACCGGCATTATCTGTCGCAGTTATTGGTCGAAGCCGGTAACAGTTGACGCAAATTCTGCTACCATCCTTGCACTATTCACCTTGCACTGGCAGCGACTATGAAATTTGTCTCTTTTAATATCAACGGCCTGCGTGCCCGCCCTCATCAGCTTGAAGCTATCGTTGAGCAACATCAGCCGGATGTGATCGGCCTGCAGGAGACCAAGGTCCACGACGACATGTTCCCTCTCGAAGAGGTGGCGAAACTCGGTTATAACGTCTTTTACCACGGTCAGAAAGGTCACTATGGCGTCGCGCTGCTGACCAAAGCGCCGCCGGTTTCCGTACGTCGCGGCTTCCCTGGTGACGGTGAAGAAGCCCAGCGCCGCATCATCATGGCGGAAGTGCCTTCTGCGCTCGGCAATATCACGGTCATTAACGGCTATTTCCCGCAGGGTGAGAGCCGTGACCACGAGACCAAATTCCCGGCCAAAGCGAAGTTTTATCAGGATCTGCAGGACTTCCTGACCACCGAACTCAAAAAAGAGAATCCGGTGCTGATCATGGGCGACATGAATATCAGCCCGACGGATCTCGATATCGGTATTGGCGAAGAGAACCGCAAGCGCTGGTTGCGTACCGGCAAATGCTCTTTCCTGCCGGAAGAGCGTGAGTGGATGGAACGCCTGCTGGGCTGGGGCCTGGTGGATACCTTCCGCAATGCCAACCCGGAAACGCAGGACCGCTTCTCCTGGTTCGACTATCGCTCAAAAGGTTTTGACGACAACCGTGGTCTGCGTATCGATCTTCTGCTGGCCAGCGCACCGCTGGCAGAGCGCTGCATCGAAACCGGGATCGACTACGATATCCGCAGCATGGAAAAGCCGTCCGATCATGCGCCAGTGTGGGCGACCTTCAAGCTGTAATGACGCGTGAACAGTCGAAAATTCCTTCTCCTGTGCGCCCTTCTGGGCGCATTTATTCTGACGATTGTTCTCCTTCCGCCGGGCACACTCTCTCTGGAAGGGATTAAAACGCATCAGCAGGCGTTACTCGCCCACGTCGACCGCGCGCCGCTGCAGAGCGCCATGATCTTTTTTGCGCTCTATGTGCTGGTTTCCGCCCTGTCGATACCGGGTGCAGCGATACTGACCCTGCTGGGTGGGACGCTGTTTCCCCTGGGAGAAGGCATCGTGCTGGTCTCGTTTGCCTCGACGCTCGGGGCAACGCTTGCGATGCTCGCCAGCCGTTATCTGCTGGGTGAGTGGGTCCAGCAGCGATTTGCTCAGCAGATGAAAACGGTTAACGTTGGCATGAGGCATGACGGCGCGGGCTATCTTTTTGCCCTGCGCCTGATGCCGCTGTTCCCGTTTTTTCTGGTGAATTTGCTGATGGGGCTGACCCGCATGGGGGTATTCCGCTACTGGTGGGTGAGCCAGGCGGCGATGCTGCCCGCGACGGTTGTCTTTCTGAACGCCGGGCGCGAACTGGGAAAAGTGGCATCGCTTCGCGATATTTTGTCGCCGGGCATGGTATTCGCCTTTACACTACTGGGGTTATTACCGCTGGTCACACGCCAGCTCTTTTCCCGTTACACCCCCTTGTCTAAAAAGTGAGGCATTATGCGCCGTGTGCGTTTTTGCGCGTTTCTGACCGGCCTGCTGCTGGCAGCCCCCCTCTGTGCTGCCGACAGCTGGCAGGCAATCCAACAACAGGCCAAAGGCCAGACCGTCTGGTTTAACGCCTGGGGCGGCGATCCGGCGGTCAACCGCTATCTGGAGTGGGTCAGCGGTGAGATGCAAACGCACTATGCCATTACCCTTAAGATCGTCCCGCTGGTGGACGCTGCCGACGCGGTAAAACGCATTCAGACGGAAGCCGCAGCAGGGCGTAAGAGCAACGGCTCCGTCGATCTGTTGTGGGTCAACGGTGAAAATTTCCGCACGTTAAAAGAGGCTAACCTGCTGCTGAGCGGATGGGCACAGACGCTGCCGAACTGGCGCTATGTCGATACCCGCAAACCCGTTACCGAAGACTTTGCGGTGCCCACAGACGGGGCAGAATCGCCGTGGGGCGGCGCGCAGCTGACCTTTATCGCCCGCAAAGGCAGCATGCCAGCGCCACCGGCGGATCCGCAGGCGCTGCTGGCTTACGCGCAGCAGCATCCGGGTAAGATGAGCTACCCTCGCCCGCCCGATTTTACCGGCACGGCATTCCTTGAGCAACTGCTGCTGGCGCTCACCGCTCGTCCACAGGCGCTGCAAAAAGCGCCCGATGATACCTTTGCCCAGGTGACCGCGCCGCTGTGGGATTACCTCGACACACTCCACCCGCTGCTGTGGCGCGAAGGAAAAGATTTCCCGCCCTCACCTGCCCGGATGGATGCCCTGCTTGCCAGCGGCAGTCTGAACCTGTCGCTGACATTTAACCCGGCCCATGCGCAGCAAAAAGTCGCCCGCGGCGAACTGCCCGCCGACAGCTACAGCTTTGGTTTCCACGGCGGAACGATCGGTAACGTCCATTTTGTGGCGATTCCGGCCAACGCCCGCGCCAGCGCAGGCGCGAAGGTGGTCGCCAATTTCCTGCTCTCGCCGCAGGCGCAGATCCGCAAAGCTGACCCCGCCGTCTGGGGCGACCCAAGCGTGCTGGATGCCAGGGCGCTGCCTGACAGTGAAGCAACGCGCTTGCAGGCTTTCACGCCTCAGGGGCTACCGAAAGTGCTTGCAGAGCCGCAGTCCGGCTGGGTGAACGCGCTGGAGCAGGAATGGCTGCGTCGTTACGGCACCCGCTAAGCGGGCTGGTCTGGCTGGCGATGGCGGTTATCTATCTGCCGATCCTGCCCGCTGGCGCCATGCTGTTAGCCCCGGCGTTTTCTGCAACAAACTGGCAGAGGCTGCTGAACGACCCGCAGCTTCCGCAGGCGGCCGCGGCCACGCTGGTCTCAACGCTCATCGCCACGCTGGGCGCGTTGCTGATTGCCCTGATTTTCGTCAGCCTTTTCTGGCCCGGCAAACGCTGGCGACGTCTCACCACGCGCCTGCCGTGGCTGCTGGCGATCCCGCACGTGGCGTTTGCCACCAGCGCATTACTGCTGTTTGCCGAGGGCGGGCTGTTCTACCAGTTCTGTACCGTCTGTACGGCTCCCTTTGACCGCTACGGCGTTGGACTGGGGCTGACGCTCGCCGTAAAAGAGAGCGCATTTGTGCTGTGGGCAATTTACGCCGTACTGCCGGAAAAACGGCTGGCGCAGCAGAAGATCGTCCTGCGAACCTTCGGTTACGGGCGGTTTCAGATACTTAACTGGCTGATCCTCCCGGCGATCGCCCCTCTCCTCGGCGCGGTGATGCTGGCGGTACTGGCGTGGTCGCTGTCGGTCGTGGATGTGGCGATCGTTCTCGGCCCCGGAAATCCGCCTACCCTGGCCGTGCTGGCCTGGCAGTGGCTGAGCCAGGGCGATGCCGGGCAGCAGGTGAAAGGGATGCTGCTGTGCCTGGTTCTGCTTTTGCTGCTGGCTGCGCTGGCCGCCCTGGGGTACGGCTTCTGGAAGGCATGGCGCCGCACGGTTGCCGACCTCACCGGGATGCGCCGCCGATCTGAGCGCATTCTGCCTGAACGCGCAGTAAGCGGGTTTCTGCCCGGATGCGGCGTCCTGTGCGCTGCGGTGCTGCTGATGCTGGCGCAGCGGGACGACGTGGGCCCTGTGGGGAACAGCCTCTCCTTCGGCCTGCTGTCGAGCCTGCTCGGTCTGGTCGTCAGCGCGCTCTGGCTGGAATGGGGACCGCAGCGCGGCGCAGTGTGGGTTTGGTCTCCGCTTGCCCTTCCGGCGCTGCCGCTCGTCACCGGCCAATATACGATTGCGTTGCAGCTGGGACTCGACGGGCAGTATGCCGCCGTGCTCTGGAGCCATCTGCTGTGGGTGTTACCGTGGATGCTGCTGGTGCTGCAACCTGCCTGGCGCCGGATCGATCCCCGGCTTATCCTTACCGCCAGAACGCTGGGCTGGCGACGGACAAAAATCTTCTGCCTGCTGAAATGTCCGCTGCTGCTACGCCCCGCGCTGCTGGCCTTTGCCACCGGTTTTTCCGTCAGCATGGCGCAGTACATGCCAACGCTGTGGCTGGGCGCAGGGCGTTTCGCCACGCTGACCACCGAAACCGTCGCGCTCAGCAGCGGGGGCAGCATTCCTCTTCTGGCTAACCGGGCGCTGGGGTTACTGCTGGTTACGGGGGCCGTGTTTGGCCTTGCCGCCCTGCTCTCCCGGTTCGTGGGCCACTACCGCCAGGGATTACGTTAATGTTGAAGGTAAAAAATCTCACCATCGAACCGCTGTTCCGTGAGGTCAATTTTTGCGTTCCCCGCGGGGAGATAGTCACCCTGATGGGCCCCTCCGGCAGCGGCAAATCGACCCTCTTTGCCTGGATGGTCGGCGCGTTGTCAGACGATTTTCAGGCGCGGGGCGAACTGTGGCTCGACGCGCGTCGCTGCGACGGCCTTCCCGTGGAATCCCGCGGGCTGGGTATTCTCTTTCAGGACGCGCTATTGTTCGACACATTCAGCGTCGGGCAAAATCTGCTGCTGGCGTTGCCTGAGCGGATCGTCGGAGGCGCGCGTCGGGAAGCTGTCGAGCAGGCGCTGAACTCCGCTGGTCTGGGCGGCCATTACGCCAGTGATCCGGCCACCCTCTCCGGCGGGGAGCGCACCCGGGTCAGCCTGTTGCGGGCCCTGCTCGCGGAGCCGAAGGCTCTGCTGCTGGATGAACCGTTCAGCCGCCTCGATAAAACGCTACGGGCCTCATTTCGGCAATGGGTATTTGACGCCATTCGCGCACGCGATATTCCGGTGGTGCTGGTCACCCACGATGAGGACGATATTCCGCCCGGCGGCGAGCTGATTGAGATTTCTCGCTGGCAATAATGTGCTAACGCAATGTTTTCCATGACGGGAGAGACGACAATGCCCCCCTCTTTTACTGACGTCAGGTTATTCGATGAAACGTGTTTCTCAACTGACCGCGCTGACCCTGCTCTGCGGCTTCGCCTCTTTTTCCTCTCTGGCCGCTGATATGCCTAACGCGATGACGCTGTCCCAGCTTCAGGCACAGCACGGCACGCCTGTCGACACCCGCGCCAGCGCCTTCTATAACGGCTGGCCGCAAACGCTCAGCGGTCCCTCCGGGCATGAACCCGCCGCACTTAATCTGTCAGCCGCCTGGCTGGACGCGATGAGCGACGAGCAGATTGCGCTGTGGGCCAAACAGCATCAGCTTACCCCCTCGTCGGCCATCGCGCTGTACGGGGACGCGCGCGATAACCAGGCGGTGAGAGCCCGTCTGGAGAAAGCTGGATTCCATTCTGTTTCGCTGCTCAGCGATGCCCTGCAGACGCCCGAGCGCCTTCAGCGCCTGCCCCATTTCGAACAGCTCGTCTACCCGCAGTGGATCCATCAGCTTCAGCAGGGTAAACCGGTGGTTGCCGCACCGGAGGGTGACTGGAAAGTGATTGAAGCCGCCTGGGGCGCGCCGAAGTTTTACCTGCTGAATCACATTCCCGGCGCGGGCTATATCGACACCAACGAAGTGGAGAGCGAGCCGCTATGGAATAAAGTCTCCGACGATAAGCTGAAAGCGATGCTGGCGAAGCACGGGATCCGTCACGACACCACCGTCATTTTGTATGGCCGTGACGTCTACGCCGCCGCGCGCGTGGCGCAGATTATGCTCTATGCGGGGGTGAAAGATGTGCGCCTTCTCGATGGCGGCTGGAAGGCGTGGTTAGATGCCAACCTTCCGGTTGAGCGCGGTACGCCAGCGAAGGTGACGCCGGCCCCTGATTTTGGCGCGCCGATCCCCGGTCAGCCGCAGCTGATGGTTGATATGACGCAGGCACGCGGGATGCTGCACCGCCAGGATGCCTCCCTGGTCAGCATTCGTTCGTGGCCGGAGTTCATCGGCGAAACCAGCGGCTACAGCTACATCAAACCCAAAGGTGACATTGCCGGTGCCCGCTGGGGCCACGCCGGCAGCGATGCCACCCACATGGAAGATTTTCATAACCCGGATGGCACCATGCGCACAGCTGACGATATTTCCGCCATGTGGAAACGCTGGGACATTCTGCCGGAACAACAGGTCGCGTTTTACTGCGGCACAGGCTGGCGGGCGTCTGAAGCCTTCATGTACGCCCGGGCGATGGGCTGGAAGAAGGTCGCGGTCTATGACGGCGGCTGGTATGAATGGAGCAGTCACCCGCAGAACCCGGTCTCCACCGGCGAGCGCGGGCCCGACAGCGCCCGCTAAGCGTGACGTGATTTAAGCGTCACGTACCCGCTCCAGATGCGCGTTGTGGTGGTCAGCCAGCACAGCGCGCCAAATACCCACGCAAACAGCGCAAAGTGCGCCGGTAACAGGCAGCACAGTACGAACAGCGCGATGGTCTCCGTCCCTTCCGTTAACCCGCCGAGGTAATAAAACGACTTGTGCGCATAGCCGGGGTTGTCGATATCGTGCTTCGCGGCCAGCGCCGCAAACGCCAGAAAACTGCTGCCGGTGCCGATAAACGCAAACAGCAGCCAGGCGGCAGGCAGCGCATTCTCAGCGGGTGCCGCCAGCGCAAAACCAAACGGCACCAGGGCGTAGAACAGAAAATCGAGCGCGATATCGAGAAATCCCCCTGCGTCCGTCAGCCCTCTCCGGCGCGCCAGCGCGCCGTCCAGACCATCCAGCAGGCGGTTGAGCGCAATAGCGACCAGCGCCGCGGAGTACCAGCCAAGGGCCAGAAACGGCAGCGCCAGCACGCCGATGGCAAACCCGGTCAGGGTTAATCCGTCAGGGGTGATGCCCGGCGTATCCAGCACGGATACCAGTCGATTCAGTGTCGGTTTTAACCGCGGGTGCAGGTGGCGATCAAGCATGAGGCGTCTCGTTAAACGTGGCACACAGGCCCTGAGCCGGAATATCCAGGGCGGCATTGAAGCGGGCAGAGAGATTCTGAAACGCAATGAGCGCCGTCATCTCAGTAATCGCGTCGTCCGTGAAGTGATGTTTCAGCGCCGTTCGGATGGCCTCATCCGCCCGGGGCGGCGTGGCGGTCACCGCCTCGGCGTAGGCCAGCGCCGCACGCTCCTGACTCGTGAACAGCGCGGAGTCTTGCCAGTTACTCACGGCCTGAACTTTATCCAGCGCCCCACAGCGTTCGGCCAGCCGCAGGCTATTGGCATCGATACAGAAAGCGCAGTGGCAGAGTTGCGATACCCGCGTCATGAGCAGGGAGCGCAGTTCGGGCGTCAGGCGCGCGTGACGACGCTCCAGAAAACCGACAAACAGCGCCACCAGCCAGAAAAGACGCGGCATACGTCCCCACCAGCGCGTGGGGTTTAGCACGGCACCAAAATGTTTTTTCTGCATGGCGGCAATCGGTTTTAAACTCGCCGGAAGGGTTGGGATGGGATCGACCCAGGTGTGCGTCTCTTTCACCGGATTCTCCTGATGGCTGGACTCTGACAAAGGGCACGATAATATGGTGTTTTTCGTTATTAAGTATTGACGCCCATGCTAAAAACAGTCGATGTCGTTGCGGCCATCATCGAAAAAGACGGCAACATTTTACTGGCACAGCGCCCTGCTCACGCTGACCAACCGGGGATGTGGGAATTCGCCGGCGGAAAGGTGGAATCCGGCGAAACACAACCGGAGGCGCTTATCCGCGAACTGCAGGAAGAACTCGGTATTGCGGCCCAGCCAGGCCAGTATGTCGCCAGCCACCAGCGGGAGGTCTCGCAGCGGTTGATCCACTTGCATGCCTGGCACGTTCCCGCTTTTAGCGGCGAGCTCACAGCGCACTACCACAGCGCGCTGGTGTGGTGTACGCCGGAAGAGGCGTTCAGCTACCCCTTAGCCCCGGCCGATATTCCGCTGCTGGAAGCGTTTATTGTTTTACGCGACGCCAGACCAGCGGGTTCGTGCTGATGGCGCGCTCATCGCGCTGGCACTGCAGCAGCACACCGTCCGCCTTCACCACCGCCCCTTCGGAATAGTTCTGATCCTGATAGATGCAGCACTGGTTACAGGGCTGCGCTCTCTGGCCGCTGGAACTAAAGACCTCTGGCGGGACATTCACTTCCACATCCGGGCGAATACGGTCAGCCTGCGCGCCGGCCGAGAACATCAAACATAACGCGGTGAATACATAACGGTTCATAGACTTATCTTCCTGTCGTGTCCTGATAAAGACTATAACGGTTAATCCACGCGGAACCTTTAATTTATCTCGCCATCGCTTTTTGTTATGACCCGGCCCGGGTCATTAATTTCCCTTTCGGCATGAATTTCTGCTTGCTTCACAAAGCGGTGCGGGTGGTATAGTCAAAAAAACAACACAAATTGCATAAGCAATAGACACAAATAACTATAAGAGGTTCTTATATCTATGGATCAGACACGCTCTCTGGAAAGTTTCCTTGCCCATGTTCAGCAGCGCGACCCGCATCAAAGCGAGTTTGCCCAGGCCGTTCGTGAAGTGATGACCACCCTGTGGCCTTTCCTTGAAGAAAATCCACGTTATCGTCAGCTGTCTCTGCTTGAGCGCCTGGTTGAACCAGAGCGCGTTATCCAGTTTCGCGTGACCTGGGTGGACGATCGTAATCAGGTTCAGGTTAACCGCGCGTGGCGCGTGCAGTTTAACTCCGCCATCGGGCCGTTTAAGGGCGGGATGCGTTTCCACCCCTCTGTTAACCTGTCGATTCTCAAATTCCTCGGCTTCGAGCAAACCTTTAAAAATGCGCTGACCACCCTGCCGATGGGTGGCGGTAAAGGCGGAAGTGATTTCGATCCCAAAGGCAAAAGCGAAGGCGAAGTGATGCGTTTCTGTCAGGCGCTGATGACCGAACTCTATCGCCACCTTGGTCCGGATACCGACGTGCCAGCGGGAGATATCGGCGTCGGAGCACGCGAAGTGGGTTTTATGGCAGGGATGATGAAAAAGCTCTCCAACAACAGCGCCTGTGTCTTCACCGGCAAAGGGTTGTCCTTCGGCGGCAGCCTGATCCGCCCGGAGGCCACGGGCTACGGCCTGGTCTATTTCACTGAGGCGATGCTCAAGCGCCACGGCCTGGGCTTTGAAGGGATGCGCGTGGCGGTGTCCGGCTCCGGTAACGTGGCGCAGTATGCTATCGAAAAAGCGATGCAGTTTGGCGCCCGCGTGGTGACGGCGTCAGACTCCCGAGGCACGGTGGTGGATGAAGCGGGCTTTACGGCGGAAAAGCTGGCGCGCTTGTGCGAAATCAAAGCCAGCCGCGATGGCCGTCTCGCCGACTATGCCGCAGAGTTTGGCCTGACCTGGCTGGAAGGCAAACAGCCGTGGAGCGTGCCGGTGGATATTGCCCTGCCGTGCGCCACGCAGAACGAACTGGATGTGGACGCCGCGCGGACATTAATTAGCAATGGCGTGAAGGCGGTGGCCGAAGGGGCCAATATGCCGACCACCATCGAGGCGACCGATCTGTTCCTGGAAGCGGGCGTGCTGTTTGCACCGGGCAAAGCCGCCAACGCAGGCGGCGTGGCAACCTCCGGTCTGGAGATGGCGCAAAACGCCGCGCGTCTCGGCTGGAAAGCGGAGAAAGTGGATGCGCGTCTGCACCATATCATGCTGGATATTCACCACGCCTGCGTGGAGTACGGCGGAGAGGCGTCGCAAACCAACTACGTGCGCGGCGCGAATATCGCCGGGTTCGTCAAGGTGGCGGATGCGATGATTGGGCAGGGTGTGATTTAAGCTTTATCGTGCGGCCGGGTGCCCTCACCCCGGCCCTCTCCCACGGGGAGAGGGAGAAAACCGGGCGTATCAGGCCGCGCTTTTTTTCTTCTTAAACGGTTTCTTCGCACCGCTACCCGGTGCCACCATTCCTCTGAACCGCTTCACCGGCGTGCTGCGCGCCTGATCGATCAGCTGATAAAGCGTCCCCACCAGCGGCTGCATAAAGTCCTGATAACGACACTGCTTTTCGCTGATCTGCGTCAGCACCGATTCCCAATGCGCGGTCATGTCCGGCCTTGCGGCCAGCTCCGGCAGGGAATGAATCAGGGCGCGTCCCGGCTCAGTCGAATGGATATAGCGTCCTTTTTTCTCCAGGAAACCGCGTTTAAACAGCAGCTCGATGATTCCGGCACGGGTCGCTTCGGTGCCCAGACCGTCGGTGGCGCGCAGGATCTTCTTCAGATCTTTAT
Organism: Enterobacter sichuanensis; assembly: GCF_009036245.1. Classification (NCBI taxonomy): domain Bacteria; kingdom Pseudomonadati; phylum Pseudomonadota; class Gammaproteobacteria; order Enterobacterales; family Enterobacteriaceae; genus Enterobacter; species Enterobacter sichuanensis. The sequence continues at coordinate 1,886,108 of NZ_CP027986.1, read as the reverse complement.
CCTGCACAAACCGGGCTATCCCGGTCATCGCCGACAGCAGCGTCGCATCGGTGAAATGGCGCGGCGGCTGCGTCTGGCGCTCAACCACTTCCCCTTTCTCGCACAGCAGCTCGTCGTCTTTAGCCACCACCGGCAGCGGCGTGCCGTCGTTCTCTTCGTCGCGCTCTTTACTGCCAAGCAGGGTGCGCCAGCCCGCTTCCGCGAGGAAGCGCGCTTTGGCGACAAACTTGCCTTTGGCAATGTCCAGTTCGATAACGCATTTGCGGAACACCGCATCCGGGCAGAACTGCATCAGGTACTGACGGGCGATCAGGTTATAGACCTTCGCTTCGTTATCCGTCAGGTTAACGCTGCTGGCGCGGGCCGTCGGGATAATCGCGTGGTGGGCATCCACCTTCTTATCATCCCAGCAGCGGTTGTGAGTGTCCGGGTTCACCGCCGGCTTCGGCAGCAGATCCGGCGCGTGGACGCTAATGGCGTTCATCACCGCGTGGCGTCCGGCAAAATGCTCTTCCGGCAGGTAACGACTGTCCGAACGCGGATAGGTGATGAGCTTGTGGGTTTCATACAGCTTCTGGCAGATGTCCAGCACGTTCTGCGCGCTAAGCCCAAAGCGCTTCGCGGCCTCAATCTGCAGGGCAGAAAGTGAAAACGGCAGCGGCGCGGGTTCTGATTCCCGTTTATCGTTATAGCTGGTCACGATGGCCGGTTGCCCGGTGATGCGGTTAACCACATGCTCCGCCAGCGGACGATGCAGCAACCGCCCCTCTTCATCCTGATACGATTCGCAGGCATCGCTCGGCTGCCAGACAGCGGTAAAGCGCTCCTCTTTCGGCGTGACGATATGCGCTTTCACTTCAAAGAAATCTTTGGCGACGAAATTCTCAATCTCTTCGTCGCGACGCACCACCAGCCCCAGCACCGGCGTCTGCACGCGGCCCACGGAGAGCACGCCCTGATAGCCAGCGTTACGCCCGAGGATGGTGTAGGCGCGGGTCATGTTGATGCCGTACAGCCAGTCCGCACGCGCACGGGCTAGCGCGGAGACGCACAGCGGGATAAACTCGCTGTTGGCGCGCAGACGCGAGATCGCGCGTTCAACGGCCTGCGGGTTGAGGTCGTTGATCAGGCAGCGTTGTACCCGCTGGCGCTTTTCCGGTGCCAGCTCCAGGTAGTCCAGCACTTCATCCACCAGCAGCTGCCCTTCCCTGTCCGGGTCACCCGCGTGCACGATCTCAGCCGCTTCATGCAGGAAGCGCTTGATCACGTTGAGCTGTTTGGTGACCGAAGGTCGGGGCTGCAGGCGCCATTTTTCGGGCACGATGGGCAAATCATTCAGATTCCAGCGGGCGTAGCGGCTGTCATAGACATCCGGCTGCGCCTGCTCAAGCAGGTGACCAATACACCAGGTGACCACCTGCCCGTTACCGCATTCAATAAAGCCGTCGCCTTTGCGATGCGGTTTAGGCAGCACATCGGCGATGGCTCGCGCCAGACTCGGCTTTTCGGCAATAAACAACCGCATCGAATTAACGAATCTCAATCATCGGTCGGCCACCGCGTGCGGTCACCAGCTCGCCGATCGCCGTCAGGGTAATGCCAAACTCGGCAGCCGTCGCCTGAACTTCGGCTTCGGACTCCGGCGTAACCGCCAGCAGCAGACCGCCGGAAGTTTGCGGATCGCACAGCAGGTTGCGCCATTCTTCAGGCATGTCGCCCATCAGATGACCGTAGCTGGCGAAGTTGCGCCGGGTACCGCCCGGGACTGCGCCCTGAGCAATGTACTCTTCCACGCCCGGCAGTTTCGGCACGTCCTGATACCAGACCTGCGCCTGCACGCCCGCCCCCTGACACACTTCGGAGAGGTGCCCCAGCAGACCGAAACCGGTCACGTCGGTCATCGCCTTCACGCCGTCGATATTGGCGAAAGCGGCACCCGCGAGGTTCATCTGGCACATGACTTCTGTCGCCAGCCCCTGGTGCTCTGGTTTCAGAAGGGATTTTTTCTCGGCGGTGGTCAGCACGCCAATACCCAGCGGCTTGGTGAGGAACAGCTTGCAGCCCGCCTGCGCGGTGCTGTTACGCTTCACGCGCTCGGTCGGCACCACACCGGTGACGGCCAGCCCAAAGATAGGCTCCGGCGCATCAATCGAGTGACCACCGGCCAGCGCAATCCCCGCCTGCTGACAGGCGAAACGCCCGCCATCTATCACCTCGCGGGCAACTTCTGGCGGGATGGTGTTGATCGGCCAGCCCAGAATAGCGATCGCCATAATCGGTTTGCCGCCCATGGCGAAGATATCGCTGATGGCGTTAGTGGCCGCAATACGCCCAAAGTCGAACGGGTTGTCGACAATCGGCATAAAGAAGTCGGTGGTGCTGATAATGCTGGTGCCGTTACCCAGGTCATAAACCGCTGCATCGTCACGCGTTTCGTTGCCGACAAGCAGGTTCGGGTCGACAAACTTCGCCTGTTCGCTGTGCAGGATGGTCTCCAGCACTTTCGGGGAAATTTTACAACCGCAACCGGCTCCGTGGCTGTACTGCGTTAAACGAATGGTTTGCTCGCTCATGGACGTCTCCTGTCATCTCAATCGCGCTATGGTAGCGCTCATTCCATAAAGAGGTAAGTATGACTGTCTGAATTCTGCGGCAGATGCTCAGAATCCAGACAGTTTAGCGTGCGTTATCAGAAACGGCTGACGAAAGGCGTGGTGTCCGGCACGCTGATGGTGCTGGAGGCTTTAAGCTGCGGGGTACCGAGATAGAGGAAGCCGACAATTTTGTCATGCTCGCCGCAGCCAAAACCGTCACGGACCGCCGGGCTTTCGGTCAGCGGACCGGTGCGCCAGATGCCGTTGAAGCCTTGCGCGACAGCGGCCATTTGCATCGCCATCACGGCGCAGCCGGCAGACATTTCCTGTTCCCAGACCGGCACCTTATGGTCAGCCTGGCATTTTGCCACGACAGCGATGATCATCGGGGCGCGGAACGGAGCATTACGCGCCTTGTCGATACCTTTCTCATCCTGCCCTGCAGCCACCGCGCCCTGCTCCAGCAGCTGGCTGAAACGATCGCGGCCTTCGCCTTCAATCACAAAGAAGTGCCACGGCTGCAGAGTGCCATGATCGGGGGCACGCATACCGGCACGCAGAATGTTCTCCAGCTGTTCGCCCGCCGGGGCCGGTTCGGCCAGACGTGAAGCGCTACGGCGGTTAACAAGCAGTTCGAGTGCATCCATTGGTTAACTCCTTTCTTGAAATTTACTCACAAAATTAACACGACGGCAGATTTTGTTACAGCCTGGCAGGCGATTCCTGCTGACAAGTGGCGGTTGGGTCATTACGATAACCCAACATTACCGTCCAGTGGCGACGGAAACAGTCATTTTCTGGTTAGGGAGAATACATGCGAACCCTTTGGCGAATCTTTGCCGGTTTCTTTAAATGGACGTGGCGACTGCTCAACTTCGTCCGCAACCTGGTGATGAACATCTTCTTCATTTTCCTGGTTCTGGTTTGCGCGGGCATCTGGATGCACATCAGTAACGCGAATCAGGCGCAGCATTCGACTCGCGGGGCGCTGTTACTCGATATCACCGGCGTTATTGTTGATAAACCGTCTGCCAGCAGCCGTCTGGGGGTAATCAGCCGCCAGCTGTTTGGCGCGACATCAGACCGTCTGCAGGAAAATTCCCTGTTTGATATTGTCGATACCATTCGTCAGGCCAAAGACGACCGTAACATCACCGGGATCGTGCTGGATCTGAAAGATTTTGCCGGCGGCGATCAGCCTTCCATGCAGTACATCGGTAAAGCGCTGCGCGAATTCCGCGACAGCGGCAAGCCGGTGATTGCCGTGGGCGACAGCTACAGCCAGGGGCAATATTATCTGGCGAGCTTTGCCAATAAGATCTGGCTCTCCCCGCAGGGCACGGTCGATCTGCACGGTTTTGCCACCAACGGGCTGTATTACAAATCGCTGCTCGACAAGCTGAAGGTCACCACCCACGTCTTCCGCGTCGGGACTTATAAGTCGGCCGTTGAGCCGTTTATCCGCGATGATATGTCCCCTGCCGCCCGTGAAGCGGACAGCCGCTGGATTGGCGAACTGTGGCAGAACTATCTGGGCACCGTTGCCGCTAACCGCCAGATTACGCCGGAACAGGTGTTCCCTGGCGCACAGAGCGTGCTGGACGGCCTGCGTAAAGTGGATGGCGATACCGCGAAATATGCTCTTGATAACAAACTGGTTGATGCCCTGGGCACCAGCGCCGAAATTGAAAAATCCCTGAGCAAACAGTTTGGCTGGAGCAAAGAGGACAAAAATTACAGCGCCATCAGCATGTACGACTACTCGGCGAAAAAACCGGATGAGAGCGGTGACAGCGTCGCGGTGGTCTTTGCCAACGGTGCCATCATGGACGGTCAGGAGACCCCGGGGAACGTGGGCGGTGATACCACGGCATCACAAATCCGCGATGCGCGCCTGGATCCGAAAGTGAAAGCGATTGTGCTGCGGGTGAACAGCCCTGGTGGCAGCGTCAGCGCCTCCGAGGTGATCCGCGCTGAACTGGCTGCCGCGCGTGCCGCCGGCAAGCCGGTCGTCGTCTCAATGGGCGGAATGGCCGCCTCCGGGGGGTACTGGATCTCCACTCCCGCTAACTACATTGTGGCTAACCCAAGCACATTGACCGGATCAATTGGCATCTTCGGGGTGATCAACACCGTGGAAAACAGCCTGGATTCTCTGGGCGTGCATACCGACGGCGTGGCGACCTCCCCGCTGGCGGACGTGTCGGTGACAAAATCTCTGCCGCCGGAAGTCTCTCAGATGATGCAGCTCAGCATTGAGAACGGCTATAAACGCTTTATCACTCTGGTGGCGGATTCGCGTAAAAAGACGCCTGAGCAGATCGACCAGATTGCCCAGGGCCACGTCTGGACCGGCCAGGATGCGAAGAGCAACGGTCTGGTCGACAGCCTGGGCGACTTCGATGACGCGGTGAAGAAGGCTGCTGAACTGGCGAAGCTGAAACAGTGGCATGTTGAATACTATCAGGACGAGCCGTCGTTCTTCGATATGGTCATGGACAGCATGTCCGGCTCCGTGCGCGCCATGCTGCCGGAGGCGCTGCAGGCCTATCTGCCTGCGCCCGTCGCCACGGCGGCAAAAGCGATGAAAGCGGAAAGCGATAAGCTCGCGGCCTTTAATGATCCACAAAGTCGTTACGCGTTTTGCCTGACCTGCGCGAACGTCCGTTAAAAACCGTCCCCTCTTCTCGCGAAGAGGGGATTTTTTTCTTTTGAAGAACAAGAACTCACTACCATGCAGAAGAAATCGATTTATGTAGCCTACACTGGCGGTACCATCGGTATGCAACGCTCTGAAAACGGCTATATCCCCGTCTCCGGCCACCTTCAGCGTCAGCTTGCGCTGATGCCAGAATTCCATCGTCCGGAAATGCCTGACTTCACTATCCACGAGTATGAGCCGCTGATGGACTCCTCCGATATGACGCCAGAAGACTGGCAGCACATCGCGGATGACATCAAAGCCCATTACGACCAGTATGACGGTTTCGTGATCCTCCACGGTACCGACACCATGGCCTTTACCGCCTCGGCGCTCTCCTTCATGCTGGAGAATCTGAGCAAGCCGGTTATCGTGACAGGCTCGCAAATTCCGCTGGCGGAGCTGCGCTCCGACGGCCAGATCAACCTGCTGAACTCCCTGTACGTAGCGGCGAATTACCCAATTAACGAAGTGTCGTTGTTCTTTAACAACCGCCTGTATCGGGGCAACCGCACCACCAAAGCCCATGCCGACGGGTTTGACGCATTCGCTTCGCCCAACCTTCAGCCGCTGCTGGAAGCCGGTATTCATATTCGTCGTCTGGGAACCCCGCCTGCGCCAAACACCGCAGGCGAGCTGATTGTGCATCCGATCACGCCGCAACCGATTGGCGTGGTCACCATCTACCCGGGGATCTCTGCCGACGTGGTGCGTAACTTCCTGCGCCAGCCGGTGAAAGCGCTGATTTTGCGCTCCTATGGCGTGGGCAATGCGCCGCAGAACGGCGAATTCCTGAAAGAGCTTCAGGAGGCCAGCGAGCGCGGAATTGTGGTGGTGAACCTGACGCAGTGCATGTCCGGTAAAGTCAATATGGGCGGCTATGCCACCGGCAACGCGCTGGCGCATGCGGGGGTGATCAGCGGCTTCGACATGACCGTTGAGGCAACGCTGACTAAACTTCACTATTTACTGAGCCAGGATCTGGATATTCAGTCCATTCGCAGCGCGATGATGCAAAACCTGCGCGGCGAACTGACGCCTGACGAATAAGGAGGTCTCATGAAGCAACGCGCCCTGCTACTGGTCGATTTGCAAAATGATTTCTGCGCGGGCGGTGCGCTGGCCGTCGCCGAAGGTGACAGCACCGTTGACGTGGCCAACACGCTGATTGACTGGTGCAAAGCCCGCGGTGAAGCCGTTGTCGCAAGCCAGGACTGGCACCCGGCGAATCACGGCAGCTTTGCCAGCCAGCATCACGTCGAGCCATTCACTCAGGGAGAACTCGACGGGTTGTCACAAACCTTCTGGCCGGATCACTGCGTACAGCAGACACAAGGCGCGGAGCTGCATCCGCTCCTGAAACAGAAAGCCATCGATGCGGTGTTCCATAAAGGGGAAAACCCTGCTATCGACAGCTACAGCGCGTTTTTTGATAACGGGCATCGCCAGAAAACGGCGCTGGACGCGTGGTTACGTCACCATGAAATCACGGAGCTGATTGTGCTGGGGCTGGCAACCGATTACTGCGTGAAATTTACCGTGCTGGACGCGCTCCAGTTAGGCTATACCGTCAGCGTCATCACCGATGGTTGCCGTGGGGTGAATATTCAGCCGCAGTACAGTGCCCAGGCGTTTATGGACATGGCCGCGGAAGGCGCGACGCTGTATACGCTCGAAGACTGGCTGGAAACGCAGGCGTAGTCTTTTATGCCGGGTGGCGGCTTCGCCTTACCCGGCCTACTTTCTTTGGTTTTGTAGGCCGGGTAAGCGCAGCGCCACCCGGCATTTCTTCCCCAATCCCCATAAAGTGAACTCCCTCGCATCCTCAGCGAAGCGGCAATGCTATTCTCATCAGGTTGTTTTTTCGCCACGCCTTTTCCGTGGCGTGGTTAATTTTATTATGTCAAAGAGGAACTTGTATGAAACGTATGCCTTTGCTGGCAGTATTGCCCCTGCTGTGCGCTTCCGTTGCTTCTGCCAGTAACCTGATGTCCGTGGGCTACTTTAATGGCGGAGGTGACGTCACTGCCGGACCGGGTGGCGACATCAACAAATTAGACGTCCGCCAGATTACACATCTCAACTACTCGTTTGGTCTGATCTATAACGACGAAAAAGACGAAACCAACGCCGCGCTGAAAGACTCGACCAGGCTGCACCAGATCTGGTTATCACCCAAAGTCGCCTCCGACCTCGCATTCATCCCGACCCTGCGCAAACAAAACCCGAACCTTAAGGTCCTGCTCTCCGTCGGCGGCTGGGGCGCACGCGGTTTCTCTGGCGCAGCGGCAACCAAAGAGAGCCGCGCGGTGTTTATCCGCTCCGCGCAGGAGATTGTCGACAAGTACGGTCTGGACGGGATCGATCTCGACTGGGAGTACCCGGTGAATGGCGCATGGGGTCTGGTTGCAAGCCAGCCCGCCGACCGGGATAACTTCACCGCCCTGCTAAAAGAGATGCGCGCCGCCTTCGGGCACAAAAAGCTGGTGACCATTGCAGTGGGCGCCAACGCAGAAAGTCCGAAAAGCTGGGTGGATGTCAGCGCCATCGCTCCCCTGCTCGACTACATCAACCTGATGACCTACGACATGGCGTACGGAACGCAATATTTCAACGCCAATTTGTATGACTCCAGCACCTGGCCGACGGTGGCCGCCGCAGATAAATACAGCGTCAATTTTGTGGTGAACAACTATCTGGCCGCCGGGCTGAAGCCGCAGCAGATGAACCTCGGAATCGGTTTCTATGGCCGCGTGCCGAAACGAGCCGTGGAGCCGGGCATTGACTGGAGCAAACCCGACGCACAAAAAAATCCAGTTACCCAGCCCTACTTCGGGCCACAGGAGATCGGGTTGTTCAGGTCACTCGGCTATGACCTGACCAAAGATACCTACGTGAAGTACAACGACATCGTGAAGAAGCTGTTGAACGATCCGCAGAAGCGCTTTACAGAGCACTGGGACGACCAGGCGAAAGTGCCGTGGCTCTCGGTGAAGGGTGCCGATGGCAACGCGCTGTTTGCGATTTCGTATGAGAACCCACGTTCCGTTGCCATCAAAGCGGACTATATCAAAGCGAAAGGCCTCGCCGGGGCGATGTTCTGGGAGTATGGCGCGGATGACGAAAACCAGTTAGCGAAGCAGCTGGCGGCGTCGTTGGGGATCCCGCACTAAGCAGTATTGTGCCGGGTGGCGCTAACGCTTACCCGGCCTACATTGAGATCATTATTTGAAAGTGGCAATCGGCTTCGGCGTGATGCCGAACTCTTCTTTCAGCTCACGCTTGCTCTTCATCACCATCTGGCCGTTGGTGTCGATGGTCATGTGCTGCGCGTCGGTGTTATTGCGCGCCTGCCACAGCATGACCAGTTGCAGGCTGTTCTCTTTTTGCTCCGGCGTCAGCGCGACGCCATCAGGCCATTTTCCGAGCTCAACGGCGGTGACCAGGCGCTGATAAATCTCCGGCGTCATACCGCTAATCATCTCTTTAATATTCACAATCGCTCCCTTTAGCAGGAATAATTTGCTGAATCGTTTTTTCAACCTTTGATCTGGTCGCCGTTTTCATCGTCGCTGAAGCTCAGGGAGGCTGAATTGACGCAGAAACGCTCGCCCGTTGGCTGTGGTCCATCCGGGAAGACGTGACCCAGGTGCGCATCACAGTTGCCGCAACGTATTTCCGTGCGCACCATGCCATGGGATGAGTCAGTCAGGTAGCGGATTGCCTCGTCGCTCACCGGCTCGTAAAAGCTCGGCCAGCCGCAGCCAGAATCGTATTTCGTCTGGGAATTGAACAATGGCGCATCACAGACCAGACAGTGGTAAACGCCATCGCGTTTGTTATGCAGTAAACGTCCGGTGAACGGCGGTTCCGTGCCGTGATTCTGCGTCACGTAAAACTGCATTTCTGTGAGGTTTTTTTTCAAATCGTCAGGGTTACGTTGGTTCGACATAGGCTTACATCTCGCTGTAGAAACAGACATCTTTTAACCCGGATTCTAACAAAACATTAACACCCTTGCGTGCACTTTTGATCTAAACTTATGTGTCGCGAAAAGGCGGTCAGGCAATTGTGATCATGTTCACATTTTTATCCTGAGAGGACTTTAAAATCCCGGGCGCAGCCCCCATGTGGTTGCAAGCTCAAAGGGAAAGTGAGGCGAGTCAGTCGCACAAACGTTAGTCACAGGATTGATTTGTCGCAATGATTGACACGATTCCGCTTGACGCTGCGTAAGGTTTTTGTAATTTTACAGGCAACCTTTTATTCACTAACAAATAGCTGGTGGAATATATGACTATCAAAGTAGGTATCAACGGTTTTGGCCGTATCGGCCGTATTGTTTTCCGTGCTGCTCAGAAACGTTCTGACATCGAAATCGTTGGTATCAACGATCTCCTGGACGCTGAATACATGGCGTACATGCTGAAGTACGACTCAACTCACGGTCGTTTCGACGGCACCGTTGAAGTGAAAGACGGCCACCTGGTTGTTAACGGCAAAACCATCCGCGTTACTGCTGAGAAAGACCCAGCTAACCTGAAATGGAACGAAATCGGTGTTGATGTTGTTGCTGAAGCAACCGGTATCTTCCTGACCGACGAAACTGCACGTAAACACATCACTGCGGGTGCGAAAAAAGTTGTTCTGACGGGTCCTTCCAAAGACAACACCCCAATGTTCGTTCGTGGTGCAAACTTCGAGACTTACGCTGGCCAGGACATCGTTTCTAACGCATCCTGCACCACCAACTGCCTGGCACCGCTGGCTAAAGTTATCAACGACAACTTCGGCATCATCGAAGGTCTGATGACTACCGTTCACGCAACCACCGCTACTCAGAAAACCGTTGACGGCCCGTCTCACAAAGACTGGCGCGGCGGCCGTGGCGCGGCTCAGAACATCATCCCATCCTCTACCGGTGCTGCTAAAGCAGTAGGTAAAGTACTGCCAGAACTGAACGGCAAACTGACTGGTATGGCGTTCCGCGTTCCAACTCCTAACGTATCCGTTGTTGACCTGACCGTTCGTCTGGAAAAAGCTGCTTCTTATGAAGAAATTAAGAAAGCAATCAAAGCTGCTTCCGAAGGCGCAATGAAAGGCGTTCTGGGTTACACCGAAGACGACGTTGTATCTACCGATTTCAACGGCGAAGTGTGCACTTCCGTGTTCGATGCTAAAGCAGGTATCGCACTGAACGACAACTTCGTTAAACTGGTATCCTGGTACGACAACGAAACCGGCTACTCTAACAAAGTACTGGACCTGATCGCTCACATCTCCAAATAAGTTGAGATGAGTGTTTGATCCAAAAAGGCGACTTCGGTCGCCTTTTTTATTGCCAAGACAGAGGATTGCTTAATGATTAATAAAATTTTTGCACTTCCGGTAGTCGAACAGCTTACCCCTGTGCTTTCCCGCCGTCAGATTGACGGTGCCGATGTCATCGTCGTTGACCATCCGCGCGTTAAAGCCTCCGTGGCACTGAACGGCGCTCACCTGCTCTCCTGGAAACCGGAAGGTGAAGCAGAAGCTTTATGGCTGAGCGATGCGACCTCTTTTAAAAAAGGGGCAGCCATCCGCGGTGGCGTACCGATCTGCTGGCCATGGTTTGGCCCGTCCGCACAGCCGGGTCTGCCTTCCCACGGGTTTGCCCGTAACCAGCAGTGGCCCCTGAAAGCGCATAATGAAGATGACAACGGTGCCGTGCTGACCTTTGAACTTCAGGCGAATGATCAAACCCGCGCCCTCTGGCCGCATGATTTCACCCTGTACGCCCGCTTTAAGCTGGGTAAGACCTGTGAAATTGAACTGGAAGCCCACGGTGAGTTCGAAACCACCTCTGCCCTGCATACCTACTTCCACGTGGGTGACATCGGCGCGGTGAAGGTGAGCGGCCTTGGCGATACGTATATCGACAAAGTCGACAACGCGAAAGAAGGTAAACTGAGCGACGGGGTACAGACTTTCCCTGACCGTACCGACCGCGTCTATCTGCATCCGGAAGCCTGCAGTGTGATCCACGACGGCGCCCTGAACCGTGGCATCGAAGTGGTTCATCATCATCACAGCGACGTGGTGGGCTGGAACCCGGGCCCGGCGCTTTCTGTCAGCATGGCCGACATGACGGATGAGGGGTATAAAACATTTGTCTGTGTGGAAACCGCTTGCGTGAGCACGCCGCAGAAAGCGAGCGATGAAAAACCCTCTCGCTTAGGACAGGCAATCAAGATTGTGAAGCGCTAGGGGATTGTGCTTCTCTGCACCATATCAAAGCAAACGGGGCGCAAGCGCCCCGTTTTAATGCACGGACTGCACGTTAGTAGTGCAATCAGAACTTGTAGGTCACACCGACTGAGAAAATGCCTGCCCAGGACTTGTCGACCATCGGGCTGTCTTTCACCTCATCGCTCAGACGCTCGTAACGGCCAGTACCGTATACGCTCCAGTCCCCGAGGAAGTTATAGCTAGCAGTCAGCTCCAGGTAGGGATTCCAGCCATCATCAGCGCTGTAGCTTTTCAGACCACTGCGACGGGATTCGTTTTTAGAGACGCCGTAATAGTAGTCGTTGTAGTTCTCGCTGTTGTACTGCACACCGATACCTGGCGTCAGGGTCAGTGCACCGTTGGTGTAGCGGTATAACCACGCCAGATCCCAGATAAAGCCGTTGCTGTTATCCAGCGTGTCACCCGCGAGGGCAGTACGCAGGAAACCGTACTGGGTGTTATGCACATAGGAAAGCCCAGCCATCAGGGTGCCTTTACGCTTGTCGAGCTGACGAAGCGCGTGGCTGTCGCTGTCGCCCGGCTTGAAGTGCGTTGGGTCGTAGTAAGCCATAATGGAGAGCTTATCGGCCGTATCGTTCCACAAATAGTAGCCACCGCCGAGCCCATGGAACCAGACGTTATCGCCTTCATAGGTGACAACGGGAACGGGATAAAGATCACGGTCATACTGTTTGTACGGGCTGTTAATGACGCCAACGCCCGCGCCAACCGTCCACTGACTTTCCGCCTGTGCGGTGCTTACTGCGGTCGCGGCAAGGATGCCCAATGCCAGAAGTTTGAGTTTGGTCACAATCCATTCTTTCCTGTAGTCAAATAATCAGCGGGTGAAGTGTAACCGCCATTCCCGTACATCCCAAAATTTTTTGCCTGCTAATCAGTCTGATTAACCCATTATTTTTAACTTTTCAGATGACAACCCGCTTTCATTTATATGACCACTGTATGAAAAAGGGGCATTTGCCTTATCACCACAGTGGAAATTTTTGGATGAGTTATTGATATGTCATTGAAATTAGATTTTATCGGCATGCAAGTTTTGCAAATGCCATCTACGCTTTAATTTAAGAAGAGTTTTCCTGAACACCCCGCGGTGCTTAGCGTCCGACCTGGCACACAGGTTGCTGCTCTGGCAGTGAGGTGCGAGAGATCCTCTTCCGGGAGCCTCCACTACTCATACGAACGGCTCTTATCCTGTGCTAAAAAACGAAAGGACGGCATGCCATGAATATATTCGATCACTATCGCCAGCGTTATGAAGCTGCCAAGGACGAAGAGTTCACACTGCAGGAGTTTCTTACCATCTGTCGGCAAGATCGCAGTGCTTATGCCAATGCGGCAGAACGGCTATTGATGGCTATTGGTGAGCCAAACATGGTTGATACTGCCCTGGAACCCCGGCTTTCCCGTCTCTTTTCGAATCGGGTGGTCGCCCGCTACCCGGCGTTTGAAGAGTTCTATGGTATGGAAGATGCCATTGAACAAATCGTCTCTTACCTGAAGCATGCTGCTCAGGGCCTGGAAGAGAAGAAACAGATCCTCTATTTACTCGGTCCGGTGGGGGGCGGTAAGTCCTCGCTGGCAGAACGCCTGAAGTCGTTGATGCAGCGCGTACCTATCTATGTGCTGAGCGCGAACGGCGAGCGCAGCCCGGTCAACGACCATCCGCTGTGCCTGTTTAACCCGCAGGAAGATGCGCAAATTCTGGATAAAGAGTATGGCATCCCGCGTCGCTATCTCGGCACCATCATGTCGCCGTGGGCGGCGAAACGTCTGCACGAGTTTGGCGGCGACATCACCAAATTCCGCGTGGTGAAAGTCTGGCCGTCTATCCTGGAACAGATTGCCATCGCGAAAACAGAACCCGGGGATGAGAACAACCAGGACATCTCCGCTCTGGTGGGTAAAGTCGATATCCGTAAGCTGGAAAACTTCGCGCAGAATGACCCGGATGCCTACGGTTACTCCGGCGCGCTCTGCCGCGCAAACCAGGGGATAATGGAATTCGTCGAGATGTTTAAAGCACCGATCAAAGTGCTGCATCCACTGCTGACGGCGACCCAGGAAGGGAACTATAACGGGACGGAAGGTATCTCCGCCCTGCCGTTTAACGGGATCATTCTCGCCCACTCGAACGAATCTGAATGGGTGACTTTCCGTAATAACAAAAACAATGAGGCCTTCCTTGACCGCGTTTACATCGTCAAAGTGCCTTATTGCCTGCGGATCTCCGAAGAGATCAAAATTTACGAGAAATTGCTTAATCACAGTGAGCTGGCGCATGCCCCATGCGCGCCCGGCACCCTGGAAACGCTGTCACGCTTCTCTATCCTGTCGCGTCTGAAAGAGCCCGAAAACTCCAGCATCTACTCAAAAATGCGCGTATACGATGGTGAAAGCCTGAAAGATACCGACCCGAAAGCGAAGTCCTATCAGGAATACCGCGATTACGCCGGGGTTGATGAAGGGATGAACGGTCTGTCCACGCGTTTTGCGTTTAAGATCCTCTCCCGCGTCTTTAACTTCGACCATGCGGAAGTGGCGGCTAACCCGGTTCATCTGTTCTACGTGCTGGAGCAGCAAATCGAACGCGAGCAGTTCCCACAGGAGCAGGCTGAACGCTACCTGGAGTTCCTGAAAGGTTACCTTATTCCAAAATACGCCGAGTTCATTGGCAAAGAGATCCAGACGGCCTACCTGGAGTCCTATTCAGAATACGGGCAGAACATTTTCGACCGTTATGTCACCTACGCTGACTTCTGGATCCAGGATCAGGAATACCGCGACCCGGATACCGGCCAGCTGTTTGACCGTGAATCCCTGAACGCGGAGCTGGAAAAAATCGAGAAGCCGGCCGGGATCAGCAACCCGAAAGACTTCCGTAACGAGATTGTGAACTTCGTCCTGCGCGCCAGAGCGCACAACAACGGCCGCAATCCGAACTGGACCAGCTACGAGAAGCTGCGCACGGTCATTGAGAAGAAAATGTTCTCTAATACCGAAGAGCTGTTGCCGGTGATCTCGTTTAACACCAAAACCTCAACCGATGAACAGAAAAAGCACGACGATTTTGTCGACCGTATGATGGAGAAAGGCTACACCCGCAAACAGGTTCGCCTGCTCTGCGAATGGTATCTGCGTGTGCGTAAATCGTCTTAAAACAAGTGCCCGGTGGCGTTTAACGCCTGCCGGGCCTACAAAATGCAAGTTGGCAAATGCAGTACGGGGGGTATATGACCTGGTTTATTGACCGGCGTCTTAACGGCAAAAACAAGAGCACGGTGAACCGCCAGCGCTTCTTGCGTCGTTATAAAGCGCAAATTAAACAGTCTATCTCCGAGGCCATCAACAAACGCTCGGTGACCGACGTCGACAGCGGCGAGTCTGTCTCCATCCCCACCGATGACATCAGCGAACCGATGTTTCATCAAGGGCGAGGCGGCCTGCGCCATCGCGTACACCCAGGTAATGACCACTTCGTTCAGAACGACAGAATTGAGCGTCCTCAGGGCGGCGGCGGTGGTTCAGGAAGCGGTCAGGGACAGGCCAGCCAGGACGGTGAAGGTCAGGACGAATTTGTCTTCCAGATCTCAAAAGATGAATATCTCGACCTGCTGTTCGAAGACCTGGCGCTGCCGAATCTGAAAAAGAATCAGCACCGTCAGCTCAATGAATACAAAACCCATCGCGCGGGTTATACCGCCAACGGCGTGCCCGCCAATATCAGCGTCGTGCGTTCGCTGCAGAACTCGCTGGCGCGACGCACGGCCATGACGGCAGGAAAACGTCGTGAGCTGCGTGAACTGGAGAGCAGCCTGAAGGTGGTGGAAAACAGCGAACCGGCGCAACTGCTGGAAGAGGAGCGCCTGCGTAAAGAGATTGCCGAGCTGAGAGCGAAGATCGACCGGGTACCGTTTATCGACACCTTTGATCTGCGCTACAAGAACTACGAAAAGCGTCCGGAACCCTCCAGCCAGGCAGTGATGTTCTGTCTGATGGACGTATCCGGCTCAATGGACCAGGCCACCAAAGATATGGCGAAGCGTTTTTATATTCTGCTCTACCTGTTCCTGAGCCGAACGTATAAGAACGTGGAAGTGGTCTATATTCGCCACCATACCCAGGCCAAAGAGGTGGATGAACATGAGTTCTTCTACTCTCAGGAGACCGGGGGCACCATCGTCTCGAGCGCGCTGAAGCTGATGGATGAAGTGGTGAAAGAGCGTTACGACCCGGCGCAGTGGAACATCTATGCCGCGCAGGCGTCGGACGGCGATAACTGGGCAGATGACTCACCGCTGTGTCACGAAATTCTGGCGAAAAAGATTCTGCCGGTGGTGCGTTACTACAGCTATATCGAAATCACCCGTCGCGCACACCAGACCCTGTGGCGGGAGTATGAACATCTGCAGTCGATGTTTGATAATTTTGCCATGCAGCACATCCGTGACCAGGATGATATTTATCCCGTGTTCAGGGAGCTGTTTCACAAGCAGTCCGCCACCAGCAACGCATAATCCAACAGCCAGCGAACCCGCTGGCTGTTTTCTTTCGACCCCGTACATCCCGTGCTAATGTAGAAGGCTACCTACTGGATTTTCACCGGGAAAACGTTATGACTGGCGAGGTTATTGGGGCAGGAACCCATCAGCAACTGATTACTTTACTCACCGAGCAGGGCGCACGGTTTCGCATCATGGAGCATGAGGCGGTCGGAAAATGCGAAGCGGTAAGTGAAATTCGCGGGACCGAACTGCGCCAGGGGGCAAAAGCGCTGGTGTGCAAAGTGAAGGGAAACGGCGTAAAAAAACACGTTCTGGCAATCCTGGCCGCCGATCTGCAGGCCGACCTGAGCCAGCTTGCCAGCCATTTTGGTGGGCTGAAAGCCTCTCTCGCCAGCCCGGCTGAGGTCGATGCTCTCACCGCCTGCGTGTTTGGCGCCATCCCGCCCTTTAGCTTCCATCCTGATCTGGCGCTGGTTGCCGACCCGCTGCTGTTCGAGCGCGTTGACGAAATCGCGTTTAACGCTGGTCTGCTGGAGAAATCCGTGATTATGGACACCCAGGATTACCTGCGCATCGCCCGTCCAGAGCTGGTGGCGTTCCACAGAGCCTGACCGCGCTGGCTGGCGCTCCTGTCAGCCTTTTCTTTCCAGAAGCAGCACGGAAGCGACCAGAATAACGGCGATGGCGAAAAACGATGAGGAGATAATCAGCGTTTCGACAAACATGTGATCGTTCATGATGGCGACCCCTTTTGCGATATCTCCCTTCGTTTTAATCCGCGTAAATGACAAGGTTATGACAGCGATAAAAATCTTTTTAAACCTGTCCACCGTTTTTCCGCGTACAGTAAGCAGGATCATTTTTCTGGCAAGGATTCCCCTATGTTTGACCCGACTTTGCTCATTCTGCTGGCGCTCGCCGCGCTCGGCTTTATCAGCCATAACACTACCGTCGCCATCTCGATTCTGGTGCTTATCATTGTGCGCGTAACGCCGCTAAATACCTTTTTCCCGTGGATAGAAAAACAAGGGCTGACCATCGGGATCATCATTTTAACCATTGGGGTGATGGCGCCCATCGCCAGCGGTACCCTTCCCGCCTCAACGCTGCTGCACTCGTTCGTCAACTGGAAATCGCTGGTGGCGATCGCGGTGGGGATTTTTGTTTCGTGGCTGGGGGGACGCGGCGTCACGCTGATGAGCAGCCAGCCCTCGCTGGTAGCGGGCCTGCTGGTGGGCACCGTGCTGGGTGTGGCGCTCTTTCGCGGCGTTCCGGTGGGCCCGCTGATTGCGGCGGGTCTTGTCTCGCTGTTTATCGGGAAGTCGTAGTCAGGCTGGCCATATAACGCGCCGGCGTCTGACCCAGCCCCTTTTTAAACATGGTGATAAACGCGGTGGTCGAGTCATAGCCCAGTGACTGAGCCACCTGCTGCACTGATTTGCCGCTAATCAAATGCTGTAACGCCACAATCAACTGCAGCTGGTGACGCCAGCGGCGAAAGCTCAAGCCGGTCTCTTTCACCACCAGCCGTGCCAGGTTGCGTTCGCTCATGGCAAAGTGGCTTGCCCACTGCGCCAGCGTCTGCCAGGCCGCCGGCTCTTCCGCCATCTTCTCGCTCATCAGCCGGATTTTGGGATGGGGTGAGACGGGCAGTTGCAGATGCTCCTGGCGCTGGAGCGGCAGTTCATCAAACAGGACATTCACCAGCCGCGAGGTGGCCGCAAGGTGCAACTGTTCACGTGATTTTTCTGCCAGCGATAAAATCAATTCCCGTACCAGCGGGGAGATTTTCAGGGTGCAGCAGCGGTCGGGCAACCGCGCGGCCCCCGGTTCAATGAACAGAAAGCAGAGTTGTGCCCCCGGCGTGGCTCTGTTGCTGTGCGGCATCTGGCCGGGGATCCAGACGGCATACTGAGGCGGCACCATCAGCATGGCATTTTCCACTTCGCAGGTGATCGCCCCGCCAAGAGCCAGAATTAGCTGTCCCTTGCGGTGGTGATGAAGCGGAATATATTGTTCCTCTGCCACCACGCGAATGCGAAATGCGACGGCCGCATCGTGCTGGCTATCAGGATCGTAGCCGTCCAGTCCCAGACCAATCATCAGGTTGTCCGATTTTAGCGATAAACTGTCATTTTAGCCTGATTTCAACCGCCGCGAAAATCGGTATGGTGTGCACTCGCTTGAACGTATGAGAACAAAATGACTACTGCACTTCGCACCTCAGGAAAACACGGCGTGCTGCTGATCGCAGGCATCCTGATGATTGCCACAACGCTTCGCGTCACCTTTACCGGGGCAGCCCCGCTGCTCGATACTATTCGTCTTGATTATGGCTTAAGCACGGCGCAAACCGGTCTGCTGACCACCCTGCCGCTGCTGGCCTTCGCTCTGGTCTCGCCGCTTGCAGCCGGTGTGGCCCGGCGCATCGGCATGGAGCGCAGCCTGTTTATCGCCCTGCTGTTGATTTGCGCCGGGATTGCCGTGCGCTCCCTGCCCTCCGCCGCTGCGCTTTTCGCTGGAACGGCGGTGATAGGCTGCGGCATTGCGCTCGGCAATGTACTGTTACCCGGGTTAATTAAACGTGACTTTCCCGGCCAGGTGGCGAAACTCACCGGTGCCTATTCCCTGACGATGGGCGTGTCGGCGGCGTTCGGCTCGGCACTGATTGTTCCCCTGGCGCAGGGGGCGGCGGGCTGGCATGGCGCGCTGCTGATGCTGATGGTATTTCCACTGCTCGCGCTGCTGCTGTGGCTGCCGCAGTGGCGTCAGGAACACGCCGCGACGGTCACGGGCGCTGGCGCGCTGCATAACCGCGCCATCTGGCGCTCGGCTCTCGCCTGGCAGGTGACGCTCTTTTTGGGGATCAACTCGCTGATTTACTACGTCATCATCGGCTGGCTGCCGGCGATACTGCTCAGCCACGGCTACAGCGAAGCGCAGGCCGGCTCGGTGCATGGACTTTTACAGCTGGCCACGGCGGTACCGGGTCTTGCCGTTCCGCTGATCCTCCACCGTCTGAAGGATCAGCGGGGCATCGCCGGCGCGGTGGCGCTGATGTGCGCGGTGAGTGCGGCGGGCCTGTGGTTTATGCCTGAGCTGGCGGTAATGTGGACGCTGGTGTTTGGCTTTGGTACCGGGGCAACGATGATCCTCGGTCTGACGTTCATCGGCCTGCGCGCCAGCTCTGCGCATCAGGCGGCGGCGCTGTCCGGCATGGCACAGTCGATTGGTTATCTGCTCGCGGCCTGCGGCCCGCCGGTAATGGGGAAAATTCATGATTCCACGGGAGACTGGCGTCTCCCGCTTCTGGGCTGCGCGCTGGCCGCTGTGATCATGGCCGTCTGCGGCATGCTGGCCGGGCGAGACCGGGAGATCGCGCCCCGTTAAACACGGAGGCAGACCCTCGGGTCTGCCTTTTTTATCCGCGGGCCGCGCGCAGCATCGCCTGTACCAGCACCACCGGACGGCCTTCCAGCGCAGCACGCTCATGCTGGAATAAGGTGATCACAAAGAACGGGTGGGTAACCAGTTCCGCGGCACGAATTTCTCCCTGATCGTCCCAGCCTGTGACATGCATATCACCGCTCTCCAGCGCCTGGGCAAAGGCCGGCGACACGCCATAATTACAGTGATACCCCTCTTCAATTTCCGGCTTACCGTACGCTTTCGCAATCAGCGTATTATTACGCAGCTCAATGGCATCGGTTTTTTCCACCAGCGAGCAGGTGAGCGGCGCAATCACCATAGTGCCTTCGGTATCCGTCTCAGCGTGTGCCGCATCGCTCCAGCCCAACACATTACGGGCATACTCGATCAGCGCATGCTGGAACCCACCGCAGGTGCCCAGGAACGGAATGCCGTTTTCACGGGCGTAGCGCGCGGCGATAAAAGCGGCTTCCGTGTTTTTATAGGGACTTGCAGGAACCAGCCAGATGGCATCGTAGCCCACCAGATCTTCCGGGCTGGTGAGCTCCGTGGTGGCAAGCCAGTCGTAATCGGCGGTGAGGTCAAGGACGGCAGCGGCATCGTCAATGGCCAACGGGATCGCCTGATGCGCAATAACAGCGGGATTGTAGTCGCCAACCAGCGCAATGCGCAGCGTCGTTTTAACCGGGAGGTGTTCCATGAAAGGTTCCTTATGCCAGAGAATTATCAGATAACATAAGGAACCTCAGACTACCGATCTTTTGCAGTTATCACAATACCTTAAATTGGGAGGGTGGGATCATGATTCAATGCAAACGGGTATACGAACAGGCTAGCCCGGACGACGGCTATCGGGTGCTGGTGGACCGACTGTGGCCGCGCGGGGTTAAAAAAACGGACCTCGCCTATGATGAATGGTGTAAAGCGCTCGCGCCGTCGAATGAATTACGCAAGGCCTTTCACAGCGAAACTCTTGATTTCGCGGCCTTCAGTCAGGCCTATCGGGAAGAGCTGGCGCAGCATGTGGACGACGGCATGCGTCTGGCGGCGCGGGCCAAAAAGCAGACCGTCACGCTGCTGTTTGCTGCCAAAAACACGGAACAAAATCACGCGCAGGTCTTAGCTGACTGGCTGCGCCATCTGTAATCAGCTGACGGTGAGTTCACCGAGAATCTGCGGTGCTTCATCCGGGTTGAGCGGCATCAGATGTTCGGCGCGAACAAACGCAAAGCCATGCTGATTGTCAAAGGCGTAGACATCACCCGTCACCAGCCAAAGTGCGCGATCTGCCGTGGCGGGTAATTGTGTCATTACGCCGTTAACCGGGTTAACGAAGCGCAGGCCGGGCTGGCAAAGGCCAAATAACTCAACAGATTTACCAATATTGCGACGGCCTGACGCCGTGCGGGCACCCACGATCAACGCCATGCTGCCCGGTTTAAGCTGAAACATACTTCTCTCACGATAACGATGGCCAGAAACTGGCTAAGAATAATCCTAAAGAGAAGTGTATCGCAATCCCGGCCCCGCTGTCACCTGGCGGGTTGCGGGTGATCGCGACGGTAGAGGTCCCATTCATCGATCACTTTACCATCGGGTAATTTGCACTCCGTGCGCACGCCCTGTGGGCTCTGGATCGGGATCTGTTCCCCCCCTTTTTCCAGACAGTAAACGGAAGCCGGGTTAGCCATCCCGATAGCATGCGGTGGCTGAGGCGCATCCGGTGGGGGAGTTTTTGTGGTGCAGGCCGCCAGCGGTAGCGCAAGGGCCAGAAGCAGAAATCTCATCTTATTGATCCTTTTGACATCTTGACAGGCTAAGGGTAACGGGCCAGTGCCGCGTTCTCCATGATTTCTCCATTTTAACTGCACTTTTCCAGCCTATAGTGCGGAATGTTCTCGATATGACCAGAGAACATCATTCCGTAATCAAGATGTCTTTGCCCCGGTCCTCAACGCCGGGGCTTTTTTCGCCCTCTCCCCCAACCCGCGCATATATTAAATTTTTTATATTCATGTTTTACTATGGCTGAAGCCTAAAAATTCAGCATAACATGCAGATGCAGACGTCTTCTGCCTGGGAGTCATTCTACGTCATGTCGGATATTATCCTTGCCCGTGTTTCAGAAACCCTCGCCACTGAACAATCCCTTGAAAGCCTCGTTCGTCAGTTACTGGAGATGCTGGAGATCGTGACCGACATGGAGTCAACTTACCTCACTAAAGTTGATATCCAGGCCCGGCTGCAGCATATCCTCTACGCCCGCAACAGCAAGCAGATGACGATCCCCGAAGGGTTGAGCGTTCCCTGGGATGAAACGCTGTGCAAGCGCGCGCTGGATAGCGATACCCTGTTCAGTAACGACGTCCCCGAACGCTGGCCTGAATGTGAAGCGGCAAAAGCGCTTGGCATTACTACCTATATGAGCATTCCCGTCCATCTTGCCGATGGTTCATTGTACGGAACGCTCTGCGCCACCAGCACGGCGAAGAAACCCCTCAGCGAGCGCGGTGAGCAGGTGCTGAGATTATTCGCGGGTTTGATTGGCCAGTACATCCAGAAGGAGTCGCTGGTCACTCAACTTCGTGAAGCCAACGCGGCCCTCATTGCGCACTCTTATACCGATGCCCTGACCGGTTTACCCAACCGTCGTGCCCTGTTTGAGGATCTGACCACCCTGTTTTCGCTGGCCCGGCACCTGAAGCGTAACGCCATCATCGCGTTTATCGATCTGGATGATTTCAAACTGATTAACGACCGTTATGGACACGAAGCCGGTGACCAGTTCCTGGTTGAAGTGGGCAAGCGTCTGACGGAAGGAAAGCAGCAGGACGACATCATTGGCCGGCTGGGTGGTGATGAGTTTCTGGTGGCGTCGCTGGGCCAGCCCCACAGTGAAGGCGATATCACGCAGGTCACCCTGCTCAAAACGCGTCTCAGCGCCTGTATTGCCGGTGAATACTGGCTGGGCAGCGTTCACATTATCTATCCGGGAGCCAGCCTCGGCGTTATCGAAGTTGACCCAGGCGCAACCGATCCGGACAGCGCGTTACGTGCCGCGGACGTCGCGATGTATCAGGATAAGAAAGGAAAAAGCAAAACACGCTTTCTCACTATGGATTAACCCCGTACACTCTACGGCGTTATAGAAACCGAAACAGGTGATGGTATGAGAATAGGGATCCTCTTCCCGGTCGTTATTTTTATAACGGCGGTGGTCTTTTTAACATGGTTTTTTGTCGGCGGTTATGCGGCTCCAGGAGCATAAATGCGCAAAACAACCGTCATTATGCTGATCGTTGCCCTCGCGGCGTTTGCCGGCACGCAGCTTGGCTGGTGGTAAACCCGCAACGTAAAAAGGCCGCCATCTGGCAGCCTTTTTTAACGCTTACAGGGCTTAGCTTTTGATCTTTCTGTAGATAAACAGAACAACCAGTGCACCAATCACCGCGACGGCGAAACTACCGAAGTTAAAGCCATCGACCTTGCCAAACCCGAACAACGTACTGATCCAGCCGCCGACTACCGCGCCGACAATACCCAGTATTACGGTGACGATAAACCCACCGCCATCTTTGCCCGGCATGATCCACTTCGCCAGAATACCCGCAATAAGCCCAAAGATAATCCAGGATAAAATTCCCATAACGTTCCTCTCTGTATGGTTTTTGTCATTAAATCAACGACACAAAAAAGAATAGCACAGGATCTGAGAAAGGAAATTCGTGATAAGCATCACAACGAGAGAGTGCGTAACGATTAGCCAGCGGACAGATCGCGCCACATGAAATGTAGGGTTGCATCTTTTGTTGAGAAAGATTATCTTTCTCAACACTGAATAGTTGAGAGAAACACTCAGGTATTCAGTACGACATTGCTCACATTGCTTCCAGCATTTCTTGCCCACTCCTGAGTGGGCTTTTTTTTGCTCATAGCCCGACAAACGCATAACGATTACGTCCGGCGCGTTTTGCCTGGTAGAGCGCCTGGTCAGCGGCAATAATCAGGTTCTGCTGGCTGCCTGCGATGTCGACAGCGCGCGCAGTGGAAATCCCGACGCTGACGGTAACTCGCCTGAAGGGGCTAAAAGCATGATCGATTTGCAGGGAATAGACATTGCGAATAATGGTCTGCGCCAGACGAAGCGCCTCCTGAATATCCGTATCAGGTAATATCAGAGCGAACTCCTCTCCGCCATATCGCGCCACAGTCTGGTTATCACGGGTCAGGCTCTCCCGGAGACTGTTACCCAGCAATGCCAGGCACCGGTCCCCTTCCGGATGACCGTAGTTATCGTTGTATTTTTTAAAGTAATCCACATCCACAAGGAGCATTGATATCGGTGCGTCATGGGCAGCACACCGCGCGATTTCCGAGAGGATCCTTTCATCAAAGATGCGGCGGTTGTACAGCCCGGTCAGCGCATCCTCAGAGGCGATAATTTTTAGCGCTTTGTTATCCCGCGCTTTTCGGGACAAGTCGGAATAGAGGAACCATGACGCAACGATGAGTATCGCCGCGAAAACAAAAATCAGTACCGCCAGCTGAATGGCCTGTTTGCGCCAGGCAGAGAGAGCTTCATCAATGCTGACGGCCACGGTGGTGACCAACCCATAGCGTTTGTTTTTCTCATAGGCATAAATGCGCTCGATTTTATCAAACCGCGAGATGGAGCTGGCTATCCCTGTATTTTGTACCTTGAGGTATTTCCTGAAGAGGGGTGAGTCAGAAACAATGGTGCCAATATAGGTATTTTTAAAAGGATAACGGACCAGTAACACGCCAGATTGTGTCGTTAAGCCAATCACTCCCGAGTGACCGATATTAATCTGCCCGTACAGCGCGAGAAAATTCTCGATACCCAGCGTGACCACCACGACACCGTTAAAAGCCCCGGAAGGGGTTTCAAGGCGTCGACTGATGGTGATCACCCATTTACCATTGGTTCTGCTTACCACCGGCTCACCAATAAAAATCTGCTGATTTTTATTTTCCTTATGGTAGATAAAAAATTCTCTGTCCGAGCCTTTACGCGGCCCGGTAAAACTTTCGTGCAATGCGGTAAAGATATCGCCCTGTGCATTGTAAACAACCACATTATTAATCTGGGTAAGAAGATTATCCTGATCGTTTATCATCCGCTGAATATTGATCGCCTGTTGCGCGGTCATGCCATAAATTTCGATCATGTCGGAAACGGTAGTAATTAACATTTCACTCTGGCGCATGATCCCCTCGGTGTAGACATCAAGGGTATGGCTAAGGTTGGCGACGCTGGTATTAATTTGCTGGATTGACTGCTGTCTGGACGTGGCAATTTGGACGGCAAGCGACAGCGAGATGATCAAGGAGACAATGATGACGGTAATGGTTGTTGTGTAAAAAGTATTTTTCACATGCACGAGCTATTCCACCTTATCACGCCTGACGTCCCTGGCTGACAACTCTTGTCACTGTAACAAAGCTCAGGATAAGAGGAAAATGAATTGCACTTAAGCATACAACAGAAGCTCGTCTTTATTTCTTTTTTCACCGCCTGGCGACCGCCTTATTCCTGGCGTACTGCAAAGGGCGAGGTTTTTACAGACTTACGGCCTCCCTGGGCTTAGATAAAATGACTTTAATAAAGTCTATATAGGAGACGGGTTTACCAAAATAATATCCCTGTAACAGGGTAATCTCATTACGGTTGAGATACTCCAGTTGCTCCTTCGTTTCTACACCTTCCGCCACAATACGCAATGAGAGTTTTTTCGCGAGATCAATAACGCAGTCCAGCAGGATCGTGGAGTCCTTCTCCTCTGATACCCGGTTCACAAAACTCTTATCAATTTTAATGTAATCAATGGCAAGCGCATTAAGGCACGACAGCCCGGAATAGCCCGTACCAAAATCATCCAGGGCAATGACAAAACCAGCCTTATGCAGCAGATTGAGGTTTTCCACCAGGTGAGGATTATCAACCAGCGGCTCACGCTCGGTTACCTCGAGCACCAGTTTGACTTCTTTCCCCTGAAATCCTTTGCCGAACACGCGGCAATCGCCGATGAAAGAAGGAGCATTGATGTGCCTGGCGCTGATGTTCACCCCAATATGAAAGCCGTCCGGCAGTTTCGACAACAGCGGCTTAAGCTGAGTAACCACTTTCGCCATTAACCCTTTGGTCAGCGGAATAATCAAGCCGCTACGTTCAGCAATCGGGATAAAGACATCCGGCGGGATAAAGCCTGATTTCGGATGTTTCCATCGGGCCAGGACTTCCACGCCGTACAACCCGCCGGTATCACCATTCACGATGGGCTGATAATAGGGAACAATCTCCCCCTGCAAAATGGCCTTACGCAGATCGTCTTCAATGGAGGTGCTTTTTCCCTTGAAGCGGTGGATTAAAATGCCCACCGTCACGGACAGCGCGAGAACGAGCAATATGAGACTCCATCCCTGCTGCAGGATCATGATGATGCGCTGATGCGGTTTTAACGCGGCCTCTGTCCCTGACACCCGTTGTCCGCTACGGGTACAGACCTGAGCCGCACTGACGGCTGTCGCGGTATGAATATTATTCTGTTTAGCCAACTGCCCGTTAACGATCAAAATACCGCTCAGAAAGAGAAAAACAGCACTGACAATAGCGATCGTTACGTTGCGCACGATGTTTTCCTTAATAGAAAAAACAAGCATGGATGTTCTGGAGAAAAGTCTGTGGCAAAACCGGCGTACCTTAATAGCAATGAAAAAAGCTTAGCTGAGATTTATCTTAAAAAACTGATGCTTTCGTATGAGTTCATCCACCTGATAGCGCTCACAGGCTGCGACTGACGGGCTTGTGCCTTGCCCTGGCTGTGTTAATATTTGAGCAATCAGGGAGTGGACAGGATCGCTGGAAAATGAAAAAAATGATTGCCGTTGCTATCGTTTCAACGCTTCTGGTCCTCCTCTCTCTTTATGCGGTCAATGCTGTTATCGTGGGTCAGCAGAAGAGCAAACAGCGTGAAATATCCCATACCCTCTTACGCTATTCAGAAGATCTCTCCCAAAGCGTAGCGCTGGCCCTGAAAAGTATTACGACACAAGGGTGCGATAAATCCAGTCTCGATAGCTACAGACAAATAAAGCTGGATAGCCTCTATTTCGGTGATATCGGTTTTATTGAAAATGGAAAAATAGTCTGTACCGCGTTTTGGGGAAAACTTGCCACGCCCGTTGCGCTTCCCACAGAACTGCATAAAACGCCGAGAGGCTTTCTGCTGGCGCAGTTTTCCAGAAAAGATTTTTTCACGGGCAACGCGGCAATTTATAACAATATTATTATTTTCACCTCCCGCTATGCTTACGATAAATTCACCCCGGTTACGGCAAGCTATTCGCTGAGCGCCACCACCAAAGACCTCGGCAGAACGTTTTTTACCACCGCCCCTGAGTTAACGCAGCAGAGCTGGCTGCATTCGACGTTGTTTACCCTGACCCTTACCCGGTGCAGCGCCTTCTGGGACCTGTGTGTTATTGTGACGCATCACGACGCAGGGCTGGCCTCGTTACCCCCGTTTATCTTTGCGCTTCTGGCTGTCATTTTATATTTTATCTGGGTCGCGATAACGCTATTTATCTTCCGTCTCTATGAAGATCGTTTTTCGCTGGAACGCACGCTGATTAAAGCCGTGTTAACGAACACCATCAGCGTTAACTATCAGCCGATTATTCGCATTCACGATCAAAAAATAGTGGGCGTAGAAGTGCTGTCGAGATGGCGCGATCAAAAACAGGGGGATGTCTCCCCAGAGCTTTTCATTCCATTAATTAAGAAGATCGGTCTCTATAAAAAATATTATTGTAACATTATCGAAAAATCGCTCTCTGAAATCGCTCCGCTGGCGATTAAACATCAGCTGATTGTCTCACTGAATGTTGGACGCAAGGAAATTGAAGACGGCCAGTTTATTCACGTTTTGCAGCGAGTCTGTATGGCCAATCACCTTCCCCTCTCCCTGGTAAAGGTTGAGCTATCTGAAAAAGCCGTTTCCAGTGCCGATATTCTCGAAGGATTTTGTCAGGAGCTTAAAGCGCTCGGCGTTAAAATATCAATCGATGATTTTGGCGTGCAAAACTCCAACCTCGCCAGACTGTCGCTGCTCGAATATGATGAAATCAAAATCGATAAGTCGCTGGTTGATGGCATCAGCGAGCATTATAAGCAAAATATCTTTGTGATCTTTAGTGACGCGCTGGCAAAACTGAATAAAACCCTGGTATTTGAAGGGGTGGAAAATGAAATACAGTATCGCTTCATTGCCGACAGATATCCCGATGCGCTAATCCAGGGATGGTACTTTTCTAAATCACTCACCCGCAGTGAGCTGGCAAAACGACTCACTGGCGTCGCATGTTCTGCGGAATAAATGACTGTGGTCCGATAGCGTGATGCCGAGCGGTCAGGCAAAGCATCAGCATAAGGGTGTTTGAGGCAGGTTATTCATTTCCCCACTGATTGAGGAAATTCGCAATATCATCAATGCGGGTAGCGCGGATCCCGGCCTCTGCGGCCATCTCTTGCTGAGCGTCCTCGCTTATCTCCTCATTATTCGCTAAACGGGTGAGCAGCAGCTGGAAATAATGTGCCAGCGCATCGTGCTCAGACTCAGCGACCTGCTCTGCCGCTTCCGTCGCGTATTCCTCGGCAATGTCATAATATTTCAATGGGATAGTGTTGTTCATAACAGTCTCGTCGCTAACCAGTAAGGGTAAAGGCATCAGTATATCGGACGCTTTCCCGCAACCAAAGCCTTGCTTCAGATGAGTAACGCAAGCAGCGCTGCGAGCGCGGGCATGGCCTGCACATAAAGAATTTTTCGGCTGGCGGTGACTGCGCCGAATAGTCCGGCAATCAACACGCAGGCCAGGAAGAAGATCGCCACCGGAATACCTTTTTCGCCAAGCCAGAGGCTCCAGAGCAACCCCGCCGCCAGAAAACCGTTATAAAGCCCCTGATTTGCGGCCAGCACGCGGGTGTCGCGCGCAAAGTCGGGACGCAGGTTAAAGGCCTTATGACCGGTTTTGGTATTCCACAGAAACATCTCCAGCACCAGAATATAGAGATGAATTAACGCAACAACCGTGATAAGGACGGTGGCTAACATCGTGTTGTCTCCCACAGGCAGAGGCAAAAAAAACGGGAACCCTCAGGCTCCCGTTACAGGTTAACCCAGAATCTGGATTACATGTTCGCGATAATCGCGTCGCCAAACTCTGAACATTTCAGCAGCTTAGCGCCTTCCATCAGACGTTCGAAATCGTAAGTTACGGTTTTCGCGTTGATCGCGCCTTCCATCCCTTTAACGATCAGGTCTGCGGCTTCGAACCATTCCATATGGCGCAGCATCATCTCTGCGGACAGGATGATTGAGCCTGGGTTCACTTTGTCCTGGCCTGCGTATTTTGGCGCAGTACCGTGGGTCGCTTCGAACAGGGCGCACTCGTCACCGATGTTCGCGCCAGGGGCGATACCGATACCGCCAACCTGAGCGGCCAGGGCGTCAGAGATGTAGTCACCGTTCAGGTTCATACAGGCGATCACGTCGTATTCCGCTGGACGCAGCAGGATCTGCTGCAGGAACGCATCGGCGATCACATCTTTAATGATGATCTCTTTGCCGGTGTTCGGGTTCTTGATTTTCTGCCATGGGCCGCCGTCGATCAGCTCGCCGCCGAACTCTTCTTTCGCCAACTGGTAGCCCCAGTCTTTGAACGCGCCTTCGGTGAACTTCATGATGTTGCCTTTGTGAACCAGGGTCACAGAGTCACGGTCGTTGGTGATCGCGTATTCAATGGCCGCACGCACCAGACGCTTGGTCCCTTCTTCGGAGCATGGCTTGATGCCGATACCGCAATGCTCAGGGAAGCGAATTTTCTTCACGCCCATCTCTTCGCGCAGGAATTTAATCACTTTTTCTGCGTCTGCAGAGTCAGCTTTCCATTCGATACCGGCGTAGATGTCTTCTGAGTTTTCGCGGAAGATAACCATATCGGTCAGTTCTGGGTGCTTAACCGGGCTTGGGGTGCCCTGATAGTAACGAACCGGACGCAGACAGACGTACAGGTCCAGCTCCTGACGCAGTGCCACGTTCAGAGAACGGATACCGCCGCCAACTGGCGTCGTCAGTGGGCCTTTGATAGCAACGCGGTATTCGCGGATCAGGTCCAGCGTTTCAGCTGGCAGCCAGACGTCCTGGCCATAAACTTGAGTCGATTTCTCACCGGTGTAAATTTCCATCCAGGAAATTTTACGCTCGCCTTTGTAGGCTTTCTCAACAGCGGCATCAACCACCTTCAGCATTGCCGGGGTAACGTCTACACCGATACCGTCACCTTCGATGAACGGGATAATCGGATTGTGAGGAACGTTAATCTTGCCGTTTTGCAGGGTGATCTTTTTACCTTCCGCCGGAACAACTACTTTGCTTTCCATTAACCTCTCCTTCGAGCGCTTCTGGTTGTTACTGATCTTATGTTAATAAATTGTAATGAGCCCTTCGATAGTACCTGATTGTCCGACGCCATGAAAGGTCTTCGTTATTAGGCTATAATGCGGCAATTGATAACGCCTGAAAATACCATGAAGAAAACTTCTTTTACAAAACACCGGGTTGAGCGATTCAGCTCGCGACAAGCCGCCAGAAGACCGCAACAAACCCAGCCAAAGCGGGTGATTTTGTTCAATAAACCCTACGATGTTTTGCCGCAGTTTACCGACGAAGCCGGACGCAGCACGTTGAAGGACTACATTCCTGTTCAGGGGGTCTATGCGGCCGGTCGTCTGGACCGTGACAGCGAAGGCCTGCTGGTCTTAACCAACGACGGCGCGCTGCAGGCGAAGCTCACCCAGCCCGGGAAACGCACCGGAAAAATTTACTTCGTCCAGGTGGAAGGCGAGCCGGATGACGAGACGCTGGAAACATTACGCAAAGGCGTCACGCTGAACGATGGCCCCACCCTGCCCGCAGGTATTGAGCGCGTGAATGAACCGGCGTGGCTGTGGCCGCGCAACCCGCCTATCCGCGAACGCAAATCGATTCCGACCAGCTGGCTCAAAATCACCCTTTATGAAGGCCGCAACCGTCAGGTTCGGCGCATGACCGCACACGTTGGCTTTCCGACCCTGCGCCTGATCCGCTACGCCATGGGCAACTACACGCTGGAAACGCTCGCCAACGGTGAATGGCGGGACGTTACCTCTTAAGGAGTCACTATGTTTAAACCTCATGTCACGGTTGCCTGTGTGGTCCACGCCCAGGGGAAATTCCTTGTGGTGGAAGAGAGCATTAACGGCAAAGCGCTGTGGAATCAGCCTGCCGGACACCTTGAAGCCAATGAGACCCTGCTGCAGGCGGCGAAACGCGAGCTGTGGGAAGAGACCGGTATTCACGCTGAGCCCCAGCACTTCATTCGTATGCACCAGTGGATTGCGCCCGACAGCACCCCGTTCCTGCGTTTTTTGTTTGCCGTTGAGCTTAGCGAAACGTGCGCCACGGAACCGCAGGATGACGATATCGACCGCTGCCTGTGGGTCACCGCCGACGAGATCCTGAACGCGCCAAACCTGCGCTCGCCGCTGGTTGCGGAAAGCATTCGCTGCTGGCAATCTGCCGGTCGCTTACCGCTGGATGTCATCGGCGCATTTAACTGGCCGTTTACAGAGGGTGTCAATGGTGGGGGGGCGTGATAGAATACGCCGCCTTGAAGTTCAATGTCGTGAGTATTCCATGTCAGATAACAGCCAGAAAAAAGTAATCGTCGGCATGTCCGGCGGTGTCGATTCCTCCGTTTCCGCCTACCTGTTACAGCAACAGGGCTATAAGGTGGAGGGCCTGTTCATGAAGAACTGGGAGGAAGATGATGGCGAGGAATACTGCACTGCCGCAGCGGATCTCGCCGATGCGCAGGCCGTGTGCGATAAGCTCGGCATTGAACTGCACACCGTTAACTTTGCCGCAGAATACTGGGACAACGTTTTTGAACTGTTCCTCGAAGAGTACAAAGCCGGACGCACGCCAAACCCGGATATTCTGTGCAACAAAGAGATCAAATTTAAAGCCTTCCTGGAATTCGCCGCGGAAGATCTGGGCGCAGACTACATTGCGACCGGTCACTACGTGCGTCGCGCAGATGTGAATGGCAAAAGCCAGCTGCTGCGCGGTCTGGACGGCAACAAAGATCAGAGCTACTTCCTCTATACGCTGAGCCACGAGCAAATCGCCCAGAGCCTGTTCCCGGTTGGCGAGCTGGAAAAGCCGCAGGTGCGTAAAATCGCGGAAGAGCTGGATCTGATCACCGCGAAGAAAAAAGATTCTACCGGCATCTGCTTCATCGGCGAGCGCAAGTTCCGTGATTTCCTCGGTCGTTACCTGCCGGCACAGCCGGGCAAAATTGTCACCGTCGATGGCGACGAAATTGGCCAGCACCAGGGGCTGATGTACCACACGCTCGGCCAGCGTAAAGGCCTGGGTATCGGCGGGACCAAAGAGGGTAGCGAAGATCCGTGGTACGTTGTCGACAAAGATGTCGAAAACAATATTCTGGTTGTGGCCCAGGGACACGACCATCCGCGTCTGATGTCTGTTGGCCTTATCGCGCAACAGCTGCACTGGGTCGATCGTGAGCCGTTAAAAGGCACACTGCGCTGCACGGTGAAAACACGTTACCGTCAGACCGATATTCCCTGCACCGTGACTGCGCTTGATGACGATCGCATTGATGTGCGTTTCGACGAGCCGGTTGCCGCCGTCACCCCGGGTCAGTCAGCTGTCTTCTACAGCGGCGAAATCTGCCTGGGCGGCGGGATTATTGAACAGCGCCTGCCGCTGCCCGCTGTTTAACACGATTGCACACATAAAGGAGACCGTGTGGCGAAGAACTACTATGACATCACCCTGGCACTGGCGGGAATTTGCCAGTCAGCCCGTCTGGTGCAACAGCTGGCACATCAGGGTCATTGCGACGCTGATGCCCTGCACGTTTCACTCAACAGCGTTATCGACCTCAACCCCGGCTCTACCCTGGGTGTGTTCGGCGGCAGTGAAACCAATCTTCGTCTCGGTCTTGAAACCCTGCTTGGCGTGCTCAACGCCAGTAGCCGTCAGGGGTTAAACGCAGAGCTGACCCGCTACACGTTAAGCCTGATGGTGCTGGAGCGTAAACTGAGCGCGGCAAAAGGCGCGCTCAATACCCTGGGCGATCGGATTGCCGGGTTACAGCGTCAGCTCGACCATTTTGACCTGCAGTCCGACACGCTGCTGAGCGCCATGGCCGGCATTTATGTCGACGTCATCAGCCCGCTCGGCCCGCGTATTCAGGTCACCGGCTCCCCTGCTGTGCTGCAAAGCCCACAGGTACAGGCAAAAGTACGCGCCTCCCTGCTGGCAGGGATCCGTGCCGCCGTGCTGTGGCACCAGGTTGGTGGTGGCCGCCTGCAGTTAATGTTTTCTCGTAATCGCCTGACCACTCAGGCAAAACAAATTCTTGCTCATTGTTAACCTCCCGGAGTTGCGAATTATGGAATTATCCTCACTGACCGCCGTATCCCCTGTCGATGGACGCTACGGCGATAAAGTCAGCGCGCTGCGCGGGATCTTCAGCGAATATGGTTTGCTGAAGTTCCGTGTTCAGGTTGAAGTACGCTGGCTGCAAAAGCTGGCCGCCCAGGCAGCAATCAAGGAAGTTCCTGCTTTTGACGCCCAGGCAAACGATTACCTTGATAAAATCGTGGCTGAGTTCAACGAAGAAGATGCTGCGCGCATTAAAACCATTGAGCGCACCACCAACCACGACGTAAAAGCGGTTGAGTATTTCCTGAAAGAGAAAGTGGAAAGTGTTCCTGCGCTGCACGCCGTATCTGAGTTCATTCACTTCGCCTGTACCTCAGAAGACATCAACAACCTGTCCCACGCCCTGATGCTCTCCACCGCACGTAAAGAGGTGGTGCTGCCATACTGGCGTAAAATCATCGACGCGGTGAAAGCGCTGTCCGTGGAATACCGCGACATCCCGCTGCTTTCCCGTACCCACGGTCAGCCAGCGACCCCCTCCACAATGGGTAAAGAGATGGCGAACGTGGCGTACCGTATGGAGCGCCAGTATCGTCAGCTGGAGCAGGTTGAGATCCTCGGCAAAATCAACGGTGCTGTCGGTAACTATAACGCCCACATCGCCGCGTACCCGGAAGTGGACTGGCACCAGTTCAGCGAAGAGTTCGTGACCTCGCTGGGCATTCAGTGGAACCCGTACACCACCCAGATTGAGCCGCATGACTATATTGCGGAGCTGTTTGACTGCATCGCACGCTTCAACACCATTCTGATCGACTTCGATCGTGACGTGTGGGGCTACATCGCGCTGAACCACTTCAAACAGAAAACCATCGCCGGTGAAATCGGCTCGTCAACCATGCCGCACAAAGTAAACCCTATCGACTTCGAAAACTCCGAAGGCAACCTGGGTCTGGCGAATGCCGTACTGCAGCATATGGCCAGCAAACTGCCGGTATCCCGCTGGCAGCGCGACCTGACCGATTCCACCGTACTGCGTAACCTGGGCGTGGGCATTGGCTACGCGCTGATCGCTTACCAGTCCACCCTGAAAGGCGTGAGCAAACTGGAAGTGAACCGCGATCGTCTGCTGGACGAGCTGGATCACAACTGGGAAGTGCTGGCAGAGCCGATTCAGACCGTAATGCGTCGTTACGGCATCGAAAAACCGTACGAGAAACTGAAAGAGCTGACCCGCGGCAAACGCGTTGACGCCGAAGGCATGAAGCAGTTTATCGACGGTCTGGCCCTGCCGGAAGAAGAGAAAACGCGCCTGAAAGCGATGACTCCGGCGAACTACATTGGCCGCGCTATCACCATGGTCGACGAGCTTAAGTAAAGTACCTTCCCCCCTTTCCGCCCGGAAAGGGGGTTGCTTTTCCCCGGTTTACTCAATGTTTATCCCCACAGCAACATAATCAGCGTTAAACTATTCATACTATTCATTCTGGGAGAAAAGATGATGCGCGTACTGGTTGTTGAGGATAACGCATTGCTACGTCATCACCTGAAGGTTCAGCTTCAGGAGATGGGACATCAGGTGGACGATGCTGAAGATGCAAAAGAAGCCGATTATTATCTCAATGAACATCTGCCGGATATCGCCATTGTCGATTTAGGGCTGCCCGATGAAGACGGCCTCTCGTTGATTCGTCGCTGGCGCAGCCATGATGTTTCCCTGCCGGTTCTGGTTCTGACCGCCCGTGAAGGCTGGCAGGATAAAGTCGAGGTGCTCAGCGCGGGAGCAGATGATTACGTTACCAAACCGTTTCATATTGAAGAGGTGGCGGCCCGCATGCAGGCCCTGCTACGCCGTAACAGCGGACTGGCTTCACAGGTTATCTCCATCCCGCCCTTCCAGGTTGACCTCTCCCGTCGGGAATTAGCGATCAACGATGAAGTGATCAAGCTAACCGCCTTCGAATACACCATTATGGAAACGCTGATCCGTAACAGCGGCAAGGTAGTGAGTAAAGATTCCTTAATGCTTCAGCTCTATCCTGATGCCGAACTGCGCGAGAGCCATACCATTGATGTGCTGATGGGACGTTTACGTAAGAAAATTCAGGCACAGTATCCGCAGGACGTCATTACTACCGTCCGTGGCCAGGGCTATCTGTTCGAATTACGCTAAATGAGACGGATCTTACGCCATATTTTGCCCCTGTCGCTGCGGGTACGTTTTTTACTGGCAACGGCTGCCGTCGTGCTGGTGCTGTCGCTCTCCTACGGCATGGTCGCGCTGGTGGGTTACAGCGTCAGCTTCGATAAAACCACCTTTCGCCTGTTGCGTGGCGAAAGCAATTTGTTTTATACCCTGGCGAAGTGGGAAAACAACAAAATCACCGTCGAGATGCCGGAAAACCTCAACCAGCAGAGCCCCACGCTGGCCCTGATTTATAACGAAAAGGGCAAGCTACTCTGGGCGCAGCGTGATATCCCCTGGCTGGTCAAAAGCATTCGGCCGGAGTGGCTCAAAACCAACGGATTTCATGAAATTGAAGCCGATCTCAATACCACCAGCTCGCTGATCCGGGAAGATCGTTCCCTGCAGCAAAAGCTGAACGAGATCCGTGCCGATGATGCCGAAACCGAGATGACGCACTCCGTTGCGATTAATCTCTATCCGGCGACGCTGAATATGCCGCAGCTGACCATCGTGGTGATCGACACCATTCCGGTCGAGCTTAAGCGTTCCTATATGGTCTGGAGCTGGTTCGTCTATGTGCTTGCGGCGAATCTGCTGCTGGTGATCCCGCTGCTGTGGGTCGCGGCGTGGTGGAGCCTGCGGCCCATTGAGTCACTGGCGAAAGAGGTTCGCGAGCTGGAGGAGCATCATCGCGAGAAGCTTAATCCGGAAACCACCCGTGAGCTCACCAGCCTGGTACGTAACCTCAACCGCCTGCTGAAAAGTGAACGCGAACGCTATGATAAGTACCGTACCACTCTGACCGACCTGACCCACAGCCTGAAAACGCCGCTGGCGGTCATGCAAAGTACTCTGCGTTCCATGCGCAGCTCCACGCTGAGCGTGGATGATGCCGAGCCGGTCATGCTGGAACAGATCAGCCGTATCTCCCAGCAAATTGGCTATTATCTGCATCGTGCCAGTATGCGTTCCGGAAGCGCGCTGCTGAGCCGCGAGCTGCATCCCGTGGCTCCGCTTCTGGATAACCTCACTTCCGCCCTCAACAAGGTGTATCAGCGTAAAGGGGTGAACATCAGCCTCGATATCTCGCCTGAGATAAGTTTTGTCGGTGAGAAAAATGATTTTATGGAAGTGATGGGCAACCTGCTGGATAACGCCTGCAAATACTGTCTGGAGTTCGTGGAAGTGTCTGCGCGTCAGACCGATAACGAACTGCATATTATCGTTGAGGATGATGGCCCGGGGATCCCGCGCAATAAACGCGATGTGGTGTTCGATCGCGGTCAACGCGCTGATACGTTGCGTCCCGGCCAGGGTGTGGGACTCGCCGTGGCCCGGGAGATTGTTGACCAGTACGACGGAAAGATCGAAACCGGCGAAAGTTTGCTGGGCGGCGCCAGAATGGAGGTCATTTTTGGCCGTCAACAGCCTGCATCGAACGATAGTTAACCCGTTATGTGAAAAATGCGAGGATCTCGCAGCCGGGGGGCTGAGCTTCCGTTATAATCCGAGTCAGTAAGAGCCTGCGGAATAAAAAAATATGGATTATCACTTAACACTTAACTGGCCCGAGTTTATTGAACGCTACTGGCAAAAACGCCCGGTGGTTCTTAAACGCGGGTTCAGCAATTTTGTCGACCCTATCTCCCCTGATGAGCTGGCCGGTCTGGCTATGGAAAACGAAGTCGACAGCCGCCTGGTCAGCCACCAGGACGGGAAATGGCAGGTCAGCCACGGTCCCTTCGAAAGCTACGATCATCTCGGTGAAAACAACTGGTCGCTGCTGGTGCAGGCGGTCAACCACTGGCACGAGCCGACGGCCGCATTAATGCGTCCGTTCCGTGCCCTGCCCGACTGGCGCATGGACGATCTGATGATCTCCTTCTCGGTGCCGGGCGGCGGCGTGGGTCCGCATCTGGACCAGTACGACGTGTTTATCATTCAGGGGACGGGCCGCCGCCGCTGGCGCGTGGGCGAAAAAGTGCCCATGAAGCAGCACTGCCCGCATCCGGATCTGCTTCAGGTTGATCCGTTTGAAGGGATTATCGACGAAGAGCTGGAGCCGGGTGATATTCTCTATATTCCGCCAGGATTCCCTCATGAAGGTTATTCCCTGGAAAACTCACTTAACTACTCCGTCGGGTTCCGCGCACCAAGCGGTCGCGAGATGATCAGCGGGTTTGCCGATTATGTTCTGCAACGCGAGCTGGGCAGCTATCGTTATAGCGATCCGGATGTGCCTGCGCGCGAGCATCCGGCAGACATCCTGCCTGCGGAGCTCGATAAGCTGCGCGGCATGATGCTGGATCTGATCAACGAGCCGGAACATTTCAGACAGTGGTTTGGTGAGTTTATCAGCCAGTCTCGTCATGAGCTGGACGTTGCGCCGCCAGAGCCGCCGTATCAGGCCGACGAGATTTATGATGCCCTTCAGCAGGGTGACAAGCTGGTACGTCTGGGCGGATTGCGCGTGCTGCGCATTGGTGAGGATGTCTTCGTCAACGGTGAGAAGCTGGACTCCCCGCACCGTCCGGCGCTGGATGCCATTGCCAGCCATCTGGTGTTGACCGCCGAGACCTTTGGCGACGCGCTGGAGGATCCGTCCTTCCTCGCGATGCTGGCTGCGCTGGTCAACAGCGGGTACTGGTTCTTTGAGGACTGAGTTGCCTTAACGCCCGGTGGCGCTTCGCTTACCGGGCCTACGATCGTGGGTTTTGTATGCCGGGTAAGGCGCAGCCGCCACCCGGCATACATTTAGCAAAACGCGACTACCGCTTCGCGGTTAACTCCGCAATCCGCACAATCACCTTCACCGCTTTTTCCATCCCTTCCAGGGTGACGAACTCATGTTTACCGTGATAGTTGTAGCCACCGGTAAACAGGTTCGGGCACGGCAGTCCCATAAACGACAACTGAGAACCGTCGGTACCGCCGCGAATCGGTTTTAATACCGGTTCAATATCGCAGTCGCGCATGGCCTGCTGGGCAATATCAAGAATATGCGGATGGGCCATCACCTTCTCACGCATATTGTAATAACTGTCTTCGATGATGAGCTCGATATAGCAGTCAGGGTGTAAGCCCTTCCCGACCTTTTTGGCGATCTCCATCATCTTGCGCTTGCGCGCCTCAAAGGCTTTGCGATCAAAATCGCGTATGATGTAATGCATCTGGGCACTGTCCACGGTGCCTTTGATGCTGCTCAGGTGATAGAACCCTTCATACCCTTCCGTCTGTTCAGGGCTCTCATCCGCCGGGACTTCAGCATGAATTCTGGAGGCCAGCGACAGCGCGTTCACCATGACGCCTTTCGCCGAACCGGGGTGAACATTGTTGCCGACAATTTTGATCGTCACGGACGCGGCATTGAAGTTTTCATACTCCAGTTCACCAACACCGCCGCCATCGACGGTATACGCCCACTGCGCGTTGAAGGCTTCCACGTCGAAATGTTTTGCGCCTTTACCGACCTCTTCGTCCGGCGTAAAAGCCACCCGGATATCCCCGTGGGGGATATTTTTTTCCTTCAGTACCGCCAGCGCCGTCATGATTTCCGCGATACCGGCCTTGTCATCCGCCCCCAGCAGCGTTTTCCCGTCGGTGGTGATCAGCGTCTGACCCAGCAGTTGGTGCAGCACCGGGAACATCACCGGGGAAAGTACCTCGTCACCGATCCCCAGCGCAATGTCGCCGCCACGGTAGTTTTCAACAATCTGCGGGTTCACATGTTTACCGCTAAAATCCGGAGAGGTGTCGACATGGGAGATAAAGCCAATCGCGGGAATGTCACCCGGGACATTCGCCGGCAGCGTTGCCATCACAGTGCCTTTTTCGCTTAACGTGACGTTGACCAGTCCCATGGCGTCAAGCTGCTCTTTAAGCAGGTTTAATAGCTTCCACTGGCCTTCGGTGCTCGGCACCTGGCGGACACCCGGTTTAGATTGGGTATCCAGCGAAACGTACTGTAAAAAACGCTCAAGTAATTTATCCATGCAGTCACCCTCACTTTTTGTGACAACATTATCAATAAGCATCAAAACGCAAATATTGCGTCAGGTCACTTTTATCCCGCAAACGAGAATATTTTCCGTTTATATCGTTACACGTCAGTAAATGTAGCTTATGAATCAGTGACAAGGATTGGCGATTGCGGGGGATTGCCGTAGAATGTCCGCCCTCATTACGAGTCACCAAGGTGGTTACACACAAACCCCGCTTCAGTCTGCTGCCTGAGGCGTCTATATGGGACAGCGCAAAAATTGAATACACAATCCCGTTCACGTGCGCCGCTGGTGCAACTGGAACGAATTCGTAAAAGTTTTGATGGTAAAGACGTTATTTCCGACCTCAATCTCACCATCAATGACGGTGAGTTTCTTACACTGCTTGGCCCCTCTGGCTGCGGCAAAACCACTGTACTGCGCCTTATCGCCGGGCTGGAAAGCGTCGATAACGGTCAAATCCTTCTTGAAAACCAGGATATTACGCGAGTTCCCGCCGAAGATCGTCACGTCAATACGGTCTTTCAGAGCTATGCCCTGTTCCCGCACATGACGGTGTTTGAGAACGTGGCGTTTGGCCTGCGGATGCAAAAAACCCCGGCGAATGAAATAGAGCCGCGCGTCACCGACGCCCTGCGCATGGTGCAGCTTGAGACGTTTGCCCAGCGTAAACCGCATCAGCTTTCCGGTGGTCAGCAGCAGCGTGTGGCCATCGCCCGCGCCGTGGTCAATAAGCCTCGCCTGCTTCTGCTGGATGAGTCCCTCTCCGCGCTGGATTACAAACTACGCAAGCAGATGCAGAACGAACTTAAGGCCCTGCAGCGCAAGCTCGGCATTACCTTTGTCTTCGTCACTCACGACCAGGAAGAGGCGCTGACCATGTCCGACCGTATCGTGGTGATGCGTGACGGCAAAATCGAGCAGGACGGCACGCCGCGTGAAATTTACGAAGAGCCGAAGAACCTGTTTGTCGCGAGCTTCATTGGTGAGATCAATATCTTTAACGCCACGGTGATTGAACGTCTGGATGACCAGCGCGTGCGGGCCAGCGTTGAAGGTCGCGAGTGCAACATCACCGTAAATTTCCCCGTCGAAAAGGGGCAAAAGCTCAACGTTCTGCTGCGCCCGGAAGATCTGCGCGTTGACGAAATTCACGGCAACACCGAGGCCGAAGGGCTCATCGGCTATATCCGCGAACGCAACTACAAAGGGATGACGCTGGAATCCGTCGTTGAACTGGAGAACGGCAAAATGGTGATGGTCAGTGAGTTCTTTAACGAGGACGACCCGGACTTCGACCACTCTCTCGACCAGAAAATGGTTATCAACTGGGTAGAAAGCTGGGAGGTTGTGCTGGCTGATGAAGAACACAAGTAAGTTCCAGAATGTGGTGATTGCCACGATCGTCGGTTGGCTTGTGTTGTTTGTCTTTTTACCCAACCTGATGATCATCGCCACCAGCTTCCTGACCCGCGATGACGCTAGCTTCGTTTCGCTGGTCTTTACGCTGGACAACTACGCGCGCCTGCTCGATCCGCTCTATTTTGACGTGCTGCTGCACTCGCTCAATATGGCGCTGATCGCCACGATTGCCTGCCTGGTGCTGGGTTATCCTTTCGCATGGTTCCTCGCGGGTCTGCCGCAAAAGGTGCGCCCGTTGCTGCTGTTTTTACTGATTGTGCCGTTCTGGACCAACTCACTCATTCGCATCTACGGGCTGAAAATTTTCCTCAGTACCAAAGGCTATCTCAACGCGTTTCTGCTGTGGCTGGGGGTAATCGATACCCCGATCCGCATCATGTTTACGCCTGGCGCGGTCATTATCGGTCTGGTCTATATCCTGCTGCCGTTTATGGTGATGCCGCTCTACTCCAGTATTGAGAAGCTGGATAAACCGCTGCTGGAAGCGGCAAAAGATCTAGGGGCGAATAAGCTGCAGACTTTTATCCGCATTATCATCCCGCTGACGATGCCTGGCATTATCGCGGGTTGTCTGCTGGTGATGCTTCCGGCGATGGGTCTTTTCTACGTATCTGACCTGATGGGCGGCGCGAAAAACCTGCTGATTGGTAATGTCATCAAGAGCCAGTTCCTGAACATTCGCGACTGGCCGTTCGGCTCCGCCACCAGCATAACGCTAACAGTGGTGATGGGTCTGATGCTGCTGGTCTACTGGCGCGCTTCACGACTGCTGAACAAGAAGGTGGAACTCGAATGATCGGTCGACTGCTTCGCGGCGGTTTTATGACCGCCATTTATGCATACCTGTATATCCCGATTATCATTTTGATCGTGAACTCATTTAACAGCTCGCGTTTTGGGATCAACTGGCAGGGCTTTACCACCGACTGGTACAGCCTGCTGATGAATAACGACAGCCTGCTGCAGGCCGCGCAGCACTCGCTGACGATGGCGATCTTCTCCGCCACCTTCGCCACGCTGATTGGTTCGCTCACCGCCGTGGCGTTGTATCGCTACCGATTCCGCGGAAAACCGTTCGTTAGCGGTATGCTGTTTGTGGTGATGATGTCCCCGGACATCGTGATGGCGATTTCGCTGCTGGTGCTGTTTATGCTGCTCGGCGTTCAGCTTGGCTTCTGGTCACTGCTGTTTTCCCATATCACCTTCTGCCTGCCGTTTGTGGTGGTGACGGTCTTTGCACGCCTGAAAGGGTTCGACGTGCGTATGCTGGAGGCGGCGAAGGATCTGGGTGCCAGCGAGATGACTATCCTGCGCAAAATCATCCTGCCGCTGGCGATGCCCGCTGTTGCCGCGGGATGGCTGCTTAGCTTTACCCTGTCGATGGATGACGTGGTGGTCTCCTCCTTCGTGACCGGGCCGAGCTATGAAATTCTGCCGTTGAAAATTTATTCGATGGTGAAAGTCGGCGTTTCACCTGAGGTGAACGCGCTGGCGACCATTCTGCTGGTGTTTTCGCTGGTTCTGGTGATCGCCAGCCAGGTTATTGCTCGTGATAAAACAAAATCTCAGGGGACAATGAAATGAAAAAAATGCTCGCCGCTGCGGCACTGGTGCTTGGCATGGGTGCCGCGCACGCTGATGACAGCAAAACGCTCTACTTCTATAACTGGACCGAGTATGTGCCGCCGGGACTGCTGGAGCAGTTTACGAAGGAGACGGGCATCAAGGTTATCTACTCGACCTATGAGTCGAATGAAACCATGTACGCCAAGCTGAAAACCTACAAGGACGGCGCGTACGATCTGGTCGTGCCTTCCACCTACTTTGTCGACAAAATGCGCAAAGAGGGCATGATTCAGAAGATCGATAAAACAAAGCTAACCAATTTTTCAAATCTCGATCCGGAGATGCTTAACAAACCGTTCGACCCCAATAACGACTACTCCATTCCGTATATCTGGGGTGCGACCGCGATTGGCGTGAACAGCGATGCCGTCGATCCGAAAACAGTGACAAGCTGGGCCGATCTGTGGAAACCAGAATACAAAGGCAGCCTGTTGTTAACCGACGATGCGCGCGAAGTGTTCCAGGTGGCGCTGCGCAAGCTGGGCTATTCAGGCAACACGACGGATCCGAAAGAGATCGAAGCAGCGTATAACGAGTTGAAAAAGCTGATGCCTAACGTGGCGGCATTCAACTCTGATAACCCGGCAAACCCGTATATGGAAGGCGAAGTGAATCTGGGGATGGTCTGGAATGGTTCTGCCTTTGTCGCCCGTCAGGCCGGCACGCCGCTTGAGGTGGTCTGGCCGAAGGAAGGCGGGATCTTCTGGATGGATAGCCTCGCTATCCCGGCCAATGCGAAAAACGTGGACGGTGCGCTAAAGCTGATTAACTTCCTGCTGCGGCCGGACGTGGCGAAACAGGTTGCTGAGACGATTGGCTACCCAACACCCAACCTGGCTGCGCGCAAGCTGCTGAAGCCTGAGGTGGCGAACGATAAATCGCTTTATCCGGATGCCCAGACCATCAGCAAA
Source organism: Enterobacter sichuanensis (assembly GCF_009036245.1). Lineage (NCBI taxonomy): Bacteria > Pseudomonadati > Pseudomonadota > Gammaproteobacteria > Enterobacterales > Enterobacteriaceae > Enterobacter > Enterobacter sichuanensis. The sequence goes on along the minus strand of NZ_CP027986.1, from coordinate 1,842,908 downwards.
GGGGAGTGGCAGAATGATGTCGGCGACGCCAGCCGCCTCTACGAAGAGTATTACCAGAAATTAAAAGCGGGCCGATAAACGGTATCGCGTTCTTCCTCGCGCCGCCTGCACGGCGTGAGGAAGGATTAACTGACCGCATTCTCCCCTGCCCAGAGGGTCGCTTTTCTCATCGCTTCAACTACCGCCTCATCCGACAAACCCAGCGCCTCACGGACCGTGGCTGCCTCCTCCCATTGTTGCTGTTCGTAGTAACGGCAAAGCGTGACCATATCGGCTAACTGTCCCTCCTGATGGCACAACGCATTGCTCACATTCTGCGGCACCGCAATTTGCTTCATCAACTCTGCCATCGGCAGCTCAAGGAGGGTATCGAGCAGTGAAAACAGACCGCACATAAACGCATTTTCAGCCAGCGTCGGCTCGTTCATCGTCTGTGCGATCAGTTCGCAGAACTTCCCGCGCATCATACTCAAGGGGTAGAGCTCGCTGACGGTATCATTCCCTGCACTCGCCAGGACCACGACGGCAACAAACCGTCTTAGCTGGTTTTCTCCGAGGTATCTCAGCACCTCACTCAGCGTCAACTTACTGAAATTACAGGCACCGATATGTTTAAATGCGGTGTGTTTCATGTAGCGCATGATTTTCCAGGAGAGCGTCAGGTCGGTTTTAATCAACGACTCGATGATGCGAAAATCAGGTTTATTGCGACCCACTTCCATTTGCAGACGGAAAATCGCCAGCTGATTTTGCGACAACCGTTTATATTTAATGACCTCTGGACGGCAGAAAAAATAACCCTGAAAAAGAGAAAATCCCTCTTCCCTGTATTGTTTGAATTCCTCTTTAGTCTCAATTTTTTCAGCGAGATATTTAATATGTCCGGTCAGATGTTTACGCTCTTTCAGATACGTTTTAATTTGCGCTAAGGTGTAATTTCTGATATCGAATTTCAGGATGGAAATATAAGGTAAAAAAGCATCCCATTCAGGTGCAAGGGTGAAATCATCAAGTGCAAACTGATAACCTTGCGCGTTCATCTCCTTAACGGCCTGCAAGAGTTCATCCCCCGGCACAGCATCCTCCAGGATCTCAATAACCACATGCTCTTTATCGAGCGCTTCACCACTGCGGTCAATGACCATGCGTGAAGGGAAGTTGATAAACGACGTATGTGTCCCGGCGATGCGCTGAGAAGGCACACATAAGAACTGGTCGGAAATCATTCTGGAGGTGGCATATTCCGCCGACACATCCGGAAAACGGTTTGTCATCCCGTCCCTGAAGAGCAGCTCATAGGCCACCGTTTTCATCTCAGGGTTAAAAATGGGTTGTCGCGCAATAAATCCGTACATATCCCATCCTCCTCTACAACTTAATATTTATTAGCATCCTCTTTCTACACGACTATAACGAGCATTATCGAGTGCTATTTTGATTTAATGCACAAAATAAAAGCATCCACACTAATTAACCGGGTTTAATATCCTGCGATTTAAATTAAATATACCCGGCGCTCTACAGAAAAAGGAGAAAATATCCGATAAGTCATATGTGCCTGCCCGACATGCACAACATTACGGGAGATGAGAATGAAAAACGCCATGGTCCGAAAACAAAAAATAAGCGTCAAGACGTTGATGCTATTGTCCATTTTCCTTACCGTGACGGTGGGCTTTACGGCAACGATCGGGTTTATGATGTGGCAGTGGATGGCACAGCAGGAAATTCTGGCCAAAAAACATATCCGTCAAATTGCCGAGGTACAGTCTTTGCAGGTTGGCAAACAGCTGGACGCCGCCCTGGCTGCCGCCCGGGACATGGGCAACAGCGCCCTGGCGCTGCGCGATGCGGGGATAGCCGATCGCCAGAGTCTCAACCAGTTGCTTATCCATTACCTCTCAGCTCATCCCCAGTTTCTCTCTATGTCGATGGCCTTTGAGCCCAACGCATTCGACGATAAAGACACGACGTTTGCCGGTCAAAGCGGTGAAGATCCTGCCGGGCGCTACGCCCGCTATGTCGACCGCGACGCCACCGGCAAGCCGGCATTGCACCTGCTGACGGATTTCGAAACGCCTGGCAGTGGGGATTACTATCTGCTGCCGAAGCAACGGCATAAAGACGTGATCATCGAGCCCTATATTTACCCCTACAACGGCGTAGACGTGATGCTCACCTCAATTGCCGCGCCCATCATGCGTGACGGTCAGTTCCTGGGCTCGGTCACCTCTGACTTCTCCCTTGCCACCCTGCAAGCCATGATTGGGGCGATTAAACCGTGGAATGGCACCGGCTACGCCCTGCTCCTTTCAGCAGGTAACAACGTGGTGTCCAGCCCGGACAAACGTGCTGCAGGCAAGCCTTACGCGGGCAAAATTGCCGGTCATGAGGTTATCCGGATAAACGATCCGCTGCTGAAGGAGGAGGTGTTTATCACCTGGCAGGCGATCGCCGTCGGTAACAGCCAGACGCCATGGAAACTCGCCATTGTCACGCCGGTCAGCGAAGTGATGGCCGAAGCGCGCGCATTTTTACTGAAAGCTATCGTCCTGATGGTGTTAAGCATCGTTGCGGTTAGCCTGGTGATGGCCCAAATCTTTACCCGTAAAGTTGACCGCCCGGTGGGGGGTGAACCTTCGGAGGCGGCCGGGATCGCCCTGGCTGTCGCCCGCGGGGATCTGAATAACACTATCCCGGTGCGTTCCGGGGATACCGAAAGTATTTTTTACGCCCTGCATACCATGCAGATGCAGCTCAAGCGCATCGTTGACAATATCAGCGAAGCCAGTCATTCCGTACACGGTGGCACCAGCGAAATTTCGGCGGGCAATCTTGACCTCGCCTCGCGTACCGAAGAGCAGGCAGCCGCTATTGTTGAAACGGCTGCCAGTATGGAAGAGATTTCGGTCACGGTGAAGAATAATGCCGACAATGCGCACAAGGCGACCACGCTGACCGATCGCGCCGCGACGCTCGCCGGACATGGCGAAACGCTGGTGAACGACGTGGTCGTTGTGATCGGGGAGATTGATGAGAGTGCACGTAAGATTGGTGAGATTAACAGCATCGTGGATGGAATCGCCTTCCAGACTAATATCCTGGCGCTGAATGCGGCCGTTGAAGCAGCACGGGCTGGCGAACAGGGACGCGGTTTTGCAGTGGTGGCAGGCGAAGTCCGTAATCTGGCTCAGCGAAGCGCTAACGCGGCAAAAGAGATCTCTCAGCTGATTGCCGAGTCCTCTGGTCGCGTCAGCAAAGGCGTCGCGCTGGTCAATGAAACCGGTGCGATGATGAAACAGGTGATTGAGGCGGTATCGCACGTACATCTGGTCATCAACGATATTGTTCAGGCGCTGGACGAACAGAATCGGGGGATTAGCCAGGTCAGCACCGCCGTTAACCAGATGGACAGCACAACCCAGCAGAACGCCTCTCTGGTTCAGCAGATCTCTGCGGCGGCGCTGTCGCTGGATGAGCAGGCTAAATCGCTGGAGAAGACGCTGGCGTTCTTTCATTCATAAAAAATAAGGCACCCGCAGGACGGGTGCCTTTTCACGCGATTGCCGTTACAGCCCTTTCAACAGCTTGTCGACAAACGCCGGGACGACGGCACTGGCCAGGCCGTAGTGCTTCTCTTCAAACTCGCTGCCAACCTGGCTTGGCTCAAGGTTGAGTTCCACCGTATGCGCACCGTGCAGTCGCGCTTCGTGAACGAATCCTGCCGCCGGATAAACATGACCGGATGTGCCGATGGCGATAAATACGTCGGCCATCGCCAGCGCGCTGTAGATCTCATCCATGCCCAGCGGCATCTCGCCAAACCAGACGACGTGCGGACGCAGGCGTGACGGGAACTGGCAGCAGTGGCATTTATCCTCTGGCAGCACGTCCTCTTTCCAGTCCAGCACCTGACCGCTCCATGCGCAGCGAACTTTGAGCAGCTCACCGTGCATATGGATGATGTTCCTGTTACCGGCCCGCTCATGCAGGTTATCGATATTCTGCGTCACCAGCAGAAAACGATCGCCCAGCGCCTCCTCCAGCTTTGCCAGCGCCAGATGCGCCGCATTCGGGGCAATCTCTGGCTGGAGAAGCTGGCGACGGCGGGCGTTGTAAAACGCCTGCACAAGATCCGGATCGCGGGCAAAACCTTCCGGCGTGGCCACATCCTCCACGCGGTGCTCTTCCCACAACCCATCCGCCGCTCGGAAGGTTCGAATTCCTGACTCCGCGGAGATCCCCGCTCCGGTCAGCACCACCACTCTGGGTTTATCCATCGCTTCTGGCATTATTCTGTCTCTGAAAAAGATCCGCTGGCGCAAGCGCTCACGTAAGCGGCGTTTGTTTTTGCGAAAACGGCTGAGTCGACCCTGGCGACGCGACAGCATAGAAACCTCGTAAACTAATCGGTGAGATGAAGGAATGCGGCTCCGCGCATGCCTCCTGCGTCCCCATGTCGCGCACGTTCGATACGCGGCACGCGGGCAACCGGCAATAAATGTCGGGGCAAACGCCCGGACAACCGTTCCGTAATCGCGGTAAAGTTTGAAAGCCCTCCCCCAATCACCAGCAGATCCGGGTCGACGATGGTGAGAATATTTCCCAGACATACCGCCAGCAGATCCAGATAGCGCTCGACGTGCTCACGCGCCTGCGCATCCCCTTGCTCCCACAAGGTAATGATTTGAGGGGCCTCAAGTTTCTGATGATAGAAGTGTTCGTAAAGCCATGCAAACCCGCGACCTGACAGGTAGTTTTCAATACAGCCGTGCTGGCCGCAGCCGCAGCGGGTTAGCGGAAAATCACGGCCCACCACCTCCAGCGCGTCCACCGGCAGGCGGATATGACCAAACTCGCCGGTGATGTAACTGCGGCCAGTGATGGGCTTCCCATTGATGACAATCCCCCCGCCCACGCCGGTACCGAGGATCAGCCCCATCACCAGCGGATAGCGACGGAATTCATCATCCCAGGCTTCAGAGAGCGCAAAGCAGTTGGCATCGTTGTCTAAACGCACGTCGCGTTCAAGAAGAGTGGAGAGATCGGCGCGCAGCGGTTTGCCGCTGGCAGCAGGCACATTGGCGGCATACAGCGTGCCGTCGTCGGTTTCGGGCATCCCCGGAATACCAATGCCAACGCTACCTTTCACGCCAAAGCGTTTATCGGCCTGGGTCACCAGCGCGGCAATGGCGGTTAAAAATTCGTCGTAGCTGTCGCGCGGCGTGGGAACGCGGGTTTCCCACTGCAGTTTGAGGTCTTTATCAAATACGCCGAGCGCAATCTTGGTGCCGCCAATATCAAATCCGTAATACATAACGCATTCCTCTTTCAACCTGGCGGCCCGAAAGCCGCTAGATCATGACGAAATTACTGGCCACTTAATACCCTCGCCGGATCAATTCGGCTTGCGCGACGCGCCGGGTACCAGCTTGCCAGCAGACTCAGTAAAAGTGCTGTAACCAGCACGTAAAAAACGTCCAGCCAGTGCAGTTCAGACGGCAGGAAGTCAATAAAATAGATATCACCCGACAGGAACTGGTGACCAATCAGCTTTTCTATGCCATTGATAATTGGCGTCAGTTGCAGGGAAACCACTACGCCAATCACCACGCCGCACACGCTGCCGAGCAGCCCCGCCAGCAAACCGTACCAGACAAAAATGGCGCGAATAAGACCGTCTTTTGCCCCCAGGGTGCGCAGCACGGCAATGTCACCGCTCTTGTCTTTGACCGCCATCACCAGCGTCGAGACGATATTAAAGCACGCCACCCCAATCACCAGCACCATTGCCAGATACATGATGGCGCGGATCATCTGGATATCACGGTACATATAGCCGTACGTGCCGATCCAGCTCTTGATGTAGACATAGTTATTAGTCACGCTGCCCGCATCGCGCACCAGTTTGTTGGCGTTAAAGACGTCGTTAACCTTGATGGCAATGCCCGTCACGCTGTCGCCCATATCGAGATACTGGCGCGCATCCTCCATCGGTACCATTGCAAAGCTATGGTCAAGCTGACCGCTCAGCTGAAGAATACCGGTGACGTGCAGGCGCACGCGTTTAGGCTGCTGTAATTTATGATCCGCGCTGGCGTTCGGGATCATGATCGACACCCAGTCGCCCTGCTTCACCTTCAGGGCATCGGCAACGCCTTTACCCATAATGATCTGCTGCTCGCCAGCCTTGAAGTTGGCCCACGCGCCGTTCTGCACATAGTTCGGTAGCGCGCTAAGACGCGCTTCCTGAGCGGGATTCACCCCTTTCACCTGAATGGCGCGCAGGTTTACCCCGCTCTCCACCAGCCCGGTAAAGTTAATGTAGGGCGCAGCCGCGGCAATGCCCGGCACTTTTTCGACTTTGGTGAGCGCATCGTTCCAGTTTGTCCATGGCTGGTTAACCGGCTCGATCTCCCCGTGCGGCACGACCGCCAGAATTCGGTTATTCAACTCGCGCTCAAAGCCGTTCATGGCGCTCAGGCCCACAATCAGCACTGCCACGCCCAGCGCAATACCGATGGTCGAGATAACGGAGATCAGCGACACCATGCCGCCACGACGGCGACCGCGGCTAAAACGTAAACCGATGAGTAACGATAACGGTGACGCCATTACTCTGCTCCCATCAGGGTCAGTTCCGCGTTCAGATGGCCGTCGCGCATCTCAAGCTGACGCCCCATGCGTTTTGCCAGCTGCAGGTCATGGGTGACCACCAGAAACGCCGTGCCCTGCGAGGCGTTCAGCTCGCCGAGAAGCTGGAAAATACTGTCTGCATTACGCGCATCGAGGTTACCGGTAGGCTCATCCGCCAGCACCAGACGCGGGTTGTTCACCAGCGCACGGGCAATGGCCACACGCTGACGTTCACCGCCGGACAGCTCCGACGGGCGGTGGTTACCGCGATGGCCCAGCCCTACCGCTTTCAGCATGTCGCTGGCACGGGCATTAATTTCAGCCGGTTTCTTTTTACCAATCAGCAGCGGCATCGCCACGTTTTCCAGCGCCGTGAAATCCGGAAGCAGGTGGTGGAACTGGTAGATAAAGCCCAGCTCGCGGTTACGCAGGTCCGCTTTCGCCGCGGAAGACATCTTGCTCATCGGCTGGCCGGAGAAAATCACGTCGCCGCTGGTCGGCGTGTCCAGCCCGCCCAGCAGATGTAATAAGGTACTTTTACCGGAGCCGGAGCTGCCGACAATCGCCATCATCTCGCCTTCACCCACGCTGAAGCTCACATTGTGCAGCACGTCAGTCTGCACAGTGCCTTCCTGATAGCGTTTGGACAGGTTGTCGCATTGCAACAGGATCTTATTCATAACGTAAAGCCTCAGCGGGTTGAGTGGCGGCAGCGCGCCAGGAAGGATAAAGCGTAGAAAGCAGCGCAATGGCCATCGCGGCCAGCGCAATACCGATCACCTGCAGCGGCTCGATAGCCACCGGCAGCGCCGCACCATCGAGCAATGCACCGATGATCGGCATTAAGTTATTTAGCTGACTGGCAAGCAGCGCACCCAGCACGGCACCGAGCAGCGCGCCGATGATCCCGGCGCTGGCACCCTGCACCATAAAGACCGCCATGATCTGGCGCGGCGTGAGTCCCTGGGTTTGCAGAATGGCGACTTCGCCCTGCTTTTCCATCACCATCAGCCCCAGCGAGGTGATGATGTTAAAGGCAGCCACGGCCACGATCAGGCTCAGCAGCAGCCCCATCATGTTTTTTTCCATGCGCACGGCCTGGAACAGCTCGCCCTTGCGCTCGCGCCAGTCCTGCCATTTCGTGCCTTCCGGCAGCTTTTGCTGGCTGAGGGTATCGACTTTCAGTGGCGCGTCGAGCCACAGACGCCAGCCAGTGATATTCCCGGCCGGGTAGCGCATCAGGCGTGACGCGTCCTGGATGTTAACCAGCATCTGATAACCATCGACTTCACTGTTGGCCGCAAAGGTGCCAACCACGGTGAACAGGCGCTGGCTTGGCAGACGCCCCATCGGCGTAAACTGGCTGGCTGAAGGCACCATCACGCGCAGCTGGTCGCCGCGGTTGACGCCGAGCTGGCCAGCAAGCTGTTCACCGAGAATCACGTTGTATTTTCCCGCTTGCAGATCGGTCTGCTTCACGTTAACCAGGTAAGGCGTCAGCGGATCGTTTTGCGCCGGGTCAATCCCCAGCATCACGCCGACCGCCACGCTGCGGGCGCTTTGCAGCACCACATCACCGGTCGTCAGTGGCGCAACGCGCGTGACACCCTGTAACTTCGCCGCGCTTTCCGGCAGCTGTTGTGGGTTAACCGAACCGTTAGTGGATGAGAGAACGGCCTGCGGCATCAGCCCCAGGATGTTGTTTTGCAGCTCGCGCTCAAAGCCATTCATGACGGAAAGCACCGTCACCAGTGCCATCACGCCAAGCGTAATGCCAATAGTCGAAAGCCAGGAGACAAAGCGACCGAAGCGGTCCGCGGCGCGCCCACGCATGTAGCGTAAGCCTATGAAGAGTGCGACAGGTTGATACATGAAGTCCGTCTGTTTGCTGATAGCAGACCCACGAGTATATAAGCGAATCCGTTAAGCGTAAATGACTGAAACCGTAAGCTTTGGTAATCATTTTTCCGAAAAATTCAGATAAATCAGGGTACTAATGGCTGAAACCGCACCTCGCAACCTCCACCTTTTCCGAAAAACCTCCTGATACAGACTGTTACCCATTACATCCCGGTTTCGTTTTTGAACAATTGCTCGTTCGTTTATGGCAATAAGGTAGTTGCGAACAATGAAGCAAAAAGCATTATGGATTAACCAGATAAAAGGGCTGTGTATCTGCCTGGTGGTTATCTATCATTCGGTCATCACGTTTTATCCGCACCTGAACGGGCTGCAACACCCGCTCTCCGGGCTTCTCGCCAAATGCTGGATCTACTTTAACCTTTATCTTGCACCGTTCCGTATGCCGGTCTTCTTCTTTATTTCCGGCTATCTGATTCGTCGTTATATTGACGAGGTGGACTGGCGGACCAGTCTCGACAAACGCATCTGGAGTATCGTCTGGGTGCTGGCCCTGTGGGGCATCCTGCAGTGGCAGGCGCTGAGCCACCTGAATGCCTGGCTGGCGCCGGAGCGTGAGCTTGCCACCTCATCGAACGCGGCCTACGCCGACTCGCTTTCAGGATTTGTGCTGGGGATGCTCACCGCCAGTACCAGCCTGTGGTATCTGTACGCCCTGGTGGTCTATTTCACGCTGTGTAAACTGCTCAGCCGCTGGAAGCTGCCGGTGCTGGGGCTGCTGGCGCTGGCGAGCATCGCGATTAACTTCCTGCCGCTGCCGTGGTGGGGGATGAACAGCGTGGTACGCAATATGGTCTACTACAGCCTCGGGGCGTGGTATGGCGCTGAGCTGATGGCATGGATGAAAAATCTAAGCCTGCGCCGCACCTGGCTGGCAACTGGCGCTTTCGCTGCTGTCTCCATGGTACTGTGGTTTGCTAATGTTCCGCTGCTGCTCTCCTTGTTGTCGATTGTGCTGATCATGAAGCTGTTTTACAGCCTGGAGCAGCGCTATGCCGTTCAACCGAATAACCTGCTGAACGTGATTGGCTCTAACACCATTGCGATTTATACCACCCATCGCATCCTCATTGAGGCCTTCAGCCTGGTCCTGATTGGCGAAATGAATGCCGCATACTGGCCGGTCTGGGCAGAGCTTTCCCTGATCCTGGTCTACCCGTTTGCCAGCCTGCTTATCTGTACCCTGGCCGGGCTTGGGGTGCGTAAACTCTCTACCGCCCTGTTTGGGGACATTTTCTTCTCCCCACCCTCAACGCTCACGCTGTCACCAACCACCCATTAATCCCCTTCACGCCCCCGTTTCGGGGGCGTACAGCCCCACCCTGCGCTTACGATTTGCTTATGTAAAACGATCGAGGATAATAAAGACATTGCGTATCAGTGATATGCCCCAATACTGTTGGTATATCCATAAGAGACTCTGACAAAGCCATGCCTGAACACTATCGTTATTCCTTACCTGTCAAAGCGGGCGACCAGCGCCAGCTGGGTGAACTCACGGGCGCGGCGTGCGCCACGCTGGTGGCAGAAATTGCTGAGCGCCATCCTGGCCCGGTGATCCTGGTTGCCCCGGATATGCAAAACGCCCTGCGCCTGCACGACGAAATTCGCCAGTTCACCGATAACCTGGTGTTCAGCCTGGCCGACTGGGAAACGCTGCCGTATGACAGCTTCTCTCCGCATCAGGAGATCATCTCCTCGCGCCTGTCGACGCTCTATCAGCTGCCTACCATGCAGCGCGGTGTGCTGATTGTGCCGGTGAACACCCTGATGCAGCGCGTCTGCCCGCACAGCTATCTGCATGGTCATGCGCTGGTGATGAAAAAAGGCCAGCGCCTGTCCCGTGACGCCCTGCGCGCGCAGCTTGACGGCGCCGGTTATCGCCACGTCGATCAGGTGATGGAGCACGGGGAATACGCGACCCGCGGCGCGTTGCTGGACCTGTATCCGATGGGCAGCGACCAGCCGTATCGTCTCGACTTCTTCGATGATGAAATCGACAGTCTGCGGGTATTCGACGCCGACACCCAGCGCACGCTGGAGGAGGTCGAGTCCATTAATTTATTGCCCGCGCATGAGTTCCCGACGGACAAAACCGCCATCGAACTGTTCCGTAGCCAGTGGCGCGATAAATTCGAGGTGAAGCGTGACGCCGAACACATTTACCAGCAGGTCAGCAAAGGCACGTTGCCTGCCGGCATCGAATACTGGCAGCCGCTGTTCTTTAACGAGCCGCTGCCGTCCCTGTTCAGCTACTTCCCGGCGAATACGCTGATTGTGAACACCGGCGATATCGATGCCAGCGCCAGCCGCTTTGAAAGCGAAACCCGCGCCCGCTTTGAAAACCGCGGCGTTGACCCGATGCGCCCGCTTCTGCCGCCGGAAGCGCTCTGGCTGCGTACTGATGAGCTCAACGCCGAGCTGAAGCGCTGGCCGCGAGTGCAGCTAAAGACCGACTCGCTTGCTGATAAGGCCGCCAACACCAACCTCGCCTTCCAGGCGCTGCCGGATCTGGCCGTTCAGGCCCAGCAGAAATCTCCGCTGGAAAATCTGCGCAAGTTCCTGGAATCCTTTACCGGCCCGGTGGTGTTCTCCGTTGAGAGTGAGGGCCGCCGTGAAGCACTCGGTGAGCTGCTGGGGCGCATTAAAGTGGCGCCAAAGCGCATCCTGCGTCTGAGCGAGGCGACCGGAAATGGTCGTTACCTGATGATCGGCGCCGCCGAGCATGGATTTATTGATACGCTCAACAACCTGGCACTGATTTGCGAAAGCGACCTGCTGGGCGAACGCGTCGCGCGTCGCCGCCAGGACAGCCGTCGGACCATCAATCCGGACACGCTGATCCGCAACCTGGCCGAGCTGCATCCGGGCCAGCCGATTGTTCACCTTGAACACGGCGTGGGTCGTTACCAGGGAATGACGACGCTGGAAGCGGGCGGTATCAAAGGTGAATACCTGATGCTGACCTACGCTAACGACGCCAAACTGTATGTCCCGGTCTCTTCCCTGCATCTGATCAGCCGCTATGCGGGGGGCGCCGAGGAGAATGCGCCGCTGCATAAGCTGGGCGGTGACGCCTGGGCGCGCGCGCGCCAGAAAGCGGCGGAAAAAGTACGCGATGTGGCAGCCGAGTTGCTGGACATCTACGCGCAACGCGCGGCCAAAGAGGGCTTCGCCTTTAAGCATGATAAAGAGCAGTATCAGCTGTTCTGCGACAGTTTCCCGTTTGAAACCACGCCGGATCAGGCTCAGGCCATTAACGCCGTGCTGAGCGATATGTGTCAGCCGCTGGCAATGGATCGGCTGGTGTGCGGCGACGTCGGTTTCGGTAAAACCGAAGTGGCAATGCGTGCCGCCTTCCTTGCGGTCGAAAATAACAAGCAGGTGGCGGTACTGGTGCCAACCACCCTGCTTGCCCAACAGCACTTTGACAACTTCCGCGACCGCTTCGCCAACTGGCCGGTACGCATCGAGATGCTGTCGCGTTTTCGCAGTACCAAAGAGCAAACGCAAATTCTGGAACAGGCAAGCGAGGGTAAGATCGACATTCTGATTGGCACCCACAAGCTGCTGCAAAGCGACGTGAAGTGGAAAGATCTGGGGCTGCTGATTGTCGACGAAGAGCACCGCTTCGGGGTGCGTCATAAAGAGCGGATCAAGGCGATGCGCGCCGACGTCGATATCCTGACCCTGACCGCGACGCCTATTCCACGTACGCTCAATATGGCGATGAGCGGCATGCGCGATCTGTCGATTATCGCCACGCCGCCTGCGCGCCGTCTGGCGGTAAAAACCTTTGTCCGTGAGTACGATAATCTGGTGGTACGTGAGGCCATTCTGCGTGAAGTGCTGCGCGGGGGACAGGTCTACTACCTCTACAACGACGTGGAAAATATCCAGAAAGCGGCAGACCGGCTGGCGGAGCTGGTACCGGAAGCGCGCATTGCCATCGGTCACGGGCAGATGCGCGAGCGCGAGCTGGAGCGGGTGATGAACGACTTCCACCACCAGCGCTTTAACGTGCTGGTGTGTACCACCATCATTGAAACCGGGATCGACATTCCGACAGCAAACACGATTATTATCGAGCGCGCGGATCACTTCGGTCTGGCGCAGCTCCACCAGCTGCGCGGCCGCGTCGGACGTTCGCACCATCAGGCCTACGCCTGGCTGTTGACGCCGCACCCGAAAGCGATGACCACCGACGCGCAAAAGCGCCTGGAAGCCATCGCCTCGCTGGAAGACCTTGGGGCAGGCTTTGCGCTGGCCACGCACGATCTTGAGATCCGCGGTGCCGGTGAACTGCTGGGGGAAGACCAGAGCGGCTCCATGGAAACCATCGGCTTCTCGCTCTATATGGAGCTGCTGGAGAACGCGGTTGATGCTCTGAAGGCCGGACGCGAACCGTCGCTGGAGGATCTCACCAGCCAGCAGACCGAAGTCGAGTTGCGTATGCCTTCTCTGCTGCCGGACGATTTCATTCCGGATGTGAATACGCGTCTGTCGTTCTATAAACGCATCGCCAGTGCGAAGACGGAAAACGAGCTGGAAGAGATTAAGGTGGAACTGATTGACCGTTTTGGCCTGCTGCCCGATGCGGCGAGAAATCTGCTGGATATCGCGCGCCTGCGTCAACAGGCACAGAAGCTGGGCATTCGGAAGCTTGAAGGCAACGAAAAAGGCGGCGTGATTGAATTCGCCGAGAAGAACCACGTCAACCCGATGTGGCTGATCGGCCTGCTGCAAAAACAGCCGCAGCATTTCCGCCTGGATGGCCCGACACGTCTGAGATTTACCCAGGAGCTGACGGAGCGCAAAACCCGGATGGACTGGGTGCGTAATTTTATGCGCCAGCTGGAAGAGAACGCGATCGCCTGACGCCCTTTCCCCCCGTTAGCGTCCTGTTGCGGGGGGACAATTTACAAACTCTTTGCACTTCACCCGATCTTCCCGACACACCCATTCGCCATAATTATCGTTAACCCGTTATAAAACAATAACCTTATCATTTACATGGACTATGGTGATGATCTCTTCGCGTATGACTCGCTGGATAACCTTGTTTGCGCTGGCAGCCACCGTCGCGGTGGCCCTTCCCGCCCGGGCAAACACCTGGCCCCTTCCCCCTCCTGGCAGCAAGGTGGTCGGGGAAAACCGCTTTCATGTGGTTGAAAACAACGGTGGTTCCCTGGAAGCGATTGCCAAAAAATATAACGTTGGTTTTCTGGCGCTGCTGCAGGCCAATCCGGGGGTTGACCCTTACGTCCCGCGCGCGGGCAGCGTACTGACCATCCCGTTACAAACTCTGCTGCCGGATGCCCCGCGGGAGGGGATCGTGATAAACCTGGCGGAGTTACGTCTCTATTATTATCCACCGGGCAAAAATGAAGTGACCGTCTACCCTATCGGGATTGGCCAGTTGGGTGGCGACACCCTGACGCCGACGATGGTCACCACCGTCTCGGATAAACGAGCGAATCCCACCTGGACCCCGACGGCCAACATTCGTGCCCGCTATAAAGCACAGGGGATCGATCTTCCCGCCGTGGTGCCGGCAGGCCCGGATAACCCGATGGGGCACCATGCCATCCGCCTGGCGGCCTACGGTGGTGTCTATCTGCTGCATGGCACCAATGCGGACTTTGGCATCGGCATGCGCGTCAGCTCCGGCTGTATTCGTCTGCGCGATGACGACATCAAAACGCTGTTTAACGTCGTTACGCCGGGAACCAAAGTGAATATTATCAACACGCCGATCAAAGTTTCTGAGGAGCCAGGCGGCGTGCGGCTGGTTGAAATTCACCAGCCGCTGTCGAAAAACATTGGCGACGATCCGCAGACGCTTCCCATTAACCTGAATGCTGCTATGGTGAGCTTTAAAACTAATGCGAACACCGATGGCATAGTCATGGAGCGCGCCATGGAGGCCCGTTCAGGAATGCCGACCGATGTCACCCGGCATCACGATGTCGCCCAGCAGTCGATGTAATTCAGAAAGAAAAACGCCCTGCATATGTGCAGGGCGTTTTTTATTGCAGTGGCATAAATGAGGGTTTATGCCCAGCTTATTTGTAGATAACAGCTGTGCCGTGCAGGGTGTTAGGACCGGTCACAGAGGTGATACGGAAAGATTTCGCACCCATTTCTTCCGCTTTTTGCGCCAGCTGATCTTCCAGAGAACCCAGGTTAGTCCCGGCAGATGCTGAGATAGTCCCGACTTTATGCTGATCGGCAGGGGTGGATTGCACTTCAACAGCAGCAAAGCTGGCGAAAGAGAGTGAGCTCAGAACAGCGGCAGCGATGAGAGTTTTTACGTTTTTCATGATCTTTACCTTTTGCAGATGAATTTGGAGGTCGTTAGCCATTTAGTTAACGATCGATAGGTAAATCATAAATGTGATCCAGCTCACGCGTCAACATAATTTTATAATGAGCGTTAAGTTATTTTTAAAGTCGTTAATTTTCATACGCATATGATTAATTTATTTTTAAGCATTCAGCGCTGGTGGTGGCTTGCGTTTATTTTTATAATGGTTATTCAACAAACCAACAGAGGACCAACGGCACATGACAACCGATGTCACGAGTTGTGCGAAGAAAAGCCGTGGCCGACCAAAAGTGTTTGACAGGGATGCAGCGCTTGATAAGGCCATGACTCTCTTCTGGCAACATGGGTATGAAGCGACCTCGCTTTCCGATCTGGTGGAAGCCACCGGAGCCAAAGCGCCGACGCTGTATGCTGAATTTACTAATAAAGAGGGGCTGTTCAGGGCAGTGCTGGACAGGTACATTTCGCGCTTTGCGGCGAAGCACGAAGCCCAGCTTTTTTGTGAAGAAAAAAGCGTTGAACAGGCTCTGCGGGATTACTTCACCGCCGTCGCAACCTGTTTTACCAGTAAAGACACGCCTGCGGGCTGCTTTATGATTAACACCTCTGCCACCCTTGCGGCGTCGTCAAAAGAGATCGCCAATACGGTGAAATCGCGTCACGCCATGCAGGAGGAGACGCTCAGCGCGTTTCTGGCTCAGCGTCAGCAGCGCGGTGAAATCCCGGCTCACTGTAACCCTCAGGTGCTGGCGCAGTACCTGAGTTGTATTTTGCAGGGGATGTCGATCAGCGCCCGTGAAGGGGCCTCGCTGGAAAAACTGCAGACTATCAGCGACACCACGCTGCGACTGTGGCCTGAGCTCCTCAAACTCTGATGCAAAAAAAAAAGCTCCTCAGCCTGAGCGCATGAGGAGCTAAATTCAGAGAACATCTATTTTTTACACTTTGTTATTCAGAACCAGCTGACCATTTCCATCCAGTGGGATTTGCGTGCCGGGATCTTTATCCATGCGGATTTTGCCCTGCTGATCGCCAATTTTATACGTCACGTCATACCCCAGCATTTTCTCCGACTTGTCATAGACGGTTTTGCAGCGCTGCTGAGTGGTGGTGTAGGTATCGTTATCCTGCATCGCGCCCTGTACCTGGTTACCGGCATAGCCGCCACCCAGTGCGCCGACCACGGTCGCCACATCCCTGCCCCGACCACCGCCAAACTGGTGACCAATCACGCCACCCGCTACCGCTCCCAGAACAGAACCGGCAATACGGTTTTCATCCTGTACCGGACGACGGTGAGTTACCGAGACGTTACGGCATTCCTGACGAGGGGTTTTCACGGTTTCTTTAATCGGCGTAGCAGAAACCACCTGAGCATACTGCGGGCCGCGATCTAATACGTTGAGACTGGCAACGGCAGCCACACCTAACGCAGCCGCAACACCAATCCCTATACCCGCCAACATTGATTTATTCACGGGACTTCCTCCTTTGTTGCTATTGGTAACAATTTTGCAATGGAGGCACGACCTCGCCAATCAGATAAAGGATCAAAAAAGCGGCATTACAGGGGGTAGAGTCGATTTAGGAGAACTCTTAAGCACTCAAACTGTGATCTGCAGCATGAAATGCTAAAAACTCCCTCCAGAGAGCCCGGAGGGAGTGAAAGATTAGTGCAGCTTCAGACGCGGACGGATCACGCGGTTGATGCGGCCCACCAGCATCATCAGTCCGGTTTTGAAGTAGCCGTGCAGCGCAATCTGGTGCATACGGTACAGGGAGATATACACGAAGCGGGCAATGCGACCTTCTACCATCATCGAGCCACGCATCAGGTTACCCATCAGGCTGCCGACGGTTGAGAAGTTGGACAGCGATACCAGCGAACCGTGGTCTTTATAGACATACGCTTTCATTGGCTTACCTTTGGTCTGCGCCAGGATGTTGTGCAGCACCAGGCTTGCCATCTGGTGAGCGGCCTGAGCACGCGGCGGCACGAAGCCACCTTCAGGACGCGCGCAGGAAGCGCAGTCACCAATAGCAAAGATGTCAGGGTCGCGGGTGGTTTGCAGCGTCGGCTCCGTCACCAGCTGGTTAATGCGGTTCGTTTCCAGGCCACCAATATCTTTCATGAAGTCAGGGGCTTTGATACCTGCCGCCCAGACCATCAGATCCGCTTTGATGTACTCGCCGTCTTTGGTGTGCAGGCCGCCTTCGTCAGCGCTGGTCACCATGGTCTGTGTCAGCACCCGCACGCCCAGTTTGGTCAGTTCATTGTGCGCCGCGCCGGAAATACGCGGTGGCAGCGCAGGCAGAATGCGTTCACCCGCTTCAACCAGCGTCACGTTCAGCGCTTCGTTGGTTAACCCTTTATAGCCGTAGCTGTGCAGCTGCTTCACCGCATTGTGCAGCTCAGCAGACAGCTCAACGCCCGTCGCACCGCCGCCGACAATGGCGATATTCACCTTGCCGTTCGCTCCCAGATTACTGGTGTACTTCAGGAACAGGTTCAGCATTTCCTGATGGAAACGACGCGCCTGGTGCGGGTTATCAAGGAAGATACAGTGCTCTTTCACGCCAGGCGTGTTGAAATCGTTAGAGGTACTACCCAGCGCCATAACCAGCGTGTCATACGCCAGCTTGCGCTCCGGGACCAGCAGCTCCCCTTTTTCATCACGCAGCTCTGCCAGAGTAATGGTTTTGCTTTCACGGTTGATGTCCACCACCGATCCCAGCTGGAACTGGAAGTGATGGTTGCGCGCGTGTGCCAGATAGCTCAGTGCGTCCACACCCTCATCCAGAGAGCCGGTCGCCACTTCGTGCAGCAACGGTTTCCACAGGTGACTGTGGTTACGATCCACCAGCGTAATTTTGGCTTTTTTACCGCGACCCAGTTTCTTGCCCAACTGTGTCGCCAGCTCCAGCCCGCCAGCACCACCGCCTACAATCACTATCTTTTTCAATGGCGTAGTCAACGTGACCCCCTCAAATTATTAACCAATTGTTAATTAAAAGTTATAAAAATAACCCTTAATTAACAACAGGTTACAGCACTGAAACCATTCAGGTGAATTGAGAATAACACGTCAGGCGCATTGGTCATACCAAAATTGATATGCATCAAGTTTTGATGGCTTAAAAGTAGACAATTCTGGTCAAAAAGAAAGCCCGGTACGCTTTCGCATCCGGGCTTCTGGATCTGCTGACAGGGCTTAACCCAGCGTTTTAAACGCTTTGATACGCTGCAGGTGCGGAGAGATGTTCTTAAACTTGTGGGTCTGTTCTTCGTCCCAGACGATCTCATAGTAATGATGCAGCAGTTCTGCAGCCCGGTGGCTGTTGAGTGCCTCATCATTACGCGACAGGATCACCAGGCAGCGGTCACGGTTTTTCTCCCGAAAATTGCTGACGCACTTGGTCGCAATATCGACATACTCTTCCGGGCGGTCAATCTTGCCTTCCATGTTCTCGTTCGGGAAAAGGTTAGGATTAAATACCACCTGGCGGATGTCGCACAGGAAGCCAATCCGCTCTGCCCAGTAGCCGCCCAACCCTACGCCACAGATCAACGGTCGATCGTCGACGTTAAGCTGCAGCATCTTGTCCACTTCTTTAAGCAGATGCTGCATATCATGCTTCGGATGGCGCGTGCTGTAGCTGATCAACCGTACATCCGGATCGATAAACTGCAGCTGCAGCACCTTCTCATGATTACCAGGACTGTTTGAGTCAAAACCGTGTAAATAGATGATCATCGTCTTCTCACCACGCTACGCCTTCCGGGAGGGTTTACAGGCTGGCTTTATGTGCCTGCCAGCGCTCGTTCAGGTCTTCAAGCCGGGCGTTGACCGTCTTCCAGCGCGCCGAATCCATCAGCTCCTGACGGCTAAATGAACCTTTATGATACAATTGTGTAACACGCTCTGCATTGATCGGCGACAGGTTATCCAGCACGCTAACCGCACCTTTACGATTATTGCAGACCAGGATCATATCGCAACCTGCATCCAGCGAGGCCTGACCGCGCTCAGCATAGCTGCCCATGATCGCCGCCCCTTCCATCGATAAATCGTCAGAGAAGATCACGCCATTGAAGCCCAGCTCCTGGCGCAAAACGGTTTTCAGCCAGTGCGGAGAGCCGCTGGCAGGACGCGGATCTACGTCGCTGTAAATCACGTGCGCCGGCATGATGGCGTCCAGCTTGTTATCGGTGATAAGCGAGCGGAACACCGACATGTCTTTGGCGCGAATTTTCGCTTCCGGGCGCGGATCGCGCGGGGTCTCTTTGTGGGAATCCGCCGTTACCGCCCCGTGGCCCGGGAAGTGTTTCCCGGTGGTTTTCATCCCTGCAGCGTGCATGCCGTCGATGAAGCGGGTTGCCATTGCCAGCGCAACACGCGGATCTTCATGGTATGAACGCTCGCCAATGGCGGCGCTGATATGCCCCACGTCCAGTACCGGGGCAAAACTGATGTCGATATCCATGGCAATCATCTCGCTGGCCATCAGCCAGCCGGCCTCCTGCGCCAGTTTCCCGCCCTCTTCCGTACCGAGCAGTGCGGCAAAAGACTGGGCCGCCGGCAGACGGGTAAACCCTTCGCGAAAACGCTGCACGCGTCCGCCTTCCTGATCCACGGCCACCACCAGATGGTTGCGCGATGCGGCGCGGATCTGACGCACCAGCTCACGCAACTGTGCCGGATCGTGATAGTTGCGGGTAAACAGGATCAGGCCCCCCACCAGCGGATGCGCCAGAATTTCACGCTCCTCCGCATCCAGCTCAAACCCTTCTACATCCAACATGACTGGACCCACATCCACCTCTCTTATCCTTTAGTTTGTAACTGACGCCAGGCATCGTCTGCCAGCGCAATAAAATGTTTATCTCTGGACTGCTGGTAGCGCATTTCAAACCAGCCGGCCATTAATATGACGACCCAGGGTCGCCAGCGTCTGACCTGACGCTTCAGCGCGTCGACGTCAATCTGTGCCAACCTTGCGTAGTCCCTGATGAGCGCCTGCCGCGCGGCGTCGCTTTCCGTCCAGACCGCCGCCAGCTCCAGCGCCACATCGCCATCTCCGGCATATTCCCAGTCGATCAGCCGGATCCCCGCCGGTGTATGCACAATATTTCCGGGATGAACATCCATGTGCAACGGCG
This sequence comes from Enterobacter sichuanensis, assembly GCF_009036245.1. NCBI lineage: Bacteria > Pseudomonadati > Pseudomonadota > Gammaproteobacteria > Enterobacterales > Enterobacteriaceae > Enterobacter > Enterobacter sichuanensis. The sequence continues at coordinate 1,822,863 of NZ_CP027986.1, read as the reverse complement.
AGAGCCGAATCGGCTGTGGCTCGCCCGTTTTGCGCAGCCGTTTGAGCTGTGCCAGCCACGCCGGGCTGCGTCTCTCCGGCAGGGCTTGCTGCCAGTAATGTTCGAGCAAGGGAAATAACGTGATTCGCCATCCCAGACGGGGTTGCCGGTGCAAATGATACAGCATAGCCGCAAGCTGCGGCGTGTCCGGCAGCGCGCTTTTAACCTCGCCTTCCAGATACTCAACGGCCATCCATCCCTGTCTGAAAAAACGGGGGGCAGGTACCAGATCTGACGGAAGACGTCTCAGGGCACGAAACTGACGACGAAAATGGGAGGCAGGCGCGAAAGGATCGTGATTTTGCCGCAGGACCAGGCGTTGATCACCCTGCGCAATAATGCAACTCGCGCCGCCAAGCCCGGAGTGGGCCTGCGGCGCGATAAGGCGATACTGCGGAAAATAGCGTGTCAGGATCTCGTCACGCGTGCTGTCATTGTTGCGTAACCGCACCTTTACCTGACCAGATGATTTCGCCTGTCTGAACCAGCATCAGCTGCATCTGCAGGGCTGGCGTGTTCACGTTGCCGGTGGCGTTAGAGTACAGCACATACTGTGCGCCCACGTTACGGGCAATACCGATCGCCTTGCTACGTGTGCCGAGGCTGTCCTGTGGCGACAGGCCAAGCTGCTGTTTGGCTACCGCGAGCTGCTGGGCGGAGACCAGCGTAAACTTACCGTTGTTTGCCAGCGCATTGCGCAGGGTTTCTGTCGCTTCGCCCGCGTTCAGAGAACCGTTGGTACGGTTGTTCACGCTATCAACCAACAACACGCTACCTGCGGTCACACCCTGTGCCTGCAGCATTTTGCCCACCATCGGCTGCATTGCCCCGTTCCAGTCGTAATGGCGCACGCGCGGCGTGGGCTGCGACGTCTGGTCAGGATGTTCAATTGGCCCCGGCTGCGCCGGAATAGACGGTACAGACGGCACAGTTGGCTGCGGCTGCGTTGGCTGCGTTGGCTGTTCCGTGCCCGGTTTAGCCTCTTCCACAGGCGCCGGCTGTTCAGTACGGGTCACACACCCTGCCAGGAACAGGGCAAAAGCGGTCACGAGCGCATAACGGCTCACATTTTTAATCAAGGTTCACCCCTCAGAGATAAAGATAAAGTCTCACTTTATGCGCACCCAGATAGTTGGCGCTGCCATAGAGCGTTACCGACGACCTTGCCGGAAGGGTAACGCTGCGCGCCGCCTCCAGCGGGTGCATTTCAAGACCTCTTGCGTCATACCAGAAAAAACGGTAGTGAACCGTTACTGGTTCATGTCTTTCATTAAAGAGCGTAGAGGAGGCAGACGAGTTGATTTCACTGATGGTCAGCGCGGGTTGTTGCGCGGTAATGCCTGCAGCAAGCACAGAGGATTCCATCACCAGCGTCTGCTCATCATTCACGGGGATCGCCGGGCGTGAACTGCACCCCACGATCGTCATCGTCATTATCAGCGCTGCAATACGCCCTTTAAACATGTCAAAGACCTTTGTGTGCCAGCATCGGCCCCAGAGGACGTCCACCCAGCAGATGCATATGAATATGATAAACTTCCTGGCCGCCATGACGGTTGCAGTTCATGATCAGACGATAACCGTCTTCAGCAATGCCTTCCTGTTCAGCGATTTTCGCGGCCACCGTCAGCATACGACCTAACGCCACTTCATGCTCGGTTTTTACGTCGTTTACGGTCGGAATCAGAATATTAGGAATGATAAGGATGTGCGTCGGTGCCTGAGGGGAAATGTCCCGGAAAGCCGTCACCAGTTCATCCTGATAGACGATATCCGACGGAATTTCGCGACGGATAATTTTACTGAAAATCGTTTCTTCAGCCATGACCTTTTCCTTTTTTGTTTAATCTGGCGCGAGCAATCGCTGTTAACACACGCTCTGATTGAGTGCGTGACACAATTCAAGAGTATGAGCGAGTTTCTCCTGTCCTTTCAACCTCCTCCCCCGATTTCTTTCCTGAATGTTCATCAGCTGAACGAAGAGTGACCGTTAAAGCGCGCGGGTGCGTTTTTTTAAGACAGAAATAAAAAAGGCAGCCATTCGGCTGCCTTAGTCTCCCCAGGTCACAACTTAGCTGTTGCGGATGTACTCATCCATTTCGGTTTTCAGGTTATCGGATTTGGTACCGAAGATTGCCTGTACACCGGAACCTGCAACAACCACACCGGCTGCGCCCAGTTTTTTCAGACCCGGCTGGTCTACTTTCGCGACGTCGGCCACGCTCACACGCAGACGAGTGATGCACGCGTCCAGGTTAGTGATGTTTTCTTTACCGCCGAACGCGGCAACCAGTGCTGGTGCCATTTCGCTGGTTGCACCCGCTTTGCTGTCTTCTGTCGCATCTTCACGGCCTGGGGTTTTCAGGTCCAGTGCTTTGATCAGCACGCGGAAGATGGTGTAGTACACAACGGCGTAGCACGCACCCACGATTGGGAACAGCCACAGTTTGCTGCTGTTACCGGACAGAACGATGAAGTCGATCAGACCGTGAGAGAAGGACGTACCGTCACGCATACCCAGCAGAATACAGATTGGGAATGCCAGACCTGCCAGAATCGCGTGAATCACGTACAGGATCGGCGCAACGAACATGAAGGAGAACTCGATCGGCTCGGTGATACCGGTCAGGAACGAGGTCAGCGCTGCGGAGATCATGATACCGCCCACTTTTGCACGGTTCTCTGGTTTAGCAGAGTGCCAGATAGCAATTGCCGCTGCTGGCAGACCGTACATTTTGAACAGGAAGCCACCAGACAGTTTACCTGCAGTTGGGTCGCCCGCCATGTAACGTGGGATATCACCGTGGAATACCTGGCCTGCGGCATTGGTGAATTCACCAATCTGCATCTGGAATGGAACGTTCCAGATGTGGTGCAGACCGAATGGCACCAGGCAACGCTCGATGAAGCCGTAGATACCAAACGCCACAACCGGGTTCTGGTAAGCAGCCCACTGAGAGAAGGTCTGGATAGCGGAACCGATTGGTGGCCAGATGAAGGACAGGATCACGCCAGTGAAAATCGCTGCCAGACCAGAAATGATCGGAACGAAACGCTTGCCCGCGAAGAAGCCCAGATACTCAGGCAGCTTGATGCGATAGAAGCGGTTAAACATATACGCTGCAATCGCACCGGAGATGATACCGCCCAGAACACCGGTGTCCGCCAGGTGTTTCGCGGCAATCTCTTCTGCCGGTAAATGCAGAACCAGCGGCGCAACCACAGCCATGGTTTTCACCATGATGCCGTAAGCCACCACTGCAGCCAGCGCAGATACGCCGTCGTTATTGGTGAAGCCCAGAGCCACACCAATCGCGAAGATCAGTGGCATGTTAGCAAAGACAGAACCGCCTGCTTCGGCCATCACGTGGGAAACTACGGCTGGCAGCCAGCTGAAGTTAGCAGAACCGACACCCAGCAGGATACCTGCGATAGGCAGTACGGATACTGGCAGCATCAGCGATTTACCGACCTTTTGCAGGTTAGCAAATGCATTCTTAAACATAATTGAGAGTGCTCCTGAGTATTTGTGCTTTTTTTACGCTTTCACGCATTGGCCCGGGGGGAGTACCGTGCCGTGGACAGGACATCTAAGCGCCCTTTATTTATTACACAGAGTAAAATAATTCCCTCTGAGTTTGTTTGACGGCTATCACGTTTCAGCTTAAGGCGGTCGAAAAACTTTCAGTTATTTACAAAAAGCATGTCCGGATGTGTCTAAAAACACCCTCACCGCCCCAAATGAGGCGGTGAACTTTACTCGTTTTATTTATTAATTACGAGCCTAAAAAAAACAGGTGTATCAGACAGATTGCAGGCGGGCGGGGTCGATATGGAACAGCGTAGAGAAGTTTTCCGTGGTGACGCGAGCCAGCTCTTCAATACTGACACCTTTAAGCACGGCCATGTACTCCGCAACATCTCTCGTCATCGCCGGTTGGTTCTCTTTACCGCGATGCGGTACCGGTGCCAGATAAGGAGAGTCTGTTTCCACCAGAATGCGATCGAGCGGAACATAACGCGCAGCATCACGAAGTTGCTCAGCGTTACGGAACGTGACGATCCCGGAAAACGAAATATAAAACCCTAAATCAAGCAGTTTACCCGCCGTTTCTCTGTCTTCTGTGAAACAGTGTAGTACGCCCCCGCAATCCGTCACGTTTTCTTCCCGCAGGATCGCCAGCGTATCGGCACGCGCATCGCGGGTATGCACGATAACCGGCTTGTTAAGCTCGCGGCCGATGCGGATATGATGGCGGAAAGACTCCTGCTGGCGCGGTTTCGTTTCCGGCGTGTAAAAATAGTCCAGCCCGGTCTCACCCATCGCCACCACGCCCTCTTCTGCGGCCAGTCGGCGCAGGTCCTCGACGTCATACGCCTCATCCTGATTCAGCGGGTGAACGCCGCAGGAAAACACCACGTTATCGCGAACGCCTACCAGCTCGCGCATCGTGCGATAACCCGGCAGCGTCGTCGCCACCGCAAGGCAAAATTTCACATCGCGGGCCGCGGCTTTCGCCAGTACGTCATCCACGTTTTTATGCAGGGATTGATAATCCAGGCCATCAAGATGGCAGTGTGAGTCGACTAAAAACATAATGTCTCTCTCAGAGATGGGAAACAGGCGGTGTGACGCCGGGTTGCAGGTAATGTTCAATGCGCAGTAACTGGTCGGTCAGTAAAAGCTCGCGATTAAGACCCGTAACGGTTAAAAGCTGTTCACGACTCTGGCAAATGTCATGGAGCATCACGTGAAGAACCGCACCTGAGAGGCGGTTCGCCAGCGTATTCACCAGTGTCCATGCATCCGGATTGGTCAGCAGCGTTGCCCCTTGCTGGATTTTTAGCGCATCCAGCAGTAAGGCGGCCAGCCAGTGCAGACGCTCGGCGGCCTGGTCGCTGTTGAGCAACGGCAATACGCTTAGCCAGTCACCACTGTGAAGCGAAGACTCGACGGTCCGGCAGAGCGCTTCTCGCTGTGACCAGACGTCCGGCTGCAATAAGGCCAGTGCCGCCGCCGGGGCTCCGCTGCTCAGGCGCAAGGCGGACAGCGCACTTTCAGGTGACGTTGTCACCTCTCGCTCCAGCCAGCTCAGCGCCCATGATTCCTGAGGCACCGCGAGGTGATGAAGACGGCAGCGGCTGCGCAACGTCGCCAGCAATCGTCCCGGATCGCGGCACGAGAGGAAAAACCATGTTTTTTCCGGCGGCTCTTCAAGGGTCTTAAGCAGGGCATTAGCCGCCGCCTCGGTCAGTTGGGTGGCGTCTTTAAGCCAGACGACTTTAGCGCCACCCAGACGCGCGTGTTCGTACAATTTTTCACTGACTTCACGCACGGCATCAATACCCAGTGCGCTCTTGCCCTTCTCTGGCTCAAGCGTGTAGTAGTCAGGATGTGTGCCCGCCTGCATCAGCTGACATCCACGGCACTTGCCGCAGCTTTTGTGCCCTTCCGGCTGCTGACACATCAGAAAACGGGTGATGGCATAAATTAGCGCCTCATCCCCCATCCCTGGCAATGCCTGAATCAGTAACGCATGATGCCCCCGCCCCGCCTGATAGCTGCCGATCAGCTGTTCAAAGTGCGGACGCAACCATGGATACCATTTCATGCCTGTTGCTCCTGTACCCACTGTGTAACGGTCTGCTGAATATCGCGCGTGACGTCATCCAGCGACTGCGTCGCATCGATGGTACGAATAGCGCTGTCCTGTGCCGCCAGCTCAAGATAGCGTGCACGAGTGCGGTTAAAGAAATCAAAGGACTCTTGTTCAATGCGGTCCAGCTCGCCGCGCGCGCGTGCGCGTTTGAGCCCCACTTCCGGCGTAACGTCCAGATAGAGGGTCAGGTCGGGGCGAAAATCACCCAATACGGCATTACGCAGTGTTGCCAGCATTGTCTGGTCAATACCGCGTCCCCCGCCCTGATACGCCTGAGTAGACAGATCGTGACGATCGCCAATAACCCACTTGCCCTCGGCCAGCGCGGGCTTAATCACCGTCTCAACCAGCTGTACACGCGCCGCGTAGAACATCAGCACTTCCGCTTTGTCAGTGATAACTTCGTCGCCAACGGATTTAATGTCCAGTACCAGGCTGCGCAGCTTCTCGGCCAGCAGCGTACCACCCGGTTCACGGGTAAATACCATGTCCGTCACGCCAAGCGCCTTGAGCGTATCCACCACCACGTTGCGGGCGGTAGTTTTACCTGCCCCTTCGAGTCCCTCAATGACAATGTATTTACTGCGCATTTTTTTCCTTAAGTGCCTTCAGATAGTCCTGAACGGAACGATTATGGCTGGCAAGGTTGGTGTTAAAGGTGTGCCCCCCTTTTCCATCCGCCACAAAATAGAGATACGGTGTTTTAGCCGGGTGCGCGGCTGCCCTGAGCGACGCCTCGCTCGGCGTGGCAATCGGGCCAGGCGGTAAACCACTAATCACATACGTATTATACGCCGTGGGTGTCTCGAGATCTTTTCTGGAAATTTTGCCGGTATAACTCTCACCCATGCCGTAGATAACAGTAGGGTCGGTTTGCAGACGCATGCCGATACGCAGACGGTTGATAAAGACAGACGCCACCCGATCCCGCTCAGCAGCGACGGCCGTCTCCTTTTCAATGATTGACGCCATCGTTACAAACTGGTTCCGATCGTTGTAAGGCAGCCCTTCCATTCGCCCTTCCCAGGCGGCATCGACCGCTGCGACCATTTTTTTATGCGCCCGCTTCAGAATCGCCACGTCGGTTGTACCGGCGGTGTACATCCAGGTGTCTGGCCAGAACCAGCCTTCCACCCATTCCGGATGGTCTAATTTCAGCGCCTCGGCCACCGTCTGATAGCGATCGTCTTTTAACGTGTGATTGATATACGGCGCGTCGCGCAGTTGTTTGAGGTAATCGCTCAGGCGCATCCCCTCCACAAATCGCAGGGGGAACTGCGCTTCTTTGCCGCTTTCCAGCAGCTGCATCATCTCCCTGACGGTCATTCCCGGCGTGAAGCGATAGGTACCGGCTTTGAAATGAGACAGGCCAGGCTCCACGCGCAATAGCCACTGGAAAACGCGCGGACGATTGATAATCTTGTCGCTATAGAGCTGTTCCCCAAGCGCCTGGCGGCCCGTCCCCGCTTTCAGGGTGAAGATTGTCTCATCTTTAATCAGGATTTTACTGTTCGCCAGCTGGCGAACTTTCCATACGCCTGCTCCGCCAGCGACACCCAGCGCAACGATCAGGAGAAGGACAAAGCGCAACATTTTTTTCATGACTATCTGGTTTGCTCACATATCGGGGCTAAAAACTGAAACAGCTCGCGCGAGGCCCAGCGGTGTTGGCCATATGCACGGACCGGTACAACAGGCATCAGCGCATTACATATGATGACTTCATCTGCGGTCTGTAGCGCCGCTTCGCCTGCGCTCACTTCGACAACGCGAAAGCCGGAGTGTGCCAGCTGCTGCAAACAAAACTGACGCATAATACCGTTCACCCCCGCCTGTTCCAGTGACGGCGTGAAAACATCATTCCCCTGCCGCCAGAATAAATTAGCCGCACAGCATTCCGTAATGACGCCTTCGCTGTCAAGAACCAGCGCCTCATCGGCGTCCGTCTGCTCAAGATGAGTACGAATCAACACCTGCTCCAGGCGATTGAGATGCTTAATGCCGGCGAGAATGGCGTTTCGTCCCAGCCGTAGGGGACTCAACGTCAGGGTGACGCCCTCTTCTCGCCAGCGAGCGTAATGCACGGGATAAGCAGACGTGGAGAGGATACGCGTTGGGTTAAGGCAGGACGCGGCACTGTACCCCCGGCCACCACTGCCACGGCTGATAATAACTTTAAGTACGCCGCTCTGCTTCCCGGATGCCAGCTGGCACATTTCCTGACGCAATGTATCCCACTGTGTAAAGGGGATCAGTAACGCCTCGCAGGCCGTTTGCAGACGACGAAGGTGGGCATCAAGCAGACATACGTCACCATCGGCAATGCGCGCCGTGGTAAAGCAACCATCACCAAATTGCGTCGCCCTGTCGCTGGCAGGCAGCGTGTCCTGCTCAAGGCCATTGATTAAAAACATGGTGGCTCCTTATGCGTGGGCGTTTAGTCTGGCAGGATGTTATGCAGCCGACAAGAAGATTAGCCTTAATAAAAAAGGTCCGGCAAGCGGACCTTTTTTAGGGCTATCGAGAGTCTGGATCAGATCTTTTTGAAGATCAGAGAACCATTCGTACCGCCGAAGCCAAAGGAGTTACACAGGGTGTACTCCATACCACTAACCTGGCGCGCTTCATGAGGAACGAAGTCCAGGTCGCAACCTTCATCCGGGTTATCCAGGTTGATGGTTGGCGGAACAGCCTGATCGCGCAGCGCAAGGATAGAGTAGATAGATTCTACTGCACCCGCCGCACCCAACAGGTGACCGGTCATGGATTTGGTGGAACTCACCAGTACGCGGCTGGCAGACTCGCCGAAGATAGACTTAACCGCCTGCGCTTCTGCTTTATCACCTGCTGGTGTTGACGTCCCGTGCGCGTTAACGTAGCCGATCTGGGCTGGAGTGATACCCGCATCGCGGATTGCGTTTTCCATCGCCAGCGCAGCACCCGCGCCGTTCTCCGGAGGAGACGTCATATGGTAAGCGTCGCTACTCATACCAAAGCCAACGACTTCAGCATAAATTTTCGCACCACGTTTTTTCGCGTGTTCGTACTCTTCCAGCACGAGCATACCTGCACCGTCGCCCAGCACGAAACCGTCACGGTCTTTATCCCACGGACGGCTTGCCGCCTGAGGATTATCGTTGCGGGTAGACAGCGCACGCGCGGCACCGAAGCCACCCACGCCGAGCGGGGTACTGGCTTTTTCAGCGCCGCCCGCCACCATAGCATCTGCATCGCCGTACGCAATAATGCGCGCGGCCTGGCCGATGTTATGCACGCCAGACGTACATGCGGTCGCAATAGAGATGCTTGGCCCACGCAGGCCGAACATGATGGTCAGGTGACCCGCCACCATATTAACAATCGTGGACGGAACGAAGAACGGGCTGATTTTACGCGGTCCGCCATTCATCAGAGATGTATGGTTTTCCTCAATCAGGCCAAGACCGCCAATCCCGGAGCCGATAGCGGCGCCGATACGGGTTGCGTTCTCTTCCGTAATCTCAAGGCCAGAATCCTGCATGGCCTGAACGCCAGCGACAATTCCATATTGAATGAAGGCATCCATCTTGCGCTGTTCTTTGCGCGAGATGATCTCTTCACAGTTAAAATCCTTTACTAAGCCAGCAAATTTCGTTGCATAGGCGCTAGTATCGAAATGGTCGATTAGGCTGATGCCGCTCTGACCGGCAAGGAGAGCTTTCCAGGTGGACTCTACGGTATTGCCGACAGGAGACAACATGCCAAGTCCGGTCACAACTACACGACGCTTAGACACGTTTGTCCTCCAGGGAGGGATAAAAAAAGAGATTCGTGGGACTAAAAAAGATAAAACTCAGGCGGTCGAATGACCGCCTGGAGATGTTCACTTACGCCTGGTGACCGTTGATGTAATCAATGGCAGCCTGAACGGTGGTGATCTTCTCAGCTTCTTCGTCCGGAATCTCAGTATCAAACTCTTCTTCCAGAGCCATTACCAGCTCAACGGTGTCAAGAGAATCTGCGCCCAGGTCTTCAACGAAGGAAGCGGAGTTCACAACTTCTTCCTGCTTAACGCCCAGCTGTTCGCCGATAATTTTCTTAACGCGTTCTTCGATAGTGCTCATACTCTTAAATTTCCTATCAAAACTCGCTTTCGCGATGGTTTTCGTAGTGTATAAAATGTTGAAAAATTTGCAACTAAATCCCGGCAGTTCGTACCACGATTTTACGTTATTTTGAGGCCTTTTACCCAAATAACGCAAATTTTTTTATCGTGGTTAAACCATATACATCCCGCCGTTGACGTGGAGGGTCTCACCAGTGATGTAACCCGCTTCGTCAGAGGCTAAAAATGCAACCGCACTGGCAATTTCTTTCGGGTCGCCTAAGCGGCCCGCAGGAACAGCTGCCAGCGTACCCGCACGCTGCTCATCAGTCAGCGCACGCGTCATGTCCGTTTCAATAAAGCCCGGAGCAACAACGTTTACAGTAATACCGCGGGACGCGACTTCACGCGCCAGCGACTTACTGAAACCAATCAGACCTGCTTTCGCCGCAGCGTAGTTAGCCTGACCAGCATTTCCCATGGTACCAACCACAGAACCGACAGTGATAATACGACCATGACGCTTCTTCATCATAGCGCGCATTACCGCTTTTGACAGACGGAATACAGATGACAGGTTGGTTTCGATGATATCGTTCCACTCGTCGTCTTTCATTCGCATTAACAGGTTATCACGGGTGATCCCGGCATTGTTTACCAGAATATCCACTTCGCCAAACTCTGCGCGAATATTTTCCAGAACAGATTCGATAGATGCAGGCTCGGTCACATTCAGTACCAGACCTTTACCGTTCGCACCCAGATATTCGCTGATACTCTTCGCACCATTCTCGCTGGTTGCTGTACCAATCACCTTCGCGCCGCGCGCAACCAGTGTTTCAGCAATCGCACGCCCGATACCGCGGCTAGCCCCAGTCACCAGGGCGATTTTTCCTTCAAAACTCATGGTATTCCTCTTTTATTGCGAGAGTGCCGCTGACATCGCTTCCGGCTCGTTAATCGCCGAGGCAGTCAGGGTGTCAACAATACGTTTAGTCAGACCGGTGAGGACTTTCCCTGGGCCAACTTCATACAGATGCTCAACGCCCTCCGCGGCCATAAACTCAACGGTTTTGGTCCACTGTACCGGGCTGTAGAGCTGGCGAACCAGCGCGTCACGGATAGCTTCCGGCGAAGTTTCGCATTTCACGTCGACGTTGTTCACAACGGAAATCGTCGGTGCGTTAAACGTAATTTTTTCCAGCTCGACCGCCAGTTTTTCGGCAGCAGGTTTCATCAGCGCACAGTGTGACGGCACGCTAACAGGCAGCGGCAGCGCACGTTTGGCACCCGCCGCTTTACAGGCCGCACCAGCACGTTCAACCGCTTCTTTATGACCGGCGATAACGACCTGGCCCGGCGAGTTGAAGTTAACCGGAGAAACCACCTGGCCTTCAGCGGATTCTTCGCACGCTTTTGCAATCGCGGCATCATCCAGGCCGATGATGGCAGACATACCGCCCGTGCCTTCTGGCACCGCTTCCTGCATGAATTTACCGCGCAGTTCCACCAGACGTACCGCGTCAGCAAACGCGATCACACCGGCACAGACCAGCGCAGAGTATTCACCCAGGCTATGGCCCGCGAGCAGCGCTGGCGCTTTACCGCCCTGCTGCTGCCAGACACGCCACAACGCAACGGACGCGGTCAGCAGTGCTGGCTGGGTCTGCCAGGTTTTGTTCAGTTCTTCGGCCGGCCCCTGCTGGGTCAGCGCCCACAAATCATAACCCAGTGCATCGGAAGCTTCACGGAAAGTCTCTTCAATTACCGGATAGTTTGCTGCCATTTCAGACAACATCCCAACAGTTTGAGAGCCCTGCCCCGGGAACACAAAAGCAAATTGCGTCATTTTTTATTCCTTATCCTAGAAACGAACCAGCGCGGAACCCCAGGTGAACCCGCCACCGAAGGCTTCAAGCAAGACCAGCTGGCCCCGTTTGATTCGCCCGTCGCGTACCGCTTCATCAAATGCGCACGGTACTGACGCCGCAGAGGTGTTGCCGTGGCGATCCAGCGTCACCACGACGTTATCCATCGACATGCCCAGCTTTTTCGCGGTCGCGCTGATGATACGCAGGTTCGCCTGGTGCGGCACCAGCCAGTCGAGTGCAGTGCGTTCCAGGTTATTGGCTTCCAGCGTCTCATCAACAATGTGCGCAAGCTCAGTCACCGCCACCTTGAACACCTCATTACCTGCCATGGTCAGGTAAATGGCATTGTCTGGATTAACGCGATCGGCGTTAGGCAGTGTCAGCAGCTCACCGTAGCTTCCGTCGGCATGCAGATGCGTGGAGATAATGCCCGGCTCTTCGGACTGGCCCAGCAGCACCGCACCTGCACCATCACCAAAAATAATGATCGTTCCGCGATCGGTCGGATCGCAGGTACGCGCCAGCACGTCAGCACCGATCACCAGCGCATATTTGACGGCACCGGACTTAACATACTGATCGGCAACGCTCAGTGCATAGGTGAAACCTGCACACGCGGCAGCGACGTCAAACGCCGGACAGCCCTTAATGCCGAGCATATTTTGCACCTGGCACGCCGCGCTTGGGAAAGCGTGTGTGGCAGACGTCGTGGCGACCACGATCAAACCAATCTGTTCTTTATCAATGCCCGCCATCTCGATAGCACGCTGTGCGGCTTCGTAACCCATGGTCGACACGGTTTCGTCTGGCGCGGCAATACGGCGTTCACGGATACCTGTGCGCGTGACAATCCACTCGTCAGACGTATCTACCATTTTTTCCAGATCGGCGTTGGTACGCACTTGTTTTGGCAGGTAGCTGCCGGTACCTAAAATCTTCGTATACATGTACGCTCAGTCACTTTTAGCTAATACAGATTCCAGGCGAGCGGCAATCCGCTGAGGGACTTGTCGCTGCACCGCCTGCACTGCCTGTTCAATCGCGACAGCAAATGCTCGCTGATTGGCGGCGCCATGACTCTTAATCACGATGCCGCGCAATCCTAACAGACAGGCGCCATTATACTGGTCGGGGTTGAGGTGACTGAATCGCCGCGTCAGGCTTTTTTGTAACCAACGCTTTAATAAAATCAACCACCAGGCGCTTTTTTTGCCTTCTCCCTGCGATTTCAGCAGAGAAAGAAACATACGCACCACCCCTTCCATGGTCTTCAACGTGACGTTTCCGGTGAAACCATCGCACACCAGAACATCCGTTTTACCCGTCAACAACTCATTGGCTTCGAGATAACCAATATAGTTGATGGAGGGAACCTGTTTGAGCAATTCAGCCGCATCGCGAATGCTGTCCAGGCCTTTGGTCTCTTCTTCACCAATGTTCAGTAACGCAACACGGGGAGTATTAATCCCGACCACTTCTTCTGCCAGCACCGATCCCATCACGGCAAACTGAGCCAGCATTGTACTATCACAGTCGACGTTAGCGCCCAGGTCGAGCACCACCGTCTTACCCTTCTGTTGATGCGGTAACACCGTCACCAGCGCCGGGCGCTCAATGCCCTCAATAGGCTTGAGCAATAATTTCGACAGCCCCATCAGCGCGCCGGTGTTCCCCGCACTGACGCAGGCCTGAGCGCGCCCTTCTTTCACCAGCTCCAGCGCGATGCGCATAGAACTGCCACGGCTATTACGAATAGCCTGAGAGGGCCGGGCATCACTGGCAATAACTGACTGCGCAGGAATAATCTGCAGACGCGAACGTTGTTCAAAGTCAGCTTTTGCAAGTAATGGCGTGATTGTGTCGGGATTACCGACTAAAAGAAGAGTGAGTTGCGAATTAGAATTCAGTGCCTGCAATGCTGCAGGCACTGTCACGGAAGGGCCGAAATCTCCCCCCATGACATCTAACGCCAGGGTTAGACGTGTCAAGGTATCGTCGCAGCCTGGTTCGGTAAGTTCCCCGTTTGCACGGGGAGCTCCTCACTAAGCCTAATCACGCTGACGCGTGATTACTTAGTGATAACCTTGCGGCCGCGGTAGAAACCGTCAGCGGTGATGTGGTGACGCAGGTGTTTCTCACCAGAAGTCTTGTCAACAGACAGGCTGGTAACTGCAGTCAGCGCGTCATGGGAACGACGCATGCCACGTTTGGAACGGGTTGGTTTATTCTGTTGTACGGCCATGGACCTTACTCCTTAATTACTTACGCTTTAAGCTGGCTAATACGGCAAATGGGTTTGGTTTTTGCGCTTCATCAGGCAGTTCCCCAAAGACCATGTCCGCCTCGGACACTTCACAGTGTTCAGAATCATGCACCGGAACCACTGGCAAGGAGAGGATGATTTCATCTTCAACCAGAGCCAGAAGATCGATTTCACCGAATTCGTTAACCTCAATCGGCTCATACGCTTCCGGGAGTGCTTCAGCCTGTTCGTCAGAACGAACCGGACTGAAACAATACGTTGTGTGAACATGCTGTACAAACGGTTTCCCGCAACGCTGGCACTCGAGCGTTACCGTCACCTTTGCATCACCGGTTAAAACGGCGAGACGCTGGTTGTCGATAGCGAACGACATGGAGCATTCTACATCACTGTCCACACTGACTACGGATTCGGCAATACGCTCAGCCTGATCGGAAGTATAAATACCTTCGTAATCGAGGCGTTTTTGAGCCGTACGAACCGGATCAAGAGTCAGGGGTAATTTTACCTTTTGCATAGGGCGCGCATATTAACTTTGTAACGTCATAGAGTCAAAGAAAAAGGCAACCTGGGCTGCCTTTTGCCAATTATTCGCACACATTGCGGCCTGTAGTTTAAAATGGCTGGCATCGATACGCTATATCTGGTGATAAAAATATGCCAAATCTCGTTCTTGCGTCCACCTCTCCCTACCGCCGAATGTTGCTGGAAAAGCTCGGGATCCCGTTTGAATGTGCCGCGCCAGAGGTTGATGAGACGCCGCAACCGGGTGAGTCACCGCGTCATCTGGTGACGCGTCTGGCGAAAGAGAAAGCGCAATCGCTGGCCGCACGTTACCCTTCGCATTTGATTATAGGCTCCGATCAGGTTTGTGTGCTGGACGGCGCAATTACCGGCAAGCCGCACACCGAGGAGAAAGCCTGTCAGCAATTACTGCAGGCGCGCGGCAATATCGTCACTTTTTATACGGGCCTGGCGCTCTATAACTCCGCCTCTGGCCACCTGCAAACAGAATGCGAGCCCTTCGACGTTCATTTCCGCCACCTCAGTGAGCAAGAAATTGAGGATTATGTGCGACGGGAGCGCCCGCTCAACTGTGCGGGTAGCTTTAAAAGTGAAGGATTGGGGATTGCGCTGTTTGACAAGCTGGAGGGCCGGGATCCCAACACGCTGGTGGGATTGCCCCTGATTGCGTTGTGTCAGATGTTAAGGCGAGAAGCGTGTAATCCGTTGACGATGTGACCGGATCGTTGCGGCCTGATGCCCTCACCCCGGCCCTCTCCCACAGGGAGAGGGAGGAAGGCAAACTTAGCCACGCAGCACTTTCAGACAGCGTTTTAACTGCTCATCCAGCGGCGCTTCAATACGGATGATTTCACCCGTATGAGGATGGGTAAACTTCAGCGCTGCCGCATGCAGGAACAGACGCGACAGCCCCGTGCCTGCCAGTTGCTTATCAAATTCGCGATCGCCATAGCGGTCATCAAACGCAATAGGATGGCCTGCAAACTGTGTATGCACGCGGATCTGGTGGGTACGTCCGGTCACCGGGCTGCAGCGCACCAGCGTGGCAAACTCATAGCGCTCTTCCACCTTAAAACGCGTCTCAGAAGGTTTGCCTTCCTGGCTCACGCGGACAATACGTTCGCCGCTTTGCAGAATGTTCTTCAGCAGCGGCGCCTGCACCACTTTCACATGGGACTGCCACTGACCGCGCACCAGCGCCAGATAGTCTTTCTGCATGCCCTTTTCACGCAGCTGCTCATGCAACGCGCGCAGCGCTGACCGCTTCTTCGCCACCAGCAGTACGCCGGAGGTGTCACGGTCAAGTCGGTGAACCAGTTCAAGGAAACGCGCTTCCGGACGCAGGGCACGCAGCCCTTCAATCACGCCGAAGCTCAAACCGCTCCCGCCATGCACCGCCGTTCCGGACGGCTTATTGAGCACCAGAATGTGGTCATCTTCGTAGAGGATCACATCACTCAGGGCCGCCACTTTCTGCAGCTTCGGCGACACAACCTCTTCTTCGCGTTCAGCAACGCGCACCGGTGGAATGCGCACTTCGTCACCGGCTTCGAGCTTGTACTCAGGCTTGACGCGCTTTTTGTTAACCCGCACCTCGCCCTTGCGCAGGATGCGGTAAATCATACTCTTTGGCACGCCTTTCAGCTGAGTGCGCAAAAAGTTATCGATACGTTGCCCCGCTTCGTCTTCGGCGATGGCAACCATTTTTACGGCTGGAGTCTCTGTTTTCATGGTGGGCGATTCTAAATATCGTCAGCCATTAGCGCCACTCATTTTTCTATGCTTATATTTACTTTTATCCGGCCTGCCCCCTGTTTCGCGCAATCGGTTTGGTGGTTATTAAACCAATCACCACCTTGAAGTGAAGAAACTGTGAGTAACCGGGTGATAATTGGTAAAAGTCATCTTGCTATAACCCGGCTAGCAGTGGAATAATGAAGCCGTTTTCCGCGTTAAATCCGGGTTTTGTAAGGATCTCGACGGAATGACCAATTTTGTCTGACCGATCATCCACGCAGCAATGGCGTAAGACGTATTGATCTTTCAGGCAGTTAGCGGGCTGCGGGTTGCAGTACTTCCCGGTATAAGGATTGTTCTCTGGAGAGTTCTACCCAGGCAATTCCCCTGATAATTGCGCTGTGTTTCCGTATGAAACACAGGCAACCGACACTCTGCGCCTCTTAAGCGAGCGACAACCGTGAGGTTGGCGACGTGAATAGACACGAGGCCATCGGTTCATACCCCGGAAAGCGTCACCTTGCCCGCAGCTTTGTCGTCAATGTAAGAATAACGAGTAAGTTACGATGAAAAGAATGTTAATCAACGCAACTCAGCAAGAAGAGTTGCGTGTCGCCCTTGTGGATGGGCAGCGCCTGTACGATCTGGATATCGAAAGTCCTGGACACGAACAGAAAAAAGCGAACATTTACAAAGGTAAAATCACCCGCATTGAACCAAGCCTTGAAGCTGCATTTGTCGATTACGGTGCTGAGCGTCATGGTTTCCTCCCTCTGAAAGAAATCGCCCGCGAATATTTCCCTGCAAACTACAACGCCCATGGCCGCCCAAACATCAAAGATGTTCTGCGTGAAGGTCAGGAAGTTATCGTTCAGATTGATAAAGAAGAGCGTGGCAACAAAGGTGCCGCACTGACCACCTTTATCAGCCTGGCGGGGAGCTATCTGGTTCTGATGCCTAACAACCCGCGTGCGGGTGGCATCTCTCGCCGTATCGAAGGTGATGACCGTACCGAGCTGAAAGAAGCGCTGGCAAGCCTGGAACTGCCTGATGGCATGGGGCTTATCGTGCGTACCGCAGGCGTAGGTAAATCTGCCGAAGCGCTGCAGTGGGACCTGAGCTTCCGTCTGAAGCACTGGGAAGCTATCCAGAAAGCAGCGGAAAGCCGCCCTGCTCCGTTCCTGATCCACCAGGAAAGCAACGTCATCGTGCGTGCCTTCCGCGATTACCTGCGTCAGGATATCGGTGAGATTCTGATCGATAACCCGAAAGTCCTTGAGCTGGCTCGCCAGCACATCGCCGCACTGGGCCGTCCGGATTTCACCAGCAAAATCAAACTGTACACCGGTGAAATCCCGCTGTTCAGCCACTATCAGATCGAATCCCAGATTGAGTCCGCCTTCCAGCGTGAAGTGCGTCTGCCATCCGGCGGTTCTATCGTTATCGATACCACTGAAGCGCTGACCGCTATCGACATTAACTCCGCGCGTGCGACGCGTGGTGGCGACATCGAAGAGACAGCCTTCAACACTAACCTTGAAGCCGCTGATGAAATCGCCCGCCAGCTCCGCCTGCGCGACCTGGGTGGTCTGATTGTCATCGACTTCATCGACATGACCCCTGTTCGCCACCAGCGCGCGGTAGAAAACCGTCTGCGCGAAGCGGTTCGTCAGGATCGTGCGCGTATCCAGATTAGCCATATTTCTCGCTTCGGCCTGCTGGAGATGTCCCGTCAGCGCCTGAGCCCGTCGCTGGGTGAGTCCAGCCATCACGTTTGTCCGCGCTGCTCCGGCACCGGTACCGTGCGTGATAACGAATCTCTGTCCCTCTCTATCCTGCGTCTGATTGAAGAAGAAGCGCTGAAAGAGAATACCAAAGAGGTTCACGCCATTGTTCCTGTGCCAATTGCCTCCTACCTGCTGAACGAAAAACGTGCCGCGGTCAGTGCCATTGAAGCGCGTCAGGGTGGCGTTCGCTGCATCATCGTGCCAAACGATCAGATGGAAACCCCGCACTATCACGTGCTGCGCGTCCGTAAAGGCGAAGAGACAACGACCCTCAGCTACCTGCTGCCGAAGCTGCATGAAGAAGAGATGGCTCTGCCTTCCGATGAAGAGCCGGCCGAGCGCAAACTGCCAGAGCAGCCTGCGTTAGCCACCTTTATTATGCCTGAAGCTCCGCCAGAAACGGCGCTGGAAAAACCGACAGCGAAAGCCGGAACGCAGAAACCAGAAGCCGCAGCGGCGAAAGCCCAGCCTGCTCAGCCTGGCCTGCTGAGCCGCTTCTTCGGTGCGCTGAAGAAAATGTTTGCCGGCGAGGAAGTTCAGCCAGAGCAGCCGAAAGAAGAGCCGAAAGCCGCTAAACCTGAGCGTCAGCAGGACCGCCGCAAGCGTCAGAACAACCGCCGCGATCGTAATGACCGCAGCGACCGTAACGACCGTAGCGAACGTCGTGACAACCGCGCTGAGAATAACGAAGGCCGTGAGCAACGCGAAGACAACCGTCGTAACCGTCGCGAGAAACAACAGCAGAACGTTGACGATCGTGAAATTCGCCAGCAGGCGGGCGATGAGTCTGAGAAGAGCAAACAGCGTGACGACCAGCAGCCACGCCGTGAACGTAACCGTCGTCGTAACGACGAGAAGCGTCAGGCGCAGCAGGAAGTCAAAAACCTGAACCGCGAAGAGCCTGTTGAACAGCAGGACGGCGAGCAGGAAGAACGCACTCAGGTAATGCCGCGTCGTAAGCAGCGCCAGCTTACCCAGAAAGTGCGTTTCGCTTCCGAAGCCACCGAAGCGCCAGCAATCGCTGCGGAAACAAACGAGAGCGCAGCCGGTACGCAGCTGGCAAAAGTTGACCTGCCAGCGGTCGTGGACAACAACGTAGAGCAGGATGAAAACGGTGAAAACCGTGATAACGCCGGCATGCCACGTCGTTCGCGTCGTTCCCCACGTCATCTGCGCGTCAGCGGTCAGCGCCGTCGTCGCTATCGTGACGAGCGTTACCCGACCCAGTCGCCAATGCCGCTGACTATTGCCTGTGCTTCGCCAGAAATGGCCTCCGGTAAGGTCTGGATCCGCTACCCGGTTGCTCGTCCGGAGCAGGTTGTTGAAGAACAGCCGGTAACCGAAGAGGTGATTGCACCTGTCGCTGTCGCTGAAGAAATGGTGGCTGAAGCCGCTACCGTGGTGGAACCGCAGGCTGTTGAAGCTGAAGCGCCGCAGGCGGTAGAAGTGGAAACCACGCATCCTGAAGTGATTGCCGCGCCGGTTGATGCCGCACCACAGCTGATTGCTGAAGAAGACACCGCCGTGGCTGAAAGCGTTGTGGAAGAAGCACAGCCTGCCGCCGCGGTTGAAGAAGCCGCAGAGGTTGTGGTCGAAACCGTCACTGAAGAAGTGGTTCAGGACGTAGAGATTGCCGTGGAACCTGTTCGTGAAGCCGAAGAAGCGAAAGCGCCTGAGGTGAAACCAGAGCCGGTTGTTTCTGCACCAGCCGCTGCCCACGTGGCGACAGCACCGATGACGCGCGCGCCAGCGCCGGAATACGTGCCTGAAGCCCCGCGTCACAGTGACTGGGTACGCCCGGCATTTAACTTCGACGGTAAAGGCGCTGCAGGTGGCCACAGTGCAACGCACCAGGCGACCGCCCCGGCAACGCGTCCACAGTCTGTCGAATAACGACGCTGAACGTAAAAAGCCGACCTCCGGGTCGGCTTTTTTTATGGCTGCTGTACGGGCTTTCTCATCCCGGTGACCTCCGGCATGACCTGCCGCATCAGTTCCAGAAAGCGCCGCAAGCGCGCTGGATAATAACGGGACCAGGGGTATACCAGATGCACCGGTAATGCCGCCGGCTGCCACTCTGGCAGTAAATGCACCAGCCGCCCCTCCCGAATATCATCCTGTACCGTCCAGCTGGATACGACCGCAACGCCAAGCCCGGTGAGGGCCGTATTGCGCGCAACATACAGGCTGTCGGTGCTGAGGCGGGGGGTAATCGCCACTCGTGCGGTAGTGGGTGATGCCTCGTGAAAAAGCTCCACATGACGCTGGTAGAACGAGCTGATGGCTATCCAGGGGAGCTGTTGCAAATCCTCCGGGGTGTTAACCGTCGGGAAACGGGCCAGCAGTGCCGGAGAAGCCACCACCGAGCGCGGCACTTCAGCCAGCAGCACGGAGACGGTCGCCGGATCGACTTCCACGCCCACCCGAATCGCACAGTCAAGGTTGTCGCCGAGAAAATCAGCTGACCGATCGTTAAGCATCCACTCGATAGACAGCTGCGGATAACGTTGCAAAAATTCGGTTACCGGCTTCAGAAGCTGATCCTGCCCAAAGGCGTGCGGTGCCCGCACCCGCAGCACGCCTACCGGTTCATCTTCCGACTGCCCCACCTCATCTTCCAGCGCCAGCCAGCTGTCAATCACCCGACGAGCGTGTTGATAGCAGCGTTCGCCGTCATCCGTCAGCCGCGTCGTGTGGGTGGTACGCAGCAGCAGGCGCACGCCCAGCATTGTCTCAAGCGACTGTAAACGTCGGCTCACCGTGGCCTGGGTTGTTGCCAGCTGCCGTGCCGCCGCAGAGAGTGAACCCGCCTCAACAATGCGGACAAACGTCCGCATCAACTCCACCCTGTCTATACGCTCAGTTCTTTTCATTGCCTTTTGGCCTATACGCTAAACGTATAAGCGTTTTACCACCAGGCTGGCTACCCACGCAACGCCTGCTGGTGAAAAATAGCTTCACACGACGAATGAGGAACAACCTATGAACACAACTACAATGCCCCATGCTGCAAGCCGCTGGGTGATTTTCATGCTGGCCCTCGGGGCTGGCTTCAGCGTGGCATCGATCTACTACGCCCAGCCCCTTCTGCCGCTGATGGGTGCCGATCTTCATCTCACAATTGAAGGTATGGGGCTGGTTCCCACATTGACGCAGGCAGGCTACGCGCTAGGTATCCTGTTCCTGCTTCCGCTTGGCGATCGTCATGACCGCCGGACGTTAATCCTGATCAAAAGCGCGGCACTGGCCCTGTTTCTCCTCGGCTGTAGCCTGACCGGGCAGCTCCACTCTCTGCTGGTAGCAAGCCTGCTTATCGGTATGGCCGCCACCATGGCACAGGATATTGTTCCCGCCGCGGCGATCCTCGCCCCGGAAGGCAAACAGGGGAAAACTGTGGGCACGGTAATGACCGGGCTGCTGCTGGGTATCTTATTATCAAGGACCGTGAGCGGCGTGGTGGGCGAAGCGTTCGGCTGGCGCGTCATGTACCAGCTGGCGGCTGCGAGCATTGCGTTCATCGGGGTAATGATGTGGTTTGTACTTCCCCGTTTTGCCATTCACTCCACGCTGAGCTACCCCGCGCTGATGCGCTCAATGGAGCACCTGTGGCGTCGCTATCCGGCGCTGCGCCGCGCCGCGCTGGCTCAGGGTTTTCTGTCGATTGCCTTTAGCGCCTTCTGGTCTACGCTGGCAGTCATGCTGCTGGAACGTTATCACCTGGGCAGTGCCGTCGCGGGCGGTTTTGGTATTGCCGGTGCCGCCGGTGCGTTAGCGGCCCCGCTGGCAGGGGGTCTGGCGGACAAGCTGGGCGCAGGAAAAGTCACGCAGCTTGGTGCTGTTCTGGTGACGGTCTCCTTCGCCCTGATGTTCCTGATGCCCGTACTGGGTGTTCATGGGCAGTTGATGCTTATCGCCCTCTCTGCCGTCGGTTTCGATCTGGGTCTGCAGTCCAGTCTGGTCGCCCACCAGAACCTGGTCTACAGCCTTGAACCGCAGGCACGCGGTCGTCTTAATGCGCTGCTCTTCACGATGGTGTTTATCGGAATGGCGTTGGGTTCGGCGTTAGGCAGTAACATCTATTCGCTGGCTGGCTGGACGGGGGTAGTCGCTCTGGCGACCATCTGCGGCATCATTGCGCTGGTGATTCGCCTGATGGAAAGTGCACGTATCGCCTCCGCTGCGGCAGAAGCAGCATAAAAAAAATGCCCAATCCAGTCGGATTGGGCAGTAAAACATGCCCAGTTTCAAGACATGTTTCAAGAGGTCAAGATGTTATTTGTTCAGCTGGAACAGAGACATGCCCTGCATATCGCTAAACGCTTTATACGATGCCTGCAGGGCTGCCTGCTGCATGGTGTAGGAGGAGATCGCTTCGTTCCAGTCAACGTCAACCAGATCACTCATCTGCTTTGTCTGACCCAGCGCGCGGTCATCACCCAGCGTATCGAGTTTTTCCAGCTCGTTCATCTTGGTACCCACATCCGCCACGACCGTCAGGATGTTGTTCTGGGCGTTTTTAATGCCGATCTGCGTGTTGGCAATCACCTGGCTTTGCGCCGCGGCGGCTGCCGGATCGTTCTCAATCGGTGTCTTCAGCGATGCAATAGCAGAATCAAGGATTTTGAACATATTTGTTTCGCCATATCCACCGCCCGGCAGCTCTTCAGCATTGCTGGTGATGCTGTTGAAAATCTGCTGTCCGGTATGGCTGATGGCCATCGTTCGCGCCGTATCAACCTGCTGGGTAATCGCCTCAGTGCCACCGTTGTAATCGCCGGTTGCCGCATCAAAGGGTGCGCTCTCGGTTTTGTATCCCGCGAAGATAAAGCGACCGTTACCATCCGTCGTGTTGGCCAGGTTCATAAGCTGATCGCGGATCCCCTGAATATCGGTCGCCAGAGAAAGACGATCGTCATCGCTTAACGTCCCGTTCGAGGCGTAAACCAGCTTCTCGCGCACGCTGGAGATCGCGGTGTTCACCTGCGTTAACACGCTATCTTCCAGCGACACCTTTTGCGTTGCAAAGGTACGCGCTAAGGCAAACTGGCTGTTCTGGGACTGAGACTGAGACAGAACGATAGCCTGCGACGCCGCGATGGGATCGTCCGACGGACGATTAACACGCTTACCGGTGGACATCTGCTCACCGTAGCTCAGCCATCTGCTCTGGGAATCGGTGATCCCACGCATGTTCTGCTCGTACATCATCTGGGTGCTAATACGCATTTTTCACCTCAACCTTAACGAATGTTGATAATTGCATCAAAGAGCGTACTGGCAGTCTGTAACACCTGGGCATTGGCCAGGTAATACTGCTGATAACGCTGCAAATTGCCATACTCTTCGTCGAGGTTTACCCCAGAGATGGTCTGCTGCTGCTTGATTAACTGGGTTTCCACATTGGCTTTCGTCTGGCTGCTCACCTTCAGTGACGCCGTCGTGCTACCTACGGTACTGACGAGAGAGGCATACGCATCGTTGAAGGTTTTGTTGCCACCGACCACTTTGCCGTTTTGCAGATCAAGCATTTTTTGGCCATTACGGTTGTCGCTCTCACCGCCATTCTGCACCGCAGCCATGGCCAGTTTGGACTCGTCGCTGATGGCCAGATCCATGTTCATAATGACGTTGGCAACAGGCTTCACGGTAAAGCTGTCTTTGGTGTTTGCCGTGCCGCTCACATTGACCTTAAGTCCATCAAACGCCAGATTACCGCTGGCGTCCGGGCTCATCGTAAAGCTGGTTTTGTCTGATGTACGGGTGACCGTCCAGTCAGTGCCATTAAACTGCAGGGTATAATCTGTCGCCTGGACTTGTTTACTGTCCGTCACAGACGCCGTGACAACGGCGGAACCGCCGTTTTTGCTATTGGACAGCACCGCCGGAGAACCGAAGTCGAACAGCTTGCCGCCAGCATCACCGTTAGCATCAAAACCGGCTTCATGCTGGGTGTTCATCGCATCGGCAAAGGCCAGCGCCATCTGGTTCAGACTGTTACGGGCTTTATCCAGATCTTCCGCACGGAAGGTCAGTAAACCGCCTAAAGAGCCGTTGGTGATAAACTTTTCCGGGATCTCAATATTCCCGGCCACGTCATCGACATAGGCGATGGTGGTACGCGCCGGATCGGCGCTGGACTTCACGGCCGCCAGCTGGCTCGCTTTGCTCCCCTGCACCAGGGTATACCCGTTGCCGAGAGAGATATTAAACGTACCGCTATCCTGTACGGAGACTTCCACGCCCACGATTTTGTTGAGCTCAGTCACGAGCTGGTCGCGCTGGTCAAGCAGGTCGTTAGGGGACGCGCCCGCGCCTACGCCGGTCAGACGAGAAATCTGATCGTTCAGATTGGCAATCTGTGCCGCGTAGTTGTTGATCTGTGAAACGCTGCTCGAGATGGCGGTATTTACCTGCGCATCCTGGTCGCGGAGATACTGATCGTTGGTTTTGAACTGATTCACCAGACCGCCCGCTTTACCCAGCACCGTCTGACGTGCCGCCGGGTCTTCCGCGTTGCTCACCAGCGTTTGCAGGCTCTTGAAGAAGTCCTGCAACGTGGTGGAGAGCGAGTTGGTCGTATCGGAGAGCACATCGTCGATTTTTGACATCTGCTGATAGCGCGTCGTCAGCCCGCTGCTTTGCGTCTGTGCGGCGCGCAGCTGGTTGGTAATGAAAGCGTCATACTCACGCTGGACACCGGAGACATAAACCCCGTTACCCACCCAGCCACCGCCGGTCAGCGTGCTGTTAGATGCGCCCAGCACCGTGGTCTGGCGGGTATAGCCGGCCACGTTATAGCTTGAAATATTATTACTGACGGTATTGAGTGCCGCCTGTGCAGCACTGAGGCCACTCATGGCGCTGTTAATCAAACTGGACATGGGGGTTCCTTTTATACGTTCAGACACAAGTCCTGATGAAGGTTATCGGCAACCTCCACCGGGACTTGAGAACTTTCAGAACAGATTTTCAATATCTGTGCTATAGGCTTTGCTGACCTTCTCGCCCATGGATTTCAGCTGCTGGATCATGCTGGTGAGCTTACGGGCATAGTTCGGATCGGTCGCGTAGCCGGCGTTTTGTAAGGCCTGCGCCCCCTGCTCCGCCGTCGCCGCCTGCGTCACAGCGGTATAGCGCGGATTTCGGCTCAGCAGCCCCACGTAATCGGACAAGGCTTCCAGATACGAGCTGTAGACGCGGAATTTTGCTTTGACCTTCACCGCGGCGCCGTTCTCGTATTCGGTAGTCGTGATCTCCGTTGTCGGCCCCTTCCAGCTGGCGGTGGCTTTGACACCAAAGATATTGAAGCTTGGGTCGCCGTTTTCCTTACGGATCTGGCGCTGTCCCCAGCCCGACTCCAGCGCAGCCTGAGCCAGAATCAGGTGATGCGGCACGCCGCTCTGTTCACTGGCAAGACGCGCAGGCAGCGAAAGCTGCGCCAGGAAGTCTTTGCTGTCACCGGAGAGCGGCTCATCATTACTGCTCGTGGCTTTGGGTATGGCCTTGCGCACCATTTGCGTCAGGGCCTGGTTCTGATAGCTGGTCACCGTTTGCAGGTCGAACTTCATCGGTACCTGCTGCGGCTGCTCTTCAGGCTGAATGCCCTGCGCGGCTTCGGTCTGTTTCACAATCATGTCAGCCAGACCGAGGCCTTTACCGGCGGTCATCTGCTGCGCAATCTGCTGGTCATACATGCTGGTGTACAGACGCGTTGAATCACTGCTGAACATCCCGTCTTTCGGCAGGGTTTCACGCATGCTTTTCAGCATCATCTGGACAAACATCCCTTCCACCTGGCGGGCGACCGGGCGGATATTCGCCGCCGGGTCTTTTCCTGCTTTGGTTTTCAGTTCGTTAAGCGACTGGGCATCCCAGGCGGCACTGGTCAACAGTTTGCTATCGGTCAGCATCAGATGATTTCCAGTTTGGCGCGCAGGCAGCCCGCGCTTTGCATGGATTGCAGGATGGACATCAGATCCATCGGCGTTGCCCCCAGGGCGTTCAGGGCGCGTACCACGCTGTTCAGGTTGGCGCTGGAGCGAACGCTCTGCAGCGATCCACCGCTCTGACGCATATCAATCTGCGTTTGCGGTGTTACCACCGTCTGACCACCGCCAAATGGCGTATCAGGCTGGCTGACGTTTGCCGAGCGGTTGACCGTCACAGAGAGGTTACCCTGGGCAACAGCGCAACTGTCCAGCGACACTTCCCGGTTCATCACCACCGAGCCCGTACGAGAGTTGATGATCACCTTCGCATCCTGTACCGGAACGTTGACTTCCATATTCTGGATATCGGCCAGCATGCGCACCTGGTTGCTGTTGCCCGTAGAGGTACGGATCTGCACGGTACGCGCATCGAGAGCCGTTGCATTGCCGTAACCGCGGTTGCGGTTGATGGTATCGGCAATTTGCTGTGCCATCGTGAAGTCTTCATTATTAAGCTGCAGGTTGATGGTGTTGCCCGACCCGAACTGGGTTGGCAATTCACGCTCAATGATCGCACCGTTGGTGATACGCCCACCGTTCAGCTGGTTCACCTGCACGCTGCTTCCGCCTGCGGATGCCCCTGCACCGCCGACGAGAATATTGCCCTGCGCGAGCGCATAGACCTGGCTGTCAACACCCTTCAACGGGGTCATCAGCAGCGTACCGCCGCGCAGGCTTTTGGCGTTACCCATGGAGGAGACGACCACGTCAATGGTCTGCCCCTGACGCGCAAACGCCGGGTAGGAGGCGGTGACCATCACCGCGGCCACGTTTTTCAGCTGCATGTTGGTTCCCGCCGGCACGGTAATGCCGAGCTGGGAAAGCATATTGTTCAGGCTTTGGGTGGTGAATGGCGTTTGGGTTGTCTGGTCACCGGTACCATCCAGACCGACCACCAGGCCATAGCCAATCAGCGAGTTTTCGCGCACGCCCTGGACGCTGGTGAGATCGCGAATACGGTCAGCCTGGGCAAACGTAGCCACCAGCGCCAGCGCCACGGCGAAGATCGATTTAAACATGGGTCACCTCGCTTACATTGGCGATAAGTTAAGGAAGAAGCGCTGCAGCCAACCCATATTTTGCGCTTCATTGATATAGCCGTTACCGACGTACTCAATGCGCGCATCGGCCACCTGAGTGGACGGAACGGTGTTGCTGCCGCTGATGGTGCGAGGGTTAACCACGCCTGAGAAACGAATGAATTCAGTGCCCTGGTTAATGGCGATCTGTTTTTCACCCACAACGTGTAAGTTGCCGTTAACCAGCACCTGGTCAACCGTGACCGTCAGCGTGCCGCTGAAGGTGTTGCTGGCGTTCGCGCCACCTTTACCGTTAAAGGTATTGCCGCCAGAGGCATCGACATCTGCTCGCGCGTTGCCGAACAGTCCCTGCAGGTAGCGTGGGACAGTATCGAAGCCAAAATTGGTTTTGCCATCGCGGCTGGCATTCGCCGACGAGCTCTTGCTCGCGCTGACGTTTTCCTGCAGCACAATGGTCAGGGTATCGCCGACGTTACGCGGGCGGCGATCTTCAAACAGCGGCTGATAACCGTAATTAATCGGCTGCGCGGTCTGGAAAATAGAGCCGTTGACAACTGGCGCGGGGCCAGGAACGGGTTGGGCAGTCGTCGCACCCTGGACCAATGGTTTAGACGGGATCCAGGCACATCCGCTAAGGGAGACGGCCAGAACAGTCAGAATCGGATAACGAAACGCCGCGTTTTTTTGCATTGCCTTCATCTTCGAAAACAGGGAGCCGGTGCGGCGTTTACCGCACCGGGCTTCACCTTAGAGTTGCGTCAGTTTCTGCAGCATCTGGTCGGTCGTCGACACTGCTTTACTGTTAATTTCATACGCGCGCTGGACCTGGATCATATTCACCAGCTCTTCCGCCACGTTCACGTTGGACGTTTCTACATAGCCCTGGTAGAGCAGGCCCGCGCCGTTCAGACCAGGCGTGCTCTCATTCGGCGTACCGGAGGATTGCGTTTCGGTGTAGAGGTTCTCACCAATGCTTTCCAGGCCGGTATCGTTCATGAAGGTGGTCAGGTTGAGTTGTCCCACTTGAACAGGCGCGGCCTGTCCCTGCTGGGTCACGCTGACCACGCCGTCACGGCCGATGGTGATGCTCAGGGCGTTTGCCGGGATGGTAATCGCAGGCTGAACCTGGAAACCGCCCGCCGTGACCAACTGACCGTTCTGATCGACCTGGAACGAGCCGTCGCGAGTATAGGCAGAGGTCCCGTCAGGCAGCTGTACCTGGAAGAAGCCCTGGCCTTTGATCGCCACATCTTTACTGTTGTTGGTCTGAGACAGGTTGCCCTGGCTGTGCAGACGCTCGGTGGCCACTGGACGAACACCGGTACCGATCTGCAGACCCGATGGCAGCGTCGTCTGTTCAGAAGACTGCGCGCCCGGCTGGCGGATGGTTTGATAAAGCAAATCTTCGAAAACGGCGCGCTGACGCTTGAAACCATTGGTGCTCACGTTTGCCAGGTTGTTGGCAATCACGTCCATATTGGTTTGCTGGGCGTCGAGGCCAGTTTTCGCGATCCATAAAGAACTGATCATAAGGAGTCCTGTTAACTCATAGCCAGAAGTTGGTTAGCCTTGCCCGCGTTTTCATCCACGCTGCTGATGATTTTCATCTGCATTTCAAAACGACGGGCGCTGGCGATCATGTCGGTCATGGCCTCAACCGGCTTGACGTTACTGCCTTCCAGAACGCCGGACATCACGCGGATGCTCGGGTCGGCCTGTAACGTGGCACCCCGCGTCGCCTGCGCCGCCTGGGTCAGACGGAACATGCCGTCGTCGCCACGCTGCACCTCTTTGCCTTCCGCTTTAACCAGTTTCAGACGTCCGACAGGTGCAACGGTATTGGCCGGATCGCCCGGGTTCAGCGCCGAAATGGTGCCGTCCGCGGCGATGGTCAGCTCAGAACCTTCCGGCACGGTCAGCGGACCCGCTTCCCCCATCACCGGATGCCCCTGAATCGTCAACTGCCCCGTCGCGCTCACCTGGATATTCCCGTTACGGGTATAGCCTTCGCCGCCGTCCGCCGTTTGCACCGCCAGCCAGCCGTCCTGCTGCAGGGCAACGTCCAGCGGGCGCGAGGTGTAGTCCATCTGCCCTGGCGTCATATCGGCGCCAGGAGTAGAGGCCGTGACCAGCGTACGGGTCGGCAGAGACAATCCTTCCACCGGCACCGCGCGCAGCGCATTGAGCTGCGCGCGAAAGCCCGGCGTAGAGGCGTTTGCCAGGTTGCTGGCGGTAACAGCCTGCTGATTGAGCGTCTGACTTGCCGCGCCCATCGCGGTATATATTGCGTGATCCATTGCGCTTTCCTGTTAGCCGCTTAACGCAGGTTAACCAGCGTGTTGAGGATCTGGTCCTGGGTTTTGATGGTCTGCGCGTTCGACTGATAGTTACGCTGCGCGACAATCATGTTCACCAGTTCTTTACTCATATCCACGTTGGATGCTTCCAGCGCGCCGTTGGTCAGCTTGCCGAAGTTACCGGTGCCTGCCGTACCCAGCAGCGCCACACCGGAGGACTGGGTAGCCGACCAGACGTTATCGCCTTCAGATTTCAGACCTTCGTTGTTGGCGAAGTTAGCCAGCACGATCTGACCCAGAACCTGAGTCTGTTCATTGGAGTAGTTACCGACCACGGTGCCATCGTCGTTGATCTGATAGCTCACCAGGTCACCCGGCTTGTAGCCGTTCTGATTGGTTGCCACCACGCTGTTGGCGCCGGTGTTCTGCTGCATGGAGTTCTGGAAACTCAGGGAGAAGGTCGCCGCCGTCGCCCCGCCGACAGAGCCGGTGGTGATGTTAATGGCCGGCGTGGTGTTTGGCGTTGCGCTCAGTACACCCGCAGCGTTGTAGTTGTAAACGCCCGCCAGGTTACCGTTGGCATCGAAGTTCATCTGCGCCGCTTTCGTCGCGGTAGAACCCGCTACGCTGCCGTCCTGCGTGTAAAGATCCCATTTGTTGTTGGCTGTCTTCACGTAGTAGACATACATGTTATGGGCGTTACCCTGGCTGTCGAAGACGGTCACGGTCCCTTTTTTGTTATAGGTATCCGGGTTGGTCGCATCGAACGGGGCAGTTTGCACAGGATCGGTGGAGTTGAGGTTGATCTGCTGTGAGGCGGTGGTGGTGGCTTTCGCCGACATCAGCGTATTCGGAATGGTGATAGCCTGAGGGTTCGCACCTGTCTGAATCGTCGGTGGGGTACCCGCTGCCGGGTAGCCTGTCACCTGCATGCCCTGCATGTTGACCAGCGTACGGTTTTCGTCCAGCTTGAACTGACCGTTACGGCTGTAGAACACTGAACCGTTGGAATCAACCATACGGAAGAAACCGTTTTGGCTGATAGCAACGTCCAGACCACGACCGGTGTTGGTGGTAGTACCGTCGGTAAAGTCCTGAGTGATGCCCGCCACTTTAACGCCCAGGCCTACTTTAGAACCGGCAAACATATCTGCAAAGGAAGCAGAACCGGATTTAAAACCATAGGTCGCGGAGTTGGCGATGTTGTTGCCAATGACATCCAGGTTGGTGGCCGCAGCATTCAGGCCGCTGACCGCTTGAGAAAAGGCCATGACTTACTCCTGATAAGTGTTAAGGCTTAGATAATCTGCCGAACTTCGTCGAGTGTGGTGGTACCAGAGGTACCCAAATCCAGTTTGTTGCCGTCGCTCCCCTTAATCACGCCCTGGACCAGCGCGAACTGCAGCGGCTGCGCCACCAGCTGGGTTGTCCCTTTGCTGGCGCTGATTGCCACTTTGTAGGAACCGTTTGGCGCTTTGGTGCCGTCGGTGAGGGTGCCATCCCAGGTAAAGGTGTGAACGCCCGCCTTCAGTTCACCAATGTCGATGGTGCGAACCACGGCACCGGTTGCGTCGGTGATCGTCGCGGTCACCTTGTCAGCCGGCTGCTGCAGCTCAACGCCAAACGGCGTTGTCGTCGTTGTGGCGTTGCCATCGGTGGTGCTGGTGCCCGCCAGAATCGTGGTTCCCGGGATCATCACCCCATGACCAATCAGGCTTGCCGCCTGCAGAGACTGGGCGCTGTTAATCTGTCCGGAGACGGAACCAAGGGTTGTGTTGAGTTTCTCAATGCCGCTCACGGTACTGATCTGCGCAAGCTGCGTGGTCAGTTCGTTGTTCTGCATTGGGTTAGTAGGATCCTGGTTCTTCAGCTGAGCCACCAGCAGCGTCAGAAAGCTGCCCTGAAGATCGGCGGCGTTACTCCCCGTCAGGGAGTTAGAACCTGTCGAACTTTTGGTGTTACTGACACCCGAGTTCGTAGGATCATTCACATTTACGGCGATGGACATGCATGTCTCCTTTACTGGCCGAGAGTGAGTGTTTTGAGCATCATGCTCTTCACGGTATTAAGCACTTCGACGTTGGCCTGGTAGCTACGGGAAGCCGACATGGAGTTCACCATCTCACCCACCACATCCACGTTGGGCATTTTCACGTATCCGTTGGCATCCGCGAGCGGGTTACCTGGCTCATATACCAGCCTGTCCGGGGCCTGGCTCTCGACCACATCAGCAACCTTCACGCCGCCCGTCGCCGCGCCTGGCGCAGCATCGACCTGAAAGACAACCTGTTTGGCACGATAAGGTTGTCCGTCAGGTCCGGTTACGCTGTCCGCATTCGCCAGGTTACTGGCGGCCACGTTCAGACGTTTGGACTGAGCGGTTAACGCCGAGCCGGCGATATCAAAAATATTCAGCAACGCCATCTATCAGTTACCCCCCTGCAGGACGTTCATCATGCCTTTGATTTGTCCGCCGAGTACGGTCAGGCCCGTCTGGTATTTCAGGCTGTTATCGGCAAACTGCGTGCGCTCCCGGTCCATATCCACGGTGTTACCGTCGAGTGAAGGCTGATCGGGGATGCGATAAAGTAAATCGGTCGTTGGCGCGGTCATCGCCTGAGCAGGAATATGGCGAGAGGAAGTCATGGCGAGTGCAACACCCGTTCCTTCGGCACGTCCACGCTCCATCACCTTTTTGAGTTCACTGGAAAAATCAATATCGCGCGCCTGATACCCCGGGGTATCGGCGTTAGCGATGTTGGCGGCTAAAATCTCCTGCCGCTGGGCGCGTAAATTGAGCGCTTCCTGCTGAAAACGTAACGCGGCGTCGAGTTTATCGAGCATGTCTCCTCCGCTGATGGCAAAATTTCAGTTCACAGCTTAAATCTCACCCGGTCTCCCCTATCGACGGAATAAGCGCAAAATGCGTCGCTATTTATTCCGTTGATGCAAAACCACTGCAGGTAGAATTTGTTCAACTCTGGAAACGGTGGAACTGACGATGCAAACGTTAAAACGTGGTCTGGTGGCGACTCTCTTGCTCTTAAGCCCCCTGGTGCAGGCTGACGGTCTGCAGGATCGGCTCACGGCTTTTTTTGCGGAAAAACTGGCAGGCTTTAGTGATGACGTCACCGTCAGCGTGCGCACGCCACCGAATCTGTACCCGACGTGTGACCAGCCGTCATTCAGCGTGGTGGGGTTCACAAAGCTGTGGGGAAATGTGAACGTACTGGCACGTTGCGCCAACGAAAAACGCTATTTACAGGTTGCAGTTCAGGCGACGGGCAATTATGTTGTTGCCGCCGTGCCCATTGCGCGCGGCAGCGTACTGCAAACAAACAGCGTGACGCTGAAACGTGGCCGTCTCGATCAACTGCCACCACGAACCATGCTGGATATTAACCAGGCACAGGACGCCGTCAGCCTGCGCGACGTCGCCCCGGGTCAGCCGATACAGATCTCGATGCTGCGTCAGGCATGGCGGGTCAAAGCCGGTCAACAGGTCATGGTCGTGGCCAACGGAGATGGCTTTCGTATCAACAGTGAAGGGAAAGCGTTGAACAATGCCGCGGTAGCGCAAAACGCCCGCGTCAGAATGTCCTCAGGCCAGGTGGTTAGCGGAACCGTCGATTCTGATGGGAATATTCTGATTAACCTATAATCTTTTTAAAGATTTCGCTGCGCGTGCCGATAAATATTCAACTAATGATGATGTCAGGCGCAAACGCCGCGAACCCTCGATGAGGACAACACTATGAGCATTGATCGTACATCAGCCCTGAAGCCGGTAAGCGCTGTACAACCTCGCGAAACGAATGACGCGTCCCCTCAGAAGACGCGTCTGGAAAAACCGTCAACCTCCAACAGCACCAGCGTAACCCTGAGCGATGCGCAGGCAAAACTGATGCAGCCAGGCAGCAACGACATCAATATGGAACGTGTTGAAGCGCTGAAAACGGCTATTCGTAACGGTGAACTGAAAATGGACACCAGCAAAATCGCTGATGCCCTGATTCAGGAAGCACAGAGTTTCTTACAGAGTAACTAACCGTATGAGTCGACTGTCAGAAATACTGGATCAAATGACGGTTGTCCTGAACGACCTGAAAACGGTAATGGACGCTGAGCAACAGCATCTCTCTTCCGGTCACATCAACGGCAGCGCGTTGCAGCGTATTACTGAAGATAAAAGCTCGCTTCTGGCGACGCTGGATTATCTGGAGCAACAACGCCGCGCTGAGCAAGATCCTAAGCGCAGCGCCAATGACGATATTGTTGAGCGCTGGCAGACCATTACAGAAAAAACCCAGCATCTGCGCGATCTTAATCAGCATAACGGCTGGCTGCTGGAAGGTCAGATTGAGCGTAACCAGCAGGCGCTTGAGGTGCTGAAACCGCATAAAGAGACCGGATTGTACGGTGCGGATGGTCAGACGGCGACGGCGCGTATTGCGGGTGTTAAAAAGATTTCGATTTGAAGCATAAGCGACAAATCATGCAATGGGGAGCACCCTAAGGTGAACTCCCCTTTTGGCGTTTATGCCGTACGGCGGGCAAACTCTTTCACTTTGAAACCCAACACGGCGAGTGTGGCAAAGTAAGCCACCACCCCAACGCCAACCACGGCCATCAACCGCATCAGACGGTAAGGCATGGTGCCCAGGGACCACTCCGGCATGATAGACATCATGCCCAGTAACGCAGCAGACATCACCAGTACCGCAACGATCAGACGCACGAGGAAACTCGCCCAGCCTGGCTGCGGCGTGAAAATATCCTGCTTGCGCAGCTGCCAGTACAACAACCCGGCATTCAGACAGGCTGCCAGACCAATCGATAATGACAGACCTGCATGCTTCAGGGGACCAATAAACGCCAGGTTCATCAGCTGCGTCATGATCAGCGTCACGATGGCAATTTTCACCGGCGTTTTGATGTCCTGACGCGAATAGAAGCCCGGCGCCAGTACCTTGACGACGATAAGCCCCATCAATCCGACCGAATAGGCAATCAGTGCCCGCTGGGTCATGGCGGCGTCAAACGCGGTGAATTTCCCGTACTGGAAGAGCGACACCGTGAGCGGTTTGGCCAGAATACCCAGCGCCACTGCGCTTGGCAGGGCCAGCAGGAAACAGAGGCGTAACCCCCAGTCCATCAGGCGGCAGTATTCATCATGATTACCGCTGGCAAAACTCTTCGACAGCGACGGCAGAAGAATTGTCCCCAGCGCCACGCCCAGCACTCCGGACGGAAACTCCATCAGCCGGTCCGCGTAGTACATCCAGGAAACCGAGCCGGAGACCAGGAAAGAGGCAAAAATGGTGTTGATGATAAGCGAGATCTGGCTGACGGAGACGCCAAGAATGGCGGGCCCCATTTGCTTAATGACGCGCATCGCCCCGGCATCTTTAAGATTGATGCGCGGCAGCACCAGCATGCCAATTTTTTTCAGATGCGGCAGCTGATACGCCAGCTGCAGTACGCCACCCACGGTGACCGCCCACGCCAGCGCCAGCACCGGCGGGTTGAAATGCGGCGCGGCGAACAGGGCAAAACCGATCATGCTGACATTAAGAAACGTCGGCGCAAACGCCGGAACGGAGAAGCGGTTCCAGGTGTTCAGAATCGCCCCCACCAGCGAGGCCAGCGAGATCAACAAAATATAGGGGAAGGTAATGCGCAGCAGCTGCGTGGTCAGGGCAAATTTATCGGCCGTGTCGGCAAAACCGGGTGCGGTCACCATTATCACCCAGGGCGCGGCCAGCATCCCGAGCACGGTCACCACGGCGAGGGCCAGCGTCAGCAGTCCGGAGACATACGACACAAATACGCGCGTCGCGTCTTCACCCTGTTTGCTTTTATATTCCGCCAGGATGGGAACGAACGCCTGGGAAAATGCCCCTTCAGCAAAAATACGACGCAGCAGGTTCGGCAATTTAAACGCGACGAAAAAGGCGTCCGTTGCCATCCCTGCACCAAAGACCCTTGCCACAATCGCATCACGCGCAAAACCGAGTACGCGTGAGAACATGGTCATCGAGCTGACGGCTGCCAGCGATTTTAATAAGTTCATTAACGTGAATTTCCAGAACCATACGGATGTGTAGGCCGGGTAAGCGTAAGCGCCACCCGGCAAAGCCAACAAGCGGCGCTTAGTCTAACCGGATTTCAACGAATTACTATCCGCAGATGTTACCGCGAGTTATTCACTCATGGCTTCGCGCCACAGCCGTTCCACAATGCGCTGCGCCATAATGGCCTGTTCGCCGGAGGTTTCAGGAACCGTCTGATTTTGCGCGCAGGTGATAAAGTGGCGGGCACAACCGGCGAAACCGCGCTGCTCAAGGGTACTCTGCCAGCCCGGGACCGGCTGCATCACCACGCCGCTGCCCTTCTCTTCCCGCCATTCGCGCATGTCGGTAACGTCGTACAGTGCGCCGTCGGTGACGGCCTGAACGCTCTCGCGCTGGCTGCCCGCACGACGGTGCATGCTGGTCGTTATCTGCAGATGCTCAATCGCGAAATGATGTTCGGCATAGACCATCTCACCCTGTTCGTTCGTCAGGAGCGTCCCACTTTGCAGTTGCGCCTGGCTGCCGGCGAGCCACAGCGCCGTGTCCACCACGTGCAGATAGTCATCCAGCAGCGTAAAGCGCAAATCGTTTGGCCCAATGCTGTCGGTGCGGTGTTTATCCATGCGCAGCGAAGCGAAGCTGCCGGACTGCGCCTTTAATTGCTGGTAAAGCGGGGCGAAACGGCGGTTGAAACCGACCATCAGCGTCAGGTTTTTACGCGCCGCCAGCTCAATCAGCCGTTCGGCGTCCTGTACATTTTCAGCGAGCGGTTTATCCACACAGACGTGGACGCCTGCATTAAGGAGCTCACTCACGACCTGATAATGGGTTGCCGTTGAGGTGTGAACAAACACCGCATCGCACTCGCGGGCCAGATCCAAAAGAGAGTTTGCATACGGCATGCGCCAGGTTTCGCAGATACGTTCTGCCTTTTCCCGGCTGGGTGACCATGCCCCTTGCAGGGTCCAGTCCGTCGCCGCGCCTAATACCGGAAGCCAGGCCTTTTGCGCGATGCCGCCCAGCCCCACCACGCCTATACGTAATTTTTTCACTATTAATCTCCCAGATGAGCCAGCAAGGCATCCAGACGCTGTTTCAGTCCTGCGACCTCGTCTTCCAGCGCCGCCACGCGGGCAGCCAAATCGTCGTCACCCACAGTGATATCGGGGATAATCGATTTATCTGAAATATCAATTTCACCACTGAAGAGATGCATATAGCGGCTTTCACGTTTACCCGGCTCGCGTGCCAGACGCACCACGTAAGGGCCGTCTTCACGTGAAGCCAGCCCTTCCAGAACCTGTTCAACTTCCTGCATATCCGCGAACTCATGCATACGGGAGGCACGCGTGCGCAGTTCACCCGGCGTTTGCGCCCCGCGCAGCAGCAGCGTGGTGATGACCGCCACTTCCGCACTGCTCAGCTTCAGGTCGCCAAATTCAGAGTTACAAAAGCGCTGTTCGTATTTGGTCACGCGGTTACCAAAACCGCTGACGGTGCGCAGATAATGGCGTTTTACCAGCGCATCCAGCACGTCCTGAACCTCATGCTCGCTGAGGTTCACGACCGGCTCGCGGTTCGTCTTCTGGTTGCAGGCCATGGTCACGGCGTTGACGGAGAGCGGATACTGCTCCGGGGTGGTGACCTGTTTTTCGAGCAAGCACCCAATCACGCGCGCTTCTGTAGCGTTTAGCTGATACTTCATCTTTTCTCCTTAACGACCTGCAGTCCAGTCCCGGGTGGTTAATGCCGTCAGAACGTGGTCGCGCCACTCTCCGTCTATCAGCAGATAGTCTTTGGCATAGCCTTCTTTCTCGAACCCTAACCGCGCCAGCAAATTCCCGCTGCGCTGATTATGCGGCATGTAGTTCGCCATAATGCGATGGATATGTTGCGTGCGTTGCATATAGCGGATAGCCACCGTCAGCGCCTCGTACATCAGCCCCTGCCCCTGCCATTTCTGGCCAATGGAGTAGCCAAGGTAACAGGCGTGGAACGATCCCCGCACCACGTTTGAAAAATTGGCGATCCCGATAATCTCTTTCTCTTCAGGATCCAGCAGGGCGAAATAAAACGCGCTGCCCTGCTTGTGAAATTCGGTGATCATGCTGAGGCGCGCCTGCCAGCCGGAAGGGTAACAATGACTCTCATCCCGAACGGGTTCCCAGGGTTTTAAAAACTGGCGATTCTCGGCGTAATAATCCGCCAGACGCCAGGCATCACGCTCATGCACCAGACGAACGACCAGCCTGTCCGTTGTCAGACGCACTTTTGGCACATTACTGCGATAGCCAAACATCGATACCACTCCTTCCCGTCACTTCTGCTTACCCATTAGCTTTACTATACCTGCGCCGCTGCCGTCTGTGAAAACAGTGACATACCATTTTGCCTCCTTTTCCTCTTTTTCGATGAGAACTCTCTATCAAAGCGCGCTTTTGATAAAAAAATATTGTCACGCCCAGGGGTGGGCAAAAACGCAGCGACACCGCAGAATGTTAGCGTGCTCACCATCTTATTTTCCCTGGAGGGAAAATGTCCCGCGTATCACAGGCCAGGAGCCTGGGTAAATATTTCCTGCTGGTCGATAACATGCTCGTCGTGCTCGGCTTTTTTGTCGTATTCCCCCTCATCTCAATTCGCTTCGTCGATCAAATGGGCTGGGCAGCGCTGATGGTCGGCATCGCGCTGGGGTTACGCCAGTTTGTGCAGCAAGGTCTCGGCGTCTTTGGCGGTGCCATCGCTGACCGTTTTGGCGCTAAACCAATGATCGTGACCGGCATGCTGCTCCGCGCGGCAGGTTTTGCCACGATGGCCATCGCCCACGAGCCCTGGCTGCTTTGGTTCTCCTGCTTCCTCTCCGGTATCGGGGGGACCCTGTTCGATCCGCCGCGCACCGCGTTGGTGGTGAAGCTCATTCGTCCGCTGCACCGCGGTCGTTTTTTCTCAATTCTGATGATGCAGGACAGTGCCGGAGCGGTTGTCGGCGCACTGCTGGGAAGCTGGCTTCTGCAGTATGACTTCCGTCTGGTCTGCGCGGCGGGTGCGGTGCTCTTTGTTCTGTGCGCGCTGTTTAATGGCCTGTTCCTGCCAGCGTGGAAGCTGTCGACGGTCAAAGCGCCGGTCCGGGAAGGGCTGGGGCGCGTCCTGCATGACAAACGCTTTGTCACCTATGTGTTGACCCTGACGGGGTATTACATGCTTGCCGTGCAGGTGATGCTGATGCTGCCGATCATGGTGAACGACATTGCGGGCACCCCTGCTGCCGTTAAATGGATGTACGCCATTGAAGCCGCGCTTTCTCTGACGCTGCTCTATCCCATTGCCCGCTGGAGCGAACGGCGTTTTCGTCTGGAACATCGCCTGATGGCCGGGCTGTTCCTGATGACGCTGAGCATGATGCCTATTGGCCTGGTGAACTCGCTTCAGCAGTTGTTTACACTGATTTGCACGTTCTATATCGGCTCCATCATCGCCGAACCTGCCCGTGAAACGCTGAGCGCCTCGCTCGCGGATGCGCGCGCACGCGGCAGCTATATGGGGTTCAGCCGCCTGGGATTGGCCCTTGGCGGCGCGTTGGGATACACCGGCGGCGGCTGGCTGTTTGATGCCGGCAAAGCGTTACAGCAACCTGAGCTTCCCTGGATGATGCTCGGCGTGGTGGGCTTTATGACGCTCCTTGCCCTGTGGTGGCAGTTCAGCCAGAAACGCAGCGCGAGCGGCATGCTCGAACCCGGCGCGTAGCCTTTCCCTCGGGCGGGAGCCCTTCCCGCCCCATTTCTCAGTTTTTTCTGCTGGTTTCTGCCATTTCACACTGACATACTGGCGTAACAGGACAGAAGCGCCGATTTTTCGTTGAGGAACACTATGAAGAAGATTGTCTTTGCTGCTGCATTCATTGTCAGCGGTCTGCTGGTTGGCTGTAACCAGCTCACGCAATATACCGTCAGTGAACAGGAAATTAATCAGGCGCTGGAAAAACATAATAATTTTTCTAAAGACATTGGCGTGCCGGGGCTTGCGGACGCGCATATCGTGCTCTCGAATCTGACCAGTCAGATCGGACGTGAAGAGCCAAACAAAGTCACCCTGTCAGGAGATGCGGACCTCGACATGTCATCCCTTTTTGGCAATCAGAAAGCCAACATCAAGCTCAAGCTGAAGGCACTGCCCGTTTTCAACAAGGAGAAAGGGGCGATTTTCCTGCAGGAGATGGAAGTCGTCGATGCGAAGGTTTCCCCGGACAAGATGGCACCGGTTCTGCAAACCCTGATGCCTTATCTGAATCAGTCACTGCGTAATTACTTTAACCAGCAGCCCGCGTATGTCTTAAGTGAAGACAAAAGCAAAGGGGAAGCCCTGGCGAAAAAATATGCTAAAGGCATAGAGGTGAAGCCAGGAGAAATTATTATTCCTTTCACCGATTAACCTGAAGGGGCGCTGCGGCGCCCTTTTTTTTTACGGAAAAGTGTGCAAAGGAAAACGTTTCCGCTTATGATTTGTGTCCGGCAAAAACAGCCATCCTTATGACTGATCCCTGACAAGCCGGAGCTTCCATGACTGCACAACCCCAGGTTCTTAAAATCCGCCGCCCTGACGACTGGCATATCCATCTGCGTGATGGCGATATGCTGAAAACTGTCGTGCCTTATACCAGCGAAATTTATGGCCGCGCGATTGTCATGCCTAACCTGGTGCCACCAGTCACCACCGTTGATGCGGCGATGGCCTACCGCCAGCGCATCCTTGATGCCGTTCCCGCGGGACATGATTTTACCCCGCTGATGACCTGCTATCTGACCGATTCCCTGGATCCGAACGAAGTGGAGCGCGGGTTCAACGAAGGCGTATTTACGGCGGCTAAACTCTACCCGGCGAATGCCACCACCAATTCCAGCCACGGGGTCACCAGTATTGATGCCATCATGCCGGTTCTGGAACGCATGCAGAAACTGGGCATGCCGCTGCTGGTTCATGGGGAAGTGACGCATGCCGAGATTGACATCTTCGACCGTGAAGCCCGTTTTATTGAGACCGTCATGGAGCCTCTGCGCCAGCGCCTG
Organism: Enterobacter sichuanensis; assembly: GCF_009036245.1. Classification (NCBI taxonomy): domain Bacteria; kingdom Pseudomonadati; phylum Pseudomonadota; class Gammaproteobacteria; order Enterobacterales; family Enterobacteriaceae; genus Enterobacter; species Enterobacter sichuanensis. Next base: position 1,782,435 of record NZ_CP027986.1, on the reverse strand, counting down.
CCGGCGCTGAAAGTGGTCTTCGAGCATATCACCACCAAAGACGCAGCAGAGTACGTGCGTGACGGCAACGAACTTATCGCCGCGACCATTACGCCACAGCACCTGATGTTTAACCGCAACCACATGCTGGTCGGCGGGGTGCGCCCTCACCTGTACTGCCTGCCTATTCTTAAGCGCAACATCCACCAGCAGGCGCTGCGCGAGCTGGTGGCCAGCGGGTTCTCCCGTGCGTTCCTGGGCACCGATTCCGCCCCTCACGCCCGCCATCGTAAAGAGGCAAGCTGCGGTTGCGCAGGCTGTTTCAACGCCCCAACTGCGCTTGCCAGCTACGCGACCGTGTTTGAAGAGATGAACGCGCTGGAGCATTTCGAAGCGTTCTGCTCTCTCAACGGCCCGCGCTTCTACGGCCTGCCGGTCAACGAGACCTTCATCGAACTGGAGCGTAAGACAAGCCTCGTTGAGGAGTCCATCGCGCTGACGGATGACACGCTGATCCCATTCCTGGCGGGTGAAACCGTAAACTGGACGGTAAAACGTTAAAAAAACAATGCCCCTTGTTGTCAAACCGAGAATATACCTGTATAAATAAACAGTATATTACACAGGGGGCCTTTATGCGTATTGAAGTCACCATAGCCAAAACGACCGTTCTGCCTGCCGGCGCGCTTGATGCACTGGCAGGCGAATTGTCCCGTCGTATTAATAATACCTTTCCCGACAACGCGGGTGCCGTAACGGTGCGTTACGCCTCAGCGAACAACCTCTCCGTCATTGGCGGCGCGAAAGAAGATAAAGATCGCATCAGCGAAATTCTGCAGGAAACGTGGGAAAGCGCCGACGACTGGTTCATCACAGATTAACACTGCTCCCTCATTGTGTTTTTTGCCGGGTCGCCCCGGCTTTTTTTCGTCTAAACATTCTGGAAATTCAAATTAATTCGGCATCTTCTTTAAAAATCGTGAACGAGATGGTGTTTTATTGTTCGAACAATCCTAAAAAGCAGAAAAATGTGTTGCCACCTGTTTATTTTTCCCGTTGGAACCCTTATTACTTGGTATACTGAAGATGCTTTCAGAAAAACATGCATTGAACCTCAGAGCCGTTGTCTTCTAACACGCATTAAGGGGGTTATAATGGAAAAGAATAGTGAAGTCATCCAGACCCACCCACTTGTTGGCTGGGATATCAGTACCGTAGATAGCTACGATGCGCTGATGCTGCGTTTGCACTACCAGACCCCGAATCAACTCAACCGTGAAGAAGCGGAAGTTGGACAGACGCTGTGGCTAACAACAGACGTCGCTCGTCAGTTTATTTCTATTCTGGAGGCAGGTATTGCCAAAATAGAATCTGGCGACTATCAGGAAAATGAGTATAAACGGCACTAACCGTATGCCCACTTTTCACTCAACAGGCACCCTCGCGGTGCCTTATTTATTTCTCCCTTGTCTAACCCCGCGTTGTTAATTACTCTGCTAACAAAACATCAGTTTACGAGAAAGATATGAGATACGACCTAATCATTATTGGTAGCGGCTCCGTAGGTTCGGCCGCCGGTTATTACGCGACGCAGGCGGGTCTGAACGTTCTGATGATTGATGCCCATCTTCCGCCTCATGCGGAGGGTAGCCATCATGGAGACACCCGCCTCATGCGCCATGCCTACGGTGAAGGCGAGCGCTATGTTCCTCTGGTGCTCCGCGCCCAGACGCTATGGGATGAACTGGCGAAACAGACCGAAGATCGCATTTTCGAGCGTACCGGGGTTATCAACCTTGGTCCGGCCCGTTCGGAATTTCTCGCCAATGTCGAACGCAGCGCGAAGGCCTTTAATCTTGACGTTGAGAAACTCGACGCCGCGGGCGTTACGGCGCGCTGGCCTGAAATTACCGTCCCGGACGATTACATTGGTCTCTTTGAAGCCAATTCCGGAGTATTGCATTGCGAAACCGCGATCAAAACCTGGATCGATCTTGCCGCGAAAGCTGGCTGTGCGCAGCTGTTTAACTGCCCGGTGGACGCCATCACCCATGACGCTGACGGCGTCACCGTGAAGACCCTCGACGGCGAATATTCCGCGTCTCGCCTGCTGGTCAGCGCGGGAACCTGGGTCACCCGTCTGATGCCAGACCTGCCCATTCAGCCGGTGCGTAAGGTCTTCTCCTGGTTCCAGTCAGATGGTCGTTTCAGCGCACAGAATAAATTCCCGGCCTTTACCGGCGAGCTGCCGAATGGCGACCAGTTCTACGGTTTCCCTTCCGAGAAAGACGCGCTGAAAATCGGTAAACACAACGGAGGCCAGCCGATCGCCTCCCCTGAAGAGCGCAAACCCTTCGGCGCCTTCCCGCAGGATGGCTCAGAAGCCTTCTCGTTCCTGCGTAACATCCTTCCCGGTGTCGGCGGCTTGCTGTATGGCGCAGCCTGTACCTATGACAACACGCCGGATGAGGACTTTATCATTGATACGTTGCCAGGCCATGACAACACTCTGCTTATCACCGGGCTGAGCGGTCACGGATTTAAGTTTGCCTCCGTGTTGGGGGAAATTGCCGCGCAGTTTGCCCAGGGTATCACGCCGCAGTTTGATCTGACGCCCTTTTCACTCTCGCGTTTTAACGGATAATCCCTCGCGGGCTTCGGACTTCCCGGGGCCCGTTTCATTCACACTGTATTGCGGAGCGATATGCGCAGGATCGTAAATTTCCTCATCAATAATATTCGCGAGCATTTTATGCTCTACCTCTTATTGTGGGCGCTGCTGGCTATTATCGATTTCGTGTACATTGTCTTTTATTGAAAACCCGCACTGACAGTAATTGACATTAATTTATCTTTTTTGAAATTCATTATTTCGACTTGCACGAAGCGACTGAATTAACTTTAGCGTTTCTTTTCAAAATTGCTGAAATAAGAAAAATAAAAATCAATATATCATTTTTTCAGTTGCAATATTTTGCCGCCCCGTTCATTTTTACTCTTCGGTTAATTTGAAAATGGACATTCTGATGCAATTGCGTAACTCCTCCCGACGCTACGGAATAATATCCATAGCTTTGCACTGGATATTTGCTCTTGCCGTCTACGGTATGTTTGGTCTTGGCCTCTGGATGGTCACGCTCAGCTATTACGATGGCTGGTATCACCAGGCGCCGGAGTTACATAAAAGCATTGGCGTTCTGCTGATGCTGGGGCTGGTGTTTCGCGTGATCTGGCGACATATTTCCCCGCCGCCCGCGCCGCCGAAAAGCCACGGTAAAATGACCCGCGTAAGTGCCGTCGCGGCACATATTGCGCTCTACGCGCTGCTCTTCGCCATCCTGATTAGCGGCTACCTGATCTCGACAGCGGACGGTAAGCCGATTAGCGTCTTTGGTCTTTTTGACGTTCCGGCAACGATCAGCGATGCCGGATCTCAGGCAGACACGGCTGGGATCGTTCATCTCTGGCTTGCCTGGAGCGTTGTGATCTTGTCTGTACTGCACGGGCTTGCCGCCCTCAAACACCACTTTATTGATAAAGACGATACGCTCAAGCGCATGCTTGGCCGCTCGTCTGTTGACTCTGGAGCATAAAATGAAAAAACACCTGCTGGGTATCGCACTGGGTTCTCTGTTATTGACCGCCGGTTCCGCCGTGGCGGCTGATTATAAAATTGATAAAGAGGGCCAGCATGCTTTCGTCAATTTCCGTATTCAGCATCTGGGATATAGCTGGCTGTACGGTACCTTTAAAGATTTTGACGGCACGTTCACATTTGACGATAAAAATCCTGCCGCCGATAAAGTCAATGTGACGATTAATACCAACAGCGTCGACACGAATCATGCAGAGCGCGACAAACATTTGCGCAGTGCCGATTTCCTGAATGTCTCTAAATTCCCGCAGGCGACCTTTACGTCGACGGAAGTAAAGAAAGCGGGCGATAAGCTGGATATTACCGGCAACCTGACGCTCAATGGCGTCACGAAACCTGTCACCCTTGAAGCAAAATTACTGGGTCAGGGAGACGATCCGTGGGGCGGTAAACGTGCGGGCTTTGAAGCGGCGGGAAAAATTCACCTGAAAGATTTTAATATCACAACGGATTTGGGCCCGGCCTCTCAGGACGTGGAGCTGATTATTTCCGTTGAAGGGGTTCAGCAGAAGTCGTGATAAATACGCCCGGCAGGTTTTTACGCTGCCGGGCGTTATCATTATTCCGGGTCTGGGATCCCCAGTTTGGTATTCAGACGGCCACGGGACTTATTGAAAATCTTATTGCCGTTTTCACGACCTGCGCGACGACGGCGCTGCTCTTCTTCCGGCAGCATGCTCTCTTCACTGCACAATTCGCTACAGCAGCCGTTAAACTTCTCGGCGCAGGCCGGGCACTGGATGAACAGCAGATGACATCCATCGTTTTTGCAGTTGGTATGGGTATCGCACGGCGCACCGCACTGATGGCAATGGGCAATCACGTCCTCAGAAATACGTTCCCCCATACGCTCGTCAAAGACAAAGTTTTTGCCGATAAAACGTACCGGTAAACCCTGCTCACGGGCGCGGCGGGCGTACTCGATAATGCCGCCTTCAATGTGCCAGACCTTATTGAAGCCGTTGTGCTTCATCCACGCGCTGGCTTTCTCGCAGCGGATACCGCCGGTGCAGTACATCACGATTTTTTTATCTTTATGTTCCTGCATCATCTCAACCGCTTTGGGCAGTTGCTCGCGGAAGGTATCGGCGGGGATTTCCATGGCGTTCTCGAAATGCCCCACCTCATACTCATAGTGGTTACGCATATCAATGAATACGGCATCCGGATCGTCCAGCATCGCATTCACTTCTGCAGCCTTCAGATATTCACCGACATCAGCCGGGTTAAACTCAGGATCGTCAATGCCATCCGCCACGATGCGTTCGCGCACTTTCATGCGCAGCACCCAGAAAGATTTCCCGTCATCGTCCAGCGCAATATTCAGGCGTAAGCCGTCAAGGGCCGGATCAAACTGATAAAGACACTCGCGGAAAGCGCTCACTTTGCTTTCCGGTACGCTAATCTGCGCGTTGATACCTTCGCGGGCAAGATAGACGCGTCCGAAGACGTTCAGCGCCGTGAATACCTGATAAAGCGCATCGCGGGTCGCCTGCGGATCGTTGATCGTGAAGTATTTGTAGAAGGAGATGGTCGTGCGCGGTTCGGTTTCAGCCAACATACGCGCTTTTAACATCTCATTCGATACGCGGTTGTGTAACACTGGCATGGTGTACAGTCCTGGGTTCGTCAGAGAGAATGAAAAAATCGGTCGGCATCATATAGCAAACAAAACCAATTTACATCCACACAATTTACGCTACATTTCACACTCCCTGATTAATCAGGGTTAACAATTGCTGTATTCGTGCACGTTTCGAAAGCAGATATTTTGGCTACGTCTCAAAAAGTGAGACACTAGCGGAACAGGACGTTTAAACACAGGAAAGACATGACCCAGTTACCAAAATTTACTGCCGCCCTTTTGCATCCCCGCTATTGGTTGACCTGGCTTGGCATCGGCTTTTTATGGCTACTGGTACAGCTTCCCTACCCTGTTATTTTCCGGTTGGGTAACGCTCTGGGCCGTCTCGCACAAAAGGTGATGAAGCGCCGCGCCAGGATTGCGTACCGCAACCTTGAGCTGTGCTTCCCGCAGATGAGTGAGTCAGAGCGTCACCAGCTGGTCACGAAGAATTTCGAATCCGTCGGGATGGGGCTGATGGAAACCGGTATGGCGTGGTTCTGGCCGGATAAACGCATGGCTCGCTGGAGCGAAGTGACGGGAACCGGCATGGAGCCTGTGCATACGCTTCAGTCCAGCCAGACGGGCGTTCTGCTGATTGGCGTACATTTTTTGACGCTGGAGATCGGCGCGCGGATGTTTGGCATGCAGGCACCCGGCATTGGCGTTTATCGTCCTAATGATAACCCGGTCATCGATTTAATCCAGACCAACGGGCGCATGCGCTCCAATAAAAGCATGATCGACCGTAAGGATCTGAAGGGCATGATCCGCGCGCTGAAATCCGGTGAAGTGGTCTGGTATGCCCCCGACCACGACTATGGTCCGCAATCCAGCGTATTTGTTCCCTTCTTCGCCGTTGAAGAGGCCGCTACAACGACCGGTACGTGGATGCTGGCGCGCATGTCCAAAGCCGCCATCGTGCCCTTTGTTCCCCGCCGTAAGCCGGATGGTTCAGGCTACGAGCTGATTATGCTGGAGCCGGAACTTGCGCCGCCGCTGGATGACGCCGAGACAACCGCCCGCTGGATGAACGGCATTGTCGAGAAATGCATCCTGCTCGCGCCAGAGCAGTATATGTGGCTGCACCGCCGCTTTAAAACGCGGCCAAAAGGGACACCGTCCCGCTATTAATTCATCATGCGGCTCTCAGGGCCGCCTGCTGTTTTAGCTTTAAAAGCTCACCTTCATTGCGGCAATCATAACTCAGGCGCATAATTAGCAGGCTTATTACTTTATGCCTCAGGTGTTCTGCACCTCACTATGCGGATTGTTATGTCACCCTCAGATGCCCCCATAAACTGGAAGCGTAACCTCGCGGTTGCGTGGCTTGGCTGTTTTCTCACTGGCGCGGCGTTTAGCCTGGTCATGCCTTTCCTCCCGCTCTACGTCGAACAGCTGGGCGTGACGGGTCACAGTGCGCTGAATATGTGGTCTGGCCTGGTGTTCAGCATCACGTTCCTCTTTTCCGCGATTGCCTCGCCCTTCTGGGGCGGCCTTGCCGACCGCAAGGGCCGTAAAATTATGCTGCTCCGTTCAGCGCTGGGGATGGCGATGATCATGGCGCTGATGGGCGTGGCGCAAAACGTCTGGCAGTTCCTGATCCTGCGCGCATTGCTGGGTTTGCTGGGCGGATTTATTCCTAACGCGAATGCTCTCATCGCCACGCAAATTCCTCGCCATAAGAGCGGCTGGGCGCTGGGAACGCTCTCAACCGGCGGCGTGAGTGGTGCCCTGCTGGGGCCTCTGGCCGGTGGGTTACTGGCCGATAGCTACGGCCTGCGACCGGTGTTCTTTATCACCGCCAGCGTGCTGTTCCTGTGCTTTGTTGTCACCCTGCTCTGTATCCGTGAAAATTTCACACCCGTCGCCAAAAAAGAGATGCTTCACGCCAGAGACGTGCTGGCCTCGCTTAAAAACCCCAGACTGGTGCTGAGCCTGTTCGTGACGACCCTGATTATTCAGGTGGCAACCGGTTCAATCGCCCCGATTCTGACGCTGTACGTCCGCGATCTCGCGGGCAACGTCAGTAACATCGCCTTTATCAGTGGACTGATTGCCTCCGTGCCCGGCGTGGCAGCGCTGCTTAGCGCCCCGCGGTTAGGGAAACTCGGGGACCGCGTCGGTCCGGAGAAAATCCTGATCTGTGCGCTGGTGATTTCCGTGCTGCTGCTTATCCCCATGTCGATGGTGCAATCCCCCTGGCAGCTGGGCGTGCTGCGCTTTTTGCTGGGTGCCGCCGACGGGGCGTTGCTGCCTGCCGTCCAGACCCTGCTGGTCTACAACTCCACAAACCAGATTGCCGGGCGGATATTCAGCTATAACCAGTCCTTCCGCGACATCGGTAATGTCACCGGACCGCTTCTCGGGGCAGGGATCTCCGCCAGCTTCGGTTTTCGCGCCGTCTTTATCGTCACGGCAGGCGTGGTGCTGTTTAATGCGATCTATTCATGGTTCAGTTTATCCCGTGCGTTACGGCCCGCAACGGAATAAGACGAATGCCTGACAGCTTATTTTTGCATTCATACTTGCAGAATCTGATATTCAGCTATTCTTTCCCTTAAACCTTCAGGAAAACAGGGAGACACCAATGACCATGTACGCCACGCTGGAAGAAGCTATTGATGCCGCTCGCGAAGAGTTCCTCGCCGACAATCCCGGCGTTGAGGAAGAAGATGCTGACGTGCAACAACTTAATATCCAAAAATACGTTCTGCAGGATGGGGATATTATGTGGCAGGCCGAATTTTTTGCCGATGAAGGTGAAGAAGGGGAATGTTTGCCGGTCCTGAGCGGTGAAGGTGCGCAGGCCGTCTTTGATGGCGACTACGATGAAATCGAGTTACGGCAGGAATGGCTGGAAGAAAACACCCTGCATGAATGGGATGAGGGCGAATTTCAGCTCGAACCGCCGCTGGATACTGAAGAAGGACAAACCGCAGCTGACGAATGGGACGAGCGTTAATTTACGCTACTCATAAGGGCCGTGGCTGGCATCGATCGGCAGCAACAGCGTGTCGAAAATCAGCGAAAACGGCAGATCGAGTACGGTGAGGTAGCGCCATGCGGAATCACGGAGATCCCATTTAACGCCCGGGTAATACTGATTGCCGTGACCTTGCCCTGGGATGGTGCGGCTGATGATACTGCCGCAGCCACTAAGCAGGCATGCCATCATGACGACGATAATGATTCTCATGGGTAACCTCTAAAAAAATACCGGCGATTAAGCCGGTATTTTATCTGGCGGGCGACGCTTCGCTTACCCGCCCTGGTTAACAACTTACTTCGCCTTCAACGCCAGCGGGTTCAGTTTCAGCTCTTTATAGTAGTTTACCCACGAAGAGTATCTCTCCGGAGCAGACCACACACGATAGTGAAGACGCGCCATCGTGACCGGGTCGCTCAACAGCACCAGACGACGGTCGCGGTTGAGTTTTTCCGGGGTCTCGTTCAGCGCTTGCTCAACGTGACGATCGCGGGCAATCTCCAGGACCTGGCTGGCGCGGTGACGCGCGGTCGCCATTGCCGTGGCCAGGGCGTTGAATGACGGGTTAAACACAGCGTGCATGAAGCCGTCATCCAGCGAGCGGTTGCGGTTCTGCTCCAGATAGGTATCGGTATCCACCAGCACCTGCGGCGGGGAATACTCTTCCGGGATCAGGAACAGTTTCCAGCGTTTAGTACGCAGCCCCACCGTTGCACGGCTGGAGATGACGGACACAAACGGCGACAGGATCAGCGAGAAGACGATCGGCGCCAGCCAGAACAGGAAGCGCAGATCCAGCCAGGCCATCCCGGCCGCCCATACCAGCCCCAGCAGCAGCTGAGAGCCGTGACGCATAAAGGCTTCACTCCACGGCGTGGAGTCGTCATCACGCTGCGGTGAATTCCAGACCACTTCCCAGCCCAGGAACGCGCTGACCACAAATACGGTGTGGAACAGCATACGCACCGGTGCCAGCAGCACGGAGAACAGCACTTCCAGCAGCAGTGAAAGGGTCACGCGGAAGAAACCGCCGTACTCTTTCGAGCCTTTGCACCAGATCAGAATGATACTGAGCAGCTTAGGCAGGAACAGCAGCACCATGGTGGAGGCAAACAGCGCAATCGCCAGCTCCGGACGCCACTGCGGCCACACCGGGAACAGCTGGCGCGGTTGCAGGAAGTATTGCGGCTCCGTCAGGGCATGAACGACCTGCAGCGCAGTCGACAGCGCAAGGAACATGAACCACAGCGGTGCCGACAGATAAGACATCACGCCCGTCAGGAACACCGCACGGTGAACCGGGTGCATCCCTTTAACCAGGAACAGACGGAAGTTCATCAGGTTACCATGACACCAGCGGCGGTCACGCTTGAGCTCGTCCAGCAGGTTCGGCGGCAGCTCTTCGTATGATCCCGGCAGGTCGTAGGCAATCCAGACGCCCCAGCCAGCACGACGCATCAGCGCCGCTTCCACGAAGTCGTGCGACAGGATAGAGCCGGCAAACGACCCCTCACCCGGCAGCGGCGCCAGCGCACAGTGTTCGATGAACGGCTTCACGCGGATAATGGCGTTGTGACCCCAGTAGTGGGATTCACCCAGCTGCCAGAAGTGCAGACCCGCCGTGAACAACGGCCCGTAAACACGCGTCGCAAACTGCTGACAGCGCGCATACAGCGTGTCCATACCGGAGGCTTTTGGCGAAGACTGAATGATACCCGCGTTCGGGTTGGCTTCCATCAGACGCACCAGCCCGCTCAGGCAGTCGCCGCTCATGACAGAGTCCGCATCCAGCACCACCATGTAGCTGTACTGGTTACCCCAGCGGCGGCAGAAGTCATCGATGTTGCCGCTTTTACGCTTCACACGACGACGGCGACGACGGTAGAAGATTTGACCTTCGCCCTGCACTTCCGCAATCAGCTCCATCCACGCTTTTTGTTCTGCCACGCAGATATCCGGGTTGTAGCTGTCGCTCAGGATGTAAACGTCGAAATGCTCCGCGTTGCCGGTCGCCTTTACGGACTCCCAGGTTGCACGCAAGCCCGCAAACACGCGGTCAACGTCTTCGTTACAGATAGGCATAATCAGCGCAGTACGGTGCTCAGGATTGAGGGGTTCATCCCCGACCGTTGACGCCGAAATGCTGTATTTGTCACGCCCCATCAGCAGTTGCAGGAAGCCCATCAGCGCGGTCCAGAAACCGGCCGAGACCCAGCAGAAGAGGACGGCGAACAGCAGGAGGATGCCGCTCTGCAGGATGTACGGCAGCAGCTGCATGAAGGAGACCCAGAGATCCTGGCCCATCATGTCCGTCGGGTTGATAAACGCCCAGCCCTGGTAAGGCAGGATGGTTTTCATATACCAGGTCGCGACGACCGTCTGTGCCAGCGTCAGCAGCAGCAGGATATAGCGACGGATAGTCCCCACCGTACGCCATTTCTGTTCGGACGCCTGCTCTTCTTTCGTCAGGCGTGACAGATAGCGCGGCGTGACATCACGCCCGCGCAGGCGATCCCAGAAGCGGCCAACCGGGTTGGTGCGCCAGGGATCAGGGAACATCGAGGAACGGGTCGCCTTCGGCATTGCCTGAAGCTGATCGCGTCCTTCGTCGTCTTTAATCAACTGCCCTTCTGCCAGCGAGTCTGGCCATGCCTGCTCCAGACGCGCCTTTACTGACCCCAGCGGCGTATCATCATCACGGGAAAACTGACGATGTTCACCATCCAGCGCGGCGTGAACCGCGCGAATGTTGCTCTCAGGCAGTGCCGCTTTCTCAATATCCGTCAGCGGCATGGCATCAATATATTCAGATGTATTATTCATTGGCAGGTAGCTGATAGCTCCAGGTTTCACTCAGCGGCTGATCGTTACTGACCAGCGCAGCACGCATTTCAGTGGTCTGTTTCGGATCTTTCACTTTCACGCGCAGGGTCAGACGCCATCCTTTCGTTACCGGGTTGTAACGCACGGTGTTCTCAACGATTTCACCGTTATCACCGATGCTGGCCTGAGCGGCAACGGCGGTATCCGGCGACAGTTTCTTCATATCCTGGCCTGTGAAGTCCACGACGAAGGCCACGGTACCGTCAGGCTGGCGGATAAGATTAGACTGCTTCACATCACCCGTTGAACGGCGAGTCTGCATTACATACGCGTTATCCGGCGCATGAAGCTTATCTTCGTCGCGGCTGAAGGTGATGGTGTACTTGAAGTTCATCTCTTTACCGGCTTCCGGCAGTTGATCCGGCGTCCAGTAAGCCACGATGTTATCGTTGGTTTCGTCGTTGGTTGGAATCTCAACCAGCTCAACCTTACCTTTACCCCAGTCACCGTTTGGCGTGACCCAGGCGCTTGGACGCTGATCGTAGCGATCGTCCAAATCTTCAAAGCGGGAGAACTGACGACCACGCTGCAGCAGGCCAAAACCTTGCGGGTTTTCCATAGCAAAGCTGCTCACCGCCAGATGTTTCGGGTTGTTCAGCGGACGCCAAATCCACTCACCGTTACCGGCATGAATAGACAGACCGTTGGAGTCGTGCAGTTCCGGGCGGAAGTTGGTTGCCGGCGACGGCTGGTTCGGCCCAAACAGGAACATACTGGTCAGCGGCGCAACGCCCAGTTTGCCCACTTTATCACGCAGGTAAACTTTAGACTGAACGTCAACCACCGTGTCACGGCCCGGCATAATCACAAAGCGATAAGCCCCGGTTGCACGTGGGGAATCCAGCAGCGCATAAATGGTCAGACGTTTGTCCGTTGGTTTTGGACGTTCAATCCAGAACTCACGGAAACGCGGGAATTCTTCACCTGATGGCAGCGCGGTATCAATGGCCAGGCCACGCGCAGAAAGCCCGTACACCTGCCCCGCGCCAATCACGCGGAAATAGCTGGCACCAAGCATGCTGACGATTTCGTCGTTTTTATCTTTGCTGTTGATCGGGTAAAGCACCTTAAAGCCTGCGAAGCCCAGGTCTTTCACCGTATCTTTGTCGTGTTGCACATTGCCAAAATTGAAGTAATCCGGGCTGTATTTGATCTTACGTACCGCTGTCGCCGTCACTTCATTGATGGCAACAGGCGTGTCGAAGTACATACCCTGATGATAAAATTCAAGCTTGAACGGGGTTTTAATATTGCTCCAGTACGCTTTGTCGTGATTGAACTGGATCTGCTGATAGTCCGCATACTTCATGTCGCGGAAAACGGAGGGCAAGTTACTTTTCGGCGCTTCGTAGCTCTTGCCTGCCATCGATTTTGCCTGTTTTGCGACATCGTCGATGTTAAAGGCCAGTGCCGATGAGGTATACAGTGATAACACCACTGCAGCACCTAACCAACGCATTTTCATCATCTGTGGTTTATGTTTCATAATAAGTAAGCACTTCCCCCTTTGTGTGCTTATATCGATCCGATCCATTTTAATGGAAACTCAGGCAATCCGACAACATTATCACTGCTTTGTTCAGCTGCTGGCTCATGGATTAAGCAATGAAAGAACCCTCTATTCACTTTGCGTGCTTATCCTGGAGACAGGGTGTCGGTCTTGGTGTAGGGTTGGCTTCGAATGTAACCATTATGAGTCTTAGGGATAAGACGAAAAGTCTGAGAATGCACAACGTTATATGAGCACAACACCTACAGAACGTGAATATTTCCTCGACTCGATCCGGGCATGGCTGATGCTATTGGGGATCCCTTTTCACATTTCACTGATTTACTCCAGCCACACCTGGCATGTTAATAGTACGATGCCCTCCTGGTGGCTGACGCTGTTTAATGACTTTATTCACGCCTTCCGTATGCAGGTGTTTTTTGTCATTTCCGGCTATTTCTCTTACATGCTGTTTCTGCGATATCCGCTCAAGCGCTGGTGGAAAGTGCGCGTGGAGCGCGTGGGGATACCCATGCTGACCGCCATCCCGCTGCTGACGCTGCCGCAGTTCATCATGTTGCAATACGTCAAAGGCAAGGCGGAGAACTGGCCGAATCTGTCACTGTATGAAAAGTACAATACGCTGGTCTGGGAGCTGGTCTCTCACCTGTGGTTCCTGCTGGTCCTGGTGGTACTCACAACGGTCAGTCTGGTGATTTTCAGCCGCCTGCGCCATCATTTGAGTCATAAAGCCGACACCTTTTTCGCAAACCTGACCATGGGCAAACTGTCCGTGCTCTTTTTGCTGTTGGGGATCGCCTATGCCGCGGTAAGACGTACCCTGTTTATCGTCTATCCGCCGATTCTGAGTGACGGGTTATTTAATTTTGTAGTCATGCAATCGCTGTTCTACATACCGTTCTTTTTAATCGGCGCGCTGGCCTTTATTCATCCAAAACTTAAATCGCTGTTTACCACTCCATCACCGTGGTGTGCGCTGGGGTCCGCCCTGGCGTTCGTGGCCTATCTGTTGAACCAGCGCTACGGTAGCGGCGACGCCTGGATGTATGAGACGGAGAGCGTCATCACTATGCTGCTGGGCCTGTGGATGGTAAACGTGGTTTTCGCGCTGGGACACCGTTTGCTGAACTTCAAGTCCAGCCGCGTAACCTACTTTGTCAACGCGTCACTGTTTATCTATCTGGTGCATCACCCCTTAACGCTGTTCTTCGGGGCTTATATCACACCGCATATCGCATCTAACACGCTGGGCTTCTTTACCGGGCTGGTCTTTGTGGTGGGGATTGCGATTGTGCTCTACGAAATCCACCTGCGGATCCCGCTCCTGCGTTTCCTCTTTTCCGGAAAACCGCAGACGAAAGCGGCATAAACACACGCGGCGCACTGAGTGCGCCGCGTGTGTTTCAGGTGTCCAGTTCCTGCCCGCGCTGGGTCAGCAACCGTTGATACAGGTGCGTGGTTTCTTCATCGAAACAGACAAAGAAAACTTTCTCAGGCATCGGCTTAAGCGACAGATAGCGATAAACGGTTTCGACGGCGATAGTCGCAGCGGCAGCTTTCGGATAGCCATACACACCGGTACTGATGGCCGGAAACGCCATTGTTTTATAGCCGTTGTCGGCGGCCAGCCGCAGACAGTTTCGGTAAGCCTCTTCCAGAATACTCGCTTCGTGCTGGTCACCACCGTGCCAGACAGGTCCAACCGCGTGAATCACCGCTCTGGCAGGCAGATTGCCCGCGAGGGTGATGACCGCATGGCCGGGAGGACATTCACCCTGCTGCTGCCGCACGATTTTACAGGCTTCCAGTAACTGCGGTCCGGCAGCCCGGTGGATAGCCCCGTCCACACCGCCTCCCCCCATCAGGGAGGGATTGGCCGCATTGACGATGACATCGACATGCATTGTCGTGATATCGCCATGGATAACGTCTATTTGCGGTTTCATAAAGCCCCTCTGCAACCCGCCTTTTTCTTAAGTGTATCGCAGAGGCGTCCGGGAGAAAAAACTATCAGAAAAAATCCTCTTTCGCGGTAAGGCGAAATAGCAGGCATTAGCGATACTGGATTTCAACAACGGCGAGCGTTTTTTCAGGGTTAAGGTATTTCATATGGAGCGTCGCCAGATTCGAATCGGCCACCTTGCCATTAAGCGCCTCTTCATAGCTGACCATCCGGGTTTGCATCCGGTTATTATCCGGACATGACATGGCAAATTGACGCTGCTGCGCTGTAACTTCACAGGGGTCTGCCACGATGGCCCCGCGAAAATGAATGACACCGCCATCAACAATAGTGGTCGAATAAGCCGGAAGACTAAAAGCAGAGACGATCAGGCCCAGACCTGTCGCGAGTTGAGCGAAAGCGTTGTGCATTATAAATACTCCTCAATGAAAATCGTCCTTGAGGGGCAAACGCGCTTCGTTAGGGCAAACGAAGTTTCACGTTACGGAACATAACGGCCAGGTTCCTGATATCAGCATAGCTCAACGGCACAGCCCCGCCACATTCACAACGCATTGATTTTATAAATAATTAAAGCGCGCTCCCCGCGGGAGACCACTGCTGCGATAGATGAATCGATTTACCATCAGAAACGGTGACCATAATGTTGACCGTGTCTCCTGCGTTAATATTTAAACTCAACCGCGTTAAATCAATCGTCTGATTAGCGGGTATAAAAAGTGTATTTTGCTGCCGGGAAGTACTCTGGCCCCCCTGCCCTTCCCGCACGGCGATAATCTGAACCTGACAATCACACGACTCCGTCAGCATCACCTGCGGAATAATGGTGGTCATATTGTCCTGCAAAGACGTTTTAAAGGTTATCTGGCTGGAAAGCGCGGCAAGAAGAATTAAGGTATTCATGATGAACTCCCGAAAAAAAACAGGGCGCACGCCCTGTTTTTTTGTAGCACAGATTTCAGTATTAATACTGATAAGCTGATGCGTGGTTACCTAAACCAATCTGGGTAACATTGACGGTAGAATTAGAGGCAGTCTGATCAACAAGCGCGCCGTTAAATCCACCGTACTGGCTAACATTCATTGTTGAGTCGTGACTGTTCCACTGATCAAGCGTTGCGCTGTTGGCAAAACCATTCTGGGTCAGGGAAATGGTGCTGTCGTCAGAGCCTTGTCCAACATCCGCGCCATTACCGCCACCACTCTGGCTAATAGACAGAGTTGAATTTCTGGCATTAGTCTGCAAGGCGACCGCTGAGTTACCGCCACCGCTCTGGTAAATATTCAGGGTTGAATTTGGGCCATAACCGCCGTGACCATGACCGTGTCCGTGACCCCAGCCACCTTGATCAATAAGACCAGCCATAGCACTACCAGAAACTACGATTGCTGCAAGAGCTGCCACTTTGATAAATTTCATGGTAAAACCCCCATCGGATTGATTTAAGTCGCCGCGAATAACTAACGTTGAATAACGCGAATGGCCATTTGCGACTGTTTTTGCACTACAACTGCGGTTTTCTGTGTACCGTACTGCGTGATGCTTGCTCTATTACCCGACCCTTTCTGGATAATTTTCGCACTATTACCATATCCGTCTTGCGTAATATCAGCATCATTCGCGAAGCCGCTCTGAGCGATATACGCAAAATTATAAGTCCCTGATTGATCAACCCGCGCCCTGTTACCTCCCCCTTCCTGGGAAACAATGGACAGTAATTTTGAACCGTCCTGGCGAACCTGAGCGTCATTTGATACGCCCCGCTGACCAATAATGGCTGCCTGATTTAATGATGAAAGGCTTAATTCATTAACCGCAAAGTTATATTCAGCCCTGGCTAAATCTGAATTTGCTGCGGTTACAAATCCAGGCGCACCCAGTAATGTAAACATCATAAATAACGATGTGTTTTTCATGTTGTCACCCTGGACCTGGTTATTTAATCATTTCATAACCATGTTACATGGATATTTGTTAAAGCGACTCGTTTTGTGTTAACGCGTCGTTACGGTGAAGAGTATGTCCGCTGAAACATTTTAAATATCTCACCCGCGCGGCTTATTTTTATTTATCAGATCACCACAAAGTTGTAATTTCCAGCAAAAAACACTTTAAACAGGCCAGCTTATTTTTTTATTCACTCCCTTCACAGAGGTGATTGAACAACGGCAGGAAGGCTCTCCACACTGCCCCCCGTATTGTTTAAACGCAACGGCAAAAGAACATTTTGTCATCGTGCGTGACACAGCGCGTGTTTTCTTAAGTCAGAAAGTCATTCATTTAAAGGATTAGAAATATCCCGTCACTCATACCTGAACTCAGCATTCAAAAAATAAAAAATAACACAGAAATTCAATAAGATAAAAATATTTGTATGATTTTTAAAATCTGTGCAGCCATATTCACATGTACAACTTTTGTATCAAATTGAATCATTGCACACATCCTGATTTAACAAATTAATATTGATTTTTACATTCTGTTACACGTTTAACACTTGCTTTAAACTTCGTAAAAGCTAGATTGAAATTAGATGTACGAAATTGGTTTTATATTTACCTCCCTGTGGAGGTTATGGTTTGATTCTACACACAGCAGTGCAACATCTGTCAGTACTTCTGGAGTCCTCTTTTAATCAGGAGGACAGCTGCCAGGTGCCAAAAAAAGCGGGGTTTCATCATGTTTAATGAAGTCCATAGTTTACATGGTCATACATTACTGTTGATCACAAAACCTTCTTTGCAAGCGACAGCGTTATTACAACATTTAAAGCAATCATTATCACTGAACGGGAAATTGCATAATATTCAACGTTCTTTTGATGATATTGCCCCTGGCAGCATTATTCTGTTTGATATGATGGAAGCTGATAAAAAGCTCATCCATTACTGGCAGGATGTTTTAAGCAGGAAAAACAACAATATCCGCGTGCTATTGTTGAATACGCCTGATGAATATCCTTTCAGAGATATTGAAAGCTGGCCGCATATCAATGGCGTGTTCTACGTTACTGAAGAAGAAGATCGGGTGGTAGAGGGCTTGCAGGGTATTTTGCGCGGAGAATGTTATTTTTCGCAAAAACTTGCCAGCTATCTCATCACGCATTCCGGCAATTATCGCTATAACAGCTCAGAGTCTGCACTGCTCACACACCGTGAGAAAGAGATCCTGAACAAATTACGCATTGGTGCTTCAAATATTGAAATCGCCCGTTCGTTATTTATCAGCGAAAATACAGTAAAGACGCACCTTTATAATCTTTTCAAGAAGATAGCTGTTAAAAACCGAACTCAGGCTGTTTCGTGGGCAAACGATAACCTCAGGCGTTAATCACATGAAACGCACCGTGAGTTGGATTGCCGCAGCGGGCTTTCTCCTCGCTGCAGGGAACCTACAGGCCGTCGAGGTCGAAGTTCCCGGATTGTTAACAGACCACACTGTTTCCTCTGTCGGGCACAATTTTTATCGCGCCTTCAGTGATAAATGGGACAGCACCTACACCGGAAATATAACAATCAACGAGCGGCCCAGTGCACGATGGGGAAGTTGGATAACAATAACGGCGAACCAGACCGTTATCTATCAAACATTTTTATTCCCCACGAAAATAGACTTCGATAAAAACGTCGCCTTAGCGCTGGCCCAATCAGAAGACGCTATTAATCGCCTGCAAATAGATAAAGCCCTATTAAGCACCCGCGATTTAGCAAAAGACGAGTTCTAGCGAACCGATATGCGGAGGCTGTCATGCGTATTGCATATGCAGTTGTTTCGATAATGCTAATAACACCCTTAAGCTGGGCCGGGAACATGACATTCCAGTTCCGTAACCCTAACTTTGGGGGTAACCCTAACAACGGCGCGTTCATGTTGAATGAAGCTCAGGCGCAAAACTCTTATAAAGATCCCAGCTTTAAGGATCTTGGCGTGGATACCCCGTCCGCACTGGACAACTTCACGCAGGCTATCCAGTCGCAGATTTTGGGCGGGTTGCTGACCAACATTAATACCGGCAAACCCGGCCGAATGGTGACCAACGACTTTATTGTCGACATCGCGAACAGGGACGGACAGCTCCAGTTGAACGTGACCGATCGTAAAACCGGTAAAACCTCAACCATTCAGGTTTCCGGTCTACAAACTAATTCAACTGACTTCTAAACAACAGCTAAATAAGGACAACGATCATGCAGCGCTTCCTGATATTTGTTGCAGTGTGCTTATTGAGCGGTTGTTTAACTGCTCCCCCTAAAGAAGCTGCAAAACCCACTTTAATGCCTCGGGCCCAGAGTTATCGTGATTTAACGCATTTACCGTCCCCGACGGGGAAAATATTTGTCTCCGTATATAATATTCAGGATGAAACCGGGCAATTTAAACCTTACCCGGCAAGTAACTTTTCCACGGCTGTGCCGCAAAGCGCCACCGCGATGCTGGTAACCGCGCTCAAGGATTCACACTGGTTTATTCCTCTGGAACGCCAGGGGCTACAGAACCTGTTAAATGAACGCAAAATTATCCGTGCCGCACAGGAAAATGGCACCGTCGCGGACAATAACCGTATGCCTCTGCAATCGCTGGCGGCGGCGAACGTGATGATTGAAGGATCGATTATTGGTTACGAAAGTAACGTTAAATCGGGTGGTGCGGGTGCGCGTTACTTCGGTATCGGCGCGGATACCCAGTATCAGCTCGACCAAATCGCCGTTAACCTGCGTGTGGTCAACGTCAGTACGGGTGAAGTGCTCTCTTCGGTGAACACCAGCAAAACTATCCTGTCCTATGAAGTGCAGGCAGGGGTGTTCCGCTTCATCGATTACCAGCGTTTGCTGGAGGGTGAAATTGGCTACACCTCTAACGAACCGGTCATGATGTGCCTGATGTCAGCCATTGAAACCGGCGTGATCTTCTTAATCAACGACGGTATCGATCGCGGATTGTGGGATTTACAAAATAAAGCGGACGTCCAGAACCCGATACTGGTGAAATACCGCGATATGTCAGTGCCTCCGGAATCCTGACAGGAAGCGTATAAAAAAGGCGAGATGATTATCTCGCCTTTTTTTATTCACTCACCGCCGTGACGTTTTGCGCTTTTTCCCGCCTCGATGCCAGCCAAAGTCCGCTGTTTTTCATTGCATAGCCAAACAGCAACCCCAGCAGCAGCGAAGGGACCACCAGCTTCCAGTCACCCTGCCCTGCAAACGTCGCGCATGCTCCCATAAAGGTGCCCGGCACGAACGAAAGCAGCAGATGCTTAGCCTGGACGCACATCAGGAAGGCGACAACACCCGTCATGATATACCCCAGCAGCTCCAGATGCGGCGCCAGCGCGCTGCCTTTCATGATCACCAGCGCCCAGATAACACCGCTCATCAGCGTGCAACCTGAGATAAAGAGCCCTTTTATGCCCCCCTGCGGGCAGGCGAAATAGGCCGTACAGCCGAGGAACCCGGCCCAGCTGAGCAATCCGAGAGACACGGCCACCCACCCCCACAGCCCGGAGAGAATGCCTGTCGTTAACGCGATACAAAGTAATATGTTCATGGCGCGCATCTTAGCAGAAGCGCACCATGGAAATGAGATCATCCGCACATTACGTGCAAATTGAAATGTAGAGTTGCAGAATTTATGTGACGAGCATCACTCTTCATTCTCTTCTTCCAGCTCATCCCACATTGCCGCGATGGCGTCGCGGGTCAGCGGTGCCAACGCTCTCCAGAAGGGCGAGGTCGCATGCGCTTCAACTTTCCCCAGGAAAGTCCCGACCCACGGCAACAGGTACGTTTCGAACAAGGTTTCGATGGCTTCGTTCTCATCATCCCCCGCATTGTCCTCGATCCAGGACGCGGCCAGCAGCAGCGTACCAATATGATCCGCAGGCGTGTCGGTCAGCGGCATCCCACGCGTGGAGAGAAAAGCACGGACTTCTGCTTCCGTTGCCCCTTCCTGCCAGGCAGAACGGTATGGCGAAACGCGGCACTCATCCCCCACGAACAGGGCATTGTAATCCGTCGCAATCTGCTGCATGTCGCAGCTTTTTTGCAGACGCTCCAGTAAATCATCCTGTTCCAGCGGCCAGTTCTGCGCCAGTTTCCCTTCACGAATCAATGTAAAGAGCGGAACCAGCAGCGGGTCTTGTGGCTGACGGTAATACAGCGTACCCAGCACGCGGCAGAGGATGGAAAACTCATTCATTTTTTTATTCCATTACACAATTAAAGATCGGCAAATTCGGCAATCGGCTCCATTCCGCGCGACTCGAGGAAATCGAGCATGCGGCGTGGGGTGACGTTCAGGATTTGCGCTTCCGGGAAGTCAACGTCATTCAGCACTTTCAGGCACTCGCTAAAGTCACCGAGCGTGAACGCGGTATGGGAATCTGAACCCAGTGCCACCATGCCACCCGCATCACGGACGGCGGCCGCCACTTCGCGACAGTTAGCTTCACTGCCCTTACGGGAGTGAACAAAGGAGGAATTGTTAATTTCCAGCGCCACGCGGTGTTTTGCTGCCGCCTGCGCGACAGCCTGAATATCAATCGGGTACTTCGGGTTGCCCGGGTGGCTGATAATATGCACATTGCCGCTGGCAATGGTGGCGATCATCGCCGCGGTGTTGGTCTCTTTATCCTGAGGCGCAAAGACCGGTTCATGGAAACCAGCAAGGATAAGATCAAGCGAGGTCAGCATCGGGCCGGTGCAGTCGATTTCACCGTCGATGTTTTTGATGTTTGCCTCAATGCCGCGCAGTATTCCGATGCCGTCCACCAGACGTGGCCAGATCCGCATATTCACAAAATGCCAGTAGTGCGGCGCATCCGCCATATCCGGGCCATGATCGGTGATCGCAAAAAGCGTGATGCCTTTGAGCTTCGCCTGGGCGATATAATCATGGAGGTTGCTATACGCGTGGGTACTGGCGACGGTGTGCATATGCAGGTCAACGGGATACATCTCTCTCTCCTCTGCGGTTTTTCCAAAGGATAGCAGTTATCAGCAGCGAATATTAGCAAAAACCCGGCAAACGCCGGGTTTCTCTCAGTATCCACGCTGTCTGTCGACCTGGCCGGTGACCGCGTTGCCTTTTTCCAGTTCGCTGATGGTATGGGATATATAGGCCACCGCTTCAGCCGGGCGCGTCACGGCCGCCACGTGCGGGGTCATCGCCACACGCGGATGTGCCCACAGCGGGCTCTCCTTCGGCAGCGGCTCACGGCTGTAGACATCCAGCATGGCACCTTTTAGCTTGCCGCTGTCCAGCGCCTTCAGCAGATCCGGCTCGACCAGATGCACTCCGCGCGCCAGGTTCATCAGGTAGCTCTCATCGGCTAACTGGTTGAGCAAGGCTTCATTGATGATCCCTGCCGTTTCCGCCGTGTTTGGCAGCAGATTGATGAGCACCCGTGTGCCTTTCAGGAAAGCCGGGAGCTCATCGGTTCCGGCAAAGCTCGCTACGCCAGGATAATCCTTGCGGCTGCGGCTCCAGCAGCGTAGCGGGAACCCCCACGGGGCGAGGGCTTCAGCCACTCTGGATCCCAGCACACCGGCACCGAGAATGCCGATGGTGAAATCCTCGCGCTGATACTCCGGCAGCGGCTCCCAGTGGGCTTGCTGTTTAAACGCCTGATAATCATCAAAGCGGCGGAACCAGTGCAGCACCTGGCTCACGGCGTATTCCTGCATTTGCTGGCCCATTCCGGTATCTTCCAGGCGGAACAGAGGTGTGGCTTCCGGCAGCATTTCAGGGTGCGCCTTCAGTTTGCTCAGGATGGAATCCACCCCGGCACCCAGGGCAAAAACGGCCTTCAGGTTACGTCCCTGAAGCATTTCTACCGGCGGATGCCAGACCAGCGCATAGTCTGCATGTTCGTTATCACCCCGCTTCCACTCGCGAACGCGTGCGCCGGGGATCGCCGCCGTGAGCGCCTTGATCCAGTAAGCCGTATCAAAAGTAGGGTGATAAAAGAGTATATCCATAGTGATTCCTGCCTTTTATTGCGCTGATTTATTTTGCTTTTTAACTGGAGTGTCAGCATAACAAATTTATTGCAAGAGGGTGTTGCTGATAAAAAAGACGCTTTCAGCACATTTAAGAATCATGTTGCCTGAAGTTTGTCTAAACGCGCTAAATTACTGAAAAAGTGAGTTGACGGCAGTTCAGCTTTTCCTTACATTAGCGCCCGTCCCGACAACAACGGGATGACAATATGGTGAGGTGTCCGAGTGGCTGAAGGAGCACGCCTGGAAAGTGTGTATACGGCAACGTATCGGGGGTTCGAATCCCCCCCTCACCGCCATATTCGAGATAAGAGCTCGTACGAAAGTACGGGCTTTTTTCTTTTATATTCTCCGAAAGGGGGATGAGAATCCCCGACCGGGGTTCGACAACTGGCGACAGCCAGTTGGACAGACTGAGAGCGCAGCGAACAGGCTGCCCGCAGGGCGAGCGAAGCGAGTCAATCCCCCCCTCACCGCCATATTTAAAGAAGAGCTCGTACGAAAGTACGGGCTTTTTTCTTTTATATTCTCCGAAAGGGGGGATGAGAATCCCCGACCGGGGTTCGACAACTGGCGACAGCCAGTTGGACAGACTGAGAGCGCAGCGAACAGGCTGCCCGCAGGGCGAGCGCAGCGAGTCAATCCCCCCCGGAGCCAAATGCAGCACGGTGCGGCCTGAGCCCCTCACCCTGCCCTCTCCCCAGGGGAGAGGGAAGTGCTAGTCTTCCGCCATCTTCGCATACTCTTCGGTAAGAAAATCCACCAGCGCCCTGACAGACGGCAGCAACCCGCGTCTGGAAGGATAAACAGCATGAATCACTTCCCGTCGCGGTTCCCATGCCTCAAGTACCCGAACCAGCTCCCCGGACGCCAGCTGATCCTTCACCATCAAAATCGGCAACTGCACCACGCCAATGCCTGCCATCGCGGCTTCACGGAGCGCAAGCATGTCCGTGGTGATCAACCGGGGATGATAATGGACCTCCGCTTTCGCCCCGTCGGGTCCGGAGAGTGTCCATTTATGGATGTGTTTACCCTCACCCATACTTAAACCAGGCCAGGCGCTGAGTTCAGACGGCATGGACGGTTTCCCCAGCCGTGCAATCAGCGCCGGGCTTGCCACCAGGCAATGTCCCCGGTCGGCCAGCACCCTTAACACCAGATCGCTGTCATCAAACGGCCGTGGACGCACGCGGATCGCCACATCAATTCCCTCTCCCACCAGATCGACCCGCCGATTTGTCGCTTCCAGCTGGAGGTTGATCCCCGGATAGCGCACCATAAATCTTGCCAGCATTGGGCCGACATGCACATGCAATAAGGTGACGGGACAGGTGAGCCTGACGATACCGCGCGGTTCTGCCTGCAGCGCCGCCACGGCTTCCTCCGCAGCCTCCGCCTCCACCATCATCGCTTTACAGTGCTGATAGAAGGTCTGTCCGACCTCGGTCACCGTAAACTGCCGGGTTGTGCGATGGATAAGCCGCACGCCCAGCCGCTCTTCAAGCTGCGCTATCCGGCGGCTTAGCCTGGACTTGGGCAGGTCGAGCGCCCGTCCCGCCGCCGCAAAGCCACCGTAGTCGACCACTTTCACAAACCAGACGAAGTCATTGAGATCCTGCATAAATCCTCATCGTTCCAATTTCAGAACAGTGAATGCCATTTTCACTATCTACCGGGATATTAACGCTGAATATAAGCTAATTACATCAACAGAACATCAGGAGTAAATCATGAAAAACGTAACTGGCGTTTATACCGCTCCTCGTCAGCACTGGGTTGGCGACGGTTTCCCGGTCCGTTCAATGTTCTCTTATCAGACGCACGGCGAGCCCCTCAGCCCGTTTCTGCTGCTGGATTACGCGGGCCCGTACACCTTCCCGGCAGATGGCGCAAAGCGCGGCGTAGGCCAGCACCCACACCGGGGTTTTGAAACGGTCACCATCGTCTATTCCGGCGAAGTAGAGCACCGCGACTCCACCGGGAAAGGCGGCGTCATTGGCCCCGGCGACGTGCAGTGGATGACCGCAGGCGCAGGCATTTTGCACGAGGAGTTCCACTCCAGCGCCTTCGCGCAGAAAGGCGGGGAACTGAAAATGATGCAGCTCTGGGTCAACCTGCCGGCGAAAGACAAAATGGCCGCGCCAGGCTATCAGAGTATCACCAACGCCGATATTCCGGTGGTGACGCTGCCTGAAAACAGCGGCTCGCTGCGGGTTATTGCCGGTCATTACAACGACGTGGCCGGCCCGGCGCACACGTTTTCGCCGCTGAACGTCTGGGACATCACCCTGAATCAGGGCAGTCACGTCACGTTCACTCAGCCGGAAGGCTGGAGCACAGCGCTGGTCGTACTTGAAGGCAGTATTTCGGTGAACGGTACCGCTCAGGCGGGTGAAGCCCAGCTGGTCGTATTGAGTCAGGAAGGCGACAAGCTGCACCTGGAAGCCAGCAGCGATGCCAAAGTGCTGCTGATGGCGGGTGAGCCACTGAATGAACCTATCGTGGGCTATGGCCCGTTTGTGATGAACAGTAAAACCGAAATCAACGAAGCCATTCGTGATTTCAATTCCGGCCGCTTCGGCCAGATCCGCTCGTAATAAAGGAGAAGAACATGTCTACACCTGCCAATTTTAATGGCGCTCGTCCGGTCATTGATGTTAACGATGCGGTGATGTTGCTTATTGACCACCAGAGTGGTCTGTTCCAGACCGTCGGGGATATGCCAATGCCGGAGCTGCGTGCCCGTGCGGCAGCGCTGGCAAAAATCGCTACCCTGGCGAAGATCCCGGTGATTACCACGGCGTCTGTCCCCCAAGGGCCGAACGGACCGCTTATCCCGGAGATCCACGCCAACGCGCCGCATGCGCAGTATGTAGCCCGTAAAGGTGAGATCAACGCCTGGGATAACCCGGAATTCGTGGCGGCGGTGAAAGCGACGGGACGCAAAACGTTGATTATCGCAGGCACCATTACCAGCGTCTGCATGGCGTTCCCGTCAATCAGCGCGGTTGCCGACGGGTATAAAGTGTTTGCGGTAATTGATGCCTCCGGTACCTACAGCAAAATGGCGCAAGAGATCACTCTGGCGCGTGTGGTACAGGCTGGCGTGGTGCCGATGGACACGGCGGCGGTAGCTTCTGAGATCCAGCGGACATGGAACCGTGAAGATGCCGCGGAGTGGGCGGAAGTGTATACCCACATCTTCCCGGCGTATCAGTTGCTGATCGAAAGCTACGGCAAAGCGCAGGAAGTGGTTAAAAACAGCGAAGTGCTCGATTCACAGCGTTAATCCCCTGCTCCACGGCGTAAAAACCGTGGAGCTGATTATTGCTTAACCGAACAGGCAGTAAAGCTGAAAATCTGCTTGACCGTGTTAGCGCAACTCCCTATAGTAGCGCCCCGTTGCCCCCCAAGCGGTCAGGCAGCAAAATAATATGGTGAGGTGTCCGAGTGGCTGAAGGAGCACGCCTGGAAAGTGTGTATACGGCAACGTATCGGGGGTTCGAATCCCCCCCTCACCGCCATATTTAAAGAAGAGCTCGCATGAAAATGCGGGCTTTTTTTTCGCATGTTGCACACCTCTGGGGGGATGAGAATCCCCGACCGGGGTTCGACAACTGGCGACAGCCAGTTGGACAGACTGGGAGCGCAGCGAACAGGCTGCCCGCAGGGCGAGCGCAGCGAGTCAATCCCCCCCGGAGCCAGATGCAGCTCGGTGCGGTCTGAGCCCCTCACCCTGGCCCTCTCCCCAAGGGAGAGGGAATTAAATGCACAAAAAACAAAGCCCGGTTTCCCGGGCCTTGAACACAACAGCAAACTCAGTAATAGGCTTGCAGCGTCCGCTGACAGAGCGCCGAGCGCACGCAATCCTCTTTGGTAAAGCGTACCACCCCAATCATCTCATCTTCCTCAAAACGTGACATGGCGTCGCTCAGTCCGGATTTCACGCCGGACGGCAGGTCGCACTGGGTAATATCGCCGTTAACGATAACCGTCACGTTCTCCCCGAGGCGCGTTAAAAACATCTTCATTTGCGCAGCGGTCACGTTCTGAGCCTCGTCAAGAATGACGACCGCATTTTCAAATGTACGTCCGCGCATATAGGCGAACGGCGCGATTTCCACCTTGCCAATCTCTGGTCGCAGGCAGTACTGCATAAAGGATGCGCCCAGACGTTTCACCAGCACGTCATAGACGGGCCTGAAGTACGGGGCAAACTTCTCCGAAATATCTCCGGGTAAGAATCCGAGATCTTCATCAGCCTGCAGTACCGGACGGGTCACAATGATTCTTTCCACGTCCTTATGGATCAGCGCTTCCGCCGCTTTGGCCGCACTGATCCAGGTTTTCCCGCATCCGGCTTCACCGGTTGCAAAGATGAGCTGTTTACTCTCGATAGCATTCAGGTAGTGCGCCTGAGCCTCATTGCGCGCCACAATTGGAGAATTATCACGGCTGTCACGGGCCATGCCAATTGCTTCTACGCCACTCATCTGCACAAGCGAGGTGACCGATTCTTCTTCACGCTGTTTATGGCTACGTGAATCCCGTCTCAGCACACGTTTTGCTTCGCGACGAGCTTTGATCACTGCTTTTTGTCTTCCCATGGATAGCACCTTGAGTTGTTGGTATTCATCACACGCGCCAGCTTCGGCACGATTATGCGCACGAACATCAGAGGGTTGGCTTCCTTGTAAGCCATTGCTTGCTTTATCGGATGACGATACGGAACAGCTACGCGCACCGTTCTGCACGTCGGTCGAATCAGATTCTTGAGGGATGGGGGAGAATTTAGTGGTGAGGAAATCGCTGCCGGAGTCTGAGCCTCCGCGCCGGGTGCTGCGGTTGTTATGTTTACCTTGTCCAGTACAGGACGCAACCATTCGCGATCTCCATAGTGATTCAGCATCACTGCCGGGAACTACCGCTGTCTTATCTTAAGTACATCAGGAGTTATCATAAATGCAACATTTATTTTACCTGAATGCAACTTTTAGGACTGTCCCTACAGTGGAAATCAGTCTCATACAGAAATATTACAGAAATATAACAGCAGGATAGTCATATGAAAAAATAATGTCCCCGCGAACGGTTGCGGGGACAATTATCAGGCTTCAATAAGACCCTGAGCGAGATACGCGTTGCTGTCGCGCACGCCTGGCAGAGCAAAGAAATAGCCGCCGCCGATAGGTTTAATGTACTCTTCCAGCGCTTCGCCGTTTAAGCGCTTCTGTACCGTCAGGAACCCCTTCTCGAGATCGTGCTGGTAGCAGACGAACAGCAGCCCCATATCGAGCTGACCGGAATTGGTCACGCCGAGCGAGTAGCTGTATCCCCGGCGCATCATCAGGCTCGACTGCGTCTCTTTGGTGCGCGGGTTGGCCAGACGAATATGGCTGTCGAGCGCAATCACATCGCCATTCGGATCGCTGGCGTAATCGGGCACGTCATGCTCATTCTTCATGCCGAGCGGCGCCCCGCTTTGCTTATCACGACCAAAGATCGTCTGCTGCTCTTTGAGCGGTGTGCGGTCCCAGAACTCAACGTGGAACTGAATAATTCGCACCGCCTGGTAACTTCCGCCGACCGCCCATGCCGGCTCGCCCTGATCGGCAGTAACCCACACCACCTCTTTCATCAGCGCACCATTTTGGCTGTCCGGGTTAGCCGTACCGTCCTTAAAGCCCAGCAGGTTGACAGGCGTCTCCTTGCCTTTGCTGCGGGCGGCATGGTCTGAGATAAACCCTTCCCGCTTCCAGCGCACGCTGAGCAGATCCGGCGTGTGCTTGATGATGTCGCGCAGGGCGTGGATCACCGTGTCCTGCGTATTGGCGCAGATCTGCAGGAGCAGATCGCCGTGGCAGAGGGCGGCATCGAGCGAGTCATTAGGGAAACGCGTCATTTTTTGCAGCGCTTTCGGCTTCTGTTTTGCCAGCCCGTAGCGCGCATCAAACAGCGATTCCCCGAGCGAAACGGTAATGGTCAGGTTATCCGGGGCGATAAACGGCCCCAGAATACCGGAGTCCATGGGCGGCAGCCGCGGGTTCGGCGTGTCGGGAGCCGGTCCCCCCGCCGTGAGAAACGCGATGCGCGTGGTCAGCAGGCGGAACAGACGCTCCAGGTCAGCTTTATCGCTGGCCAGCGAATCAAAGGCCACCAGCATCATGGAAGCCTGCTGTGGAGTCAGAATGCCAGCCTGATGCTCGCCATAAAATGGCTGCGTCTCCATGCGGGCATTGGGTGACAGCGTGCCGGGCGCGCTTTGCGGTTTCGCCGCATGCGCCACCGGACACCCGCCCGCCAGGGCAAAGGCGCCACCCAGCGCCCCGACCCCTTTTAACAACCGACGACGGGAAGGCTCAGCCACGTCGTTCTCGTTATGCTTATTCATGGTGCTTAGTCCAGACCCAGTACGCCGCGCAGCAGGGAGAGATCTTCCGCCAGGGCGGTAATCGGGCCTTTCAGCGCGTTACGGTCGGCATCGGTCAGCTTGTCGTAGGTTTCAAAGCCGTCTTTGGTACGGTACTTCGCCAGAATGGTGTCGACCTTTTTGAAGTTGGCGTCCACTTTCGCCAGCAGTTCGCCGTTCTCTTTCTGCAGCTGAGGACGCAGCAGGTTAACAATTTTCTGCGCGCCGTCGACGTTAGCCTGGAAGTCCCACAGATCGGTATGGCTGTAGCGGTCCTCTTCACCGCTGATTTTGCTCGCGGCCACTTCTTCAATCAGACCGGCCGCACCGCCCACCACTTTTGACGGCGGGAAGGCCAGCTCGCTGATGCGCTTTTGCAGCTCCAGCACGTCGCTGTTCAGCTGGTCGGCATACTTCTCCATCCCTTTGGTGGTGTTATCGCCGAACAGGGCTTTCTCAAGACGGTGGAAACCGGTGAATTTTGGATCGGCGGCTTTCTGCTCGAAATCATCTTCGCGGGCATCAATGCTGCCATCCAGATCGGAGAACAGCTCGGCAATCGGTTCGATACGCTCGTAGTGCTGACGGGTCGGCGCATAGAGGGATTTCGCTTTTTCGATGTCACCGGCTTTTACCGCATCGGTAAAGGCTTTGGTTGCTGCCGCCAGGTCCGCCGTCTCTTTTGTGACATACGCTTTATACGCGGTAATGGCCTCACCAAGGCTCAGCACCGCAGCGCCTTTCGCCGCATCGGCCGTTGCTTCACCTTTGACGATGAGCTTTCCTTTCGGGTTGGTCAGCAGGCCGCAGGTCATGTCATATTCGCCCGGCTGCAGGTTAGCGGTCATCTTCTGGCTGAAGCCAGGGGCGATGTTTTCGCGCTCTTCCACCACCAGAACCCCTTTCAGGATCTCCCACTCCAGCGCTTTCTGGCTGTGGTTCTGAATAATGAACTGGGTTTTGCCGCTGTTCACCGTGAGCGTCATCGGCTCACACTGTTTGTCATTGACGGTCACTTTAACCTGAGGAACATCCGCGCCCCAGGCGGAGAATGCAGAAGCGAACAGCGCGGCAATGCCTGCGCATAACGCACTACGACGGAACTGAATTGCCATGACTCTTCCCTTTAAAAGTATGTTGTAACTAAAACTAAAATTATGGCGTAACGCGCGACGCCTGCGTGCCGGTGCGCGGCGGCAGAGCAAACAGCACCAGCGCCGGAACCAGATAAATAAAGTACATCGCCACTTCACTGACGCTCGGCGTTTCCTGGTAACCGAAGATACCTTCGAGCAGGGTGCCGGTTAGCGAGTGCGTGGAGAGAATGTTGCTAAGGTCAAACGCCACGTCCTGGAAATGGTTCCACAGGCCTGCTTCATGGAAGGCGCGAATTGCCCCCGCCGCCAGCCCCGCCGCCACCAGCAGAATAAACAGGCTGGTCCACTTGAAGAAGGCGCCCAGGTTAAGGCGAATACCGCCCCAGTAGAGCAGGAAACCGAGCACCACGGCGGTGGCAAGGCCCAGCAAGGCGCCTACCGGTGGCCAGATCCCCACATCCTGCTGGAATGCCGCCAGCAGGAAGAAAACCGACTCCAGCCCTTCACGCGCGACGGCGAAAAAGACCATCATGATCAGCGCCCAGCCGTGGTTATTGCCCTTTTGCAGCGCGTTATCCACCGCCTGTTCCAACTGCACCTTCACGTTACGCGAGACTTTACGCATCCAGAACACCATCCAGGTGAGGATCACCACCGCAATCACAGCGACGATACCTTCAAACAGCTCCTGCTCTTTCTGCGGGAACTCCCCGGTGGTTTCGTTGATAAGGATACCCAGACCCAGACAGAGCGCCGCGGCAAGGAATACCCCGACCCACATCACGCCAATCCAGCGCCCACGCTGGGTTCGCTTCAGATAACTGGCGATGAGGCTAACGATGAGGGCAGCTTCGAGCCCTTCACGTAACATAATGAGAAATGGAACAAACATGCCGACACCTTAAATGTTTATCGCGGTCAACTGATGCAAAGAAAGGTAAATTCTTGTGATAGTGATTATCATTACCGCGAAAAGAAACACAAGCGAAATGTACGCTGTTTTGATGACGAGTTGTAAACGCAAAGCCTGATAATAATGACGTACGTAACGTTCAGGTTTATAAGTTATAACGAAAATGCCCATTTACGCTGATTCAGGGCTGTGGCTAAATATCCGCCTCGCAACCTAACTGAAAATAAACCATGTTTAAAATTGTCCATTTCCTGCTGGCGCTGGTCATTATTCTTGCGCTGGCCTGGCTTACAAGTTTTGACCGCCGAAAAATTCGCCTTCGTTTTGTTTTACAGCTGATTGTTATTGAAATTGCGCTGGCGTTCTTTTTCCTGCATGCCGAAAGCGGGTTATTCCTGATTAAATACGTCTCCGGATTTTTTGAGTCACTGCTCAAATTTGCCGGCGAAGGCACCAATTTCGTCTTTGGCGGAATGGGGGAAAAAGGGCTGGCGTTCATTTTCCTCGGCGTGCTTTGCCCGATTATTTTTATTTCCGCGCTGATTGGTATTCTTCAGCACTGGCGCATTCTGCCGATTTTTATTCGGGTGATTGGCACGCTGCTGTCCAAACTGAACGGTATGGGCAAGCTGGAATCCTTTAACGCGGTGAGTTCGCTGATCCTCGGTCAGTCTGAAAACTTCATTGCCTACAAAGGCGTGCTGGGCGATCTCTCTTCTCGTCGTCTGTTCACCATGGCGGCCACGGCCATGTCGACGGTCTCCCTGTCGATTGTCGGCGCCTATATGACCATGCTCGATGCCAAATATGTCGTCGCGGCACTGATTCTCAACATGTTCAGCACCTTTATTATTCTCTCGGTCATCAACCCGGCGCGCCCGGAAGCGGAGCCGGAGGTTAAGCTCGAAAAACTGCATGAATCCCAGAGTTTCTTCGAGATGCTCGGCGAATATATTCTGGCCGGTTTTAAAGTGGCGATGATTATTCTGGCTATGCTGATCGGCTTTATCGCCCTTATTAGCGCCGTTAACGCCCTCTTCTCCAGCGTATTTGGCATGAGCTTCCAGCAGATCCTGGGATATGTATTTTATCCCCTGGCGTGGCTGGTGGGGATTCCGCTCAGTGACGCCTTAAACGCGGGCAGTATTATGGCAACCAAACTGGTGGCGAATGAATTTGTGGCGATGATTGAGCTGCAAAAAATCGCGCATCAGATGTCCCCGCGCGGGCTGGGGATTTTATCCGTCTTCCTGGTGTCGTTTGCGAACTTTGCCTCCATCGGCATCGTGGCGGGCGCGATCAAGGGCCTGAACGAGCAGCAGGGGAACGTGGTGTCGCGTTTCGGTCTGCGTCTGGTCTACGGCGCGACGCTGGTGAGTTTGCTGTCGGCGAGCTTTGCGGGGTTGGTGTTGTAATTTTCTTGCCGGGTGACGCGCAGCGATCCCGGCCTACGGTACAACAACGGCGGGTAATCCCGCCGTTTTCATTAAAACTGCACGCACACCGGCTGGTCAACACGCATCACCGACTCCTGCGCAAAGCGGGACTTATATATCCCACGTAACGCTTCGATGTTCTTCTCGCTCTGCGCATCGTTACCGTGGATCAGCATCAGCGCCTTGCTCGGTTCACGCGCCACTTTCCCGTCGTTCCCCAGCCACTGCCCCCGCGCGTCAAACACCGTTAAGCCATCGCGAAAACGCGGCGTCACGTCCTGGTCGACAAACTGCTGCCATTCATTGCTGGTGATCTGCGCCCCGGCCGGGCGATTCAGTCCGAAATAGAGCGTGGTTTGCTGCATCTGGTTATCCGCTTTGCAGGTTTCAACCGTAGCGTGCTGCGACGGTACGGTGCAGCCTGCCAGCAGCAATAATGCCCCTGCCATTAACCCTGTTTTGATTGTCATGTGTCGCTATCCTCATTGTTATAAGCACAGCGATATCAACGTAAATTGCAGAATTTAGCAAGAGAGGTTTATCCCCTCTCCCCTTTGGGGAGAGGGTTAAGGTGAGGGGGAGGATTATTCAGGCTGCAGCTTAGACGGCGGTGCAGAGTGGTAGTGCGCGTCTGCTTCGGCAAAACGTTTCTGCATGGAGGCAGACGGTGCTTTACCCAGCAGGCTGAAGACCACGATGCCGATACTGCCGAAGATGAAGCCTGGAATGATTTCGTACAGCCCCAGCCATGCGAACTGTTTCCAGACGATAACGGTGACCGCACCGATAATCATCCCCGCCAGCGCGCCGTTACGGGTCATGCGTGACCACATAACGGAGAACAGCACCACCGGACCAAACGCCGCACCGAAGCCTGCCCACGCGTAGCTCACGAGGCCCAGCACGCGGTTTTCCGGGTTGGCCGCCAGCGCAATCGCCACCAGCGCCACCAGCAGCACCATAAAGCGCCCAACCCACACCAGCTCTTTCTGGCTCGCGCCCTTACGCAGGAAGGCTTTGTAGAGGTCTTCGGTGATCGCACTGGAGCAGACCAGCAGCTGACAGCTCAGGGTGGACATCACCGCCGCGAGAATGGCGGAGAGCAGAATACCGGCAATCCACGGGTTAAACAGAATCTGCGCCAGCTCGATAAACACGCGCTCGGCGTTCTGGTTCACCGCGCCCGCCTGCGCCGGGTTATTGCTGAAATACGCGATACCGAAGAAGCCTACCGCACACGCCCCGGCCAGGCAGAGGATCATCCACGTCATACTGATACGACGGGCATGGACGATGGTGTGGTGAGAGTCCGCGGCCATAAAGCGCGCCAGAATGTGTGGCTGGCCGAAGTAGCCCAGACCCCAGCCCATCAGCGACACGATGGCCACAAAGTTCAGCCCTTTGAGCATATCGACGTTTTCAATGCTCTTCTGCTTGATCACTTCCAGCGAATCGCCTAAGCCGCCGACGGTGAAAATCACAATCACCGGGGTCAGGATCAGGGCGAAGATCATCAGGCTCGCCTGCACGGTGTCGGTCCAGCTAACTGCGAGGAAGCCGCCCACGAAGGTGTACAGGATAGTGGCGGCAGCACCGGCCCACAGGGCGGTTTCGTAGCTCATGCCGAAGGTGCTTTCGAACAGGCGCGCACCGGCCACAATGCCGGAGGCACAATAGATGGTAAAGAACAGCAGAATAACGACAGCAGAGATAATGCGCAGGATGCGGCTGTTATCTTCAAAGCGTCCGGTGAAGTAATCCGGCAGCGTCAGGGCGTTATTGTTCGCTTCGGTATGCACGCGCAGACGGCCTGCCACCAGCTTCCAGTTGATCCATGCGCCTACGGTCAGACCGATGGCGATCCAGCTTTCGGAGATACCGGAGATGAAAATCGCCCCCGGCAGCCCCATCAGCAGCCAGCCGCTCATATCCGATGCGCCCGCCGAGAGTGCGGTCACCATCGGGCCTAAACTGCGTCCGCCCAGAATGTAGTCGTCAAAGTTTTTCGTTGAACGCCATGCCAAAAACCCTATCAGGATCATGCCAAAAATATAAACGAGAAATGTCACCAGCATCGGTGTGCTAATTGCCATTCAAATTCTCCAAAAGTGTCGAGCGACAACCATCCAGGTTGCCTTGTTATAAGATCACCGGAACGAGGTGATGGTATCTTGTGTTTCGGTTGGGCGCGCTATCCTGCCGTATGCGCCTCCCGCTGACAAACGATTTAACACTGCATTTACATCAATTTCATCCCCGGTTTGATACGAGTTTCCTATAGGTTGCACTCGCTCACGCTTTTACGGGTTGCACCTTTGAAAAGTGTTAACTCCCGCATAAAACCAGGCTTCCCGTCACGGGTCCGGTGCGTTTTTTCAGCTAACCATTCGTTAACATTCCATTCATTTTCTGGGTTGCAGACCAGGTCACATTTAACACGGTTGCACAAAGTTGCAACATGGTGGATATTTCACGCTAACGACCAAACACGATGAAAGAACAACAGGAGCTTTGGCATGGGTATGACCACCATGGGGGTTAAGCTGGATGACGCTACCCGCGAACGGATTAAGACCGCAGCAACCCGCATTGACCGCACGCCGCACTGGTTAATTAAGCAGGCGATTTTTAACTACCTCGAAAGACTTGAGAGCGACGAGGGCTTGCCAGAACTGCCTGCCCTGCTCGCCGGTGCCGCCAATGAAAGCGAGGAAGCACCGGTCACTGGCGACGAAACTCACCAGCCGTTCCTCGATTTCGCCGAGCAGATCCTGCCGCAGTCCGTCAGCCGCGCCGCCATTACCGCCGCATACCGTCGCGCCGAAACCGACGCGGTACCGATGCTGCTGGAGCAGGCCCGTCTGCCGGAGGAGATTGCCGCCCGGGCGCACAGTCTGGCGTATCAGCTGGCGGACAAACTGCGTAACCAGAAGACCGCCACCGGCCGCGCCGGGATGGTACAGGGTCTGCTGCAGGAGTTCTCCCTCTCTTCACAGGAAGGTGTGGCGCTGATGTGTCTGGCGGAAGCGCTGCTGCGTATTCCGGATAAAGCCACCCGCGACGCGCTGATCCGCGACAAGATCAGCAACGGTAACTGGCATTCGCACATTGGCCGCAGCCCGTCGCTGTTCGTTAACGCCGCGACCTGGGGCCTGCTGTTTACCGGTAAACTGGTCTCGACCCATAACGAAGCCAACCTCTCCCGCTCCCTGAACCGCATTATCGGTAAGAGCGGCGAGCCGCTGATCCGCAAAGGCGTGGACATGGCGATGCGCCTGATGGGCGAGCAGTTTGTGACCGGGGAGACCATTGCCGAAGCGCTGGCGAATGCCCGCAAACTGGAAGATAAAGGTTTCCGTTACTCCTATGACATGCTGGGCGAAGCCGCCCTGACCGCCGCCGACGCGCAGGCCTACATGGTTTCGTATCAGCAGGCAATCCACGCCATCGGCAAGGCCTCTAACGGCCGCGGTATTTATGAAGGCCCGGGCATCTCAATTAAGCTCTCCGCCCTGCACCCGCGTTACAGCCGCGCGCAGTACGACCGGGTAATGGAAGAGCTCTATCCGCGCCTGAAGTCCCTGACCCTGCTGGCGCGCCAGTATGATATCGGGATCAACATCGACGCCGAAGAGGCCGACCGTCTGGAGATCTCCCTCGATCTGCTGGAAAAACTCTGCTTCGAGCCGGAGCTGGCGGGCTGGAACGGCATTGGTTTCGTTATCCAGGCCTACCAGAAGCGCTGCCCGTTCGTCATTGATTACCTGATTGACCTCGCCAGCCGCAGCCGTCGCCGCCTGATGATCCGTCTGGTGAAAGGCGCCTACTGGGACAGCGAAATCAAACGCGCCCAGATGGAAGGGCTGGAAGGCTATCCGGTGTATACCCGCAAGGTTTACACCGACGTCTCTTACCTCGCCTGTGCGAAAAAGCTGCTTGGCGTACCGAACCTGATCTATCCGCAGTTCGCCACCCACAACGCCCACACCCTGGCGGCGATTTACAGCCTGGCCGGGCAGAACTACTATCCGGGCCAGTACGAGTTCCAGTGCCTGCACGGCATGGGTGAACCGCTGTACGAACAGGTGACCGGGAAAGTGGCGGACGGCAAACTCAACCGCCCATGCCGTATTTACGCCCCGGTGGGCACCCACGAAACCCTGCTGGCGTACCTGGTGCGTCGTCTGCTGGAAAACGGTGCGAACACCTCCTTCGTTAACCGCATCGCCGACACCACGCTGCCGCTGGACGAGCTGGTGGCCGATCCGGTACTGGCCGTTGAGAAGATGGCGGCTCAGGAAGGTCAGATTGGCCTGCCGCATCCGAAGATTGCCCTGCCGCGCGAGCTGTACGGCAAAGGCCGCGTTAACTCGGCGGGTCTGGATCTCGCCAACGAACACCGACTGGCCTCCCTCTCCTCTGCCCTGCTCAACAGCGCGCTGCAGAAATGGCAGGCCAAACCGATGCTGGAGCAGCCGGTTGTTGACGGTGAAATGCAGCCGGTGATCAACCCGGCGGAGCCAAAAGATATCGTCGGCTACGTGCGTGAAGCCACCGACGCGGAAGTGGAGCAGGCGCTGCAGAGCGCGGTGAACAACGCCCCTATCTGGTTCGCCACCCCGCCGCAGGAGCGCGCCGCCATTCTGGAACGTGCGGCGGTGCTGATGGAAGATCAGATGCAACAGCTTATCGGCATTCTGGTGCGCGAAGCGGGGAAAACCTTCAGCAACGCCATTGCCGAAGTGCGCGAGGCGGTCGACTTCCTGCATTATTACGCAGGCCAGGTGCGCGATGATTTCGATAACGAAACCCACCGTCCGCTGGGCCCGGTCGTCTGTATCAGCCCGTGGAACTTCCCGCTGGCGATCTTCACCGGCCAGATTGCCGCCGCTCTGGCCGCAGGCAACAGCGTGCTGGCCAAACCGGCAGAGCAAACCCCGCTGATTGCCGCGCAGGGTATCAACATCCTGCTGGAAGCCGGCGTGCCGGCGGGCGTGGTTCAGCTGCTGCCAGGACGTGGTGAAACGGTAGGCGCCAGACTGACAGCCGATAACCGCGTGCGCGGCGTGATGTTCACCGGCTCAACCGAAGTGGCCTCCCTGCTGCAGCGCAATATTGCCACCCGTCTGGATGCGCAGGGTCGTCCGACTCCGCTCATCGCCGAAACCGGCGGGATGAACGCCATGATCGTCGACTCCTCCGCGCTCACCGAGCAGGTGGTGGTTGACGTGCTGGCCTCCGCCTTTGACAGCGCCGGTCAGCGCTGCTCCGCCCTGCGCGTGCTGTGCCTGCAGGATGACGTGGCCGACCACACGCTGAAGATGCTGCGCGGCGCGATGGCCGAATGCCGCATGGGCAACCCGGGCCGTCTCACCACCGACATCGGGCCGGTGATCGACGCGGAAGCGAAAGCCAATATCGAAAACCATATTCAGGCGATGCGCGCGAAAGGCCGTCCGGTGTTCCAGGCCGTGCGTGAAACCAGTGAAGATGCCCGCGAATGGCGTACCGGCACCTTTGTGCCGCCAACGCTGATTGAGCTCGCAAGCTTCGACGAGCTGAAAAAAGAGGTCTTCGGTCCGGTACTGCACGTGGTGCGCTACAACCGCAATAACCTCAACGCGCTGATTGAGCAGATCAACGCCTCCGGCTATGGCCTGACGCTCGGGGTGCATACCCGTATCGACGAGACTATCGCGCAGGTCACCGGTAACGCCAAAGTGGGTAACCTGTACGTTAACCGCAACATGGTCGGCGCGGTCGTGGGTGTGCAGCCGTTCGGCGGCGAAGGCCTCTCCGGCACCGGTCCGAAAGCGGGCGGCCCGCTCTACCTGTACCGTCTGCTGGCGAACCGTCCGGAGAACGCGCTGGGCGTAACGCTGGCGCGTCAGGACGCGGACTATCCGGTAGACGCGCAGCTGAAAACCGTGCTGACGCAGCCGCTGGAAGCCCTCATCACATGGGCGGAAAAACGTCCTGAACTGCGTGCCCTCGCACAGCAGTATGGTGAGCTGGCGCAGGCCGGTACGCAGCGTCTGCTGCCAGGGCCAACCGGCGAGCGCAACACCTGGACGCTGATGCCTCGCGAGCGCGTGCTGTGCGTGGCGGATAACGAGCAGGACGCGCTGGTGCAGTTGGCCGCAGCTATGGCAACCGGTTGTGAAGTGTTGTGGCCGGAAGATGCGCTGCACCGCGACCTGGCAAAACAGCTGCCGAAAGCGGTCTCGGCGCGCATTCACTTCGCTAAAGCCGATGCGCTGCTGACGCAGCCGTTTGACGCGGTGATCTATCACGGTGATTCGGACCAGCTGCGCGAACTGTGCGAGCAGGTGGCGGCCCGCAGCGGGGCGATTGTTTCGGTGCAGGGCTTCGCGCGCGGGGAAACCAACCTGCTGCTGGAGCGTCTGTACGTGGAACGTTCACTCAGCGTCAATACCGCGGCGGCAGGCGGTAACGCCAGCCTGATGACAATCGGCTAACGCTGTGCTAATAAGGCTCCGGAGACGGAGCCTTATTTAATTGGGGAGTGTATGAAACGATTTCTTATCGCAGGTGCAGCACTGCTGCTGAGCGCCAGCGCGCTGGCCGACGAGTGCGACAAAGCGACCACCCAGCTTGAACTGAATACCTGTAGCGCGCAGCAGTATCAGGCTGCCGATAAAAAGCTCAACCAGACGTATCAGGCGGCCATCAAGCGCGCGGCAGCCCCTCAGCGCGAGCTGCTGAAAAAAGCGCAGCAGGCGTGGATTACCCTGCGTGATGCGGACTGTACGTTTATCGGTTCGGGTACGGAAGGCGGCAGCATTCAGCCGATGATTGTTAATCAGTGCCTGACGGAGAAAACCGCGGAGCGTGAAGCGTTTCTGGCCTCGCTGATGCAGTGTGAAGAGGGCGACTTAAGCTGCCCTCTCCCGCCGGGAAACTAACGCACGCGAATCCCTTCGATAATCATCCGCTGCACGTTTTCCAGGGTGCTGTGGAAAAACGCTTCATCCTGAAGCGTTTTTCCGGTCACCGCCTCAACCTGGGCCGCAAAGTCAGCGTAATGCTGGGTTGAAGCCCAAATCATAAAGATCAGATGATGCGGGTCGACGGGCGCCAGCTTTCCGCTGGCCACCCATCCGGCAATAATGGCCGACTTGTCGTCAACCAGCTGTTTTAAATCCCCCGTCAGCTCCGCCTGCAGCAGCGGCGCGCCCTGCAGCATCTCCAGACAGAACAGCCTTGATGCTTGCGGATAATCGCGCGAGACCTCCAGCTTCAGGCGAATGTACTCTTTGATTGCCACCAGCGGGGCCAGCTCTTCACGAAACGCTTTCAGTGGCGCC
Source organism: Enterobacter sichuanensis (assembly GCF_009036245.1). Lineage (NCBI taxonomy): Bacteria > Pseudomonadati > Pseudomonadota > Gammaproteobacteria > Enterobacterales > Enterobacteriaceae > Enterobacter > Enterobacter sichuanensis. Next base: position 1,742,645 of record NZ_CP027986.1, on the reverse strand, counting down.
AGCCAGATGTCGAGGATCTGCTGCATCACCGCGACATATAGCGCCTCTTTCGACGGGTAATAGTAGAGCAGATTGGTTTTGGACACCCCGGCCTGCTCCGCCACCTGCTCCAGGCGCGTGCCGTGAATACCAAACTGTGAAAAAGTCTCCAGCGCCGCGCTGAGGATCGCCTGCTTCTTGGCACTCACGGCCTGCGAACGCTTACCTGGTGTTTTCACTGCGCCTTGTGTCATTCCCGCTCTCCTTATTGGTTTGCCATAGCATAGCAAAAGCCCTGCTTTCTCTCGACATCCTGGGGTACAGAGTCTGTGCAAAATCGACAAGGAAAAGCTATTGTGGGAGGCCAATGCGAATGTGACTAACCGTTCTTTATAGCGGGTTCCTCGGCCCTTTAGACAGTCCGCTTTGTGCCAGGAGCGGACGTTGCAAACCTTTCGCTGTATTATAAAATTTGCTATTATTTTGTATTAACATCCAAACAAAGGCAACGACTGAGCTTATTTGGCTGCTTAATTTTTGTTTAAGTGCCGCTGAATATAATTTATATTGCAAGGAGTTAAAGTGTCTACTGATTTTATATGGCGATATCTTGATATAGAAAAATTCTCTATGCTTCTTAATCAGCAAGCTTTATTTTTTTGCTCAGCAAAAAAATTTGAAGATCCGTTCGAAGGCGAGTTTGCTTGGGGGCGTGTAGGCTACGAAAAATTTATTGAGACACAGAAAAAACTATGCGCTACCCATGGAGCTGGCATGGACTTAGATATGTTCATGGCATTCAATTTAAAGACACTTAAAGAAATAAGTGAGAAAACATACATAAGTTGCTGGCATAGCAGTGAGCATGAATCCGAAGCCATGTGGAAGTTATATTGTAAAAATCCGGCCAAAGGTGTTGTTATAAAAACAAAGAAAAAAACACTCCAGGCTCATCTTGAGAATAAAGGTCTAAACAAACTTCAGTTAAAGTCAGTAAAGTACGTACCGAATTTCTGGATAAAACAATACAATCCTGAACCCGATGTTTTCTTTAGTAAGAGACCATCTTTCGAATACGAAAAGGAATTTAGGGCGATTTTTCAAGAAAATACATTTAATACCCCCCCTGTAAATGGTAAGCTAATTCCAGTATCCCTTAATGAATTGTTAGAGGAAGTAAGAATATCACCGTTTTCTGGTCAAGATTTCAAAAATGAGGTTTTAGAACTTTCAAAAATATATGGGCTAGAAACTAAAGTTAAAGACTCTGAAATTGAAATGCATCCCATCATGAGCGTTGAGGAGAAAATAATTGCAGAAGGTCCTGATTGGTATCAGTCAACCATCAGGCTGGCAGTGCGTGGCGCATAACATTGCGCTCAAATTGCTCATTTCGTTCGCTGAACCTGCAAAGCAGACCTCTTAGCTTAAGTGTCAATGCCCGCTTCTCGCTCATAAAGGACAACCATACTCAAATCTCCCACATTGCAGGATATTTGAGTATGAACACGTCACTGTGGAACAAAGACCGTATCATCGGCCAAAAAAAACCACTTCAGATATCTCATATCTGGGGGATCCGAAACCGGCTTGAACTGGAAGGTAAAACGCGCGATTTAGCTCTGTTGAATATGGCCCTGGACAGTAAGCTTCGAGGCTGTGATCTGGTCAAACTCAAAGTATCGGATGTGGCATATGGTAGTTCGGTTTCAAGCAGAGCAACGGTGTTGCAACAGAAAACCGGTAGCCCTGTGCAATTCGAGATAACCAAAGGGACAAGAGAAGCTGTTGCTGCATTGATAAAGCTTAGCAATTTGTACAGTAAACACTTCTTGTTTCGGTCTCGGGTCGGAACTAACCAGCACATTTCAACCCGGCAATACAACCGAATCTTTCATGGGTGGGTAGAAAAGCTTGGTCTCGAAGATTCTCTTTACAGCACACATTCCATGAGAAGAACAAAACCTTACCTGATCTACAAGAAAACCAAGAATCTCCGGGTGTTCCAACTTCTGTTGGGTCATAAGAAACTGGAAAGCACAGTCCGTTATCTGGGCATTGAAGTCGATGATGCGTTAGAGATCTCTGAATCGATTGAAGTCTAAGGTTGTCAGGGTTGCAACAGCAGCCCTGTGCCAGAAGCGGACATCGTTTAACCTTACCTTAATGTGCAAGTAGCTAAGAGCTTGCTTGTGCCCCTATTTCTGCCCAACAGTATTAAAAAAATGGGAAGCACAATTCAATGTATATAAACTCAACTCTATGGTGCAGTGGATATACCTTAGATGATTGGAGTCTTGATAAAACAGGGCTGCAGCAGCCCTGTTCAAAAATTTGGCCTTGCTAACTTCAGCTATATTAATGTATGTAACTAGGTCATTTGTGCTCGATAAAAATTACAGCTTTTAAATTTACGGAGACATCAGTTTCAAATTTTTATTTCTGAACTCCCGGCAACACACTTGGCACAACGGTGATTGGATTTTCGGATGGAGATATTTCGAACGGGAAAGTTGCACGTTCAAACAATGGTGAGGCTATATCAACTTCAAGCTTGAGCTGTTGATCAGTAGATTTATTCGTTAGTTTGAACACTGTTGCATCAACCCCGATTGTAGATCTAGCTAATATATCAAGTTGTTGATCGCTACTGTTGAATGTCATGCCAAGCATCACTGGTGTCAAAATAGCACCGAGTTTCATACGAAGTAGATGATCTTCATCGACAAGCTGATTTGGAGCAGCATAACGTAATGCAATATAAATATCATTATAACATGTTGCAAGTTCTTGGATTTCTCTAGTATCGAATCCGGCAGCTTCTAGTGCTGCACGATCTGGTTTTCCTGTTCCAAACTCTTCTATTGCGCCGTAATAATTTTCGATTGCTCCCCGACGTAAAAAAAAACACCCAAGATTATGTAAAGAACTCAAGAGTACATCGTATTTTCTGCAAAGACTTTCGGCTCGTAAAGATGCTTCTGTACCAAAACTTGCCGGATCAATAAGAATACGTGCTAACGTCACGCGACGCACGGTATCAGCCCCAGAATCTTTACTTGACCAATCAAGATAATTCTCAGCCGCTGTATCGACCTCCTTCTTAAAGTCAGCAATGAAGGTCGTAATTGCTGCTCGCAGATCTCTGTCAAGATCAGCAAGATTTGTTCGCCCAATTTGGTCTGCAATCGGCCCAGCCTCTGGTAATTCACTGAAATAATTTACTAAATCATTTTCGTCAGCTAAGGCATCGAGATCTGCAAGCAAACTAACTCGTTTGTTCATTAGGCGAAACAGCTTGGCAGCTTCGATAAATTCTCCCTTTCCAGTAACTGGAAGTATTTGAGCGTTACGCGCAAGTAAACGGAGACCGAACTTTCTTGCCAGTTGTGTTACAATTATTTCGTCACTAGGGCCTTCGACCAGTAATACATGCTCAGCGAACATAGCTGTTCGATGGGTAGCGCTAAGGCGTGCTATTAATGCAGCTAGTTTTTTACTCCTAAGAATATCTGAATTTTTTGAGATCTGCGCTGGAATCTGCTGAGCCGAGTTGAAAAAAATTATTTTTGATAATTCTTCAATTCGTCGCAGCGGTAACATTGAAGGTGAATGTGTCGCTATGATAATCAATTTTTTCTTTGGATTATTAGGATCACCTGCTACCAATTCCATCTCTTCGAGCAGAAATGCTTGATGCTGTGGGTGTAGTGATATTTCTGGTTCATCGATAATTAATGCGCCTATCTCGTCATTATGAATTGCAGATAGTAACGCGACAACCTGCAATATTCCGCTGGCTTCGTGATTAGCTGCGTAACCCTCACCGCCCGTGACAGATGTTATCCTAATAGTCATTCCATTTTGAGACCACTTCAGCTCTACGCTTCGGTCAAACAATTGCTGCAAGCGTGCTTCAATCTTCAGCTTTAGGTCAGGTCGTCTATCTAAGACCATTAAGTCACCTGTAACACTCTCATAATCCCACCATCGTTCAACGTAACTCACGTGTCCAATTGCAGCATCACTAGAATTGACACCATGAGGAGACTCTGAGCTAGACCTAAAGGATTCAAATGGGCTACAACGTCCTGCCGAAAGAAAATGTACTTTTCTATTTTGAACAGTTATTCGATTTTCATTCATTAATTTTAATTTTATTGCACGCAGTGCTCGGGTTTTACCACTACCATTCGGCCCCACCAGTGTCGTAATTCCAGGACCAACTTGTATTGTCGCTTTTGTGGATAGATTATCGACCAATAGATATTCAACGTTTATTGGCCACGTTAAGTCTTTACCTATAGTATCTATGCTCATTTATATCCCTTACAATATTATTGTGTTGTTAAATTTAACATTTCAACATGCTAACATGGTATCAATTTATGTTAATAATTAGTGACCTGCACCCCACTGTTTGACACATAGTGATTCAAGTAAAGCCTTCATCAGATGTAAAAACAACTACGAACTTCCGCTCCTCGCTCAAAGCAGACCTTCAGTGTCACGTGCTTGTCTGCTGTGTGCCAAAAGCGGAAGTAAGTAGAAAGCTCTTTATGTTGCTGATATGATAATAAAATGTATAAAAGAGGTGACACATGGATAATGACAAGTTAGTTACGCTGTTTAGATACAAGCGCTGGATAGATATTGAAACACTGCAAGCGATTAAAAGAATCGATGCGTCTGCAAATGCAGAAAAGCACCACCTGACGCTCAGATTGATGAATCACGTACATGTGGTTGATTTGATCTTCAGAGCTAACGTTACCGGTCAGAAGCATTCCTTCACAGCATTGAACACGCCAGAGACCCCCTCTGCTGATGAGCTTCTGATAACGATGACTGAATGTACAGACTGGTATATTCAACATGTCAATTCCATGTCTTCCGCTGATCTTGCTGAAACAATCAAATTCCAGTTTGTTGATGGCGGATATGGTGAGATGAAGGCGGTCGATATGCTCAATCATGTGCTTTTTCACGGGACATATCATCGTGGCGCAGTGGGTTGGCTAATTTCAGAAAGTGGTGTAACCCCGCCCAAGGACGTATTGACCGTTTTTCTAAGAGATCATAACCACGAGTAAACGAGACTGGCAGGGGCATGCAAATTTATAACGCCATTGAGCCCTTTTACAAAAATAAGTGCATAAATGAATGGCGTGTTTAGATCCAGGTTGCAACGTCCGCTTCTCGCTCAAAGCAGTAATTCTTTTCCCGGTGGCACCAGAGGCGGCCCCTAATTTTAAAAAATTAACTTAAGTCTTTATTTCCGACTCACCAGGACGCATCGGCAGCCTTTTTTGCTCATTTTTCTTTACCCTGCACCACATTGCGCATATAACTGTCACCGTCCAGTTCTGCTGGAGTTAATATTATTGGACTGGTAGAGTGATGCCGTTACACATAATGGTTAAAAAGGATTTAATTTATGTCAAAAAAAACAAAAACGTTGGCTGCCGTCCCCTTCTTCCTCATATCTGTTGCAATGACAGGATGCATACAACGCGAGGTTGTCGTTAATCATGTGCAGGATGTCACCTCTGGAGACCGGGCTGAAGTGAGAATTATTGGTTTTACCAGCGATTCTATGATGTGGGGGGATTTTGATTGTAATCAGCCATATAAGATGCCTCCAAAAGGATACTACCCTCACGTAAGAACAACTTTCGAAAGTAACCCCGTATATATCGATAAGGGCTTTAAAAAATCAAAATTGCCAGATGGCGTATACCCTCTTGACCGCGCAGAATATTATGTTCGAGCGGGGAAATTATTAGGCGTATGGCCTTCAAACCATCTTAGCGATGGTAGACTTTGTACTAAAGACTTTGTTATCCGGCCTGAAAAAGACAAATTATATGAATTCAGGAACCGAAATGACGACAACACGTGCTATTTTGAGTTATATGAAATAAATAAATCAACTGGGGCAGCAACCAGGATGAAAATGACAAGCTATAGAGATATGTGTCCTAAATAATTATCTTGGAAGCGCCCCACTGAATAATGGAAGCTTGATAGTCATCGGTGAGGCGCGCCAGTGTCCTTTTGCATATTTGACCCTGTGTTTCCCAAACGGAAATGCAGCATTTGAAAAGGGTGAAGAAATTTGCGAATGGAGCACCACTATCCGTGTTGTCTGGTGATGAATTGTTCCGCATCGGGATTGTTGCCGCATTACCCTCGCCTCCCCTGCACCGTCATCGCGCACCGCTGCCTGTTTTGCGTGCATTACTTTTGACCATTTAGTCCACTTTATTTGATTCCAATTCACCAACCTCTAATTAACACATTAATAACAAAGCCTTTTTAAAAACTGGCATCCCCTTTGCAGATCCCTTTTCACGAGGCTTAACAGGATATGCAGGATGCAGCGCCACGTCTGACTTTCACCCCACACTGAGATGAAGAGAGGTTCGTGATGAAAATTGGCGTATTTGTACCGATCGGCAACAACGGCTGGCTTATCTCGACCACGGCACCGCAATACATGCCCACCTTTGAGCTGAATAAGGCCATTGTGCAAAAAGCGGAGCACTACCACTTCGACTTTGCGCTCTCGATGATCAAGCTGCGCGGCTTTGGTGGCAAAACCGAATTCTGGGATCACAACCTGGAGTCTTTCACCCTGATGGCCGGGCTGGCCGCGGTTACCTCGCGGATTCAGATTTACGCGACCGCCGCCACGCTCACCCTGCCTCCGGCCATCGTGGCGCGCATGGCCTCGACCATCGACTCCATCTCCGGCGGGCGCTTTGGCGTCAACCTGGTCACCGGCTGGCAAAAGCCGGAGTACGAGCAGATGGGGCTGTGGCCGGGTGACGATTACTTCTCTCGTCGCTACGACTACCTCACCGAATACGTGCAGGTGCTGCGCGACCTGTGGGGTACCGGCAAAAGCGACTTCAAAGGGGATTTCTTCACCATGAACGACTGCCGCGTCAGCCCGCAGCCGTCGGTTCCCATGAAGGTGATTTGTGCCGGGCAGAGCGACGCGGGAATGGCATTCTCGGCGAAATATGCCGACTTCAACTTCTGCTTCGGTAAAGGCGTCAACACGCCTGCCGCCTTCGCCCCGACCGCCGCGCGGATGAAAGAGGCCGCCGACAAAACCGGGCGCGACGTGGGCTCGTATGTGCTGTTTATGGTGATCGCCGACGAAACCGACGACGCCGCCCGCGCGAAATGGGAGCGCTATAAAGACGGCGCCGACGAGGAGGCCCTGAGCTGGCTCACCGAACAGAGCCAGAAAGATACCCGCTCCGGCGCGGATACCAACGTGCGCCAGATGGCCGACCCGACTTCCGCCGTCAATATCAATATGGGTACGCTGGTGGGTTCGTACGCCAGCGTCGCCAGAATGCTCGACGAAGTGGCGGCCGTTCCCGGGGCGGAAGGCGTCCTGCTGACCTTCGATGATTTCCTTAGCGGTGTGGAAACCTTCGGCGAGCGCATCCAGCCGCTGATGCAGTGCCGTGCCCATATCCCTGTCGTCACGAAGGAGGTGGCGTAATGACGACCCTGAACGCACGCCCGGAAGCCATTACCTTTGCGCCTGAGCAGAGCGCGCTGATTGTCGTGGATATGCAAAACGCCTACGCAAGCCCCGGCGGGTATCTGGATCTGGCGGGGTTCGACGTCTCGGCGACGCAACCGGTGATCGAGAATATCAAAACCGCCGTGGCCGCCGCACGCGCCGCCGGTATGCTCATTGTCTGGTTCCAGAACGGCTGGGACGACCAGTACGTTGAGGCCGGCGGCCCCGGTTCACCGAATTTCCACAAATCGAACGCCCTGAAAACCATGCGCAAGCGGCCCGAGCTGCAGGGAAAACTGCTGGCGAAAGGCGGCTGGGATTATCAGCTGGTGGATGAACTGGTCCCGCAGGAAGGCGATATAGTGCTGCCCAAACCGCGCTACAGCGGCTTTTTCAACACCCCGCTCGACAGCCTGCTGCGCAGCCGGGGGATACGCCATCTGGTCTTCACCGGCATCGCCACCAACGTCTGCGTGGAGTCTACCCTGCGCGACGGCTTCTTCCTGGAATATTTCGGCGTGGTGCTGGAAGACGCGACCCATCAGGCCGGGCCGGAATTCGCCCAGAAAGCGGCCCTGTTCAATATCGAAACCTTTTTTGGCTGGGTCAGTAACGTCGCGGAGTTCTGCGACGCCCTGAATCCTCCCATCGCCCGTATCGCCTGAGGAGAAAAACGATGCCGAAATCCGTGATTATTCCGCCGGGTACCAGCACGCCCATCGCCCCCTTTGTGCCCGGCACGCTCGCCGACGGCGTGGTGTACGTCTCCGGCACGCTGCCGTTTGATAAAGACAACAACGTGGTGTTTATCAACGACCCAAAGGCGCAAACCCGCTACGTGCTGGAAACCATCAAAAAGGTGATCGAAACAGCGGGTGGCACGATGGAGGATGTGACCTTCAACAGCATCTTTATCACCGACTGGAAAAACTACGCCGCGATTAACGAAATCTACGCGGAGTTCTTCCCCGGCGATAAACCGGCCCGGTTCTGCATTCAGTGCGGGCTGGTGAAGCCGGAAGCGCTGGTTGAGATCGCCACCGTTGCCCACATCGCGAAGTGAGGCGGCCATGAAACTCTCCGTCTCACCGCCCCCGTATGAGGGGGCGCCCGCGGTGGTCCTGATTGCCGGTCTCGGCGGCAGCGGCAGCTACTGGCTGCCCCAGCTCGCCGCGCTGGAGCAGGAGTATCAGGTGGTCTGTTATGACCAGCGCGGAACGGGCAATAATCCCGATCCCCTGCCGGAAGGGTACAGCCTTGCGCAGATGGCGGACGAACTGGCCCGGGCGCTGGCGGAGGCCGGGATTGCCCGCTACAGCGTCGTCGGCCATGCGCTGGGGGCGCTGGTCGGCCTGCAGCTGGCGCTGGATCATCCCGACGCCCTCACCGCGCTGGTGTGCGTTAACGGCTGGTTAACCCTTAACGCGCACACCCGCCGCTGCTTTCAGATCCGCGAGCGCCTGCTGCATTCCGGCGGCCCGCAGGCGTGGGTAGAGGCGCAGCCGCTGTTTCTCTACCCGGCAGACTGGATGGCGGCCCGCGCCCCTCGTCTGGAGGCGGAAGAGGCGCTGGCGCTGGCCCATTTCCAGGGGAAAACCAACCTGCTGCATCGGCTAAGCGCCCTGAAGAAAGCCGACTTCAGCCGCCATGCCGCGCGTATCCGCTGCCCGGTACATCTTATCTGCTCCAGCGACGACATGCTGGTGCCTTCTGTCTGCTCCGCTGAACTGCAGTCGGCAATCCCCGGCAGTCAGAAAGTGGTGATGCGCCAGGGTGGACATGCCTGCAACGTCACCGAGCCAGACACCTTTAACACGCTGCTGCTGAACGGGCTTGCCAGCCTGCTGCACAGCCATGAACCCGCGTTATAAGGAGCTGTAATGAGCGAAGCCATTAATCCCACTGCGCTGGAGACGCTGTTTACCTCCGCGCGCACCCATAACGGCTGGCTGGATATGCCGGTCAGCGACCAGGTTCTGCGCGAGATCTACGACCTGATGAAATGGGGTCCTACGTCCGCCAACTGCTCTCCGGCGCGGATAGTCTTTGTGCGAAGCGCAGAGGGAAAAGAGAAGCTGCGCCCGGCGCTCTCCAGCGGCAACCTGGAGAAAACGTTCGCGGCACCGGTTACGGCCATCGTGGCCTGGGACAGTGAATTCTACGATCGCCTGCCCGAACTGTTCCCGCACGGTGATGCCAGAAGCTGGTTTACCACCAGCCCCGCCCTTGCGGAAGAGACGGCGTTTCGCAACAGCTCCATGCAGGCCGCTTACCTGATTTTCGCCTGCCGCGCCCTGGGGCTGGATACCGGCCCGATGTCGGGCTTTGACCGACAAAAAGTCGACGACGCCTTTTTCACCGGCACCACGCTTAAAAGCAACCTGCTGATCAACATTGGCTATGGCGACCCGGGCAAACTTTACGGACGCCTGCCGCGTCTGGACTTCGACGATGCCTGCGGGCTGGCGTAAGGAGCGAACATGACAGCACCGGATAAACAGACCTTTCGCGACGCCATGGCCTGCGTTGGCGCGGCGGTCAATATCATCACCACTGACGGCCCGGCGGGGAGAGCAGGCTTCACCGCCAGCGCGGTGTGCAGCGTCACGGATTCACCGCCCACCCTGCTGGTGTGCCTGAACCGCGGCGCGTCCGTCTGGCCCACATTTAGCGAAAACCGCACCCTGTGCGTGAATACCCTGAGCGCCGGGCAGGAGCCGTTATCCAATCTGTTTGGCGGCAAAACGCCGATGAAAGAACGCTTTGCCGCTGCCCGCTGGCAGAGGGGCGACACGGGCTGCCCACGGCTGGAGGATGCGCTGGCCTCCTTTGACTGCCGCATCAGCCAGGTGGTGAGCGTTGGTACCCATGACATTCTGTTCTGCGACATCGTTTCGATTATCCGCCACCCGGCGCCGCAAGGGCTGGTGTGGTTTGACCGCGGCTACCACGCGCTGATGCGACCCGCCTGCTGAGGCGCTTTAAGGAGACAGACCATGTTCGGATTTCCCCACTGGCAGTTGAAATCGACCTCCACAGACGCCGGCGTGGTCGCGCCGGATGAACGGCTCCCGCTCGGGCAAACCCTGGTAATGGGCGTCCAGCACGCGGTTGCCATGTTTGGCGCCACGGTGCTGATGCCGATGCTGATGGGGCTGGATCCCAACCTCTCGATTCTGATGTCCGGTATCGGCACGCTGCTGTTCTTTTTTGTCACCGGCGGGCGCGTGCCCAGCTATCTGGGCTCCAGCGCCGCCTTTGTGGGGGTGGTCATCGCCACCACCGGGTTTAACGGCCAGGGGATCAACCCTAACCTGAGCGTGGCCCTCGGGGGCATCATCGCCTGCGGTCTGGTGTACACCCTGATTGGTCTGGTGGTGATGAAGATCGGCACGCGCTGGATCGAACGCATGATGCCCCCCGTCGTGACCGGCGCAGTGGTGATGGCGATCGGCCTGAACCTCGCGCCGATTGCGGTCAGGAGCGTCTCCGCCTCGCCGTTTGAGAGCTGGATGGCGGTGATCACCGTGCTGTGTATTGGCCTGGTGGCGGTATTTACCCGCGGCATGGTCCAGCGCCTGCTGATTCTGGTCGGGCTGATTGTGGCCTGCCTTTTCTACGCTCTGCTGGCAAATGTCTTTGGTCTCGGCAAGCCTGTCGACTTCACATTGCTCCATCAGGCCGCCTGGTTCGGTCTGCCGCAAATCACATCGCCAGCCTTCAACAGCCAGGCAATGATGCTTATCGCCCCCGTGGCGGTGATCCTGGTGGCGGAGAACCTGGGTCATCTGAAGGCCGTGGCGGGCATGACCGGACGCAGTATGGATCCGTATATGGGCCGTGCGTTCGTCGGCGACGGGCTGGCAACCATGCTCTCCGGTTCCATGGGCGGCAGCGGCGTCACCACCTATGCCGAAAATATCGGCGTGATGGCGGTAACCAAAGTCTACTCGACGCTGGTGTTCGTGGCGGCGGCGGTGATGGCGATGCTGCTTGGTTTCTCACCGAAATTCGGCGCGCTGATCCACACCATTCCGTCACCGGTTATTGGCGGCGCATCGATTGTGGTCTTCGGGCTGATCGCCGTGGCGGGAGCACGCATCTGGGTGCAACATCGCGTCGATCTCAGTCAGAACAGCAACCTGATTATGGTGGCCGTCACACTGGTGCTGGGCGCGGGGGATTTCGCCCTGACGCTGAGCGGATTCACGATTGGCGGGATTGGTACGGCGACCTTTGGCGCCATTCTTCTTAACGCCCTGCTGAACCGGCGGGAAGCGGCCGCGCCGCAGGGCGAGGTGGTGCATCAGGATTCGTGATAAGTCACCCCGAAGGGGAGAGGGTTAGGGTGAGGGGGGGCAAAAACGCCCCCTCATACTTTCAGGACGCAGGTCTACTCTTCTTCAAGCAGGCGTTCGATAGATTTGGTGGGATAAAAAAGCGAATGACTGTTTTCACCCGTCAGAGGGATAAAGCCCAGCTTCAGATAAAACCGTTTAGCCTGTTCGTTAATCGCATCGACAAAGAGTCCATGTACGCCTACCGCCTGCGATGCCAGGTAAACCACGCGCATAGCATGCGTGACGAGTGTTGTTCCCCACTCACGTCCCTGCAGGTCTTTATGGACAGCCAGACGCCCCAGCGTCACGCTCGGTACGTTGATATAAGGGATCCGACGCTGCTGAGTCTTAGAAGGAAGCATCGCTTTTTCAAAGCAACTTCCGGACAGCGTGTAATAGCCGAGGACACGAGGATGGTCGCGATCTTTAAGCAGATAGCCGCGTAAAATACGCCCAGTGTGCTGACGCACCAGATGGTCTGCCAGGAAGGAATTTAGCGAGGGTTCACCACAATCGAAATTCCTGAAATCATACTCTTCTCCCTCTGAAAACATTTCGATCGTGAGATTTTCCACGACGCTTCACTCCATGTTTCGAAGACGTTTTGCCGCTCGCTTCAGGCGTTCATTTGGCTCTGGCGGATTGTCGATGGCGTTCATCACGGCATTCCATGATGTTTCGTTTAAGACGAGACGCCGATGCTGTTCGATGACCTCTGCAGCACGTTCAGACGCACTGTTCACCATAAACTGGGTGATCGTTTGGTTCGTCATCGCCGCCGCCTCTTCAATCATTGTTTTGTCTTCGTCCGTCAGGCGAAGATCGATACGCTGTTTTTTAAGTGCTGGCATAATTGACTTTATCGTGTACGGTGTTTATCCGTACATATCGTAGAGACATCCGTCCTTTTTTTCAATCTAAACCTTCTTCAGCCGGCACATCGCTCACCTCACGGCGACGTTTTTTTAGCTTTAATTCGCTCACCAGCACCCCGGCGACGATAAACGCTGCGCCCACCAGGGCCAGCAGCGGCAAACGCTCGCCCGCAAGCCGCCCAAAAATTCCTGCCCAGACCGGCTCCCCGGTATAGATCACCGTCGCCCGGGTCGGCGACACGCTGCGCTGCGCCCAGTTCATGGTCACCTGAATAATGGCGCTGAAAATGCCCAGCCCCAGCGCCACCACGACAAGGCCGGTGGACATTGGCGGTACCGACTCCCCAGCCGGCACCATCGTCGCAAATGCCACCAGCGACGCGGTGGCGAGCTGCACTACCGTCACGCGCTTGACGTCGACCTTCCCCGCCCAGGCGCTAATCAGAATAATTTCCGCCGCAATGGCAATTGCCCCGATCAGGGTAATGATCTCCCCCGTCCCCAGCGCCAGCAGGTTGTTTTCCGGCCCGGCCAGCAAAATAAGGCCGATAAACGCCAGCACGATCCCGATGCAGGACATCAGCCCCGGCAGTCGCCCAAGGCACAGCCACTGCAGTAGTGGCACCAGCGGCACATACATGGCGGTAATAAATGCGGATTTACTGCTGGAGATGGTCTGCAATCCCCACGTCTGCAGGCTATAGCCCATCGCTATCGCCACCCCAATCGCCACCCCTGCCTTAAGCTCTTTCAACGTCAGACCCCGCAGCGTGTTAAGCGAGCAGAGCCCCACGGCAATCGCTGCCGTCGCAAAGCGCAGGCCAACAAAAAAGAACGGATCGCTAAGGGTCACCGCGTACTGGACGGCCAGAAACGTCCCGCCCCAGAACATGGTGATGAGAATAAGGATGGCTTCCTGCGGTTTAACGGAAAATTTGAAACGTGAGACAGACATGCGGCACTCGCAATGAAGAACAATTCCCTAGTGTGCGTTGCCTTTGGTTACAGTTCAATGTTGCAGAAATAAAAAAACCGCCGGGAAGCCCCGGCGGCAGGGAGATCAACCCGGCGACTTACTTATTGCCGCCATGGCTGTTTTTACCCCCTTTTTTGCCAGCCTCAGATGCGCGCTGAGGGTCATTTTTGAAATTCCCCCCGCTATGCTGGCCACCTTTACGGCCTGCTTCTGATGCTCTTTCACGGTCTTCTGCGAAATTACCTGAACCACCACGATGGTTTGCCATCTCTAACCTCCAGAGTGTGAAACATTAGACATCATATTGCATTCAGTAAAAGAGGATTCTTTCACCTCGCGGCCCAAGGACAACGCCTTTATCTGTGCCGCGTGAAACTAAGCTTAGTGGAATGAGGTTATCCGGCAAGTCGAAGGTAATATCCTGCAACATGATCTCAATCTTTCGGGTGAGATAACGCGGCGGTAATCCATAAGCCTTTCTTATCATTTTAAAAATCGGCAGCGGGAAAGTTGTATCATTTTGCTACAAAGCCATTTTTAGACCCATATTGTTATAAATCAAATAAATGGCGTTCATTTTTGCAGTCTGGCTGTGATGACATATCTTTAAAAGAGCGCAGCGATCCGCTGTCAGAGAAAACAAACGAGGAGTGATGCAAAATGGCAAAAGTTCTGGTGCTCTATTATTCCATGTATGGACACATTGAAACCATGGCTCACGCGGTAGCAGAGGGTGCAAACAAGGTGGACGGCGTTGAGGTTGTGGTGAAACGCGTACCGGAAACCATGCAGGCAGAAGCATTCGCAAAAGCCGGGGGTAAAACACAAAATGCCCCGGTGGCCACCCCGCAGGAACTGGCTGATTACGATGCCATCATCTTTGGCACCCCGACCCGCTTTGGCAATATGTCCGGCCAGATGCGTACCTTCCTCGATCAGACGGGCGGACTGTGGGCATCAGGCGCGTTATACGGCAAGCTCGCCAGCGTCTTCAGCTCCACCGGGACCGGCGGCGGCCAGGAACAGACGATTACCTCAACCTGGACTACCCTTGCTCATCACGGGATGGTGATTGTGCCGATTGGCTACGGGGCACAGGAGTTATTTGATATTTCTCAGGTACGTGGCGGTACGCCGTACGGCGCAACCACCATTGCCGGCGGCGATGGCTCCCGACAGCCGAGCAATGAAGAGCTCGCTATCGCCCGTTACCAGGGTGAATACGTCGCGGGTCTCGCCAAAAAACTGAACGGCTAACCCAACAGGAGGACAAGCATGCCAACGCAAGAATCAAAAGCTCACCACGTGGGTGAATGGGCAAGTTTACGCAATACCTCGCCGGAGATCGCCGAAGCCATTTTTGAAGTCGCGAAGTATGACGAAAAACTGGCAGAGCAGATTTGGGAAGAAGGCAACGATGAAGTGCTGGTGCGCGCCTTCGAAAAAACGGACAAAGACTCGCTCTTCTGGGGTGAGCAAACCATCGAACGTAAAAACGTCTGAACGATTCCCCCCGCCATGCGGGGGGTTATCCTCTATTTTGCCGCGTTGTTCATCACCGCATTGAATTTGTCGACAGGACAGAAGCCGTTCGCATCGACCGGACAGCCCTTAAGCTCAAGCGTCACGCGCTGCGCCGGAGATTGCAGCGACAGCACGCTGGCGTTACGCAGTTGCTCTGAGCTCTGATAGACATACTCAATTTTCATCAATTCCTGGTTGCTGTTTTTGTCATGCCAGCGCTGGAAGACAATTTTGCCGCCAATCGGGGTGCGTTCCTGCTGGTCGTGCAGCTGGTACGGTTTGAAATCCAGCGCCGTGAGCAAGGAAGCGATGTTTGAATCATGCCCCACCAGCAGGGTGATTTTCGGCGCTTTCGCCTGTTCGGTGACCAGGGTTTTATCGATGTATTTCACCAGCGGTTTGGCGACGTTTTGCGCCACCTCGGTAGAGGTAAACAGCGAGTCCTGATAACCGTTTTTCAGCTTCGACAGTACGCGCCACTGCTGGTCGGTTTTGATCTCTCCCCAGGCCACCTGGTCCGCCGGGAAACCTTCGTAATACTGCAGCGTAAAGGCGTCAACCAGCGAGTTTCCCACCTTCAGCGGCCCGGAAACGCCAGGCTCTTTTTCGTAATCAGCGCTGAAGGTATCTTTCGCATCCGCCAGCGAGCAGACCTTTTTCTCTTTGCACGACGGCGACTCAGCGTAGTTCGTCATCTGCTCCAGCAGCTTGTAGCTTTCCGCAAGCTGCATTTTCTGCCGCTCGGCCTCCATCGCCTTCAGCGCTTTGTCGCGGAATTCAGGGGAATTATCGGTAATCACCGGGTTAAAGGTCGGGTCCATGGTGCCCATTTTTTCCTGATGATGAACAGGCACATCACAGCCCGGGAAGGCGCCGGTGATAAAGAACTGCGCGGTGGCGACGGTACGCTGCAGGCTGTTGGCATAGGCATACACCGCATCCGCTGGCGGGCACTCGCCGGACTTGATCATCCCCTGCTGTGCCAGCCACTCGCGCATATAATGACCCATATAGACTTCCAGCACTCCGCCTTTGGTGGTGAGCTGACCACCCGGCACTTCCCACTCAGGCCACTGCTTTGGCGTCGACTGCTCCAGCACGCTGCCGTTGTTGGCAAGCGGGGCACGCAGGTTATGACGACTCATGATTAAAACTTGCTCCAGCTGATACCCTTCCGGCGTCTCTTGCGCCTGCACGCCAAACGTTGCTGAAATGGAACCGGCGACTGCCAGCGCGAGTAGTGCTTTTCTCATCCCTAATTCCTCACTCGTTTTAAAATGTCGCGTTCAGTGTGACAGAACCGTGACAATTTTCCGGGAAGTATTTCTCAAACTGATGATTAACACGCTTACGGTGAGCGTCGATTAGTTTTATAATAAAACCATACCCCTCCGGAGAATGTGCTGTGAAACGTACCCGTCTTGAAGAGAGCACCTGCCCCGTCGCCCGTTCGCTGGATATCATCGGTGACTGGTGGTCGCTGCTGATTGTTCGCGACGCGCTCCGCGGGCTTACGCGCTTTGGCGAGTTTCAGAAAAGCCTCGGGATTGCGAAAAACATGCTGACCACGCGGCTTAAGCTGTTGGTTGACGAAGGTATCCTTCGGCTTCAGCCCGCCTCCGACGGCAGCGCCTGGCAGGAGTATGTCCTGACCGACAAGGGACGCGCCCTGCAGACGGTGCTGGTTGCCCTGTCACAGTGGGGCAATGAATATTTATTTGCTGAACACGAATGCGGCACCGTCCTTGTCGATAGCGAAAAGCGCAAACCCTTGCGAAAACTGGCGCTTATCGCCGACGACGGTCGCGAACTGACCCCTGAGCAGATAGTGGCCAAACTCCCCTCCTGATCGCTCCCGCCAGCAAAAGCACAAAATGCCCACCAATTTGGTTGCATTATAAAACCAAATAGCAGAAAGTGGATTAAGTTTCATGTTGAAACCAAATAACCCACTTTGCTTTGAGGTAACACACGATGACTACGCCACGCTCTACCGCCCTGGTAACAGGTGCCTCTTCCGGAATTGGTGCTGTCTATGCCGATCGCCTTGCCGCTCGCGGCCTTAATCTGGTGCTGGTCGCCCGGCGTGAAGAACGACTACAGGCGCTGGCCAGTGAACTGCGCGAACGCTATGACGTTGCGGTCGAGGTTCTGGTGGCCGATCTCACGGAGGAAGCCGGGATCCGCGCCGTGGAAGAGACGCTGCGCAGCAACACCGCCATCGATACGCTGATTAACAACGCGGGCACCGCACAGATGGCCCCGTTCCTCGCGGGTGATGTGGCCCGGCATCAGGCCATTAACACCCTGAACACCACGGCGCTGATGCGCTTAACGTATGCCATTCTGCCGCGCCTGGCAGAGAATAACCGCGGCACGCTTGTCAACATCGCGTCCGTGCTGGCTCTGCACGTGCGGGCGGGCAGCGCGCTCTACAGCGCCACCAAGGCGTGGGTGCTCAGCTTTACCCGCGGGCTGCAGGAAGAGTTTGCCGACAGCAACCTGCGCATTCAGGCGGTGTTGCCTGCCGCCACGGCGACGGAGATCTGGAGCCATTCCGGCGTCACGGTTAACGATCTGCCGGAAGGGTCAGTAATGACCACGGAAGATATGGTGGATGCGTCACTGGCGGGTCTGGATCAGGGTGAACTGATCACCATCCCGCCGATGCATGACGCTGGCCTGTGGGATCGCTACGAAACGGCGCGTCTGGAATTGTTTAACAGCGCGCGCACCGGTATTCCGGCCCCGCGCTACGTAAAACAGTAGCCTAACGCTCCAGCTGGTCGCCGTACTCAGTCATCCAGGCGGCCAGCGGCGAGAGTGCATTTTGCAGAGTGAGCCCGAGCGCGGTAATTTGGTACTCCACCCGTGGCGGGATCTCAGGGTAGACCGTACGCGTCACCAGCCCGCGCTGCTCGAAAAGGCGAAGCTGCTTCGTCAACTCTTTTTGCGTAATCGGGGCAGCCGCGCGCAGCAGATCGCCAAAGCGAACGGGCGTATTGAACACAATCAGGCGATAGAGAATGGGGATCGCCCATTTACCGGAAATCAGGTTGACAAACTGCGTCATCGGGCAGGTATACACCTCAGATTTTTTTTCGCAGCACACGTCCAGACTTTCTGCCATTGCACACCTCTTGCCTCGTTAGTATCCATTTGGTACCTGGTTTCCTTTCGATACTAACGTTTCTATAGTGTTTTCTCCAGAGACATTTCAGGAGAAGAATATGGGTCGTTTAACCGATAAGTACACGCTGATTACCGGCGGCACCAGCGGCATCGGTCTTGCTACCGCGCAGGCGTTTATCGCCGAAGGCGCACACGTCGCCGTCACCGGACGCAATCCCGACACGCTCGCCGAAGCAGAGCGCATTCTGGGCGAAAACGCCTGGGTGATCCCGACCGATGCGGGAGATATTGCTTCGCAAAAAGCGCTGGCGGAGACCCTTGCCGCCCGCTGGCCACGCCTGGACGCGGTATTTCTCAACGCCGGTGATGTGACGCACGCGCCGCTGGACGCGTGGCAGGAAGAAGCCTGGGATCGTCTGATGGGCATCAACCTGAAGGGACCGTTCTTTTTAATTCAGGCACTGCTGCCGCTGCTGAATAATCCCTCCTCCGTGATCCTGTGCGGCTCCGTAAGCGCGCGCATCGGCCTGCCCACCAGCAGCGTGTATGCCGCGAGCAAGGCTGCCCTGCTGTCGCTGGCGCGCACGTTGTCGGCGGAACTGCTGCCGCGCGGGATCCGCGTCAACGGCCTGAGCCCCGGTCCGGTGGAAACCCCGGCCTTTAACAAAACGGGCTTAAGCGAAGAAGCGCTTAACGCGATGATGGCGGAGATCATCAAGCTGGTGCCGCTGGGCAGAATGGGCTCCACGACGGAGCTGGCAAAAGCCGCGCTCTATCTGGCCTCCGACGAGTCCAGCTATACGGTAGGCACGGAGCTGCTGGTCGACGGCGGGATGGGAAGTTTGTAACTCAGAAGGCGCTGATGCCGGTGACAATGCCGACATACAGCGCCGCCCAGACGGCGGCAGAGAGCAGGCTCACCACATAAACCTTGACCACGTTAAGCCTGAGCATGCCTGCCGCCAGCGGTACGATATAGCGCAGCACCGCCAGGAAGCGCGCGCTGAACAGTACCAGCACGCCGTTTTTCTGCAGCTGATGTTGCACCCGCAAAAATTTACTGGCGTGTTTTGCGGTGAGGCGGGTTATCCATCGCGTGTGCCCCATCAGTTGGCCGATATGGAAGTTCAGCGCTGAACCCACCGTTGCCCCCATCACCACGGCCAGCCACGCCAGCGCCGGATGCATGCTCGCCTGACTTACGGTAATGCCGGTCAACAGCATCACCGAGGCAGGTGGCAGCACAGAGGAGATCAGCACCGTTGATTTACTCAGCGCCATCATAAATAACAGCGCGAAAAGATGTGCCGGATAGAGCGCAAAGTGATTCAGCAAAGTATCAAGCCACGTCATTTACCCTCCCCCGATGTAAATATCATTCTTCATTTAAAATGAATTCACTTAAATAAACCCTCAACGTCTTATTAATAAGATTCTTCTAAACCGTTCTTAAACATTTTTTAAATTCCTGAGCGGCAAAATTTATTAAGCGTATTATCCCTCTCGTTTTATACCCTAAATAATTCGAGTTGCAGGAAGGCGGCAAGGGAACGAATCCCCGGGAGCGTACACAAGTACGTGACTGGGGTGAGTGAGTGCAGCCAACGCACCTGCAACTTGAAGTATGACGGGTATACAACGATCTCGTTATGGCGAGGCTCCTGTACAAATACACGTTATCGCTCTGGTGGGTTCGAGAGAACCGGCACAGGGTAAAACAGGCACTGTCGAATCAAGGCTTTGTCAGTATAACTTCCCTTGCGGGATACGGTGTACAGTGCTGAACCCAGGACGTGGGGATCTCCTCTTCGACATGCCCTGTCTTGCTCGCCCCTGAGAGATTTTTATTATTCAAAGGGAATTCATTATGTCTTACGCTATTCACAACCAGAACCCGACATTCAATGACAGCGCCATCGCGCAGTATATGAATACCGATTTTATCGTCCTCGATATTTCATTATGCGTGGCGCTGGCGCGCGAGCAATTCTTCGAAAAATTAAAAGACGATGATATCCCGTCGCATATTTTTATTGAAGACCATGGCCGCCTGGCGGGGATGATTGCCGTGCGCCAGTTGCTGCAGACTTCCGATACGGTACAGCCGGTGAAATCGCTGATGATTTCGCAATTTTTACAGGTCAAACCGGAGGATGAACGTGCCGACGTTGCCGGACTGCTGGCCCACGGCGACGCGGATGTCGTGCCCGTGGTCACCCACGGTAAGCTTGTCGGCTGCCTGACCGAACGGGAAATCGCCCATCTGCTGGAAGATGACGTTACCGAAGATGCCCAGCTTCAGGGGGCGACGCTGCCGCTGGAGAAACCCTATCTGGAAACCAGCGCCTTTAATCTGTGGAAAAAACGCTCCGTCTGGCTGCTGCTGCTGTTTGTCGCCGAAGCCTACACCAGCTCGGTCATTCAGCATTTCGAAGAGGCGCTGGAGTCCGCCATCGCGCTGGCGTTCTTTATCCCGCTGCTGATTGGCACAGGTGGCAACAGCGGAACGCAGATCACCTCCACGCTGGTGCGCGCCATGGCACTGGGAGAGGTGCACCTGCGCGATGTCGGACGCGTGCTGCGTAAAGAGATGAGTACGTCGCTGATGATTGCCGCCACGCTGGGCCTTGCCGGGTGCATCCGGGCCTGGATGATGGGAATTGGGCTGGAAATTACGCTTATCGTCAGCCTGACGCTGGTGTGCATTACGCTGTGGAGCGCCATCGTCTCGTCCGTGATCCCGATGGTGCTCAAGCGCTGCGGCATTGACCCGGCGGTTGTCTCCGCGCCGTTTATCGCGACGCTTATCGACGGTACCGGGCTGATTATTTACTTCAAAATCGCGCAATATACCCTGGGGCTGGAGTGATCTTGCGAGCACCGCTTTCCCGTGATTGCGGTGCTCACTGTGCTACACATCACCCAGTTGATGCGCAATCTCACGCAACTGCTGGGCCAGCGCCTGGAGGTTTTTCCCCTTCTCTCCTTTCGGCCCGGTAGACTGTCGCACCACCAGACGGGCAGGTAAAATCGAGGACATACGCAACGCATTATCTTCGCCGCTGTCCAGAATGCGGCGCACCGCCTCTTTACCCTGCAGATCTAAATCCAGTGAGACCGTGGTCAGCGCCGGGTAGAAGAATGAGCTTTCGTAAGTGTCATCATAGCCAATCACCGACTTCTCGCCCGGAATGGAAATCTGCTGCTGGTGGAAGGCGCTCAGTACGCCCAGCGCCATCTGGTCGTTGCCCACCAGCACGGCGGAAAACTGCGGCGTTTCACGCAGCATCTGCAGCGCACCGGCATACCCGCTCTGCGCATCCCAGTTGCCGCGGATCACCGAGGCGGGCTCCAGACCGTAGCCTTTCAGGGTTTCGATCCAGCTTTTTAGCCTCAACTGTGCCGATACAGAGGACTCTGGCCCGGCCAGCAGGGCGATGTCGCGATGGCCCAGTTCGTAAAGGTATTTAACGCTGGCGCGGGTGCCGTCCGCCGGGTTAAACGAAACGTTAAACACGGAACTGTACGGGTCGACATCCAGGAACAGACAGACAATATCATCGTTGTCTGTCGCGATTTTCTGCGCCTCTTCGGCCTCCAGCGGCACGTTAATGATCACCTTGCTCACCCGCTGGGACTTCAGCTCGTTGATAGAATCCTGAATACTGTGATTGACGTTCTCATCAATCATGGAAATCAGGACCTGATAACCTTCCACATTCGCATAGCGTTTTACCGCCGCAGCCACCTGAGAAGGGGCATGCAATGCGAGCGAAATCGTCACCAGTCCGACAGTCTGGGTCTGTTTGCCGACCAGCTGCTGAGCCAGGCGGTTGGGCACATACCGTAATAACTCTATGGATTTCTCCACCTTGCTACGCGTGGCGTCGGATACATTGGCAGATTTATTCAGTACCCTGGACACGGTCTGATAGGAGACGCCTGCATGGCGTGCCACGTCCTCTAACGTTGCGCTTTTCGACTTCATGGTCCGGTTCCTTATGTTGTTATGCGCTGATTGTAACAGGGGCGCTGAAAAAAAACGCTTACCGCCCTCTTTTCACTGACACAACACCATCAAAAAGTATGACGCTCACAATGACACAACCTGCGACAAATCTCATTACCTGATACAAAATTGTCTATTTTATTTGCACTTAATCACACATTTATGATCATGCAATTGCCAGACAAAAGGTTTAGGCATTTTATGACAGCGGATTTGTGAACGTATTACAAAACAATAAGAGGGTAACAATGAACACGACGATCCGCTCTGTATCCGTTGCGCTGGCTGCCGCGTTAGCGTCTCCATCGCTGTTTGCCGCGTCTTCGGTACCGATTGATTTCCATGGCTATCTTCGCTCCGGCGTGGGCGTCTCACGGGATGGTGGGATGGAGGAGTGGCAGAAGAATAAAATTGGCCGTCTGGGTAACGAAGCCGATACCTACGGCGAGCTGGAACTGGGCTCTGAGGTTTATAAAAAGAACGACGTAAGCTTTTATCTCGACAGCATGGTGAGCATGGTGTCTGACGGCTCTAACGATAACGAAACCACCTTTGGCGACGATGCCCAGTTTGGCCTGCGTCAGTTGAACCTGCAGATCAAGGGGCTGATTCCGGGCGATCCCAACGCGGTGATCTGGGGTGGGAAGCGCTATTACCAGCGCCACGACCTGCACATCATCGACACCAAATACTGGAATATCTCGGGATCCGGCGCAGGTATCGAGAACTATACGCTCGGCCCTGGAGCGGTCTCCGTGGCGTGGATCCGCGGCGATGCCAACGACGTGGACTACCGCGTTGACGGTGATAACGACGTGAACATCAACTATATCGATCTACGCTATGCGGGCTGGAAACCGTGGGCAGGCGCCTGGACCGAAGTCGGCATCGACTACGCCATGCCAAACCCGACCAACAAGCAGAAAGAGTACGGCGGGCTGTACGAGGCCGACAACGGCGTGATGGTAACCGGCGAGATCAGCCAGGACATGCTGGGAGGATACAACAAGCTGGTGTTGCAGTACGCCAACAAAGGCCTGGCGCAGAACATGGTGTCCCAGGGGGGCGGCTGGTACGACATGTGGAACGATGTGAACGATGCCAGCGGCTACCGCGTGATCAATACCGGCTTAATTCCCATTACCGACAAGCTCTCCTTCAACCACGTGTTGACCTGGGGTTCGGCAGACGACACTACGCAATATACCGATAAATCGCGCCTGATTTCCCTTGTCGGCCGCGCGCAGTACCAGTTTACCGAGTATGTCCGCCTGATTGGCGAAGTGGGTGGTTTCTACCAGAAAGACACCTACACCGACGGGTCTGACTACAAGCAGAGCGGTGAGAAATATACCCTTGCCCTCGGCCTGGCCGATGGCCCTGACTTTATGTCGCGTCCGGAACTGCGCGTATTTGCGTCTTACCTGAATGATTCCGAAAAAGGGAAATCCTTCGAGGACGGCACCGCGAATAATACCTGGAACTTTGGGGTGCAGGTCGAAGCCTGGTGGTAAACCTTCATTTTTAAAATGCGTTAATCGTTATTGTATCTCCAGCTAATTGCAGCGTATATCTCTGCTCAGGGATAGCCATTATTTTGGCTATCCCTTTTTTATATTTACTGATTAAAATGTTCATCTAATAACTGACGTAAGGCATCAGACTGCCTGCCAAATATGGCGTGCACCTGCTGACCGATAATAATTACGCCCAGCGCCCCTTCATTCTGTAACGCCTCAGAGTCAACCCTATTTAAATCTTTAACCGTCACGCGCAGGCGGGTAATGCAGGCTTCAACGTGTTCGATATTATCGTCACCGCCAAACGCGGGAATTAAACGCTGGGTAATTTGACTGTCCATAATACGCCTCATTCTATGCAGATAAAAAAATGCCTGCTCGTGGAGCAGGCTCTTTGCCTTTTTGCCCGGCGGCGCTGCGCTTGCACGGGCCTACGGGTTGGGAAGGCCGGGTTAGCACAGCGCCACCCGGCAATAAAACCGCACTACGCTTTACGCCTGAGCACCCGACAGTCCCACGGCAGCAGCACGGTATCGCCCGCGGCGGCGGCGTCTGTCATGCAGTCGGTATACCCTTGCGGCAGCGTGATGTATTGCTGCTGTGCCGTGTAGTTCTGCACAAACACCCAGCTGGTTTCGCCATCCGTGCGCGCCGTGGCAACCACGCCCGGCGGGAGTTCACTCTCGATGGCGCGCGGCAGCGCCAGCTCGTTGATAATCCCGGCGAAGAAATCGCGCTGGAACGGCAGATCGTTGCGCGAAGCGACGTGCCACGCCTTGCCTTTACCGACGCGGTTGACCGTGACCGCAGGGCGACCGGCGTAGAAATCATCGCGGTAGGTCGCCAGCACCTGTGCGGACTCCGCGTGGATCAGCTCGCATAAATGCCGCACCTGATACGGCCCCTGCAGGCCTGCCGCGTTGCCCGCCAGCCCCTGAACCAAATTGCGCTCCCCCTCACCCAGGCAGTCGATCTCTTCTGCCCAGATCCCCAGCAGCTTGCGCAGCGGCCCGGGGAAACCGCCCAGATGACAGAGATCGGTCTCATCCACCACGCCGGTCCAGTAAGTCGTCACCAGATGTCCGCCATTAGCCACAAAGGCTTCTGCCCGCCCGGCAAATCCTTCGCGTACCATATAAAGCATGGGGGCTATCACCAGCGCGTACTGGCTCAGATCGCCGTCAGCGTCAATGACATCCACCGCGATGCCTTTTTCCCAGAACGGACGATAGTGCTCGTTGACGGTTTTTTCGTACTCCATTCCCATATTGCGCGGACCTTCGGCATCGTCCAGCGCCCAGCGGTTTTGCTGGTCGAAGACGATCGCCACCCGGGCCTCGGTACGGCAGCCGACCACCCCCGACAGGCGGGCCAGCATCTCGCCCAGGCGCGTCACTTCACGCCCGACGCGGGTATCCAGATGGCCCACGTGGTCGATAACCGCGCCGTGGAATTTCTCCACCGACCCGCGGCTTTTACGCCACTGGAAGTACTGCACTGAATCCGCCCCGTGCGCCACCGCCTGCATTGACGAGAGAATATGCATCCCCGGCTTTTTCAACTTGCTGGTCGGCTGCCAGTTGGTGGTGCTCGGCGTTGACTCCATCAGCACGAAGGGCTTACCGCCCTTCAGGCTGCGCATCATGTCATGATACATGGCGGTGTAGCAGGCAAGTGCCGTTTCGTCTTTCTCCCGGTGCCACATCGGGTAGCTGTCCCAGGAGATAAAGTCGATCGCCTTCGCAAGCTGCCAGTAGTCGTAGTCGTAGAAATACTCCATAAAGTTGGTGGTCACCGGCAGTTCGGCATTCGCGGCTTTTAGCGGGGCCACTTCATGGCGGCAGAAATCGGTCACCTGCGCGGTATTGAAGCGACGCCAGTCGAGGTTCAGGCCGTGAATCGACACTTCTCCCTGCGGCGCGGGGGACGCAATCTGCGACCAGTCAGTATAGGTATGGCTCCAGAAGGTGCTCCACCACGCATGGTTCAGCGCGTCGAGGGTTTTGTAACGCGCTTTCAGCCAGTCGCGGAAGCGTGCCTGGCACAGATCACAGTGGCATTCACCGCCGTACTCATTGGAGATATGCCAGCCCAGCACCGCCGGATGGTGGGAATAACGCTCCGCCAGCAGGCCGTTTATTTTGAGCGTTTTCGCGCGGTAGACCGGGGATGACATGCAGTGGTTATGACGGCCTCCATGCAGCGCGGGCACGCGGTTGCGCCCGACGCGCAGCACCTCAGGGTATTTTTGCGACATCCACGCCGGACGCGCGCCGCTTGGCGTCGCCAGGAAAATATGAATACCTGCCGCATACAGTTTTTCAATAATATTATCCAGCCACGCAAAATCATATTCCCCTTCACGCGGCTCCAGCTTCGCCCAGCTAAATATGCCCACCGACATGACATTACATTTCGCCTGCTGCATCATGGCG
Organism: Enterobacter sichuanensis; assembly: GCF_009036245.1. NCBI lineage: Bacteria > Pseudomonadati > Pseudomonadota > Gammaproteobacteria > Enterobacterales > Enterobacteriaceae > Enterobacter > Enterobacter sichuanensis. The sequence continues at coordinate 1,716,309 of NZ_CP027986.1, read as the reverse complement.
ATATCTTGCTCAATAATACCGGGGTAATTCTCCCACTGCTCCGGGTTATAGTCGGCGCCATGCAATAACGCCGCGACCTTTGGGCTTAAAGGCGCAAATTTATTCATATTTACAACGTCCTGAATGGAGATAAAATTATTTAAATACCGTTATTGATGGCAGCACTTTTCCCTGGCAATCAAATAATGCCTGATTCTCACGGGCATTCCCCTCTTTCCATTCGTCATGGATATATTTCATGCCGGCTTTGGTCGCCCACGTGGTGCCCGGGACGGCAATCCAGGTGGGCTCCCAATAAAAGATGCCTTTGCCGCGCTGGTCCGGAACATCAATAACGGCCTGCATTAAATCGTGAATATAATCGTACTGACCCTGAACGGTGCCCGGATAGCCGCCGTCTTTTTCTTCTTTCGCCTGGAAACTGTTTTCGGCGTTATCGCAGTTGTCGAGCGTATAGCCGTAGGCCGCTTCCACCACAATCACATCTTTGTTATAGCGCTTGCTGATGTCATCCATATTGGCTTTCAGCGCGCTTATCGGGCCGTTCCAGTAGGTGTACATCGACAGGCCGATGATATCGAACGGCACGTTGCGCCTGGTGATTTCATCAAACCACCAGCGGAAGGTGTCATTTTTGGTGCCTTCGGCCAGATGCAGCATGACTTTCACCTGCTCGCCGTTGGTCAGGTTCTCCTTTAGCCCGCCAATGGCGGCAGTGAGCAGCCCGGCCAGGCGGTCAAATTCGCCGCCGCCCTGCCCCCAGCTTTTGCCTTCCGGCCACAGCATGCCGCCGTTGATTTCGTTACCGATCTGCACCATGTCCGGCAGGACGCCCTCTTTCTTAAAACGGGCTATGGTGTCGCGGGTGTAGTCATGGATCGCCGTTTTAAGCTGCGGGTAGTCCATCTTCTCCCAGGTTTTTGGCTTGAACTGTTTGCCCGGATCGGTCCAGAAATCGCTGTAGTGGAAGTCGAGCAGCAGCTTCAGCCCCTGCGCCTTCACACGCTTCGCCAGCGCAATTGTGTTTTCGAGATTATTACTGCCGCCGCCGTAGGTATTGCCGCTCGCATCCTGCGGGTCAACCCACAGGCGCAGGCGCACGGTGTTTACGCCGTTGGCTTTGAGGATAGCAATCGCGTCCTGCTGCTGGCCGTTCTGGTTATAGAATTTCGCGCCGTGTTGTTCTGCTTCCAGCAGGGTCGAAATATCCGCCCCCTTAATAAAATCCGCCGGCATGGCGTTAAAGGGACGCGTTTTTACCGCGTCGGCAGCAAACGCACTCGCGGCAAGGCCACATGAGAGGCAAACGGCGAGCAAAGCGGGTTTGAGTCTTTTCATGATCATCCTTTGGTACTCCCGGAGGTCAGGCCGGAGACGAAGTATTTTTGTAACGCCAGGTAGAGGATCGCCACCGGCACCGCAATCAGGACCGCGCCTGCCGCGTAGGTGGTGTAGCTGGCACCCATTTTTTGTGCCACCAGGTTATAAAGCCCAATGGGTAAGGTGTATTTGTCCGGGGTGCGCAAAATGGTGCTGGAGAGGATGAAATCTCCCAGCGGCCCGGTGAAGGAGAACAGCGCCACCACCGCCACAATCGGCTTCGAAAGCGGCATGATGATCTCGATAAAAATCCGGAAGTTGCTGGCACCGTCCATGCGCGCGGATTCATCCAGATCTTTCGGGATGGCATCGAGGTAGCCTTTCATCAGGTAAGTGTTCATCGGGATCATGCCGCCTACGTAGATCAGCACCAGCGCCAGATGGCTGTTGATAAGACCCAGCAACTGTGACAGCACGAAGATGGCAATCAGCGCCGAGAACTGCGGGATCATCTGCAGCAGCAGGAACAGCATCAGCCCATTCTGGCGTCCTTTAAAGCGAAAGCGCGAAAACGCGTAGGCGGTAAAGCTGACGCTGATTAAGGTCAGCACCATGGTCAGAAAGCTGATTTTCATCGAGTTCCAGTACCAGGTCATGTAGTTCACCTGGCCATTGAACAGGTCGGCATAATGCTGCACCGAGACGTTCTCGGGAATAATCGACGAGCTCAGCAGGCTGTTCCCCGCGTTAAACGACGCGCCGACCGTCCACACCAGCGGGTAAATGATGATTGTCGAGACCAGCGCGATAACCAGCCAGGAGAGCGAGAGGCGTACCCACTTCTCACGTTTAATACTTTGTGATTGAGCCATTGTTGCGTTCCTTACGCCATGTCGTCATTTTTGAACGATTTCGTGGCGCGGAACTGCCACAGCGCCAGCCCGACGACAAAGATCGACAGCAGGATAGTGATGGTCGCCGCAATCGCGTATTGCGAAGAGGACATCGTCAGTTTGTAGATCCACGACACCAGGATATCCGTCCCACCCGCATTCGACCCCACCACCGCCGGTCCGCCGTTATTGAACAGATAGATGATGTTGAAGTTATTGAAGTTGAAGGTGTACTGGGTGATCAGAATCGGCGCAATCGAGTACAGCACCAGCGGCAGCGTGATGGTGCGCAGCTTCGTCGCGCTGCTGGCACCGTCCATGGTCGCCGCTTCGTAGAGATCGTCCGGAATGGCCTGCAGCACGCCGGTGGTCATGGCGAAAACAAACGGGAAGCCGAGCCAGGTCTGCATCATAATCAGCGCCGTTTTGGTCCAGAACGGATCGGTCATCCACGCTTTTGGCGCAATGCCGAAAAAGGCCAGTATGGCGTTGTTGATCACCCCAAAGGAGTCGTTGAACATCCCGGCAAACACCAGAATGGTGACAAAGCCCGGCACCGCCCACGGCAGAATGAAAATGGTGCGGATCAGCGGCTTAAAGCGCAGATCCTTCTGGTTGACCAGGATGGCCAGCAGCACGCCTACCGAACATTGCAGCGTAGTGGCGAGCAGGGTCCAGACCACCGTCCACTGCAGCACGTCGAAGAAGGTCGAACGCCAGATGGAGAGCGTGAAGATATTGATAAAGTTCTTAAACCCGACCCAGTCTACAAGCTTTGCCGGCGGCGTGTGGTACAGGTTGTAGTTGGTAAACGCAATGGCAAAGCCGAACAGTATCGGGAAGACCACCACAAACACCAGCAGGATAAAGCCGGGGGTGATCATCAGATACGGGAAGCCGTCACTCAGCAGCATCTGATACTGCTTGCGCACGCTGTTCAGCCGTAAGCCTTCATCACGTTTACGGCCATTGACCCACGCATCCCGCATCGACAGGGCATACACCACGACGCCAAACGCGCCAATCAATACGCTGATGATCCCTTCAGCCAGCAGGAAGATGGAGTTGTCCCGCGGCACCTCCTCGCCCAGCGTCACCAGCCCCCACAGCCCTCGCGCAGAAAATCGGCAAATACGCCGATAAAACTGGCCAGCAGCACCAGGAAGATGCCCCCTTTCAGCCACTGGCGATGGTAGAACTGACCGAAGCCAGGGATAACCGCCAGCAGCAGGCCAGTCCAGGCATGACGCCCGGCCCCGTGCGGTCTGGCAAAATTTTCCGGGATGATACTCACAGACAACTCCTTTCAAAAAAACGGGAGAGCAGCCTCCCGTTCGGCGACGTCAGAACATTACTGGTTGCTGGCCTGCATGGCTTCGATTTGCATCTGGACCTGTTTCTCTGCGCTATCCAGCGCGGCTTTAGGATCCTGTTTGCCGGTCAGGCTCAGCTCCAGCGCGGCGTTGGCTGGCCCCCACACTTCGCCCATCTCCGGAATGCCCGGCATGGCGGTTGCACGCGCCGCCTGTACCGCGACGGCACTCGCTTTTTCATCGTTCTTGATAATCGGATCGTCGATCATCGCCGTCAGCGGCGGGATCTCACGCGTGGCAACGTAGCGGGTTTTGACGTACTGCGGCTGGTTAATAAATTCGATAAATTTCTGCGCCAGCGCTTTGTCTTTGCTCCAGGTGGAGACCACGTAGCCTTTCACCCCAAGGAATGAGCTCATAGGCTTGCCGTCCGGCAGCGCTGGCAGCGGCGCAACGCCGTAGTTGATGCCTGCCGCTTCATACGGCTGGAATGCCCACGGCCCGTTGATCACGGCTGCTGCTTTCTTCTCGGTAAACAAAGAGTCGATGGCGTTCAGACCGTTGTCGCCGACTATCCCGGCAGGGAAGATCCCGTCGGCGTAGAATTTTTTCAGGTACGTTACGGCCTCTACCGCACCCGGTTTGTTCAGGCCAACATCGCTGGCGTTATAGCCGCCTTTGTCGTTTTGACCGAAGATGTAGCCGCCCATCGGGGAGATTGCCCCCCAGCTGTAGTAAATCTGGTCGAACTTGGCGAGCAGGCCGTACTGGTTTTTCGCGCGCTGCTGTTTCGAAAAGTCATACCAGTCCTGCAGTGAGTTCAGGGGCTTGTCGATGAGGTCTTTGTTGTAGATCAGGACCAGCGTCTCGACCGCTTTCGGCACGCCGTAGAGGGCATTATCCATTCTGAAGGCATTGATTGAGGCCGGGGTGTACTGTTCCGTCTGCTTAGCCTCCAGATTCAGAGGGGCCAGCAGCCCTTGCACCACGGCACCGCCCAGCTGATCGTTAGGAATAACCAGCACGTCCGGGCCAATGCCTGCCGGGCCGTCCAGGCGCAATTTTTCCAGCTGCTGAGCGTAAGGCGTTTCCTGCACATTAACCTTAACGTCGTACTGTTTTTCAAAGTCGGCGACCGCATCCTTTATGCCGGACGACTTCTTGATGTCTTCCCAGACGTTAAGCTGCGTGGTGGCGTGGACCTGCATCGCGAGCGTAGAGAGGATAAGCGCAGCGAGAATGTTCTTTTTCATGTTCAACCTCATGTGAAGGTATAACAATTTTATGGTTGTTATCGCATCAAACGCCTTACCCACCTCATCAAACAACGCATTAAATCTGATGCTGCACGTATGACATCAAATGCCTTTGGTTTGGTATACGCTACCCTTCACATCATGATAACTCTACAAAAAACTGCGAGTTGTGTGATCGTCATAACATTAATGGAATATCTGTATAGGGCCCATGAATACTGGAAGTTATAGTCAACACAGACAAATTGCACCGTCCAGCCATGTTAAACACAATTGTTATACGTAAAACATAACTGGCGATTTACTCGGGGAACACTGATGTCGAACATACAATTGAGGAATGTCACCAAGCGCTTTGGCGACACCGTTACCTTACACAACGTGAATCTGGAGATTGAAGACGGGGAGTTTGCCGTTTTTGTTGGCCCTTCCGGCTGCGGTAAATCGACCCTGCTGCGCATGATTGCGGGTCTGGAGGAGATTAGCGAAGGTGAAGTCTTAATCGGTAATGAGGTGATGAATGACGTCGCCCCTTCTCACCGGGGCGTGGCGATGGTCTTTCAGTCTTACGCACTCTATCCGCATATGACCGTCGCTGAAAACATGGGCTACGGTCTGAAGGTGAATAAAGTCCCGAAAGATCAGATCCGCCATCAGGTAGAGATGGTGGCAAAAACGCTGCAGCTCTCACACCTGCTGGACCGTAAACCTAAACAACTGTCCGGCGGGCAGCGCCAGCGCGTGGCGATTGGTCGCGCCATCGTGCGTAACCCACGCGTCTTTATGTTCGATGAACCCCTCTCAAACCTGGATGCTGAACTGCGCGTCGAAATGCGCCTGCACCTCGCCCGACTGCACCAGGAGCTGAAAACCACCATGGTGTATGTGACACATGACCAGATAGAAGCGATGACGCTGGCGGACAAAATCGTGGTCATGAACTATGGCAAAGTTGAGCAGATGGGTGCGCCGATGGATCTCTATTACAAACCAGCGAATAAATTTGTCGCCGGGTTTATCGGTTCTCCGAAGATGAACTTTCTGCCCGCGACCGTCGAAGCCTGGCAGCCGGGCAAGCTCACCGTCAGATTGTCACAGCAGAAGTCGCTCACGCTCGCGATAACCACCACACCGCTGCAGCCGGGCAGCCATGTCACGCTGGGCATTCGTCCGGAACATTTAACCACCGACGATAAGCGCGGCACGCCGCTGGAATTTAACTGTGAAGTGGTGGAACGGCTGGGGAATAACACTTACCTGTTTGGACAATGCTACGGCCATGACAACGTGAAGATCTTGCTGCCGGGCGACGTGAAGTTCGCGCCCTGGCAGAAGATAGACGTGGCGTTTGACGACCGTCACTGCATGGTGTTTGACGAGCAGGATGTGCGGGTGAGCGCAGATATCGACGATGCGGTGCGTTCGGTGGCTTAACCCGCGCCACCGTCAGCCAGCTTTCTCACCGCCCGCCCAAACGCCTCAATCGCCAGCGCGACATCCTCAGCCATCACCGATTCCGCCGGATGATGGCTGACGCCGCCCCTGCAGCGCACAAACAGCATCCCCACCGGCCAGCGCTCTGCCAGGGCGATGGTGTCGTGCCCGGCGCCGCTGGGCAGGGACACGGTACGCCCCTGCACCGATTCAACGGCGTCGCCCAGCAGATGCTGCAGACGCGCATCGCACGGCGTGGCGGCGATCCGGTAAAACTCCTCGGCGCCAAAACGTAACCCGCGACGGGCGGCGATGGCATGCGCCTGCGCCAGCAGTTCAGCGAGTAGCGCGTCCAGCGGGGCATCCTGCGGGCCGCGAATATCCAGCGAGAGCGTAACCTCGCCGGGTATGACGTTAACCGCACCGGGCAGACAGCGTAACTCCCCCACTGTCGCCACGAGATTGCCGCCGGCTTGCCGGGTGGTGTTTTCAATCAGCACCATCCATTCGGCGGTAGCGGCCAGGGCATCTTTACGGTGAGCCATCGGCACGGTACCGGCGTGCCCGGCCTCGCCGGTGAAGCGGCAGTTTAGGCGGCGCGCGCCGTTGATGGCTTCCACCACGCCCAGCGCCAGCCCCACCTGCTCCAGACACGGCCCCTGTTCGATGTGCAGCTCCAGACAGGCGCTGAAATCGTGCGGATGGCGTGCCGCCAGCGCCACGCGGGTGGGGTCGAGTCCTGCCTGCACCATCGCCTGCGCCACGCTGATGCCCTGGGCATCGCAGGTCTCCAGCCAGCCCTGCGGCCAGGTTCCCGTCAGACCACGGCTGCCCAGCAGGGTGATACCAAAACGGGTCCCCTCTTCGTCACCAAAGCCGACAATCTCAATCGCCTGGGCCAGGTGCTCGCCCTGCTGATGCAGGCCGTCCACCACTTCGATGGCCGTGAGCACCCCGAGCATGCCGTCGTAGCGCCCGGCGTTGCGCACGGTATCCAGATGCGATCCAAGCAGCACCGCCTGCGCCCCCTCCTGCTGGCCTTCATAGCGTCCACAGATATTGCCCACGCTGTCCTGCCAGACGGTCATGCCCGCCTGGCGCATCCACTCTCCTACAAGCTGGTTGGCCTGCAGATGCTGCGTGGAGAGATACACCCGCGTCAGCCCTTCCGGGGTTTCGCTGATGGCGGCCAGCGCGTCGGCACGTGCCATCACCCGTTCTGCCGGGCTCACAGTGGCGTCTCGCGGCGATAGTGATCCCACGCGGCCTGCATCGCCGCCCCCTGCGTTGTCGCGAACTTCAGGTAGTTCAGCACCGACTCCAGCGCGCTCAGGGTGGTCATCACGCAGTCTTTGCGTGCGTTATAGCCCATGGTGCCAATGCGCCACACCTTGCCGTGCAGCGGACCAAACGAGGTGCCGATTTCGATGCCGAAATCTTCCAGCATCAGCTTACGCACCTGGTCGCCGTTGATCCCCTGCGGGATCACCACCCCCAGCACGTTGTTCATCTTGTGCTTCAGGTCGCCGAAGGTCTCCAGCCCCATCGCCTGAATGCCCTTCAGCAAAGCGTCACCATGCAGCTTATGACGCGCGATACCGTTATCCAGCCCTTCCTGCAGGATCAGCCGCGCGCATTCGCGGGCGCCAAACAGCGCGGTGGTCGCTTCGGTGTGATGGTTCAGACGCTCCGGCCCCAGTAGTCCATCACCATGCCGAGATCGAAGTAGTTGGAGTAGATCATCTCCTCGTCGCCGTCGCGGTGGGCGTCGGTACGGATGCCCTCCTCAACGCATTTGCGACGGCGGATCGCCTCTTCCATCCGCGCGCTCAGGGTGATCGGCGACGTCCCTGACGGGCCGCCGAGACACTTCTGCATGCCGGCTGACACCGCGTCCAGCCCCCAGGCGTCAGTCTCCAGCGCGTTGCCGCCGAGCGACGCGGTGGCATCGGTATAAAACAGCACATCGTGACGGCGGCAGATCTCGCCAAGCGCCGCGAGCGGCTGCAGCATGGTGGTGGAGGTATCGCCCTGCACGGTCAGCAGCAGGCGCGGACGAATACGTTTAATCGCATCTTCTATCTGGTCCGGGGTAAACACCTCGCCCCACGGCACCTCGATGGTATGCACCTCTGCCCGACAGCGGCGGGCGATTTCGCACAGCAGGTGACCAAAGCGGCCAAACACCGGCACCAGCACTTTATCACCGGGGCGAATGGCGGAGACCAGAATCGCTTCAATCCCCGCGCGGGAGGTGCCGTCCACCAGCATCGTCCAGCGGTTCTCGGTACGGAACACCCCGCGATAAAGCGCCATCACCTCGTTCATGTAGTGGGTCATAGCCGGGTCGTACTGGCCAATCAGCTGGCTCGACATGGCGCGCAGCACGCGCGGGTCGGCGTTGATCGGGCCCGGGCCCATCAGCAGGCGCTGCGGCGGATTGATTTGCGGAAAGTGTGCGATATCCATTGTTCAGTCCTTATCAGTTGAGGCCGCGCACGGAGGAGATGAACTGCTTCAGTTCGGTGGTCTGCGGGTTGGCGAACAGCGTTTTGCTGTCGCCCTGCTCCCAGACTTTCCCCTGGTGCATAAACACCACGCGGTCGCCCACTTCGCGGGCGAAATTCATTTCATGGGTAACCAGTATGAGCGTCATCCCTTCGGCCGCCAGCTGCTCGAGCACTTTGAGCACTTCGCCCACCAGTTCCGGGTCGAGCGCGGAGGTGATCTCGTCACAGAGCAATACTTTCGGCGACATCGCCAGCGCCCGGGCAATCGCCACGCGCTGCTGCTGGCCGCCGGAGAGGCTCGACGGGTAGTAATCCAGACGGTCGCCGAGGCCGACTTTCTCCAGCATCTGCTGCGCCAGCGCCCGGCATTCGGCGGCGCTTTTCTTCAGTACCCGGCGCGGGGCGAGCATGACGTTCTCCAGCGCCGTCATGTGCGGAAACAGGTTGAAGCTCTGGAACACCATTCCGACCGAGCGGCTGATTTCACGCGCCTGAGAGTCCCGGTCGGTGATGGTCATGCCGCCCAGCTTGATGCTGCCGTCCTGATAGCCTTCCAGGCCGTTAATACAGCGCAACAGCGTGCTTTTGCCCGATCCGCTGCGCCCGATAATGGAAATCACCTGGCCCATGTCGATATCCAGATCGACGCCCTTGAGCACGTGGTTATCGCCGTAGTACTTCTGCACCTGATTAATGGTGATGAGAGGCATTGAATTTCGTCTCCAGATAGCGGCTGTAGCGGGACAGCGGATAACACAGAATAAAGTAGCCCAGCGCCACCAGCGCAAAGACCTTAAACGGCTGATAGGTCACGTTGGTCAGCATGGTCCCGGCCTTGGTGAGCTCGATAAAGCCGATAATCGACGCCAGCGCGGTACCCTTGATCACCTGCACGGCAAAGCCGACCGTCGGGGCAATCGCAATCCGCAGCGCCTGCGGAGCAACCACCCGATAAAGCGTCTGGCCAAAGGTCAGCCCCAGGCAGCGAGACGCCTCCCACTGCCCCTTCGGCAGCGCGCGAATGCATCCGTTCCAGATATCGAGTAAAAACGCGCTGGTGTAGAACGTGAGCGCCAGCGAGGCGGCGGTCCACGGCGAAACGTCAATACCAAACAGCGCCACGCCGAAGAAGGCCAGGAACAGCTGCATCAGCAGCGGCGTGCCCTGAAACAGCTCGATATAGCCACGAATGATGCGCTTCACCGTGCGTCCGCCCGTCAGGCGCAGCAGCAACAGCGGCAGCGTCACCACCGCGCCGCCGACAAACGCCACCAGCGACAACAGCACCGTCCAGCGTCCGGCCAGCAGCAGGTTGCGAATAATGTCCCAGTCGGTAAAGGTGGTCATCATGCCTGTACCCCCAGCCATTTACGTCCTGCGGCCATCATCAGCTGGCGCAGGGTAATCGACAGCGCTAAGTAAATCCCGGTTGTCACCAGATAGACCTCAAAGCTCAAAAACGTTCTGGACTGAATCAGGTTGGCGGCAAAGGTCAGCTCTTCATACGAGACCTGCGACACCACCGACGAGCCGAGCATTACAATAATGCACTGACTCACCAGCGCCGGGTAAATGCGCTGCAGCGCGGGCGGCAGCACCACGCGAATAAATGTCTGCAGGCGGGTCAACCCCAGCACGCGTCCGGCCTCCCATTGGCCTTTCGGCGTCACCTGGATGCCGGCACGGATAATCTCGGTGCTGTACGCACCGAGGTTCACGACCATCGCCAGCAGCGCCGCTTCCCCCGCGGTCATCTTCAGCCCCAGATTCGGCAGGCCGAAGACAATGAAAAACAGCTGCACCACAAACGGCGTGTTGCGGATGATCTCGACGTAACCACCCCAGATCCGGCTGTACCATGTTGGTCGTCCGCTGCGGATCGCCGCCCCGAAAATGCCTGTCGCCAGCCCGCCCACGGTCGCCAACACCGTTAGCTGAATAGTGACCCACAGCCCCGCCAGCAGCTCCGGCCAGTGCGGCCAGAGCGCGGAGAAATCAAGTTGCTCCGTCATCGGCTCAGGCGCCAAGGTTTGCCGGCAGCGGAGCCTTCAGCCACTGCTCGGACAGGCCGTTCAGCGTGCCGTCCTTAATACCCTGCTCAATCAGCGCGTCCACTTTTGCCTTCAGGGCCGGTTCGTTCTTCTTCAGACCAATAAAGCACGGCGAGTCTTTCAGCATAAAGCTCGGCACCGGGGCTTTAGCCGCGTTCTGACGCGAAATGGCCGCCACCACGAGGTTGCCGGTCGCCACGTACTGCACCTGCCCGGAGAGATACGCCGACAGCGTGGTGTTATTGTCTTCGTAGCGTTTTACGTTGGCATCTTTCGGTGCCAGGCTGGTCAGCACCATGTCCTCCACTGCTCCACGCGTCACGCCGATGGTTTTTCCGCTCAGGGCGGCGGCATCTTTCAGTTCGGCACCTTTCGGGCCAAACACGCCGAGGAAGAACGGCGCGTAGGCGCGGCTAAAGTCGATCACCTTCTCGCGCTCCGGGTTTTTCCCGAGGCTGGAAATGACCAGGTCCACCTTATCGGTTTGCAGGTACGGCACGCGGTTGGCGCTGGTCACCGGGACCAGCTGCAGCTTGAGCTTCATCTGTTTGGCCAGGTAGCGCGCCATGTCGATGTCATAGCCCTGCGGCTGGAGATCGGTCCCCACCGATCCAAACGGTGGGAAGTCCTGCGGTACGGCGATACGAATAGTGCCGCGCTTCTCGATATCCTGAAGCTGGTCAGCCTTTACCGGCAGGTTGGTGAACAGACAGACGGCCCCGGCCAGTGCAATTAACAGTTTTTTCATGGTGCTTCCCCGTAACGTTAACATGAAACAAAAGATTCTTTGAATGTGTTTTTGCAACTAATGTACCAAGTAACGCAGCGCGGAGAATTTTCTGTTAATGCCTGATAAAACGCGGACGGGGCGAAAATGTGCCCCATTTTCGCCCCGCCGTTCTGCACCATTTCAATGCAAAGCACCAGCCTGATGCCCCATTATCGTTGTTCCAGTTCGTCCAGCTGCTGGTAGAGCGAGGCAATCTCATGAATGCGCGGACGGCCTTTATCGAGGATCTCATGCAGCAAGGCATTTGAAAGCAGGTTGATCAGGCTGTTGACGGACGAATAGCTGTCATAGGCCGAGACGCTGTCCAGCGGGGCGCAGAGCTGCCAGCTCGCCAGCGGAAACAGGCTGTGGGCCTGCGGCTCGCACATCAGCAGCACCGGAATGCCGCTGCTCTGAAGCTGCTGCATCAGCGGGCGGATAATGCGCGGGCGGCGGCGAAAGGCCATCATGACCACCAGATCGTCGGGCGTTAAATCCACCAGTTCCTCGCTCAGGCTCTGCCCCGGCTGCGGCAGCACCAGCACCTGCCCGCGCGCCTGCAGCAGCTGCTGGCGCAGGTGCAGCGCCGCCGGATAGGCGTTACGCATGCCGATGATGACAATGCGCCGCGCCTTCACCATGCAGGCCATCGCCTCGGCAAACTGCTGCGCGTCGAGGGCATTAACCCACTGGGTCAGGTTCGCCATCTCCTGCTTGTAGTGGCGCGCCAGCAGGGTGTTGCCCTGCACCGCGTCGCGGTTATCGGTAAGCGGCATCCCGCTCTGGCGCAGGGTGCGCAACTCGTCGCGCATGTCCTTATATTTCTCATAGCCCAGACGCTTAAACAGACGGCTGACGGTCGCTTTTGACACCCCGCTCAGCTGCGCCAGCTCGGCGCTGTTGTAGCCGATCAGGTCGTCAAAATGATCGAAAATAAAATCCGCCACCCGCTGCTCCTGCGGCGACAGCGACGGGTATTGTGCTTTCAGACGTTCATCTAACTGTTCCATAGCGCCTCTGTAACTTTTGTTTCATCACATTTTGCTTTTTATTATACGTATCATGATACGTGCCAGTTTGCTGAAACTTTTCTTTCAGAACTGGAACAACTTTTGCAGCGCCTTGTGACCTTCAGGGTTATGAGGACTCTTCATGCACAGTAATGTTTCCACACGCGGAATGGCCGTTGCGCCCCACCATCTTGCCAGCCAGAGCGCGCTGGCCGTGCTGCGCGAAGGCGGCAGCGCCATCGAAGCGATGGTGGCGGCGGCGGCGACCATCGCCGTGGTTTACCCGCATATGAACGGCCTCGGCGGTGACGGCTTCTGGCTTATCGTTCCGCCGCAGGGCGACCCGATCGCCATCGACGCCAGCGGCGCGGCTGGCTCTCTGGCAACCCTTGCCGCTTATGATGATGTGGCGCAGATACCCCATCGGGGTCCCCGCGCAGCGCTCACCGTCGCCGGAACGGTCAGCGGCTGGGACGAGGCGCTTAAGGTCTCACGCGAGATGACCGGTAAATCGCTGCCGCTGGCCCGCCTGCTGGCCGACGCCATTGAGTATGCGCAACACGGCACGCCGGTCACGCCCTCTCAGGCTCACGCCACGGCGAGTAAATTCGACGAGCTGAAAGATATCCCCGGTTTTGCGGAAACCTGGCTGGTGAACGGTCAGCCGCCAGAGGTCGGGAGCCGCTTTTATCAACCGGCGATGGCGTCCACCCTCAAGCGGCTGGAGGAAGACGGGCTGGACAGCTTCTATCGCGGTCCGCTGGCGGAGGTGCTGGCGCACGGTATGGAGGCGCTGGGCCTGCCCGTGACGCTGGCCGATTTACACGCCCACGCTGCCCGGCGCACCACGCCGCTGACGCTGCAGCATCAGCAGGGGGAGGTGTTTAACCTCGCCCCACCGACCCAGGGGCTGGTCTCGCTGGCAATCCTCGGCATCACCGACCGGCTGAACATGGCGGACGCCGACGACGCCGACACCCTTCACCGCATTGTTGAAGCCACCAAGCTGGCCTTTGGCCTGCGCGATGCTCACATCACCGACCCGCGCGAGCTGAAAACCGATATTCAGCGCCTGCTGGACCCCGCTGCCCTTCAGGCGCTTGCCGACAGGGTTGACGACAGCCGCGCTGCCCCATGGGGAGCCGGCAAAGGCCCCGGCGATACGGTGTGGATGGGGGTGATGGACAGCAGCGGCCTGGCCGTGTCGTTTATTCAGAGCATTTATCACGAATTCGGCAGCGGCGTGGTGCTGCCCGATACCGGCATCGTCTGGCAGAACCGCGGCGCCTCATTCAGTCTCGATCCCAATCATCTGCTGGCGCTCGCGCCGGGTAAACAGCCGTTCCATACCCTCAACCCGGCGGCGGCACGTCTTAAGGATGGGCGGATGATGGTCTACGGCTCGATGGGCGGTGACGGACAGCCGCAAACCCAGGCCGCCCTCTTTACCCGCTACGTGGTCCAGGGCGTGCCGCTGCAGGAGAGCATCTCACGCCCGCGCTGGCTGCTGGGTCGCACCTGGGGACAAACCTCGGACACCTTAAAACTGGAGGGCCGTTTTTCTCCCGAGACTGTCGCACGCCTGCAGGGGCTCGGTCACGACGTAGAGCTTTTCCCGGACTTTAGCGAAGCCATGGGCCACGCGGGTGCGATAGTCCGCCACCCGAACGGGCTGTTTGAAGGCGCGTTCGACCCACGCAGCAACGGCGCCGCCACCGGATTCTGAGGAGAGAATAATGAACGACGTACAACCTGAGTGGCACGCCTATCTGGCGCAAATGGAGTCCGTGCTTGGCATTGCGCTGGATGAGGCCCGCCGCGCCGAGCTGCATCTGCAGTTCAGCCGCATTGCCGGCATGGCCGCGCCGCTGATGGCGCTACCGCTCGACGACCGTCTGGAGATTGCAGGAGTGTATAAAGCATGACGCTACACGAGATGAGTATCAGCGACATTCAGCAGGCGCTCAGCGCAGGCGAGCTGAGCGCCCGCGAGATCGCCCGCCAGACGCTGGAGACGATTGCGAAGGTTAACCCGCAGATCAACGCCTGGACCACGGTGACGCAAGCGCGCATGCTCGCCGAGGCGGACAATATCGACACCCTGCGCCGCGAAAAGCGTCCGCTGCCGCCGCTGGCGGGCGTGCCCTACGCGGTGAAAAACCTGTTTGACGTTGTCGGCCACACCACTCTCGCCGGGGCTGAACTGTTCAGCCAGCGCCCTGCCGCAACCGCTGACGGCTTCGCGGTGCGCCAGCTGCGCAGCGCGGGCGGGCTGCTGACCGGCATGGTGAATATGGACGCCTACGCCTACGGCTTTACCACCGAAAACAGCCACTACGGCACGACGCGTAACCCGCACGACCTGACGCGCATTGCGGGCGGTTCATCCGGCGGTTCGGCCGCCGCCGTGGCCGCCGGGCTGGTGCACTTTTCGCTCGGCACCGACACCAACGGTTCGATACGCGTCCCGGCCTCCCTGTGTGGGATCTATGGCCTGAAGCCCACCTTTGGTCGTCTGTCGCGATCCGGCAGCCATCCCTTTGTCGCCAGTCTGGATCATATCGGCCCCTTTGCCCGTCGGGTGGGCGATCTGGCCTCCGTGTACGACGCGCTGCAGGGGCGGGACAGCAGCGATGGTTTTCAGGCAGAACATCCGCATGAACAGACGCGTCCCCTGCTCGACCGCGGCCTGGAGGGCCTGCGCTGCGCGGTGCTCGGCGGCTACTTCACCACCTGGTGTGACGCCCAGGCCAGAGATGCCGTGGCGCGGGTAGCGAAGGCGCTCGACGTGCAGGATGAACTGCACTTTCCGGAGGCCGAACTGGCGCGCGCCGCGGCGTTTATCATCAGCGCCTCCGAAGGGGGAAATCAGTACCTGCCCGCGCTTCGCCGCGAGCCGGAGCGTTTTGAGCCGCACTCCCGCGAGCGGCTGCTGGCAGGGGCGATGATCCCCTCCGCCTGGTACATTCAGGCCCAGCGGTTTCGCGCGCATGCCCGGCAGGCGTTTAAGACCCTCTTCGCGCAGGCCGACGTGCTGATCGCCCCGGCCACCCCGCGCAGCGCCACGCTGGCGGGCGAGCAAACCATGGAGATTAACGGCCAGCCGCTGCCGATTCGCGCCAGCATGGGGATGCTGACCCAGCCGATTTCGTTTTTAGGCCTGCCCGTGACCACCGTACCGCTGCGCACCGCGCAGGGAATGCCCATTGGCCTGCAGCTCATTGCCGCGCCGTTTAACGAGCAGGCCTGCCTGCGCGTCGCGCGCGTGCTGGAGGAGAATGGAATCACCGATGCCCGCCCGGCGGAGGTTGCAGCATGATGAATCACGATGACATTAACCTCCCGTGGGTGGTGGCGGAAGTGACGGCCGCCTTTTACCGCTATGAAGACGCGCTGGTGAGCAACAACATTGCGGTACTGGACGAGCTGTTCTGGCACGACAAAAACACGGTGCGTCTGGGGGCGGGTGAGAACCTGTACGGGATTGATGAAATCCGCGCCTTTCGCGCGGCGCGCCCCGCCGCCGGGCTGCAGCGCACGCTGCGTCACACCGTGATCACCACCTTCGGGGAGGATTATGCCGTGTGCAGCACCGAATTTACCCGCGAGGGCACGCAGCGCATTGGCCGCCAGCAACAGACGTGGGTGCGGTTTGCCTACGGGTGGAGGATTGTGGCGGCGCAGGTGAGTTTGATGGCGTAATGAAATGCACAATTTTTGCGGCTCAGGGCGGGAAATCCCCCTGAGCGCTATTTAGCAATGCACTTTAAGCCGTTATGGTAAATCACCCGCTTTTGACAAGCCGATGGCATGGTCGAGTTGCTTGTAGAGTTTGTGTCTCAAATCTTCTAACTCGTCATTATCCCGAAGTAGCGGTGTCCCATTTTTATGAAGAACAAGATCGTTAAATGATCCCATTCCACCGTAGAGTTTTTTTAATGAGTAAATGGATGACTCATAATCAACATCCAGTTCGAAACCAAGTTTTTCAAATATTTTTGCCCATGAATCCTCATCATTTGAGGACAGTATGATGATGATGTCGATTACTGTTTTCTTTATTTCATTTTTCATTTCAAACCGCCACTCCCTGGTATCTTCCAAAGCGTAGCTACTATAACTTGCTCAGCTCCACCGGAGTAAAGGTCTGTTTGAAAAACCTGCCCGGTGGCGCTGCGCTTACCGGGTCTGCAAGGTCTTCCCGTAGGCCGGGTAAGGCGCAGCCGCCACCCGGCTAAACACGTCACACTTACTTCTGAAACGGATGCACGTCCCGCCAGTGATCGGCAATCTGCTGGCGGGTACAGACCCACACCCGCTCATGCTGCTGCACGTAATCAAGGAAACGCTGCAGCGCGCGAAAACGCCCAGGGCGCCCCAGCAGGCGGCAGTGCATGCCGATGGACATCATCTTCGGCGCGCGTTCCCCCTCTTCGTACAGCACGTCAAAGCTGTCCTTCAGGTACATATAAAATTGCTCGGCGGTATTAAACCCCTGCGCGGTGGCGAAGCGCATGTCGTTCGCATCCAGCGTGTAGGGCACAATCAGGTGCGGTTTGCGGGTGCCGTCGCTGCAGGCCACTTCCGTCCAGAAGGGTAAGTCGTCACCATAGTAGTCGCTGTCGTAATCAAAGCCGCCGTGCTCCACCACCAGCTGACGCGTATTAGGGCTGTCGCGCCCGGTGTACCAGCCGGTGGGTGGCTTGCCGAACAGATCGGTCAGAACATGCACCGCTTTCTGCAGGTGTTCACGCTCCTGGCTAATATCCATGTTCTGATAGTGGATCCAGCGCCAGCCGTGGCTGACCACGTCGTAATCCGCTGACTTAATCGCCTCAACGATTTCCGGATGACGCGCCAGCGCCATCGCCACGCCAAAAACCGTCAGCGGCAGGCCACGCTTTTGAAATTCATTGTGGATCCGCCAGAACCCGGCGCGGCTGCCGTATTCGTAGAGGGAGTCCATCGACATATGTCTGTCCGGGTAGCTGGCCGCACCGATGATGTCCGACAGGAACTGCTCCGACCCGGCATCGCCATGCAGAACGTGGTTTTCCGCCCCCTCTTCATAATTGAGCACAAACTGCACCGCGATGCGCGCCTGATTCGGCCACTGCGCGTGCGGCGGGTTGCCCGCGTAACCGCGCAGATCCCGTGGGTAATCCTGTTCAAATAGCGCCATCGCGTCTCTCCTCACCTTTAAAATGGATTCAATGCCTGAAATTGTCCGCTTAAAGCTTTGTTTTCCGGGAACGCCAGGTCCCCGTGCTTGCTGGTCGACAGCCCCAGCGCCACCAGCGACTCCACCATCTTCACCGCCGCGCTGACGCCGTCGATCACCGGTACGCGCAGCTCGCGCGTCAGCTCCTGCGCCAGCGTCGCCATCCCGCCACAGCCCAGCACAATGGCGCCGCAGCCATCCTCTTTCAGCGCCTGTATACAGCGGGCGCGCACCTTCTCCTGCGCCAGACCGCTACCGTCTTCCAGCGCCAGCACCGGGAGATCGATAGCGTGCAGCGCCGCACAATGATCCTGAAAGCCATACTGGTGCAGCAGATGACGGGCAATGATCAGCGTGCGCGGCAGCGTGGTGACCACCGAGAAGCGCGTCGCCACCAGCGTGGCCATATGCATGGCGGCTTCAGCAATGCCGACTACCGGCCCCTGTGCCAGCTCGCGCGCCGCCAGCAGACCCGGATCGCCAAAGCAGGCGATGACGTGACCGTGCACGCCCTGCTGCCTGCCGAGTTTGACCTGTTCGAGAACCCCCACCGCGGCGATAGCCTCATCAAAGTGGCCTTCTATAGAGGGCACGCCTGCACTGGGGCAGACCGCGAGGATTTCCGTGCCCGGTGCGGCCACCGCACGGGCCGCCGCGCCGATGGTTTCCGTCATCGCCAGGCTGGTGTTGGGGTTGATCACTTGTATACAGACTGACATTACGACTCCTTGTGGCTGGCGAACAGCCGGGCAAAATCAGGCAGGCACTCACCCGCCCGCTCGAAGCAGAGGCTGGCGACGATATGTTCAAAATGGTGCATTAAGGCATCACTTAGCGGCTGGAGCGCCTTCTGGCGCAGCAGATCCACCAGCTGTTCGTGATCGTTGCAGCGGCAGCCCTGACGCCACGGCGCCCCCCAGGTGGCAATCACCAGCGAGGAGCGCTGGCTCAGGCCGGTCACCATCTCCGTCAGCACCTGGTTGCCGGAGATGGCCTGCAGCTGAATGTGAAAACGGGCGGAGTGGCGGATCGCCGCCGGACCGTCGTAGGCCTCGTGGGCCTGCTGCTCCTGGCGAATAATGGCCTCCAGCGCGGCAAGATGCGGCGGCTGACAGTGCGCCAGCACGTCCGGCAGGTTGGCAACCTCCAGCAGCGCGCGGGTGCGGAAGATGTGCCGCGCCTCTTCGACCGTCGGGCTGGCAACGTATGCACCACGCCTGGGCGTTAAGGTGACCATTTGCACAGCGGCGAGTCGCTGCAGCACCTTGCGGATGCCCGTACGACTCACGCCAAATACCTCCGCCAGCGCCTCTTCCGGCAATTTGCTTCCCGGCAGCAGCTGATGTTCGACAATCGCGGTCATCAGCGCCTGGAAGATGGATTCGTCTTTGTCATGCAGGTCTGGCGCGGTCTGCAGGGCATTTATGTTGTTCATTCACCACTCCGAATTTTACTTTCCGTTATCGAATCGTATACATAAAAATAAAATATTGCATACAAGATTTATTATTTTGGCCTGGATCCTGCAACACCGTTTGCACTCCCACTCAACGGGTTTTCATTCACAGGAGCAGGTTTCATGCCAAACAGTCAAAATACACCACAGGGTACGGCCGCTGATTCCGGTGCGGTTTACAGCCCACGTCTTTGCAATGAGGATCTGGCACCGACGCGTGACCAGAACTGGAGCTGGTACAACATCTTTTCGTTCTGGATGTCGGACGTGCACAGCATGGGGGGGTATGTTGTCGCCGCGAGCTTCTTTACGCTCGGGCTGGCAAGCTGGCAGGTGTTGCTCTGCCTGCTGGTGGGAATTTGTATTGTGCAGCTGTGCGCCAATCTGGTGGCGAAACCGAGCCAGATGGCGGGCGTGCCCTACGCGGTGATCAGCCGTCAGGCCTTTGGCGTCTTCGGGGCCAATATTCCGGCGGTGATCCGCGGGCTTATCGCCTTTGCCTGGTACGGCATTCAGACCTATCTGGCCGCTAACGCGCTGATGCTGGTGGCGCTGAAGTTCTGGCCGTCGCTCTCTTCGCTCACCACCGGCGCGTTCCTGGGCCTGTCGCATCTGGGCTGGATCTGCTTTGCCATTATGTGGGTCCTGCAGGCGATGGTCTTCTGGCACGGCATGAGCGCCATCAAACGCTTTATTGATATCGCCGGTCCGGCGGTCTATGTAGTCATGCTGGCCCTTGCCGGCTGGATTGTATACAAGACCAGTTTTGACGGGATCTCCTTTACCCTCGCCAGCAAGTCCCTGAGCGCGGGCGAGCAGACCTGGCAGATGATCACCGCGACGGCGCTGGTGGTCTCCTACTTCTCCGGCCCGCTGCTCAACTTTGGTGATTTCTCCCGCTACGGGAAGAGCATGGGTGAGATCCGCCGTGGTAACCGCTGGGGCCTGCCGTTTAACTTCCTGCTGTTCTCCATCGTCACCGTGGTGATTGTTTCCGGTACCCAGTCGCTGTTTGGCCGCATGATCACCGATCCGATTGAGACCGTCAGCCGCGTGGGTAACGATCTGGCGGTGGCGATTGGCCTGTTGACGATGATCACCGCCACCATCGGGATCAATATCGTGGCGAACTTCGTCTCTCCGGCGTTTGATTTCTCTAACTGCTCGCCGCAGAAAATCAGCTTCCGCACCGGAGGCATGATTGCCGCCGTCGGCTCGATCCTGCTCACCCCGTGGAACCTGTTTAACTCGCCGGAGCTTATCCACTACACCCTCGACGTGCTTGGGGCGTTTATCGGCCCGCTGTTCGGCATTCTGATTGCCGACTTCTACCTGATTAAACGCGGCAAGGTGTCGGTCGACGATCTGTTCAACGACACGCCAGAGGGCAAATACTGGTACCGCAACGGCTTTAACCCGAAGGCCATTGGCGCGCTGATCCCCTCCGTTGCCGTGGGTCTGGTGATTAGCTTTATTCCGGCCCTGCATGAGGTGGCAAACTTCAGCTGGTTTATCGGCGTCTTCCTCGGCGGTGTAACCTACCGCTGGCTGGCGCGGGAAGAGCGCGAGACGGCAAAGGCGACGTCGTTCAGCTCCCGCGTTGCGACGCAAAAAGAGTAACCCTTCCCTTCCGGCCGCAGTTTATCTGCGGCCTGTTCAATCTGGCACCCTTCTTGCTGAGCCTTATCACCCCGCTACGCACACACTAAGGCAGGAACCATGATGGATTACCAGACAGCGATCCGCGGTGCATTTTTTGACATTGCCCAGGTCTGCGACAGCGCAGACGCGATTGCCCAACACGCGCGCTATCTTGAGGACGGGGTGCTGTTTATCCAGAACGGAAAAATTCTGGCGCACATGTCCTGGCAGGAGGGCGAGCAGTATCTTGACCCGCACAAAGGTTACACCGACCTGCGCGGCAAGCTGCTGCTGCCCGGATTTATCGACACCCACATCCATTACCCGCAAACGGAGATGATCGGCGCGTTTGGCGAGCAATTGCTGGAGTGGCTGACGACCTATACTTTCCCGGTGGAGAGCCAGTTTGCCGATGAAGCCTACGCGAAAGAGATTGCCGAATTTTTCATTAACCAGCTGGTCAGCAATGGCACCACCACCGCGCTGGTGTTTTGTACCCTGCATCCCGAATCGGTCGAGGCGCTGTTTACCGAAGCCCTGCGCCTCAACATGCGCCTTATCGCCGGCAAGGTGATGATGGACAGGCACGCGCCGGACTACCTGAGTGAAGATCCCAAACAGAGCTACCGGCAAACGCGGGCGTTGATCCAGCGCTGGCACCATCGGGGGCGGCTGGGGTATGCCATTACGCCGCGCTTTGCCCCGACCTCATCCCCCGAGCTGCTTGCCGCGGTCAGCCTGCTCAGAGAGGAGTTCCCGGATACCTGGCTGCAGACCCATCTGAGCGAAAACCCCAACGAAGTGGCCTGGGTGAGCGATCTCTGGCCGGAACACGAGCGTTATCTGGACGTGTATCATCACTACGGTCTGACCGGCGAGCGCAGCGTGTTTGCCCACGGTATTCATCTGCACCACAGCGAGTGGCAGTGCCTGCATGACACCGGTTCGGCGGTGGCGTTTTGCCCCACCTCTAACCTGTTTCTCGGCAGCGGGCTGTTTCGCCTGCCCGCCTGCTGGCAGCACAGGGTACGTATGGGCATCGGCACCGACGTGGGGGCGGGCACCACCTTCAGCATGCTGCGCACGCTGGGGGAAGCCTATAAGGTCGGCCAGCTTCAGAACTACCGCCTGCGCGCCAGCGAGGCGTTTTATCACGCCACGCTGGGCGGGGCGCACGCGCTGAGGCTCGACGATAAGATTGGCAACTTCACCCCCGGCAAAGAGGCGGATTTCGTGGTTATCGACCCTGACGTGACGCCGCTGCAGCGCCTGCGCAATCGCCGCTGCAGGGATATTTACGAGCAGCTTTTTGTCCTGATGACCCTGGGTGACGAGCGCAACATCAGCGAGACCTGGGTCAACGGCGAGCAGGTGTGGTCAACTACCCCGGTAGGTTGACCACCCGCCGGGGGCAATCACAAACGGCAGATGGAAGTGCTCCTCTGCCGTTTCTCCCGTCACAAAATCAATTTGCGCGCAGGGCCAGATCGTGTCGCGGCCGGTGTCGCGAAACCATGCGCCGATCTCCGCCACCAGCCGGTAACGGCCTGCGGGCAGAGAGGGAACGAACGCGGCGATGCGCCCCTGCGCGTTGGTTACTCCCGTGGCGAGCGTCTTCCCCTCCTGTTGAAGATGGACGGTCACGCCCTCTGCAGGTTTGCCCGTTGAGATATCCAGAATATGCGTGCTTAACGTACTCATTCGCTAATGACTCCTTCCAGCCGTAGCAGCGTAATTTCCCGTAACTGTTCCAGCGCGGCACGGACCTCCTGCGCGTCACTGTTTTCCAGCCGCGCGTGCAGCGCCTGTAACATCTCCTCACCGCTGCGGCCTTTGGCGCGGATCAGAAAGACCCGTCCAAAACGGGCTTCGTAGCGGGCGTTGGCCTCGCGTAACGCCTGCGCAAGCCCGGCATCGCGGTCATTCACCGCACCCTGCTCCTGGCGCGACAGCGCTGCCTCCGCCCCGGTGCCCGCGGGCTTTTCGCCAATGCGCGGGTGCGCGCTCAGGGCGAGGGTTAATGCCGCGTCATCCCAGGTTTGCGTCAGGGCCTGCGCCGTGATGAACAACGCCTCCCGGCTCGGGTAAGGCCGCCCGCGAACCAGCGCGTCGGCCCAGCCGGGGATCGCCACGCAGGGATGAAGCAGCGCCACCGCGTCGTGGGCCGGAAGATGATTAAAGTCGTGCAGTGCGATCATAGCGTCTCCTGTGGTGTCCTTTTCCAGGCTGTTGCACAAACCACGCCACAGTTGTCCCGGTATGAAACAGTCGATTCCGGATGCGTGAAGCGGAAATTTTTGATTCAAAAAAAGGCACGCTCACCGCGTTTACGCACCTTAGCAGTGCAAGTACCGCTCTTACAACGCCGTTTTCGCCACGCTGCAGCCTGGTACGCAAATTGCTGAATACCTTTACCCCCAGCAAAAGGAGAGAAGCATGAGAGCAATCGTCATTGGCGCGGGTATTGGCGGCCTGAGCGCCGCTGTCGCACTGAAGAAAGCGGGAATCGACTGTACCGTATTTGAAGCCGTAAAAGAGATCAGGCCCGTCGGGGCGGCCATCTCCATCTGGCCTAACGGCGTGAAATGCATGCAGCACCTCGGGTTGGGGGAGATCGTTGAGACGTACGGCGGGCCGATGCGTTTCATGGCCTATAAAGATTACCGGCGCGGCGAGACCCTGACCCGCTTCAGCCTTGCCCCGCTGGTTGAGCGTACCGGAGGGCGTCCCTGCCCCGTCTCGCGCACTGAACTCCAGCGCGAAATGCTGGAGTTCTGGGGACGCGATAACGTGCAGTTCGGCAAGCGCGTCGAACACGTCCATGAAGACGACGCTGGCGTGAGCGTGACCTTCACCGATGGCACCATGGCGCACGGGGATTTTCTGATTGCCGCCGACGGCGCCCACTCGGCGGTTCGCCCGTACGTGCTGGGCTATACACCGGCGCGCCGCTATGCCGGTTACGTGAACTGGAACGGGCTGGTGAAGATTGACGAAGAGATTGCACCGGCTCATCAGTGGACCACCTTCGTTGGCGAAGGAAAACGCGTGTCGCTGATGCCCGTCTCCGGCGGACGGTTTTATTTCTTTTTTGACGTGCCGCTCCCGTTGGGCCTGGCGGAGGATCGCACCACCCTGCGCGCCGATCTCACGGGCTACTTCCGCGGCTGGGCGCCGCCGGTGCAAAAGCTTATCGCCGCGCTCGACCCGCAGACCACCAACCGCATTGAGATCCACGACATTGAGCCGTTCGACACGCTGGTGCGCGGCAACGTCGCGCTGCTGGGCGATGCCGCACACAGCACCACGCCGGATATCGGTCAGGGCGGCTGTGCGGCCATGGAAGATGCGGTGGTGCTGGGTCAATGCCTGCGTGAAAACCATAACGTGACGCTGGCGCTGCGACAGTACGAAGCGCTGCGCTGCGACCGGGTGCGCGACCTGGTGCTGAAGGCGCGTAAACGCTGCGACGTGACCCACGGCAAAGACATGGCGCTGACGGAGGCCTGGTATCAGGAACTCAAAGAGGAGACCGGAGAGCGCATCATCAACGGTCTGTGCGACACCATTCAGGGCGGCCCGTTAGGCTGAACGCAAGAGGGATGAACATGAAAAGAGAACCGACCCCACCCGCCCACTGCACGTTTGAGCCAGAGGACTGGCTGCGTCTGGCGAAATGCTGGCATCCGGTCGCCAGGGCCTGCGACATCGGCCCGGCGCCGGTTAAAGCGACCCTGCTGGACGAACAGCTGGTGATTTACCGGATCAACGACCAGGTCGTGGTCGCCCGGGACGTGTGCCCGCACCGCGGCGTGCCGCTGACGCTCGGCTTTCACGATGAGCACGGGATTATCTGTCCCTATCATGGCCTGCGTTTTGGGGAGGACGGGCGCTGCAACCGAATTCCGTCCAGCCCCGACCAGCCCGTTCCGGCGAAGCTGAACCTGATTAATTACGCCGTGGAGGAGCGCTTTGGCCTGATCTGGACCTGCCTGGCGTTTGATCCGGATAATCCCGCGCCGCTGCCCACCCTGCCGCACTGGGATGACGACGGATTTCAGCAGATTAACTGCCCGGCGTTCGAAGTGAATGGCTTCGCCGGGCGTCAGGTGGAAGGGTTTCTGGACGTGGCGCACTTTGCCTGGATCCACACCGATACCTTTGCGGACCCCAACAACACGCTGGTCCCTGACTATCAACCCCAGGAGACGCCGTTTGGCTTTGTTGCCGATTACTGGAGTACGGTGAGTAACTATCCTCCCGCTTCGGATGTGCAGGCCCCGGAGGGCTTCCGCTGGTTGCGCCATTTTGAAATGCACCTGCCGTTTACCGCCACCCTGACGATCCATTTCCCGGGGGAATCCCGGCTGGTAATCATGAATGCCGCGTCGCCCGTTTCCTCACGCGTGACCCGCATGTTCGCCCCTATCGCGCGCAATTTTGATCTGCATATTCCGGTGGAAGATGTGCATGCCTTTAACCTGCGCATCTTTGAAGAAGATCGCCTGATGGTGGAAACCCAGCGCCCGGAAAGCCTGCCGCTGGATCTCACCCTGGAAGCGCATATCCCCGCGGATAAAAGCTCGATTGCCTACCGCCGGGGACTGAAGAAGATGGGCTTTGGCGCATTTTTCCTGGTATGACGGAGGCCCGTATGCTGAACGTGATTGTTGACGGACTGTGGCGCGAGGGGGACAAGAGCCTCGCCGTCAGGCTGGTGGCCGAAAACGGCGAAGCGCTGCCGGCATGGCAGCCCGGGGCGCACATCGACGTGCATCTGCCCTGCGGAGTTATTCGCCAGTACTCCCTGACCGGGGCGTGTGGCGATGAGGGGTATCTAATCTGCGTGGGGCGGGAAGCCGCCTCGAGGGGTGGGTCGCGCTACGTTCACGAAACGCTACGTCCGGGGCAGAAGCTGCTGATTTCGGCCCCGCGCAATCTGTTTCCGCTGGTGCAGGCAGAACGGGTTTTATTGCTGGCGGCGGGGATTGGCATTACGCCGCTGTACGCGATGGCCCTGCAGCTGAAGGCCGCCGGCACGCCGTTTTCGCTGCACTACTACGTCCGGGACCAGCAACGCGCGGCGTTTGCCCGCGCGCTTTCAGCGTGCGATGCGTGCGTCATCCATACTGACAGCCCGCGCACCACGCTGGACGGGCATCTCCCGATGCCTGAGCCGGGGCTTCACGCCTGGATCTGCGGACCCGCAGGGTTTATGGAAAAAGTACGTGAGGTCGCCACGGCGAAAGGCTGGGACGACGCCCATCTTCACAGCGAGGCGTTTCAGCCTGCTGCGCCCGCAAGTGGCGGTGCAGCGGGTGAGATCTTTACGGTCAAACTGGCCTCCACCGGCGAGCGCTGGCCGGTCCCTGCGGATAAGACCATCGCCCAGGTACTGCAGGAACATGGCGTGGACGTACCGCTTTCCTGCGAGATGGGGATCTGCGGCGCCTGCCTGACGCCAGTGATTGACGGCGTGGTGGATCACCGGGATAGCGTGCAGTCAGAGGCAGAAAAAAGCGCGACGGAGCAGCAGGTGGCGCTGTGCTGCTCGCGAAGCCATTCCGGGGAGCTGGTGATCGGGCTGTAACCCCCCTGAAAACGCTTTCTTGCCGGGTGGCGCTGCGCTTACCCGGCCTACAATCCGCAACAAATCAAACGTATCGCATTCCGTCACGCCGGAACGGGCAACTCAATGCCGCTTTGCGCCAGTAGCCCCATCTCGCAATACATCGCGCATGCCGCACTGACAATAGACATTGCCAGCGCGGCACCGCTCCCTTCGCCAAGACGCATGTCAAGATGGATAAAGGGCGCCAGCCCAAGGTGCTCCAGCGCACGTCTGGCCCCTTTTTCGGCGGAAAAATGAGAGGGAATACAGTAGTTCTTAACTTCTGGCGCAATCTGACAGGCGGCGATGGCTGCGGCATACGAGAGAAAACCGTCCAACACAACGGGCAGTCCGCATGCGCCAGCGCCTAATATCACCCCGGTCATACCCACCAGGTCATAGCCGCCAACTTTGGCCAGAACGTCAACCGCATCGCGCGCATCCGGCTGGTTAATGCGTATCGCCTGCCGAACAATGGCTTCCTTATGCTGTACCCGGTCCTGCGGCAAATTTGCCCCAATCCCCACCACCTCATGCGGATCGCTGTCGGTCAGTACGCTGATGATTGCCGAGGCCGGCGTCGTGTTCGCAATACCCAGCTCGCCAACGCCAAAGACGGAAATCCCCTCCTGAGCACGTTTTTTAACGAGGCTGGCGCTCGCCAGCAGCAGGTGTTCGGCATCCTGACGGCTCATCGCAGGCCCCTGGGCGATATTCCCGCAGCCACGAGAGAGTTTAAGGCTGAGCATATTGTCAACAGGCTCACCGTCAATGCCGATGTCAACGGGGAGTACCGACGTCTGGCTAGTGCGGGCCAGCACACATACCCCGGTCAACCCCTTTTGCATATTGACGGCCTGAAGCCTGGTCACCACTTTCGGCGTCACAGCCACGCCTTCATCAAACACGCCATGGTCGGCGCACATCACGATAATCTCTTTTTGCAGATTATCGAGCCTGTCGATTCCCCCCATTCCCGCAAGCTGTATTGCCAGACTCTCCAGCCGACCGAGGCTGTTTGTCGGCTTGATTAAGCCATCAACATGCCGCGAGGCCGCCTGAATCTTCTGTTTATCAAGCGGTCTGATGGCCGCCGCCAGCGCCTTCACTGTCCCCATCCTCATCACCCTCACTCTTCAGTTTGCCAAACGCTTCTGCCATTAAATACGCGTAATACCCAATGCCCGGCCCGATTTTCAACGACCGTGTAGGCATCATGACTGAACGGGAAATGCCACATCGCTGCCGGGGGCATCCCTAACCAGGTTGCCAGCAGCAGGCTCAGCACGCCCTGATGGGCCACAATGAGCATCTCTTCGTGCTGCTGCAGTTGACTCATCTCATCCGCCGCCGCCGCCCTGACACGTGCGGCGAAATGCGGGAAGGCTTCGCCGCCGTCGGGCGTGGCGTTTTGCCAGTCATCCATCCAGCGCTGCCACGACGCGGGATTTTCTTTTTCAATGTCGCTGTAGTGCCGCATCTCCCATTTGCCAAAATCCAGCTCGTTAAGACGCGCATCCACTTGAACATCATGGGCAGTTGGCACGATAAGCCGCGCCGTTTGCTGAGCACGCTGCAGCGCGCTGACGCGCGTTTGCCCGAACGCGACCCCGGCCAAAAACCCGGCAACACGCTGGCTTTGCGCAATGCCCTGCGGCGAGAGCGACAAATCGGTACTCCCGTAAAATACACCGCTGAGGTTAGCGGTGGTTTGACCGTGCCGGACCAGAAAAATACGCATACGTCAGACCCACAGAAGCGCCAGAAGGAAGACCATTTCGCCTATCTCCTCCATCGCGCCCAGGGTATCCCCCGTTAGCCCGTTCAGTCGGCGGCTTAAAAAAGTCTTTACCGCGTTGACGACAATCCAGGCGATGATGCTGGCGACAAGCCCCTGCATCCCCGCCATCAGCCCCACGAGCGCTACGCCGATGCAGAGGGTGATGATGGTCTCTTTGCCGCTGATATGGCCGAGATAGGCGTTTGCCATGCCAGCACCCTCACGCGCATAGTGCTGCCGGTACATGGCCAACACCATTCCCGTGCGCCCGACGATCGGCGCACACACCAGCAGTGCAAAGAGGGTATTAACGGGAAGATGAGCCAGGGAGATCGCCGTAGCGACTTTGATAAGGATGCAGAATACGATGGCCAGACCGCCGTAAGTCCCCAACCGGCTATCGCGCATAATCTCCAGCATCCGTTCACGGGTGCGGGCAGAAAAAACGCCATCGCAGGTGTCCGCCAGACCGTCCAGATGAAACCCGCCGGTCAGCAGCACCAGCGCCAGCACCCAGGCAACCGCACCGATGATGATGCCCCCGCCGGTCTGGCTCACCGCCAGATAGCTTACGGCGGCCAGGCCGCCAACGATCAAGCCCACCACGGGGAACCAGGGAACGCCACGGCCATACTGCGAAAATTCAACGCCGTCGCTCCATTTTTGCGGCACCGGTATACGGGTAATAAATCCCAGCGTCGCCCACAACATTTTTAACGACATTTAATCTTTACTCCAATTCCCGAGACAACCAGCCACACGTCCTGCGCCGCCCGCGCCAGCTTCTGGTTCGCGCGCCCGGCAATATCAACAAAATGACGCGCCAGCCGATTCTCTGGCGTAATGCTCATGCCCAGCTCATTGGTCACAATATAAACCGGCGCCGCCGACTGCTGACAGGCTGCAATCAGGTCGTCCACCTGCTCTTGCAACACCGCCTCAAGCGCGGAAAAATCGAGGGTTTCTGGCGACGCGCCGCCGCTGGCGTCATAGAGCAGGTTCGACAACAGGGTGGTGACGCATTCCAGAACAACGCCTTCGCCCGGCTGCACCTGGTGGCGAATCACATCACCCAGATCGCGATACCCTTCCCAGGTTCGCCAGTGCGCAGGACGCTGGGCGCGGTGCTTGTCAACGCGCAGCGCCATCTCTTCATCGGTAATCACTGACGTCGCGATATACAGCACGCGTTCGCACTGTTGCGCCGCCAGTTGTTCGACGTGCGCACTTTTCCCGCTGCGCGCGCCTCCGGTGACTAATATCATGCGCCCACCTCCTGATGCTCCCGCATTATTTGATAGATCTTCTCAATATCAATATGTTCTCGCATCGCGCTCGCCAGGATATCAAACTGTTGTGCTTTATAAGCCGCGTAATCTACCGCAACGTCTAATGGCGCCAGTCCTTTGCGCTGGCGTAAGCCATCCACCATGGCGCGCGTGAACGCATCGTTATCGAATAACCCATGGAGATACGTTCCTATCACCTTCCCGTCAGCGCTGATGGCACCATCGGCTATGTGCGTGCCCCCTTTTTCCAGAAACAGCGCCGGGTCACCGTCGGAGATCAGCCGGGTCTCTCCCATATGAATCTCATAACCCTGCACCTTCATGCCTGATAACGGGGCAAGCCACGTCGGCAGCGCCGACGCCATCCGCCCGGAAACCTGCGTCGTGGTTTTTCGCTGCGCAAAGCGAGTCACGGTATGAAGTAGACCCAGTCCTGGCTGGGTTCCTATTCCCGATTCCACCTCATCAATGATGGTGTCGCCAAGCATCTGGTAGCCGCCGCAAATGCCCATGACGGGCACGTTCTGTTGGTGGGACTGCAGCACCGCGTGCGCCATGCCGCTTTCCCGCAGCCAGGCCAGATCGCCCAGCGTATTTTTACTGCCGGGGAGAATCACGAGGTCAGCCCCCGCCAGCTCCTGGGGAGAGCGAACATAGCGCACGCGAACATCGGGCTGCGCCGCCAGGGCGTTAAAGTCGGTGAAGTTGGAGATATGCGGAACCTGCACCACGGCAATGTCGATATCACGCGGCGCGGTTCGCAGGTATTTTCCCTTTTGCAGCGCCACGCCGTCCTCATCTTCCAGATCCACATCCAGCCACGGCATAACGCCCAACACCGGCACGCCGGTCAGGTTTTCTATCTGTTCAATGCCCGAACAGAGCAGCGCAACATCGCCACGAAATTTATTGATGATGACCCCTTTCACGCGCGCCCGCTCGTGGTCGTGCAGCAGCGCCAGCGTCCCGTAGATGGCGGCAAACACGCCGCCTCTGTCAATGTCCGCCACGAGGATCACCGGGCACTGCGCCATTTCGGCCATCCCCATATTGACGATATCGCGATCGCGCAGGTTAATTTCCGCCGGGCTACCCGCGCCTTCCAGCACCAGCACGTCATACTCTCTGGCCAGGCTGTTATAGACATTACGGATCTGCTCCCGCAGACGCGGTTTGTACGCGTGGTAGCTGACCGCGTCCATATCGGTCGCCACCTGCCCCATCAGCACCACCTGCGCTTTACGGTCACTGGTCGGTTTTAACAACACCGGATTCATCCGTACGTCTGGCGTGATCCCCGCCGCCTGGGCCTGAAAAATCTGCGCGCGGCCCATCTCTTTTCCCTCAGGGGTGATACCGGAATTGAGCGCCATATTCTGCGATTTAAACGGCGCGGTACGCAGGCCATCCTGATAAAAAATCCGGCACAGCCCAGCCACCAGGACGCTTTTACCGACGTCAGAAGCGGTTCCCTGCAACATAATTGCCTGCGTCATGAGGCCTCCTTCATTACGTTTTTTTGTCGCATACGGCTGAAAAATTCATCTTCGGTTTTGCATAACGGCAGGCCAAGTTGCGCATGCAGTTTGACGAGCCAGGGCTGCGTTAATCCGGCCCGTTCAATCAGTTCGCTGCGGGCAAACACCTCGCCCGGCGCACCGTGCGCCAGCACTTCTCCCTGACGCAGCACGTAGACGGCATCGCTGACCTCGTAAATCAGGTCAATATCATGACTGGAGATCACCACGTGGTTCCCCTGCGCCACAATACGTCTGATAATCTCGATCATCTGCGTGCGTCCTGAAGGATCAAGCCCGGCCGTGGGCTCGTCCAGCAGAAGATAGCGCGCCCCCAGTACCAGTGCCCCAGCGATGGCGACTCGCTTCTTTTGCCCATGGCTCAGGCACTGGATCGGCTGCTGACGAAAACGCTGCGCGTCGACCAGCGTCAGCGCATCGTCGACGCGCCGCGCGATCTCCGGCTCCGCCACCCCCAGGTTGCGCAGGCTGAAGGCGATGTCGCTATCAATATCGGTATAAAAGATCTGCTGATCGGGGTCCTGAAACACCGTTGCGACCTGTTGACGGAGCGCCAGCAGTCCGCGTTTGCTGTAGTCCAGCGGCTTCCCCTGCCACAGAACCGCCCCCTGCTGCGGCCTCAGCAGGCCGCTCAGGTTCATAAATAACGTCGACTTTCCGCAACCGTTAGCCCCGACCAGCCCGGTGACGGCATGGGTCGAAAAATCCAGCGTCAGCCCTTTAAGTACCTGCGCCTTCTGATAGCGAAACCAGAGATTGGCGGTGGTCAGCATTGTGCGATTCCTTACAGGGGAAAATCACCCTGGTAGAGTTTAATATCCAGCGTGGTCGCCATCTGTTGATAGCGAATCAACACCCGGGTAAACAGCAAACCGACCAGCATCGCCAGAGAGCGATAGCATTTTGGCAGGCTGCGATAGCCAAAACGCAGGGTCTGCGCGCGATGAATCGCCAGCGCTTCGTCCAGCAAAATAAAAATAAAGCGCCAGGTCAGCAGAATCTGTTCGGTAAGCAGACGCGGCACGCGCGCCCGCTTAAGCAGTACAATCAGCTGCGGAAACGGCAAGTTCAGTACCAGCCAGAACGTCGCCGCCAGCGCGGCAAGGCTGCGCAAGAAGGTTTCACTGGCGGCGGTCATCCCGGAAACGGTGATCCCCAGCCAGTAGTGCCCCACGGGGACGCTGACCGCCAGCGTGTGCGGGTCTCGGGTGACGCTAAAGAGGATCGTCAGTACCCCGACCAGCAGAAAGCCAAACGGCAACGCCATCCAGCGGCACCAGCGCCAGAAGCTCATACGCAGCAGCCAGCAGGTCAGTCCCGCCGTCAACGCCAGTACGATCCCCTGTCCCAGCGGCGGCAGTACAAACGCCAGCATCATCAGCGCCATCCAGAGCAGAAACTTGCGTTCCGGCGCAACGTGAGCCCAGCGGCTCTGGTAGCTAAGCCTGTCAAGCCCGGTCATCACGGCGCTGTCTGCCTTTGGTGTAGCCCAAAATATAGAAAATCACCGCTGCGCCAATGGAGCCCTGGAGCGTAAACAGCAGGCTTTCAATTTCGCCGCTGGCGGGTTCATAGAGCGGCGTGAACCATGGCGTGTAATGCGGCGCCACAACCTGGATTTGATTTTCGGCTTCACCATCCGAGCCGCCAAACTCCCCCCCGTGATCGATAAAAAATGGCAGTACGATCAGGACAAGCACCATCGCCAACAGCATCAGCGTTTTTTTCATCTCAGTATCCTTGTGCGGTAATCAGCTGACGTTTGGTCAACTGGTCATAAATCATGACGGTTAACAATCCCTCTGCAATGGCGATGGGGATCTGCGTCAGGCAGAAAATGCCCATGAATTTCACCATCGAGCCCGTGGTACCCGTCACCGGGTCCGGGAACGCCGCGCCAAGCTGAACCGAAGTCACAAAATAAGTCACCAGATCCGCCAGCATCGCGCACAAAAATACCCCGACATCACGACGGAGCCCGGCACGGCAGGCCATCTTCCACACCATATACCCAACAACCGGCCCAATCACCGCCATCGACATGCCGTTCGCGCCAAGCGTGGTCAAACCGCCGTGTGCCAGCAGCAGCGCCTGAAACAACAGCACGATGGCGCCGAGGATGGCGACGACCCCAGGCCCGAACAGAATCACGGCGAGTCCCACGCCGGTGGGATGCGAGCAACTGCCGGTTACCGATGGGATCTTCAGTGCCGACAGCACGAAAATAAATGCCCCGCACAGCGCCAGCAGGACTTTCTGGTGGCTATCCTCCTGCACGATACGGCGCAAGCGCACCAGTCCGTACCACAAACACGGTAAGAAGAGCAGCCACCACGCCAGCGCCCACATCGGCGGTAAAAACCCTTCCATGATGTGCATTGCGAACGCCTGCTCCGGCACCACCATCAGCAATAGCGCCGCCGCCAGGCCACCAAATGACAGCTGTTTAAGCTGTTGTTCGAGTTTCATTACGCATACTCCCACTGTTTGTTGACCAGAATGGTCGAGAAATAGGGTAACGGCTGGTCATCAGCAACCTCATCCAGATGCCGCCAGCACTGCTCGCCAGGGAGCGTGGCCTCTGACATCATCAGCGCACAGTTCAGCAACCCGGCCTGTGCCAGCAGCGCTTTGATGCGCGCAAACCGGCCATACACCTTCATCAGCACCAGACTGTCGTGCTGCTGCAGCGCCTGTGCAATCTCCGCTTCCGGCGCGGTACAGGCGATCACCGCCAGCGACTGCTGTTCCATCGCCAGCGGCGTTTTGGACCGCGCGGCAATCGCGGCAAACGACGTCACCCCGGGCACAATTTCCAGCCAGTCCGGATTGCCGATGCGTCGCAGTAAGAACACCCAGGTGCTGAACAGCATGGCGTCGCCCAGGGTGATAAAGCCAACCTGTTTTCCGTCGTTCACCGCCCTGACTAACGCGTCGGCCACCTCATCCCATACCGCCTCTTTTTCAGCATCGTCGGCGCTCATGGGAAAATGGCAGCAGCGGATGTCGGTCTGTTGGCCGATAAACGGCCGGACGATAGAGAGCGCCAGGCTATCGCCGCCTTTGCGGCCGGCCGGGGCATAGAGAATATCCAGCGAACCGAGGATACGTGAGGCGCGCACGGTGATAAGGTCAGACGCGCCCGGCCCGGTACTCAGGGCGTACAGTTTGCCGCTCATGCTGCCTCCTCCATCGCGACGCTCAGCGCCTGCTGCAGATGGGCGACGAACATCGCGCGCACCGCCAGGTTTTCTCCCAGCCCGCTCAGCCACGGCGTCGCCGCGATCCCGGCTGCGTTAAACAACGTCTTCCAGGAATCCTCGGCATCAGAGGCCATATCATTAATGGCGTGATCGCCTGCCACCAGCATCAGCGGCATCAGATGCACGGCGGTGACGCCCTCTTTAGCGAGGCTCTCAATCAGGATGTCGACTTCCGGGTAACTCTCCACCGCACCGACGCGGGCAGGGAAACCCTGGACCATCATCATGTGGTCAAGGCAGGCATAGGCCGCAAAGGCGTGATGGCTGGCGCCGTGGCCCATAAACACCACTTTTTCCGTGGCACCAAGCGCTGGCATCTGCTGTTGCAATGCGCATATCAGCTGCGCGTAATCGTCGTGGCTGCTCAGGAGCGGTACCCCCAGCGTCAGGCGGGTAAACAGCGGGCGCAGGCTCTGCACTTCACGGACGATTTTCTCGTACTCATCGCCGTTGATGATATGCAGGGACTGAATCGCCACATCCTGATATCCCTGAGCCGCAAGCTTTTTCAGCGCCTGCAGCGGCGTATCGATCTCAATGCCGTCACGCTGTTTCAGCTTGCGAATAATCATCCCGGAGGTGAATGCCCGAAACAGCTCACGGTCAGGACAGCTTTCCGCCAGCGTACGCTCGCAGGCCACAATGTTCTTCTCGCAGGTATCGTGGTAGCTGGTACCAAAGCTGACCACCAGAAGCGCCTTTTTCATCACTATCTCCTTAAGCAACGGCCATCCAACGCGCTAAACGCCTGGCGAATGCGGCCTGACTTTCCAGTAACTCGTCTCCCGTCACCAGCGGTGCCGGGCGTGTAATCACGATGCAGGGAATGCCCGCATCCAGACAGGGTTGAACCTTTTCCCGATAACCGCCTTCCGCCCCGGACGCTTTGGTTATCATCACGTCAGCCCGGCACTGACGATAAAACGCCGCGTTAAACTCAGCGCTGAATGGTCCGCACAGGGCGAAAATCTCGGTAACACCAAAGCCAAGCCCGGCGCATTGCTCAAGGACCTCGGGCACCGGCAGTACCCGGGCCAGCAGCGTTTTCTCCGGCAACGCGGTACGCCAGCGCGCCAGATCTTTACTCCCGGTTGTCAACAGCACGCGTTCGCCAAGACGCCGCGCGATGTCGCAGGCCTCTTCAATTCCCGGCACGCTGTAGAGCAGCGGATGCGTCAGCTCGCTGAGCTGTTCAGGGCGTTGATAGCGGCTATGCAACACGCCTGCCGTCTCACAGGCCGTCAGGATGTTGCGGCTGACCACCTCAGCGTAGGGATGCGAAGCGTCAATCACCCAGCGGGTCCTGTTTTCCGTAAGCCAGTCAACCATCTGTTGCGGCTCCAGACGACCACAGCGCACGCGCCCCTTAATGTCGCCCGCCAGCCGCTGCCCGGTGGGCGTCGCCACCGACAGGGTGTAGGCCACGCCAGCCGCATCCAGCTGATGGCAGATCGCGCGGGCATCGCTGGTGCCCCCCATGACCAGCACGTCGCCATATTTCACAGCACATAACCCCGCGGTGTGATCATTAGCCCCTCCTGCACATACGTGGCTTTATTTCCGACAATCACCAGACTCGTCATATCGACCGGCTCAAAGTCCATGTCACCCAGCGTGGTTAGCCACTTCTCCTGCTTTTTACGCCCGGCAGATTTCACTACCCCTACCGGCGTTTGCGGACTTTTACTGGCGCGCAGCAGCTCAAATGCGCGTGCCAGATGGCCCTCGCGACCCCGGCTGCGCGGGTTATAGAAACAGATGACAAAGTCCGCTTCTGCCGCGGCGACAATGCGTTTTTCGATGACGGGCCACGGCGTCAGCAGATCGCTTAAGCTGATGTGGCAAAAATCGTGCATCAGCGGTGCGCCAAGCAAAGAGGCGGCGGCGATACTGGCCGTCATCCCGGGGATCAGGCGAACCTCAACGTCCAGTTTCTGTTTGCTGACCAGCTCCAGCACCAGCCCCGCCATGCCATAAATACCGGCGTCGCCGCTGCTGATAAGCGCGACATTATGCCCGTCCTGCGCCAGCTCAATCGCCGCCTGGCAGCGTTCAATCTCCTTACACATACCGGTTTTGATAACCTGTTTATCACCCGTGAACGCCTTCACCAGATGGGTGTAGGTTTTGTAGCCAACGATGATTTCTGCCGCCTGTAACGCATCTACGGCTTCCATGGTCATCATGGTCTGCGAGCCCGGGCCGATTCCAATTACGGTTAACATCAGTGTGAAACTCCCAAAGTGATAGTGACGCCCTGTTCGCGCAGGGTTTCTCCTCGTAGTTGCCCATGGCTCAGCAGCCACGCTGCCGGACCCGAGACGCTCCCCACCCCAACCGTCTGGCGTACAAAGGATGAGGCCGCAAAGCGATGTTCGTGCTCACGCAGCGCGTCAGCGGTAAAGGTTTCAAAAGGAACACGCCAGCAGGCGGCAAGCTGAAGCAGGCCCGCTTCGTCTTTTTTAAGGGAGACGCTGCCAATCGCTTTCAGCGCCAGCGGATCGAACTGCTGCGCCTCAAGCTGACGCGACAGCAGCGTCGCCAGTAGCGAATACGGCGTATTGCGTCGACAGCCGATGCCTGCCACAACCCGCTGCGGGACCAGCTTCCAGTGCGGCAGCGGCAGTTCCGGCAACGTATTTCGCAACGTAATACACACCAGCGCATCCAGTTCAGGGAGGTGCTGCAGGTCGCTCACGGTAATAAATCCGCGCCGATCGCACTGACTGACGTCGTTATCGAGTTCGACATCCCACCACAGCCCTACCCGCTGGTGGCTCACCAGCATCTGGTTGACGATTTTTACCGTCGTTCGGAAATCGCGCATTCGGGCATTGAGCTGAATGGCAAGGGTATCCAGCGCGGCCATCTCGTTGACGTCCGTGGCGGTGGTTATCACCGGGTCAGCCCCCAGTATTCCCGCCAGGTAGCGAGTCAGCGCATTCGCGCCGCCGGCATGGCCGGAAAGCAGGCTAATCACGTGCTGCCCACGCTCATCGATCACCACCACCGCCGGGTCGCTCAGTTTGTCGTCGATCAAAGGCGCCAGGACGCGAACCGCAATGCCGGTTGCGCCGATAAAAATCAGCGCCGGGTAGTGCGTGAACGCCTCGCGAAGCGCCGGGGCAAAGCCGCCGTTGAAGGAGACAAAGCCCTCTTCCTGCAAATGCTCGCTGGCAAAGCAGGTTACCGGCAGCATCAATGCCAGGCGTTTCGCCAGCTGTACGCCACCCGGCGTCAGGCAAAACAGCGCGATGGACTCAGGCCTGGCGGTATTCATGGCTAAAATCCGCAGCATAGAGTTTTGAGTAGTGATACTCCTCGCCCAGGAACTTCCCGACCAGAATGAGCGCCGTTTTGCGGATCCCCGCCTCGCGTACCTTGTCGGCGATATCCGCCAGCGTGCCGCGTACGGTGTGGCTTTCCGGCCAGGTCGCTTTATAAATGACGGCAACGGGCGTGGTGTCAGGGTAGCCACCTTCTATCAGACGTTCCGCCACCCGGTGAATACGCTGGACCGAGAGATAAATCGCCATGGAGGTCTGATGGCTGGCAAATGACTCCAGCTGTTCACGCGCCGGTACCGGCGTACGGCCTTCGAGGCGGGTAATAATCAGGCTTTGTGAGACTTCAGGAACGGTGTATTCGACCCCAAGCTCCGCCGCGGCGCCGAGGAAGGCGCTGACGCCGGGCACCACCTGCCAGGCAATGCCGCGTTTGGTCAGCTCTTCGCCCTGCTCACGGACGGACCCGTAGAGCGAGACATCACCGGTTTGTAAACGTACCACCGTTTTTCCGGCCTTCACGCCTGCCGCCATCAGGTCAAGGATCTGTTCTAAATGGAGTTCCGCGCTGTCGTGGCATTCGGCTTCCTGCGGGCAATAGGCCAACAGTTCGGTATTGATAAGCGAACCGGCATAGATAACCACCTGCGCCTGCTGCAGCAGCCGATATCCCTTGAGCGTGATGAGTTCACGATCGCCGGGACCTGCACCGACAAACCACACACAACGGGAATCAAACGTCTCAGACATGGTGTTCTTCCTTCTGACAGGCGATAACATAAACAGGATTATTCGGTTTGAAATAGTGGCCGCTGCCGAGCGAGGTCAGCGCGGAGCTCTGCATTTGCAGGCAATCAATGTCCTGCACGCCGATCTGCTGCAAATGGGTCAGCGCGGTGGTGAGGTTTTCCATCAGGATAAAGGTCATGACCAGACGTCCGCCTGGATGTAACTGGCACATGGACCAGTCAATAAGCGATGTCAGATGGCCACCGCTGCCGCCCATAAATACCGCATCGGCCTTATCCGCCACCGGTAACGGTGCAACGCCCGGCAAAATCGTGATATTGCGACAGGCAAAATGCTGGCAATTTTCCGCAAGCAGTTGCAGAGCCGCAGGGTTACGCTCAATGGCCGTTACGCGCAGAGAGGGAAACAGCAGCGCAGCCTCTATCGACACGCTCCCGGTCCCCGCGCCTACATCAATCAGATGGCTGACGCGGTGCAGCTCCAGTTTCGCGAGGGCAAGCGCGCGTACCGCCTCTTTGGTCATCGGCACCGTTTCGCCGCGCAGAAACAGTTCATCTTTCATCGAGGATCACCAAAGCATTCATTTCATAGTCAGCGCTGACCTCACTGACGGTAAGCCAGTGGATCCGTTCGTTTTCCATCGCCAGGTTTTCACCAATCACCATCCAGCGATGCCCCTTACCGCGTGCGATCAGCTGCGCGGCAATCTCTTTCGGCCCACACTGGCTATCGGTGACCATCGCCACTTTGCGATGCCGTACCAGTTCATCAATATTCACGCTGCGGCCATGGCTGCTGGTGAGCCATATATCATTCATATCAATGCCCGCCTGCGCGCACAGGTACTGCACCGCGCTGATGCCGGGAATCACGCGCACGCGCGCAATACCAAAATGCGCCACCATCCGCGATCCGATGCCGTAAAACAGCGGATCGCCGGAGGCGACAATCACTACCTTTTTCTCCTGACGCGCCTCAACCCAGGCCAGCAGCTCCGGAATGTTGGCGCCGAGGACAAACGTCTCGCCGCCAAACGCCGGAAATGTCTGCAGGTGGCGTTTTCCGCCAACCAGCGCATCGGCGTGCTCAACGGCGTCTCGCGCAGCGGGCGTCATCAGGGAGAGTCCCGCTGGCCCCATTCCCACGACCGTTAACATTGCAGCTCCCGGGCTATCGCCTCGACCGGGCGGTTGCTGCCCAGCACCTGGTTATCAAAGGAAAACAGAATGGCGTCACAGGCCGGCGGATTTTTGGTAAAACGCAGCATCTGCATCACGCGCAGGCAGATACGTTCGGCAAGGTGGCTGTAAAGAACCTGAAAACCCCAGGTTTCGATATGTTCCATCGCCGCTTCGGTGGTATCGCAATCGCTGACGGCGGTCAGTAATTCCAGCGGCGCGCCGAGTAGCGCCAGATGCGCCACCAGCGTTTCCATGCGCGCATCAGCGATATGGCTGTGGGTGTGGAAAATCCCGGCGGCAACTTTGATCAGTTTGCCAGGATGGCCGACCAGCACTATCTGGCGAAATCCCAGCCGCACCGCCTCTTCGATCATGTAGCCGACAAAATTGCTCATGGTGACCACGACATCTTCATCGATGCCCATCTGCTCACGCACAAAACGCTCGCCATGATTGCCCGGTACCAGCACGACCCGTTCCAGCCCGGCCGCGCGTTTAATCTCCAGATCAAGAGAAAGCGATCGTTTCCAGCTCTCCTCTGACATCGGAGTCACAATGCCAGTTGTGCCGATGATCGAAATGCCGCCCAGGATCCCGAGGCGTGAGTTGTAGGTTTTCCGGGCCCGTTCTTCCCCTTCAGGCGCAAAAATTGTGATGTCGGCCCCGCGGGTTGGGCCAATCGCCTCACGCACCGCGGTTTCAATGGTGTGACGCGGTGTGCGGTTGATCGCCGCGCTGCCGAGGGGCAGGCCAATGCCTTTGCGCGTCACGGTCCCTACGCCCTCGCCGCCCGACAGCGTAATCTCGCCGCTGTCGTTGAGCGTCACGCGAGCAAAAATCAGCATGCCGTGCGTGGCATCGACGTCATCACCGCCGTCTTTGCGGATGGCGGCAATCGCCTGCTGTCCTTCAATGTGCGGCGATTCCACGTTCAGACACAGCGTAACGCCGGAGGGCGTGACAATGGAGACCTGATGAATGAGGTGCTGGCGCAGCACCATCAGCGCGGCGACTTTCGCTGCCGCGGTCGCGCAGGAACCGGTGGTGTAGCCTTTGCGTAACGCCTTCCCGTTATGCCATACCGGGGCATCGAAGGTTGAATCGCTCATCGCGCCCCCTGCAGGTAATAGAGCATGGCGTTCACAATCGCTGCTGCCACATTGCTGCCGCCTTTGCGCCCGAGTGCCGCAATAGCGGGCAAATGGCTGTGCGTCAGCGCCTCTTTCGATTCCGCCGCCCCCACGAACCCCACCGGGACGCCCACCACGCCGCTGACGGCTACATCATGCTCAAGCAGGCGAAACAGTGCCGTTGGCGCATTGCCAAAGACGAAGATCTTCTCACTCCCTTCCGTCACCGCGATATCCACGGCCGCCATCGAGCGGGTGATTCCCTGTGCTTTTGCCTGTGCTACCACCCGCGGGTCGCTGATATAGCAACGACATTCGCCCCCGAATGTGGCCAGCAGCGTTTTGTTGATCCCGGAGAGCGCCATCGTGGTATCGGTATAGATGACGGAGGGGCGACGGAGCGCCGCGCAAAGCTGCTCTATGGCGTCATCTGAAAACCAGAGAATATCCAGCCAGTCAAAATCTGCAGTGGTATGGATTACCCGCTTGACGATCGCCTCATGCAGCGGGCTGGCGAACCGGTACTCCGGCCGCGTTTCGCGAATGATCTCGCCAATGATGTCGAAACTTTTGGCTTCAATCGCCTGGGGTTGCTGGATGTATTGCATTGTCTCTTGTCCTCAGGCCACGCCAACCATCAGCCAGCGTGCTGCGATAAACAGCACCAGCGCCAGGGTGGAGGAAACCCACATCAGTCGAATCGTTCGGGAAATGTCGTCTACCGCAATCGGGCGCAGCGCGTCGCCAATCCAGGGCTTTTCCACGCGCTGGCCAAAATAGGTGTTGGGTCCGCCAAGCCGGACGCCCAGCGCGCCGGCAACCGTCGCTTCAGCCCACGCGCAGTTGGGGCTGCTGTGGTTGTAGCGGTCGCGCCAGCCGACGCGCAGCGCGCGGGAGGGTCCCTCGCGGCATAGCCATGCCGCAATGCTCAGCAAGAGCCAGCTCAGGCGCGCGGGAATTGCGTTCGCCACGTCATCCATACGGGCGCTGACCATGCCGATCGCGCGGTATTTTTCGTGCCTGTAGCCCACCATTGAATCGAGGGTATTCACCGCTTTATAGGCCATCGCCAGCGGCGCACCGCCCAGCAGAAGGAAAAACAGCGGGGCGATAATGCCGTCGACCGTGTTCTCCGCGACGGTCTCCACCACCGCCCGGTTGATCTGTTCCGGCTGAAGCTGAGAGGTATCGCGCCCCACTATCCAGGAGAGTTTTTCGCGGCTTTCATCAAGGTCGCCCGCTTGCAGAGGGCGTTGAACGTCCCGTGCGGCGTTTGCCAGACTGCGTCCGGCCAGCACGGTAAAAGTCATCCACACCTCAATTGCCCAGCCCAGCCAGGGATGCACTATCCGTCCGAGCGCCAGCACGCCCCAGGCCACGCCCCAGGTCAGCCCCACCACCGCCAGCCACATTACGCCGCCGCCAATGCGTAACGCCGCGTCACTATGGCAGCAGTGGCGTATGCCGCGCTGCACCGCATTAATCAGGTTGCCTATCCAGCGCACCGGGTGCGGCCAGTTTTGTGGGTCGCCGATGATGACATCAAGCAGCCACGCGACACACCATGCCAGCAGAGTCATCGCGCCCCCCTCGCCGCCGCCAGCCAGCGGCTGAGCATCATGGGACGTTGGGCAAAGTGGAGGTGCAGGTAGCTTGCGAACGTGTTGCCAACCTGCCAGCCGCCCGCCCATTCCTGCATCGTCACGCCATCGCGCACTTTTCGGCACGCCAGCACCGCTGGGGTATCGGGGAAGAAGTCGGAATAGTGGAATTCATGCCCACGCAGCACCTCCCCGCCATCGGCCAGCAGCGTGGGCTGGCGCGCCTGCGCCTCACAATAGCCAAAACGGGTCAGCCGTTTACCCATCCGGCTGTAGCCGGGGAGAATGTCGGCCATCCGGTGGGTCACCCCTTCGCTATCTTCCAGCGCGCTGCCGAGATACATCAGCCCGCCACATTCGGCGTAGATCGCCACGCCGCGCCGGTGCGCCTCCTGCAGGCTGGCGAGCATTGTGGTGTTTTCCGCAAGCCGTGCCGCATAAAGCTCCGGGTAACCGCCCCCGAGCCAGACCATCTGGCAGTCAGGTAAACGGCTCTCCCGGAGCGGGCTAAAGCGGATTATCTCGACCCCGGTACGTTCGAGCAGCGTGATGTTATCCGGGTAATAGAAGTTGAAGGCGTCGTCGTCAGCCATCGCGAGCGTTAACCCGCGCCCGGCGTCCCCATCAGGCAGCGCAGGCCAGGCGCCCTGCGGCAGCGACGCCATCTGGCTGAGCGCGAGAAGTTGTTCGATATCCAGTGTACGTTCGAGAAGGGCGGCAAAATTCTGCCAGGTCTGCGAGTCCGCAACCGACTCCCGGGCGGTGACCAATCCCAGATGGCGCTCGGGTAAACCGACACCCTCAACGCGAGGCACATAACCCAGGACGGGTACCGTGCAGTAGTGTTCAATTGCCGCTTTGAGCAACTGATAATGTGATTCGCTGTTAACCCGATTAACAATCACCCCGGCAATATTGAGGGTGGGATCGAATCGCTGAAAACCCATTACGGTCGCGGCAATCGACGTAGAAACCGCCTTGCCGTCTACCAGCAGAATCACCGGACAGCCCAGCTGTTTTGCCATCGCGGCGGTGCTGCAATAATTCGGATCGGTGCCGTAGCCGTCATACAGCCCCATCACGCCTTCAATGACCGCGATATCCGCCTGCTGCATATGCTCGCAAAACAGCGCGTTGAGGATCGGTTCAGGCAGCATGAAGCTGTCGAGGTTGCGGGAGGCGGTACCGCTGACTTTGGTATGCCAGCCGGTATCAAGATAGTCAGGGCCCACTTTGTACGGCTGGACGCGTAACCCACGCTGTTTTAACAGACTCAACAGGCCAAGCGTCACCGTGGTTTTACCACAACCGCTTCCTGTACCTGCCAGAACAAACGCGTACTGCTTTGGCTCCATGACCCTGATCCTGTTCAGGGTGGATGGGTGGTATAGATACACGTCGCCCCAGTCTTTCGACTGTATGCATCAGTACAACCCACTTCCCACCGAAGTTGTTGAACGTTCCCGACAGGCAGGTCTTCTGGCTTAGCGTCCTCCTCGCCCGTCCTTCCCAATCTCACGATCAGTGGTCATTACGGGGTCGTCAGCATCACAGCAGCGGGGGCTGCGGGGGATTGTCACCCCCTTCCCTGCCACAAATGTGGCAAACCTGTCGGCTTACATTATGAGAAAGAAAACAGCAATGCTATTTACGGCGTTTCAATTCACCTTAGGTAATTACTTAACCGTAAAAAAAATACATGCTGAGTAAAACGTGGCATCAGAGTAATTGACGCCTTTCTCAATAACTCAACGTTTTATCACAAAAAATAAAAAGCAAAGATAATTACGCTTAAAATCTCGATATTTATTGCGCTATGACAAGTTATTGCATCACTTGATATTTTTTCATTTTATCGTGATCAAAATTCATTAAGATATTAAAAGCTGGCAATAACATAATATGGCTGTTAAACGTAAGCCCATGCGATTTTATTGATGCATTACGCGTTCAGCGGGATCGCAGAATAATATGTAGATTATCCAGGGAGGGAATTTGCGGTATATCAAGGTAAGAGGAATATCCTCATGACACTATGTTTCATAAATGACTGACCAGAAAGGTGAGAACGTGGCTGTTGCGCAATGCCCCGCGTCGTGCGGTGAGCTTATCCAGGGCTGGATTTTGGGCAGTGAAAAGCTGGTCTCCTGCCCTGTCGAATGGTACAGCACT
The DNA here is from genome assembly GCF_009036245.1 of Enterobacter sichuanensis. Classification (NCBI taxonomy): domain Bacteria; kingdom Pseudomonadati; phylum Pseudomonadota; class Gammaproteobacteria; order Enterobacterales; family Enterobacteriaceae; genus Enterobacter; species Enterobacter sichuanensis. The sequence continues at coordinate 1,671,836 of NZ_CP027986.1, read as the reverse complement.
GTTGAGGTGAGCCACGGCTCAGCCCTGGCGGATGAACGCCCGCTGTCGCGCGCGATGGTTGAACGGTTATTGCAGTACTGGCACTACCCGGCGCAGTTGAGCCAGGAGATTCGCATTGATGTACACTCGACCATCCCGATTGCCAAAGGGATGGCCAGCAGCACCGCAGATATTGCTGCCACCGCCGTCGCCACCGCTCACCATCTGGGGCATCAGCTCGACGAAAGCACGCTGGCAACGCTTTGCGTTTCGCTCGAACCCACCGACAGCACCGTGTTTCGCCAGTTAACCCTTTTCGATCATAACGACGCCTCTACGCAAATTCCCTGCGACGCGCAGCCCAATCTCGACCTGCTTGTTCTGGAAAGTCCGCAAACGCTGCGCACGGCCGATTACCACCGCATCCCGCGTCAGGCGGGATTACATGCCGGTGCGCCAGTGCTGAAACGCGCATGGGAAAAAGTACAGGAAGCCTGTATGACGCAAAACCCTTACCGGCTGGGTGAAGCGGCCACCCTCAGCGCCATCGCCAGCCAGACGCTGCTGCCGAAACCAGATTTTGACGCTCTGCTCTCACTGGTGGAGGAGTGCGGTATCTACGGGGTCAACGTGGCGCACAGCGGCAGCGTCGTGGGGCTGATGCTGGACAGAAATAAAGACGATGTCGATTATGTGAAATGGCTGTTAGCGAAAAAACAGCTCACCCGCCACTGGCCTGAACAACACCTGCTGCGGATGGTAAAAGGCGGCGTGACGCTACTCTGAGAGCAACCTGTGCTGAATGAGCCACTCCACCTGCTGCCTGACCTCGTGTTCGTGTTCCTGCGCCAGGGCCTGTTGCAGTGGAACATGCCGGAAGAACGCGGCCCAAAATGCACGCTTGCGCTCCCGGTCACTGCACACACCGTTTACCCTTCCACGAAGCGCTCCCGCCAGCCGCACGCTTTCCTGCATACCCGGAGGAAGATGCGCGGCGACATGCGCTTTGAGGATCTTACTGTACACCGGCGCGTTGCCCCCGCAGCTGAGCGCAATAATAACCGGTGAATGGTCAATAATGGCCGGTGAAATAAAGGTGGCAGCAGAAAGGTCGTCTGTGACATTGCAAAACAGATGCCTCGCGCTGGCAGCCCCGGCGACCTGACGGTTCACCTGCGGATCGCTGGTCGCGGCGATGACCAGCCAGCAGGAGTGCAGATACTGCGGCGCAAACGTTGCCGGGAACCATTCGATGTCACCGCACGCGTGCAGGCCGGCAAGTTCTGGCGTCAGGGTGGGGGCAACCAGACGCAGCACTGCCCCGGCTGCCAGCAAACTATTCGCCTTATGCGTCGCCACCTGCCCGCCACCGACGATCAGGCAGCGTTTACCCTTCAGGTTGCAAAAAATCGGAAAATAGTCCATCGCCTTAGCCTTCTAAAACCTGACTCAGCGCGGCAATAAACCGGCGGTTCTCCGCTTCGGTACGCACGGCAATTCTATAGTAGTCACGATCGAGCCCCGGGTAGTTTTCACAGTGGCGGATAACGATGTGATGGCCGAGCAGCGCTGCCTTCAGGTTGAACCCCTGACGCAGGCAGCGGAAGAAAATAAAATTGGCTTGCGGCTCCCAGACCACCAGCGATGAAAAGCGCGTCATCGCCTGCCACAAGAAATCCCGCTCCCGGGCGATACAGGCATGGCTGCGAGAAATATAGTCCTCATCCAGTAACAAATGCTGCCCCACCAGCGCCGATAACGCATTCACGGACCAGGGTTCACGGGTGCGTTTCATCTGGCGAATAATGTGCGTATTCCCGCTCAGCAGATATCCCAGGCGCAGTCCGGGAATGGCAAAAAACTTGGTCAGGGAACGCAGCAGGTAAAGATAGCGTGACTCAGCCAGCCGTGGTGCCAGCGTCGAGCCCTGCGGCATAAAATCGATGAATGCTTCATCAACAATCAGCGCAACCTGCAACGCTTCGCACAGCGAGACCAGGCGGTCGAGTAGATCGGCATCAGGCATTAACCCGGTAGGGTTGTTTGGGGTCGCGATGAACAGGCAATCGGGCCGGTGCGCGCGAACGGCGTCCAGTAGGGAAAAATCCACCTGAAATCCGTTCGACTCACTCAGTACATAATCGATTATCTGGCACCCCTGCTGCTGCAATGCCCGGCGATACTCGGCAAACCCCGGCACCAGCAGCATCGCCCGGCGGGGGGCAAGCGTTCGCACCAGGCCATAGATCAACTCCGTTTCGCCATTCCCGGCAATCGTCTGGTCATAGTCACACCGACTGGCGCTGGCCAGCGCCTGATGAAGATGGCGGTATTCAACGTCCGGATACTGCATGATGATATCCAGATGGGACACAATGAGCGACCTGACGCGCTCGGGTAGCCCTAACGGATTGATGTTCGCGCTAAAGTCCAACAGCAACCCGGGATCAATCCCCAACTGCAGTCCCGTTTCCAGAACGTTACCACCATGCTCACTCATTCGTTTCACTCGGCTATTTCGCTACATGTGAGGATAACATCAGACAGCAACCTCATTCAGCGCAAGATGTGATGCGGAAAACGCCAGTATCTCCTGCAGGTTGACGACCTCACCGACAACAATAAGCGCAGGAGCATGCAGTTTTTGACGTTCAACCTCAAGATGGATATCGGTCAGCGTACCTTTGGCGATCTGCTGACGAGACTGGCTGGCATACATCACCACCGCTACCGGCGTCGTAGCGGACATGCCTCCCTCAATCAGCTGCTGGCAGATTTCCGTCAGCCGGGTCATTCCCATCAAAACGATCAGCGTTCCGTTGATTTTCGCCAGCGCATGCCAGTTTTGCGGGTCGTTCCCCTGGCACATATGACCGGTCACTATATGAAAACTGGAGGCGTAATGACGGTGCGTGACCGGGATCCCGGCATAGGCCAGTCCGCCAATCGCAGAACTGATCCCCGGCACAACTTCGAACGCGAGGCCGTCTTTCGCCAGCTGCTCGGCCTCTTCGCCCCCGCGACCAAAAACGTAAGGGTCCCCGCCTTTCAGGCGCACCACCTGCCGTCCCTCCCCGGCATGCCTGACCAGCAGGGCATTGATTTGTTCCTGAGGAACCGGATGATGGCTCGGGGTTTTACCGACATCAATAATCAAACAGCCTGCCGGAGCCTGCGCCAGGAGTTCGGGGTTAACCAGGCGATCGTGGACAATCACTTCCGCGTGGCGGATACAGTGCAGACCTTTTACCGTTATCAAAGACGCATCGCCAGGCCCTGCCCCTACAAGCCAAACTTTCCCTTTACTCATCATTATATCCTCAGATTAAATATTCAAAGAAGCAAGAAAACGGATAATTAAAATTAGCGCTGAATTATATATCCCCTCCACAGGTCAAAAAGTTGATGTGTTTATCACTCTCCCTTAATTGTACGAATGGTATTTATGACCAATATCAATAAAACCGCAAATAACCTCCCCGCCCTGCCCGCACGACAATATCGCGATGCCTGTCACGCTTAAAAACAATATTAAACGCCTTCAACAATAAAACAGGCGCGCGATCACAAATATTACATTGGTTTTGTCAGCAACGTTTACAGATAAATATCAAAGCAATAATAATCCACACGCAAAGCTTTGATTTAAAAGACCTTATAATGACAAGGTATCACCATCATCGTTTTGGGAAGGATTTTTTGAAAATAGATCAATTGCTTCCCTTTCCTCTTCCAAACACACTTCAACACCATTAGCAGACCCTGTGTACATTATTCATTTTTAATACCCATTGTATTTTCACAAGCAGCCCTACAGAGGATTACCCATGAAGAAATCAACACTTGTCATTGGCGTCATTGGTGCTGACTGCCATGCGGTAGGCAATAAAGTTCTGGACCGCGTTTTTACTTCTCATGATTTTCACGTTATCAATCTTGGTGTCATGGTAAGCCAGGATGAATATATTGATGCGGCCATCGAAACAGGTGCTGATGCTATTGTCGTTTCATCCATCTACGGCCATGGCGACATCGACTGCCTGGGGCTGCGTGAGCGCTGCATCGAACGCGGTATCGGCGACATTCTGCTTTTTGTTGGCGGTAATCTGGTCGTGGGCAAGCACGATTTTGCCGATGTCGAAGCCAAATTCAAAGAGATGGGTTTCAACCGCGTGTTCGCCCCGAGCCACGACCTGGAAGACGTCTGTCAGCTGATGGCGAATGATATCCAGCAGCGTCAGCGCGTTGAAGAGCTCTGTCTTGAAGAGGGCTTCTGATGCAAATCGTCTCAGTCGACATTGGCTCGACGTGGACCAAAGCCGCACTCTTCACGCCGGAGGGTGATGCGCTTACGTTGGTCAACCACGTGCTGACCCCAACGACGACCCACCATCTGGCTGAGGGCTTCTTTACCAGCCTGAACCAGGTGCTTAACGTTGCCGATGCGCGACCGTTGCTGAACAGCGGGGACGTTACGCTGAAATACTCTTCGTCGGCAAAAGGCGGCCTCGCCGTTGCCGCAATGGGGCTGGTGCCGTCGATAACCCTGGAGTCGGCCAAAGTCACCGCCCATTCAGCGGGCGCCAAAATCGCTCAGTACTACTCCTACAAACTGAACCGCCACGATATCCAGGCGCTGGAGGACTCCCCGCCGGACATCCTGCTGTTCACAGGCGGTACGGACGGCGGAGAAGAGAGCTACGGTCTTGCCAATGCTCGCGCGCTGGCAGCGTCCTCGCTGGATTGCGCCATTATTTACGCCGGAAATCGCGATATTCAGGACGACGTGCAGGCCATTCTTGGCCATAAAGATTTGATCACCGTCGACAATGTGTTGCCTGACCTCGATCACCCGAATCCTTATGCCGCCCGCAAGGCCATCTGCGATGTGTTTCTTTCCCGCATCGTGAAGGGGAAAGGACTGGACGTTATCGTCGGGGAAACCGGCGAAGAGCCGATGCCCACGCCGTGGACCGTCTACGAGCTGGTGAAAGCGATCAGTGAGGTCGACAGCGCGTGGAAAGAATTCATGCTGATCGACATGGGCGGTGCCACCACCGACGTCTATTCCGCCAGCGCCAATACGCTCTCGCCGGATACCGTTCTGCACGGCGTACCTGAGCCATTTGTGAAACGCACCGTAGAGGGAGACCTCGGCATGCGCGTCTCGGCGGTCGTGGTCGGTGAAAGTACGCAGGAACTGGTGAACGCGGTGTTCGCCCATCAGCCTCAACGCAAGGACGCGTTTTATGGCTATCTGCGTCATCTGGTCGCACATCCGGATTATCTGCCTGTCACCGAAGAAGAAAAACATTTCGACACGCTACTGGCCGGGCTGTGCGTGGGGTACGCCAGCGAACGCCATGCCGGCACCAAAAAACAGGTCTGTACCTGCGTCGGCAACGTCGATTTGCAGGTGGGGCGCGATCTCACCACCGTGCGCAAAGTGGTGGGTTCCGGGGGATGGCTCTCCCGCGCCAGCCAGTTCGATGTACACCGCTGGCTGAAGTACCGCGAGCTGGACGACAGCAGCAGACGCGTTCTTTTACCCGGGCAGTTTGATTATTACCGCGATGCAAAAGGTCTGCTTCCTCTGCTGGCGAATGTCGCCAGGCTGGACCCGCAGGCGGCGGCTCGCACCAGTATTCATTGTTTAACCCTATAAAACCTAAGGCAGCAACGAATGGAACTTCGAAATAAAAAGCTAACCCATGACGAATTCATGACTGAGCGGCAACAGGTCTTACAAACCTGGCATACCGGCAAGGACGTTGAGAACTTCGAAGATGGCGTGAAGTACCAGCAAACCATTCCTGAGCAAAAACGCTTTTCTCACGCACTACTGAAGGCCGACCAGGAAGGTAAAACCCTGAGCCAGCCGCGCGCAGGCGTAGCGCTCATGGATGAACATATCGCCCTGCTGAAAACGCTGCAGGAAGAGTGTGATTTGCTGCCCAGCACCATCGATGCCTATACCCGTCTGAATCGCTATGAAGAGGCCGCGGTAGGGATCCAAAAATCCATCGAAGCGGGTACCTCCAAACTCAACGGCTTACCGGTCGTCAACCACGGCGTCGCCGCCTGCCGACGCATGACCGAAGCGCTGGAGAAACCGATTCAGGTACGTCACGGCACGCCGGATGCGCGCCTGCTGGCGGAGATCGCTATGGCCAGCGGTTTTACCAGCTATGAAGGCGGCGGTATCTCTTACAACATTCCGTACGCTAAGCGCGTCACCCTGGAAAAATCCATTCGCGACTGGCAATACTGCGACCGCCTGATGGGTCTTTATGAAGAGAACGGTATTCGTATCAACCGTGAACCGTTTGGCCCGCTGACCGGCACCCTGATCCCGCCGTTTGTCTCCCACTCGGTGGCGATTATCGAAGGTCTGCTGGCGCTGGAACAGGGCGTGAAGTCAATCACCGTTGGCTACGGCCAGGTGGGTAGCCTGACGCAGGATATTGCTGCTATTCAGGCTCTGCGTGAACTGTCCCACGAATATTTCCATAACCACGGTTTTGACGATTACGAGCTGAGCACCGTCTTCCACCAGTGGATGGGGGGGTTCCCGGAAGATGAGTCGAAAGCGTTTGCCATTATCTCCTGGGGCGCAGCGGTGGCCGGTATGTCCGGAGCGACCAAAGTGATCACCAAGAGCCCGCACGAAGCATTCGGTATACCCACCGCCGCCGCCAACGCCCAGGGACTGAAAGCCTCGCGTCAGATGCTCAACATGGTGAGCGATCAGAAATTCCCGCCGTGTGCCGCCGTCGAGCAGGAAGTCGAGCTGATTAAGAGTGAAGTCCGCGCCGTGCTGAAGAAAGTCTTCGAGCTGGGCAACGGCGATGTCGCGCGCGGTACGGTGCTGGCGTTTGAAGCTGGCGTGCTGGACGTGCCGTTTGCCCCCGCCTCCTGCAATGCGGGCAAAATTCTGCCGGTTCGTGATAACGCCGGTGCCATTCGCGTGCTGGAAGCCGGCGCGGTTCCGCTGCCGAAAGATATCCTCGACCTGCATCACGATTACGTCGCCGAGCGCGCGCGTTTTGAAGGACGTAAACCCTCATTCCAGATGGTTGTTGATGACATCAACGCGGTATCCCACAGTAAATTAATAGGAAGACCATAATGAAAATTAAACAGGCCCTTTTCACCGCAGGCTACTCCTCATTCTATTTTGACGATCAGCAGGCAATTAAAAACGGCGCCGGGCATGACGGATTTATCTATACCGGCAACCCGGTCACGCCTGGGTTTACGTCAGTTCGACAGGCGGGTGAATGCGTCTCCGTACAGTTGATTCTGGAAAACGGCGCGGTGGCGGTGGGCGATTGTGCAGCGGTGCAATATTCAGGTGCAGGCGGTCGCGATCCGCTGTTCCTGGCTGAACACTTCATTCCGTTCCTTAACGATCACATCAAGCCGCTGCTGGAAGGCCGCGACGTTGACCGCTTCCTGACGAACGCCCGATTCTTTGACGAACTGCGTATCGACGGCCATCTGCTGCATACCGCCGTACGTTATGGTCTGTCGCAGGCGCTGCTCGACGCGACGGCACTGGCGACCGGTCGTCTGAAAACGGAAGTCGTTTGTGATGAATGGCAACTGCCGTGTGTCCCTGAAGCCATTCCGTTATTCGGACAGAGCGGCGACGACCGCTATATCGCCGTCGACAAGATGATCCTCAAAGGCGTTGACGTACTGCCGCATGCGCTTATCAACAACGTGGAAGAGAAACTGGGCCTGAAAGGGGAAAAACTGCGTGAGTATGTGCGCTGGTTATCCGACCGCATCTTAAGCCTGCGCACCAGCCCGCACTATCGCCCGACGCTGCACATCGACGTGTACGGCACTATCGGTTTGATTTTCGATATGGACCCGGTACGTTGCGCCGCCTATATCGCCAGCCTCGAAAAAGAGGCCCAGGGCCTGCCGCTCTATATTGAGGGACCGGTGGATGCGGGTAATAAACCGGATCAAATCCGCCTGCTGACCGCCATCACCCACGAGCTGATGCGTCTGGGCTCTGGCGTGAAAATCGTTGCCGATGAGTGGTGTAACACCTATCAGGACATTGTGGACTTCACCGATGCGGGCAGCTGCCACATGGTGCAGATCAAAACCCCGGATCTGGGCGGTATTCACAACATCGTTGATGCGGTGCTGTACTGCAACAAACATGGCATGGAAGCCTATCAGGGCGGTACCTGTAACGAAACGGAAATCAGCGCCCGCACCTGCGTGCACGTGGCTCTGGCCGCTCGCCCGATGCGCATGTTGATTAAACCGGGCATGGGCTTCGATGAAGGCCTTAACATCGTGTTTAACGAAATGCACCGCACCATCGCATTGTTGCAAACTAAGGATTAAATGATGGCACGTACATTTAAGATCTTATCGCCAACGGCAATCCTGGGTTATGGCTTCCCGGAAGAGAGTTTTCGTAAGGCCATGGAAGCCTCGCCGGATCTTATTGCTGTCGACGCGGGCTCATCCGACCCGGGTCCCCACTACCTGGGGGCAGGTAAGCCTTTCACCGACCGGGCGGGGGTAAAACGCGATCTGCGCTATATGATTGTGGCTGGCGTTAAGCACAACATCCCGGTGGTGATCGGTACCGCCGGAGGGTCCGGTGCCGCACCGCATCTGGAGTGGTGCCGGCAGATAATCCTTGAGATTGCTCAGGAAGAGAAGCTCTCATTCTCGATGGCGCTGATCCCATCGGATGTCGATAAAGCCACGGTGCATCAGGCACTGGATAACGGGAAAATCACAGCCCTGGATTTCGTCCCGGAACTGACCCACGAGGCCATCGAAGAGAGCACCTATATCGTGGCGCAGATGGGCATTGAGCCTTTCCAGCGGGCACTGGCGGCCGGGGCACAGGTGGTACTGGGCGGGCGGGCGTACGATCCGGCCTGCTTTGCCGCACTGCCCATTATGCAGGGCTTCGATGAAGGTCTGGCGCTGCACTGCGGTAAGATCCTTGAGTGCGCGGCGATTGCCGCTACGCCAGGGTCCGGCTCCGACTGCGCGATGGGCATCATTGACGAGCACGGCTTTACGCTGAAAACCTTTAATCCGAAGCGTAAATTCACCGAAACGTCGGCCGCGGCGCACACCCTGTATGAGAAATCCGACCCGTACTTCCTGCCGGGGCCGGGCGGCGTGCTGAACCTGAAAGGGTGTAGCTTCAAAGCGGTCAATGAGGGCGAAGTGTACGTCAGCGGTTCCCGCCACGAAGAAACGCCGTATGCACTGAAGCTGGAAGGCGCTCGTCGGGTCGGCTTCCGCTGTCTGACCATTGCCGGTACGCGCGACCCAATCATGATTGCCGGGATCGATAACATCCTCGAAGAAGTGCAGGTCAGCGTGAAGCGCAACCTCTCGCTGAATGACGACAGTATCCGCATGACGTTTCACCTGTACGGAAAGAATGGCGTGATGGGCAACCATGAGCCGGTGCAGTCTGCCGGGCACGAGCTGGGTATTTTGCTGGATGTGGTGGCTCCCACCCAGGATATCGCCAACAGCGTCTGTTCGCTGGTGCGCTCTACCCTGCTGCATTACGGCTATGAAAACCGGATCGCCACAGCGGGCAACCTCGCGTTCCCGTTCTCCCCTTCCGACATTCAGAGCGGCCCGGTGTATGAGTTCTCAATCTATCACCTGATCGAAGCGAGCGACGCGCTGCGATTTGATTTCCACCTCGAGCAGGTCACGCCAGAAGGGGTTCAGTTATGAAACAGAGTATTCGCTCACTGGCACAGGTCATTCGCTCAAAAAACGCCGGACCGTATGAGCTGGTTCTGGATATTTTATTTAAAACGCATGAAGACTATCAGCGGGTAAAAGCCTCGAAGCAATTAACGCCACAGCTTATCGCCCGTTTATATAACGTGAAGCCTGACTTTATACATCGCATTGTCTGGTTCGACCCGGCCAATGCGGTCAAAATCGTCATGCCTCGCGATATTATCTCCGGCAACATTGGTGACAATGATGTTTATGGTGCCCAGCAGCATGCACCGTTATTAAGCATTGAGTTTGATCTGTAACACTACAAATACAACAACGTCCATTGGGATATAGATATTAGCTGTATCACTGTATTCCAGATAATTCATGCGGTTGGTCACAACAAACGTGCGTCTGAGCGGCTCGTCAGGGCTCAGGCGCACGCGACCCTACACATTAACCAACCTTTATCCGATGGAGTAAACATGAAAAAAATAAGCTTAACAAAAATGATCATATTAGGTTTGATACTCGGCATGATAGCCGGGGTGGTCATTAATAATATGGCATCAGCAGATACAGCAAAATCGTACGCACAGGATATTTCTATTTTCACCACGATATTCTTACGCATGGTGAAAATGATTATCGCCCCGCTGGTTATTTCAACCCTGGTGGTCGGCATAGCCAAAATGGGTGATGCGAAAACACTCGGCCGTATATTCTCCAAAACCTTTTTCCTCTTTATTTGTGCTTCACTGCTATCGATCGCGCTGGGGCTGGTTATCGTCAATATCTTCCAGCCTGGTGCAGGGATTAACTTTGTCGCTCATGACGCCGGGGCCGTTGCGGCCGTTCAGTCCGAACCGTTTACGCTGAAAGTATTTATCTCTCACGCGGTACCGACCAGCATCGTTGATGCCATGGCCCGTAACGAGATTCTGCAAATCGTGGTGTTCTCCATTTTCCTGGGTTGCAGCCTGGCGGCCATTGGCGAGAAAGCCGAGCCCATCATTAAGGTGCTCGACTCTCTGGTCCATGTGATGCTCAAGCTGACGGGCTACGTCATGCTGTTTGCACCGCTGACCGTGTTTGCCGCGATCTCCGGGCTGATTGCCGAACGCGGTCTGGGTGTAATGGTCAGCGCCGGTATTTTCATGGGCGAGTTCTACATGACGCTCGGCCTGCTGTGGGCGATTCTGATTGGCCTGTCCACCATGATTGTCGGTCCGTGCATCAGTCGTCTGACAAAAGCGATCCTCGAACCTGCGCTGCTGGCCTTTACGACGTCAAGTTCAGAAGCGGCTTTCCCTGGCACGCTGAACAAACTGGAAAAATTCGGCGTCTCCTCCAGGATTGCCAGCTTTGTCCTGCCGATCGGCTACTCCTTTAACCTCGTCGGCTCAATGGCCTACTGCTCGTTTGCTACCGTGTTTATCGCCCAGGCTTGCAATATCGAACTGAGCATTGGGGAGCAGATCACCATGCTGCTGATCCTGATGCTGACCTCGAAAGGGATGGCGGGCGTGCCGCGTGCATCAATGGTGGTTATTGCCGCCACGCTCAACCAGTTCAACATTCCGGAAGCGGGCCTGATTCTGCTGATGGGCGTCGATCCATTCCTCGACATGGGCCGTTCCGCCACCAACGTGATGAGTAACGCGATGGGTGCCGCTATCGTCGGTCGCTGGGAAGGCGAGCACTTCGGCGTCGGCTGCCGCGGCAAGGTTCCGGCCAAAGAAAGTACCGCTTCAGACACTGAAATCGCCATGTATTGATTACAAAGGCCAACGGTCGTTGGCCTGTCGTTTTTCGATTTACAGGATAGCCCATGAAGATAAACATTTTCGGCGTCAGCCTCTTATCCGTCAGCCTGTTTTTTAGCGCCGCCACGCTGGCGCAACCCGCGCCGGATTACGCGCAGCTGCTGGAGCAGGCTCATCAAAAATTTAAAGATAATTTTGAGGGAAAAGTCGCCGACTACATTCCCGCCCTGGCGACCTATAGCCCCAATAATTTCGCCATCACCCTCGCCACCGTTGACGGCAACATTTACCAGGTTGGCGATGTGAAAAAAGCATTTCCCATGGAGTCGCTGAGCAAAGTTTTCACCCTGGCGCTGGCGATGGAGCAGCGTGGCCCACAGGAGGTCCTGGATAAACTCGGCGCCAGTGCGACCGGTCTGCCCTTCAACTCCGGCCTGGCGGTTGAGCTGACCAAAGGGGCGCCGGAAAACCCGCTGGTCAATGCAGGGGCGATGAGCACGGTAAGCCTGATTGAGGCGAAAGATAAGTCCGACCGCTGGAACAAAATTCTCGATAACCTCAACGCGTGGGCGGATGCCTCGCTGACCGTCAACGAGCCGGTGTTCAAATCAGAAATGGAGACCAATCAGCATAACCAGGCGCTGGCGATGCTGATGGCGTCCTATAACAGCTTTTATGGCGATACCCGGGATGCCGTCGAAATCTATACCCGCCAGTGTTCTGTAGACATCACCGTTGAGCAGCTCGCCAAAATGGGCGCAGTGCTGGCGAACAGGGGCAAATCGCCTTTCAACGGTAAGCAGTTGCTGAATGAACGCTACGTGCCGCAGGTTCTGGCGGAAATGGCGATTGCCGGGTTGTACGACGGCAGCGGCAAATGGCTGTACACCGTTGGGATCCCGGCGAAGAGCGGCGTCGGCGGCGGCATGGTTGCCATCGTGCCCGGCCAATACGCCATCGCGGTCTATTCGCCACCGCTGGATGCCGCCGGGAATAGCGTCCGCGCCCAGCAGACGATTGCGTATGTCGCTGAGGCGACGCAGGCCAGTCTCTTTTTAGCCCATTGAACCCAACCGACTGTGATTCTGTAAGCCGGGCGCGGCAGTTGCGCCAGTGCCCGGTAAAAACAACCACAAAGTGAGAAGTGCTATGTCTAAACCATTTGTCTGGCAGGACCTGTTTGTTCAGAGTGAAGATACGACGGAATATGAACTCCTCAGCGCGCAACACGTTACGGTGACGGAGCTGGAGGGCGAGGAGGTCATTAAAGTGGCGCCTGAGGCATTGACCCTGCTGGCCCAGCAGGCGTTTTATGAAGCCTCATTTTTCCTGCGCGCCGGACATTTAAAGCAGATAGCCAGCATTCTGCACGACCCGCAGGCCAGCAGTAACGATAAGTATGTCGCCCTGCAACTGCTGCGCAACGCCGAAGTATCGGCAAAAGGCGTACTGCCAAACTGTCAGGATACCGGCACGGCCACCATTGTGGCGAGCAAAGGCCAGCACGTCTGGACCGGTGGTGACGATGCCGAAGCGCTGAGCAGAGGGATTTACGCCACCTTTAGCGAGTGTAACCTGCGCTATTCGCAAAACGCACCGCTGGACATGTATACCGAGGTAAATACCCAGACCAACCTGCCGGCGCAGATAGACATCAGCGCCACACCGGGGAGCGAATACCGCTTCCTGTTTGTCAATAAAGGCGGCGGTTCTGCTAACAAAGCCGCGCTTTTCCAGGAAACGAAATCCATTTTGCAGCCGGAGAAACTCACCGCGTTCCTGATCGAGAAGATGAAGTCGCTCGGTACTGCAGCCTGTCCACCGTATCACATTGCCTTTGTGGTCGGCGGCCTCTCTGCCGACCAGGCGCTGAAGGTCGCGAAGCTGGCTTCAACAAAATATTATGACAATCTGCCCACCAGCGGGAACGAGCTGGGTCAGGCGTTCCGCGACACGGCGCTGGAAACCACGCTGCTCAACGCCAGCCGCGAATTCGGCATCGGCGCCCAGTTTGGCGGCAAGTACTTCGCCCACGATATTCGCGTCATCCGCCTGCCGCGACACGGCGGTTCCTGCCCTGTCGCCATGGCACTTTCCTGCTCCGCTGACCGAAATATCAAAGCGAAAATCAACAAGCAGGGTATCTGGCTGGAGAAGCTGGAACATAACCCAGGGAAATACATCCCGGACGCCTGCCGTGAGGAAAACGACGCCCGGACCGTACAGATCAACCTGAACCGCCCGCTGCGCGAGATTCTGCGCGATATGTCCATCCTGCCGATCGGCACCCGGTTGTCATTAAGCGGCCCGATCGTGGTCGCCCGCGATATCGCTCACGCCAAAATCAAAGCGCGGCTGGATAACGGCGAACCGATGCCGGAGTATATGAAAAACCATATCGTCTATTACGCTGGCCCGGCGAAAACACCGGAGAATCAGGCCTGCGGTTCCCTCGGTCCGACCACCGGCGGGCGCATGGATGGCTACGTCGATGCTTTCCAGGCCGCGGGCGGAAGCCTGATCATGCTTTCCAAAGGCAACCGCAGCCAGCAGGTCACCGATGCCTGCCATAAGCACGGCGGCTTCAACCTCGGCAGTATCGGCGGTGCGGCGGCTCTGCTGGCGCAGCAGTATGTGAAAAGCCTGCGCTGCCTTGAGTATCCCGAACTGGGCATGGAGGCAGTGTGGATGATGGAGGTCGAAAATCTGCCGGCCTTTATGCTGGTTGACGACAAAGGAAATAATTTCTTCAGCCAGTTTGAGCAGCAGCATCGCTGCGCATCCTGCCCTGCCGGACATTAAGGAGCCATTATGGAAGCGCGAGCTAACGCAGACAGACACCGCCAACGGCAGCAAAAGCGTAAAGAGCAGGTTGAGAGCCGCGTAGCGGCGGCAACGGAGAAGAGAGGCATTCTGATCGTCTTCACCGGCAACGGAAAAGGAAAGTCCACCGCCGCCTTCGGCACGGCGACGCGTGCCGTCGGGCACGGTAAAACCGTTGGCGTCGCGCAGTTTATTAAAGGTCAGTGGGATAATGGCGAATACAACACCCTGCATCCGCTCGGCGTCGAATTTCACATTATGGGCACCGGTTTTACGTGGGAAACACAAAACCGGGAAACGGATATTCAGGCCGCAACGGCGGTGTGGCAGGAGAGCAAACGCATGCTGGCTGACCCACGTTATGACCTGGTGGTTCTGGATGAGCTCACCTATATGCTGGCTTATCACTATCTGGACAGTCAGGAGGTGATCGCGGCGGTGGAGAACCGTCCGGTACAGCAGACCGTGATTGTCACCGGACGCGGCTGTCACTCGCAATTACTGGCGCTTGCCGACACGGTCAGCGAAATGCGCCCGGTTAAACACGCATTTGACAGCGGTATCCAGGCGCAGGAGGGCATCGACTGGTAAGCGTGTCTGCACCGGATGGCGCGCTGCACTGCCGCCATCCGGCATTATGACTCAACCGGGGATACCACTGATTTTTGCAACAGCCACTCGCGGAAGACTTGTAACGGCTGTGCCTGAGACTTTTCTTCCCGCCATGTCATGATAAAGCGGTTGCCGGTGCGGATAGGCACATCACAGGGGATTACCATCTCGCCGCAGTCCAGGTCATGCTGGATGGCGAAGCGGGGAAGCAGCGCAACCCCAAGATTCGATCGTACTGCGGCAATCAGCATCGAGAGAAGGTCAAAACGCGGGCCCAGATTCACGTCCGGACTGGTAATACCGGAGAGCGCAAACCACTCCTGCCAGCCATTGATGCGAGTGCTTTGATGTAACAGCGGGAACTCCCTTAGCAACTCCTCAACCCCCAGTTTCTGCTCCGCATGAGGAAGCAAGCTGCGGCTGCAGACCGGCAGGATCTCCTCTTCAAATAAATAATCGACTTCCGACCACGGAGAACAAAAATCTGCGCGCATAATAGCCGCATCATATTCACGATTCAAAAAATCGCCGATATTGGCCAGCGAGTGAATATTAACAATAATATCAGGATTTAATTTATTAAACTCCCATAAATTGGGGATCAGCCAATGCGTACTGAAGGTGGGATTGACCGCCAGTTCCACTACCTGAACAGCAGGCTGCCAATTCATTATCATATTGGTATCGCGCTCCAGCTTATTCAGCGTCTCTTTGACGATATTCAGATAATGCTTTCCTGCCGCATTCAGAAAAATCCGTTTTTTGGCATGGTTAAATAATGAGGTGTGTAAAAATTCCTCCAGGGCCGTCACCTGTCTGAACACTGCACTCTGCGTTAACGCCAGCTCTTCTGCGGCGCGGGTATAGCTTTCGTGACGTGCCACAACTTCGAACGTCACCAGCAACTCGCTCTTGGGGATTTTTCCTCTCATCATGTCTTCCATTCATGGTGGGTAACAGTATTTTTTTGAAGCGAATAAACCCTGCTTCAGAAGGATACCGCCATTATATTTTAGTTAGGCTTTGTCGGCAGTGATCCATACCATGATTTAATCAGTTTTGCGGCTCAGGCCAAACTACTTGCAGAAAATGAAATGAAACATGAAAGATTATTAAGAACCTGTTCACTTTTGTGTCTCGGATAATGGAGGCAGCGTTTTATTATACGAAAAAACGTATGGCCATTAAAATCAGGAATAACCAGGGAGTGGATGTTAAAAAATATAAAACAACCCGTTGAGCTATAAATAGAGCAGGGTGTTGTGTGTCCTGCTGATAACGCTTTTCGCTCCCTGACAGCGCCAGCGTGACGGGTACCAGAACGCCGTTCCTGCGCCTCGTCAGCATGCATGCTGAAACCGACAGAAAACAAAAAACCCAGGTCGCATAACGACCTGGGTTTCGAATTTGGCGGAAGCGTAGAGATTCGAACTCTAGAACCCTTTCGGGTCGCCGGTTTTCAAGACCGGTGCCTTCAACCGCTCGGCCACGCTTCCAAAGTGAGGCGCACTATAAACATCTATTAGCGCCTTGTAAAGCAGGAATTTTTCTATTTTTGACTACGGAGGGTTGATTGCTCAAAAAGCCACCGAGCCGGGGTCCCCGTTCTTTCTTCGCCCCCTTGTACATACCGTTACACAGCAACGCTCATCCTTTTAAAACACTCTGGTATAGAATGCCCAAAAAAAATAGACCGCCATTTGTTGTGTAATTGTTATGAATTTGATTACCCACAGATTGTAGAAATTACTGCCATGTAGTCTTACTGGTTGATGATGAAAATCAAAAATACGCTTTGCTTACATATCCTGATGGCGACCCTGGCCATGTTGTTCCTTTGTGTTCATCCGTTCGTGTCGGGCGTTAATCCGCCCCTCACCTTCCAGCCGCTGATTAAATCAATGGCGGGCACGCCGAAAGAACAAGCGGAAAAAATAGCGACTATTTCCCATGCCTTAGAAGGGAATGCGATTTTTTTCATTGGTGCGTCTGAGGTTGCGACCTCGGAAGATGAACATTACGCGGTATATAATTACTATAATAAGCAATTGCACCAACCCGTTGTGGCGTATGGCGATGCCTTTGTCGATGACGAAACGCAATTTTTGCTGCTCTCACGTTTTAAAAATAGCCTTAACGCAAACAGTAAAGTTGTTTTGCTTCTGGCACCGGACAGCTTTTATTCAAAAGGTTTGCCTCCTGCTATCTATGCCGATAATTTCCCGGCCTCTGTTTTTAATCCGCTGATGCAGGATCCGCAGGCGCGCCCGTTGCTGGTAAATTACTTAAAGCATATTGATGCTCAAGAAATAAGTCATTTAACCTTTGGTCAAATGCGCGTCTTTGGCTGGCACCCCGGTCTGATGTGGGACGAGCTGAGTTACCAGTTTGCCAATATCTGCACCCTGATTAAAAACGACTGGCTGACGCTGCTCCACGTCACGCCCGGGACGGTGCAGCCCTGGCCGCAGCAGCCCACAACCCACATCACCCCGGACTGGGATAAAGAGCTGGCTCATGCACGCGAGCTCAATAAAAAACGCCAGCAGAGCGCGGCCACTCTGTGGATGGACAAAACGATTTACGAGGAGGACGGTACGCGACAGCAGTGGGATGACACGCCGGTCGTACCTGCGCAAATCGCCGCGTTCAGAAAAACTGTCCAGTTGCTGAAAGACCGTCACGTGCAGGTGATTGCTATCGTCGACCCGGTGAATCCCTGGGCGCTTTACAATACCGATACCTTCCGTCCGGTTGATAAGCAAATTCAAACCATTCTGGAAGCGAACCAGATCCCTTATTTCGATATGTACGCCATGCCTTATCAGAATGGCTGGAACTGGGATCGTTTGCACCCTTCCGAGCTGGCCTGGGTTCCTATGATTCGCTTTATTGCACAGAGTTTTAAATAATGAAAATTGCGATCCGTCTTTTTTTCCTTTATCTCCTGCTGGCGATCACCATCGTCGCGTGGACCTCTGTCGATGACAGCATGAGTATGCAGCTGCATTTTGAATATCAAAAGTTCTGAGGCCGAATGATGTACAGCTCAGGCATGTTTTTTGTCTATTTGTTTTCCTCCGCGCTGGTATTTGCGCTGGTTAATCGCGTATTACGTCATCGCCTGACGTATTTATCGGCGTTATCCGTCCTCGCTGCATTAGGCTGGGGCTATATTTTTCAGGGTGATTACCGTGTTCCCGCGGTCGTTTTTTTCAGTTTTTACCTTGTCGCCACGTTAAAAGAAAAAGGCTGGTTAAAAACCTGGCAGGCGATTGTGTTAACGCTGCTGCCTTTATTTTTGGTGAAACTGCATCTTAATCATCATCTCGGCATGATCGGCCTCTCTTTTATGACGTTCCGCGCGGTGGACGTGCTGCTCTATCGCAGTAAAAAAGAAGGACAGAATTTCCTGCATTATTTCTGCTATCTGTTTATGCCCTTTATTATTCTGGCGGGCCCAATGTATCGCTGGCGGACATGGATGAGCGATGTCAGTAAGCCCGTATTTGCGCTTACCCGTGAGCAGTTTTTAGTGGCGCTGGAGCAAATCATTACCGGCATTGTCCAGAAGTTCCTGTTTGCCATGCTGGTTGATTCACTTGTCGTGCAACCCTGGAGCCATAAGCCGTTTACGCTGACCGTGGGCGTGGTGATGTCACTGGCCTATAGCGCCTATCTCTATTTTGATTTTGCGGGTTACAGCAATATGGCCATCGGCGCAGGCCGCCTGTTTGGGTTGAACATTCCGGCAAACTTCAATATGCCGCTTCTGGCAAAGAATCCGCAGGATTTCTGGCGTCGCTTCCACATTAGCCTGTCTGAATGGCTGCGTGATGTGGTCTTTATGCCCGTCTATATGAACCTGATGAAGTTTACTTTTTTCCGTCAGAACAAAACGCTGGCGCAAGATATCGGCATTTTTTGCACCCTGTTCTGCATGGGCGCGTGGAATGGTCTGGAACGCCATTATGTCATCAGCGGCGCGCTGTTTGGCGCGATTTCGGTGGCCCATAACATGCTGTTGTGGTCAGCCAAACGCAGCCCGGCATTACAGCGCGGATTGCAGTATCCGGCTGTTGCTTTTTTGGGGCGAATTCTGACGCTGGGAAGCGCGGCAGGGTCCCTTTACATCTTTAGTGGAATGTCACCTCTATGAAAAATCACGCCGACCTTCAGGCACTGCAGGATTTCTTACGTGCGGCATTATGCGATCCCGCGCGTCCGCAACAGCTGGCCATCAGCGGCAGCGACGAATCTCTAAGCTGGGAACAGCTTTCCGCAGCCGTGACGGACTGGGCGCAGCGCTATCAGCGCTGCCGGCCTGTTGCAGGTACGCCGGTCGTCTTGTACGGACACCAGCAGGCGGAATTTGCCGTGGCGATTTATAGCTGCCTGCTGCATAACATTCCGTATATCCCGGTCGACTGCATCTATCCGCAGGAAAGGCTGAAGGAGATCTGCCATCTGGCCAGTGCCCCTTACTATTACGACGTGGCGACCCGGCAGTTCACCGCCACCGGTGAGACAGGCAAGGTGCTGGAGGAGCAAGATCTGGCCTATATCATGTTTACCTCGGGCAGCACCGGCAAGCCTAAAGGCGTGCAGATTGGGCGTGAGAGCGTATGGCACTTCATGAAATGGGTCAGCAAAGATTTTTCACTGCCGGAACAACCGGTGCTGATGAACCACGCGGTATTCAGTTTTGACCTCTCCCTGATCCCGTTACTGGCGAATCTGGCGATGGGGGGACACATCGTACTGAACGCCAAAGAGGATATTCAGAAAGCGAACTGGCTGGCGCGGCTGAAAAGCAACGCGGTGTCCGCCTGGGTTTCCACCCCCTCTTTTGCTTACCAGCAGCTGCTGTCCCCGCAGTTTAACAGCGAGTATTTGCCAGCACTCAAGGTCTTTATCTTCATTGGTGAGGTGTTAAATAAAGCGCTGGTTAAGCAGCTACGCCGCCGTTTCCCGCAGGCCAACATCATTAACGCCTATGGCCCGACGGAAGCGACCATTGCGACAACCGTGGTGGAAATAACGGATGAGATCCTCAACAGCGACAGCGCCGTGCTGCCGGTGGGGGTCATGATGCCAGAGAGCAAAATGGAAATTACCGCCGAGGGCGAGCTGATTATCTGGGGTAAGAACGTTATGCGCGGCTACCTCGGCCTGCCGCAGGAGAACGCGGCAAAATTGCTCTACCGTGAAAATGAAGCCTTTCGTGGCTACCGGACCGGCGATCTGGGGTATGAAGCAGGGCTCATCTATTGTCAGGGCCGCAATGATAGCCAGATCAAACTGAATGGTTACCGTATTGAAATCAACGAGATCGAAAACCGCCTGCTGGCCATGTCCGGCATTAACGAAGCGGTGGTGATGCCACTGATGAAACCCTGCGGCAGCGTGCTGCGCATTGCCGCCTTCTGCGTGACGGAGCTGGCACCGGATACGATCAAAACCGCCCTGTCGAAGGTGGTTCCACCCTATATGGTACCGTCACAAATTATCATCAAAGACGCTTTACCGTTGAATCCTAACGGCAAAATTGACCGCAAACTGCTGGACGCATACGCCCGCACACATTAATGACACCAGGAAAAAATGATGGAACAAGAAATTCTCGCCCTGTTCGAAAACGTATTATCCCGTAAGGTCGGTTTCCACGATGAACTGATTGACTCAGATATTCTCGACTCCATTCTGGCGGTCGACATGGTACTGGAAGTGCAGGACGTTTACGGCTGTATGATCCCGCCAACAGACGTGGCGACGGTGCTGAAAACCCCGGCGGACCTGGCCCGCTATATTGAAGAACACCGTTAACAAAAATGAAACCGCCTGCTTTTACACTTTATCCTACACTTTAGGAGTACTGTCGGTACGGGAAACAGAAAAAAGCCAACTTAATTAAGGCATTACTGATCTGCACTGCGTTCAGTCGGCACGCGTTTTGCCTTTAACAGAGGAGTCAGCGGTATGGCATTCGTTACCACGAAAGATGGCGTCAACATTTACTACAAAGACTGGGGTCCAAAAGAGGCGCAGCCCATCGTCTTCCACCACGGCTGGCCGTTAAGTGCAGATGACTGGGATAACCAGATGCTCTTCTTCCTTGCGGAAGGTTATCGCGTTATCGCGCTCGATCGCCGCGGTCATGGACGTTCGGATCAGGTGAGTGAAGGGCATGATATGGATCACTATGCGGCCGATGCGTCAGCCGTTGTTGAAAGCCTGGACTTACGCAATGCCGTGCACGTCGGTCACTCTACCGGCGGCGGCCAGGTCGCCCGCTATGTGGCGAAGTATGGTCAGCCGCAGGGTCGCGTCGCCAAAGCGGTGCTTGTCAGCGCCGTCCCTCCTCTGATGGTCAAAACGGACGCTAACCCCGGCGGCACGCCGATTGAGGTTTTCGATGGTTTTCGCCAGGCGCTCGCGGCTAACCGCGCCCAGTTTTACCTCGACGTCGCCAGCGGTCCTTTCTACGGTTTTAATCGCGATGGAGCCGAGGTTTCGCAGGGAACGATTCAGAACTGGTGGCGCCAGGGCATGATCGGCAGCGCCAAAGCGCACTACGAAGGGATCAAGGCGTTTTCAGAGACCGACCAGACGGAAGATCTGAAAGCCATTACGGTTCCCGTTCTGGTGATGCAAGGCGACGACGATCAGGTCGTGCCGTATAAAAATGCCGCCCTTCTGCAGGACCAGTTGCTGGCGAACAGCGTACTGAAAATTTATCCGGGCTTCCCACACGGGATGCATACCACCCACGCGGATACCATCAACGCGGATATTCTGGCTTTTATCCGCTCTTAACGCCGCGTTTCTTGCCGGGTGGCGCTGCGCTTACCCGGCCTACATTCCGTTCAATGTATGAACGCCACCCGAGGGTGGCGTGATTTCTTCCGCTTAGCGATTGTCCAGCTGGGCGCGAACGTTATTCAGCCCGGTGGTATTGATGCGGTAAGGCTGCCCGTTCACGGAACGGATCAGCTTTTTAGTGCGGAGTTTTTTGAAGACGCTGAGCGTGCAGTCGCTTAGCACCAGCCCTTCACGGGTATAGCACTCAACGGACGTGACGCGGCCAGAACTGTCGCGGACGTGCACAATACGTCCACCTTTGGCGAGAACGTGTAAGGTACGTTGTTCCTGACGGGATAAATTCATACTGGAAAACCTGTGTAATCATCATGCGTAAAAACGAGCCCACACCAGCAGGTGCGTGCGTAAGGTTTAAGCGCAGCGATAACCAGTCCGTCCTGAGAAGGGCGGGAAGCTGATTATCTGATGAAAACATTCTCCAGCATCAAAGCCTCGGTAAGAGATGAAAAGGTATTTACGGGGTGAATGATAACGCCTGATTTTCACAGGAGAATAGCGAGAGGTTAAAAGTGTGAACATGATCGGTCCGTGAAATCGTCTTTAGTCAATTTTACTGCCAGACTGAAGCCCTTTACTGAACACCGACTGGAGTTCTTCTTATGCCTGATAACTATACCGTGGTTGAAACCGTTCCCACTGCAGAAGCGTTTTGCCGGCTGCGCGAAATCTCGGGCCTTAGCCCTCGCCCGCTGGAGGCGGCCCGAAAAGCGCTGCCCGGCAGCTGTTATGGCATGCATATTCTGTGTGAGGGTAAACCGGTAGGTATGGGGCGCATCGTGGGGGACGGTGCGTTGAATTTCGATATTGTCGACGTCGCCGTTGATCCGCTTCATCAGGGGAGAGGACTCGGCAGGGTCATTATGGAAACGCTTGTTGCCTGGCTGGATACCCACGCCTGCAAAGGAGCCTACGTTTGCTTAATGGCCGACGTGCCTGAGCTTTATACAAAATTTGGTTTTACGCTCGTTCGCCCGGCAAGCGAAGGAATGGCCAGAATCTGGTGATGGGCAAACCTGCGCTAAAGCAAAAAGAAAAACCCCAGGTTAACAAGTAACCTGGGGTTTATATCTGGCGGAAGCGCAGAGATTCGAACTCTGGAACCCTTTCGGGTCGCCGGTTTTCAAGACCGGTGCCTTCAACCGCTCGGCCACACTTCCTGAGTGAGGCGAACTATAAACACCTCACCGCGCGCTGTAAAGAGTCGCGGCATTCGTTCGCTGTAAAAATAGTCAAAACGTGTTTAATCGGTTGAACTGACAACACATCGACGATTTTATCAGCACAGACTTAGTGTTTTTTGATGTACATGTCCTTCGTGTAATAGTACCCCAGCTTATCCGGCGTAAATCCGCCCACCCACGGTTTGACCAGATGCGTACGGACGTAGTGATACACCGGAATGGCGGGCACATCACGTCCCAGCAGATCTTCCGCCTGCTGGTAGAACTTACCCCGCTCTTCCGTTGTTTTGGCTTTTGCGGCATTCACCAGCGCCTGGTCGTATTCCGGATTGCTGTACTGACTGGTGTTTTCGCTGTCGCCGGTGCGGAAGTTGTTCAGGAAGGTCGCCGCGTCGTCGTAGTCGGCAATCCAGGCGTAACGCACCGCGTCAAAGTTGTGGGTATGCATGGTATCCAGCATGGTTTTCCACTCCTGATTTTGCAGCTTCGCCTCCACGCCGAGGTTCTTTTTCCACATGGAGCTGGCCGCAATCGCAATACGCTGGTGCGATTCAGAGGTGTTATAGAGCAGGTTGAAGCGCAGAGGATGGCTGGCGTTATACCCGGCCGCTTCGAGCAATTTTTTCGCCTCAGCGATGCGCTTGTCCTGCGGCCAACTGGCGTAATCCGGGTTCTGTAACTTAACGCCACCGATATCCGGCTGGCTGATGAGCCACGCCGGACGCTGCCCCTGCCCTAAAACTTTCCCGGCAATGATGTCTTTATCGAGCGCCATGTTCAGCGCCTTGCGCACGCGGACGTCGTTGAACGGCGGCCGGGTGGTATTAAATTCGTAGTAATAGGTTGCCAGCTGCGGAGAGACATCCAGCTCGCTGCCGAGCGTTTTTTTGAGCTGAGCGAACTGGTTGATCGGCACCGTGTAGACAATATCAATTTCGCCCGCTTTATAGCGGTTCACATCTGCGGCCTCGGAGGTGATAGGCAGATACGTCACCTTATTAATCACGGTATGGTCATTATCCCAGTAGCGCGGGTTGCGCTCCGCCACAATGCGTTCGTTGACCACCCACTGGGACAGCTTATAGGCCCCGCTGGTGACGATATGTTCAGGCTTGGTCCACTTGTCGCCAAAGCGGCCAATCAGCACTTTGTCCACCGGTACCAGTGACGGATGCGCCAGCATGGCCAGGAATGCCGCATTAGGCTGTGTCAATGTGACTTCCAGCGTGGTGTCGTTAATCGCTTTAACGCCCAGCGTATCGGGGGCTTTTTTCCCCTGCGCAATATCCGCACCATTCACAATGTGCATGTTGCCGGGATAGCTGGCATACGGTGAAGCGGTTTTAGGATCAACCAGACGCTGCCAGCTCCAGACAACATCTTCCGCGGTGATGGCAGTGCCGTCGCTCCAGGTGATGCCCGGGCGCAGATGGAACGTCCAGACAGTGTTGTCCTTGTTCTCCCATTTTTCCGCCAGCCGTGGCTGAATGTCCCCCGCCGGGGAGACACTGACCAGCCCATCGAATAAATCACTGATAATATTGAATTCGACGTCGCTTTCGACTTTATGCGGGTCGAGCGAGGCCGGCTCATTACCATTGTTCCTGACCAGTTCCTGCTTATCGGCCAGCTGCGTTCCTGCCGGCACGTTCGCCGCCCAGGTTGCCGTGCTGGCGCACAGGATCCCTGCGGTAAGTAAAGAGAGCGTAAAGCGCGTGCGTGTTTGTGGTTTCATTTCCTTCGCCTTATTGTCTGTTTTTGTGACGATCCGGAAATAACTCTTAGCGGCCTTATGGTAATAACGCAATAATTTTCAGTAACCTATAAGAGGTTGATCTGATTAATCGCGTCAAACCGCTGTTCATACTGGTGAAACGTATTTATGCAGAAGAAACAACCAGCTCCCGCCCTAACCTGCTGAGTAAAGATGGGTAAAACCACTTTGAGAGTGACGCGCCGTTTCCTATTCTTTCCGTTAATTACATCTGTCATAAGAGAGTGACTCATGGATCGTATAATTACTTCTTCGCGCGACCGCACATCGCTACTCAGCACCCACAAGGTGCTGCGCAATACCTATTTCATGCTCAGCCTGACGCTGGCGTTTTCGGCGATCACCGCAACCGCCAGCACCGTGCTGATGCTGCCGTCTCCGGGGCTGATTCTGACCCTGGTGGGGATGTACGGTCTGATGTTCCTGACCTACAAAACCGCTGATAAACCGGTCGGTATTCTTTCCGCGTTCGCCTTCACCGGCTTCCTGGGCTACATCCTGGGGCCGATCCTGAACGCGTACCTGTCTGCCGGCATGGGTGACGTGATTGGCATGGCGCTGGGCGGCACCGCGCTGGTGTTCTTCTGCTGCTCGGCCTACGTGCTCACCACCCGCAAGGACATGTCCTTCCTCGGCGGTATGCTGATGGCGGGTATCGTGGTGGTGCTGATTGGTATGGTGGCTAACATCTTCCTGCAGCTCCCTGCCCTGCACCTGGCGATTAGCGCGGTGTTTATCCTGCTGTCATCCGGCGCAATTCTGTATGAAACCAGCAACATTATTCACGGCGGTGAGACCAACTATATTCGCGCCACCGTGAGCCTGTATGTCTCGCTGTACAACATCTTCGTCAGCCTGCTGAGCATCCTGGGTTTTGCAAGCCGGGATTAAGCCGCAACGATGTGAACCTGGCCCCGCTTATGCGGGGCTTTGTTTTTTGCTACACTGCAGCGTTTTTGACTGACGCGTGAATGACTATGTTGAGTTTTGAAGGCAAAGAGATCGAGACTGATAACGACGGTTATCTGAAAGAAAGTGGCCAGTGGAGCGAAGCACTGGCAGAAGTCATTGCTGAGAAAGAAGGCATCGCCCTCTCCCCCGAACACTGGGAAGTGGTGCGTTTTGTGCGCGAGTTCTATCTCGAATTCAACACCTCTCCGGCCATCCGCATGCTGGTCAAAGCGATGGCCAATAAGTTCGGTGAAGAGAAAGGCAACAGCCGCTATCTCTATCGTCTGTTCCCGAAAGGCCCGGCAAAACAGGCCACCAAAATTGCCGGCCTGCCTAAACCGGTGAAGTGTATTTAATAGCGAATACCGAAGTTAACGTACTCCCGGCCGGGTTGATGCGGTTCCGTTAAGACCTTATCAACCCGCGCACTGCGCGGCCCACCCGCCTTCAGCCACGCCACCAGCTTGTCGACCTGCTCCGCTTCGCCACAGGCGACCACCTCAACGCTGCCGTCATCCATGTTACGCGCATATCCCGTTAACCCAAGCTGAACGGCCTCGCGCTGAGTGCTGTAGCGGAAACCCACGCCCTGAACGATGCCGTGAACCCAGGCAATAGTGCAGACTTTTGCCATTTTTTCTTCTCCTTAACGTAGCGTTTTCGGTAAACAGCCATAGTGTTGCCGGAAACGGGCGGTGAAACGAGAGCTGGAAAGATACCCACATTGTAATGCGATTTCGCCGATCGGTAAGCGGGTTGACTGTAACTGTGATAACGCCACGGCCATCCTTACCTCCTCGCGGGCGGATTTTTCCACGCCAGCTGTGGCGAGGTATTCCCACCGTGGCAACCAAATCCCTCAAACACCTGCTGTGGCGCTAACCGCCGTTCGCCGGAAATGTCCGGGCTGGTCATGCTGAAAGGCGTTGCGGCTAAAACCTGAAAACTCATTGCCGTCAGAGCGGCTATTGCTATTACACTGTGCTTTTTCATGGGGGCTCCCTTTGCTGTACCGGAAGCCCCACTGTATATCCCTCGGCAATCTTGTAATGTGCCTAAGCGATTTGATTTTGTGCCGAAACGCTCAAGGGTATCCGCAGATGATTGCGCCCTGCTGAAAGTTCTACTCTACGCGCAGTGAGTCTGTTCGTGAACAAACAGTAAATGGAATGCTATGCGCGAAAGGAAAACGATATGAATGTTACTGATGAAGACCTGTTGCGTTCTGGTTTTACACTGTCTGATTTGCAGAAGATAAAAAATAACGTTGAGAGGTACGGGGGAACGCCTGAAGAAGCAGTTTACGATCTCGCCCGTCGATTCAATACCCTACTCTGGGTAATCAGCGTATGCTTCATGTTCCTGATTGTTCTTGTCGTTTTCAGTTCACCTGTCAAGGCATTGGCGTGGGGGCTGGCGATCATCGTAGGGGTTAGCATTATGACTCTCGCACAACCTCCTGTACTGTCGTATAAATCCTGGCGTTATCGAAAAATCATCAGAGATTTTGAGAAGCTCTGATCCGTTTTGATGTGCTACTCTACGCGCCATTTCCCTGAAATTGACAGAACAGCAAATTATGAGTGTACGTTTAGTGTTAGCCAAAGGGCGCGAGAAGTCTTTACTGCGCCGTCATCCCTGGGTCTTTTCCGGCGCGGTTGCCCGCATGGAAGGCAAAGCCAGCCTCGGTGAAACCATTGATATCGTTGACCATCAGGGGAAATGGTTAGCGCGAGGCGCCTACTCGCCAGCGTCCCAAATCCGTGCTCGCGTCTGGACCTTCGATAAAGATGAAACCATTGATATCGACTTCTTCGTTCGTCGTCTGCAGCAGGCGCAGCAGTGGCGCGACTGGCTGGCCAAACGCGACGGGCTGGACAGCTACCGCCTGATTGCCGGTGAGTCCGATGGTCTCCCGGGCGTCACCATTGACCGCTTCGGCAACTTCCTGGTGCTGCAGCTTCTGAGCGCCGGGGCGGAATATCAGCGTGCCGCGCTGATTAGCGCCCTGCAGACGCTGTTCCCACAGTGCGCCATTTACGACCGCAGCGATGTGGCGGTGCGCAAAAAAGAGGGTATGGAGCTGACGCAAGGTCCGGTGACCGGTGAACTGCCGCCTGCCCTGCTGCCGATTGAAGAGCACGGCATGAAGCTGCTGGTGGATATTCAGGGCGGACACAAAACAGGTTATTACCTCGACCAGCGCGACAGCCGCCTGGCGACGCGTCAGTACGTTGCTGACAAACGCGTGCTGAACTGCTTCTCCTACACCGGCGGGTTTGCCGTTTCAGCGCTGATGGGCGGTTGTGCCCAGGTGGTGAGCGTGGACACCTCACAGGAAGCGCTGGACGTGGCGAAACAGAACGTCGAGCTGAATAAGCTTGATCTGAGCAAAGCCGAATTTATTCGTGACGACGTCTTTAAGCTGCTGCGTAAATATCGCGATCAGGGCGAGAAGTTCGACGTTATCGTGATGGATCCGCCGAAGTTTGTCGAAAACAAAAGTCAGCTGATGGGCGCCTGCCGCGGCTATAAAGATATCAACATGCTGGCCATCCAGTTGCTGAATCCGGGTGGCGTCCTGCTCACGTTCTCCTGCTCTGGCCTGATGACCACCGATTTATTCCAAAAAATCATCGCCGATGCCGCAATAGATGCTGGTCGTGATGTACAATTTATAGAGCAGTTCCGTCAGGCAGCCGATCACCCGGTGATTGCTACCTACCCGGAAGGGCTCTATCTGAAAGGGTTTGCCTGTCGCGTCATGTAACTTGAAAAGAGAAATATTGCCCGCACATAACGTGTAAGTCGTATTTCCCGGGAGGTGACTATGATTGCCAGCAAATTCGGTATCGGCCAGCAGGTCCGCCACACTTTGCTAGGGTATTTGGGTGTGGTCGTGGATATCGACCCGGAGTATTCCCTTGTAGAGCCGTCAGCAGACGAGCTGGCGGTGAACGCCGAGCTTCGCGCCGCGCCCTGGTACCATGTGGTAATGGAAGGTGATGACGGACAACCCGTTCACACCTATCTTGCTGAAGCGCAGCTCAGCAGTGAACTGCGGGAAGAACATCCGGAGCAACCTACGATGGATGAACTGGCTCAGACAATCCGCAAACAGTTACAGGCTCCGCGCCTGCGGAACTAAGCGTGTAAAAAAAGCCCGATGAACGGGCTTTTTTTTATTACTTCGCCAGCCCCAGACGGGGGATTTCAATGGCCGGGCAGCGGTCCATGACCACCTTCAGACCCGCCTCACGCGCCAGCACCGCGGCCTGCTCGTTAATCACACCCAGCTGCATCCACAGCGTTTTTGCCCCAATCGCAATGGCTTCCTGAGCCACGCCCCACGCCGCTTCCGAATTACGGAAAACATCCACCATATCGATTTTTTCCGGTACGTCGTTGAGCGTGGCGTAGCCCTGCTGGCCCAGTAAACTTTTACCGGCCACTTTCGGCGAGACAGGGATAACGTGATAACCCTGATCGAGAAGGTATTTCATGACCCGATAGCTTGGACGATCGGGTTTATCGCTCGCGCCCACCAGCGCAATGGTGCGCGTGGATGTCAAAATCTCGGCAATATCGTTCTCTTTCATGGTTTTTCTCCTGGCTTTTTTCAAAGTGTACGCCAAAGGGCACATCTCAACCATCCATCCCATACAGATGTATGAGGGCAAAACGGCCAAATATGTCTATATGTTAGTAAACGTGATTATCGAAAAATTTAGATACATTCATGCGCCGACAGAATTTCTGACAGGAGCCTTCTATGAAAACCGGTATTGCCACTGCTCTGATTGCATTAGTGATGCCGGTCTGCGTCTTTGCTACCACGCTTCGGCTCTCTGGCGATATTGATCTCCTGGTGCTGGATGGAAAAAAGGTCTCCAGCTCCTTATTGCGTGGTGCCGACAGCATCGAGCTGGATAACGGCCCGCATCAGCTGGTATTCCGGGTAGAAAAATCGATCGGCCTCGCCAATCATGAGCAAAGGATGTACATCTCCCCGCCGCTGATTGTCAGCTTTAATACCCGGCAAATCAGTCAGGTCAATATTACCCTGCCGCGTATTGAAACAGAGAAAGAGAGTGCGACCTTTGACGCGTCACCGCGTATTGAACTGCTGGACGGGGATGCAATGCCGATTCCGGTAAAACTGGATATTCTGGCGCTGACTACCTCACCGAAAGGACCGGATTACGAGGCCGCGGCCCAGGCCTATAACAAAGCAGGTAAACGCGCCTCGCTTCCGCAGTTTGCCACCATGATGGCTGACGACAGTACGCTGCTATCGGGTGTCTCTGAACTGGACGTTATTCCTCCTCAGTCACAGACCCTGACGGAACAACGCCTCAAATTCTGGTTTCAGCAGGCCGATCCTGATACGCGCGCCCGGTTTTTACAATGGGCAAAACAACAACCTTCCTCATAAGCCACATTTTTTACGCCTTGCTCTTGCAGCGTCAGGCGGTTCCCGTCATCGTGTAGTCAGTTAACCTGATGGATATGATTATGGAACTGACAACACGCACGCTACCGGAACGTAAACACATTGCTCTGGTTGCGCACGATCACTGTAAACAAATGCTGCTTAACTGGGTTCGCCGCCATCAGTCTTTGCTGGAAAAGCACGCCCTGTCGGCGACCGGCACAACCGGTAACCTGATTCAGCGCGAAACGGGTCTGGAGGTAAATGCCATGCTGAGCGGCCCGATGGGCGGCGATCAGCAGGTCGGGGCGCAGATTTCCGAAGGAAAGATTGATGTGCTGATCTTCTTCTGGGATCCGCTGAACGCGGTTCCGCACGATCCGGATGTCAAAGCGCTGCTGCGTCTGGCGACGGTGTGGAATATCCCGGTGGCGACCAACCTGTCGACGGCGGATTTCATTATTGAATCCCCGCAGTTTAACTCCCCGGTTGAGATCCTTATTCCGGATTATCAGCGTTATCTTTCTGAAAGACTGAAGTAGCTTTTTTTGCCGGGTGGCGGCTACGCCTTACCCGGCCTGCTCCTCTTTGCCCGTCATCGTTAAGGCTTTCTCGCCACCGGCACATCAATACTCTTCAGGATATCCACAAATACGGATGGCTCTTCTTTGTTGAACAGCAGCCACACGCGGTGACGCGCGCGGGTCATGGCCACATACAGCAAACGCCGCTCTTCGGCGTCCGGGAAGTCTTCCGGTTCCGGCAGTAAGGCCTCCTCCATCACCGACTCGCGAGCCGGGGCCGGGAAACCATCGCTCCCCTCTTTCAACCCCACCACGATGACATAATCGGCCTGCTGCCCTTTGCTGGCGTGAATGGTCATAAATTCAATCTGCAGCTTCGGCCAGCGGGTGGCGGCTTTTTCCAGCGCCGCAGGTTTGAGGTGATGGTAACGCGCCAGCACCAGGATACGTTCATCGGGCTTCGCATAGCCGCTGAGCTTGTCCAGCAGCGGCTCCAGCTGATCATCCGCCAGCAGGGTGACGGCTTTTTTATCACCAGACCGCAGGCTATTGAGCGGCTTGGCCAACTGATGCGGGTTCTGCTGGATAAAGCGGTTAGCAATCTCACCGATTCGGGAATTGAAGCGGTAGGTCGTGTCCAGATCGCTGCGATCCCCCTCACCAAAATAGTGGTGAAACGCGGTCGTCAGGGAGAGCTGCGCGCCGCTGAAGCGATAGATGGCCTGCCAGTCGTCCCCCACCGCAAACAGTGAGGTATGCTTATTCTGCGCCCGCAGCGCCGAGAGCAGCGCGGCACGCTGCGGGGAGATATCCTGAAACTCATCCACCAGAATATGTTTCCACGGGCTGACAAAACGCCCTTTCTCAAGAATGATAATGGCCTGGTGGATTAACCCGGAGAAGTCGACGGCGTTTTCCTCCTTCAGCGCCGTTTTCCAGGCTTTCAGCAGCGGCGCCATCAGTTTGACGCGCTTTGAAAACAGATCGCGGATCCCCTCCGGCGCGCTCTCAATCATCTCCGCCTGCGACCCACCGTGCATTCGCAACAGACTTACCCATCGGTCAAGCCGCGCCCCCAGCCGGCGCGCCAGTTTGTCATCCTGCCAGAAACTGCCCTCTGGCACCGTCCAGTTGAGCTCTTCCTCCAGCCACTGACGCCATCCTTTCGCCTGCGCCTTTTTCTCGCTGCACTGCTGACGCCAGGTTTTGATAAACAGCACCTGACGCGCCTGCGTATCGTTTTCCAGTTTGCTGATGGAAGGCACTTTTTTACTGCCCTGCTGAATAATATGCAGCGCAAGTGCATGGAAGGTTCTGGCGGTGATATCCCGGGTATGCAGGCGCGCCTGAATACGCTCGTCCATCTCCTCAGCCGCCTTGCGGCCAAAGGCCAGAAGCAGAATTTGATCGGGTACGGCTTCTCCGGTCGTCAGCAGCCAGCCTGCACGCGCCACCAGCACCGACGTTTTACCGCTTCCGGCGCCCGCAAGCACCAGCAGCGATTGCTCACCATTCACCACCGCACGCGCCTGCGCCGGATTGAGGGGGGAAGATTCCACCGTACTGAAGAAATCAGCGTATTGGGTAAGCATGGCGTCCGTCCAGGCCTGGTTATGGGCAAGCCGGCTTTTATCCACGTCATTCAGCCAGGCCTGACACTGGCGCCAGGCGTCACGACAATTGTCAAACTCATCGAGACGCGTCACGGATATCGGCAGCGCCGAGAGTGCCTGCCTGATCTTTCGCTGTAGCCCGGCCGTCTGCTGACGGGTCAGCCAGGTTTGCTGTGCGTTGCTTTGCGCGATGTCGTCCAGCACCTGCTGCAGCACCTGGGACGCAACCACGCTCATCTCCTGGCTCCACTGCTGCCAGAGCGCGTTCAGGTGATGATGAAAGCGCTGGGTTTCCGCCCACTCGGTGCCGTGAAGTCGCACGACTTTATCGTCTGGCAGAACGAACTCCAGTTCGCCCCACACCAGCCCGCGTTTGCAGTGGATAGCCAGAAGCTGATTAAACGGAATAAGGTATTCGTGGCGTTCTCCGGAGACTTTCACCCCGGCATTAAGGAGAACCACCCTGTCGTAAGGGTGTTGCGCCAGGCGTTTGCCCATTGAAGTTGCTTTCAGTTCCATGTCCCGCCAAATCCACGAAGAGATAATTTGTCTGATAGTTTAACTGCCAGTTTTAAGGTGCTCCAGCCTAAAAAAACGTTACAATCATTGGGCGTTAATTTATCGAAAGGAAGTGAGGGTTTATGCGTACCGTTCTGAATGTGTTGAATTTTGTGCTGGGCGGTTTTGCCACCACCCTTTCCTGGCTTTTTGCCACGCTGGTGAGCATCGTTCTGATTTTCACGCTTCCCCTGACCCGTTCCTGCTGGGAGATCACTAAACTCTCGTTTGTCCCCTACGGGAATGAGGCCATCCACGTCGACGAGCTGAATCCGGAGAGCAAAAACGCCCTGATGAATACGGGCGGAACCCTGCTGAATATTCTGTGGCTGATCTTCTTCGGCTGGTGGCTGTGCATCATGCATATTTTTGCGGGGATTGCGCAGTGCGTCACGATTATCGGTATTCCGGTGGGACTTGCGAATTTCAAGATCGCCGCGATCGCTCTCTGGCCCGTCGGGCGCAGGGTGGTTTCGGTAGAAGTGGCCCAGGCCGCGCGTGAAGCAAATGCTCGTCGTCGTTTTCAGTAAATAAGGACTGGCCGCGTTTATGCTAAGCCCACTGCTTCGCCGTTATACCTGGAACAGTACCTGGCTTTATAACGTCAGGATTTTTATCGCCCTTTGCGGCACGGTTGCCCTGCCCTGGTGGCTGAATGATGTCAAACTCACCATCCCGCTCACGCTGGGCGTGGTGGCCGGGGCGCTGGCGGACCTGGACGATCGTCTGGCCGGGCGTTTACGTAACCTGGTCATTACGCTGATCTGCTTTTTTATTGCTTCCGCATCCGTTGAGCTGCTTTTCCCGTGGCCCTGGCTGTTTGCCCTGGGTCTTACGCTCTCCACCAGCGGGTTTATTTTGCTGGGCGGCCTTGGGCAGCGCTATGCCACCATCGCGTTTGGCGCATTGCTGATCGCCATCTATACCATGCTGGGCGTGTCGCTTTACGATCAGTGGTATCAACAGCCTGTCCTGCTGTTGCTGGGCGCCATCTGGTATAACCTGCTGACGTTAACCGGTCATCTGATCTTCCCGGTTCGCCCCCTGCAGGATAACCTTGCCCGCAGCTTCGAGCAGTTAGCCCACTATCTGGAGCTGAAATCCCGGCTGTTTGACCCCGATATCGAAGAAGAAAGCCAGGCGCCGCTCTACGATCTGGCGCTGGCGAACGGTCAACTGGTCGCCACTCTTAACCAGACCAAAGCCTCGCTGCTGACCCGTCTGCGCGGGGATCGTGGCCAGCGCGGAACGCGACGAACCTTACACTACTATTTTGCCGCCCAGGATATTCATGAGCGCGCCAGCTCCTCGCACGTTCAGTATGCCGCCCTGCGCGAGAAGTTCCGCTACAGCGACGTAATGTTCCGCTTCCAGCGCCTGCTCTCCATGCAGTCCCAGGCGTGTCAGCAACTCTCGCGCTCTATTCTGCTGCGCACGCCCTATCAGCATGACCCACGCTTTGAACGCGTATTCAGCCACCTGGATGCGGCGCTCGACCGCGTTCAGGCCAGCGGAACCTCACCGGAACACATCAAAGCCCTGGGTTTCCTGCTGAACAACCTGCGGGCGATTGATGCTCAGCTGGCGACCATTGAGTCCGAACAGGCGATGGCACAGCCGGGCAGTGAGATCGATAACCAGCTCGCGGATGACAGCGTGCACAGCGTGAGCGATATGTGGCTACGGCTGAGCCGCAACTTTACGCCCGAGTCGGCGCTCTTTCGCCACGCGGTGAGAATGTCCCTGGTGCTGTGCGTAGGTTATGCGCTTATCCAGATTACCGGGTTACATCACGGTTACTGGATCCTGCTCACCAGTCTGTTCGTCTGTCAGCCCAACTATAACGCCACCCGGCACCGGCTGGCGCTGCGAATTATCGGTACGCTGGTGGGCGTCGCGATTGGCCTGCCAGTACTCTATTTCGTGCCGTCCATTGAAGGTCAGCTGATTCTGATCGTGATCACCGGCGTGTTGTTCTTCGCGTTTCGCAATGTGCAGTACGCGCATGCCACCATGTTTATTACGCTGCTGGTGTTGCTCTGCTTTAACCTGCTGGGTGAAGGGTTTGAAGTCGCCCTGCCCAGGGTGATCGATACCCTGATAGGCTGCGCCATCGCCTGGGCGGCAGTCAGCTTTATCTGGCCGGACTGGCGTTTTCGTAATTTGCCGCGCGTGGTTGAGCGGGCGTTGAACGCCAACTGTCGATACCTTGACGCCATTCTGGAGCAGTACCACCAGGGGCGCGATAACCGCCTGGCCTACCGGATAGCACGCCGCGATGCACACAACAGCGATGCTGAGCTGGCTTCTGTTGTTTCGAACATGTCAACGGAGCCTCGCGCCACCGCAGAAATTCGTGAGACAGCCTTCCGTCTGTTGTGCCTGAACCATACCTTTACCAGCTACATTTCGACGCTGGGTGCCCACCGCGAGAAGCTCACCAACCCGGGTATTCTCAACCTGCTGGACGACGCCGTATGCTACGTCGATGACGCACTTCATCATCGACCGGCGGATGAACCACGGGTGCAACAGGCACTGGATGAACTGGCTCAGCGCATTGCGCATCTTGATCCGGGCAACGACAGCAAAGCGCCGCTGGTTCTTCAGCAAATCGGCCTGCTCATCGCTTTGCTGCCTGAAATTTGCCGGCTGCAGCAGCAAATCGCTACCTGGAGGAGTGATTATCCTGTGCCTCAGGTAGCGCATTAAACCACTCCGTCAGCTCCCGGCGAATACCTGCCGGGAGCGCCGCCTCATGCAGCCCCTCAATCGCCCCTTCCAGCGCGAAGAGCACTTTTATACTCAGCGCTTTATTTTTCGCCCGCATCTTCAGCCAGCTGGCTCTGGCGCCCAGCGCCCGGAGTGTCTCTTCATTGGTGATACCGGCTTCAAACAGCAGGACTTCAAGCTGAAAAGTCAGGTTCGGCAGATCCTTAAGTCGGTTTCGTTGATGCCGCAGGTTGCGCTCTTTTCTTGCGGCACTGAGGGCATACGAGGAGAGCTGAAGCAGCCGCTCTCTGTCCTGCCATAAGCCGTCGTCAACACGATAATAGTTGAGCAGTACCGGACGACCTCGCTTCATCAGCGTTAAAAACGAGGCGGCATTTTTTACACAGTATTTTGCACTTTCCTCACACGCACGAAGATATAGTTCGCCGTCTGACACCATGGCAAAGACCGCATCATCCACCGCCAGGGTGTAACCGCCAAACAGCGCACGATGATGGATTTCGCCCAGCGGAGAGAGGTATTCCTGGGATTTATAAATCCGTTCATAAGATATCTTTTTCATGATATTTCCCTTGAAAATCATATGCTAACCACGACTTTTCTTACTAACGGATCCGTTAGCAGGAAAATAGGCAACTTGTCGCCGTTGAGCAAGATGATTTTTCGAGGGGCATCAAGATTGAATGAATTTTGCGAGTCGCTTTCCGAAAATGAGGTTGATCTTTATGCACACAGGGGTTACTGTATATTCATACAGTAACTACAGGGCTGGAATGAATATGTACACTTCAGGCTATGCAAATCGCTCAACCTCTCTCTCTTCTACCGCAGGCAATGTCGCGCAGAATTCCGTCGAGCGTGTGTCCACGGGGCTTATCAGTGAAGTGGTTTATCGTGAAGACCAGCCCCTGTTGACGCAACTTCTGTTGTTGCCGTTATTGCAACAGCTTGGCCAGCAATCGCGCTGGCAGCTCTGGCTCACGCCTCAGCAAAAGCTGAGCCGTGAGTGGGTTCAGTCCGCGGGCCTCCCGCTGACAAAGGTTATGCAGATTAATCAACTCTCGCCTTGCGATACCGTTGAGTCGATGATCCGTGCGTTACGCACTGGAAATTACAGCGTGGTAATTGGCTGGTTGCCAGAAGAACTGACGGAAGAGGAACATTTCCGTCTGACGGAAGCGGCTGAAGAGGGGAACGCGATCGGGTTTATTATGCGTCCGGTTCGTTCGGATTCTTACCGCAGAGGACAACTTTCTGGGCTAAAAATTCACTCAAATTTGTATCATTGAGTGAAATTAAGATTATTCCTGGAATTTTTTTTGACAGCGAGATGGGATTTTAGTTCCCCACCTCAAAACTGCGGCAAGGCTTGTCTGGTGCGGTTCTCCTTAATTTTATTGCACAAAATTCGTTCAGAAAATGTTAAATATTAGGTATACGGAACTTTTTTTTTCATATGCCTGACGGACTTCACACTTGTAAGTTTTCAGCTACGTTGTAGACTTTACATCGCCAGGGGTGCTCGGCCTAAGCCGAAGATATCGGTAGATTTATATTTGACCACGCCCCCCGGTGAAGGATTTAACCGTGATTCTCTCTTGAGACTTTCATGGCGAATTTTGGATGATAACGAGGCGCAAAAAATGAAAAAGACAGCTATCGCGATTGCAGTGGCACTGGCTGGCTTCGCTACCGTAGCGCAGGCCGCTCCGAAAGATAATACCTGGTATGCAGGTGGTAAACTGGGCTGGTCTCAGTTCCACGACACCGGCTGGTACAACAGCAGCCTGAACAATGATGGCCCAACTCACGAGAGCCAGCTTGGTGCAGGTGCGTTCGGTGGCTATCAGGTTAACCCGTATGTTGGTTTTGAAATGGGTTACGACTGGTTAGGTCGTATGCCATACAAAGGCGACACCGTAAACGGCGCTTTCAAAGCACAGGGCGTTCAGCTGACCGCTAAACTGGGTTACCCAGTAACCGACGATCTGGACGTGTACACCCGTCTGGGCGGCATGGTATGGCGCGCTGACTCCAGCAACAGCATCGCTGGCGACGACCATGACACCGGTGTTTCCCCAGTATTCGCTGGTGGCGTTGAGTGGGCTATGACCCGTGACATCGCTACCCGTCTGGAATACCAGTGGGTTAACAACATCGGCGACGGCAACACCGTTGGTGTTCGTCCAGACAACGGCATGCTGAGCGTAGGTGTTTCCTACCGTTTCGGCCAGCAGGAAGAAGCAGCACCAGTTGTTGCTCCAGCGCCGGCTCCAGCTCCAGAAGTACAGACCAAGCACTTCACTCTGAAGTCTGACGTTCTGTTCAACTTCAACAAAGCTACCCTGAAACCAGAAGGTCAGCAGGCACTGGATCAGCTGTACACCCAGCTGAGCAACCTGGATCCTAAAGACGGTTCTGTAGTGGTTCTGGGCTTCACCGACCGTATCGGTTCTGACGCTTACAACCAGAAGCTGTCTGAGAAACGTGCTCAGTCTGTTGTTGATTACCTGATCTCTAAAGGTATCCCAGCTAACAAGATCTCCCCACGTGGTATGGGCGAAGCTAACCCAGTTACTGGCAACACCTGTGACAACGTGAAAGCTCGCGCTGCACTGATCGACTGCCTGGCTCCAGATCGTCGCGTTGAGATCGAAGTTAAAGGCATCAAAGACGTTGTAACTCAGCCAGCGGCATAAGTTATCGTCTTATAAAAAAACCCCGCAATGCGGGGTTTTTTATTGTCCGAAGAAAGTAAAATCTACTTTTTGCCCAACAGAGCCTGAAGATCATTCTTCAGTGACGACATCTGGTTGGCGTACTTCTCTTTATGTTCGGCATCCTCAATCAGCTGCACGATGGTTTCCGACAGCGTTTTGCCCCGGCGCTGTGCCAGCCCTGCCAGGCGTTGCCAGACAACAAACTCCAGATCGATTGATTTTTTGCGCGTGTGTTGATGCTCAGCATTAAAATGCCGTTTTCGTCGCGCGCGGATAGTTTGCTTCATCCGGTTTAACAGCGCAGGATTAATGTGTTTTTCAATCCAGCCGTTAACCTGTACCGGTTCATTTTCGAGGGTCAGCAAAATATCCACGGCTTCTTGCGCCGCGCTGGCTTCGATATAGCAGGTGATCAGCTCCCCTTCACGGTGCTTTTTGACCAGGTACTTCCATTTCCAGCCGCTTTCGAGATTTTCCAGTTGTTGATATTTCATTGCGATCTCAGTGTTACCACGTAACTCTGTTCAGAATATCAGTTTTTTAGCAATCTGCTGAAAAGAAATCATATCCTGTGATGGAATGCAGCCCGTCCCGCATTCGAAATCCCCAATCCTGCTTGGGTAGAGCCCCCCGCTTACGGTATACTCCCCCCTTTTACATCTGACTAAAAAACATCAACTTTGACCATTACGAAACTTGCATGGCGTGACCTTGTTCCGGATAGCGAAAGCTATCAGGACGTGTTTGCACAGCCAGATCTCGCAAAAGAACACGAATTCATCCTTAGCGATACGCAGCCACGTTTGCATTATGCGCTGGAGCAGGTGTTGAGCCCATGGGCAACAGCGCCCTTCATGTTGCTCAAAGCCCCGGAAGAAGCGGAATACCTGACGCTGATTGGGGATGCTGTGCGCCAGTTGCAGCCGGAATCGAACGCAGTCTTTGGCGGCCAATATCGTATCGCGGGACATGATGTCACTTTCGAACCTTCAGCTCAGGCTGATGACCGTTTTGCCGCTAAGGGCGAGGTGATTACCGCTAACTGGGTCGAGGCTGAACAACTCTTTGGTTGTCTGCGCCAGTTTAACGGTGAGCTGTCCCTGCAGCCTGGGCTGGTGCATCGCGCAAATGGCGGTGTCCTCATCATCTCACTGCGTACCCTGCTCTCGCAGCCGCTGTTGTGGATGCGTCTGAAAACCATCGTAAACCAGCAGCGCTTCGACTGGGTTGGCTACGATGAGTCTCGTCCCCTGCCGGTCGCTGTGCCATCTATGCCGTTGACGC
The DNA here is from genome assembly GCF_009036245.1 of Enterobacter sichuanensis. NCBI lineage: Bacteria > Pseudomonadati > Pseudomonadota > Gammaproteobacteria > Enterobacterales > Enterobacteriaceae > Enterobacter > Enterobacter sichuanensis. Next base: position 1,632,266 of record NZ_CP027986.1, on the reverse strand, counting down.
TGACCGTCGTGTTGACGGGCGACCGTGAATCGCTGGCGGATTTCCAGGAAATGGAGCCGGAGCTGGCTGAGCAGGCGGTGTATAGCGAATACGAAGATAACATCCAGATTGCCGATGCCGATGATATGACCCAGTGGTGTCAGTGGGTGATGACGGTGGCGGAACGTTTTGTGTTGCCAACGCCTGCGGCCGACGCGTGGCCGGGCTTAATGCGCGAAGCGGTGCGCTATACCGGCGATCAGGAAACCCTGCCTCTCTGCCCGCTGTGGATCAGCAAACAGCTGCGTGAAGTGGGTGTTATCAGCGGTAGCGGTACCTTCACCGGAGAACAGCTCGCTCAGATGCTGGCGCAGCGCGAGTGGCGAGAAGGCTACCTTGCTGACCGTATGCAGGATGAAATCCTGCTGGAACAAATTCTGGTGGAGACCGAAGGCGAACGCGTCGGGCAGATTAACGCCCTGTCGGTGATTGAGTTCCCTGGCCACCCACGCGCGTTTGGGGAGCCTTCCCGTATCAGCTGCGTGGTGCATATTGGTGATGGTGAATTCACTGATATCGAACGCAAAGCCGAACTGGGCGGGAACATTCATGCGAAAGGCATGATGATCATGCAGGCGTTTTTAATGTCGGAGCTGCAGCTTGAGCAGCAGATCCCCTTCTCCGCCTCGCTGACGTTTGAGCAGTCCTACAGCGAAGTGGATGGCGATAGTGCCTCTATGGCAGAGCTGTGTGCCTTAATCAGCGCCCTGGCGGACGTGCCAATCAATCAGAACATCGCAATCACTGGTTCGGTGGATCAATTTGGTCGTGCTCAGCCTGTAGGAGGCCTCAATGAAAAAATCGAAGGCTTCTTTTCCATCTGCCAGCAGCGTGGTTTAAACGGCAAACAGGGTGTGATTATTCCTGCGCCTAACGCACGCCATTTAAGCCTCAGTCAGGATATTCTGGATGCGGTTGAACAAGGGCAATTCACGCTCTGGGCCATCGAAGGGATTGAGGATGCACTACCCTTACTGACAAACCTGGTTTGGGATGGCGAAGGGCAAACAACCCTGATGCAGACCATCCAGGAGCGAATTGCTCAGGCGACACAACAGGATGCTCGTCATCGTTATCCATGGCCGTTACGCTGGTTAAGCTGGTTTAGTTCGAACTGATCGGACTTGTTCAGCGTACACGTGTTAGCTATCCTGCGTCCTTCACTAAAATAAGGCTTACTGAGAACATGGTAGATAAACGCGAATCCTATACAAAAGAAGACCTTCTTGCCTCTGGTCGCGGTGAACTGTTTGGCGCAAAAGGCCCGCAGTTACCGGCCCCGAACATGCTGATGATGGACCGTGTCGTGAAAATGACCGAAACCGGCGGCAACTTCGATAAGGGTTACGTAGAAGCAGAACTCGATATCAATCCGGACCTGTGGTTCTTCGGTTGCCACTTTATTGGCGATCCGGTAATGCCTGGCTGTCTGGGCCTGGATGCTATGTGGCAGCTGGTTGGCTTCTATCTGGGCTGGCTGGGCGGCGAAGGTAAAGGTCGCGCGCTGGGCGTGGGCGAAGTGAAATTCACAGGTCAGGTGCTGCCTACCGCGAAGAAAGTGACCTATCGTATTCACTTCAAGCGCATCGTGAACCGCCGCCTGATTATGGGCCTGGCAGATGGCGAAGTGCTGGTAGACGGTCGTCTGATCTACAGCGCGAGCGACCTGAAAGTGGGTCTGTTCCAGGACACTTCCGCGTTCTGATAGTGCGTTTCGCAACGCCAGACCAGAAAGGCGAAACCTCCGCATTGCGGAGGTTTCTTTTTTTAAAGAGACGTTATCAGGCTATGAGTGCCCTGTCGCCGATGGCTTCTCGCCAGCCTCCAAGCCATTGTGACCTTTGATTTATCGTCTGATAAGGACACATTTCTTTAGAACGTCCAGCGATGCCGGCCTGATAACCACGTTGATGAGCCCGTTCCAGGCGATCTCGTTTCTGTCTCTTCATGCCTCGTTTCCCTCATTCTTTTGTCTGGTGGAAAGAAAACAGTGTCTGCACTCTATGTACAGGCACAGATAACGAATACCCCGAATTAGTCGCAGCGTCAATGTTCAAAATTCATACGGGTGTCATATTTGTGAGCTAGCCAGAAGATCATTTGTACAAAAAATGTGATGCGGCACAAGTAACAAACTGAAGTGAAAACGAAAAAAAACCGCAATCAGCGACGGGCCGGTTGCGGTTTTTGATGATGAATTTTACTTATGGCAGTCGAGAAATTTCCCTGGCGATACTGGCCGACTCCTGTGCCCAACCCTGAGCCAGGACTTTCACCATTTCGTCATAACCATCTTTCTGCTGTTTCAACTCCAGATGGAAAGGACGCTTGATCAGTTGCCCCTGATGATTCAGCAACCACTCCCCGCTGATCACCACCGCACCGTCATAACGGCCATGGAAGCCCGTTACTGTAACATTCAGCGTATCCTGATCGTTACCCAGCGGCTGCGATGCGACAACCCAACCCGGAAGCTGGCTGCCCAGATTGGCCACCAGCGTGTTGCGCAGCTGCTGATCCAACGGGCTGGCCCAGAGATTGTTCGTCGCAATCACGTATTTAACGTCGCTGGTCTGATAAACCACGCCGTTTCCGGCGAGGTAATCCGGCACGTTAACCTGCTCAACCCACAGCTGGCGGCTTCCCAGACTGGCCGTGCTTTGCCCGCCACTCTGGGTCGCCACAGGAAGCTGATAGTAGCTTTTGTTATCTACGCCTGAACTGCATGCCGTTAACAGCAGAGCACCCACCATCACTAGCCACTTATTCATTCTTTTGCCCTCTTCGGCTCAGGATCCTTTTTATCTTTCGCTTCAAACACCAGCGCATTGCTCTTCTCGTTGAGCGTTTTCAGAACGGGCTGCAGTTCACGCAAGACCTGATCAAGACGCTGCATATCTGCCACCATCTTGTTATAGGCCGCTGAGCCAGGCTGGAAGCCCTGCATACTGCGGTTCAGCTCACGCAGCGTTTTCTGCATGTCCTGCGGCAGCTGCTGCATACTCTGGCTGGCGGTGATCTTGTTGATATTATCCAGCGTGGTCTGCAGACGTTGCATTGTCTCCTGGCTCTGGTGTAACGAACCGGTCGCCGCTTCAATCATCGGATTCAGTGGCAGATTATTAATCTTATCCAGGGTTTCCATCAGACGCTGCTGGATCTGAGCCAGCCCGCTGCTCACCGTTGGGATAATTTTGTAGCCACCGAATTCACGGATACCGGTAATCGGCGGCGCTTTCGGATAGAAGTCCATATCCACATACAGTGCACCGGTCACCAGATTGCCGGTTTTCAGCGATCCACGCAGACCGCGTTCCATCAGCTGGGTGATATGGGCAACAATATCCCGATTTTCGCCAATCTGGTTAAGCAGACGCTCCGGTTCAATGCGGATCAGCACCGGAATGCGGTAATCATCATCCAGTACCTGCTGAAGGCCCGGGACGAAGAACGGAACTTGACCCACCGTACCGAGACGAATGCCGCGGAACTCAACAGGCGCCCCCGGCTGCAGGCCGCGAACGGAATCTTTAAAGAACATCAGGAAGTCAACGTGATCGGTATAGAGCGCATCCTGAATACTTTTTTGATCGTCAAAGAGTCGGAAGGCGGTGTTCTCTGTAACCGGCTGCCCCAGATCGAGGCCTTCCGGGACGTCAAAGCTTACGCCTCCGCCAAACAGCGTGGTCAGCGAGCCCATTTCAACGCGCATGCCTGCCGACGTCAGATCCACTGCGATCCCGCTGTCTTTCCAGAAACGGACATTGCTGGTGACCAGTCGATCGTTTGGCGCATTAATGAAGAGCTGATAGCTGATCGCTCTTTTCTGCGGATCAAAGGTGCTTTTCTCAACCGACCCGACGCGATAACCACGGAACAGTACCGGGTCGCCCGCCGTGAGCTGGCCTGCTTTCTTGCTGTCGAGGATCACGCGGATACCCTTGGCATCAGGCGGCGCAAGCGGTGGCGAATCCAGAAGCTGGTATTTGGCTGGCTGGTTACCCTTGGCGCCGGGTTGCAGCTCAATATAGGCTCCCGAGAGCAGCGTCCCTAAGCCGCTGATCCCTTCACGTCCCACCTGCGGTTTAACGACCCAGAACACGGAATCGCCATGCAGCAGTTTTTCCATGCCGGCATTAAGGCGCGCCTTAATCTCCACATGGGTCAAATCGTCGGTCAGGGTTGCGCTTTCAACCACTCCCACATCCACGCTACGGCTTTTGATGGTCGTTTTACCGCCCTCAATCCCCTCGGCATTGGTGGTTATCAGCGTCACTTCCGGTCCCTGATGACTGTAATGATAAAACAGGATCCAGGCACCGATCAGCGCCGTCACGATGGGAAAAATCCACACCGGTGACCAGTTTTTGACCTTCTGCACTTTCGCCTCTCCACTCTTATTTTCCATGCTCTTACTCTTCCTCATGGCTTGATTCAGGCTCACGATCCCACGATAAACGAGGGTCGAAGGTCATGGCCGCAAACATGGTCATAATCACAACCAGCGCAAACATTAAAGCCCCCATCGCGGGATAAATACTCATCAGACCGCCCATCCGCACCAGCGCAGAGAGTACGGCAATCACAAACACGTCAATCATTGACCAGCGTCCGACAAACTCGACCACTTCATAAATCAGATGCATGCGTTCACTGTCGCGTTTTCCGTGGCCTTTCGCATCCCAGCAGAGCCAGGCGATGGCGATCATTTTTAACGTTGGCACCATAATACTGGCGATAAAGATAACGCCGGCGACCGGGTAGGAACCCTCCCCCCACAGCAGTATGACCCCGGCGAGGATCGTCGAGGGCATTTTATCCCCGAGCAAATCAGTGATCATGATCGGCAGAATATTGGCCGGCAGATAGAGCATGATGGAGGTCACCAGCAGCGCCATTGTCCACTGCAGACTATTTTTACGGCGTACATGACCTTTCGTTTCACAGCGCGGACAAACGTCAAGATCGGCGGGCAGCACAGCGGTACAGCACGGGCACGAACGCAGCCCCTGCCGAATACCCGGTACGCCAACTTTCACCGTCTGCGCAAGCGTCGGTGCCGGCGCGATATCGTCCCACATCCAGCGCCTGTCGACGCACTGGAAGGCGCGCAGCTGCAGGACGCAGTACAGACACCAGGGAATAAAGCTGCTGCCGATCCCCACGTCACCGTACGCCATCAGCTTCACGAAACTGACCAGAATGCCCGCCAGGAAGATCTCGGCCATCCCCCAGCTTTTGAGCTGAAAAAGGATACGCGCGAGTTTGATTTTCAGTGATGGCGGCATCCTGACGCGGTTTACCAGCATCAGGATAACGACCAGACAAAAAGCCGGGACTATCTGAACGAAGAGCAGAAAAAAGGTGCCGAGGCTGGCGTAATCTTCTGAGAACATCACGCCCGGAATTTCAAGCAAATCCACCTGACTGGTCATCCCCCCCACCTTCATATAGATGAACGGGAAGAGATTGGAGAGCAGCAGCATGAACAATGCCGCCAGTGCGTAAGCGGTGGGACGCTGCCGCGGCGCGTCCCACTCGGTTGTCAACGTCGTGCCGCAACGTGGACACAGGGCTTTATGTCCGTGACCAAGCTCTGGCAACGCCACGAGCATATCGCATTGCGAGCATAATATATGCCTGTCGGCATGGTGCTGGTCACACATATGTTATCCCTGTTTATGCGCCGTTTTTCAGAGACTCTAGGTACTCCCAGCGCTCAAAGGCGTCTTCCAGGGCTTTTTCAGCCGCGGAAAGTTCAGCCAATACTTTCTGAGTATAGTCATGCGATTGGGTAAAGAATGACGCATCAGCAACCTGTTTTTGCAGATCCTCAAGCGCGGCCTCCAGCTCTTCAAGACGCTGCGGTAGCCCCTCCAGTTCGCGCTGCAGGTTATAGCTTAGTTTAGCCGAGGTTTTCTTGACAGTTTCTGCTTTTGTTACAACAGGTTCAGAACTTATTTTGGACTTTGCCTGTTTCTGCGCCAGAGACTGCGACTGCTGCCCTTTTGCATCGTGATAGCCGCCGACATATTGTCCAATTCGACCTTCACCTTCGAAAATCCAGCACTCGGTCACGGTGTTATCAACAAACTGACGATCGTGGCTGACGAGCATCACGGTTCCCTGATAGCCATCAATCAGTTCTTCCAGCAGTTCCAGCGTTTCGACATCCAGATCGTTGGTCGGTTCATCGAGGATCAGCAGGTTGCTTGGCTTCAGAAACAGACGTGCCAGCAGAAGACGATTTCGCTCACCGCCTGACAGGGCACGTACCGGCGTCATCGCACGTTTCGGATGGAACAGGAAGTCCTGCAGGTAGCCCAGCACATGGCGCGGCTTGCCGTTCACCATCACCTCCTGCTTACCTTCGGCGAGGTTATCCATCACCGTTCTGTCCGGATCCAGCTCCGCGCGGTGCTGATCGAAGTAGGCCACTTCGAGTTTCGTACCGCAGTGAATGCGCCCGCTGTCGGCCTGAAGCTGTCCGAGCATCAGTTTCAACAGCGTGGTTTTACCGCAGCCGTTCGGGCCAATCAGGGCGATTTTGTCGCCGCGCTGGACCTGAGCCGAGAACTCTTTCACCAGGACTTTACCGTCAACCTGATAGTTCACGTTTTCCATTTCGAAGACAATCTTGCCGGAACGGGAGGCCTCTTCCACCTGCATTTTGGCGCTGCCCATCACTTCACGGCGTTCGCTACGTTCACGGCGCATGGCCTTCAGGGCACGCACGCGGCCTTCGTTACGGGTACGGCGGGCTTTAATCCCCTGGCGGATCCACACCTCTTCCTGCGCCAGCTTGCGGTCAAACTCGGCATTCTGCAGCTCTTCCACGCGCAGGTTTTCTTCTTTCTCCAGCAGATAGGTATCGTAATCGCCTGGATAGGTCACCAGCTTACCGCGGTCGAGATCGACAATACGCGTCGCCATATTGCGAATAAACGAACGGTCGTGAGAGATGAAGATGATGGTGCCGCTGAAGGTTTTCAGGAACCCTTCCAGCCAGTCAATCGCTTCGATATCCAGGTGGTTCGTCGGTTCGTCCAGCAGCAGCACCTTCGGCCCGCTGACCAGCGCGCGACCGAGGGCCGCTTTACGCAGCCAGCCGCCGGAGAGCGCCGACAGCTCCATATCCGCTTCGAGACCAAGCTGCGCCAGCACCTCATTAATGCGGTTTTCAAGCTGCCACAGGCCGTGGTGATCGAGCATCTCCTGCACTTTCGCCAGCTCGTTGAGATTCTTGTCGCTCGGGTCGGTCATCACCAGATGCGAGATCTCATGATAGCGCTTCAGGTATTCAGCCTGCTCAGAGATACCTTCCGCCACGAAATCGTACACGCTGCCGGTCACGTGGCGCGGTGGATCCTGCTGCAGGCGGGAGACAATCAGATCCTGTTCGTAAACAATCCGCCCGTCATCCAGGCCCTGTTCACGGTTGAGGATTTTCATCAGCGTGGATTTACCCGCGCCATTGCGGCCCACCAGACAGACGCGCTCGTTATCTTCGATGTGCAGTTCGGCATTATCGAGAAGTGGTGCGTCGCTGAATGAGAGCCACGCGCCGTGCATACTAATTAAAGACATTTATTTTTCCTTTCAGACCGCGGTAATCAACCAGCAGTTATGGATTTGACGGTTACGGGCAAAGTCCTGAGACAGCGTTTTTTGGCTGATTTCTTGTGCTTTCAGTCCCAGGGCTGATAAGCCGTCATGATCCATACGGAAGCCGCGTTTGTTGTTCGAGAACATAATCGTGCCGCCTTTACGCAGCAGGCGTTTCAGGTCGGTCATCAGGCGCAGGTGATCGCGTTGTACATCAAAGCTATCTTCCATACGCTTGGAGTTGGAGAAGGTCGGCGGATCGATAAAGATCAGGTCGAACTGCTCATCGGTATCACGCAGCCAGCCCAGCACGTCGGCCTGCATCAGACGATGCTGACGCCCGGTTAAGCCGTTCAGGCGCAGGTTGCGCTCCGCCCACTCCAGATAGGTGCGGGACATATCGACCGTGGTAGTGCTGCGCGCACCGCCCAGACCCGCATGCACGCTGGCGCTGCCGGTGTAGGAGAACAGGTTGAGGAAATCTTTACCCTTGCTCATTTGGCCCAGCATACGGCGGGCGATACGGTGGTCAAGGAACAAGCCGGTATCGAGGTAGTCGGTCAGGTTAACCCACAGGCGGGCGTTGTATTCGCCCACTTCGATAAAGTCGCCCTTCTCGCCCATCTTCTGATACTGGTTTTTCCCTTTCTGGCGTTCACGGGTTTTGAGCACCAGTTTGTTTGGCGCAATCCCCAGCACGGCGATGGTGGCTGCAATGACGTCCAGCATGCGCTGACGCGCTTTTTGCGCATCAATGGTTTTTGGTGGCGCGTATTCCTGAATCACCACCCAGTCCGCGTAGCGGTCAACCGCCACGTTGTACTCCGGCAGATCGGCGTCATACAGGCGATAGCATTCAATGCCTTCCTGCTTCGCCCATTTTTCAAATTTCTTCAGGTTCTTACGCAGACGGTTAGCGTAATCTTCCGCCACGCCCGACGGTTTGCTGTCCGCCGCCTTCTCCGCCAGATGGTAGTTTTTCTGCACGCAGTCCAGCGGGCCATTCTTCGCCTTAAACTGGCGATCGGCGCGCAGTTGCAGGCAGCTCAGCAATTCCGGTGAGGCGCTAAAGAGGGAGAGATTCCAGCCGCCAAAGTAATCTTTCATGTTGCGGCCGAGCAGGCTGTGCAGGGCAATCAGCGCCGGTTCGCTGTCGAGACGCTCACCGTATGGCGGGTTGCTGATAACCGTACCGTAAGGCCCTTTCGGCAGCGGGTTGGTCAGGTTGGCGACATCTTTCACCTCGAAGGTGATCAGCTCGCCGATACCGGCACGACGGGCGTTGCTGCGCGCACGTTCAATCACGCGCGGATCGCTGTCCGAACCGTAGAAGTGGGAGGTATACTCCGCCAGGCCTTTACGTGCGCGGGCCTGAGCGTCCGCTTTCACCTCTTTCCAGATGGCTTCATCGTGCTGCGCCCAGCCTTTGAAGCCCCACTGGCCGCGGTGCAGTCCCGGCGCGCGGTCGGTGGCCAGCATAGCCGCTTCAATCAGCAGCGTACCTGAGCCACACATCGGGTCGAGCAATGGCGTGCCTGGCTGCCAGCCGGAGCGCATCACGATGGCGGCGGCCAGGGTTTCTTTGATCGGTGCCATACCGGTGCGATCGCGGTAGCCACGCAGATGTAAGCCCGCCCCGCTCAGATCGAGAGAGATACTTGCTGTGTCGCCATTGAGCCAGACGTTAATGCGCAGATCCGGGTTTTCACGATCGACATTTGGTCGTTCCTTATTTTTACGCGTAAAACAGTCCACAATGGCGTCTTTGACGCGCAAGGCACCGTACTGGCTGTTGCGGATCTCGTCGTTCACGCCGTTGAAATGCACCGCGAAGGTGGCATCTGGCGTGAAGATCTCTGTCCAGTCGATCATCTGAACGCCGGTATAGAGGTCAAGGTCACTGTAAACCTTACACTCCTTCATCGGCAGCATGATGCGCGATGCCAGACGGCTCCACATCAGGCTCTGGTAAATAAGCCGTGTGTCGCCCTCAAAATGGACACCACCCTGAACCACCTGGCACTCTTGCGCGCCCAGGGCTTCCAGTTCAGTTTTTAACAGCTCTTCCAGCCCACGGGCCGTACTGGCAAACAGAGAATTCATATCGTCACTTTTACTCTAAGAAAATTGTCGCGCATTATAGCTAATATGGCGTGTATGTCATAAAGTTGAAGGCTTATTTTCATTCGAGGGACTGTGCAGTGGCGACCTTATCCAGGCTTTTTATTCATCCGGTGAAATCCATGCGCGGCATCGGCGTTTCTCACGCCCTGGCCGACATGAGCGGATTTGCCTTCGATCGTATCTTCATGGTCACCGAGCCGGACGGGACGTTCATTACCGCACGCCAGTTCCCGCAGATGGTTCGCTTTACCCCTTCCCCGCTTCATGACGGTTTGCACCTGACCGCACCGGATGGTGAAAGTCGGGTGATCCGCTTTGCTGATTTTGCGCCTGTCGATGCGCCAACGGAAGTGTGGGGCAATCATTTTACCGCGCGCATTGCCCCGGAAGAAATTAACCGCTGGCTGAGCGGCTTTTTCTCCCGCGACGTGCAGCTTCGCTGGGTTGGGCCGGAACTGACACGTCGCGTGAAGCGTCACGACGCGGTTCCGCTCTCCTTCGCCGATGGTTTCCCGTTCCTGCTGACCAATGAAGCCTCGCTGCGTGATTTACAACGCCGCTGCAAAGCCAGCGTTCAGATGGAGCAGTTCCGTCCGAACCTGGTGGTGACGGGAGCAGACGCCTGGGAAGAAGATACCTGGAAAGTAATCCGCATTGGCAGCGTTATTTTCGACGTGGTGAAGCCCTGCAGCCGCTGCATTTTCACGACGGTAAGTCCGGAGAAAGGCCAGAAGCACCCTTCCGGCGAGCCGCTGAAAACCCTGCAGTCCTTCCGTACCGCGCAGGATAACGGCGATGTCGATTTTGGCCAGAACCTTATCCCACGCTCCAGCGGCGCGATCCGTGTCGGTGACGAGGTAGAAATTCTTGCCCGTGGACCCGCACGCGTTTACGGCGCAGGCCAGGAAGAGGAGTCTGTCGATATTGAGACGCCAGTCAGCTCGGCGGTGGATATTCACTGGCAGGGCAGCGTCATTCGGGGAAACAATCAGCAGGTTTTACTTGAGCAACTGGAACAAGCGGGGATCCGCATACCCTATTCGTGCCGCGCGGGGATCTGTGGCTGCTGTCGAATTAAACTGGTGGAGGGCGAGGTCAGTGCGCTGAAAAAGTCAGCGATTGCCGAAGACGGGACCATTCTGTGCTGCAGCTGTATCCCAAAAACGTCGGTACAGCTGGAAGCTTAAACCGCCTGCTCAAGGCTGAACGAGTCCATACGCAACTGCGGTTTCAGCCTGTCGTTCATCACTTTTATGGCGTCCCCAAGCTGCATCGTCCGCCCGGCAATGGTCACGCCGGGCTGGGCCAGCAGACAGAGCGCGGCATTTTCGCCAGGCTCAACCACCAGCAAACTGACCTCTTCTGCCGTATCGCTCAGATTGACGCAGGCTGCGTCACCCGTTGCCGGGGTCCAGTTCATGTTGTGCGCAAGAAAGTGCCAGCTTTTCGGCATCTGTGGTTTCAGGAAACGGATCGCGACCAGCGCATTTAATACCAGTTCGGCACGCTGCTCTTTAGAGAGAACCAGATCGCGACATTTCTCCTCAAAGGAGAAATAAAGCGCAGCGTCATCCACGCAAAAGCCAGACGGGGAAAACGCATCCGGGGTTAACATTCGGCGGGCGAAACGAGAACGAAACAACATGCCATTGGCTAAATCGAGCATCATTCGATCGTGCTCGTCGCAAAAATACCAGCGCCAGTTATCGTCAGGTTTAATTCGCATGTTTCTCTCCCGTACCCAAACGTCCTGTACTAAAAATGTCCTGATTGCCGCTTCGTTTATAACACCATTAATAAAAGACCATAATGTCTAAATAAGCAACAGTGACGGAATATAAAACAACCAGGGCTGGAAATAAAGCCCTGGTTGTCTGATTAGGAGAAAAGATTAGATATGAGTAACGATTTCTTTAATCAGCGGCGGCCCTTTAAAAATAAAGCCGGAATAGATTTGCACCAGTGACGCACCTGCCGCCATCTTCTCGCGCGCAGCTATCACGGAGTCAATGCCACCGACGCCAATAATCGGCAGGCGTCCTTTTAATTCCGCAGACAGGGCACGAATAATTTCGGTGCTTTTTAATTGTACTGGACGACCGCTTAACCCACCCGCTTCATCACAGTTTTTCATTCCCTGTACGAGGGAGCGATCGAGGGTGGTATTGGTCGCAATCACGCCATCAATATTATGGCGAACTAAACTGTCAGCAACCTGGATCAATTCTTCCGCAGAAAGATCCGGGGCGATCTTAACCGCCACCGGAACATATTTATGGTGGATCGCCTGCAGGGCATTTTGTTTATTTTTAATGGCGCTCAGAAGATCGTCCAGCGCTTCACCATATTGTAAGGATCGCAGGCCCGGAGTATTGGGTGAAGAAATATTCACCGCGATATAACCGGCATAGGCGTAGACTTTTTCCATACAAATCAGGTAGTCATCTTTACCCTGCTCGACTGGCGTATCTTTATTTTTGCCGATATTGATGCCTAATACCCCATCAAAATGGGCTTTTTTTACGTTCTCCACCAGGTGATCCACACCGTGGTTGTTAAAGCCCATGCGGTTGATCAACCCTTCGGCTTCGACCAGGCGGAACAGGCGCGGCTTGTCATTTCCCGGCTGCGGACGCGGGGTGACGGTACCAATTTCGATGGAGCCAAAGCCCATCGCGCCCAGGGCATCAATGCACTCGCCATTTTTATCCAGACCTGCCGCCAGACCCAGCGGGTTTTTAAAAGTCAGTCCCATGCACTGCACAGGTTTTTCCGGCACGTTCTGGCGCACCAGTGCCGCCAGCGGCGTTCCGGTAATACGACGTAATTGCTGGAATGTAAATTCATGAGCGCGCTCAGGATCGAGCTGGAAAAGGGCTTTACGAACGAAGGGGTAGTACATGAACTCTCCTGGATTCCCGGTGTGCAAACCGGGAGGGGATTATGGGCGATCCCGGCGCGAAAGGGAATTGACCTGTGGCAAAAAAAGCCGCGTAAAACGCAATCGTTTACCTGCCCGGGGATTTCTTATGCTCTTTTTCGCATTTTAATTGCAGATAAATCATTTAGTGGAATAACCGCGCGATGTCACACTCCTGAAAATTGTTATGAATGTTAGATAAAAGCAAACAATTGGTTATAAGGAGGAAGTATGCGCGTCATTACTCTGGCCGGAAGTCCACGATTCCCTTCGCGCTCCAGCGCCCTGCTGGAATATGCCCGTGAAAAGCTCAATGCCCTGGATGTGGAAGTGTGCCACTGGAACCTGCATAACTTCGAACCTGAGGATCTGCTCTACGCCCGTTTTGACAGCCCCGCGCTCAAAACCCTGACAGAACAGCTTAAAGACGCGGACGGCTTAATCGTCGCCACGCCGATTTATAAAGCCTCTTTTTCCGGCGCACTGAAAACCTTGCTTGATTTGCTTCCTGAACGCGCACTGGATGGCAAGGTGGTGTTGCCGCTGGCCACAGGCGGCACAGTCGCCCATTTACTGGCGGTGGATTACGCCCTGAAGCCGGTCCTGAACGCGCTGAAAGCGCAGGAGATCCTCCACGGCGTCTTCGCGGATGACTCCCAGGTCATTGACTATCAGCACAAACCACACTTTACGCCTAATCTGCAAACCCGCCTCGATAACGCTCTGGAAACCTTCTGGCATGCCCTGCATCGCAGGGATATTCAGGCTCCGGCGTTTGGTCAGCCTCAAGGAGTCGCTCATGTTTAAAATCTTATCACGCGTCGGACTGGCAGGTCTGATGGCACTGACGTCGCTGGCCCATGCCGCAGATAACGCCCCTGAGAGCTTACGCATCGGTTACCAGAAAGGCAGCGTGAGTATGGTGCTGGCCAAAAGCCACCAGCTTCTGGAAAAACGCTTTCCGGACACCCAATTCTCCTGGGTTGAGTTTCCCGCTGGCCCCCAGATGCTGGAAGCCCTGAACGTCGGCAGTATTGATCTGGGCAGTACAGGCGATATTCCGCCAATATTCGCCCAGGCCGCCGGAGCGGACCTCGTCTACGTGGGCGTTGAGCCGCCTAAACCGAAGGCCGAAGTGATTCTGGTACCGGAAAAGAGCGACATCAAAAGCGTCGCCGATCTTAAAGGACATAAAGTTGCGTTTCAGAAAGGTTCCAGCTCGCATAACCTGCTGTTGCGTGCCCTGCAGGAAGCCGGGCTGAAGTTCACCGATATTCAGCCCGTCTATCTGACCCCGGCTGATGCGCGCGCCGCCTTCCAGCAAGGGAATGTGGACGCCTGGGCCATCTGGGATCCGTACTACTCGGCCGCACTGCTGCAGGGCGGCGTGCGGGTACTGAAAGACGGTACCACCCTGAAACAGACCGGCTCGTTCTACCTTGCCGCAAAACCGTATGCGGAAAAGAACGGTGCATTTATTCAGAACGTACTGGATACCTTTACCCAGGCCGATGCCCTGACCCAGAGCCAGCGTCAGGAAAGTATTGCCCTGCTGGCAAAAACCATGGGCTTACCTGAACCGGTGATCGCGAGCTATCTCAGCCACCGTCCACCGACCACCATTTCCCCCGTAGATGCACACGTTGCCGCACTTCAGCAGCAAACCGCTGACCTCTTCTATCAAAATCACCTGGTTCCTAAGCAGGTGGATATTCGTGAACGTATCTGGCAACCCGCAGGCAAAGAAGGAACAAAATCATGAGTCTGAATCTTTTCTGGTTTTTACCCACCCACGGTGATGGACACTATCTTGGTACAGAAGAGGGTTCACGCCCGGTTGACCACGGCTATCTGCAGCAAATAGCGCAGGCGGCGGACCGCATCGGTTTCACCGGGGTACTGATCCCAACCGGACGATCCTGTGAAGATGCCTGGCTGGTCGCCGCCTCGATGATCCCGGTGACTCAGCGGCTAAAGTTCCTGGTTGCGCTGCGCCCGAGCGTCGTCTCCCCCACCGTGGCAGCGCGTCAGGCGGCAACCCTCGACAGACTGTCCAACGGTCGCGCCCTGTTTAACCTGGTGACGGGTAGCGATCCCCAGGAGCTGGCGGGCGACGGCGTGTTCCTCGACCACACCAAGCGCTATGAGGCCTCTGCCGAGTTCACCCGCGTCTGGCGACGTCTGCTGGAGGGTGAAACCGTGACCTTCGAAGGCAAGCATATTCACGTTCGCGACGCGAAGCTTTACTTCCCGCCGGTGCAGCAGCCGCGCCCTCCCCTCTATTTTGGCGGATCGTCAGATGTGGCGCAGGACCTGGCGGCAGAGCAGGTCGATCTGTATCTCACCTGGGGCGAACCGCCTGAGCTGGTAAAAGAAAAAATTGACCAGGTCCGCGCCAAAGCGGCCGCCCATGGCCGCAAGGTGCGCTTCGGTATTCGTCTGCATGTGATTGTGCGTGAGACCAATGAAGAAGCCTGGCAGGCGGCCGACCGTCTGATTTCTCATCTGGATGATGAGACCATCGCCAAAGCGCAGGCCGCGTTTGCCAAAACTGACTCCGTCGGACAGCACCGGATGGCATCCCTGCACAACGGCAAACGCGAGAATCTGGAGATCAGCCCGAACCTGTGGGCAGGCGTGGGTCTGGTGCGCGGCGGTGCGGGTACGGCGCTGGTCGGCGACGGTCCAACCGTGGCCGCGCGGATTAATGAATACGCAGAGCTTGGGATCGACAGCTTTATTCTCTCAGGCTATCCGCACCTGGAAGAGGCGTATAAGGTGGGCGAACTGCTGTTCCCGCATCTGGATGTGGCCATCCCGGAAATTCCCCAGCCCCGCCAGTTGCAGCTGCAGGGCGAAGCCGTGGCCAACGAATTTATCCCGCGAAAAGTTGCGCAAAGCTAAGGAGTAACCATGTCTGCCACCTCACAAAAATGGTTGCTGCGCGCCGCGCCGTGGTTTTTACCCGTCGGCATTGTGGCTATCTGGCAGCTCGCGTCGTCCACCGGTTGGCTGTCGAGCCGCATTCTGCCCTCCCCGGAGGGCGTTATCGAAGCGTTCTGGTCGTTAAGCGTCAGCGGCGAGCTGTGGCAGCATCTGGCGATCAGCTCCTGGCGTGCGGTGATTGGTTTTTCCATCGGCGGCAGCATCGGCCTGGTGCTGGGGTTGATCAGCGGCCTGTCCCGCTGGGGTGAGCGGCTGCTGGATACGTCCATTCAGATGCTGCGCAACGTGCCGCATCTGGCGCTGATCCCGCTGGTGATTTTATGGTTTGGTATTGATGAGAGCGCCAAGATTTTCCTCGTGGCGCTGGGCACGTTGTTCCCGATTTACATCAACACCTGGCACGGCATCCGCAACATCGATCGCGGTCTGGTGGAGATGGCGCGCAGCTACGGTTTATCAGGCTTCGCGCTATTTACTCACGTCATTCTGCCCGGCGCCCTGCCCTCGATTATGGTCGGGGTGCGTTTTGCGCTCGGCCTGATGTGGCTGACGCTGATCGTCGCGGAAACCATCTCTGCCAACTCCGGCATTGGCTATCTGGCGATGAACGCCCGCGAATTCCTGCAAACGGATGTGGTCGTGGTCGCCATCATCCTTTACGCCCTGCTCGGCAAACTCGCCGATGTCAGCGCCCAGTGGCTGGAACGCAGCTGGCTACGCTGGAATCCGGCCTATACCACTTCGGAGGCGAAAGCATGAACACAGCCCGACTGACTCAGGGTACCCCGCTGTTACTCAGCGGTGTCACCAAACGCTATGGTGAAAACACCATTCTTAACGGACTGGATCTGCACATTCCCGCCGGGCAATTTGTGGCCGTTGTCGGCCGCAGCGGCGGCGGCAAGAGCACACTGTTGCGTCTTTTAGCGGGGCTGGAGTCCCCCAACGGCGGCGACATTCTGGCAGGCACGACGCCGCTGGCCAATATTCAGGACGATACCCGTATGATGTTCCAGGACGCGCGGCTGCTGCCGTGGAAAACAGTCATCGACAATGTCGGGCTCGGTCTTAAGGGCAACTGGCGGGATGAAGCCCGCCAGGCGCTGGCCGCGGTTGGGCTGGAAAATCGAGCCGATGAATGGCCTGCGGCGTTGTCGGGTGGACAGAAGCAGCGTGTGGCGCTGGCGCGGGCGTTGATTCACCGTCCGGGCCTGCTGTTGCTCGATGAACCGCTGGGCGCGCTCGATGCCCTGACGCGAATCGACATGCAGGATTTGATTGCATCCCTCTGGCAGGCGCACGGCTTTACGGTGCTGCTGGTGACGCATGACGTGAGCGAAGCCGTCGCAATGGCCGACCGGGTGCTGTTAATAGAAGACGGGAAAATTGGGCTGGATCTGACGGTAGACCTTCCACGCCCTCGTCGCGTCGGTTCCGCAAGGCTGGCGGAGCTCGAAGCTGAAGTGCTGGATCGGGTGATGAAACGGGGGGGGAATGAGCGCGCATTGATCAAAGCTAATGCCTGATGCCCTCACCCCGGCCCTCTCCCACGGGGAGAGGGAGAAAACCCTATGTAGGCCCGGTAAGCGTAGCGCCACCGGGCTTTTACATCAGGCCAACGCTTTAGCAATCTTCTCGTACAGATCGCCTGACAGGTTTTCCAGCCCTTTCAGTTGCTCAAGCGCGGCACGCATCTTCGCCTGACGCTTCTCGTCGTAACGTTTCAGACGGATCAGCGGCTCAATCAGACGCGATGCCACCTGCGGGTTACGGCTGTTCAGCTCAGTCAGCATTTCAACCATAAACTGATAACCGCTACCATCTTCGGCGTGGAACGCCGCCGGGTTGCTGCTGGCAAACGCGCCAATCAGGGAACGCACGCGGTTGGGGTTGCTCATGGTAAAGGAGCGATGCTTCAGCAGGCTGCGAACGGTGCTGAGGGCATCGGCCGCCGGACTGGTCGCCTGCAGAATGAACCACTTGTCCATCACCAGACCATCCTGATGCCATTTGTCGTCGTACTCCTGCTTCAGCGCATCACGGCAAGGCAGTTCAGCTGCAACGCTTGCCCCCAGCGCGGCCAGCGCGTCGGTCATGTTATCCGCGTCGTGATACTGCTTGCTCACCAGGGTGTTCGCCAGCCCGGTTTCACCAAACGCCAGATAGCGCAGGCAGGTGTTACGCAGAGAACGTTTACCGATATCCGCATGCTCCACGCGATACGCGTCAAGCTTATTGGCGTTGTAGACCGCCAGGAACTCATCGGCCAGCTCGGTCGCCAGCGTGCGGGTCAGCGCTTCACGCACCGCCACGATGGCGATCGGGTCAATAATGTCAAACAGCTCCGCAATTTCCGTCGCGGACGGCAGAGTCAGGATTTCAGCCGCCAGTGCCGGATCAATCTTCTCGTCCAGCAGGATGGCGCGGAACGCGTCAGCCACATGAACCGGCAGCGTCAGCGGCTGGCCCTGCTGGTAACGGTTCACGTTCAGCTTGATGTAGGTTGCCAGCAGGCTTTGTGCCGCATCCCAGCGGGAGAAGTCATTGCGCGCGTGACGCATCAGGAACGTCAGTTGCTGATCGCTCCACTTGTACTCCAGCTTCACTGGCGCAGAGAATTCACACAGCAGCGCAGGTACCGGCTGGAAGTAGACGTTATCGAAGATAAAGGTCTGCTCGGCCTGGGTCACGTTCAACACGTGGTGCACCGGGTGGCCCCCCTTCTGCAATGGGATGACTTTGCCTTCGTTGTCGTACAGCTCAATACTGAACGGAATATGAAGTGGATATTTCTCTTCCTGCTCTGCCGTCGGCGGCGTACGCTGACTGATGGTCAGCGTGTACTGCTCGGTTTCCGGATTGTAATCGTCTTTGACGGTCACAATTGGCGTACCGGCCTGGCTGTACCAGCGGCGGAAATGAGAGAGATCGACATTGGAGGCATCTTCCATCGCCTGCACAAAGTCGTCGCAGGTGGCCGCACTGCCGTCATGACGCTCAAAGTACAGCTGCATCCCTTTCTGGAAATTCTCCTCACCCAGCAGGGTGTGGATCATACGGATAATTTCCGCCCCTTTTTCATACACCGTCAGGGTGTAGAAGTTGTTCATCTCAATGACTTTATCCGGGCGGATCGGGTGCGCCATTGGGCTGGCATCTTCCGCAAACTGCAGGCCACGCATGGTGCGCACGTTGTTGATGCGGTTTACCGCACGAGACCCCAGATCGGAGCTGAACTCCTGGTCACGGAAGACGGTCAGGCCCTCTTTCAGGCTCAGCTGGAACCAGTCGCGGCAGGTGACGCGGTTACCGGTCCAGTTATGGAAATACTCGTGGCCGATGACGCGCTCGATATCGAGATAATCTTTATCGGTGGCGGTATCGGTACGCGCCAGCACATATTTGGAGTTAAAGACGTTAAGGCCTTTGTTCTCCATTGCACCCATGTTGAAGAAGTCGACAGCGACGATCATATAGATGTCGAGGTCGTATTCGAGGCCGAAGCGCTCTTCGTCCCACTTCATAGAGTTGATGAGCGAGGTCATCGCCCATGGGGCGCGGTCCAGGTTGCCGCGGTCAACAAACAGCTCCAGCGCAACCTCGCGACCCGAACGCGTTTTGAAGGTGTCGCGCAGCACGTCGAAATCTCCCGCTACCAGCGCAAACAGGTAGCACGGTTTCGGGAACGGATCCTGCCACTGAACCCAGTGACGGCCATATTCCAGCTCGCCTTCACCGACGCGGTTACCGTTGGAGAGCAGGAAGGGATAAAGCTTTTTATCGGCGATGATTTTGGTGGTGAAGCGCGCCAGAACGTCCGGGCGGTCCAGATACCAGGTAATGTGACGGAACCCTTCCGCTTCGCACTGGGTGCACAACGCCACGCCAGACTGATAAAGCCCTTCCAGCGCCGTGTTGGCGGCCGGGCTGATTTCATTCACGATGCGCAGCGTAAACTTTTCCGGCAGGTTGTCGATGACCAGCTGATTGTTTTCTTCTTTATAGTCAGACCACGCTTCATCATTAATCTGCAGGGAGACCAGCGTCAGGTCTTCACCATCCAGACGCAGCGGCACGGCCGTTGCGCTGTGGCGCGTCACCTGGCTCACCGCCGTCACAACGGTTTTAGTGGCATCCAGGTCAAAAGTCAGATCGATATCGCTAATCAGGTAATCCGGCGCACGGTAGTCGTGGCGGTATTTGGCTTGTGGCTGTTGTGTCATAGAAAACCTTATGCATCGTTTGTCGAGTAACGTTTCAATATATTCCTGTTGTGTAAAACGCGCTACGCAGAATGTTCATCTTTTCAGGAACAAAACCCTTTTTTGCTACATTTATATAACACGGGGCACAAAATGCCCTCGACCCTTAAACGCGCTTATGTTGTGATCGGGGTTCAATAAATCACTAAACAAGGTATACTCCGGAGTTGTTTATTGTACTAAACGCTCCTGTGAGAGGATGCTACTGCGCACCTATGACTCAATTCGCTTCTCCTGTTCTGCATACGTTGCTGGATACCGACGCGTATAAACTGCATATGCAGCAAGCCGTTTTCCACCATTACTATGACGTTCATGTCGCGGCGGAATTCCGCTGCCGTGGCGACGACTTGCTCGGTATCTACGCAGACTCCATTCGTGAACAGGTCGATGCTATGCAGCATCTGACGCTGCAGGACGACGAATATCAGTGGCTTTCTGGCCTGCCTTTCTTCAAAACCGACTATCTGAACTGGCTGCGCGATTTCCGCTATAAGCCGGAGCAGGTCACCGTGGTTAACGATAATGGCAAGCTGGATATTCGCCTTGAAGGCCCGTGGCGGGAAGTGATCATGTGGGAAGTGCCGCTTCTGGCGGTAATCAGCGAGCTGGCCCACCGCTACCGTTCGCCGGAAACGGGCGTCGCGCAGGCGGTTGCCTCGCTGGAAAACAAACTGGCCGCCTTCTCCACGATGACTGAAGGGCTGGATATGTCCCGCTTCCGTCTGATGGACTTTGGCACCCGTCGCCGTTTCTCCCGCGACGTTCAGGAGGCGATCGTGAAACGTCTGCAGCAGGAGCCGTGGTTCGTGGGGACCAGCAACTACGACCTGGCCCGTCGTCTCGACCTGACGCCAATGGGAACCCAGGCGCACGAGTGGTTCCAGGCGCATCAGCAGATAAGCCCCGACCTGGCTAACAGCCAGCGTGCGGCACTGGCCGCTTGGCTTGAGGAGTACCCGAATCAACTCGGGATCGCCCTCACCGACTGTATTACGATGGATGCCTTCCTGCGCGACTTCGGTCCCGAGTTCGCCGAGCGTTACCAGGGGTTACGCCACGATTCCGGAGACCCGGTTGAATGGGGCGAGAAGGCGATTGCCCATTACGAAAAGCTGGGTATTGACCCGATGAGCAAAGTGCTGGTCTTCTCCGATAACCTCGATCTTGCGAAAGCCGTTGAGCTCTACCGTCATTTCAACACCAGAGTGAACCTGAGCTTTGGGATTGGTACCCGTTTGACCTGCGACATTCCCCAGGTGAAACCGCTGAATATCGTCATAAAACTGGTGGAATGTAACGGCAAGCCGGTGGCGAAGCTCTCCGACAGCCCGGGCAAAACCATCTGTCATGACAAAGCGTTTGTCCGCGCGTTACGCGAAGCGTTCGATCTCCCCCAGGTTAAAAAAGCCAGTTAAGCGCTCACGGGAGCCTTAACTGGCTCCCCTCTTCTTATTTATTTCTTAAATCTTCTCTTTTGACTGCGAAATTTACTTGTCTGATAGCGGATGGCAGGTAACATAGATATCCCCCATAAGGGTGGACAAGTGTTTATTTTTTCCGACTATTAACAGAGAGAATATTATGAGCGTTGTGCCTGTAGCCGACGTACTCCAGGGCCGTGTCGCCGTTGACGCCGAAGTCACCGTGCGCGGATGGGTGCGTACCCGCCGAGATTCTAAAGCTGGCATCTCCTTCCTTGCCGTCTATGACGGTTCCTGCTTTGATCCTGTACAGGCCGTCATTAATAATTCTCTGCCCAATTACAATGATGACGTTCTGCGCCTGACAACGGGTTGTTCCGTAATTGTGACTGGCGTTGTGGTGGCATCACCGGGTCAGGGCCAGAGTTTTGAAATTCAGGCCACGTCCATTGAGGTTACCGGCTGGGTTGAAGATCCGGACACCTATCCGATGGCGGCAAAACGTCACAGCATTGAGTACCTGCGTGAAGTCGCGCACCTGCGTCCGCGCACCAACCTGATTGGTGCGGTGGCCCGCGTGCGTCACACGCTGGCGCAGGCGCTGCATCGTTTCTTCGATGAGCAGGGTTACTTCTGGGTTTCGACTCCGCTGATCACTGCGTCTGATACAGAAGGTGCAGGTGAAATGTTCCGCGTCTCTACGCTGGATCTCGAAAACCTGCCGCGCACGCCAGAAGGCAAAGTGGACTACGACAAAGACTTCTTTGGTAAAGAAGCCTTCCTGACGGTCTCTGGCCAGCTCAACGGCGAAACTTACGCCTGTGCGCTGTCCAAAATCTATACCTTCGGCCCAACCTTCCGCGCCGAAAACTCCAACACCAGCCGTCACCTGGCGGAATTCTGGATGCTGGAGCCGGAAGTGGCGTTCGCTAACCTGGACGATGTCGCAGGTCTGGCAGAAGCGATGCTGAAGTATGTCTTCAAAGCGGTGCTGGAAGAGCGTCCGGACGACATGAAATTCTTCGCCGAGCGAGTAGACAGCGATGCGGTGGCCCGTCTGGAGCGTTTCGTCTCCGCTGATTTTGCACAGGTAGACTATACCGACGCGGTGGCAATCCTCGAGAAGTGCGGTGAGAAGTTCGAAAACCCGGTTTACTGGGGCGTTGACCTGGCGTCTGAGCACGAACGCTATCTGGCTGAGAAACACTTCAAGGCTCCGGTTGTTGTTAAAAACTACCCGAAAGACATTAAGGCTTTCTATATGCGCCTTAACGAAGACGGTAAAACCGTGGCAGCGATGGACGTGCTGGCGCCGGGCATCGGTGAAATTATCGGTGGTTCGCAGCGTGAAGAGCGTCTGGACGTGCTGGACGCGCGCATGGAAGAGATGGGTCTCAACCCTGCAGACTACAGCTGGTACCGCGATCTGCGCCGCTACGGCACCGTACCGCATGCCGGTTTTGGTCTGGGCTTCGAGCGTCTCATCGCTTACGTGACCGGTGTTCAGAACGTTCGTGACGTGATTCCGTTCCCACGTACTCCGCGTAATGCCAGCTTCTAATCGGTAAAACAGAAAATGGCCAGCTCATGCTGGCCATTATTTTATCCTGCATTGTCAGTTTT
Source organism: Enterobacter sichuanensis (assembly GCF_009036245.1). Lineage (NCBI taxonomy): Bacteria > Pseudomonadati > Pseudomonadota > Gammaproteobacteria > Enterobacterales > Enterobacteriaceae > Enterobacter > Enterobacter sichuanensis. The sequence goes on along the minus strand of NZ_CP027986.1, from coordinate 1,609,323 downwards.
CGTCAGCGTAAAGTCAGCATCTTTAAACCTTCTCCCCGTCACAACCACTACCTGTTACGTTTTGTTTCCGTGAAATATCCAGCCACAAAAAATAAACCCCATTCTTATTGCGATTAATACATCCTCAAGCAATAGCACAAATTTCAACCGCTTTTTAAGCCATCCAGACGTCTTTATTGCGCCATAAGAAAAAGCAAGTCGTTTAAGGTCTGTTTATATGAAATGCCTTTATCCAAATTAATCATAAGGAATTCATATATATAGGAAACGCTCTGTTGTTTAATTCGCCAGCGAGTTCTGAAGTTTGAGATGGTTCACAAAGTTCCGAAAAATACATATTTAGTTACACATATTTTCTTGTTGTTACTTAATCTTGAGATTTGTAGCACTTTGAGGCTAGCGAAACGCTTCGGTGAATGGAAAGATGCCTGTCAGATACATAAAGACACCAAACTCTCATCAATAGTTCCGGAAATATTTATTGACAGAATTTATTGACGGCAGTGGCGAGTGTCATAAAAAAACCAATGAGGGTAATAAATAATGATGAAGCGCAATATTCTGGCAGTGGTAATCCCTGCCCTGCTGGTAGCCGGTGCAGCTAACGCTGCAGAAATCTATAACAAAAACGGCAACAAACTGGATCTGTACGGGAAAGTTGTGGGTGAGCACGACTTCGTGACTTCAGGTGACAACACTGACAGCAGCGATGCAACCTATGCTCAGATCGGTTTCAAAGGCGAAACTCAAATTAATGACCAGCTGACCGGTTACGGTCAGTGGGAATACCGTGCGCTGGCAAGCCAGGCAGAAAGCAACCAGACTCAGCGTACCCGTCTGGCGTTCGCTGGTCTGAAAGCCGGTGATGCGGGCTCCATCGATTACGGCCGTAACTACGGTATCGTATACGATGTAGAATCTTATACCGATATGGCCCCATCCTTCTCTGGTATGACCTGGGCTAACTACTCCGATAACTTCATGACTGGCCGTAACTCTGGTCTGCTGACCTACCGCAACTCTGACTTCTTCGGTCTGGTTGACGGTCTGAGCCTGGGCCTGCAGTATCAGGGTAAAAACGAGCGTACCGACGTGAGAACGGCTAACGGTGACGGCTTCGGTACCTCTCTGGGCTATGAATTCGGCGAAGGTTTCGGCCTGATCGGTGCTTACAGCAACTCTGACCGTACTAATGCGCAGAGCGCTGACGGTAAAGGCGAAAAAGCTGAAGCATGGGCAGTTGGCGCGAAATACGACGCGAACAACATCTACCTGGCGACCACCTACGCTGAAACCCGCAACATGACCCGTGAAGCTGACGGTTCATTCGCGAACAAAACTCAGAACTTCGAAGTGATCGCTCAGTACCAGTTCGACTTCGGTCTGCGTCCGTCCGTGTCCTACGTTCAGTCTAAAGGTAAAAACCTGGCACAGCGTGGCACCTTCTCTGGCGGCGATGCTGACCTGCAGAAATTCGTTGAACTGGGTGCGACTTACTACTTCAACAAAAACTTCAACATCTATGTTGACTACCAGCTGAACCTGATCGACGACACCGACTACTCTCGTAACGTCGGCATCGTGAACGGTAAAGACGACCAGGTTGCAATGGCTGTGACCTACCAGTTCTAATCAGAACACCACTATGTTATATGCTTAATGAACAGGGCTTCGGCCCTGTTTTTTTATGCCCGACAGAAAATAATAGCGACTTTTGAAAAGCCGCACGCTTTTCGTCGCAAACGGTTGGCATTTTGTAAATCTACCGTTAACCTGATAGCGGATTTCACTTCTGTAATCACAATGGAACTTCGTCATGTTTGAGAACATTACCGCCGCTCCTGCCGACCCGATTCTGGGCCTGGCCGATCTGTTTCGTGCCGACGACCGCCCTGGCAAAATCAACCTGGGTATTGGTGTATATAAAGATGAAACCGGCAAAACTCCGGTACTGACCAGCGTCAAGAAAGCTGAGCAGTATCTGCTGGAAAATGAAACCACCAAAAACTACCTCGGTATTGATGGTATCCCTGAATTTGGTCGCTGCACCCAGGAGCTGCTGTTCGGTAAAGGCAGCGCAATTGTAAGTGACAAACGAGCCCGCACAGCACAGACCCCTGGCGGTACCGGTGCTCTGCGCGTGGCGGCGGATTTCCTTGCGAAAAACACTTCTGTTAAGCGCGTCTGGGTGAGCAACCCAAGCTGGCCAAACCACAAGAGCGTCTTCAACTCTGCGGGTCTCGAAGTGCGCGAATATGCTTACTATGATGCGGCAAACCACTCTCTTGACTTTGACGGCCTGCTAGCAAGCCTGAGCGACGCGCAGGCAGGCGACGTGGTGCTGTTCCACGGCTGCTGCCACAACCCAACCGGTATCGATCCAACGCTTGAGCAGTGGGAACAGCTGGCTAAACTTTCTGTTGAGAAAGGCTGGCTGCCGCTGTTTGACTTTGCCTACCAGGGCTTCGCCCGTGGTCTGGAAGAAGACGCCGAAGGTCTGCGCGCGTTCGCAGCCGTCCATCAAGAGCTGATTGTTGCAAGCTCCTACTCCAAGAACTTCGGTCTGTATAATGAGCGTGTAGGTGCCTGTACGCTGGTTGCGGCAAACGAAGAGACCGCTGAACGTGCCTTCAGCCAGATGAAGTCGGTTATCCGTGCGAACTACTCTAACCCACCAGCACACGGTGCCTCTGTTGTTGCCACTATTCTGAGCAACGATGCGCTGCGCGCCATCTGGGAACAAGAGCTGAACGATATGCGTCAGCGTATCCAGCGCATGCGTCTGCTGTTTGTGAACACTCTGGCGGAGAAAGGTGCTGACCGCGACTTCAGCTTTATCACCAAACAGAACGGTATGTTCTCTTTCAGCGGCCTGACCAAAGAGCAGGTTCTGCGTCTGCGTGAAGAGTTTGGCGTGTACGCCGTGGCGTCTGGCCGCGTGAACGTTGCGGGTATGACGCCTGACAACATGGCGCCATTGTGCGAAGCGATTGTCGCCGTACTGTAATATGCGTCCATAAAAAAGCCTGCGTTATGCAGGCTTTTTTTTTATTTCGGGTTACCAGACAGGCATTTCATCCTGAAGGAACGGGTTGTGGAGCCGTTCATAGCCCAGCGTCGACATCGGGCCGTGTCCAGGGATAAACGTCACGTCATCACCCAGCGGCAACAACTTCTGTTTAATCGACTGAATCAACTGCCCGTGATCGCCGCGCGGAAAATCGCTGCGTCCTACGCCACCTTTGAAAATCACATCGCCGGAAATCAGCAGACGGGACTGGTCATCAAAGAAGACAATATGGCCTGGCGTATGCCCAGGACAATGCAACACCTGTAAAGTCACATTCCCTACGTTAACGCGCTCTCCTTCGTTTAGCCAGCGATCGGGCGTCAGAGGCTGACACTCATCAAGGCCAAACATGCGGCTTTGGGCAGGTAACCCCTGCAGCCAGAACTCATCTTCTTTTTCCGGACCAATCACGGGCACGCCATAATGTTGTGCCAGTTCCGCCGCTGCGCCAACATGGTCAAGGTGACCATGCGTCAGCAAAATTTGCATCAGCGTCACACCGCTGTCGGCGACTTCCTGCTTGATTTTCTCAGCGTCGCCGCCGGGATCGACAAGCGCGGCCAGATTAGTTTGTTCGCACCAGATAAGTGAACAATTCTGGGAGAACGCGGTAACCGGAATAATACGATAGTTCATACTGCTCCTGTGTTTCGTTATTACCAGTGCCGGACCGGACCGGTATCAATATGCACAAAGTTGCTGCTGGGGTAATATCCTACACCACCTGCGCGCATAGATAACGCAGCTTTGCGAATATTGGCTAACGAAACGCCCTCAATATGGAAATCCATTGCCTGTCCCTTCGTGTGGTAGCTTTTTTTCGCTACCCCGCGACTGTGGGCGCGCAGCTCATTATTGGTATCAATGGAACGATAACCCGAAATAAGCTGCACCGGCTTGCTGGTACCCAGCAGGCCCTGAAGGCGGAAAAGCTGGTCAAACAGTCCTGGATCGATGGCTTTTACTTTATTCGCGCGGAAATCACGGAAAAAATGGTTAAGTCTTGCTAATTCATCCTGAATATAGCCTCTGCCATCGAAGAACTCCGCTTTTAGCGACTCACCGGTGTGAAGATTGTTGAGCGTTAAAACTCGCGGACGAGGTGTCGAGAGGGTGGCAAATGCTGGCGTCGGCAAGATGGCCGCTGCGCCAAGCGCAACACCACCTAACGCCAGCAGTTTGCGGCGATTAGCGTCAAATTTGTCCATGATAATCAGGTCTACAGGTCAAAGAAATCGTAATATGCTTAGCGCACGAAGGGCACCATAACTGGCAAAACCGGGTACGTCAAGGCGCCCAACCCCAGTGAACACGCGGCTTACAGCGATATCGCCCCGTGTTCACCATAACTTACGACAATCATTTTTCCCGAACTGCTTCATTTACCTGATTAATTGTTCCGCTTTTGGCAAAATTTGTGCACCGGATCGCGCGGTGAGATCATAATTGTAAATATCTGTACGGTACTGGGTACGCCCGTCTTCACCTACAAACGCCGTCAGGTAGTAGAGATTGACCGGAATATTGTGTCGGATATTCACGTAACGCGTATCCCCCTGTTTCAGGGCATCCGAAATACGGGTGTCGTTCCAGCCCGCATCCTGCAGCAGCATGTTGGCCAGCTCCGAGGCTTTGTTCACGCGTACACAGCCAGAACTTAGCGCACGGGTCTCTTTCTGGAACAGATTGTGATTCGGGGTATCGTGCAGATAGATCGCTTCTGAACTCGGCATATTGAATTTGTAGCGCCCCAGCGAGTTATGCGCCCCGGGGGCCTGCTGGAAACGGAACGGCAGATTCGACGGCGTGATCGTCGACCAGTCGACCATATAAGGATCAATCGCTTCTTTGCTGTTCCAGCCGCGCATCACCGTATAGCCATGACGTTCCAGATAACCCGGATCGTTCCACACCTTCGGCAGAATGTCTTTACGCGCCAGCGTCGGCGGCACATTCCACGGCGGGTTGACGACCACGTTATTCAGCGCGCTGCTCATCAGCGGTGTTTTGCGATCCGGCCGCCCGACAATGACGCGCGACGCCAATACTTCGCTGCCGTTCTGGTAATAGACCAGCGAATACGCCGGAATGTTAACCATTATCCCGGTGGAGAGCGTGCCCGGCAGCAAGCGCAACCGCTGGATGTTCAGCGCCAGCACCCCGGCGCGTTGCGCAGGTGAAACGTTCAGCCAGTCACGTGTTGATTTACCGATTACGCCGTCCGCGCCCAGCCCCTGAGCCGCCTGGAACTGTTTAACCGCCGCAACCAGTTCCCGATCGTAAGCTGCAGGCTTATCACTCAACCTCTTCTCTTTTACCGAGGCTGACGGGCTAACCACCGCGTCTTGCGCCTCATCGCCTGGAAGGGCTATCTTCGGTCCGCTGTCCAGAAGACCGGAACGTTTCAGAATTTCACGCAGGGCGGGAACATCGCTGCTCCATTGTCCCGGACGCAGCGTCGCGGTACCGCGCATCTGCGGCCACGGACGGGAATCCGCCACCAGCGTAAGCAGCGACTGATGCATCGTGGCATATTGCGGATGCGCCGGCGCGAGGCTGGCAATAAACTGCGGCAACTGACCGTTGTCCAGGGCCAGTTGCCACTGATTAATCACTGACAGGGCTGGCGTCGCCAGCTTGTAAGGCTTATCACTGTACAACCAGCGGTTGCCGTTGACCGGAATACCTGCCACAAACTGCAGGTAGCCCATCATGGCGTCAGACAGTACCACATCCCGTGCCTGACCGGTAACCGCCGGGTCGGTCAACAGCTCCACCCACTGCGTAAACTGAGGCTGGAAACCTGCTATCGCCACTTCCGCCAGCTGTTGCTGGAAGGCGCGCACGGCATCCCGGTTTTCCCACATGGGTTTCATATCGCGTGCCGCATACAGCAGCGTGAGCTGGTTAATATAGGCGGGTGTGTATCCGGCAGGAAGCCCGGAGCGCAGCTGCTGACTAAGAGACTCTGCGTCGATACCCTCCGGTAACGGCCTGATGCCGGCCATAATCGCCGTCGCCGGAGATTGATCCAGCGGTTGCGACAGCGACGTCGGCTGCGCGCCGGTCGTGGCGGAGCTGTCAGTCGGCACGATTTCAGGCTCATCGGCCTGAGCGGTTAACAGTGGAGCAAACATCACTGTCAGGCACAAACCGAGTGCTGACAGCTGACGACCACATTGATTCTTTAGCAACATCCCTTGCCCCCTGTTTTCTCACGACATGCCCATCACAATGGGGCTTTTCTTCATTATAGAAAGGCGTAATCAGTGTTGCCTTACCTTATGTAAAGAAGCTTAAAGATAACGCAGCGGAAGAAAGAAGTTAAGTGATAAGAGAAAACCCCCGCAGCAGGGTGCTGCGGGGGGAAGGAATTACTCTACGGTTAAGAGAGTATTGATGTGATAACTTAATAGCCGAGTCTGGGTATCGTAGTCCTGACCATCAAACGTAATCACGCCCTCATAGCTCCCCTTAGGTAACGACGGATTATCGCTTGCGTAATAATTCAGTTGCGGTTTATTACGTAAAGATTGGCAGACAGTGGCGTCGTTAAACGGAACAGTAGTACATCCCTCTGTTTGTCTGACGCCTTTAAATACAACGCTGTGAACAACACCGTTATCATCCTTCATCGGCACGGTCAAGGTCGTTGCTGGCTGACCCGAACGTCCGCTTTTATATAAAGATGTTGGTCCTTCCGTATCACCTGTGGCGATAAATCCGACCGTTGAATAATCCGTAATAACGTCACCTTTATATTGTCCTGATGCACCCGTGACACTCCAGTCATAAGAGACAGTATCAAAGAAATCCACACTGCTGTCTTCCAGCGTGGTGCCGCCTGCCGTAGCCGTTACCGTCGCCCCCCCACGGGTCCCACCTCTCAGCGTTACGCTTGTTTTACCGGAACTGTTAGTCGTGGTTTCCGTTGCAGACAATGTATTCATAGTGGTTGTCCAGGTGACCGTCTCCCCCTGTAACGGGTTACCGTTAGCATCAGTTACCACTGCGGTATAGGTAACCCCACTCCCGTTTATCGACACATGGGTGGAAGACGGCGTCAGGGAGGCCACCGTTGCTGTTTTGACATCTCCGATAAATGTCACCGCACCGTCGGTTTTCTCACCGCTGGTGTTCGTCGCTGGCGTTGCCGTCACCTTGACCGCCGTGCCCGCTTTCACTGAGGTTCCCGCAGTGGTCGCCGTGCCATTAACGTCAGTATCGCTACTGGCTGGCGTAAGCGTCACACCGTCCTGGGTGGTGCTCCAGTTCAGGGTGGTCCCCGTCACCACGTTATCGTTCGCATCCGTCACTGTGGCCGTCCAGGTGATCACATCGGCACCGTCAGCCACCGCCTGCGTTTTATCTGCCTGGATGCCGGTGACCTTCGCTGTCGCAGCGTCCGCCACGAAAGTCACCTTATTCGCCGCCTTTGGCGTCGCCTCGCTGGTCTGCACCGTTACCACCACATCGCCCGCCTTAACGGAGGTGATCGTCATCTGCGACGTGCCGTCTGCGGCGCTGGTGGTCTGCGCGGCACTCAGCTTCACATCGCGGTTATCCGCCGACCAGTTCACCGTCGCGCCCGCGATCGCGTTCCCCTTCGCATCTGTCACCGTGGCTTGATAGGTGATGCTGTCCGTGCCGTTTGCCACCCCTTGTTGCTTGTCGGGTGTAATCTGGCTGATCACTACCGTGCTGGTATCCGCCACAAAGGTGATCGGGTTCGTTTCCTGGGTGGTGCCGTTGACTTCTGCATTCACCGTAATGGTGCCGGTTTTTGACGACTTCAGGGACAACACCGCATTACCGCTGCTGTCGGTGGTCGATGTTTTCGTGGCAACCGCCGTATCGTCCATTTTCACCGTCCAGTTCACCGTCACGCCGGAGACCGGATGGCTGTAGCCGTCCGTGACCTGCGCCGTTACCACGCTAGTGTCGGTATTGTTCGCCACCACCCTGTCTTTCTCACTGTCAATCGCCACCACTTTTGCCGTGGACATATCAGCGGTGAACGTCAGTGATGGCGAGCTCAGAGCATTGCCGCCCTGCAATTGCGCCGTCACCACCGTGGTAATGACATCCTTACTGGACACCTGGATTTGCGCGGCGCCGGTCTCATCGGTACTGGTCTGAGAAGCCGAAAGTACCGCCTGAGCACTGTCGGCAGACCAGTTCACCACGGCATCTTTCAGCACCTTGCCGTACTGATCCGTCACGTGTGCCGTCAGGGTGATAGGCGCGCTGCCGCTCGCCAGCGCGCTGTTTGCGGAGGTATCAAGCGTGGTTAACTGCGGTAAAACGACCGTCGCCTCTTCAATCAGCGTCGCGGTGGCCAGTGTTATGGTGCCATCAATCAACGGCTGAATGGTCAGGGTGTCCGGCGTAGTACCGCTGATCAGCGTGGCCGTGTAGATGCCGCTGCCGGACTCCGTAAAGGCCCCCATCGTCGGCGCCTTGTCGGTTATCGCCCCCGCGGCTTTCGCAGCAGCGGTGACCGATGAAGTCAGCTTGGCCGTCAGACGTGAAGCCAGGCCCGTTGCGGCTTCACCCGCGCTGGTTTTGAGCGTCACGCTCACCACAGCAGTGCTTTTTCCGTCTGCTGGTACCTTAGCCGACGAAACCGTGGTCGTGGACTGCAGGGTGTTGACGTCGATCCCGTTCACCGTAACGTTTATCCGCTCCGGCGACGAGGCATTGCCCTTTTTATCCCACGCGGTGGCACTCAGGGTGTAGCTGTTGCTGCCGCTGCCCTGCCAGACCGGCAGCGTCATGACAACCTGTTCCGGGCTGCTGCCCGCCGTGATTTTCCCGCCGTGGCTGAAGAAGCTGTCGCCCCGCCATTCAATGCGATCGAGACCGTGCTTCGCTTTCACCTTCGCCGTCACGGCCTGTTTTGACTGCTCCGCCCCTTCCAGTTCCGGTGGCAGCGAGAGGGAAATCAGCTCCTGCTTGCGGTACTCCAGCACGATGTTGTTGTTGCGATCGACCAGATCCATTCGGCCACCCTGCAGAGTGCGGCGCTGCGACACCTGCGACGGATCGAGCTGAGCACTCAGCGGCACACCCGGCGTCCAGGTCAGCGCCAGGTTCACCTGGGTGTCATTCTCACCGCTCTTGCCCATCTTCTGGTTCAGACCCATCGTCACCAGCGGTACCGGCGTGTAGTTCACGCCGACCGTGACGGCATAGGGATCTTTTTGTCTGTCGTCTTCGTCATCGCCAAACAGTCCGACGCTGTCGCCAAAATACTGTTCGTAAATAATATTCGCCCCTAACTGCGGGTACGCCGGTAAATAACCGGTGGCGCGAATATCAAATCCGTTCGCCACACGCTCGTCGTAATCTTCATAGCGGGAAGAGGACATCCAGTCGCTCAGACGTAAATAACCGTTCGCGGACAACTTCAAGTAATCCCATCCCAACTCGGTGCCAAAACCGAGACGCTGATGCTCATTACCGGAAACCTGCCGATCGTAGAAAATATTGGTTCCCCACATCCAGTTATCATTAAAATGACGATAGCCAAACCCACCATTGACAATATTACGGTCATCGTGACGGCGGCCACCTAACTGGGTGAAAAGCAGGTTTTCTTTTCCGTTATATAACGGAAGCAGTAAATCCAGATCGGAATCATTAAGCGTGAAATGTTCATCGGTGTTGATATTCACCCGGGCGGTGCCAAACTGGCTCAGCCACTCCTGCACGCTGGAGGCCGCCTTGCCGGTGGCGGCGTTGACCACCGTGCTGACGAGGGCGTCAGAGGCGTTGTCGCTGCTGAGCAGGGAGCCTGCCTGAACGGCCGTTTGCGCGATGCTGTCTGCACCTTGATCTGAATTTTTTGCCGATACTTTTTCAGGAGAAGATATTTTTTCCTGCGCGCTGGCGTTAAATACCGGAGACAAATAGAGTACTGATGAGGGAGGAAGCAGCTGTAACGCAATTTGTATGACAGCGAACAACTTCCTTGTTCCTGATTTCATAATATTACCATTTCCATTAAAAGAAGATTACACATTATTATTCTATTGTTCACTCAGAACGTTTTCAATACCACTCGGGAAGCGAGCTTTGCGTATAGAGAGGGCATTCCGACTGCAACCAATAAATCTCATCAATATAAAAACAAATAATTTTATTTATAATACGTAAATACGGCCAGATTCATTTATGGCGTGAATAAATTGCAGCGACAAAGTTATTATCAGAAGGTCTTTATATTTACTTAATAAAAACTTTAAAACATCTTACATTAAAATAAAAACGCAACCCGGAGGGGTTGCGTTTAAAAAAGACATGTTGTGCGTAGCACCGCCCGGCAGGACAGATGGCTACATTATTGATAAAAATACGCTACGAAGCGCCAGCCGCATCCGGCAATGACTCCGGCGGCTGCGGGGCAAAACCGCGCAGCCCGACAACGTGTACGTGCTCACTGTTCTGGAACACCTTACGCACCAGTTTATAGGTGGTCCCTTTTTCCGGACTGATGTTTTCCGGTGCCGCAATGATGAGCTGCATATCGAGACGTTCGCAAAGCTCAAACAGCGTGGCGATGGATCGGGCGTCGAGACGCGCCGCTTCATCCAGGAACAGCAGTCGGCATGGGGAGATGTCTTTCCCGCGCAGACGACGCGCTTCATCTTCCCAGCTCTGTACAACCATCACCAGAATCGACATCCCGGTACCGATCGCTTCACCGGTGGAGAGCGCGCCGGATTCCGCACGCAGCCAGCCGTCGGAGCCACGGTTTACCTCAACTTCCATCTCCAGGTAGTTACGGTAATCCAGCAGCTCTTCACCGATGGTTTGTGGCGTACGCTGCCCCATATCAATCTGCGGGTTCAGGCGCTGATACAGCTTCGCCAGCGCTTCAGAGAAGGTCAGACGGTTGCTGTTGAACAGGTCCTGATGCTGCTCATGCTGCTCAGACAGCACTTCCAGCAGCGTCGCGTGGGCTTCACGCACGTTGACGTTGAGGCGCACGCTGTTCACCTGACCAAACGACACGCTCTGCAGCCCCTGGTTCAGCTGGCGAATACGGTTCTGCTCGCGCTGAATGGTTTTGCGGATGATGTTCGCCACGCTGCGGGAGCTGATCGCCAGCTTCTGCTCACGGGAGGTCAGCTCTTCCGTCAGACGCCCCAGTTCGATTTCCATCTGCTCGATGGCTTCAACCGGATCGTCGGTACGGATAATGTCCTGACGAATACGCTCGCGCAGGTGCTGGTAAACCGCCACGAAGAACTGAATTTTACGTTCCGGACGCTTCGGATCCTCTGACATCCGCAGAACATCGCGCAGATGCTCGTTATCTGCCACCGCCAGACGCAGCGCACCCAGCGCCTTATCCGACATGGAACGCAGCTCATCGGCAGAGAGGTAGGCCAGTTCACGGCGGTGCAGACGACGTTCAACGTTATTGTCTTTCACCATCCGCATGACCGCACACCAGCCCGCCTTCGCACTCACGACCTGCTCACGCATTTCATGGTAGTCGCGCTCAAGCTTGCGCAGGCGACGGGTCAGGTTATCCATTTCCGCTTCACAGAAGGTCAGCGCTTTTTCCAGCTGATTGCGACGTGCGCGGTTATTACTGAGCTGGGCATGCAATTCGTCACGACGAATGCGCGCCCGCTCTTCTGCCCCGCTGTCAGCACGCACGCCGATGTCCTGAAGCTCTTTGTGCAGATCGTTGAGCAGCTCTTTCTTGGTATCGAAGGAGCTTTTCAGTGAAGCCAGCACCTGGTTGTACTGGTTCAGCTGAGCGGAGTGGCTGCGCATCGCTTCACGGGCGCGGGTACGTTCCGCTTCAGCCTGCTCAAGGCGCTGACGCAATTTTTCGTTCAGATCGCTGTTACCGCTCAGCATTTCGGCCGAGTCGGAGTAGCCGAAGTGGGCACGGCGCTGCACCACTTCCGTCAGGGCAAACGCCTGCTGGCGCGCTTCTCGCTGCACCTGCTGCGACCAGGCATAATCTTCTTTTAACTGCTCGAACTGTTCCGGGTCGCTCTGCAGCACAGACACGACGGGCTCCAGCTTCGCCAGCTGGTTACCGTGCTGCTGCACAAAGCGGGCGGCTTCCTGCGCTTCATCCAGACGTTCCTGGATCTCATCCACACGGTCAGCCAGCGTGTCATCGGCCAGCAGATTCAGGCGCGGCAGGATACGGTTAAGGGCCGCAACGCCCTCTTTCGCCTGCTCGAACTGGACGCGGCTCTGCTGGTTATCATTTTCGTGCGCGGCAATCGCACGCTCCAGCTCACCACGGCGGGTGTTGAGCTTGCGAATTTCCGCTTCCGGGTCAGCTTCAAAGGCCACGGCCAGATGGCTACCGATAAAGCGGCTGAACGCCTGGTGCAGGCGCTGGGTTTTCTGGACGTCAAACGACAGAGTCGCAAAACGTTCAGACAGCGTTTCACGTTCGGCGTGCAGGCTTTCAATGCGGCTTTCACGCGCGGCGCGGCCAAACAGCGGCAGTTCCGGGAAGCGGGAATAACGCCACTGGCGATCGGCGATTTTCACCACCACCGCTTTTTCCAGCTCATCGACGCTGAATACGCTGTCATCAAATGACTGCGGATCCCCTTCAATCAGGTAGAGATCTTCCGGGCAATCTTCCAGACCGGCAAGCTGTTCAGAAATCAGCGACAGATCCGGGACCACAATCGCGTTACGAGACGGGCCATACAGCGCCGAGAAGTACGGCGCATCATCCAGACCGACATCGTCATAAATTTCGGACAGCAGCACGCCGCCAAAACGCTCCGCCAGGGCATTGAGACGCGGGTCTTCCGCACCGCCCGGCTGGCTTAAGCGCTCAATTTCTTCGTCGACGTCACGCTTGCGCGCACCCACTTCATCACGCTCAACAATCGCCTCGCGCTCGCGCTCCAGCAACTGCTGCAGGTATTCAGTGACTTCCTGGCTGGATTCGAATTGCTCGCCACACTGCTCACTCAACTGGTTAAGGCTGCTCTGGGCCGCCAGCCAGACCGGCGCACGCTGCAGCAGCGCCTGAGAGCGGGACTGAAGCTGCTCCAGCTCCTGGCGCAGGGTCATGCGCTGTTCGCTGGCGCTGGATACGGAATCGGAGAGCGCGGCAATACGGGCTTCCAGCTCCTGATGCAGGGCTTCAAGCTCGTCGAAATCGTAATTTTTCCCCTGGCGCTTGCAGAACTCCGCCAGCAGACGCTCGGCTTCCTGCTGCTCGCGCAGGCGCTGTTCCAGCTCGTTAAGACGCATACGCAGCGGCTGAACCTGCTCGGCCAGATGGCGCTGGTTCACCCCATCGCGCAGCAGCTCGCGGGCAACATCCCACGCTTCGTTACGGGCCAGCGGGCCATTAATCGCCACCACCAGCTGATAGGCCTGCTCAAACTGGCTGTGCGCCGTTTGCGCGACGCTCATTTTCTGTTCGAGGGAAAGCAGTTTTTCCGTTGCTTCCTGCTCTTTTGCCTGGAAGGTTTCCAGCCATTCGTCGGCGCTGTCCGGCGTTAAGTCGGGCAGATGGCACAGCTCTTTTGCGCGCTGTAACGCCTGCAGGGCCTGGGTGTACTGAATCGCACGCGTCTGCTGCACGTCCAGCGCCTGCTGGTAATCGGCAAGCTGGCTTTTCAGCTCATCCACTTCCAGCTCGGCGGCTTCGGCGCGGGCTTCGTTCTCTTCCTGCATCTCGGCGGCTTCGGCCACCACTTCATTTTGCTCTTCGAGACGAATTTGCAGTTCATCGAGATCCGCTTCATAGCGCTCGATTTTTTCCTGCTGACGCAGTGCGGTTTGCACCAGGTTCAGGTGATCGCTGGCAGCCTGATAATCGGCTTCCAGATCGCCCTCAGCACCGTTGTGTTCGCCCAGTTCACGCGCCATTTCAACGTGCTTATACTGCTCGGCCACCAGCTGTTTACGGGAGGTAAAGAGCTCGCGACGATACTCTAATGCCTGATCGAGATGCACGCGGCGCTCGTTGGCGTGACGCATGTAGTCCGCCGCCACGTAGTTGGTGGCCTCGCTGATCAGGTGTTTAAACAGATCGCGGTCAGACTGGGTAACGCGAATGGCTTCCAGCGTCATGCGGTTTTCACGCAGCGCCGCTTCCATATCCTGGAACGCCTTCCGTACCCCGCTGTTTTCCGGTAGCAGGTAGTCGCGCAGGGAGCGGGTAATGGCACTGGAGATCCCGCCGTACAGGGACGCTTCGATCAGACGGTAATATTTGCTACGGTCAGATGCCGTGCGCAGACGACGCGCCACCACGCCCAGATCGAACATCAGAGAGTGGTAGTCGGTAATCGAGTTGAACTGCTTGAACTGCACGCCTTCGATAGTCTCAAGCTTATCTTTCAGCTCCTGCAGCGTCAGTACGCGCGCCTGGCGTTCGTTCAGGGTTTCCGTCAGCAGCGCCGTCGGCTGCATTGAGGTTGGCAGTCCCTGAATGGCGAACGGTTTAATATCGACTTTACGGTCGCGCCCGGCCACCTGTTGCAGTCGCACGCCCACCACCACACGCTGATGACGGGAGTTAATGACATCCAGCACCGAATAGCAGACACCGGCCTTCAGCTTACCGTGGAGGCCTTTATCGCGGGAGCCGCTTGTCGCCCCCGCTTCGGTGGTGTTACGGAAGTGGAGCAGCGTCAGGTCAGGGATCAACGCCGTGACAAACGCCGCCATGGTGGTGGATTTCCCCGCACCGTTACCGCCGGAGAGGGTTGTCACCAGCTCGTCCAGATCGAACGTTCGGGCAAAGAAACCGTTCCAGTTAATCAGCGTCAGTGAGCGAAATTTACCGCGTTCAATCATTACTCTTCCTCCCCGCTATCCGGCAGATTCTCTTCATGCTCATCATTGAGCTGCAAATGGTTTTCCACCGGCATCGCTTCACCGTCGCGGATCATGCGAAGCTGCGCTTCACGCGCGTCGTCACCCGCACGCACATCGGCGCCGAAGCGGAAGACAGATTCCGTAATGCGGAATTTGCTGCTGTCGTGGCCCATAAACCAGACCATCCCCAGACGGCGCAGACGGTTCAGGGAAGAGCGGACTTTTTCCTGTAATTTCTGACGATCGAGATCCGACCCCGTTGAACGGTTATTGACCAGCTTAAGCAGCTTGCTCTCATCTGCCAGCGTTAATAGCTCATCGTAAAGCTCCTGCTGGGTGAAGATACCTTCATTGGCCAGACGTTCAGGGCTGAGATAGAGGTAGCACAGAATTTTGCCGACCATCATATCCAGCTCGGAGAGTACGGAACGCGGAATCAGCGTCGTGGAGCGTGGGCGCAGGTAGAAAAACCCTTCCGGCGCGCGAATGAGCTCCACGTTGTAGCGTGCGTAAAACTCTTCCAGGTACTCCTGGAAGTCCATCAAAAAGGCGTGATTATCCAGCTCGTCGAGGCCAATGTGACGACCGGCACGCAGCTGGCTGTCCAGCGCCGGAAATAACGGATTCGCCAGCGCCTGTGCCAGCTTAACCGGCATCACTTGTTCAATATTTGTCAATGACATGCGCCTGTACCTTGGCTCCGTAATCGTTAATTGGCTGCCACTTCGGCGGCAGTCCGGTGAAATCTGCTTGCGCGATGCCCAGGCGTACCGCCTGGTCTACTACAATGCGGGCAATGTCGAAGTGGCGCGCGCGAGGATATTGCGCCAGATAGTCGCGCACCACGAGGCCAAGATCCAGCGGCACTTGTCTGGTTTTGTAGACAGCGAGCTGTTCTTCGATCATGGCCGCAAGTTGCTCGCGAATTTCGTTAAATTCTTCATATTCCAGATCCGGTGGCAGTTCACCGGTCACCTCTTCATCGCGCAACGCCATCTCTTCGTCGCGCATATCCAGCAGACGATCGGCGTTGGCGTAGGTCAGCGCCCATGGCGCATCGAAATAGGTCTGTACCGACTGGCGCAGACGCTGAGCAAAGACGCGGTTTTTATCCATATCGATCGCGGTACGGATAAATTTATGCACGTGGCGATCGTAGCCGATCCACAGGTCGATCGACTGCTGGCCCCAGCTGATAATGCGATCGAGCTTGCTCTGCAAATCAAAGACCAGACGGTCGATAAAATGCAGATCGTCATGCGCCAGAGTCGCATCCTGAATGCGCAGCAGGTTTGCCTGCAGCTTATCCCCCGCCGCCTCCAGCGTATCCTGCAATTCGCGCAGCGTGCCGGAGGTTTCTGAGAGCAGCAGTTCGCAGCTGGAGATGGCCGCACGCCAGTCTTTATTCAGCAGTTGCGCGATATCGTCTTTCACCTGCTGCTGCTGTTCGTCCATCAGACGCTGGGTCAGATCGATACTGTCGAAAATTTCCGCCACCGAGTATTTCAGCGGGGCGTAGACGTTACGGTGCCAGTGGAACTCATCACCGTTTTCATCCGCGGCATCAGCGGCACGCTTAAGCTCACCCGCCACAATCGAGAGCTGCATCGAGAGACGCAGCGTGGAAAATTCGCGCTGGCGGATGTAGTAATCGGTAATGCCAATGCCCAGTGGCGTCAGGCGATAGATGGCGTTTCCTTCCGCCTGCTCGCTGGTAAAGCGGTTCAGCAGACGTTGACGCACCATATCGTTGATTGCGTTGTTGGCACGCACGCTAATGGTTTCGCTGGTTTGCTCAAACGCATCACTGACATGGCGGAACGCGTCCACCAGTTCACCCTCGCTCATTTCCCCGTCCAGCCGTTCGCCGTTCAGCGTGGCCACCGCCAGCAGGAAAGAGAGTCTGTCTACCGGCAGCGAGATGGAGAAATCGTTTTTCCTGGCCCAGGCAACCAGTTCGGGGACTGTCTGGGAAAATTCACTCATAGGTTATCCTTGCATCTGCGGCTTGTGCGCGGTGACGTGAATATAGCGGCCAAGGCTGACAAAAGGCTCCTGACGGCAATACCGCGTTTCTAATTCTGTTAAGGTGTCAAAACAGTCACGCTGTTTGTGTTTTTCACGCAGATAATCATGAAACACCCTGACGCCCGTCTTCCCGGTTATCTTCCAGCCGATCGCTTCCAGCCAGCCATAAACCTGCTGCGGATCGCGCGGATAGTCCGGGGAAAGCGTGCGCTTTTTCTTTTTAGGCATCCCGACCTGAACATAGTCAAAGTTACCTGCAACCATGTTGTGCATCAGGAAGCCGTTAGCATTGTAGAACATCAGCGACAGCGTGCCGCCCGGGCGCAACATCGACCACAGGGTTTGTAACACGCTTTGCGGATCGGCTACCCACTCCAGCACCGCATGAAACAATATCAGATCAACCTGGGTTTCCAAATGCTGTGCAATGTCCTGAGCGGCGCATTGTATAAAATGCATGTTGTCGCTCACACCTTTCTCTTCCGCTGCACGCGTCGCACGGGCGACCATTTCAGCAGAAAGATCGCAAAGCGTGACGTGATGACCGCGTTCCGCCATTTTTATGGCCGTCTGTCCTTCACCGCCTCCGGCGTCCAGCACGCGCAACGTTTGCCCCCCGAAGGTGGCCAGAATCGTGTCCAGATCCTGCCAGAGGATCGTCTGCCGAAGCTGCCCTTTAGTGGTGCCATAAATGTTGCGCGAAAACTTTTCCGCGATGTCATCAAAATTGCGATCCCGCATTGGGAGAGTTCCACTCGCTAACTGCAAAACCGCTATTTTGTCACACCCGCGCGGAGAATGAACCTCTCTGGTGTAATATCACGGGTATTCACCTGCTATATGGTTAAAAAAGGAACCAAAAAGGATGCTTTTTACCCTGAAGAAATATGTGGGAGGGATGATGCTTCCCCTTCCGCTCCTGCTGCTCATCATCGCGCTGGGGTTGGCGCTGGTGTGGTTCAGTCGCTTTCAGAAAAGTGGCAAAACGCTTATTACGTTCGGCTGGCTGGTCTTGCTGCTGCTGAGCCTGCAACCGGTCGCGGATGGCCTGTTACGTCCCATCGAAAACAGGTACCCAACATGGCAGGGTAATCAGAAAGTAGCCTATATCGTGGTGCTGGGCGGCGGCTATACCTGGGACCCGGACTGGGCCCCCAGCTCAAACCTGATCAACAACAGCCTGCCACGGCTCAACGAAGGCATTCGCCTGTGGCTGGCGAATCCGGGATCAAAAATGATCTTCACCGGTGCGGCGGCCAAAACCAACCCGGTAAGTACGGCTGAAGCGGGGGCCAGGGTGGCGGAATCGCTCGGCGTGCCGCGGTCATCGATCATTACCCTGGACCGACCAAAAGATACCGAAGAAGAGGCTGCTGCGGTGAAGCAGGCGATTGGTGATGTCCCGTTCTTACTGGTGACCTCCGCCTCGCACCTGCCAAGAGCGATGATTTTCTTTGAAAAGCAGGGCCTGCACCCGCTTCCGGCACCGGCAAACCAGATGGCCATCGACGCGCCGCTCAACCCCTGGGAACGGGCGATCCCGTCCCCGGCCTGGCTGATGCACAGCGATCGCGTGGGTTATGAGACGCTTGGACGCCTCTGGCAGTGGCTGAAGGGGTCCTCAGGCAAGCCAGGGCAGGAGTGATTTTGTCGCCAGATCGAAGTTGGCGCGATTGAAACGACCGGTATTCACCAGTTGCGCCACCTCATCCCACAGCAGATAGAGCCAGCGCCGCCAGAGAAACGCTTCGGCAACGGGCGCACGTTGAAGGTAGTGCCAAAGCAGACCTTCCGCCGCCCCGCTGTCGCTGAGCCTGAATAACTCATATTCGCGCGGTGCCCAGAGCATGACTCCCGGCCCCAGCATGGCCAGAAGCTGATCGCTGCGGGAGTCCTTGAGCATGCTGCGCAGGGTGAAATTACCGTGGATCAGCACGCAGTTGTCATTAAAACCTTCAAACAGCGCCGGTAAGCACTCGCGGGTGCGGAACAGAATACGTTTGTCCTGCATGGTTAAACCGGTGTTATTGAACTGGTTAAGCGTCCCCCACAGCACTTCGACCCGCTGGCGATACCATAGCGGCCACAGGTTTTCCTGGGTACTGTCAACCGGGCCAACGAGTCCACGGCTATCCTGACGATGCCAGGCCAGCAGCGCCTCGACAATCTGGTCCTTGAGCTGTTCCCAGCGCTCCGGCGTACGTGCCGGGGCTTCAACAGACACCCCGCGTAGCCGCTCAATCAGCAGCACATCCGGGCCGGGGTGCTCCTCATGCGTCATCACGCCATAAACCGTCGGCATACGGACGGTTCCCTGCCGTGCGAGCATTGAAATTTTCCAGGCGAGCTGTCGGGCAACCCCCGGCGAGGTAAAGCTCCTGGCCATCAGCGGCATTGGGTTTCCCTGACTGTCGTACAACGACCAGAGCGCGGTATCAGCCTTTTCACTCACACATTCAACCCGGCTTAATTTCTCGCCAAGCAGGTGACTCAGTTCGGCACGCAGCTGTTCCATATGAGATTACCCCCATTAAGACTACTGCTTTTATAATGAGCGCGTTGAAAGCAGATGTCACCCTGCAGAGATCAATTATGGAAAAGACAGGAGAAAATAAACCGGAGAGTGCATCCCTCCATGAGGGATGCAGGCAGGATTAACGCAGTTCGGCGCGAACGCGCTCAAGATCTTCAGGAGTGTCAACGCCCGTGCCAGGGACCTCCTCGGCAACAGCAACGTGGATTTTCTCGCCATACCAGAGCACGCGAAGCTGCTCCAGCATTTCGATATGTTCCAGCGGGCTCGGCGCCCAACTCACATACCGACGAATAAAGCCAGCGCGATAGCCGTAGATGCCAATGTGACGCAGGAAGGTATCACCAATAGTCTCTTTTGAAACCGCAAAGCGATCGCGATCCCACGGAATGGTGGCGCGGGAGAAATAGAGCGCATAACCCTCAGCATCCGTCACCACCTTCACCGCATTCGGATTGAACGCTTCTTCTGCATGATGAATGGGCACCGCCAGCGTGGCCATTCCGACCTGACGCTGCGCCAGGTTTTCAGCCACCTGACGAATAATGACCGCCGGGATCATCGGCTCGTCACCCTGCACGTTCACGATGACCGTATCATCGCTGAAACCGCATTTCTCAACCACTTCCGCCAGACGCTCGGTGCCAGACTGGTGATCGGCGCGGGTCATACACACTTCCCCACCAGCGGCCTCAACCGCACGCGCCACATCGGGATGGTCGGTCGCCACGATAACGCGCTCAGCACCCGACTCACGTGCACGTTCAAGAACGTGCACGATCATCGGTTTGCCATTGATATCCACCAGCGGTTTACCCGGCAGACGGGTTGAGGCGTAACGCGCAGGAATAATGACAACAAAACTCATGGTTTGCTCTCTTCTGCCACCAGGGAACGGGCTTCGTTTTCCAGCAATACCGGAATACCGTCACGCAGCGGGAAAGCCAGACTGTCCAGCTTGCAAATCAGCTCTTGTTTGTCCTGGCTGTAGTAGAGTTTGCCGTTGCATACCGGGCAGGCAATAATTTCAAGTAAACGGTGATCCATAGTTCCTCCGTATGGGTAATCGCTAAAGCTTAACACATTCCTTTTTCAGGGAGTGCCTGTTTCCCAGCCACTTCGACAGGATGTAAACAATCCATCAGGTACCCGCCCCAGCGTCACATCGTGAGCCCCCTGCCAGCGCGCGAATTCGCTTATGGCGAGCGTTAACCCTTTTTCCAGAGCCGCCGTCACCCTGACGCCCTCTTCCAGATAAAGCGCAATGATTTCAAGCGTACCGGTCTTGCGGTGCATTTTGGCATCCATACGCCCGACCAGTTGCCCTTTATGCAGCAGAGGTAAGACGAAGTAGCCATACTGGCGCTTGGGTGCCGGGGTGTAACACTCCAGCCGGTAGCTGAAACCGAACAGCTGCTCGGCGCGTTTTCTGTCCCAGACCACCGGATCGAAAGGCGACAGCACCGTGCTGTGGGTTGCCTGAAGTTTCCCTTCCAGCGCCTGAGGCAATAGCGGGAAGAGCTCCTCATGCAGCCACATTTCGCCCAGTGTTTCTACCATGACGGGGATTATGCGCTGTTCTTGGAGCCACATTTCCAGCAGCGGTTTTAGAGCGGGCTGGCGCAGACGGTAATAATCTGCCAGCCATTGTGAACGGAAAATACCCAGGCTGCGGGCGCTGTTTTCCAGCATGATGGCCTCAGCGGCCTCACGGGAAAGCAGGTCGCGCTCGTCGTCCCAGTGCGGCATCACGCGATGCGTGAGGTCGTAAACACGCTGAAAATTACGCCGTTCAATCACCATGACTTTGCCTGAGGTAAACAGGCCTTCCAGATGACGTTTGTGTGGCTTCCACTCCCACCAGCCGCTCGTGCCTTTCCGGGGATGTTCAAAATCGGCGGAACGTACCGGACCGTTCTCCTGAATATGCGCGATAAGCTGCTCGATTTCAGCCGCATGTTCCAGCATCCACGCCTGGCGGTATTTCCAGCCCATCTTCTCCGGCGCAAGCATACGGTGACGAACCAGGGCAAAGTCGCTACGGGGCAGGAAGCAGGCTTCGTGCGCCCAATACTCCATCAACTCCCCCTTGCTGAGCGACTCATCCAGCCACTGTGAAGGATAACCCCCCAGCCGGCTAAACAGCACCAGATAAGGGCTGCGGGCCACGATGTTAATGGTGTCGATTTGAAGTAGCGACATGCGCTGGACGGTAGAGAGAATATCGGCAGGCTGCGCACGGCGACGGGGCTTTTTAAGCAGCCCCTGTGCGGCAAGGTGTAAATGACGTGCGGCTGAAAGCGAGAGTTGCGGTAAAGACATGCGTTTTCCTGTCAGTCAAAGCGCCACCAGAACCGCGTAAGCGTTTATTTCACCAACGCCATCAGTTCCTGGAGCAAGTGTTCCGGCTGCTCGCCGCTGAGTTCAGCGTCAACCGGCAGATACCACCAGTTATCTTTCGCAAAGAGACGGCATTTCACCGCATCTTTTTCAGTCATGATCAATGTCTGACCGGGCGTCGTCAGTGCGTCAACCTGTTCCACCGACAGCGCCTGATGATCGGCCAGCGGAACGCGTTTTTCAAGCCGGGCACCGCCCTGTTCCAGCGTCGAGAAGAAGCGGGGAGGATGACCAATACCCGCCATGGCGACCAGCGCAGGTAAATGAGAAACCGGACGACGTTCGCCCGTCACAAGATTGACGGCCATGCCAGGCTGGAGGTGCATAGGGATTTCGCCCGTTTTTGCCTCACCGCCATTCACAATCACCGCATCCACGGACTTCAGGCGTGAAGCCCGTTCTCGCATGGGGCCGGCGGGCAGCCACCAGCCGTTACCAAAACGACGAACCCCATCAATGACCACAATCTCTTTATCACGCGCCAGCGCGTAGTGTTGCAGGCCATCATCCGTGATGATTATCTGTACTGCATGTTCGGCAAGCAGGGCCCGGACGGCATCGCTGCGCACCGGCGAGACCGCGACAGGGGCGCCAGTACGCTGGTAAATCAATACTGGCTCATCACCCGCCTCGGCGGTCGTGGTTTCCGCCGTCAGCAACAGAGGGTATTTCGCCGCTTTACCGCCATACCCTCGCGACACCACGCCGGGACGGATACCGCGCTGTTGCAGTTGCTCAACCAGCCAGATGACCACCGGGGTTTTACCGTTGCCACCCGCCGTAAGATTACCCACCACCACAACCGGTACCGGCGCGCGCCATGCCTGCTTCAGCCCCAGACGGTAAAGCAGGCGAATAGCACCGCTCACCAGGCCGTACAGCCAGGAGAGCGGCAGAAGCAGCAGCCACAGCGGGGATTCACCGGACCAGATGCGTGCAATCATTCGCCGAACTGCATCTTATGAAGCTGGGCATAAACGCCGCGGTGTTCCAGCAGATCGGCATGGCTTCCGCGTTCAACAATGACCCCATCCTCAACCACGACGATTTCATCAGCCTGCTCGATAGTCGACAGACGGTGCGCAATCACCAACGAGGTACGGTTCTTTTGCAACTCATCCAGCGCCGACTGAATCGCACGTTCTGATTCCGTATCCAGCGCAGAGGTCGCTTCGTCCAGGATCAGGATCGGGCTGTCACGCAGCAGCGCGCGGGCAATGGCGATACGCTGACGCTGACCACCGGAGAGCAGTACGCCGTTCTCGCCGATGATGGTATCGAGACCGTTATCCATCTTGTTGATAAAGTCCATTGCATAGGCCATACGCGCGGCATTCTCAATCTGCTCACGGCTGTACTCTTCAGTGCGCGCATAAGCGATGTTGTTTGCCACCGTATCGTTGAACAGGTGCACGTTCTGGGAGACCAGCGCCACCTGGTTACGCAGCGACTGCAGGGTATACTCGCGCAGATCGTGGCCGTCTAACAGAATTTCACCTTCGTCAATGTCGTAGAAACGGGTGATCAGGCTGGCAATGGTCGATTTACCGGAGCCGGAACGGCCTACCAGCGCAACGGTTTTTCCTGCCGGAATGGTCAGGTTGATATTGCGCAGAGCCGGTGTTTCGCGGCCAGGATAGGTGAAGGTCACATTACGGAACTCAACGTCACCGTTCGCGCGCTCAATGACGCGCTTGCCTTCATCTTTTTCCTGTTCGGAATCCAGAATGCTGAACAGGGTCTGACAGGCCGCCATCCCGCGCTGGAACTGGGCGTTGACGTTTGTCAGGGACTTCAGCGGACGCATCAGGGCGATCATGGAGGAGAAGACCACGGTGATGGTACCTGCCGTCAGCGTCTCCATCACGCTTGGGAAGCTTGCCGCGTACAGAACGAACGCCAGCGCCAGTGAGGCAATCAGCTGAATAATCGGGTCAGAGATGGAAGAGGCCGACACCATTTTCATTCCCTGCAGACGCATTTTGTTGCTGACTTTATCAAAGCGTTTTGTTTCGACGTCCTGACCACCAAAAATCAGAACTTCTTTATGCCCTTTCAGCATCTGCTCTGCGCTGGTGGTCACCTGTCCCATCGTATTCTGCATATTCTTGCTGATATTACGGAAGCGCTTCGACACGACGCGAATAGCCACGGACACGACCGGAGCCAGTACGATAAGGATCAGCGACAGCTGCCAGCTGTAGTAGAACATCATCACGAACAGGCCGATAATCGACGCGCCTTCGCGCACAACGGTAATCAGCGCGCTGGAAGAGGAAGAGGCAACCTGCTCGGAGTCGTAGGTAATACGTGACAGCAACGTTCCGGTCGACTGTTTATCGAAGAACGCAACCGGCATGCCCATCATATGACTGAACAGTCGACGGCGCATGGTCATCACCACTTTTCCTGATACCCAGGAAATACAGTAGCTGGAGATATAGCTGGTGATACCGCGTAAGATCATCAGTCCGATCACCACCAGAGGCATCCATAGCAGCACTGAGCGATCCGTTTTACCAAAACCGTCGTCCAGTAACGGTTTAAGAAGCGATAGCATAAAAGTATCGCTGGCTGCGTTGAGGATTAACGCTACACCCGCCACGATCAAGCCTGCTTTAAAAGGAGCAATCATCGGCCAGAGTCGGCGGAACGTTTGCCACGTGGAGAGATCTTTGTCGTTATGCATTCAAAAAACCAGCATTGTTGAAATAGCCGCATATTCTACCCGTTATCTACGGGCGCGCCAAACCACTGATGATACCAGCGGCGTAAAATTTGTTCTCGCAAGCGTCGGATTTGCCAGTGATGTTGTGAGAATGTCACCGATATTTGTCCAGAATGAGGCGTATCATGCCAGAGATACCCCTCTTTTCGATAACGCCGCACGACTTTAGCCGACGGGAAATGCCACGCGTTGTAGCGGGCCGCCGAATCCAGTGCAATCTGCCCTTCCGCCCGCTGTACCAGTGGCAACGATGAAGACGTATTGCTGCCATGATGGGGAACTTGTATGAGCGTGGTCCTCAGATGACGCCAGTAATGGCTAAGCATAGCCTGTTCCGCAGGCGCTTCAATGTCTCCCGTCAGCAGAACACTCTGCTCACCGTCATCAACTTTTACCACACAGGAGGCGTTATTCCCCTGGGAGGGATAATTCTCTGGTGGCCAGTGAACGGTGATGGTAAGTCCCTGCCATTGCCAGCGTTGTCCCCGGAAACAAGGGCGATGACCTGCCTGACGTAAGGGGCTTCTTATCCACATTTCAGGCCAGGCTTTTTTCAGCGATACCAGGCCCCCTGCATGGTCGAGGTGATCATGACTGAGAATGACGCCTTCCGGCCGCAGGTGATGCCAGCGAAGCCACGGAATAATTAACCGCTGCGCGCTGTCTCCGCCCGGCCAGGCGAGCCCGGTATCATACAGAAGGGCTTTTCCCTGCCGTTCAATGACCATAGCCAGCCCCTGCCCTACATCCAGCATATGTAGCGTCCAGCTATCGCTTTTTGTTGTTCGCCACAGGGGATATGTCAACAGGACGCTGCCTGCCAGACAAACGGCAGGAACGATTTTCCAGGCACGAAAACGCCAGCCCGCGATGGCAAGCCAGGGCAGCAATGACAGGTACTGCCAGCGTTGATCCACATTTTGCCAGCCATCAGGCAGGCGCATCAGTAGCCAGAAGAGTCCCGCAAGCGACTTATCGGCCGCAAACCAGACGGCACTTTCTACCGCAGCCAGCGGCAGCAGATGGAGCAGCATACCGAGCAGGATCAGCGGCACGGAGACAAACGTCACCAGGGGAACGGCAAAGAGATTGGCAATGAGGGATGAGAGGCTGAAACCATGGAAAATCAGCACCTGCAACGGCATAAGCAGCAGCAACATTCCGACCTGTAGATATACGAGGTTCAGGAGTGGTCGTATCCGACGAGCCCGGTGCCAGTGAGGAAGCGGCAACCACTGAAACCAGAAAATCAACGCAGCGACGGCAAATGCTGACAGGGCCAGACTTTGCGACAGTACGGCTAACGGATCGCTTAGCAGGATCGCCGCGATACAGCAAAACCATACCTGCCAGGGAGACCATTGACGGGCCGTAATACGCAACGTCGCGAGTACAGCAAGGGCGATAACCGTTCGCATTGCCGGTGGCTGTAAACCGGTAAGCCAGGCGTAAAAAGCGGCAAAGGCCAACCCGGCCAGGAGAGGCATTTGCCAGCGGATCTGATGGGCGGGTAATAAAAACTGGAAACCGCGAGCCAGTAACCAGACGATGGATGCTGCCAGTGCGATATGCAGACCTGAAATCGCCATGAGATGCAGCGTGCCGGTTTCTCGCATCAGATCTTTTATTTCCCGTGGGACATCCAGACGCTCCCCCATCCCCAACCCGAGGATAACCGCTCCCCAATGATAAGCAGAAAGTCGCTTTTGCAGTGACATCAGGTATTGTGCGCGCAGGCTGCAGCGCCCATCGACGCGTTCCGCATGGGTGAACCGTCCGCTCAGCGTTTGATGTTGAGCAAGAGCGCTTCGCTGGGCATCATAGCCTCCGTCGTTCAGTTCGCCGTGCACTGGCCTGAGTCTGAGCGTCATGGCCCAGCGCTGACCGGCACATACGTTCTGTGGCAGATCGTTGCCATACAGCGTTACGCCCGTGGACACCCACCAGCGTTGACCATCCACGCTGAGAATGTTTCCCTGGAGCAGGCTTTTGCCATCGGTCGCGGTGATCTCGACCTCAGCCCGCACCGCGCCCGCGGTTAAATGCGCCATAGGCCAGACGCTCTCCTGTGCGGCCAGGATCCCCCATACACAAAATAACACCCCCATCCCCACATACTTCAGTTGTGCGTTTCGCCGTGCAGCCAGCACGACACCACCCACAATCATTATCCAGACGAGATGACGTGATGGCAGCTCAGGTAACCAGAGCAAAGGGGTTATTGCCAGAATGGCGCAGATACTCAGCGCGGGTATGCCCATTGCTACCTCCCTGTTTCAGGATGGCAGTATGTAAGCAGGCAGAGCGTGTTGTCAGGTGGGAAGACCAGGTTTTACAGCACATGCCGTACTGTTTTTATCCGTTTGCAGAAACGGAAATGAAAAATGCGGGGGCTCTTCAGAACGAAAATGTTAAGCACAAAAAAAGCACCCGCAGGTGCTTTCTTTCGAACCCAGTTTACCCCAAGGGATAAACTCAGTTGCCATAAATATTGGCGCGATCGCGCAGTTCTTTACCTGGCTTAAAGTGCGGAACGTACTTACCTTCCAGTTCGACTTTATCGCCCGTTTTCGGGTTACGCCCGGTACGTGGAGCACGATAGTGCAGAGAAAAACTACCGAAACCGCGGATTTCAATGCGCTCGCCCTGGGCAAGAGTGGAGGCCATATGCTCCAGCATCTCTTTTACGGCATCTTCCACTGCCTTGGCAGGGATATGCGGTTGCTGACTGGCAAGTCTTTCAATCAATTCTGACTTGGTCATGATTCCTCCGGTTCCTTTCAAACCAATTAGCTGAACAGCTCATTAAACAAGGGCGGCCGTAGCCGCCCTTTGTTATTGATTACAGGACGGATCCTGCAATCTGTCAAGTTTGCTCCTCATCCTTCGCGCTGTAAATGCGTTACAGCTCAAATGATGCTGAGAACCTGATATTACTCGCCTTTAGCTGCTTTGAAAGCTTCAGCCATTGCGTTGTTAGAGAAGTTTGCATCTTCCTGTTTGTTAACAGTTGCGATTGCATCTTTCTCATCAGCTTCGTCTTTAGCACGAACAGACAGGCTGATTGCACGGTTCTTACGGTCAACACCGGTGAACTTAGCTTCAACGTCGTCGCCTACGTTCAGAACCAGAGTGGCATCTTCAACGCGGTCACGGGAAGCTTCAGAAGCGCGCAGGTAACCTTCAACGCCGTCAGCCAGTTCTACGGTTGCGCCTTTAGCGTCAACTGCAGTTACTTTACCGTTTACGATTGCGCCTTTCTTGTTCAGTGCAACCCAGTTGTTGAACGGATCTTCCGCGAGCTGTTTAACGCCCAGGGAGATACGCTCACGCTCTGCGTCAACCTGCAGAACAACTGCAGCGATTTCGTCGCCTTTTTTGTATTCACGAACTGCTTCTTCGCCTGCAACGTTCCAGGAGATGTCAGACAGGTGAACCAGGCCATCGATGCCGCCGTCCAGGCCGATGAAGATACCGAAGTCAGTGATAGACTTGATTTTACCTTCAACACGGTCGCCCTTGTTGTGGGTTTCCGCGAACTGCTGCCATGGGTTGTTTTTGCACTGCTTCAGGCCCAGGGAGATACGACGACGTTCTTCGTCGATATCCAGAACCATCACTTCCACTACATCACCAACGTTAACAACTTTGGATGGGTGGATGTTTTTGTTGGTCCAGTCCATTTCGGAAACGTGTACCAGACCTTCAACGCCTTCTTCGATTTCAACGAAGCAGCCGTAGTCAGTCAGGTTGGTCACGCGACCAGTCAGTTTGGTACCTTCTGGGTAACGCTTAGCGATAGCTACCCATGGATCTTCGCCCAGCTGTTTCAGGCCGAGGGATACACGAGTACGCTCGCGGTCGAACTTCAGCACTTTAACAGTGATTTCGTCGCCCACGTTCACGATTTCGCTTGGGTGCTTAACGCGTTTCCACGCCATGTCGGTGATGTGCAGCAGGCCATCAACGCCGCCCAGGTCAACGAATGCGCCGTAGTCAGTGAGGTTCTTAACGATACCTTTGACTTCCATGCCTTCCTGCAGGTTTTCCAGCAGCTGATCGCGTTCTGCGCTGTTTTCGGATTCGATAACGGCACGACGGGAAACAACAACGTTGTTACGCTTCTGGTCCAGCTTGATTACTTTGAACTCAAGCTCTTTACCTTCGAGGTGCAGGGTGTCACGGACTGGACGAACGTCTACCAGAGAACCTGGCAGGAACGCACGAATACCATTCAGCTCAACAGTGAAGCCACCTTTAACTTTGCCGTTGATAACACCGACCACAGTTTCAGCTTCTTCGTAAGCTTTCTCCAGCGTGATCCATGCTTCGTGACGTTTAGCTTTCTCACGAGACAGCAGGGTTTCGCCGAAGCCGTCTTCTACTGCGTCCAGAGCAACGTCAACTTCGTCACCCACCTGGATTTCCAGCTCGCCCTGGGCGTTTTTGAACTGCTCTGCCGGAATGGCGGACTCAGATTTCAGACCGGCGTCAACCAGTACTACGTCTTTGTCGATAGCAACAACAACACCGCGAACGATGGAACCCGGACGGGTTTCGATTTCTTTTAAGGATTCTTCAAACAGTTGAGCAAAAGATTCAGTCATGTTTAATCTTCAGGTTAATATTAACGTCCACCTGGCTCCGTGCCGGATGGGGTTGTTTCACATACCCGCCGTCAATCCATTGCAGCGGGGGTACTGCTAAATCGGTCGCGATTACGCGAGTGCCAGTTTTTGGCGCGCATATTGTAGCGCTTTTTCAATCACTTGCTCAATAGTTAAACTGGTGGAATCCAGAACTAATGCATCTTCTGCAGGAACAAGTGGGGCGACGGCGCGGTTACGATCGCGGTCATCGCGCTCTTTTATCTCGGATAAAAGGCGATCAAAGTTAACACTAAACCCCTTCTCCTGCAACTGAAGCATGCGGCGTTGCGCACGTTCTTCCGAAGAGGCGTCAAGGAAAATTTTCACAGGCGCATCAGGGAATACCACGGTTCCCATATCACGCCCGTCCGCAATCAGACCCGGGGCTTCACGGAACGCGCGCTGACGGCGTAACAGCGCCTCACGAACGCGCGGGAATGCCGCCACCTGGGAGGCGGCATTTGCCACTTCCTGCGTACGAATTTCGCCGCTCACGTCTTCCCCTTCAAGGATGACTTCCAGGTTGCCATCGGTCGACACGAAACGCACATCCAGATGCGCCGCCAACGGAACCAGCGCCTCTTCAGAGGCTACATCCACATGATGATGCAGTGCAGCCAGCGCCAGCACGCGATAGATTGCTCCCGAATCTAAAAGATGCCATTGCAATGCTTCCGCCATCGCTTTGCACAGCGTACCTTTCCCTGCGCCACTAGGCCCATCAATGGTGATTACCGGGGCAACTGCCGTCATCTTTTTCTCCTTAAATAAGGCATACCGTTTACATAAACGCCGCGCATTATACGCGCCAACGTGCGCAACTGTTACCTTTGCGTGCAAATTAGGGAATTAATGAAGCAGAGTGTAGAAGAAATGCGCGTGAATGAACGTCAGGAAGCGTAAGCAAATGCCGCATCGGGCGATGCGGCACGCTGTTATCAGGCCAGCGTACTGATGCGGGCCAGCTGCTCGAAGTAGTCCGGGAAGGTTTTCGCCGTACATTTTGGATCGAGGATGGTCACCGCGGTATCGGACAGCGCCACCAGCGAGAAGCACATCGCCATACGGTGATCGTTGTAGGTCCCAATTTCCGCGAACTGCAGTTTTGCCGGAGGTGTAACGCGAATGTAGTCTTCGCCCTCTTCCACTTCAGCTCCCACCTTACGCAACTCGGTGGCCA
Source organism: Enterobacter sichuanensis (assembly GCF_009036245.1). Lineage (NCBI taxonomy): Bacteria > Pseudomonadati > Pseudomonadota > Gammaproteobacteria > Enterobacterales > Enterobacteriaceae > Enterobacter > Enterobacter sichuanensis. The sequence goes on along the minus strand of NZ_CP027986.1, from coordinate 1,578,906 downwards.
TTGCGAACAGACGATCGGTCTCTTTCACGCGCCAGTTGTAGATGTTACGCAGCGTGGTGGTGCCTTTTGCAAACAGCGCCGCCGTGGCGATGGTCATCGCCGCATCCGGGATATGGTTCATGTCCATATCAATGGCCTTCAATTCACCGTGTGTACAGGAGATGAAATCATCGCCCCAGGTGACAATGGCGCCCATTTTCTCCAGTACGTCAGCAAAACGAATATCGCCCTGCACGCTGTTACGGCCAATGCCGGTCACTTTCACCGTGCCGCCTTTAATCGCCCCGGCAGCCAGGAAATACGAAGCGGAAGAGGCATCCCCTTCCACCAGGTAATGGCCCGGAGACTGATATTGCTGGGCGCCGCGAACGACAAAACGCTGATAAGCCTGGTTTTCAACCTCTACACCGAAGGTCTTCATCAGATGCAGCGTAATATCAATGTACGGTTTGGAAACCAGATCGCCCTTAATAGTGATTACGGTATCCTGCGGTGCCAGCGGTGCGGTCATCAGCAGCGCCGTCAGGAACTGGCTGGATACGCTACCGTCAACCTCGACGTTACCGCCGGTAAAGCCCCCGCGCAGACGCAGGGGTGGATAATTCTCTTGCTCCAGATACTCAATCTGCGCGCCGCCCTGACGAAGGGCATCCACCAGATGGCCGATCGGGCGCTCTTTCATGCGCGGCTCGCCTGTCAGGACAATGTTGTTGCTGCCCAGACACAGCGCTGCCGCCAGCGGACGCATTGCGGTCCCCGCGTTACCCAGAAACAGTTCAAGCTCATCAGCCGAGCGTAGCGCGCCGCCGTTCCCCGTCACTTCGCAGCGGGTACGGTCGTCAGACAGCGTGTAATGAACTCCCAACGCTTTCAACGCATTGAGCATATGGCGCACGTCATCGCTGTCCAGCAGGTTCGTGAGGACGGTGGTGCCGTTTGCCAGAGCTGCCAGCAGCAGAGCGCGGTTCGAGACACTTTTTGAACCAGGCAGATTGATGGTGCCATCTACCCGCGCGATAGGTTGTAACGTCAGGGATTCCATGAAACTTATCTCAACTCAACATAATAAAAACCCCGCAGCAGGGCTACGGGGGTGAAAACAGCGCAATTAACCGTGGCGACGTTCGAAGTCAATCATGAAATCGGTCAGCGCTTTAACGCCTTCCAGCGGCATGGCGTTATAGATGGAGGCACGCATGCCGCCCACCACTCGGTGGCCTTTCAGCGCGTGCAGACCTGCCGCGAAGGACTCTTCCAGGAAGACTTTATCCAGGTTGCTGTCCGCCAGCTGGAACGGCACGTTCATGCGCGAACGGTTGGCTTTCGCCACATCGTTACGATAGAAATCGCTCTTATCAATCACGCCGTACAGCAGCTCGGCTTTCTGCTGATTAACCTTGTCCATCTGCGCCACACCGCCGTTTTGCTTCAGCCATTTGAAGACCAGCCCGGACAGGTACCAGGCAAACGTCGGCGGGGTGTTGAACATGGAGTCGTTATCGTTCAGCACGGTGTAATCGAGAATCGACGGGCAGGATTTATGCGCTTTACCCAGCAGGTCTTCGCGCACGATGACGATAGTCAGACCAGCAGGGCCGATATTTTTCTGCGCGCCCGCATAAATTACACCGTAGCGACTGACGTCAATTGGCGCAGAAAGAATGGTGGAGGAGAAATCTGCGGCAACCACTACGTCTTTGCCGAAGTTCGGGGTCTCGTCGATGGCGATACCGTCGATGGTTTCGTTCGGGCAGTAGTGAAGATACGCAGCGTTGTCAGAGAGTTGCCACTCGCTCATGGGCTTCACGGCGCGCAGACCGTCAACGGTCACTTTGGCGTCGATAACATTCGGCGTGCAGTACTTGTGCGCTTCTTTCACCGCACTGGCCGCCCAGTAGCCCGCATCAACGTAGTCTGCCGTCGTTTTATCACCAAGGATGTTCAGCGGCACGCCAGCAAACTGGCCGCGTCCGCCGCCATGGCAGAACAATACTTTGTAGTTCGAGGGAATATTCAGCAGATCGCGAAAATCCTTTTCTGCCTCTTCCGCCACCTGAATAAACTCTTTACCCCGGTGGCTGATTTCCATCACCGACGTCCCCAGACCGTTCCAGTCACAAAGTTCCTGTTGAGCCTGTTTAAGCACGTCTGCCGGTAACATTGCCGGACCTGAACTGAAATTAAAGACTTGAGCCATTTCCCCTCACCACGCTAAAAGCCATAAGTTATAACTGTGGATATCGGTTTTATCATTCAGTGACACGCGCCGCAATGTCTAAAACTTATGACCGGTGAAATGTGCCCCGCGTCACACAAAACAATCTGCCGCCTCGCTATCGCAAAACCGACAAAATGGCTGTCAGGTGATCCGTTTAGCCCGGCTAACCTTCGTCCATTCCGGATTTGCACAGCGAGGGCATAATTGACGATCGCCAGGCTTCATGGCCACAACATGGCTACATCTTACGCAAGCGTAATCGCCTGCTTCGGGGACCGTCCTGAAACGCTCGATCAGCATATCCGGCAAAATACAGAGACCGGGCTTTACGTCCTCATCAGCGTAGTAATAGACGCTGATCTGCCCGTTAGTTTCCATTATCGCCAGACGCACCTGCCCGAGCTGTTCCACGCTGTTCAGGCGCAGCTCCATAAAGAACTCAAACTCGGTCATATTGGCGCTCTGGACATTTTCCCAGGCCAGCTGACCGTCCTCGACGATCACGACCGGCTTTCCTTCAAGCAGATCCTCCAGCTTTTCGCTTTTCGACATCAGCCACATCACCAGGCGATAGAGGAGCGCCAGTGAGACAAAAACGATAAACACCGGCACCATCGGCACATCATCATAAAAAGCGACATCCCCCGCCGCTGAACCCAGCGTCAGGATGATCAATACTTCAAAAAGCGACATCTGCCGCACGCCGCGACGACCGGTGATTTTAAGAAACAGGAAGACCAGAACGAAGGTATACAGACTACGCAGCGCCACTTCGCCTAAAAATTCAGGAGGGACTTTATCAAACGCCATCCGCTGGAGATCGAATGCTTTCATTTTTCTATGCCTTAACAGTGAGTTACTGACAGTAAGCATAGCCCAGTCTTTTATTTTCGCCGGAGATAGCACCTGTCACGCAAAACCCGTATCATTGCGCGCTTTACGTACGATAAAAGTGAACGCCATGACTCAAACGTTTATCCCCGGCAAAGACGCCGCCCTGGAAGATTCCATCGCTCGCTTCCAGCAGAAACTGACCGACCTGGGTTTTAACATCGAAGAAGCCTCCTGGCTCAATCCGGTGCCGCATGTCTGGTCCGTACATATTCGCGATAAAGACTGTGCCCTGTGCTTTACCAACGGTAAAGGCGCGACAAAAAAAGCGGCACTGGCCTCTGCGCTGGGTGAGTATTTTGAGCGTCTGTCCACCAACTACTTCTTCGCCGATTTCTGGCTGGGTGAAACCATCGCTAACGGCCCGTTCGTTCACTACCCGAATGAAAAATGGTTCCCGCTGACCGAAGATGACGAACTGCCGGAAGGTATCCTGGATACGCGTCTGCGTGCGTTTTACGATCCCGAAAACGAACTGACCGCCAGCATGCTGATCGATCTGCAGTCCGGTAACGAAGATCGCGGTATTTGCGCCCTGCCATTCACTCGTCAGTCGGATGAACAGACCGTCTATATCCCGATGAACATCGTCGGCAACCTGTACGTGTCTAACGGCATGTCCGCCGGTAATACCCGCAATGAAGCGCGCGTGCAGGGTCTGTCTGAAGTCTTCGAACGCCACATTAAAAACCGCATTATTGCCGAATCCATCAGCCTGCCTGAAATTCCGGCAGACGTGCTGGCGCGTTATCCGGGCGTGGTGGAATCCATCGCCAAACTGGAAGCCGAAGGTTTCCCAATCTTTGCGTATGACGGCTCGCTGGGCGGTAAATACCCGGTTATCTGCGTTGTGCTGTTTAACCCGACAAATGGCACCTGCTTCGCCTCCTTCGGCGCACATCCGGACTTCGGCGTAGCGCTGGAACGTACCGTGACCGAACTGCTGCAGGGCCGTAGCCTGAAAGACCTCGACGTGTTTACGCCGCCAACGTTCGACGATGAAGAAGTGGCTGAGCATACCAATCTGGAAACCCACTTCATCGACTCCAGCGGTTTGATCTCATGGGATCTATTCAAACAGGACGCCGACTATCCTTTCGTGGACTGGAGCTTTGCCGGTACCACGGAAGAAGAGTTCGCCACGCTGATGGCCATCTTCAAATCTGAAGATAAAGAAGTCTACATTGCTGACTACGAGCACCTGGGCGTCTATGCGTGCCGTATTATTGTTCCTGGCATGTCCGACATCTACCCTGCTGAAGATCTGTGGCTGGCGAATAACAGCATGGGCGCGCATCTGCGTGAAACGCTGCTGGCACTGCCGGGCAGCGAATGGGAAAAAGAGGATTATCTGAACCTGATCGCCCAGCTGGACGAGGAAGGCCACGATGACTTCACACGCGTACGCGAGCTGCTCGGTCTGGCCACCGGCAAAGATAACGGCTGGTATACCCTGCGCATCGGCGAGCTGAAAGCGATGCTGGCGCTGGCGGGCGGCGATCTGGATCAGGCCCTGGCCTGGACCGAGTGGACCATGGAGTTTAACCAGTCGGTCTTCTCTGCCGAGCGCACCAACTATTACCGCTGCCTGCAAACCCTCCTGCTTCTCGCGCAGGAAGAGGATCGTGAGCCGCTGCAGTATCTGAATGCTTTTGTGCGCATGTACGGTGCCGAGGCGGTAGAAGCGGCCAGCGCGGCGCTGAGCGGTGAAGAGCCGTTCTACGGTCTGCAGGCTGTTGACAGCGATCTAAAAGCCTTCCCGGCGCATCAGTCGCTGCTGAAGGCCTATGAGAAGCTGCAGAAAGCGAAAGCCGCTTACTGGTCAAAATAAGCGCACATAACATTACCAGCAGTAGGCGTATTCAATCGTCTGGGCTATATTACGGGGCAATTTCATTGCCCCTTTTTTTATTTTCTTCGGCAATGACTGTTGATTGTAATAATAAAGTTAATCATGGGTAAATATAATAATATCTACCCGGACTTAACTGTTACTTTTTATGGCTAATACTCCATATTAATTAACTGTTTCAGAGGTGGCCGAACGAAAAAATTCAACTCTTTTCACAACTTTTAAAATTTATTTTTATACGGATAATCAAACACTTACTCCGCATTTGGTGTAAAACCATACACACTGCGGGCCTATAAGCCAGGCGAGATATGATCTATATCAATTTCTCTTCTATAATGCTTTGTTAGTATCTCGTCGCCGACTTAATAAAGAGAGAGTTAGTGTGAAAGCTGACAACCCTTTTGATCTTTTACTCCCCGCTGCGATGGCAAAAGTCGCCGAAGAAGCGGGTGTCTATAAAGCAACGAAACACCCGATGAAGACGTTCTATCTGGCGATCACGGCTGGTGTGTTCATCTCTATCGCTTTCGTCTTCTACATCACCGCCACCACCGGTACTGCCGGAATGCCTTTTGGCATGGCCAAACTGATTGGCGGCATTTGCTTCTCACTGGGTCTGATTCTTTGCGTCATTTGCGGTGCCGATCTCTTCACCTCAACGGTGCTGATTGTCGTGGCAAAGGCCAGCGGAAGAATTACCTGGGGTCAGCTGGCACGTAACTGGCTTAACGTCTACGTGGGTAACCTGGTTGGCTGTCTGCTCTTTGTTTTGTTGATGTGGCTTTCTGGCGAGTACATGACCGCCAACGGCGGCTGGGGACTGAACGTCCTGCAAACCGCCGACCACAAAATGCACCACACATTTATTGAAGCCGTTGCTCTCGGCATCCTCGCGAACCTGATGGTCTGCCTGGCTGTATGGATGAGCTACTCCGGTCGTAGCCTGATGGACAAAGCCTTAATCATGGTTCTGCCGGTTGCGATGTTTGTTGCCAGCGGCTTTGAGCACAGTATTGCGAATATGTTCATGATCCCAATGGGCATTGTCATCCGCGACTTTGCAAGCCCGGAGTTCTGGACCGCAGTTGGTTCATCCCCGGAAAGTTTCTCTCACCTGACTATTATGAATTTCATTACTGATAACCTGATCCCTGTCACTATCGGGAACATTATCGGTGGGGGTCTGTTAGTTGGGTTGACATACTGGGTCATTTACCTGCGTGGCGACGATCATCATTGATGGTTTTCTCAGGCAGTAAATAAAAAATCCACTTAAGAAGGTAGGTGTTACATGTCCGAGCTTAATGAAAAGTTAGCCACAGCCTGGGAAGGTTTTGCGAAAGGTGACTGGCAGAATGAAGTCAACGTACGTGACTTCATTCAGAAAAACTATACCCCGTATGAAGGTGACGAATCCTTCCTGGCTGGCGCAACTGAAGCGACCACCAAGCTGTGGGACAGCGTAATGGAAGGCGTTAAACTGGAAAACCGCACTCACGCGCCAGTTGATTTTGACACCTCCGTGGCTTCCACCATCACTTCTCACGACGCTGGCTATATCAACAAAGCCCTTGAGAAAATCGTTGGTCTGCAGACTGAAGCACCACTGAAACGCGCAATCATCCCGTTCGGTGGTATTAAAATGGTTGAAGGTTCCTGCAAAGCGTATAACCGCGAGCTGGACCCAATGCTGAAAAAAATCTTCACCGAATACCGCAAAACTCATAACCAGGGCGTATTCGATGTTTACACCAAAGACATTCTGAACTGCCGTAAATCTGGCGTTCTGACTGGTCTGCCAGATGCCTATGGCCGTGGTCGTATCATCGGTGACTACCGTCGCGTTGCGCTGTACGGTATCGACTTCCTGATGAAAGACAAGTACGCGCAGTTTGTTTCCCTGCAGTCCGATCTGGAAAACGGCGTAAACCTGGAAGCGACTATCCGTCTGCGTGAAGAGATTGCTGAACAGCACCGCGCGCTGGGTCAGATCAAAGAAATGGCAGCGAAATACGGCTGCGATATCTCTGGTCCTGCAACCAACGCTCAGGAAGCTATCCAGTGGACCTACTTCGGCTACCTGGCCGCAGTTAAGTCTCAGAACGGTGCCGCAATGTCCTTCGGTCGCGTATCCACCTTCCTGGATGCCTACATCGAACGTGACCTGAAAGCTGGCAAAATTACCGAGCAAGACGCACAGGAAATGATTGACCACCTGGTCATGAAACTGCGTATGGTTCGCTTCCTGCGTACCCCTGAATACGATGAGCTGTTCTCCGGTGACCCAATCTGGGCAACTGAATCTATCGGTGGTATGGGCGTTGATGGCCGTACTCTGGTAACTAAAAACAGCTTCCGCTTCCTGAACACCCTGTACACCATGGGTCCTTCTCCGGAGCCGAACATCACCGTTCTGTGGTCTGAAAAACTGCCTCTGAACTTCAAGAAATTCGCCGCTAAAGTGTCCATCGACACCTCTTCTCTGCAGTACGAGAACGATGACCTGATGCGTCCGGACTTCAACAACGACGATTACGCTATCGCTTGCTGCGTAAGCCCAATGGTTGTTGGTAAACAAATGCAGTTCTTCGGTGCGCGTGCAAACCTGGCGAAAACCATGCTGTACGCTATCAACGGCGGCGTTGATGAAAAACTGAAAATGCAGGTGGGTCCTAAGTCTGAGCCGATCAAAGGCGATGTTCTGAACTTCGACGAAGTCATGGACCGCATGGATCACTTCATGGACTGGCTGGCTAAACAGTATGTCACTGCACTGAACGTTATCCACTACATGCACGACAAGTACAGCTACGAAGCCTCTCTGATGGCGCTGCACGACCGTGACGTTATCCGCACCATGGCGTGTGGTATCGCAGGCCTGTCCGTTGCTGCTGACTCCCTGTCTGCAATCAAATATGCGAAAGTTAAACCAATTCGTGACGAAGATGGTCTGGCTATCGACTTCGAAATCGAAGGCGAATACCCGCAGTTTGGTAACAACGACGCTCGCGTTGATGACATGGCGGTTGACCTGGTAGAACGTTTCATGAAGAAAATTCAGAAACTCACTACCTACCGTAACGCTATCCCGACTCAGTCTGTTCTGACCATCACCTCTAACGTTGTGTATGGTAAGAAAACCGGTAACACCCCAGACGGTCGTCGTGCTGGCGCGCCATTCGGCCCAGGTGCTAACCCAATGCACGGTCGTGACCAGAAAGGTGCTGTTGCCTCTCTGACATCCGTTGCGAAACTGCCGTTTGCTTACGCGAAAGATGGTATCTCCTATACCTTCTCTATCGTGCCAAACGCGCTGGGTAAAGACGACGAAGTGCGTAAAACGAACCTCGCGGGTCTGATGGATGGTTACTTCCACCACGAAGCGTCCATCGAAGGTGGTCAGCACCTGAACGTGAACGTAATGAACCGTGAAATGCTGCTCGACGCGATGGAACACCCTGAGAAATATCCTCAGCTGACCATCCGCGTATCTGGCTACGCAGTACGTTTTAACTCCCTGACCAAAGAACAGCAGCAGGACGTTATCACCCGTACTTTCACTCAGTCCATGTAAGTGGAAATGACTGAAATCACGCGTTAAAAAGCGTACAATAAAGGCTCCACGTCAGTGGGGCCTTTTTAGCACCCTCTCCACCTTAGTCTCTTTTGTCCGCTATCTATACTCTATGGATATCAGCCAAAACAGACTTCAACACAGCCGGTTTTGAGCTGTGCATACACAGGCCCCGGACGGGCCGATGCTGGAGATATCACCGCAATGTCAACTATTGGTCGCATTCACTCCTTTGAATCCTGTGGCACCGTCGATGGCCCGGGTATCCGCTTTATTACCTTTTTCCAGGGCTGCCTGATGCGCTGCCTGTACTGCCATAACCGCGACACCTGGGACACGCACGGCGGGAAAGAAGTGACCGTCGACGATCTGATGAAAGAAGTGGTGACCTACCGCCACTTTATGAACGCATCCGGCGGTGGTGTGACGGCGTCCGGTGGCGAGGCCATTCTTCAGGCCGAGTTTGTCCGCGACTGGTTCCGCGCCTGCCACAAAGAAGGTATTCATACCTGCCTCGACACGAACGGTTTTGTGCGCCGCTACGATCCCGTTATTGATGAATTGCTCGAAGTGACCGATCTGGTGATGCTCGATCTCAAACAGATGAACGACGAGATCCACCAGAATCTGGTTGGCGTGTCCAACCACCGTACGCTGGAGTTTGCTAAATATATCTCAGCGAAAGGCATTAAAACCTGGATCCGCTACGTGGTGGTTCCAGGCTGGTCAGATGACGACGATTCCGCGCACCGCCTGGGCGAATTTACCCGCGACATGGGCAACGTCGAGAAAATTGAGCTTCTGCCCTACCATGAACTGGGCAAACACAAATGGGTGGCAATGGGCGAAGAATATAAGCTTGATGGCGTGAAGCCGCCGAAAAAAGAGACGATGGAGCGCGTGAAAGGTATTCTTGAACAGTACGGTCACAAAGTAATGTATTAAAGAAAAGGCCCGGTAAAAACCGGGCCTTATTTATTCTATTTGAACACACCGTTAATAATGGTCGTCACCACAGCCGTGCTGAGTGCAATTAAGACCAGATCGTCACCGACCACGCGCCATTCATAGCCAGGATAGGAAGGCAACTGGTCCAGCATAGAAGCCGGCACGGTTTTCTTCGCAATCCCCGGAGGCAGTGGTTTACCGCGTGCGAGGTTTTTCGCAATGCCCGGAGGCAGTGACTCATAGCCGGTTAAACCATAGTTCACTGCCAGATGACGGGCATGATCGAAGCTTACACGGGCGTCGACATCATCACTGACGCTTTTATTAGATTTACCCGGATTATCTGTATTGTGTTTACTACCATGGGTACCGGAATTTCCGTTACCATGATTCCCGGAATTGCCGTGATTACCACCATTACCTTGTCCGCCACTGTTACCGTGACCACCACCGCCATTCCCGTTTCCAGGATTAGCCATGACCGGTGCTGTAGTAAACGTTAAAGACAACACTACTGCCAGTGCGGTAGTGGTTAAACGACGTGTAGCCATGATTGCTGCCTTTTAGTGATAGAACTCACCTGAATTATCGCCTGACGCGGTAAACAAACAATGCGTAAAAGTCTTAGATGTGATGGGGACAAAAAAGCCAGTCGATGACTGGCTTTAATTTAATCAGGCATGCGCCACTGGCGTTGGATGTTCGCCCGCTTTGCGCAGCAGCATCAGGAGATAAATAAACGACACGCTGGCAATCATGATGAACAGCAAATTGTCGGAATAATTCTGCATTAGCATCGCGGTAAACGTCGGCCCTAACAAACTGCCGATGGTATAGCTCAGTAAAAGCGCCTGGTTCATGGCCACCAGTTGATGATGTTCCACTTTCTCACAGGCCCAGGCCATCGCGACCGGATAGAGCGTGAAACCGGCAGCCCCAAGAATAAACAGCGCCGGTGCCATCGCGGCGTTGCTGAGCATGGCGAGGCATCCCATAATCACCACGAAGACCTGAACGCGCAGCACCAGCAGGCGGCCAAAACGGTCCGCCAGACGGCCAATAGGCCACTGGCCGAGAATGCCCGCACTCACCATCACCGCCATCCAGAAGCCGATCCCGGAATCGCTGACGCCCTGATGGTTCAGATAGAGCGGCATCAGGCCATAGAGCGAGCCCAGTACAATCCCGGAAATAATGCAGCCGTTTACCCCCAGACGTGCCTGCCGGAGTCTCAGCATTGGCCAGACGTGGGTGGCTTCCTGATGTTCGCTGTTCTGGTTCACAATACGCGTGAAGAGCAGCGGCAGGATCGCGGCCAGCACCATACCCGTCACCCACGGCAGAACGCTCATCAGGTCGGTTGGCAGCTTGCTGACCATCAGTTGTCCCAGCACGGTCCCCACGTAATACACCATCATATAGGCTGCCAGCAGGCGCCCGCGGTTGCGCGACGTGCCGCTGCACATTAGCGCACTTTCAACGACCACCCAAATCATCGCGCAGCCTACGCCGGCGATAAAACGCCACGCCATCCAGCTCCAGAAGCCGACCATCAGGCCCAGCCCCGCACACCCGGCAGCGAAAATCAGCGAAGCCAGATAATAGCTGCGGTTAAAACCAAAGCGCTTAATAAGGCTCCCGGTCACCAGCGTACCCAGCAGGTTTCCGGTAAAAAAGGACGAGCTGACCATACCCACCTGCCAGGTCGGTAAGTTTTCATGGGCGAGCCACAGCGGAACGAGCGTATTTAACACTGCGATCGCCAGGGTCAACAGCAGCAGGCCACAGAGCAATAGCAGCACTGGCCGGGTATAGGTGGTCATGGATTAAAAGCCGTGAGGAAGTTCAGATTTCGTGCGCATCATGCCACTGGCAAAAACAAAGTCAATCCACTGACTTAGCCGCCAGGCACAATATGTTCCCTGTCGATTTAAAAAACTTATCCTGCTAATGCCACGCCTGCTATAGATATTAATTATGTCTCTGTTTTTGTTTATTAATGGCCAAAATTAAAACAAAACGACAGTCGAAAAATTTCATGATCGAAAAAAAGAAAAAGCCGGGCACTCTGACCCGGCTTTACAGAAGGAATGAGCGTATTAACTGGCAACAGCCATACCCACGGTCATATGCAATCCGTAGAATACCCCACGGCCAATCAGTTCGCCCGCCAGGACGAGTACAAAAGCCAGTGACAGCAGCGGCAGCGCGGGCTGATAACCTTTGAGCTGCGGGGCAATCCAGAATACCAATGCCGCGACGAGAAGAACGACACGCCAGGCCATCAGCGAACCGTAATCCGGCACCAGGGCAGACGCCTGCTGAATCGAACTGTGAATGGTTGCCAGTTCAGCGCCCTGCATCAGGGCAACCATAGCACTCACGACCAGCGCCAGCAGTGAAACGGCCGGCAGCAAGCGCATAGCCCAACCGTCTACCCCCGCCACGCGCAGCAACAGATAGCCCAGCAGCGGTCCGCCGATAAACATGGTCAGGAAGAAGCTCATTGGCGTCCAGACGGTGTACCAGGTGGGAACCGTGTCGATGGTGTTATAGACGCGCACCATCATCCACACGAACACCACGCCCAGCACCATGGTCACGATCAGCCACAGGCTGCGCAGACCCGCAGACAGCTTCTTCATTGCGGCCAGCAGCCAGCCCAGCCCGCCAACGGCAAAGAAAATCGCCCCGCTGGCAATCTCATTACTGAGGGACGAGGCGCCCACACGGTTCAGAGAGTTAAATGCGCGCATCGGCGAGCCCAGGTGCAGCGTAGAAGCAATGAAGCCAATCCCCATGAGCACCCACAGGCCAAACATGCTCAACACTAAACGCTGCTGCTGTTCGCCGCTGAGATTGCCCTTCAGCAGCGCCAGCGCGAGCACAATGAAGCCACCGGCCACGCACTGACCAAAGACCGTGAAGATCATCAGCGGCCATTCATGCCATCCACTTCCCATCTCACACCTCCTTCGGATTTGCCAGGTAGCCGGTGGTATCACCTGTAGGACGGCTGTTGGCGTTAGGTTTAATCACAATACTCGGCTTCGTGAAGTGCGCAGACGGCAGAGGTGCCACTGCGGCAAGCTGACCGTGTTTTTGACGCAGCTCTTCAACAGGGCCGAAGTCCAGCGCGCGCAGCGGGCAGGACTCGACGCAAATCGGCTTTTTGCCCTCTGCGACGCGGGTATGGCAACCATCGCATTTGGTCATATGCCCTTTCTCGGCATTGTACTGCGGTGCGCCGTACGGGCAGGCCATATGGCAGTAGCGACAGCCGATGCAAACATCCTCATCCACCACCACAAAACCATCTTCTCGCTTATGCATCGCGCCGCTCGGGCAGACCTTGGTACAGGCGGGATCTTCACAGTGGTTACAGGCAATCGACAGGTAATAAGCGAACACGTTCTGATGCCAGACGCCGTTATCTTCCTGCCAGTCGCCTCCGGCGTATTCGTAGATACGACGGAAGCTCACGTCGGGGGTCAGGTCTTTGTAATCTTTACAGGCCAGCTCGCAGGTTTTGCACCCGGTGCAACGGCTGGAATCAATAAAAAATCCATACTGGGTTGTCATCGGTTACTCCTTAAACCTTTTCAACCTGGACAAGGTTTGTGTGGGATGGGTTGCCTTTCGCCAGCGGCGACGGGCGCTGCGTGGTCAGTACGTTAATACTGCCAGCCTGATCGATGCCCTTAGCATCAGGGCTGTACCAGGCACCTTCCCCCAGCGCCACCACGCCGGGCATCATGCGTGGGGTCACTTTGGCTTCAATGTGGACCTCGCCGCGGCCGTTAAAGATCCGCACGCGATCGCCATTGCTGATACCGCGCGCTTTGGCATCCATCGGGTTCATCCACATTTCCTGTCGACAGGCCGCTTTCAGGACGTCGACGTTGCCGTAGGTGGAGTGAACACGCGCTTTGTAGTGAAAACCGGTCAGTTGCAGCGGGAATTTCGCCGTCAGCGGATCGTTATAGTTTTCAAAACCCGGCGTGTAGATCGGCAGCGGATCGATAACGTCCCCTTCCGGCAGCTCCCAGGTAGAGGCGATTTTTGCCAGCTCTTCGGAGTAGATTTCGATTTTCCCCGACGGCGTGGTTAGCGGGTTCGCCTGCGGATCTTCACGGAACGCTTTGTACGCGACGTGATGCCCTTCAGGGTCACGCTGTTTGTACATACCCTGCTTGCGGAAGGTATCGAAGTCCGGCAGATCGGGGATCGCTTTACGGGAGAGCGCGTGAAGATGGCGCATCCACCCTTCCTGAGTACGCCCCTCGGTAAACTGCTGCTCTACACCAAGCCGTTTCGCCAGTTCGGAGGTCATTTCATAGATGGTTTTGCACTCAAAGCGCGGCTTGATGGCCTGGTCGGTGAAGATCACATAGGACATGTTGCCGCAGGAGGCATCCAGTGCGAAATCCATCTGCTCAGAGGCGGTGCAGTCCGGCAGCAGAATATCGGCATATTTTGCCGAGGAGGTCATGTGACAGTCGATCACCACAATCATCTCGCACTTCTTGTCGTCCTGCAGGATTTCATGGGTACGGTTGATTTCGGAGTGCTGGTTGATAAGACAGTTGCCGGCATAGTTCCAGATCATCTTAATCGGCACGTCCAGCTTGTCCTTGCCGCGAACACCGTCGCGCAGGGCGGTCATTTCCGGGCCACGTTCAATCGCATCGGTCCACATAAACATGGAGATGCTGGTCTTCACGGGGTTGTCCAGGGTCGGCATCCGTTCAAACGGCAGCGAGTACGAACCTTCACGCGCGCCGGTATTACCGCCGTGAATACCGACGTTGCCGGTCAGAATAGAGAGCATGGAGATAGCGCGGGTGGCAATTTCGCCGTTCGCATGGCGCTGCGGGCCCCAGCCCTGGCTGATGTAGGCAGGTTTTGCTGAGCCAATTTCACGTGCCAGCTGCACAATACGTTCCGCCGGAATACCTGTGATGGTAGAGGCCCACGCCGGCGTTTTCGCCACGCCGTCACTGCCCTGGCCGAGAATATACGCTTTGTAATGCCCGTTTGCTGGCGCACTGGCCGGCAGGGTTTTCTCGTCATAGCCGACGCAGTATTTATCCAGGAAAGGCTGATCGACGAGGTTTTCGGTGATCATCACCCAGGCCAGTGCGGAGACCAGCGCCGCATCGGTCCCCGGACGAATGGGGATCCATTCATCTTCGCGCCCTGCACCGGTGTCGGTATAGCGCGGATCGATGATGATCATGCGGGCATTGGATTTGGCGCGGGCCTGTTCCAGATAGTAGGTCACCCCGCCGCCGCTCATACGCGTTTCACCCGGGTTGTTACCGAACAGCACGACCAGCTTACTGTTTTCGATATCCGACGGGCTGTTGCCGTCCGCCCAGCCACCATAGGTGTAGTTCAGGCCAGCGGCGATCTGCGCCGAGGAGTAATCACCGTAGTGATTGAGGTAACCGCCGCAGCAATTCATCAGGCGCGCTACCAGCGTTTTACCCGGTGGCCAGGAGCGGGTCAGCGTACCGCCGAGCGTTCCGGTGCCATAGTTCAGGTAGATGGATTCGTTGCCGTACTCTTTGATCAAACGCTGCATATTGCTGGCGATGATATCGTAGGCTTCATCCCAGCTAATCCGCTCGAACTTCCCTTCTCCACGCTTACCGACGCGTTTCATCGGGTATTTCAGACGGTCCGGGTTATACACGCGACGACGCATGGAGCGGCCACGCAGACAAGCCCGAACCTGATGTAATCCTTCATAGCTATCGTCGCCGGTATTATCGGTTTCGACATACTTAATTTCGCCGTCCACCACGTGCATACGCAGGGGACAACGGCTACCACAGTTGACGGTACAGGCACTCCACACCACTTTTTCCGGCGTGGTGGCTGGGGAGAGTGCCTCTGCCGCCGATGCCAGTCGGGTAAAAGGGAGCGTGAAGGCGCTGCTGGCTATAGCCAGACCGCCTATTGCCGTGGTTTTCATCAACCCACGGCGAGTGACCTCGGCAGCCATGAGTGCTTCAGGCGCGTTGATTTTCATAGAAACTCACTTTGGTTGCTCACAAAAAAAAGAGAGGCGGCGCGAACCGCAACATAGCTTTATAGATATCGAATTTCCGGGTATTCAGCTTTTTATGCTGACTTTCATTCGCAACAGTATTACTACTTTGGAGGGAGGGGGTATTGCGTCGTATCAATTCACAGACATAAAAAAAGCGCCCGCAGGCGCTTTTTTGTTTTGAGGCAAATCATTAGCCGATGTACTGCAGGCCTTTCATGTATGGACGCAGCACTTCAGGGATCTCGATGCGACCATCTGCCTGCTGGTAGTTTTCCATCACGGCAACCAGCGTACGGCCAACCGCCAGACCAGAACCATTCAGGGTGTGCACCAGACGGGTTTTCTTGTCAGATTTGCTGCGGCAGCGTGCCTGCATACGGCGCGCCTGGAAATCCCAGACGTTAGAGCAGGAGGAGATTTCACGGTAGGTGTTCTGCGCAGGCACCCACACTTCAAGGTCGAAGGTTTTGCGGGCGCCAAAGCCCATATCACCGGTGCACAGGGCCATACGACGGTACGGCAGACCCAGCAGCTCCAGCACTTTCTCGGCGTGACCGGTCATCTCTTCCAGCGCATCCATGGAATCTTCAGGACGGACGATCTGCACCATCTCAACTTTATCGAACTGGTGCATACGGATCAGACCGCGTGTGTCGCGACCGTAGGAGCCTGCTTCAGAACGGAAGCACGGAGAGTGCGCCGTCAGTTTGATCGGCAGATCGTCTTCGTCAATGATCTCATCACGCACGAGGTTGGTCAGCGGCACTTCCGCCGTTGGGATCAGCGCGTAGTTGCTGCTGTCCGCTTCCTCGTCCAGCGGACGGGTGTGGAACAGATCGCCGGCAAATTTCGGCAACTGACCGGTGCCGTACAGGGTATCGTGGTTAACCAGATACGGAACATAAGTTTCACTGTAGCCGTGCTGCTCGGTGTGCAGATCCAGCATGAACTGCGCCAGAGCGCGGTGCAGATGAGCAATCTGGCCTTTCATCACCACAAAGCGAGAACCGGTCAGCTTAACTGCTGCTGCAAAGTCCAGGCCTGTGTGCATTTCGCCCAGCGTCACGTGATCGCGCACCTCGAAGTCAAACTCACGAGGCGTACCCCAGCGTTTCACTTCAACGTTGTCGTTTTCATCTTTACCGACAGGGACGCTGTCGTCAGGAATATTCGGGATAGCCAGGGCAATATCACGAATTTCGGCCTGAAGAACATCCAGTTCGGCTTTCGCCTGATCCAGTTCTTCACCCAGTTTGTTCACTTCCAGGCGTAATGGCTCAATATCTTCCCCGCGCGCTTTCGCCTGGCCAATGGATTTCGATCGAGAATTACGCTCTGCCTGCAGATTTTCAGTTTGTACCTGCAGAACTTTACGACGCTCTTCAAGAGCGCGCAGCTTATCTACATCCAGCTTAAAGCCCCGGCGTGCCAGTTTTTCAGCGACTGCGTCTGGCTCATTACGCAGCAGATTGGGATCGAGCATGCTTATCCTGTGCTTATCGAATTAAAATAGGAAAAAGTGACCACAGCCTGCGATCACAGGGATACAACGCCAACATTACCGCAACGACTGCACTAACGGTAGCGTTTTATAGGGCTATTTTGATCCTGTCCGGCGAGCCAGGCGAGCTTTTCGCCAATCTTGCCTTCAAGACCTCTGTTTGTGGGGTGATAATAGCGGGTTTGTGCCATCTCCTGCGGGAAATATTCCTCACCGGCCGCGTAGGCATTGGGTTCGTCATGGGCGTAACGATACTCCTGCCCATACCCCATCTCTTTCATCAGTTTCGTTGGCGCATTACGCAGGTGAACCGGCACATCGTAGTCCGGGCGTTCACGCGCATCAGACATCGCCGCTTTAAACGCGGTATAAACGGCATTGCTTTTCGGCGCACAGGCCAGATAGACAATCGCCTGGGCAATTGCACGTTCACCTTCCGCCGGACCCACGCGGGTGAAACAGTCCCACGCCGACAGCGCGACCTGCATGGCACGAGGATCGGCATTGCCGACATCTTCTGAGGCGATCGCCAGGCAGCGGCGCGCAACGTACAGCGGATCGCCACCGGCAGTAATGATGCGCGCGTACCAGTACAGTGCCGCATCTGGCGCGCTGCCGCGCACGGATTTATGCAGGGCAGAAATGAGATCGTAAAATCGATCGCCTTTATTATCGAAACGCGCGCTGCGCTCCCCGGCTATTTCGGTGAGCAGTTCCGGCTTCAGCACTCGTTTGCCAGCATCGTCGACTTCGGCCATGTCGGCCATCATCTCCAGCGTGTTCAGCGCCCGACGCGCATCACCGTTCACCAGCTCCGCAATCGCACGACGCGTGTCGTCAGGCAGAACGATATCCTGCCCGCCGTAGCCGCGCGCTTTATCGTCCATCGCCTGGGTGAGAACCTTTTCGATATCCTCGACGGTCAACGATTTGAGCAAGTAAACGCGCGCACGAGACAACAGCGCCGAGTTCAGTTCAAACGAGGGATTTTCGGTAGTCGCCCCGATGAAGAAGATCGTGCCGTCTTCAATGTGCGGCAGAAAGGCATCCTGCTGACTTTTGTTGAAGCGGTGAACTTCGTCCACGAAGAGGATAGTCCTGCGCCCGGCATTGCGGTTCTGCCGCGCGCGCTCGATCGCTTCGCGGATCTCTTTCACGCCGGACGTAACTGCAGAGATGCGTTCAACGTCCGCGTTCGCATAGCGGGCAATCACTTCGGCAAGCGTGGTTTTGCCCGTGCCGGGTGGCCCCCAGAGGATCATCGAGTGAAGATGCCCGGCCTCAATGGCGCGCGGCAATGGCTTACCGGCAGCGAGCAGGTGTTGCTGGCCGATATACTGCGCTAAATTTTCTGGCCGCATACGAGCGGCCAGAGGTTGAAACGCGTTGTCTGAAAAATCGAGCGACAGATTGCTCACTCACGCCTCTTACTTACGTTGGTCATCCACCGTTACGCCCTGCGGCGGGGTAAAGGTGAATTTCGATGCATCTACAGCGCCATTCTGCTGAGACTTAAGCTGATAGCTGCTGCGCTGATCGTCCTGCTCAACGGCGCCAAACTGATTAATGGTACCGTTGGGGCTTACGTTAATGGTGAACTGCTTCAGGTTGCCGTTACTGCCTTTTGGCGTCAGGACAAACTCGTCCCCCGTCTGCTTAATATTGTACTGCTGCCAGTCGCTGGCCTGGTTGCGGGCAATCAGCATAAACGGCGTATTGCTGGTGGCATCTTTCAGCCAGGTCGCCGTTGCCTGCTCAACGAACGGGTTGAAGAACCATAGCGTTTTACCGTCAGACACCAGGATGCTTTCATCCGGTTGGGTCATGTGCCAGTTAAACAGATTCGGGCGTTTTACCCACAAATCTCCCTGACCTTCCTGCACCGCGTTGCCGCTGCCGTCAGTCACTTTTTGCGTGAAGCTGGCGTGGAAGCTGCTTACTTTATCCAGTCGGCTTTTAAGGTCGCTGGCTGCATCAGCCCAGACGCTGCTGGCAACAAAACTGGTGAGTAATGCACAGGCGATGGCGATTTTTTTCATTGTTATTCCTTAAAATACGTCTTCCCGATATGGGGTTTCCGTCTTCTATTCTGGACCTGCCCGCAGGCAGGCGACAGAAGAAAATGCTTAATTTTGGTTGATTTACCCTTCTTTGCAATTGCCGAAGGTTAATCAAACGGCGGCGGTGCCAGCACCTCGCGGTTACCGTTGTGCCCCTGCTCGCTGACAATACCCTGCGCTTCCATCTGTTCGATGATACGCGCCGCGCGGTTATAGCCGATGCGGAACTGACGCTGTACGCCAGAGATGGAGGCCTTGCGTTTTTCGGTCACGAAGTTCACCGCCTGATCGAATAACGGATCCAGCTCTTCGCCGCCGTCGAAGCCGCCGCCGCCGCCTTCGCTTTCCGTGTCGCTGGTAATGCCATCAACGTATTGCGGACGACCACGCGCTTTCCAGTCCTGCACTACCGCGTGCACTTCCTGGTCGCGAACGAATGCCCCGTGAACACGCACCGGAGAGGTGGAATTCGGACCGGAATAGAGCATGTCCCCCATCCCCAGCAGCGACTCTGCACCGCCCTGATCAAGGATGGTACGTGAGTCAATTTTACTGGATACGGTAAAGGCGATACGCGTCGGGATGTTCGCTTTAATCAGACCGGTGATAACGTCCACGGATGGACGCTGGGTCGCCAGCACAAGGTGAATACCGGCGGCGCGCGCTTTCTGCGCCAGGCGGGCAATCAGCTCTTCCACTTTCTTACCGACGGTCATCATCAGGTCGGCGAATTCATCCACCAGCACCACGATATAAGGCAGTTTTTCCAGCACCGGATGCTGGGCATCCATGCTGTCTCCCGGTTTCCAGTACGGATCCGGGATCGGACGGCCCATACGCGCCGCTTCTGCGATTTTCTCGTTATAACCGGCCAGGTTACGCACGCCCAGTGCCGACATCAGCTTGTAGCGACGCTCCATCTCGTTCACGCTCCAGCGCAGGGCGTTGGCCGCGTCTTTCATGTCGGTGACCACTTCCGTCAGTAGGTGCGGGATGCCTTCATAGACGGACAGTTCGAGCATTTTCGGGTCGATCATGATGAAACGCACATCTTCCGGCTGCGCTTTATAGAGCATGCTGAGGATCATGGCGTTCACACCAACGGACTTACCGGAACCGGTCGTACCGGCCACCAGCAGGTGAGGCATCTTCGCGAGGTCTGCCACCACCGGATCGCCCGCAATATCTTTACCCAGCACCACCGTTAACGGGGAAGGGTTATCGCGGAACTTGGTGTTATCCAGCACTTCACGCAGGTAGACGGTCTGGCGTTTCTTGTTCGGCAGTTCAAGGCCAACGTACGGTTTGCCCGGTATGACCTCCACCACACGCACCGCCACGGTCGACAGAGAACGCGCCAGGTCACGGGAGAGGTTAGAAATACGCGCGGCTTTTACGCCTGGCGCCAGATTCAGTTCGAAACGGGTGATGACCGGCCCCGGGGAGTAGTTCACCACGTCCGCTTTAATGCGGAAATCAGCCAGACGCGCTTCGACCAGACGCGCCATCTGCTCCAGCGCGAAGGTATCAACCGGTTCAACTTCCGCTGGCGGCGGCGTTAACAGATCCAGCGACGGCAGTGGCGTGCTTGGACGCTGCAGCGGACGGCTGTCACCGTTACGCATCAGCAGCGGGTGAATCAGGCTCTCCTGCGGCTGTGGCGCAGGCTGCTGGAACTGCGGCGGCTGTTGTGGCTGCTGCGGTTGCGCGTAAGCCTGCGGCGCCGGCTGCTGCGGTTGCGGTGCGTATGACGGCTGTGCGGGTTGCTGGCGCACAGGCTCCGCTTCCGGCATCACGCTCGGGGTAAATAAAGGCTCGCTCGGGCCATCATCCACCAGATCTTTCATCGGCGAGAATTCAAAATCCGACAGGGAGAACGGATTTGCGCCAGCCGGTTGTTCGCCGGAATAGCGCTGCTGCTGGGTAGCGGCAAACTGGCGCGCCAGTTCGGCTTCCGCCGCGTCATCGTCGTCCAGCGCAGGCTCATCGTGCTGATATTCCTCACCGTAGCGTTGATTCTGCTGCGCGGCGAACTGGCGAGCCAGCTCAGCCTGCTGCATGTCATCGGCATCATCCTCGTACTCAGACTCGCGGGCTTTTTCTTCGGCCATCCGCTGGGAAGGCAGCTTGATACCGTAAGAGGCAAGCTCACGACGGGTTGGCACGCGGACACGGTTAGGACGAGGCAATTGAGGACCAATCCCCTCTTTTACCTGAGGACGTGGCGCCCCCCCTGTTGCCAGGCTAAAGACAGGTGCAGCCACAGCCGCCGCTGCGGTGGCCTGCTTCACGCTTTCCGCTACAGGGGCAACCGAAGGTGTTGGATCAACCTGAGGAGCCGAAACAGCAGCTGCTTTCGTAACAGGTTCCTGCACCGGTTCAGGCACTGGCTGATACCAGGCCGCCAGCTGTTCGCGTTCACGCGCACGGCGCTCTTCGACTTCTTCAAAATAGTACAGCGGCGGACGTGCTGGCTTCACCTCTTCCACGATTTCGGGCTCAGGTTCCGGCTCAGGTTGCGGTGCGACATAAGGCTGCACGGGTTCAACCGGTTCAGGCACATACTCCTGATACGGTTGAGTTACAGGCTGTTCATAGTGTGGGTTGTGTTGTGGTTCATACGCAGGCTGCGGCGGCTGATAAGGCTGCTGCCACTGCTCCTGCTGAACGGGAATATAGCTTTCTGGTTCAGGCGCAATAACCGGTTCCGGGGTATGAACACCCGGCGCAGTCTGCCAGTCTACCTGAGGCTGCTGAATAACGGATTCCGGCGGTGAAACCGGCGCAGAAGGCATCACGGCGTCAACGGGGGCGGCATAGGCCTGAGCAGCGGTCGTCGCGGCGGCAACCGGCTCGGTGACCGAATGACCGTTTAACAGCGGATCGTATTCGTCAAAATCGCCTGGGGTGGCACGGTTGCCGGAGAAGAGCACATCGTCAGGATCGACCTGATTTCCCGCAGCGCGATAGACCACCTGCTCGTCTTCATCCATGCGTTTACCAGAGAAGAGCGCCGCATCAGTTTTACGGCCCAGCGGATTGGCAAATTTCTCTGCAACACGTTGGCGACGCGCCAGCGCGCCACGCAGAATTCGAGCACGACGAGACTCGCGACGCTGCACAGGCGCGTCATCTTCCTCTTCATCTTCGTACTCATCTTCATCAACCCACGTATCGTCACGACGGGTACGGTTGCTGGCGAAGGTCAGAATAGTGAGGATAAAACTGCCAATTTTCTCGGCAATGCTCACCCAGGACCAGCCGGTGAATAACGTCAGCCCCGCCGCCCAGATGCACAGCAACGCAAGGGTGCCGCCGCTGCTGTGAAGCATCGGCTGCAGCGCAGAACTCAACAGGCTGCCAATCACGCCGCCCGAAGCGAAGTACCAGATATCATCCGCGTTAATGGCCGCCAGTCCGCATGAAGTGAGGATCAGTGCCAGTGCGCCAATCAGGCGCAGCGAAACGGCGAAATAGTCGATGTAATCATCGTTTTGACGATGTCGCCACGCAAACCAGCACCCGCCGATAATAATGACGGGAAGGGTGTAGGCCATCACACCGAAAATGAAAAAGAGCGTGTCCGCAAGCCAGGCACCGGGTACGCCGCCTAAATTATGAATAGGCTCATGCCATGCAGTTTGTGACCAGCTGGGATCTGAGGGGTTGAAACTGAGTAAGGCTGCCATCAGCCAGACGGCAAAAAGGGCAATAACAATCAGCAAAGCCTCGAGGAGACGACGTCCGCTGCTTAGCTTCGATAGTGTGACTTCTTTGTCTTCAGTGTATTCCTGGCTCAAGAAAGGCTCTCCAGGTATCAGGCATATCCTGCCTGTTTGCTAAAACGGACAACAGCGCCGGGACTCCCCGGCACTGTTGCTGTATGGATTAACAGGAGTGTAATCAAACTACGCTGATTTTGCACCTGTTCCGTGTTAGCGTGTCTTAATAACCAGACGATTGCTCTGTTTGACCTCTTCCATCACCACATAGGTACGGGTGTCGTTCACGCCTGGCAGACGCAGCAGGGTTTCCCCCAGCAGCTTACGGTAGGCGGACATATCAGGCACACGGGTTTTCAACAGGTAGTCGAAATCACCGGACACCAGATGACACTCTTGAATTTCTTCAAGTTTTTGTACAGCGGCGTTAAATTGCTCAAACACATCCGGCGCACCACGATTCAGAGTAATCTCAACAAATACCAGAAGTGAGGCATCCAGATAATGCGGGTTCAGCAGAGCTGTATAGCCCTGAATAAAACCCTGTCTTTCCAGTCGGCGCACACGCTCAAGGCACGGCGTCGGGGAAAGTCCCACACGTTTTGAAAGCTCGACGTTGGAAATACGCCCATCCTTTTGCAATTCATTAAGAATGTTACGATCGATACGGTCGAGATCTTTGCCAGGGCGCTTCTTGCTATCTACCATTATTATTGTCTCTCTGTATTCCTTCCCTACTCCTGCCTGGACCCTGTGCACATCACTGTTCAGAGCCTGTACCCGTTAGTCATCACATCGCCTGATTTTGTATTAGACGCGATGCGGATTCGGGTTCTGTTGGTAAGAAGACCGTTGCCCGAAGGCTGTCACCGACATCACGTATGGCGTCTGTCCACGCCATGCGTAGATTTCACTGACCCGGTAAAAATGGCATTTACGTGCATGCCTATGCGGCATACGGTTAACGCGGTTTTTTTTCTTCCTTGAATGTTTTCGCAAAAGCGCAGGGGATTGTCAAAGCAAAACATCGTTTTTTAGTACAACATGCCGGATATTCATTACGGCAGGGTATTAATCCTCATTTTATTGCCTTATAAACAACCGGTTTTCAGGAGAAAGCTTGATGCTATAGCGCGCCATTCATCGACCGTGGCTATTACACAGATTGATATCAAAATTGCTGCGCTCTTTTTTTACGACAACAAATTCCCTACAATCCAGCCAAATGTCTGCCAACAACAATGGGGATCTCATGGGCACGGCCAAACACAGTAAGCTGCTAATCCTTGGTTCTGGACCTGCGGGATATACCGCGGCGGTCTATGCTGCACGCGCTAACCTGCAACCGGTATTAATCACCGGCATGGAAAAAGGCGGTCAGCTGACCACCACCACCGAAGTGGAAAACTGGCCAGGCGACCCGAACGACCTGACCGGGCCGCTACTGATGGAACGTATGCACGAGCATGCTGCCAAATTCGAAACCGAAATTCTGTTCGACCATATTAACAAGGTCGATCTGCAGAACCGTCCGTTCCGCCTGACGGGTGACAGCGGCGAATACACCTGTGACGCGCTGATCATCGCCACCGGTGCTTCTGCCCGTTACCTGGGCCTGCCATCAGAAGAAGCGTTTAAAGGCCGCGGCGTCTCTGCCTGCGCAACCTGTGACGGTTTCTTCTACCGCAATCAGAAAGTTGCGGTCATCGGCGGCGGCAACACTGCCGTGGAAGAAGCGCTGTATCTGGCGAACATTGCCTCAGAAGTACACCTGATCCACCGCCGCGATACATTCCGCGCGGAGAAGATCCTGATCAAACGTCTGATGGATAAAGTAGCAAGCGGCAACATCGTGCTGCACACCAACCGCACGCTGGAAGAGGTCACGGGCGATCAGATGGGCGTTGCCGGTCTGCGTATTCGTGATACCCAGAACAGCGATAACGTCGAAACGCTGGACGTGGCGGGCCTGTTTGTTGCTATCGGCCACAGCCCGAACACAGCAATCTTCGAAGGGCAACTGGAGCTGGAAAACGGCTACATTAAAGTGCAGTCAGGCATTCACGGTAACGCGACCCAGACCAGCATCCCGGGCGTGTTTGCGGCGGGCGATGTCATGGACCACATTTACCGTCAGGCAATTACCTCTGCGGGTACCGGGTGTATGGCCGCGCTGGATGCTGAACGCTACCTCGATGGACTGGCGGAACAAGGTAAATAATCTTTACAAGTCAGTAACAAACGTAAATAAAGGCGGCGATAAGTCGCCTTTATTGTCTCCCCGTTGTAACATTGCGCTGCCCAATTTCTAATAACGTCACCTGCAAAGTACGCAATGGAAAAAACCCGTCAACAAGAGTTAACACGCTGGCTGAAACAGCAAAGCGTTATTTCCCGCCGCTGGCTTACCATTTCCCGTCTGCTGGGATTTGTTAGCGGTCTGTTGATTGTTGCCCAGGCATGGCTGCTGGCCCGCATTCTCAATCACATGATCATGGAGAACATTCCCCGCGAGGCGCTCCTGCTGCCCTTTATTGTCCTGATCCTGGTTTTTATCCTGCGCGCCTGGGTGGTCTGGCTGCGTGAACGCGTCGGTTTTCATGCCGGACAGCATATCCGCTACGAGATCCGTCGTCAGGTGCTCGACAGGCTTCAGGAAGCCGGCCCGGCGTGGATTCAGGGAAAACCAGCCGGAAGCTGGGCGACGCTGATCCTTGAGCAGATTGACGATATGCACGACTATTACGCGCGCTATTTGCCGCAAATGGCGCTTGCCGTCTTCGTTCCGCTGTTGATTGTGATCGCCATCTTCCCGGTTAACTGGATGGCAGCACTGATTCTGCTGGGCACCGCCCCGCTGATCCCCCTGTTTATGGCGCTGGTTGGGATGGGAGCGGCGGATGCCAACCGCCGTAACTTCCTGGCATTGGGTCGCTTAAGCGGCCATTTCCTTGACCGTCTGCGCGGCATGGAGACGTTACGCATTTTTGGCCGCGGTGAAGCGGAAACCGACAATATTCGTCTGGCATCGCAGGATTTCCGCCAGCGCACCATGGAAGTGTTACGCCTCGCCTTCTTATCCTCAGGCGTGCTGGAATTCTTTACTTCGCTGTCGATCGCCCTTGTGGCCGTCTACTTCGGCTTCTCCTATCTCGGTGCGCTGGATTTCGGCCATTACGGCACGGCAGTGACCCTTTCTGCCGGTTTCCTGGCGCTGATCCTGGCCCCGGAATTTTTCCAGCCCCTTCGCGATTTGGGGACCTTCTATCACGCTAAAGCCCAGGCGGTTGGCGCGGCTGACAGCCTGAAAACGTTCCTGGAAACACCGCTGGCACACCCGGAGCGGGGTGACGTGATGCTAAATGCCAAAGAACCCGTGACCGTCGAGGCCCAGGATTTTTGCATCCTCTCACCGGAAGGTAAGGTGTTGGCAGGCCCGCTGAACTTTACCCTGCCGGCCGGACAGCGCGTGGTGCTCGTCGGCACCAGCGGTTCCGGGAAAAGTTCGTTACTGAATGCGCTATCCGGTTTTATGGCCTACACCGGTTCGCTGCAAATAAACAAAACCGAGTTGCGTAAACTCGACCCTGACGCCTGGCGTAAACAGCTCAGTTGGGTAGGACAAAACCCGCAGCTTCCGGCCTCCACGCTACGTGAAAATGTGCTTCTGGCGCGTCCGGATGCGCGTGAAGATGAACTGCAATCGGTGCTCGACCGCGCCTGGGTCAGCGAGTTTCTGCCGCTGCTCCCGCAAGGGGTGGACACCGTCGTCGGTGACCAGTCCGCCGGGCTGTCTGTTGGCCAGGCGCAGCGTGTAGCCGTTGCCCGCGCGCTGCTTAACCCATGTCAGCTGATGCTGCTGGATGAGCCTGCAGCCAGCCTGGATGCCCACAGTGAGCAGCGCGTGATGGAAGCGCTTAACGCCGCCTCACGCCAGCAAACGACCCTGATGGTCACCCACCAGCTGGAAGGTCTTGCCGACTGGGACCAGATCTGGGTCATGGAAAATGGCCGTCTTGTTGAGCAAGGCGATTACGCCTCTCTTGTTGCCGCGCAGGGGCCGTTTGCCGCCCTGCTGGCGAACCGTCAGGAGGACATCTGATGCGTGCTCTGCTGCCTTATCTTGCGCTCTATAAACGCCACAAATGGATGCTGACGCTGGGGATCGTGCTGGCGATTGTGACTCTGCTCGCCAGCATTGGTCTGCTCACGCTTTCCGGCTGGTTCCTGTCAGCCTCTGCCGTCGCGGGCGTTGCCGGGTTGTACAGCTTTAACTATATGCTCCCGGCGGCCGGCGTTCGCGGTACCGCCATCACCCGTACTGCCGGACGCTATTTTGAGCGGCTGGTCAGCCACGACGCCACTTTCCGCGTGCTGCAGCACCTGCGCATCTACACCTTCAGCAAACTGCTGCCCCTCTCCCCTGCCGGGCTGGCGCGTTTTCGTCAGGGTGAGTTACTTAACCGTGTCGTTGCCGATGTCGACACGCTGGATCACCTTTATCTGCGCGTGATCTCCCCGATTGTAGGCGCGTTTGTGGTGATTGTGGTGGTGACGCTGGGATTGTCTTTTCTGGATGTTCCCGTTGCGCTCACGCTGGGCGGGATCATGCTATTGACGCTTATTATCCTGCCGCCGCTCTTTTACCGCGCCGGGAAATCCACCGGGGAAAACCTGACGCGTCTGCGCGGAGATTACCGCCAGCAGTTGACCTCCTGGCTTCAGGGCCAGGCAGAACTGACCATTTTCGGTGCAAGCAGGCGCTATCGCGCGCGTATGGAAAGTACGGAGCTGAACTGGCATGAAGCTCAGCGCCGACAGTCGGAACTGACTGCGTTTTCCCAGGCACTGATGACACTCATTGGCGGTATCGCGGTGATTGCCATGCTGTGGCTGGCGTCCGGGAGTGTCGGGGGAAATACACAGCCAGGTCCCCTGATCGCCCTCTTCGTTTTTTGTGCGCTGGCCGCGTTTGAAGCGCTGGCACCCGTGACGGGCGCCTTCCAGCATCTGGGGCAGGTCATCGCCTCAGCCCTGCGCATCACCCAGATCGCCGAACAGGAACCTGAAGTAACATTCAGTGCCGGGCAGACAGCGGTACCCGCGCAGGTTGCACTGGCGCTGGAAGATGTCACCTTCGCCTACGACAAACAGGCGCAAAACGCGCTGGAGAGTATCAGCCTTTCTGTTAACGCCGGAGAGCGAATTGCGATCCTCGGCCGTACCGGTTGCGGTAAATCGACACTGCTGCAGCTGCTGACCCGTGCCTGGGATCCGCAGCGCGGCCAGATCCGTTTTAACAATACGTTGCTGACAGATTTCAGCGAGCAGGCCCTGCGTCAAACCGTCAGCGTCGTTCCACAGCGCGTACACCTGTTTAGCGCCACCCTGCGTGATAACCTGCTGCTGGCCGCACCGCACGCGTCTGATGACGCTCTTCGCGCCATGCTGGAGCAGGTCGGTCTGCACAAGCTGCTTGAGGACGAGGGATTAAACAGCTGGCTGGGTGAAGGCGGCCGTCAACTCTCCGGCGGTGAGCTGCGCAGACTGGCGATTGCGCGCGCGCTGCTGCACGATGCCCCGCTGATGTTGCTCGACGAACCCACCGAAGGGCTGGACGCGACAACTGAGAGCCAAATCCTTGATCTGCTTGCGAATGTGATGCGCGGGAAAACCGTGCTGATGGTCACGCACCGCCTGCGCGGTCTGGCGAGTTTTGATCGGATAATTGTGATGGACAACGGACAGATTATTGAGCAAGGTAGTCACGCAGAGCTGTTGACGAAACAGGGTCGCTACTACCAGTTTAAACAGCGTCTGTAGACTATATTTGTAGCGTCCTCACTCGCGTACTGGAGTTTTGCTGTCATGCGCCTGGTCCAGCTTTCTCGTCATAATATCGCGTTCCCTTCGCCGGAGGGGGCGCTGCGCGAGCCCAATGGGCTGCTGGCCCTTGGCGGTGACCTTAGTCCTGCGCGGTTATTAATGGCGTACCAGCGCGGCATTTTCCCGTGGTTTTCCCCCGGCGACCCGATTTTATGGTGGTCTCCCGATCCCCGCGCCGTGCTGTGGCCAGAGCAGTTTCACCTGAGCCGCAGCATGAAGCGTTTCCATGCAAAATCACCGTACCGTGTCACCCTGAATCACGCCTTTGGTCAGGTTATAGAAGGCTGTGCCGAAGACCGCTATGAAGGGACATGGATAACCCGCGATATCATTACCGCCTATCACCAGTTGCATGAGCTGGGTTACGCCCACTCTATCGAGGTCTGGCAAGATGGGACGCTCGTCGGCGGCATGTACGGCGTGGCGCAGGGGACGCTGTTTTGTGGCGAGTCGATGTTTTCTCGTTCGGTCAACGCCTCGAAAACCGCGCTGCTGGTTTTCTGCCAGGCCTTTGCCCAATGCGGCGGACGCCTGATCGATTGTCAGGTGCTCAACGAACACACGGCCTCGCTGGGTGCCGTTGAAATCCCGCGACGCCAGTATATCGGGCATCTCGATGCCAGCCGTCAGGAGAAGCTCCCGCGCGACTTTTGGGTCCCGAGAACGCTCTTTATGCCCTATGCCTAAATGTTTTCCGCATATTTTTTGTGAGGGTGTTATAATTATGCCGCAGAGTAGCTTCTGCCTGTTGCCCCGCCGCCGTTTGGGACCCTCGCTTCAGATAACGTCCTGACGTTTATCCTGTTGTCTCCCCTTTACGAATGCGCTTCCTGTTCGGTTGTACCGTGACGCTTGGGCAATGCGCCGAAACTGTTTTGCTGCGTTTTAATCGCGCAATTCTTTACTTAATAGATGAATTTCGGCATTATCTTGCCGGTTCAAAACTTGGTAGTGATACCCCAGAGGATTAGATGGCCAAAGAAGACAATATTGAAATGCAGGGTACCGTACTTGATACGTTGCCTAATACCATGTTTCGCGTAGAGCTGGAAAACGGTCACGTGGTAACTGCGCACATCTCCGGTAAAATGCGCAAAAACTACATCCGCATTTTGACGGGCGACAAAGTGACTGTTGAACTGACCCCGTACGACCTGAGCAAAGGCCGCATTGTCTTCCGTAGTCGCTAATTGTTTTCGCCTGTAATGGCAGATGAATATTAAATAAGGCCGGGATATTCCCGGCCTTATTTTTGTGTGTCGCAGTCGATTATTTGAACAATTATTTAGCCGTTCGTTCCAGCTTCAGGGCTGTCTGTTCGACAGTGCACGGTGCGACGACTGTCAGGTCTTATTTTCTATTTTGCTGAGCTGCGTGTGCGGCTGTGCACGCAACGAAATGGCGATCGCAATCGTGCCGCGCTTTCTAAGCTGCCTGTACGGCAGTGCACCGAATCGCTGACTGATTTCGTTGACTGGCAAATTTCTAAGCTGCCTGTACGGCAGTGAACTGAAAAGAAACCACGCCATCTTATTGTTAGAAAAGAAAATAATCAAATTTCGCTCATAAAACCCTTTTTTCTAACTCGTAAATTAGAATCCTAAAAATCAATAAGTTACATAATCATCAAAAAAAAGGGTCAAGCCAGTGGCGACGGTGGTCTGTCACCGACGCCACAAATTACATTCAGGAAATAATGTGAACTACCGTTTCTGCACGTTGAGGCGCAACGACATCTGCAGCCATCGAATGCACAATATCATGGAGTAGCCCTGTAAGGTGCGGCAGCATATCGGGATCAAAATGCGACACCAGCAGCACATGATTCAACGCCCGGCAGTAATCACATTTCGTTTCGGTGTCTTCCAGCAGCCACTCTTTTTGTCGCGGTTGTTCCGCTTCGTCCGCAAATTCCACTATCTGAAAATCACGCATGGATTCTGTGAGGCCGGATTTTACCTCTTCCAGATAAGCCCCAAGGCAACGACATACGGGCTGCGTTTGTGGGAGTGATTTGCAATCCAGCAGGATTTCGGTGAGCAGGTTGCAGCGCTCGGCCAGGGTGGGGAGATCGGGGTTGAGTGAGAGTTCGCTGTAAAATTGGGCGAAATTATTAATATCAGTCATATGTGATCCTTTATGCACGTAAGATTGTCTGTGCACACTTTCAGGACGCCAATCCCGGCACCTGATTTTGCAGGTGCGCCGCCATTTTATTACTGTGGATTTATCCAGCAACCAACGTCGTACGAAACTGGAAAGCGCCTCGCAAAATTCCTCTGCGGTCTGTTGCCCTCACCCCAACCCTCTCCCACAGGGAGAGGGAGAAAAGCAGGCATAAAAAAACCGGGCATTCGCCCGGTTTTTAACATTAACGTTCAACTCACTCAGTGAGCCGCTTCCGGCTTGTGCTTCGCCGCACTCTGGAAATCGTACGTCAGCTCGTTCTTCGCCTGATCCAGCGCCACGGTCACCTGACCACCGTCCACCAGTGAGCCAAACAGCAGCTCGTTCGCCAGCGGTTTCTTCAGGTTATCCTGAATCACACGCGCCATCGGACGGGCCCCCATCGCACGGTCGTAGCCTTTCTCGGCCAGCCAGTTGCGGGCCTCCTGGCTCACTTCCAGCGACACGCCTTTCTGATCCAACTGAACCTGCAGCTCGACGATGAACTTATCCACCACCTGGTGGATCACCTCGGTAGACAGGTGATCGAACCAGATAATGTTGTCCAGACGGTTACGGAACTCTGGCGTAAAGATCTTCTTGATCTCTTCCATCGCATCGGTGCTGTTATCCTGGTGGATAAGACCGATGGATTTACGCTCGGTTTCACGTACCCCGGCGTTGGTGGTCATCACCAGCACCACGTTGCGGAAGTCCGCCTTGCGCCCGTTGTTGTCGGTCAGCGTCCCGTTGTCCATCACCTGCAGCAGGATGTTGAACACGTCCGGGTGCGCTTTCTCGATTTCATCAAGCAGCAGTACCGCGTGCGGATGCTTGATCACCGCGTCGGTGAGCAGCCCGCCCTGGTCAAAGCCCACGTAGCCCGGAGGCGCACCGATCAAACGGCTGACGGTGTGACGCTCCATATACTCGGACATATCAAAGCGCAGCAGCTCAATGCCCAGCGCTTTGGAGAGCTGAACCGTCACCTCGGTTTTCCCCACGCCGGTTGGGCCGGCGAACAGGAAGGAACCAACAGGTTTATGCTCATGCCCCAGCCCGGCGCGGGCCATCTTGATCGCTTCGGTTAAGGCCTCAATGGCTTTATCCTGACCAAAGACCAGCATTTTCAGGCGGTTGCCAAGGGTACGCAGCGTGTCGCGGTCGCTCTGAGAGACGCTCTTCTCAGGAATGCGCGCAATACGGGCCACCACGGACTCAATATCCGCCACGTTAACGGTTTTCTTACGCTTGCTGGCCGGCATCAGACGCGCACGCGCCCCTGCCTCATCAATGACGTCGATCGCCTTATCCGGCAGATGACGGTCGTTGATGTATTTCACCGCCAGCTCCACCGCCGCACGCACCGCTTTCGCGGTATAACGCACGTCGTGGTGCGCTTCATACTTCGGTTTCAGGCCGTTGATGATCTGCACCGTTTCCTCGACAGACGGTTCGGTCACGTCGATTTTCTGGAAGCGGCGCGCCAGCGCACGATCTTTCTCAAAGATGTTGCTGAACTCCTGGTAGGTGGTGGAGCCAATCACGCGGATCTTGCCGCTGGAGAGCAGCGGTTTGATCAGGTTTGCGGCATCCACCTGGCCACCGGAGGCCGCACCGGCACCGATGATGGTGTGGATCTCATCGATAAACAGGATGCTGTTGGTGTCCTGCTCCAGCTGTTTTAACAGCGCCTTGAAGCGTTTTTCAAAATCACCACGGTATTTCGTGCCCGCCAGCAGCGAGCCAATATCCAGCGAGTAGATGGTGCAATCGGCAATCACTTCCGGCACATCGCCCTGCACAATGCGCCAGGCAAGACCTTCGGCAATCGCGGTTTTACCTACGCCAGATTCCCCCACCAGCAGCGGGTTGTTCTTGCGGCGACGGCACAATACCTGGATCGCACGCTCCAGCTCTTTATCGCGACCAATCAGCGGGTCGATACCGCCAACGCGAGCAAGCTGATTAAGGTTGGTGGTGAAGTTTTCCATACGATCCTCCCCGCCTGCTTGCTCTTCATTGTTATTGACCTGATTGCTGGAATCCGATGCCTGGTTAGGCTCGTCTTTGCGCGTTCCGTGAGAAATAAAGTTAACCACATCGAGTCGGCTGACTTCGTGTTTGCGCAGCAGGTAGGCAGCCTGTGACTCCTGCTCGCTGAAAATGGCGACTAAGACGTTTGCGCCAGTCACTTCGCTACGTCCGGAAGACTGGACGTGAAATACCGCGCGCTGCAGCACACGCTGGAAGCTGAGCGTCGGCTGCGTGTCGCGCTCCTCTTCACTGGCTGGCAGCACCGGTGTGGTTTGTTCGATGAAGGCTTCGAGTTCCTGACGTAGCGCCACCAGATCCACGGAGCAGGCTTCCAGCGCTTCGCGGGCAGATGGGTTGCTAAGCAGTGCGAGCAACAGGTGCTCGACGGTCATAAACTCATGTCGGTGCTCACGCGCTCTGGCGAAAGCCATGTTTAAACTGAGTTCCAGTTCTTGATTGAGCATAGGCACCTCCCCCAATTTTATGCCTTATCAGGCCTTTTCCAGCGTACACAGCAACGGATGCTCGTTCTCCCTCGCATAGTCGTTCACCATCGCCACTTTGGTTTCCGCCACTTCGGCGGTGAAGATGCCGCAGATAGCTTTGCCACGATAATGAACGGTAAGCATCAGTTGCGTTGCACGTTCTACATCATAAGAAAAGAACTTTTGTAGCACGTCAATAACAAATTCCATCGGCGTGTAATCATCGTTCATTAACATAACTTTATACATAGATGGCGGTTTTAGCGCATCACGCACTTTGTCTTCCGCCAGCTGGTCAAAATCCAGCCAGTCGTTGGTCTTACCCATTTTGCATAACCACTTTGAATCTACCTCAGATGTTAGATAACAATCATCTATTACTGTCATCCGCGATGTCTGTCACAAACTGTTGCAATAGCGTTAACTGCTTCAAACTTTGGTTGATTATTGTCCCATCTCCAGCGCCAAACGCTTGACGACTTCTTTCGTTTCTCTAAATTGTACAAGCGTGAGATGGCGAGGTTTTGAACAGCCCCCACTCCACCACCGGTTCATTCCATCTTAACTTATAAGATTTACGAAGGATGTCGAAGCATGGAAATGGGTACTGTTAAGTGGTTCAACAACGCCAAAGGGTTTGGCTTCATCTGCCCCGAAGGCGGCGGCGAGGATATCTTCGCTCACTATTCCACCATTCAGATGGATGGTTACAGAACGCTCAAAGCCGGGCAGTCCGTCCGGTTCGATGTACACCAGGGACCCAAAGGCAATCACGCAAGCCTTATCGTACCCATTGAAGCAGAGACGGTTGCATAGCTCTCTGTTTTATTGTGTACATCCCGCAGTCAAAATGCCAGCCCGATCGGCTGGCATTTTTATTTTCAGCCTATTCGCGGGCCAGTGCATCCACCGGATCCAGCCGCGCCGCATTGCGGGCGGGTAACCAGCCAAACAAAATGCCGGTAAAGGTTGAACACAAAAACGCGGTAAGAATGGCCACCGGTGAGAAGCCAATTTCCCAGCCGGGTAAAAAGAGCTGGAGTGCAAATGCGATCATCATCGAGAGCGCAATGCCCATCGCGCCCCCCACCAGACACACCAGCACAGCTTCAATCAAAAACTGTTGCAGGACGTCGCTGGCTCTGGCCCCGACCGCCATGCGAATACCAATCTCACGGGTGCGTTCGGTCACCGACACCAGCATGATATTCATCACCCCGATACCACCAACGACCAGCGAAATGACCGCCACCAGCGTGAGGAACAACTGAAGAGTACGTGTGGTCTTTTCCGCCGTTTTCAAGAGGCCGTCCATGTTCCAGGTGAAGAAATCCTTCTTCCCGTGGCGCAGGGTTAACAGCCGCTCAAGCTGCTGTTCGGCCAGCGCGCTGTCGTAGCCCTCCTTCACGCGCACGGTGATGGAGTTAAGCCAGGACTGCCCCATAATCCGCCCGGAGATGGTGGTATAGGGTAGCCAGACGCGCAGGATCTTGCTGCTGCCAAACATCGACTGCTTCTCTTCCGCCACGCCGATGACCGTAGCCGGCATGTTGCCGACCAGGATCACTTCCCCCACCACATTCGCTTTATTGGGGAAAAGCTGTCTGCGTGAGTTCGCGTCCAGTACCACCACCTGCGCCCTGCCTGCCAGCTGTTCGGCATTGAAGGTCGCACCTTCACTGAAGGTCATACCGTAAACGTTGAAATAGTCCCCGCTGACGCCGTTCGCGCTGGCGGCAACATCCACGTTACCCACGCGCAGGCGCAAATTTTGCGACACGGCCGGCGTAGCCGAGTTAACCCACGGCTGCTTCTGAATCGCCGCCAGATCGTCATATTTCAGGGACTGCTGATACTGCGGCTCGTCGTCGCCAAAGTCTTTGCCGGGATAGACGTCAATGGTATTGGTGCCAATCGCGCGGATATCGGCCAGCACCAGCTGCTTGGCCGCGTCGCCCACCACCACAATCGATACCACCGAGGCGATACCGATAATGATGCCGAGCATGGTGAGCAGGGTGCGCATTTTATTCGCCGCCATCGCCAGCCAGGCCATGGCAAGCGCTTCACGAAAGCCGCTGGAGAATTGTCCCCAGCCGGTGGACGGCGGTAGCGCTTCTTTCGTCGCCGCCGCTCTGGACGCTCCCGGAGGCGGATTACTGACCAGTTCGCCGTCGTGGATCTCAATAATGCGTTCCGCCTGCGCCGCCACCTGCGGGTCATGCGTCACGATAATCACCGTGTGTCCCTGATCGCGCAACTGGTGGAGGATCGCCATCACCTCTTCGCCGGAATGGCTATCGAGCGCCCCGGTGGGTTCATCCGCGAGGATCACCTGCCCGCCGTTCATCAGGGCACGGGCAATACTTACGCGCTGCTGCTGGCCGCCTGAAAGCTGCGAGGGCTGATACTCCACCCGCTCCGCCAGACCCAGACGCGTCAGCAGCATCTGCGCGCGCTCAAGACGCTTTTTCCGCTCCACGCCGGCATAGACCGCCGGCACTTCGACGTTCTGCGCCGCATTGAGGTGAGAGAGCAGATGGTAACGCTGGAAGATAAAGCCGAAGTGCTCCCGACGCAGCTTTGCCAGCGCGTCGCCGTCCAGCGTGGAGATGTCCGTTCCGGCCACGCGATAGGTGCCGCTGGTCGGTTTATCCAGACAGCCGAGAATGTTCATCAGCGTCGATTTACCGGATCCCGATGCACCGACAATCGCCACCATCTCACCCGCCTCCACGCGCAGGGAGATGCCTTTCAGCACCTCCACCGGGCCATCGCCCGAGGGGTAGCTGCGACGAATGTCGTTCAGCTCAAGCAGCGCCGTCATTTCGCGGCTCCGGGCAGGTTTTCGCTGATGACAACCTCCTCACCCTCTTCCAGCCCTTTCACCACCACCACATCGGTGTCGTTGCGCGCGCCAATCACTACTTCACGCTCGCGCGTTTCCCCGTTGCGCAGCACTTTGACTTTATAGCGATTATCCCCTGCGGACTCGCCCAGCGCAGAGAGGGGAATGGTCAGCACGTTCTTCACGCCGGTCAGCTGGATATGCACCTGCGCGGTCATGTCCAGACGCAGCACGCCCTGCGGGTTCGGCACTTCAAAACGGGCATAGTAGAAGATGGCGTCGTTAACCTTTTCCGGCGTCGGCAGAATATCTTTCAGCACGCCTTCGTAGCGGGTCTGCGGATCCCCCAGCACCGTAAACCAGGCGTTTTGCCCCGGTTTGAGATGGA
Source organism: Enterobacter sichuanensis (assembly GCF_009036245.1). Taxonomy (NCBI): domain Bacteria; kingdom Pseudomonadati; phylum Pseudomonadota; class Gammaproteobacteria; order Enterobacterales; family Enterobacteriaceae; genus Enterobacter; species Enterobacter sichuanensis. Next base: position 1,542,269 of record NZ_CP027986.1, on the reverse strand, counting down.
TAACGTCCGCCTCGGAGACCTGAGCTTTGACCAGCATGGTGCTCATGTCCGCCAGCGTCAGGATGTTTGGCGCCTGCTGCGCGGCAATCACCGTCTGTCCCTGCAGGGTGGTGATCTGAGTGACTTCGCCAGCCATCGGCGCGACGATTTGCGTGTAGTCGAGGTTGGTTTTCGCCGTGTCCAGCGAGGCCTGGTTGCGTTTGATTTGCGCGTCGATGGTGCCAATCTGCGCCTGTTTTACCGCCAGCTCTGTGGTGGCCGTATCTAAATCTTGTTTCGAAATGGCCTGGGTTTTCGCCAGCGCCTGCTGGCGGGTGAGTGTGACCTGAGCCAGGTTGCGCTCTGCCAGCGCCTGGGCGCGCTGAGCGCGCAGCTCCATCAGCGTGGCTTCCACCTCGCGGATCTGGTTCTCAGCCTGTTCAGGATCGATAACCCCAAGCAGCTGGCCTTTTTTCACCTTATCGCCAATCTCTACCGACAGCGTTTTCAACTGGCCGCTCACCTGGGCACCCACGTCAACCTTGCGCAGGGCATCCAGCTTGCCCGTCGCGAGGACGTTTTGCTGCAGTTCGCCAGGACGAACAATCAATGTCTGATACTGTGGCACAGGCGCATTAAGCACTTGCCATAGCCAGTACCCACCGGCTAATACCACGACCGCCAGCAGCAGAAACAGCGTTCTGCGTTTTCCCTTAAGGTTCATAAATATTCCAATTAAATGTTCTGGCAATAATAAATGTTGATTCTAACTAAACGACTCCTCAACGAAACCCCTGTTCTCTGAAATCGTCACAATTTGTTTACGAGACGTTGAACGTTCGCCTGCTGAAATGAAGCTATTCATCAAGAAGCAGGATCTATCATGTCTTCCATCGTCGATACACCTTTTTCCAGCCTGCCACAGCCTAAATCGGGCTGGCAGCTCTTCAAAAATCTGGCTTTCGGTACGCTCACGCCAGGGCTGGCGTGGCAGAACCCCGCCTATCGACGTAAATTCATGTTACGTTCGCTGGCGACGCCCATTAGCACCGCGCGCCTGTTAACGAGCCTTGCTAAGCAACCGCGTCTGATGCAGATGCTGCAGGTCCAGCCAGGACTGCCGTGCCGGCTGCATCGCCCCTGGCTGACGGTGAAGATGGATCGTCAGCATGCGCTGGAATCGCTTAACTGGCACTATCAGACCCTGAGCCGCCAGCTTCCTGCGACGCTGCTTGCGGGTTATCTTTCTAAGCCAGGTTACACCCTGCTGACCTTAACCGGCAAAGAGGAACAGCAGTTCACCGTTCGTCTGTGCGCTGATGCGTTCCTGGATAAAGAAGGGGAAGCCACACTCGCCTTCTGCGACAGGCACAACACGGTGCTGGCGGAAATGACCTTTACGCTCTGCCAGTTTGCAGGAAAAACGACGCTGTTCATCGGTGGTCTACAGGGCGCAAAAGCGCACGTTCCCCATGAACTGATCCAGGGGGCGACGAAAGCCTGTCACGGTCTGTTCCCGAAACGTCTGCTGCTGGAAGCCGCGATGACGCTTGGCACCGCTTTCCCGGTCGAGCAGATCGTTGCCGTCAGTAACGCCACACACATCTATCGCAGCTGGCGTTACCGCAAGAAAAAAGAGGGGAAACTGCTGGCTGATTACGATAGTTTCTGGGTCTCGATCGGCGGTGAAAAACAGGATAATGGTCACTTCCTGTTGCCGCTTGTCATGCCGCGTAAACCGATGGAAGAGATCGCGAGCAAAAAGCGCGCCGAGTATCGCCGTCGTTATGAACTGCTGGATAGCCTGATTCAGCAGGTCAATCAGGCAACCCAACGCTAATCCGCTTTCCCGCGCGCCAGCCACAGCACGCGGGAAAACATCTTACGTAGCAGAGTCGGTACCGCCTCCACGCCCCGCCTTCCCGCTTCTGTCGCCACTTCAATGGCTAAATCCGGTTTTGACGAACGATGAATGGCTTTGGCGATCACGCGCCGCATGTTCATCGGGACATCGACAGGCACCATGGCAATTCGGTGGAATACGTCGTCGAACCCCTGACGATACATAAAGTGCTCCATGTCCATCGCGGGCAGCATAGTTAAATGGTCGCGCTCTTCTTCCCGCTCGTTATTGAGCAGGCTACGCACGGTCGAGGCATATTTTTTGCCCGCCTCATCACCGTCGACCAGGACGTGCCACTCGATCCCCATCCGGCGTGCGAATTTAATCAACGGCTTTAATCCCGACTGGGCGAATTCGATCACCTTAATGCCTTCCGCATCAAAATGGTGCCCACACTGGCGCGCCAGCTCGTTAATGACCCAGGTTTCCGTCTCTCCCTCCACCAGCAGCCAGCAGCGGGCAAAGAGCGACGACGCCCGGTTAAAGCGGATATGAAACGCGATGCGCCGTCCGTCTTCCGCGTTCATGCCGCCCGGCCCCAGTCGGTAAGCGGTGACACGGGAGGATTCACGCACCAGACGACAGACGTGTTCTACCGGCGTCAGGGATAATAGCTCACCGGAATTGGTGGTCGTAATGCGCTGGAGCGGCAGCAGATTCAGAAGATGCCATGCCACGGAGAGCATAATGGGATGCAGGCGGGTTTCAGGATCTTCCACCAGCAACAGCGGTCGGGCATCCCGGTCAAGACGGACGGTGCCTTTGGCCTGCAGAAGCGTGGAGAACAGCCCCAGCAAAATCACCCGATGCGTACGCCCGCCGGGCCGGTCAATCATTCGGTTAATGATATCGAGATAGCGCCAGCTTCGTTGCTCATCATGAGAGCGGCGGCGCATCAGACGATGGCGGGACTCCGAGGTCCCCTGCTCGGAAAAATAGTGCTCCAGCAGTTGTACCATCGCGGACAACCCCTGGCGGATTTGACCATCGGTCAGATTTTGTGGACGAGACACCAGCTCCCGCGCCAGAAAATCCAGCTCGCGGGCGGTGACTTCCACTTCCGGCATATTCGGTACGGTACCGTTACGAATACGCCGCATAAAACGCGCATCGCGCAAGCGTAATACCGGCGTCAGGCGGATCAGGTGGCGGGCCAGATCGTCAATATTGTCCAGCGGGATAGGATTGGCTTTCTCGTCGAGAAACTCACGCAGCGTGAGTACGCCTTCGTTCTCCGCCATCTCCCCTTCCAGCCGATAGAAAATCCGGTGGAAGCCGTCATCGCACGGCACCCAGCAGGGTGACAGCGGACGGAAGCGCCGCACGCGGTGACGGCCCGGTTCGGATTCCCGGAACGTCAGAATGATATGCAGGTGTTTCTCGCGGCCATTGACATCACCGGGCGGAAACCAGAAATCGTCCCGGACGAAGTGATACAGATCGTCTTCGGGCGAAAGCAGCAACGTCAGCGCATCCAGCAGGCTGGACTTACCCCACGCGTTCTCGCCGATCAGGACGTTGTTCTGCTCCAGCTGCAGCGACAGGCGGTTAATACCGCGAAACCCGACAATTTCCACTCGTTCGAGAAGCATAAGTCCCCCGCGAAATGATCACTTTTTCCTTTAAGTTATCAGCAGTATAGCGGGAGGATGCCGCGCAGAACACTGCCAGAGGTCCTGATTATTCTGCGCAAGCACGAAAAATTAAGAATTTCCGTGGCAGGTTTCATTTGAAATAGTGTCAACAGCACAACAAACTATTGTCCGCAAATTGGACTATGCTCTATTCACCTCCAGTTTGAACAAGGATTGACATCACATTGCCTTAAATCAAATTAAACAAATTTATTTAAGTGGCGAAGGGATGTTATTGGTTTTTAAAATACAGGCTCTTTGAGTCGTCATCCCTTTATGGCGATATATCCCGTTTGCGGGAAAGCGTGCGGAAATTATGTTGAGGTGGTTATGTTTAGAAAATTGGCAGCAGAATGCTTTGGTACATTCTGGCTGGTATTTGGTGGCTGCGGTAGCGCCGTTCTGGCAGCAGCATTCCCGGAATTAGGTATTGGTTTTGTCGGCGTGGCGCTGGCCTTTGGTTTAACCGTATTAACCATGGCCTTTGCCGTGGGTCATATTTCCGGCGGTCATTTTAACCCGGCCGTGACGCTGGGTTTATGGGCCGGCGGTCGTTTCCCGGCGAAAGAGGTGATCGGTTATATCGTCGCCCAGGTGGTGGGCGGTATCATTGCCGCAGCCGTTCTGTACGTCATCGCCAGCGGTAAAGCGGGCTTCGACGCGGCAGCCAGCGGTTTCGCCTCTAACGGCTTCGGCGAACACTCTCCGGGCGGTTATTCCATGCTGTCGGCTATCGTGATTGAAATTGTGCTGACCGCTGGTTTCCTGCTGGTGATCCACGGCGCAACCGACAAACACGCACCTGCTGGTTTCGCACCGATTGCCATTGGTCTGGCATTGACGCTTATCCACCTGATCTCCATTCCGGTCACCAACACCTCCGTTAACCCGGCGCGCAGTACCGCAGTGGCTATCTTCCAGGGTGGCTGGGCGCTGGAGCAGCTGTGGCTGTTCTGGGTCATGCCTATCGTCGGCGGTATTCTGGGCGGCGTGCTGTATCGCACCCTGCTGGAAAAACGCGATTAATCTTCCCTCCCTCTACTGTGGGAGAGGGCCAGGGTGAGGGCAACAGGCCGCACACACAGGCCGGGTAAGGCGTAGCGCCACCCGGCTTTCTTTTTGCCGCTTTACTGAACAGCCTTTATTGGGTAGTGTCTCTGGCGCTCAACAGATACTCACAAGGACCGGCTGTTCATGTTTTCAGGACTCCTCATTATTCTGCTGCCCCTGATTGTGGGCTATCTTATCCCACTGCATCAGGAATCCGCCTTACGGCTGATTAACCGTTTTCTCAGCTGGATTGTTTACGTCATTCTTTTTTTTATGGGAATACGCCTGGCCTTTCTGGATAACCTGGCGACCAATCTGCTGGCGATTCTGCATTATTCTGCGGTCACTGTTGTGGTTATTTTGCTGTGCAATATTGCTGCATTGTTCTGGCTTGAACGCACTATTCCGTGGAAAAACCACCACCATCAGGAAAAACTTCCGTCCCGCATAGCGATGGCGCTGGAATCATTAAAACTGTGCGGCGTCGTGGTGCTCGGTTTTCTTCTGGGGCTGACCGGCTGGGCGTTTTTACAGCACGCGACAGAGGCCAGCGAATATACGCTGATCTTCCTGCTGTTCCTGATTGGTATCCAGCTGCGAAATAATGGCATGACCCTGAAGCAAATTGTCCTCAATCGTCGGGGAATGATGGTCGCGGTTATTGTTATCGCCAGTTCTATGGTGGCGGGCGTGATTAACGCTTTTATTCTCGACCTGCCGCTGAAAACCGGTCTGGCCATGGCGTCAGGTTTTGGCTGGTACTCCCTCTCCGGCATTCTGCTAACCGAGTCCTTCGGTCCGGTGATTGGCAGCGCCGCCTTCTTTAACGATCTGGCGCGTGAGTTGCTTGCTATCATGCTAATCCCGGGCCTGGTGCGCCGCAGCCGCTCTACCGCACTGGGGCTTTGCGGCGCGACGTCGATGGACTTTACCCTCCCGGTACTGCAGCGTTCTGGCGGACTGGAGATGGTACCCGCCGCCATTGTTCACGGCTTTATTTTAAGCCTGCTGGTTCCCGTTCTGATGGCACTCTTCTCTGCCTGATACCTCTTTGGCGGTAGCGAACCTGCCGCCAAAATTGCGCTAAATCAAGCTCCCTCTATTTTGTCGTAGAAAGCCCTTTTCACCGTTCTGACACAGGCATAACCTTAAACATGTATATCAAATATAACTTTAACAGGTGTGATTATGTTTTGTGTGCAATGTGAACAAACCATCCGTACCCCGGCAGGCAATGGCTGCTCTTACGCACAGGGTATGTGCGGCAAAACCGCAGAAACATCTGACCTGCAGGACCTGCTGATTGCGGCCCTGCAAGGCCTTTCCGCATGGGCATCCAAAGCCCGCGAATACGGCATCATCGACCACCACGTCGACAGCTTCGCCCCGCGCGCCTTCTTTTCCACGCTGACCAACGTCAACTTCGACTCCCCGCGCATCGTCGGGTATGCCCGCGAAGCAATTGCCCTGCGTGAAGCGCTGAAAGCGCAGTGCCTGAAGGCGGATGCGAGCGCACGCGTGGAACACCCGATGTCTGAACTTCAGCTGGTGAGTGACGATCTGGGCGAGTTGCAGCGTCAGGCGGCGGAATTCACCCCAAATAAAGACAAAGCCGTGATTGGTGAGAACATTCTCGGCCTGCGCCTGCTGTGCCTGTACGGTCTGAAAGGCGCTGCGGCGTATATGGAGCACGCGCACGTTCTGGGTCAGTACGACAATGAGATTTACGCCCAGTACCACAACATTATGGCGTGGCTGGGGACCTGGCCTGCCGATATGAATGCGCTGCTGGAATGCGCCATGGAAATCGGCCAGATGAACTTCCGTGTGATGAGCATTCTGGATGCCGGTGAAACCAGCACCTATGGGCACCCAACGCCAACCCAGGTCAACGTCAAAGCGACCAAAGGCAAATGCATTCTGATCTCCGGTCATGACCTGAAAGATCTCTATAACCTGCTGAAACAAACCGAAGGCACCGGCGTTAACGTCTATACCCACGGGGAAATGCTACCGGCGCACGGCTATCCGGAGCTGCGTAAATTTAAGCATCTGATCGGTAACTACGGCAGCGGCTGGCAGAACCAGCAGGTCGAGTTCGCCCACTTCCCGGGTCCTGTTGTGATGACCTCAAACTGCATCATCGACCCGACCGTCGGGGCATATGACGACCGCATCTGGACCCGCAGCATCGTTGGCTGGCCGGGCGTGAGCCACCTCGAAGGTGACGATTTCGGTCCGGTGATTGCGCAGGCGCAGCAGATGGCCGGCTTCCCGTACAGCGAGATCCCGCATCTCATCACCGTCGGCTTCGGTCGCGAAACCCTGCTCGGCGCTGCAGATTCCCTGATTGACCTCGTCAGCCGTGAAAAACTGCGTCATATCTTCCTGATCGGCGGCTGCGACGGCGCGCGCGGCGAGCGTAACTACTTCACCGACTTCGCCACCCGCGTGCCGGAAGATTGCCTGATCCTGACTTTGGCCTGCGGTAAATACCGTTTCAACAAACTGGACTTCGGCAATATCGAAGGTCTGCCGCGTCTGGTGGATGCCGGTCAGTGTAACGATGCCTATTCAGCCATCATTCTGGCGGTCACCCTGGCGGAAAAACTGGGCTGTGGCGTAAACGATCTGCCGCTGTCTCTGGTGCTCTCCTGGTTTGAGCAGAAGGCCATTGTGATCCTGCTGACCCTGCTTTCGCTGGGCGTAACCAACATCGTCACCGGCCCGACTGCGCCAGGTTTCCTGACACCGGACCTGCTGGCCGTACTGAATGAAAAATTCGGTCTGCGTTCCGTGACCACCGTTGAAGAAGACATGCAGCAGCTGCTGAGCGCGTAAGGAGTTATTCATGACCATGCCAACCTCACAATGTCCGTGGCGGATGCAGGTCCATCACATCCATCAGGAGACGCCGGATGTGTGGACGCTGTCACTGCTGTGCCATGACTACTATCCGTACCGCGCGGGTCAGTATGCACTGGTCAGTGTCCACAACAGTGCGGATACACTGCGCGCCTACACGCTTTCCTCCACGCCGGGCGTGAGCGAGTACATTACGCTGACCATCCGCCGTATTGATGACGGGGCTGGCTCCCGGTGGCTGACCCGGGACGTGAAGCGTGGGGATTACCTCTGGCTGTCTGACGCCCAGGGCGATTTCACCTGTGACGACAAAGCAGAGGATAAATTCCTGCTGCTGGCCGCCGGTTGTGGCGTGACGCCGATTATGTCAATGCGCCGCTGGCTGGCCAAAAACCGCCCGCAGGCTGACGTGCAGGTGATCTTCAGTGTGCGTTCACCGGACGATGTGATCTTTGCCGACGAGTGGCGCAACTATCCGGTCACGCTGGTGGCAGAACGCAACGCGACGCACGGTTTTGTCGCGGGGCGTCTGAACCGCGAACTGCTGCGAAGCGTACCGGATATCGCAAACCGTACCGTGATGACCTGCGGCCCGGCACCGTACATGGCTAGTGTGGAAGAGGACGTAAAAGCGCTCGGCGTCACCCGCTTCTTCAAAGAGCAGTTCTTCACGCCGGTGGCAGAGGCGGCAACCAGCGGGATCCAGTTCACCAAACTGCAACCGGCGCAGACCTTCTTTGGCCGCGTGGGCACCACGCTGCTGGAGGCGCTGGAGAGCAATAAAGTACCGGTGGCTGCAGCCTGTCGTGCTGGCGTGTGTGGGTGCTGTAAAACGAAAGTGGTCTCCGGTGACTACACCGTCACCAGCACCATGACGCTGACGGATGCGGAAATTGCCGAGGGTTATGTGCTGGCGTGCTCATGTCATCCGCAGGGGGACCTGGTCCTGGCATAAACGATAAACGTTAAATGTTCGATCGTAGGCCCGGTAAGCGTAAGCGCCACCGGGCTTTTTTGCCGGGTGGCACTGCGTTTACCCGGCCTACAACCACCCTACCGCCACGCGGGCGCTTTCCCCAGCGCGTAACGCCCGGCGCCTAAAAACGCCACCGCCAGCGAGCCGATAAAGAAGTACATCAGGCTCTCAATCGCCCAGGCCCCCACGGCATCCAGCGCAAAGGTTTTGCCCGTGCCCACCATCAGCCAGGCCACGATCATGGTGAACGCCAGCACCAGCGCCGCCGGGCGCGTGAAGAGCCCGACGATAATCAGGATCGGTGCCACCACTTCGCCAATCAGCACGCCGTAAGCGATAAATCCCGGCAATCCTTTTTCCACCAGCATGCCGCTGATAAACCCGACGCCGCCAAACAACTTGTGTAAACCGTGAAACAGCATCAGCCCGCCGACGGCAAGTCGTAACAAGAGTTTACCGAGATCGTCACACGCGAGCTTTTCATTCACAGCCATTAACAATGATTTAACCATTTGAAATCCTTTATTTTTCACCCTGTACCCGAACAGATTATGCCGAACAATGACTCATGAAAACCACCTTTAAATGAGGGGTATTGCGCAGGCAATACAGTGACTTCTTCTAAGCTTGTAGGCGATATCACAAAAAGGAGACGGACCACCATGAAACAAACCGTGGCTGCATATATAGCGAAGACCCTGGAACAGGCAGGCGTAAAACGTATCTGGGGCGTAACCGGGGATTCCCTTAACGGCCTCAGCGATAGCCTTAACAGGATGAAGACCATTGAATGGATGTCGACCCGTCATGAAGAGGTCGCCGCCTTTGCTGCCGGTGCCGAAGCACAGCTCACGGGTGAACTGGCCGTCTGCGCCGGGTCGTGCGGGCCGGGTAACCTGCATCTGATCAACGGGCTGTTCGACTGCCACCGCAATCACGTACCGGTGCTGGCGATAGCCGCCCACATCCCCTCTTCCGAAATCGGCAGCGGCTATTTTCAGGAGACGCATCCGCAGGAGCTGTTCCGTGAATGCAGCCACTATTGCGAGCTGGTTTCATCCCCGGAGCAGATCCCGCAGGTGCTGGCGATTGCCATGCGCAAGGCGGTGCTGAACCGGGGCGTTTCTGTGGTCGTCATCCCGGGCGACGTGGCCCTCAGGGCGGCGCCTGAAGGGGCCAGTACCCACTGGTACCACGCGCCGCAGCCGATCATCACCCCAGCGGAAGAGGAGCTGAAAAAGCTGGCGCAGCTGCTGCGCTACTCCAGCAATATCGCCCTGATGTGCGGCAGCGGATGTGCCGGCGCGCACAAGGAGCTGCTTGAATTTGCGGGCAAGCTGAAAGCCCCAATTGTTCATGCCCTGCGCGGCAAAGAGCATGTCGAGTACGATAACCCCTATGACGTGGGAATGACCGGGCTGATCGGTTTTTCCAGCGGCTTCCACACCATGATGAACGCCGACACCCTGATTTTGCTCGGCACCCAGTTCCCGTATCGCGCGTTCTACCCGACGGATGCCAAAATCATTCAGATTGATATCAACCCGGCCAGCATCGGCGCACACAGTAAGGTCGATATGGCGCTGGTGGGAGACATCAAATCCACCCTTGCCGCCCTGCTGCCGCTGCTGGAAGAGAAAACAGATCGCAGGTTCCTCGACAAGGCCCTCAGCGATTATCGCGATGCCCGCAAGGGGCTGGACGACCTCGCTAAACCGAGCGACAAAGCGATCCACCCGCAGTATCTGGCCCAGCAGATCAGCCATTTCGCGGACGACGATGCCATCTTCACCTGTGACGTGGGCACCCCCACCGTCTGGGCGGCGCGCTATCTGAAAATGAACGGCAAACGCCGTCTGCTCGGCTCGTTCAACCACGGCTCGATGGCGAACGCCATGCCGCAGGCGCTGGGAGCAAAAGCGACAGCGCCGGAGCGTCAGGTGGTGGCGATGTGCGGCGATGGCGGGTTCAGCATGCTGATGGGGGATTTCCTGTCGGTGGTACAAATGAAGTTGCCCCTGAAAATCGTGGTCTTTAATAACAGCGTGCTGGGCTTTGTGGCGATGGAGATGAAAGCCGGCGGCTATCTGACAGACGGCACCGAGCTGCACGACACCAACTTCGCGCGCATCGCCGAGGCCTGTGGCATTACCGGCATCCGCGTGGAGAAAGCGTCAGAGGTGGATGAAGCCCTGCAGCGCGCCTTTTCCATCGACGGCCCGGTGCTGGTGGATGTCGTGGTCGCCAAAGAGGAGCTGGCCATCCCGCCGCAGATCAAGCTGGAGCAGGCCAAAGGCTTTAGCCTCTACATGCTGCGTGCGATCATCAGCGGCCGCGGCGATGAGGTGATCGAACTGGCAAAAACCAACTGGCTCAGGTAAAACATCTGGCATCGCCTTTTAAATATAAGGACATGCCATGATTGATTTACGCAGTGATACCGTTACCCGCCCGAGTCGCGCCATGCTCGAAGAGATGATGGCCGCCCCGGTCGGGGACGACGTTTACGGTGACGATCCGACCGTAAACGAGCTGCAGCGCTATGCTGCGGAGCTCAGCGGCAAAGAGGCCGCCCTGTTCCTGCCCACCGGAACCCAGGCTAACCTGGTGGCGCTGCTCAGCCACTGCGAGCGCGGCGAAGAGTACATTGTCGGCCAGGGGGCACATAACTATCTCTACGAAGCAGGCGGTGCCGCAGTGCTCGGCAGCATTCAGCCGCAGCCGATTGACGCCGCACCGGACGGCACCCTGCCGCTCGACAAAGTCGCCGCGAAAATCAAAGCCGACGATATCCATTTCGCCCGCACCCGGCTGCTCAGCCTCGAAAACACCCATAACGGCAAAGTCCTGCCGCGCGAGTACCTGAAAGCGGCGTGGGAATTCACCCGCGAACGCAAACTCGGGCTGCACGTGGACGGCGCGCGTATTTTTAACGCCGTGGTGGCCTACGGCTGCGAGCTGAAAGAGATTACGCAATACTGCGATTCGTTCACCATCTGCCTCTCTAAAGGGCTGGGTACGCCTGTCGGCTCCCTGCTGGTGGGCAACGCGGACTACATTAAGCGCGCGAACCGCTGGCGCAAGATGACCGGCGGCGGCATGCGCCAGGCCGGTATTCTGGCGGCGGCGGGTCTGTATGCCCTGAAAAACAACGTGGCGCGCCTGAAGGACGATCACGACAATGCCGCGTGGATGGCGACGCAGCTGCGTGAAATTGGCGCCGACGTGATGCGCCACGACACCAACATGCTGTTCGTTCGCGTGGGCGATGACCATGCCGCGGCGCTGGGTGAGTTTCTGAAAGCGCGTGGCGTGCTGATCAATGCGTCACCCGTTGTGCGTCTGGTGATGCATCTCGACGTGAGTCGCGCACAGCTGGCGGACGTGGTGAAACACTGGCAGGCGTTTTTACAGCGTTAAGGAGCAGAACGTGCCGCAGCGTATTCTGGTGCTTGGCGCCAGCGGGTATATCGGTCAGCATCTCACCGCGGCGTTAAGCCAGCAGGGGCATCAGGTGCTGGCGGCGGCACGCAACACGGAACGCCTGCAAAAGCAGAACCTGCCCGGCGTGACCTGCCACAACGTCGACCTCAACTGGCCTGTCGCGCTGCCAGCACTGCTGGAGGGGGTCGATACGCTTTATTACCTGGTGCACAGCATGGGCGAAGGGGGCGATTTTATCGCCCACGAACGTCAGGTGGCCCTCAACGTGCGCGATGCGCTGCGGCAAACGCCGGTGAAGCAGGTGATTTTTTTAAGTTCGCTTCAGGCTCCTGAAAATGCGCAGTCCGACCATCTGCGTGCGCGCCAGCTTACCGCTGACACCTTGCGCAGTGCGAACATTCCCGTCACGGAACTGCGCGCCGGCATTATCGTCGGTGCCGGTTCCGCCGCCTTCGAAGTGATGCGCGATATGGTCTACAACCTGCCGGTGCTCACGCCGCCGCGCTGGGTCCGCTCGCGTACCACGCCCATCGCGCTGGAGAATCTGCTGCATTATCTGGTGGCATTACTGGATCATCCGGCGGAACAGCACCGCGTGTTCGAAGCCGCTGGCCCGGAAGTGCTGAGCTATCAGGAACAGTTTGAACACTTTATGCGCGTCAGCGGCCGTCGACGCTGGCTGATCCCGATCCCCTTCCCGACCCGCTGGATCTCGGTGTGGTTTTTGAATGTGATCACCTCCGTCCCGCCGACGACAGCCAAAGCCCTGATCCAGGGGCTGAAACACGATCTGTTGGCAGACGATAGCGCGCTTCGCGCCTTAATTCCCCAGACGTTGATCCGCTTTGACGAGGCCGTGCGCAACACGCTGCAAGAAGAGGCGCAGCTGGTGAACTCCAGCGACTGGGGCTACGACGCCCAGGCGTTTGCCCGCTGGCGGCCAGAGTACGGTTATTACCCGAAACAGGCGGGCTGCACGGTAGAAACCCCGGCCAGTCTGGCCGCGCTGTGGGAGGTGGTAAACCAGATTGGCGGTAAAGAGCGTTACTTCTTCGGTAACCTGCTCTGGCAAACTCGCGGAGCGATGGACCTGCTGGTGGGCCACCGGCTGGCAAAAGGCCGCCCGGCGCGCCCGTATCTTGAGGTGGGCGACGCGGTGGACAGCTGGAAGGTGATCGTCGTCGAACCGGAAAAACAGCTGGCACTGCTGTTCGGTATGAAAGCGCCGGGACTCGGCCGGCTTTGCTTTACCCTGAAAGACAAAGGCGATCATCGTGAACTGGACGTCCGCGCCTGGTGGCATCCGCACGGCATGCCCGGTCTGTTCTACTGGTTGTTCATGATCCCGGCGCACCTGTTTATCTTTCGCGGGATGGCAAAGCGGATTGCGCAACGGGCAGAACAAAAGACGGAAAAGATCTAAATAAAACTCTCTTTCTTTCACCTTTCCCATTGCATAGCGCCGTAATTCACGAAAGAATGCGCACGAAATTCTTTTCAACACAGTGGATTGATATGAAGGTACTGGTTACCGGGGCGACCAGCGGCTTAGGCCGAAATGCGGTCGAATTTCTGCGCAACAAGGGCATCAGCGTCAGGGCTACCGGTCGCAACGAAGCGATGGGAAAACTGCTGCAAAAAATGGGCGCAGAGTTCGTCCATGCCGATCTGACGGAGCTGGTCTCCTCTCAGGCCAAAGTGATGCTCGCCGGTATCGATACCCTGTGGCACTGCTCCAGCTTTACCTCTCCGTGGGGTACCCAGGAAGCCTTTGATCTCGCCAACGTGCGGGCCACCCGCCGTCTGGGCGAATGGGCCGTCGCCTGGGGCGTGCGTAACTTTATTCATATCTCCTCTCCGTCGCTCTATTTCGACTATCACCACCACCGCGATGTGCAGGAAGATTTCCGGCCAGCCCGTTTTGCCTGTGAGTTTGCCCGCAGCAAGGCAGCCAGCGAAGAGGTGATTGATCTGCTGGCACAGTCGAACCCGCATACCCGTTTTACGGTTCTGCGTCCGCAGAGCCTGTTCGGACCGCACGACAAAGTGTTTATTCCCCGTCTGGCGCAGATGATGCACCACTACGGCAGCGTACTGCTGCCGCGCGGCGGCGACGCGCTGGTGGATATGACCTATTACGAAAATGCGGTCCACGCCATGTGGCTGGCCAGCCAGCCGGACTGCGATACGCTGATTTCCGGTCGCGCCTATAACATCACCAACGGCGAGCCCTGCACGCTTCGCAGCATTGTGCAGCGCCTGATTGATGAGCTGCAGATCAACTGCCGTATCCGTTCCGTGCCTTACCCGATGCTGGATATGATCGCCCGCAGCATGGAGCGTTTTGGCAGTAAATCGGCCAAAGAGCCTGCGCTGACCCACTATGGCGTCTCAAAGCTTAATTTTGATTTCACGCTGGATATTTCCCGCGCGGAGAATGAGCTGGGGTATAAGCCGATTGTGACGCTGGATGAAGGGATTGTGCGTACCGCGGCGTGGCTGCGGGATCACGGAAAGTTGCATCGGTAGTTAATCTGGTGCGGCCTGATGCCCTCTCCCACAGGGAGAGGGAGTAAAACAAAAACGGCAACCTTTCGGTTGCCGTTTTGTTTTTACAGAGCCGTCCAGGCTTCAGACCATGCCAGGCCTGCGCCTGGTTCATAGTATGCCGGGGCGTTGTTACACCAGCCGCTGTACGGGAACGGTTTGCACTGGAACAGTTTACCGTGGTTGTTCACGATATCGCCTGCGCTGTACTTGCTGTTCGCGCTCCACGCCGGGTAGGTACCTTCATCCTGAGACGGGGTCGCCGCTTTGGCTTTGACGTTCAGCAGGTAAGTGGTGGTGCTGCTCAGTTCACCATCGCTGACGGTCAGGCTGACTTCGTACTGTTTCGCCGTGGCGGCTTCTGGTGCCGTAAAGGTGATCACCGCTTTGTCCTGACCGGTCACCGTCTGGCCGTCCTGGGAACGCCAGGTGTAAGTCAACTGGTTACCGTCTTCGTCAGTAGAACCTTCCGCGCTCAGGGAAACCTGCGCACCCGCTTCAACTGCACCAATCGGACCGGCAATCTGCGCAACCGGTGCGTGGTTTACCGGAGCCGGCGTGTTGTCAGCAGGCGTATTATCCGCTGGCGTGTTATCCGCTGGCGTATTATCTGCCGGGGTGTTGTCAGCAGGGGTGTTATCCGCCGGGTTCACATTTGAGCCATCGTCATTCACGATCTTCACGTTAAAGAACTTCTGTACACACTTGGTGTAGTCGCCGTCTTTGAACGCGCTGAATGGCGTCTGGTAGCCCACCAGCTGGCAGGCGTAGGTTTTGCCGTCAGGCGTATCCGCGCTCCATCCCCAGTCCTGCTCCCAGTAGATCTTCAGGGCACCCGCGCCGCCTTCATCGAACTGCTTCATGTTGGCACAGCCCAGCACTTCATCAGCAGGAACAGGCACTTTCAGGTAGTTTGCGAACTCTTTGTAGTACTTGATACGGTTCTGAGACTGGGCAATCTCGGTCGGACCGCCGCACTCAACGCCGCCGTTGATGATCTGGGTGGTGACGCCGAAGCCTGGGACCAGGCCGTTAGCCTTGTCGTGGTCGTTCGGCTGCCAGGTCCCGTCGATAACCTGCAGCATGCTTGGTTTTGGCGGTTGTGGATAGGCGAAGAAGAAGATCGCACTCGCCAGGTTCAGCCAGGTGTCTGCCACCAGCTCTGGTTTGTCGAGCAGCGTGCGGACATCGCCGTACATCGCTTCAGAGAACGGACCGTAGTTATAGTTGTAAGAAAGCTGTTTCGCACCGCGACCGAAGTAGCTCAGGAAATCGCCATCTTTGTCTTTACCACACGGCCAGGTCTGACCCTGCCAGACGCTGGTATTACATTCGCCGTTATAACCGCCCTTCTGGCCTTCACTCCAGCCCATTTCACGCACGTACACCAGCGCCTGACGCCATTCGGCTTCCGGACGCCAACTTTCGTGCCCCCCCGTTTCCTGCGCAAAGTGAGCAAACATGGTTGCCAGCTCTTTACGGCAGATGGCATCGCTGTTGCGGCCGTCTTTATAGGTGTCGCACAGTGCAGGGAATTTGCCCACCGCTTTCAGGAAGTTGCTGTAGCTGTAATCCTTCGCGCGCAGTGGGAACAGGTATTCCCAGTCGCTCTCTTTCAGGATCCCTTCAACGCGTTTTACGTTATCCGGGTTTGCCGCACGGCCTGGCTCAATTTGCTCAACTGACGCGTTGTCCAGCGTACGGATAGTATCCTTCACGGATTTCATCAGCGGGAAATCGGTGAGCGCTTTCTCCTTTTTCGCCAGATCGCTGGCTTTCATGGTGTAAGGCTCGCTGTTATCCGCCTTCAGCATGGTGGCCTGAGCAATAACAGGTGCTACGCATGCACCTGCAATAAGCACGCTCAGTAATGTCCTTTTATTCATCTCGGTTATTCCTGTTAATTTCGATAGTGTTAAATAAAAATCCAGTTTATTTATTAATCCATTAACAAATAAACTCCAGACAGCTGCTTTTCATTTTCTGAAGAATACGTATTGGTACTCTTCAAAAAAGAAAAAACTCACCAGTCATTTCTTTCATGGGCAACGGATTTGAGTTGCTGATATTTTTCCCAGACTTTATGGGCATACACCATGCGTTTGGGGTAATTCTCTTTTTTGAGCCCGGCGTTATAAGCGCCGACGGCTTCCCAGTTATAACCGTAAACTTTAATCATGCCTGAGAGGATCGATGCGCCCACCATAATGGAGGTACAAGGTTCAGTCATGAGTCTTCGTTCGCTGATACCGTGTTGTTCAAGCGCCGTAAAGTGCGTGCTGTTAATTTGCATTAATCCCACATCAATCGTGCCATCGTGATTTTTCCCGACAGCGTAGGGATTCATTCCTGATTCAACATTAGCAATCGCATACAACAAATACGGATCAACATGATAATAGTGCGCTGCTTTATTCCAGCAATTCGCTAACGCGCTTTGGCTTAATATCAATAACAGAAACAGTAAACGCTTCATTATTCACCTGCTGTGGTATGACTCGATTCTCCTCAAACACGTCCTGTTAAATTATGTGAAGTGACTGGCCACACCCGAAGCAGGGTGTGACCAGTGATTGTGGGCAGATATCACACCCACAATTTCAGGTTCAGAAGATTATTTGCAGTCCGCAGACGCGCCTTCTTTCACCCATACATCGCTGTTACCGGGTTTGTCGCCCTGAGTCCACCATTTCGCACGGTATTCAAAGCCCTGATAGGTCGTCTTGTCACCACCGTTGTAGACTTTATCGGCACGCCAGTTCATTTTCACCTGACTTACCATTTCCCATGCGTCTGCATCAAAGCCAGGTTTGTTGCCCTGAGTCCAGTATTTCGCTTTCCATACCAGATTATCGGAACTGACAATATCGCCATTGTTGTAGACTTTGCTGGATTCCCATGCCGCATATTTACTGGCGTTGGCGTCAACCGGGTTGTCACAGCTGCCGGTTGCTTGCCCTTCGTCAGAAGGTTTGTCGCCTTCGTCAGATGGCTTAGTCCCTTCGTCAGACGGATTGGTGTCTTCATCAGGTACCACAGGTGTTGCTTTCGGCGTTACGGTGACCTGTACGTTGGACTGTACGCTGGTTTTACCGTCGCTTACCATCACGCTCAGGGTGTAGGTAGAGTCAGCGTTCACGTCTGGTGCAGTGATGTTCACGTTGGCGGTGTCAGTACCGGTTGCGTGCATATCCGCTGGAACGCTCCAGGTATAGGTCAGTGCATCACCATCCGGATCCGCTGCCTGCACGTTCAGGGTATAAGACTGGCCCGCTTCCAGAGTGACGGCCTGCATCTGGTTAACCACCGGTGCCTGGTTCGCTTTCGGTGCTTTGTTCAGTACCTGCACGTCAGCAGTGCTGCTCAGCCCTTTTGCATCGGTCACGGTCAGACGGAATGCCAGGGTCTGGTTGCTGGTCACCGCACCAACGGAGAAGGTCGCTTTCGCTTTGGTGCTGTTGGTCAGCGTGACGGATGGGCCAGAGATCTGGGTCCATTTGTACGTCAGCGCATCGCCATCAGGATCGGTAGACGCAGAGCCGTCCAGGGTAACGCTCACAGGACCAGTCACGGCCTGATCCGCCGCCACAGCGACAGGGGCGTGGTTTGTTACCACCGGATCCGGCGTTGAACCACCCAGCAGGCTTTCGTTCATCGCGTTCAGGATGTCGCCGTTATCGGAATCGATAGACCAGGAGAACAGCCCCCCCAGGTTTTTCGCCAGGACATACTTCCCTTTCGCAGTAGTGGAACGGGCATCTTCATAGGAGATCAAATCGCCGGTGGATTTGTTAAAGACGTAAGGCGCTTCCGCATCCGCGTCATAACCGTATTCCCAGCCTGGCTTGCCTTTGTACTCGTTCACAATCTGACGATAGTCAACGACCCCCGGTTCCCAGGTGCCTTTCACTGCGCCCGTTGCAGTACCGGTGAACGGGTTGTCGCCGGTGTAGCCGTGTACGCCAGTCCAGCCGCGGCCGTACATACCCGCACCCACAACGATCTTACCTGGCTGTACGCCCTGCTCCAGCAGCGCGTCAACGCCGTTAGAGGTGGTGTAGTTGGTATCCGGACGCCACGCTGGTGCATGCAGTGCCGCCTGGTGGCCGAGATCGGTCATGCTCCATGCGCCGTAGAAGTCGTAGCTCATCAGGAAGATATGGTCGAGGTATTGCTGGACAGTGTTGTAGTCCACGTCTTCGATCTTATCTTTACCGGAACCAATTGCCGTGGTCAGCTCATAGGTGCGACCGGTTTCCGCAGACAGCTCGTTCAGCATGGTGCGCAGATCGTGCATCAGCGCGGTGTAAGTCGCTTTATCCTGTTGCGGGTTACCCAGCGTTTCGTTCACGCCGCCGCCGCCAGGGAATTCCCAGTCGATATCCACGCCGTCGAAGAATTTCCAGGTTTTCAGGAAGTCTTTAACGGACGCCACAAAGCGTGCGCGGATTGCGGTATCGTTCATTTTGTAGAACGGATCGGACATGGTCCAGCCACCGATGGATGGCAACACTTTCAGGTCTGGATGGGCTTTTTTCAGCGCCATCAGCTGGCCGAAGTTACCTTTGTACGGGTCGTCCCAGTTAGACACGCCAGACTGAGGTTTCTGCAGTGCCGCCCACGGGTCGTGGATCGCCACGGTGAAGTCCTGACGGCCTGCACACGCGCGCTGAAGCGCCGCGAAACTATTGCCCCCTTCTACGGTTTTCAGACCGTCGTTAATGCCATCGCCGCCACAGATTGGAATGAAGCCGTAGAGAATGTGGTTCAGGTTAGCTGCCGGGATTTTATCAACCGGGAAGTTACGACCATAGACGCCCCACTCCGGGAAGTAAGCCCCAACGACTTTGTCGGTATGTTTTGTGAGGGTTTTGTTGTTTTCCTGCAGAGGGGCATTCAGCGGCAGCAGGTGGCTACCGTCAGTATCCGCAACGATAATCAGCTTACTGGCACTTTTGGAACATCCGCTGGTGTTACAGAGTTCGACCTGCTCCTGATAGCGGCCACCTTTTTTCACTTTGAAGGTTGCGGAGCCGGAGGCACCGGCCGCGCCAGACCATACGGTCTGACCGTCGAGCAGCACTTTACCTGTGGTCGGCGCATCGCCGCTCCAGACGTTCCACTCCACTTTTACGTCCACACCGTCGTTATGAACTTTAACGAGAGTACCGTAATCCTGTGCGGCCTGGTCTACTTCAACGAGGGCAAACTTATCATTACCACTGCTGATTGAAGGCGTACCTGGCGCTGCGGCGAATGCGGTGCCTGAGACAGCAGCAACAAAGAGTGCCAGATATTTAGGCTTCATAAATTTCATTATTAATTCCTGATAATCTTATTTGTGATAAATTAAAACAACCATGTATTCCATATAACATGGGCGGGTAGTGAATATATTATTTAACTAAAACCGTGAGCCTTGCTTAATTAAACCAAATAGCTATTACGCCAAATCACCCTCCATAAAAAACATGAGCGACAATCCTTACAGTTTATGTCTGTTACAATACGCCGGGAATTTAATAAAATCCTGCCATTCCCTTATCGAAAAAATTTCAAAAAAAACTTGACCACGCCGTTCAGAATGTAATGTGCAAGGTCTGCAGAATAAAAATAACCAAACCCGCCAGTGACAACATCGGTCCAAACGGAATAACGCTATTTTTTTTAACAGATTTATAAAAAAGGAAATACAACGCGATGCCGCTCAATGCAGCCACCAGCAATAAAGAAGGCAATGCCTGCCAGCCGCACCACGCGCCCAGCGCGGCCAGCAGCTTAAAATCACCGTAGCCCAAACCTTCGCGGCCTGTGCTCAGGCGAAACGCCCAGTACATCAGCCACAGCGACAGGTAGCCTGCCGCCGCGCCATACAGGGCATCCGTCAGCGGCAACTGATGAAACAGTGCATGGCTTAACAGCCCCGCCCACAGCAGGGGTTGCGTCAGACAATCCGGCAGCAGCAGGTGTTTCGCGTCAATCACCGCCAGCGGCAGCAGCCCGCACCAGAGCACCCACAGTGAGGTCAATGCGGCCGCAGACGGGGCAAACGCCGCCGTCAGGGCAAAAAACAGGGCGCTGGAAAGCTCAAGCAGCAGCAGACGCAGCGGGATCGCGGTTTTACAGCAGCGACAGCGCCCGCGCAGACAGCACCAGCTCACAACAGGGATATTTTCCCACCAGGAGAGCCTGTGGGAACACGCGGGGCAGTGGGAGGCCGGAAACAGCAGGTTCCCGGCGCCCTCCTCTTCGTTTATAAGCGGGGGAATGCGCTCAACAACTACGCCCAGAAAGCTGCCGATAATGCCGCCAAGCGTACCGCTCAACAGGCAAAGGGCTGGCATCTGGCTGCTCTGAAGCAGCATCAGCGGGTTCATACCACTTTCGCCCAGGTGAGTTTTATCTGCGCTTTTACATCGCTGAGATGATCGACCGGGGTGAGATCCATTTTCTCCAGACGCACCCCGGTGGTTAAATTCACCTCCCGGAGCCAGTTTTTCAGCTCATAGATGTTAACCCGATCAATATTAAATGACAGGGTCTGACCGTCCTGCTGAATATTACTCAGCGCAACGTGGATCTCTTTCGCGCTCTCTTCCACCACGCTACGTGGATTACTGGTTTTTAATATTTTGGCCTGAAGATGGTTTTTATTTATTTCGGCACGCATCCAGTTGAGGGTTTGTTTCTGTTTGACCAGCGTGCTTTCACTATTTTTAATCATACTGTCCAGCGGGGTCATCACGCCGTACCAGATAATGGCGCAGCAGAGCGCCGCGCCGCACAGTTTAAACAGATTTCGCTCGCGCGGACTGTAGCTCTGATAGCGCGCCTTTAATTGTCCAACTTTCTCTTTCATTTATATTTCCCTGTGATAATGGCGGTATACGGCGCTTCACTGGAAACCGGCTGCAGCGTAAAGTCGAAGGTGTCACTGGCCTTATTGACGAACGCCTGCAACGCAGCGGGATCCGTGGCGCTGATGTTGAGCGTGAGCTGATTCTGCGTGTCGTCATACCCGACTTCACTCAGTTCAACCGACGGGAGCGCGGCTTTGATCTGCTCCAGCGCCTCCAGTTGCAGAAAGACGCCTTTTTTCTCTTTCTTAATGTTCTGCCCGAAGTGGTACTTCAGGTTGGTGGTCTGGCGCAGCGTGGGAAAGTAGTGCTGAGCCAGCTCAACCATCTGCTGCTGGGCCAGATTTTCCTGGTGAGTCAGCATCCAGGCCATGCCGATGCGAGGGCCGATCAGCAGTCCCAGGCTCAGCAGCGCCACGGCGGCGATAGCCGGTCTGGCGTAACGAAAACCGCCGTCTGTGCCTTTGGCAGAAAATTCGCCGTGCAGCAGATTGGCTTTGCAGGTTTTCCACTGCGGCTGGATCAGCACCAGCGGGTGCTGCCAGGCCAGTTGCTCATCCACCTGCACGCCCGCGGGCGCCTCGCCGTAGCAGACGATTTCCCCGGCGCGCTGCTGGCTCAGCAGCAGCGGCAGCAGCGCGGCGTCGGTTTCACAGGCGCCAAACGGCGAGTAGCGCATCCAGTAGCCGTCGTCGGTGGACACCAGCGTGGTCCCGCCTTCAGCCACCGGCAGAAGGATGGCATCGGGCAGCACCTGCACCACCGTCAGTCCGGCCCCGGCACAGCGGTCCAGCCAGTAGCGCAGACGCGCCGCATCAATGGCCACTGCGTCAACATCCCGCCCTTTCTTGTTGAGCACCGTCCAGTGGAGCGTGTCCACGTCACCAATCAGCGTCTCTTCGGCCAGCCAGGAGAATTCAACGCTCCCTTTTTTCGGCAAGGTGAAATGGCGGAAGATCATTTCGCAGGCCGGGAGTAACAGACATACCCGCGCGGCAAGCGCGTGACCGGCGAGTTCCGCCAGTGATGCCGCCCCCTGGCGTTCTCCCACCTGGTCGCTACCGGACTCGCACCACATTATGTTCCCGTCTTCATGCGTATCGGGACGAATAAAAAGCACCTGTTTCATAGAGATCGTCTTGTGTTATTCAACCATTCGGTAGCGACGTTGCCAGGTAATCACCTTCCCGGCTTCATTATCAACATGAAGCTGGCTGACGACGCGCAGCGTTAAATCATCGGTATTGCCGGTGCTGTTGACCCGGAAATAGTTACTGTTCACCGCAAGCAACGCCTGAACCTGCTTGAGGGCGTCTTTGGTCTGCGGATAATTTGTCTCAAGCGCTTTCAGGAATGCCTCCATCGACTCCCAGCCCTCTTCCGGGCGGGAGGCGATAAGCCGGATGGCTTCATCCTCGCTCAGCGAGCCGATGAACAGCGCGGCCAGCAGCGGCGCCTGTTCTTCGGTCAATGTATTCACATCCACCTTGCTGGCCGTGTCAGGTAAGGCGCACAGCACCTTACTGACTTTGCCGTAGGCCGCCGCCGGAAAGGCGGGCAGCAGCTTTAACTCCCCCGGAGTGCGCATCATCTGATTCGCGGGCTGCCGTGCTGGCTCCACGCCGGCCCAGGCATCCGTCTCCAGCCCCTCTTTAACCGTCGTGGTATCGCCATCGAGATAGTCCATCAGTTGCTGGTAGATCTCTTCGGCATCCCCCGTGGAGATCCCGCTGTCGGCGAGCAGTTGTTCAACGATGCGCTCTTTGACCGGTTTTTCCGGCAGCGCGCCCACCGTCTGGGTCGCCGGTGTCGGGTCGGCGGCCAGTAAATTGTTCACGTTAAAACAGGTCTGGGCGTCCTCAATCTGGCTTACCACGGTGTAATGTTCGCCTTCGGTTTCCACCGGATCCGTCCATTCCCCTTTTGGCGACAGCCCTTTGCTCTCACCGCTGGCGTACGTCTGCAGCCGATCTTCAATCGCTTTTTGCTGGCTCTGAATGGACCAGCGCAGCTGCTGCTGGCTCACCTGATAGCGGGTCTTCTGCAGATTGCGGCAGAACTGCTGGCTGATTTTGGCCGCCAGCGCTGACATCATGACCAGCAAAATTAGCACCACCAGCAGCGCGACACCGCGCTGTTTTCGAACCGATTTTCCGCTCATTTCTTCTCTCCGGACGGGGCAGGTGCCGGCTGCGGTTGCGCATCCCCAGGGGCTTCTGGCGTAGCTTCTTTTGGCGCCGCAGGCGCGTTTGGCAGATCGCCCGGGGTGGTAAAGACCCAGCGCCAGGTATCGCCATTTTCCATGGTCAGCAGCAGCTCCACGCCATCCGGCTGATGCGCCGTGTCGGTCCACTTGTCGAGCCAGCTCGCTTTCCAGAAGCGCCAGGAGATCTCTTTCACCTCGCTGAGGATCGCCACCTCTTCCGGCTTCGCATCCGCCGGGCCGTCAATGACCGGCCAGATATCCCGCCACAGCTTTTTATCTTTGAGCCGCCAGCGCACGCGCTCCAGCTGAACCTGACCGCTCACGCCGTTCAGCGTGGTCAGCTCCAGCGCATCGTCATGCTGGACAAAAACCTCAGGCTCGTTGCGCGGGGCGCGGGCCTGAAGCTGGAAGAAATCCCGCTCCAGCAGGTTGTAAGCGCGCTGAAGCTGGTTTAAGCGGGTGGCCGCCGCGTCGGTGGCGTTCGAGGTGCGCATCGCCCCGTCAAGGATTTGCCAGGCAAGCAAGCTGATAACCGCGAAAATGGTCAGCGCAATCATGATCTCCAGCAGCGTAAAGCCCTGCTGACGCTGAATCTGCTTGCTCATTTCACTTCTCCGGGATCCGGCACCTGCAGGGTAATCACCGGCTTGTCTTCGTCGCCCTCGGCGAACACCTGCACCTCATCGGCAAAGCGTTTTTCGGTGACGTTGACCCGCTGCTTGCGCCAGGTCCAGTTGCGCCCGCCCATCATCTCCGTGCCCGTCTGCAGGGCATCCAGGAGCGGCGTGTTGCTCAGTTTCGCTTCCGCCAGCTGGTTTTCCGCCACCCAGCTCGCCTGCAGCGAGTCGCCCAGACCGTGGGTGAAGCGCACGTTCAGCGAGACGGAGTTCATCAGGGCCAGCGCGGCGGTGGAGAAGATGACCAGAGCGACCATCACTTCCAGCAGGGTCATCCCCTGTTCTTTGCGTTTAGTCATCGTTCTCTACCAAAACCGGTGATGCCCCCTGCGACACCACGCGAAAACGCTGCTTTTTGTCAAAACTTTGCAGGGAAAGCGTGAAGCGGCCGATCTCCCCGTCCGGCAAAAAGACAATCTGCGGCGTCGCGTCAGTCGTGGCCGCAAGGCGCTGCGGTGACAGTGAGACGTGCATCTCTTCCGGGAACTGACCGTGGGTGACAATGCGCCCGGCGGTTAAGGGTTCCCAGTGACGCTCGCCCTCTTTTTCGGCCCAGGTGACCAGCTGATATTCCGAGGGGGTGATCACCAGCCCGACAATATTGCCGTCCATCACCGCACGGTCCGAGCCATATTCAACGAGGGCTTTTAACTGCTGACCGAAAATATCCGCGCCGCTGCGCGACGGAATAGTCGACACCACCATCATGGCGCAACTGGCAAATATCACCAGCGCCAGAATAATTTCCAGCAAGGTAAACCCGCGCTGCTTATTCATTACTTCTCTTTTTTATCTAAAGACCAGTTGGTAATATCATCCGCGGTATTCGCTTCGGCATCCGGACCGGCAGAGAACACATCCACCGCGCCATGTTCACCCGGGCTTACCAGGATATAATCATTACCCCATGGGTCTTCCGGCAGACGACGAATATAGCCATCGTCACGGTAGTTTTTCGGGATCGGGGCGATTTCCGGTTTGGTCACCAGCGCCTGCAGCCCCTGCTCTGTCGTGGGATAACGGTGGTTATCCAGCTTGTACATATCCAGCGAACCTTCCAGCGCCACGATATCGCTGGTCGCTTTCTGGGCATCGGCTTTTTCTTTATTTCCCATTAAATTTGGCACCACCATACTGGCGAGCACGCCAAGAATAACGATGACCACCATTAATTCGAGCAAGGTAAACCCGGCCTGACGTTTCAGGCTATTTCGTTTTAAGGACATATTTAACCCACCATATTATTGAGCTGAAGAAGCGGTTGTAATATTGACAGCACGATAAATAAAACCACTGTCGCCATTGTCACCACCAGTGCCGGTTCAAAGACCGACAGCGTTAACGTAATTCGATGTTGTAAAGCTGATTCCTGATTTTCCGCGGCGCGATCCATTAATGAACCTAATTCCCCGCTCTCTTCGCCGGAGGCAATCATGTACAGCATGGTCGGCGGAAACAGTTTCGCCTGGTCCAGGGCGTTATACAGGGAAGCCCCCTGACGCACGGTATCCGCCGCCTGCTCCAGCACCTGCCGGGCATAGCGGTTTTCGATCCCGTCCATCGCGATATACATCCCCTCCAGCAACGGGACGCTACTGGCCTGCAGGATACTGAGCGTGCGGATATAGCGCGCGCTGTTAATGGCGCAGACCAGCTTTTTGATCGGCGAGCCATTCACCAGCCAGCTGTGCCAGCGAAAACGGTTCGCCGTTTTCTTGACCCAGACCTTAAAGCCGACCATCGCGCCAAAGAAGGCACCCGCAATGAAGATCCCGTATGCCTGCAGGAAATCACTGACGGCAATCAGGGTGCGGGTGGTAACCGGCAGTTGCTGCTTCATATGCACAAACTGCTCGATCACCTGCGGGACCACCGCCACCAGCAGAATGCTGATCACCGCCACGGCGACCACCGTCAGGGTGATCGGGTAGACCATCGCCTGCGTCAGCTTGCTTTTCATCTTCTGACGCTGCTCGTTATACTCCGCCAGCTTCTCCAGCACGTCTCCAAGGTGGCCGGTTTTTTCCCCGGCCATCACCAGCGTGCAGTAGAGCTTGTCGAACGTGCGCGGGAACTGGCTGAAGGCGTCAAAAAGGGTATGGCCTTCCACCACTTTCTCGCGGATTTCGGTCACCATCGCCGCCAGCTTTTTGTCTTCCGTCTGCTTTGAAATCGCCTTCAGGGCGCTTTCCAGCGGCAGCGACGCATTGACCAGCGTCGACAGCTGACGGGTAAACATCGACAGCACCGGCACAGAGAGTCTGGCGCCGGTTTTGGCTTTGGCGCTGACCGCATTTTCACGGGTTTCGGTGATGGTCAGCGGCATCAGCTTCTGTTCACGCAGCGACTGACGCACCTGCTTTGCCCCTTCCGCCTGCAGCGTGCCGCGCTGGGTTTTCCCGGCGGCATCGGTGGCGGTCCACGCGTAGAAAGCCATTATTCATCGCCTCCACGCTCGGCGGTCACGCGCATCACCTCTTCCAGCGAGGTGATGCCGCTGATGACCTTCATCAGGCCGTTTTCGCGCAGGCTGTAGGCCTGTTTGAAAAGCTCGGTCTCAATGGACATTTCATCTTTATCTTCGTGAATGGCGCGGCGCATGGCGCTGTCGACCACCAGAAATTCGTGAATACCCGCCCGCCCCTGATACCCGCTCTGACGGCAGTGTTCGCAGCCCACGGCGCGATAGATGGCCTTCGGCGGTTTATCCATAAAGCTAAACAGCGCTTTTTCATTGTCGTCCAGCGGACTGGTGGTCCGGCAGTGCGGACACAGCCGACGCACCAGACGCTGAGCAATGACGCCAAGTAGCGATGAACCAATCAAGAAGGACTCAAGGCCCATATCCCGCAGACGGGTGATCGCCCCCGCCGCACTGTTGGTGTGCAGCGTAGACATGACCAGGTGACCGGTGAGCGACGCCTGCACCGCAATTTGCGCGGTTTCGCCGTCACGAATCTCCCCGATCATCACCACGTCCGGATCCTGACGCAAAATGGCGCGCAGACCGCGGGCAAAGGTCATGTCCACGCGCGGGTTCACCTGCGTCTGCCCCACCCCTTCCAGCTCATACTCAATCGGATCTTCGACGGTCAGGATGTTACGTTCATGGCCGTTCAGTGCCGACAGAATGGCGTACAGGGTGGTACTTTTACCGGAGCCTGTCGGCCCGGTGACCAGGATAATGCCGTGCGGGCGAGCAATCAGCCCTTTCAGTTTTTCCAGCTCTTCGTCAATCAGCCCGAGCTTGTTGATGTCCGGCTTCAGGTTGCTCTTATCAAGCAGACGCATGACCACGCGCTCGCCGTACTGCGACGGAATAGTCGAGACACGCACGTCGATCGCCTTACGGCCGATGCGCAGGGAGATACGGCCATCCTGCGGCAGTCGTTTTTCGGCGATATCGAGCTTCGACATCACCTTAATACGCGACACCAGCAGCGGCGCCAGCTTACGTGCCGGCTGCAGCACCGGGCGCAGCACGCCGTCAACGCGAAAACGGATGCTCAGCGTGCGCTCGAAGGTTTCGATATGGATATCCGAAGCGCCGTCTTTCACCGCTTCGCCAAGAATGGCGTTGATCAGGCGGATCACCGGCGAGTTTTCGTCGTTATCCAGCAGATCTTCGTTGTCCGGGATCTCCTCGGTTAAGGCCATCAGATCGATGTCCGCATCCATGTCGTCCACCAGCTGCTGCGAAACGCCGCTGTTCTGCTGCCAGATTTTGGCCAGCATTTCATCAAACGCTTCGGCGCTCAGCGTCTGGGGCACAAAGGCGCGCCCCAGCACCCGGCGCATCTCCAGCAGCGCAAACGCGGGCACATCTTCACGGATATAGACCGTGTCGTTCCAGAACAGGATGCCGTTGTCTTTCGCAAAGCTGCTGGTGCAAAGCTGTTTCGTCAGTTCATCCACGCATCACCTCCGCTTACTCTTTGAAGGGATTGCGGGCCGATGACGGCGCAGTCGTCCCCACCGGCGTCGAACGGCTTTGCGATGGCAGTGCCGGCAGTACCGGGTTATCACTGTTTTCAATAATCCCCAGCTTCTGCTCTTCCATACGCTGCTGCTGACGGGCGCGGATCTGATCGTATTTCTCTTTCGTCGCCGCGCTGTAGTTGTCGTCATCACGCAGCACGGTGGTGTGGATAAACACCATCAGGTTACGTTTCGACGTGTCCTGCGAGGTATAGCGGAACAGCTGTCCCACCAGCGGCAGGTCACCCAGTAGCGGCACTTTTGACACGTTCTGTTTGTTGACATTCTCCATCAACCCGCCGAGCACCACCGTCTGGCCACTGTGAACCATCACTTCGTTATTGATGGTGCGGGTGTTGAAGGTTGGCCCCAGGCTGGCGTCCGTGGTGGCGCTGGCATCGACGCTGGAGACTTCCTGTTCGATCTTCAGGTGGATCATATCCCCGTCGTTGATCTGCGGCACAATCTTGAGTTTGGTACCGACGGTTTTACGTTCAACCGAATTAAAGACGTTGTCGCCGCTGGTGGTCTGGGAGCCGGACAGTACCGGTACATCCTGACCGACGTTGAACGACGCTTCTTTGTTATCCAGCGTGACCACGCTCGGCGTGGAGAGAATGTCGTTCTTACCGGTGGTCGACAGCGCAGTCATCAGCGCACCAAAGTCGCCGTTAAAGAAGCCAGTCGCCAGGCCGGTAAAGCTGGCCGTTTTCAGCGTCTTGTTTTTAATCTGGCTGATCGGCAGACCGGTCGAGCCAAACTGCACGCCGCCGTGTGAGCTGGTCCACTGCACGCCGAGATCCAGGCCGTTGCCGTCCTGTACCTCAGCAATGATCGCTTCCACCAGCACCTGCGGACGGCGAATATCCAGCTTGTCGATCACCTTCTCCAGCGAGTTCATGACGTTTGGCTGGGCGGTGATCACCAGGGAGTTGGTCGCATCATCGGCCGTAATATTCAGATCCCCTGAAGGGCTTGCGGTTTTGCTTTTCGGCGTACCCGCTTTGTCTTTCAGCTGCTCACCAATACCGGTCAGCACCGGCACCACTTTTGAGGCGTTGGCGTATTTCAGGTAAAAGACGCGGGTATTGCCCTCGTTATTCTGCTCGCGGTCGAGCTGACCGATCAGCGAACGGGTGCGCGCACGTGCATCTTCCGTCCCACTGATCACCAGGCTGTTGGTTTCGTCATCGGCCACCACTTTGGTTGCCAGCTGCGGCGCGTTCTGCCCTTTCTGCTCTTCATTGTTGAGGTTATTCAACATGTCAGAGAGCTCTTTGGCGGAGGCATAGCGCAGCGGCACGATTTCACGACGCTGCATGCCGGAACGATCCACGCGCTCCACCAGATCCACCAGGCGGTTCACCACCGAGGCTTTACCGGTTAACAGCAGCACGTTTGAAGGTTCAAAATGGACCACGTTGCCGATGCCCGAAGCATCGTTCAGCTGGCGCAGCAACGGCGCCAGCTCGCGCACCGGGACGTTTTCCATACGCACCACGCGGGTGATGATCTCATCCCCTTTGCCAGGGTTTTTACTGTCGGCCACCGGTACACCGGCAGTACGCGCCACGCTTGAACGCACCACTTTGATCATGCCGTTATCCATAGGAATAACCGACAGACCATACAGGTCCAGCACGCTCAGGAAGAACTGATAATATTCCTCCTCCGACAGCACGTTATAGGTTCTCACCGACACGGTGCCCTGAACGGACGGGTCGACGAGAATGGTTTTATTCAGATTACGACTTACCGTATCGATAAATTCGCGGATATCGGTATTTTTAAAACTGGCGCTAAAGTTGGCTGCAAGCAGCGAACCGGAATATAACGACAATGCGGTCAGCGCCACGCACGCCCACGGAAATTTCTTCATGATGTACACTTGTTAATTGTTGAATACATTAACCCGAATATTTTCAAGGTGAGCGTGCCGTCTGACGACAACATCCGCTTCTTTCATTTTCGACCAGTTGGCGATGATATTTTTCGCCTGCGCTTCTTGCGTCATATCGACGTCATTGACTTTTAACACCACGTCGCCTTTTTCCAGTCCTGCATTATGGTAAAAAGGCGTTGCGTTCCGTGGATTAATAGTAAAGCCTTCCAGTTGGCCTTTATCGATTAACGGTTTTAACACCAGATAATCATCGAGATGCAGACTGTCGGCGCCGGCATCTTTTTTCGATTTGGTAACCGGGGCGCTGTCAACGCCGCCCTTGAAATACGCCGGTTTATTGAGGGCCAGCGTCTGTTTCGCCCCCTCGTACTGCACCACCACATTATCTTGATTAATTTCACTTACATAGGCATCGTCAAAGCCCACCAGCGGCTCCCCTTCCCGGTAGCTCTGCTGACCGGCGGACGTCTTGATCACGGCGAACGATAACCAGGATTCATCGCTACGAATAATGCCCTCAATCTCTGCCGACAGTGGCGCTTTTGCCGCGGCTGGCGCGTTGCTTTGACGCACTGCGGCGGTGAAAAGCCCAAAGGATTTTTCAGCGTCAGTTTTTTTTAGCGCTGGCTTATCAGCATTCGCTAACTTATTCGTAACCTTCTTATAATCTTTATAAACGACATATCCCTGCTGGCTGCAGAATATCAGCATGACAAGCATGACGCAGGGTGTCATTAAACGGGAAAGGAATGCGTTCCTCATTATTTATCTGGCCTTTTAGCAAAGCAGTCATTCGCAGCGACGTGCTGCATCACTGAGTGAGCTAATAATAGTCAGCCCTCTGAATATGAACTATCGGCTTCGCTATTAACTTTAATGAAGAAAATGATTGACCGGAAAAAAGGGGAATGTTAGAGCCTGACGGCAGGTTATTTTTACTCTGGTGTTAAATTGACCAGGGCTGGTGCATCCCGTACTTTTCGCCCATTGCTATTAAAGAGATGAGACGGTTAGTCGCTATGTATCAGAGTCATTTTAAATTCAGTACCCCTCCGTTCAGAAAGATCACCCGCAAATCGGGCGATTTTCTGGTGCCTTATCATCAGGATGTGTTCAATCTTCTGAAAGAAAAAAGCCAGCAGGCAGGGATCACCGGACTCTTTTACCACGACAGCGAACTGCTGGGGCAGTTCAGCGAGGCGTTGAAGCGCAGCAACGCCATCATCCCGGTTAATGCCTTTCCGAAGCTGAGCGCTAATAACCTCCTTTATAAGCTCAACCCGACGGCGAAAGAGAGCAAAAACAAACTGCAGGCCGTGGATGCCGTGCTTCGCCAGTGGCGCGATGCCCGTGCCACGCAGAAGGTGCTGGTCATCACCCATGCTGAGGCGATGAAGCACAACTGCTATGATCTGCTGACCATGCTGCTCACGCGTGCCCAGGAGCTGGACGTGTGTTTGTCGGTCATCCTGATGGGCAGTGAAGATCAGGAGACGATGCTGACAGACTCCGCGCTGCAGGCGTTTGTTCTGACCAGCCACACGCTGCGTAACCTGACCTGCCGCGAGTTCCTGAGCTATGTCGACGCCCAGTGCGAAGAGCACGGCGCAGCGATTTCCCCGCTGACGCCTGCTCGCGTGAAAAAAATCCACGCCCTGACCAAAGGTAATATCAGCAAGCTGAATGCGCTGGCGCATCTTTCGATGCTGGCCGCCTGGACCGAACGCGCGCCGAACGTCGGGCCGCGCCATCTGCGTCTGGCCATCGGCGAAGTGCTCCCGGCGCCGAAACGCGGTAAAGCGCTGGCTACCGTCGGGCTGTTCGCCTCCGTCCTGTTCGCTGCCTGCGGCTGGATGATGACCTCTTCCATTACGGCAAAACTGCCGGTGGCGCTGCCGGTGCCGGCCAGCTGGAAACAGCCAGTCAAAACGCCAGACGCGCCGGTAGTCCCGGTTATCGAAAACGAGGTGGTGAATCAGCCTGATGCCATGCACCAGCTGTACGCCATGTGGGGGTATGACGCTTCAGCAGACGACGCCCTGTGTCAGAACGCGACCAAAGTGAACCTGATGTGTAAACAGGGAACGGCCAGCCTGGATACCCTGGCCAGCGAAGGGTACCCGTGGGTCAGCGAAATGAAAACGGGCGATCATATTAACTACGCCGTGGTGGCGCGCGCCGGAAAAACCTCTCTGGATCTGCTGATGAACAACCGGACCTGGCAGGTGAGCCGCGCCTGGTATACCCAACACGCCACGGGGAATTACACCCTGCTTCACCGCCTGACGCCTTCCGGCAAAGATGAAATTACCGCGGCCAGCGACAGCAAAGATCTTGAGTGGCTGGATCAGCAGCTCAGCGTCGCGCTGGGTGAAAACGAAACGCATGATAAAAACTGGACGGCGGAGCTGATGAAACGCACCCGCGAATTTCAGGAGAAGATGCACCTTCGCGTCGACGGTATCCCAGGGGAAGAGACCCTGATGCAGTTGATGCGCGAAACCCATACCACACCGAGCGTTCAGATCCAGGCATCGCAGGCCACCCCGAACACGCAAGAGAAGCACGCATAATGTCTACTATTTGTCTCGCTGCCCAGCGCAGCTATACCACCGGGGAACCGGTCTGGTTTTCCTGGCGGTTACCGTCGTTCAGTAAAATGTTAAGCGTAGTCACGCTCTGGTGTCTGGGGATGTGCGCGCTGATCGTCGCCGGGCTTTATGCCCATGTGTTCTGGAACTTACGCCATCCGGCGCCAGTGGTGAAAAAGGTCAGCGTCGCGAAGCCGGAAACCAGCCTCTCGGATATGCACTATATCTATGTCACGAAGCCGTTCCCCCACCCGCAGCCCAAACCGCAGCCGGTGAAAATAAAGGACGATTTACCGCCGATGGAGAATATGCCGATTAACAGCGACGAAAATGACTGGCAGCAGGCGCCTGATGGCACCTTACCGGATAGCCCCGTCACGCATGACACCTCGCGCGATACCTTACCCGGCACCGAGGCACACGAACAGGCGACGACATCTGAGGATGACGGTGCGTTAAAAGCGTTATTTATGCAGGCGTTAAAACAGCAGCAGGATGATATGGCGAAGGGAAAAATGCCGGCACCACCGGTCGATGAAACGCAAAATGCGTCTCCTTCGGTGATAAAAGGAGACGCAGGAGGGGATTAATATTTTTCAGGTAAGGTCGTCAGGCTGAGCAGTCGCCCTTTTTCCACCACAATATATTGACCTTTTTTCAGGTCGGAGAGAATTTTGATAATGGTACTGCGTGCCAGGTTGGTGTATTCCTGAATATAATCATAAATATTAATATCACGCTGTTGCTGAACAATCAGATCGTTAATTTCAATCAGGAATTCACGCACCACGGAATACGCGCTGCGGGCAACTAAAACGTCATCACGTTTGCTGAGCAAACAGATATACCATGCCAGCACTTTGGTTAAATCAGGCCACAGTCCATGCTGGGTTATTAACCGCTGAAATTCATCTTTATGAATGGTGCGTACCACGGTGTTACTCCGTACCACGCCCTGCATATGTGCCGAGTTATAAAAAATAGCGGAGAGACCAAATATACATTGTCCCTGCAGCGTAAACATACATAAATCATCAGAGCTTCGGCGGAACTCAACTTCACCGCTGACGATAATGTGAATATTATCTGAGTTTTCGGTGGAGATTTTTTGCCATTTTTTTAACGTCTTTTCCTCGTGTCCAGACGTTGCGGAAATAATAGCTTCCATTTCTTTATGAGGACGTGTTTTTTTACCAAAGATGCTTAACATTGTTATACCTGATTAAGATGTTTAAAAGGGAAAGTGCTCGGCAGCGATAAATGTTGCCGTAAAGTTAATTCTGTATTCTTTTAAAATTAAAAAAACCAAACAAGTTCTGTTTTTTTAATTTGATTCATGCTGTGAATCGATGAATCCATCTTAATTGAGGACGATTTTAAATCAATTAACTTAAAATGAATTGAGAATGTACTTAAGATTAATCTCAAGCGCATTTATAGCTAATCTTTCTTTCGGGGGCTTTCCGAAGAATTACCCCTGCCCGTATTTCTCCAGAAGCGCTTCGGCGATGGCCAGCGTTTCGACATCCGCGACACCGTTCCACAACTGCGGCCTGAAGTGCATCTGGAACACCATGATGATGCGTTTCTGCTGGGCGGGAGTGCTGTTATCAGGCACTTCGTAACCATAGCGCGCGAGCAGATCCAGCAGCGCGGCGGTGTCCACCGTCTGATAAGGCGGTCGCCCATTCATATAAAATGCCACCCGGTCAGCATCAGGCCACGCGCCAATTCCCTGCTGCGCCAGCTCACGCCAGGGGAAAAGCGGGCCGGGATCGTCCTTGCGCTGCGGCGCAATATCCGCATGAGCCACCACGTTCTCAGGCTTGATGTCGTAGCGGGCGATAATGTCTTTAGCAAGCGGGACCAGCGCCGCTATTTGCGCTGGTGCGAACGGCGTAAAATGCTTCACCCCGGCTGTTTTCTGCCAGCCACGGTTCTCCAGCTCAATGCCCACCGAGGTATCATTGATACGGTTGGTGCCGCGCCAGAAGCTGATACCCGCATGCCAGGCCAGTTCGCTTTCAGGCACCAGCTGCCAGATGCGCGGCTTACCGTCGGGGGCTGGCGGTGTAGCAGGGATCAAATAGTGAGAGCTGACGTTTTTATCCGTCAGCGTGGCCAGCGAGCTGTCAAAATCATCCGCGGTGTAGTGAAGAACCAGCACCTTTATGCGCGGATACGCCGCCTGAGCCTGATGGCGCGTATCCAGCTCGTAGGCACCTTTATCGACAATCCCTTTTTCCGAGACACATCCTGCCAGCAACAGCGCCAGCAGGAGTGGAGCAAACGCACGCCTCATCGCAGGGTTTTCACCGCCGTACCGCTTACGCTCACCATCAGCATGCTGCCGTCTTTGCCGACCGTTTCGTAGTCGATGTCGATCCCCACAACCGCATCCGCGCCGAGGGCTTGCGCCTGCTCGCCGAGCTCTTTAAAAGCAATTTCGCGCGCTTTGCGCAGCTCTTTTTCGTACGCGCCAGAGCGGCCGCCCACGATATCGCGAATACCGGCAAAAAAGTCACGGAAGATATTGGCACCGAGAATCGCTTCACCGGTGACCACGCCGCAATACTCGGTAATGGTCTGCCCTTCCAGGGTTGGAGTTGTTGAAAACTGCATGGTTTCTCTCCTTCTTTAGCGTTCAATGCCTTAGGGACAGCATTATCGGTTCGTTACGCTATGATTGAAAGGATAGTTAATAAATAAGGAAATCAACATGCGCTATTCAGCTTTAACACTTTTAGTGCCCTGCGCGCTGGTGCTCAGCGCCTGTACCACCACGGTCACGCCAGCCTTTAAGGATATCGGTACCCGCAGCGGCCCCTGTATCGAGGGCGGGCCGGATACCGTGGCGCAACAGTTCTATGATTATCGCATTCAGCACCGCAGCAACGATCTCACCGGTCTGCGTCCTTACCTGAGCGATGGGCTGGCAAAACTGCTCAACGACGCCACCCGCGATCCGCAGCACAACGCGCTGCTGAAGTCCGACCCGTTCTCCAGCCGCACCACGCTGCCAGACAGCGCCGAGGTGGCCAGCGCGTCCACCATTCCGAACACCGATGCGCGAAATATTCCGCTGCGCGTGAAGCTGACCCAGGGCAGCCAAACCTGGCAGGATGAAGTGCTGATGATCCGTGAAGGCCAGTGCTGGGCGGTGGACGACGTGCGCTACGTTGGCGGCAGCGTTCATGCCCCGGCCGGCACGCTTCGCCAGTCGATTGAGAATCGCTAACTTCTGCGATACCGCGCGGTAACCCCCGTAAAATGTGCGGCATTTCATGCGGAATGCCGACATTTATACTCGCCGACCTTGCCGCTCGCTATTTTGTGCTATGTTTAAGGGGAAACACGGGTTATATTTAACTTTTAACGCAGAAATATTGCATAACTATTCTGTCAACGGTACTATCTGCGGCCTCAATTGCTATAGATTGCCTGGATGAGTAAAGACTGCCCCGATGAGTATTAAACTAAACGGCATTAACTGCTTCTACGGCGCACACCAGGCGCTGTTTGACATCACGCTGAACTGCCCGGAAGGCGAAACGCTGGTTTTGCTGGGTCCAAGCGGCGCAGGCAAAAGCTCCCTTCTGCGTGTCCTTAATCTGCTTGAAATGCCCCGTTCAGGTACGCTGGCTATCGCCGGTAACCATTTTGACTTCGCCAAAACGCCCTCTGA
This sequence comes from Enterobacter sichuanensis, assembly GCF_009036245.1. Classification (NCBI taxonomy): domain Bacteria; kingdom Pseudomonadati; phylum Pseudomonadota; class Gammaproteobacteria; order Enterobacterales; family Enterobacteriaceae; genus Enterobacter; species Enterobacter sichuanensis. The sequence goes on along the minus strand of NZ_CP027986.1, from coordinate 1,505,974 downwards.
TAAGGCGATTCGCGAACTGCGTCAAAACGTCGGCATGGTCTTCCAGCAATACAATCTCTGGCCGCATCTCACCGTACTGCAAAACCTGATTGAAGCGCCATGCCGCGTGCTGGGCTTAAGCAAGGATCAGGCGATCGCGCGTGCGGAAAAGCTGCTGGAGCGTCTGCGCCTTAAGCCCTACAGCGACCGCTACCCGCTGCACCTTTCCGGTGGCCAGCAGCAGCGCGTGGCGATTGCCCGTGCGCTGATGATGGAGCCTGCGGTACTGCTGTTTGATGAACCGACGGCGGCGCTGGATCCGGAAATCACCGCTCAGATCGTCAGCATCATTCGCGAGCTGGCGGAAACCAACATTACGCAGGTTATCGTCACCCACGAAGTGGAAGTGGCGCGTAAAACCGCCAGCCGTGTGGTCTATATGGAAAACGGGTATATCGTTGAGCAAGGTGATGCGAGCTGCTTCGCGAACCCGCAAACCGATGCCTTCAAAAACTATTTATCTCATTGATTGTGTCAGGGGAAATATAATGAAAAAAGTATTACTTGCCGTGCTGCTTGCTGGCGTTACCCTTTCCGCTACCGCAGCCCAGACCATTCGTTTCGCCACGGAAGCGTCTTATCCTCCGTTTGAGTCTATGGATGCGAACAACAAAATTGTTGGCTTCGACGTAGACCTGGCGAATGCCCTGTGTAAAGAGATCGATGCGACCTGCACCTTCAGCAACCAGGCGTTCGACAGCCTGATCCCAAGCCTGAAGTTCCGCCGTATCGACGCCGTGATGGCCGGTATGGACATCACCCCAGAGCGTGAAAAGCAGGTGCTGTTCACCACCCCGTACTACGACAACTCCGCCCTGTTCATTGGTCAGAAAGGCAAATTCACCTCTGTCGATCAGCTGAAAGGCAAAAAAGTGGGCGTGCAGAACGGCACCACCCACCAGAAATTCATCATGGATAAGCATCCGGAAATCACCACCGTTCCGTATGACAGCTACCAGAACGCGAAGCTGGATCTGCAAAATGGCCGTATCGATGGCGTATTTGGTGATACCGCGGTCGTGACTGAATGGCTGAAAGCCAATGACAAGCTGGCGCCAGTGGGCGACAAAGTGACCGATAAGGACTACTTCGGTACCGGTTTGGGGATTGCCGTTCGTCAGGGCAACACTGAGCTGCAGCAGAAATTCAACGCTGCGCTGGAAAAAGTGAAGAAAGACGGCACCTACGAAACCATCTACAAAAAATGGTTCCAGAAGTAATTCCTGATGAATGAAATTTTTCCTTTAGCAAGCGCCGCCGGGATGACCGTCGGCCTTGCCGTTTGCGCACTGATTATCGGCCTTGTGCTGGCGATGTTCTTTGCGGTGTGGGAATCCGCGAAATGGTTCCCCGTCGCCTGGACAGGCTCCGCGCTGGTCACCGTGCTGCGTGGACTACCGGAAATTCTGGTGGTCCTGTTTATCTATTTCGGCTCCTCACAGCTGCTGCTTACGCTGTCGGACGGCTTTACCCTCAATCTCGGTTTTGCGCAGATCCCGGTGCAGATGCAGATTGAAAACTTCGACGTCAGCCCGTTCCTGTGTGGCGTGATTGCCCTCTCCCTGCTCTACTCCGCCTACGCCTCGCAAACCCTGCGCGGTGCGCTGAAGGCCGTGCCGCAGGGGCAATGGGAGTCGGGTCAGGCGTTAGGGTTGTCGAAATCCGCGATCTTCTTCCGTCTGGTGATGCCGCAGATGTGGCGTCATGCCCTGCCGGGCCTCGGCAACCAGTGGCTGGTGCTGCTGAAAGATACCGCGCTGGTAAGCCTGATAAGCGTTAACGATTTGATGCTGCAAACCAAAAGCATCGCCACCCGTACCCAGGAACCCTTTACCTGGTACATTGTGGCGGCGGCGATCTACCTGGTGATCACGTTGCTCAGTCAGTACATCCTCAAGCGGATTGACCTGCGTGCCACGCGCTTTGAACGGAGACCAGGCTGATGCTTGAATACTTTCCCGAGCTGATGAAAGGGCTGCACACCAGCCTGACGCTGACCGTGGCGTCCATCATCGTGGCCCTGATCCTGGCGCTCATTTTCACCATCATCCTGACGCTGAAAACGCCGGTGCTGGTGTGGATTGTGCGCGCTTATATCACCCTGTTTACCGGTACGCCGCTGCTGGTGCAGATATTCCTGATTTATTACGGCCCGGGCCAGTTCCCGTCGCTGCAGGAGTATCCGGTTATCTGGCACCTGCTTTCTGAGCCGTGGCTGTGTGCCCTGATAGCCCTTTCGCTGAACAGTGCGGCCTATACCACCCAACTGTTCTATGGGGCGATCCGTGCCATTCCGGAAGGACAGTGGCAGTCCTGCGGGGCGCTGGGCATGAGCAAGAAAGATACGCTGGCGATCCTGCTGCCGTACGCTTTTAAGCGCGCCCTCTCCTCTTACTCCAACGAAGTGGTGCTGGTGTTCAAGAGTACCTCTCTGGCCTACACCATTACGCTGATGGAAGTGATGGGGCACGGACAGCTGCTGTACGGACGCACCTATGATGTGATGGTGTTCGGTGCGGCGGGCGTGGTGTATCTGGTGGTAAACGGTCTGCTGACGCTGATGATGCGCCTGATCGAGCGTAAAGCGCTGGCGTTTGAGCGCCGGAATTAGTCCGGTGGCGGCTTCGCCTTACCCGACCTACAGAATGCATAAAATATAAACATCAATGCGGGTAACCTTCTGGTTATCCGCTTTTTTTTATATCACAAATAATATTTAATCATTTTTATTGAATATAAATTCATTTACTGGCATTGTTTATTCATAGGACCTACAGACGGGAGTATGATAATGAAAAAGTTAGTTCTGGCCGCTTTACTGGCAACGTTCGCCGCTGGCGCATCCGCTGCGGATAAAATCAATTTTGGCGTTTCCGCCACCTATCCGCCGTTTGAATCGCTGGATGCCAGCAACCAGATCGTCGGTTTCGATATCGACCTGGCGAAAGCGCTGTGCAAACAGATGCAGGCCGACTGCACCTTTACCAACCATGCCTTCGACAGCCTGATCCCGTCGCTGAAATTTAAAAAATACGATGCGGTGATCTCCGGTATGGACATCACGCCTGAGCGCAGCAAGCAGGTGGCCTTCACCGACCCGTACTACGCCAACTCGGCGGTGGTGATTGCGAAGAAAGGGGCGTACAAGTCGTTCGACGAGCTGAAAGGCAAACGCATCGGGATGGAAAACGGCACCACCCACCAGAAGTACCTGCAGGACAAGCATCCTGAAGTGAAAACCGTGGCCTATGACAGCTACCAGAATGCGATTATCGACCTGAAAAACGGCCGTATCGATGGCGTATTCGGTGATACCGCCGTGGTGAACGAATGGCTGAAAACCAACCCGCAGCTGGGCACCGCCACGGAAAAAGTGACCGATCCACAGTACTTCGGCACGGGTCTGGGTATCGCGGTTCGTCCGGATAACAAAGCCCTGCTGGAAAAACTGAACGGCGCGCTGAAAGCGATTAAAGCCGACGGTACGTATCAGAAAATCAGTGAGCAGTGGTTCCCGCAGTAAGTTTTTTTGCCGGGTGGCGGCTACGCCTTACCCGGCCTGCGGGGGGAATTCCAGGCCGGATAAGCGTAGCGTCATCCGGCAATTCTACAGCGGAACAAAGAAGCGAAAACGCGCCCCACTCACCGACTCCATCAGCCTGATCCCGCCCCCGTGCAGCTCCAGCATCCGTTTCACAATCAGCAGTCCTAACCCGCCGCGATCCTCCCGTGACGCCTGGGTCGTCAACGCCGATGGCCGCTGGAACAGATCGTCGCGCAGCGCGGCATCAACACCCGTTCCGTTGTCGGTCACTTCAACCTGAAGCTGTTGATTCTCCTGCCAGACCGCCAGACGGATCTCCCCGCCGGCTGGCGTATGCCGCATCGCGTTATCGAGCAGGTTGGTCACCACCCTCTCAATCATCGACACATCGGCGTTAATCAGCGGCAGCGGTCCCGGCACATCAATATGCAGGTTCACCTCCCGGGTACGGGCGGTTAATTCAAACTTCTGCGCCACGTCGGAAATCAGCTCCGCCATCGCGAAACGCTCGCGCTGCGGTTTAATGCCGCCATGTTCAAGACGCGCCAGCTCAAACAGCTGCTGGGAGAGATGTCGCACCTTCTGCCCCTGACGCAGGGCGGTGGCGAGATACTGCTGGTGCTCCTGCGGCGTCAGGGTCGCGGATTTGAGCGACAGGGTTTCGAGATAGCCCAGCAGCGACGTCAGCGGTGTGCGGAGATCGTGTGAGATATTGGCGATAAATTCCCGGCGCTGGCGATCGCTGTCCGCCAGCTGATCCCATTGTTGGGTGATTTTCCGCGCCAGTTCGATAAAACTATTGCGCAGGAGCGCCACTTCATCTTTCGCCGCCGCGTCCGGCTGCTGTGCCGCCAGTTGCCTGATGGCGCTGATGCTGTCCTGCTCCAGCCCGGCCACTTCATGGGTCAGGCGTTTGACCGGACGCGTGACCCAGTACCAGATCAGTAAGCCCGCCAGCAGTCCAAACAGCGCTACCCACAGCAATGACCAGAGGACGGTACTCCACAGCGCCTTATGCCAGGCCATTTCCGCCAGCGCGTTCGACTCCTCGCCCTGCAAAATAATGTACAGATAGCCTTTAAGCTCGCCGTCCTGACGCAGCGGCGTCGCGCTGAAGACTTTTTTACTCTGGCTGCGCGGATCGTCGCCATAGATCGGCATGACCTCGCCGCTGAGGAAGCTCTGCACCGGAGCAAGGTCGATGGTTTGTCGCTGAATATGGCCGGGCGGTGCGGCATCGGCCAGCAGCGTGCCGTCCGGGGAGACGACGTACAGCTCAACGCTGGGGTTAAAGGTCATCAGCCGGCCAAACAGCGGTTTCAGCGCGCTGCGGTCAACCCTGCCCTGCGCGTCCAGAATCGGTTCACGCTGGACAATCTGCTGCGCCAGCCCGCCCGACAACCGCTGCACCATCGCATTACCGTACTGCATACTGCTGTAGAGCTGTACCGCGCAGGCAACGGCGGCGCAGAGCATCATCAGCAGGATAAACAGCAGCGTCAGACGCTGGCTGAGACTAAAGCGGCGCATCATGGTGCGCCTCCGCAAATTTGTAGCCCTTGCCCCAGACGGTGCGAATAATCTCCGGCTCGGCGGCATCCTTCTCAATCTTGATGCGCAGGCGGTTGATGTGGGTGTTCACAGTGTGCTCGTAGCCTTCGTGCTGGTAGCCCCAGACCTGCTCCAGCAGGGCCAGACGCGAAAACACCTCGCCAGGATGACGGGCAAAGAAGTAGAGCAGTTCGAATTCACGCGGGGTGAGATCCACTACCTGGCCATGAAGCAGCACGCTGCGCGCCAGCGGATCGATGGTCAGACCATGAGCCTGAATGTGACCGTCGGTTTGCGCCTGCCCCATCGCCTGCTGGCGGCGGAACAGCGCTTTGATGCGCGCAATCAACTCCTGCACCGAAAACGGTTTTGCCAGATAGTCATCGGCACCGGTTTCCAGCCCGGTAATGCGGTCGGTTTCGCTGCTGCGGGCGCTGATAATGATGACCGGCAGGTAACGCGTCATCTGACGAATACGGCGGCAAATCTCCAGCCCGTCAACGTTGGGCAACATCAGGTCGAGGATCACCGCATCCCATGGCTGTTTTTCAAGACGCTGCAGGGCGTTGCCCCCGTCGGGCTCATGGGTAATGGCATAGCCTTCGTCTTCTAAATTGAGTCGCAGAAGCGCCGCGATATCGTGGTCGTCTTCCACCAGCAGGATCTGCTTCATGGGTAAGCCTTCATTCATGTCTTATGACGTAAGCTTACCTGATTTCGCAGGGATGAAGAGTTCACATTTTGTTTAAGATTTTACGAGCAACGTCAGCACTTCATAATGGGCGGTGTGCGGGAACATATCGAAAAGCTGAACGCGTTCAACGCGATAGCCCGGCAGTTCAGCGATGTCTTTCGCCATGGTCTGCGCGTTACAGCTGGAGTAGATGATGTACTCCGGCGCCATCTGGCTCAGGTAGTCGCACAGCGCCTTGCCGATGCCACGGCGCGGCGGGTTGACCAGCACCAGCGCCGGCACGTTGCCCTGGCCGGTCGCGAACTGCGTGGAGTCCAGCGCCTGGAAGTGGATATTCGTCAAACCCAGCCCGGCGGCGGACTGTTTCGCACAGGCAATGGCTTCGGCGGAGATCTCAATCCCGGTGAGCTGCATCTCGGGCGTGGCGCAGTGCAGGCCAAAACCACCGACGCCGCAGAACAGATCCCACATATGATGGATATTCAGCGACCGCACCCAGTCGCGGGCGGTGGCGTATAACGCACTCGCCACCGTCGGGTTCGTCTGGAAGAAGCTTTGCGGGCGGATCCACAGCGGCACGCCGTTGAAGTTCTCGGCCAGCGCATGGCGCTCGGTCAAGTAGATCTCTTTCTCCCCTTCCATGATCGCCATATGCACTGGCTGGATGTTAGCGGTTATGACCTTTAACTGCGGAAGCTGTTCCTGCAGCCACGGCAGCGCCTCGCGCAGCTGCTCCAGTTTGGTTTCCGAGCGCAGCACAAAACGCAGCATCATGCCGCCATCTGCCTGACTCTCCGTCAGCAGCAGGTATTTCAGTTCACCGCGCTTGCGGGCGACGTTATAAGGCGTTAACCCGGCCCGCGCGATAAACGGTTTAAGCGCGGCAAAAACAGGCGCAAAGGAGGCTGGATAGAGCGGGCAGTCGGTCAAATCTTCCGGCGTGCCGTCGCGATGCAGCATCCCGAGCAGCGGTTTTTCAACGCTGCCGCTGACCACCATTTTCGCTTTATTACGAAAGCCCTGCTCCGGGCCGCTGACGGGTGCGCACCACTCCGCCACCGCGTGTGCTGCCAGCAGCTGTTGCAGGTCGGCCATTTTGGCGGTGAGTTGTTGAGAGACCGGCTGTTCTATCCACTGACAGGAGCGGCAGCGTCCGGCGTCATAGAGTGCGCACTGCATATGAAAACCTTAAGGAAAGCGAGGGCTGCGATTATACACATTATTGCAGGCGGAAGAACCGTCGGCTTGAAGCTGGCGCAAAGAGCAACAGGAGCACCAGCATATCCGGCAATTTCTGCATGACCAGCGCGTGGAAGATTTCGCGTTTGGATCCGCCGGCAATGCTAAACAGTTCCGGGTAGCCGTATCCCAGCGAAGCCGCCCACAGATAGCTCGCCGCGGTTACCTGCGTCAGCAGATAGACCCAGCGCGCCCAGTTGCGCCCTTTGACCAGCGAGAATGCGCAGTAGATCTCGATAAACACCAGCATCAGGCTGCTCAAAAAGACCAGCGTCAGGTTCCACGTCTGCACGCTGCGGTGAATGAACTCACCGATGCCGCGCACGCCCAGGGTGTTGAGAATCATCAGCACATCCAGGCAGCGGATCATAATAATGGCGAGCGCCGCCACCTGAACCAGCGCAGGAACGTTAGGACGCGCGTGCGTAATACGTGATTTCTTTAATAATCCCAATGTTTTACTTCCCTGAAAAACAGTGCCGCGTCATGCGCGGCACATCACTGGAAATTTTAAATCCTTCAGCCGCGTCTTGCACGCTGGATATCACGCACGCGCTGCTTTTCCGCGCGCGCCATCAAATACCAGGCGATAAATCCGACAATTCCGACCACGCCGAGGATGATCGAGGCCAGAGCGTTGATCTCCGGGTTGACCCCCATGCGTACGCTGGAGAAGACCAGCATCGGCAGCGTCGTCGCGCCCGGGCCGGAGACAAAGCTGGCGATCACCAGATCGTCGAGCGACAGGGTAAACGCCAGCAGCCAGCCGGAGATCACCGCCGGCATAATCATCGGCAGGGTGATGATGAAAAAGACCTTCAGCGGCGTCGCGCCGAGATCCATCGCCGCCTCTTCAATAGAGCGATCCAGCTCGCGCAGGCGCGAGGAGATCACCACTGCGACATACGCGGTACAGAAGGTGACGTGCGCCAGCCAGATGGTGAGCATGCCGCGATCCGCCGGCCAGCCGATGGCATGCGCCAGCGCCACGAACAGCAGCAGCAGCGCAAGACCGGTGATGACGTCGGGCATGACCAGCGGTGCGGTGATCATAAAGGCAAACCCGTTCGAACCGCGAAAACGGCCGAAGCGCACCATCACCAGCGCGGCGATCGTGCCCAGAACGGACGCCATTGTCGCCGCCAGCGCCGCGATGGTCAGGCTCAGCCCCACCGCGCTCATCATCGCATCATCGTGGAACAGCTCGCTGTACCAGCGCGTCGACCAGCCGGCCCACACCGTCACCAGTTTGGAGCTGTTGAACGAGTAGATCACCAGCATCAGCATCGGTGCATACAGGAAGGTAAAGCCGATAACCAGGATCGCAATTCGCCACGGGGAGCGCACTACCGGTAAGTTGTTCATCCGTGGTCTCCCATCTGTTTCTGCTGATGCTTGTGGAACCACATGATCGGCACGATCAGCAGCAGTAACATCACGATCGCCACCGCCGACGCCACCGGCCAGTCGCGGTTATTGAAGAACTCCTGCCACAGCACGCGGCCAATCATGATGCTGTCTGGCCCGCCGAGCAGTTCCGGGATCACAAACTCCCCTACCGCCGGGATAAAGACCAGCATCGACCCGGCGATAATGCCGCCTTTGGTCAGCGGGACAATGACGCTGAAGAAGGTTTTTAACGGACGGGCACCGAGATCCAGCGAGGCTTCCACCAGCGAATAATCAATACGCGTCAGCGCCGTATAGATCGGCAGCACCATAAACGGCAGATAAGCATACACAATGCCAATATAAACCGCGAGGTTGGTGTGCAGGATCGTCAGCGGCTGATCGATAACGCCTAACCACATCAGGAAGTTGTTCAGCACGCCGTTGTTTTTCAGGATCCCCATCCACGCGTAAACGCGGATCAGGAACGAGGTCCACGACGGCAGGATCACCAGCAGCAGCAAAATATTCCGCGTCGACGGTTTACTGTGCGCCACGGCCCACGCCAGCGGATAGCCCATGACCAGACAGCAGAGCGTCGAGATCGCCGCCACCTGCAGCGACTGCAGGTACGCCTCGAAATAGAGCGGGTCATCTGTCAGCTGCAGGAAGTTGCCGAGATTCAGCGTCAGCGTCAGTTGCCCGTCGGCCCAGTCCAGCAGGTTGGTGTAGGGCGGGATCGCCCGCGCCATTTCCGCCAGGCTTATCTTGAAAACAATCAGGAACGGCAGCAGAAACAGCAGGATCAGCCACACGTAAGGCATGGCGATCACCAGCTTGCGGCCGTGGTTCATCTGCATGCGCGTCAGCCAGCTGGCAACGCCGCCCGGTTTACCTGCGCGGGCAGGAGGTTCAAGTGTACTCATTGGCCGCTCCTTATACCGTCAGCACAACACAGCTGTCCGCATCCCAGCACAGGCGCACCTCGTCACCCCAGGTTGGCTGGCCTTTGCGATAGCGGTGTTCGTTCTGCAACTGGGCACTCAGCATCTGCCCGCTTTTCAGGCGTACGTGGTAGATGGAGAGGTCACCCAGATAGGCAATGTGCACCACTTCACCCACGGCAAAGTTATAGCCATCGGCAGGCGGATCGTCGCAGAGCATGATCTTCTCCGGGCGCAGCGCGACGTAGACCGGCACGTTATCCACCACGGAGTTATCCGGATCGACCTTAAGCGGATGCTGCAGCCCCGGCGATTCGATGATCAGGCCATCTTCCTGACGCGCTTTCAGCAGCCCTTCAAAGACGTTCACCGAACCGATGAACTCAGCGCTGTAGCGGGTGGTCGGATGCTCATAAATCTCTTCCGGCTCGCCAATCTGCACGAACTTGCCGCGGTTCATGATCGCGATACGTCCGGCCATGGTCATGGCTTCTTCCTGGTCGTGGGTGACCATCACGCAGGTCACGCCCACGCGTTCGAGAATATCCACCACTTCGAGCTGCATACGGTCGCGCAGTTTTTTATCCAGCGCCCCCATCGGCTCATCAAGCAGCAGCAGTTTCGGGCGTTTTGCCAGGCTTCTGGCCAGCGCCACACGCTGACGCTGACCGCCAGAAAGCTGGTGCGGTTTACGTTTCGCGAACTCCTGCATATGCACCAGGCTCAGCATCTCGGCCACGCGCGCGGTAATTTCAGCCTTCGGCAGCTTATCCTGCTTCAGGCCAAAGGCGATGTTCTGCTCCACCGTCATGTGCGGAAACAGCGCGTAAGACTGGAACATCATGTTAATGGGGCGCTGATACGGCGGCACGCTGGAGAGATCCACGCCATCAAGCATGATCTGCCCGGCCGTGGGCTGTTCAAAACCGGCCAGCATACGCAGCAGGGTCGATTTGCCGCAGCCAGACGCCCCCAGAAGGGCAAAAATTTCGCCTTTATAGATAGTCAGGCTGACGTCGTCCACGGCATGCTGGCCATCGAAAGATTTGGTGAGGTTACGAATTTCAAGAAGCGGGGTCAGCGCTTTACGGACTTTCGCCTGCGGGCGGGGGATCGCGTCATTCACGGGGTGCTCTCCGGCATAGATCAAAACTGGTGCAAACGCACCGTCAGGGTGCGCATCGCCGGGCGGCGCTAACGCTTGCCCGGCCTACGGGTTGTGTAGGCCCGGTAGGCAATAGCGCCACCGGGCAACAATACCAAACGCCGTTATTTACCGCTTTTCACCTTGGTCCACGCGCGGGTACGCACACGGTCAATTTTTGGATCCTGAACTTTCAGGGTGAAGAGCTTGGCGAACACATCCGCTGGCGGATAGATAGCCGGGTTATTACGGATTTCTTCGCTCACCAGCGGCACGGAGGCCTTGTTACCGTTTGCGTAGTAAACATGGTCACTGATGTGGGCGATCACGTCAGGACGCATCAGGTAGTTGAGGAACTGATAAGCTTCATCTTTGTTTTTCGCATCCGTCGGCATCGCGAAGACGTCAAAGAAGGCCAGCGCCCCCTCTTTCGGAATGAAGTAGGAGACATTCACGCCGTTTTTCGCCTCTTTCGCGCGGTTAGCCGCCTGCCATACGTCCCCTGCCCAGCCAATCGCGACGCAGATATCGCCGTTCGCCAGGTCATTGATGTACTGAGACGAGTGGAAGTAACGAATGTTTGGACGCAGCTTCAGCAGCAGATCCGTCGCCGGACCGGTGTAATCATCCGCCTTGTTGCTGTTCGGATCTTTGCCCAGGTAGTTCAGCACGGTGGCGAAGATCTCCTCCGGCGCATCGAGGAAGGAGACGCCGCAGCTTTTCAGCTTCGCAAGGTTTTCCGGCTTCAGCACCACGTCCCAGCTGTCCAGCTTGACGTCCGGGCCCAGCGCCGCTTTGACTTTATCGACGTTGTAGCCAATACCGGTGGTCGCCCACAGATACGGCATCGCGTATTTGTTCTCCGGGTCGTGTTTGGCCACCAGCTTCAGCACTTCCGGGTCGAGGTTTTTCCAGTTCGGTAATTTGCTCTTATCCAGCGGCTGGAAGACGCCGGCAGTAAGCTGACGCTCCAGGAAGCTAGCGGACGGTACCACGAGGTCGAACCCGGTGCTGCCTGCCATCAGTTTGCCTTCCAGCACTTCGTTGGAATCGAACACGTCATAGACCACTTTAATGCCGGTCTCTTTTTCAAAATTCGCAACCGTGTCCGGCGCAATATAGTCAGACCAGTTGTAAACGTGCAGCGTTTTTTGTTCCGCAGCGAGCGTGCCGGCAGAGACGGCCATCAGAGCACCCGCAACCAGACCCGATAACCATTTTTTATTCAAGGCGATCATAGTGTTATTCCTTCTGAAAGCTCGTTAACAAACGAACTAAAACTGTGCAATCTGGATATATGCAAAAATCATGCATAGTTTGTCGCTCTGCCCGAAATAAAAAGAAACCTCTTTATCCGGCAGCCTCCGCTCGCTTTTTTAAGCATCGCAAGAATAACTGTAGCCCGTGTCCCCGGCTATAGCCCAGACGAAAAAACGCCTTTTATCAATTTTTTATGCAGGTTATGTCTACGTGATAAGCCGAAATGGCCATTGGGGAGGTGAAAAATTCTTTAAGGAAAGGTTAAAAGCAGCAGAAAAAATGGCCTTCTGCAGCCGCTATGGCAGCGACTGCGCAAAAGTCAGACAGGTTTAGTGAAGAAAATTGGGAGATGCATCATTATTCTCTGCATCATCTTCCGCGCTGTACAGAAGATGGTGTGCACTGGCTTCCATCATGACCATGGAAATTTGCTCTTCGCTCAAGCGCATAAACCAGGCGAACTGCTTGAACGACAGCCCGGCACCGGAGAATAAAGACTGGCAAACGACCAGTTTTGGCAGATTATCATCCTGTATGTCGAGAAATGCTTTCACCGTCAAAGAACTGGCGTTGATCGCTGACAGGTCCGAGGCCAGCGCCAGCAGCGCAGACGGCTTCACTTCGGCCAGCGCGGAGAAGAGGATCACGTCGTTAATGAGATCGATTTTGGCGTCAAAAATGCCGTCGAAATTCTGCATATGAGGCAGATGCAGCGCCTGGCAGGAATCACATTCAAAGAACGTAATACCCGCATCATCGAGCCATTGACGTAACGTATCCAGTGTTGGAACGACCTGTAAATCCATCGCTGTGCAGCCTCTTTAATAAAAACTTCGCATAGGGTACGCAAAAAGTGCGATCAATACCATTCACCCACCCGTTTTCAGACAGTAACCTGGGGTCGCATGACGCTCGATCCATGCGATCATTTTACCCGCAATATCGACCCCTGTGGTTTTTTCCACGCCTTCCAGCCCCGGCGAGGCGTTCACCTCCATCACCAGCGGCCCGCGCGTCGCCCGCAGAAGATCAACACCCGCGACATCCAGCCCCAGCGTTTGCGCGGCTTTCACCGCAATCTCCCGCTCACGATCGCTGATCGTTGCCACCCGCGCAATGCCTCCGCGATGGAGATTGGAGCGAAAATCGCCCTCTTTGGCCTGGCGTTCGATGGCCGCCACCACCTCATTCCCCACCACGAAGCAGCGGATGTCACGTCCTTTAGCTTCTTCAATATACTCCTGCACCAGGATGTGCGCATTGAGGCCACGGAAAGCGTCAATCACGCTCTCCGCCGCCTGACGCGTCTCCGCCAGCACCACGCCAATGCCCTGGGTGCCCTCCACCAGCTTGATGACCAGCGGCGCGCCGCCCACCATGTCGATGAGATCGCTGGTGTCGTCCGGGGAGTGAGCGATACCAGTCACCGGAAGATCGATCCCCTGACGGGCGAGCAGTTGCAGCGAGCGCAGCTTATCCCGGGCGCGGGAAATGGCGACAGATTCGTTTAGCGGGTAGCTGCCCAGCATCTCGAACTGGCGCAGCGCGGCGGTGCCGTAATAGGTGATCTGGGAGCCGATGCGGGGGATCACCGCATCAAAATGCGGCAGCTTGCGGCCTTTGTAGTGAATCGATGAGGCCGCGGGATCGATGTTCATATAGCAGGACATCGGATCGAGGATTTCAACCTGATGCCCGCGCTTTGCCGCCGCTTCTCGCAGGCGTTTACATGAATAGAGCGTTCCATCCCGGGATAATATGGCAATTTTCACCCTGCACCTCGCTAAAGACATGGAAAAAGCCTGCGTATCATATACGCAGGCAGGCACAGGATAAATGGACTATCGCGTCGCCCAGCCCTGTTTGTGCAGGTAATCAAGAATAAACGGACGATTTTCTTTAATGATAGTGCGGCGAATATGGTCGCTCCAGGTATCGCGACGGTTATTGCTCCCGCGGGTCATATAGTAGTGCGCCAGCTCCTCGTCGTATTGCTCCAGCACGTCGCGATCGAGCGGCTGGTAGTGGTTTTCGTGCACCAGCATGGCTGCAGGAATACGCGGCTTCAGATCCGGGTTATCCGCCGGCCAGCCAAGGCACAGGCCAAACAGCGGCAGGACATGTTTTGGCAGCTTCAGCAGTTCGGTCACGCTTTCAATGTTGTTACGCAGCCCGCCGATATACACACCGCCTAACCCCAGCGACTCCGCCGCCGTAAAGGCGTTTTGCGCCATCAGCGCGGTATCCACTACGCCCAGCAGCAGCTGTTCTGCCAGGCCTAATTCGGCCTCAGGGCAGATCTGCAGGTGGCGGTTAAAGTCGGCACAGAACACCCAGAATTCCGCGGCCTGCGCCACGTGTTTCTGCCCGCCGGTGAGTGAAACCAGCTGCTCGCGCAGGGCCGGGTCGGTGATGCGGATAATGGAGCTGCACTGCAGGAAGCTGGAGCTGGAGGTCGCTCTTGCGCTGTTTATAATCGCTTCGCGCTGCGCTTCGGTAATCGGTTCACCGGTGAAGTGTCGAATGGAACGATGGGAAAGGAGCAGGTCAATCGTTGGTGTCATCTTGTCTCTCTTTGTCGTGCTTAAACCGTATTGCAGCCAGTATAGGCAATCATTTGCGCGGTGTAATTGGCGAAACATAGCCTTACTGTATCAAAGTGACAGGCGAAACCTTCTTTAATGACGGCAGGTTATCGGGCACTATATGTCCTATTCGCCGTCAGGCTTGTTTTTTGAGGAGAGAGAAATGTTTGCAGTAATTTTTGGTCGTCCAGGATGCCCTTACTGTGTGCGCGCAAAAGAGCTGGCTGAAAAACTGACTGAAGAGCGTGATGACTTTAACTTCCGCTATGTGGATATCCACGCAGAAGGCATCACCAAAGCCGATCTGGAAAAAACCGTGGGTAAACCGGTAGAAACCGTACCGCAGATTTTCCTCGATCAGAAACACATTGGTGGCTGCACCGACTTTGAAGCTTATGCTAAAGAGCATCTGGGTCTGTTTGCCGCCCAGTAACACTAAGACGCCCTCACCTGGAGGGCGTTTTTATTTGTGGTGTCGCCAGTGCTTAAGCAGACTGCACACAAACAAATAGCACAGCGCCCCCAGCGCGCACCAGAATACGGCGCTCAGTAACCACGCCAGCTCTTGCCAGAAACTTCTCGTCGGGACATACAGTAACCGCATCAGCAGCAAACAGAGCGGTGCGGCCAGCATGGCGCCAATAAGTGGCTTAACCACCTCCCCTTTACGGGAGAGGAAACTGGCTGCCGCTCCCGGCAGGGTAAAAAAGAGCAGCCCGAGCTCCGGGTGACCGGCAGCCCTGAACGCCCCTTTCACATTAAAAGCGAGCGCCATGCATACGACGATAAACAGCAAAAAGCAGCTGATCACCCCCGCCCAGTTCCGTGTAATGTTCAAACTATCCTCCTGACTTCATCTCTATCAAATACAGCTTCGTCCAGTGGACGCCCAGTCAGATAAAGCAATGTGGCAATCCTTGCCAAAGCCCGCACAGGGTTATGCGATAATAGGTAGCTGTCAGTAGCTAATACGATTAAACTATCGGCCAGCTAATGTTTTAGGGAATAAATTAGGAAACAGGGAGTGTTGTACGCGTTCCCTGACCCAGAAAACAGTAGCCCAAATAGTCCTTTCTTTCAACAACTTACTGGTAAACAAGAAGTTAGCCTCCGTGAATATAAACGTCGCAGACTTGTTAAACGGGAATTACATCCTGTTATTATTTGTGGTACTGGCGCTGGGTCTTTGCCTGGGTAAATTGCGTCTCGGTTCAGTTCAACTGGGTAATTCCATTGGCGTTTTAGTCGTCTCCTTATTATTAGGCCAGCAGCATTTCAGCATTAACACGGACGCGCTCAACTTAGGTTTTATGCTGTTTATTTTTTGTGTTGGCGTGGAAGCGGGTCCTAACTTTTTTTCAATTTTCTTCCGTGACGGCAAAAATTATCTGATGCTGGCACTGGTGATGGTCGGCAGCGCGCTGCTGATCGCCTTAGGGCTGGGCAAACTGTTTGGCTGGGATATCGGGTTAACGGCCGGTATGCTGGCAGGCTCCATGACCTCCACCCCCGTGCTGGTGGGTGCCGGTGATACCCTGCGCCATTCCGGTATGGCCGGGGAACAGCTCTCCACCGCCCTCGACCACCTGAGCCTGGGCTATGCCCTGACCTATTTGATTGGTCTGGTGAGCCTGATTGTGGGCGCACGCTATCTGCCAAAACTGCAGCATCAGGATCTGCAGACCAGCGCCCAGCAAATCGCCCGCGAGCGCGGTCTGGATACCGACTCCAAACGTAAAGTTTATCTCCCGGTGATCCGCGCCTACCGCGTCGGGCCGGAGCTGGTGGCCTGGGCGGACGGCAAAAACCTCCGCGAACTGGGCATTTACCGTCAGACGGGCTGCTACATCGAACGTATCCGCCGCAACGGCATTCTGGCGAACCCGGACGGCGATGCGGTGCTGCAGATGGGCGACGACATTGCACTGGTGGGCTACCCGGATGCCCACGCGCGACTCGACCCGAGCTTCCGTAACGGCAAAGAGGTGTTCGACCGCGATCTGCTCGACATGCGCATCGTCACCGAAGAGATCGTGGTGAAAAACCATAACGCCGTGGGCCGCCGTCTGGCGCAGCTGAAGCTGACCGACCATGGCTGCTTCCTCAACCGCGTGATCCGCAGCCAGATTGAGATGCCCATCGACGACAACGTTGTCCTGAATAAAGGTGACGTGCTGCAGGTGAGCGGCGACGCCCGCCGCGTGAAAACCGTGGCCGACCGCATTGGCTTTATCTCCATTCACAGCCAGGTCACCGACCTGCTGGCCTTCTGCGCTTTCTTTATCGTTGGCCTGATGATTGGGATGATCACCTTCCAGTTCAGCAACTTTAGCTTCGGCATCGGTAACGCCGCCGGGCTGCTGTTCGCCGGGATCATGCTGGGCTTCCTGCGCGCGAACCACCCGACCTTCGGTTACATTCCGCAGGGCGCGCTGAACATGGTGAAAGAGTTCGGTCTGATGGTCTTTATGGCGGGCGTTGGCTTAAGCGCCGGCAGCGGTATTGGCCACAGCCTGGGCGCTGTCGGCTGGCAGATGTTGGTTTCCGGACTTATCGTCAGCCTGGTGCCAGTGGTTATCTGCTTCCTGTTCGGCGCCTACGTACTGCGCATGAACCGTGCCCTGCTCTTCGGGGCAATGATGGGGGCGCGTACCTGTGCGCCGGCCATGGAAATCATCAGTGATACCGCGCGCAGCAACATCCCGGCGCTGGGCTATGCGGGCACGTATGCTATCGCTAACGTACTGCTGACGCTGGCGGGTACGCTGATCATCATCATCTGGCCGGGACTCGGATAACGCTGACATTTGCGCATAACGAAAAAATTTTTGTTACGCGCAGAACTTTTTAATCAGGGGGCAGTCATAACTAGTGCCACTGCTTTTCTTTGATGTCCCCAATTTGTGGAGCCCATCAACCCCGCCGTTTTGGTTCAAGGTTGATGGGTTTTTTGTTGTCTGAAATTCCCCTGCCTCTAATCTCACCTTCTCACCTGCCAACAAAACATATATGATTAAACATATACGATAATCGCGCCAGCAGGAACTCCCATGCACCACCCGCTCCAGCTGTTCAAAACCCTCGCCGACGAAACGCGGCTCGCCATCGTCATGCTGCTCCGCGAAGCCGGCGAGCTGTGCGTCTGCGATCTCTGCTCCGCCACCAACGAGCCGCAACCGAAGGTCTCGCGCCATATGGCCCTGCTGCGCGAGTCCGGGCTGGTGATCGACCGCCGCGAGGGTAAGTGGGTCCATTACCGTCTCTCCCCCAACATGCCTGCATGGGCAGCTACCGTCATCGACACCAGCTGGAACTGCCTGCGGGAAGAGACGCGCCTGAAGCTGAAAAACCGACTTTCGGGCTCGTGCTAAGCAAAATACATTCACAAAAACAGATATAACGGAGTAGAAGATGTTTCTGGCAGGGGCTATTTTTCTGTTTACGCTGGTACTGGTCATCTGGCAGCCCAAAGGGTTGAGTATCGGCTGGAGTGCCACCCTTGGCGCCGGGCTGGCGCTCGCCAGCGGCGTGATCCACATAAGCGATATCCCGGTGGTCTGGAATATTGTCTGGAACGCCACGGCAACGTTTATTGCCGTCATCATTATTAGCCTGCTGCTGGATGAGTCCGGCTTTTTCGAGTGGGCAGCGCTGCACGTCGCCCGCTGGGGGAACGGTCGCGGAAGATTGCTGTTTACCTGGATAGTCCTGCTGGGCGCAGCCGTGGCGGCGCTGTTTGCCAATGACGGCGCGGCGCTGATCCTGACCCCTATCGTTATCGCCATGCTGCTGGCGCTGGGGTTCAGCAAGCAGGCCACGCTGGCGTTTGTCATGGCGGCAGGTTTTATCGCCGATACCGCCAGCCTGCCGCTGATTGTGTCGAACCTGGTCAATATTGTCTCGGCAGACTTCTTTTCGCTGGGGTTCAGCGAATACGCCTCGGTGATGATCCCGGTCGATATTGCCGCGATTGCCGCAACGCTGGTGATGCTGCATCTGTTCTTTCGCAAAGACATTCCCCCGGCATATGACCTGGCAAAACTCCGCGAACCCGCTCGGGCCATTCACGATCTCCCGACGTTCAGAACGGGCTGGATTGTCCTGCTGCTGCTTCTGGTCGGCTTCTTCGTGCTCGAACCGCTCGGTATTCCGGTCAGCGCCATTGCGACTGCAGGCGCGCTGATTTTGTTTGCCGTTGCAAAACGCGGACATGCGATAAACACCGGAAAAGTGCTGCGTGGCGCGCCATGGCAGATTGTTATCTTCTCGCTGGGGATGTATCTGGTGGTGTATGGCCTGCGCAATGCGGGGCTGACAGATTCGCTCACAGGCGTTCTGAATAGCCTGGCCGGACATGGATTGTGGGCCACCACGTTGGGTACCGGGTTCATCACCGCGTTTCTGTCATCCATAATGAACAACATGCCCACGGTGCTGATTGGCGCACTCTCCATTGATGGCAGCACGGCAACAGGATTAATTAAGGATGCGATGATTTACGCCAACGTGATTGGCTGCGATCTGGGGCCGAAAATCACGCCCATCGGTAGCCTCGCCACCCTGCTCTGGCTCCACGTGCTGGCGCAGAAAAACATGACGATTACCTGGGGCGACTATTTCCGGACGGGCATCATCATGACGCTGCCGGTCCTGTTTGTGACGCTCGCCGCGCTGGCGCTACGTCTCTCCTTCACACTGTAATGAGCCACTGATATGAGCCACATCACTATTTATCACAACCCCGCCTGCGGCACCTCGCGCAATACGCTGGAAATGATCCGCAACAGCGGCACGGAGCCAGAGATTATCCTCTATCTGGAGACCCCGCCGTCGCGCGATAAGCTGGCCACACTAATTGCTGAGATGGGCATTTCAGTGCGGGATCTGCTGCGTAAAAACGTGGAGCCCTATGAACAACTCGGCCTGGCCGAAGATAAATTCAGCGACGACCAGCTTATCGATTTTATGCTGCAGCACCCAATCCTGATAAACCGTCCGATTGTGGTCACACCGCTGGGCACCCGCCTGTGTCGCCCCTCTGAAGTCGTCCTCGACATTCTGCCGGATGCGCAAAAAGGCGCGTTTGCCAAAGAGGATGGCGAAGCCGTCGTGGACGCCAGTGGGAAAAAAATCACTCGAAAATAAGTGGCAACCGCGGGTTAACGGCTTCCCTCACCCGCGATTCTTCCCACCATCGCCCGAATCTCCTCGCGCGTTAACGGTGTCCGGTCAGTCACGTAGTGCAGCGTCATCCCTTCGATAAAAGCATCCAGCGCGCGGGTGGTGACCGGGTCGAACCACTGCTCCAGCGTGGTCTGGCTCATTTTCATCCAGTCCTGCATCACCGTTTTGAGCGCCGCGCTGCGGTGCATAAAGGCGTAGAGCTGGTACATCAGCGCCATGTTGTGCGGCGTGGTCACCTGCGAGCTGTGGATCAGGGTAGTGATGGATTCGCACGCCATCTCCGGGCCGGTGACGCCGGCAAAGAAATCCCGGTACTGCTGCGACATCTGGCGGGTAAACCACGTGAAGGCCTCCTCCAGCAGCGGCTCCATACCGTCGAAATAGTAGGTCATCGACCCCAGCGGCACGCCCGCACAGGTGGCGATTTTACGGTGCGTGACGGCGTGGATCCCGTGCTCGGCAATGGTATCGAGCGTTGCCTGCAGGATCTTCTCCCGGCGATGCGGATCGTTCGGTGGTCTGCTCATAAATTCCTCACGTGGTTTGTGTACAAATGTACACAAACTTGCTAGTGTTGTCGCTATTGATGTACTTCTGGTGCTACCCCGATGACGCAAACCTCTCCCCGTAAAGCCCTGCAGCTCCGCCTGTGGGCGCTGTTTATGTTCTTCTTTATTCCGGGCCTGCTGATGGCCTCCTGGGCCACTCGTACCCCCGCCATTCGCGATATTTTGTCCGTCTCTACCGCTGAGATGGGCATCGTGCTGTTCGGCCTGTCGATAGGTTCGATGAGCGGCATCCTCTGCTCCGCGTGGCTGGTGAAGCGCTTCGGTACGCGGGCGGTGATCCGCACGACCATGTGCTGCGGGGTGATTGGGATGATTGTGCTGAGCGCGGCGCTCTGGTTTGCCTCACCGGTGCTGTTTGCTCTGGGGCTGATGGTATTTGGCGGCAGCTTAGGCTCGGCGGAAGTGGCGATAAACGTTGAAGGGGCAGCGGTTGAGCGCGAGATGAACAAAACCGTGCTGCCCATGATGCACGGCTTCTATAGCCTCGGCACGCTGGCCGGTGCGGGCGTGGGCATGGCGCTGACGGCCACCGGCGTAAGCGCGAATCTGCATATCCTGCTGGCGGCGCTGGTGTGCATCATTCCGATTCTGATCGGCATCCGTGCCATCCCGAACGGTAACGGCAAGAACGCCGCGGACGAACAGCACTCGGCCGAAAAGGGGCTGCCCTTCTACCGCGATTATCAGCTGATGCTGATTGGCGTGGTAGTGCTGGCGATGGCATTCGCGGAAGGTTCCGCCAACGACTGGCTGCCGCTGCTGATGGTGGACGGTCACGGCTTCAGCCCGACCTCCGGCTCGCTCATTTACGCCGGGTTTACGCTGGGAATGACCGTCGGACGCTTCACCGGCGGTTGGTTTATCGACCGCTACAGCCGCGTGGCGGTGGTGCGCGCCAGCGCTCTGCTCGGCGGCCTGGGTATCGCGATGATCATCTTTGTGGATGTGGGCTGGATTGCCGGCGTCTCGGTGATCCTCTGGGGTCTGGGAGCCTCACTTGGCTTCCCGCTGACCATTTCAGCCGCCAGCGACACCGGCCCGGATGCCCCGACACGCGTCAGCGTAGTAGCAACCACCGGCTATCTCGCCTTCCTGGTCGGGCCGCCGCTGCTCGGCTTCCTGGGTGAGCATTACGGACTGCGCAGCGCCATGCTGGTGGTATTAGGGCTGGTCATCATCGCGGCGCTGGTGGCACGCGCGGTGGCCAGGCCGGAAACGAAACAAACGACACTGGAGAAGGGATATGAACGTTAAACTGATCGCCGTCGACATGGATGGTACTTTTCTGAGCGATGCCAAAACCTATAATCGCGAACGTTTTCTGGCCCAGTACGCCCGCATGAAGGCGCAGGGCATACGTTTTGTGGTCGCCAGCGGCAACCAGTACTACCAGCTGATCTCGTTCTTCCCGGAAATTGCGCATGAAATTGCGTTCGTCGCGGAAAACGGCGGTTGGGTTGTGAGTGAAGGTGAAGACGTCTTTAACGGTGAACTGTCGAAAGCCCATTTTGAGACCGTCGCAAACGTGCTGAACGACGTCCCGGGCATTGAGATCATCGCCTGCGGGAAGAGCAGCGCCTACACGCTGAAGTGCTATGACGAGAGCTTCAAGGCTATTGCGGCGAAGTACTATCACCGACTCGAAATGGTCAGCAATTTCGACAATCTGAACGATATTTTCTTCAAGTTCGGGCTTAACGTCTCTGACGATGAAATTCCGCGTATTCAGGCGCTGCTGCATGAAAAGCTGAGCGACATCATGGTGCCCGTCACCACCGGTCACGGCAGTATCGACCTGATTATCCCGGGCGTGCATAAAGCCAACGGTCTGCGGATCCTGCAACAGCGCTGGGGGATAGATAACAGCGAGGTGGTGGCCTTCGGGGACAGCGGCAACGACGTGGAGATGCTGCGTCAGTCGGGCTTCAGCTTTGCGATGGCGAATGCCAGACCGCATATTAAGGCGGTGGCTCGCTTTGAGGCACCGCACAATAACGAGGAAGGCGTTTTAAACGTGATTGAGAAGGTGTTGAACGGGGAGGCGCCGTTTAATTGATACCGTGCGGTCTGGTGCCCTCACCCTAACCCTCTCCCACAGGGAGAGGGGACTGTCCCGACCTCGCCCACGGGGAGAGGGGATAAACAGATCAAGGTTGCAGGGCGTTTCCGACGCGTTTGTCTTTCAGGAACACCACCATCAGGCCAACCCACAGCACGCCGTTGGCGAGGTTAAACAGGCTGAACAGCCCGTTGCCGCCCATCGCGTAGGCATGCTTGCTCACCTCGATACCGACGGTAAAAATCAGCATCTGCAGCATTCCCATCGCCGCGGAGACCGTCCCTTTACTCATCTCGCTGGCGAATAACGTCAGGCGCACCAGACCGGCGTTCGCCACGCCAATTCCAAAGGCATAGAGGCTGAGCCCCGCCGTCATCCACAAATAAGCGTGGGAGGACATCACGGTCGCCACCGCCGCCAGAATCAGCCCCGCGGCAACCGGCCAGCCGCCCATGATAATCAGCGAACGCACGGTGCGGCGTGACGTCAGACGCGCCAGCACCAGGTTACCGATAATCAACGCGCCAAAAATCGGCACCTGCAACAGACCGTACTCGTAGCTGCTGAGCTTTTCACCGCTGATGATAATGACCGGTGATTGCGCAATCCACGCCAGCAGCGGCAGGCTGACAAACCCTGTCGCCAGCGCACCGGCCACAAAGCGGCCATTCTTCAGCACGGCTTTGTAATCCCGACCCAGCTCTTTTAACGAGAGTTTCTCGCCAATGCGGGTCGCCGTTTCCGGCATGGCGCGGTGCAGGCCAAAGAAGGCGATGGCGGCGAGAACCGCAAAGAGGACAAACATCCCTTCCCAGGGCGCAACGTGCACCCACGCGGCCCCCACCAGCGGCCCGAGTAACGGGGCGATCAGCGCCACGTTCGCCATCAGCGCGGTAATTTTGATACACACCGCCTCTTCAAACGACTCCTGAATGGCGGCATACCCTACAGCACCGATAAAGCACAGGCTCACCCCCTGCAGGAAACGCAGCAGGGTAAACTGTTCAATGTTTTGTGCCAGCAGCGTGGCGAGGCAGGTCACGATGAACCACACCACGCCGGTCAGCATCACCGGACGACGGCCGATACGATCCGACAGCGGGCCTAACAGCCACTGCAAAAACATGCCACCTGCCAGATAGGCGGTCATCGAGGTCGGCACCCATTCGATCCCCGCGTTGTACTGCGCCACAACGGCCAGCATACCGGGCTGGATCATATCGTTGCCGATATAGGTCGAAAATTCGTAGAGCACCAGACACAGAGGGAAAAGCAGCGCCTGACGACCCAGACGTGAACCTGAAGAAGAACGGTTTAACATGCAATCTCTTTATAATGACAAAATCGCGACGAGTGTAATGAAATGCCGCAGCCCGAGATAGTGATTTATCGAGGATAAACAGAAATAAAGCACATATCGTCTTCGTTTAAGGTTTCCTTAAGTTGACAGATTTATGATAGCCCGATGACTCGTCAACGATCCCAAATTATGTCACTCACGTCCAGCCGCTCAGAATTATCTAACTTACAGACAAATAAGACAAAACGCCTTTACCGCTTACCGACCCGCTTTTATGGTTATCAGCTTTTCGTGCTGATTACTCTTGCCGTGGTGTTCACGTGGCTATCTCGCAATGAAGCGCTGGACAGATGGATAAGTGGTTTTTGGTATGACGCGGCGACGCAAAGCTTCCCGCTGCAGAAAGACCACCTGCTGGATCTGCTGAATCATCGCCTGGCGAAGTACATCGCCATCGCCTTAGGGGTCGTGGCGCTGTTATTCGGTGCTTACAAGCGTAACGCAAGGCTGGTTACGGCGGCGCTGCTGATGGGGCTCGGCGCGCTGGTGGTGGGGGCGTTGAAAAGCATCAGCCATCACAGCTGTCCATGGGATCTGGTGGAGTATGGCGGTAAAGCCGTGTCTTATCCCCTGTTCAGCGCCGTCCCGGCAGACAGCGGTCCGGGTCGCTGTTTCCCCGGCGGTCATGCCTCCAGCGGCTTTATGGTGATGGGGCTGTTTTTTGCCTTCTGGCGCGAGCGTCCGCGCCTCGCCTGGAGCTTTGTGATCCTCGGCGTGGTGCTGGGTCTGGCGATGGGGTTCGGTCAGGTCATGCGCGGAGCACATTTTTTCTCTCACAACCTGTGGGCCGGGTGGTGGGTCTGGTTTTCCCAGGTGGTGGTCTATGGCCTTGTTTCCACCTGGTTTGCTAAAGAGTGACGATATTATGTTAGAGAGTCTGAATTACCAGCTGTTTTATCTGATCAACGCCACGCCGGCCTCGCCAGAGTGGATGATCGATTTCGCCACCTTCCTGGCAAAAGATCTGATCAGTATCGTGCCTGCGCTGGCCGCCATCCTCTGGCTGTGGGGTCCCCGCAGTCAGGTAAAAGCGCAGCGCCAGCTGGTGATCAAAGTGGCGATGGCGCTCGGCGTAAGCGTGCTGGTGAGCTATATTCTCGGCCACGCGTTTCCCCACGATCGTCCTTTCGTCGATCACGTCGGCTATACCTTCCTGCACCATGCGCCAGATGACTCGTTCCCGAGCGATCACGGTACGGTGATCTTCACTTTCGCGCTGGCCTTCCTGTTCTGGCATCGCCTGTGGTCGGGTGCGGTGCTGATGGCGGTGGCCGTGGCCATCGCCTGGTCTCGCGTTTACCTGGGCGTCCACTGGCCGCTGGATATGGTCGGCGGTTTCCTGGTGGGGCTGATTGGCTGCGTCAGCGCGGCGATCCTGTGGAATCTTATCGGGGAAGCGCTCTACCGCGGGCTCTCTTCACTCTATCGGGCCGTTTTCGCCATCCCGATCCGCAAAGGCTGGATACGTGACTAACCCCGACCTGACAGGTTACACTTGAGCCCCCGCCCTGCGGGGGTTCACTTTTTTATGCCGAGGAACTATGGAAACACGACGCGATGACCGCATTGCTCAGCTGCTACAGGCGCTGAAGCGCAGTGATAAGCTGCATCTTAAGGAAGCCGCCACCCTCCTCGGCGTCTCAGAGATGACCATTCGTCGGGATCTGAACAGCGAGAGCGCGCCGGTTGTGCTGCTGGGCGGGTATATTGTGCTTGAGCCGCGTAGTGCCAGCCATTATCTGATCAGCGACCAGAAGACGCGTCTGGTTGAAGAGAAACGCAAAGCTGCACGGCTCGCGGCTTCCCTGGTACAGCCGCACCAGACGCTGTTTTTTGACTGCGGTACCACCACGCCGTGGATTATCGAAGCCATCGACAGCACAATTCCGTTCACTGCCGTGTGCTACTCCCTGAACACCTTTCTGGCGCTGCAGGAGAAGCCCGAGTGCCGGGTGATCCTTTGCGGCGGTGAGTTTCACGCCAGCAACGCGATTTTTAAGCCGCTTAACCTGCAGGACACGCTCAGCAATTTATGCCCGGATATCGCGTTTTATTCCGCCGCTGGCGTCAGTGTCCGCCAGGGCGCAACCTGCTTTAATCTGGAAGAGTTACCGGTGAAGCACTGGGCGCTGAGCGCAGCGCAGTATCACGTACTGGTGGTCGATCACAGTAAATTTGGCAAGGTGCGTTCGGCAAGAATGGGCGAACTGGCGCAATTTGATGCCATCGTCAGCGACTGCCGTCCGGATGACGAGATAGTGGCCCACGCGAAGGCGCAGCAGGTGAAGTTGATGTATTAAGTGGGGTGCGGTCTGATGCCCTCACCCACAGGGAGAGAGAGAAAAACGTAGGCCGGGTAAGCGCAGCGCCACCCGGCAAAAAATTAGCTGAACCAGCTACCAAACCAGCTATGGAATTTCATCATCACGAAATCCCACATCCGGCTGAAGAAGCCGCCCTCTTCTACCGCTTCCATCACAATCAGCGGACGCTGTTCAATCGACTTCCCGTTGAGCTGGAAATCAATCGTCCCGACCACCTGGCCCTTTTTCAGCGGAGCCGTGAGCTGCGGGTCGGTGAGGGTGTAGCTGGCCTTCAGGTTTTTCAGCTGACCGCGCGGAATGGTCACTGAACCCGCTTCACCCGCGCCCAGGTTCACTTCGCTCTTGTCACCAAACCAGACACGCTGGCTGACGAACGTGGCATCCGGTTTTATCGGCGTCACGGTTTCATAGAAGCGGAAGCCCCAGGTCAGCAATTTTTCGGATTCGTTAAAGCGGATACGGTCGGTTTTGGTCCCCAGAACAACCGAGATTAGGCGCATATCGCCCTGGGTCGCGGAGGCCACCAGGTTGTAACCCGCCCCGGCCGTGGTGCCGGTTTTCATCCCGTCGACATTGACGTTGCTGCTCCACAGCAGGCGGTTGCGGTTCGGCTGACGGATTTTGTTGAAGGTGAACTCTTTCTCTTTATGGATGGCATATTCATCCGGCACGTCGTGGATCAGCGCTTTCCCCAGCAGCGCCATGTCGCGGGCGGTGCTGAACTGGCCCGGCGCATCCAGGCCGTGAACGGTTTTAAAAGTGGTGTTGGTCAGGCCCAGCTTTTGCGCGTAACCGTTCATGAGACCGATAAACGAGTCCTGGCTGCCCGCAACGTAGTCCGCCAGCGCGATACAGGCGTCGTTACCGGACTGGATAATCACCCCTTTATTCAAATCCGATACGGAAACCTGATCGCCCGGCTTCAGGAACATTACCGACGATCCGCGCAGCGCCGGGTTGCCGGTCGCCCAGGCGTCCTTCCCGATGGTGACCATATCGTCCAGCTTGATCTTGCCCGCTTTTA
Source organism: Enterobacter sichuanensis (assembly GCF_009036245.1). Classification (NCBI taxonomy): domain Bacteria; kingdom Pseudomonadati; phylum Pseudomonadota; class Gammaproteobacteria; order Enterobacterales; family Enterobacteriaceae; genus Enterobacter; species Enterobacter sichuanensis. The sequence continues at coordinate 1,479,065 of NZ_CP027986.1, read as the reverse complement.
ACGCCTGGCCGACCACATAGCTGGTCATGATTTTAGTCAGGCTTGCCGGATCGAGTTTCTCATCCGCATTGCCTTCCGCCAGCACTTTACCGCTGGCATAGTCCATCAGGATCCAGGCGCGCGCATCCACTGGCGGCGCTTCGGGCGCAGACTGTTCGGCTGCGTAGAGCGTTGGTGCAAACAGGAAAAGGAGCGCAGAGCCTGCCGCCAGGCTGCGCAGAGAAGTCATTTTTCGCGTCATAAATGCCACCCGAGTGTCCATTCAAAAATTACGTCACATCACCGTGTCGCAAGAAGCGATGAGTAATAGCGCACTAAAACCGTTAAAGAAACCCAACGAGGGTAAAGTTATTAAAGTTTATGCAATAACATTCAGATACGCTTTGATTCAGGCGATTTTTTTCTCTTCTGTTGCGTAATTGTTAGGTTTATCTCACCATGACCAAAAGCTGATTCGGATTCACATCTCATCGGGAGTAAATATGATTACGCTGTGGGGCAGAAATACTTCGACCAACGTTAAGAAAGTGCTCTGGACGCTGGAAGAGCTGGATTTACCGTTCAATCAAATCATGGCCGGGATGTCGTTTGGCGTGAATAAAGAGGCCGACTACCTGGCCATGAACCCGAATGGCCTGGTGCCGCTGCTGCGCGATGACGAAACAGACGCCACGCTGTGGGAATCTAACACCATTGTGCGTTACCTGGCTGCCCAGTACGGACAGGGTCGTCTGTGGGTCGAAAACCCGGCCCGCCGCGCGCAAGGGGAAAAGTGGATGGACTGGGCGAACCAGACGCTTTCACCAACCCACCGGGTGATCCTGATGGGGCTTATCCGCACCCCGGAAGCTGAACGCGACTATCCCGCCATTCATGCCGCGCAGGATGCCTGCGAAAATCTGTTTGCGATGATGGATGACGAACTGGCGAAGCACCCGTGGTTCTCCGGTGATGCGTTCGGCACAGGCGATATCGCCGTGGCGCCGTTCGTCTGGAACCTGACCAACATGGGTCTGAAGTGGACGCCGCGCCCGCACCTGGAGCGCTGGCTTAAACAGCTGAGCGATCGCCCGGCGTACCGTAACGTCGTGATGATCCCGGTCACCTGATCACGTCCCGGACGGGCTGACTTTTAACAGTTGCCCGTCCGTCTCATCGGTCAGGACATACAGATATCCATCCGGCCCCACCCGCACATCACGAATACGTTGATCCCGGTCGCCCAGAATGCGTCCGTCCTCCGTGACCTTGTTCCCCTTCACGCTGAGCACGATTACATCTTTCTCCTTCAGCGCGCCGATAAACAGCTTGTTTTTCCACTGCGGGAAAACGTCGCTGTTATAAAACGCCATGCCGCTTACCGCCGGTGAAACTTTCCAGACAAACAGAGGTTTTTCGGTCCCCTCAACGTGCTCGCCTTTGGCTTCCGGAATTTTCAGCCCGCTGTAGTTGATACCGTGCGTCGCCAACGGCCAGCCATAGTTTTTGCCTTTCTCTGGAATGTTGATCTCGTCCCCGCCGCGCGGACCGTGCTCGTTCAGCCACAGCGTATCGCTCCAGGGGTTCATCGCCATTCCCTGCGGATTACGAATGCCGTAAGACCAGATTTCCGGCCTCGCGCCGGGCGTACGCACAAACGGGTTATCCGGCGGCACGTTTCCGTCCTCCGTCAGACGCACGACTTTACCCTGTAGCTTGTCCAGATCCTGCGCCGTCGGGCGCTGGTTGTTCTCGCCGAGTCCGATAAAGAGATAGCCTTTGCCGTCGAACACCAGTCGGCCACCAAAATGGTTACCGGTAGAGAGTTTCGGCGTCTGGCGGAACACCACCTGGAAAGCCTCAATGCGCGTCAGATCGTCACTTAACCGGCCATAGCCTACTGCCGTTCCGGCTTTGCCGTCCTGTCCCGCTTCGGCGTAGCTGAGCCAGATGCGGCGTGATTGTTTAAAATCCGGGGCGAGGACGACATCCAGCAATCCGCCCTGCCCGTTTGCCCAAACCTTTGGTACACCGACGATCGGATCGGAAAGCCCTTTCCCGGCCTGCCAGTGTTTAAGCTGGCCGCCCTTCAGGGTTACCAGCAGCCCGTTATTGTCCGGCAGAAACGCCAGAGACCAGGGATGATCGAGTCTGTTTTGCAGCACCTCAACCCTGACCGGCTCTGGCGCAGCAAGCAGCGAAAAGGGAATAAACAACGCAGGCAGGAAAATCAGCGGGGATCGAGGCATAACGCGCTCCTTTATCGGCATATGGCATAAAGGTTAGCCACTGCGTCCGGCCGCGTTATCACTTTTACAAAAGCTTAATCAGAAGGGGGAGTTGCCTCCCCCTGGATCAGTGCTGTTCAAGCTGTTCGTGCTTGTTCAGGCACATAATGCATAGAGAGAGCGTTGTCAGGCAGTTTTCAAGCTTCTCCGCGTTTACGGCGATAAAATTCGGGCAGTCGTGGCGTCCGTTCATCAGACACACCCCTGCAATGGAGAGCACCTCGGCGGCGCGGCGCAGTGCGATAAGCTCGCTTTCGCCGTAATTCGCCTTCAGGGTCGGTGCTTTTTCACGCATGAAATTGCAAAGTTCAAACAGGTTATCACGCAGATGTTCGCTTTCGCTGACTGACATATACCCTTTTGCCTTCCTCAACTGCAGGTACGCGGCCAGGTCGATTCGGGCGTTGATCAGCTTATTCAGCAGATCGCGTTTTAGTCTGTCAACGGTCATGCTCTTTCCTCCTCTGTCAGCCATTGTGCATAGTCAGGATAAGTTCATTTTTTGTACAGTTTAATGCCTGGGATCAATTTTTATTAACTGATTAACATTATTTACAATGTTACAACCTCTCCCCGGCGCATCCGCCTTGCAAAGAGTGTATAAATCCCCCGCAAATCCCCTGCATGACTGGCTTAGGCGAAAAAAAAGCCGGGATAAAAACCCGGCGCTTTGAATCAACATTTAATGCTTTCTACAGCAAATTCATTCTTCACGAAAGCCGGGTTTACCGTTGGCTTTGCGCCATTTCTGAACTTTATCTGCAATAGCTTCAGGTGTTGCTTGTTCCCTTGGTTCAGGATAGTAGATTAAATCAGAACCTGAGGGATGCTCTGACAACTCAATGAACTGTTCCAAAAGTTCGTCTTGATGTCTTTCGCCCCCTTCAGCGCTAATAATTTCTGCGATTAACTCGATGAACTCGTTTCTTGACAATTCGCTTATACTTTTCAAGTTATGCCCCTCTATGGATATCAATGTGGCGTTTGGGGGTGGTGATACCCATATTATCCACATTGTACATATCACCGCCTTGGCTTACTGGCTTGATGTGGTGAATTTCAAAAGAACGCCTTTTCCCAACAGTCTCTATAAATATTGTTCGTGGAGACATACCATACTTCATTCGGGCTAAATTGCTGGGGATAAATTTCTCTGATAGTTCAGGATCTTTGCTCACTTCTTCCCAGAATGCTTCCCTGAATCTGTCAAAATTGGAGAATGTACGCCCACGCAGTTTATCAGCTATCTGAGACGGGATAGGCGAGCCGTTACCCTGACCCGCATCAGCTAACCAGGTACCAGTAACCTTTTGGCCCTTGCCTGTGACTTGCCCCGGATTGTTGCGAATGTAGATATATATCGGTGGGATATCCGATACAGGAAGGATCAGAATGTAATCCGCGAAATTTTTCTCATCCGGTGCCGGGGTTGTCGTACTGGTGATGTGAGTGCCATCGGGTAACGGGTTGACAAGGATTGTTCCCGGTAGCCTCGGCGGAGTCTGATTGCCCGTGTTTGACGGAGTGTGTACACCTGAATGATCCGGGGTCCAGATGATGGTTACCGGGCTTTCCTCCTCGGTGGTGAAGGTGTAAGCCTGTCGGGTGCTGTCCCACTGCATTTTACGGACTCTCACCATATCTTTACCCGGTGGGGTGTGCCAGCCATGCGGAACGGGATTTCCGTTGCTGTCATTCTCCCATGTATAGCGCACACGAGTAGGCGCTTCACTCATCTGTGCAAGCCGTATACGATCGATGAAATCCTGTTCACCGTCGTTCAGTCGTCCGGGCATCATGCCGATTAAAAACCCGGCAACGGATGCGCCTGCACCAGCCGTTGCGATTTCAGCCCCGCGTACCGCCCATGTGCCATAGGTAGCAAAGCGCCCGCCAATCTGTTCAAGAACGTTAACCCCAGCGGTAGCGGTCTGTGCTCTGGTCGCGCTGGCAGCGGCTGCAACTGCGGCCTGGTATTGCATCTCTTCGTGATTGCCGTTGAACCACTTATACAGGGCGCTACGCTTCTTCGGTTTAGGTATATCTTCCGGAGCTTGTGGCTTTTTCTTTGTCGTCTGTGCGTGCTGTGGGGCATCTGAATCTGTTACGGCGTCAACAGCAGGTGCTGCCCGGAACAGGCCCATTTCTGCAAAATTAGTATGAGGTTCTTGTTGTTCCCCTGCATCTGTATTCCCTGAGCCACGCTCGCGGGATTTAGCGAAGACAGGGACAGGCCGCAGTACAGCAGGGCCAGCCGCTGGTGATGAATTTGAGGAAAAAATTGTCGGCGGTGTGGTTGTCGTTATCGGTGCCGACGTTCTGGATTCGCTGCGTGATTCATAGGTTTGAACGGTTATCTGCGGGATGATTTTTGCATTACAGGGACAACTGCTGAAACTGTCCAGAGTGCCTGCAACAAGGCGACCATCCGTTTTAATCCATCCAATACCCCCGACGATGCGGTAAGTATTGCCATCTTTACCACATGTTACCCGGTCACCCATTCGGGCAACAGATATGCCGTTGGTTCTTCTGTTTGGTGTTCCTTCCAGCACACGACCACCACAAGTGGTGGGGTCATACATATGCAAAATGTATCCTTTTGCCATAAGTCCTTCTACTTATTATAAAATAATCCGACAGGTCATTTTACATGCAATAACCATACTATCAATAAGTATTACTTTTAAGTAAAACACCGTTTCAAAACAAGAAAAATCAGGTAATATCGAAAAGCCGCGCTAACTGCAATTCTTCAGTACAATTTTCCCCCCAACCTCTGTAGAATCCCTGCCCTGACCATTCCAAAAATCGAACAATTTTTAACCTATGAGCAATGTTACGCACCAGCCGAAAATCGGCTTCGTCTCCCTGGGCTGCCCGAAAAACCTGGTGGATTCAGAACGCATCCTGACCGAACTGCGCACCGAGGGCTATGACGTGGTGCCAAGCTACGACAACGCCGATATGGTGATCGTTAACACCTGCGGGTTTATCGATAGCGCGGTTCAGGAGTCACTGGAAGCCATCGGTGAAGCCCTGACCGAAAACGGCAAAGTGATCGTGACCGGCTGTCTGGGCGCGAAAGAAGACCAGATCCGCGAAGTGCACCCAAAGGTGCTGGAGATCACCGGCCCGCACAGCTACGAGCAGGTGCTGCAACATGTTCATCACTACGTGCCAAAACCCAAGCACAACCCGTTCCTGAGCCTGGTGCCGGAACAGGGCGTGAAGCTGACGCCGCGCCACTACGCGTACCTGAAAATTTCCGAAGGCTGTAACCACCGCTGCACCTTCTGCATCATCCCGTCCATGCGTGGCGATCTGGTGAGCCGTCCGATTGGCGAAGTGCTGGCGGAAGCGAAACGTCTGGCCGACGCGGGCGTGAAGGAGCTGCTGGTCATCTCCCAGGATACCTCGGCTTACGGCGTGGACGTCAAACACCGCTCCGGCTTCCACAACGGCGAGCCGGTGAAAACCAGCATGGTGGGCCTGTGCGAGCAGCTGTCTAAACTCGGTATCTGGACGCGTCTGCACTACGTTTACCCGTACCCTCACGTTGACGATGTGATCCCGCTGATGGCGGAAGGTAAAATTCTGCCGTATCTGGACATCCCGCTGCAGCACGCCAGCCCGCGTATTCTGAAGCTGATGAAACGTCCTGGCTCCGTTGACCGTCAGCTGGCGCGCATCAAGCAGTGGCGTGAGATCTGCCCGGATCTGACCCTGCGCTCCACCTTCATTGTCGGCTTCCCGGGTGAAACCGAAGAAGATTTCCAGATGCTGCTCGACTTCCTGAAAGAAGCGCGTCTGGACCGCGTCGGCTGCTTCAAATACAGCCCGGTAGAAGGTGCAACCGCCAACGAGCTGGCGGACCAGGTGCCGGAAGAGGTAAAAGAGGAGCGCTGGAACCGCTTCATGCAGCTGCAACAGCAGATCTCTGCTGAACGCCTGCAGGAGAAAGTGGGTCGCGAAATTCTGGTCATTATCGATGAAGTGGACGAAGAAGGCGCGATTGGCCGCAGCATGGCGGACGCCCCTGAAATCGACGGCGCAGTGTACCTCAATGGCGAAACCAACGTTAAGCCGGGTGATATTATTCGCGTGAAGGTTGAAAACGCGGATGAGTATGATCTGTGGGGTAGCCGGGTTTAAACACCCAGCGCCTTTTTTGTAGGCCGGGTAAGGCGTCGCCGCCACCCGGCACATTCTACTGCCCTATCCCTTAATCCTCGGATCCAGCGCGTCGCGCAGCCCGTCCCCTAACAGGTTAAACGCCAGCACGGTCAGAAAAATCGCCAGGCTCGGGAAGATCGCCACGTGCGGCGCAATCACCATATCCGCCCTCGCCTCGTTGAGCATCGCCCCCCACTCCGGGGTCGGCGGCTGCGCACCTAATCCCAGAAACGACAGGCTGGCCGCCGAGATAATCGACACGCCGATACGCATGGTGAAATAGACCACGATGGACGACACCGTCCCCGGCAAAATATGGCTGAAGAGGATGGTAGCATCGCTGGCCCCCATACTGCGGGCGGATTCGATAAAGGTCTGCTGTTTCAGTACCAGCGTGTTGCCGCGCACCAGGCGCGCAAACGCCGGAATCGAAAACACCGCCACCGCAATAATCACGTTGGCCATTCCGCTGCCCATGATCGCCACCACGGCAATCGCCAGCAGGATGCCGGGGAAGGCAAACAGCACGTCGCAGATGCGCATGATGATGCGGTCCCACCAGCCTTCATAATACCCGGCGACGAGCCCCAGCACGGTACCGATGGCCGCGCCAATCAGCACCGCGAAAACCCCGGCGGCAAGGGAGATCTGCGCTCCGACCAGCACGCGGCTAAAGATATCGCGCCCGAGGGAGTCCACGCCAAACCAGTGCATCAGGGAGGGGCCGTCGTTCAGGCGGTCGTAGTCAAAATAGTTTTCCGCATCAAACGGCGCCACCCACGGCGCAACGATCGCCACCGCAATCAGCAGCAACACAAACAGCCCCGCCGCCATCGCGACCGGCTGACGGCGAAAACGCCGCCAGAATTCAGACCACGGCGTGCGGATATGCTCCGGTTTAAGCCCCGGCATAGCGTTTAAAACGGCCTGGCGTCGCCAGTTCAACAATCGCATCTTACTTATACCTGATGGCCGGGTTAATGGCAGCGTAGAGCACATCCACCACTAAGTTGATAAGAATAAACTCCAGCGAGAACAGCAGGACTTCCGCCTGTATAACCGGATAGTCGCGCATCTCAACGGAATCGACCAGCAGGCGTCCCAGCCCCGGCCAGTTGAAGACCTTTTCCACCACAATAGAGCCGCCCAGCAGGAAGCCAAACTGTAACCCCATCATCGTCACCACCGGGATCATCGCATTGCGGAACCCGTGCTTGAGAATGACCCACTTCTCGCTGACCCCTTTCGCCCGGGCGGTACGAATATAATCTTCGCTCAGCACGTCAACGAACGAGGCGCGGGTAAAGCGGGCCATCACCGCCGACACGGCAGCCCCCAGCGTCATGGAGGGCAGAATGTAATGCTGCCAGGTGTCGGCCCCGACCGTCGGCAGCCAGCCTAACTCAACCGAGAAGATCTGCATCAGCAGCATCCCCAGCGCGAACGCCGGGAAGGAGATACCGGTCACCGCCAGCGCCATCCCGAGCTTGTCCGGCCAACGGTTTCGCCAGACGGCTGCGACAATCCCGGCGCAGAGGCCAAACACCACCGCCCAGCTCATACTGGCAATCGTCAACCAGAACGTCGGCATAAAGCGGCTGGCTATCTCCTCCGACACCGGACGTCGCGACACCATCGAGATGCCAAAGTCGCCCTGCAACACGTTGCCAATGTAGTGCAGAAACTGCATATACAGCGGCTGGTCGAGGCCCAGCTGCTTACGCACCAGCTCTATCACCGTCGCGTCCGCTTCGGGCCCGGCAATCAGGCGCGCCGGATCGCCCGGCAGCAGATGAACAAACAAAAACACCAGTACCGCCACGATCAGCAGCGTCGGAATAAGCCCCAGCAGGCGTTTACAAACATAATTCAGCATGAGGTTTATTTTAAATCCGCATCGTCAAAGCTAAAGCCGGTGTCCGGCATGATGTAGAACCCGGTCAACGCTTTGTTATGGGCTGACACCAGTTTCTCCACCACCAGCGGCACCCACGGTGACTCTTTCCAGATGATATCCTGCGCGTCTTTGTAGAGGCGCGCTTTCTCTTCCGGTTTGGTGGTTTTCAGCGCATCGGCAAGGTCTTTGTCGACCTGCGGGTTACTGTAGAACGCGGTATTGAACAGGGTTGGCGGCCAGTTCTGCGAGGCAAACAACGGCGACAGCGCCCAGTCAGCTTCACCGGTCGAGGCCGACCAGCCGGTGTAGAACATCCGCACGCCGCTCTCTTTCTGCCCTTTGCCCTCCACTTCAGCCGCACGCTGTCCGGCATCCATGGCGGTGACCTGCGCCTTAATCCCCACCTGCGCCAGCTGCTGCTGGGTGAACTGCAGCACTTTCTGCGCGGTGCTGTGGTTATGCGACGACCACAGCGTGGTGCTGAACCCGTTCGGGAAGCCCGCCTCTTTCAGCAGCTCGCGCGCTTTAGCCGGATCGTACGGCCACGGCTGATAGCTCTGGGCATAGGCAATCGCTGGCGGCAGCACGCCGGTGGCCGGGGTGGCATAGCCGGCAAAAGCGACCTTAACCAGCGCCTGGCGATTAATGGCGTAGTTGATGGCCTCACGCACCTTCGGGTTATCAAACGGCTTTTGCGTCACGTTCATGCTGATGTAGCGCTGCATGATCGACGGACTGGCGACCAGCTCCAGCTTGCTGTTTTTCTGCAAAATCGCGGCCTGCTCATAGGGGATCGGGAAGGCAAACTGCGCTTCACCGGTTTGCAGCATCGCCGCGCGGGTGTTGTTGTCCACTACCGGACGCCAGGTGATGGTGTCCAGCTTCGGCAGCCCCTGCTGCCAGTAGCCGCTAAATTTTTTCACCTTCACAAAGTCGGTCTGGTTCCAGGTCACCAGTTCATACGGGCCGGTACCCACCGGATGGAAACCGATCTCTTTCCCGTATTTTTTCAGCGCGGCGGGCGAGATCATTGCCGTTGCCGGATGTGCCAGAATGTTGATAAACGCGGAGAACGGCTCTTTCAGGGTGATTTTTACCGTCGCCGGGTCAACCACCTCGGTTTTGGCGATGTTTTTATAGAGGTTATAGCGCTTGAGGCTATTTTCCGGGTTGCTGGCGCGGTCGAGGTTAACCTTCACCGCCTCTGCGTTGAAATCGGTACCGTCCTGGAACTTGACCCCGGTTCTGAGTCTGATGGTATACACCAGCCCGTCATCGGAGACCGTGTAGCCCTCCGCCAGCACATTTTTCAGCTTCATCTCTTTATCCAGGCCAAAGAGTCCCTGATAAAACGATTTCGCCACCGCCTGCGACAGCGTGTCGTTGGCGTCATACGGATCCAGCGTGGTGAAATTAGAGCCGACGGCAACCACCACATCTTTGGCAGCGAACGCGGGGGCAGCGGCCAGGGCTGCCGTCACGCTCGCGGCTAACAACCATTTACGCGCTACAAATGTAACCATTGTGTTCTCCTGCCTGTTGTAAGTTATAACCGCGAGAAAGCATTTGCCTGACGCGGGGGAGCGACGAAATGACCCGGACCCACTTCGCGCAGCGTGACACGCTCCACGACCTCGCCGCGTTTACGAATATTGCTCGGCATTTCATCCTGCAGCAGCACGCGCTGGCCGTGACGATGCGCCGGATCGGCGACCGGGACCGCCGCAATAAGCTTGCGGGTATACGGATGCTGCGGGTTTTCAAACACCGCTCGTCGCGGGCCGATCTCGACGATCTGCCCCATAAACATCACCGCCACGCGATGGCTGATGCGCTCAACCACCGCCATATCGTGCGAAATAAACAGAAAAGCGATGCCCATATCCCGCTGTAAATCGAGCAGCAGGTTAATGATCTGCGCCCGAATAGAGACATCCAGCGCCGAAACGGACTCATCGGCAATCACCACTTTCGGGTTCAGCGCCAGCGCGCGGGCAATGCAGATCCGCTGGCGCTGCCCGCCGGAAAACTCATGCGGATAACGCCAGGCGTGTTCCGGCTTCAGGCCAACGCGCTCCAGCAGCCAGGCCACGCGACGCTGTGCCGCGTCGCCGTCCAGCAGGTTATGTACCCGCAGCGGCTCCATGATCGAGTACCCCACCGTGTGGCGCGGGTCGAGAGAGGCATACGGATCCTGGAAAATAAACTGAATATCCCGCCGCACCGCCTGCAGCCTGCTGTCCGGCAGGGTATCAATGCGCTCGCCGTTAAAGGTAATGCTCCCTTCCTGCGATTCCACCAGACGGAGCAACGCGCGCCCGGTGGTAGATTTACCGCAGCCGGACTCCCCCACCAGCGCCAGCGTTTCGCCCGGCCAGAGATCAAAACTGACGTTTTCCACCGCGTGCACTTCGCGCCTCACGCGATTCAACACGCCGCTGCGCAGCGGGAAACGGGTGACCAGATTACGCACCTCCAGAATGGGCTTACCCGGCACCACGGTATCCTGCTCGCGTTCCTCCTCCTCCGGCCCTGTCGCATCGAGCGAAATCAGCGGGAAGCGGCGCGGCAAATCGCGGCCGTTCATGGCACCGAGACGCGGGACCGCCGCCAGCAACGCTTTGGTATAGGGATGAACGGGCGCGTGAAAAATCTGCTCAACTGTGCCCGTTTCTACCCCGCTGCCCTTGTGCATCACCAGCACGCGATCGGCGATATCGGCGACCACGCCCATATCGTGGGTAATGAATATCACCCCCATCTCCATCTCCTGCTGCAGCACTTTGATGAGCTGCAGGATCTGCGCCTGAATCGTCACGTCCAGCGCCGTCGTCGGCTCATCGGCGATCAGCACCGCAGGACGGCAGGAGAGCGCCATGGCAATCATCACCCGCTGGCGCATGCCGCCAGAGAGCTGATGCGGGTAGCGGCCAAGAATAGCCTGCGCTTCCGGAATGCGCACCAACTCCAGCATTCGTCTGGCTTCACTGAGCGCCTCATCGCCGCCGAGCCCCTGATGCAGGCGGATGGACTCGGCAATTTGTTCCCCCACCGGGAACACCGGATTGAGCGAGGTCATCGGCTCCTGGAAAATCATGGCAATATCCGCCCCGCGCACGCCCTGCATCTGCGCGCTGCTCAGATCGTTTATATCAATGACCTGACGGTTACGGCGGCGCAGGAGCATTTTCTCGCTGCTGATTTGCCCGCCCGTCTGCTCCAGCAGACGCATCAGCGCCAGCGCGGTGACCGATTTACCGGAGCCGGACTCGCCAACAATCGCCAGCGTCTCACCGCGTTTGAGCGAGAAGGATAAATTCTGTACTGCGGGGATGAACTGCCGCTCTTCCTGAAACGCAATATTCAGCTGATGGACAGCCAGCACTTCGCGGTTGTCCAGCTCTTCACTGTGCGGCACGCGTTGCCCCCTTATTCACGATAGATCCCCGTGCTCGGTTCATCACCGGCATAACCCCAGGCGCGGTACATCCCTTCGCTGTTGAACGGCAGGGCCACGTTGCCCTCACGATCCACGGCAATCAGCCCGCCGATGCCGCCCAGCGCGGGCAACTTTTCCATCACCACGCGCTCGCAGGCCTCGCTCAGGCTTAGCCCGCCATAATCCATCAGCGCGGTGATGTCATAGGCCGCGAGGGCACGAATAAAGACTTCCCCGGTGCCGGTACAGGACACCGCCGCCGTGGCGTTATTGGCATAGCAGCCGGCACCGGGCAGCGGGCTGTCGCCGACGCGTCCAGGCAGCTTGTTGGTCATCCCTCCCGTTGACGTCGCCGCCGCGAGGTTTCCGGCCTTATCGAGCGCCACCGCGCCGACCGTGCCCATTTTGGTGGTTTCATCCAGCGGCGCAGCATGGTCAAGCTGCGTCATGCCCGCCGAACGCGCTTCAAGCAGCTGCTGGTAGCGCGCCTCGGTAGAAAAGAGATCGGGCGATACCTGTTCCATCCCGTGCCCGAAGGCAAACGCCTCCGCCCCGGCACCGGTCAACAGCACATGGGGGCTCTCTTCCATCACCAGACGCGCCGCCAGCACCGGATTACGCAGGCGACTGACGCCCGCCACGGCCCCCGCTTTCAGGGTGATGCCGTCCATCACGCAGGCATCCAGCTCGTGGGTTTCGTCCCGGGTAAAGACCGAGCCGATCCCGGCATTAAATAACGGACACTCCTCCAGCAAGCGTACCGCCTCGGTGACCACGTCCAGCGCGCTTTCGCCCGCTTCCAGCATTTTCTGGCCCGTTTCCACAATGGCGTACAGCGCGTCAATGTAGCGCTTTTCATCCTCGGGACTGAGCTGTGCACGGGTGATAGCCCCGGCGCCGCCATGAATTGCGATTACCGCATTACCCATTCACATCACCCGTTAGCCTGATTTGCGGCTTTTTCTATAAATATCATTATCGTCAATGAAACTTCAGATGATTTTTGAATATAGAAAGACGCAACTGTGATGTAAAGCGTACACCTCCGGGTCATACTGTTAGTGGCACTTTTCTGCCATAATGGCCGCTTTCGTTGTTACTGTGCAGGAGCCCACCATGGATTTTACCGCCGGACTGATGTCGCTTGAGACGGCACTCACGCAGATGCTTGACCGAGTTTCCCCGCTGCATGACGTTGAAACGCTGCCTCTGGTGCGCTGTTTTGGTCGTATTGCCGCGCGCGATATTGTCTCCCCGCTTAACGTGCCAGGGTTCGATAATTCCGCGATGGACGGTTATGCGGTACGCCTGGCGGATCTCCGGGCCGGTCAGGCGCTGCCGGTGGCGGGTAAAGCGTTTGCCGGACAGCCATTTAACGGTGAATGGCCTGCGGGCACCTGCGTGCGCATCATGACCGGTGCGCCGGTTCCGGCAGGCTGCGACGCCGTGGTGATGCAGGAAGAGACCGAGCAAACGGATGACGGCATCCGGTTTACCGCCAACGTCAAAGCGGGCCAGAACATTCGCCGCACCGGCGAGGATATTGCCCTTGGCGCGACGGTCTTTGCCGCCGGACAGAAGCTGACGGCGGGTGAACTGCCGGTGCTGGCCTCCCTCGGCATCGCGGAAATCGAGGTTATCCGTAAAGTGCGCGTCGCCGTATTCTCGACGGGCGACGAACTGCAGCTTCCGGGCCAGCCGCTGCAGGACGGACAGATTTACGACACCAACCGTCTGGCGGTACACCTGATGCTGGAGCAGCTGGGCTGCGAGGTGATTAACCTCGGCATTATTCCTGACGATCCGGAAAAACTGCGCGCTGCGTTTATTGAGGCGGACAACACCGCCGACGTGGTCATCAGCTCCGGCGGCGTCTCCGTGGGCGAGGCGGATTACACCAAAACCATCCTTGAAGAGTTGGGTGAAATCGCTTTCTGGAAGCTGGCGATCAAACCGGGCAAACCGTTCGCCTTTGGTAAACTGCAGCACAGCTGGTTCTGCGGCCTGCCGGGTAACCCGGTCTCGGCGGCACTCACCTTCTACCAGCTGGTGATCCCGCTGCTGGCGAAGCTCTCCGGTAACCGGGCCCGCCCGCTGCCGGAACGCCTGCGCGTGCGTGCCGCGACGCGCCTGAAAAAATCACCGGGCCGTCTCGATTTCCAGCGTGGGATCCTGACGCGCAACGCGGACGGTGAGCTCGAAGTGAGCACCACCGGGCACCAGGGCTCGCACATTTTCAGCTCCTTCAGCCAGGGCAACTGCTTTATCGTCCTCGAGCGCGAGCGCGGCAACGTGGAAGCGGGCGAATGGGTTGAGGTGGAGCGCTTTAACCAGTTGTTCGGGGGCTGACATGACGGTGGAGCTGAGCGACCAGGAGATGATGCGCTACAACCGCCAGATTGTGCTGCGCGGGTTTGATTTCGAGGGTCAGGAAGCGCTCAAGGCGGCCAGCGTGCTGGTCGTCGGACTTGGCGGTCTGGGCTGTGCCGCCGCCCAGTACCTCGCCGCGGCGGGTGTGGGCAGGATGACACTGCTGGACTTTGATACCGTGTCGGTGTCTAACCTGCAGCGCCAGACGCTGCACAGCGACGCAACGGTTGGCCAGCCGAAAGTAGATTCTGCCCGCGCGGCGCTGGCCCGCATTAACCCCAACGTTCAGTTCACTCTGCTTGACGCGATGCTGGATGATGACGCGCTCTCCGCGCAAATTGCCCGGCACGATCTGGTGCTCGACTGCACCGATAACGTCGCCGTCCGTAATCAGCTAAACGCGGGCTGTTTTGCCCACAAAACTCCGCTGGTCTCCGGCGCGGCGATCCGCATGGAGGGGCAAATCAGCGTCTTCACATACGCGGACGGTGAACCCTGCTACCGCTGCCTGAGCCGCCTGTTTGGCGAGAACGCGCTTACCTGTGTCGAAGCCGGCGTGATGGCGCCGCTGGTCGGTGTGATTGGGTCATTGCAGGCGATGGAAGCGATCAAAGTGCTGGCGCATTACGGTACGCCGGCGGCGGGGAAAATCGTGATGTACGACGCAATGACCTGCCAGTTCCGCGAGATGAAGCTGATGCGTAATCCGGGATGTGAGATTTGCGGAGGTTAAACCCTACTGCGGCCTGATGCCCTCACCCCGGCCCTCTCCCACAGGGAGAGGGAGAAAATCGTAGGCCGGGTAAGGCGAAGCCGCCACCCGGCAACAGCGTCAGATCGACGTCCGTCCAAACGCCCCCTGCCAGTCCTGCTCAAACTTCACAATCGCCGCGTCCACGGCCGGAGAGGTAATAAACTGCTGCGCCACGTCCAGCGGCAGCGTGATGGACTCGCAGCCTGCCAGCAGGCAATCCAGCGCCTGACGCGGGGTTTTAAAGCTCGCGGCCAGCACCTTTGACTGCGGGGCATGCAGGGTCAGCAGCTGCTGTAATTCCACCACCGTCTGGATCCCGTCCCCGCCCTGCGCGTCCACGCGGTTAACGTATGGCGCGACATACTCAGCCCCCGCCAGCGCGGACAACATCCCTTGTGCAGCGCCGTATACCGCCGTGCCCAGCGTCGGGATCCCTTCTGCTTTCAGCATTTTGATGGCTGCCAGCCCTTCTGCGGTTACCGGTACTTTCACCACCAGGTCGTTAATGATGGCGCGCAGCTTACGCGCGTCTTCCACCATCCCTTCCGCGGTGGTCGCCATCACCTGGGCAAACAGACGGCCTTTGCCGCCCAGGGCGTCGTGCAGGGCTGGCAACAGCTCCTCCAGCGGCGTTTTCCCGGCCGCAACGATGCTTGGGTTAGTGGTCACACCTGCCAGCGGGAAGATACGCGCCAGCTTTTTCACCGCCGCAACGTCAGATGTGTCGAGATAAAGTTCCATGATGTCACCCTCAAAATTAGCCTGCACTTACCCTATCACGACAAAACCTGCTCAGGAGTTGACCTGCATCAAGATAACTTTCATTCGAAAGTAATTTAATCTTCATATGCAAGATGAGAGGCAAAAACATGATCTTCAATATTCAGCGTTACTCTACCCACGATGGCCCCGGTATTCGTACCGTGGTGTTCCTGAAAGGCTGCTCGCTGGGCTGTCGCTGGTGCCAGAACCCGGAAAGCCGCTCCCGCAGCCGGGACGTGCTGTTTGATGCGCGCCTGTGTCTGGACGGCTGCGACCTGTGCCAGCAGGCGGCGCCGGGCTGCATCGAACGTGCGCTGAACGGGCTGGTCATTCATCGCGAGAAGCTTAACGACGAGGCGCTCAATACCCTCACCGACTGCTGCCCGACGCAGGCGCTGACCGTCTGCGGTGAAGAGCAGCAGGTCGGGGAGATCATGGCGACCGTCCTGCGCGACAAACCCTTCTACGACCGCAGCGGCGGCGGAATTACGCTTTCCGGCGGTGAGCCGTTTATGAACCCCGAGCTGGCACTTGCGCTGTTTAAAGCCAGCCACGAACAGGGTATCCACACCGCCGTCGAAACCTGTCTTCACGTACCGTGGCACTATATCGAGCCCTCTTTACCGTACGTCGATCTGTTTCTCGCCGACCTGAAGCATGTCGACGCTGACGTTTTCAAGCAGTGGACGGACGGCTCGGCAAAACGAATTTTGGATAACCTGAAACGCCTTGCCGCTGCCGGGAAAAAAATCACCCTCCGCGTGCCGCTGATCCCGGGCTTTAACGCCGATGAAGCGTCTGTTACCGCCATTACCAATTTCGCCGCCGACGAGCTCGGCGTCAACGATATTCATTTTCTGCCGTACCACACGCTGGGCATGAAC
Source organism: Enterobacter sichuanensis (assembly GCF_009036245.1). Classification (NCBI taxonomy): domain Bacteria; kingdom Pseudomonadati; phylum Pseudomonadota; class Gammaproteobacteria; order Enterobacterales; family Enterobacteriaceae; genus Enterobacter; species Enterobacter sichuanensis. Next base: position 1,462,516 of record NZ_CP027986.1, on the reverse strand, counting down.
AAATACACGCTGCTCGGCCAACCCTACTCTGCCCCTGACAAACCGCTGAATAACCCTGCCCTGCTGGACTTCGCGCAGCAGTACGCCTGCCAGAAAGGGTTAACCGCGACCTTACGAGGATAAACTTATGACCACCCTGAATCTCAACACCCTCAGCGAGCGCATTAAGGCGCACAAAACGGCCCTCGTACATATCGTCAAGCCGCCGGTCTGTACCGAACGCGCGCAGCACTACACCGAAATGTATCAGCAGCATATGGACAAACCGATCCCGGTGCGTCGCGCCCTGGCGCTGGCGCACCACCTGGCCCGGCGTACCATCTGGATCAAACACGATGAACTCATCATCGGTAACCAGGCAAGCGAAGTGCGCGCCGCGCCGATTTTCCCGGAATATACCGTCTCCTGGATTGAGAAAGAGATTGACGACCTGGCTGATCGCCCGGGCGCGGGCTTTGCGGTGAGCGAAGAGAACAAGCGCGTTCTGCATGCGATCTGCCCGTGGTGGCGCGGCCAGACGGTCCAGGATCGCTGCTACGGCATGTTCACCGACGAGCAGAAAGGCCTGCTGGAAACCGGCATCATCAAAGCCGAAGGCAACATGACCTCCGGCGATGCGCACCTGGCCGTTAACTTCCCGCTGGTGCTGGAGAAAGGTCTCGACGGCCTGCGCGCCAAAGTGGCCGAGCGCCGCTCGCGCATTAACCTGACGGTGCTGGAAGACCTGCACGGCGACCAGTTCCTGAAAGCAATTGATATCGTGCTGGAGGCGGTGAGCCAGCACATCAAACGCTTTGCCGACCTGGCGCGTGACATGGCCGCCAGCGAAACCCGCGAAAGCCGCCGCGACGAACTGCTGGCGATGGCGGAAAACTGCGACGTGATTGCTCACGAACCGCCAAAAACCTTCTGGCAGGCGCTGCAGCTGTGCTACTTCATTCAGCTGATCCTGCAGATTGAGTCCAACGGACACTCCGTCTCCTTCGCGCGGATGGACCAGTATCTCTATCCGTTCTACCGCCGCGACGTGGAGCTGAACCAGAGTCTCGACCGCGAGCACGCCATCGAGCTGCTGCACAGCTGCTGGCTGAAGCTGCTGGAAGTAAACAAAATCCGTTCCGGCTCGCACTCGAAAGCCTCTGCCGGTAGCCCGCTGTACCAGAACGTCACCATCGGCGGCCAGACGCTGGTCAACGGTGAGCCGATGGACGCGGTCAACCCGCTCTCTTACGCAATTCTGGAGTCCTGCGGCCGTCTGCGCTCCACCCAGCCGAACCTGAGCGTGCGCTACCACGCGGGCATGAGCAACGACTTCCTCGACGCCTGCGTGCAGGTGATCCGCTGCGGCTTCGGGATGCCGGCATTCAATAACGATGAAATCGTGATCCCGGAATTCATCAAGCTCGGCGTTGAGCGCGATGATGCTTACGACTACGCGGCGATTGGCTGCATCGAAACCGCCGTCGGCGGCAAATGGGGCTATCGCTGCACCGGCATGAGTTTTATCAACTTCGCCCGCGTGATGCTGGCGGCGCTGGAAGGCGGCCGGGATGCCACCAGCGGGAAAGTGTTCCTGCCGCAGGAGAAAGCGCTCTCTGCCGGTAACTTCGATAACTTCGAAGAGGTGATGGCGGCGTGGGACACCCAGATCCGCTACTACACCCGCAAATCCATCGAGATTGAATATGTGGTGGACACCATGCTCGAAGAGAACGTCCACGATATTCTCTGCTCCGCGCTGGTGGACGACTGTATCGAACGGGCGAAGAGCATCAAGCAGGGTGGCGCGAAGTATGACTGGGTCTCCGGCCTGCAGGTGGGGATCGCCAACCTCGGCAACAGCCTGGCGGCGGTGAAGAAGATGGTATTCGAGCAGGGCGTCATTGGTCAGCAGCAGCTGGCGGTCGCGCTGGCGGATGACTTCGACGGGCTGACCCACGAGCAACTGCGTCAGCGTCTGATCAACGGTGCGCCGAAATACGGTAACGACGACGACAGCGTGGATATGCTGCTGACGCGTGCCTACCAGACCTACATTGAAGAGCTGAAGCAGTACCACAACCCGCGTTACGGCCGCGGCCCGATTGGCGGAAACTATTACGCAGGCACCTCTTCTATTTCCGCTAACGTGCCGTTTGGCGCGGCGACGATGGCCACCCCGGACGGACGAAAAGCCCATACCCCGCTGGCGGAAGGCGCCAGCCCGGCATCCGGTACCGATCACCTTGGTCCAACGGCGGTCATTGGCTCCGTGGGCAAATTGCCGACCGAAGCGATTCTCGGCGGCGTGCTGCTAAACCAGAAGCTGAACCCGTCAACGCTGGAAAACGACAGCGACCGCCAGAAGCTGATGGTGCTGCTGCGCACCTTCTTCGAGGTGCATAAGGGCTGGCATATTCAGTACAACATTGTTTCCCGCGAAACGCTGCTGGAAGCGAAAAAACACCCTGACCAGTATCGTGACCTGGTGGTGCGCGTGGCGGGCTACTCGGCGTTCTTCACCGCCCTGTCGCCGGATGCGCAGGACGATATTATTGCGCGTACGGAGCATACGCTGTAACCGAGCTATCCCCTCTCCCTTGAGGGAGAGGGTTAGGGTGAGGGAGAAATACGCGCGCTGATGCCCTCACCCCGGCCCTCTCCCACGGGAGAGGGAGAAAACACTAAAAACGGCAACCTCGGTTGCCGTTTTGCTTTTACTTTCGAATGAAATTAAATTTGTGCTCCTCGTCACCTTGTTATTAGAATGTTTCAAAACGCAGTGACCCAGGAGCGCAATGTATGACCGTTAAAGTTATCGTCACCGATATGGACGGAACTTTCCTTGATGATGCCAAGCAGTACGATCGGGACCGCTTTCAGGCACAGTTTGAGCAGCTTAAAGCCCGCAATATTGAATTCGTTGTCGCCAGCGGCAACCAGTATTACCAGCTCATCTCCTTCTTCCCGGAGCTGAAAGAGCAGATCTCCTTCGTGGCGGAAAACGGCGCGCTGGTCTTCGATCACGGCGAGCAGATTTTCCACGGCGAGCTGACGCGCCATGAGTCGCAGATCGTCACTGGCGAGTTGCTGAAAGACAAAGGGCTGAACTTTGTGGCCTGCGGTCTCGAAAGTGCGTACGTCAGCGATAAAGCGCCGGAGGCGTTCGTGGCGCTGATGTCAAAGCACTATCACCGCTTAAAGCGCGTCAGCGATTACCATGACATTGACGACGTGCTGTTCAAGTTCTCCCTGAACCTGCCGGACAGCGATATCCCGAATCTTATCGACAAACTGCACGTGTCGCTGGACGGCATCATGAAACCGGTCACCAGCGGCTTTGGTTTTGTGGATTTGATTATCCCTGGCCTGCACAAAGCCAACGGCATCAGCCGACTGCTGAAGCGCTGGGCTATCTCCCCGCAAGAATGTGTGGGTATCGGCGACAGCGGCAACGACGCGGAAATGCTGAAGCTGGTGAAATACTCGTTTGCAATGGGCAACGCGGCCGACAGTATCAAAGACATCTGCCGCTACAGTACCGACGACAATAACCACCAGGGCGCGCTGAACGTAATTCAGGCCGTGCTCGATGCCCATTCCCCGTTCGACGCCTAATCCTTCCCCGCCGGAGCCTCGCTCCGGCACTCTCCTTCTTTACCATCCTGTGGCACGCGTCAAGTTTTTAAACTTGCATTAACTTATTTTTAACTTAAAGTATCACTTGTAGATATTTTTACTTTCGAATGAAAGATGCGAGGCAGTTATGACCTTTACCAGTGAAACCTTACCGGCGGATCACAAAGCGGCAATCCGTCAGTTGAAACGTGAGTTACGCGCGCAGATTGGCGACGTGCAGGCGGTGTTCGACAAGCTCAGTGATAAAATCGCCACCCGCGTGGCGGAAATCAACGCCCTGAAAAACAAAGGTGAATCGGTCTGGCCGGTGATCCCGTTTTCGGATGTGAAAAATGGCACCATCACGCCCGCGCAGCGCGACGCCATCAAACGCCGGGGCTGCGCGGTGATTAAAGGTCACTTCCCGCGCGAACAGGCCCTGGCGTGGGATCAGTCGATGCTCGACTACCTCGATCTCAACCAGTTTGACGAGGTGTATAAAGGCCCGGGCGATAACTTCTTCGGCACCCTAACGGCCTCCCGCCCGGAGATATACCCGATCTACTGGTCGCAGGCGCAAATGCAGGCGCGCCAGAGTGAAGAGATGGCGCAGGTGCAGTCGTTCCTGAACCGTTTATGGACATTCGAGAGCAACGGCAAGCAGTGGTTCGACCCGGATGTGAGCGTGATTTATCCGGATCGTATTCGCCGCCGTCCGCCGGGAACCACCTCGAAAGGGCTGGGGGCGCATACCGACTCCGGCGCGCTGGAGCGCTGGCTGCTGCCGGCCTATCAGCAGGTCTTTGCCCGCGTGTTTGACGGCAACGTCGATAAATACGACCCGTGGAACGCCGCGCACCGCACCGAAGTGGAGGAGTACACCGTGGATAACACCACCAAATGCTCGGTGTTCCGCACCTTCCAGGGCTGGACGGCGCTGTCGGATATGATCCCAGGTCAGGGGCTGCTGCACGTGGTGCCCATCCCGGAGGCCATGGCGTACATTCTGCTGCGCCCGCTGCTGGACGACGTACCGGAGGACGAGCTCTGCGGCGTCGCACCGGGGCGCGTGTTGCCGGTCTCGGAGAAGTGGCACCCGCTGCTTATCGAGGCGTTAAGCAGCATTCCGGCACTGGAGGCGGGTGATTCCGTGTGGTGGCATTGCGATGTGATCCACTCGGTTGCACCGGTTGAGAACCAGCAGGGCTGGGGTAACGTGATGTACATCCCTGCCGCGCCGATGTGCGAGAAGAACCTCGCCTATGCGAAAAAGGTCCGGGAAGCGCTGGAAACCGGCGCGTCGCCGGGTGACTTCCCGCGTGAAGATTATGAAAAGACCTGGCAGGGCCGTTTTACCGTGGCCGACCTGAATATCCACGGCAAGCGCGCGCTGGGCATGGTTTAACTGTCGTACAACCCTTCCCGCTCCACGGCGGTGCGTCGTTTCCCCTGACGTATCCGCCGGACTGATTCCCGTACGGTCAGGGTGCCGTTCAGCAGCAAGGTGCCCACCGGCGCGTCCGGGCGCATCAGCCGCTGCTGGAGCATATGCACCGCTTCCGTTCCCAGCTCGTCGCGCGGAACATGCACCGCCGTTAACGGTACATCCTGAATGGCTGCCAGATTAAAGCCGTCAATGCTCATCACCGAGATGTCCTGCGGCACGCGCAACCCTTGTTTTTGCAGCGCACTGATGGTGCCCGCCGCCATAAAGTCGCCACCGACCAGAAACGCCGTCGGCAGATCGTTGCCCTGCATCTGGCTCAGCCAGTCGCTGACCATCTGTTCCGTTTCGCGCGCGCTGAAACTCGGTACCACCAGCAGATCGCGTTTGTCGTTGAACGTCAGGTTGTGGGATTGCCACGCATCGCGGATGCCGGAGAGGCGCAGTTCCATGGTGTAGCGACGCAGGCAGAGCACGTTCATCACTTCGCGGTGCCCCATCTCAAACAGATACTCCGCCGCCCGCTCGCCAATCGCCCGATGATCCGGCGCCACGGCCGGCAGGCGCATATGGCGATCGCGACAGTTAATCAGCATGCAGGGTTTACCGACATCCACCGCCAGATCGTGGATATGCGGATCGTCAATCCCGAGAAGGATGGCGGCCTGGGTGTCCGGTTCGTTCATACGTGCCAGAAAAAGCTGGGCGTCGCTGTCGTTCTCCTCCAGTGCACAGTAGCGCAGGCGTACATCGTGGGAAGCAAGGCCTTTGCTCACGCTCTGGATCACGCGGTAGTAAAAAATGTCAGACCGCTCGTCAAATGCCCGCTGCGGGGCGAACACCACCAGGCTGTTCAGCAGCAAACGCCCCGCCGCCATCCCGTCCAGCACCCCCAGCTCGCGGGCACACTCCAGCACCTTCGCCCGCGCTTTTTCGCTGGTATTGGCCTTCCCCGCCAGCACCCGCGAAACGGTGCTGATCGAGAGCTGAGTCCGGGTGGCAATTTCGGTGATTTTTAGCCTTTTGTCCATTTTGTGATCTGGCTCCATTTGCGAAATGACAAAATTTTCATAGCGTGTCTGTCAGGTCATTACTGATGCGTAAACCATCATGCCAAATGATTAAGCTCAGTTATGAGAATTTTTGCACAAAATCCACTACTGCCCACTCATTTTCTCCCTTAAGGTGAACTTGTCACACAACTTCCATACTAGTTGTATAGCAACTTAAGCATTCTAAACGGATAGAAATCAAAGGCATAAAAAACTGTGTGACACCTGAACCTCCGTCCCCTTAGCGTCCGTCTTGTGGAGAGTAAAATGAGTCAGGACATCAATAACACCGTTGCGGCAAGCAAAACCCGTCGCGTCATTAAAAACCTGCGCTGGTACGTACTGGTGCTGTTCTTACTGGGCGTCACCGTTAACTACATCACCCGAAATTCGTTAGGTATTCTCGCGCCGGAGCTGAAAGAGAGCCTCGGGATCACCACCGAGCAGTACTCCTGGATCGTCGGGGCCTTCCAGATCGCCTACACCATTTTCCAGCCCCTGTGCGGCTGGCTGATTGACGTCATCGGCCTGAAGATTGGTTTTATGGTCTGTGCCGGGATCTGGGCGCTGATGTGTATTTTCCACGCGGGGGCCGGAAGCTGGCTGCATCTCGCTATTCTGCGCTTCTTTATGGGGGCCTCTGAAGCGGCCGCCACGCCGGCGAACGCCAAAACGATTGGCGAATGGTTCCCGAAATCAGAGCGTCCTGTCGCCGCCGGTTGGGCGGGGGTGGGCTTCTCCATCGGTGCGATGCTGGCTCCGCCTATCATCTACTTTGCCCACGCCTCGTTCGGCTGGCAGGGAGCGTTTATGTTCACCGGCGTGCTGGCGCTGCTGTGGGTGATCCTGTGGTGGGCGTTCTACCACAACCCGGAGCAGCACCCGAACCTGAGCAAAGACGAGCTGGCGTTTATCAAACAGGATAATGAACCGCCTGCGGTGAAGCTGCCGTTCCTGACCGCGCTGAAAACCGTCTCGAAGAACAAACGTTTTTACGGTATCGCCATCCCGGCCTTTATGGCAGAGCCGGCCTGGGCGGTGCTGAGCTTCTGGGTGCCGCTGTATCTCGCCAAAGAGCACGGCATGGATCTGAAACAGATCGCGATGTTTGCCTGGCTGCCGTTTCTCGCCGCTGACCTTGGCAGCGTGGCGAGCGGCTACCTCACCCGCCTGTACACCCGTCTGTTCGGCTGCTCCCGCGTGAACTCGGTCGTGGCAAGCTCCGTGACCGGCGCGTTCCTGATGATCTCTCTGGCCATCGTGGCCATTACCCGCGACCCGTATATCACCATCGTGCTGATCTCCATCGGCGGCTTCGGGCACCAGATCATCTCCTGCATGCTGAGCGCCCTGGTCGTGGAGTCGTTTGATAAAGGTCAGATGGCGACCGTAAACGGCATGCGCGGCTCGGCGGCGTGGATCGCCAGCTTCCTGTTCTCGCTGTTAATTGGGGTGACCGCCGACAAAATCGGCTTTAACCCGCTCTTTATTGCCATGGGCTTCTTTGACCTGATTGGCGCTCTCTTCCTGGTAGCATTTATTGCTGAACGTCGCGCCAAGCGCGCCTGATAGTGGATGTATTGCATATGAAAACCCTGAAAAACTGGACCGTCGATAAGCAGTCGGCAAACCATCTGGAACTGCTGGTGGATAACCAGCACCGCCTGTGCCTGTATGTGCTGGAAGAGAACCTGTTCCGCGTGCTGATTAAGCGTAAAGGCGAACTGTCGCTCGACCGCACCTGGAGCATCGCCCCGGAGAAAGACGTACCGTGGGAAGGCCGCCATCGCGACGATCTCAGCGGTTTCACCTGCCCGGCCTGGACGCTGACGCAGCAGGATGACACGTTAACCGTGGCAACCGAACAGCTGCGCGTGACCGTCCACCAGCCGCTGTGGCTGGAGTGGCACTACCGCAATGACGAGGGCGAGTGGCAGCCGTTGGTCAACGACCGTCCGACCAGTGCCTACCTGCTGAATGCCCACGGCGACGGGGTGGCGCACTACCTGAGCCGCCGCAAGGACGAGCGTTTTTACGGTCTGGGTGAGAAAGCGGGCGATCTGCAGCGTAACGGTAAGCGCTATGAGATGCGTAACCTCGATGCGATGGGCTACAACGCCGCCAGCACCGACCCGCTGTACAAGCATATTCCGTTCACCCTCACCCACCGTGACGACGTGAGCTACGGCCTGTTCTATGACAACCTGAGCAGCTGCTGGCTGGACCTGGGAAACGAGATCGACAACTACCACACAGCCTATCGCCGCTGGCAGGCGGAAGCGGGCGATATTGATTACTACCTCTTTACCGGCAAACGGGTGCTGGACGTCACCAAAGCCTTCGTGCGCCTGACCGGGAAAACGTTATTCGGTCCGAAATGGAGCCTGGGCTACAGCGGCTCAACCATGCACTACACCGACGCGCCGGACGCGCAGAATCAGCTGATGAACTTTATTCGCCTGTGCGAAGAGCACGCCATCCCGTGCGACTCGTTCCAGCTCTCCTCGGGCTATACCTCGATCAACGGCAAGCGCTACGTCTTTAACTGGAACCATGACAAAGTGCCGCAGCCGAAGGTGATGACCCAGGCGTTCCACGACGCAGGGCTGAAACTTGCGGCAAACATCAAGCCGTGCCTGCTGCAGGACCATCCGCGCTATAGCGAAGTGGCAGAGAGCGGCCTGTTCATCCGCGATTCAGAAACCGATGCCCCCGAACGCTCCAGCTTCTGGGATGACGAAGGATCGCATCTCGATTTTACCAATCCGCAGACGGTGCAGTGGTGGCAGAACGGTGTCACCACGCAGCTGCTGGAGATGGGCATTGATTCCACCTGGAACGACAACAATGAATATGAAGTGTGGGATGGCGAAGCCCGCTGCCACGGCTTTGGCAAGGAGATCGCCATCAAGCATATTCGCCCGGTGATGCCGCTGCTGATGATGCGCGCCTCGCTGGAAGCGCAGCAGCGCTTTGCCCCGGAAAAGCGTCCTTATCTGATCTCCCGCTCCGGCTGTGCCGGGATGCAGCGCTACGTTCAGACCTGGAGCGGGGATAACCGCACCAGCTGGGAGACCCTGCGCTATAACATCCGTATGGGGCTGGGGATGAGCCTGTCCGGGCTGTTTAACGTTGGCCATGACGTGGGCGGTTTCTCCGGCGACAAACCGGACGCCGAGCTGTTTGTTCGCTGGGTGCAGAACGGGGTGATGCACCCGCGCTTCACCATTCACTCGTGGAACGATGACCACACGGTAAACGAGCCGTGGATGTACCCGGGCGTCACCCCTGCCATTCGCGCGGCCATTGAACTGCGCTATCGCCTGCTGCCGTATCTCTACACCCTGCTCTGGCAGGCACACGCCGACGACGAACCGATGCTGCGCCCGACTTTCCTCGACCACGAGCACGACGCGCAGACCTTCGAAGAGTGTGATGACTTCCTGCTGGGCCGCGATGTGCTGGTCGCAAGCGTCGTCGAAGCCGGTCAGCGTGCGCGCCGTCTCTGGCTGCCGGATAATGAAACCGGCTGGTACGATTTTTATACCCATGAGTGGTATGCGGGCGGGCAGTGGATCGTCCTCGACGCGCCGCTGGAAAAACTGCCGCTGCTGGTGCGCGCCGGTGCCGGTCTGCCGCTCAGCGAACGTATTAGGCATGTGTCTGCTGAAAAGGACGATGCCCGCGAACTGAAGCTGTTCCCGGTGAAAGGTGTCGGCGCCAGCGCTGGCCTGCTGTTTGAAGATGACGGTGAAAGCTGGGGCTACCAGAATGGCAATGCGCTGTGGGTGGAATGGGAAATGGTGTGCGACGGGGCAACCATCGACCTGAAGGTTAACGCGCGCGGCGATTACCGTCCGGCGTGGAAAGCCCTGAAGGTGTCGTTACCGGCGGGGGAGAAACGCAAACTGCGGGTGAATGGGGTTGAAGGGGGCGAGTGGGTGGTGTAACCCTCACCCTAACCCTCTCCCACAGGGAGAGGGAATAGACCGTAGGCCGGGTAAGGCGAAGCCGCCACCCGGTTTTTTTTAACTCTCGATACCTTTGCTGCGCAGATAATCTTCGTAGTTACCGGTGAAGTCCACCACGCGTTCTGGCGTAATTTCGATCACGCGGGTCGCCAGCGAGCTGACGAACTCGCGGTCGTGAGAGACGAAGATCAGGGTGCCCTGATACATCTCCAGCGCCATGTTCAGCGACTCGATCGATTCCATATCCAGGTGGTTGGTCGGTTCGTCCATCACCAGAATGTTGGGTTTTTCCATCATCAGCTTGCCGAACAGCATGCGGCCCTTCTCGCCACCGGAGAGCACTTTAGCCGGCTTCTTGATGTCGTCCTGGCTGAACAGCAGACGACCGAGAATGCTACGCACAGCCTGCTCGTCGTCGCCTTCCTGCTTCCACTGGCTCATCCAGTCAAAGACGGTCAGATCGTTTTCGAACTCATACTCATGATCCTGCGCGTAGTAGCCGATTTGCGCGTTTTCAGACCACTTGACGGTGCCGTTGTCCGGCTGCAGTTCGCCCACCAGGGTTTTCAGCATGGTGGATTTACCCACGCCGTTCGCCCCCAGAATGGCAATCTTCTCGCCCACTTCCAGCAGCAGGTTGAAGTTTTTGAACAGCGGACCTTCATCGAAGCCTTTGGTAAGGGCTTCCACTTCCAGCGCGTTACGGAACAGTTTCTTGTCCTGCTCGAAGCGGATGAACGGGTTCTGACGGCTGGAGGCTTTAACCTCTTCCAGCTTGATTTTGTCAATCTGACGCGCGCGCGAGGTGGCCTGACGCGATTTAGAAGCGTTGGCACTGAAGCGGCTAACGAAGGACTGCAGGTCTGCAATCTGCGCTTTTTTCTTGGCGTTGTCCGCCAGCAGACGTTCACGCGCCTGGGTGGCCGCCGTCATGTATTCGTCGTAGTTGCCCGGATACACGCGCAGCTCGCCGTAGTCCAGATCCGCCATGTGCGTACAGACCATGTTCAGGAAGTGACGGTCGTGCGAGATGATGATCATCGTGCTGTCGCGATCGTTCAGCGTCTGCTCCAGCCAGCGAATGGTGTCGATGTCCAGGTTGTTCGTTGGTTCGTCGAGCAGCAGAATGTCCGGGTTTGAGAACAGCGCCTGCGCCAGCAGCACGCGCAGCTTCCAGCCTGGCGCAACTTCGCTCATCGGGCCATAGTGTTGTTCTACCGGAATACCCACGCCCAGCAGCAGCTCGCCCGCACGGGCTTCCGCGGAGTAACCGTCCATTTCGCCGTACTGCGTTTCCAGATCGGCCACTTTATAACCGTCTTCTTCGCTCATCTCGGCCAGCGCATAGATACGATCGCGCTCCTGCTTCACTTCCCACAGCTCCGCGTGCCCCATGATCACCGTGTCGAGCACGGTGAATTCTTCAAAGGCGAACTGATCCTGACGCAGCTTACCGATACGCTCGTTAGGGTCGAGCGAAACGTTGCCGAGGGTCGGCTCCAGGTCACCGCCGAGGATCTTCATAAAGGTGGATTTACCGCTACCGTTGGCACCAATCAGGCCGTAACGGTTGCCGCCGCCAAATTTGACGGAAATGTTTTCGAACAGCGGCTTACTGCCAAACTGCATAGTGACGTTGCTGGTAACTAACACGGGGAGATTCCTGCGAAAAGTGTGATAAACACGGCATTATGCCACAATTCCGAATTGAGATCCCGTGTTGCGACGCTCCGCTAAACTTTAACAAAATCGAAAAAAATGTGATTTCGTACACATCTGAATTCCCTGTTAGCGGGAATGCACATATAATGCGCTCCCATCACAGATTCAGACTTATCAACTCACGCCTGAATGGCTTAGATACCTCGCACAACATGAACATGAAATTAACAACGCTTTTTGCGGCGGCGTTAGCCGTAGTAGGTTTTTGCAAAACCGCTTCTGCGGTGACTTATCCGCTGCCGACAGACGGTAGCCGTCTGGTGGGTCAAAACCAGGTAGTGACGGTGCCTGAGGGTAACACTCAGCCGCTGGAGTATTTTGCGGCGCAGTACCAGCTGGGCCTGTCTAACATGCTGGAAGCGAACCCGGGCGTTGACCCGTATCTGCCAAAAGCCGGGACCGTGCTTAACATTCCTCAGCAGCTGATCCTGCCGGATACCGTTCATGAAGGTATCGTCATCAACAGCGCGGAAATGCGTCTGTATTACTACCCGAAAGGCACCAACACCGTGATCGTGCTGCCAATCGGTATCGGCCAGTTGGGCAAAGACACCCCGCTGAACTGGACCACCAAAGTTGAGCGTAAGAAAGCAGGCCCAACCTGGACCCCAACGGCGAAAATGCACGCGGAATACATCGCAGCAGGCGAGCCGCTGCCAGCCGTGGTCCCGGCAGGCCCGGATAACCCGATGGGTCTGTACGCGCTGTACATTGGCCGTCTGTATGCTATTCACGGTACTAATGCCAACTTCGGTATCGGCCTGCGCGTCAGCCACGGCTGCGTACGTCTGCGTAACGACGACATTAAATTCCTGTTCGAAAACGTACCTGTCGGGACGCGAGTCCAGTTCATTAACGAACCGGTGAAAGCCACGTCTGAGCCAGACGGTAGCCGTTACATCGAAGTGCACAACCCGCTGTCCACCAGCGAAGATCAGATCAACAATAACGAAATCGTACCGATTACGCTGAACAGCGCGGTGCAGGCGGTGACCTCTCAGCCTGACGTCGAGACGACGATTGTTGACCAGGCGGTGCAGAACCGCTCCGGTATGCCGGTGCGTTTGAACTAATCGCCAAAAAGAAAAAGCGGGCTTCGATGCCCGCTTTTTTTTAGCCGTTATTGACGATCACAATCCCGCCGTGGTCGTACCGGTAGTGGCAGTGGGCATACTCCAGCGGCGTGCCATCTTCCAGATAGATCACCTGCTCCACCTCCAGCACCGGGTCGCTCTCCTCGCAGACCAGATGCTGCATGTCCAGCGCATTCGGCTTTAATGCCCGCACTACCCGGTACGACCCCATAATCTTGAGCCCCAGCGTCTCCTGGATATAGCGAAACACCGAGCTTTCAAGATGGCTTTTATTCAGGCCGGCCACCAGATTGAGCGGCATCACCGTGGCGTCCAGCGACATCGGCTCACCGTTGAGCAGACGCAGGCGGATGAAATCATAGACGGGCGTATCGGCGTTGATCATCAGCGAAGCCTGCTCTTTCTCGTTCGGAAAACGCAGTTCAAAATGCACCACCTGGCTGGTCACCGTACCCAGATGCTCCCAGGTTTTGGTCGCGCCAAAGTAGTCGCTGCCGGAGAGATCCCACTGCGACAGCTGAAGAAAATTCTTGCGGATGAACGTCCCCTGCCCCTGGCGGGTATACACCAGCCCTTCGACAATCAGCTGACGCATGGCCTGCTGAATGGTCATCCGGCTGGTATTGAACTCCGCGGCCAGCGCAAACTGGTCCGGCAGCGGTTCATTGGCGGCGTACTGCTGGCTGATGATGCGTTTCTTAATTTCCCGCGCTATGGTGATGTACTTCGCCGCCATCGTCCTTCCTTTCAGTTAGTTTCTATCCCGCTGTTTTTTAACGCCACTCTCTCGGCAATTTTGAGGAAAGGCAGGTAGAAGAATACACCAAATACAATGATTGCCAACTGCACCACCACCGCCCGCCAGTCCCCCGCCGTCGCCAGCCAGGCGCTCAGGATCGGCGGTGTCGTCCAGGGGATCATCACCACGCAGCGCGACATCAACCCCAGGGTCGTACAGAGCCAGGCAAAATAGATGCCGATGGCGGGTAACAGCACAAACGGGATCATCAGCGGCAGGTTAAAGACAATCGGCAGCCCAAAAATCACCGGCTCGTTGATATTGAACAGACCCGGCGCCAGCGACAGACGCGCCACCTGCTTCGCCGACTGTTGCCGCGAGAAGATAAAGATGGCGATCAGCAGCGAGATCGTGCTGCCGGTTCCGCCCACCATGCCAAACGTCGGCACGAAGATGTTGTTGATGATGTGCGGGATCGGCTGACCATTGGCGAAGGCCAGCATGTTCTCGTTGGTGTTGATCAGCAGGAACGGTTCCAGCACCACGCTGTTGACCACCGACTGATGAATACCGAGCGTGAACAGGAAGTTGCCGAAGCTATAGATGAAAATCGTTCCCGGCAGGCTGGTGTTGATGAGCCGCAGCGGCTGCTGGATAAAGGTCGTAATGAGATGGATCAGATCCGTGTGCAGCACGTTTGCCAACAGCGCTGCCAGGATAGCAAACAGCGAGAGCGTCAGGATGGTCGGGATCAGCGCGGTAAAGGATTTGCTCACCGCCGGCGGCACGTTTTCCCCGAGCGAAATGTGCAGCGCCTTCAGCCGCGAGATAGCGATAAACAGCTCCGTCGACAGCAGACCAATCAACACGCCGGCGAAAATCCCGGTCGAGCCGATATTGGCGAAGGTCAGCACCTGCGTGACGTTTACCGTGGTCTCACTGCCGACGGGCGTGATCTGTAAGCGCATCGGCATCATGATGATAAAGCTGCTGACGGCGATAACCACTGCCGAGACCGGATTGTCGAAATCTTTGTTGCGCGCCAGCGACCAGGCAATCATCGGCGCCAGCAGCAGCGCGGCGATGTTCAGCGTGCCGTTAATGATCGCCTCGCCCCACACCTTAAAGTGGGTAAGCGTGTCGCCTTCCAGGATCCACGGAAACACCACGTTGTTCACCAGCACCGCCAGTCCGGCGAGGATGAAAATCGGCATCACCGTGGCGAAGGCGTCGCGCAGGGAGCGCAGGTGCACCTGGTTTGCCAGGCGCGCCGAGAACTCGACAAATTTGTCGACAAAGGACTGCATATGCGGTGTGATTTTTGTTTCAGACATAGCGGATAGTTCCCATCAATCAGTCACAAAAACGGCCCGGCAGCGTACGGCTTACATCTCGCGTCCGTTGGTATGGATTACCTGTTTTAACCACGCGTAGCTCTTTTTCGGCACGCGTTTCAGGTCTTTCAGGTCGTGGTTTTCACGGTTGACATAGACCACCCCGTAGCGCTTACGCATATCGCCCTGGGAGCTGAGAATGTCGATCAACCCCCAGCCGAGGTAGCCCATCACCTCTGCACCATCCTCAAATATCGCGGCTTTCATCGCCTCAATATGCGCCCGGTGGTAGTCGATGCGGTAGGTATCCTCGATGGGGTTGACGCCATCCCAGGACTCAATCACGCCAATGCCGTTTTCAATCGGGAATACCGGCATGCGCCAGTCGTTGGCGTAGCGGGTAATGATGGTGCGAAAACCGAGCGGGTCGATCTGCCAGTTCCACTCGGTGGCTTTCAGGTACGGGTTATTTTTCTCGCCGTGCAGCAGGTAATAGTTGACCGGCGTGCCCTCCGGGATCGCATCGCTGTCCAGCGTTTTACTGGCGTAATAGCTGAAGGCCATAAAGTCGTTTTTGGTGCGCGCCAGTAGCGCTAAATCCTCGGCGCGGTAGAGATCGCCAAATCCTTCCTGCTCCACCACCGCCATGACCGCCGGGCTGTAGCCCTGACCGGCAAAAACACGCAGCAGGTTCTGGTTGAGGAATTCGTCGTACTGCTGGGCGCAGAAGATATCGCGCGGTTTGCAGGTGGCCGGGTAGATCAGCTGATGCGCCAGCATGCCGCCCATCAGCTGGCCCGGGCGGGTCTGGTGCAGATACTCGGTCAGCGCCATGTGCGCCACCATCGTATGGTGCTGCAGTTCGTACAGCTCGCGCAGGGTTTTCTCCCCTTTCATGTAGCCGGAAATGCGAAACGCTTCCGGCATATGGAAGATGTTCTGCTCGTTGAACGTCAGCCAGTACTTCACCCGGTCGCCGAAGCAGTCGATCATCTTTTTGCCGTAGCGAATAAAGGCGTCCATTACCCGGCGGTCATTGAAGCCGTTGTACTCCTGTGCCAGCGCCAGCGGCATATCGAAGTGGTAGAGGCAGATCATCGGCTCAATACCGCGAGCGATCAGGTCGTTAATAAAGCGGTCATAAAACGCGATGCCCTCGTCGTTGAACGCACCGTCCCCCTGCGGGCAGACCCGGCTCCAGGAGATCTGGAAGCGGTAGCAGTTCATCCCCAGATCCTGCATCAGGTCGAAATCTTCCCGATAGCGGTGGTAGGAGTCGGTCGCCACCTTCCAGTCAGAGATGTTCTCTCCGGCTTCGCGAATATCGTAGACCGACATCCCCTTTCCGCCCTCATTCCATGCCCCTTCCGTCTGCATGCTGGATACCGAGTTGCCCCATAAAAAGTTGGCTGGTAGCTGATTGTTCATGGTCTCTCCCTATATGACTAGTCATTTAAATTTCATGACTAGTCATATAGACGAAGAGGTAAAAGCGATCAAAGAGGAGGATCGTTTTTTGTGAGCAAGGCGGGAAAAAAGCCCCGGTAAGCGAAGCGCCTGCCGGGGAAAGGAAGGTTATTGTTGTGCGAGCTGATTACGCCGATATTCCCCCTGCCGCTCCAGCATCCAGCCGGGATATTCGCGCGGCAGCGCGCTGACCGCATCAAGCTGTTTAAGCTCGTCTTCGCTTAAGCGGATCCCGGTGGCGGCAATGTTGTCATCCAGCTGTTCGACGCGTTTGGCACCAATGATCACACTGGTGACGGCTTTTTGGTGCAGCAGCCACGCCAGTGCGATTTGCGCGACGGAGATACCCTTGCTTTCGGCGATAGTGCGCATCACGTCCACGCAGTCGAAGGCGCGATCTTTATTCACCGGCGGGAAGTCGAACTCCAGACGACGACCACCGGCTTCACTCTGCCCGTCGCGGCCATATTTCCCGCTCAACAGGCCACCCGCCAGCGGGCTCCAGACCATCAGCCCGACACCTTCGCTCTGCATCATCGGCACCAGCTCGCGCTCCAGATCGCGTCCGGCGATGGTGTAATACGCCTGGAGCGATGCGAAACGCGCAAGGCCGAGACGTTCAGAAATACCGAGCGCTTTGGCAATCTGCCATGCTGCCCAGTTCGAGACGCCGATGTAGCGCACATGGCCGTGCTGCACCAGATTATCCAGCGCGTACAGCGTCTCTTCAATCGGCGTGGCCGGGTCGAAACCGTGAAGCTGGTAGAGATCGATATGATCGAGCTGCAGACGGCGCAGGCTCTCCTTCACGCTGCTAATAATGTGGTAGCGCGAGCTGCCGCGTGAGTTCACCCCTGCCGTCCCCGTTTCGCCGAATACTTTGGTAGCCACCACCACGTTTTCGCGCGGGATTTTCAGGTTTTTCAGCGCCTGACCGGTAATCGCCTCCGAGCGCCCTTCCGAATAGACGTCCGCGGTGTCGATAAAGTTGATCCCGGCATCCAGCGCGCGGCCCACCAGCTGCTCGGCCTCATTTTGCTGCAGCTGGCCAATCTTGCCCCACATGCCGCCTTCACCGCCAAACGTCATGGTGCCGAGGCAGAGTTCAGAAACAAACAGACCGGTGTTGCCCAGTTTTTGATAACGCATATGTCATTCCTCGCATGTCGATTGGGTACCCGATAGTTATACCCGCCTCTCAGCCATCGCGAATGTGGCGTTCCTGTCCGTTTCTTGCCCAATCCTCTGAAAATTTATCCGCGCGGGGCATCGCCAAAGACGGTGTAGTCCGGTAATTGCACCTGCTGATACGGCTCCCAGCCGCCACCGAGCGCCTTGTAGAGCGCCACCAGGTCAAGGGCGCTTTGCACCTGCGCCTGGGCGCGCTGCTGCTGGGCCTGCGCCAGCTGTCGCTGGGCGTCCAGCACGTCGATAAAGCTGGCGATCCCCTGCCGGTAGCTGTCGCTCGCCAGGTCAAAGGCGTTTTGCAGCGCGTCGATGGTTTTCGCCAGGCCCGCTTCACGCTGCTGATCGGTACGGTAGCTCACCAGCGCATTCTCAACATCCCCGAGCGCGGTCAGCACCGTCTGGCGATAGTCCAGCACCGCCGCCCCCTGCTGCGCGCGCGCCAGTTTCACGCTGGAGACCAGCCGTCCGCCCTGGAAGATGGGAATCGACACCTGCGGACCAAAACTGTAGAAATGGCTGCTCCAGTCGGTCAGCCAGTTGGTTTCGCTGTTTCGCAGGCCAAACTGCCCGGAAAGGGTAAAGCTCGGGAACAGCTGGGCCACCGAGACGCCGATTTGCGCCGTGGCGGCATGAAGATTCGCTTCCGCTTCACGCACGTCCGGGCGGCGTCGCGCCAGCGTCGACGGAATGCCCGTTTGTACGATATCCGGCAGGGCCGGCATCGGCTGTGCGCGTTGCAGTTCCGCATCCAGCGCGCCCGGCGGCTTACCAAGCAGGATCGCCAGACCGTTCATCGCCTGGCGCTCCTGAGCCTGATACTGCGGCAGCTGTGCTTCAAGATTGCCCAGCTGCGCCCGGGCGTTTTCGACATCCATCTGCGGTGACAGCCCGCCGCGCTGGCGGCTTTCGGTGAGATCCAGCGTCTGTTGCGCGCTTTTAATCTGCGTGTTCAGGGTGGCGATAATGCTCTGCGCCCCGCGCAGCTGGAGCCAGGCGCGGGCCACTTCCGCTTCCAGCGACACCAGCGCATCGTTACGCTGTTCAATAGCCGCTTTCTGCTGCGCTTGTGCCGCCTCGACCTGCCTGCGCACCTTGCCCCACAGGTCGATTTCCCACTGGGCGTCGAAGCTGCCCTGATAGAGGTTGATCGGCTGCGTCAGCGGTCCTAACGCGCCCCGCAGCTCAGGATCGACATTATCCAGCTGGTCATACACCCCGTGGGATTTCAGCTCCCCTTCCAGCCCGAGCTGCTGGCGAGTCGCCTGCAGATTACCGTTCACCGACGGGTAAAACGCCCCGCCCGCCTGGTTAATCTGTTCACGCGCTCCCGCGATACGCAGCACCGTTTGCTGCAGCGTCAGGTTTCCGGCGATGGCGCGTTCAACCAGGCTGTCGAGCTGCGGCGAGCCGAAGGTTTTCCACCAGCGCGGGTTGGTCGCGGCGGAGGTGGTTTGCGATTTCACCCCGCTGTCGCCTTTATCGTTCCAGTGCGTCACGGCAGGCGGCGCGGGCGGCTGATAATCCGGCCCGACGGCGCAGCCGGCCAGCAGCATCATTATCATCAGGGGGTGTAAACGTCTGTGTATCATCAGTGTGCTCCTGCACTCCCCTCGCTCTTAACCGGCGAGAGCAACAAACAAAACGGAATCAGTAACAAGGCCACCGCGCTCAGAAGGGTGAAGACGTCGATGTAGGCCAGGAAGCGCGACTGCTCAATCATGGTCTGGTACAGGCGTCCGGTGGCTATCCCGGTGGGATCCCCCACCTGGGTGGTGAAATTCTGGATCGCCTGGGCGCTCTCGCGTATCGCCTGCTGGAACTGCTCGTTAAACGGCGAGGCGTGGTACGCCAGATGCGCGCTGTGCGCCTGCGAGCGCTCGGTAATCGCCGCCGTCGACAGCGAGATCCCAACCGAGCCCGCAACGTTACGGAACATGGTAAACAGCGCCGCCGCATCGGCGTTCAGCCGTCGCGGGATCGAAATAAAGGCAATGGTGGTCAGCGGAACAAACAGGAACCCCAGCCCCAGCGACTGGGCGCTGCGAAACAGCACCAGCGTTTCGAAGTCGATATCCGGAGTGAGCGTGCGCGACCAGAAGAACGACACCGCCAGACAGGTAAAGCCAAAGGCAATAATCCAGCGCGTCTGCACCACCGGCATTAGCTTCAGCACCAGCGGGATGGTCAACACAATCAACACCGCGCCAGGGGACAGCACCAGCCCGGACCAGGTGGCGGTATAGCCCAAATCCTGCTGCGCCAGTTGCGGGATGACCACCGAGCTGCCGTAGAGGATCATCGCCATCCCCGCCATCAGCAGGCTTGAGACGGCAAAGTTGCGGTCCTTCATGCAGTGCAGATCCACCACCGGTTTTTTGGCATACATCAGCCAGTAAATGGCGCCGATAATGCCGATCAGGGTTAACACCGCGAAGGTGCGAATAAAGTGCGAGTAGAACCAGTCCTCGTCTTCGCCCCTGTCGAGCATCACCTGCAGGCAGCCGAGGCCGAGCGCGATCAGGCCGATCCCCGTCCAGTCGATGGTCAGCTTCTCTTTCGATTTACTCTCCCAGGGCGGATCTTCCAACAGCTGGTAGATCGCCAGCACCGTAACAATCCCCACCGGGATATTGATAAAGAAGACCCAGCGCCAGGAGTAGTTATCCGTGATCCAGCCCCCCAGCGTCGGGCCGAGTACCGGGGCAACGATAATCGCAATGGACGAGAGCCCAAACGCTTTGCCCCGGTCCTCGGGCTTGAAGTAGTCGAGCAGTACCGACTGCTGGGTAGGCTGCAGGCCGCCGCCAAAGAAGCCCTGCATCACGCGAAACAGAATGATCTGCCACAGCTCGGTGGCAATCCCGCACAGGAACGAACAGACCGTAAACATCACGATGCAGATCAAGAAGAACTGCTTGCGGCCGAACACGCGGCTCAGAAACGCCGAGATGGGCAGCACAATGCCGTTCGCGACCAGATAGCTGGTTAACACCCAGGTGGATTCGTCGTAGCTGGAGGAGAGCGACCCCGCCACGTGGGGCAGCGCCACGTTGACGATGGTGGTGTCGAGGATCTCCATAAACACCGCCAGCGTGACGACAATCGCCACCGCCCATGGATTACTGGCGGGTTTCCATTTGTCGTGGCTGTGATCCGTCATTCCACCGTCACCTTCGGTGCCACCGACAGCCCCAGCGGCAGCGGTTTGTTCGGATCGAGCCCCTTATCAATCACGATTTTCACCGGCACGCGCTGCACAATTTTGACAAAGTTACCGGTGGCATTTTCAGCCGGGAAGGCGGAGAAACGCGAGCCGCTCCCCTGCTGGATACTGTCGACATGTCCCTCAAGTTCCATATCCGGCCATGCATCCACGGAGACGGTGACCTTATCACCCGGCTTCATCCGCTCAAGCTGCGACTCTTTGAAGTTCGCTACGACCCACACATTGGGGGAAACCAGCGAGAACAGCGCCGTTCCCGCCTGCACCAGCGTACCGGGCTGCACGTTGCGTTTGGTGACAACGCCGTCGAACGGGGCGCGGACTTCGGTATAGGAGAGGTTCAGGTTTGCCGTTTCCAGCTGCGCTTTAGCCTGCTCGACCTGACGCTCGCGCGCTTCAACGTTGGTTTCCTGCTGACGGATTTGCAGCTGTACCTGCTCTGCCACTTCCAGCTGCGCCTGGGCGCTGGCCAGACCCGCCTGGGCGCTGCGCAGCTGCGCATTCGCGGAATCAATACTTTGCTGGGTGGTCGCACGCGGGTCGACGCCGCGCTGGCGGCGATACTCTGCCTGCGCGTTCGCCAGATCGGCCTGCGCTTTCAGCATCTGCGCTCTGGCCTCATCACGCTGGGCGGGATACTGCACTCTGGAGAGCGCCAGCTGCGCCTGGGCCTGATGCAGCTGCGCGATAGCCAGCCCAAGCTGGGCCTGAGCCTGATCGCGCTGTGCGGTGGTATCCCGCGGATCGATGACCACCAGCAGATCACCCTTTTTCACGCGCTGGTTATCGCGCACGCGCAGCTCGGTGACATAGCCTGCCGTTTTGGGGGCAATCGTCACCACGTCGCCGTCGGTGAAGGCGTCGTCGGTTGTCTCTTCGTTACGGGTTAAAAACCACCAGACCAGCGCCACAACGACCATGATCACCACGACAATGCCGAGGATGATTAACGGTTTTTTGCCCGGACGCTTACGCTCATTATTGTTTTTGTCCTGCTCGTCAGCAGGCGGATTTTGATCTTCAGCCATAGGTCAGCAACAGTCCTGTCAGTGAGCGGCATCACACTATGCCGTTCACTAAAGCTAGGACGTTGCTATACGTTTGCCAGGAAAAACTGACAAATTGCGCACTATATGAGAAGGAATATTCCGAAACCGATCGTCGCGGCCCATAACAGCATCGGGATCGACCAGAGATGGAAGCGCCACCAGATACGGCGATCGTTCGCCATCCGCAGGGCAATCAGGTTGGCAAGCGATCCAGGCAGTAGCCCAAACCCGCCAATGTTAACGGCCCAGGCCAGCAGCGTGTCCGGCGGAACGTAGTTGAGCAGCAGAATGGTGGAAGGCACGTTGCTGATAACCTGCGACAGGCCAATCGCCGTCAGCCACAGTCCCGGCTGAGACAGCGTACTGACGCTGTGCAGCACGTTTTGCAGCACCGGAAGCTGGATGAGCAGATGCACATCAATAAACATCACCATAAAGACCAGCAGCAGCGTCCAGTCCACGCTCACCAGCACGCGACGCGCCAGCACGACAAACCCCGCCGCCACGAGCAGCACGCCCGCCAGCTCATACTTCAGCTCCAGCGCGAACAGGAAGACGATGTATAGCCCAAGGCAACTCCAGACCAGACGAGGCTGCCACTGCGGGCCGGTTGTACCGCTGTGGTATTGCAGCTTTTTATCCGGAAACGCAAACCAGCAGACCGCCAGCAGCGACGCCATCATCACCAGCGCCAGCGGCGCCATCTGCCAGGTGAATGCGGCGAACGACAGCCCGGAACGTCCCCAGAGAAGGATGTTCTGTGGGTTGCCGACAGGCGTTAACAGCGAACCCGCGTTGACCGCCAGCGCTTCAAAGATGATCAGCCGGCTAACCGGGATCTCGCACAGCTTACGCAGGGTGAGCGTGAGGGGCACGATAATAAACAGCGCCACGTCGTTGGTCAGAAACGTCGACAGTACCGCGGCGGAGAAGACCATAAACAGGGACAGCCTGCGCTCGGTGGCAAAGCGGCGCACCATTTTACGTCCCAGCACGTCAAAATAGCCGCTCAGCTCGACCCCTTTGGTGAGCATCATTAAGCCGCTCAGGGTAATAATGGTGCGCCAGTCAATCGCAGCAGGCCAGGCGTGCGGCGCAAACGGCACAAAGAGGCTTAACCCTGCGCCAGTGATCAATAACAGATGAAAGAAGCGATCGCGTGCCAGGGCCTGCAGTCCAGGGATTTTCATTCAGCGGAGGGACCATATTTAAGGGTAAATTCGCGAAACTTCACCAGCGTCTCTTCGCTGACGTGGTGTTCCATACCTTCCGCATCCCGGCGGGCAATCTCCGGGCTGACGCCCAGCACCAGTAAAAAATTCTCGACAAGCTGATGGCGCTCGCGGCTCTCCTGCGCGAGTTTCTCCCCTTCTGGCGTCAGGAAAACCCCGCGCCAGGGGATCATTTCGATCAACCCCACAGAAGCAAGCCGTTTTAACATCTTCGCAACGGTTGGTTGCGACACTCCCAGCCTGGCGGCCATATCGACCTGGCGCGCTTCCCCAACCTCACGGATCAGATCGGAAATGAGTTCAACATAATCATCAATCAGTTCACGCCGGTGCGCTTCACGGACCTGGCGAAAACCTTCGACATGTTCTTCAACATTCACCAGTTGCGTCGTTTTCCTCATTGCTGGCTTACCTGCGCGACGGTTCATTGTACTTCCTCAGTGGGGTGACGCTTCCAGCGCCCGGTATCGAGAGCGCACATTGTAAACCATAGCTCTGCAAGCACAAAAAATTAACGAAATAGCCATAGCTATACAATATAGCCTGTGCTATATCTGTATGTAATGCAGTCACCCTTCACGGATCGAAGGGATCAAAAATCAGGAGGTCTTATGAACGAATTCAAGAGGTGTATGACCGTGTTTACCCACTCTCCTTTTAAAGTGCGCTTAATGCTGTTGAACATGCTGTGCGATATGTTTAACAACAAACCGCATCAGGACGACAAACCTTCCCACTAAGCGGCGTTGCGGTACGCCGCGTCATTTTCCCGTCACACTCTCGCTGTAAACTGGCTTTTAGCCGCCCTATTCCCGATCTTTTTTACGGATTTGCAATCCCCTTCGCAAAACATCTGCTTAGCAACTGTTGATATTATTTAGCGCTCGCACTATCTTCTTGCAGCCCTGCACAATTTGCGGCTCGCTGAAGCGGACCCTCATTCCCTCTCCACGCACTGTCAGGCAGGTTATGACCCTTGACGCCAGGGTGAGCACATGGCGTTTTCATCCATGATAGTGACCTATGAATTTAACCCTGATAGATACCGTTGTGACCCGCAGTCGGGCCTTAAGCCCGTGGACGGGATTTTACTTTTTGCAGTCATTACTGATTAACTTTGCACTCGGTTATCCCTTTAGCCTCCTCTACGCAGTGGCTTTTACCTGCATTCTGCACCTGCTGTGGCGAACCGCGCCACGTGCGCAAAAAGCGTTAATCGGCATTTGTTCGCTGGTTGCTGCGCTCTATTTTCCGTTTGGTCAGGCGTACGGCTCGCCAAACTTTAATACCCTGCTGGCGCTGCACTCGACCAACATGGAAGAGTCGACGGAGATCCTGACGATCTTCCCGTGGTACAGCTACGTGGTCGGGCTCTTTATCTTCGCGTTGGGCGTTATCGCCATACGTCGTCAGTCTGACGAGAAAAAATCCTGGGGTAAGATCGAAGTACTCTGTCTGGTGTTCAGCGTTGCCGTGGCGTTTGTCGCCCCCATCCAGAATATTCCCTGGGACGGCAAGCTAAGGCTCACCAATATCGGCTATCCGGTTTTCCGCTTCGTGAAAGATGTGGTGGTGAACAATAAAGAGGTGCTCGACGAACAGGCGCGTATGGCTGAGCTTTCCAATATGAAAGACACCTGGAACGTGCTGGCGGTGAAGCCGAAATATCACACTTATGTGGTGGTGATTGGTGAAAGCGCGCGTCGCGATGCCATGGGGGCGTTTGGCGGGCACTGGAATAACACCCCGTTTGCTGATTCGGTCAAGGGGACCCTGTTTACCGATTATGTCGCGGCCAGCGGCTCGACGCAGAAATCGCTCGGCCTGACTCTTAACCGGGTGGTGGATGGCAAACCCCAGTATCAGGATAATTTCGTCACTCTGGCAAACCGCGCAGGTTTTCAGACGTGGTGGTTCTCCAATCAGGGGCAAATTGGCGAATACGATACCGCCATCGCCAGCATCGCCAAACGGGCTGATGAAGTGCAGTTCCTGAAAAACGGTGATTTTGAAGCCGATAAAAACACCAAAGACGAAGCTTTGCTTAAGATGACGGCGCAGGTCTTTGCCACCCAGCGCACGCAGCCTCAGCTGATTGTCCTGCACCTGATGGGGTCACACCCGCAGGCGTGCGACCGTACTGGCGGGAAGTACGCGGAGTTTGTGCAGTCCAAAGAGACCTCGTGCTATCTCTACACCATGACGCAAACCGACGACCTGCTCAGCAAGCTGTACGAGCAGTTACGCAATACAGGCGACAGCTTCTCCATGGTCTATTTCTCGGATCACGGGCTGGCGTTTAAAGAGCGCGGCAAAGAGGTGCAGTATCTGGCGCACGATGACAAGTTCCAGCAGAACTTCCAGGTACCGTTTATGGTGCTGTCGAGTGATGATAAAACGCACCGCATCATTAAAGCGCGTCGTTCGGCAAATGACTTCCTGCAGTTCTTCTCGCAGTGGACGGGGATTACTGCCGGACAGATAAAAAATGTTTACCCGTTTGTCTCAAACAAGAAAGCGCCCCCAGTGTACGTTACCAACTTCAAGTTACAGAAAGTTGACTACAACCATCTGGGTACGGATATTTTTGATATTAAGAGTAAGTAAGCTGTGCCGTTTCGTGCGGCCTGATGCCCTCACCCTGGCCCTCTCCCACGGGGAGAGGGAAAAAACATTAAAAACGGCAACCCAGGGTTGCCGTTTTGCTTTTACCTTGCAAAAAAAAATCCGCCACAGTGGGCGGATTTTTTATTTAATCACCGAAGTGATTAGAAGCGGTAACCTACGCCCGCGATCCAGGTGCCAACGTCAACGTTGCGGATACGGCTCTGCTCATAGGAGAAGTCCAGAGCTACGTCCTGGATTGGGTTGAACTGCAGGCCTGCGCCATAGGAGAAGCCATAGTCGCTGTTGCTTGCAGTGCGGTTCAGACCTTCGTTTTCGGTCTGCTGGAATTTACCGTAGCCAACACCAACAACACCGTAGATGCTTGCCCAGTCGTTCAGACGGTAAGCTGGACCTGCGGTGATACCGTAGTATTGACCTTTGTTGTATGCGCCGTTTTCAGAACGATCTTTCTCGGTGTAGGTGAAAGAACCGATCACGCCCAGTGGGTTGTTATCCTGCTCGTAACGATACTTCAGGTTGAAACCGTTAGCTTTGTTCATCACGCCCTGCATATCGCTCTGAGCGTAACCACCAGTTACAGTAGAAGTAGCAGCTACAGCGGTACCTGCGGAAACAGCCAGTACAGCGGCCAGTGCTGAAAGACATGCAATTTTTTTCATAACCACCTCAAATGTGCTTCAAGTAAGTCCGTAAGTTTTAAATATATCAAAAAAATTTGCGAAACTCTTTGTGATTCGTGATGTCTAACGAAGCCTTTCCTGTAACAGAACGTTTCCATCGACAGTTATCTTATTCAAATCACGAAGGTTTTCTGCTGCAAAACGCCAATAGTGCGCGTCAATGCCGTTACATTCATCCAGATTATTCCTAATCTGACAGGCGATAAAACCAGCAGTGCTTATCTATTTTACGGATTTTCCCTGGTTTTTTTTCAACAGTAGCTCAACCGTTGCGCCATATTTCCATTACACTGCGGCTTTTACCCTTTTTGACAAAACATGACAGGAGAAAGGATGCCAGGGTTATCCCGCAGGTCGTCGGTCTGGATGCCGGTAGCTGTAATACTGATTGCGATGTTGTCCATTCAGAGCGGCGCATCACTCGCGAAATCACTCTTCCCGCTGGTGGGCGCGCCGGGCGTGACGGCGCTGCGTATCGCATTAGGCACCCTGATCCTCGTGGTCATCTTTAAACCCTGGCGGCTGCGCGTCCAGAAAGCACAGCGACTTCCGCTGCTTTTCTACGGGCTGGCGCTGGGGGCTATGAACTATATGTTCTATCTCTCTATCCAGACCATTCCTCTGGGCATTGCCGTCGCGCTGGAATTTACCGGCCCGCTGGCAGTGGCGCTTTTCGCGTCCCGTCGGCCTGTTGACTTTATCTGGGTGATATTAGCCGTTCTGGGATTATGGTTCCTGTTACCGCTGGGCCAGAACGTCTCCGAGATCGACCTGACGGGGGCCGCGCTGGCTCTGGGGGCGGGTGCCTGCTGGGCGGTCTATATCCTTACGGGTCAACGTGCCGGGGAAGAGCATGGGCCGGCGACCGTCGCGCTGGGGTCATTAATAGCGGCCATCATCTTTGTGCCGCTCGGCATGGCGCAGGCCACGGAGTCCATCTGGCAATGGTCAGTGATGCCGGTTGGGCTCGCTGTCGCCGTCCTCTCGACTGCGCTGCCCTATTCGCTGGAGATGATTGCCCTTACCCGCCTGCCCACGCGCATCTTTGGTACGCTGATGAGCATGGAGCCCGCGCTTGCCGCTATCTCCGGGATGATCTTCCTCGGTGAAACCCTGACCTTTACCCAGACGCTGGCACTGTGCTCCATTATTGCAGCGTCTATGGGCTCGACGCTCACCATGCGTCCCGAGTCAAAAGTTCAGAAAGTAGACCTTAGCTAATGACGTATATCCTGCATGGCTTCATTGTCATGCAGAATAAATGCCAGGGAGAAAACCCTTATATTTGCTGACATGCTTTGTCACAAAGAAGACATATTCTCCTCGTACCCAAAGCGGTAAGCAGAATTAAGATTGATCTGCATCAATTCCAGAATCCTCCTTGTCTATCAGTGAGTTAAAAATACAACGCACTTCTTGCTATTAAACCAATAGGCACAGCCAGACCGCAGGGAAAAAATCCGGTGCTATACTTAGTTCCGTAATTACCTGGGACATAAACATCAAGAGGATATGAGATTATGAGTACCGCTAAACTGGTGAAAACGAAAGCGTCTAATCTGCTTTATACCCGTAACGATGTATCGGACAGCGACAAAAAAGCAACGATTGAGTTGCTCAATCGCCAGGTGATCCAGTTCATCGATCTTTCGCTGATCACCAAACAGGCCCACTGGAATATGCGCGGTGCAAACTTTATTGCCGTTCATGAAATGCTGGATGGCTTCCGCACAGCACTGGTGACCCACCTCGATACCATGGCCGAACGTGCTGTGCAACTGGGCGGTGTGGCGCTGGGTACCACGCAGGTGATCAACAGCAAGACGCCACTGAAAAGCTATCCGCTGGATATCCATACCGTTCAGGAGCACCTGAAAGAACTGGCGGACCGTTATGCCATCGTGGCAAACGATGTGCGTAAAGCCATCAGCCAGGCGAAAGACGAAGATACCGCAGACATCTTCACTGCTGCCTCCCGCGACCTGGATCAATTCTTGTGGTTTATCGAATCTAACATCGAATAATTCATACGAATTATCTATTAAGCCCTCGCCCACTGGCGAGGGTTTTGCACATCTATGGTGCACACTTTTTGCCTGAGACCGTGCAAAAGTGAAGAAATTGTAATAATCACCTCACACAACCGTTAACGAAAGATTGTTTTTTCGTCAGAATTTCCGCTAAATGTCTCCCCGTCAGTTGCACCAAACCAGACGCACCAAAACAGTGCTCCACATTGGTGCAACAGAACGCCATTGCCACGTTTATTGTGCAATGCATGACATCATCCCCTTTACAAAACAATAGCTTGTAAAGTTGGCACGATTTTTTCATTGTGCCACGTGTTCTCGCAGGGGATCGCCCCGTGGATATAAAAGGAAATGCTATGAAGTCTGTATTAAAAGTTTCACTGGCTGCACTTACCCTGGCTTTTGCGGTGTCCTCTCAGGCTGCCGACAAACTGGTTGTGGCGACCGACACGGCGTTCGTTCCGTTTGAATTCAAACAGGGTGATAAATACGTTGGTTTTGATGTGGATCTGTGGGCCGCTGTCGCAAAAGAACTCAAGCTGGATTACACCCTGAAGCCAATGGACTTCAGCGGCATTATCCCGGCACTGCAAACCAAAAACGTAGATCTGGCGCTGGCGGGTATCACCATCACTGATGAGCGTAAAAAAGCGATCGACTTCTCTGACGGCTACTACAAAAGCGGCCTGCTGGTGATGGTCAAAGCCGATAATAACGACGTAAAAAGTGTGAAAGATCTCGACGGCAAAGTGGTTGCAGTGAAGAGCGGCACCGGTTCTGTTGATTACGCCAAAGCGAATATC
Organism: Enterobacter sichuanensis; assembly: GCF_009036245.1. NCBI lineage: Bacteria > Pseudomonadati > Pseudomonadota > Gammaproteobacteria > Enterobacterales > Enterobacteriaceae > Enterobacter > Enterobacter sichuanensis. Next base: position 1,433,263 of record NZ_CP027986.1, on the reverse strand, counting down.
AAAACCAAAGACCTGCGTCAGTTCCCGAATATCGATAACGCCTACATGGAACTCGGCACCAACCGCGCTGACGCGGTTCTGCACGACACGCCTAACATCCTGTACTTCATCAAAACGGCGGGCAACGGCAAGTTCAAAGCGGTGGGTGAGTCTCTGGAAGCACAGCAGTACGGTATCGCCTTCCCGAAAGGCAGCGACGAGCTGCGCACCAAAGTTAACGGCGCGCTGAAAACGCTGAAAGAGAACGGCACTTATAACGAAATCTACAAAAAATGGTTCGGTACCGAGCCTAAATAATAAGACGTAAAAAATGACGTTCACTCGGGGGCGACCTTTCGCCCCTGATATTTTTGAAACACGGTAACAGTAACAGGAAATTATCATGCAGTTTGACTGGAGCGCCATCTGGCCTGCCATTCCACTCTTGCTTGAAGGCGCTAAAATGACCCTGTGGATTTCGGTCCTGGGTCTGGTTGGTGGGTTGATTATCGGTCTTGTCGCCGGTTTCGCCCGCACCTACGGCGGCTGGATTGCAAACCACATCGCACTGGTATTCATCGAAGTGATCCGCGGCACGCCCATTGTCGTGCAGGTCATGTTCATTTACTTCGCCCTGCCCATGGCGTTCACCGACCTGCGCATCGACCCGTTCAGCGCCGCCGTCGTCACCATTATGATCAACTCAGGCGCCTACATTGCGGAAATCACCCGCGGTGCGGTGCTGTCGATTCATAAAGGTTTCAGTGAAGCCGGTCTGGCGTTAGGTCTTTCTCGTCGCGAAACGATCCGTCACGTTATTCTGCCGCTGGCGCTGCGCCGCATGCTGCCGCCGCTCGGTAACCAGTGGATCATCAGCATTAAAGATACGTCGCTGTTCATTGTTATCGGCGTGGCTGAGCTGACCCGTCAGGGCCAGGAGATCATCGCTGGCAACTTCCGTGCGCTGGAAATCTGGAGTGCGGTAGCCGTTGTCTACCTGATCATTACTCTGGTTCTGAGCTTCGTTCTGCGTCGTCTTGAAAGAAGGATGAAAATCCTGTGATTGAATTTAAAAACGTTTCCAAGCACTTTGGCCCAACCCAGGTGCTGCACAATATCGATCTGAGCATCAAACAGGGTGAAGTGGTGGTGATTATCGGGCCGTCCGGCTCCGGTAAATCGACCCTGCTGCGCTGCATCAACAAGCTGGAAGAGATCACCAGCGGCGATCTGATCGTCGATGGTCTGAAGGTGAATGACCCGAAAGTGGATGACCGTCTGATTCGTCAGGAAGCGGGCATGGTGTTCCAGCAGTTCTACCTCTTCCCGCACCTGACGGCGCTGGAAAACGTGATGTTTGGCCCGCTGCGCGTGCGCGGCGCCAACAAAGCGGCGGCCGAAGCGCTGGCAAAAGATCTGCTGGCGAAAGTGGGTCTGGCAGAGCGTGCCCACCACTACCCTTCTGAGCTCTCCGGCGGCCAACAGCAGCGTGTGGCGATTGCCCGCGCGCTGGCGGTTAAACCGAAAATGATGCTGTTTGATGAGCCAACCTCAGCGCTTGACCCGGAACTGCGTCATGAAGTGCTGAAGGTCATGCAGGATCTGGCCGAAGAAGGGATGACGATGGTTATCGTGACCCATGAAATCGGCTTTGCGGAGAAAGTGGCTTCCCGTCTGATCTTTATTGATAAAGGCCGTATCGCGGAAGACGGTAACCCGCAGGAATTAATCGCGAATCCGCCGAGCCCGCGTTTGCAGGAGTTCCTGCAGCACGTCTCCTGATCCACCGCGTTACGCTGAGCCGGGCATGCCCGGCTTTTTTACGCCAGATTGTTCTCAAAAATCCTCCTCTGCTTCCCGACTTCTATACTTATCATTTTGTTCGACATTTTCACCGGAGGACGCCGTGCCGTGGATCCTGTTGCTGTTGATAAGCCTGTTTAGTGCGCCATCGTTCGCCGTTGCGATCCCCGGCGTCACCACCGGAACGACCGCGACGAAGGAAAATACGCCGCCACCTGAGCCCGATGTCGAACAGAAAAAAGCCGCCTACAGCGCCCTTGCCGACGTCCTTGAGAACGATGCTTCTCGCCAGGAGCTTATCAGCCAGCTGCGAAAAGTCGCCGCCACGCCGTCGCAGGAGCCGGTCCCTGACATCATCCCTCCGCAGGTGGAGGAGCAAAAAACGGTGCTGGAAAACGTCACCGACGTCAGCCGCCACTATGGCGAAGCCCTCTCCTCACGCTTTGCCCAGCTCTATCGTAATCTGATTGGCTCACCGCATAAGCCCTTTAACCCACAAACGTTTACCGTCGCCGCCACGCAGTTCCTGATGCTGGCGGGCGCAGTATTTCTTTTTTACTGGCTGGTGCGCCTGAGCGCGTGGCCGCTGTACCGCAAAATGGGGCAATGGGGTCGCAGGAAGAATCAGCAGAGAAGCAGCTGGCTCCACCTGCCGTTGATGATCGCGTCAGCGTTTATCATCGATTTACTGCTGCTGGCGCTGACGCTGTTTTTAGGCCAGATGCTGGCCGACAGGCTGAATGCGGGCAACAAAACCATCGCCTTCCAGCAATCGCTGTTCCTCAATGCGTTTGCCCTGATTGAGTTCTTCAAGGCACTGCTGCGGCTACTGTTTTGCCCCCACGTGCCGGAACTGCGTCCTTTTTCCATACGGGATGAGAGCGCGAAATACTGGGCGCTGCGTCTGAGCGTGCTCAGCGGGTTAATTGGCTATGGTCTGCTGGTGGCGGTGCCGATCATCTCGAACCAGGTGAACGTCCAGTTTGGCGCGCTGGCAAACGTGGTGATCATGCTGTGCATTACCGTCTGGTCGCTGTACCTCATCTTCCATAATAAAAAGACCATCACCGAGAGTCTGCTGTATCTGGCCGATCGCTCCCTCTCGTTCTTTAGCCTCTTTATTCGCGCCTTCGCCCTCGTGTGGCACTGGCTGGCCAGCGCCTATTTCATTGTGCTGTGCTTCTTTTCGCTGTTCGACCCGGGTAATAGCCTGAAATTTATGATGGGTGCCACATTCAAAAGCCTGGCCATTATCGGCATCGCGGCGTTTGTGTCGGGCCTGTTATCCCGCTGGATATCAAAAACCATCACCCTCTCACCGCAGGTGCAGCGCAATTACCCGGAACTGCAAAAACGGGTGAACGGCTGGATGTCAGTCTCGCTCAAGGTCGCGCGCATCCTGACCGTCTGCGTGGCGATTATGCTGCTGCTCAACGCCTGGGGGCTGTTCGATTTCTGGAACTGGCTGCATAACGGCGCCGGGGAAAAGACCGTCGATATTTTAATTCGTATCGCGCTGATCCTGTTCTTCTCTGCCGTCGGCTGGACGCTGCTGGCAAGCCTGATAGAGAACCGTCTGGTCTCCGACATTCACGGCAGGCCGCTGCCCAGCGCGCGTGCCCGCACGTTGCTGACGCTGTTCCGCAATGCGCTGGCGGTAATTATCAGTACCATCACCATCATGATTGTGCTGTCCGAGATTGGCGTGAATATCGCCCCGCTGCTGGCCGGTGCCGGTGCGTTGGGGCTGGCGATCTCCTTCGGGTCACAGACGCTGGTGAAGGATATTATTACCGGCATCTTTATCCAGTTTGAGAACGGGATGAATACCGGCGATCTGGTGACGATTGGGCCGCTCACCGGCACGGTGGAGCGCATGTCCATCCGATCTGTCGGCGTGCGTCAGGACACCGGGGCGTACCATATTATTCCCTGGTCTTCGATCACTACCTTCGCCAACTTTGTGCGCGGGATTGGTTCCGTCGTGGCGAACTACGATGTGGATCGTCATGAGGATGCAGACAAAGCGAAGCAGGCGCTGAAAGATGCGGTAGAAGAGCTGATGCAGATGGAGGATATTCGCGGGCTGGTGATTGGCGAGCCATCATTTGCCGGCATTGTCGGGCTGACGAATACGGCATTTACCCTTCGCGTCTCCTTCACCACCCAGCCGCTGAAGCAGTGGACGGTGCGCTTTGCCCTCGACAGCATGGTGAAAAAACACTTTGATCTGGCAAATGTAAGGATGCCGGTGCAGACATATCAGGTCTTGTCACCGCCCGCCTCACCGCTCCCTCCGCAGGAGCCGACGCTGTGACCGAGCCGGGTGGCGGCTTCGCCTTACCCGGCCTACGACGGCGTGTTATTTGCGACGTTTGTTATCGTCCATAAACGACCAGGCGATAAAACGGCTCTGTTTCTGGCCTTGCGCCATCTCTTTTTTCACCACTTTGACGGCACCGGCTTCGGTCAGCGCGCGGTACAGTGGCGGCAGGTTATCTCCCCGGGAAACCAGCGTTGTGAACCACTTCACCTGACGGGAAAACTGCTTGCTTTCTGCGATCATGCGCAGAATGAATGCGACTTCGCCCCCTTCACACCACAGCTCCTGCTGCTGGCCGCCAAAGTTCAGCGCAGCGTCTTCCGCCTGACCGAGATTGCGGCGCTTGCGCTCGCTGCCCGCGCGGGCGGCGGCGGCTGAATCATGAAACGGCGGATTGCACATCGTCGCGTCGTAGCTTTCATTTTTATGGATAATGCCGTTGAAGATAGAGGCGGCGTCTTTCTGACGACGCAGGCGAATAGCACGGCTTAATCCCGGGTTAGCGCTGATAATGGCCTGGGCGCTGGCGAAGGCCTCAGCACCGATTTCGCTTCCGGTGAAGCGCCAGTGATACTCATGCGCGCCGATCAGCGGATAAATCAGGTTCGCCCCGGTACCGATATCGAGCATGGAAGCGTTCTGGGGTACCACGCCGTCACGATCGTCTGCGAGGAGATCGGCAAGATGGTGCACATAATCTGCGCGGCCTGGTACAGGCGGGCAGAGAAAGCCTTCCGGAATATCCCAGTGCGCCACACCGTAAAAATGCGCCAGCAGGGCTTTGTTCAGCATTTTAACCGCCTGCGGGTCAGCAAAGTTAACCGACGGTTCACCTGCTGGGGTCTGAACAAGGTAATCCTGCAGCGGCGGGCAGCTCAGGCATAAGGCCTTCATGTCGTAGCGGCTGCGATGGCGATTTCGCGGGTGCAATCCCGGCTTTTGGGAAGTCATGGCATTCTCCTTTAAACAGCGGCGTAAGATACCCTTTGCTGGCCCAACGGTAAATCTTTCTCTTCTGCGCTTAAAAAAACGCCATAAATCAAACACCTTTATGTCTATGATCTGTCAGCGAATTGTCAATTAACATCGTTCAAAAAATAAGCAGATCATCATCAAATATTTGCGCCTAATCACACTCGTCCGGCTTCTAAACTTAAAGGGAATCACCTGTTGTTTCCCCTGAGGATGTGATTATGAAAAAATATCTGACCCTTGTCGTTGTTGCCGGTGTTCTGGCCACCGCGTCATTTTCTGCCATGGCCGTTCAGTCACTGACCCAAAGTACCGATACCAGCCAGCTCCGCCCTGCGGGCACCGTGTCGGTAAGCCGTGCCAGCAACCTTGACGATCTGCAAAATAAACTGGCTGAAAAAGCCCGCGAGGAAGGTGCGAAAGGCTTCGTGGTGAATTCCGCCGGTGGCGATAACCACATGTATGGCACAGCAACCATCTATAAATAGTCTCCCCTTCTGAGAATCACTGCATCTGGCCGACAGGTGCAGTTCTCACCCCCTGTCTTGATTGCACATTTTTTGACCCCATATGACTCAGATATCCCCCGCGTGAGGAGAATGCCATGGCTTCCGGATGGGCGAATGACGACGCCGTTAACGAACAGATCAACAGTACAATTGAAGATGCCGTTGCCCGCGCTCGCGGCGAAATTCCGCGCGGTGAGAGCTTAACGGAATGTGAAGAATGTGGAGAGCCCATCCCGGAGGCGCGGCGTAAAGCCATTCCCGGTGTGCGGTTATGCATCCAGTGCCAGCAGAATAAAGATTCGAAAAACAAATCTCATTCGGGATATAATCGCAGAGGATCGAAAGACAGCCAGTTACGTTGACTTTCCTTTACCTAAGTAAACCCCGAAAATGCGTTCCTTTACGCTCACGATTTTTTGCCCGCCGCGTAGCAAAATGTGCCCTTCATCACGCCTCTGTAAAGCGCAGCGACAAGAAATGTAAATCTCTCTTCTGAATTTATTAATATTCAATAAGTTATTTGTCATTCAATTTTTTTGAGCAACCACGTCAATTCTCTTCGATTTTATCTGTCGGAAAAAAGCGTGATACTTATCACATCGACGGAACATCGTCCCCTTAACAGAATAACCTGCGAGAGATTAATTATGAAAACCATCAAATATGCTGTTGCTGCTGTTGCCCTGTCTGCTCTGTCTTTTGGTGCATTCGCTGCAGAACCGGTTTCTCCAGCTCAGGCGCAAAACATGAATAAAATCGGTGTGGTGAGTGCAGAAGGCGCGACCACGCTGGACGGTCTGGAAGCCAAACTGGCTGAGAAAGCGGCAGCTGCCGGTGCAAGCGGATACAGCATCACTTCCGCGAACACCAATAACAAGCTGAGCGGTACTGCGGTTATCTACAAATAATCGACTGAATGAATGCTGTCCCCTCGCCATACCCTCTGGTGAGCTGCTCCAACCCTCATTGACCCTGTTGTTTGTTACCCTTGCTTGCCCGTCCGCCACTGGACGGGCTTTTTTTTTGTCTAAAACGCCTGCGCCACGCGTGCAAGCCCGGCCTCGACTGACTCCACCTCTCCGGTCGCCAGCAGACAGCAGGCCATCTGAAGTTTGATCGAATGCGGAACAGGCACATTTCCGGCCAGACACTGCTCAATCCAGTGCGCGGTGGTATGCGGATCTTTTGCCTCAGGCACTATCACGCCGACATTCTCTTCCTGACGTTCCAGTACGGGCCGCGTGCCTGCGGGATCGATTAAGACCAGCTGCGGACAGCGCTGCGGGTTGGCGTAAACCTCCCCTTCTGTGCCGTGCATCAGCAGTGCCCTTCCGCCAATCTCCTCAAAGAAGGTGCCTACGCGCGTCACGTACTCCGGATGCGACACGCTGGAGAGGCGCAGGGCATCCGCTTCGCCAAAGGGTGTGGCGAGTTTCGCCAGCGTGTGTGCGCTGTTGCGCACGCCCATGCGCCAGCGCATATCCAGCTGCTTTTCCAGCGGCGGGCAGAGTGCCTTCACCGGAATATAGACTGGCTGATGGCCATCCAGCTTCGCCTGCGCCTGGCCGGCGTGCAGCGTCGGTTCAATACCTAACATGCCAAAGATGGTTTCCGTCAGCACGCGCGTGGGATCTTCGCTGACGCCATGGACCACCACCGGAAAACCCAGCTTGTGCAGCAGAATCGCCAGCAGAGGGGTGAGATTCGCCTGCTTGCGCGCGCCGTTATAGGTGGGGATGACAATCGGCATCGGTTTTGCCACCGGGGGGGTTAAACGCAGCGTTTGCGCCTGCATCGCTTCATAGAAGCCGCGCATCTCCGCTTCACCTTCGCCTTTAATACGGAGCGCAATCAGGATACCGCCCATCTCCAGATCGGGAACATCGCCGTTGAGCATATGGGTGTACAGGGCACGGGCCGTTTCCTGATCCAGGTCGCGGGCATGGTTTTTTCCTCGCCCTACCTCTTTGATAATTTTACGATAATCCACGACATCTCTCCTTGCGGCTCTTTGCAGATACTATAGCCCTGATAAATGCCTGGCGGGTAATCATTTTCCTCTCCCCGTGCCGCCGAAGGCGCTTCGAGGGTAAAAATGGTCTGAAGATAAATTGAACGAAAAATAGTTCTCAGCGATAGTTCCTGCCGAATTAATCAGCCACGTGATGATTAATACCCGAAGTGCCCTATTTTCATTCAGAGGATTTAAATGAAAAAATTAATTATTGCGGGGATCGCTGCCGGGATGGCGTGTGCTTCCGTTTCTGCTTTTGCATCCAGTGGTGAGGGTCAAATTAATTTCACCGGTGAAGTTATTGACTCGGCATGTACGGTTGTAAACGGTTTAAGCAATCCACTTACCGTATCATTAGGTAAGGTTGCGAAATCGGCATTTACCGGAAGTGGTTCGACGACGTCGACTACCCGCTTTAGTATTCAACTTAAAAATTGTCCCGATACTGTTACCAGCGCCTCGGTAACATTCGGCGGGACACCTGATGGTAACAATAAGGATATCCTTGCTGTGACGTCAGGAACCGGTACCGCGTCAGGAGTGGGTGTCCAGTTGCTGGATAAAACGCAAACCCCACTGAGTTTATATACGTCTTCCGCTGCGTATACCCTCACGTCAGGTACTACAACGAACGATCTGGAGTTTGGTGCACGCTATATCCAGACCGGAGGAACCGTTTCCGCCGGCGTGGCGAATGCTGCATCCACCTTCACCATCGTTTACAACTAATAAAACAGATATTAGCTACCCCAGTGGCTAATATCTGTTATTTCTTGATGACGGTTTCACTATGCGAAAATATCTTCTGGCTTCCTCCTTTTTATTTATTGCCTCTGTCGCCCATGCCGGAATTACCATCGGCGGTACGCGCGTGATCTATCCAGAAAATAAAAAAGAGTCTTCCATTGGAATCACCAACCCGGACAACCTCAACTACCTTGTCCAGTCATGGGTGGAAACGGAAGATAACGCACGCGAGAAAGCCCCGTTCCTGATCACGCCGCCCCTGTTCCGCCTTGACGGAAAGCAGGAAAACGTGCTGCGTATCATCAGAACCGGGGGGGATTTACCCGCCGATCGCGAATCGCTGTTCTGGTTGAATATTAAATCCATTCCCTCTTCTGAGCGCAATGCAAACATCAACACGCTGCAGATCGCGATTAAAACCCGAATTAAATTGCTGTATCGCCCGGCGAGTATTACCGGTAATCCGGAAGATATGACCACGCAATTATCCTGGCACACGCGGGGAAATCAGCTGATTATCGAAAACCCCACGCCGTTTTATATGAATTTCCAGGAAATAAAACTCGACGGTAAAAAAGTTGACAAAGCCACCTATGCCGCACCGAAAAGTGAAACGGTTTTCACCACCCCTAGAAATATAACTGCACATACCGTGAGCTGGAAAATCATCAATGACTACGGCGGTATTAGCCAGTCATATTCTGCGCAAATTAAATAACCGCTGGATTCGCTAAACATCATTATGAGCTGGGAATATTCCACCGAACCACCCAAACAACACGGGCGCTCAATGCTGATTGCATTGGGTTGTACCCTGTTGGGTGTTTGTGTGCAAAAAGTTCTGGCCGATGATTATTTCAACCCGGCGCTGCTGGATATTGACAACCCGAGCCAGGGAAAGACTGACCTGAGTATCTTTGAGATTGGCCCAGGCCAGGCGCCGGGTAAATACCACGTCGACGTGTTCGTTAACAACAATAAAGTTGCAGCCAAAGAGATTGAATTCACGCTAAAAAAAGACGCCAGCGGAAAATCAACGCTGCAGCCGTGCCTGAGCGCGGCTCAGTTAAAAAGCTTCGGCATTAATATCGATAAATACGTGCAGGACGATAAGGCCCAATGTATTGATCTGAGCCTCATCCCCTCCGCCAGCGCAACGTTTCATGTTAATCCCCAGCAATTGCTGTTAAGCATTCCGCAGACCGCGATTACCCAGGTCCCGCGTGATTACGTCGACCCGCAGGAATACGATGAGGGGATTAACGCCCTGCTGCTGAATTACAGCTTCAGCGCCGGGAACAACCGCGGCAAAGGTGAAAACAGTACCGATCAGCACAGTGAATTTCTTAACCTGCGTCCGGGTCTTAACCTCGGGGCGTGGCGTTTACGGAACTACTCCACCTGGAGCAAAACCAGCAGTGACGGTGACGCGGAGAGTGCGTTTTCCTCCGTCTATACCTATGCCCAGCGCGATATCGTGCCGCTTGGCGGTAACGTCAAATTCGGGCAAAGCTCTTCCCCTGCGGACGTGTTTGACAGCATCTCTTTCACCGGGGCGCAGATCGCTTCGGACGACGATATGCTGCCGGACAGCATGAAAGGGTTTGCGCCGGTGATCCGCGGTACCGCGCACAGTAACGCTCAGGTGATTGTCCGCCAGAACGGTTACGTCATTTACCAGAATTATGTCGCTCCCGGCGCGTTTGAGATTAACGACCTCTACCCCACCGGCGGGAGTGGAGATTTGAACGTCACCGTGAAAGAGACGGACGGCAGCGAACAACATTTTGTCGTGCCCTACGCGTCGGTGCCGGTATTGCAGCGTGAAGGCCACTTTAAATACAGCCTTACCGCGGGGCGCTATCGCAGCTACGACAGCGACGTCGAGAAAACGCCGTTCATCCAGGGGACCGCAATCTACGGTTTGCCTTATGGCTTTACGGCCTACAGCGGCGTGCAGGCAAGCCAGTATTACGATGCGCTGGCGCTGGGGTTCGGGAAGAACATCGGCGAGCTCGGCGCGTTTTCAGTGGATGTCACCGGTGCCAGATCGGAGATGCAGGACCAGGATGCCACCCACGGTCGCTCCTGGCGCATCCGCTACAGCAAAGATTTCGCCACCACTGGCACCCATTTTTCCATTGCTGGCTATCGCTATAACAGCAAGGGGTTCTACACCCTGCAGGACACCCTGGATTCCCATACCCGCAATGATGACTGGGAAACCCCGGATACCCGGCGCAGCCGTGAAGAGGCCACTGTCGACCAGTCGCTCGGCGGCACGTTTGGTTCGCTGACGTTAAGCCTGGTGAAAGAGAACTACTGGAACGCAAGCCAGGGGATGACCTCCCTGAGCCTCGGCTACAACAACGCCTGGCACGGGATCAGCTACGGTCTGAGTTACGGGCTGGATAAAAACACGCGTGACGGCAGTGACGATAATAATGAGAAAACCAGCGAACAGACCCTCGCGTTCAACGTCTCTGTTCCCCTCGATCGCTGGCTCAGCAACACCTGGGTGAACTACAACCTGAACAGCACCAGACACGACACAACCCAAAGCGTAGGCCTGAACGGCACCGCGCTGGCGGGCAATAATCTCAGCTGGGCCGTGCAGCAGGGCCACAGCCAGAGCAGCGGCGACAGCTCCAGCCTGAATGGCGATTACAAAGGCACCTATGGTGAAGTGAGCGCCAGCTATTCGCAGGATAACCAGCAGCAACAGCTCAACATCGGTCTTCAGGGCAGTGTGATTGCCCATGCTCACGGCATCACCCTCGGTCAACCAATGGGTGAGACCGCGGCTCTGGTGGAAGCGCCGGGCGCAGACGACACGAACATCACCAATCAGACAGGCGTGAATACTGATTTCCGCGGCTACGCCATTGTGCCGTACGTCACGCCATATCGACATAACACCCTCGCGCTGAATACCGAGACCCTGCCGGGCAATGCGGATATTGACCAGGCCGCGAAAACGGTGACACCAACGCGCGGCGCGATTGTGCGCGCGCATTATGAAACCCACGTTGGCAGCCGGGTGTTGATGACCTTAACACGCGCGGATGGTCGGCCGATTCCGTTTGGGGCAACGGCCTCGCAGGTCCATCAGGACGGTGAATTTATTGTCGGTGACGGCGGTCAGGTCTACCTGACCGGTATGCATGAGCAAGGCACGGTGAAGGTCAGCTGGGGAAAAACCGCCGACAGCCATTGTTCCGCGGCGTATCACCTGCCGGCGAAAGACGACGGTGCTGTTCTTAACATCACGGCGCAATGCGTATGACTTTTCCGGGGAAAAATGAACATGTTTAAATATGCCTTTGCGCTGCTGGTGCTCCTCATCAGCGTATGTCTCATGCCGCACGCCCATGCGGCGACAACCTGCGACAGTGCCGATCTGCCCTATAACATTAATGTCGGCACGCTGTCCGTTCCAACAACCCTCGACACGGGCAGCGTCATTCCGGGATCTGCAAAGACGCACACCGTCAGCGGCAGCTGCACCGGAACGCTTGCAAATCATACCCTTATTGCCTGTTATTACGGGACGGGAGCTGAAGTGCCGGGCATGCCAGGCGTTTATGCCACCAATATTGACGGCATTGGCATTGAGCTTCTGAACAGCAGCGGGCAGGTCGTTCGCGGAACGGGGTATACCTGTGACTCAAGCGCTACGCCGGTAGGCAGTGTCAGCAGCGACAGCGGGCAAACATTCTCTTTCACCTATACCGAACGGTTAATTAAAACCGCCTCACGCATTGGCGCGGGGACGGTTTCCAGTGCGCAGGATCCGTTTGGATTCGGGGTATATAACTCTGTCGGTATTTCTGGCGCCCGCAATACCAGCCACTATTCCACCACGATTTCGGAGAGAACGGCCACCTGCTCCATTGACCCGCTCAATCTGACGGTCACGCTAGGGGACTTCCCGGTCTCACAATTTACCCATGTGGGCAGTTATACGGCATGGAAATCATTCAATATCACCGCAACCTGTACAGAAACGGTGAATCTTACCGCGTCGGTCACCAGCGCGAATGGCTATAACAGCCAGTATCCTGATGTCCTGAACCTGACGCCTGGCGGCGGTAGCGCCACGGGTATCGGCGTGAGAATGCTGCTTGACGGCGTCGATCTTCGCTACAACTACCCTATTCCGGTGGGCGGAAGTACCGAGCCCAACGTGCCCGACGTCATCCCCTTTTCCGTTCAGTATTACCAGACCGATGCCACCGTAACGGCCGGAACAGCCAATACCGTTGCCACCATCGATCTTGAATATCAGTAAGGATGAACCGATGAAACCGTTTTTGTACTGTCTTTGGCTGGCGACTCTCCCGGTGGCCGCAACCGACGTCACCGTCAATATTGCAGGGAATATTTACGATACCACCTGCCAGGTGGACAGCAGCAGCCAGAACATGGTGGTCGATCTGGGTCAGACGCTTTCCAGCAATTTTAAATCCGTCGGTGATACGGGGAAATGGAAAGACTTTGACCTTCTCCTGACAAATTGTCCTGCCAGCCTGATGGTCGCCACCATCACGGTCAATGGCCAGCCGGACGCAAAGCATCCCAACAAGTACGCCAACACGGGAACAGCAGGTGGCCTCGCCCTTGAACTGGCAGACCGGATAGATTTTATCACCCTCGCCCCACAAGCCAGTTTCAACACGATGATTAACGGCTCAACCCATACTGCTGCTTTTCCGATGGCCGCACGCTATTACGCAACATCGATGCCGGTAACGGCTGGCACCTTCAGTAGCGTTGTTCAGGCCACCTTTACTTACCAGTAGGACCGCGCCCCTTAGCACGGATGCTTTTCCGACGCCCGGCAGTCTGTTTTGCCGGGCGTTTTTTTATTTCCGGTACTTGAGGCTGTTCTATCGGGAACACCGGTAAGGCATTCAGCAGCCGCTGGCCGTAGTTTTTGGTGAGCAGACGTTTGTCATAGATAACGACCTCCCCCCAGCAGCCGTGGCTTCGGATGAGGCGTCCCACCTGCTGGATCAGGTTAAACGACGCTGCCGGTAAGCTTTGCACCTCAAACGGATAGCGGTTCAGGCTTTTGAGCCACTCTCCTTCGGTGATCACCACCGGGCTGTCGATCGGCGGGAAGGCGATTTTATGGATATGCACCTGTGTCAGGTAATCCCCTTTTAGATCCAGACCTTCAGCGAACGACTGCAGCCCCACCAGCACGCTGCGCTCACCGCCATCGATGCGCTTGCGGTGCGTTTCCACCAGCCGGTAGCGCGGCTGGTCGCCCTGCACCAGCAGGAGTAAACGCAGGTCGGTGACGTGCTCAAGGAACCGTTGCATGGCGCGCCCACTGGCAAACAGCACCAGCATCCCGGGGTATTTTTTGCTCTCGACCTGCTCGCGGAAGTAGGCCGCCATCTCCGCGATGTGCTGCTCTTCGTTGTCAATCAGCGGCTCGTATTTCATGCGGGGAATAACCAGCTTGCCCTGTTCGCAGTGGTTAAACGGCGAGTCCAGCGCCACAAAGCGGTCGCCCGCTTTTTCTTTCAGGCCGCTCATCTCCTGCAGACGCGAGAAACTGTTAAGGGAGCGCAGAGTCGCAGAGGTCACCACCACGTGCGGTACGCTGCGCCAGATCAGCTTTTCCAGCTGGTCGGCCACGCGGATGCCCACGCAGTGGAAAAAGAGATGCACCTGCCCGTCGCGCACTTCGCGGGTGGCCCATTTGGTAACCGGCGCGCCGGAGGCCTGCGCCATTGAGGCCAGCCGCCAGAGCTTGCTCTGCGCTTCGAACATCCCCAGCGCGCGGTTCATCTGCAGCAGAATGCGGTGCAGGCGCACGACGTCGTGGGTGCCCGTTTTCTCGCTGAGATCGTTTAAGAACAACTCTGCCAGACCGCGCAGCTTTTCCAGATGCTTCGCCAGCTGCTGGCAAATCTCCATCACCTCTTCCGGCAGCTCTCCCATGGCGAAGCGGTGCTCGGCCTCCTGGGCTGCCGGAAGATAAAGATTCAAAATGTTGTTGAGCGAGGCAATCAGGCCGTAGACCTCTTCGCAATGGTCGCTCAGCCGCTCGGGCACCGCCAGCGGGGGCGTGGTTTTCGGGCGGAACTGCTCCATGCAGGTGGCGACAAGCTTGCAGAAGAGATCCAGCTGCAGGCGGAACCAGGGCGCGGTAATTTCCGCGCTCATCTCCAGCGCGTCGCGCGCCACGTCGGGCAGATGGTGTCCTTCGTCGAGCACCAGCAGCAGGTTTTTCGGCTCCGGCAGCACCGCTTCGCTCTCCAGCGCCGCCATCACCAGGGCGTGGTTAGCCACCACCACTTCGGCTTCCTGAATTTCGCGCCGCGCGACGAAGAACGGGCATTCGCGGTAGTAGTGACAGTTGCGGTTCAGACAGCTGGCTTTGTCGGTGCTGAGCCTGCGCCACAGATCGTCGCTGATGGCTTTATCGGTGTGATCGCGCAGGCCGTCCCACTTATAGCCATCAAGATCGCCTTTAAGCGTTGCGCAGAGCTCCTGCTCGGCTTTGTTGTTTGGCGTGAGATCGTCGTCGAGGAACGCCAACAAATCCTGTTGCGACGCCTCGTTGCTGGCAAGCCCTGCCAGATTACGCGGGCAGACGTAGCGCCCGCGGCCGAAGGCGGCCGTAAACCGCAGGTCGGGGATGATTTTGCGCAGCAGCGGTAAATCTTTACTAAAGATCTGGTCCTGCAAGGCC
The DNA here is from genome assembly GCF_009036245.1 of Enterobacter sichuanensis. Taxonomy (NCBI): domain Bacteria; kingdom Pseudomonadati; phylum Pseudomonadota; class Gammaproteobacteria; order Enterobacterales; family Enterobacteriaceae; genus Enterobacter; species Enterobacter sichuanensis. Next base: position 1,418,207 of record NZ_CP027986.1, on the reverse strand, counting down.
ACGTTGGCGGTGCTGACCACCAGCGTTTTGTCCTCCTCCCGCGCGATGGCGATGCCGGGAATGAGATACGACAGGGTTTTCCCGACGCCGGTCGGGGCTTCAATCGCCAGATGTCGCCCGTCGTCCCCGGCGAGCGTTTTTGCCACATCAGCAATCATCTGCCGCTGCGGCGCTCGGGGGATAAAATCGGGGATCTGCTGCTGTAGCGCCTTATACCATGCGCCAATTTGCGCCTTGAGCGCAGCGGTTAAAGCCATCGGAAAACCTGAAACACTGTATAAACAGCCACTATTGTGGCACTTTCTCTTCTCTGCCGCAAAAAGAAAAGCCCGGCTTTACGACCGGGCTTCCAGATTACTGCGGGTTAGCAGGTTTGCGCGGGCGGCGTCGGCGCTGCCCTTCCCCTGCAGGCTTGCCTTCACCACTGCGCCACGGATTTTCACCGGCGGGTTTGGCCTCGTTGTTACGACGCGGAGGTTTGCCCGATGATTTCGGCGCACCGCCTTCACCACGACGTGGCTGCTGGCCACGACCGCCGCCGCCCTGACCGCGACCACCCTGACGACCATTCTGAATCGGCTCGGCTTTGATTGACGGGTCCACTTCATAGCCCGGGGTTTCGATACGCGGGATCTCTTTCTTCAGCAGGCGTTCGATATCGCGCAGCAGTTTGTGCTCATCCACGCACACCAGCGAGAGCGCTTCACCGGTTGCCGCCGCGCGACCGGTACGGCCAATACGGTGCACGTAGTCTTCCGGCACATTTGGCAGCTCGTAGTTCACCACGTGCGGCAGCTCTTCAATGTCGAGGCCACGGGCGGCGATGTCGGTCGCCACCAGCACGCGGATATCGCCAGACTTGAAGTCCGCCAGCGCACGGGTACGCGCGCCCTGGCTCTTGTTGCCGTGGATCGCCGCACTGCGAATGCCGTCTTTGTTAAGCTGTTCCGCCAGATGGTTCGCGCCGTGCTTGGTGCGGGTAAAGACCAGCACCTGCTGCCAGTTGCCCTGGCCGATCATCTGCGAGAGCAGTTCCCGCTTACGCTTTTTATCCACAAAGTGAACGTGCTGTGTCACCTGTTCGGAGGCGGTGTTGCGGCGCGCCACTTCCACTTCCAGCGGGTTATGCAGCAGTTTTTCCGCCAGCGCCTTGATTTCGTCGGAGAAGGTCGCGGAGAAGAGCAGGTTCTGACGACGCGGCGGCAGTTTAGCCAGCACGCGGCGAATGTCGTGAATAAAGCCCATGTCGAGCATGCGGTCGGCTTCGTCCAGCACCAGAATTTCAACGTTATCCAGCTTCACCGCGTTCTGGTGTTCCAGGTCCAGCAGACGGCCCGGCGTGGCCACCAGCACGTCCACACCGCCGCGCAGCTTCATCATCTGCGGGTTAATGCTGACACCACCGAAAACGACCAGCGAGCGAATGTTGAGATAGCGGCTATAGTCACGCACGTTCTCACCAATCTGGGCGGCCAGCTCACGGGTTGGGGTGAGGATCAGCGCGCGGACCGGGCGACGGCCCTTGGCGTGCGGCTGATTTTTTACCAGCAGCTCTAACAGCGGCAGGGTAAAGCCCGCGGTTTTACCGGTCCCGGTCTGGGCGCTGGCCATCAGGTCGCGGCCCTGCAGGACGGCGGGGATCGCCTGCTGCTGGATTGGGGTTGGCTCAACGTAGCCCTGCTCTGCGATCGCGCGCAGAATTTCCGGGTTCAGGCCAAGGGAATCAAAAGACATAAAAACTCCGAACCGCCCCGACCATCACAGGTGTAGTTTTCAGGGAGATATAACAATTAGGAGGACAAAAACCACAATGTCGCGAAGGGGCGGAGTGTAGCAGCTTTTGTGACGTGGCGCATAAAATATCCCTCAGTTCCCTCGACGAGAAGGGGAATCAGGCATAGTCTTAATCAATCGATTGATTAATTTTTAATGCCACCATGAATACAACCCCGACGACATCAAAAGGTGAACAGGCCAAAAATCAGCTTATTGCCGCCGCGCTGGCGCAGTTTGGCGAGTACGGGCTGCACGCGACTACCCGGGATATCGCGGCGCTGGCCGGACAGAACATCGCTGCCATTCCCTACTATTTTGGCTCAAAAGAGGATTTATACCTCGCCTGCGCCGACTGGATCGCTGATTTTATCGGCACGCAATTTCACCCGCACGTCGAGGAAGCCACCGCGCTGCTCAGCCAGCCTGCGCCCGATCGCGAGGCCATCCGCCAGCTGATTCTTAATGCCTGTCACAACATGATCCGCCTGCTGACGCACGACGATACGCTCAACCTGAGCAAGTTTATCTCCCGCGAGCAGCTCTCCCCCACTGCCGCCTACCAGCGGGTACACGATCGGGTGATTGCCCCGATGCATACCCACCTGACCCGGCTCATTGCCGCCTATACCGGACGGGATGCCGACGATACCGGGACAATTTTGCATACCCACGCCCTGCTGGGTGAAATCCTGGCCTTCCGTCTGGGCCGGGAGACCATCCTGTTACGCACCGGCTGGACACAATTTGATGAGGATAAAGCCGCGCAGATTAGCCAGGTCATCGCCTGTCATCTCGATCTGATCCTGCAAGGCTTAACGCAAAGGAGCCTGAAGTCATGAAAAAACCTGTCGCCATCCTTCTGGTGGTTGTTGTTTTGCTTGCTGCGGGAGTCGGGGGCTGGCTGTGGTATCAGAGCCATCAGGACCGGGGCCTGACGCTGTACGGTAATGTTGATATTCGCACGGTGAATATGAGTTTCCGGGTCGGCGGACGTCTCGCCTCGCTGAACGTTGACGAAGGCGATGCCATTAAGGCGGGCCAGACGCTGGGTATGCTCGACAAAGCGCCTTTTGAAAATGCGCTGCTGCAGGCCAAAGCCGGCGTGTCCGTTGCCCAGGCGCAGTATGATCTGATGCTGGCCGGCTACCGCGATGAAGAGATTGCCCAGGCCGCGGCGGCCGTCAAACAGGCGCAGGCGGCCTATGACTACGCGCAGAACTTCTATGCCCGCCAGCAGGGGCTATGGAAAAGCCGTACGATTTCCGCTAACGATCTGGAAAATGCCCGGTCATCACGCGATCAGGCCCAGGCGACGCTGAAATCCGCCCAGGACAAGCTGAGCCAGTACCGCACCGGTAACCGTCCGCAGGACATTGCGCAGGCCAAAGCCAGCCTTGAACAGGCGCAGGCGCAGCTGGCCCAGGCGGAACTGGATCTGCACGACACCACGCTGGTGGCACCGTCAGACGGCACGCTGATGACCCGCGCCGTGGAGCCGGGCAGCATGCTCAGTGCGGGCAGCACCGTCTTAACCCTCTCCCTGACCCGCCCGGTCTGGGTACGCGCTTACATCGACGAGCCGAATCTCGGCCAGATGCAGCCGGGCCGCGAGCTGCTGCTCTATACGGATGGCCGCCCGGACAAGCCGTATCACGGCAAAGTGGGCTTTGTCTCCCCTACCGCCGAATTCACACCGAAAACCGTTGAAACCCCAGACCTGCGCACCGACCTGGTCTATCGCCTGCGCATCATTGTGACCGATGCGGACGACGCGCTGCGTCAGGGCATGCCTGTTACCGTAAAAGTGAACAACGGGGAACGACATGAATGACGCGGTTATTCAGCTCAACAATCTGGTTAAACGCTTTAAGGGAATGGATAAACCCGCGGTTGCCCCGCTGAACTGCACCATCCAGAAAGGCTATGTCACCGGGCTGGTGGGCCCGGACGGCGCAGGCAAAACCACCCTGATGCGGATGCTGGCCGGCCTGCTGAAGCCGGATGAAGGCTCAGCCAGCGTGCTGGGGCTTGACCCGATTAAGGACGACGGTGCGCTGCACGCCATGCTTGGCTATATGCCGCAGAAGTTTGGCCTGTATGAAGATCTGACGGTGATGGAAAACCTGAACCTGTATGCCGATCTGCGCAGCGTTACCGGCGAAACGCGGCAGAAAACCTTCGCCCGCCTGCTGGCGTTCACCTCCCTCAGTCCCTTCACGGACCGGCTGGCGGGCAAGCTCTCCGGCGGGATGAAGCAGAAGCTGGGCCTGGCCTGCACGCTGGTGGGCGAGCCGAAGGTCCTGTTGCTGGATGAGCCCGGCGTGGGCGTTGACCCGATTTCGCGCCGCGAGCTGTGGCAGATGGTGCACGAGCTGGCAGGCGACGGGATGCTGATCCTCTGGAGTACCTCCTACCTCGACGAAGCCGAACAGTGCCGGGACGTGCTGCTGATGAACGAAGGCGAACTGCTCTACCAGGGCGAGCCGACGACGCTGACGCAGAGCATGGCCGGGCGCAGTTTCCTGCTGCACAGTCCGCAGGAATCCAACCGCAAGCTGCTTCAGCGGGTACTGAAACTGCCGCAGATCAGCGACGGGATGATTCAGGGACGTTCTGTGCGGGTGATCCTCAAAAAAGAGGCCACCGTTGACGATATTCGCCGTGCGCAGGGCATGCCTGAGCTCGAGATGGAAGAAACCGCGCCGCGTTTTGAAGATGCGTTTATCGACCTGCTGGGAGGTGCCGGCACATCGGAGTCCCCCCTCGGCGCAATCCTGCACACGGTGGAAGGGACACCCGGGGAAACGGTGATTGAAGCCAAATCCCTGACCAAAAAGTTTGGTGATTTCGCCGCCACCGACAACGTCAACTTCGCGGTGAAGCGCGGGGAAATTTTTGGCCTGCTCGGGCCGAACGGCGCGGGGAAGTCCACCACCTTTAAGATGATGTGTGGTCTGCTGGTCCCGACGTCTGGTAAAGCGCTGGTGCTGGATATGGATCTTAAGGTCAGCTCCGGTAAAGCGCGCCAGCATCTGGGCTATATGGCGCAGAAGTTCTCCCTGTATGGCAACCTGACCGTAGAGCAAAACCTGCGCTTTTTCTCCGGGGTGTATGGCCTGCGTGGGCGGGCGCAGAATGAGAAAATTCGCCGCATGAGCGAGGCCTTCGGGTTAACCAGCATCGCCTCTCACGCCACCGACGAACTGCCGCTCGGTTTTAAGCAGCGGCTGGCGCTGGCCTGTTCGCTGATGCACGAGCCCGATATTCTGTTTCTGGATGAGCCAACCTCCGGCGTTGATCCCCTCACCCGCCGCGAGTTTTGGCTGCATATCAACAGCATGGTGGAAAAAGGGGTGACCGTCATGGTCACCACCCACTTTATGGACGAGGCAGAGTATTGCGACCGCATCGGGCTGGTGTATCGCGGCAAGCTGATTGCTCACGGCACCCCCGACGACCTGAAGGCGCAGGCCGCCGACGATGAGGTTCCGGACCCGACCATGGAGCAGGCGTTTATCACCCTCATCCACGAATGGGATAAGGAGAATGCCCATGCGCAGTAATGCCATTTCCTGGCGCAGGGTCCGCGCGCTGTGCGTTAAAGAGACGCGGCAGATCGTGCGTGACCCGAGTAGCTGGCTGATTGCGGTGGTGATCCCCCTGCTGCTGCTGTTTATCTTTGGCTACGGTATTAATCTGGACTCCAGCAAGCTGCGGGTTGGGATATTGCTGGAACAGCAGAGCGAAGAGGCGCTGGACTTCACCCACGCCATGACCGGCTCGCCCTACATTGATGCCACCATCAGCGATAACCGGCAGGAATTAATCCAGAAAATGCAGGCCGGGAAAATTCGCGGTCTGATCGTTATTCCTGTGGATTTTGCCGCCAACATGGCGCGTGCGAATACCGATGCGCCGATCCAGGTCATTACCGACGGCAGCGAGCCGAATACCGCGAACTTCGTTCAGGGCTACGTGGAAGGTATCTGGCAGCTATGGCAAATGCAGCGCGCCGAGGATCGGGGCGAAGAATTTAAACCGCTAATCGACGTGCAGACGCGCTACTGGTTTAACCCTGCCGCCATCAGCCAGCACTTTATTATTCCGGGCGCGGTGACCATTATCATGACGGTGATCGGCGCGATACTGACCTCGCTGGTGATCGCCCGCGAGTGGGAACGCGGCACCATGGAGGCCCTGCTTTCAACCGAAGTGACGCGCGTCGAGCTGCTGCTGTGTAAGCTTATCCCTTACTACTTTCTCGGCATGCTGGCGATGCTGCTCTGCATGCTGGTGTCCGTTTTTATCCTCGGCGTCCCGTATCGCGGTTCACTCATCGTGCTGTTCTTTATCACCAGCCTGTTTTTACTCAGCACGCTGGGCATGGGGCTGCTCATCTCCACCATTACCCGCAACCAGTTTAATGCCGCGCAGGTGGCGCTGAACGCCGCTTTCCTGCCCTCGATAATGCTCTCAGGGTTTATCTTCCAGATAGACAGTATGCCTGCCGTGATCCGCGCCGTGACCTACGTGATTCCGGCGCGCTACTTCGTGAGTACCCTGCAAAGCCTGTTTCTGGCGGGGAATATTCCGGTGGTGCTGATTATCAACACGCTGTTTTTAATGGCCTCAGCGGTGATGTTTATTGGTTTGACGTGGATGAAAACCAAACGGCGACTGGATTAAGGAGCGAACATGTTTCACCGTTTATGGACGTTAATACGCAAAGAGCTGCAATCCCTGCTGCGCGAGCCGCAAACCCGCGCCATTCTGGTGCTGCCGGTGCTGATTCAGGTATTACTGTTTCCGTTTGCCGCCACCCTTGAGGTGACCAACGCCACCATCGCCATCTACAACGAAGACAACGGCAAACATGCCGTCGAGCTGACCCAGCGCTTTGCCCGTGCGAAAGCCTTTACCCATGTCCTGCTGCTGAAAAGCCCGCAGGAGATTAAGCCCACTATCGACACCCAAAAAGCGCTGCTGCTGGTGCGTTTCCCGGCGGATTTTTCCCGCAACCTGGACACCTTCCAGACCGCGCCGATTCAGCTGATCCTCGACGGGCGTAACTCTAACAGCGCCCAGATCGCGGCCAACTATCTGCAGCAGATAGTGAAGGATTACCAGCAGGAGCTGATGGAGGGAAAACCGAAACCCAACAACAGTGAACTGGTGGTGCGTAACTGGTACAACCCGAACCTGGACTACAAATGGTTTGTGGTGCCGTCGCTGATCGCCATGATCACCACCATCGGGGTGATGATTGTGACCTCTCTCTCCGTCGCCCGCGAACGCGAACAGGGCACGCTGGATCAGCTGCTGGTTTCCCCGCTCGCCACCTGGCAAATCTTTGTCGGCAAAGCGGTGCCGGCGCTGATTGTCGCCACTTTCCAGGCCACCATCGTGCTGGGGGTGGGTATCTGGGCCTACCAGATCCCGTTCGCCGGCTCGCTGGCGCTGTTTTACTTCACCATGGTGATTTACGGGCTGTCGCTGGTGGGGTTTGGACTGCTGATTTCCGCGCTCTGTTCGACGCAGCAGCAGGCGTTTATCGGAGTGTTCGTCTTTATGATGCCCGCGATCCTGCTCTCGGGGTATGTCTCGCCAGTTGAGAATATGCCTGTGTGGCTACAGGATCTGACGTGGATAAACCCGATTCGTCACTTTACGGATATCACCAAGCAAATTTATCTGAAGAATGCGAGTCTGGATATTGTCTGGGGAAGTTTGTGGCCGCTACTGGTCATCGCGGCCACGACGGGCTCAGTGGCGTACGCGATGTTTAGACGCAACATCGCGTAGCTTTTTCTCTTTCGTCAGCAACGAGACCACCGCAGGCCCGGCAAGAATAGCCAGACCGGCCAGGGCCAGCAGCAGGTTGTTTTGCAGCACGCGAGACAATAGCCAAAGCACAATCATCGCTGCACCAAAATACCAGGTGGTGGTGAGCTCTTCGAGCACGTCACCCACCTCGCGCCAGCGCGCTTCATGGTGGCGCTGTAAAAACAGCATCGACAGTACGGTGACGCCATAAAGGACGCATAGTCCCAGGCCAACACGCACCAGCGTGCCGCTCATCCAGCCCATCACCAGTACGGCCACGACCAGTAAATGCAACATTATCTGCCAGCAACTCAGGCCAGTTGCGACACGAACACGTTGTTGCCACTTCATGGCTTCTCTCCTGAAGGATTTTTCTCTGCTTAATCAGACTACCGCACTTTACGGAAAATTCCGTAACGCCGCATCTTTTTGTGACGACGACTACACTTTATTTTCATCGGGATAGTCACTCAGGAAGGAGCTTATGACGAAAAAAATGCAGCATTTCTCGCTTAAAGTGCTGACGATAAACATTCATAAAGGCTTCACAGCATTTAACCGCCGCTTCATTTTACCGGAGCTGCGCGACGCGGTGCGCACCGTCAGCGCGGATATTGTCTGCCTGCAGGAAGTGATGGGCGCCCACGAAGTGCATCCGCTCCACTTTGAAAACTGGCCCGACACGCCGCACTACGAATTTCTGGCCGACACCATGTGGAGTGATTACGCTTATGGCCGCAATGCGGTCTATCCTGAAGGGCATCACGGCAACGCGGTGCTGTCGCGTTATCCCATAGAACATTACGAAAACCGCGACGTTTCCGTCGGGGAGAGTGAAAAACGCGGGCTGCTTTACTGCCGCATTACACCGCCCAATCTTGATCTGCCGATCCATGTCGGCTGCGTTCACCTGGGACTTCGCGAAGCCCATCGTCAGGCGCAGCTGAAAATGCTGGCCGAATGGGCCAACGCGCTGCCTGACGGTGAACCTGTTGTCGTGGCTGGCGATTTCAATGACTGGCGACAGCGGGCAAACCATCCGTTGAAAGTGGATGCCGGGCTGGAGGAGATTTTCACCCGGGCGAACGGCAGGCCTGCGCGCACGTTTCCGGTGCGGTTTCCGCTGCTGCGCCTTGATCGCATTTACGTGAAAAATGCCCATGCCAGCAGCCCTACCGCGCTGGCGCTCCTCAACTGGCGGCATCTTTCCGACCATGCCCCGCTCAGCGCGGAGATCCACTTATGAAATGTTCCTGGCAGGAAGGCAACCGGATCACGCTGCTGGTCAACGGGGACGAGTATTACCCGGCCGTGTTTAAGGCCATTGATAACGCTCAGCAGAAGGTGATCCTCGAAACCTTTATCTGGTTCGAAGATAACGTTGGCAAGCAGTTGCACAGCGTGCTGCTGCGCGCCGCCCGACGCGGCGTCAAAATTGAGGTGCTGCTGGATGGCTATGGCTCGCCGGACCTCAGCGACGCGTTCGTTAATGAACTGACCGCCGCGGGCGTGGTGTTCCGCTACTACGATCCCGGCCCTCGCCTGTTCGGCATGCGGACCAACCTTTTCCGCCGGATGCACCGCAAAATTGTGGTGGTGGATGAGACGGTAGCGTTTGTTGGCGGCATTAACTACTCCGCGGAACACATGTCCGACTATGGCCCGGAAGCGAAGCAGGACTACGCAATCCGCATTGAAGGCCCGGTGGTACAGGACATTTTACTGTTTGAGCTGGAAAACCTGCCGGGGAAAGAGGCCGTTCGCCGCTGGTGGCGACGCCATCATCGCCCGGAAGAGAACCGCAAACCCGGCGAAGCGCAGGCGCTTTTCGTCTGGCGGGATAACGGTGAGCACCGGGATGATATTGAACGTCACTATCTTAAGATGCTGGCCAACGCGAAGCGCGAAGTGATCATCGCCAACGCCTACTTTTTCCCGGGCTATCGCCTGCTGCATGCCATGCGCAATGCGGCCCGACGCGGGGTGCGGGTGAAGCTGATTGTGCAAGGCGAGCCGGATATGCCCATCGTCAAAGTCGGAGCGCGACTGCTGTATAACTATCTGGTGAAAGGCGGCGTACAAATCTACGAATATCGCCGTCGGCCGCTGCACGGCAAAGTCGCGCTGATGGACGACCACTGGGCAACCGTCGGTTCCAGTAACCTTGATCCCCTTAGCCTGTCGCTCAATCTGGAAGCCAACCTGATCATTCACGATCGCCAGTTTAACCAGACCCTGCGGGATAACCTGCAGGCGCTGATCGTCAACGACTGCGTGCGGGTGGATGAATCCATGGTCCCCAAACGCACCTGGTGGAACCTGGGCATCAGCGTGGTGGTGTTCCACTTCCTGCGCCATTTCCCGGCGATGGTCGGCTGGCTGCCGGCGCATACGCCGAAACTGGCGCAGGTGGACCCGCCGGTACAACCGGAAATGGAAACCCAGGACCGTATTGAAGCGGAAGACGGAGGCAAACCCTGATGTCGAAATCACATCCGCGCTGGCGGCTGGCAAAAAAGATCCTGACCTGGCTGTTTTTCATCGCCGTCGCGGTTCTGCTGGTGGTTTATGCGCAGAAAGTTGACTGGGAAGAGGTGTGGAAAGTTATCCGCAACTATAACCGGATGGTGCTGCTGGGGGCGCTTGGGCTGGTTATCGTGAGCTACCTGATGTATGGCTGCTATGACCTGCTGGGCCGGGCTTACTGCGGCCACAAGCTGGCCAAACGTCAGGTCATGCTGGTGTCGTTTATCTGCTACGCCTTTAACCTGACGCTGAGCACCTGGGTCGGGGGGATTGGCATGCGCTATCGCCTGTACTCACGCCTGGGCCTGCCAGGCGGGACAATTACGCGCATTTTTTCCCTGAGCATCACCACCAACTGGCTGGGCTATATTCTGCTTGGCGGGGTGATATTTACTGTCGGCGTGGTACAGCTGCCCGCGCACTGGTATATCGACGAAACCACCCTGCGCATACTGGGCATCGTGCTGCTGTTGATTATCGCCGTTTATCTCTGGGCCTGTGCGTTTGCGAAACGTCGTCATATGACGATCAAAGGGCAAAAACTGGTATTGCCTTCGTGGAAGTTCGCGGTGCTGCAGATGGCCGTGTCCAGCGCTAACTGGATGGCGATGGGAGCCATCATCTGGCTGTTGATGGGTGAAGACGTGAATTACTTCTTCGTGCTGGGCGTGCTGCTGGTGAGCAGTATTGCCGGGGTGATCGTGCATATTCCGGCGGGGATCGGCGTGCTGGAGGCGGTCTTCATCGCTCTGCTGGCCGGAGAACATGTCTCTCAGGGCACCATCATTGCGGCCCTGCTCGCCTACCGCATGCTCTATTACTTCCTGCCGCTGGCGCTGGCAACGGTCTGTTATCTGGTGCTGGAGAGTCGGGCGAAGAAGTTACGGGCGAAGAACGAGAAGGCGATGGCCAAATAAAAGCAAAACGGCAACCTTGTTGCCGTTTTTAGTGTTTGTTCCCTCTCCCGTGGGAGAGGGTCAGGGTGAGGGCACCAGACCGCACCGCCACCCGGCAAAACAACCTTAGCGACGGTTGCCGAAAATGCGCAGCAGCATCAGGAACAGGTTGATGAAGTCCAGATAGAGCGTCAGCGCGCCCAGAATCGAGTATTTGCGCAGGTTAGAGCTGTCGCGCACGTCGATCTGTTCGCCAATGTTTTTCAGCTTCTGGGTGTCATACGCCGTCAGCCCCACGAAGACCACCACCCCAATGTAGGTCACCGCCCACATCAGCGCTTCGCTCTTCAGCCACAAGTTTACCAGCGACGCCAGCACGATACCGATCAGCCCCATGAACAGCATGCTACCGAAGCCGCTCAGATCGCGTTTGGTGGTGTAACCGTAGAGGCTCATCGCACCAAACATCCCGCCGGTTACCACGAAGGTGCTGGCGATGGAAGAGTAGGTGTAAACGATGAAAATGCTGGAAAGCGTCAGCCCCGTTAACGCCGAATAGAGCATAAACAGGGTCGTTGCCATGCCGGCACTCAGCTTTTGCACCAGGCCTGAGAGCACAAACACCAGCGCCAGCTGCGCGATAATCAGCCCAAAGAAGGTGATTTTGCTGGAGAAGATAAACATCATCAGCTCAGGGGTGTTCGCTGCATACCACGCGATAAACGCGGTAAGCAGTAAGCCGACCGTCATCCAGCCATACACCTGAGCCATATACGTCTGCAGCCCGCTACGGGTCTGCTGTACTATTGAATCGGAACGCGGAAATCGGTCCATGATTCACTCCTGATTAAGATTAAGTAGACACACACGTTAAGAGTAACACATCCACGTAAACCGACTACCAACGGCTGGCGGCCTGTTTATCGCTGTCGCGGGACTCGACCCACCGTTCGCCTTCCGGCGTGGCCTCGCGCTTCCAGAACGGCGCTCTGGTTTTAAGGTAATCCATAATGAACTCCCCGGCGGCAAACGCGCTGCCGCGGTGTGCGCTGGTCGCCCCGACGAAGACAATCTCCTCGCCAGGCCACATCTCACCGATGCGGTGAATCACCGTGACGCGCCCAAGCGGCCAGCGGCTTCGCGCCTGGTCCACAATCTCCGCCAGCGATTTCTCCGTCATGCCGGGATAGTGTTCCAGCGTCAGCGCCTTCACGCTGTCGCCGAGGTTGTGGTTGCGCACCTTGCCGGTGAAGGTAACAACGGCGCCGTCTTCATCGCGCTCCGCCAGCCAGCTGTATTCTGTACCAACACTGAAGCGCTCAGGACCTACCAGAATTCGGGTTTCCGCCATCTTAGCCCCCTGTCACCGGCGGGAAGAAAGCCACTTCATCCCCTGCCTTCAGCGGATGGGTGAATTCCACCAGCGTCTGATTCACGGCGGCCAGCAGCTTGCCTTCGTCCAGCGCCAGCGCCCAGCGGTCGCTTTGTGCCGCCAGATGCGCACGCAGAGCCGCAACGTTTTCAAAAGAGGCATCCAGCGTCAGGCTGTCGGTATTCACCAGTTCACGCACCTGGGCAAAAAAGAGCACCTTAATCATCGCTGTCCACCTTAAAATCACCGGACTTGCCGCCGCTTTTTGCCAGCAGGCGAACCGGGCCAATCACCATATCTTTCTGTACCGCTTTGCACATGTCGTAGATGGTCAGCGCGGCGACGGAGGCCGCCGTCAGCGCCTCCATCTCCACGCCGGTTTTCCCGGTTAAACGGCACAACGATTCAATGCGCACGCGGCTGTGCTCCGGCTGCGCCTGCAGGTTCACTTCCACTTTGCTCAGCATCAGCGGGTGGCAAAGCGGGATTAAGTCCCAGGTGCGTTTCGCGGCCTGAATACCCGCAATACGGGCCGTGGCAAATACGTCACCCTTGTGATGACTGCCGTCGATAATCATCGCCAGGGTTTCTGGCAGCATAGTGACGAACGCTTCCGCGCGCGCCTCGCGCACCGTTTCGGCTTTGGCGGAGACGTCCACCATATGCGCTTCGCCAGCGGCGTTAATGTGGGTCAGTTGTGACATAGCTTATTTCTTTAAATGGGGATGGAAATTACACGGACGGGTACGGGCATCCAGCTGCGGGGCGATGATGTTTTCCCACGCGGTGCGGCAGGCTTTGGTCGAACCCGGCATGGCGAAAATCAGGGTTTTGTTAGCCACCCCGGCAACGGCACGCGACTGCAGCGTGGAAGTACCAATCTCTTCAAAGGAGAGCATGCGGAACACCTCGCCGAAGCCTTCCACTTCGCGGTCGAACAGCGGGATCAGCGCTTCAGGTACCTGATCGCCCGTGGTAAAGCCGGTGCCGCCGGTGATCAGCACCACCTGCACCTCATCACTGGCGATCCACTGAGAGACCTGCGCGCGAATGGCGTAGCGGTTCTCTTTGACGATCGCTTTATCGACGATCTTATGTCCTGCGTCATGGGCCGCCTCGCGCAGCCAGTGGCCGGAGGTATCATCCTCTTCGCCACGGCGATCGGAAACGGTAAGGATAGCAATGCGTGTCGGGATAAATTCTGCGCTTACCTGACTCATTTTTTGATTCCCTCTTAAGCCTGATTACCCGCCGATGTAGGACAGGTTCTGAGTGATGCCGGTATTGCCCTGATGCAGGAAGTGGGTCTGTTTTTTATGCGTCAGGGCCTCAGAGATCCGCGCTTCAAGCGCACTCTGCTGGGTATCATCTGCCAGCAGATCGCGTAGCTCAACGCCACCGTCGCCAAACAGACATAAGTGCAGTTTGCCCACGGAGGAGACGCGCAGACGGTTACAGCTGGCGCAGAAGTCTTTCTCATAGGGCATGATAAGCCCTATCTCACCTTCGTAATCCGGGTGGCAGAAGACCTGCGCCGGGCCATCGCTGCGCTGGCGAATCTGGTGGATCCAACCGCGTTTCAGGAGCTCGTCGCGCAGCACCATGCCGGAGATGTGATGGCGGCGGAACAGCTCGCTGCCCTCACCGGTTTCCATCAGCTCGATAAAACGCAACTGAATGGGACGGGATTTGATCCACGCCAGGAAGGTGTCCAGCTGATGATGGTTCACGTCACGCATCAGTACGGTGTTGACTTTGACCTTTTCGAAGCCAGCCGCAAATGCCGCGTCGATGCCGTCCATAACCTGCTGGAATTTATCCTGGCCGGTAATGGCGTGGAACTGGCGGGCATCAAGGCTGTCCACGCTGACGTTGATGGCGGTTAAGCCGGCATCACGCCAGATGGCCACATCGCGGGCCATACGGTAACCGTTGGTGGTGACCGCAATCTGGCGGATGCGCTCGTTTTCACGCACGGCGGCAATGATCTCAGGGAAGTCGCGACGCAGCGAGGGTTCACCGCCGGTCAGACGCACTTTTTCGGTGCCAAGCTCAGAGAAGGCGCGCGTGACGCGGCGCACTTCATCCACGGAGAGAAAGCCGTTATTGGTGACGCTGCCCGGTTTGTAGCCGTCGGGCAGACAGTAAGTGCAACGGAAGTTGCACACATCGGTAATCGACAGACGTAAGTAATAAAACTTACGCGCGAAAGCATCAGTAAGTTGTGAAGCCATGTACACCTTTCCAGATACGGGAGGCACAGTCATTTCTTTCTGTACCCTGGTGGCAAATTCGCCACGGCCAGAGCGCCATATCTTTCGACACAGGCACAAAGGCTAGAGTGTATGTTTTCAAATTTGAAAACGTGGTTATGGCGATAGTAGCGCGTAAATCCTCTCACCGCTATTCTCGCTTAACGCTATATAAATAACTACATAACGACATAATCGTGTATTTTCGCTACAGAATACTCAAAAACAGCCTCTTCGCATTGATATGTGTCATTTTGCGTCCGGTAGGGCATCGTCTTTTAGGGGTAGTTAAGGTAGTGTTACGCAGATCAAACGTGATAAGGAACAGGTATGCGCAATCGCACTTTTGCGGATCTTGACCGTGTGGTCGCACTCGGCGGAGGCCACGGTCTCGGGCGAGTGATGTCCTCATTGTCTTCACTCGGCTCCAGACTGACAGGGATAGTGACAACCACGGATAACGGTGGCTCTACGGGGCGCATCCGACGTGCGGAAGGGGGTATCGCCTGGGGCGATATGCGCAACTGCCTGAACCAGCTGATTACCGAACCGAGCGTCGCCTCGGCGATGTTTGAGTACCGTTTCGGCGGGAATGGGGAACTTTCCGGGCATAACCTCGGAAATTTAATGCTTAAGGCTCTCGATCACCTGAGCGTGCGCCCGCTGGAAGCCATCAATCTGATACGTAATCTGCTTAAAGTGGATGCGTTCCTGATCCCGATGTCTGAACAGCCGGTCGATTTGATGGCCATCGACGTGGATGGCCATGAAGTGTACGGCGAAGTGAATATCGACCAGCTAACCCTGCCGCCAAAAGAGCTGATGACCTACCCCGCCGTCCCCGCCACGCGCGAAGCGGTTGAGGCCATCGCCGAGGCGGATGTGATCCTGATCGGCCCCGGCAGTTTTTACACCAGCCTGATGCCGATTCTGCTGGTGAAAGAGCTGGCACAGGCGCTGCGCAGAACCCCTGCTCCGATGGTCTACATCGGTAACCTGGGCCGTGAACTGAGCCCGGCCGCGGCCAGCCTGTCGCTGGCGGACAAGCTGGAGCTGATGGAGCAGTACGTCGGGAAGAAAATTATCGACGGCGTGGTAGTGGGACCGAAAGTTGATGTGTCAGGGATTGGCGATCGCCTGGTGATACAGGAGCCGCTGGAGGCCAGCGATATCAAATATCGTCATGACAGGCACTTGCTGCGCGAAGCGCTGGAGAAAGCGATTCAGGCGCTGGGCTAGGCGCATTTTGTGCGGCCTGATGCCCTCACCCCGGTCCTCTCCCACAGGGAGAGGGAGAAAACACGCCGCTTTAACTAAGATGCGGCGATGAAAAGATCCCGCAGCTGATGAAGCTGGTCGCGGATCTGCGCCGCCTCTTCAAACTCAAGGTTCTGCGCGTGCTGCATCATCTGCGCTTCCAGCTCGTGGATTTTCTGCTGCAGCGCTTTCGGCGTCAGCGCGACGGTATCTTCTTCCACCACTGAACGCGCCTTGCCGCGGCCTTTCGCTTTGGTTTTGGCAATGTTCTGACCCAGCGCCAGAATATCCACCACCTTCTTGTTCAGCCCCTGCGGCGTAATGCCGTGTTCTTCGTTGTAGCGCTGCTGTTTCTCGCGACGGCGCTCCGTTTCACCGATCGCTTTCGCCATCGACGGGGTGATTTTATCCCCGTACAGAATCGCTTTGCCGTTGACGTTACGCGCGGCGCGGCCAATGGTCTGGATCAGAGAGCGTTCAGAACGCAGGAAGCCCTCTTTATCGGCATCCAGAATCGCCACCAGTGAGACTTCAGGCATATCCAGACCTTCCCTCAACAGGTTAATCCCCACCAGCACGTCAAACTCGCCCAGGCGCAGGTCGCGAATAATCTCCATGCGCTCCACGGTATCGATATCCGAGTGCAGATAACGCACCTTCTCGCCGTGCTCTTCGAGATACTCGGTCAGATCTTCCGCCATACGTTTGGTGAGCGTGGTCACCAGCACACGCTCGTTGATGGCGGAACGGGCACGGATCTCGGAGAGCAGATCGTCCACCTGCGTCGCCACGGGACGCACCTCGATAACCGGGTCCAGCAGCCCCGTCGGACGCACAACCTGGTCAACCACCTCATCGCCGGATTTCTCCAGCTCATAGTTGCCCGGGGTTGCCGAGACGTAGATGGTCTGCGGGGCCAGCGCCTCAAACTCTTCAAACTTCATTGGACGGTTATCCAGCGCGGACGGCAGGCGGAATCCGTACTCCACCAGCGTCTCTTTGCGCGCCCGGTCACCGCGATACATCCCGCCAATCTGCGGGATGGTGACGTGGGATTCGTCGATCACCAGCAGACCGTCGGCCGGAAGATAGTCAAACAGTGTTGGCGGTGGCTCACCCGGCCCGCGACCGGAGAGGAAACGGGAGTAGTTTTCGATCCCGGAGCAGTAGCCCAGCTCGTTCATCATCTCCAGATCAAACTGGGTACGCTGGGTCAGGCGTTGCTCCTCCAGCAGCTTATTGTTCGCCAGAAGCACTTTACGGCGTTCTGCCAGCTCGAATTTGATCTCTTCCATCGCCTGCACAATACGCTCGCGTGGCGTCACATAGTGCGTTTTCGGGTAGATGGTATAGCGCTGAATGACTGACTCGATGTGGCCGGTCAGCGGGTCGAACAGCGAGAGGCGCTCGACCTCTTCGTCAAACAACTCTACGCGCAGCGCAATATCGTCAGATTCTGCCGGGAAGATATCAATCACTTCACCGCGAACGCGGAACGTTCCGCGCTGGAACGCCTGGTCATTACGGGTGTACTGCAGCTCCGCCAGACGGCGCAAAATCGCGCGCTGATCGATGATCATCCCCTGGGTCAGGTGCAGCATCATTTTCAGGTAGAGGTCCGGATCGCCCAGACCGTAGATAGCCGATACCGACGCCACGACCACCACATCGCGACGCTCCAGCAGCGCCTTCGTCGCCGACAGACGCATCTGCTCAATGTGTTCGTTTACCGAGGCATCTTTCTCAATGAACGTGTCAGAGCTCGGGACGTAGGCCTCAGGCTGGTAGTAATCGTAGTAGGAGACGAAATACTCCACGGCATTATCCGGGAAGAACTCTTTCATTTCGCCGTAAAGCTGTGCGGCGAGGGTTTTATTGGGTGCCAGCACCATCGTGGGGCGCTGCAGATCGGCAATCACGTTGGCGATAGTGAACGTTTTGCCGGAGCCGGTTACCCCCAGCAGCGTCTGGTGTGCCAGCCCGTCTTCCAGCCCCTCTTCCAGACGGCGGATCGCCTCAGGCTGATCGCCAGATGGACGGAAAGCAGAATTCAATTTGAACGGTTTACTCATGGGCGACAACCTGATGACGTTATAAGCGGCAGGTGAGTAATTTTACTCGTTGTTGCCAGGATTGCCAGTAAAAAACACTGGATGAAAAACCAGTGGCATGTCAGGATATTTAGCATAGCGCCTGAATGATTAGCGCGATAGCGGCCAAAATTTGGACTGTGACAATATAAAACACCAGTCAGGTGAGGTTATCCCCAGAACTTTTTCTTTTTTAACATTTGTCAAGCCAGGTAATGATAGTTTTATGGCAACGGGTGACACTTTCGTGACGGGAATTGCTTTTATCTAAGCAATTAAATTATAAACGATATTTTCTAAAGCCGCGTTTCGCGTCAATTTGGGCGAAAGCCGCGTCTTCTCTCGCTTATCGCGTGTTTTCTAACTCTAATGCACATGGTTATCCACAGGAATAGTGGATAACTGCTTCCAGCCCATACAGACTGGCGCTCGGCAAATTCCCGGATTTTCCCACGAGACGGCAGGAAAAAATTTTTATAGCTATTTTTTGATGATTAACAGTTGTCTCTTTCATAACCAATCGATGAGATATAGCTCACAATTTCATCATTCTTGTTCCTGCACCACAACTCACCACCGCCGGCACCGTTGATGTGCACTCCCTCGCTTTTTTAACCTCCCTCCTGTGACATAGTCCTAAAAAAGGCGCTTTTTTAAACACTTTCCGCTTTCTGGCAGGGGTTTTGCACAATCAACATCGAGCCTCACCTACACACATTTTTAAGGAGAGAAAGATGTTGAGTCTGCGTGCAGTGAACCAGTTTTATGGAAGCCAACATACGCTATGGAACGTGGATTTAGATTTTCCGCAAGGGGTGTGTACGGGCGTCGTAGGTCTGCCCGGAATGGGGAAAACCACCCTGATGAATTGCATCGCCGGGAAAGTGCCCGTGGAAAGCGGCACCATCATCTGGCATGAAGCGGGCGCGCCGCCGCGTGATTTGCTGAGCCCGGCGCCAGAACAGCGTTCAGGGCCGGGAATTGGCTATGTCCCGCAGGACAGGCGCATCTTCTCCCAGTTAACGATTGAGGAGAATCTGCATATCGCTATGCGGGCGATGGGGAAGCCCGATCCGCAAGCGAAAAGCGAGGTGTACGATCTGTTACCCGAACTCTACCCGTTACGTCAGACCCGGGCCAACGCCCTTTCGCCAGACGACCAGTACCAGCTGGCTCTGGCCAATGCGCTGGTAAACCGTCCGCGGATGCTGATTCTCGATGAGCCGATGCATGGCGCCGGTCACGGTTTTGCGCACAGGCTGGCACAGCTGCTGGTACGCCTGAACCGCGAACTGGGCATGACGGTGCTGCTGGCTGAACAACGGCTGTCGTTTATTCGCCGGGTCGCGGAACGTTTTTGTATGCTATATCGCGGGCGTAACGTGGCCCAGGGCCACGTTAACGAACTGGACGATGAGCTTATCGCGCACTGGATGTCGCTGGAAGCAAGGCGCTGAGGTCAAGATAGCGCCCGGTTTCGGCCCGTTCGGCCTCGTCCGCAAGCCACGGGATCTCCCCGAGGAAAGGGGCAGGCAAAACGCGCTTAAGCGTCGCCAGATACTCCTGATGCCGCTTGCCCGGGGCAACCACGTCGTTGGCGATCCAGCCAGCCAGACGCAGCCCCGCCTGCGAAACGGCCTGCGCGGTCAACATCGCATGGTTAATACAGCCGAGCTTCACCCCCACCACCAGGATGACCGGGAGCTGCTCGCGCTGCACCCAGTCAGCAAACGTCTGGTCCTGCGAGAGTGGCGTAAACCAGCCGCCGGCCCCCTCCACCAGCACCCAGTCCGCCTGGCGTTCCAGCGACCGTAATCCGGCTGAAAGCACGTCAAAATCAATCGGACGGCCTTCATCGACGCTGATGATGTGCGGCGACGTCGGCTCGGCAAAGGTATACGGATTCACCGCGGAATAGGCGAGCTCAAGGGTGCTGTTCCGCTGGAGCGCCAGCGCGTCGGTATTGCGCAGACCTTCTGCGGTCATCTCGCTGCCGGAAGCGACCGGCTTATAACCGGCGGTGTTTTTTCCCAGCCGTCTCGCCGCCTGCAGCAACGCAGCGCTGGCCACCGTTTTCCCCACTTCCGTATCCGTTCCGGTGACAAAGTAGCGTTCAGTCACGTTCTATAATCCCATGAAAAAGTTGATAAGAGAGCGGGAAATCTCCCCGCTCCTTCGGCCAGGCCAGCTCCAGGCGCTGCAGCTGACCCCGGGTGAGCAGTTTTTTCTCGCGTCCGGTATGCAGATGCGTGGCGCCAATCCCTTTTAGCGAGCGCATGGCACTGAGCGCGTCGCTGAAATGGAGGGTGATGGTCTGCACCTGACCCTGATAGCGCCAGCCAGCCAGCGCCTGCGTGACCTGTTCGTGCGCTAAAAACCGGTTAGCGTGCGGCTGTTCATCTACCGCCTGCCAGGCCTGGTTGAGCTCCGGTAACGAGCTTTCCAGCAGCGTGGTAAACGCGACTCTCCCGCCCGGACGCGCCACGCGGTAAAGCTCGCTTAAGGCCTGCGGCAGGCTGCTGCACCATTGCACGGCCAGATGGCTCCAGACCAGGTCGAATTGCGCGTCTGCCAGCGGGATCGCTTCGATATCCGCCACCAGATAGTGATGCGCGGCCTGCTGCTGCCTTGCTTCTGCAAGCATGTCAGGAGAGAGGTCGATGGCCGTCACCAGGCTTCCTGTTTCGCGCCAGTAGCGGCTATTTCCGCCGGGACCGCACCCGGCGTCCAGCACCTGGCTAAAGCACGTTTCGCCGAGCAACGCCAGCAGCCCCTCTGCGCTCTGACGCTGAAGTTCATCGTGCTGTGAGTAGCTGCGCGCGGCCCGGCCAAAGGCCGCCGCAATGGCCTGTTTATTGACTGGCGACATGCAACGCCTCCAGAAGGGCATCAATATCGTCGGCTTCGTGTGCCGCGGTCAGCGTGAGGCGTAGTCGGGCGGTACCCGGCGGCACGGTGGGCGGACGGATGGCCGTGACCCACATCCCCCGCTCGCGCAGCGTATGCGCCAGCGTGAGTGCCAGGCTGTTTTCACCGACGATTACCGGCTGGATTGCGCTCTGCGAATCGGTACTCCGGAAGGGAAGCCGATCCAGACCCTGTCGAAAACGCCGGATGTGTTCCGCCAGACGAGCCCGACGTTCACGGCCTTCGGCGCTACGAATCACCCGCACAGACGCAGACAGCGCCACCGCCTGCGCGGGGGGCATACTGGTGCTGTAGATCAGATGCCGCGCAAACTGCAGCAGATAGTCCGCGACGGACTCGCTGCACAGCACAGCCGCCCCGCTCACGCCAAAACCTTTGCCGAAGGTGACAATCAGCAGTTCCGGCTTCACCTGCTGCTGATGCGCGCTACCGTGACCCTCGTCGCCCATCACGCCAATGCCGTGGGCATCATCCACCAGCAGCCAGGCGTTTTGCCGTTTTGCCGCGTCATGCAGCGCGGCAAGCGGCGCGCTGTCGCCATCCATGCTGAACACCCCTTCCGTGACCACCAGCTGTTGCCCGTCACAGGGTTTATCCAGCAGCGCAGCGAGTTGTCCCGCGTCGTTATGCGCAAAGCGGCGCAGTTGCGCCGGGCTTAAATTCGCCGCCTCCAGCAGGGAGGCATGGCTTAAGCGGTCGGCGACAATGCGGTCATTTTTCCCCATCAGCGCGGTAATGACCGCCTGATTGGCCGCGAAACCCGAGATAAACAGCAGCGCGCGCGGGTAGCCCAGCCAGTCGGCAAGCGTCTCCTCCAGCGCCTGGTGCGCGGTGGTGTATCCGCTGACGTGTCCGGACCCGCCGCTGCCTACGCCATACTGCGCCGCGCCCTGCTGCCAGGCGCGGATGATAGCCGGATGCTGGCTCAGCCCAAGATAATCGTTGCTGGAGAAGTTACAAAACTGCCGGTTCTCACGGGTCAGAAAACGGCCTGCGCCGTTTTCGACAACCCTGCGTACGCGAAACGCATCTGCCGCCCGCCGCTCGTCTAGCGCAGAATGGATACGTGCCTCCCAGGTCATACCGCTGCCGCGTTGTAGAACTGATCGGTGTCGGCATTAAAAATCTGCTGCTCCAGCTGCTGCTGTTGCTCGTTATCCCCTGCCAGCACCTCGGTCTGGTGCGGGTTCAGCCCCAGCTTGCGGAACAGCTGAACGTCTTTGTCCTCTTCCGGGTTCGGCGTGGTCAGCAGCTTGCAGCCGTAGAAGATGGAGTTGGCCCCGGCCATAAAGCACATTGCCTGGGTCTGCTCGTTCATCTGCTCACGACCGGCAGAGAGGCGCACATAAGAGGTCGGCATCATGATGCGCGCTACCGCGATGGTGCGGATAAAATCAAACGCATCCACATCCTCGTTATCCGCCAGCGGCGTGCCTTTCACCTTCACCAGCATGTTGATCGGCACGCTTTCCGGTGGCGTCGGCAGATTCGCCAGCTGCAGCAGCAGACCGGCGCGATCTTTCACCGTCTCACCCAGACCCACGATACCGCCCGAGCACACTTTGATCCCCGCTTCACGCACTTTATCGAGCGTGTCCAGACGCTCCTGATAGGTACGGGTGGTGATGATATTGCCGTAAAACTCCGGCGAGGTGTCGAGGTTGTGGTTGTAGTAGTCCAGCCCGGCCGCCGAGAGGCGCTGCGCCTGCTCTTCGTTCAGCGTGCCCAGCGTCATACAGGCTTCGAGACCCATCTCTTTCACGCCCTTCACCATCTGCTCCAGATACGGCATGTCGCGGTCGTGCGGGTTCTTCCACGCCGCGCCCATGCAGAAACGGGTCGACCCGGCGTTTTTCGCCTTACGGGCGGAGTCGAGCACCTGCTCGACCTCCATCAGCCGTTCGGATTCAAGGCCCGTTTTATAGCGTGCGCTCTGCGGGCAATATTTGCAGTCTTCCGGGCAGGCGCCGGTCTTGATGGACAGCAGCGTGCTGACCTGAACATGGCGCGGATCGAAGTGCTGACGATGCACCTGTTGGGCTTCGAACATTAGCTCAAGGAAAGGTTTGTTGAATAATTCAGTGACTTGCGACATCGTCCAGCGTGCGTGGTGAGCCATGGGGCTTCTCCAAAGGGTTTTGTTAATTTTCGGTTCGGTTTATACTCGTAAACCTAAAACTTTTCAAAATGGTTTACAAGTCGATTATGACCCAGGACGATCTCACCTTCGACACGCAGCATATCTGGCACCCTTACACCTCGATGACCCGCCCGCTACCCGTCTATCCGGTCGCCTCTGCCCACGGCTGCAAGCTGCATCTCGCCAGCGGCGAGCAGCTGATTGACGGAATGTCCTCCTGGTGGGCGGCCATTCATGGGTATAACCACCCGCGCCTGAATGCGGCGATGAAAGCGCAGATTGACCAGATGTCGCACGTGATGTTTGGCGGGATCACCCATCAGCCTGCGGTGGATTTATGTCGTCGGCTGGTGGCGATGACGCCTGACGCGCTGGAGTGCGTGTTCCTTGCTGATTCCGGCTCCGTGGCCGTGGAAGTGGCGATGAAAATGGCGCTGCAGTACTGGCATGCCAGAGGGGAGTCCCGTCAGCGGTTCCTCACCTTCCGCAACGGCTATCACGGGGATACCTTCGGGGCGATGTCGGTCTGCGATCCGGATAACTCCATGCACAGCCTGTGGAAAGGGTATCTGCCGGAAAACCTGTTTGCCCCGGCCCCGCAGAGCCGTTTTGACGGCGAGTGGAACGAGATGGACATGGTCGGCTTTGCGCGGCTGATGGCCGCCCACCGCCAGGAGATTGCCGCCGTTATTCTGGAGCCCGTTGTCCAGGGTGCAGGTGGAATGCGGATGTACCACCCGGAATGGCTGAAGCGTATTCGCAGGATGTGCGACCGCGAGGGCATTTTGCTGATTGCCGATGAGATCGCCACCGGTTTTGGCCGCACGGGCAAGCTGTTTGCCTGCGAACATGCGGGTATCACCCCGGATATTCTGTGTCTGGGTAAAGCGCTCACCGGCGGCACGATGACGCTCTCCGCCACGCTCACGACCCGCCAGGTCGCCGACACCATCAGCGACGGCGACGCGGGCTGCTTTATGCATGGCCCGACGTTTATGGGCAACCCGCTGGCCTGCGCGGTAGCGAGTGAAAGCCTGGCGATTCTGGAGAGCGGTGAGTGGCAAACGCAGGTGGCGGCGATCGAAGCGCAGCTGAAAGAAGAGCTGAGCGCCGCCTCGGGAGCGAATTTCGTAGCGGACGTGCGCGTGCTGGGGGCCATCGGGGTGATTGAGACTACCCATCCGGTGAACATGGCGGCGCTGCAGCGCTTCTTCGTGGATCAGGGCGTTTGGGTGCGCCCCTTCGGCAAACTTATCTACCTGATGCCGCCGTATATCATTACGCAGGAGCAGTTGCGTAAATTAACTGCCGCGGTCGTTACAGCCGTTAACAATCCCGCGCATTTCACGATTTAACCCCATGCGTTACACTTTCTGAACGAGTGAATCACGAGGGTAAACCGTATGAAAATCATCAGTAAAGATCTGCGCGACGGTGAAAAGCTGCCGGAGCGTCACGTATTCAACGGCATGGGGTATCAGGGAGACAATATCTCCCCGCACCTGGCGTGGGATGATGTTCCGGCGGGCACCAAAAGTTTTGTCGTCACCTGTTACGATCCGGATGCCCCCACCGGCTCGGGCTGGTGGCACTGGATTGTGGCGAACCTGCCTGCCGATACGCGGGTCCTGCCGCAGGGTTCCGGCTCTGACCTGGTTGCGCTGCCTGAAGGCGCCATTCAGACCCGCACCGATTTTGGCAAAGCAGGTTACGGCGGCGCGGCGCCACCAAAAGGGGAAACCCACCGCTATATCTTTACGGTACACGCGCTGGATGTGGAGAAGATAGACGTGGATGAAGGGGCGAGCGGCGCAATGGTAGGGTTTAACGTGCATTTCCATACGCTGGGGAGCGCGTCGATTACGGCGATGTATTCGTAAAAAAAGCCGGGTGGCGGCTACGCCTTACCCGGCCTGGATTTCGTACCCGTAGGCCCGGTAAGCGCAGCGCCACCGGGCAAAAAAATCACAGCACCGGCGGCAACAACCCTACCAGACGCCCTTCCTCCAGAAGCTGCATCGCCTTATCAATATCCGGCGCAAAGAAGCGGTCATCATCGTAATGGGATACGTGCTCGCGCAACGTCTGGCGCGCCTGCTCCAGCAGCGGGCTGGATTTCAGGCCTTCACGCAGGTCGATACCCTGACATGCCGCCAGCCATTCCACCGCCAGCACGCCACGGGTGTTGGACGCCATCTCCCACAGACGACGTCCGGCTGCAGGGGCCATGGAGACATGGTCTTCCTGGTTTGCGGAGGTAGGCAGACTGTCCACGCTGTGCGGGTGAGACAGGGCTTTGTTCTCGCTTGCCAGCGCCGCGGCGGTCACCTGGGCAATCATAAAGCCCGAGTTGACGCCGCCGTTACGCACCAGGAACGGTGGCAGCTGGGACATGTGTTTATCCATCATCAGCGCAATGCGGCGCTCGGACAACGCGCCGACTTCGGCAATCGCCAGCGCGATATTATCCGCCGCCATCGCTACCGGCTCAGCGTGGAAGTTACCGCCGGAGACCACCTCGTTTTCCTGGGCGAATACCAGCGGGTTATCGGACACCGCGTTGGCTTCCACCAGCAGCACCTCTGCGGCCTGACGCAGCTGCGTCAGGCAGGCCCCCATCACCTGCGGCTGACAGCGCAGTGAATACGGATCCTGCACTTTTTCACAGTTGTGGTGCGAATCCGCAATCTCACTGGTGTCGGTAAGCAGGTGACGGTACAGGCTGGCCGCGTCAATCTGCCCGCGCTGACCGCGTACGTCATGGATGCGCGCGTCGAACGGACGACGCGAGCCCAGCACAGCTTCGGTGGTCAGCGCGCCGCACACAACGGCTGAGGCAAAGAGATCTTCCGCTTCAAACAGGCCGCGCAGCGCGAATGCCGTCGATGCCTGCGTGCCGTTCAGCAGCGCCAGCCCCTCTTTGGCCGCGAGCGTAATCGGGGTGAGTCCCGCTTTTTTCAGCGCCTCTTTCGCCGGGAGCCACTTGCCCTGCCAGCGCGCCTGGCCTTCACCCAGCAGCAGCAGCGACATGTGCGCCAGCGGCGCGAGGTCACCGGATGCACCAACGGAACCTTTCGCCGGGATCCACGGGTAGACCTCGGCATTGACCAGCGCCATCAGCGCCTGGATCACGCTCAGTCGAATGCCGGAGAAGCCGCGCGCCAGGCTGTTGATT
The DNA here is from genome assembly GCF_009036245.1 of Enterobacter sichuanensis. Classification (NCBI taxonomy): domain Bacteria; kingdom Pseudomonadati; phylum Pseudomonadota; class Gammaproteobacteria; order Enterobacterales; family Enterobacteriaceae; genus Enterobacter; species Enterobacter sichuanensis. The sequence goes on along the minus strand of NZ_CP027986.1, from coordinate 1,391,972 downwards.
TTGAGCACCATCATCAGACGGACAATCTCATCATCCAGCGGCTGGCCAACGCCCGCCGCATGAGACAGCACCAGCGAGCGCTGTAAGTTTTCCAGATCGTGTGTCGCGATGCGGGTCTGCGCCAGCAGCCCAAAGCCGGTGTTAATCCCGTAGGCGGTGCGCCCTTCGGCCACAATGGCTTCGACGCAGGCGACGCTGTCGTTGATGGCGGCATGGGCGCTTTCATCCAGCGAAAGGGTGACCGGTTGACGCCAGACGCTACGCAGCTGCTTGAGGGTCAGTGAGCCGGGTGTGAGTGTTAACGCGTTCATTAATGCTTTCCTTGTGTGGCAGGGATCATCGGCAGGTTGAGTCCCTGCTCTTTGGCACAGTCAATCGCAATGTCGTAACCCGCATCGGCATGACGCATCACGCCGGTTGCCGGGTCGTTGTGCAGCACGCGAGCGATACGCGCGGCGGCTTCATCGGTTCCGTCACAGACGATGACCATCCCGGAATGCTGGGAGAAGCCCATCCCCACGCCACCACCGTGGTGCAGCGAAACCCAGGTCGCGCCGCTGGCGGTGTTCAACAGGGCGTTCAGCAGTGGCCAGTCGGAAACCGCGTCAGAGCCGTCGCGCATGGCTTCGGTTTCACGGTTCGGGCTGGCGACAGAGCCGGAGTCCAGATGGTCGCGGCCGATAACAATCGGTGCGGAGACTTCGCCGCTGCGTACCATTTCGTTAAAGGCCAGCCCCAGCTTTTGCCGCCACGCCAGCCCTACCCAGCAGATACGCGCCGGTAAGCCCTGGAAGTTAATGCGCTCGCGGGCCATATCCAGCCAGTGGTGCAGGTGTTCGTCATCAGCGACGATCTCCTTCACTTTGGCATCGGTCTTGTAGATATCTTCCGGATCGCCGGACAGGGCAACCCAGCGGAACGGACCGATACCGCGGCAGAACAGCGGGCGGATATACGCAGGGACAAAGCCCGGGAAGTCAAAGGCGTTATTCACGCCCATCTCTTTCGCCATCTGGCGGATGTTGTTGCCGTAATCGAAGGTTGGAATGCCCATCTGGCTGAAGGCCAGCATGGCGGAGACGTGTTCTGCCATGGAACGTTTCGCGGCCAGTACCGTGCCTTCCGGGTCGGTTTCCGCTTTTTGCTGATAGGCTTCCCACGTCCAGCCTTTTGGCAGGTAACCGTGCAAAGGATCGTGGGCGCTGGTCTGGTCGGTCACGAGATCCGGGCGCACGCCGCGGGCGACGAGTTCAGGAAGGATCTCCGCCGCGTTGCCGCACAGGGCAATCGAGACTGCTTTACCTTCGGCGGTGTATTTTTTGATACGCGCCAGCGCATCGTCCAGGCTGGTCGCCTGCTCGTCGACGTAACGGGTACGAAGACGGAAATCAATGCGGCTCTGCTGGCACTCAATGTTCAGCGAGCAGGCACCGGCAAGCGTGGCGGCCAGCGGCTGCGCGCCGCCCATGCCGCCGAGACCCGCGGTCAGTACCCAGCGGCCTTTCAGCGAGCCGTTGTAGTGCTGGCGACCGGCTTCCACGAAGGTTTCGTAGGTGCCCTGCACAATCCCCTGACTGCCGATGTAGATCCAGCTTCCCGCGGTCATCTGGCCATACATCGCCAGCCCTTTGGCGTCGAGTTCGTTGAAATGTTCCCAGGTGGCCCAGTGCGGCACGAGGTTGGAGTTGGCGATCAGTACGCGCGGCGCGTTTTTGTGGGTTTTGAACACCCCCACCGGCTTGCCGGATTGCACCAGCAGGGTTTCGTCATGTTCGAGTTCAGTCAGGGACTTTACAATTGCGTCATAGCATTCCCAGTTGCGCGCGGCGCGGCCAATGCCGCCGTAGACCACCAGCTCGTGGGGGTTTTCCGCCACCTCAGGATCAAGGTTATTCATCAACATGCGCAGCGGGGCTTCGGTGAGCCAGCTTTTGGCGGTAAGGGTGGTGCCGCGCGCGGCGCGGACATCCTGCTGGCGGTATTTACCTGACGACATTGTGTGCTCCTCATACGGGACAGATGATGCATTTAGATATACTTGTATAGACAAGCACACACAAGGTCGGTTTTAACAAAAAAGATACAATTTTGTTATATTGCGTTAGCTATCACGCTTTTAAAACTTATGACATAAAGTGACCCTGCAGCCGGTAGCGATTCCCCGGGAATAGCAGCCGGGCATGCGACACAATATGTGACGATGACCAGGTTCGGCGGCGGATCAGCAGGCACGGATCGTGTTCTTTAATACGCAGACGTTCGCACTCCTGCGGCGTGGCGCGCACGGCTTCCACAATGTGCTCCCCTTCCGTCAGCGGGGCGACCAGCGAAAGATAGGCGTGCGGCGTGGTTTGGGTGTAATCCTGGTCCAGATACTCCGGTATCCGTTCGGCGTTGACGCAGCGATCTTCAATCTGCACCGGAATGTCGTTTTCAAAATGCACCATCACGGAGTGGAAGATGCGGCTTCCCTCCCTGACGTTAAGCTCTGCGGCCTGCTCGGCGCTGGCCTGCGTCTCTTCCAGCACCAGCACTTCACAGCGGTGCTGATGATTACGCGCGGCAATCTCGTCCGCAATACTGCGGATTTCAAACAGGGCAGATTGTCCTTTCGGTTCCGCCACAAACGTCCCGACCCCCTGCAGACGCACCAGAAGCCCTTCGTCGGTCAGTTCGCGCAACGCCCGGTTGATGGTCATCCGGCTAAAACCAAACTGTGCTACCAGATCGGCCTCCGACGGAATGCGATCGTGCGGCCGCCAGACGCCGGTGGCGATTTTCTCGCTAATCGCCTGCTTTACCTTTTCGTAGAAAGGTGCGGGAGGGCTCGACTGCGGCAGCGGTGAGCGTGAAAACATCATGACTCCTTAAATGCTGTTATGCCCACCAGTGAGCAATTTGCCAGGCCAGACGGGCGGCAAGCTTTGCCCCCTGTCCGTCCCGATCGTAGTGCGGGTTAAACTCTACCAGATCGGCGGCCTGAAGCTTACCGCTACGGCAGATATGTTCGATAACAGGCAGGAGATCCAGAGCCGGTATGCCTAACGCAGCCGGTGCGGAAACGGCAGGCATTTCGCCTGCGGGCAGGACATCCAAATCGATTGTCAGGTAGATACGATCGGCCTGCGCCAGCAGCTTTTCCAGGGCAGATAACGCATCGCGTCTGAAATGCAGATCTTCCACCAGCGTGACGTTCAGACGTTCAGCCTCATCCCACAGCGCCTGCGTGTTCGCCGCCCGGCTTACGCCTAAACAGGCGTAGCGAAATTTCCGCCCGCGTTCATCGCAATAGCGCGCCAGCTGGCGAAACGGCGTGCCGGACGTCGCACGGTCGGCCTTGCGCAGGTCAAGGTGGGCGTCAAGATTTATAACCGCCACGCGCTCGTCTGGGAAAGCATCCAGAATGCCCCGGCCATGCGCCCAGGCGGTCTCGTGCCCGCCGCCAAAGACCAGCGTTCGCATTCCGGACTGCTGGCAGGCGGTGACGGCATCGCTTAACGCCTGCTGCGCCGCTTCCAGCTCGTCTCCTTCCACACAGACCGAGCCCATATCCGCCAGCCGCTCGTGTCCCTGATGGCTCGCCATATTCGCCAGCGCCTTACGCAGGATATCCGGTGCCTGTCCGGCGCCGGGCCGGCCCTGATTGCGTTTCACCCCCTCATCACATTCAAAGCCTATCAGCGCAATGCCCTCTGGCAATGGGGTAAACGTTGCCTGCTGTTGTATGGTCTGAAAAATACGCGTTGCATTGCTGGCCTCGGCGCTGTCGTCACGCCCCTGCCAGACCGATTCTGCAACGGGCCGCCATAACCTCATACTGCCTCCCCACGGAAAATACGTTGATACAGCGGATTGCGTCCCGGCTCGTAGACCATCTCTACCGGATGATGAGCATCCCAGACGATAAAATCAGCGACAAAACCTGCCCGTAGCTGTCCGTGGGTTTTACCGCGGCCCAGCGCCTGCGCGGCGTGGCGCGTCACGCCAGCCCAGGCTTCTTCAGGCGTCAGGCCAAACTGTACGCAGGCCATGTTCATCGCCAGGTGCAGGCTGGCAAACGGGCTCGTCCCAGGGTTATAGTCGGTGGCGACAGCCATCGGCACACCCTGTTTTCTGAGCTGTTCCACCGGCGGACGCTGGCGCTCCTGAAGAAAATAGAATGCGCCGGGCAGCAGAACCGCCACCGTACCGCTTTGCGCCATCGCCTGAACGCCTGCATCATCCAGGTATTCGATATGATCGGCCGACAGCCCGTTAAATCGACTAACCAGCGCCGCACCGCCCAGGTTTGAAAGCTGTTCCACATGCCCTTTTACCGAGATACCGAGCGCAGTCGCCGCCTGGAAGAGGCGCTCGGTTTGCGACGGCGTAAAGCCGACGTTTTCACAAAACACGTCCACCGCTTCAAACAGCTCTTTTTGCCACAGCGCGGGCATGATCTGCTCGCAGACCAGCGCAAGGTATGCATCCGGATCGTGTTTGTATTCCGTCGGAACCGCATGCGCGGCCAGCAGCGTTGGGCTGATATCAATCGGGTTATTCAGGCTCAGCTGGCGTGCCACCTGCAGCATCTTCTCTTCGGCATCGGCGTTTAGGCCATATCCGGACTTGATTTCAAGGGTGGTGACACCTTCGTTCATCAGACGCTGAAGCCGCTGCTGCGCCAGCTTAAGCAGCGTTTCGGGTGAGCTGTTGCGCGTCGCCGTCACGGTAGCGTTAATTCCGCCGCCCTGCGCGCTGATGGTTTGATAAGAGACGCCATTCAGCCGCTGCTCCCACTCCGCCGCGCGATCGCCGCCAAACACCATGTGGGTATGGCAGTCAATCAGGCCTGGCGTCACCAGACGCCCCTGAAGATCGACGCAGTGACCGTGTCCATAAGGAATGTCAGATTCAGGAATCACGGCAAGGATGGTGTGGCCGCGCACGACCAGGGCGTGTTGCTCTTTCAGTCCATATGGCGCGGCAATATCCGGCGCCATTGTCGCCAGTCGCGCATTTCGCCATATTACATCGTCAGGAAGGATCTGCTGCATGGGCATTCCACTTGTCATGGGTTGTATAGACATTTATTTTCATCTGCCGTCTGCTGTCAACCGTAATAAGGGAAAATGTTATTTATTTGTGACGACTTTCCCGCCCCCTGCGGGCGAAAAATGCAACTTTTACCCTTTTTATCTTCCCGTTTCGCTCAACTTAGTATAAAAAAGCAGGCTATTTCGTCTATCCCGTAAAGACTTGCATACCCAGGAGCTTCACCTTGAACATTTCCAGGATTTCCCGTCTGGCGTTAGCACTCGCCTTTGGCGTGACCTTATCCGCATGCAGTTCAACACCACCGGACCAGCGACCGTCTGAGCAGGTCGCCCCCGGCACCGCATCCCGCCCGATTTTGTCCGCGGATGAAGCGAAGAACTTCGATCGTGCGCACTACTTCTCGGCGATGGATCCTAACGCTGCGCCGTGGACCCCGTCTTCTATTAACCTGCCGAAACAGCCAGATTTCGTGGTTGGCCCGGCAGGTGCGCAGGGCGTAACGCATACCTCTATTCAGGCTGCGGTGGATGCTGCCATCACTAAACACAGCGCGTCTCGCCAGTACATTGCTATCCTGCCAGGTGAATACGAAGGCACCGTCTATGTTCCGGCGGCGCCAGGCAGCATTACCCTGTACGGTCTGGGCGAAAAAGCGAACGATGTTAAAATTGGCCTGGCGATTGATTCCGAAATCGACAGCAACGCCTGGCGTCATCTGGTCAACCCGGCTGGCAAATATATGCCGGGCAAACCGGCGTGGTATATGTTTGATAACTGCCAGAGCAAGCGTTCCGCCACCGTTGGCGTGATGTGCTCAGCGGTATTCTGGTCTCAGAATAACGGTCTGCAACTGCAAAACCTGACCATTCAGAATACCCTGGGTGACAGTGTTGATGCCGGTACCCACCAGGCCGTTGCGCTGCGTAGCGATGGCGATAAAGTCCAGATCAACAACGTCAACATTCTCGGCCGTCAGAACACCTTCTTCGTGACCAACAGCGGCGTGCAGAACACCCTGCAGAATAACCGACTGACCCGTACGCTGGTGACCAACAGCTACGTTGAAGGTGACGTGGATCTGGTTTCCGGTCGTGGTGCAGTGGTGTTTGATAACACGGACTTCCGCGTGGTGAACTCGCGTACCCAGCAGGAAGGCTATGTGTTTGCGCCAGCCACCCAGTCTAACCTGTTCTACGGTTTCCTTGCTGTGAACAGCCGCTTTAACGCTGCCGGTGACGGCGTGGCGCAACTGGGTCGCTCCCTGGATGTGGACTCTGCGACCAACGGCCAGGTGGTGATCCGCGACAGCGTGATCAACGAAGGCTTCAATATGGCGAAGCCATGGGCCGATGCCGCGATTTCCAAACGTCCGTTCTCCGGCAATACCGGTACGGTGGATGATAAAGGGAACGTGCAGCGTAACCTGAACGACGCTAACTTCAACCGCATGTGGGAATACAACAACCGCGGTCTGGGTAGCAACGTGGTGGCTGAGCCGAAGCAGTAATAAGATGAGAGTAAAAGGGGGAGTTCAATCCCCCTTTTTACTGCGACTGAATGCGTCAGGCTCCAAACTTAAGATACGCATCCAATAGTTGCATAATCGCAACCATGAGTTGCAGGAACAGAATTGTCCATTCCACACCGCTCATACGCCACTCCTTTGGTATTACCCGTCATACTTCAAGTTGCAGGTGCGTTGGCTACACTCGTTCACCCCAGTCACGTACTTATGTACGCTCCTGGGGATTCACTCCTTTGCCGCCTTCCTGCAACTCGAATTATTTAGGGTATAGAGCACTTCTCCTCTGGTTTACCTTTCCGCTGCCTGTCACCAGAAGTGTGTTGGTTATGTTTTGATGTGCTCAGCAGTTTAGGCACTGTCGGCACCACCCGACAGCCAGGACTTAAAAAGGACCCTGAAGTGCGGAACTGCAACACATCAAACCAACGGACAGAATGATATCAGACCATAACTGTACATAAAAACAGTTGTGAGAAGTTTAGGAATTTATAAAGAGAAATCATATAACAAACTGATTCTATTGAAGATAAATAGTGAGCATCACTTCATAATTCCTTTTATTCGTTGATGATGAATTTACATCATGCTAAGCCAATATTATGATGGTCGCGTTGGTTACGTTTTGATGTGCTCACCCGGCAACCACCGGGCATAAAAAAACCTCGCATTCGCGAGGTTTTTTGTTTTAAGCCGCTTAATGAGCGTTTACCACCACCCACATCGGCCCCTGGCCGACGGCATAGCGCCCTTTCTCTTCCAGCAGGCCCTGCTCGCCTTTAATTTCGTACAGCGCGATGTGGTGGGATTTCTGCCCCGCCGCAATCAGGAACTTACCGCTGTGATCGATATTAAAGCCGCGCGGCTGGGTTTCCGTTGGCTGGAACCCTTCAATGGCCAGCACGCTGCCGTCCTCGGAGACGCTGAAAACGGTAATCAGGCTGGAGGTACGGTCACAGGCGTACAGATGACGACCATCTGGCGTGATGTGAATATCCGCCGCCCAGCGGGTGTCGGAGAAGTCAGACGGCATCATATCCAGCGTCTGCACACACTCAATCTGGCCGTTAGGATCTTTTAGTTCCCATACGTCCACAGAGCTGTTCAGCTCGTTCACCACGTAGGCATACTGCTGGTTCGGATGGAAGACCATATGACGCGGGCCCGCGCCTTCAACGGTAGTGACTTCCGCCGGATTCTGCGCCACCAGGTGACCATCGTCGCTGAGGGTGAACAGACAGATACGATCCTGCTTGAGCGCAGGCACCCACAGCGTGCGGTTATCCGGAGAGATATTCGCCGAGTGGCAACCTTCCAGCCCTTCCACCACATCCACGGTTTCAACCGGGATGCCCTCTTCCAGACGCGTTACGCTAACACAGCCGGCGTTATACGAGCCGCTGAAGACAAAGTTGCCTTTACGATCGGTAGAAATGTGGGTTGGGCTGCCCGGCAATGGCGCTTCGGCAGTGTAAGTCAGCGCGCCGTCGTCCGGAGAAATGCGATAGGCCAGCACGCGAAACTCCGGGCGCACACCCACGTACAAGAAACGTTTATCCGGGCTGATGACCATCGGCTGTACCTGGCCTGGCACATCAACAACCTGAACCAGCGTGAGTGTCCCTTCGGTATTTAAGCGCCAGACGTGGATCTGCTGGCTTTCAGGACTGGCGGTATAAACGGTTTGTTTCATGAATATTCACTCCTCACTGCGCATGAAAGTAGTTAACTTTTGACGGTGAATGCTGAATTGTCGACAGGAATTTTGAAGCCTTCGCCTCTCGGTGTACCATCCCATCAAAACGTAAATTCAATATTAACCCGGGAAAACAGATGACCTCGCGTGTGATTGCTCTGGATTTAGACGGTACCTTACTGACGCCGCAAAAAACCCTTCTCCCCTCTTCTCTGGAAGCGCTTAAACGCGCGCAGGAAGCGGGATATCAACTCCTTATCGTAACGGGTCGACATCACGTTGCCATTCACCCTTTTTATCAGGCACTGGCGTTAGATACACCTGCAATTTGCTGTAATGGCACTTATTTGTATGATTATCAGGCAAAAAAGGTTTTAGCATCCGACCCGCTGCCGGTATCCCAGGCGCTGCAGTTGATTGATCTGCTTGATGAGCATGACGTTCACGGCCTGATGTATGTGGACAGCGCAATGGTCTATGAGCGTCCAACCGGCCATGTGGTGCGCACCAGCAACTGGGCGTTGTCTCTGCCTGAAGCCCAGCGTCCGGTCTTTACTCAGGTTTCCTCCCTGCGTCAGGCCGCTCAGGATGTTGAGGCGATCTGGAAATTCGCCCTGACGGATGAAGATACCACCAAACTAAATAGCTTCGCGAAACACGTGGAACAGACGCTGGGTCTGGAGTGCGAATGGTCCTGGCACGATCAGGTGGATATAGCCCGCAAGGGCAACAGCAAAGGCAAGCGTCTGACGCAGTACGTGGAGTCCCAGGGCGGGTCGATGCAGGACGTGATTGCCTTTGGCGATAACTACAACGACATCAGCATGCTGGAAGCCGCCGGTACGGGCGTGGCGATGGGCAATGCCGATGATGCCGTGAAGGCGCGTGCCAACGTGGTGATTGGTGATAACACCTCCGACAGCATCGCGCAGTACATTTATACCCACCTGCTGTAATCAGGTAGTGATTGAGACGCTCTTGATTTGCGCGTAAAGCCACAGGCCGGGTTTGATCCCTAACTCATCCCTGGCCCAGGGGCTGATGCGCGCCCAGAGCGTTCTGCTCCCCACCTCCAGCTTCACTTCCACCTGGCCGTTGTCATCAAAACACTCTGCCACTTTGGCACGCAGAATATTTCGAATACTGGTCTGCAGCGGGGGTTGTAAAACCAGCGAGACATCCGAGGCCTGAATGCGGATCCGCAGGACTGACTGCAGCGGTTTATCGATCCGGTTAACCCACAGATGCTGATCGCCCAATGCCAGCGCCGTCATCGCGTAGTGCGGATGGTGTTCCAGAACGCTCACTTTCAGAATGCTGCTCTGCTGCTCTTTGGGTAGCCAGGGATGCATTACGCTGCTGCCCCAGACCTCTTCCAGTTTGCCGAAGGCCTTCACGCTGCCCTCTTCCAGCACCAGCACGTTATCGGCCAGATGCAGGATCTCATCCAGCGAATGGCTGACGTAGAGCATCGGGATGTTGATTTCACGCGTCAGGCGCTGCAGATAAGGCAGGAGCTCACGTTTACGCGGAATATCCAGCGAGGCCAGCGGTTCGTCAAGCAGCAGCAATTCGGGTGCGGTCAGCAACGCGCGGCCAATCGCCACGCGCTGTTTCTCTCCGCCGGAAAGCGAAGAAGGCAGTCTGTCGAGCAGCGGTTCAATACCTAACAGCGTGACCAGTTTATCAAACTGCGGAGCCATGCTTTTCGCCATACCGTAACGCAGGTTGCCGCGCACGCTGTAGTGCGGGAATAAGCGTGCATCCTGGAAAACATAGCCAATACGACGTTTATCAGGCGACAGATATACCTTATTTTCCACGTCATTTAAGACGCGGTTATTCAATACAATCCGTCCTGACTGCGGACGGGTCAGGCCGCTTATCGCATTGATCAATGACGTTTTGCCCGCCCCTGAGACGCCAAAAATGGCGGTGATACCGCTTGCAGGCAGCGTCTCGTTAAGCGTCAGGGTATGGTTTCCCAGCGTCTGGGTGAAATAAAGCTCAAGCATGTCTATTTCCCCATCCGCTCACGACTGACTCTCGCCAGCCATTCCGACACCAGCAGCGATACCAGGGCTAACACAATGGAGATGATGCACAGCCGCGCTGCGGCCCCCTCTCCCCCCGGCGTCTGGATCAGGGTATACATGGCCGAAGGAAGGGTTCGCGTCTCGCCGGGAATGTTCGACACAAAGGTGATCGTGGCGCCAAACTCGCCGAGCGACCGGGCGAAGGCCAGCACCGTGCCGACAATAATACCCGGCAGCGTGAGCGGAAGCGTGATGGTGAAAAAGACGCGCCAGCGCCCGGCGCCCAGCGTGCGGGCTGCCTGTTCGAGTTTCATGTCCACACCTTCCAGCGCAAGGCGGATTGCTCTCACCATCAGCGGGAATGACATCACCGCTGCCGCCAGGACCGCCCCGCGCCAGCTAAACGCAAACGTCAGCCCAAACCAGTCATAAAGTTTTTCGCCAATAAAACCGCGTCGCCCCATCGAAATCAGCAGCAGATAACCCACCACCACGGGCGGCAACACGAGCGGAAGATGCAGCACGCTGTCGAGCAGTGCTTTGCCGGGAAACTGACAGCGAACCAGTAACCAGGCAAAGAAGATCCCAAAGGGCAAACTCAGCGCAACCGCCAGGGAAGAAACTTTCAGGCTCAGCAGAACAGCCTGCCATTCAGGATCGGTCAATATCATCAGTGAGTCGTAAATCCATAACGTTTAAAGATTGCGGACGCGTGCGGCCCCTTCAGATAATCGCGGAAAGCCGTTACGGTCGCATTTTTATGTCCATCAACAATCGCAACAGGGTATTCCACTTTCTTGTGGGAGTCTTCAGGGAACGTTGCGACCACTTTCACCCCCTTGCTGGCCACGGCATCAGAGCCGTAGACAATGCCCAGCGGGGCTTCGTTGCGTTCCACCAGCGCCAGTGCGCCGCGAACATCTTCTGCCGGCGCCAGTTTCGGCGACAGCGTCTCCCACGCGCCCAGTTTTTGCAGCGCTTCTTTGGCGTAAATGCCGGCCGGAACATGATCCGGGTCACCCACCGCCAGACGTCCCCCGTTCAGAAGCCGGGTCCAGTCTGTTGCTTTGTTGATGGTGATGTCAGCCTGGGCACTGGCTTTCGGCGCCACGACAACCAGGCTATTACCCAACAGCGTTTCGCGGGTTGACGCATCAATCGCTTTTTTCTCCGCTGCGTAATCCATCCACTTCTGGTCCGCCGAAATGAACAGATCCGCCGGTGCGCCCGCTTCTATCTGGCGCGCCAGCGTAGAGGAAGAGGCAAACGAGGAGACCACCTCGACGTTGTTCTCTTTTTTATACGCCACCGCGATATCCTGCAGCGCATTGGTCAGCGACGCCGCCGCAAAGACCGTAATTTTGCCGTCGTCCGCCAGCGCGTGTCCGGTAAGCGAAAGCGTCAGCGCAGCCCCTGCGAAAAGGCGTACCCATGAACGTGCCATTTGTCACTCCTGTCAGTAGCGTTATATACGCATTAATATAACGGTAACGTCAGGGAGATCCCAGCGTTTATTCGTACCGCTCAAGGGGTAAACCGGTGTCATCTGTAAAAGAATATCGGTGAAAAGAAGAAAAACTTGAGAGCAAAACGCCCGGACTGGCCGGGCGTTTTGTGGGGAATCAATGCTGTTTTTTAGCGCGGTCTCTGTGACCAATGTTCGAAAAGACGTTGAACACTTCACCCAGGCCGTAGATGGCACCGAGGATGATGGCCATCACTACTGGTACCATGATCACGGCGAATACCAGACTTTTCAACAACTCTAACATGGTTTTCTCCAGATATTGTGAATGGCTTATTCTACCCTTTCAGGTGAGAAAAACATCCCCTTTTGTGCGGTACCCTTTGCGCCCTGCACCATTTGGGTCACAATACCCTTTTTGCCAGGATACTGTTATGCAGGCCGAAATTCTCCTTACTCTCAGACTTCAGCAAAAGCTTTTTGCCGATCCGCGACGTATCACCCTGCTTAAACAGATAGAACAAACGGGCTCAATTAGCCAGGGGGCGAAAAATGCCGGGATCAGCTATAAAAGCGCCTGGGATGCCATCAATGAGATGAACACCCTGAGCGAACATCCGCTAGTAGACAGGGCCACGGGCGGCAAAGGCGGAGGTGGCGCAATCGTGACACGTTACGGCCAGCGCCTTATTCAGCTTTACGATCTGCTGGCCCGGATCCAGCAAAAAGCGTTTGATGTGCTGAGTGACGACGATAACGTGCCGCTGGACAGTTTGCTGGCCGCTATTTCCCGCTTCTCATTACAAACCAGCGCCCGCAACCAGTGGTTTGGCACAGTGACGGCGCGCGATAATCTGCAGATACAGCAGCATATTGAGATCCTGCTTGCCGATGGTACCACCCGTCTGAAAGCCGCCATCACGGCGCAGAGCGCAGAACGTCTTGGACTCGATGAAGGAAAAGAGGTGCTGGTGCTGCTGAAAGCGCCGTGGGTCAACCTCACACGCAATCCCGATACGGCAAAGGCAGCAGATAACCAGCTTCAGGGCACCATCAGCCGTATCGAACGCGGCGAAGCGCAGTGCGAAGTACTGATGACCCTGGCAGACGGGCAAATGCTGTGCGCGACGGTACCGCTCAGCGAGGCGGACGATTTAGAAGAAGGTGCTGTCGTCACCGCCTGGTTCAACGCAGACCGGGTGATTATCGCCACTTTGTGCTAAGCACATTGACAATCGTACCGACAGTGCGTATCCCTGATAGCTATTGCTGCAAAAACAGGGATAAACCATGTCATCATTGCATATTTCGCAAGGCACGTTTCGTCTTGGCGATACCCGAACGCTGACGATTGCTGATTTGACAATACGCGCAGGTGAAAGCTGGGCGTTTGTCGGCACCAACGGCAGCGGTAAATCTGCGCTGGCCCGCGCGCTGGCCGGAGAGCTTCCCCTCCTTAAAGGTGAAAACCAGAGCGAGTTTACCCGCCTGACGCGCCTCTCATTTGAACAACTGCAAAAGCTGGTGAGCGACGAGTGGCAGCGCAACAACACCGATTTACTCAGCCCGGGCGAAGACGATACCGGCCGCACGACGGCGGAAATCATTCAGGATGAGGTGAAGGATCCTGCCCGCTGTCAGCGCCTGGCAGAACAGTTTGGCATTTCCGCCCTGCTGACCCGACGCTTCAAATACCTCTCCACCGGTGAGACGCGGAAAACGCTGCTTTGTCAGGCCCTGATGAGCGAGCCTGAGTTGCTGATCCTCGACGAACCATTCGACGGCCTTGACGTGCAGTCCCGTGCGCAGCTGGCAGCCCTGCTGGCGTCGCTGAATCAGCAGGGATATACCCTCGTGCTGGTGCTTAACCGCTTTGATGAGATCCCGGATTTTATCCAGCATGCAGGCGTACTGGCCGATTGTAATCTGGCCGAGACAGGGGAAAAATCGGCGCTGCTTAAGCAGGCGCTCATCGCCCAGCTCGCACACAGCGAACGGCTTGACGGAATGACCCTTCCGGAACCCGACGCCCCTTCGGCTCGCCACGCGCTTGATCCCCACCAGCCGCGCATCGTGCTGCGTGATGGCGTAGTCTCGTATGACGATCGCCCAATCCTTAATCACCTGAGCTGGACGGTTAATCCTGGGGAGCACTGGCAAATTGTCGGCCCCAACGGCGCGGGAAAATCGACGCTGCTGAGTCTGATCACCGGCGATCACCCGCAGGGTTATAGCAACGATCTGACGCTGTTTGGCCGGCGTCGCGGCAGCGGTGAAACTATCTGGGATATCAAAAAACATATTGGCTACGTCAGCAGCAGCCTGCATCTGGATTACCGGGTCAGCACCACGGTACGCAACGTGATCCTCTCTGGCTATTTTGACTCCATCGGCATTTATCAGGCGGTATCGGATAAACAGCAAAAGCTGGCTCAGCAGTGGCTGGACATTCTGGGCATGGATAACCGGGTCGCTGACGCGCCGTTTCATAGCCTGTCATGGGGACAGCAGCGCCTGGCGCTGATCGTGCGCGCACTGGTGAAACATCCTACGCTGCTCATTCTGGATGAACCCCTTCAGGGGCTGGATCCGCTCAATCGACAACTTATCCGTCGCTTTGTGGATGTGCTGATTAGCGAAGGTGAAACGCAGCTGCTGTTCGTTTCACACCATGCCGAGGATGCCCCCGCCTGCATCACGCATCGTCTTGAATTTGTTCCGGACGGGGAACAGTATCATTATCAGCTCAGCAAAATCGATTAACCTTCGGAGGGCCAGGCCCTCCGTTTTTCAGATAACCTGCACTAAGACATCTCTATCCCATTGATCTACAATGCCTCATGGCTGCTGAAAATCGGATTTTAAAAACAGTGTAAACGATTCCACTATTTTATCCCATGTCACACTTTTCGCGTCTCTGTTATGCTATGGTTATTACATACCATAAGCCCAATGGAGCGAATTATGCGAGTTCTGGTAACAGGTGGTAGCGGTTACATAGGTAGTCATACCTGCGTGCAGCTGCTGCAAAACGGTCATGATGTCATCATCCTCGATAACCTGTGCAACAGTAAGCGCAGCGTGCTGCCTGTGATTGAACGTCTTGGCGGGAAACAGCCAACATTCGTCGAAGGCGACATCCGCAATGAAGCGCTGATGACCGAGATCCTTCACGACCATGCTATTGAAACGGTGATCCACTTCGCCGGCCTGAAAGCCGTCGGGGAGTCGGTCGCAAAGCCGCTCGAGTATTACGACAATAACGTCAACGGTACGCTGCGTTTAATCTCTGCGATGCGCGCCGCAAACGTGAAGAACTTTATCTTCAGCTCTTCCGCGACCGTCTATGGCGATCAGCCTAAAATTCCTTACGTTGAAAGCTTCCCAACCGGTACACCACAAAGCCCGTATGGCAAGAGCAAACTGATGGTGGAGCAGATCCTGACCGATCTGCAAAAAGCACAGCCTGAGTGGAGCATCGCGTTGCTGCGCTACTTCAACCCGGTGGGCGCCCATCCGTCTGGCGATATGGGTGAAGATCCGCAGGGCATTCCGAATAACCTGATGCCGTATATCGCCCAGGTGGCGGTGGGTCGTCGTGAGTCACTGGCTATTTTCGGCAATGATTATCCGACTGAAGATGGCACCGGTGTGCGTGACTATATTCACGTGATGGATCTGGCTGACGGCCACGTGGCGGCGATGCAGCAGCTGGCCGACAAACCGGGCGTACATATTTACAACCTCGGCGCCGGTATTGGCAGCAGCGTGCTGGATGTGGTGAACGCCTTCAGCAAAGCCTGCGGCAAGCCGGTGAACTACCACTTCGCTCCGCGTCGCGAAGGCGATCTCCCGGCGTACTGGGCCGATGCCTCCAAAGCCGATAAAGAGCTTAACTGGCGTGTCACCCGCACGCTTGATGAAATGGCACAGGATACCTGGCACTGGCAGTCGCGCCATCCTCAGGGGTATCCGGACTAAGGATCCGTCATGACTTCGTTTAATCCCGTCGATCATCCGCATCGTCGTTTTAACCCGCTAAGCGGGCAATGGATTTTGGTTTCTCCGCATCGCGCCAAGCGCCCCTGGCAGGGGGCGCAAGAGACGCCTGCGAAACAAACGCTGCCACAGCACGACCCGGACTGCTTCCTGTGTCCGGGCAACACGCGCGTAACGGGAGATAAAAACCCGGACTATAAAGGCACCTTCGTTTTTACCAATGATTTTGCCGCCCTGATGACCGACACGCCGGACGCGCCTGCGAGCCACGATCCGCTGATGCGCTGTGAAAGCGCCCGCGGGACCAGCCGTGTGATCTGCTTCTCGCCCGATCACAGCAAAACGCTGCCGGAGCTGAGCATTGAGGCACTGCAAGAGGTGGTCAGTACCTGGCAGGCACAAACCGCGGAGCTGGGCCAGACTTACCCATGGGTACAGGTATTTGAAAATAAAGGCGCGGCCATGGGCTGCTCTAACCCGCACCCGCATGGTCAGATCTGGGCGAACAGTTTCCTGCCCAATGAAGCCGAGCGTGAGGACCGTCTGCAGAAAGACTATTACGCCGAAAATGGCTCGCCAATGCTGGTGGATTATACGCAGCGCGAACGGGCCGACGGCAGCCGGACCGTGGTGGAAACTGAACACTGGCTGGCCGTTGTGCCTTACTGGGCAGCCTGGCCGTTTGAAACGCTGCTGCTGCCGAAAGCACACGTTCAGCGCATCACCGATCTCAGCGACGCGCAGCGCGACGACCTTGCTCTGGCGCTGAAAAAACTGACCAGCCGTTACGACAACCTGTTCCAGTGCTCCTTCCCGTACTCAATGGGCTGGCACGGCGCACCGTTTAACGGGGAAGAGAATCAACACTGGCAGTTGCATGCCCATTTTTATCCGCCGCTGCTGCGCTCTGCGACGGTGCGTAAATTTATGGTGGGCTATGAAATGCTGGCGGAAACCCAGCGTGACCTGACGGCGGAACAGGCGGCAGAACGTCTGCGTGCCGTTAGCGACGTCCACTATCGCGAATCAGGAGTCTAAAAATGAGTCTGAAAGATAAAACACAATCCCTGTTTGCTGAAAAATTTGGCTACCCTGCCACCCACGTTATCCAGGCACCTGGCCGCGTTAACCTGATTGGTGAACACACCGACTACAACGACGGTTTTGTTCTGCCCTGCGCCATTGACTACCAGACGGTCATCAGCTGTGCAAAACGCGACGATCGTAAAGTCCGCGTGATTGCCGCAGATTACGGTAATGAGACGGACGAATTTTCCCTCGATGCTCCGATTGTGACGCACGACAGCCAGCAGTGGTCTAACTACGTGCGCGGCGTAGTGAAACATCTGCAAAAACGTAATAAGAATTTTGGTGGTGCGGATCTCGTCATCAGCGGCAACGTGCCGCAAGGTGCGGGCTTAAGCTCCTCTGCGTCTCTGGAAGTCGCCGTTGGCACCGTCTTCCAGCAGCTTTATCATCTGCCGCTGGATGGCGCGCAAATTGCGCTCAACGGTCAGGAAGCGGAAAACCAGTTCGTGGGCTGTAATTGCGGCATCATGGACCAGCTGATCTCTGCGCTGGGCAAAAAAGAACACGCGCTGCTGATCGACTGCCGGACGCTAGGCACCAAAGCCGTTCCTCTGCCAAAAGGCGCGGCAGTCGTGATTATCAACAGTAACTTTAAACGCACGCTGGTGGGCAGCGAATACAACACGCGCCGCGAACAATGTGAAACGGGCGCTCGCTTCTTCCAGCAATCTGCCCTGCGCGACGTTACGCTTAATGAATTCAATAAAGTGGCACACGAGCTGGATCCTATTGTCGCCAAACGCGTTCGTCACGTACTGACAGAAAACGCCCGTACCGTTGAAGCGGCGTCCGCGCTGGCGAAAGGCGATTTGAAACGTATGGGTGAGCTGATGGCGGAATCGCATGCCTCCATGCGTGATGATTTTGAAATCACCGTGCCGCAGATTGATACGCTGGTTGAGATCGTGAAAGCAGCAATTGGCGATAAAGGCGGCGTGCGTATGACCGGCGGTGGCTTCGGGGGCTGTATTGTTGCCCTGGTGCCGGAAGAACTTGTTCCTGCCGTGCAGCAGACAGTGGAGAAACAGTACGAAGCAAAAACAGGTATTAAAGAAACTTTCTACGTGTGTAAAGCATCACAAGGAGCCGGACAGTGCTAAACGAAACACCCACCCTCGCACCGGATGGTCTGCCGTATCGCCTGTTAACCCTGCGCAACAGCGCAGGGATGGTGGTTACGCTGATGGACTGGGGAGCCACGCTGCTCTCTGCCCGCGTCCCCATGCCGGATGGCAGCGTACGCGAAACCCTTCTCGGCTGCGCCTCGCCTGAGCAGTATATTAATCAGTCCGCCTATCTGGGCGCGTCAGTCGGACGCTATGCTAACCGCATCGCGAAAAGCCGTTTTGAACTCGACGGCGTGCAGTACACCCTGCGTCCAAGCCAGGGTGAAAACCAGCTCCACGGCGGGCCAGAAGGCTTTGATAAACGCCGCTGGAAAATTGTCCGGCAAAACGATGGCGAAGTTCTGTTCTCGCTGGATTCCCATGATGGCGATCAGGGCTTCCCGGGTAATCTTACCGCTTTCGCGCGCTTTACGTTGACCGAAGACAACCGTATCGCCATTGAATACCGTGCAACGGTCGACAAGCCGTGTCCGGTCAACCTGACCAACCACGCGTACTTTAATCTGGACGGTAACCAGTGCGACGTACGTAACCACAAGCTGCAACTCCTTGCCGATGATTATTTGCCGGTTGACGAGATGGGCATTCCGTATCAGGGCCTGAAATCCGTGAACGGCACCAGCTTTGATTTCCGCTGCGCGAAAACGATCGCCCAGGATTTCCTGAGCGATGACGATCAGCGCAAGGTGAAAGGTTACGACCATGCGTTCATGCTGCTGGCAAAAGGCGATGTGAAGCAGCCTGCCGCGCAGGTCTGGTCCAGCGATGAGAAGCTGCAGATGACAGTTTACACCACCGCGCCTGCTCTGCAATTCTACTCTGGTAACTTCCTTGGCGGCACGACGGCGCGCGAACACGTTGAGTACAGTGACTGGCAAGGACTGGCGCTGGAGAGCGAGTTCCTGCCGGACAGCCCGAATCATCCGGAATGGCCGCAGCCAGACTGTGTGCTACGCCCGGGTGAAGAGTACGTGAGCGTGACGGAATACCATTTTATTCCGCATTGATTTTCAGCCCTCCCATCAGAGGGCTTTTTTCTGCACGCTTTGCTGAAAATAGCGCCGATCGCAGACAAAATCATAACCCTGGATTCACAAGCATCTTACACTCAGAGACTATTTTCGCTATGGTTAGGGTTAAGCGTTGCTGCTGGCACGGCCACGGCAATATAATGAGAATTGTTATCATTCTAAAAATGCTTGAGGAGTAAGAGATGGCTATTACTAAGCTGGTCCTGGTACGTCACGGCGAAAGCCAGTGGAACAACGAAAACCGCTTTACCGGTTGGTACGACGTTGATCTGTCTGAAAAAGGCGTAAGCGAAGCAAAAGCAGCGGGTAAACTGCTGAAGGAAGAAGGCTTCAGCTTTGATTTTGCTTACACCTCTGTGCTGAAACGTGCCATCCACACCCTGTGGAACGTGCTGGACGAACTGGATCAGGCCTGGCTGCCGGTTGAGAAATCCTGGAAACTGAACGAGCGTCATTACGGTGCGCTGCAGGGTCTGAACAAAGCCGAAACCGCTGAGAAATACGGTGATGAGCAGGTTAAACAGTGGCGTCGCGGCTTCGCGGTTACCCCACCAGAGCTGACCAAAGATGACGAGCGTTACCCGGGCCACGACCCACGCTACGCAAAACTGACTGACGCTGAGCTGCCAACCACCGAGAGCCTGGCCCTGACCATCGACCGCGTTGTGCCTTACTGGAACGAAACCATTCTGCCACGCCTGAAAAGCGGTGAGCGCGTGATCATCGCCGCTCACGGTAACTCCCTGCGTGCGCTGGTGAAATACCTGGACAACATGGGCGAAGATGAAATTCTCGAACTGAACATCCCAACCGGCGTACCGCTGGTGTATGAGTTCGACGAGAACTTCAAACCAATCAAACACTACTATCTGGGTAACGCAGATGAGATCGCGGCGAAAGCAGCGGCTGTTGCGAACCAGGGTAAAGCGAAGTAATTTTCGCCAGCCATAAAAAAAGCGCGGAACCTTCCGCGCTTTTTTATTTCCCCAACCGGATTAACCGCGACGCGCTTTTACCGCATTCGCCAGCTGACGGAGGATCGTGTCGGTGTCGTCCCAGCCGATGCAGGCATCGGTGACGCTTTTACCATAAACCAGCGGCTCGCTGCCTTCCAGGTTCTGGTTACCTTCAACCAGATGACTTTCGATCATCACCCCAATCACCGCTTTCTCGCCACCGGCAATCTGCTGACAGACATCTGCGCCCACTTCCATCTGTTTTTTAAACTGCTTGCTGGAGTTCGCGTGGCTGAAGTCAATCATCACCTGCGGTGGCAGCCCTGCTTTCTCCAGCCCAACTTTGACTTCTGCCACATGTTTTGCGCTGTAGTTCGGCTCTTTACCGCCGCGCAGAATGATATGGCAGTCACCGTTACCGCTGGTGTTAACGATGGCAGAGTGTCCCCATTTGGTCACGGACAGGAAGCAGTGCGGCGCACCTGCGGCATTGATGGCATCAATCGCGACCTTGATTGTGCCGTCGGTACCGTTTTTAAAACCTACCGGGCAAGAGAGGCCGGACGCCAGCTCACGGTGAACCTGAGACTCCGTGGTGCGCGCACCAATCGCCCCCCAGCTCATGAGGTCAGCCAGATACTGTGGCGTAATCATATCCAGGAACTCACCGGCTGCAGGCAGGCCACTGTCGTTGATTTCGAGCAGCAGCTTACGGGCAATACGCAGGCCGTCGTTGATCTGGAAGCTATTGTCCATATGTGGATCGTTAATCAGCCCTTTCCAGCCCACCGTGGTACGCGGTTTTTCAAAGTAAACGCGCATCACGATCTCCAGCTCGCCTTTCAGCTCTTCACGCAGGGTGAGCAGACGGGCAGCGTACTCTTTCGCGGCTGCAGGGTCGTGAATGGAGCATGGACCAATCACCACCAGAAGACGATCGTCATTACCTTTCAGGATCTTGTGGATCGCTTTACGAGCATGAGAAACCGTGTTTGCGGCATTTTCAGTGGCGGGGAATTTCTCAAGGAGTGCTACAGGAGGTAATAACTCATTGATCTCTTTAATGCGTAAATCGTCGTTCTGATAATTCATTTTCTTTCCAGCTCTGCCATATCTTTAGTAATGAAAGCAATCCTTTCAATCTATCTTGTCGACCAGGAAGTGTAAACACGGTTTTACACTTCGCGCAGATAATTCCTGGAATTCGCCTAAAAATCGCCACAAAATAGCGAAAAACGAGATCTAACCTAAGCTTTTTAACTGTAACAACCATTTTTAAATGCTTAAACGCGATTCCGTACTGACGTAAGTCGGTAAGGCGGGATCTTTCGCCTTAGAAAAAGATGCACTGTTGGAGAATGTTATCCAGCGTAACGACAAGAACAGGAGCACCATGATGAAAATGACGAAACTGGCAACCCTCTTCCTGACTGCCACACTCACTCTGGCAAGCGGCAGCGTCCTTGCCGCTGAAACGGGCACCTCAGACAACAACGGTGATGCCAATGCGGCAGCATCAGCAGGCCAGGTTGCCCCTGATGCAAAACAGAATATCGCCCCGAATAATGTCGATAACAACCAGATTAATACCGGCAACACCAACACCGGAGGCACCATGTTGCACCCGAACGGTAGTGGTTCCGGTACCATGAATCATGACAACATGAGTTCGGACGAAGTCCATAAGAACTCGATGTGTAAAGACGGCAAATGCCCGGATCCCAACGACAAAGTGGGTAATGACGCCAATACCAAAACCGATGGCACGACCCAGTAATCTGTTGTGATCGGGAAGAAACAGGAGAGCTCAGGCTCTCCTTTCTTTTTGGAGTAACCCATTAAAAACGCTACACTAAAAACAATAACACACCAGGAAAGCACACATGGCGCACACCCATTCGCACTCACACACTCCCGGCAACGACAACGCTAAACGACTGATGCTGGCCTTTGGCGTCACGGCAACCTTTATGGTGATCGAGGTCATTGGCGGGCTGGTTTCCGGCTCTCTGGCGCTTCTGGCTGATGCCGGACATATGCTGACCGACGCAGCCGCGCTGCTCTTCGCCCTGCTGGCCGTGCAGTTTGCTCGTCGTCCTCCGAACGCGCGCCATACCTTCGGTTGGCTGAGGCTGACAACCCTTGCCGCGTTTGTTAACGCCATTGCGCTGGTGGTCATTACCGTGCTTATCGTCTGGGAAGCGGTACAGCGCTTCAGACACCCTCAGCCGATCGCCGGGACAACAATGATGGTGATTGCCGTGGCCGGACTGCTGGCGAATATCCTGGCTTTCTGGATTTTGCACCGTGGGAGTGGGGAGAAGAACCTCAATGTGCGCGCGGCAGCCCTGCATGTGCTGGGGGATTTGCTCGGCTCAGTCGGGGCGATTGTGGCCGCACTGGTGATCCTCTATACCGGCTGGACGCCCGTCGATCCGATTCTGTCCGTACTGGTGTCGTGTCTGGTCTTGCGCAGCGCCTGGCGTCTGCTGAAGGAGAGCGTTAATGAACTGCTTGAAGGGGCACCGGCATCCATGGATATCGACGAGCTGAAGCGCAACCTGCGCCGCTCTGTTCCGGAAGTACGCAACGTTCATCATGTGCACGTCTGGCTGGTAGGGGAAAAACCGGTCATGACGATGCACGTCCAGGTGATCCCGCCTCACGACCATGATGCGCTCCTTGACCGCATCCAGCATTTTCTTGAACATCACTACGATATTGGCCACGCCACCGTCCAGATGGAGTATCAGCCCTGTAACGGGCCAGACTGCCACCTTAACGAGGCGCAGTCCGGCCATTCACATCATCATCACTCTTAACGGGAAAGCGCGTGAGAGCCTCGCTCACGCGCGCTGTTAATCCACATACGACTACCATTCAGCGCGATGAAGGTCAGCAGCAGATATTCCAGCGACATGGCATACACACCCTGCAGAGCAAAAATCACCACGCTGATGACGTTAATGATGACCCACAGCAGCCAGTTCTCAACGTATTTACGGGTCATGAGGATCATCGCCGCAATCGACAGCACCATCATGCAGGAATCCCAGAACGGGAAGGCGTCCGGCTGCAGTTCCGGCATCGTCACATGCAAACCGATACCGGACATGACCGCCACGGCAATTTGGGTCAGGAATGCAAATACCGGATTGATATAGAACGTCATTAAACCAATGGCAACCACGCACGCGACAAACCAGGCGATGGCTTTCGGTAAGGGCAGCCAGCGGATCTGCAACTCCGCCTCCTGCTGACTGTTCTGCCGCGACCACGCGTACCACCCGTAGATATTTGCCGCAAAGAAGAACAGCTGCAAAAGCAGGCTGGCGTACAGCTGGATCTGGAAGAAGATAATCGCAAACAGCGTAACGTTAATGAGCCCAAACGCGTAATTACTGATCTTCTCCAGGCTTGCCAGCCAGATACACAATAATCCTGCCAGCGTACCAACCGCCTCAATCCATGACAGGTCATAGCCACCTGCACCAATCGGTATATGAACCAGAATGTTCTGTGTGCTAAAAAAATCCATCTTTTCCCCAGAGCGTTTTGAATTAAGTACGAAGTGTAGCCGCAAAATCCAGCATGCGGTTAAGTGGAACTAACGCGCCTTCACGCAGGGCAGCATCCACATGGATTTCATGCGCCGCACCGCCGGTTTCTAACCCTTCGGCAATGGCTTTCAGACCGTTCATCGCCATCCACGGACAGTGCGCACAGCTGCGGCACGTTGCCCCCTCACCTGCCGTGGGTGCTTCAAGAAGCTCTTTTTCCGGCACGGCCTGCTGCATCTTATAAAAGATACCGCGATCGGTCGCCACAATAAGCTGCTTGTGAGGCAACGTCCTGGCCGCGTTGATAAGCTGGCTGGTGGAGCCCACGGCGTCCGCCATGTCGACAATTGACTGTGGTGATTCAGGGTGAACCAGAATGGCCGCGTCAGGATAAAGCGCCTTCATGCGCGCCAGCGCCTGGGTCTTGAACTCGTCGTGCACAATGCATGCGCCCTGCCAGCAGAGGACGTCTGCCCCCGTCTGCTTCTGGACATAATTACCGAGATGGCGGTCAGGTGCCCAGATAATTTTCTCACCCAGGCTATCCAGGTGTTCGATCAGTTCAACGGCGATACTCGATGTGACCACCCAGTCAGCGCGCGCTTTTACCGCCGCGGAAGTGTTGGCGTACACCACAACCGTACGGTCAGGGTGGGCGTCACAGAAAGCGCTAAATTCATCAATCGGGCAGCCGAGGTCCAGTGAACACTCCGCATTAAGCGTAGGCATCAGAATGGTTTTTTCAGGGCTGAGGATCTTTGCCGTTTCGCCCATAAAACGCACCCCTGCGACCAGCAGCGTGGAGGCTGGATGCCGTGCACCGAAGCGCGCCATCTCCAGTGAGTCAGAAATACAGCCTCCTGTCTCTTCCGCCAGTTGCTGGATTTCCGGATCGGTATAGTAATGCGCCACCATCACCGCATCTCGCTCTTTGAGAAGACGCTTGATTTTCTCTCGGTAGAACTGCTTTTCATCCACGCTTAGCGGGACAGGCTTTGGCGGAAACGGATAGATTGCGGCTTCAGGATCAAACATCACGCTCATTATGGCTTCTCGTTTTACTGGCTTAACAATATTGCCTTTCTTTTGCCTGACATAGCAAAACGCATGGCAATTGTGTTTTGTATACTAAACAAGATAGCGAATCTGGAGTGAAAAGTCACCGGGAATAGATATGCGGAGCATTTGTTGCATCGCAGATAGCAAAAAAGCGCCTTTAGGGCGCTTTTTAACATTGGTGGGTCGTGCAGGATTCGAACCTGCGACCAATTGATTAAAAGTCAACTGCTCTACCAACTGAGCTAACGACCCCTTGCGGGATTTTTTCTTCGAAGTGGTGGGTCGTGCAGGATTCGAACCTGCGACCAATTGATTAAAAGTCAACTGCTCTACCAACTGAGCTAACGACCCATTCGGGTGCTGACTTCGAAGATTTTACTCGGTTCCACTTTGAAGTGGTGGGTCGTGCAGGATTCGAACCTGCGACCAATTGATTAAAAGTCAACTGCTCTACCAACTGAGCTAACGACCCGAGTGGTGGGTGATGACGGGCTCGAACCGCCGACCCCCTCCGTGTAAAGGAGATGCTCTACCAACTGAGCTAATCACCCACTCTGTACTGCTGATAATGCGTTAAGTGGTGGGTCGTGCAGGATGACTCGGCTTCGCCTCGCCCTACGGGCCGTTGCTGACGCAACGTTATCCTTCACGTTTTACTACTACTTCCACCTGACTTAGTGGTGGGTCGTGCAGGATTCGAACCTGCGACCAATTGATTAAAAGTCAACTGCTCTACCAACTGAGCTAACGACCCACTTTTACGCTGTTTTCACGTTGTTTGATATCCCGTGGCAACGGCGGCATATATTACTGATTTAAGAATTCAGCGCAACAAAAATTTCGATGAAGATCACTTAACTGCTTAGTAATCATGCGGCACGACCAGAAATAACGCGATTTCTGGTCATGCGGTAATCATCCCATCGAATTCAGACGTTTTTGCGCCTGCTTAGCACCTTCGGTGCCCGGGAATTTTGCAACCACCTGCTGATAAACCGCTTTGGCCTTCGCAGTGTCGCCTTTGTCCTGCATGATAACGCCCACTTTGTACATCGCATCAGGCGCTTTTGGCGATTTCGGATAGTTTTTCACCACTGAGGCAAAATAAAACGCCGCATCGTCCTTTTTACCCTTGTTGTAATTCAACTGACCAAGCCAGTAATTCGCATTCGGCTGATAAGTGGAATCAGGGTATTTCTTAACGAAGTTCTGAAACGCAACAAGCGCGTCATCCTGACGAGATTGATCCTGCACCAGGGCAATGGCCGCGTTGTAATCGGTATTCGCATCACCGCTCTGTACAGGCGCGCCTGTTGAAGCAGATGCATCCGCTGCTGGCGCAGAGGTTGCCGCCCCGCTCTGATCGCCCGCGGCTGGCTGTGCTTGCGCTGCACCACCGCTGCTCAGGCTATCTATTTGCAACAAGATTTGCTTCTGACGTTCCACAACCTGATTAAGCTGATACTGGCTTTCCTGAATCTGTCCGCGGAGAGAGTCAATATCGTTTTGGTTATCGGAAAGTTGTTGCTGGAGTTGGGTTAAAAGCTGGCTGTGAGCGTTTGAAATACGCTCGAGTTGAGTGACCCGGTCTTCTACCGAGCCTGAGCCGACACTACTGATTGGTGCCTGAGCAAAAGCGGCCCAGGGGGCCGCTATTCCAACCAGTAACGACAGACTCAACAGTTGATGTCTGAAGTTACTGCTCATGCAATTCTCTTAGTAAACCAGTACGGCACGACGGTTTTTGGAGTAAGCCGCTTCGTCGTGACCCAGTACTGCAGGTTTTTCTTTACCGTAAGAAACGATGGAGATCTGGTCAGCAGAAACGCCTTTACCCTGCAGGTACATTTTAACAGCGTTAGCACGACGTTCACCCAGGGAGATGTTGTACTCTGGAGTACCACGTTCGTCCGCGTGACCTTCTACGGTGACTTTGTAAGATGGGTTGCTACGCAGGAAGTTAGCGTGAGCATCCAGCATCGCAGCGAAGTCAGAACGGATGTCGTATTTATCCAGATCGAAGTAAACGATGTTGTTCTGCTGCAGCTGCTGCATCTGAAGACGCGCTTGCTCTTCAGAAGACATGTTGCCATTGCCGTTCGCGTCCATACCGGTGCCGGCACCCATCATGCCTTCGCCGCTCTGGTCATTGCTGGCGTTCTTGTTAGAAGAACACGCTGCGATTGCCATTACAGGCAGAGCGATCATCAGCCCCTTCAGCACTTTGTTCAGTTGCATTTCTATGATTCCTTTAGTAATCAATTAATTATTATTTACAGATACGGCGACCAGGCAGGTGATTTTACCTGTCCATCAGTTGCCGGAATACGCGCTTTGAAACGCCCATCTGTAGAAACCAGATTCAGCACAGATCCCATCCCCTGAGAAGAGCTGTAGATTACCATAGTGCCGTTAGGTGCCAGACTTGGCGTTTCATCCAGGAACGTTGACGACAGAACTTGCACGCCACCCGCTACCAGATCTTGTTTGGCAATGTGCTGCTGCCCGCCGTTGGAGCTTACCATTACCATAAATTTACCGTCGCTGCTCACGTCTGAGTTCTGGTTCTGAGAACCTTCCCAGGTAATACGCTGCGGAGCACCGCCGTTGATGTTTACTTTGTAGATTTGTGGACGGCCAGCCTGGTCAGAGGTAAACGCCAGGTTTTGACTGTCCGGGAACCACGAAGGTTCAGTGTTGTTGCTGCGACCGTCGGTGACCTGACGGATCTGGCCAGAGCCAATGTCCATTACGTACAGGTTCAGGCTACCGGTTTTAGACAGCGCAAACGCCAGTTTAGACCCATCCGGAGAGAACGACGGCGCACCGTTGTGGCGAGGGAACGACGCCACCTGACGAACTGCACCGTTAGCCAGCGTCTGGATAACCAGCGCAGAACGGCCGCTTTCGAAGGTGACATAGGCCAGTTTAGAGCCGTCCGGAGACCAGGCTGGAGACATCAGAGGCTGGGAAGAACGCTTCACCAGGAACTGGTTGTAACCATCGTAGTCAGATACGCGCAGCTCATACGGGAACTGACCACCGTTGGTCTGTACCACGTAAGCAATACGGGTACGGAACGCACCTTTAATGCCGGTCAGTTTTTCGAATACCGCATCGCTGGCTGCGTGTGCCGCATAGCGCAGGTACTGTTTAGTGACCTTGTAAGAGTTCTGTGCCAGAACGGTACCTGGCGCACCGCCGGTATCCACCAGCTGCCAGGCCACGTTGTAAGAGCCGTCCGGGTTAGGGGTAACCTGACCCACAACTACGGCATCAATTCCGAGTGCAGACCATGCCGCAGGCTGAACTTCCTGCGCGCTACCCGGCTGCTGAGGCAGACGAGAACGATCTAACGGGTTGAATTTACCGCTGTTACGCAGGTCAGCCGCCACGATGCCACCGGCATCTTCAGGTGCAGCGCCAGAACCGGCCCACTGGAACGGAACAACACCGATTGGGCGTGCCGAGTCGTTCCAGTCTGTAATGTCAATGCTGACTGTTGCATGTACTGTTGCAGTCAACAGTACTAAAAAACCAAACGCTAATCGTAATGCCTGCTTCATCATATCTCCCTTATCCGAACAATTCGCCCTGGATAATTTAGCAGAAGGTTAACAAACTCATTTACACAAAACTATCAGAACTCGCCAACATAAACCGCTGCCATTCTGCTCATGGCTTAAAGTTCAGCGAGGCGTCTTTGAATACCTCATACACAGCCTGGCTCGGTGGTTTAGGCAATTTTGCCTGGTTAACCGCAACAAGCGCAGCCTGGCACAATGCTTCATCTCCACCTTCTGACTCAACGCTCAGCACCATACCATCAGTAGCCAGTTTAATATGCAGTCTGCACGTTTTCCCGGTATACAATGATTTATCGTTAAGCCTGCTGGCTATAGCCGCAGCAATCTGGTTCTTATAGTCATTGATTTCAGCGCCAGAAGCACCGTTGTTCTTAGTGTTACCACTTCCCGCAGGAGCAGCATTACTTCCTTTCGCCCCACCGCCCGTTTTCGGCGCATTCTTACCGGAGCTCAAATCGCCCAGCAGATCGTCAACCCCTGCGGCAGCAGCGGCTTTTTCAGCGGCGGCAGCCTTTTTCGCAGCCGCTTTTTCAGCTGCCGCTTTCTTATCGGCAGCGGCCTTCTCAGCTGCAGCTTTTTTGTCGGCCGCGGCCTTCTCTGCGGCCGCTTTCTTCTCCGCAGCCGCTTTTTCAGCAGCGGCAGCTTTTTCTGCTGCTGCTTTCTCGGCTGCAGCCGCTTTCTTCGCGGCTTCGGCAGCAGCTTTCTTCTCTGCTTCCTGAGCGGCTTTTTTCGCGGCTTCTGCTTCTGCTTTCTTCTGGGCATCAGCAGCGGCTTTTTTCGCGGCTTCCGCTTCAGCTTTCTTCTGGGCATCAGCAGCGGCTTTCTTCGCGGCTTCTGCTTCGGCTTTCTTCTGGGCGTCGGCAGCAGCTTTCTTCGCCGCTTCTGCCGCTAATTTCGCCTGGGCATCAGCCTGTGCTTTTGCATCCGCTGCGGCTTTCGCTGCCGCCTCTTCCGCCTGCTTTTGCTGTTCCTGTGCTTTCTTCGCGGCCTCTTCAGCTTGCTTCTGCTGCTGTGCCTGCTCTTTCGCCGCTTCCTGCGCCTGCAAACGTTCTTTCTCAAGCTGCTTCAGACGCTCCTGCTCAGCGGCCTGCTTTTCACGCAGCTCCTCCGCTTGCTGTTGCGCCTGTTTTTCACGCTGCTCTTCAGCCCGTTTTGCACTCGCCTTCTGCTGTTGTTGGCGATTATAGTTCTGTACTACCGCACCGGGATCCACCATCACGGCGTCAATGGAAGATCCTCCACCGCCGCCGGCTGATGCATCAATATGCTCGTCGAACGAACTCCAGATCAGCCCTGCAAAGAGAATCACATGCAGCACTGCGGAGACGATTATCGCTCGCTTAAGCTTGTCGTTCTGTTCGGTTGCCTTTGACACTATCGGTTCCCAAAAACTACGCGGATGATCAAATAGGCTGAGTCATTAAGCCAACTGACTTAACACCCGCACTATGTAGCAAGTTCAGCGCTTTAATAATTTCATCGTAGGGTACGTCTTTCGCGCCACCGATTAAGAAGACCGTTTTCGGATTTGACTCCAGGCGACGCTGCGCTTCAGCAATGACCTGTTCAGGTGGAAGCTGATCCATACGATCTTTTTCAACCACGACGCTATATTGCCCTACGCCGGAAACCTCAATGATAACCGGAGGATCGTCATTGGTGCTTACCGCCTGTGATTCTGTCGCATCCGGCAGATCCACTTCCACGCTCTGGGTAATGATTGGCGCTGTCGCCATGAAGATCAGCAGCAGTACCAACAGAACGTCCAGCAGTGGAACGATATTGATTTCGGACTTGAGCTCGCGACGACCTCGTCCACGCGATCTGGCCATGGTTTACCCCTTGTTGCTCTCGGTGCTGGTAAACGCCTGACGGTGCAGAATCGCAGTGAACTCTTCCATAAAGTTGTCGTAGTTCAATTCCAGTTTGTTCACGCGCTGGTTCAGACGGTTGTAAGCCATAACCGCCGGGATTGCCGCAAACAGACCGATAGCGGTCGCAATCAGTGCTTCTGCAATACCCGGGGCAACCATCTGCAGCGTCGCCTGCTTCACCGCGCCCAGCGCGATAAAGGCGTGCATGATGCCCCACACCGTACCAAACAGGCCGATATACGGGCTGATGGAACCGACAGTACCAAGGAAAGGAATGTGGGTTTCAAGGTTTTCCAGCTCACGGTTCATTGAGATACGCATGGCACGCGAGGCCCCTTCCACGACCGCTTCCGGCGCATGATTATTTGCGCGGTGCAGACGGGCGAACTCTTTGAAGCCGCTATAAAAAATTTGCTCGGAGCCGGTCAGGTTTTCACGGCGTCCCTGGCTTTCCTGATACAGACGAGAAAGCTCAATGCCCGACCAGAACTTATCTTCAAACGCTTCTGCTTCACGGCCAGCAGCATTGAGGATACGCGTTCTCTGGATGATGATGGCCCAGGATGCGATTGAAAAACCAATCAAAATCAACATGATAAGTTTAACCAGAAGGCTTGCCTTCAGGAACAAATCAAGGATATTCATGTCAGTCACTGCTTAAACTCCGCGACAATAGACTTAGGAAGCGCACGAGGCTTCATTATGGTTGGATCAACACAAACAATCAGTACTTCAGCTGAGTTCAGTACGGTGTTCTCTGCGTTGACTATCCGCTGCGTGAAAACCAGTGAGGTCCCGCGCATTGATGTAATTTCAGTTTGGACTTCGAGCATATCGTCGAGTCTGGCAGGCGCAAAATACTCAAGCGTCATCTTGCGTACCACGAAGGCAACTCGCTCAGCCAACAGCACCTGTTGACTAAAGTGATGATGGCGCAGCATCTCTGTGCGTGCCCGTTCATAAAAAGCAACGTAGCTGGCGTGGTAAACCACACCACCGGCATCGGTATCTTCGTAATAGACACGAACCGGCCATCGAAACAGCGTTGTATTCACTTTACATCCCAGTAATGCAACAAAAGTTAGAGCTTTTAAACTTCGCTACTATACGCGCGGGAAAGATGGTTTGGAATGGGAGAAAGTAAACGGAGAGTAAATTTTTATGGGCTCGGGTAAGCCCATAACGTTAACGGACATTTCTTATTCAGAAGAAGAAGAAAATCAAACCTGCGAGAAGCACCAGATCGGCAATGAGGGGGCAAAAAATCCCCTGCCAGTGAATGGCTTTCGGGCGAAAGCCCACGCCGTGGATCACACCTGCGCACACCGCCCACATAATGAGAAAGCCGTGCCAGATTTCCAGCTCGCTGGTTTTCGCTGCAAAGCGCGAAGGGTCCCAGAAGATACAACCTGCCAGCAGTAATGCCATCACTAAAGAAAGCGCCCGTAACGGGCGCTTATCCATTACCGCGTAAAGTGTCGCGATAATATTCATCAGTGTTTTTCTTCACCTGCTTTGGTCGCTTCAACGTGCTCAAGCGCCAGGGCAGTGATGACACCAAAAGCACAGGCAAGAAGCGTCCCTAAAATC
Source organism: Enterobacter sichuanensis (assembly GCF_009036245.1). NCBI lineage: Bacteria > Pseudomonadati > Pseudomonadota > Gammaproteobacteria > Enterobacterales > Enterobacteriaceae > Enterobacter > Enterobacter sichuanensis. The sequence goes on along the minus strand of NZ_CP027986.1, from coordinate 1,360,344 downwards.
CATGCGAAGTACCACATATTCAGCTCCTTACTTAGTACATAGAGTGGGTGTTGCTTTCGATATGCTCTTTAGTGATACGTCCGAACATTTTCCAGTAACACCAGATGGTGTAGGCCAGAACAATCGGAACGAACACGCAAGCAACATAGGTCATCAGGTTCAGCGTCATATGGCTGGAGGTTGCATCCCACATGGTCAGGCTAGCATTCAGCATGGTGCTGGATGGCATGACGAATGGGAACATGGCAATACCCGCAGTCAGGATGATGCACGCCAGCGTCAGTGAAGAGAACACGAACGCCAGGGCGCCTTTCTCCAGGCGAGACGTCAGCACGGTCAGCAGCGGCAGCAACACACCCAGTGCAGGGATAACCCACAGAACAGGCGTATTGTTGAAGTTCACCAGCCATGCACCTGCCTGACGCGCGACTTCTTTAGTCAGCGGGTTAGACGGCGCTGCGTGGTTGATAGCGGACGTCACCACGTAGCCATCAATGCCGTACACCACCCACACACCGGCCAGCGCGAAGCAGACCAGCGTAACCAGCGCGGCAACCTGAGCTGTCGCGCGAGAACGCAGGTGCAGTTCACCCACGGTACGCATCTGCAGGTAGGTTGCGCCCTGAGTGATGATCATCGCCACGCTCACGATACCTGCCAGCAGACCAAACGGATTCAGCAGCTGGAAGAAGTTACCGGTGTAGTAAAGACGCATGTACTCGTCCATGTGGAACGGTACGCCCTGCAGCAGGTTACCAAAGGCCACGCCAATCACCAGCGGCGGAACGAAGCTACCGATAAAGATGCCCCAGTCCCACAGGTTACGCCAGCGGGTATCTTCAATCTTGGAACGGTAGTCGAAACCGACCGGACGGAAGAATAAAGAGGCCAGCACCAGAATCATCGCCACATAGAAACCGGAGAATGCAGCCGCGTAGACCATCGGCCAGGCAGCGAACAGCGCGCCGCCAGCGGTGATCAGCCACACCTGGTTACCGTCCCAGTGCGGGGCGATGGAGTTGATCATGATTCGACGCTCGGTGTCATTACGACCGAGGAAACGGGTGAGCATCCCCACCCCCATGTCGAAACCATCCGTGACGGCAAAACCGATCAGCAGAACGCCGACCAACAGCCACCAGATAAAACGTAATACTTCATAATCGATCATTTGATGACTCCTGTCTTAGCGTGCCGGCTGAGTAGTCGCAGTGGACTGCTCGTAGTGATAGCGACCGGTTTTCAGGCTGCTCGGGCCAAGGCGCGCGAACTTGAACATCAGGAACAGTTCAGCCACCAGGAACAGGGTGTACAGACCACAAATCAGCAGCATGGAGAAGATCAGGTCGCCCGCTGTCAGGGAAGAGTTCGCCACTGCCGTTGGCAGTACCTCACCAATCGCCCATGGCTGACGGCCATACTCCGCAACAAACCAGCCAGATTCAATCGCGATCCACGGCAGTGGAATACCGTACAGCGCGGTACGCAGCAGCCATTTTTTCTCGCCGATGCGGTTACGAATCACGGACCAGAAGGACGCCGCAATGATCAGCAGCATGATGACGCCGCAGCCCACCATGATACGGAACGCAAAGTACAGCGGTGCAACACGCGGAATGGAGTCTTTGGTTGCCATCTGGATCTGCGCTTCCGTCGCATCGGAAACGTTCGGGGTATAACGTTTCAGGAGCAGACCGTAACCGAGATCTTTCTTCACGGAATTGAACTGGTCACGAACAGCCTGGTCTGTCGAGCCGGCACGCAGCTGTTCCAGCAGCGAGTAGGCTTTCATACCATTACGGATACGCTCTTCATGCTGAACCATCAGCTCTTTCAGACCCGTCACCTGCTTATCAACAGAACGGGTTGCGATGATACCCAGCGCGTAAGGGATCTGAATCGCGAAGCGGTTTTCCTGCGCATCCTGATCGGGGATACCGAACAGCGTAAAGGCAGCAGGTGCCGGTTGCGTTTCCCATTCGGCTTCAATTGCGGCCAGTTTGGTTTTCTGCACGTCACCCATTTCGTAACCGGATTCATCACCCAGAACGATAACAGAGAGGATGGCAGCCATACCGAAGCTTGCAGCGATAGCAAAGGAGCGCTTAGCAAAGGCGAAGTCACGACCACGCAGCATGTAATAAGAGCTGATGCCCAGCACAAACATCGCGCCGCACACATAGCCAGAAGCCACGGTGTGGACGAATTTAACCTGTGCTACCGGGTTCAGGACCAGCTCGGCAAAGCTGACCATCTCCATACGCATGGTTTCGAAGTTGAAATCAGACGCGATAGGGTTCTGCATCCAGCCGTTCGCGACCAGGATCCACAGCGCGGACAGGTTCGAACCTAATGCCACCAGCCAGGTTACCGCCATATGCTGGACTTTACCCAGACGGTCCCAACCGAAGAAGAACAGACCTACAAAGGTGGATTCAAGGAAGAAGGCCATCAGACCTTCAATGGCCAGCGGCGCACCGAAGATATCCCCTACATAGTGAGAATAGTAAGACCAGTTAGTCCCGAACTGGAACTCCATGGTCAGACCGGTTGCCACGCCCAGCGCAAAGTTGATACCAAACAACTTGCCCCAGAACTTGGTCATATCTTTATAAATCTGTTTGCCGGAGAGAACGTATACCGTTTCCATGATGGCCAGCAGGAACGCCATACCGAGCGTCAGTGGCACAAACAGGAAGTGGTACATCGCGGTCAAGGCAAACTGTAAGCGCGACAGTTCGACTATATCTAACATCATGACTCCTTGCTCATCGCATGAAGACTCCGAGAGTGAACCCCGTCAGAACGAGACCCACACGCATGCCCCAATACAAATTATTCGCATCCTTGTCGTCGTTATTACCCTGAGGGAGGATAAAAACGATGACGTGAGGTTACGAATACGTTAATAAAAAACTCAAATTGATCCCGTAAATATAATACGCTGCAAAACCCTTACAATAAACAGGTTTTTATTGAATCATATTTACGTTTTTCGACGGCGATCAATTTATAGCAAAATTACCACTTTTCGGCCATTTTGATCGGGAACAATTTAGCGCTTTTCGACGCCTTTTTCCAAGGATTAAACATTGATTTAAATCAAAAACAATTCTATGTGTTAATTGTGTTTTGATGTGGTGAACATGGTAAAAACCATGTTAAAGATATGTATATGAAATACAATTAAGGTTATCAAATCAACGGATGAATATAAACAGAAGTGATTTTTATTAACTTAGTAATGCTTAATGACTGATTTATTCAGGACATAAATTTTAGTACGTTTTTTGTTTTTTTCCATCTGCTCTCTTAAGGCAAATAAATAACAATTATTTTACTTTTACATCCTCTCTAATTAACACCCAGTTGTGACTATTGCATGACGCCCGGCAGGCAATAAAAAAGGCCGCTTTACAGCGGCCAACCATGTCGAAACGGACATTTTTTATACTGCAACGCCCCCCTTCCGGGGAGCAGAGAGGACTTACTTAATGATGGATTTCAGTGCTTCGCCGATATCCGCCAGGCTGCGAACGGTTTTCACGCCTGCGGCTTCCAGCGCGGCAAATTTCTCATCAGCCGTACCTTTACCACCGGCGATGATTGCGCCTGCGTGACCCATACGTTTACCTTTCGGTGCAGTCACGCCCGCGATGTAGCCGACAACAGGCTTGGTCACGTGTTCTTTGATGTAAGCAGCCGCTTCTTCTTCTGCGCTACCACCGATCTCACCGATCATGACGATCGCTTCGGTCTGTGGATCTTCCTGGAACAGCTTCAGGATGTCGATGAAGTTAGAGCCCGGGATTGGGTCACCGCCGATGCCCACACAGGTGGACTGGCCGAAGCCGTAATCGGTCGTCTGCTTAACCGCTTCATAGGTCAGGGTACCGGAACGGGAAACGATACCCACTTTGCCCGGCTTATGAATGTGGCCCGGCATGATGCCGATTTTGCATTCGCCCGGGGTGATAACGCCTGGGCAGTTCGGGCCGATCATGCGCACGCCCGCTTCGTCCAGCTTCACTTTCACGGTCAGCATATCCAGCGTCGGGATGCCTTCAGTAATGGTGATAATAAGCTTAATGCCTGCATCGATGGCTTCCAGAATAGAGTCTTTGCAGAACGGAGCCGGAACGTAGATCACGGTCGCGGTGGCGCCCGTCGCTTCTACAGCTTCACGCACGGTGTTGAACACCGGCAGACCCAGGTGCGTGGTGCCGCCTTTACCTGGCGTTACGCCGCCAACCATCTGCGTACCGTAGGCAATCGCCTGTTCAGAGTGGAAAGTCCCCTGGCTACCGGTGAAGCCCTGGCAGATAACCTTGGTATCTTTATTAATTAAAACTGACATTATTTCCCCTCCACTGCGGCAACAACCTGCTGAGCTGCATCCGTCAGACTTTTCGCTGCAATAATATTCAGGCCGCTGTCAGCCAGTTTTTTCGCGCCGAGTTCAGCGTTGTTACCTTCCAGACGTACAACAACCGGAACGTTAACACCCACTTCTTCTACCGCACCGATGATACCGTCAGCGATCAGGTCGCAACGTACGATGCCGCCGAAGATGTTAACCAGAACGGCCTTCACATTGTCGTCGGAGAGAATGATTTTGAACGCTTCGGTTACGCGCTCTTTGGTTGCGCCACCGCCTACGTCGAGGAAGTTTGCTGGCTCGCCGCCGTGCAGCTTAACGATGTCCATGGTGCCCATTGCCAGGCCCGCACCGTTAACCATGCAGCCGATGTTGCCATCCAGCGCCACGTAGTTCAGCTCCCACTGTGCAGCTTGCGCTTCACGTGGATCTTCCTGAGACTGGTCGCGCATTTCACGCAGATCCGGCTGGCGGAACAGGGCGTTACCGTCAGCGCCAAGTTTGCCGTCGAGGCAGATCAGATCGCCCTGAGTGGTGATCACCAGCGGGTTGATCTCGATCAGCGCCAGGTCACGCTCCAGGAAGATCGTCGCCAGGCCCATGAAGATCTTGGTGAACTGCTGAACCAGCTTGCCTTCCAGACCCAGTTTGAACGCCAGCTCGCGACCCTGGTAAGGCATTGGACCTGCCAGCGGATCGATAGCCACTTTGTGGATCAGATGTGGGGTCTCTTCCGCCACTTTTTCGATTTCCACGCCGCCTTCAGTAGACGCCATGAACACCACGCGACGGGAGCTACGGTCAACCACCGCGCCCAGGTACAGCTCTTTCGCGATATCAGTCGCCGCTTCAACCAGGATCTGGTTAACCGGCTGGCCGTTCGCGTCTGTCTGGTAGGTCACCAGACGCTTGCCGAGCCAATGTTCAGCAAACGCACGAATCTCTTCTTTGCTCTTAACAACCTTCACACCGCCCGCTTTACCACGGCCACCAGCGTGAACCTGACACTTAACTACCCACGGGCCGGAACCGATTTTAGATGCGGCTTCTTCTGCTTCACGCGGGGTAGTACAGGCATAACCCACCGGAGCCGGTAAGCCATACCGGGCAAACAGCTGTTTGGCCTGATATTCATGTAAGTTCATGTGTTCTATCCATCCTTCAGGGTAATCGTTATCTTCAAACCTGTAGACCGGCGCGGTCTGTGTGCCGGATGGCGCTACGCTTATCCGGCCTACAGGGCAGGTGATGCTAAATGGTTACTAGACGTCCAGCAGCAGACGCGTTGGATCTTCCAGCAGCTCTTTAATGGCGACCAGGAAGCCCACGGATTCGCGGCCGTCGATCAGGCGGTGGTCGTAAGAGAGCGCCAGGTACATCATTGGCAGGATCTCCACTTTACCGTCTACCGCCATAGGACGATCTTTAATGGCATGCATACCCAGGATCGCGCTCTGCGGCGGGTTGATGATTGGGGTAGACATCAGTGAACCGAATACACCGCCGTTGGTAATGGTGAAGTTACCGCCGGTCAGGTCTTCTACGGTCAGCTTGCCGTCGCGGCCTTTCACAGCCAGCTCTTTGATATTTTTCTCAATGTCAGCCATACCCAGGGTATCAACATCACGCAGGACCGGAGTCACCAGGCCACGTGGGGTCGAAACCGCCATGCTGACGTCGAAGTAGTTGTGGTAAACCACGTCATCGCCATCGATGGACGCATTCACTTCCGGGTAGCGTTTCAGCGCTTCAACCACCGCTTTGACGTAGAAGGACATAAAGCCCAGACGGATACCGTGACGTTTTTCGAAGGCGTCACCGTACTGCTTACGCAGATCCATGATTGGCTTCATGTTCACTTCGTTGAAGGTGGTCAGCATCGCCGTGGAATTTTTCGCTTCCAGCAGACGCTCAGCCACACGCTTACGCAGGCGAGTCATAGGGACACGTTTTTCGCTGCGCGCGCCCAGAGCAGGCTGGGCTGCAGGGGCTGCCGCTGGCGCTTTCGCTTCTGCCTGAGCAGGCGCTTTCGCCAGGTGTTTGTCGATGTCTTCGCGGGTCAGACGACCGCCCACACCGGTACCTTTAATGGCTGCCGGGTCAAGGCTGTGTTCAGCCAGCAGGCGACGGATCGCCGGGCTGAGCGCGTCGTTAGACTGTTCTTCCAGAGAAGCCTGCTGGCGCTGAGCCGGCGTAGAGGCTTTCTCTTCAGATTTCGCGCTGGACTCTTTGCCCGCGCTGTTGCCTTCACGCAGGCGACCCAGGATCTGACGAGAGGTGACGGTGGTACCTTCATCTTCCAGCACTGCGTCCAGAACGCCATCCGCCGAAGCCGGTACTTCCAGTACCACTTTGTCAGTTTCGATTTCTACCAGCACTTCATCACGCTTAACGGCATCGCCTGGTTTTTTGTGCCAGGTAGCGACGGTCGCATCTGCTACAGATTCAGGCAGGTCGGGAACAAGAATATCTACGCTACTCATTATGTATCCTTTAATTAATCGACGTTCAGCGCGTCATTGACCAGATCTTGTTGCTGCTTCTGGTGAACGGACATATACCCTACCGCCGGAGAGGCGGAGGCCGGGCGACCTGCATAGCGCAGGGCTGACCCAAATGGAATCACTTCACGGAAATGATGCTGGCTGCAGTACCATGCGCCCTGGTTGAGCGGCTCTTCCTGGCACCAGACAAAATCATGTACGTGAGCGTACGGTTTCAGCGCTTCCTGCACCGCCTGGTGCGGGAACGGATAAAGCTGTTCGATACGCACGATGGCGACATCTTTCTGATCGTTCTTACGGCGCTGTTCCAGCAGGTCGTAATAAACCTTACCAGAACACATCACCACGCGCTTCACAGCCTGCGGATCCAGCTCATCAATTTCACCGATAGCCGGCAGGAAGGTGCCGTTGGCCAGTTCATCCAGGCTGGAGACCGCCAGCGGATGACGCAGCAGGGATTTAGGCGACATCACCACCAGCGGACGGCGCATACCGCGCAGCGCCTGACGACGCAGCATGTGGTAAACCTGAGCCGGGGTTGACGGTACGCAAACCTGCATGTTCTGCTCAGCGCAGAGCTGCAGATAACGTTCCAGACGCGCGGAGGAGTGTTCCGGGCCCTGACCTTCATAACCGTGCGGAAGCAGCATCACCAGGCCACACATACGGCCCCATTTCTGCTCGCCGGAAGAGATAAACTGGTCGATAACCACCTGCGCACCGTTGGCGAAGTCACCGAACTGCGCTTCCCAGATAGTCAGGGTACGCGGTTCAGCCGTGGCGTAACCGTATTCGAAGGCCAGCACCGCTTCTTCAGACAGCACGGAGTCCCAGACCTTGAACTGGCCCTGACCGTTGTGCACGTGCTGCAGCGGGGTGTACGTTGAACCGTTGGACTGGTTATGCACGACCGCGTGACGGTGGAAGAAGGTGCCACGGCCCGCATCTTCACCGGACAGACGAACAGGAATACCTTCGTCAACCAGCGTCGCGTAAGCCAGCGTTTCCGCGCCGCCCCAGTCGAACAGCTTCTCGCCTGCCGCCATAGCCTGACGATCAGCATAAATTTTTGCCACGCGAGACTGCATCTCAATAGCGTCTGGTACGGTGCTGATGCGTTTAGCCAGCTCCTGCAGGCGCTTCATCTCGACCTTGTTCGGGTAGCTCTCATCCCACTCGTGGTTGAGGTACGGCGACCAGGTAAAGGAGTGCATGTTCATCGGACGCAGCTCTTTGACCACGCATTCACCTGCATCCAGCGCGTCGCGGTAGAGGTTAACCATCTCGGTCGCATCTTCCAGCGTCGCCACTTTTTCGCTTTCCAGCTTGTCAGCGTAGATTTTGCGCGGGGTCGGGTGTTTTTTGATTTTCTGGTACATCAACGGCTGGGTTGCACTCGGCTCGTCGGCTTCGTTATGGCCATGGCGGCGGTAGCAGAACAGGTCGATGAACACATCACGTTTGAAGGTGTTACGGAAGTCCAGCGCCAGACGGGTCACGAAGGCGACCGCTTCCGGATCGTCCGCGTTAACGTGGAAGATCGGCGCCTGAACCATCTTACCGATGTCGGTGCAGTATGGAGTAGAACGCGCATCCAGCGGGTTAGAGGTGGTGAAGCCCACCTGGTTATTGATGACGATACGCACGGTACCGCCCACTTCATAACCACGCGCTTTTGACATGTTCAGGGTCTCCTGAACCACGCCCTGCCCGGTGACCGCGGCGTCACCGTGGATGGTAATTGGCAGCACTTTATTGCTGCTTGGCTCATCCAGACGATCCAGACGCGCACGAACGGAACCGATAACGACCGGGCTGACGATCTCCAGGTGTGACGGGTTAAACGCCAGCGCCAGGTGAACCAGACCGCCTTCGGTTTCGATATCAGACGAGAAGCCCATGTGGTACTTCACGTCGCCGGTGCCGAGATGTTCTTTATGTTTGCCCGCGAATTCGTCGAACAGGTCCTGCGGTTTTTTACCCAGCACGTTGACCAGTACGTTCAGACGACCACGGTGCGCCATGCCCAGCACCACTTCACGGGTGCCGCTCTTGCCTGCGTGACGAATCAGCTCTTTCAGCATCGGCACCAGCGCATCGCCGCCTTCCAGCGAGAAGCGTTTTGCGCCCGGGAATTTCGCGCCCAGATAGCGCTCAAGCCCTTCCGCTGCCGTCAGTTCATTGAGGAAGCGTTTTTTCTCGTCAGCCGAGAAGGTCGCGTGGCCTGCTACGGATTCGATGCGCTGCTGGATCCAGCGTTTCTCTTCGGTAGAGGTAATGTGCATGTATTCCGCGCCGATGGAGCCGCAGTAGGTTTGCTTGAGCGCGTCAATCAGATCGCCCAGCTTCATCGTGTCTTTGCCGATGGCAAAGGAACCTACGTTAAAGCTTTCCTGGAAATCGGCCTCGGTCAGATCGTGATACGCCGGATCGAGATCGGCCACACGGTCTTGTTTCCACAGTCCCAGCGGATCGAGATTCGCATGCTGGTGACCACGGAAGCGATAAGCGTTGATAAGCTGCAGGACTTTAACCTGCTTCGCATTGGTGTCAGGGTCGGAAATCGCAGAAGAGTAACGTGAGGCATCCTTCGCCAGACGACGGAAATAATCACGTGTTTTGGAATGGAATTGATCCGGTTTGACTCCCGTGCCAGGCAACTGCTGGAACATGGAACGCCAGTTTGCGTCCACTGAGTCAGGATCGGTTAAGAAGTCTTCATAGAGCTGTTCTATCCAGCTCTGGTTGGCACCAGAGAGGTAAGAAGAGTCCAGCCAGGCTTTCATTGCGCCGTTCTGCATCGTGATCCCTTAAGCATTTTTATGCTTACTTTCGCCGTAGAAACTACCACGTACACACCGTGTACGTGCCGGGGTTCACCTGCGAGCTCTTTTCATTTGGCCCGCGAAGGAACCTTTAGAAACTGTCTAAACGTCAGGGCAGTTTTTAAAGGTTTCTGCATTTTGCCCGGTGGCGCTACGCTTACCGGGCCTACAGACTCGTAGGCCGGATAAGCGCAGCGCTGTCCGGCAAATTTACTTACGCACTGCGCTGCAGCAGCATCGACTTAATATGGCCGATGGCGCGCGTCGGGTTCAGCCCCTTCGGACACACACTGACGCAGTTCATGATGCTATGGCAGCGGAATACGCTGAAAGCGTCACTCAGTCCTTCCAGACGGCTTTCGGTTTCGGTGTCGCGGCTATCGATCAGGAAGCGATAGGCAGCCAGCAGACCGGCCGGGCCGATAAACTTGTCCGGGTTCCACCAGAACGACGGGCAGGACGTTGAACAACATGCACAAAGAATACACTCGTACAACCCATCGAGTTTTTCACGCTGCTCAGGAGACTGTAAGTGCTCACGAGCGGGTGGATTTTGCCCATTATTCAATAAGTAAGGCTTAATCTTCTCATATTGTGCATAGAATTGCCCCATGTCTACCACCAAATCACGCACGACCGGCAGACCTGGCAGAGGACGGATAACAATTTTCTGACCCGGACGCTGCAGCGCTGAAATTGGCGTGATGCAGGCCAGGCCATTTTTGCCGTTCATGTTCACACCGTCAGAGCCACAGACCCCTTCACGGCAGGAGCGACGGAACGACAGGGTCGGATCTTTCTCTTTCAGCTGGATTAAGGCATCCAGCAGCATCATGTCACGACCTTCTTCCGCTTCCAGGGTGTAGTCCTGCATACGCGGAGCATCATCAACATCCGGGTTATAACGATAAACTGAGAATTCGAGTTTCATTATCCTGTCTCCGCATTAGTAAGTACGAATCTTCGGCGGGAACGCCGGACGCAGTTTCGGTTCCATATTGACGCTACGACGCGTCATGGATTCCGACTCTGGCAGATACAGGGAATGGCACAGCCAGTTTTCATCGTCACGCTCCGGGAAGTCGAAGCGGCTATGGGCGCCACGGCTTTCGGTACGGAAGTTTGCCGCCATCGCGGTCGCGAACGCGGTTTCCATCAGGTTATCCAGCTCCAGACACTCTACGCGCTGGGTGTTGAACTCGCTGGAGGTGTCATCCAGACGGGCGTTTTTGAGACGCTCGCGGATCGCTTTCAGCTGCTCAAGACCTTTGGCCATCGCGTCGCCTTCGCGGAATACCGAGAAGTTGTGCTGCATGCACTCCTGCAGCGCTTTACGGATTTCCACCGGATCTTCGCCGTTACGGTTGCCGTTCCAGCGGTTGAGGCGTTCAAGAGAAGCATCAATTTCGTCGTCGGTCGCATCACGCAGCGCACCCTGCTCGGCAATGGATTCCTGCAGATGCAGACCCACCGCACGACCAAACACCACCAGGTCCAGCAGGGAGTTGCCGCCCAGACGGTTAGCACCGTGTACCGATACGCAGGCGATTTCGCCCACTGCGAACAGGCCAGGGATAACCACATCTTCGCCCTGCTCGTTTACGGTCAGCGCCTGCCCGGTCACTTTGGTCGGAATACCGCCCATCATGTAGTGGCAGGTTGGGATGACAGGGATCGGCTCTTTCACCGGGTCGACGTGCGCGAAGGTGCGCGACAGTTCCAGGATGCCCGGCAGACGGGATTCCAGCACCTCTTTACCCAGGTGGTCGAGTTTCAGCTTCGCGTGAGGACCCCATGGGCCATCACAGCCGCGGCCTTCACGGATTTCGATCATGATGGAACGCGCCACCACGTCACGACCCGCCAGGTCTTTCGCATTCGGGGCATAACGCTCCATAAAGCGCTCGCCGTGTTTGTTCAGCAGGTAACCCCCTTCACCGCGGCAACCTTCCGTTACCAGCACGCCCGCACCGGCGATACCGGTTGGGTGGAACTGCCACATCTCCATATCCTGCACCGGCACGCCCGCGCGGATAGCCATACCGACCCCGTCACCGGTGTTGATGTGAGCATTGGTGGTGGACTGGTAAATACGGCCTGCACCACCGGTCGCCAGCACGGTTGCGCGGGCTTTGAAGTAAACGACTTCACCGGTTTCGATGCACAGTGCGGTACAACCGACGATTGCGCCATCGGCGTTTTTCACCAGATCCAGCGCGTACCACTCGGAGAAGATGGTGGTGTGATTTTTCAGGTTCTGCTGATACAGGGTGTGCAGCAGTGCGTGACCGGTACGGTCAGCCGCCGCCGCGGTACGTGCCGCCTGCTCGCCGCCGAAGTTTTTCGACTGGCCGCCAAACGGACGCTGATAGATGGTGCCATTTTCCAGACGGGAGAACGGCAGACCCATGTGGTCCAGCTCCAGAATCGCTTCCGGGCCGGTCTTACACATATATTCGATGGCATCCTGGTCACCGATGTAATCGGAACCTTTTACCGTATCGTACATGTGCCATTCCCAGTTATCTTCATGGGAGTTACCCAGCGCAACGGTAATACCGCCCTGCGCAGACACAGTATGGGAACGGGTTGGGAAGACTTTAGAGAGCAGCGCACAGCTCTGGCCGCTCTGGGAAATTTGCAGTGCGGCACGCATACCTGCGCCACCCGCACCAATGACGACAGCATCAAATTCTCTGACTGGCAGTTTCATTACACACCCCACACCACAACAAATCCATAAATAACGTAAACCACCAGAGCAACAACAATGGCCAGCTGCAGAGGGAGGCGAATCGCCAGAGGTTTAACGTAATCGGTCAGCACCTGCCACATACCAATCCAGGCATGAATAAGGATGGAGAACAGCGCCAGCAAGGTGAACACTTTGGTGAAGGCCGATCCGAAGAACCCACTCCAGATTTCCCACGTAAGCTCCCCGCTGGTGGCGAAGAAACCGATCATATAGATGATGTAAAGGGTGAGAACGATGGCGGTAGCACGGACCAGAATGAAGTCATGTACGCCGTTGCGTCCTAATGCGGAGGCGTTGCTTACCATACGAGAACTCCTGCGAGAAGTGAAAGCACGACTGTAATCACAAATGAAATGTTAGCGGAGCGTTTCCCGGCTTCGAAGGTCTCTTCGAGATAGCCAAAGTCCATCAGCATATGGCGAACACCCACCACAACGTGGTACGCCAGTGCGGTCAGAATGCCCCACATGATGAATTTCACGAAGAAGCTGTTCATGATGGCCGAGGCCTGGAGGAATCCTTCAGGGGAAGAGAGGCTGGTACCCAGTAACCACAGCAGAATGCCGACCGCCACAAACGTAATCACACCTGAAACACGGTGCAGAATGGACGCTATTGCTGTTACAGGGAACCGGATCGTTTTCAGATCCAGATTGACAGGTCTTTGTTTTTTCACATTTCTTATCATGAATAACGCCCACATGCTGTTCTTATTGTTTCCTTCCTCCGGACTGCGATGCGGGTCAAGCAGCGTTCCTTTTCTATAACTGCGCGTCATGCAAAACATTGCTTCCAGATGCTAAAACGACACGTTACAACGCTGGGTGGCTCGGGATTGCAGGGTGTTCCGGAGACCTGGCGGCAGTATAGGCCGTTCACAAAATCATTACAATTAACCTACATACAGTTTGTTGGGTTTTCTCTGGAACAGTGATCAGGGTCACGATAACAACATCTTTTTAATTTTTAATCATCTGATTTGACAAATGTTAAACAATATTGTTACAAACGTCATCAGAAAAGGCATATAATGCGCAAAAGTTATGAGGTCTCACTTTCACCTGACAAATAGTTATGTAACAGTGTGATGGTATTGACCGAAGTTATCAGGACAGTTATTAGTGATATACAGGTTTGAATAATTCGGACTGCAAAAACGCTGATTTGCTGTGGTTTCACTGATATTTCATTCGTTTACCTGCAAGGCGCCATAGCTCTGTACCCTGGTTTGTCCTCGTGAGCTGAGCGGTAAGCCAAATAACAATCTGGTAACGATGATTAACAGCTGAAGGCAAATCCGGTAAAGCGCAGTCTTAAGCATAAGGCGCTAAGGAGACCGTAAATGGCTGATACTAAGGCAAAACTCACCCTAAATGGTGATGATGCTATTGAACTGGATGTGCTAAAAGGCACGCTCGGTCAGGATGTTATTGATATCCGTACGCTGGGTTCCAAAGGGATGTTTACCTTTGACCCTGGATTTACTTCTACCGCATCTTGCGAATCCAAAATCACCTTCATTGACGGTGACGAAGGTATCCTGCTCCATCGCGGCTTCCCTATCGATCAGTTAGCCACCGAATCCAACTATCTGGAAGTGTGCTACATCCTGCTGAACGGCGAAAAACCGACACAGGCTCAGTTCGATGAATTTAAAACCACCGTGACCCGTCACACCATGATCCATGAGCAGATCACCCGTCTGTTCCATGCGTTCCGTCGTGACTCTCACCCGATGGCGGTGATGTGCGGGATTACCGGTGCGCTGGCGGCGTTTTACCACGACTCTCTGGACGTGAATAACCCGCGTCACCGTGAAATCGCCGCTTACCGTCTGCTGTCCAAAATGCCTACCATGGCGGCGATGTGTTACAAATACTCCATCGGCCAGCCGTTTGTGTACCCACGCAATGACCTCTCCTACGCGGGTAACTTCCTGCGCATGATGTTCTCCACGCCGTGCGAAGAGTACGAAGTGAACCCGGTGCTGGAACGCGCAATGGACCGTATTCTGATCCTGCACGCTGACCACGAACAGAACGCATCGACCTCTACCGTCCGTACCGCAGGCTCTTCAGGCGCTAATCCGTTCGCCTGTATCGCTGCGGGCATCGCCTCCCTGTGGGGACCGGCGCACGGCGGCGCGAACGAAGCAGCACTGAAGATGCTGGAAGAGATCAGCACCGTTGAGCACATTCCTGAATTCGTGCGTCGTGCGAAAGATAAGAATGACTCCTTCCGCCTGATGGGCTTCGGTCACCGTGTTTACAAAAACTACGACCCACGCGCAACCGTAATGCGCGAGACCTGCCACGAAGTGCTGAAAGAGCTGGGCACTAAAGATGATCTGCTGGAAGTGGCGATGGAGCTGGAACACATCGCGCTGAACGACCCGTATTTCATCGAGAAGAAACTCTATCCGAACGTCGATTTCTACTCTGGCATTATTCTGAAAGCGATGGGTATTCCGTCCTCCATGTTCACCGTGATCTTCGCCATGGCCCGTACCGTTGGCTGGATTGCGCACTGGAACGAAATGCACAGCGAAGGCATGAAAATCGCCCGTCCTCGTCAGCTGTACACCGGCTACGAGCAGCGTGATTTTAAGTCTGATCTGAAGCGCTAAAAGACAAGCCCGGTGGCGCTACCGCTTACCGGGCCTACAAATGCGAAACGTAGGCCGGGTAAGGCGTAGCCGCTACCCGGCTTTTTTATTTTTGACAATGTGGACACCAGTAAAACGGTCTTGAGGAGAGCATTGTCCTCTCTATAATCCCGCCGCACCGCTCGCACTTTTTCCCCGCCCGATGAAACACCTTGAACCGGAAAAGCGCGCCGTGATGCTTATTCTCGTCCACCACCCCGCGCGTGTTGTATGACAGCCGCGGAATGTCCAGCAGCGCGTGGGACAGCGCCTCCAGCTGTTCATCGCTCAGCTGAGAAGCTTTGTGCTGCGGTGCCAGCCCGACTTCCCAGAGGATTTCCACCCGCAGGTAGTTGCCAAGTCCGGCCAGAAACGCCTGATCGAGGAATAATCCGGAAAATTGCCGGTTGCGGAATTTGGGGGACAACAAGCGGGCTTTGACATCACTCGCCGTCAGGCGCATATCCAGCACGTCGGGCCCGACCCGCTGTAAGAACGGGTGCGTAAGCAGTTGCTCAGGCGTTAACATTTCGATATCAGATGCGCTGTACAGCAGGATCGCTTTCTCTGCCGTTTGCAGCCTGACGCGCAGCACGCGGGTGGTTTGCGGCTGTTCATCCGCGTTAACCACGCGCCACACGCCGTAAAGCTGGTTGTGGCTATATAACGTCAGGTTATGGGAAAAGTGCGTAAGCAACGCTTTTCCGCGCGTTTCAATATGCGTCACCGTTTGCCCCACCAGCGGGGCTTCAAACGGTTTCAGTTGAGGGAAAGCAAACCAGACATCCGTCAGCGGTTTGCCTTTTATCGCCGCCTCGAGGCTATCCGCCGCGCGACGGATCTCCGGGCCTTCTGGCATTTTTCTGTCCTTATGATGATCAGGCGCTAACGAGAATACCTTGCTCTGCAAAAGCCGCCCGTAAGCGGCGCGCAAACTGCAGCGCATGTTCGCCATCGCCGTGTAAACAAACCGTTTCCGCCTGTACGCTGGCCGTTGAGCCATCCGTCGCGTTGACGGTCCCCTCACGCACCATCTGAAGGGTCTGCGCCAGCGCCTGAGACGCATCGGTGATTAACGCGCCGGGCTGGGACCGGGGGACCAGGCTGCCATCAGGCAAATACCCTCTGTCGGCAAAGACTTCCTGACGCGTGGTTAACCCCAGACGCTGCCCCGCACGAATAAGCTCGCTCCCCGCCAGACCAACCAGTATCAGCTGCGGGTTGCAGTCCCGTACCGCGCGGGCGATGGCGTCAGCCAGAACGGGATCTTTTGCCGCCTGATTGTAGAGCATGCCGTGCGGCTTAACGTGACGCAGCACACCGTTCTCGGCGCGAACAATCGCCTCCAGTGCGCCTGTCTGATAGAGCGTCTGGGCGTAAACCGTCTCCGGCGGGAGATCCATCGCGGTACGGCCAAAATTCTCCCGATCCGGAAAGCTCGGGTGAGCCCCCACCGCCACGCCGTATTTGATGGCGTTTCGCACGCTCTCAAGCATCGTTTGGGCATCGCCCGCGTGAAAACCGCAGGCAATGTTGACCGACGAAACCAGCGTCATCAGTTCAGCGTCAGCACTACCGCCCTCGCCCAGATCGGCGTTTAAATCAATCTTTACCATCGAGCCTCCACGCCAGTTGTTCCAGATAACGCTGCTGATCCTGACGCGCCTTGAGCGCTTCCTCCAGAGAACATTGCACGAAATGAATCGGCTGCCCCAGGGGGATTTGCGCCAGATGGTAGCGATCGGCTTCAATAATGCAGGCAATACGCGGGTAACCGCCCGTTGTTTGCGCGTCATTCATCAACACTATCGGTTGACCGTTCCCCGGCACCTGGATGACGCCGGGCAATAAGCCGTGGGAAAGCAATTCACGGTCTGTCGTACGGGTCAGCGGCTGCCCCTGCAAACGGTAGCCCATGCGGTTACTTTGTGGGCTGAGCTTCCACGGCGAGCGCCAGAAGGACTCTTTAGAGGCCTCGTCGAACTCATGATATTCCGGCCCCGGTAAGGCGCGGATCTGGTTGCCCCAGAGCAGTTGCTTCACCCCCTGAGCCGTCGAGAAGTGGCGCGCAGAGGGGTGAATCGCCAGACGGTCCCCATCGCGTAGCAACCGTCCTTCGTGACCGCCAATGCCAGCTTTCTGATCGGTACTGGCTGACCCCAGCACCTCCGGCACGTCAATCCCGCCCGCGACCGCAAGATAGCTGCGCACCCCGTGCAGAGGACGCTTAAGCGTTAAACGCTGTCCGGCTTTCGCCCGCAGCCGCCAGCCGGTCCAGACCGCTTTGCCATCCAGCGTGGCATCGCACCCGGCGCCGGTTAAGGCAAACCAGGTCTCCTGACCAAACTCAATGACACACTGCCCGAGCGTAATTTCGAGCGCAGCCGTATTGCCGGGGTTGCCCACCAGCACGTTAGCAATCTCCAGCGCGGGCCTGTCCAGCGCGCCGCAATAGCTCACGCCAGACTGGCGCATGCCAAAGCGGCCCGCATCCTGAACGGAAGTGTAAAGCCCGGCGCGAATAAGCGTTAACATACCCCCTCCTTCTGCGGAATAAAGCGGAGGGTATCACCGGCACGCAACAGAACCGGCGATGCCTGTCCGGGTTCAAATAAGGGCATGGACGTATGTCCGATAAGCTGCCAGCCGCCAGGCGAAGCCAGGGGATAAATACCGGTCTGCTCGCCGCCTATTGCGACGGTGCCAGCCGGTACACTCAGGCGAGGCTCCGCGCGACGCGGCGTATGCAGCCGCGGGGAGAGCCCGCCAAGGTACGGGAAGCCCGGCTGAAACCCCAGGAACCAGACAACGTAATCAACCGAAGCGTGCAGCTCGACGACCTGCTTTTCCGTTAACCCGCAGTGTTCCGCGACAACCGGGAGATCGGGTCCCCCCGCGCCACCGTACACCACCGGGATCTCAATCGTTCTGGAGTCAGGCTCCAGCGCTTCACTCTCTTCCCACCAGCGCTGTAAACGTTCGATAGCATCCAGAGCCAGCGTGTGCGGGCTACGCAGCACGACGGTAATGTTATTCATACCTGGAATGGCCTCAACCACCTCTGGCATGTCGGCCAGACGCTGGGTCAACCGCCAGATTCGCTTTTGCGTCGCCAGCGTAACAGGCGGCTCCAGCTCCAGTACCACTGCGGTTTCACCCAGAAGATAACAACGCGCTCGCTGCACTTAACTACCTCTCATCAGGCCGGATTAGGGATATCAATAAAGGTCACATCCAGATCGGTATTTTCCGTCAGCCACTCGCTGAGGGCGCGAATGCCGCCACGCTCCGTCGCATGGTGGCCTGCCGCGTAGAAATGGAGCCCCTGCTCCCGGGCGGAGTGAACCGTCTGCTCAGAAACTTCACCGGTAATAAACGCATCGACACCGAAGCGCGCGGCGCTATCGATAAAGCCTTGCCCGCCCCCGGTACACCAGGCGACACGCTTCACGAGATCGGGCCCGGTATCGCCGCACCACAGGGGACGACGCCCGAGACGCGCTTCTATCCATGAGGCCAGTTCCAGACCCGGCACCGGCATCGCTAACTCGCCCCACGGCACCAGCGGCTCAATTTCGCCCATCACGGTTATGCCTAATAATCGCGCCAGCTGGACGTTATTCCCCAGCTCCGGATGCGCATCCAGCGGCAGATGGTAACCGTACAGGTTGATGTCATTCGCCAGCAGCGTTTTCAGACGGTTGCGCTTCATACCGCGGATAATCGGCGATTCGTTTTTCCAGAAGTAGCCGTGATGAACAATCACCGCGTCGGCTTCCTGACGAACCGCCTCGTCCAGCAGCGCCTGGCTTGCCGTCACGCCGGTGATAATTTTCTGCACCGTTTCGCGTCCTTCCACCTGCAGCCCATTCGGGCCGTAGTCGCTAAAGGAGACGGTATTCAGTTTTTCGTTAATCAGGCTTTCCAGTTCGCTGTTTTTCATCATCACTCTCTCAAGCTTTGCGGGCGGCTTCATAGGCCGCCAGCGTGGCGACGCGCGCCTGTTTATGGTCGACAATCGGACGCGGATAATCGAGCTTCACGCCCTGTTTATCCGCCCATGTCCACGGGTCGTGGATCGCTTTAGCAGGAACATTCCTGAGCGCGGGTAACCAGTGGCGAATAAAGTCGCCGTTGGCATCAAATTTTTGCCCCTGGGTCGTGGGATTAAAAATGCGGAAATAAGGGGCCGCATCGGTACCGGTTGAGGCCGCCCACTGCCAGCCGCCGTTATTCGCCGCCAGATCGCCATCGATCAGCCGGGAAATAAAATAGCGCTCCCCGACACGCCAGTCGATAAGCAGATCTTTTACCAAAAAGCTGGCGGTAATCATCCGCAGGCGGTTGTGCATCCACCCGGTTTCATTCAGCTGGCGCATCGCGGCATCCACAATCGGATAGCCTGTCTCACCCTTCTGCCAGGCCTCTAAAAGCGCTACATCGTGCTGCCATTTTACGTTATCGGTCCAGGGAATGAATGGACGATGCTTACATAAATCAGGGTGATACGTCATCAGATGGCGATAAAACTCGCGCCAGATAAGTTCGTTCAGCCACACCGAGCCTGAGCCACCATCCAGCGCCTGAGGCTGCTCCGCCAGAAGACGATGTAAACACTGGCGAGGAGAAAGGACGCCCAACGCCAGGCTCGCGGATAAACGGCTGGTTCCTTCAATTGCCGGGAAATCCCTGCGCGCGTCATAGTCTCCTGCGCCCTGTTTGCAAAACTGGCGCAGCTTCGCGATAGCGGCCTTCTCGTTTGCGGGAAACAGAAGCGCATCGAATGCCTGTTGGGGATAGTTAAACGTTAATTCAGGCAGATCGGTTATGGCGTCCCCTCTGGTGGAGGGCGCGGGTATGCACTCCGGCAGCGCCTCTTTAAGGCGTTTCACAAAGGCATTTTTAAAGGGCGTAAACACCTTGTACATTTCATGGCTGCCGGTCATGACGCTGCCCGGCGCCAGCATCACGCTGTCATCAAATCCCTGGCACTGAACCTCGCTCAGTAACGTCTCCAGCTGGCGATCCCGCTGACGCTCGTTCAGTTCGTACTGGTAGTTATAAAAAAGATGCGTGACATCGTTCTGCTGGCAGACTTCCTGTATCGTCAGAAGCTGCGCAGCGAAGTCACTGACCTCTTTATAAATCAATGGAATGCCTTTTTCGGCAAGCGAGCGTTGCAAGTCGTTCAGATGTGCGCTGAGAAAAGCCGCCTGTCGCGGCGCCATATCATGCTGCTGCCACTGGCCAGGCGTAGCAATAAACAGCGCCAGCACCCTGGCATCCTGAGAGCGGCAGGCTGCCGCGAGAGCGATGTTGTCATGTACGCGCAGGTCCGCGCGAAACCAAACCAGATGGGTGGGCATAAAACTCCAGGCAAATATCCATTATGTCCGTAAGGGCACGCCACCAAAGGAAAAAGCGGCGAGCTTTTACTGTACTTTGCCATGAAGTGTAGACGGGATGAAATAAAAAAGGCCGCCCGAGGCGGCCTTAACGCTACTTGTCCTGCGCTATCGAGGTGAAAGCAATGAACGTAATCGGTTCATCATGCTTTACCACAAGTACGCTGGCGACAATGAACGCAATGCATATATAGCGTTTCACTATGCGGTCCCTGCAGCTAACCGCTCCACCGTTCACCACCGGTGATAAATCGGTGGACACAAGCTCTGGCGAGAGCCTGTCTTACGGTTGTGGTAACACCTTTCCCGGGACCGGTGCCCATGTGCGAGATGGCGGAAAGGGACGCTGCATGGTAGTCGGCTTTCATACTGGCCGGAATCGTCTGAGCAAACTTTTAAGATTATATTTAAAGAAGCAGCGTTTGATTATTGATTAAGAAACAGTAAGATCCTCAACCTCTGGTGAGAGCTTGCAAGACTACCCAACGGACCGCGAATCCCGAGGGACAAAAAAACCGCCACATTGTTGTTGGCGGTTTTTTTATAAGTCATGACGGTGTTCAAAGGCCATTAAAAAGGCCGCCCGAGGCGGCCTTAACGCTACTTGTCCTGCGCTATCGAGGTGAAAGCAATGAACGAAATCGGTTCATCACGCTTTACCACAAGTACGCTGGCGACAATGAACGCAATGCATATATAGCGTTTCACTATGCGGTCCCTGCAGCTAACCGCTCCACCGTTCACCACCGGTGATAAATCGGTGGACACAAGCTCTGTGTGGAGCCTGACTCACGGTTGTGGAAATACCTCTCCCGTGACCGGTGCCCATTTGCGAGATGGCGGAAAGGGACGCTGCATAGTAATCTCCGCACGAACGAAGCGTAATCCATTTCAATTGTTTTTAAGAATATATTTAGGATCCAAGCGTTTGAATCTTCAGCTTGCAGAAGTATGCTTGAAAACCTCTGTGTGAGAGCCTGAAAAATCACCCAACGGACCGCGAATCCCGAGGGACAAAAAAACCGCCACATTGCTGTTGGCGGTTTTTTTATTGCTGTGTGTCGTCTTCGTATCAGTAGAAATCGCAGGTCGCTTTCTCGGCCTGATCCATCCACACTGGCTTCTCGCTGGTTTTCGCCCAGACGCGGTGCAGATAGCTGTAAAAACGTGCACGATCTTTCCAGAACAGCATCACCGGCAGTGCCAGTACACCAGCCACTACGGCGAAAGTGCGACGCATGAACACGATATGAGCCGGATACTCTTTATAAAGATCCATATTTTCTCCCCTATAGTTGGCCGGAAACGTCATCCGGAAAATTCAAAATCTGTGACCTGGCTAAAATAATATCGCTTTGTTTGTAATTTTACTACTCATCCGACCACTTATTTTCGTCTGTTTAGTGGAAATTTACCTTCACGCCGTAATTAAGTTACAAAAAAGTTAACGATTTACTTATCAATAGTTAAATTGTGGCTTTTGCCATTTTTATACTTTTTTTACACCCGCCCTTCTCATTTTTGCGAAATCTTTGCGCCGGAAATCCTACCGTTAGAGCAACAACAAAAGTCACCCGGAGGTGGATTGTGAGTGCAGGTCTTATTACCGGCATCGTGCTGGTGTTCCTGTTATTGGGTTATCTGGTTTATGCCCTGATTAACGCGGAGGCATTCTGATGGCTGCTCAGGCGTTTTTGCTTATTGCCAGCTTCTTAGCGGTATTGTTCATTCTGGCAAGGCCGCTGGGATCGGTACTGGCACGGCTGATTAACAACGTCCCCTTGCCCGGCACGGGAAGCGTTGAAAAAGGGATCTGGCGTGTACTGGGAATCGACGATCGGGAGATGAACTGGCGTGAATACCTGTTCGCCATTCTGCTGCTCAATATCGCGGGGCTCATTGCGCTTTTTGCCATGCTGATGCTGCAGGGCAGCCTGCCGCTGAATCCGCAACACTTACCGGGTTTGTCCTGGCATCTTGCGCTGAACACGGCGGTCAGCTTTGTCACCAACACCAACTGGCAGTCCTATGCCGGTGAAACCACGCTCAGCTACTTCAGCCAGATGGCCGGGTTAACCGTGCAGAACTTCCTCTCTGCTGCCAGCGGTATCGCGGTGATCTTCGCCCTGACGCGTGCGTTTGCGCGTCAAAAAATCAGTACCCTGGGAAATGCCTGGGTCGATCTGACACGCATTACCCTGTGGATCCTGCTGCCGATTGCGCTGCTGATCGCGCTGTTCTTTATTCAGCAAGGCTCCCTGCAAAACTTGCTGCCTTACACGCCATATACCTCCCTTGAAGGCGCAAAACAGCTCCTGCCGATGGGGCCAGTGGCGTCACAGGAGGCCATCAAGATGCTGGGGACGAACGGGGGTGGTTTCTTTAACGCCAACTCGTCGCATCCGTTTGAAAACCCCACCGCACTGACCAATTTTGTGCAGATGCTGGCGATCTTCCTGATCCCCGCCGCGCTCTGCTTCGCCTTTGGCGACGTGGTCAACGATCGCCGTCAGGGGCGCACCCTGCTCTGGACCATGTCGCTTATCTTTGCGGTCTGCGTAGCGCTGGTGATGTGGGCCGAATGGCAGGGTAATCCGCACTTCCTTTCACTGGGTGCCGATAGCGCGATCAACATGGAAGGGAAAGAGAGCCGCTTTGGCATTCTCGCCAGCAGTCTGTATGCGGTGGTTACCACGGCAGCCTCTTGCGGGGCGGTTAACGCCATGCATGACTCGTTTACCGCACTGGGTGGCATGATCCCGATGTGGCTGATGCAGATTGGCGAAGTGGTGTTTGGCGGTGTGGGCTCCGGTCTTTACGGCATGCTGCTGTTCGTACTGCTGGCGGTGTTTATTGCCGGTCTGATGATTGGCCGCACACCGGAATACCTGGGGAAAAAAATCGACGTTCGCGAGATGAAATTAACCGCACTGGCGATTCTGGTCACCCCGGCGCTTGTACTGCTCGGCACCGCACTGGCCCTGATGACCGAGGCCGGACGCAGCGGCATTTTTAACCCCGGGATCCACGGCTTTAGCGAAGTGCTCTATGCCGTCTCCTCTGCCGCCAACAACAACGGCAGCGCCTTTGCAGGCTTAAGCGCCAACTCACCGTTCTGGAACTGTCTGCTGGCGTTCTGCATGTTTGTGGGTCGCTTCGGGATCATTGTGCCGGTTATGGCGATTGCCGGATCGCTGGTGAATAAAAAAATTCAACCGACCACTACCGGCACATTGCCGACCCACGGCGCGCTGTTTATCGGCCTGCTGACGGGCACCGTGTTGCTGGTCGGCGCCCTGACCTTTATCCCCGCCCTCGCGTTAGGCCCGGTCGCGGAATACCTCTCTTTACGCTGATTTTGCGGAGAAATTGTCATGAGTCGTAAACAACTGGCCCTGTTCGAACCGTCATTAGTTCGCCAGGCGCTCATGGATGCGGTGAAAAAACTCAGCCCGCGCGTGCAGTGGCACAACCCGGTGATGTTTATTGTCTGGGCGGGAAGCGTCCTGACCACCGCCCTGGCGATTGCCATGGGAACGGGCCACATGCCGGGAAACGCGATGTTTACCAGTGCCATCAGCCTGTGGCTGTGGTTTACCGTGCTGTTCGCCAACTTCGCAGAGGCGCTGGCGGAAGGCCGGAGTAAAGCCCAGGCCAACAGCCTGAAAGGGGTGAAAAAAACCGCCTTCGCGCGCAAGCTACGTGAACCAAAATACGGTGCGCAGATGGACCACGTCCCGGCGGATGAACTGCGTAAAGGCGATGTGGTGCTGGTGGAAGCGGGCGACATCATCCCCTGCGACGGGGAAGTTATTGAGGGGGGCGCATCGGTGGACGAAAGCGCCATCACCGGGGAATCTGCGCCGGTGATCCGTGAATCCGGCGGCGATTTCGCCTCCGTGACGGGCGGGACGCGCATTCTCTCCGACTGGCTGGTGATCCAGTGCAGCGTTAACCCGGGTGAGACCTTCCTCGACAGGATGATCGCCATGGTGGAAGGCGCGCAGCGTCGGAAAACCCCTAACGAAATTGCGCTGACCATCCTGCTGGTGGCCTTAACCATTGTCTTCCTGCTGGCAACGGCAACGCTCTGGCCGTTCTCCGCCTATGGCGGCACCGCGGTCACCGTCACTGTTCTGGTGGCACTGCTGGTCTGTCTGATCCCCACCACCATTGGTGGTCTGCTGTCGGCCATCGGCGTGGCCGGTATGAGCCGTATGCTCGGTGCCAACGTCATCGCCACCAGCGGGCGGGCGGTGGAAGCCGCCGGTGACGTGGATGTCTTGCTGCTGGATAAAACCGGGACCATCACCCTGGGTAACCGCCAGGCGTCAGACTTCTTTCCCGCCCCGGGCGTGGATGAAAAAACGCTGGCGGATGCCGCCCAGCTCTCTTCCCTTGCCGATGAAACCCCGGAAGGCCGCAGCATTGTGATCCTCGCCAAACAGCGCTTCAACCTGCGCCAGCGCGACGTGCAGAGCCTGCATGCCACTTTCGTGCCCTTCACGGCGCAAACCCGCATGAGCGGCATCAACATCCAGGATCGCATGATCCGTAAAGGTTCCGTTGACGCCATCCGTCGCCACATTGAGGCCAACAACGGTCATTTCCCACCGGAAGTGGACAGCCTGGTCGAGAGCGTGGCCCGTCAGGGGGCGACGCCGCTGGTGGTGGCCGAAGGGGCGCGCGTGCTCGGGGTCATTGCCCTGAAGGACATCGTCAAAGGCGGCATCAAAGAGCGCTTTGCCCAGCTGCGCAAGATGGGGATCAAAACGGTGATGATCACCGGGGATAACCGGCTGACTGCCGCGGCGATTGCCGCCGAAGCGGGCGTGGATGATTTTCTTTCCGAAGCCACCCCGGAAGCCAAACTGGCATTGATTCGTCAATATCAGGCGGAAGGCCGTCTGGTGGCGATGACCGGTGACGGGACCAACGATGCCCCTGCCCTCGCACAGGCTGACGTGGCGGTAGCGATGAACTCCGGTACCCAGGCCGCAAAAGAGGCGGGCAACATGGTCGACCTGGACTCCAACCCGACCAAGCTGATTGAAGTGGTGCACATCGGCAAGCAAATGCTGATGACACGCGGTTCGCTGACCACGTTCAGCATCGCCAACGACGTGGCGAAGTATTTCGCCATCATTCCGGCCGCGTTTGCTGCGACTTATCCGCAGTTAAACGCGCTGAATGTGATGCATCTGCACTCCCCGGCCTCGGCCATTCTGAGCGCAGTGATTTTTAACGCCCTGATTATTGTCTTCCTGATCCCGCTGGCGCTGAAAGGCGTGAGCTATAAGCCGCTCACCGCCGCCGCCATGCTGCGCCGTAACCTGTGGATTTACGGCCTGGGCGGGCTGGTGGTGCCCTTCATCGGTATCAAGGTTATTGACCTGCTGTTGACGCTGTTCGGCCTGGTTTAAAAGGTGAATCAAATGACGATGTTACGCCCCGCTATACTTCTGTTTATTCTGCTGTCTCTTATTACCGGCGGGTTGTACCCGCTGGTGACCACCGCGCTGGGCCAGTGGTGGTTTAAGGATCGAGCCAACGGCTCGCTGATTATGCAAAATGGCGAAAACCGCGGTTCGCGCCTGATTGGTCAGAACTTTACGGATGCCCGCTACTTCCAGGGACGCCCTTCCGCCACTGCCGAAAGCCCGTATAATCCGATGGCATCCGGCGGCAGTAACCTGGCGGGCAGCAACCCTGAGCTGGACAAAGCCGTCACTGAGCGCGTGGCCGCTCTTCGCGCCGCTAATCCACAGGCCAGTCAGCATGTTCCCGTGGAGCTGGTAACCGCCTCGGCCAGCGGGCTGGACTATAGCCTGACGCCGGCAGCGGTGGCATGGCAGATCCCGCGCGTCGCCGCTGCCCGTCAGTTGACCGTTGAGCAGGTTAGCCAGCTGGTTGCCGAGCACACGCAAAAGCCGCTGGTCAGCTTTATCGGCATGCCCGTGGTAAATATTGTTGAGCTGAATCTGGCGCTGGACGCGCTAAGGAAAAACTAAATGACCGACGAGCCCATGCGCCCGGATCCGGACCGGCTGCTCGAACAAACAGCTGAAGCCCATCGCGGCAAACTGAAAATTTTCTTTGGCGCCTGCGCAGGCGTCGGGAAAACCTTCGCCATGCTGACAGAAGCCCAGCGGCTTCGGGCACAGGGGCTCGATATTCTGATCGGCGTGGTTGAAACCCACGGCCGCAAAGAGACCGCATCGCTGCTGAAGGGGCTGGCCACTCAGCCGCCCCGACGCATCAGTCATCGTGGTCGGTTAGTCACCGAATTCGATCTCGATGCCGCCCTCGCCCGCCGTCCCGCCCTTATCCTGATGGACGAACTGGCGCACAGCAATGCGCCAGGCTCACGCCATCCAAAACGCTGGCAGGACGTGGAAGAGTTACTGGAAGCCGGCATCGATGTATTCACGACGGTTAACGTTCAGCATCTCGAAAGCCTGAACGACGTGGTGAGCGGCGTGACCGGCATTCAGGTCCGTGAGACGGTGCCCGACCCCTTCTTTGATTCCGCGGACGAAGTGGTGCTGGTTGATCTTCCCCCCGATGATTTGCGCCAGCGCCTGCATGAAGGCAAAGTCTATATCGCCGGTCAGGCCGAACGCGCCATCGAACATTTCTTCCGTAAAGGCAACCTGATTGCCCTGCGCGAACTGGCTCTGCGCCGTACCGCCGATCGGGTGGACGACCAGATGCGTGCCTGGCGAGATCTTCAGGGACAGGAGCGCGTCTGGCATACGCGGGACGCCATCCTGCTGTGCGTGGGGCACGGCAGCGGCAATGAAAAACTTGTCCGCACCGCCGCTCGCCTGGCGGCCAAATTTGGCAGCGTCTGGCACGCGGTGTATGTCGAAACGCCACAGCTGCACGCGCTGCCTGAAAACCAGCGTCGCGCTATTCTCAGTTCGCTGCGCCTGGCGCAGGAGCTGGGCGCGGAAACCGCCACCCTTTCCGATCCTCAGGAAGATAAAGCCATTCTGCGCTACGCGCGTGAGCATAACCTGGGGAAAATCGTGATTGGCCGTCGCCAGCATCGCCGCTGGTTTAGCCGCGAATCCTTTGCCGACAAACTGGCCCACCGCGCGCCGGATCTGGATCTGGTGATCGTGGCGCTGGATGACAAACCCACGCCGTTACCCAACCGCGCACCGGACAGCCGCACCTTCAGCGATAAGTGGCGCATTCAGCTCCGCGGCTGTCTTGTGGCCGTGGTGCTCTGTGCCCTGATCACCGTCATTGCCAGCCAGTGGCTGATAGCGTTTGATGCCGCCAACCTGGTGATGATTTACCTTCTTGGCGTGGTGGTGGTGGCGCTCTTTTACGGGCGCTGGCCGTCGGTACTGGCGACGGTTATCAACGTCATCAGCTTCGATCTGTTCTTTATTGCCCCCCGCGGAACGCTCGCCGTGTCGGATGTGCAGTACATACTCACCTTTGCGGTAATGCTCACCGTCGGGCTGGTGATCGGGAATCTGACGGCGGGGGTGCGCTATCAGGCGCGTATCGCCCGCTACCGCGAACAGCGCACCCGCCATCTCTATGAGATGTCGAAATCGCTGGCGGTGGGTCGTACCCCGCTGGATATTGTGCAGACCAGCGAGCAGTTTATCCGCTCGACGTTTCATGCCAGCAACCTGATTTTACTCCCGGACGAACACGGCAAGCTGCGCCCGCTGACGTCGGCCTCAGGCATGACGCCCTGGGACGAAGCCATCGCGCGCTGGAGCTTTGATAAAGGGCTGCCTGCGGGCGCAGGGACCGACACCCTTCCCGGCGTGCCCTATCAAATTCTGCCCCTGCGCAGTGCCGATAAAAATCAGGGGCTGGTCATCGTTGAGCCCTCCAACCTGCGCCAGTTGATGATCCCTGAACAGCAGCGGCTGCTGGAAACCTTCACTCTGCTGGTTGCCAGCGCGCTGGAGCGGCTGGCCCTCACCGCCAGCGAAGAGCAGGCCCGGCTGGCAAGCGAACGTGAAAGTATTCGTAACTCGCTGCTGGCGGCGCTGTCTCATGACCTTCGAACCCCGCTCACCGTCCTGTTTGGTCAGTCAGAGATCCTGACGCTGGACCTGGCGGCGGAAGGCTCTAAGCACGCCCTTCAGGCCAGCGAGATCCGCCAGCACGTGCTGAATACCACGCGCCTGGTGAATAACCTGCTTGATATGGCGCGTATTCAGTCCGGCGGTTTTAACCTCAAAAAAGAGTGGCTCACACTTGAAGAGGTGGTAGGCAGCGCCCTGAAAATGCTCGAGCCAGGCCTCGGTGGGCGGCATATCGCGCTCAACATGCCCGAGCCACTCACCCTGATTCACGTTGATGGCCCGCTGTTTGAACGCGTGCTGATCAACCTGCTGGAAAATGCTGGCAAATATGCCGGCGCCAGCGCACGGATTGGCGTGGATGCGACGGTGGAAGAAGGAACGCTGCATCTTGACGTCTGGGATACTGGTCCGGGCATTCCTGCCGGGCAAGAGCTGGCTATTTTTGAAAAATTCGCGCGCGGCAATAAGGAGTCGGCCATTCCGGGCGTTGGGCTGGGGCTGGCCATTTGCCAGGCGATCATTGACGTTCACGGCGGGTCCATTTCCGCAGAGAATCGTCCGGAAGGCGGTGCGCGTTTTTGTGTTACACTTCCTCTGGAAACCCCGCCAGAACTTAATGAATTACCAGAGGATTTGTGATCAACGTTCTGATTGTTGAAGATGAGATCGCCATTAGCCGGTTTCTGCGCGCTGCGCTGGAAGGAGACGGCCTGCGCGTGCATGATGCGGGTACGCTGCAGCGGGGTTTAATTGAAGCCGCCACCCGCAAACCGGACCTGGTGATCCTCGATCTTGGTTTACCGGACGGTGATGGCATCGATTTCATTCGGGAAGTCCGTCAGTGGAGCCAGATGCCGATTCTGGTGCTCTCCGCCCGCACTGAAGAGACGGATAAAATTGCCGCGCTGGATGCCGGGGCGGATGACTACCTGATTAAACCCTTTGGTATCGGCGAACTGCAGGCGCGCCTTCGCGTGGCGCTGCGTCGTCACAGTGCCTCTACGCCTGCCGACCCCACTTACGCGTTTGGTGATATCCGGGTTGACCTTGCTGCACGACGCATTGTGCGCGGTGAAGAAGAGATCCATCTCACGCCAATCGAGTTTCGCCTGCTCGCCGTGCTGCTCAACAACCACGGCAAGGTGCTCACCCAACGTCAGCTGTTAAGTCAGGTATGGGGACCCAATGCCGTTGAGCATAGTCACTATTTACGCATATATATGGGTCACCTTCGTCAGAAACTCGAAATCGATCCCGCTCGTCCTCGCCATTTATTAACTGAAACCGGTATCGGTTATCGGTTTATGCTCTGAATAACTATTCATTTTATTTTAAATAAAAACAAACCCAACCGGAAGAATAGTCAAAAAAAATAACCCACAGTTATTTTATCGGGTTATTTTCGCTCATTTAAGACATTAATAACACAATCAATTAACAGACTTTCAACAAATCAGCATTTTGATCTGCGATATTCATCAAAAACGAATATTTATTTCTGATTTGATCGGTTAAGGGTGATCTGTTTCACAGTTAATCGCCTTTTCCTGGATAAAATGACCATGCTTTCAATTACTGAAAGGAAAATGAAACATGGAAAACAACAATCGTTTAATGCCCCATATAAGGCGGACAACACATATCATGATGTTTGCCCACCGAAACTGCTTTGACTTTCATCTCTTTAATGCCCGGTAGTCCTTCGACTTCTGGCGCACTCGCTTACAGGTTATCCTGAAACTCCCTATTTTACAGGCTATTGCCTGTAACCTCGTGCGCTCATTTATCATGATTCAGACTCATCCGCACCGGGCGGACTGAATTTCAATCATAAAAAAGCAATTCACTGATTTTTAATCAGCGGCCACTTTTTGCTTTTTTTCCGGAAAATTATCGATTTCTTTTTTGCAAGAAATCGAGGGACTTTTATTACCTAAAATAAAGAGAGAAAGATGAACAGTTTAAAAATTGCATCCAGCCGTGCCTGTCCGGATTGCTTTACCACCCAGCGAGAACTGGTGGATGTCCGGACCTCGGATTATATTGATGTTGCCGCTATTGTTCTGGCAGTCAGCGATATTACCGACGGTATACTGGACGAAATAGAAGCCACCGGATTTGGTATTCCTGTTTTTGTCGCGACGCACAAAGAAGAGATCATCCCGGCAGACTATTTATCACGCATTCATGGTGTATTTGAGTATTCAGACACCAGCAACGATTTTTATGGACGTCAACTTGAAGCGGCAGCGCAGAAGTATGAAACCCAGCTGCGCCCGCCGTTTTTCCGCGCCCTGGTCGATTATGTGAAACAGGGCAACAGCGCGTTTGACTGCCCGGGGCATCAGGGCGGGCAATTCTTCCGCCGTCACCCTGCCGGGAACCAGTTTGTCGACTTCTTTGGTGAGACGCTTTTCCGTGCCGATCTGTGCAACGCCGACGTGGCGATGGGCGACCTGCTGATCCACGAAGGCGCGCCGTGCATCGCCCAGCAGCATGCGGCAAAAGTCTTTAATGCCGATAAGACTTACTTCGTGCTGAATGGCACTTCATCATCTAACAAAGTGGTGCTTAACGCCCTGCTCACGCCGGGTGACCTGGTCTTGTTCGACCGTAACAACCATAAATCGAACCATCACGGTGCCCTCCTTCAGGCAGGCGCTACGCCGGTCTATCTGGAAACCGCGCGCAACCCGTACGGTTTTATCGGTGGTATTGACGCCCTCTGCTTTGATGAACGTTATCTGCGCGAGCTTGTGGCAGAGGTGGCGCCTGGCCGTGCACGCGATGCGCGTCCGTTCCGCCTGGCGGTGATCCAGTTGGGTACCTACGATGGCACCATCTATAACGCCCGTCAGGTGGTGGATAAGATTGGTCATCTGTGTGATTACATCCTGTTTGACTCGGCCTGGGTGGGTTACGAGCAGTTTATTCCGATGATGGCCGACTGCTCTCCGCTGCTGCTGGAGCTGAACGAAAACGATCCGGGGATCCTTGTGACCCAGTCTGTGCACAAACAGCAGGCGGGCTTCTCGCAGACCTCGCAAATCCACAAGAAAGACAGCCACATCAAAGGTCAACAGCGCTATGTCCCGCATAAGCGGCTGAATAACGCCTTTATGATGCACGCCTCCACCAGCCCGTTCTATCCGCTGTTTGCCGCGCTGGACATCAACGCCCGGATGCATGAAGGCCAGAGCGGCCGCAACATGTGGATGGATTGCGTGGTGAACGGTATCGAAGCGCGAAAATTAATTCTGGAGAACTGCCACTACCTGCGTCCGTTCGTACCCGAAACGGTAGATGGTCGTCCCTGGGAAAGCTGGGCCACAGCGGAAATTGCGACCGACCTGCGTTTCTTCCATTTCGTGCCGGGTGAACACTGGCACGCTTTTGAAGGCTACGCTGAGCACCAGTATTTTATCGACCCGTGCAAGCTCTTGCTGACCACGCCGGGCATTAACGCCCGCACCGGCGAGTATGACGACTTTGGCGTGCCTGCCACTATCCTCGCCAACTTCCTGCGTGAAAATGGCATTGTGCCGGAGAAATGCGATCTCAACTCGATCCTGTTCCTGCTCACGCCTGCGGAAGATATGGGCAAACTGCAGCAGCTGGTGGCGCAACTGGTCCGCTTCGAAAAACTGCTCGAGAGTGATGCCCCGCTAAAAGAGGTGCTGCCTTCCATCTGCAGACAACATCCGGATCGCTACGCGAATTACACTCTGCGCCAGATCTGCCAGGAGATGCATGACCTGTACGCCCGCCACAACGTGAAACAGCTACAGAAAGAGATGTTCCGCAAATCTCACTTCCCACGCGTGATGATGAACCCGCAGGACGCGAACTACGCCTATCTGCGCGGCGAGGTCGAACTGGTATCCCTGCGCGACGCGGAAGGCCGCATCGCCGCCGAAGGCGCCCTTCCTTATCCGCCAGGAGTGCTGTGCGTTGTTCCGGGGGAAGTCTGGGGCGGTTCCGTGCTGCGCTACTTTGCCGCGCTGGAAGAAGGCATCAACCTGTTACCGGGCTTTGCGCCCGAGCTGCAGGGGGTCTACGTCGAAGAGTGCGAGGGTCGCAAACAGGTTCGCTGCAATGTCATCAAACAACCCGCCGCTCAGCCCGCGCTGCTGAAAGGAGAGACATTATGAGTAAGTCCAATAAGATGGGCGTAATGCAGCTCACCATCCTCACTATGGTGAATATGATGGGATCGGGGATCATCATGCTGCCCACCAAGCTTGCAGAAGTGGGGACCATTTCGATTATCTCCTGGCTGGTGACCGCCTTAGGTTCAATGGCGCTGGCATGGGCGTTTGCCAAGTGCGGAATGTTCAGCCGCAAGTCAGGCGGTATGGGGGGCTATGCCGAATATGCCTTTGGTAAGTCCGGCAACTTTATGGCCAACTATACCTACGGGGTGTCACTGCTGATCGCTAACGTGGCCATTGCTATTTCCGCCGTCGGTTACGGCACAGAGCTGTTTGGCGCGACGCTTAGCCCGGTACAGATTGGTTTAGCCACCATCGGCGTACTGTGGATCTGCACCGTGGCCAACTTTGGCGGCGCGCGCATCACCGGCCAGCTCAGCAGCATCACCGTCTGGGGCGTAATTATTCCGGTTGTCGGCCTGTGCATCATCGGCTGGTTCTGGTTCAGCCCGACCCTGTACGCTAACTCATGGAACCCGCACCATGTACCGTTCTTTACCGCAGTGGGCTCTTCTATCGCCATGACACTGTGGGCCTTCCTCGGCCTGGAATCCGCCTGCGCGAATGCGGAAGTGGTGGAGAATCCGGAAAAGAACGTTCCGATTGCCGTTCTTGGTGGCACGCTCGGCGCGGCGGTGATCTATATCGTCTCGACGAACGTGATTGCAGGCATCGTGCCGAACATGGACCTGGCAAACTCCACGGCGCCGTTCGGGCTGGCTTTTGCGCAGATGTTCACTCCAGGCGTCGGGAAAGTGATCATGGGTCTGATGGTGATGTCCTGCTGCGGGTCACTTCTCGGCTGGCAGTTTACTATCGCTCAGGTATTTAAATCTTCGGCTGATGAAGGCTACTTCCCGAAAATCTTCTCCCGCGTGACCAAAGCCGATGCGCCGGTGCAAGGCATGTTAGCGATTGTCATCTTCCAGAGCGGATTGTCGCTGATGACCATCAGCCCGTCGCTGAACAGCCAGTTCAACGTGCTGGTCAACCTGGCGGTCGTGACGAATATCATTCCATATATTCTGTCGATGGCGGCGCTGGTGATTATTCAGAAGGTCGCGAAAGTGGAGCCACGCAAAGCGCGCGCGGCGAATATCGTGGCGTTGATTGGGGCAATTTACAGCTTCTATGCGCTCTACTCATCCGGGCAGGAGGCGATGCTGTATGGCGCGATGGTGACCTTTATGGGCTGGACGCTGTACGGTCTGGTGTCGCCAAGATTTGAATTAAAGAATAAGCACAGCTAGGTAAAAGCAAAACGGCAACCCGAGGGTTGCCGTTTTTAATGTTTTCTCCCTCTCCCCGTGGGAGAGGGCCGGGGTGAGGGTATCAGCCCGCACCAGAACCGCGCTTACGCGTTTTTCAGCACTTCGCTGACAATCTCTACCGCTTCTTTCTCAATCTGCTGACGGTGCTCAGCGCCAAGGAAACTTTCGCAATAGATTTTATACGCATCTTCCGTACCGGATGGACGTGCCGCGAACCAGCCGTTGTCGGTCATCACTTTCAGTCCGCCAATGGATGCGCCGTTACCCGGTGCCGCCGTCAGACGGGCAGTGATCGGGTCGCCCGCCAGGGTGCTTGCGCTGACCATCTCAGGAGAGAGTTTCGACAGCGCCGCTTTCTGGGCAGACGTCGCGCTGGCCTGAATACGGTTATAGCTCGGCGCACCAAAGCGTGCCGCCAGGTCGTTATAATGTTCCTGCGGGTTTTTACCAGTGACCGCGGTGATTTCCGCCGCCAGCAGGCACATGATGATGCCGTCTTTATCGGTTGACCACGGCGTGCCGTCGAAGCGCAGGAAAGATGCCCCCGCGCTCTCTTCACCACCGAAGCCGAAGCTGCCGTCGTGCAGACCGTCAACAAACCATTTGAAGCCAACCGGTACTTCCACCAGCTTGCGGCCCAGCGCATCAACCACGCGGTCGATCATGGCTGAAGAGACCAGCGTCTTACCGACAGCCACCTCTTTGCCCCACTGCGGACGGTGCTGGAACAGGTAGTTAATCGCAACCGCCAGATAGTGGTTCGGGTTCATCAGCCCGGCCGGGGTGACAATACCGTGGCGGTCATAATCCGGGTCGTTAGCAAACGCCAGGTCGAATTTATCGCGCAGCGCCAGCAGGCCCGCCATGGCACACTCTGATGAACAGTCCATACGGATCGCGCCATCTTTATCGAGGTGCATAAAGCGGAAAGTCTGATCGACGTGATCGTTCACGATGGTCAGGTCCAGCTTGTAATGCTCTGCGATACGTTTCCAGTATTCAATACCGGAGCCGCCCAGCGGATCCACGCCCAGCTTCAGCCCGGCTTTCTGAATCGCCGCCATATCGACGATATCCGCCAGCCCTTCCACGAACGGCTGAACCAGATCCTGTTCTTTCACGTGACCCGACGCCATGGCGGCATCCAGAGAAATACGTTTCACGCCTTTCAGGCCATCTGCCAGCAAGGCGTTGGCGCGATCTTCCACCACTTTGGTGACGTTGGTGTCAGCCGGACCACCGTTAGGCGGGTTGTATTTGATGCCGCCGTCTTCCGGCGGGTTGTGGGATGGCGTGATAACGATACCGTCCGCCAGCGCGCCACCTTTTTTATTGTGCACAAGGATAGCGTTAGAGACCGCAGGCGTTGGGGTGAAGCCATTGTTCTCCTGAACAATCACATCGACGCCGTTTGCAGCCAGCACTTCCACAACAGAGATGAACGCCGGTTCAGACAGGGCATGGGTATCTTTCCCCACGTAGCACGGACCGGTAACGCCGTTTTTAGCGCGCTCTTCCGCAATGGCCTGAGCAATGGCCAGAATGTGCGGTTCGTTAAAGCTGTGGCGCGCCGCGCTACCGCGGTGGCCAGATGTACCAAACTTCACTGCGTGTTCTGCGTTGCCCACGACCGGTTTCAGCACGTAATACTGCGCGGTCAGCTGAGCGACGTTAATCAAATCGCTTTGTTGTGCAGGTTGGCCTGCACGGCTGTGATTTGCCATTACCGGGTCCTTCTGATGCAAGGGTTAAATTGTACCGCAAACCTTTTCAGTCAATTCCGCCGGGAACTGCATGGACTGCATGATGTGTTCAATCATGCTGCACTTGCGGCCCGTATTGGTATTGGTGATCACCCAGTACGGAGTGCCAGGGACATGTTTGGGTTTGGTTTGGTTGCCATTTTGCAGCAGCGTCTGCTCATCACCCGCGAAATAGACGCGAGTACGACCGTGAAGCGACTCGGTCGCTTCAGCAAACGCATTGTTATCCAGTGAATAAAGTGTAGACAGCACCAGCATAAAGCGGTTAACCGCCTTTTTCTGCTCCGCATATTCATCGGACAGGAGCAGCTCGCGCATCGCGCGCACTTTATCTTTTGCCGGTGTCACGGCAGGTTTTGCTTGTGCGACAACGCTCGGCTGAGACACGACATCTTTGGTGACTGGGGTAGCAGGCTGTGAAGCGGCGGAAATTTTAAGCATGCGCCGTAAAATGTCGGACGCGCTCTCCCCGATATGCCGCGTCTGGCTGGCAATATACTGATAGAGTTCGTCATCAACTTCGATTGTTTTCATCTTAATCCAGTGCGATATCTTATCTGAATACAAGTCATTGGGATTATAAGGTCAAATCCCAACAGCGGATAGCGTCAAACCAGGTTGGCCACAAAAGTCAGATTAAACTGGAACCTTGCAGCCGGGCGGCAGAATGGTCAACATGATACCCTAACCTGACATACGTAAAAAAAGAACTTTGCCATGAAATTGAATACCCGAGCGCAAACTGCACAATCGCCGAACAATAATTCTCCCATCGTACTGGTTCACGGGCTTTTTGGCAGTCTGGATAACCTGGGCGTGCTGGCGCGCGATCTGGTTACTGACCACGATATTTTGCAGGTCGATATGCGCAATCACGGTCTTTCCGGGCGTTCAGACGAGATGACCTATGCCGCGATGGCGCAGGATCTGCTGGATACGCTGGACGCCAACGGCCTGCAGAAGGTAACCCTCATCGGGCATTCAATGGGCGGCAAAGCGGTGATGGCCCTCACAGCGCGTGCGCCGGAGCGTATTAACGGCCTGGTGGTGATTGATGTCGCGCCTGTCGATTACGACGTTCGCCGTCATGACGACATTTTTGCCGCCATCAATGCGGTCACCGAAGCGGGTGTCGCGACCCGCCAACAGGCGGCGGCCGTCATGCGTGACCATCTGGACGAAGAAGGCGTTGTGCAGTTCCTGCTGAAATCGTTTGTGGACGGACAATGGCGTTTTAACGTGCCGGTGCTCTGGGCGCAGTACAACAACATCGTGGGCTGGGAAACGGTACCTGCCTGGCCACACCCTACCCTCTTCATTCGTGGCGGTAACTCTCCTTATGTTACCGACGCGTACCGCGACGCTATACTGGCGCAATTCCCTCAGGCGCGAGCCCACGTCATTGCCGGTGCCGGACACTGGGTTCATGCCGAAAAACCTGACGCCGTGTTGCGCGCCATTCGTCGCTATCTCTCTGATACGGCAAATTGATTAAAAAGAGAGCGACTGGAAGGCTGCGGGCTTCCAGTCGTTGGCGCGCCGTTTTTGGTGATGTATGATGGCGCGCTTATCGCCCGGGCATTAGCAGGGCGGCGTGTTTCCCCCGAAGTCTCAGAATCATGGCCAAAGAACAAACGGACCGTACGACACTAGATCTGTTCGCGAATGAGCGTCGCCCGGGACGACCCAAGACGAATCCGCTTTCGCGCGATGAACAGCTGCGTATCAATAAACGCAATCAGCTTAAACGCGATAAAAATCGTGGGCTTAAGCGTGTCGAACTGAAGCTTAACGCCGACGCCGTCGATGCGCTGAATGAGCTGGCTGACGCGCGCAATATCAGCCGCAGCGAACTCATTGAAGA
Organism: Enterobacter sichuanensis; assembly: GCF_009036245.1. NCBI lineage: Bacteria > Pseudomonadati > Pseudomonadota > Gammaproteobacteria > Enterobacterales > Enterobacteriaceae > Enterobacter > Enterobacter sichuanensis. The sequence goes on along the minus strand of NZ_CP027986.1, from coordinate 1,322,664 downwards.
GATGTTGATCGCCCAGCTTGAGACGTTGCGCAGCCAGGCATAAGTCTGAAAATCCCCTTAATGACCCTTTTCATGTAGCACAGAGTGCAGTCCTGCGTGATAGCTGTTTCCGCAGGGTTGCCAGTTCTGCTATTATTGCCCTTATCCGTGGCCAAATTGCGCCACCATACTATTAAGTTTCAAGAGGTTATTTTACTCATGGCAATCATCGGCATTTTCTTCGGCAGTGATACCGGCAATACCGAAAACATCGCAAAAAACATTCAAAAACAGCTCGGTAAAGACGTTGCTGATGTGCATGACATCGCCAAGAGCAGCAAAGAAGACCTCGAAGGCTATGACATCCTGCTGCTGGGCATTCCGACCTGGTACTACGGCGAAGCCCAGTGCGACTGGGATGATTTCTTCCCGACGCTGGAAGAAGTGGACTTCAACGGTAAACTGGTTGCCCTGTTTGGCTGTGGCGATCAGGAAGACTACGCCGAGTATTTCTGTGACGCGCTGGGCACTATCCGCGACATCATCGAGCCAAATGGCGCCGTGATTGTTGGCCACTGGCCGACTGCCGGTTACCACTTCGAAGCGTCTAAAGGCCTGGCGGATGACGACCATTTCGTGGGTCTGGCCATCGACGAAGACCGTCAGCCAGAACTGACCGCAGAGCGTGTTGAGAAGTGGGTGAAGCAGATCCGCGAAGAGCTGCACCTGGACGATATTCTCAACGCCTGAGTTTTATCACGGCGCAACGGCGGTTGCGCCCGTGTTCCAGGTCAAACCGATTAAATTAATCGCTACAATCTTTTAACTTTTTCGTCCAGACCTGTACAATGTCTCCCTGATAAAACGTGGTTTTCCATTACGCAAGTTTGTTGGTGATACCACGTTTTTATAAGCATATTTTGCCTGAGACTTGCAGTTTTCATTTAGCCATGGCAGTTCTATAATGAGACGCATTATCCCAGGTGCATTTTCTGTCACTTCCTAAGAAGTGAATCGTTTAGCAACAGGACAGATTCCGCATGACTGACAACAATACCGCATTAAAGAAGGCTGGCCTGAAAGTTACGCTTCCTCGGTTAAAAATCCTCGAAGTGCTTCAGGGTCCAGACAATCACCATGTCAGTGCGGAAGACCTTTATAAACGTCTTATCGACATGGGTGAAGAGATTGGGCTGGCTACTGTTTATCGCGTGCTGAACCAGTTTGATGACGCGGGCATTGTTACCCGTCATAATTTCGAAGGCGGTAAATCTGTTTTCGAACTGACCCAGCAGCAGCACCACGATCACCTGATCTGCCTCGATTGCGGCAAGGTCATTGAATTCAGCGATGATTCCATCGAATCACGCCAGCGTGAAATCGCCGCGCGTCATGGCATCCGCCTGACCAACCACAGCCTGTACCTGTATGGTCACTGTGCAGAAGGCGATTGCCGTGAAGATGATCACGCGCACGACGCAAAATAATTTGTGTTCATGCTCTGAGCCAGCCGCGAGGTTGGCTTTTTTTTGGGCCTGTTTTCAGGCATAAAAAAACCCGGCAAGCGCAGCGCCACCGGGCATGGTAATAGCGAATCAGTTACTGTTATTGCTACGAATCTCTTTCCAGATCTGGTCGCAACGCTTCGCCACTTCCTGATCGTTACCGGTTTTACGCGCCTGGATACAGGCCTGGTAATCCATCACGCGCACCGTCTCCTGCGTCGCGAACTGCTCATGCGCTTTCTCTTTCTTCAGCACATTTAACACGCTCTGACAGGCTTCAATTTTCTCCGGCGAACCTTCCGCGGTATTGATACATGCGCTATAGGCCTCTTTCAGCCGGGAATCTTCTTTCGGTGCCTGAGTCTGAGCACACGCCACCAGTCCCGACGCCAGCAGCGCGACAATTACGATTTTTTTCATCATGTGCAGTCTCCTGTCCGGCAGGCACTGCCCGCCGGACGATTCATCAGAAGATGGTGAACGGTGCGATAACCATGAATTTCACGTCACGTTCATCCTGGAAGATGTTGCCGTAACCGCCCGCATAGCTCGGGATATCGGAGTGGTTGTCATACTGGGTGAAGTGCAATTTGAACATCGTGCCTTTTGCGCGACCATCCTGCAGGGTATAGATCGCATCCAGGCTGTAGGAGGACTCTTTCAGGCGATAGTTTGGATCGTAGTAAGCGTCTGGTGTGGCCATATCGGCAGGTTTTGCATCCCAGGCGTAAGCGTAGGAAGCCCCCACCGCCCAGCCAGGCAGATTCCAGTTTTTCAGGTCATACATCGCACCGAAGAAGACCGCTTTCTCACCGTCGGCGTTGAAGTCTGAACGGTTATCCCACCAGATATCAAGACGGCCATTGGACGATGCATAGGTCGGGGTCATACGCTGCAGGAAGTAACCCTGCTGCCCTTCCGCCTTCACCCACGTCCCTTCCAGACGTAAATCAACCTGGCCTACCTTGTAGCCGAAGGTCAAAGCCTGTAACCATGCGGTACCGTCATAGATGTCGTTGACGCCACCATCACTGACTTTATCGCGCGTGCCGTAGAATTGATAGCTGGTGCTCAGCGGGCTACCGGCGATATCAAATTTGTAGCTGGCTTTGGCAAAGTACTGATCGATATAACCTTCTGCCTGACCAAATGCCGCTTCAAGAACAAGATCGTTTTTGAAGTCGTATTTCGCGCCCAGCGAGTGCAGGTAATCGACTTTGGTTTTTTTATCGTTCTGGTAGAACTTGTCCATTTCGATGTGCCATGGAGCTTTGTACTCGTTGGTCCACATGTAAGAGAAGCTCAACGCACCCGCATCACCATAGTCGAAGTTCGCCCCGGCTTCGGCCCCCTGATAAGTGCCCGGCATAAAGCTCCAGTGCGGCGCTAACAGCGTCTGGCCGGTTGGCTGAATATAGCCCCCGCGCGCCCATACCGGGCCGTATTTAAATTTCGCTGCGGCCTTGTAAAGGCTGATACCGCTCTTATCTCCGGACCAGTCTTCTTTATAGGCTTTGTTGCTGGAGGAGAAGGCAATTTCGTTAGGATGGGCGCTGTCGCCGTTTTCCGCCATTTCGATCGCGGTGAACGCAGCAATATCCAGACCGAACATATCCGCGGCGTAGCCTGACTGGAAGTCCAGGTTGGCGTTCCAGGTGGAGTGAGAAAGGTTGGTTTTGTATTTGTCTTCGGTAACGTCTTTACGGTCACGCTCACGCTGCCAGTAATAAATACCGCCCGTGAGGGTAGAATCTTCGATGAAACCCGCCGCTTTTGCCTCTGGGGTAACGACCAGGCCCGACATAGCTGTCACACCGGCAATAGCCAGCGCCAGCGCACTACGTTTGCCACTGAACGTACGCATAGATTATTCCTCTTTGACGAATTAAAACGCCTGAAACGGCGAAAATAAAAAGACCCAATGGTCAGGGGTAGTTATAAATACCCTCGAATTAACTACCGTCTTTAGGTTATTTTTCGCGACGCGAATTATCAATGCTTTTCAGCGGGCAAAAGTCAGGATTATGACGAAGTGCACATAATTGGTAGTGCTTTGTAACATTTACCGGAGGACGAGATTTGGCGGGCTAAGACATTAAATTTCAGTAGTTAAGATCGTTAAACTCTGTAACGTTTTCCTCATTCTGTATTTATGGAAACAAACAAACTTTTTTCAGGAAAATAAGTAGCACCTCATTGACCTGATATTTTTATTGAAAGGTTTACAGCCCGGCTTTAACGATATGATCATAAATAAAAAAAACGCCGCAATACGCGGCGTTTGTCTCTCATTGACCAATACAGCGTTATTATTCGCCGATCTTGGTCCAGGTATCACGCAGACCCACGGTACGGTTAAATACCGGTTTTTCCGCCGTGCTGTGACGGCTGTCGAGGCAGAAGTAACCTTCACGTTCGAACTGGAACGCCTTGCCCGCTTCAGCCGCTTTCAGTGATGGCTCCGCATAGCCCTGTTTGATAACCAGTGATTCCGGGTTAATGGTCGCCAGGAAGTCTTCAGCCGCACCCGGGTTAGGCACGCTGAACAGACGATCGTAGAGGCGAATTTCGACCGGCAGCGCATGGGGCGCACTGACCCAGTGAATAACGCCTTTTACCTTGCGTCCGTCCGCCGGATCTTTGCTCAGGGTCTCTGCGTCGTAAGAGCAGAAGATGGTGGTGATGTTACCTTCCGCATCTTTCTCTACGCGCTCGGCTTTGATGACGTAAGCATTACGCAGACGCACCTCTTTACCCAACACCAGACGCTTGTACTGCTTGTTAGCTTCTTCGCGGAAGTCAGCACGATCGATCCAGATTTCACCGCTGAACGGCACGTCACGGCTTCCCATTTCCGGTTTGTTCGGATGGTTAGGCATCGAGACCAGCTCGCTTTCACCCTGCGGATAGTTCTCGATAACCAGTTTCACCGGGTCGATAACTGCCATCGCACGCGGTGCGTTTTCGTTGAGGTCTTCGCGAATGCAGGATTCCAGAGACGCCATTTCAATGGTGTTGTCCTGCTTGGTCACGCCAATGCGTTTGCAGAACTCACGAATAGACGCGGCAGTATAACCACGACGACGCAGACCAGAGATGGTCGGCATACGCGGGTCATCCCAACCCTCAACGTGCTTGTCGGTGACCAGCAGGTTCAGCTTACGCTTGGACATCACGGTGTATTCCAGATTCAGACGAGAGAACTCGTACTGACGCGGATGCACAGGAATGGTGATGTTATCCAGTACCCAGTCGTACAGACGACGGTTGTCCTGGAACTCCAGCGTACACAGCGAATGGGTGATACCTTCCAGCGCATCGCTGATGCAGTGGGTGAAGTCGTACATCGGGTAGATGCACCACTTGTTACCGGTCTGGTGGTGTTCAGCGAACTTGATACGGTACAGCACCGGATCGCGCATTACGATGAACGGAGACGCCATATCGATTTTGGCACGCAGACACGCTTTGCCTTCTTCGAAGCCACCCGCACGCATTTTTTCAAACAGCGCCAGGTTCTCTTCTACGCTGCGATCGCGGTACGGGCTGTTTTTACCCGGTGCGGTCAGCGTACCGCGATATTCACGTATTTCATCCGCAGACAGCTCGTCGACATACGCCAGACCTTTGTTGATCAGCTCAACCGCATAGGCGTACAGCTGATCAAAATAGTCAGAGGAGTAGCAGATATCGCCAGACCAGTTGAAGCCCAGCCATTGCACGTCGTTCTTGATCGACTCAACGTATTCGATGTCTTCTTTTACTGGGTTGGTGTCATCGAAACGCAGGTTGCACTGCCCGTTATAGTCCTGGGCAATGCCAAAGTTCAGGCAAATTGATTTTGCATGACCAATATGCAGATAGCCGTTCGGCTCCGGCGGGAAACGGGTATGGATCGTGGTGTGCTTACCACTGGCCAGATCTTCATCGATGATCTGACGAATAAAGTTACTCGGGCGGGCTTCTGCCTCACTCATCGTGGATTCCTCAAAGCGTAAACAACGTATAACGGCATATGATCTTATAAGCCGGACGTAGTGACAACCCTTAAAACGGCTCTGAAGAAAATAATGGGGGCATTTGCTGCAAAAAAAAGCGGCGGAGGAGATCCCCCGCCGCTTAAGGCATGACTCTACTCAGGAGCGATTACTTGCCTTTAATCTCATACAACGGTGTTTGGCCCGCAACAACCTGACCTTTCGCCTGAATGACCAGGCCACTGAAGTCGTCGATGTTGCTGCACACCACCGGGCTTATCATGGAGCGCGCGTTGGCGTTCAGGAAGTCCAGATCCATTTCCAGAATCGGCTGCCCGGCGACCACTTCAGCGCCCTCTTCCACCAGGCGAGTAAAGCCCTGACCGTTCAGCGCTACGGTATCGATACCCATGTGGACAACGATCTCCGCGCCATTTTCGGTTTCGAGGCAGAACGCGTGGTTAGTGTTGAAGATTTTCACGATGGTACCGGCAGCAGGAGACACAACGGTTTTGTCCGTTGGTTTCACCGCGACACCGTCCCCCACCGCTTTGCTGGCGAATGCTTCATCAGGCACCTGCTCAATCGCCACGACTTCACCGGTGACAGGAGAAACCAGCGCGGCAACGGTTTTGGCGTTTGGTACAGCCTGCGGTTTTGCAGCTGCAGGTGCGGCAGCGGGAGCAGCGCCTGCTTCAGCGGCGGCGACCGGGCCGGTTGTTTTCATGGCGTTGGCAATTTTTTCCGCAACGAAGCCAACAATAATCTGCACGCTGGTTTTGTTCAGGCGGATAACGCCGGACGCGCCCAGACGTTTTGCCAGCGCTTCATTCACCAGAGAGGAATCTTTCACGTTCAGACGCAGACGGGTGATACAGGCATCAATGCCGGTCAGGTTGTCAGAACCCCCGACAGCGGCGATGTACTGACGCGCCAGACCAGAAACATCCTGATCCTGCGCACCGCTCACGTTCACGTCCTGACCATCCGCTTCGCTACCGGCCACAGCCAGCTCACGACCCGGAGTCATCAGGTTGAATTTGGTGATAGTGAAACGGAACACCACGTAGTAGATCGCGAAGAACACCAGACCTTGTGGAATCAACATCCACCAGTGGGTCGCCAGCGGGTTACGGGAAGAAAGCACCATATCCACCAGACCCGCACTGAAGCCAAAGCCCGCAATCCAGTGCATGCTGGCAGCGATAAACACGGAGATACCGGTCAGCACAGCGTGGATCACATACAGTACAGGTGCCACGAACATGAAGGAGAATTCCAGCGGTTCGGTGATACCGGTGAAGAAGGCCGCAAACGCCCCCGCCATCATAATACCCAGCACTTTCGCTTTGTTCTCTGGACGCGCGCAGTGGTAGATAGCCAGCGCAGCACCCGGCAGACCAAACATCATGATTGGGAAGAAGCCAGCCTGGTAGCGACCGGTGATACCGACAACCGCTTTACCGGCTTCGATGGACTGTGCGCCACCCAGGAAGTTAGGGATATCGTTAATACCCGCAACGTCGAACCAGAACACGGAGTTCAGCGCGTGGTGCAGACCAACCGGGATCAGCAGACGGTTGAAGAACGCGTACACGCCCGCCCCGATGGAGCCCAGTTTCTGAATGTGCTCACCGAAGTTAACCAGACCGTCGAAGATCATCGGCCAGATGTACATCATGATGAACGCAACAACGATCATCACGAACGAGGTCAGGATTGGCACCAGACGACGGCCGCTAAAGAAGGAGAGCGCTTTTGGCAGTTCAACGCTACTGAAGCGGTTATACAGTTCGGCGGAGATGATACCTACAAGGATACCGACAAACTGGTTGCTGATCTTACCGAATGCCGCCGGCACCTGGTCCGCCGGAATTTTTTGGATCATCGCCACTGCTGCTGGTGAGCAGAGCGTGGTTAAGACGAGGAAACCGACAAAACCGGTCAGCGCAGCGGCACCGTCTTTGTCTTTGGACATACCATAAGCTACACCAATCGCAAACAACACGGACATGTTGTCGATAATGGCGGAGCCTGACTTGATAAAGAACGCCGCCAGCGCGCTGGTGCTACCCCAGCCGTTGGGGTCGATCCAGTAGCCGACACCCATCAGGATGGCTGCGGCAGGCAGCGTGGCGACCGGCACCATCAGTGCGCGACCAACCTTTTGTAAATAACCTAGAATACTCACTTTCTTCCCCCTATGAGACCCCGTTTAAGGCGTGTTCTCAGCTCTGTTTTTTATTGTGTCACAAACTATAGATACAGTTGATGATTCACTGGCATTGTGAGTGTGTGAAAAATTAATTCGTATCGCAAATTAAACACCTGCTTTTTGTGATTTTTGTCACCAAATATCGTTTCTCACCCTCCCTTTCACTGGCTAACAACGAAAACTTATTTTATCATTCGAAAAATCAAGACGGATTGATCCGGCCTGAAAGGTTCCAGGTTACGCTTACGTATCAGGTCCCGATAGCCATCCGCCCACTCTTCTACTTTAACTCTTGAGGTGAACAATGAGACTGATTCCCCTGGCAACTGCTGAACAAGTCGGTAAATGGGCCGCTCGCCATATCGTTAACCGCATCAACGCGTTCAAACCGACCGCCGATCGTCCTTTCGTACTTGGCCTCCCGACGGGCGGCACACCGCTGACTGCGTATAAGGCCCTGGTTGAGATGCACAAAGCAGGCCAGGTTAGCTTCAAACATGTTGTGACCTTCAATATGGACGAATACGTCGGCTTACCGAAAGATCATCCGGAAAGCTACCATAGCTTTATGCACCGCAATTTCTTTGATCACGTTGATATTCCAGCTGAAAATATTAACCTGCTGAATGGAAACGCGCCTGATATTGACGCAGAATGCCGTCAGTATGAAGAAAAAATCCGTTCTTACGGTAAAATCCACCTGTTTATGGGCGGTGTGGGTAATGATGGTCACATCGCATTTAACGAGCCGGCATCATCTCTGGCGTCCCGTACCCGTATTAAAACGCTGACCCATGACACGCGCGTGGCAAACTCCCGCTTCTTTGATGGCGATGTGAACCAGGTTCCAAAATACGCCCTGACCGTAGGCGTAGGCACCCTGCTGGATGCCGAAGAAGTGATGATTCTGGTGCTGGGCAGCGTGAAGGCGCAGGCGCTCCAGGCAGCCGTTGAAGGCAACGTTAACCATATGTGGACCATCAGCTGCCTGCAGCTGCATCCAAAATCAGTCATCGTCTGCGACGAGCCATCCACGATGGAGCTGAAGGTAAAAACGTTGAAATACTTCAACGAGTTAGAAGCTGAGAACATCAAAGGTCTGTAATTGAATAACCGCCTCTTCAACAAGAGGCGGCCGCTTTTTTTAACCGGGGGTCGTTATGTACGCTTTAACCCACGGTCGGATTTATACCGGCCATGATATTCTGGATGACCATGCGATTGTTATCGCCAATGGCCTGATTGAACGTGTTTGCCCGCTGGCAGAGCTGCCGCCGGAGATTGAACAGCGCTCACTCAATGGAGCAGTAATCTCCCCCGGTTTCATCGACGTACAGCTGAACGGCTGCGGCGGTGTGCAATTTAATGACTCCGCCGACGCGGTGACGGTCGAAACGCTGGAGATCATGCAGAAAGCCAACGAGAAATCTGGCTGCACCAGCTATCTGCCAACGCTCATCACCAGCAGTGATGATCTTATGAAACAGGGTATCCGCGTGATGCGTGAATACCTGGCCAAACACCCCAATCAGGCGCTGGGTCTGCACCTTGAAGGACCATGGCTCAATATGGTCAAGAAAGGGACCCATAACCCGGATTATGTGCGCAAACCGGATGCGGAGCTGGTGGATTACATGTGTACGAACGCTGATGTGATCACCAAAGTCACGCTGGCACCTGAAATGACCGGCACTGACGTCATCAGCAAACTGGCCGCCGCCGGGATTGTGGTTTCAGCAGGCCACTCTAACGCCACGCTGAAAGAGGCGAAAGCCGGTTTCCGCGCAGGCATTACCTTTGCGACGCACCTTTATAACGCCATGCCGTATATTACAGGGCGTGAACCGGGTCTGGTCGGTGCGATTCTGGATGAGCCAGACGTATACTGCGGCATTATCGCCGACGGTTTACACGTCGATTACACCAACATTCGCAATGCCAAGCGGCTGAAAGGTGACAAGCTTTGTCTGGTCACGGATGCCACCGCACCGGCAGGTGCAAATATTGAGCAGTTCATTTTTGCCGGTAAAACAATATACTACCGCAATGGACTGTGTGTGGATGAAAACGGTACGCTGAGTGGTTCCTCTTTGACCATGATTGAAGGGGTGCGTAACCTGGTGGAACATTGCGGGATTGCGCTTGATGAAGCCCTGCGTATGGCCACCCTCTATCCGGCTCGTGCAATGGGCGTGGATAAACAGCTTGGCGGAATTGCACCAGGTATGGTTGCAAACCTGACGGCATTCACACACGATTATAAAATTATTAAGACCATCGTTAATGGTAACGAGGTCGTCACTGAGTAAGTAAAAGTATGACACCTGGCGGACAAGCTCAAATCGGTAATGTCGATCTCGTTAAACAACTTAACAGTGCGGCGGTATATCGCCTGATTGACCAACATGGTCCAATCTCCCGTATCCAGATAGCCGAACAAAGCCAGCTTGCTCCCGCCAGCGTGACAAAAATTACCCGCCAGCTCATCGAGCGCGGTCTGATCAAAGAAGTCGATCAGCAGGCCTCTACCGGGGGCCGCCGCGCGATCTCCATTGTTACCGAAACCCGTAATTTTCAGGCGATCGGCGTCCGGTTGGGTCGTCATGACACCACGCTCACGCTCTACGATCTGAGCAGCAAAGCCATTGCGGAAGAGCACTACCCTCTTCCGGAGCGCACCCAGGAAACACTGGAGCATGCGCTGCTGAACACCATCGCGCTGTTTATTGAAAGCTGTCAGCGCAAGATCCGCGAACTCATCGCCATCTCGGTGATTCTTCCCGGTCTGGTCGACCCGGAAAGCGGCGTGATCCGTTATATGCCGCACATTCAGGTTGAAAACTGGGGGCTGGTCGACGCGCTGGAAAAGCGTTTTAAAGTGACCTGCTTTGTGGGCCATGACATTCGCTCTCTGGCGCTTGCTGAGCACTACTTTGGTGCGAGTCAGGACTGCGAAGACTCTATTCTGGTGCGCGTTCACCGCGGTACGGGCGCCGGCATTATCTCTAACGGCCGTATTTTTATTGGTCGCAACGGTAACGTCGGTGAGATTGGCCACATTCAGGTTGAACCACTCGGGGAGCGCTGCCACTGCGGAAACTTCGGTTGCCTTGAAACCATTGCCGCCAACACCGCCATCGAGCAGCGCGTCCGCCATCTGCTGGAACAGGGTTACCAAAGCCGCGTGACGCTGGACGATTGTAAGATAGGCACCATCTGTAAAGCCGCCAATAAAGGCGACGCGCTGGCCTGTGAAGTGATCGAACAGGTGGGACGCCATCTGGGGAAAACCATCGCCATCGCCATTAACCTGTTTAACCCGCAAAAAGTGGTGATCGCAGGTGAAATTGTGGAGGCGGAAAAGGTCCTGCTCCCCGCCATTGAAGGCTGTATTAACACCCAGGCGCTGAAAGCATTCCGCCAGAACCTCCCGGTGGTTCGTTCAAAGCTTGACCATCGCTCGGCGATTGGCGCGTTCGCGCTGGTCAAACGGGCAATGCTCAACGGAATTCTGCTGCAGCATTTGCTGGAAAGTTAATCGGACCTTATAGTAACGCCTTCTTTTTTTGATGTCGGAATGTCCATGACCATTAAGAATGTAATTTGTGATATCGACGGCGTGCTGATGCACGACAACGTTGCCGTGCCGGGTGCTGCGGAGTTTCTTCACCGCATCATCGACAAAGGAATGCCTCTGGTTCTTCTCACGAACTACCCTTCTCAGACCGGTCAGGATCTGGCAAACCGCTTTGCGACGGCGGGTGTCAACGTCCCGGACAGCGTGTTTTATACCTCAGCGATGGCCACGGCGGATTTTCTGAAGCGTCAGGAAGGGAAAAAAGCCTACGTGGTTGGTGAAGGGGCGCTGATCCACGAGCTGTACAAAGCGGGCTTTACCATCACCGATGTCAACCCGGACTTTGTGATCGTAGGTGAAACGCGCTCCTACAACTGGGAGATGATGCATAAAGCCTCTTTCTTTGTGGCTAACGGCGCGCGCTTTATTGCCACCAACCCGGATACCCATGGCCGCGGCTTTTATCCGGCCTGCGGCGCGCTGTGCGCCGGTATCGAGAAAATCTCCGGGCGCAAGCCGTTCTATGTCGGCAAGCCAAGCCCGTGGATCATTCGCGCCGCGCTCAACAAGATGCAGGCCCACTCTGAAGAGACCGTGATTGTCGGCGACAACCTGCGCACCGATATTCTGGCCGGTTTCCAGGCTGGTCTGGAGACGATTCTGGTGCTCTCCGGCGTCTCTCAGCTTGATGACATCGATTCAATGCCGTTCCGGCCAAGCTGGATTTACCCCTCCGTCGACGAAATTGACATTATCTGATACCGAACCACGCCTCAGGGCGTGGTTCTTTATTTTTATGTATGCAAAACACAACCCCATCTAACAAAAAGGTGCTTTTGTTGAATAATCATCAATAAATGCGCTCATCACATACGCGTTTTTCACTGATCCGCAACCGCCATTGCACTATTTCCGTTTTCACCCGTAAAACGCTTGCGCGCCCTGCCCCTTTGCGGCATTTTCATAAGCAAGCAACATCACAATGCAACAGGGTTAACGGAGAAGGTTATGTGTTCTATTTTTGGCGTACTGGATATTAAAACTGACGCGGGCGAACTGCGTAAAAAAGCACTCGAACTGTCCCGCCTGATGCGCCATCGCGGCCCGGACTGGTCCGGCGTTTACGCCAGTGACAAAGCCATTCTGGCACACGAACGTCTGTCAATCGTCGACGTCAATGCCGGTGCACAGCCGCTGTATAACGAGAAAAAAACGCACGCGCTAGCGGTTAACGGTGAGATTTACAACCACCAGGCGCTGCGCGCCGAGTACGGTGACCGCTACGCGTTCCAGACCGGCTCTGACTGTGAAGTCATCCTGGCGCTGTATCAGGAGAAAGGACCCGAGTTCCTGGACGACCTTCAGGGTATGTTTGCATTTGCCCTGTACGACAGTGAAAAAGACGCCTACCTGATTGGCCGTGACCATATCGGTATTATCCCGCTGTACATGGGCCACGATGAACACGGCAACTTCTATGTCGCGTCTGAGATGAAAGCCCTGGTGCCGGTTTGCCGCACCATTAAAGAGTTCCCGGCGGGCAGCTACCTGTGGAGCAAAGATGGCGAAATCCGTCAGTATTATCAGCGCGACTGGTTCGATTATGATGCCGTAAAAGACAACGTCACGGACAAAGCCGAGCTGCGCCAGGCGCTGGAAGATTCCGTGAAAAGCCACCTGATGTCTGACGTGCCCTACGGCGTGCTGCTCTCCGGCGGTCTGGATTCATCCGTGATCTCGGCGATCACCAAGAAATTTGCCGCCCGTCGTGTGGAAGATCAGGAGCGCTCTGAAGCCTGGTGGCCACAGCTGCACTCCTTTGCCGTGGGTCTGGAAGGCGCGCCTGACCTAAAAGCCGCGCAGGAAGTGGCAAACCACCTGGGGACGGTGCACCATGAAATTCACTTCACCGTGCAGGAAGGTCTGGATGCGATCCGCGATGTGATCTATCACATTGAAACCTATGATGTGACTACCATTCGCGCCTCCACGCCAATGTACCTCATGTCGCGCAAGATCAAGGCGATGGGCATTAAGATGGTGCTCTCCGGTGAAGGCTCTGACGAAGTGTTTGGCGGCTACCTGTACTTCCACAAAGCGCCAAACGCCAAAGAGTTACACGAAGAGACGGTGCGTAAACTGCAGGCGCTGCACATGTTTGACTGCGCACGAGCTAACAAAGCGATGTCCGCCTGGGGCGTAGAAGCACGCGTTCCGTTCCTGGATAAAAAATTCCTCGACGTGGCGATGCGCATCAACCCGCAGGATAAAATGTGCGGCAACGGCAAAATGGAAAAACATATCCTGCGCGAATGTTTTGAATCCTACCTGCCGGCAAGTGTGGCATGGCGTCAGAAAGAGCAGTTCTCTGATGGCGTAGGCTACAGCTGGATCGACACCCTGAAAGAGGTGGCGGCGAAACAGGTTTCAGACCAACAACTGGAAACCGCGAGCTTCCGCTTCCCGTACAACACGCCGGGCTCTAAAGAAGCGTATCTGTACCGTGAGATCTTCGAAGAACTGTTCCCGGTACCGAGTGCTGCAGAGTGTGTGCCAGGGGGGCCGTCCGTCGCCTGCTCTTCCGCGAAAGCCATTGAATGGGATGAATCTTTCAAAGCAATGAACGATCCATCAGGCCGCGCGGTAGGCGTTCACCAGTCTGCCTATAAATAATCAATCATTTCTTTATCAGGTCCTGCGGGGCCTGATTTTTTTTGCCCCACTTTTCCTCCTCTAAAACCGATTAATAACCAATAATTGCCGAATATTCGGCCACGCTGTTCGCAACCTAACCAAACAGTCACATTCCCGCCATTTTCGTTGAAAAAGGTGTTGACGCTGCAAGGGTCTATACGCATAATGCGCCCCGCAACGCCGATAAGGTAACGCGAAAAAAAGATGGCTACGTAGCTCAGTTGGTTAGAGCACATCACTCATAATGATGGGGTCACAGGTTCGAATCCCGTCGTAGCCACCATCTTTTTTTGCGGGAGTGGCGAAATTGGTAGACGCACCAGATTTAGGTTCTGGCGCCGCAAGGTGTGCGAGTTCAAGTCTCGCCTCCCGCACCATTCCCGGGTAAGCGTTGCACGGATGGGGTATCGCCAAGCGGTAAGGCACCGGTTTTTGATACCGGCATTCCCTGGTTCGAATCCAGGTACCCCAGCCATATTTCTTCGATTTTGCGGTTCTCCGCGGTATTGGGGTATCGCCAAGCGGTAAGGCACCGGTTTTTGATACCGGCATTCCCTGGTTCGAATCCAGGTACCCCAGCCATCGAAGATTGCAGTACTGGCTACGTAGCTCAGTTGGTTAGAGCACATCACTCATAATGATGGGGTCACAGGTTCGAATCCCGTCGTAGCCACCAAATTTAGATTATCGATTGATTTCGGTAATGAAAAAAAATTGTTGGGGTATCGCCAAGCGGTAAGGCACCGGATTCTGATTCCGGCATTCCGAGGTTCGAATCCTCGTACCCCAGCCAATTTAAAAAGTCGTTAAGCAGTCTGTTTAACGCAATTGGGGTGTCGCCAAGCGGTAAGGCTCTGGTTTCTGATACCAGCATTCCGGGGTTCGAATCCCTGCACCCCAGCCACTTAGTCACAAAAAAGCCCGCTCTGCGGGCTTTTTTGTTTTTGTTGCTCAGAATAGTGCGGCCTGATGCCCCCTCACCCTAACCCTCTCCCCAACGGGGAGAGGGAATAGACGGAGCAAAGATTAGAGTCCTAGGGCGTATTTCAGGGCCTGTCTTTTCAAGCCGCCGGCGCGTTCCGCCGCCATCAAACCGATGTTACGCAAGATACGCACCGGCGCTATGTCATTGCTGAACCCGGCATAGAACAGATCCATTCCCGACTGCATGATAAAGTTATCCGCCATACGGCGCGTCTGATAACGCTTCAGGACCTGATGACTGGACCAGTTCTCCGCATGCCCGCGAGCGCTGCCCAGCACATCCAGTAACGCATCGACGTCGCGATACCCCAGATTCACCCCCTGCCCGGCCAGCGGATGAATGGTATGTGCCGCATCGCCCACCAGCGCCAGCCCTTCTCTGGCATACTGCAGTGCGTGACGCCGCGTGAGCGGGAACGCCCCTGCGGCAACCGGTATAACATTGCCCAGACGGCTCGGGAAGTTCAGATGAATTTCCCGCTGCAATTGCTCCATTGAAAGCCCCTGCAGCTGGCGAATGCGCGCCGGTTTGTCGTACCACACCAGCGACGCCCAGTTATCGAACAGCGGTAAGAAGGCGTGCGGACCATTCGGGGTAAAGTGCTGCCAGGTGCTCTCTCCCGGCGCATTCTCACACTGAACGGTGATCAACATACAGGACTGCTCGTACTGCCAGGCATGCACCCCGATACCCGCCATTTGCCTGACCTGCGAGTTAGCACCATCGGCCCCGACGACCAGCTTCACGGCCAGTTCATCGCCGCTGTCGAGCGTCAGCACATAGCCACTCTCGTGAGGATGCAGCGCCTTCAGCGACGCAGGCACACGCAACGTCACCTTCGGGTGCGCCTCCAGCGCCTGCCAGAGTGCCCGCTGGAGCACGTTATTTTCCACCATATAACCCAGGCGCGGTAACTTCAGCTCAGCGGCATCAAACGCGACGTGGGCATTTTCCCACTCCCAGGTTTCAAGACGGCTGTAAGGATGGGCGCGCATCGCCAGCACCGACTCCCAGACGCCCAGCCCGCGCAGCAGATCAACGGACGCTGCGCTGATCGCGGAGATGCGTACATCCGGTTTGGCCGCCGGATCGTATTGCCCAGGCGCTGCCTGTTCAATTACCGTTACCTCAAATCCCTGCTGCGCCAGCCCCAGCGCCAGCGCGCCGCCGACCATACCGCCGCCGACAACGGCAACTTCGGTGTGTAGGAGTGTCATGGTCAATTTTCCTTATTGCAGAATCCCTTAAGTTTACCGGATTTTTTCGGTCATGAGACACATAACCTTCATACTGGTCACAACCCCACCAAAGCATTACAATACGCGGCTTGCAATCCTGAGCTGAGCAAGTCGATGACTAAAAAACTCCATATAAAAACCTGGGGCTGTCAGATGAATGAATACGATTCATCCAAGATGGCCGATCTGCTGGACACCACCCACGGATACCAGCTGACTGAAAATGCGAAAGAAGCCGATGTGCTGCTGCTAAATACCTGTTCAATTCGCGAAAAAGCGCAGGAAAAAGTCTTTCACGTGTTAGGCCGCTGGAAACTTCTTAAACGAAAAAATCCGGACCTGATCATCGGCGTGGGTGGCTGCGTTGCGTCGCAGGAAGGTAAGCTGATCCGCCAGAGAGCCCCGTATGTGGATATTGTCTTTGGCCCTCAGACCCTGCACCGCCTGCCTGAAATGATCAACAAGGTGCGCGGCGATCGTAGCCCGGTCGTTGACGTCAGCTTCCCGGAGATCGAAAAATTTGACCGTCTGCCAGAGCCGCGCGCCGATGGCCCGACCGCGTTCGTCTCTATCATGGAAGGCTGCAACAAATACTGTACTTATTGCGTGGTGCCGTATACCCGTGGTGAAGAGGTCAGCCGCCCGGCAGATGACATCCTGTTTGAAATTGCACAGCTTGCCGCCCAGGGCGTTCGCGAAGTCAACCTGCTGGGTCAGAACGTTAACGCCTGGCGCGGTGAGAACTACGACGGCACCACCGGCAGCTTTGCCGAACTGCTGCGTCTGGTGGCCGCGATTGACGGCATCGACCGTATTCGCTTTACCACCAGCCATCCGATGGAATTTACCGACGACATCATTGACGTTTACCGCGATACGCCGGAACTGGTGAGTTTCCTGCACCTGCCGATTCAGTGCGGTTCCGATCGCGTGCTGAACCTGATGGGCCGTCCGCATACGGTGCTGGAGTACAAATCCATCATCCGTAAGCTGCGTGAAGCCCGCCCGGATATCCAGATAAGCTCTGACTTTATTGTCGGCTTCCCTGGCGAAACCGCTGATGACTTCGAACGCACCATGAAGCTCATCGGCGAAGTGAATTTTGACGTCAGCTACAGCTTCATCTTCTCACCGCGTCCTGGCACCCCTGCGGCCGATATGGTTGACGATGTACCGGAAGAAGAGAAAAAACAGCGTCTGTACATTCTGCAGGAGCGCATTAACCAGCAGGCCAACGCCTGGAGCCGCCGCATGCTCGGCACCGTCCAGCGTATTCTGGTGGAAGGCACCTCGCGCAAGAGCATCATGGAACTCTCCGGACGTACCGAGAACAACCGCGTGGTCAACTTTGAAGGTACCCCGGACATGATCGGTAAATTTGTGGACGTCGAGATTGTTGAAGTGTTGACCAACTCGCTGCGTGCGAAAGTGGTACGTACCGAAGATGAGATGGGCCTGCGTATTGCAGAGTCACCAGAATCTGTAATTTCCCGTACCCGCAAAGAAAATGATTCTGGCGTGGGAATTTACCAGCCTTAATCCTTCAGGCCTGCCTCTTCGGCAGGCCTTGTATTTCCTCTCATCGTCCCCAATATCATCCGCAACGCTTGCGCCTTTATTCTGTGGCGTGAATAATTTCGGTAATGACCGTTTTATTACGTCCTGTCGCAACGGATCAGTTAACCAATCAATGAGGAACAGTTTGAACATAGATACGCGTGAAATTAGCCTGACGCCCGCAGACAACGCTCGCCTGCTGAGCCTGTGCGGGCCGTTTGATGACAACATCAAACAACTGGAGCGACGTCTGGGTATCGAAATCAATCGTCGCGATAATCATTTCAAACTTACCGGACGCCCTATCTGCGTCAACGCCGCCGCGGACATTCTGCGTAGCCTGTATGTCGATACCGCCCCGATGCGCGGCGAAATTCAGGATATCGAACCGGAACAAATCCACCTCGCCATTAAAGAGGCGCGCGTGCTTGAGCAGAGCGCGGAAAGTGTACCGGACTACGGCAAGGCCATTAACATTAAGACCAAACGTGGCGTCATCAAGCCGCGGACGCCAAACCAGGCGCAGTACATCGCCAACATTCTTGACCATGACATCACCTTCGGCGTCGGTCCGGCAGGTACAGGGAAAACCTATCTTGCCGTTGCCGCCGCGGTTGATGCGCTGGAGCGCCAGGAGATTCGCCGTATTCTGCTGACCCGTCCGGCTGTGGAAGCGGGTGAGAAACTGGGCTTCCTGCCCGGCGATCTGAGCCAGAAGGTTGATCCTTACCTGCGCCCGCTGTACGACGCGCTGTTCGAGATGCTGGGCTTTGAGAAAGTCGAGAAGCTCATTGAGCGTAACGTAATCGAAGTGGCCCCGCTCGCCTACATGCGTGGCCGTACGCTCAACGACGCGTTCATCATTCTTGATGAGAGCCAGAACACCACCATCGAACAGATGAAGATGTTCCTGACGCGTATCGGCTTCAACTCGAAGGCAGTCATTACCGGTGACGTGACGCAGATCGACCTGCCGCGCAGCACCAAATCGGGTCTGCGCCACGCCATCGAAGTGCTGGCCGAGGTCGACGAAATTAGCTTTAACTTCTTCCACAGTGAAGACGTGGTACGCCACCCGGTGGTCGCGCGTATCGTTAACGCCTATGAAGCCTGGGAAGAGGCAGATCAGAAGCGTAAGGCCGAACTGGCCGCAGAACGTAAGCGCGAAGCGCAGGAGCAAGAACAGAAATGAGTCAGGTGATCCTCGATTTACAGCTGGCCTGTGAAGATAATTCCGGCATGCCAGATGAGGCACAGTTTCAGAAATGGCTGGATGCCGTTATCCCCCAGTTTCAGGAAGAATCAGAAGTCACGATTCGTCTGGTGGATGAAGCAGAAAGCCACGAGCTTAACCTGACCTACCGCGGGAAAGATAAGCCAACCAACGTGCTCTCTTTCCCGTTCGAAGCTCCGCCGGGTATCGAGATGCCGCTGTTGGGCGATCTGATCATCTGCCGTCAGGTGGTTGAACAGGAAGCCAAAGAGCAACAAAAGCCGCTGGAAGCCCACTGGGCGCATATGGTGGTCCATGGCAGCCTGCATCTGCTCGGCTACGATCATATTGAAGACGACGAAGCGGAAGAGATGGAGTCCCTTGAGACAGAGATAATGCTTGCTCTGGGCTATGAGGATCCGTACATTGCCGAGAAAGAATAGTCCGTCACCTGACTGACTAACATGCCGCCACGAAAGGAGATTGCGTGGCGGTAAACGTTGAACTAACAAGAGAACCCTTAACAAACGCCATGAGCGACGACAATTCACACAGTAGCGACACGACAACCAGTAAAAAGGGATTTTTCTCCCTCATTCTGAACCAGCTTTTCCACGGCGAACCGAAAAACCGTGATGAACTGCTGGAGCTGATTCGTGATTCCGGGCAGAACGACCTTATCGACGAAGATACGCGCGAAATGCTCGAAGGGGTTATGGACATCGCCGACCAGCGTGTTCGCGATATCATGATCCCCCGGTCACAGATGATCACCCTGAAACGCAACCAGACGCTGGACGAGTGCCTCGATGTGATCATCGAATCCGCCCACTCACGTTTCCCGGTCATCAGCGAAGACAAAGATCACATCGAAGGGATTTTGATGGCGAAAGATCTGCTGCCGTTTATGCGCAGCGATGCCGAAGCCTTCAGCATGGAAAAAGTGTTACGCCAGGCCGTGGTTGTGCCGGAAAGTAAACGTGTGGATCGGATGCTGAAAGAGTTCCGCTCTCAGCGTTACCACATGGCGATTGTTATTGATGAATTCGGTGGCGTTTCCGGTCTGGTCACGATCGAAGATATTCTTGAGCTGATTGTTGGCGAAATCGAAGATGAGTATGACGAAGAGGAAGATATCGACTTCCGTCAGCTCAGCCGCCATACCTGGACCGTGCGTGCGCTGGCCTCCATCGAGGACTTCAACGACGCCTTCGGGACCCACTTCAGCGATGAAGAGGTGGATACCATTGGCGGGCTGGTGATGCAGGCCTTTGGTCATCTTCCGGCGCGCGGTGAGACCGTTGACATCGACGGTTACCAGTTCAAAGTGGCCATGGCCGATAGCCGACGTATTATACAGGTTCACGTCAGAACGCCGGACGATTCACCGGTGCCAAAACTGGAAGAGTAATGTAAATGGCATTTGCCCCACTGTTTGAACGCCAGCGCGTCCGTTTGCTGCTGGCGCTGTTACTCGGAGCCAGCGGTACGCTGGCTTTTTCTCCTTACGATATCTGGCCTGCGGCCATCCTCTCCCTGATGGGACTACAGGGTTTAACCCTGAATCGTCGTCCCGTCCAGGCTGCCGCCATCGGCTACTTCTGGGGGCTGGGGCTGTTTGGCTCAGGCATCAACTGGGTCTATGTCAGCATCGCCCAGTTTGGCGGTATGCCCGGCCCGGTTAACGTCTTCCTGGTGGTACTGCTCGCCGCGTACCTCTCGCTGTATACCGGTTTATTCGCAGGCATCCTTTCTCGCCTGTGGCCCAAAACCAGCTGGCTACGCGTCGCCATTGCCGCGCCCGTGGTCTGGCAACTCACCGAGTTCCTGCGCGGTTGGGTACTGACGGGCTTCCCGTGGCTGCAGTTCGGCTACAGTCAAATTGACGGCCCGCTAAAAGGTCTGGCGCCGGTGATGGGCGTTGAAGCCATCAACTTCCTGCTGATGGTGGTCAGCGGCCTGCTGGTACTGGCGCTGGTCACGCGCTGCTGGAAACCGCTGGTGGTGGCGCTCGTATTGTTCGCCCTGCCTTTCCCGCTGCGCTATATCCAGTGGTTCACGCCGGAGCCCGGGCGTGCCATGCAGGTTTCTATGGTGCAGGGAAATATCCCGCAGTCCATGAAGTGGGACGAGAAAGAGCTGCTGAATACGCTGAAGATTTACGCCAACGCCACCGAAGAGGTGATGGGAAAATCACAGCTGATTATCTGGCCGGAGTCGGCGATCCCCGATCTGGAGCTCAACCAGCAGCCGTTTCTGAACATGATGAACGATCTGCTACTCGCGCGCGGCAGCACGTTGATTACCGGCATTGTGGATGCGCGTCTGAACCAGCAGAACCGCTACGACACCTACAACACCATCATTACGCTCGGTAAAGACAGCGAATACAGTTACCACTCGACTGACCGGTATAACAAGAATCACCTGGTACCGTTTGGTGAGTTTGTTCCGCTGGAGTCGATTCTGCGTCCGCTGGCCCCCTTCTTTGACCTGCCGATGTCCTCTTTCAGCCGCGGGCCATACGTTCAGCCCCAGCTGCACGCGCACGGCTTTGCTCTGACGGCGGCCATTTGCTACGAAATCATTCTCGGCGAACAGGTGCGGGATAACTTCCGTCCGGACACGGACTTCCTGCTGACCATCTCTAACGATGCGTGGTTCGGTAAGTCGATTGGCCCGTGGCAGCACTTCCAGATGGCGCGCATGCGCTCCCTGGAGCTGGCGCGTCCACTGCTGCGCAGCACCAATAACGGCATTACCGCCGTTATTGGACCGCAGGGTGAAATTCAGGCCATGATCCCTCAGTTCACCCGTGAAGTGCTGACCACGACAGTCACGCCAACGACCGGGTTAACGCCATATGCGCGTACCGGCAACTGGCCACTGTGGATCCTGACCGCGCTGTTTGGCTTTGGCGCCGTGTTGATGAGTCTGAGTCAGCGTCGTAAATAACCTTACCTTCTGTTGCCGGGTGGCGCTGATGCTTACCCGGCCTACATTTTTGCTCCCGTAGGTCGGGTAAGGCGTAGCCGCCACCCGACAATCCTCTCCGAATTCATTTCTGGCACGCCTATTGCTTTGTTTATTCAGGTAAACGCAGTTTGGCTTAATGTGCAACTTTGTCGCACCAGCGTAGATCACCGGTAGCACCGAAACGGTGCAACGGGAGATATTTGCCTCTGAATGGTGCGGCGCGCTTCGCAAAAATAAACAATAACGCAGCAAAATCTTTACATTAAGCCAGACTAAATGTTAACAAGCTTGCATAACACTGCACTCGCATCGCGCGAGATATAACAACATCACAATGGGTATCAATGCGTCACTGGCGCTGATAAGAAGGAGTTGGGTATGCAATTACGTAAACTGGCCACAGCAATGCTGGTGATGGGAATGTCTGCTGGCGTGGTCCACGCTGAAGATGCGCCGGCAGCCGGCAGCACCCTCGACAAGATTGCCAAAAACGGCGTGATCGTGGTCGGCCACCGTGAATCTTCTGTCCCGTTCTCTTACTACGACAACACGCAAAAAGTCGTAGGCTATTCACAGGATTACTCCAACGCCATCGTTGAAGCTGTGAAGAAAAAGCTGAACAAACCTGACCTGCAGGTGAAGCTGATCCCAATCACTTCACAGAACCGTATTCCACTGCTGCAAAACGGCACCTTTGATTTTGAGTGTGGTTCCACCACCAACAATCTCGAGCGTCAGAAACAGGCAGCCTTCTCGGACACCATCTTTGTTGTGGGCACCCGCCTGCTGACGAAGAAAGGCGGTGAGATCAAAGACTTCGCTGACCTGAAAGGGAAAGCGGTCGTGGTCACCTCCGGTACCACTTCAGAAGTGCTGCTGCACAAGCTGAATGACGAGAAGAAAATGGATATGCGCATCATCAGCGCCAAAGACCATGGCGACTCCTTCCGTACCCTGGAAAGTGGTCGTGCCGTCGCGTTTATGATGGACGACGCCCTGCTGGCGGGCGAGCGTGCGAAAGCGAAGAAACCGGACAACTGGGATATCGTCGGTACCGCGCAGTCGAAAGAAGCCTACGGCTGTATGCTGCGTAAAGACGATCCGCAGTTCAAAAAGCTGATCGATGACACCATCGCCCAGGTGCAAACCTCCGGCGAAGCGGAAAAATGGTTCGACAAATGGTTCAAGAACCCGATTCCACCAAAAAACCTGAACATGAACTTTGAACTGTCCGACGACATGAAGGCCCTGTTCAAATCACCCAATGACAAAGCTCTTAACTAATTAGAACAACAGGGGCGGGATCTCCTGCCCTCTCGATTGTCGGGAAGCACGGACAGACTATACGTTGAGTGGTCGTTCCCCACTCAGCACGAAAATGAGCTTCTCACCAATCTTCGAGGGTAGCGCTGCTACCCTTTTTTTTCTGGAGTTTATTATGTCAATCGACTGGAACTGGGGCATATTCCTGCAACAAGCCCCGTTCGGCAACACCACCTATCTTGGCTGGCTGTGGAGCGGATTTCAGGTTACCGTGGCATTATCGATAACAGCGTGGATTATCGCGTTTCTTGTCGGTTCGCTGTTCGGTATTCTGCGTACCGTCCCTAACCGTTTCCTTTCAACACTGGGCACCCTGTACGTGGAACTGTTCCGTAACGTTCCGCTCATCGTGCAATTCTTTACCTGGTATCTGGTTATCCCGGAACTGCTGCCTGAAAATATTGGTATGTGGTTCAAATCGGAACTGGATCCGAATGTACAGTTCTTTGTCTCCTCGATGATGTGTCTGGGGCTGTTTACCGCTGCGCGCGTTTGCGAGCAGGTGCGTGCCGCCATTCAGTCATTACCCCGTGGACAAAAAAATGCGGGTCTGGCGATGGGGTTGACCCTGCCGCAAACCTACCGCTACGTGCTGCTGCCTAACGCTTACCGCGTGATCGTCCCACCGATGACCTCTGAGATGATGAACCTGGTGAAAAACTCGGCCATCGCCTCAACCATCGGTCTGGTCGATATGGCGGCTCAGGCGGGCAAGCTGCTGGATTACTCGGCGCACGCGTGGGAATCCTTCACCGCAATCACGCTCGCGTATGTTCTGATTAACGCTTTCATCATGCTGGTGATGAACCTGGTTGAACGCAAAATTCGCCTGCCGGGCAATATGGGGGGCAAATAATGTACGAATTTGACTGGAGTTCTATCGTTCCCTCTATGCCATACCTGCTTGATGGCCTGGTGATTACCTTAAAAATCACGCTTATTGCCATCATCGTCGGTATTGTCTGGGGTACCCTGCTGGCCGTCATGCGCCTGTCGAGCTTTAAGCCGCTCGCCTGGTTTGCAACCGCCTACGTCAACGTTTTCCGTTCCATCCCGCTGGTGATGGTGCTGCTGTGGTTTTATCTGATTGTGCCCGGCTTCCTGCAAAACGTGCTGGGGCTGTCACCGAAAACCGATATCCGCCTGATCTCCGCGATGGTGGCGTTTTCGATGTTTGAGGCCGCCTACTATTCAGAGATTATCCGTGCGGGCATTCAGAGTATCTCCCGTGGACAGTCCAGCGCCGCGCTGGCACTGGGGATGACGCACTGGCAGTCCATGCAGCTCATTATTCTGCCGCAGGCGTTTCGCGCCATGGTTCCACTCCTGCTGACCCAGGGTATCGTACTGTTCCAGGATACCTCCCTGGTCTACGTGCTGAGTCTGGCAGACTTCTTCCGTACCGCGTCCACCATCGGTGAACGTGATGGTACGCAGGTCGAGATGGTGCTCTTCGCGGGAGCGGTCTATTTTGTGATTAGTTTAAGCGCGTCGCTGTTGGTCAGCTGGCTGAAGAAAAGGACGGTACAATGATTTCCCTGAAAAATGTTTCTAAATGGTATGGGCACTTTCAGGTGCTGACCGACTGCTCCACCGAAGTGAAAAAAGGCGACGTGGTGGTGGTGTGCGGACCGTCCGGTTCCGGTAAATCGACGCTGATCAAAACCGTCAACGGACTGGAGCCGGTGCAGCAGGGTGAGATCGTGGTCAACGGCACCAAAGTTAACGACAAGAAAACCAACCTCGCCCAGCTTCGCTCTCACGTTGGGATGGTGTTCCAGCATTTTGAGCTGTTCCCTCACCTCTCCATTATTGAGAACCTGACCCTGGCGCAGGTGAAAGTGCTTAAGCGTGATAAAAAAGCATCGCGCGAGAAAGGCCTGAAACTGCTGGAACGCGTTGGGCTCGCGGCCCATGCCGATAAGTTCCCGGCACAGCTTTCTGGCGGCCAGCAGCAGCGTGTGGCGATTGCCCGCGCGCTGTGCATGGATCCTGTGGCGATGCTGTTTGACGAACCCACGTCGGCCCTCGATCCGGAGATGATCAACGAAGTGCTGGACGTGATGGTTGAGCTGGCGCATGAAGGGATGACCATGATGGTGGTAACCCATGAGATGGGCTTCGCCCGTAAAGTGGCCAACCGCGTGATCTTTATGGACGAAGGGAAGATCGTGGAAGACTCACCGAAAGAGGAGTTCTTCGCTAACCCCAAATCAGAACGTGCGAAAGATTTCCTCGCGAAAATCCTGCATTAATCTTCTCAGTGCGCAATCTGCGGATTGCGCACTGCCTCACGCTTTCGCTCACTTCTTCTCGTCGTGTGTCCCATTGCAGCGTTAACCTTGTCACAAAATAACGCTATGAATGGAGAACGCTATGGCACAACCTATTATTTTCGATTGCGACCCGGGTCATGATGACGCGATCGCGCTCGTCCTTGCACTTGCCTCCCCTGAGCTCGACGTCAAAGCCGTCACCTCTTCTGCCGGAAACCAGACGCCGGATAAAACCCTGCGTAACGTTTTGCGCATGCTGACGCTGCTTAACCGCACGGATATTCCTGTCGCTGGCGGCGCCCTCAAGCCCCTGATGCGTGAATTAATTATTGCGGATAACGTGCACGGTGAAAGTGGCCTGGACGGTCCGGCGCTGCCGGAGCCGGGCTTCACGCCGCAAAACTGTACCGCCGTAGAGCTGATGGCAAAGGTGCTGCGTGAGAGCGCGGAACCCGTCACCCTGGTGGCAACGGGACCGCAAACTAACGTCGCGCTGCTGTTGAACAGCCATCCGGAACTGCACGGCAAAATTGCCCGTATCGTCATCATGGGCGGGGCGATGGGGCTCGGTAACTGGACGCCGTCCGCTGAGTTCAACATTTTTGTCGACCCGGAAGCGGCGGAGATCGTCTTCCAGTCCGGTTTACCGATTGTGATGGCAGGGCTGGACGTTACCCACCGCGCGCAGATTATGGCCGACGATATTGAACGCTTCCGTTCCGTGGGTAACCCGGTCGCCACAACCGTGGCTGAGCTGCTCGACTTCTTTATGGAGTATCACAAAGCCGAGAAGTGGGGATTCCACGGCGCACCGCTGCATGACCCCTGCACGATCGCCTGGCTGTTAAAGCCGGAGATATTTACCACGGTGGACCGATGGGTAGGTGTTGAGACACAGGGGAAATATACCCAGGGCATGACGGTGGTGGACTACTACTCGCTGACGGGGAATAAACCGAATACAACGGTGATGGTGGATATTGACAGACAGGCGTTTGTGGATTTGCTGGCGGAGAGGCTGGCTTACTACAGTGAGCCCTGATGCCCTCACCCCAACCCTCTCCCACGGGAGAGGGGCGCAGACACTAAAAACGGCAACATAGTTGCCGTTTTGCGTTTACCTAGGGCTCAAACGGCCGACGCTGGAACTGGTCGTGCCCGCATTTCGGACACAGTGGCAGCACATCCGGCGTATACACCGCAATATGGTGATGGCATTTCTCGCACACCAGATTTCCCAGCCCAACCACTTCCCCACTCTGGTACACACCGTGGTGGTTCAAATCCTGAAACACCTCGCGCCACTCCAGCTGCGTTTTATCAGTAATATCGGCCAGTTCCTGCCACAGACTCTCTTTAATCACCCGCATAAAGACGCTGTCGGCGATCTCGTCCTGGCTCTCCTCGTAGCTGCGCGCAAACTCTTCCAGGTCACGGCGCACGGCGCGGGTCACCTCTTCCACTTCGGTTCGCGTTAACTCACCCGTTTGCGTCACCCGGGCACGGGCCTGCTCCACCAGCGCGTCAATATCGCGCTCGCCGTTACGCAGCCGTTCCGTCAGTGTCGCCACCAGTTCGCGGTAAAATTGAGCAACCTTGTTCATCATTTTGCCTCCCGGGTAAGTAACTATTTCTAATAATAGACCTTATTTCATCGCCGCTTTGTCAGGTGAAGCACAGACCCGGTAAATTCCTGCAAAGCGCATTTGTGCGAAAGGCTGTTTTGACGCGGGCGTTTGGGCTATGCTATGCGGATCTGAATTACCACATCCATTGGCTACATTTGTAGCTGTATTGAAAACAGGACCACTGGCTGCCATGCAAGAGCAATACCGCCCGGAAGAGATAGAATCAAAAGTCCAGCAACACTGGGACGAGAAGCGCACCTTTGAAGTAACCGAAGACGAGAGC
Organism: Enterobacter sichuanensis; assembly: GCF_009036245.1. Classification (NCBI taxonomy): domain Bacteria; kingdom Pseudomonadati; phylum Pseudomonadota; class Gammaproteobacteria; order Enterobacterales; family Enterobacteriaceae; genus Enterobacter; species Enterobacter sichuanensis. The sequence continues at coordinate 1,295,238 of NZ_CP027986.1, read as the reverse complement.
AAAGAGAAGTATTACTGCCTGTCGATGCTTCCCTATCCTTCTGGTCGACTACACATGGGCCACGTGCGTAACTACACCATTGGTGATGTGATTGCACGCTACCAGCGCATGCTGGGCAAGAACGTTCTGCAGCCAATCGGCTGGGATGCGTTCGGCCTGCCTGCGGAAGGCGCAGCGGTAAAAAACAATACGGCGCCAGCCCCGTGGACGTACGACAATATCGCGTACATGAAAAACCAGCTCAAAATGCTGGGCTTTGGCTATGACTGGAGCCGCGAGCTGGCAACCTGTACTCCTGAATACTATCGCTGGGAACAGAAGTTCTTCACCGAGCTGTACAAAAAAGGCCTGGTGTACAAGAAGACGTCTGCCGTTAACTGGTGTCCGAATGACCAGACCGTTCTTGCTAACGAACAGGTTATCGACGGCTGTTGCTGGCGCTGTGACACCAAAGTTGAGCGTAAAGAGATCCCGCAGTGGTTTATCAAAATCACCGCTTACGCTGACGAACTGCTGAACGATCTGGATAATCTGGACCACTGGCCAGATACCGTTAAGACCATGCAGCGTAACTGGATCGGCCGTTCTGAAGGCGTGGAAATTACCTTCAACGTTGAGAACTACGACCAGACCCTGACCGTCTACACCACCCGTCCGGACACCTTCATGGGCGCGACCTACCTGGCCGTGGCCGCAGGTCACCCGCTGGCGCAGAAAGCGGCAGAAAATAATCCGGAACTGGCCACCTTCATCGACGAATGCCGCAACACCAAAGTGGCTGAAGCCGATATGGCAACGATGGAGAAAAAAGGCGTGGATACTGGCTTCAAAGCCATTCATCCACTGACCGGCGAAGCCATCCCTGTCTGGGCCGCCAACTTCGTGCTGATGGAATACGGCACGGGTGCCGTAATGGCCGTTCCGGGTCACGACCAGCGCGACTACGAATTTGCCACCAAATACGGCCTGACCATCAAGCCTGTTATCCTGGCGGCTGACGGTTCTGAACCAGACCTGTCCGAACAAGCACTGACCGAAAAAGGCACCCTGTTCAACTCCGGCGAGTTCAGCGGCCTGAGCTTCGAAGAGGGTTTTAACGCCATTGCCGACAAACTGGCTTCTCTGGGTGTAGGTGAGCGTAAGGTGAACTACCGTCTGCGCGACTGGGGCGTCTCCCGTCAGCGTTACTGGGGTGCGCCAATCCCAATGGTGACTCTGGAAGATGGCACCGTGATGCCAACACCAGACGATCAGCTCCCGGTGATCCTGCCGGAAGACGTGGTCATGGACGGTATCACCAGCCCGATCAAAGCCGATCCCGAGTGGGCAAAAACCACCGTCAACGGCCAGCCTGCGCTGCGTGAAACCGATACCTTCGACACCTTTATGGAATCATCCTGGTATTACGCGCGTTACACCTGCCCGCAGTATCAGGACGGCATGCTGGACTCCAACGCGGCAAACTACTGGCTGCCGGTTGATATTTACATCGGCGGTATTGAACACGCCATCATGCACCTGCTCTACTTCCGCTTCTTCCATAAGCTGATGCGCGACGCGGGCATGGTGAACTCTGACGAGCCTGCTAAACAGCTGCTGTGCCAGGGCATGGTGCTGGCAGATGCGTTCTACTACGTGGGTGCAAACGGCGAGCGTAACTGGGTTTCTCCGGTAGATGCGATCGTTGAGCGCGACGAGAAAGGCCGTATTGTGAAGGCCAAAGACGCCGAAGGTCATGAGCTGGTTTATACCGGCATGAGCAAGATGTCCAAGTCTAAAAACAACGGCATCGACCCGCAGGTAATGGTTGAGCGTTACGGTGCGGATACCGTGCGTCTGTTTATGATGTTTGCCTCTCCGGCAGACATGACCCTGGAATGGCAGGAGTCAGGCGTTGAAGGGGCGAACCGCTTCCTGAAGCGCGTCTGGAAACTGGTTTACGAACATACCTCTCTGGGCGATGCTCCGGCCCTGAACGCCACCGCCCTGACGGAAGATCAGCAGGCGCTGCGCCGTGATGTTCATAAAACGATTGCGAAAGTGACCGATGATATTGGTCGTCGTCAGACCTTCAATACCGCAATTGCGGCTATTATGGAACTGATGAACAAACTGGCGAAGGCGCCGCAAGAGGGCGAGCAGGATCGTGCCTTAATGCGTGAAGCACTGCTGGCCGTCGTTCGCATGCTGAACCCGTTCACGCCTCACGTCAGCTTCACCCTGTGGCAGGAGCTGAAAGGCGAAGGCGATATCGACAACGCGCCGTGGCCAGAGGCTGACGAAGCCGCGATGGTGGAAAACACCACGCTGGTTGTAGTCCAGGTAAACGGTAAAGTCCGCGGTAAAATTACCGTGGCGGTCGACGCAACCGAAGAACAGGTTCGCGAGCGTGCGGGCCAGGAACCGCTGGTCGCAAAATATCTTGAGGGCGTTACCGTACGTAAAGTGATCTACGTACCAGGTAAATTGCTGAATCTGGTCGTTGGCTAAGCGCGGGAGGAAACGTGCGACAACTGGCAACAATACTCTTATCTCTGGCGGTGCTTGTCACCGCTGGCTGTGGCTGGCACCTGCGCAATACTACGGCGGTGCCTGCTGAGATGAAAACGATGATTTTCGACTCATCGGATCCTAACGGTCCACTCAGCCGCGCAATTCGTAATCAGTTGCGTCTGAACGGCGTTGAGCTGATCGAAAAAGGCACCCTGCGCCAGGATGTACCGTCTCTGCGTGTGCTGGGGATGACGCTCAGCAAAGATACGGCCTCTATCTTCCAGGACGGCCATACCGCAGAGTATCAGATGGTCATGGCGGTTAACGCGGCAGTTCTGATCCCGGGTAAAGACATCTACCCGATCAGCACGAAAGTGTACCGTTCGTTCTTCGATAACCCGCAGACGGCGCTGGCAAAAGATGCCGAACAGCAGATTATCATCAACGAAATGTACGACAAGGCAGCGGAACAGCTGATCCGTAAACTGCCAGCTATTGCAGCGTCAAAAAAACAAGGATCTGACATTGTTGAAAAACCGGATGCCGACGCGTCTCCTGTTTCTACCTCAATGGGTAACTGATGATCAGGCTGTATCCTGAACAACTCCGCGCGCAGCTCAATGAAGGGCTGCGCGCGGCGTATCTGCTCCTCGGTAACGATCCGCTATTACTACAGGAAAGCCTGGATGCCGTGCGACACGCGGCGGCCGCTCAGGGCTTCGATGAACACCACACCGTCCAGCTGGATAACAATACCGACTGGAATGCCCTCTTCTCACTTTGCCAGGCGATGAGCCTGTTTGCCTCGCGTCAGACGATCCAGATCCTGCTGCCAGAGAATGGTCCGAACGCGGCCATTAATGAACAACTGGCCACGCTGGTCAGTCTGTTACACAGCGATCTGCTATTGATCGTGCGTGGCAATAAGCTGACGAAAGCGCAGGAAAACGCGGCGTGGTTTACCCAACTCGCGACCCATGCGGTGCAGGTCACCTGTCAGACGCCTGAGCAGGCGCATCTGCCAAAATGGGTGGCCGCGCGCGCGAAGCAGAACAACCTTCAGCTGGATGACGCGGCAAATCAACTGCTCTGCTACTGCTACGAAGGCAACCTGCTGGCCCTCGCGCAGGCGCTGGACCGGCTCGCCCTGCTCTGGCCGGATGGCAAGCTGACCCTGCCGCGCGTCGAGCAGGCCGTTAACGACGCGGCGCACTTCACGCCGTTCCACTGGGTTGATGCCTTGCTGTCGGCGAAGAGCAAACGCGCCCTGCATATTCTGCAGCAGCTGCGCCTTGAAGGCAGCGAGCCGGTCATTTTGCTGCGCACGCTCCAGCGCGAACTGCTGTTGCTGATCGCGCTCAAGCGACAGTCTGCCCATACGCCCTTGCGCGCGCTGTTTGATAAACATCGGGTGTGGCAAAATCGCAGGGCGTTAACCACCGAGGCCGTCAACCGCCTGAGCCATGAACAGCTGCGTCAGGCAGTACAGCTTCTGATGCGCGCTGAGCTCACGTTAAAACAAGATTACGGTCAGTCGGTCTGGGCGGAGCTGGAAAGTCTTTCTCTGCTGCTTTGCCACAAGGCGCTGGCTGACGTTTTTATTGATGGATAGTATGCACTCTCTCCAGGCCCTGTATGGTGGCACCTTCGACCCGGTACATTACGGGCATCTGAAGCCGGTTGAGATTCTGGCGAATCTGATTGGTCTTCAGCGCGTTATCATTATGCCCAATAATGTCCCGCCTCATCGTCCGCAGCCCGAAGCAACCAGCGAGCAGCGAAAAGCGATGCTCGCCCTGGCCATCGCGGATAAACCGCTTTTCAGCCTTGATGAGCGCGAGTTGCGCCGCGACACGCCCTCCTGGACGTCGCAAACGCTGCAGGAGTGGCGCACTGAACACGGGCCAGACCAGCCGCTGGCCTTTATCATCGGTCAGGACTCTCTGCTGAATCTCCCCACCTGGCATCAGTACGAAACCATTCTGGAGAACAGCCACCTGCTCGTCTGCCGTCGTCCGGGCTATCCGCTGACCATGCGCGAAGCACAGTATCAGCAGTGGCTGGAAGATCATCTCACCGACTATATAGAAGATCTTCACACACAGCCGGCCGGGAAGATTTATCTGGCGGAGACGCCGTGGTTCGATATCTCTGCGACCCTCATTCGCGAGCGTTTACAGCACGGTTTAGCCTGTGACGATTTGCTACCGGCCCCGGTGCTGGCGTATATCCATACGCACGGTTTGTATCAGAAAAGCGCAGATGAATAGCCGAAGGGCATAATTAAGTGGCTTATTGTTTTTCCTGCCTTGACAGGGTAAGCCATACTGTTATCCTCCGCTGCCAGACTTTCCCGCCGATCATTGCTTTACAGAAATTGTTTTACAAAAATGGCGATGCAATCTCAGGCGGAGGGTGGGATGATACCCGCCTTCAAAAGCCGGGCAGGAGACATTTGTCCCGTTACAGGCCTGAGTTCAGGTATACTGTCTGGCTACGAATTCAACGTTATACAATCTCATTCACCCCAGGGGGAAAACTTGCAGGGTAAAGCACTCCAGGATTTTGTTATTGACAAAATTGATGACCTGAAAGGTCAGGACATCATCGCTATCGACGTTAAGGGTAAATCCAGTATTACCGACTGCATGATCATCTGCACCGGTACCTCTACGCGTCATGTTGTTTCAATTGCCGATCACGTGGTGCAGGAATCGCGTGCTGCAGGGCTGTTGCCCCTCGGCGTTGAAGGTGAAGCGACCGCTGACTGGGTGGTTGTCGATCTCGGCGATGTGATTGTCCACGTCATGCAGGAAGAGAGCCGTCGCCTGTATGAGCTGGAAAAACTCTGGGGTTAATGCGTGAAGTTGCAGCTGGTCGCCGTCGGCACCAAAATGCCGGACTGGGTACAAACCGGTTTTACTGAATATCTGCGTCGTTTTCCAAAAGACATGCCGTTCGAACTGGTGGAGATCCCCGCCGGAAAACGCGGCAAGAACGCCGATATCAAACGTATTCTCGATAAAGAGGGTGAACTGATGCTGGCAGCCGCAGGCAAAAACCGCATCGTCACTCTCGATATTCCAGGGAAGCCCTGGGATACGCCGCAGCTGGCGCACGAACTGGAGCGCTGGAAGCAGGATGGTCGTGACGTCAGTCTGTTGATTGGCGGGCCTGAAGGGTTGTCCCCTGCCTGCAAAGCGGCAGCAGAACAAAGTTGGTCTCTCTCCGCGCTGACGCTTCCCCACCCGCTCGTTCGGGTACTGGTGGCAGAAAGCCTGTATCGCGCGTGGAGCATTACTACCAACCACCCCTATCACCGCGAGTAATGACTGACCAGGGTAGATTAAGCAGCGGATGAAACTACAGAATTCTTTTCGCGACTATACGGCTGAGTCCGCGCTGTTTGTGCGCCGGGCGCTGGTCGCCTTTACCGGGATTTTGCTGCTTACCGGCGTGCTGATCGCCAACCTTTATAATCTGCAAATTGTCCGCTTTACCGATTACCAGACGCGTTCAAACGAAAACCGGATCAAGCTGGTGCCCATCGCGCCCAGCCGCGGCATTATTTACGATCGTAACGGCACCCCGCTGGCGTTAAACCGCACCATCTATCAAATCGAGATGATGCCGGAAAAGGTCGATAACGTTCAGGACACGCTGGAAGCATTGCGAAGCGTGGTCGATCTTAACGATGACGATATCGCGGCCTTCAAAAAAGAGCGCGCCCGTTCCCACCGTTTCACCTCCATTCCGGTTAAAACCAATCTGACGGAAGTCCAGGTAGCCCGCTTTGCGGTGAATCAGTACCGTTTCCCCGGCGTGGAAGTGAAAGGTTACAAGCGTCGCTACTACCCTTATGGCTCCGCGCTGACGCATGTCATTGGCTACGTCTCCAAGATTAACGATAAAGACGTCGAGCGCCTCGATAAAGACGGCAAGCTGGCGAACTACGCAGCAACGCACGATATCGGCAAGCTGGGCATTGAACGCTACTACGAAGATGTTCTGCATGGGCAGACCGGCTATGAAGAGGTTGAGGTGAACAACCGCGGCCGCGTCATTCGTCAGCTGAAAGAGGTGCCGCCTCAGGCGGGACATGACGTATATCTGACCCTCGACCTTAAACTGCAGCAGTATATTGAAACCTTACTGGCGGGCAGCCGTGCGGCCGTGGTGGTCACCGATCCTCGTACCGGTGGCATCCTGGCGATGGTGTCAATGCCAAGCTATGACCCGAACCTCTTTGTTGACGGCATCTCCAGTAAAGACTATTCCGGCCTGCTGAATGACCCGAACACACCGCTGGTGAACCGCGCTACGCAAGGGGTTTACCCGCCAGCGTCAACGGTTAAACCTTACGTGGCGGTCTCTGCCCTGAGTGCTGGTGTCATCAACCGTAATACCAGCCTGTTTGACCCCGGCTGGTGGCAACTGCCGGGTTCTGAAAAACGCTATCGCGACTGGAAAAAATGGGGCCACGGCCATCTGAACGTGACGAAATCGCTGGAAGAGTCCGCGGATACCTTCTTCTACCAGGTGGCGTACGATATGGGTATCGACCGTCTGTCAGAGTGGATGAGTAAGTTTGGCTACGGACATTACACCGGTGTTGACCTTGCCGAGGAACGCTCTGGCAACATGCCAACCCGTGAGTGGAAACTGAAGCGCTTTAAGAAACCATGGTATCAGGGTGACACTATTCCGGTGGGTATCGGTCAGGGCTACTGGACGGCTACGCCGCTTCAGATGAACAAAGCCATGATGATCCTCATCAATGACGGCGTGGTGAAAGTCCCTCATCTGCTGCAAAGTACCGTTGAAGACGGCAAAAAAGTGCCCTGGAACCAGCCGCACGAAGCGCCTGTGGGTGACATCCATTCTGGCTTCTGGGAAATCGCGAAAGACGGGATGTACGGCGTGGCAAACCGTCCGAACGGTACCGCGCATAAGTATTTCGCCGGTACGCCTTATAAAGTGGCCGCGAAATCCGGTACGGCGCAGGTATTTGGTCTGAAAGCCAACGAAACCTATAACGCCCACCGCATTGCCGAACGTCTGCGTGACCATAAGCTGATGACGGCGTTTGCCCCTTATGATAACCCGCAGGTCGCGGTGGCGATGATTCTGGAAAACGGCGGTGCTGGCCCCGCGGTCGGGACCATCATGCGCCAGATCCTTGACCACATTATGCTGGGTGATAACAACACCGAACTGCCGGCTGAAAACCCGGCCGCCGCTGCGGCGGAGGACCAATAATCATGACGGATAATCCAAATAAAAAATCGCTGTGGGATAAAATCCACATCGACCCAGCCATGCTGCTGATCCTGCTGGCTCTGCTGGTTTACAGTGCCCTGGTTATCTGGAGCGCCAGCGGCCAGGACATCGGCATGATGGAGCGTAAAATTGGCCAGATCGCGATGGGTCTGGTCATTATGGTGGTGATGGCGCAGATCCCACCGCGCGTCTATGAAGGCTGGGCGCCCTATCTTTACATCTTCTGTATTATTTTGCTGGTTGCGGTAGACGCGTTTGGCGCCATCTCAAAAGGGGCGCAGCGCTGGCTGGATCTGGGTGTTGTCCGCTTCCAGCCCTCGGAAATCGCCAAAATCGCCGTACCCCTGATGGTGGCACGCTTTATCAACCGCGACGTCTGTCCGCCGTCTCTGAAAAATACCGCCATCGCGCTGGTGCTGATTTTCCTGCCAACGCTGCTGGTCGCGGCGCAGCCTGACCTGGGAACCTCAATCCTCATCGCCCTCTCCGGCCTGTTCGTTCTTTTCCTGTCGGGCCTGAGCTGGCGTCTGATTGGCATCTCGGTGGTGCTGGTTGCCGCGTTTATTCCGATTCTCTGGTTCTTCCTGATGCATGATTACCAGCGCCAGCGCGTCATGATGCTGCTCGATCCGGAAACCGATCCGCTGGGCGCGGGCTATCATATTATTCAGTCAAAAATTGCGATTGGCTCCGGTGGCCTGCGCGGTAAAGGCTGGCTGCACGGTACACAGTCGCAGCTGGAGTTTTTACCGGAACGCCACACCGACTTTATTTTCGCCGTACTGGCTGAAGAGCTGGGGCTGGTGGGCATCTTAATTTTGCTGGCGCTATACGTCCTGCTGATCATGCGCGGATTGTGGATTGCAGCACGCGCGCAAACCACCTTTGGTCGCGTTATGGCTGGCGGGTTGATGCTGATTTTATTCGTTTATGTCTTCGTAAATATTGGTATGGTGAGTGGTATTCTGCCGGTGGTTGGCGTACCGCTACCGCTGGTGAGTTACGGAGGCTCGGCACTGATTGTGTTGATGGCCGGGTTTGGTATCGTGATGTCGATCCATACCCACAGAAAAATGTTGTCAAAAAGCGTATAAAAATAAGGGGATCGGAATGCGTAAGCAGTGGCTGGGGATCTGCATTGCGGCAAGTTTACTTGCGGCCTGTACAAGTGATGATGGTCAGCAACAGGCAACCGTCGCGCCGCCGCAGCCTGCGGTGTGTAATGGCCCGATCGTTGAAATCAGCGGTGCCGATCCCGTTTATGAACCGCTGAATGCCAGTGCGAATCAGGATTACGAGCGCGACGGCAAAAGCTACAAAATTGTTCAGGATCCTTCCCGCTTCAGCCAGGCTGGCTTTGCCGCCATTTATGATGCCGAACCCGGCAGTAACCTGACGGCGTCCGGGGAGGCCTTCGACCCAATGCAGCTGACAGCAGCACACCCGACGCTGCCGATCCCGAGCTATGCCCGTATCACCAACCTGGCGAACGGCCGTATGATCGTTGTGCGCATCAACGACCGCGGCCCGTACGGCAATGACCGGGTGATCTCCCTGTCTCGCGCGTCCGCCGATCGCCTGAACACGTCGAATAACACCAAAGTCCGTATCGACCCGATTATCGTGGCGCAGGATGGTTCGCTCTCCGGACCGGGTACCGCCTGTACGACAGTAGCGAAACAGACCTATGCCCTGCCCGACCGTCCAAATCTTGACGGCGGAATGGGTAGCGTCTCTTCTCCGGCCGAACCGGCTCAGCCGGGGGGAGAAATCCGTCCAATCAGCAATGACACGCTACAAAGTGATGATTCAACGGGCGCACCGGTAAAGAGTAGCGGCTTTCTTGGTGCACCAACGACCTTAGCCCCGGGCGTACTTGAAGGCAGTGAGCCGACACCCGCCCCTGCACCTGTGAGTGCGCCAGCAGCTCAACCGGCGCCCGTAACGGCGCCAGCGGCCACGCAAAGTACGGCGATGGCAGCTCCGGCAGCGGCCAGCGGCAGCTATGTGGTGCAGGTAGGCGCAGTGAGCGATCAGGCTCGTGCCCAGCAGTATCAACAGCGTCTGAGCCAGCAGTTTGGCGTCCCGGGACGCGTTGAGCAAAACGGTGCGGTCTGGCGTATTCAGATGGGGCCGTTTGCCAGCAAATCGCAGGCAGCGTCCCTGCAGCAACGTTTGCAAAATGAAGCTCAGCTTCAGTCATTTATCGCTGTTGCAAAGTAATTAATCGGCGGTGTCCGAAATGTCAGTTTGTGTAAAACACATTCACAAACTCATGCTTAAAGTCGGATGCCTGCCTGAATAGCATTTGCTATAGTAAGGCACTTTTTTTAATTCCATCACGGATGTCGTAGTTCTGACCATGAAGACCACTTTTTCTGCTCGTTTTGTGCAGCGCATGGCGCTGACCACGGCCCTTTGCGCTGCTGCACTTTCTGCAGCTCACGCCGATGACCTGAATATCAAGACCATGATCCCTGGCGTTCCGCAAATCGACGCGGAATCCTACATCCTGATCGATTACAACTCTGGCAAAGTGCTGGCAGAACAGAATGCTGATGCCCGCCGCGACCCGGCCAGCCTGACCAAAATGATGACCAGCTATGTTATCGGCCAGGCGATGAAAGCCGGGAAATTCAAGGAAACTGACCTGGTCACCATCGGTAACGATGCGTGGGCAACCGGAAACCCGGTGTTCAAAGGGTCGTCTCTGATGTTCCTGAAACCGGGTATGCAGGTTCCCGTTTCTCAGCTCATTCGCGGGATTAACCTGCAATCGGGTAACGATGCCTGTGTGGCGATGGCCGATTTTGCTGCCGGTAGCCAGGACGCCTTCGTGGGCCTGATGAACAGCTACGTGAACGCGCTGGGTCTGAAAAACAGCCATTTCCAGACCGTACACGGTCTGGACGCCGACGGTCAGTACAGCTCCGCGCGTGATATGGCGCTCATTGGTCAGGCGCTGATCCGCGACGTACCTAACGAATATGCCATCTATAAAGAGAAAGAGTTCACCTTCAACGGTATTCGTCAGACCAACCGTAACGGCCTGCTGTGGGATAACAGCCTGAACGTTGATGGCATCAAAACGGGCCATACTGACAAAGCGGGTTACAACCTGGTGGCCTCTGCCACTGAAGGTCAGATGCGCCTGATCTCAGCCGTGATGGGCGGCCGTACCTTTAAAGGTCGTGAAACAGAAAGCAAGAAACTGCTGACCTGGGGCTTCCGTTTCTTCGAAACCGTGAACCCGCTGAAAGCAGGTAAAGAGTTTGCTTCCGAACCCGTCTGGTTCGGCGACAACGACCGTGCCTCCCTTGGCGTGGATAAAGATCTGTACCTGACCATTCCACGCGGTCGTATGAAGGATCTCAAAGCCAGCTACGTCCTGAACAGCACCGAGCTGCATGCGCCACTGCAGAAAAACCAGGTTGTAGGCACCATCAACTTCCAGCTGGATGGCAAGACGATCGATCAGCGTCCGCTGGTTGTCCTGCAAGAAATTCCTGAAGGTAATTTCTTCGGCAAAATCATTGATTACATTAAATTGATGTTCCATCACTGGTTTGGTTAAAAATTGAACACTTGAAAGTGTGATTTTGATCCCCATATACTAAGTATCCTGATAACTCCCACCTGACGTGGGAGTTATTCTTTTTGACGTTACGCCGGAGCTGACATGAAAACCAAACTTAACGAACTGCTTGAATTCCCTACCCCATTTACCTACAAAGTAATGGGTCTGGCGAAGCCTGAGCTGGTTGATCAGGTGGTTGAAGTGGTACAGCGCCATGCGCCGGGTGACTACTCTCCGTCAGTAAAACCAAGCAGCAAGGGCAACTACCACTCGGTTTCTATTACCATCACCGCTACACACATTGAGCAGGTTGAGACGCTGTACGAAGAGCTCGGCAATATCGAAATTGTTCGTATGGTGCTGTAGTCCCTTTGCGGTTACCCGGTTTGCCGGGTAACCCCTCTCCCCGCTGTGATATACTCCCCCGCATCTTTTGTCCCTCGTCTTCGGAGACGCTGTTTTGTATCAGGATAAAATTCTGGTCCGACACCTCGGGCTGCAACCTTATGAGCCTGTCTCCCAGGCTATGCATGACTTCACCGATTCACGCGATGAGAGCACCCCGGACGAGATCTGGCTGGTCGAACACCTGCCAGTCTTTACGCAGGGTCAGGCGGGAAAAGCGGAACATTTATTGATGACGGGAGACATCCCGGTAATTCAGAGCGATCGCGGCGGGCAGGTCACTTACCACGGACCCGGACAGCAGGTAATGTACGTCCTGCTTAATCTGAAGCGCAGAAAACTGGGCGTGCGTGAACTGGTTACTCTACTGGAACAAACTGTCGTCAATACGCTGGCGGAATATGGTATCGATGCGCATCCACGCGCCGATGCACCAGGCGTTTACGTCGGGGAAATGAAGATCTGCTCTCTGGGGCTGCGAATTCGTAAAGGCTGCTCCTTCCACGGCCTGGCATTGAATATTAATATGGATCTCACCCCTTTCCAGCGCATAAACCCCTGCGGCTACGCCGGCATGGAGATGACGCAAATGCGCCAGTGGATCGATACCGCTACGCCAGACACTATTCGTCCTGTGCTTTTGAAGAACGTGTTAGCACTACTTAACAATCCCCCGCACGAATATATCCCTGCTTAATATATCATACAACATGGCTCGCTAATTTGACGGGCCACTGTTTATTTACCGCTTTTGCGCTTTACAATAAACCACAGATTCTATATTTTCGAAGCGCCCGAATATTGCCGTTACATATTATTTAGCTTCCCTCAAACGTGACAAACAGGGTCTAAGTAACGTGAGTGATAATCACACAACTGTTTGATTTTTGATAAAGAAGTGAAACAAAACCAACACTTTACGAATCTCTACAAGCATAATAAATAAATTCAACTATCATTCATATTGTGAATGTATACGGAGTAAAAGCGTGGAGTATAATAATTTACCAGCCAAACGCCTGAATGACCCTGGTGGCGAAGACAAGCCGCAAATTTTTCGGACTTTACGTAATATTGATCTCAATTTACTGACTATTTTTGAGGCAGTATATGTCCATAAGGGTATCGTTAACGCTGCGAAAATTCTTAATCTCACGCCATCAGCAATAAGCCAGTCCATTCAAAAGCTGCGCGCTATATTTCCCGACCCGTTATTTATCCGTAAGGGCCAGGGGGTAACGCCGACGGCCTACGCCACGCACCTCCATGAGTTCATCAGCCAGGGGCTGGAATCCATTCTGGGCGCGCTGGATTTAACCGGCAGCTACGATAAGCAGCGCACCATTACCATCGGCTGTTCCCCTTCCGTGGGCGTTCTGGTGATGCCTGCAATTTATCAGGCCGTGAAAGAGCATGCTCCGCAGCTTCTGCTGCGCAATGTGCCTCTTAGTGAGCCTGATATTCAGCTTGCCCAGTTCCAGACGGACCTGATTATTGAAAGCGGCAGTTTCAGTGCCAGAGCGCTGGGGCAAAATGTGCTTTATGCGGATAATCTGGTTCTGGTGTGTCGCCAGCAGCATCCCGCGCTCAGCGAACCGCTGACCCTTGAAAACCTGCGCAACTATGACCACTCGTCTTTCATGACCGAAGGACAGGCGAATCATGCTCTGCGCCAGCGTATTGATGAAATTTTCCCGGAACGCCAGATCAGTTTCAGCAGTTACAATATGTTCACTACCGCATCCCTGATCGGCAGCAGCGATATGCTATGCATTATGCCGGCACGTCTGTACAACCTGCTGCGCAAATGCTGGCCGCTGGAAAGTATCCCACTCAGCCAGCTTAATGCGGAATCTGTCGAGATTTCACTGCATTACAACAAACTGAGTTTGCGCGATCCGGTCCTGGAAAACGTTATCCGCATTATCCGTCAGGCCTTCTGACCGCTTCATACAGCACAAGTCCCTGCTGCAGGCAGGGCAAAAGGCACAAAACAACAACTATTTTACAAATTGGCGACCTGGCAGGCTGCTTTAACGCCCCTTTCAATGATATACTGCCTGTCGTTCGTTCAAAAATAGTTGATAAATACAACATTCCCTTGAATTGAAACGCTTTCCTTCGATATTCGCAACTGGAACACGCACGCTATGAGTAAACCCATTGTGATGGAACGCGGTGTTAAATACCGCGATGCCGATAAAATGGCCCTTATCCCGGTTAAAAACGTGGCTACAGAGCGCGAGGCGCTGTTAAGAAAACCGGAATGGATGAAAATCAAACTTCCGGCCGACTCTTCGCGTATCCAGGGGATCAAAGCGGCGATGCGCAAAAATGGCCTTCACTCCGTCTGTGAAGAAGCCTCTTGCCCGAACCTTGCTGAATGTTTCAATCACGGTACCGCGACGTTTATGATTCTGGGTGCTATCTGTACCCGCCGCTGCCCGTTCTGCGACGTAGCACATGGCCGTCCAGTTGCACCTGATGCTAACGAACCCCAAAAACTGGCGCAGACCATCGCTGACATGGCGCTGCGTTATGTGGTCATCACTTCCGTAGACCGTGACGATCTGCGCGATGGTGGTGCACAGCACTTCGCTGATTGTATTACGGCCATTCGCGAGAAAAGCCCGAACATCAAAATCGAGACGCTGGTGCCTGACTTCCGCGGCCGTATGGATCGTGCGCTGGATATTCTGACCGCCACGCCGCCAGACGTGTTTAACCACAACCTGGAGAACGTGCCGCGTCTTTACCGCCAGGTTCGTCCGGGTGCGGATTATAACTGGTCCCTGAAGCTGCTGGAGCGTTTCAAAGAAGCGCATCCGCACATTCCGACCAAATCAGGTCTGATGGTAGGTCTGGGTGAAACCAATGAGGAAATCATCGAGGTAATGCGCGATCTTCGCCGCCACGGTGTAACCATGCTCACCCTGGGCCAGTATCTGCAGCCAAGCCGTCACCACCTGCCGGTACAGCGCTACGTCAGCCCGGACGAGTTTGATGAGATGAAAGCCGAAGCGATGGCGATGGGCTTTACCCACGCGGCGTGCGGCCCGTTTGTTCGCTCCTCTTACCATGCGGACATGCAGGCGAAAGGCGAAGAAGTAAAATAATGCTGTAATATTCATTTACAGTAATACAAAAAAACCGGCCTCATGAGCCGGTTTTTTTTCGCATGCCCTCAGGCATGGCTGTCACTCTTTGTGAGAAAGCTTGTCTGCCGGGATGTCGTCCTCGGCGCTTTTCTTCGCAGCCGCGTCATCGTCGTTCATCGCTTTCTTAAAGCCTTTGATGGCAGCCCCCAGGTCACCACCCAGCGTGCGTAACTTCTTGGTACCAAACAGCAGGACGACCAGTGCGGCAACCACCAGCAGTTTGGTAATACTAATCTCACCCATAGATACCTTCTTTACTTAAAACAGGCTGCATACAGCGCCAAAACCTGAATCTATTAACGGTCATTTAGCGCGTGCACACAATAGCAATCTGTAACAAGGTGAATCAAGCGTTGTTGAAAAAAACATCACAATAATTGCGGTGGCGCAAACCGACGATTGCGAAGAACAGGTAATTGCTGACGTGCAAGCGCGATTCTGTCTACGTTTATCTCCGCCACCAGCAACTCGGGGGTTTCAGCGGCGGCGGCGATCGTCACCCCAAGCGGATCCACCACCCTGCTTTGCCCGATATTTTTCGTGCCGCATTCGCCTGCTGCAACCACATAGCAGGTCGTATCCAGCGCGCGCGCCGCAAGCAGCGTCGCCCAGTGATGCTCCTTCAACGGCCCTTTGACCCACGCGGCAGGCAATACCAGAACGTCCGCGCCCTGTAACGCCAGATGGAGCGCCAGCTCCGGAAAACGCAGGTCGTAGCAGGTCATCAACCCAATCTTTACTCCGTCAATCTCCAGCAGCGGGGGAATACGGTCTCCCGGGTCAACCCGCCGGGACTCCTGAACGCTGAAGGCATCATAGAGATGCAGCTTGGCGTAACGTGCGACAATGGCTCCGCCGCGAATCGCCACCAGCGTATTCACCGCCCGACCCGGCATAGAGGGAACATGGATTGTTAAGATCGTCGTCATCGTATTGCCCACGCTCTGAGCGAGCAATTGCTGTAAGAATTCACCGTCCAGCGGCTGCGCGGACTTCACGGATAAATCCGGGTCATTATCATCCCTGGCCAGCAGCGCCTCAGGAAGCACCAGCAGCGACGCGCCTTTCTGTTGGGCCTGCAACATCAGGTCGACGCATTTTTTCGCGTTCGCCTGCCAGTCAGGCGTGACCGCAAATTGTCCTACCGCAACATACATATTTGTCCCCTCATCATAAACGGCGTTAAACTCGCTTCTCTTACACATCAAATAGCAGGTATTAAGCGTGTTACAACTACTTTTAGCCGTTTTTATTGGTGGGGGAACGGGTAGCGTTGCGCGATGGTTTCTGAGTATGCGGTTTAACCCGCTGCATCAGGCGATTCCTATGGGGACGCTTGCCGCGAACCTGATTGGCGCCTTTATCATAGGCATGGGACTGGCCTGGTTTAACCGCATGACGCACATCGACCCAATGTGGAAGGTATTGATTACGACAGGTTTCTGCGGCGGCTTAACCACCTTCTCCACCTTCTCTGCAGAAGTGGTGTTTCTCTTTCAGGAAGGTCGTATCGGCTGGGCGCTGGTGAATATCGCCATTAACATGCTGGGCTCCTTTGCGATGACGGGGATCGCATTTTGGCTATTTTCCACTGCAAGTCAGCACTAACAGTCAGCGCGTTAATGTTGGCTTAATTTTTCTCTGTCACTCTGAGTGCAATACTGAACGAGGGTGACAGAATGAAACAGAGTCTGATGAGCGCAGGAATGGTGTTGTTGAGCGTGCTGATCGTGGCCAGCTTCCTGAAAATGTATCTGCTTGGCTGATTCAAAACGAAAAAAACCCGC
Organism: Enterobacter sichuanensis; assembly: GCF_009036245.1. NCBI lineage: Bacteria > Pseudomonadati > Pseudomonadota > Gammaproteobacteria > Enterobacterales > Enterobacteriaceae > Enterobacter > Enterobacter sichuanensis. The sequence continues at coordinate 1,278,538 of NZ_CP027986.1, read as the reverse complement.
TCAGTGAGCGGGTTTTGAAATTCTTGCTGACGCGTCTGAATTACAGAGCGATTACGTTAGCAGCAGAAGGGCCTTTGGCACCGTTAGTGATTTCGAACTCTACACGCTGACCTTCAGCCAGAGTTTTGAAACCATTAGACTGGATTGCAGAGAAGTGTACGAACACGTCTTTGCTGCCATCTTCAGGAGTAATGAAACCGAATCCTTTGGACTCATTAAACCACTTAACGTTACCTTTAATCTTAGACATCAAAATTACCTTTACATTAAAAAACGACACAAATGCTGTGTCGGTTACCAGTACATCAATTGTGGGACCTTTTGTCCAGCGGATCTTTGATAAAAAGTGACTAAAGTCGCGTTAATTTTCACTGGCAGATTTTTATCGTTTATGAATCAACGCCTGCGCGTTTTTTCACCAACATGTAAAGTTTTTTCAGTTAAAACTGAAAACGCATCCAGGCGAAGTAAACGTTACCGTTGTTGTACGTACCGGGAATGTAGGTCATCTGGAACGTTGCCGGCCCATAGCCAATAGAGGCCAGAGGCAGCAGCACCGGGATCGGAATGTAGTTCCAGTTGTCACGCGCAGTGACCCCGGCGGTATAGCCCAAACCGACGTGGAAGTTCTCGTCTGCTAACGGGCGCCAGGTTTTCTCCCAGCCATAACCGCCAATCGGTTCCCATTTATTAAACGAGTCCTTAAAGGCCATCAGGTAGATGCCGTGCCAGTTGCCCTTTTCATCCCAGCGCGACTGACCAAAACCCGCCCCCCAGGGACGCTCGTTGTATTTATCGGTTTTCTCTTTGTCATAAGCAAAGCGCGCATGCCACGTTATTGCCGGAACATAGAGATCATAATGTTCTGGTGCCGACCATGTCTGGGAAACATTATCTGTAAAGGTTGAGAACCAGCCTTTATCCGTCGCGTTGTCCGCTGCCTGTGCAACAGAAGAAAACGTTAACTGCCCAAAAATAAACAACAAAATAGAGAAAAAAGTATTACGTACGATCACAATGCAATTACCATTCTTAGTATTCGAGGCAAAGTTTACCATAAAATAGTTGAACAAGAACTTAACGGCATCGCTGTTATTCCTAATTATCCGGCCTTTTTTCGGGAATATTCTTAATTAAACCTGTCGGGACGTTCGAATAAGCCCATATTACGTAGGCTTTTTACCTCTTTAACTTCTTAATCAATAACATACTAAACTACACAGATTATTAACATTTTGTTATCATTATAAAGACATCCTGCGCGATGTCTGACGGTCAAGCCTCTCATGACATAAATGTATGGGCCATGGCAAAAATGCGGTTGTTCCGTTCTCTAGTCGTCTGTTTATTGATTTTAATCAGCAAGAACGGGCCATTTATTCGGCACATTTTCATCCTTCTTATTTTATTGATTTTTTGTGCTCCAGTGCAGCAAAGATACAGGGGAAATCATGCTTACGTTTATCGAACTCCTTATTGGGGTCGTCGTCATTGTCGGTGTCGCACGCTACATCATTAAAGGCTACTCGGCCACGGGCGTATTATTTGTTGGCGGTTTAACACTGCTGATTATCAGCGCCATAATGGGGCATCAGGTATTACCAGCCAGTGCAACCAGTACGGGTTACACCGCCACTGATATTGTTGAATACATTAAGATATTACTCATGAGCCGCGGCGGCGACCTGGGTATGATGATCATGATGCTGTGCGGCTTTGCCTCCTACATGACCCATATCGGTGCCAACGACATGGTCGTTAAACTTGCCTCAAAACCCCTGCAGTATATCAACTCGCCCTATCTGCTGATGGTCGCCGCCTATTTCCTCGCCTGCCTGATGTCGCTGGCCGTGTCGTCAGCTACCGGACTTGGCGTACTGCTCATGGCCACACTGTTCCCGGTCATGGTCAACGTCGGTATCAGCCGTGGCGCGGCAGCGGCAATTTGCGCGTCACCGGCAGCGATAATTCTCTCCCCGACTTCAGGTGATGTTGTGCTGGCAGCAAAGGCAGCGGAAATGTCACTCATCGACTTCGCTTTTAAAACCACGTTGCCGATCTCTATTGTCGCCATTGTGGGAATGGGTATCGCGCATTTCTTCTGGCAGCGCTATCTGGATAAGAAAGAGAACATCAGCCACGAAATGATGGATGTGAGTGAAATCACCACCACCGCACCCGCGTTTTATGCCATTCTGCCCTTCACGCCGATTATCGGGGTACTGATTTTTGACGGCAAATGGGGTCCGCAGCTGCACATCATCACCATTCTGGTGATCTGTATGCTGCTGGCCGCCATGCTGGAATTTGTGCGCGGTTTTAACACGCAAAACGTCTTCTCCGGTCTGGAAGTGGCGTATCGCGGTATGGCGGATGCCTTTGCCGGGGTGGTGATGCTGCTGGTTGCGGCAGGCGTCTTTGCCCAGGGCCTGAGTACCATTGGCTTTATCCAGAGCCTGATCTCCATTGCCACCTCGTTCGGCTCGGCCAGTATTATCCTGATGCTGGTTCTGGTGGTGCTCACCATGCTGGCGGCCATGACCACCGGCTCCGGTAACGCGCCCTTCTACGCTTTTGTGGAGATGATCCCCAAACTGGCTCACTCCTCCGGTATTAACCCGGCGTATCTCTCCATTCCCATGCTGCAAGCGTCAAACCTGGGCCGTACTATCTCTCCGGTGTCGGGCGTGGTCGTCGCCGTAGCCGGGATGGCAAAAATTTCGCCATTCGAAGTGGTTAAACGCACCTCAGTGCCCGTGATTGTTGGGCTGATTATTGTGATTATCGCCACCGAAGTGCTGGTTCCCGGCGCGGCCTAAGCTAAATTACGGCTATCCAGAAAGCGCCTGCGGGCGCTTTTTGTGCTTTAATAACTTCCAGAAATTTATTGTGCTCATTCGATCAGGAAATCATATGTTCAGGAAGGATATCGTTATCCCGTCTGGCGCAATCGCGCTTGCTCTTTGTGTTTTCTCCGCACAGGCCGAACCGCTCAAGGCAACGCAGTATGGCGATTTCGATCGCTATGTGCTGGCGCTGTCCTGGCAAACCGGGTTTTGTCAGAGCATGGTCGAGCGCAACCGTAATGAACCAGACGAGTGTCGCCTGCAAAAAGAGACCGACAATAAAGTCGATTTTCTGACCGTTCACGGACTCTGGCCAGGCCTGCCGAAATCGATTGCCGCCCGCGGCGTGGATGAACGTCGGTGGATGCGCTTTGGCTGCGCCACGCGCCCGATCCCGAACCTGCCGGAAGCGAAGGCCAGCCGCAAATGTGCCGCCGCCGAAACCGGACTGTCGCTGTCCGGTGCCGCAAAGCTTAACAGCGTGATGCCGGGCGCGGGCGGTAATTCCTGCCTGGAGCGTTACGAGTATGCCAAACATGGCGTCTGCTTTGGTTTTGATCCCGATGCCTATTTCGGCACGATGGTGCGGATGAATCAGGAAGTAAAAAGCAGTGCTGTCGGTCAATTCCTCGCCGATAACTACGGGAAAACCGTCAACCGTAGCGACTTTGACCGCGCCGTTGCCAAAAGCTGGGGCAAGGAAAACGTCAAAGCGTTCAAGCTCACCTGCAATGGCAATCCGGCGTATCTGACCGAAATGCAGATTTCACTCAAGGCAGACACCATCAATAACCCGCTGTCTGCGACGTCATTTGCCCCGCAGCCACATCCGGGTAACTGCGGTAAACAATTCGTGGTAGATAAGGCCGGTTACTGACCCGCACCCGGGCGAACCATATCAAACCGGTTTTCATCACTGATGCCATAGTACGCCGTCGGCCCACCCGCACGCAGGATGGGCTGCGCTTTCGCCGTCTGGTAGATCCCCTCTTCCAGCAGCGATTCGGCAATATGGATACCGACCACTTCCCCCAGCACCAGCCAGGTATCAACCGGCGTACCGTCGGCGCCGGTCAGCTGAATGCACTGCGACAGGCGGCACTCAAAGTTCACCGGGCTCTCCGCCACGCGCGGCGCCTTAACAAGCTGGCTCGCCGCCGGCGTCAATCCGGAAAAGGTAAACTCATCCCTATCGTGCGGAAGCATCGCGGACGTTTGGTTCATCGCTTCAGCCAGATCGCGCGTTGCCAGGTTCCAGACAAACTCCCCCGTTTCGGTAATATTACGCACGCTGTCCTTCCAGCCGTTGCTGGAAAAACCAATGATGGGCGGACGATAGTTAAAGCAGTTAAAGAAGCTGTACGGTGCGAGGTTCAACTGACCGGCCTTATCGCATGAGGAGATCCAGCCGATCGGACGTGGGCCAATAATGGCATTCAGAGGGTCATGCGGCAGGCCGTGCCCCTGAGACGGTTGATAGAAGTACATAGTGCTCTCTCGTTGGTGGGCATGGCGCTTCGCACCAGACCCCGGTTCAGAACGCTCAGCGTAACGCAATCCAGCGGAAAGGAAGACTGAATAAATTTCAACGAAAATTCATATGGACCATGAATGTGACCTTCATCACTTCAAACTTACGCGCTCAGCCAGTATCATCGGGAGAGTTAAACCCTCGCTGCCAGACGGCGAGGGTTTTCTTTTGGATCAGTTTCTGCGTAACACGCAGCATTAACGACATGGAGTAAAAATGTCCAGACCAACCATTATCATTAACGAGCTCGACGCAGAACGTATCGACAGACTGCTGGAAAAAGCAGAATTTGCCTCACTGCCGGTGGCAGACGCCCTGAATGAGGAGCTCGACCGGGCACAAATGTGCACGCCTGAGTCAATGCCCCATGACGTGGTCACCATGAACAGCCAGGTAAAATTCCGCAACCTGACCACCGGTGAAGAGCTGACCCGCACGCTGGTTTACCCGGCGCAGATGACGGACAGCAGCACTCAGCTTTCTGTCCTTGCACCTGTAGGGGCTGCTCTGCTGGGGCTGCGCGCGGGGGATACCATCCACTGGGAATTACCGGGCGGCGCCTCAACCCATCTGGAAGTCCTTGCGTTACTCTACCAGCCAGAAGCGGCGGGCGATTATCTGCGTTAACCCCTTCTGAACAAGCGCGCCCCGCGTTGCACAGAGGATGCTGTCGCATCCTCTTTCCGCCAATTCACCCTAATTTCCTATATCGCGCAAAATGGCCTTAATCCACGCTTAATCTGTTTTGGTGCCGCGGGGACGGTCATGAGTGAGATAGGGGTTATCACGCTTATTTTTCTCATTTTTGTGGCGATTATTGTCACGGCGGTGCTTTATCTGGAGCGCCACTGGTAGATGAGCCACCTCACACCACCCCACCCGGAAAGGCATTTACCAGCCCTTTAACCTGCTGTTCCGCCGCCTCGGGCGTTTCGGCGCCAGGAACCAGGATCACCTTCCGGCACTCCTCCTCCCGTTTTTCGAAAATCTTATAGGCGCGTTCCGCATCCGCAAGGGGGAGATAATGGGTGACAATCTCTTCCGGCGTAAGCAGCCCTTTTTCGATCAGCGGTAACAGTTCGCCCAGCCAGGCGTGAACGTGCGTCTGGCCCATCTTAAACGTCAGCCCCTTATCGAAGGCGTCACCAAACAGGAAGCCATGAATAAACCCGGCGTACACGCCGGGTACGCTGACCACCCCGCCACGGCGAACGGCCGCAATACACTGACGCAACGCTTTCCCGCTGCTGCCTTCAATTTTAAGATTGCTGAGGATCGTTTCCGTGGTGCTGCCTTTCGCTTCGAATCCTACCGCATCAATCACGGCATCAACCCCACGCTGGCCGGCGGTCTGCTCGATGATTTTTTCCGCGGCGTCATTATCTTCATCAAAGTTGATTGGGATGGCACCGTAACGCGCCTCGGCAAATCGCAACCGATACGGGTGGTGATCGATAACAAAGATCTGCTCGGCCCCTAACAGCCGCGCGCAGGCAATGGTCAGTAGCCCCACCGGCCCGGCACCGTAAACCGCCACGCTTGAGCCTTTTTCAATCTGCGCATTTTTTGCCGCCTGCCAGGCCGTGGGCAAAATATCCGACAGGAACAGCGCCTTATCATCAGAAAGAAGCTGCGGGACTTTAAACGGCCCGACGTTACCTTTCGGCACGCGCACGTATTCCGCCTGTCCCCCCGGCACGCCGCCGTAGAGATGGCTATAGCCAAACAGCGCCGCCGGCGCGGGGATTTGCTTTTTGTTCAGGGCCGCACCCTGTCCGGCATTGGTATTCTCACAGGCCGCGTACTGCTGCAGACGACAAAAGAAACAGTCCCCGCAGGCGATAACAAAAGGGATGACCACGCGATCGCCCTTCTGCAGCTGCTTCACCTCTGAGCCGCACTCAACAATTTCGCCCATGAATTCGTGACCAAAAATATCGCCGTGCTGCACCTTCGGGATTTTTCCGCGGTAGAGATGCAAATCGGAGCCGCAGATCGCCGTGGCCGTAACGCGCAGAATGATATCGTCGGGCTGTTCAATGATGGGGTCAGGGACATTCTCGACGCGAACATGGTGCGGACCGTGATACGTAAGTGCTTTCATGCGACCTCCGAAAGGTTCCAGGTAAGTGTATAAGGGTAGCTACCCCTGAAGGTCTGCCCGGGAATACGGGCCTTTTGAGATTTATCCTGGCGAGATGAGAAAACTGCCGGGGCGCTTACAGAAACCATGTCTATTTTGTGGTTGAATGAGTTCAGCGTTTATAAACAAGGAGAAACGGGTATGTATCAGAGAATCATTATGCCGGTTGATGTTTTTGAGATGGAGCTGAGCGACAAGGCCGTACGCCATGCCGAGTTCCTGGCGCAGCAGGACGGTGTCATCCATCTGTTGCACGTGCTGCCAGGCTCCGCCAGCCTGAGCCTTCACCGCTTCGCCGCCGATGTGCGTCGCTTCGAGGAGCACTTGCAGCACGAGGCGGAAACTCGCCTGCAAACCATGGTTGGCCATTTCAGCATCGACCCTTCACGCATCAAAACGCACGTCCGGTTTGGCAGCGTGCGTGATGCGGTAAACGAACTGGCAAACGAACTAAAAGCTGACGTGGTGGTCATCGGTTCGCGTAACCCGTCCATCACCACGCATCTGCTCGGGTCGAACGCCTCCAGCGTGATCCGCCACACGCACATTCCGGTGATGGTCGTCAGATAAAAAAAGAGGCCACCTTCCGGTGGCCTCTTGCTATTGCAGGTGTCGTCTTACTTTTTTTTATGCGGTTTTGGTGCGAATCAGGTAGTCGAATGAACTCAGGGACGCCTTCGCACCTTCGCCAGTGGCGATGATGATCTGTTTGTAAGGCACGGTGGTGCAGTCGCCGGCCGCAAATACGCCCTTCACGCTGGTCTCACACTTCGCATCAATGATGATTTCGCCCATACGGTTGCGCTCAATCGCCCCTTCCAGCCAGGTGGTGTTTGGCAGCAGGCCAATCTGCACGAAGATCCCCGAAAGCGCTACGCTGTGGACATCGCCACTCACGCGGTCGCGGTATTCCAGACCGGTCACCTTGCTGCCGTCGCCCTTCACTTCCGTGGTCTGCGCGTTCAGGATGATGTCGACGTTTTTCAGGCTGCGTACTTTGTCCTGCAGAACCTGGTCGGCTTTCATCTCTGGGGCAAACTCCAGCAGGGTAACGTGTTCCACAATACCCGCCAGGTCGATAGCCGCTTCCACGCCGGAGTTACCGCCGCCGATCACCGCCACGCGTTTCCCTTTGAACAGCGGACCATCGCAGTGCGGGCAGTAGGTCACGCCCTTAGTGCGATACTGATCTTCGCCCGGGACGTTCATGTTGCGCCATTTCGCGCCGGTAGCAATGATAATGCTGCGCGCTTTCAGCACAGCGCCGGAGGCGGTTTCAATCTGATGCAAGCCACCTTCAACCGCGGCCGGAACCAGCTTGCTGGCGCTCTGGCTGTCGATCACATCCACGGCGTAATCACTGACGTGCGCCTTCAGTGCCCCGGCCAGTTTCTGACCTTCGGTTTTCGGTACAGAGATATAGTTTTCAATGTCCACGGTATCCAGTACCTGACCACCAAAACGTTCGCCCATCAGGCCGGTACGGATCCCTTTACGTGCGGAGTACACCGCCGCCGCCGCGCCCGCCGGGCCAGAACCGACAATCAGGACATCATACGCATCACGCGTGTTCAGCTCTTCGGCAGCCCGTTTTTCGGCACCGGTATCCACTTTGGCAACAATTTCCGTCAGGGTCATACGGCCCTGGCCAAACTCCTGCCCATTCAGGAACACTGCCGGAACGCCCATCACGTTGCGATCGGTGATTTCGTTTTGGAAAGTACCCCCGTCAATAGCCGTGTGTTTGATGCGCGGGTTCAGAACCGACATCAGGTTCAGCGCCTGCACCACGTCCGGGCAGTTGTGGCAGGAGAGTGAGTAATAGGTCTCAAACTCAAAATCGCCGTCGATATCGCGGATCTGCTCCAGCAGCGCCTGTGCTTCTTTCGACGGATGGCCGCCGGTCCACAGCAGGGCCAGCACCAGCGAGGTAAATTCATGCCCCAGCGGAGAACCGGCAAAGCGCGGCCCCCGATCAGAGCCTGGGTTGGTTATCAGGAAAGAAGGCTTACGGACTGCCAGGGTATTGTCTTCTTTGAACGTCACTTTTGGCGACAGTTCAGCGATCTCTGCCAGCAGTTCCTTGATTTCTGCCGATTTCGCGCTGTCGTCCAGCGTGGCAATCAGCTCAACAGGTTTGGTCAGTTTCTCAAGGTAGGCCTTGAGCTGGGTTTTCATCGTAGTGTCGAGCATTATTCTTCCCTCTCTTAAAACGTCATCATGCAAGCAGCCTTTCTGCGGGCGGCCTGAATGCAACTTGCATCATGGTGCTGGAATGAAATGGGCGCGGGTGCGCCCATTGATTGCCGGGTGGCACTTCGTTTACCCGGCCTACGATACTGCAGGCCTGTGCAAGCGCAGCGCCGCCAGGCTTTACAGACTTAGATCTTACCGACCAGGTCCAGAGAGGGCGCCAGAGTCGCTTCGCCTTCTTTCCATTTCGCCGGGCAAACTTCGCCTGGGTGAGAAGCAACATACTGAGCCGCTTTCACTTTACGCAGCAGGTCAGAAGCATCACGGCCGATACCTTCAGCGGTAACTTCGATAGCCTGGATAATGCCCTGCGGGTCAACAACGAAGGTCGCGCGGTCAGCCAGGCCTTCATCTTCACGCATGTTGTCGAAGTTACGGGTCAGGGCGCCAGTCGGGTCACCGATCATCGCGTATTTGATTTTGGCGATGGTTTCAGAGCTGCTGTGCCATGCTTTGTGGGTGAAGTGGGTGTCGGTAGACACAGAGTAAACGTCTACGCCCAGCTTCTGCAGTTCGTCGTAGTGATCTGCCACGTCACCCAGTTCAGTCGGGCAAACGAAGGTGAAGTCAGCAGGATAGAAGAAGAACACGCTCCAGCGGCCTTCGGTATCTTTCTCAGTGACTTCAATGAACTCACCGTTTTTGAACGCCTGGTTTTTGAAAGGTTTAATTTTGGTATTAATCAAAGACATCTGTACTTCCTCCGTGTTTTCGTTGAGATGTAAGGTAACCAACTTTATCCATCGGGGCTAATGCGTATGCTTTATCAAATCAATCAGCCAAACCTAACAACCCAATCAAGACAACGTTAAGAACTGAATAAACTAAAGCCCGAAAGTAAAAAGGCCGCCCTGGTGGGCGGCCCTGATACCTGAACTTTCCACAGGAACTTTCAGTGCCAGTAACACTGGCGTTGCGTTGCGCTCTACTTACCTTTATATCAGGATCGTAACAGCCTCCTGATTACAGCACCCGTACTGATCCAGAGCAATGTGCGAAAGGGGTAATCGTATCTATGGCTGTGATAGGTTTTACCAAACTGTCCTCTTCACGCACGCCCCCGCTTATCCGGCGTGAAAAATAGAAATGAGTGATATTTACTTGTCGATATATAAACGACACCATTTTTATTCAATTTTATCTGCGTTTTTAAAGATAAAAATATCTTCATCATAATTGAAGCTCTATTTCATTAATCTACGTTCGTGATATATTAAGTTCGCATTCAATAACAATTAAGTTAGTTAACTATCACGGATGGTAAATAGTTAACTTAGTTCTATAGTTATCAGTGATGTGATAACGCAACGCAGCTCACTCAGGATGAAACATGGCAAACCTTTACGACCTTAAAAAATTCGATCTCAACCTGCTGGTCATTTTCGAATGTATCTACCAGCACCTGAGCATCAGCAAGGCAGCAGAAACGCTGTACATAACTCCGTCAGCAGTCAGTCAATCGCTGCAGCGTCTGCGTAACCAGCTCAACGATCCTCTGTTTATCCGTTCGGGGAAAGGAATTACGCCCACCACGGTGGGTGTCAATCTTCACCATCATCTTGAGCAAAACCTCAATCAGCTTGAGCAGACAATCAACATTATGAATGCGTCTGCACTTAAAAAGAATTTTATCGTCTACAGTCCGCAAATCCTGACGACGGAAAACCTGATTACCCCGCTTAAGCTCTTGATGAGACATCATAATTACGAGATAGAGCTTCACGATATGCTGCTGACTGCTGATTCCGCAGAAGACCTGCTGGCGTACCGTAAAGCGGATCTTATTTTTTCTATGGCGCCGGTTAACAACCGTTCAATGGTATGCGTCCCTTATGCAAGCTATCCAGTCATTATGGCCTGCAGTCAGGATCACCCGCGGCTGAAAGACGTTGTCACGATGGAAGCGCTTCAGGAAGAAAAATTTACGGTATTCCTGAGCGATGAACCCGGCATGAAGCACTACCAGTCACAAATTGATAAGTTGCACGCTGAGAAAAACATTGGTTTCCGTTGCGATTCCGTATACACGATCCTCGCCATGATCAGCGCCTCACATCTCATCGGCAATATACCCGAAGCCTTATATGAAAAATACAAAGAGGTGATGCGGCTCAAAAAACTGGACACCCCCTTCACCCTTCCCCCTCTGGAGGTGTTCATGATTTATAACCGCTCTGCCCTAAACAGCTCGGTTTTCTCGACCTTTATTGAACAAGTTGCGGAAATTTAAACACCTCGGGCTGGGGTTAACACAGCCCTTTTCTTTTATAAACAGATAATCCTCATTTATAGATAATAAAAACTTTTCTCTTTTTCATTTACCTGCTCCTGTTTTTCACTACTATTATCCTCACACCTTAATTGACACCCATCCGGTATTTATATCCAGGGAGAAGATTGGTTATGTCAATGTATAAGTATCCGCTCAATCAAAATGTCCTGGAGGCTGCGCAAGACCGCATTACATGGACGCTTGAGAATCTACCCAGGGTTTGTGTTTCATTTTCAGGTGGGAAAGATTCCACCATTATGCTGCATTTAACGGCCCGCCAGGCCCGCAAAATGGGGAGAAAAATTCATCTGCTTTTTATCGACTGGGAAGCGCAGTTTACCTATACCATTCAGCATGTAAATAATATGCTCGCGCAATACGCCGACGTGATTGAACAATACTGGTGGGTTGCGCTCCCCCTCACCACGCAAAATGCCCTGACACAATTCGAGCCAGAATGGCAATGCTGGGAGCCAGGGAAACAGTGGGTGCGCCAGCCGCCTGCGGAGGCGATTACCGATCCGGCTTACTTCGATTTCTACCAGCCTGGCATGACGTTTGAAGCCTTTGTCCGCACCTTTTCCGACTGGTATGCCCAACGACGCCCGGCGGCAATGATGGTCGGTATTCGCGCCGATGAATCCTACAACCGTTTTTTGACCATCGCCAATGCGCGAAAGCAGCGTTTTGCCGATGACAAACCCTGGACCACCGTCGCCCCTGGCGGCCACGCCTGGTATATCTATCCGCTTTATGACTGGAAAACCGCCGATATCTGGACATGGTTTGCCAAAACGGGCGAATGCTATAACCCGCTTTACGACCTGATGTTCCAGGCGGGCGTCCCCCCGCGCTATATGCGCATCTGTGAACCCTTTGGCCCCGAGCAGCGCCAGGGGTTGTGGCTCTATCACGTCGTGGAGCCCGAGCGCTGGGCGGCCATGTGCGAGCGGGTGGCGGGCGTTCACTGCGGTGGCATCTATGCCGGGCAGAACAATCATTTTTATGGCCACCGCAAAATTCTGAAACCCGACGCGCTCAGCTGGCGGGAATACGCCATGCTGCTGCTCGACAGCATGCCGCAAATGACGGCGGAACATTACCGCAATAAAATCGCGGTTTATTTACACTGGTATCAGAAGAGAGGCATGGCCGATATTCCCGACACGCAGGAAGGCGATATCGGGGCGAAAGATATTCCGTCCTGGCGACGCGTGTGCAAGGTATTACTCAACAATGACTACTGGTGTCGGGCGCTTTCATTCAGTCCCAATAAACCAAAGCATTATCAGCGTTACAGCGAACGGATAAAGTCAAAACGCAAGGAGTGGGGAATACTATGCAGCAACGATTGATTCAGGAAATTAAACGTTATCTTCAGTCACTTCCCGAAGACCAACGCATTGAAGCCATCAACGCCTTTCGTCAGGCCATTCATGAAAATAGCCCTTTCCGAGAGCAGCCTGTCGACTGTGTGCTGTGGATTAAACAGGACGATATCACCGCGAACGATTACAACCCCAATAACGTCGCGCCGCCGGAAAAACGACTGCTCTGCAAATCACTCGAGCTGGATGGTTTCACCCAGCCCATTGTGGTAACGGAAAGCGATACTCAACATTATGAAATCGTCGACGGCTTTCACCGTCACGAAATTGGTTCGAACCGGGCGGTGTTAAAGCGCCAGCTTAAAGGCTACCTGCCCGTCACCTTTCTGCGTAAAGAACGGCAGAAAAAGTTCGACCGGATGGCGGCCACCATTCGCCATAATCGTGCCCGGGGTCGTCACCAGATTAATGCGATGTCCGACATCGTCCGCGAGCTGGCCCAGCTTGGCTGGGATGACGAGAAAATCAGTCAGGAACTGGGGATGGACAACGACGAGGTCCTGCGCCTCAGGCAAATCAACGGCCTGCTGGAACTCTTTGCAGACCGTCGATACTCCGAAGCCTGGACGGTAAAATAATCAGAGCGCGTTTAGACGTTCTGCCGCCGCCAGCAGCGTCGATTCCTGTTTCGCAAAGCAGAGACGGATCAGCTTATGCGGGAAGGGATCGGCGCAAAATACCGATAACGGGATCGCCGCCACGCCCACCTCTTTGGTCAGCCACTGGCAGAAGCTGACGTCATCCAGATCGGAAACCTCGCTGTAGTCAGCCAGCAGGAAATAAGTCCCTTCCGAAGGCAAAATCTCCAGACGGCTTTTACCGAGCGCAGAGACAAACAGATCCCGACGTTCGCGGTAAAAATGCGGTAATTCGCGATAATGTCCAGGTTCAGCGCGCAGCATATCGGCCAGCGCCAGCTGGGCTGGCGTATTCACGGCAAACGTCAGGTACTGGTGCACTTTGCGCAGCTCCGCGCTAATGGCGGCCGGCGCGATGCAGTAGCCCACTTTCCAGCCGGTCATATGATAGGTTTTACCGAATGACGACACGGCGATAGCCCGCTCGCGAAGCTGCGGATGGGCCAGCACGCTGGCGTGCCCTTCCTCTGCAAAGCAGATGTGCTCGTACACTTCATCGCTCAGAACATAAATCTCGCGTTCGGCGATAGCCTGCCACAGCGCGGCGAAATCGGCCTTCTGCCACACGGTCGCCGAGGGATTATGCGGCGTATTCAGGATCACCAGGCGGGTTTTGTCACTCAACAGCGCAGCGAACGCCTGCCAGTCAGGACGGAAATGCGGTGGCTGTAACGCCACCCGTTTTACCACGCCGCCAGAGAGTTCAACCGCCGGCGCGTAGCTGTCGTAGCTTGGGTCAAAGCAGATCACCTCATCGCCGGTGCGGACCAGCGCCGTGATCGCCGCATACAGCGCTTCGGTAGCCCCTGCCGTCACCGTGATGTCAGTATTTGCATCAGGCTTATGGCCATATAGCTCAGCCGTTTTGTCCGCAATGGCCTCCCGCAGCGCCTGCACGCCGGTCATCGGCGCGTACTGATTCGCCCCCTGTGCGACGTGGTACGCCAGGCGCGACTGCAAATATGACGGTCCGTCAAAATCCGGGAACCCCTGCGAAAGGTTAATCGCATTGTGCTGCTGCGCCAGGGCGCTCATCTGCGTAAAGATGGTTGTCCCCAGTTGAGGAAGCTTACTCTGCGGAATCAATGCGTTAGTGCTCATTGTGTTGTGCCTGCTTGTAATACTTATGTTGCCGCCACTATAACACGATGTTAGTCTTTGGCAATCAAGACGCTTAGACGTCTATATGCTATTCATATTCCTGTCCGGGAGGATACAAGGCAATGACAGACAACCCGCAACTCACCTCTCTGGTCGACGCCTGCCGCTGGATCGGGGCCAAAGGCTGGGCGCCTGCCACCGGCGGCAATATGTCGGTGCGTCAGGACGAACATCTGTGCTGGCTCAGCGAATCCGGAAAAGACAAAGGCAGCCTCACAACAGAGGATTTTTTGCAGGTGGAGATCGCCACCAACCGCGCGCCATCTGGCCGCAAGCCCTCGGCGGAGACCGGGCTGCACACCCTGATCTATCGTCTGTTCCCGGAAGCCAACGCCGTGCTGCACGTTCACACGGTTAACGCCACGGTGTTGTCGCGTCTGGTGAAAGAAGCTGAGCTCAACATCAGCGGCTTCGAGATGCAAAAATCCCTCACCGGGCAAACCAGCCATCTGGATACGGTGGCCATTCCGGTGTTTGACAACGATCAGGATATCGACGCCCTCGCCTCGCGAATCGCCCATTACGCACAGGAACGCCCGCTTAATTATGGTTTTCTTCTGCGCGGTCATGGCTTAACCTGCTGGGGACGCGATGTGGCCGAGGCCCGCCGTCATCTTGAAGGGTTAGAATTCTTATTTGAATGCGAAATGCGTTCACGACAACTGGAGAAGGTATGATTCGCGCAATTGTGACGGATATTGAAGGCACCACCAGCGATATCCGTTTTGTCCATGATGTTTTGTTCCCCTACGCGCGTGAGCGTCTGGCGGCCTTCGTCACCGCTCAGCAGTACGCCGAGCCGGTCAAATCCATTCTGGACAACCTGCGCGATGAAATTGACGCGCCGCACGCCAGCGTCAGCACGCTTATCGACACCCTGTTTACCTTTATGGATGAAGACCGCAAATCGACGGCGCTGAAGGCACTGCAGGGGATTATCTGGCACGACGGATACGTCAATGGCGACTTTACCGGCCATCTCTACCCGGACGTGCTCCCTGCGCTGGAAAAATGGAAAGCGCAAGGGATTGATCTCTATGTTTATTCCTCTGGCTCCGTCGCAGCGCAAAAACTGTTATTTGGCTACAGCGACGAAGGTGATATTACTCATCTGTTCAGCGGCTATTTTGATACCCATATCGGCGCCAAGCGTGAAGTGCAGTCTTATCAGAACATTGCGGCGCAAACGGGCGTCTCGCCATCGCAGATCCTGTTCCTGTCAGATATTCATCAGGAGCTGGACGCGGCTGAACAGGCAGGTTTTCGCACCCTGCAGCTGATTCGCGGTGATGATGACGGCGCAAGCCACCATCATCAGGTTCACCAGTTTGACGAGATTAACCCGGAGCAGATCCCTTCATGAGCGCATTAACGATTTACTCTGATAAAGACGCCAGTAAGCATCAGTGGCACAGCACCAACGCGGACGAAATTGCCCAACAGCTCAACGCCAAAGGCGTGCGCTTTGAACGCTGGGCGGCCGATCGGGATTTAGGACAGGACCCCGCGCCTGAAGCCGTGATCGAAGCTTATCAGCATGCGATCGATAAGCTGGTGGCGGAGAAGGGTTACCAGAGCTGGGATGTGATCAGCCTGCGCGCCGACAACCCGCAGAAAGAGGCGCTGCGCGCGAAGTTCCTGAACGAGCACACCCACGGCGAAGATGAAGTGCGCTTCTTTGTAGAAGGTGCCGGGCTGTTCTGCCTGCACATTGGTGATGAGGTGTATCAGGTGCTGTGCGAGAAAAACGACCTGATTTCCGTGCCGGCGGGCACGCCGCACTGGTTTGATATGGGTTCAGAGCCGAACTTTACCGCGATCCGTATTTTCGACAACCCGGAAGGCTGGGTGGCGCAGTTTACCGGGGATGCGATTGCGGATGCGTATCCTCGTCTGGCATAGGTGAAAGCAAAACGGCAGCTATAGCTGCCGTTTTTAGTGTTTGCTCCCTCTCCCTGTGGGAGAGGGCCGGGGTGAGGGCACCAGCGCACCCTACGCGTTAAGCCCCTTCACATACCCCACCAGTTGATCCAGCACAATCCCCCACCCTTCGTGGAAGCCCATCTGCTCATGCTGCTCGCGGATCGCCTTCGTTGGATGACGCGCAATGGCCGTGTAGCGGGTTTTGCCCTCCCCGACATCTTCCAGCAACAGGATCGCCGTCATAAACGGCTTTTCGGCCGGTTTCCAGCCCTCGGTATAACCGTCGGTAAAGACCAGCTTTTTGCCAGGATCGATTTCCAGAAAGACGCCGCGGTTATCCATCCGCTGACCGTCCACCTCAAACACGGTGTTGAACCGCCCGCCCACGCGGAGATCGAGATCGCATTCGGTCACCTTATGGGGTGCAGGAATGAAGAAGTTTTTGATGTGCTCGGGCGTAGTCCAGCACAGCCATAGCAGGTCGCGCGGTGCATCCACCACGCGCTCCAGTTTTAAATCTGTCTCAGGGTCGAGCGTCACGATGTTGTCCTCTCAGGGGAACCCCTTAAAGGATAGCCGGAGTCAGGCGAATTTCCCGTTTGCCACCGCTTCCGGCGTGACCACGCCCGTATCCAGTACCCAGCCGCTAATCAACGAGGCAGGCGTAACGTCAAAGGCCGGGTTATAGACCCGTGCATTTTCCGGCGCCCACTGCACCGCGCCAAAGCTTCCCGCCACGCCCGTCACTTCGCTGGCGGCACGCTGCTCGATGGGAATCGCGTCCCCGTTCGGGCAGTCTGGGTCGAGCGTGGTCTGCGGCGCAGCAACGTAGAACGGAATACCGTGGAATTTCGCCAGCACCGCCAGAGAGTAGGTGCCAATTTTATTCGCCACATCACCGTTGGCGGCAATGCGGTCGGCCCCTACCCACACGGCGTCGACCTGCCCTTTCGCCATCAGGCTGGCGGCCATGGAATCGGTGATAAGCTGATACGGCACACCCAGCTCGCCAAGCTCCCATGCGGTCAGCCTGCCGCCCTGCAGCAGCGGCCGGGTTTCATCCACCCAGACGTTGCTGACGTTGCCTTCCTGATGCGCACGGGCAATAACGCCGAGCGCGGTTCCCACGCCCGCGGTTGCGAGACCGCCAGTGTTGCAGTGGGTCAGCAGACGGCTACCGGGCTTCACCAGCGCACTGCCCGCACGCGCGATGGCGTCGCAGAGCTGTTTATCCTCATCAATCAGACGCAACGCTTCCGCCGTCAGCGCCGGCACAAAATCTTCCTGCCAGAGCGCCAGCTTCATGCGGTCGAGGTTGTTCATCAGGTTAACCGCCGTCGGCCGGGAGGCGCGCAGCGTTTCCAGCGCCAGCGCCAGTTCATCACGGCTTTTGCCGTTTTCGGCCAACAGCGCCAGCAGCAGGCTTGCAGAGAGACCAATCAGCGGCGCGCCGCGCACGCGAAGGGCATGAATATGCCCCACCAGCGCCTCTACCGCTGTCGCGTCCAGCCAGCGTTTCTCCTGCGGAAGCGCCTGCTGGTCGAGAATAAAGAGCTGATTATCCGTCACCCGCAGGCTGGTCGTCTGTATTGTCTGCATGTCGTTAATTCCCTGTTGCGTTGTTGTAGCACATTGTGTCAGGATGAAATCCAGATGTATAGACGTCTACATGTCTTTATTCGCAAAATCAGTGAGGAGCAGGCAATGTCGCAATACCGTACCTTTACCGCCCAGGACGCCGTGGAGTATGCCAGGCAGTTTGGCGGCCTTGATAATCCCTCATCGCTGGTAGAGGCGCAGGAAGTGGGCGACGGTAACCTTAATCTGGTTTTCAAAATTTACGATGCCCAGGGCGTGAGCCGTATCATCGTTAAGCAGGCACTCCCTTATGTGCGCTGCGTCGGCGAGTCCTGGCCGCTGACGCTGGACCGTGCGCGCCTGGAGGCGCAAACGCTGGTCGAGCACTACCGGCACAGCCCGCAGCACACCGTGAAAATCCACCATTACGACCCGGAGCTGGCGGTGATGGTGATGGAAGATCTCTCCAGCCATCGCATCTGGCGCGGCGAGCTGATTAAAAATCATCACTACCCGCAGGCCGCACGTCAGCTGGGGGAATACCTGGCGCACACGCTGTTCCACACCAGCGATTTCTACCTGCACCCGCACGATAAAAAAGCGCAGGTGGCGAAGTTCATTAACCCTGAGATGTGCGAGATCACGGAAGATCTGTTCTTCAACGATCCGTACCAGATCCACGCGCGCAACAGCTACCCGGCCGAGCTGGAAAGCGACGTCGCCGCCCTGCGCGACGACGCCCAGCTGAAAATTGCCGTGGCCTCACTCAAGCATCGCTTCTTCTCGCATGCCGAAGCGCTGCTGCACGGCGATATTCACAGCGGATCGATATTCGTGGCGGAAGATAGCCTGAAGGCCATCGACGCTGAATTCGGCTACGTGGGCCCGATTGGCTTTGACGTGGGCACCGCTATCGGCAACCTGCTGCTCAATTTCTGCGGCCTGCCGGGGCATCTGGGCATTCGCGATGCCGCCGCCGCGCGCGAACAGCGCCTGACCGATATTCAGGAACTCTGGAACACCTTCGCGGAACGCTTCCAGGCGCTGGCACATGCGAAAACGCGCGATGCCGCGCTGAGCGTACCGGGCTATGCCTCCGCGTTTCTGAAAAAAGTCTGGCACGATGCCATTGGCTTCAGTGGCACCGAGCTGATCCGCCGCAGCGTAGGGCTTTCACACGTGGCGGATATCGACACCATCGCGGATGAGGCCATGCGCCACGAATGCCTGCGCCACGCGATTACGCTCGGCAAGGCGTTGATTGTGATTGCGGACCGTATCGACAGCGTGGAAGAGCTGGTGGCACGGGTTCGGCAGTACAGCTGAGACCGTTTGCCCGGTGACGCTACGCTTACCGGGCAAACTCTCACCCCAGATACTCAATCACCGACAGCCCGCCGTTATAATCCGTGCTGTAGATAATTCCCTGCGCATCCACAAACACATCGCATGACTGGATCACCTGCGGGCGATTCGGCCGCGTGTCCATCATCCTCTCAGGTGCGGCAGGCACCAGCGCACCGGTTTCCACCGGACGATACGGATTGGAAATGTCGTACGCACGTACGCCAGCATTCTGGTACGTGGCAAAAATCAGCGTTGAGCTGACAAAGCTCCCCGGCCGGTTTTCATGCAGATTATGCGGTCCGAAGTGTGCCCCTTTCGTCACGTAGTCTCTCTCATCCGGCTGCGGGAATGTCGAGATACTGACCGGGTTTGCCGGCTCGCGGATATCAAACAGCCAGATCAGCTTCTCGCCGTCTTCCTGATTGTCGAGCACCGCTTCGTCGAGCACCACCAGTAGATCGCGGTCGGGCAGCGGCAGTGCGGTGTGCGTCCCACCGCCAAACGGCGGACTCCAGTTGCGATGGCTAATCAATGTCGGCTGGGTGCGGTCTTTCACGTCCAGCAGCGTCAGCCCCCCGTCACGCCAGCTGCCGTAGGCGGTATCGCCTGCGACGATCGCATGATGCAGCGCATAGCGTTTGCCTTCCGGCCAGTCAGGCTTTTCCCCTGCCGCCTGATTCATCCCCGGCAGCCACCAGCGCCCTGCCACTTCGGGCTTACGCGGATCGGCCAGATCGATGGTCAGGAAGATGTAGTCGGTAAAACCGTCGATCAGCGCGGACACATAGGCCCAGCGCCCACCGACGTACCAGATGCGGTGAATGCCAATGCCGCTCAGTGACAGAAAGCCGATCTCACGCGGCTTGTCCGGCGTGGAGATATCAAACACGCGCAGCCCGGCGCTCCAGCCTCTGTCCTGCACGTCGCTGACGGTCTCCCCCACCTGACGGGTGTAGTAAACCTTCTCGTCGGCAAAGCGGGCATCGGCAAACAGATCCCGGGCGTTGATCACCAGCAGCAGATCGTCATGCGCCTGGAGGTGCACATTCCAGGTGCCGGGCGGCGCGGGAACATAGCCCGCGGGTTTGGGGTTTTTCGGGTCGCGCACGTCCACTATCGAAAAGCCCTGCGACACCATATGGCCGATCCAGGCGAATCCGCGGTGCACCATCAGCTGCACGCCGTCAGGGCGACCGCCCTGGTCGCTATGGCCAATCAGTCGCATATTGCGGCTGTATTCGGGGGTGGGTAATGCTGACATAGTGGATTCCTTTCGCCCGGTGGCGCTGCGCTTACCGGGCCTACGGGTGCAAAATGTAGGCCGGGTAAGGCGCAGCCGCCACCCGGCTTGTTTTATTTATTTTTCGCTTCCAGCGTCGCAAACCACGGGGCGATAAAATCTTCCGTCTGGCCCCAGCCTGGAATGATTTTCCCCAGCGACGCTACGTTCACCGCGCCCGGCTGGGCGGTCAGCAGGGCCTGCGGGATGGCCGCGGCTTTAAAATCGTAGGTGGCCGGGGTCGGTTCACCGGCAATTTTATTGGCCACCAGACGCACGTTGGTGGCCCCAATCAGCTTCGGATCCACCGCCACGCTCACCTTCCACGGGCTGCCCGGCTCGCGCATCAGTTGCAGATCCTGGTTGGAGATGTCGATGCTGTAGAGCTTGATCTCGGTGCGGCCGTTCTCTTTCAGCGCCTTATACGCGCCCTGGCTGAAGGCGTCCCAGGTGCCCCAGATGGCGTCGATTTTACCTTTCGGGTATTTCGCCAGGATCGCGCCCACCTTGTTGGCGGTGTCACCCTGCACGTCAGACGAGACCGCGCCAATAGACTCCAGCTCTTTGATCTCCGGATACTGCTTTTGCAGCGCTTTATAGGCCGCCTGACGACGCTCCATCGGCGGGAAACCCGCCACCCACAGCTTGACGATATTGGCTTTGCCGTTGAAATCTTTCGCCAGTTGGCCGAAGGAGAGATTGGTCAGGGAGGCATCGTCCTGCTGGGTAACGGTCACGCCCGGGATCTCGCCGTTCACCGCGGTATCAAATACCGCGACTTTGATCCCGGCATCCACCGCTTTCTTCACCAGCGCAGTCGCATACGGATCGCGCCCCTGGGAGAGAATAATCCCGTCATATTTCTGGCTGATGGCCTGGTTCACGAAGTCCTGGAATTTGGCATCGTCCCCGTTGCTTAAAAAGGTGCTGACCTTAAAGCCGAGCTTCTTGCCTTCCTGAATCGCCCCGGCAATAAACTGCGTGGTGTTGTCGTCTGAGCCGAGGTTGCGGATCACCGCGATGCGGATCGGGCCGTCGTGGTTAGCAATGGCTGGTGGAAGCGGTGCCGGCGTGGCCGCAAAGCCAGGCAGAGCAGCGAATAACCCTAATGCCACCAAAGAGCGTGCAATCTTTTTCATTTTTTATCCCGTTGTGTTGTCAGCGTTTTTGTATGTAGGTAATCGCCAGCGCTACCGCGAGCACCAGCCCTTTTATAATGTCCATGGCGTAATACGGCACCGAGAGCATCACCAGCCCGTTCGACAGCACGCCAAGAATGATCGCCCCGACCAGGGTTCCCAGCGCGTTCGGCTTGCCGGAGCCGGCCAGCGAGAAGCCGATCCACGCCGCCGCCACCGCATCCATCAGGTAGCCGCCGCCCGCATTGACCTGCGACGAACCGATGCGCGAGGCCAGCAAAATCCCACCCAGGCCCGCCAGCAGAGAGGCAATCACGTAGGCCGCGACCTTGTAACGGGTAGTGCGGATGCCGGAAAGGCGAGCCGCTTCCGGGTTACCGCCGATGGCGTACATCCGACGGCCGTGGGTGGTCAATGACAGGCCCAGCTGCGCCAGAATGGTCACCGCCAGCATGATGATCACGATGGTTGGCACCTGCCCCAGCAGGCTGAACGCCGCCGGAATGGTCCCTTCCGCCATGTCACCGCTCGGCAGCACCATGTTCTCGGTGATCGACCCGCCGTAGCTGTAAGTCATCGCCACGCCCTGGATCACAAACAGGCTGGCAAGCGTCGCGAGCATATCCGGAATACGCAGGATGACGATCAGAAAGGCGTTAAACAGCCCCACCAGCGTGCAGAGCGCGAGGGTGATCAGAATCGACTCGGTGGTGCCGAAGCCGTGCCAGACGAAGAGTGAAATCACCAGCGCGTTCGCCAGCGACGCGGTAGATCCCACGGAGAGATCGAACCCGCCAATGGTCAGCGAAATCGACACGCCAATGGCAATCACCGTCACGATGGCAATCGAACGCAGAATATTGATGATGTTATTCGGGTCGAGGAAGCTGTCCGACGCCAGGCCAAAAACGGCCACCAGCGCGACGACGGTCAGCAACATGCCCCACTTATAGAGAAAATCGAAAATCTGCTGACGGCCAGACGCCGCCGCGTTCACTGAAAGGGCCTTACTCACGACGCCGTTCCTCCGGTTGAATAATAAAGCAGGGTTTCTTCACGGGCCTCGGCCCCGGCGATTTCCGCCACGATACGTCCGTCCCACAGCACACAGATGCGGTCGCACAGCCCCACCAGCTCAGCAAACTCGCCGGAGGCGTAAATGACCCCTTTGCCCTCGCGCGCCAGGCCGTCAATCAGCTGGAACAGGTCGGTTTTGGCCTTCACATCCACGCCTTTGGTCGGTTCGTCGAATATCAGTACGCTGGCGTCATTGCGCAGCCATTTGCCGATGGCAACCTTTTGCTGGTTACCGCCGGACAGACGGCGCAGCACCTGCCCCGGCCCGCGCGCCCGCACGCCCACGCGGGCGATAACCTCTTCCGCCCAGCGCCACGCCTGACGATGGCCGAACAGGCTCCAGCGCGAGAAGCTGTTATCCGCCGTCACCGCCAGATTCATGCTCACCGGCTCGTCGATAAAAATGCCCTCTTTGCGCCGCTCCTCCGGCACCAGCGCCAGGCCGCGCAGCACCGAATCCGCCGGGTCGCGCGGTTTCCAGGGCTGATGATTCAGCTCACCGCGCGCCACGCGGCTTTTGCTGGCACCAAACAGCGCCTTGCAGAGTTCGGTTTTGCCTGCGCCCGCCAGCCCGGCTATGCCGAGAATTTCGCCTTTGCGCAGGTGCAGGGAGATATCTTTCAGCAGCGCGTCGTCGTGCAGCCCTTCCACACTTAGCAAGGTTTCGTCGCCGTGCGCAGGGCGCGCAGGCGGGTAGATATCGCTCAGCACGTGACCGAGCATCTTCTCGACGATCGCCTCGCTGCTAAGATCCGCCATTGGACCGGACTCAATCAGCTTGCCGTCGCGCAGCACCGTCAGGGTGTCGCAAATGGCTTTCAGCTCGTGAATGCGGTGCGAGATAAACACCACGCCGATGCCCTGCTGCTGTAAACGTCTGACCACAGCAAACAGGCGCTCGCTTTCGTGGGCGTCCAGCGGCGCAGTGGGCTCATCCAGAATTAAAAAACGGCAGTGATGGGAGAGCGCCCGTGCCAGCAAAATCTGCTGCTTTTCGGCAAGCGAACAGCTGTCGATAACGCGGCGCACGTCAAGAGAGACGTCCAGCTGCGCCAGGGCCTGTCTCGCCTGCTGGCGGAGCGTACGCCAGCTGAAGCGATGTCCCGGCTGCGCCAGCGTATCGAGCATAATGTTCTCGGCAATGGTTAATCCCGGGATCAGCGCCACATCCACTTCCTGCTGTACCAGATGGATCCCCAGCCGTTTGGCGTCCAGCGGCTCGCGGATCGTCACCGGCTGGTTATTAATGCAGATCTCACCTTCATAACGTTCGTGCGTTCCGCACAGCACTGCCATCAGCGTTGATTTCCCCGCGCCATTGGCGCCGGTCAGGGCATGCACCGATCCGCCGGTTAGGGTGAAATTCACGCGCGACAGGGCCTGAAAGCCGGAAAAGGCCAGGCTGATACCGCGCATCTCAAGGCGACTGGAAACCATCCGCGTAAATCCTTCATTACTCTTCTGATTTAGCGAATTTTTCACAGCTCCGGTTGACTGACAACGACGGAAAAGGCATAAGTTAAAGCGAAATATTATTAGCCATCCGGATGTCCAGACATAACATCGGGTTAGCGCTTGCTAAAAAAGGACACCTTCATGAGCACCACCGATATCCGCGTCGTACCTGGCCCGGCGAACTACTTTTCCCATTCCGGAAGCCTTGCGCGTCTGAATGACTTCTTTACCCCGGAACAGCTTTCCCGCGCGGTGTGGATTTACGGCGAGCGCGCCATCGAAGGCGCGCGCCCTTTCCTGCCGGAGAGTTTTAACGCGCCGGGGGCGAAACACCTGCTGTTTAAAGGCCACTGCAGCGAGCGTGACGTCACCCACCTGGTGCATGAAGCCGGCAGCGAGGCGAGCGTGGTGATTGGCGTTGGCGGCGGTGCGCTGCTCGATACCGCCAAAGCGGTGGCTCGCCGTCTGGGTATCCCGGTAGTGGCAATTCCGACCATCGCCGCCACCTGTGCAGCGTGGACGCCACTTTCCGTCTGGTACAACGACGCCGGTCAGGCGCTGCAGTTTGAGATTTTCGACGACGCCAACTTCCTGGTGCTGGTCGAGCCGCATATCATTCTCAACGCCCCGGCGGAGTACCTGCTGGCGGGGATTGGCGATACGCTGGCGAAATGGTATGAAGCGGTGGTGCTCGCGCCTCGGCCTGAAGACCTGCCGCTGACCGTGCGGCTGGGCATTAACGGCGCGCTGGCAATCCGCGACGTGCTGCTGGCGCACAGCGAGGAAGCGCTGGCTGACCAGCAGCGCGGCGAACAAACCCAGGCATTCAGGGACGTGGTGGATGCCGTTATCGCCGGTGGCGGGATGGTCGGCGGCCTGGGCGAGCGCTATACCCGCGTGGCGGCTGCGCATGCAGTGCATAATGGCTTGACCGTGCTGCCGCAAACGGAAAAATACCTGCACGGTACCAAGGTGGCCTACGGCATCCTGGTGCAAAGCGCTCTGCTCGGCCAGGAGGACGTGCTGGCACAGCTTATCTCGGCGTATCAGCGTTTCAACCTGCCGACCACGCTTCGTGCGCTGGAGGTCGATATCCATAACCGCGAGGAACTGGAAAAGGTCATTGCTCATACCCTGCGTCCGGTAGAGTCAATTCATTTTCTGCCTGTCACGTTAACGCCTGAGGTTCTGCGCGCGGCGTTTGAGAAGGTGGAATACTTCAGCCGTTAATCGCCCCGACGGACTATACCTAATGATGATTCTCATCACTCTCGCAACGAGGTCATCATGCAGATCGATTTAACAGGTAAGAAGGCGCTGGTTACCGGCGCCAGCCGTGGGTTGGGTCGCGCTATCGCGCTGTCGCTGGCGCGCGCCGGTGCCGACGTGGTTATTACGTATGAAAAATCTGCCGATAAAGCCCAGGCGGTTGCCGATGAAATTAAGGCGCTTGGGCGGCACGGTGAAGCGGTGCAGGCCGACAGCGCCAGCGCGCAGGCCATTCAGGATGCCGTCACCCATGCGGCGCGCGCCCTCGGCGGGCTGGACATTCTGGTCAACAACGCCGGGATTGCGCGCGGCGGCCCGCTGGAGTCCATGACGCTGGCGGACATTGACGCCCTGATCAACGTCAATATTCGTGGGGTGGTCATCGCCATTCAGGAGGCTCTGGTGCATATGTCTGACGGCGGGCGCATCATTAACATCGGCAGCTGTCTGGCTAACCGCGTGGCCATGCCAGGCATTGCCGTTTACTCAATGACGAAGTCCGCCCTCAACTCTCTTACCCGCGGCCTGGCGCGCGATTTAGGCCCGCGCGGCATCACCGTTAACCTGGTCCATCCTGGCCCTACCAACAGCGACATGAACCCGGAGGACGGAGAGCAGGCGGAAGCGCAGCGCCAGATGATTGCCGTCGGTCACTACGGCCAGCCGGAGGACATCGCCGCAGCGGTCACTTTCCTTGCCAGCCCGGCCGCCGGGCAGATCTCCGGCACAGGGCTGGACGTGGACGGCGGTCTGAACGCCTGATCGCACATTCTCTGCAAGCCTCTGTCGCCAGGCAGAGGCGTTTTGAAGCCACCTCGAGGGAATGCGTTTTGCCTCTTACCGGCGTTTATTCTCCGCTCTACAGTACCCCATAAGAAATTCGGAATTTATCTAATAGTCTTATTATTTCCTTATATTTTGTGTGGACGTACAGTGGAGGTACGGATGAAGATTGTCTGGTCCAATGGTGCAAAGAAGGCGTTTTCAAAGATTGACGAGCGGTATCAGCGACGCATTGAGGTAAAGCTTGCTGAGCTGGATGACCGTTCCGCTCCCCGGCCCGATATCAAAAAAATATCGGCGACAGAAGATCATTTCCGGCTACGCGTTGGCGATTACCGCATCATCTATACGCTTCGGGACGATCCCGATGACCATTGTTATGTTTTGGCCATCAAGCGTAGAACTTCAACGACTTACCTGCATGAGGAGAGTGCAACCTATGGCTGTACAGCTAATCAAGGACGATAACGGGAAAACGCAGTACGTCGTTATTCCCTATCACGAATATTTTCGTATGCTCTTACAAATGGCAGAAATTGACGACGAAACCGACGACGACCTGGAGGATATTGAAGTCGAACACGATAGTCTGGATGACGTTGAGCTTCCTGGCGAGGTTTGCAACATCATGACCTGGCAGAACGTCAGCCTGCAGGCCGCATGGCGCATCCTGCGCGGCATGTCCCAGCAGGAGGTGGCAGAGAAACTTGGCATCAGCCAGTCCGCCGTGTCACAGCTGGAAGCGCTGGACTCTCGCCCGCAAAAGCGAACCCGCGAAAAACTCGCGGCACTTTACGGCTGTAAGCAGGAACAGATCAGCCTCTATTTACCGAAAGAGGGTTAACAGCACTTCGCCCCGCCCTTGCCGCCGTAGCGGGCGTCCTGGCGATCGCGGAAAAATTCTTCATAGTTCATTGGCGTCTGGTCCGGATGGTTGACGCGCATATGCTCGACGTAATTGTCGTAATCCGGTACGCCGATCATCATTTTGGCGGCCTGGCCCAGGTACTTACCTGCTTTGGAAAGGGTGTCGAACATAATTCTCATCTCACAGGAAAAGTAGGCCGGGTAAGGCGAAGCCGTCACCCGGCACAAAGGTTAATGCGCCCCTTTCGCCTGGGTGACAATCGTTTCCAGGTTTTCAGGCATTGGCTCATACGGTGTCTCTTTCGCCGTCGGCTTGTCTTCTTTCAGCGCCGCCAGCGCGGTCTTCAGAGAATACAACGCCAGCACCACGACCACCACCATAAAGAAGATGGTCAGCCCGGCATCCAGACGGTTGTTAAAGACCAGCTGCGACAGCTGTGATTCCGTGTACTGCGCCGGGATCTTGCCGCTGTCGATCATCGCCTGGAACTTGTTGGCAATCGCCAGGAAGCCCACTTTATTGTCCGGACTGAAGGCTTTCTGCCAGCCCGCCGTCAGGGTACAAATCAGCAGCCAGGCCGTTGGTACCAGCGCCACCCACGCATAACGCTGGCGTTTCATCTTAAACAGCACCACTGCACACAGCATCAGCGCCATGCCTGCCAGCATCTGGTTGGCAATCCCGAACAGCGGCCACAGGGTATTAATCCCACCCAGCGGGTCGACCACGCCCTGATGCAGGAAGTAGCCCCACGCCAGCACGCACAGGGCCGTCGCCAGCAGGTTCGCCGGTAACGACTCAGTACGCTTCAGATTCGGGGAGATCACCCCCAGCAGATCCTGCAGCATAAAGCGCGCCGCACGGGTTCCCGCATCCACCGCCGTCAGGATAAACAGCGCTTCAAACAGAATGGCGAAGTGATACCAGAACGACACATCCATCAGCCCGCCCAGCGCACCGTGAAGGATATACGCCATACCGACCGCAAGCGTAGGCGCACCACCCGCTCGCGAGATAATGGACTGCTCGCCCACTTCACTGGCAATACTCGTTAACGTATCAGGGGTAATCGCAAAGCCCCAGCCGCTCACCACCTGAGCAGCAGACGCCACAACGTCAGCGGTGCCCGCCGGCGCCAGAACCGCCATCGGGCTGTTCATCGCGAAGTAGACGCCCGGGTCGATAACGCAGGCGGAGACCAGCGCCATAATCGCCACGAAAGACTCCATCAACATGCCGCCGTAACCAATCAGGCAGGCCTGATTTTCATTCGCCAGCATCTTCGGCGTAGTGCCGGAGGCGATCAGCGCGTGGAAGCCCGACACCGCACCGCAGGCGATGGTGATAAACAGGAACGGGAACAGGTTGCCGGTCCAGACCGGGCCGGTGCCGTCAATGAATTTGGTCAGCGCAGGCATGGTCAGGGTCGGGCGCATAATCAGAATGCCAATCGCCAGCCCGACGATGGTACCGATTTTCAGGAAGGTGGAGAGGTAATCACGCGGGGCCAGCAGGAGCCACACCGGCAGCACCGCCGCCACAAAGCCGTAGCCCACCAGCATCCAGGTGAGCTGTACGCCGGTAAAGTCAAAGAACGGTGCCCAGGTCGGGCTTTCCGCTACCCAGCCGCCGGAGATAATGGCGAATACCAGCAGCACCAGACCAATGACCGACACCTCACCAATGCGTCCCGGACGCAGGTAACGAATGTAGATCCCCATAAAAATGGCCAGTGGAATGGTGAACGCGACGGTGTAGGTCCCCCACGGGCTGTGGGTCAGCGCTTTCACCACGATCATCGCCAGCACAGCAAGGATGATCACCATGATCATAAAGGTCGCCACCAGCGCAATCACCCCGGCGGTGGCCCCCATCTCCTCTTTCACCAGCTCGCCCAGCGAACGGCCGTCGCGGCGGGTGGAGACGAACAGCACCATAAAGTCCTGCACCGCCCCTGCCAGCACCACGCCGGCGAGGATCCAGATCATCCCCGGCAAATAGCCCATCTGCGCCGCCAGCACCGGCCCCACCAGCGGGCCCGCTCCGGCAATCGCCGCAAAATGGTGACCGAACAGCACTTTCTTGTCCGTCGGAACGTAGTCCAGCCCGTCGTTATGGCGAACGGCGGGGGTCATGCGCGTGGCGTCAACCGCTAAAACGTTCTTCGCGATATAGCGGCCATAAAAACGGTACGCGATCAGGTACATGCAGACGGAGGCAACGACGATCCACAGCGCGTTGATCTGTTCCCCCCGGTTGAGGGCGATATAACCCAGGGCAAAGGCTCCCACAACGGAGAGCCCTGCCCATAAAAGGTGTTTCCCTGAGTTGTTCATAATGGTGATCCGTTGTTGTGAAACAGTGAGATGTTACATTTTGTTTCTAGAACAACAGCGAAAATTTAACAACTTTGAAACGCAATAATGCGTGGTCAAACCAGACATTTACACCACATTGTTAAGCCGATCACTTTCGTACCGTCACCGGTCACACTTTTGCCTTTTTCGTCCCGCCCCGGCCTTACGGGATGATTTGTATCATTTTTTTTGCCCACAACCCCGCCAGAATGACCCTGCGCAATCGCGTGCACACAAGGAAAAGGATATGAACAGTTCAGTACCTCAGGATAGTAAGGTCGGGCCCGGCGCGTACTTCGCCCTGGCGTTTGCAGCCGTCTTCTTCTCTGGCCTGTTGGGCGGAAAAGAGTGGTACGGCGTGTTTGATTTCACCACCCTTAACGGTGCGTTTGGCAAAGTGGTCAGTAAAGCCAGCCTGGAGGATGGCACTCTGACGACGGCCAGCAGCGCCTTTCGCGGCACAGGCGGCAGCGGTGCGATGGACGGCTTTCTCTTCGCGCTCGGTCTCATTCCGGCCGTGATGTTTGCGCTTGGGATGATCAACGTGCTGGAGCACTACGGCGCCCTGCGTGCCGCCCGCAAGCTCTTAACCCCGCTGCTGCGCCCCCTGCTGGGCATTCCCGGCACCACCGGGCTGGCGCTGATAGGCAGCCTGCAAAGCACCGACGTGGGCGCGTCCCTCACCCGAAACCTGTCTGATGAAGGGCAAATCAGCGAAAAAGAGAAAGATGTCTTCGCCATGTTCCAGTTTTCCGCCGGGGCGATGATCACCAACTTTTTCTCCTCCGGCGCCATCCTCTTTACGCTGGTGGCCGTCGACGGCACGGCTGCCGTTCCCACCTCCATCGGCGCCTGCATCGCTGTGATGTTCATCATGAAAATCGTGGGGGCAAATCTGCTGCGTTTGCTCCTCTCTTGCACTGCTAAAGGAGACGCCGCATGAGTGCTCCACAATCCAACCCGGTTATCACTGATGTCTTCGTCGAGGGGGCACGCAAAGGCTGGAGCATTGCCACCAGCAGCACCCTGCCCAACGTGGTAATGGCGTTTATCATCATCAAAGCGCTGGAGATCACCGGCGCGCTAAAAGGACTGGGGATGCTCTTCGCCCCGCTGATGGGGCTGTTTGGCCTGCCGGGCGAAGCCGCCGCTGTGCTGATTGGCGGCTGGATGTCGATGGGCGGTGGGATAGGCGTCGCCATTGGCCTGTTTGATAAGGGCATTCTCACCGGCGAGCACCTGGCGATTCTGGCGCCTGCCATCTACCTGATGGGCTCGCAGGTGCAGTACCTGGGCCGCATTCTGGGGGTGATCGGCACCCGCGCCAGGCGCATTCCGCTGATGATCGCCATCTCGGTAGTCAACGCATTCTTAGCCATGCTGCTGATGCGCATTATTCTCTGAACAGGACGTGAACATGAATCTTGACCATTACATCGAAGAACTGAAAAGCCTGGTGAACGTAGACTGTGGAACCCAGACGATTGCAGGCGTCGCCACCGTGGCAGCCATTATGCAGCAGCTCTGGCAGCGCGAGGGCTGGCATACCGAACAGGTGAACCTGGGCGACAAGGTGGGTCCCGGCGTTTTCGTCAGCAACAAGCCGCAGGCACAACAGTTTGACGTGCTGCTGGTGGGCCATCTGGACACCGTGTTTGCCCCCGGTACTGTGGCCGGGCGCCCGCTGAGCGAGGACGATACTCGTCTGTACGGCCCCGGCGTCTCGGATATGAAGAGCGGATTGCTGAATATTTTATGGGCAATGCGCGAACTGGACACCGCTGACAAAGAACGTCTGGCGATAGCCGTGGCGATGAACCCGGACGAAGAGACGGGTTCCGTCTATTCCCACGAATGGATTGGCGCGCTGGCAAAACGCTCCCGCTGCGTGCTGGTCTGCGAAGCCGCCCGCGCCGACGGCTCGCTGGTGAAAGCGCGGAAAGGCATGGCGGGCTATCACCTCACCTTTAGCGGCGTGGCGGCGCATGCGGGTAACGACCCGGAAAAGGGCCGCTCGGCGATCGCCGCCCTGGCGAACAGCGTTATCGCCATTAATGCCCTGACGAACTGGGATCGCGGTACCACGCTGAACGTTGGAGTGATACAGGGCGGCAGCGCGGCCAACGTGGTGGCCGATAAAGCTGTGGCCGAACTGGACGTCCGCTTCTGGGAAAACGATGAGTACGACCGGGTAAATCAGGCGCTGGAGGCGTTATGTGAAAAAGGCTTTTTAGACGGCGTGACCACCACGCTGACGCGGGTCAACCACAAACCGGCGATGGCAGCAAGCGTTGCCACGCAGGCGCTGATGCATCAGGTTGAAGCGGCGGGGAAAGCGGAAGGTATCGCCATTACCTGGCAGGCGGTTGGCGGCGGCAGCGATGCCAACCACACCGCGGCGCTCGGCATCCCGACGCTTGACGGCTTCGGGCCCGTTGGCGCCGGGTTCCACAGCCCCGCGGAGTGGCTGGATAAAGCGTCCATAGCGCCGAGAATTCGGTTACTTAAGCGCGTCGTTTCAATGCTCTAATTTTGCACGACACTGTCCCCTCTCCCTGTGGGAGAGGGTTAGGGTGAGGGCCGCTGGCCGCACAACACTAACCCAGCACCATCGTACTCAACCGGCAGGTACAGCACCGCCGTCCCTGCTCGTCGAAGACCACAATCTCCCAGCTCTGGCTGGAACGCCCCAGATGCAGCGGCTGACACACTCCGCGCACCTTACCGTGCGACACCGCGCGATGATGGGTGGCGTTAAGTTCCGTTCCCACCACGCTCTGCCCGTCCCGGGTCATCAGAAACCCGGCCATCGAGCCGAGCGTTTCCGCCAGCGCCGCCGAGGCTCCGCCGTGCAGCAGACCAAATGGCTGGTGGGTTCTTGCGTCCACCGGCATCTCCGCTTCCAGCGTGTCGTCACCGAGGCGGGTATAGACGATGCCAAGATGCGCCACCAGGGTGTTCATGCTGGTCGCGTTCAGTTCATCGAGGGATAAATGACGTTTCCAGATCATTACGCCCCCAGCGTGGAGCCACCGTCCACCACAATATCCTGCAGGGTGATATGGCTGGCGGCATCGGAGGCGAGGAACAGCACCGTACTCGCAATCTCCTGCGGACGGGCGATTTTGCCGAGCGGAATGCCGAGCTTAAACTGCTCGCCAAAGCCGCGAATGCGCTGCTGCTCTGCATCGTCGCTTTTCCACAGCGTGCGCTGCATATCGGTGTCCGTTGAACCCGGCGACACCAGGTTGCAGCGCACGCCGCTGGACGCCAGCTCCAGCCCGACGGTCAATGCCAGGCTTTTCAGCGCCGCTTTCGAGGCGCCGTAGGCGCTCATGCCAATACGCGGGGTATGCGCCGCATCCGAAGCCACCGTCACAATCGCCCCGCCCTGCTGACGGCGAAACTGGCCCATCGTCTGCTGGAACAGGTTAAACGCGCCGCCAACGTTGACCGCGAAGGTCTGCTGCCAGTCCGCCTGCGAGAGCTGGTCGGTTGCC
Source organism: Enterobacter sichuanensis (assembly GCF_009036245.1). NCBI lineage: Bacteria > Pseudomonadati > Pseudomonadota > Gammaproteobacteria > Enterobacterales > Enterobacteriaceae > Enterobacter > Enterobacter sichuanensis. Next base: position 1,245,731 of record NZ_CP027986.1, on the reverse strand, counting down.
CCCATCCGCAGAATACCGGCCGCGTTAACCAGTACGTCCAGACGTTCAACGGTAGTGAGCAAACGACCGCACACCTCGCTGACCTGCGCATCATTCGCCACGTCCAGCGCTTCGGTCGCAAAGGGATAATCGCCCAGCGGAAACACCAGGTCGAACCCGGTTACCTGTGCGCCCGCCTCAGCGAACGCCAGCGCCGTCGCATAGCCAATGCCTTTACCCGCCCCCGTCACCCAGACGGTTTTACCGGTGAAGTCAAATCCCATTACTGCACCTCGCGGGAGAGCAGCGCCCACCAGGCGTCGAGAGTGGGATTTTTGGCCAGCATCACGAAATCAATGTCGCCATGCACTTTGCGCCAGCGGGCGGCCAGCGCCATCATACGCACCGAGTCCAGACCGTAGTCGATCAGGTTTTCGTCATCCATCGGCTCGTCGGACTCGTCCAGCAGCGGCAGGATCATCTCACGCAGCGCGGCTTTTGAGGACGGAACCGACGGCAGCAGGTCGTCGGTCATTACCACGCGGCCAGAGCGCCCGGCCACGTAGTTCAGCGACATCAGATGCTCATCGCGGGTAAAATCCGCCAGCGCGTCGGCAATAAAGAACGGTTTGATGTCGCGCATAAAGGCATCGGTGGCGGTAGTCATGCAGCCGATGTGGGCGTACACACCGGTAATCAGCAGCTGGTTGCGGCCCGTCTCTTTCAGCATCTGCTCCAGCGGCGAGCGGTGAAACGCGCTGTAGCGCCACTTCACCAGCACGGTGTCCGCTTCGTCCGGCGCTAGCTGAGAGACGATACGCTGCTGCTCAGGCGAGCGGGTCAGGCCCGGCCCCCACATGTCGTTGAGCAGCGCGCGGTCTTCATCACTCTGCTCTTTCGGCTGGGCGGTGTAGTACACCGGAATATGATGCGCTTTGCAGTACGCGCGAAGTTTAGCGATGTTCGCCACCACCTGCTGCATCATCGCGCTGTTTTCGCCCCAGAAGTTCAGGAAGTATTCCTGCATATCGTGGATCAACAGCGCGGCACGCTCAGGCTCAAAGGCCCAGTTCACTTTACTGGTTGGCAGCTCTGCGGCAGTTGGCAGCGCGTAAGCGGTTAATTTTGGGATAGTCATACTCTGTTCCTCAGCCCCGGGCGCGTTCAGCCAGCCACAGGCGCAACTGTTTCTTATCAACTTTGCCGACCGGCGTCAGCGGGAGCGCATCCACGCTCTCCACGCGGTCCGGCAGCTTGAATTCGGCAACGCCCTGCTCGCGCAGGAAGCGACGCACCTCGACCGCGCGCAGGGGTTGTTTCACCACCAGATACGCGCAGCTCTTCTCGCCAAGCAGGCTGTCCTCCATGCTCACCAGCGCGGCGTGGATCACCGCCTCGTGGCGCAGCAACAGGTTCTCGATCTCTTCGGCGGCGATCTTCTCGCCGCCGCGGTTGATCTGATCTTTCTCACGCCCCTGCACGGTGATGTAGCCCTGCTCATCGATGGCGATCAGATCGCCCGAGCAGTAAAAACCCTCGGCGTCGAAGGCGCTGGCGTTGTGTTCCGGGCTGTTAAAATAGCCGCGGAAGGTATAGGGCCCGCGCGTCATCAGACGACCGACTTCCCCGCGCGGAAGCGGGTTGCCGTGCTCGTCCGCTACCCACACTTCATCATCCGGGCACATCGGGCGACCCTGCGTGTTGATGATGCGCTCGGGCGCGTCGTCGAGGGCGGTGTAGTTCACCAGCCCTTCCGCCATGCCGAACACCTGCTGCAGCTGGCAGCCCATCTCCGCCGGAATACGCGCCGCGAGCGTGGCGGAAAGACGCGCGCCACCCACCTGCAGCAATTTGAGAGACGTGAACTGCGCGTTGCCCACCCCGTCGGCGATGGCCTGCAGCCACAGGCTGACCGCCGGAGGAACCAGCGAGGTGACAGTAATCTGATGCTGTTCAATCAGCGGGAAGCAGAGCGTGGCGCTCGGATCGCTCGCCAGCACCACGCAGCCGCCCGCGGTAAAGACCCCTAACGATCCCGGCGAGCTCATGGCGTAGTTATGCGCCGCAGGCAGCGCGTTGAGGTAGCGAGTGTCGGCGGTAATGCCGCAAATTTCGTTGCTGCGGCGGATGCTGTAGTCGTAATCGTTGTGCGTGCGCGGGATGAGCTTGGGCGTGCCGGTGCTCCCGCCGGAAAGCTGGAAGAAGGCCACTTCATCGGCGGGCGTCGGGTTGGCAATAAAATTATCCGCCGGGCGGGAGATCGCCGCCTCCAGGGCATGCTCACCCCTGTCACCGCGTAGCAGGACGACGCGTACCGAACGGTGTTCATCCACGAAAGCATTGAGGAAATCATCGCCTGCGAACAGCGCGTGGTCGCGATCGGCGATCAGCACGGCGGGTTTGATTTGCAGGGCGTAAGCGTTCAGCTCGCTGCGCTGGTGGCTAAAGAGCGCGTTAACCGGCGCGACGCCAATTTGCAGTAGCGCAAAGAAAGTAATATAGAACTCTGCCACGTTGCCAAGCTGTACCAGCGCCGTCTCGCCGCGCTGCAACCCGCGCGCCTGAAGCGCTGAGGCCAGGTTGTTCACGGCCTGATTAAACGCGCGGTAGGTCACGCGACGTTCGCCATCGATAATCGCCACCGCATCGCTGTCCGCGCGATCGGTCAGGATGTGGGTTAACGGCAGATCCTGCCAGTAGCCTTTTTCTCGGTAGCGCCGGGCGAACGCCTCAGGCCAGCGGGTAAAGGGAATGGTCATCAGTCTTCCTTAGTGCAAACCAAAAACATTGAGCATGGTGGAGAGCTTCACACCGGTTTCACGCCACTCGCCCACCGGGGAGGAGGCAGGCACAATGCCCGCACCGGCAAACAGGCGAACGCGATTTTTATGCAGCCGCGCGCAGCGGATGGTCACCACCCACTCGCCGTTGCCTTCGCTGTCGCACCAGCCGACGATGCCGCCGAACAGCTCGCGGTCGAACGGCTCCAGCTCGGCAATCAGCGCTTTTGCCGCCTGATGCGGGAAACCGCTCAGGGCTGGCGTCGGGTGCAGCAGGCAGGCCAGGGTCAGGGCGTTCTCGTTTTCGCGCGCCTCGCCTTCCACGGGCGTCGCCAGGTGCCACAGCGTCGGCGTGGTGATCAGCTGCGGAGAGTCCGGCATGCTGAGGTGATGGCTCCGGGGCGCGAGAATGGCTTTCATCGCCTGGGTCACGAGGTCGTGCTCATGGCGGTCTTTTTCGGAGGCCAGCAGCTTATTGCCCGCTTCACGATCCAGCACATCGTCCGGCTGGCGGCGCGCCGAGCCAGCCAGCGGCAGCGAACTAAAGTGCGCCCCCTCTTTGCGCAGCAGCAGCTCCGGGCTTGCCCCGAGCAGCACCCCGCCGTCTTCCAGCGGTACATGGAAATTAAAGCTCGCCGGGTTCTGGGCGATAAGACGCTCCATCAGGGCGCCGCTGTCCATCGGCTTGTCGGTCGCGATATCAATCAGGCGCGACAGCACCACTTTGTTCACCTGCGGCGTGGCGGTGAGCGATGCGGCGCGGGCGACCATCTCTTCAAACACGGGCTGCGGCGGGATCTCGGTGCGTTGTTCCACCTTCAGCGTCTGCGAGCCGGAAAAATAGCGCGCGGACTGCTGACGTGCAGGACGGGAAAAGGTCTGCCAGTGCTGCGGAATAAACAGCGATGAGGGCTTGCGGGTATCGAACGGGATCGCCCCTACCATCACCGGGTGAGCGATACCGCTGGCTTTGGCATTCCGGAAGGCCTGGGCTAATTTTTGCTGGAAGTGACCCGTCGGATCGTCGCCGCCGACGGCGGGCTCATTGAAGCGGGAAAAGCAGCCTGACGTGGTAAAGCTGCGGTAAGGCGACATAAAGAAAAAGCGGTCTGATTGCAGCGTGCTTGCGGTGTGCTGAACTTCCTCAGCCAGGGACGTATCCATATCATCCTCCTCAAAATGATAAAAGAAGCAATAATGATTATCATTTATATTTTCGTCGGCTAACCTAATCCCACATCGCTTCGCTGTCAACCGTCGGGCAAATAACTTGTGCGACAAAAACTTGCATCCCTGCGCGGCAACCTTGAAAATGAGAAGCATTATCTTCAACAAAAACAGGATACCGCGCTGTGAGATGCCCTGCCGTTTACCGTACTCCCCTGCTTTTATTAGGACTTTTTGTTTTAGGACTTACCTCAGCCACCGCCGCCGACTGGCCCCGCCAGGTGACCGACAGCCGCGGCGTGCATACCCTGGAGAGCAAGCCGACGCGTATTGTCTCCACCAGCGTGACCTTAACCGGCTCCCTGCTGGCGATTGACGCCCCGGTTGTCGCGAGCGGCGCAACCGCGCCCAACAACCGCGTGGCGGACGCGCAGGGTTTCCTGCGCCAGTGGGGTGATATTGCGAAACAGCGTAAGGTCGCGCGGTTGTACATCGGTGAGCCGAACGCCGAAGCGGTGGCAGCCCAGATGCCGGACCTGATTTTGATCAGCGCCACCGGCGGGGATTCCGCCCTGGCGCTGTACGACCAGCTCTCCGCCATCGCCCCGACGCTTGTCATCAACTACGACGACAAAAGCTGGCAGGAACTGCTGACGCAGCTCGGTACTATTACGGGTCAGGAAAAGCAGGCCGCTGGGCGCATTGCCGCATTTGATAAACAACTTGCGCAGGTGAAGCAGCAGATGACACTGCCGCCGCAGCCGGTGAACGCCATCGTCTACACCGCCGCCGCACACAGCGCCAATTTGTGGACCGCGGAATCGGCCCAGGGCAAGCTTTTGCACCAGCTGGGCTTTACGCTGGCAGGTCTGCCTGCCGGGCTGCATACCTCAAAAAGCCAGGGCAAACGCCACGACATTATTCAGTTAGGCGGTGAAAGCCTGGCGACGGGGCTCAACGGCGAAGGGCTGTTTGTGTTTGCCGGCGACGAGAAAGACGTGGAGGCGATTTACACCAACCCGCTGCTGGCGCATCTGCCAGCGGTGAAGAACAAGCGCGTCTGGGCGCTGGGAACCGAGACGTTCCGTCTGGACTATTACAGCGCGATGCTAGTGTTAGACAGATTGAATACATTGTTTAAGTAGGTATTTTCCCTCCCTCTCCCTGTGGGAGAGGGCCGGGGTGAGGGCATCAGGCCGCACCGTTATTAAACACAACCTCCTGCCTGAATCGGCGCAATTCTGCCAACGACATCAATAAGATCCCGCCAATAGCGGCTAATACAAACCCGCTGCTGCTCGCCGACGCCACCGGGGTCATTATCGTCCCCAGGCCACCGAGGATCGCCGCACCAATGGCATCGCCCGTCACGTTCTGCGCGGTCCACAGGCCGTTAATACGCCCCAGCATCCCTTCCGGCGTCTGGGTCTGGATCAGGGTGTACTGTAACAGCGAGCTGATAGCGCTCAGCCAGCCGAAAATCACCAGGCACATCACGCCCAGCGCCCACACCGGCATCAGGCTGAAGAAGCCAATGGCGATAAACGAGGCCAGCGTGGCAAGCAGCATAATCAATCCCGGACGCGCGGTCTGCGCCAGGTTGCCGCTGGTCAGCGCACCGCACGCCGCGCCGAGCGGAATGGCGGCGTAGAGAATGCCTATCTCCGAAGCGCTCATCTGCCACTCGCCCGCCAATGCCGGGTACAACACGCGCACCGCACTCGCCATGGTCAGCAGGCCACCGAGCAGCGCAATCCCGCCGATCAGCGGGTTGCTGAACAGAAAACGAATGGCCGCCATCAGTGATTTCAGCGGATGCTCGCGCGGCTGCGGCGGCGGGGGCAGAAGCGGCAGGCGCAGCAGCGTCAGCGTGGTGATAAACGTGCCCGCCGCTGCCAGCCCGTAGTTCCAGGCTACGTTACCCGTTGCCAGCAGCAGACCGCCCACCATCGGCGAAATCACCGAACCCAGACGGACGGTGAGCATGGTAATCGCCCCGGCCTGCATCAGGTTTTCGCGCCCCACCAGCGCAGGCGTGGCCGCCAGCAACGCCGTCACGCCTAGCGAGGCAAAGAAACCGTCCCACAGGCCAAGCGCGTAAATGACCACCAGCGACGGCTCAGGCAGCAAGGCGTTCAGACACATCCCGACAAACCCCACCCCGCAGGTGCCGCGCGCCAGCAGGATCAGCTTTTTACGCTCGTAGCGGTCCGCCAGCACGCCGCCGACCATCAGGCCGATAAACATCGCCCCACCGGTTAAGGTGACCGACAGGCCCACCAGCCAGCTGGAGTGCGTCATGGTCTGGATCTGTACCGGCACGGCCACGCCGAGCAGGCCGAGGGACAAAATGGAGATAAAGCGGGCGATAAACACAGCGCGATACGCCGGGTGTGTTTTAAGCAGGCTGAGGTTGAGCAGCCAGGATTTTTGATTCATGACAAAGCCTTGAGTGTAATTCTACCCTTTCCATGGGCGCACATGCTAACATAGCCAAATAAGATAGATAACGATAATCACTATCATTATCAAATCATGGATGTTGCTATGTCGTTTTCCTCTTCTTCGGTGCGCGCCCTTGCCGTGCCCGTTTTATTGCTGCTGTTAATTCTGGCGATTGCACTCAGCCTGCTGGTCGGCGCGAAGCCGCTGCCTGCATCCATTATCGTTGATGCGCTCACCGGCACCTGCCAGAGCGCCGACTGCGTTATCGTGCTCGACGCCCGCCTGCCCCGTACGCTCGCCGGGCTGCTGGCCGGTGGCGCACTCGGTCTTGCCGGTGCGCTGATGCAAACCCTCACCCGTAACCCACTGGCAGACCCCGGCATTCTCGGCGTTAACGCCGGAGCCAGCTTTGCCATCGTGCTCGGCGCGGCGCTGCTCGGTTTGACCTCGCCATCTGAACAACTGGTGATGGCCTTCTGCGGCGCGCTGGCCGCCTCGCTGGTGGTGGCGTTTACCGGCAGCCAGGGAGGCGGCCAGCTGAGTCCGGTTCGCTTAACGCTGGCAGGCGTGGCGCTCGGCGCGGTGCTGGAAGGGTTATCCAGCGGCATCGCCCTGCTCAACCCGGACGTCTACGATCGGCTGCGTTTCTGGCAGGCCGGCTCGCTGGATATCCGCACGCTGGACACCTTAAAAGTGGTGGCGATCCCGGTGGTTATCGCCGCCGCCGTGGCGCTGTTGTTAAGCCGGGCGCTGAACAGCCTGAGTCTCGGGAGCGACACCGCCACCGCGCTCGGCAACCGCGTGGCGCGGACCCAGCTGACGGGATTACTGATCATCACCGTTTTATGCGGCAGCGCGACGGCGGTTGTCGGCCCGATAGCCTTTATCGGCCTGATGATGCCGCACATGGCGCGCTGGCTGGTGGGGGCGGATCACCGCTGGTCGCTGCCGGTGACGCTGCTGGCAACGCCCGCCCTGCTGCTGGTGGCCGATGTTGCGGGTCGTCTTCTGGTACCCGGCGAGCTGCGCGTCTCGGTGGTCAGCGCCTTTATCGGCGCGCCGGTGCTGATCTTCCTTGTGCGCCGTAAACGCGGAGGTGCTGCATGATGGCCCCGTCCCGTCGTTTAATGACCAGCGTCGCGCTGCTGCTTATCGCCATTCTGCTGCTGGCGGTCTGGAGCCTGCGCAGCGGCGCGGTCACGCTCGATTTTACTCAGGTCTTTAACGCCCTGCTCGGCAGCGCACCGCGCAACCTCTCCCTGGTGGTCACCGAATGGCGACTGCCGCGTGTGGCGATGGCGATTCTGGTGGGCGCGGCGCTCGGCGTCAGCGGTGCGATATTCCAGTCGCTGATGCGCAACCCGCTCGGCAGCCCGGACGTGATGGGCCTCAATACCGGCGCCTGGAGCGGCGTGCTGGTGGCGATGGTGCTGTTTGGTCAGCACCTGACGGCCATCACCTTTACGGCGATGGCGGGCGGCATGCTCACATCCCTGCTTATCTGGCTGCTTGCCTGGCGCAACGGTATCGACACCTTCCGCCTGATCATCATCGGTATCGGCGTGCGCGCCATGCTGATGGCGTTTAATACCTGGCTGCTGCTGCAGGCCTCGCTGGAAACCGCGCTCTCCGCCGGGCTGTGGTACGCCGGCTCGCTCAACGGCCTGACCTGGGGCAAAACCTGGCCCGCCGCGCCATTGATTGTGCTGATGTTTATTGCCGCACTGCTGCTGGTGCGGCGCATGCGCCTGCTGGAGATGGGCGATGACAGCGCCTGCGCGCTGGGTGTCGGCGTTGAGCGCTCGCGCCTGATGCTGATGCTGGTGGCGGTCTTGCTGACCGCTGCCGCTACGGCCATCGCCGGGCCAATCTCATTTATCGCCCTGGTGGCACCGCATATCGCCCGTCGTCTTAGCGGCACCGCGCGCTGGGGTCTGACCCAGGCGGCGCTGTGCGGTGCGGTGCTGCTGCTGGCCGCGGATCTCTGCGCCCGGCAGCTGTTTATGCCTTATCAACTGCCGGTGGGCGTCGTGACCGTCAGCCTCGGCGGGATTTACCTCATCGTCTTGCTCGTTCAGGAGTCACGCAAGAAATGACCGATACCACCTCCCGCCTGCGCGGCGAAAACCTCACCCTCGGCTACGGCAAAAAAATCATTGCCCGTGATTTAACCGTCGCGATCCCGGACGGCCATTTTACGGCAATTATCGGCCCGAACGGCTGCGGTAAATCGACACTGCTGCGCACGCTGAGCCGCCTGATGACGCCCGTTGAGGGCAGCGTATTCCTCGACGGCGAGCAGATCCAGCGCTTCCCCAGCAAAGAGGTGGCCAGGCGCATCGGATTGCTGGCGCAGAACGCCACCACGCCGGGAGACATCACGGTACTGGAGCTGGTTTCGCGCGGGCGCTACCCGCACCAGCCGCTGTTTACCCGCTGGCGTAAAGAGGATGAGGAGGCGGTGAACCGCGCAATGCGGGCGACCGGGATTACCGATCTCGCGCTGCAAAGCGTGGACACCCTCTCAGGCGGGCAGCGCCAGCGGGCGTGGATCGCGATGGTGCTGGCGCAGGAGACCGCCATCATGCTGCTGGACGAACCGACGACCTGGCTGGATATCAGCCATCAGATTGACCTGCTGGAGCTGCTGAGCGAGCTGAACCGCACGCAGGGCTACACCCTGGCGGCGGTACTGCATGATTTGAACCAGGCGTGCCGCTACGCCACGCATCTGATTGCGCTGCGCGACGGCGAGATTGTGGCGCAGGGCGCGCCAAAGGAGATTGTGACGCCAGAGCTGATCGCGCGGATCTACGGCATGCGCTGCATGATTATTGACGATCCAGTGGCGGGAACGCCGCTGGTGGTGCCTTTAGGTCGGCGGTAATTGCCGGGTGGCGGCTTCGCCTTACCCGGCCTACACTCAGCTCCCGTAGGCCCGGTAAGCGCAGCGCCACCGGGCAGTTTCACTACCCCAATATCCCCCTCAACACCGGTCCTATCTTCTCAAACGCCTGCGGTGAAATGATGTCCACGTGGGCACAATCCTGGCGATACACCTCCAGCTCCCCCACCCACGGCGACCAGGCCTGCTGCGGATCCAGCGTGCGCGTGCGCTCGGCAACAAACAGCGTCGCTTTACCCTCGAAGCGCGCGCTGTGTGCCGTGGTGAGCAAGCGCACCGCGTCAGCGTAGTTGCCCTCAATGGCGCTAAACAGCTCGCTGGAGCCCTGTCCCTGCTGAGCGGCGATAAACGCCTGTCGCTCGCGCTCGATTTCCGCCAGCACTGCCGGGTCGAGGCCGTTCGCCTCTTTCTCTGCCCAGTTCTGGGTTTCCGGCGGCCAGGTATCCAGCAGGCCGAGGAACGCGACGACTTCCTCCTGCGCGCGCAGACGCGCGGCAATGCCCTGCGCCAGCGTGCCGCCAAGGGAATAGCCGAACAGGTAATACGGTCCCTGCGGCTGCTGTGCGCGCAACGTTTTCAGGTGATGTTCGATTACCTCATCCAGATCCGCGCACTGCTGCATCGGCCCGTCCGGACGCGGCGACTGAATGCCGACGATTGACCAGCGCGGGCTGAGGTAGCGAGCCAGCACGCTAAACTGCCAGGCGAAGCCGGATGCCGGATGGAAGCAGAACAGCGTCGGGCCGTCGCCCTCACGCAGCGGCAGAAGCGTTTCATACCCCAGACGCTGCGCCTGCGCGTCGCTCATCGACGAGTCCAGCAGCGCGCTGAGCTTGCTGACCGTGGAGGCGACCATAATCTGCCCCGGCGTGACCTTGCGGGCAAACGTGCGGCTCAGCTGTGCCGCGAGGCGCATCGCCAGCAGCGAGTGGCCGCCAAGGGCAAAGAAGTCGGCTTCGGTATCGTTGACCTCGCAGCCCAGCAGCGCGGCAAACGCCTGCGCGACGCCGATTTCGGTTACGCTTTCCGGCGCGCGACCGGATGTTTTGCTGGTCAGCTCCGGCAGCGGCAGCGCCTTACGGTCGAGCTTGCCGTTGGCGCTTAACGGCAGCGCGCTGATTTGCAGCAGCACCACCGGCACCATATGCGGCGGCAGCTGTGCTTTGAGCGATGCCAGCAGCACGTCGCGATCCAGCGGCAGACCCGATTCAGAGACCACATACCCCACCAGCTGGCGCGCATCGCCGCCTGTTGCCGCCGCCTGATTGAACACGCAGGCGTGCGCCACGGCCTGGGCCACGTCCGGTAGCGACAGCATCGCCCGGTCGATTTCACCGAGCTCGATGCGCTGGCCGCGAATTTTCAGCTGATCGTCGCTGCGGCCCAGATACTCCACCGCGCCGTTGTCCAGCCAGCGGGCGACGTCGCCGGTGCGGTACATCCGCTCGCCAGGGGCGAATGGATCGGCGATAAAGCGGCTGGCGGTCAGATCCGGACGACCCAGATACCCCTGCGCCAGCTGGATGCCGGTGAGATACAGATCCCCCGCCACGCCAAACGGTACCGGGCGCATCATCGCATCCAGAATGCGCAGCCCAGTGTTCCACACCGGGAAACCGATCGGCACGCTGTTGCCGTCAACGGCCGCCAGTTCCGGGCCAAACGCCGGATACCAGCTGACGTCCACCGCCGCTTCGGTTGGACCATAGAGGTTATGCAGCGGCACATGGGTCAACGCTTCCCACTCACGGCACAGCGCCGTCGGCAGCGCTTCGCCGCTGCAGAACACCTGCTTAAGCGTGTTGCAGCACGCGACGTTTTCCGCCGTCAGCGAGGCGACAAACGCCGCCAGCATCGACGGCACAAAATGGGTAGTAGTCACGCCGTAGTGCGCGAAGAAGCTCTGCATCGCCTGCGGATCGCGGTGCGCATCCGGCCCGGCCATCACCAGCTTCGCCCCGGCGATAAACGGCCACCAGAACTCCCACACCGAAACGTCAAAGCTGCACGGCGTTTTCTGCGCCACCACGTCGCTCGCGTTCAGTGGGTAGTGATCCTGCATCCACTTCAGACGGTTAACGATGGCAGTATGCCCGACCATCACCCCTTTCGGACGCCCCGTCGAACCGGAGGTAAAGATGATGTACGCCGTCTGCTCCGGCTTCGCCAGGCGCAGCGGCTCAGCACCCGTGGTCGGTAATAGTGTGTTGTAACTAAAGGAGGGAATCGGCAGATCGCTAAAGCGCGAACGCTGCTCGTCGGTGGTAATGAGCAGGGACGGCTTCGCGTCCTCCAGCATCATCCGCAGGCGGTCGTCCGGGTAGCCGGTGTCCAGCGGCAGCCACGCGGCACCCGCTTCGACGATGCCGTGCAAGGCCAGCGTCAGGAACACCGAGCGCGGCAGCGCCACCGCCACGCTGTCGCCCGGCTTCACGCCGCGCTCGCGCAGCAGGTTTGCCAGTGCCACCACCTGCTCACGCATCTGGCGATAGGTAAGCTCGATGTGCGCATCCGCCAGCGCGGGGGCATCAGGCGTGTTGCTTGCCTGCTCCGCCACCAGATCGGCGAGCGTAGTGGACGGCAGCGCCAGCCCGGTATTGTTGATGCGCGCGAGCTGTGCGTACTCCTGTTCTGAAACGATCTCCACCTCGCCACAGCGCAGGTCCGGGTTGGCGGCAAACTGCATGAGCATCGCGTTCAGCCGGGCAACATGACGGGTAAGCGTCGCTTCATCATAACGCAGCTTACTGGCGAGGATTTCAATACTGAGTCCCCCCTGTTCATCCGGGAACAGCGCCAGTTCAAGGTCATTCACCGGGCCGGTCGCCAGCGTGTGGGTGATGGCCTCCACGCCGTCGAGTTCCAGCCGGTAGTCGAACACCTTCACGTTCAACACGGGGCCGAACAGAGGCTCGTCGCCCGCCGCTTTCCCGCTGTCGCGCACGATCTGCTCGGCGTCGTAGCGCTGGTGGCGGCGCATTTTTTTTAGCTGGTTTGCCAGGCGCAGCGCCAGCGAGGGCAGGCTTTCCTGCGGATTGATATTCACCGCCAGCGGCAGGACGTTGAGCACCGGCCCGGTCGCGGTCAGCGCGGTCGATCCCATCCTGCGCATGAAGATAAACCCGGCGGCGTAGTCCAGCCGTCCGGTGAGGCGCCCTAGCCACAGCGTCACCAGCGCAAGCGCCAGTTCGGCGCGCTGCACCTGCCCTGTCGCCTGTACAAGCCGGCTAAAGGCGCGACCGTCAGTTACGATTTTCAGGCGCAGGATATCCGTTGTCGCGGCACGACCCGGCAGTGGCGCGGAAGAGAGCGAGACCGGCGAAGGCAGCTGCTTGCGCTGTTCGGCCCAGAAGGCACCGTCGCGCCGCCAGGCTTCACTGTCGCGATAGCGCTGGTACTCTTCCACCACCTCCGCAAACGGCGTGAACGGAGATTCAGGCGTGGGTTCGCCCTTTTGCCATGCGGAATAAATTGCGGCAATCTGGCGGGTAATGGCCGGGAAACTGAAGCCATCCACCACCAGATGGTGATAACGCTGATACCAGTACCAGCTCTGCTGCCCCACCTGAATCAGCTGGTGAAACGCCAGCGGCTGGCCGCTGTCAACGCGCAGGTTCTGGTTGAGATCGGCCTCCATCAGCGCCATAGCGGCGTCATGCGAGTCGACGCGCACGATGGGCGGTTCCGGCAGAATGAAGGTTTCATCTACCCACTGCCATACCTCACCGTTCTCTTGCGTAAAGCGCGTGCGCAGGGTATCGGCCTGCATCATGCCTGCCGCAATGGCTTTTGCCAGCAGCGGCGCGTCGATATCCCCTTTCAGCTCGGTGTAATGCGCCACGCTCCAGGCGTTTGGCAACGTGGACAGCTGTTCCGCCATCCAGATACCCGGCTGGGCGGCGACGAGAGGAAGACGGTTCATGCGTTCCCCTTTGCAAAATGAGACGGTTCCAGCGTTTGCCAGCGTTCCGCCAGCCACTGCTGGCACGCTTCCTGGGACTGTGCCTCGCACACCACACGCCACCCTGCCGGCAGTTCGCACTGCTGCGGCCACAGGCTGTACTGCCCGTGGTCGTTTTGCAAAATGGCGAACTGTCCCTGCGGATTATCGAAAGGATTGCTGAATTCCATACAGACTCCGTTATTGAATAAGCGGCTGCCAGAGGGTTATCAGCCCCTGCGTCAGCCCCCCGCGCCAGCAAAGCGCGTCGTGCCCGCCGTCAACCTGACGCCAGTAAACCTGCTGTTGCGCATGCAGTTCGGCGTAAATCGCCTGATTCGCATTGAAAATGAGCGGCTCGTTGCGCCCGGCCTCCAGGACAATACGCAGCCCACGCGCGGTTATCTCCCCCGCTCTGAGTTGTTCGATAAGGCGTCCCTCCTGCTGCCCGCCGCGATGCGGCCACCAGTAGGAGCCGGACTGGCTGAGCACGCAGCCAAAACGCTGCGGCCAGTTGAGGCCCGCATACAGGGAAGAGAGTCCGCCAAAGCTTTGGCCCGCCACCACCGTACGGTCGGCGCGGTCGCTGAACGGCGCGCGTTTTTTGACAAGCGGGAGAAGTTCTTCCTGCACCGCCAGCCAGAAATCGGGGTTACAGGGCAGTTCGCTGTTGCGATGCGCCATGTCGATCGCATCGATCAACACGTAGACGGCAGGCGGCAGCTTGCGCCCGGCAGTAAGCGACGCCAGCGCAGGCCAGACGGGCATGCTTTCGGCCCAGAACTGACCGTCGAGCAGCACGGCCAGCGGGCGTTCAGGGTTATCGTCCCCGGTGGTAAAAATCCATACTCGGCGGCGGTTTTTCAGGCGCGCGCTTTCCCATTCAATGCAGACCGGCGCGTTGTGAGGGGTATCGGAATGTTGCCAGCCCGGCTGAACCGGTGCTTCCGGCATCTCCAGCGCCGAGACGGCATGGCCGCGCCCGCCGCGCCAGCTCTGCGGATTTAGCGGGTCAGACACCGCGTGCGGCAGCAGTTTTCGCCAGCCTTCACGCAGCGCCATGCGGTCCGGTTTCTGGCCTGCGAACACGGCGTCGGCAAAATCGTTTTCATTCACAGAGGGGATAAAACAGTAGCTCCCGCGCCACGCGGGGGTGAACTCGCCCTGCCACTGCCAGACGTCGGTATCAGGAATGCGTTCGAGGGATTGCGGGCGGGCATTCTGGTGGTGATCGGTCACGCCGGTGACGTAGAGCCAGACGCGTTTGATCGGTGACGTTCTTTGCGTTCCTGCCGGGTCACGCCACCAGAACGTGACGCGATATTTCCCTTTTTCCCGTGTCCATTCAGGCCCGTTTTTCGACTGCCACCACGCTTCACTGCCCGTTGTTAACGCCGTCACCCTTATAACCTCATGTTTAACAGTCTTTTTTGTTTCAGAGCAAATTTTATTGATAATATTATTGATAACTATTTGCATTTGCAATAGCGTAGTGGCCGCGCTGTGGGAAGCGCTCATAAAACAACCATAAAAGCAGGACGTACAATGAATAAGAAGATTCACTCTCTGGCCTTGCTGGTCAATTTAGGGATTTACGGCGCCGCGCTGCCCGCGCTGGCAGACGATAACAACGCCTCCGCGCAGCACGAAGACACCATGGTCATTACCGCCGCCGAGCAGAACCTGCAGGCACCGGGGGTATCAACCATCACCGCCGATGAGATCCGTAAAAACCCGCCCGCGCGCGACGTGGCGGAAATCATCCGTACCATGCCGGGCGTGAACCTGACCGGGAACTCCACCAGCGGCCAGCGCGGGAATAACCGTCAGATTGATATTCGCGGCATGGGGCCGGAAAACACCCTGATCCTGATCGATGGCAAGCCGGTGACCAGCCGTAACTCTATCCGTCTGGGCTGGCGCGGCGAGCGTGATACCCGCGGCGATACCGGCTGGGTACCGCCAGAGATGATTGAGCGCATCGAAGTGATCCGCGGACCGGCAGCCGCGCGCTACGGCAACGGTGCGGCAGGCGGCGTGGTGAACATCATCACCAAAAAGTTCGACGACCAGTGGCATGGCTCCTGGAACACCTACCTGAATGCGCCAGAACACAAGGACGAAGGTTCCACCAAACGCACCAACTTCAGCCTGAGCGGCCCGCTTGGCGGCGATTTCAGCTTCCGCATGTTTGGTAACCTGGACAAAACGCAAGCCGACGCGTGGGACATCAACCAGGGTCACCAGTCTGAGCGTACCGGCGCCTACGCCAATACCCTGCCGGCTGGCCGGGAAGGTGTGGAGAACAAAGGCATTAACGGAGTGGTCCGCTGGGACTTCGCGCCGATGCAGTCCCTGGAGTTTGAAGCAGGTTACAGCCGTCAGAACAACCTCTACGCGGGTGATACCCAGAACACCAACAACGACAACGCGCTGGTGAAAAAGAATTACGGCAAAGAGACCAACCGTATCTATCGCCAGAACTTCGCCGTTACCTGGAACGGCGGCTGGGATAACGGCATAACCACCAGCAACTGGGCGCAGTACGAGCACACCCGCAACTCCCGCCTGGGCGAAGGGCTGGCGGGAGGTCTGGAAGGCCTGTTCAACAGCAATAAATTCACCGACACTGACCTGGCCGACGTGATGTTGCACAGCGAGATCAATCTGCCGATTGATTTCCTCGTTAACCAGAACCTGACGCTGGGCACCGAATGGAACCAGCAGCGCATGAAGGACTCCACCTCCTTCACGCAAACCCTGCAGGGCGGCACCATCCCGGGGATGAGTAACGATCGCAGCCCGTACACCTCGGCAGAAATTTTCTCCCTGTTCGCCGAGAACAACATGGAGCTGACCGACAGCACCATGCTGACCCCGGCGCTGCGCTTCGACCATCACACCATCGTCGGTAACAACTGGAGCCCGTCCCTGAACCTGTCGCAAGGTCTGGGGGATAACTTCACGCTGAAGATGGGGATCGCGCGCGCCTACAAAGCGCCGAGCCTGTACCAGACCAACCCGAACTATCTGCTCTACAGCAAAGGCCAGGGCTGCTACGCCAGCTCCGATGGTGTGGGCTGCTACATGATGGGTAATGAGGATCTGAAAGCCGAAACCAGTATCAACAAAGAGATTGGTCTGGAGTGGAAGCGCGACGGCTGGCTGGCGGGCGTGACCTGGTTCCGCAACGACTACCGCGACAAGATTGAAGCGGGCTACGCGCCGATTGGTCACACCTCTTCCGGTAAGGTGCAGACCGATATCTACCAGTGGGAAAACGTGCCGAAAGCAGTGGTTGAAGGGCTGGAAGGCTCCCTGAACGTGCCGGTCAGCGACACCATTAACTGGACCAACAATATTACATACATGCTGCAGAGCAAGAACAAGGAGACCGGCGATCGTCTGTCGATTATCCCGGAGTACACGCTGAACTCGACCCTGAGCTGGCAGGTCCATCAGGACGTGTCGCTCCAGTCAACTTTCACCTGGTACGGCAAGCAGCAGCCGAAGAAGTACAACTACAAAGGTCAGCCGGTGACCGGCTCGGAGAAAGACGAAGTCAGCCCTTACAGCATCGTGGGTCTGAGCGCGACCTGGGACATGACCAAAAACGTCAGCCTGACCGGCGGCGTGGATAACGTCTTCGACAAGCGACAGTGGCGTGCGGGTAATGCCCAGACCACGGGTAACGCCACCACCGGCGCGTATATGTACGGTGCAGGGGCGTATACGTATAATGAACCGGGTCGCACCTGGTATATGAGC
This sequence comes from Enterobacter sichuanensis, assembly GCF_009036245.1. Taxonomy (NCBI): domain Bacteria; kingdom Pseudomonadati; phylum Pseudomonadota; class Gammaproteobacteria; order Enterobacterales; family Enterobacteriaceae; genus Enterobacter; species Enterobacter sichuanensis. The sequence goes on along the minus strand of NZ_CP027986.1, from coordinate 1,228,747 downwards.
GTGAATACGCGTTTTTAAGGCACTGAAGTCAATCCTTCCCTCTCCCCTCAGGGGAGAGGGTCAGGGTGAGGGGAAAACCATGCACACCACCCACCGCACGCTCATTCTCGCCAACCACACCGTCCACCACATCACCTTCGATCCCACGACCTTCACCGAAGCCGATCTCCTCTGGCTCCCCCATCACGCTGAACTTGCAAACGCCGGACGCAAACGCAAAGCAGAGCATCTGGCCGGTCGCATCGCCGCCTCGCATGCTTTACCTGAACATACCGTTCCCGGCATCGGCCCCAGCGGCGAACCACTCTGGCCAGAAGGCATTTCAGGCAGCATCACCCACAGCGGCACGCAGGCAATGGCGGTTGTCGTCCGTCATCCCGATGCGAGGGTGGGTATTGATTGCGAAGCCATACTTCCAGACAGTGAAGCCCGGGAAATCCAGGACGGCATTATTGATGCGCAGGAAGCGATGTGCCTGACGCGTTCGGGCTACCCTTTCGCGCTGGCGCTGACGCTGACGTTTAGCGCCAAAGAGAGTTTGTTTAAGGCACTCTTTCCGCAAGTGAAGACGTATATGGGTTTTGACTGTGCCCGCATAACAAGACTTAATGAGAAAACACTTACGCTGGCCCTGCCCCGCCCACAGGCGGATTTTAAAGAAAACACGCAATTTACAGTTCACTGGTTACTTGATGGTAATCAAGTCATCACTTTGCTGTAACGCGCGTCAGGCATCGAAAATCTTTATTCAGCCACTCTTTGACTTCTTTTATTTCTCGTAATGCAAAAAACACTTTTTAGGAATATATCAATCTTCTTTTCCATTTCTGCAGGAGTAGGATAAAACCCCAATAACTACATTATTAAAATGGATTTATGATGCCGGTAAATGAACGCATTATTCCCACCTCAGGAACCCCGATTAACCCAGGCGGTATCCGACAACTCACCATCGGTGAGATAGCCCTCGCGAAGACGCTTTATGGTTACAGTATCCATTATCATCTGGTGTGGGTGCACAGGGAAAGTTATCTTCCTTTTAATCTCCAGCCTGTCGATATAGCGATGAGTCCCAATGGTGAGATGTGGTTTAGAGAAGAAACTTATTCACCTGATTTCTCTTTAGAGGACGACTTAGTTAAGAAACATAGATTTATGCATGAGATGATGCACGTCTGGCAAACACAAAAGGGGATGTTTGTCAGGACCAGAGGATTATTTTCCGGTATTGCTGACTATACTTATAGTTTAGATAAAGTAGATTTATTGCATTATGGGTTAGAGCAGCAAGCATCAATTGTAAGTGATTACTGGTTATTGAAATGTTTTGGCCTGGAAAAAAATCAGAATTTATTACAATACCGGGATCTGCATCTTAAAGAAACGCTCTATTACCTCCTGAGTAAATATAAAACAGTTTTAAAAGGATTTCCTGGATGAAAAAACTGCTGATTATTATTGCTATGAGCATTTTAATTACCGGTTGTCCCGGTGGTAAACGAGCCCCCAAAACACGACTAACTTTTATTAACGGCAATCACATTTGTTTCAGCACAAATAAAAATGACATTTTGAAATATTATACAATTTATTCAAGCAAAGCCCATCAGATAAGCATAGTGACGGGTTCCGGATACGGTGATTTAAACGCTTCCTATCCTGATACCTGTATGAATGTTAAATGGGAGAATGAACATACCTACGTAATTCACTACGGCTTAAATGGCAAAGAATATGTACATCAGTTCGATATTGATAAAAATGGCAAGCTAATAAATTTAGGAGAATGATAATGTCACTACCCGCTTACCTATTTCTCTACGACGAGAACGGAATGCTCGTTCAGGGCGAATGTATGATGCCAGGTCGAGAAGGTGCTATCGAAATCATGAACAGCAGCTATGGTGTAAAACAAGCCGTCGATAGCCATACCGGAAATATGACCGGAACACGACAGCATGGCCCGGTTACGCTGCATAAGCAATTAGATAAGGTCAGTCCTTTCCTTGCCATTGTCGCTTGCGAAGGAAGACGCCTGCAGAAAGCTATTATTAAATATTATGAAATTATTGAAGCGGGAGCAGAAAGAGAGATCTACACCATCACGCTTGATAGCGTGGTAATCTCATCTTTAGATTTTACACATGTATACTATCCAGGTAGTTCTGCGCCTAACATGCATGAAGTAGTAGGCCTGCGATTTCGGGGCATTCAATGGAACTATGTGAAAGGAAATATCAGATATGATGATGCATGGATGAAACCTGCGCAGAAAGAAAAACAGAATGGTGAATATAAATAAAATATTGCCCTTCAGTCCCATAGCACATTTAACGCCTGATGGCGCTTCGCTTATCAGGCCTACGGTAAACCGGTTTTGTAGGCCGGGTAAGGCATCGCCGCCACCCGGCATGAGGGATGCGACGATGCCTTTGTACGTTCTTCAGATCAAGCCTCAAACATCCGGAAACATCACGCTATTCCCCGGCGCTTCCCTGTGCAGATGGATAAAGTTCAGGTGCCGTTCATACTGGTCCAGAATGTCCGTAATCACCTGCTCCTTGCTGTAATCCATCAAATCATTTCCCTGACTCCCTTCCAGCAGGAAGGTCTCCAGCCGGTAGTAGGTCGATTTCCCGCTGCGCGCCCGGTAGGTGAATCCGGGTACCGAGTACTGCTGCGGCCAGATCTGGTAGACAAAGTTCTGCTCGTCGCCCATGTGCACCAGCAGATCCAGATGCCCCAGGTTTTCCCCCTCTTCCGGCGGCAGGTTTTTCAGCTCCACATAAGCGCCACGCAGTTTCAGCTCCTGCGCCACCTCCTCCATCGCCGGGAAACAGACCGTCTCCATCATCTGGCGGGTGTAGCGCGTGCCCGGGTAGTTCATCAGGCGCGACAGGCGTTTCTTCCAGCTCAGCCTGTCCTGCGCCCCCATCGGACGTGGCGCGGTGTCGCGGCTGGCGCTGACGCGGCGGTAATCTTCCACTTTGAGAGATTTATACAGCCCGGCCATCACGAAGAAAATGACGAAGCTGAACGGCAGCCCCATGATCACCGTGGTGTTCTGCAGGGCGGAAATGCCGTTGGTCATCAGCATGCCGAGCGTCAGCAGGCCGATGGCGACCGACCAGAAGATGCGCAGCCAGTTTGGCGCGTCGCTGTTGATGTCCTTGAGCTTCGAGGTGAAGTTGCCCAGCACCAGCGCGCCGGAATCCGCCGAGGTGACGTAGAACAGCAGGCCGGTAATGGTCGCCACGGACGCGCTAAAGGTAAACGCCGGATACTGCGCCAGCAGGCTGTAGAAGCCGCGCTCCGGGTGCGCCATCGCTTCCTGCGCAAAGGTCGCGTTGCCGTGGATAATCTCATGCAGCGCGCTGTTACCAAACACCGACAGCCACAGCAGCGTAAAGGTGAACGGGATAATCAGCGTGCCCATCACAAACTGACGGATGGTGCGGCCACGTGAAATACGCGCCAGGAACAGGCCAACGAACGGCGACCACGCCACCCACCACGCCCAGAAGAAGAGCGTCCAGTTGTTCATCCACTCCACCGGACGATCAAAGGCGAAGCTGTTCAGCGTCATGCCCATAAAGCGGTTCACGTAGTCGCCCACGTTCAGCACTAAGGCATTGAGCAGGAACGAGGTATCGCCCATAAACAACACGAACAGGATCAGACCCAGCGCCAGCGCGACGTTCAGCTCGGAGAGCACGCGGATGCCCTTATCCACGCCGGAAGTCACCGAAATAGTGGCGATAATCACCGAGAGGGCAATCAGCGCCGCTTTCGCCGCCATCGAATCCGGAATATCAAACAGCACGCTCAGCCCATAGTTGAGCTGCACCACGCCAATCCCCAGCGTGGTGGCGATCCCGAAGATGGTGCCGATCACCGCTGCAATATCCACGCTGTGGCCAATCGGGCCGTTTATTTTTTTCCCGAATATCGGGTACAGCGCGGAGCGGATGGTCAGAGGCAAATTATAACGGTAGCTAAAGTATCCCAGCGCCATCCCCATCAGGGCGTACATCGACCAGCCGGTCAGGCCGTAGTGGAACAGGGTCCAGACCATCGCCTGGCGCGCGGCCTCCATCGTCTGCCCCGCCCCTTCCGGCGGCTGCATATACTGCGTGACCGGTTCGGCCACGGAGAAGAACATCAGATCGATGCCGATACCTGCGGCAAACAGCATCGCCGCCCAGCTCAGCAGGCTGAACTCGGGTTTTGAGTGCTCGGGCCCGAGCTTTACGGAGCCGAAACGCGAGCAGGCCACGCAGACCACAAAGACGATATAGAGCGTCGCCGCCAGTAAGTAGTACCAGCCGAAGGTCTTCGACACCCAGTTCAGGGTGCGTCCAATCCACTCGGCAGAGAAGTTGCTAAAGAAGATCGTCGTCAGGGAAAACAACAAAATCAGTCCTGCGGAAGTATAAAAAACAACCGGATTGATTTTGTCCTTTTCTCTGTTTTGCGAAAGATCTGTCATCCAGTATCCCCACTGTTTTTGTAACTATTAAAATCCAAATCCGCAACAATTAAGACACATTTTATATTGAACGTCCAATCAAAAACCGCTTTAATGGTTAACCAACGCTGATGAATGGAGTGGCAATAATGCCCAAAGTGGGGATGCAGCCGATCCGGCGCAGGCAACTGATCAACGCCACGCTGGAAGCAATAAATGAAGTGGGAATGCATGACGCGACGATCGCGCAGATCGCCCGTCGTGCAGGCGTTTCCACGGGGATCATCAGTCACTACTTCAGAGACAAAAACGGCCTGCTGGAAGCGACCATGCGCGACATCACCGGCCAGCTGCGCGACGCGGTATTAAGCCGCCTGCACGCCCTGCCGGACGGCAGCGCGGAGCAGCGCCTGCAGGCGATTGTCGGCGGTAACTTTGATGAAACCCAGGTCAGCAGCGCGGCGATGAAGGCCTGGCTGGCCTTCTGGGCGAGCAGCATGCACCAGCCGATGCTCTACCGCCTGCAGCAGGTGAGCAGCCGCCGCCTGCTCTCAAACCTGGTGTACGAGTTCCGCCGCGAGCTGCCGCGCGAACAGGCCCAGGAAGCGGGCTACGGGCTGGCGGCACTGATTGACGGCCTGTGGCTGCGTGCCGCCCTGAGCGGTAAACCGCTGGATAAAAATCTGGCCCAGTCGCTCACCAGCCACTTCATCAGCCAGCATTTACCGACCGAATAACCGAGGAGAATTTATGTCCCGAATGGCAGAACAGCAGCTTTATATCAATGGTGGTTATACATCCGCCACCAGCGGTCGCACCTTCGAGACCATTAACCCGGCCAACGGTGAAGTCCTGGCAAGCGTGCAGGCCGCCGGGCGCGAGGATGTGGACCGCGCCGTGGAAAGCGCAAAGCGCGGGCAAAAGATCTGGGCGGCAATGACTGCGATGGAGCGTTCGCGCATTCTGCGTCGCGCCGTCGACATCCTGCGCGAGCGTAACGACGAGCTGGCAAAGCTGGAAACCCTCGACACCGGTAAAGCGTATTCCGAAACCTCAACCGTGGACATCGTCACCGGCGCGGACGTGCTGGAGTATTACGCGGGGCTGATCCCGGCGCTGGAAGGCAGCCAGATCCCCCTGCGCGAGACGTCGTTCGTCTATACCCGCCGCGAACCGCTGGGCGTAGTGGCGGGCATTGGCGCGTGGAACTACCCGATCCAGATCGCCCTGTGGAAATCCGCCCCGGCGCTGGCGGCAGGTAACGCGATGATCTTCAAGCCGAGCGAAGTGACCCCGCTTACCGCCCTGAAACTTGCCGAAATCTATACCGAAGCGGGTCTGCCGGACGGCGTGTTTAACGTCCTGCCGGGCGTGGGTGCGGAGACCGGCCAGTACCTCACTGAACATCCGGGTATCGCTAAAGTCTCCTTTACCGGCGGCGTCGCCAGCGGCAAAAAAGTGATGGCCAACGCGGCGGGCTCGTCCCTGAAAGAGGTGACGATGGAGCTGGGTGGCAAATCTCCGCTGATTATTTTCGACGACGCGGATCTCGATCTCGCGGCTGACATCGCCATGATGGCGAACTTCTTCAGCTCCGGCCAGGTGTGCACCAACGGCACCCGCGTGTTCGTCCCCGCAAAGGTTAAGGCAGCGTTTGAGCAGAAAATCGTTGAGCGCGTGGGCCGCATCCGCGCGGGCGATCTGTTCGATGAACGCACCAACTTTGGCCCGCTGGTCAGCTTCCCGCACCGTGATAATGTGCTGCGCTACATCGCCAAAGGCAAAGCAGAAGGCGCGCGCGTGCTGTGCGGCGGCGACGTGCTGAAGGGCGAAGGTTTTGATAACGGCGCGTGGGTGGCCCCGACCGTGTTCACTGACTGCACCGACGAGATGACCATCGTGCGCGAGGAGATCTTCGGCCCGGTGATGTCCATCCTCACCTACGCGTCCGAGGAAGAGGCGATCCGCCGCGCCAACGATACCGACTACGGTCTGGCGGCGGGTATCGTCACGGCCGATCTGAACCGCGCCCACGGCGCCATTCATCAGCTCGAAGCGGGCATCTGCTGGATCAACACCTGGGGGGAATCCCCGGCGGAAATGCCGGTTGGCGGCTACAAACACTCCGGCATTGGCCGCGAGAATGGGGTGATGACGCTGCAAAGCTACACCCAGGTGAAGTCCATCCAGGTTGAGATGGGTAAATTCCAGTCCATATTTTAACCGGGAGGTTTTTTTGCAATTTGACTACATCATTATCGGAGCCGGCTCTGCCGGCAACGTTCTGGCGACACGACTGACTGAAGATCCGGCTACCACCGTCCTGCTGCTTGAGGCGGGCGGCCCGGATTACCGCTTTGACTTCCGCACCCAGATGCCCGCCGCGCTGGCGTTTCCGCTGCAGGGCAAGCGCTACAACTGGGCGTACGAAACCGAACCTGAGCCGTACATGAACAACCGCCGCATGGAGTGCGGACGCGGCAAAGGGCTGGGCGGCTCGTCGCTGATTAACGGCATGTGCTACATCCGCGGTAACGCGATGGATCTGGACAACTGGGCCAAAGAGCCAGGTCTGGAACACTGGAGCTATCTCAACTGCCTGCCCTACTACCGCAAGGCAGAAACCCGCGACGTGGGGCCGAACGACTACCACGGCGGCGACGGCCCGGTGAGCGTCACCACCTCCAAACCGGGCGTGAACCCGCTGTTTGAAGCGATGGTGGAAGCGGGCGTACAGGCGGGCTATCCGCGCACCGACGACCTCAACGGCTACCAGCAGGAAGGCTTCGGCCCGATGGACCGCACGGTCACGCCGCAGGGCCGACGCGCCAGCACCGCGCGCGGCTATCTCGATCAGGCCAAACCGCGTCCGAACCTGACCATCCGCACCCACGCCATGACCGATCGCATTCTGTTTGACGGCAAACGTGCGTCAGGCGTCGAGTGGCTGGAGGGCGAAAGCACTATTCCGTCCAGAGCGGCGGCGAAAAAAGAGGTGCTGCTGTGTGCAGGCGCGATTGCTTCGCCGCAGATCCTTCAGCGCTCCGGCGTGGGCAACGCGGACCTGCTGAAGCAGTTCGATATTCCGCTGGTCCACGACCTGCCCGGCGTGGGCGAAAACCTGCAGGATCACCTGGAGATGTACCTCCAGTACGAATGTAAAGAGCCGGTCTCCCTGTACCCTGCCCTGCAGTGGTGGAACCAGCCGAAGATTGGTGCCGAGTGGCTGTTTGGCGGCACCGGCGTGGGGGCGAGCAACCACTTCGAGGCGGGCGGGTTTATCCGCAGCCGCGAGGAGTTTGAATGGCCGAACATTCAGTACCACTTCCTGCCGGTAGCCATTAACTACAACGGTTCAAACGCGGTAAAAGAGCACGGCTTCCAGTGCCACGTGGGCTCCATGCGCTCGCCGAGCCGCGGGCACGTGCGTATTAAATCGCGCGATCCGCACCAGCATCCGGCGATCCTGTTCAACTATATGTCCCACGAGCAGGACTGGCAGGAGTTCCGCGACGCAATCCGCATCACCCGTGAGATCATGCACCAACCGGCGCTGGACAAATACCGCGGCCGCGAAATCAGCCCCGGTATCGAATGCCAGACCGACGAGCAGTTGGACGAGTTCGTGCGTAACCACGCCGAAACCGCCTTCCACCCGTGCGGGAGCTGCAAAATGGGCTATGACGAGATGGCGGTGGTCGACGGCGAAGGCCGCGTTCACGGGCTGGAAGGGCTACGGGTGGTGGATGCGTCGATTATGCCGCAAATCATTACCGGCAACCTGAACGCCACGACCATTATGATCGGCGAGAAAATTGCCGACGCCATTCGCGGGCGCGAGCCGCTGGCGAAGAGCACGGCGGCGTATTATGTGGCGAACGGGGCACCGGTGAGGCGCTGAGTGCCCCTCACTCTAACCCTCTCCCCTTTGGGGAGAGGGTTAGATGAGGGAAAATTACGTCCGAAACGCCTCTAACCGCGTAATCTGCCGCCCCTCCCCGTCAAAATTCTCCGCCGCCAGCCAGGCGCGCAGTTCCGCGTCTCTTTGCGGCCATTCGCCGTCAATAATAGAAAGCATATCGCTGTCGCGGTTACGCCCCTTGCGCACCAGCTTCTGCCGCAGCCGCCCTTCCCAGACAAACCCCAGCCGCTCCGCCGCCCTGCGCGAGGCGATGTTCATCGAATCGCACTTCCACTCCACCCGGCGGTAGCCGTGTTCGAACGCATTTTTCAGCAGCAGCCATACCGTTTCGGTCCCGATGCGGGAGCCTTTCATCTTCCGCGACCAGGTCACGTGACCGATTTCGACCGACCCCAGCAGCCGCTCGTTGGCCATATAGCTCACCAGCCCCACCGCGCGCTCGGTGCGTAAATCAATGACGGCAAACGGCACCAGCTCATCGTCCATCACCTTCGCCATGATCCAATGCGCAGTGGCTTCCACACTCATGGGCTGTGTGCTGGCAAGCCACGTCCAGTCGCTGTCGTCACCCAGCGCGTAGGCCTCGTAAAGATCGACCGCGTGGCGATCGGCATCCAGCGGCTCCAGACGGCAATACAGGCCGAACAGCGGCGTGCGGGTCAGCACGCGCGCGCCTTTCCAGTCGGGAACAATATCGTTGACGGTTTGACCATGTTGATTGATTTCGGGCACGGCAATGACTCCCTGAAAGGTAAGGAGTTTGTTATAGCAGGTTAAAAAGCGGGCGAAAAGCAGCGTATGTTAATAGCCCGAACGCATGCATTATTCCTGGAGGGCATAAGCAAAGCAGAATTTCGACTTTGCGTATGTCCTTCGCCAGCCTAACGTAGCGGAACATAAAACAAACAATATATTTTCTTCAGGGATCGCTATGACAAAAAAACTGCTGCCTTTACTGGTGCTGGCTACACTCTCCGCTGCGGCTCACGCGGCTACGCCCCCCAATACGCTGGTTGTCGCCCAGGGACTTGATGACATTGTGAGCCTCGACCCGGCCGAAGCCAACGAGCTTTCCAGTATCCAGACCGTGCCCAGCCTGTATCAGCGCCTGGTGCAGCCGGACCGCAACAACCCGGAAAAAATCACCCCGATTCTGGCAGAAAGCTGGCAGGCGGACGCGGCAGCAAAAACCCTGACTATCAAACTCAGGCCCGATGCCAGATTTGCCTCCGGCAACCCGCTGCGTCCGGAAGACGTGATCTTCTCCTATACCCGCGCCGTGACGCTGAACAAATCACCGGCCTTTATTCTCAACGTGCTGGGATGGGAGGCGGGCAACATCGTCAGCCAGCTGAAGAAAGTGGATGACCACACCGTGCAACTGCACTGGACGGCGGACGTCAGCCCTGCCGTGGCGCTCAACATTCTCTCCACGCCGATCGCCTCCATCGTCGATGAGAAGCAGGTCGCAGCGAACGTGAAGGATAACGACTTCGGCAACGCGTGGCTGAAAATGCACTCGGCGGGCAGCGGCGCGTTCAAAATGCGCGTCTACCAGCCGCATCAGGCCATTGTGCTGGAAGCCAACGACTCCGCGCCCGGTGGCGCGCCGAAGCTTAAGAGCATCATCATTAAAAACGTTCCCGATCCGGCTTCCCGCCGCCTGCTGATCCAGCAGGGCGACGCGGACGTGGCGCGCGATCTGGGTGCAGACCAGATCAGCGCGCTCGACGGCAAGCCGGGCGTGAAGGTACTGAGCATCCCGTCTGCGGAGCAGAATTACCTGGTGTTTAACACCGGCAACAGCGCCAACCCGCTGCTGAACAACCCGGCCTTCTGGGAAGCGGCGCGCTGGCTGGTGGACTATGACGGCATTACCAAAAACCTGCTGAAAGGCCAGTATTTTGTCCATCAGAGCTTCCTGCCGGTCGGTCTGCCGGGCGCCCTGGAAGATAATCCGTTTAAATTTGATCCGGCGAAAGCGAAAGCCATCCTCGCCAAAGCGGGTATTAAAGACGCCCACTTCACCCTGGACGTGGAGAACAAGCCGCCGTTTATCACCATCGCGCAGTCGATGCAGGCGAGCTTCGCGCAGGGTGGCGTGAAGGTGGATCTGTTGCCCGCCGCCGGTAGCCAGGTGTACGCCCGCGTGCGTGCGAAGCAGCATCAGGCGGCAATTCGTCTGTGGATCCCGGACTATTTTGATGCGCACTCCAACGCCAGCGCTTTCGCGTGGAACGACGGCAAATCCAGTACCGTGGCCGGACTGAACGGCTGGAAAATTCCGGAGCTGAACAAGGCCACGCTGGCGGCGGTGGCCGAGCCGGATCCGGCGAAACGTCTGGATCTGTACAAGAAAATGCAGGAACAGCTGCAGCACAACTCGCCGTATGTGTTCGTCGACCAGGGCAAAACCCAAGTCGTCGTGCGCGAAAACGTGAAGGGGTATCAGCAGGGGCTGAACGCGGATATGGTCTGGTACGATCGCGTCACGAAGTAGCCCTTGTTGCCGGGTGGCGCTGCGCTTACCCGGCCTACGTTCTCGGTTTTTGTAGGCCGGGTAAGGCAAAGCCGCCACCCGGCATGAAGAGATTTCCCATGCCACATCTTTCCACCCGCGTGCTTCAGGGTCTGCTGACCCTGCTGCTGACGCTTTTCGGGCTGCTGCTCGTCACCTTTGCGCTTTCGGCGTTTTCCCCGGTCGATCGCGTGCTGCAGATCGTCGGCGATCACGCCAGCCAGTCCACGTACGATCAGGTTCGCCACCAGCTCGGACTGGATCGACCGCTGCCCGTGCAGTTCTGGCACTATCTGCAGAGCCTCGCCCACGGTGATTTAGGCACCGCCAGCGCCACCGGACAGCCGGTGCTGCAGGATCTGCTGCACGCCTTTCCCGCCACGCTCGAACTGGCCACCCTGGCGCTGATTATCGGCACCGTGCTCGGCGTGGTTGCCGGGATACTGTGCGCCCGCTACGCCGGTTCGCCGCTCGATTTAGCCATCAGAACGCTCACCCTGCTCGGTAACTCGGTGCCGATTTTCTGGCTCGGGCTGCTGATGCTGGCCCTGTTCTACGCGAAGCTGCAGTGGAGCGCGGGCCCCGGCAGGCTGGACGACATCTGGCAGTTTACCGTGGAGCCGCGCACCGGCTTTGCGCTGATTGATACCTGGCTTTCCGGCGACCGGGAGGCATTTCGTAATGCCGTCAGCCACCTGGTGCTGCCGGTGCTGCTGCTGGCCTACTACTCGCTGGCGAGCATTACCCGCCTGACGCGCTCCGCCTGTCTGAGCGAGATGAACAAAGAGTACATCCTGCTCGCCCGCGCCAAGGGCGCCGGGGAGATGACCATTCTGCTGCGCCACGTGCTGCCGAACATTCGCAGCACCCTGCTGACGGTGATTGCTCTGGCCTATACCAGCATGCTGGAAGGCGCGGTGTTAACGGAAACCGTCTTCTCGTGGCCGGGCATCGGGCGCTATCTCACCACCGCTCTGTTCGCCGGAGACACTACGGCGGTGATGGGCGGCACGCTGCTGATTGGTATCTGTTTTGTGCTGATCAATAACCTTACCGACCTGCTTGTGCGGGCAACCGACCCCAGGGTGCGCTGATGCCGTTTTATCTTTTCTTACGCCGCCTGCGCCGCTCCCCCGCCGCCTTTTGCGGGCTGATCGCCATCGCGCTGCTGGTGCTGACAGCCCTGTTCGCGCCCTGGCTTGCGCCGGTGGACCCAAACTGGCAGGACGCCGCCGCGCGCCTGCAGGCACCGAACGCTCAGCACTGGCTGGGCACCGACAGCTACGGGCGCGATCTGCTCTCGCGCCTGATTTACGGCACCCGCCCGGCGCTCGGGCTGGTCGCTTTAGTGACCGTTATCACCCTCCCCGCCGGTCTGCTGGTGGGCATATTATCCGGTTACTACGGCGGCTGGCTGGAGCGCATCCTGATGCGCTTTACCGACGTGGTGATGTCGATGCCGCGCCTGATCCTCGCCTTCGCGTTTGTGGCGATGCTCGGCCCGGGGCTGGTCAACGGCGCGCTGGCGCTGGCCTTAACCACCTGGCCGGCCTATGCGCGTCAGGCCCGGAGTGAAATTCAACGCCTGCGCCACAGCGATTACCTCGCCGCCGCGGAGATGATGGGTATTCGCGGCCTGCGCCTGCTGGTCGGCCATATTCTGCCCCTGTGTCTGCCCTCCGCGATTGTGCGCTTAGCGCTGGATCTGGCAGGGATTATTCTGGCTGCCGCCGGGCTGGGCTTCCTCGGCCTCGGCGCACGTCCGCCGATGGCCGAATGGGGAGCGATGATTGCTGACGGCATGCAGGTGATTTTCGACCAGTGGTGGATTGCCGCCATTCCGGGCGCGGCCATTCTGTTTGCCAGCCTGGCCTTTAACCTGCTGGGCGATGGCCTGCGCGACGTACTGGAGCCACAGCATGACTGAACACCGCGTTATCGTCGATGCGCTGAATATCGACTACCCCGCCGCCCGCGTGGTCAACGGCCTGAGCTTTACGTTAGGCAACGAGCGGCTGGCGCTGGTGGGTGAATCCGGCTCGGGGAAATCCATGTCTGCCCGCGCCCTGATGGGGCTGGTACGCCAGCCCGGCATCGTGCGCGCTAAGCAGCTTAACGTGCTGGGCAATGATGTGCTGACCCTGAACAGCCGCCGCTGGCAGGCGCTGCGCGGCAACGGCATTGCGATGGTCCTGCAGGATCCGCGCTATGCGCTTAATCCGGTGAAAAGCGTCGCCGCTCAACTACAAGAGGCACTGACTCTGCATCAGCGCCTGCCCCGTTCAGAACGCCTTGAACGTATACACGATATTATCCGCGCCGTCGGGCTCAATGAGCACGTGCTTCAGCGTTATCCCGGCGAACTCTCCGGCGGCATGGGGCAGCGGGTGATGATTGCGATGGCGCTGATCAACAACCCGCAGGTGCTGATTGCCGACGAACCGACGTCGGCGCTGGACGCCCGCCTGCGTAACCAGATCCTCGAGCTGCTGGTGCAGCAGTGCGAAGCGCGACAGATGGCGATGCTGTTAATCAGCCACGACCTGCCGCTGGTGGCGGAGCACTGCGACCGGGTGCTGGTGATGTATCAGGGCGAAAAGGTCGACGAGATGGCGGCACGCCAGCTCCCGCAGGCAACGCATCCGTACACCCGCACCCTGTGGACCTGCCGCCCGAACGCCAGTACCTATGGACAGATGCTGCCGACGCTTGACCGTTCGCAGCCGTGGAAGGAGGCCGGTGATGTCGCTCGTTGAGGTGAATCAGCTCCATGTGAGCTTCGGGGAGAAAACGGCGGTATCCGCCGCCAGCTTTAGCGTCGAAAAAGGGGAAACCTTCAGCCTGATTGGCGAATCCGGTTGCGGGAAATCAACCCTTCTGCGCGTGCTGGCGGGGCTGCAGCGCGAGTGGCGCGGAAGCCTCTCGCTGCTGGGCGACGCGGTTCGGCCAGGGCAGCGTTTTACCGGCCCGCTGCGCCGCAACGTGCAGATGGTGTTTCAGGATCCGTGGGCCTCGCTGCACCCAAACCACACGATTGCACGCACCCTTTCGGAGCCGTTAACAATCCACGGTGAAACGCAGATTGCGGAAAAGGTAGTGGATGCGCTACAGCAGGTGGGGCTTTCCGCCGATGCGGGTAAACGTTATCCACACCAGCTTTCCGGCGGCCAGCGTCAGCGCGTGGCGATTGCCCGGGCGCTGCTGCTGCGCCCGCAGCTTCTGCTGCTGGATGAACCCACCTCGGCGCTGGATATGTCCGTCCAGGCGGAAATTCTGAACCTGCTCAACCGCTTAAAAGCCAGGCACGAGATGACCTATCTGCTGGTGAGCCACGACGCGGACGTGGTTGCGCATATGTCCGACCGGGCGGCGTTTATGGCGCATGGGGAGATCCAGAAGGTGTTTGACCGGGAGGCGATGTTGCGGGGCGAGCACAGAATGGGGTAAACCGTGCGGCGGCAAGTGCCACACGGATTTCGTAGGCCGGGTAAGGCGTCGCCGCCACCCGGCAACAAATCACTTGAGCAGCTTCACCGTGGCATCGATGTCGATCTCATCTTCGGTGAAGATCAACGTCGTATTCTGGAAGGTGGTGATCGCCAGCTTCTTCACCGTGCGCATTTCGCCCGGCTTTTTGTCGGATTTCGGTTTGATGCTGTTCATCAGCAGCCCGACCGACAGCACCGCATTCTCTTTATCGATTTTGGTATCCACGGGCTCTTCTTCACTGAACACCACGAAGGATTTGATCGAGGTGAGCTTCACGCGCTCGCCCGCAATATAGAGATGCTTGCTTTCCGGGATCACCTTCACCGCATAGGCGGAAAGCCCTTTGTTGTTGGTGGTCGGCTCGAAGGTGACCGCCGCGTCTTTCTTAATCAGATCAGGGTTGGCGACCTTAATCACATGAAAATAGCGGTTGTCGCCGTTTTCATCTTTGATAAATCCAAAGCCTTTATCTTTAAACCACGTCGTGATTGTTCCGTTCATCGCTGTTACCGCCTGTCAGATCGTAATGACTAAAGTTTTGCAGCGCGCAGTGTAATGCACAATGGCGGAGGAGACAAAAAAAAGCCCCTGCACGGGGGCAGGGGAAAACTCATGTCAGAGCTTATTAGTATTGAGTATTTAGTTGAACACCATCCCACCATCAATCAACAGCGACTGGCCGGTCATGTAGTCGGAATCGGGTCCTGCCAGGTATGAGACGCAGGCAGCGACATCTTCCGGTTCGGACAGGCGGCCAAGCGTGATGCGTTTGGCAAAGGTTTCAGTGCCGTAGCCGAGCGGTTTACCCGCTGCCTCGGAGACCTGACGGTCGATCTCCGCCCACATCGGCGTTTTCACGATGCCCGGGCAGTAAGCGTTAACGGTGATCCCCAGCGGCGCGAGATCCCGTGCGGCGGTCTGGGTTAAGCCGCGCACCGCGAACTTGCTGGAACTGTAGACGGCCAGCTCCGGGTTACCGGTGTGGCCCGCCTGGGAACAAGCGTTGATGATTTTCCCGCCGTGCCCCTCTTTACGAAACGCGTCAATCGCGGCCTGAATGCCCCAGATCACCCCTTTCACGTTAATGTTGTAGACCTTATCGACAATCTCCGGGGTGATGGATTCGATCGGGGTGGACGGCGCGATCCCGGCGTTGTTAACGATCACGTGGAAACCGCCCAGCGCGGTGCGGGCTTTCTCGACAGCCGCAAACACCTGCTCGCGGTCAGAGACATCCACCTTCACGGCGACGGCGTTACCGCCGTTGCGGATGATTTCGTCGGCAACGGCTCTTGCCGTCTCAGCGTTATAGTCGGCGATGGCGACGGCAAAGCCATCTTTCACCAGGCGCAGCGCAATCGCTTTACCAATCCCCTGGCCTGAGCCTGTTACGAGAGCAACTTTTTGCATTTCTCTGTCCTTATCGTGAGTCACAAAATCTGGCTGAGATGGAGCTGGCCCATCAGCAGCGGGTTATCGCTGTAGTCGACGGGAATGGCCACCACGGCCGGGCCATTGACATCCATCGCCGCGCGCAGCGTCGGCTCGAGCGCCCCGGCGCTCTCCACGGCAAAGCCCTTCGCGCCGAAGGCGTCGGCATAGGCTTTGAAATCGACCGGGCCGAACTCGACGCCGGAAAGACGCTGGTACTTTTTCTCTTCCTGAATGGCGACCATGTTGTAGCCGTTATCCACCCAGATGATGTGCAGCACGTTGGCGTTGAGACGTACCGCAGTTTCCAGCTCCATGCTCGACTGCAGGAAGCCGCCATCACCGGAGACCGACACCACCTTGCGCCCCGGGTTGACCAGCCACGCACCAATGGCCCACGGCAGCGCGACGCCCATGGTCTGCTGACCGTTGGAGATCATCACCTGACGCGCCCGGAAGCTGTAGAGGTAGCGGGCGATCCAGATGTGGAAGCTGCCCATATCCACGGTGAGCGTGACGTCGTTATTGACGATGTCCTGCATGGCGCGAACGATGCGCAGCGGATGCAAGGCAAACTGGTTGAGGGACGCGCCACGGCGATCGAGCAGATCGCGCTGATGCTGGCGGTCGACCAGAATCTCTGAGGCTCGCTGGCTCAGCTCCAGCTTGTGATCGATGCGGTTCGCGAGCAGATTCAGGGTTTCGGCGATGTCCCCTACCAGCTCCAGATCCGGCACGTAGTTACGCTCTTCATAGGCGGGCAGCACGTCAATGTGCACCAGCGTGGCGTCGCCGCTGTTCCACATCGACGGCTCGTATTCCACAGGGCTGTAGCCGATGCAGATAATCAGGTCCGCCAGATGGAGCAGCCTGTCGCCCGCCTGGTTATTGAACAGACCGACGCGTCCGGCGAAGCGGGTGAAGTGCTCCTGGTTCACCGCCCCGGCGGCCTGATAGGTGCTGGTGACCGGAATACGGCTTTTCTCCAGCAGCTTGCGCAGCGCCGCGCTGTTGGCCGGCTGGCTCGCCATCAGGCCCAGCAGGATGACCGGGTTTTTGGCCTTTTCGATAAGCTTCGCCACGTCGTTAATGGCGGACTCCGGCGCCGGGCCCATCAGCGCCGGGCCGCTGGCAGGTAAAATTGCCCCTGTAGCGGGCTGGTCGACAATATCCTGCGGCAGGCTGACGAACGCGCCCCCCGGCCTGCCGTGCTCGGCGGCGCGAAACGCGTTCGATACCACTTCGGCAATCGCATCCGGTGAACTGACTTCCACCGCGTATTTGGTGACCGGGCTGAACATGGCGACGGTGTCCATGCTCTGGTGCACCAGCTTGGCTTTATCCGCCCGCTTCACCGCCCCGCCCAGCGCCACCACCGGGTCGCCTTCGCTGTTGGCGGTGGCGATGCCGGTGATCAGGTTCGAGCAGCCCGGCCCGGAGGTGACCAGTGCCACCCCGGCTTTACCGGTCAACCGCCCTACTGCCGCCGCCATAAACGCCGCGTTGGCCTCGTGGCGCACCGGGATGATTTCAATGGATGAGTCCAGCAGGGAATCAAAGACTTTGTCGATTTTCGCACCCGGGATCCCGAACACCTGCTTCACGCCCTGCGCTTCCAGCTGGCCGACAACCAAATCGGCGCCGTGCGCCCACTGACGTGACTGTTTCTCACTGTTCACGGTAGTTCTCCTGTTAGTTTTCGACGGAACGGATCGCGGCATCGAGGTCGCTGGGGTGCAGGTTGGCCTGTAAAAACGCGCTGTCGGCGGGCAGGTCAATCATCAGCTTGTGAATTTCACCGAAGGTGAGCACGCCGCTCTCCAGCTGGTAGTCGAGCAGATGGCCTCCGCCCTGACGGTCATCGGTGATGAAGTGTTCGTGGTAACCCGCCACGTTGATCCCCTGCATATGCTGCGGCGTGCGGAATCCGACCAGCACCCCTTCGCGCTGGTTGAAGCGGAACACCGGCTGGTCGTCCAGCACGTCGGTCATCGCGCGGTACGGCGGCGTCTGGCGCGGTACGGTGCGGGTGTGGGCGTGGCGGAAGTTGCCGTCGATACGCAGGGCGCAGAACAGGTTATCGGAGGGGATCTGTTGGTCGATCACGTCGTGGATCTGCTGACGGCTGACCGGCCCCTCGAAGGTTTTGCGATACTGCGGCTGGAACCAGGTCATCACCGCGAACGGCGTTTTCTGCTCTGGCTTCGCGGCCCGGGCGCTGCCGTCGGCGCGCAGCTGATACACCTGGCTGCTGAAGGCAATCATTTCGCCGTCCAGCTCGTTGAAGGTGCCCAGACCAAAATCACCGTGCGCCAGCAGATCGGCGATGGTGGTCTCCCCCTCATACACGCCGCTTAGCAGGGCGCTCATTAGCGATGTCTGATAGATCACGCTGTCAGGATGCCGGGCGGAGAACCCGCGCAGGGTCTCGCACAAGCTGGCCTCACAGTCGCAGGCAGATGAATGCATCATCACGCTCGTCCTCTTCAACTTTATTTAGAAAGGTTAAATAAATGTTGACCCGATTCAGCAGAGAGTTCCAATATAGAATCCATGGTGGTTTGAGACGTTTTTGATATGGAACTTCGTTATCTGCGGTATTTTGTCGCGGTTGCACGCGAGCGACACTTCACCAGGGCGGCCGAAGCGCTGGGTATTTCACAGCCTCCTCTGAGTCAGCAGATCAAACGGCTCGAAGAGGAAGTGGGCACGCCGCTGTTCAGGCGCCTGACGCGGGGCGTGGAGCTGACCGAGGCGGGAGAAGCCTTCTACGAGGATGCCTGTAAGATTCTGGCGCTGAGCGACGCCGCGCTGGAGAAAGCCCGCGGTATCGCCCGCGGGCTGAACGGCAACCTGTCGATTGGCATCACCAGCTCCGACGCTTTTCATCCCAAAATTTTTGCCCTGATTCGCCAGTATCAGGTGCAGAACATGGCGGTGCAGGTTCACCAGGTGGAAGCCAATATGTCGTCGCTGACGACGATGCTGGCGGAGGGTGAACTGGATATCGCCTTCGTGCGCCTGCCGTGCGAGAGCAGCAAGGCCTTCGAGTTAAAAATCCTCGACCGGGAGCCGATGGTGGTGGCGCTGCATCGCGACCATCCGCTGGCGACGTGCGGCGATCTGGCGCTGGACCAGCTCCGGGATACGCCGGTGGTGCTGTTCCCGCAGGAGGTCGCGCCCGGCCTGTACGACCGGGTTCACGGCTGCTGCGAACGGGCCGGGATCGACGTGCAGCACGCGCTGCAGTCGTCACAGCTTTCATCCTCCCTGAGCATGGTTTCCGCGGGTGGCGGCTTCGCGCTGGTACCGAAATCCATGGCGGCCATTTCTGCGCCGAATGTCACCTACCACACGCTGAGCTCGCCGGAGCTTTATACCGATATCGCGCTCTGCTGGCGGCGTTTTGAACGCTCGCGGACGGTGAAGCGGTTTCTGACGATGATGAGCGAGGGATAGCGGCCGGTTTGGTTGGTGGTTTTTGTAGGCCGGGTAAGGCGTAGGCGCCACCCGGCAATGCCCTTCAGGGAGCACAACAACAGGGTTACAATACTGTTATCGAATGCTAAGGTAGATTCCCTTCTGTCTTTCGAAACCCCTGATGTAATGGAAAAGCCCCTGTCCCGTCCACTGACGCCAGCAACGCTAACCGTAAAGAGCGTAAATAGTAGCTATGAATCCAAGGGAAAATATTGTTAATACATTCAGAGAATTGTCTGCCGAATTACAGCGCGCTGCCGAGTTCTCACTACAGAATACCAATCAACTGGTCGTGCTATCGATGCGCGCCTTCGCCGCTGAAGCCGGTGTAAAACCCGCTACGTTGTTACGACTGGCGCAGCGATTAGGGTACAACGGCTGGGGGGAACTTAAGGACGCTTTCATTGATGAGCTTGGACTGCGTAATGATACATATGTCTCCAAAGCCGAGAAACTGATCGCCAAAGGCACTCAACCCCAGCTGTATGAAGAGGTGTTTCAGGCACATCAGGCCAATCTGGCGTTTACACAAAATGAAAACCATCAGGCCATGGAGCAAGCGGTATCGCTGCTGGACGCGGCGGAGAATGTCTACATTTGCGGCTTCCGTGCCAGCTTTCCTATTGCCTGGTCGCTGTTTTATGTCTATCGATTGTTCAATCGGCAGGTGTCGCTCATTGATGGTCTGGCGAGCAACATCGAGGTGTTCACCCGCGAATTAACAGCACAGGATTGCCTGTTACTCACCAGTTTTGCGCCCTATTCGCGTGAGTCGCTGGATGTTTTACGCGCGGCCCAGCAGGCGGGCGCGACCATCGTCGCCATCACGGATTCTCCCGTCTCACCATTAGCACAGGCTGCCGATTGCACGCTGCTGTTCTCCACAGACAGCCCGTCGTTTTTCCCTTCCGTGGTTTCGGGCATGGGGCTGGCCGAGTGTTTACTGGCGATGCTGGTGGCTCGCCATGGTCGGGATGCGGTGAGTAAAATCGAAAATGCTGAACGCTATCTCATCGACTCGGGTGCGTATGTCGTGCCCCGGAAACCCTGAAAAATGATTCATTTGCCTCCAGCATAAGAAAAGAGAATGCATTTGAATCCAAATAACGTTGACGTGATACAAATGAATCCTGCAAGATGCGCTTTATTAACACAGCGTATTCAGGAGCAGGACCAGCATGAGTCATATTATTCACCGCAGCCTACGCAGCACGCCCGCCGTCGCGGCGCGTGCGCAAGGGGCGTACATTTTTGATGCACAGGGAAAGCAGTATCTGGATGCCTGCGGTGGCGCCGCCGTTTCCTGTTTAGGTCATGCGCATCCTGATGTGCTGGCGGCAATGCATCGCCAGATCGATCAACTGGCCTATGCCCACACCAGTTTTTTTACCAGTGACACCGTTGAACAACTTGCTGAACAGCTGACGCGCACGGCGCCTGGCGATCTTAACTACGCCTATTTCGTTTCGGGCGGTTCGGAAGCGGTCGAAACCGCACTCAAGCTGGCGCGTCAGTATTTTGTTGAGCTCGGCCAGCCGTCGCGCACCAAATTTATCGCCCGTAAACAGAGCTATCATGGCAATACCCTTGGGGCACTCGCGGTGGGAGGCAATGAATGGCGTCGCCGTCAGTTTGCTCCCCTGTTAATCGACGTTATCCGTGTTTCGGCCTGCAATGAGTATCGCGACCGCCGCGCTGACGAAACCCAGCAGCAATATACCACGCGTTTGCTGAACGAACTGGAGCACGCCATTCTTGAGGCCGGTCCGGAGACCATTATTGGTTTCTGCGCAGAAACCGTGGTGGGGGCCACCACCGGCGCCACTCCCCCTACTCCCGGCTATCTTAAAGGGGTACGCAACCTGTGCGATAAATACGGCATTCTCTACATCGCGGATGAAGTCATGTGTGGCATGGGACGCACCGGTACGCTGCATGCGTTTGAACAGGATGATGTGGTGCCGGATTTGGTGACCATCGCGAAAGGACTGGGGGGCGGCTATCAGCCGATTGGTGCAGTACTAGCAAGCGAGAAGATTGTCTCAGCGCTGCAAACCGGCAGCGGTCTGTTCCAGCACGGACACACCTACATTTGTCACGCGACTGCCGCTTCCGCAGCCCTGGCGGTGCAGCAGGTGATTGAGCGCGATAACTTGCTCCAGGCGGTCAGGCAACAGGGTGATTACCTGCACAACGCATTGCGTGAAGTGCTGGGGGAATTACCCCACGTCGGTGATACGCGTGGACGCGGCTTGTTTGCGGGTGTTGAGCTGGTCCGTGATAAAGGCAATAAAACCCCCTTCGATCCTGCTCTGAAACTGCATGCGGCGATCAAAGCAAACTGTATGTCACGCGGACTGATGGTCTATCCGATGGGGGGAACCATTGACGGGCAGTATGGCGACCATATTTTGATCGCCCCACCGTTTATTATCACCCCAGCCCAGCTTGATTTTGTGGTGGACACGCTGAACACCGTGATTCGCGAAGAGACGAGTAAATTATGATCAATCGTTTACCGCCCCTGGCGGAGCATGAGTGGGACGATCGGCAGCGTTCCTTAGCCGAAGAGATCATCAATGGGCCACGCGGTGCCCTGCTGCCTCCCTTCGAGCCGCTGCTGCGCAGTCCTGAGCTGATGGCGCATGCACAACGCATGGGGGAATACCTGCGTTATCGCAGTGCCCTGGGACAGCGTTTGTCGGAGCTGGCGATTTTAATGACCGCACGGCACTGGTCGCAGCCTGTGGAATGGGCAATTCATGCGCCAATAGCTCGCGAGAAAGGCATCTCTGCGGCAGCGGTGCAGGCGATTAATGAAAAACGTCTACCTGAAGATCTGCAACCGGATGAATGGGTAATTTATCACTTCTGCAAGGAGTTACAGGAGGAGCAGAAGGTCAGCGATGCCACCTGGCAGCAGGCTGTCGCGCTGTGGGGTGAAAAAGGCGTGGTGGATCTGATCGGAATCACGGGTTATTACAGTTTTCTCTCAATGGTAATGAACGGCGCGCAGACGCCGGTACCCGACACGCGGGATGAGATTATTCCCGCATAAGCTATCGTTTTAACGTTGGCGCATGAAAGTGCGCCCTGCCTGTCACTATTTTTATTTCCCACTCCGTCGATTTTATTTCGCCGGATGATATTCATGCACGCTGTTTCACTGACGCCGAGGGTTATTATGTCTGGATTACTGACCAAATTAAAAGTTACGTTAGCGCTGGTCGCTTGTTCCGCCAGTTTTGTGGCAGGCGCACAGGATAAATTAACGGTTGGAGTTGATACCGCTTTTGTACCCTTTGAATTTAAACAAGGCGATAAATATGTCGGTTTTGATATAGATTTGTGGGATGCCATTGCCAAAAAGATGAATGTCAGCTACGAATTGCGCCCAATGGATTTCGGCGGACTGATTCCCGGTTTGCAATCACGTAATCTCGATGTTGCAATGGCGGGGATTACTATAACCGACGCGCGTAAACAGGTCGTTGATTTCAGCGAGGGTTATTATGATGCTGATTTATTAATGGCGGTTAAAAGCAGCGATAATACCATTGCTAAATTCAGCGATTTAGCGGATAAGAAAGTGGGACTGAAGCAGGGAACAGCGGCGGCCAGTTTTATGAAAAGCAAATATAAGGCGAATTATGTCGAGTTCCCGAATATCGATAACGCCTATCTTGATTTGCAGGCAGGTAATCTTGATGCCGTGGTACATGACTCACCCAACGTGCTCTATTACGTCAAAACGGCAGGTGATGGCAAAGTGAAATCTACCGGCGAGACCGACAGCATTCTGCCGCAGCACTACGGCTTTGCGATGCAGAAAAACAGCCCCCTGAAGCCAAAGATCAACGCTGCACTGGAGGCCTTACGCGCGGACGGGACTTACAGCAAGATCTACGTGAAGTGGTTTGCGAAACAGCCAAAATAATCCCGCCAGGTCGGAGCGATCCGACCTCGTTGCATCTTAACGGGTAGAATGATGAATTTCGACAGTAAATATATTTGGGAGTCCCTGCCGCTGTTGTTGCAAGGACTACAGCTGACGCTGATTATTTCTTTATCAGGTTTATTGGGTGGTTTTGTTATTGGCCTGCTGGCAGGAACCTGCCGTGCGCTTGGAGGAAAGATATCAAAAACCGTCTCGTTAGTCTTTGTCGAGTTAATCCGCGGCACGCCGATTATGGTGCAAGTGATGTTTATTTACTTCGCACTTCCCATGGTGTTACCCGTTCATATTGATCCGGTAACGGCAGCCATTACGACAATTGTGATTAACTCGGGTGCTTATATTGCAGAAATCACCCGCGGGGCGATTCTCTCAATTAATAAAGGATTCAGAGAGGCCAGCCTGGCGATGGGATTATCACAACGCAGCACGCTATGGCATGTCATTATGCCGCTGGCATTACGCCGTATGATCCCTGCGTTAGGTAATCAGTGGATTATTAGTATAAAAGACACCTCGCTGTTTATTGTGATTGGTGTGGCGGAATTGACGCGTCAGGGGCAGGAAATTATTGCCGGTAATTTCCGCGCGCTGGAAGTCTGGACCGCAGTGGCAATGATTTACCTGCTGGTAACGCTGTGTCTGAGTTTCCTCCTGAAGCAACTGGAGAAAAGGATCCATATTTTATGAGCATGGTTGAATTTAGCGCAGTGTCGAAGAACTTCGGTTCCACTCAAGTGCTGCACGACATCAATTTAAAAATTGAAGCCGGTGAAGTGGTGGTGATCATTGGTCCTTCCGGGTCGGGTAAATCGACGCTGCTACGCTGCATTAATAAGCTGGAGGAGATTTCCTCCGGCACGCTGCTGGTAGCGGGAATGCATATTACCGATCCTCACGCGAATGAGTGCGATATCCGCCGCGAAGCCGGGATGGTGTTTCAGCAGTTCCATCTATTCCCCCATCTGACGGCGCTGGAGAATGTGATGTTTGGTCCAGTTCGCGTGCGCAAACAGAGCAAAGCTGCCGCGCGTGAACAGGCACTGGCGCTACTGGACCGTGTGGGCTTACGCGAACGCGCTCATCACTACCCATCAGAGCTCTCGGGCGGTCAGCAGCAGCGCGTGGCCATTGCCAGAGCTCTGGCAGTGAAACCGAAAATGATGCTGTTCGATGAGCCGACCTCAGCGCTGGATCCCGAATTACGGCATGAGGTCCTGAAAGTGATGCGCTCGCTGGCCGAAGAAGGCATGACCATGGTGATAGTGACCCATGAAATCGGCTTCGCCCGCGATGTGGCATCACGGCTCATCTTTATTGATGGCGGCACCATTGCCGAAGATGGTCCACCTGATATGCTGCTGAACAGCAGCGCTAATCCTCGCCTGAAAGAATTTTTTGCAGCATGTATCCTGAACAGAAGTGAATGATAACACCATGAAAAAATTAGAAATTAGTGGTTCCGCTTTTGCGGTGGGTCAGGAACTTGGCGTATTCGGCCGCGAGGCCTGGCATGCAAAACTGACGCAAACGGCATTGTGGCAAACCGTTACCGCCATGAAAGACGCAGAACAGACCCGGCGAATGCGCTCTCGCGTCCAGTCTCAGTTTCCCCTGATTTGGCAGGAGCTGGAGGGACTCGCCAGGGGGCTGGAGGCACCGCTTGATGAGGTGTTTGCCTGGAACTGTCGCGGCGATTTGGTGCGCTCTACCTCTGACGGTTGTACCACCGTAGCGGGAAGCACTGCGGAGGGGGAGCTGATTATTGCGCATAACGAAGACGGTTTCCCTCAGCTTCGCAGTGACTGCGCCATCGTCAGTATCACCCCTGATGACGGCCTGGCGTTCACCAGTTTTGCCTATCCGGGATCGATTTGCGGACATACCTTTGCCGTAAACGAAAAAGGTGTGGTGAATACGGTGAATAACATTCGCGCTGTACACCGTCCGGACGGAATGCCGCGCCAGATACTCGCCCGCGCCGCGCTGAATGCCGCCACCCTGGATGAAGCCATCACCATACTGACCTCAGAGCCACGCGCCGGAGCCTTTCATCACACGCTGGGGCAACGGGGAGACCGTCGTCTGTTTAGCGTAGAAGCCACGGGAACAGGCTGTTCCATCATGCCGTTGCGGGAGGTTTTCGCCCATGCTAATCACCTTATCCACCCTCAGCTTGCTGCTGTTGAGCAGGTGATCACGGACAGTTCCCGTTCACGGCAAACACGGCTAAACGCCTGGCTTGAGACGCAATCTCAGCTTGATGGTGCGGCGGCACTGGATATTCTTTCTGACCAGCACGACTCCGCGCTCCCGATTTATCGTCTCTCGCCACACGATCCGGATGAAGAGAACACGCTAGCCACGGCCATTTTTACCCTGAGTACATCGGCAATAAAATGGCAGATCTTCACCCACGATCGGCAAAAAACCGCTTTACAGTCTTGTTCTGTCGGCCCTAAATGTGAATGACCCAATCAGCAGTTTTCGTAGGCCGGGTAAGGCGTAGCCGCCACCCGGCAATGGCCTTCTGGAAGCCGCCTCGCAAACCTGCAAGCAACCTTATGTAATTCAGGGGCATCCCTTTTCATCCCTTCATCACGGCCGTAAAGTGCCTGCGTTGCGGCATATTCGTAACCGGGCGTAGGAACCCGTTAGCATAACATGTCATTTTTTTGCCCGAAGAGGATGCTAAATGGCGACTATCCCTGCATTTTCTTACCCGCTCTCTGAAGAAAGCGCGGTTCATCACCTTATTAACCTTCATCTCCCCGATTCTGCGGATCTTTTCGAGCTGGCTGATACCTGCGCAGCCTATGTCAGCGTGCTGGTGGAAACTGACGATGCAGTAACGTTTGCCACACTCTGCAGACGATTGCTGGCCGTGCTCAAACGGCTGCGGGAGTGCTGTGACGCCGAGCTTCCGCCGTATCTGGTTGAACAGCTGATTGCGGGAGAAAAGCTGACCTCCTGCGTACCGGACTGCTGGCAGGAGACGGCGTTTCAGGTGGATTATGCTGTCGCGTTGACGCTGGCGGTAATGGGCGGTGCACTGCCTGCGAGCGTGGCGAGGGAGCTCACCGGGCTATTGCATGATATGGTCTGGCTGTTGGCAGAATTTGTGAAGGAGCCGTATCTCACAGCACACTGAGGCCGGCGAAGAGAGGCCGGAATGCTACCGAAGCAAGGTACGGTTTCGGCCAGATACCCCTCTCTTTTCCTGGTAATTGTCTGCGGCAAGCCATCTGTTACTCTGGCTGAGCTCAAAGGATGACAAGGAAGAGAGATGCTAAACCCAGGATTCGTTACCCGCAAAGCGCTTTCTCACTGGCGGGACGTACCCGCTTTTCTACCCCAGTTTCAATTCCATGAGAAACATCGAACGGTTATACATACTGCTCATCCAGAAACTATTCTGCCGTTGATTGCACATTTTGACGTCCGGCAAGACCCCGTGATTCGGCGACTAATGTCTTTGCGCCAAATACCGCAGAAATTACTGCGCAACACTGAGTCTAACGCGATCGGCAACTTTGGTTTGCACAGCTTTACCCTGTTGAAAAGTTCACCCTCTGAGCTGTGCTATGGCTTAAGAGGGCAATTCTGGCGTACGGATTTCGGTCTGGAAAACGTGCCGGACGCGAATACTTTTCAGACGCCCGCTGCGCCGGGCAGCGCGAAACTGCTGCTGCGCTATCAGGTAACGGAACTGGCGCCAGGCCAACATGAGCTATCTACGGAAACCTTCGTCTATTGTCCGGACAGAAGCACCAGGCTAAGGATGACAGCTTACTGGCTGGTAATACGGGCGGGCAGCGGCTGGATCCGTAAGAGGACGCTGGAGGCTGTTAAAGCGAATATTGAAAGTCAGGAGTGAGGTTCGCCTGTGAAATGTTCCGCATGGGACCCTCGCGGGAATATTTTCCCGCACGTAAATGGATTGAACAATGGAGATTTTAATGAATAAGCGCGCTATTGCCTGTTTGCTTTTACTCAGTGCATTTACCGTAAATGCTGCTGATGGCGGTAAGGGTGGTGATGGAGGGAATGGCTCCGATGGCGGAAACGGTTCTGATGGCACCGTCTCATCTGATGGCCGGGCGGGTTGTCCGGGCGGAACAGATCCGGACCCATCAGGGAATTTTTATCTTCCCGGAACAAAACAGCAATGCAACCCGGGGAAGCAGGATGCAATGAAAAACGCCAGGCAATAAGATAAAGCGTGGCAATACGCTAACTCATCCTGATTCCATTTCCTCACCAGCCCCCTGCTCCCGGAAAAAAATTTAGCAAGGAAACAGACAGGCATCCGCCAAACTGAACGAAGACACAGACAAATAAGCGTTTGTTGAAAGCTTCTCACGAAAAATCAATTTGAACTCTTCGGGTTGCATGAGGTTGAAAAGCGCTATCGGCCCAGTGTGATTTTTAAAATAATATTGGCCTTATCTGGGATCGGTATATTCATCCTTTGTTTATGCGCCTGTTCACGATGTCATCCACATAATGTTCAATCGAAATATTGTGCTCCCGATTAATCTGAGAAATGAATGCGCTGAGATGCTCTTGCGATGCATGAAGGACAGTGGCAAGAAGGTTATCAAAATCGTTCTGCGTAAATCTGTTATGTCCCTTCAACGTCGAACGCTGGAGCAAAGTGTGAGCGGTCACTTCCAGGACGGCCCGCCGGTAATGATCGGACAGCAAGACGTCAAGATCGGTCTGACGAATATCAAACTCAAAATGAAAGCTGACAAATCCCGATTCGACAGGTATTGAATAAATCAGTTTGTCACCTAATTGCTCAACGTACGGTTCATATCCCTCGCCCATTACTCGCGTCGTCTGCATGTAATCCCTCTCCTTTCATGTATTAGATTAATTCCACCTGAATAAATACACAGCATTACTCTTTTAAATCTTGCTTAAGATACCTGTAAAAATCACAGAGAACATCTCCTCGTTAAAAATAACATTTTCGCCATACTGGTTTACCTTGAAAGAAAATAATCACCCATAAAAATAATTATAAAACGCATTGAAATTTTCATTACCGATAAGTGGTACAATCCTTTCCCGCAACTCATCAATGAAATTATCTTTTACTTCGTCATTATCATCTGCTATATCAAAGATATCGTAGTGACCATATACCAAATCAATTAGCTCAGCTAGAGAAAATATGAACCCAGAGAGACTACTGGCTATCTGAAACGGTTCAATGACATCATAACTTGCATAAACAGAGGAATTCCCTTCATCGATAACCGCAATTATAGGTTTACCTCCACCTAAATCATCACCAATAACAAGATAATTATCTGGTAAGTATTCATAACCATTATGAGCCTTCGTGAGCTCACTGACAGAGTGAATTTTAATTGGTGTGAAACCTGTTTCAATCCTTAACTTTTCAGGATTATAATTTTTATATAAGAAATCGATATCTGTTGAACGAGGTAAGTTGGACGGGAATGTATTATCCAGGTCACTGACGGTGCTGAAACTCCCGGACAGCGAGTATTTTTTGCAAATAGCGGCTAGCTGCTTCAAAGCCTCTTTAATCCCTCTCATCAGCCCTCCCAAAAGTATCTATGATTACACTCCACATAGTGAGTAAAAAATATACTTTACGAAACATGCTTCCGTTCATAATAATATCGTTTAATAAAAAAGGCGAATTTTTTCTTTTCGCCAGCCATATTTCACTTATGTTGCGTACAAAGCAATAACAAGATAGTTGGCTCCTCACCAAATAAAATACTCCTATTATTTATCTCTTGAATTGACAAAAGAAAATCATGCTTCAATTCCTCATCCAAATTATTGATATTACTTATCTTAAGTAATAAAAACTCGTCTTGCTTTAGGTTTAAAGATGTCATCCCCTCTTCGGGGAATCGCAAACTAGTCAGACAATCTATGAACGCATGGAAATTATTACCATAGAAATCAGGAAAGCCAAACAACTGCTTAACCCTATTATGAAATTCTGTAACATCATTTATTTCTTTAAAATCAATAGATAAAGTAATTACTTTCATTACTTCCATCCTCCTGGACTGATCTCTATGAAAGTGTTGTAATGATCGTGACTATAAAATGTTTGACCTGTTTTTGTATCCACAACTATACGCCTAACTCCTCGATTTCCTAAACCAGGTGTTTTCACTGTCCACTCTCTATAAGGACCGCTTCCTGTGTTAAGGCGCTGACTATCTGGTGAAATTTTGAAATTATTTTCAAAAGGTATCCCATCACGAGGAAAAGCTGGTCTATTCAATTTAATATTATCGATTGTTTTTTGTACTTCCCTCATTTCTGAGGCGGTCATTTTATGCCCCCATTTTTCGTTTACCACAGCATGGAATTCTTTAGGATTCTTTGCTGAATGAGAACATTTAAAACCCAGCGGATCAATCCACCCCAACGGATTCGGCGCATACTGATAAAGGTTCCACCCACCATTCAACCCAATCGGATCCTGCACAATAAACCGCCCGACCTGCGGATCGTAGTAGCGGAACAGGTTATAATGCAGCCCCGTTTCCCTGTCAGCGTACTGCCCGGCATAGCGAAGCGGCTGGTGTGCCATTGCCGAGCGATTCATTACCCGTGAGAACCCTTCGCTCTGATGGCGTACCTCGCCAAAGCTGCCGTACTGGCCGCTCCAGCGCACCGCGCCACGCTCGTCGGTCACTTCCAGCGGCGCGCCGTTCAGATCGGTACTGAACCAGTAAATCTCACCGCTGCGCTGGTCACGAAGGTGATCCACCCGCGCCAGCGGGCTCCAGGCTTCATTCGGGTCGTATACATACGTGCTGCACAGCCCGCTCTCCTGCAGCAGGCGGTAGCCCTGCCACAGGAATGGGTCTGCCCGATCGGATAGACATAATTAAATTCTATAAAAATGCTGTTTCGCCACTACCAATTTTCTTCACTGCAAGCCCTTTAAATTTGATACCAATCCCATGTTCCTCATCTAAATCGGTCGAGAACATGAACCCAAATTCATTGTCTTCATCTGGAGAAAGATAAACTTTCAGCAAAATCAAGTCTTTTGCATCCGTACCATATATACGCTTACTATATGCCTGGGTTTCAGTTGCGATTTTCTCGGAAAAATTTTTCTGTTTCTTAATAAGAAAATCGATGTCTTTTTTCATTTTTTCATCGACCGAATCAGATTGAAGGTTTATGCATTGGACGAGAGAAGGCCCAAATACTG
This sequence comes from Enterobacter sichuanensis, assembly GCF_009036245.1. Lineage (NCBI taxonomy): Bacteria > Pseudomonadati > Pseudomonadota > Gammaproteobacteria > Enterobacterales > Enterobacteriaceae > Enterobacter > Enterobacter sichuanensis. The sequence continues at coordinate 1,198,256 of NZ_CP027986.1, read as the reverse complement.
TTAAGATTAAATCGACTGAAACACCTTCATCATCTACATAAAAAACCAGTTCACGTGACATTACCACCCCTATTTCATTTTGGATTCAATGAGTTGGCTGTTTTTAAGCTTCAAGAGACTAATACTTAGCCCCATGATATTTTTCGAATTGACTTATAGAACCTCAATACGGGAAAGACACAACGGAGTGCAGTAATTTTGACTCTAATGGACCATTAACCATCAGCGGATTAAAGAAGAGCCGGTAAGGAGTATTTCCAAACCGACCATTTACAATACAGAAGTTATTTTGTTGAGAACGGAAAAAGGCATTCCCTAAAAGAACTTTCCTTGACTTCGCTTTGAAATTCCCGACCATTTTCAAGTTCTAACTTATCTAATTTAGCCAAAATAAACCTTTCGTTCTCAGCATGACCTTTATTATAAAAATCAATAGATTGCTGTCCTAAATCATCAATCTCTATTAGTTTAGAAAAAATAGAGTTAATCAGAGGATTACCTGCGTACATTATAGATTCAGTTTCCTCACAAGAAAATTTTAAATACATTATCGCTTTTTTCAAGGCGACTATCTCATTTTGACTTAAAGTCAAAGACTTTTCTTGGTTATCAGCCACACCTACCTCCTCTAGACTTTATTTGCTCCTGATTAGCTTTCTACATTTTTCATAAGGCACTTTAGACCAAAAAAATTGTGCAAGTCAGCTGCAACGCCCCATTCAGGTAGTGTTGAACCGGTAAATTCCGGAAGATGTTCTACCCTCGCCAGCAGGCTTCAAGTTTCGTTTGGATCGTAATTAAATATAAAGCATTCATTTTATTTAATAAATAAAAAACAAAACAAAACAAAACTCTATTTAATTAACTGGGTTTAAAGAACATTTAAAACAGTTTACTCATTGAGATAATTTATCAGGAGCCCAAACTGATCTTCCCCATTTTATATTACCATTCCTTAAAGTTTCCTTTATGAAATTTTCAAAATTGGAATTAAAATAGTCATCAGATCTTATCGTTATTTCAAGACTATAGTTTTCATCGCATAAAAATTCGCTTAGCCTATCTTCTTTATCTATAAGCGTTACAGTAAAACCATCACATTCAGCTTTAGCAATATAACGCCCCTCATCATCTTCACAAATTAGTGTCCGTTCAAATACCTGTTCTAGCTTTGTAAGCAGCTCTTTAAATGATATATCGTCAAGCAATACAAAGCTTAACCATCTTTTATGTATACTCATCATCTCCTACTTACAGCCGACTTTGTGCTGAACATCACCACGCCTTGCCATGTCACCTAACTCATGACTCTTAAAAATTCTGAAATCAAAAGGTTCTTCTCTCAAACCAAGGAGAGTACTACGTAATTTACTATCTATAGACACTTCTATTTCGCTCATTCCGGCAATTTTGGATGCATCACGACGTCTGTTAGTAAATACAGGGTCATTAGCTAAATAATCTGTAGGTGCGGCACATCCCACTCTCCTGCTCCTGCAGCAGGCGGTAGCCCTGCCACAGGAAGCGGGTGTTGGTGGTGTCGTGCGACGTGGCGACGATTTTCTGATTAGAAAGCAGTACTTACCATACTAAAAAAGGTTGATGCGGCAGAATTACACTCACATGCTTTGATTATTATTAGCAAACATGAAAATTAGTACCAGCCTAAGAAACTCCAAAAACTGGCACCTAATTTTACATACTTTTTGAAACTAGAACCATTTGGTGATTCTGGCAAGGAAGGATTGACAGGCATCACTTTCAGTTGCAAAAAAATCAACCTCTGTGCGTTTTCCATGTTCACTATAAAAAACACACCATAGCCCTCTATCGAGGATCAAACATAATGTCTCATCCTTAACACCATCAATAGAGTAGCTATCTCTGGGTATGTTTAATTTATTTAACTCACTTTGTAACTCTACTCTATCCACAGGTTTTGCCTTCTGTTTTCTTAATTACTTTCTAATGGCCGGAATCAATATAACTCTGTACAGATTGTTAAATCTCATATTGAGTGCCCGACCCAATTCACCAAACCAAGGGGAAGTTTTATTTTCCTGTGCGTTGGCACAGGCTTCATAAATCCATAAATAACATAAGGTTGCACATCAGTTTCTGGAAGCAAAGCGTTTATTGGATCTGAAAAATTTAACATTTGCCGTTCAATATTAATAAACCCGGCATAAGCCGGGTTGTAAATCTATAAGTTTTCAAATTAATGACTGAATTTAAATATTTTAAACGAACCTTACTTTGAGTTTTCGATAACAGCAACCTCACTGTCGAGAATTTTATAAACTGCCTCTTTACTTTCAAGAAAACAATTCTTCTAAAAATTCCGAGAACGAATCGGCAACCAATTCAACCTCTTTATCATCCATCAGAAAAATAAAAACCTTCCCTAATGTATCATCAGGTTTGAGAGATAGTAGAAAAGAGTTCCCCCCGCCATCATAGGCAAAAGGGACCATATTCCTCAACTCACCAAACGACTCAATAAGGTCGCGATAGAGTTGCTCAATCGGCAGGTTTCCATATTTTATAGGGTTAAAACCACCAAGCATAAAAGGATTACCATCTTCATAATTATGAGGATACCCGCCATTATTTTTAAGATAAAAATCAAGAAATGACATGGGAAGACGATCATCAAAACTTGCATTGAAATCATTTACTTCATATATAGTTAGTTTGTTTTCCGAATCAGAAAGATACATGATAATTTTACCCTAAAGGATCTTCAAATGCGGTTTTGGAAAAGATTCCGCACGTACTAAACCATACAAAAACGCTGAATTAGAAGGATGAGTTAATGTCCATTTCAAATCCCATCAATTAAGGAAATCCGTTTCTTCACCAGTTTTATATTGTATCAAAAAAACACACACCAAGTTCAGACATAAATAAGTTATCACCAGACACTATCGTTAGATATTATTCCAAAATGAAATATCGATTGCACCTGTTGACTTTATAATTTCCGTTAGCGAGCAGACTTTAAAAAAATGCGAACCAACACCTCTGATAAATAGCTCAAAATTATCAGCTATCGATTCCCATCCATCCATAGTTTGTTCACTTGTAATAGCATAAACTTTGCCATCGTGAGTATTAAGCAAGATAGTATAAGGGTCTGATATTGCAATACATATCACACCATCTGGTCTATGCTCGCCAATCCACCAATGGTTAAACTCATCACTGTTAATCCTGACTATTTTCTCCAAATAATCATCACCATGGCCGAAAGATAAATTCCCCAAAGAGAAGTTATCAATGTCATAATTATTGACAAACTCAATAAAATCCTTTGGGAAATTTACGCCAAGACTTTCCTCTGAATGCTTGATATTATTTACAGGTGCCATTCTTTTTTTCAAAATCAAATCATCCATCTCTCCATTAAAAGGAGAGAACTTCTCATGCAACTTAACTTCAATTTCATTTATTGTTAACAGCATAATTATTATCCTCATTCCGTATACCAAACACCGCCACTGCGAACATGAGTACGTCCAGGTGTGGATATAGCATATGATCCAAAATCGACCTGATAATGTATTATTGTATCTCCTTTACAATTCACATGTTCAGGAAATACTTTAATCTAGGTGTCATCTATTTTCGGTAAGTGTCTCATTTCTTTTATTGTATATAACTTGCTTTTACTTAAGGAACCCGATGCATATCAGACTATTAACTCCAAAATTCTTGGTGTTTTCTTATATCGCAGTTTGAAATAAGTATTCCTGATACTAATGTTCTGTTATCTATTGAGAATGCATAATGAGGTCTTCCGGGGTAACGAGGATCAACCCGCGTCTGGTATGGATTGTTACCTCTAACCTCATATTCATTACATAATCCAATCAGATCCTGCACGATAAACCGCACGATCTGCGGGTCGTAATAGAGGATGGATTATTAATTATATGTTTGTGGTTCAAGAAATGATTATATCATATCAAAGTCGGGCGAATTTCTCATCCGGCCTTCATTCTTATTAGCTTAAACAGTTTATTACTAGCGAGTCTAACTCTATCCATGCATCTTCTAATCTAAAAGCCAAATCTGGTTTGTTTTCCACTTGTTCAAAACTCGCATACGCATTTCTTATCATTTGAGGTATTGTATATAAATACAAAGCTAATTCTTTATCTATGAACTCATTATTTTTCAATAAGTTAGCAACCTCCTCTAAACTAGAAACCAAGTCATTATACTGTTCATCATTGAAAACCATATTAATTCTGACATTATTAACAAAGTCATTATCAATTATTTTTTTCTTTACATCACATAACATAAATCATCTATTTAAATATGATGACTTCGTGAGGAATCTCACCAAAAATCAATACTTCCTGATGCGCCGCAGCAGCATTTCGAGTAAACGGTGTTTGTAAATTCTCTGCTGATGCCTGGCTTCTGGTGGAGGAAATCCAAGAGTCACGCAAATGCGGAGCACCTGCAATATGTTAGGCCGGTGTTATTTTATGCTAAGCTGTTGTACTTATTGTTTTTTATCCGCTCAAATAATCTCGGGTTTCCAGGCGTCACCGCTCTTATGACAGTATTACTATTATATAACCCCACGGAGCAAACCACCCCAGCGGATTCAGCGGATACTGATAAAAATTCCACCCAGCATTCAACCCAAGCGGATCCTGCACGATTAACTGCCCAACCTGTGTGTGGGTCGTAGTAACGGAACAGGTAAGTTCTTCTTAGTTTCCATCTACACTACAAAAGGATACAGTGAGATATTTTTTATAGCTGTTGAGAACGAAACATATTTACAACCACCTGGGTAGGCCTCAACATCTAAAAAAATAATCTGACCACCTAATGAAACAGTTAAAAACCCGTCACTCTCATAAGAGATGACCTGAGAAACAAATAATATTCCCTCATCATCCATCTTGATTTCAGGTGTCTCCTGACAAACATCATTAATATTCAACCCCCATTTAAAAATGTCATCCACATCAAATTCGACATTATAACAACTATTTACTTTCGGTGGTTCACCACACCAAACAGCCACTCCATTGCCTAAAACTGAGGTGAACTCAACTTTATTTCCATCAAATTTAGATACTGTTATTTTTGGCATTTTAGTGTCGGTATACTCACCACAGTATTATTGACATTCATTACATTGCTTACAGGATCGCGCATTATTCTTCTTCATGGCAATTATGCATTCAATGCTATTAAAGACCAATAGAGTTTTGTATTTCTCTCATTCCTGCATATCTCATTTACTAAACCATCAGGTAATTATTAATCATAAACCAACTGGGAGTTTTTTATCCCGGCTTCACACCTAAACTTTACTTAATAAATTCTTTATATCAAAATCACTTTTAGGTGATAGTTTAGGAAGAGCATTCCATTCACTTTCATCGATTGGGAAAACATTCCCATAAAAATCTTTCTTTTTGCAAGAATCACCAATACCGAATGCAAAATAAATCTCATCAACATTATCAGGAGAATAATTATCCTGATGCCCAATTATTCTCCAGTCACTTTCTGGCTCAATTTTTTTATCCATTAGAGAATAGGTATCTATAATCAGTGGAGGAATAATTCTTTTAGCATTCTCAATACCAGCCTCGGTTATTTTAGGTGCATCAGATAAAATATCAAAAATTTCAGCTATATGCCCTACCGACATTAATGACATAATACGACCAAAACGATATCTTTCTCCATCAACCTTAAAGCAAAATATATCGCCAGGCTTGACATAGCAAAGCATGGTTCTTGGTTTTTTCTCCCATGCCCAAAATTTAAAGTTACTCATCCGCACCTCTTTCCTTTTCCGCCTGAACCATTTTTCTTGATGCTGTATTCTGCTTCAAAAGACTGTCTTCTTCCGTCAGTACGTTTATGGTCAAATGAATTGTTTTTATTCCCGCGATTAGTAGCTGAAATATCTTCACCTATTGTTCCGGTACGAGTTTTATATTCCTCTATGTAATATTGTTCGTAACCTCTAGCTTGTGCATAGGCCACATTCTCATCTAAAGGAAGCAACTGAGCACCCGGAGTTAATCACCCAGAGCCCCTATGTTCTCCCGCTCTCCTGAGAAGATCATCAGTTATACCAACGTAATAAGATTTTGTTTCTCCCGGATCAAATAATCCATAAACATTGTATCCTGTAGTATCTAGGGCGGTTAATCCAAGAGGATCAATCCATAACAACGGATTCGGCGCATAATGATAAAGGTTCCACCCGCCATTCAGCCCAATCGGATCCTGCACAATACCCCCCCGACCTCCGGGTCGTAGTAGCGGAACAGGTTATTATGCAGCCCCATTTTATCATCATACTGCTCTGAAGAGAGTTATATCTCTTATCGGACCAATAATCTATTGTATATTCATTCGAAAAATGTCAAATATATCCAGAAGCTCATAAAATGTTGAAAATTCATTTCGCTTATTTAGTTTGTACAAACCTGTATTTACATCCATTACTTCTGACATACAGCTAAAATCATCCCAAACCGTAAATCTTGCTATATAGTTTTCGTTTTCGAAATCTACCACCGCACTATTGGATAACTCATTTTTATTATGAGTAAGAATATAATCACCCTGCTGAATCACCCATTGCTCAAATTTATTTAGCATCTTTTTCTAACTTCCCCATTAATTTCCTCACCTTTGATAGCGATATTTTGTGCTGTTGGCATTTCAGGAACTTCCAAGCCTTTGCGTTTAGCTAATCGCCCCTCAATAGAATCTGGCCCTACTATTTTTGCTCACCCTTCATTGGTAGGTACTAATGTTTTTTCCGGTACATCAAAATCAACATATATCGCACCATTCTTGGCCTGCTTACCAAAAGCATCTATATTAGCTGTTAACAAATTCTGAGCCGCTTTCTGTGTAATGCCTTTTTTCTATGCAATGGCATTATTACCAATGGTAAAATACAAGCATATCTGATATTCTCTTTATTACTGTTTATCTATTTACTAACATCTAAATGTAAAAAAAAATAAGCCATGATCATATTCTGATTATGGCTTTATTTTGAAAAATCATAAATCAACAGTTACATTCATTCCTGCATCAAGAGATGTCTCACTAATTTTCTCGTAAAATTCCGTAAAGCTATTAGTAATTTTATAGATATTGCCGCACTCATTTTGCTCAGCGATCTCAAACTCTTGGATATCATCCTCAGCATGTAGATGTGTTCTGTCCCAATAATACACACCCTGGTTTTCACTGCCATTTAATATAAGGTAAAAATTACCTCCAGGATCATCACCAATAATTAACTTATCATCAATGAAATCAAGTTCACTTAAAAAATTTTCATTTTGACGAAAAATATCGTGGTTTGGATTTTTCATATTTATTCCAAAAAGGGCATAAAAGGCGATAACCCCTTCATCGACACCTGCATACTCTAACTCACAAAAATCCGGAGATTTTACAACAAAGCCATTTTTCAACCTGAGGAATTCTTTATAATCATCTGGCAAATGGATTTTGAATTTCCCCTCCAAAATTTTAATTTCATCTTTATTTGCAGGCTTACCGCATGAAATAGGCATAAGCTTTCCTTACTAAGGTCATGACTTCTTGATCTTAGATACTCCACACTATGGAAAAATTGTCTGTAGTAATAAAAGCCGGAACTTAATAGTTTCCGGCATATTTCATTCATTTATCTAAATCAAAAAACCATTCAATGAAAGAATTAAAGTCTACCCATTGAGGCTTTAATTCCCCCTGAAGGAACTTAGTTAAAGTATCCCCTACATTGATAAATAAAACCTCTCCAGTTTTTTTGTTATAAAAATACCCACCCTCGCTTTGAAAACCATCCAAGGGAATATACTCGTTTGGTATTTTTAATATTTCATGTGTTCTCTTAAGATCAAGTTGGTATGAGGAATTTATAACAAACCAGCAGATCTGATAAATTTCATGATTCCTGCTATGAAAAGTAGCCCCATCCTCAACGTGCAAATAAAATTGAGCAAAATCAGAAGAAAGGTCAATACCTAAAGAAAGCAAAGCATCACTATACTCTTGAGTGATATCATCATACCACCAACCTCGAGATTGACTCATTAACTTTATTTTTTCAGATAACATAATCTCTCACCCACATTTAGTTTTTGCTCGACTGTTTAATTCTGCTTGTGCTCGCCCCCTCCAATATGCTTCACGATCCAGATTAAATAAATCTCTGTTTACAGGATTAATTGGGTGAGCATTTGGTAAATAAGGATGGAGAGCATTTGTTCCATAATATGTCTGATGCGTATTTGATGAAAGCTCAAATAAAGATCCTAGCCCATTTTGTTTAGAATGGTGAATATTTATTTGTGAATAGGCTCCATTTTTCACAACAAAAGGTGATTTACCTTCCAAAGCTAAATCTAAATTTGTTTTTACTCCTCCCCTCGTGTTGACAGGTAAGTCCCAGTCTATTGATTGCTGGTAAACGGTATGAGTACTACCTGAAGGAGCATTAAAAATTGATGGGGTAAAGAACCCTTTCAATCCTAACGGGTCGATCCATATTAGAGAATTCGGCGCATACTGATAAAGGTTCCACCCGCCATTCAGCCCAATCGGATCCTGCACAATAAACCGCCCGACCTGCGGGTCGTAGTAGCGGAACAGGTTATAATGCAGCCCCGTTTCACCGTCAGCGTACTGCCCGGCATAGCGAAGCGGCTGGTGTGCCATCGCCGAGCGATTCACAACCCGTGAGAACCCTTCGCTCTGGTGGCGCACTTCGCCAAAGCTGCCGTACTGGCCGCTCCAGCGCACCGCGCCGCGCTCGTCGGTCACTTCCAGCGGCGCGCCGTTCAGGTCGGTGTTGAACCAGTAAATCTCACCGCTGCGCTGGTCACGAAGATGATCCACCCGCGCCAGCGGGCTCCAGGCTTCATTCGGGTCGTATACATAGGTGCTGCACAGCCCGCTCTCCTGCTGCTCTTGCAGCAGGCGGTAGCCCTGCCACAGGAAGCGCGTGTCGGTGGTGCCGTGCGTCGTGGTGACGGTTTTGCGCGTGCGGCGGCCCAGTGCGTCGTAGTGATAGCGCGCCTCAAACCGCCCTTCCGGGCCGGTTCCCCGGGCGGACACCAGACGGTTCTCGGCGTCATACGCATAATGCTGTTCATACAGCCCGTTGCGGCGGCTGACCAGGTTGCCCCAGTGGTCGTATTTCATAAACAGCGCCTGCCAGTGCTGCAGGCGGTTATCCGTGACCGGTACCGCATCGTCATTGGCCGCGAGGTTATCCGCTGCGTCGTAGCTGAACTGCGCGCGGCTGTGCCCCTGTCGGGCCTCGTAGTGCTTCAGCAGACGCCCTTCGGCGTCGTAGCCGTAGTCCACCTCACCGCGCAGGGTGTCGCTGACGCCGGAAAGCTCGCCGCGCGCGGTGTAGCGATAGAGGCGTTCCAGTAGCGCCTGCTCCGGCAGGGTCACGTCCGTGCTTAATTCGCTGCGCTGCAGGGTGCGTCTGCCGAGGCTGTCATACTGGCGGAGCTGCTCGCGCGCGCCCTGGGTGCGGCGCACCTCGCGGTGCAGGCGATCGCGGGTGAACTCGGTCACCAGCTGCTGCCCGAAGCGGATGGCGCTGACGTGGCCGGAGCCGTAGTGCAGCCAGGCCAGCTTTTGCTCGCCGGGCAGGATCAGGCCGGTCAGGTTGCTCAGGGCATCCCATTCGTAGCCCACCTCGCCGTTAATGCCGGACTCGCTCAGCACGCGCCCGGCGGCGTCGTGACGGTAAGCGATCTCATCGCTTTCGATACCCAGTGCAACGCCTTCGGCCGTCGGCGTACGGCGGATGCGAGTAATCTGGCCGCTCAGGTCGCGGACGTAGCGGTACTCCGCGTGGCGCTGAGTGCGCCCGATCAGCAGCCCGCTGTCGTCATAGCTGAACTGCTGGACGCGACGGGCGATGCCGCCGTCGGCGGCAGGTCGGCCGTTTTCTTCGAGCGCACAGAGGAACCCTCGCGCGTCCCATTCCATATGGCGCACGGTCTCGTCCGGGCGCGTTTCACTGAGCGGGCGACCCACGGCGTCGTAGGTGAAGCGGTATTCCGCCCCGTTGCCGTTATCAAGTCGCAGCAGGTTACCGCGCGGGTCGTAGCGCCACTGGCGCACGCGGCCAATACGGTCGGTGAGGCTGACCGGGAGGCCGAGCGCGTTATAGGCCCAGGACACTTCGCTTTCCAGCGGGTCGCGCCAGCCCGTGAGCTGGCCGCGTTCATTCCACACCAGCGACTCGCGGCTGCCGTCCGGATGGATCACAGCGCTCAGCAGCCCGGCGCGGCTCCACTCCCGGCGCGTGATGTTCCCTTCCGCATCCTCGCTGGCAACAAGTTGCCCGAAACGGTCGTAGGTGAAGCGGGTGACGCTGCCGGAGCAGTCGGTGCGCTGCGTCAGCAGCCCCTGGTGGTTCCAGACCAGGCGCACCACGCCGCCGATGGCGTCGGTGATGCTCTCCGGCAGGTTTTCTTCATCGTCGGGATAGCGATACGCGGTGGTGCTACCGGCCGGATCGGTTTCCGCCAGCAGGCGACCGCGAAGGTCGTAGATGGCCTGCGATGAGGTGCCGTCCGGGTATACCGTGCGGGTGATGCGGTCGGTCAGGCGATGCCAGTGATACTCCGTGCGGCGGCCCGCCGGGTCCGTCTCACTGGTCATGCGGCCGTATTTGTCCCACGTGCTGCGGCGCATCGCACCGCCGGGCAGAATAACATCGCAGAGCTCGCCGTCGCGGTAGACAAACGTCGTCTGGCGACCGTCGTAATCCGTGAAGCGGGCAACGTTGTCGTCGTCATCCACCAGCCAGTGCGCCTGCGCGCCGTCATCGCGGGTCGCACGGCGGGTGCCGTTATCAAAATCATATTCGAACGTCAGCTGTTCGCCGCCGCTGTGGCGGAAGCCGACCACGCGCGGCAGGCCGTCAATCTCCCGCCAGCGGTATTCGCTCAGCAGGCCGTTGGCATCCTCTTGGGCGCTCATCAGCCCGTCCTGCCAGCGGAAGCGTCGGCGCACGCTACCGCCCCGGCCGGTCACACAGACCAGCTGGCGCTGTTCATCATAATCGTAACTGACCAGACAGATCTCGTCATCCAGCCAGGCGCCGAGGAGCCTGTCACGATCGTAGCGGCAGACCACGCGCTGGCCCGCGCTGTCGGTCAGGGCATGCAGGGTATTATCCGCATTCCACTCGAAGAGGATATCGTTGCCGCAGGGTTCAGAGATGCGCTGGAGCAGCGACGGGGCATCTTCCTTAAGCGGCGCATAGTGCCAGCGCTCGCCGCTGACGTCATACACCGACCAGCTGTCGTCCTGGTGATGTTCAAGCCAGTTCTTTTCACTTTCGCAGTAGGCGCGCAGTCCTTTCGGGACCTTCGGGAAGGCGACGTAATCGCCGGACGGCGCGCGCCACACCAGGCCGTCCTGATACGCCTCCAGGCGGCTTTCCCAGAACAGGCTCCAGCCGCGGCCCAGCACGCTGTCGCCGGGGTTGCCGCTGCGCCAGTAGCGCTGCCAGCGCACTGGCAGACGGGAAGGCAGGACGAAGTCCAGCTCGTCATCCCCGCTGAGAAACTTCTGTCCGCTGACGATATCCACCGGGCGGGCGATAATCCCCGCGGCCGCCACGCCGGTCATCAGCGTGCCGGCGCGACAGGCGATACGGGCCAGCTTATTAATGCCAGGGATTTTGCCCAGCAGTTTAGAAAGCGCCCCGACTTTGCCAGCGGCCCCGCCCCAGCCGCCGATAAGCCCGGCGAACAGCAGGGTAAGATCGGAGACCTTATAGAGCCACTCGGGCACTTCAGACTGAATGGGCAGGGTTTGCTGCGGGTCGCCGCCAATAATGACGTTGTTCGAACCGGTCATCACCTTCGCGTCGCAGGTGGTGCGATCCCCGATGCGGGAGGCTGGCTGGCTGTTAATGGAGACGCGCTTAGAGCCTTCGGCCATCTGCTGCGAGCCGTCGTCAGAACAGTCGACGGTGCTATCGGTGGCAAGCGCGGCGGGTTTACCGTTGATAAACACGTTCGGCGAGCCGGAGGTGATGACGCCTTTCTTCGTCATGCTGGATGCCCCGGCGTCCGCGATGCTGTCCCGGGCGGCGGTCGCCAGCTCCCCGGTATAATACCCCACGGCCAGGCTGGCGCCGACGAGCAGGACGCCCACGCCAAGACAGGATGCGCCGAGACCGGCAATAAACATGGCCCCTGCCAGAATGCCCCCGGCGGCGGCAATCAGGCCACCGACAATCGTTCCGGCAATCATCCCGGCCAGCGCACCGGAGTGGCCGATATCATCACCAACGCGTGCTGCTTCAAACATAACAACGGTCCCTGAAGTTAATGGTGGAAGCGGAAGCTCCTGAGAAGTTCGCCAAACAGCGCGCTGTCGGCATCGCCCGGCGCGCGGGTGCAGGTCATGGTGAAGACCAGGACTTTATCGCTGTTGGTATTAAAGACGGCCTGCTGCTGCCAGATGCGTTTCCCGTCGCGCAGGTAGCTGGCATGGACAATTTCACCCTGTGAAAGGTTGTCGCCAAGCGTAGCGGCGCTGCGCTCACCCTGCTTCCAGGCCTTGATGTGTTTTGCCATCAGCGCGAGCTGGCGATCGATATACGCGGCAAGCGCTTCGCCGGGATTGAGGGCATCGCGGGAGATGTTGAACGCCGGCGCATCCGCCGCAGGCGGCGCGAAGACGTTGACGGTACGATCCTGATAACCCTCAGGAAAGGTGATCTGTCCTTCACTGAACAGGCACTGCGAATGTTGTTCTGACATTGAGCGGGTCCCACCACATTTTTTCAGAAGCGGTAAGTTTCGCATATGTGTTTAAGGCTGACTATCCCCAGATTATTGCCACACGCCAGTCCTCACCGAACGCAAAAACAGCGGCCGTTAGCCCGGCCCCTCGCTCCCCGCCGCCAGCAGCGGGACCACCACGTCGCTGATGGGCACCGCAATACCGTGTTTGCGGCCGTAGCGCTGGATCACGCCGTTGCGGATATCCCACTCCAGCGGGCGATCCGCCTGGCGGTCGGCGAGGATCGAGGTGCCCAAATCCGCGGGCGCACGCTGGAAGTTCGCCAGGATCTCTTGTGCGACCTCATCATCCAGCGTCGCCCCTTCGGCGCGCGCGACGGCAAGCCCCTCGCGCAGATAGGCCAGCGCCAGTTCGCTGACATCCTCGCGCCTGAACATCCCGGCGCGGCGGTTAGCCAGCACCATCAGCCCGGCAACGGCGTTTTGCAGCAGCTTGCGCCAGGCCACCGTTGAGAAGTCTGCCGAGAGTTCAACCGCGCAGCGTGTCCCCTGCAGCGCATCCACCACCTGTTTTGCCTGCGGCACATCCGGCAGAGTCAGTCGCGGCCTGGCGCGCAGCCATACGGAGGCATCCGGCTCGCGCTGTGCCGGGAACCAGACCACCGACGGCAGTACCGTGGCGCCGTTGACCCACGGCTCAAGCTGGGCTTTTTGCTCAACGCCGTTTTGCAGGGCGCAGACCACCGTGTTTTCATCACACAGCGCGCGCAGCCATCCGGCGCTGTCGGCATTTTGCGTCGTTTTTACCGCCACAAAAACCAGATCGGCCGGGCGCGCGATGACGCTCGGATCGGTTAATACCGGACCGGGCACAACCGTTTCCCCCTCATCGTCGCGCAAGCGCAGTTCAGGATGCGCGGTGCGTCCGCACAGCAGCGGCGTGCGGCCCGCGTCATGCAGCACCGCGGCAATGGTGGTACCAATTGCGCCAGGCCCCAGTAGCGCAATCACTGGATTGTCAGACATGGTGAACTCCCCTTTTCGCTAAGCCTGCTAACAGTTATACCACCCTGAACAGTGAGCGCCACGTCGTTGTCTATACTCATCACTCTACTGACAACGGAGTGCGCCATGCCTTTACCCGATTTCAAATCCTCTGAACCTTTTACCCTTGGCATCGAACTGGAACTGCAGGTGGTGAATCCGCCAGGCTACGATCTGAGCCAGGACTCCTCCGCGCTTATTGCCGCCGTCAAAGACGACATTAAAGGCGGGGAAGTGAAGCACGATATCACCGAAAGCATGCTCGAAATTGCTACCGGCGTGTGTCAGAACATCGACCAGGCGGCGGCGCAGTTCTCGATGATGCAGCAGAGCATCCTGCGCGCGGCGGCGGAGCAGCACATCCAGATTTGCGGCGGCGGGACGCATCCGTTCCAGAAGTGGCAGCGTCAGGAAGTGTGTGACGATAAGCGCTATAACATCACGCTGGAGCGCTTTGGCTATCTGATTTTGCAGGCCACGGTGTTCGGCCAGCACGTGCATGTCGGCTGTCGGACCGGGGATGACGCGATTTATCTGCTGCACGGCCTGTCGCGCTTTGTGCCACACTTTATCGCCCTGGCGGCGGCATCGCCGTATATGCAGGGCACGGACACGAAATTTGCCTCGTCGCGGCTCAATATCTTTTCGGGTTTTCCGGATAACGGTCAGATGCCGTGGGTCAACAGCTGGCAGGAGTTCGAAGGGCTGTTCCGCCGCCTGAGTTCCACGAGCATGATCGACAGCATTAAAGATCTGCACTGGGACATTCGCCCCAGCCCGCATTTTGGCACCGTGGAGGTGCGGGTGATGGATACGCCGCTGACCCTCGGCCACGCGATTAATATCGCCGGGCTGATTCAGGCGACATCCCACTGGCTGCTGACCACGCGGCCTTATAAGCATCAGGAAAAGGATTTTCTGCTCTATCGCTTTAACCGTTTCCAGGCCTGTCGCTACGGGCTGGAAGGTATTCTGACGGATGTACATACCGGCGAGCATAAAACCGTGGCGGAAGATATCGCCTGGCTGCTGGAGCAGGTTGCGCCGTCGGCCGAGAAGCTCGGCGCGGCAAGCGCAATCAATGAAATTGCTCTGCTGTTAAAGCAGGGCAAGAGCGAGGCGCAGCGCATGCGCGACTTTATCGCCGACGGCGGATCGCTTATTTCACTGGTGCAGAAACACTGCGAGCTGTGGGCGACGAGTCCGTAAGCGACCCGACTGCGGACCATACACCCCAAAGGGGCGAGGAGAAACCGGGTGACGGGTTTAAATTGCTTAACGTGCCGGGATGCCGGACAATGACATTTTTAACTGACGATTAACATTACGATGAAACACCCGTTAGAATCGCTGCTCACGGCAGGCGGCATTTTATTGCTGGCCCTGCTTTCGTGTCTGCTGCTCCCTGCGCCCTCGCTTGGGCTGGTGCTGGCGCAGAAGCTGGTGACCACCTTTCATATGGTCGACCTTAACCAGCTTTACACCATTCTGTTCTGCGTGTGGTTTTTACTGCTCGGGGCGATCGAATTCTTCGCGTTGCGTTTCGTCTGGCGCCGCTGGTTTTCACTGGCGTCGTAAGCAAAAAAGCCGGGTGGCGGCTACGCCTTACCCGGCCTACACACGACAGGTTAATGTGTCTGGCTATGGTTCTCTTTGCGGTACGCGCCAGGCGGCTGGTTGAAGGTGCGGGTGAAGATGCGGGTAAACGTCTGCTGCGAGTCAAACCCGTAACGCAGGCAGATATCGTATACCCGGGCGTCGGATTCACGCAGATCGCGCGCCGCCAGCAGCAGCTTGCGTTCACGGATATAGCGTCCCAGACTCTCCCCTTTGTACTGCATAAACAACCGCTGCAGGTGCCATTTCGAGTAGCCCGCGTGACGGGCAATCTCTTCTATACGTAATGGCTGGTGCAGGTTGTCGTCGATCCATTCGACGATAGTGTCGATGACTTGAGCGGAAATGGTCATACTGCTCTCCCCCTCTGCTTCTCGCTTAAACATTATTCCCACCACGTACGGAATGTTTGCGTGGTGTCACTCACCCGGACGGGCTCGCCCAGTTCCGGTGTCAGCAGCCGATAATTTTGATCCTTGCTGGCGTTGGCCAACTGGATCAGCGGGTCGTTCCAGGCGTGTTTCGCCAGCACGAAGCGTCCGTTATGTCCGGGCACCACGGCTTTGGCGCCAAGATCCGCCGACGCCTGCGCTGTCTCCTCCGGCAGCATGTGGATGTACTTCCAGTCCTGGTCGTACTGACCGTTTTCCATGATGGCCAGGTCAACCTCGCCAAACTGCTCGCCGATGGCCTTAAAGTGCGGGCCGTAACCGGAATCACCGCTGTAGTAAACCTTCTGTTCCGGCGTGACGAACATAAAGCTGCCCCACAGGGTGCGATCGCGTTTGATACCCCGCCCGGAGAAGTGACGCGCCGGCAGAACGTGCACCGTCAGCTCATCGCTGATGCGCACCGACTGGTTCCAGTCGCGCTCGTCGATAATCTCGGGGTTCATTCCCCAGTAACGCAGGTGGGAACCCACGCCCAGCGGCGTGACCACGCGCTTCACCTTTGGCAGCAGCGCCCTGATGGTGGCGTAATCCAGATGATCGTAGTGATCATGCGAAATAATCAGCAGGTCGATCTCCGGCATGCTTTCTGCCCGCCACGGATACTCGCCGGCAAACGCTTTATTGAGGAACGAGAACGGTGCGGCATAGTTGCCGAGTACCGGGTCAATCAAAATGCGTTTGCCCGCCAGCTGCAGGTACCACGAGGAGTGGCCAAGCCACACCAGGGTGTCCTGCTCCAGCGGCAGGCTCGCAAGATCGGTTTTTACCAGCGGAAGCGGCCGGGCCGGGCGTGCGTTTTCGGTTTTTTTGGTCAGGAAATCCCACATCGCGACCAGCATATTTTTGTCGCCGTTATACCCCGGCGTCGGCAGCGTGTTGTGGAATTTCCCCTCACGATACTGGGGGGAGGCCTCCACTGCCGTCAGTTGCTCACCCTGCGGCGACTGGCCAAATCCGGCATTCAGAACACACGGTAAACTCGCAGCTGAAGCTAAAATCATGATTAACACCACGCAGATGAAGAGAGGTTTTTTCATATCCTGACCCGAAAACGCGCCCCATCCGATAGTTTGCGCGGGGTAAACTTGATTATGAGTGAGTAAGCACTCATTATAGATGTGATGAGAAAGTCGTCAAGACGTTTTCGATCTTTGACATTCCGCGTTGCAGCGGGTCAAAGCACGTGTTTCAATCAGGGTTTTTATCATTGACAGGGGGAAAAATTTAGTGGCACGTCCGAAGAGTGAAGATAAAAAACAGGCCTTACTGGAAGCCGCAACGGTGGCATTTGCACAGTCAGGTATTGCCGCCTCAACGGCGCTCATTGCCCGTAAGGCGGGTGTCGCCGAAGGCACCCTGTTCCGCTACTTTGCTACAAAAGACGATCTGCTGAATGCCCTCTATCTGCATCTGAAGCAGGATCTCTGCCAGACCATGCTGGCGAACCTCGATCGCACCATCACGCTGCCAAAGGAACATACCCGCAATATCTGGAACAGCTATGTGGACTGGGGAATTCGTAACCCGGTTGCCCATGCGGCTATCCGCCAGATTGGCGTCAGTGAAAAGCTGAGCGCCGAAACGGAACAGGCGGTGAAAGAGATGTTCCCGGAGCTGCATGAACTTTGCCGTCGCTCGGTGCGTCAGGTGTTTATGTCTGATGAGTTCAAAACGTTCGGCGATGCGCTGTTCTTATCGCTGGCCGAATCCACGATGGAATTTGCCACCCGCGATCCTTCCCGCGCCGTCGAATTTAAAGCGCTCGGCTTTGAGGTGATGTGGCGCGGGCTTGCCCAGGAAGAGAGCGATGGAGAGTAAATCCTTGCAGGAGCACGCCAAACGCGTGGCGCTGGAGTTGCCCTTTACTGAACACTGCTGGCCGTTTGGGCCAGAATTTGACGTGTTTAAAGTGGGCGGAAAAATTTTCATGATTGTGGCGGTCGCGCACGGGCGGCCGCACGTCAGCCTGAAGTCAGACCCGGAAAAATCGCTGTTAAATCAGCAGATCTATCGCGGCGTTGAACCGGGCTATCACCTCAACAAAAAGCACTGGATCTCCCTCTACGGTACGGACGACGTCACGCCAGAACTGGTGACCGACCTGATTACGGATTCCTGGCATCTGGTGGTGGATAAACTGCCGAAAAAAGACCAGAAGTGGATCAGGCCAGCCTGATTGTTCGTCTGAGACGAACAGATTAAGCGCTCGAATTGCACTTATCTTTTTCCACGTCCCGCTGTAATCTGCTCATCTTTCGCGCCCGCACGCGGGCGATTTTCATCACCAGGAGTTGTTATGGATATCATTTCTGTCGCCCTGAAACGCCACTCCACCAAGGCGTTCGACCCAGCCCAAAAACTGACCGCTGAAGAAGCGGAAAAAATCAAAACCCTGCTGCAGTACAGCCCGTCCAGCACCAACTCCCAGCCGTGGCATTTTATTGTGGCCAGCACCGAGGAAGGAAAAGCGCGCGTAGCGAAATCTGCCGCGGGTACCTATGTGTTCAACGAACGCAAAATGCTCGATGCTTCTCACGTGGTGGTGTTCTGCGCGAAAACCGCGATGGATGACGCCTGGCTGGAACGCGTTGTGGATCAGGAAGAGGCCGATGGTCGCTTTGCCACGCCGGAAGCGAAAGCAGCCAATAACAAAGGCCGTCACTACTTTGCCGATATGCACCGCGTGGATCTGAAAGATGACGACCAGTGGATGGCGAGACAGGTCTACCTGAACGTCGGTAACTTCCTGCTGGGCGTGGCTGCGCTGGGCCTGGACGCGGTACCGATTGAAGGTTTCGACGCGGCGATCCTCGATGAAGAGTTTGGTCTGAAAGAAAAAGGCTTTACCAGCCTGGTGGTGGTGCCGGTTGGACACCACAGCGTGGAAGATTTCAACGCCACGCTGCCAAAATCTCGCCTGCCGCTGAGCACGATTGTGACAGAGTGCTAATTAACACGGGCCGCGCTATGCGGCCCGTTACGCTTTACTGATGACTAACCTGCGATGTGGATGGACATCGCGATCGTATCCCCAGGCAAACGCAATCCAGCGCTCTTCCAGCTCGGCGTATGAACTCACCGGTGTTAAATGCCACTCTTCTCCTACCGTACCGTCCGCCACGCTTATCCGATAATTCATGCTGAACGCCCAGTCGATCATGCGTAACCAAAACCGCTGACCGTCTCCGGTTTGCTCACTGTCAGACACAACAATGTCGTATTCGCTTAACACCCATTGAAAGAAGGATTGTGGTAATCCGCTGATGACACGCTGATGGACAGCGCGCGGCGTACGCCAGACCATAACCTGTGTCGCTGCGCCGTGAGGAAACGTAATTTCTTTATGGAACGTTAACTTCACCGCATACGCGGTATAAGGTTTTCCATCGTCGGTGGTCACGAGACGGTATTCGTCGCCGTAGCGCGATTTTAACAGGCGATATCCCTCAGGCAGCATAAATCCGGGCAGATGAAAATCCACCGTGCCTCGCGCAAGAAACGCTTCAGTATGTTCGACGTTTCGGGAGATAAGGCCTAATTTTTGGCTGAAATCTGCGGAATCAATCATCAGTGGCGACATGGTGGTTTCTCATGGCGTGAGTATAGACGACTTAACACCTCATCGAAATGATGTCGATTCAGTCGATTGGTTTAAGTTAACCCCCACATTACACCGGTCTCCTCCACTCAGCAGATTCGGCTCTTATTCCCTGAAAGCCTCTCGCAAAAAACTTATTTACCCTGCGCCGCCAGCCATTCCATTGCCCGCTCCCCCGCCTCATCCACCGGCAGATACACCAGCAGCCGTGACCCGTTTCGCGGCGCGGAGTACCAGTACATCTGCTGCAGCGTAAAGTCCCCCAGCTCCGGATGGGTAAATAGCTTGAGCTGGTTCTCTACGCCGCGCACGTCGTTGCGCTGGTGCCACAACGTTTTAAACTCCTCCGACACTGCAAAGAAGCGCGCCAGTTTGGCCTCCCACAGCGGATCGCCCCGGTGTTCGGCCATCGCCGCGCGGAAGTAGGAGACAAAGATGGGCAGCACATCGTCGCGTCTGCCAAGACGTGCGCGCCACGCCGGATGGGTGAGAAACAGGTAAATGCAGTTGCGGTCTTCCGGCGGAATGTCATTGAAATCGACGCCCATGAGATGTCCGAAGCTGTCATTCCACGCCACGATGTCGAAGTTCGGTTTCTGAATGCTGGCGGGTTTCGGCATCAGCGTATCCAGCAGGCGGCGCGTGCCTTCACTGATACCCTCGCAGCAGACCGCCTGCGGCGCTTCACCCGGCGGCAGCCCTGCCAGCACAAACAGGTGCCGGGCTTCGGTTGGGGTACACTGCAGCGCTTTTGCAATAGCGGCCATCACCGCGCTGGAGGGATTGACGTCCCGCCCCTGCTCCAGCCAGGTGTACCAGGTCACCCCCACGTCCGCGAGCATTGCCACCTCTTCCCGGCGCAGACCCGGCGTACGGCGTCGACCGCTGCGCGGCAGGCCAAGACGCTGTGGATCGAGGCTTTCACGACGGGCACGTAAAAATGCCCCCAGCTGTTTTCGGGTGTCATCCTGATGTGAGGCGACGGGTTCAGACATCAAGGCCATAGATCCCCCTGCATGGTAGTGCCAGTACCAGTATAAGCAAGAACTGGTACCCGTTTATTAGATGGTTGATGCTACGACCATCTGTTGAATGACGCAATGGAGTTACCATGAATACGTCAGTAGTTTCACCGGGTCGCGCGGGCCTGATATTGCTGTTAACCGGCCAGATGCTGCCGATGATAGATACCTCAATCACCAACGTGGCGCTGGACGCCATCACCCATTCACTGCATGCGACCGCCACCGAGCTGGAGCTGATTGTCGCCCTCTACGGCGTGGCCTTTGCCGTTTGCCTCGCCCTCGGCAGCAAGCTCGGGGATAACTTTGGCCGCCGTCGCCTGTTTATGTGGGGCGTGGCAGGCTTTGGCCTGGCCTCGCTGCTGTGCGGGATGGCGGGGAATATTGAACAGCTGCTGGCAGCGCGCATTGTTCAGGGCGCGGGGGCCGCGCTTATCATGCCGCAAATTCTTGCCACGCTGCACGTCACGCTGAAAGGCACCGCCCACGCCAAAGCTATCAGCCTGTTTGGCGGTATCGGCGGGATTGCGTTTATCGTCGGGCAGATGGGCGGCGGCTGGCTGGTGTCGGCGGATATCGCCGGGCTGGGTTGGCGTAACGCCTTCTTTATCAACGTCCCGATTTGTCTGGTGGTGCTGGCGCTGAGCCGCCGTTTCGTGCCGGAAACCCGTCGCGAGACGCCTTCGCGCATTGACTGGGCGGGCACTGTCCTGCTGGCGGTCATTCTCTGCTGCCTGCTGTTCCCAATGGCGCTTGGCCCCCAGTGGCACTGGTCCTGGCCGCTGAAGGCCGCACTGTTTGCCATTCTCCCGCTGGGCTATCTGATGGTATTGAATGCCCGTAAAAAGGAGCGCGAGAATGCCCATCCGCTGCTCCCGCCGCGCCTGCTTTCGCTTCGCAGCGTTCGCTTTGGCGTCCTGATTGCGATGCTCTTTTTCAGCGTCTGGTCCGGGTTTATGTTCTGTATGGCGCTCACCATGCAAACCGGTCTGGGGATGGCGCCGTGGCAATCGGGGAACAGCTTTATCGCCCTGGGCGTGACCTACTTTATTTCCGCGTGGTTCGCGCCGCGCCTGATTGCCCGCTACAGCACCAGCACCATTCTGCTGACGGGTCTGGCGATCCAGATTACCGGCCTGCTGGCGCTGATGGCGACGTTCCGCCTGTGGGGCATGAATAACACCGCGCTAACGCTGGCGCCCGCCACCGGGCTGGTGGGCTACGGGCAGGCGCTGATCGTAAACAGTTTCTACCGCATCGGGATGCGCGATATTCAGCCTGACGATGCGGGGGCGGCGAGCGCCATTTTGAGCACGCTGCAGCAGGCCGCGCTGGGGCTGGGTCCGGCCATTTTTGGGGCGATTTTGCTGCACGCGCTGCAGCACCATCACGGGGATTACACTCAGGCGATTAACGTCTTCCTGGCCGTGGAAACTGTCATGATGATCGTTCTGGGGCTGGCAACGTTACGTATGCGCCATCGCCTGTCTCTGCCCGTGGTGAAAACCTGCCAGGCCACCAAATAAGCCGCGAATTTGCATAATAGATCCGCAGCCGCCATTATGGGGCTGCATCAATACAGGAGACGTTATGCAGGAATTAATTGCTCAGGTAGAAGAGTTAGGGATCGAAATTACCCCCACCACATCATTAGTCATCATCTTTGGTATTATTTTTCTTACCGCCATTATCATTCATTTTATTCTGCACAAAGTTGTCTTGCGGGCCTTTGAGAAGCGTGCGCAGGCCAGCAGCCATTTGTGGCTGCAGATCATCACCCAGAATAAATTATTTCACCGTCTGGCCTTTACCCTTCAGGGGATTATTGTCAACGTCCAGGCGGTACTGTGGCTGCAAAAAGGCAGCGAAGCGGCGGAAATATTAACCACCTGCGCAAAGCTGTGGGTGATGGTGTATGCCCTCCTTGCCTTCTTCTCGCTGCTGGACGTGATTTTCAATCTATCGCAGAAAATGGCCACCGCGTCGCAGCTGCCGCTGAAGGGGATCTTCCAGGGCATCAAGCTGGTGAGCGCCATTCTGGTGGGGATCTTAATTATCTCCCTGCTCATCGGTCAGTCTCCGGCGATTCTGATCAGCGGTCTGGGGGCCATGGCGGCGGTATTAATGCTGGTGTTTAAGGATCCTATCCTGGGTCTGGTGGCGGGTATTCAGCTCTCGGCCAACGACATGCTCAAGCTCGGCGACTGGCTGGAGATGCCGAAGTACGGTGCAAACGGCACGGTGACGGACATCGGGCTGACCACCGTTAAGGTGCGCAATTTCGATAATACGATTACGACCATTCCGACGTGGGCGCTGGTCTCCGACGCCTTTATCAACTGGAGCGGCATGTCGGCCTCCGGTGGGCGACGCATTAAACGCAGCCTGAATATTGATACCACCAGCATTCATTTTCTCGACGAGCAGGAGCAGCAGAAACTTATTCAGGCGAAGCTGCTGAAGCCCTATCTGGCCGCGCGTCATGAGGAGATTAACCTGTGGAATCAGCAGAACGGTGAAGGGGAATCGATATTAAACCTGCGCAAGATGACCAATATCGGCACCTTCCGCGCTTATCTGAATGAATATCTGCGCAACCACCCACGGATTCGCAAAGATATGACATTAATGGTGCGCCAGCTCGCGCCGGATGCTAACGGCCTGCCGATTGAAATATATGCCTTCACCAATACGGTGGTCTGGGCAGAATATGAAGAGATTCAGGCCGACATCTTCGACCATATTTTCGCGGTGGTGGATGAATTTGGTCTGCGTATTCACCAGTCGCCGACCGGGAACGATATTCGCTCGCTGGCAGGCGCTGTTGCCAGATAATCAGGTGCTGGCGCGGGAAATAAAGCGCCAGTCCATCATCACTCTTTCCGTGGGCGCATCCGGGTTGTCGATCTTATTTAAGAGCAGATCGACCGCCTTGCGCCCGATATTGCGCGACGGCTGTTCAATGGTCGTCAGCGAAATCATGTCCGCCAGCTCGGTGCCGTCAAAACCGACAACCGCAATATCCTCCGGCACGCGCAGCCCCGCCTGCTGAATAGCGCGCAAGGCCCCTGCCGCCAGGGTGTCGGAAACGGCAAATACCGCGTCCGGCGGGTTTTCCTTCAGCAGATTTTGCATGGCGGCCATTCCGGCGCGGGAGCTGAGATCGCTTGCGTACTCAACCGCCTGATACGCCAGGCCTTTAAGGTGGATCACGCTCTTGTAGCCGCGCTCGCGCAGCCGGGCGTATTTATAGCTGAGGTCGTGGTTGATCATGGCAATGCGCTTGCGGCCACCTTCAGCAAGCTGGCTGACGGCGTGCTGCGACGCATCGACGTCGTTAATTCCCACGCAGGAAACCGTCCCGGCATCGGCGTATTCGGCGCACTGCACCCAGGGGGCAGAACCTATCAGCGCGGCCAGTTCCGGCAGCTTCGAAAAGGCGTCCATAGTGATAATGCCGTCGACGATTTTGCCGGAAAGCAGGCTCAAGCCCGAGCGGGAGCGTTCGATATCAGAGCCAGAGTTGCAGAGCAGAATGCGGTAGCCGTTCTTCTCGGCCTCTTCTTCGATGCCTTTCACCACCTCGGCGCAGAACGGGTTGGCAATGTTCGAGACCATCACCAGGATCATATAGCTGCGGGCCGTGCGCAGCTGGCGCGCCAGCAGATTGGGCTGGTAGTTACTCTCTTTAATCGCCTGCAGGACGCGATCGCGGTTTTTTGCTTTCACGGTATCGCTGTTGTTGAGCACCCGGGAAACCGTCGCCACGGAGACCCCGGCCAGCTGAGCGATTTTCTGAATTGACATAGCGACGACACTTCCTGCGGTTAGCGTTTTGTGCAGGCTACCATAAATTTGTTGCCCGGCGAACCGGGCAACGCGTCATTGCGCCACGCGAACCCAGCGCTGTTGCTGATGGCTTTTTACTATTGCATCAATGATATACATCACGTTCGCGCCATCATGGAAGGTGGCAAACGCAGGCCGTTCCGGCATTGCGCCTGCCTGCACGGCGCGGTAGAACTGCGCCATCATGTTTTTGAAGGCATCCGGCCAGCCTTCAATATGCCCGCCGGGGAAATGGGCGCTGTCGGCCACGTCTGGGTTCATCAGGCTCGGATCGTCGCTGAGCGTCTGGTTTGCCTGTGCGCGATGGCCGATCCACAGCTGCTGCGGGCTCTCCTGATCCCACGCCACCGACCGCTCGCTGCCGTTGATCTCAAACGTCAGGCGGTTTTTGCGCCCGGCGCTCACCTGCGAGACGCTAAAGCTGCCCTTGCTGCCGTCGTCAAAGCGGAACAGCACCGAGCCGAAGTCTTCGGTGGTGACCGGCTTGTCCTCATAGCGGGCGTGCTCCTCGTGCACGAAGGTCTGATTTCCGGCCACGCTAGCCTTGCGCGTCGGCCAGACGATAGCGAGGTCGGCCATCACCTCGGTGATGCGGCGGCCGGTGACAAACTGCACCGTGTCGCACCAGTGGGAGCCGATATCCGCCACCGCGCGCGACGCCCCGCCCAGCGCGGCATCCACCCGCCAGTTGTAGTCGGTTTCGAGCAGCATCCAGTCCTGCAGATAGCTGCCGTGCGCGGCAAATACCCGTCCGACGCTGCCCGCGCGTAGCATGCTCGCGGCCTGTCGCACCATCGCAAACTGGCGATAGACAAAGCTGACGCCGTGTACCACACCCGCCTGCTCTGCCAGCACCACCAGCTCGCGGGCCTCGTCCGGGGTCATGCACAGCGGCTTCTCGGAAAAGACGTGCTTTCCCGCGCGCAGGATCTGGCGGTTAATCTCTGCGTGCAGGTGATTTGGCGTGCAGTTGTGCACCACGTGCAGATCGGGATGTGCGAGTAACGCATCCACGCTGCCGTAGGCGTGCGGGACGTTAAGCCGACGCGCTTTTTCCTGCGCCTGCGCCAGCGAGCTGTCGCACAGCGCGACGACCTGCACAAAACCCAGGCGCCTGAGCGCCTCGATATGCGCCGGGCCGATAAACCCGCTGCCGATAATGCCGACGTTAATCATGGCTGCCTCCTGCCGCGAAATCGTCAAACGCGCGCCCGGAGACCGGGATAATGTGGCGGCGGATAAACTCGCTGCCTTCGCGGGCACCGGTATCGCCATCCTTCAGGCAGCACTCCCACTCCAGTACCGCCCAGCCGTCGTAGTCGTACTGCGTCAGTTTGCTGAAAATGCCCCTGAAGTCGATCTGCCCGTCGCCCAGCGAACGGAAGCGGCCGGCACGGTTGATCCACGGCTGATAGCCGCCATACACCCCGCTCCGCGCGCTGGCGCGGTATTCGGCATCCTTCACGTGGAATGCTTTGATGCGCGCGTGATAGATGTCGATAAAAGCCAGGTAGTCCATCTGCTGCAGCAGCATATGGCTCGGGTCGTAGAGAATGTTGCAGCGCGGGTGGTTATCCACCAGCGCCAGAAAACGCTCAAACGTCACCCCGTCGTGCAGATCTTCCCCCGGATGCAGCTCAAAACAGACGTCTACGCCCTGTTCATCGAAGGTATCCAGAATCGGTCGCCAGCGAGCTGCCAGCACCGCGAACGCCTCCTGGAAACGCTGCTCGTTATGCGGCGGCCACGGGTAAAAAAACGGCCAGGCCAGCGAGCCGGAGAACGTTGCGTGCGCTTTCAGACCCAGTCTGGCGGAGGCGATCGCCGCCTGCTTCAGTTTCTCCGTGGCCCACGCCCGGCGGGCCGCATCGTTACCGCGCACGGACGCGGGCGCGAAATGGTCAAACGCGTCGTTGTAAGCCGGGTTAACCGCCACAAGCTGCCCTTCAAGATGGGTCGATAGCTCGCTGATGACAAGCCCGTGTGCGGCCAGCTTAGCGGTGACGTCATCGCAGTAGGCCTGGCTCTCTGCGGCTTTCTCTACATCAAAAATGTGCGGATGATTGCAGGGGATCTGCACCGCTTTATAGCCCTTATCTGCCGCCCACCCAGCCAGGCCGTCGAGCGAGTTAAACGGGGCCTCTTCGCCAATAAACTGCGACAGAAAAATACCGGGTCCTTTCATCGTCCTCATACCACCTCCAGAACGTTACGCCTTGTCATCGTCATACCTGAACGTGAGAAGGAAAATAAGCGCGATCGCCGCGGCGGCCACCGCCGGGATCCACCAGAATGTCACCCACGCCTGCGGCACGGTATGACCTGCCACCAGGCGGTTGTAGAGCGCCCCGGAAATCTGCGAGCCGAGCAGCATCCCGATACCGTAGGTGAACATCACAATCATGCTCTGCGCCTGGCCTTTTACTTTTTCGCCCGCCACGCGGTCGGTGTAGATAAAGCCCACCACAAAGAAGAAGTCATAGCACACGCCGTGCAGCAGAATGCCAATGTACAGCAGGAAACGTCCCTCTTCGCTCACGCCGAGGGCAAACATGGCGTAACGCACGAACCACGCCAGCATGCCGATCAGCAGCATAACTTTCACGCCCAGGCGGCGGAACAGCAGCGGGATCACCAGCATGAAGACGATCTCCGACATCTGCCCGAACGACATCGCAGTGCTGACATCTGCAATCCCTGCGTCTGCCAGATAAGACGCGGTATAGGCGTAGTAGGTACCGAGCGGCACGGAAATCAGCATCGCGCAGACGGAAAAGACGAAGAAGTGACGGGTTTTAAGCAGCGCGAAGGCATCCGCGCAGAACAGATCGCGCACCTTAACCGGCAGCCCTTTAGCGGGGGCTGGCGTGTGTGGCAACGTCAGGCTATAGAGGGCCAGCAGCACGGAGCTGGCCACCGCCACCTGGAAGATGGTGACGCTTGCCGCCACACCGGTAACGCCAATAAATATCCCCGCCGCAATCCAGCCGATAGTGCCGAATACGCGAACCACCGGGAAGGTTTTATCGACGTTTGCCAGGCTGTGAAACGCAATGTTGTTGGTCAGCGCAAGGGTTGGCATGTAGCAGAGCGTGTAGCCAAACAGCAGGCCGATCAGCAGCGCACCGTTTTCAGCAATCAGCGCGCCCGGCACAAACCACAAGATCGCCGCCCCGGCGAGATGCATCACCGCCATGACCTTTTGCGAGGCAAAGAAGCGATCCACCAGCATGCCAAGCACAAACGGCGACAGAATAGAGGCGATTGGCCCGGCAGAGAACGCATCACCAATCAGCAAAGACATGTTGTGCTGGGTCATCACCAGACCCAGCGTGACCGACCAGCTACCCCAGATAAAAAACTGCAGAAACATCATCAGCGACAGCCGCGGCACCAGCAGCCGGTGCTGCGCTATCGCCTTTCCACTACTTTCAGTTGTTGACACCATGACGAGCCCCACCCTCAAAAAGTAATCGATTACAAAACAGTTCAGGTAAAAAGTAATCGATTACAAAATAAAGATCCTGTGGATCGTAGAAGATTTGGGAGGGGGGTCACGATAAAGGTAGAGTGGTGCTTTGTAGGCCCGGTAAGCGTAGCGCCACCGGGCTTGAAGACGGGTGCGGTCTGGTGCCCTCACCCCGGCCCTCTCCCACAGGGAGAGGGAGAAAACCGTGCTACTTTTTCCGCGAGAGCTTGAACGCGATAAACAGGAATACGACCCACACCGGCAGCAGCAGCGCGGACAGGCGCATCGCATCCATGGTGCACATCAGCACCAGAATCAGCCCGAGGAAGGCGATACAGAGGTAGTTGCCCGCCGGGTAGAACAGCGCCTTAAACTGCGTCTCACGCCCCTTGCGGCGCATGGCGGCGCGAAAGCGCAGGTGCGCCAGGCAGATCATGATCCAGTTCAGCAGCAGCGTGGCGACAACCAGCGCCATCAGCAAACCAAAGGCAGATTTCGGCAGCAGGTAGTTAATCAGCACCACCAGCGAGGTAATGGCCCCTGAGAGCAGCAGAGAGTTGACCGGCACGCCACGGCGGCTGACGCGGGTGAGGAACTTCGGCGCATTGCCCTGCACGGAGAGACCAAACAGCATACGGCTGTTGGAGTAAACGCCACTGTTATACACCGACAGCGAGGCCACCAGGATAACGAAGTTCAGCACCGAGGCTACCACATTGCTGTTCAGATCGTGGAAAATCATCACAAACGGGCTGCTGTCAGATTTCACTTCCACCCATGGATAAAGCGCCAGCAGCACGACCAGCGAACCGATGTAAAACAGCAGAATACGGTACACCACCTGGTTGACCGCTTTCGGAATGCTTTTATGCGGATCGCGCGCTTCAGCGGCGGTGATCCCAATCAGCTCCAGCCCGCCGAACGAGAACATAATGACCGCCAGGGAGAGGATCAGCCCCTTCCAGCCCGTGGCCAGGAAGCCACCGTGCTGCCAGAGGTTGTCGATGGTCGCTCGTTCGCCGCCGTGACCGGAGAACAGCAGCCACAGGCCAAAGCCGATCATGCCTATAATCGCCAGCACCTTAATCAGCGCGAACCAGAATTCGGTTTCACCATACAGGCGTACGTTCACGAGGTTGACGGCGTTGATGATAATAAAGAAGGCAGCGGCCCAGACCCACGTCGGGACATCGGGCAGCCAGTACTGCATATAGATGCCTGCGGCGGTCAGTTCGGCCATTCCCACCAGCACAAACATCACCCAATAGTTCCAGCCGGAGAGGAAGCCTGCGAACGGACCCCAGTATTTATACGCAAAGTGTGCGAAGGAGCCTGAAACCGGCTCTTCAACGACCATCTCGCCAAGCTGGCGCATGATCAGGAAAGCGATAATGCCGGCAATGCCATAACCCAGCAGCACCGCCGGACCGGCCATCTGAATGGCAGGGCCGATGCCGAGAAACAGCCCGGTACCGATTGCGCCGCCAAGGGCAATTAACTGAATATGTCGATTTTGCAAACCACGTTGCAGCGTCGGATTCTGTTCCGACGAAGCTTCAGTGCTACCGTTGCCTGAAGCGGATGACGCGTCTTTCACGTCCTACCCCTGTCTCTTTTTTAGAAGGGGCACGTTTTAACACTTCATGCTGGCGGTAGCAAGTTTAACGCCGGGGCACGTTATGCACCCGGCGATGAAAGGTTATGAGCCGATGATCCCGCCATCCGCTTTGGTGATCACCACCGTTGAGGAACGCGGGCGTCCGCTCGGGTTTGCATCTGGCCAATTGGAGACGGCACGCGGATTGGCCGGGTCGGTAATATCATCCCCGCCCTCCCCCGGATGTTGAATATTAATGAACAGCGTCCGGTTGTCCGGCGTAAACGCAATCCCGGTGATTTCACACCCGCGCGGTCCGGTCAGGAAACGGCGGTACTCATTGGTACCCGGAATGGTGGCCACCATCTGGTTATTGCCCATCCCCTCGTAGGCTTTCTTGTTAATGGTGCTGGAAGAGACGTCGGTCTGGATCCACAGTACCCCCTGGTGATCGAACGACAGGCCATCGGGGCTGCCGAAGGCCGCCCCCTGCATCGAACCTTTGGCCTTCGGATCGTCACTGTCGGTACGCCCGGCCATCACCAGAATATCCCATTTAAAGCGTGTGGCGGCAGGATCGGCCCCCTCTTCGTGCCAGTGCATAATATGACCAAACACGTTATTAGCGCGCGGGTTGGCGGCATCAACCGGCGCCTTACCCTCCTTCCCGCGATCGCTGTTGTTGGTGAGCGTACAGTAGACGCTGCCGCTGGCGTGCGGGTCGACCGCTATCCACTCGGGGCGATCCATTTTCGTTGCCCCCACCACGTCAGCCGCGAGGCGGGTTTTAATCAGCAGATCGCCCTGGTTTTCAAAACCGTGGTCTTGATCCAGACCATTTTGCCCGAAGATCAGCGGCAGCCAGTCGCCGCTGCCCTCCTCGTTGAAGCGGGCAACGTACAGCGTGCCGGACGTCAGCAACTGCATATTGGCTTCACGGTTTGCAGGATCGTATTTTTTGTCCGAGACAAATTTATAGATGTACTCAAACTTCTGGTCATCCCCCATATAGACCACCACGCGGTTATCGGCGGCGAGCGTGACGGCTGCCCCTTCATGCTTGAAGCGGCCCAGGGCGGTGTGTTTACGCGGCGTGGAGGCCGGGTCGTAAGGATCAATCTCCACGACCCAGCCGAAGCGGTTGGGTTCATTGGGGGTTTTATCGACGTTAAACCGCTCATCCACTTCGTTCCAGCGGTAGGAGTCATCGCTGTCGCTGATGCCGTAGCGTTTTTCCAGCGGGTTGAGATCGGCTTTTTTGACAAAAATATCCGACCAGTTCTCCTCGCAGGTGAGATAGGTGCCCCACGGCGTATGTCCGTTGGCGCAGTTTTGCATAGTGCCCAGCACGCGCTCCCCTTGCGGATCGGCGGCGGTTTTCATTAAGTCCTGATGCCGTGCCGGACCGGTAAGCGCCATCGGGGTATTGACGGTAATACGGCGGGCATAAGAAGAGGGACGAACGACCTGCCAGTCGCTGCCCGTTTTCTTCACCTCCACCACCGACACGCCCATCGCGTTCTGTCCCTTACGGGCTTTATCGAGACTCCAGTTCGCCGTGCCGTCGGTAAACAACATCCCGTTGTCGATGTATTCATGGTTCAGCGCCAGCAGGCCATGCGCCGGGTTTTGCTCCCCTTGCGGCAGACTAAACCACGCCATACCGTCGTGGTGCATGCCCGCCTGCACGGCCTGTTCGTCCGTGGTATTGCTGGCGTCCGGCTTAAACGCCGGCATGTTATCTTTGATACCCGTCGGGTCGCCCCAGCGATAAAACGGGCGGGCAATATAGCCTTCCGGCACCCTGACCGTATCTTCCGTAGAGACGTCGATGCTGGTAAAGCCCAGGGAAACCGCTTTTGCCAGCGCGGAAGGCTGTGATACCGCGGCAATGGCGTTTTCGGGTTTGATCAGAAAGGGGAATGAAACGGCAGCGCCCGCCACGGCGCCCATCTGTAAAAAACGGCGGCGGGAGAGAAACATCTGCGCAACCTCGGAGAATACCGGGTTAGCGCTGCGGTTATTGATTTCGTCGCGATGTTCTTTTTTAAATACGGATTTCAGAGGTCTGCCCATAGCGGCTTCCTGTCATTGGCCAAGAGGTAAGGAGTTGGCGACCAGTCTAAGAAGCTTTTATTACAATTTTATAACACGATGAGGGCGGTGTGGGGCGTCCCTGCCCCGGATAACGAGGGTGGAACGCTTAGAACGTGTAGCCAACCGAGACCTTAAAGGTGCGCGGCTCGCCCTGCGTAATATAGGTACCGGAATCGTCCACGCTGGCCCAGTAGTTTTCATTGGTCACGTTGTCGATGCCTGCACGTACCGTCATCTGGTTTTCGTTGTGATTTACCGCGAAGCGATAGCGCATCCCCAGATCCAGCGTGGTGTAACTGTCGAGCTTTTTGCTGTTCGCGAGGTCGGCATACTGCGTGCCGGAGTGGTTTACGCGGGCGGTGGCGGTCAGCCCCTCGATCGGCTTGATGTCATATTCCGCGCCCAGCACGGCGTAAAAGTTCGGGACACCAATGGCATCGTTACCCTGGTTGAGACCGTTGTTGGTTTTGGTCAGCTCCGCCTGCAGCCAGGTGGCGCTGGCGTTGAGGCGCATCCCCAGCATCGGCTCGCCGAAGACATTTAGCTCCACGCCGCGGTTGCGCTGCTCGGCGTCCAGGCCGTAATGCTTCGTCTGGCTGTCGAGAATAGCGGAAGGCATTTTGATTTCGAACAGCGCCAGAGAGCCGCCCACGCGACCGAAGTCGGCCTTCACGCCCACTTCGTTCTGTTTAGAGTGAACGATACCGGTGCTCTGCCCGTAGTTAATGGCGGTGTCAGGGGCGTTTTTACCCGGCTGCAGCGCTTCGGTATGGTTAGCATAAAGAGAGATCTGCTCCCACGGCTTGTAGACCACGCCGTAGGTTGGCATCCAGCGGCTGCCGTCGAAGCCATCGGCATCGTTTTCCGCGCCGGTCACTTTGTTATACCCGCGAATGACCACTTTCTGATAACGTGCCCCGGCGGTAAACAGCAGCGTGTCGTCCAGCACGCCCAGGGTATCGCTCAGCAGCCAGCCCTGCGTGCGGGTGCGTCCGCTGGTCAGCGGATCGCTGTATTTGCCGCCCAGGCCGTTGAAGTTTGAGCTGTCCGGCATATCAACCCCGGTGTTGTGGTAGATATTGGTGGTCGGGTTGTCTGCCGCCGCGGACATTTTCCACGCGATTTTTTCGTTTTTGGTCATCGCGGAGTAACCCACGTTCACCTTGTGCGACACAAAGCCGGTCGTAAAGTGACCGCGGATCCCCGCCATCCCACTGACGGAATCGCTGATGCGATTGGTATCAAGGCGGCTGACCGTGGCCTTTCCGCTTTTGTCCAGCAGCTTCGGTGCGCTGTAGGTCCCTTCTTCATGAGCGTGCTGCGCGCCGAGTCCGGTATACGCCGTCCAGCTGTCGGTGATGTCGTATTCGCTGCGCCACATCCCGAATTCGTTCTCGATGTTGCTGTAGGCCCACTTCTGGGAAATGTTGCGATCGTTTTTCGGGGGCTCCGGCACAAAATCCACCGCCGAAATATTGACGCTGGTCGGGCTGCCGTGGAAGGTTTTCTTCTGGTAGCCGAGATCCAGCGAGGTGCGGAAGTTGTCACCTTTGTAATCCAGACCGGTGGAGAGCAGCGTGGTGCGGCGGCGATCGTTCGGTACGCCGGTTTCCCCTTCGCGATGGACCAGATTCACCCGCGCGCCAAACTGGTCGTTGTCGCCGTAGCGACGGCCCGCATCCAGCGTGGTGCCAACCTGGGAATCCGAGGTGTAGTCCACGCCGACTTTCGCCTGCGGGAGTTCGCCGGCGTGTTTTGGCTCAAGGTTGATCATTCCGCCCACGCCGGAGCTTGCCGCGCCGTTCATCAGGGCGTTTGCCCCTTTGAAGATCTCAATCCGCTCGACCATCTGCGCATCCACCACCTGACGCGGAAGGACGCCGGACAGCCCGCCAAAGGTCATATCGTCCCCGTCAAACTTCAGGCCGCGGATGCGGTAAGTTTCCGCGCTGTTGCCATACCCCTGAACGTATTGCACGCCAGCGTCATTAGCGACCACATCGGCAATGGTTTTCGCCTGCTGATCGTCCACCAGCTTTGCGGTGTAGCTGATGATATTAAAGGGTACATCCATGGCATTCTGCTCGCCGAGCATCCCCATACGCCCGCCGTTCGCCACTTGTCCGTCGAGGAAGGCCGGCACAAGCTGGTCGCCGCCGGGGGTAAAGTCGCTGGCTGGTGCCGACTGCACAACGAGAGTCTCTTCTTTTTGATTATCCGCCGCGTAAGCGGAATGTGTCGCCGCACCGACGGCGAGCGCCAGCAGCGTTTTATGTAATCTGGTGTTGTTCATCATTAACCCATTTGAAAGTGCGCGCAAAAATGACCCGTGAGCGGGCCTTAGAATCTATTGGTTGCAATGCAAATGAGAACTATACGCATTATCTATGCGTTAGCAAGTGTCACCGCGTTCATACGGGAGGCGTGGTAAGCGATGAGGGGAATAGCCACCCCGTGTTGGGGTGGCTGCAGTGACATTACTTTTTCTTGTAAATATTGGCCGTACCGTGAATTTTATTGTTGGTGTTCCCGGAGGTGAGCACCAGGACATCAGCGCCTTGCTTATCGGCTTTCTCGATCAGTTCTTTTTTAGCATCATCGATAGAGACTTCACCTGAGGTGTTTACCGTACCGATTTTCTGATATTGAGACTCAACTTTCTTAAACTCCTCCTTCGTCAGAAGCTCAGCAGCGAAGGCATGAGTTGTAAAGAAAAACGCAGTTCCCAACAAAACAGCAATTGTCTTTTTCATAACCTTTTTTCCTTGAGATTAATCAGCAACAACGAAAAGCCCCACTCATTATGGTGAGGTTTTATGAGCATGGTAGATAAACTCAGGTAATGCCATAGGTCATGGAAAATTCTTTTATAACAACCCGTTGCATGAAATTACTAACGAATATTAAGAATATTCAAATACCCGCGCAGTGCCAGCAATATCAATGCGTACCGCGGTGCCAGGGTTCCATCCTGGCTGGCTTACGGTTTTCAGAACCACGGGTTGTTGCTCCCCGGCTAACGCAAGGGTGAGCGTCGACAACTGGCCGGTAAAGTCCACATCAAGGATCGAGATCGGGCTTTCATGCGCGGCACATGCCGTCACGCGCAGCTGCTCAGGACGCAGCATCACGCGGCCCTGCCCTGTTGCTTGTGTGTTGTCCGTTGGCACCTCACCCAGCGCGCACACGGCATAACCGGCAGCAAGCTGAGCAGGCAGGATCACGGCATCGCCAAGAAACAGCGCCGTCTCTTCGTCAACGGGACGGGTGTAGACCTCATAAGGGGTCCCCACCTGCGTGAAACGCCCGGCGCGCATTACGGCCACCTGTGTGGCAAAGGAGAGCGCTTCGTTCTGATCGTGGGTGACCAGAATCGAAGCCACGCCTGCTTCCG
Source organism: Enterobacter sichuanensis (assembly GCF_009036245.1). Taxonomy (NCBI): domain Bacteria; kingdom Pseudomonadati; phylum Pseudomonadota; class Gammaproteobacteria; order Enterobacterales; family Enterobacteriaceae; genus Enterobacter; species Enterobacter sichuanensis. The sequence goes on along the minus strand of NZ_CP027986.1, from coordinate 1,163,317 downwards.
CCAGCAGATCGGCCGTGGCTTTACGCGTCGTGGCGCGCAGGCCGGTATCCAGCGCTGAGAACGGCTCGTCCAGCAACATCAGTGAAGGACGCTGGGCCAGCGCACGCGCCAGCGCCACGCGCTGCTGCTGTCCGCCGGAAATCTCATGCGGCCAGTGCGTCGCAAGCTGCCTGTCCAGAGAGACCATCTCCATCAGCGCCTCAACGCGCTGGCGTTTCTCGTGGCGGGTGCCTTCCAGCCCCCAGGCGATGTTATCTGCCACGTTAAGGTGCGGGAACAGCGCCCCTTCCTGAGGAACAAAACCGATCCGGCGCAGGTGGGCGGGCACAAAACGGTTTTCATCGAACAGCGTTTTTCCCTGCATGACAATGCGCCCGGTATCGGGCGTTTCAAACCCGGCAAGGATCCGCAGCAGCGTGGTTTTACCCGACCCGGATGGCCCGACGATCGCCGTCCTGCTTCCCGGCGCAACGCTCAGGTTCAGGCTGTCGAGCACCTGCGCATCAGCGAACGATTTAGAAATGGCGGTTAATTCAAGCATGTCATAGCCCTGCAATTTTTTTCGACTGCATATAGAGAATGGCGGTCAGCGGGAGGGAAATCAGGATCATCAGCATCGCGTAAGGCGCGGCTGCAACATAGTCAATTTCGCTGGTCAGCGCCCAGAATCCGGTGGAGAGCGTGCGCGTGCCCAGTGGAGAGAGCAACAGAGTGGCGGTCAATTCATTGCTGACGCCGAGGAACACCAGCGCGGCACCCGCCGCCGCACCCGGCGCGGCCAGCCGCATCGTGACGCTCCAGAGCGCCTTCGCGGGCGTGCTGCCAAGACTGCGCGCCACGTTCTCCAGCTCAACCGGCGCCTGAGCAATCCCCGCCCGCAGGTTAATGAGCGCCCGTGGCATAAACATCAGCAGGTAGGCAAGAAACAGGGTAACTTCCGTCTGGTAAATGGGACGGGCGTAATGAATGGTGACGGTGACCAGCGCAAGCGCCGTGACAATCCCCGGCAGCGAGCTGGTGATATAGATACATCCTTCCAGCATCCGGAAGATGCGGCGCGGATAGCGGATACCGAGCCACGCGATGGGGATCACGCACGCCGTGGTCAGCAGGGCTCCGCCCACGCCGAGCATCAGCGTCTGGCGCAGCGAGTGCCAGAGATCGGCGCTCAGCCAGTTTTGAACGCCGCCGAGCCAAATCCAGCGACACAGAACAATTAACGGTACACCCAGCGCCAGCACGATCAACATGATGAAAAACAGCTGACCCAGCGCGGCGGCTGCAGGCTTCAGCGGCCAGCGCTTCTGTTCACGGGCGGCCCCGGCACCGATGCGCGCATAACGTGCTTTTCCGCGCGTCACGCCTTCCAGCACTAAAATAGCCAGGCAGCACAGGGCCAGCACGCCCGCCAGCATGTTAGCGGCCGGGCCACTGAAGGTAGACTGAAACTGGTCATAAATGGCCGTCGTGAAGGTGTCGAAGCGAATCATCACGTACAGGCCATATTCCGCCAGCAGATGCAGCGCCACCAGCAGCGCACCGCCGCAGATAGCGAGTTTGAGCTGCGGCAGCACCACGCGGAAAAAGACCCGCCACGGCGGAGTACCGAGTGACGCAGCCACGTCTTCGAGCGTCGGGTCCAGGCGACGCAGCACCGCCGCAACCGGCATATAGATAAACGGATAGTAGGCAAGGACAGAGAGGAACACGCCCGCAGAGAGCCCATGCATGGACGGGACAACGCTCACCCAGGCATAGCTTTGCACAAACGCGGGGATGGCCAGCGGGGCGACCGCCAGTGCGGACCAAATCCCCCGCCCGGCAAGCTGCGTGCGCTCGGTGAGCCAGGCAATGGCCACGCCCGTCACGATGCAAAGTGGAACCGCAAGGGCCGTCAGCCACAGCGTGTTGCTGAGCAGCTCAGCCACACGCGGGCGGAAGACCAGCGCCTTTATGGTTTCCCAGCCCGTCTCAATGCCAATGGCAATGATAAAGCCCAAAGGCAGAAGCGCCATTAATGAAAACAACACAGCTAACGCAACCATCGGCAGTGCAGGACGCCTGCGGGCAGGCTCCTGCACTCTGTTTTTTCCGATGTCGAGACTCAGACCAGACATAACACCTTCACTTTCAGGATCACAGCAGGCCGGCTTGCGTCATCAGCTCGATAACTTTTTTACTGTTGAGCGTTGAAGGCTCTACTTTCGGGGCATCAAGATCTTTCAGCGGAACCAGTTTCGGGTTTGAGGCCGCGTTCACGCCCACGGCGTATTCAAAGGCATTATTGGTACGCAGACTTTCCTGCCCTTCTTTACCGGTAATGTATTTAATGAAGGCCTGCGCCTGCGCTTTATGTTTGCTGGACGCCAGCACACCACCGCCAGAGAGGCTAACAAACGCGCCCGGATCCTGGTGTTTGAAGTAGTAGAGTTGGGTGTTTTTGCTGTTTTCGCCCGTTTTGGACTGATCGACAAAGCGGTAGTAGTGATAGATCACGCCGCCATCGATCTGGCCGGCATTGACCGCTTTCATAACGGTGCTGTTGCCTTTATAGGCAACGAAATTGGCTTTCATCGCCTTGAGCCATTCCAGCGTGGCCTGCTCGCCTTTCAGCGCCAGCATTGCGCTCACGATGGCCTGGAAATCCGCGCCTGATGGTGATGCTGCCCAGCGGCCTTTCCACTCGGGTTTCGCCAGGTCCATCAGCGACTTAGGCAGCTGCTGTTCGCTCAGTTTTGCCGGGTTATAGACAAACACCGTGCTGCGGGCCGCGATGCCGATCCAGCGACCATGCGCCGGACGATATTCTGCCGGCACCTGCTTCAGGGTGTCTGCATCCAGCGGCGCAAACAGGTTGGCATTATCCACCAGCACCATTGACGGAGAGTTCTCGGTCAGGAATACGTCCGCCGGGGATGCGCTGCCCTCCTGAACCAGCTGGTTACCCAACTCGCTGTCGTCGCCGTTACGCAAAGTCACTTTGATGCCGGTTTCTTTGGTAAAACCGTCAACCCACGACTTCACCAGGTTTTCATGCTGCGCGTTGTAGACAACGATACCTTCGCTGTTATCGGCAGCAACCGATTGTGTGGAAAGGAAAAGTGAGGAAGACAACAAGGCAAGCGAGAAGCAGGACAGCAGGCGAGAATTCATGAACATATCCTTAATAGACCAACGGGAGTAACCACTCATAGCTTTGTGGGAAAGGATTAAAGCATACAACAACGCTAATGATAATTAGTATCAATCAAGTTTAAGCGTAAAAGTGTAAAATTTCATTTTCGCTGGGTTTGAAGTGATAAAAATCCAGATTTAAAAACCGGATTAATGAAAGATTAAGAAAACATTAAGCCAAAGCCTAATAAAAGATAATTAGCACTCTATTTATTAAGTGGTTATTTAAAAGAAAACGAACGCTTCGCGGGTTTCACTCCCGCCAATACGCATCGTGACGCAGGCTGTGCTAAACCGCTCAAGCCCTTCACGGTAAACAGGGTCTGCAGAACCTGATGGTGTGCACGATGAATACCTCCCTCCTCGAAAAGAACAATGCCGTAAAGAAATTCCCGCATTTGCGCAACGCACTAATACTTTTTATCATTGAGGCATAAATTAATCGGAGCATTAGTATGAGTGAAGGATTACAGGTAGTTATGTCTCCGGTTCAAATGGCAGCCGTGTTATCAGATAACACAGTAACTGAAGCGGAGACACTGCAGAATCGTTTATTGGGCGGACTCAGTGTAGCAATGAGTACTGTTGAACTGGCTGGTGCGACAATTTTGTGTGCAGCTCCAGACCCAACGATGCTAACCAAAGCGGCCTGCATTGTCGTTGGTGCGCATGGTCTCGATAGTCTCAATGCCGCTATTGATCAGGCTATTTATGGCCGAGATACCCGGACTGCGGCGTATCAGTTAGCTGTTGATACAGCTCGCTACCTAGGCGCTGATGAAAAGACCGCAATTAATATTGGACTGACTGTCGATATTGCTGTGCCAGTGGCTTTTGGTCTTACCCTCGGTGCTGTCCGCGTCGCATCAGTTCGTGTCGGCAGAATTAGACTTATCGAACATGAATCTGCTGCTGGATATAAACCCGGTGGGCATACGCTCTCTCGTCATGTAGGGTTAAGTGAAGCAGACATCAGAACAAGATTAACCAACAGACCCACACTTTCTGGAAGTAGTACTTTTTATAACAGACACATAGCTGAGGATGCCATTTCCCGCGCGCTAAAATTTAATGCGTCTTACATAAGGAACTGGGCCAAAACGGCGAGATCTGGCTCAAAATTGAACATCGATTTTTTTGCAGGCAAGGAAATTGGCTTTGGCATTGAGTCTGCTACTGGCCCTATAATCAAATCGCATAAATTGCGTGTTGTACTTGAACTTCAGTTTTATAACAACAAACCGTACTATGTACTGACTGCTTTCCCGGTGCTGAGATAAATCATGATTAATAAATTTCTGGATCATCTAATGGCTGCGTACTTTAACCAGGATTATGATTTGTTTGGCGAGACCATCGAAGAGGTGATGGAAGAATATCTGAAGTGCGAAGGACCAGAACATGCAAAGGGTCTGATTGAGGATTGCAATAATTTTATCAACAGAAATGAAGATGTGGAGCTTGAGTTTCTCAATCTGTATAGGTTCGATTTTGACCCATCATTATGGGGGATAACTGCAAAGCAGTTCCTCACGATGATATCCGCGCAGGCTTGCCGTTACCTTAATGCAGAAAAGTAAGGGCCTTGTCAGGCCCTTTCTATGTGGATTATCCCTTTCAGGATTAATATACCGGATAACTAAACAATCGAAGCCTTTATCAAACGAATTAACGTTTAAGCATAAAATTATCTAACAGCCACACAAAACCATCGACACGAACGGATAAAACTGTCACTCCGGCATACCTGGGCGAGCTGGTTAATTCAGTCCGGCATGCCGCTGTCCGTTCTGCAGGAAATGGGCGGCAGGGAGTCGATCGAAATGGTCCGTCGATATGCCCACTTGGCACCTAACCATTTAACTGAGCATGCGAAGCAAATTGACTCAATTTTTGGGGTTGATGTCCCAAATGTGTCCCACAGCGGAAATGAGGAGGAGGCGAAAGAGGCGTAAGTGCATGATTGATAATGGCACGCCCTGTAGGATTCGAACCTACGACCTACGGCTTAGAAGGCCGTTGCTCTATCCAACTGAGCTAAGGGCGCACTGAGAAGAGTGAACTTCGCGGCGGTGAAACGCGAAGAATTATACGGTCAATGGCAGGTGAGTCAATGCCTTTTCCGTTTTCTCCCCTGATTAGGGCTAGCTGATTGTAAATATGACTGTTTTTTCTCCATTCCCCCGCCTTTCTCCCGTACACTTTCCTGCTGCGAAAAGGCTTAGTTGCATTTAAGTAACGCCTGCTGTTTTCCTGAACGTCAGCTCGTCACACTAGAGAGAGGTAACCCGGCCGCCTGGAGGCTGACAGACAACAGGACAATGGAGTGACAGCGCACAACCTGATCGATACGCCCCCCCGGTTAGAATACATCTCTCAGGAGATCGTCGGCATCAAGCTTGAGCCCATCGTCGCCCTCCGCTCCATGCACCAGGTGGGGGTGGAGGTCCTCAGTGTCCTCAGTGAATCACGGTACAGTGAGGGCTTTTTCGGCGATCGGTCTGCAGAGTGGTCGATATCGCTGCTTGAAGCACAGCTTGCCGCGTTAAAAAATACGCCGCGCGGTCATAACCTTTTTATTAATCTGCCGATAACCGTCCTGACAGAGTCTGCGCCTTTTCAGCGGCTTATCAGGCTGCCTGGCGCGCCGCTCCATATTGAGATTGTCGACCCCGCAACGTTTCTGGCGCTGTCTGCCGCACAGAAGCAGCGCGTCATTGAGAATCTGATGCAGCTCAGAAACCGGGGGCACGCTGTCTGGCTGGATGACGTAGATGAGATTCTGGTGCAGTCGTTTTTATCCAGCCGGCTTCCGTTAAGCGGCATAAAAATAGATAAGGAAGCATTCTGGCGTTTACGCGACACCCCTGCGCTGAGGCAACTGGTTTCCCGCTGCTTTCAGCTTGCCGGGCACGTGCTTATCGAAGGTATTGAGACTGAACGCGATCGTACCTGGGCACTGGAGGCAGGCGCCGATCTCGGCCAGGGATATTACTGGCCGTCCTGGACATGGCCGGAGGATTAAAACGCCATTTCCAGGAGGGAGGCCATGCGAATGACAGTGCGCCGTTACCGGCGGCGGCGTACAGGAAGTGATGCACTGGGATTTACGCGCTCACCTTTTACTCCCCCCTTTTTCGACCGGCTCGAGTTTTTGAGCCAGTCCATCAGCCAGCCCCGCAAAACAGATGCCCCGTTTATCATTCTGGTGACGGAGGATCACTTCCTGCGCACCGGTTTTCTCAACGGGCAGTTTCCCCTGAGCAGCTGCTGCGACTACGCCACGCTGGACGACGCCCTTGTCGCCCAGACACAGTGGCCATCAGCCCGTCTGGTCGTCGATATTGAAAGCCGCTCCACGGGCCTTCTGGATAAACTGGATCAGCTGCGAAGGCATAGCCTGTTTCCGCCTTTCCTTACCCCCTGGCTGTTAGTCCGGGCCGATAACTACGATACCCGTCTCTTCTGCAAAGCGGCGGGCCCTTTTCATGTGCTCGAACGCCAGCTGAACGCCACAGCCCTCCAGCATAGCCTGCTGAATACCAGCCCCCCTCAGGGCTCCGACAAAGAGTGGTTCTCCCGCAACGAATGGCCAATCCTGCAGGAACTCTCCCGGGGCAAGACGCTACGTCAGATTGCCCTTATGCAGAACCGTCCCTATAGCCGCATTATCTATCGTCTCAGCTGCATTCTGCTGAAACTGGGGCTGAGCCATCGCCAGGAATTGCTTCACCTTCTTAATAACCTCTCAGACTGCACGTTTTAACCCACGCGCTAACCCCTTATTTCCTAAAGCGCTTTAGGAATTTACTTACCATTAACGTTGCAAAAATGTTAATTTTTAACATTAAATTCGAAATTAAAACTATTCCTAATTTATGGGCGCAAACCTTGTGAAATGCCACAAATTGAAGGAATTACAGTACTTTCCTCCATCCGTTAAGTGAATGGAGAAAGCGTTAACAGGATGATAATGATGTAAAAACAAGCAGCTTAGCGGCGGCGCCCTGGAGTAAGAAGCGAAGCAGGTAGCATGTTCTCCTGTGCAACAGAGGCGTTTCTTCGGGTTAACCCGGGCACTTTCAGATGAAGGTTTGACGGCCCGTGAGGTCAATTTTTCACCTCATCATCGCGGGTTCGTCCTCTGAAATGACGCGCGTTTTTGTTAACAATAAATTAACACAAAGAGATATCTGTTATTTTTTGTTATTACATAAAGATGAAAATATGCGGTAAATGGGATAACAGGATATTTCCGCTAATTTTAAAAAAATAGCGATTCAGATCCAGAAGATAATATAAACCAATACCCTGCGATTAATTTACAGGGTTTTCGGAAAAAACTTACACGGTATAATAAGAAGCGTATCAAATATGAATAAGAAATACCTTTTTGCCAACACCAGCCAAATGAGATGACCGCGCTGAGGCATAGTTCTTTTCACTACGTCAACAAGGATGCTTTCGCTCTTTCCAGGGAAATACTACGGTATAGGGATCTGCACTTTTATCCTTCCGGCATTTCGAGAGTTTTACAAACTCTGCATAACGCTTTTAACAATCTGAGGCATTAAAAATGAAACCGGCATCCGTTATCATTATGGACGAACATCCTATCGTCAGAATGTCGATAGAAGTCCTGCTACAGAAAAATAAGAATATCGTCGTCAAGCTGAAGTCTGGCGATAGCCATGAAGTCCTTGACTGTATCCGCAATCACCCTATCGATCTGGTGATCCTTGACATTGAACTCACGGGCACGGATGCCTTTGCTTTGCTAAAGAGAATCAGGAACTTAAACAAGGACATCAAGGTTCTGTTCCTCTCGTCTAAATCTGAGTCATTTTACGCAGGTCGCGCCATTCGCGCCGGAGCAAATGGTTTTGTCAGTAAACGAAAAGATTTGGGTGAGATCTACAACGCAGTAGAAATGATCCTGATGGGCTATTCATTTTTCCCGTCAGAAACGCTGAACTTTATTAATCATCTGGGTTCGGGGAAAGGAATGGCAGCAGATATGCCATTATCGAATCGTGAGGTCACGGTATTACGTTATCTGGCGAATGGATTATCCAATAAGGAAATTGCTGAACAGCTACTATTAAGCAACAAGACCATTAGTGCGCACAAATCCAATATTTATTCCAAGCTGGGTGTACAGAGCATCGTGGAATTAATTGATTACGCCAAAGCGCACGAACTGCTATAACCTGAATTCACTCCCTGCAGCTTATCTGAGCTTCAGGGAGTGCGGTCAGTGTTAATTATAATTAATCATGAAGGTCGCATCCGCATCAGCCCGACCGGGCTGAGGGTTATCTGCAGTGGCGATATAATTGGCATAAAACGACAATGTCGCATTCCCCAGCGCGTCAACCGGGACCGACTGGCTGGCCTGCTGGAGAGCCAGACGCGTTTTATCCGCATCCCTGATCTCAACCGCGACATGACTTGCCGTACTGGCGTCATTCAGCGCCAGCAAACCGTTATTGCTCCCGTCGGCTTTTCCCGAAAACGTAATCGAGGCTGCACCCGGCGGACAGCCAGTCAGCTTCAGGGTAAACGGCATAGGCTGCGTACGGCTCCCGGTGGTGCTGAGCTGTTTGGTGGGCCAGGTGCCCAGCGTGACGGTTTTGTCGCTGTCGCTGCCCTCCGCAACGCAGGTAAAATCGACAATATTGCCGGACATCTGAATATTGATCTCGCCCAATGCTGTCGCTGACCACGCGTTGGTCTGAAACATCACCAGCGCCAGCGCAGTAACATGTCCTTTCCAGTTCCGCATCTCTCCCCCTTAATCGTAATCCACGCGGAGATAGCCGCGAGAGGTGAACCGGCCTTCTGCGGGTTTATTCCCGGTAATGCTTACCGGCCAGACGCGGATCCCCACCTGCGCCTGTGCACTATCATCCAGGCGGAACGGAATTTTGCTGTTCAGGTTGTTAGGCGTCAGAGGCGTGCCGCTATCGTTCGCCACCACAAATCCCAGATCGGGGTTATCGGAAACCAGCGCATTGCCAGCGATTTTTTCCGCCTCGATACGCATCGTCAGATACGCATTGGCCTCCACGTTCGTACACTTAATGGCTATGGTTTTACTTTGTGGCGAGACTTTCTGGGGACGGTTTCCGGCACCCGCCTGGCTGAACAACGATGCGCCAATATCGCCAAAATCGAACTCCACCACCTGCCCGGCATTTATCGCGCAGCTTTGTGGCACCTGAATGGTACCGCTATAGCTGATGGTATACACCGGCGTATTCAGGGAGTCAGATGGCGTGGTGGTCACATATACGGTGAACATGGTCCGTTTCGGGATCACCACCATGTTGATAAACCGTCGGGTGACTCTCAGGCGAAAGACCAGCTTTGAGTCGGTAACCGGAAACGCCTTGTTCTTTGGAACGTTAGGGTGCTCCCCCATCTGGATGTAGTTCGCCGGCGGATAGAACGTCCCCGCGAAGTCATCGTGGATCTGCATCGCGCCATCAAGATAGTCATTGAGCTTCACATACTTGTAGCTATCAATCACCGTCGTTATCGGCAGACTGGTGACGTAGCTACGCATGGTGGACTTGCCTGTCGTCCCTCTGGGACATATGGCATTCACGCCGACCAGCCCGGACTTTTGCGCCAGGGTCACAATCTGCCCAGGCTTGTTATTGGAGCTGTTAAAAACGTTTGAGAGATCGTAGGAGATATCCTTCGCCACCCCATTGGCGTTCTGACAAATCGTTGCCCAGGCGGGCATCGCGCTGCACAGCAGCGCAAAGCTCATTACGTTGCGTAAAATGCGCATCTTAAGATCCCCGTTAACGATCACAGCTGGCCCCCGCCATGGTAATGGCCTGGTTCTGACTTTCAGGCGATAAGCGATAGTGAGCGCGACATTGGGACTGCGCCCCGTCGCCCCACTGGATCAGCAGTTCGCCTTCCAGCGGCAGCCCACTCAGGTAAATCTGCCCGTCATCCCCTACCATGCTGGTCACCCCGCTTTGCGTTTCGCGGACCACCGCGCCAAACGGCACGGGCTGGTTGCCGCGCGTCACCGTCAGCAGAGCGCGCACGCCGATGCGGGTATCAAAGCTGGCGCGCACCAGCGCGCCTTTGGTCGGCACCACGCTGCTCACGTTATTTTCGATATCGGTGTTGTTACTCATGGTGTTGGTATCCAGCGCCACGCGGTTATAGCGGTAGACGGTGGCATACGGCATCACCGCATAGCCTCGCCAGTCGGTTTTCACGCCGGTCTGGTTCTCGACGCTGACGCCGGATGCCCCCGGGGCTTTGATCAGCACGTTGGTGTCACCCAGCGGCTGGCTGAAGGTCACGCCGTCAGCATGGCCGACCACCCCGCCGGAGAGCTGCCAGTTGAGATCGTGCTGATCGCGGCTGTAGTTATAGCCCACGCCCAGCGTGCCGTAGGTCGCCTGCCAGTTGGCGCTGGCGCTTCCGCTTGAGCCATTGGTGCTGGTGTGTCCCTGGGTCACGCTGTAGTTCAGGTTGCGATCCTCCAGCAACGTTCCGCTGACCCCGGTTTGCCAGCTCGTGTCGCCATCGCTGTTTCGACTGGCGGATGCCGTGGCGTAGGCCCTGTCGATGGCGCTGTCCCGGCGATAACCCTGACGGGTAAAGAGGCTGAACGGCACAGAGACGTTAAACGAGGCGATCCGGTCGGTACCGTCGATCCCGACGGATTTGTTCCACGACCACGAAACGGAGTAGTTGATCCCCTTCACGCCCCCCGCGTACCCCAGCTGATACCAGAGGTTCGACTCGTCCGTTCCCCAGTAGGTTTGCTCGCTGCCGGAGATATACACCGAGCCGTAATCTCCCAGCGACTGAGAAACATTGAGCTGGAAGCGGCCTTTTTTATTCCACGTCAGGTTGTGGTAACTCTGCACGTCCGGCACATCGTTATCGTTCTGGCTGTCGGCATACTGATAGCCTTCCATTGAGCGCCAGGCGACATCGTCCAGGGTATAAAACCCTTTTGTGGAGTAGCGGTAGCCCAGCAGCTGGAAGTTGGTGCCGAAGCCGTTAAGGGATTTCGCGTAGAGGAAGCGCAGAGACTGCCCCTCATGTTTGCTGTCGTCCGCGAGCTGGCTGCGGGCATGGGTAATATCGAGCGAGACCGCTCCCCAGTCACCGAGGTTTTTACCGGCCCCGATGGCCACCGCGGTATAGCGTGACGCGAGCTGCGTGCCGCCGTAGAGCGTGTAGCCGTTGGCAAGGCCGGTAATCAGGGTGCCCTGGGTGAAGAACGGCGTATCCTGGTCGCTGTTGCCGCTGCGGTAATCCCCGGCCACCAGGTCATACTTCCAGCGCCCTTCACGCTGCAGGAGCGGCACGGTGGAGTACGGCACGGTATAACGCTGCTGGGTGCCGTCTTTCTCTTCGACCGTCACCTCAAGGTCACCGCTTGAGGAGGTCGGGTTGAGATCGCTAATGGCAAATGCGCCCGACTGCACGTAGCTTTGATAGATCACGTAGCCGTTCTGACGCACCACCACTTTGGCGGGCGTCCGGGCAATCCCGCGCACGGTAGGTGCGTAGCCCTGCAGGCTGTCCGGGTACATGCTGTCAGACGAGAAAAGCCGCCCGCCGCGAAAACCGACGCTGTCAAAAACGTCATTCCCGGTATTGCTGTCGCCCAACACCAGTTCACTTTTCAGCGGGATAACGGTGCGCTGCGCCCAGGTGCCAATGTTCTGCCACTCGTTGTGGCGCTGCCCGTTGGTCTGCGTGTAGCGCCAGGCGCCATTATTTCGTAAACGCCAGGCGCCGTAGTTCAGGCCGCTCTGCAGGTTCAGGTAGTAGCTGTCGTCTTCGCTTCCCCGGTTGCCCGTGAAGCTGTAGTTCACCAGAGCGGCGGGGATGCCTTCATCCCACTGTTCAGGCGGAATGTAGCCCCGGGCGCTGTTCTGCAACGCCACCTGCGGCAGGCTGACGTTCAGACGCTGCGAGGCAAAGTTAAATACCGTTTCGCTGCCGGGTATGGCCGTGGTCAACGGCACGCAGGTCTCGCCCTGCACCTTAGCCAGCTCGGGAAATGCCGCCACATTCACGCCAAAGCGATCGAGCATCGCGCGCGTAATACACGCCGACAACCCGCCCGCTACCGGCGGCGCGTCCCCGGCCTGCTCAAAACGCACGTCCTGGGTGCCGATAAACTCATCGTTACGCCAGATATCCACGCGATAAACGCCGGGTGCCTGCTGGTGCCCTTGTTCAAAACGCGACAAATCCGCCACGCTGGCGGCGTCGTCGGAGAGGAAGGCCGGGTTGAAGTAACTTTCGCTCCAGCCAGCCTGTGGCCAGAGCGCCGCCATCAGCGCCAGCGCAACCGGGCAGTAACGTCTCTGGTGGTTTTTCATCGCCCTGACTCTGCTCACAGGTTAACGCTACGCGCCGGTGTGATGGCACCGTAGTCATTCACGCTCTGCCAGGAGAGCGTGCCGCCGGCACCGGCTGGCAACACCTGCTGCGCCGCGCTTTTTGGCGCCACCATCAGGTTATCCAGCGGCTTGCCCCCCAGCTTCAGATTGACCAGGGTGATGTAATACGGTGAAGCGTTGCTGACTTTAAGATGGTTACCCGCACGCTCAAACCGCAGCTGGGAAAGCGCCTCTTCCGGCTGCATCGCCAGGTTGTTCGGGCGCACAAACAGCTTGATACGCGAGAGGATCGCCAGCTGCAGCACGTTATTGTTTTCCGTTTTCGCTTTGTTCACTGACGGGATCGCCTTCACGTTCATGTAAAAGAGCGATTCGCGGTCGGCAGGCAGCGCAGGTCCGGCATAAATAATACGCAGCGTGTTTTCACTGTCCGGCTCGCTCACAAACAATGGCGGAGTGACGGCAAAGGTTTTTTCTTTTTGCCCGTTTGCATTTTCGATCCACGCGTTAATTAAATAGCGTTCTTGTTTATTGCTGTTGGTGATCGCCAGCGATGTTTGCTTCGCATCGGCCGGGTAAATAACGCGGGTGGCCCCCAGCGCAATACCGCCGGACGCATTCGCGCATGCAGAAACCATCATTAAAATAAACGCTAAAAAAAGTCCTGGTTTAATTCGGGTATTCATCACAACCGTACCTTTAATAATGTGTTCGCAGGTGTCAGGGATAAATCAACGTAAACCAGACATCCGACTGAATTTTGCCTGGCTCGAGATGTTCGGAAATAGCCCGATAGCGGGCGCTAAAATGGAACGTGAGCTCACGGGTATCGACCGGCAGCCAGCTGACGGCCGGAGCATTAGGGATAATCTGACGCTGCTGTTCGTCAAAGAGCGCCAGGCCCACGCCGCTGCTGACAGGTGTCTCACCTGGCCGCGATGTTGCCAGAAAAACCTGCGGATCTTCTGCGGGCGTGACGCCCTGAAACTGGATCCCCACGGTACGCGAGACATCAACGCTGCAGTCCAGCAGCCGCACGGTAAAGGGCACGTTCACCGTAGAAAAACTGCCCACACCGGAAAATGAGTTGGTTCGGTACTGCCCCATGTCGATGCGCATATTCTGGCTGTCCGGCGCCACGGCGCAGCCGCCATTCACCAGCTCACCTCTGAGATGCACTTTGCCCCCGTCGATCACCACGGTATGCGCTGATACCGGGCCAGCCATCGCAAGGGTTAACAGCAGTAGTGTTCCAGTCCTTGTCATCCTTCGTTCCTGGCTTTAGCGTATGACGGGCCTCGTCCGTGAGGCCTGAACATCCCTGTGCGGAGGAATTACTCGTATTTCATTACGAAGGTGGCGTCAGCGTTCGCCTGGCCTGGCTCGGTGGTTGCAGCCGTTGACTTATAACGCGCGGTGAATTTCAGGGTGTTAGTCCCTTCGATCAGGGTCTGCGCGGCAGAGAAGGTCGCACCGTCAGGTGTCAGAACGCTGGATTTGCTGTCGAGGATCTCGATACCTACGCCTTTCGCGGTGTTGTCGTTGCTACCGGAGCTCACGGCCAGCAGGGTTTTGTCAGTTGGGTCGATCTGACCGGTGAACGCAACGGCTGCGGTTTTGGCCACCAGCGGATCGCAGTCGTTCAGTTCGATGCTGAATGGAATATTAGAGGTGGTGTCGCCCACTTTAGTGAATTTCGCGGTACGATACTGACCCAGATTAACGGTCTGCTCGGAAGAATCCGTATTTACTGAACAAGCAGCGTTAACCAGCTCACCTTTAAAATGTACGGTACCGCCATTTACGGAAACCGGGGTAACAGGATCTGCTGCATTTGCGGCACCCGCTACCAGGGCAAATGTGGCAATAACAGTAGAAGCAATGTTGCTGAGTTTCATGTCTATTCCTTTAAAATGTAAATAACCCTTCCCGCGAATAATCGGGAATAAGAAATACGTTCAATTGATGAATTGAAAGCTTATTTCGGAGGAGACAAAGTAGCTCAGGAAGTGTTTTTTAAATATGTCAAAACGCTGCCATTTCGCCAGGTCACATCCTAATCCCGCCTAAGAAATTGACCATCCCTTAAGAAGGGTTTTTACGCCCCACAGATGAAAACTCGTAAAGGGTGACTGACAGCGGCGCTCGCTTCTGACAAAATACAGGCCATCCCCCCTTTCAAACGTTACAGACGGAATCTTCTCTCTGATGGCAGCAAAGATTATTGACGGTAAAACGATTGCGCAGCAGGTGCGCTCTGAGGTCGCGGAAAAAGTGAAGGCGCGTAAAGCGGCCGGAAAGCGCGCCCCCGGGCTGGCCGTTGTGCTGGTTGGTAGCAACCCGGCATCGCAGATTTATGTCGGCAGCAAACGCAAAGCGTGTGAAGAGGTGGGCTTCGTCTCCCGCTCTTACGATTTGCCAGAAACCACCACCGAAGCAGAACTGCTGGAACTGATTGACACCCTGAATGCCGATAAAGAGATCGACGGTATTCTGGTTCAGCTGCCGCTGCCTGCAGGCATCGACAACGTGAAGGTGCTGGAGCGTATCGCGCCGGATAAAGACGTTGACGGTTTCCACCCGTACAACGTCGGCCGTCTGTGCCAGCGCGCGCCGCGTCTGCGTCCGTGCACGCCGCGTGGTATCGTGACGCTGCTGGAGCGTTATAACATCGACACCTACGGTCTGAACGCTGTGGTTATCGGCGCGTCCAACATCGTGGGCCGTCCGATGAGCATGGAGCTGCTGCTGGCCGGCTGCACCACCACCGTGACCCACCGCTTTACCAAAAACCTGCGTCACCACGTCGAGAACGCCGATCTGCTGATCGTCGCCGTCGGTAAGCCGGGCTTTATTCCAGGCGAATGGATTAAAGAGGGGGCGATTGTCGTGGACGTCGGGATTAACCGTCTGGAAAACGGCAAGGTGGTCGGCGACGTGGTCTATGAAGACGCCGCGGCTCGCGCCTCTTACATCACGCCGGTACCGGGCGGCGTAGGCCCGATGACCGTTGCAACCCTGATTCAGAACACCTTGCAGGCATGCGAAGAATATCACGACGTAGAGGACGCGTAAGATGGCGACTTTTTCATTAGGTAAACATCCGCACGTTGAGCTGTGCGATCTGCTGAAGCTGGAAGGCTGGAGCGAAAGCGGCGCGCAGGCCAAAATCGCCATTGCCGACGGGCTGGTGTTAGTGGACGGCGCGGTGGAAACCCGCAAACGCTGCAAAATTGTCGCGGGCCAGACCGTGAGCTTTGAAGGACAGAGCGTGACCGTTACAGCCTGAGTCCCCTCACCCTGACCCTCTCCCCAAAGGGGAGAGGGGATAAAAATCCCCTCATACCCATCACGGTTATTTATCGATCCACTTCAAATAATCACTATTTCCTCTGCTGAAAAGTGAAAATTCAGTTGCGCGTTTTTCACGCTTTGCCCACGATAAGTAGAACGTTCTACTAAAACGTTCTACTTACAATAACAGCGCCAAAAAAGCGCTACTCGGGGGGACATCAGCATGAGTCTGATATCAGGGTTTGTTAAATCGCTGTCTAAGTTATCGATGATTGGTCGCGCCTTAATGCTGCCAATTTCACTGCTTCCCGCTGCGGGCCTGCTGCTGGCTTTCGGCGATAAGTTTCATCTGCCGCTGATGATGAACGCGGGCGGGGTTATCTTTGATAATCTGCCGATGCTGTTTGCCATTGGCTCTGCCGTGGGTCTGGCATCGGAGTCCGGTATTGCGGCGTTGTCTGCGGCCGTTTCGGTGTTTGTCACCAATATCACCATCAGCACCGTGCTGAGCATCACGCCGGAAATGGCCTCTCAGGGCGGAAAGTATGCCATGGTCGTCGGCATCCCGACGCTGCAGATGGGCGTCTTCGGTGGCCTGATCTGCGGTATTCTCGCCGCCTGGTGCTATAACCGCTTCCACACCATGCAGTTGCCGGAGTTCCTGGGCTTCTTCTCCGGTAAGCGCTTCGTGGCGATTGCAACGGCGTTCCTTTCGTTCCTGATGGGGCTGCTGCTGCCGTACGTCTGGCAGCATATTCAGGCCGGTATCGACGCGCTCTCAGTGGTGGTTAACGGCGATAATCAGGCAGCGTCGACCTTTATCTTCGGTCTGGTGGAACGTGCGCTGATCCCGCTCGGTCTGCACCATATCTGGTACCCGTCTTTCTGGTATTCGTTTGGGGATTACACCACCCAGGCAGGCCAGGTCATCCACGGCGATCAGACCATCTGGTTCAAGATGCTGGAAGAGGGGGTGAAATCCTTCAGCAGCGACACCTACCAGAACGCCGGTAAGTTCATGCAGGGTGAATTCCCGCTGATGCTGTTCGCGCTGCCCGCCGCATGCCTGGCGATGTACCACGAAGCGCACACTAAAAATAAGAAAATCGCGGCCGGTATTCTGTTCTCCGCGGCGCTCACCTGCTTCCTGACGGGGATCACTGAACCGGTTGAGTTTACCTTTATCTTCGTGGCGCCGATCCTGTACGTCTTTAACGCCATCATGGCAGGTCTGGCCTACATGACCATGTATCTGCTGCATGCGCATATCGCCAAGTCGTTCTCCGCGGGCTTTATCGACTACCTGTCATTTGGGATCCTGCCGTCATTTAACGGCTACCAGACTAACTTCCTGAATGCCATTATCATCGGTATTCCAATGGGCCTGATCTATTACTTCACGTTCCGCTTTGTGATCCGTCGTTTCGACGTGAAAACGCCGGGCCGCACTGAGGTCACCGCCAATGCGGATGAGAAGTCAGATTCCGAGCTCGCAACCGAGATCATTACCCTGCTGGGCGGCGCGCATAACATCGACTCTGTCGGCTCCTGTATCACCCGCCTGCGCCTGGAAGTGGCAAAAAGTGAGGCGGTAGACCGGGACGGGTTGAACGGACTCGGCGCGCGCGGCGTGGTCTTCGTCGGCGACAACGGTATTCAGGTGATTTTCGGTGCCAGAGCACAGTTTATCGCCCAGACCATGTCCACCATGATCGGCAAATAATAAGATGCCTCAACGACGCGTCTCCTGTACGCTGGGAGACGAGTCGTATCTGGCTGATAATCGGTTAATTTCAGGGAGCGGTTTTGAAGAAAGTCAGCATTATTGATGTCGCCAGGCACGCGGGCGTGTCGGTCTCAACCGTCTCGCTGGTGCTGCGCCAGAAAGGGAAAATCTCAGAGGCAACGATCGAGAAGGTCAACGCTGCCATCAATACGCTGGGCTATGTTCATAACGTCGCCGCAGCCAATCTTCGCGCCAACACCTCCAACCTGATCGGCCTGATCCTCCGTGACTTTAGCGACAGCTTTTCCATCAAGGTGATGGCAAGCATTGTTCAGGAGCTGGAGAAACAGGGGTATATGGTTTTTCTCGGCCAGCCGCTGAACGATCGGGAGCATTTAGAGCGTACCCTGCTCTCCTTTAAGCAACAGGGCGTGGCGGGCGTGATATATCTCGCGTCCGATACGCGCGCCTCCACCCTGCCGGAGCAGATTCGCCAGTGTCCGCTGCCGCTGGTGGTGGTCTCGCAGTCTCTGCTGGATGAAAAATGTAACCTGGTGATGCGCGATAACCGCCAGGCGGCGAGCCTTGCCGCGCGCTATCTCATCGAGCGTGGTCACCGCAACATCGCCTATATTGGCGGGCGTGAAGGCTGTCTTATCCGCGAACAACGCCTGCTCGGATTTCGCAGCGCGATGATGCAAAACGGACTGGTCTGGCGCGACGAAAGCTCCCCCGCCTGTAGCGATGACACACAGGCCGCGGCCATCGCTACACGTCAGTTGCTGGAGAAAAACAACACCATCACCGCCCTGCTCTGCCATTCGCCGGATGCGATGATCGGTTCCATCTCCGGTATTCATCAGGTAGGACGTACGGTGGGTAAAGATGTGTTTCTGACGCAGCAGGTCGCGCTGGTCGGTTTCGAAGATATGCTGCACGTTAACCTCACCTCGCCGTCGTTTACCTATGTCTCCTCCGCCAGCGACGAGACCGGGCGTCAGGCTGCGGGGCTTATTATCCGCAAGCTGAAAGAGCCGACGCTGCAAACGCAGCGCATTACCCTCTCCGGGCAACTTATAGCCCGGGAATCGGCGTAAAATCAGAATTTAGCACAGGTCAACTGCCGCGAAATGGCTGCTATAGTTCCATGATTTGCCATGGATAAATACGATGCCTACCGTTATTACTCACGCTGCTGTTCCGCTTTGCCTGGGCTTAGGTCTCGGTTCCCGGGTCATTCCTCCCCGCCTGCTGTTTGCCGGAATTGTCCTCGCCATGCTGCCGGATGCCGACGTGCTGGCGTTCAGGTTCGGCGTCGCGTACGGAAACGTTTTCGGGCATCGCGGCTTTACCCATTCTCTGCTGTTTGCCTTTGTGGTGCCGATACTGTGCGTCCTGATCGGCCGACGATGGTTCAGGGCAAGCCTTGCGCGGTGCTGGCTGTTTTTAACCGTGTCATTGCTGTCGCACAGCCTGCTGGACGCCATTACGACAGGCGGAAAAGGCGTCGGCTGGCTGTGGCCATGGTCAGATGAACGCTTCTTTGCGCCGTGGCAGGTGATTAAGGTCGCGCCGTTTGCCCTGTCACGCTATACCACGCCGTACGGGCATCAGGTGATCATCTCTGAGTTGCTGTGGGTATGGTTGCCGGGGGTGGTGCTGATGGGGCTGTTGTGGTGGAAGAGGAGGTAAAAGAAAAACGGCAACTCACGTTGCCGTTTTTAGTGTTTGCACCCTCTCCCTGTGGGAGAGGGCTGGGGTGAGGGCATCAGCGCGCACCAGACTTACTTACGACGCCAGGTGGTCCCCTGCGGGCCGTCTTCCAGAATAATGCCCATCTCGGTCAGACGGTTACGCGCCGCATCTGCTGCCGCCCAGTCTTTCGCCTGACGCGCTTCCAGACGCGCCTTGATCAACGCTTCAATCTCCGCCACTTCGCCGTCATCCGCCTGCGCACCGCTTTGCAGGAACACGTCCGGCTCCTGCTCCAGCAGGCCAAGCACGGAGGAGAGCTTACGCAGGTGAGACGCCAGCGCATTCGCTGCCGCCATGTCTTCTGACTTCAGACGGTTCACTTCGCGCGCCATATCGAACAGCACGGAGTACGCTTCCGGAGTATTGAAGTCGTCGTTCATCACTTCAATAAAGCGTGCTTCGAACGCCTCGCCGCCAGCGGCCGCCACGGATTTGTCAGTCCCGCGCAGCGCGGTGTACAGACGCTCCAGCGCAGAACGCGCCTGCTTGAGGTTCTCTTCGCTGTAGTTCAGCTGGCTGCGATAGTGGCCGGACATCAGGAAGTAACGCACGGTTTCCGCGTCGTAATATTTCAGCACGTCACGCACGGTGAAAAAGTTGCCCAGCGATTTAGACATCTTCTCGCGGTCAACCATCACCATTCCGGAGTGCATCCAGTAGTTCACGTACTCGCCGCCGTGGGCGCAGGTGGACTGCGCGATTTCATTTTCGTGGTGCGGGAACATCAGGTCAGAACCGCCGCCGTGGATGTCGAAGTGTTTGCCCAGCTGTTTGCAGTTCATCGCCGAGCACTCAATGTGCCAACCCGGACGGCCTTCACCCCATGGGGACGGCCAGCTTGGTTCGCCCTCTTTGGACATCTTCCACAGCACGAAGTCCATCGGGTTACGCTTCACGTCAACCACGTCAACGCGGGCGCCAGCCTGCAGCTGGTCCAGGTCCTGACGGGAAAGCGAACCGTAAGTCGGGTCAGTCGGCACCGAGAACATCACGTCACCATTGTCCGCCACATAGGCGTGACCGCGCGCAATCAGCTTTTCCGTGATCTCGATAATTTCGTGAATATGGTGGGTCGCGCGCGGCTCGCTGTCCGGGCGCTGAATATTTAAGGCGTCGAAGTCTTTGTGCATCTCGGCGATCATACGATCGACCAGCGCGACAAAGCTTTCGCCGTTCTCATTCGCACGCTTAATGATTTTATCGTCGATGTCGGTGATGTTACGCACGTACTTCAGTTTGTACCCGAGAAAACGCAGGTAGCGCGAAACCACATCGAAGGCGACGAAGGTGCGGCCATGGCCAATGTGACAGAGATCGTAAACCGTAATTCCACACACGTACATGCCGACTTCCCCGGCATGGATAGGTTTAAATTCCTCTTTTTGGCGCGTCATTGTATTAAAGATTTTTAACATCGAAGATTCCATGTAAACACGTGTGTGGTTGAAAACCGGCTATTCTACCCGTAATTCAAACCTGAAGCAGCACACAATGCAAGGTGATCGCATCCTGTGGTTATGCTATAACAAGCCCCTATATATGACCCGAACGCGGGTCGACGTACCACAATAACGGAACAGGATGCAAAAATGGTTACTTTCCACACTAATCATGGCGATATCGTAATCAAAACCTTTGATGACAAAGCGCCTGAAACAGTTAAAAACTTCCTGGACTACTGCCGCGAAGGTTTCTACAACAACACCATCTTCCACCGTGTGATCAACGGCTTTATGATCCAAGGCGGCGGTTTCGAACCTGGCATGCATCAGAAAGCCACCAAAGAGCCGATCAAAAACGAAGCGAACAATGGCCTGAAAAACACCCGTGGCACGCTGGCGATGGCCCGTACTCAGGCGCCTCACTCTGCGACCGCACAGTTCTTCATCAACGTGGCTGACAACGACTTCCTGAACTTCTCCGGCGAAAGCCTGCAGGGTTGGGGCTACTGCGTCTTCGCAGAAGTGGTTGAAGGGATGGACGTGGTTGACAAGATCAAAGCCGTTTCTACCGGCCGCAGCGGCATGCATCAGGACGTTCCGAAAGAAGACGTTGTGATTACAAGCGTGACCGTCAGCGAGTAATTCGTGGCGACACTCTTTATTGCAGATTTGCATCTGCAAACAGAAGAACCGGCGATCTCCGCCGGTTTTCTGCGTTTTTTAGCGGGTGAAGCCCGACATGCGGATGCGTTGTACATCCTCGGCGACCTCTTTGAAGCCTGGATTGGCGACGATGACCCGAACCCACTACACCGTGAAATGGCGGCGGCCATCAAGGCGCTGGTGGATTCTGGCGTCCCCTGCTACTTCATCCACGGAAACCGTGATTTCCTGCTCGGCAAGCGCTACGCCCGCGAAAGCGGCATGACGCTGCTGCCGGAAGAGCAGGTGCTCAACCTCTATGGCCGCAAGGTGCTGATCATGCACGGCGATACGCTCTGCACCGACGATACAGGCTATCAGGCGTTTCGCGCCAAAGTTCACACCCCGTGGATCCAAACGCTGTTCCTTGCCCTGCCGTTATTCATCCGCAATCGCATCGCCGCGAAAATGCGTGCGGGTAGTAAGGCCGCCAACAGCAGCAAATCCATGACCATCATGGACGTTAACCCGCAGGCGGTGGTGAACGTGATGGAAAAGCACCGCGTCCAGTGGCTGATCCACGGTCATACCCATCGGCCTGACGTGCATTCACTTATTGCCAACGGCGAGCCCGCCCACCGCGTGGTATTAGGCGCGTGGCACAGCGAAGGGTCTATGGTTAAAGTCACCCCGGAAGGTGTGGAGTTGATCGCTTTCCCGTTTTAACCGCTTCTCGTCTTTTTGCCTATTTCTCAGCCACGCAACCGTTTTCCTTGCACGTATAACATGCTATTCTCTGTGCCCTCGAAAGCAGTGTGTTTCGCACCACAGGAGTTTTAAGACGCATGTCTTCCCGCAATAATCCGGCGCGTGTCGCCATCGTGATGGGGTCCAAAAGCGACTGGGCTACCATGCAGTTCGCCGCCGAAATCTTTGACATCCTGAATGTTCCGCACCATGTAGAAGTGGTCTCCGCGCACCGTACACCAGATAAACTGTTCAGCTTCGCCGAAAGCGCCGAAGAGAACGGTTATGAGGTGATCATTGCCGGTGCGGGCGGCGCAGCACATCTGCCGGGCATGATTGCCGCCAAAACCCTGGTGCCGGTACTGGGCGTTCCCGTACAAAGCGCCGCGCTGAGTGGTGTCGACAGCCTCTACTCCATCGTCCAGATGCCGCGTGGTATTCCTGTCGGCACGCTGGCGATTGGCAAAGCGGGTGCCGCCAACGCCGCCCTGCTGGCCGCGCAGATTCTGGCGACGCACGACAGCGCGTTGCATCAGCGTCTGGCGGACTGGCGTAAAGCTCAGACCGATGAGGTGCTCGACAATCCGGACCCGCGGGGTGCGGCATGAAGCAGGTTTGCGTCCTCGGTAACGGTCAGTTAGGCCGGATGCTGCGCCAGGCAGGTGAACCGCTGGGTATTGCCGTCTGGCCCGTCGGGCTGGATGCGGAACCTGAAGCCGTCCCGTTCCACCAGAGCGTGATTACCGCCGAGATCGAACGCTGGCCGGAGACGGCGCTGACCCGCGAACTGGCGCGTCATAACGCCTTTGTTAATCGCGATGTGTTCCCGATCATTGCCGACCGCCTGACGCAAAAGCAGCTGTTCGACAAGCTCGGCCTGCCGACCGCGCCGTGGCAGCTGCTGTCCGATAAAAGCGAGTGGAATGATGTCTTCGCGATGCTGGGCGAACTGGCGATCGTGAAGCGCCGCGTGGGTGGCTACGATGGCCGCGGCCAGTGGCGTCTGCGTGCGAACGACACCGCCGAGCTGCCGGATGAGTGCTACGGCGAGTGCATCGTTGAACAGGGCATTAACTTCAGCGGTGAAGTGTCGCTGGTTGGCGCGCGCGGGCATGATGGCCGTACGGTCTTTTACCCGCTGACGCATAACCTGCATCAGGACGGTATTCTGCGCACCAGCGTCGCCTTCCCGCACGCCAGTGCTGACCAGCAGGCGCAGGCGGAAGAGATGCTCTCTGCCATCATGCACGAACTCGGTTATGTGGGCGTCATGGCGATGGAGTGTTTTGTCACGCCGTCTGGTCTGCTGATTAACGAACTCGCGCCGCGCGTGCATAACAGCGGCCACTGGACGCAAAACGGTGCCTCCATCAGCCAGTTCGAACTGCATCTGCGCGCCATCACTGACCTGCCGCTGCCGCAGCCAGTGGTAAACAGCCCGTCGGTGATGATCAACCTGATCGGCACCGATCTGAACTATGACTGGCTGAAGCTGCCGCTGGTGCATCTGCACTGGTACGACAAAGAGGTTCGTCCGGGTCGTAAAGTGGGTCACCTGAACCTGAACGACAGCGACGCAGGCCGCCTGAGCGCCAGCCTGGAAGCCCTGATCCCTCTCCTGCCGCCGGAATACGCGAGCGGCATTGTCTGGGCGCAATCAAAGCTCAGGTAAGACATCCCCGCCGGGGAGTTGACCTTCCCCTTCCCCGGCGTACAATTCCCGCCCATTGCTGCTCAGTTTTCTTCTGGAAAAACCATGAACGATGGAACGGACTATCGCGCGATCCTCGCGTCTGATACCCCTTTAATCGACGTTCGCGCGCCGATCGAATTTGCCCAGGGCGCGATGCCTGCCGCCCTTAACCTGCCATTGATGAACGACGACGAACGCGCCGCCGTAGGCACCTGCTATAAACGCCAGGGGCCCGAGGCCGCGCTGGCGCTCGGCCATAGCCTGGTGCATGGCGACACGCGTGAGGCCCGTATCAACGCCTGGCGCGACGCCAGCCTTGCCCATCCTGAGGGTTTTCTCTGCTGCGCGCGCGGTGGCCAGCGCTCACATATCTCGCAGGCCTGGCTGAAAGAGGCGGGTGTCGATTACCCGCTGATCCGCGGCGGCTATAAGGCCCTGCGTCAGACAGCGATTCAGGTGACCCTCGAGCAGTCACAAAAACCGATGGTGCTCATCGGCGGCTGTACCGGAAACGGTAAAACGCTGCTGGTGCAGCAGCACGCGCAGGGAATCGATCTGGAAGGACTGGCGCACCATCGCGGTTCATCCTTTGGCCGCACGCTGACGCCGCAACTTTCCCAGGCAAGCTTCGAAAATTACCTTGCGGTCGAGCTGCTGAAAAAAGACGCTGCGCGCTGGGTGCTGGAAGATGAAGGCAGGATGATTGGCTCTAACCATCTGCCGGAATGCCTGCGCGACCGCATGGCTGAAGCCCCTGTCGTCGTGGTAGAGGACCCGTTCGATATTCGGCTTGAGCGCCTGCGCGAAGAGTATTTCGATCATATGTGGGCGGACTTTTCAGCCGCATACGGCGAGGAGGCGGGCTGGAAAGAATACAGTGAATATCTGCACCACGGCCTGTTCGCCATTCGCCGCCGTCTGGGGCTGCAGCGGTATGCTGAGTTCACCGCGCTGTTAGATTCCGCGCTGCTGGAACAGCAACGTACTGGCAGCACTGACGCGCACTTCAGCTGGCTTGTGCCGCTGTTAAAGGACTATTACGACCCGATGTACGGCTATCAGCTGGAGAAAAAGGCGGAGAAGATTGTCTATCGCGGGACGTACGAAGAGATTGCTGAGTGGCTTGATCGCTGAAAAATAAAGCCGGGTGCCGAGGTAAAAGCAAAACGGCAACCAGGGTTGCCGTTTTTAATGTTTGTCCCCTCTCCCTGTGGGAGAGGGTCAGGGTGAGGGCATCAGACCGCACCCTACATAACGACTCAGAAGTCGTAACGCAGACGCACCAGGTTCATGTCGCCCAGGTTGTCGGTGCTGGAGGTG
This sequence comes from Enterobacter sichuanensis, assembly GCF_009036245.1. Classification (NCBI taxonomy): domain Bacteria; kingdom Pseudomonadati; phylum Pseudomonadota; class Gammaproteobacteria; order Enterobacterales; family Enterobacteriaceae; genus Enterobacter; species Enterobacter sichuanensis. Next base: position 1,138,126 of record NZ_CP027986.1, on the reverse strand, counting down.
AACACGTGTTCGTAATCCACGCGGAAACCATAATCCAGCTGGAAGCTGATACCCACGCCGTTATCGATGCGCTGGTAGTTACGGCCGTTCACGTACTCAATACGGTCGCCCATGAAGTAAGGCTGGATGGATTTAACCGCATACTGACCGACTGGGAATTTGTACCCTGCGAAGTATTCAATACCCCACGCGTCACCGGCGAAGTAGTCATTCACAGACACTTTTTTGGTGGTCAGGAAGTTCTGATACCAGCCGCCGCCTGCGGAGAAGGTCCAGTTATCCGGCGTCCAGCTCAGCGCGGTACCGAGGATGTTCTGGTCATAGGTTTTGCTGTCGCCGTTGTCCGGGTTACGCATGTCCGCACGGGTGTAGTTCCACGCGGCGCCCCAGGTCAGATCGGTGGTCAGGTGGTAATCCAGACCCAGTGAACCGCCGCCTTTACGCTTGTAGCGCAGGCCATTGCCCGGCAGGTATTCGCTGTCTTCAAACAGGTAAGATGCATAGATGTCGGCATCACCCACGGTTTTCTTATATTTCAGCATCTGACGTGAACGATAAGAACCGTCGTAGTCGCCGTTGATCCCGTTACCTGGCGCCTGAGCGATCATGTCGTAGTCCCAGATATCGGTTTTCGCGCCAACCACATCATAGTAAACGCTGTTCTGTTGACCGAAGGTCAGCGTACCCCAGGTGTCGCTCTTCAGACCGGTGTAGAGCATACGACGCGTGGTGTCGTGCGCACCTTCGGCGTAGTGGTGATCCCAGTTAAACTGGGCGGGAATATTCACACCCAGCTCGTAGTAGCTGATCCAGCTGATGTCATCAAACAGGTAGTAATCAGCCGCGAAACGGAAACGGGTGCCGCCGTCAAAGCCGTTACGCTTGTAGCTGTTTTTACCGTCGTCGCCGGTCATGTTCTGGAACTGAGGACGGATACTGCCGCCAACGGTAAAGTTCAGGCGGCTCAGCGGGTTACCCGCCTGAGGATCCTGTTTAAGAACGGTGATTTCCGCCTGAGAAGCGAAGGAGGTCAATGCCACTGCCGCGCCGATCGTTACCGCCAGCGCTGATTTTTTTATAGTCATTATTTTTCCTTAATAGACACGCTGCTAAATATTTAGCTGGTGAATATTAACTGGAAATAATCGGGCTGTGTGGTCGGGTTTTTAATGTTTTGTGCTACTAAATGAGTGGGCATTATCATTTTGTGCTATTTAAACATTGCGTGCCGGCATTAAAATCCGACACGCAATTGTCACTGTGCTAAATCAACTGGCAAACTGACGGAACAGGGCTTTGCCCTTTAACAGCCGCGTGCCAAGCCAGCCGCCGCAGAGGGAAAGCAGCACCGCACCGCAGAGAGGCAGAATCAACCAGAGACGCCAGTCAGGCTCCCACGGGAAGTCAAAGACCTTAGTCTGCAACACCGCCAGGGCCGTCTCAGCGCCAATGGCCGCCACCAGACCGGCCACCAGCCCCAGCAGGGCGAACTCGCTCCAGAGCGTCATCCGCAGCAGCCGCTTACCGGCCCCCAGCGTTCGGTAAACCACCAGTTCCTGATGACGCTGGCGCATGCCAACCTGCACCTGGGCCAGCAGCAACAGCACGCCGCAAATCGTCACCAGCACCACCATCACCTCCAGCGCGCGGCTCACCTGCTCCAGCACCTGCCCCACCTGCTTCAGGATCGCCCCAATATCCAGCAGGCTGACCGTCGGAAACTCCCGGTTTAGCTGGGTGAGCATGCCGTTGCCCTTTTCCCAGCGGAAGCTGGTGAGCCAGCTCTGCGGCTGTCCGTCCAGCGCTCCCGGCGGGAAGATGAAGAAGAAGTTAGGCCGCAGGCTCTCCCAGTCCACTTTACGCAGGCTGGTCACCTTCGCGGTAAAATCCTGGGTATCGCCGGTAAAGGTGACGCTGTCTCCCGGCTTCACGTTCAGGCGCGTCGCCAGCCCCTCTTCCATCGACACCTCTCCCGCTTTTGGCGGCCAGGTGCCGGCCGTAATCAGGTTATGATCGGGCCGTTTTTCCTGCCACGTCAGGTTGAGCTCGCGGTTAAGCGACTCGTCCTTGTTCCCTTCCGTTGGCACGCCGTTGATCTGCGTGAGCCGCGCGCGAACGATGGGATAGAACGCCTCCGTGATGATATGGTGCTCAGACAGGAACGCCTTCAGCGGCGTGACCTGCTCAGGGGCGATATTGATCAGGAAATAGTTCGGGCTTTCCGGCGGGAGCTGCTGCTGCCAGCGGTCGAGCAGATCGCCACGCAGCACGAGCAGCAGGGCCAGCAGCATAAACGACAGCGAAAAGGCCGACAGCTGGCTCAGCGTTGACCACGGCTGATGCAGCAGACGGTTCACCGCCAGGCGCACGGGCAGGGATTTTACCGTCAGCCTTTTCAGGACGTTGAGCAGTATCCAGCCCAGCACGCCGCAGATCAATGCCAGAACCACCACCCCGGCCAGCACGGCCCACAGCAGCGTGCTGCCCCCCATCAGCCAGGCCAGCAGCCCCACCGCCACCGCCATAATCACCGGCAGGTAGAACTTCAGCGGCCAGACGTTCGCCACCACATCGTTGCGGAGCACGCGCAGCGGCTGCGTCGCGAGCAGCAGGCGGTAGGGTCGTAGCCCCACCAGCACCGAGATCACCGTCATCGCGCCCATCGCCCATAGCCACGGCCAGAAACTGGCCGGCGGCAATGCGGCCGGGAGTACCGGTTTCAGCATTACCATCAGCAGTTTTTCAAACAGCAGCCCCATTATCCCGCCGGTTAGCGCGGAGAGGGCAAGCAGCATCAGCCACTGGCCGACAATCAGTTTGCGCAGTTGCTTGCGCCCAGCGCCGAGCGTTTTGAGGATCGCCACCAGGTCATAGCGGCTGCGGCAGTAGTGCCCCATCGCAACAGCGACCGCCGCCACCGCCAGCAGCAGGGTCAACAGTGCCGACAGCAGCAGGAACTGCTGGGAACGCTCCAGCGATTTACCGAGCGCCCCCTCGTCCTGCTCCAGCCCGTACCAGCGGTGCTCCGGTTTGAGCTGCGGCAGAAGCCATTTTTCATAGTCATTAAGCTCGGCAGGCGTGCCGCCAAACTTGTAGCGCCAGGTGACGCGGCTGCCCGGCTGGACCGCATGGGTTGCCGCGACATCGGCGGTGTTCATCAGCAGGCGTGGCGCAAGCTGGAAGGGGTTAAAGCCGGAGTCCGGCTCCTGCACCACTTCCCCGGCGATTTTCAGTGTGGCATCGCCGACGTCGATGCTGTCGCCGGTTTTCAGATTCAGGAGCGCCATCAGCCGTGGAGCCAGCAGCACCGTGCCGGGCGCAGGCTTCAGCCCTGGCGGGCTGGTCTGCAGTTCGCCGTACATCGGGTAGATATCATCGACGGCTTTAACGCTCGCCAGCTGCGGCGTGTCGCCCGCGAAGGTCATCGTCTGGAAGCTTATCTGTTCTCCCACCGTCAGTCCCCGCCTGCGCGCTTCGTCAATCCAGCCCGGCGGAACGGCGCGCGAACTTTGCAGCGCCCGGTCTCCCGCCATAAACTCCCGGCTCTGCTGGCTGAGCCCTTTTTCCATCCGGTCACTGACGCTGCCGAGCGCCAGCACGCAGGCCACCGCCAGGCTTAGCGCCAGCCAGACAATCAGCAGCGAGGGGGAACGCCACTCGCGCCAGAACCAGCGGGTAATCATGTCTCCTCCTGAAGCATACCGTTCACCAGCCGCAGGCGCCGGTCGCAGCGGGCGGCAAGCTGCGGATCGTGGGTGACGAGGATCAGCGTAGTGCCGTGTTCGCGGTTAAGTGAAAACAGCAGGTCGGCAATCCGGTCGCCGGTTTTACGGTCAAGATTACCGGTGGGCTCATCGGCAAACAGCACTTCAGGGCGGCCGTTAAACGCCCGCGCCAGCGCCACGCGCTGCTGCTCGCCACCGGAAAGCTGCGCGGGAAGATGGTCGAGACGTTTCCCCAGACCGAGCTGTTCCAGCAGCGCCTTCGCGTGAGCGCGGCTGTCACGGCTATTTTCCCCGCGCAGAAGCGCCGGGAGTTCGACGTTTTCCAGCGCGTTGAGGGTGGGGATGAGCATGAAGGACTGAAAGACAAAACCCACGTGACGCGCGCGTAACGCGGCGCGCGCCTCTTCATCAAGCTGATGCAGCGGCTGCCCGACAAGATGGACCTCACCGCTGCTGCCGTCGTCCAGACCGGCCAAAATCGCCAGCAGGGTGGACTTACCAGAGCCCGATTCGCCAATCAGCGCGATGGTTTCAGCGCGTTTGACAACGAGTTCAACTCCAGTAAGGATGGAAAGCTCGTGTTCCCCCTGACCGACGGACTTCTTAAGATGATGAACTTCAACACTGTTTTCCGCTGGCATTTGCCCTTCCTGTTTTTGATTCTGATGACCTTCCGCGCGGCGGCAGCGGACACGTTACTGGTTCTCGGTGACAGCCTGAGCGCAGGCTATCGTATGGCGGCCAGCGCGGCCTGGCCCGCCCTGCTCAATGACAAATGGCAGAGCAAAACGACGGTTATCAACGCCAGCATCAGCGGTGATACCTCGCAGCAGGGGTTGTCGCGCCTGCCTGCGCTACTCAAACAGCATCAGCCGCGCTGGGTGCTGGTTGAGCTTGGCGGCAATGATGGCTTACGCGGTTTCCAGCCTCAGCAAACGGAACAGACCCTGCGCACCATTTTGCAGGACATCCGGGCGGCAAACGCCCAGCCCCTGCTGATACAAATTCGCCTGCCCGCCAACTACGGTCGTCGGTATAATGAGGCCTTTAGCGCGATCTACCCTAAGCTTGCCAAAGAGTTTGATATTCCGCTGCTGCCATTTTTCATGGAAGAGGTCTATCTCAAACCCCAGTGGATGCAGGACGACGGGATCCACCCCAATCGCGATGCGCAGCCGTTTATTGCCGACTGGATGGCAACGCGGCTGGCTCCTTTAGTTAACCATGACTCCTGATTAAGCGGAGATCCTGACAGGTAAAGTTATGCAAAAATCGGTCTTAATAACAGGATGTTCCAGTGGAATCGGCCTTGAAAGCGCGCTCGAATTAAAGCGCCAGGGATACTGGGTGCTGGCGGCCTGCCGCAAACCCGACGATGTCGAACGCATGAACGGGCTGGGCTTTACCGGCGTGTTGCTGGATATGGACTCGCCGGAGAGCGTTGATCGCGCCGCGGATGAGGTGATCGCCCTGACCGGCAATCGCCTCTACGGGCTGTTTAATAATGCGGGTTATGGCGTGTACGGTCCGCTGGATACCCTCTCCCGCGAAACGCTGGAGAAACAGTTTTCGACCAACTTCTTCGGCGTACATCAGCTCACCATGCGCCTGCTCCCCGCGATGCTGCCGCATGGTGAAGGGCGCATCGTGATGACGTCATCCGTGATGGGGCTGATTTCAACCCCAGGTCGCGGCGCCTATGCCGCCAGCAAATATGCGCTGGAAGCCTGGTCCGACGCCCTGCGCATGGAGCTACGCCACAGCGGCATTAAGGTCAGCCTGATTGAACCAGGCCCGATCCGCACCCGCTTTACCGAAAACGTGAACCAGACGCAGGCGGATAAACCGGTCGAGAACCCCGGCATTGCCGCACGTTTTACGCTCGGACCCGAAGCGGTGGTGGCCAAAGTGCGCCATGCTTTTGAGAGTGACAATCCCAAAATGCGCTATCCGGTCACGCTGGTCACCCATGCCGTAGGCTGGTTAAAACGTCTGCTGCCGGGCCGGATGATGGACAAAATTTTACACGGTTGAGTTGAAGCGACGACGCGCATCCCCATGTAAAGAGTAAACCGATAAAAGAGAAGGCCGCATGTCCGTACAGAATATCGTCAATATCACTGAAGCAAACCTGCAACAGACCCTTGAACAGTCGATGACCAAACCGGTGCTGTTCTACTTCTGGTCTGAACGCAGCCAACACTGCCTGCAGCTGACGCCGGTGCTGGAAAGCCTTGCCGCCCAGTACAATGGTCAGTTCATTCTCGCCAAACTGGACTGTGACGCACAGCCGATGGTGGCGTCTCAGTTTGGTTTGCGCGCGATCCCCACCGTCTATCTGTTCCAGAATGGTCAGCCTGTGGATGGCTTCCAGGGACCGCAGCCGGAAGAGGCCATTCGTGCCCTGCTGGATAAAGTGCTGCCGCGCGAAGAGGAGCTGAAAGCGCAGGAAGGCATGGCGCTGATGCAGGAAGGCAAATATGACGAGGCGCTGCCGCTGCTCAAAGAGGCGTGGCAGCTGTCGAAACAGAACAGCCAGATTGGCCTGCTGCTGGCGGAAACGCAGATTGCCCTGCACCGTTCAGAAGACGCAGAAGCCGTCCTCAGGACCGTTCCGCTGCAGGATCAGGATACCCGCTATCAGGGGCTGGTGGCGCAAATTGAGCTGCTGAAGCAGGCCGCGGATACCCCGGAAATTCAGCAGCTGCAACAGCAGGTTGCCGATAACCCGGCCGATGCGGCGCTGGCAAGCCAGCTGGCACTGCAGCTGCATCAGGTGGGACGTAACGAAGAGGCGCTTGAGCTGCTGTTTGGTCATCTGCAAAAAGACCTTGCTGCCGCAGACGGCCAGGCGCGCAAGATGTTCCAGGAGATCCTGGCCGCGCTGGGCACCGGTGATGCGCTGGCGTCGAAATATCGCCGTCAGCTGTACGCCCTGCTCTACTGACAAAAAAGCCCGGTGGCGGCTTCGCCTTACCGGGCCTACAAAAGCGACATCACCCTGTCTTTTTCAACTGCGTCACCACCAGCTGGTGGCGCGCGTTGTAGAACTTCCGGTAGGTCAGGTAACAGGCAATGATGGTGGACAGGCTGGCCGTGGAGAGCAGCATAAACGTCACCATGATCTGATACTTAATCGCTTTTACCGGATCGATACCGGCGAAAATCAGCCCCGACATCATTCCCGGCAGGCTGACCAGCCCCACCGTTTTGGCGGAATCCACGGTCGGGATCAGCGATGAACGAATGCTCTCACGAATCAGCCGCGCCGAGGCCACTTTTGGCGTTGCCCCCAGGCTTAATTTCTCCTGCAACTGCTGCTGTTCGCTGCTGAAACGCTGGCCGAGGTTGTTGTAACACAGCCCTACGGCCACCATGGCGTTCCCCGCAATCATCCCGGAGATAGGGATAACCTGCATCGGCGTAAACTCAATCGAGCCGGAGAGCACCAGCACCGCCAGCGTGAGCGCCGTGCCGGTGGTAATCGCGATAAACGACGAGATAAACGCTTTATCAATGTATTTACTGCGTTTTTTCGCATTCCACGCCGCGTTAAAGCAGATAAAGAGCACCATCAGCAGCGTAAGCACCGCGTGGTTAACGTTGAAAATGTATTTCAGCACATAGCCGACGATGATGAGTTGAATCACCGCGCGGCAGATACTCCACACAATGTCTTTTTCCAGGCCCAGCTTTTCCCGGTAGCTAACCACAATCGCAATCAGCACCAGCACCATGGAAAACGCCAGGGATTCGTTCGTAATATTATGCTCACCCACGGTTTGCCTCCTGCATTTTCCCGCCGTGCGGCTGCAGCCTAATCACGTCATCCGCATGGCTAATTTCGTTAGCGTCGTGCGTGACCCACAGCACGGCAATATTCTGCTCGCGAACGTAACGATGAATAATCTCGTTGACGTTGCGTTTGTTGGTGTCATCGAGCGCGCTGGTGATCTCGTCCAGCAACAACACCTTCGGTAAAAACTGCAGATTGCGGATCAGCGAGACGCGCTGTTTTTCTCCGCCCGACAGCGCATTGATGGATTGGGTCAGTGTCTCCTGCGCCAGGCCAAAGCGGGCCAGATCGTTAATAAAGCGTTCCGGCTCCGGCGTTTTATGACGAATTTGCCACGGAAAAATCAGGTTGTCATAGACCGTATCGCCAAACAGCGCCGGGGTCTGTACACAATAAGAGACCTGCTGGCGATAGCTTTCCGGAGAGAGCGACGCAACGTCCTGGCCTTCAAAGAGAAGTGTCCCCTCTGTGGGACTGAGCAGCGAGGCCACAATCTTCAGCAAGGTGCTTTTGCCACAGCCTGATGGCCCGGTGATTAATTTAAACTCGCCCGGCGACAGGCTAAATTCAACGTGCTGAAGGATAGTGTTATCCCCGACACGAAATCCAATATCCCTGAGTTGTAACAGGTTTTTTTTATCGTTCATTCCGCTTCCGTTAACCGCGTCTTGTAAGAACCGTCTGTAGCATAATCTTTTTCCAATCTATTTTCAGAGGCGAATTTCAACCGGATAGCCGATATACTTATGAGCAATAAACACACACGTTCTCTCATCACGGCATGCAAAACAGGAGGTTTTTATGCTTATTGTTGTTCCAGTCCTTATTTTCGTTGCGCTGGTTATTGTGGGCGCAGGCGTCAAAATTGTTCCTCAGGGTTATCAGTGGACCGTCGAGCGTTTCGGTCGTTATACCAACACGCTCCAGCCTGGATTAAGCCTGATTGTCCCGTTCATGGACCGGATTGGCCGTAAGATCAACATGATGGAACAGGTTCTGGATATTCCTTCCCAGGAAGTGATCTCGAAGGATAATGCCAACGTCACCATTGACGCCGTCTGCTTTATTCAGGTGATTGATGCGCCAAAAGCAGCGTATGAGGTGAGCAATCTGGAGCTGGCGATCGTCAACCTGACGATGACTAACATCCGTACCGTGCTCGGCTCGATGGAGCTGGATGAAATGCTCTCCCAGCGCGACAGCATCAATACCCGCCTGCTGCACATTGTTGATGAAGCGACGAACCCGTGGGGTATTAAAGTTACCCGCATCGAGATCCGCGATGTGCGACCGCCTGCGGAACTGATCGCCTCCATGAACGCGCAGATGAAGGCTGAGCGAACCAAACGTGCCTACATTCTGGAAGCGGAAGGGGTACGTCAGGCTGAGATCCTGAAGGCGGAAGGGGAAAAACAGTCGCAGATCCTGAAAGCGGAAGGCGATCGTCAGTCCGCGTTCTTACAGGCGGAAGCGCGTGAACGTTCCGCCGAAGCGGAAGCCCGCGCGACGCAAATGGTGTCCGAGGCGATTGCCGCCGGTGATATCCAGGCGGTGAACTACTTCGTCGCGCAGAAATATACCGATGCGCTGAAAGAGATCGGCTCCGCCAATAACAGCAAAGTGGTGATGATGCCGCTGGATGCCAGCAGCCTGATGGGCTCTATCGCCGGGATTGCTGAACTGATCAAAGACAGCGGGAACGAGCGTAAAAAATGATTGAGCTCATCGTCGCACATCCTCACGCTTTCTGGCTAAGCCTTGGGGGGTTATTGCTGGCCGCGGAGATGCTGGGCGGCAATGGCTACCTGCTGTGGAGCGGTGTCGCCGCGGTCATTACCGGGCTCCTCGTCTGGCTTCTGCCGCTTGACTGGGCGTGGCAGGGGGCATTATTTGCCGTGCTGACGCTGGTGGCCGCGTGGCTGTGGTGGCGCTGGCTTAACCGACAGGTTAACGAGCAGAAACCGGTGGACGCGCATCTCAACCAGCGCGGACAGCAGATTGTCGGCCAGCGTTTTACGCTTGATACCGCGCTGGTGAACGGACGTGGGCATATGCGCGTGGGCGACAGCTCGTGGCCGGTGGTCGCCGACGAAGACCTCAGCGCCGGCACGCGAGTTGAGGTCATTGCGGTGCAAGGCATTACCCTGCGGATTAAAGCCTGCTAAGCAGAGGTCTTACGATGGCAGCAGCCGGCAAGATTATCGATAATCGGGCAGTCGGCGCTGTCATCCCCCGGACAGGATTCCGCGAGCTGTAGCAGCTGTTCGCGCATCGCCTGTAGCTCGATGATATGGCGTTCAATCTCGGCCACTTTTTCCAGGGTGCGTTTTTTCACGTCTGCGCTGTGACGCTTCGGATCGTTAAACAGGTTAACCAGCTCACCGCACTCTTCCAGATTAAACCCGACCTGCCTTGCCTGGCGCAGTAACGTCAGCTCATCCAGATGCAGCTGCGTGTAGCTGCGGTAGCCGTTTTCGCTGCGCAGCGGCGGCGTCACCAGCCCCTTCTCTTCATAAAAGCGAATCGCTTTGCTGGTTAAACCGGTTTTTTTCGCCACATCGCTGATATTCACATTTCCCCCTTGACCTTCCCCTTGATGGAAGGTTTAACCTTCATAACAGTCAGTAAAAAGCACGATATCGGTCAACAACTGACCAGATCATTATACGGGAGTTTTACTATGTCTCACACTATCGACCTGACGCTGGATGGCCTCTCCTGCGGCCACTGCGTCAAACGCGTAAAAGAAAGCCTTGAACAGCGCCCCGATGTTGAAAGCGCTGAAGTCACTATCGATCATGCCGCCGTCACCGGCAGCGCCAGCGCGGATGCGCTGATCGATACCATCAGGCAGGCCGGCTATGGGGCGGAGCTGAGCCACCCAAAGGCTAAACCGCTGGCAGAGTCATCATCCCCGTCGGAAGCACTGACAGCGGCCACTCCTGAGCTTCCGGCAGCTGATGATATTGATGACAGCCAACAGCTGCTGATCAACGGCATGAGCTGCGCCAGCTGCGTCTCCCGGGTACAAAACGCCCTGCAGGCGGTACCGGGCGTCGCCCAGGCACGGGTCAACCTCGCGGAGCGCACTGCGCTGGTGATGGGCAGCGCCTCCGCAGCAGATTTAGTTCAGGCCGTTGAAAAAGCGGGCTACGGCGCAGAGGCCATCGAAGATGATGCCGAACGCCGCGAGCGCCAGCAGGAAACGGCAATTGCCACCATGAAGCGCTTCCGCTGGCAGGCGATTGTCGCCCTGCTGGTGGGTATTCCGGTGATGGTGTGGGGGATGCTCGGCGACAACATGATGGTCACCGACGACAACCGCACGCTGTGGCTGGTCATTGGTCTTATTACCCTGGTCGTGATGGTCTTCGCGGGCGGTCATTTCTATACCAGCGCCTGGAAGAGCCTGAAAAACCGCACCGCGACGATGGATACGCTGGTTGCGCTCGGCACGGGTGCGGCGTGGCTCTACTCCATGAGCGTGAACGTCTGGCCCCAGTGGTTCCCGATGGAAGCGCGGCATCTCTATTATGAAGCCAGCGCGATGATCATCGGTCTGATTAACTTAGGCCATATGCTGGAAGCCCGCGCCCGCCAGCGCTCCTCGAAAGCGCTGGAAAGGTTGCTCGATTTAACCCCGCCAACCGCGCGCGTGGTCACGGACGACGGGGAAAAGAGCGTCCCTCTGGCCGAGGTTCAGCCCGGCATGACGCTGCGTCTGACCACGGGCGATCGCGTTCCCGTTGACGGTAAAATCACGCAGGGCGAAGCCTGGCTGGATGAAGCGATGCTGACCGGCGAGCCCATCCCCCAGCAGAAATCAGACGGTGACGCCGTTCATGCCGGTACGGTGGTACAGGACGGCAGCGTGCTGTTCACCGCCAGCGCCGTCGGCAGCCACACCACGCTGTCGCGCATTATTCGCATGGTGCGCCAGGCGCAGAGCAGTAAGCCGGAGATTGGCCAGCATGCCGACAGGATCTCTGCTATTTTTGTGCCGGTGGTGGTCGGTATTGCCCTGCTGAGCGCGGCGATCTGGTATTTCTTCGGCCCGGCGCCGCAGATTGTTTATACCCTGGTGATTGCCACCACGGTGCTGATCATCGCCTGTCCTTGCGCCCTTGGCCTGGCGACGCCGATGTCGATTATCTCCGGCGTAGGCCGCGCCGCCGAGTTTGGTGTGCTGGTGCGGGATGCAGACGCGCTCCAGCGGGCCAGCACCCTGGACACGCTGGTGTTTGATAAAACCGGCACGCTGACCGAAGGCAAACCGCAGGTAGTGGCCGTCACGACCGCAGGCATTGCCGAAGCGGACGCGCTGCGGCTTGCCGCGGCACTGGAGCAAGGCTCCAGCCATCCGCTGGCGCGCGCCATCCTTGATAAAGCGAATGTATCTGCCCTGCCGCAGGTCAGCAACTTCCGTACCCTGCGCGGGCTCGGCGTCAGCGGTGAAGCCGAAGGCCACGCGCTGCTGCTGGGCAACCAGTCATTGCTTAATGACAACGGTATTGATACCTCCGCGCTGGAAAGCGAGCTGAAAGCGCAGGCGTCTCAGGGCGCCACGCCGGTTCTGCTTGCGGTCGATGGCCAGGCCGCCGCGCTGCTGGCCGTGCGCGATCCGCTTCGTCAGGATAGCGTGGACGCCTTGCAGCGACTGCATCGCGCGGGCTACCGTCTGGTCATGCTGACCGGAGATAACCCAACAACGGCAAACGCCATCGCCCGGGAGGCCGGTATTGACGAGGTGATTGCAGGCGTACTGCCGGATGGCAAAGCGGACGCCATTAAAAACCTGCAGCGTCAGGGCCGTCAGGTGGCGATGGTCGGCGACGGCATCAACGATGCCCCGGCGCTGGCCCAGGCGGACGTGGGAATTGCCATGGGGGGTGGGAGCGACGTGGCCATTGAAACCGCCGCCATTACGCTGATGCGCCATAGCCTGATGGGCGTTGCCGACGCGCTGGCCATTTCAAAAGCCACGTTGCGCAACATGAAGCAGAACCTGCTGGGGGCGTTTATCTATAACACCCTCGGTATCCCGATTGCGGCCGGCATTTTATGGCCGCTGACCGGCACGCTGCTAAACCCGGTGGTCGCAGGTGCGGCGATGGCGCTCTCCTCCATCACCGTGGTGAGCAACGCCAACCGGCTGCTGCGCTTTAAACCGAAGGATTGAACCTTGTTCTCGTACGCGCTAGCATGACCCTTTCCATTCATGGAGCGCGTATGGGTCTGTTTAATCGTATAAAAACATCGTTTCGCGCCCTCTTTCCTCGCCGTTACGCCTGGCCGGGTCTGGATATCTCTCTCCCCGGCGGGCAGCACCTGCACCTGGTAGGCAGCATTCATATGGGTACGCAGGATATGTCTCCCCTGCCGCCCGGCCTGATCAAGCTGCTGAAACATGCGGACGCGCTGGTTGTTGAGGCGGACATCTCCGGCCATGAGTCGCCGTTCGCTGGCCTGGAGAGCGATCTCACGCTCGCGGAACGTCTGGATGAAACCCAGCTTGCGGAGCTGACGCGCGTGGCGGATGAAACGGGCGTCTCGCTTTCCATGATTGACACCCTGCCGCTGTGGCAAATTGCGATGGTGCTGCAGGCCACGCAGGCGCAGCGTCTGGGTCTGCGCGGTGATTACGGCATTGATTACCAGCTGCTGAATGTGGCCAGGGCGCGCAGTCTGCCCATCATCGAACTGGAAGGGACCGACAGCCAGATTGCGCTCCTGCGACAGCTGCCCGATGACGGCCGTATGCTGCTGGATGATACGCTGACCCACTGGCACACCAACGCGCGGCTGCTGCAAACCATGATTGGCTGGTGGCTGGACGCGCCGCCTGCGGAGGGTAAGCTGGCTTTACCGTCGACCTTCAGCGAATCGTTATACGATGTGCTGATGAATGCGCGCAACCAGGCCTGGCGACAGACGCTGCATGCGCTACCTGCGGGGCATTATGTGGTGGCGGTCGGGGCGTTACATTTGTACGGAGAAGGGAATTTGCCGTCGCTGCTGAAATAAAAAAATGGCCAATATTTCTATTGGCCCGTCAAAGAGGAATTTCATCGTTTTTATTATGCCGAAGGAGACCTTCGGTTGAGCCGATTGTCGCTCAAAGTGACCATCACTGCCAATACTATTGCGCAAGATGGTGCTATTTTTTAGACAAACGTCAGGCGTATGCTGATGGCATGATTTGTCTGTCGTAAGAAGGATAGCTATGACTCCCGCCGTTAAATTACTCGAAAAAAACAACATTTCTTTCCGGATCCACACTTACGATCACGATCCGAATGAGACCAACTTTGGTGATGAAGTGGTGCGCAAGCTGGGTCTGAACGCGGACCAGGTGTATAAAACGCTGCTGGTTGCGGTGAATGGCGACATGAAGCACCTCGCCGTCGCAGTTACGCCGGTGGCGGGACAGCTGGATCTGAAGAAAGTCGCCAAAGCCCTGGGGGCGAAGAAGGTGGATATGGCCGATCCGATGGTTGCGCAACGCACCACGGGCTACCTGGTGGGTGGGATCAGCCCGCTCGGGCAGAAAAAACGTTTGCCGACGCTGATTGATGCCCTTTCACAGGAATTTGACACCATCTTTATATCCGGCGGCAAACGCGGGCTGGATATTGAGCTGGCCGCGGGCGATCTGGCGAAAATGCTGGACGCGAAGTTTGCGGATATTGCGCGCCGGGATTGAGAAATTTGCCGGGTGGCGGCTTCGAGGTAAAAGCAAAACGGTAACAGGCGTTACCGTTTTTTGTGTTGGCGCCCTCTCCCGATGGGAGAGGGTTGGGGTGAGGGCATCAGGCCGCACAGCACTATTGCCAGCTCACCTCACCTTTCGGCTCATACGCATTCACGTCTATCGGTGAATTCTGCTCGATGAACTGCTTCAGCACTTCCGCATCAATAAAGCCGGTATTCACGTAGCCCGGTTTATTATCAATATGCGGATAACCGTCGCCGCCAGTGGCGTTAAAACTCAGAGTCGCCAGACGGTAGGTTTTGCCAGGATCGACCGGTTCACCTTTAATCTTAAGATCGTTAAGCTTGCCGTCTTTCGCCACAAAGCTGACGTTGGCAAACTGCGGATAGGCCCCGGAATCCGGCTTCATCTGCGCCACGGCGGTCAGATAGTCAATGACCTCTTTCCCGCTCATATCGGCATAGACCACCACGTTACCGAACGGCTGCACCTTCAGGACGTCTTTATAGGTGATGTTGCCACCTTCGATAGAGTCACGAATGCCGCCGCCGCTCATCACGCCGAAGTCAGCGCCGGTACGTGCCATTTGCGCCGCCAGCACCAGGTGACCCATGTTGGTCTGCACGAAGCGAACTTTACTGCGGTCCCCTTCCAGACGCCCGTTCAGCGTGCCGATTTTCACATCCAGCTGCGCCTTACCTTTGTTCTGGAACGGCGTCAGCAGGGAGAGCATTTGCTGGTTTTCGGCGATCTCTGGCGTGTATAGTACGCGCTCACTTTTCCCGTCCGGGTAGGTGACCTTTTTCTTCAGGTTCACCGGAATGAGCTGATAATGCACCAGCTTCATCTCACCGTTACGGAACTCGAAGTCCGCCCGGCCCACGTATTTGCCCCACTCGTGCGCCTGCACAATCCAGATACCGTTCTGACGGTCTGGCGCGCACGGCGTACCCGGCACGTAATCCACCTGCTTTTTGTTCTCCGAGGCCATACACACCGGATCTTGTGAGTGACCACCCACAATCATCGCCAGCGAGCCCGCAGGCAGGCTGCGCGCCATCTCCACGTCACCCGGTGCGTTCGAGCCGTGCTCACCGTTGTCGTAGTGCCCCATGTGGGTGGTGGCGATAATCACGTCCGGCTTTTCGTTTTGCTGCAGCTCCTGAATCACCAGCTTCGCTTCGTCCGCCGGTTTGCGGAATTCGATATCGGTAAAGAACTCGGGGTTGCCAATTTTCGCCGTATCGTCGGTGGTTAAGCCAATGACCGCGATCTTCAGATCCTGACGCTTAAACAGCGCCCAGGGCTTGAACAGGCGTTCACCGGTACTTTTCTGGTAAATATTGGCGGAAAGGAAGGGGAATTTGGCCCATTTTTCCTGCTGACGCAGCACGCTCAGCGGGTTATCAAACTCGTGATTACCGACGGCCATCGCATCGTAGCCAATCAGATTCATACCGCGGAAATCGGGCTCGGCATCCTGTAAATCAGATTCCGGTACGCCGGTATTGATATCGCCTCCTGACAGTAACAGCACGCTGCCGCCCTGGGCTGCCACCTCTTTACGAATGCCGTCCACCAGCGTTTTTTGCGCCGACAGACCATATTCGCCGTATTCACTGCGCCAGAAATGACCGTGGTGATCGTTGGTATGCAGAATGGTGATTTTATAGGTTTTGTCTTTTTCATACGCCTGCGCGGGCAGGCTTACCATACCCCAGGCGGCAATCAGCGCCAGCGCGACGCCCCGCTTCATTAACTTCATCTTCTCTCTCCCTGACCAATAGACAAAGGCAGAAATTACAGTGACTAATAAGAATAGACAAATAAGTTTTCAGAATTGCGACTTTCTTCAAAGGTCCCGGGCGGGTATGTTAGTCGGATAATAATTACACCCTGCATCGCTAATAACTCAAGACGTGGTAATTCTCTCTATGGCAATCAGTGAATCAACCCAGCCCGTTCCGGGCGCGCCGGCGTCGCGCACCTCCTTTAAAGTATTAGGCGCAATCAGTCTCTCGCATCTGCTCAACGACATGATCCAGTCGTTAATTCTGGCTATTTATCCGCTGCTGCAGTCCGAGTTCTCCCTCACCTTCGTGCAGATCGGGATGATCACCCTGACCTTCCAGCTGGCTTCCTCACTGCTGCAGCCGGTGGTGGGCTACTGGACGGATAAATACCCGATGCCGTGGTCGCTGCCGATCGGCATGTGCTTTACCCTAAGCGGGCTGGTGCTGCTGGCCATGGCCGGAAGCTTTGAAGCCGTGCTGATTGCCGCCGCGCTGGTAGGTACCGGCTCGTCCGTTTTCCATCCAGAGTCCTCGCGCGTGGCGCGTATGGCTTCCGGGGGACGTCACGGTCTGGCGCAGTCTCTCTTCCAGGTGGGCGGCAACTTTGGTAGCTCCCTCGGCCCACTGCTGGCTGCGGTGATTATTGCCCCTTACGGTAAAGGCAACGTGGCCTGGTTCGTCCTGGCCGCACTGCTGGCGATTATTGTGCTGGCGCAGATCAGCCGCTGGTATGCTGCTCAGCATCAGGTGAATAAAGGAAAACCTAAAGCGAAGGTTATCAATCCCCTTCCTCGCAATAAGGTTATCCTGGCGGTGGCCGTCCTGCTGGTGCTGATTTTCTCAAAATACTTCTATATGGCGAGTATCAGCAGCTATTACACCTTTTATCTGATGCAAAAATTCGGATTATCGGTACAAAACGCGCAGCTCCATCTGTTTGCCTTCCTGTTCGCCGTCGCCGCCGGCACGGTCATTGGCGGGCCTGTAGGGGATAAGGTTGGGCGTAAATATGTTATTTGGGGCTCTATCCTCGGCGTAGCGCCTTTTACCCTCATTTTGCCGTACGCCAGCCTTGAATGGACGGGGATTTTAACCGTGATCATTGGTTTTATCCTCGCCTCCGCGTTTTCCGCCATTCTGGTCTATGCCCAGGAGCTGCTGCCAGGACGTATCGGTATGGTTTCCGGACTCTTTTTCGGTTTTGCCTTCGGTATGGGAGGCCTTGGCGCGGCGGTATTGGGGATGGTTGCGGATCACACCAGCATCTTCCTGGTTTATAAAATCTGCGCTTTCCTGCCACTTCTTGGGATGTTGACCATATTCCTGCCTGATAACCGCCACAAAGCGTAAATAAAGGGTAGCCAAAGTTTGTCTTTGGCTACCTGCCCCCCTGATGCCATAAGGGTTTCCTTTACTTCCCCTCACTGAATTTATCAAAATGCGCTTTTTTTGGTGCTTATTGCTGTTTTATTCAAACTTCAACAATTATTCATAAACATAAGGGTAAAAATTGTCATAAACTATTACTCGGTTTTTGGTTTTTCACCAAAAAGGATCACCCACAACGAAAGGAGACGGAATGCACCACGCCACACCGCTTATCACCACCATTGTTGGTGGACTTGTGCTCGCTTTTATCCTCGGCATGATTGCCAATAAACTGCGTATTTCTCCTCTTGTCGGCTATCTGTTAGCGGGCGTCCTGGCCGGGCCGTTTACGCCAGGGTTCGTGGCGGATACCAAACTGGCCCCTGAGCTGGCGGAATTGGGCGTGATTCTGCTGATGTTTGGCGTCGGTCTGCATTTCTCCCTGAAGGATTTGATGGCGGTAAAGTCGATTGCCATACCGGGAGCGATCGCCCAGATAGGGGTAGCGACGCTGCTGGGGATGGCACTTTCGGCTGTGCTGGGCTGGTCGTTGATGACCGGCATCGTATTTGGGCTGTGTCTCTCGACCGCCAGTACCGTGGTGCTGCTGCGTGCGCTTGAAGAGAGACAGCTGATAGACAGCCAGCGTGGGCAAATCGCGATAGGCTGGCTGATTGTTGAAGACCTGGTGATGGTCCTGACGCTGGTGCTGCTGCCTGCCGTAGCTGGCATGCTGGAAAAAGACAATATCGGCTTCGCGTCACTGGCGCTGGATATGAGTATCACCATCGGGAAAGTAGTGGCGTTTATCGCCATCATGATGCTGGTGGGCCGCCGTCTGGTCCCGTGGATCATGTCCCGCAGCGCGGCAACCGGCTCACGCGAGCTGTTTACCCTCTCCGTGCTGGCGCTGGCGCTGGGCATTGCTTTTGGTGCCGTTGAGCTGTTTGACGTCTCCTTTGCCCTGGGCGCCTTCTTCGCCGGGATGGTGCTGAACGAATCCGAGCTGAGCCATCGCGCGGCGCACGATACCCTGCCGCTGCGCGACGCCTTCGCCGTGCTGTTCTTCGTCTCCGTCGGGATGTTGTTTGACCCGCTTATTCTGATCCAGCAGCCGCTGGCCGTGCTGGGCACGCTGGCGATCATCATCTTTGGTAAGTCCCTCGCCGCCTTCTTCCTGGTGCGGATGTTTGGCCACTCGCCGCGTACGGCACTGACCATCGCCGCCAGCCTGGCGCAGATTGGCGAGTTCGCCTTTATTCTCGCCGGTCTGGGCAT
Source organism: Enterobacter sichuanensis (assembly GCF_009036245.1). Lineage (NCBI taxonomy): Bacteria > Pseudomonadati > Pseudomonadota > Gammaproteobacteria > Enterobacterales > Enterobacteriaceae > Enterobacter > Enterobacter sichuanensis. The sequence continues at coordinate 1,119,454 of NZ_CP027986.1, read as the reverse complement.
GGCCCTGAATCTGCTGCCACAGGCCGGGCAAAACCTGGTGCTGGCGGGTGCCATCCTGTCGATTATGCTGAACCCGGTGCTGTTTGCCCTGCTGGAAAAATACCTCGATAAAACCGAAACCCTGGAAGAGCAGACTCTTGAAGAGGCCATCGAAGAAGAGAAGCAGATCCCGGTGGATATTTGCAACCACGCCCTGCTGGTCGGCTTTGGCCGCGTGGGAAGCCTGCTTGGCGAGAAACTGATGGCGCAGGGTATTCCGCTGGTGGTGATTGAAACCTCGCGTACCCGCGTCGACGAGCTGCGCGAGCGCGGCATTCGGGCGGTGCTGGGCAATGCGGCGAACGAAGAGATTATGAACCTGGCGCATCTGGACTGCGCCCGCTGGCTGCTGCTGACCATACCCAACGGCTATGAAGCGGGTGAGATTGTCGCCTCGGCGCGCGAGAAGTGCCCCAATATCGAGATTATCGCCCGGGCGCATTATGACGACGAGGTGGAATATATCACCGAGCGCGGCGCGAATAAGGTGGTGATGGGCGAACGCGAGATTGCGAATACGATGCTGACGCTGCTGGAGAAACCGCCGGTTGAAGAAGGGGTGACGGGTTAAGTGTTGTGCGGCCTGATGCCCTCACCCTGACCCTCTCCCACAGGGAGAGGGAACAAACATCAAAAACGGCAACCTGGATTGCCGTTTTGCTTTTACCTGTCCCAGTACGCCTCTTCGAGGCTGTCTTCCCGTTCCGGCAGGCCGCGCGTTAAGCGCGGCGAGTGCTGGTTCAGCACCTGATAACTGACGCGGTTCGCGTATTTACACACCTGCGCCAGCGATGAATAGGTCAGCCAGTTGAATTTATGCTTGCTGGAATTGGGTACGTTGGTTTTGTGGTAAGCATTGGCGGTAATGTCATGCAGCAGTGCCGCCAGCGCGCCGTCGCCCGCGCCGTTGGTGTTCATGATCTTCTCCGGTCCGCCCATATAGGGCGCGATATGAGAGTAAATCCGCAGTGGGTTAATGCAATCTTTGTAACGCATGCCGCGGCTGAACTCATACTGGTTAAACTCGGCAATCGCCCCCGGCAGCAGCGGATGCTGGGTTTTGCGTTTACTCTCTTCTTCCGTGAAGCCCGCCATATACAACCCGACAGGACCGGCGGTGCAGAGCACCAGGTCAACCCAGTCCAGCGCTTTATCAGACGCCAGCAGCGGATCGCTTTCACCGGTCAGCGCTTCGGCCTCTTCTTCGTTCATCGCCAGAATCGAAACGTGCTCTTTCAGGAATGCCTGCCACCACTCCGGGTTATCGGCAATCACGAATTTGGTGCCCAGCGTTAACACCACCGGCACATCGTACTTTTTGGCGTACTCAATGGCTTTCATGGTGGCTTCCGGCATCGGCTCTCCCGGCTTGCAGCGCACCAGATAGGAGGTCAGTACCAGCGCCGACGCGCCCGCGATCACCTCTTCAGGAATGCTTTCCGCGCGCAGCTTATTCATGTGGCCCGGGCTGATGGCAAAGGTACGTTCACCGGATTCGCCGATCAGCGTAAAGCAGCGGCCAATCGGCCCGTCAACGCCCTGGAGATAGTTCAGATCGGTACGGCTGGAGGTGTTGCACAGATAACGGTAGGCGTAGCCACCGATTTCGATATTGCTGCACATGACGCCGAGCAGGACAGAGCGGTCGTCAGCCAGCACGGAGTAATTGTGCATAGTATTACCGATGGTGCCACCGGCAAACTGATGGGTAATCAGGTTTTCGCGCACCAGCTCCTGGTACAGCGCTTCGGCCACGTCATCTTCAATCACCAGCGAGTGACCGGCGCTCAGACCGTAACGGGCGACAAACTCATCATCCACTTTCGCTTCAATGTCCACCAGCGTCTGGTCGATACCGACGACCCAGGCCGCGCTGGTTTCATTTTCAGGCTGGATTTGCTGCAGGAGCGGATCGCGGGCATCGACGGGAAAGTAGTGTTTGGATTTGCGTTTACCGGGAAATTTCATGGTCTGAACTGTACGAAGAATATGGGCCGGGAATGGTAGCACAAACCCGGCCCGGAGTGCGATCAGCGGCTGTTCGTCACCAGCGAGACCATCATGTCGATATGTTCTGGCGAATCGTTAAGCGCCGGAATGTACTCGTACTTTTCACCGCCAGCCTCAAGGAAAAATTCCCGGTTTTGCACCGCGATCTCCTCCAGCGTTTCCAGGCAGTCAGCCGAGAAGCCCGGCGACATCACCTGAACATGCTTCACGCCCTTCTCACCGAGCATTTTGAGGGTTTCATCGGTGTATGGTGTCAACCACGGCTCACGGCCGAAGCGCGACTGGAAGGTCATCATCACCTTCTCCGGCGGCAGGCCAAGGGCGGAGACCAGCTCGCGGGTGGTATCGCGGCAGCGCTGCGGGTAATCATCCCCTTCGTTGGCGAAACGCTGCGGGATGCCGTGATAGGAGAGCAGCAGCAGATCCGGCTCGCCGTGTTTTTCAAACGACGCGCGCGCGCTGTTGGCAAGCGCCTTGATGTACAGCTCGTTATCCGCATAGTCGCGAATAAAGGTCACGCCCGGAATGCGGCGGCGGGTCGCCAGAATGCGGGCCAGCTCGTCCCAGACGGCGGCCACCGTCGAGCAGGAGTACTGCGGGTAGAGCGCCAGCACCACGATATGGTCCACGCCCTGCGCCAGCAGTGAATCCACCGCGCTTTCCAGGGACGGTTTGCCGTAGCTCATGCCGAGCGCGACGGGCATCTCCGGCAGGCGGGCGGCCAGCGCTTTTTCCTGGCGACGGCTGTAAACCATCAGCGGCGAGCCCTCTTCCATCCACACGGACTGATAGAGTTTGGCGACGCGCGGAGAACGGATCGGCAGAATGACGCCACGCAGCAGCGGCCACCACAGCAGTCGCGGAAAATCCACGACGCGCGTGTCGCTTAAAAATTGTCGCAGGTAGCGTTTTACCGCGTCTGATGTAGGTGCTTCTGGAGTACCCAGATTGGCAAGCAGGATGCCGGTTTTCGCCTGACTCATTCACGCCTCTTAACCATTTGAATGGTTGTCAATTGTAGCGGAAATGCGTTTAAACGAAACCCATTGCTGTAATAGGTAAGATGAGAATTTTTCTCACCCGGTGGCCCGGGTGAGAGAGATGCGATTAGCCGAGGATTTTTTCCAGCTCAGCACGCACGTCAGCCACGGCTTTGGTGCCGTCAACTTTCGCGTATTTGGTGTTACCCGCCTGCGCTTCTTTGGTGTAGTAGCCGATCAGCGGCGCAGTCATCTGATGGTATTCCACCAGGCGCTTACGCACGGTCTCTTCCTGATCGTCTTTACGGGTGGTCAGCTCTTCGCCGGTCACGTCGTCTTTGCCTTCAACCTTAGGTGGGTTGAATTTGATGTGGTAAACGCGGCCAGACGCAGCGTGTACGCGACGGCCAACGATACGGTCAACAATCAGCTCGTCCGGTACGTCGAACTCCAGAACGTAGTCCACGTTGATGCCCGCTTCTTTCATGGCGTCAGCCTGAGGAATGGTGCGTGGGAAACCGTCCAGCAGGAAACCGTTGCGGCAGTCTTCCTGAGCAATGCGCTCTTTGACCAGAGCGATAACCAGCTCGTCAGTCACCAGCTTGCCTGCGTCCATGATGTCTTTAGCTTGTTTACCCAGCTCGGAGCCAGATTTTACAGCGGCGCGCAGCATATCACCGGTGGAGATTTGCGGAATACCGTATTTCTCCATGATGAACTGAGCCTGAGTTCCTTTACCCGCGCCCGGAGCGCCAAGCAGAATAATACGCATTGCGAAAATCCCCTCAAAAGTCGATTCAATTTTTCAAAAGCGCTAAACAATACCACCAGAACGGATACGGCTCAAGGAAGGCGGGAGGGCTGAAACGGTTAATGGGGGGAGATAATTTGGGATAGTGCGGCCTGGTGCCCTCACCCCGGCCCTCTCCCACGGGGAGAGGGAGAAGACCAGGAGAGGCGTGGTTAATTACGCCAGCAGCAGCGCATTCACACGTTTAATGAACAGGTTAGGATCTTCAAGCGTGCCACGCTCGGCCAGCAGAGACTGGTCCAGCAGCAGCTCAACCCACTCGGCAAAGCGGGCTTCGTCCTGGGTATCCGCTGCGCGTTTCACCAGAGGATGATCCGGGTTCAGCTCGAAAATATATTTCACTTCCGGCACCGCCTGGCCCGCAGCCGCGAACAGCTTCGCCATCTGGGTGCTCATTTCATCGGCATCGGTGGTGACAATGGCCGGAGTGTCGGTCAGACGGTGAGTGAAACGCACCTCTTTTACGCGCTCGCCCAGCAGCGTTTTCACGCGCTCAATGAACGGCTCCAGCGCCTTCTCGGCTTCTTTCGCATTTTCATCAACTTCATCTGCCAGCTTGTCGATGGACTCGTCCGCCTTAGCAACAGACTGGAACGCCTTACCGTCGAACTCGGTCAGGTAGTTCATCATCCATTCGTCAATGCGGTCGGACAGCAGCAGTACTTCGATGCCTTTCTTGCGCAACAGCTCCAGGTGCGGGCTGCTCTTCGCCGCGGCGTAGCTGTCAGCAGTGATGTAGTAGATCTTCTCCTGCCCTTCTTTCATGCGGGAGATGTACTCTTCCAGCGACACGGTCTGCGCGGAGGAGTCGGTATGCGTAGAGGCAAAGCGCAGCAGTTTAGCGATAGTTTCAACGTTCGCCATGTCTTCAGCTGGGCCTTCTTTCAGCACCAGACCGAACTGTTTCCAGAAGGTCTGATATTTTTCCGCATCGTCTTTCGCCAGTTTTTCCAGCATCTGCAGCGCACGTTTGGTCAGGGCGTTGCGCAAGTTACGGGTGACGGTGCTGTCCTGCAGAATTTCGCGGGAGACGTTCAGCGGCAGATCGTTGGAATCTATCAGGCCGCGCACAAAGCGCAGGTAGTTCGGCATGAACTGCTCGGCATCGTCCATGATGAAGACGCGCTGCACGTACAGCTTCAGGCCGTGCTTGTGATCGCGGTTCCACATGTCCCACGGCGCCTGCGCCGGGATGTACAGCAGGCTGGTGTACTCCTGCTTACCTTCCACGCGGTTGTGGCTCCAGGTCAGCGGGTCGGTAAAGTCGTGGGCGATGTGCTTGTAGAACTCATTGTACTCGTCGTCCTTGATTTCAGCCTTGTTGCGCGTCCACAGCGCCTGCGCCTTGTTGATTTTCTCCCAGGAAACGATGGTTTCACCGTCTTTCTCTTCCTGTTTTTCAATCTCAACCGGCAGCGCGATGTGATCGGAGTACTTGCTGATGATGGAGCGTACGCGCCAGTCGTTCAGGAAATCATCTTCCCCTTCACGCAGATGCAGGGTGATTTCGGTCCCGCGATCCGCTTTGGTGATGTCATCAACGGTGTATTCGCCTTCACCTTTCGATTCCCACAGCACGCCATTCTCCGCGCTGTCGCCCGCCGCGCGGGTGCGCACGGTGACTTTGTCCGCCACGATGAACGCCGAGTAGAAACCCACACCGAACTGACCGATCAGCTGGCTGTCTTTCGCCTGGTCAGAGCCCATGGACTCGAGGAACGCTTTGGTGCCGGATTTCGCGATGGTCCCGAGGTGGTCGATCACCTCGTCGCGGTTCATCCCGATGCCGTTATCGGCGATAGTCAGAGTGCGGTTCTCTTTATTGAAAGAGACGCGCACGCGCAGCTCACCGTCGCCTTCGTACAGATCCGGGTTAGACAGCGCGCGGAAGCGCAACTTGTCCGCCGCATCGGAGGCGTTGGAAATCAGCTCACGCAGAAAAATTTCTTTGTTGGAATACAGGGAATGGATCATCAGGTGCAGAAGCTGTTTTACTTCTGACTGGAAACCGCGGGTTTCTTGTCCTTTCATCTATGTCGACCTCAACAATGCCATTTAATGGGGTTTTAAAACGTTGAGGGAGAGATGGGGATAAGGGGGGAAATTTTCAAGCGAAGGCGGCAAACGCCGCCTCCGTTTGGTCAGAAAATAATCTTGTGACGTCCTGCCAGAGAGTGGGACAACGTGGTGCCGTCCACCATCTCCAGCTCTCCGCCGACCGGTACGCCGTGGGCGATGCGGCTGGCGTCAACGCCATACTGCGCACACAGCTCAGCGATGTAGTTGGCTGTAGCTTCCCCTTCCACCGTGGGGTTGGTGGCGAGGATCACCTCTTTGATCGTTTCGGACTCAAGACGCTGTTCAAGGCGGTCAAGACCGATATCGTCCGGGCCAATACCGTCCAGCGGGGAGAGATGCCCCATCAGCACGAAATAGCGGCCGGAAAACTGCCCGGTTTGTTCGATGGCGTAGATGTCCGCCGGACTCTCCACCACGCAAATCTGACCGTTTTCCTGACGACGCGGGTTCGTGCAGATGTTACAAACATCCTGCTCGGTAAAGGTACGGCAATCCGCACAGTGACCAATCTCTGACATGGCGCGGGTTAAAGCCTGCGCCAGGCGCATCCCGCCGCTGCGGTCGCGCTGCAATAGCGTAAACGCCATGCGCTGCGCTGACTTCGGGCCAACGCCCGGCAGGCAGCGCAGTGCTTCCATTAACTGCGTGAGCAGCGGACTGGTTTGCATCAGAATGGCATCTTGAAGCCAGGCGGCAGTTGCATACCGCTGGAAACGGAGGCCATTTTCTCTTTCTGAGTTTCGTCGATACGGCGCGCAGCATCGTTAAACGCGGCGGCTACCAGATCTTCCAGCATCTCTTTGTCGTCTTCGAGCAGGCTCGGGTCGATTTCAACGCGACGGCAGTTGTGCGCACCGTTGATGGTCACTTTGACCAGACCGGCACCGGATTCACCCGTGACTTCCAGCTGAGCGATCTCTTCCTGCATCTTCTGCATTTTTTCCTGCATCTGCTGAGCCTGCTTCATCAGGCCACCCAGACCGCCTTTTCCACCAAACATAGGCTTCTCTCTTCTTTCACGTTTAAGGATTACAACCGTAAGTCAGACTCACGATCAAATGGGGCGAATACTCTCTTCATCCAGATCGGCGTCGAAGAACCGGCGCAGGGTCTGAATGTTGTTATCCGCAATAATCGCCTCGCGCGCCTGCGCGAGCTTCTCTTCATAAATGGCCTGACGCCACTCCAGCGGCGTTTTCACCGCCGGATTATCATCTTCAATGATAGTCAATTCAACCGGTGAACCCTGTAAAGCGGCCAGCGCCTCGGCCAGCGCCTTTTGCGCACCGGGTGAATTCAGGTGGCGTTGACCCGGACGCAGGTGCAAACGCACCTGATTGCCGTCCTGCTCTTTCCAGGCATTCAGCGCGACCTGCTCGACCAGCTTCGGCAACTGAAGCTGGCTGACCTCAGCGGCCCAGGCGTCGCGCGCAATAGCCTCTTCGGCAAGCTTCGCGGCCAGCTCCGGCGTTTTTTCATGCTCCAGCGCCTTTTTCAGCGCTTTCGGCGTGGCAACCACTTCCTTGACCGTTTCGACAACGGTGGTCGCCTTCCAGCGGTAAGCCTCTTCTTTCACCGGGGCTTTCTGCTCGAGCGCGGACGGTGCCGGACGCGACTGTACGCGCTCCGTTACCGAGGCCAGTCGTTCAAGCGCGGCGTTGTTCACCGGCCGCGCTCTTCCTGGCGCTGCCGGTTCACTCTTTTTTGGTTTGGTTACTCCCTGGGCACGCTGCAGTTGGCTGCGTGCGGCAAGCACCGAACTGGTGGCATCCGACAGCGGCACGTTCTGCGCCGGCGGTGTCGGCTGCGGCGGTACCTGCTGCGGCGACATCACCGCCGTTGGGGCGACCGGGGCGAAAGACTGCCGTGGCGCCTCAGGCTCCGGCAGCGGCATGCGCGGGTGGAACGCCAGCGCGCGCAGCAGCGTCATTTCAACGCCCATCCTCGGGTCCGGCGCGAACGGTAACTCTTTACGGCCAATCAGCAGCGTCTGGTAGTAGAGCTGCACGTCGGCAGGCGGCACGGTGCGGGCAAGCTCACGCATCCGCTGTTCAATAGCGGCCATATCCGCACCGATGGCCGACGGAGAAAGCTGCAGCATTGCCACGCGGTGCAGCAGGCTAAGCATCTCAACCAGCAGCCCTTCCCATTCAATACCCCGTGCGGCTGCCGCATTCACCTGCGACATTACGCGTTCACCGTTGGCGGCAATCATCGCCTCAATAAGCGAAAGCGCCTGATCGTCATCCAGCGTACCGAGCATGGTGCTGACCGCGTCAGTCGAGAGCTTGCCGTCACCGCTGGCAATCGCCTGGTCGGTGAGGCTTAACGCATCACGCAGGCTGCCGTCTGCGGCGCGGGCCAGCAGTTGCAGGGCGCGCGGTTCGTGGACAATTTTCTCTTCGTCAAGAATGTGCTCAAGCTGCGTGCGGATCTGCTCAACGTCCAGCGCCTTCAGATGGAACTGCAGGCAGCGGGACAAGATCGTGACCGGCAGCTTTTGCGGATCGGTGGTCGCCAGCAGGAATTTCACGTGCGCAGGCGGCTCTTCCAGCGTTTTCAGCAGGGCGTTGAAGCTGTGGCGGGACAGCATGTGCACTTCATCGATCAGGTAGACCTTGAAGCGGCCGCGCGCCGGGGCGTACTGGACGTTGTCCAGCAGGTCGCGGGTATCCTCAACTTTGGTGCGCGAGGCGGCGTCGATCTCGATCAGATCGACAAAACGCCCCTGCTCGATCTCCCGGCAGTTATCACACACGCCGCAGGGGGTGGCGGTGATCCCGGTTTCGCAGTTAAGACCTTTTGCCAGCAAACGGGCAATAGAGGTCTTACCGACGCCGCGGGTGCCGGAGAAAAGATAAGCGTGATGGATGCGACCTAGCGACAAGCCGTTCGCCAGGGCCGTCAGCACATGCTCCTGACCGACAACGTCAGCAAAGGTTTGTGGTCGCCATTTACGGGCTAACACCTGATAACTCATGGGCAGGCTCTGCAACGCTGGAAGGTGAATTTATGGAGGGGAATGCTATCACAACCTCACCCATTGAGCGAGGTTGTGAAAACCGGGATTAATGACCCGGGAAAGGCACCAGGCTGTAACTGGTAATGCCCTGTTTTTCCAGGCGCTGCTCACCGCCGAGATCGAACAGGTTGATGATGAAGGCCGCGTCGGTCACTTCGCCACCCAGACGACGAATCAGCTTCACGGTTGCTTCGATAGTGCCGCCGGTTGCCAGCAGGTCGTCAACCACTAGCACTTTGTCGCCAGGCTTGATCGCATCAACGTGGATCTCCAGCTGATCGGTGCCGTACTCCAGCTCATAGCTCTCGGCGATGGTTTCACGCGGCAGCTTGCGCGGTTTACGCACTGGCACAAACCCTACGCCCATCGCCAGCGCAACCGGTGCGCCAAACAGGAAGCCGCGGGCTTCGGTACCTACTACTTTGGTGATCCCGGCGTTTTTATAACGCTCGACCAGCAGTTCAATGCTGAGGGCGTACGCTTTCGGGTCTTCCAGCAAGCTGGTGACATCACGGAAAAGAATGCCAGGCTTTGGATAGTCCTGGATGCTTTTGATGCTGTTTTTCAGATATTCAAGCTGCTGTGCAGTTGCGGTCATCGGTTTTGCCTAAATGAAACAGTGTTACTCACGGCGCGCAACGAGTCGGCCAAGGCAACAATTGTTTAACCTTTGACCAGGCGCACCTGTGCTCGAAAACGGTCGAATTTACTGGCTGCGCGTGATAATTGCAACAGCCATGATGAGGCTTCAGTGCTTTTGTTGCTTTTCATCAACCACGGGGATCCGCCACATGAAGATGAGCAGACAGGTGAGTATGACCAGCAACAGGATCCGCACCCACAGCATTTTCACCAGCCATAAAGACATCGCGAAGGTGATGAGGATCACCGCAATCGCGCGCGGCTTCGCACCGGGCGGCATGGCCCGGTGTTTTTGCCAGTGCCGCAGATAGCCGCCAAACCACGAGCGATACAGCAGCCAGTGGTGAAAACGCGGTGACGAGCGGGCGAAGCACCAGGCCGCCAGCAGAATAAACGGCGTGGTTGGCAGCAGGGGTAAAACCACGCCCAGCGTGCCAAGCACTACCGCGAGCCAGCCAATGATGATTAAAATAGTACGCTGCATAATGCGAATCGTTATCAAACTGAACGGCTACTTTACCACTGGAGAGCGCCTTGAAAACAGCCTTGCTTCTGGAGATGCTGCAAAAACAGCTGAGCGCCCTGCGAGCCGAGGCCACCCCTCTGCTGGGGCACGCCACGCTGAAGCCGCGCTTTGACCGGCTGCTTTTTCGTACCCGCGGCACGGTCATCGAGGAGTATATTGCGGAAGCGCAGACCAACCTCGACGAGCTGCGCCATGCCGTTGAGCGTGAACAGCCTGAACAGGTGGCGTGGCTCGCTGAGCATCTCACTGAGCAGATTACCGCCCTGCACCGCGAAATTGCCGCCTGGCCGCTGCGCGCCTGGGACAGTGCCTCGCCGGGGCTCGGCAAATGGCAGCGAAAGCGGCTGGAAAATCAGGAGTTTGAACGCCGGCTGTTTGAGATGAAGCGCGAACGCGAAGTGCGGCTGAACAACAGCGAAACGCTGGAAGAACAGCAGCTATTGATGCGCGAGATCGGCGCGCTTGAAGGTCGCATCGTCCGCTGCCGTCAGGCGCTGGAGGAGATTGAGCGCGTCATTGAACGTTTGACCCGTTAACAGGAGCCATACTTATGTCACTGGAAAATGCACCCGATGAGGTCAAACTGGCCGTCGATTTGATTATGCTGCTGGAGAATCATGAGATCCCTGCAGAAACGGTACTGAAGGCGCTGGAGATTGTGCGTCGGGATTTTGAGGGAAAACTTTCCCCTCACCCTACCCTCTCCCCAGAGGAGAGAGGGTAAAAGCAGTCCGCACCCGATTATTCCCTCTCCCTTCAAGGGAGAGGGTTAGGATGAGGATCGTCCCCCTTAATCTCGCGCTTCACTTCCGTATGCTCATCACCTTTTTCATTACGCAGGTGAACCTCAAGCTGGTTGAAGGCGATATTAATATCGTTTTCACGACACAGGCGATCGATAGAACGGTTCAGCTCATCCACCGTGTAGCTGCGGTCACGCAGTTCACGCACGTATAAACGCAGTTCATGATCCAGCGTGCTCGGCCCAAAGGTGGTGAAGAACACTGCCGGGGCCGGATCGTGCATCACTTTCGGATGTTCCGACGCCGCCTTGAGCAGCACCTCTTTCACCTTCTCCAGATCCGATCCATACGCCACACCCAGGCGGATCACCACGCGCGTCACCGTGTCGGAGAGCGACCAGTTGATCAGACGCTCGGTCACAAACGCTTTGTTCGGGATGATCACCTCTTTACGATCGAAGTCGGTGATGGTGGTGGCACGAATACGGATCTTGCTGACCGTACCGGAGAAGGTGCCGATGGTGACGGTATCGCCGATACGCACCGGACGTTCGAACAGGATAATCAGACCAGAGACAAAGTTACCGAAGATCTCCTGCAGACCAAAACCCAGACCGACCGAGAGCGCGGCTGCCAGCCACTGCAGTTTGTCCCACGACACGCCAAGCGAGCCAAAGACCGTCATCGCCCCCACAATAATGATGACGTAGTTGAGGATCGTGGTAATGGCGTACGAGGCCCCCTGGCGCAGATTCAGACGCGACAGAACCAGCACTTCCAGCAGGCCCGGCAGGTTGCGAATCAGTGCCCAGGCCACGACCGACGACACCAGAGCAAACAGCAGGCTACCCATGGTCACGCTTTTCATGACCGCCGCGCCGGCTTCGGTTCCGTTGTATTGCCAGAGGGTAATGCTGTCGAGATAGGCGAAAACGGTAATAAGATCGGACCAGATTGCCCAGAACATCACGGCAAACAGCGCGATCATCACCAGCATGGTGATACGCAGCGTCTGCTGGTTAACCTGCTCCAGCGCGATGGTCGGCTCTTCCTGTGGCTCAGCCCCTTCGGCCCCCTCTTTCACCTGATGCTGACGACGCGCGATGGCGCGGCGATAGGCAATGCGACGGGCCGCTACGCTCAGGCCTCGCAGCACGGTCTGGTAGAGCAGATTCCAGACGATCACCAGATAGACCGTTTCAATCCAGCGTCCGGACAGGCGCAGCGTGGTATAGAAGTAGCCCGTCGCCGTAAGCACCATCAGCGCCAGCGGAATGATCGCCAGCACCGTCACGGTGGCCAGACGAATATTGTGGGACTCTTTATCACGCCAGCTGTCGCGGCACATCGGCCACATCAGGATAGCAATCAGCAGCAGGTTCAGCAGGATGACCAGCTGGCCCAGCACATCATCCATCAGATGCAGCGGGGAAAGTTCAGAGACAACCGACCAGAAGTGCAGCGGCAAAAGCGCCAGGCTGATGCGCACAATTTGACGACGCCAGTGGCTGGTCAGCTGGGCAGGCATGTTGAAATGACGCACGGCCACGCCGTCTTTTTCCAGCACCTTCCAGCACACGCCGAACACCAGCCAGAACAGCGCCAGTTTTTTACTGAACGCCCACAGCAGATCGCTGACGTTAAGCTGCATGGTAAGCAGGATCAGCCCCACCGCCAGGATAATCAGGCATACCGGCAGGGCACGAATGAGGTCGATCAGAATCGCTTTTGGCGTATGCAGCTGGCTATCGTTTCGCAGTTGCCCCACTTCAGACGCCAGTTTGGCCTGGTATTTTTTCAGCCAGCCCAGACGCCAGCGAATCAGACCCGCGATCAGCAGCAGCGGTAACCCCGCCAGGAAGGCAATCATCACCGCAGGCCAGGCTTTCTCCCAGTTCACGGTGATTTTCATGCTCTTGATCTGCGTTTTCAGCGTCTCCGGGAAGGATTTCACCCAGTCCCAGTCCATCGGTTTGTTGCTGTTTACCCAGAAAATCTGCTGGGTCAGGATCTCCTGCAGGCTTTTCGAGACGCTCACCAGCTGCTGCTGGTTGATTTGCAGGTTAATGGCCATCATCAGCTGGTTGCCCAGCTGTTTGTTGAGCTGGTCCAGCAGCTCGCGACGCATATCAACAACCTGGAGCAGCGCATCGTGCACTTCAGGATTCACGTCGCTGGAATGGCCCTCTTCAATTTTGGCGACAAAGGCATCGCTCTGGAACAGGGCATCGCGCTGCTGGTTAACGTCGAATTGTTCCAGACGTAAATCCGCAATGCGGTTGGTCATGTCCTCCAGCTCATCGGCGGACGGGAGCGTCTGCTGCTGCTGGTAGAGAATACGCGACAGCAGGAGGCTGCCTTTGAGGACCGCGATCTGCTCTTTGATATTGCGTTCCGCCTGCAGCGCGCGATCCAGCCAGTTTTTAACTTTGATATTTTGCTGAACCAGCGAGTTGCCGTTTTCTGTCGCCAGTATCAGGCGCTGGCTAAGCTGATGGTTAGCCTCAAGCTCCTGTTTCACCAGCGGGTTCGCCTGGATGCGGGCGGTTTCGTCAGGTGAGACGGCCTCCTGGGCGGTTTTTTCCGTCAGCGTCAGACGCTTGCTGTTAACCGCCTCCTGCAACAGCTGAAGCTGGTGTTCCAGGCGATTAATATTTGCGGTGACGTAATCACGCTGCTTCTGCAGCGTATCCTGCAGCACCGTGTTCCCTTCCAGGCTTTTGCGCTGCTGTTCGATCTGCGCATTGAGCAAAGTCTGCTGCACCAGCAGCAGGGTTTGCTGGGTCGGGCGCAGTGTGCCTTCCCCCACCGTCGTGCCATTCAGACGGTTGCGAATTTGCTGCAGCTGCTGAGACGCGGCGTACATCGCGTTTTGCACACGCTCGGGCTGGGTCTGCAGGGAGACCAGCTGGCTGTTATAGGTTGCGAGATCGGATTGCGCGGTTTGCAGGTCGTCGAGTAACTGCGCAACGCGCGATTCCAGCTGACGCAGGGAGAGCGTCGAGAGCGTTTTGCGCGTTTCGTCGTCGTTATCGACGTCACTCAGGGCATTCAGCGATTCCGTCGCTTTACGCATATTTTCAGGGGCCTGCGCCACCTTCTGACGAAGCTGGGCGGTTTCGGCTTTGACACGCTCAATTTTATCCAGCGTTTCCAGCGTTTCCGTTAAATCCTGCTGGATAAGCTTATCCTGAGGAGAGAGGTCTTTCTGTTTGTTCAGAGTGTCGAGTTGCGACTGAACATCGGCACGCGAGGGGATATCATTGCTGTTATCGGCGCGGGCCCAGGTCAGCGGCGCCGTAGCGAAGAAAAACAGCATCGCAAAGAGCAATGCAAAAACAGGATGTTGCGAGCGATTGATGGGCAGCATAATTGTGAATGATGTCAGAAGATGACCGAAAATAGTCCGGCGTGAAGAATATCACGCTCGCCTGAAGCAGAATAGCGCGAACGTTATCCTCTGAGATAAATCCTGGAAAGGCCTCAGGCAGTTAGCGAAGGCGCATCGCTGCGCAGCGTCGGACAGAGCTGTAGCATTTCCAGTAAAATCGCGACGTAGCTGCGGGCTTCCGCTTTCAGGTCAAAGGATTGCGGCGCAAAGAGCCAGTTTTCCATCAGACCGGAAATGTAGCTGCGCATCAGGATAGCCGCCCGGCGGGTGAACAGATTGGCCGGTAACAGTTTTGCCTCCATGCACAGCCGCAGGTTGTGCTCAATACGGTCATAACTTTCCAGGCTAAGGCTGCGCTGCGCCTGCTGCACCACCGCCATCTCGCCCACGAACTCGCATTTATGGAAGATAATTTCCATCATTAACCTGCGACGTTCTTCAACTACCGTCGCTTCAAGGATATATACTAATATTTCTCTTAATACTGAGAGTGGATCGTCAGGGAATTTTGCCCGATACTCACTCTCGAGATCGCTAATGCTGGACTCTGAAAGCTCCCAGATTTCACTGAACAGATCTGACTTGTCTTTAAAATGCCAGTAAATCGCTCCCCGCGTCACACCGGCAGCCTGAGCAATTTGAGCCAGCGAGGTGGATGACACCCCCTGCTGGGAAAACAAACGTATTGCCACATCCAGAATGTGTTGTCGGGTTTCCAGCGCTTGTTGTTTGGTTTTTCGTGCCATAGGTGAGTGAATTTACAGGAGTCAGATTTACATACATTTGTGAATGTATGTACCATAGCATGACGATAATATAAACGCAGCAATGGGTTTTTGGACTCAGGACCATTGATCAATTTGAAATCGGACACTCGAGGTTTACATATGAACAAAAACAGAGGGTTAACGCCTCTGGCGGTCGTTCTGATGCTCTCAGGCAGCTTAGCGCTAACAGGATGTGACGACAAACCGGCTCAACAAGGAGCTCAGCAGGCGCCAGAAGTCGGCGTCGTGACGCTCAAATCTGAACCTCTACAAATCACCACCGAATTACCCGGCCGTACCAGTGCTTACCGCATTGCGGAAGTGCGTCCTCAGGTTAGCGGCATTATCCTGAAACGTAACTTTACTGAAGGCGGTGATGTACAGGCCGGTGAGTCTCTGTATCAGATTGATCCTGCAACCTATCAGGCATCGTATGAAAGCGCGAAAGGCGACCTGGCGAAAGCGCAAGCCGCAGCCAAAATTGCCCAGCTGACGCTGAACCGTTACCAGAAACTGCTCGGGACTAAGTACATCAGCCAACAGGATTATGATACTGCCCTGGCGGATGCCCAGCAGGCAAACGCGGCTGTGGTAGCAGCAAAAGCGGCCGTTGAAACCGCGCGCATCAACCTGGCCTATACCAAAGTGACCTCCCCTATCAGCGGTCGTATTGGTAAGTCTTCCGTGACGGAAGGGGCGCTGGTGCAGAACGGCCAGAGCTCGGCGCTGGCGACCGTACAGCAGCTTGATCCGATCTACGTTGACGTTACGCAGTCCAGCAACGACTTCCTGCGTCTGAAACAGGAGCTGGCTAACGGCACCCTGAAACAGGAAAACGGCAAAGCCAAAGTGGAGCTGATTACCAACGACGGTATCAAGTTCCCACAGGAAGGTACCCTGGAGTTCTCTGATGTGACGGTCGACCAGACCACCGGTTCCATCACCTTACGTGCGATTTTCCCGAATCCTGACAAAAATCTGCTGCCAGGGATGTTTGTTCGCGCACGTCTGGAAGAAGGAACGAATCCAACCGCCCTTCTGGTTCCACAACAGGGTGTGACCCGTACGCCGCGCGGCGATGCGAGCGCACTGGTTGTTGGGGCAGATGACAAAGTTGAAATGCGCAATATCACCGCCACCCAGGCGATTGGCGATAAATGGCTGGTGACGGAAGGTCTGAAAGATGGCGATCGCGTGATTGTTACTGGTTTGCAAAAAGTTCGTCCTGGCGCGCAGGTTAAAGCACAGGAAGTGAAATCTGACGATAAACAACAAGCTTCGGCCGCTGGCCAGTCAGAACAAACCAAGTCTTAACTTAAACAGGAGCCGTTAAGACATGCCTAATTTCTTTATCGATCGCCCCATATTTGCGTGGGTGATCGCCATTATCATCATGCTGGCTGGGGGACTTGCGATCCTGAAGCTGCCTGTCGCGCAATATCCAACGATTGCGCCTCCGGCGGTGACAATTTCCGCAACCTATCCAGGGGCTGATGCGAAAACGGTGCAGGACACCGTGACGCAGGTTATCGAACAGAACATGAACGGTATCGATAACCTGATGTACATGTCCTCAAACAGTGACTCAACCGGTACCGTGCAGATCACCCTGACCTTCGAGTCAGGTACGGATGCTGACATTGCGCAGGTTCAGGTGCAGAACAAGCTGCAGCTGGCGATGCCATTGCTGCCGCAGGAAGTGCAACAGCAGGGCGTGAGCGTCGAGAAATCGTCCAGTAGCTTCCTGATGGTTGTCGGCGTTATCAACACCAACGGCACCATGACGCAGGAGGATATTTCCGACTACGTGGGCGCCAACATGAAAGACGCCATCAGCCGTACCTCCGGTGTGGGTGACGTGCAGCTGTTCGGTTCCCAGTACGCGATGCGTATCTGGATGGATCCGAACAAACTGAACAACTTCCAGTTGACCCCGGTTGACGTGATTAACGCCATTAAAGCGCAGAACGCCCAGGTGGCAGCCGGCCAGTTAGGCGGCACGCCGCCGGTGAAAGGCCAGCAGCTTAACGCCTCGATCATCGCGCAAACCCGTCTGACCTCCGCTGATGAGTTCAGCAAAATTCTGCTGAAAGTGAATCAGGACGGTTCGCAGGTTCGCCTGCGCGACGTGGCGAAAGTTGAGTTGGGCGGTGAGAACTACGACATCATCGCGAAGTTCAACGGTAAACCAGCTTCGGGTCTGGGTATCAAACTGGCGACAGGCGCTAACGCCCTGGACACCGCCACGGCGATCCGTGCAGAACTGAAGAAAATGGAACCGTTCTTCCCGTCAGGTCTGAAGATCGTTTATCCGTACGACACCACACCATTCGTTAAAATCTCGATCCACGAAGTGGTGAAAACGCTGGCAGAAGCGATCATTCTGGTCTTCCTGGTAATGTATCTGTTCCTGCAAAACTTCCGTGCAACGCTTATCCCAACTATCGCCGTTCCGGTCGTTCTGCTGGGGACATTTGCCATCCTCGCGGCCTTTGGCTTCTCGATAAACACCCTGACGATGTTCGGGATGGTGCTCGCCATCGGCTTGCTGGTGGATGACGCCATCGTGGTGGTAGAGAACGTCGAGCGCGTCATGGCGGAGGAAGGTCTGCCGCCGAAGGAAGCGACCCGTAAATCAATGGGTCAGATCCAGGGCGCGCTGGTCGGTATTGCGATGGTTCTGTCTGCGGTATTTATCCCGATGGCCTTCTTCGGGGGCTCTACCGGTGCGATTTACCGTCAGTTCTCGATTACCATCGTCTCGGCGATGGCGCTGTCGGTGCTGGTGGCGTTGATCCTGACGCCTGCGCTGTGTGCCACGATGCTGAAGCCGATTCAGAAAGGCGGCCATGGCGAGCACAAAGGGTTCTTCGGCTGGTTTAACCGCATGTTTGATAAGAGCACGCACCACTACACCGACAGCGTGGGTAACATCCTGCGCAGCACCGGTCGTTATCTGCTGCTCTATATCATCATCGTGGTAGGCATGGCTTTCCTGTTCGTTCGTCTGCCAAGTTCGTTCCTGCCGGATGAAGACCAGGGCGTGTTCCTGACGATGGCACAGCTTCCGGCGGGTGCGTCGCAAGAGCGTACCCAAAAAGTGCTGGATGAAGTGACGGACTACTACCTCACCAAAGAGAAAGCCAACGTTGAGTCCGTGTTTGCGGTTAACGGCTTTGGTTTTGCGGGTCGTGGCCAGAACACCGGTATCGCCTTCGTCTCTCTGAAAGACTGGGCGGAACGCCCGGGTAAAGAGAACAAAGTTGAGGCCATTACCGGCCGTGCAATGGGCACCTTCTCGCAGATTAAAGATGCGATGGTCTTCGCCTTCAACCTGCCAGCGATTGTTGAACTGGGTACCGCGACCGGTTTCGACTTCCAGCTGATCGACCAGGGCGGTCTGGGTCACGAAAAACTGACCCAGGCGCGTAACCAGTTGTTTGGCGAAGTCGCGAAACATCCTGACCTGCTGGTCGGCGTGCGTCCAAACGGCCTGGAAGATACGCCGCAGTTCAAAATCGACATCGACCAGGAGAAAGCTCAGGCGCTGGGCGTGTCCATCAGTGACATCAATACCACACTGGGTGCAGCCTGGGGCGGTAGCTACGTTAACGACTTCATCGACCGCGGTCGTGTGAAGAAAGTGTACGTGATGTCAGAAGCGCAATACCGTATGTTGCCGAACGATATCAATAACTGGTTCGTGCGTGGCAGCAACGGTCAGATGGTGCCGTTCTCGGCGTTCTCTACGTCGCGCTGGGAGTATGGTTCACCGCGTCTGGAACGCTATAACGGTCTGCCATCTATGGAGATCCTGGGTCAGGCCGCGCCGGGCCGAAGCACCGGTGAAGCCATGAACCTGATGGAAGAGCTGGCAAGCAAACTGCCTTCGGGTATCGGCTATGACTGGACCGGTATGTCCTATCAGGAACGTCTGTCCGGTAACCAGGCCCCTGCTCTGTACGCCATTTCACTGATTGTGGTCTTCCTGTGTCTGGCGGCACTGTATGAGAGCTGGTCGATTCCGTTCTCGGTTATGCTGGTGGTGCCACTCGGGGTTATCGGTGCGCTGCTTGCGGCGACGTTCCGTGGACTGACCAACGACGTGTACTTCCAGGTAGGCCTGCTGACAACCATTGGCTTGTCGGCGAAGAACGCGATACTTATCGTCGAATTCGCCAAAGATCTGATGGAGAAAGAAGGCAAAGGTCTGATTGAGGCGACGCTGGAGGCGGTTCGTATGCGTCTGCGCCCTATCCTGATGACGTCCCTGGCGTTTATCCTCGGCGTACTGCCGCTGGTTATCAGCTCCGGTGCGGGCTCCGGCGCGCAGAACGCGGTTGGTACAGGGGTTATGGGCGGTATGATCACCGCGACCGTACTGGCTATCTTCTTCGTACCGGTGTTCTTCGTGGTGGTTCGCCGCCGCTTCAGCCGTAAGAATGAAGATATTGAGCACAGTCATTCGGTAGAACCTCACTGATACCGGTTCCACATGATAAAAAGGCCGCATTCGCGGCCTTTTTCATTTTCAGAAAAAAATCATAAATTACGCTTATTGTCGTTCCATTTATTTTCTGCCATCTTAATTAGACATATCATAATTAACGGATAACTTAATCGGTGAATTCAGGATTTTTTTAATTTCATTTCCCCGCTTAAGTTGTTAGGAATATTCCTAATAAGAAGTTCTGACAAAGAGAACTCCGGAACTGAACTTTTCTCGTTGTTTACGCTAAGCCAATGAAAGGTAAGGAAGCGATAAAAAGCCAGTGTTAATTGGGTTCAAAAAGTTCTCTTCTGGAGGAACAATTGCGTTAACGCTCGCAGTCTGCAGTTTTATTTGTAATTTTTCGTAATAGCGCGATGAAATCCTGATGAGAGTGGCTTATAGTTAGAGTTATCAGGAACACCGCACCCGTGTGGCTAAGTATGTTGTATCCATCCCGACAATGATGTTCGGTGAGTAAGAAATCACTCAGAAGGGGATGCGCTATGGACGAGTACTCGCCAAAAAGGCATGATATCGCGCAGTTGAAATTTCTCTGCGAATCCTTGTACCATGACTGCCTTGCCAACCTTGATGAAAGCAACCATGGCTGGGTAAACGACCCAACGTCTGCCATCAATTTACAGTTGAATGAGCTGATAGAGCATATCGCAACCTTCGCACTTAATTATAAAATTAAGTACAATGAAGATAATAAGCTCATTGAGCAAATTGATGAATACCTGGATGACACCTTTATGTTGTTCAGCAGTTACGGCATTAACGCCCAGGATTTGCAAAAATGGCGTAAATCGGGAAACCGGCTATTCCGCTGTTTCGTCAACGTGAGCAGAGCTAACCCGGTTAGTCTTTCCTGTTAAAATTATTACAATTACTAATACTAAGGTGAATTTATGTCTGATAAACCACTCACTAAGATCGATTATTTGATGCGCCTGCGACGTTGTCAGTCAATTGACACCCTCGAACGCGTCATTGAAAAGAATAAATACGAGCTTTCTGATAATGAACTGGCGGTATTTTATTCAGCCGCTGACCATCGTCTTGCTGAGCTGACCATGAATAAGCTGTATGACAAAATCCCAACGTCGGTATGGAAATTTGTCCGTTAATCATTGAAAGGTGTCTGTAGAGTTCTACGCCACGTTCTGAACGATATTTACCTGTCCCGTTAGACCTCCTGTGCGTATGCCAGGTCTCCGTGTAAAACGTGTTCATCAGCAACAATGTTGTGACTACAGTCACACCAGCTTATCGGGAACGTTCCCCTTCTGGTCTGTTCCGATTACCCTGCGGTAATGACATCCAGAGAGGTTTCCCATGAGCTTAGAAAAACAGAAGATGATTGCCGGTGAACATTACCGCCCCGGTGATGAGACGTTACGGGCCGACCGACTGCGAGCCCGCCATCTGATTTATCGCTATAACCACACCGCGCCGGATGCAAAAACAGAACGCCAGAACATTCTGGCGGAACTTCTGGGGCAAAGCGAAGGGGCTTATATTGAACCGAGCTTCCGCTGTGACTATGGATATAACATTTATCTCGGCAAAAACTTTTACGCTAACTTCGATTGCGTGATGCTGGATGTCTGCCCCATTCATATTGGCGATAACTGCATGCTCGCACCGGGTGTGCATATTTATACGGCTACCCATCCCCTGGACGCGGAAGCGCGTAATAGCGGCGTGGAGTTTGGAAAACCCGTCACCATTGGAAATAATGTCTGGCTCGGTGGTCGGGCGGTCATTAACCCTGGCGTCACGATAGGGGATAATGTGGTGGTGGCCTCCGGTGCTGTCGTGACGAAAGACGTTCCGGCTAACGTCGTCGTGGGCGGTAACCCGGCAAAAATCATCAAAACGCTGTGAGGGACTGGGAGCCAACTGTTATGGTCTTTTAGCGTCAGACTGTTACTTTTTTCAGCCTGATGGCTCCCCTAAAATTGGCGGTCACCCTGTATTGTCAACTCTCATGAAGGCAAAAAATGACCGAGATACAGCGCCTGCTCATCGCCACTATCGACGATCTTAACGTCCGCGAAAAGCGCGATAATCGCCCGCGCTTTAGCATTAGCTTTATCCGCAAACATCCTGGCCTGTTTGTCGCCATGTATGCCGCCTGGCTGGCGACACTTATTGTGATGCTCAAGTCCGAAACGCTGGTGGACTCCGTCTGGCTGCTGGTGGTGCTGTTTGTCGTCTTTAATGCCTTTTTCTTTTTTGACGTGAACCCGCGCTACCGTTACGAGGATATCGATGTCCTCGATTTCCGGGTCTGCTACAACGGCGAATGGTACAACACGCGTTTCGTACCTGGGGAGCTTATCGACAGCATCATGCACTCTCCGGCAGTGGAAACCGAGCAAAAAGAGAAGCTGCAGAAAATGGTTTCCACTAAAGGTCAGCTCTCTTTCTACGATGTTTTTACCCTTTCCCGCCCTGCTGCTGCGTAATGAGCGCCTGAATACGTCGGATCCCCGGCGCAAACTGCGAAGCAGAGGTATTGCCGTAACCTAACACCAGACCGGTTTTCCCCTGCTTCGCCTCCAGGTAATACCCGCTCAACGCAGCGGGTGCCAGTTGAAACGCCCTCGCCTGCTCCACCAGCTTCTGGTCGTCAATCCCGTCTATCGCCAGCGTCAGATGCATGCCGCCTTCACCCGCCAGAATGCGGTGAGGGGTATGAAGCTCTGTAACCAGCACTTCACGCAGCTGGCGGTAGCGTTTGCGATAGAGCCGACGCATGGCGGCGAGATGGCGGGCATAATGGCCCTCTTCAATAAACAACGCCAGGGTACGTTGCTCCGCGCGATGCCCTCCGCGCAATAGCGAGCCAATGGCCGGACGAGCCGCTGTCGCCAGCGCTGGCGGCAACACCATGAATCCCATTCTGAGCGACGGAAACAGCGTCTTACTGAACGTCCCCAGATAGACCACGGGAGCATTCGCCACCATTCCCAGCATCGCCGGTACGGGCTCACCGGCATAACGGAATTCGCTGTCGTAGTCGTCCTCAATAATCCAGGCGTTATGCTCTCTGGCCAGCGCCAGCAGGGCCAGACGCCGCCGGGCACTGAGCACGCTCCCGTAAGGAAACTGATGTGAGGGTGAGGTAAAAATTAACGCGGGAGAAGGTGCATTCAGTCCCTCCCAGCACATTCCCTCGTCATCCACCGGGATCCCCTTCATCGTCAGGCCGGTTTTAACAAACGCGCTTTTTGCCCCACTGTAGCCGGGGTTTTCTACCCAGGCGATATCCCCCGGCTCGCTCAACAGCATCGTGCACAGGTTGACGCCTTCAAGCGCGCCTTCAGTGATCACTATCTGGCTGGCGTCACAGTCAATGCCGCGGGACAAGGCTAGGTGCCGGGCAATCGCTGCCCGCAGCGACGGCTCGCCGGCGGGGTCGCCGTAACCTAACAGGGCGCTTCCCTCCTCCCGCATCACGCGGTCATACAACCGCCGCCATAGCGGCAGAGGGAAATAGTTAATGGCGGGTGTCCCCGGCGTAAAGGCAAGAACCGGGGTATCCCGCTGCACCGGTGCAGGCAGCAGGCTGACCCGTCTGGCAAGCGTGATGGCAGGGTCCGGCAATGACCTCGGGACAGCACGCTGCGCAAACAGTGTTACCCGCGTTCCCTGGCGATTACGCTGCAGATACCCTTCGAGGGTGAGCTGGTCCAGCGCCGCATTGACGGTATTGCGGGAAAGGGAGAGCTGCCGGGCCAGCGTGCGCGAACCGGAAAGCTGGCAGCCGGAGCGGAGTCTTCCGCTCAGAATGGCCTCCCGCAAAGCCAGATAGAGCGTACGCTGGAGCGTCTCCTCGCCACGTTTTTTCAGCGCTGCATTGAGCAAGGTATACAGTTCATCACCCGGAATATTCATCTCACCTCCTCGTGGCACCATCAAAACATAACCTGGTGGTTCTTTTTAAGGAACCAGCAATTCATTAGTCTGAAACTCTTTTCAACGTCACGGAGATGAAGATGAATACAATCAATCAGTTTGGGCAGCCCGTGGGCGAACCGCTTATCGACTGGCAACCCCGTCCACATCCGTCCCGGGTGGTACTTCAGGGTCGTTACTGCCGGCTTGAGCCGCTGCGGGTGGAGCATGCTAACGCGCTGTTCTGCGCGTATGCTCAGGCCGAAGATACCCGCAGCTGGACGTGGCTTCTGCGTGAGCCCGATGCCACCGCAGAGGCGTTCGCCGGATGGGTCGCGAGCGTGAGTGAGTTATCCGATCCCATGCACTTTACCGTTATCGATAACCAGACCCAATCTCCGGTCGGCACGCTGGCCCTGATGCGGATCGATCCTAAAAACGGCGTTGTGGAAGTGGGGCACGTTCACTTCTCTCCCCTGTTAAGCCGCACACCTATGTCAACAGAAGCGCAATATCTGCTGATGCAGTATGTTTTTGATACCCTTGGTTACCGGCGTTATGAATGGAAATGCAATAGTCTGAACGAACCGTCCCGCAAAGCGGCCCTGCGTCTGGGTTTTCAGTTTGAGGGGCGTTTTCGCCAGGCGCTGGTGACAAAAGGACATAACCGGGACACCGACTGGTTTTCAATCCTCGACAAAGAGTGGCCAGCGCTGGCAAGCGCCTTTGAAGGCTGGCTTGCCACCGACAATTTTACTGCCGATGGCAAACAGAAAAGATCCCTGGAAAGCTGGCGAGTAACGCGCGTCTAGCGTCTTTTTTTACGTCCCTGAACCGCCTTAAAACGCGGATTAGATTTGCAAATCACATATAAGCGTCCCTTGCGTTTGACTATCTGGCAATCCGGGTGACGCTGTTTTGCGCTACGTAATGAGTTAAGTACCTGCATGATTAGCCCCGCTTCGCATTGATAAAACCGCCATAACGCTTACGGAAGCGCGCTGCGCTGCCATCCGTGGAGAACGTTTTCTGCTTGCCGGTATAAAACGGGTGCGATTTTGACGAGACATCAAGGGTGATGTACGGATACGTTTCACCGTCGAGCTCAATTTCGCGGTCGGTGCTAATGGTTGAGCCAATTTTAAAATATTCATTGGCGCTGGTGTCGTGGAAGACCACGGTGCGATAAGTGGGATGGATATCTGGTTTCATCATAAACCTCTTATGTTTTGTTATAACATAACAAAATAATATCCGGGCCAGGCTATAAAAACAACCCCCCTCAATCAGGGTGATATTTTCGGGTTTCCCTGAGATAAAATGAAAACCATGCCACCCACGTGCTATAACTATATCATTTCGCGGTAAAAAACTTTCTCTTCAGGCAGGGAACTCAGTGCTCAGGAGCGGGCATACGAGGAAGGAAACGACAGCATGAAAACCCGACATCTGGTCAGTCTGGTGACCGGCATACTTATCTTTTCTGTGCTGGTCCCCATTTGCCTGAGCATCTGGCTGGCTCATCGCCAGGCAGAAGATAAATTTGTCGATGCCCTGGATAACTATGCCTCACGCGTGCTGATACGCACCGACAGGGTCGTGGATCAGGCGAAAGAAGCGCTCGATCACCTGCAGGCCTTTGAGGGCGTGCCGTGTAGCCCGTTGCAGTTAAGGGAGATGCGACGGGTCGCTTTCTCGTGGCGATATATCCAGGAAGTGATTTATATCGACAGCCTCAAACCGCTCTGCTCCTCCCTGGAGCAAACCAGTCATGCATCCCCTTTCCCGCCGCCGATGCGCATTACCGAAGATGGTTACAGTGCATGGCTGACCACCCAAAACGATCTTGGGTTTAATCACTACATGGCTGTGCTGGGTAAAGGGCATTATCTGGTCATGGTCGATCCGGCTTCGCTGGTGGATGTGATCCCTTTCGGTGAGATAGCGATTGATGCCGCCCTGGTCGGAAGTGCAACACGCCGCATCTTCGCCAGCAGCAATACGCTCGATCCGCACATCCGGGACATGATCAAGGGTCAGGAGATGACCAGCGTACAGTACGACGGTTCGATGTATGTGATGAAGCCCGTCCCCGAACTGGGGTTTACCGTTGTCGCATGGGCGACGCTCAAACCGCTGGCTGAAACCTGGCACCGGCAGCTGCTGTTCTGGCTGCCCTTCGGCATCCTGATAAGCCTGCTTGCCGCGCTTTTTGTCCTGCGGATACTGCGTCGCATCCAGTCGCCGCGCAATCGCCTGCTTGACGCCATTAACAGCCGCGATTTTGTGGTTCACTATCAGCCCATCGTGGCGCTGTGTAGCGGGAAAATTGTTGGCGCAGAAGCGCTGACGCGCTGGCCCCAGCCAGACGGAAGCAGTCTTTCTCCTGATATCTTTGTGCCACTGGCCGAGCAAACGGGGCTCATTTCGCAGCTGACGCAGTTGGTTATCGAAAAAGTATTTGAAGACATGGGCCACTGGCTGCATCTGCACGGCGACCAGTACATCTCCATTAACCTCGCCCCCGCCGATTTGACCTCCGGCACGCTGCCACCGCTGCTGAGCCACTTACTGAATAAGTGGCAAGTCCATCCCGGCCAGATCGCCCTTGAGTTAACCGAGCGTGGCTTTGCCGATCCTCAAATTAGCGCGCCGGCTATCGCCGCATTCCGCCGGGCGGGCCATCCTGTCTATATTGATGATTTTGGAACGGGCTATTCCAGCCTGAGCTATCTGCAGGACCTTGATGTCGACACGCTCAAGATTGATAAATCATTCGTGGATGCGCTGGAGTATAAAAACGTGACGCCGCACATTATAGAAATGGCGAAATCGCTGAAGCTGGCGATGGTCGCGGAGGGAGTCGAAACCGCAGGGCAACTCGCCTGGCTGCACCGACACGGCGTGCAATATGGACAGGGGTGGTACTACAGCAAAGCGCTGCCCAAAACGGAATTTATTCTCTGGGCAGAACACAACCTCGAAACGCACGCTACTTAAGATAAGATTTGATCACCTGCAACACCACGCCAAGATCGGCTTCACGCTGCGCTTCTTCGGGCTCTTTTACCACGTGATCGGTTAAATGCCCTTCGATCACCTGCATCATCATGCCGTTAACCGCGCCACGGATCGCCGCCAGCTGCTGTAGCACCTCGGCGCATTCGTGATCGCTGTTCAGCATTTTCTCCAGAGCGTTACTTTGACCCTGAATTTTCTTCAGGCGGGTCAATAACATTTTCTTGTCGCGAACGGTATGTGACATCGGGTGATCCCTTCTCTTTTTTGGCATTTAAAGCATATCACGCTCTACTCCCCCTGAGTATTTTTCTACTGGGGGGTAGTATTAATCTACTGGGGGGGAGTACTATCTGAGCACGCTTTCCACTCCGGAATTTCCCATGAACGATTTTGCTTCACTTCTGCAGCAGGGCAATGCCTGGCTGTTTGTTCCCAGCGCTATTCTGCTCGGCGCGCTACATGGCCTGGAGCCGGGCCACTCAAAAACGATGATGGCGGCCTTTATTGTGGCCATCCGCGGCACGCTGAAGCAGGCGGTGCTGCTCGGTCTGGCAGCCACACTTTCCCATACGGCGGTAGTCTGGGTTATTGCCATGGCAGGATTATGGTTTGGTCGGGGCTGGGATGCGCATACTTCAGAGCCCTGGTTCCAGCTGTTATCGGGAGTCTTGATCGTCCTGATCGCCCTGTGGATGGCGTGGCGGACCTGGAAAGAGGGCCAGCCGCACGATCATCATCACCATCATCACGACCATGACCATGACCATGACCATGACCACCAGCATGATCACCACCACGAACATCCGCTGGTTGATGACGAGTGGCAGGACGCTCACCAGCGCGCCCACGCGCAGGATATTAACCGGCGTTTCAGCGGCCAAAACGTCACCACCGGACAGATCGTGGTGTTTGGCCTGACCGGCGGGCTCATTCCCTGCCCGGCATCCATCACCGTTCTGCTTATCTGCCTGCAGCTCAAGCATTTTGCCCTGGGCGCAACGCTGGTGTTCAGCTTTAGTATTGGTCTGGCGATCACCCTGGTCGCTTCCGGCGCGATTGCCGCCTTAAGCCTCAAACACGCGACAAAACGCTGGCCCGGGTTTAGCGAACTTTCCCGAAAAGCGCCGTGGATCTCCGCTGCGCTGATTACTGTTGTAGGGATTTACATGAGCCTGCACGGCCTGAGCGGGATTCTGGGGTAAGCAGGCGGCCACGCCCTGTGGCCGCCTCTCACGGGTCAGTTAAGCGTCTGCCGCCAGCTGAAGGTATAACGCAGCTGGCGTTGCTGGAGAATAAATTCCGGCGAGACGCTGGGGCTCCAGGAGTCGTCGCCGCCCACACCCATATGGAATGCATCAAGATTGAGCCAGCATCCCGGCTCTGCACGCAGCAGATGCTGATGGGTTGTCTCTCGCAGCTGCTGCTGGCTGTAGCGGCTCACCGAGAAATGGAAGCGGCCATCCAGCTGATGCGTTCCCAGCACCAGCTCGCGGGTATCACAGCGCAAGCCATTTTCCGTCGGGAAGATATACGGCGTATGCATGGCCTCCAGGGGCAATCTCCAGCGCCCCTGCTGTGCCGCCAGTTTTCGGTCCGGATAGTTTTCATGCGGGCCCAGACCCAGCCAGCGAACGTTCTCCGGCGTTTCGGCGAGATGCACGCTCAGGCCAACGCGCGCGGGTTCCGGGATATCGGACGCAATATCCACCTGTATATCGCCGTGCAACCTCCCCTGGCTATCCACGCGCCACACCTTACGACTCAGGAATAACGCTTTTCCGCCATATTCCCAGGCATGCAGCGTCGTCACTACAGCCTCGTTGGCACGCTGCTCGCCTTCACAATGCAACACTCGCGGGGTTAAATCGTACATTCCCGCCGCCTTCCAGCGCTCAACCCATGCATCAGGATCAATTCGCGTGGCCTCGCTTACGCCGATATCATTATCCAGCGGCGCGCGGGTAAAGTTATCCCTCAGCGGTGAACGCAGCGTTTCAACGCCATTGTTCAGCCACTGCGTCAGGTTTCCTGAAGCACGATCGAAAAACCATCGATGCTGCCGGTGCGTCAGGATCAGCATGGCGTCGCTTTGCGTCAGCACCGGCGGCTCACCTACCGGGTCAGGCTGTACGATAAACAGCGGCGTCGGGAGCTGCCACTGCGCCCAGGCACAGCGATGGTTGGCAGGTGACCACGGCATCGCCCGCGGCTGGTAGACCTCTACGTTCAGCCAGAATTCACCCGGTTCAGCCTTTATCTCTGGCAGGGCGATCTCCAGACGCTGAGCGCCTTCAGGCGCCATCGCGAGCGTCACCTCGCCCGAAGCCAGCCCCTCCCCGTCCCGGGCAACCGTCCATCTCAGCACCTCGTTATCGGTGTGACGGAACAGGTAGCCGCTTTGCACCTCTATCACCAGCGGAGAGGTGCTGACCCGCGTAAAGGTGAAGAATTGCTGTGCGCGTTGCGCCTCATACAGTGCCGGATGCGGTGTGCGATCGGGGAACACCAGCCCGTTCAGGCAGAACTGCCGGTCATTCGGTTTATCGCCAAAATCACCGCCGTAGGCCCAGAAGGCGTTGCCCTTTTCGTCTCTCTTCGTCAAAGCCTGATCGACCCAGTCCCAGACAAACCCACCCTGCAGGCGAGGATGGCTGCGAAACGCCTGCCAGTATTTCGCGAACCCGCCGAAGCTGTTACCCATCGCATGTGCGTATTCGCAGAGGATCAGCGGCCGCGTTTCATCCGGCATGCCGATCCATTTCTTGATCGACCATTTCGGCACCGCCGGGAAAGGCTGATCCTGATCGACACGGGCGTACATCGGACAGACGATATCCGTCGCCGCTGTATTCGCCCCACCGCCTTCGTATTGTACCGGACGCGTCGGGTCCGTGGATTTCACCCAGCGATACAGTGCGTCGTGGTTTGCGCCGTGCCCGGACTCATTGCCCAGCGACCAGATGATAATGGAGGGCTGATTACGATCGCGCTGCACCATGCGGGTCACACGCTCGCTCATGGCGGGCAGCCAGCGCGGATCGTCAGTAAGACGGCTCATCGGCACCATGCCGTGGGTTTCTATATTGGCTTCATCAACAACGTACAGGCCATAGCGATCGCACAGCCGGTACCACAAGGGGTGGTTCGGGTAGTGCGAGCAGCGCACGGCGTTGAAGTTGTGCTGTTTCATCAGTTCGATATCGCGACGCATCGTCGCTTCGTCCATCACCTGGCCGTTTTCCGGATGATGCTCGTGCCGGTTAACCCCGCGGATCAGCAGGGGTTTACCGTTGAGTTTCAACAGGCCGTTGCTGATTTCAACCCGGCGGAAGCCAACGTCGCAGGCTTCACTCTCCAGCACGTTGCCCTGCTCATCGCGAAGCGCGATCGTCAGGCGATAGAGTTCCGGCGTTTCCGCACTCCATAACGCGGGGGACACCACGGGGATTGCCGCCGTTAACCGCTCGGCCCAGTTTCCGCGTTCATCCACAATGGCAGAGCCAGGCAGTTGGGTGACGCTTGCACAGCGCTCACCGTTGCGCCACAAGCTAATCGCCACGTCGCACGCCGCGAAGTCAGCGCCCGCCAGCGCGACCTCCACGTTCAGCACCGCGCGGTCCAGATCCGCGTTCAGGTCGGTAACAACATGGTAATCCGCAATGTGCGTCTCAGGCTTATGCAGCAGGGACACATCGCGGAAAATACCGCTCATGCGCCACATGTCCTGATCTTCCAGATAACTGCCGTCGCACCAGCGCAAGACCATGACCGCGAGGCGGTTCTGCCCGGGGCGTAATGCCGTTGTCAGGTCAAATTCAGCGGGCAGTCGACTGTCCTGGGAGTAACCTATCCACTGCCCGTTGCACCACAAATGAAACGCCGCGTTCACGCCGTCAAAAATAATGCGGGTTTGCCCGGCCTGTAAGACGTCCATGTCAAATGTGAGCGAGTAACAACCGGTAGGATTTTCTTGCGGAACAAAAGGCGGGTTAACCGGTATCGGATAAGTCACATTGGTGTAGACGGGCGTGTCAAATCCCTGCATCTGCCAGTTAGACGGCACGGGCATGGCCACAGCATCTGCGCAATCTTCGGTGACCCATGCCTGAGGAACCTGCTCGGGGGCAGCAAAGTAGCTGAACCGCCACATCCCGTTGAGGCAGCGCTTGCTGACAGATCCGGCGTCATCCCGGGCGGATTGTTCATCACGCCAGCTGTATAACGGCGTGTGTGCCGCCAGACGGTTCCACTGGGTAACCCCCGGGTTTTCCCAGTCGCGTCGGGCGAGAATGGCGCTGAGGGTCAGCGATGGAGTATGGGACATAGTAACCTCTTTGCGAAGCGCTCACAATTTTCGTTAACATGCCCTGGCATCCGATAACGGTAAAGCGATCGTTTGCGGGGTAGCGAGTCAGATCACAAAAGTCTTACTTGCGGGCCAGCTGCTCCGCCAGTAGCGCCAGGCTTCTGAGCTGTTGCGCCAGCGTCTCGTGCTCCGCCTGCAGGGGGGCGTGGCGCGCGCTGGAGTGGCGGGTCACCAGCGTCACCGGCAGCTGAACCTGCCAGCACGCTTCGTCCCCGGTGGGCGCCAGCAACCACTCCACGCTGCGTTCACCTGCCTCGCGAAACGCCTGGCGAATGGTCGTCAACGGTGGGGAAAACCAGGCGCTGTCCGCCGTATCGTCGAACCCGACCACGGATATCTGACCCGGGATCGCGATCCCTTTTTCCGCGCAGGCGCGCATCACCCCGAGGGCCATTTGATCGTTGGCCACCAGAATCGCATCCGGTAATGCCGGGGCAGATAACAGCAGATGCCCCTTCTCATATCCGCTGGCCGCGCTCCAGTCACCGTAAGCCACGGCGGCGTCGTCAAGACCCGCCCCTGCCAGGGCCGCTTTCCAGCCCGCCAGACGCGCCCGCGCGGAGACCGAACTTTCCGGCCCGCTCAGCAGGGCAATGCGCTGATGACCCAGCGAAAGCAGATGCTCAACGCCCAGACGTGCGCCCTCCGCGGCATTAAAGATGAGACAATTGACCTGCGCTGAAGGGGAGACATCGAGAAACAGCACCGGGACAGGCGATGCCAGCGCCCTGAGCTGTTCGGCATGCGGATCGTCAAGCGGAACATTCACCAGCAGCGCTTCCACGCGCTGCGCCAGCAAGGCCTGAATCGCGGCCTGACACTGGTGCGGCTGTTCCACCATGGAAATGAGGACGCTCGCCCCCTGTTCTGCCGCCCGGGATTTCACTGCCGAGACAATTTGCGAAGGGGCGTGCAGGGCCAGATCGGTGGTGATGAGCCCCAGCGTGCGGGTGCGTTTACCCGCCAGCTGCTGTGCCCGAAGGTTAGGCACATAGTGCAGCTCCGCCATCGCCTGCTGCACCTTTTCCCGGGTGCGGGCAGACACATGTTCCGCGTCGTTAATGACGCGGGAAACGGTCTGATAAGAAACCCCCGCAAGGAGGGCGACATCATAGAGTGTGATTGCTTTCATACATGCTGGCATCGCGTGTTTCGGGGGGCCTATTCTGGCACAGCGACGCCATGAAAACATGTGAGCGCTTCGCAAATTAAACAACCCGCTCCGGCTGGGGGATGTCCTCAATCCGCGGCTTCTGACGGAACCAGGGCAGACAGAGCTGGATAAGCGGGCCAATAGTCAGGGCATACAATACGGTTCCCACCCCAAACGTGCCGCCAAGCACGCAGCCAATCAGCAGGACAGACACCTCAATGGAGGTACGCACGCTGCGAATAGACCATCCCATCCGGGCATGAATGCCGGTCATCAGGCCATCGCGCGGGCCCGGGCCGAAACCGGCTCCGATGTACATGCTGGTCGCAATCGCGTTCATCACAATCCCGCCCACCAGCAGCGTGAGTCTAATGGGCAACGAACTCACCTCCGGGATGAATGCCATGCTGGCATCCGCCGCCAGACCAATACAAATCACGTTACTGATTGTGCCGAGCCCCGGCATCTGACGCAGGGGGATCCACAGCAGCAGTACCGCGGCACCGGTTAAAATGATCACCATCCCGATACTCATCCCCAGCTGCATCCCTACCCCAAGGTGAAAAACATCCCAGGGATCGACCCCTAAATCGGAACGAATAAACATCGCGGTGGAAAGGCCATACAGCCCCAGACCGACATACAGTTGTAGCAGACGACGTACCATTTTTCGCTTCTCCAGTGAACCAGGCTTTCATCCTGACCTAAAATGGCACTATGATTAATGTCCAGTTTTCAAATAGTGGACTGCATATGTCATCACGCCGCTTCGGAAGCCAGTCTCTGATACGCCTGTTAGGCCACTGGCAGCAAACCTCTTCCCGCACGCCACTCTGGCGTCAGCTGGCCGATGCATTGCGTCTGTTAATCCTTGATGGCCGGCTGGCACTGAATACGCGGCTGCCGGGCGAGCGCGAACTGGCCTCTGCGCTGGACGTAAGCCGAACCACCATCAGCAGCGCCCTCGCCCATCTGCGTGAAGAAGGTTACCTCGAAAGCCGTCACGGCAGCGGGTCACGCGTGATCCTCCCGGATGCACGCGCCGTTCCTACCCTCTCAGCGGCGAGTGCCGCACTGGATCTCTCCACCGCCGCCCTCAACGCCGGACCAGAGATCCACCAGGCGTATACCCATGCGCTCACGGCCATTACGCAGCACCTCTCGCTGACGGGCTACGACCAGCTTGGGCTGCCGGCACTGCGGGAAGCCATTGCTGCGCGCTATACCGCGCGAGGTCTTCCCACCCGTGCGGATGAAGTGATGGTGGTGAATGGCGCCGTCAGCGGCTTTGCGCTGGTGCTGCGGATGATGACCGGACCGGGGGATCGCGTCGTGGTTGATCATCCCACCTATCCGCTGGCGATTGCCGCCATCCAGGGGGCGCAGTGTCGGCCCGTGGGGGTGTCGCTGCCGGAAACGGGCTGGGATACGGACGGCTTCGCGGCAACGCTTGCCCAGACAGCGCCGCGGCTGGCGTATCTGATGCCAGACTTTCATAACCCGACCGGGCGATGTATGGATAGCGCCACCCGTCAGGCCATCACCGATATTGCCGCACAAACCCGTACGGCACTGGTAGTGGATGAGACGATGGTGGATCTCTGGTTTGATTCGCCTCCCCCACCGCCGCTGGCCGCCTTTAACCCGCAGGCCACCGTCATCACGCTGGGCTCTGCCGGAAAAAGTTTCTGGGGCGGGCTGCGTCTCGGCTGGATCCGCGCCTCCTCGCGCACTATCGCCATGCTTGCCCAGACGCGGGACACGCTGGATTTAGGATCGCCGCTGCTGGAGCAACTGGCAACGCTGTGGCTCATGAACAACAGCGAGACCTTTCTGCCCGCACGCCGGAAGATGCTGGCTGAGCGACGCGATCGCTGCGGTGACATTTTGCGTGAACATTTCCCGGAGTGGACATTTCATGAAGCGGAAGGCGGGCTTTCTTACTGGATAGAACTCCCGGGCATGCTGGCAACGCAGCTTGCTGCGCGAGCCGAGATTCTGGGGATCAACCTGGGGACCGGAACGCGATTTGGTTTATCGGGCGCGTTTGACCGCTACTTACGCATGCCCTTCTCGCTCGAACCGGCAGAACTTGAAAAGGCATTGCTGCGGATCAAACCGCTATGGCTTGCTCTGAATAAAAACGTGCCACCGGTGAAACGCAGCGTCATTTAATATTTAAAAGTTTGAAGCAGATCATAAAATAAAAACTGCTGACTGTAACAGATGCAGTCAGCAGTTTTCACCGTTCAGTCGTTAATGCTGAGCAGGAATAGGAAAACCTTTCAGTGAAATAACGAAGCTTTCACCGTCTTTCTTTATTTTTGCGCCCGTATCACACCAGTCAGACGCAATACGAAAGAACTCATCACTTCCGACATTCCAGCCAAGACGTACATGCTTCACGTAGCCTGAACGCAACAGATCGCAGGCCTCTTTGTAGTCACTGGCAGTTGACAGTTGTTGTTTCATTTTCTCTTCTTCAGCAGTTTACGTAGAGCTTTGATTTCTTTAGGAGTAAAAGGAGAAACACTCTCTTCTTCCGTATGCTGATTATCAATATCCTCTTCCGATACTCCCGCCTCTTCTACTGCTTCAAACGCCAGCAGCAGCAGTTTCTCTGTCGTCACGCTTAAATTCTCGTTATTGTGTTCCGCATAGTGGCGAAGCCTTTCTTTAAGCGCGTCATCGATCTTCACGTTTAATACTGCAGTAGCCATGTTTGTCACTTCCCTTCGGAATAAGTACTTTATTTAATACACGAAGTTAACAATGTTATCCAGATATATATTTTTTTGAATTATGTTAGAAAAAAGACATCCGATTATAAAATGCCAGTCTATTATTACAGGTTTATGACAATAATATTTCAGCGAGATGAAATATATATTACATGCTATAAGCTTAGTCTTAATGGGGATTAACGTCTCAGAAAGAGACAAAAATCAGGGGAAGAACGCCGGGAGCCACAAATGGGTGGGTCCCTGACGGCTAGCTATAACTCTTATTTTCAGTGACATAGGGTGCGGTCATGCGGGGAAAATAGCGTTACGGATTAGCTTAATGAGATTGCCGATGCGAAAGCATCGCCCGGCAATATTGAATTCAGGGGGAGAAATAAACCGATCAGGATGCAGGAGGCGTTAACGGCTGAACGTCATTGCTATTCACCCAGCCATGCGTCGTTTTTCCGCTACGGGCGACAAACTCTACCTCTGCCCAGCCAGCCTGGGTTTGTATTACCCCTACTACGTCTCCTTTAACGATCCAGGCTTTACGCCGGGTCGCGGCATCAGGCGTAGAGCTCAGATAAGCCCGCGGGCTGCTTACCTTCATCAGCGTTTGCCACTGTGTCTGCCGCGTCCTCTCCAGTTCCAGACCTGTCGCAATTTCAGGCATCAGCACATTCATACACCCAGCATGGTTTTGCCCATCAGGAATGGCTAATGTGACACCCGCGGTATTCGCGGCAATATGGCCCGCGAGCACAGAGGAAGACCATGAAGTGATGGTGTCTGGCTGTTGCGCTGAAACATGGCCTGTCAGAAAGAAAGTGCAGGTACGTTTTACGCTGTCTTCAGCCGATTCAGAGTAATATCCGGTGATATTGCCCGTCGGTGAGACGGCGAGTAACAAACCTTCATATACGCCAGACTGTAGCGTCGTGGCATACGAAGAAAACGCCGCCATTAAGGCTGAAAAACCGCAAACTATGCGCATCATTTTAATTTTCATCTCCGCCCCTTCTCCAGGCTTTCATAAGTTCTGCGAATTTTAACGTCATAATCACCGAAATCGCTTCCGTTATAGTTGAATGCCATATTATAAAAGTCCTTATTTACCATTGCCGACAGTAGTGAGCTGTTCTTATTGCACAAATGTAAAAAAGCATTTAATTGCTTACCGGCATTAGACTTCATATCTTTTAAAAATGTGCCGAGATCTTTATAACCGCACGATTCGTAATTAAACCCCATAATCTGGAACATCCCCCATGAACACGATTTTATCGCAGCTTCGGCATCAAGTGCATAAGCCTTCGCCAGGGTATTCCATGCAGAAAGCTGGTCGATATTGTTTTTTTACCATTCCGGACCCGCTTTCTTTACATATTTATAAGACAAAAAAGGGTGGGTTTGATCGTATTTCCTTTTGGTGTATTTACGGAAAATATGCCCTTCATACGCAATAATCGGTAGATTTAAAGCATTAAACCCAGATCGTCCGCCCGACTTCACATTAGAAAAAGCTTTGATGATATTCAGTTCTACCCGACGATTAAGATTTTCCCAGGCTTCAGTAAAGTCCTGCTCCGTCAGCGATACAGCCCCATCAATTCCAGGTGCCATCAGCTTGCTTCGCTCAAGGGTTTCATCTGCTACGTTGTAGCGCTCTTTTCTCAGATAATTGTTAACCAGCTGACGGACGCTATTTTCATTGGCAGAAGGTTGCCTAAAAAATGAAGACGTGAAAGACGATTGTTGAGACACAAGGGGATATTTCATCGCAGCAGCAACTCATCCACGGAAAGTCTTCCCTTCTGGCTCAATAACCCCATCGGGATGCTGGAAACGCAAATGAATGGACTGAAACTGGCTGATGGTTCTGATAATAATCCCATCTTCTGGGATGTCATACTGGATGATAGGCTTAATGAGATTAAACAGGTATTGCACGATAATCACGTCGCGCTGAAAGTTTCCTGCTTTACCTGGCGTTCCTACGGCACTTTTCAGTAAAGGTGACAAACGTCTGAGAGAATTATCCATTTCTGAGTACGCATAAATGAAAAAATATACGGTTAGTGGGAAACCGCATCTCGTGATCGACAGCATAAAGCTGCTCACATCCAGCAGACATTGATACGCCACTTGCGCCGCACCAGGTAAACACTGAAAACAGGAATTATTGGGAGCACAAATGGGTGGGGGCCCTGCCAGCTACATCCCGGCACACACGTCGTCTGCCCTGGCTGCTTCCTTCCGGACCTGACCTGGTGAACAGAGTAGCGTTGCGGGAGAACCAACAGAGCCCCCATTGAGAGCGTTGATAACCAACGCGCTGGCGCATTATCCCTGTGCTAACGTCCAATTGCAAGCCGCCAGAAACCGGATGCTGGTTTCTTGCGCAAACAGGCGCAGCAATCATGACCATCTTCGTTTACCATGGTTGCCCAGAACATCCCCACAGGTGAAGGTATGGACGAACACGACTCCTTTCCACAGCGTGTATGGCAAATAGTGGCCTCTGTTCCAGAAGGCTATGTCACTACTTATGGTGATGTGGCGCGTCTGTCGGGGTCCCCTCGTGCGGCGCGACAGGTGGGCGGCGTCCTCAAACGGCTACCGGAAGGCAGTACGTTGCCCTGGCATCGGGTGGTGAATCGACACGGTGCCATCTCGCTCACCGGGCCAGATCTCCAGCGCCAGCGTCAGGCGTTACTGTCAGAGGGTGTGCAGGTTTCCGGGTCGGGGCAGATCGATTTGCAGAAATACCGCTGGGTGTACTGACCCCTCTCCCGCAGGAGAGGGGAAATACACTCATTACATCTGAGTCGGTGGGGTTGGCAGGGACGGCTGACCGGTCGCCGGGGCGACAGGCACTTCAGTCTGCTGCACAGGGACCAGGTTCAGGTCGATTTTTGTCCCACCGTTGTTGATCGCTTCCTGGACCGTATCGGTGATAAAGACCAGCTTACCGTTAATCGTTACCGCGGCACTCAGCAGAATACGGGCATTAGGCTGTACGTCCGATGGGTTATACGGTAACACGAAACTAAACGGCGCCTGTTTGCCCTCAGTTCGGACGGCACGCTGAGCCACAACCTTCGATGGTGCGTCGGCCAGGGAAGCATCCGACAGGGTCACCGTTAACACCGCATCCGGCGGTAACGCCACTTTCTGTTTAATCCAGATAGTACCGGAAACGTTAGGCTGCTGAATGGATTGCTGCGAAAGGGTATTGATCCCGTTCGGATCTGCCGCTGGCACTGGCACCTGGGCGCTCTTACCGGCACAGGCGGACAACGCCACCGCAATAGCTACACCACTTAGCATGGGCACGAGTTTCATTGAAGTCTCCTTATCATCAATGCACCAGCGGGATCGATCCCATCCGATGTCGTTTCAATCACATAACGCATATAAGTGTGGCACAAATCACTGATTAATGCCTGAAATCGTCCCGATATTCAGATTAATCTACCCATCGGACCACTTTCATTTCTGCGTTATACTCAGCCTATCTTTCGCTACGGCGTTTATTGAGGACAACTATGAGTCAGGCACTGAACAATCTGCTGACATTACTGAACCTGGAAAAAATTGAGGAAGGACTCTTTCGCGGACAGAGCGAAGATTTAGGCTTACGCCAGGTCTTCGGTGGGCAAGTCGTAGGACAAGCGCTGTACGCTGCAAAGGAGACTGTCCCGGCAGACCGTCTGGTGCATTCATTCCACAGCTACTTCTTACGTCCTGGCGATAGCGCAAAACCGATTGTGTATGATGTTGAAGTCCTGAGAGATGGCAACAGTTTCAGCGCACGACGCGTCGCGGCTATCCAGAACGGAAAGCCCATCTTTTACATGACCGCCTCTTTCCAGGCACCGGAGCCTGGCTACGAACATCAGAAAGAGATGCCCCCGGCCCCGTCCCCCGACTCGCTGCAATCAGAGACCGATATCGCCCGTGCGCTGGCGCATCTGCTTCCGCCACAGGTTAAAGAGAAGTTTCTCTGCGATAAGCCGCTTGAGATCCGCCCCGTCGAGTTCCACAACCCGATGAAAGGTCACACCGCGGAACCGAAGCGCCAGGTCTGGATCCGGGCTAACGGTACCGTACCAGAGGACTTCCGCGTTCATCAGTATCTGCTGGGTTATGCGTCAGATTTCAACTTCCTGCCGGTGGCGCTGCAGCCACACGGCGTCGGCTTCCTCGAAAAAGGGATGCAGGTTGCGACGATTGATCACTCCATGTGGTTCCACCGTCCGTTCAATATGAACGAGTGGTTGCTCTACAGCGTGGAGAGCACGTCGGCATCAAGCGCGCGCGGGTTTGTGCGTGGAGAGTTTTATACGCAGGATGGCGTGCTGGTCGCCTCGACGGTGCAGGAAGGGGTAATGCGCAACAGAGGTTGATTTGGCCCTCTCCCACAGGGAGAGGGAACAAACACTAAAAACGGCAACCGAAGTTGCCGTTTTGCTTTTACCTTAGGCGTTATACGCATTCTCGCCGTGACTGTTGACGTCCAGACCTTCGCGTTCCTGCTCTTCCGGTACACGCAGGCCGACCGTCATATCCGCCAGTTTGTAGCCAATGAAAGCGACAACGGCAGACCATACAACGGTGATCGCAATACTTTCCAGCTGCACCAGCACCTGATGAACCATGGTCACGCCTTCCGCATAGCCCACGCCACCCAGTGATTTCGCCGCGAAGATACCGGTCATGATACAACCGATAATGCCGCACACGCCGTGCACGCCAAACACATCGCAAGGGTCATCCACGCGCAGAAGACGTTTCAGCGCCGTCACGCCCCACAGACCCGCCAGACCCGACACCAGGCCGACCAGCAGCGCACCACCTACACCGACATACCCACACGCAGGGGTGATACCGACCAGACCGGCAATCGCACCCGAGCAGGCACCCAGCAGGGAAGGTTTACCGCGCACCGCCCACTCGCCGAATACCCAGGAGAGGATCGCACCCGCCGTGGCCACAACGGTGTTCACAAAGGCCAGCGCGGCAATTTCGTTCGCGGCACTTGCTGAGCCTGCGTTAAAACCAAACCAGCCAAAGTAGAGGATCGCTGTACCGGTAAAGACCATCGGCAGGTTGTGCGGTTTGAACGCTTCTTTACCGAAGCCCACGCGTTTGCCAATCAGGTAGGCACCCACCAGACCCGCTACTGCGGCGTTAATGTGCACAACGGTACCGCCTGCGAAGTCCAGCGCACCGTGCGTCGCCAGCAGACCGCCACCCCAGACCATGTGCGCAATCGGCACATAGGAGAGCGTCAGCCAGACCACCACGAAGATCAGGACGGCAGAGAAGCGAATACGCTCGGCGAGTGCGCCCACAATCAGCCCGACGGTAATGCAGGCGAACGAGCCCTGGAACGCCACGTGAATATACTGATAGAAACTGCCCATCAGCGCGGTCAGTTCAATATTCTTCAGCATCACCCAGTCAAAGTTACCGAAGAATGCGTTGCCGGTGCCGAAAGCGAGGGAGTACCCGTAAACCACCCACAGCACGCAGACCAGTGCGAAGGTCACGGCAACCTGCGTCAGCATGGAGAGAACGTTTTTGCCACGGATCAGGCCGCCGTAGAACAGCGCAATGCCCGGAATGGACATGAACAGCACCAGCGCGGTGCTGATCATCATAAAGGCGTTATCGGCTTTGTCTGCCACCGCAGGCGCGGCCAGCGCCAGGCCCGGCAGCAGCGCCAGCGAACCCAGACCCGTTTTAAGTGTTGCTATCTTCATTTTCTCGATCCCTATCACTGTGTGCCAGGCGTTAATTACAGTGCCGCTTCGTCAGATTCGCCGGTACGGATGCGAATGACGCGCTGCAGTTCGGCAACGAAAATTTTGCCGTCGCCAATTTTGCCGGTGTAGGCCGCTTTGCTAATGACATCAATGACTTCATCAAGCTGATCGTCAGCAATCGCGACATCAATTTTTACTTTTGGCAGAAAGTTAACGCTGTATTCCGCCCCGCGATAAAGCTCGGCATGACCCTTCTGACGACCAAAGCCTTTCACTTCGGTGACAGTCAGTCCCTGAATACCCATTGAAGACAGCGCTTCACGCACGTCTTCGAGTTTGAATGGTTTGATTACAACCGTAACCAGCTTCATAGATCCCCTCCAGTCAGAATTCGGTAATGGCCGCAGCTTACGCAGAAGCTATTGCAAGGGGTGTGCCAGAAATGAAAACCGGAGGGAACAGCGGTGTGATGAGCATTACACGGTCCTGATTAACGAACCGGCGAAAAAAAACGCACCATGCCGGTGCAGGGTGCGTTTCAGTTTTGCACCAACAGGAATGACTGTTAGCGCATCGCCTCATTTTAGTGCATCAGGCGCTAAGCGACTCTTCATCGCGCACGCTGGCTGCCAGCTCTTCGCCCGCCAGCTGCAGCTGGTACATCTGCCAGTAA
This sequence comes from Enterobacter sichuanensis, assembly GCF_009036245.1. NCBI lineage: Bacteria > Pseudomonadati > Pseudomonadota > Gammaproteobacteria > Enterobacterales > Enterobacteriaceae > Enterobacter > Enterobacter sichuanensis. Next base: position 1,078,336 of record NZ_CP027986.1, on the reverse strand, counting down.
CGCCCTTTGGCCTCCAGAAGTTCGCGGTGCGTACCGCGCTCAACGGCGTGTCCGCGATGTAGCACCAGGATCGTGTCCGCGTCGACGATGGTGGACAGGCGGTGGGCAATCACCACCAGCGTGGTATGGTCGCGTACGGCAGCCAGTGCCTGCTGGATGGCCTGCTCGGTGCCGGAGTCAATGCTGGCCGTCGCTTCATCCAGAATCAGGATCTGCGGCGTTTCAATCAGCACGCGCGCCAGCGCCAGAAGCTGTTTTTGTCCAACAGAAAGATTGTTTCCCTGCTCGCCCAGTTTCGTCCTGATGCCGTCGCTAAACCCGCGTGCCAGCTCTGCCAGCTGCACTTTTTCCAGCACGTCCCAGACCTGCTCCTCAGTGTAGTCTCGCCCCAGGGTTACGTTGGCGTAGAAGGTATCGGCCAGGACGACCGGATCCTGCTGCACCATCGCAACGCCTTTGCGTAACACGGTGTGGCTGAGAGACGCCAGCGGGCGTCCGTCGAGGCGAATTTCACCGCGGCTGACCGGGTAATACCCCATTAACAGGCTGGCTAGCGTGCTCTTACCGCTGCCGGTATGCCCCACCAGCGCCACGAACCCGCGTGACGGAACAGCAAGCGAGATATCCTGCAGCACCAGCTGGTCGTCGCGGTAGGCAAACGAGACGTTATCAAAGGCAATCGCCCCGCTTTGCAGAGGACGATCATCGTTACCGTAAGTCTGACGCGGCCTGTCCATCAGCTCGAAGACTCGCTCCCCTGCCACCACCGCCTGCTGGAGCATAGACTGCTGGGTCGTCAACTCGATCAAGGGTTCGTTCAGGCGGCCAAGGTAGCTGATAAAGGCGTATAACACGCCCACCTCAATGGTCCCTTGTGTGGTCAGGCCAAAAAGCATCAGCAGCCCGCAAAGCACCAGCGCGGAGAAAAGGCTCAGCAGCGGGCGCAACAGGAACCCATCAAGCCGCAGCGTCTGCATGCGCGCCATATAGTGCGAACGGCTGGCTTCCCCCATCCGCTCGCCAAAACGTGCCTGCTGGCGGAACTGCTGGATGACGCTCATGCCGTTGATCACTTCGTTGAAGCCATCATTGATATCGGCCAGGTAGGTGCGCACCCGACGCACAATCGGCGTGCTGTAGCGTTGATAGATAACCATCACGATCAGCACTGCCGGGAAGATAGTGATGGCCACCAGCGCCATGCGCCAGTCGAGGCTGAACATCGCCACCAGCATCGCGCCAATCAGCGCTGCGCTGCGCAACACGGTTGCCACCACGGTCACGTACAGATCGCGGATCACCTCGGTGTCGTTGGTCACACGCGAAATCACCTGCCCGACGGGCTGGATATCAAACTCGCTGAGCGGCTGGCGAAGCGCGGCGTCCATGACGTCCGTGCGCAACTGCTGTACGACGCCCACCGCGGCCCGGTTAAACAGCAGCGACTGGGCATAGTGGAGACCGGCGGCCGCCAGCTGCAAACCTACGTAGGCCACGCCCAGGCCCACCACCAGCCCCAGTGGCAGGTAGCTTTTGGCAACCATATTGTCGATGAAGTAGCTGATGAGCAGCGGGCCGCTCACTTCAGCCACTGCAGCAATCCACAGTAAAAGCACGGCCACGGACAGCGGTTTACGCCACGGCGAGCCATAGGCCAGCAGACGTTTCAGCGTCGGCCACATTGTTCCGAGCTTACGCATTGTCGGCCTCCTCAGCGTGTTCTGGCGCATCGTCCAGCGCCGCTTCAAGCTGTTGATAGCGATACATATCTCGATACCAGCCTGGTTGCTCCGCAAGCGTTTCGTGCTGCCCGCGCTGGGCAATATGCCCATGTTGTAATACCAGAATTTCGCTGGCTTCCGTCAGCGCCGACAAACGGTGGGCGCTGATAATCACCGTGCGCCCGTCACCCCACTGGCGCAGGTTATGCAGGATCTGATGTTCGGTACGGCCATCCACGGCGGAAAGGGCATCATCCAGGATCAGGATTTCCGCATTCAGCAACAGCGCACGCGCAATCGAGATACGCTGTTTTTGGCCACCGGACAGCATGACGCCCCGTTCCCCGACTTCCGTTTCGTAGCCCTGCGGCAGGCGCAGAATGTCATCATGTACGCTGGCTAACCGCGCCACATGCTCAATCTCTTCCTGCGTCGCCCTCGGGCGTCCAAGGGCAATGTTGTTTGCCACGGTGTCTGAAAACAGGAACGGCGTCTGGCTGACGACCGCCAGTCGGCCTCGCCACTCATCCAGCATCAGCCTTGTCAGGGGAATATCATGGAAGCGAATATCGCCCTGCGTAACGTCAAAATGGCGCTGGAGCAGTGAGAGCACGGTACTTTTGCCGGATCCTGTCGGGCCACAGATGCCCAGCATCTGGCCGGGCTGAAGGGTAAAACTGACGTTCTCCAGTACCGGATGTTCCGTTTGCGGATAGACAAACTGGCGGATGTCGACTTTCATGACGCCGCGCCCTTCTGGTACCACTTCGCTACCGTCATTGACCACCGGCGCTTCGGCCAGCATGGCGCGAATGCGGCTATAGGCAGCGCTGCCGCGCTCCACAATGTTAAACATCCAGGCCAGCGCCAGCATCGGCCAGATCATCAACCCCAGATACATGGCAAAGCTGGTCAGTTGCCCCAGGGTTAACGTCCCCTGAACCACCATCCAGCTTCCGCCGCCAATCGCCAGCAGGTTGGCCATGCCAATCGCGATATAGATGGTCGGGTCAAACCGGGCGTCGATACGCGCGACGCGCATGTTCTTCGCCCCCGTGTCGGCGGCATCGGCCGCGAACAGCGCCGACTGTCTGTCTTCCAGGCCAAACGCTTTGATCATCCGGATGCTGGTCATGCTCTCCTGGGTGCGGTCGTTTAGCGACGAAAACGCCGCCTGCGCCAGCTTGAAACGCTCGTGCAGCTGTTCGCCGTAGCGGTTGATCGCCAGCGCCATGAGCGGCATCGGCAACAGGGCAAGCAGGGTTAACTGCCAGCTGATCTGTGTGGACATGACGATCAGCACCGCACAGCCCATCACCAGCGAGTCCACCAGCGTCAGCACCCCTTCCCCGGCGGCAAAGACCACGCGATCGACATCGTTAGTGGCGCGCGCGATAAGATCCCCGGTACGATGGCGCAGATAAAATTCAGGATGCTGCCGGCTCAGCTGGTGATAAAAATCCTCACGCAGCTCTACGGCCAGCTGGTAGGACGCGCCAAACAGCAGCACGCGCCAGACGTAGCGCAGCAGATAAACAATGACGGCCGTCAGCACCAGCGTGCCAACCCACATCAGCACCCGTGCGGTGGTGTAATGCTGTTCGGTGACGCCATCCACGACGTATCCCACCACTTTCGGCGGGATCAACTGCAAAATGGCAATGATAATAAGCAGGCATACGGCGCCGAGGTAGCGTTGCCACTCCCGACGAAAGTACCAGCTTAGTTGGGCAAATAATCGCACGCGGTTTGTTCCTGAAGGTATTTTACGAAGTTATTCAATAGGTAACGCTGTGGTGTATTTAATCTGTTCCATGGCGAAGCTCGAGGTGACGTCCGATAATCCCGGTACGCTGTTCACCAGCCGTTTGTAGAAGTCATCATAGCGCTTCATGTCGGCCACCTGAACGCGCATCAGGTAATCGTACTCGCCGGCCATTCGCCAGAAACCGAGCACCTCCGGCATTTCCGAGACCTGCGTGACAAAGCGGCAATACCATTCGCTGCTGTGATGCTGCGTTTTTATCAGGACAAAAGCCGTCAACCCAAGCCCCAGTTTTTCGGGATCTAATAACGCGACGCGTCCCAGAAGAATACCGTCATCCTCAAGCTTCTTCAGGCGCTTCCAGCACGGCGTGGTGGTCAGATTAACGGCATCGGCCAGCGCCTGCAAAGAGAGGGTACAGTCACTCTGCAGTAACGACAGGAGCTTACGGTCAATTTTATCTAGCATACCCACCTCACAGAGAAAATTTTTCTCCCTTGATTCTATTTTAAAGGCCAGATAGCAACAATTTTTTCTGTGCTTTTCGCTATGCTAGGCACAAAATGACAAACGGATAACTACGATGAATAGCACCTGGGTTAAACATGCGATCAGCGAAATCAATGCCGACTATCAGCGCTCGGCGGATACGCACCTGATTCGCCTTTCCCTGCCGGGATTTGACGGCATACAGCTCTATCTGAAAGATGAAAGCACTCATCCCACCGGTAGCCTGAAGCATCGCCTGGCGCGCTCACTGTTTTTATACGGTTTATGTAACGGGTGGATTAAAGAAGGCACCACCATTATTGAATCCTCTTCCGGTTCAACGGCGGTGTCCGAAGCCTATTTTGCCCGCCTGTTGGGCCTGCCGTTTATCGCGGTAATGCCGTCCTGCACCGCAAAACGCAAAATCGAACAGATCGAATTTTACGGCGGTCGCTGCCACTTTGTGGGAAGCGCCTGCGAAATCTACGCCGCCTCTGAAATGCTGGCCCGTGAGCTCAACGGCCACTATATGGACCAGTTCACCTTCGCCGAGCGCGCGACGGACTGGCGCGGCAATAACAACATTGCCGACAGTATCTTCCGCCAGATGACCCACGAACCGCATCCGGTTCCCTCCTATATCGTCATGAGCGCCGGTACCGGCGGCACGTCAGCCACGATCGGACGCTACATTCGCTGTCAGGGCTACGATACCCAACTGATGGTGGTGGATCCGCAAAACTCCGTATTCCTCGACTACTGGCAAAACCGCGATGCCAGCCTGCGCAGCCCGGTGGGAAGCAAAATTGAAGGGATTGGCCGCCCGCGCGTGGAGCCGTCGTTCATCCCGGATGTGGTGGATGAAATGCTCCGCGTGCCGGATGCCGCAAGCGTGGCAACGGCGCACTGGCTGGAGACGCAGCTGGGTCGTAAAGTCGGCGCATCGACGGGCACAAATATGTGGGGCGCACTGCAGCTTGCCGCACGTATGCGCGACGCGGGCCGCACGGGTTCTGTCGTCACGCTGTTGTGCGACAGCGGCGAGCGCTACCTTGAGACCTACTACAATGCGGAGTGGGTGCAGGCCAACATCGGCGATATCGCCCCGTGGAAAGCGCAGATTGCGCAGCTGCTGAAGTAAAAAAAAAGCCAGACCGAAGTCTGGCTTGCTGGAAGGGTCTCACTATTCGGGGGAATATGGGAGGGTGTTATTGTCCAGCCAATGCATCAAAAAATGGGACACCGCTTCGTTGCGGCAGTGTCCTATAACCGGCAGATGAGGAAGCGCCGCTTTTAGCTGCGCCATCGCATTCCCCATAATCAGACCGCGGCCGACGCTGCCCAGCATCTCCCGGTCGTTCATGGCATCGCCAAACGCCATGCAATCCTGAAGCGTTAAGCCCAGGTGGTCACTCAGTACCGCCAGGGCTGAACCTTTGTTACAGCCCACAGGCAACACCTCCAGACAATCCACTGCCGAGAAGGTCAGATGCGCCCGGTTCCCCAGCGCCTCATTGAGCTGAACGCGTAAACGGCACAGATCGTCATGATCGCCACAGAAGCAGATCTTGGTCACCGCATGGGCGGGGATCTTACGCAGATCGATAAGCTGGTATCTAAAACCGCTGTAGACATGCGCATGCAACAACTCCGGAATATCACGCCCGGTAAACCAGCCCCGATCGTTAAAGACGTGGATGCTGGCCTGCGTGTCCCAGGTACTGTGCAGCACGATATCTGCCACTTCGGGGTCGAGATCCTGACGGTGCAGTATCTCCCCTTCTACAGAGTGAATTCGCGTCCCGTTGCCGGTGATCAGAAAGGCGTCGAGGGAGAAGGCGCCCAGAAGATGACGCATTTCCAGCACATGACGACCAGTGGCAAAGGTCAGGGTGACGTTACGCTCGTGCAGGCGCTTCAGCGTGTTCAGGGTTTTCTCCCCTAAACGGTGATCCGGCATTAACAACGTACCGTCCATATCAAATGCAGCGAGCCGAGCCATGGTTACTCCCGAAATGTGATGCGGTTAACTTGTGCATCAGTATCGTGTGAGATATACGGAAGTAATAGTGAATAGATGATTATTATTGTTCCGGGTTTCTTATGCGCCAGCTCAACCGACTCAATCAGTATCAACGCCTCTGGCAGCCTTCAAAGGGGGCAATGCAGCAGGTCACCATCAGCGAACTGGCTGCCCGCTGTTTTTGCAGCGAACGACATGTCCGCACGCTGCTGCGTCAGGCCCAGGACGCGGGCTGGCTGAGCTGGCGAGCGCAGTCTGGTCGCGGCAAACGGGGAGAGCTGACGTTCCATGTCGCCCCGGAGTCACTGCGTAATGCGATGATGGAAGAGGCGCTGAAGCGCGGACAGCAGCACAACGTGCTGGAACTGGCCCAGCTTGCCCCCGAAGAACTGCGGTCATTGCTGCACCCGTTTTTAGGCGGGCAGTGGCAAAACGACACGCCGACGCTGCGTATCCCCTATTACCGCGCACTGGATCCGCTTGAACCCGGCTTTCTGCCCGGTCGCGCGGAACAGCATCTGGCAGGACAGATTTTTGCCGGGCTGACGCGTTTTCATGGCAACTCCAGTGAACCCACAGGCGATCTCGCCCATCACTGGGCGGTGTCGGAGGACGGTCTGCGCTGGCATTTTTATATTCGCTCCACCCTGCACTGGCATAATGGCGATAAGGTCGAAACCGGGCAGCTTCAGCAAAGCCTGAACGCGCTTCTTGCCCTGCCAGCCCTGCGTAAACTGTTCCAGAGCGTTTTGCGTATTGACGTCACCCACCCTCAGTGTCTGACATTTACTCTGCACCAGCCGGATTACTGGCTGGCACACCGCCTGGCCACCTATTGCAGCCGCCTTGCCCATCCCGAACAGCCCATGACGGGTTGTGGCCCTTTCAGGCTCAGCGTGTATGAACCCGATCTGGTTCGTCTGGAGAGCCATGAACAGTACCATCTCAGCCACCCGCTGCTTAAGGCTATCGAGTACTGGATCACCCCGACGCTGTTTGACTCTGAGCTGGGTACCAGCTGCCGTCATCCTGTGCAGATAGCCATTGGCGAACCGGATGAACTTGAGAGTTTGCGTCTGGTCACTAACAGCACCAGTCTGGGCTTTTGTTATCTCACCCTGAAGCAAAGCCCACGTCTGAGTGAACTGCAGGCGCGACGACTCATTAATATCATTCATCTCTCATCGCTTCTGCATACGCTCCCGCTCAATGAAGGGCTGATTACCCCAACAGAGGAGTTACTGCCCGGCTGGGCAATTCCTCAGTGGCCGGATTTAACCCATGTCCCTCTGCCGGAGAGGTTAACCCTGCTGTACCATTTGCCCGTCGAGCTACACACGATGGCGCGTCAGCTAAAACAGTATCTTGCCCAGCAGGGCTGCGCGCTTACGGTTATCTTTTATGATGCGAAAACCTGGGACGGATGCCAGCAACTGGCGGACGCGGACATCATGATGGGCGACAGACTGATTGGCGAAGCACCGGAATACACGCTTGAGCAGTGGCTGCGTTGTGATGCCCTCTGGCCACACCTGCTGAGCGCGCCGCAATATGCTCATCTGCAGGCGACGCTGGATGCGGTCCAGACCCAGGCTAATGAACAGGACCGGCATGCGGGCCTGAAGGCGATATTTAGCCGGCTGATGGAGAACGCGGTCATCACCCCACTGTTCAATTATCAATACCAGATCAGCGCCCCGCCGGGGGTCAACGGCATACGCCTTAACACCCGCGGCTGGTTTGACTTTACCGAAGCCTGGCTGCCCGCTCCCAAATCGTGAAGAAGCTGGTCGCCGTCGTGGTCAGACGGTAACATAACGTTTTTACGTAACTGTCGAGATGATTTATGAAACGTGCCGTCGTCGTGTTCAGCGGAGGACAAGACTCTACTACCTGCCTGGTCCAGGCCCTTCATCAGTACGATGAAGTTCACTGTGTCACTTTCGATTATGGTCAGCGCCATCGCGCTGAAATCGACGTTGCCCGTGAACTGGCCCTCAAACTGGGCGCACGCGCGCACAAGGTGCTGGACGTTACGCTGTTAAATGAACTGGCCGTCAGCAGCCTCACCCGGGACAGTATTCCCGTCCCGGACTACGAACCTGACGCCAGCGGTATTCCGAACACCTTCGTTCCTGGCCGAAATATCCTCTTCCTGACCCTGACGGCAATCTACGCCTACCAGGTACAAGCCGAAGCGGTGATAACCGGCGTATGCGAGACCGACTTCTCCGGCTATCCGGACTGTCGCGATGAGTTCGTGAAAGCGTTAAACCACGCCGTCAATCTGGGCATGGCGAAAGAGACGCGCTTTGAAACCCCGCTGATGTGGCTGGATAAAGCCGAAACCTGGGCGCTGGCGGACTACTGGGGCAAGCTGGACCTGGTTCGCAGTGAAACCCTCACCTGCTACAACGGCATCAAAGGTGACGGTTGCGGCCAGTGTGCCGCCTGCAACCTGCGCGCTAACGGGTTGAATCACTATCTTGCCGATAAAGCCGGCGTAATGGCCGCAATGCAGAAAAAGACTGGGCTTAAATAGGGTTATTTGACCGTGCTGTCGCAAAACAGGTGTCGACAGCACGCGTCCCCCTGATATGTCTTACACGATCATCTGTTCCAGCTTTTCCCGCAACTCCCCTTCAAGCGGCAGCGCTTTCTGCGTTTTCAGATCGATACAGACGAAGGTAATCAGCGCATCAGCCACCACCTGCCCTTCAGGATCCAGCGTGACAACCTGACTGAGGACACCACTCTTCCCGTTTAGCTGTTGTACCTGGCTGGTCACGGTGAGCACATCACCCAGTACGGCCGGACGGCGGTAGTTGATGTTGATGTTGACGACCACGAACGCGATGTTATGCGCGGTCAGCCACTGAAAGCTTTCGCTGTTTTCCAGCCCGTCCCAGCGCGCTTCTTCAAGAAACTCAAGATAGCGTGCATTGTTCACATGCTGGTAAACGTCGAGGTGAAAACCGCGTACTTTGATTTTTGTCTGCATAGCGCAATAGCCTTTAGTTGTTATAGGATCAGAGGTCATCACTGGTATGACCTCTTTATCCTGGCAAATTATCGCCGCAGTGCAAGTAATTGTGAGATTACAGCGTCAGGTGTGAGAGGTTGCGTTCAACCAGCGCGCTTCCCATCCCCGGAACCTGTTTGAGATCATCGACGGTTTTGAAAGGTCCGTACTCTTCGCGGTAGCTGACGATAGCCTGCGCTTTTTTCAGGCCGACACCATTCATCGCGCGGGCCAGATCTTCCGCCGATGCCGAATTGATACTCACCCGCGTACCGTCATCGTCCCCTTTTTTACCGGCATCCGTCGCTTTGGTTTGCCCCTGCACTGACGCAGCGTCGTCGGTCTTACTCTGTACCGTCTGTGGTTTAGCGGCAGGCGTCGCCGCCTGCGCGCCAGCGCTCATCCCGGTGGTGGCAATAGCCAGCGTAATTAACAGTGCTTTGATTCCACGTTTCATGCTGTATCTCCTTGTTTGTTGACAGCCCCGTCACGATAGCCATCGATGAAAACAGGCACAAACGGCAGATTGCAGAAATGGAAAAGGCCGCGAAAGCGGCCTTGAGTTTTTGCAGAGCGTTACGAAAATCTGCGAGCAGATACGTAATTATTGCTGCTGAGTCATCACATCACCCAGCTTGATTTTGGCATCTTTACGCAGGTTGCTCATCATCGCTTCGAAAGCGATCTGGGCATTGTTCTGGGTAATGCCCTGAACCATCGCTTTCTTCTGCGCTTCTGGCAGAGTGCCGGCTTTCACTTCATCGAGCGCCAGCAGAACGACGTTACCCTGCATATCAGTCGTGGAGCCGAAGCTCGGTTTATCCTTCGCAGGCAGGCTCAGACCAAATGCAGCCTGGCTGACAGGATCCTGGCTCGTACGGCTCAGCGTTTTCGCCTCACCGAAGCTCAGGCCAGCCGCTTTCAACGCGTCCTCTTTACCCGCTTTCAGATCAACCAGAATCTTTTCAGCATCCAGTTTCGCCTGCTGTTCCGCTTTATTGTGCTTAACCTGGGCGACAACCTGATCCTTCACTTCCGCCAGCGGTTTGACCGCTTCTGGCTTGTGCTCGCTAACACGCAGAACGAACGCACGATCGCCATCAACGGTAATGATGTCAGAGTTACTGCCTGGCGTGCCGTTCTCGCCGACCAGCCCACCGTTAAAGATGGCATCTGAAACCGGTTTGAAGTTCAGCTCTTCCGGCAGGTTATCACGGCCAAACCAGCCCGTTTCAACCGCTTTCACGCCAGCCGCCTGCTCTGCACCCGCCAGAGATTCGTTGTCGTTGCTGGCCGCATCGCTCACTTTCTGCTGCAGTGCGTAGTAGGCATCCAGCGCTTTTTCCTGCTTCACTTTCGCCGCGATGTCATCACGAACTTCAGCCAGTGGTTTGGTTTTCGCAGGGATGATGTCGTCCAGACGAACCACCAGGAAACCAACGGAAGATTTAACAACATCAGACAACTGGCCTTTATCTTTCAGACCGGCATTTTTCAGTTCATCAGGGGTCGTTGCCTCTTCCAGCCAGCCCATATCCCCACCGTTTTTCGCAGAGATAATATCGGTGGATTTCGCTTTCGCAATGGTCGCGAAATCTGCGCCTTTATTCAGTTCATCCAGTACCGCTTTGGCATCAGCCTCGGTTTTGGTCTGAATTACGCTGTAGCGGTTGCGCTGCGGCTGAGTGAACTGATCCTGATGCTGATCGTAGTAAGACTGGATCTCCGCGTCAGACGCGCTTTCCTGCAATGCAGCCGCATCCAGCTTGATGTAGCTCACGCGGAACTGCTCCGGAGAAACAAAGGAATTCTTGTTCTGCTCGTACCAGGCGTTAACGTCAGCGTCGCTTACCTGCTGTTTCGCCGCCAGGGCGTTCACGTCAATGGTCGCTTCACGCACAACGCGTTGCTGCGCTACCAGCGCGGCCAGTTCGTCCGTTTCACCTTTGAGCATGAAATCAGTACCCACAACAGCATTGATGAGCTGCTGGGTAGTCAGTTGGTTACGCAGCGCCTGCGCGTATTGATCGGCGGTCATGCCCATCTGGTTGACGATGCTGTTGTAACGCGCGTTATCGAATTTGCCGTTAGACTGGAAGGCTTGCGTGGAGAAAATGGCTTTTTTCACCTGCTCGTCGCTGATGCCGAGGCCCAGTTTTTTGGCATACTGGTCCAGCAGCGCTTCGTCGATAAGACGGTTCAGCGTCTGTTGGCGCAGGGTCTTCATATACCCTTCGTTCGCCGCCAGCTCAGAGAATTGGTCGCCCAGCTGTTGCTGCATACGGTTACGTTCACCGGCAAAAGCATTCTCGAACTGACCACGACTGATCTCCTGGCCATTCACTTTTGCGGCATAGTTCGCGCCACCGCCAATAAGGTAACTGCTCACGCCGGTCAATATGAACGACACGATAATGATACCGAAAATAATCTTGAGCACGAGACTGTTAGCAGCCGTGCGTAAGCTGTCCATCATGGTGTAACAACACTCCGCTGTAGGTGACTGATTACCTGACGCTGACGGTAAATCCTGCCCGTCGCGCGTGAAGGCCTATTGTGACAAGAAAACGGGGCGATTGTCAGCCCACAACTCGCATAAACTCGTACAAATCAGGTCTGGACAAACAAAAAAGGCACATCAAACGATGCGCCCTTGTACTATCCGGCTTCCCTGAAACGGGAAAGCAATCAGTTTACTGCGTCTTTCAGCGCTTTACCTGCACGGAAACCCGGCACTTTAGCAGCAGCGATGGTGATCTCTTTACCGGTCTGAGGGTTGCGGCCAGTACGGGCAGCACGCTCTTTAACAGCAAAAGTACCGAAGCCTACCAGTGCAACGTCGTCCCCAGCCTGCAGAGATTCAGTAACAGAAGCAATTAATGCATCTAACGCACGTCCAGCTGCAGCTTTAGAAATATCAGCACCAGCAGCAATTTTGTCAATCAGTTGAGATTTATTCACTGTTCTCTTCCTCTCTTTATAATTTATATCGCGTCTGAATCCTTCACAACGCGACCGCGCAGCAGTTATATCAGGCCTGCCATGACCTTACAACACCCGTTGTTGATGGCTGACCTAATCAGCAATCTAAATTAGCTATACAAAAAAAGGCTGGCAAGTGCGAAATCACTTACCAGCCTTGTTTTTATTGACGCTCTTTGCGCGAGGTCACTATTTTGCGGTTACAACCTGCATTCCGGAAGGTTCATTCTGCAATGCGAGACTAAGAACTTCCTCAATTCGCTTAACAGGATGGATCTGCAGATCGGCAATCACGTTGTCCGGAATCTCTTCCAGATCGCGTTTGTTTTCGTACGGGATCAATACGGTTTTGATCCCACCGCGATGTGCCGCCAACAGTTTTTCTTTTAACCCACCGATTGGCAGAACCTGACCACGCAGGGTGATTTCACCGGTCATCGCCACATCGGCGCGCACCGGGTTGCCGGTCAGACAGGATACCAGCGCGGTACACATGGCAATACCCGCGCTTGGGCCATCTTTCGGCGTTGCCCCTTCAGGAACGTGAACGTGGATGTCGCGTTTTTCATAGAAATCCGGGTTGATGCCCAGTTTTTCCGCGCGCGCGCGCACCACGGTCAGCGCCGCCTGAATGGACTCCTGCATCACTTCACCCAGAGAACCGGTGTAGGTCAGTTTGCCTTTGCCCGGGACACAAGCGGTTTCGATGGTCAGCAGATCGCCGCCCACTTCCGTCCATGCCAGACCAGTCACCTGGCCCACACGGTTTTCGTTGTCCGCGCGACCGTAGTCGAAACGCTGAACGCCGAGATAGGCATGCAGATTGTCGCCGTTGATCACAATGTGTTTCAGGCTCTTATCCAGCAGCAGCTGTTTCACCGCTTTACGACACAGTTTAGAGATTTCACGCTCAAGGCTACGCACGCCCGCTTCACGGGTGTAGTAACGGATAATGCCAATAATCGCGCTGTCCTCTACGGTCAGCTCGTTGGCTTTCAGCGCGTTACGCTCTATCTGTTTCGGCAGCAGGTGCTGCTTAGCAATGTTCAGCTTCTCATCTTCGGTATAACCGGAGAGACGAATCACTTCCATACGGTCCAGCAGCGGGGCCGGAATATTCATGGAGTTCGACGTCGCGACAAACATGACGTCGCTCAGGTCGTAGTCCACTTCCAGGTAGTGATCGCTGAACGCCACGTTCTGTTCTGGATCAAGCACTTCCAGCAGAGCCGAGGCTGGATCGCCACGCATGTCCGATGACATTTTGTCGATCTCATCGAGCAGGAACAGCGGGTTTTTAACGCCCACTTTCGCCATTTTCTGGATCAGTTTACCCGGCATAGAACCGATGTAGGTGCGGCGGTGACCGCGGATTTCCGCTTCATCGCGTACGCCACCCAGCGCCATACGGATATACTTACGGCCAGTCGCTTTGGCGATGGACTGGCCCAGAGAGGTTTTACCCACCCCCGGCGGTCCTACCAGGCACAGAATAGGGCCTTTAATTTTGTTCACACGGCTCTGTACCGCAAGGTACTCAAGAATGCGGTCTTTCACACGTTCCAGGCCGTAGTGGTCGGTATCCAGGATTTCCTGTGCCTGACGCAGGTCTTTTTTGACCTTGCTGCGGGCGTTCCACGGAACCTGTACCATCCACTCAATGTAGCCGCGCACCACGGTCGCTTCCGCCGACATCGGAGACATCATTTTCAGCTTCTGCAGTTCTGCTTCCGCTTTCTCTTTCGCCTCTTTCGGCATCTTCGCCGCATCGATCTTGCGCTTCAGCGCTTCGTTTTCGTCCGGCGCGTCGTCCATCTCGCCGAGCTCTTTCTGAATGGCTTTCATTTGCTCATTCAGATAGTACTCACGTTGAGATTTCTCCATCTGCTTTTTCACGCGGTTGCGAATACGCTTCTCAACCTGCAGCAGATCGATTTCAGACTCCATCATCGCCATCAGATATTCCAGACGTTCGTTAACGTCGGACATTTCCAGCACGGACTGCTTGTCAGCCAGCTTCAGCGGCATATGGGCTGCGATGGTGTCCGCCAGACGCGCAGGATCGTCGATGCTGTTCAGCGACGTCAGCACTTCTGGTGGGATTTTCTTGTTCAGCTTGATGTAGCCTTCAAACTGGCTAATCGCGGTGCGCACCAGCACTTCCTGCTCGCGCTCATCCAGTTCAGGCGAATCAAGGTACTCTGCCTTCGCGGAGAAGTGTTCGCCATCGTCTGACAGAGTGGTAATACGCGCACGCTGCAGACCTTCTACCAGCACCTTCACGGTGCCGTCAGGCAGCTTCAGCATCTGCAAAATAGAGGCCACGGTCCCGACGGTGAAAAGATCGTTTACACCCGGCTCATCCGTTGATGCTTCTTTCTGCGCCACCAGCATGATTTTTTTATCATGATCCATAGCGGCTTCGAGGCAACGGATAGATTTTTCCCGCCCTACAAATAAGGGTATGACCATGTGCGGATAAACCACCACATCGCGCAACGGCAATACGGGGATTTCAATGCGTTCAGAACGCTCAGGATTCATAGAGCTCTCTCTTAGTTAGTGTCCGCCAGGTAAGCTGGTCATGTCACTGTGCTTCACATAACCATTAACATGTATCCAGTATATGGGGATGTTTCCCACACATTCAACGCTATGAATAAGGAAAAAGTAAAGGGGAGATAAAATCCCCCCTTTTTGATTAACTGCTTGTATGATTTGGTGAATTATTCGCCAGACGCCTGCTGTGCTTCCGGTTTACCGTAAATCAGCAGTGGCTTGGTTTGACCGCTAATCACGGACTCGTCAATCACCACTTTTTCAACGTCTTCCATTGAAGGCAGATCGTACATGGTGTCGAGCAGAGCCGCTTCAACGATAGAACGCAGGCCACGAGCGCCGGTTTTACGGCTCATTGCTTTTTTGGCAATCGCATCCAGCGCTTCGTCACGGAATTCCAGGTCAACGCCTTCCAGATTGAACAGCGCCTGATACTGCTTGGTCAGCGCATTTTTCGGCTCTTTCAGGATCTGGATCAGCGCCTCTTCACTCAGTTCATTCAGGGTTGCCACCACCGGCAGACGACCGATGAACTCAGGGATCAGACCGAACTTGATCAGATCTTCTGGTTCAACCTGTGCCAGGAGTTCGCCTTCGTTCGGTTTTTCGGACGTTGATTTCACCGTTGCGCCAAAACCAATGCCGGAGCCGGTTTCAACACGGTGGGAGATGACTTTATCCAGACCGGCAAACGCACCGCCACAGATGAACAGGATCTTGGAGGTATCAACCTGCAGGAACTCCTGCTGAGGGTGTTTACGTCCCCCCTGCGGCGGAACGGCAGCAACCGTCCCTTCAATCAGCTTCAGCAGTGCCTGCTGTACGCCTTCACCTGATACATCACGGGTGATGGACGGGTTGTCTGATTTACGGGAGATCTTGTCGATCTCATCGATGTAAACGATCCCACGCTGGGCTTTCTGTACGTCGTAATCGCACTTCTGCAGCAGTTTCTGGATGATGTTTTCAACGTCCTCACCCACATAACCGGCTTCGGTCAGGGTGGTGGCATCCGCCATGGTGAACGGTACATCCAGCAGACGCGCCAAGGTTTCAGCCAGCAGCGTTTTACCGGACCCGGTTGGGCCGATCAGCAGAATGTTACTTTTACCCAGTTCTACGCCATTGCTGGTATCGCCGTTGCGCAGACGTTTGTAGTGGTTGTATACCGCTACCGCCAGTACTTTCTTGGCCTGCTCCTGACCGATGACATAGTCGTCAAGGTGATGACGAATTTCATGCGGCGTTGGCAGCGCGCTGCGCTCGCGGTGTGGCGCGACTTCTTTAATCTCTTCGCGAATGATGTCGTTACATAAATCGACACATTCGTCGCAGATATACACGGACGGCCCGGCAATCAGTTTACGCACTTCATGCTGGCTTTTGCCGCAAAAAGAGCAGTACAGCAGTTTGCCCGAACCATCTTTGCGTTTATCTGTCATGAGTCCAAACCTCTTTTTAAGTTCTTTGTGCCGCACATGACGACGCAAATGCCATTCTAAGACGCAAGCTGCTCTCAGGCAGAGTGCCGCCCTACCTTAGTATAGCGGCACACTCGCGTCGCGGGCATCAATTACGATGGGTCAACACGGAGTCGACTAAGCCGTACTCAACTGCTTCTGAAGCAGAGAGGAAGCGATCGCGCTCGGTATCGCGCTCGATCTGCTCGAGGGGTTGACCCGTATGCTGCGCCATAAGTTCATTCATGCGCGCTTTTACTTTCAGGATTTCGCGGGCGTGGATTTCAATATCCGTCGCCTGCCCCTGGTAACCGCCCAGCGGCTGGTGAATCATCACGCGGGAATTCGGCAAGCAGAAACGCTTACCCTTAGCCCCTGCTGTTAACAGGAACGCGCCCATAGATGCAGCCTGACCCATACAGATAGTGCTTACATCAGGCTTGATGAATTGCATGGTGTCATAAATGGACATACCTGCTGTAATCACGCCACCCGGGGAGTTAATGTACAGGTAAATGTCTTTTTCCGGGTTTTCCGCTTCCAGAAACAGCATCTGCGCCACGATCAGGTTAGCCATGTGGTCTTCCACCTGGCCTGTCAGAAAGATAACGCGTTCCTTGAGCAGACGGGAATAGATATCAAAAGAACGCTCACCACGTGAGGTCTGTTCAATAACCATTGGCACCAGAGCCATATGGGGTGCAAAGTTATCTCGTTCGCCACTGTATGACATTTCCGTCTCCTGGATCAAAATTGAAAACACCTGCTGTACTGATTGTAACCTTACGGACGGATTATCAGCCAGTCTCATTCATCATGATTACGTACTTATGGGGTTCACAGTGCCCTATTTCAAGCATAACAACCTTTTGTTGTTACGCTAACACCGAAAGGGCGTTTTAGCACTCTTCCTGGGCTAAGCTGCGATAAAAAAAACCCGCTGCCGCAAGGCAACGGGTTTTCTGTTCAAACTTTAAACCGTTAGGGCGAAATTACGCCTGCTGGTTCATCAGTTCGTTGAAAGAGGTCGCTTTTTCGGTCACTTTCGCTTTCGCCAGTACCGCTTCAACAGCCTGCTCTTCCAGGGCAACGTTGCGCATGTTGTCCATCAGCTCTTTGTTCTTACCGTAGAACTCGATCACTTCTGATGGATCTTCGTATGCAGAAGCCATCTCTTCGATCAGGCCTTTCACACGCTCTTCGTCAGCTTTCAGCTCGTGGGTACGAATCACTTCGCCCAGCAGCAGGCCAACAACAACGCGGCGTTTTGCCTGCTCTTCGAACAGTTCGCGTGGCAGTTCCATCGCTTGCTGCTGGTTGCCACCGAAACGCTGTGCAGCCTGACGGCGCAGCACGTCGATTTCGCTGTCGATCAGGGCAGCTGGCACGTCGATTTCGTTCGCTTTCACCAGACCTTCGATCGCCTGAGATTTAACACGGTTACGCACCGCGCCATTCAGCTCGCGCTCCATGTTTTTACGCACTTCGGCACGCAGGCCCGCGACAGAACCATCTTCCACGCCGAAACGCTTGATGAATTCTTCAGTCAGTTCTGGCAGTTCGCGCTCTTCAACTTTCTTCAGGTTGATAACGAACTTCGCCGCTTTACCTTTCAGGTTTTCAGCGTGGTACTCTTCCGGGAAGGTCACGTCGATGGTGAACTCTTCGCCCGCTTTGTGGCCTTTGATACCGTCTTCGAAGCCTGGGATCATACGACCCTGGCCCATCGCCAGTACGAAGTCAGACGCTTTGCCACCTTCGAACTCTTCGCCGTCTACAGAACCGGTGAAGTCGATGGTCACACGGTCTTCCGCGTCAACAGCGCCTTCTTTCTCTTTCCAGTTCGCCTGCTGCTTACGCAGGGTGTCCAGCATGCCGTCAACGTCTTCGTCAGTCACGGATACAATCGGTTTTTCAACTTCGATAGATTCCAGACCTTTCAGCTCGACTTCCGGATACACTTCGAACTCTACAGAGTAGGTGAAGTCTTCGCCCAGTTTGTATTCGCCTGGAACGTAGTTCGGCGCGCCGGCCGGATTGATTTTTTCTTTGATGATCGCATCAATAAAGTTACGGCTCATCAGCTCACCCAGCACATCCTGACGCACAGAAGCGCCATAACGCTGAGCAACAACATTCATTGGTACTTTGCCCTTACGGAAGCCGTCAATACGTACTTTTTTTGCTACGTTGACCAGCTCGCTTTTCACAGCAGTTTCGATGCTGTCAGCAGCGATAGTAATCGTTACACGGCGGCCAAGGCCTTGAGTGGTTTCAACTGAAACTTGCATCTTGTTACCTCAAAAAAATCACAGTGCTCGGTCAACTCTGAATCTGTCTGTTATACCGGGATGCTCTCTTAGTGCAGATTCACATTCCCTGTCGCCAGAATCATCCCGAAGACATTCATTAAGACGCGGCATTATAGCGGCATCACTTAGGTGAGTCGAGAACGGTTGGGGCATGTTGCTGCGGCTTTTTTCACACTTTAAGGCTATTTTTAGCCTTAAAAACGCACCATCCGCTCAAAACTCAGACAAAACAAAACGGCCCGGAGGCCGTTTTGAGGAAATCTGTATGCAACATACTGGAAAAACTCCAGCGGTTGCAAATCCGATTTATCAGGCGATGGTGCCTGCTCCCCGACAAGGCGGGGAGGCAAAAACCGTATCCTGCAAGCCTTCCCACTCCTTAATGGTGTAGGTATGCAACGCCAGGGCATGTACGGTTGTGGAGAGTTCTTCCGTCAAGGTGCTGTAGATCAAGCGGTGTCGGTTCAGGAAACGTTCTCCCGTGAAGCGATCGCTAACCAGAACCACTTTGAAGTGGCTTTCAGAACCTGCCGGTACGTTATGACGATAGCTCTCGTCGACGACTTCGAGGAACATAGGGTTGAACGCTGCCCTTAATTTATCTTCTATCTGCTCACGTATCATCATGAAATTACTCCTCCGACAACGCCAGGATGTCACCCATCCCTTTAAATATTAGCCGCTTTTACCGTTTCCATTACACCTTGACAACAAATATTTAGCTTTCGTCTTATTTTCTCATCCAAACGAATGAAGTTTACTGTGTGGCTCATACGTTTTGTCATTCCACGATTGAGAAAAAGGGTGAGCTGGTCAGTTTTCAGACAAGGCGATGAATTTACATGCGTTGACCACTTCCCCTGGCCGTTGGCGATGTTATGATGGCGGCAATTTTTTCTCTCTCTATGCTTACGATTCGTGAGAACCTTAAAATGTTAAAAAAACTCTTCTTCCCGTTGGTAGCCCTTTTTATGCTGGCAGGCTGCGCTACCCCGCCAACCACCATTGATGTTTCACCGAAAATCACCCTGCCTCAGCAGGACCCAAGCCTGATGGGCGTCACCGTGAGCATTAACGGTGCCGATCAGCGTCAGGATCAGGCTCTGGCGAAGGTGACCCGCGACAACCAACTGGTGACATTGACCGCGTCCCGCGACCTGCGTTTCCTGCTGCAGGAAGTGCTGGAGAAACAGATGACCTCTCGCGGTTATATGGTTGGCCCAAGCGGCGCGGTGGATCTGCAGATCATCGTGAACAACCTGTACGCTGACGTCTCCCAGGGTAACGTGCGCTACAACATCGCCACTAAAGCGGATATCGCCATCATCGCGACCGCGAAGAATGGCAACAAGATGACCAAAAATTACCGTGCGAGCTACTCTGTAGAAGGCGCGTTCCAGGCGTCTAATAAAAATATTGCTGATGCGGTTAACAGCGTGCTGACGGACACTATCTCCGACATGGCGCAGGACACCAGCATTCACGACTTCATCAAACAGAACGCGCGTTAATTCTGCTGGCTGACCCGGTGTGTTACCGGGTCAGTTGCTAAGAACATGTCCAGTCAATACTTACGTATTTTCCAGCAACCGAAATCAGCCATTCTGCTGATCCTCGGCTTTGCCTCGGGTTTACCCCTCGCGCTCACTTCCGGCACGCTTCAGGCATGGATGACGGTCGAGAATATCGATCTTAAAACCATCGGTTTCTTCTCGCTGGTGGGCCAGGCCTATGTCTTTAAGTTCCTGTGGTCTCCGGTCATGGATCGCTACACGCCGCCATTTCTGGGGCGTCGTCGTGGCTGGCTGGTGATGACCCAGGTCCTGCTGCTGCTGGCCATTGCGGGGATGGGTTTTCTTGAACCCACCTCACAGTTACGCTGGATGGCCGCGCTCGCGGTGGTGATTGCCTTCTGCTCCGCTTCCCAGGATATCGTGTTCGACGCCTGGAAGACGGACGTCTTACCGGCGGAAGAGCGCGGTGCCGGTGCGGCCATCAGCGTGCTGGGCTATCGCCTCGGGATGCTGGTCTCCGGCGGACTGGCTCTCTGGCTGGCCGACCGTTACCTCGGCTGGCAGGGTATGTACTGGCTGATGGCTGCCCTGCTTATCCCCTGCATTATCGCGACGCTGTTTGCGCCCGAACCAAGCGATGTAATCCCGGTTCCCCGTACGCTGGAGCAGGCCGTCGCCGAACCACTGCGTGATTTCTTTGGCCGAAACAACGCCTGGCTGATCCTGCTGCTTATCGTCCTTTATAAGCTCGGCGACGCCTTTGCGATGAGCCTGACCACCACCTTCCTTATCCGTGGCGTCGGTTTTGATGCCGGCGAGGTGGGTGTGGTGAACAAAACGCTGGGGTTGTTCGCGACCATCGTCGGTGCGCTCTACGGTGGTGTATTAATGCAGCGCCTGACGCTGTTCCGCGCGCTGTTGATTTTCGGCATTCTGCAAGGGGCGTCTAACGCAGGTTACTGGCTGCTGTCGATCACCGACAAACATATGGTCAGCATGGCTACCGCGGTATTCTTTGAAAACCTCTGTGGCGGGATGGGGACCGCGGCATTTGTCGCCCTGCTGATGACGCTCTGCAACAAGTCGTTTTCTGCCACGCAGTTCGCACTGCTCTCGGCACTCTCTGCCGTTGGCCGCGTCTACGTGGGGCCGATTGCTGGCTGGTTTGTGGAAGCCCACGGCTGGCCGACGTTTTATCTCTTCTCTGTGGTTGCGGCGGTGCCAGGGATTTTATTACTGCTTGTCTGCCGTCAGACGCTGGAATATACCCAGCGAACAGAACACTTTATGCCGCGCACCGAATATCATCGCGCCTACCGTTTTGCGTTACATCTGTTAATGACGGGCTGTGTTGCCCTGGCTCTCTGGCTGATCGTGCTCATTATTAATGCCAGCACGTCGCTGGCGCTCCCTCTGGAAGCCCTTCTGCTGGACGCTGGCGCCCTGCTGGCTGTCGTCGGGATCCTGACGGGAGGCGTGCTCGATTTCATGGCGCTGCGTAAAACGCGCATGACCTGAAGAAAAATGCGAAAGGTTATTTCCCGTTGTAATCACTAAGCGAAATTATAACGGTGAAATAGCCAGCAACCGCTAAAAAAATATTTGTTGTTTTGTGCGGGATAGGATTTGGAAATTATTGGCTCCGGTTCCAAAACACTATTTTTCATTAAACGATTCAGCATTAGAAAGTTTGATTTTTCGTTTTTTAGATGTCTTTTTATTGATAATTAATTGTTAATTTTTTGTTTATTTTTAACAATGGTTATACCAATTGCCCCTTTTAGGGTATGCTTGGGGGTCCTTTCGTTATAAAGCCCATGCCATGCGGCTTCGGTCATAAAAACCGACATAATTTGCAACACTTGTGACACGTGCGGCAGAACCCGGTAACACCTTCCTGACACAGGCCTAATGATGTTTACAGTAATGTAACCTTCCCGTAAAATGCCCGCACACTTTAAACGCCACCAGACTCCCGTGGAATTGAGGTCGTTAAATGAGACTCAGGAAATACAATAAAAGTTTGGGATGGTTGTCATTATTCGCAGGCACTGTATTACTCAGTGGCTGTGATTCTGCACTACTAGACCCCAAAGGACAGATTGGACTGGAACAACGTTCACTGATATTGACGGCTTTTGGCCTGATGTTGATTGTGGTTATTCCAGCCATTTTGATGGCTGTTGGTTTCGCCTGGAAGTATCGTGCGAGCAATAAAGATGCGAAGTATAGCCCGAACTGGTCACACTCCAATAAAGTGGAAGCTGTGGTCTGGACGGTACCTATCCTTATCATCCTGTTCCTTGCCGTGCTGACCTGGAAAACCACTCACGCACTTGAGCCAAGCAAACCGCTGGTTCACGATGAAAAACCTATTACCATCGAAGTGGTCTCCATGGACTGGAAATGGTTCTTCATCTATCCAGAGCAGGGCATTGCTACCGTGAATGAAATCGCCTTCCCGGCGAACACTCCGGTTCAGTTCAAAGTGACCTCCAACTCCGTAATGAACTCCTTCTTCATCCCACGTCTGGGTAGCCAGATTTACGCGATGGCCGGTATGCAGACTAACCTGCACCTGATCGCGAATGAAGCAGGCACCTATGATGGTATCTCCGCCAGCTATAGCGGCCCGGGCTTCTCAGGTATGAAGTTCAAAGCTATCGCAACGCCGGACCGTGCCGCTTTCGACCAGTGGGTTGCAAAAGCGAAGCAGTCTCCAAACACCATGTCTGACATGGCGGCGTTCGAAAAAGTGGCTGCACCTAGCGAATACAACAAGGTGGAGTACTTCTCTAACGTGAAACCTGATTTGTTCAAAGACGTTATTGGCAAATTTATGGATCACGGCAAGAGCATGGACATGACCCAGCCTGAAGGCGAGCACAGCGCGCACGAAGGTATGGAAGGCATGGACATGAGCCACGCGGAAACCGCTCACTAAGGGGCCGAGGAAGAAAATGTTCGGAAAATTGACACTGGATGCAGTGCCCTACCATGAACCGATTATCATGGTTACGGTGGCTGCGATTATCATCGGTGGTGCGGCCTTACTGGCCTTAATCACTTACTTCGGTAAGTGGAGCTACCTGTGGAACGAGTGGCTGACTTCGGTTGACCACAAAAAACTCGGTATCATGTACTGCATCGTCGGTATCGTCATGTTAATTCGTGGCTTTGCGGATGCGATCATGATGCGTAGCCAGCAGGCACTCGCGTCTGCGGGTGAAGCCGGCTTCCTGCCGCCGCACCACTACGATCAGATCTTTACCGCCCACGGCGTTATCATGATCTTCTTCGTGGCGATGCCGCTGGTTATCGGTCTGATGAACGTGGTCGTTCCGCTGCAAATCGGCGCGCGCGACGTTGCGTTCCCGTTCCTGAACAACCTGAGCTTCTGGTTCACGGTTGTCGGCGTAATCCTGGTTAACCTGTCACTGGGTGTGGGCGAATTCGCGCAGACCGGCTGGCTGGCTTACCCGCCGCTGTCAGGAATCGAGTACAGTCCGGGCGTAGGTGTCGACTACTGGATTTGGGCGCTTCAGCTCTCCGGTGTTGGTACAACCCTGACCGGTATCAACTTCTTCGTGACCATTATCAAGATGCGTGCCCCGGGCATGACCATGTTCAAGATGCCGGTATTTACCTGGGCATCGCTGTGCGCCAACATCCTGATTATCGCGTCCTTCCCAATTCTGACCGTCACCATCGCGCTGCTGACCCTGGACCGCTACCTGGGCACCCATTTCTTCACGAATGATATGGGTGGCAACATGATGATGTACATCAACCTGATTTGGGCCTGGGGTCACCCGGAAGTGTACATCCTGGTTCTGCCTGTCTTCGGTGTGTTCTCCGAAATCGCAGCAACCTTCTCGCGTAAGCGTCTGTTTGGTTACACCTCGCTGGTGTGGGCAACCGTCTGTATTACCGTTCTGTCGTTCATCGTTTGGCTGCACCACTTCTTCACCATGGGTGCGGGCGCGAACGTAAACGCCTTCTTCGGTATTACCACCATGATTATCGCCATCCCGACCGGGGTGAAGATCTTCAACTGGCTGTTCACCATGTATCAGGGCCGTATCGTGTTCCACTCAGCCATGCTGTGGACCATCGGCTTCATCGTGACCTTCTCCGTAGGTGGGATGACCGGCGTACTGCTGGCGGTACCAGGTGCTGACTTCGTTCTGCACAACAGTCTTTTCCTGATTGCGCACTTCCATAACGTTATCATCGGTGGCGTGGTCTTCGGCTGCTTCGCTGGCGTAACCTACTGGTGGCCAAAAGCGTTCGGCTTCACGCTGAACGAGAAATGGGGTAAACGCGCGTTCTGGTTCTGGATCATCGGTTTCTTCGTGGCATTTATGCCGCTGTACGTGCTGGGCTTCATGGGTATGACCCGTCGTCTGAGCCAGCAGATTGATCCGCAGTTCCACCCAATGCTGATGGTTGCAGCGGGCGGTGCGGTGCTGATTGCCTGTGGTATCGCGTCTCAGCTGATTCAGTTCTACGTGTCTATTCGCGACCGCGACCAGAACCGTGACCTGACCGGTGACCCATGGGGTGGCCGTACGCTGGAGTGGGCAACCTCTTCTCCACCGCCTTTCTATAACTTTGCCGTTGTGCCGCAGGTTCATGAACGCGACGCATTCTGGGAAATGAAAGAAAAAGGTGAAGCGTACAAGCAACCTGCTCATTACGAAGAGATCCACATGCCGAAAAACAGCGGTGCGGGCATTGTGATTGCCGCTTTCGCAACGGTATTTGGTTTCGCAATGATCTGGCACATCTGGTGGATGGCGATTGTTGGCTTCGCTGGCATCGTAATCAGCTGGATTGTGAAGAGCTTTGACGAGGACGTGGACTACTACGTACCAGTCCGTGAAGTTGAAAAGCTGGAAAATCAGCATTTCGACGAGATTTCTAAAGCGGGGCTGAAAAATGGCAACTGATACTCTGGCGCACTCGACTGCCCACGCGCATGAACATGCGCACCACGATACAGGACCGACCAAAGTCTTCGGTTTCTGGATCTACCTGATGAGCGACTGCATTCTGTTCTGCTGTCTGTTCGCGACCTATGCCGTTCTGGTGAACGGCACAGCGGGCGGCCCGACCGGTAAGGACATCTTTGAACTGCCGTTCGTTCTGGTTGAAACCGCACTGCTGTTATTCAGCTCCATCACCTACGGCATGGCGGCTATCGCCATGTACAAAAACAACAAGAGCCAGGTTGTTTCCTGGCTGGCGTTGACCTGGTTGTTTGGTGCTGGATTTATCGGGATGGAAATCTATGAATTCCATCACCTGATCCTGGAAGGCTTCGGTCCGGATCGCAGTGGCTTCCTGTCAGCGTTCTTCGCGCTGGTCGGTACCCACGGTCTGCACGTGACCTCCGGTCTGATCTGGATGGCAGTACTAATGTTCCAGATCTCCCGTCGCGGCCTGACCAGTACTAACCGTACCCGTATCCTGTGCCTGAGCCTGTTCTGGCACTTCCTGGACGTGGTGTGGATCTGTGTGTTCTCTGTAGTGTATCTGATGGGGGCGATGTAATGAGTCATTCAAACGATCATGGCGCTTCCCACGGTAGCGTAAAAACCTACATGACAGGTTTTATCCTGTCGATCATCCTGACGGTGATCCCGTTCTGGATGGTGATGAGCGGTTCTGCCTCCAAGCCGGTTATTCTGGGTGCAATCCTGGTGACCGCGGTGGTTCAGATTCTGGTGCATCTGGTTTGCTTCCTGCACATGAACACCAAGTCCGATGAAGGCTGGAACATGACGGCCTTCATCTTTACCGTGATTATCATCGCTATCCTGGTAGTCGGTTCCATCTGGATTATGTGGAACCTCAACTACAACATGATGGTTCACTAAGAGCGGCGAGTATGTTTAAGCAATACCTGCAAGTAACGAAACCAGGCATCATCTTTGGCAACCTGATCTCCGTGATCGGAGGGTTCCTGCTGGCCTCTAAAGGCAGCATTGATTACACCCTCTTTATTTACACGCTGGTCGGTGTGTCACTGGTTGTTGCGTCCGGTTGTGTATTTAACAACTACATCGACATGGATATCGACAAGAAGATGGAAAGGACCAAAAATCGGGTGCTGGTGAAAGGCCTGATCGCCCCTTCCGTCTCGCTGGTGTACGCCACCTTGCTGGGTATTGCTGGCTTTATGCTGCTGTGGTTTGGTGCTAACCCGCTGGCCTGCTGGCTGGGGGTGATGGGGTTCGTGGTGTATGTAGGCATTTACAGCCTGTATATGAAACGTCACTCCGTGTACGGCACGCTGATTGGTTCTCTCTCCGGCGCTGCGCCGCCGGTGATTGGCTACTGCGCGGTCACGAACGAGTTCGACAGCGGTGCGGCTATCCTGCTGGCTATCTTTAGCCTGTGGCAGATGCCGCACTCCTATGCCATCGCGATTTTCCGCTTTAAGGATTATCAGGCAGCGAACATCCCGGTTCTGCCGGTCGTGAAAGGCATCTCTGTTGCCAAGAACCACATTACGCTCTACATCATCGCCTTTGCTGTCGCAACGCTGATGCTCTCTCTGGGTGGCTATGCTGGATACAAATATCTGGCGGTAGCGGCTGCAGTGAGCGTCTGGTGGCTCGGTATGGCGCTGCGCGGTTACAAAGTGGAAGATGACAAAGTCTGGGCGCGCAAACTGTTTGTGTTCTCGATTGTCGCCATCACCTCGCTTTCCGTGATGATGTCCGTAGATTTTATGGTGCCAGATTCACACAACCTGCTGACTTACGTCTGGTAAGCCACAACAGATGAATAAAGGGGTGCTTCGGCACCCTTTTTTTATTCACCGAATCTATTAATAACGCATGTAATATTTGTTAAATAACCCTTTATTTACCCCGCCCCTTCCCCGCACTACACTATGGCCTGCTTTTGAACTGAGGTGGTAATGAACGATTATAAAATGACGCCAGGCGAGCTTCGCGCGACCTGGGGCTTAGGGACTGTCTTCTCGCTACGGATGCTTGGCATGTTTATGGTCCTGCCTGTTCTGACCACATACGGTATGGCCCTGCAGGGCGCCAGCGAGGCGCTGATTGGCCTGGCGATTGGCATTTACGGCCTGGCACAGGCGGTGTTCCAGATCCCGTTTGGCCTGCTCTCTGACCGGGTGGGCCGCAAGCCGCTGATCGTCGGCGGACTGCTGGTCTTTGTTCTCGGCAGCATCATTGCCGCCCTCTCCCACTCCATCTGGGGAATTATTCTTGGCCGCGCCCTGCAGGGTTCCGGCGCAATTGCCGCCGCGGTGATGGCGCTGCTGTCAGACTTAACCCGCGAGCAGAACCGTACCAAAGCGATGGCGTTTATCGGCGTGAGCTTTGGTGTGACGTTTGCGATTGCGATGGTGCTGGGCCCCATTATTACCCATGCGCTTGGTCTGCACGCCCTGTTCTGGATGATTGCCGTGCTGGCGACGGTCGGGATTGCCTTAACCCTGTGGGTGGTGCCGGACAGCAAAAACCACGTCCTGAACCGTGAATCAGGGATGGTAAAAGGCTGCTTCAGCAAGGTGATTGTTGAACCCCGCCTGCTCAAGCTCAATTTTGGCATTATGTGTTTGCACATCCTGCTGATGTCGACCTTTGTCGCCCTGCCCGGCCAGCTTGCCGCTGCAGGTTTCCCGGCGGCTGAGCACTGGAAAATTTATCTGGTCACGATGCTGATTTCGTTTGTCTCCGTCGTGCCGTTTATCATCTACGCCGAAGTGAAGCGCAAAATGAAGCGCGTCTTCGTGGGCTGTGTGGCGGTCCTGCTGATTGCCGAGATCGTGCTCTGGGGCGCCGGCCCGCACTTCTGGGAGCTGATCGCCGGCGTGCAGCTCTTCTTCCTCGCCTTTAACCTGATGGAAGCGTTGCTCCCGTCGCTGATCAGCAAAGAGTCTCCCGCCGGCTACAAAGGTACGGCGATGGGCATTTACTCCACCAGCCAGTTTCTCGGCGTGGCGATCGGCGGCTCGCTTGGTGGCTGGGTTGACGGGCTGTTTGATTCACAAACGGTATTTCTCGCCGGTGCGCTACTTGCGACGGTCTGGCTGCTGGTCGCCAGCACCATGAAAGAGCCGCGCTACGTGAGCAGCCTGCGGGTAGAAATTCCGGATGACGTTGCGATTAACGATGCGCTGAAGCAGCGTCTCGAAGCCAAAGAGGGGGTGACAGAGGTGCTTATTGTCGCGGAAGAACGCAGCGCTTACGTCAAAATAGACAGTAAAGTGACCAACCGCTTTGAGGTCGAGCAGGCGCTCAACGCCTGAAAAAAAGCCCGGTTAAACCGGGCTCTCTTTATTAATCGCGGAAGTTTTTAAACTGGAACGGTTGTCCCAGATCGCCGCCACGCACCAGCGCCATCACGGACTGCAGGTCATCGCGTGACTTTCCGGTCACACGAATTTCTTCGCCCTGGATCTGCGCCTGCACCTTCAGCTTGCTGTCTTTGATGAGCTTAACGATCTTCTTCTGCACCGCGCTCTCAATGCCCTGCTTCAGTTTGGCTTCCACAAACCAGGTTTTACCGCTGTGGACAAAGTCTTCCGGCACATCCAGAGACGTCCCTTCAATGCCGCGTTTTAACAGCTTAGCGCGCAGAATATCGAGCAGCTGGTTCACCTGGAAATCAGACTCGCTCAGCACCTTAATGGTCTTATTTGCATCGTTGAGCTCAAACGACGCCTCTACGCCACGAAAATCGAAACGTGACTCAACTTCGCGGGTTGCGTTCTCAACGCCGTTGCGAACTTCCTGGATATCAACTTCGGAAACAATATCGAAAGATGGCATCTTTTCTTCTCCCTTCACTTTTGTTGCGTTGCATAATACCCGCTACGAGACATAACTCAACAGAAGCTTAGCTGTATAATTAAGCTGTAACACCTGGCGCAGTTGCAGGTGAGGAGGAACAATGAAAATTACAGTGCTCGGATGCGGAGCCCTTGGTCAGCTATGGCTGACTGCGTTGTGCAAGCATGGACATGAGGTTCAGGGCTGGCTGCGCGTGCCCCAGCCCTATTGCAGTGTAAACCTGATTGGTGAAGACGGAAGCATCTTTAACGAATCCCTCACTGCGAACGATCCGGATTTCCTGGCGCAAAGCGACCTTTTACTGGTGACGCTCAAAGCGTGGCAGGTCTCGGACGCGGTCAAAACCCTGGCCGTGCAGCTCCCCCCCACGTCCCCCATCCTGCTGCTGCATAACGGCATGGGGACCCTGGATGAACTGAAAAGCGTCCCGCAGCCCCTGCTGATGGCGACAACCACTCACGCTGCACGCCGCGACGGTAACATTATTGTCCATGTCGCCAGCGGCGTGACGCACATCGGGCCTGCCAGACCGCAGGATGGGGACTACAGTTATCTGGCTGATGTCCTGCAGAAGGTATTACCTGACGTGGCCTGGCATAACCACATTCGTCCTCAACTCTGGCGCAAGCTGGCCGTCAACTGCGTGATTAACCCGCTGACGGCGCTGTGGAACTGCCCAAACGGGGAGCTGAAAAATCATCCAGATGAGGTTGCGCTGCTGTGTGCGGAAGTCGCGGCGGTTGTTGAGCGGGAAGGCTTGCATACCTCGGCAGACGATTTACGCTGTTATGTCGAACAGGTCATTGAGAGTACCGCAGAAAACATCTCCTCGATGCTGCAGGATGTTCGGGCATTACGCCACACAGAGATCGACTACATCACGGGATATCTGCTAAAACGCGCCCGCGCGCACGGCATCGCGGTGCCGGAAAACGCCCGTCTGTATGACCTGGTTAAACGTAAGGAGAGTGAATATGAGCGCGTCAGCACTGATCTGTCTCGCCCCTGGTAGCGAAGAGATGGAAGCGGTCACTACCATTGATTTGATGGTGCGCGGCGGCATTAAGGTCACCACCGCCAGCGTCGCCAGCGACGGTAATCTGGCTATCACCTGCTCGCGCGGGGTGAAGATCCTCGCGGATGCCCCGCTTGTGCAGGTGGCTGACGGGGAGTATGACATTATCGTGCTGCCCGGTGGCCTGAAGGGTGCGGAGTGTTTTCGTGACAGCCCGTTGCTGGTCGAGACCGTGCGTCAGTTCCATCTTTCGGGCCGTATCGTGGCCGCCATTTGTGCTGCGGCCGGCACGGTGCTGGTACCCCATGACATCTTCCCCATCGGCAACATGACCGGCTTCCCGGGGCTTAAGGATACGATCCCGGAAGAGCAGTGGGTGGATAAACGCGTGGTCTGGGATCCGCGCGTCAACCTGCTGACCAGCCAGGGGCCAGGCACCGCGATTGATTTTGGCTTAAAGATTATCGACCTGCTGGTCGGGCGCGAAAAAGCGTACGAAGTGGCATCATCGCTGGTGATGCCGGCGGGGATTTATAATTACTATGAAGAGTAGTGCATAAAAAAGCCGGGTGGCGGCTACGCCTTACCCGGCCTACAAATGCACGGTATCGTAGGCCCGGTAAGCGAAGCGCTACCGGGCGAGAAACTACGGACGATACACCTTCACATTGGCAAAGCCCTGCTCGCGCAGATACAGCGCCTGCAGACGGCTCATCACCCCGCGCTCACACCACAGCAGGTACGTTTTGCTCTGGTCGAGGTCGCCAAACTTCGTGCTCAGCTTGTAGAACGGCAGCGAAACCACTTCCACACCGTCTACCTGCAGCGGCTTGTCATCCTGCTCATCAATAGAGCGGATATCCAGAATCGCATCGTTCGCACCGAAACCGCTCACGGTTTCCACTTCAACCACGTCCTGTTCGGTCTGCTGGGCAATTTCGCGGATATCAATGTTGGACGCTTCCGCCACCACTTTATCCAGAATGCTGAAATCGAAGTTCTCTTCTTCCGCTTCGATCTTCGCCTTCACCGCTTTAACGGTCGGGCTTTTTGAGATCACACCGCAGTACTCCGGCATGGTGCGGGCAAAATCTTCGGTACCAATTTCACGCGCCAGGTCGATGATGTGCTCTTTGTCGTGGGAAATCAGCGGGCGCAGGATCAGGGTATCAGACACATTGTCGATAAGGCGCAGGTTGGTCAGCGTCTGGCTGGAGACCTGGCCCAGCGCTTCCCCGGTGACCAGCGCCTGCACGCCGTAGCGCTCCGCCACTTTGGATGCCGCACGCACCATCATACGCTTCAGGATGACGCCCATCTGGCCATCGTCCACTTTCTCAAGAATTTCGCCGACCACAGGTTCGAAGTTGATCGCCACAAAACGCACGCGGTGGGAGCTGCCGAAGCGGTTCCACAGATAATGCGCGACCTGACGAACGCCAATTTCGTGCGCCGCACCGCCCAGGTTGAAGAAGCAGTAGTGCACGCGGCAGCCGCGGCGCATCAGCATATAGCTGGAGACGCCGGAGTCGAAGCCGCCGGAGATCAGGGACAGGACATCTTCCTGAGTCCCGATCGGGAAACCGCCAATACCTTCATAGCGCCCTTTCACCAACAGCAGGCGATCGTTTTCGATCTCCAGATTCACGGTCACGTCCGGGTTGGTCAGACGCACGCGCGCAGACTCAACGTGCTGGTTCAGACCGCCGCCGACGTAACGTTCCACTTCAATGGAGCTGAATTCGTGTTTACCGCGACGCTTCACGCGCACGCAGAAGGTTTTGCCTTCAATCTGGTCGCGATACTGAACCAGCGCTTTCTCGAAGATATCGTGCATGTCGCTGAACGGGACATCTTCCACTTCCAGAATATGGTGGATCCCCGGGATACGGGTCAGGGCGTCACGAATGTCCTGACGTTTGTTTTCGTCTTTCGCACGGACTTCAACGTGGTCCCAGTGGCGCACCACGGCGAGGGTTTCGTCGTAGTGCTTTAATACGTTACGAATGTTCCCGGTGAGAATTTTAATAAAGCGCAAACGCACAGATTGGCTTTTGATGGTGATTTCAGGGAACAATTTAATGATAAACTTCATGGCGGCAATGTTTCTTAGGCAAGCGTATTAAGGCTTGTAATGGAAAAGAGTACAGCAGCCCACACCCGTGGCTGCATCCAGGCGCGCAAGTATACCACCATCGCGCCGCTCCTGTGCACATTGCGCGTTATTTGATAATTGCCCTGAGTCCGTTACCATGTCGGGGCTGAGAATATAAGAGTCAATTCACTATGCCGAAGAAGAACGACGCACCGGCCAGTTTCGAAACTGCGCTGAGTGAACTGGAGCAGATTGTTACCCGCCTTGAGAGCGGCGATCTCCCGCTGGAAGAGGCGCTCAACGAATTCGAGCGCGGCGTGCAGCTGGCGCGCCAGGGGCAGGTCAAGCTGCAGCAGGCTGAACAGCGCGTACAGATCCTGCTGTCCGACAGCGAAGACGCGAAAACCACGCCTTTTACACCGGACGCCGAGTAAATGGATTTTGCCAACAAGCTTCAGGCGCGTGTCGTGCGCGCCAACGACGCCCTGCGCCGTTTCATTGCGCCCCAGCCTTTTCAGAACACTCCACTGGTTGAAGCCATGCACTATGGCGCACTCTTGGGGGGAAAGCGCCTGCGCCCGTTTCTGGTGTACGCCACAGGCAATATGTTTGGTATCAGCGATAACACGCTGGACGCCCCGGCAGCCGCCGTGGAGTGCATCCATGCTTATTCGCTGATCCACGATGATTTACCGGCCATGGATGATGACGATCTGCGTCGGGGTCAACCTACCTGCCACATCAAATTTGGCGAGGCGAATGCCATTCTGGCGGGTGATGCCCTGCAAACGCTGGCATTCTCGATCCTGAGCGATGCACCGATGGCGGAAGTGGCTGACCGCGACCGCCTGGCGATGATCTCCGAACTGGCAATGGCCAGCGGCGTGGCCGGCATGTGCGGCGGACAGGCCCTCGATCTGGACGCGGAGGGACGTCAGGTTAATCTGGAACAGCTGGAGCGTATTCATCGCCATAAAACCGGGGCATTGATTCGTTCAGCCGTACGCCTGGGCGCGCTGAGCGCGGGTGAGCGAGGGCGCAAAGCCCTGCCGATTCTGGACAGATACGCCGAAAGTATCGGTTTGGCATTCCAGGTTCAGGATGACATTCTGGATGTGGTGGGCGATACTGCAACATTGGGAAAACGTCAGGGTGCGGATCAGCAGCTTGGCAAAAGTACCTACCCCGCCCTGCTGGGTCTTGAGCAAGCCCAGCGTAAAGCCCGGGATCTGATTGACGATGCCCGCCAGTCGCTGAATCTGCTGGCCGCGCAATCACTGGATACTTCGGCACTGGAAGCGCTAGCGGACTATATAATCCAGCGTGATAAATAAACACACTATCTCGATGAGCCTTTGATGAGTTTTGATATTGCCAAATACCCGACACTGGCGTTAGTTGACTCCACCCAGGAGTTACGTCTGTTGCCGAAAGAGAGCCTGCCGAAGCTGTGCGACGAGCTGCGTCGTTACCTGCTCGACAGCGTAAGCCGCTCCAGCGGCCATTTCGCCTCCGGGCTTGGCACGGTTGAGCTGACCGTGGCGCTTCACTATGTCTATAACACGCCGTTCGATCAGCTTATCTGGGACGTGGGCCACCAGGCCTATCCGCACAAAATTCTGACCGGACGTCGCGATAAGATTGGCACCATTCGTCAGAAAGGGGGCCTGCATCCGTTCCCGTGGCGCGGTGAGAGCGAGTACGACGTATTGAGCGTCGGTCACTCCTCCACCTCCATTTCAGCGGGCATCGGGATTGCCGTGGCCGCTGAAAAAGAGAACAAGCAGCGCCGCACCGTCTGCGTGATCGGCGACGGCGCCATCACCGCCGGGATGGCCTTTGAGGCCATGAACCACGCGGGCGACATCAAGCCGGACATGCTGGTGATTCTGAACGACAACGAAATGTCGATTTCCGAAAACGTCGGCGCGCTGAACAACCATCTGGCACAGCTGCTCTCCGGCAAGCTTTACTCAACGCTGCGTGAAGGCGGCAAGAAAGTTTTCTCCGGCGTACCGCCGATCAAAGAGCTGCTCAAACGTACCGAAGAGCACATCAAAGGCATGGTCGTGCCGGGCACGCTGTTTGAAGAGCTGGGCTTTAACTATATTGGTCCTGTTGATGGTCATGACGTGCTGGGGCTGGTGTCCACGCTCAAAAACATGCGCGACCTGAAAGGCCCGCAGTTCCTGCATATCATGACCAAAAAAGGGCGTGGTTACGAACCGGCGGAAAAAGATCCGATCACCTTCCACGCGGTACCGAAATTTGACCCGTCCAGCGGCTGTCTGCCGAAAAGCAGCGGCGGTATGCCGAGCTATTCAAAAATCTTCGGCGACTGGCTGTGCGAAACCGCCGCGAAAGACAGTAAGCTGATGGCGATCACCCCGGCCATGCGTGAAGGTTCCGGCATGGTGGAGTTCTCTAAAAAATACCCTGACCAGTACTTTGACGTGGCCATTGCCGAGCAGCATGCGGTCACCTTTGCGGCGGGTCTGGCGATTGGCGGCTACAAACCGGTTGTCGCGATCTACTCCACCTTCCTGCAGCGCGCTTACGATCAGGTTATTCATGACGTGGCGATTCAGAAACTGCCGGTACTGTTTGCAATCGATCGTGCCGGCATCGTCGGCGCTGATGGCCAGACGCACCAGGGCGCATTTGATCTCTCCTTCCTGCGCTGTATCCCGGAGATGGTGATCATGACGCCAAGCGACGAGAACGAATGTCGTCAGATGCTATTTACCGGCTACCACTATCAGGACGGGCCGAGCGCGGTTCGCTACCCGCGCGGTAATGCGGTGGGCGTTGAGCTTCAGCCGCTGGAGAAACTGGCGATCGGTAAAGGACTGGTAAAACGTCGTGGCGAGAAAGTGGCGATCCTGAACTTCGGCACGCTAATGCCAGAGGCCGCAAAGGTGGCGGAATCGCTGAATGCCACGCTGGTGGATATGCGTTTTGTGAAGCCGCTCGACGAATCCCTGATCCTCAGCATGGCTGAAACGCATGACGTGCTGGTCACCCTGGAAGAAAACGCCATCATGGGTGGCGCAGGCAGCGGCGTGAACGAGGTGCTGATGTCGAACCGTAAAGCCGTTCCGGTGCTCAACCTCGGTCTGCCGGACTACTTCATCCCACAAGGCACTCAGGACGAAGCCCGCGCGGCGATTGGCCTGGATGCTGCCGGTATCGAAGCCAAAATCCGCAGCTGGCTGGCCTGATCCCTCCCCTTTTCCGCTCCTGCTATGCTTAAACGTATTGTTTAAACAGCAGGAGCGGAACCATGCAATATACGACATTAGGAAAAACAGATCTCAGGGTTTCCCGACTTTGTCTGGGATGCATGACCTTTGGTGAGCCCGACCGGGGGAACCACGCCTGGACGCTGCCGGAAGAGAGCAGCCGTCCGATTATCAAACGCGCCATAGAGGGCGGCATTAACTTCTTTGACACCGCCAACAGCTACTCCGACGGCAGCAGTGAAGAGATTGTTGGCCGTGCCCTGCGTGATTTTGCACGCCGGGATGAAATCATCGTCGCCACCAAGGTGTACTACCCGGTGGGCGATCTGGCGGAAGGCCTTTCTCGCGCCCAGATCCTGCGTTCTATTGATGACAGCCTCAGACGCCTGAACATGGATTACGTCGACCTGCTGCAAATTCACCGTTGGGATTACAACACGCCGATCGAAGAGACACTTGAAGCGCTCAACGACGTGGTGAAAGCCGGTAAAGCGCGCTACATCGGCGCATCGTCCATGCACGCATCGCAGTTTGCCCAGGCGCTGGATCTCCAGGCACAGCACGGCTGGGCGCGCTTTGTCACCATGCAGGATCACTACAATTTGATCTATCGTGAAGAAGAGCGCGAGATGCTGCCGCTGTGCTACCAGGAGGGAGTAGCGGTCATCCCCTGGAGCCCGCTGGCGCGTGGACGTCTGACCCGTCCGTGGGGGGAAACCACGGCCCGGCTGATATCCGATGAGGTGGGGAAAAATCTGTACGGCGGAACAGAAGCCAGCGATGCGCTGATTGCCGAACGTTTGGCCGGGATCGCCGACGATACCGGTGCAACCCGCGCCCAGGTGGCCCTGGCGTGGCTTCTGGGCAAGCGTGGTGTCGCGGCCCCCATTATCGGCACGTCCCGGGAAGAGCAGCTGGACGAACTGTTAAATGCGGTGGATATCACGCTGACGCCAGAGCAGATTGCCGAGCTGGAGACGCCGTATCAGCAGCATCCGGTGGTGGGGTATAAATAAGCCCTCTCTTTTGTAGGCCGGGTAAGGCGTAGCCTCCACCCGGCAACACAGAGCGCACAACATCACGCGAAGTGGTCGTACCCTTTCCAGTCCAGCGTCACGGGCGCACCGTCTTTCACAAACTTCAGCCCTTCACTCTCCGGCATAATCTGCCCGATACAGGTAAATTTCGCGCCGAGATGGGCTAACGCCACATCCAGCGTGCCACGGTTGAGTTCCGGAACGGTAAAGCACAATTCATAGTCTTCACCACCCGAGAGCGCCCAGCGCAGAGCCTGTTCAGGCTCCACATGGCGAAGCAGCTGCTCTGACAGCGGGAACAGATCCAGATCGATGCGCGCGCCAACGCCGCTGGCTTTCAGAATATGCCCGAGATCTGAGATAAGCCCGTCAGAGAGATCGATAGCCGAGCTTGCCCGCTCGCGCAGCGCCTGACCGTGCAGAATTCGCGGCGTCGGGCGCAGATGGCGTTTCACCAGATAGGCCGCATCGTCAGCGTCCTTCACGGTTAAGCGATCCTGAAGAATCGCCAGGCCCGCGGCGCTGTCCCCCGGCGTACCGGTCACGTAGATCCAGTCGCCGGGTTTTGCCCCCGAGCGCTTCAGCGCGCGACCGAGCGGCACATAGCCGTGGATCGCCAGCGTCAT
The DNA here is from genome assembly GCF_009036245.1 of Enterobacter sichuanensis. NCBI lineage: Bacteria > Pseudomonadati > Pseudomonadota > Gammaproteobacteria > Enterobacterales > Enterobacteriaceae > Enterobacter > Enterobacter sichuanensis. Next base: position 1,041,637 of record NZ_CP027986.1, on the reverse strand, counting down.
CGACAGCGGCCCGGCCGTGGTATCACCGCCGATCAGCTGCATATCGTAGTAATTAAGCTGCTCAAACAGCGCATCACTAAAGGCTTCAAGCCAGGCTTCATCCACCTCAGGCAACGTCAGAGCCAGCGTTAACCAGGCGGGATCGGCACCCACCGCCGCCAGATCGCTGACGTTAACCGCCAGTGCTTTATAGGCCAGATCGGCAGGATCGATACCCGGTAAAAAATGACGTCCGCACACTAAGGTGTCGGTGCTGATTGCCAGCGTCTGTTTTTCGGGAACATTGAGAAGTGCGCAGTCATCGCCAATGCCGGTTTCAACATCAAGACGAGAGGTTCTGACACGGTCGAAATAACGGGCAATCAGGGAGAATTCGCCGCATGCCATACGTTATGCCTCAGCAAATAAAAGAAAAAACCGGAGCCGCACTGCCCGTCAGGCAATGCAGGACTCCGGTTTGCGGATCACTTTTTGTGGGGACGGATCGCAGGTGCTGCTTTATCAAGAACGCCGTTTACGAACTTGTGGCTGTCTTCAGCGCCGAAGGTTTTCGCCAGTTCGATCGCTTCGTTGATGGCCACTTTGTACGGCACATCATCACGTTTTGACAGCTCAAACAGCGCAATGCGCAACACTGCTTTTTCAACCTGGCCCAGCTCTTCGAGCAGACGGGACAGGTATGGCTTCATCAGACCATCGAGATACGCGCTATTAGTCGCCACTCCCGACAGCAGTTCACGGAAGTACAGAACGTCAACGTCTTTCACGTCCTGTTCTGACAGGAACTGGTATTCAACATCAGCGATGTCGTTCTGGGACAACTGCCAGGAGTAAAGTGCCTGGACGGCACATTCACGGGCGCGGCGACGAGCAGCAGGTTTCACGGAATTCCCCTTACAAAAAAATCAGGCCTTGATGGCTTTCAATACATTGATCATTTCAAGCGCGGTCAGTGCAGCTTCTGCACCTTTGTTACCGGCTTTGGTGCCAGCACGTTCGATGGCTTGTTCAATACTTTCGGTGGTCAGCACGCCGAACGCGACAGGAATTTCAGCATCCTGTGCAACGTGTGCCAGACCGTTGCTTGCACCGCCCGCAACGTATTCGAAGTGCGCAGTGCCGCCACGAATAACGGTACCCAGCGCAATCACCGCGTCGTATTTACCGGTTTTCGCCAGCGCGCCCGCTGCCAGAGGCAGTTCGTAAGCACCTGGAACCCACACAACGGTAATGTTGTCATCTTTAACCTGGCCGATACGTTTCAGGGCGTCAACCGCACCTTCCAGCAGGCTGTCGTTGATGAAGTTGTTGAAACGCGCAATGGTGATGGCGACGCGAGCGTCCGGGGTAGCTACAGCAGCTTCAATAATGTTCATACTCTTCCTTTACGGGTTCATTTGGCCCCGCAGGGGGGCGGATTTTATCATAATACTTTGCGCACTGCTTCCCTATTTCGGGAGCAATTACGCTGTCGTTAAGTGGAGGCAGACATCCGGGCCCACCGGACGAATCTCGCTGAATTTCAGTTGTGGTGCATCAGCCAGTTTTTCAAGGCCGGGCAGCACAAACAGGCCACGCGCGTCGCTGCCCAACAGTTTAGGCGCCACGTAAACAATCAGCTCATCCACCAGCCCGGCCTGGAGCAGCGCGCCGGCCAGCGTCGGACCCGCTTCCACCCAGATGCTGTTCACCTGCTGCTTACCGAGCAGCATCATCAGCACCACGAGATCCAGACGTCCGTTGTGCTCCGGCACCCTGATACTGCGCACGCCTTCCGGCCATTCGCGCGTATCGTCTTTAGTGCGCGCAAACCAGGTTTCACCCGGCTGCTGGACAATGCGGTGCTCTGGCGTTACACGGTTCTGACTATCAATCACAATACGCAGCGGCTGGCGCAGGTTCTCCTGCGGATAGAGCGCCTGGGTATCGGCATTCAATTCGTCCCAGCGCACGGTCAGCGCCGGATCGTCAGCCAGAACGGTTTCACTGCTGGTGAGGATAGCATGGCTTTGCGCACGCAGACGTTGCACATCGCGCCTTGCCTGCGGCGAAGTGACCCACTGGCTTTCACCGTTTGCCATCGCCGTGCGTCCATCCAGCGAGGCGCCCAGCTTAAGCTGAATATACGGGAACCCGGTGCGCATGCGCTTCAGGAAACCTTTATTAAGCGCCTCTGCGTCCTGCATCATCAGGCCGTGGCTGACGTCAATCCCTTCCTGCTGCAGGCGATACAGACCCCGTCCCGCCACCTGCGGATTCGGGTCCTGCATTGAGGCGACCACGCGTGCAACACCTGCGGCAATCAGCGCGTCACAGCACGGCGGCGTACGCCCGTGATGGCTGCAGGGCTCTAGCGTAACGTAGGCTGTGGCGCCGCGCGCCTTCTCGCCGGCCATGCGCAGGGCATGAACCTCAGCATGGGGCTCACCCGCGCGGTAGTGAAAACCTTCCCCCACGATCTCGCCATCGTTAACGATAACGCACCCGACATTCGGGTTAGGGTGGGTGGTAAAACGACCACGCTGCGCCAGTTTCATGGCGCGCGCCATGTACATCTCATCCTGCATGGACTTAATCCTGTAAGCGGGCGATCTCTTCGCCAAACTCTTTGATATCTTCGAAACTGCGATAAACAGAGGCGAAGCGGATATAGGCGACCTTATCGAGCTTTTTCAGCTGTTCCATCACCAGATTACCGATCATCTTGCTGGGCACTTCACGCTCGCCCAAACCACGAAGGTAAGATTTTATGTGGTTTAACGCCATTTCAACGTCATCCGCACTGACGGGCCGTTTTTCCAGGGCCTTCAGCATCCCGCTACGCAATTTCTCTTCGTTGAAGGGTTCACGCACGTCGTTAGTTTTTACCACGCGCGGCATGACCAGCTCTGCCACCTCAAAGGTCGTGAAACGCTCGTTACACACCAGACACTGCCGACGACGGCGTACGGATGATCCTTCGCCCACAAGACGAGAGTCGATGACTTTGGTATCCACAGCGGAGCAAAATGGGCAATGCATACGGTATCCCTGTTATCTGGTTAACTGATTTTCATTTTACCCTGATCTGGCCTGACAACAAAGGAAGAGCTTTTTGAGATAAAGGATCTATGTCTGACGCCACAATGCTGGCTACCATTAGGGCGATCCGTTATTTCAAGGAAATAAACGCAATGACAAGACGTTACCTGAAAATATTGCTGGTGGGGAGCCTCTTCACCCTTAGCGCCTGTGCACAGCAAACCGAAGTCCGTCAGATGAAACAGAGCGTGAATACGCTTAATACCGCGGTGGACAAACTGAACAAAGAAACGGTGAAGTTCACCCAGCAAAATGCGCTGAATGCCAAATCCAGCAGCGGGGTTTATCTGCTGCCGGGCGCGAATACCCCTGCGCGACTTAACAGCCAGGTTGGCACGCTAAAAATGTCTCTGGTGAATGTGGCGGCGAATGCAGATGGTACTCGCGCAACATTACGCATCCAGGGAGAATCCAACGATCCGCTGCCGGCCTTCAGCGGCACCGTCGAGTGGGGCCAGATCCAGGGCACCACGGAGAACTACCAGGAAGTGAATGTCAGAAATCAGCTTTTCACGGCACCCGCCAGCGTGCTGGCTCCGAGCGATGTTGACATTCCGCTGCAGCTCACCGGACTCACCCCGGCTCAGTTAGGTTTTATCCGCATTCACGATATCCAACCCGCCGCGCAATAACCCCTTCTTCTCGCGGAGTGCAATGTCACTCCGCTAACATTTACATTTCGTATGGATTGGCAACATAAATGATTGCCGCTACAATCCCGCCCGTTTAAAGTACGCAAACGTGAACGCAATCGATTACGTGTATGAGAGATATGTGAAACAACACATATTTTTGTGAGCAGGGATTCCTATAATAGGCACCGCAGAAACACGAAATATTTAGAAACGCAATTCGCGCATTTTTCACTCCCGGAAGGGAATTTCAATCAGTGGCATGATTATGAAAAAAACATTACTCGCAGCTGGCGCCGTGCTGGCACTGTCCTCTTCTTTCACTGTTAACGCAGCGGAAAACGATAAACCACAATACCTCTCCGACTGGTGGCACCAGAGCGTTAACGTGGTCGGCAGCTACCACACCCGCTTCGGACCACAGATCCGTAACGATACCTACCTGGAATACGAAGCGTTCGCCAAGAAAGACTGGTTTGATTTCTACGGTTATATGGATGCACCTGTCTTCTTCGGTGGTAACACCGACGCGAAAGGTATCTGGAACCACGGTTCCCCACTGTTCATGGAGATCGAACCGCGCTTCTCTATTGATAAGCTGACCGGTACCAGCCTGGCGTTTGGTCCGTTCAAAGAGTGGTATTTCGCGAACAACTATATTTACGACATGGGCCGTAACAAGTCCGGTCGCCAGAGCACCTGGTACATGGGTCTGGGTACGGACATCGACACCGGTCTGCCAATGAGCCTGTCTCTGAACGTGTACGCGAAATATCAGTGGCAGAACTACGGTGCCGCGAACGAAAACGAGTGGGATGGCTACCGTTTCAAAGTGAAATACTTTGTGCCAATTACTCAGCTGTGGGGCGGCAACCTGAGCTATATCGGCTTCACCAACTTTGACTGGGGTTCAGATCTGGGCGACAACGACTTCCGCGACCTGAACGGTAAGAAAGCGCGCACCAACGACTCCATCGCGTCCAGCCACATCCTGGCGCTGAACTACGATCACTGGCACTACTCTGTTGTGGCACGTTACTGGCACAACGGTGGTCAGTGGAACGACGATGCCAGCCTGAACTTCGGCAACGGCGACTTCAGCGTTCGTTCTACCGGTTGGGGTGGTTACCTGGTGGTGGGTTACAACTTCTAATCGTATGATTGTTGCCGGGTGGCGGCTACGCCTTACCCGGCCTACAAAACCTGTAGGCCCGTGCAAGCGCAGCGCCGCCGGGCAAAAAAGCCAGCTCAAGGGCTGGCTTATTACTGCTTCACCTTCCGTAAAAAATCCGCCAACGACCTGTCCGCACTCTCGCTAAAGCGCCTCTCCGTCTGCGCAATATTGAGACATCTGTCGAGCCGAAAACAGCGATAGTCCTCGCGCCGTTCGCACCACGCTGCCAGCAGCCAGCGCTCGCCCCAAAAGAACAACCCCAGCGGCTGAACCTCACGTTTAGAGAGCTGTCCGGCTTCATCACGGTAATGCAACGCCAGCACGCGCTGGGCGGAAATCGCCTGATGGATCCTGTCAAAATCGCTGCGGGAGTGGCTTTGCATGCAAAAATCCGGGGCGTAGATCCGCGTCTGCTCCGCCTTTCGACGACTCTCCTCGGGCAGGATCGCGAGCACTTTCTCCTGAGCCGACTCCAGCTCGCGCGAGAGCGACTCCCCGCCCCAGGTTTTGAGCAGGCGAATCGCGACAATCAACGCCTCAGACTCCTTGTTTGTCAGCATCAGCGGCGGCAGGTCAAAACCCGACATCAGCCGGTATCCGCTCCCTGCCTCGCCTTCCACCGGCACGCCAGAAAGCGACAGGTCGCGAATATCGCGGTAGACGGTGCGTTCGGACACGCCAAGTCGGTCCGCCAGATGCGCTGCCGTTGTCAGACGCCTGCCCCGCAGGATCTGCACTATCTGGAACAAACGGTCAGCGCGTCGGGTCATAGGTTCGTTAACTCTCAGGCAGGTTGATGGAGGCCGACGCGATTACCTTCGCTGTCGGTAAACAACGCGATAGTGCCAATACCATGCGGCAGTTCCAGTGGCCCAAACACGCACTCGCCGCCAGCAGAGGCAACGCGATCGAGCGTGGCCGCCAGATTGTCGGTATGCAGATAGATAATAGCGCCTTCATGAGACGGTACAATGCCCTCAAATTTTGCCAGCGCCCCGCCGGTAGCCGGATCCTCATGGGGGAAAACGGCCAGTTCAGCACAGTCCATTTTCTCGCGTTTTAACGACACCTGCATCACGGGCTCATAAAAACTCATCGCGCGATCCATATCCGTGACCGGGATTTCAAACCAGTTAATCACACTTCTCATACATCCTCCTGACGGTTGTTTGGGTTCGAAAAGAGTCTACGACAGGGCTCCTGACAGCATACTGTCAGGAGTGTTTGTCAGGAGCAGATAAAAAAAATCCCGGTCAACAGACCGGGATTTCGATAACGCGCTAAACGTCGGCTTACGGCAGAATCGACGGCTGATCCGCCCCTTCTTTCTCGACTTTCTGCTGGAGCAGGTGCTCGCGCTTCATGCCGAGTTTCAGCGCCAGTGCGGACGCAACGTAGATAGACGACGCCGTACCGATGGTGACACCAATCAGCATGGTCAGCGAGAAGCCTTCCAGTACCGGGCCACCGAACAGGAACAGCATCAGGATCACCATCAGGGTAGTACCGGATGTGATCAAGGTACGGTGCAGCGTCTGGGTCAACGACACGTTAAAGATTTCGTACGGCGTACCGCGACGGATCTTACGGAAGTTTTCACGGATACGGTCAGATACCACGATACTGTCGTTCAGTGAGTAACCGATAACGGACATCAGGGATGCCACAATCGTCAGGTCAATCTCAATGTGGAACAGAGACAGTATCCCCATGGTGATCACCACGTCGTGCGCCAGAGCGATAACCACACCGGCCGCCAGTCGCCACTCAAAGCGGAAACCGACGTAGACCAGGATGGAAATCAGCGCCACCAGCAGCGCCATGGCCCCGGTTTGCGCCAGGTCAGCACCCACGCTTGGGCCGACGAACTCAATACGTTTGACCGCCGCATTCTGGCTGGTTGTTTCGTTAATCACGCTCACAACCTTGCTGCCCAGCTCCTGGCTGCCGTTGGCATCGTGCACCGGCGGCATACGCACCATGATGTCGCGGCTGCTGCCGAAGTTCTGCAGCAGTGGCTCTTCAAAGCCCGCCTTCTGCAGAGACAGGCGCATCTCGTCCATATCGACCGGTTTTTCCAGGGAGATCTCAATGACCGTCCCCCCGGTGAAATCAAGCCCCCAGTTAAAGCCTTTCACGCCCATAATGACGATGGACAGGATCAGCAGGAAACCTGAAATGCCGAAGGCCCAGTAGTCCCAGCGCATAAAGTCCCAGACTTTACGGCCGTGGTTCAATTGTTCAACAGTATATTCCTGTGCCACAACGCACTCCTCAGATAGACAGCTTTTTGACGCGCTTGCCGCCGTACAGCAGGTTCACGATGGCACGGGTGCCGACAATAGCGGTAAACATTGACGTTGCGACACCGATACCGGTTGTAATCGCAAAGCCTTTGATCGCGCCAGTACCCACTGCATACAGGATAAGAACCTTAATCAGTGTTGTTACGTTCGCATCGAAGATGGAGCTGAACGCGCCTTTGTAGCCTTCGTCAATCGCCTGCTGAACAGAGCGACCGTTGCTCAACTCTTCTTTGATACGTTCGTTAATCAGTACGTTGGCGTCGACCGCCACCGCAAGGGTCAGAACGATACCCGCAATCCCCGGCATGGTCAGCGTCGCCCCTGGCAGCAGGGACATAATGCCGATGATCAGCACCAGGTTAGCGATCAGTGCGCTGGTCGCAATCAGACCAAACTTCTTGTAGAAGAAGATCATGAAGAGGATAGAGACCACCAGACCGGCCAGACACGCTTCCAGACCCTGCTGGATGTTTTGCATCCCAAGCGTTGGACCAATGGTACGTTCTTCAACAATCTGAATTGGCGCAATCAGCGCACCGGCACGCAGCAGCAGAGAGAGCTGACGCGCTTCGTTCGGGTTGTTAATACCGGTAATACGGAAGCTGTTACCCAGACGAGACTGGATGTTGGCGATGTTAATCACCTCTTCTTCTTTCACCAGTACCGCACGGCCGTTTGCATCTTTCTTACCGCTGTCTTTGTACTCCACGAACAGGGTCGCCATCGGCTTGCCGATATTGTCCTTGGTGAAGTTAGACATGATGTTACCACCCGCACTATCCAGCGAGATGTTAACCTGCGGCTGGTTGTATTCGTCCTGGCTGGAAGTGGAGTCGGTGATATGGTCACCGGTCAGGATCACGCGTTTGTACAGCACCACCGGCTGACCTTCGCGAGTCTGTTTCACTTCCGAGTCACCCGGAATACGGCCAGAAGCGGCAGCAGACAGGTCAACGTTGGTATTCACCAGACGGAATTCCAGCGTTGCGGTCGCACCCAGAATCTCTTTCGCACGCGCGGTGTCCTGAATACCCGGCAGTTCAACCACGATACGGTCAGCACCCTGACGCTGTACCAGCGGCTCAGCGACGCCCAGCTGGTTTACACGGTTACGCAGAATATTGATGTTCTGCTGAACGGCATATTCACGCGCTTCTTTCAGTCGGGCATCGGTCATCACCGCACGCAGCTGATTACTGCCCTGAGAGGTGATCACCAGGTCACGGTGACGTTGCGTCAGGTAATCTACAGCCTGATCGCGCGCCGCGCTGTCGCGGAACGTGATGCTCATACCGTAGTTATCTTCTTTACGCACGGTGGTGTAAGCGATGCCTTTTTCACGCAGATCGCTGCGCAGGCTATCGATATTTTGTTCCTGCAGTTTGCCAAGCGCGGTATCAATATCCACTTCCATCAGGAAGTGAACGCCGCCACGCAGGTCAAGACCGAGTTTCATTGGCTCAGCGCTCAGCGCAGCCAGCCAACGCGGGGTTGCAGGAGCAAGGTTAAGCGCCACGACGTATTTATCACCCAGCACGCCCATCAGCGCTTCACGAGCGCGGAGCTGCGTGTCGGTGGTGTCGAAGCGAGCAAGAATTGCACCCTCTTCCAGAGCCACAGACTTAGCGGTAATTTTTTCTTCTTGTAACGTTTTCTGGACCTGGATCAGCGTTTGCTCACTGGCGGCGACACCGCGCGCGCCAGTGATTTGAACAGCCGGATCCTCACCATACAGGTTGGGAAGTGCGTACAGCAGGCCGACGAGAATCACGACGACCAGCATGATGTACTTCCACAAAGGATAACGGTTTAACACGGCAGTTCCCTTTGGGAAAAGTTGGGATTACAGCGCCTTCATGGTGCCTTTCGGCAGAACGGCAGCTACGAAGTCACGTTTGATGACCACTTCAGTGGTGTCGTTCAGGGCGATAGCAATGTAGCCGCTTTCAGCCACTTTCGTTACACGACCGACCAGACCACCGTTGGTCAGTACTTCATCGCCTTTCGCGATGGAGTCCATCAGCTTTTTGTGCTCTTTGGTACGCTTCTGCTGTGGGCGCAGGATCATGAAGTAGAAGATCAGACCGAACACAACCAGCATCAGAATCAGAGACATCGGGCTGCCCTGCGCCGGAGCACCTGTTGCCGCTACCGCATCAGAAATAAAAAAGCTCATTCAAATTCCCTCATTATTAATATTAATCAACGTTCAAAGGTGGAACGGTTCGACCCTGACGTTGGTAAAAATCGGTCACGAAGCTCTCTAATTTACCCTCTTCGATAGCCTTGCGTAAACCAGCCATTAAGCGCTGATAATAGCGAAGGTTATGAATGGTATTGAGACGCGCGCCCAAAATCTCATTGCAACGATCGAGATGATGCAGATACGCGCGAGAATAATGGCGACAGGTATAGCAATCGCACTCGGCGTCGAGCGGACTGGTGTCGCTTTTATGCTTCGCGTTACGGATTTTCACCACGCCATCGGTAACAAACAGATGACCGTTACGCGCGTTGCGGGTTGGCATGACGCAGTCGAACATATCGATGCCGCGACGCACGCCTTCAACCAGATCTTCTGGTTTACCCACGCCCATCAGGTAACGGGGTTTATCAGCCGGGATCTGCGGGCAGACATGTTCCAGAATGCGATGCATGTCTTCCTTCGGCTCACCGACAGCCAAACCGCCGACAGCGTAGCCATCAAAACCTATCTCTACCAGACCTTTAACAGAGATATCGCGTAAATCTTCGTAAACGCTGCCCTGGATAATGCCGAACAGTGCATTTTTGTTCTGCAGGGAGTCAAAACGATCGCGGCTACGCTTCGCCCAGCGCAGCGACATCTCCATTGAGCGCTTCGCGTAATCCCAGTCCGCCGGGTACGGCGTACATTCGTCGAAGATCATCACGATGTCAGAGCCGAGATCGTACTGAATCTCCATCGATTTTTCAGGATCGAGGAAAATCGGATCGCCGTTGATCGGGTTACGGAAGTGAACACCCTCTTCGGTGATCTTACGGATATCACCGAGGCTGAAGACCTGGAAGCCGCCGGAGTCGGTCAGGATGGGACCTTTCCACTGCATGAAATCATGCAGATCGCCGTGGAGCTTCATGATCTCCTGACCCGGGCGCAGCCACAGGTGGAAAGTATTGCCGAGGATAATCTGCGCGCCAGTGGCTTCCACCTCTTCCGGCGTCATCCCTTTGACGGTGCCGTAGGTGCCCACAGGCATAAACGCGGGGGTTTCCACCACGCCGCGATCAAACACCAGGCGGCCGCGACGCGCGCGGCCATCGGTGGTATCGAGTTCAAATTTCATTTTCTTTCCTCTGTGCCAGAAAAACAGTCCAACACATTATTCCGGTGCCGCGGACTTATTCCCCGACACGCTCATTCAAAGCCAGCGGATTGTACGTGATAAACATCGCGTCCCCGTAGCTAAAAAAGCGATATTTTTGTTCTACCGCAGACTTGTAGGCATTCATTGTATGCTGATAACCCGCAAACGCGGAGACCAGCATAATCAGCGTTGATTCAGGCAGATGGAAGTTGGTCACCAGCGCGTCAATCACTTTGTACTGATAGCCCGGGTAGATAAAGATCTGCGTATCGCCAAAGAACGGCTCGATAAGACCGTTTTTCGCCGCCTGTGCGGCACTCTCCAGTGAGCGCACCGAGGTCGTACCGACCGCAACGACACGGCTACCGCGCGCTTTCGCCGCCAGCACCGCATCCACCACATCCTGCGGCACTTCGGCATATTCAGAGTGCATAATGTGATCTTCGATGCTGTCCACGCGCACCGGCTGGAAGGTTCCCGCCCCGACGTGCAGCGTCACAAACGCCATCTCAACCCCTTTCGCGCGCAGTTTTTCCAGCAGGGGTTCATCAAAGTGCAGGCCCGCCGTCGGCGCCGCGACCGCGCCAGGCTTCTGGCTGTAGACGGTCTGGTACAGCTCGCGGTCGGCCTCTTCGTCCGGACGCTCAATGTACGGCGGCAGCGGCATGTGGCCGATGGCGTTCAGAATGTCGAGTACGGTGCGCTCGTCGTTAAACTCCACTTCGAACAGCGCGTCGTGTCGCGCGGTCATGGTCGCATTGATGCTTTCATCATCACCCAGCAACAGTTCCGTACCCGGCTTCGGCGCCTTAGACGCGCGAATATGTGCCAGAATACGTTTATCATCGAGCATACGTTCGACCAGCACTTCAATCTTGCCGCCGCTGGCTTTACGGCCAAACAGGCGCGCCGGGATCACGCGGGTATTGTTAAAGACCAGCAGATCGCCAGGGTTGAGCTTGTCGAGCAAATCGGTGAAAGTACCGTGCGTCAGCTCGCCCGTTGGCCCATCCAGTGACAGCAAACGACAGCTACTGCGCTCAGGCATGGGGTAGTGAGCAATCAGGGATTCAGGTAGTTCAAAGGAGAAATCGGCGACGCGCATGACGTATACTCGTGACTTAAAAACAGGCGGCATAGTCTAGTGCTCACACCCTTTTGCTGCAACAACTAGCCGCCCCCGGACAAATAAAACGCATGAATTTTCTCGCTCACCTGCATCTCGCTCACCTCGCTGACAGCTCCCTTTCCGGTAATTTGCTGGCCGATTTCGTGCGCGGCAACCCCGCCGAAAACTATTCCCCTGAGGTGGTCGACGGCATTTTTATGCATCGCCGCATCGACGTCCTGACGGATAACCTGCCGGAAGTGACCGAGGCCAAAGGGTGGTTTCGCCCCGAAACGCGCCGCGTCGCGCCGATCACGCTCGACGTGATGTGGGATCACTTCCTGTCGCGCCACTGGGGACAGCTGTCGCCGGAGATGCCATTGCCGGAGTTTGTACGCTACGCCCATCAGCAGGTGTCGATTATTCTGCCCGACTCGCCGCCGCGCTTTGTGAATCTCAATAACTATCTGTGGTCAGAACGCTGGCTGGAGCGCTACCGCGATATGGACTTCATTCAGAATGTGTTAAACGGCATGGCGAGCCGCCGCCCGCGGCTGGATGCCCTGCGCGACTCCTGGTATGACCTGGATGAACATTACGACGCGCTGGAAACGCGTTTCTGGCAATTTTACCCGCGCATGATGGCCCAGGCGAAAAGCAAACAGCTCTGACAGAATTCACATTGATAGGTAAAAGCTGGCGGAACGATTGTCACCACCTCTTTGTCTTATCCCTGAACACTCTCTATACTGGCTCGCGTTGCGTTCCAAATAACCTTAGTATCTACAGGAGAATCATATGGTTCTGGTAACTCGTCCGGCTCCGGATTTTACAGCTGCAGCAGTTCTGGGCAACGGTGAAATCGTTGAAAACTTCAACTTCAAACAGCACACCAACGGTAAAGCGACCGTTCTGTTCTTCTGGCCAATGGACTTCACTTTCGTTTGCCCGTCTGAACTGATCGCGTTCGACAAACGTTATGAAGAATTCCAGAAGCGTGGCGTGGAAGTGGTTGGCGTCTCCTTCGACTCTGAGTTTGTACACAACGCATGGCGTAACACCCCTGTCGACAAAGGCGGCATCGGTGCGGTGAAATACGCAATGGTTGCGGACATCAAACGCGAAATCCAGCAGGCTTACGGTATCGAACATCCGGACGCTGGCGTTGCACTGCGTGGTTCTTTCCTGATCGACGCAAACGGCATCGTGCGTCACCAGGTTGTGAACGATCTGCCGCTGGGTCGTAACATCGACGAAATGCTGCGTATGGTTGACGCGCTGCAGTTCCACGAAGAGCACGGTGAAGTGTGCCCGGCTCAGTGGGAAAAAGGAAAAGAAGGTATGGCTGCTTCTCCAGACGGCGTAGCAAAATACCTGTCCGAGAACGTATCCAGCCTGTAATCGGCACGGTTTACGAGAAGGCCCGCTAATGCGGGCCTTTTTTTATGCCTTACGCTGCGTCTCTCGCCAGATGCGCCAGGCCATGCCCGCCAGCAGAACGACACCCGCAATCAGCACGCCCCAGACCAGTAGCGTGTTCATCCTGCTCTCCCGCTCGGCCGCGGACGTGGCGGTTAAACGCCCCTCGCCGCCTAATGCGACATTATCCTGAATGTCAGCCTGCGGCAGATTTGCCAGATCATAGGTTTTGCGCAGGTCGGCAGGGATCAGCATGTCGGGCTCCACGCTGGCAGGCTTTGCTGCTCCGTTGCCCCAGGCGAGCACGTACGGCGCTTTCCCCTGCGCGTTGAACACGAGGTCATAGCGGTCGCGATGCCCCGTCACGACCGGCAGGTTTTCCGGCAGACGCGCATTCAGCGTCGTGATTTTCACCGCCTGGACCAGCCCGCCGTTGAGCGAAACCGGTGCCGATGTTTTCCCCTCCAGACGGTAAAGGACCTCTTTCTTCAGGGGATGCCATGTGTCTTTTTCCGTACTCCGCCAGGCGATTTCCACGGGAAGGACACCGTTACCATTCAGGGTGATACTGACCGCGCTCAGGGGCTGCGGATGTGTCCAGTGCCATTGCGCTTCGCTTGCCGATAACGGTTCCGCCTCGGCCTCCAGACTCATTTCTTCAGACATGGCCTGCGCCGGTGCGCTAATTGCGTTTACGCCGGTCAGTGTCAGACCCGGGTGTTCCGAATTCAGCACCATCAGCAGATAGCGGTTCGCATCGGGAGACAGCACCATGTCGGTATCGATCCGATCGAGCTTAAGACGATCCTGACCGCTGATGACATCCAGCAAGGGCATATCCTCACGCAGGCTAAACCAACGCTTAAGATCCTCGCTGTAATAGACCGACGCGGTTCCCTGCCACGGTGTCCGGGGAGCATTCCAGAGCAGCTGAAGCTGGGACAGGGCAATCTCCCCTGCGTTCTGCTCCGGCAGCGTCAGGAGGTAATGTTGCCCTGAGGCGGCCGTGTTTTGCCCTTCCAGCACAATCTCCACGCCGTTGCGGGAACGGAGCAGGACCTTATCGCTATCCCCGGCGTCTCGCGAAGGCGCAAGCGGCGACGCGTCCAGAGGGAAGAGGCGCAGCGCCGTGGATTGCGGGGTCGCCTGCGGACGCGTGGCGGTGACCAGGCTAAAAGGCACCGGCTCGCCCGACTGATTAAAGACGCGAACATCATGCAGTTCTGGTGACGTGCTCTGTTCATAAACGGCGAGCGGAAGCATGACCCGATACCACTGGGAAGGGGCAGACGTATCGAGTGAACGACCAAAGGCATAGTCCCGTGGCGATTCCGTTTGTCCCTCGTCGCAAAGCGCCGGGCCGCAAAGCGCCAGCAGCGCGGTACACACTACCGCATTCATCCATTTCATTTTTCATCTCCTGTTTTGGGCGGCAGCGGTGAGAAATACCCCACAATCAGCACCAGTATCGCCACGCCGATAAACGCCACCGCGCGCGACAGACCGCCTCCGCCCGCGCTGTCTACCAGCATCAGTTTAACCATCACCACACCGAGCAGCACGGCGCCGCAGAGCCACTCCAGCCGGGAAGCCCGACGGGTGGCATGGATCATGACCACCAGCGCGCTCAGCATCCAGAACAGGGCAAAGCTGGTCTGGATAAGCCGCGAATCCCACAGCGATGCCATATTCCAGGCCACGTCGCCGTACCAGGCCAGGGCGCGCATCAGCGCACCGTTAAGCCACCAGAAGCCAAACGCCATCAGCGCGACGGCAGGCCACGGGCGCGCTTGCGCAAGCAATGCCGGGTAGTAGCGATCCACCGCCCGATAAAAGACCACCAGCCCCAGCAGTGCGAACGCGGCACCTTCCTCAAGCGGATTCACCAGCGGCAGCCAGGTCTGACGATAGACCACACCGTCCTGGAAATTGGTCACGACCAGCAATACCAGCAGCGCCACGACCACAGGGATCGGTGCCAGGCAGGCATAAAGCGCAGGCCACTCCCGGAAGGGCCAAACGCGACGCCGTACCGCAGCCCGGAGTGCCATAATCAAACCGCCACCCGCGGCCATCGCCAGTCCACTGCCCCAGGCCGCCATCCCCCACGGCAGCGACCGGGCAAACCAGTAAAGCTCCGCCGCCAGCGCCAGTAAAATCATCCAGAACAGCGACAGATGCAGCCCCATCGCGATACGCGGCAGGAGCCTTTCACCGTCGCGCCACAGCATCATCAGCGCGGCAGGAAGCGCAACGCACCACGCCAGATTTGACCAGCCGGCGGCAAAGACCTGCTGATGCCAGAGCTGATAACCCACCATCAGCAGCATCAGCGGCCACAGCAGCCATTTGCTGGCATCCAGCTCCCGCCACGCCAGACGCACGGCGGCCTGCCGCCAGCCCCAGACCGACACGGCCGAGAGCGCCAGCACGCCTGCCAGAACAGATACTTCCTGCTTCAGCATTAGCTGCGCGGCCCCCAGCTGCGCCACTATCCAGAACAATAGCCCGCCTGCCAGCAGCGCCCAGCTGACCGGCAGCAAGAGAGTCCGCCACAGCCAGGCCGCAGCCAGCCAGCAAAGGCTGAGGATGGTGAAGATCAGCAGCAGGCTCAGCGACGTCACACCATTCGTTTGCGCCCACAGCGCGCTGCCAAGCGCCAGCACCAGTAGCGCCGTCCCGCTATAGCTCATGCGCCGCTGCTGCTGTTGTACGCCCAGCCAGAGGATGCCCAGCCCCTCCAGCGCCCAGGCCATTGCCGTCCAGCGCGCCGACAGCGCCAGCGGAATGGCGAGCGTGGCAAACCCGCCGCCGATTGCCAGCGCCGCCATAACCAGCGGCCGTCCGAGAGAGGGATAGCGCCGCAGGGCGAGGAACGCGAGGGCAAGATAAAAGGCGCCATATCCGAGGGCACTCAGTGCCGGGCCGTAGGTCCAGTGCTGCGTCATGCCATACTGCATGCCAAAACCAACCAGCGGCGGGGCAAACAGCAGGACACCGTCAATAATCTGCTTGCCTTTCTCCTGCGCCCGCAGCGACAGCGCCACGCTCAGCACGCCGAATATCAACGTGTTGGCAATCAGGAACAGCTGGCAGACCCAATAGTCTTCTGGCCTGTAGTCGTTCAGCCCCCACAGGCCGCCCACGCCGAACGTAAACAGCAGCCCGAGGAGATTGAGCTCGCGCCAGTGCTGCCAGATGCTAATCGCGAGAATGCCGATGGAAAGCAGGAGATAGAAAGAGAACAGCGCCACAAAGCTACCGCCCCCGGTAGACAACAGCAGCGGCGCAAGATAGCCACCGAGGCTTGCCAGCATGGCAAGGCTCAGCGCCTTCTGCAGCACTGCCAGCCCGACGCTCGCCGCGCAAATCACCACCAGCAATGCAAAGGCCAGCGTCATCGGCAACATTTGCCAGAGCCGGAAAGCGCCGAAGACGGTCAGATAGAGAATGCCTGTCGCGCCCCCCTGAAGGATCAGCGCATAGACGCGCTGTCTGTGCCGCAGCCGCCACCCGAGGGCCAGCAGGACGATAGCAAACAGCGCCGTCGCGGCCAGACGAAGCTCAAGCGGGAACAGGGAGTGCTCGACGGTATAGCGCAGCAGGAATGAAAGCCCAAGAAAGAGCAGCAGGATCCCCAGTTTCGCCAGCGGATTCCCCTGCATGAACCAGCGCACCAGCGACGACAGCATGCCGCCAAAGGCAGAAGGCTGTTTAGTCGCTCGCGCTGGGGGTGCAACGGGCGCTGCCGCAACGGCGGAACTCTCCGGGCGCCAGGGGTCGACAGGCGCGGGCGCGTCATCGACCACCGGTTCGGTCATGTCCGCCGGCGCAACGGCCTGTTCAGGCTCCGGTGCGTTCTCCGCCACGCCGCGCTGTTCAAGGGCCTCAATGCGCTGGCGAAGTCGGGCGATCTCCTGTTGTGCCGCCGAGCTTCGATTAAAGCCAATAACCGCAAGCACGGGCGCAACCACCAGCGCAAAAACCAGAAATAAACAGCCAAGGATGTAAAGCTCGTCCATGTTTCCACCTTCACCGTAAACGATCTGTTAAGATTGACACAACTCGTTGCATTTGCGCCATCTTAAAAGGTGAAAACCGTTCCGTTCGCGATTAACTGCCGAACCAGACCGTCGCGGAGATCGCCGAAAGCGAAAGCACGCCGTCCTGCAACGTCGCTTTACCCTCTTTGCTCTTCCACGTCTTATCTGCCAGCAGCGGTGAATATTCCAGCACCACTTCGCAGGCCTCACCCCGGTTAATCGCCACCAGCACGCGCTGCTGCTGATAAACCCGGACAAAGACCACCACGTTATCGTGAGCATACACCACCTGACAGCCGCCGTAGCGCAGGGCGAGACTCTGCTTGCGCAGCTTCGCCAGCCGCTGATACAGACTGAACAGTACCTTGTCCTGCTGCTCTGGCGCCCACGGGAACGTTTTGCGGCAGAACGGATCGTTGTTCCCGTCCAGCCCCACTTCGTCGCCATAGTAGATGCACGGTACGCCCGGCCAGGTGAAGAGCCAGGTGACCGCCAGCGGCAGACGCGCGACATCCTTGCCGAGCAGGGATTTAAAGCGCGCGGTATCATGGCTATCGAGCTGGTTAAACATCCGCAACTGCTGCTGATGGGACAGACCGGCACGATAGTTCTCCATCCACGCCATGCAGGTTTCCGCATCGATATGATTCGGATCGTAGGAGATGTCGGTGTTGGCGAGGAAACCCCACAACGGGAAGGTGAAGCCGCGGTAGTTCATCGCCGCGTCTTCCGCATCGGCCTGCAGCCACTGACGCGCGTCGCCAAAGTGTTCGCCAAACACAAACGCCTCAGGCTGGGCCGCTTTCGCCGAGCGCGTGATCCCGGCGACGTGCTGAAGGTTATTCCGCGCCCCGCCCGCCTCACCGAGCATATGCACCACGTCCAGACGCCAGCCGTCCATATTCCAGGGTGCCTTCAGCCAGTGACGGACGATACTGTTTTCACCGCCGTAAACTTCATCGATAAGAGAAGGCGACTGAAAATCCAGCTTCGGCAGGCTCGGGTAGCCCAGCCAGTCCAGCGCACGGCCCTCCTCGTTAAAGCTGTACCAGTCGCGCTGCGGCGAATCCGGGTTATGACATGCCCCGCCCATCGACTGATTATGGCGGTCAAACCAGGCGTGAGAATCGCCGCTGTGGTTGAATACCCCGTCGAGAATAAGGCGCATGCCTTCATTTTGCGTATTCTGACGCAGGCGCAGCAGCGCCTCATCACCGCCAAACTGCGGGTCAACGTGGCGATAATCTTCGGTATCGTATTTATGTACGCTCGGGGCTTTAAACACCGGGTTGAGATACAGCGCCGTTACGCCCAGTTTTTTCAGATACGGCAGCTTCTCGCTGATGCCGTCCAGATCGCCGCCGTAAAAAGTCGAGCCGCCAGCCTGCGCGGTTAACGGTTCATCCCACGCTTTCAGAATGATGTCATGGCCCGCTGCATGGTGGTAATAGACCTTATCCTGTTCGGCAGTTCGCTTCTGGCTGCGGGCAAAACGGTCCGGGAAGATCTGGTAAAAGACCTGATCGTTAACCCACTGCGGGCCGTTATCCGGGTAATCAACGGCAAACTGTTCCAGCCGTGCAGGCGGGAAACGGCTAAATCCCTGCGGGGTAAACCACAGCTGGCGGTTATTCCACAGCAGTTTGAAGCTGTAGCGACGGCGCGGCTGGCCGCTGCTCAGGTCGATATTCGCCCGCCACGCCGTGATCCCCGGCTGCGGCTGGCTGCGCTGTTTATGCATTTTCAGCGTGGTTTCTTCATTATCCACTTCGGCGCGGAGCGTCACGCGTTCAGGCTGGTTTTCCCCGGCCAGCCAGAGCGTAATCACAAGGTTGTCTTTGTTTTGCTTAACAAATGGGGCAACCGGAAGGTGCCAGGCATTTAACATCACGAATCCCCTTTGATGAAATTGACGTCACCTTGCCACAGGGTGGTTAAGGATAGCTCACCATGATGTGATTTATTGGGGGAGGAGGACGGGGGAGGAGTTTTTTTCGGGGGTAAAAGGGAGTGTAGGCCGGGTAAGCGCAGCGCCACCCGGCATTTTTACCTTACTGCGCTTCCGCCAGCTGGCGGTCGCGGCGGCACTTAAACATCCAGCCCACCAGCAGCAGCACGATCCACGCACAGCCGACGTAGAGAGAAATACGGGTATCCGGGTGGTAGCCAATCAGGCCAATGATAAACACCAGGAAGATCAGCCCGACGACGGTCGTTGCGACACCACCCGGAACTTTGAACTTCAGCGCTTTCGCCTCATCCGGCGAGAGACGACGGCGGAACGCAATCTGCGACAGCAGGATCATGATCCACACCCAGACGGTTGCGAAGGTCGCGAGAGACGCAATCACCAGGAAAACGTTCTCCGGCATGATGTAGTTCAGGTAAACCGAGAACAGCAGCGCAACGGTCATGACCACGACCGTTACCCACGGCGTGCCGCGACGTGAGGTTTTAGCGAACACCTTCGGCGCACTGCCCTGCTCCGCCATGCCGTGGAGCATACGGCCCACGCCAAAAACGTCACTGTTGATCGCGGAAAGTGAGGCGGTCAGCACCACAAAGTTCAGAATACTGGCCGCAAACGCGATGCCCATATGCTGGAAGGTCAGCACAAACGGGCTACCGTTAGTGCCCACCTGATTCCACGGGTAGATGGACATAATGACGAACAGCGTCCCCACATAGAACACCAGAATACGCATCGGCACGGAGTTGATGGCGCGTGGAATGGATTTCTCCGGGTTTTTTGCTTCCCCGGCGGTGATACCGATAATCTCGATACCGCCGTAAGCGAACATCACCATCTGCAACGACATCACCATGCCGAGCCAGCCGTTGCTGAAGAAGCCACCGTTGCTCCAGAGGTTATGGATACCGGTTGGCTGACCGCCGTTGCCAATCCCCCAGATGATGATACCGAAACCGGCCACAATCATGATGATGATGGTGGCGACTTTGAAGAAGGAGAACCAGAACTCCAGTTCGCCAAACACCTTCACGCTCATCAGGTTAACGGCACAGATGATCAGCACCACGCTCAGGACCCAAATCCAGTGCGGCACCGCCGGGAACCAGACGCCCATATAGATGCCAAACGCCGTTACGTCGGCGATCGCCACAATCAGGATTTCGAAACAGTAGGTCCAGCCGGTGATGAACCCGGCCAGCGGGCCGAGGTTTTCCTGCGCATAGCGCGAGAATGAGCTGGCGGACGGATTGTGAACAGACATTTCACCGAGGGCGCGCATGATGATATACGCCGCCACGCCGCCGATGATATAGGCCAGCAGAACGCTGGGACCGGCCATTTTGATGGCATCTGCCGAGCCATAAAAAAGACCGGTACCGATAGCAGAGCCCAGCGCCATAAAGCGAATGTGGCGCGTGCTCAGCCCACGTTTGAGTTTGTTAGTGCTTTCCATTTAAATCTTGCCATTCAACACGAAAAAACAAAAAACCACGGGGCCTTAAGCCCCGTGGTTAAACAGTTTGTTGCCGTTGATTAATGGGCGTTTGATGTCACCTGACGCCCTGCAGCACGGTCCCAGATAATCGCCAGCACCAGTGCAACAACGGTAGGCATCAGCCAGGCCAGGCCCTGCTCGGACAGCGGCAGACGCTGTGTCCAGGCTGGCAGTATTTGCGCAAACGCTGATGCTTTAATCCCGTCAAGGATACCAAAAATCAGGCTGATAAACATGGCTGGCGCAATAATTCGTGAGGAGTTATTCCACCACGGGCGAGTAAAGCTCAGCACCACCAGCACGATACACGGCGGGTAAATCGCTGTCAGCACCGGAATCGAGACCTGAATCAGGTGGCTCAGACCGAGGTTAGACACCGCCATGGAGAAGATACCGAGGATAAACACCAGGGTGCGGTAAGAGAGCGGCAGATACTGCGCGAAGAACTCTGCACAGGCGCAGGTCAGGCCAACCGCGGTCACCAGACACGCCAGGAAGATCAGCGCCGCCAGCAGCATACTGCCCGCGCCACCGAAGGTGTGCTGGACGTAAGCGTGCAGGATAGCCGCACCGTTCGCGTTCTGATCCACCAGCATGGCGCTGTCGGAGCCCAGACGGAACAGCGCCAGATACAGCAGCGTCAGGCCCACGCCAGCCATCAGGCCAGCCCAGATGGTATAGCGGGTCAGCAGGCGCGCTTCGGTCACACCGCGGGAACGTGCGGCATTAACGATAACGATACCAAACACCATCGCCCCCAGCGTATCCATCGTCAGATAGCCGTTCACAAAGCCGTTAGAGAACGCGGCGTTTTTGTAGGCGTCCATCGCGTCGCTGATCGGGCCTGCAGGCCAGACAACCGCCGCTACCGCCAGGACAATCAGCGCCACAATTTTCAGCGGTGCAAGGAAGTTACCTACGGTATCCAGCAGCTTGCCCGGATAGAGGGAAACCAGAATCACAATCGCGAAGTAAATCAGGCTGTAGATAAACAGCGGCATCGCGCCGTCACCGGTCAGGGGAGCAATCCCCACTTCGAAGGAAACGGTCGCCGTACGCGGGGTCGCAAACAGCGGACCAACAGCCAGATAGCAGACGGTTGCCAGCAGAACGCCCGCCACTTTGCCAATCGGGGTGCTGAGGCTATCCACACCGCCACCGACTTTCGCCAGCGCGATGACGGTCAGCACCGGCAGACCCACGGCAGTAATCAGGAAACCAAACGCAGCCGTCCAGACGTGTTCACCCGCCTGTAAGCCAACCATGGGAGGAAAAATGATGTTGCCTGCGCCAACGAACAGCGCAAATGTCATAAAGCCCAGCGCGATGATGTCACGCGATTTTAAGTGATGGGTCATAAAACCTTACTGCCTGTGGATGTGGTGTTGAAAACATTGAGATTTTCGTCTTCCCTGACGGGACGATACAGCCGAAAAATTACTCAATTTCAGCGGGAAATGCTCCCGTCCTGGCGTGGAGAAGAATAGTTTTTCGATTTACCACGCAAATACAGTCGGTCTGACAGTATCTGGGGCGCAATTTAAACGCTTATAACGTTTAAAGGCAAGGAGGGATCGCAAAACCAGAACAATATGCCAGCATGAAAATACGGACCAGAATAATTCGCTAATTTCATGAAAAAGCCATGGCTAATCATGCGAACAAAAAAGCACCAACCGTATAAAATTCATCCGCGTTTCGCCTGACTGCAAAGCAAACGGGCCAGCAGAGGCTGACCCGTGGAAAGGTAAAATGACACACCGACTGTCAGGCGATCTTTTTGGCAATTAATCGTTCCGGGATCACGAAGCTGAAGCGGGTTCCTTTACCCAGCGTGCTCGCAATATCGAGACGGCTTTCGTGGTGATTCACCGCATGTTTAACAATCGCCAGCCCCAGGCCGCTTCCTCCGGTCTGCCGCGAACGTGCTTTATCCACGCGGTAGAAGCGCTCGGTGAGACGCGGAATATGCTCCGGCGCGATACCCGGCCCGTTGTCCTCCACGCTAAATTCGGCTCCCGTCGGGGTATGGTGCCAGCGCACCACGATGTCCGTCCCTTCCGGCGTATGGTTCACCGCGTTATACACCAGGTTTGAAATGGCACTACGCAGTTCATCTTCACTGCCCAGCACCTTTAGCGTGTTGTCGACCTCAAAGGTCAGGTGATGCCTGTTGTGGCTTAAGGTTTGCGCTTCACCCTCCACGACCCGCAGCATCATTGGCACATCGATGGTGTCATTCAGCGCAAGCGTTGGCGCGGCTTCAATCTTCGAGAGCGTCAGCAACTGCTTCACCAGGCCTTCCATCCGGTGCGTTTGCTCGCGCATGGTGTGCAGCGCTTTTTCGCGCGGCGCACCTTCAAGCGTTTGCTCCTGCATCATCTCCAGATAGCCCTGAAGCACGGTCAGCGGAGTCCGCAGTTCATGGCTGACGTTTGCAAAGAAGTTGCGACGCGCCCCCTCCAGCTGGTGCATCTGGGTAACATCGCGCGCCACCATCAGCCACTGCTTGTCGCTGTAGGGCATCACGCGGATTTCCAGATGGCGACCGTTATTGAGCTTCAGATTGTGCGGTCGGGTAAAATCACGCTTTTTCAGGTACAGCGTGAACTCGGGATAGCGCAGAAGGTTGAGGATATTCTGGCCATTATCATCCGGCCAGCGCAGGCCCAACAGCTGTTGCGCCAGACCATTACACCAGAAGATGGTCCCTTCTTCGGTGGTCAGGATGACCGCATCCGGCAGCGATTCCGCACCGCTGCGAAAACGCTTAATCAGGCTTCCCAGCTCGCGGCGGCGCTTTTTATTACGCATCTGCATCTGATGCAGACCGTACAGCAGCGGCTCCCAGCTGCCGCTTCCCGGCGGCGGCGTCATACTGCGGTCAACCCACAGCCACCAGGAGAGGCGCAGCAGGTTCCAGAAATGCCAGATCAGCAGCCCGGTGACCGACGCCAGCAGAAACCACGGCAGGTGTCCAAGAAAGGCCCCCAGAATGAAGGCCGGAATACAACATAAGATCAGTTCAAAGACGAGCCTTTTCCATGACAGACGTTCCAGCACGCGTCACACTCCTGTCATTGTTCAGAAACGGGTAGAAAAACGATAACCCGTGCCGCGGACCGTCTGCACCATGCGATCGTGGCCGCTCAGTTCCAGCGCTTTTCGCAGGCGGCGGATATGTACGTCAACCGTCCGGTCTTCGACATACACGTTAGTTCCCCAGACGTTATTCAGCAACTGCTCGCGGCTGTAAACGCGTTCCGGGTGAGTCATAAAGAAGTGCAGGAGTTTAAATTCGGTAGGCCCCATGTCGAGGGGATTTTCACCGGTCATTACGCGGTGTGAGGTGGGGTCAAGGCTCAGTCCCTGCATCTCGATCACCTCTTCCACCGCCATCGGTGAAATGCGGCGCATCACGGCTTTAATGCGGGCCACCAGCTCTTTCGGTGAAAACGGTTTGGTAATGTAGTCGTCCGCGCCGGTCTCCAGACCGCGCACGCGATCCTCTTCTTCACCGCGCGCCGTCAGCATCACCACCGGGATGTCGCGGGTCAGCGCTTCACGCTTCAGGTGCTTGATAAACTGCAGTCCGGAACCGCCGGGCAACATCCAGTCCAGCAGAATCAGATCGGGCCAGGGTTCATTCAGCTGGTTCACTGCGCTGTCATAATCTTCCGCTTCAACCGGCTGGAAGCCATTTTGCTCGAGCACGAAGCACACCATTTCACGAATTGGAGCTTCATCTTCTACGACCAGAATACGTCTCGCCATACTTTGCCCTGTCTTATCTTATGTACGTTACAAGTTTGTAATTCGGCGCCATTATGCGTCAGATTTATGACAGATTTATGAAAAACAGTACCACGACAATAGCCAAACTGTTGTTTTATTACAGCGGTTATTTTCCCTTCCCTGAAGGTTTATAATCCTGCTTTCTCTTTTTCGCCACGGATCAGCTATGCGCATACTTCACACCTCGGACTGGCATCTGGGTCAAAATTTTTACAGCAAAAGCCGTGCGGCTGAACATGACGCGTTCCTGAACTGGCTGCTGGAAATGGCCCAGGCGCATGAGGTAGATGCGATTATTGTGGCGGGTGACATCTTTGATACCGGCTCTCCTCCCAGCTATGCGCGAGAACTGTATAACCGCTTCGTGGTGAATTTGCAGCAAACCGGCTGTCATCTGGTGATTGTCGCCGGTAACCATGATTCCGTCGCGACGCTCAACGAATCCCGCGACATCCTGGCCTTTCTTAATACCACCGTCGTCGCCAGCGCCGGGCACGCCCCGCAGATCCTGAAAAAACGGGACGGTACACCAGGGGCGGTACTGTGCCCCATCCCGTTTTTACGTCCCCGCGATATCGTGCAAAGCCAGGCTGGGCTGTCAGGCGCGCAAAAACAGCAACATCTTTTACAGGCCATCACTGAGTATTATCACCAGCAGTACGCCGAAGCCTGCGCCCTGCGCGGCGAACAGCCGATTCCGGTGATTGCGACCGGGCATCTCACCACCGTCGGGGCCAGTAAAAGTGACGCCGTTCGTGACATCTATATCGGCACGCTCGACGCCTTTCCGGCGCAAAACTTCCCGCCAGCGGACTACATTGCGCTTGGGCATATCCACCGCGCGCAGGTTATCGGCGGCTGCGAACACATTCGCTACTGCGGCTCCCCCCTTTCACTCAGTTTCGATGAAACGGGTAAAGCCAAATCTGTGCATCTGGTGAGCTTCACCGGGGGCAAACTCAGCACCGTCGAGACGCTGGAGGTGCCGGTCACTCAGCCCCTGGCGGTGCTGAAGGGCGATCTCGATGCCATTACCGCCCAGCTGGAGCAGTGGCGCGGTGTCGAGCAGGATCCTCCCATCTGGCTGGATATCGAAATCACCACCGATGACTACCTGCATGATATGCAGCGGAAAATCCAGGCGTTGACTGAAGATCTGCCGGTTGAAGTCTTACTGGTGCGCCGCAGCCGCGAGCAGCGCGAGAAAATTCTGCTCAGCGCCCGGCGTGAAACCCTCAGCGAACTGAAGGTAGAAGAGGTGTTCGAACGCAGGCTTTCGCAGGAGGAGATAGACGACGCGAAGCGCGCAAGGCTCAGCGAGTTGTTCTCCCATACCCTGCATGCGCTCAAAGATGAGGATGAAAACGCATGAAAATTCTGAGCCTGCGCCTGAAAAATCTCAACTCCCTCAAGGGCGAGTGGAAAATTGACTTTACCGCTGAGCCCTTTGCCAGCAACGGGCTGTTTGCCATTACCGGTGCGACCGGGGCAGGCAAAACCACCCTGCTCGACGCCATCTGCCTGGCGCTTTATCACGAAACCCCACGTCTGAGTAAGGTTTCTCAGGCGCAAAATGACCTGATGACGCGCGACACCGCCGAGTGTCTGGCCGAGGTTGAGTTTGAGGTAAAAGGGACGGCCTATCGCGCTTTCTGGAGCCAGAACCGGGCGCGCAATCAGCCTGACGGCAACCTGCAGGCGCCGCGTGTGGAGCTGGCGCGCTGCGAAGATGGCAAAATCCTGGCCGACAAAGTGACGGATAAGCTGGAGCAAACTGCCGCCCTCACCGGGCTGGATTATGGCCGTTTTACCCGCTCAATGCTGCTCTCTCAGGGACAATTTGCCGCCTTCCTCAATGCCAAACCGGGCGATCGGGCTGAACTGCTGGAAGAGCTGACCGGCACCGAGATCTACGGCCAGATCTCCGCCATGGTCTTTGAGAAACATAAATCCGCCCGCAGTAGGCTTGAAAAGTGTGAGGCGCAGGCGGCGGGCGTCGTGCTGCTGAGCGAAGAGCAACAGCAGCAGTTACAGCAAAGTTTGCAGGCACTTACTGACGAAGAGAAAACCCTGCTGGTACAGCAGCAAAGCCAGCAGAAAAATTTTCAGTGGCTTACGCGCCATGATGAACTGGTGCGCGAGCAGCAGCGTGTCACCGCGATGCAGCAGCAGGCGCAACAGGCGCTGACGGACGCTGCGCCTGAACTGGCCAAACTCCAGCTTGCTCAACCAGCCGCCCAGCTCCGCCCGCTTTGGGAACATCTGCAGGAGCAAACCGTGCGTCTGACGCAAACCCGGCAGCGAATTATCGAAGTAAATACTCGCTTACAATCCAGAACCGCGCTGCGTGCGCGGATCCGCAATACCGCCCTGCGTAACCACGCGCAGCTTCAGACCGAAATGACCGCACTGGCGCAGTGGCTGGCGGAGCACGAACGCTATCGCCTGTTGGGCCAGGAAATTGCCGGCTGGCGCGCGCAATTCAGCCAGCTGACCCGCGATAAAACGCACATCGCCACCCTTGCCGCACGAATGGCTGAGCTACGCCAGAAGCTGGCAGAGATGCCGGAAAATACGCTGACGCTGACCTCCGATGAGGTGAGCGCCGCCATGGAGCAACAGTCCCGGACGCGCCCGCTGCGCCAGCGGCTAACGTCGCTTCATGCGCGCTATCAGCCACTGCAAAAGCGTCTGCTGCAAAATGCGCAAATCCTGCAAAAAGCCCAGGCGGAACAGGCGAAGCTCACTGAAACGCTGACGCTGCGCCGCCAGCAGTACAAAGAGAAAAACCAGCACTATCTCGATTTGAAAGCCCTGTGCGAAACCGAAGCGACAATTAAGAAGCTGGAGCATTACCGTTCTCAACTTGAGGCAGGCAAACCCTGTCCGCTGTGCGGCTCCAGCGAGCATCCTGCCGTGGAGACATACCGCTCGCTTGAACTGACGGATAATCAACGTCGCCGTGATGCCCTGGAAAAAGAGGTCGCCTCGCTTAAAGAGGAAGGCCTGCTGGTGCTGGGACAGGTCAATGCCCTCACTCAGCAGATCCAGCGTGAGACAGACGACGCGCAGACGCTGTCTCAGGAAGAGCAAGCGCTCGCTAAAGAGTGGCAGGAAACCTGCGCGTCCCTGAATGTCGCGTTAACAATACAGGACGATATCGCGCCATGGATGAACGAGCAGGAACACTACGAGCGCCAGCTTTATCAACTCAGTCAGCGTCTGACCCTGCAAAATCAGCTTCATGAGCAGGAAGCGCAGGAGCGGCAGTATCAGCAGCAGCTGACTGTCGCGCGACAGGCGCTGGAGCACACCATGTTCTCATTATCACTTAACGTCCCGGAAGAGGGAGATGAAGCCGCCTGGCTGCAGGCCCGTGAGGCTGAATTCGCCCAGTGGCAGGAGAAGCAAACGCAGCAGGGTGTACTTCAGGAACGAATGAACGCTCTGCAGCCGCTGCTCGACGCGCTGCCGGTAAGCCATGGTGAAGACACTGAAGCGACTATTCCGGATGACTGGCGCGCCATCCACGACGAGTGCGTGTCGCTGCAAAGCCAGCTTAGTGCACAGCAGCAGCAGGAAGCGCTGGAGCAAGCGCGCCTGCAGCAGTCGCAGACGCAATTCACCGCAGCGCTCTCCACAAGCTGCTTTGCCGACCAGGATGCGTTTCTTGCTGCGCTGCTGGACGAAGCCACGCTTCGTCACCTCGAACAACTTAAACAGACGCTGGAAAACCAGATCCAGCAGGCCGCGGCGCTGTGCGGGCAAGCTAACCAGCAGCTGCAGTCTCATCTGGCGCTGCGGCCGGAAGGGCTCGATGCTGACGCGCCCACGCTGCAAACCCAGCTGCAGCAGCTGGCGCAACAGCTTCGGGAGAACACCACCCATCAGGGCGAGATCCGCCAACAGCTTAAGCAGGACAGCGACAACCGGCAGCATCAGCTGGCATTGATGCAGCAAATTGAAGAGGCTGCGCGTCTGGCAGACGACTGGGGGTATCTCAACGCGCTTATCGGCTCCAGTACCGGCGACAAATTCCGTAAGTTTGCGCAGGGGCTGACGCTGGACAATCTGGTCTGGCTCGCCAACCAGCAGCTTAACCGCCTGCACGGGCGCTACCTGCTGCAGCGCAAGGCCAGCGACGCGCTGGAGCTGGAAGTGGTCGACACCTGGCAGGCGGATGCGGTGCGCGATACCCGTACCCTCTCCGGCGGCGAGAGCTTCCTGGTTAGTCTGGCGCTGGCGCTGGCGCTTTCCGATCTGGTGAGTCACAAAACACGGATCGATTCGCTGTTCCTGGATGAAGGGTTTGGCACGCTCGACAGCGAAACGCTGGATACCGCGCTGGATGCGCTTGATGCGCTGAACGCCACCGGGAAAACCATCGGCGTGATCAGCCATGTTGAGGCGATGAAAGAGCGTATTCCGGTGCAGATCAAGGTGAAGAAGATTAACGGGCTGGGGTATAGCAGGCTGGATAAGGTGTTTGCGGTGGAATAAATGGTGGGATGGTGCGGTCTGGTGCCCTCACCCTGGCCCTCTCCCACAGGGAGAGGGTACAAACATTAAAAACGGCAACTTGCGTTGCCGTTTTGCGTTCATTCCGGCCACAGCCACGCCGCGCCGCGCACGCCGCTGGAGTCACCGTGGACAGCTTTGCGGATAGGGGTTTCACACTCGCCACCAAAGACCCACTGCTTCACCAGCGTCGGTACCGTGGCATACAGCCGGTCGACGTTGCTCATGCCGCCGCCCAGCACAATCACGTCCGGATCGAGAATATTCACCACATGCGCCAGAGATTTCGCCAGACGCATTTCGTAGCGGCTCAGGGCCAGCTCCGCCACCGGATCCTGCTCCTCGACCAGACGCATGATCTCGTTGCCCTTGAGCGGCTGACCACTCAGACGATGGTAGTCGGTCGCAAAACCGGTGCCGGAGATAAACGTCTCAATACAGCCCTGTTTTCCGCAGTAGCACGGGACTTCAGTGCGGTATTTGAGTTCGTCTTCATCCATCCACGGTAACGGGTTATGCCCCCATTCGCCCGCGGTGCCGTTACCGCCGATATGGGCGCGACCGCCAAAGGCCACGCCCGCGCCGCAGCCGGTACCAATAATGACGGCAAACACGGTCTGGGCGCCGGCTGCCGCGCCGTCGATGGCCTCAGAGACCGCCAGACAGTTAGCGTCGTTAGCCAGACGCACTTCACGGTTGAGGCGCGCGCTTAAATCTTTATCAAATGGCTGGCCGTTGAGCCAGGTCGAGTTGGCGTTTTTTACCACCCCGGTATACGGTGAGATCGACCCTGGGATCCCCATCCCGACGCTGCCGGTTTGCCCTGTCGCCTGCTCTGCCATCCCGACCAGCGTGGCAATCGTCTCGATAGTCTGGTGATAATCATCGCGCGGCGTCGGCAAACGGTGGCGGAACAGCTGCTCGCCCTGCTCGCTCAGCGCGATGACTTCGGTTTTGGTGCCGCCCAAATCAATCCCAATACGCACAAGACTCTCCTCATTATTTTGATTATCAACAGAGTAGAAGCACGCTTCCCGATTAGCAATGCAAGCGATGCGACAATTCGTTATCATGCCCGCTGATTTAACGACAAGGCCGTGGAAATTATCATGCTGTGGTTCAAAAATTTGATGGTTTACCGTCTCAGCCGCGACGTTTCGCTGCGTGCAGAAGAGATGGAAAAACAGTTAGCCGCTTATACCTTTTCCCCTTGCGGTAGCCAGGATATGGCAAAAACCGGCTGGGTTCCGCCAATGGGTTCACAGAGCGATGCATTGACCCACGCCAGCAGCACGGGTCAAATCATCGTCTGCGCCCGTAAAGAAGAGAAAATTCTGCCCACGCCGGTGGTGAAGCAGGCGCTCGAAGCGAAAATTTTCAAGCTGGAAGCCGAGCAGGGCCGAAAACTGAAAAAAACCGAAAAAGATTCGCTGAAAGACGAAGTTCTGCACTCACTGCTGCCGCGCGCCTTCAGCCGCTTCAGCCAGACCATGATGTGGATCGATACCGTTAACGGGCTGATCATGGTGGACTGCGCCAGCGCGAAAAAAGCGGAAGATACGCTGGCCCTGCTGCGTAAAAGTATCGGCTCTTTACCGGTGGTTCCGCTGGCACTGGAAACGCCAATTGAGCTAACGTTGACCGAATGGGTACGCAGCGGTGCGGCGGCGCAGGGATTCCAGATCCTTGATGAAGCCGAGCTGAAAGCTCTGCTGGAAGATGGCGGCGTGATCCGTGCGAAAAAGCAGGATCTGGTGAGCGACGAGATCGCCGTACATATCGAAGCGGGCAAAGTGGTGACAAAACTGGCGCTCGACTGGCAGCAGCGTATTCAGTTTGTGATGTGCGACGATGGTTCCATCAAGCGTCTGAAGTTCTGCGATGAGTTGCGCGATCAGAACGAAGATATCGACAGGGAAGATTACGCCCAGCGCTTTGACGCGGACTTCATCCTGATGACCGGCGAGCTGGCCGCGTTGATTCAGAATCTGGTGGAAGGCCTCGGCGGCGAAGCGCAGAGATAATTCCACCTAACCCTCTCCCCATGGGGGAGAGGGAATAAAATCATTTCAGGTAGCGGCACAAATAAGAGGTCGGTTCAGCGACCTGCAGATGGAACTCACTGTGACCAGGCACGTTGAAAACCTGTCCGGCAGCGTAAACTTTCCATTCCGTTTCACCCGGCAGTAAGACGTTCAGCGCCCCGCTGACCACCGTCATCTCTTCCGCTTCCGCCGTGCCGAAGGTGTACTCCCCTTCCGCCATCACGCCAACACTGGCGCGGCCAGTACTGCTGCTGGTAAAACCAATGGATTTCACTTTACCGGAAAAGTATTCGTTACTCTGAAGCATGAACTGGCCCTTATATTTTTAGATAAAAATTCACTATAGGGGCCATGCTCATCACCTGTCACGCAAAATCATTACATCAAAAGCTCCGAGGCCAGGCGAGCCATCAGAACGTTGGATAACAGCACGGGCACATCCAGCGCTTTTTGCAGTAAATCACGGTGGTGCTGGTGGAAACCCAGGCAATCCAGGATCAAGACATCGGCCCCTCTTTCGAGCAGCTCCTTCCCGGCAGCAATGAGTTTGGCCTCACTGTCCCAGAACGGATTAGCCAGTGCGTATAAGGGCACTTTTTCAAGTACGTGCCATTTTGCTTCCTGATTGTCCATAAGCTCCTCGATGGGGACAATCACCCCCACCTGATGACCATCAACAATCGAGGCCACCAGCGGCGGTATGATCCGCATCGGCTCCAGCAAAATCGCATTGCGCGCCGTGAGTCCCTTAATGGGTGCGGTACTCATCAGCAAAATCACGTCATAACCCTGATTATCGAGCACTTCTATCACGCCCTGTAGCGATCGCTCGATCTTCTGGCGGGAAACATGCGCCAGTTTACCGTCACTTAATAACGTCGCCAGGGGATCCTCCCCCGCCTCTACAGCGTAGTCTTCCATGACCTCTTCCCGACTCATCTTGCCCAGCAGGCTGAGATGCGTTATCTGTTGTTCAGATACATGCTCGGTTAAGAGCGGTAACACTTCGCTTACAGGGACCACACCAATGGTGAGGATCGCCAACGTTGCCTTCATCTTTATCGCCTTCCATTACTCCAACATCGTGCACACAGGTACAGGCTCACTACGCTGCACAGTTCGTTTTTTCAACAAAACAGCACCAAGCGTAGCAGGTGATCCCGACATCGAAATGTAAAGATCGCCTGCCGATACCGGAGTTACTTGTAATAACTAAATATTAACTCCTGCTTAACTTTCCCGATGAGTAAAAAGTGTGATTCAGGCACGATTCTGGAGCGTTTAGGAAAACGTTCAGGTTATGTCGGGATCTTCGTAGCGCCGTTTCGCATCCAGCGCTTCCTGTTCAGTTTCGTGTTCACTGATCAGCGAGTCCGGTTTGGGGTGATCGGCACGCAGTTGATACCAGGTCACGGTATGACCCGTCTGGCCTTTTTCAACGGTAACAATGCGCGCTTCACGCGGATAGGGAGGTCTGGTTGGCATAGCTCATCCTTCTATTATGTCTGAGCTATAAGTATAGACGCCGCTTAGCTGGCACACGCCAATCGCAGGGCGGTAATAATCTGAATCACAACGTCTTCGGGCGCCGCTGACGCATCCACGATGTGATGAGCCGCTTCGCGGTACAGGGCATCGCGTTCGGCCAGCACTTCACTCACCTCTTCGTTGAGCGGTCTGGCGGTCAGCGCCGGGCGTTGCCCCTCTTCCGGAAACGCCTCCAGACGCCCGACCAGAGCCGACACCGGCGCGCTGAGATAGATAACAATCCCCTTTTCGCGCATAAAGCGACGATTACACTCTGCCAGAACAATGCCTCCGCCGGTCGCAATCACCGCTGATGGCGTGGTGACTGCTTTCAGCGCGGCCGTTTCGCGTGCGCGAAAACTCTCCCACCCTTCCTGCTCAACAATGTCGGCGATGGTTTTACCGGCCTCGGTTTGCAGCCAGTGGTCGGTATCCACAAACTGGCGATGACACACGCGTGCCAGCTCCAGACCAACGGTGGTTTTCCCACAGCCGCGGGGGCCAACTAAAAAGATGGGTTGGGTCATAACCAGGTGTTCCCCTTGATGCCGGATGGCTGAAGAGTGTAAAGAAATAATTGCAGAAGATGTTGCGATTACTTTACTGCAAAGCGGTACGGGATGACAACCCTGTGGAGGTCACACTGTACCACAAATTGACAATAATTATCATTACGCAGTGCGGCGCTTCACTTCCAGCAGCCATTTATCCAGTTCGGCAGCGAACTGCTGGCGATCGCGCTGTGACAGGCTGTCCGGTCCGCCGGTCTGGACGCCGCTGGCCCGCATTGTCTCCATAAAATCGCGCATCGTGAGCTTTTCCCGAATGGTCGATGGCGAGTAACGTTCGCTGCGCGGATTGAGCGCCGCCGCCCCTTTCTCCAGCACTTCAGCGGCGAGTGGGATATCCGCCGTGATCACCAGATCTTCCGCACTACACAGGCGCACAATTTCGTTATCCGCCACGTCGAACCCGGCCGGAACGCGCAAAGAACGGATGAACCGCGAAGGCGGTACGCGAATATTCTGGTTCGCCACCAGCGTCATCGGCATCTGAACGCGCTCGGCAGCGCGAAACAAAATCTCTTTAATCACATTCGGACACGCGTCCGCATCAACCCAAATCGCCATATTGTCTCCCCATAATGACTCTGCCGACTATTGTCGCCTGCATTTCGTTGTTAAGCTATCAATCAGAGAAAACAACGCATAATGACGGAGGATCGTGATGGACAAGAAAATCGGGTTTATCGGCTGCGGTAACATGGGCAAAGCCATTCTGGGCGGCCTGATCGCCAGCGGGCAGGTGCTGCCGGGTCAGATTTGGGTCTATACCCCGTCACCGGACAAGGTCGCCGCGCTGCGCGATCAATACGGGATCAATGCCGCCGAAAGCGCGCAGGAAGTGGCCCAGGTCGCCGATATCGTCTTTGGTGCCGTTAAGCCGAACATCATGATCAAAGTGCTGAGCGACATCACCTCCAGCCTGAATAAAGAGACGCTGGTGGTGTCGATTGCCGCTGGCATCACGCTCGATCAGCTGGCGCGCGCGCTGGGCCACGACCGCAAAATCGTCCGCGCGATGCCCAATACCCCTTCACTGGTGAACGCCGGCATGACCTCCGTCACGCCAAACGCCCTGGTGACCTCAGAGGAAGTGGCCGATGTGCTGAACATCTTCCGCTGCTTCGGTGAGGCGGAAGTGATTGCCGAACCGATGATCCACCCGGTGGTCGGCGTGAGTGGTTCTGCCCCTGCGTATGTCTTTATGTTTTTAGAAGCGATGGCCGACGCCGCGGTGCTTGGCGGTATGCCGCGCGCGCAGGCGTATAAGTTCGCCGCCCAGGCCGTCATGGGCTCCGCCAAAATGGTGCTGGAGACCGGCAAACACCCTGGTGAACTGAAAGATATGGTCTGCTCTCCGGGCGGTACCACCATCGAAGCGGTGCGGGTGCTGGAAGAGCGCGGGTTCCGCTCGGCGGTCATTGAAGCGATGGCAAAATGCATGGAAAAATCAGAGAAGCTGAGTAAATCCTGATGACCTCCGCCGGGCGTCAGGCAGCCACTTCGGTGCGGCTGCGCCCGGCATTTTTCGCCCTGTACAACGCGACGTCAGCCGCCTTCAGCCATTCCCGATAATGTCCAAACTGCGGCCCCCAGGGGGCAACGCCTACGCTTATGCGCAGCGCTTCTTTTGGCGCGCACGGTAACGACAGTTTTTCCAGCCGCTCGTGTACCCGGGACATGACGGCGATGGCGCTTTCCGCCGCGGTCTGCGACATAATCACCGCAAACTCATCCCCGCCAAAGCGGCCGATAGCATCCCCTGCCCGCACCGACATCTGCAGCTGGCGCGTAATGGCAATGATCGCCTCATCGCCCACATCGTGCCCCCAGGTGTCGTTGATATTCTTGAAATGGTCGATATCGATCAGCAGTATCGTGGCGGTGCAGTGGTTGCGACGGCACTGCTCAAATTCATTTCGCAGCAGCATTTCCCAGTGCCGACGATTAAAGACCCCGGTCATGCCGTCGCGGGTACTCATCATTTCCAGCCGCCGTTTATGCTCTGCAAGCCTGACGGCGGTGCGGTGGCTGAGCCAGGCAAACAGCATGGGATAAAGCACAAGTACGGGAAGCGTTAACCCCCACTCCACCGGATCGGGAGTGAAGAAAACTGTCCGTCCGGCCAGCGGCAGCGTCACCAGCGCGGCGAGCAGTGTCAGGAAGATCCCCGGAACAAACAAACGACAGCCGCCAGAGCCCATCATATTCATCCCCACCATCATCACCAGCGCGGCGGTGGGCAACGTATTCATCCCCATCAGACCAATCCAGACCCCTGCGATAATGGCATCGATCTTCAGATTGAAGATTTCCTGCTGATGCGGTGAAGCGGCACGGCAGGAAAGCTGCCAGGCGAAATGGGGCCAGACGAAGGACCACCCCACCAGTAACAGCCACCAGCCGCCGGGTAAAAAATGGGTGACCAGCATTCCGGCAATGGGAAAAAACATGACTGCCAGCCCGACAGCGCGCGCCAGCCGAACCCGCCGGGCAAACTGAATGCCGGCTCGGTGAGGGTCATCCTGAGAAAGGGTTAAATTCCACTCTTCCCGAATGCGCTTTTTGTTGTAATACGTTTCATCATTCATCATTTTTGGGAATATTCTGAAACATTTTCCCAAATTATAGAGAGGGGGTCTGCGGGGAAAGTATGAAATTTCGGGTGAGCCGCCGGAGCCGCTCACCCGTTAGAACTACACTTTTTTCTTCAGACAGGCACTCATAAACTTGCTGCGGTCGTCCCCTTGCAGGGACTGCTCGGTTGCCTTCGCATTACACTCGCGCATTTTTTGCTGCTGCGGCGTCAGGCTTTTTTCATCAGGCTTCGAAGCACCGTTTTTGAGGCAGTCGCTCATATAGGTCTTACGGGCATCCCCCTTCAGACTTTGTGACGTCGCCTGTTGATTACAGGTGGTCATACGCTGTTGTTGCGGCGTTAACGTTTTCTCTTCCGCGTTCGCTGATGTGACCAGGAACAGACCAGAAAGCAGAGTGACCAGTAATGTTGTTTTCATTGCACCATCCTTTTGTGAACATTCCCTGTAAGTCTGGTTCGTGACAGGAAAAAAACCACCCGGCAGATGTGATTTCCGCCGGGCTTTTATCATTTAAGACCCAGCGCCGCCTTCATGGTGTAGAACAGATCCGTCTGATCGGTCAGCCCTACCACGTTGGCCGCATGTGGGCCGTAGGCGGCAATGCGCAGCTGGGTGCCCGTGTGCTCCATGGACTCTTCTTCCGAGTTGCCATAGCTCAGCACCATGACGGCACCATCTTTGGTGTTCAGCGCCTGCGTCAGGCCCGGGGCTTTGGTATCCGCCGGAATGATCTGGCTGGCGTGCGCATGGTCCGCGGTGACGATCACCAGGGTGTTACCCTCTTTTTTCGCGAACGCGAGCGCCTTCTGCACCGCTTCGTCCAGATCGACCGTTTCGCCAATCTGGCCGCACGGATTGGCCGCGTGGTCCTGCTTATCGATCGACGCGCCCTCTACCTGCAGGAAGAATCCTTTTTCGCTCTTGCTCAGCAGCGAGATCGCTTTATCGGTCATCGCCGCCAGCGTCGGTACGCTGTCAGTACGTTTCGGGTTAGGCGTACAGGTCACGGCAGGCTTATCGATATTGCCGTGATAAGAGGCTTTGGGCCCTTCCCAGCGCACGGGCATGTTGCCGTCGGAGAAAAGCCCCAGCAGCGGTTTGTCCTGGTTTGCCTCGGTTATCGCCGCCAGAGAGCGGGCATCGCTCACCAGCTGATAGCCGCGAGCCTGTGCCTGCTCGCGCAGCGTTTTGCCCTGCCACTCGCCCGCCGTCGCGGTCTCCGCGAAGGTTTTCGCGCCGCCGCCCAGGGTGACGTCAGGACGCGCATTCAGCAGCTGTTCCGTAATGGAACCCTTGCCGCCTTTTTCCAGCGCGTTCGTGGAGCATTTTTCGCTGGTCACTGACGGGCCATAGCATTTACGGGAGGTTACGTGGGCCACCAGCGCCGCAGGTGTTGCGTCCTGAAGCTCAGCGGTGGAGACGTTGCCGGTTGCCAGCCCTGCTGCTTTTGCCATCTCCAGTATCGTTTGATGATCTTTTTCGTGAATATCGACACCCAGCGCGCCATTATAGGTTTTCACGCCCGTGGACCACGCCGTGGCCGAGGCCGCCGAATCGGTTACGTAATCCGGTTTACCGGTTTTTTTATCCAGCGAATAATGGGTATATTGTCCGGTCAGGGGTAATGCGTCGATACCTTTAAAAAAGCCGCCCGCACCTTCAGCATAATTTCGCGCCGCCGTGATTTCGGAATCACCCATTCCATCGCCGATAAGCAGAATAATATTTTTCGCGGGTTTTTCATTAAGCGAAGCGCGAATAGCGGCGGTTTGATCTTCCGACAATCGGCGCGCGCCGCCAGGCTGGGTCATATCCCCTTTTGCTGCACGATTATCCAGCACGTGAGTCTGGTGGGTGTCAGCATAAATGGCAGGGGTAAATAACAGGGGAAGTAATGCAATGAAAAGTGCGCTCTGTTTCAATTTATTTTCTCCATGTACAAATACATAAAAATAAAAACAGAGCGACTATAGGCATCCTGCATGACAATTCTATGACACGTCGTTACGTCCTGTGACGGTTTAGCTGCGCGGATGCCTTAACAGCTTCTTTACGTACTGATGAAGCATCTCTGCATCCTCAACCGGCACCTGCGATTCAGGCCTGACGCTCTCCAGCGCACCTTCCACGCTCTCAATCAACGCCTGTTGCTCGCTTTTCGCCATCTGTCGCAGCAGCGCGGTAACCACAATTTCCAGTGCTTCGACCTGGGCGACCAGCTCTTTTGATTCCTCTTCCTTTTGTGCAAGCTTGACCAGCAATTCCGCAATCAGATTTTTCATCGTGCTATTTCCTTATCAGTTTTGTCTGAAGTTAGCATTCTGAATCGGTTATGCAAAGAGAAGATATTTATTATGGTATGCAAAAGTGATGTGGGCATAAAATTAAATGCCCATCACGACCAGCGAAACGTTTTTCTATTAAAAAGCGATACGGTTATCTCGCCGATTTCGCCTCCGCCATTTGTCTGCGGCGGTGCAGCGCAATTGCCAGCTGGATAATATTGATTAAAACAACCATCGCCGTGGCGGCAAATACCCAACGAAAACCCGCCATCGCCGAAACAGATGCGCCAATAAGCGGACCGGCAACATTCCCCAGATACATAAATGACTGGTTATATCCAAAAATACGCCCGGTCACCTGGTCGCTGGAATATTTGACCAGCAAGGTCTGTACCGCAGGCAACATGGCACCATCGGCAAAACCGAGCAGAAAACGCAGGACGCCCAGCTGTAGCGGAGAGGTGACAAACGACATGGCGAAAAAGAGCACCACCGCAAAGCAAAGCGTCGCCATCAGAATGCGCGCTGTGCCGATCCGGTCACCCAGTTTTCCAAGACGCGGCGCGGAAATCAGCGCCGATACCCCCGGCACGGCGGCAATCATCCCGCTGAGAAACGCAATATTGTTGCTGTCTGGCTCCATCGATTTAATAAACAGCGCCAGAATCGGCCCCACTGAACCGTTACAGAGCTGGATAACCATGGTGGTCACAAACAGGCTGATCATCAGCCCCGGATAAGGCAGCGAGGCGAACACGGCCTTACCGCTCAGGCGTTCAGACTTGCTGATAACCGGGCGGCCGCCCTCTTTGATAAGAAAGAGCGTCACCAGAAAACTGATCACCAGCAGAACCGCAGTGATGATAAATACCGCGCGCAGCCCGACGTGGTCCGCCAGAAAGCCTCCCAGCAGCGGGCCACCGATAACGCCGCTTATCTGCGCCGTGGAGAGCGTACTCAGCGCCCAGCCGCTCCGCTCACGCGGGACCTGAGAGGCGACCAGGGCCATGGCATTAGGAATATACCCGGAAGTCAGTCCCATCACCGCCCGCAGGAAGAACAGCTGCCAGACGTTGGTGGCAAAGGCCTGCAGCAGAATGGCGATCGCCATCCCGAGCGAAGCGCGCAGCAGCATCAGCTTCCGGCCCTTCCGGTCGGCCAGGCTGCCCCACATCGGCGACACAATCGCGGACACCAGAAACGTGACGCTGAAGGTCAGACCGGACCACATGGAAAGCGCTTCATGCGAGGTCACCCCCAGCTGTGAAACGTACAGTGGCAGGAACGGCAAGATCTGGCTGATGGCAAGCCCGGTAAAGAAGCAACCGAACCAGACCGAGATGAGATTAACTTTCCAGGATTCCATAAAGAAACAGTCTTCATTTTTAGGCGAATTCGCCGCCAGATTAGCAAGTTACGCGTGTTGACGTCGCACCAGAGATGCGGCCCGACAGACTTTGGTGTTTTATCTTCCCAGTCATCATATTTGTGAAATAAGTCACAATTCATCCATTTTCTGGCGGAATATTATGCTTCAGCGGCAGAGCCCGAAACCGTGCATCCCCAGATGAAAGTGGTTGGCATGCGCCGCGTTATACTCCGGTCCCAGGCCGTTCCCGTAATAACCACAGCTCGCCGCCAGCATAGCCTTTAGCCATGGTTGCGTTTTTGCTCCCTTCCAGCCGTTCAGGACCGTGACGCGCTCTCCGTTTGCCAGCCGAAACGCGGCGATATCCAGCGCCTCCGCCGTGGCATGTTCACTGCGTCGCGCGTCAGGGCGGTGATAAATATTGCGGCAGGCAAAGCTGCCGAGGTGATCGATGCGCGTCAGGTCACTGCCCATAAAGCGTTTTGTCAGTGGCCGGGCCTGCTGGTGGATATAGAGCGCTGAGCCGAGCGCCAGCGGACAGCTGGCAAGGAAACTGCTGTTCAGGCTGACCGGGCCGAAATCGCGCACGCGCACGACGTTGTTAAGCGGGCACGCTCCGCCGCTGTCCGCCACCGGCTGGGAGCGGATTAGCGCGCGTTGGTTAGCCTGGGACAGCAGACTCAGGCATGCCTCGGGGGTTAAACGCCGCAGCTTATACTGGGTGATTCGGCCGGGTGGGTCGTCAAGCGTCAGCGGTATGAAAGGGTTGTAGTAAGGCGGCAACCAGTGGTAACCCACCGTTGCGACTGCGATAAGAATCAAAACGGTCAGCAGCGTTTTTCCTTTCACTCTCCCCCCTCAACATTCCCCAAAACATTATGGCAGAAGGTCGCGAAACCCGCCGGGCATCGTGGTATGTTATTGGCTTTTCGTCAGACTGGAAGAGAGTGAGATGGCTAAGCAGCGCGTAGGTATTGTCTTTGGGGGAAAATCAGCGGAGCACGAAGTTTCATTGCAATCGGCCAAAAATATCGTCGATGCGATCGATAAAAGCCGTTTCGACGTGGTGCTGCTGGGCATTGATAAACAGGGTCAGTGGCACGTTAACGATGCCAGCCAGTATCTGCTGAATGCCCACGATCCGGCGCATATCGCCCTTAATCCTTCGGAAATTAGCGTCGCCACCGTACCCGGCGTCGTGAAGGGACAACTCATCGACGCAGGCAATGCGCAGGCTCTCGCCCAGATTGACGTTGTTTTCCCAATCGTTCACGGCACCCTTGGCGAAGATGGTTCCCTGCAGGGAATGCTGCGCATGGCCAACCTGCCGTTCGTCGGCTCGGATGTTCTCGGTTCCGCCGCCTGCATGGACAAAGACGTCACCAAACGCCTGCTGCGCGATGCCGGGCTGAATATTGCGCCGTTCGTCACCCTGACCCGCGCCAACCGCGACAAACACAGCTTCGCGCAGATTAGCGAACAGCTGGGTCTGCCGCTGTTTGTGAAGCCGGCCAACCAGGGTTCCTCCGTGGGCGTCAGCAAAGTGACAAACGAGGCACAGTTTACCGAGGCCGTCCGTCTGGCGTTTGAGTTCGACCATAAAGTGGTGATTGAGCAGGGCATCAAAGGCCGTGAAATTGAATGCGCCGTTCTGGGCAACGATTTTCCACAGGCGAGCACCTGCGGTGAAGTGGTCTTAAACAGCGACTTTTACTCGTACGACACCAAATACATTGATGACAAAGGCGCCCAGGTCGTTGTACCTGCGGCTATCGATCCGGACATCAACGATAAGATCCGGGCGATCGCCATTCGCGCCTATCAGACGCTCGGCTGCTGCGGCATGGCGCGCGTGGATGTGTTCCTGACGCCGGAAAACGAGGTGGTGATCAATGAAATCAACACGCTGCCGGGCTTCACTAACATCAGCATGTATCCGAAACTGTGGCAGGCCAGCGGCCTGAGCTACTCAGACCTGATCACCCGCCTGATCGAACTGGCGCTGGAGCGTCACGCCGCCGACAGCGCGCTGAAAAGTTCCGTAAACGGTTAATCGACTCTCTTCGCCGTTTCCGTCTCATCCGCTGTCGTCTCTTCAGGACGACGGCGGATAATCAACCCCGCCAGCCAGAAACTGATGACCCAGGTCACCAGCCCAACAGCATAGGTTTGCCACCCTTTTGCCTCAAATCCCAGCAGGCCCACGACACCGTTAAGAATAAAGATGAGCCCGATAGCAAAGGCGTAGTAGTGCCAGTCTCGGCGTAGTTTGGACGTGAGCTTCATAACAACTCCGGCAGGAAAAAAAGACATCCTCTCACAGTTTTACGGTCAGGTCTGTGGCAGATGCGGAAAATCTGAAACGCGACGCAATTTCACTTAAGTGACAAAATTGTGATGTGCTGCAGAAATCGACAATCCAGGAGAATTCCGGCAGGGAAATTACCACGATTCTGATATTGACAAATGCGATGACCTGTCAAACTCACCCCGTAAGACGCGTATTGAAACAGAGTGATATTTTCGGGAGGTCATATGGCTGACTTTACATTGTCGAAACCGATTTTTGGCGGCAAACCAAAAACCTCCACGGCGGGTAATATCGCTTATGCCCTGTTTGTCCTGTTCTGCTTCTGGGCCGGCTCGCAGCTGCTCAATATGCTGGTCCATGCGCCAGGCGTTTATGAACACCTGATGCAGGTCCAGGACAACGGACGCCCGCGGGTTGAGATTGGATTGGGTGTCAGCACCCTGTTCGGTCTGATCCCCTTCCTCGCGGGGTGTATGATTCTCGGCGTGGTGGCGTTAGTTCTGCGCTTTCGCCGTCGCCATTAAAGCCCCATACAGCGAGCCCGGCGGTCATCCACGCGTTTTGCGAACCATGCGGTGGTCAGGTTACGCGTGATCTTCGGGCTTTCCAGCTGGATCCCCGGCAGGATAGCCCTCGGTAGCGTTTTTCCGCTTTTCTTCTCTGCCAGCGCAAACACCTTCCTGTACAGATCCGTTTTCTCAAATGCCAGGCTGTCGCCTTTCTCAAGCTGACGGCGGATGTCGCTATTGCTCATGCCAAGCGTTGTCGATAATTTCCGTACTGCCAGTTCGGTGCTTCCCGCCTCGCTGCTTCCGTAAGCGATGAGATCGCCATCCAGTGCCAGCTTCACGCCGCTTGCGCGGCTGACCGCACTCTGAAATGCCGCATTACGGCTGGCATACCAGCCCGCGTTAAAATCGGCAAAGCGGTACAGCGGCTCATCGTAGTTCGCCGGGTAGTTCAGCAGATGATATGTGCCAAACCACAGTCCACCGCGCAGGGAGAAGACCTCCTGGCGCACCGTGCCGTCGATTTTCCACGGGTAGCCGTCGGTATGCTTCTCTGCGAACGCAATACTCACCTGCATCGGGCCGCCGGTATGCACCGGGTTAAGTGAGCCAAACAGCTTCTGCCCCATCGGCACCATGTTGATGAAATCATCGAAAATGGCGCTGAGCTGTTTTTCGGTTTTCACCGTATCCAGCCGGTCACTGTAGCTTTTGCCGTTCGGCGAGGTGATTTTAAGCGCGGTGTGCACGAGAAATACCGGGATATGCATGGATTCCGCGCGACGGTCGATCTCTTTCCAGGCAATTTTGTTCAGACCCGGCACAACCGGGTCTGACTGATACATCGACTCCTGCTGCGCCACCGCCAGCACCGAGCAGATATTCTCCTCAGTGGGGGCAATCTTTTGGCTTTCAAAGGTTTTTGCCAGAGCATCTGCCCACGCGTTGCGATCCTTCACGCTGGCGGGCATTTTCTGCCGTACCATGCTTGCCACATCGACGGGCTTCTCCCCTTTTTTTAGCGGAGCGGCCCCTTTTTCGGCACAGCCCGCCAGGACGAGGGCGGCCAGTAAGGACAACGGTAACGCGCGCGGTACGGCAAAAGACATAGCAACTCCCTGTATTAGCTAAACGTATTGGTCACTTCCTGCAGGTCACGATCGTCCAGCTCGCGTTCAAAGCTGCGCAGACGTTTGTAGATGGACATCAACTCCACCAGCGTGGTCCAGGAGCTGATCAGGTACTGGAACGACCCGCGAACCTGACCGAAAACATTGGTGATCTGCGTCATCAGACCGAGGGTAATCGTACCCGCAACAATCGACGGAAACAGCAGGAACAAACCGAAAACATTATCCACCTGCAGGTACAAAATACGCGCAATGTTGAAATACATATAGTGGAAGTAGAGACGGAAATAGTTACGACGCACGGCGCCAAACAGCTCGCGGACGGTCGGCGGCGAGGCGCGGCTGGCATCGTCTTCACCGTAAACCAGCTCTTTACGGTATGCG
This sequence comes from Enterobacter sichuanensis, assembly GCF_009036245.1. NCBI lineage: Bacteria > Pseudomonadati > Pseudomonadota > Gammaproteobacteria > Enterobacterales > Enterobacteriaceae > Enterobacter > Enterobacter sichuanensis. The sequence continues at coordinate 998,024 of NZ_CP027986.1, read as the reverse complement.
GCTTCGACGCGTTGATTTTTAAACTCCAGTCCCGGCAGTTTGATCCCCACCACCGCCAGCAAACCCGTTCCCATCAGCGACCAGACAATCGCGGCGATCACCAGACCATAAGGCAGATGACCAACAATCGGCAGATCCGGCACGTGCGCCGAGAGCGTTACCAGCACGGGCAGGAAAGCAATCAGCGTCATGATGGCATTGATAAAGCTGACACCCATGTCTTCAAGGGTGGAGGCGAAACGCATGGTGTCTTCCTGCACACGCTGCGCGGCGCCTTCGATATGGCGCAGGTGCTGCCAGTGCGCCATGTAATGTTCGTTCATCGCGGTACGCCAGCGGAAAACGTAGTGGCTGACGAAAAAGTTGTTCATCACGCCGATGACCACCGCAATAAGAGCGATACCGAGGAAGATCCCTACTTCATGGTAGAACTGGTTGATGGTCACCTTATGCGGTGAACTGAGGGCAGTCTGGATCAGATCGTAGAACGGTGCATACCAGGCGTTCACCGCCACGCCCACTTCTACGAGGAACCAGGTCACAAAGATAATCAGCGATGTGCCGAGAATTGACCAGTACTGCCAGCGGTGCGGAGAATAAACAAACCAGAACAGCGCAAACAGCCCCACGCATACCATGTAATAGGCGTAAAACAGCAGGTAGCTCAGCGACCAGAAGCGCGCGGCGCTAATCGGTACTTCGCCCGTCGCGCCGGTAATGCGAGCCAGCCACGCGCCGCCGCCCGCCTGCCAGAAAATGACAGCGATCAGTGCCCAAATAAATGCCGACAGGAAAAAAGGCCCCGGCTTTGGGAAAAAAGACTTAAACATAATGCTTCCTTCTTGTTGTTATGGCTGTTGCTGTGTACAACACATCACCACACGAAAATCTGCCTGAGCCAGTCTCCCGACTCAGGCAAAAAGGTCAGACCCAGGGGTTGATAATTAGTTCGCTTTCCAGTTTTCGAGAATTGTTTCGGTGCGTTTCACCGCGAGAGGATTCGCTGGCGCAATGAAGTTACGCCAGACGTCGTTGTGGTGGTTGATCAGGATCTGTGCTTCTGCAGCCGGGCGGTTGGATGTGGTATGGGCATCCTCTGCGACGGTGATGTGATACCCCCGACTGACGCCGTTCTTGATCGTCGCGTCAACACAATAATCCGTGGCGCAGCCGCAGATCACAAACTCGCGAATGCCCTGCTCACGCAGCAGCGTCTCAAGCCCGGTGTTGTAGAAGGCATCACAGGCGGTCTTCGTCACGTAAAACGCGCCGGCTGGCTGGTCCAGCTCGGGAAGCAGGGCAAACCCTTCGCTCCCCTCCTCAAGCCCACCCTCTTCCGTGTGCTGAATAAAGATGACGGTATCGGCCGCCTGCGTAAGCTGGTTAATACGCGAAACACATATTTCTCGCTGAAGACGAGGGGTCTCAAACACCCCTTGCTGCATATCGACAACCATCACCACACGCTTCTCAGACATACCGTTCTCCGTAAAATTGAGTGACACTGGTGCCTATCATAAGCCCGATGTCACAAAATGGGAGATGGCGCCTGAGTAAATTGTTTATATTTACCCATGGTTACGTTTTTCTCGCTATGTTATGTAATTCGGGGCATTGCGCGACATCGATTAGTAGTATAAATACCCATTACTTTCCTCATTCACTTCATGGATGCTCTTCGTTGAAACGTTGTCTGCTCTTTTTTGCCGCGCTGTGTGCGGTGAGCTTTTCTACCGCCCAGGCAGCCCAACCGCTGACGGCGCCGGTTTTAGCTTCTGATATTGCCGATCGCTACGCGAATTTAATCTATTACGGCAGCGGCGCGACCGGGATGGCGCTGGTCGTGATCGACGGCAACCAGCGAGTATTCCGCAGCTTTGGCGAAACGCGCCCGGGTAATAACGTTCGCCCGCAGCTGGATTCCGTTATCCGCATCGCGTCCTTAACCAAGCTGATGACCAGCGAAATGCTGGTGAAACTCCTCGACCAGGGCGTGGTGAAACTCGACGACCCGCTCAGCAAATATGCGCCCCCGGGCGTGCGGGTACCGACATATCAGGGGACACCGATCCGGCTGGTGAACCTTGCCACCCATACCAGTGCCCTGCCGCGTGAGCAGCCAGGCGGCGCGGCGCATCGTGACGTCTTTGTCTGGCCTACGCGTGACCAGCGCTGGAGTTACCTGAGTACCGCCACGCTGAAGGTGGCGCCAGGTTCGCAGGCCTCTTATTCAAACCTGGCATTTGACCTGCTGGCGGATGCCCTCTCTACGGCGGCCGGCAAACCCTACCCTCAGCTGTTTGAAGAGCAGATCACCCGTCCGCTGGGGATGAAAGACACCACCTTTACCCCTTCCCCGGATCAGTGCCGTCGTCTGATGGTGGCCGAGAAAGGCGCAAGCCCTTGTAATAACACGCTGGCAGCCGTGGGCAGCGGTGGGGTGTATTCCACCCCTGGTGATATGATGCGCTGGATGCAGCAGTTCCTCTCCTCGGATTTCTACACTCGCAACAGCCAGGCCGATCGGATGCAGACCCTGATTTATCAGCGTACGCAGCTGAACCGCGTCATCGGGATGGACGTGCCGGGTAAAGCCGATGCTCTCGGCCTGGGCTGGGTCTATATGGCGCCGAAAAATGGCCGTCCGGGTATTATCCAAAAAACGGGCGGCGGCGGTGGCTTCATTACCTATATGGCAATGATCCCACAGTCAAACGTGGGGGCGTTTGTGGTGGTCACCCGCTCGCCGCATACGCGTTTCGTCAATATGAGTGACGGTATTAATAACTTAGTGGCTGAACTGAGCGCCAATAAAGCCCAGGTGCTCACCGCGTCGAACTGATCTTAATACTCCATGGGCAAGCGGTTGATGCTAACCAGCTTGCCCCGGCTCATGTTGATGTAGTTTCCTTGCCGAAGCGCGGCGAGAACCTCTGCCACCACCGAGCGCGAAATTCGGGTGCTTTGTTGAATATGATTCATTACACCAATTTTTGAGCGCAGCGTTTCATCCCACTCCGCCATATTCAGCAGCATGGCGCGGATCTGGTGGTAGGAATTATTTCCCACCAGTTGCATATCGCGTTTCGCAAGAAGGTAATTTATCCACGATAACCAACTGAAGGCCTCTTTCCAGAGCGCATTCTGTTGTATGAGTTGCCGGGTGGTGTCAGACGATAAATAAAATCCCGTGCAGGGTGTTTTGGCGACCACGTTGTATTTCTGGCAATGTTTAATCATCACGGTGGACAGGCCCAAAATAAATGGCGATTTTGCCATACCCACCAGCAATTCATCAGAATGACGATAAATATCAATTATACCGGTTTGTAATACGATCGTGCGGGGCTCATTACACTCACCAGATAGAATGAATTGTTGTGGCGCAGATTGAAAAGGGGTACTGGCTGCTATCAGACACTGTTCGAGCCGGCTTAATTCAGCAAGTGGTTTCGCATTAACGCTCATGCAGACCTCAAGACATCCGTATTTGTCGGTTCAATATTATTTTTTATTTTTATCGATAAAAAAGCGGGGGATAATTTCCCCCGCTGACAGACATTACCAGGTATATTTCACGCCCACATTGGCGCCCCAGTTCTGGTCAACGTCGCCGCCGCCCAGATAAGTGGCATCCGTGTAAGCACTGAAGTTCTTCGTAAAGCTGAACTGTGTCCCCAGTCCCACGCGCACAGCGGAACCTTCTACGCCGTTATCGATGCTGTCACCGTTAATATCAGCTTTGTTATCAGCGTCATCATAGACCCAGGCCAGTTTGAAGTATGGCGTCAGAGCCTGGTCACCGCTGTAGTTGAAGGTGTATCCCGCATCAAGGCCGAGTTCATAACGCAGGCTATCGTAAGATTGCCCGTCAACGCGCATGTCGTTACTCAGACGGTAATCATCACCCGACTGGAACAGGCCCGAGACGGCAGCGTATGGCGTCACGTAGCCAGACAGGTTGGGTTTCCAGTCATAGCCCAGTTTCATTCCAAAGCCTACCGCATCTGTCGTGGTATTACCGTCCACGTACTGACCGTTGCTCATATTTGCGGAAAGATCATTATTGAAACGGGTATAGCTCAGGGAGCTGTCGAGGAACATATCGTTCGCAAACTTCGCTGAGGCATAGATCATCGCCGTCTGGCTATCCTGATCAACCTGACCGGTACGATCGCTGATATCCCCCTTCGCGAACCCTGCCGCGCCACCGACGATCCACTTCGCGTTATTACCGTCGATCTGCGTATCCAGACCCACCATAATGCCGCTGACGTCCTGATCGTAGCTGATAACGCCGTTGTCACCGTCGAAGTTGCCGCCAAAGTAGCTCACCCACGCCCCGCCGTTATCCGCCAGACCGTGACGGCTGTTGGTCAGACGCGTCCCTACGGTATCCTGCTGCAGGTTCCAGATGTTGGTATTAGCAGAAGGAATGCTCAGCGCCATATTGGCGTAGTCGGTTAGCTCTTTCTGCTGCAGAACGACAGTGTCCCCCTGCTGCTTCGCCTGATAGGTATAAGCCCCTAAATCGGCTTTGTTGGCGGCAGTGAAGCTGGCCGCTGTATCCGCGTTATTGTCATAGACACGGACGATCTCTCTGTTTTTGTAATCGGCAACGGAACCGGCCCCTGTCGCATCGTCGATACGCACCTTGTAGTTGCCTGCGACATCACCGTTCACCGCCAGATGGCCGTCAGAATTCAGCGCCACAACACCATAGTCGTAATCGGCTTTGTGCGTATCGTTAGTGGTATAGCGTGCGTTGTTCAGATCGCTGTTCAGCACGTAATCACGGCTGGCTACATTCAGCACACCGCCATCGGTCAGTACCATATTGTGCGTATCAACCTGGCCCAGACCCAGTGCCAGCTCAGCACCGTTATCGACGGTGATGGTGTTGGCATACAGCTCAGCCGTTTCTTCCGTGAGTGCCGCACGGCTATAGCTGTCCAGATACAGATGGTCGGTCGCCACGCCACCGCTGTCGCCCACGTTCAATGATGAGGCATTGGTCAGAGTGATGGTATCCGCCAGCAGGCCAGAATTTTCAACATTCACCTGCGACTGGTTGTTTACCTTCAACGTATCGATATTCGACTGCTTACGGGTATCCCACTCAGAGCCGTTATCCAGCGTGACGTTAAACAGACCGCTCTGATAAACATCCTCACCTGCAACGTGACCGTTGCTGTCGTAGATGGAATCAGGCCAGATACTGTTCGGAGAGAGTGCTCGCCAGTCAACATTGCTGTATCCCTGGCCATACATTTGTGACGTGCTGATGGCTTCCACGCTGGACTGCGCAGCACCTACCCATTTGCTGCCGTTGGTCAGCGTGACATCCAGCTTGTCGGTACCATCCCAGCCGTTGGTGGTTGGGTTATACACGCCGTCTGCGGTGGTATCGGTTACTGGATCCCCGTTCTCGTAGAAGTTGTTGTCAAAGGTGCTGGTGAAGAGGATATCGCCCGTCACGGTGGAGTGATCAAACGTCGCGGTGGTTTGCATCGCGTTGTCAGACGCACCAGCAGTAACGATCAGCGCCGCATCATCTGACGCGGTGGCATTATTCTCACCATAATCACTCGGCTTCGCTGTCTGTCCGTAGAACCCGCTGGTGCCCAGATCGCTGTATGCGCCAGACGTCAGAACAGAGTCTTTTACCACCAGGGTATTGGTGAAGACATTGCTGCTGTTGGCCACCCCTTCAACGTTATCATACGGTGTGTTGTCTCGCTCCTGCGTTCCCTGCGTCAGCGTAATACCCGCTATGTGGGAATTATTCTGAATGACAATATCCGATTCAACATCAAGCGTGATGGCATTACCCAGCGCGTAAGTATCCAGAGAGTGCGCTTCAGTGCTATTACCGTCAACCACATCATAAGCATAGTGCTCATAGGCATCGTTGATGGTCGTGTTATCCACCGTCAGGCTAAAGCGATCGTACTGAGTTCCATCATGTTCGGTACAAGTGGTATCCATGCAGGCAGAAGTGATCATGCCATTAATCGTGCTGTTAGATATACTCAGCGAATGCGTTTGTCCATTAGCACCATCGTTCAGATGGTACGTTGAAATAACGCCATTCACGGTGGATTTATTAATCACCGGATAAATATCACCGTCATGGCTGTCACCAGCGTAATCCCAGTCAGCATACCCATAATACCAGGGTGTCGTCACGGTATTATCATATCCATAAATATTATATGTCGTGCCGGAAATATCTTTCGCATTGGCCTGAGAAGCGATAGCCAGGGTACAGGCTAATGCAAGTTGAGATACAACCAGTTTCTTTTTCCATGTTTGCATTGGGTCATCCCTCCTCAGGGACGTAAGCAAGTTTGTCCATCAAATCATTTGGCAATATTTTATTGCGCAGCGAATTATGCATTTTCATTTCGAAAAGGTTCAATGAATGATTCAATTAAGTCCGGATACAGACAAACAGCATCAAAAACGGGTAAACAAACACGACAAAACAGTCACATGGGAAATAAACACCATAATCACAGGGAATATTTTAAAGAATAAAAAATCATTATTTATGATATATCTATTTCAATACAGAAATTTCACCAATACTTCACGCCGTTAAAACCGCGCTTTTCTCGTTATATAAAGTCATCGCCTGAAACATCGCAGAGCGCATTTCGCATTAACAAAAAGCCCACTTTCGTAAAACCACAGCCGCCACTTTGATGTACACTAGCCCTCTTTGTTCCACAAACATCAGGCATACCATGACCGATTTAATTGCACGCCCCCGCCGCCTGCGCAAGTCACCTGCACTGCGCGCCATGTTTGAAGAGACAACCCTGACCTTAAACGATCTGGTGTTGCCGATTTTTGTCGAAGAAGAGATTGATGACTACAAGGCCATCGAAGCCATGCCTGGCGTGATGCGCATTCCTGAGAAACATCTGGCGCGTGAGATCGAACGTATCGCCAACGCGGGGATCCGCTCGGTGATGACCTTCGGCATCTCCCACCATACCGACGCGACCGGCAGCGACGCGTGGAAAGAGGATGGCCTCGTCGCCCGCATGTCGCGGATCTGCAAAGAGACCGTGCCGGAAATGGTGGTGATGTCCGACACCTGCTTCTGCGAATATACCTCGCACGGCCACTGCGGCGTGCTGTGCGATCATGGCGTGGATAACGATGCCACCCTGTTGAACCTGGGCAAGCAGGCTGTCGTCGCGGCCGCTGCAGGAGCCGATTTCATCGCCCCTTCTGCCGCGATGGACGGACAGGTTCAGGCAATTCGCCAGGCTCTGGATGCGGCGGGCTTTACCGACACCGCCATCATGTCCTACTCCACCAAATTTGCCTCTTCCTTCTACGGCCCGTTCCGTGAAGCTGCCGGTACCGCGCTGAAGGGCGATCGTAAAACCTATCAGATGAACCCGCTGAACCGTCGGGAAGCGATCCGCGAATCCCTGCTTGATGAAGCCCAGGGTGCTGATTGCCTGATGGTGAAACCGGCTGGCGCGTATCTGGATATTCTGCGCGACATCCGCGAGCGTACTGAGCTGCCGCTGGGCGCTTACCAGGTCAGCGGTGAGTACGCGATGATCAAATTCGCCGCGCTGGCGGGTGCGATTGACGAAGAGAAAGTGATCCTGGAAAGCCTGGGGGCGATCAAACGCGCGGGTGCGGATCTGATCTTCAGCTACTTCGCACTGGATCTGGCTGAGAAAAAAATCCTCCGCTAATCTTCACCAAACTGCAATACAACCGACATCTCCTCCTTCTACTGTCTGGGCAAGACGGCAGGAGGAGTGACCATGTTTAGCCTCGATAGCGTTCTCGACGATCTTTGGCCTCAGGCGAGGCCTGCACCCTGGCAAAAAAGTCTGTTAAAAAGACTGTTTTACGAAGACGAATTTCAGCAGTTTGCCGCCGCCCACCGCCACCTGAAAGGGCTGGATATGGTGGAGCAGGTTCTGGAACACCTTGATATCGTCTGCACCATTTCCGCCCGCGACCTCGAACAAATCCCCGAACATGGCCCGCTGGTCATTATTGCCAACCACCCGACAGGGACGCTGGACGGGCTGGCGTTGCTGTACGCCGTCTCCCGCGTGCGGCGTGACGTTAAAGTCGTCACTAACCGGATGCTGACCCACCTTGAGCCCCTCAGCTCGCTGTTTATTCCGGTGGACAATATGGGCGGCAGGACGGCGAAAACGTCTCTGGTGCAGATGGAACAGCATCTGCAAAATGCGGGCGTGCTGATCTTCTTCCCGGCGGGCGAAGTCTCTCGCCCCACGCGCAAAGGCATTCGCGATAAAAAATGGCACCCAGGATTTATTAAACTCGCCGGCAAGCTGCGCGTCCCGCTGCTTCCGGTGCATATTCAGGCCCACAACAGCCTGCTCTTTTATGCCAGCACGCTGGTCTCCCCGACGCTGTCGATGCTGCTGCTGATGCAACAGATGTTCCGCCGCCGTCACAGCCAGCTGCCGATAAAAATCGGCCAGCAGATTGCGTGGCATCACTGGCATAGCGCCACCCTTTCGTCGCGTGAGATGGCCGAGCAGTGTCGTCAGCACGTGATGCGTCTTGGCAAGGGAGTGCCTGGCATTTTTAAAACTCAGTGCGCCATTGCCCGTCCGGAAGATCGTGCCACCCTGAAACGCGCGCTGGCGCAGGCCGAATGTCTGGGCAAAACCAGTGACGGTAAAACGATCTATCTTTGGCAGCGCAACGGTCAGGAAGATGCCCCGCTCTTGCGCGAACTGGGCCGTCTGCGCGAGATTGCTTTTCGCGCGGTGGAAGAAGGGAGCGGTAAACGTCGGGACACTGACCGTTACGATGATGATTATCTGCACCTGATCCTCTGGGATGATGAGGATCTGGAGATCGTCGGCGCATATCGCTTTATGCCGACCGCCAGCCAGGTTGAACGTCGCGGTCTGGAAGGGTTGTACAGCTACAGCCTGTTCCACTACGACGATAAAATGCAGGACGTGCTGGAACATGGCATTGAGCTGGGGCGCAGCTTTATTCAGCCGCGCTACTGGGGTCGCCGCGGCCTGGATTATTTATGGTCCGGCATTGGGGCTTACCTGGCGCGCTATCCGCACTATCGCTACCTGTTTGGCCCGGTCTCCATTTCCGGCGGCTTACCGCCTGCCGCACGGGATCTGCTGGTGGCCTTTTACCGCCTGTGGTTCCCGGCGACGCATCCGCTCGCCGCGTCACGTCAGCCTTACCCGGCCTCCCTGCCGGACGTTCTGGCGCAGTTTGGCGGCGTGGATTACGTGGACGATCTGACGAAGCTGAAATCCCTGCTCGGCAATCTTGGCTGCGGTATTCCGCCGCTCTACAAGCAGTATTCCGAGCTTTGCGAACCCGGCGGCGTGCAGTTTATTGATTTTGGCAGCGACCCGTCGTTCAACGACTGCGTCGACGGGCTGGTGCTGGTGGATTTGTGTTATCTCAAGGCGAACCGCTATCAGCGGTATATTGAGGCGCACCTTTAACCCCATTGCCCGGTGGCGCTACGCTTACCGGGCCTACAATCAAACGTAGGCCGGGTAAGGCAACGCCGCCACCCGGCAATCAAGATGCACGGTAAAACGGTTTATCCCCTAAAATCGTCGCCCGCTGCATAATCCGCCGCTGGGGCAGATAGTCTGCATTGGCATAGTGCTGCGTCACGCGGTTATCCCAGATTGCCAGATCGTTCTCCTGCCAGCGCCAGCGCACCTGGAACTCCGGTTTGGTGATATGCGCGAACAGGAAGTTTAACAGCGCCTCACTCTCTTTTTCCGTCACGTCCACAATGCGCGTCGTGAACCCTTCGTTCACAAACAACGCCTGCTTGCCCGTCACCGGATGGGTGCGCACCACCGGGTGCAGCAGCGGCGGATGTTTCGCTACCGCCTCCTGCCAGCGCTGATGTTCCGCCTCGGTTTTCCGGTACTTGTATTCCGGGAACGACTTTTTGAAGTCATGCTCCGCCCGCAGGCCGCTCAGCAACGTCCGGAACGGTGCCGACAGCGCCTCATAAGCCGCGATACCGCTGGTCCACAGCGTATCGCCTCCCGTTTCCGGCAGCTGCTTCGCCGCCAGAATCGCCCCGGCCGGTGGCGTCTCGATAAAGGTCACATCGGTATGCCAGTTATCGTTATCCGGCGGGTTATCGTTGTGGGTATCCAGGACGATAATCTCCTCTACCCCTTCGGCATGCGGATAAACCGGATGAATATGCAGATCGCCAAAGCGCAGGGCCAGCGCACGCTGCTGCTGCGGGGTGATCGCCTGCTCACGCAGGAATACAACCTGATGGCGCAGCACCGCATGGTACAACTGCTCGAACTGGTTATCGCTCAGGGGACGGGTTACATCCAGGCCCGACACCTGCGCGCCAATAAACGGCCCCAGTGGGGTAATGGTCAGACGTTCACTCATTGTATTTCTCCATGCCAGGGCGTCAGACGGCGCTGTAACGCGCGCAGCCCCAGTTCTAATCCGAAGGCGATCACGGCGATCACCGCGATCCCTGCCAGCACCACGTCAGTCGCCAGAAACTCTCCCGCCGACTGCACCATAAACCCTAATCCCCGCGTGGCGGCGATCAGCTCAGCCGCCACCAGCGTTGACCAGCCCACGCCAAGTCCAATGCGTAACCCGGTTAAAATCTCCGGCAGCGCGCCCGGTAAAATCACGAACAGCAGCACTTGCGTTCGGCTGGCACCCAGCGACTGAGCCGCGCGGATCCTTACCTGCTGGGCGCTTTTCACCCCCGCTAGAGCGGACATGGCAACCGGGGCAAAAATCGCCAGATAGATCAGCAGGATCTTTGACGTTTCACCAATACCGAACCAGATCACCATCAGCGGCAGATACGCCAGTGGCGGCACCGGGCGGTAAAGCTCAATCAGCGGGTCAAGAATACCGCGCACCGTCGGGCTTAACCCCATCGCGATGCCGACCGGAATACCCAGCACCACCGCCGCCAGCAGCGCCACCAGAATGCGCGTCAGGCTTGCGCCGAGATGCTGCCAGAGGGTGGCATCCATAAAACCCTGCGGCCCGGCGATGGTAATCAGTTTGGCCAGCACCTGTCCCGGCGGCGGCAGGAACAGCGGGCTGACCCACGCCTGCGCGGCAACCAGCCACCACACCGCGAGTAACGCCAGCAACGTGCCCACGCTGAGCGTGATCTGGCGGGAGAACGGCCAGCGTAAGCTGAGGCGCGTGCGGCGCGTTTTTTCACTGAAGACAATGCTCATGAGAAAGCCTCCCGTTGGTCAAACACGCGGCTTAAGACGTATTCACGCTGTTCAATAAACAGCGGATCGGATTTGATGCTGCGCACGGGTTCCCCCGCAACGTAGCGGCGGGCAAAATCCAGCGGTAAGCGCTCCCGCACGCGACCCGGCCCCGGTGATAGCAGCACCAGTTCGGTGGCCATAAATACCGCCTCTTCAATATCATGGGTGATCAGCAGCACCTGCTTGCCCGTTTCATGCCACAGGCGTAAAAGCAGGGTTTGCATCTGTTCCCGGGTGAACGCATCCAGCGCGCCGAACGGTTCATCCAGCAGTAACAGCTGCGGGTTGGCCGCCAGCGCGCGGGCAATGCCGACCCGCTGGCGCTGGCCGCCGGAAAGCTGCCAGATAAACCGCTTTTCGGCCCCTTCGAGCCCCACTTTTTTCAGCATCTCCCGTGCGATGGCCAGCCTTTTTTCACGACTGACGCCCGCAAGCTGCAGCCCAAATGCCACGTTTTCCTGCACGTTGCGCCAGGGGAGAAGCCCTTCGTTCTGGAAGACCACGCCGCGCTCGGCGCCCGGGCCCTCCACCCTTTTGCCTTCCAGTTGAATGGTGCCATGCTGATACGGTACAAACCCGGCGATCAGATTCAGCAGCGTGGTTTTCCCGCACCCGGACGGACCCAGCACCACCAGCAACTCCCCGCTGTCCAGCGTCAGGTTGATCTCCTCCAGCGCGGGTTTACCACCGTAATCGGCAGACAGATTTGTAATATTCAGCATGGCGGACTCCTTATTTCACAAAGCGGTCGGTCACGTACTGGCTGTAATCCGTCGCCACAGCGGGCACTTTGCCCTGCTCTTTCAGGAAGGTGGCCGTATCCACAATCGCTTTGTTTACCGGCCCGGTCAGCTGTTGTACCTGCTGCGCGGGCGTCAGATAGGTATTACCCTTCACCAGCCCCGGCACGTCCGCTTCCGGCACGCCGCTCAGGCGCGAGAGTTTTTCCAGGTTGGCAGGCTGCTTCAGCCACTCATCCGGGTTGCTGATGTAGGGCTGCTGGGCGTCAATGGCGCTTTTGGCAAAGGCCTTCACCACCTCAGGATGCTTCTCAGCGAAGTCTTTACGCACGACCCACACGTCGAGGGTTGGCGCGCCCCACTGGCCCACTTTTTCGGAGTCGGTCAGCACGGTGCCCTCTTTTTCCAGCTCGTTCACGGCCGGTGCCCAGACATAAGCCCCGTCAATATCGCCACGCTGCCAGGCCGCGATAATGGCCGGCGGCTGCAGGTTGATAATTTGTACCTGACCCGGTTTGATGCCCCAGTGTTTGAGCGCCGCCAGCAGGCTGTAGTGAGTGGTGGAGATAAACGGCACGGCGATACGCTTGCCGATCAGATCTTCCGGTTTGGTGATGTTTTTCTTCACCACCAGCGCTTCGGAGTTACCGAGCTGTGACGCCAGCAGGAACACCTCAATCGGTACCTGCTGGCTGGCCGCGACCGCCAGCGGGCTGGATCCGATATTGCCGATCTGCACATCGCCGGACGCCAGCGCGCGCACCACGGCCGCCCCGCTGTCGAACTTACGCCAGTCAACTTTTGCGCCGCTCTCTTTGGCAAAGGTGTTATCCGCCTGCGCGACTTTCGCCGGTTCCGCAGAGGTTTGATACGCGACGGTGACGTCCACCGCCTGCGCCTGAAATGCCCACAGCGCCAGGGCGCCGAGTAGTGTGATTCGCGATGAAATTGCCATAATGCCTGCTCCCCTTGTTGTTATGAGGGCAGTATTTCCGGCGGAGGAATTTTGATAAAGGAATTAAAACGAATCGCTAATAACCATTCGTTTTTAGATAAAAAGCGGGAAAGGATAGTGAATTTTGTGCGGTGTTTTTTCCCTCTCCCCGTGGGCTGAGGGATCCCCAGTAATTTTTTTACCGAAAGCGACGAAGGTTGTTTCAGGAATATGAATGAATTACAGCGATGCCCTGGTCCGGCTGTAAATCGCCGAGGCGTTTCCGTAAGGCCGGGGCGAGGCGCAGGGATGCGCCGAGAGGGCGTGGCCTGCAGGGATGCAGGCTCATGCCCGACCCGATAGCCTGAAGGAATAAGCTGAGGGTACCGCGAAGCGGCGATTTACCGCCGGGAGCCCGGGTCGCCAGGGTGGTGGCGATTGAGCCACCCTGGCACGTTCACCGGTCATGTCGTTACAGAGTAGCAAGGAACATAAAGTGAACGGAATAACCTCCACAGCCGTATGTTCCCCCCTCACCCCAGCCCTCTCCCTCTGTACGGTCCGGGGACATAGTGAACGCTTGTTCGGGGACATGGTAGACACTTACAACTAAGGCATAAGAACCCGTTTATGGAGTCGCTTATGCCCTGGGATGCGAGAGATACCATGTCATTACGTACCGAGTTTGTTTTGTTCGCCTCGCAGGACGGGGCGAATATCCGTTCCCTCTGCCGTCGCTTCGGCATTTCACCTGCCACCGGCTACAAGTGGCTTCGTCGCTGGGCGGAGGAAGGGGCCTCCGGCCTTCAGGACCGCCCGCGCATGCCGCACCATTCCCCGAACCGCTCATCTGACGACATCACTGCCCTGCTGCGCATGGCCCATGACCGTCATCAACGCTGGGGAGCCCGCAAGATTAAGCGCTGGCTGGAAGACCAGGGGCACACCATGCCCGCCTTCAGCACCGTTCATACCCTGATGGCCCGTCACGGCCTGCTGCCGGGCACTTCACCGGGCATTCCCGCCACGGGACGGTTCGAACATGACGCGCCCAACCGGCTCTGGCAGATGGATTTTAAGGGCCACTTTCCCTTTGGCGGTGGCCGCTGCCATCCGCTCACTTTGCTGGACGACCACTCCCGTTTTTCCCTGTGCCTGGTGCACTGTAACGATGAACGTCGAGAGACCGTGCAGCAGCAGCTGGTCAGCGTGTTTGAACGCTACGGCCTGCCGGACAGGATGACGATGGATAACGGCTCACCGTGGGGAGACACCACCGGCACCTGGACGGCGCTGGAGCTGTGGCTGATGCGCCAGGGTATCCGGGTGGGGCACTCCCGGCCGTATCATCCGCAGACGCAGGGCAAGCTGGAGCGTTTTCACCGCAGCCTGAAGGCGGAAGTGCTGCAGGGGAAGTGGTTCGCGGACAGCGGTGAACTGCAGCGCGCCTTCGACCACTGGCGGACGGTCTATAACCTTGAACGCCCGCATGAGGCGCTGGATATGGCGGTACCGGGCTCGCGGTATCAGCCGTCATCGCGACGGTACAGCGGCAACACAACGCCCCCGGAATACGACGAGGGGGTGATGGTCAGGAAAGTGGATATCAGCGGAAAGCTGAGCGTGAAAGGGGTGAGTCTGAGCGCGGGTAAAGCGTTCAGGGGAGAGCGGGTCGGACTGAAGGAAACGCAGGAGGATGGCTGCTATGAAGTGTGGTGGTACAGCACGAAAGTGGGGGTGATCGACCTGAAGAAAAAGTCGATCACCATGGGTAAAGGATGTTAAAAAGTGTTCACCATGTCCCCGAACACCTGTCTACCATGTCCCCGGACTGTACACCCTCAAGGGAGAGGGGGTCGACTGTGCAGACATTATTTTGTGGGGATCCCTCAGCCCCGTGGGAGAGGGTTAAGGTGAGGGCCTCAGCGCTTCGCATTAAGCTCAGCAATATCCTTCGGCGTGGTGCGACAGCATCCGCCAATCAGCTTCGCACCGGCGTCCAGCCACTGGGGCAGATACCCCGCCAGCGTCTCACACGCTTCGCCGTGGTGGTGCCAGGTTTTGGTCACCGCATCATAATGCTCGCCCGAGTTCGGGTAGACCACCAGCGGCAGCGCCGTCAGGCTTTGCAGATGTTTCAACGCCGCCGTCGTGTTTTCCAGAGCGATACAGTTAATGCCCAGCGCGACTATCTGCGGAGAGCTTGCCAACACGCTGACCACATCACGCAGCGGCGTACCGTCGCTGAGGTGTTCGCTGTCCCGTAAGGTAAACGAGAACCACGCCCGGGCGCGGGGATACTCGGCCAGAAGTGCCGCCAGCGCCCTGATTTCCGCAAAGGACGGCAGCGTTTCACACGCAAGCAGATCGGCACCGGCATCCAGCAGCGCTTCCACGCGCGGGCGGTGGAAAGCAGTGAACGCTTCAGCACTGCGCACATAGTCGCCGCGATATTCCGAGCCATCCGCCAGATAGGCGCCATACGGCCCCACAGATCCGGCGACCAGCAGCGTGCCCGCATGCGGATTTTCAGCCAGATACGCTTCACGCGCCTTACGCGCCAGCGCCACGCTTTTGCCGATCAGCGACCGGGATTGCGCCTCATCGAGGCCGCGTGCCGCAAAGCCCGCAGGCGTCGCCTGATAGCTGGCGGTGATGGCCACCTGCGCGCCAGCCCGGTAGTAGTCGAGGTGGACTTCGCGGATGAGCTCCGGGTTTTCCATCAGTACTTTGGCAGACCAGAGGTTGTCTGCAAGATTACATCCCCGCGCTTCCAGCTCCGTCGCCATCGCGCCATCCAGCACCACAAACGGCTGTTTTTCGAGGATGGCGGTAAGCGGATTATTCTGCGACATGTTCAGGCTCCTGCGATGTCATATTTCGGGTCAGGTAGTACGCACCATAACACAGGGCGACAAACGGAATCCCGCAATAAAGGGCAATGCGCTGGCTCGGGTCAAACCACAGGCCGACACAGGCCACCACGCAGAGGATAAAACCGAGCACCGGCACCAGCGGATACCACGGCGCACGGTACTGCAGCGCAGAGAGCGGCTGGCCGGACCGCAGATGACGACGACGGAAAACGAAGTACGACGCGCAGATGCTGATCCAGACCGCCACCACGGCAAAGCCCGAAATTGCCGAGAGCGCCACGAACACCGTGTCCGGCGCCACCACGCTTGAGAACAGCGCCAGCACGCCACCGAGCATGGAAACGGAGAGCGCCGTCAGCGGCACGCCGTTTTTGTTCACCCGGGCAAAGCAGCGCGGCAGCGTTTTCTCATTAGAGAGCGACCACAGCATGCGCCCGGAGGCATACAGCCCGGAGTTCGCCGCCGAGAGGATCGCCGTCAAAATCACAAAGTTAAAGATGTCCGCCGCGTAAGGAATCCCCACCTTTTCAAACACCAGCACGAACGGACTCTTTTCCACGCCCGCCTGCTGCATCGGGATCAGCGCCGCCAGCACAAAAACAGTACCGATAAAGAAGATGATCAGCCGGGCAATGGTGGTACGGATCGCCACCGGGATCACCTTGTGCGGGTTTTCTGTT
This sequence comes from Enterobacter sichuanensis, assembly GCF_009036245.1. Taxonomy (NCBI): domain Bacteria; kingdom Pseudomonadati; phylum Pseudomonadota; class Gammaproteobacteria; order Enterobacterales; family Enterobacteriaceae; genus Enterobacter; species Enterobacter sichuanensis. Next base: position 981,500 of record NZ_CP027986.1, on the reverse strand, counting down.
TCACCCGCCGCGATACCGATCAGTTCGGTCCCGGAGAAGGCAAAGTTCACCGCCACCATGGTCATCAGGATCGGCAGACCGCCGTGCGGGAACCAGCCCTCGGCGGTGATGTTGCTTAAGCCCGGCGCGGGTGAACCGTCCTGCATCGGGATAAAGCCAAAGACCGCCGCGCCGCCAAGAATAATAAAGGCGATAATGGTGATGACTTTCACCAGGGAGAACCAGAACTCACCTTCCGCAAAGAAGCGCGTGGAGATGACGTTAAGGCCAAAAATCACCACGCAGAAGACCACGCACCACGCCCAGACGGGCACCTGCGGGAACCAGTACTGCATACAGAACCCGGCGGCGGTAAAACTCGACCCGAGCGCCACCGTCCAGGTGAGCCAGTAGAGCCACGCCACGGTGTAACCCGTCGCCGGGCCAAGATAACGCGCGGCATAGACGTGGAACGCGCCGGTTTCCGGCATCGCCACGGAGAGCTCGCCCAGACACTGCATTACCAGCCAGACCACCAGCGCGCCTATCAGGTACGCCAGTAGCGTACCGGCCGCCCCGGTCGTCGAAATAATGTATCCGGTATTGAAAAATAACCCTGTCCCAATGACGCCACCCAGCGAGAGCATAATCAGGTGGCGTGTTTTCATGGTGCGCTTAAGCTGCCCATTTTCTTGTTGTGTTTGCATATTACCTTCTATACGTATGGACATCTAAACATCCAAAGAAGGTGTGTTATACCGCGATTGTTAATAAAAAGCTAGATGACCAGACGTAAACGGGCACGCCGCGCGCTGAGTCTGGGGTGGGTGGTGAGGATCACATAGAGAATCGGACGCCAGGCCATAGGCACCTCCGCAAGCAGATACTTACAGCATGGTGCCGGACGAGACGTTCTTCGGTCAGTCGAAAGTGGTATCCGTGAAGAGCGGCGTCATACCGCAACGCCACCCGGCGCAAGGGTTGGTAATTCTCACAATCAGTTCTATAGTCGACACAGTTTCTTAGTAACCAGGACTGACTGATGCGCTTTAACGGACTGACCAAAGGTTTCTTTATTTTCATCCTCGCCCTTGTGACATGGGCGTTCTTCGACGTGCTGTCGCCCTACTTTTCCGCCATTCTGTGGGCCGCCATTCTGACCGTCATCTTTAACCCGGTAAAAAACAAGCTGCGCGCCGCGCTGGGGGATCGCAACGGGCTGGCCTCGTTGTTGACCATCGGCATTATCTGTCTGATCGTCTTTATCCCGCTGATGGTGATCCTCTCTTCACTCGCCATTGAGCTGAACGTGGTGTACACCAAACTGCAGGAGAACAACACCCAATTCCCGGAGGTGGTGGCCAGCATTTTCAACCATCTGCCTGACTGGGCCAGCGGTTTCCTCGCGGATCACAACCTGACCAACGCCGCGCAGATCCAGAAAAAACTCTCCGATGTCGCCCTGCAGGGCGGGCAATATCTCGCCGGCAGCGCGTTTCTGATTGGCAAAGGCACGTTTGGCTTCGCCATTAGTTTCGGCATCATGCTCTATCTGCTGTTCTTCCTGCTGAAAGACGGCCCGTATCTGGTGCGCCAGATCCTCGACTCTCTTCCCCTGTCCGATTTTGCCAAGCAGCACCTGTTCGCCAAGTTCGTCGGCGTCTCCCGCGCCACGGTAAAAGGGACCGCAGCGGTGGCCGTGGTGCAGGGCATACTCGGCGGAATTGCCTTTGCGATTGCCGGTATCGACGGCAGCGTACTCTGGGGCGCGCTGATGGCGTTCCTCTCGCTGGTGCCGGCCATCGGCTCGGCGATTGTCTGGGTACCGGCCGCCATTTTCCTCTTCGCCACGCATCAGATCTGGCAAGGGCTGTTTATTGTCGGCTTCTTCGTGATCGTCGTCGGGCTGGTAGATAACATCCTGCGCCCGCTGCTGGTGGGGAAAGACACCAAAATGCCGGACTACCTGATCCTGATCTCCACCCTCGGCGGTATGGAGTTGTACGGCATTAACGGCTTTGTCATTGGACCGCTGATTGCTGCGCTGTTTATCGCCTGCTGGAACCTCTTCTCCGGGCGCGATCACGAAGGCAACGCCGAAGAGCTGGACGCGGATTTCATTGAAGAGGGAAAAAACCCTCCAGATTTGTAAGGATGTGACGATAAAGACCTCACCAGGCGGCACTGTGCCGCCTTTTTTTTCGCCTTAAATCAAACGTTTTCTATAATTTGAAGAACGCCGTCCTCTTCATGTTGTAAAAGGATCATCTGGTGCGAATCGCGACGATAACAAACTGGGCCTACGGTGCCACGGTCTGCCTGACTATCGCCTCCGGCATCATCATGCTGATGGCATCCAATGCCGACACGCTTGAGCGTCAGGCCGTTGAACAACGCCAGCGTTTTGATGCGCTTACGGAAGATATCGAAACCGATATCTGGGCGCAGTCTGATTTAGCCCGGCTGTACGTCATCAAAAAAGATCCGCAGGTTCTCAAAGAATATAACCAGGCCGAAAACAGCCTGAAGCGCATCGAGCTTCGGCTGGAAAAGCTGCAGGATAATGGCGCTTCGGATGAAGAACTGGCCCTGCTGCATGAAGGAATAAAGATTGTCGATGAACTGCAGGACGAACAGCAAACCGCACTGAACAGCCTTGAACAGGGTGAAGACGCTCAGGCCGTTGCCCTGCTTTATGGCGCACCCTATGAGCAGGAGCTTGAGCGCGCCCAGAACCAGCTCGATCACTTTCGCCAGATACTCGACAAACGCGTTATCGCCTCCGTTCAGGAGGCGACAAAAAAATCGAAAGCGCTGCGTACGGCTTCTGAAATGATGGTCGGCCTGACCGCCCTGCTGTTCCTGTTTGTCCTTGGTTTTATCCTGAAACGTCGCGTACTGCGCCCCGTGGTGCGGTTGAGCGACGTGGTGCACCGCCTGGCGTCACAGGATTACGCGGTTGAAACGCCCAATTTCAACCAGATTGATGAGATAGGTGACATGGCGCAGGCCATCCGCATCTTCCGTGAAAACGGGCTTGCGCGACAGCGTCTGGAAAGAGAGCGTGATGCCGAATGGGCCATCCGCGAGCTGCTGGCGCGCATGACCCAGCGGCTGCAGGGGTGTGAGAACGTTAACGATGTGATTAACGTGGCGGAGCTGTTTGCCCCCAATATCGCGCCGGGGATCGCGGGCCGGCTCTACGTCCTCGACCGCGATCCGTGGCAGATGCGCTGCGTCGCGCACTGGTTGTCGCCGACCGGTGAAGAAGCCACGTTCCATCCGGATGAGTGCTGGGCCATACGGCGCGGGCAGAGCCACCCGCCGGTAAACGGTGAACCGGATATCGCCTGCTATCACCTGCCGGCGTCAGAAGGGGACAGTTCGCTGTGCGTCCCCCTTATCGCCCAGGGCGAGGCCATTGGTTTACTCTCCTTCCAGAATATCACTGCAGAAAATGCCCCTTACCGCGCCTATCTGGAACTGATGGCTGAAGCACTTGGGCTGGCGCTGGCCAACCAGCGTCTGCGCGACGCGTTGCTGGAAAAAGCGTTGTTTGACCCGCTCACCGGCCTGCGTAATCGTCATCATCTGGAAGATACCCTGCAAACCCAAACGGCACAGGCGATGCGCAGCGGCGAGCCGTTAAGCTGCATGATGATCGATATCGACCACTTCAAAAGCATTAATGACCGGTTCGGCCATGAAGCGGGCGACCTGGTGATCAAAAGCGTGGCGTCGATTGTTCAGCGGGCCACACATGACAACGGGCTGGCATTTCGTTACGGAGGCGAAGAGTTTCTGGTGCTGCTTTCCGGTGCCGATGAAGAAGAAGCGCACGCCTGTGCGCAGAAGATTTACATCGGCGTGCATGAGCTGTCGCTTCGCTACGGGCTGACCGAGATTGGGCCGGTGGACGTGTCGATTGGGATTGCCAGCTACCCGCAACATGCCCAGACCGACAACCTGCTGCGCGCCGCGGATGTGGCGTTATACCGGGCGAAAGAGCTGGGCCGGGCGCGGATCGTGAGCTTTGGCATGCTGGAGGCGGGTTAGCGGGTCTTTGCGCCTGTTCCTGCGGTTGGCGAGAAATGGCACGCGCGATGTGTTAACTGACCAGACAACAAAATCAACCCTCAACGCCTTCTTGCCGGGTCAGAAGATCTATCATGGCCCGGGTGGCTGCCGACTGACGTCGGTGCGGTGCAAACAGCACGGAAAAAGGTCGCGATCGTCCCCGGAGTTGTGGCAGCACCTCAACTAACTGGCCGCGCTGTATTCTGTCCCGGACGATAAATTCATAGCTCTGGCAGATCCCCATCCCCTGCTCCGCGAGCGACACCACGCCGAGTACATCGTCTGATATTTCGATGGTTGACCCCGGCAACCAGTCAATATCGCGCCCTTCATCCCGAAATACCCAGGGGGCGATACGCCCGGTGCGCGGCATGATAAACGGCAGGCACTGATGATGCTGCAACGCCTCCAGCGTCTGAGGTCTCCCTCTCCGATGCAGGTAGTCCGGGGAGGCGACCAGCAGCAATGCCGCCTCTTCCAGCTTACGCGCCACAAGCCCACTGTCGGGCAGCTGTCCCAGACGGATCGCCAGATCGAATCCCTCCGCGATCAGGTCAACGTTGCGATTGGTAATGTTCAGCTCCACCTGAACGCGTGGATAGCGTTGATTATACTGCGCCAGCAGCGGGGGCAGGCGGTAGTGGGCATAGGTGGTGGGGACACTCATTCTCACGCGACCGGTCAGATCACCCTCCTGACCCCGGCCAACGCGTTCGGCGTCATCAAGCAGAGAGAACGCAGTACGCGCCTGCTCAAGATAGACGCGTCCGGCTTCTGTCAGCCCCACCCGGCGGGTCGTGCGCTGTAACAGCTGCCGTCCAAGACGCGCCTCCAGGCGGGTGACCGCGCGGCTCAGCACCGAAGGCGTGGTTGAAAGGGCAACCGCTGCGCCCGTAAAGGAGCCGTGTTCAACCACAGCAATGAAGACTTCAACGTCGCCGAGGTAATCGAATTTCCGGCTCATTTTGCTCTCTCAGGAACAAATGTTTTTCAATCTGGCTAATTTATCTCCCGTTGGGCGATGAGTAAAGTGGCCTGCATTCATCACCTGAACGTGCCACTGGAGTCTGCCAATGTTCAACCACGCCCGTATTCTGCCCGCCATCGCGATGGCGGCATTGTTCTCTTTCCCGCTCTTCGCCAGTGCAGAGAACCACGCCCCCCTTGAGCGCTGGCGTAGCTATGCTGGCGTGACCTGGGATAGCCCGCAGGACGGGCAAACGCCGACGACGTTTACCGGTTCGGTGAATGCGCCCATTGCAGGTATCCATTTTGATGCCAGCGACCGGGCCTTTGTCAGTACGCCCCGGCTGGTTTCCGCCGCAGCCCCCGCCACGTTGAGCATTCTGGATACCACGTCGCAGTCCGGCCCTGCCCGCCTGACGGCGTTTCCGTCCCGCGAGGACAATGCGGTGAACACCGATCCCGCTCACAGCCTGCGCAACGTGCTCGGTTTTTATATTGACCGTAAAAACGGCTGGCTATGGGCGCTGGACATGGGGTTCGTCGCGGGAGAAGCCCAATCGCCTGCGGGGTCGCAGAAGCTGGTGGTGCTGGATCTCAACTCAGGCCGCACCATTAAACGTATCGCTCTGGATGACGTGGCGGACCGCAAAGCCAGTTTCCTGAATGATGTGGTGGTCGATGAGAACCGCCGTGTCGCTTATATTTCCGACAGCGGATCGCGGAGTGCTCCTGAAAACCAGGTGGGGCTGATTATTGTCGATTTCGCTACCGGTACGGCCCGGCGCGTACTCGATCGTCACCCTGCGCTGCAGATTGAGCCTGGCGTTAACGTCGTCTCGCATGGAGCGGAAGTCTGGCCAGGTAAGCCCTTACTGATTGGTATCAATGGAATTGCGCTCTCTCCCGATGCGGGCACGCTGTACTGGACGGTGACAACCGGAACCCGTGCGTATGCGGTACCCACCGCGATACTGAGGCAGCCTGCGTCAACCAATGCGCAAATCGCCGAACAGATCCGCGATCTGGGTAGCGTGGGAGGCAATACCGACGGGTTAGTGACAGATGAAAAAGGCAACCTCTACATCACCGATGTCACACGCAATGGTATCGTCAGATACGATCCTGAGACCCATTCCATGTCGCTGGTTGCGGCAAATGAAGAGGTGCGCTGGCCAGACACGCCGGCAATCCGTCCGAACGGGGAGCTGATCTTTACCTCAAGTCGCCTCAATGACCATTTTGCGGGAGCCGTTAAACCGGGAGAGGAGCGCTATGATTTGTGGCGCTTGCGTCTCAGTGCTTCAAAGGATTAGTCGCGCGTCACCTCAGTAATCAACATCGACAAACCATTCAAGTAATCCCTTTTTTTAGCCAACTCACGGTATTTGGTTGGGGAAAGTCCATATTGATTTGAGAACGCTCTGCTGAAGGTTGACGGCTCTTCATAGCCTAACATTGTAAATATATCTGAAACAGAGAGCTGCGTATGTCTGAGCATATGCGCGGCTTTTTCAAGTTTCCGGCTTCGGATATAAAGACCTATACTTATGCCACACTCCTGGCGAAAGTTTCGTTGAATATAAGCCAATGAATAACCGGATTTTCGTGCCACATCCAGAACGGTAATGGGTCTATACAAATTCGAGTCAATCCAGTGAGTCAGGGACTTAATTACAGTTTCACGATCTTTTAAGAGAGTAAACTTTATACACATAAGTATCCACGAAATTTATTTACAAGAAGGCCGCTGGCAAAGTCATCCCATGACAATTGAAAATAAATATTTCCTAAAAGAAAAATCACCCTAAGAATAGGGTGAAGGAACGCTTACTGTATTTTAGAAGGATGTACTTGCAACACCCTCATTTTTCTCTGGACCATACAGTTTCATAAACGCATTAACGGAGGCCTGCGCTTTCCTGACGATTTCACTTTCGTCAGGCTGATCTTTTCTTGCTTTTAAAAGCAAGGGTTCCAGTATGTCAGCCTGGAGAAGAGAACGAAAATACTCAGCCGCCAGCACAGGATCATCTTTTCTTAAGATGTTTTGATTCATTAAATCGGTAAAAAGCGCTGAAACATTTGAACGCAGTTTTTGCATTCGCGCATAATATAACTCTCCGATACCCGATCTTCCGGCCTCGGAAATCATTAATCTTTGCAAATCCACAATATCCGGAGAGCAAATATAACGTAAAAAGGCAACAGCAAATTGCTCGATGACAAGCTGTGGTGATTTTCCGAAAAGGCGCACCTGCCCTGCAGTTTCAATAGTCATGCTCTTTATATACTGTTCAGTTTCTGAAGACATGCACTCTACAAATAGCTCTTCTTTCGAAGAAAAGTGACTGTAAATTGTCGATTTTGAGCCACCCACAATCGCGTTAATCTCTGAGATAGACGTGGCATCAAATCCTTTTTGTCGAAACAGTCCGGATGCAACCTCCAGAATCTGTTGCCGTTTAAGCGCTCTTTTATCCATATGTTTCCTCGTTAGTTTAGGTGTCTGCCCGGGGCCAACACTTTTTGTTCTCTGATTTCGGAATCACGTCTGGTAGTAGGGTTTGTAATCGTACTGACGAGTACATTTTCATTTGACGGCATTCAGAAGTCAAGATATAAAGTGTACCGTACTGTACGGTACTGTATTTGGACTACTCAATGAACAGCATGATGAGCGTACTGATGAAAGGTTTTCAGGAGACACTCCCGGGGTGTCGTATTTCCGGTTTAACCCGGTCCAGCATAGTGATGGGCTGTGTTGTCATTTCCGCCATCAGTATGAGCGGATGCGCCATAATCCCCGATCTTGGCACCCCACCGCCTATGAAGACGGTCACACAACTTAAAAGCGATCAAAGCTTCCCGCACCAGAACGGCCAGTGGCCGAAAGATGACTGGTGGAAGAAATACGGTGACGAGCAGCTCAACGGGCTGATTGATGACGCGCTTAAAAATTCCCCCACGCTTAACATCGCCGAAACGCGCGTAAAACAAGCACAAGCAATGACGCAAAGTGCGAGCGGATCGCTTTTCCCTGAAGTCACCGCCAACGCCAGCTTTATGCGGGACAAAATGAGTTACAACTATGTGACGCCTGAAAGCGCAACGCCTCAAAACTGGAACAGCTACGGGCGTACCACGCTTGACATGAGCTGGGAAATTGATTTTTGGGGTAAAAACCGCGCCGCGCTCGCGGCTGCAACGTCAGGCGAAATGGCGGCCGTTGCAGAAGCTGCACAAACAAGACTGGTGCTCTCTTCGTCTATTGTTAACGTTTACGCAGAGCTGGCGCATTTATACACCGTTCGCGAAACGCTTAACGATACTCTCGCTATACGAACCAGTACGCTTGCGTTGTTCCAGCAACGACATGACGCGGGGCTTGAGGATTTATCCAGCCTTCAACAGGTCGAGACGCGTCAACTCAACGCAAAAGCAAACCTGGTGGCAATAGATGAAGCCATTGCGATCAAAAAACATGAGCTCGCTGCACTGATCGGCGATGGGCCTGACAGATCGCTGGCAATCACCGCGCCTAAGGCAACGCTTTTAGCGTATGAGGAACTTCCGCCCAATATCGCTTTAGATCTGATTGGTCGACGTCCGGATATTGTCGCTGCACGCTTACGCGCAGAGGCAGCAGCAGAGCAAATCAAACAGAAAAAAGCCGGTTTTTACCCCAGCGTGAATCTGGTTGCCTTTGCCGGTTTCCAGTCTTTAGGCATTAACAACTTAACCCAAAGTGGCTCAGCAATAGGTAGTTTTGGTCCGGCCATATCGTTGCCTATATTTAACACGCAAAAGCTTCAGGGTGATTTGAAATATGCCAGCGGTGAATATGACATTGCGGTTCAGGTTTATAACGACACCTTAACGAATGCACTTCGGGAAGTGAGCGATGCGCTGACCAGCAGAGCATCTCTTAAAGACGAGATACTTTATTCCCGAAGTGCCGTCACGTCAGCAGAAAAAGCGTATTCACTCACCAGACAACGATATGAAGGAAAGGTCGCTGATTATCTCGATGTCTTGTCTTCAGAAGATGAGCTGGTCGCGGCCCGCAGAAAATTAGCCGATGTAAATTCTCGCGCCTTCACTGTCGATGTCGCATTAGCGCGCGCATTAGGCGGCGGATATACCTCGAATAAATAATCATTTTCAAACATCAACTTCATTACCAAATAGTGGAAACAAAGGAAATAAAATGAGTCACTCTGCAGCTATTGACAGTCAAAACATTGAAACGTCAGATATTAAAAAGAAAAAAAGAAAACGTCTGTTCTCTTATCTTGCATTAAGTATTGCGCTTGCTGGTACTGGCTCATTTATTTATTGGGAGTTAGTGGGTTCCCGATATGTTGAGACCGATAATGCCTATACCGATGTCGAATCTGCACAACTCTCTTCCGCAATTACCGGTACGGTAAGCGCCATCCTGGTGACCGATTCGCAGGTGGTAAAAAAAGGCGATGTTCTGGTCCAACTGGATCCGACTGATGCAGAGTTAGCCCTGAGTCAGGCTGAAGCAAACCTGAACCTGTCTATCCGGAGGGTAAATGGATATAAGGCCAATGATACAAAGCTTGGCGCAGAAGTTTTGGCGAATGAAAAAGAACAAAAACGCCTGTTGGCCCAGGTTGATGCCGCAAACGCTGACTTACAGCGCGCAACTGTCGACCTTAAGCGACGCGAAGCATTAATGCAGACAGGTGCGATTTCAGGTGACGAACTGACGCGTATTCAAAACGTTTATGCTTCCGCACTGGCAAACCTGAATGCCGCGAAAGCGGCTGTGGCGCAAGCTGACGCAGCGAGACAAGCGGCAGTGGGGGCAAGACAGGCCAATGCCGTAATGATTGAGGATGCGAACACCGAGACCAACCCGGAAGTTGCACTTGCAAGGGCGAAGCGCGATCAAGCCAGACTGGATCTGGAAAGAACCGTGATCCGTTCGCCAGTCGATGGCGTGGTTGCACGACGCCAGGTTGAGCTTGGGCAACGTGTACAACCTTCCACACCGTTACTGTCCGTGGTGCCGGTACAGCAAATTCACGTCAATGCAAACTTCAAGGAAGTTCAGCTTCAGCATGTGAAAGAAGGTCAGAAAGTAGAACTAATAAGCGATCTGTATGGCGATAAGGTCCCTTTCCATGGAACCGTAGAAGGCTTTGATGGTGGAACTGGCGCAGCGTTTTCAGTTATTCCAGCGCAAAACGCAACGGGTAACTGGATCAAGGTTGTTCAGCGTTTACCCGTACGCATCAAACTCAATGCCGATGAGCTTGCAGCCCATCCGTTGCGGGTAGGGCTGTCCATGAAAGCGACTGTTGACTTAAAAAGTGAATAACGGAAACCAGGCCATGTCTACATTCGTTATCGATAAAGAGCCTCCTTCGCTAAAAGGCGGAATGTTATGGATTGGTGCTCTGGTCCTGGCTATGGCGAACTTTTTAGCCGTGCTCAACATGACCATTGCAAACGTGACTCAACCCAACATGGCTGGCGCCTTAGGTGCGGGAACCAGCCAGGGCACCTGGATCATCACGGCCTATGCCGTTGCTGAAGCCATAACGGTGCCGCTCTCAGGATGGTTAACAACCCGGTTCGGCGGCGTGCGCGTTTTCTCCGTTTCGGTGTTGATGTTTGGTATTTTCTCGTTGCTTTGTGGCCTGTCCACCTCGCTGGGAATGCTACTGCTAATGCGTGTTTTTCAGGGAATGGCAGGCGGCCCCCTGATGGCTTTATCACAAACATTACTGCTGCGGATCTTCCCTAAAGAAAAATCTATGCAGGCGACGGGTCTCTGGGCGATGACAACATTGCTGGCCCCCGTCATCGGCCCGGTTCTGGGAGGATGGATTTGCGATCATTACAGCTGGTCGTGGGTGTTTATCATCAACGTTCCAATGGCCATCGCTTTTGCGTTAGTCGCGTGGTCAATATTAAAGATATTCGAAGATACGCTGGTTAATAACTCCATTGATATTGTTGGGTTTATTTTATTGGTTATCTGGGTTGGCGCACTGCAGATTATGCTTGATGAAGGGAAAGACCTTGACTGGTTTGCCTCAGACGAAATATGGGTTCTGGCGATTGTCGCCTGTATCGGATTTCTGAGTTTCTGTATCTGGGAGCTCACGGCTGAACATCCGATTGTCGATATCAGAGTTTTTCGCCATCGTGGTTTTTCTGCCAGTATGTTTGTCCTCGCTCTCGCGTTTGGCTGTTTTTTTGGTCTGAACGTACTTACGCCGCTGTGGTTACAATATAACTTAGGATATACAACAACATGGGCTGGGATTGTGGTGGCCTGGGGTGGACTTCTGCAGGTGGTTTTTTCTCCGGTTGCCGCTAACCTTTCCAACAAAATCGATCCGCGCATTCTTATCTTCTTTGGCTGCGCCTGGCTCGGTCTCGACACCTTCTGGCGCTCCTACGCGACAACCGATATGGACTACTGGTCCATCTGTGTCCCCCTGTTATTCATGGGCGTTGGTATGCCATTGTACTATGTCCCGATTACGGGCCTTGCAATGGGTTCGGTAGATGAAACGGAAATGCCATCAGCGGCGGGGTTAATGAACTTTGTTCGAACGTTATCAGGTGCGTTTGCCACATCGCTCGTGACGACGTCATGGCAAGACCAGCGCTATATCGCGCATGACAAGCTGGCATCCGTTGTTGATCCGACTGGCGATCTTTCACAGTACATCAACTCGGCGCCTCAGCAAGGCGGACAGTTTGTTCGGGAGCTTTTTGACAAAATGGTTAACAGCCAGAGCATGATGCTTTCCACCAATAATCTAATGATGTCGATTGGTGTCATATTTTTTATTGCTGCATTTGCGATTGCTTTAGCACCGAAACCTTCTCGCGTCGTCGATGCCGCTTCTGTAGGGCATTAATATCTACTCAGCACAAGGACGTGAGTATCAAGTAAAAGAGAAACTTTGATGAGCCACACATCACAAACACCTTGCAATCGGGATCTTCTGTATAAGAAAATATTTCTTTCAATATCTGAGATGAAATTTCTGGAAAGAGAGATAAACAAGTTTACCTGGTTAGAGCGTGCTTTCTTGAGAAAAACAGAATTTCATAAAATACAACATCTCAGAAGCAGGTGTGACAGCAATTTTTTTAGATTTATTAACAGCGACCAGGCAAACCAAAATACGCTAATTCATATCCTTGAACAATTACCTGAAAATCATCCTGACAGAACATGGTTGACGGGGTTCCTGCTTTAAATGCATCAGGTGAGTGAACATAATTTTGATATGTCAGGAAAAATATCAGACCGAGGGAGAGAAAAAAATGGATGCTTCCCAGTGGAAGAAGCATCCCAAATCAGGCAATTATTCAGACACAGATTGAAACCGTAAACTGACGATCTCATCGATAATATCTCACACCCTCTCCGCTTTGTTATTTACATTTTCTGCCATCGCATAAGAAAACGCAGTCTGCACGCGTTCACGTGAGACGTGACTGAAGACGCCATTTACTTCACGCTTCACCGAAGTAAACTACGTCTGCACCACATAGACTGGGCCTTTGTTAATCAGAGGATGAGAAAATGAAAACCCAGCAAGTCGATTTTGCCTCTTTATATTTTGGTACCCCTGTCGCCATTATCTCCAGCCAAAATCCTGACGGTTCAACCAACCTGAGCCCGATCTCGTCGTGGTGGATCCTTGATCAGAATATCGTATTCGGCCTTGGTACCGACGGAAAGTGTTATGAAAATATAAAGGATAATACGGGTATTGTTCTCAATATTCCGGACAGCCGCTTATGGCCGAATATTGAAGCGCTTGCCAATAAAACAGGAAAAGCCTCACCACCAGAATGGAAGAAAAAGATGGGGTATATTTTTGAACAGGATAAGTTTAGCTGCGGAAAGTTTCACAAAGTAAAGGCGGAGACGGTTAACGCATTGAGAATTAAGGAGTGTCTGATACAAATAGAAGCTAAGGTTTGCGGGATATCGCCCCTTGCCGGTTCCCGGGGAAGCCTGGCATCCGTTGATGCCACGATAACCTGCGTTCACATTTCCGAGACGTTATTAATTCACACCGGGAAAGGGTTAAAATTTAATGTGGAGAAATGGCAGCCCTTATATTACCTGTTTCGTCATTATTTCTCTCTGGGCGCCCGGCTTGGTCACAACTTCCGATGTGATGAGTAACCCCACCATTCTGGCAACGGAAAGTTTTAAACTTTTCGTGATATTCTGTCTTTATGCCCCTGGCCTCATATAATCGAGTCATATTCGCCACTGTATTATCGCCTGCCTCGCACAACATATTGTGCATGGCAGGTGATGATAATTTTTATGGAAAAACGTCTATGTCGAAACTGGATTTGAGGTCCAAAAAAACCTGGGGCGCCCTGGCATCGATCGCCGTTGTCGCCGGTACGCTGGCATCGGCTTTTGCATGGACTGCAGGCTGGCTTGGGTCACGCACGGTCAGCCAGGCACTGGTGGGTGAAACACCGAAACCCTTTCCGCCGGGCTTTCGCCGTGCGCATGGCAAAGGCATCTGCTTTGCCGGCACCTTTGTGCCAAACGGCTCAGCGGTTTCTCTGTCCACCTCCCGGCTCTTTTCTCAGCCGGAAATCCCCGTAGTGGGCCGATTCTCAATTGGTACTGGCGATCCCCATGCCCCGGATAGCACAACCAAAACCCTGAGCATGGCGCTGTTGCTGAAAACGGATGACAAGCAACAATGGCGGATGGCGATGAATAACGAACCTTACTTCGCCACCCGCAACCCGGAAGGATTTCTGGCCTTGCGCCAGGCCACGGCAGTTGATGCGGCCACCGGCAAGCCGGACCCGCAGCGTCTCGCGGACTTTTTGAAAGCCTACCCGGAGGCAGAGAAATACCTTAAATGGGCGGCGCAGAAACCCGCCCCCGGCAGCTTCGCCGGGGCAACGTTTTACAGCATCAACGCCTTCTACCTCGTGAACGCACAGGGGGAGCGACAACCTGTGCGCTGGATGATGCGTCCGCACGATCCGTTCTTCTCCCTGAGCGATGAACAGCGAAAGAAAGCGGATGATAATTTCCTGTTCGAAAGCCTGCGCCAGCGACTGGCACAGAAACGACTCTACTGGGATTACGTTTTGCAGCTCGCGCAGCCGGGCGATCCGGTGGATGACCCTTCCCGGCCCTGGCCGGATAATCGCAAGCAGATGGTGGCCGGTACGCTGGAAGTGACGCGTGTCGAGGAGCAATCCGTTGGTGCGTGCCGCGACGTTAACTTTGATCCCTCTATCGTTCCGGAGGGCGTTGCGGTGACAGATGATCCCGTCTTAAACGCGCGATCGGCCGCTTACTCACACTCTTTCAGTCGCCGTGAGCGGGAAATCGGCTACGGCAAAGCCACCGAAGCCGTGCAAAAGCAGGAGGTAAAATGAGCACGAATAAACGTCTGCGTGAGCACGCCCCACAGCATTTCAATACGCTGGCGCGAAGCCTGCACTGGCTGATGGCGGTTATGATCCTGGCGATGCTTTTCATTGGTGCCGCCATGATGACGTCGTTACATCATCGGATTTGGTTGATCGACCTGCACCGGCCACTGGGTATCGCCATTTTACTGCTGGCGCTGGTTCGTCTGGTCAACCGGCTCCTGAGCCGCACGCCTCCTCTGCCTGCGGATTTGCCCGTCTGGCAGGTGCTTGCAGCGAAGGCATCTCACTGGGTGCTGTACGCGTTAATGCTGGCAATGCCGCTGCTGGGCTGGGCACAGCTTTCGGCGGCGGGCGTGCCGATCGTGATGTTTGACGGTTTCAACCTGCCTCCGATTGTTCCAGCCAGTCCGGCACTGTATGCGTGGTGCCACGACGCCCATAGTCTTCTGGCAAAATTACTTTTTGCGGTGGTGATGGTCCATCTCTCTGCCGCATTAGTGCATGCGTGGATCTACCGGGATACCGTTTTTGCCAGCATGGCGAAAGGAAACAAATCGGCATCAGCCGTCCAGGAAGAGCTGAAGTAAGGAAAGCGGTTCTGGACAAGCACACCCGGAATGCTCGTGTCCTCACTAATCGTCATCCTGAAACGGCAGATTCAACCGGGGCGCGTATTTTGTCTTCAAATTCGCGCCCCAAAAAAGCCACGGATACCCCACCGCTCTTGTGGTGGAAGATAATATCAATCAAATAAAGTGATCATTTTTTAAACAGAAGAGCATTTCCGCCCGCAATTTATGCTTTTATCAAAACGTTAAGCGGCGCTCGCATAACAAACACCCTGCCAACAGAAACACCTAACTCGTTGATTAAGATGAGTTTACATCAATAAAAACGATAAAAACCCTTGCTCACCAACAAAATATATCAACTCGTGTGATATCTAAATTATAATTCTTATACTTCTGTTAAAAAGGTGGAGGCCGAAATGCGATTAACCTTACTGCTGTTATGCTGTCTGGTACAGAGTGTAACCTGGGCAGGCGAACTGCCAAAACCTGTTGGTAAACCCATTTTAACGATTTACGGTAATATAGAAAATACCAATGAAAATGGAAAAGCAGTGTTTGATCTCGCCAGCCTTGAAAAACTGGGCATGGTAAGCTTTGAGACGACCTCCCCCTGGTATAATGGTCGAACTAAGTTTGAGGGGGTTCCGATGCGTAAACTCATGGATTATGTGGGTGCAAAGGGTACTAACATTAATGTTATTGCGCTCAATGATTACTCAACCGTCATCCCTCTCAGCGACTTTAAAAAATACAACGCCATACTTGCTTTGAAGGTGAATGGCGAATATATGCGCATCCGCGATAAAGGTCCATCATTCATTGTATACCCCTATGACAGTCTTCCTGAGTTGAATAATCAGATTTATTACTCGCGTTCAGCATGGCAGGTTAGCAAAATGAAGATTGAATAGCAGTTCAGGAGAACATAATGAACAGGATACTGGTTGGTATCATTTTTTCTCTTTTTATCACGACAGGATATATTGCATTCCTTGTTTACGATCGCCAGCAGGAATTGCAAAAACTGACTCAATACACCGAGTCCTGGTCCGTGGCTCAACTGGTATCCGAGTATTACCGCTTTGAATCATGGCTTGGTCTGTACGCAACCGATACCGATGACGTTACGATAGACCAGGTCCGCATGCGTCTTGAAATTATGCTCAGTCAGGGCGATTTAATGAAGGGGGGTGATTTAGGTCGCTACATTGACAGCGATAAAACGCATCAGGAGCTCGCTTTACGCTTAGAAAATATACTGAATTATCTGGATAGCCATCTTGAAAACATGAGCCATGCCGAGTTACAGGCCTACCTGAAAAATATGCATGAGCTCGATGCACCGCTCAGCCAGCTTTCTGCCACGGCATTAACAAAAGATATTAACACGGTTAATGAATCCAACACAAAAATACAGATCCTTTACTATATTTATTCCGCGCTTTCATTGCTGCTGGTGATCCTAAGCTTTATTCTTGGTTTTTTAATGATCTACCAGAATAAAAATATTCTCAAAGCGCACATGCAGGTTAAAAGCCTGGCTGACGAACTGCAAATATCAAAAGAAACACTGCAAATTCAGAATGCGAAGCTGGAATATGATGTTTATCATGATTCCCTCACTGGCATGAAAAACCGTCTGTTCTTCTGGGACGATCTCAACAAAATTAATCTTCAGGCGGATAAAAACCATACGCCTGTCACGGTGATGTTATTTGATTTAGACCGGTTCAAAGAGGTCAACGACACCTATGGCCATGATACCGGCGATTTACTGTTGAACCAGGTATCCCGACGTCTCACCTCAATGAGTAGCGCTTCCGATACGTTTTACCGGTTGGGCGGCGACGAATTTGCCCTTCTGTCCAGTGGTTTGACCGAAAACGCGGCCATTTCGCGCGCCAAAGAAATCAGCGATCAGATCAGCCAGCCCTATACGATTAATAACCAGCTGATAAAAATTGCGACCTGCGTGGGTATCGTTTTATCGGATAATGAACGACGCTCTGACTTTCTGTATAAATTTGCCGACCTGGCCCTCTACGAAGCGAAAAAAGCCGGTTCCCAGCAGATAAAAGTCTTCCGTCAGTGGATGATGCAAAAATTGCAGGAGAGCAGAACCCTTGAACATGACATGGCACTGGCGCTCGATCACAATGAGTTTGTGGTTTATTACCAGCCGATTGTCGATTCATTCAGCAATGACATTTACGGCTACGAGGCGCTTATTCGCTGGATGCACCCGGTAAAAGGGATGCTGTCGCCTGATTACTTTATCTCTGTTGCTGAAAAAACCGGGATGATCAACGCGATCGGCAAAATTGTGCTTGAGCTTGCCTGCCGGGAAGCGGTCTCCTGGGCGGTTCCGGCAAGGATCTCGGTGAACGTCTCACCTATCCAGTTGGGTAATAAATCGTTTACGACGATGGTGCAAACCATCCTGAAAGAGACAGGGTTACCGGCTAACCGGCTTGAGCTGGAGGTGACAGAGTCTTCGCTCTTCAGTGACAGCACGATGCCGATTACGATTCTGAAAAAGCTGCGTTCGCTGGGTGTGAAAATTTCCATCGATGATTTCGGCACGGGATATTCGTCGCTCTCCAGATTGAGTGAGCTTAATTTTGATAAAATCAAAATAGACAAATCTTTTGTGAATCCAATATCCACGCAAGATGATGCGCTTAATATCGTCAAACTGATTACCGGTATGGCGAAGAGCCTGAACATGAGCGTGATTGCCGAAGGTGTAGAAACCGAAGCGCAGCTTGAACGTCTTCAGGCCCTTGGCTGCGATCTGGTGCAGGGATACCTGTTTGGAAAACCACAGCCGGAGATTGACAGCAAGATTAGATGCGGTTGAAATGGTTCGCGGTTGCTTCTGGCCCAACACCATTTAGATGACAGCGAATCAAAGGTTAAAAAATGAAAAAGACCGTCCCGGAATATACACCTGTTGATTTATCTCGTTGGGCAAGGAAGGAGCATTTTGAAGTTTTTCAGTCGTTTGCTGAATGTACCATCAACCAAACGGTTCTGATCGACATTACCGTACTGCGAAAACATATTAAAACGGTTGGCTGGAAGTTTTACCCCACTATTATTTTCCTCCTCTCTAAAATCATGAACCGGCATCCTGAGTTCCGTATGGCCATGAAGGACAATGAGCTTGTCGTATGGAATGAAATTCATCCCAGCTATACCATTTTCCATCCCGAAACGGAGACCTTTTCGTCATTGTGGAGCCACTACGATGGCAATATGCACCACTTCCAGGACACGTATGCAGAAGATACGGCGCGCTATGGCAATAACCTTTCCTACTGGCCTAAGGAAGAGTCCCGGGAAAATGTCTTTTTCGTATCGTCTATTCCGTGGGTAACCTTTACCAACTTTAATATGAACATTGCGCATATGAAGAACTTCTTTTCACCTATGTTCACGTTTGGAAAATACCACGAACAGGATGGGAAAGTGTTGTTGCCTATGGCGGTGCAGGTCCATCACTCGGTGTGCGATGGTTTCCATGTGGCAAGGATGTTTAATGAACTGCAGGAGATGTGTGATGGGTTACCGGAGCTGTCAGAGGAACATAACGCATGATGCGTAAGAAGTCGTGATGGTTTCTGTTGGTCGGGATTGAGCATTAAGTCTGCCAGACATCTATGCTAAGCAAAGACTAGCCTGCGCACTGTCATCAGAAAATCGAAAGGGGTCGAGTCCCACAGCTCAGGTGAAAAATCAAATCCATATCGCATTTTGAACTCATCATCCAGCCTGCCTTTATTTGTATTAGCTCAGACCTGATCTGTCAGTTACCGGTTATTTATACAGGTATCTGTCAGATCAGGTCTGGGCTAATACAGGTAATACTTCGCGGAGTGTATTTATTTTACTGCAATACTCTGGATTAAAGACGTAAATTTTGAATCTAATCTTTTATTATTTGCTTTTAATCTCTCCAATTCAGAGTTAAAAACCTTATGATATTCCGCAAATTCTTCTTCACTTAATGTATCAAAGTTATCTATTAATTTTAAACAAGTTGCTTTGGCGTCAAGCACACACTGTTTATAGAATGTGTCACGCTGTGAAAACAACTCATTTAAAATTACATTCTTGGGCTCTGCAAAGAGCGTGTTATTTCCTTGCAACTCTTTTATAAAGCCATCTATCTTATCATATGAATCTTGAAAAGCAATTTCAAACTCCCGCGCCTTGAGTAAGGTTTCCGTCTTAAATTTATAAAGAGCATCTTTGTCGTTCTTCTTTTTTACTAATTTACTGTTCCTATAGCTCAAGAAAGATAACACCAATGCAGCTAAGGAAAAAATCAACCCAATTTTATTTAAAATGAAGTTAGCAACCTCTGATGTCAACTCAATCATTTCTTAATCTCTTTTTAATACATGTAAAGAATTCTTAATTTTATTACGGATAAATAAGTTAGCATTTACTGGGGGCGGTGCGCCCCTTATTCGTACAACCATCTTCCGGCTTTAGCTGATTCGATCAGCATACCAACATTGAAATCTGGTACAGGAACAGGCTCTGTTTTCTTAAATGGATTCCATGAAAAAGGCTGATCAGGATAGTAAGTTTCTATTTTAAAGTTTCCCCGTTCAACCTTGAACGCATCGAAAAACTTATCCATTAACTCACCAGCTTCAAGCTCATCAAGACTCAAATCAGTATCAAGATCCGTTTCAGGTGTTAGCTCTACTTTCTTGAACTTGAATAGGTACGTGCCAGCGTAAGGCCGTACAAGCTCATAAACGCGCTGCTCAACATTGTTTACCATAACTTATCATTACCCCGCGCTATAGCGTTGTAGTCTCGGATAGTGCGATAGGTGATTTGTGAGATATCAGAAGCTAAGATAACCCACCCCACGACAGGAATAGCCCTGCCCGTAAAGGTTCCAATGTTAGCTACCGCCCTGATTCTGATTGTAGAAGGTGGATAACCACCAATAACGGAAGGTAGTTTGATACCGAAAGGGAACTGCGCTTTTTTGAACACTTTTCGCGAGGCTTTAGACGCATAGGATGTTCCCTTTTCAGCGCCGTTTGGTTTTGCCCTTGTAGGGAGAGTATTACGCCCAGATACAATGGCAACTACAGCACCGAAATCAACAAGACCTAAACCAAGTTGATCAACAACATTTTCACAGAAGACCATGAAAAATAGCTCGGAGGCGGTGAGGTTTGAACGCCCCGCATAGAAGTATGTTCCGTTAAGTTCTTCGACTGTATCCACGTCCCAATCCTTATGACTCTGAATGTATTGCAATCATAATGGCTACTTTACATACAGTCACCTCTAAAACATGTTGTTAGCCGCTCGCGCCAGCTTGATTTCCTCTCGCTCTTCCTGCTTCTTAGCAAGCCAGGCTTTCCCCTCGTGTTGCCAGGAATTTACGAGCGTAAATCTTACGGTTGTTGCGCTTCGTAGCTGCTTTTTGGTTAGCTTTTGACATGATATTCCCTCCGCTGAATTTGCCAGCGCTCAACGTACAGCAGAGAGACAATACAACGAAAGTTACAATGGTACAGATAATAAATGACCATTACGTGCCGTGTTGGGCACATAAGAAAAGGCGGCGCGTAGCGCTTCCGCAGGGTGTAATCCCTTCGCAGGGAGGATAAAGCCTTAGCACGTTCTCTTATCAGGTGATCGTTATACTCCGGTGATCGAAGCCGTGGCAGAGCCGGATTCTTTCCCGATCCGGTTAGTCTTACCAACATTACGCCTTTTTATTCTCTGCAACGTCATCTCGACGTGTAGCATCATTGAGCGCCGCACGAAGCGCGGAACGTATCGCTAAGGGTTCAAGTGATGTGTTTAGAGAGTCCGGTAACTCTTTCAGCTTCAAGGGATGGAATAATTTCTAATGCTGTTCGGGCTTGAGCTGGTAACTACCCGCCAGTACGTTGTACATTCCTTGAGTCAATACAACGCAGAGGCGTTTACCAAGTGTTATCAAGGATAATTATGAAAGATCCAATCTTTTAGATTTTTGACGCTAATTGATTGATTTTCTTAAATGGTGCCGATAATAGGAGTCGAACCTACGACCTTCGCATTACGAATGCGCTGCTCTACCAACTGAGCTATATCGGCCCTGAGAGGCCGGTTACGAGTGTAACCACGGGGCAAAAGGTTAGATCTATCCGGGTGATGCGTCAATGCCCTTTTGAATCAAACGGCTATTTTTGCATCACCCGTGATTATTTACGCACGAATCGTATTGTCGCCGAAGCCGATCCACTTATACGTGGTCAGCGCTTCCAGCCCCATCGGACCGCGCGCGTGCAGTTTCTGCGTGCTGACCGCCACCTCCGCGCCAAGGCCGAACTGGCCGCCGTCGGTGAAGCGCGTTGAGGCATTGACGTATACCGCTGAGGAATCCACTTCGTTCACGAAGCGATCGGCATTGCGCAGCGTACGCGTCAGGATAGCGTCGGAGTGCTGCGTGCCATGCTCACGGATGTGCGCAATCGCGTCGTCGAAATCGGTAACGATTTTCACGTTCAGGTCCAGGGACAGGAACTCATCGTCGTACTGCTCCGCTTTTACAGGCACGACTTTCGCCGGGCCATCCTGCAGCAGTGCCAGCGCGCTGGCGTCAGCATGCAGCGTTACGCCGCTCTCTGCCATCTGTTTGCTCAGGGCTGGCAGGAAGGTGTTCGCGATACCCTGATGCACCAGCAGCGTTTCTACCGTGTTACAGGTGCTTGGGCGCTGGGTTTTCGCGTTCACGATAATCTTCAGCGCCGGTTCAATCTCAGCGCTGTCGTCCACCACGATATGACACACGCCAATACCGCCGGTGATCACCGGGATCGTCGACTGCTCACGGCACAGCTTATGCAGGCCCGCGCCACCGCGTGGGATCAGCATGTCGATGTACTTGTCCATGCGCAGCATCTCATTGACCAGCGCGCGGTCAGGGCTCTCTATCGCCTGCACGGCGCCCGCAGGTAAGCCACACTCTTCCAGCGCCTGCTGAATAACTTTTACCGTCGCGGCATTGGTGCGCCAGGTCTCTTTCCCACCACGCAGAATAGCGGCGTTACCGGTTTTCAGGCACAGGGAGGCGACATCCACCGTTACGTTTGGACGGGCTTCATAAATCACACCGATGACGCCGAGCGGCACGCGGCGACGCTCAAGACGTAAACCGCTGTCGAGCAGTCCACCGTCGATCACCTGCCCGACCGGGTCAGCCAGATTGCAGACCTGGCGAACATCGTCGGCGATACCTTTCAGGCGTGCCGGGGTCAGGGCCAGGCGGTCGAGCATCGCTTCGCTCAACCCGTTACGACGCGCTTCCAGCAGATCCTGTTCGTTGGCGAGCAAAATCTCCTGGGACTGGGATTCCAGATAATCAGCGATTTTTTCCAGCACGCGGTTTTTCTCGCGGCTGGAAAGGAGCGCCAGTTTGTAAGAGGCGGCCTTCGCGGCGGCACCCATTTGTTCCAGCATGTTCTGGCTCCTTAACGAATAATCATGTCATCGCGATGCACGGCAACCGGGCCATATTCATAGCCCAGAATGGCGTCGATCTGCTGCGAGTGTTGACCCGCGATGCGGCGCAGGGCATCGCTGTTATAGCGGCTTACGCCGTGGGCGATGTCGCGACCTTCGAGGTTACGGATACGGATCACTTCACCACGGGAGAAGTTGCCTGTCACACTTTTAATTCCTTTAGGAAGCAATGAACTTCCACGTTCCAGAATCGCGGCGGTTGCCCCTTCATCAACAACAAGCTCGCCCGCAGGCGGCGCTCCAAATATCCAGCGCTTGCGGTTTTCCAGCGGGGATTCCTGGGCGTGGAAGCGGGTACCGACGGAGATGCCTTCCATCACGTCACCAATCACCCCAGGGCGGCTACCCGCCGCAATGATGGTGTCGATACCGGCGCGGCATGCCACGTCAGCCGCCTGCAGCTTGGTTCCCATGCCGCCCGTACCCAGGCCGGATACGCTGTCGCCGGCAATAGCGCGCAGCGCATCGTCGATACCGTGAACGTCGGTAATCAGCTCGGCTTCCGGGTTGGAGCGCGGGTCGGCGGTAAACAGCCCCTGCTGGTCGGTCAGAAGCAGTAGTTTATCCGCACCGGCCAGAATCGCCGCCAGCGCAGAGAGGTTATCGTTATCACCCACTTTGATTTCAGCGGTGGCAACGGCATCGTTTTCGTTAATAACGGGAACGATATTGTTGTCCAGCAGCGCACGCAGGGTATCGCGGGCGTTCAGGAAGCGCTCTCTGTCTTCCATATCCGCACGCGTCAGCAGCATCTGCCCGACGTGGATGCCATAAATAGAGAACAGCTGTTCCCAGAGTTGAATGAGTCGGCTTTGTCCCACGGCGGCCAGCAGCTGTTTGGAGGCGATCGTCGCGGGGAGTTCGGGGTAACCCAGGTGTTCACGCCCGGCGGCAATCGCCCCGGAGGTCACAATCACAATACGATGCCCTGCGGCATGTAACTGAGCGCACTGACGTACAAGCTCAACAATGTGGGCGCGATTTAGGCGGCGCGATCCGCCTGTTAACACACTGGTACCGAGTTTTACCACCAGCGTCTGGCTGTCACTCATGATTCTCTGCCGTTCAACGATAAGGGAAAGTAATGTCGAACGAACGTTTTAACAGGAGTCAGCCCGGTTGCCAACTGCCTTAGCACATCGCGAAACACTTTGTTGCGCGGGATCAGGAAGCGTAGCGGTGAAAATTGACACTTTTATTACCGAAATAATAAATCACAGTTTTTTAAAATTATTCTTAGTTTGTCATAAAAGTTTCATTGCAGAGCGATAAAACCCTTCCTGTTTTTTCACGGGACTTAAGCCGACGCTTATCGTCCAGCGAATTTTTTAGCGCGTTTATAAGACAGGATCGAAAATGAAAAAGAGCACTCTGGCATTAGTGGTTACGGGCGTAGTGGCTTGTGCATCGGTTCACGCCGCAGAAGTTTATAATAAGAACGGTAATAAACTGGACGTGTACGGCAAAGTAAAAGCCATGCACTACATCAGTGATGATGATTCTAAAGACGGTGACCAGACGTACGTTCGTTTCGGTTTTAAAGGCGAAACACAGATTAACGATCAGCTGACGGGCTATGGCCGTTGGGAATCTGAATTTGCGGGTAACAAAGCCGAGAGCGACTCCTCTCAGAAAACGCGTCTGGCGTTTGCTGGTCTGAAACTGAAAGACTTCGGTTCTCTGGATTATGGTCGTAACCTGGGCGCACTGTATGACGTGGAAGCCTGGACCGATATGTTCCCGGAGTTCGGCGGCGACTCTTCTGCACAGACCGATAACTTCATGACCAAGCGTGCTACCGGTCTTGCCACCTACCGCAACACTGATTTCTTCGGCGTGGTTGACGGCCTGGACATGACGCTGCAATACCAGGGTAAAAACGAAAACCGTGACGCCAAGAAACAGAACGGTGACGGTTTCGGTACTTCTCTGACCTATGACTTCGGTGGCAGCGATTTCGCGGTGAGCGGCGCATACACCAACTCTGACCGTACCAACGCTCAGAACCTGCTGACGCGCGGCGAAGGCAAAAAAGCCGAAGCCTGGGCAACCGGCCTGAAATATGACGCGAACGATATCTACCTGGCGGCAATGTACTCTGAAACCCGCAATATGACCCCAATTTCAGGTGGCTTCGCCAATAAAGCCCAGAACATCGAACTGGTTGCACAATATCAGTTCGATTTCGGTCTGCGTCCGTCCCTGGGTTATGTCCAGTCTAAAGGCAAAGATATCGAAGGTATCGGTGACGAAGATCTGGTGAAATACATCGATGTCGGCGCGACATATTATTTCAACAAAAATATGTCCGCGTTTGTTGATTATAAAATCAACCAGATTGATGACGATAATAAACTGGGTGTGAGCAGCGACGATATCGTTGCCCTGGGGATGACCTACCAGTTCTGATAATGCAGACATAAAAAAACCGGCTTGATGCCGGTTTTTTTATCGGGGATTAATGCGGTCTGGTGCCCTCACCCTGGTCTTCTCCCACAAGGAGAGGGAGAAGACCATCAGGCCGTCAGTTTCGCCGCTTCACTGGAAAAATTATCCGCGGGCTCAAGCTTCAGGTCCAGCGTGGCCAGCAAATCTCGCGCCTTGTCGTGGAACTCTTTGAGCGTATATTCCAGGCGATCGATCACTTCCTGATCTTTAATGGTGGTAGCCTGCCAGTTGCCGTCCTTATTAAACAGGCCAAACTGGTAGCTATAGGTAAAACGTTTCTCTTCTGCTTCCATTTCCATCCACCAGCCCCAGAATTCACGTTTTTCGGGTGCAGGCTTCACGTTGACGCATACAGCCAGGCAGTCGAAAAAAAAGCGATTCTCTTCACACTGCTCTTCTCGAATATACGGGCCAAGAGCCATGAACTTCTTAATCAATCTACTTTTCGGGTGTCCACTCGGTAACGTCATTGCGATCTCCTTTTGTGAAGCCACTGTTTTACCAAACCAGCGAAATTTAGCAATCTATTAACACAATCTCTGCGCGATCCAGCGCGTAATCTCTTTCAGCGCTTTGTCGAAATTCTGATAGACCGGACTGAACGGCACCTCAAGCAATTTGCCATCCGCAGATGACGACGTGATTAAACGCGACTCTTCTTCCGGGCTGAACGGATCGTTCTTCCAGAACCCCGAAAGCATCGGCGTCGGGCAGCGGCGGCCCAGCAGGCCCTGCGTTTTTAACGAGTAGCGATTAAGCTCAACGCGCAGCGCTTCGTCTGATGCATCATGCATACCCAGTCGGCTGGCCAGCACGTCGAGGTACATCTCCGGCACGCTGCCCTGGCGGGCGGGGTCGCTGAGCAGAGCGTGAACCACCGGGCCAAGACAGGCCACGGCTTTCAGACGAGAAGATTCAAGGTAGGCCAGACGCACCGCAACGTTCGCGCCAAAACGGAAGCCAAACGCCGCCACGCGGGTATGGTCGACCCACGGAATGTTTTCCAGCGCTTTTAGGGCATGCTGGTGCAGCAGGCTGGAATCCTGAGTCAGTTTCCATTTGGATGAAAATCCAATAGAGGGCATATCCAGCGTCAGCATCGCGATCCCTTTTGGTGCGAAGTAACGCTCATACAGGCTGTAATAGTCGATCTGCAACGAATCCAGCCCCCCGCACATCAGTACGGTCGGGAACGGACCTTCACCTTCCGGCATATGCAGGAACCCGGTAACGGATGACCCACCCGGAATGGTAAACTCGAGCTCACGCATCTGGCCCGGCAAGCGTTGAGCCGCCTCTTCATAGGCGCGATTGGCCAGCGCCTGCGCCTGCTCGGCCAGTTCGTCGCCTTTTAAGTGAGGATAGGCGGCAATGGCGTAGAGATTGGCCGCATGCAGCCAGTGCTTGCCGCTGAGCATGGCATCCTCTTCCTGGCTGGCTTTTTGCTGCCAGAGCATTGCCTGTTTAGACCATTCGTAGATCCAGTTTCCACCGCGGTAGCCCACCACCGTATCGTAGAGTTCACTGTCGGTCCGTTCGGCTTCACTCATCACGATGCGCGCCTGCACATCGAGAATTTCACGGGGGTCGATACCGCGCCAGATCCACATCAGGCGGTTAATCATGCGGTACCAGTGGGGGACGTTTTTACCGTCTAACGCGGACTGGACGGCAGGCTGGGTACCCGGGTTAAAACGGCGCACCAGCGTCGAGGTTTCAGGGTGCTTGAAACGGGGTTTGAAGAGCGTCTCGGTGAGATTGGCCTGCGTCATTGCGTTGCCTCCATGGATACGTCGTATAGAGACTATTGTAACGCGCGTCAGACTAAAAAAAACAACGCCCGGCATCACCGGGCGTTAAAATAATTGCGGTCTGGAATTAACGACCTGAGATTGGCGGTACGAACACCACGCCCATATCCCATGGCTGTTCAATCCAGGTATCTTGAGGAATATCAATCACGTAATCGTCAACCAGAGGGCGACCCGCCGGTTTCGCGAAGATAGTGACGAAATGCGCTTTCGGGTACATTTCGCGGATGGCCACCGCAGTACCACCGGTATCCACCAGGTCATCAATAACGATGAAACCTTCGCCGTCGCCTTCCGCGCGTTTCAGCACTTTCAGCTCGCGCTGGTTGTCATGGTCATAGCTGGAGATGCAAACGGTATCGACATGACGAATACCCAGCTCACGTGCCAGCAGCGCCCCCGGTACCAGGCCGCCACGGCTGACGGCAATAATGCCTTTCCACTGTTCGGAAGGCATCAGACGCGCAGCCAGTTTGCGTGCGTGGATCTGCAACATGTCCCAGGTGACGACGTATTTTTCGCTCATGTGAAGTGTCCCAGCCTGTTTATATACGGCTTAAAAAAATGAGGGTGAACCAGGTTGCGCGAGATTATAGAGATCTGACGCACTAAAAACCAGTGTTTAGCGCCCTCTGCCTGAGTTTTTACATGCTTTATGCTACCAGCCAGCAGAGAAAGTGGTATTCTCAGTTTCATCTCGCAAGCCTGACTTGTGGTGACTATTAACCTGCTAACCCTGTGACCTGCAACCCTGTTTGCAGAGCATCGACAAGGAGACTTATCGTGTCTGAACTGTCTCAACTATCTCCGCAGCCGCTGTGGGATATTTTTGCCAAAATCTGCTCCATTCCACACCCGTCCTACCATGAAGAACAGCTTGCCGAACATATTATGGGTTGGGCGAAGGAAAAAGGTCTGCACGCTGAACGTGACCAGGTTGGCAACATTCTGATCCGCAAACCTGCTACCGCAGGCATGGAAAACCGTAAACCGGTTGTGCTGCAGGCGCACCTGGACATGGTGCCACAGAAGAACAACGACACCGTTCACGACTTCACTAAAGATCCTATTCAGCCTTACATCGACGGCGACTGGGTGAAAGCGCGCGGCACCACCCTGGGTGCAGATAACGGAATCGGTATGGCCTCCGCGCTGGCAGTGCTGGCTGACGACAGCGTTCAGCACGGTCCACTGGAAGTGCTGCTGACCATGACCGAAGAAGCGGGCATGGATGGGGCGTTTGGTCTTCAGCCGAACTGGCTGCAGGCGGATATTCTGATCAACACCGACTCCGAAGAAGAAGGCGAGATCTACATGGGCTGTGCGGGCGGGATTGATTTCATCTCTACCCTGTCGCTGTCACGCGAAGCGATTCCTGCCGGTTTCCAGACCTTTAAGCTGACGCTGAAAGGGCTGAAAGGCGGCCACTCCGGCGGTGATATTCACCTGGGTCTGGGCAACGCCAACAAACTGCTGGCGCGCTTCCTGGCAGGCCACGCGGCTGAGCTGGATCTGCGTCTGGTGGATTTCAACGGCGGTACGCTGCGTAATGCGATCCCACGTGAAGCCTTCGCGACTGTCGCTGTACCGGCCGCAAAAGCGGACGAGCTGAAAAAATTCTCCAGCGTTTACCTGGATATCCTGAAAAACGAACTGTCCGCGAAAGAGAAAAACCTGACCGTGGTGCTGGAATCCGTCTCAACGGATAAAGCCGCGCTGACCGCACAGTCTCGTGACACCTTCGTTCAGTTGCTGAACGCGACGCCAAACGGCGTAATCCGCAACTCCGACGTGGCGAAAGGCGTGGTGGAAACCTCACTGAACGTGGGCGTAGTTACCATGAGCGACGACAGCGCAGAAATCATCTGCCTGATCCGTTCCCTTATCGACAGCGGTAAAGAGTATGTGGTGAGCATGCTGGAATCTCTGGGTACGCTGGCCGGAGCAAAAACCTCCGCCAAAGGCAGTTACCCGGGCTGGCAGCCGGACGCAAGCTCGCCGGTGATGGCACTGGTGCGTGAAACTTACCAGCGTCTGTTCAACAGCACGCCGAACATTCAGGTGATCCACGCGGGTCTGGAATGTGGTCTGTTCAAAAAACCGTATCCAGACATGGACATGGTTTCTATCGGGCCAACCATTACCGGGCCGCACTCGCCGGATGAGCAGGTTCATATCGAAAGCGTGGGCCATTACTGGACCCTGCTGACTGAACTGCTGAAAGCGATTCCTGCTAAGTAATAGCCTTACCCCAGCCCTCTCCCAAAGGGAGAGGGTGAACACCGTCACGCCACCGGTTTTTTTACAGGCCCAATACCAGTTGTCGCTCTAACTGCGGATCCAGCAACGTGACGTGCAACCCCACCAGCCTGACACCGCGCCCTGCCCGCCGCTCATCCCAGGCCTTTTTCGCCGTCGCAATGAGATCGTCTTTATTCAAACGCGGCCAGACGTGTTCCTGCGTAGTCTGCTGGAAGTCGTTGAATTTCAGCTTGATGCCCTGCCGGGCAATGAGCAGGTCCGGCTTCACCTTGATTAAGCGACGTTCCAGCTCCGGATAGAGCTGTTCTGTGATAATAAACTCGCATTCGGACCAGTCATGAATATCTTCACTGAGGGTTCGCTCAACGCCGACGGATTTCCGTAACCGTTCGCTGTTCACATCGCGATCGTCAATCCCCTGGCTGCGCTCCCACAGCACGCGCCCAAACTTCCCAAAGCGTTTGAGCAGCATGGCCAGGTCGCTGCGCTGCACATCTTCGCAGGTGCGTAATCCCATACTTTCCAGCTTTGCGGCAGAGACTTTTCCCACCCCGGGAATTTTGCCAAGCGGCAGCGTTTTTAAAAACGCAGGCACCTCTTCCGGGGTAATAACGTACTGGCCGTTGGGCTTATTTAAATCGGAGGCAATTTTGGCGAGGAATTTTACGGGGGCCACGCCCGCCGATGCCGTCAGATTGAGCTCGTTGAAAATTGTCTGACGGATCTCCTGCGCCATCAGCGTGGCGGAGCCGTGACAGTGCACGCTGTCGGTGACATCCAGATAGGCCTCGTCCAGCGACAGCGGCTCTATCAGGGAGGTGTAGCGGGAGAAGATTTCACGGATATGGTTTGAGGCTTCTTTGTATGCCTCAAACCGACCGGGTAAAAGCGTGAGATGAGGGCAGAGCTTCAGCGCCATCGCCGTCGGCATGGCGCTGCGCACGCCATATTTGCGCGCAGGATAGTTGGCGGTGCTGATGACCCCCCGCTGAACGCGGCTGCCGCCTATCGCAATGGGGATATCCCGCAGCGCCGGGTTGTCACGCATCTCCACTGCGGCAAAAAAGCAGTCCATATCAACATGGATTATTTTGCGCATAGTAAGCCCTCACTCATCACTGGATAAGTATACAGTAAATAAATGAGGGTTGAGAAGTGGATATAAGAACGCCGGGTGGCGGCTTCGCCTTACCCGACCTACCAGACTAAATAATGCGCTGCTGTTCGCGGGCCATCCGTTTTTTACGCGCATCGCACGGTTCCGGGCAGTCGCACACCTTTTCCATCCCAATGGAAGTAATGCCGCCGCAGCTGCCCTGAAGGCTTTTCCGCTTAACGATCCAGCCTAACGCCATGCCGAAAATGACTAGCACGAAAACCACGAAGGTAGCCAGAAAGGTCAGCATCATCAGCCTCCAAAGTCATCGAGCAGGATGTTCTCATCTTCCACACCGAGATCTTTCAGCATCTTAATCACGGCAGCATTCATCATCGGCGGCCCACACATATAGAACTCGCAGTCTTCCGGTGCCGGATGCTGTTTAAGGTAGTTTTCATACAGCACGTTATGGATGAACCCGGTATAGCCCGTCCAGTTATCTTCCGGCTGTGGATCGGAGAGCGCCACATGGAAGGTAAAGTTCGGATTTTCACGCGCCAGCTGTTCAAACTCATCGTCATAGAACATTTCGCGCAGGGAGCGAGCACCGTACCAGAAGCTAATCTTACGCTGGCTGCCCAGCCGTTTGAGCTGGTCAAAGATGTGCGAGCGCATCGGGGCCATACCGGCACCGCCGCCGATAAACACCATTTCCGCGTCGGTATCTTTGGCAAAGAACTCACCAAACGGGCCGGAGATCGTTACCTTATCGCCCGGCTTCAGGGACCAGATGTACGACGACATGATGCCCGGCGGGGCATCCGGCACGTTCGGCGGTGGTGTGGCAATACGCACGTTGAGCATGATAATGCCCTTCTCTTCCGGGTAGTTGGCCATAGAGTAGGCACGCAGCGTCGGCTCTTTCACCTCCGACACAAAGCGGAAAAGATTGAATTTGTCCCAGTCGGCACGATACGCCTGCGGCACGTCAAAGTCCGCATACGCCACGGTGTGCGCCGGACATTCAATCTGAATGTATCCCCCGGCGCGGAACGGGACATCTTCCCCTTCCGGCACCCGCAGCTTCAGCTCTTTAATAAAGGTGGCTTTGTTATCATTAGAGATAACCTCGCACTCCCATTTTTTGACGCCGAAAATTTCCTCCGGCAGCTCAATCTTCATGTTCTGACGCACCGCGACCTGGCAGGCCAGGCGGCAGCCCTCTTTTGCCTCACGTTTGGTGATATGCGCCAGCTCGGTTGGCAGAATATCGCCACCGCCCTCTTTTACCGTCACGCGGCACTGCCCGCAGGAGCCGCCGCCGCCGCACGCTGAGGAGACAAAAATGCCGTTTCCCGAGAGCGTATTGAGCAGCTTATCCCCCGCCGGGGTGCGGATCTGATTCTGCGGCTCGTCGTTAATATCAATCACTACGTCGCCGGAATTCACCAGCTTCGCACGCGCCGCCAGAATAAGCCCTGACAGCACCAGTACAATCAGCGTGAACATCACCACGCCAAGTATTATTTCCATCTGTTAGCCCTTATAGCTGCACACCGGAGAAGGACATAAAGCCCAGCGCCATCAGCCCGGTGGTGATAAAGGTGATCCCTAAGCCACGCAGCCCTGCAGGCACGTTGGCATATTTCATTTTTTCGCGGATCCCCGCCATGGTGACAATCGCCAGCATCCAGCCGATGCCGGAACCGAAGCCGTACACCACGGACTCACTGAAGTTGTAATCACGCTGAACCATAAACGAAACGCCGCCGAAGATGGCGCAGTTCACCGCGATCAGCGGCAGGAAGATCCCCAGCGCGTTGTAGAGTGACGGGAAGTACTTATCGAGGATCATCTCCAGGATTTGCACCAGCGCGGCAATCACACCAATAAAGGTGATGAAGTTCAGGAAGCTGAGATCAACGCCCTCTACCAGCGCGCCGTCCCGCAGCACGAAGTTATACACCAGGTTGTTGATCGGCACCGATAAGCCGAGCACCACGGTGACCGCCACGCCCAGCCCAAATGCCGTCGACACTTTTTTGGACACCGCAAGGAACGTACACATGCCGAGGAAAAACGCGAGCGCCATGTTTTCAACAAACACCGCCCGCACAAACAAACTCAGGTAATGAGCCATCGTCGGTTACTCCTTTTCCTGCTGTTCTGGTCTCAACGTACGAATCAGCCAGATCAACAAACCGATAATGAAAAATGCGCTAGGGGCCAGCAGGAACAGGCCGTTTGGCAGATACCAGCCGCCGTTTTGCACCGTCTCCAGCACCGTGATGCCAAATAATTTACCGCTGCCAATAAGCTCACGCAGGAACCCCACGGTCAGCAGGATCACGCCATAGCCGAGGCCGTTGCCGATACCGTCCATAAAGCTCGCCAGCGGCGGCATTTTCATGGCGTAGGCTTCCGCACGTCCCATCACGATACAGTTGGTGATGATAAGCCCAACAAACACCGAGAGCTGTTTAGAGGTTTCATAGGCGAAGGCGCGCAGCAGCTGATCGACCACGATCACCAGCGAGGCGATGATCGCCATCTGCACGATGATCCTCACGCTGTTGGGAATGTGGTGGCGGATCATGGAGATAAACATGCTGGAAAACGCGGTTACCAGCGTTACCGCCAGCGTCATCACCACCGCCGTTTCCAGCTTGGTCGTTACTGCCAAGGCTGAACAGACGCCCAGTACCTGCAGCGTTATCGGGTTATTGGCGAGCAGTGGGCCAATGAGAACCTTTTTGACTTCTTTCAGTTCACCGGTATCAGCCATTGTTCAGCGCTCCTTCACGTACGTTTTTCAGGAAAGGCCCAAAGCCCAACTCGCCCATCCAGAAATCAAAACTGTGCTGCACGCCTTTTGAGGTGAGCGTGGCGCCGGACAGCCCGTCTACCGCGTAGTCGTCACCGGGACGTGCCGCCCCTTTCATCACTTTCAGCGCGGGCAGCCCGTTGTCATCAAGCACTTTCTTGCCGATAAACTGTGCCCGCCAGTTCGGGTTTTCCACTTCGCCACCCAGACCCGGCGTTTCCCCCTGGTCGTAGTACGTGATGCCTTTTACGGTGCGACCATCCGTATCCAGGGCCACAAAGGCATACATCATTGACCACAGGCCGTTACCGTAGACAGGAAGCACCACTTCCTGAATGCGTTTTTGGGCATCACGAACGAGATAAATTTCAGCAAGATTGCTGCGACGCTTAATGCCAGCCGGATCCTGTGACGCGTCCAGCGTCAGGCTCATCTGCGGATCTTTCAGCGCCAGCGCCTGGTTATACTTCGCCGGGTCTTTATCCAGCAGTTGTCCGGTTTTTAAATCCACCAGACGCGGCGAGATACGCTCCGCAAAGACCGCCGAGACGTCGTCTGCACTCATCCCTTCCTGCATCAGCCCGGCGACGGCCAGGATATTGCGCTGTTTATCCAGCGCACGTTGCGCCTGCTGCAGGGGTTTTAACCCCACGGCAGAGCCGGCCACGACAATCGAACAGACCAGACAGAGCACCAGCACCACCAGCAGCGTTTTGCTGATGCTGTCGTTATTTTTAACCTCAGCCACGCGCCTTCCTCCGCTTAATGTTGGCCCGCACCACCAGGTAATCGAAGAGTGGCGCAAACAGATTGGCAAACAGAATGGCCAGCATCATCCCTTCCGGGTACGCCGGGTTAACCACGCGGATCAAGACACACATCGCGCCAATGAGCACGCCATAGCTCCATTTACCCTTATCCGTAAACGAGGCAGAGACAGGGTCGGTTGCCATAAACATCATGCCGAACGCGAAGCCACCCAGCACCAGATGCCAGTACCAGGGCATGGAGAACATCGGGTTGGTGGTCGAACCGATAACATTGAACATCGTGGCGGTCAGCACCATGCCGATCATCACGCCAGCCACAATTCGCCAGGAGGCCACGCGTCCAAACAGGATGATCGCCCCACCAATCAAAATCATCAGCGTGGAGACTTCCCCGATGGAGCCCGGTATGTTGCCAATAAAGGCGTCAAACCAGGTGACAGGCTGGCCTGTGGCGTTGTTGACCAGCGTTTCGCCGCCGTGTGCCGCCCACTGTGAAAGCGGCGTCGCGCCGGAAAAACCGTCGGCCGCTGTCCATACCAGGTCCCCCGAAATTTGCGCCGGATACGCAAAGAACAGGAACGCTCGCCCCGCCAGTGCCGGGTTGAGGAAGTTACGCCCGGTGCCGCCGAAGATCTCTTTGGCAATCACCACGCCGAAACTGATGCCCAGCGCCGCCTGCCAGAGCGGTAAGGTGGGTGGGACAATCAGGGCAAACAGAATGGAGGTCACGAAGAAGCCTTCGTTGATCTCATGTTTACGAATGATGGCGAACAACACTTCCCAGAAGCCGCCCACGATAAAGACCGTGAGGTAAATCGGCAGGAAGAACACCGCACCCAGCGTCATCATGCTCACCCAGCCTGCGTCTGGCGCAAAGCTCACACCCAACGACTGGGCCAGACGGTAGTGCCAGTCTGACTGGAGCACCTGCGCCAGCTGCTGTGCATCATACATATGGTGCAGCGCCGGAATGGTCTGCAGACCGACGTTGTACATCCCCCAGAACATCGCCGGGAAAACCGCAAACCAGACCAGGATCATCATTCGCTTAAGGTCGATGGCGTCACGAACGTGCGCCGCCCCTTTCGTCACCAGCCCCGGCGTATAGAAAATGGTCGCCGTTGCTTCATACAGCGGGTAGTACTTTTTGAGCTTCCCTTCGGTAAAGTGCGGCTCAATTTTTTCAAAGAGGTGTTTTAAGCCCATCGGTTATCCTTCCTGCTCAATGCGGGTTAACACCTCGCGCAATACGGGTCCATATTCGTATTTTCCCGGACAGACATAGGTACAGAGCGCCAGATCTTCTTCGTCAAGCTCAAGGCAGCCCAGCGCCTGCGCGCTGTCGGTATCGCCAGCGAGCAGATCGCGCAGCAGCATGGTTGGCAGAATATCCAGCGGCATGACGCGCTCGTAGTTGCCAATCGGGACCATGGCGCGCTCGCCACCGTGCGTAGTGGTCGAGAAGTTAAACAGCCTGTTACGCAGGAAGTGACCTAACGTGGTACGGGTGACGGAAAATTTTTCCGCACCGGGCAGTACCCAGCCGAACAGCTCTTTGTCTCGGCCTTCCTGCACAATGCTCACCTGCAAATGGAAACGTCCCAGATAGGCGTGCGCATCAACAGCATGGCGGCCACTGAGAACGGAACCGGAAATCAGGCGGTTTTCACCCTCTTTGATTTCACCCGCCAGCAGTTCATTGATGTCTGCGCCCAGCAGCGTTTTCACCAGACGCGGATGCTTAGCCTGCGGCCCGCCAATCGCAATGATGCGTTCCGCACTCAGTTCACCGGTGGTGAACAGCTTACCGATGGCAATAACATCCTGATAGTTAAGATGCCAGACCTGTTTCGTCAGGCTTACCGGCTCAAGGAAGTGGATGTGCGTCCCGACCAGCCCCGCCGGATGCGGCCCCGCAAACGTATTAAATGTAACCTGCCCCTGCGGATGACCGCCGAGCTTACCGCCGCCGGCCTGGCAAACGTGGACTTTCCCCGACGTCAGGCGGGTTAAAAGGGTCAGTCCGGCATCAAAGGCTTTACGCTGCGCCAGAATAACCGGTTGTGGATCCACGCTGAGCGGGTTGGTGTCCATTGCCGTCACGAAAATCGCGGCCGGCTCCGTACCCGGAACAGGGGATTTGCTGAAGGGACGCGTACGAAGCGCGGTCCATAAACCGGACGCCAGAAGCTGAGCCTGAACAGCGTCGCGGCTTAGCGATGCGAGATCTGCGGTGTCGTAATGGGCGAATTCACACTGCTCATCGCCTTCAATGCGGATAACCACCGACTGCAGAACGCGCCGTTCGCCACGGTTGATCGCCACTACGGTACCGCTCGCGGGTGCGGTGAACATCACGCCGGGATTTTTTTTGTCCTCAAAGAGTGCCTGGCCTTTGATAACGCGATCGCCTTCCTCTACCCGCATTGAAGGACGCATTCCCAGGTAGTCGTCGCCCACAATGGCGACATGACGGACACTTGCGCCTGTCGAAACGTGCTGCTCTGGCACGCCTGCAATCGGCAGATCAAGTCCTTTTTTGATTTTAAACATGTGGTTAGCAGGTTTCCATGAACAACAATCCAGTGGGCGCGAAGTGTAACATTTTCCCCTTCTCGCGGGCAGGTAATCCGCCGTTACGCGCGCCAAATTGCGAGCTAATACGCAAAGTTCCTGGAGTCAACGCGATTTCGATGGTTTATAAAGTAAAACTAATTTGTAAACTCACCGCCCGGCTCTTGCGAAAATCTCTGGCGGTGCTAATGTGAGCGCTCCTAACAGAATAATCTGATTTCGGGTCTCTTTTGCCGTCCTGGCAAGTTGGTCATGGTTTTATCAAGGAACTAGTAGTATGCGTAAAATCGCATTGTTCATTGCGATGCTTCTGATTCCGTGCATGTCGTTTGCCGGGCTGCTCAGCAGTAACAGCTCAACGACGCCGATCAGCAAAGAATATAAACAGCAGTTAATGGGATCGCCGGTTTATATTCAGATCTTCAAGGAAGAACGCACTCTCGATCTGTTTGTAAAAATGGGTGAGACATATCAGCTGCTTGATAGCTACAAAATATGTAACTACTCCGGTGGATTAGGGCCAAAACAGCGTCAGGGCGATTTCAAAAGTCCGGAAGGGTTTTACAACGTTCAGCGTAGCCAGCTCAAACCGGACAGCCGCTTCTATAAAGCCATCAACATCGGTTTCCCGAATGCCTTTGACCGTGCGCACGGTTATGAAGGTAAATACCTGATGATCCACGGTGCCTGCGTCTCTATCGGCTGCTACGCGATGACCGATTCCGGCATTGATGAGATTTTCCAGTTTGTCACCGGTGCGCTGGTCTTTGGTCAGCCTAACGTTCAGGTCAGCATCTATCCGTTCCGCATGACCGATGCCAACATGGCGCGTCACAAGTACTCTTACTACGCGGATTTCTGGAAACAGTTGAAACCAGGCTATGACTACTTCGAGCAGACGCACAAGCCGCCTGTTGTCTCGGTTGTGGATGGCCGTTACGTGGTCAGCAAGCCGCTGAGCCACGAAGTTGTCCATCCACAGCTGGCGTCAAATTACACGGTCCCCGAGACAAAATAGTACCCACTCGCCTGGCATAATCTTTTGCCAGGTTTCGTTGCCCGTCAGCGGCTGCGTTGCAATGACAGTGACCACATCGTTCGGTGTGGTCTCTTTCTGAAAGTCTATCTCCACATCCTGATCGAGTAGCGTTGCAACGCCAAACGGCGCACGACGGGTGATCCAGAACAGGTTCGTCGAGCAGAACGCCATCACATAGCGCCCGTCAGAGAGCAGCATATTAAACACGCCTTTTTCGCGCAGCTCAGTGGCCAGCGTCGCGATGTATTTAAATACCGCCGCCATGTTTCCCGGGGTTCGCGGATAGCGCTCCGTCAGCTTATGCAGCAGCCAGCAAAAGGCTTTTTCGCTGTCGGTTTCGCCTACCGGGCGGAAATTGCCCGTCTCCAGCGACTTATAGCCCGTGAGTTGCCCATTGTGCGCGTAGGTCCAGTTACGGCCCCACAGTTCACGGGTAAACGGATGCGTATTTTCCAGCGCCACTTCGCCGCGGTTTGCCTGGCGAATATGGGCGATCACCGAGCGCGACTTGATGGGATAGTCCTGCACCAGTTTGGCAATCGGTGAGTTAAAGCTGGGCTGTGGATCTTTGAACGTGCGACACCCTTTGCCTTCGTAGAAGGTAATGCCCCAGCCGTCTTTATGCGGCCCGGTTCCTCCACCGCGCTGCACCAGCCCGGTGAAACTAAAGCAGATATCGGTTGGCACATTGGCGCTCATCCCGAGCAGTTCGCACATAGATTACCTCCACTCCACAACTGCGAGGGGCACTGGTGCCCCCCAGCGAAGTCTTACTTAACCATCTCTTTTTCGATCAACTGAATCAGGATGTGGATCACTTTGATGTGAATTTCCTGAATACGATCAGCATAACCGAAGTGCGGCACACGGATTTCGATATCCGCCGTACCGGCCATCTTACCGCCATCTTTACCGGTCAGGGTGATGACTTTCATCCCTTTTTCACGTGCGGCAGCGATCGCTTTGATCACGTTCGCAGAGTTGCCCGAGGTAGAGATCCCCAGCAGCACGTCACCTTCACGACCCACCGCTTCAACGTAGCGGGAGAAGACGTAGTCGTAACCAAAGTCATTGCTCACGCAGGAGATATGGCTCACGTCGGAAATCGCGATCGCCGGGTAGCCCGGACGGTTTTCACGATAGCGTCCGGTCAGCTCTTCTGCAAAGTGCATGGCATCGCAGTGGGAACCGCCGTTACCGCAGGAAAGCACTTTGCCACCGGCTTTGAAACTGTCGGCCAGCAGGACCGCCGCGCGCTGAATAGCGTGAATATTGGCATCATCTTTCAGAAAGTTAGCCAGCGTTTCCGCCGCTTCGTTCAGTTCGTTACGAATAAGATCCTGGTACATGAGGATAATCCTTCAGTATTGATGAAATAACACAGTGGAGTGTACCGGATAGCGGGAAAAGCGAGAAGCTAAAGCCATACGAATCCACTGGCGTTTTGCTTTTTCGTGCCGGCGAAAACGCGAACAATGTGAACCAGGTTGTAATTATTTTGTAAACACATTGCTAAAGGAAATAACATCAACTACAACCATATCATCACAAGTGGTCAGACCTCCTACAAGCAAGGGAGCTTTTCTTTATGATGATTTTGAGCATTCTCGCAACTGTTGTTCTGCTCGGTGTGTTGTTCTATCACCGCGTCAGTTTATTTCTGAGCAGCCTGATCCTTCTGGCCTGGACCGCTGCGCTTGGCGTCGCTGGTCTGTGGACTATCTGGCTTTTGGTCCCGCTGGCCATCATTCTCCTGCCGTTTAACCTTGCCCCGATGCGTAAATCCATGATCTCCGCGCCGGTGTTCAAAGGCTTCCGCAAGGTGATGCCGCCAATGTCGCGTACGGAAAAAGAGGCGATTGATGCCGGTACGACCTGGTGGGAAGGCGATCTGTTCCAGGGCAACCCGGACTGGAAAAAGCTGCATAACTACCCGCAGCCGCGTCTGACCGCTGAAGAACAGGCCTTTATTGATGGCCCGGTGGAAGAAGCGTGCCGTATGGCGAACGACTTTGCCATTACCCATGAAATGGCCGATCTGCCGCCCGAGCTGTGGGCGTATCTGAAAGAGCATCGCTTCTTCGCGATGATCATTAAGAAAGAGTACGGCGGTCTGGAATTCTCCGCCTATGCTCAGGCGCGTGTACTGCAAAAGCTGGCGGGCGTTTCCGGGATCCTGGCGATTACCGTGGGCGTGCCTAACTCCTTAGGCCCGGGCGAACTGCTGCAGCATTACGGTACCGAAGAGCAGAAAGATTACTACCTGCCGCGTCTGGCACGTGGTCAGGAAATCCCTTGCTTCGCGCTGACCAGCCCGGAAGCAGGCTCCGATGCGGGCGCGATCCCGGATACCGGCGTGGTCTGCATGGGCGAATGGCAGGGCGAGCAGGTGCTGGGTATGCGCCTGACCTGGAACAAACGTTATATCACGCTGGCGCCTATCGCCACCGTATTGGGTCTGGCCTTTAAGCTCTCTGACCCGGAAAGACTGCTGGGCGGCGAAGAAGATCTGGGCATTACCTGTGCGCTGATCCCTACCTCGACCCCAGGCGTTGAAATTGGTCGTCGTCACTTCCCGCTGAACGTGCCGTTCCAGAACGGCCCAACCCGCGGTCAGGATATCTTTGTGCCGATTGACTACATCATCGGTGGCCCGAAAATGGCCGGTCAGGGCTGGCGTATGCTGGTGGAATGTCTGTCGGTGGGTCGCGGTATTACCCTGCCGTCGAACTCAACCGGTGGTCTGAAGTCTGTGGCGATGGGAATTGGTGCGTACGCCCATATCCGCCGTCAGTTCAAAATCTCCATCGGCAAGATGGAAGGTATCGAAGAGCCGCTGGCGCGTATTGCGGGCAACGCTTACGTGATGGACGCCGCCGCGTCGCTGATTACCTACGGCATCATGCTGGGCGAAAAACCGGCCGTGCTGTCCGCCATTGTGAAGTACCACTGTACCCACCGCGCGCAGCAGTCGATCATTGACGCGATGGATATCGCAGGCGGTAAAGGCATTATGCTCGGCGAAGGCAACTTCCTGGCGCGCGGCTATCAGGGCGCACCGATTGCCATCACCGTTGAAGGGGCAAACATTCTGACCCGCAGCATGATGATCTTCGGTCAGGGAGCGATTCGCTGCCATCCTTATGTCCTGGAAGAGATGGCCGCTGCGCAGAATAACGACGTGGATGCCTTCGATAAGCTGTTGTTCAAACATATCGGTCACGTGGGCAGCAACAAGGTGCGCAGCTTCTGGCTGGGCCTGACGCGCGGTCTTACCAGCGCGACGCCAACCGGCGATGCGACAAAACGTTATTACCAGCATCTTAACCGTCTGAGTGCCAACCTGGCGCTGCTGTCCGACGTCTCTATGGCCGTACTTGGCGGCAGCCTGAAGCGTCGCGAACGTATCTCTGCCCGTCTGGGGGATGTGTTGAGCCAGATTTTCCTGGCCTCTGCGGTGCTGAAACGCTACGACGATGAAGGCCGTCAGGAAGCGGATCTGCCGCTGGTGCACTGGGGCGTTCAGGATGCGATGTATCAGGCAGAACAGGCCATTGACGATCTGCTGGCAAACTTCCCGAACCGCTTTGTCGCCGGCGCCCTGCGCGTGGTGATCTTCCCGACCGGTCGTCATCATCTGGCGCCGTCGGACAAGCTGGACCACAAAGTGGCGAAGATCCTGCAGGTACCGAGCGCAACCCGCTCCCGTATCGGCCGTGGTCAGTATCTGGCCCCAACCCCGCATAACCCGGTGGGTCTGCTGGAAGAGGCGCTGCTGGACGTGATGGCCGCCGACCCGATTCACCAGAAAATCTGTAAACAACTGGGCAAAAACCTGCCGTTTACCCGTCTGGATGAACTGGCGAAACAGGCGCTGGCTGGTGGCATTATCAGTAAAGATGAAGCAGCCCTGCTGGTGAAAGCCGAAGAGAGCCGTCTGCGCAGCATTAACGTGGATGATTTCGAACCGGACGAGCTGGCGACGCAGCCGGTAAAGCTGCCGGAGAAGCACCGTAAGCCTGAAGCGGCATAACCCGTTTCGCCTGCACAAACCCCGCCGCGCGCGGGGTTTTTTATTGCCACATTTTCTCTTTATGTCGTGCTACAGTGTCAAAAAGCGGTCGTTTGAGGAGTCTGAATTGTGCCTGGTCTGAAGATTTCTATTTTGCAGCAACCTTTAGTGTGGATGGATGGCCCCGCCAACCTGCGCCATTTTGATCGTCAACTGGAAGACATTACCGGGCGTGATGTGATTGTCCTGCCGGAGATGTTCACCACTGGCTTCGCCATGGAAGCGGCAAAACAGTCAATGCCGCAGGAGGAGGTGGTCGCCTGGATGCATACCAAAGCGCAGCAGACTCACGCGCTGATTGCCGGCAGCGCCGCCCTGCAAACCGAACGCGGGCCCGTGAACCGCTTCCTGCTGGTTGAGCCGGAAGGGAAAGTGCATTTTTACGATAAACGTCACCTGTTCCGCATGGCGGATGAGCATCATCACTATGAAGCGGGTAACGAGCGCGTGGTCTTTGAATGGCGCGGCTGGCGTATTTTGCCGCTGGTCTGCTATGACCTGCGCTTCCCGGTGTGGTCACGCAACCGCAACGATTACGACCTGGCGCTGTATGTCGCCAACTGGCCTGCGCCGCGCTCCCTGCACTGGCAGTCGCTGCTGGTGGCGCGCGCAATTGAAAACCAGGCCTATGTGGTGGGCTGTAACCGCGTAGGAACTGACGGCAACGGGCATCACTATCGCGGCGACAGCCGGGTGGTGAATCCGCAGGGCGAGATTATCGCCACCGCCGAGCCGCATCAGGCGACGCGGATTGATGCCGAGCTGTCATTGACGGCATTGCAGGAGTATCGCGAGAAGTTCCCGGCATGGCAGGATGCGGATCCGTTTAGTATTGGGTGACATTTTCCCCTCACCCCGCCCCTCTCCCAAAGGGAGAGGGAGGATAAAACATTAACTCACCAACGCCTGCCCGTCTTTGCGGCTCTCTGTCGCGGCCACGTAGTGCCCTTCCGGCATCCGGTAAATCACCTGGGCTCCACCGAAGTTGTAATCCTGAAGCGGATCCTCCACCACGATGTGGTGCCCGCGCTCGCGCAGCGCCGCGATAGTATTGCGATCGAACGTCGATTCGACGATCACTTCCCTGCCCTGCACCACGCGCCAGCGCGGGGCATCGATGGCCGCCTGCGGGTTTTGCCCGTGCAGCATAATGCGCAGCGCCATCTGCATATGACCCTGCGCCTGCATCGGCCCACCCATCACGCCGAAGGACATCAGCGGCTTACCGTTACCGTCCATCGCAAACCCCGGAATGATGGTGTGGAACGGACGTTTGCT
Organism: Enterobacter sichuanensis; assembly: GCF_009036245.1. Classification (NCBI taxonomy): domain Bacteria; kingdom Pseudomonadati; phylum Pseudomonadota; class Gammaproteobacteria; order Enterobacterales; family Enterobacteriaceae; genus Enterobacter; species Enterobacter sichuanensis. The sequence goes on along the minus strand of NZ_CP027986.1, from coordinate 938,755 downwards.
GCCCGCCAGCGCGTTCGGGTGCTCAGGATCCAGTACAAATCCGCAGCCGCGGTTTTGCAGGCTGATCCCGGTATCCGGCACCACAATCCCGGACCCAAAGCCCATATAGTTGGACTGAATAAACGAGACCATCATCCCGCTGGCGTCCGCGGTGCTGATGTAGACCGTGCCGCTCTGCGTCGGGGAACCGTAGACAAAATCAGACGCGCTGTCGTGGTTGATCAGCGCCGCACGCGACTTCAGATAAGCGTCGCTCAGCAACTCTTTTGCCGCGAACGCCATATGATCTTCATCCGCCACGTAGCGGTCGAGGTCCGCCAGCGCCAGCTTCATCGCCTCAATGGACAGGTGCAGGGATTGCACGGAATCCGGATGGTGCTTCTCAATACCACATTGCTCTAGAATGCCCAGCGCAATCAGCGTGGCAATCCCCTGGCCGTTCGGCGGCAGCTCCTGCACCGAACCGCCCGCGAAGTCGCGCGACAGCAGCTCTACCCAGTCGACGCGATGGTTAGCCAGATCCTCCGCCGTCAGGTGCGCGCCGTGTTCTTTGGCAAAGGCGGCAATTTTCTGCGCCAGTTCGCCACGGTAAAACGCCTCGCCGTTGGTTCTCGCAATCAGCTCCAGCGAGTTCGCCTGTGCCGGGTTACGGAAAATCTCCCCCACGCGCGGGGCGCGGCCTTCCGGCGCGAAGCAGGCGCTGAAGCCCGGCTGATCTTTCAGCTTGTGATAGCCGCGCTGCCAGAGATGCCCAATCAGCGGCGAGACCGGGAAACCGTTGCGCGCGTAGTCAACCGCAGGCTGCGCCAGGGTGGTCAGCGGCAGCGTGCCGAAGCGTTCCGCCAGCGCGACCCAGCCGGATACCGCCCCCGGTACGGTCACCGCGTCCCAGCCGATTTCCGGCACCGCGGTTTTTCCGGCAAACAGATCCGCATGCCAGCTCGCCGGTGAACGACCCGACGCGTTCAGTCCGTGCAATTTTTCACCGTCCCAGACAATGGCGAAGGCATCGCTGCCAATCCCGTTGCCGGTCGGCTCGACCACCGTCAGGGCCATCGCGGTGGCAATGGCCGCATCAACGGCATTCCCGCCCAGTTGCAGCATCTTCATCCCCGCCTGCGCCGCCAGCGGCTGAGACGTTGCCACCGCGTTACGGCCCATCATCGGTGGGCGGCGTGAAAGGTAACCGGACGTAAAATCAAGCGCTTTGGTCATCATGACTCCTTAGTCATGGCGCGGATCGAGCGCATCGCGCAGCCCGTCGCCGAGTAAATTAAAGCCCTGCACGGCGAGGAAAATCGCCACGCCGGGGAAAATGGACATCCACGGCGCCTGCTCAAGAAACCCTTTCGCGGTGTTGAGCATCGAGCCCCAGGACGGGTTGGGCGGCTGCTGCCCCAGCCCTAAAAACGACAGGCTGGCTTCGGCAATAATCGCCGAGGCAATAGCCAGCGTGGCCTGGACCAGGATCGGCGACATCACGTTGGGCAGGACGTATTTGATGATGATCCAGCGATCCGGCAGGCCAATCGCCCGCGCGCCGTCGATGTACTCTTCGTTGCGAATGGCGATCACCTGGCCGCGCGTCAGGCGGGCGAAGATCGGCATGGCGGAAAGGCCGATGGCGATCATCGCGTTGGTGAGGCTCGGGCCTAAAAACGCCCCGAGGGCGATCGCCATGATCAGGAACGGGCAGGCCAGCAGCGCCTCGATAACGCGCGAGATCACTCCATCCCACATCTTCTGGAAGTAACCTGCCACCAGCCCCAGCGGCACGCCGATGACAACTGCGATAACCACCGACATGCAGCCCGCCATCAGCGAGGTGCGCGCCCCCCAGATAATGCGGGATAAGATGTCGCGCCCCAGCTCGTCGGTGCCGAACCAGTACATCGCCGACGGCGCTTTGCGCACCGCCAGGAAGTTGGCCTTGACCGGATCGAACGGGGCTACCCATGGCGCCAGCAGCGCCACCAGCACAAAGAAACCCACTATCACTGCGCCAGCGACTGCGCTCTTGTTCGCGAGGAATTTCTTCAGCACCCGGCTCTGCGCGCGCGGCAGCGCAGGCACAACGGTTTGTGTCGTCAGTTCCGCCATCGTTAACCTCGCATTTTCGGGTTGATAAGGACGTAGAGCACGTCGGCCAGCAGGTTCAGCAGCAGGAAGCCGATCGCCACGATCAGCACCACGCCCTGCACCACCGCGTAGTCACGGTTAAACACCGAGTCGACGATCATCTTGCCGAAGCCCGGAATGGTGAAGACCTGCTCGGTCAGTACCGCGCCGCCCAGCAGCTCGCCGAACAGCAGCGTGGTGAGCGTGATCACCGGCACCAGCGCGTTGCGAAACGCGTGCTTTAAGATCACCGCTTTCGGCAATAGCCCTTTTGCCCGCGCGGTGCGGATGTAATCCGCTTTCAGGACCGCAATCATCGACGCGCGCGTATGGCGCATCAGCGTCGCCGCCAGACCGGTTCCAAGCACGGCTGCCGGCAGCAGCAACGTACGCAGGTTCTGGATCGGATCTTCACTGAACGGCACGTAGCCGGAGGCGGGCAGCCACTGCAGGTTCACCGAGAAGACCAGAATCAGCAGGATCCCCAGCCAGAAGTGCGGTATTGAGATCCCGGAGATCGCCACAAAGTTCGCCCCGTGATCGACCCAGCTGTTTTTGTACACTGCGGCGAGGATCCCCATGCTGATGCCGAACACCAGCGCAACAATCATCGCCAGCAGCGACAGCTCCAGCGTGACCGGCAGCTTGCTGGCAATTAACTGCGTCACCGGTTCGTGGGTGCGCAAGGAGACACCCAGATCCCCCTGCAGAGCGCGCGTCAGCCAGTGGAAATACTGCACCGGGATCGGGGCATCGAGATTCAGCTCCGCACGCAGCTGGGCGATGACCGCCGGATCGCGCTCCTCCCCGGCCATGGCGATCAGCGGGTCGCCGGGCAGCAGTTTTTGCAGCCCGAAGACCATCATGCTCACCAGCAACAGCGTCGGGATGGCCAGCAGCAGACGTTTGCAAATCAGTTCCAGCATGGGCTCTCCTCAGGACGTTTATTTCGCCAGCGTTAAGCCAGCCAGACGCACGATGCCGTCCGGGTAAGGTTTAAAGCCCTGCACTTTCTTGTTCAGGCCAAAAATGCGCGGCTCGAAGTAGAGCCAGGCAATCGGCATGTCGGTTTGCAATTGCTTCACTACCTTGTCGTATAGCGGCTGACGAACGGCTTTGTCGTTGCTGAGACGCGCCTGGGTCAGCCACTCATCGACCTGGGCGTTGCTGTAGCGACCGTCGTTCAGGGTGCCTTTGCTGTGAATAAACCCGTAGATGCTGCCGTCCGGATCCGGGCGACCCGACCAGCCGGAGAAGCTCAGCTGATAATCACCGCTCTGCTGGCGATCCAGCAGCGTGGCGAATTCGGTCATCTGCAGATTCAGGTTAAAGCCCGCCTCGGCGACCATCGCCTGCAGCACCTGACCGACCTGCTGCGAGGTTGGGTTGTTCGGCACCAGCAGGTTGACGGTCAGCGGCGTGGTGACGCCTGCCGCTTTCAGCAGCGCTTTGGCTTTGTCGACATCGCGCGGTGGCACCGGCAGATTGACGTGATACGGGCTCACCGTCGAAAACGGCTGGTTGGCTGGCGTATACAGCCCTTCAAAGACCACCTGGTTTAGCGCATCGCGGTCGATGGCCTGAGAAAACGCCTCACGCACGCGGGCGTCCCTGAACGGATCGTTCGCCGGTACCTTGCCGTTATTGATGTTGAAGGTAATGCCCTGATAGCCCAGACCAGTCACTTTTGCCAGCGCCAGCTTGCTGTCGGATTCGACGGTTTTGACGTCGCTGGCGGCAATCCCTTCGGTCAGGTCGAGATCGCCCGCGCGCAGGTTCGCCAGGCGCACGGAGGCATCCGGGATCGGCAGATAGATAATTTTGTCGAAGTGGTAGGCGTCTTTGTTCCAGTAATTGTCGAAACGCGTCAGAACGATGCGGTCCTGGGACACGCGGCTGTCGAATTTATACGGGCCGGAACAGACGGGATGGGCGGCAAAATCCGGCTTTTTCGCCGCGTCTGGGGCCATCATCGCACCCGCGCGGTCGGTGAGCTGCATCAGCAGCGCGGCGTCCGGCGTTTTCAGGTGCAGGGCAATCTGCATCGGGCCTGTGACCTCAACGGACTCCACGGAGGAAATCTCGCTTTTACGCAGGGAGCCTTTTAAGGTCAGGGCGCGGTCGAGGTTGTATTTTGCGGCGGCCGCATCGAATTTCTCACCGTCGTGGAAGGTGACGCCCTCGCGCAAATTCAGGGTCAGGGTTTTGCCGTCGTCGCTCCAGGCCCAGTCTTTCGCCAGACCAGGCACGACCTTCAGATTTTCATCCACGTCCACCAGCCTGTCGCACAGGGAGGCAAACACGAAGCGGCCATAGTAGGTGCGCGCCAGATGCGGGTCGAGCATGTCCGGGTCAGCACCCAGCCCCACACGCAGCACGCTTTCAGAATGGGCGGGCAGCGCCGCGCCAAGCAACATAACACTTCCCAGTACGGTCAAAAGAGAATTACGCATTGTCATTATCATGAGTTCCTTGAAGGAAGGGAGGAGTGAGTGGCCGCGTGTTCAAACAGCGCGCGGCGGCGCAGAAAAACAGCGGATGGCGGTGCAATCTGGATAACACTGCGATCGCGATTAATCTCCTGCCAGCGATGACAGGCCACCTGACGTCCACCGTCCAGGAACTGGTTAATGGGTTCAACCTGGCGGCATTCGTCAGTGACGTACGGGCAACGCGTATGGAAGCGACAGCCGGTCGGCGGGTTGGCCGGGTTCGGCAAATCTCCCTGCAACAGCGGGGCGTCACGTTCCGCGCCGGGCTGCATCTGCGGCGCCGAGGCGATCAGCGCCTGGGTATAAGGGTGCAGCGGTGCGTCAAAAATCTCATCGACGGTGGCAAGCTCGACAATTTGCCCGAGGTACATGACCGCCACGCGATCGCTCATATGGCGGATAACCGCCAGACCGTGGGCGACGATCACCATCGTTAGCCCCAGCTGGTGCTTCAGGCTTTCCAGCAAATTCACCACCTGGGCCTGCACGGATACATCCAGCGCGGAGACAGGTTCATCACCCAGCAGCAGTTTGGGTCCCGACGCCAGCGCGCGCGCAATGCCAATGCGCTGACGCTGCCCGCCAGAAAACTCGTGCGGATAACGTCCGGCCCAGGCGGCAGGCAGGCCAACGGTCTTCAGCAGTTCAGCTACGCGGTACTGGCGGTCCGCTTTTTTCATGTTCTGGTGCAGCCACAGCGGCTCGCCAACGATCTGCTCCACCGTCATGCGCGGGTTGAGCGAGGCAAAGGGATCCTGAAAGATAATTTGCAGCTCGCGCCGGAGCTGGTTGAGGCGCGCGCCCGAGGCATGCGTGATCTCCTCCCCCTGGTAAAACACGCGCCCTTCGCTGGCGGCCAGCAGACGCAGCAGCAGACGACCGAGGGTGGATTTCCCGGACCCCGACTCCCCGACAATCGCCAGCGTTTCGCCCGGCATCACGGCCAGCGACACGCGGTCGACCGCCGTCACAAACCGGGCCGGGGTAAAGAGTTTTTTAGGGCCGGGGAACAGCTTGCTGAGATCGCAGGCTTCAAGGATCGGCGTGGTCATGCGGTCTCTCCCAGGGCAATGTGGTGTTCAAGCGGTACGCGGAAGCAAGCGACCTGATGGCCGCCCCCCTGCGCAGTGAGCGGTGGTTTTTCAGCATGGCAGCGCGCCTGCGCAAACGGACAACGGGTGGCAAAACGGCAGCCCTTCGGCATGAATTCCGCCAGCGGCACCGATCCGGGAATGGTGGAAAGCGGGCCCTTACGTGCGCCCAGAGAGGGAATCGACCCCATCAGGCCGATGGTGTACGGGTGCTGCGGGTCGGCAAAGATGGCCTCCACGCTTCCCTGCTCCACCACCTGCCCGGCATACATCACCGCCACCTGCTGGGCGACCTCTGCCACCACGCCTAAATCGTGAGTGATCATCAGCACCGCCGTGCCGGTCTCTTCTTTGAGGGTGTTCAGCAAGGCGAGAATTTGCGCCTGGATGGTGACGTCGAGGGCGGTGGTCGGTTCATCGGCAATCAGCAGTTTCGGGTGGTTAATCAGCGCCATCGCAATCATCACGCGCTGGCGCATGCCACCGGAAAGCTGGTGGGGGTACGCCTTCAGCCTCATCTCTGCGGCCGGGATCTGCACCTTCTCCAGGATCTGCAGCGCGACCTTCATCGCCTCTGTTCGCGAGACGCTCTGATGGCGCATGACCGCTTCGCTTAGCTGATCCCCCAGCGTAAATGCCGGATTAAGCGAGGTCATTGGCTCCTGGAAAATCATCGCCAGCTCGCTTCCGCGCAGGTCGGCATATTCCCGCGGTGTAAGCTTGCGCAGATCGTGACGGCGAAAATGCATCTCCCCGCTGACGATCCGGGCGCTGGCGGGCAACAGGCCCATCAGCGCTAATGAGGTGATACTTTTCCCGCAGCCTGACTCCCCCACCAGCGCCAGGGTTTCGCCCGCTTTAACCGTCAGTGAAATATCTTCCAGCACGCTCACCGGCGAGCCGGCGAACCTGACATTCAGATTGCGTACGCGCAGAACAGGCGTGGGATCGTTAAATGGGATCGTCGTCATAGCGTGAAGTCGTCCTCAAGGTGGATCGCATGGATCAGGGCGGTTTGCAGGCTGAGCAGGTGTTCGCGCATGGCGGCCGCGGCCTCATTTGGCTGGCGATGGATAATCGCAGCCATGATCTTGTGATGGTGGTCGTTATAATTGTCGACGCGTTCGGGCGTGCGGGCTAATTCGCGCAGGTGCTGCCAGCCCGGTTCACGTCTGACGGCATCAATGGCATCAAACAGGCCGAGCATCAGGCGGTTACCCGCGGCCTCCGCAATGGCGCGGTGAAAGGCGCTGTCCCACAGTTCGTTGAGATCGCGGTCATCCGGGCTGACCTTATCAATGCGTTCCAGCATGCGCTGCATTAGCGCGAGGTTTTCCCTGGTGGCACGCAGTGCCGCAAGCCGGGCTAAGCCGGGTTCGAGCTGCAGGCGAGCTTCCATCACTTCGAGAAGGTTGGTTTGCTGAACCAATCCCTGAAGGGCCAGCGGTTCGACAGGGGCAGAAGGACCGATAAAGGTGCCTTTGCCCTGCTTACGCCAGATGCGCCCCTCTTCTTCCAGCACATCCAGCGCACGACGCACTTCACGGCGTCCTACGCCGAGCGTCTCCGACAGCTCACGTTCCGTGGGCAGCGGAGTGCCTGGTGTTGACTCATGCTGGTTGATTAGCCCACGCAGTTGCTCAAGCGCGGTGCTGGAATTTGCCAGAAACCGTGACGGTTTTTCCATATTGGTTCGCTCGCTTTCATCATTTTTTTATTTTTATTAACGATAAGTTATTGATATGACGTGCTACTTACCGTGCTAATGATTAAGCAATAAACGAACCAATTGTGCATTGGTTCAAATATTTTACGTGATAAAAAGAGCAACCTGCTCATTATTAAAGAGATCTCAGGCACATCAGACACGCGTGGGGCGTTATGCCAGAGCGCATTTTGCACGCCATTTGCACAATAAAAGTGCAAATAACGCACCAAAAACGATCAATTGTTAAATCAATGCACCAATATTGTTTACACTTTGTTAACCTGAGATTATGTTACCGGCTATTTTCTCAGGGAACCCGGCGAATAACATTCAGGATAATGACGGCGAAACGATCGGATATTATCCAATAACATGTCATAAAAATAAGAAAATGACTTTCCTGGAAAGCGCTTTTTGCTATTTCATGCGTCAACCTTGATTACTTTAGTTAATAAACTAAAGTCATTTTTAACCCATATTTATCGATTTCCACCCCGCTATTCTGATAATTAAAAAAGGCCATTAAAAGTTAACTAAAATACAACAATTACAACATTTTAAAACACAGTAAACAAATCTCACTCTCATTTAAGAAATTCACTAACTTATTGTTTTTATGGAATTTAAATCTTAATAAGAACTCTACACCCTCACTTCAGACTATTTAATTAAGAATAATGCCTGGTACATCATATGATTATTCCTAAAGAACGACGGCGTCGGTAAGACCCTCTTCAATGTTATTATCGTAAGACATCATTGCGTGTGAGGTATAATATGTACAGTGCCACTAACAACCCAATTTATTTATCTCATACTGACGGACAACCGGTTTGTCATGCTCCAGCCATGCATTGTTATGGCTGTGAAAAGAAATGCCGCTTTAATACCCTGGAACGTGGCCAAAGCCATGATTGTAACGGACTGGAATATGCTATCTGGCCTGATAATAATACTTTTTTAGTTGAGGGTATCCGCCACCATTTTGGTGAGATAAGCGACAAATACGTTTCGCAGCCGGTGGTGATCATCGACTTCAGCCACAAAAACATTAATTATTTTTTATCCGATAACTGGTTAGATCAGTTCAAAAACATGAGACTAATTCTGGTCACCGATAAAAAGATGACGGCAATTGCGCATTACTGGTTTTATAACGACACGTTAGAAACCACCATCAGCTCCGTTATCTTTTATGACGATACCGCAGAAGAAGTCGCGGCGAAACTGAAGAAAACATTCCTGGCGAAAACGATTAAGCCGACAGGTAACAGACCCAAACTGAGTCAGAATGAATACAACCTGTTTTCATTCCTCTTTAATGGCTGGTCACCAAAGAAAATCGCCTACAGGAACGGCACCAGTGTGAAAAACACTTACGCCATGAAGAACAGGATTGAACGCAAACTGGGCGTGTCTATCACGCGTCTTGCAAGCTAGCGTAAACACCGCGAATACGCTCTGTCGATAATTCCTGGACGAACAGAGCGTAATCTTACTGTGACGCGTATTTTTCCGTAATGCAAGAATAATCTGATTATTGATATATTACTTAATATTTACATATATTATATGGACGCATAGCGTTTTATCACATGGATATAATTACTATTAAACCTATTAATCACGACAACAACACTATGCGCTGTTATGGGTGTATTCATAAATGCGCCTATGCTTCCATTCGTACCGCAAAGCATGATGAATGCTGCGGAACAGAATTTTATATCTGGCCTGAAAATAACGCATTTCTGATAGAAGGAGTTTTACAGTATTTCACTGAAATTAATACAAAAATAATTTCGCAACCCATTGTCGTGATAGACTTCAATTACAAAAACATCAATTACTTCTTATCAAACAATTGGTTAGCTCAGTTCAAAAACACGCGTTTAATTCTGATCGCTGATAAAAAAATGGCGGCTATTGCGCACTACTGGTTCTACAACGACACGACAGATACGATCATCAGCACGGTCATTTTTCATGATGATATGTCCGAAGACATTAAAATGAAGGTCAGCCAGTCATTTATGGGTAAAATTATACGTCCGTCAGAAAAACGAGCCAAACTGAGTGCGAATGAATATGCATTATTTGCTGAATTGTATAAAGGGCAATTACCTAAAAAGATCGCCATGAAAAATGCCACGAATGTCAAAAACATTTACGCGATGAAAATAAGGATAGAAACAAAGCTGGGCGTCCCCATTTCACGGCTCACCAGTTAACCCATCACGCGTATAAAAAAGAATGGTGAAACAGCAGCATAACAAATTGTACGTAGAGTATTCTTAAAGGGACAGTTACTTTTCTTTATTGTGTATCAGAGGGGTAACCCCCTACACTAAGCTATTACCAGAGCTTGTATTTTCAGCATAATCCATCCGCGTCACCCGCTGTATTTACGGATGCCCCCGGTCTTTTTTAAATACACTATTCTTTACTTTTTAAATCTAAGTGAGGAACGCAACTACAGGTCTGAATTCGAAAATGAACACACATTTCTCCACGGTAAAAATTAATTCAGAGCACGCTCTTAATGATATTGACGCCCCTGAAAAAGATTCTCTTCTGTGGGGTGTTGAATGGCTTTGTAGACATCATGCGAAGTATGCCAGCAAAGAGGTGCTGTACGCTGGCCTGCCAAAAAGCGACAAGCTCGAGCCTGAAATGGCGCTGCGTATGCTTGAGCAGATGGGCATATCCGCAGGATGGGTAAAGCGCGATCTAAATTCCCTTTCCTCCTGGCTGTTCCCTTTGCTTATTGCCCGCAAGGACGGGACATACTGCATGCTTACCGCGCGCAATGGAAAGCGCGGGCAATACACTTACCAGATAGTGGTGCCTGAAAACGAAGGGACGCTGGTGCTTGATGAGGCGGAACTCCATGCGGGTTATGGCGGTTACGCCCTTGTCACGACGCCAAAACCTACGCTTGATGCACGCGCCGAAGACCAGCTGTTACCGAAAGCCCAGGATGAAGGTCACTGGCTCTATTCGACGCTGTGGCGCTACCGGCATTATTTCTACAGCGCGGCGCTGGCGGCATTGCTGGCAAATATTCTTACGCTGGCCGGCACCTTCTTCACCATGAACGTGTATGACCGCGTGATCCCCACCCAGGCATACGTCACCCTCTGGTCGCTGGCCATTGGCGTGGTCATTGCGATTATCTTTGAATTTGCCAGCCGACAAATCCGCGCATATTTGATCGACATCGCCGGTAAAAAAGCCGATCTGATCCTCGGAGCAAAGCTGTTTCGCCAGGTGATGTCGATGCGCATGGAGTACAAGCCGCAATCCTCCGGAACCTTCGCTAACCAGTTGCGCGACTTTGAGGCCGTGCGCGACTTTATTACCTCTGCGACCCTCGCCACGCTGTCTGATCTGCCGTTCTGTCTGCTGTTTATGTTCATCATCTACATGATTGGCGGCCCACTGGCCGTTGTACCGCTGGTCGCGATGCCGCTCATTTTGATTGTCAGCGTCATTATCCAGTGGCCGCTGGGTCGCTATATGGAAGAAAACGTCCGGGAAATTTCGCTTAAGCAGGGTCTGCTTATTGAGAGCATCGAAGGGCTTGAGGCGTTAAAAGCCGCCCAGGGTGAAGGGGTCATGCAAAAGCGCTGGGATGACTTCAGCGCACTGGCGGCAGCGTCCTCCATGAAAACCCGCTATCTCTCAATGCTAACCACCAACTTTGTCTCGTTTGTGCAGCAAATTACCACCGTCTGCATCGTGGTGCTTGGCGTCTATTTAATCCACGCCGGGGAACTGACGATGGGGGCCATGATTGGGGTGGTGATCTTGTCCAGCCGTTCTCTTGCGCCCCTGGCTTCTGTGGTCGGGCTGGCGTTGCGTTATCAGCACGCCAAAACCGCGCTGAAATCCCTGAACCAGCTGATGGAAACGCCGACCGAGCGCGACGCGCTCATCAATTATCTGCCGACCCCCAATTTCACCGGCAGCCTGCGTCTGAAAAAGGTGGGGTTCACCTACCCGGTACCGGGAATGATGGTGGCGCCACGCATTCTGGACAACATCAATATCAACATCGAAGCCGGGGAGCAGGTGGCCATTCTGGGCAAAATCGGCAGCGGTAAGTCTACCCTGCTGCGCGTCATGGCTCGCCTGTACCAGCAGAGCAGCGGACAGCTTTTCATTGATGGTGTGGATGCAACCCAGGTAGATCCTGCGGACTGGCGCGCCGCGGTGGGCTACGTCGGGCAGGACTGCCGTCTGTTTTACGGCACCCTGCGCCATAACATCGTCATAGGTAACCCGGGCGTGAGCACGGAAGAATTTCTGCGGGTGGTGCGTCTGACCGGGCTTGATCACGTGGCGGCCCGACATCCGTTGGGTTTTGACATGCCTATCGGCGAAATGGGCAATTGCCTTTCCGGTGGCCAAAAACAGCTTGTCGCCCTCGCCCGTTGCCTGTTGCTGCGGCCAAAGATTTTGCTGATGGATGAACCTACCAGCTCCATGGATGCGATGACGGAAACCCTGTTCCTTCGCCGGTTAAAAGAGGCGACGCAGGGACAAACGCTGGTCATTGTGACTCACCGCATGTCGGTGCTGAGCCTGGTGGAGCGTCTGATTGTCATGGAAGACGGGCATGTCGTTAAAGACGGACCAAAAGATCAGGTGATGGCCAGCCTGAATGAGAATGTACTGAAGAAAAAACAAGCAATGCATTCAGTCGAAGAGAAGCAACAGAAACAAGGTGTGAATGGATGATGAACGAGGACGCTACGCAGAAGAGAGCCGGCACCGGGCTGGCATTACCCCCCACACAGCCAACGGGGAAAGTGAAAGCAGACGATCTGAAATTCATGCACGACCTGCAGGGAGCCCTGATCGCGCAGAAAACCCCTTTCAGCATGATCATGCTCTACACCATCACGCTGGTGGTGGTGGTGGCGCTGGTGTGGGCGCATTTCGCCCGGGTTGAGGAGATTACCCGTGGCGACGGGAAAGTGATCCCCGCCAGCCGTGAGCAGCTGATTCAGAGCCTGGAAGGCGGCATTCTCGAAGAGCTGAATGTGCAGGAAGGCGACATTGTCGAGAAAGGACAGGTTCTGCTGAAAATTGACCCGACTCGCGCCGGGGCCAGCTATGGCGAATCCTTGTCGAAAGTGCAGGGGCTGAAAGGCAGCATCGCCCGCCTCAGGGCGGAAGCCTACGACACGCCACTGACCTTCCCGCCGGATATCGCCGGGATTGAGTCTATCGTGCGTGATGAGACCCAGGCCTATAACGCACGCCTGAAAACCCTGAATGAGAGCGTAGAGGCTTTAAAACGGAGCCTGTCGCTGGCACAAAACGAAGTCAGTTTGTCAGAGCCGCTGGCGCGCAGAGGGCTGATGTCGGATGTCGAAATCCTGCGCCTTAAGCGCCAGGCAAACGAATTTAGCCTGCAGATCGCCGAGCGAACTAACCGCTTTCGTTCCGATGCCAACAGCGAGCTGAACCGTCTGGAATCTGAACTGGCGCAGGCGGAAGAGATTCTGCGCGGGCGCCAGGACGTGATGAACCGTACCACCGTGGTGGCTCCCGTGCGCGGCACCGTTAACAACATTCGGGTGACCACGCGCGGCGGCGTCATTCAACAGGGGGCGGAGATCATGACCATCATTCCGCTGGAAGATAACCTGCTGGTTGAAGCCAAAATCAAACCCTCTGATGTGGCCTTTATCCATCCCGGTCTGCCCGCCACGGTGAAAATTACCGCCTACGACTATGCCATCTATGGCGGATTAAACGGTGTCGTCGAACACCTCAGTTCAGACACGTTGATCGATGAAGAGAAAGCCCGCCAGGGGCGTGGGGATTCCACCTATTACCGGGTGTTCGTCCGCACCGACCGGGCCGCGTTACAGGTAAAAGACAAGTCGTTCCCGATCATACCGGGAATGGTGGCAAACGTAGAAATCAGAACGGGGGAGAAGACCATTTTGTCTTACATCCTCAAACCGATACTGAAAGCGCGCGAAGCCTTCAGGGAGAGATAATTTTATGGTTAAGGCACGTAAAGAGCGTCGTTGGGCAAGGGTTGCAACCGCAGTTGCCCTCTGCTTGCCCTGCTCTTCTTTTGTCATTCCGCTCCACGCGGCTGACATTGCGCAGGCTAAAAGCAGCCTGGCGTCATTGCCGCCAATGCGCACCCAGTCACAGCTCAACCGGGAACCGCAGCCTGTGCCGAGGACAACGTCGCAGGGTACGACATCGCAGACATCATTACCCGCTATGCGTACCCAGTCACAATACGCCAGCACGCAAAAAGCGGTACCGGTGCCATCCACTGCTCGCCCTGCGCGTTACGCTTCTGCAACGCCAGACCGGGAGTTTACCCCTGCCTCGCCAACGCCAGCGGCAAGCCGGGCAGCGCTGAAGAAAAACGCAGACTTCTTCCCGCCCGTCACCGAGTACTACAAACCGGACCCGGCGTATGCCGGGGTGCGTCAGGAGGGAGATGCGCGGCACGCCATCAGCGGCAGGTCGCAGAGCTACCTTGCCGGCAGTCAGGATTCGCTTGTCTTTCTGCGGAGCATGGTGGCCAGAGCGCTGGCGTATAGCCCTGAATTGCGGGCGGCCTCTGCTGAGGTGCTGGCGTCTGACTACATGGTCGATCAGGTAAAAGGTCAACGCATGCCACAGGTACGTCTGGGCGTGACCTCGCCGCTGTCGACCGTGGGCGGCGATCGTCAGTCGTCCTCCAACAATAGCCATATCAGCGACTCCAGCGGCACGGTCTCCGTCAATACACCGATTATTGACTGGGGAAGGATCAGCAACCAGGTGGACAACTCTCTGGAAACGGCAAAAGCAGCCCGTTATTCAAAAGAGTATTCCCGCGAACAGCTGGCCTATAACACCGTGTCTGAACTGATGAATATGGGGCGCTACCAGCGCAGTAAGGTCGTGGCGAAACAGTATGTCGGCCGCATGAAAGAGCTGGTCACCATGCTGTCGCAAATTACTCAGGCGGACCGCGGAAGAGAGAGTGAACTGGTACAGGCAAAAGCAAAACTGATGTCGGCCCAGGCGAGTCTCGATAACATTGAGCATCAGCTGAGCGCCAGCAAAATCAAACTGGTGCGCCTGCTGGGGATCGAGCCTGAATTACCGGAAGGCATAAGCTGGCACGACACGGTCATTCCGGCCTCAGTGGCCCTCTCCGCGCTGGATAAAAATCCGATGATGCTGAACCTGCAGTCCAAAGTACGGGCGGCAGAGTATGAGGCAGAAAGCATTAAATCCTCGGCTCTGCCACAGGTGAACTGGGTGATCTCCAAAAGCACTGCTAAAGACAGCAACGGTAACGAGGCCGGGTGGTATACCGGTTTAAACGTCGAGTGGGAAGCGTTTAGCGGCGGCTCTCAGCGTGCCGCCGAGATGTCGGCGCGCGCGAAAGCCAATATGGCGCAGCAGCAATATGAAGTGAGTTACAAAGATCTGGAGTATCAGATCAACTATCAGATCCAGGTCCGTGACTCCTCCTTCCTGCGCGCCGATGATTACGATCGTCTGTCAGGTGAAACGGATCGGGTTCGCCGCATGTTCTACGAACAGTGGTACCACCTTGGCAAACGCACTTTGCTCGACGTGCTGACGGCAGAAAACGATCATTTCAATAATCAGCTTTCTGCCATTAACAACCGCTACGACGGCTATATTTCCAATATTAACGTCATTGCCAGCGCTTCCATGCTGCTGTCATGGATGAAAATGAGCTAAGCGAAACGGGCGTAGTAAAAAGCCAGACCGTCAGCAATGACGGTCTGGCTTTTTTTATCCCGGCAATAAGGTCACTACCAGAGCGAGTTCTCTCTGCTGATCTCCGCCCAGCGCAGATACATATCGCTCGACATCATAAAGTCGGTATGCCATTTCCACCAGGTATGCAGCGTGTAGTACACCAGACACGGCAGATAACAGAGCAGGAAATAGACCTCAAACCAGACCTGCCATCCCGAAAGCGTAAGCAGCACACCGATAACAGCCGACCAGAGACATTCAACCCCCACCAGCATCGCCAGCCTTAACCACAGGGGTTTCTCAGACAGCGTCCGCCACGGGATTGACGGGGAGAAATAGAGGTCAATCTCGTTAAGGAACAGATGGCCAAGAAAAACATAGCGTCGGGTAAAGCGTAAGAACAGTAGGTTGATTGCCAGCACCACCACGCAGAGCACCACCATGGTAATGATGGCGGTTAAGGTGAAGTAGCGTCCATAGAGGTCAAACTGCTCGCTGTTACGTAACGGGCTTATCGTCAGGAGATTCAACACCACGCTCATGATGACAGCGACGGCCACATACTGTGAAAGCCGTGTGTACTTGACTTTGTCTCTGGCTGATTCAATGACCTGCAACGTATAGATATAGCGCAGTGCGGCAAACATTCCCCAGATAAGCAGCGGCGCAACGAGGGCCAGAATCAGCAACACAATCCCCGGCTGAGCCAGCGCAAGGAGGAGCGCGATGATACCTGCAAACATCAGGGTAGCGATGACCAACACAACCAACGGTTCAAAAATGAACGCCTTTATCTTCGGGCTTTTTTTGCCGATAAAAAACGATAAATCAATATTCTTGATGGCACATTTATAGGCCCAGAAGGCCTTAAGATCGGCAATAAAGCTGTACAGGATCAGCGCGAAAATACCGCTCGCTACCCAGGCATCTTGCCGGGAAAAAGAGAAACCGGCATTTTTCCAGTAAAAAGCCAGCAGGATAAACGTCACGATATAGATAAAAAGAACGTTCCTTTTATCCTGAAAACGGATGAAGGTTAAATAATCAGGAATCATAGCTCGGCCATCACATCTCTAAAGCTTTTCTGCAGTGCAGGACACGTTCGGAAGAGAAACCGGCAAAATCATTCAGCATCTGTCCCAGATATGGCTTGTTGCTCATCTCCAGGAACAGCGGTTGTTCTGGATGATGGATGAACCTGGCCATGGAATCAGCCCATTTCACCGTATGCGTCAGATGCAGGGAGAGGTTTTCTTTGATGATGTCCGGTGCCGTTTCTATTCTGGCTGTCACGTTCATCAGCACGTCATAAGCCGGCGAGGTGAAAGGCTGTCCCGCCAGGAAATCCCGCATCAGCGGCACGCCCTCAGCCATTAAACGGGTATGCCAGGCTCCGCTAACGCCGAGCTTGATGGGTTCATAGCCTTCGTCCGCCAGCACTTTCGCAAAATCACTCAGCGCAGACGGCGTTCCGCCAATCACCTGCTGACGCGGTGTGTTGTCGCAGCTGATATCCAGCGCGATCCCGCTGCGGGTGATGATGTCACTCAGGGTGGCAAAATTGGCCCCCTTCAGCGCCAGCATCGCGCCTTTATGTTTTTTACTCACCGCATCCATGGTGCTGGCACGAAAATGCAGCGTCCGGAACAGGGTCTCAAGCGAAATTGCGCCTGCCGCGTACAGCGCACTGTATTCGCCAACGCTATGGCCGCAGGCGCCCACGACGCGGAGCGCCGGGAAGCGCTCGCGGCAGAGGCTGTACAGCGATACGTTGATCGCCGTAACGGCCAGCTGTTGTACCGTGGTCTGGATCAGCCTGTTCATCGGCCCTTTGAGGCAGAGTCGGCGCAAATCGAGACCCGACACATCGCTGGCACAATCCCAGATCTGTTTCGTCGTAGCATTCAGATCCCACAGATCGCTGCCCATACCAATCACCGGGTTTCCCTGGCCGGAAAACAGCAGCACCACAGGCTGCGATGGATTATCACGCATCATAGTCATTTCCTTATAAGTAATACTTAAAGCCAACATAGCCACCGGCGACATCACCGAAGAAGGCAAACTCAGAATTTGCGCTACCCAGCGCGGAATAGACGCCGGTATACGCTTCCAGCTGGTCATCGATAAAGGTCAGCGGTGCGCTGATGTGGAGTCCCGCCATGGTGCTTTTATCCATCAGGTTGAGGATAAAATAGGGTTGCAATGCAATCTGATGGGTGAACTGCACGCTGGACCAGGCGTTAAGATAGTGTTTCCCCTGCAGCATGCCTTTATTGCCCGTATTGCTTATCTCGGAAGCCATCAGGTACTTATAGGAATCAAATGCCCTGTCGAGCGGCGCATAGCCTGTCGGGGTATTTAAGAAGGTCATCAGCTCACGCTGTTTGCGCCATTCCGAGCGGGAATACCCTTCGCTCTGGTAATAATATTCCAGGCCGAAAACGTTAAATTCATCAGAGGTATATTGCCCGCCAACGGCCAGCTCAACGCCATTTTTGTCCCCGGCGTCATACAGCGACGAAGGAAAGGCATAGTTCTGGACTTCGGCACTTTTCTCCTCAGAGAGATGACGCCAGCGCTGCTCCCGGTGCCAGGCCATCTCGGCGTTCAGGGTTAGCTGTGGGGTGTAGTGATAGCTGTCAGAAACAGCAATCGACTGCGACTCACCCAGCAGGATGCGCATTCCCGGCGTATGGTTACGGAAGGCATGTGAGGTATAGCTCAACAGCCAGGCCTCGCTGCTGTTGCCACGCTGGTTCGCGGACCAGTTGCCGGAGGTCAGGTAGTCTTTACCGATCGTCGCCAGCTTCGGAATCACGGTCAGTGAGAGCGACTCGTCCCGGTTATCCATTGACAGCGTCGCGGCCCAGGACGAGGACTGATACGCCGTGCGAAGCGCGGGATCGTAAAGCCGCGTCGGTTTGAACCCGGCGTAGTAATGCGGGGTCAGATCGGACGGTGAACGCAGGAAAAAGAGCCCTGGCTTCGCCTGAAGTTTTCCCACTTCAAGCTGCACGCTGTCTGACACGGCGTAAACCAGTCTCAGACGTTCAATCAGCAGTTGAGAGCGGCTGTCGTCCTCTTCAAATGCCCCCAGCTTACGCGGGGAGTACCAGGTCAGCCCGTAGAGGGATAAGTCCAGTTCCAGCGCATTATCAACAACGGCGCACCGGCTGGTGAGATTCACACCGGCGTCATTGTAGATATTGTGTCTGGTATACGGGTTTCGGCCAGCAATTCGCCAGTCTGAGATTTGCTTTTTGACCAGCGACACCTGCTCATACAGCGTGACCGTGCTGTTTTTAGCCACGTCGGAGCCGGACAGGCAGTCCGCCAGTACGCTCACCGGCAGAGCGGAGAGTGCCAGGGTTAACCCCATGAGTGTGCGTTTCAATTGACACCTCGCTGAATAGACTCGCGAGTAAAGTGGGATTCCGGCAAGAATTCCAGGCGAACATCGCTGTACTCCATCACGGAATAGCTTTTACCGTGACGGGCCTCCTGGACGATAATTTTCATCGGACGCATCTTCCCTAATACCATTTGAAAATCCTGATACAACACGTCTTTAATCAATTGATTATCCAGAGAGTAATACGACGCTTTAAAAGGACGGTTCTCCCCCTCTTTTTCGACGTAATAGATAACTTTTGGCCAGGTGACATCATCCGTTTTGCGCACTAACGCCAGCTTATAGCACTGTGTTTCGCCGCACGGCTCTTCACCCAGCAGGGTGGCGTGGTAGGCATACTCAAAATTGGTCACAATGACGTCGCCATTGGAAATTTGTCCCACCAGACGCTGCTGGCGCGAAACGGGAACCGGGCGACGAAGTTCCGGGGTGTAGAACCAAAGATCGTACCAGTCAGAGAGCAGCACTTTGCCCTTGTCGCGCGGGGGATAAATAAACCGTGCCAGCGAACGGGCGTCGGCTTTCATTTCCCCTTCGGGTTTCATAAAGCGCATGGAAATATCCAGCACCTGCTTATTGTCAGGTTGAGACGCTCCCGACTTATATTCATAAATGGTCAGGGTGTAGCGAAAAGGTTTATTCGGGGAACGCACCTCATCGGCACGGCGAATAATCTCTGAGGCTTTGTTATCCACCGGGGCTGAAAACGCCCCTGCGGAAAACAGGCCCAGACAAAAGAGCAGTTTTATGATGACAACGCGTTTCATATCGCTTCCTTACGAAAATTTAAAAGCATCTGAAATATTCAGCCGTGACGCACGTAATGCGGGCAGCACAGAGGCACCGGTGGCGGCCAGGATCGGTAATACCAGGGTTATCCAGGTAAGCGCGACGCTGTCGGTTTTAATAAATGCCGTATAGCCCAGCGTTTGTCCCGGTGACGGCGGCATCGCAATACCGTAAAGATTGATGGCGGAGGCAATGGCATAACCTGTCGCCAGACTGCCAACGGCGCCGATAATGCCAATAAAAATCCCCTCCAGTAAAAACAGCCTTGTAACGTGCAGCGGTTTCAGGCCAATCGCCCTGAGGGTGGTAATTTCCCGGGTACGTTCAATAATGTTCATGGTCATCGAATTGCCGATCATAAAGATTACGATCAACCCGACGATGAGCTTAATGAAGAAATAGATCCCGGATAATAAGCCTTCCACTTGCTGATAAAAGATCGACGTCTCTTTCCAGTCTTTTACCATCAGCGGTAAATGATGCTTCGTAATAAACTGGCGCAGTTTGGCGCTGAACAGGGCGGTATCTTCGTCCTTCAGCAGTATTAACACCTTGCTGACGCTGTTGGTCCCCATGATGCGCTGCGCGGTATCAAGCGGGATTTTCATTGCCACATCATCGTAATCCTTAATACCGGACTCAAAGATGCCGCGAAGCTTCATCGATAACGCGCCCTGCCCGCCCTCAGTATTCACCACCAGCACATCCAGCCAGTCGTCATAGCGGGCATTAAGCGTTTTCGCCAGCCCACTGCCCAGCGTGATTTCGTCCGTACGCACCCGGGACAGGTCGCTGCCGGAAATTAATTTATCAAACGATCCCAGCTTTAAGGCAGGCAGAGGCTCCACACCCAGTGCGGAAAAATAACTGGACGTTTCGCTTTCATACTGCGAAATCACCCCGGTAAATTCCAGCTGACCGGATAGCGTCGAAATATGCGGTGCGAGATCGCGATCGTTGAGAATCGCTTTTTTCAGGGCTGCATAATCTGCAATCAGGCTTTTATTCTTATTCGACGTCTGGAAATAATTTTCATTATAAATTTGCACATGCCCAATATTGGTTCGAATCGTTTGCTCTTTCAAAATCCAGAAAGAGTAATCGATAAACCCGCCATACAGAAAAATCGACACACCACCGAGCATAATCGCGGCAATGGTGGAATACGATCGTCTCTTGTGGCGAAAGAGGTTTAAAAAAGCAAACTTCACGTCCCGCGAGCGGAATAATACGCACCAGAGGACAAAAATCAGAATCAGGACAACAACACTATTCGCTAACACCATAACCCCGGACATTTAGTTCCCTTTCACCAGCGGTAACAAGACCTCTGTCACTTCGTTGATATCCCACTCTGGCGCATCGCCAGAAGCCAGCGGTAATGCTGAATTGGCGTTACGCAATTCAATGTGTGCCAGTAGCGCTTCTGCCTCAGCGGTACGTTTACAGCTCAGCAGCGCGCGATAGCGCATTTCGTCAATGTGCTTCATCAACCCGGCATTAAATACCTCAGGGCTTTTCGCCATCAGCTCCGTATCTTTTAACGTCACCACACAGCGTCCAATATCCGCTGGCAGGTAAGCGTCGACACGGGCGCGCATGTAGCGCACCAGCAGATTGCCCTCATTAAGATCTACCGCTTCATCAAGGTAGAAAAAGCCCGTTTTGCCGTATTCAGACGCCCGGATCAGGTCATTCGTTTTGAGGGAATGCTCTGCCTGGCGCAGCATGCCGTAGGCATAAAAAACCAGCGACAGCGCGTTATCATGGGCCTTGTATTCGGTAAACAACGCACGGGTGATATCGGCAAGCTTTTCCGCCTGCGCCGGGAAGCCATTTTTTATCACCTGCTCAGCCACGGGGGCCGCTGCGGCTTTAACGCTCCCGGCATAGGCCATGCAGATCAGCAGCCAGCAGAGAATGAAAAAATTACGATTGTGAATCATGAACTAACACTCCGTCCTTAATTTCAACGACACGCCGTGCGCGCTCTTTCAGCTGGCTTGAGTGCGTCGAAATAATGAAAGTGGTACGCGTCTCTTGGTTGATTTTCAGCAGCAGATCCAGGATGGCTTCACCGGTCACCAGATCGAGGTTCCCGGTCGGCTCATCGGCAATCACCACCTGAGGGTCATGCGCCAGCGCACGGGCGATAGCCACGCGCTGCTGCTGTCCACCCGAAAGCTGGCCCGGCTTACGATCGGTATATCCCATCAGCCCGACGCTCTCGATAAAATACAGCGCCCGCTCTTTCGCCTCTTTTTTGCTGGTATGACCGTTTAATACCAGCGGAAAAAAAACGTTATCAAAGACGCTCAATACGGGTATCAAGTTAAAAAACTGAAATATGAATCCCAGATGCTTGCCGCGAATCTCCGATAATTGTTCTTCCGGTAAATTATTGAGTAACTTTCTCAGAAACATCACCGAGCCAAAGCTGGGCTTATCAATACCCGACAGGATATTTAACAGCGTACTTTTGCCGCTGCCGGAAGGGCCGCACAGGGCCAAAAACTCGCCTTTCTCTATTTCAAGGTTAATATTTTTCAGTGCATCGACTTTGCCTTCGCCCGAGCCATAACTCTTATAGATATTGTTCAGCGATAGCATTGGGAGTTCTTTAATTATTCCGCTCATGGGTTGCCGTTATTCCTTGCACGAGTCAATGTCGAAATAGCTGTAACCGAACTGCCTGTCAGGAACGACAGTTCTTAATTTTCCTGCGAAATGCGGCGCCTGCTGGATATACGCAAAGCTTAATGCCGGCGTCAGGCAGCCACTGGCACCATAGGTGTCGACCAGATCTAACGTCTTTACCGGCGAAACGGTTGAGCGAGTCAGCATCTCTTTCCGCAGACCAGCAAACGCCACGCGATCCGCAGCGTCCGTGTTCTCAAGGGTATCTGCCAGCACGTATTGCCCGCCGTTTACCCTGATCGCACTTTCCTGCTGACTAAAAATGAAACATCCCGCACGCTCGACGGTTAAATTGACATCCTGGGCTTTACCCTTGTGCTTCTCTCTCCACTTGAGCGCAATATCTTCGTCCGAAAAGACCAGCACCGGGATCGCCCGGTAGGCGGCGCAGATCACCACGTAATCAAACACATCCCAGCTCAGGTAATCCTTTGCCAGACTCATGGCCTGAATGAAAGATTGCCTCTCCCCCCGGAGTTTGCAGGTGGGTGAATTCACAGAAAATTTCTTCACCAGGTTTTTGGGCAGCGTATCAATCATTGAGATGTGTAATGCGCTGGAGATATTTTCAAACGGCCCGGATTCGCCCCAGGAATCGACATAAATAAATGCCGTCCGCTGCTTTAACAGCCTCATCCGCTCTTTCGCCGGCAGCGCCATGAGGGCGTTATCTGCCGCTTGCTCCATCGCTTCAAGGTATTTTTGATACTGAGGATTACGGATCATCTCACCGGGATATAACTCCGGCTGCGTACCAAAACGTTTTAAGCCCCAGCCGTTGGCATGGGTTGATTTAAGCGCTTTATTAAATAAATGCGCCTCCCAGGCGTTTAACCAGCTGGGCTGATAGAAATAAAATTTATCTTCCGGCTCAATGAGCGAAAATGAGGATAAATACATGTTACTCTCCATGATCGTTCAACAGCCTGGATGAATATCAGACATCACGGCGCCAATAATTGAGCCATCGACACCTACCCCGACTTTAAGCAGATGATTTTTTTGATGTCCAATAACGCCCTGGTCAATCAGGACATGCTGAGCAACGGCATCAATAATGGTGTCGTTGCCAACGGGTGAAATAAGCTCTCGCTGGGTTAGCGAATGATGCCCAATAATTAAATCGACAATCCCTGAGCCGGTGGCGGTATAGCCAATCTGGCCTTTATAGGCCAGTACCGGGATGGTATTCCCCTCAGTAAACATCTCTATCGCTTTGGCTTCCGCTTTATCACTGACGGATGAGCCATTACCGTGGGGGATAATCGCGCATAATGCCTCCGGGTCGAGTTCAGCTTTTTTCATCGTGGCCTGCATCACTTTTAATATATTGGTGCTAAGCCAGGAACTGTCGTTGCTTCTGCCCGCGCTGATTTGGGTATAGGTTGTTTGTAGCCGCACCCCTCCCTTTGCTTTTCTGGCACGACGGTGACGGCAATTTTCCAGCAGAATCGCACTATAACCTTCAGCGAAAAGCACCCCCTGACTGTTTTCACCAAAGGGCTGAACAAGATGGCTATCCAGCATCGACTGGGTATCCAGAAACCAGATATCCTGGGTTTTTATTTTCGAGCAGTTCACGACTAACACAATATCTACGCCGCCATGCTCAATAGCCTGGCAGCCTAAATGCACCGCCGTCAGGGCTGAATTACTGGTGCAATTCATATTGGGGGGTAAATACTGCAGGTTATATTTACGCGCAAGATGTCCGGCAATACGATCCTGCGACATATTATCGACATGCAACTGCATCAATGACTTTGAAAGATAAATATCCTCAATGTCATTTTTGTTGTAGAAACTTTTATAGGCCATACCATCGACCCGCGGGCCAATACCGGTTAAATAAACCCGAGCATTGCACCCGGCCAGCCATTGTGCATCCAGGTTTGCCTGGCCGAGTGCATCGTCAATCAGACGATAAAGCAGATCTAATGCGCTATCATCCGTATGATCCAGCGTGGCAATATGTTTATTGCCATCGAACCCACATTTAATTGCCTCGTCGTCGGATTTAAACCAGGGTTTTCTTTCAACGCGTTTGCCCAGCTTCAGATTATGAATTAACTGAATACTGTCTTCGGCAAACGGCAGACAGGAACTGAACCCCGAAATGATAGCGGCATTATCCACAATATTATCCTTTAATCACAAACGCGTAGTAGTTGCCGCCTTCCGTCGCGCCCACCAGCAATACGTGCTTCAGGGCAAGTTTCAACGGTTCACGAACGAAGTTAATTCGCTTATCGAAGAACTCAACGGTATGAGGAATAGCGGGAACCGCCTGCTTCTTAATACAGTCAATGATGACGGCCAGGTTAAGCAGTCCGGCAGCAGATGCCACAAAGCCAAAGCAGGCGTTGTAGTTAACAACCGGCACGTCCGGCTTTGTCCGGGCGAAGATTTCGCAAATCGCATCAATTTCAATGCGTGAGCTGTCATCGCTACCGTTGCTGGTACCGCAGACCAGATCGATCTCCTGCGCCGTTACACCGGCATCCGCCAGCGCACGGGCGATGGCCAGCGCCATGGAGGAGGATTTCTCGTCCCGCTGAGAGGCGTCAAAATAGCTGTTGCTACAGGCTTTACCGTAACCGGCCACTTCCGCCAGCACTTCTGCACCCCGCGCGGCGGCACGCTGCGGATCCTCCAGCAGCAACATGCAGGCACCTTCGCCAGGAATGTAGCCCTTCGGATCGTTACCGTAGACCTGATATTCTCCGGCGTCGGAGGTCATATGCAGCTTCTGAGTAACGGCATCCATATAGAGGGACATGGACGGGAAATACTCATCCGCACCGCCCACCAGCACCTGCGGCTGCAGATCCTGACGCACGATTTCGTAGCCGTAGGTGAGTGCGCCTAATGCTGCGTTCTCACCGGTCGCCAGCGTTGTGGTGTAGCCCTTGATGCCTTCCGAAATGCCGCAGAACGTTGGGATAGAGTTCATCAACGATCCCGGGAATTCGGAGGTTCTGACTTTGCGTGGGTCCGGCTTAAGGCTCTGCAGATATTTGTAGGTTGTCTCCTGCGGCCCGCTGGACATCCCCATGACCATGCCAAGCGCGTCGCCATCACGCTTGATTTTACGCTTCGCCTGCTCCAGCGCTTCGGACAGGGCAATCAGCGCGAATGTCCCGCCACGCGTGGCCTTACGAGGGTCAAAGCGGCGCAGATGTTTACGCGGCTCGAGCCCGGTAACCTGGAAGGTTTTAAAGTGTTCATTGGCTTCCGGCAGCGTTTCGGCCAGCGCGCTGAAATCTTCCCCAAACAACGCTTCGAACTGACGGGTGGTTTCAAGCACCTCCAGCAGTTCTTTCGCCTCTTCCAGCGTGTCTTCCGGGAAGGTGACGCCGCCCAACTCAACGGTATGGTGTTGTTGCCATACGTTGTCGAGGATCTCGTTAACGGTGTGGCCAATCGCGGAAACGGCACCCAGACCGGTGATCGCCACACGCTTTTCGTCGTAGGCAGTGACCGGGATCGAACAAGGCTCCATGCTGATAATCATGCTGCAGTTGTTACCGCCGAAGGCATAATTGTTCTTCATGAAGAGGTTGATTTTCTGGTCACGGAAGTCGTTTGGCACGTAATCCAGATCGCAGTTTGGACGCGCGTTCGTGAAGTTTAGCGTCGGCAGAACGCGGTTATCCGGCAGCGTGACCAGGCAGGCGATCAGTTCGACGATGCCCGCCGCACCGATGTTATGACCAAAGTAAGACTTGGTTGAGCTCACCAGCAGTTTTTCATTGTTGGCGAACACCTTTTTCATCGCCAGCGTTTCGATACGATCGTTGGCTTCTGTTCCGGTACCGTGGGCGTTGACGTATTCAATCTGATCCGGGGTGACGCCGGCATTTTCCATCGCCTTATGCATGACCTGCACCGCGCCGCTGGCGCGTGGATCCGGTCCGGTTTCGTGGAACGCATCGCAGGAGGTGGCATAAGAGAGGATTTCACCGTAAATGGTGGCGCCGCGTGCGACCGCATGTTCGTACTCTTCAAGTACGATCGCCCCGGCCCCTTCACCGATGGACATCCCCGAGTTGCCGGAGAACGGCGTGCAGGCCTCCGGATGCATCACGTTCAGGGCATAAAAGCCCGCGAAGGTTGGCAGGTAGATCGGTTCCGTCCCGACGGCCAGCATGGTTTTACTTTTGCCGTTCTGGATATAGTCAAACGCCATACCGACCGCGTTAGGGCTCGCCGTACAGGCGGTCGCGACCAGCTCAACGCCGCCCTGTAAGCCGAGCAGCGTGGAGACGCTGGAACAGCAGGAAGAGAAACCGCCAGAGAACAACGCTTTACGCAGGGAGAAGTCTTCCATGCGTTGCTCAAACAGCGGCAGAAACGCCTCTGTCCCGGCAGACGAGACACCGACAATTAAACCGGTCTCTTTAAGTTGCGCCTTATTCTCAGCCAGCCCCGCCTGTTTCAGCGCATCTTTCCCCACCTTCCAGGCCCAGAGTGCGGCATTATCCAGGGAGGCGATAACGTCATCCGGTAATTCCGAATAATCAATGTCATGCAAGACTTCGGCGGCTCTGGCATTTTCAAACCATTTTGAAAACCGCACGCTGTCCGTGACGCCATTTTTTTTATTCAGTAATGCGTTTCTGAAATCCTGCAGGTTTTCAGCCAGCGAAGAGAGAATACCGATCCCGGTAATGACAACCCGTTTTCTGTTTGTCTTCATAAATATATGTACCGCCATGTACAGGCAATAAACCGCGAAAAGGATCCGTGGTGTTAATATCCCCACGGATTCTTTTCTCGCCGTTTTAATTAATAATTACAGTGCGCTTTTCGCTTTAGAGGCATCAACAAAACTGTGTTCAGTAGGATTAACCAGCATGCTCAGGTTATAAATAAATGGCATACCTTTGGTTTTCGCGGTCACCGTTTCCGAACGCGTTTGAATCGCAAAGCCGCTAATATCAGACCATGCATATTCATTGTCCATCAGCGCCAGCGCAATAAAGCACTGCAGGGCGGGAGAATAGATGGCCTTAGCCACGTTCCCGACCACCTGACCATCAACCAGTACGTTATCGCCTGATTCAATGCCCGAACAGGCACCCTCGGTAATCATGCCGATAACCTTGCGTGCGCCTTCGCGGTGAGACAGTTCTTCGGCCGCGTCTTTACCCACAAAGCCTTCTTTGTCGTACTGCACGGCCCATTGCAGCTGCAGCTCTACCGGATTGAGGTTGTACTCCGCCCACAGCGCGTCGTCCCAGCCTGGGTTTTCGATACGCACAATTTTCTGGTAGTCCAGCCCGCCGGTCTGCAGCTGGTATTTGCCGCCGTGCTCCAGCAGCTGCTGCCACTGATCCAGCAGCTGTTCCTGCTGGCCAACGACCATATAGGCGAATTCACCGTGTTTACCGCAGCGGAATACCATCAGCTCATCGTCGGTATTCATGTACTCATAGTAGGGCAGACCAATCACGTCGAAGCCGTGGATCTCGGACATCAGCTCCCAGGAGTAAGGCCCTTCCACCATGATCGCACCCCAGTTCTGCTCACGCATATCAGCAATTTCAGGGGCTTCCTGGATATCCAGCTCGTCGGCTTTTTCCAGAAGGGCGTTCAGACCAGCGATAATTTCCGCCGCCGGAATGTTCTCGGACATGATGTAATAGCCCTCGGATGAGCAGAGCACATACACATCGCCGCGCACGGTACCGTCTTCATTCAATACCAGCGAGTAGATCCCCTGCTCATCGCGGATAATCGAAACATCGGCAGAGACAAAATAGTTCACCAGTGCCCAGGCATCATCACCCATCACGCTGACAATCGACATGTGGGAATAGTCCACCAGCAGCGCATTTTCACGCACCGCTTTATATTCCACCATGGGGTCGTGATAGGCAGAAGGAACGTTGGCATTGTTGTAAATGCCCATTTTCGCTTTGTTTTTTAAATGAAAATCATAAAGAGATTTCATAACGTAATCCTGTTATTCGCAATGATAAATTAAGCTTTTTTCTTCTGGATGATAAATGTCGCCAGATTATTGATACTTCTCATATAAGAAGGATCGTCACTTTCGCTCACTTTGATATCGAAAACTTTATCCAGCATGACCACAATTTCCGTCGCATCAACGGAGTCCAGTTTTAAACCATTACCAAACAGGGCAGTATCATCATCAATTTGAGACTCATCACGTTGGATATTCAAACGCTGAATAATCTCAGTTTTAATTGTCATCAGCACGTCCTTGCGCTGGTCAATTTCGTTTTTCATTGTAGACATGGTTATAACTCTCTCAGGGGTTTACTTTGTTTCGCGGAAATTAATAATGGTGCCATGGCTAATTAACCGCTTACCGACGTTTGCCGTCACGGAATAGTGCTTAAAGCCATGGGCATCAGAAAATGCCAGCTTGCTGGTCACTTCAATCGAATCGCCTGGGTAGGCAATATCTTTAAATTTCAAATTCTGGGCCGCCAGGACACCGCGAACCTGTGCGCGGCGCGTGCGAATGATTGCCAGCATCTCGTCACGCTGAATGAGCGCATGAATGTCGCGTAACGATTTCAGCTCACCACCGAACGTCTCATTGTAGATATCGCAAATATCGGTGAGGAACGACAGATACTCGCTGGCCTGACCAAAAATCTCAGAAATAATGACCCCGGGCATGATCGGATCGTCCGGGAAATGCCCCAGCAGATAAGGTTCGTTATAGGTGATGTGTTTGGTCACCTTCACGTAGCCATTTTCGCCATATTTGAAGTCATCAATTCTGTCGACCATCAGCAGCGGCTGGCGCCAGCCGCCCATTTCCAGAAAAATCTTCGAGGGGATAACGTATTTAGACATAACTCACCGCATCACCAGACCGCCATCGATAACGATGGTTTGACCCACAATGTAGCTGGACGCTGTCGAGCCCAGATAAACGATGGTGTTGGCCACTTCATCACACTGGCCCAGACGGCGCAGAGGAATGGAGGCGGTGACGCCACGCACGACGGTACGGGATACCTTCTTCACCATTTTGGATTCAATCATTCCCGGCGCGATAGCATTTACGCGCACGCCATACGGCGCCAGCTCAGCCGCCAGGGTACGGGTGAATCCGAGGATAGCCCCTTTAGACGCGCTGTAGTTTGCCTGCCCGACGCTGGGGATAATGGCCGCAATGGAGGCCACGTTGATGATGGCCGGGCTTTCGGCGGAGCGCAGCAGCATTAAGGCTTCTTTCGTCAGGCGGAAAATGCTGAACAGGTTGGTGTCCACCACCTGGCTGAAATCATCAAAACTCATTGAGGCAAACAGGCTGTCTTTCACAATCCCGGCGTTGTTAACCAGCACATCCAGCTTGCCCGCTTCCTCGGTCAGGCGTGAACAGAGCGCAGTGACGCTCAGTGGATCGGCGAGATCGCACTGAATCAGCGTGAGTTTGCCCCCGGCCGGGTGGGTTTCTTTCAGTTCGGTTAACTGCGTGGCATTCGATTTATACAGCGCATAAACGTCGCAGTCCTGGTCAAGAAACTTAGCGCAGATCGCCAGGCCAATATCACCACTGGCGCCGGTGACCAGAACCGTCTTTTCCTTAAGATCGTTATATTGATACATAATATTCACTGATAGTTAGGTTAATAAAGTATGACAACAGCCGTCGCATAACTCTGACAATGCGAAATACTCAACGATGAATTCGCAATTTTTTTCTCGACCAGCAACGCGTTTACGCGTCCGTTAAAAATAAAACAGGGGCATCCATAATCATCATGGCTGATTTCGATGTCCTGAAATGTAATACCGTCCCGGAAGCCACACCCCAACGCTTTTACGAGCGCCTCTTTCGCCGCCCAAAATCCCGACGCACGTTCATAATTGGGATCGGCCAGATCAATTTTTTTGATTTCTTGTTCGGTATAGACCCGCTGTAAAAAATCTGCCTGCCAGTGGGTTATTGCCCGACGTATTCGTGAAACCTCGACGATATCCGTACCGATACGCATTTTTTCGCCAGTCCTTTTTATAACTGATAAGTCAGATTCAGATTAAAATTAAGCTTATCGACATCCATCCTGCCGGGGTATTTCAGCGGGACTGACAATGACGAGTCATAGCCCAGACTTTTTATGCTTCCCTGAATACCCACTGTCCCACCGATAATAAATTCCTCACCCCAGGTTTGGTCTCGCCGCATTTGCCCGCCATCTACGCCGATATAGTAGCTGGCGTTGATATCTCGCACCGGGTGATAGAGTGTATTTTGCAGGTAGTAACCGCTGTTTCCCGTCAGGCCAACGCTATTTTCAAACCCACGAACGCTCCAGCGATCCCCTATCGTTATTTGATCCTGGAGGGTCAACTCACGCGGCGCGTATTGCGCAAAAAAAAAGGCGCTATATACGTTATTGCTAAACTGTCGGGTATAGCGACTTTCAACATTAACCCGCTGACTGACGGGGCTGACATCGCCATAGACCATATCCGGCGTTTTTTCGGCACCGAACCCGGTGACAAAACGCTGCCAGGATAAGGTGGAATCCCAGTTTGCATTCACCAGCTGCTGCGTGTAATTCACACCAAACTTGACGTTATCCATGTCACGCTTCTGCAAAACAAGCTCTTCGCCATTAATGGTATAACCGGATTTTCGCCGAATCAGCTCGGCACTCCCCGTCACCTTCCGGCTTTTATCCCGGTAGACCGTACGCGACGCCTTGACGCTGCCGTACTCACTCTTTCCGGCGTAATCTACCGAGGTGTAATAGAGCGGTATCGCCTGCCGCGAACGACTGCCGCTGTAGAACAGCGAATAGTTCCAGTAGCCTACCGGCAGGGCATAGTAACCACTTACACTCTGGTACTGCCCCGTCGTGCTCTTCGTTCCTGCCAGATAAAACAGGTCACTAAAGCGGGCGGTGTTGTATAAATATCCCACCACTGAGGCCAGGTATTCTCCTGTCGCTTTATCGCCCCAGTTGTTATAGCTCGCCCGCACGCTCCACTGCTTTTCCCGGTTGGTGGTGATGCGAATCGTGCTATACCCGTGCTTCGTACCCGGTTCAATATTGATCTTCACATCCACGCCGGGTTCTTGCTGCAGGTTTTCCAGGCCCTGCTCGATATCGCGAATATTCAAAATGTCTTCTTTCGCAAACGGCAGCATCCATGGATTAATATCATTATGCTCGACAATAATTTTTTCTATTTTCCCGGCATTCACATCAAGCTTCAGCGTGCCGGAGGAAATATCCTGCGAAGGAATAGTGATACGGGTCGTGATGTAACCGGCATCAATATAAAAATCTTGCAACGCGGTGGCAATTTTCACCACACCGATGCTGCCAACGCAGCGTCCGAGGATCTCTTTTTTAACCGCTTTTTCGGTTTTACGTTTCAAAAAATCATTATCAAGAACAAGCGCCTTTAGGGTAAAACAGTTTTCCTCCTCCGGTAGTTTATCCAGTCTGAATACTTTACGTTCGGTGCTGGAGAATACATCCTGCCGATACACCTTTTGTTCTTTGAAAGCATTCAGATCTGCATTTTGCTGCTGTTTAATCAGAGTAGAAATGTCGTCAACCGCAAACAATTGAAAAGACATCACCAGCAATAACAGTAAAAATTTAAATCGCAGTTCCATTCACTTTCTCAGAAAAAAAGGCAGCAGGGTCTCGTTCTGACTTTGCGCTATCAGGCGATAGCTGCTGCCTTTTGTTACACCTTATCGATTACATACCAACAATGGTGCCGGTATTGGTTACTTTATTGGTAATCAGTTCCATACCGTATAAGCCACCGAATACGGCATCCTGACCGCTGTTTGTCACGTTATTCGCCGCGACACCAGCAACGCCATAAGACAGCATATTGAGGTAGTTATAGATATTCCCTGCCGTTTTCACAGACAGCGTATAATCGCTCACAATATTACCGCGGTTGGAAATGTCGGCACCGGCATTCAACGCGATATTCTGAGCAAGAATATTACTGTTGCTGTTATTGGTAATGTGACGCTGAGTATCCATTTTCAGATTGGTACCCGCGACGATGTCTTTGAAGTTCTCAACACCGTTCAGGGCATTAATTGTCAGCGCGTTATCTGCAGAAAGCGCATTGCGGTTATACAAAGTACCTTTCAGCACGTTGACGTTCACATCGCCTTTACCGCTGATCCAGCCGTAGTTGGTGACGCTGTTATCCACAGTCAGATTAAGTTTCTTATCTGACGCGATAACGCCGGTCGCGGTGTTGTTAGCCATGCTGCCATCGCTGTAGTTGCTCAGCGAACCCGCTGTCACGTCCAGGTTGCCCGCACTCCAGAGGGTCGCGTAGTTGTTGTAGAACGTGCCTGCCGCTTTGACGATCGCATCGGCGCCGCTCACCAGCATCGCACGGGTGTTATCCAGCGTCCCTTTAGACAGCACGCTCAGCGCACCGTTATCCGCGATGATGCTGCTGTTGTTGTTGTAGACGTTCTGCCCGGAAACAGACACACCTTCTCGGCCAATCATGCCGCCAACATCGCCCGTCACACCAAAGGTTTCGCCGTGATAACGAACAAAGTTGTTACCGTCGCGGTTTTCAACATTTCCGGCCGCATTCACGGACAGCTTTTTGTTCGCCACGATCATTGCGGTGTTGTTATACACCGTTGATTTCGTCTCAACAGCGACATTCTCACCCGCAATCAACCCGTTGTTGTTATCCACGATGTTGGCTGAAAGTTTGATATCACCGGCCTGAGAAAGCAATGAACCACGGTTGTTGTCGAAATACCCCATCAGCGCCAGGTCGATATTGCCGTAGGCAGCCGTCCGACCGTAGTCGTTATTCAGTCGGTTTGCCTTAAGAACGATATCGCTACCGGACTCGATTTTTCCGTAGTAGTTATCAACGGTTCCACCCGCTGTAATCGTCACATCGCCGGCCTCAGCGATGAGCTTACCGCGACTGTTATTCACATTGCCTGTCGCCGTCAGCGTCAAATTGCCGTCGGCTTTGATCGTGGAGGCGTTGTTATCAATGTTATTGGCACTGAAGGAGGCATCGCCATAGCTGACCATATTCAGGTCGTTATAGAGATTACCTTTAGTGGTAATCACCATACCGTTGTCAGCGACGATGTTACCGCGGTTGTTGACATCATAGACTGCCGAGATCGTGACGCTATCGCCCACCATGTTGCCGTCGGAGTTGTTCGTCACGCCACGCTGGGTATTCACCGCCAGAGCGCCACCCGCAGCGATGTTTTTCTGGTTTTCAACACCCGACTGAGCAGAAACCGTCAGCGATTTCTCAGCGGAGAGCGTATTACGGTTGGTCAGGGAGCCGTTCAGAATGTTCAGGATGGCATCACCCAGGCTGCTGATCCAGCCATAGTTGGTCACGCTGCTCGCCACATTCATCGTCAGATCGCTATCAGCCGCAATCACCCCCGTCGCATTGTTGTCTTCGAGCGCGCCGTTGCTGTAGTTGCTCAGGCTGTTCGCCTCGATCGCCAGATCGCCCATGCTGTAGGTGGTGGAATAGTTGTTATTAAACGAACCACCCGCCTTGATAGACGCATCTCCACCGCTCACCAGTAACGCGCGAGAGTTATCGATGTTGCCTTTTGCCTGTACTTTCAGCGGGCCTTTTTCAGAAATGATACGGCTTTGGTTGTTGTAAATCGTGTTCCCGGACAGCGAGACGCCTTCTTTACCAACCATGCCGCCATTCTGCTGAGGCATGCCGAAGTAGGTACCAAATGCAGAGCCGAAATCCGTACCGTAACGGTTTTCGATGTTATCGCCTGCAGTAACGCTCAATACCTTACTGGCAACGATGAACGCGGTGTTGTTATTAACCCCGGCATTGGCATTAATGGTGACGTTTTGTCCCATAATGAAGCCACCGCGGTTGTTCAGGGCATTTGATGCCAGGGCAACATCACCTTCTTCAGAACTGAATACGCCAATGTAGTTGGTGATATTTCCACCCACTTGCGCGCTCACGCCGGTACGGCCCGCTACACCGCCGTTGTCGTTACGCATGGAGGCGGCTTTAGCAATCACTTTGCTGTTGGAGTTCAGCTTGCCGGAGTAGTTATCAATCGTGCCGGCACTTTCGAGGGAGATATCGCCATTCGACGCCATCTGCCCACCGTTATTATTGATGCTGTTCGCGGCAATCTGCACGCCCTTCTCAGCAATAATGCCTAACGAGTCATCGCTGGCCGTATCGGCGGTTTTGGTCGCGCCGTTGTTAACGGTACCTTTCGCGGCAATCTTGGTGAAACCACCCGCAGAACGGATCATGCCTCGGTTGTTATCGACGTTACCGCCGCTCACAACGTTCACATCACCGAGGGCGTCAACTAACCCGCTGTTGTTGTTAACAGCAGCAGATTCAAGGCCAACATATCCGCCCTTGATCTGGCCATTGCTGTTATTCAGGGTGCCGGTTTTTAACGCCACGATCCCGGCTTCAATACCGACAGTCTTCCCTTTACCGTAGTTGGTTAAGGTGTTGTTGTTGGTATCAGCAGCCAGCATGCCCGCTGCGGCCATTTTACCGTTGGTGTTATCAATGGCGCCGCTATTGACGTAGAGGTCGCCCATCGTCGAAATGTTGCCTGAGCGGCTGTTGACGAGGGTATTTTTATTGGTGTCCAGCGCAATGGTACCGACGGACGTAATATCCCCGGTGGTGTTGTTCAGTGCGCCATTGGTTTTAATATTGATCTGACCAGAGGACTCAATGCGCGCATTGTTATTCAGCAGTTGACCGTTAGCGTCAATATTTACGCCGTTAACGCCACCCGCAATAATGCCCTGGTTAC
The DNA here is from genome assembly GCF_009036245.1 of Enterobacter sichuanensis. Classification (NCBI taxonomy): domain Bacteria; kingdom Pseudomonadati; phylum Pseudomonadota; class Gammaproteobacteria; order Enterobacterales; family Enterobacteriaceae; genus Enterobacter; species Enterobacter sichuanensis. The sequence goes on along the minus strand of NZ_CP027986.1, from coordinate 903,879 downwards.
GCACGCCCACACCGCTTTCGGTGCTGACGAGGGTGATCTTGTTAGCATACATCCCGCCCAGGGCCGCCACGTCAATGCTGTTGGCATTACGAATGCCAGCCGCAGTAACAGAACCGGTGACCTGACCTGCCGCGTTGACGTAGTTATTACCCGCCACAACGTTCAGCTCACCCGCGCTCACTTTGTCAGTGACCACCACATTACGGGACAGAATTTCTGTCGGGCTGGCGTTATTCAGTTTACCCAGCGTAATGGTGCCGCCATTGACAGAATAACCGGCTAACTGATCGTTCTGAATATCCGGCGTACCGGTTGTCAGGGTCAGTTTACCGGTGTTAATGGAGCCGCCACCGTTAACGGTAATCCCGTTCGGGTTGGCAATGATTAAATCAGCTTTATCGCCCGCCACTTCCATCATACCGTTAATAGCAGAGGCATTTTTAGAGGTGACTTCGTTCAGGATGACTTTCGCCGACCCGGAGGTCAGATTGCTGTTCCCCTGCACCTTACCCGCCAGCACGGTGTTGGATTCAGTCGTGCTGTTATTGAAGATAAGCCCATTCTTATCAACGTTTAACTTGTCATACACATTATGTGAAAGCCCCTTATCGTTGGCTTTATTAATGTTAATGACGGGCACATTTCCGGCCGAATACACTACGCCGTTCTTGATGTTAATCTCTGCTGTGTGCGCAACAAATGGCAGAGCGAGCAGAACAGAAGCAGCAACGGGATGCCACTTCAGCTCCAGCTGAAAGACTTTATTTTTTTTACTATTCATTTAATCGACTCTTTATTACGGAATTATTACATTTTTCAAAATATAACATCACCACTCTAAATAATTACTTCATATCCGTTGATTGCTTTTGGTCCCTCCTGTCACTCCCTGATGGTTCATTAATTTAGATTTTTAAGAGCATTCCTTGACATTAATTCTGGCATTTTTATTCTGAACTGGCATTCAGACTGCACCACATAACGGGAACTTTTAATTAGGAACTCGTCATCAGGCCTTCGGAATTTTATACATTCCAGACCTGTCAATACGTATTCATTAAAGAACAGAGATGAATTATTCCTGGTATGAGTAATCGCCATAGCTATAAGAGGCTGAAGCCCGCTTCTCAACACCGTTGAATATCACACCCTGGATAGCGATACCGTTTTGATCAAATCGACGCAGTCCCGCTTCAACTTCCTGGATCGAGTTCTGTTCGAATCTGACGACCATCAGAGACGTTGAGGCGAAACGGCCAATGATCGCGGCATCCGTGACGCTCAGAATCGGTGGCGTATCCAGAATAATGACATCGTACTGGGCTGAACAGGCGTCAATCAGCGTCCGGAATTTCGGCGTCATAAACAGCTCGGCAGGGTTGTTGACCATTCTTCCCCGGCCAATAAAATCAACGCCCTGGTACTCTGTCTCTTCTATTACCCGGGCCACCTCCGCATCCGAAGATAAATAATCGGCAAGCCCGGCATGGCCGTCCGTTTGCGAGAAGATACTGTGCAAATAGCCCCTTCGCAGATCGCAGTCAATCACCAACACCCGGGTGCCGGCCTGCGCCATCAGCACCGCGAGGTTGGAACTGATGAAGGATTTACCCACCCCCGGTGAGGTACCTGAAATCATTAATATTTTGTTCTCCGCCTTCAGCATGGCGAAATGAAGGCTGGTCCGTAGCCCTCTTATCGCCTCAACCGCCAGCGAGGTGGGCGAAGATTTGGCTAACAGCTCGTCAGACTGGTAGGTTGTAATGGCACGGCAGCGTCTGCTCTTCGTCCGTTCAGGCGCCAGCGGAACGACGGCATGAACAGGAATACCCCGTTTTTCCAGCTCCGCGGGCTGTTTGATCCCTTTGATTAACATGTTGCGTATCAGAATCACGCCGGAGGCGAACAGGAAGCCCGTCAGCGCCGACAGGATGACAATCAACAACTTTTTCGGTTTAACCGGCTTATGCTGGGTGACGGCATTGTCAATAATGCGAACATTACCCAGCGTACTGGCCTTATTGATATTGAGCTCATGCTGCTTGTTCAACAACAGCATATAGATATCATTTCCCATCTGCACATCACGGGTCATGCTCAAAATTTCCTGCTGCGTTCGCGGCATGGTGCTGATACGTTGATTAAGTTTCTCTTTTTCTTCCTGCAGGACGGCTCGTTTTTCTGACAGTGCTTTATAAGCCGGATGCGAACGCTTATATAGCTTTGAAATCTCGGCCTCTTTAAAGGTTAATTCATTCAGTTGGGTATCGATGGACACCACATTGTCGAGGATGAATTTAGCCTCCAGCGATAAATCCACCGACTCATTATTTTTTCTGAAATCATTGAGTTTATTTTCGGCCGTCACCAGATTGTTTTTAATTTGCAGCAATTGTTCATTCACGAAGGCCAGACTCTTGCTGGCCTCTTCTGACTTACGTGCAACATCCTGGGCAAGATAATTGTGGCTGATCGTTTCAAGAATTTTGCTGATCATTACCGGATCGGAACCGGTCATGCTGAGATGAAGCATCCCATTGCCACCTGATTTTCCATCTACCACCAGGTTGTTTTTGATCTCATCAATCACCGAATATTCATTGTGTTTACGTAAAATGAAGACGGTGTTCTGCGTCAGTTCGGCATGTTCAATCATAAAATCAATGCCGTGCGCGTGAAGCGGGACGCCGACTTTACCCTGCAACACGGTCTCGCCGACCTGCAGGGTGTAATCACCCGCCACCGAGATAGTCAGGATCATCGCTTCGTTCAGGAACGCCTCGGGCACGGCCAGGGTTGAAATCTCAATCTTTCCCGTCGGTTTGCCAAACAGGCGCAGGAGCAGCGCATTCGCAAACGGATAGCGTTTCTCAGTCACGGAGATATCCAGGGCCAGATCGCGCACGGTTTTGCCAATCACCATCCGCGATTTAATTAACGAAATCTCTGATTCTGAAGCGACGCCGGAGCCTTCAGGCAGCATTGTTGAGAGCTTATTTAAAAGCCCCGTAGAAGCATTTTTCTCAACCTGAATTAATGCATCACTTTTATAGACGGGCGCTAAAGTGTAAGCGATAACAATGCCGAACGCGATAAACAGTAATGTTGTCACCGCAATCCAGACCTTGCTGTAATATAAAACCTTAAGGATTTGGAAAAGGTCAATATCCTCCTCCCGCGGAACATTATCGGTTTGCGATTTGCTAATGTGTTTGTCAAACATGCTCTAATCAGCCTTGATTATTTAACCTGCTGGAAAACCCTGACCCATTCTTCGGCAGCGGAAAAAAGTTGTTGAAAAATAACACCTGAAATATCTCGTCCCCGACGATAAGGATCAGCGATCTCCATTTGCTGGAGCCAGTAGCCGAATAAAAATGTCTTTCCCCGGGATTCCATTGCCAGGCGGGTGACGGCTTCAATATGATTTTGCTCCATGGCCAGAATCAAATCATATTCACGACACATCAACGGCGTGAGTTGTTTTGCACAATGGTCCTCTAATGAAAGGCCATACTCGCGGGCCGTCTCTGCCATTACAGGATCGGCCGCCTCACCTGTTAACGCAGCAATTCCGGCTGAATCTACCTTCATATCGGGCAAGCGTGAACGCAAAAGGCGTTCCCCCGCCGGGGAACGACAGATATTGCCTGTGCAGACGACAAGAATGGACTGGTATCTTCCATTCATATTAATTACTCCAGTTCCTGATGAAGCGCGTCGTTTCCGTCAGGCTGTAGACACCACTAATGGTGGGCATTAATTGATTAATGACTCTGTTCCAGCGAGAAACAGGCGCAGTCGTCACATACACAATATCGTACGGCTTGAGCCTGAATTCTGTTCCAAGCACCAGCGCCGTCGCATCCCGGGCATCAAGCTGATAAATATTTGCCTGCTTTCCTTTTGCCGCATCCGGTTTGTTTTCCGAGCGGATCACAAAGATACCGCTGGCATCACTGGTTAATTGATTCATTCCCTCCGCATTGCCCAACGCTTCCGTCAGGGTCATGCCAGAGCGATCCATCTTCAGGGTGGTTTGCTTCACGACATCCCCCATGACAAAGACCTTTAATTCATCATTGCGAGGGATATACAGAATATCGCCGGCATAGAGCAGCCTATTCTGCTGCAGATCGCCGTATTGCATTAACGCCTGCAGGGAGATAATTGATTTTTTACCGCCCTGGGTTAAAACCGCGTTGCCCCAGTCCGCATTTTCAGTCAGCCCACCCGCCAGATTAACCGCATCAATAATGGTCAGTGGAACGTTGGTGATGGGCTGCTGCCCGGACTGATTAACTTCGCCTGAAACATACACCTTTTGAGAACGGAATGCGGCAATCCCCACATCAACCTGTGGGGACTCAATGTATTTCGCCAGGTGTTCAGCGATCAGCTCCCTGACTTCGGTGACCGTTTTATCCTTAACATGGATTTTCCCGATGTAGGGGTAAAATATCGTGCCGTCTGAATGCACCCAGTTCCCCGTATCGCTGGCGCTACGGTACTGGCCGGACGGGGTGGTGAGCTCAGGGTGTTCCCACACCGTAACCATGATGATATCTCCGACACCAATGCGGTATTCATACGCTTCAAGCCGTTTATTCAGCTCCGCATTGGCGTGGGCGACCACCACGTTCTCGCGTAATTTTTCAATCAGCGCCGGGGTAACAGGATAAACGTTAACCTTTACATCATTGAGGTTCTCGGGATCGGGTGTTTCGACCACCGTTTTCCCGGCGGCATCAATATGACTGCCAGGCGTGATCTGACACCCCGCCAGTAAAAATAGCGTGGTGAAAATAAACAGAACTGAAAATTTTCTCATACTTTTCTTTATGCCATTTCAGGGAAATGACATTTCCTTATAATTAATCAACCACCCGTGGTGTTGCAGAGAGAATGAAGAGTGGAACCCGCAATTGATTAAATGATAAACCTTAAAAGTATGCCTGTCCTGCAGACGTAGAGTAATCTTACCCACAGACGTCTCTTTCTTAATATTACTATAAAGCAAGACCAAAACGGCAGATACGTAAACAATTCCCATTTATGTGGGGAGCATTCTCAAATAATAAGCCGGCGACATCGTGTAAAATGAAAATATATACATACCGTATCATAAGCTCGATAGCATGCAAATCTTAGGCTAAAAAGAGACGTGCTGAATAAATTAACCAAAGGGATAACCATGGATACGTCGCGAGTCATACTATCAAGATGTCATTTCAGCAATATCGGATTGCGTCACTTGCTTTCCGGCATGTTCAAAAAAGAAGAGATTATCTCTTTTTATAATCAACATCATTTATATGACTGGGCAAAAGGTATCAAAAAAGATAATTTTTTTACCTTATACCTGGTACTTCCTGACTCCATTTATAGCAACATTGTCTATTTTCAGTGGCTTATCTCACTCCAGCGAAAAACAAATCTCCGCGCGCCTGAAGAAATCATCATCGCCTACCACTCAGACTTTTTCCCGGAGCTTTTCGCCTGCATTTGCTCGCACTATAAACATCGCCTGGTGAACATCAATAATCTGACCAACGATGAGATTGTCAAAAAAATGCATACCCAGCGCCATCCCAGTAAAAGTGGGGTGGTCAAAAGATACATCGAGCTAACGCATATGGAGTTCTGTGTGTTAAAACTGATGATCTCGGGCTATACCATTGATGACATCAGTACCTTATATAACATCAAACCGAAAACCACGTACACCTACAGCAATAACATTATGAAACAGCTGGGGTTTAACTCGTTAAAGAAAATTTACTCCTGCGGTGAAATCATTAGATCATCGATTGAGCATGAAATAATAAGAGAAAAGAAAAAATACTACAGCCTTGCCCGCATCCAGATGTACGAACCGCAGACTGCTTAATACCTCATACCCTGTTACACCTCTCGCTGTGTCTTCAAAACCCGTTGCAATTCTCCCAAAAAAATACGGAAAGCATTTCTGCAATCCGTATTTTTTGTTTCTACGCGAACTTAGTGGCTTTTCACTAAAATTTCTACGCGGCGACTGTTGACGTTACATCCTGCCGCCTGTTGGCTGGCCGAAGTCCCGCAGCCTTCGGCACTTTGCGCGACCCCCATGCCCGTGGTGTTATTGATCAGCTCCGGTTTAATGCCTTTGGCAATCAGTAACGAACGAACGGTATCGGCACGTGCTTCAGACAAACGCTGGTTAGCCTCACGGCTGCCAATCGCGTCGGTATACCCCACAATCTGGATCTCCCGAACGTTATTTGCTTTTCTGGCGAATTTCACCACCTCGTCAAGCTTATTGCGCGACTCCGCAAAAATTCCCGCCGCATTACTGGCCGCAAAGCGGAACAGAATTTGCTCCTGAATAAGCACCACGCCGGTGTTATTCACGTAATCACACGCTTTTACCTGTGACGCACGGTTAATGATTTTGCTCTGCTTATGCATGTTGCTCAACAGAGATTCAGCCCGTGAACGCTCTTCCAGTGCCGCCGTATTTCCTGTCGTGCCTGGATTAACCTGAATAAAATAGGTTTGCGCACTCTCGGTGCTGAGCTGCTGCAGGGGGTTTTGTTTGCCCTGATAAGTGGGATGATCGTTGAACCAGGACTCCACCGCATGCGCGCCTGGCGCGGCGCACAGGACGGTAAATTGCCCTGGCAACAGCACCGACTGCAGCTCGCGATCGACATAAATCGTCGCGGGCACGCTCCCCTCAGGGTAATAAACCACAATCTGCGCCAGTTCAGGGGTAACATCAGCTACAGGACGATATGGCTGAGGCGCCGCCTTTTTAGATACCGGCTTTGTCTCAGCCGGTATATCGATGACATGCTTCACTCTTTCCGCTGACAATGCAGCGCTGGATATGAATACGCTGAGCGCGGCAGTAATCGCACACGCCAGGTTTATTTTTTTAAACTTATTAAGGGTTACTTTCATTTATCCAATTCCCGATTAACCCAGTGATTGACTGTGTAACAACGATATAAAGATGTGCGCAGAAAGCCCGCCATCCGAAGATGGCGGGTATTGACTGGGTTACATCATGATTTGGTTATTCTGCAGCAGCGTCACCAAATCCGTTTGCACGTCGGCCAGCGTGACAACCTGGGTAAATCCATGTTGTCCGCCCTGACCGTCACGGTCGATACTGATCACGGTGTCATTACCCACAACCTCAACCTTGACGTAGTCAAGTACGCCGCGTGAGGAGTAATCCAGCTCCAGTTTTCCTTCGTCTTCGAAGAAGGAGACTGAACCTTTGTAGTCAAGCAGTTCGCTCATATCGAGCAGATCTGCATCACTGTCTTTCACCAGATTACCCACCTTGAAGCCGTGGATCGTGTCGTGACCGTTGCCACCGGTGCTGTCGTTGGTCATACCTGCCAGCACTTTGTACATCAACGTATCGTTGCCGCCGTTGACCAGATAGAAGGCGTCGTTACCCCCACGTCCTTCAAACACGTTATTCGCGGAGTTATCCGTAAACGTGTCCTGCTGGCTGGAGCCTACAAGACCCTCAATGCTGAGGAGCTTATCGGTACCATTACCGGTTGCAGTACCTGTCCACAGGTTCGCGTTGATGGCCGTTGTTGAATGGCTATAGTCAACGACGTCCATGCCGGCTTTTTCACTCCAGACTGGCTTACCGCTCACAATCTGGTTCCAGCCACCGCCACCGTTGTAGGTGTCGTTGCCTGCCGAACCGAAGAAGGTGTCGTTATAGCCGGTACCGATGATCCCGCTGTTGCCGGTGGTATGGTTCGCGGCAGTGCCGCTTTCCGCCGTCAGTACGTAGGAGTCATGGGCTTTACCTGTTGTCAGGCCACCCCAGTTCTCATTCACCGTACCGTTGGTATAACCACCGATGCTGCCCGTTGCGCCAACGTGATCCGCTTTACCGTCGGTAATGCGCAGCATCTGCACGGAGTAAACTTCGTTCGGATCCAGTCCGAAGAAGCTCACCAGACCCATGCTGTTGCTGGAACCGGAGGATTGCGGGTTAATCAGCTGGGTTGCCACAAGCTCGCCCGCGGAGTTATAGAGCTTCACGGTGTTGCTGTAGAAGGTATTGATGCCGTTACCGTCAACAATACGGATCTGCAGGCTCGTGCCGTCCGCCGCGATGTTGGTGTTTTTCACCAGCAACGTGCGTGCCGCGTCGTCTCTTGCCACCACATCGGCATCTGCCCCAGAACGGTACAGTACCAGGTCCATCGAACCGTCCCAGTCGTAGTCAAGCGCCACGGCACCGGTCAGGTTGTTAAACGTCGTGCTCCCCGTCAGGCTGACTTTATTGGTACCCCAGTTGTTACTACCGGTATTGGTATACAGCATCGGCGAGCCAGTCACGCCAGAGCGTGGCACTTCGATGATGTCCATCTTACCGTCGTGGTTCCAGTCCACTGCCAGCGACGTACCGCCGTCAACGTTATCGCCAAACCACAGTGCCTGGCTGTCAGTTGCATTGAGCTTGCCGGTACCATCGTTGAGATAGATACGGCTCTCATCGCTGTTACTACCGCCCTTCGATCCTCGACTCAGGAACAGATCCAGCCAACCATCGTTGTTGTAATCTGCATAGGTCATGGAGATTGACAAGTTACCGTAGTCTTCATGGCCATCGTCACGGAACACATTCGTGTAGTAGCCAACTTCACCGAAGTTAGTCTTCGACGTTCCGGTTGTCTGGTTATACAAAATACCCAGACCACGTGAGTTGTTACCGACGAGGTTGCCAGCGCCGTTGTAGTCGATATGTGCCGTAATATCTACGGTACCGTTGTTATCGATATCCACAGCGCCCACCTCGTGCAGCACACTCAGTGACGCTGGCAATGCCCCGCCAGGATGTCCGTCAGAGAAGCCGGCATTATCCTCGTAACTCAGCGTGCCCTGCGTATTCTTGATGAACGAGATGGAGTCCGCTTCTGAGTCACCCAGCACAAAGTCCAGATAACCATCACCTTCACGGTCATAGGAAATCACGCCGCCGAGGTGGTTCAGGGTGCCCTGATCCAGCGCCTTCGCAGAGTAACTACCGTCAGCGTTCTGCAGCCAGTAGGCGGTACGACCCGCGTTACTGTAGCTACTGATCTGAGACATTACGTCGGCATAGCCATCGCGGTTGATGTCCGCAAAGGCTGCGGAGTTAACATAACGGCTGTAGGACGTGCTATCTACGTTGTAACCCGCACCGTTGTCAGTTGACGGCTGTGCAAGGTACGTTGAATCGTAGTCTTCACGCGTGACGGAGTCATAGACACGTCCGGCGTTCGCGGTTGTCGTACCGGAAGTGCCACGGGCACTCTGGAAGAACGACCACAAACCGTCCTGACTGATGGTCACCGCAGCGGCGTTCAGACCGCGGCTATCCGCATCGGTCGTTCCCCCCCAGGTTTGTTCAATCAGCGTACTGCCGCCACCTTCGGTGACACCTGTACTGGTGCTGGCGCTCATGCTTGAGCGGTTACGCGCTTCATCCCAGACCACAAAGGCCAGGTTATGTGCGCCAGAAGGCAGCGACGTATTCAGACTCCAGGAGCCGTCAGCGTTAGCCTTCACGAAGCCAATGACCTGATCCAGACCTTCCTGATAGGTCCCGTTGTTGTTCACATCACTCACCAGCGAGACAATCGCCCCCGCTTCAACACGGCCGTACTGACCACTGGAGAAGGTGAACGAATCTCCTGTGGTGGTGTGCTGCGGCACATTCGGCGCACCGGTAATACCGTCCGGAGAATCCAGATCGATAACCACGTTGTAGCTGTCCGCAAACTTCGTGTTCGTGCCCGGGTTGCCTGCAACGTCAATCACCTGCAGCTTGAAGTTATGCGTGACGCTGGCCATCGCTTCCGGCAGTTCATAGCTCCAGCTCTGGCCGTTAAGGGCCAGCGTTTTCCAGGTTTTACCGTTATCCAGCGAAATCTGCAGATGCTCACCCGCCTGCAACGCAGCACTCAGGTTACCGCTGATGGTCACCGTACGGTCACGGGTGATCATGTCGCCGTTAGTCGCCGTTGCGGCATGGCTGAAGTGATCCCCGGTCGTCAGACCATGGCTGGTATCGGTGGTGACTTTGGTGGTCGTCGTCAGACCATTCATGTCACTGCCGCCCGATGCCACCTGCAGCGCCTGAGAATCGGTGCTGCCAACGTTACCGGCGTTATCCACCACGCGAGCCTGGATGGTATAAGCCCCATCGTTCAGCGGCGTGTTCTGCATATCCACAGTCCAGGATGTGCCGGTTACCGTTGAGGCACGCGTCCAGGTTGCCCCGTTGTCGAGGCTCACCTCAACCCACTCGTCCGCCTGCAGAGCTTTGTTCAGCTCACCGTTAATCAACAGCGTGTTATCGCTGGTAATAAAGTCGGTGTCTGAAGCGCCACGGTCTTCCGAGACAGAGCTGATGTTGATCACTGCGTCAGAGACAGTGGTATCGACAACAATCGTCCAGGTATTGCTCGGCGTACTGATGTTGCCAGCCGCATCCGTAGAGGTTGCCACCAGATTCCAGGTGCCTTCAGCCAGCTTGTTCGCATCGCTGATTTGCAACGTCCATTGACCCGTCGTGCTATCGGCAACGGCGGTACCCAGCAGAATGCGCGTTGTCGCATCCACCTGATGGTACACATTCACCGTGCTTCCCTTCTCCGCCGTACCGGTAATTTCCGGCGTGGTGTCGTTGGTTGGCTTGCCGTGGGCAACGGACCCCTGAACCGGATTAACGTCATCCAGCACATTCGTAATAACCGGTGCGACAGGCGCAACCGTATCCACCACCAGATCGAAGTCAATCGGCGTGAGTGGGTTATTGGACGGATCGGTCCCGGTAATACGCAGCGTATGCGCGCCATCTTTCAGGCTGCTCAGCGGCGTGAATTCCCAGTTACCGTTGGCATCCGCTTTCACCGTGCCAAGCTGAACGCCACCGACGTCGGTGATGATAATGGTGCTGCCTGCCGTCGCCTTACCGACCAGCTGTACCTGGCTGTCGTTGGTAACGTCACCCTCGCGAAGCACGCGTGAACCACCCGCTTCCTGGACGTCATCCACCACCTGCAGCAGTTGCAGATAGCTTGCGCCCGTGGAGACGTTGACAGTGATATCATCCACGATCGCGCTGCTGTTACCCGCCGGATCCGTTACCTGGGTCGCGAACTGGTGTTCACCATCCGCTAACGGCGTGGTTGGCGTGTACTGCCAGCTACCATCAGTGTTCGTCACAACAACCGAACCAATCGCCTGGCCGTTATCGTAAATCGTGACCGTACTGCCCTGCTCCGCTTTACCGGTGAAGGTCGGCTTGTTGTCGTCGGTGGTCATACCGTCGGTTAACTGACCTTTCCAGGCACCCTGATCGTCAGCCACCTGCAAACCGGAGACCGGATTTGGCGCTGTTGAATCAATGGTGAGGGTGAACGAACCACTGCGATCGCTCTCCTGACCTGCGCTGTTGGTATTGGTCACCGTAAAGGTGTAATTACCGTCAGCCAGCGCTGGTGATGGCGTAAAGCTCCAGGTGCCATCGCTGTTCAGCGTCGTCTTACCGACAACCTCAGTACCGTTGTAGATGGTGATCGTATCGCCTGCAGCACCGTCCGCCGTTCCTTTCAGGGTCGGCGTGTCGTCTTTGGTCAACGCATTGTTGGCCAGGTTGATAACGGTGGTGCCGGTATCGTCCAGAACGTTAACGATCGCTGGCGCATCCGGCGTGTCGGACATAATGACGTCATAGCTGTCAGCCGGTTTCGCCACGTTGCCAACCCGATCGGTTTCCGTCACGGTCAGTTTGTTAATGGAGTCGCCATACAGAGACTCAGATGGCGTCAGTTCCCATTTACCATTCTTATCAACTGTCGTGGTACCCAATACCTTCGTGTTGCCGTCTTTATCCGTGGTGTAGACGGTAATGACGTTGCCCGCTTCCGCACCCGAGCCGCGAATCACCGGACGTGAATCGTCCAGAACGCCGCCATCCGCAACAATCCCCTGAACGTTACCCACGTTATCCGTTACGGAATCGATGGTCACTTTGCTCGCATCCGGCGCGGTGTAGTCAGTGGTCAGAATGAAGTCCGCAGACTTATCGCTAACGTTGCCGGCTTCATCCGTGGCCGTCACGTAGAAGGTGTTTTTGCCTTCCGGTAACTTGCTGCCCGGTTTGAAGTTCCACGCGCCGCTGCTGTTCGCAGTGACTGAACCCAGCAGGGTGCCGTCAAGGGTGTAAATATTGACGGTGCTGCCCGCTTCAGCCGTACCGTGCAGGATTGGCTGCGGATCGTCAGTGACATCGTTGTTGCTCAGATCGTCCTTGATCGTCCCCACCTGATCTTCCGCGTAATCGATACTCGGACGGTTCGGTGCTTTACTGTCAATTTCGAAGCTGAAGGTGCTGGAGGTATCCTCTTTACCCGTCAGATCTTTCGCGGTTGCCGTAATGTTGTGTACGCCATCGCCCAGATCGCTGGTAGGCGTAAATACCCAGTTGCCACTGGCATCGGCCTTGACGCTGCCCAACACCACGTTGCCATCCATGATGGTGACAGTGCTGCCTGCTTTCGCCTTACCGCTGAATTCCGGACGCGCGTCGTCAGTGACGTCGTTCGCCTTCAGTTCGCCGGTGACCGTGCCTTTATCATCCATGACGCGAACGATGGTGACCGGAACGCTGGAGGTATCAAGCGTGACGGTAACACCGGCATTTTCAGCTCCCAGGTTGCCTGCTGAATCTTCAGCACGCGCGGTGAAGGTATATTCCCCATCCGCCAGTGAACCGGTGGTGTAAGACCAGTTACCGTTCGCATCTGCTACCGTCGTACCGTTTTCCTGGCCGTTCACATAGATGTGAACCACGCTGCCTGGCTCTGCTTTGCCGCTGATGGTCGGTGTCGCATCGTCAGTAGTATCGCCATTGGACAACGTACCGGTCTTCGGACCTTCGTTATCGCTCACGATAAAGCCAGTGACCTCACCCGGTGCGCTGGTATCCACCGTGATCGGGAAGCCGCCAGTCTGTGGGCTTACCTGACCAATGTCGTTAATGGCCTCCGCGACAAACGTATGAACGCCGTCCGCCAGTTTCGGCGTATTGAAGGTCCATTTGCCCTGGGCATCAGCCTTGGTTTCACCCAACAGGGTGGTGCCGTTCGGGCCGCCATAAATGCGAACCGTGACACCGGCTTCAGCCGTACCCGTCAACAACAGGGTGTCGTCGTTGGTTGTCGCATCCTTTTGTAATGGGCCGGTATGCGGCGCAACATCATCTTCCACACTGCTCAGGGTCGGTGGTAGCGGCTGACCGCCGGCATCGATCTGAATAATGTATTCCGGTGATGCCGCCGTGGTGTTACCCACGCTGTCGGTCTCTTTCACCGTCAGGTTGTAGGTCCCGTCAGGCAGGGCTTTCGTGACCTGAAGTTCCCAGGTACCGTCAGCCTGTACTTTAGCGGTGCCGATCACCTTGTCGCCGTTATAGACGGTGATGGTGTTGCCCGGCTCTGCGCCCGTTCCCTTGATCAGCGGCGTGTTATCGTCCGTCTTACCACCTGAGGCAATCGTCCCGGTTACGGAACCAAAATCATCCACCACATCGGTAATGCTCACTTTGCTGGCATCCGGCGCGGTGAAGTCCAGGTTAAGGACGAAATCGTCCGACGCTGCACTGGTGTTGCCCGCCCTGTCGGTGGCCGTCACGTGGAAACGGTGCTCGCCTTCCGGCAGCTTCGCCACCGGCGAGAAGCTCCAGGTGCCGTCGGCTTTCGCCGTCACTTCGCCCAGCAGGCCGTTCTGATCGTAGATCTTCACGGTGCTGCCCGCTTCCGCCTTGCCGCTCAGGGTCGGGGTCGGATCGTCGGTGCTGCTGCCGTTCGCCAGGTTACCCTGCACGCTGCCCACGTCGTCCAGCGCCGCGTCGATGGTCGGTTTCACCGGCGCATCGGTGTCGATGGTCACGGTCCAGCTGCTGCTGCTCGACTCATTGCCCATCGGGTCCTTCGCCGTGGCGGTGAAGGTGTGGTCGCCGCGGCCCAGGTCCACGCTCGGCGTGAAGCTCCAGGTGCCGTCCGCGCCCGCGGTGGTGGTGCCCAGCACGTTGCTGCCGTCCATGATGGTCACGGTGCTGCCCGCCTTCGCCGTGCCGCTGATTTGCGGACGGGTGTCGTCGGTTACCGTACCCTGGGACAGGCTGCCGGTCACGCTGCCGGTGTCATCGGTCACGGCGGTGATTTCCACCTTGCCCGGGACCACGTCAACGGTGATGACCACGTGCGAACCTTCCGGTCCGGTGTTGCCTGACGGATCGGTGACGGTGGTGGTCAGGTCGTGTGCGCCGTTCGCCAGCGGCTGGTCCGGGGTGTAGCTCCAGGTGCCGTCCGGGTTCACCTTCGCGGTGCCGATAACCTGGCCGTTGTCGATGATGTTCACCGTGCTGCCCGGCTCGGCCTTGCCGCTCAGGGTCGGGGTGTTGTCATCGGTGGTGTCGCCGCTCACGACCGGGCCCTGGTAGGCGCCGACGTTGTCGGTGACCAGCAGGTCAGAGGCCGCATCCGGGGCTTTTGTATCGATAACGATACCGAAGCCGCCGGTTGGCTCACTGGTGCGGCCCACGCCGTCGGTGACGGTGGCGGTGAAGTTATGGCTGCCGTCAGAGAGCGCCGTATCCGGCGTGAAGCTCCAGCTGCCGTTGCTGCCCACGGTGGTGGTGCCAATCAGACGACCGTTGTCGTAGATGCTGATGGTGCCGCCCGCCACGCCGCTGCTGCCGCTCAGGGTCGGGGTGGTGTCGTTGGTGACGTCGCCCTTCTGCAGGTAGTCCGCGTGCGGGGCCACGTCGTCATAGACGGTGTCCAGCGTCGGTGCCTGCGGCGGCACGGTGGCCACGTTGATGATGTACTCACCGGACGGACCGGAGACGTTGCCCACGCTGTCGGTCTCTTTCGCCGTCAGGGTGTACTTCCCGTCCGGCAGCGGGGTGGTCGGTTCGAGGGACCAGGTGCCGTCAGCCTGCACTTTCGCGGTGCCAATCACCCTGTCGCCGTTATAGACGGTGATGGTGTTGCCCGGCTCTGCGCCCGTACCCTTGATCAGCGGACGGTTGTCGTCGGTTTCCCCGCCGGAGGCAATCACGCCTGCGGTGTTCACGTCGTCGTAGACTTCGGTGATCGCCAGCTTGCTCGCATCCGGGGCGGTGTAGTCCAGGGTCAGGACAAAGTCGTCTGACGCTGCACTGGTGTTGCCCGCCCTGTCGGTCGCCGTCACGTGGAAGCGGTGCTCGCCTTCCGGCAGCTTCGCCACCGGCGAGAAGCTCCAGGTGCCGTCGGCTTTCGCTGTCACTTCGCCCAGCAGGCCGTTCTGATCGTAGATCTTCACGGTGCTGCCCGCTTCCGCCTTGCCGCTCAGGGTCGGGGTCGGGTCGTCGGTGCTGCTGCCGTTAGACAGTGCGCCCTGCACGCTGCCCACGTCGTCCAGCGCCGCGTCGATGGTCGGTTTCACCGGCGCATCGGTGTCGATGGTCACGGTCCAGCTGCTGCTGCTCGACTCATTGCCCATCGGGTCCTTCGCCGTGGCGGTGAAGGTGTGGTCGCCGCGGCCCAGGTCCACGCTCGGCGTGAAGCTCCAGGTGCCGTCTGCGCCCGCGGTGGTGGTGCCCAGTACGTTGCTGCCGTCCATGATGGTCACGGTGCTGCCCGCCTTCGCCGTGCCGCTGATTTGCGGACGGGTGTCGTCGGTTACCGTACCCTGGGACAGGCTGCCGGTCACGCTGCCGGTGTCATCGGTCACGGCGGTGATTTCCACCTTGCCCGGGACCACGTCAACGGTGATGACCACGTGTGAGCCTTCCGGTCCGGTGTTGCCTGACGGATCGGTGACGGTGGTGGTCAGGTCGTGTGCGCCGTTCGCCAGCGGCTGGTCCGGGGTGTAGCTCCAGGTGCCGTCCGGGTTCACCTTCGCGGTGCCGATGACCTGGCCGTTGTCGATGATGTTCACCGTGCTGCCCGGCTCGGCCTTGCCGCTCAGGGTCGGGGTGTTGTCATCGGTGGTGTCGCCGCTCACGACCGGGCCCTGGTAGGCGCCGACGTTGTCGGTGACCAGCAGGTCAGAGGCCGCGTCCGGGGCTTTTGTATCGATAACGATACCGAAGCCGCCGGTTGGCTCACTGGTGCGGCCCACGCCGTCGGTGACGGTGGCGGTGAAGTTATGGCTGCCGTCAGCCAGCGCCGTATCCGGCGTGAAGCTCCAGCTGCCGTTGCTGCCCACGGTGGTGGTGCCAATCAGACGACCGTTGTCGTAGATACTGATGGTGCCGCCCGCCACGCCGCTGCTGCCGCTCAGGGTCGGGGTGGTGTCGTTGGTGACATCGCCCTTCTGCAGGTAGTCCGCGTGCGGGGCCACGTCGTCATAGACGGTGTCCAGCGTCGGCGCCTGCGGCGGTACGGTGGCCACGTTGATGATGTACTCACCGGACGGACCGGAGACGTTGCCCACGCTGTCGGTCTCTTTCGCCGTCAGGGTGTACTTCCCGTCCGGCAGCGGAGTGGTCGGTTCGAGGGACCAGGTGCCGTCGGCCTGCACTTTCGCGGTGCCAATGACCCTGTCGCCGTTGTAGACGGTGATGGTGTTGCCCGGCTCTGCGCCCGTTCCCTTGATCAGCGGACGGTTGTCGTCGGTTTCTTCACCGGAGGCAATCACGCCTGCGGTGTTCACGTCGTCATAGACTTCGGTGATCGCCAGCTTGCTCGCATCCGGGCGGTGTAGTCCAGGGTCAGGACGAAGTCGTCCGAATCCGCACTGGTGTTGCCCGCCCTGTCGGTGGCCGTCACGTGGAAGCGGTGCTCGCCTTCCGGCAGCTTCGCCACCGGCGAGAAGCTCCAGGTGCCGTCGGCTTTCGCCGTCACTTCGCCCAGCAGGCCGTTCTGATCGTAGATCTTCACGGTGCTGCCCGCTTCCGCCTTGCCGCTCAGGGTCGGGGTCGGATCGTCGGTGCTGCTGCCGTTCGCCAGGTTACCCTGCACGCTGCCCACGTCGTCCAGCGCCGCGTCGATGGTCGGTTTCACCGGCGCATCGGTGTCGATGGTCACGGTCCAGCTGCTGCTGCTCGACTCATTGCCCATCGGGTCCTTCGCCGTGGCGGTGAAGGTGTGGTCGCCGCGGCCCAGGTCCACGCTCGGCGTGAAGCTCCAGGTGCCGTCCGCGCCCGCGGTGGTGGTGCCCAGCACGTTGCTGCCGTCCATGATGGTCACGGTGCTGCCCGCCTTCGCCGTGCCGCTGATTTGCGGACGGGTGTCGTCGGTTACCGTACCCTGGGACAGGCTGCCGGTCACGCTGCCGGTGTCATCGGTCACGGCGGTGATTTCCACCTTGCCCGGGACCACGTCAACGGTGATGACCACGTGTGAGCCTTCCGGTCCGGTGTTGCCTGACGGATCGGTGACGGTGGTGGTCAGGTCGTGTGCGCCGTTCGCCAGCGGCTGGTCCGGGGTGTAGCTCCAGGTGCCGTCCGGGTTCACCTTCGCGGTGCCGATGACCTGGCCGTTGTCGATGATGTTCACCGTGCTGCCCGGCTCGGCCTTGCCGCTCAGGGTCGGGGTGTTGTCATCGGTGGTGTCGCCGCTCACGACCGGGCCCTGGTAGGCGCCGACGTTGTCGGTGACCAGCAGGTCAGAGGCCGCGTCCGGGGCTTTTGTATCGATAACGATACCGAAGCCGCCGGTTGGCTCACTGGTGCGGCCCACGCCGTCGGTGACGGTGGCGGTGAAGTTATGGCTGCCGTCAGCCAGCGCCGTATCCGGCGTGAAGCTCCAGCTGCCGTTGCTGCCCACGGTGGTGGTGCCAATCAGACGACCGTTGTCGTAGATGCTGATGGTGCCGCCCGCCACGCCGCTGCTGCCGCTCAGGGTCGGGGTGGTGTCGTTGGTGACGTCGCCCTTCTGCAGGTAGTCCGCGTGCGGGGCCACGTCGTCATAGACGGTGTCCAGCGTCGGTGCCTGCGGCGGTACGGTGGCCACGTTGATGATGTACTCACCGGACGGACCGGAGACGTTGCCCACGCTGTCGGTCTCTTTCGCCGTCAGGGTGTACTTCCCGTCCGGCAGCGGGGTGGTCGGTTCGAGGGACCAGGTGCCGTCAGCCTGCACTTTCGCGGTGCCAATCACCCTGTCGCCGTTATAGACGGTGATGGTGTTGCCCGGCTCTGCGCCCGTACCCTTGATCAGCGGACGGTTGTCGTCGGTTTCTTCGCCGGAGGCAATCACGCCTGCGGTGTTCACGTCGTCGTAGACTTCGGTGATCGCCAGCTTGCTCGCATCCGGGGCGGTGTAGTCCAGGGTCAGGACAAAGTCGTCTGACGCTGCACTGGTGTTGCCCGCCCTGTCGGTCGCCGTCACGTGGAAGCGGTGCTCGCCTTCCGGCAGCTTCGCCACCGGCGAGAAGCTCCAGGTGCCGTCGGCTTTCGCTGTCACTTCGCCCAGCAGGCCGTTCTGATCGTAGATCTTCACGGTGCTGCCCGCTTCCGCCTTGCCGCTCAGAGTCGGGGTCGGGTCGTCGGTGCTGCTGCCGTTAGACAGTGCGCCCTGCACGCTGCCCACGTCGTCCAGCGCCGCGTCGATGGTCGGTTTCACCGGCGCATCGGTGTCGATGGTCACGGTCCAGCTGCTGCTGCTCGACTCATTGCCCATCGGGTCCTTCGCCGTGGCGGTGAAGGTGTGGTCGCCGCGGCCCAGGTCCACGCTCGGCGTGAAGCTCCAGGTGCCGTCCGCGCCCGCGGTGGTGGTGCCCAGCACGTTGCTGCCGTCCATGATGGTCACGGTGCTGCCCGCCTTCGCCGTGCCGCTGATTTGCGGACGGGTGTCGTCGGTTACCGCATTCTGGGACAGGCTGCCGGTCACGCTGCCGGTGTCGTCGGTCACGGCGGTGATTTCCACTTTACCCGGCACCACGTCAACGGTGATGACCACGTGCGAACCTTCCGGCCCGGTGTTGCCTGACGGGTCAGTCACGGTGGTGGTCAGGTCGTGTGCGCCGTTCGCCAGCGGCTGGTCCGGGGTGTAGCTCCAGGTGCCGTCCGGGTTCACCTTCGCGGTGCCGATAACCTGGCCGTTGTCGATGATGTTCACCGTGCTGCCCGGCTCGGCCTTGCCGCTCAGGGTCGGGGTGTTGTCATCGGTGGTGTCGCCGCTCACGACCGGGCCCTGGTAGGCGCCGACGTTGTCGGTGACCAGCAGGTCAGAGGCCGCATCCGGGGCTTTTGTATCGATAACGATACCGAAGCCGCCGGTTGGCTCACTGGTGCGGCCCACGCCGTCGGTGACGGTGGCGGTGAAGTTATGGCTGCCGTCAGAGAGCGCCGTATCCGGCGTGAAGCTCCAGCTGCCGTTGCTGCCCACGGTGGTGGTGCCAATCAGACGACCGTTGTCGTAGATACTGATGGTGCCGCCCGCCACGCCGCTGCTGCCGCTCAGGGTCGGGGTGGTGTCGTTGGTGACGTCGCCCTTCTGCAGGTAGTCCGCGTGCGGGGCCACGTCGTCATAGACGGTGTCCAGCGTCGGTGCCTGCGGCGGTACGGTGGCCACGTTGATGATGTACTCGCCGGACGGACCGGAGACGTTGCCCACGCTGTCGGTCTCTTTCGCCGTCAGGGTGTACTTCCCGTCCGGCAGCGGAGTGGTCGGTTCGAGGGACCAGGTGCCGTCGGCCTGCACTTTCGCGGTGCCAATCACCCTGTCGCCGTTATAGACGGTGATGGTGTTGCCCGGCTCTGCGCCCGTACCCTTGATCAGTGGACGGTTGTCGTCGGTTTCCCCGCCGGAGGCAATCACGCCTGCGGTGTTCACGTCGTCATAGACTTCAGTGATCGCCAGCTTGCTGGCGTCAGGCGCGGTGTAGTCGGTGATCAGCACAAAATCATCTGATTCCGAACTGGTGTTACCGGCCTTGTCCGTTGCGGTGGTGGTGATATGGTGTTCACCCTCTGGCAGAGGTGTCGTTGGCGTGAACTGCCAGCCGCCATTTTCATCCACAACGGTAGAACCAATCAGTTCGCCGTTGTCATAAATATCGACACGGCTGCCCGGCTCAGCGGTACCGTTGAAGGTCGGGTTCGCATCATCGGTGGTGCTGCCGCTGCTCAGATCGCCACGGCTGGACCCGACATCATCCGTCGCAACACCTATCACCGGTTTTTCCGGTGCCACGGTATCAACAGAGATATCAAAGGACGGAGACGTGACGTCGTTACCCGCAGGATCGGTTGAAACTACGGTCAGGCTGTGATCGCCATTGGCCAGATCCTGTTCAGGGGTGAAGGTCCAGTTGCCGTCCGGATCCACCACGGTGGAGCCCAGTACATCGTCGCCATCCTTGATGGTCACAGTGCTGCCTGGCTTACCTTTACCGCTCAGTTCAGGACGCGCGTCATCGGTGACGGTGCCTGGTTTCAGGTTGCCAACGATCGGGCCCTGGTCATCCACCACTTCACCCACGGTGACCTGGTTTGGATCCGGATCGACGGTGAAAGAGATCCCCGGAGACGGTTCACTGGTGTTGCCTGACGGATCGGTCACGGTGGTGGTGATTTCGTGATCGCCTTTGTCCAGCGGTTTCTCTGGCGTATAGGACCACTTGCCCTCGTCATCCACAATAACGGAACCAATCTTCTCGTCGTTATCGTAGATATCCACCGTGCTGCCCGGCTCGGCTTCGCCGCTCAGGGTTGGAGACTGATCGTCAGTGGTATCGCCTGAACCTACCGGCCCCTGCTTGTCGCCCACGTTATCATTGATAACGATATTCTCTGCCGGAGCCGGAGCCGCGGTGTCGATAACAATCGGGAAGGTTCCGCTGGTACGCGCGTTGCCCGCTGCGTCAGTCGCAGTGACGGTGAAGGTATGTTGACCATCCGCCAACGCGGAATCAGGGGTGAATGTCCATTTACCGCTGGCGTCTGCCTTGACGGTGCCAATCACTTTCCCGTTGTCGAGGATAGACACAACGTCGCCCGGTGCAGCGCTGCCGCTCAGGGTTGGGGTGGTGTCGTTGGTGGTTTCGCCTTTCTGCATTGGGCCGACGTGTGGCTCGGCGTTGTCCACCACGCTGTTGATGGACGGCTCGGTGCTGACCGGAATCAGAACGGTGATATCGTAAGGCGGTGCTTCACCCGCTACGCGGTTGCCAACGCCATCCTGGGTTTCCAGCGTCAGCTGATTAAGCCCTTCCACCAGCGGGGTATCGAGCGCCAGCGTCCAGTTGCCTTCATTGTCGACCACAGCTGAGCCCAGCAGATGTTTGCCGTTAGCATCCGTGCTGTAAACAAAGACGGTGCTGCCCGCTTCACCAATACCATTGATAACCGGTTTGCTGTCATCGGTGATTTCACCGCTGGCGACATTGCCCTGACGACCGCCGACATCGTCCATTACGGAAGTAATGCTCAGCACATCGCTGGTTGCCACCGGTGGCGTGTAGTCAGTCACCAGCACAAAATCATCCGATTCCGGGCCGGTGTTGCCCGCTTCATCCGTTGCGGTGGTGGTGATATGGTGTTCACCCTCTGGCAGAGGTGTGGTTGGTGTGAACTGCCAGGCGCCTTTATCGTCCGCAATCGTCGAACCGATGTGCTCGCCGTTGTCATAAATATCGACACGGCTGCCCGGCTCTGCGGTACCGTTGAAGGTTGGGTTTGCATCATCAGTGGTACCGCCGTTGCTCAGATCGCCACGGATTGTACCCACATCATCCGTTGCCGAACCCAGCACAGGTTTTTCCGGCGCGGTCGCATCAACGGTAATATCAAAGGACGGAGAGGTCACCTCGTTTCCGGCCGGGTCTTTGGAAATCACGGTCAGGCTGTGATCGCCATCGGCCAGATCCTGTTCAGGGGTGAAGGTCCAGTTGCCGTCCGGATCCACTACGGTGGAGCCCAGCACATCGTCGCCATCCATGATGGTCACGGTGCTGCCTGGCTTACCTTTACCGCTCAGTTCAGGGCGAACATCATCGGTCACGGTGCCTGGCTTCAGGTTGCCTACGATCGGCCCCTGATCATCCACCACTTCACCCACGGTGACCTGGTTTGGATCCGGATCGACAGTGAAAGAGATCCCCGGAGACGGTTCACTGGTATTGCCTGACGGATCGGTCACGGTGGTGGTGATTTCGTGATCGCCTTTGTCCAGCGGTTTCTCTGGCGTATAGGACCACTTGCCTTCGTCATCCACAATAACGGAACCAATCTTCTCGTCGTTATCGTAGATATCCACCGTGCTGCCCGGCTCGGCTTCGCCGCTCAGGGTTGGAGACTGATCGTCGGTGGTGTCGCCGGAACCTACCGGTCCCTGCTTGTCGCCCACGTTATCGTTGATAACGATATTTTCCGCCGGGGCCGGTGCCGCGGTGTCGATAACAATCGGGAAGCTGCCGCTGGTGCGCGCGTTGCCCGCTGCGTCAGTCGCGGTGACGGTGAAGGTGTGCTTGCCATCCGCCAGTGCGCTATCCGGGGTGAATGCCCACTTCCCGTTGCTGTCTGCCTTGACGGTGCCAATCACTTTCCCGTTATCGAGGATGGAGACGGTATCACCCGGCGCCGCGCTACCGCTCAGGGTCGGGGTGGTATCGTTGGTCGACTCGCCTTTCTGCAGCGGGCCAACGTGTGGCTCTGCGTTGTCCACCACGCTGTTGATGGATGGCGCGGTACTGACCGGGATCATGAGGTTGATGTCGTAAGATGGCGCATCGCCCACTACGCGGTTACCCGCCGGATCCTGTGTCTCCAGGGTCAGCTGGTTCAAACCTTCCGTCAGTGGGGTGTTAGGCGTCAGGCTCCAGGTGCCATCGCTGCCCACAACCGCTGTACCAATCAGGTGTTTGCCGGAAGAGTCGGTAGTGTAGACAAAGACGGTGTTCCCTGCTTCACCGATACCGCTAATGAGCGGTTTGCTGTCATCGGTGATTTCACCGCTGGCCACATTACCCTGACGATCGCCTACGTCGTCCACTACGGCGGTAATGTTCAGAACATCTGCTGAAGCATCAGGCGCGGTAGTGTCAACTTCAAACTCCAGCGCTTCCGAGGGATCGCTGGTGTTGCCTGCCTTATCCGTTTGCGTAACGGTGATGCTGTGATCGCCTTCACCCAGAGGTTTCTCTGGTTTCAGCGTCCAGTTGCCTTTATCGTCAATGACGGTTGTGCCAAGCACTTCGTCACCATCATAGATGGTTACGGTATCGCCCGGTTCGCCTTTACCGCTGAATACCGGACGGGTTTCGTCAGTGACGTCACCGCCTTTCAGCTGGCCCGTAATCGGCCCGGTATTATCCTGGGCATCGGCCATATCCGGTTTAGCCGGAGGTGTGGTATCGACAATAATCTGAATCGGGTCAGATGGATCACCGACATTACCCAGCGGATCTTCCTCAACGACGACGACATTATGTTCACCCTCGGCAAGTTCATCCTTAGGTGTAAATGACCACTTACCTTCGTCGTCGACGATAACCGAGCCAATCTCTTTATCATTATCTTTGATAACAATGGTATTACCCGGGGTTCCCTCGCCGCTGAAGGAAGGCTGACTGTCATCTGTCACATCACCCGGTTTAAGAGGGCCTGTTACTGGACCGGTATTGTCAATGACATCAGGCGTTTCGGCTTTTCCTGGAGGTTCGGTCAGAACCATAAATTCACGATCGTCCGAAGGCTTGCTGACGTTACCCGCTTTATCCGTCTGGCTGACCGTGATGCTATGGCTGCCATCCGCCAGGTTTTCGGAAGGTTTGAAATACCAACGACCATCGTCGTTAACGGTGGTTTCGCCAATCTTTTTACCGTTATCGTAAATGGTGATCGTCGCGCCCGCTTCACCGGTGCCGCTCATTTCCGGTTTTGGATCGTCGGTGTAGGCGTCTTCAAGGATCTCGCCGGTGACTTTACCCACTTTATCCATGATGTGTTCAATCGTCGGCGCCTTTGGCGCGATCGTATCGACGACGATGACAATCGGATCTGACGGAGGACTCGTGTTGCCGTCAGGATCTTTTTCTACCACGCTCAGCTCGTGCTCACCTTCACCCAGTGGCTTATCAGGCGTATAGCTCCACTCCCCTTCATCATCAACAATGACTGAACCAATTTCTTTGCCATTATCAATGATATGAATAGTATCACCAGGCTTTCCTTTACCGGTCAGCGTTGGCGTTGAATCATCAGTGACATCGCCTGATTTCAACGGTCCTTTGATTGAACCTTCATCATCCACAGCGTTGCCGATGCTTGGCTTATCAGGCGTGGAAGAGTTATCACCGTCGTCCTTATCCATCTCAGACAGCGCGAAAGCAGCCCCTACACCCGCAGCAGCAAGCGCAAACCATCCCAACATGCCAAACAGCATGTCGTTGTCGTCATCCGGCGCCGTCAGAAGCGGGCCACCCGCTCCCAGCGGTTCGCCCCCTAACGCCACAGGAGACATGCTGCCATCCGCCATCAGATAACCGGTGTCGTAGCTGTCACCAGACAGCGGGACATAGGCGTAGAGTAATCCATCTTCCGCCATGCCCATCAGCACCGGATTAGTTGGATCACCATTGAAGTAATCTTCAATAATTATGCTTGGCTGTGTATCGCCTTCCTGAATAATGTGCAGTGCTTTGTCTACGCGCTGCAGCGTAATATTTTCTGGTGCGAAGTCGTCGTTAATATTTTTCAATACATATTTATTGCCGGGGATAAGTTTCACCTTAACCGTCCGGCCTGCTTCTGCCGTCAACAACCGAGTTTTTCCGTCTCCGTTATTGACCGCTAAAATGACTTTATTATCCGTCATACTTAAAGTCCTTGGTAAATTTCACTCGCTAAATTAAGGATTTATAAGCATTTTTACTGATACACCCTGCACTGCCTTACTTTGATGCCTTTCTGAATAATTCATGTCCATAGGGTCCATCGACATGATGCTTCAAAATATCATGTCTGGGTTCTTTATATGGTTAGGAATAAACTACGTAGCACTCTACGCAGCAATAGGAATAGTTAACATCAATGCAGGAGTTATTAAGAGAGTCAGGAAGAATGACAGAAGAGAATAATTTACCCTGAAGAACTTACACTAAAAGAATAATAAATCAAAATAAATATAGTCATAAAAATAGCAGAAGCGGATATTTTAATAAAAATGAACAGAATAGAGGTGCAGCCATTCGCCGCATGCGGACGACAACAAGACGGATAAAAGAGAGAAAAGCGAGACTGAGAAACGCAGAAATGAAAAAGGCCCACGTTATAAATAACGTGGGCCTGAATAGTGGCGGAACGGACGGGACTCGAACCCGCGACCCCCTGCGTGACAGGCAGGTATTCTAACCGACTGAACTACCGCTCCACTGTTCCCGTTTGGGGAACGAGGCGCATATTACGGTGTGCCTCCGATCCCGTCAATGCTTTTTCTCACGTTTTGAATCGTTTGCTGCAAAAATCACCCGAACGATGATTTTACAGGCATTCCGGCGCTTTTTCAGGCGCGCCACATACAGCTTCCGCCTTTCTTCTGCACCAGATCCAGACGGGATTCGTGGTTAAGCAACTCTTCATCGCTGGCTAAAACAACCCGCAACCGACTGGCCTGGCGAACGACGCGCTGAATACCCGCTTCGTCCTGCGTCTGCTGGGATTCGTTTTCCATGCTGAACTTCATTGACGTCTGGCCACCGGTCATCGCCAGATAGACATCAGCCAGGATCTGGGCATCGAGCAACGCCCCGTGCAGCGTTCGCTTGGTGTTGTCTATCTCATAGCGCGAACAGAGTGCGTCAAGGCTGTTACGCTTGCCGGGGAACATTTTCCTCGCCAGCGCCAGGCTATCGGTGACTTTGCAAAACGTATTCGTTTTCGGAATATCGCGCTGGAGCTTACTAAACTCATAGTCCATAAAGCCGATATCGAACGAGGCGTTGTGGATGATGAGCTCAGCGCCTTTGATATACTCCAGAAACTCGTCCGCCACCTCCGCAAAGGTCGGTTTATCCAGCAAGAACTCATCGGCAATACCGTGAACGCCGAATGCTTCGGGATCCACCAGCCGATCGGGTTTCAGGTAGACGTGGAAGTTGTTCCCCGTCAGACGACGGTTCACTACTTCAACGGCACCGAT
Organism: Enterobacter sichuanensis; assembly: GCF_009036245.1. NCBI lineage: Bacteria > Pseudomonadati > Pseudomonadota > Gammaproteobacteria > Enterobacterales > Enterobacteriaceae > Enterobacter > Enterobacter sichuanensis. The sequence continues at coordinate 877,741 of NZ_CP027986.1, read as the reverse complement.
CTCGATGATCTTATGCCCTTCGTAGTGCGCGCCGATCTGGTTCATACCGGTGGTTTCGGTATCGAGGACAATCTGGCGAGTAATTGCAGTGCTCATAGCGGTCATTTATGTCAGACTTATCGTTTAACTGAACGTTTCAAATACAGGAAGTCTACCAGAGATGCGTAAACAGGTAGAAATTTTCACCGATGGATCTTGTCTCGGCAACCCAGGGCCTGGCGGCTACGGTGCGATTATGCGCTATCGCCAGCATGAAAAAACTTTTAGCGAAGGCTATTTTCTGACCACCAACAACCGGATGGAGTTGATGGCGGCCATTGTGGCGCTGGAGGCGCTAAAAGAGCATTGTGACGTGGTGTTAAGCACCGACAGCCAGTACGTGCGCCAGGGGATCACCCAGTGGATCCACAACTGGAAAAAACGCGGCTGGATGACCGCCGATAAGAAGCCGGTCAAGAATGTCGATCTCTGGAAACGGCTTGATGCCGCGCTGGGGCAGCATGAAATAAAGTGGGAGTGGGTGAAAGGCCACGCCGGCCATCCGGAAAACGAACGCTGCGACGAACTGGCGCGGGCGGCGGCGGCCAACCCCGCTCATGAAGATGCGGGCTATCAGCCCGACGCCTGATCGTTTTTTTTGTACTGTCGCGTGGCGCCCACGGTCTGGCGTATGGGCGTTTTCGATTTGCTCTGCTTCATCGGATTAAGCGTAAGGGGAATGGTTCGCTTACGCGCCACGATAAACTGCAAACAGCCCAGTGCAGGCAGATGAGTGCTCAACACGACGCCCCCCTGCCGCGCCCAGGGCAGCACCTGAAAACCACCGTAGCTGAGCACTTCAAAATTCAGCAGTGAAAGCCAGTCAAGCTGGCGCATCATGGTGAACATCCGGCTGTTGTAAGGTGGGGCGCGGCGCAGCACCGGCACCAGCTTACGCAGCCCCATCAGACTCAGCGGATTGAAGGCGCTAAGTACCAGCCAGCCGTCATCAATCAGCACGCGATCGGCTTCGCGAAGCAGACGATGCGGGTCGCTGCACCAGGGTAACGTGTGCGCGAGCAAACACGCATCAACGGATTTTTCGGCAAACGGCAGATGCAATGGGTCGGCCTTCACCTGAACCGGCGATCCGCCGAGAGAGACATTGACCTGATGCGAGATAGCGCAGCTTTCGGTATTGATTTCCGCGCTGAGATTGCCAATCTTAAGCAGGTGAAAGCCATACATTTTCGCGAGCCAGGGCCTGAGCTGCTGCTCTAACGCCTCGCGATAGTATTCACCCCAGGGCAATTCCGCCCAACGTTCCGGTGCTGCGACAGTCTGAGGTATCCTTGCCGGTTTCATCAACACACCCGCCACGCTATAAGAGGTAATGTATGAATCTTATCAGTATTCCTGCTTTTGAGGACAATTACATCTGGGTTTTGGTTGACGACCAACGTCGATGCGTCATTGTCGACCCCGGAGAGTCCGCCCCCGTTTTGCACGCTATTAAGGAAAATGGCTGGCAACCTGAAGCCATTCTGTTGACCCACCATCATCACGATCACACTGGCGGTGTTGGCGAGCTTTGCGCCCGTTTTCCGCATCTTGTGGTTTACGGACCGGCAGAGACACAAGATAAGGGAACCACGCACGTAGTCGAAGAGGGCAAAAATATCCTCATCGGCGAGTGGGAGTTTTCTGTATTTGCTACACCAGGTCACACTTCAGGACATCTGTGTTTCTACAGTAAACCTTATCTGTTTTGCGGCGACACGCTGTTCTCCGGAGGCTGCGGAAGACTCTTTGAAGGCACACCAGCCCAAATGTATCACTCTTTACAGAAGATTAGCGCCTTACCTGACGACACCATTATTTGTTGCGCGCATGAGTACACATTAGGAAATATGAAGTTTGCTGTTAGCCTGTTACCGGAGGATCGGGCGATTCAGGATTATTACCACAAAGTGAAGGAGTTACGTGCAAAAAACCAAAATACACTCCCCGTAATTCTGAAAAATGAGCGCCAAATTAATTTATTTTTACGAACAGATGATATTGATTTAATTAACAAAATTAACCAAGAAACAAATTTGCAACAACCAGAAGAGCGATTTGCATGGTTAAGGTCAAAGAAAGATAACTTCAGATAATTGCGGGTTGCCTTTTCAAAAATTCGCCGTTATCATCGCTCGTCTTTTAAGCAACTATTGACACACACATGAAGGCAAAAGCGATATTACTCGCCTCTGTCCTGCTTGTAGGTTGCCAGTCGCAGAACGGCAGCAACGTACAACAGCACGCACAGAGCCTTTCTGCAGCTGGTCAAGGGGAAGCAGGGAAGTTTACAAGTGCAGCGCGCTGGATGGACGATGGGACATCTTTCGCGCAGGATCAAGACTTGTGGACCTCTATTGGCGACGAGCTAAAGATGGGAATTCCGGAAAACAGCCGGATTCGCGAACAGAAACAGAAGTATTTAAGAAATAAGAGCTATCTCCACGATGTAACGTTACGGGCAGAGCCGTATATGTACTGGATAGCCGGGCAAGTTAAAAAACGTAACATGCCTATGGAGCTGGTACTCCTACCCATAGTGGAGAGCGCTTTTGACCCACACGCAACGTCTGGCGCCAATGCCGCAGGCATTTGGCAGATCATTCCGAGCACCGGGCGAAACTATGGTCTGAAACAGACCCGCAACTATGATGCGCGTCGCGATGTTGTCGCTTCCACGACAGCCGCTCTCGACATGATGCAACGTCTGAACAAGATGTTTGACGGTGACTGGCTGTTAACTGTCGCAGCGTATAATAGTGGCGAAGGTCGTGTACTGAAGGCAATGAAAGCGAATAAAGCACGGGGTAAATCCACCGATTTTTGGTCGCTCTCACTGCCACAGGAAACAAAGATTTACGTACCGAAGATGCTGGCATTGAGTGATATTCTCAAGAACAGCAAGCGTTACGGTGTACAACTGCCAACACCAGACGAAAGTCGTGCACTGGCGCGCGTTCGCCTCAGCAACCCGGTTGATATTCAACAGGTCGCTGATATGACGGGTATGTCGGTCAGTAAATTGAAAACCTTTAATGCTGGCGTTAAAGGCTCAACCCTGGGGGCAAGTGGCCCACAGTATGTAATGGTTCCGCAGAAGCATGCTGAGCAGTTACGCGAGTCTTTAGCTTCGGGTGAAATCGCCGCCGTTCAGTCAACGCTGATCGCGGATGCATCATCCGTCAACAGCCGCAGTTATAAGGTTCGTTCAGGTGATACGCTTTCGGGTATTGCATCACGTCTTGGCGTGACGGCAAGCGATCTGCAGCAGTGGAATAACCTGCGCAGTTCAGGCCTGAAAGTCGGTCAAACGCTGACGGTAGGTGCAGGGAGTAGCGCACAGCGTCTCGCCAGCAACAGCGATAGCATTACCTATCGCGTGCGCAAAGGCGATTCACTGTCCAGTATCGCAAAACGACACGGCGTGAACATCAAAGATGTGATGCGCTGGAACAATGATACTGACAACCTGAAACCTGGCGACCAGCTGACGCTGTTTGTGAAGAACAGCACTACGCCAGACTCCTGATCACACGATCGCTAGATAAAAAGGCACCGATTCCCCTCGGTGCCTTTTTTGTTTATCCCGCTTTCTGCGCTTCAGCCATGATGGTATCGCTGGTGAATGAACCGTCATCCTGCAGTTCAAAGTACGCCTTCACTTCTGCGGACGCACTCTCCTGATACAGCCTGATCGCCTGGCTCAATGCTTCCGGGGTGCGCATACGCGCGATCCACGAGCTGAACTCCAGCGGCAAACGGTCTGTTATTAACGCGCGCGTAATCAGGCCCGCTTCAGTGATAAAGGTTAACCACTCTCCGCCAGAGTAGTTTTGCACATGGGAGGTGTCGCGCAGCGCTTCCACCGTCTGCAGCCAGATATTGCGTACCGGATGCCCGGGCGACATGACATCCATAATAATGAAGATGCCACCTGGCTTCAGAACGCGTTTGACTTCGCGTAATGCCTGGCCGACATCATGCCAGTGGTGCGCGGAATAACGGCTGATCACCACCTCAAATGACGCATCGTCAAACGGTAAGGATTCGGCATACCCCTGGCGCGTAGCAATGTTCTGCAGCCCTTTCGCTTTTGCCGCTTCAGCAACCACTTCCAGCATCTGGCCGGATAAGTCATATGCGGTGACCTGCGCCACCTGCTGCGCAGCCGTAAAGCTGGCATGCCCCGCGCCGCAGCCTAAATCCAGCACGTGGGCCTGCGGGAATGCCGCCAGGCGTTCACCGAGACGCACCAGATCGCGGCCAGAAGCGTGTACGGCGCTGCTCAGATAAGCATTTGCCTGAGAACCGAACTGTTTTTCTACGTTGTCATGATGGGAGTGTGTTGTTGTCATCGTACTGTCCTTTGTGAGTTTAAAATAAAGGGCAGCACCCGCACAGGCCTGCCCCACGGCAGACCTGACACACCATTATTTATCAGGTTTGCCGGGACTGAATTCGACGAGTAGAGGATTGTGATCGGAGGCACGCGTGACCAGAACAGAGGCGTCGTGCACGCTCAAACCACGATAGAAGACAAAATCGAGAGGACGACCAAAGGCTTTTTTGCGCTGGTCATCGCTAAAACGAACTTCACGCAGCGACATTTCGCGCGCAAAGCGGTACAGCGCATTCATGCGCGGGCGGCTCCAGGCATTGAAATCACCGGCCATGATGATCGGCCCACTGTGATGCGCAATCTGATCGCCAATAGGGAGTAACTGCTTACTATACACATCCACACCGAGGCTGAAATTGACCGCGTGGATATTCACGACCATCAGCATTCGGGTATCCGGCAGCGGGTAGACCGTCACCAGCGCCGATTTCGCCAGGCGCAGGATAGGCTCGCGTTCACGTAAGGGGCAACAGTAGACCGGATGCGCCGCAGACAGCGTCATTACACCGGAAGGATGTTGAGGCAAAACAAATGCTGGCACCTGGTCGGCGGCGAGATAGTTGGTGGTCGCAAACCTTACCAGCTCAGGGGTGGTTTGCGCCTCCTGGAGCAGCACCAGGTGGGCATCTTTTCCAAAATTCTTGAGGACCGATAACCACTCGGCGCGCTGCTGCTTAAAGATATTCCACACCAGCACGCGAATTTTTTCATCGCTACTTAATGGAGTACCGGCGGGCAATGCCTGGCTGATGCTCGCAAACGACCCCGGAGGCAAGATCCTCTCCGCGGGCATTCCGGCAACATAACGCATGGCATAGGTATTTTTTCGCACTTTTGGAAACAGCCTCTGTAACATGAACCAGCCCGGAAAACGGACTGGTTCTAATGTTATAGGGACTTTAGGTCATACTTTCAACGCAATTTCTGAGAAACCGCTTTCCAGTTTTGTAAGCAAGCACTTGCTCACGTCATCCCAGCGCCACACGGGCAGGTTTATCCAGACGTCCGCTCAGACCAATCAGCAGGAAGGCCACCAGGACAATCACCGCGCCGATCCAGGGCGTCTGAGTTAATCCAACATGCGCGACGGTTTGTCCGCCAATGATGGAGCCCAGCGCGATACCAATATTAAATGCGGCAATGTTCAGACCTGATGCCACATCCACCGCATTTGGTGTGTAGAGCTCAGCTTTTTGTACAACATAAACCTGAAGCCCGGGAACATTGCCAAAAGCAAAGATCCCCATGACGAGTACCGTAACCAGCGCAGCGTAGTGTATCGAAGCCGTGAACTGAAAGATCAGCAGTAGCACGACCAGGGCAGCGAAGATGAATTTCAGTGCCGGGACCGCACCATGCTTATCTGCCAGCTTGCCACCCCAGATATTGCCAATCGCAACGGAGATACCGTATCCCAGCAAAATCCAGCTCACGGCATTGGGAGAGAAACCGGCCAGATCCTGCATCATCGGCGCCAGGAAGGTGAAGGCGGTGAATACCCCACCATAGCCCAGGGCGGTAACCGCATAGATGATCAGTAAACGTGGGTGCGTAAGCACTCTCAGTTGATCGCGCAGGCTGGCGCTCGCCCGGCCGGGAATATTCGACGGAACCAGCAGCAGGCTGGCCACCAGGGCGATGACCCCCAGTAAAGAGACGGCCAGGAAAGTTTCACGCCAGCCAAAGTGCTGTCCGATAAACGTCCCCAACGGTACGCCCGTGACCAGGGCGACGGTCAGCCCACCAAACATGATTGCAATGGCTGAAGCCGCTTTCTCTTTAGGTACCAGGCTGGTTGCAATGGTGGAACCAATCGAGAAGAACACACCGTGTGCGAGGCCAGTCAACAGGCGGGCAATCACCAGCGTTGTGTAGTCCGGCGCTTGCCAGGCCAGAATGTTGCCGGCGGTAAACAGCACCATCAGCGCGACTAACAGCTGTTTACGTGGGAAACGTCCGGTCAGGGCCGTCAGCACTGGCGCACCGACAGCAACGCCCAGGGCGTAGATTGAGACCAACAGCCCGGCGGAGGGCAACGAGATCGCAAGCTGGTGAGCAATGGTAGGAACCAGTCCTACGATAACAAATTCGGTCGTGCCGATTGCAAAGGCACTGATCGTCAGGGCAAGTAGCGCCAGTGGCATAAAATACTCCGTATCATCAGGATTAAGATGACAGGCAGTATGCGCCAGTGGTTAAATAACAAAAATGGTCAAAATCTCAATAGAATTTTGCAGGTGGTGCAACAATGAAAGCTACGTCCGAAGAGCTGACAATCTTTGTCGCCGTCGTCGAAAGCGGCAGTTTTAGCCGTGCGGCCGAACAGCTGGGGCAAGCTAACTCCGCCATTAGCCGCGCGGTAAAAAAACTGGAGATGAAGCTTGGGGTGAGTCTGCTCAACCGGACGACGCGGCAGCTCAGCCTGACCGAGGAAGGTGAGCGCTATTTCCGCCGCGTACAGTCGGTCCTGCAGGAGATGGCGGCAGCGGAGACGGAGATCATGGAAACACGTAGCACCCCGCGTGGGTTGCTGCGCATTGATGCGGCCACACCGGTGGTTCTGCACTTTCTGATGCCGCTGATCAAACCTTTTCGTGAGCGTTATCCGGAAATGACACTCTCTTTGGTCTCCTCCGAGACCTTTATCAACCTTATCGAACGCAAAGTGGATGTGGCGATCCGGGCGGGAACACTGACGGATTCAAGTCTGCGTGCGCGTCCTTTGTTTGCCAGCTACCGTAAAATTATCGCCTCGCCGCAATACATCGCTGAACATGGCAAACCTGAAACGGTTGAAGAGTTGAAACAGCATCTGTGTCTGGGCTTTACGGAACCCGTGTCGCTGAATACCTGGCCTGTCGCCTGCCCTGACGGTCAGTTGCATGAGATCACCTGCGGATTGTCGTCTAACAGCGGGGAGACGCTGAAGCAATTGTGTCTTGAAGGCAACGGGATCGCCTGTTTGTCTGACTACATGATTGATAAGGAAATAGCGCGTGGTGAACTTGTGGAACTGATGGCGGATAAACGTCTGCCGGTCGAAATGCCTTTTAGCGCAGTGTATTACAGCGACAGAGCGGTGAGTACACGCATCCGTGCCTTTATTGATTTTCTGAGTGAGCATATAAAAACAGCTCCCGGAGGAGCTGTGTGAGGGTTAAGTGTACAGAGGGTGGGTCAACCTTAATCCCAGTTTGGCGCTAAACCTTCAGGGCTGACCAGGCGGTCGTTGCACTCCAGAGCAGCGATCGCTTTTTTGTCGTCAGCATCCAGTTGAAGATCCACGGCTAACAGGTTGCTGGCCAGGTTTTCACGTTTAGTTGATGATGGGATCACCGCATACCCTTCACCCATCGCCCATGCCAGGATTACCTGCGCAGCCGTCGCATTATGTTTCTCAGCGATGCGCATAATCACTTCATCTTTCAGCGCCTTACCGTAAGCCAGCGTCATGTAAGAAGTGATGTGGATGCCGTGCTGTTTGGCCCAGTCCACCACTTTGCGGTTTTGCAGATAAGGAGAGAGTTCAATCTGGTTGGTCGCAATGTTGTCTGCGCCAACGGCGGCAATGGCTTTTTCCATCAGCGGAATGGTGAAGTTGGAAATGCCAATTTCACGCGTCAGGCCCTGCTTTTTCGCTTCCAGAAGTGCCTGCATGAATTCTTCCACAGAGACGGCATCGTTTGGTGATGGCCAGTGGATCAGCGTCAGATCGACATAGTCGGTGCGCAACTTCTTCAGGCTCTCTTTCAGGCTCGGGATCAGCTTGTCTTTGCTGAGGTTTTCAATCCAGATTTTGGTGGTAATAAACAGTTCGCTACGCGGCACGCCGCTTTCTTCAATGGCCTGACCCACGGCAGCTTCGTTTTCATAGATCTGTGCCGTATCAATTGCACGATAACCGAGTTCGAGTGCGGTTTTTACAGATGCGATAACAACGTCGTCTTTCAGGCGGAAAGTGCCCAGGCCAAATGCAGGGAGAGTCATATAATCCTCGTTATTCATAATGTTTGTTAACTGAGGAGAATTATCGCTACAGCGGTTATGAAGAAAAAGATCGTAAAACGCAGAGGATTTTTGCTTGTTTAGCAATAATTGGGCGACAGATAAGAAAAAAGCCCTGAGCGTTAACTCAGGGCTTTTAATAAGTGGCGGAACGGACGGGACTCGAACCCGCGACCCCCTGCGTGACAGGCAGGTATTCTAACCGACTGAACTACCGCTCCACCGAAGACTGCTTGTAACCACCGGATTAATGCACCGGCTTACTACTTAATTTGATGCCTGGCAGTTCCCTACTCTCACATGGGGAGACCCCACACTACCATCGGCGCTACGGCGTTTCACTTCTGAGTTCGGCATGGGGTCAGGTGGGACCACCGCGCTAAAGCCGCCAGGCAAATTCTGTTTAATCTGTATCAGGCTGAATCTTGTGTCGTCTCTTCGCCAAAACATCTTCGGCGTTGTAAGGTTAAGCCTCACGGTTCATTAGTATCGGTTAGCTCAACGCATCGCTGCGCTTACACACCCGACCTATCAACGTCGTCGTCTTCAACGTTCCTTCAGGAGCCTTAAAGGCTCAGGGAGAACTCATCTCGGGGCAAGTTTCGTGCTTAGATGCTTTCAGCACTTATCTCTTCCGCATTTAGCTACCGGGCAGTGCCATTGGCATGACAACCCGAACACCAGTGATGCGTCCACTCCGGTCCTCTCGTACTAGGAGCAGCCCCCTCAATTCTCCAGCGCCCACGGCAGATAGGGACCGAACTGTCTCACGACGTTCTAAACCCAGCTCGCGTACCACTTTAAATGGCGAACAGCCATACCCTTGGGACCTACTTCAGCCCCAGGATGTGATGAGCCGACATCGAGGTGCCAAACACCGCCGTCGATATGAACTCTTGGGCGGTATCAGCCTGTTATCCCCGGAGTACCTTTTATCCGTTGAGCGATGGCCCTTCCATTCAGAACCACCGGATCACTATGACCTGCTTTCGCACCTGCTCGAGCCGTCACTCTCGCAGTCAAGCTAGCTTATGCCATTGCACTAACCTCCTGATGTCCGACCAGGATTAGCTAACCTTCGTGCTCCTCCGTTACTCTTTGGGAGGAGACCGCCCCAGTCAAACTACCCACCAGACACTGTCCGCAACCCGGATTACGGGTCTACGTTAGAACACCAGCCATTAAAGGGTGGTATTTCAAGGACGGCTCCATGCAGACTGGCGTCCACACTTCAAAGCCTCCCACCTATCCTACACATCAAGGACCAGTGTTCAGTGTCAAGCTATAGTAAAGGTTCACGGGGTCTTTCCGTCTTGCCGCGGGTACACTGCATCTTCACAGCGAGTTCAATTTCACTGAGTCTCGGGTGGAGACAGCCTGGCCATCATTACGCCATTCGTGCAGGTCGGAACTTACCCGACAAGGAATTTCGCTACCTTAGGACCGTTATAGTTACGGCCGCCGTTTACCGGGGCTTCGATCAAGAGCTTCGCGTTGCCGCTAACCCCATCAATTAACCTTCCGGCACCGGGCAGGCGTCACACCGTATACGTCCACTTTCGTGTTTGCACAGTGCTGTGTTTTTAATAAACAGTTGCAGCCAGCTGGTATCTTCGACTGATTTCAGCTCCACCCGCAGGGGCTTCACCTACATATCAGCGTGCCTTCTCCCGAAGTTACGGCACCATTTTGCCTAGTTCCTTCACCCGAGTTCTCTCAAGCGCCTTGGTATTCTCTACCTGACCACCTGTGTCGGTTTGGGGTACGATTTGATGTTACCTGATGCTTAGAGGCTTTTCCTGGAAGCAGGGCATTTGTTACTTCAGCACCGTAGTGCCTCGTCATCACACCTCAGCGTTAAAAGGTACCGGATTTACCTGGAACCTCCGCCTACATGCTTAAACCGGGACAACCGTCGCCCGGCTAACATAGCCTTCTCCGTCCCCCTTCGCAGTAACACCAAGTACAGGAATATTAACCTGTTTCCCATCGACTACGCCTTTCGGCCTCGCCTTAGGGGTCGACTCACCCTGCCCCGATTAACGTTGGACAGGAACCCTTGGTCTTCCGGCGAGCGGGCTTTTCACCCGCTTTATCGTTACTTATGTCAGCATTCGCACTTCTGATACCTCCAGCAGCCCTCACAGGCCACCTTCAACGGCTTACAGAACGCTCCCCTACCCAACAACACATAGTGTCGCTGCCGCAGCTTCGGTGCATGGTTTAGCCCCGTTACATCTTCCGCGCAGGCCGACTCGACCAGTGAGCTATTACGCTTTCTTTAAATGATGGCTGCTTCTAAGCCAACATCCTGGCTGTCTGTGCCTTCCCACATCGTTTCCCACTTAACCATGACTTTGGGACCTTAGCTGGCGGTCTGGGTTGTTTCCCTCTTCACGACGGACGTTAGCACCCGCCGTGTGTCTCCCGTGATAACATTCTTCGGTATTCGTAGTTTGCATCGGGTTGGTAAGCCGGGATGGCCCCCTAGCCGAAACAGTGCTCTACCCCCGAAGATGAGTTCACGAGGCGCTACCTAAATAGCTTTCGGGGAGAACCAGCTATCTCCCGGTTTGATTGGCCTTTCACCCCCAGCCACAAGTCATCCGCTAATTTTTCAACATTAGTCGGTTCGGTCCTCCAGTTAGTGTTACCCAACCTTCAACCTGCCCATGGCTAGATCACCGGGTTTCGGGTCTATACCCTGCAACTTAACGCCCAGTTAAGACTCGGTTTCCCTTCGGCTCCCCTATACGGTTAACCTTGCTACAGAATATAAGTCGCTGACCCATTATACAAAAGGTACGCAGTCACACCCGAAGGTGCTCCCACTGCTTGTACGTACACGGTTTCAGGTTCTTTTTCACTCCCCTCGCCGGGGTTCTTTTCGCCTTTCCCTCACGGTACTGGTTCACTATCGGTCAGTCAGGAGTATTTAGCCTTGGAGGATGGTCCCCCATATTCAGACAGGATACCACGTGTCCCGCCCTACTCTTCGAGTTCACAACCTGTGTGTTTTCGTGTACGGGACTATCACCCTGTACCGTCGGACTTTCCAGACCGTTCCACTAACACACAAGCTGATTCAGACTCTGGGCTGCTCCCCGTTCGCTCGCCGCTACTGGGGGAATCTCGGTTGATTTCTTTTCCTCGGGGTACTTAGATGTTTCAGTTCCCCCGGTTCGCCTCGTTAACCTATGTATTCAGTTAACGATAGTGTGACGAATCACACTGGGTTTCCCCATTCGGACATCGCCGGGTCAAAGGTTCATATCACCTCGCCGGCGCTTTTCGCAGATTAGCACGTCCTTCATCGCCTCTGACTGCCAGGGCATCCACCGTGTACGCTTAGTCGCTTAACCTCACAACCCGAAGATGTTTCACTTCTGATTGCGAAAATTTGAGAGACTCGAACACACATTAACTGTGTGTCGTTTCAATTTTCAGCTTGATCCAGATTTTTAAAGAGCAAAACTTCGCAGTGCACCTTTTCAGGTTCACTCTGAAGTTTTCTTGTGTTCGCAGTAAAAGATGGTGGAGCTATGCGGGATCGAACCGCAGACCTCCTGCGTGCAAAGCAGGCGCTCTCCCAGCTGAGCTATAGCCCCATCGTTGATAACCTCTTCAAATTTGCTTCGCAAATTTGGTAGGCCTGAGTGGACTTGAACCACCGACCTCACCCTTATCAGGGGTGCGCTCTAACCACCTGAGCTACAAGCCTGTAGAGGTTTTTTACTGCTGTTTTTCATCAGACAATCTGTGTGAGCACTGCAAAGGCAGGTTCTTTAAGGTAAGGAGGTGATCCAACCGCAGGTTCCCCTACGGTTACCTTGTTACGACTTCACCCCAGTCATGAATCACAAAGTGGTAAGCGCCCTCCCGAAGGTTAAGCTACCTACTTCTTTTGCAACCCACTCCCATGGTGTGACGGGCGGTGTGTACAAGGCCCGGGAACGTATTCACCGTAGCATTCTGATCTACGATTACTAGCGATTCCGACTTCATGGAGTCGAGTTGCAGACTCCAATCCGGACTACGACGCACTTTATGAGGTCCGCTTGCTCTCGCGAGGTCGCTTCTCTTTGTATGCGCCATTGTAGCACGTGTGTAGCCCTACTCGTAAGGGCCATGATGACTTGACGTCATCCCCACCTTCCTCCAGTTTATCACTGGCAGTCTCCTTTGAGTTCCCGGCCGGACCGCTGGCAACAAAGGATAAGGGTTGCGCTCGTTGCGGGACTTAACCCAACATTTCACAACACGAGCTGACGACAGCCATGCAGCACCTGTCTCAGAGTTCCCGAAGGCACCAAAGCATCTCTGCTAAGTTCTCTGGATGTCAAGAGTAGGTAAGGTTCTTCGCGTTGCATCGAATTAAACCACATGCTCCACCGCTTGTGCGGGCCCCCGTCAATTCATTTGAGTTTTAACCTTGCGGCCGTACTCCCCAGGCGGTCGACTTAACGCGTTAGCTCCGGAAGCCACGCCTCAAGGGCACAACCTCCAAGTCGACATCGTTTACGGCGTGGACTACCAGGGTATCTAATCCTGTTTGCTCCCACGCTTTCGCACCTGAGCGTCAGTCTTTGTCCAGGGGGCCGCCTTCGCCACCGGTATTCCTCCAGATCTCTACGCATTTCACCGCTACACCTGGAATTCTACCCCCCTCTACAAGACTCTAGCCTGCCAGTTTCGAATGCAGTTCCCAGGTTGAGCCCGGGGATTTCACATCCGACTTGACAGACCGCCTGCGTGCGCTTTACGCCCAGTAATTCCGATTAACGCTTGCACCCTCCGTATTACCGCGGCTGCTGGCACGGAGTTAGCCGGTGCTTCTTCTGCGGGTAACGTCAATTGCTGAGGTTATTAACCACAACACCTTCCTCCCCGCTGAAAGTACTTTACAACCCGAAGGCCTTCTTCATACACGCGGCATGGCTGCATCAGGCTTGCGCCCATTGTGCAATATTCCCCACTGCTGCCTCCCGTAGGAGTCTGGACCGTGTCTCAGTTCCAGTGTGGCTGGTCATCCTCTCAGACCAGCTAGGGATCGTCGCCTAGGTGAGCCGTTACCCCACCTACTAGCTAATCCCATCTGGGCACATCTGATGGCAAGAGGCCCGAAGGTCCCCCTCTTTGGTCTTGCGACGTTATGCGGTATTAGCTACCGTTTCCAGTAGTTATCCCCCTCCATCAGGCAGTTTCCCAGACATTACTCACCCGTCCGCCACTCGTCACCCGAGAGCAAGCTCTCTGTGCTACCGTTCGACTTGCATGTGTTAGGCCTGCCGCCAGCGTTCAATCTGAGCCATGATCAAACTCTTCAATTTAAGTTTGATGCTCATTGAATTAAACTTCGTAATGAATTACGTGTTCACTCGTTGAGACTTGGTATTCATTTTTCGTCCGAGGACGTTAAGAATCCATGTCACTTTGAGTGCCCACACAGATTGTCTGATAAATTGTTAAAGAGCAGTGCAACGCGGCTTTCGCTCACCGTTGCGAGGTGGCGTATATTACGCTTTCCTCTTTCAGAGTCAACCCGTTATTTCAGGATTTTTTCTCTTCAACCGACCGGGCTGTTTGTGAAGTGATTCACATCCGCCGTGTCGATGGAGGCGCATTATAGGGGGCCGCCGAGGAATGACAAGCGGAAAAATGCATTTTTATTTCAACCGCTCATCTTTTCACCAAAAAGACTAGTTTTGGTGCTTTTTAATTTCTTTTGGCAGGTCCACCAGACTATTAATCACCCAATCCGCCGCTTTCTCCGCTTCTGGCGTGACTGGCTTACCGGTGCGAACCAATATTTTGGTGCCCACGCCCGCAGCCGCTGCTGCCTGCATATCTTCCAGTTTATCGCCCACCATATAAGAAGCAGCCATATCAATGTGCAGGAACTCTTGCGCAGAGATGAACATCCCCGGATGCGGCTTACGGCAGTCACAGGTCTGACGATACTCTTCTACACTCCCCTGTGGGTGGTGCGGACAATAATAGATACCATCAAGATCCACCCCACGGTCAGCCAGGGACCAGTCCATCCATTCGGTCAGCGTCTCGAATTGCGCTTCGGTGAATTTACCCCGCGCAATACCGGACTGGTTCGTTACCACCACCAGCGCATAACCCATCTCTTTCAGCTGGCGCATTGCCTCTATTACGCCCTCGATAAACTCGAACTCATCAATCTCATGAACATAACCGTGATCCACATTAATAGTGCCGTCACGGTCGAGAAAAATTGCGGGTACTGATTTTGCCACCGGTTTGCTCCTGAAAAAGGCATGTTCAGCTAGTATCTCATGAATCGCAGCGCAATAAAGTGCCCATCGCACAGAGTTGGATTGATTTAGACGTCTGGATGCCTTAACATCCGTTTTGTTTACGGTCATCACCCGTATCTGGCAGAAGAAAATGCCACGGCTAACTTACATACGATAAAAATAATCTAATGATTAAACTTTCCAATATCACCAAAGTGTTCCAGCAGGGGAACCGAACCATTCAGGCGCTGAACAACGTCAGCCTGCATGTTCCTGCTGGTCAGATTTATGGCGTCATTGGCGCATCGGGTGCAGGTAAAAGCACGCTGATTCGTTGTGTTAACCTGCTTGAGCGCCCAACCCAGGGTAGCGTAGAAGTTGGCGGGCAAGAGCTTACCGCGCTTTCAGAGAAAGAACTCACTAAAGCGCGTCGTCAGATTGGCATGATTTTCCAGCACTTTAATTTGCTGGCATCCCGCACCGTTTTCGGCAACGTCGCCCTGCCGCTTGAGCTGGATAACACGCCGAAAGAAGAAGTGAAGCGTCGCGTCACCGAACTGCTCGACCTTGTCGGTCTGGGCGACAAACAGGATAGTTACCCGGCAAATCTGTCTGGTGGGCAAAAGCAACGTGTGGCCATTGCCCGCGCGCTGGCCAGCAATCCTAAAGTATTGCTGTGCGATGAAGCCACCAGCGCATTAGACCCGGCCACCACGCGTTCTATTCTGGAACTGCTGAAGGACATTAACCGTCGCCTGGGCCTGACGATCCTTCTGATTACCCATGAAATGGACGTCGTGAAACGCATCTGTGATTGCGTCGCGGTGATCAGCAACGGCGAACTGATTGAGCAGGACACGGTAAGCGAAGTGTTCTCCCATCCGAAGACCCCGCTCGCGCAGCAGTTCATCCAGTCCACGCTGCATCTGGATATTCCGGAAGATTATCTGGAACGGTTGAAAACAGAACCGACAGCTGAAAGCGTCCCGATGCTGCGCATGGAGTTTACCGGTCAGTCCGTTGATGCTCCCCTGCTTTCCGAAACCGCGCGTCGCTTTAACGTGAACAACAACATCATCAGCGCGCAGATGGATTACGCCGGTGGCGTGAAGTTCGGCATTATGTTGACAGAAATGCACGGCACACAAGAAGAAACCCAGGCAGCCATTGCCTGGCTGCAAGAACATCACGTAAAAGTAGAGGTACTGGGTTATGTCTGAGCCGATGATGTGGCTACTGGTTCGCGGCGTTTGGGAAACGCTGGCAATGACCTTTGTCTCTGGCTTTTTTGGTTTTGTCATTGGCCTGCCGGTCGGCGTGCTGCTGTACGTGACGCGTCCGGGTCAAATCATTGAGAACGCGAAGCTGTACCGAACGCTCTCTGCACTGGTAAACATCTTCCGTTCTATCCCGTTCATTATTTTGCTGGTGTGGATGATTCCATTTACCCGCGTGATCGTCGGGACCTCTATCGGACTGCAGGCGGCCATCGTTCCGCTGACCGTCGGTGCCGCGCCGTTTATCGCTCGTATGGTGGAAAACGCCCTGCTGGAGATTCCAACCGGTTTGATCGAAGCGTCCCGCGCGATGGGTGCCACGCCAATGCAGATCGTTCGCAAAGTCCTGCTCCCTGAAGCACTGCCGGGCCTGGTGAATGCCGCGACCATTACGCTTATCACCCTGGTGGGGTATTCCGCGATGGGCGGTGCCGTCGGTGCCGGTGGTTTAGGTCAGATTGGTTACCAGTACGGCTATATTGGATATAACGCTACCGTGATGAATACCGTTCTGGTATTGCTGGTTGTTCTGGTTTATTTAATCCAGTTCTCTGGCGATCGCATCGTCCGGGCCGTTACGCACAAATAACGTTACACACAACACAAACTCGACGAGTTAAGGATAAAACATGGCGTTTAAATTAAAGACCTTTGCAGCAGTAGGCGCGCTAATCGGCTCTCTGGCACTGGTGGGTTGCGGTCAGGACGAAAAAGATCCAAACCACATTAAAGTGGGCGTTATCGTGGGTGCAGAACAGCAGGTCGCGGAAGTCGCGCAGAAAGTGGCAAAAGAGAAGTATGGCCTGGACGTTGAGCTGGTGACCTTTAACGATTATGTTCTGCCGAACGAAGCGCTGAGCAAAGGCGATATCGATGCGAACGCCTTCCAGCATAAGCCTTACCTGGATCAGCAGATCAAAGATCGTGGCTATAAACTGGTGGCAGTAGGCAACACCTTCGTGTATCCAATCGCCGGTTACTCCAAAAAAATTAAATCGCTGGACGAGCTGCAGCCAGGCTCTCAGGTTGCCGTGCCAAACGACCCAACCAACCTCGGCCGTTCCCTGCTGCTCCTGCAGAAAGTGGGCCTGATCAAACTGAAAGACGGTGTGGGCCTGCTGCCGACCGTTCTGGATGTGACCGAGAACCCGAAAAATCTGAAAATTGTGGAACTGGAAGCGCCTCAGCTGCCACGTTCCCTGGATGATGCGCAGATTGCGCTGGCCGTTATCAACACCACCTACGCCAGCCAGATTGGCCTGACGCCAGCGAAAGACGGTATCTTCGTTGAGGATAAAGACTCCCCATACGTAAACCTGATCGTGACTCGCGAAGACAACAAAGACGCGGAAAACGTGAAAAAGTTCGTTCAGGCCTATCAGTCTGAAGAAGTTTACCAGGAAGCCAACAAAGTGTTTAACGGCGGCGCGGTTAAAGGCTGGTAATCTCACCTCAGTGTAATATCATCAGGACGGGCTTATGCCCGTCTTGTCATTTGTGCAGGCAACTGATTCAATATCTGACGTTTTGATTATCCATTGAGGAAATATTATGCGTGCTTTACCGATCTGTCTTTTAGCACTCATGCTGAGCGGCTGTTCTATGCTAAGCAGATCTCCCGTTGAACCTGTTCAAAGCACGGCAACCCCGCCAAAAACCGAGCCTGCGAAACCGAAAGTGGTTCGCGCTGCGCCAGTTCGCATCATCACGAAGGCGGACGAACTCGTTGGTAAACCGTTCCGTGAGCTGGGTGAAGTGAGCGGTGAATCTTGTCAGGCGACCAATCAGGACTCACCACCGAATATTCCGACCGCGCGTAAACGTATGCAGATTAACGCGGCAAAAATGAAAGCCAATGCGGTCCTGCTGCACAGCTGTGAAGTGACCAGCGGCACTCCAGGCTGCTACCGTCAGGCGGTCTGCATCGGATCTGCGCTGAACATTACGGCGAAATGAGTGCATTTCAGTTCGAGCAGATAGGCATCATCCACTCTCCTTATAAAGAGAAGTTCGCCGTGCCCCGCCAGCCCGGTCTTGTTACCAGCGGTAGCGGCGAGCTTCACCTGATAGCCCCTTACAATCAGGCTGATGCGGTGCGCGGGCTCGATGCCTTTAGCCATCTCTGGGTGGTGTTCGTGTTTCACCAGACGATGGAAGGCGGCTGGCGTCCTACCGTGCGTCCTCCTCGTCTTGGCGGAAATGCGAGAATGGGCGTGTTTGCGACTCGCTCGACTTTCCGTCCAAACCCGGTTGGCATGTCGCTGGTTGAGCTGAAAGGTATACGTTGCCAGAAAGATCAGGTGGTACTCGAGTTGGGTAGCCTGGATCTGGTCGACGGCACGCCGGTTATCGACATCAAACCCTATTTGCCTTTTGCCGAAGCCCTCCCGAATGCGCGCGCAAGTTATGCTCAGGATGCTCCCCAGGCGGATATGCCGGTCTGGTTTACCCCTGAGATAGACTCGCAGCTCAGTCAGCTGGAGAAACGCTATCCTCGTTTGCGGAATTTCATCATCGAAGTGCTGGCGCAGGACCCCCGTCCGGCCTACCGTAAAGAAGAGGAAGCAGGAAAAACGTACGCCGTCTGGCTGCTCGATTTTAACGTTCGCTGGCGCGTCACCGGGGCAGGTTTTGAAGTGTTTGCTCTTGAACCCAGGTAATTTTGTTCTCCTCTCTTTTGGCATCTTTGCCACACTGGTAAACTAAACCACTTTTTTTGTGTCAGGCTGGTGTTTCAGCCTGTTCCAATCGTCGAAATGGAACCGTAACAACATGCGTACTAGCCAATATCTGCTCTCCACTCTGAAGGAGACGCCTGCCGACGCCGAAGTGATCAGCCATCAGCTGATGCTGCGCGCCGGGATGATCCGCAAGCTGGCCTCCGGGTTATACACCTGGCTGCCGACCGGCGTGCGCGTCCTGAAAAAAGTCGAAAACATCGTGCGTGAAGAGATGAACAACGCCGGTGCTATCGAGGTGTCCATGCCTGTGGTTCAGCCCGCTGACCTGTGGCAGGAGAGCGGTCGTTGGGAACAGTATGGTCCTGAACTGCTGCGCTTTGTCGATCGTGGTGAGCGTCCGTTCGTTCTCGGCCCAACGCATGAAGAAGTCATCACCGACCTGATTCGTAATGAGCTGAGCTCTTACAAACAGCTGCCGCTGAACTTCTTCCAGATCCAGACCAAATTCCGTGACGAAGTTCGCCCACGCTTCGGCGTAATGCGCTCTCGCGAATTCCTGATGAAAGACGCCTACTCTTTCCATACCTCTCAGGAATCCCTGCAAGAGACCTACGACAAAATGTACGAGGCATACAGCAAAATCTTCTCCCGCATGGGACTGGATTTCCGTGCTGTGCAGGCCGATACCGGCTCCATCGGCGGTAGCGCATCCCATGAATTCCAGGTGCTGGCACAGAGCGGTGAAGACGATGTGATCTTCTCTGACTCCTCTGACTACGCGGCGAATATCGAGTTTGCAGAAGCACTGGCACCAAAAGAACCTCGTGCTGCCGCAACGCAGGAAATGACGCTGGTAGATACGCCAAACGCGAAAACCATTGCCGAGCTGGTTGAGCAGTTCAACCTGCCTGTCGAAAAAACCGTGAAAACGCTGCTGGTGAAATCCACCGAAGGAAGCGCTTACCCGCTGGTAGCCCTGCTGGTACGTGGCGATCACGAGCTGAACGAAGTGAAAGCAGAGAAGCTGCCGCAGGTCGCCAGCCCGCTGACCTTCGCAACGGAAGCGGAAATCCGTGCCGTGGTAAATGCAGGTCCAGGCTCGCTGGGTCCGGTGAATATGCCAGTACCTGTGGTTATTGACCGCACGGTAGCCGCGATGAGCGATTTCTCCGCGGGCGCGAACATCGACGGTAAACACTACTTCGGCATCAACTGGGATCGCGACGTCGCAACCCCTGAAGTGGCAGACATCCGTAACGTGGTCGCAGGCGATCCAAGCCCGGATGGCCAGGGTACTCTGATGATCAAACGCGGTATCGAAGTCGGTCACATCTTCCAGTTGGGTGACAAATACTCTCGTGCACTGAACGCCGCGGTTCAGGGTGAAGATGGCCGTAACCAGATCCTGACCATGGGTTGCTACGGTATCGGGGTGACGCGTGTGGTGGCTGCGGCGATTGAGCAGAACTACGACGAGCGTGGCATCGTCTGGCCGGACAACATCGCGCCGTTCCAGGTGGCTATTCTGCCAATGAACATGCACAAATCTTACCGTGTGCAGGAGCTGGCCGAGAAACTGTACGCCGAGCTGCGCGCTCAGGGTATCGAAGTGCTGATGGACGACCGTAAAGAGCGTCCAGGCGTGATGTTTGCCGATATGGAACTGATCGGTATTCCGCACACTGTCGTCATCGGCGACCGTAACCTGGACAGCGACGAGATTGAATACAAATACCGTCGCAGCGGCGAAAAACAGATGATCAAGACCGGCGACATTCTTGATTACCTGGTTAAAGCCATCAAGGGCTAAACAAAAAACCCCGCTCAGGCGGGTTTTTTTAATGGCTCAACGTCAGCTTATTTGCTGTTACAGTCTTTGCCCGCGACAAACTTCGCGTCTTTATCTGCCACCAGCGTTTTCACCATCTCTCCGCTATCCGGGTTGGGCTCCAGCGTAAAGTGACCGTCAACCGTCAGTAATACCGGCTTACTGTCATTGCCACGCGCCACGGCATAATCGCGTTCAAGCTGCGCATTGTTTGCCACGCTGACTTTCCTGCCGGTTGCGCAGTCGGTGAATATCGCCGCATCCGCCATGTAGAAATACATTCCCCGCATTGCCATTGGCGTCGCAGGCAGGGCCGCTTTTACCGGCGCCAGCGTATAATTGAACTGGGATTCGATAGGATTGCCTTCGCGATCCAGCATTTCCATCCCCTCGCCTTTGGCGCGGAAATACGTTTTCTCGCCGGCGGTATCCGTCAGAACCAGCTTCTCCGCCGTTCGCGCCCATGTCCCGTAAGAGGCAAATGACGAAGGTTCTTTCGCGCCCTGATAGCGCTGATTCATCACCCAGGTTCCGTCTTTTTGCAGGAACAGAGAGGTTTCAATACCCTCACAGTCTGCGCAAGGCAATACACCGCGCCAGCTCTGCTGCATCGGCTTTAACTCTTCATTCTGCGCGGGCTGCAAAACCTGCGTTTCAGAACGGTTGTTACACCCAAAAAGCGCAAACAGCGTACTCACCGCCAGCGCTGACAATAATGCTTTTTTCACAATGAATTCCTTATGAAAATTGTGTTCCCTTTCGTCACTCTGTCGGGCGACGAACTTTACCGCGTAGTGCTTTCACTGTGGATTTCTGAGCCTTCGAGGACAGCCGGCGCTCTTTCGATGCGCGGGTTGGCCGCGTGGCCCGACGGCTTTTTTGTACCGTCGTTAATTCTTTGATGACCGCCACCAGCCTGGCTATTGCCGCTTCCCGGTTTAACTCCTGGCTGCGGTATTCCTGAGCTTTAATCACCATCACGCCATCGCTGGTAATGAGGTGATGGCTGGCGGCGAGCAGGCTTTCTTTGTAATACTCTGGCAGGCTTGAGGCCCGAATGTCAAAACGCAAATGGATAGCCGTCGACGCCTTGTTGACGTGCTGCCCGCCAGCCCCCTGCGCACGGATGGCGGTGATCTCCAGCTCGCTGTCAGGGATGCTGACGTTTCGGGACAAGACGATCATGACGCGGGCTGCCACGCCGTTAAATGAATTTCCAGATTATTCTGAGAATCAGAGAGCCAGATGGCGCCATCCTGAATCGTCGCCTGCAAAACCATGGTCCGGCCAGCGAATTCGCTCAGCTGCGCCAGCTGCTCATCATCCAGATACCAGACCGTAAGATTTTTAAACTGTGCGCACTTGCTCTTGTTTTGCTGCCACCAAATCTCCGCAGCGCGCTGATTATATGCGAATAAGGCCACTTCTGCGGATTGCGTGCAGGCCTTCTTCATTCTGCGTTCATCCGGCAGACCGAGTTCGATCCACAAATCGATACCCAGATGATCGTTGCGCAGCCAGGCTTCAGGCTCATCTTCAGCGCTTAGCCCACGGGTAAATTGCAGCCGCTCGTCGGCGTACTTAATCCACGCCAGCAGGCGCAGCATCATGCGCTCCTGGGTTTCGGAAGGGTGGCGAGCCAGGGTCAGCGACGCATCCAGAAACTGGTTGCGATCAAGATCGGCCACATTGACCACTGCTTTATAAATTGTCGCTTTCAGCGCCATGAGAGAACTCCATTCGATTCAGGCGCACATTGTAGCGAAAACAGCGGCAAAAGGCTGTTACGGGGTGATAAATACACCACTATCAAGGCTCTGATATTGCTTAAATGAGTATGGTATAGTCACCTTGCTAAACCGAGTTTATCTTCGTAGGCTTAATGAGATCTCACAGTAAGTCAGTGCGCTGGCGGGAGGGGATGTGAACAATTATTGTGAGTTAATTCGCAAACGGTATGCGGAAATCGCCAGCGGAGATCTGGGGTATGTCCCGGACGCGTTGGGCTGTGTATTGAAAGTGCTTAATGAAGTGGCCTCTGATGAGAGCCTTTCAGAGTCGGTCAGGGAAAAAGCAGCGTATGCTGCGGCGAATTTACTGGTGAGCGATTATGTCGATGAATGATACCTATCAACCCATCAATTGTGATGACTATGACAACCTCGAACTCGCCTGCCAGCATCATTTAATACTGACGCTGGAGCTAAAAGATGGCGAAGTGTTGAAGGCGAAAGCCAGCGATCTGGTTTCACGTAAGAATGTGGAATATCTGGTAGTGGAAGATGGCGGGGCGACGCGTGAGCTGCGTCTGGATAAAATTGCCAGCTTCAGCCACCCGCAAATCGGCACCGTCGTGGTGAGCGAATCCTGATGAGACTAACGGGCAGCCTGGCTGCCCGTTACGCTTTCTGCCACTCAAAACTGACACCCTCTTCCGACCACCCCGCTTCCGTGATGAAAACACCCGCAGCAGCAATCAGCGTTTCACCGTAAAACAGCAGCGGCGTGGTGTCGCGCAGCCATGGCGGCACGTTGCACTCCTGCCAGATCTTCTTAAGCTTGCGTCCCCCATTACGCCCGACGATATGCAGCATGCCGCCAGCCTTAAAGCGAACGGTTACCGGCTCTCCTGACGCAGGCAGTCGCACATGCCCAGACGGCACCAGAGTTACACGCCCGATCTCACAGGGCAATATCAGCGGTGCGTCAGGGGAAGGCCAGTCGAGCACCACATCAGTGAGTGAAGGCATCGATTTTACCCACCAGAGCTCACCTTTAAAGCGTCTTACGTCAAAACCGTTCAGGTGTACGCAAGGAGCAGCATCTTCCCGCGCCAGGGCGACTTCGTCCCAGATGCGGCTCAGCATTGCCCGCGACGGCATCACCGCGTGATGCGAGGCCAGCCAGCGTCGTAACAGTGCGGCGCGACGTACCGGGCTCCTCCCTTGCAGCGGTGCAATTGCCAGCGCCCCATTTTCAGAGATCAGTTCAGCCAGCTCTTCACTTAACAGCTCATCGAGCAATGATTCCTGTTCTGCGCACAGTATGGCGCTTCTTGCTGTCGCATCGGCAAAATGCGGCCAGCGCTCGCGCAAAAGCGGGAGAACGCGCAAACGCAGAAAGTTACGGTCATAGCCGTCATCCTGGTTGCTCTCATCGTCAATCCAGTTCAGTTGATGTTCTCGTGCCCAGGCTTCCAGCGACGCACGCGTTTCGCCAAGCAGTGGGCGCAGTAATTGCGTCCCCGCAAACTCAGCCCGCTCCGGCATGGCTGAAAGCCCCGCCGGCCCGCTGCCCCGCTTAAGCGCCAGCAAAAAGGTTTCGCACTGGTCATCCAGATGCTGGGCCGTGACCAACACTTCGCCGGGCTGTAGCGCGCCGGCAAACGCAGCATAGCGGGCTTTACGCGCCTGCGCCTCAACGCCCAGCCCCTCATCCTTAAGCGTGACGCGCTCCACAAGCAGTGGGATTGCCCAGGCTGCACACAAGGCTTCACAGTGCGCCACCCACGCCTCTGCGTGAGGGCTTAATCCATGATGAATATGCATCGCCCGAAGCTCGACATCGGGTTCCTGGTCGCGCCAGCATTTAAGACGATGGAGCAGAACGGTGGAATCCAGACCACCGCTAAACCCCACCAGCAGCTGGCGGTAAGGTGAAACGGCTTGTGCGATTGCGGGTAAGGTCATAGGAAATTACACATAAAAAATGCCCGAACGGAGCGGGCATTATCACACAGGACAAACATTACTGCTGGTAAAGCTCCAGCGGCAAACCGTCCGGATCGTTGAAAAAGGTAAAACGCTTGTCGGTGAACGGATCGACACGGATCGCCTCGCACGCGACGCCGTGCGCTTCCAGATGTTTGACTGCGTTATCCAGGTCATCAACGCTGAAGGCCAGATGACGTAGCCCACAGGCCTCCGGGCGGGACGGACGCGCAGGCGGAAAAGGAAAAGAGAACAGCTCAATCACATATTGCCCGTTCAACGCCAGATCGCCCTTCCAGGAGTCACGCTCCTCACGGTACGCCTCGCTCATCAGCGTAAAACCGAGGATATCGCAGTAGAAGGCCTTACTTTTCGCGTAATCGGTCGCAATGATCGCAATATGGTGAACCTGTTTTAAACCCAGCATAGCTTCTCCTTTTTATGATGCCTGAACGTTACAACCGAAAACCCACACCTGGCAAGCGGTCACCTTTATTTTAGGACTCGCACCCAGTAAACACCGTTTTCATCGCGCTTCGCCCCGTGAATATCCGTCTCAAAACCCGGGTAGTGACGTCCTACTGAACAGAGCATCAGCAGGAAATCGAGCACGGCCCGGCTCGCTTCGGTAATCATCTCTCCTGGCATCAGGAGCGGTACGCCCGGCGGGTAAGGCAGGATCATGTTAGCCGATACGCGTCCGACCAGGTTTTCCAGCTCGACGGTTTCAACCTCCCCTTTCACCTGGCGCTGCCAGGCGTTGTGCGGCGTGAGTTTCATCTCGGGCAAGACATCAAAAGCCTGAAGCATGAGGCGCGGCAGATCGTGCTGACGGATCAGCCTGTGGATCCCCTGGGCCAGATCCTGAATGCGCATATTGCGGTAGAAATCAGGATCCTCCGCGTAGAGATCCGGCAGCATATTCTTCACCCGCAGGTTGAGATCGTAGGCGCGCTTAAACTCCATCAGGCCGCGCAACAGCCCCATCGCCCGGGTCTTATCAATCCCAATGCTGAAGAGGAACAGGAGGTTATAGGGGCCCGTTTTTTCCACTACCACGCCCCGTTCATCAAGGAACTTCGCCACCAGCGCGGCCGGGATCCCCTCATCGCTCATCCTGCCCTGTTCATCCATGCCCGGCGTCAGGATCGTCACTTTTACCGGATCGAGGAACATGTGATCGCCATCGGCATCCCGGAAGCCATGCCAGCCTTCACCGGGTGAAACCGGCCAGCACGCCGCCTCATCAATCTCTTCCGGCTGCCAGATATCAAAGAACCAGCCGTCGGCTTCCTCTTTTAACCGCTGAACTTCTTTGCGGAAATGCAGTGCCCGCTCCACCGAACGATTAATAAGACGTTTGCCCGGATTACCACGTAGCATCGCCGCCGCCGTTTCAATGGAAGCCACCAGCGGATAGCTCGGTGAGGTAGTGGTGTGCATCATAAAGGCTTCGTTAAAAGTCTCTTCATCGTACTCGCCTTTGATGTGAATAAGCGAAGCCTGAGAAAACGCCGCCAGCATTTTGTGCGTCGACTGCGTTTCGAAGAACACTTTGCCCGGTACGCGTTCACCGCTCATGCCGCTTTTCCCTGCGTAAATCGGGTGGAAATTGGTGTACGGTACCCACGCGGAATCGAAGTGGATCGACGGCACGTCCAGCGTCTTTTTGATCCAGTCCGTGTTGTACAGCAGACCGTCATAGGTTGAATTGGTGATCACCGCATGGACAGGCCAGCTTGCACCGGGGACGGCCGCAACCTTGCTTTCAATGGCATCATGCGTAAATTCGCGCCGTGGAATACCGCCCAGAATACCCAGCGCGTTTCGCGTGGGCGACAGCCAGAGCGGTACGACGTCGCTCATCATGAGCAAGTGTGCCAGCGATTTATGGCAGTTACGGTCAATCAGCAGAGTGCTGCCAGCAGGTGCAGCGTACATCCCGACGATTTTGTTCGAGGTCGAAGTACCGTTGGTGACCATATAGCTCTGCTCAGCACCAAAGGTGCGGGCGATGTACTCTTCGGCTTCAAGATGCGGGCCGGTGTGATCGAGCAGAGAGCCCAGTTCAGTGACTGAAATGGATACGTCCGCTTTCAGCGTGTTGCCACCGAAGAAGTCGTAGAACAGGCAGCCCACCGGGCTCTTTTGATAGGCTGTCCCCGCCATATGGCCTGGCGTACAGAAGGTATATTTGCCCTCCTTCACGTAGGTGAAGAGTGCGCGGGTAAACGGCGGGGTAATATTTTCGAGATATTCACCGGTATATTGCTGAATACGGGTCGCAATATCTTCCGCAACGCCGAGCGAATATTCAAAGAACCACAGCGCCATACGCATATCATTGGCGCTGACATCCATGGTCGAGTGGGTATTAATAAATGCGTACAGCGGGAGGTATTCGTTCAGCTTGTTGATATCGCTGCACAGTTCGAGGTCATATTCATCCCAGTCGAAGATCACCCCACAGATACGTGGATTGTGCTCGATGAACTTCAGCAGGTCAGCGCTGTTGTGCGGCCAGATCAGCTGATACCCGCGCGCCTGCAGGGCCTGCTCCAGCTCCTTGATGGGCTCGTCTTTATAGAAGACGCCGTGCGGCCCCATAATGGCAATGATGTTCACGGTTTACCTCCTTGAAAAACATTAGCTAAGCATAGTTAAGGTAAACGGCAGGTATAAAAAAAGCCGCAACATTGTGCGGCTTTTCAGATAATTGTGAAGCTTACGCGTAACCGTAGGTCATCAGACGCTGGTAACGACGATTGAGGAGATCCTCTGTGCTCAGCACATCAAGATCCGCCAGGTCAGCCAGCAGCTGTGCTTTCAGGGAAGCCGCCATCGCTTCCGGCTTACGATGCGCACCACCCAGCGGTTCCGGAATGATGGAATCAATAAGCTTCAGCTCTTTCAGGCGTGGCGCAATGATGCCCATCGCTTCTGCAGCCAGAGGCGCTTTGTCGGCACTTTTCCACAGAATGGACGCACAGCCTTCCGGGGAGATAACGGAATAGGTGCTGTACTGCAGCATATTCACTTTATCGCCCACGCCAATCGCCAGCGCGCCGCCGGAACCGCCTTCACCAATAACAGTACAAATGACCGGTACCTTCAGACGGGACATCTCACGCAGGTTACGTGCGATAGCTTCAGACTGACCGCGCTCTTCCGCGCCCACGCCAGGGTATGCCCCCGGGGTGTCAATAAAGGTGATGATTGGCATATTAAAACGCTCAGCCATCTCCATCAGACGCAGGGCTTTACGGTAACCTTCCGGTGCTGGCATACCAAAGTTACGACGGATTTTCTCTTTGGTTTCACGACCTTTCTGATGACCAATGATCATCACCGGGCGTCCGTCCAGACGCGCGATACCGCCAACGATAGCTTTGTCGTCAGCGTATGCGCGATCGCCTGCCAGTTCGTCAAATTCGTCAAACGCCAGGCGGACATAATCCAGGGTGTACGGACGCTGCGGGTGGCGTGCCAGCTGGGCTACCTGCCATGCGCCGAGATCGGCAAAGATTTTGCGCGTCAGCTCTACGCTTTTTTCGCGCAGACGATGCACTTCTTCGTCGATGTTAATATCCAGTTTTTCATCCTGACGGCTTACCGCTGTCAGAGAATCGATTTTCGCTTCCAGCTCAGCAATCGGCTGTTCGAAATCAAGGAAATTCAGACTCATAGTATTCCTGTATTAGTCAAACTCCAGTTCCACCTGCTCCGAACCAATGAGGCCACGGAGATCGTTCAGTAAACGATCGCTCGGAGAGACACGCCACGTTGCACCAAAGCGCAACCGCGCACGTGCATCCGCCCTCTGATAGTAGAGATGTACTGGAATTGTCCCCGAGCGGTGGGGTTCCAGAGACTGACGGAGTCGGTTTAAAAGCTGGTCATCAATTTGCCTGTCCGTCAGCGAGATAGCAAGCCCGCGAGCATATTTTTCCCGGGCTTCGTCAATGTCCATCACTTCGCGGGCGGTCATTTTAAGCCCCCCACTGAAGTCATCAAAGCTGACCTGTCCGCTGACGATAAGTATGCGGTCTTTTTCCAGCAATTGCTGGTATTTATCCAGCGCGTCGGTGAACAACATCACCTCCAGACGCCCGGAACGGTCATCCAACGTACAGATGCCGATACGATTGCCGCGCTTGGTGACCATAACCCTTGCAGCAATCACGAGCCCCGCAGCCGTGGTGATTTTACCACGTTCTGTCGGATGCATGTCTTTCAGCCGATAGCCTCCGACATAGCGCTCAATTTCTTTAATGTACTGGTTGATCGGGTGACCCGTCAGGTACAAGCCCAGCGTTTCACGTTCACCGTCCAGCACCACCTGTTCTGGCCACGGCAGACAGTTGGCATAAGACTGTTCGATCTGCTCCGGCTCTTCCGCCAGCACGCCGAACATATCCGCCTGGCCAATGGCTTCCGCTTTAGCGTGCTGATCCGCCGCTTTCAGGGCGTCCCCGAGGGAATTCATCAGCGCCGCGCGGTGCGGCCCCAGCCTGTCGAACGCGCCGGACATGATCAGTTTTTCCAGCACGCGGCGGTTCAGTTTTTTGGTATCGGTACGGGCGCACAGGTCGAACAGCTCGCGGAAGTAACCGCCGTTGTTACGCGCTTCGATGATCGCCTCGATCGGCCCTTCACCTACACCTTTGATCGCACCGATCCCGTAGACAATTTCCCCGTGATCGTTAACGTGGAAATGGTAAAGGCCTGAGTTGATATCCGGCGGCAGGATCTTCAGCCCCATGCGCCAGCATTCGTCCACCAGCCCCACGACCTTCTCGGTGTTGTCCATATCGGCGGTCATTACCGCCGCCATAAACTCAGCGGGATAGTGCGCTTTCAGCCACAGCGTCTGATACGAAACCAAAGCATAGGCGGCGGAGTGGGATTTGTTAAATCCGTACCCGGCGAATTTCTCCACCAGGTCGAAGATTTTCATCGCCAGTTCGCCGTCAACGCCGTTTTTCTTCGCGCCGTCTTCGAAGATGGAGCGCTGCTTGGCCATCTCCTCCGGCTTTTTCTTACCCATCGCACGACGCAGCATGTCCGCGCCGCCGAGCGTATAGCCTGAGAGCACCTGGGCAATCTGCATAACCTGTTCCTGATACAGGATAATGCCGTACGTTGGCTCCAGTACCGGCTTCAGGCTTTCATGCTGCCACTGCACGTCTGGGTAGGAAATCTCTTCGCGCCCGTGCTTACGGTCGATAAAGTTATCCACCATCCCCGACTGCAGCGGGCCCGGACGGAACAGCGCCACCAGTGCGATCATATCTTCGAAGCAGTCAGGCTGCAGACGCTTAATCAGATCTTTCATGCCGCGGGATTCAAGCTGGAAGACCGCGGTGGTCTCCGAGCGCTGCAGCATGTCGAAACTTTTCTTGTCATCCAGCGGGATAGCGGCGATATCCAGCGGCGGTTCGCCGTTCTTTTCGCGGCGGGCGTTGATCATCTCCAGCGCCCAGTTGATGATGGTGAGCGTACGCAGACCGAGGAAGTCGAACTTCACCAGTCCGGCGTATTCCACGTCGTTCTTATCAAACTGGGTTACCGGATGCTGGCCCGCTTCATCGCAGTAGAGCGGCGCAAAATCGGTGATTTTGGTAGGGGCGATAACCACCCCCCCCGCATGCTTACCGGCGTTACGCGTCACGCCTTCCAGCTTACGCGCCATGTCGATCAGCGCTTTGACCTCTTCGTCCGCTTCGTAGATTTCCGGCAGTTGCGGCTCGGCTTCAAAGGCTTTCGCCAGCGTCATGCCCGGATCGGGCGGCACCAGTTTAGAGATGCGATCGACGAAACCATACGGATGCCCCAGCACGCGGCCCACGTCTCGGATAACTGCTTTTGCCGCCATCGTACCGAAGGTAATAATTTGCGATACCGCGTCACGGCCATACATGTCAGCCACGTGCTCAATAACCTGGTCACGTTTTTCCATGCAGAAGTCGACGTCGAAGTCGGGCATCGAAACACGTTCCGGGTTAAGAAAACGTTCGAACAGCAGGTCAAATTCCAGCGGATCGAGGTCGGTGATTTTAAGCGCATAGGCCACCAGCGAGCCTGCACCGGAGCCACGGCCCGGTCCGACCGGTACGCCGTTATCCTTCGACCACTGGATAAACTCCATTACGATCAGGAAGTAGCCCGGGAAGCCCATCTGGTTAATCACCTGGAGTTCAATATCCAGGCGTTCGTCATACTCCGGACGACGTTTTTTACGCTCTTCTTCATCCGGGAAGAGGAATGCCAGACGCTCTTCCAGACCTTCTTTTGATTTCATGACCAGGAAGTCTTCCGTGGTCATATCTCCCGTCGGGAACTGCGGCAGGAAGTATTCGCCGAGGCGAACGGTAACGTTACAACGCTTGGCTATCTCAACGCTGTTTTCCAGCGCTTCCGGGATATCGGAGAAGAGTTCGCACATCTCCTCCTCGCTGCGCATATACTGCTGCGACGAGTAGTTGCGCGGACGTTTGGGATCGTCAAGGGTGAAACCATCATGGATCGCTACGCGAATTTCGTGGGCGTCAAAATCACCGGCCTCAAGGAAGCGCACATCGTTGGTGGCAACCACAGGCAACCCGCGCTCTTCAGCCAGCGCCACGGCGGCATGGAGATAGCGCTCTTCATCCGGACGACCGGTACGGATCAATTCAAGATAATAACGATCCGGGAAGTGCTCTTCATAGAACGACACACACTGATCCACCAGCGCCATATTGCCACGCAACAGGGATTTGCCGACGTCACCCATACGGCCGCCTGAGATTAGCAGCAGCCCTTCGTTCAGCTCTGCCAGCCAGTCGCGATCGATCCACGGCCCTAACGCGCCATAACCGCGCTGATAGGCTTTTGAGATAAGCAGCGTGAGGTTTTGATATCCCGTGTTGTTCATCGCCAGCACGGAGATTTGCGTCATTTCGTCGCCGATAAGATCGCTCTGCACGTGAAAATCAGCGCCGACAATCGGCTTCATCCCCGCGCCATGCGCCGTTCCGTAGAACTTCACCAGGCCACACAGGTTGGTAAAATCGGTGATCGCCAGCGCAGGCATGCCAAGAGAGGCCGCCTTTTTTACCAGCGGCCCGGTCTTCGCCAGCCCATCGATCATGGAGTAGTCGCTATGCACCCGCAGGTGTACGAAACGTGGTTCAGCCATCTTCAGATTCCGCGTTACTTAATTGCTTGCGTATTGATTCAGGACACCCGTCCCAGCGCGCGTTTCACCGGGCCAAAACTGCGCCGGTGATGTTCGGTTGCGCCATGTTCAGCCAGTCTTTCCAGATGGAAAGCTGTAGGATAGCCCTTATGCTGGGCGAAGCCATACTGAGGGTAAGTGAGATCCAGCGCGGCCATTTCGGCGTCGCGTGTCACTTTGGCAATAATAGAAGCTGCGCTGATTTCCGCGACCCGGCTATCGCCTTTGACAACCGCCATGGAAGGCATGGGCAATGCCGGACAGCGGTTGCCGTCAATCAGAACATATTCAGGCGCAATTTTCAGACCCGCAACCGCACGCTGCATCGCCAGCATCGTGGCATGCAGAATATTCAGCTCGTCTATTTCATGCGGCTCAGCACGTCCCAGGCTCCAGGCCAGCGCCTTCTCCTGAATCTCACTAAACAGCGCCAGTCGCCGCTTTTCGGACAATTTTTTAGAGTCGTTCAGCCCGATAATCGGACGGGCCGGATCGAGGATCACCGCAGCGGTCACTACAGCCCCCACTAACGGACCACGGCCGACTTCGTCCACACCCGCCACAAGGTGGGTGTGAGGATAAACAAATTCCATCATTTTGCTAACTCCAGCACCGCATCAGCCGCTTGCTCATCGGCATTACAGCGGATCTGCTGATGCAGTTCGCGGAACGTATCATGCATCTGGTGGCTGGTCTTACCGTTGGCGAGCAGCGGTAACAACGCATCGGCCAATGCCTGAGGCTGACACTCATCCTGCAGCAGTTCTTTCACCAGTTCACGCCCGGCAAGCAGGTTTGGCAGGGAGACATACTCCGTTTTCACCAGACGTTTTGCCAGCCAGAACGTGAACGGCTTCATGCGATAGCCTACCACCATCGGGCATTTTGCCAGCATGCACTCCAGGGCTGCCGTACCGGAGGCCAGCAGCGCGGCATCGCTCGCAACCATCGCCTCACGGCCTTTTCCATCCAACAGATGGATGTGGAGATCCGGTGCAACCTCGGCTTTAATACGCTCAAACTGCTCCCGGCGTTTAGCATTCACCAGCGGCACAACCACTTCGAGATCGGGATACGTATTGCGCAGAATTTGCGCGGTTTTCAGGAAGTCCGCGCTAAGCATCTCCACTTCTGCGCCACGACTGCCCGGCAGCAGTGCCAGACAGTGCGCATCATGCGGGATCCCCAACACGTCACGCGCCGCGTTTTTATCCGGATCCAGCGGCATCGCATCCGCCATGGTATGTCCGATAAAACGGCACGGAACATTGAATTTATCGTAAAACGCTTTTTCGAAAGGCAGGAAAGCCAGCACCAGGTTGGTGGACCGCCCAATTTTGAAAACACGTTTCTGTCGCCACGCCCAGACGGACGGACTGACGTAGTGAATGGTTTTAATGCCCTGCTTTTTCAGATTCCCTTCGAGGGTAATGTTGAAATCAGGCGCATCAATACCGACAAAGACATCGGGTTTGAGCTCGGTAAAGCGGCGGGTGAGATCGGCACGAATATGCAGTAAACGGCGTAACCGCCCCAGCACCTCAACGATGCCCATCACGGCCAGCTCTTCCATTTCGTACCAGGCTTCACAGCCTTCGGCCTGCATCAGCGGGCCAGCAACGCCCACAAAGCGTGCGTCAGGGACACGCGCCTTCAGCGCGCGGATGAGACCTGCACCAAGAATATCGCCGGAGGTTTCTCCGGCGACCAGGGCTATCGTAAGCGGACGACTGTCGACCATTAACGAATCAGACCCCTCGTGGAACGGTCAAAGAATTCCATGAACGCGTTCACTTCCGGGTGCTTTTTCGCCAGTTCGGCAATTTCCGGCTTCGCCTCTTCCAGCGTTTTACCGCTACGGTACAGCAGTTTGTACGCGTTGCGGATGGCAGTAATCGCTTCGCGGCTAAAACCACGACGCTTGAGGCCTTCGATGTTCACGCCAAACGGCGTGGCATGGTTGCCCTGCGCAATCACATAAGGTGGGACGTCCTGCGCCACACCGGAGCATCCACCGACCATCACGTGCGCACCAATGATGCAGAACTGATGGACTGCGGTCATGCCGCCAATAATTGCGAAGTCATCAACCGATACGTGTCCTGCCAGCGTGGCATTGTTGGCAAGAATACAGCGGTCACCCACGGTACAGTCGTGCGCGATATGCGCATTAACCATAAACAGGTTATCGCTGCCCACCTTCGTCAACCCACCACCCTGTACTGTTCCACGATGAATGGTGACGCTTTCGCGAATACGGTTACGATCGCCGATTTCCACACGGGTCGACTCACCAGCATATTTAAGATCCTGGTTAACTTCGCCGATGGAGGCGAACTGATAGATCTCGTTATTGCAGCCGATGGTCGTGTGACCATTCACCACAACGTGAGATTTCAGTACTGTACCCTCACCAATTTCGACATGGGGTCCAACAATACAAAACGGGCCAATGTGGGCGTTAGCACCAATGATGGCACCCACTTCCACAATGGCGGTAGGATGAATAAAGGCGGATTTATCAATCACGTATCAGGACTCCCGGCTACGAGCACACATCATTGTCGCTTCGCAAACAACTTTGCCGTCAACCAGCGCTACGCCTTTGAAGCGAGTCAGGCCACGACGCGTTTTTTCAAAAGTGACTTCCATGATCATCTGATCACCAGGCACGACAGGACGCTTAAAGCGTGCTTCATCGATACCCGCGAAGTAATACAGTTCACCTGGCTCCAGTTTGCCAACGCTTTTAAACGCCAGAATACCGGTAGCCTGTGCCATGGCTTCGAGGATCAACACGCCCGGGAAGATGGGTTTCCCCGGGAAGTGCCCCTGGAAGAACGGCTCATTCACGGAAACATTTTTCACTGCGCGCAGAAAACGACCTTCTTCAAAGTCCAGCACACGGTCTACCAGCAGAAACGGGTAACGGTGCGGCAGAAGTTCTAAAATCTCTTCAATATGCAGAGTATGAGTGTCAGTAGTCAAAATACTCTTCCTGTCAAAATGTACTGATAACAATAATAACACGGCCTGCCGGTTTATTAGAAAGCCGACAGGCCGGGAAAAATAGCGTTAAACGGATGACGCTTAGTCTTGTTGATCGATCTTGCGCTCAAGGGACTTGAGGCGCTTGCTCATATCATCAATGTTCATCACCAGAGCTGCTGTTTTACGCCATACCTTGTTGGGTTGCAGCGGAATGCCTGAGGAATAGACGCCAGGTTCAGTGATAGGACGCATTACCATGCCCATACCCGTCACCGTCACCTTGTCGCATATTTCCATGTGGCCATTAATCACGCTTGCGCCGCCAATCATACAATAACGGCCAATTTTCAGGCTGCCGGCCATGATGACGCCCCCCGCAACCGCGGTATTGTCGCCAATCACAACGTTATGCGCAATCTGACACTGGTTATCGATGATAACACCATTGCCGATGATGGTATCGTCCAGCGCGCCACGGTCAATGGTGGTACAGGCGCCGATCTCCACGCGATCGCCAATGATAACGCGACCCAGTTGTGGGATCTTAACCCAATTACCCCGATCGTTAGCGTAACCAAAGCCATCAGAACCAATCACGGTGCTGGACTGGACGAGGCAATTTTCGCCAATTTCAACTTCATGATAAACGGACACATTGGCCCATAAACGGGTCCCCGCGCCGATTTTCGTATTTTTCCCAACGAAGCAACCCGGGCCAATGACGACGTTATCGCCCAGCACGACGCCGGACTCAATAACCGCATTGGCGCCCACGGCGACGTTGTTACCCAACTGCGCCGTCGGATCAATCGCTGCACTGGCAGCAATGTCCTGGGCCGGCTGCGGCGTGGTATCAAGAATTTGAGCCATGCGTGCATACGTCAGGTAGGGATTTTTCACTACCAGTGCCGCGCTAGTGGCAAACGGAAGATCGTCCTGCGTCAGAACAACAGCTGACGCCTGGCATTGAGCCAGTTGCTCACGGTACTTAGGGCTTACCATGAAGGTAATCGTGCCAGCTTTAGCAGATTGCATGGACGCAACAGCGGTGATGACGATATCGCCATCACCGTGTAATTCTGCATCCAACTGCTGAGCTAAATCAGCCAGTCGAATTGAAGGCATTACTTATTTAACCTGTTTCAGAACATCAGCGGTGATGTCTTTAACATCGCTGCTGTTGAAAGCAACGGCGTTCGCATCAACAACCAGATCGATGCTCTGATCGGCAGCCACTGCTTTAACAGCGGTCTGAATGCGAGTCACCAGCTTGCCACGTTCTTCGTTAGAACGACGCTGACGATCCTGCTCGAAAGCCTGCGCTTTCTGGGAGAACGCCTGGCGCTGAGCCATTACGTCTTTTTCCAGTTTGCTGCGGTCGCTTGCTTTCATGGTAGAACCATCACGCTGCAGACGCTGCATTTTGGACTGAAGATCGTTTTCCATACCCTGCAGTTCGCTTGCACGGCCTTTGAATTCGTTTTCCAGAGTCGCAGAAACACCAGTTTTCTGTGCAACCTGCTGGAACAAATTACCCATGTTGACGATTGCAATTTTGTCTGCTGCCTGAGCAGAAGTTGCCATCGCTAAACCGAGACCTGCAGCTAATAACCACTTTTTCACAATTAACTCCTTACCATCCCATTGGCACCAGAAGGTACCGTTCTTTGCGTGGCAAGGCGACCGTTTACCGATCGCCAGTTGTCAGCGCTACACTGCCAACGCATTCCTTTGCCGCGGATTATTACCAGGTTTTACCAATGTTAAACTGGAATTGCTCCGACTTATCTCCATCATATTTCTTAAACGGCTGGGCGTAAGAGAAGACCAACGGCCCCAGCGGTGACATCCATTGTAATGCGATACCGGCAGACATGCGAATATTGCTCGGATCGCTGTAGTCTGGAACACCTGCCGCACGCATCTGGGCCGTATTCTCCCAGTTGGTATCCCACACCGTACCGGCATCCCAGAAGAAGGACGTACGGACGGAGTTCGCGTATTTATCACTGATAAACGGCGTTGGGGTGATGAACTCCAGGCTGGCAACGGCCATCGCGTTACCGCCCACCGCATCATCAGAACTACAGACTTCAGATGAGGAGGACTTATCGCAGTTATCTTTGTCGTTCCCGCCGTAGTAAACCGCTTTCGGACCAATGTTGTTGGACTGGAAGCCACGAACGGTGCTGGAACCACCCGCATAGAAGTTTTCATAGAATGGCAGTTCTTTGCCACCTAAGCCATCACCATAGCCCCAACGGGTACGACCCAGAACCACCCACTTATGATCGTCATCGATCGGGAAGTAGGACGCGGTATCCAGAGTGACCTTATAGAACTCGTTATCGGAACCCGGCACGGTAACTTTACCATTCAGGTTGACGCGAGAACCTTCCGTCGGGAAGTAACCACGGTCTAGACGGTTATAGGTCCAGCCGTAGTTGAAGGTGAAGTCATCCGCCGCAAAACCGTTGTTATCGCTGTTTTTGCTCGCTGACTGGCCAATAGAATCCAGGTAACGCCACATGGCCACCTGCGGTTGCATATTGGACAGGTCGTTATGCACGTAACCTAAGCCCGCACGCAGGGTGTTGTATTCGTTAACCGGGAAGCCAAGCGTACCGTCCACACCGTAACTCTTGTTGGTGTACGAAGACAGATCCGCATCGTCCGCTTTAAAGTCGTTATAGAAGATACGACCACCCAGGCTCACACCATCAACGGTGAAGTATGGGTTAGTGACAGAGAACTCCGAGTAGGTCTGGTAGTCGTTTTTGGTACCGTTAATACCCACAGAGTAACCTGTACCCAGCCAGTTATCTTGCTGTACACCGACCTGGAAGCTCACGCCGCTTTCAGTACCGTAGCCCACACCGAAGTTGAAGCTACCGGTGTTACGCTCTTTCACTTTATAAACGACGTCAACCTGGTCCGGGCTGCCCGGTACGCGCTGGGTATCGGTATCAACCGTTTCAAAATAGCCCAGACGGTTCAGACGCTCTTTACCCTGATCAACGAGATCGCTACCTAACCATGCGCCTTCCATCTGACGCATTTCGCGACGCAGAACGGAGTCTTTGGAGGTGTCGTTACCGACGAAGCGGATCTTACGCACGTAGAAACGGTTGCCCGCATCAACATTAACGTGCAGCTTAACGGTTTTATCCGCATCGTTGATTTCCGGCTGCGTTTGTACGCGCGGATAGGCATAACCATAACGGCCGAGCAGCTTCTTAATGCTGTCTTCCATTTTGGTGACTTTGGAGCCGCTGTAGAGATCGCCTG
Source organism: Enterobacter sichuanensis (assembly GCF_009036245.1). Taxonomy (NCBI): domain Bacteria; kingdom Pseudomonadati; phylum Pseudomonadota; class Gammaproteobacteria; order Enterobacterales; family Enterobacteriaceae; genus Enterobacter; species Enterobacter sichuanensis. The sequence goes on along the minus strand of NZ_CP027986.1, from coordinate 840,038 downwards.
GCTGAATTTTGGTCAGCGATTCGATTTCAGCAGAATGCCCCGCCAGGTTACCACTCACTTCAACACCCGAAAGCTTGTACTGATCGCCTTCAGTGATGTTAATCGTAATGTAGATACCTTTCTTGTCCGGCGTCAGGCTGACCTGAGTCGAGTCAATGTTGAAACGCGCATAGCCACGATCCAGATAGTAGCTGCGCAGAGTTTCAAGATCGCCCGCCAGTTTCTGTTTCTGGTATTTGCGATCGCCCACCACGTTCCACCACGGCACTTCGTCACGCAGCTGGAAAGTGGAGATCAGTTCGTCGGTGCTGAACGCGTGGTTACCGACAATGTTGATCTGCTGGATCTTCGCTGAAACACCTTCCTGGAAGACCAGTTTCAGGTCAACGCGGTTACGTGGCAGTGGCGTCACCACCGCTTTCACGCTGGCGCTGTATTTACCGACGCTGTAGTAGAAGTCTTCCAGACCTTTTTCAATGTCTGAAAGGGTTGTGCGGTCCAGAGATTCCCCCACACGAACACCGGATGCTTCAAGGTTCTGCTTGAGCATGTCATCTTTCACCGACTTGTTACCGGAGAAAGTGATACTGGCGATCGTTGGACGTTCTTTTACCTGTACCAGCAGGGTATCACCATCGCGCAGGACGCGGACATCCTCGAAGTTGCCGGTGGCAAACAGAGCACGGATGGTGTTACTGATGTCATCATCATTAACCGTATCGCCGGGGCGCACAGGCATACTGAGGAGGGCCGCACCAACGGCGACACGCTGAAGGCCTTCGAAATGAATGTCTTTCACTACGAACCCGTCAGCACCGTATACGGTGGCGCTGCTAAACAGCAGCGACGCTATGAGCAACTTTTTCATCGCCATCGTTATTATGCGTTCTTCCTAACTAACTCTCTTACAACCGAGAGAAATCATTGAAAAGTGCAAGCCCCATTAACAGCACCAGCAAAATCGAGCCAATGCGATAACTAAAGTCTTGAACTCGCTCGGATACCGGTCCGCCTTTTAGCTTTTCAATCGCTAAAAACAGCAGATGACCCCCGTCTAAAACGGGAAGCGGGAACAGGTTGATTATCCCAAGGTTCACGCTAATGAGCGCGAGGAACATGAGATAGTAAATCACCCCGAATTCCGCTGACATCCCAGCCCCCTGGGCAATCGAAATTGGCCCACTGAGGTTGTTCAGTTTCACGTCACCGGTTATCAATTTCCCCAACATGTTGACCGTCAGTTTCATCAGTTGCCATGTTTTATCCGTGGCTTCAAGGATGGCACTGAACGGCCCATACTGGCGTATTGTCTTGTACTCATCTGGCAGCGGGATCACTTTTGGCACTACGCCTGCAAACCCTTCTGCCTTTTTGCCGACCGACTTCGTATCCGGGATCAGCGTCAGCGAAAGCGGACTGCCTTGCCTTTCAACTTCCAGCGCGAGAGACGTTCCCGGATTATCGCGCACCAGAGTAACAAAGGTCATCCACTCTGTTAATGGTTGACCATCGACTTTAACGATCCTGTCGCCTGCTTGCAAACCTGCTTTGCTCGCGGCCGAATTTGCCTGTACTTCGGCTAACACCGGCTCGATCTGTGCACCACGAGGACGAATGCCCAGCGCAGCGACGGGATCCTCTTTGTCTGGCTCGAAACGCCAGTGACGTAAATCGAGCACTTTGTCCTGGCGCGTGTCTGAACCAAACGGCGATACGCTGATGGTGGTCTGCGGATCGCCAATTTTGGCTACCAGCTGCAGTCGCACGGCATCCCAATCAGGGGTTTCGATGCCATCAATCGCTTTAAGTTCCATCCCGGATGTAATTTGCGCACTCGCCGCAATGGAGTTGGGCGCTATTTCACCCACTACCGGACGCACGCCGGGGACGCCGATGATAAACACCAGCCAGTAAGCGAAAACAGCAAAGATGAAGTTAGCTACCGGTCCGGCAGCAATGATGGCGGCGCGTTGTCCAACTGTTTTATTGTTGAAGGCGCTGTGTCGCAGCTCAGGGGCGACAGGCTCAACGCGTTCGTCGAGCATTTTGACGTAGCCGCCCAGCGGGATGAGGGCGATGACAAACTCCGTACCGTGACGGTCAGTGCGCGTCCAGAGCGATTTGCCAAAACCGATGGAAAACCGCTCTACCCGCACACCGCAACGGCGAGCAACCCAGAAATGGCCAAATTCATGCACGGTAATCAGCACACCCAGTGCAACAATGAACGCCGCCAGATTCCAGAGAATGCTCAGCATAAAACCTTCCGTTAAATCGTCCCGAATACCAGTAAAAGCAAGCAAGCAAACACTGGAACAGCCGCTGTCAGGCTATCAATGCGATCCAGTATACCGCCATGCCCTGGAATCAGGTGTCCGCTGTCCTTAATCCCTGCTTCACGCTTGAACATACTTTCGGTTAAATCACCGAGCACCGAGGCAAGCGCAGCAAAAATCGAGCACACCAGCAGTATTGACGGTGCCACTTCCAGATTCGCCCAGACGCCGTAGCCCCAGGAGATAATTGCTGCCGTAAACAAGCCGCCGATGAAGCCTTGCCAGGTTTTGCCCGGAGAAACCTTCGGCGCCAGTTTATGTTTGCCAAACAGTTTACCAAACATATAGGCCCCGGAGTCAGCCCCCCAGACGAGAATCATCACATAAAGCAGCCAGATCGCACCGCTGTAGTGGTTTTCGTCGTAGTGCCAGGCGCGCAGCGCGACCATCCCCCAAAAGAAGGGAATAATGGTGAGCAAGCCAAAAATCAGTCGCAGCACTTTTGAATTACGCCATAGCGCCGCAGAGCCAGGATAAAACAGCACCAGCAGTAGCGCTGCAACCCACCAGGCCAGAGATATCCACAAGGAGCCGGCAACCAGCGGTTGATGGATATCATGGTGATATTCAGGCAACGTAAACAGCATTATGGCCAGAATGAAGCCACAGAGTACCGCAAGCCATACTCGCTGACTGCGCGAAGTAAAGCCGCTAAACTGTCCCCATTCCCACGCGGCGAGCATGCACACCACCAACGTAACAATAGCGAATCCCACTGGGGGCAGTAAAAACAGCGCCGCAATGACAATGGGTATTAATACAAAAGCGGAAATCAGGCGATACTTCAGCAAAAGCTACCCCCATCAGGCTTTGTCGCCACCAGGCTCGGTGCCGCCGAAACGACGCTCTCGATTGGCAAAGGCATGCAGCGCACCTTCAAAGTCTTGTTCATCAAAATCGGGCCAAAGAACATCTGTAAAGTAAAGTTCGGCATAGGCAATTTGCCATATCAAAAAGTTACTTATGCGATGTTCTCCCCCTGTCCTAATTACCAAATCCACAGGCGCCTGTTCATTCATGCAGATTTGCTTGCTCAGCGCCTCTTCATCAATTTGGTCGGGTCTCAACAGCCCTTCCTGAACCTGCTCGGCCAGATGCCGAACGCCCTGGATAATATCCCAGCGTCCGCCGTAATTCGCCGCAATATTCAGCGTCAGACCGGTATTATTTTCAGTCAGCGCTTCAGCCTTACGAATTCGTTCCTGCAAACGTGAGTTAAAACGACTGGTATCGCCAATGATACGCAGGCGGACGTTGTGGCGGTGCAGGCTTTTTACTTCGCTGTCTAGCGCCCACACAAACAATTCCATCAACGCGGTCACTTCCTGCTGCGGTCGATTCCAGTTTTCACTGCTAAAAGCATAGAGCGTTAACGCATCAATGCCGTTATTGGCGGCAAAAGAAACGGCGCGGCGAACCGATTTCGCCCCAGCTTTATGCCCAAAGGCTCGTATCTTCCCTTGTCTTTTCGCCCAGCGGCCATTGCCATCCATAATGATTGCTACATGACGGCAGCCATGAGCTGGCAAGTTTTCGCTTATTGGTTGATTCGCAGACAACATAACGCGTTTTTTGTCCCTGAAAAGGATTTAACGGTACTCAGGAATACTGAAGCCTATACATAAAAAAGCCGTGTCAAACCACGGCTTACCTGACCACTTAAAGTCAAATACCTGCGATCAGGTGGCGCAGACTATATCACTGAAGCCCAACGCTAACAAATAGCACGACGACTAGTGCTTGCTTTATCACCAGCTTGCGAGACGTGTCACCTGGTGGCGCGCAATATCACGTGCAGCTGCATCTACCGCCAGCACCTCTTCCACGCTTTGTGGTTCGCGCAAATCCATCTTCTCCAGTACCGATAAATTTAACGACGCGATATCGGTAAAACGGATCTGTTGATTCAGAAATGCTTCAACAGTAATTTCATTGGCTGCGTTCAGTGCTGTCGTCGCCGCCTGCCCCTGGTCAAAGGCATTCATCGCAAGCTTCAGACAAGGATAGCGGTCATAGTCTGGTTCACTGAATGTCAGGGAACTTAGCTTGCAGAAATCAAGCGGCTTCACGCCGGATTTCACCCGATTCGGCCACGCCATGGAATGCGCGATAGGTGTACGCATATCCGGCTCGCCCAACTGGGCCAGTACGCTGCCATCCTGATAACGTACCATCGAGTGAATTACCGATTGCGGGTGAATCAGTACTTCCATCTGTTTCGCTGACGCATTAAACAACCAGCGCGCTTCAATGTATTCCAGACCTTTGTTCATCATGGTGGCAGAGTCAACGGAGATTTTACGCCCCATCGACCAGTTCGGATGGCGGCACGCCTGATCCGGCGTCATTGCACGCAGTTCAGACAGTGGCGTTTCACGGAACGGGCCACCAGACCCGGTAAGCAGAATAGATACCACACCATTCTGCTCAAGGTCAGCGTACCCCAGGTTCTGTTGAAAAGGTTGCGGTAAACTCTGAAAAATCGCGTTGTGCTCGCTGTCGACGGGCAAAAGACGCGCGCCGCGCTGCTTCACTGCGTCCATAAACAGGCGTCCGCAGGTGACCAGCGACTCTTTATTGGCCAGCAATACGTCTTTACCGGCATCAATCGCGGCAAGCGTCGGCAGCAGTCCGGCCGCGCCGACAATGGCCGCCATGACCTGATCAACATCACCCAGCGCAGCCATCTCGCAGGCGGCCTGTTGGCCGCTCAGGACCTCGGTACGACCGCCCTTCTCCTGTAGCAGTGCCTTTACCTGGCGGGCACTCTCTTCATCATCCATCACTGCATAACGGGGCGTAAACTCCAGACACTGCTCGACCATTCGCTGCACATTCTTACCGGCCACCAGTGCTGTCACGGTGTAAAGTTCAGGATTATGGCGAACAACGTCGAGAGTGCTGCAACCAATAGATCCGGTTGAGCCGAGGAGAGTTAAATGCTTCATGAGATGCCCGAAAAAAGTTAGACCAGATAAAAGCAAAACGCCGCCAGCAAGACCCGAAGTCCCTCTGAACGGCGTTTATCAGTGTACGACAGAAATCAGAACTGCATCAGTTCCGCTTCTTTATCTGCCAGCGCCGCATCAATTTTCTTGATGGCAGCGTCAGTCATTTTCTGAATGTCGTCCTGGGAACGACGATCGTCATCTTCACTGATCTCTTTTTCTTTCAGCAGCGCTTTAACTTTATCGTTCGCGTCGCGACGCACGTTACGGACGGAAACACGACCCTGCTCAGCTTCACCACGCACCACTTTGATCAGGTCTTTACGACGCTCTTCGGTCAGCGGAGGCAGCGGAACGCGGATGTCAGCGCCTGCAGAGCTTGGGTTCAGACCGAGGTCAGACGCCATAATCGCTTTCTCAACCGCCGGGCCCATAGAACGATCGAATACGTTGATTTTCAGCGTACGGGTATCTTCTACGGTAACGCTTGCCAGCTGGCGCAGCGGGGTTGGCGTACCGTAGTACTCTACGATGATGCCATCCAGCAGGCTTGGGGAAGCACGGCCAGTACGGATTTTGCTGATTTGGGTTTTGAACGCTTCTACGCATTTTTCCATGCGTACTTCAGCATCTTTTCTGATGTCGTTAATCACGTTACGAATCCTTGAAAACTTGTCTCAGGCAGACTATCCGCCAGCACAGCGCTACAGGTGTGCTAAGTATAGTCGCGTTTAATTCATGACAACGCCAAAGGCGCGTCCGGGTAAGATACCACTACAAAATAAAGCGGAATCTTACCTGTATTTATCGTCAACGGAAATTATTCCGTGATCAAAGTGCCTTCTTTTTCACCCATGACCACGCGACGCAGTGCGCCAGGTTTGTTCATGTTGAAGACACGGATCGGCAGTTTGTGGTCGCGAGCCAGCGTGAAGGCGGCAAGATCCATCACTTTCAGCTCTTTTTCCAGTACTTCGCTGTAGCTCAGCTGATCGTACATGGTGGCAGAAGGATCTTTTGCCGGGTCGGCAGTAAACACGCCATCGACTTTGGTCGCTTTCAGTACCACATCGGCTTCAATCTCGATACCGCGCAGGCAGGCAGCGGAATCGGTCGTAAAGAACGGGTTACCCGTACCGGCGGAGAGGATCACCACGCGGTTGTTGCGCAGCAGGCTGATGGCTTCTGCCCAGCTGTAATTATCGCACACGCCATTCAGTGGAATCGCGGACATCAGGCGGGCATTCACATAGGCACGATGCAGTGCATCACGCATTGCCAGACCATTCATGACGGTTGCCAGCATACCCATGTGGTCGCCTACAACGCGGTTCATCCCCGCTTTCGCCAGACCAGCACCACGGAAGAGGTTGCCACCGCCAATGACCACGCCAACCTGGATACCCAGTTCGACCAGTTCTTTGATTTCCTGTGCCATGCGATCAAGGATGCTTGCATCAATACCGAAGCCTTCCGATCCCTGCAGCGCTTCGCCACTCAGCTTAAGCAGAATGCGTTTGTACACGGGTTTTGCATTGGTAGCCATGTTTCTTTCCTGAGACTGTCAACGATTAAGATGGGGGTTAATTCTGGCGACATAGTATGTCGCATATCAGCACAGCGATACGGGATCCTGTCTGATTTTCGTCTGACGGGTGACAAAAAGAAGCCGCCCTCAGGCGGCTCCTTTTCAATCATTAAGACTGCTTGGACATTGCAGCAACTTCTGCTGCGAAGTCAGTCTCAACTTTCTCGATGCCTTCGCCCACTTCGAAGCGGATGAAGCCAGTCACGTCAGCGTTGTGCTCTTTCAGCAGCTGAGCAACAGACTTGCTTGGATCCATAACGAATGGCTGGCCAGTCAGAGAAACTTCGCCGGTGAATTTCTTCATGCGGCCTTCAACCATTTTCTCTGCGATTTCTTTTGGTTTACCAGACTGCATCGCGATGTCCAGCTGAACCTGGTACTCTTTTTCTACCACTTCAGCAGACACGTCTTCTGGCTTAACGAACTCTGGTTTGCTTGCAGCGATGTGCATAGCCAGCTGTTTAACCAGCTCTTCGTCAGCGCCTTTAGCCGCAACCAGAACACCGATACGTGCACCGTGCTGGTAAGAGCCCAGAACGTCGCCTTCCAGAGAAGCAACGCGACGGATGTTGATGTTCTCACCGATTTTAGCAACCAGCGCAACACGTTCTTCTTCGAACTGTGCTTTCAGAACTTCAACGTCAGTGATTTTGCCTGCAACAGCAGCGTCCAGAACTTTGTTAGCAAATGCCTGGAAACCACCATCTTTAGCCACGAAGTCAGTCTGGCAGTTAACTTCCAGAATGATACCGTAGTTGCCGTCGATCTTAGTGATGATCACGCCGTCAGCAGCAACGTTGCCTGCTTTTTTAGCTGCTTTGATCGCACCGGATTTACGCATGTTTTCGATTGCCAGCTCGATGTCGCCGTTCGCTTCAGTCAGCGCTTTTTTGCAATCCATCATGCCTGCGCCAGTACGCTCGCGCAGCTCTTTTACCAGGGATGCGGTAATTTCAGCCATTCTTAAATCCTCGGGAGATGTGAACTGCCCGGCCGGAGGCCAAACAGTGTAAATTGAAAAAAGGGGCCGGTAATGGGCCCCTATTCATACACGGTACTAATAAGGGGTAAAACCTTATTATTCAGCTTCTACGAAGCTTTCTTCCGCCTGAGAAGCCAGATCCTGGGAACGGCCTTCACGAACGGTAGCAGCAACAGCGCTCAGGTACAGGCTAACAGCACGGATTGCGTCGTCGTTACCCGGGATAACGAAGTCAACACCGTCCGGATCGGAGTTGGTATCAACGATAGCGAATACCGGAATACCCAGGTTGTTAGCTTCTTTGATTGCGATGTGCTCGTGGTCTGCATCGATTACGAACAGCGCGTCTGGCAGGCCGCCCATATCTTTGATACCGCCCAGGCTGTTTTCCAGCTTGTCCAGTTCACGAGTGCGCATCAGCGCTTCTTTCTTAGTCAGCTTGTCGAAAGTACCGTCCTGAGACTGGGTTTCCAGATCTTTCAGGCGTTTGATGGACTGACGAACAGTTTTCCAGTTAGTCAGCATGCCGCCCAACCAGCGATGGTTCACGAAGAACTGGTCGCAGCTGTTAGCAGCATCTTTCACAGCTTCGCTTGCAGCGCGCTTAGTACCAACGAACAGAATCTTACCTTTACGGGAAGCGATCTTGTTCAGCTCAGCCAGGGCTTCGTTGAACATTGGTACAGTTTTCTCAAGGTTGATGATGTGAACTTTGTTACGAGCGCCGAAGATGAAAGGCTTCATTTTCGGGTTCCAGTAACGGGTCTGGTGACCAAAGTGAACACCAGCCTTGAGCATGTCGCGCATGGAAACAGTTGCCATGTTTAAAACCTCTATATTAAAAGTTGGGGTTATGCCTCCACGTATCCCATATTACCGACCCCAAAGGGCACCCCGGAATATGTGCCGATACGTGTGTGTTGTTACACAAAGTGAGATTTGTCGCTTCCGTCCAGCCTGTGTATCTGAAATGGATCGGAAGTCCGGCGCGCTTTATACCACAAAACGCCGCCATAAACCAACAGTTGTTGGCGGAGTGTGCTGTTAATGATTCTCAATTTGGCACGGGGTGTGCCTGACTGATACCATTGACAACACTTAGACTAGTATTGTCGAAAAAATCGACACCGATGGACAGATTACATGGCTATCTCTATTAAGACCCCTGAAGAAATTGAAAAGATGCGCGTCGCCGGTCGTCTGGCCGCGGAAGTGCTGGAAATGATCGAGCCGTTCGTGAAGCCGGGCGTCAGCACCGGTGAACTGGACCGCATCTGTAATGACTATATCGTGAACGAGCAGCACGCGGTTTCCGCCTGCCTCGGCTACCACGGTTTCCCGAAATCCGTCTGCATCTCCATTAATGAAGTGGTGTGCCACGGTATCCCGGACGACGAAAAACTGCTGAAAGATGGCGACATCGTCAACATCGACGTCACCGTTATTAAAGATGACTACCACGGTGACACTTCAAAAATGTTCATCGTGGGCAAGCCAACGATTCTTGGCGAGCGTCTGTGTAAAGTGACGCAAGAGAGCCTCTACCTGGCGCTGAAAATGGTGAAACCGGGCATTCGCCTGCGTACCATCGGTGCGGCAATTCAGAAATTTGTCGAGGCAGAAGGTTTCTCCGTGGTGCGTGAATACTGCGGGCACGGCATTGGTCGCGTCTTCCATGAAGAGCCGCAGGTTCTGCATTATGATGCGGATGACGGCGGCGTGGTGCTGCAAAAAGGCATGACCTTTACCATCGAACCGATGGTCAACGCCGGTGATTACCGCATCCGTACCATGAAAGACGGCTGGACGGTGAAAACCAAAGACAGAAGCTTGTCTGCACAGTACGAGCATACTATTGTGGTAACAGACAACGGCTGCGAAATTATGACGTTGCGCAAGGATGACACCATCCCGGCGATACTGACGCACGATGAATGATAAAAAAGCCGGCAAATGCCGGCTTTTTTAATGGCTATAGTTTTTTCTTATGGGTGGCGCACGATGAGTAATCTTTTACCCGAACAGTATGCTAACACAGCACTTCCCACCCTCCCCGACCAGCCCGACAATCCGGGCGTCTGGCCGCAGCACGAGCTGAACTGCGCCGGCATTAAAGCCCATATGGATGTCTTCCAGCGCTGGCTGGGCAGCGCGTTTGATGCCGGTATCTCCGCCGAGCAACTGATCGAAGCGCGTACCGAATTTATCGATCAGCTGCTGCAGCGTCTGTGGATCGATTACGGATTTGGGCAAATCAGTGATGTGGCGCTGGTTGCCGTCGGGGGCTATGGCCGCGGAGAGCTGCACCCGCTTTCCGATATCGATCTCCTGATCTTAAGCCGTAAAAAGCTGCCGGACGAACAGGCGCAAAAGATTGGCGAACTGCTGACCCTGCTCTGGGACGTCAAACTGGAAGTCGGCCACAGCGTGCGCACCCTGGAAGAGTGTCTGCTGGAAGGGTTATCGGACCTGACCGTGGCCACTAACCTGATTGAAACCCGTCTGCTGATAGGCGACGTCGCGCTGTTCCTGGAGCTGCAAAAACACATCTTCAGCGACGGTTTCTGGCCGTCAGAAAAATTCTTCGCGGCAAAGGTCGAGGAGCAAAACCAGCGCCACCAGCGCTACCACGGCACCAGCTATAACCTTGAGCCAGATATTAAAAGCAGCCCTGGCGGCCTGCGCGACATCCACACCTTACAGTGGGTCGCCCGGCGCCACTTTGGCGCCACCTCGCTGGATGAAATGGTGGGCTTTGGCTTCTTAACCGAGGCCGAACGTAACGAGCTCAACGAGTGTCTGCACCTGCTGTGGCGCATTCGCTTCGCCCTGCATCTGGAAGTCACCCGCTACGATAACCGTCTGCTGTTTGACCGCCAGCTCAGCGTTGCCCAGCGCCTCAACTACAGCGGTGAAGGAAACGAGCCGGTTGAGCACATGATGAAGGATTTCTTCCGCGTCACCCGCCGCGTCACCGAGCTCAACCAGATGCTGCTGCAGCTGTTCGACGAGGCCATCCTGGCGCTGACGGCGGACGAAAAACCGCGCCCGATTGATGACGAATTCCAGCTGCGCGGCACGCTTATCGATCTGCGCGACGAAACGCTGTTTATTCGCGAGCCGGAAGCGATCCTGCGGATGTTCTACACCATGGTTCGCAACAGCACCATCACCGGGATCTACTCCACCACCCTGCGTCATCTGCGCCATGCGCGCCGTCATTTGACGGAGCCGCTGTGCTATATCCCGGAAGCCCGATCGCTGTTCCTGAGCATGCTTCGCCACCCGGGCGCCGTCAGCCGCGGTCTGCTGCCGATGCACCGCCACAGCGTGCTGTGGGCCTATATGCCGCAGTGGTCGCACATTGTCGGGCAGATGCAGTTCGATCTGTTCCACGCCTATACGGTGGATGAACACACTATCCGCGTTATGCTCAAGCTGGAGAGCTTTGCGAAAGAAGAGACGCGCTCCCGTCACCCGCTGTGCGTGGAATTATGGCCGCGCCTTACTCATCCAGAACTGATCCTGATTGCCGCCCTCTTCCACGACATCGCCAAAGGTCGTGGCGGTGACCATTCGGTCCTGGGCGCGCAGGATGTGCTGAAATTTGCCGAGCTGCACGGCCTGAACTCACGCGAAACACAGCTGGTTGCCTGGCTGGTGCGCCATCATCTGCTGATGTCGGTCACCGCCCAGCGTCGTGATATTCAGGATCCAGAGGTCATCAAGCAGTTTGCGGAGGAAGTTCAGACGGAAAACCGTCTGCGCTATCTGGTCTGCCTGACGGTGGCCGATATCTGCGCCACCAACGAAACGCTGTGGAACAGCTGGAAGCAGAGCCTGCTGCGTGAGCTCTACTTTGCGACGGAAAAACAGCTGCGTCGCGGGATGCAAAATACCCCGGACATGCGCGAGCGTGTGCGCCACCATCAGCTGCAGGCCCTGGCGCTGCTGCGTATGGACAACATTGATGAAGAGGCGTTACACCAGATTTGGGCCCGCTGTCGCGCTAACTACTTTGTCCGCCATAGCCCAAACCAGCTTGCGTGGCATGCGCGGCACCTGCTCCGGCATGACTTGTCACAGCCGATGATCCTGCTCAGCCCACAGGCCACGCGCGGTGGGACGGAGATTTTCATCTGGAGCCCGGACCGGCCTTATCTGTTTGCTGCGGTGTGCGCCGAGCTGGACAGGCGTAATCTGAGCGTTCACGACGCGCAGATTTTCACGACCCGCGACGGCATGGCGATGGATACCTTTATTGTACTGGAACCGGACGGCAGCCCGCTGTCGTCTGACAGACATGAAGGAATACGCTTTGGTCTGGAACAGGCGATTACCCAGCGCAGCTGGCAGCCGCCGCAGCCGCGTCGCCAGCCGGCGAAGCTGCGCCACTTTACCGTCGATACCGAGGTCAATTTCCTGCCGACCCACACCGACCGTAAATCGTTCCTGGAGCTGATTGCGCTCGACCAGCCTGGGCTACTTGCCCGCGTCGGCCAGGTTTTTGCCGATCTGGGAATTTCGCTTCATGGGGCAAGAATTACAACCATTGGCGAGCGAGTAGAAGATTTATTTATAATCGCCACAGCGGACCGGCGTGCCCTTAATAATGACCTGCAACTTGAAGTGCAACAACGGTTGACAGCAGCCCTCAATCCAAACGATAAAGGGTGACGTGTTTTTTAGTGAAATGGAAAGAGTAAACCATGCAGCAGTTACAGAACGTTATTGAGTCCGCCTTTGAGCGTCGCGCCGAGATTACCCCGGCAAATGTGGATACCGTGACCCGTGAAGCGGTAAACCAGGTGATTTCCCTGCTGGATTCCGGCGCCCTGCGCGTGGCAGAAAAAATCGACGGTCAGTGGGTCACTCATCAATGGCTGAAAAAAGCCGTGCTGCTCTCTTTCCGTATCAACGATAACCAGGTTATCGACGGAGCTGAAAGCCGCTACTTCGATAAAGTGCCGATGAAATTCGCTGACTACGACGAAGCACGTTTCCAGAAAGAAGGCTTCCGCGTGGTACCGCCAGCGGCGGTACGTCAGGGGGCATTCATCGCACGCAATACCGTGCTGATGCCATCCTACGTGAACATCGGTGCCTACGTTGACGAAGGTACGATGGTAGACACCTGGGCGACGGTCGGTTCCTGCGCGCAGATCGGTAAAAACGTTCACCTGTCCGGCGGCGTGGGCATTGGTGGTGTTCTGGAGCCACTGCAGGCTAACCCGACCATCATCGAAGACAACTGCTTCATCGGCGCGCGTTCTGAAGTAGTAGAAGGCGTGATCGTTGAAGAAGGCTCCGTGATCTCCATGGGCGTTTACATCGGTCAGAGCACCCGTATTTACGACCGCGAAACCGGCGAAGTGCATTACGGCCGCGTTCCGGCAGGCTCTGTGGTGGTCTCCGGCAACCTGCCGTCTAAAGATGGTAAATACAGCCTGTACTGTGCGGTTATCGTGAAGAAAGTGGATGCGAAAACCCGCGGTAAAGTCGGCATCAATGAGTTGCTGCGTACCATCGATTAATCGGGTATAACAAAAAGCGGGGGCAACCCCGCTTTTTTTGTATCTGAGGGTGGCGAAAGTAGATTTTTTCGTTAATTATTCAAAGGTTATGTTGAGATCAAGGGTACCGCTATGTACGATAATCTGAAAAGTCTGGGCATTACCAATCCTGATGAAATTGATCGTTACAGCCTCCGTCAGGAAGCCAATAACGATATTTTGAAAATCTATTTTCACAAGGATAAAGGCGAGTTTTTCGCCAAAAGCGTGAAGTTTAAATATCCACGCCAGCGTAAGACCGTCGTTGCTGACGGCGTAGGACAGGGTTACAAAGAAGTACAGGAAATCAGCCCTAACCTGCGTTATGTGATCGATGAACTCGATCAGATCTGCCAGCGCGACCGTACTGAAGTTGATCTCAAGCGTAAGATCCTTGACGATCTGCGTCATCTGGAAAGCGTTGTCACCAACAAGATCAGCGAGATTGAAGCGGATCTTGAGAAATTAACTCGCAACAAATAAGTTGGGTGCGGCCTGATGCCCTCATCCCGGCCCTCTCCCACAGGGAGAGGGCGAAAACCATCATGTAGGCCGGGTAAGGCGAAGCCGCCACCCGGCAAAAAGCATCATCGCTGTTCATCCAGCTGCAACGCCACATACAGCAGCAACCTGTCGTCGAAATTCCCCAGATCTAACCCCGTCAGTTCCGAAATCCGGTTGAGCCGATACTCCAGGGTATTGCGGTGAATAAACAGCGCCTTCGACGTTGCCAGCGGCTGCACGTTATGACGGAACCACGCCTGTAGCGTCCGGCGCAGCAGACCGTTATTGTCCATCGCTTTCAGGCGTGCCAACGGGCGCGCCAGCTCGTTGGCCTGCCAGCCGCCGCGCAGGCTGTCGAGCAACACCGGCAACATCAAATCCTGATAGAAGTAACTACGGCTTTCCGGCATCCGCTGTTTGCCCACCATCATAGTGGTGCGTGCAGTCCGCCACGAGCGGGCGATACTGCCCGGCCCGGTAAAGTAATTCCCCAATGCAACGCGAAAACGCAGGTGACCATTCTCCTGCATACGCGCTATCAGCTGCTCCACACGACGGCGATGATCTTCCGCATCCCAGCGACCAAACTGATTAAGCGCCGGTTTGAGCACCACCATTTCCGTCAGAGAAACAATCGCCACCAGATTATTGCGTTCCGGCGTCGCCAGCGCATTTTGCAGCTGCTGCAGCTCCGCCATCGCGCTATCCACGCCAAGCTGGCCGCTATCCACCTCAATCACCGCCACCACGCGCGGCTGGTTCAGATCGATCCCCAGACGCTGCGCCCACTCACTGAGTGCAGGCGTATGCTCTTCCGCCTGAATTAGATTCATCACCAGCTCTTCGCGCAGGCGGCTGTCCTGCGCCAGCAGGTGCATCAGGCGCGACTGCTCCAGCATCATTTCAGCCGTCATACAGACCAGCTCGCCATATTTTCGCAGAGACTCCGGTTCCCCGGTCAGGCCAATAACGCCAACAATTTCCCCTTCCAGGCGCAGCGGTAAATTAATACCCTGACGAACACCATGAAGATGTTTCGCTACCGCATCGTCGATATCCACGACCCGCCCCTGGGAAAGCACCAGCAGCGCACCTTCGTGCAATTCCCCAATCCGTTCACGATCGCCGCTACCTATAATGCGCCCACGGGCATCCATTACGTTGATATTGGTATCGATGATGCGCATGGTGCGCGCCACAATATCCTGCGCCATTTTGGTATCAAGATGCCAGCCAGCCATGTAACCCTCCTGTGAGCAGAGCTCAAGCATAGGGGAGTTTCATTACGGTCGCATTGTGCAGATGCACAAAGCCGGGGAGAGAAGTATGGACTTGTGGAAAGGGTCACAGAAAAGAGAAAGCCCCTGCGTACAGGGGCTTAAGAGGATTACTGCATCAGCAGGTAAATAGAGGTGTCACCACGCTGGATATTGAGCGCCAGCACGGAAGGCTTGCTGTCGAGAATTTTGCGCAGTTCCGCGATGTTTTTCACCGGCTGCTGGTTAGCGCCCATGATCACATCTCCTTTCTTCAGGCCGATACGGGCTGCAGGTGAATTCGCTTTTACGTTATTCACTACCACGCCTTTATCTGCCCCTTTGTTGCTCATCTCTGCGCCTTCAATACCGCTGAAGATGGTGCTTGAATCAACCTGATTCTGGCTGCTCTGCTGCAGCTCCAGGCTCACGTTAACCGCCTTGCCGTCGCGCAGCAGGCCGAGGGTGACTTTACTGCCAATCGGCATGGAACCCACTTCCGCACGCAGGGCAGCAAAGCTGCTGATCGGTTTACCGTTCAGGGAGGTGATCACATCCCCCGCTTTAATACCCGCTTTTGCGGCAGAGGAGTTCGGCATCACCTGGCTGACAAATGCTCCACGCTGAGCGTCGACTTTCATTGCCTTCGCCAGTTCGGAGTTCAACTCCGTACCGAGGATACCCAGCTCACCGCGTTTCACCTGGCCATACTGCACCATCTGCGCGGTCAGGTTTTTCACCATATTACTTGGGATCGCAAAGCCGATACCGATGTTGCCGCCGTCCGGTGCCAGGATCGCGGTATTGATACCGATCAGTTCACCGTTCAGGTTCACCAGCGCGCCGCCGGAGTTACCCCGGTTGATCGCCGCATCCGTCTGGATGAAGTTTTCATAGTTTTCGGCATTAAGGCCACTGCGCCCCAGGGCAGAGACGATACCGGAGGTCACCGTTTCGCCCAGACCGAACGGGTTACCGATCGCGACGGTATAGTCACCCACGCGCAGCGCGTCGGAGTCGGCAATCTTAATCGCCGTCAGGTTTTTCGGATCCTGAATCTGGATCAGCGCGATGTCAGAGCGCGGATCTTTACCGACCACTTTAGCGTCGAATTTACGACCATCGCTGAGCTGAACTTTAATGCTGTTAGCGTTATCAACAACGTGGTTGTTGGTCACGACGTAGCCTTTCGCTGCATCAATAATGACCCCCGAGCCAAGCGCCATGAATTTCTGTTGCTGGCCGCCGCCCTGGCTGTCATCCCCCGCGCCACCGCCCTGACAGAACGGAGAGCTCTGGAAAGGTGAACCGTCCTGGCAGAACGGCGAGTTGTCGCCAAAGAACTGCTGGAAGTTACGCGGCATGCGCGGCGTATTGACGGTCGTGCTACCCTCAACGTTAATACTCACCACCGATGGCATCACTTTTTCGAGCATCGGTGCCAGGCTTGGCATCTGCTGTGCGGTTGCTGCCGACGACGCGGTCTCGGCTGCAGTAGCAGTCAGAGGAGACAGCGCTAAACCTAAACTCAGAGCCAGTGCACTCATTGCTAATGTGGTTTTTTTCATGTTTCTCAATCTCGATTTACAGGTAACGCAAAATTGCTGTGTAACTCAGATTCATTTTATACCGCTTAGTTCCGGCGATAAGTTTATGGAAAAGGTAAAAATTTATTGGCCGTCTTTACAAAACTCCGGGGTTATTCCACCGCCATGAGCTTGCGGTATTCATCCCAGGCATACAGGTCGGTCATGCCGCTGATATAGTCCTGGATAAGACGGCAGCGATAATAATATTCCATCACCGGCCATTGAGAAGAATGGCGATCCAGCTTGCTCATCGCTTCGACATACGCCAGACGATGACGGGTCGAGAGTTTCTGATAAAGTCGCGATTCGATAGGTATTCGGCGCACGCGCTCGTGTTCCACCAGCTCACTGAACTCGTCGACCGACAGCTGAAGCAACGGGGAATAAATTTCCAGTAACCCACTGATTACCCGGTAACCCTGCAGCTCTAACTGTTCAACATCCGGATGGCTGAACACATGCCGCATCGCCACATGTTTATAAAGTTCGAGCAGTTGACTGAAACTACTGTCATCTTCCAGCAGCGCATGATTGAATTCCCCGTCGAAAATCAGCGGTAAATTATCAATAAAGCGCGACGCCGCATACGGCACCAGTTTATTTAATGTATTGACCCGCAAATACATAAAGAATTGATCTTCCGTACTGCGGCTTAATGTATTTGAGCGTGATTTTTCCCAGGCATTTTCGACAACCTGCGCAAACAGCGACCCTTTTTCATGGGTCCCCCACGCCGCATAAAGATGCTGATAAAGTTCCTCGACGCTGAAGATTCTTTTCTCAACGGCGTCTTCCAGATCGGCCACGCAATAGGAAATATCATCTGCGGCTTCCATAATCCAGGCCAATGGAAAGCGGCCGTTTGGCGTCAATGAGAGTTCTTTACGCAGCCGTTCAATATAGGCCTCTTCAGAAAGGTAATAACCCGGTTTTTTCATTAAATAGCTGTGGGATGCAGGCGTCTCCCCCATCCACCATGCGGGGCGGGTATATTTCAGGATGCAGCCGACCTGGGCCCAGGTCAGGTTCATACGCATCAGTGAATGGACCAGTCGGATGCCCTGTGCGTTACCCTCGAAGTGACAGAGATCCTGGCGCACTTTACGCCGCAGATCGTTCAACCCCTCTTCCCCTTCACGCAGGCGGAGATCGCCTACGATACAGCGATCATCACTGAGGGGCTGACTGACCGCATCCGAGGGGTACAGCCGTTGTTTAAACCAGTCATTAATTGCCGCCTCACCAAAGTGACCGAAAGGCGGGTTGCCGATGTCATGCATCAGACAGGCCATCTCAACGATGCTCTCGAAAGGTCCCGTCAGTTCGTCCAGACCATAGGTTTCCAGCAAACGCTGTTCTTTCAGGCGGCTCAACACCTCTTTGGCAATATAGCGCCCCACCTGCTGCACTTCCATGGAGTGGGTCAGGCGCGTGCGCACCGCAGCGTTACGCTCAAGCGGAAACACCTGGGTCTTTTGCTGCAGACGACGGATGGCGGGCGAGTTGATGATCCGTCCGCGATCGCTTTCGAAGATACGCAGGATCTCATGTTCGCTCTTGTCGCCCTGCGGCGAACGGAAACGTCGGTGCCAGTTAATTTTGGTGCGAAAATCGATTGGTGACATGTGCTCCCCCGCCTGAGAATGCGTTTCCCCTTAACCGCATGATAGACTATGCATCTTAACAAGGCACATCGCGAGTAAATCTATGAAAATCGGCATTATTGGTGCAATGGAAGAAGAAGTTACGCTGCTGCGTGACAAAATTGAGAACCGTCAGACACTCTCTCTGGGGGGTTGTGAGATCTACACCGGCCAGCTGAACGGTGTTGACGTGGCTCTGCTGAAATCAGGCATCGGTAAAGTGGCTGCTGCGCTGGGTGCAACCCTGCTGCTTGAGCGCTGCAAGCCGGACGTGATCGTTAATACCGGCTCTGCAGGCGGCCTGGCGCCGACGCTGAAAGTGGGTGATATCGTGGTCTCCGACGAAGCGCGTTACCACGATGCAGACGTGACCGCCTTCGGCTACGAGTACGGCCAGCTCCCGGGCTGTCCGGCAGGATTCAAGGCTGACGACAAACTAATTGCCGCGGCAGAAACCTGCATTGCGGAGCTCAATCTCAACGCGGTACGCGGCCTGATTGTCAGCGGCGATGCGTTTATCAATGGCTCCGTGGGTCTGGCGAAAATTCGCCATAACTTCCCGCAGGCGGTGGCCGTTGAGATGGAAGCGACCGCGATCGCTCACGTTTGCCATAACTTCAGCGTGCCGTTCGTGGTGGTTCGCGCCATCTCAGACGTGGCTGACCAGCAGTCCCACATCAGCTTCGACGAGTTCCTTACCGTTGCGGCAAAACAGTCCACCGTGATGGTGGAACGTCTGGTGCAGACTCTGGCACGTGGCTAAACATAGCATCAGGGCGCTGGCCGCCCTGCTTCTTTTCGCACCGCTGTGGCTCTATGCGGTACCGCGTGTGATTACGCTCTCCCCCGCGAACACTGAACTGGCGTTTGCCGCCGGCATTACCCCCGTTGGCGTGAGCAGCTTTTCCGATTATCCCCCGCAAGCCGCAGGCATTGAACAGGTGGCGACCTGGCAAGGGATGAACCTTGAGCGCATCGTGGCGCTTAAACCGGATCTCGTGCTGGCCTGGCGCGGCGGCAACGCCGAGCGGCAGGTCAACCAGCTGACCTCGCTTGGCATCAGGGTGATGTGGGTTGACGCGGTGAGCATTGAACAAGTCGCGCAGGCGCTACGCGCCCTGGCTCCCTATAGCCCTACCCCCAAAAAGGCGGAAGACGCCGCCAGACAGATGCTCAGCGCCTATGCCGCGCTGAAAGCCCGCTACGACACGCCCGTGAAAAAGCGCATCTTCCTGCAGTTTGGCAGCCAGCCGCTGTTCACCACCGGAAAGGGATCGATTCAGAACCAGGTACTGGAAGTCTGTGGTGGTGAGAATATTTTTGCGGCCAGCCGCGTACCGTGGCCCCAGGTAAGCCGTGAACAGGTTCTGGCGCGCCAGCCACAGGCTATCGTCGTGGTCGGAAATGCGAGCGAGATTCCTAAAATTGAACAATTCTGGCAAAGGCAGCTAAAAATTCCGGTGATCCCGCTCAACAGCGACTGGTTTGAACGCGCCAGCCCGCGTATTATCCTCGCCGCAAAACAGCTCTGTGCCGCGCTGGCAGAGAGTCACTAACATTCGTTCGAGGATTTAACGATGCTCGTTTATTGGCTGGATATTCTTGGCACAGCCGTTTTTGCTATCTCCGGCGTCCTGCTCGCCGGAAAACTACGCATGGATCCGTTTGGCGTGCTGGTGCTGGGCGTCGTCACCGCCGTGGGAGGTGGGACTATCCGTGATATGGCGCTGGCAAATGGCCCGGTATTTTGGGTAAAAGATCCGACCGATCTGGTGGTGGCGATGGTCACCTGCCTGTTAACCATTGTGCTGGTTCGCCAGCCTCGCCGATTACCGAAATGGATACTGCCGGTACTGGATGCGGTGGGCCTGGCCGTGTTTGTCGGGATCGGCGTAAACAAGGCGTTTAATGCGGGCACCGGCCCGATGGTGGCGATCTGCATGGGTGTTTTAACCGGCGTGGGCGGCGGGATCATCCGCGACATTCTGGCGCGTGAAGTGCCAATGATCCTGCGTACTGAAATATACGCAACGGCCTGTATTGCGGGCGGCATTGTTCACGCGACCGCGTATTACACCTTTGCGATCCCACTGGAAAATGCAGCGATGCTGGGAATGGTCGTGACGCTGGTGATACGTTTAGCGGCGATACGCTGGCATCTGAAGCTGCCGACGTTTGCGCTGGATGACAGGTAAACGCAAAACGGTAACCGCAAGGTTACCGTTTTTAGTCTTTCCTCCCTCTCCCTGTGGGTGTACGGTCCGGGGACATAGTGAACGCTTGTTCGGGGACATGGTAGACACTTACAACTAAGGCATAAGAACCCGTTTATGGAGTCGCTTATGCCCTGGGATGCGAGAGATACCATGTCATTACGTACCGAGTTTGTTTTGTTCGCCTCGCAGGACGGGGCGAACATCCGTTCCCTCTGCCGTCGCTTCGGCATTTCACCTGCCACCGGCTACAAGTGGCTTCGTCGCTGGGCGGAGGAAGGGGCCTCCGGCCTTCAGGACCGCCCGCGCATACCGCACCATTCCCCGAACCGCTCATCTGACGACATCACTGCCCTGCTGCGCATGGCCCATGACCGTCATCAACGCTGGGGAGCCCGCAAGATTAAGCGCTGGCTGGAAGACCAGGGGCACACCATGCCCGCCTTCAGCACCGTTCATACCCTGATGGCCCGTCACGGCCTGCTGCCGGGCACTTCACCGGGCATTCCCGCCACGGGACGGTTCGAACATGACGCGCCCAACCGGCTCTGGCAGATGGATTTTAAGGGCCACTTTCCCTTTGGCGGTGGCCGCTGCCATCCGCTCACTTTGCTGGACGACCACTCCCGTTTTTCCCTGTGCCTGGTGCACTGTAACGATGAACGTCGTGAGACCGTGCAGCAGCAGCTGGTCAGCGTGTTTGAACGCTACGGCCTGCCGGACAGGATGACGATGGATAACGGCTCACCGTGGGGAGACACCACCGGCACCTGGACGGCACTGGAGCTGTGGCTTATGCGCCAGGGTATCCGGGTGGGGCACTCCCGGCCGTATCATCCGCAGACGCAGGGCAAGCTGGAGCGTTTTCACCGCAGCCTGAAGGCGGAAGTGCTGCAGGGGAAGTGGTTCGCGGACAGCGGTGAACTGCAGCGCGCCTTCGACCACTGGCGGACGGTCTATAACCTTGAACGCCCGCATGAGGCGCTGGATATGGCGGTACCGGGCTCGCGGTATCAGCCGTCATCGCGACGGTACAGCGGCAACACAACGCCCCCGGAATACGACGAGGGCGTGATGGTCAGGAAAGTGGATATCAGCGGAAAGCTGAGCGTGAAAGGGGTAAGTCTGAGCGCGGGTAAAGCGTTCAGGGGAGAGCGGGTCGGACTGAAGGAGACGCAGGAGGATGGCTGCTATGAAGTGTGGTGGTACAGCACGAAAGTGGGGGTGATCGACCTGAAGAAAAAGTCGATCACCATGGGTAAAGGATGTTAAAAAGTGTTCACCATGTCCCCGAACACCTGTCTACCATGTCCCCGGACTGTACAGTGGGAGAGGGCCGGGGTGAGAGAATCAGCCCGCACCCTCTTAAATACTGAACGAAGAACCACACCCGCAGGTGCTTGTCGCATTCGGGTTGGTCACCACAAAGCGCGAACCTTCCAGACCTTCGGTATAATCCACCGAACCGCCCACCAGATATTGCAGGCTCATCGGGTCAACCACCAGTGCGACACCCTGTTTCTCGATAGTCATATCGCCATCGTTGACCTGATCGTCAAAGGTAAAACCATACTGGAAGCCGCTGCAGCCGCCACCGGTAATATAGACACGCAGTTTCAGATCCGGATTGTCTTCGTCGGCAATCAGGGTTTTCACTTTGTTGGCTGCTGCTTCGGTAAATTCCAGCGGCACAGCTACATCATCACTCATCTTATGCTCCCATGAATACTGCTACTGCTATTGGGTAAAATTCACCCAATTCTTTGTGTCATTATCTAATACCCTGGTAATTCATTCAAGTATTCTGCGTTGCGGCCCGTTCAGCCTCTTGCTTTGCCAGGGTACGCGCAAGAAGGGTGGAGTATAGCGGTTTTCCACCCAAGAATTGGGCTAATAGTGTCGCGCCGAGACAGGTAATGATCATTGGCAAAATGAGCTGGTAATTGTCCGTCATCTCCAGCACCAGCACGATCCCGGTCAACGGCGCACGCAGGGACGCCGCCAGCAGCGCCCCCATTCCGGCAATCGCAAAGGTGCCAGCTTCCAGATGGTATGCCGGAAAACCGGACTCGGCCGCCATGCCAAAGGCAGTGCCGAGCAGCGTTCCCAGCGCCAGCATCGGGGCGAATATCCCGCCGGGCGCACCGGAGGAAAAACAGAGCACCGTGGTGATGACACGGGAGATAAACATAAACAGCAGCAGGCCCACGCTGAAGTTCCCCGCAGCCGCAATCGGGATCAGCCCGAACCCGCCGCCGGCGGCGTTCGGTTCAATAAAGCCGAGCACCCCGCACATCCCGCCCAGCAGGCCGCCCATGAGAACCCATTTGGTTGTATTCCCACCATGAATACGCTGGAACATATCCTGAGCGCGTAAAATAAAGATATTAAACAGCGGGCCCACCACGCCAAAAATCATGCCGAGGATCAGGTAAAGCCACAGCGTATTCACCGGCGCATTGGTCAGTTTCCCCACTTCTATCACCGGGCTTTCGCCATTAAAAATGCGAAAAACAATGCTCGACATAATGACGCCGGTAAAGACCGCTTTTATGGAGATCAGGTTGTAGCGGAACTGGGCGCGCATCTCTTCAATGATGAACAAAATCCCCGCCAGCGGCGCATTGAACGCGGCTGAAAGCCCCGCTGCCGCACCGGTGGCCAGCAGCGTATGGCGCGCTTCCGCGCTGCGCATCCGAAACAGGTCCCCTACCATACGCCCGACGTTCCCGCCCAGCTGTACGGTCGGTCCCTCACGTCCCAGCACCATCCCCGCACCGAGGGTTCCCATACCACCGATAAATTTCACTGGGATCACCCGCCACCAGCGCACCGGGCGTAACTCCTCCAGCGCACCTTCAATTTCCGGGATGCCCGAGCCCCCCGCCTCCTGCGCAAATTTGCGCACCAGAAAATAGCCCACCATGGCAAACAGCGCAGAGAGCCAGAATGCCCCAGCCCAGACCAGCCAGGGGTTATCGGCGAAACCGGCTACGGTTCCCACTCGCCAGTTGAGGACGGCATTCACCGCTTTTTCAAACGCCACACCAACCAGACCCGCGAGGGTACCCACCACGGCAGCGGCGAGCAGGATTGCCAGCGGCGTTTTATCGCGATTAATCAGCCGCCGGATGCTGATACGGTGTTGGGCACGTCTGAACTGCTGTTCTTCGAAAGTGGGGAGGTCTGCTTTCATTACCGTTTCTTTTCGTCATACAAATAGCCGCAGGGATTTTACCAGAGTGCGTCGCATCTTCCCGTGAAAAATACTTAACAATTGTTTAGCCGTGAAAACGGGCAAAAATTTCATTACCTTTCGCGGATCACTTAGAATAGTGTGCTTAATCATTTTATACGAACCAGGAACGACGCCATGAGCAAGTCTGAAAACCTCTACAGTGCAGCCCGCGAGCTTATTCCGGGTGGCGTGAACTCACCTGTGCGCGCCTTTACCGGCGTGGGCGGTACGCCGCTGTTTATCGAACGTGCTGACGGCGCGTATCTGTATGATGTCGATGGCAAAGCCTATATCGATTATGTCGGCTCCTGGGGCCCGATGGTGCTGGGCCACAACCACCCGGCTATCCGTAACGCGGTGATCGAAGCCGCACAGCGCGGCCTGAGCTTCGGTGCGCCAACCGAGATGGAAGTGAAAATGGCGGAGCTGGTCACCGAGCTGGTGCCCACCATGGACATGGTGCGTATGGTGAACTCCGGTACCGAAGCGACCATGAGCGCCATCCGCCTGGCGCGTGGCTTCACTGGCCGCGATAAGATCGTCAAATTTGAAGGCTGTTACCATGGTCATGCGGACTGCCTGCTGGTGAAAGCGGGCTCCGGCGCGCTGACCCTCGGCCAGCCAAACTCTCCTGGCGTACCGGCAGATTTCGCCAAACATACTCTGACCTGCACCTACAACGATCTGGCTTCCGTTCGCGCGGCGTTCGAGCAGTATCCGCAGGAGATCGCCTGCATTATCGTTGAGCCTGTTGCGGGTAACATGAACTGCATCCCACCGCAGCCTGATTTCCTGCCTGGCCTGCGTGCCCTGTGCGATGAATTTGGCGCCCTGCTGATCATCGACGAAGTGATGACCGGCTTCCGCGTAGCGCTGGCGGGTGCCCAGTCTTATTATGGCGTTGAGCCAGACCTGACCTGTCTTGGCAAAATCATCGGCGGCGGCATGCCGGTCGGGGCATTTGGTGGGCGTAAGGATGTCATGGAAGCCCTGGCACCAACCGGCCCGGTCTACCAGGCAGGCACGCTCTCCGGTAACCCGATTGCGATGGCGGCAGGTTTTGCCTGCCTGAGCGAAGTGGCTCAACCGGGGGTTCATGAAACCCTGACTGAGCTGACCACGCAGCTGGCAAACGGACTGCTTGACGCGGCAGAGGAAGCCGGTATTCCGCTGGTTGTGAACCACGTGGGCGGCATGTTCGGGATTTTCTTCACCGATGCGAAAACCGTGACCTGCTATCAGGACGTGGTGAAATGCGACGTCGAACGCTTCAAGCGCTTCTTCCACCTGATGCTGGAAGAAGGCGTCTACCTGGCGCCGTCAGCGTTCGAAGCGGGCTTTATGTCCGTGGCGCACAGCGAAGAAGATATCAATAACACCATCGACGCGGCGCGTAAGGTGTTTGCGAAGCTTTAAGATGTGCGGCTTGATGCCCTCACCCCAACCCTCTTCCACGGGGAGAGGGAGCAAACACTAAAACGGCAATCTAAGGATTGCCGTTTACTTTTATTACCGACTCTGCTTTCTCAACAGATAAATAAAATACGGCGCACCTATGAAGGTCGACAGCAGACCCGCCGGGATCTGATACGGGAACAGCACCATTCTTCCGCACCAGTCCGCAAACACCAGCATGACCCCACCCGTGAGGGCAGACATCACAATATGCGGCATCGTCCGGCGGAATCCCATCATTCTCGCAATATGCGGCGCCATTAATCCCACAAAACTCAGCGGTCCGATCGTCATGGTTGCCGTCGCCGTCAGGCACGCCGCCAGCAGCAGCAGAGCAACACGCGCTGGCGTCAGCGCCATGCCCACCGCACGCGCGGTTTCACCGCCGAGCGGCAGAATAGTCATCCAGCGACGGCACAGCGGCACCATCGCCAGCAGCACGATCATCACGATCCCGGACCAGACAACCTGGCTGCCGGTAGCACCGTACGTTGAGCCGGAAATCCAGGTCAGGATCTTCGCCATACGCGGGTCACCGCTCGCCTGCAGCATCATCAGCAGCATCGTAAACGCGGTGCTGAGCGCCATCCCGGCCAGCAACATTCGGTGCGGAGAAAATCCGCCGCGACCGGCAGCAATGAGGATAATCATCAGCGTGGCCGCCGCACCGAGACTACCGGCAGGCATCAGCCAGGCAAACGCATTGCCCGGCACAAAGAACAGCATCAGCACCACGCCAAAGGCGGCGCCAGAGCTGATCCCGAGCACTTCCGGGCTTGCCATCGGGTTGCCGGTCAGACGCTGAATGATACACCCCGCTACCGCCAGCATCACGCCGGCGATCAGCGCAGCAAAGATACGCGGCCAGCGCCACTGCAGCAACTCATTAAGCAAGTCGCCCGTTGCCCAGTGCCAGCCCGCTGCATCGCGCCCGAAAGCGAGCGCAGTAAACGAGGCGATAACCAGCACCGCCAGACCGGCAAGGCTAAACCACAGCACCGACTGACGCTCAGCAGAGACTTTATCGCCCGCATCCATCGCCGGCGTGCTCATGCTGCGCAGACGCGGCAGCAGCCAAAGCAGAAGCGGCGCACCGATAAGCGCCGTGACCGACCCGGTAGAGACTTCCCGCCACACCCGCGCCAGCCAGAGAATCAGCTGATCGGAAAGCCAGAGGATCAGCGCCCCAATCAGCGAGGCCAGCAGCAGACGCGCCAGCAAACGACGCGCCCCGAGCATTTTCGCCAGCAGCGGGGCAAACAGGCCGATAAACCCGATGATGCCAACCGCGTTCACCAGCAGGGCACTCAATACAATCGCCAGCGTCAATGCAGCCAGGCGGGCCAGCGACAGCGCCAGCCCCAGATTACGCGCCACGCCATCATCCAGTCCCATCAGCGTCAGAGGACGCAGGAGCAACAGCGTCAGTACGGTGCCGCCGGCCAGCTGTGGCCACAGGCGCTGCACGACGCTCCAGTCGGTCTGGGTGAGCGTGCCGGTACTCCACAGGAACATGCTTTGCAGCCGATCGTGGTGGAACAGCACCAGCAGCTGGTTAATCGCCCCACAATAGAGGCTCACCACCAGCCCGGCCAGAATCAGCGTCACGGGGGAAAGGCGTTTGCCCCAGGCCACGCCAAAGACCAGCGCCCCCACCACGCACGCCCCCGCGAGTGCGGCAAACTGCGAAGCCAGCGCCCCCGGCAGGGACCACAGCGTGATGACCGTGATCCCAAGCTGCGCGCCGGTCGCGACGCCGAGCGTCGTGGGCTCCGCCAGTGGATTACGTAAAACCTGCTGGAACAGAACACCCACCAGCCCCAAACCGGCACCCACCAGGAGCGAGATCGCCAGACGCGGCAGCAGACTGTAGTGGAACAGCATCTGCTGAATGTTATCGATATCCGGTGCGGCCAGCGCGCCGCCCCACTGTCCACGCGGCAGCGCTGCCGAGAGGTTGAACCAGGTTAATCCCAGCGCGGCGAGGAAAAGTACGGCCAAAAGCAACACCGGGAAGCGGGCGATACGCTTGCTCATGCCTTACCTCCCAGCGCGTGATCCAGCACCCGGGCAAAGTGCATGGCTGACAGCGTCGCGCCGTAGAACCAGACCGCCGGAGCGCGCTGGAAGCGCTGCTCACGCACAAACGGCATCGCCTGCCACAGCGGTGTCGCCATCAGCGTCTGCATGTCACGTTCGTTCCCGTGGTCAAAACAGAGCACATCCACATCACGAAACGCCGCCAGGCGGTCGATACCCACGGCAGTGCTGCCCCAGAACGTCATCTCCCCTTCCCAGGCATTACGGATGCCAAAACTGTCGAGCACTTCCTGGAACAGGCAGTTTTTACCAAAGACCAGCATATGGCGGGCATCCAGCAGCGTCACCATCAGCAGCGGGCGATCGCCCCGGTGCGCAAAACGCGGTTTTAACGTAGCTATCAGGTCATCAAATTCCTGAAGATGCTGTTTGGCCTCGGCCTCGCGGTTGAGGAAATGCGCCATCTCGTTAATCGAGTTTTTCGCCACGCTCAACGGTTTTTTACCGTCGCTGAATGCGAATCCGCGTCCTGGCGCAATGCGTGCCATGACTTCTTCTGATGGACCGTAGCCCGCCGACCAGAACAGGAATGACGGTTTCATTTGGGTGAGCAGCTCAAGGTTTGGTTCGGTACGCAGGCCGACGTCGATCACTGAGTCCGGCAGTTTCGGCTCATTCACCCACAGGGTGTAATTGGGAATATCCGCCACGCCGTAGGGCGTAACGCCGAGCGCCATCATCAGCTCGACCGGCAGCCACTCCAGGGCCACAATGCGGTGCGGATCGACGGCGGCAGCGCGCGCCGGCGTCATTTTTAACAGCAGCGGTGAGAGCGCCATCGCCGTCAGCAGGCGGCGGCGGCTGATAAGTATGTTATTCAGCATCAGTATACAAAGCTCACCGGCGCAGCCCCGGCCGGGTGAGGCAGAATCCCCATCGGAATACCGTAAATACTTTCCAGCGTTTCACTGCGCATCAGCTCGGACGGCGAGCCCTGTGCAATCATCTCGCCACCACGTAGCGCGACAAGGTAGTCACAATAACGCGCGGCCATATTGATATCATGCAGGACCGCAATCACCGTCAGACCCCGCTGCTGACTTAAGCGATGCACCAGCGCCAGCACATCGACCTGGTGGGCAATATCCAGCGCGGAGGTCGGCTCGTCGAGCAGCAGGCAGCGGCTGTCCTGCGCCACCAGCATCGCAATCCATGCGCGCTGACGCTCTCCGCCGGAGAGGCTATCCACCAGCCGGTGCGCCAGCGGTTTTAGTCCCACCAGCGCAATCGCCTCTTCCACTTTCTCCCTGTCGGCGACGCCGAAGCGCCCCAGCGCGCCATGCCAGGGATAACGCCCAATGGCCACCAGCTCGCGTACCGTCATCCCTTCCGCCTGCGGCAGCTGCTGCGGCAGATAGGCCACTTTACGCGCGAAGGCTTTACTGCTCCAGCTCTCCAGCGGTTGGTTGTCCAGCAGAATGTCGCCTTCTGAAGGCGGCTGATGACGGCCCAGCATTTTGAGCAGTGTGGATTTACCGGAGCCGTTGTGACCAATCAGGCCCGTGACTTTACCAGCCGGAAACGTCAGAGAGAGCGGATGCAGCAGCGTGCGTCCGGGTACGCGAAAGGAGAGATGGTTGAGCGTAAAGGTGGTGTCGGGTTGCGTTTGATTATCCTGCATATCAGCCAACTTAAATAAAAAGGGCACGGCGAACCGTGCCCAAAGAGCGGTTAGAAGCGGAAGGTCGCGGTGGCAACAACCTGACGTTCAGCACCCCAGAAGCAACCGTAGGTGTTGAAGCAGCTGGCAACGTACTCACGATCGAACAGGTTATTCACGTGCAGCGCCACGTTCGAACCAGCCATACCAACGCGAGCCAGATCGTATCGGACCAGCGCATCGACGACGGTATAACTGCCCACTTTGAAGGAGTTCGCCGCATCGCCATAGCTTGAACCGGTATAACGCACGCCGGTACCCAACGTCAGGCCGGAAAGCGCGCCATCAAAGAGGGTGTAATCCCCCCACAACGATGCCATATGTTTCGGTACCTGTGCAGGCGTGTTGCCTTTGTAATTGGTATCGGTGGTGTATTCCGCATCGGTGTAGGTATAGGAGCCAACAACGTTAACGCTCGCAGACAGCGCAGCTTTCGCTTCCAGCTCTACGCCACGGGCACGGATTTCACCGCCCTCAACCGAGAAGATGGAGCCCGCCGGATCCGCCATCAGGTTGTTGGTTTTGGTTAACTGGTACAACGCACCGGTGACGACAATCGGACGATCGTCCGGAACGTATTTCACGCCCGCTTCGTACTGCTTGCCTTTAGACGGAGAGAAGAGTTTACCCTGAGCATCAGTCTGCGAAGCCGGTTCAAACGATTCGCTGTAGCTAAAGTACGGGGTTACGCCGTTATCAAACAGGTAGTTAACACCGCCACGCCAGGTAAACTGGGTATCATCACGTTTGGACGTGGTTTTGAACACACGGTTATAGGACTCCTGATCGGCCCAGTCATAACGGCCGCCCAACGTGACCAGCACTTTATCCCACTGCGCCTGATCCTGAACATAAAGACCGGTCTGTTTCTGGCGGTTCAGGACCTGGTAAGGACCTGAGTTAGCCGGATCTTTTGCACCGAAATCAAAATCGCTGTTCACAGGATGATAAAGATCCAGCAGCGGAACCGAGTCGTCATAACCGAACCAGGAGTTGATGTCATTCCGCATGCGCATAAAGTCAACGCCGGTCAGCAGAATGTGATCCACCTCGCCAGTAGCGAATTTGCTTTGCAGCTGGGTATCAACGGTGAAGTTCTGCAGTTTTTCATTATCGACAACGTATTTACGCGCCAGATAATGCCCTTTATCAGCAGGGGACAGCGCCGCACACTGTTTGTTGCCTGCATTCGCCGGATCGGTGCAGACGCCATAACCGTAAACACTGTTTTGCGAGGTTTTATTCTCGGCAAAGCGCAGGTTCTGGCGCACGGTAAAGGTATCGTTGAATTCGTGGTCGAAGCTATATCCCACCATTTTCTGGTTACGGGAATAGGTATTGTTCTTCGCGCCTTCGTTGAAGTCAGTCGGCAGACGATCGCCGTTTGGCAACGGATTGACCGTCCCCTCTTTCGGTAACCAGCCGTAGTAACCCGTTTCAGGCTCGTTCTGGAAATAAGAGAGGAACGTAAAGGTCGTCTTCTCATCCGGACGCCAGGAGAAAGATGGCGCGATGGCATAACGCTGCTCTTCTGCACGCACCTGCTGAGCGTTATTAGAGCGCGCTACACCCGTTAAGCGATAAGAGTAAACGCCGTCGTCGTCGATGGCATCACTAAAATCAAACCCGGTCTGGAACAGGCTATCCGTACCTACTTTGAACTGGATCTCTTTCAGCGGCTCGGTGGTTGGGCGCTTACTTACCATATTCAGCAAGCCACCAGGGCTGCTTTTGCCATACAGAACGGAAACCGGACCGCGCATGATCTCGGCGCGCTCCAGCATATAAGGGTCAATCACCGCGTCGTTATAGAAATTCCCCTGCATTTTCATGCCATCGAGGTAGTTATTTTGTGTCTGACCATCGGCCGCAAAGCCACGGATAATCAAATAGTCATAGGTGTTGGATGCACCACGGGTGCCTACCGCAACGCCTGGCGTGTAACTCAGAGCTTCTTTAACCGAGCGCGGCTGATGCAGCGCCATCTCTTCAGCTGTTACTACAGAAATTGACTGTGGTACCTTTTGGATGGGGGTATCCGTTTTGGTCCCGGTCGCGGATTGTCTCGCTGCGATGGTTGCAGCAGGCCCCCAGGCACTTTCCTGTGCCGCTGGTGCTGCGGTTACCGTAATGGTTTCTTCTTTTTTAGGGGTTTCGGCAGCATGAGTATAAGCCGACATGCCGGCAACCGCTGTGGCTACAACGACCGCGATTTTACGCAGCGACGTATTTATTGGCTGAGCAGTATTGGAAAGCGCCATGGTGTATCTCTGATGGAAAAGTGAATGATAACGTAAACGAGAATTATTATTATGACCGCAGCATAATAGGCGAAACGTTGGCTGCAAAGCAAGCAGTACGCGGCCCTACGAGAATTAAGGGTTTAAGAAATAACCAGGAGAAAATGAAGGGTTAATCAGTATTAAAAAGAGGGTTAAAAAAATGGGGGGAATGGGTAAAAAAATCCCCCCTTGCGGGGGGACCTGAGGCGGTTAATTACCGCCGAACATATCTTTAATCCAGCCTGCGACACCGTCGCTGTCTTTCTTCTCATTCTGCTGCTGCGGCTGTTGCTGCTGCGGCTGCTGTGGCTGAGAAGACTGCTCAAACGGGTTACCGGTTGGCTGTTCTGGCTGGCTTTGCTGGCACAGCGAGTCCGGGTTTGTGGTCCAGACGGGTAGCGTGCGCATCCCGCCGCCGCAGACGAAGTTACCGGAGCTGTCCACGCCCATATCGACGATGTCTTCCGGCGCAACCAGGTTCAGCGGAACCGGAGACTGATTAGCCAGATAACGCTGGTAAATCGACATCGCCCCGCTCGCACCGTACAGCTTGGTCGGCTGGTTATTATCGCGGCCTACCCAGGTGATCACCACTTCACGCCCGTCAATACCGGCGAACCAGGTATCAACGTTGTTGTTGGTAGTCCCGGTTTTACCCGCCAGATGCAGACCCGGATACTTCGCCCCCAGCTGACGCCCGGTGCCACGCTGCACAACCTGCTGCATCGTCCACAGCGTCATATAGGCAGCCTGAGCAGGAACGGCACGCTCCGCCTGCGGGAAGCTCTGATACAGTACGGAGCCATCCTCGGCAATCACCGAACGCAGCGCTGACAGCGGTGCACGGTTACCGCCGCTGGCAATGGTCTGGAACGCCTGCGCCACTTCGATCGGCGTCAGGTTAAGCGCACCGAGGATCATCGCAGGCACCGGGTGCAGCTGATCTTTCGACACGCCGAGTTTCTGCCAGGTGTCGACAATGGCCGGCAGGCCCAGCGACATCCCCAGATTGACCGTTGGCACGTTCATGGAGCGCGTTAACGCATCCACCAGCATCACCTGGCCGCTGAACTGTTTATCATCGTTCTGCGGTGACCAGACCTGGCCGTTAGGCTGACGCAGGGAGATCGGCGCATCCGCAATCCAGGTATTCAGGCGATACTGATTTGGCTGACTCAGGGCAGTGAGATAGGTCGCCGGTTTTGCCAGAGAACCGATCGAACGACGCGCCTGCATGGCACGGTTGTAACCCGCAAACTGCGGCTCAGCCCCGCCCACCATCGCGCGAACTTCACCGCTGTTACGGTCAACCACCACCATCGCGGTTTCAAGATCGGAGAGCTTACGCTGTTTCTTCAGTGCCGGAATGCCTTCCACCGCCGCTTTTTCTGCCGCATCCTGCGCCACGGAGTCGAAGGTGGTGAAGATCTTCACGCCGGAAAGATCTTTCACTTTATCACCCAGCTTGCTCTGCAGCTCCTGACGCACCAGCTGCATAAACGCCGGCTGAGGCGAGATCACCCCACCGCGCGGCTGAACGCCCAGCGGACGCGCGCTCAGCATGTCGTACAGCTCCTGGTCAATCACCTGCTGTTGTTGCAGCAGACGCAGTACCAGGTTACGACGTTCCAGCGCCAGTTTTGGGTTACGCCATGGGTTGTAGATGGACGCCCCTTTCACCATGCCCACCAGCAGCGCCTGCTGGTCCAGACTTAGCTCTTCGACCGGACGACCAAAGTAATACAGACTCGCCAGCGGGAAGCCGCGGATTTCGTTATCGCCGCTCTGACCGAGGTACACCTCGTTCATGTACAGCTCAAGGATACGATCCTTGCTGTAGCGCGCATCCATCAGCACGGCCATGTACGCTTCGTTAGCTTTACGCCAGTAAGAGCGTTCGCTGGAGAGGAACAAGTTCTTGACCAGCTGCTGAGTAAGCGTACTTGCCCCCTGCACGGTACGCCCCGCAGTGAGGTTAGCCAGAACCGCACGGCCAATCGAGTAGAGGCTGATGCCATCGTGCTCGTAGAAGTGACGGTCTTCGGTTGCCAGCAGGGTGTCCACCAGCAGATCCGGGAAGCCGTTACGCGCCACAAACAGACGCTGTTCGCCGTTTGCTGATGAGAGCATGGTGATCAGACGGGGATCGAGACGGAAGAAACCGAACTGACGGTTGTTATCCATGTTCTCAATGGTATCCAGACGATCGCCGTCAAAGGTCAGACGCGCGCGCACCTGCCCCTCTTTGCTGTCCGGGAAGTCAAACGGACGGCGGATCATCTCAATGCTGTTTGCCTGCACGGTAAATTCGCCAGGCCGCGTCATTTTCGATACCTGGCGATACTGCGTGGCTTCCAGCAGTTTTACCATCTCGTTCTTACTGATGGACATATCCGGCTCAAGGTTCACCATACGGCCATACACCGCCGCAGGTAACTGCCAGACTTTACCGTCGATACGGCTGCGGATCTTCTGATCCAGATACACGCCGTAGATCGCCATCAGCACAACAAAAACAATAAACAGCTTCAGCAGCAGCCAGAACCAGCCGCGTTTGCCCCGAGGCTTACGCCCTTTGCCTTTTCCTTTGCGCGGCATCGGTTCTTCATCCTCATAATCGTCTTCATAGTCATCGTCATAGTCCTCATCTCTGAGGCGACGACGGCTTACCTTTTCTTTCGCCGGACGCGTTGGTCTTCCCTTACGTCCTATTGGCTCGCGGTCATTCCCCGCCATGCTTTTTCTCCGCAACTTTCAGGCGCAAAGGCCCGATTCTCTTTTCTTCCACCGGTCTGTGAAAGAAGAAATCTCTCAAAATAAACAGCAAGACTTTCTTATCAAGAAAGTCTTTAGTGTTTGCTCCCTCTCCCTGTGGGAGAGGGCCGGGGTGAGGGCATCAGGCCGCACTCCCCTGCATCACGAATACTTCTTCGTCCGCCGCGTCGGCGCCGTATTCGCTGGATCGTCAGGCCAGACGTGTTTAGGGTAGCGCCCCTTCATCTCTTTTTGCACTTCACGGTAGCTCCCCGCCCAGAACGCCCCCAGGTCGCGGGTGATCTGCAGCGGACGATGCGCGGGCGACAACAGCTCAAGCACCACCGGAACACGCCCTTCGGCGATGGACGGCGTGGTCGCCTCCCCAAACATCTCCTGCATCCGTACCGCCAGCGCCGGCGGATTATCCTCGTGATAACGAATGGCAATCCGGCTGCCGGTCGGCACAGTGTAATGCCCTGGCAGTTCACTATCCAGACGTTGACGTAACGACCAGTCGAGTAAATTCTGTAACGCGACCTTAACATCAAGCGCTTTCAGCGCCCGAAGCGAGTGTACACCGCTCATTTGCGGCAGTAGCCAGGTTTCCAGCGACGCAAGTAACGTGTCATCATCCACCGCCGGCCAGGCATATTCTGGCAGCCAGCGCGCGGCGCAGTGCAGACGAATACGGTACTGTTCGGCCTCCGGTGTCCAGTTCAGAACACCTAATCCTTTTTCCCGAATGCCGTTCAGCATCGCCAGATGCAGTTCCTCTTCCGACGGCTTCGCCAGCGGCTTCGTCCCGAGGGTCAGTTTACCTATCTGGCTGCGACGAAATGCCTTCAGCGTACCCTGCGCATCATCCCACTCGACGATGTCGAACTGCTGGAGCAGCTGCGGGCACGCGCGGGTCAGGATGTCGATATCCACGGCAATGGCCTGCAAAATCCGCGCATCCGGGGAGTGGCTTCCCTGCAGCAACAGCGGTGCGATCAGCCACTCATGGCGCGTCAGGGCGTCATCGCTGTCCAGCATCGCGCCCATACCGTTTGCCAGCTGGTAGCGACCATCCAGCCCGCGCCGACGGGCAATCCGGTCCGGAAACGCCTGCGCCAGAAGCCGTGGGATACTCTCACTGTCTGGCACGCCGCCGCGGCTGTTAAGCCGCTTACACAGCTGCTGCGCCCGCTGCTGCCAGTTTCCCTGATTGCGCGAAAAGGCCTGGGCCAGATCGCTGCTGCCTCCGCGTGGCGGCTCCTCAAGGATAGCGGACAGTTTCGCAGCCGTAGCGATTTCATCATCCCCCTTTGCCGCCACCAGCATGGCGGCCAGCCGGGGCTCGTTCCCCAGCGCGGCCATTTTTTGCCCGCGGGAGGACAACCGCTCACCGTCCAGAGCGCCAAGCTGAGTCAGTAAAGCCCGCGCAGCGGCAAGGTTGACGGCTGGCAGAGGATTAAGCCAGGTCAGCTGGGCGGGGTCAGGGCAGCCCCATTGCAGCAGTTCCATCACCAGTCCGGACAGATCGCTTTGTAAAATTTCCGGCGTACTTTGTTGTGCCGCGCGTTCAGCCTGCTCCGCGCTGGTCAAATGCAGGCAGATACCCGGCTCAAGACGTCCCGCACGGCCCGCGCGCTGCACCATCGACGCCTGGCTAATACGCTGCGTCAGAAGCTTAGTCAGCCCGGTACGCGGGTCAAAACTGGCCACTCTCTCCTGGGCGCTGTCCACCACCAGGCGAATCCCTTCAATGGTCAAACTGGTTTCAGCGATATTGGTCGCCAGCACCACCTTACGCTGACCTGCAGGCGCGGGCAGGATCGCTTTACGCTGTTCGGCCAGCGACAGCGCACCGTAGAGCGGGCACAGCAGGACATCGCTGCTTACGCGGGAGGTCAGCTGTTCCTGCACGCGCTGGATCTCTCCCACGCCGGGTAAGAACAACAGCAGCGAGCCGGGTTCCTGACGCAGCAGTTCTGCGGTTGCGATGGCCACGGCCTCATCAAAACGCTGATGCGCGGGCAGCGGCTGGTAGCGCCGCTCGACCGGGAATGCGCGTCCCTCCGAGCTAATGACCGGCGCGTGCGGCAACGCCTGCTGCAGACGTTCGTTGTCCAGCGTCGCCGACATGATGAGCAATCGAAGATCGTCGCGCAGCCCCTGCTGCACGTCCAGCAAGAGCGCCAGGGCCAGATCCGCCTGCAGGCTGCGCTCGTGGAATTCATCCAGGATCACCAGCCCGACGCCGGTCAGCTCCGGATCGTTTTGCAGCATGCGGGTGAGGATCCCTTCGGTCACCACCTCAAGCCGCGTGGACGGCCCCACGCAGGTTTCGGCGCGCATGCGGTACCCCACCGTCTCCCCCGGTTTTTCGTCCAGCAGTTCCGCCAGGCGCTGCGCCACGTTGCGTGCGGCCAGCCTGCGCGGCTCCAGCAGGATAATTTTCCCGCTGATACTGCCCTCTCTCAGGATCTGTAGCGGCAGCCAGGTCGACTTACCGGCACCCGTAGGCGCGTTAAGCAAAACCTGAGGGGCATGGTGTAAGGCAGCGAGAAGCTCAGGAAGGACGACGGCGACCGGCAATGAGGACACGAACAGCTCCAGAGGGTTAACATTAGTCGGCGTACATTGTAGCATCGGCGCATATCATTACCGAGTCCCCCTTATGCCTGAGTCGAAACGGCTGTTTTTTGCCATTGAATTGCCCGCCCCCCTTCAGCGTCAAATTGTACGCTGGCGCGCTGAACACTTTCCGCCGGAAGCTGGCCGCCCTGTCGCAGCGGCTAACCTGCACCTGACGCTGGCCTATCTGGGGGACGTCAGCGCCGAAAAACAGCGGGCATTAGCCGCCATGGCCGGGCGTATTACCCAGCCGGCATTTACGCTGCACCTCGACGACGCGGGTCAGTGGCTGCGTTCGCGCGTGCTCTGGCTGGGGACGCGCCAGCCGCCGCGCGGGTTATTGCAACTGGCGAATATGCTGCGCGCACAGGCGGCGCGCAGCGGCTGTTATCAGAGTCCGCAGCCGTTTCATCCGCATATCACCTTGCTGCGCGATGCCGGCCAGGCCGTTGCCATCCCGCCGCCGGGTTTTCACTGGGCTTTTCCGGTCAATGAATTCGTGCTTTACGAATCCGTCTTTGCACAGGGACGCACCCGCTATACGCCGCTCCAGCGCTGGACGCTGGGCAACACCGAAAGGAATTCTGATGAAGTTTAGTCCTCCCCTGCAGCATGCCACGCTTGTCCAGCGCTACAAACGCTTCCTTGCCGACGTGATTACGCCAGAAGGCGTAGCGCTCACCCTGCATTGCCCCAATACGGGTGCCATGACGGGGTGCGCGACGCCGGGTGACACGGTCTGGTATTCCACGTCAGAAAATACGAAACGCAAATATGCCCATACCTGGGAAATGACTGAAACGCAAAATGGGGCATTTATTTGTGTGAATACCCTGCGCGCCAATCAGCTGGTAAAGGAAGCGCTGACTCTGGGAACCCTTCCCGAACTGGTGGGTTATGGCACGCATAAAAGCGAAGTGAAGTATGGCGATGAAAGCAGCAGAATTGACTTCATGTTACAGGCGGAAGACAGGCCTGAGTGCTATATTGAAGTAAAATCAGTGACGTTAGCGGAACAGGAAAATGGCTACTTCCCGGATGCGGTAACGCTACGTGGCCAGAAGCATCTGCGAGAGCTAATGAGTGTTGCGGCGGCGGGCAAACGCGCCGTGTTGCTGTTTGCGGTATTGCATTCAGCCATTGAACGGTTCTCCCCTGCCCGCCATATTGATCCTAAATACGCGCAATTGTTGAATGAGGCACAAAAGCAGGGGGTAGAGGTTTTAGCTTATAAAGCGGAACTTTCTGCCGATAATATGACTCTGAGATCCTCTCTTCCCATTGTCTTATAAGGGATTAGGCGATTGATGATTAAGTGTTCTGGCCGCGTGCGCAAATACGCTTTTCCTCACAGGCTTGTCAAGTGTTACGTTTAGATAATTGCCATACGGAAAAGCATCTGCTATTTATAGCGACCTGATTTTTCCCCCAACACGGGGATCGATAGTGCGTGTTAAGGAGAAGCAACATGCAAGAAGGGCAAAACCGTAAAACATCGTCCCTGAGTATTCTCGCCATCGCTGGGGTGGAGCCGTATCAAGAGAAGCCGGGCGAAGAGTATATGAACGAAGCCCAGCTGTCGCACTTCAAGCGTATTCTTGAAGCATGGCGTAATCAACTCAGGGATGAAGTCGATCGCACCGTTACTCATATGCAGGATGAAGCTGCTAACTTCCCGGATCCGGTAGACCGTGCCGCTCAGGAAGAAGAGTTCAGCCTCGAACTGCGTAACCGTGACCGCGAACGCAAACTGATCAAAAAGATCGAGAAAACGCTGAAAAAAGTCGAAGACGAAGATTTTGGCTACTGCGAATCCTGCGGTGTTGAAATTGGTATTCGTCGCCTGGAAGCGCGTCCAACCGCCGATCTGTGCATCGACTGTAAAACGCTGGCCGAAATCCGCGAAAAACAGATGGCCGGTTAATACCAGCGCTGTTTACACACTCCAAAGGCGGGAGTCTCTCCCGCCTTGTTACTGTTGATATGTCTGAATCACACTATATTGGGCGCTTCGCGCCATCTCCCTCCGGTGAATTACACTTCGGCTCATTAATTGCCGCGCTCGGCAGCTACCTGCAGGCTCGCGCCAGCCAGGGCAAATGGCTCGTTCGCATTGAAGATATTGACCCTCCGCGTGAAGTTCCCGGTGCAGCAGAAACCATTCTGCGTCAGCTGGAACATTACGGTCTTCACTGGGATGACGAAGTTCTCTGGCAGTCAACACGTCACGACGCTTATCGCGAACGCCTGGCCTGGCTAAGCGCTCAGGGGCTTTCCTATAACTGCACCTGCACCCGCGCGCGTATCCAGAGCGTGGGAGGCGTCTATGACGGCCACTGCCGCACGCGTAATCTTCCTCCAGAGAATGCCGCCGTGCGCATCAGGCAGCGCGCCCCGGTGACGCGGTTTAACGATTTACTCTCCGGCGAGATCTTCGCCGATGCGCGTCTTGCCGCTGAGGATTTTATTATTCACCGTCGTGATGGCCTTTTTGCCTATAACCTGGCCGTGGTGGTGGACGATCATTTTCAGGGCATAACGGAAATTGTGCGCGGGGCGGACCTGGTCGAGCCTACCGTGCGACAAATCTCGCT
This sequence comes from Enterobacter sichuanensis, assembly GCF_009036245.1. Classification (NCBI taxonomy): domain Bacteria; kingdom Pseudomonadati; phylum Pseudomonadota; class Gammaproteobacteria; order Enterobacterales; family Enterobacteriaceae; genus Enterobacter; species Enterobacter sichuanensis. Next base: position 800,722 of record NZ_CP027986.1, on the reverse strand, counting down.
TTATCACCAGTTTGGCTGGACGGCGCCGGATTACATTCATCTGCCGCTGGCGGTCAACGAGCAGGGCTGTAAGCTGTCAAAGCAGAATCACGCCCCTGCCCTGCCAGACGGCGATCCGCGGCCTGTTTTGATCGACGCGCTGCGATTTCTCAACCAGAATGTAACCAACGAATGGCAGGATCTGCGTATTGACGAACTGCTGAAAATGGCCATCACCAACTGGACGCTCAGGGATGTGCCAAAAATCCAGCATTCTCAAATGCGTTGCGCTGAGCTATGATTAGCCGCTTTTTTCATAACAAAACACACTACGAGGTGTACCATTTTTACCCGAGTCGCTAATTTTTGCCGTAAAGTGCTAAGCCGCGAAGAGAGCATGGCGAACGATGCTATTGCGCAGCCACACATGTCGGTTATTCCGCGTGAGCAGCACACTATTTCCCGCAAAGATATCAGTGAAAATGCCCTCAAGGTGCTCTATCGTCTGAATAAAGCGGGCTACGAGGCCTATCTCGTCGGCGGTGGAGTACGTGATTTACTGCTGGGCAAAAAACCGAAAGATTTCGACGTGACGACCAGCGCCACACCTGAGCAGGTGCGCAAATTATTCCGTAACTGCCGTCTTGTCGGTCGCCGTTTCCGTCTGGCTCACGTGATGTTTGGGCCAGAGATCATCGAAGTGGCGACCTTCCGCGGGCACCATGAAGCGGGCGCGTCCGATCGCACCACGTCACAGCGTGGCCAGAATGGCATGCTGCTGCGCGATAATATCTTTGGCTCTATCGAAGAAGATGCCCAGCGTCGCGACTTCACCATCAACAGCCTTTATTACAGCGTGGCAGATTTCACCGTGCGCGATTACGTCGGCGGCATGCAGGACCTGCAAGAAGGTCTGATCCGTCTGATTGGCACGCCGGAAACGCGCTATCGTGAAGATCCCGTGCGTATGCTGCGCGCCGTGCGCTTCGCCGCCAAGCTGAATATGCGCATCAGCCCGGAAACGGCCGAGCCTATTCCGCGTCTGGCGACGCTGATCAATGACGTGCCGCCAGCCCGCCTGTTTGAAGAGGCGCTGAAGCTGCTGCAGGCCGGTTACGGCTTTGAAACCTATAATCTGCTGCGTGAATACAACCTGTTCCAGCCGCTGTTCCCGACCATTACCCGCTACTTCACCGAAAACGGTGATAGCCCAATGGAGCGGATGATTGCCCAGGTGCTGAAGAATACCGACACCCGTATCCGCAATGACATGCGCGTGAACCCGGCGTTCCTGTTCGCGGCGATGTTCTGGTATCCGCTGCTGGAAACGGCCCAGCGTATTACCCAGGAGAGCGGTCTCGCCTATTACGATGCTTTCGCGCTGGCCGCAAACGACGTGCTGGACGAGGGCTGCCGTACGCTGGCTATTCCGAAACGTATTACCACCCTGGTGCGCGATATCTGGCAGCTTCAGCTGCGTATGTCCCGTCGTCAGGGCAAACGCGCCTGGAAGCTGATGGAGCATCCTAAGTTCCGCGCGGCGTTTGATCTGCTGTCACTGCGTGCTGAAGTGGAACGCAATCAGGAGCTACAGCGTCTGGCACAGTGGTGGGCCGAGTTCCAGGTCTCCGCGCCGCCGGAGCAGAAAGATATGCTCACCGGCCTTGATGAAGAGCCGGCCCCGCGTCGCCGCCACCGTCGTCCACGCAAACGCGCCCCGCGTCGCGAAGGCACGGCATGACCCTCGCGTATATCGCTATCGGCAGCAATTTAGCCTCTCCGCTGGAGCAGGTGAATGCTGCCGTTCAGGCGCTGGGGGAGATCCCGCAAAGCAGGATCGTGGCGGTCTCCTCTTTCTACCGCACGCCACCGCTGGGACCGCAGGATCAGCCGGATTACCTGAACGCCGCCGTGGTACTGGAAACCGCTCTGGACGCCGAAACGTTGCTGGATAACACTCAGTGTATCGAGCTGCAGCAGGGTCGTGTACGCAAAGCCGAACGCTGGGGACCGCGCACGCTGGATCTCGACATTATGCTGTTTGGTCATGACGTCATTAATACCGACCGCCTCACCGTTCCGCATTACGATATGAAAAATCGCGGGTTTATGCTCTGGCCGCTGTTTGAAGTCGCGCCCGATCTCACCTTCCCCGACGGCATCCCGCTCAGGGACATTCTGGACAACCTCCACGCGGAAAGACCCGCTCGCTGGTAAGCCTGTTAGCCACAAAATAAATGTGGCTAATCGACGACCTAAAATCATTGTTCCCCCGAATGTTACTGTTAGAATGCGCAAAGATTCGCTTTGGGCTATCAGGAAACAGTATGAAACCAACCACCATCTCCTTACTGCAGAAATGCAAACAGGAAAAAAAACGCTTCGCCACCATCACCGCGTATGACTACAGCTTCGCCAAACTGTTTGCCGAAGAGGGTATCAACGTCATGCTGGTCGGAGATTCGTTAGGGATGACGGTACAAGGACATGATTCCACCCTTCCGGTGACGGTTGAGGATATTGCTTACCATACCCGCGCCGTGCGTCGTGGCGCACCGGCCTGCCTGCTGCTTTCCGACCTGCCGTTTATGGCCTACGCCACACCAGAGCAGGCATTCGACAATGCGGCAACGGTCATGCGTGCCGGGGCGAATATGGTCAAAATTGAAGGCGGCGCCTGGCTGGTGGAGACGGTGAAAATGCTCACCGAGCGCGCCGTGCCGGTGTGCGGTCATCTCGGCCTGACGCCGCAATCCGTGAATATCTTTGGCGGGTATAAGGTACAAGGCCGTGGCGATGCGGCCCAGACGCTGTTTGAGGATGCCCTGGCGCTGGAAGCTGCAGGCGCGCAGCTGTTGGTTCTGGAGTGCGTGCCGGTTGAACTGGCGAAACGCATCACCGACGCGCTGTCGATTCCGGTGATTGGTATTGGCGCGGGCAACGTGACCGATGGTCAGATCCTGGTGATGCATGACGCCTTTGGCATCACCGGTGGGCATATCCCGAAATTTGCCAAAAATTTCCTCGCGGAAGCGGGCGACATGCGCGCCGCGGTCAGGCAGTATATTGCCGACGTTGAATCCGGTGTTTACCCGGGTGAAGAACACAGTTTCCATTAAGGAGTCTCGTTGTGCTAATCATTGAAACCCTGCCGCTACTTCGCCAGCATATCCGTCGCGCGCGTCAGGAAGGTAAACGTATTGCACTGGTCCCGACCATGGGCAACCTGCATGATGGCCATATGAAGCTGGTCGACGAAGCGAGAGCCCGTGCAGATATCGTGGTGGTCAGTATCTTCGTTAACCCAATGCAGTTTGACCGGGCCGACGACCTGGCACGCTATCCGCGCACCCTGCAGGAAGACTGCGAGAAGCTGAAAAAACGCCATGCGGACATCGTCTTCGCGCCGGCACCGGCGGACGTATATCCACAGGGTACGGAAGAGGCAACCTACGTTGACGTACCGGGTATCTCCACCATGCTCGAAGGCGCAAGCCGCCCGGGCCATTTCCGTGGCGTATCGACCATCGTCAGCAAGCTGTTCAACCTGGTGCAGCCTGACGTTGCCTGCTTTGGTGAGAAAGATTTCCAGCAGCTGGCGCTTATTCGCAAGATGGTGGCCGACATGGGCTATGATATCGAGATCGTGGGCGTACCGATTGTGCGCGCCAAAGACGGTCTGGCGCTCAGCTCCCGTAACGGCTACCTGACCGCAGAGCAGCGTAAGATCGCCCCGGGATTAAGCAAAGTCATGAACACCATGGCGGAGCAGCTTCTGGCGAAAGAGTTAACTGCTGAAGAGATTATTGCTCTGGCTGAACAGGCGCTGAACGACAAAGGCTTCCGCGCTGACGATATTCAAATCCGCGATGCCGACACGCTTCTGGCGCTTGCAGAGACCAGCAAACGCGCGGTCATTCTGGTGGCGGCATGGCTTGGCCAGGCCCGTCTCATCGACAACAAAGTGGTTGAACTGGCGTAGTTTTTCTACCCGGAAAATGAAAGGTAAACGTAATGATTCGCAAAATGCTGCAAGGTAAGCTTCACCGTGTGAAAGTCACCCAGGCCGACCTGCACTATGAAGGCTCCTGCGCGATCGATCAGGATTTTCTCGACGCGGCGGGTATTCTCGAAAACGAAGCCATTGATATCTGGAACGTGAACAACGGCAAACGTTTCTCTACCTATGCCATTGCCGCCGAGCGCGGGTCAAAGATCATCTCCGTGAACGGCGCGGCTGCGCACTGCGCGGACGTGGGCGACATTGTTATCATCGCCAGCTTCGTGATGATGTCTGACGAAGAAGCGCGCCGCTGGCAGCCGAAAGTGGCCTACTTCGAGGGCGACAACGAGATGAAACGCACCGCGAAAGCGATCCCGGTTCAGGTTGCCTGATTTACCCCTGCGGCTGATTGCTGATCAGCCGCGACATCGTCTCCAGCGAATCCGTTCTTAAGATATAGAGGCGTTTCAGTAAGAACGGATTATCCCCCGGCTTGACCTTCCCTTTCATCGTTGTCACCGCCAGGTGAAAACCGGCGTCATTTGCTGCTTTAATCGCTTTCGTGTCGTAACTCCCAAACGGATAGGAGAGATACAACACGCGCGGGTTGAACTGCGCCAGCCCCCGGCGCGAGCGTTCAAAATCGAAGAGGATCACGTGATAGCTACGGCTGAGTAAAATCGGATGTTTGTTACCATCGACGCGGTGCAGGAAGTGCGTATGGGACTGAATATCAAACACGTCCTGGATACCCTTCAGCTCCTGAACGCTCATAAACTGCAGCGATTTAGGATCCCACTTCTGCGGATGGCGCTTAATGCGTGACGAAATAATAAACGCCGTGGCGTTAAAGCCGTACTCTTTCAGAACCGGATACGCATAGCGGCTCACCGATTTCAGCCCGTCGTCAAAGGTGATCACCACCGATTTGGCAGGCAGATTCAGTTTGTTACGCACATACCCTTCCAGCTGATACATCGTCAGGGTGGTGTATCCCTGATCGCGCAGCCAGGCCATCTGGTTGTTAAAGGCACGTACGCTGGTCGTGGTAGAGGTATGACGAAAACGGGTGTTCTCTTCATCACGCAGAATATGATGGTAGGTCAGAACCGGGATCCCATTATCTTCCTGTGCATCCAGGCTACTGACCCACGCCAGGCGGTTGCCGATGCGGATCTGATACCAGGTCTGATTCAGACGGTCTTTCAGCTTGTTCAGTATCGGATAGCGAAGGTTGGCGCTTAATGTGCCGAACGGCGCACTCCCGCTGGAAGGCGCATTAAACACCGGCGTGTCTTTCCAGGTGATAAGGTTCTGGTTGCTCAGGGGTTTATTCAGATCGCCGAGGCTATCCTCGACGCGCTGTTTCCCCTGAACCGGCTCAAGGTGCCCCTTGTCGATAAAGCCAGTCCCAAAACCGAAGCGAAATTCGTAGTAATCTGCAGCGGCAGGAACCACGCCCAGTATCTGTCCCGCACGCACGTTGCCAACGTTAACAACCGCGTTTCCAACCTGTGCCCAGATCGCCGCGTCTTCCGTGGTTTGCATGTATTGTGCTACTGCCTTTTGGTCGCTGAGCAGGCTGGCGGACGCGCTACAGGAAAACATCATCAGGACCAGGACAAATCGAATAAACATGAACCCTATAAGCCTTCAACATTCATCTTTCACCATTGTAACATAATGGTTCTCATAACTCTGCTTTAATGTCCCTCTGGCTAAGCTCTTTCTTAAAACGAGAATAAAAAAAACCTCTAAATCACTTTTATTTCATTTCCCCGGTAACGCATACAATAACAACCCGCTGTATTTACTCGCAAAAAACAGAGACTCGCAAGTTATTTAGTCAAACTTAACAGGCACCTAAGAAAAACGAAATCCAATAACAAAACACGTGCCATTAGTATAATTAGCAGCAAAACAATTGATGTAATAAATAGGTAGAACTGAGGCGGGATTTTATGTCAGGTATCAAACTTAACGTTGCAAAGGCGTCAGCACTGTTATTGGCTGGTCTTATTTCCTTTCATGCTTGTGCCGACATTATCATTTCCGGGACGCGTATCGTTTATCCTTCCACGGCAAAAGATGTGACGATCAACCTGCAGAACAAAGGCAATAAACCTTTACTGGTTCAGTCGTGGCTGGATGACGGACGCGATAACGTTAATCCCCAGCAGCTAAAACTCCCTTTTATTGTTACTCCTCCCGTCACGCGTGTGGATGCACATAAAGGCCAGGCGATTCGCATTACCTGGCTGGGCCAAAATATGCCTCAGGACCGAGAGTCATTGTACTGGTTTAACGTTCTGGAAGTCCCACCCAAAGCGCAAGGGGCGGATAAGAAAAACCTTTTGCAGGTGGCTTTCCGCACCCGCATTAAATTATTTTTCCGCCCGGAGGGATTAAAAGGTACAGCGGCAGAAGCCGTAAAAAATCTTAATTGGTCTCTGAACGCTGCTGCAGGTAGCAGCGTCGTGACAGCAAAAAATGACTCACCTTTTAATATTTCGATTGCCAGTGCAGAACTGAGCGCTGAGGGGAAAAGGTATTCTATTGAGAGCCATTCGGTTAAACCGTTCTCCAGTGAAAATATGAAAATCAAGGGTACCCTGAACGGGACCTCCGGCATGCTTAATTTTGTATCAATTAATGATTTTGGCGGTTCTGAAAATCATCAAATCGCCATTGCGCGTTAATCAATACATATTACAGACAAGCCTGACCGTGAAATATGTTATTCCGATACGCATTATTCTCTCTTCTGCTGTGTGCCGCCCTGAATGCACACGCAGAAGAACATGCTGCATCGTCTGTTACCGGAGGCGAAAATAATGATATTGAGTTTAACGATCAGTTTTTATTTACTACTGACGGGAATATTGATGTCCATCGTTTTTCCCGAGGTAATCCTGTTACGCCCGGTATTCATCGCGTAACGCTTGTTGTTAACGGCATAACAAAAGCGGTGACGGATGTTCAATTTACCGATAACGGTACCGCCCGTGCCACACCCTGTATTCCCCTCAAAATACTAAAGCAGATGGATGTAGATATTTCTCATCTCAAAATCGACGATAACGACGATACGTGCCTGGATATCGCCACGTTATATCCAGGTTCGACGGTTGATTTTGACACCACAAGCCAGGCGCTGAACGTCAGCCTGCCGCAACTGTTTCTGCTGAAACACGCGGCGGGCTATATCGACCCGTCACTTTGGGACGAGGGTATTCCCGCGGGGTTGCTGTCTTACGATATGAATGCCTGGCATAACCAGGGCCAGCAGTCGCAGCGCGACAGCGCCTATGCCGGGCTTCACTATGGTGTTAACTACGGTCCGTGGCGGTTGCGCTCAAACGGAAGCCTGAACTGGGATCAGCAGAGCGGTACCCGCTACGATAACCAGGATATTTATCTGCAAAGGGATATTACGCCGCTCAAGGCGCAGATGGTGATGGGCGATTCCTGGACACGTGGGGATGCCTTCGATGCCATCCATCTTCGGGGTGGCCGTCTGTTTAACGATGACCGAATGCTGCCTGGCGGAATGTCCAGTTACGCTCCCGTGATCCGCGGTACGGCTAACACCAATGCCAAAATCACCGTCACCCAGAGCGGGAATAAAATCTACGAAACCACCGTTCCCCCAGGGGCATTTGAGATTAACGATCTGAATGCCACCGGTTATGGACAAGACCTCACCGTGACCATAGAAGAGGCTGACGGTAGCCAACACGCTTTTACCGTTCCCTTCTCCTCGGTCACACAGATGTTACGGCCAGGCTATGCCCGCTGGGAGGCCGGGGTGGGTGAGTTGCAGGATGAGGCTTTGCATCGTTCACCCAGACTGGCGTTTGGCACACTCTATTATGGCCTCAATAACCTTTTTACCGGTTATACCGGACTGCAAGATACCGATATGGGTTTTTCTGCAGTTCTGGCTGGCATCGCCATGAACACGCCTCTGGGGGCGTTTGCCTTTGATGTGACCCGCTCTTCAGCACAGATTGATACGATTCCGGCAATGAAAGGCCAGAGCTACCGTCTCTCCTGGAACAAGACCGTTGACCAGACGGATACGTCCCTGAATGTCGCAGCGCTGCGCTTTTCAACGCAGGACTATCTCAGCCTGGATGACGCCGCCCAGTTGCAGGATCACATTCAGTATGATGGCCAGAGTGCGGACGAAGCAAAACAAAACCTTCAGCAAATGAAGAACCAGTTACAAATTAACCTGAACCAACCGCTGGACATAAATAAACAGAACTATGGTTCTCTTTATATTAACGGCAGCTGGCAAAGCTGGTGGAACGGGAATAACCAGACGGCCAGTTATGCGATGGGCTACAGCAACAATTTTCGTTATGGCAGTTATAACGTGTCTCTGCAACGGACCTATGATGCATTTGGCGAAGCAGATAACAGCCTCTATTTAAATTTCAGCATACCGTTTGACTCGTTTTTAAAAAATAAAAACAGTCTCGCCGGTTTTAACAACGTGAATATGGGAATGAGCTCAGACCTGAGACATTCACATAACCTCAATATGACCGCTAACGGTGCTTCGCAAGACAGTCGCTATAACTACAGTGTGACGACGAGTTACAGCCAAAGCACCGCTGAAAATTTAAGTCAGGTGAGCGCCTATGGCAGCTATAACAGCGACTATGGCCCTCTTAGCCTTTCCGCGTCGTCAGATTCACAAAACAGCCAACAGTACTCTGCCAGCTACAGTGGCGGAGCGATTATTCACGGTGGCGGAATCACCTTCACGCCCGGCAGCATTGGTGAAAATGACGCGCTGGCGCTCATTAAGGCCAGTGGCGCAAAGGGAGCCCATGTGAGCAACAGCCGTGGCGAAATCAGTGACTCAGGGTATGTCGTCATGCCTTATCTCTCTGCGTACCGCGAAAATCGGATCACCCTGGATACCAGTACCTTAACGGAGGATGTCGCCGTTGAAAATAACAGCACCGTGGAGGTACCGCGTAATGGCGCGGTGGTGATGGTTGATTTTAAAACGAATGAGGGTCGCTCGGCGGTGCTCGAATTAACGCGTTCAGATAGCGGGTTTATTCCGCTGGGCGCAGACGTCATGAATGAAAAGGGAGACATCATCGGAAGCGTAGGCCAGGCAGGGCAAGCATATGTCAGGGGGGTAAATGAAACAGGTAAATTAACCGTAGTATGGGGAGCAGGAACGGATGAAACCTGCTCAGTAAATTATCATTTTGGTACTGATGAACAGAAGGTGGGTTTAACCACCATCCTCCATAACCAAACATGCATTATGCAAAGGAAACATTAAATATGGAAAATAACGTAACTGCTTTTGATAAAAAGCGATTTCTCGTCCATACCGCGCTGGTTGCCGTTTTATTTTCGGCGACGTGCGGCGTCAGAGCAGCAGAGAACCTCGACCTGACCTTCAGCGCAAATATCCGGGAAACAACCTGTGATATTAAAATTGATGGGGGAACAGGTGATGGCACAAATAATACCATTACGATTGGCGCTAACGGGAATACCCGTGTAGATACGATTGCAACGGGAGAAGCAAAAGAAAACTTCAAACTGGTGATCACCGAGTGCCCTTCCAGTCTGGTTTCATTAAAGACGGAAGTGGCAGGTACCGCTTCAGGTAGCGTCAACACCGCTATCGCGAACGGCATCGACTCATCAGCAGGAGGAGCCGCCAATACGGGGCTGTCTATTGCGCGTGTCTCTGCTCCGGATGCCCCTTTTGTCATCAACTCGACAGATGACAGTAAACGGCTGGTATGGACACCAGCAGAAATCAGCGCAAAAGAAGTTGGACTCGTGGCCACGATGGTAGAAACCGTAGCCAATCAAGCCACAACGGGCTCATTCAGAGCCATTGCGACGTTTAACTTCAGTTACGAATAACGGTACAGGGAAAGGAGCGAGTAATGCGTAAACATCTGACGGCTTTAACAATGGCGATTTGCGGTGGACTGTTGTCCTTCGCCTCACAGGCACAGATCAGCGGTACATCCAGTCTGACGGCAACATTTGAAACCAATGTTGTGCCTGGCACCTGTACCGCAGAAATTCAGGATTCCACAGGCAATGCATCGACAGAAATTAATTTTGGCGATGTGTTCAAGTCCGATCTGACGGCGAAAAGCCGTATCGAAGCCTTTAAACTGAATTTCAGCAACTGTTCGGGGGTGAAAAGCGCCACCGTGCAGGCCACCCCGGGCGCAGGCACAACCTGTTCTACCGGATCCAGCGACAAATTTGGTTCAACACACGGAACGGCTTTCGAAGTCTGGAAAGGTCTTGCCGACACCGGCACCGTTCTCAATTGCACCACCCAACCCACCCAAAACGTGACGATCAGTTCGGGTTCCGGTTCGCTGGATATGAATGCGCGTATTGTTATTGCCGATGGAAAAACCATTGCCGATGTTACGCCTGGTGCGGTGACATCCCTGGTAACGTTCATGGTGACCTATCAGTGAAACCAGAGAGGAATTGTCCGGACGGATGCCGGCAGTTCCTTTCTTTTTCTGCGTAGATTTCAACTTATGATAAAAAAGAGTGCTTTCAATGCCCTGGTGATGCTTCTGGTATTTGCCGCCTTTGGAATGCTGTGCCGCCCGGCATTGGCCGATCAAAGCTGTTATATCGAAAGCAATAACGCGGGCACGTATACCACCGGAAGCTCATCGCTTCTTAACCTCTCGACAAATAAAGTTTCCACGCCAACGAGCCTGGATGTGACATCCACGTATGTGATCCAGTTTATTACCAGCAACCCAATAGGCTGTAAAAACTGGAACCCCTACGACAATACCGTCCACTTTACGAATGCCGCAGGGAATTTGCTCGATACGCAATACACCACGCCAGAGGGCAACGCTCTGCTTAAAACCACGGTGCCGGGCATTGACTACACTGTCGAGTTAATGTGTTACGTATCAGATGGTTGCGGTTCATCGCATCCAACGATTGATCTCTATCTGAAGGGAGGAAATGGCACGGATAATACGGTGCCATCACAAAGCAGTGGGGCTCCCTATGCCGATGCCGACAGCCAATGGAAGCTCAAATTTACGCTCTGGATCACGCCACAATTTAAACCGCAGAAAGGTATCAATACCGGAAACTCACTCGCCGGTACGATTGCCTATTTCCAAATTGGAACAAGCAGTCAGCCTAAAATTATCTTCAGTGCCACAACCAGCACGCTGAAATTTACGGTCCCGGCAAGCAGTTGCTCATTTGGTGTCGCGCAGGGTGATACCGTCTCGGGTAATAACGTTGCGCTGGGTGATTACTGGATAGATGATATTAAAAACAACAACACGCCGGTTATTCCCTTCTCAATCTCGCTTGCAAGCTGTTATACCCCCAAGCTCAGGGTGAAGATGACATCGGCCTTTGTTTCTCCGGATCAAAGCATGTTAGGACTGAGTAGCGGGAGCGCGGCAGGGGTCGCCGTCAGGATCATTAACACGGATACTGCCAGCGTGATGATCCCAAACAGTGAAACCAGTACCGATATTGATCGCAGCAGTGACTGGTCATCACTGGAGAATCTTCACTTTTCAGCCCAACTGTTATCCGATGGCGGGGCGATTAAAGCGGGCGATTTTAATGCAGCAGCCACCTTTTTGATGGATTATGAATAGCAAAAAGTTCAGTGGTTGTCGCGTTCGTGAAACAGGACAAAGGGCGGATTTTTTTGCTGCTGATGCCATAAACTGGTCACGCCGGGTTCGCCCTGCGCCACGATGGCATCACGAAATTCTGCGCTGCTCAATGACTCTCGCCGGGGATACATCAACTCGAGTAAGGCGAGATTAATTCCCGAGATGACCTCACAGCAGTCGTGTTTGTGGCTCAACAGGGCCGCTGCGCGATATGGCGCCGCACCTGATTTATCGGTAAGAAAAATAACGCCGTCACCGGTGTCCGTTTCATGCAGGGCATCGCACATCATTCGGCTGAGCATGTTGGTGCTCAAACCGCGCCAGTAATTGACGGCCCGACATTGCACCAGCGGACCAAACCTGGCTTCAAGCTTGTCCAGCATATCCTGCGCGTGTTCATCGAGGCAGGTGATAACCCATCCCAGCATAACTCTCTCCTTAGCAGGCAAGTAGTTTAGCGGAGTGAAGGTTAGCTTTCGGTGATAACTGTCAAAGAAAAGCGCCCGGCAAACAGAATGTCGCCGGGCAGAAGATTAGCTGCGCAGACCGCGCCCGCGCTGGATCAGATACCAGCACAGCAGGTAGAAGGCGATGATGAACACCACCAGCACCGCCACCGTGGTAAACAGCGGCACATCGGTGATCCCGAGGAAGCCAAAGCGGAAACCGCTGATCATGTAGACAATCGGGTTCAGGTGCGACAGCGCCTGCCAGAATGGCGGCAGCAGCGTCAGGGAATAGAACACCCCGCCCAGATAGGTCAGCGGCGTCAGCACAAAGGTCGGTATCAGGCTGATATCGTCAAACGTTTTGGCAAACACCGCGTTCAGCAGACCGGCCAGCGAGAAGAGGATCGCCGTCAGCAGCAGCGTCAGGGCCACAAACAGCCAGGAGTGCACCTGGAACGGCACGAAGAACAGCGAAATGGCCGTCACCAGGATCCCGACACACAAACCGCGCGCCACGCCGCCACCGACGTAACCCGCAATGATCACATGCGTTGGCACCGGTGCCACCAGCAGTTCCTCAATATTGCGCTGGAACTTGGCGCTAAAGAACGATGACGCCACGTTAGCATAGGCGTTGGTGATCACCGCCATCATGATCAGGCCCGGCACGATAAACTGCATATAGGTAAAGCCGTGCATTTCACCAATACGGGAACCAATCAGGTTACCGAAGATGATGAAATAGAGGGTCATGGTGATCACCGGCGGCACCAGGGTTTGCACCCAGATGCGCATAAAGCGGTTAATCTCTTTCGCCCAGATACTTTTCAGCGCGACCCAGTAAAGATGCGTCATGCCTTGTCTCCTTGTTTATCCTGCACCAGAGAGACAAACAGCTCTTCCAGTCGGTTCGCTTTGTTACGCATACTTAAAACCTGAATGCCCTGCGCGCTCAGTTGCGAGAACACGCTGTTAATTCCCTGCTCGCGCAAGACTTCCACTTCCAGCGTCGAGGTATCCACCAGACGATACTGGTACCCTTCAAGCTTCGGTAGCGGGCTTTTTGCCGCCAGATCGAGAATGAAGGTCTCTGATTTGAGCTTGGAGAGCAGATTCTTCATCGAGGTATTTTCCACCAGCTCGCCGTGCTGAATGATGCCGATGTTGCGGCACAGCATTTCCGCCTCTTCAAGATAGTGGGTGGTCAAAATAATGGTGGTGCCTTTGTCGTTGAGGTCTTTCAGAAAGCCCCACATGGAACGACGCAGTTCGATATCCACGCCCGCAGTCGGTTCATCGAGAATAAGCAGTTTTGGCTCGTGCATCAGCGCACGGGCAATCATCAGGCGGCGCTTCATCCCGCCGGACAGCATACGCGCACGTTCGTTACGCTTTTCCCACAGATCGAGCTGTTTGAGGTATTTTTCACTGCGTGCCAACGCCTCTTTTCGCTCAACGCCGTAATAACCCGCCTGGTTGACGACGATTTGCTGCACCGTCTCAAACGGGTTGAAGTTGAACTCCTGCGGGACCAGCCCGAGCTGGCGCTTGGCGTTCACCACATCTTTTTGCAGATCGTAGCCAAAGACGCTCACCCTGCCGGACGTTTTATTCACCAGCGAGCTAATGATACCAATGGTGGTCGATTTCCCCGCCCCGTTCGGCCCCAGAAGCGCGTAGAAATCCCCCGCCTCTACTTTCAGATCTATCCCGCGTAGCGCCTGAACGCCGCCCGGATAGGTTTTTTTTAGCTGCTCAAGCTCCAGTGCAATCGCCATGAAATAAACTTACCTTAGGTTCTGACACACGTTGTGTGGTTTCATTAAAAGTCGGGTTACCCTATAGTAGCGCAACGCAATTACTCGGTTACAGGTCGCTAACCTCCATGAACAACATAGATACACTCATCAGCAACAATGCACTATGGTCAAAAATGCTGGTGGAGGAAGACCCCGGATTTTTTGGAAAGCTCGCGCAAGCGCAGAACCCACGCTTTCTCTGGATTGGATGTTCCGACAGCCGGGTGCCGGCAGAGCGCCTGACAGGTCTTGAGCCCGGCGAACTGTTTGTTCACCGCAACGTCGCCAACCTGGTGATTCATACCGATCTCAACTGTCTTTCTGTTGTGCAGTATGCCGTTGATGTTCTGGAAGTTGAGCACATCATCATTTGCGGCCACTACGGCTGCGGCGGCGTGCAGGCGGCGGTCGAAAACCCGGAACTGGGGCTCATTGATAACTGGCTGCTTCACATCCGTGATATCTGGTTCAAACATAGCTCACTGCTGGGCGAAATGCCGCAGGAACGTCGTATGGATACCCTTTGCGAACTCAACGTGATGGAGCAGGTGTATAACCTGGGCCACTCGACGATCATGCAATCAGCATGGAAGCGCGGGCAGAAGGTCTCTATCCACGGCTGGGCGTACGGCATTCACGATGGTCTGCTACGTAACCTGGAAGTCACCGCCACCAACCGGGAAACGCTGGAGCAGCGTTACCGTTCAGGAATTGCCAACCTCAAGCTTAAGCATGTGAACCATAAATAAAGCCGGGGGTTTTCTCCCTCTCCCACAGGGAGAGGGCCGGGGCCGCAATTACTCGTCCAGCAATACCACTTTCCCAACATACGGCAGATGACGATAACGCTGCGCATAGTCGATGCCGTAACCGACAACGAACTCATCCGGGATAGAGAAACCCACAAACTCGACCGGCACCTGCACTTCACGGCGGTCTGGTTTATCCAGCAGGGTGCAGATAGCCAGCGATTTTGGCTCACGCAGGCCAAGGATCTCGCGCACTTTTGAGAGCGTATTGCCGGAGTCGATGATGTCTTCGACGATCAACACATCTTTGCCACGAATATCTTCATCCAGATCTTTCAGGATTTTCACATCACGGGTTGTGGACATGCCGCTGCCGTAGCTGGAGGCGGTCATAAAATCGACTTCGTGCGGCACCTGCACTTCACGGCACAGGTCTGCCATGAACATGAAAGAGCCACGCAACAGACCGACCAGCACCATTTCGCTGCCGCTGTCCTTGTAATGTTCGGTGATTTGACGACCCAGTTCGGCGATACGCGCTTTGATCTCGGCTTCCGGGATCATCACTTCAACAGTATGTTTCATATTACTAACCACATGATTTTGATGAAAATCTCTCAATGCGAATACAGGGTATTCCGACATCGATACGCAAGCCAACCATTATACCAGTAAATGGCTACGGCTGGCGCATGAGTTATAAAAAGCAAATATTGTGATTCCGATCACACTTGTTAATACCTATAATTAGATGCTAGCAAATTATTAACAAAAACTGACGAGTACACTTTCTATGGCTGAAACAAACTCTAAACAGCCGCGTCTACTGGTGACACTAACAGCGCTATTCGCCGCCTTCTGCGGCCTGTACCTGTTAATCGGTGGCGTCTGGCTGGTCGCGATCGGCGGCTCCTGGTACTACCCGATTGCGGGCCTGGTTATGCTTGGCGTAACCGTCCTGCTCTGGCGTAAAAAACAATCCGCACTGTGGCTTTACGCCGCATTACTCCTCGCAACCATGATCTGGGGCGTCTGGGAAGTCGGCTTCGACTTCTGGGCACTGACGCCGCGCAGCGACATTCTGGTGTTCTTCGGTATCTGGCTGATCCTGCCGTTCGTCTGGCGTCGCCTGATTGTGCCGTCCAGTGGTGCCGTTGCGGCGCTGGTGGTAGCCCTGTTAATCAGCGGCGGCATTCTGACCTGGGCCGGCTTTAACGACCCGCAGGAGATCAACGGGACGCTGAATGCAGAATCCACGCCTGCGGCGGCGATCTCGCAGGTCGCTGACGGTGACTGGCCAGCCTACGGGCGTAATCAGGAAGGCCAGCGTTACTCCCCGCTGAAGCAGATCAACGCTGACAACGTTAAAAACCTGAAAGAAGCCTGGGTATTCCGTACCGGCGATCTGAAGATGCCGAACGATCCGGGTGAACTGACCAACGAAGTCACGCCGATTAAAGTGGGCAACATGCTTTATCTGTGTACGGCGCACCAGCGTCTGTTCGCGCTCGACGCGGCCACCGGTAAAGAGAAATGGCACTTCGATCCGCAGCTGAACTCTAACCCATCCTTCCAGCACGTCACCTGCCGTGGCGTTTCTTACCACGAAGCGCGTGCGGATAATGCGAGCCCAGAGGTTATTGCCGACTGTCCTCGCCGCATTATGCTGCCGGTGAACGATGGTCGCCTGTTCGCGATTAACGCCGAAACGGGCAAGCTGTGCGAAACTTTTGCCAACAAAGGTATCCTCAATCTGCAGACCAACATGCCGGACACCACGCCGGGTCTGTATGAACCGACTTCACCGCCCATCATCACCGATAAAACCATCGTGATTGCGGGTTCGGTTACGGATAACTTCTCCACCCGCGAAACCTCTGGCGTTATTCGTGGTTTCGACGTGAACACCGGTAAACTGCTGTGGGCCTTCGATCCGGGCGCGAAAGATCCAAACGCGATCCCGTCGGATGAACACACCTTTACCTTTAACTCGCCGAACTCCTGGGCACCGGCCGCGTATGACGCGAAGCTGGATCTGGTCTACCTGCCTATGGGTGTGACCACGCCGGATATCTGGGGCGGAAATCGCACACCGGAGCAGGAGCGTTATGCCAGCTCCATCGTGGCGCTGAACGCGACCACCGGTAAACTGGCCTGGAGCTATCAGACTGTTCACCACGACCTGTGGGACATGGACATGCCGTCCCAGCCGACGCTGGCGGACATTACCGTTAACGGTAAAACCGTGCCGGTAATTTATGCTCCGGCGAAAACCGGTAACATCTTCGTGCTGGACCGTCGTAACGGCGAGCTGGTCGTCCCTGCGCCGGAAAAACCGGTTCCGCAGGGTGCAGCAAAAGGCGACTACGTCACCAGGACGCAGCCGTTCTCTGACCTGAGCTTCCGTCCGAAGAAAGACCTCAGCGGAGCAGACATGTGGGGTGCCACCATGTTTGACCAGCTGGTGTGCCGCGTGATGTTCCATCAGCTGCGCTATGAAGGTATCTTCACACCGCCGTCTGAGCAGGGCACGCTGGTCTTCCCGGGTAACCTGGGGATGTTCGAATGGGGCGGGATCTCCGTTGACCCGAACCGTCAGGTGGCAATTGCCAACCCAATGGCGCTGCCGTTTGTCTCTAAGCTGATCCCGCGCGGTCCTGGTAACCCGATGGAGCAGCCGAAAGACGCGAAAGGCAGCGGTACCGAAGCCGGTATTCAGCCGCAGTACGGCGTGCCGTTTGGCGTGACGCTGAATCCGTTCCTGTCTCCGTTTGGTCTGCCGTGTAAACAGCCTGCCTGGGGTTATATCTCCGGTCTGGATCTGAAAACCAACGAGATCGTGTGGAAAAAACGTATTGGTACCCCGCAGGACAGCATGCCGTTCCCGATGCCGGTTCCGGTGCCGTTCAATATGGGTATGCCAATGCTGGGTGGCCCAATCTCTACCGCCGGTAACGTGCTGTTCATCGCGGCAACCGCAGATAACTACCTGCGCGCGTACAACATGACCAACGGTGAGAAACTGTGGCAAGGCCGTCTGCCAGCCGGTGGACAAGCGACGCCGATGACCTATGAAGTGAATGGCAAGCAGTACGTTGTCATCTCCGCGGGAGGTCACGGTTCGTTTGGCACGAAGATGGGCGACTATATTGTCGCGTATGCGTTGCCGGACGATGCCAAATAAATGCAAAACGGCAACGAAAGTTGCCGTTTTTAGTGTTTGTTCCCTCTCCCCGTGGGAGAGGGTCAGGATGAGGGCATCAGGCCGCACCGCTTTATACGGTGAACCCCAGCATCATCCCCGTATCCTCATGCTCAAGCAGATGACAGTGCGCCATGTAGGCAAACTCTTTCGGTGCATCGTGCTCAAACTTCACCAGCACCTCACTGACGCCGCCTTCCACTCGCACCGTATCCTTCCAGCCCGCGCGATGCGCATCCGGCGCTTTGCCGTTCTCAGAGAGAATGCGGAACTGGGTACCGTGGATATGGAACGGATGCAGCATCATGTCCCCTTCACCTGAAATCATCCAGCGCTCAAACTGCCCTTTTGCGGCAGCAAACATTGGCGTGTTCATGTCAAACGCTTTGCCGTTGATCATATTAGCGTTGTGGAAATCAAAGCCATGGTCACCGTGGTTCATGTTCCCCATACCGCCCATTTTGCCGTGGTCCATATTCATGTGGCCCATCATCTGTCCGTGATGCATTCCCGCCATCGCCTGATTACCGTATTTCTTCATCAGGGCCTGCATACCCATCATGTCGAGCATCGGGTCCATGGCGAGCTGGAGCTTCCGCTGGGTTAACCCTTCGAGGGACGGTAGTGCCGGGAGCGTAGTCAGGGTATCCGGCAGCGTACCGGAGGCCGTCACCTGCAGCGGCTGAATACGCAGCACCGGATGCGCCTTGTCGAAGGGCGCAACCGCCATCCCCATCTGGCTAACCGGCAGCGTCACCAGGTCAAACGCTTTGCCGTCGCTGATATCCACCAGCACTTCAAAACGTTCCCCCATCAGCATCGGTAATTCATTGACCTTCACCGGCTCAGGCAGCAGTCCCCCGTCGCTGGCTACCACGTACAAAGGACGTTTATCGCTGGTGGCGAAATTGAGTGAGCGTGCGTTACACCCGTTGAGCAGGCGCAGGCGCAGCCAGCCTTTCGGTGCGGCGTGCTGAGGGTAAATCGCACCGTTGGTCAGCAGCGTATCGCCAAACCAGCCGACCGCCGCGCTCATGACGTCAAGCCTGTAGTCAATTTCCCCGTCAGTGGTGAATTTCTTGTCCTGCACAATCACCGGCACGTCGTCGATGCCCCACTGTTCAGGCAGGCGCAGCAGACGGCTTTCGTCGTCTTCAATCAGCACCAGCCCCGCCAGCCCCATCGCTACCTGATGGCCGGTTTTGCCATGCTGGTGCGGGTGAAACCAACAGGTTGCGGCGCGCTGTTCCGGCGTAAAGGTGACGCTGCGCTTGCCGCCCGCCTTGATGACCCCCTGCGGCCCGCCGTCCACCTCGCCCGGCACTTCCAGACCGTGCCAGTGCAGCGTCGTCTCTTCGGCGAGCGTGTTGTGGATATCTACCGTCACCGCCTGCCCTTTGCGTAACTGAAGCGCCGGACCGAGCAGATTGCCGTTATAACCCCACGTGGTGGCGCTGTGTGCGCCGAACGTCGTTTTACCGGACTGAACAACAAGCTGGATACGGCTACGGGCGTCAGCGGTCAGTAAGTCGGGAATGGGCAAGGCAGGTCTGTCAGCCGCAAAAACCGCGCGACTCCAGAGGGGTAAAGCGCTGGCAGCTCCCAGCGCGATGGAATATTTCAAAAAATCACGACGTTGCATGTTCATTTCCTTATTTCCAGCAGGCGATCTTTTGAGCATAAACCCTCCCCTTACCGGAAGGTCAAGTAAAGCGGCAATAATAAAGATCGTCGCACTGGCATCAAGTATGCTAACGTTAATTTTCCGTGAAGCAGTGGTAGAAGCAATGAAGACGTTTTTCAGGACAATTTTGTTCAGTAGCCTGATGGCAATGTGTGCGAACAGCTATGCGCTAAGTGAAAATGAAGCGGAAGATATGGCCGACTTAACGGCGGTTTTTGTATTCCTGAAAAATGATTGTGGCTACCAGAATTTACCCAACGGCCAGATTCGCCGCGCACTGGTCTTTTTTGCCCAACAGAACCAGTGGGATCTCAGCAACTACGACAGCTTCGACATGAAGGCGCTCGGTGAAGACAGCTACCGTGACTTAAGCGGTATCGGCATCCCCACTGCAAAAAAATGCAAAGCGCTGGCTCGCGATTCACTCAGCCTGCTCGCCTACGTGAAATAACCTTCCCGACGCCCCTTGTTGAACCTATAGCCGTGCAACCGCGGTTATAGTTAGCTATCATGTTTCGCTCATTTTTTGTGAGTGTAACGGATGTTAACAAAGGAGGAGTCCGCGTATGGCCGACCACACGTTGTGGCATGAAACACTGCATGACCAGTTTGGTCAGTACTTTGCCGTTGATAACGTGCTTTATCATGAAAAAACCGATCATCAGGATCTGATCATCTTCGAGAATGCCGCCTTTGGCCGCGTCATGGCGCTGGACGGCGTGGTGCAAACCACCGAACGCGATGAGTTTATCTATCATGAGATGATGACCCACGTCCCGCTTCTGGCGCACGGGCACGCAAAACACGTGCTGATTATCGGCGGTGGCGACGGCGCAATGCTGCGCGAAGTTTCCCGTCATCAGTCCATTGAAACCATCACCATGGTGGAGATCGATGCGGGCGTGGTCTCTTTCTGCCGTCAGTATCTGCCCAACCACAATGCCGGTAGCTACGACGATCCGCGTTTCAGGCTGGTGATTGACGATGGTGTCAACTTCGTTAACCAGACAACCCAGACCTTTGACGTCATTATCTCCGACTGTACCGACCCGATCGGTCCTGGCGCGTCGCTGTTTACCTCCTCCTTCTACGAAGGCTGCAAGCGTTGCCTGAACCCAGGCGGGATCTTCGTGGCGCAAAATGGCGTCTGCTTCCTGCAGCAGGATGAAGCGCTCGACAGCCATCGTAAGCTGAGCACCTATTTCGGCGATGTCAGCTTCTATCAGGCCGCTATTCCAACCTACTACGGTGGGATCATGACCTTTGCCTGGGCCACGGATAACGATGTCCTGCGCCATCTCTCCACCGAAATTATCCAGGCACGCTTCCATCAGGCGGCGCTCACGTGCCGTTATTACAATCCGGCGGTCCATACCGCAGCCTTTGCCTTGCCGCAGTACCTGCAAGATGCACTGTCCTCCCAGGGGGTGAACTAATTGAAAAAGCTTAAACTGCATGGCTTTAACAACCTGACCAAAAGCCTGAGTTTTTGTATTTACGATATCTGCTATGCCAAAACAGCGGAAGAGCGCGATGGTTACATCGCCTATATCGATGAACTCTACAACGCCAACCGTCTGACAGAGATCCTGACAGAAACCTGTTCGATCATCGGCGCAAACATCCTGAATATCGCCCGACAGGATTATGAACCCCAGGGCGCCAGCGTGACCATACTGGTCAGTGAAGAGCCGGTCGATCCGAAGCTCATCGACAAAACTGAACATCCGGGCCCGCTGCCGGAAGTGGTTGTGGCCCACCTTGATAAAAGCCACATCTGCGTACATACCTACCCGGAAAGTCATCCGGAAGGTGGGCTGTGCACGTTCCGCGCCGATATCGAAGTGTCGACCTGCGGCGTGATTTCTCCGCTAAACGCGCTGAACTATTTAATCCACCAGCTGGAATCGGATATCGTCACGATTGATTATCGCGTGCGTGGTTTTACCCGTGATATCAACGGGATGAAGCATTTCATCGACCATGAAATCAACTCCATTCAGAACTTTATGTCCGACGACATGAAATCGCTGTACGACATGGTGGACGTGAACGTCTATCAGGAAAACATCTTCCACACCAAGATGTTGCTGAAGGAGTTCGACCTGAAGCATTACATGTTCCATACCCGGCCAGAAGACTTGAGCGAAGAGGAGCGCAAGGTCATCACAGACCTGCTCTGGAAAGAGATGCGCGAAATCTACTACGGCCGCAATATTCCGGCCGTGTAAAACGCACGAGGAGCAAGGACGCTCCGGTAAGCTATTTCTGTTTCATGAACGCCCGGTACGCCGCCACAACCTGCAGAAAGTCCTCTACGCCGCACAGCGACAGGCTCTCTTCGTCGTAGTAGCTCATCCCTTCTTCCATCTCATCACCCGAAAATTCAAGCTGGTTGGCACGTACCATCACCTCTTCACCATCCATCCACAGCGTGTATTCGTGTCCGGCACGTTGCCAGGAACGTTCACTGCCTTTCACCGTATTTGCCGCCTGTTCAACTTCATCAAGCAGGGTGAGATTCTCTTTCACCTCTTCGTTAAACCAGTGTCCTACGGCTTCGTGGCCCATCGACATACGCACTTTCACCACCCCAGTGATGTCGCGCAGAAATTCGTAATCCATAGTGTTTTCCTCTGCAAAGCCATTACGGTAATTATCGCAGCAGAGAGGAAGAAAAAAAGCGTGAGAGGTGGGAGGAATGAAAATAAAAAGGTGAGAGCAAGGCCCTGCGGCCTGATGCCCTCACCCCGTCCCTCTCCCACGGGAGAGGGTGCAAATACTAAAAACCGTCTCGCAGAGACGGTTTTGCTGTTTATACCGCCGTCTGGAAGATAACCCCGTCAGCCTTCTCGGTGTACTGAGAGAGCTGGTCGAAGTTCAGATAGCGATAGGTATCCACCGCGGTCTTATCAACCTGAGCCACGAAGGTCTGGTACTCTTCCGGCGTTGGCAGTTTGCCAATCAGCGCCGCAACCGCCGCCAGCTCTGCAGACGCCAGGTAAACGTTCGCACCGGTGCCTAAACGGTTCGGGAAGTTACGGGTCGAGGTGGAGACCACCGTCGCACCGTCGGCTACGCGCGCCTGGTTACCCATACACAGGGAACATCCAGGAATTTCAATGCGCGCACCGCTCTTACCAAACACGCTGTAGTAACCCTCTTCGGTCAGCTGAGCCGCGTCCATACGGGTTGGCGGCGCCACCCACAGACGGGTTGGCAACTGGCCTTTATGGGTATCCAGCAGTTTACCGGCAGCACGGAAGTGACCGATGTTGGTCATACAGGATCCGATGAACACTTCGTCGATCTTCTCCCCCTGAACTTCAGAGAGCGGACGCGCGTCGTCCGGATCGTTTGGCGCACACAGGATAGGCTCTTTGATATCCGCCAGATCGATGTCGATCACCGCCGCGTACTCAGCGTCAGCATCGGCTTCCAGCAGCTGCGGATCGGCCAGCCATTTTTCCATGCCCTGGATACGACGCTCCAGCGTACGACGGTCGCCGTAGCCTTCTGCAATCATCCACTTCAGCAGCACGATGTTCGAGTTCAGATACTCGATAATCGGCTCTTTGTTCAGCTTGATGGTACAACCCGCAGCGGAACGCTCAGCGGACGCATCGGTCAGCTCGAATGCCTGCTCAACTTTCAGATCCGGCAGACCTTCAATCTCCAGAATGCGGCCAGAGAAGATGTTTTTCTTACCTTTCTTCTCAACGGTCAGCAGGCCCTGTTTAATCGCATACAGCGGGATCGCGTGAACCAGGTCGCGCAGGGTGATACCCGGCTGCATTTTGCCTTTGAAACGCACGAGTACGGATTCAGGCATATCCAGCGGCATCACGCCGGTCGCCGCCGCGAACGCCACCAGACCAGAGCCCGCCGGGAAGGAGATACCAATTGGGAAACGGGTATGGGAGTCACCGCCGGTACCCACAGTATCCGGCAGCAGCATACGGTTCAGCCAGGAGTGGATCACGCCGTCGCCCGGACGCAGGGAAACGCCGCCACGGTTCATGATGAAGTCTGGCAGCGTGTGGTGCGTGGTCACGTCAACCGGTTTCGGATATGCCGCGGTGTGACAGAAGGACTGCATCACCAGGTCAGACGAGAAGCCCAGGCACGCCAGGTCTTTCAGCTCGTCACGGGTCATTGGGCCAGTGGTGTCCTGAGAACCGACGGAGGTCATCTTAGGTTCGCAGTAAGCGCCCGGACGAATGCCAGCGACGCCGCACGCGCGGCCCACCATTTTCTGCGCCAGCGAGTAACCGCGATTGCTTTCCGCGACGTCTTTCGCGCGACGGAAAACGTCTGAGTGCGGCAGACCCAGCGCTTCACGCGCTTTGGTCGTCAGGCCACGGCCGATGATCAGTGGAATACGGCCACCGGCGCGCACTTCATCGATCAGCACGTCGGTTTTCAGCGCAAAGCTCGCCAGCAGTTCGTTAGTTTCGTGGTTACGCACTTCCCCTTTGTACGGGTAAACGTCAATCACGTCGCCCATATTCAGGTTAGAAACATCCACTTCGATCGGCAGTGCGCCAGCATCTTCCATGGTGTTGAAGAAGATCGGGGCAATCTTACCACCCAGGCACAGACCGCCACCGCGTTTGTTCGGCACATGCGGAATGTCGTCACCCATAAACCACAGCACGGAGTTGGTCGCAGATTTACGGGAAGAACCGGTCCCCACAACATCACCCACGTAGGCCAGCGGGAAACCTTTTTTCTGTAAGGCTTCGATCTGTTTGATCGGACCGACAACGCCAGGCTGATCCGGTTCGATACCTTCACGGGCGTTTTTCAGCATCGCCAGAGCGTGCAGAGGGATATCCGGGCGAGACCACGCATCCGGCGCCGGTGAGAGGTCATCGGTGTTGGTTTCACCGGTGACTTTGAAAACAGTGACGGTAATTTTTTCAGCCAGAGCAGGACGGTTCAGGAACCATTCGGCATCAGCCCAGGACTGCATGACCTGCTTCGCATAGACGTTGCCTGCTTTGGCTTTTTCTTCCACATCGTAGAAGTTATCGAACATCAGCAGCGTGGAAGAGAGCGCTTTAGCGGCAATCGGAGCCAGCTTGTCGTTATCCAGCGCGTCAATCAACGGATGAATGTTGTAACCACCCTGCATGGTGCCGAGCAGTTCAATGGCTTTTTCAGGAGTAACCAGTGGGGAGGTGGCTTCGCCTTTGGCGATAGCAGCAAGGAATCCGGCTTTTACGTAGGCAGCTTCATCTACGCCAGGCGGTACGCGGTTGATCAACAGATCTAACAGGAATTCTTCTTCGCCCTTAGGCGGGTTCTTCAGCAGCTCGACGAGCGCGGCCATTTGGGTTGCATCTAACGGTTTGGGTACAATTCCCTCGGCGGCACGTTCTGCTACGTGCTTACGGTATTCTTCTAGCACGACGGTTCTCCTCGCTCTCATTGTCATATGCGGCGGGCGTTCTCTTCACGCTCCTGTGAGACAGCAGTTTGTAGGGTAAATGCCCGATACCGCGTCGGGCAGCATAGCAGGATTTCTGCACAGTGTTAATCCGTTTACAAAAAAGCAACATTAAAAAGTTTGCTGAATCGTTAAGCATGGTGTAGCGGAGAGATGAGGCGAATTTTGGGTACAAAAAAACCGCCTCACAGCGGTTAATTTGTTGCCGTGCGGTGGTAGCACACCGGGCTGGCAGATTTGCGGCAATACACTCGACACTAATATTGCTCTTCAGTAAGAAAATCTGCAAGTCCCTTTTTGGCGTTTACGAGCCGCCATCCAGTTTCGGATGAAAAAGGATGCAACTGCATTTCCCCGCTTCTCAGCGCTTACCTACTGTAATACTGTTGCACCCGGCCTGCTTCGCTGGTGTAGCAACCAGTCACCGGGCCCGGGAGCAGTTCCGTAACCTACGCGGCAATACACTTATTTGCCTGGTTCTGCCTTTCCCGGTGGGGAATGAACCCGCGTAGCCTTTACAGGAACGCACGCAAGAGCGGCCTTCTGAATTCCCTGCTGTTTTTCCCGCATCGCATATAATTGTGTAATAAATACTCACACTCTTTATCCGGACGTACCGGACGCTTCCCAATAAAAGTCAAAACAGTAAAAGACGGGTGAATAATACTCACGCCAACCGTAACGCCTCACGGCACAGCGCTGGTCTCGTTGGAGTCATTTTATGAAGTTGCCCTTTAAACCACATCTGCTTGTCCTTCTCTGCAGTGCCGGGCTGCTTGCCGCCTCAGGCGTCATGTTTGTCAAAAGCCGTGCAACGGAACCCGTTGCGCCAGCCCCCGTCGCACAACAACCGGCTGCACCGGCTACGCCTGCCGCAGCACAACCCGCCCCTGTCGTCGCGCCAACGTATTCTGCCGCGCAGATCGATCAGTGGGTTGCTCCCATCGCGCTCTACCCGGACGCCCTGCTGTCACAAATTTTAATGGCCTCGACTTATCCGGCCAACGTGATCCAGGCGGCTCAGTGGTCAAAAGATAACCCTAAAATGGAAGGGGACGCCGCGATTCAGGCCGTCGCCAGCCAGCCATGGGATCCCAGCGTAAAATCGCTGGTCGCCTTCCCTCAGCTTATGTCGCTAATGGGAGAAAACCCGCCGTGGGTTCAAAATTTAGGTGATGCGTTCCTCGCACAACCGAAAGATGTGATGGATTCCGTTCAGCGCCTGCGCGCGCTGGCACAGAAGACCGGCGCCCTGCAATCGACGCCTCAGCAGACGGTCACCACCGTGACAAAACCGGCACCGGCGAAAACCAGCACCGCCGGGTCAACCACAACCACCGCATCTGCGCCCGCCCCAACGGTGATCAAAATTGAATCCGCCGACCCGCAGGTCGTTTACGTTCCCACCTATAACCCCAATACGGTTTACGGGACCTGGCCAAACACCGCCTATCCACCAACTTATCTCCCACCGTCACCCGGGGAGCAGTTTGGTAACAGCTTCGTCAACGGCTTAGGTTTCAGCCTGGGTGTCGCCACAACCTATGCCATTTTCAGCAGCATTGACTGGGATGATGACGATGACTGGGATCATCACCATGACGACTGGGATAATCACGGCGGCTATAACCGCAACGGTGATAACAACATCAATATTAACGTTGAGAACTTCAATAAAATCAGCGGGCAGCGGCTGACGGACGCCAACCGTACCTGGCAGCATAACCCGGCTTATCGGGAAGGTGTGCCCTACCCCACGAATCAGCTCAACTCGCGATTCCATTCCACCAGCACGGCAACCGGGTTAAGTTCAACACAGCAAAAACCGGTTAACCGGGATAGCCAGCGTCAGGCGGCCCTGAGCCAGATGGAGAAATCAACGGGTAAAACCTTCCCCCAAACGGCGCGTCCCGCCACGAAAGATATGCAACGTCAGGCCTCAAGCGAACAGCTGAAGCAGATTTCGCAACGCAATAACTACCGTGGCTACGACACCAACCCGCAGACGGTGAAGCGCGCCACCACGCAGCAGCGAGAAAACCGTCAGGCTGCAACCCAGAGACAAGAGAAACGGGTTTCACAGCCTGCGCAGCAGCGCACGCTTCAGCAGCGAAACAGCCAGCCCCGGGCCAACGCGCTGAGCGGCAACGACAGCCGCTCCGCGAACTGGCAGGCGCAGCAGCAACGTGGTGCGCAAAGCAGACAACTCGCCGCCCGCCAGCAGCAAACGCGTCAGGCATCTGCTGGACGCGCTGAACGCCGTGAAATTCGACATCGCTAAGGGAACCGACATGAAAAGTAAACTTCTCAGTGGACTGGTGTTGTTCATGCTTTCCGCTTCGGCGATGGCGCAGCAAGCCTTCACCACCCCCGACCAGGCGACCGATGCGCTGGCAAAAGCCATAAGCGAGCATAACGAGCGCGCGATGAGCAATCTGCTTGGCGAGAACTGGCGCGATTTTCTGCCCCCGGAAGGCGTTGACCCGGATGCAGTCGATCGTTTCCTGCGCGACTGGAAAGTGCGTCATAACACCGTTGTCGAAGGGGATACGGCGCATCTCGTCGTTGGCGACAGCGGCTGGCAGCTTCCTATTCCGGTGATTAAAACCAGCGCTGGCTGGCAATTCGATATCAAAGAAGGTGCTGAAGAGATCCTGACCCGCGAAATCGGACGTAACGAGCTCGCCGCTATTGAAGCGTTACATGCCTATGTTGATGCGCAGCAAAGCTACTTTGCGATGAACCAAACCTACGCGCAGAAAATTGTGAGTTCGGAAGGGAAAAAAGACGGTTTGTACTGGCCCGCGTCACCCGGGGAAGCCCCCAGCCCGCTCGGCCCGGCATTTAGCCCGAAAGAGCCGGGTACCGGCTATCACGGCTATCGCTTCCGGATCCTGCCGGAGCACAACGGTTTTGCGATGGTGGCCTGGCCGGTCAGCTATGGCCAGACGGGCGTAATGAGCTTTGTGATAAACCAGGACGACAAGGTTTACCAGGCCGATCTCGGTAGCGATTCGGCGCAGAAAGCCCAGGCGCTAACCTCATATAACCCGGATAAAACCTGGCAGCCCGTAGCGCCCTGAATGCCGCCAACGGGCTGAGTGTCATATGCCGGGTATGGCAGCGCTGCCACCCGGCTTTTTAACTTACAGAATATTGGCGACCGATTTCGCCAGCTGCGCTTCGAGAACCGGTTTCGCTTCCTCGAACTTGAGATTGACTTTGTTAGCGTTCGATACCACGCGAGTCTGATACTTCGCGCGATCGCCCTGCTCGCTGCTGGTCTGCAGTTTCACGCCAGACGTCCCCTGACGCAGCGCCGCGATGTTATCGGTAGTAACTTTCGCTTTGCTACGCTCAGAGATCTGCAGGTCGGTTACCATGGTGTAGTTCACATCTTCCACCATCGCATCGGCAGCCATGCCGATCAGACCAGCCGCCAGACCTACGCCCAGCGCCGCCCCCGAAGAATTACTGTTATAGGCAGTGATACCGGCACCCAGTGCAGCGCCAACGGCGGCACCTTCGTAACCGGTTTTCAAATAGCCCTGGGCTTCGCGCAGGTCCATTTTGTCTGCTTTAAGGACGTTAGCCTGCACCCAGTAGTAGGCGCTGTCAGGCGAGGACGTGACTTTGTACCCTTTGGCGCTCAGATCGTTTGCCAGCAGCGTCTGCAGGTTGCTCATGTCTTTATCAGAGGTATTTTTGACCTGAATGTAGACCGTCTTCTCACTGGATGGCTCAAGCCAGATGGTTTCACTCATCTGCGTTTTTACTTCCAGGTTGCGCTTCTTCACCGCCGTCGTCATCGCGCCGCACCCGGTCAGCGTCATCACTGCCGCTAATAAGCCAATCCCCATCACTTTCTTCAAAGACATGTTATTTCCTTTTTGCGTGTAATCAAAAATCCAGATCGTTAACCGTGCGGCCAGTAGCTACACAATGGTGAAAAAAGTATCGGCAGACAGACGCAAATTTTTAGGGGAAATAACAATAAGTTACCTACCATAACGGGTAGTTTTCAGGCAAAAAAAACGCCTCCAGAGGAGGCGTCAGGCAATCACGGAAGAAACTTACTTCTTCTTCGCTTTTGCGTTTGGCAGGTCGGTAATGCTGCCTTCGAACACTTCTGCCGCCAGGCCAACGGACTCGTGCAGAGTCGGGTGAGCGTGGATGGTCAGCGCGATGTCTTCCGCGTCACAGCCCATTTCGATAGCCAGACCGATTTCACCCAGCAGCTCGCCGCCGTTGGTACCGACAATCGCACCACCGATAACGCGGTGAGTCTCTTTGTCGAAGATCAGTTTGGTCATACCGTCTGCGCAGTCGGACGCGATAGCACGGCCAGAAGCCGCCCACGGGAAGGTGGCCGTTTCGTAGCTGATGCCTTTCTCTTTCGCTTCTTTCTCAGTCAGACCCACCCATGCAACTTCTGGCTCGGTGTAAGCGATAGATGGGATCACTTTCGGATCGAAGTAGTGTTTCATGCCCGCGATAACTTCAGCGGCAACGTGACCTTCGTGAACACCTTTGTGCGCCAGCATTGGCTGACCGACGATATCGCCGATAGCAAAGATGTGCGGCACGTTAGTGCGCAGCTGTTTGTCAACGCGGATGAAGCCACGGTCGTCCACTTCCACGCCAGCTTTGCCCGCGTCGAGGTTTTTACCGTTCGGCACACGGCCGATAGCCACCAGCACGGCGTCGTAACGCTGTGGTTCAGATGGGGCTTTTTTGCCTTCCATGGAAACGTAAATACCGTCTTCTTTCGCTTCAACGGCAGTCACTTTGGTTTCCAGCATCAGGTTGAATTTCTTGCTGATGCGTTTGGTGAAGACTTTAACGATGTCTTTGTCTGCAGCCGGGATAACCTGGTCGAACATTTCAACCACGTCGATCTCTGAACCCAGCGCATGGTATACGGTACCCATTTCCAGACCGATGATACCGCCGCCCATAACCAGCAGGCGTTTTGGAACGGTTTTCAGTTCCAGTGCATCGGTGGAATCCCACACGCGTGGATCTTCATGTGGAATGAATGGCAGTTCGATTGGGCGAGAGCCTGCCGCGATGATCGCGTTGTCGAAGTTGATCACGGTTTTGCCGTTTTCGCCTTCAACTTCCAGGGTGTTCGCACCGGTGAATTTACCCAGACCGTTAACCACTTTCACTTTACGGCCTTTGGCCATACCCGCCAGACCGCCGGTCAGCTGAGTGATAACTTTCTCTTTCCAGGTACGAATCTTGTCGATATCGGTTTTCGGCTCGCCGAAGACGATACCGTGTTCAGCCAGTGCTTTGGCTTCTTCGATAACTTTCGCTACGTGCAGCAGCGCTTTAGAAGGGATACAGCCGACGTTCAGACAAACACCGCCGAGAGTGCTGTAACGTTCTACGATGACGGTTTCCAGACCTAAATCCGCTGCGCGGAATGCTGCGGAGTAACCTGCTGGGCCTGCCCCAAGTACTACGACCTGAGTTTTGATTTCTGTGCTCATCATGACCTCTTAATTTATACCCGTCGTCCACCGGGTCGTTCTATCCGCCCGTATTTTACAAAATTGTTAACAATTTTGAAACAACAAACGGCTCACGAATTATCGCTTACACCAATAACCTCATAAACCCCATGAGATTATCAGAAAAAAGCCGGCCGACCGGCCGGCTTTTCGATTACATCACCAGGCGGCGAATGTCGCTCAGCATGTTGTTGATGATGGTGATGAAACGCGCACCATCAGCACCGTCGATCACGCGGTGGTCGAAGGACAGAGAGATTGGCATCATCAGACGCGGCACGAACTCTTTGCCATTCCACACCGGCTCCATCGCGGACTTGGACACACCGAGGATCGCCACTTCCGGCGCGTTAACAATCGGTGCGAAGTGGGTCGTACCCAGGCCGCCGATGCTGGAGATAGTGAAGCAGCCGCCCTGCATTTCGCCGGCAGTCAGCTTACCATCACGCGCTTTTTTGGAGATGGTGGTCAGTTCACGGGACAGCTCAGTAATGCTCTTCTTGTTCACGTCTTTGAAGACCGGAACAACCAGACCATTTGGCGTATCAACCGCAACACCGATGTTGATGTATTTCTTCAGCGTCAGCTTCTGGCCGTCTTCGGACAGAGAGCTGTTGAAGCGTGGCATCTGCTCAAGGGCAGCGGCAACGGCTTTCATGATGAAGACCACTGGGGTGAATTTCACGTCCAGTTTACGCTTCTCAGCTTCCGCGTTCTGCTGTTTACGGAACGCTTCCAGATCGGTGATATCGGTTTTGTCGAAGTGCGTAACGTGCGGGATCATCACCCAGTTACGGCTCAGGTTCGCACCAGAAATTTTCTGGATACGGCCCAGTTCCACTTCTTCGATTTCGCCGAACTTGCTGAAGTCCACTTTCGGCCATGGCAGCATGCCCGGGATACCGCCGCCAGCGGCTGCAGCAGGTGCAGCTTCGGCGCGTTTCACCGCGTCCTTCACATAGGCCTGAACGTCTTCGCGCAGGATACGACCTTTACGGCCGGTCCCTTTCACTTTCGCCAGGTTCACACCGAACTCGCGCGCCAGGCGACGAATCAGCGGGGTCGCGTGGACGTAAGCATCATTTTCAGCGAACTCAGATTTTTCAGCTTTAGCAGCAGGGGCAGCGGCAGGTTTAGCAGCCTGAGCCGGTGCAGCGGCAGGTGCCGGAGCAGCCGCGGCAGCCGGAGCTGCGGCAGGCGCAGCGCCTTCCACTTCGAAGACCATGATCAGAGAGCCGGTAGACACTTTGTCGCCGGTGCTGATCTTGATCTCTTTAACGGTACCCGCGAACGGCGCAGGCACTTCCATAGACGCTTTGTCGCCTTCTACGGTGATCAGTGACTGTTCAGCGGCAACTTTGTCGCCCACTTTCACCATCACTTCGGTCACTTCAACTTCGTCACCGCCGATGTCCGGTACGTTAACGTCTTTCACGCCGCCGGCAGCAGCAGGTGCAGCGGCCGGAGCCGGAGCAGCTGCCTGAGCAGGCGCGGCGGCAGGTGCAGCACCCGCCACTTCGAAGATCATGATCAGGGAGCCGGTAGACACTTTGTCGCCGGTGTTGATCTTGATCTCTTTAACGGTACCCGCGAATGGCGCTGGCACTTCCATAGAGGCTTTGTCGCCTTCTACGGTGATCAGAGACTGCTCAGCCGCTACGGTATCGCCCACTTTCACCAGGATCTCAGTGACTTCAACTTCGTCACCGCCGATGTCAGGCACGTTCACTTCTTTTGCTGCTGCGGCAGCTGCTGGAGCAGCGGCGGCCGGAGCGGCTTTCTTCTCTTCCTGCGCAGGTGCAGCAGCTGCTGCACCGTCGGCGGAATCGAAAATCATGATCAGTTTGCCGGTCTCGGTTTTATCGCCAACAGAGACTTTGATCTCTTTAACGATGCCAGCCTGAGGAGACGGGACTTCCATAGAGGCTTTGTCGCCTTCTACGGTGATCAGCGACTGTTCAGCTTCAACTTTGTCGCCTACTTTGACCAGGATCTCGGTGATTTCAACTTCATCAGCCCCGATGTCCGGTACATTGATTTCGATAGCCATTATTCTTTTACCTCTTACGCCAGACGCGGGTTAACTTTTTCTGCATCGATGTTGAATTTGGTGATTGCGTCCGCAACCACTTTCTTATCGATTTCGCCACGTTTAGCCAGTTCGCCCAGTGCTGCTACAACCACGTAAGAAGCATCAACTTCGAAGTGGTGACGCAGGTTTTCGCGGCTGTCAGAACGACCGAAGCCGTCAGTACCCAGAACGCGATAATCATCAGCTGGAACGTAAGTACGAACCTGCTCAGCGAACAGTTTCATATAGTCAGTAGACGCCACCGCTGGCGCGTCGTTCATCACCTGAGCGATGTACGGAACGCGTGGAGTTTCCAGTGGGTGCAGCATGTTCCAGCGCTCACAATCCTGGCCATCACGCGCCAGTTCAGTGAAGGAGGTCACGCTGTACACGTCGGAACCTACACCGTAGTCCTTCGCCAGGATCTGTGCCGCTTCACGTACGTGACGCAGGATAGAACCGGAGCCCAGCAGCTGAACTTTACCTTTGCTACCTTCGAGGGTTTCGAGTTTGTAGATACCTTTACGGATACCTTCCTCGGCACCTGCTGGCATTGCCGGCATGTGGTAGTTTTCGTTCAGGGTGGTGATGTAGTAGTAAATGTTCTCTTGCGCTTCACCGTACATGCGATGCAGACCGTCATGCATGATGACTGCCACTTCGTACGCGTAAGCCGGGTCGTAAGAGATACAGTTAGGGATAGTCAGAGACTGAATGTGGCTGTGGCCATCTTCGTGCTGCAGACCTTCACCGTTCAGGGTCGTACGACCGGAAGTTCCACCAATCAGGAAGCCGCGAGCCTGCTGGTCGCCTGCCTGCCAGCACAGGTCACCGATACGCTGGAACCCGAACATGGAGTAGTAGATGTAGAACGGGATCATCGGCAGGTTGTTGGTGCTGTAAGAGGTCGCAGCAGCCAGCCAGGATGCGCCTGCACCCAGCTCGTTGATACCTTCCTGCAGGATCTGACCTTTCTCGTCTTCTTTGTAGTATGCAACCTGCTCACGGTCCTGCGGGGTGTACTGCTGGCCGTTCGGGCTGTAGATACCGATCTGACGGAACAGACCTTCCATACCGAAAGTACGCGCTTCGTCGGCGATGATTGGCACCAGACGATCTTTGATCGACTTGTTCTTCAGCATCACGTTCAGGGCACGAACGAAAGCGATAGTGGTAGAGATCTCTTTGTTCTGCTCTTCCAGCAGCTGAGAGAAGTCTTCCAGTGCTGGCAGTTCCAGCTTCTCGGTGAAGTTAGGCTGACGAGCTGGCAGGTAGCCTTTCAGCGCCTGACGACGTTCGTGCAGGTACTTGTACTCTTCAGAACCTTCCGGGAAGGTGATGTAAGACAGGTTTTCTACCTGCTCATCGGTAACTGGAACGTTGAAACGGTCGCGGATATAGCGCACGCCGTCCATGTTCATTTTCTTAACCTGGTGAGCGATGTTTTTACCTTCTGCGGTATCACCCATGCCGTAACCTTTGATGGTGTGGGCCAGGATAACGGTCGCTTTACCTTTGGTTTCGCGCGCTTTTTTCAGTGCTGCGTAGATTTTCTTCGGATCGTGACCACCACGGTTCAGCGCCCAGATCTGCTCATCAGTCCAGTCTGCAACCAGTGCGGCGGTTTCAGGGTATTTGCCGAAGAAGTGCTCACGCACGTAGGCACCGTCTTTGGATTTGAAGGTCTGGTAGTCACCGTCAACGGTTTCGTTCATCAGCTGGATCAGTTTACCGCTGGTATCTTTACGCAGCAGCTCGTCCCAACGGGAACCCCACATGACTTTGATCACGTTCCAGCCCGCACCCGAGAAGATGCCTTCCAGTTCGTTGATGATCTTGCCGTTACCGGTTACCGGACCATCCAGACGCTGCAGGTTACAGTTGATGATGAAGCACAGGTTGTCCAGCTTCTCACGGGTCGCGATGGTGATCGCACCTTTAGATTCTGGCTCATCCATCTCGCCGTCGCCCAGGAAGGCGTATACGGTCTGCTCAGAGGTGTCTTTCAGACCACGGTGTTCCAGGTACTTCAGGAATTTAGCCTGATAGATCGCACCGATTGGTCCCAGACCCATGGATACGGTCGGGAACTGCCAGAATTCAGGCATCAGTTTAGGGTGCGGGTAAGAAGACAGACCTTTACCGTGAACTTCCTGACGGAAGTTGTTCATCTGCTCTTCAGTCAGACGACCTTCCAGGAATGCACGTGCATAGATGCCCGGAGAGATGTGGCCCTGGAAGTACACCAGATCGCCGCCATCTTTCTCGTTCGCTGCACGGAAGAAGTGGTTGAAGCACACTTCGTAAACGGTCGCAGAGGACTGGAAGGATGCCATGTGGCCACCCAGTTCCAGGTCTTTCTTGGATGCGCGCAGAACGGTCATGATGGCGTTCCAGCGAATTGCAGAACGGATACGACGTTCCAGATCCAGATTGCCCGGGTATTCCGGTTCGTCTTCAACGGCAATCGTGTTTACGTAGTTGCTAGCCCCTGCACCTGAAGCAACCTTCACGCCGCCTTTGCGGGCTTCAGAAAGCAGCTGATCAATCAGATACTGAGCGCGCTCAACACCTTCTTCACGGATGACCGATTCGATCGCCTGTAGCCAGTCGCGAGTTTCGATCGGATCCACGTCATTTTGGAGACGTTCTGACATGGGGGTATTCCTTATCTATCTAATACGTTGATTTGTCTGGAACCTGTCCCATTGTGCTCTTGGGCAAGAACACAATAAGACAGGTTCTGCGTTTAGTTGCCGCGCTCTAAAAGTACCTGGCGCTTAATCCTTTCGTTGCTGTATGCGGCGTAATGAACGTTCGCGACGCGATTGTTCACGGCTGCGGTCCAGCAAGATTTCCTCAATGAAAGCCAGATGTCGGTGCGACGCTTCGCGCGCCTGCTCCGGTTCCCCGGCCATTATCGCCTCGAATACTCGGGTGCGATGGTTGCTTACCAGTGGGAGCATGTCCCGACGGGCATACAACAATTCAAAATTTTGACGAACGTTCTGGGCCAGCATCGGCTCCATGCAGCGTAGCAGATGGAGGAGCACCACATTGTGTGCCGCTTCGGTGACGGCGATTTGATACTGGACGACGGCGCTGGACTCGGCGTCTAAATCGCCGGACTGCTGTGCCCGTTCAATGGCCTGATGCAGCTCGCGGATACGCACGCGATCTTCATCAGTGCTGCGAAGGGCGGCGTAATAGGCCGCAATACCTTCAAGCGCGTGACGGGTCTCAAGCAGATCAAACTGGGATTCTGGGTGGTCAGAGAGAAGTTCTACCAGCGGATCGCTGAAGCTCTGCCACAGGCTGTTTTGCACAAAAGTTCCGCCGCCCTGACGACGAAGCAGCAAGCCCTTAGCTTCGAGGCGTTGAATCGCCTCACGCAGAGAGGGACGTGAAACGTCGAACTGTTTTGCCAGTTCGCGTTCTGGCGGAAGTTTCTCACCCGGGCGCAGAGTCCCTTCGAGGATTAAAAACTCCAGCTGCTGCTCAATCACATCAGATAGTTTTGGTTGGCGAATTTTGCTGTAGGCCATATTCCCTGTCTTACGCCTTTTTGCCCGGAGTCAATTGGTCTTACCAATTTCTATTTCGTATCGCTAAAGTAACAAAGTATTCACCTTCTGTCCATATTGGTTTTGATTGAAATCAGTAAACCCTGCACATTTTAACAACCTTACAGAAATAACGTTTCAGAAATGTAACTTTGCACAAATGAGTTGATTACCCCTAAAAAGGAAGTTTTAACCATAATGAAACGAGGGTTTTTGCAATCTGAAGCGATTCAACAAAGCAAATAATGAAATTTCGCCCACTTATGGCGAATTTCTATTCTATAGGTTGGGATAAGAAGAATGAGCGGAACGATTTACAAATGCTTTCTTTTTATTCAACTCGTCATCCGTGCGTCATAAAGCAGGTGCATTCGAAGGCACTTACCACTATTCTGGCGCTTACGGAAGAGTTTTCCGCTTTTTTCGGTCTTATTAACCGTAAAGAAATAAATACAGAAAATGGATATTCATAATTACACACGCTCAGCGTGAACATAACAACCACACACGAGGTTTCAAATGGAAGCTCAACAGCACGGCGATCAGCTAAAGCGCGGGCTTAAAAACCGCCATATTCAGCTCATCGCACTGGGCGGTGCTATCGGAACCGGCCTGTTTCTGGGTAGCGCATCCGTTATCCAGTCAGCCGGTCCAGGCATTATTCTGGGGTACGCCATCGCAGGCTTTATCGCCTTTCTGATTATGCGTCAGTTGGGTGAAATGGTCGTTGAAGAGCCAGTGGCGGGCTCGTTCAGCCATTTTGCATACAAGTACTGGGGCAGTTTCGCCGGTTTCGCCTCTGGCTGGAACTACTGGGTACTGTACGTGCTGGTTGCGATGGCCGAGCTTACCGCCGTCGGAAAATACATTCAGTTCTGGTACCCCGAGATCCCAACCTGGGCCTCCGCGGCAGCCTTCTTCGTCATTATCAACGCCATTAACCTGACCAACGTAAAAGTGTTCGGTGAAATGGAGTTCTGGTTTGCGATTATTAAAGTGATTGCCGTGGTGGCGATGATCATCTTTGGCGGCTGGCTGCTGTTCAGCGGCAACGGTGGCCCACAGGCTACCGTTCGCAACCTCTGGGAACAGGGCGGCTTCCTGCCTCACGGCATGACGGGGCTGGTGATGATGATGGCGATCATCATGTTCTCCTTTGGTGGTCTGGAGCTGGTGGGGATCACCGCCGCTGAAGCAGACAATCCGGAGCAGAGCATTCCCAAAGCCACTAACCAGGTTATCTACCGTATTCTGATCTTCTATGTGGGTTCGCTGGCCGTACTGCTCTCCCTGCTGCCGTGGACGCGCGTCACTGCTGACACCAGCCCGTTTGTGCTGATCTTCCACGAACTGGGCGATACCGTTGTAGCGAATGCGCTTAACATCGTTGTACTGACGGCGGCGCTCTCCGTTTACAACAGCTGTGTCTATTGCAACAGCCGTATGCTGTTCGGCCTGGCGCAGCAGGGTAACGCGCCGAAAGCGCTGCTCAACGTCGATAAACGCGGCGTGCCGGTAAACACCATTATCGTATCAGCCATCGTGACCGCGCTGTGCGTACTCATCAACTACATGGCGCCAGAATCGGCGTTTGGTCTGCTGATGGCGCTGGTGGTCTCTGCCCTGGTCATCAACTGGGCGATGATCAGCCTGGCACACATCAAGTTCCGCCG
This sequence comes from Enterobacter sichuanensis, assembly GCF_009036245.1. NCBI lineage: Bacteria > Pseudomonadati > Pseudomonadota > Gammaproteobacteria > Enterobacterales > Enterobacteriaceae > Enterobacter > Enterobacter sichuanensis. The sequence goes on along the minus strand of NZ_CP027986.1, from coordinate 762,897 downwards.
TGCGAAACAGCAGCAGGGCGTCACCACGCGCTTCCCTGCCCTGTTCTACCCGCTGGGTAACTGGGTTTGCCTGCTGTTTATGGCGGCCGTGCTGGTCATCATGCTGATCACACCGGGTATGGCGATTTCCGTTTACCTGATCCCGGTCTGGATTGCCGTGCTCGGCGTCGGCTATCTGTTCAGCCAGAAAAGCCGTAAAGCCATGAAGGCCCACTAAGCCTCCTTCTGCGGTACCTGCTTTTGCGGGTACCGCACGTTGTTACCTCCCTCACACTTTCACCTCCACAGCGCTTTTATCCATATCACCGCCCTGATACTGCAACGCATATATTCCTTCGCCAGCAAATAATTCTCTCCATACCGCAAACCGGAGAGCAGTCTATGGATAACGCTAAACTGTCAGTAAAAGAAAAGATCGGCTACGGGATGGGCGATGCAGGTTGCAACATCATCTTTGGCGCCATCATGTTGTTTGTGAACTATTTTTACACCGATATTTTTGGTCTGGCGCCGGCGCTGGTGGGCGTACTGCTGCTCTCCGTGCGCGTTATTGATGCCGTCACCGACCCGATTATGGGCGCGATTGCCGACCGTACCCGCAGCAAATACGGTCGGTTTCGTCCATGGCTGCTGTGGATTGCCTTCCCCTACGCACTGTTCAGCATCCTGATGTTCACCACGCCAGAGTGGAGCTATAACAGCAAAGTTATCTATGCGTTTGTCACCTACTTCCTGCTCTCTTTGACCTATACGGCAATCAATATTCCCTACTGCTCGCTGGGCGGGGTGATTACCAACGACCCTAAAGAGCGCGTCGCCTGCCAGTCATATCGCTTCGTGCTGGTCGGTATCGCCACGCTGCTGCTGTCCCTGACGCTGCTGCCGATGGCGGACTGGTTCGGAGGAGAGGACAAAGCCAAAGGCTACCAGATGGCAATGACCGTGCTGGCGCTGATTGGAACCTGTATGTTCCTGTTCTGCTTCGCCACCGTGCGCGAGCGTGTCCGCCCGGCAGTCCAGACCAATGACCAGCTGAAAAACGACCTGAAAGACGTGTGGAAGAACGACCAGTGGGTACGCATTCTGCTCCTGACCCTGTGCAACGTCTGCCCCGGCTTTATTCGCATGGCGGCTACCATGTATTACGTGACCTGGGTGATGGGCCAGAGTACCCACTTTGCCACCCTGTTTATCAGTCTGGGCGTGGTGGGCATGATGCTCGGCAGCATGCTGGCGAAAGTGCTGACCGACCGCTGGTGTAAGCTGAAGGTCTTCTTCTGGACCAATATCGTGCTGGCGATTTTCTCAACGGCCTTTTACTTCTTCGACCCAAAAGCCACCCTAACCATTGTGGTGCTCTACGTCCTGCTGAATATCCTGCACCAGATCCCATCTCCGCTGCACTGGTCGCTGATGGCCGACGTCGATGACTACGGCGAGTGGAAAACCGGGAAACGCATCACCGGGATCAGCTTCTCCGGCAACATCTTCTTCCTGAAGCTGGGCCTGGCGATTGCCGGGGCAATGGTCGGCTTCCTGCTCTCCTGGTACGGCTACGATGCCGGGGCGAAAGCGCAAAGCGCAGATGCGATTAACGGTATTGTCCTGCTGTTTACCGTCATTCCGGGCGTCGGGTATCTCATTACCGCAGGCGTGGTGCGTCTGCTGAAGGTTGACCGTGAAACGATGAAGCGGATCCAGGAGGACCTGGAGAAGCGTCGCAACAACTATCGCGAGCTGAACGAGTATCAGGAACTCAGCGTCGCTGAGACAAAATAAGGAAAGTCGCATGCAAACCTGGCCAAACCCGTTTATTGAACAACGCGCCGATCCGTATATTTTGCACCACGAGGGGCAATACTATTTTATCGCCTCCGTGCCGCAGTACGACAGACTGGCGATCCGTCGCGCGGACTCGCTGGAAGGGCTACGCGACGCTGAAGAGGTGACGGTCTGGCGAAAACCCGAGACCGGCCCAATGAGTCAGCTCATCTGGGCCCCGGAACTGCACCACATCGACGGCAAGTGGTACATCTATTTTGCGGCGGCGCACACGCAGGCGCTCGATGCGCTCGGGATGTTCCAGCACCGCATGTTTGCCATTGAATGTGCCGACCGCGATCCGCTTACCGGCAGGTGGGTGGAAAAAGGGCAAATCAAAACCCCGTTCGATACCTTCGCCCTGGACGCTACCACCTTTGTTCATCAGGGTAAACGCTGGTATCTGTGGGCGCAAAAAGCGCCGGATATCAACGGAAACTCCAACCTCTACCTGTGCGAAATGGCGAACCCGTGGACGCTGAAAGGCGAGCCGGTGATGCTCAGCAAGCCGGAATATGACTGGGAATGCCGTGGGTTCCGGGTCAACGAAGGCCCGGCGGTACTGGTTCACGACGATAAGCTGTTTATCAGCTATTCCGCCAGCGCCACCGATGAAAACTACTGCATGGGTCTGGTGTGGATAAACCGCAACGCCGATCCGCAAAGCCCGGCGAACTGGCACAAATCTCCGCGCCCGGTATTCGCCACCAGCTATGAAAACCGCCAGTACGGGCCGGGCCATAACAGCTTCACGAAGACCCCAGACGGGGAAGATGTGCTGGTGTATCACGCCAGAAACTACACCGAAATAGAAGGCGATCCGCTATACGATCCCAACCGCCACACCCGCCTGAAGCGCGTTCGCTGGAACGAAAACGGGATGCCTGATTTCGGCATCCCGCCTGCGGATACGCTTTAATCGTTACGGCACGCTGGCTTACACCAGCGTGCCGTAAATCGTCAGCAGCGCCACCACAACCACCACCACAAACGAGGTCTTCTTCGCCATTGAGACGGCGGCTTTAGGCGTTTCGATCTTGTCGGTATGCGGCTCGCGCGCCAGGGAGAACTGCGCCAGACGTGTTAACACCTGGTACTGTGAGGTATGGCGGTCAGCAAGAGAAGCGAACCATGCGGGCAGCGCTTTTTCGCCGTGGCCAATTAACGCATACACCACGCCCACCAGACGCACCGGGAGCCAGTCGAGCACATGCAGGATGGCATCAATCCCGGACAGCAAACGCTCATGCGGCGTCAGGTAACGGGCAAGCCAGGTCTGCCAGGCGCGAAGAAAAGCATAACCCATCAGCAGGACCGGTCCCCACGGCCCGCCCACCACAAACCAGAACAGCGGAGCCAGGTAGTAGCGGAAGTTAATCCACAGCAGCGCGTTTTGCAGCTCGCGCAGGAATTCGCGTTCATCGCAATCCGGCGGCACGCCGTGGATCAGCGTCAGTTCGCTCGCCATGGCACCGCGCGCGTGGGCATCATCACGCGATGCGGCTTTAAGATAAGCGTGATAGTGCAAACGCACCTTCCCTGCGCCAATGCACAGGACACCGAGCAGGATCCACACCACCAGCAGCGGCACGTTGAAAAACAGCCCGTACAGCGAGCGCAGCAGCAGGAAGGTAATGACCATCACCCCGGCCATCATCAGCAGCGTACGCAGCATAGAAAAGTGCCTAATCCGGCGGAAAAACACCTCCAGCCGGTGGTCCAGATGCCAGTGCTCGCCGAGTTTGAACAGGCGTTCAGCGATGATAACCAGCAGCATGGTAAACAACGTCATGGTATCTCCTTATTCTGACGACGCGTTGAGCATGGCGCGAAACCGGGGCCAGTCAAAGGCCGGGCCAGGATCGGTTTTTCGCGTCGGGGCAATATCACTGTGTCCCGTAATATTGTCGGCGATGGCCGGATAGCGCCCGATAAGCGCGCGGGTTACGGCCACTAATTGTTGATACTGTGAATCGGTGTAGGGCGTGGTATCCGTGCCTTCCAGTTCGATGCCGATGGAGAAATCGTTGCAGCGTTCGCGCCCATGATACAACGACACCCCGGCATGCCAGGCGCGCTTATCAAAAGGAACGTACTGAACCACTTCACCATCACGGCGAATCAGGCAGTGAGCCGACACGCGCAGATGCGCAATCTCAGCGAAGAAAGGATGCGCATCGGGATCTATCGTTCCCGTGAATAACGCGTCGATCCATGGACCGCCAAATTCACCCGGCGGGAGACTAATATTATGAATAACCAGCAGTGTGGGCTTTTCATCCTCCGGGCGGCAGTCGTGGTGCGGCGAGGGTACATGCCGCGCATCCACCAGCCATCCGTTTTCTAACAACATGCTGGAACTCCTTATGTATGGTGCTGTTACTCGGTTCAGAGTAGCATGTTTCAATATTATGATTCGTTACCAATTTGGAGTTTTATCATGCCGCCTCGCCGCTACAACCCCGACCACCGACGTGAAGCGCTTCTGGAACGTATTAATATGGATATTCCGGCAAGCGTCGCCCATGCCCTGAAAGAAGACCTGGGCGGCGACGTGAATGCCGAAAAGGATATTACCGCACAATTGTTGCCAAAAGAGACACGCTCTCACGCGGTGATTATCACCCGTGAAGAGGGCGTTTTTTGTGGCAAGCGCTGGGTTGAAGAGGTCTTTACCCAGCTGGCGGGCGATGATGTGCAGATCGTCTGGCATGTTGAAGACGGCGATGCGATCGCCGCAAACCAGCCGCTGTTTGAACTCGACGGCCCGTCCCGCGTGCTGCTGACCGGCGAACGTACCGCCCTTAACTTCGTCCAGACCTTGTCCGGTGTGGCAAGTGAAGTCCGTCGCTACGTTAACCTGCTGGCTGGCACCCGTACCCAGCTGCTGGACACCCGCAAAACGCTGCCGGGTCTGCGTACAGCGCTGAAATATGCGGTACTCTGCGGCGGTGGCGCAAACCATCGTCTGGGATTATCTGACGCCTTCCTGATTAAAGAAAACCACATTATTGCCTCTGGCTCCGTGCGTCAGGCGGTGGAGAAAGCCTTCTGGCTGCACCCGGACGTGCCCGTTGAAGTGGAGGTCGAAAACCTGGAGGAGCTCGACCAGGCAATTAAGGCCGGGGCTGATATCATCATGCTCGATAACTTCGAAACAGAGCAGATGCGCGAAGCCGTCAAGCTCACCAACGGCCAGGCACAGCTTGAAGTGTCCGGGAACGTCACCTTCGACACGATCCGTGAGTTCGCCGAGACGGGCGTGGATTACATCTCCGTCGGGGCTCTGACCAAACACGTTCGCGCTCTCGACCTCTCCATGCGTTTCAAATAATGATGGCACCCCTCTCCACCCGGAGAGGGGAATGTCTGCCCCGCTCGCAATTCCGTTGTACCTCCCTGCAACGCAGAATGAATTCTCTGAAGCCCCTTTCCCGTTCCCTTTTTTGCCCCTCGTTTCTGCCCTTTCGCGCTGACAGAGTAGCGCCACTTAACCTAAGGAGCAGATATGGACAAACAACACGGATTCACGCTCATTGAGTTGATGGTGGTCATTGGCATTATTGCGATTCTGAGCGCCATCGGCGTCCCCGCCTATCAGAACTACCTGCGCAAAGCGGCGCTGACCGATATGTTGCAAACCTTCGTCCCCTACCGCACCGCCATTGAGCTGTGCGCACTGGATCATGGCGGCGTGACAGGCTGTGACGGCGGCAGCAACGGCATCCCTTCCCCGACGACAACACGTTATATCTCGGGAATGAGCGTAACGCAGGGCGTCGTGTCATTAACGGGCCAGGAGAGCCTGACCGGGCTGGAGGTGGTGATGACGCCCCAGTGGAGCAGCGGCAACGGTATGACGGGCTGGAAACGTAGCTGCAATATCAGTAACGACAGCGAGCTCAAACAGGCCTGCGATGACGTTTTCCGCTTCGACAATAACTGAGGAGCGGCTAATGAAAACCGATCAACTGGTGGCACTTTGTCTGCGCCATCATGCTCTGCTGCTCACCAGCGACAGTGACAGGGTAAGCATCGCCGTCGTGGGAACCCCCGCCAGTGAACTGATGGAAGCCCTGCGCTTCGCGACCCAGAAACGGATTGATATCGAGTGCTGGAGCGCAGAGCGCATGGAAAAACACCGGCAGCTCATGTCGCAATCGCATCTGCCCGTCGTTTCGCAAACACACTCAACGGTCGATATCCTCAACCACACGCTGCAGCAGGCAATAAACCAGCGCGCATCCGACATTCATATCGAACCGGGAGAGCATGCCTGCCAGATCCGTTTACGTATCGACGGGGTGCTTTACCCACAACCTCCGCTTTCCGCCTCGCTGGTCAGCCAGTTCAGCGCACGTTTAAAAGTGCTGGGTAATCTGGATATTGCAGAGCGCCGCTTACCGCAGGACGGTCAGTTCACGATTGAGCTGGCAAACGAGCCGGTCTCATTTCGGATTGCCACACTTCCCTGCAGCGGTGGCGAGAAAATTGTACTGCGTCTTCTGCATCAGGTTCAGCAGGCGCTGGAACCGAAAGCGCTCGGCATGAGCGCTGAACAACTGGCCCGTTTTAATGGGGTACTCCACCAGCCGCAGGGGTTGATTCTGGTCACCGGCCCCACCGGCAGCGGCAAAACCGTGACGCTCTACAGCGCGTTGCAGGCGCGTAATACTCCGGAGGTCAACATCTGCAGCGTGGAGGATCCCATTGAGATCCCCCTGGCGGGGTTAAACCAGACACAGATAAATCCCCGGGCGGGTTTAACCTTTCAGAGCGTGCTCAGGGCGCTGCTGCGTCAGGATCCCGACATCATTATGGTTGGTGAAATTCGTGACGGTGAAACGGCCGGGATTGCCATTAACGCCGCGCAGACCGGACACCTGGTGCTGTCGACACTGCACACGAACTCAACAACGGAAGCCCTGACGCGTCTGGAGCAGATGGGCGTGGCGCGCTGGATGATATCTTCCGCACTCTCGATGGTAATTGCCCAGCGGCTGGTCCGGCGTCTGTGTCCCCATTGTCGTCGGGAAGCCAGCGAGCATGCGGATTTACCTCGCGCAGTGTGGCCCAGACCGCTTCCCCGCTGGCAGCCCACCGGCTGCGATCGCTGTTATCACGGTTTTTATGGCCGGGTGGCCATTTTTGAAGTGCTCGCGATCGACAATGACCTGCGACAGGCCATTGCCCGCGGAGCGGGAACAGAGGTAATCGAGGCGAGCGCCCGGCAGGCGGGAATGGTTTCTCTTTTTGAGCACGGCTGCATGGCTGTTGAAGAAGGGTTGACCACGATTGAAGAGTTGATTCGCGTCCTGGGCATGCCCGATGCCTGCTAACCGACTCTGGCGCTGGCGGGCGCTCACCAAAGAAGGAGAACCCCGAAGCGGGACGCTCTGGGCTACAGACCGCAATGCAGCCTACAGCAGGTTGATGCGTCACGATCTTCATCCTCTGACGCTGACCCGCTGCACAGAGAGACACCGCTGGCAGCCACATCACTGCTATGAGATGTTTCGCCAGCTCGCCACGCTGCTGCAGGCTGGGCTGACGTTGTCCCACAGCCTGCAAATGCTGGCAGACCAGCATCCGTCAAAACCCTGGCAGGCGCTGCTGCAAAGTCTTGCTGATGAACTCAGTGAAGGATGCCCCTTTTCTGAGTCACTCAAAAAATGGCCTGCGGTTTTTAGCCCACTGCATGTCTCGATGGTAAAGGTCGGAGAACTAACCGGGAAGCTTGAGGCGTGCTGTCGTCAACTCGCGCAGCAACAAAAAGCGCAGCAGCAACTCAGTGCGAAAGTGAAAAAGGCGCTGCGCTATCCGGCGATCGTTCTGACGCTGGCCGTCCTCGTCGTGCTGGCGATGGTCACCCTGGTCTTGCCCGAGTTCGCCGCGATCTACAAAACATTTAACACTCCACTCCCGTGGCTGACACAAAAGGTCATGGGAATGGCAGCATTTATGCAGTCCTACGCCCTCGCGTTGTTTGCCGTGATACTGGCAACCGTCACTGGCGCGTGGGCTCTGCGGCAGAACCCTCGCTGGCAGCGCATTCTGATGCATATGCCAGTGATGGGGACGCTGGCACAGGGCCAAAAGCTGGGACACATTTTTACCGTTCTGTCGCTCACGCAGCAGGCGGGGATCGCCTTTTTGCAGGGGCTGGAGAGCGCAGAGGAGACCGTTGATAGTCGGTACTGGCAGGGAATACTCCGCACGATTCGGGAGGACGTTGAAAAAGGTTTCCCCGTCTGGTCATCCTTTCAGAGAGCGGCCATGTTTACCCCGCTGTGTATCCAGCTTTTACGAACCGGTGAAATGTCTGGCGCGCTGGACAGCATGCTGGCAAACCTGGCCCGCCATCACACGGAACAGACCTTGCAACGGGCCGATAATCTGGCGGCGCTTCTGGAGCCATTGCTTCTGATTGTAACGGGAGTCATCATCGGCACGCTGGTGGTCGCCATGTACCTGCCGATTTTCCATCTGGGGGATGCGATGAGTGCGGGATAGTGCTGACGTGCTGGCGCACGGAGATGCGCCAGCAAAAGCCCTTACAGGCTGTTGAAAACGCGGTTTTCCTGTTCCTGAACGCGAATAAACGTCGTGCGTTTCGTCAGCTCTTTCAGGCGGGATGCCCCCACGTAGGTGCAGGCGGAACGCAGGCCACCGAGGATATCACGTGCGGTATTTTCAACCGGGCCGCGCAGGGGCAGCTTAACGGTTTTGCCTTCTGCCGCGCGGTATTTTGCCACGCCACCAACATGACGGGTCATTGCAGACTCAGAGCTCATTCCATAGAACAGCATAAATTTCTCGCCGTTCTCTTCAACCACGGTACCACCGCTCTCTTCGTGACCTGCCAGCATACCGCCGAGCATCACGAAGTCCGCGCCGCCGCCGAAGGCCTTTGCCACATCACCCGGCATGGTGCACCCGCCGTCGCTGATGATCTGGCCGCCCAGCCCGTGCGCCGCATCGGCACATTCAATGACCGCGGAGAGCTGAGGATAACCGACGCCGGTCTTAACGCGCGTGGTGCACACGGAGCCCGGACCAATGCCCACTTTCACGATATCTGCACCGGAGAGGATCAGTTCTTCACACATTTCGCCGGTCACCACGTTGCCCGCGATGATGGTTTTCGTCGGCCAGGCTTCACGCGCCTTGCTGACGAACTGCACGAAGTGCTCGGAGTAACCATTCGCCACATCAATACAAACGAAGCTGAGTGCCGGGTTCGCATTCAGGATCTGTTTGGTCTTTTCGAAATCGGCATCAGAGGTACCGGTGGAGACCATTACATGCTTCACCACATCAGCAGACGCGGACGCAACAAATGCATTCCACTCTTCAGGGCTGTAATGTTTGTGTACGGCAGTCAGAATGTCGAACTGTGCCAGGGCGGTTGCCATCTCAAAGGTTCCCACAGTATCCATGTTGGCAGCGATGATCGGCACGCCAGACCAGGTCTGACCGGAATGCTTAAAGGTGAACTGACGTTCGAGTTCAACGTCTGAGCGACTTTTCAGTGTAGAGCGTTTAGGGCGGATGAGAACGTCTTTGAAACCTAACTTCAGATCTTCTTCGATACGCATGTGCGGATTCCTGGGGTTAGAGGCAAATATGTTAAAAGCACAACTCCAGTGACGTTATCATACGCACTAATACCTGCTCCGCAAGACTGCGAAATTCTCTTTTTTTACGCTACAATCCTATAAATTTACCTGGTAAAAAGCCGGTAAACAGGGCTAAACAGTTGCTGGCGCACCTTAGAGTTTTAATCAACTGATTTTAATAATGAATAATTCCCAGGATTTGATTTAATGGGGTATATCGTTGCATTAACCGGCGGCATCGGTAGTGGTAAAAGTACCGTTGCGGACGCGTTCTCTCGTCTGGGTATCACGATTATTGATGCCGATATCATTGCCCGTCAGGTGGTAGAACCAGGTACACCCGCGCTAAAGGCTATCGAAAACCACTTTGGTCAGAGCATCCTCACTGCGGATGGCACGCTTAATCGCCGCCAGCTTCGTGAGCGTATTTTTGCTGACGCGTCGGAAAAGCGCTGGCTTAATGCCCTGCTCCACCCCATTATCCACCAGGAAACCCAGCGTCAGATTGCTGCGGCCAACTCTCCCTACGTAGTGTGGGTCGTTCCACTGCTGGTGGAAAATCAGCTGCAGAAGAGAGCCGATCGGGTGCTGGTGGTTGATGTCTCTCCCGAAACGCAGATCCAGCGAACCATGACGCGTGACCACGTCTCACGTGAGCATGCTGAACAAATTCTTGCCGCCCAGGCCACGCGCGCTCAGCGCCTTGCCGTTGCGGATGATGTCATTAATAATAACGGCGCACCAGATGCCATTGCATCGGATGTTGCCCGTCTGCACGCGCAGTATCTGACGTTCGCCGCGCAGGCCGTTGCACAGGAAAAACCATAATGTCGACACACATCCTTTTTGAGCATCCGCTCAACGAAAAAATGCGTACCTGGCTGCGCATCGAATTCCTCATTCAACAGCTTTCACAACATTTGCCTGTTAACGATCATGCCACGGCGCTGCACTTCTTCCGCAACGTGGGCGATCTACTGGATGTGATTGAGCGCGGCGATGTCCGCACAGAGTTGCTCAAAGAACTGGAGCGCCAGCAGCGTAAATTGCAGGCATGGGCTGAAGTTCCGGGAGTGGATGTAAGCCGTATCGATTCCCTTCGTCAGCAGCTTAAAACCAGCAGCAGCAACCTGATGGCTGCGCCGCGCGTCGGGCAGTTTTTGCGTGAAGATCGTCTGATCGGTCTGGTGCGCCAGCGCCTGAGCATCCCTGGCGGCTGCTGTAGCTTCGATTTGCCGACGCTTCACATGTGGCTACATATGCCGCAAGCGCAGCGTGACGCACAGGTAAACAGCTGGCTGAAAAGCCTGGAGCCCATGCAACAGACGCTGTCGCTGATCCTCGATCTGATCCGTAACTCAGCGCCGTTCCGCAAACAAACCAGCCTGAATGGTTTCTACCAGGATAACGGCGATGATGCCGATCTTTTGCGCCTGAATGTATCGCTTGGCGAACAGCTTTACCCACAGATTTCCGGGCATAAGAGCCGTTTTGCAATTCGCTTTATGCCGCTGGACAGTGAGAATGGCACCGTGCCGGAACGTCTCGATTTTGAACTGGCCTGTTGTTAAGGAGTGCCGATGTCTGATATCACCACCGTTAACTGCCCAACCTGTGGCAAAACCGTTGTCTGGGGCGAAGTGAGTCCGTTCCGCCCATTCTGCTGCAAACGCTGTCAGCTCATTGATCTGGGTGAATGGGCGGCGGAAGAGAAACGTATTCCAAGCGAAGGCGATCTCTCGGACAGCGATGACTGGAGTGAAAACCAGCAGTAGTCTGTAAAGCCTGCTGGCGCTTCGCTTAGCAGGCCTACGGTTGTGCGACTAACCGCAGGATCACAGGCTCATTGGCCGGCGGGAATTTTTCGGCATCACTTGCCTGAAGTTCAACCCAGTTACCCGGCTGCCCCTCTTTTCCCCAGGGTTCGCCTTCCCAGTTTTCCACCAGCCAGAACCACAGCGTGATGTGCCTGTCCGGGAACTGGTACTCGAGCTTATCAAACAGCGTGGCGCCAAGCGGAGTGATCCCCACCTCTTCCTGAAGCTCGCGAACCAGCGCCTGTTCCGGCGTTTCACCTGACTCGATTTTTCCGCCGGGAAACTCCCATTTGTTTGCCATATGGGCGTCGGCAGCGCGCTGGGTAATGAAGATTTGGTTTTGCGGGTTGCGAATAATCCCGACGGCAATTTGCAGTATTTTCATATTGTCACTTCCATAAAAAAGGCGCAGATGTCTGCGCCTTTTTGTTTTTTTATGAACTTAGTTCAGGCGGCCGTGGCACGCCTTGTACTTTTTACCGGATCCACATGGGCACGGATCGTTACGACCCACTTTACGATCCCCGGTCTGCGCGGCGATCGCTGCGGCGGCTTCGCTGTCGTCAGTCTGGTGGCTCAGCTGCTGCATCTGTGCCAGACGCTCAGCTTCTTCACGACGCTGCTGCTCCATCGCTTCCACTTCTTCCGGCATACGCACCTGAACCTTGCTCAGGGTGCTGATCACTTCATACTTCAGCGACTCCAGCATAGAGGCAAACATAGCGAAGGATTCACGCTTGTATTCCTGTTTAGGATCTTTCTGCGCATAGCCACGCAGGTGGATCCCCTGACGCAGATAGTCCATCGCGGCCAGGTGCTCTTTCCACAGGGAGTCCAGGGTCTGCAGCATCACACCTTTTTCGAAGTGACGCATCATCTCAGCGCCAACGACCTCTTCCTTACGCTTGTATACGTCCAGCGCGGTTTCAAAGATACGTTCGCGCAGGGTTTCTTCATGCAGTTCAGGCTCTTTGTCCAGCCACTCTTTGATTGGCAGATCGAGGTCAAAGTCGTTTTTCAGACGTTCCTGCAGGCCTTCGATATCCCACATCTCTTCCAGAGACTGCGGTGGAATATGCGCATCGATTGTCGCCTTAAACACATCCTCACGGATGCTGTTGATGGTTTCGCTTACGTCAGACACGTCCAGCAGTTCGTTACGCTGGGTGTAAATTGCGCGACGCTGATCGTTAGCCACATCGTCATATTCCAGCAGCTGCTTACGAATATCGAAGTTGCGGCTTTCCACTTTACGCTGTGCGTTAGCAATCGCTTTGGTGACCCACGGGTGCTCGATAGCTTCGCCAGGTTTCATACCCAGCTTACGCATCATGCCGGACACACGGTCGGAGGCGAAAATACGCATCAGCGCATCTTCCATCGACAGGTAGAAGCGGGAAGAACCGGCATCCCCCTGACGTCCAGCACGACCACGCAGCTGGTTATCGATACGACGAGATTCGTGACGCTCGGTACCGATGATATGCAGACCACCGGAGGCCAGAACCGCGTCATGACGAACCTGCCAGTCGGCCTTGATCTGCGCAATCTGTTCAGGGGTTGGGTTTTCCAGCTCTGCCACTTCCGCCTGCCAGCTACCGCCCAGCATAATATCGGTACCACGACCCGCCATGTTGGTGGCGATGGTCACCGCAGCCGGATAACCCGCCTGTGCAACGATTTCCGCTTCTTTGGCGTGGAATTTAGCGTTCAGAACGTTGTGTTTGATACCCGCTTTCGTCAGCTCGTGAGAGACCACTTCGGATTTTTCGATGGAGATGGTCCCCACCAGCACCGGCTGGCCTTTCGCGGTACGCTCGCGAATATCTTCGATGATGGCCTGAATTTTTTCCGCTTCGGTCATGTACACCAGGTCCGGCATGTCCTTACGGATCATTGGGCGGTTGGTTGGAACGACCACGGTGTCCAGCTTGTAGATGGAGCTGAATTCAAACGCTTCGGTATCAGCCGTACCGGTCATCCCTGCCAGCTTCTCGTAAAGGCGGAAGTAGTTCTGGAAGGTGATGGAGGCCAGCGTCTGGTTTTCGTTTTGAATATCCACGCCTTCTTTGGCTTCAACGGCCTGGTGCAGACCGTCAGACCAGCGACGTCCCTGCATGGTACGGCCGGTGTGTTCATCAACGATAATCACTTCGCCGTCTTTCACGATGTAGTCGACATCGCGGGTGAACAGCGCATGGGCGCGCAGGGCGGCAGTCACGTGGTGCATCAGCATGATGTTGCTCGGGGAATAGAGAGATTCTCCCTCTTCCATGATGCCTTCAGCCACCAGCAGTTCTTCAATTTTCACCAGACCACGTTCGGTCAGGTTCACCTGGCGCGCTTTTTCATCTACGGAGAAGTGGCCTTCACCCTGGAAGGTGTCGGAGTCTTCTTTTTCCTGACGCAGCAGGTGTGGAATGATTTTGTCGACTTTACGGTACATATCAGAGCTGTCTTCAGCCGGGCCGGAGATGATCAGCGGTGTACGCGCTTCATCGATCAGGATGGAGTCCACCTCATCCACCAGAGCATAGTGCAGTTTACGCTGGACGCGCTCTTCAGGGCTAAACGCCATGTTGTCACGCAGGTAATCGAAGCCGTATTCGTTGTTGGTGCCGTAGGTGATATCCGCGTTGTACGCTTCACGTTTAGCTGGCGCGGGCAGACCGGACATGTTGATACCCACCGTCATCCCGAGGAATTCGAACAGTGGACGGTTGTTTTCGGCGTCACGCTGTGCCAGATAGTCGTTGACGGTGACGACGTGTACGCCTTTACCGGTCAGGGCGTTCAGGTATGCCGGCAGCGTTGCGGTCAGGGTTTTACCTTCACCGGTACGCATTTCCGCGATGCAGCGCTCATTGAGCACCATACCGCCCAGCAACTGAACGTCGAAGTGACGCATGCCAAATACACGCTTACTCGCTTCACGCACCACGGCGAACGCTTCCGGGATCAGGCTTTCTAAGGTTTCGCCTTTTTCCAGACGCGCGCGGAATTCTGCCGTTTTCGCTTTCAGCTCATCATCAGAGAGTTTCTCCATCGCCGGTTCCATACCGTTGATGACAGCAACAGCTTTGCGCATACGGCGCAGGGTACGATCGTTACGACTACCAAAAACTTTAGTTAACAATTTGATTAGCATAATAAATTCTCAAACGCCCCATTGTGGGCAGATAAATTAAGGTATTGAAAAAGTTAATTTAGCTGAGGCGCTGAGGCCCGGCGCGAATGCCGTGAGCCTGGCTAATCCATGTTGTGACAGAGAATAAGACGGGAGAAACGAGCGCACGTTGCGCTGACTGGCGAACCATGAGCGGCGGCTGACTGTCCTGCGTGAGCAACGCGTTAAGCGTGTCCAGCAGGGCAAGATGCTGCGCCTGCACCGGCAGCGTCTCTTCAGCAACAGGCATCGCCTGCGGTGCCATTGCAAATGACAGATGACGAATTACCGTTCGGATTGCATGCTGGTGCCAGTAATCAACGGAGAAATTTGGGCGGCGATTGGCTTCAAGCCACGCAAGGTTAGTAAAGTTAACTCGCGTGTTGAGATCGTGTTTGGTTGTGGAGGTCTTCGCCGGCGTCGCCGCTTCGGCACTGTTGCTGAGCGCAGGCAAGCCGAGACTCGCCGCGACCATCCCTAATAAGAGATGCGGCCAGAAGTAACGTCTGCCAAATTGTCGCCAGCGCGTCAGTATTCCGCTCACTTGCTCCACCACATAAGCCAGCCCGGTACAGGCTGAATTCAGTTATTTTTTTAAGCGCCCAGATATTACCACTAAAGCCAATACACATCAGCAGGAATGAGGTGCCGCCGCGGGGAAAAACGGTCAAGAATGCAGCTAACGCACACATTTTCTGCGCAGAGTAAATAAGGGATAACGCAGGGGGCAATCAACGAAGGGTAAAAATAAAAACGACTGGTCTTCCTGGTCGGAGAGAGTACCAGGTTAACCAGTCGATTTTTTTTACGAAACGGGATGAACCGTTACGCCAGAACCATGTTTGGTGCTTTGAAAGCCAGCGGCAGTTCCGCTTCGTCTTCAAAGGTCACATATTCCCAGGCTTCCTGTTTAGCCAGGACGGCCTGCAACAATTTGTTGTTCAGTGCATGACCGGATTTGAACGCGGTAAATGCACCAATGATGTTGTGACCACACATGAACAGGTCGCCGATAGCGTCCAGCATTTTGTGACGAACGAATTCATCTTCAAAACGCAGGCCGTCTTCGTTCAGTACGCGATAATCGTCAACAACGATGGCACAATCGAAGCTGCCGCCCAGGCACAGGCCGCGGGACTGCAGATATTCGATATCACGCATGAAGCCAAATGTACGGGCTCGGCTGATCTGACGCATAAACGCATCGGCAGAGAAGTTCATCGCATAGCGTTGGGTGCTTGCATCAATCGCCGGATGGTTAAAGTCGATGGTAAAGTCCAACGAGAAACCATTGTACGGTTTGAATTCAGCCCATTTGTCGCCATCTTCGACGCGAACGGTCTCTTTGATGCGAACAAATTTCTTCGCGCAGTTCAGTTCTTCGATGCCGGCATCCAGCAACAGATAAACGAACGGAGCAGCACTGCCATCCATAATCGGGATTTCTGGTGCATCGACTTCAACAATAATGTTGTCGATACCCAGCCCCGCCAGGGCGGCGTTCAGGTGCTCTACGGTAGAAATCCGCACGTCATGCTCGTTCACCAGACAAGTACAGAGCATAGTATCACGCACAGATTTGGCATCGGCCGGAAAATCTACCGGTGGATTCAAGTCAGTGCGACGATAGATGACCCCGGTATTGGCCGGCGCAGGGCGTAACGTCAGTGTGACTTTCTTGCCGGTATGTAAACCGACACCCGTCGCCTGAACGATACGTTTAAGTGTCCTTTGTTTGATCATCGTATAATCTCGCCAAATTAACTATCCAACCGAGAGTGTATATCACTAACGGTGGGCCAGTTTAGCACAAAGAGCGCAAATCCCCAAATTCCAGCCAATTCTTAGTCAGCTTGCTTACGCAGGAACGCCGGGATATCCAGATAATCTGGCTCTTTCGCCGTTTGCGGCGTTGGGTCGTTCACCACTTTCGCGGCCGGTTTCTGCTCCTGAGTCAGAGGAGACATCCCGTGCTGCTGGTAACGATCCATTACCGGTTGCTGAGTCTGTTTGTTGGTCACCAGGGTGATCTCAGGACGCTTGTCCATGCCGATACCGGTCGCCACAACAGTTACGCGCAGTTCGTCGTTCATTTCAGGGTCAAGAGACGTACCGATTACCACTGTCGCATTGTCAGAGGCGAACGCACGGATGGTATTACCCACGGTTTCGAACTCATCCAGACGCAGGTCAAAGCCAGCGGTAATGTTGACCAGCACACCGCGCGCGCCAGACAGATCGATATCTTCCAGCAGTGGAGAAGAGATAGCCATTTCAGCCGCTTCTTCTGCACGGTCTTCACCGCTCGCCACGCCAGAGCCCATCATCGCGTAGCCCATTTCGGACATCACGGTGCGAACGTCAGCAAAGTCAACGTTCATCAGGCCAGGACGGGTAATCAGTTCAGCGATACCCTGCACCGCGCCTTTCAGCACGTCGTTTGCTGCACCGAACGCATCCAGCAGAGAGATACCGCGGCCCAGAACTTTCAACAGTTTGTCGTTCGGGATGGTGATCAGTGAGTCCACATGCTTGGACAGCTCGGTGATACCCTGCTCCGCGAAGGCCATACGCTTCTTGCCTTCAAAATTGAAAGGCTTGGTCACGACAGCAACGGTCAGGATCCCTAAATCTTTCGCCACTTCAGCCACAACAGGTGCTGCGCCGGTACCGGTACCGCCACCCATACCTGCTGCGATGAAGACCATGTCTGCACCTTCCAGTGCAGCGCGCAGCGCTTCGCGATCTTCTTCAGCCGCATTGCGACCCACTTCCGGGTTAGCCCCGGCTCCCAGCCCTTTGGTGATACCACCGCCGATCTGGATAGTCTGGCCTACAGCCGTCTTACGCAGTGCCTGCGCATCGGTGTTAACTGCAAAGAATTCAACACCTTCAATGCGTTCACGCACCATATGCTCTACGGCGTTACCGCCGCCGCCACCGACGCCGATGACTTTAATCACCGCGTCGTTGGTCAGTTCCATAGGTTCAAACATAATTTCTCTCTCCGTTGTGCCTGTCGCCCGAGACCGCTAATTCTCTCCGGTCTCTTAAAAAAATTAAAACTCTTTTCGCAGCCAGTTGTTCAGTCGTTTGACCCACGACCCCACTGAGACGCGTTTTTCCACTTCTGCTTCACCACTGAGATGCGTTTCCTTCCCGTAGTGGAGCAGGCCAACAGCCGTTGAATAATACGGCTCCTGAGCATAATCCGTTAAACCGGTGATATTCAGCGGCGCGCCAATACGTACTTGCGTATGGAACACGCGCTGCGCACAGGCCGCAAGACCTTCAATTTGCGCTGCACCGCCGGTTAATACAATCCCCGCCGCAAGATGATGTTTCACGCCCTGCTGACGAAGCTGTTCCTGTAACTGTAAAATCTCTTCGTTGACCAGGTTGAGCAGCTCGGTATAGCGCGGCTCAATGACCTCTGCCAACGTCTGGCGCTGCAGGCTACGCGGTGGACGACCACCGACGCTTGGCACTTCAACGCTCTCATCTTTGCCAACGATAGACCCCAGCGCACAGCCATGGCGCACTTTGATCGCTTCTGCATCGCTCGGTGGCGTACCAAAAGCGTAAGCGATATCGCTGGTCACCACGTTCCCGGCATAAGGGATCACTTTGGTGTGGCGCAGCGCACCGCCGGTATACACGGCCATGTCCATTGTACCACCACCAATATCGACCACACAGACGCCCAGTTCACGTTCATCTTCGGTCAGCACGGAATAACTTGCTGCAAGACCGGCGAAAATAAGTTGGTCAACTTTCAGGCCACAACGTTCAACGGCTTTTACAATGTTCTTCGCCATATCGTTGTGACATGTGATCAGGTGCACTTTTGCCTGCATACGTACGCCGGAGAGACCGACCGGGTTTTTAATGCCTTCCTGGTAGTCAATCGCGTATTCCTGCGGGATCACATGCAGCACGCGATGCTCATCGCGCACACGCACGGACTTCGCCGTATGCACAACATTTTCAACGTCTTCCTGCGTCACTTCTTCTTCGGAAATCGGCACCATACCGATTTCGTTCTGGCAGCTAATGTGCTTGCCAGAAAGGGCCAGATAGACAGAAGAAATCTGGCAATCGGCCATCAATTCAGCCTGATCGATGGCGCGCTGGACGCATTTCACCACCGATTCAAGATCGTTTACCCCACCTTTATCCATACCACGGGACGGGCAACTGCCTACGCCAATGATATTGACCATACCGTCGGGCAGAACTTCCCCTACTAAAGCGGCAACCTTCGCGGTGCCAATCTCCAGTCCAACTACCAGTTTTCTGTCCGTCGCCTTGATCATTGTTGTTCTGCCTGTACCTGTGCCTGATTCTGTTGCTGATTAGGTTCCTCGACCGGAGCCGGTACCCAACCGACTGCTGCGCCTGAGTCATAGCGCAAATCAACGTAGCTTATCCGTTTGCCGTCAGTCTGTGCCTGCTGCTGTAAAACCGGGTAAAGTTCTACAAAACGCGCCAGACGCTTCATTGTGTCCCCGCGACCCAGGTTGAGCTTAATGCCGTTCGTTAACGTCAACTGCCAGGAGCGGCGCGCCGTCATCGCAGCATCTTTTAACGTAAACCTGTCCTTCGCCAGCACCTGACCCATTTCACGAAAACCCTGTAACACTTCGTTTTCGCTACCTTCAGGGCCATACAACATCGGTAAATTTTGCTTGTTGACACGATCGGCCGGGACGCTGAAGGAGTTTCCGTCTACGTCAACCATGTGCTGATCATTCCAACGCGCAATGGGCACATATTCAACCAGATGAATCTTCAATTCATCAGGCCATTGCTTTCTTACACTCGCCTGTTTTATCCATGGCAGACGTTCAATCTGGCTCTGGATAATATTAACGTCCTGAGTCATAAAGGTGCCGGGAGACCCCAGCGCCAGAATTGACTGGCGAATATCATCGTTACGCGTGTAGTGGCGCTCACCGGTGACCACCAGCTTAGAAAGTGGCAACCGCTGCGCATCTTCCATCCAGCCCAGTACCATCCAGCCGCTGATAAACACGGTGCACAGCACCCCGAGCAGGAAAATAATGCCTGCAAGACGCGTTCCATTACTCCGGCGTGAAGAGGCGTATTCTTCTTCGTCATCGCGGTTGCGCGTGTTCAATGCAGCCTGAGACATATCAGCCCGCCTGGTCCAGAATGCGTACGACTAACTGCGAGAAGCTCATCCCCGCCTGACGAGCGGCCATCGGCACAAGGCTGTGGCTGGTCATTCCCGGGGACGTATTCGCTTCCAGCAGATAAAATTGTCCATCACGGTCCTGCATCACGTCGATGCGTCCCCAGCCGCGACAACCCAGAATATGCCAGGCTTTAAGCACCAGGGACTGTAATTCGGCTTCACGCTCAGCATCCAGACCACAAGGGCAGAAATATTGCGTCTCATCAGAGAGATACTTTGCCTCATAATCATAGAAGGTTCCGGCCGGTTGGATACGGATTGACGGTAAAATTTCTTCACCAAGCATTGCGACGGTAAATTCCGGCCCGCTAAGCCATTTTTCAATCAGAACTTCTTCATCATGTTGAAATGCCAGCGCTAAAGCGGAGGCTAAATCGTCAGCTTTGTCGACTTTAGACATCCCCACGCTCGACCCTTCCCGGCTCGGCTTTACAATAACCGGTAAGCCCAGTTCCGCAATGCGTGTATTAACGCTATCCAGAAGGCCCAATTCAAATTCGCGACGCGTCAGTGCCACCCACGGCGCAACCGGTAATCCCGCGCCCTGCCACAGTAACTTACTGCGCAGTTTATCCATAGAGATGGCGGATGCCATCACGCCACTACCGGTGTACGGCATGCCGATTAATTCCAGCAATCCCTGCAGGGTACCGTCTTCACCCCCCCGGCCATGTAACGCGATAAAGACTTTATCGAAGCCCAGCGCTTTTAATTGCGTTACGTCGACCTCTCTTGGATCAACCAGGTGGGCATTAACGCCGCCCTCACGCAGGCCCGCCAGCACCGCAGCGCCGGAATTCAGGGAAACCTCACGCTCTGCGGAGGTACCACCAGACAGGACAGCAATCTTATCAGCCATGATGCTCATCCTCCTGGTTTTGCGGCTTCAGTTTGATTTCCGCTAAGGTACGGGCGATTTTACCGATATTTCCCGCGCCCTGAATCAGAATCAAATCGTTACCGGTGAGGACCGGTGCCAGAATTTCCGCCACCTGTGCCGGGTCAGAAACCAGAATAGGGTCAACTTTACCGCGTCCGCGAATCGTGCGACACAGGGAACGGCTGTCCGCGCCCGGAATCGGTGTTTCGCCCGCGGAATATACGTCCAGCATCAGCAGCGTATCCACCTGTGACAGGACGCTGGCGAAATCGTCGTACAGATCGCGCGTACGCGTGAAACGGTGCGGCTGGAAGATCATCACCAGATTTTTGTCAGGCCAGCCTGCACGTGCGGCTTTAATGGTGGCGTCGACTTCGGTCGGATGGTGACCGTAGTCGTCCACCAGCATCGCAGTGCCGGTTTTACCGTTTACGGCATCCAGCGGGAATTCACCGAGGAAGTCGAAACGACGCCCGGTCCCCTGGAAGCTTTCCAGCGCACGCAGGATTGCGTCGTCATCAATGCCTTCTTCCGTCGCAACGGCCACTGCCGCAGCGGCGTTAAGAGCGTTATGACGCCCCGGCGCATTCAGCGTCACGTGGAGCAGCTCTTTGTCCTGACGCGCCAGAGTGAAGTGTCCCTGCGCGCCAATCTGTTTGTACTCTTCCACGCGGACGTCAGCGTCTTCACTGAAGCCGTAAGTGGTGATTTGACGACCCACGCGCGGCAGAAGCTCGCGAATGACCGGATCGTCTACGCACATTACCGCACGTCCATAGAACGGCAGGTTATGCAGGAAGTTGATAAAGGTCTGCTTTAAGTTCTCGAAGTCACCCTGGTAGGTATCCATATGGTCAGCTTCGATGTTCGTGACAATCGCCACCATCGGCTGCAGGTGCAGGAACGACGCATCGCTTTCATCCGCTTCCGCAATCAGATAACGACTGTGTCCCAGACGCGCATGCACGCCAGCGGCTTTTACCAAACCGCCGTTGACGAACGTCGGGTCAAGACCCGCTTCCGCATAAATACTGGAAACCATCGCCGTGGTCGTGGTTTTACCGTGGGTCCCGGCAATCGCAATGCCGTGACGGAAACGCATCAGTTCCGCCAGCATTTCTGCGCGGCGGATCACCGGAATGCGCGCTTCATGGGCGGCAACGATTTCCGGGTTGTCAGAGGAGATGGCACTCGATACCACCACCACGCTCGCATCGCGCACGTTTTCCGGGCGATGGTTGAAATAGATAGTCGCCCCAAGTGACGCCAGCTGCTGCGTAACAGGGTTTGGCGCCAGGTCAGACCCGCTGATCTGATAGCCTTCGTTAGCTAACACTTCGGCAATACCGCCCATGCCAGCACCACCGATGCCAACAAAGTGAATGTGCCGGACGCGACGCATCTCGGGCACGATTGAACGCAGTTTTGCCAGTTGTTGTGTATTCATTCTCTAAACGCCATCGACTACTAAAAATTCGTGCCGCGCTTCACGCGCTGCGAGGGTTAAGCCTGGGATGCCAGACTCACTTCTTTTGCCACCCGTTCAGTCGCATCAGGAATAGCGGTCGCGCGCGCGCGTTCTGCCATCTCCAGTAATACGTCTCTGTTCCAGCCCGCAAGGGTGGTGGCGACCGCGTCGGCGGTAAACTGTTGCTGCTCAAAAATTTTCGCCGCGCCGGCCTTCTCGAGCGGCAATGCGTTCCAGTACTGCTGTCTGTCTTTGTGCTGGAACGGCACAAACAGGGCCGGCAACCCGGCGGCGGCAATCTCGCTCACCGTCAGCGCACCTGAGCGACAAACGACGACATCGGCCCAGGCATAAGCGGCGGCCATGTCATCGATAAACTCGGTGACGTTATGCTGCGGCTGCCCTGCCTCGGCATAAGCCTGCTCAACGGTCTGCTGAGCGCCTTTTCCACTCTGGTGCCAGATGGTAACGGCATCACCCAGCTTTGCGGCAACCAGCGGCATCGTCTGGTTTAAAATGCGCGCGCCCTGCGAACCGCCGACGACCAGCACCCGAACCGGCCCTTCACGACCCGCCAGGCGAGCATCCGGCAGCGGCAGCGCCAGCACGTCGACACGCACCGGGTTACCCACCACGTCTGCTTTCGGAAACGCACCGGGAAACGCCTGCATCACTTTGGTGGCGATTTTCGCCAGCCACTTGTTGGTCAGGCCGGCAATACCGTTCTGCTCATGCAGCACGACGGGAATCCCTAACGACCACGCGGCCAGCCCACCAGGACCCGAGACATAGCCGCCCATACCCAGCACCACATCAGGCTTAAAGCGCTTCATGATGGTGCGCGCCTGACGCCAGGCGTTAAAAATACGCACCGGCGCCAGCAGCATTGCCTTGAGGCCTTTGCCTCGAAGGCCAGAAATACGGATAAAGTCGATCTCGATACCGTGCTTCGGTACCAGATCGGCTTCCATGCGGTCTGCGGTTCCCAGCCAGCGTACCTGCCAGCCCTGATCCATTAAATGGTGCGCAACCGCCAGCCCCGGGAACACGTGTCCGCCGGTACCGCCTGCCATCACCATTAACCGCTTCGGTTGATTCATCGTGAACCTCGTGTAAACGCCTGGGCTTTTTCCAGACGCGTTTCATAATCTATGCGCAACAACAGCATGATGGCCGTCGACATAATCAACAGACTGGAACCACCATAACTGATCAACGGCAACGTCAGACCTTTGGTCGGCAGCATGCCCGCTGCGGCCCCGACGTTAACCAATGCCTGGAAACTAAACCAGATACCAATTGAGCAGGCTAAGAAACCTGAGAAGCGGTGATCGATCTCCAGCGCTTTCCGGCCGATGGACATGGCACGGAAAGCGACGAAGAATACCATTAATAACGCTAATACCACACCGATATAACCCAGTTCTTCCGCAATAATGGAGAAGATGAAGTCAGTGTGCGCTTCCGGTAAATACTCCAGTTTTTGAACCGAGTTGCCCAGACCCTGTCCCCAGACTTCACCGCGGCCAAAGGCCATCAGCGACTGCGTCAGCTGGTAACCACTGCCGAACGGGTCTTCCCACGGGTTCCAGAACGAGGTCACACGGCGAATACGGTAAGGCTCGGCGAGGATCAGCAGCACAACCGCTGATATCCCCATCCCGATGATAGCGATGAACTGCCACAGTTTTGCGCCCGCCAGGAACAGCATGGCCAGCGTCGTTACAAACAGTACGACCACCGTACCAAGGTCAGGCTGCGCCAGCAGTAACACCGCCAGCACCAGAATCACGCCCATCGGTTTTAAGAAGCCGCGCAGGTTGTTACGCACTTCATCCACTTTACGCACCAGGTAGTTCGCCAGGTAGCAGAACAGGGAAAGCTTGGTAAATTCCGCAGGCTGAATACGCAGCGGGCCAAAGGCAATCCAGCGGGATGCCCCGTTAACGGAGCTCCCGACGACCAGAACAATCAGCAGCATAATAATCGAGGCGATCAGCATCGCCGTACTGTGCCGCTGCCAGAACTCCATCGGCAGACGCAGGGTGACCAGCGCCAGGCAGAACGCCAGGATGATGTACAGGCCATCACGCTTGGCAAACAGGAAAGGATCGTTCGCCAGACGCTGCCCGACGGGCATGGAAGCAGACGTCACCATGATAAAGCCGACCGCCGCCAGTCCCAGCGTGAGCCAGAACAGCGTGCGATCGTACATGATCAGGCTGTCATTATCTTTTTGACGAGAGCCCATCACCCAGCCTTTGAGTGCCGCAAACAGCCATACCAGGATCCCAAATCCTGGCAGGCGCGGCATTTTCAGGCGAGGGAGAGATAAACGCATCAGCCTAACTCCTTCGCCAGACGGGTAAAGACATCACCACGCTGTTCGAAATTCTTGAATTGATCGAGGCTGGCACACGCCGGAGAGAGCAGTACCATATCGCCTGGCTTCACGCGAGGGGCAATCAGCCGCATCGCCTGTTCCATGGTTTCGGTCTGCTCGGCAATCTCAGGGCGCAGCTCAGCCAGCTCGCCGCCGTCACGGCCGAAACAGTACAGGCGGATGTTATCACCTGAGAGATACGGCTTCAGGGAGGAGAAATCAGCAGATTTGCCGTCGCCGCCCAGCAGTAAATGCAGAGTACCGTCAACGTGCAGGCCGTTCAGCGCGGCCTCGGTGCTTCCCACGTTGGTGGCTTTGGAGTCGTTAATCCAGCGCACGCCGTTATGCTCCAGCGCGAGCTGGAAACGGTGCGCCAGACCGGAAAACGTCGTCAACGCTTTCAGGCTGGAGGAGCGTGGCAGCCCGACTGCGTCCGCAAGCGCCAGCGCTGCCAGCGCATTGGTATAGTTATGCTGACCAGAAAGTTTCATCTCTTTCACGTTCAGCACTTTCTCACCTTTCACACGCAGCCAGGTTTCGCCCAGCTGACGGTTCAGATGGTAATCACCCATAGTGATGCCAAAACTGATGCAGCGCTCGTCCGCGCCGCGCACCGGCATGGTCAGCGCATCATCTGCGTTAACGACGCAGACCTTTGCATTCTCATAAACGCGCAGCTTGGCGGCACGGTACTGCTGCAGACCAAATGGATACCTGTCCATATGATCTTCAGTCACGTTGAGGATCGTCGCAGCGGCAGCATGCAGGCTGGAGGTGGTTTCCAGCTGGAAGCTTGAAAGCTCGAGGACATACAGCTCACAGCCTTTGTCCAGCAGCATCAGCGCCGGCAGGCCGATATTACCGCCGACTCCGACGTTCATGCCCGCCGCTTTCGCCATCTCACCCACCAGGGTGGTGACGGTGCTTTTCCCGTTAGAACCAGTAATCGCGATAACCGGTGCCTGCGCTTCGCGGCAGAACAGCTCGATATCGCCGATAATCTCAACGCCTGCATCCGCGGCAGCGCTCAGTGAAGGATGTGCCAGCGCCATACCCGGGCTTGCGACAATCAGATCGGCTGCCAGCAGCCAGTCATCATTCAGACCACCAAGGTGGCGTTCAACCTGTTCCGGCAGTTTTTCCAGACCCGGCGGAGAGACACGCGTATCCATCACGCGCGGCGTCACGCCACGCGCGAGGAAAAAGTCCACGCAGGACAGGCCCGTGAGGCCTAACCCGATGATAACGACCTTTTTGCCCTGGTAATCTGCCATGATTAACGTACCTTCAGCGTTGCCAGGCCAATCAGCACCAGCATCAGCGAAATAATCCAGAAGCGCACAATGACGCGCGGCTCCGGCCAGCCTTTCAGTTCATAGTGATGGTGAATAGGCGCCATACGGAAGATGCGCTGTCCGCGCAGCTTGAAGGAGCCAACCTGCAAAATGACCGACAGGGTCTCAACCACAAACACGCCACCCATGATCACCAGCAGGAACTCCTGACGCAGCAGCACAGCAATAATGCCGAGCGCGCCGCCCAATGCCAGTGAACCAACGTCACCCATAAAGACCTGCGCCGGATAGGTGTTGAACCACAGGAAGCCCAGCCCTGCGCCGACAATCGCCGTGCAGACGATCACCAGCTCACCCGCGTGACGCAGATAAGGGATGTGCAGGTAGTTCGCAAAGTTCATGTTACCGGTCGCCCACGCCACCAGTGCAAAACCGGCGGCCACAAAGACGGTTGGCATAATGGCCAGGCCATCCAGACCGTCGGTCAGGTTCACCGCGTTACCGGTACCTACAATCACGAAGTAGGCCAGCAGGATATAAAACAGCCCCAACTGTGGCATCACGTCTTTAAAGAACGGCACGACCAGCTCGGTCGCTGGCGTGTCTTTGCCTGCCAGATACAGCGCGAAGGCCACGCCCAGCGCGATCACCGACATCCAGAAATATTTCCAGCGCGCGATCAGACCCTTGGTATCTTTGCGAACGACTTTACGATAATCATCAACAAAACCGATGATCCCGTACCCCACCAGTACCGTCAGCACACACCAGACGTACGGGTTGGACGGGTACGCCCACAACAGCACGGAAACGACAATGGCGGTCAGGATCATGATCCCACCCATGGTCGGCGTACCGCGCTTGCTGAAGTGCGATTCCGGACCGTCGTTACGCACAACCTGGCCGAAAGAGAGTTTTTGCAGACGGGCAATCATGCGCGGGCCCATCCACAATGAGATGAACAGCGCAGTCAGCAGGCTGACGATGGCGCGAAACGTCAGATAGGAAAAGACGTTAAAGCCTGAATAATATTTGACCAAATGTTCGGCCAGCCAAACTAACATGTCCCGTTCTCCTGTAATGCGTGCACAACCTCTTCCATGGCGGCACTACGTGAACCTTTCACTAACACTGTCACAATTTGTTTTTCTGTAATTAATGCCTTAAGGCGCTCAATCAACGCGGCTTTATCGGCAAAATGTTCGCCAACGCCGCTGGCCTGGCTAATCGCCTTGCTCAGTTTTCCTGCGCTCAGGACGCAGTCCAGCCCTGCCGCTTTCGCCGCTTCCCCTACCTGGGTATGACAGGCTTCGCTTTCGTCGCCCAGCTCAGCCATATCACCGACCACCATGATGCGGTAGCCCGGCATCTCCGACAACACCTGCACCGCCGCCGTCATGGAGCCAACGTTCGCGTTGTAGGAGTCATCCAGCAGCAGTTTGTTTTCCGCAAGCTGGACGGGGAACAGGCGTCCCGGGACGGCTTTTAAGTTTGCCAGCCCGTTTTTAATCGCCTCATGTGATGCACCCACCGCGGTCGACAACGCCGCTGCCGCAAGGGCATTGGCAATGTTATGGCGGCCCGGAAGCGGCAACAGCACATCCACGCCCCCCGTTGGGGTCATGAGCGTGAATTCCGTACCCTGCGACGTCACATGAATATTGGTCGCGGTAAAATCACTGTTGGCCGCATTTGGCGAGAAGCGCCAGGTTTTACGCGAGCCAATGATGCTCTGCCAGTTCAGCCAGTCATTGTTATCGGCATTCATAATGGCAATGCCGTTTGCCGGCAGACCGGTGTAGATCTCACCTTTCGCTTTCGCCACACCTTCCAGTGAACCAAAGCCTTCCAGATGCGCAGCCGCCAGGTTATTGACCAGCGCGGCTTCCGGGCGAGTCAGGCTCACGGTCCAGGCGATTTCCCCCTGGTGGTTAGCTCCTAACTCGATCACGGCAAATTCATGCTCTTTGGTCAGGCGAAGTAATGTCATCGGCACGCCGATGTCATTATTGAGGTTGCCCGCGGTGTAAAGCGTATTGCCGCACTGACTCAGGATTGCCGCCGTCATTTCTTTCACGGACGTTTTGCCGGATGACCCGGTCAGGGCGACGACGCGCGTCGGCACCTGCTGACGAACCCAGGCAGCCAGTTCACCGAACGCGAGACGCGTATCTTTCACCACAATCTGTGGCAGATCGCTATCCAGCTTGCGGCTAACCAGCAGCGCACCGGCGCCATTTTCTTTGGCGTTATCCGCAAAATCGTGCGCATCAAAACGCTCCCCTTTCAGGGCCACAAACAGACAGCCGGCAGTGACTTTGCGGGTGTCCGTCGTCACAGCATCAATGGTGCGATCCTGACCATACAGGTCGCCCTGCAGGATTTGAGCCGCCTGGCTTAATGAAAGGCTAATCATGCCACGACTCCCAGCAGACGTGCTGCCGTTACGCGGTCCGAGTAGTCCAGACGGCGGTTGCCAACAATCTGATAATCTTCATGACCTTTACCCGCCAGCAGGACAACATCGTTCTCCTGAGCCTGCATGATGGTGTTCGTCACGGCTTCCGCTCGGCCTTCCACGACGCGAGCACGACCCGCGTCCAGCATGCCCGCCAGAATGTCATTGATGATGGCGCGCGGCTCTTCCGTACGCGGGTTGTCATCGGTGACAACCGGAATATCCGCGAACTGTTCCGCAATAGCCCCCATTAGCGGGCGTTTGCCTTTATCGCGATCGCCGCCGCAGCCAAACACGCACCAGAGTTTACCCGTGCAGTGCAGACGCGCCGCTTCCAGCGCTTTTTCCAGCGCATCCGGCGTGTGGGCATAATCCACCACGACGGTAGGCTTGCCAGGGGCACTAAACACTTCCATACGGCCACAAACCGGTTGCAAACGCGCGGCAGTTTTAAGCAGTTCAGCCATCGGATAACCCAGCGCCAGCAGCGTCGCCAGCGCCAGCAGCAGGTTGCTGACGTTAAACGCCCCCATCAGGCGGCTTTCAATTTCGCCTTCCCCCCAGGAGGAGGCAAAGCGGATCGTCGCCCCGCTGTCGTGATAGTGAACCTCAACCGCTTTCAGCCAGCGACCATGGCAGTTCGGATTAATATGATCTTCCATCGACACCGCAACCGCGTCCGGCAGCGCTGCCAGCCAGCGGCGACCGACGTCGTCGTCGGCGTTGATGATGGCTTGTCCGTAATGGTGCGTGGAGTAAAGCAGCCATTTTGCAGCTTCGTAATGCTCCATATCACCATGATAATCAAGATGATCGCGGCTCAGGTTTGTGAACACCGAGGCGGCAAACTTCAGTGCCGCTACGCGATGCTGTACCAGACCGTGCGAAGAGACTTCCATCGCCGCAAAGGTGGCCCCCTGCTCTGCCAGACCGGCAAGGACATGCTGTACGTCAACCGCGGAGCCGGTGGTATTTTCTGTCGGGATGACTTTGCCCAGCAGGCCGTTACCTACGGTGCCCATGACTGCGCCGGTCTCACCCAGTAACTGGGCCCACTGCGCCATCAATTGCGTGGTGGTGGTTTTTCCGTTTGTCCCGGTCACGCCCACCAGACGCAGCTGGTCAGAGGGCTCATGATAGAAACGCCCCGCCAGCGCGGAAAGACGCTCGTTTAACTGGCTGAGATAGATAACCGGCACACCGTGCATTTCACGGATCTCGCCGTCAGTAGCCTCATCTTTGGCCTCAGCAATAATGGCAGCAACACCTTGCGCAATCGCCTGCGGGATATAACGACGCCCGTCCGCCTGATGACCGACCACCGCCACAAAAAGATCGCCAGAAGCCGCTACGCGGCTGTCCAGTACCATCTCTCGCAGTGCTCGCTCCGGTGCATTTGGCACCCACGGAGCGAGAAGGTCGCGCAAATTACGATCTGCCACCTGTACCCTCGCCTTGATTAATTACAAATTCACTTTTTTCGCCCGTCGCCAGCGCATCCGGTTCAACGTTCATGGTGCGCAATACGCCGCCCATGATGGCGCCAAACACAGGCGCAGAGACGGCGCCGCCGTAGTATTTACCCGCCTGTGGATCGTTTATCACGACCACCAGCGCAAAACGCGGATTGCTTGCAGGCGCAACGCCTGCGGTATAGGCAATGTATTTGTTGATGTAGCGGCCGTCTGGCCCCACTTTTTTCGCTGTACCGGTTTTGATGGCGATGCGATAGCCTTTAATCGCCGCCTTCACGCCACCACCGCCAGGCAGCGCTACGCTTTCCATCATATGCACGACAGTGCGAACGATAGATTCCGGGAAGATACGCTCGCCCGGAACCGGTGGATCAACTTTGGTAATCGACAGCGGGCGATAGACGCCGTAGCTGCCAATCGTTGCGTAGACTCGCGCTAACTGTAACGGGGTTACCATTAGCCCGTAGCCGAAAGAGAAGGTGGCCCTCTCTATGTCAGACCACCGTTGTTTTTGAGGATATAAGCCACTGCGTTCTCCGACCAACCCCAAATTGGTCGCCTTTCCAAGTCCAAAACGTGAGTAAGTCTCTACTAACGCTGAGGACGGCATCGCTAACGCCAGCTTTGAAACACCGACGTTACTCGACTTCTGTAACACCCCGGTCAGGGTCAATTCGCTGTAGCGCGCCACGTCTTTAATCTCGTGGCCGTTAATACGGTATGGGATCGTGTTCAGAACCGTGTTTTCATTGACGATACCGCGTTGCAGCGCCGTCATCACGACCATCGGTTTTACCGTGGAGCCGGGTTCGAACACGTCGGTAATGGCCCGGTTACGCATCGCATCTTTGGCGGTACCGGTAAAATTGTTCGGGTTGTAGGATGGGCTGTTGGCCATCGCCAGTACTTCACCGGTGCTGACATCTACCAGCACGGCGCTGCCTGACTCCGCCTTGTTGAATGCCACAGCGTTGTTCAGCTCGCGGTAGACCAGCGCCTGCAGGCGCTCGTCAATACTCAGGGCCAGGTTGTGTGCCGCCTGGCTGTCCGTAGACGAGATATCTTCGATAACGCGCCCATAGCGGTCTTTACGCACGATTCGCTCGCCAGGCTGGCCGGTGAGCCACTTATCGAAGCTTTTTTCAACGCCCTCAATCCCCTGGCTGTCGACGTTGGTAAAGCCAATGAGGTGAGCGGTTACTTCGCCGGACGGGTAGTAACGGCGTGACTCTTCACGCAGATGAATACCCGGCAACTTGAGTTTGCGGATGTAGTCTGCCATGTCAGGGTTAACCTGACGCGCCAGATAGATAAAACGCCCTTTCGGGTTGGCATTAACGCGGGAAGCCAGCTGATCGAGCGGCATTTTCAGCGCATCAGACAGCGCTTTCCAGCGATTGTCGAGCGTGATCCCCCCCGCGTCGTGCAGCTCTTTCGGATCGGCCCAGATCGCCTTCACCGGCACGCTCACCGCCAGAGGACGGCCAGAACGGTCGGTGATCATCCCGCGGGAAGTGGCGACTTCCTGGACACGGAGGGAACGCATGTCCCCCTGGCGTACCAGCATGTCAGGCGCGACGATTTGTAACCAGGCCACGCGTCCCAGCAGGAAACCCAGCGCCAGTAAAATGCAGCCGCAAAGCAACGCAAAACGCCAACTGATAAAGTTGGCCTGTTCTTCCTGACGTTTTGGTTTTAGCGTTTTTGCCGCTGCTCTCATGCGTCGCGTTTTCCCTTATTTTTGTACTACGATATTTTCCTGGGAAGGATCAACATGCTGCAGTTGCAGCTTTTCCGTTGCGATCCGTTCAACCCGGCTGTGATCGCCGAGCGCGTTTTCTTCAAGGATCAGATTTCGCCATTCAATATCCAGCGCATCGCGTTCCAGTACCAACTGCTCGCGTTGCGCAGTCAATAAACGTGTATGGTGTGCGGTAGTCACCACCGTAACTGCCGTAACAATGATGCAAATGAACAGGCAGAGTGGCAGTTTCCCGAACCGCAAAAGATCGTCGCCGATCACGCCAGGCAAGGCATGGCGCTCGTTGCTTCCTAACGAATCCTTAACTTTGCTGAGGGTCTCTGTCACTCTGCCGATCATGCGTTCGTCCTCTCTGCAACACGCAGCACTGAACTACGGGCACGTGGATTCTCTGCCACCTCTTCTTCGCCCGGCATCAACTTGCCTAATGCTCGCAACTGACGGCCACCCAGCTTCCTGAGTTGTTCTTCCGTCATCGGCAGCCCCGCTGGCACCTGTGGACCGCGACTTTGTTCACGCATAAAGCGTTTCACAATACGGTCTTCCAGCGAATGGAAGCTGATGATGGATAACCGCCCACCCGGGGCCAGCACGTCGAGCGAGCTTTTTAGCGCCAGCTCTATTTCCTCCAGTTCACTGTTTACCCAGATGCGAACCGCCTGGAAGGTACGGGTCGCGGGATGTTTGTGTTTATCCTTCACCGGCGTCGCCGCCGCGATCACTTCGGCCAGCTCTTTGGTGCGAGTCATTGGCTCAATGCGGTTGCGCTCAACAATGGCGCGCGCAATACGTTTGCCAAAACGCTCTTCGCCAAAGGTTTTGATGACCCATGCAATATCCGCTTCGTCAGCGGTCTGTAACCACTCGGCGGCAGACTGACCACGCGTCGGGTCCATCCGCATGTCCAACGGACCATCGCGCATAAAAGAGAAGCCGCGTTCAGCATCATCAAGCTGAGGTGAAGAGACGCCAAGATCGAGAAGAATCCCGTCGATCTTGCCCGTCAGGCCGCGCTCGGCAACGTATTCCGCGAGCGCAGAGAAAGGTCCATGCACGATGGAAAAACGTGGATCATTGATGGTCTGTGCAACGGCAATCGCCTGCGGATCGCGATCGATTGCCAGCAGACGTCCTTCCTCACCCAGCTGGGAGAGGATCAAACGCGAGTGGCCACCGCGACCAAAAGTGCCATCAATGTAGATGCCATCCGGACGAATATTCAGGCCGTTAACAGCCTCGTCCAGTAACACCGTTTTATGTTTATAATTTTCCATCATATTTATAGAGACAAGTCCTGCAGCCGTTCCGATAATGTCGCGGAATCAGACTGCTCAGCGTCGATATCTTCCTTGACCTGTTGATACCAGGTCGTTTCATCCCACAGTTCAAATTTGTTGAACTGCCCGACCAGCATCACTTCTTTGGTCAGACCGGCATGTTGCCGTAATACAGGCGCAATCAGTAATCGCCCTGCGTTATCCATCTGACATTCACTGGCATGTCCCAATAACAACCGCTGCACGCGGCGTTCCTGCGGGTTCATGCTCGACAGTCGCGACAGCTTTTGCTCAATAATTTCCCATTCAGGCAGGGGGTAAAGCAGCAGGCAGGGGGAGTTAATGTCAATGGTGCAAACCATTTGACCCGCAGCGTTCTCAATCAGCTGGTCGCGGTATCGGGTTGGTACCGATAAACGCCCTTTGCTGTCGAGATTGACTAACGTTGCTCCACGGAACATGCCAGTCTCACCCCTCCTCACCACTTTAACCCACAAATTCCCACCTAAAGGAGTTTACGGAGCGAGGGAAAAGCTTGTCAAGCCAGGACTCTCCCTGTAAGGACCCGAAAGCCCTCTATTTACAGAGATAAACACTCCTGGTTAATAACTGCACAACTGGCGAGGCAAAATTAACGTTATGAATATTTGTAAGAAAAAAACCGAATATGCACACTAGCGTTAAAGCCCACTCAATATCATCGCAGATAAATATAAAGTGTCAGTTTGCGACGCGGGCAGCATTTTATGACAGATTCTCAGGGGATAACAGTGCCAGATTCACCAGGACACACGGTAAACGCGGCGGTTAGCAGGTCAGCTGTCAAAGGAAGAGAAAAAACGTCTGAATATTCATCGACCGAAGAGGGTTTGTAACAAAGTAATACAAAAATAGCCGATTAAAAGGGCTCAGTCGTTCTTAAAAGGACAATTTAAGCGTCAGAATGAATTAAGAAAAATAGGAGATTATGATCCCTCAAGAATTATCCTAATTTCTCTCCGGGAATTATCTTCCCGAATTATCACAACAAAATAGGGCAGATTTCTCCGCCCCGGACATTTCATTTATGACGGCTTAAAATTCCGCGATGGTAGAGATTACGTTTGATACGCGTCAGGCCTGGCTTCGGTTTACGGGGCTCATCCAGACTCGCCAGCACAATCTCCAGCACGCGTTCAGCCACATCACGATGACGCTGTGCTACCGCCAGCACCGGGCACTGGAGAAAGTCCAGCAGCTCGTTATCGCCGAAAGTGGCAATGGCCAGGTCGGAGGGGAGCTTGCCTTCACGCCGTAAGGTCACATCCATTACCCCTTGCAGAAGTGCAAAAGAGGTAGTGAACAACGCCTGAGGCATCGGGTGCGTCTCCAGCCATTTCTCGAACAACTGCGCAGCGGCTTCACGTTCGTAGCTGTTGGCATAGAGGTAATGTACCTCGCGCGGATCGTCTTTCCAGGCGGTTCTGAAACCCTGCTCACGCAAAAAACTCACAGAAAGCTCAGGCAGCGCGCCAAGATAAAGCACGGTTTCTGCCGGGAACGTTCTTAGCTCAGCGGCCAGCATTTCTGCATCATCCTGATCGGCACCCACGACGCTCGTGAAATGCTCGCGGTCCAGGGCACGATCCAGCGCGACGATCGGGAACGGGTCGTTCGCCCAGCGCTGGTAGAATGGATGCTCCGGGGGTAAGGAAGTCGACACGATAATGGCATCGACCTGACGCTGGAGCAGATGCTCAATACAGCGCATCTCGTTGTCGGGCTGATCTTCCGAGCAGGCAATCAGCAGTTGATAGCCGCGCTGGCGCGCCTGACGCTCAAGATAGTTGGCGATACGGGTATAGCTGGTGTTTTCCAGGTCCGGGATCACCAGACCAATAGAGCGAGTGCGCCCGGCACGCAGGCCGGCTGCGACAGCATTCGGATGGTAGTTATGTTCACGAACCACCGCCATAACTTTTTCAACGGTCTTATCGCTGACACGGTACTGTTTTGCTTTACCGTTAATCACATAGCTGGCCGTTGTTCGTGACACGCCGGCTAGCCGGGCGATTTCATCCAGTTTCACAATTGCCCCTTAAAAAAAGAAAAGAGTCCATGGCCCTGTCAAGGTTATGGTTAAATCTTTTAACATCTAAACGCAGAAAAGCCTTCGCGGCAACCGCTTTTATCTGCGTTGTCGGCTGATTACGCAAAAAAAAGCCCGGCTTTGGTGACCGGGCAGAAAGAGGCGAACCTTTTTGACAACTAACGCATGATTTTCTCGCCGCGTGACAGACCCACTACACCCGATCTCGCCACCTCAACAATTTTGGCTACATCCCGCACGGATGCCAGGAAAGCATCCAGCTTGTCGCTCGTCCCCACCAACTGCACCGTATAAAGAGAAGGCGTGACGTCGATAATCTGTCCGCGGAAAATATCCGCATTGCGTTTGACTTCTTCACGCCCGTAGCCACTGGCCTGAATTTTCACCAGCATGACCTCACGTTCAACGTAGGCCCCCTGCCCCAGCTCGCTCACGCGCAGTACGTCGACCAGTTTATGCAGCTGTTTTTCAATTTGCTCAAGGACTTTCGCGTCGCCGACGGTCTGGATCGTCATGCGCGACAGCGTTGGGTCATCCGTCGGGGCGACAGTCAGGCTTTCAATGTTATAGCCGCGCTGTGCAAAAAGCCCAATGACGCGCGACAGGGCGCCAGACTCGTTTTCCAGTAAAACAGACAATATCCGGCGCATATCAGGTTCTCTCCGTTTTGCTTAACCACATTTCATCCATACCCCCACCACGAATATGCATCGGATAAACGTGCTCGGTGCCATCAACAATGACATCCATAAAGACGAGGCGGTTGTTTTTAACGTGTTCAAGCGCTTCTGCGAGCTTCGTTTCCAGCTCAGCCGGCTCAGTCACACGCATGCCAACATGGCCGTATGCTTCTGCGAGGCGAACAAAATCCGGTAGCGATTTCATGTATGACTGTGAGTGACGGCCAGAATAGATCATATCTTGCCACTGCTTCACCATGCCGAGGTAGCCGTTATTCAGGTTCAGCACGAGAACCGGCAGTTCATATTGCAGCGCAGTCGACAGCTCCTGAATGTTCATCTGGATACTGCCATCTCCGGTCACGCAGACGACGGTTTCATTCGGCAGCGCCAGCTTAACGCCCAGCGCGGCGGGCAGACCAAATCCCATCGTTCCTAAACCACCCGAGTTGATCCAGTGTCGCGGTTTATCAAATGGATAATACAGGGCGGCAAACATCTGGTGTTGCCCTACATCGGAGGTCACATACGCTTCACCTTTGGTCAGCCGCCACACCGCTTCGATAACCGCCTGCGGCTTAATGTTTTCACTGTGCGTATCATATTTCAGACACTGACGCGCACGCCACTGTTCAATCTGCTGCCACCAGTCGCGGATCTCATCCAGCGGCTGGGTAGCACTTTCCTGCCCCAGTAGCTCCAGCATTTGCTCCAGGACCTGTCGGGCATCTCCGACGATCGGCACGTCAGCCGACACCGTTTTTGAGATTGACGTCGGATCGATATCAATGTGCAGGACGGTCGCGTTCGGACAATACTTCGCCAGATTGTTGGTCGTGCGATCGTCAAAGCGCACGCCTACGGCAAAGATCACATCGGAATGGTGCATCGTCATGTTGGCTTCATAGGTGCCGTGCATACCCAGCATACCCAGTGCCTGACGGTGGGTAGCGGGAAATGCCCCCAGTCCCATCAGCGACGATGCAACAGGAAGGTTAAGCTTTTCAATGAGTTCACGCAGCTGGACCTCGCAGGCAGCATTGATCGCGCCGCCACCAACATAGACAACCGGTTTTTTAGCTGCCAGAAGCGTTTGCAACGCGCGCTTAATTTGACCTTTATGGCCTTGCGTGGTTGGGTTGTAGGAACGCATGCTCACCGATTCCGGCCAGACGTAAGGCAGTTTGTTGGCCGGGTTCAGGATATCTTTAGGCAGATCGACCACGACCGGACCCGGACGCCCGCTTGCCGCCAGCCAGAAGGCTTTTTTCAGTACGCCTGGAATGTCTTCGGTTTGCTTAACCAGGAAGCTGTGCTTCACCACGGGACGCGAAATCCCGACCATGTCGCACTCCTGAAACGCATCGTAGCCAATCAGTGAGGTTGCCACCTGCCCGGAGAGGATCACCAGCGGAATAGAGTCCATATACGCCGTTGCAATGCCGGTAATGGCGTTTGTTGCGCCGGGACCGGACGTGACTAAGACCACGCCCACTTCACCCGTCGCACGCGCCAGGCCGTCAGCCATGTGGACCGCCGCCTGCTCGTGACGTACCAAAACATGGTCAATGCCCCCAACCGTATGCAGCGCATCATAAATATCAAGGACCGCGCCGCCAGGGTAGCCGAACACTTGCTTCACGCCCTGGTCGATCAGCGACCGGACGACCATTTCCGCGCCAGACAACATCTCCATGCTTTGCCTCCAGGCATTGTGTTACAGACGGACTGCCGAAATCATTTCCGCACCGTCTTACGATTGGGATAAACCAATCTTATATTTTTGCAGAGTGTTCTTTACCTTAACCGCTCGTTTTGAGGCAGGCAATTAGCAAACCCGGGGAGACAATCGGTGCCTGAAGCAGAAAAAGCAGCCGTTAACGGAAGATATGGTTAATTCATCTGAGAATGGAGGATGGGATGACGAATCATCGCTGAAAAGCGCGACAATGCAGGAAATCATCTATTTTTGCGAACCAGACAGCCGCCCGAGAAAAAGCACAACAGAATAAAATATCACTACGCTTAATAAACACAGGATAAACCACATAACCTGATGCGATTTATCCTGATGCGTTTACCGGCGACAAATGCTAACAAGCAACTCTTCCATCCACTGATGTCCTTTATCCCGCCCCGCCGCTTCATGCCAGGAGAGATAGCAGGTTCGGCTATTAAGCTTAAGCGGCAGTGGCAAAATTTGCAGATTTAAGGGCTCAGAAAACTCTTCTGCCAGCCAGCGTGGCGCAATGGCCACCAGGTGTGTCTGGGAGACCACATTTAATACGCTGACCATCGCCATGCCCTGATAGGCTACACACGCCTGTTTATCCGCCGTGTCATACCACGGCAGGCTAAAAGAAGCGTACCTGTCGAGAGCAACAACGGCGTGCTGCTCGTTATAAACATCACTTTCTCGTAGCGGAGAAGTCAGGCGCGGATGTTTTTTACTGGCGACCAACACCATTTCATCTTTAAACAGCGGTACGCAGGAAAATTCAGGCCGACGGAACTCTTCATATCCCAGGACAAATTCGATCTCCTGATAACGTAGCTGATGTTCGGTGTTTTGATTAAGAGAGGATTTAAAGACCAAATTGATATTCGGTGCGATCTCTTCCACCTTATTATATATTATCGACGTTAAATAATTATCTAATGGGCTACAGACACAAAGATGAAAAACGCGTTCGCTGCTTAAGGGTTCAAACCCCGAGCCCGGCAATTCATTTTGTACCAACTGCAGCGCCTGGCGGATTGAGCCGAATAGCTGAAATGCACGCGCCGTGGGCTGAATCCCCCTGCCATAGCGGACGAACAGTTCATCGTTAAACATAACCTTGAGCCTGGCGACGGCATTACTGACCGCAGGCTGTGACATCCCCAACGTTTGTGCCGCGCGGGTGATATTCTGTTCCTGCATGACAGCATCAAACACCGTCAACAGATTCAGGTCCACGGTACGTAACTGCGGTTTAATCCCATCAGCAGTTTGAGCTTGTTTAATATTATTTTCTGGCACTTCAGACTCCACTGTCACGCTACACTCCCTTTGCCAACGTATTGTAATAATCTCGAAAAATATGATTTATCATGCAAATATGACCAGCGAAAGAGAATTGTTTAAAATTCGGAATATATAAAGACACTAAAAGAACGACAATAAAAGGTGCAAATGATATGTTTAACTTTAGGATTGAGATGAAACCATAAACCAAACAAATATACAATTCCCCGAGAGTTAATGATGACTTAAGTATTATTAAACTGTTATTGCCGCTGCACCTCATTACGTTAACAAGCTGTTATTCACACTCTTTTACCGAAGGGCCCGGATTGATTCATAGAACTTATAACTTAATGATATTAAAACCCTTTACGCCTACAACACACTTAACAACGGCACCTTTCCGGTTTAAACAAATTATTTTTATTTATTTCTGCAACCTTTTTTCAAGTCCAAAAATAGACAATTAAACAGGTCAAAAAACACAAAACCAGCACAATAAGCTAAAGCAAACAGACTGCACATTTAGGCTGTCAGCGCCGTTTTTATCCTCAGGGGTTGACATGAACGGGCGTATCCAGTACCACTAAAAGCATATTGAATTTAACGGAGCACGATTCATGATTCGCACCATTCGTTTCACCGGTCTACTACTACTAAACGCATCCACTGTGCGCGGTAGACTGGCGGGCGAAATTCAGCGTTGAATCGTCACCAGTAAGACTAAAACCCGCGCCATTGCGCGGGTTTTTTTATGCTCGTAGCAAGGCGCCCTAAGACTGACAAGGACCTAACCCATGAGCCAGCAAGTCATTATTTTCGATACCACTTTACGTGACGGTGAACAGGCATTACAGGCAAGCCTGAGTGTTAAAGAGAAACTGCAGATCGCGCTGGCTCTCGAACGTATGGGTGTCGACGTGATGGAGGTCGGTTTCCCTGTCTCGTCTCCGGGTGATTTCGAATCCGTACAGACCATCGCCCGCACCATCAAAAACAGCCGCGTCTGTGGCCTGGCACGCTGTGTAGAGAAAGACATCGACGTCGCAGCCGAGTCGCTGAAAGTCGCCGAAGCGTTCCGTATCCATACCTTTATTGCGACCTCGCCAATGCATATCGCGACCAAATTGCGCAGCACGCTGGATGAGGTGATTGAACGTGCCGTGTATATGGTTAAGCGTGCACGCAACTATACCGATGACGTTGAATTCTCCTGTGAAGATGCAGGCCGTACGCCAATTGAAGACCTGGCGCGCGTTGTGGAAGCGGCCATCAACGCGGGCGCAAAAACCATCAATATCCCGGACACCGTCGGCTACACCATGCCATTTGAGTTCTCCAGCATCATTACCGGTCTGTATGAGCGCGTACCGAATATTGATAAAGCCATTATCTCCGTTCATACCCATGACGATTTAGGCCTGGCCGTCGGTAACGCCATCGCCGCGGTACATGCCGGCGCACGTCAGGTTGAAGGGGCGATGAACGGCATCGGTGAGCGCGCAGGCAACTGCTCGTTGGAAGAAGTGATCATGGCGATCAAAGTGCGCAAAGACATCATGAACGTGCACACTCGCATTAATCACAACGAAATCTGGCGCACCAGCCAGACCGTCAGCCAGATTTGCAACATGCCAATTCCGGCCAACAAAGCCATTGTCGGTACTGGCGCCTTCGCGCACTCCTCCGGTATTCACCAGGATGGCGTGCTGAAAAACCGCGAAAACTACGAAATCATGACCCCGGAATCTATCGGTCTGAATCAGGTGCAGTTGAACCTGACCTCGCGTTCCGGGCGTGCGGCGGTGAAACACCGTATGGAAGAGATGGGCTATAAGGACAGCGATTACAACATGGATCAGCTGTACGACGCGTTCCTGAAACTGGCCGACAAAAAAGGTCAGGTGTTCGACTATGACCTGGAAGCGCTGGCCTTTATTAACAAGCAGCAGGAAGAGCCGGAGCACTTCCGTCTGGATTACTTCAGCGTTCAGTCCGGCTCCAGCGACATCGCCACGGCGTCCATCAAACTGGCCTGCGGGGATGAGATTAAAGCAGAAGCGGCTAACGGTAACGGCCCTGTCGATGCCATCTACCAGGCGATTAATCGCGTCACCGAATATGACGTTGAGCTGGTGAAATATGACCTGACGGCCAAAGGCCACGGTAAAGATGCGCTGGGTCAGGTGGATATCGTCGTCAATTACAACGGCCGTCGCTTCCACGGCGTAGGTCTGGCGACCGACATCGTGGAATCTTCCGCCAAAGCGATGGTGCATGTCCTGAACAACATCTGGCGCGCCGCCGAAGTCGAGAAAGAGTTGCAACGCAAAGCTCAGAATAAAGAGAACAACAAGGAAACCGTGTAATGTCGAAGAATTACCATATTGCTGTGTTGCCGGGTGACGGTATTGGCCCGGAAGTGATGGCACAGGCGCTGAAAGTACTGGAAGCCGTTCGCGCGCGTTTTGCGATGAAAATCACCACCAGCCACTACGATGTGGGCGGTATTGCGATTGATAACCACGGCACGCCATTGCCGAAAGCCACCGTTGAAGGCTGCGAAAATGCCGATGCCGTGTTGTTTGGTTCCGTCGGTGGCCCCAAATGGGAACACCTGCCGCCCGCAGAGCAGCCCGAGCGCGGTGCGCTGCTGCCGCTGCGTAAGCATTTCAAGCTGTTCAGCAACCTGCGTCCGGCGAAGCTGTATCAGGGGCTGGAAGAGTTCTGCCCGCTGCGCGCGGACATCGCCGCCAATGGGTTCGATATTCTGTGCGTGCGTGAACTGACCGGCGGGATCTATTTCGGTCAGCCCAAAGGACGTGAAGGCAGCGGCCAGCATGAAAAAGCGTTCGATACCGAGGTGTATCACCGTTTCGAAATTGAACGTATCGCTCATATCGCGTTTGAGTCTGCGCGCAAGCGCCGCCATAAAGTAACCTCTATTGATAAAGCGAACGTGTTGCAGTCTTCCATTTTATGGCGCGAGATCGTCAGTGAAGTCGCTAAGCAGTACCCGGACGTTGAGCTGTCTCACATGTACATCGACAACGCGACCATGCAGTTGATCAAGGATCCTTCGCAGTTTGATGTCCTGCTGTGCTCCAACCTGTTCGGGGACATTCTTTCGGACGAGTGCGCAATGATCACCGGCTCGATGGGCATGCTGCCATCCGCAAGCCTGAACGAAGAAGGGTTTGGCCTGTACGAGCCGGCGGGCGGTTCCGCCCCGGATATCGCGGGCAAAAACATCGCGAACCCGATTGCGCAGATCCTCTCTCTGGCCCTGCTGCTGCGCTACAGCCTGGATGCAGGCGATGCGGCAACCGCAATTGAAAACGCCATTAACCGGGCGTTAGAAGAAGGCGTCCGTACCGGTGATTTAGCACGCGGCACGGCGGCAGTCAGTACTGATGAAATGGGCGACATTATTGCCCGCTATGTCGCGCAAGGGGTGTAATCATGGCCAAAACCTTATATGAAAAATTGTTTGATGCGCACGTTGTTTACGAGGCACCAAACGAAACCCCGCTGCTGTATATCGACCGACATTTGGTACACGAGGTGACCTCTCCTCAGGCATTTGACGGCCTGCGTGCGCACAAGCGTCCGGTACGTCAGCCGGGAAAAACCTTCGCCACGATGGATCACAACGTTTCCACCCAGACCAAAGACATTAATGCCTCGGGTGAGATGGCACGTATCCAGATGCAGGAGTTGATTAAGAACTGTAACGAGTTTGGCGTTGAGCTTTACGATCTGAACCACCCTTATCAGGGCATCGTTCACGTGATGGGACCTGAACAGGGGATTACCCTGCCGGGCATGACCATCGTCTGCGGTGACTCCCATACCGCGACCCACGGTGCGTTTGGCGCCCTGGCGTTCGGGATTGGTACCTCTGAAGTTGAACACGTGCTGGCAACGCAGACCCTGAAACAGGGCCGCGCCAAAACCATGAAGATTGAAGTGAAGGGTAAAGCCGCGCCGGGCATTACCGCAAAAGATATCGTGCTGGCGATCATCGGTAAAACCGGCAGCGCGGGCGGTACCGGCCACGTGGTGGAATTCTGCGGCGAGGCCATCCAGGCGCTGAGCATGGAGGGGCGTATGACCCTCTGCAACATGGCCATTGAGATGGGTGCCAAAGCCGGTCTGGTCGCGCCAGATGAAACAACCTTTAACTATGTGAAGGGCCGTCTGCACGCGCCGAAAGGTCAGGATTTTGACGACGCGGTGGCGTACTGGAAAACCCTGAAAACCGACGACGGCGCAACCTTTGATACCGTCGTCACGCTGCAGGCAGAAGAGATTGCACCTCAGGTGACCTGGGGCACCAACCCGGGCCAGGTGATTTCCGTTAACGACACGATTCCTGACCCGGCGTCCTTTACCGATCCGGTGGAGCGTGCCAGTGCGGAAAAAGCGCTGGCCTATATGGGCCTGAAGCCCGGTGTACCGTTAACCGACGTGGCCATTGATAAGGTGTTTATCGGTTCCTGCACCAACTCCCGTATTGAAGATTTACGGGCGGCTGCAGAGATTGCCAAAGGCCGCAAAGTGGCGCCGGGCGTGCAGGCGCTGGTCGTTCCAGGCTCCGGTCCGGTGAAAGCTCAGGCGGAAGCCGAAGGTCTGGATAAGATCTTCATCGAGGCCGGTTTCGAGTGGCGCCTGCCTGGCTGCTCCATGTGTCTGGCGATGAACAATGACCGCCTGAATCCGGGCGAACGTTGCGCTTCCACCAGCAACCGTAACTTTGAAGGCCGTCAGGGCCGCGGTGGGCGTACCCACCTGGTCAGCCCGGCAATGGCCGCCGCTGCGGCAGTCACCGGCCATTTCGCCGATATTCGCAGCCTGAAATAAGGAGACAATCATGGCAGAGAAATTTACCCAACATACCGGCCGGGTTGTCCCCCTGGACGCC
Source organism: Enterobacter sichuanensis (assembly GCF_009036245.1). Lineage (NCBI taxonomy): Bacteria > Pseudomonadati > Pseudomonadota > Gammaproteobacteria > Enterobacterales > Enterobacteriaceae > Enterobacter > Enterobacter sichuanensis. Next base: position 719,558 of record NZ_CP027986.1, on the reverse strand, counting down.
GCTAACGTCGATACTGACGCGATCATTCCGAAACAGTTTCTGCAGAAAGTGACGCGTACCGGTTTTGGTGCCCACCTGTTTAATGACTGGCGTTTCCTGGACGACAAAGGCGAAGTGCCAAATCCCGAGTTTGTTCTGAATTTCCCGGAATACAAAGGGGCCTCCATTTTGCTGGCGCGGGAAAACTTCGGCTGCGGCTCATCCCGTGAGCATGCACCCTGGGCACTGACCGACTACGGTTTTAAAGTGGTTATCGCACCGAGCTTCGCGGACATCTTTTACGGCAACAGCTTTAACAACCAGCTGCTGCCGGTCACGCTGAGCGACGAACAGGTCGATGAACTGTTCGCGCAGGTTAAGGCGAATCCGGGGATGTCGTTTGAGGTGGATCTGGAAGCAGAAGTGGTTAAAGCGGGCGATAAAACCTACCGCTTTAGCATCGATGCTTTCCGTCGTCACTGCATGCTGAACGGTCTGGACAGCATTGGTCTGACCCTGCAGCATGAAGATGCCATTTCAGCCTACGAGAAAAAACAGCCAGCGTTTATGGGCTAAAGGCAATGGCCCGCAACGAGCGGGCCATTACAAAGGGTGCGTTGAGGCTCAACCACTCTGGAGTGGCGGGGAAACACTCCCCGCCAATACCGCTAACGTCTTGCTTCGTAAGCCAACACTGCCGCCAGCTCCGTTTTCTCCTGTCTGAAGTGCAACTCACACAGCGAGTCGCGCACCATCCAGGTAAAGATCAACAGCGTCGTACAGATCAGAAACAAACCTAACAGCAGAGTACGTTTTGGCATTCCAGCCTCCTTATTGCTTTTCGGCAATGAAGAGACTAACCTCGCAATGTTGGTTGTGAAGTTGGTCTCCCCATCAGTTTATTGATGTGGGACTCTCCACTGTTTGCCTCTTGCGAAAGCCTGAGGCAAACAGCCTCAAGCACCCGCCACGCACTCTATTCCCCTTCTTCGTACCTGTCAGAAAGTCGTTCCATTTCGTGAAGCCGTCTTCCAGAATCAAACGTCTTTGACCCGGCAGGTCAGCCCAAGCGTAACCACCGAAATCGCCGCAATCATCCAGTAGACCGAGGCATGTCCGTAACTTTGCGCCAGCGCCCCCTGAATCACGCCCGCCAGGATCACCCCGGTCGAAATACTGTTGGTAAAAAGCGTCGTTGCCGAGCCCGCGCGGCCAGGCATTAAGTCCTGGAACCAGAGCATGCCAATACCGGCGACAATGCCAATAAACACAGCGTTGAACAACTGCAGCGCCAGTAACGCTTCGCGCGAATGGAAAAGAATCAGCCCCGCGTAAAACAGCACCCCAGCCGCCACCGCCACGCTCATCATCCGACGCTTTCCGAAACGCTTAACGTAGTAACCCGCCAGAATCATTGCCGGAATTTCCAGCCCGGCCGCGGTCCCCATTAAGATCCCGGCGAGCTTGTCCGGCAAGCCCAGATCGCTGCTGATCCACAGCGGCATATCGATGATGTACATGGTGTTGCAGGTCCACATCAGCGTGGAGGCAATAAACAGCATCCGGACGTTTTTATCCTGCCAGCCGCTCACCTCGGTGATGGGTTTATCCGTCATCTGTTCAACGCGTGCCACGGACGGCAGGGCAAAGGCGATCAGGAGCAGACTGATGGCAAAAATCCCTGCGGCGATAGAGAACATGGCGGTAAAGCCATAGTTCAGTGCCAGCATAAAGGCCAGCGGCGGGCCAATGACCCACGCCAGCGAGAGCTGCGCACGCATCACTGAGCTGAACATCACCACTTCCCGCGCCGAGTTATCGGCATATTCCCGGGCCAGGGCGAACAGCTGCGGCATGGCGGTGTTCGCCAGCGAGGCCAGCAGCACGCCACAGGTAATGAGCGTCAGGTAGTGCCGATTGAAAGCAAAGAGCAGCGCGTTACCCACGGCCATGGCGCAGCAAAAGAGGATCAGCTTACGACGATCGCCCTGGCTGTCCGAACGTTTCGCCAGCGCGAGACTGACCAGGATCCCGGCAACGGCGTTGACGGTATAAAACAGCCCCACCCAAAACGGCTGCGCGCCCACCTCGCGGCTGAGAAACAGGCTCAGCGTCGGTGCCTGCAGCGCTCCCGCCACGCCCATCATAAAGGCCACCAGCATAAAAGCGGCATAGACGCCATTCAGGCGTCGCCCCATCGTCATCAACCAGAGCATGCGCAAGTCCTTGTGAAAGCGGATCAAAACCGGGTGAAAGAATAAACGAAAAAAGCCAGCAAAAACATTTTGCTGGCGGGTGATAAGCACCAATACTCAGTCACACATGATCGAGGCGAGTTAGCGAGAAGAGGTCGGTTTCGTAACATCCCACTGCATCAGGTCTTCCAGTATTTTCAGCCGTTGCTCTGCACACTGGCGGGCCAGCCAGGACGTTCCTTTTGTCGCTGAAAAATAGTGCTGATAAAACTGACGTGCGGTAGACCTCTTCATAATTTACCTCCTCACTTCATCGGTAAGGATTATTGGCTTAATATAGGGATTAATAAATTGCTGATTTTTTGTCAGGAGTTCCTCTTTTATGCCTTCTGGTCGACTGCAACAACAATTTATCCGCCTCTGGCAGTGCTGCGAGGGGCAATCGCAGGAGACCACGCTGAACGAGCTGGCCGACCTGCTGAGCTGCTCCCGCCGCCATATGCGCACGCTGCTCAATACCATGCAGCAGCAGGGCTGGTTAAGCTGGGAAGCGGAGGCGGGACGTGGCAAACGATCGCGCCTGACCTTCCTCTATACCGGGCTGGCGTTGCAGCAGCAGCGCGCCGAAGACCTGCTGGAGCAGGACCGAATTGACCAGCTGGTGCAGTTGGTGGGCGATAAAGCCGCGGTGCGCCAGATGCTGGTTTCCCATCTCGGACGCAGTTTCCGCCAGGGCCGTCACATCCTGCGGGTCCTCTACTATCGCCCGATGAAAAACCTGTTGCCCGGCACGGCCTTGCGCCGCTCAGAAACCCACATGGCCCGACAAATCTTCAGCGGCCTGACGCGGATAAATGAGGAAAATGGGGAACTGGAAGCAGATATCGCTCACCACTGGCAGCAACTTTCCCCGCTTCACTGGCGCTTTTTTTTACGCCCTGGCATCCACTTTCATCATGGCCGCGAGCTGGAAATGCACGACGTCATCACCTCTCTGGAACGCGCCCGTACGCTGCCGCTCTACTCGCATATTTCGCGCGTCCACTCGCCAACGGCATGGACGCTGGATATTGAGCTTTCACAGCAGGACCAGTGGCTCCCCTGGCTGCTGGGCTATGTGCCGTCAATGATTTTGCCCGGCGAGTGGGAATCGATGAACAATTTTGCCAGCCTGCCGATAGGTACCGGGCCCTACGCCGTCTCCCGTAATAATAACAACCAGCTGAAAATCCGCGCGTTTGATGACTACTTTGGCTATCGGGCGCTGATCGACGAAGTGAATGTGTGGGTATTGCCGGATCTGAATGAAGAGCTGAGCGCCGGCCTGACGCTGGAAGGTCCCACCACGGGAGAAAAGGCCGTGGAGAGTCGCCTGGAGGAGGGATGCTACTATCTGCTGTTCGACAGCCGCACCCACCGCGGGGCCAACCCGGCCGTCCGTAAGTGGATCAGCCATATACTGTCCCCTTCCAACCTGATCTACCATGCGGAAGAGCAGTATCAGACCTACTGGTTCCCGGCGTACGGCCTGCTACCGCGCTGGCACCATGCCCGCCCGGCGCACGCCGACAAACCTGCTGGGCTGGAGTCCATCTCACTGACCTACTACCGCGAACATGTGGAGCATCGTTTTATCGCCAGGATCATGACCAGACTACTGGCAGCGGAAGGGGTTAAGCTGGAGATCAGGGAAGTGGATTATCACGAATGGCACCAGGGGGAGATAACCAGTGATATCTGGCTGAACAGCGCCAACTTCACCCTGCCGCTCGATTTTTCATTATTCTCGCACCTTTATGAAGTCCCGCTGATCCAGCACTGCATCGACCGTGACTGGCAACAGGATGCCGCCCGGTGGCGTGCGGGCGAGATGAATCTTGCCGTATGGTGCCAGCAGCTGCTGGCTGAACAGGCGATCGTTCCCTTGATCCACCACTGGCTGATGATCCAGGGACAACGCAGTATGCGAGGCCTGCGGATGAATACCCTGGGCTGGTTCGATTTCAAATCGGCCTGGTTTGCCCCGCCGGAACCATAACGCTTTCGTAATATTCACCAAATCATTACAATACCGCCGTTCTCAACGGGGTGCTGCATCACTGATGTGCGCTGAGATAATACCCGTCGAACCTGATCCGGATAACGCCGGCGAAGGGATTTGAGGCTGTCGCTCAAAATCCTTTGCCACTCAACCCTGAGGTGCAAAGTGTTAAAAAAAGTTCTTCCCCTGCTGGCGCTGTTTGCGCTGCCTGCTTTAGCTAAGCCCGTTCTGACGGTCTACACCTACGACTCTTTCTCTGCCGACTGGGGCCCAGGCCCGGTCGTCAAAAAAGCCTTTGAAGCGGACTGTAACTGCGAACTGAAGTTCGTGGCGCTGGAGGACGGCGTCTCACTGCTCAACCGTCTGCGTATGGAAGGAAAAAACAGCAAAGCGGATGTGGTACTCGGGCTCGATAACAACCTGCTGGAGGCCGCCTCGCAAACCAAACTCTTTGCCAAAAGCGGCGTAGCGGCAGAAGCCGTTAACGTGCCTGGCGGCTGGAAAAACGACACCTTTGTGCCGTTCGACTACGGCTACTTTGCTTTTGTCTATGACAAAAACAAGCTGAAAAACCCGCCGAAGAGCCTGAAAGAGCTGGTGGAAAGCGACCAGAAATGGCGTGTAATTTATGAAGACCCACGCACCAGTACGCCGGGTCTGGGCCTGCTGCTGTGGATGCAAAAAGTCTACGGGGACAAAGCGCCCCAGGCGTGGCAGAAGCTGGCCGCCAAAACCGTGACGGTGACCAAAGGCTGGAGCGAAGCCTATGGCCTGTTCCTGAAAGGCGAAAGCGACCTGGTGTTGAGCTACACCACCTCTCCGGCTTACCACATTATCGCCGAGAAGAAAGATAACTATGCCGCTGCTGATTTTGCTGAAGGGCATTATCTGCAGGTGGAAGTGGCCGCACGTACCGCCGCCAGCAAACAGCCGGAGCTGGCAGAAAAATTCCTGAAATTTATGGTATCACCCGCCTTCCAGAACGCCATTCCGGCAGGAAACTGGATGTATCCCGTCACGAATGTTGCGCTACCAGCAGGGTTCGAGCAGCTGACCAAACCAAAAACCTCGCTGGAATTTACGCCGCAGCAGGTCGCCGCGCAGCGTGCAGCATGGGTAAGTGAATGGCAACGCGCCGTCAGCCGTTAATTCCCGGCTGGTTACTGCCCGGGCTGCTCGCCGCCATAGTCATGGTGGCGGTCAGTCTGGGTGCCTTTCTTGCGTTGTGGTTTAACGCGCCAGAGAGCGACCTGCTCGCGCTCTGGCACGACAGCTATCTCTGGCACGTCATCCGTTTTTCATTCTGGCAGGCGTTTCTGTCTGCCCTGCTGTCGGTCATTCCGGCCATTTTTCTTGCGCGCGCGCTCTATCGCAGGCGTTTCCCCGGCAGGCAGGCCCTGCTGCGCCTGTGCGCCATGACCCTGATCCTGCCCGTGCTGGTGGCCGTTTTTGGCATTCTGAGCGTTTACGGCCGCCAGGGCTGGCTGGCCTCTCTGTGCGGCCTGCTTGGTCTTGAATGGACCTTCTCGCCTTACGGGCTGAAAGGCATTTTGCTGGCGCACGTGTTTTTCAATATGCCGATGGCGACACGCCTCTTTTTGCAGGCGCTGGAGAACATTCCCGGCGAACAGCGTCAGATTGCCGCCCAGCTTGGTATGCGCGGCATCTCATTCTTCCGCTTTGTCGAATGGCCTTGGCTGCGCCGCCAGCTCCCGCCCGTAGCGGCATTGATCTTCATGCTCTGCTTTGCCAGCTTTGCTACCGTGCTTTCACTCGGCGGTGGGCCGCAGGCCACCACCATTGAGCTGGCGATTTACCAGGCGCTGAGTTACGACTACGATCCCGGGCGCGCCGCGCTGCTGGCGATAGTCCAGATGACGTGCTGTCTGGCTCTGGTCATGCTCAGCCAGCGCCTGAGTAAAGCCATTCCCCCGGGCAGTAATCAGATAGCGGGCTGGCGCGATCCGCAGGACAGCCTGCACAGCCGCATCTCCGATTTTCTCCTGATTGCGCTGGCGCTGGCGCTGCTGCTGCCGCCGCTGCTGGCCGTTATCATTGATGGTCTGAACCTCAATCTTCTGTCCGTTCTGCAACAGCCTGTCCTCTGGCAGGCCACCGGGACCTCGCTTCGCATTGCGCTGGCGGCCGGGCTGCTGTGCGTCATGCTGACCATGATGCTGCTGTGGAGCAGCCGTGAACTCTATGCCCGGCACGCCCGAAAGGCCGGACACGCGCTGGAGCTGACAGGCATGCTGATTCTGGCCATGCCAGGCATCGTGCTGGCGACGGGCTTCTTCCTGCTGTTCAACAGCACCCTCGGCCTGCCGGACAGCGCTGACGGCATTGTGATCTTTACCAATGCGTTAATGGCCATCCCTTACGCGCTCAAGGTACTGGAAAACCCGATGCGCGACGTCAACAACCGCTACAGTTTGCTCTGTCAGTCGCTGGGGATGCAGGGCTGGCAACGGCTGAAGGTGGTCGAATTACGAGCGCTAAAACGCCCGCTGGCGCAGGCGCTGGCGTTTGCCTGCGTGCTCTCCATTGGTGACTTTGGGGTCGTGGCGCTGTTTGGCAATGACAATTTCCGTACGCTGCCCTACTGGCTATATCAGCAAATCGGCTCTTACCGCAGCCAGGACGGCGCGGTTACCGCGCTGTTACTGCTGCTGCTGTGCTTTGCTTTATTTACCGTAATCGAAAAACTACCGGGGCGTAATGTTAAAACTGACTGATGTAACCTGGCTCTATCAGCATCTGCCGATGCGCTTCACGCTCTCCGTGCGCCAGGGAGAGATGATTGCCGTGCTCGGACCAAGCGGAGCGGGCAAAAGCACGCTGCTTAATTTGATTGCGGGTTTTCTGCAGCCGGCGAGCGGATCTATAGTCATTGAAAACCGGGACCATACCCACACGCCCCCCGCACAACGTCCTGTCTCCATGCTGTTCCAGGAAAATAACCTGTTTACCCATCTGACGGTGCGGCAGAACATTGCCCTCGGGATGGATCCGGGACTCAAGCTGAACGCAGCCCAACGTCAAAAGCTGGAGATCATTGCTACACAAATGGGGATCATCGGGTTTATCGACAGACTGCCGGGCGAGCTCTCTGGTGGCCAGCGTCAGCGCGTGGCGCTGGCGCGGTGTCTGGTGCGCGAACAGCCGGTACTGCTGCTGGATGAGCCGTTCTCTGCGCTCGATCCCGCCCTGCGTCAGGAGATGCTGGCGCTGGTGCAGGACGTCTGTCAGCGCCAGCAGCTGACGATGCTGATGGTGTCGCACAGCATCGAGGATGCCGCACGGATTGCCCCGCGATCGGTAGTGATCGCGGAGGGACGCATTTTGTGGGATGGAGCAACAGAAGCGCTGCTGAGTGGTAAAGCGGGGGCGTCTTCATTGTTGGGCATTCCTGCGGCCTGATGCCCTCACCCTGCCCCTCTCCCATGTACAGTCCGGGGAGAGGGAAAACAACATCAACGGCTCACGACTTTCAACAGGATCTCACCATACACCGGCATCAGCGGGTGACGAATCAACGCCACCAGCGCCACCACCGCCACGCCCAGCGTCAGCGGTGCCAGCCACAACAGGCGAGCGCGGGGAAGGTAGCGCGTCAGGCGATCGATATTCGCTTTCGCACTGCGCCACAAGCGCCAGCACAGCCATGCCGCCAGCCACAGCAGCAGCGCTGTACCCAGCAGCAGCCACTTAAACTCACCGCTTTGCATACCGTCAGGAATATCGATGGCCGCACCCGCGAGGATCCCCGGCAGGAAGTAGAACGGAGGCCAGAAGACGCAGCCGATAATATTCGGCACTACGAATTTTGCGACCGGCAGATCCAGCATCCCGGCGACCATGGGAACCAGCGGACGCGTGGGACCGACAAAGCGGCCGACGAGAATGGTAAACATGCTGTGCTGGTGCAGCGCATGCTCGGTTTTATCCAGCAAGGCTTTGTTCTTTTTCATGAACGACCAGCGGTGCAGCGGCTTCTTAAAGCGCCAGCCCAGCCAGAAGGAGATCCAGTCGCCCAGCAGACAGCCGACGATCCCGGCCAGCCACGCCTGCCAGAAATTGACCTCACCGCTGCCAATCAGCGCGCCAAGCCCTGCCATCATCACGGTGCCGGGCAGGATTAACCCCACGAGCGCCAGCGATTCCAGAAAGGCCACCAGCGCCACGGCGATGAGCGAATACATAACGGACTGGGTGATAAAGTGTTCCAGCAATGCCTGCATAACTATTCCGGTCAGAAAACGAATCAGCGATTCTGCTTAGCGCCCCGCACCGCGTCAAGGCAACAATTGTCTGAATAGTTTACAGGTCGCTTTGAGCATTCACCTGTTTGTTTATCTTTTTTTACCGTTCATTCACAACCCGCGCGGAATTCGCTCGGGCTGGCGCCGGTACACTTTTTAAACACGCGAGAAAAATAGAGCTGATCTTCAAAGCCTACGTTGCGCCCCACGGTGGCGATCGGCATCCGGGTGGTGCTGAGCAGAAGCTTCGCCTGGCTTATCCGCTGATCCTCACGCCAGCTCAGCACGCTGACGCCAAGCTGCTGACGAAACAGATGCGACAGCCGCGACGGTGAGAGACAGACATGCTGGGCAACGCTGGCGATATCAAACTGGCTATCGGCCAGATGGTCACTGATGTACTGGCAGGCATCGCGCACGCGGTTATCCAGCGGCGGATTCAGCGACGCGTTAATCGCCTCCATCCGTCGCAGCAGCAGTTGTTCAAGCAGGTTAATCGCCAGCAGTTCGGCATAACGGCCTCCCGCCTGCCCCGCCTCAATAATCTGCGCAAAAAGCTCGCGAAACTGCGCCAGATGCGCCTCATCCGGGCGGTAATAACCGGTGTGCGCAAAAATGGCTGGCCATGAAAGCCACTCCTGCCAGTAGGCGCGCGGACGGAAGTAGACCCACTGGTGATACCACTCTTTGGCATCCGGGTGACGGCCGTAATGGTGGATCTCTCCCGGGGGGAACAGCAGGATGTCACCGGGGCGGCAGATGAACTGCTGGTCACCATTCTTGATAACCCCCTCCCCTCGCACGGTCAGGTTGAGAATATAACCTTTCATCCCGAGCGGTCGGTCAATGTAAAAATCGAGATATCCCTCAGCCTCGATAGGGGTCAGCCCCGCCACAAGGTGCGCGTTAAACGAGTATCCCGGCAGCAGGGGATCGTTTTGCGTTTCGGCCATAGATTCAGTTCTCCCAAGGGTCCTGAAGGAAACCAATTGTCCATATCATTAAAAGCAGGTCAAAAATGGTCTGCGAAAAGATCTCAAAAGCGTTATGCCTCTTTTACGTCCGCCATGTTTCAGCCTTTCCCCCTGATTTCTCCGCCAGAGCAGGCAGATAAGCAGTAACAAAAGTGTCTATAAGTGCGGCAGAAATGTCCACATTGAATATTTGCACGGCGTCACACTTTCCGTTGTAACAGCAATTTAGTCCATAAGATTAGCGGATCCTGCCTGACGATTTTCGCCCCCAGTCTCTAATGTTCTTCCATACCTGTTTTTTCGATGGAGCAACACCATGGCAATTGCGATTGGCCTCGATTTTGGCAGCGATTCGGTTCGCGCACTGGCAGTGGACTGTACGTCCGGCCAGGAGATAGCAACCAGCGTTGAGTGGTACCCGCGCTGGCAAGAGGGGCGCTACTGCGATGCGCCAAACAACCAGTTCCGTCACCACCCGCGTGACTACATTGAGTCGATGGAAGCGGCAATCAAAACCGTCCTTGCTGACCTGACTGAGGCCCAGCGGGCAGAGATTGTCGGGATTGGCGTCGACAGCACTGGCTCCACGCCCGCCCCTGTGGATGCCGAAGGGCGCGTACTCGCGCTGCGCCCGGAGTTTGCCGACAACCCGAACGCCATGTTCGTGTTGTGGAAAGACCATACCGCCGTGGAAGAGGCCGAAGCTATCACCCGCCTGTGCCATCAGCCAGGTAAAACAGACTACTCGCGCTACATTGGCGGGATTTACTCCAGCGAATGGTTCTGGGCCAAGATCCTGCACGTTACCCGCGCGGACGCATCGGTTGCCCAGGCAGCCGTCTCCTGGATTGAACTGTGCGACTGGGTTCCCGCCCTGCTCTCTGGCACCACGCGGCCACAGGATATCCGCCGCGGCCGCTGCAGCGCCGGACATAAATCCCTCTGGCACGAAAGCTGGGGCGGCCTGCCTCCGGCGGCGTTCTTCGACGAACTCGACCCGATCATCAACAAAAACCTGAAATACCCGCTGTTTACCGACACCTTCACCGCCGATATTCCCGTCGGCACGCTTTGCGAAGAGTGGGCGACGCGTCTCGGCCTGCCGCAGAACGTGGCGATCTCCGGCGGCGCATTTGACTGCCATATGGGCGCCGTCGGTGCCGGCGCGCAGCCTAATACGCTGGTGAAAGTGATTGGCACCTCCACCTGCGACATCCTGACGGCGGATAAAGCCACCGTCGGCGAGCGTGCGGTGAAAGGTATTTGCGGCCAGGTTGACGGCAGCGTGGTGCCGGACTTCATCGGCCTCGAAGCCGGTCAGTCCGCGTTTGGCGATATCTACGCCTGGTTTGGTCGCGTGCTGGGCTGGCCGCTGGATCAGCTGGCGGCCGCGCATCCGGAACTGAAAGCGCACATTGCCGAGAGTAAAAAACAGCTTCTGCCGCAGCTCACGGACGCCTGGGCAAAAAATCCGTCTCTCGATCACCTGCCGGTAGTGCTGGACTGGTTTAACGGTCGCCGCACGCCGTTTGCCAACCAGCGCCTGAAAGGGGTCATTACCGATCTCAACCTCGCGACCGACGCACCGGCGCTGTTTGGTGGCCTGATTGCCGCCACCGCCTTCGGTGCCCGCGCGATTATGGAGTGCTTCACCGAGCAAGGCATCGACGTGAATAACGTGATGGCGCTGGGGGGCATTGCCCGTAAAAACCCGGTCATCATGCAGGCCTGCTGCGACGTGCTGAACCGTCCGCTGCAGATTGTCGCGTCCGATCAATGCTGCGCGCTGGGCGCGGCAATTTTTGCCGCAGTGGCCGCCGGTGTTCATGCCGATATCCCGACTGCGCAGCAGCACATGGCAAGCGCCGTTGAAAATACGCTCCAGCCGCGTACCCAGCAGGCACAACGCTTCGAACAGCTTTATCAGCGCTACCAGCAATGGGCAAAAAGCGCCGAACTTCACTATCTCCCTGTCGCCGCCCCGGCCAAAAGCACCGCGGACACTACGGCAACCCTGACCCATTAAGGACACGATGATGACCATTTTTAATAACTATGAAGTGTGGTTTGTGATTGGCAGCCAGCATCTGTACGGACCACAGGCGCTGCAGCAGGTAACGAAACACGCGGAGCACGTTGTTAACGCGCTGAATGCGGAAGCCAAACTGCCCTGCAAACTGGTGCTGAAACCGCTGGGCACGACGCCGGATGAGATCACCCATATCTGCCGCGACGCGAACTACGACGATAAATGCGCCGGTCTGGTGGTGTGGCTGCACACCTTCTCACCGGCCAAAATGTGGATCAACGGTCTCTCCATCCTTAACAAACCGCTGCTGCAGTTCCATACCCAGTTCAACGCCTCCTTGCCGTGGGACAGCATTGACATGGACTTCATGAACCTGAACCAGACCGCGCACGGCGGCCGCGAGTTCGGCTTCATCGGCGCGCGTATGCGTCAGCAGCACGCGGTGGTGACCGGCCACTGGCAGGACAGCCATGCACAACAACGTATCGGCTCCTGGATGCGCCAGGCGGTCTCTAAACAGGACACCCGCCATCTGAAAGTGGTGCGTTTTGGCGACAACATGCGTGAAGTGGCGGTGACCGACGGCGACAAAGTGGCCGCGCAGATCAAGTTTGGCTTCTCCGTCAACACCTGGGCCGTGGGCGACCTGGTACAGGTGGTGAATGAAATCAGCGACGGCGACGTCAGCGCGCTGGTGGATGAGTACGAAAGCCGCTACCGCCTGACGCCTGCGGCACAAATCAACGGCGACAAGCGCCAGAACGTGCTGGATGCGGCGCGCATTGAGCTGGGCATGAAGCGCTTCCTGGAACAGGGCGGTTTCCATGCCTTTACCACGACATTTGAAGATCTTCATGGCCTGAAACAGCTGCCCGGCCTGGCGGTACAACGTCTGATGCAGCAGGGCTACGGCTTTGCCGGGGAAGGCGACTGGAAAACTGCCGCTCTGCTTCGCATCATGAAGGTGATGTCGACCGGTCTGCAGGGCGGCACCTCCTTCATGGAGGACTACACCTACCACTTCGAGAACGGCAACGATCTGGTGCTCGGCTCACACATGCTTGAAGTGTGCCCTTCTATCGCGGTGGAAGAGAAGCCGATCCTCGACGTGCAGTACCTCGGCATTGGCGGTAAAGCCGATCCGGCACGTCTGATCTTCAACACCCGTACCGGCCCGGCCATCAACGCCAGCCTGATCGATCTGGGGGATCGTTTCCGCCTGCTGGTGAACTGCGTTGATGCCGTTGAAACGCCCCATTCTCTGCCAAAACTGCCGGTCGCTAACGCCCTGTGGAAAGCACAGCCGGATCTGCCAACCGCGTCAGAAGCGTGGATCCTGGCCGGCGGCGCGCACCATACCGTCTTCAGCCACGCGCTGGATCTGAACGACATGCGTCAGTTCGCCGAGCTGCACGACATTGAACTGACCGTGATTGATAACGATACCCGCCTGCCGGCTTTCAAAGACGCGCTGCGCTGGAACGAAGTTTATTACGGTTCAAAACGCTAAGCCCTGAATGCCCGGTGGCGCTGCGTTGACCGGGCCTACGGTTCTGTAGGCCGGATAAGCGAAGCGCCATCCGGCAGGAGACAACAATGTTAGACGATCTCAAACGTCAGGTTCTTGAAGCTAACCTGGCGCTGCCGAAACACAATCTCGTCACCCTCACCTGGGGCAACGTGAGCGCCGTTGACCGCGAAAAAGGCGTCTTCGTGATCAAGCCTTCCGGAGTGGATTACACGGTGATGACCGCAGACGATATGGTCGTTGTCAGCATCGAAACGGGTGAAGTGGTGGAAGGGAACAAAAAGCCCTCCTCCGATACGCCAACCCACCGGTTGCTGTATCGTTCATTTCCGACCATCGGCGGTATTGTGCATACCCATTCGCGCCATGCCACCATCTGGGCGCAGGCGGGCCAGTCCATCCCGGCGACCGGCACCACCCACGCAGACTACTTTTACGGCACCATCCCCTGCACGCGCCTGATGACCGACGCTGAAATTAACGGCGAGTACGAGTGGGAAACCGGCAACGTGATTGTTGAAACCTTCGAGAAACAGGGAATCGACGCGGCGCAAATGCCCGGCGTGCTGGTACACTCCCATGGCCCCTTTGCCTGGGGTAAAAACGCGGAAGATGCGGTGCATAACGCGATTGTGCTTGAAGAAGTGGCCTATATGGGGATCTTCTGTCGCCAGCTGGCGCCACAGCTGCCGGACATGCAGCAAACCCTGCTGGATAAGCATTATCTGCGCAAGCACGGTGCAAAGGCCTACTACGGGCAGTAAGCTGTATATATCCCCAGCATAAAACATTCAACCAGGCTATAATCAGGCCTGGTTTTGTTTTATGGGATAACGGCGTGGCGCAGGCGCAAGAAGGCTTTTTACTGACCCGACACTGGCGGGATACCCCTCAGGGCACTGAAGTTGAATTCTGGCTGGCAACGGACAACGGCCCGCTGCAGGTCACGCTGCCCCCGCAGGAGTCCGTCGCGTTTATTCCTGAAGCGCATGTCGGGAAAGTAAAGCAGCTGCTGCGCGGCGAAAACGGCTGGCGTTTGACGCCGCTTGAACTGAAAGACTTCCACCGTCAGCCGGTTTTCGGCCTCTACTGCCGCGCACATCGCCAGCTGATGCGCTATGAAAAACTGCTTCGTGAAGCGGGCGTGACGCTCTACGAAGCCGATATCCGCCCACCTGAACGCTTTCTGATGGAGCGGTTTATTACCGCTCCCGTCTGGGTCGATGGCTCATTGCAAAACGGTAAAATTAGCAACGCGCGCCTGAAGCCGAACCCGCACTACCGCCCGCCGCTAAAATGGGTGTCGCTGGATATTGAAACCACCCGCCACGGTGAACTGTACTGCATCGGTCTTGAAGGCTGCGGCGATCGCGTTGTCTATATGCTTGGGCCGCCGAACGGTGATGCCTCCGCGCTGGATTTCCGGCTTGAGTATGTTAACAGCCGGCCACAGCTGCTGGAGAAGCTCAACCAGTGGTTTGCCGACTACGATCCCGACGTCCTGATCGGCTGGAACGTGGTGCAGTTCGACCTGCGCGTACTGCAAAAACACGCCGAGCGGTATCGCATCCCGCTGATGCTCGGGCGCGGCAACAGCGAGCTGGAGTGGCGCGAACACGGTTTTAAAAACGGCGTCTTCTTCGCCCAGGCGACAGGCCGCCTGATTATCGACGGCATTGAGGCGCTGAAATCCGCCTTCTGGAATTTCTCTTCCTTCTCCCTTGAAGCGGTCGCACAGGAGCTGCTTGGCGAGGGCAAATCCATCGACAACCCCTGGGACAGAATGGATGAGATTGACCGGCGCTTTAACGAAGATAAACCGGCGCTCGCCACCTATAACCTGAAAGATTGCGAGCTGGTCACGCAGATTTTCCACAAAACCGAGATTATGCCGTTTTTGCTGGAGCGTGCGACGGTGAACGGTCTTGCGGCTGACAGGCACGGCGGCTCCGTGGCGGCCTTTAGCCACCTCTACTTCCCCCGGATGCACCGGGCAGGCTATGTCGCCCCTAACCTCGGCGAGGTGCCGCCGCAGGCCAGCCCTGGCGGTTACGTTATGGATTCCAGGCCAGGACTGTATGACTCCGTACTGGTCCTCGATTACAAAAGCCTCTATCCGTCGATTATCCGCACCTTTCTGATCGATCCCGTCGGGTTGATTGAGGGCATGGCCCAGCCGGATGATGAACACAGCACAGAAGGCTTCCTCGGCGCCCGCTTCTCGCGGGAAAAACACTGCCTGCCTGACATTGTGGGAAATATCTGGCACGGCCGCGACGAGGCAAAGCGCCACGGCAACAAGCCACTCTCACAGGCGCTGAAAATCATCATGAATGCCTTTTACGGGGTACTGGGCACCAGCGCCTGTCGCTTCTTCGACCCACGGCTGGCCTCCTCGATCACCATGCGCGGGCACGAGATTATGCGCCAGACAAAAGCGCTGATTGAATCTCAGGGCTATGACGTCATCTATGGCGACACGGACTCCACCTTCGTGTGGCTTAAGGGCGTGCATTCAGAAGAGGATGCCGCGCGCATCGGCAAAACGCTGGTCGAATTCGTGAACGGCTGGTGGCAGGAGCATTTGCAAAAAGCGCGGCTAACCAGCGCGCTGGAGCTGGAATTTGAAACCCATTTCGCCCGCTTTTTAATGCCCACGATTCGCGGGACCGAGCAGGGCAGCAAGAAACGCTACGCCGGACTGATTCAGGAAGGCGACGCGCAGCGGATGGTCTTTAAAGGGCTGGAGACTGTGCGTACCGACTGGACGCCCCTGGCGCAGCAGTTCCAGCAAACACTCTATCTGCGGGTGTTTCGCAATGAGCCCTATCAGGATTACGTGCGCGAGACGATAGCCAGCCTGATGGCGGGTGAGCTTGACGCACAGCTGGTCTATCGCAAGCGCCTGCGCCGCCCGCTCGCAGAGTACCAGCGTAACGTCCCTCCCCACGTTCGCGCCGCGCGGCTGGCGGATGAAGAAAACGTGCGCCGGGGTCGTGCGCCGCAGTATCAGAACCGGGGAACCATTAAATATGTCTGGACGATTAACGGCCCGGAACCCGTGGATTATCAACACTCTCCTCTGGATTACGATCACTATCTGACGCGTCAGCTTCAGCCCGTCGCAGACGGAATTTTGCCCTTCATCGACGACGATTTTGCTACACTGGTTACAGGGCAACTTGGCCTATTTTGACGCGTGACGAAATGGCTGCCATCCAGTACCATAGCGCCCTTTCCATTCCCGGACCCATTTTTCGATGACCGTCTTTTTTGACGGGGTCGAACTATTGCCTGCAATTAAAGATTAGAGCCGAACAACTATGCCTTTTACACTTGGTCAACGCTGGATCAGCGATACAGAAAGCGAACTTGGATTGGGAACCGTCGTTGCTGTCGATGCGCGTATGGTTACCCTCCTCTTCCCCGCCACCGGTGAAAACCGCCTGTACGCTCGCAATGACTCCCCTGTGACCCGCGTAATGTTTAATCCGGGTGACACCGTGACCAGCCATGACGGCTGGCAGCTCAAGATTGAAGACGTAAAAGAAGAGAATGGACTGCTCGCCTACATTGGCACTCGCCTGGATACCGACGAGACCAATGTCGTCCTGCGTGAAGTGCTGCTCGACAGCAAACTGGTTTTCAGCAAACCGCAGGATCGCCTGTTTGCCGGGCAAATCGATCGAATGGACCGCTTCTCGCTGCGCTATCGCGCACGTAAGTTCCAGAGTGAACAGTACCGTATGCCGTGGAGCGGCCTGCGTGGCCAGCGTACCAGCCTGATACCCCACCAGCTGAACATCGCTCATGACGTGGGCCGTCGTCACGCCCCGCGCGTGCTGCTGGCAGATGAAGTGGGCCTGGGTAAGACCATTGAAGCAGGTATGATCCTGCATCAGCAGCTGCTTTCCGGCGCCGCCGAGCGCGTGCTGATAGTGGTTCCTGAAACCCTGCAGCACCAGTGGCTGGTCGAAATGCTGCGTCGCTTTAACCTGCGCTTCTCCCTGTTTGATGACGAGCGCTATGCCGAAGCCCAGCACGACGCGGATAACCCGTTCGAAACGGAACAACTGGTGATCTGCTCCCTGGACTTTGTGCGCCGCAGCAAGCAGCGCCTTGAGCACCTGTGTGATGCCGAATGGGATCTGATGGTGGTCGATGAAGCGCACCATCTGGTCTGGAGCGAAGAGGCACCGAGCCGCGAATATTTGGCTATTGAGCAGCTTGCCGAGCGCGTGCCTGGCGTCCTGCTGCTGACCGCAACGCCGGAACAGCTGGGTCTGGAAAGCCACTTCGCCCGTCTGCGTCTGCTCGACCCTAACCGTTTCCACGATTTTGCGCAGTTCGTCGAAGAACAAAATAACTACCGTCCGGTCGCGGATGCCGTCGCCCTGCTGCTGGCGGGCAAGCGCCTCTCTAATGACGAACTTAATACCCTGAGCGATCTGATTGGCGAGCAGGACATTGAGCCGCTGCTGCAGGCTGCCAACAGTGAAAGCGATAACGCAGAATCCGCGCGTAAAGAGCTGATCGACATGTTGATGGACCGCCACGGCACCAGCCGCGTGCTGTTCCGTAACACCCGTAACGGTGTGAAAGGGTTCCCGAAACGCGAACTGCATACCATAAAGCTGCCGCTGCCGACACAGTATCAGACGGCGATAAAAGTCTCCGGCATCATGGGCGCACGCAAAACTCAGGAAGAGCGTGCTCGTGACATGCTCTATCCGGAACAAATCTACCAGGAATTCGAAGGTGATACCGGCACCTGGTGGAACTTCGATCCGCGCGTGGAGTGGTTGATGGGCTACCTGACCGCCCACCGTTCCCAGAAAGTGCTGGTGATCTGTGCCAAAGCGGCGACTGCGCTACAGCTGGAACAGGTCCTGCGTGAACGCGAAGGTATCCGCGCCGCCGTGTTCCATGAAGGCATGTCCATCGTTGAACGCGACCGCGCCGCGGCGTGGTTTGCCGAAGAGGACAGCGGCGCTCAGGTGATGCTGTGCTCTGAAATCGGTTCTGAAGGCCGTAACTTCCAGTTCGCCAGCAACCTGGTCATGTTCGATCTGCCGTTCAACCCGGATCTGCTGGAACAGCGTATCGGCCGTCTCGATCGTATCGGCCAGGCGCATGATATCCAGATCCATGTCCCTTATCTGGAAAAAACCGCCCAGTCCGTGCTGGTACGCTGGTTCCACGAAGGTCTGGATGCGTTTGAACATACCTGCCCGACGGGCCGCACGATTTACGATCAGGTGCATGGCGATCTGATCGGCTATCTTGCCGCACCGGAAAACGTGGACGGGTTCGATGAGCTGATCGCCACCTGCCGTGAGAAACACGAGGCGCTGAAAGCGCAGCTGGAACAGGGCCGCGACCGTTTGCTGGAGATCCACTCCAACGGCGGTGAAAAAGCGCAGGCGCTTGCCGAGAGCATTGAAGAGCAGGATGATGACACCAGTCTGATCAGCTTCTCCATGAATCTGTTCGACATCGTGGGCATTAACCAGGACGATCGCGGCGAGAATCTGATTGTCCTGACCCCGTCCGATCACATGCTGGTTCCGGATTTCCCGGGCCTGCCGGAAGATGGCTGCACCATCACCTTCGAGCGTGATGTGGCGCTCTCCCGTGAAGACGCCCAGTTCATCACCTGGGAACACCCGCTGATCCGCAACGGCCTGGACCTGATCCTGTCCGGCGATACCGGCAGCAGCACCATCTCCCTGTTGAAAAACAAGGCGCTGCCTGTCGGCACCCTGCTGCTGGAGCTGATTTATGTTGTGGAAGCGCAGGCGCCGAAACAGCTGCAGCTCAACCGCTTCCTGCCGCCAACGCCTGTCCGTCTGCTGCTGGACAAAAACGGCACTAACCTGGCAGGACAGGTTGAATTTGAGAGCTTCAACCGCCAGCTGAGCGCGGTGAATCGCCATACGGGCAGCAAACTGGTTAACGCAGTTCAGCAGGATGTGCATGCCATTCTGCAACTGGGTGAAACCCAGATTGAAAAATCGGCCCGAGCGCTGATTGATACCGCGCGCAATGAAGCCGACGAGAAACTGTCTGCGGAGCTGTCACGTCTGGAAGCGTTAAAAGCGGTTAACCCCAACATCCGTGACGACGAACTGACGGCGATTGAAAGCAACCGTCAGCAGGTGCTGGAAAGCCTGAATCAGGCGAGCTGGCGTCTGGACGCCCTGCGTCTTATCGTTGTGACGCATCAGTAAACGGAGCGCAAGATGGTGATGGAGCCGTACAATCCACCGCAGGATCCCTGGCTGGTCATTCTGTATCAGGATGAGCATATTATGGTGGTCAACAAGCCCAGCGGCCTGTTGTCCGTGCCGGGGCGTCTGGATGAGCACAAAGACAGCGTGATGACGCGTATTCAGCGTGATTATCCTCAGGCGGAGTCCGTCCATCGCCTGGACATGGCCACCAGTGGTGTGATTGTGGTGGCGCTGAATAAAGCCGCGGAACGCGAGTTAAAACGCCAGTTCCGCGAGCGTGAGCCGAAGAAACAGTATGTCGCCCGCGTCTGGGGCCATCCTGCGCAGGCGGAAGGGCTGGTGGATTTACCCCTGATTTGCGACTGGCCGAACCGGCCAAAGCAGAAGGTGTGCTATGAAACCGGCAAGGCCGCGCAGACCGAGTATGAAGTGCTGGAGTACGCAACGGATAACACCGCGCGCGTCCTGCTTAAGCCGATTACCGGACGTTCACATCAGCTGCGCGTGCATATGCTCGCCCTGGGGCATCCGATTCTGGGCGACCGGTTTTACGCCCCGCCTGAGGCGCTGGCGTTAGCGCCGCGTCTTCAGCTCCATGCGCAGACGCTCACCATCACCCATCCGGCCTTCGGTAACGCGATGACGTTTAAAGCCCCGGTGGATTTCTAAAAAAAAGCCCGACATCGTCGGGCTTTTTTTATTTGAAACCTTTCTTCTCTTTAATGAGCTCGTAGGCCTTCTGGATTTCCTGCGCTTTTTGCTTCGCCATCTCCATCATTTCCGGCGGTAAGCCTTTCGCGACCAGTTTGTCCGGGTGATGTTCACTCATCAGCTTGCGATAGGCACGTTTAATGGTGGTCACATCGTCGGTGGGCTTCACGCCTAGTACGTTGCAGGCATCTTCCAGCGTCGGGCCACGCTGCGCCTGCTGCCAGGTGCCGCCAGACGACTGCTGGTGATAACCGCCGCCAAACTGTGCCCCGCCCTGCATCATGCGCAGGAACTGGTCGAACTGCATACGGGAGATACCCAGCTCTTCCGCAATGACGTACAGCACGTCGCGTTCATTGGGGTGCAGGGAACCGTCGGCGAAGGCCGCCTGGATCTGGATTTCCAGAAACATCCGAATTAAATCAAAGCGACCGAAGCAGATGCTGCGGAACTGACGCATTTTTTCACGCAGCGGATAGTTGTCCGATTTGCCGATGCGAAACGCATTTTGCGCTGCCAGACGGGAGTCACCATGCAGATTCATGCGATCCATAAAGACGCTGGCAATCTGAATATCGGCTTCTGTCACACGTCCTTTGGATTTGGTTAAGTGCCCCATGACCTCAAAGGTGGTGGAGAAAAAGAGCGACTGACGCTCGCGCTGATTGGCAAACCAGGCCATTTTGCGGCTGCGCGCTTTATCAAACATATGCCCGATAATCAGCCCAAGCACGATTCCCCAGAACCCGGCACCCATGATGATGGCGAACGCAACGCCGATTATTTTACCCCAATACTGCATATACTCCCCGGATAGTCATATTCCTTGCCGACGCAACGTCATCATCACAGTGTTCAAGTCACGGTCAATTGAAGGACATCGCCTATAATTTGCTTTATCATACTCGTCATTCGATAGCGAGCCTAACACTCTGGCACGCAAACAGGCAGGATTAACGCTGGTACTGCGCAGATGAGTAAGATAGTCTCTGAGCGTTTGTAAGCCGTAGCCACTGATGACGGAACAATAAAATACAACGTATGAAAAAACGTATCCCCACCCTCCTGGCCACAATGATTGGCTCCGCCCTGTACAGTCAACAGGGGCTGGCGGCCGATCTCGCCTCGCAATGTATGCTTGGCGTCCCAAGCTATAATCGTCCACTGGTGAAGGGCGATACAAATAGCTTGCCGGTAACCATTACTGCCGACAGTTCGAAAGGTACCTATCCTGACAATGCCACGTTTACGGGCAATGTGGATATTAACCAGGGCAACAGCCGCCTGCAGGCAGATGAAGTGCAGTTGCACCAGAAGCAGCCGGAAGGTGCGGCCGAGCCGGTACGAACGGTGGATGCGCTGGGTAATGTGCACTATGACGACAATCAGGTCATCCTGAAAGGTCCGAAAGCCTGGTCAAACCTGAACACCAAAGACACTAACGTCTGGGAAGGTGATTACCAGATGGTGGGTCGTCAGGGGCGTGGTAATGCAGACCTGATGAAACAGCGCGGTGAAAACCGTTATACGATCCTGGAAAATGGCTCCTTTACCTCCTGTCTGCCGGGTTCTAATACCTGGAGCGTGGTCGGAAGCGAGGTTATCCACGACCGTGAAGAGCAGGTCGCAGAGATCTGGAATGCCCGCTTCAAGCTGGGTCCGGTGCCCGTTTTCTACAGCCCTTATCTGCAGCTTCCTGTCGGTGACAAACGTCGCTCAGGCTTCCTGATCCCGAATGCCAAATACAGCACCTCGAACTATTTTGAGTTCTACCTGCCGTATTACTGGAACATCGCGCCCAACATGGACGCGACCATCACGCCGCACTATATCCATAAGCGCGGCAACGTCATGTGGGAGAACGAGTTCCGCTACCTGACCCAGGCGGGTGCAGGCCTGATGGAGCTCGATTATCTGCCGTCAGATAAAGTCTTCCAGGATGAGCATCCGACCGAAGGGGACAAACACCGTTGGTTGTACTACTGGCGCCATGCGGGTGTGATGGATCAGGTCTGGCGTTTTAACGTCGACTACACCAAGGTCAGCGATCCTTACTACTTCAACGACTTTGACTCCAAATACGGTTCAAGTACCGATGGTTATGCGACGCAGAAATTCAGCGTTGGCTATGCTATTCAAAACTTTAACGCCACGGTCTCAACGAAACAGTTCCAGGTCTTTAGTACCCAGACGCGAAGCACTTACGGCGCAGAGCCGCAGCTGGATGTGAACTGGTATCAGAACGATGTTGGGCCATTTGACACCCGCGTTTACGCGCAGGCGGTCCATTTCGTGAATACCAACTCGGATATGCCGGAAGCCACGCGTATTCACCTGGAGCCGACCATCAACCTGCCGTGGTCTAACGACTGGGCAAGCCTGAACACAGAAGCCAAGCTGATGGCGACACACTATCAGCAGAAAAATGTGGATGATTACAACGCCAGTAACAACACCGATCTTCAGGAATCGGTTAACCGTACCCTTCCGCAATTTAAAATGGACGGTAAGCTGATCTTTGAACGTGATATGGGGTTACTGGCTGATGGCTATACGCAAACGCTGGAACCGCGGATGCAGTATCTCTACGTGCCGTATCGCGACCAGAGCAAAATCCAGAACTACGACTCGTCCTTCCTGCAGTCTGACTACAGCGGCCTGTTCCGTGACCGTACCTACGGCGGTCTTGACCGAATTGCCTCCGCTAACCAGTTAACGACCGGTGTCACAACGCGCGTATATGATGACGCTGCCGTTGAACGTTTTAACGTTTCCGTTGGTCAAATCTACTATTTCACCGAGTCTCGCACCGGTGATGACAACATTAACTGGGAGAAAGACAACAAGACCGGTTCCCTGGTCTGGGCGGGTGATACTTACTGGCGCATGACGGACCGCTGGGGCTTACGCGGTGGGCTGCAGTACGATACGCGTCTCGACAACATTGCGACCAGCAGTGCGGCAATTGAGTACCGTCGTGATGAAGACCGTATGGTGCAGCTGACGTACCGTTATGCCAGCCCGGAATATATCCAGGCGACATTGCCAGACTATGCGAACAGAGAACAGTATAAAGACGGTATTTCGCAGGTCGGTGGCGCAGCAAGCTGGCCTATCGCCGACCGTTGGTCAATTGTAGGCGCTTACTACTTTGACACCAACACCAGTAAGCCTGCCGACCAGATGGTTGGTTTGCAATATAACTCCTGCTGTTACGCGCTGCGCGTCGGTTACGAACGTAAGCTTAACGGCTGGAATACTGACAACAATCAGAGCAAATACGATAACGTGATTGGCTTCAATGTCGAACTGCGCGGCCTGAGTTCCAACTATGGCCTGGGCACGCAGCAGATGCTGCGCTCGAACATTCTGCCTTACCGCAGTTCCTTGTAATGTGCTTGATTTGCAACGTAATCCGCTTTGCGGTTAATTGAAATGGAAAAAGTATGAAGAACTGGAAAACGCTGCTGCTCGGTGTCGCTATGGTTGCGAATACCAGCTTCGCGGCCCCCCAGGTTGTTGATAAAGTCGCCGCTGTGGTTAACAACGGCGTTGTACTCGAAAGTGACGTTGACGGTCTGATGAAGTCGGTGAAGCTCAATTCCGGCGAAGCAGGTCAGCAGCTGCCGGATGACGCCACATTGCGCCACCAGATCCTGGAGCGTCTGATCATGGATCAGATCGTTTTGCAGATGGGTCAGAAAATGGGCGTGAAGGTCACTGACGAGCAACTCGATCAGGCCATCGCTAACATCGCGAAGCAGAACAATATGTCTTTAGACCAGATGCGCAGCCGTCTGGCCTATGACGGAATCAGCTATGCCACCTACCGTAACCAGATCCGTAAAGAGATGCTGATTTCGGAAGTGCGTAACAATGAAGTGCGTCGCCGCGTCACGATCCTGCCGCAGGAAGTGGACGCGCTGGCAAAACAGGTGGGCAACCAGAATGACGCCAGTACAGAGCTGAACCTGAGCCACATTCTGATCCCGCTTCCTGAGAATCCAACCTCCGACCAGGCTGCGGAAGCCGAAAGCCAGGCGCGTTCCATTGTAGAGCAGGCGCGTAATGGCGGTGACTTCGGCAAGCTGGCCATTACCTACTCCGCTGACCAGCAGGCGCTGAAAGGCGGCCAGATGGGCTGGGGTCGTATTCAGGAGCTGCCTTCCATCTTCGCCCAGGCACTGAGCACCGCGAAGAAAGGTGATATCGTCGGCCCAATCCGTTCAGGTGTGGGCTTCCATATTCTGAAAGTGAACGATCTGCGTGGACAGAGCCAGAGTATTTCCGTCACCGAAGTGCATGCTCGCCACATTCTTCTGAAACCGTCACCGATCATGACTGACGATCAGGCTCGTGCAAAGCTTGAGCAGATTGCTGCTGACATTAAGAGCGGTAAAACCTCGTTTGCAAATGCGGCAAAAGAGTTTTCTCAGGATCCCGGCTCTGCTAACCAGGGTGGCGATCTGGGTTGGGCGGCTGCAGATATTTACGATCCTGCGTTCCGTGATGCCCTGATGAAGCTGAACAAAGGCCAGATCAGTGCGCCAGTACACTCTTCATTTGGCTGGCACCTCATCGAGCTGATGGACACCCGTAACGTGGATAAAACCGATGCGGCGCAGAAAGACAGAGCCTACCGTATGCTGTTTAACCGTAAGTTCTCTGAAGAAGCGGCAACCTGGATGCAGGAACAACGCGCCAGCGCTTACGTAAAAATTCTGAGCAACTAATGAAACAGCATCGTGTTGTGATCACGCCCGGCGAACCCGCCGGGATTGGGCCTGACCTCGTCGTTCAGCTTGCCCAGCGCAGCTGGCCGGTGGAGCTGGTCGTCTGCGCTGATGCAACACTGTTACAAGACCGGGCAACGCTGCTCGGTCTGCCTTTAACGCTCATCCCCTACGTTGAAGGTCAACAGCCTGCACCACAGCAAGCCGGTACGCTCACGCTTCTTCCTGTTCCCCTGCGTACGCCTGTTATTCCGGGCCAGCTCAGCACGGAAAACGGTCACTATGTCGTTGAAACTCTTGCGCGCGCCTGCGACGGTTGTCTGAAGGGTGAATTTGCTGCCCTGATTACCGGCCCGGTCCACAAAGGCGTCATTAACGAAGCGGGTATTCCCTTTACCGGGCATACAGAGTTTTTTGAAGAGCGCTCGCACAGCCCGAAAGTCGTCATGATGCTGGCAACGGAGGCGATGCGTGTTGCGCTTGTCACAACCCATCTGCCCATCAAGGCCATTCCGGATGCCATTACCCCGGAACTGCTGCGGGAGATCATCGGGATCCTGCATCATGATCTGCAAACCAAATTCGGCATCAAGCAGCCGCACGTTCTGGTTTGCGGCCTGAATCCGCACGCCGGTGAAGGCGGGCATATGGGTACCGAAGAGATCGACACCATTATTCCGGTCCTTGAAGAAATGCGCGCAAAAGGGATGCACTTAAGCGGGCCGCTGCCTGCTGATACCCTTTTCCAGCCGAAATACCTTGATAATGCCGACGCCGTGCTCGCGATGTACCACGATCAGGGCCTGCCCGTGCTAAAATACCAGGGCTTTGGCCGCGGGGTGAATATCACTCTCGGTTTACCCTTTATTCGAACGTCCGTTGACCACGGTACTGCGCTGGATCTGGCAGGCCAGGGGAAAGCGGATGTCGGCAGTTTTATTACGGCGCTTAATCTCGCCATCAAAATGATTGTTAATACTCAATGACTAATCGAGTCCATCAGGGCCACTTAGCCCGTAAACGTTTCGGGCAAAACTTCCTTAACGATCAGTTCGTGATCGAAAGCATTGTCTCGGCTATTAACCCGCAAAAAGGTCAGGCGATGGTCGAAATCGGCCCGGGCCTTGCCGCGCTGACCGAGCCGGTCGGCGAACGCCTTGACGCACTGACCGTCATCGAACTGGACCGCGATCTGGCCGCACGCCTGCAAACGCACCCGTTCCTTGGGCCGAAGCTGACCATTTATCAGCAGGATGCCATGACCATGAACTTTGGCGAGCTGTCAGAGAAAATGGGTCAGCCGCTGCGCGTGTTCGGCAACCTGCCGTACAACATTTCCACCCCGCTGATGTTCCACCTGTTTAGCTATACTGATGCCATTGCCGACATGCACTTCATGTTGCAAAAAGAGGTTGTTAACCGTCTGGTTGCAGGCCCGAACAGTAAAGCGTATGGTCGTTTAAGCGTGATGGCGCAATATTACTGCAACGTGATCCCGGTTCTCGAAGTTCCGCCATCCGCCTTTACGCCACCACCGAAAGTGGATTCTGCGGTTGTACGCCTGGTGCCGCATAAAACGAAACCGTACCCGGTAAAAGATCTGCGTGTACTGAGCCGCATCACCACAGAAGCCTTTAATCAGCGCCGGAAAACGATCCGCAACAGTCTGAGCAATTCGTTCACCGTTGAGGTGTTAGCGGAACTGGGGATCGACCCGGCAATGCGAGCGGAAAACATTTCCGTAGAGCAGTACTGCAAGCTGGCTAATTACATCAGCGAAAATGCGCCGCCGAAGGAGAGTTAAGCCATGATTGATTCGCCCCGCGTATGTGTCCATGTACAAAGCGTCTATGTTGAATCGCAATCCTCGCCGGATGAAGAACGTTTTGTCTTTGCTTACACTGTGACCATTCGTAACCTGGGGCGGGTGCCTGTGCAGCTGCGTGGGCGCTACTGGCTTATTACCAACGGCAATGGCCGCGAAATCGAAGTTCAGGGAGAAGGTGTGGTCGGTGAACAACCCCACATCGCCCCTGGTGAAGAGTATCAGTACACCAGCGGTGCAGTGATTGAAACGCCGATGGGTACCATGCAAGGCCATTATGAAATGGTCGACGTCGATGGCAATGGATTCCGCGTTGCCATTCCTGTGTTCCGTCTCGCCGTTACAACACTCATTCATTAATCTAATGTCTACATATCTGATTGGCGACGTTCACGGTTGCTACGATGAACTGATCGCATTATTAAAACAGGTCGACTTTACGCCAGGGCAGGACACGCTCTGGCTGACGGGCGATCTGGTCGCGCGTGGCCCTGGCTCACTGGAGGTTCTGCGCTTCGTAAAATCACTCGGCGATAATGTACGCATGGTGCTGGGCAATCACGATCTGCATCTGCTGGCGGTCTTCGCCGGGATCAGTCGCAACAAGCCTAAAGATCGCCTCACTCCGCTGCTGGATGCGCCGGACGCCGACGATCTGATTAACTGGCTGCGCCGTCAGCCCTTGCTGCAGATCGACGAAGAGAAAAAGCTGGTCATGGCGCATGCCGGGATCACGCCACAATGGGATCTGGAGACGGCGAAAACCTGTGCGCGTGACGTGGAGGCGGTACTGGCGAGCGACTCCTATCCTTTCTTCCTTGATGCCATGTACGGCGATATGCCGAACCACTGGAGCGAGGATCTCAGCGGCCTGGCTCGTCTGCGCTTTATCACCAACGCCTTCACACGTATGCGTTTCTGCTTCCCGAACGGGCAGCTGGACATGTATTCCAAAGAGACGCCGGAAAGCGCGCCAGCCCCGCTCAAGCCGTGGTTTGCCATTCCGGGGCCGGTGACAAGCGAGTACAGCGTGGTATTTGGTCACTGGGCGGCACTTGAAGGAAAAGGGACACCGGAGGGGATCTACGGTCTGGATACCGGATGCTGCTGGGGTGGAGAGTTAACCTGTCTGCGCTGGGAAGATAAAGCTTACTTTGTTCAGCCATCCAACCGACAGCTGGACTTAGGGGAAGACGAGGCCGTTGCCTCCTGATACGTCATTCCCTCTCCCGGCCGGGAGAGGGAAAAATCACTTAACGACGTTCCAGAATCTCGAAGCAGTAGCTGTGGGAGTTCTGAGCATCCGCGTCGTGGAATTCGCTGAATACGGATTCCCACTCGTCCGGATCGTAGTCCGGGAAATGGGTATCCCCTTCCACTTCCGCATCAATGTGGGTCAGATACAGCTTCTGCGCTTTTGGCAGGAACTGCTCGTATACACGCCCACCGCCAATCACCATGATCTCTTCGGCATTGCCACACGCAGCAATCGCCTCGTCGACAGATTTTACCCATTCGACGCGATCGTCAGTGCCTGGCTGGCTACTGATAACGATATTCTTCCGGCCCGGCAATGGACGACCAATCGACTCCCAGGTCAGGCGGCCCATCACTACCGGCTTGTTTAACGTAGTACGTTTAAACCATGCAAGATCGGCAGGCAGGTTCCACGGCATGGCATTTTCCATACCGATAACGCGGTCCACCGCCAGCGCTGCAATCAGACTGATCATTGAAAATTTCCCGGATGCAAAAAATTGCCGCCACTATACGGAAAGCTTAATCTTTCGTCGACTGGCGGCAGGGTAAAGATAAAGAAATTTTTTATTATTGCTGGCAACTCCACTTCACGCGGAAGGTTTACTCTCAGGCTCATCAGCCGGATCGCCGGTATGCTTGCCCTCTTCCGTGCCCTGCCAGCCATGACGCTGGATCAGCGACAGATGATTGCGGTCCTCATTAATGATATCCGTCAGCATCGCACTGGTGCGTTTGAACACGGCCGCGCGCTCCGTGGCCGAGCTGCCAGCCATTGCCGCCATCTCTTCCACCATCCCGGTATTAAAGCGGCGGAACAAGTCTGCACGCTCGCGCGCTTCATACGCGCCGAGCCCCAGATTTTCCAGCGCCATACGGCCAGATTTCAGCGCACCTTCAAATGTTTCACGCTCCGGTGCTTCTACCCCCGCCTGCCGCAGCCGGATATAGTGATCTACATCGCGGGCGCGGGAGATAATGGTCAGCGCCGGGAAGTGCTCTTTGACCAGTTCCACCATCTGCATGCTGGTTTCCGGATCGTCAATGGCGTTAATCAGTACCTCGGCTTTTGCCGCGCCAGCAGATTCCAGCAGATCGACGCGCGTTGCGTCGCCGTAAAAGACTTTCATGTCGAACTTACGCAGGGTATCGACATGGTCGGGGTCGTGATCGAGGATGACCATTTTCACGCCGCTCGACAGCAGTAAACGGCCCACGATCTGCCCATAGCGACCAAATCCGGCGATGATCACGCGCGGCTGCTCCTCGTCGATCTCATCAGCTTCGCGCTCCTGTTCGCTGCCCGATTTTTCCAGGCGCGTCAGTACAACCAGCAGAACGGGCGTCGCCGCCATCGACAGGGCGACCGCCAGCGTCAGGGCTTTCGCCCACTCCGGATCGAGAACATTTGCCATCTGCGCTGCGCCGAAGACCACGAACGCAAATTCGCTCCCCTGCCCCAGCAGAACCGCAAACCAGCTGCGCTGCTTATTCGGCACCTTCAGCGGACGCGCAATTAGCCACAGCATCGCCATTTTAATGACCAGGAAGCCGACAAGCAGGATGACAATCCGCAGCGGGTGCGTCACCAGCGTGCCGAAGTCAACGGACATCCCCACGCCGATGAAAAACAGCCCCAGCAGCAACCCTTTGAACGGCTCGATATCGCTTTCCAGCGCGTGACGATATTCAGAACTCGCCAGCAGAACGCCGGCGAGGAACGCCCCCATCGCCATCGACAGCCCGGCCTCTTCCAGCAGCAGACCAAAGCCAAACACCAGGAACAGCGCCACGGCGCTGAACACTTCGCGCAAACCGGAGCGGGCAACAAACCGCAGCAGCGGACGGGTGACATAGCGTCCAAGCAGAACCACCAGCGCCAGTGCCCCCACCACTTTCAGTGCGGACAGCGCGAAAGCGCCCAGCGTCGTCGAGGACCCACTGGCCGCCAGCAACGGGATCATCGCCACCAGCGGAATAGCGGCAATGTCCTGGAACAGCAGCACTGAGAACGCACTGCGCCCCATCTGCGAAACCGTCAAATTACGCTCGTTCATCGCCTGCATGGCAATCGCCGTCGAGGAGAGCGCCAGCGTCATGCCGATAAGCTCTGCCACTTTCCAGTCCATTCCCAGCAGGATACAGAACCCACCCAGCAGCAGGCCGCAGGCCACCATCTGTAAAGCCCCACCACCAAATACCGAAGCGCGAAGTTTCCACAGGCGCTGCGGATCGAGTTCCAGGCCAATCACAAAGAGCATCAGCACGACGCCAATCTCAGCGAAGTGGAGAATCGCCTCGGCATCCGTCACCAGACGAAAGCCCCACGGACCAATAACGCAGCCCGCAATCAGGTAGCCAAGAACAGAACCCAGCCCCAGGCGTACCGCGACGGGCACAATCAGCGCCGCCGCGCCGAGGTAAATCAGCGCCTGTATTAGCGTATGGCTATCCATGATGCTTCTCCTGCCATTCAAGTAAGCGTTGTTTATAATGACGAGCCTGCGCCTGCAGCGTTTCATCATCGCAGACAAACGTACAGTGCATCGCAAATGGCGGGAGCCAGTTCAGACCACAGTAGAGCGCCGTCGCCTGCAGCGGCTGCGCCAGAACGTCAAACCCCGGGAAGGTGCCAATATCAAAATGACTTTCCCCGCCGCCGGTGGTGACCGCCCACATCAGGCTTTTCCCTTTTAGCGCATGGCCATTGTGGCCATACGCCCAGCCGTGGGAGAACACTTTATCAATCCACAGTTTCAGAAGCGGGGGCGTGCTATACCACTGCATGGGATGCTGCCAGACGATCAGATCGGCACGGGAAAGTGCCTCCTGCTCGGCGGCGATATCGATATTAAAATCGGGATAGAGTTGATACAGGGAGCGTATCTCTACGTTATCAAGCGTCCTTACCTGCTCAAGCATCCGCTTATTCGCATGCGAGTGTTGCGGATAAGGATGGGCGTAAATTATCAGAATCATCAATGGGCCTGCGTTGACTGGCTTATCTCTCTTGTAGGTGTGAGTGTAGACAGTTAACCAGCCTGCTGAAAGTGTTGATTGGCATCGCAGATGCAAAACGCAAGTATTGCTACTCACGGTGCCCCATGCTCGTGATTATGCCAGCACTTATCTGAACATCGTTAATCTTATTAATCTCACCAATAAATGACTCTTTTTCATTTGCACATATGAAATATTAAGAATAATTAAAATCGCATTTTAATAAATAGATGTATACATAACCCATTGAAAATATAATAATTTAACCCCTTTCCGAATAACAACTCTCTTTAAAAGAGAAGATACTTCTTTGTTCTTCAACTTTCATTTTAAATGGATGTGAATATGAGTGACAAACACCACATATTAAACAGGACAACCCAATTGCTGGGAAAGTTATTTCCCGTCCTGTTAGTTTTTACGCCAATAATAAACCATGCAGCAACCATTGATCAGTCGACTTCTGTCCCGCAAGATTTTTCCTCAGAATCTGAATATATCATTAATAAAAACGTCACGATTTCCTCTCTTGATAATGTTGCCGCAGTAACTGTTTCTGGTATGGACGTTACCTCTGTCACCAATAAAGGAAAAATCACCGCAAAAGCGGACGGACTTGATATTAATACTAACGCACAGCGTGTTGTGATTAACAACGAGGAGGGGGCAACTATTTCCTCAACAACCGCAAACGCAGTAAACATTCAATCCATGCAGGGCGAACTCAATAACAAAGGAAGTATCATTGGTTTTGAAAATGGTATTTATATTGATGAAGAGTCCTCAGCAGTAAATATTTCAAACAGCGCAACAGGCCTTATTGAAGGCAAGACGGGTATGCTGGTGAACATCGGCACGCCCATTAATAACGAGGGTTCTATCAAAGGCACTCAAAATGATGGAATTGCCCTAAGTGACGGAAACTCGAAAATTATCAATAGTGGTATTATTGATGGTTATCAGAATGGTATTAACGTCATGGGCTCATCCAAAATTGAGATCATTAATACAGGTTCAATTGGCGGCGGTAGTACTGCAATCCTGTTCGCCAGCAACAAAAATAATACACTGACGCTTAACACAGGATCGTCACTGTCAGGTGATGTCATTTCTACCCTTTCAAAAGGGAACATCCTAAGGCTGGTGGGAACCGGCGCCGAGGACAGCAATTTTATTGGGCTAAACGAAGGTGATGGTTTCGCTTCTCTTGCTATGGACGGGGAAGACTGGACGCTCACTGGTGATGTCGACATTATCGGCACGGGTGATTCACTGCAGGTCAATAGCGGCACTCTGACCCTGGCCGGAACCGTCGCAAATGCGGGGAACACGCTGGTCGCTGAAAATGCGGTTCTGCAGTTGGGTAATGGCGAAAGCGTCGCAAACCTGAGTGGAGGGCTCACGAATAACGGCTCGGTTATCTTCAACCAGGGCGATAATTTCACCTTCACCACTAACATGACCGGCAGCGGGAGTGTTGAAAAAAGGGATTCGCATACGCTGACGTTGACCGGTAACAACAGCTATAGCGGTGATACTACCCTGTATAGCGGCACCACGCTGGTCGCGTCCGGTGCGACCCTGGGCGTTGAAAACAGTCATGCCACGGTGACCGTGCAGAGCGGAGCCAGGTTTGCCACGGCCGGGACGGTATACGATAACATCACTATTCTTAGCGGCGGCACGCTGGCTGCATGGAATGCCATTCAGGGCAACCCGACATTGCGCAACTCGGGCGCGGATACCATCAACGGCAACGTGACCAACAGCGGTACGCTTTTACTGAGCGCAGCGGATAATTCAGTCGGCAATGACTTTACCATCAATGGAGATTATACCGGCACTGCGGGGAGCCAAATCGTATTGAACAGCACGCTGGGCGCGGATGATGCACCTACCGATCATCTTACGATTACGGGCAGCAGCTTTGGGCAGTCAGGCGTTACTGTCTCCAATATGGGTGGGTTAGGCGCTCAAACGGTCAATGGCATGGAAATTGTCAGCGTGAGTGGAAGCTCTGAAGCTCAACTGACGCTTGCTAAACCCGTCGTTGCCGGCGCGTGGGAATATAATCTTTATCAACACAGTAATGGCAACTGGTATCTGGAATCGAAGGCTTCACCCTCCGACGATCCGGCTGACGATCCCGATAACGGAGATAACGGAGATAACGGAGATAACGGTGGCAATGGTGACAACGGCGACAACGGTGACAACGGCGGTAACGGAGACAACGGCGACAACGGCGACAACGGTGACAACGGCGGCAATGGTGACAATGGTGACAATGGCGGTAACGGAGACAACGGCGGTAATGGCAGCAACAATAACCCTGAAGTCATGGCTCCGGAAGTCGGCGCATATTTAGGCAACTACCTTGCTGCTCAAAGCATGTTCCTCCACAAGCGCGACGATCGCGATCAAATCACCTTCCGCAATGAAGATAACCTCAATACCTGGATGTACGTTAAGGGCCGCTATCATGAAAACGACGCAGGTGGCGACAGAGTCAATTATGACACCACCACTACCGTGCTTCAGATAGGCAGCGATTTCATGAGCAAGCCACTGGATAACGGTATCCTGCGAGCGGGCGGCATGTTTGGTGCGGGTCAGGCAAAAACCCACTCGGAGGCCAGACACAATGTGCGTGATGCGCAGGGTAAAGTCGACGGCTTCAATGCAGGTTTATACGCCACCTGGCAGGAAGATCAGAACTTACGCCTTGGCAGCTACATTGATACCTGGGCCGCCTATAGCTGGTACAACAATAAAGTGACCAGCAACCGTAATGACGAAGATTACAACAGTGAAGGTTTCGCTGCCTCTGTCGAAGTGGGTCATGCGTGGGTGATTAATTCAGAAAATGAGCGCACCTGGAAAATCGAACCTCAGGCGCAGATCGTTTACAGCTACCTTGATCAGGAAAACCATACCGACCGTGACGGCGTCCGGGTGACAACCCTGGACAACGACGGTCTGTTTGGTCGTCTGGGCGTCAAATCAAGCTACTTCCAGCAGAAGGATGTCAAAGCCTGGCAGCCGTACGTTGCCGTGAACTGGCTGAAAGGCGTGGGTCAAAACGATCTGGCGTTTAACGGTGAAACTGTCAGCAACGACACGCCGGAAGACCGTGGCCAGCTAGAGCTGGGCGTTACCGGGAATTTGAACGAGACTACCACCGTTTCTCTGCGGGCCAGCGGCGAATGGGGTGAAAACAGCTTTGCTGCCTATGGCGGTCATATCCTGTTGAACCACCGCTGGTAAGCGTTCCTGAAAGGCTAAAAGCCGTGGCAGATGCCACGGCTTTTTTTATTAGTTATCCAGCTCGCCCATGGATTTCACCTGGTCACGGTTAATCTGCTCGGTTTGACCGGTTTCGGCGTTTTTATACGACACCAGACCGGTATCGTCATCCACCTGCGGTTTGCCGTCGGTGACAATGGTTTTGCCATCGGTCGTTTTTACAGCCTGGTTGGATGAACAGCCCGCAACGGTGAACAATGTTGTGGCAGACAGAAGAGACGCGATCAGTAATTTATTTTGCATGGTGTTTTCCCCTGCTCTCAGTTGAATTTCGTTATCGACCTAACAATTTTAGGCTAACTGACTGAATGCGGATGGAAAACCAGAAGGTTCTGA
This sequence comes from Enterobacter sichuanensis, assembly GCF_009036245.1. Lineage (NCBI taxonomy): Bacteria > Pseudomonadati > Pseudomonadota > Gammaproteobacteria > Enterobacterales > Enterobacteriaceae > Enterobacter > Enterobacter sichuanensis. The sequence goes on along the minus strand of NZ_CP027986.1, from coordinate 685,149 downwards.
AGAGAGGGAGAGTGCCCGGCAACGCTACGCCGCCGGGCATATGAACTTACTTGTTAATCTGCGCGTGCATTTCCTGAACCGAAATCACCTTCTCGGTGGCATCCGCATTCAGCGCCATGGCCGTCGCGAAACCGCCGTTCAGGGTGGTGTCGTAGTGCACTTTATACTGCAGCGCGCTGCGGCGAATCAGCTTGGAGTCTTCAATCGCCTGGCGGCCCGCAGTGGTGTTGATGATGTAGGTATATTCGCCATTCTTGATGCGATCCTGAATGTGCGGACGACCTTCATGCACCTTGTTCACCAGACGCGGGTTAATACCGGCTTCACCCAGCACAATCGCCGTACCGTGAGTGGCATCCAGCTCGAAGCCCTGCTTAAGCAGCTTGGCAGCCAGGTCAACCACGCGCTCTTTATCGCCTTCGCGAACGGAGAGCAGCGCACGGCCAGATTTCTTCATGGTGGAGTTACTGCCCAGCTGCGCCTTCGCGAATGCTTCAGCAAAGGTGCGGCCCACGCCCATCACTTCCCCGGTAGAGCGCATCTCTGGCCCTAACAGCGGGTCAACGCCCGGGAATTTGTTGAATGGCAGAACCACTTCTTTCACCGAGTAGTACGGCGGAATGATCTCTTTGGTTACGCCCTGCTGAGCCAGCGTCTGGCCCGCCATCACGCGTGCCGCCACTTTCGCCAGCGGAATACCCGTGGCTTTGGAGACAAACGGGACGGTACGCGCCGCACGCGGGTTCACTTCAATCAGGTAAACTTCGTTGTCTTTCACCGCAAACTGAACGTTCATCAGACCACGAACCTGCAGTTCGAAGGCCAGCTTCTGTACCTGCTGGCGCATCACGTCCTGAATTTCCTGACTCAGGGTGTACGCTGGCAGAGAACAGGCAGAGTCACCGGAGTGTACGCCCGCCTGCTCGATGTGCTCCATGATGCCGCCAATCAGCACCATTTCGCCATCGCAGATGGCGTCAACGTCCACTTCTACCGCATCGTCGAGGAAGCGGTCGAGCAGGACGGGAGCATCGTTGGAGACGCTCACCGCCGTCTGGAAGTAGCGACGCAGGTCTGCTTCGTCATAGACGATTTCCATCGCGCGGCCGCCCAGTACGTAGGAAGGACGTACCACCAGCGGATAGCCAATCTCTTTCGCCTTCTCAACAGCCTGTTCAATGGCCGTTACGGTGGCGTTCGCCGGCTGCTTCAGCTTCAGACGATCAACCGCCTGCTGGAAACGCTCGCGGTCTTCCGCACGGTCAATCGCGTCCGGGCTGGTACCGATAACCGGTACGCCAGCGGCTTCCAGGGCACGCGCCAGCTTCAGTGGGGTCTGGCCACCGTACTGCACGATAACGCCTTTTGGCTTCTCGATACGCACGATTTCCAGCACGTCTTCCAGGGTAACGGGCTCGAAGTAGAGGCGATCAGAAGTGTCATAGTCGGTAGAGACCGTTTCCGGGTTACAGTTGACCATGATGGTCTCATAACCGTCTTCGCGCAGCGCCAGCGAAGCGTGCACGCAGCAGTAGTCGAACTCGATGCCCTGGCCGATACGGTTTGGACCACCGCCCAGCACCATAATCTTGTCACGGTCAACGGACGGGTTCGCTTCGCACTCGTCTTCATAGGTGGAGTACATGTACGCGGTGTCGGTCGAGAATTCCGCCGCACAGGTATCCACTCGCTTGTAGACCGGATGCAGGTCATACTGATCACGCAGCTTGCGGATTTCCGCTTCACGTACGCCCGCCAGTTTCGCCAGGCGCGCATCGGCGAAGCCTTTACGCTTCAGCATGCGCAGGAAGTCCGCATCCAGACCGTTAATACCCAGCTCTGCTACTTTCTCTTCGAGACGTACCAGCTCTTCAATCTGCACCAGGAACCAGCGGTCAATGTTGGTCAGGTTGAATACGCCGTCGACGGAGAGGCCTGCACGGAAGGCATCGGCGATGTACCAGATACGCTCAGCGCCCGCGTCTTTCAGCTCGCGGCGGATTTTGGTCAGTGCTTCCGGGTCGTCCAGGCTCACTTTCGGATCGAAACCGGTCGCACCCACTTCCAGGCCGCGCAGCGCTTTCTGCAGGGACTCCTGCTGCGTGCGGCCAATCGCCATCACTTCACCGACAGATTTCATCTGAGTGGTCAGACGGTCGTTCGCGCCGGCGAATTTCTCGAAGTTGAAGCGAGGAATTTTGGTTACAACGTAGTCGATGGACGGTTCGAAGGACGCAGGCGTGCGGCCACCGGTGATGTCGTTCATCAGCTCGTCAAGGGTATACCCCACCGCCAGCTTCGCTGCTACTTTGGCAATCGGGAAGCCGGTCGCTTTGGAGGCCAGCGCGGAAGAACGGGACACGCGCGGGTTCATTTCGATAACGATCAGACGGCCGGTTTTCGGGTTCACCGAGAACTGCACGTTTGAGCCGCCGGTTTCCACGCCGATTTCACGCAGTACCGCCATCGAGGCGTTACGCATGATCTGATACTCTTTATCGGTCAGCGTCTGGGCTGGCGCAACGGTGATGGAGTCACCGGTGTGGATCCCCATCGCATCGAAGTTTTCGATGGAGCAGACGATGATGCAGTTGTCGTTTTTATCACGCACCACTTCCATCTCGTACTCTTTCCAGCCAATCAGCGATTCATCAATCAGCAGCTCTTTGGTTGGAGAGAGATCCAGACCGCGTTCGCAAATCTCTTCGAACTCTTCGCGGTTGTAGGCGATACCGCCGCCGGTGCCACCCATGGTGAAGGATGGACGGATGATGCACGGATAACCCACTTCAGCCGCGACGGCCAGCGCCTCTTCCATATTGTGAGCAATACCGGAACGCGCGGTGTCGAGGCCGATTTTCTTCATCGCCACGTCGAAACGGCGACGATCTTCGGCTTTATCAATCGCGTCGGCGGTCGCGCCAATCATGGTTACACCGAACTCGGCCAGCACGCCCTGACGCTCCAGCTCCAGCGCACAGTTCAGCGCCGTCTGGCCACCCATGGTTGGCAGCACCGCATCCGGGCGCTCTTTTTCAATAATTTTACGTACCACTTCCCAGTGAATCGGCTCGATGTAGGTTGCATCCGCCATTTCCGGGTCGGTCATGATGGTGGCCGGGTTCGAGTTCACCAGGATAACGCGGTAACCCTCTTCTCGCAGGGCTTTACACGCCTGCGCACCGGAGTAGTCGAATTCACAGGCCTGGCCGATGACGATCGGGCCAGCGCCAAGGATCAGGATGCTTTTTATGTCTGTACGTTTTGGCATTGTCTTCTCGGCTCCTGATTATTTAGCGGTCTTACGGTATTGCTCGATAAGTTCGATGAAGTGATCGAACAGCGGCGCGGCATCGTGTGGGCCCGGACTGGCTTCCGGGTGGCCCTGGAAGCTGAACGCTGGCTTATCGGTGCGATGGATACCCTGCAGGGTGCCATCGAACAGTGACTTATGAGTCACGCGCAGGTTAGCCGGCATCGACGCTTCATCGACGGCGAAACCGTGGTTCTGAGCGGTAATCATCACCGTGTTGTTATCAATGTCTTTCACCGGGTGGTTACCACCGTGGTGACCGAACTTCATCTTGATGGTGTTCGCACCGCTCGCCAGCGCCAGCAGCTGATGGCCGAGGCAGATACCGAATACCGGGATGTCTGTCTCCAGGAAGGACTTGATGGCATTGATGGCGTAGTCACAAGGTGCCGGGTCGCCAGGGCCGTTAGAGAGGAAGATGCCGTCCGGATTCATTTTCAGCACCTCTTCAGCGGACGTTTTCGCCGGCACCACCGTCAGGCGGCAGCCGCGGTCAACCAGCATGCGCAGGATGTTGCGCTTGGCGCCGAAATCGTAAGCCACCACGTGGAACGGCAGCTCGCTCTCTTTTTTCGCTTCCGGCAGGTCGCCTTCGAGCGTCCAGCTCCCCTGCGTCCAGCTGTAGGCTTCAGCTGTGGTCACTTCTTTTGCCAGGTCCATGCCGTTCAGGCCCGGGAAGGCTTTCGCTTTTTCCAGCGCCAGAGCCGCATCCAGGTTATCCCCTGCGATGATGCAGCCGTTTTGTGCACCCTTCTCGCGCAGCAGACGCGTTAACTTACGGGTATCAATATCGGCAATCGCCACGATGTTATGGCGCTTCAGGTAAGAAGAGAGGTCTTCAGTGTTGCGGAAGTTGCTGGCAATCAGCGGCAGGTCACGAATGACCAGACCTTGCGCATGTACCTGAGAGGACTCTTCGTCAGCCGCATTGGTGCCGACATTGCCGATATGAGGATAAGTAAGAGTAACGATTTGGCGAGAATAGGAAGGATCAGTGAGGATTTCTTGATAACCGGTCATTGAAGTATTGAAAACGACTTCCCCAACCGCCGAACCCGTTGCCCCTATGGCCCGACCGATAAACTGGGTTCCGTCTTCCAGAACCAATAGCGCTGACTTAATCAAAACACCCTCCAGAGAATATTCACTCACTTTATTTGCATATTAATTCATAACCATGTCATGGATCAATGCAAATGTGTTGCCAGCGGATTTTTGGCAAACGGCGGCATTCTGGAGATTTGGTCGGTAAAAGTCAACTTAAAACGGATATTTTGTTTACTCTTTTGCAGGCCTGAAAGGCGGAATGCAGCTTAAGCGACAAAAAGATCAGGTAAATCACTGCAGAAAACGCTTGCGCGGCTGGTTTAATAAAAAACCGCGAGATGGAACATGATAAAGTGGACCAAATGGTCAAAATTTACATTTTAGTAACGAAAAATCAGAAGAATAGACAGATTTTTAGAGCCTTAAGGAAGAAAACGTAATGTACAGGCAAAAATAAAAGGGCAATAAAATATTGCCCTATGCAATCAATGAATTACGACTGCAATAACCACATCACGATGGGTAATAACATTTACAAATTATTGAGATCCAGGACATCTCTCATATCAAAAAGTCCCTTCTCTTTGTTTTTTAGCCACAAAGCGGAGCGTACGGCACCATTGGCGAACGTCATTCGGCTGGAAGCTTTATGCGTGATTTCTACACGTTCGCCAATATCGGCGAACATCGCGGTGTGTTCGCCGACGATGTCACCCGCACGGACCGTGGCGAAGCCAATCGTGCCAGGCACGCGTTCACCGGTGTGACCTTCGCGGGTATAGACCGCGCAGTCTTTTAAATCTTTATCGAGTGCATGGGCAATCGCTTCACCCATCGCCAGCGCCGTGCCTGATGGCGCATCCACTTTGTAGCGGTGGTGAGCTTCAACGATCTCAATGTCGGTGTAGTCACCCATGACTTTCGCAGCCTTCTCCAGCAGCTTAAGCATGACATTAACGCCCACGCTAAAGTTTGCGGCGAAGACAATCGCAATCTCTTTTGATGCATCCTGGATAGCCTGCTTACCCGCATCGTCAAAACCGGTGGTGCCGATCACCATCCCTTTGCCGTGCTGACGGCAAAACGCCAGATGCGTGAGCGTCCCTTCCGGGCGGGTAAAATCGATAAAGACATCGAAGTCCTCTTTTACCGCATCCAGACTGCTCTGTACGGTGACGCCCGTCCTGCCCGCGCCCGCCAGCTCGCCAGCATCGGTCCCCAGAAGCGATGAACCGTCACGCTCCAGCGCTGCGCCAAGGGCGACACCCTCCATCTGAAGTGCCGCCTGAATCAACTGACGACCCATACGTCCACCCGCGCCCGCAATGGCGACACGGATCTGTGCATCATGCATAGTTATTCTCTTACGTTAAAATGATGTAAACCGTTTTCAGATTAACCAGCCTTTCTGAGCACTGCCAACTGAAAACACCAATAATTAGAATTTAACGTGAAACCGACTTAAATATCAGTAAAAGACATGATTTTGTCGTCACGATAAAGTAACGGGTAAAAAAAAGGCCAGCACAGGAGGTGCTGGCCTTTCATCAGAAAAGGGATTATTCGACTTCCCGGGCATCGATTCTCAGTTCTTTCGGGACTTCAAAAACAATGTTCTCTTCACGTCCTTCCAGCGGCACCGCTTCGCCACCGCCCAGCTCCTGCAGACGGGCAATGACGTTCTGTACCAGAATATCCGGCGCAGATGCGCCGGCCGTCACGCCGACACAGGTCGCGTTTTTAACCCACGCTTCCTGAATATCCGTCGCGTCATCAATCAGGAAAGCCGTTTTCCCCATCCGTTGCGCCAGTTCGGCCAGGCGGTTGGAGTTAGAGGAGTTTTTCGAGCCGACCACCAGCACCACATCCGCCTGTTCAGCCAGGGCACGCACCGCTTCCTGACGGTTCGTGGTCGCGTAGCAGATGTCATCCTTACGCGGACCGACGATCTTCGGGAAACGCTGGCGCAGGGCGTCAATCACGTCAGAGGTATCGTCTACAGAGAGTGTTGTCTGGGTCATGAACGACAGACGGGCTTCATTTTTCACGTTCAGCGTAAGCACATCTTCTGGCGATTCAACCAGATACATGCCCCCTTCCGGGTTACTGTACTGGCCCATGGTGCCTTCGACTTCCGGGTGACCCGCATGGCCAATCAGAATCGACTCTTCACCACGACGGCTGGCACGTGCCACTTCCATATGCACTTTCGTAACCAACGGACAGGTGGCGTCAAACACCGTCAAATCGCGGCTTTTCGCTTCGTTACGTACCGCCTGAGAGACACCATGCGCAGAGAAAATCAGGATGGCACCGTCCGGCACTTCGCTGATCTGCTCGATAAATATAGCACCGCGCTCGCGCAGACTATCGACCACGTAGCGGTTGTGCACCACTTCGTGACGCACGTAAATCGGCGCGCCGTAAATCTCCAGCGCGTTTTCAACAATGCTGATAGCGCGGTCTACACCGGCGCAGAAGCCGCGCGGGTTAGCCAACAGGATCTGCATTTCAGGCCTCCAGTACCGGATCAATCTCCAGCACTTCAATATCAAAATGGACAGTGCGCCCGGCAAGCGGATGGTTGAAATCAACGGTAACAGAGTCGCCGTTGATTTCGCGGATCACGCCAGGCATTTCGCTGCCGTCCATAGCGGTAAAGAGCATAATCGCCCCGATTTCAGGTTCCCCCGCGTCCATAAACTCACGACGGGAGAAGTACTGGATCAGATCCGGGCTTGGCACGCCAAACGCCGCATCCGGCTCAAGCGAAAAGGCTTTTTTCTCCCCCTCTTTAAGGCCCAGAAGCTGCTGTTCAAGTCCTTCAGACAGGGAGGTATCGCCAAGACGAAACAGGGCCGGTTTGCCATTATTGCGGGTGGATTCAGCCGTGGAGCCGTCATCCAGTTTCAGCGTGAAGTGAACGAGAACCGCGCTGTTGCTCTGTACGGATTTAGACATGCACATTGCTCTTTATGTTGTCTCACCTGTGTGCCGGGTGGCGCTTCGCTTACCCGGCCTACAAGTGTCGGCATATTCGGTAGGCCGGGATCGCTACGCGTCACCCGGCTGGTTTTGTTACGCCTGCTCTTTCGCGGTCGGTTTCGGTAAGAAACCTTCCAGCACGATTAACGCCGCACCGATACAAATTGCGCTGTCGGCGAGGTTAAAGGTCGCGAAGTGCCAGTCGCCGACGTAGAAGTCGATCATATCGACCACAAAGCCGTGCCACAGGCGGTCAAACAGGTTACCTAACGCGCCGCCAATAATCAGCGCGTAGGCGATGTTGTTCAGCTTTTGCGTCGCTTTCGAACGGTACATCAGCAGCGTTAGCACCACACAGATACCGATTGCAATACCTGCAAAGAACCAGCGCTGCCAGCCACCGCTGTCAGCAAGGAAACTAAACGCCGCACCATAGTTACGTGCGTAGTGCAGGTTAAGCGACGGGAACAGCGAAACCGTATCCCCCAGAGCAAAATTCTGGAGGATCAGGAATTTGCTGCCCAGATCAATAATCAGCACCACCACAACCAGCCACAGCCAGCGCAGTCCTGTTGAACAGAGAGTTTTACTCATCAGGCAAACTTACGTTTTTCGCCGTCACCGGCGACGTTGCTTACACAGCGTCCGCAGATGTCTGCGTGTTCCGCCACCTGGCCAACATCGGTAGTGTAATGCCAGCAACGCGGGCATTTCTCACCGTCGGCTTTGCTCAGCGCGACTTTCAGTCCCTTGAGCAGTTCGCTCTGCTGAGCATCAGCAGTAGCTTCGGCATAATCCGCAACTTGCGCGCCTGAGGTCAACAGGACAAATCGCAATTCATCGCCCAGCGCCGTCAGTTTCGCCGCCAGCTCAGGTTCGGCGTACAGGGTCACTGCCGCTTCCAGAGAGCCACCGACTTTCTTGTCAGCACGCGCCTGCTCAATCACCTTGTTCACTTCACCACGCACTTTCAGCAGATCGTCCCAGAAGGCATCGTTCATCGCTTCGGTGCTGGAGAGGTCGAACAGACCTTCGTACCACTCGCCGGTGAAGACATACTTCTCACGGTCGCCTGGCAGATAACCCCAGATTTCATCCGCGGTGAAGGACATGATCGGCGCCATCCAGCGCACCAGCGCTTCTGCGATGTGGAACAACGCGGTCTGGCAGCTACGACGCGCCACGCTGTCCGCTTTCGCGGTGTACTGACGGTCTTTGATGATGTCGAGGTAGAACGAACCCATCTCGATGGAGCAGAAGCGCATCAGACGCTGCACCACTTCATGGAAGTCGTAAGATTCATAGGCTTTCAGGATATCGTCCTGCGCCGCTTTCGCGCAGCCTACCGCCCAGCGGTCCAGCACCACCATCTCTTCCGGTTTCACCATGTCTTTAGCCGGATCAAACCCGTTCAGGTTCGCCAGCAGGAAGCGCGCGGTGTTACGGATACGACGATAGCTGTCTGCGGCACGTTTCAGGATCTCGTCAGACACCGCCATTTCGCCGGTGTAGTCGGTGGAAGCCACCCACAGACGCAGAATGTCTGCGCCCAGCTTGTTCATCACATCCTGCGGAGACACGGTGTTGCCGATAGATTTGGACATCTTACGGCCCTGACCATCCACGGTGAAGCCGTGGGTGAGTACCTGACGGTAAGGCGCTTTTCCTTTCATGGCGGTGGAGATCATCAGGGATGACATGAACCAGCCACGGTGTTGGTCAGAACCTTCCAGATACATATCGGCGGCGTGACCGGCAAACTCAGGACGCACGTCAACCACGGAAGAGTGAGTGGATCCGGAGTCGAACCATACATCCAGGGTATCCGGCACTTTCTCGTAGTTGTCGGCGTCAGCGCCCAGGATGTCGCGGGCGTCGAGGTCCCACCATGCCTGAATGCCGTCAACTTCGACGCGCTTCGCCACTTCTTCCATCAGTTCCAGGGTGTTCGGATGCAGTTCCTGCGTCTCTTTATGCACGAACAGCGACATCGGCACGCCCCAGGTACGCTGACGGGAGATACACCAGTCAGGGCGGTTAGCAACCATGGATTCGATACGCGCCTGGCCCCAGTCTGGGATCCACTGCACGCCTTTGATCTCTTTCAGAGACTGCGCGCGCAGGCCTTTCTGATCCATGCTGATGAACCATTGTGGGGTCGCACGGAAGATGATCGGCGTCTTGTGACGCCAGCAGCACGGATAGCTGTGCTGCATTTTCTCAACGTGCAGCAGCGCGCCGCTGGTGCGCAGCATATCAACGATAATGTCGTTAGCTTTAAAGACGTTGATACCGTCCAGCGCCGGGTAAGTGCCAGGCAGGTAAGAACCATCCGGGCCCACCGGGTTAGCGATTTCCAGACCGTATTTCAGGCTGATGTTGTAGTCGTCAGGACCGTGGCCACCGGCGGTATGGACCGCACCGGTACCGGCTTCCAGCGTGACGTGGTCGCCCAGGATCGCTGGCACATCAAAGTCCAGGAACGGGTGTTTAAAACGCATCAGCTCAAGCGCGTCGCCTTTCACGGTGCCCAGCACGGTGTAGTCGGTGATATTCGCGCGTTTCAGCACGCTCTCGACCAGATCTTTTGCCAGGATAACCGCCTGACCGTCAACCTGCACCAGCGCGTAGTCAAACTCACCGGACAGGGAGATCGCACGGTTTGCTGGCAGGGTCCACGGGGTAGTGGTCCAGATCACCAGTGAGATCGGGCCATTAACGGAGGAGACGCCAAATTTGGCTTTCACCGCATCCTGATCAACGGCGTGGAACGCCACGTCGATAGACGGAGAGGTTTTGTCGTAATACTCCACTTCCGCTTCTGCCAGCGCAGAACGGCAATCCACACACCAGTGTACAGGCTTAGCGCCTTTGTGCAGGTGGCCATTACCGATGATTTTGCCCAGCGCACGGATGATGTTGGCTTCGGTTTTGAAGTCCATGGTCAGGTAGGGGTGCGACCAGTCGCCCAGCACGCCCAGACGGATGAAATCCGTGCGCTGACCTTCAACCTGCGTAGCGGCGTATTCGCGGCATTTTGCACGGAACTCAGCGGCGGTGAATTTCTCACCTGGCTTACCGAATTCCTGCTCCACTTTCAGTTCGATTGGCAGACCGTGGCAGTCCCAGCCCGGAACGTATGGCGAGTCATATCCCGCGAGGCCTTTCGACTTCACGATAATGTCTTTCAGAATCTTGTTAACCGAGTGACCAATATGAATGCTGCCATTCGCATAGGGAGGGCCATCATGCAGAATGAAGGTTTTTTTGCCTTTTTTGGCTGCACGAATGATGCCGTACAGGTCATCATCAGTCCAACGCGCCAGCATTCCCGGTTCACGCTTGGCGAGATCGCCGCGCATCGGGAACCCTGTTTCCGGCAAATTCAGGGTTGATTTATAGTCACTCATCAGATTCTCGGTTCCGTATTTATCACGTAGGCAGTTAAGCCGGTTCTAAAGCCCAAAAAACTCGCGGGCCGTCAATTCATCTCGCGCAATTTGCGCTTTGAGTTCATCCAGCGAACCAAATCGCTGCTCGTTGCGTATTTTTTTACGCAGTATCACATCTATATGGCGACCATAAAGGTCCATTACAACGTCCAGCAGGTGCACTTCTAGCTGTTGACGCACACCGGCGACGGTCGGACGCGTGCCAATGTTGGCGACACCGTAAAACGGCTTATCGCCCAGTCCTGCCACTTCCACCGCATAGACCCCTTTGACCGGGGAAACCTGACGGCGTAGCGGTATATTCGCCGTCGGGAAACCAATGGTGCGGCCGAGAGCATCGCCATGGACGACGCGACCGGAAATAGTGAACGGATGCCCAAGCAGGGTTTCTGCCGTCCCCAGTTCATCATCGGCCAGCGCCTGACGTACCGCCGTGCTGCTGACGCGAACGCCGCCTTCACAGAAGGTCATCGCACTGGTGACGTCAAAACCGTACTCCAGACCAGCCTTCTGTAATAGCAAGAAATCGCCCTGACGACCAGCGCCAAAGCGGAAATCATCCCCCACGGCCAGAAACTGCACGCCAAGACGTTCAACCAGCAGGTCGCTGACGAAATTTTGTGCTGTCAGCGCGGCAAAGCGACGATCGAAACGTACGCACAAAACGTAGTCCACGCCGGACTCGGCCAGATAGCGCAACTTTTCGCGCAGGCGAGTGAGACGGGCGGGAGATTTATCGCCCGCAAACAGCTCCAGCGGCTGTGGTTCGAAAATCATCACTACTACGGGCAGGCCACGGGCCTCCCCTTCTTTACGCAATCCCTGCAACAGCGCCTGATGACCACGATGCACGCCGTCGAAATTACCAATGGTCAGCACGCACCCGTGCGGTGCTCTGCTGAGATTATGTATGCCGCGTATCAGCTTCATGTCTGGCTCAAAACAGTGAAAATCGCCAAAGTATACCTTGTACAGCGGTCAAGGTTAACCGGCGATTGTTCGCGCAAAACAGAAAGCCGTAATGATTTCATCAGGCTGACCTTTCACAGCGAAAAAATCTGCTCCTGAACTGCGATTTTTATGCCGAAAGGCTGTATTCAGGGAAGACAAGCTGGTAGAATCCTGCGCCATCACTACGTAACGTAGCGTCGCTAATTAACGGCGCTTATTTGCACAAATCCATTGACAAAAGAAGGCAAAGAGGGCATATTCCTCGGCCTTTGAATTGTCCACATAGATCATATTTGGGAGTTGGACTTGGCTAATATCAAATCAGCTAAGAAACGTGCCGTTCAGTCTGAAAAGGCTCGTAAGCACAACGCAAGCCGTCGCTCTATGATGCGTACTTTCATCAAGAAAGTATACGCAGCAATCGAAGCTGGCGACAAAGCTGCAGCGCAGAACGCATTTAACGAAATGCAACCAATCGTGGATCGTCAGGCTGCTAAAGGTCTGATCCACAAAAACAAAGCAGCGCGTCATAAAGCAAACCTGACCGCGCAGATCAACAAACTGGCTTAATTGCCGCTTGTTGTTGCTTGTTTAAAGAACCCGCTTAACGCGGGTTTTTTTATGCCTTCAGATTGCCGGTGGCGTAAACAGCGCCGAGTAGTCGCGGTTACAGATACGCTGCACCGCCGGGTGCTGAATCATCCTTTCGGCAAAAATCGCGTGATACTCTTCCATTACGTTATCGACCCGACCAATCTCCGTAATCTTGCTATCTGAATAGAGATCGTGCGCGTAGAGTGTCGGTGCAACGAAGATCGCATTGTGCGCTTCGCCAAAGGCTTTCATCAGCGCCGCATCGTCGAACTCACCGAGGATTTCGACATTCAGCCCCTGAGAATTAAACCAGTTCAGCAGCTTACGTCCCAGCATGGAACGTCTTCCTGGCACCAGCAAGCGACGCTCTTCCAGGCAGGCCGGGAAGGGTTTTTCCGGCGGCGGGTTAATACACCAGAAGCTTACGCCGCATTCACCAATCTTCACCGAAAACAGCCCTTCCTGCTGCGTGGAGTCGATCGGACAATCCGAGATGATCATGTCCAGCTTGTGCTGGCTCAGCTGTTCCAGCAGCATCTCGTGGGTGGATTCAAAACAGCGCAGATGGATTTGCTCATCTTCGACCACAGCCGCATCCAGCACGCCGCTCACCAGTCGTTTTGACAGCGCGTCCGCCACGCCAACATCAAAGAGCAGGTTCGACTCTTTGCGGTAGTTGACGATATCCAGCATTTCCTGGCTCAGGGTGAACATTTTATCCGCGTAGCGGAAAACCAGCTCACCCAGCTCGCTGGGTTCAATTCCGCGTCCCTTACGCTTGAACAGCTTGCCCTGCAGACGTTCTTCCAGCGCCTTGATCTGCCCGGTGATGGTTTGCGGCGTCAGGTAAAGCGCCTCTGCCGCCCCGACCACCGAGCCCTGTTTGTAGACATGCCAGAAGTAGTAAAGATGGTTGTAATTCAAATGAGACATCGCGTCTTCTCTCCCTGAGTGCCTGTCGGGAGAAGGTCACCCTCCTCCCGGTTTTCCGTTATGCCTGGACGGCCTGCCCGGACAACTTCACCTTCAACAAGGTGTAACCGATCACCGCGGCCAGTAATGACCCGATGAGAATGCCGAGTTTCGCCCAGACGATAAGCTCAGGTGCATGCGCACCAAACGCCAGCGTCGAGATAAAGATCGACATCGTAAAGCCTATCCCGCACAGCACGCCGACGGCCATGATCTGCGTAAACGTGGTGCCGTGCGGCAATGACGCCAGCTTAAGCTTCGTCGCCAGCCAGCAGAACAGGCTAATGCCCAGCGGCTTGCCGATAAACAACCCGGCGATGATACCCAGCGGCAGCACGGAGGTCAGCCCGTCCAGCGTCACGCCGCCAAGGGAAACACCCGCGTTAGCAAATGCAAACAGAGGCAGGATCATAAAGGCGACCCAGGGGTGCAGCACATGCTCCAGCTGCTTCGCAGGTGATTTGCCCTCCTGCGGTTTAAGCGGCACGAAGAAGCCGACGATCACTCCTGCCAGCGTGGCATGCACGCCCGATTTCAGCACCGCAGTCCACAGCACCATCCCCACGAGGATATAGATACCGATGCGACGAACATTCAGGATGTTCAGCAGCGCCAGAACCGCAATCGCCCCTGCAGCCACGCTCAAAGAGAGGATCGACAGATCGCTTGTGTAAAACAGCGCGATAATCACAATTGCGCCCAGGTCGTCGATGATCGCCAGCGCCATCAGGAAGATTTTCAGGGCAACCGGAACGCGGCTTCCCAGCAAGGCCAGCACCCCGAGTGCAAAGGCGATATCCGTTGCCGCCGGGATCGCCCAGCCGTGACGTGCAACCGGATCCTGCCAGGTAAACGCGAGGAAGAGCAGCGCAGGAACCACCATCCCACCGAGCGCGGCAATGACCGGGAACGCCGCTCGCTGGCGACTGGCAAGCGAACCCAGTACCAGCTCCCGCTTAACCTCAAGCCCGACAAGCAGGAAGAACACCGCCATGAGCGCATCGTTGATCCACAGCAGCATGTTCTTGTGGATTTCCAGCGCCCCAACCTTCAGCTCGACGGGCGTTTCCAGAAAAGCATGATACAGATCGCGGGTAAATCCGACGTTTGCCAGCACCATCGCGGCGGCGGCAGCCAAAATCAGGATCACGCCCCCGGATGCTTCGCTACTAAAAAAACGGTGTAATAATTTCACTATAATTCTCTCTTATACAGCAATACCTCGATAAAACCATAATACCAAGCCTTATAGCTCGGCAAAAACAGATTAATATTGAGTATTGATTCAGTTTAACCGAACAATACCGATAAACAAAAAAGCCCGGAATCTCTTCCGGGCTTTTGCGAATACCTGCGACAAACAGATTAGCGGGTCAAATCATCGAAGAATTTTTTGACGCCATCGAAGAAGCTTTTGGAGCGTGGGCTGTTTTTCTCACCCGTCGGGCCACCAAAGCTCTCCTGCAACTCTTTCAGCAGCTGTTTCTGCTTATCGTTCAGGCCAACCGGTGTTTCCACAACGACGCGGCACAGCAGGTCGCCCTGTGCGCCCCCGCGAACGGATTTAACGCCTTTACCGCGCATGCGGAACAGCTTACCGGTCTGGGTTTCGCCAGGAATTTTCAGGTTCACGCGGCCATCCAGCGTCGGGACTTCAATTTCGCCACCGAGGGCTGCCATCGCGAAGTTGATCGGCACTTCACAGTACAGGTTATTGCCTTCGCGCTCGAAGATAGCGTGCTGCTTGACCTGCACCTGAACGTACAGATCGCCCGCCGGTGCGCCGTGTTCGCCGGCTTCGCCTTCGCCAGCCAGACGGATGCGGTCGCCCGTATCGACCCCAGCCGGGATTTTAACGGACAGGGTTTTGGTTTTCTCAACGCGACCGTGACCATGGCATTTGGTGCAGGGATCTTTGATCAGCGTACCGCGACCATGGCAGTGCGGACAGGCCTGCTGCACCGCGAAGAACCCCTGACGCATCTGTACCTGGCCAGAACCGTGACAGGTTGGACAGGTCTGCGGCTGAGTGCCCGCTTTCGCGCCGCTGCCGTGGCACACGTCACACTCTTCCAGCGTTGGAATACGGATCTCTTTGGTGACACCGCGAACGGCCTCTTCCAGCGTCAGCTCCATGTTGTAGCGCAGGTCCGCGCCACGCGCCGCGCGCTGACGTCCACGACCACCACCGAAGATGTCGCCAAACACATCGCCAAAGATGTCGCTGAAGTCAGCGCCGCCGCCAAAGCCGCCACCGCCGAATCCACCGCCGCCCATGCCGCCCTGTTCAAAGGCTGCGTGACCGTACTGGTCATAGGCTGCACGTTTTTGTGCATCGGTCAGGACTTCGTAGGCTTCTTTGATCTCTTTAAATTTGGCTTCAGCCTCTTTGTCACCCTGGTTACGGTCCGGGTGGAATTTCATGGCCAGGCGCTTATACGCCTTTTTGATTTCACGCTCTTCCGCAGTTTTCGGAACGCCTAAAATCTCGTAATAGTCTTGCTTTGCCATTGGTTTTTTTAAGCCCCTTAACATGCGAGCACGGGCGTGGAGAATTCTCCTACGCCCGTGCCGATTAATTACCCTGCATCAGGGCGATTATTTTTTATCTTTAACTTCTTCGAACTCAGCGTCGACAACGTCGTCGTCTTTCGCGTTGTTCGCCGAAGCGTCAGCACCTGCCTGCTGTTGCGCGTGCTGCTGCTGAGCGATTTCCATCAGCTTCTGAGAAGCCTGAGCCAGTTCCTGCATCTTCGCTTCGATGTCCGCTTTATCTTCACCTTTCAGTGAGGATTCCAGCGCACTCAGTGCAGCGTCGATAGCCGTTTTGTCTTCCGCTGGCAGTTTATCGCCTGCTTCTTCAACCTGCTTACGGGTGCTGTGCAGCAGATGGTCGCCCTGGTTACGGGTCTGAACCAGCTCTTCGAACTTACGGTCAGATTCCGCGTTAGCTTCCGCTTCACGAACCATTTTCTGGATCTCTTCCTCGTTCAGACCGGAAGAGGCCTTGATGGTGATCTTCTGCTCTTTACCGCTGTTTTTGTCTTTCGCAGACACGTGCAGAATACCGTCAGCATCGATGTCGAAGGTGACTTCGATCTGAGGCATACCGCGCGGCGCCGGGTTGATACCGTCCAGGTTGAACTGACCCAGAGACTTGTTATCAGATGCGCGCTTACGTTCACCCTGCAGCACATGGATGGTTACCGCAGACTGGTTGTCTTCGGCGGTAGAGAATACCTGGCTGTGCTTGGTTGGGATAGTGGTGTTTTTGTTGATGAGCGCAGTCATCACACCGCCCATGGTTTCGATACCCAGAGACAGCGGGGTAACGTCCAGCAGCAGTACATCTTTCACTTCACCGGTCAGTACGCCACCCTGAACCGCAGCACCGATAGCAAC
This sequence comes from Enterobacter sichuanensis, assembly GCF_009036245.1. Classification (NCBI taxonomy): domain Bacteria; kingdom Pseudomonadati; phylum Pseudomonadota; class Gammaproteobacteria; order Enterobacterales; family Enterobacteriaceae; genus Enterobacter; species Enterobacter sichuanensis. Next base: position 668,433 of record NZ_CP027986.1, on the reverse strand, counting down.
CGCTTCGTCCGGGTTAACGTCTTTACGTGGCTCTTTACCAAAGAACTCCGCCACTTTCTTCTGAACCATTGGCATACGGGTCTGGCCGCCAACGAGGATAACGTCGTTGATGTCAGACACGGACAGGCCAGCGTCCTGCAGCGCTACTTTCAGCGGCTCGATAGAACGGTTCACCAGGTCTTCTACCAGGCTTTCCAGTTTCGCACGGGTCACTTTGATGTTCATGTGTTTAGGACCGGTCGCGTCTGCAGTGATGTACGGCAGGTTCACGTCGGTCTGCTGAGCGGAAGACAGTTCGATCTTCGCTTTCTCAGCGGCTTCTTTCAGGCGCTGCATAGCCAGCGGGTCATTACGCAGGTCAATGCCCTGATCTTTCTTAAACTCGTCAACGAGGTAGTTGATCAGACGGGTATCGAAGTCTTCACCACCCAGGTGAGTATCACCGTTGGTTGCCAGAACTTCGAAGGTTTTTTCGCCGTCAACGTCGTCGATTTCGATAATAGAGATATCGAAGGTACCACCACCCAGGTCGTAAACCGCGATAGTACGGTTGCCGACTTCTTTATCCAGACCGTAAGCCAGTGCAGCCGCGGTAGGTTCGTTGATGATACGTTTGACTTCCAGACCTGCGATACGGCCAGCATCTTTGGTTGCCTGACGCTGAGCATCGTTGAAGTAAGCAGGTACGGTGATAACAGCTTCGGTTACCGGCTCACCCAGGTAATCTTCAGCCGTTTTCTTCATTTTTTTCAGCACTTCAGCAGAAATCTGCGGTGGTGCAGTTTTGGTGCCTTTCACATCAAGCCACGCATCGCCATTGTCTGCCGCGATGATTTTGTAAGGCATGATAGAAACGTCACGCTGAACTTCTTCGTCCTGGAAGCGGCGGCCGATCAGGCGTTTAATCGCAAACAGGGTGTTTTGCGGGTTTGTCACTGCCTGACGTTTAGCCGGCTGACCAACCAGAGTTTCACCATCCTGGGTATAAGCAATGATAGAAGGCGTGGTGCGATCGCCCTCGGCGTTCTCCAGCACACGTGCAGTAGTGCCATCCATAATCGCTACACAAGAGTTGGTCGTACCCAGGTCGATACCAATAATTTTACCCATCTAAACGTCTCCACTAAAAATTCAGTCAACATGTGGTTGTGTACCTGTAATAAGGGCAGATCGTGCTTTTTCAACTGCCCAGATTTGATTTTTTTCAGGTCCACACACTGCGGTTGACTACAAGATGGGGTCGCTGCGACATCCATCAAGGGGGAATGATAAAAAAAATTTTAATTTCACCCTGATGAGATCATAGACGCCATCGATTGCGCCCATTATGATGCCGCGCCCCGTCAGGGAGAACTGACGCGGGTTTAACCATTTCACCATTTTAATGATGATTTTTTTGAGGACTTATGGGCAACACTAAGTTGGCTAATCCGGCTCCGCTGGGCCTGATGGGTTTTGGCATGACCACTATTCTGCTGAACCTGCACAATATCGGGATGTTCCCGATGGATGGCATCATCCTGGCGATGGGCATTTTTTACGGCGGTATCGCGCAAATCTTCGCGGGCCTGCTGGAATATAAGAAAGGTAATACCTTCGGCTTAACCGCCTTCACCTCTTACGGTTCGTTCTGGCTGACCCTGGTCGCCATTCTGCTGCTGCCTAAAATGGGTATGGCAGAGGCGGCAAACGCCCACTTCCTGGGCGTCTACCTGGGACTGTGGGGCGTTTTTACCCTGTTCATGTTCTTCGGTACTCTGAAAGGCAACCGCATGCTGCAGTTCGTTTTCCTGAGCCTGACCGTGCTGTTCGCCCTGCTGGCGATTGGCCACCTGGTGGATAACGAAGGCATCGTTCACGTTGCCGGCTGGATTGGTCTGGTTTGCGGCGCAAGCGCTATCTACCTGGCAATGGGTGAAGTGCTGAACGAACAGTTTGATCGCACCGTTCTACCGATTGGTGAAAAACACTGATCCTTCTGTCGTGCCCGCCTCGCGGGCACGACATCCCCACGCCTGACGAAGCCACATCCCCAGTATCAGTCCCATCACCGAAAGTGCGAGCACATACCAGGCGGGCGCCATCGGTGACACGCCCATCAGCACGGTAACCGCAATCGGCGTCAGTCCGCCAAAAATGGCATACGACACGTTGTAAGAGAATGAGATCCCGGTGAAGCGAACCTCTGGCGGGAACGCACGCACCATCACATAGGGCACCGCGCCGACAACGCCCACACACAGCCCGACCACGCCGTACAGCAGGAACAGCTGTTCAGGATGACTGCCTGCAAGGTGGTAAAACGCCCAGCTGGAGGCAGCCAGTAACAGGCTACCGACGATAAAGGTGATGCTGGCACCGAAACGATCCGCCGCCAGCCCGGCGGCCAGACAGCCAAAACAGAGCATAATGGTTGCGATACTGTTCGCCTGTAACGTCACGGCTGGCGCGAAACCATACTGTTTCTGCAGCCAGACCGGCGACATTAATATCACCACCACAATCCCTGCTGAAAGCAGCCAGGTGAGCAGCATCGACACCACCACCGCTTTTTTATGGCGTACCACGACGGCTTTCACCGGCAGCTCCTGCGCCAGCGCCTTACGCTGCTGCATCTCGAGGAATATTGGCGTTTCCTGCAGCCAGCGACGCAGATACATCGCCACTAGACCAAACGCCCCACCCAGCAGGAACGGCACACGCCAGCCCCAGTCGAGAACGGCCTGCTGCGTCATGCTGGTGTTTACAATGGTCGCGACCACCGACCCCAGCAAGATCCCGACGGTCAGACCCGCCGTTAAGGTTCCACAGGCGATACCTATCCGCCGCGCCGGAACATGCTCCGCCACAAACACCCAGGCTCCCGGAACCTCACCACCAATGGCTGCCCCCTGCAGCACGCGCATCAGTAACAGCAGCAATGGCGCGAGTATGCCCATCGAGGCATAGGTGGGCAACAGACCAATGGCCAGCGTGGGTACCGCCATCAGCAGAATGCTGAGGGTAAACATCTTCTTACGGCCAACCAGATCGCCAAAGTGAGCCATGATAATGCCGCCCAGCGGACGCGCCAGATACCCGGCGGCAAAAATGCCGAAGGTTTGTACCTGACGCAGCCACTCGGGGATATCCGCCGGGAAGAAGAGTTCTCCCACCACGGCGGCGAAGAAGACGAAGATGATAAAATCGTAAAACTCCAGCGCGCCGCCTAAGGCCGCAAGCGTAAGGGTTTTATAGTCCTGTCGATTCAGAGGTCGGGTGTTATGTGACATAGCGAACCCTTTAGCATAGTTGTGGATTTATTTTTACAGCAAACGTAAAGAAAAAATTACTATACCGTAAAACCTTTACCACGCCATCGCCGCTTCAGCTAATGTCACATAATCATTATTTTCAGGAGATTGTTTCGCGACGCGCGCTTTTAGGACGAAATGCTGCTACCACTTTCTCATCGGTTTCCACATAAGGACCGTCAAGCAGCTGTATACAATACGGTACACTGGCGAAAATGCCCTGCACGATGACGTTACCGTCGTCCGATTTCAGCCCTTCCAGCGTCTCTTTGATCGACTTCGGCTGGCCAGGCAGGTTCAGAATCAACGCCTGTTTGCGGATTACGCCCACCTGACGGGAGAGAATGGCCGTCGGGACAAAGTGTAGACTGATCTGCCGCATCTGTTCGCCAAAGCCCGGCATTTCACGATCGGCGATGGCCAGCGTCGCGTCCGGCGTCACATCGCGACGCGCAGGACCGGTTCCTCCGGTGGTCAGCACGAGGTGGCAGCTCATCTCATCCACCAGCTCACAAAGCGTCTGCTCAATGATTGGCTGTTCGTCAGGGATCAGGCGGGTCTGGATTTCAAACGGCGTGGTCAGCGCGTTGCCAAGCCACTCTTCAAGCGCAGGGATGCCTTTATCCTGATATACACCGCTGGAGGCGCGGTCAGAAATCGACACCAGGCCGATGCGTAAGGTATTCATATTCATTCCATTCAAAAGTACTGATTAAAGGGAATGATACACGCAGAGGGGAATTTCAGACAGAGTACGTAAGAAGTCGCGTGGCCGGGAACCCAGCCACGCGGAATGATTACAGCAGGTCGCCGATCATTTTTTCCAGTTTTTCCTGGTCGATAGCAAACTTACGGATACCGTCCGCCAGTTTGTCTACCGCCATTGGATCCTGGTTGTGCTGCCACAGGAACTCAGACTCAGTGATGCGCTCCGGACGTGCTTTCACTTCACCGGTGTAAGACAGTTTACGCTCCAGGGTACCTTCGCTTTCAGCCAGCTCTTTCAGCAGTGCAGGCGCGATGGTCAGGCGGTCACAGCCAGCCAGCTCAATGATTTCGCCGACGTTACGGAAGCTTGCGCCCATAACGACAGTCTCATAGCCGTGCTGCTTGTAGTATTCGTAGATTTCAGTCACGGAAATCACGCCTGGATCTTCAGACGCCGCGTACTCTTTCTTATCGGTGTTGGCTTTGTACCAGTCCAGAATACGGCCCACGAACGGAGAAATCAGGTACACACCGGCTTCGGCACACGCACGCGCCTGCGCGAAGGAGAAGAGCAGAGTCAGGTTACAGTTGATACCGTCTTTTTCCAGCTGCTCTGCCGCACGGATGCCCTGCCAGGTCGAAGCCAGTTTGATCAGGATACGGTCGTTGCTGATGCCCGCATCGTTGTACATTTTGATCAGGCGTTTTGCTTTCGCGATAGACGCTTCGGTGTCGTAGGACAGACGCGCATCCACTTCGGTAGAGATACGGCCAGGCACCAGCTTCAGAATTTCCAGACCGATGTTCACGGCCAGTTTGTCAGTGGCATCCACAACCTGCTGCGCGCGGTCGTTGCTCTGTGCTTTCGCCCAGGTCACAGCGTCGTCAATCAGTTTGCGATACTCAGGGATCTGTGCGGCGTTAAGGATCAGAGAAGGGTTAGTTGTGGCATCCTGCGGCTGGTACAGCTTCATTGCCGCGATATCTCCGGTGTCAGCTACGACAGTGGTGAACTGACGAAGGGAGGTCAATTTATCCGTCATGATAGTGTTTCTCTTTTAACGTGCCCTGGATAATTCACGCTACCGACAGCATGCCTGCAGCGGAAAAATGACAGGTTTACTTGTTAGGGGGATGTAACCGGTCTGCCCTGATGATAACACGACAGAGGGGTAGCGCAACCGCAGACAGTGCGCTTAGGCAGAGTATGATAAACTCGGAATATTAACAGCCTGCTAAGCAACAGCATGCTCAATCAGTGGTAGCGCTTACATATTCACTTTGGCATCAACAAGAGGGACGTTAATGCCTGATTTCTTTTTCTTTATTAACGAAGTCCTGTGGGGTTCGATAATGATTTACCTGCTTCTGGGAGCAGGTATTTGGTTTACACTACGCAGCGGGTTTATCCAGTTTCGCTATATCCGCAAGTTTGGCAGAAGTCTGAAAAACAGCGTCACGCCCCAGCCGGGTGGATTAACCTCGTTCCAGGCACTCTGCACCAGCCTTGCGGCACGCCTCGGTAGCGGAAATCTGGCGGGGGTGGCGCTGGCCATCAGCGCCGGCGGGCCAGGCGCAGTGTTCTGGATGTGGGTGACGGCGCTGCTCGGTATGGCCACCGCTTTTGCCGAAAGCGCGCTCGCACAACTCTACAAAGAGAAAGATAAAAACGGTCAGTTCCGCGGCGGCCCTGCCTGGTACATGGCGCGTGGCTTAGGGATGCGCTGGATGGGCGTCCTGTTCTCGCTTTTTTTACTGCTCGCTTACGGTCTTATCTTTAACACCGTTCAGGCTAACTCGGTCGCCCATGCCCTGCGCTATGCCTTCGCGTGTCCGGAGTGGCTCGCCGGTAGCGTTTTAGCCCTCGTCGTTCTGCTCACCCTTTCTGCCGGTCTTAAAGGTATCGCCCGCCTGATGCAATGGCTGGTTCCTCTCATCGCGCTGATCTGGATCGCCGCGAGCCTGCTCGTCGCGGCACTGCATCTCGATCAGGTGCCGGGCGTCATAATGACCATCGTCAAAAGCGCCTTTGGCTGGCGTGAGGTCGCATCCGGCGCGCTGGGCTACACCTTCAGTCAGGCGCTGATGGCGGGTTTTCAGCGCGGCATGTTTTCCAATGAAGCCGGTATGGGGTCAACACCCAATGCAGCCGCAGCCGCGGCTTCGTGGCCGCCGCACCCGGCCGCACAAGGCATTGTGCAGATGATCGGCGTCTTTACCGATACCATCATTATCTGTTCCGCCAGCGCCATGATTTTGCTGCTGGCAGGCCCTGTCTCACATTCGTCGGGAACGGCCGGAATACAGCTTCTCCAGCAGGCGCTCGTGAACCTCACCGGCGGCTGGGGAGCGGGGTTTGTCTCGCTCATCCTGCTGCTGTTTGCCTTCAGTTCGATCGTGGTAAATTACCTCTACGCCGAAAACAATCTTATTTTCCTGAAGTTTGACTCCCGCGCCGCCATCGGCACGCTTCGCCTGGGCGTCATACTGATGGTGGTAGCAGGCTCCCTGCTCAGCATGCCGCTGGTCTGGCAACTGGCTGATATCATCATGGCGCTGATGGCGATCACTAACCTCACGGCGATCCTGCTGCTCTCGCCCGTAGTGACCCTGATTGCGAAAGACTACCTTCGTCAGCGTAAACTGGGTGTGCCACCGGTCTTTGATCCCGCGCGTTATCCGGATATCAAAGCGCAACTTGCCCCCGGCACGTGGGATGATTTGCCGCGGCAATAACAGCTATCGATCAATTCAGGGCGATTTTTTGCTAAAGTCGCTCTAAATTTCCTGCAAGGACTGGATATGCTGATTCTGATTTCACCTGCAAAAACGCTCGACTACCAGAGCCCGCTCGCCACCGAGCGCTATACCCAGCCTGAATTGCTGGACTATTCCCAACAGCTGATTCACGAAGCGCGCAAGCTCTCCGCACCGCAAATCGCCTCGCTGATGAGCATCAGCGATAAGCTGGCAGATCTTAACGCAACCCGTTTTCACGAGTGGCACCCGGATTTCACCCCCGCTAACGCCCGCCAGGCCATTCTGGCATTTAAAGGCGATGTCTATACCGGCCTGCAGGCGGAAGATTTTAGCGAAGCTGATTTCGATTTTGCCCAGCAGCATCTGCGCATGCTGTCGGGTCTGTATGGCGTACTGCGTCCGCTGGATTTGATGCAGCCGTACCGTCTGGAGATGGGCATTCGCCTGGAAAATGCCAAAGGCAAAGACCTGTACCATTTCTGGGGCGATATCATCACCGACAAGCTAAATGCGGCGCTGCGCGCTCAGGGCGATAACGTGGTGATTAACCTGGCGTCGGATGAATACTACAAGTCGGTGAAACCGAAAAAACTGGATGCGGAAATCATCAAGCCGGTATTCCTCGACGAGAAGAACGGTAAGTTCAAAGTGATCAGCTTCTACGCCAAGAAAGCGCGCGGCCTGATGAGCCGTTACATCATCCAGAACCGCCTGACGAAGCCGGAGCAGTTAACCGCCTTCAACAGCGAAGGCTATTTCTTTGACGAGGCGTCGTCAGGGAAAGGTGAACTGGTGTTTAAGCGCCACGAGCAGTAAAACAGAACCCCGCCTGCTGGCGGGGTTTTGCATTAATGGTGTTTCCAGTCCGGGCCCGGACGATGATCGTCATGGCGACGATCGTCATGATGGTGGTCACGCTCGCGATGTTCATCGTGGGGACGCCAGTGGTTATCGCGCCAGTCATAATGCGCCTTCCACCAGTCATGATCGCGCCAGCGACCGCCATCCCAGTAGTGGCCGTTATTATCCCGATCGCCAATCTGCAGTTTGACCGCCGGAACCAGAGTAATTTCGGATGCCTGTACCGCCATGGGAGCGACCAGCATCAGTGAAAGCGCAATCAGCGCAGGTTTCAGTTTTGACATCGGTGACTCCTTATTCTCTATGCCCGACATGGGCCGATGTAAGGAGATTACGCGAGGGGAACGGGGGATGTTATTCTCTGCAATCCTAAACGCTAAGTGACCGCATTTATTGGGAATTTCTGCTTTTTCCCTGCTATTTTTCTCCTTAATTTCTTCACAAAAAAGCCGGGTGGCGCTGCGCTTACCCGGCCTACGTTATGAGCTGTTGTAGGTCGGGTAAGGCGTAGCCGCCACCCGACAAAAATCACGCGCGAGCCATCATCAGCTTACGCAGCGCGGCAAAATCCGCCGGCAGCTCATGGGACAGCAGCGGCAGGTCAGCACGCTCGGCCAGCTCTTTCGGCAGCGGCAGCGTTTCGCCGAGGATCGCTTCCACGCTCTCTTTGAACTTAGCCGGATGCGCGGTGCCCAGGAACAGGCCATATTCACCCGGATTCAGCTGGTCGCGCAGCGCACGGTAAGCAATCGCCGCGTGCGGTTCAGAAGTGTATCCAACCGCTTTTAACTCACGCATGGTGGATTTAGTCGTGTCATCCGTCACCGCCGCGTAGCCCAGGTCACCCAGACGCCAGATCTTACGGCGGAACAGCTCTTCCACGCGCGGCCAGTTGTTCGGCTGGGAAACATCCATCGCGTTGGAGAGGGTCGCCTGCGTCGCGTTTGGTGCCCATTTACCGTCTTTCAGGAAGCGCGGCACGGTATCGTTGGCATTGGTGGCAGCGATAAAGCGTTTCACCGGCAGCCCCAGTGATTTCGCCAGCAGACCTGCCGTCAGATCGCCGAAGTTACCGCTCGGCACAGAGATCACCAACTGGTTGCGGGCTTCCTGCGGCAGTTGCGCCACCGCTTCGAAGTAGTAGCAGATCTGCGCCAGCAGACGGCTGATGTTGATGGAGTTGGCAGAGTTCAGACCCAGCGCCACCTTCAGCTCTTCGTCGTCGAAGGCCTGCTTAACCAGCGCCTGGCAGGCATCGAAGTCACCGTCGATCGCCACGGTTTCAATGTTGCCGCCGAGGGTACAGAACAGTTTTTCCTGCAGCGGACTGATTTTGCCTTTCGGATAGAGGATCACCACGCGGACGTTTTTCAGGCCGTAGAAGGCATGGGCGACCGCCGCGCCGGTATCGCCGGAAGTTGCCGTCAGGATGGTTACCGGTTTGTCGCCGCTGATGTGGGTCAGCATCTGCGCCATGAAGCGGCCGCCGAAGTCTTTAAACGCCAGGGTTGGGCCGTGGAACAGCTCCAGACAACCGACGTCAGGCTCAACCTGCTGAACCGGTGCCGGGAATGCGAACGCCGTACGCAAGCGTTCTTCCAGCAGTTCCTGCGGAATTTCGTCGCCGATAAACGCCGACAGAATTTTGGTGCTGCGGGTGACAAAGTCCAGCTTCAGCAGTTCATCAATCTCGGTCAGCTGAAATTCCGGCAGGTCATGTGGAAAGAACAGCCCCTGATTTTTGCCCAGTCCCTGCGTTACAGCCTGCGCGAAGCTGACCTGCTCGTTGTGATCTTTAAGATTGTAGAGTTTCATTAATTATCCCAGTACTCGTGCGCCAGCCGTGTCCAGACGGCAAATATGAACAAAGCCTTCCTGATTTTGCAGGTAGTGTTTAGAGAGCCAGTCCGCCACGCGCTGCGCAGTGTCTGGCTTATCGCATAAGGCAAACAGCGTCGGGCCGGAGCCGGAGATGCCGCATGCCTGCGCGCCAATATCCATTGATGCCTGTCGCGCCTCGTTAAAGCCAGGCAGCAGCTTGGTGCGATACGGCTCGGCAATAACGTCTTTCATCAGTTTCGCCGCCAGCTGTGGCTGACGGGTGTAGCAGGCGTGGATAAAGCCCGCCAGATGACGCCCGTGGGCGATACAATCCTGACGTCGATACTGCGCGGGCAGGATCGCACGCGCTTCGGCCGTAGACACTTTGATGCCCGGATAGGCCAGCACCCACAGCCACTCATCAAACCCTGGCACCTGCTGGCTAATGATGCCATTTTCTTCGATCATCAGCTGCATGCCGCCGAGGAAGCACGGTGCAACGTTGTCGTAGTGAATGCTGCCGGAGATACGGCCTTCCAGCTCGCCCATTAGCCCTAGCAGACGGCTATTGTTGAGGGGCTTACCGCAGTGCTCGTTCATCGCCACCAGGGCAGCCACCACGGAACAGGCGCTGGAGCCCAGCCCGGAGCCAATCGGCATACTTTTTTCCAGCGTCATGGCGACCGGCACGTTTTTACCGATCTCCTGACAGAAGCGCTCCCAGCACTGATAGACGATATTCTCGCGTGGCTCCGACGGCAGCTTGCTGGCAAAACGCCCTACGTTATTCAGGCTGAAGCTTTCTGCCGCTTCAACCGTCACCGTGTCGCCCAACAGCGAACCGTCTACCGGCGTAACCGCCGCACCCAGCACATCAAATCCGACGCTCATATTGGCGCTGGAAGCCGGGGCATAAACTTTGACCATGTTAAACTCCTAACTTCCATGACAGGGTACGCAGCAGATCGGCAAACACACCCGCCGCTGTAACATCGTTCCCTGCGCCATAGCCGCGAAGCACCAGCGGCAATGGCTGATAATAGTGGCTGTAAAACGCGAGGGCGTTTTCGCCGTTTTTGACTTTGTACAGCGGATCGTTGCCGTCAACTTCGGCAATCTTTACCCGGCACACGCCATCTTCTTCAATGTTGCCAACATAGCGCAATACCTTACCTTCATCACGGGCTTTCGCAACGCGGGCGGCAAAAACGTCGTCAAGCTGCGACAGCCTGGCCATAAAGGCGCCGACATCACCGCTGCTGTCAAATTCTGCCGGCAGTACCGGTTCAATCACGATATCTGAAAGCTCAAGCTCGCGGCCCGTTTCACGCGCAAGGATCAGCAGCTTGCGCGCCACGTCCATACCGGAAAGATCCTCGCGCGGATCCGGCTCGGTGTAGCCCAGCTCACGCGCGGCGCGGGTCGCTTCCGACAGGCTCATGCCTTCGTCCAGTTTGCCGAAGATAAACGACAGCGAGCCGGAGAGAATGCCGGAGAATCGCTGCAGTTCGTCACCCGCGTTCAGCAGGTTCTGCAGGTTCTCAATCACCGGCAGGCCTGCCCCGACGTTCGTGTCGTAGAGGAACTTGCGGCGCGACTTGCTCGCCGCCAGACGCAGCTGGTGGTAGTAATCCATCGACGAGGTGTTGGCCTTTTTGTTCGGCGTGACCACGTGGAAACCTTCACGCAGGAAGTCCGCGTACTGGTCGGCAACGGCCTGGTTTGACGTACAGTCAACAATCACCGGGTTAAGCAGGTGATACTCTTTTACCAGACGGATCAAGCGGCCCAAATTAAACGGCTCTTTTGCCTCCTTCATCTCGGCCTGCCAGTTTTCCAGATTCAGACCGTGAACGTTGGTCAGCAGCGCTTTTGAGTTGGCAATCCCGCAGACGCGCAGATCGATATGCTTCTTCTTCAGCCACGCCTGCTGACGCTTCACCTGCTCCAGCAGTGCACCGCCCACGCCTCCGACGCCGATCAGGAACAGCTCGATGACCTGATCGGTGTTGAACAGCATCTGATGAACCACGCGAACGCCGGTGGTGGCATCGTCGTTATCCACCACCACGGAAATAGAGCGCTCTGACGAGCCCTGGGCGATCGCCACGATATTGATATTAGCCCGCGCCAGCGCGGCAAAGAATTTGGCAGAGATACCGCGCAGGGTGCGCATGCCGTCGCCCACCACGGAGATGATCGCCAGACGCTCCTGAATCGCGAGCGGCTCCAGCAGCTCTTCTTTCAGCTCCAGATAGAACTCTTCCTCCAGCGCGCGGCGGGCGCGCAGGCAGTCAGCCTGCGGCACGCAGAAGCTGATGCTGTATTCGGAAGAGGACTGGGTGATCAGCACCACAGAGATACCGTTGCGGGACATGGCCGCAAACACGCGGGCGGCCATGCCGACCATCCCTTTCATCCCCGGACCGGAGACGCTGAACATCGCCATGTTGTTCAGGTTAGAGATACCTTTCACCGGCAGACCGTCTTCATCGGTGCTGGCGCCAATCAGCGTACCCGGCGCTTGCGGGTTACCGGTGTTTTTAATCAGGCAAGGGATCTGGAACTGGGCAATCGGGGAGATGGTACGAGGGTGAAGCACTTTAGCGCCGAAGTAGGAGAGCTCCATCGCCTCCTGGTACGACATCGACTTCAGCAACCTGGCGTCCGGTACCTGACGCGGGTCGCAGGTGTACACGCCGTCGACGTCAGTCCAGATTTCACAACAGTCCGCGCGTAAACAGGCGGCCAGTACGGCGGCGGAGTAGTCGGAGCCGTTACGGCCCAGCACCACCAGCTCGCCCTTCTCGTTCCCGGCGGTGAAACCGGCCATCAGGATCATATGGTCAGACGGAATTTTGCTGGCGGCGATACGGCGGGTTGATTCTGCAATATCAACGGTGGATTCGAGGTAGTGGCCCACCGCCAGCAGTTTTTCAACCGGATCGATCACGGTCACGTTGTGGCCTCGCGCTTCCAGCAGGCCGGCCATGATGGCAATCGACAGCTTTTCACCGCGGCAGATCAGCGCCGCGTTGATGCTGTCCGGGCACTGACCCAGCAGGCTAATACCGTGCAGCACGTGCTTAATTTGCGCGAATTCCTGCTCAACAAAAGACTTAAGCTGTGCCAGCGGGAAGCCCGGTTGTGCCTCAGCCAGCCCCTGCAGCAGCTCAGCGAAGATACGCTCGGCGTCGCTGATGTTCGGGAGTGCATCCTGGCCACCGATGGTCTTTTCAATCATTGCCACCAGATGGTTCGTGATTTTTGCCGGGGCAGAGAGCACGGTCGCAACCTGCCCCTGCCTGGCGTTGCTCTCCAGGATATCGGCAACACGCAGAAAACGTTCTGCATTTGCCACTGATGTACCGCCGAACTTCAACACTCGCATGGTTCTACCTCGTTTCCTTTAGCCGAAAAAAAAGCCCGCACTGTTCAGGTGCGGGCTTTTTTCTGTTTTTCCTGTACGCGTCAGCCCGCATCGTTACCTGTGGTAATGATGATGGTTGTGGTAATGGTGGTGATGCTGATGCGTTTCATGGATGTTGTGTACTCTGTCATTATTATCTGTCTGTGCTGTATTCTTTTAGGGTTAAAGGATCGGGACCCTTAAGTCAATGGATTTTTAATTTGATCACATTTCAGAAGACTCTCACGTCCCGCTGCAGGCAGATTTATTTTCATCCGATTCCCCCAGATGCAACCCTTTGCAACAGACTTATCCGCCATAGTAAAAACTTATGGCAGCATTTTACTCGGCCAATTTTTTTTCAATATCGTGCAGCAAACGATGCAACATTGCGGTGTCCCGCTGCTCAAGACGCCCAAGACGCTGCTGCAGCCAGTCCGCCATTTTGCGATCGTCCGCCACCCCTAACCGGGATAACAGATGCTCAACGCGTATGCGCAGCGCAGCCAGCTGGTTTTCATTTGCCCCTTCCGCCTGAGGCTGGGGTATTTGTATTAGGGAGGCTAATTGATAGCAGTAGACCATGACCGCCTGCCCTAAATTCAGGGAGGGGTAATCGGCCACCATGGGTGCCCCCGTTAGCACGTCAGCGAGTTCCAGCTCTTCGTTTGTTAATCCGGAATCCTCACGACCAAATACCAGTGCCGCTCTCTCCAGCCACTGGCTTTTCTCACTCAGCATCGGCACCAACTCCGCGGGCGTAGCGTAATAGTGGAACTTCGCCCGGCTGCGCGCCGTGGTGGCAACGGTAAAGGAGATGTCGTGCAACGCCGCGGCAAGCGTGTCGTAAGTGGTTATATTATCGAGAATATCGCCTGAACCATGTGCCACCCAACGTGCCGCAGGCTCCAGATGGGCGGTGCTGTCCACAATACGTAAATCGGTAAAACCCATGGTCTTCATGGCGCGCGCGGCAGCACCAATATTTTCTGCTCTGGCTGGGGCGACCAGTACAATCGACAGATGCATTTATGCTCTCTTTTTAATCGGTTAGCGGGTAGAAATGTGATGCGCTTCAACATATTACGCAGCGCGAATTTACAAAATTGCAACACAAATCACCGAAATAGCGTTTCATAACAAATTAAAAACGCTAAACTATTCCTTGTCTGAACAATCAGTTAGAATGTTAACAGAACACTATTATCCCTATGTTTTATAATGATAATAGCGGTATAAATACCCTATTCTGATTGGATTCGCTTCGTTTATAAATCAATGACCGCAACTAGTTGGTTTATTGAAAAATTGTGACAAAGGCTAGCATTCCGCTACGATGATTTCATCAAACTGTTAACGTGCTACAATTGAACTTGATATATGTCAACGAAGCGTAGTTTTATTGGGTGTCTGGTGTCACTTAGCCTGTTATGTTGCTGTTAAAATGGTTAGGATGACAGCCGTTTTTGACACTGTCGGGTCCAAAGGGAAAGTACCCAAGACCAAGCTAATGATGTTGTTGACGTTGATGGAAAGTGCATCAAGAACGCAATTACGTACTTTAGTCACGTTAAGCCGATCATGTTAATTTGCGACATGCATCAGGCAGGTCAGGGACTTTTGTACTTCCTGTTTCGATTTAGTTGGCAATTTAGGTAGCAAACATGCAGACCCCGCACATTCTTATCGTTGAAGACGAGTTGGTAACACGCAACACGTTGAAGAGCATTTTCGAAGCAGAAGGCTACGATGTCTTTGAAGCGACCGATGGCGCAGAGATGCATCAGATCCTTTCTGAAAATGATATCAACCTGGTGATCATGGACATTAACCTGCCGGGCAAAAACGGTCTTCTTCTGGCGCGCGAACTGCGTGAGCAGGCGAACGTCGCGTTGATGTTCCTGACGGGCCGTGACAACGAAGTTGATAAAATTCTTGGCCTGGAAATCGGTGCGGATGACTACATCACCAAACCGTTTAATCCTCGCGAGTTAACCATTCGTGCACGCAACCTGCTGTCCCGCACCATGAATCTGGGTACGGTCAGCGAAGAGCGTCGTAGCGTTGATAGCTACAAATTCAACGGCTGGGAACTTGATATCAATAGCCGTTCGCTGATTAGCCCGAACGGTGAGCAGTATAAACTGCCGCGCAGTGAATTCCGCGCGATGCTGCACTTCTGCGAAAACCCGGGCAAAATTCAGTCCCGTGCAGAACTGCTGAAGAAAATGACCGGCCGTGAGCTGAAACCGCACGACCGTACCGTAGACGTGACCATCCGTCGTATTCGTAAACATTTCGAATCTACGCCTGATACGCCGGAAATCATCGCCACGATCCACGGCGAAGGGTATCGTTTCTGTGGTGACCTGCAGGAGTAATCCCGCAGTTAACGCATGAAAAAACGGCGCATTGGCGCCGTTTTTTTTATTCCCGCCACGGCATAATCGGTACCGCGCTGATGGCGTTTTTCGGTGATCCCTCCACCACTTTGTCAGAATAGGCCAGGTAAGCCAGCGTATTGCGTTTGGCATCGTAGAAGCGCACAACCTGCAGCTTTTTAAACACCAGCGAGGTCCGTTTCTGGAACACCACGTCGCCCTGCGCTTTGCCGTTTTTAATTTTATCGCTCAGTTCAACCGGACCTACCTGCTGACAGGAAATCGCCGCGTCGGAGGTATCTTCCGCCAGCCCCAGGCCGCCCTTAATCCCGCCCGTTTTCGCACGGCTGACATAGCAGGTGACGTTTTTCACGTCCGGATCGTCAAACGCCTCCACCACAATTTTGTGGTCCGGGCCAAACATTTTAAACACGGTATCGACGGAGCCAATCTGTTCAGCCTGCGCGGCGCGCCCGACCATCAGCATCAATGCGGTGAAGATCAAAGTCTTGTATTTCATATTGTTACCATTCTTAAAAATTACGCTGAGCGATTATTCAACACTTTAGACAAAAATGTAGCAAGATCACAGGATTAGAATATATTTGCCCATAATGTGCGCCAAAAAGCATGAATGCGCAAAAAAAACACTGAATGCTAAAACATCAAAAAATGCTATTATCCGCTAACCTGTTATCAGGCACCTGCTGTTTTAAGGATGAGGATAGTATATGGATCAGGCTGGAATTATTCGCGACCTGCTCACCTGGCTGGAAGGTCACCTCGACCAGCCTTTGTCACTGGACAATGTGGCGGCTAAAGCAGGCTATTCCAAGTGGCATCTGCAAAGGATGTTCAAGGATGTCACCGGTCATGCTATCGGGGCCTATATACGCGCACGTCGTCTGTCAAAATCTGCTGTGGCATTGCGCCTGACCGCGCGCCCGATCCTGGATATTGCTCTGCAGTATCGTTTCGATTCGCAGCAGACCTTCACCCGCGCCTTTAAAAAACAGTTCTCGTTGACGCCAGCGCTTTATCGTCGCTCGCCTGACTGGAGCTCGTTTGGTATGCGTCCGCCGCTGCGTCTGGGCGAGTTCGCGATGCCGAAATACGAAATCGTCACGCTGCCTGAAACCCATCTGATCGGGACAACGCAGAGTTACTCGTGCTCCCTTGAGCAGATTTCTGAGTTCCGTCATCAGATGCGCGTCCAGTTCTGGCGCGACTTCCTGAGCCACGCGCCGGCGATCCCGCCGATTCTGTATGGCCTCAACGAAACGCACCCAAGCCAGGAAAAGGATGATGAGCAGGAGGTGTTCTACACCACCGCGCTAACGCCAGACATGGCTAATGGCTATATTCAGGGTTCAAAGCCTGTGGTGCTGGAAGGTGGCGAGTACGTGATGTTCGCCTATGAAGGGCTGGGAACGGGTGTTCAGGAGTTCATCCTGACCGTTTACGGGACCTGCATGCCAATGCTGAATCTGAATCGCCGTAAGGGTCAGGACATTGAGCGCTACTACCCGGCGCAGGACGCTAAACCGGAAGAAGGCCCAATCAATCTGCGTATGGAATTCCTGATTCCAATACGTCGTTAACGCTGCAGTTCATCGAGCGCAGGGGCATCAAGATGTGAAATGTCCCCTGCCATCTCCACCACCCAGCCTGACGCCAGCCACGCGCTTTCCTGATAATCAATCCGGGAAATGGAGCAGTTACGCAGACGCAAACGGCGCTCAGCATAAGCGGGTAATCCGAGGATCGTGCTCACCAGGCAACCCAACGCAATCCCGTGACTCACCAGCAGCGGACGGCTTCCCGCCGGCAGCTTCAGGCATTCCGCCAGTGCGGCATGCATACGTACGCTGAGCTCCTGCATGGATTCACCTTCAGGGATACGGCCATCTTCGGTACCGTTCACCAGCGTGCGACGCCAGCCCTCTTCCGTTTCAGTCAGCGTATCGATATGACGCTTTTCCAGCACGCCCATATCCAGTTCGCGCAGACGCGGCTCAAGCATAACATCACAGCCGCAGGCGTCCGCGATGATGCGCGCCGTCTGCTGTGTGCGACCTAAGTCGCTGGTGATGACGTGGGTAATGCCCAGCGTTCTGGCACGCTCTGCCACCTGCCACGCTTGCTGCACACCCTTCTCAGTGAGAGGACTGTCTGACTGGCCTTGAATACGTCGCTCGGCGTTCCACTGCGTTTCACCGTGGCGAACAAGGTATACCTGTAACATGCTTTTTTTCCGTTATACTGCGATGAGTTTTTTTTGAATCGAGCTTAATTATGCACCATGTTGTCTCTGCTACCACTAATCCTGCCAAAATTCAGGCAATTCTAAGGGCATTTGAAGAGATCTTCGGCGCAGGATCCTGCCATATTGAAGCCATCGGCGTCGAGAGTGGCGTTCCTGAACAGCCGTTTGGCAGCGAGGAAACGCGCGCTGGCGCACGAAATCGCGTGGCAAATGCCAGAGCGGCAGCACCGGACGCTGACTTTTGGGTCGCCATTGAAGCCGGTATCGATGAAGGCGCAACCTTTAGCTGGGTGGTGATTGAAAGCCGTGAACAGCGCGGTGAAGCACGTTCGGCCACCCTGCCGCTGCCGGCGATCATTCTGGAAAAAGTGCTTGCGGGTGAAGCGCTCGGGCCGGTGATGTCGCAGTACACCGGCATTGACGAAATTGGCCGTAAAGAAGGGGCGATTGGCGTCTTTACCGCCGGCGCGCTGACGCGTTCAGGCGTTTACCACCAGGCGGTGATCCTGGCGTTAAGCCCGTTCCATAACGCGATTTATCGTTAAGCATTTTTCAACAACACCGCTTCCAGCCACTGGCGCAGCTCTACCGGGGCCGACTTCAGGCTGTTCGAGCCGCGGGTAATCGTTGCGATGCCCGCGCCCAGTTCATTTTTGAGCTCGCGCTGGCTCATCTCACCGCGCAACAACTCTTCAATGATCCGCACGCGCGTGCCCAGCGCCTCGCGCTCGTCCGGCGTGAGCATCAGCTGCATCAGGGGTAGATGCAGATCCTGATCGTATGACTGGCGAAGCAACTCCACAAAACGAAGCCACTCCTGGTGACGTTGTTCGGCCATTGCCGAGGAATACGGGGAATGCGGGGTCATGTTATGCTGCCTCTTGTACTCATTAGCGAGTACAGCATAACACAACCCACGCCGATCAGTAACGTCTCTGCCACTCGGCATCGCTCATCAGGGTATCTTTCTGCCCCATGAAGTAGCGATAGTAGGCATCATACGCCAGCACGTTTTTCACGTATCCGCGGGTTTCCGAAAACGGAATACTCTCGACAAACGCCACGGCGTCGATGCGTCCGGCGCTGTTGCCGAGCCAGGTACGCACGCGACCCGGCCCCGCGTTATAGGCCGCCGAAGAGAAGATGCGGTTATTGCCGAACTGCTGATACACGTACTGGAGATAGCTGGTACCGATGTTAATGTTGGTATCCGGATCCAGCAGCTGTGACGGGCTGCTGTACCCTGGAATATTAAACATCTTCACCGTATGCGTCGCCGTACCCGGCATGATCTGCATCAGGCCACTGGCACCTACCGGGGAACGGACTTTCGGGTTCCACGCGCTCTCCTGACGGGCAATCGCCATCGCGTAACTTTGCGGGATATCTTTACCGCGGGTGTAGCGTTCGAAAAGATCGTTATAAGCCAGCGGGAAACGCTCTTCGAGATGATCCCACAGCTTACCGGCGATCGTCGCCTGCACGCTCAGATCCCACCAGTGATTATCAAAGGCATAGCGGGCAAGCTGGGCTTTTTCGTCGGTGGTGCGGCTGGTCACCAGATTCGCCCACTCGCTGCGCGCGGTATTGTCCATGTTCCAGTACATCAGCTCGCGCACGCGCGCCATTTCCGGCCCCTGCGTCAGCGCCGGGTTAGCATTCGCGGGCGCTTTATCAATGCGGAAGGTGTACTCCTCGCCCAGACGCTGTGCGGCCGCCATCGGGTAGAACCCGCGCTGCTGCATCAACGCATGGAGGATCTCTTTGGCTTCATCATCACGACCGCGCTCCATTAGCAGATCGGCCTGCCAGTAGCGCCATTCGTCCTTCTCTTTCGCTTCCATAGGCAAACGCGCCAGCCAGGTATTCAGCCCCCGGCGATCGCCCGTCCCCAGCGCCATTCGCACACGACGTTCCACCAGCGAGGTGGAGTTTGAGCGCATAATCGCATCGTCTCGCCAGCGCGCCTGTTCGTCGGTCACATCCGTGCCCATCAGTCGCCATGCAACGATGTCGCGCAACTCCTGGGTTTGGTCTTCATTAAGCTGCTGCGCCTGCACCAGTTGCGGGATCATCAGCCGCGCGTTTTCCACATCGTCACGCGCTACGCTGGAGAAGGCTACCGCCGCCATCTGGCGGGTAAAATCAGTCGCCCCCGTACTGCGCGCAAAGGTCAGTACGCTGTTGGGATCGTTTGCCAGTGCAATAACTGCCGAGGAGATCGTCTGGTAATCAGACGGCATCTGCCCCGCCAGCGCGGTCACCAGACGCGTGTTTCCGGCTTTCATCGCCAGACGGATGCGCTCAAGGTAGGCCAGCGGGTCCTGCTTGCCGGAGGCGCGCCATGCGCCAAACAGCGAATCGCAGGCGTTTGGCTGGCTTTTTCCGGTCAGCCACAGCTCTTTCGCCCCAGCCCAGGCCTCCTCCTGCTGACCGGTGGCCCATTTCGCATAGTAGTAGTTACACTGGGCTTCGGTGGTATTCGGCTTATCAGGACTGAACGCCAGCAGGCCACGCCAGTCTTCACGGCGCGCCAGTTCGTTCACAAAGCGAGACTGCAGGGTCCGCGCCGGCGGCAGGGTCGGGTTCGCCTGAATGAAATTATTCACGGTGACGGTCGGTTGATTCATGAGATCGTCCGTGATCTGACGATACTCCAGATACGGATACAGCGGATAATCCTTCAGCGTCGGCATCAGCGCCTGCACGGTTTCCATCTGCTTGTTGTCCCACGCCTGTTTAATCTGGGCGTAGCGGTTACGTTGTTCATCCAGTGAATCGGCATGCACCGCCTGGCTTACCGCCATTACGCATACGCTGGCAGCCAGCAGACGCCAGACCACCCGTTTGGCTTTTTCCACAAGCTCTTCCTCATTGTTTTTTCGTCAATTGCAGCGTCTTGCCACGTCAAAGTCTAATCAACTTATGCTAACCAGGCATCCTGCAACGCGCCACGTCATGGACACTTTTTTACCTTTCTTGCGCGTTTTAACACTCCCGACGTTCCTGGCTGGGATTAGGACGGGAAAAAGGCTACACTTCGAGGCTGAATTCCATTCTCATTACGATAAAAGAGGCGAAGTCCAACGTGGCTCAATTCGTTTATACCATGCATCGTGTCGGCAAAGTGGTTCCGCCGAAACGTCATATTCTTAAAAATATCTCGCTGAGCTTCTTCCCGGGCGCAAAAATTGGTGTTCTGGGTCTCAACGGTGCCGGTAAGTCCACCCTGCTGCGCATCATGGCCGGCATCGATACAGACATCGAAGGTGAAGCCCGTCCGCAGCCTGGCATCAAAATTGGTTACCTGCCGCAGGAACCTCAGCTGAACCCGGAACACACCGTCCGTGAGTCCGTCGAAGAAGCCGTTGCTGAAGTCGTCAACGCCCTGAAAGGCCTGGATGAAGTGTATGCCAAATACGCCGAGCCGGATGCGGACTTCGATAAACTGGCCGCACAGCAAGGCAAGTTTGAAGAGATCATCCAGGCGCACGACGGCCACAACCTGAACGTGCAACTGGAGCGCGCCGCTGACGCTCTGCGTCTGCCGGACTGGGATGCGAAAATTGCAAACCTCTCCGGTGGTGAACGCCGCCGCGTGGCGCTGTGCCGCCTGCTGCTGGAAAAACCAGACATGCTGCTCCTCGACGAACCAACTAACCACCTGGATGCAGAATCCGTAGCGTGGCTGGAACGCTTCCTGCACGACTTCGAAGGCACCGTGGTGGCGATTACCCACGACCGTTACTTCCTCGACAACGTTGCCGGCTGGATCCTGGAGCTGGACCGCGGTGAAGGTATTCCATGGGAAGGCAACTACTCTTCCTGGCTGGAGCAGAAAGATCAGCGTCTGGCGCAGGAAGCGTCTCAGGAAGCGGCGCGTCGTAAGTCTATCGAGAAAGAACTGGAGTGGGTACGTCAGGGCACGAAAGGCCGTCAGTCCAAGGGCAAAGCCCGTCTGGCACGCTTTGAAGAGCTTAACAATACCGAATACCAGAAACGTAACGAAACCAACGAACTGTTTATTCCACCTGGAGCACGTCTGGGGGATAAAGTGGTTGAAGTGACCAACCTGCGTAAGTCCTACGGCGACCGTGTGCTGATCGACGATCTCTCTTTCTCCGTACCGAAAGGGGCTATCGTTGGGATCATCGGTCCGAACGGCGCGGGTAAATCGACCCTGTTCCGCATGATGTCCGGTCAGGAACAGCCTGACAGCGGTTCTATCACCCTGGGTGAAACCGTGAAGCTGGCGTCCGTTGACCAGTTCCGTGACGCGATGGATAACAGCAAAACCGTGTGGGAAGAAGTTTCCGGCGGTCTGGATATCATGCGTATCGGCAACACCGAGATGCCAAGCCGCGCCTACGTTGGCCGCTTTAACTTCAAAGGCACCGACCAGGGCAAACGCGTAGGCGAGCTGTCCGGCGGTGAGCGCGGTCGTCTGCACCTGGCGAAGCTGCTGCAGGTGGGCGGTAACGTACTGCTGCTCGATGAACCAACCAACGACCTGGACATCGAAACCCTGCGCGCGCTGGAAAACGCCCTGCTGGAGTTCCCGGGCTGCGCGATGGTTATCTCGCACGACCGCTGGTTCCTTGACCGTATCGCAACCCACATTCTGGACTACCAGGATGAAGGTAAAGTGGAGTTCTTCGAAGGTAACTTCACCGAATACGAAGAGTACAAGAAACGCACGCTGGGCGCAGACGCGCTGGAGCCGAAGCGTATTAAGTACAAGCGTATTGCGAAATAAAAGCAAAACGGCAACTTCGGTTGCCGTTTTTTATGGTTGCTCCCTCTCCCCGTGGGAGAGGGTCAGGGTGAGGGCATCAGTCCGCACATAATCACCCGCCCACGTAATACCGCTTCACCTCGTCAAACTGCATCGCAAACTCGATATAGCTCATCAACGCAGGCGAGTTGAGCTTACGGCTCGGGTAGGCCAGCCACAGGTCGTTTCCTTCGACGCGCCATTCCGGCAGCACCTGCACCAGTGCCCCTTTCTCGACCTTATCTTCCAGCAAAAATGCCGGAAGCAGCGTGATCCCCGCACCGGCAATCGCACATTCGCGGGCGTATACCAGATTATCGGTCATGTGCGCGTTATCCGGCAGGTAGCGGTAATCTTCGCCTGCGCTTTGCAGCAGCCACTCAGACCAGGCTTTGTGGGTAATACAGCGGTGCTCCACCAGCTGGCGAGGAAGCGTCAGCGGCTCCCGACGCGCCAGATACGCCGGTGAGGCCATCATATAGCGCGGGCAGTGGCCGATCATCCGACCTATCAGAGAGGAGTCCTGCGGCTTACCGGTTCGCAGTGCCACGTCAAAGCCTGACTCGACCAGGTCCAGCACGTCGTCAGAAATGGAAACATCGAGCGAAACGTCAGGATAGCGGAGCTGAAATTCGGCGTTCAAATGCGCCAGTAATGTCGCACCAATCCCTGCCGGGCAGGTGATGCGAAGCCGCCCGCTTGGGTTTTCGCGCAGGCGCTGAATGGCGTACTCCGCCCGCTCGCTGGCCGCCAGCATCTCCCGGCAGTGGACAAGATAGTGTTCACCCGCAAACGTCAGATTCAGCCGGCGCGTGGTGCGGTTAAGCAGGCGGATCCCCACCTGCTGTTCAAGCTGGCTGATGCGCTGGCTCACGCTGGATTTCGGCAGGCCGGCTTTCTGCGCTGCGGCAGTGAAGCTGCCCATCTCAGCCACCAGCGCAAACAGCGCCATATCCTGCAGCTGTTTAAACATGATTGTTCATCCTGTACGAACACTGAGTTCTTGATTGTCCATCTTATCACGCGCATGGCCACTTAATAGACTAGTCTCAACAAAACGTATTCCATTGAGGAGCACACCATGTCAGTCAAAGCCATTGCCGTTAACCCAGAAAATCCTTCCACTTTCATTGAAATCACTTCGCCAATGCCGCAGCCCGGCGAGCACGATCTGCTGGTGGAGGTGAAAGCCGTCTCCATTAACCCGGTGGACACCAAGGTGCATGCAAGCCTGACCCAAAACGGGCTGAAAGCGCCGCGCGTGCTCGGATGGGATGCCAGCGGGATCGTCAAAGCCGTTGGGGCGGGCGTCACCGGATTCAAACCGGGGGATGAAGTGTGGTACGCAGGGGACATCACCCGTCCAGGCAGCAACACCACCCATCAGTTGATTGACGCGCGCATTGTCGGGCACAAACCCTCAAGCCTCGGCTGGGCGGCTGCCGCTGCTCTCCCGTTGACCGCACTCACCGCGTGGGAAGGCCTGTTTGAACGGCTGAACATTCAGGATGCTGGCGCAGACAAAACGCTGCTGATCATCGGCGGTGCGGGTGGGGTGGGATCGCTGGCGATCCCCTTTGCGAAGCACAACAGCAAGGTGAAGATCATAGCCACGGCTTCACGAGACGATTCCGCCCGGTGGTGTCGCGATCGCGGTGCAGATGTGGTGGTGAACTACCACGACCTGAAAGGCGAGCTGGCGAAACAGGGACTCACCTTTGTGGATTATATTTTCATCCTCAACGACACCGACGGACACTGGGATGCGGTCAGTGACCTGATTGCGCCTCAGGGGCATATCTGTTCCATCGTTGAGAACGCGCATCCGCTGAACCAGGACAAGCTGAAATCGAAATCCGCCGCCCTGCACTGGGAATTTATGTACACCCGCAGCATGTACCAGACCGCTGATATGGCGCGTCAGGGTGAAATCTTAAATGAGGTGGCGAAGCTCGTGGATACCGGCGTGGTGGAAAGTTCGCTGAGTGAAACGCTGCACGGGCTGAGCGTGGAAAGCATTACCGAGGCGCACCGTAAAGTGCTGGACGGGCATATGCGCGGGAAAGTGGTGGTTGAGTTCTGAGTGGTTTGATGCACTCACCCCGGCCCTCTCCCACAGGGAGAGGGCGGTTAACGCTTATCCCTGCTCCCCCATCATCTCCCTCACCAGCTCGACGCAGCGCAGGAAACGGGAGTCGTAATCCGACTCTTCCACATGCACAAACTCAACGTTGTTCTCCCTGAGCATATCCACCAGCATGGTCTGGAACTCACGCCTGTCCACGGAGCTGCCAAGGCTACGCATGCCATCAGCCACCCACGGGGTGTTGTTTTCCAGCAGGATCACCAGGTCAAAGCGGTATTCATCAATCAGCGCCTGCACGAACGGGTGTTCGCGCCCTTCGTACTTTTTACAGAACGCCTGCGTGGTCACGAAATCGGTATCGATAAACGCCACCTTGTTGGCGTATTTCACCGCGAAATCAATGTACTGGGCATGCCCAAGCGCGATTTTATCGTAGTCGGAATACTGCAGGGCCATCTCATCCCCACCCAGATGGGAGAAGACATAATCGCGTCCGTACTCCCAGGCACTGGTGGTGTTGAAGATATTCGCCAGCTTATTGACCAGCGTTGATTTCCCGCTCGACTCGCCGCCCAGGATCGCCACCGTACGCACGAAAAACGGCTTCACCTCAGTCGGGATGTAATCCCAGTAGCGGAACGGGTTTTCGCGGATCTGCGCCCCGCTGATGTTCATAAAGGTGCGCTTCGGATCGATAAGCACCGTTTCAATGCCCAGATGCTCGCGGAACTGCGGCGCGTCGGACGCTTCAGAGGTGTAGATCCAGTTCGGGGCAATGCCCTTCTCTTCCATAAACGCCTTGATGCCGTTGCTCCACACATCCCAGCCGTGCGGATAGGGCTCCATGCCCTCTTCATTGAAAGCATGAATGCGAATATTTTTCTGATACTTGAAGGTCTGAAGCAGCCAGCGAAGGCGGTCCGGCACGGTCGGCTGCTGCGACATGGCGCTGTCCTCAAACAGCTGGCGATCGCGGGTTTCGTCGTACCCCATGATGATATGCAGTTCATCCACCTGACTACAGGCGCGCTGGATCAGATAGATATGCCCGGTATGCAGCGGGTAAAACTTGCCAAACACCACGCCGATGTTCTTTTGCATACGCGGAAATTCAAGCCCCAGAAAGCGGTGCAGCGCTTCCAGCTTCTGCGCGCTGGGGCTTTTGATTTTGGCGTTCAGCAGCTGGCTAAGGTAGCCTTTGGTCATACCGCTGGCGTCCGCCACCTGCTGCAGCGTGCAGCCCTTCTGACGGATTGCGGTTTTGATGTAGTCAAATGATGACATAAATTACGGTGCCTCCTGCAAAATCGAATACGTAATTATAAGTCGTCAAAGACATTTAACGCATCTGCGAGTTTTTTCACGCCAAATACCTGCATCCCTTCCGGGATTTTTTTCGGCACGTTGGCGGCCGGAACGATCGCCCGGCGGAAACCGTGTTTTGCCGCCTCGGAGATACGCTCCTGCCCGCTGGGCACCGGACGGATTTCCCCGGCCAGGCCCACTTCGCCGAAGACGACCAGATCCTGCGGCAGCGGTCGATCGCGCAGGCTGGAGACCATCGCCAGCAGCAGCGCCAGGTCCGCGCTGGTCTCAGTGACTTTGACGCCGCCGACCACGTTAACGAAAACGTCCTGATCCGCCATCTGCAGCCCGCCATGACGGTGCAGCACCGCCAGCAGGATCGCCAGACGGTTCTGTTCCAGACCGACCGCCACGCGCCGCGGGTTGCCCATCATCGAGTGATCGACCAGCGCCTGAATTTCGACGAGCAGCGGTCGTGTCCCTTCCCACAGCACCATCACCGAACTGCCGGAGGTGATTTCATCGCCACGACTCAGGAAGATGGCCGACGGGTTGCTGACTTCACGCAGCCCCTGTTCGGTCATGGCAAACACCCCCAGTTCGTTCACCGCCCCAAAGCGGTTTTTGTGGCTGCGCAGGGTACGGAAACGGGAGTCCGCGTCGCCGTCGAGCATTACGGAGCAGTCGATACAGTGTTCGAGCACTTTTGGCCCCGCCAGCGAGCCGTCTTTCGTGACGTGGCCGACCATCACAATTGCCACGCCGCGCGTTTTGGCAAAGCGCGTCAGGTAGGCCGCCGTTTCACGCACCTGCGCCACGCTGCCCGGTGAGGACTGAATGTCCGCCATATGCATCACCTGGATGGAGTCGATCACCATCAGCTTCGGCTGCTCTTCTTCGGCGATCATACAGATCTGCTCGATGCTGGTTTCTGACAGCATGTTCAGGTTGCCGGTGGGCAGACCCAGACGGTGCGCGCGCATCGCCACCTGCTGCAGCGACTCTTCGCCCGTGACGTACAGGGTTTTCATCTGCTCGGCGAGCTTGCAGAGCGTTTGCAGCAGCAGGGTCGATTTACCCGCGCCAGGGTTACCGCCGATAAGAATGGCGCTGCCCGGCACCACGCCGCCGCCGAGCACGCGGTCAAACTCTTTGAAGCCGGTGGAGAAGCGCGGCAACGCTTCAAGACTGATGTCCGAAAGCTTTTGTACCTTCGCCACACCGGCATTACCCGCATAGCCGCTCAGGCGTTCGTTGCGCGCCACGCTCGGCGAAGCCGCCACACCACGCACTTCGGTGATGGTGTTCCAGGCATGACAGGCGCTGCATTGCCCCTGCCAGCGCGGATAATCCGCACCACATTCATTACAGACAAATGCGCGTTTTGGAGCTTTCGCCACGTTTTACCTCGTTATTTCTGATTAAGGCTGCCAGAGAGAATGCAGAATACCCCCATCAGGTCAGCATGACGGATAGTCACTTCCGTCTTTTCATTCACTTTTGGCTTGGCATGGTAGGCAATGCCAAGTCCGGCCGCTTTGATCATCGGCAGGTCGTTTGCGCCGTCCCCGATGGCGACGGTCTGCACGACCGGAATCTCATATTTTTCCGCCAGACGGGTCAGGGTGTTGGCTTTGTACTGAGCATCCACAATATCGCCGATCACCTGGCCGGTCAGTTTACCGTCCATGATCTCCAGCTCATTAGCCACCACGGTGGCCAGATGCAGTTTTTCCCGCAGATAATCTGCGAAGAAGGTGAAGCCCCCGGACGCAATCGCCACTTTCCAGCCAAGGGACTGCAGCTTCAGCACCAGCTGCGTCAGCCCTGGCATCAGCGGCAGCACATCGCGCACCTGGCGCAGGATGTTGGCATCGGCCCCTTTCAGGGTCGCCACGCGCTGTCGCAGGCTGGCGGTGAAGTCCAGTTCACCGCGCATCGCACGCTCGGTCACTTCCGCTACCAGCTCGCCGCTGCCCGCCAGTTTGGCGATCTCGTCGATACATTCGATCTGGATCGCCGTCGAGTCCATGTCCATCACCAGCAGACCCGGCGTCTTCAGGTGCGGTATTTTGCCCAGCGGGGCGACATCCAGCCCGGCGTCATGCGCCAGACGCGTTGCGCGCTGCGTCAGGGAGCCGGCCAGGCGAATGACCTGGTAGTCTTCAACGCACCAGGCGGCGACGATAACCATCGCAGCGCCCAGCTTGCTTTGATACTGGGTCAGGCGTTGCTTATCCAGACCGCGTCCGTAGAGGAGCCAGCCGCTACGACCGGCGTGGTAATCCAGAGGCATCACCTCATCGCCACTTAAAGAGAGCGGCAATCCTGGCCATAAAGAGACATCCGTTGGCAGGTCACACCAGGTAATGTTCGGCATTAAAGCTCCTGTAATTTCGTTCGCGCCGGAAGGTTGCAGAGGGAAAATAACGCATGAGGCTACCCTGTAACCATCACTTCTGGCAACATTAAGCCGTAAATTTTCAGCAGGTGGAATATGGCTCGCGCAAAACTGAAATTCCGGCTCCATCGCGCCGTGATTGTCCTCTCCTGTCTCGCACTGTTAGTGGTGCTGATGCAAGGGGCGTCGTGGTTCAGCCAGAATCATCAACGGCAACGCAATCCGCAGTTTGAAGAGCTGGCCCGCACGCTGGCACGCCAGGTAACGTTTAATATTGCGCCGTCCATGCGTACCGAAACGCCGGACGAAAAACGTATAGGCCAGGTTTTACGTCTGCTGACGGAAAACAGCCGCATCCTGGATGCCGGTGTCTATGACGAGCAAGGCGACCTGATTGCCCGCGCGGGCGAACATGTCGACGTACGCGACAGGCTGGCGCTGGACGGTAAAAAAGCCGGCGGCTATTTCAACCAGCAGATTGTCGAGCCCATTCAGGGAAAGAATGGTCCGCTGGGCTATCTGCGCCTGACCCTTGATACGCATACTCTGCCAACCGAAGCCAAGCAGGTTGATAACACCACCAACATTCTGCGCCTGATGCTGCTGCTTTCGCTCGCCATTGGCGTGGTTCTCGCACGCACCCTGCTTCGGGGCAAACGCTCGCGCTGGCAGCAATCCCCGTTCCTGCTGACCGCCAGCAAATCCGTTCCCGAAGACGAAGAGAGCGAGAAGAAAGAATAGTGATAAAGTAGGCGGATGATTCGGAAAAGGAACTCTGCCATGACGACGTTACGCCTGCTTATCTCTGACTCTTACGATCCCTGGTTTAATCTCGCGGTTGAAGAGTGCATCTTCCGCCAGATGCCCGCTACCCAGCGCGTCCTGTTTCTCTGGCGCAACGCCGATACGGTGGTTATTGGCCGCGCACAAAACCCGTGGAAAGAGTGCAACACGCGGCGTATGGAAGAGGACAATGTTCGTCTGGCGCGCCGCAGCAGCGGCGGTGGCGCGGTGTTTCACGATCTGGGCAATACCTGCTTTACCTTTATGGCGGGTAAACCGGAATACGACAAAACCATCTCCACCTCGATTGTGCTCAACGCGCTCAATGCGCTCGGCGTGACGGCGGAAGCTTCCGGACGTAACGATCTGGTGGTCAAAACGCCCGACGGGGATCGCAAAGTATCCGGCTCTGCCTATCGCGAAACGATGGATCGCGGGTTCCACCACGGCACCCTTCTTCTTAACGCCGATCTCAGTCGGCTGGCGAACTACCTGAATCCCGACAAGAAAAAGCTGCAGGCGAAGGGAATTACCTCCGTGCGCGGCCGCGTGGCGAACCTGGTCGAGCTGCTGCCGGGCATTACCCATGAGCAAATCTGTGAGGCCGTGCGCGAGGCGTTCTTCGCGCATTACGGCGAGCGCGTGGAAGCTGAAGTCATTTCGCCGGATAAGACGCCGGACCTGCCAAATTTTGCAGAAACGTTTGCCCGCCAGAGCAGTTGGGAGTGGAACTTCGGCCAGGCACCGGCCTTCTCTCACCTGCTGGACGAGCGTTTTACCTGGGGGGGCGTGGAACTACACTTTGACGTCGAGAAAGGGCATATCACCCGCACACAGGTGTTTACGGACAGTCTGAATCCGGCGCCGCTGGAAGCACTCGCAGCACGTTTACAGGGCTGTTTGTACCGGGCGGATATGCTGCAGCAGGAATGTGACGCGTTGATTGGGGATTTTCCGGAGCAGGAAAATGAGCTGCGGGAGTTATCAGCGTGGATTGCACAGGCCGTGCGCTAGTAAAAAAGCCCGCTGGCGCTACGCTTAGCGGGCCTGGAAAACCGTAGGCCGGGTCAGGCGAAGCCGCCACCCGGCACAACAGCGCTTACTCTTTATCGCCCAGCAGAACAGATTCCAGCGCGATTTTGATCATGTCGTTGAAGGTGGTCTGACGCTCGGCAGCGGTGGTCTGCTCGTGGGTACGGATGTGGTCAGACACGGTGCAGATGGTCAGCGCTTTCGCACCGAACTCAGCCGCGACGCCGTAGATGCCCGCAGCTTCCATTTCCACGCCCAGGATGCCGTATTTTTCCATCACGTCGAACATCTCGCCGCCGTCTGGTGCATAGAACAGATCAGCGGAGAACAGGTTACCCACGCGCGCGTCCACGCCCAGCGCTTTTGCCGCGTCAACCGCGTTACGCACCATGCCGAAGTCGGCAATCGCCGCGAAGTCATGATCCTTAAAACGCATACGGTTAACTTTGGAATCGGTGCAGGCACCCATACCAATTACCACGTCACGCAGCTTAACGTCCATACGCACCGCACCGCAGGAGCCGACGCGGATGATTTTCTTCACGCCGAAGTCGGTGATCAGCTCTTTGGTGTAGATAGAGCAGGACGGGATACCCATACCGTGGCCCATTACAGAGATTTTGCGGCCTTTGTAGGTCCCGGTGAAGCCCAGCATGCCGCGAACGTTGTTCACTTCACGCACGTCTTCGAGGAAAGTTTCTGCAATGTGCTTGGCGCGCAGCGGGTCGCCCGGCATCAATACGACGTCAGCGAAATCACCCATTTCTGCATTAATGTGAGGAGTTGCCATCTTCAGTTCCTTTTACATTGTTGTTTTTGCCGGGTGGCGGCTACGCCTTACCCGGCCTACATTCTGTTCTCCCTCTCCCTGTGGGAGAAGGTTGGGGTGAGGGCATCAGGCCGCACCCAACATCATTCAGAACATGGCCTTGCCATATTCCATGTCAGACGTACCAAAGTATTTCGCGATAGTCTGGCCGATGTCCGCGAAGGTTTCACGGTGACCGAGCGAACCGGGTTTCACTTTCGGACCGTACACCAGCACCGGAATGTGCTCACGGGTGTGGTCGGTACCGGTCCAGGTTGGGTCACAGCCGTGGTCCGCGGTCAGGATCAGAATGTCATCTTCTCCGACCAGCTCCATCAGCTCCGGCAGACGGCGGTCAAACAGCTCGAGACCGGCTGCATAACCCGCTACGTCGCGACGGTGACCCCAGGAGGAGTCGAAGTCCACGAAGTTGGTAAAGACGATGGTGTTGTCGCCCGCATCTTTCATCTCTTTGATAGTGGCATCAAACAGCGCATCCAGACCGGTCGCTTTCACTTTCTTCGTGATACCGCAGTTGGCGTAAATATCCGCGATTTTACCCACGGAAACCACGTGACCGCCTTTTTCATCAACCAGCTTCTGCAGCACGGTAGGCGCCGGTGGCTCAACGGCCAGGTCGTGACGGTTACCGGTACGCTGGAAATTACCCGCTTTGTCGCCGATAAACGGACGCGCGATAACGCGGCCAATGTTGTAGCCGCCTTCGGTCAGCTCTTCACGGGCGATTTCGCACAGCTCGTAGAGTTTATCCAGGCCAAACGTTTCTTCGTGG
The DNA here is from genome assembly GCF_009036245.1 of Enterobacter sichuanensis. NCBI lineage: Bacteria > Pseudomonadati > Pseudomonadota > Gammaproteobacteria > Enterobacterales > Enterobacteriaceae > Enterobacter > Enterobacter sichuanensis. The sequence goes on along the minus strand of NZ_CP027986.1, from coordinate 636,952 downwards.
CAGGCAATCTGGAACACGGAGTCAGCAGAGGTGTAGAAAATCGGCTTGCCGGTCTTCATGTGCTCTTCGCCCAGCTCGTCCAGAATCACGGTACCGGAAGAGTGGCAGTTACCGAGGTAGCCCGGCAGATTGGCACGCTTCACCAGCTTATCCAGCAGTTCCTGCGGGAAGCTGTTCTCGTGATCGGAGAAATAACCCCAGTCGAACAGCACCGGCACACCGGCGATTTCCCAGTGCCCTGACGGGGTGTCTTTACCGGAAGAGAGTTCGTGCGCCCAGGCGTAGGCACCCACCACTTCCGCGTTGCCGTCCATACCGGCGGCAATTTTACCGGTAGAACCTTCATGCGCTTTGACCAGGCCGAGGCGGGTCAGGTTGGGTAGAGTCAGAGGGCCTTTACGACCGTTGTCCGCTTCGCCTTTTGCACAGGCTTCCGCGATGTGACCCATGGTATCGGAACCCACGTCACCAAAACGTTCTGCATCTTCGGTTGCGCCGATGCCGAATGAGTCCAGCACCATAATAAATGCACGTTTCATAATTGTTCTCCGTACGTAGTGCTTCAAAAATTATCGATCAGATCAGTATACCGCTATTCGGTAATACGGCGATAGACCGTCGGTGTGGTTTCTGGCGCTTTGTCATCGAGCACAATGGCCGCTTTCACCGCTTTCGCCGCTTCCTGCCAGCTGGCTTCGTCTTTCGCGTGGATCACCGCCAGCGGACGTTGGCCGTCAACGCTGTCGCCCAGGCGGGCCATATCGGTAAAGCCAACGCTGTAATCAATGGTGTCTGAGGCCTGACGGCGACCGCCGCCCATCGAGACCACCGCCATACCCAGCGCACGGGTGTCCATGGCGGAGACAAATCCTTCACTGTCGGCATACACCGCTTTGCTGAGCGTCGCGGTTGGCAGATACTTCGCATAGTTTTCGACGAAGTCTGTCGGGCCTTTCTGCGCGGCAACCATGCGGCCGAAGATCTCCGCCGCTTTGCCGTTGTCCAGCACCGCCTGCAGCTTCGCGCGCGCTTCGGCGTCGTCTTTGGCGAGCTTGCCGGAGATCAGCATCTCCACGCACAGCGCCATGGTGACGTCGAACAGGCGCGGGTTACGGTATTCACCCGTCAGGAACTGCACCGCTTCACGCACTTCAACTGCGTTACCGGCGCTGGAGGCCAGCACCTGGTTCATGTCCGTCAGGAGCGCGGTGGTGCGCACGCCTGCGCCGTTGGAGACGCCAACGATCGCTTCGGCCAGCGCTTCAGAGAGTTCATAGGTTGGCATAAACGCACCGCTGCCCACCTTCACGTCCATCACCAGCGCATCCAGACCTTCCGCCAGTTTCTTCGCCAGGATAGAGGCGGTGATCAGCGGGATGGAGTCAACGGTCGCGGTAATATCGCGGGTGGCGTAGAAACGTTTGTCTGCCGGAGCAAGTGAGCTGGTCTGGCCGATAATCGCCACACCAACGTCTTTAATAATGTCACGGAAGCGATTGTCATCCGGGAAGATATCGAAGCCCGGAATGGCTTCCAGTTTGTCGAGCGTACCGCCGGTGTGGCCCAGGCCGCGTCCGGAGATCATCGGAATGTAACCGCCGCAGGCGGCTACCATGGGGCCGAGCATCAGCGACGTCACATCGCCGACGCCGCCGGTAGAGTGTTTGTCGACAATCGGACCGTTAAGATTGAGGCTCTTCCAGTCCAGAACGGTTCCTGAATCTCGCATCGCCATGGTCAGCGAGACACGCTCGGGCATCGACATATCGTGGAAGAAGATGGTCATCGCCAGAGCCGCAATCTGCCCTTCAGAGATGGTGTTATCACGAATGCCGTTGATAAAGAAGCGAATCTCTTCGTCGCTTAATGCATGACCATCACGTTTTTTACGAATAATTTCTTGTGCGAGAAACACGGTAACCCCCATGAGGAATCGGGTGAAGGGTGGCGGGTACGGTTTACCCGACCACGATCCGGGTAGGCCGGGTAAGCGTAGCCCCACCCGGCAATTCAAACTCAGTAGCTGCTTGCGCTCTTGCCGTCGCCGTGTCCCAGCGCTTTCAGCAGGCTGGCCAGCAGGCTTGACGCGCCGAAGCGGTAGTGACGGGAATCAGCCCAGTCAGCCCCGAACAGTTCATCTGCAATGGCGAGGAATGTCTGTGCATCTTCAGCGGTACGCACACCGCCCGCCGGTTTGAAGCCCACGGTTTTTTCCACGCCCATATCACGGATCACTTCCATCATGATGCGTGCGCTTTCCGGGGTCGCGTTTACCGGCACTTTACCGGTTGAGGTTTTGATGAAATCGGCACCGGCTTTGATGGAGATTTCAGAAGCTTTACGGATCAACGCCTCTTCTTTCAGCTCGCCGGTTTCGATGATCACCTTAAGCAGCACGTTTGCCGCCGCGCAGGCCTCTTTACAGGCTTTCACCAGGTCAAAGCCCACCTGCTCGTTGCCGGCGATCAGCGCACGGTACGGGAACACGACGTCCACTTCGTCTGCGCCGTAAGCAATCGCCGCACGGGTCTCTGCCAGCGCAATCTCAATATCGTCGTTGCCGTGCGGGAAGTTAGTCACGGTTGCAATGCGCACGTCCGGAGTACCCTGCTCTTTCAGCGTCTTACGGGCAATCGGGATAAAGCGCGGGTAGATACAGATGGCTGCAGTGTTACCGACGGGCGTTTTCGCCTGATGGCACAGGGCGATGACTTTTTCATTGGTGTCGTCATCGTTCAGGGTGGTCAGGTCCATCAGTTTCAACGCGCGCAGGCTGCTTGCAGTTAAATCGGTCATAACATTCTCCAACGGCAGTGCCGTATCAATTTTACCTTGCGGGTCTGTGAGTATTCTAACATCTACCCGCATCCACACTTCGACATTCATCACAGTTAATGAAAACTGCGTGCAAATTTGCATTACTGTAATGAGATCTTCTTCAAACTTTAGTTCGGAAATCGTCGACTAAAACAGCGATTCCCCCTGTCAGATCAAAAGCCCTGACGGGCCGGCTTCCTACAATCCGTTCATCATCCGCAGAACATTCAAGGAAGCGAACATGTCCCACGCCAGCCCCGACGCCCTGCAACAACGTTGCCAGCACATTGTGACCAGTCCGGTGCTAACCCCCGAACAAAAACGGCATTTTCTGGCGCTGGAAGCGGAAAATAATCTGCCTTATCCGGCACTACCAGAGGCTGCCCGAGCCGCGCTGGACGAGGGGTTTATCTGCGACATGTTCGAAGGCCACGCGCCCTACAAACCCCGTTACATTCTGCCGGATTACGCAACATTTCTGGCTAACGGTTCAGAGTGGCTGGAGCTTGAGGGGGCGAAAGATCTTGATGACGCCCTCTCGCTGTTAACCATCCTCTACCATCATGTTCCGTCCGTCACATCGATGCCGGTCTATCTCGGCCATCTCGATGCACTTCTGCAACCGTATGTTAGAATTCTAACACAAGACGAAATCGATATTCGAATAAAACGTTTCTGGCGTTACCTCGACCGCACCTTGCCCGACGCCTTTATGCACGCCAATATCGGCCCGGCAGATACGCCCGTCACGCGCGCCATTTTACGCGCTGATGCCGAGCTGAAGCAGGTCGCACCGAATCTGACGTTTATTTATGACCCGGCGATCACGCCTGACGATCTGCTGCATGCGGTCGCTAAAAACATTTGCGGATGCAGCAAACCGCATATTTCTAATGGCCCGGTGAATGATAAAATTTTCACAAAAGGCCGTTACGGTGTCGTGAGTTGCTACAACTCCCTGCCGCTGGCTGGCGGCGGCAGTACCCTGGTGCGCCTCAACCTCAAAGCCATTGCCGAACACAGCACCTCCCTCGACGATTTTTTCACCCGTACGCTTCCCCACTACTGCCAGCAGCAGATCGCCATCATCGATGCCCGCTGCGATTTTCTGTATCAACAGTCCGGCTTCTTTGAGAATAGCTTCCTGGTGAAAGAGGGGCTGATTGATGCCGATCGGTTTGTGCCCATGTTTGGCCTGTACGGCCTCGCGGAAGCGGTCAATGCGCTCTGTGAAAAAGCCGGTATCGAAGGGCGTTACGGCAAAGATGAGCAGGCCAACGCGCTGGGCTATCGCATCAGTGAACAGCTGGCGGCGTTTGTTGAACATACGCCGGTGAAACATGGCTGGAAGCAGCGCGCGATGCTGCATGCGCAGTCGGGGATCAGCTCTGATTCGGGTACCACGCCGGGCGCGCGTCTGCCCTACGGCGACGAGCCGGATCCCATCAGCCACCTGCTGGCCGTGGCCCCTCATCACCAGCACTATCATGCCGGGATAAGCGACATACTGACATTGGATGAGACGGTAAAACGGAATCCCCAGGCGGTGGCTCAGCTCTGTCTCGGCGCGTTCAACGCGGGCATGCGGGAATTTACGGCCAACGTCGCGGGTAACGATCTGGTCCGCGTGACCGGCTATATGGTGCGATTATCGGATCTGGAGAAATACCGGGAAGCAGGTTCGAGAACCAATACCACGTGGCTGGGTGAAGAGGCCGCGCGCAATACCCGTATTCTGGAACGTCAGCCACGCGTGATAAGCCATGAACAGCAGATGCGCTTTAGTTAGTCAGGTCATTCCTTTTTCCTGCGTGGACGGGCCGGGCAGCCGGCTGGCCCTGTTCCTGCAGGGCTGCAACCTGCGCTGCAAAACCTGCCACAATCCGTGGACGATCGGCCGCTGCAACGACTGTGGAGACTGCGTTCCCCACTGCCCTCATGAAGCCCTTAGCATTCAGGCCGGACGCGTCTGGTGGCAGGAGAGTCACTGTCAGCAGTGCGATACCTGTCTGCACCTGTGCCAGCAGCAGGCGACGCCCATGGCATACCGCCTGAGCGTGGAGGAGATCCTCGCGCAGATCCGCAAATCAGCGCCATTTATTGAAGGCATCACCGTGAGCGGCGGTGAAGCCACAACGCAATTACCCTTTTTAGTCACGCTGTTCACCGCGATCAAAGCCGATCCTGCCCTGCGCCATCTCACCTGCCTGGTCGACAGCAACGGTCTGTTAAGTGAAACCGGCTGGCAAAAGCTGCTGCCGGTACTGGATGGCGCGATGCTGGATCTCAAGGCGTGGGGAAACGAACGCCACCGCTTCCTGACCGGGCGCGATAACCCGCTGATCAAGCAAAGCATTCGCTGGCTGGCAGAACGTCATCGTTTGACGGAACTCCGTCTGCTGGTCATTCCGGAGCAGTGTGACTATCTGGAACAGCTCAAGCCGCTGACGACGTTTATCCATGGGCTTGGAAATGTGCCAGTGCGCATTAACGCGTTTCATGGGCAGGGCGTTTACGGTGAGGCGGCGTCCTGGCGCAGCGCCACGCCAGAGGACGTTGAACCGCTGGCGCAGGCGCTGGAAAAACAGAAGATAACGGTGATCCGTCCGGCGCTGTAACTATAGCGTGATGCCAAATACTGACCGCGTATTCTCCAGCAGCGCATCGGCAATCACCTCTTCAGGCTCTTTTCGCAGTTCACAAAGGGAGGTAAACACGCGCGCCGCCTGTTCCGGGCGATTCGGCTGCCCCTGAAAACCGTTCAGCGGCATATCCGGTGCGTCGGTTTCCAGCAGCAGGGCCGACAAGGGCAGCTGGGCCATTACGTCGCGGGTTTTACTGGCCCGTGGATAGGTGATGGTGCCGCCCACGCCGATTTTATAGCCCAGTTCAATAAAACGCTGCGCCTGCTGCAGGCTGCCGGAGAAACCGTGTACAACACCTTTTCGCGGCAGATCGATGCGTTTCAGGTGCATTGCCAGCTTATCGTGCGTGCGTCGTGAGTGGAGGATCACCGGCAGATCGTGACGCTTCGCCAGTCTGAGCTGCGCGTCGAGGATCGTCTGCTGGCGCTCAAACTGCGGATCCTCACGGTAAAGATCGAGGCCGATCTCACCGATGGCGACAAGTTTGTCTCCTGCGGTCATCAGTACCTCATCGAGCCTCTCAATATGCTCGTCGAGATGACGCTCAATCACGATCGGATGCAGGCCAAGCGCGGCAAAGAGCGCGGGGTGTTGTGCGGAAAGCGCCAGCACGCGGGAAAAATAAGCCGCTTCAACTGAAGGCACAATAATGGCCTGAACGCCTGCCTCGGCGGCTTTCGCAATGCTTTGCGCTTCATCCCCTGTAAACGGCGGAAAATCGAAGTGGCAGTGGGTATCAACAAAGCGGTGCGTCACGCCAGATCCTCGTTATCTAATAAAGCGTCATTCGCCTGCGGGATATCCACCAGCGGCATCGTCAGGGCGTCGTTGGCGACTATCGCAGGCGGCGTAATAATGCGTTTATGCCGGTGAAGCGGCGGTTGCTCCGCCAACATTTTTCCCACCGTCGCCAGGAAGTAGCGTCCGCATAGCCGACCCGTTTTGTAATCCATGCGCAGCGCAGGAATGCGGCTGCCCAGCGCCATGCTCAGCAGCGGCTTAGGGGGATAAATTTCAAAAATACGCAGTTTACCCGGCGGTTTTTCAATGAAACGCTGCATCGCGCCGTAGGTGGTTTCATGCTGCTTCGCGATATTCACCAGCGGCTGCAGACTGCTGTCACCCAGCCAGCGCTCCATCCGCTTAAACCACTGCGGGGTGTAGTACATTTGCGATGGCACGGTACGGATCACCACAATGGTTTTCGCCCCGCGCCGGGCAGCTTCCTGCACCGGTACCGCGTCACTGATGCCCCCGTCCAGATAGCTAATGCCATCCAGTAGCGCACCGGTACGATAAAAACCGGGAATGGCGCTGGAGGCACGAATGATATCCAGCCAGTTCTCCTTCTGAGGAGAAAAATAGCCCGGCGAATAGTCATCCCCCCGGCTGGCGCACATCCAGAATTCTTTACCGCTATCAAACAGGCGGGCGGCGGTGTCCATGGCCAGCGGCATCTGGCTGGAGGTCGACTCCAGCAGCCAGTCGAGGTCGATTAGGTTACCGCCGCGCACAAAGCGCAGCGGATTAAAAAATTCTTTTGCCGTGGTGTAGCGCATGATGACCTTGCGCGCGTAGCCAGGCTGGTTACAGACATAAGCAGAGAGGTTTTGCGCCCCGGCAGACGTGCCGAAGTACAGGTCAAACGGGTTGAATTGCGCGCGCATAAATTCATCCAGCACGCCAGCGGTGAAAATACCTCGCTGTCCGCCTCCCTCGCAAACGAGCGCGAGTTGGCCTGCGCGAAACGGCTTTAACGTCAGCGGCGCAATATTGCCGAGCGTAACGGGAATTCGTTGCCCCACCTCTGCTTTCCTGTTTTGATTATTTTATAACACCACAGTAACGCACCCGGCCGGCAACGCAAATAAGAAAAAGCCAGTCGCAGAGACTGGCTTTTCTTTGTTGACAGAATATTGCGTTTGCTACGGACGTCGACGTCCCGTAAACAGGCTGACCAGGAACAGAATAATACCGACAACGAAGACAATTTTAGCTGCCCATGCTGCAGTACCTGCCAGACCACCAAAGCCCAATGCGGCGGCAATTAACGCGATAACCAGAAATATAATGCCCCAACGAAACATAAGCTTCTCCTTTACCATAGTTAATGTCGGCCGCTAAACGTGAGCGCTCAGGTCGCTCACCGGCGTTTTTCCAGAGTCGTTCTTATTTCGCCCCCCGGATTTAGCCAGACGGGCGAATGGTCCAGATTTACTTCGCTTTCAGATCGTTTTTAACGCTTTTCACACCATCAATGGCTTTCGCAATAGACTCGGCGCGTTCAATTTGCGCCTGAGAATCAACCGTACCGGAAAGCTGTACCACACCATCGGTGGTTTCCACTTTCACCTTACGGGACGGCACGATGTCATCTGCTAAAAGTTTAGCTTTGATTTCGCTGGTGGTGGCAGCATCACCGGCATAACCTTTCACCGACGCGTTTTTGCTGTCACGAACGTGCAGTTTATCGCTAACGGAGGCGACACCTTCGACGCCCTTAGCCACTTTCACCGCCTGTTCCGCCTGAGCCTGGCTTTCGACAAAGCCGCTCAGCGTGACCACTTTCTTGTCGGTCTTAACGGAAATATCGGTGCTCTTGATGGCTTCGTCATCCACCAGTGCGGCTTTCACTTTTGCTGTGATTGAGCTGTCATCCATGAAATTGCCGACTTTATTCATAGAGCTATCGATTTTTTGCCCTGCGGTATCCGCCGTGGACTGTGCTTTATCCATGGTGCTGCTTTCCGCCAGCGCGGAGCCGCTAGCCAGAACGCTACCCAGTGTTACAGCCAGCAGAGTTTTAGAAATCTTCAGTCTTGTCATATTCATCGATCTATTCCTGTGTTTACCCGTTATTCGGGCTACATACTTCCTTAGTAGTTATATATATTACGAATAAACACGCAGACGAAATGGATAACCTAAAGTCATGCATTGAACAGTTAATTTATCCATGCCCGGTGCTAAACACTGAGTTAAATATAGATCACTCTCACAGAGCCGCTTTCAGATTCGGGTAAAAAACGTGCAAAAAGCGCGAAAATGCAGTGAATTAAGAACATTCCGCAAGGGATTAATAAGACAGGAATTAAAGAAGAGCACGGCGGCTGCCGTGCTCTGAGAGGGGATTAGTGTTCGCGCGTTTTGCGGAACTGAACGTCAGGATAACGTTCCTGAGTCAGGTTGAGGTTCACCATAGTTGGGGCGATATAGGTCAGGTTATCACCGCCATCCAGCGCCAGCTGAACTTCATTCTTACGCTTAAATTCTTCGAATTTCTTCACGTCAGAACACTCAACCCAGCGCGCGGTCGCCACGTTCACTGATTCATAAATCGCTTCCACGTTGTACTCGCTCTTCAGACGCGCAACAACCACGTCGAACTGCAGCACACCCACGGCCCCTACGATCAGATCGTTGTTGGCGATTGGGCGGAACACCTGCACCGCACCCTCTTCGGAGAGCTGAACCAGGCCTTTCAGCAGCTGTTTCTGTTTCAGCGGATCCTTCAGACGAATACGACGGAACAGTTCCGGGGCGAAGTTCGGAATACCGGTGAACTTCATCATTTCGCCCTGGGTGAAGGTATCGCCGATCTGAATCGTGCCATGGTTGTGCAGCCCGATAATGTCGCCCGGATACGCCTCTTCCACGTGCGAACGGTCGCCCGCCATAAAGGTCAGCGCGTCGGAGATCACCACATCTTTACCGATACGCACCTGGCGCAGCTTCATACCCTTTTCATATTTACCGGACACCACGCGCATAAAGGCCACGCGGTCGCGGTGTTTCGGGTCCATGTTGGCCTGAATTTTGAAAACAAAGCCGGTGAATTTCTCTTCTTTCGCTTCCACTTCACGGGTATCGGTTTTGCGTGGCATCGGCTGCGGCGCCCACTCCACCAGACCATCGAGCATGTGGTCAACGCCAAAGTTACCCAACGCAGTACCGAAGAAGACCGGGGTGATTTCACCGCTCAGGAACAGATCTTTATCGAATTCGTGAGACGCGCCCTTCACCAGCTCCAACTCGTCACGCAGCTGCGCGGCCAGCTCTTCACCAACAGCCGCGTCCAGATCGGGGTTGTCCAGACCTTTCACGATGCGCACTTCCTGAATGGTGTGGCCTTTACCGGTCTGGTACAGGTAAGTTTCGTCTTTGTAGAGGTGATACACCCCTTTGAACAGCTTACCGCAGCCAATGGGCCAGGTGATTGGCGCACAGGCGATTTTCAGCTCGTTTTCCACTTCATCCATCAGTTCCATCGGGTCACGGATGTCACGGTCGAGTTTGTTCATGAAGGTGAGGATCGGCGTATCGCGCAGACGGGTCACTTCCATCAGCTTACGTGTCCTGTCTTCTACCCCTTTCGCGGCGTCGATGACCATCAGACAGCAGTCCACCGCTGTCAGGGTACGGTAAGTATCTTCAGAGAAGTCTTCGTGGCCCGGGGTATCCAGCAGGTTCACCAGGCAGTCATGATACGGGAACTGCATCACGGAGGTGGTAATCGAAATACCACGCTGCTTTTCCATCTCCATCCAGTCAGATTTTGCATGCTGGCTGGAGCCACGGCCTTTAACGGTACCCGCAGTCTGGATAGCCTGTCCGAACAGTAACACCTTCTCGGTGATGGTCGTTTTACCGGCATCCGGGTGTGAGATAATGGCAAAAGTGCGGCGCTTGGCCACCTCTTGCAGATAAGGAGACAACGTCATAATCAAATCTTCTTATATAAGCGCGGCAGCACGCCACGCATCATGGAATACAAAATTGCGGCTATTTTACCCATCAACAGGGGGCAGGCAATCATTGTTTACACAGGAGTTGCTCCAGTTCGTTCAACGACGTCACGGTCCAGGTCGGCTCGATGCCTTCAGGCTTCACGCGGCCATGCGCGTTAAGCCAGACGGTCGACAGACCGGCATTCATGCCGCCCAGAATATCTGACTCTGCGGTGTCACCCACCATCAGGACGCGATCGCGGTCAGGGTTGCCGGCCTGCGCCAGCGCATAATCGAAAATACGCGGATCCGGTTTCGGCACGCCGACCTCTTCCGAGATCACCAGCGCGTCGAAATGATCGCGCAGGCCGGTACGCTCAAGGCGGATCTGCTGCAGGGCGGTAAAACCGTTGGTGATGATCCCCAGTTTTACTTTGCCTTTTAGTGCATTCAACAACGACACGGCCCCCGGCAGCGGCGCACAGATATCGGCCATGGCGTTCAGGAAGGCCTCGTTCAGCGTTCCCGGACTGACATTTAAGCGTTCCGCCCAGACGTCAAAGCGCTGATGCTGAAGCTGTAACGCGGTGATGGCACCGTTCTGGTAATCCACCCACAGCGGTTTGTTGACCGCCTGATAGTCCTGAAAATCCTCAGCGGTGAAGGTCACGCTATAGTCGAGAAACATCCGCTGTAGACCCCCGAACGAATCGAACGTAAACAGCGTTTCGTCGGCGTCAAAGAAAATCCAGTCCCAATTCATCGTTACAACCTTATTTTCGTTATCCAATCGGCAGAGCCATAATAATGGCGTCTTCACGTCCCTCTGCGGTGGGGTAGTAGTTACGGCGGATTGTCGCCTCGTTAAAGCCTAAGCTTTCATAGAGCGCGATGGCGGCGACATTCGACGCGCGCACCTCCAGCCACAGGGTGAAAACGTCACGGGTTTCAAGCTCACGGATGAGGTGCGTAAGCAGTTCTCTTCCCAGCCCACGGCGCTGAAACGCAGGATCAACCGCGATATTAAACAGCGTCGCCTCATCCAGAACAACCTGCGTAATCGCGAAGGCGGCCATGGTGCCGTCAACGTCCAGGCGGTAGTTGAGATACCGTTCGCCCTGATTACTGGCGAAGGTTTTTTCGCTCCACGGAAACGCATGGGCGCGTGTTTCAATCGCAAACGCTGTGGTCAGGTCAGGCGTCGTGAGGGAAGAAATCGTGTTCATATTCGCAGATTTGTTGCCATAGCGCGCTTCGCGCTTTTGGGTTGGCTTTCAGTTCGTCCAGCGCTGGCGTGCAGATCTGGCTTCCCTGGAGCGGGATCGCATTTGCCTCTCCAATACGCCAGCTGTTACAGCGGCTGTCAGGAGGCAGCATAGCGACCCGCTCTGGCGTCAGCTGTAAAACCTGGTCGGCCGTCAGCTTCAGGCTGCGAAGGACATCACCGATCAGGGGTTCATTCAGGGCAGGCAGTTCTTCCGCCACCATCACCAGGCGAACGTGCGCCGGGATGGAGATGGCGATTTCGCCCTGCAACGCCGTCGGGCGACGCAAAGCCCACTGGGTGATGCCCAGCTGCTGCAACTGCCAGTCTCGTCGGGATGTCATAGGGAAAACTCCTGTCTCTCAGGCGCGCAAATATAGCAAATGTGTCGAAACTGCGCCATCTACCTACTATAATCCCCGCCTGAGTTTATTGAGGAACAATTCATGTCTGCATTTACCCCGGCAAGTGAAGTCTTGCTGCGTCACAGTGATGATTTCGAAGAAAGCCGTATTCTGTTTGCCGGAGATATGCAGGATGACCTGCCTGCGCGTTTCGACTGTGCTGAAAGCCGTGCCCATACCCAATATTACCATCACTGGCAGGTGCTGAGCCGCCAGATGGGCGAGCGCGCGCGCTTTAGCCTGGTGGCAGAGCAGAACGATATCGCCGACTGCGATACGCTGATCTACTACTGGCCGAAGAACAAACCGGAAGCCCAGTTCCAGCTGATGAACCTGCTCTCCCTGCTGCCGGTCGGCTGCGATATTTTCGTCGTCGGTGAGAACCGCAGCGGCGTGAGAAGCGCAGAGCAGATGCTGGAAGAGTATGCCCCGCTGAATAAAGTCGACAGCGCCCGCCGCTGTGGCCTGTACCATGGCCGTCTGGAAAAACAGGCAACATTTGATGCCGCGACATTCTGGGACGAATACACGCTTGACGGTTTGACCATTAAAACCCTGCCGGGCGTGTTCAGCCGTGACGCCCTGGATGCGGGCAGCAAGCTGCTGCTTTCCACCCTCACGCCGCATACCAAAGGCAAAGTGCTGGATGTCGGCTGCGGTGCGGGCGTGCTGGCAACCGTGCTCGCCAGCCATTCTCCTAAAGTCCGTTTAACCCTGTGTGACGTCAGCGCACCGGCGGTAGAGGCCAGCCGCGCAACGCTTGCCGCTAACGGTATTGAAGGCGACGTGATTGCCAGTAACGTCTTTTCTGATGTCACCGGTCGTTTTGATATGATCATCTCTAACCCACCGTTCCACGACGGCATGGAGACCAGCCTCGAAGCCGCGCAAACGCTAATCCGTGGTGCAGTGCGCCATCTGAACAGCGGCGGTGAATTGCGCATCGTCGCGAACGCCTTCCTGGCATACCCGAAAGTGCTGGATGAAACCTTCGGCTTCCACGAAGTCATCGCCCAGACGGGACGTTTTAAAGTCTACCGCACCGTGATGACCCGTCAGGCCAAAAAGTAATCACCGCCCCTCCAGGCCGGATAAGCGAATGCGCCATCCGGCCATACACGACGCGCCTATCGGCCATTTTTGCATCAATCAAGGCATCACGCGCACTTTTCTGTTGACGTAAAGCTGAAAACATCTAGAATGCGCCTCCGTGGTTACGATACTTTTACAGTATCGATGGTATGCGAAGGTGGCGGAATTGGTAGACGCGCTAGCTTCAGGTGTTAGTGTCCTTACGGATGTGGGGGTTCGAGTCCCCCCCCTCGCACCATAAATCACAATGATATTGCTCGCACTGGGCGAAGGTGGCGGAATTGGTAGACGCGCTAGCTTCAGGTGTTAGTGTCCTTACGGATGTGGGGGTTCGAGTCCCCCCCCTCGCACCAACGAGGCGATATCAAACCAGTAAGATGACTGTGCGAAGGTGGCGGAATTGGTAGACGCGCTAGCTTCAGGTGTTAGTGTCCTTACGGATGTGGGGGTTCGAGTCCCCCCCCTCGCACCAATTATCTTACACCCCTTCTGAGTGTTCTCTTCTCCCTGTTATTTCAGACTCATCAGTATCACCAGCATTGCACTGACCAGTGCGACACAGGATGGCAGTAACAGAAAGTGGCGCAGTTGCTTGTGCCAAATCATGGCTGACGTGACTAATAGTGCTGCCACGATAATGGCTTTCCAGACAGCAAGGGAGAGATCGGCAAACATCAACCCGCCGAGAACGGCTCCCGGTAGCAATACCCCCCAACCACTTCCCAGCGCCCTGTGCAACATGGTTCCGCCTCTTACAACGATAATGATAACCAATATCATATGACAAAGATTATCATTTGTCAGCTGAATGAATTAAAAACCACCGACCTTTACCTTTCCCGTAATGACAGGAATTGCCTAAGGTGATAAATTGCGCACCTGTTAACAACATCTAAAGATTTTCTGATAATTACTCTTTGAGTTTTTTGCATATTTTATTGCGAAACAACACCTACTTATTTGTTTTAATTAAATTTTAATAAAAACACACGACTATGACATCACAATCCTGGCGGTCTTTGGTTCACAGAAAATATCAATTATCGTTACGTTTATTTTTATTTCTGAACGCAACCTCTGCAGTGTTCTCGGTAACAAATCCGCTCAATTCGGTACGCGTGTTATCTGCCCCCCTGATTGCTATTTTCTCTATCAGTACCGGTCTGTTCGTCTGGCACTGGAGAAAGAGAGCGCGGAAGATAAATATTCCTGTCGTTTCAGCGATCTTCGGTATTTTGTGGGCCTGGCAAATTGCCTCCAAATTCTCCTTAATTACCCACGACCAAACGACCTATTTGTTAATCGCCCTGTTAACCGTGCTTTTTATCGGGACGCTGGCATTCGCCAGTAATATCAAAGCATTTACCCTGCACTCACTGCCCGCGTTTATTGTCTGCCTGTGGCTAAGTGAACACGATATATGGCTGAGAATGTCCTACTCTTTCGCACTTCCTGTCGTGGCAATTGCCATTCATAACATTTTGCAACGACGTAACGATCGTTTCGCGCAGGAGTTGCTCTCTCGCTTGCTGGAAGAACGAGAGACCCTGACCGACCTGAGCATGATGGATCCTCTTACCGGACTCTATAATCGTCGCGGTCTGCAAAGCCGTCTGGAAAACCTGCCGACGGTAGAAAATGGCGAGCACTTTGTCCTGCTGATGGATATCGATCACTTCAAAGCCTATAACGACCACTATGGTCATATGATGGGCGACCAGGCACTGAAACGTGTCTCTGCCGCCATCCGCGATGCCGTGCGTTCTCGCGATATTGTGGCACGTTTTGGTGGGGAAGAATTTATGGTGCTGCTGACCAATATATCCCTTGAGCATGCCCGCCAGACAGCAGAGCGGATCCGTCAGAAAGTTTACGATTTGAAAATCCCGCATTTGTTTAACGAAAGCGTCGCGACAAATGTCACCATCAGCATTGGTATCGCCATTTTCGAGAATGACGATGTAGAAGGCGCGCTGGAAAAAGCGGATAAAGCGCTCTACGAAGCCAAGCATATGGGGCGCAACAATATTCTGTTGAGTGAAGAGTTGCAGACGGCGTAAACACGACAGCAACATCACCAGGACAAAAGTCTTGCCATTGGTATGAGCAATAGTTAGGATTGGCAATCATTATCATTTAGATTTCTATCCAACCTATGGCCACGCATACCGCACATATTGTCGAGCCCCTCCTCTGGCGAGCCCCCCTCACCAGCGGGAATGTTTCGCTTGCGGATGCCATACGGGAGAAGATTGCCAAAACGCGCGCCCACCTGCTGGATTTTATCCGGTTTGATGAAGCACACCCGCATCACGCCATGACGCTCGCTGAGTGGCGTCAACCGGCAAAACTGCAATCGCTGCTGGCCACCTATTCCGACCATATTTATCGCAATCAGCCTGCCATGACGCGGGAAAATAAGCCCCTGCTCTCTCTCTGGGCGCAATGGTATATCGGACTGATGGTGCCTCCGCTCATGCTGGCGTTGTTAACCCAGAAGAGTATGCTGGAACTCTCACCTGAGCATTTCCACGTCGAGTTTCACGAAACCGGACGCGCGGCCTGTTTCTGGATTGATCTTCACGAAGACCAGAGCGCAGAGCGACTGACTGCCCGGGAACGTATGGAACTGTTGATCACACGGGCGCTGATCCCGGTCGTGGATGCGCTGGAAGCCACGGGAGAGATTAACGGGAAGCTTATCTGGAGCAATACCGGCTATTTAATCCACTGGTATCTCACGGAAATGAAGCCGCTGCTTGGTGAGGAGAGTGTTGATGCTCTGCGTCAGTCCTGTTTCTTTGCAAAACAGCTTTCCGACGGCCGAGACAACCCGTTATTCCGTACCGTTGTCCTTCGTGATGGGCTTCTGGTGCGCCGCACCTGCTGCCAGCGCTATCGCCTGCCGGACGTTAAGCAGTGCGGGGATTGCACGCTGAAGTAATCGGGCTCAGCCTGATGCCCTCACTCTAACCCTCTCCCGGTGGGAGAGGGAACAAACACTAAAAACGGCAACCTGCGTTGCCGTTTTGCTTTTACCTAGGCCACCTGCTGATTATCCTCCTCCGCGTTACGCTGCGCTTCTTCCGCTTCCTGCTCCAGCAGCTGTTTCTCGTAAACTTTGAAGAACGGGAAGTAGATGATTGCCGATACGCAGGCCAGAACCACAACCAGGATCGCCGCGCGGAAATCCCATCCCAGGGCCCACGCTGCGCCTATCGGCGCTGGTGCCGTCCAGGGTACCACAGAGATGACACGGCCAATCAGATCAAAGGTCATTGCCGCCCAGGCCAGCACAGCGTTGACCATCGGAGCCAGCAGGAAGGGAATAAAGAACACCGGGTTCATCACGATCGGCGTACCAAAAATGACCGGTTCGTTAATGTTAAAGAAACTGGGCACCACGCTTAAACGCCCGATAGAGCGTAAATGAGCGGAACGGCTGCGCAGATAGCAAATCACCAGCCCCATTGTGGCGCCCGACCCACCAATCACGATAAAGAACGTCCAGAACGCTTCCATGAAAATATGCGGCAGAGGCTGACCGGCGGCCAGCGCGGTCTGGTTTGCGCCAAGGTTAGTCAACCAGAACATCTGCAGCATCCCGGAGACGATAGCGGCACCGTGGATCCCGGCGAACCACAGCAGATGACCAATCAGCACGGCCAGCAGAATGGCAGGCAGCGAATCCGCAGCGGAAACCAGCGGTTTAAAGACCGACATAATCGCCTGCGGGATCAGCATGCCAAACTGTGACTGAATCACCAGACTGAGCGGATAGAGGGTCAATACCACCACCAGCACCGGGATCAACAGATCAAAAGAGTTTTTGATCATCGGTGGAACCTGGTCCGGAAGACGAATACCGATATTATACGCTTTAAGGAAACGCATCATCTCAACGCAGTAAATGGCCACCAGAATCGCCGTAAAAATCCCTGTTCCACCCAGGCTGTCGACGGGCAGCATGCCTTTGGTTTTCGGTGCCGCAACAAGCAGAAACGCCATCAGCGACAGCATGGCGCACATAAACGGATCCAGCTGATGTGATTTGACGTAGTGTTTACCCAGGTTGTAGGAAATGGCCGCACAAATATAGATGGACATAATACCCATCGTCATATCAAACGGCGTCAGGATCTGGCCTTCAAATTGCTTCGCCATATTCAGCCAGGCGCGTGCGAAGCCCCAGGTGGTATCCGGCGAAAATGGAGGGTAAGCGAACACTAATAAAAATGAACCCACAATCATAAATGGCATCGCGGAGATGAACCCATCGCGGATAGCCATAACATGACGCTGGGAAGAGATCCGCCCGGCAATCGGGCTGACGTAATTTTCAACGAAACGGAATATCAGGTTAAACGCAGCATGGTTGGCAGACATGGCAGATCTCCTGTCAGGCGTTTATTACAGGCGCATTCGCGCCGTACGTTGTTCCATAAATTAGCTTCACAACCTTGCTGGCTTGTGTACCCGCGGTACTACTCAGACGAAATGGTTTCATAATTTGCTCTTATTATTGGATACAGGGGACGTTACGTACTCAGTATTAATCTACGCACCACGCTCTGCAACCGGTTACTGTAACCGGTTTCCGTGATTGTGAAGGGGATCCAGAATTTTGCCGTCCGGGATCTTTGTTACTTAAGAGATATTTACAGAGCATAATTTCTTATGACAGATTACGCAGGATATTTGTCAGGAGGAAACAATGAGTTTGCAGTCTGTACAGCAGTTTTTTGCCGACAACGCGCCGGATATAGACATCATCGAGCTTAGCCAGAGTACTGCTACCGTTGCGTTGGCTGCTGCCGCCCATCGTGTTGAGCCTGGACAGATCGCCAAAACCCTGTCACTGAAGGTGAAGAATGAAGTGATTCTGGTGGTGGCGAAAGGCGATGCGCGTCTGGATAACAAAAAACTGAAAGACACCTTTGGTGCGAAAGCGCGCATGCTCAGCAGTGATGAAGTGGTTACCATTACCGGTCATCCGGTTGGCGGTGTGTGCCCGTTCGGACTGGAAAATCCACTCGCGGTCTACTGCGATGTCTCTTTAAAGCAGTATGCTGAAGTGCTGCCAGCCGCAGGCGCCATCCACAGTGCTGTGCGTATTTCACCTGACAGAATGGCAGAGCTGACTTCCGCAAAATGGGTTGATGTCTGCATCTGACCGAAGCGCCAGAGCCCATCTGGCGCGTATAAGACGGATTATAAAAATGTGGCCTTGCTGAGGGCCAAACTTTGCGGATCCCTTGCCGGAAGATGGGTAAGAATATCCGCCGCATCGAGTAGCCCTACGTCAGAATTGACCCCCAGCTTCACCATCGCATTAAACTTGTGCGCCCGGATGGTCTTAATATTGCGTTCAAGCTCAGCCGCGATTTCAGGAATGGAATAACCGCAAGACATGTAACGCAGAATGGCCCTTTCCGTTGGGCTTAACATCCTGTTTTGACTGTGGTACCAGTGATTGAGCATATTGTCATTGATGCGCAGCGTTTCATTCAACAACACCACGAATTCATTTTGCAACTGCTCAAGCGTCATTGACTTACTGACCACGCCGTGAAGACGTGACGGCGAAAGATGGCTAATTAACCGAGCCTCTGTCACATCAGAGACCAGGATAATGCGCTGGATATGGCTATGCGTGAACGCGAGGTCCCGCAGATGTGCCAGGCAGTTACGCCGTTCCTCTCGCGCATCGGAAAGTGAATAGATGAGCGAGAAAAAATTGACCTGATGAAGCGCCTTCTTAAAACTGTCAAATTCACTGAACAGGTGCAGCTGATAATGGTTCAGCGTGGACAGAGTAAAAAGATTCTGTAGCCCAATAGCACTCATCGTGCAATTTTCGATGACGGCGATATGTCTTGGTGAATCGGTTTTTTCCATTCCTCGAACTCTCCATAGGCTGACATTAAACTCAGCTCTCTCATTCCCTGCGTACTGTTGATCCAGGCGTACATATCGGCATTACTTCGTAAGGAGAGCCGTCGCATCGCACTGTTTTTTTGGGCGCTAATCGTTTTATTGCTCTTTTTGAGCAACGTGGCGATTTGGTTAATACCCCATCCCTTACCTAACAGCCGTAATACCTTGCGTTCGGAGTGGGTGAGCGCGATAAATGACTCGTCTTCCTCTTCCACTTCCTGAGGTTCCGGGGTTAATAACGTCTGGCTTATCCGCTCCGCCCGCTCGCGACCAGCCCGAATAGCCGCCACCACGCCTTCAATCGGCTCCATTTCAGAAAGCAACGTGCTTTCTGGCCGCATCAGTAGCTCAACGGCAACAGGATAAAGCGGGCGCGAAACTAAAAAGATCCAGTGAATTTCCCGATATTGATTCAATAACGCGTAATACTCTTCGAGCGTGCCCCGAGGATTCCTGTATTCACCTGAAATATCGGCAATAATGACATCTGCGCGGCGTAGCTGAAGCAGGGTTAACTCCTGCAGTGAGCGGCAATACGTCAATTCAACATCAGGGAAATGGCGTGACATCACGCCCCCTAACCCGTTTTGCATGACGGGTATCCGGCTAATAACCACGCCATGCTTACCATGCAATGACAACATAGACCCTCCGTGTCCATTTTTCATAGAATGTGTAACGTCAAAACACATCGCTCTATCACTATTTTCGTCCCTGAGTATAAAACCGATTAATACAAGCAGAAGATGAGATATGTTTTTTAGTTTAGGAAATGCCTAAAACAACGGTAATATCTCACAAAGCGCAAATAAATTTAATTCCGAACCCATTAAAATAATGACAATATAAAATTAGAATAACTTAATACAAATAATTTATATCTCTATATAAAGAATTCACTGCATTAATAGATTAATCCCCTACCCTTCTGCGATACGGGTTGCCACTGTTTGCATAAACCTTGATCTGACCCACAGCAAGAGACACTGCACTTTGTGCTAAAAGTAATCATCGTGAGCTAAACGGCAACTCTCCATCATCATCTTCGGGACAATACATGCAGGCAGATCGGTCAACGCAGCGTGCTATCACGCGGCTCTGTATAAAGTGCGGTCTTTTTTTGCTCCAGCACGGCGCGGAAAGCGCGCTGGTTGAGGAGCTTTCAACACGGCTGGGGCTGGCTTTGGGTATGGACAGCGTTGAAAGCGCCATCTCATCCAACGCCATTGTGCTGACCACCATCAAAGACGGTCAGTGCCTGACCTCTACCCGCAAAAATCATGACCGTGGCATTAACATGCACGTCGTGACCGAAGTGCAACATATCGTCATTCTTGCTGAACATAAGCTTCTCGATCTCAATGAGATAGAAAAAAGGTTCAACCAGATTAAGCCATTACGTTATCCGCGCTGGCTGGTCGTATTGATGGTGGGGCTCTCGTGCGCCTGCTTTTGTAAGCTCAATAAAGGCGGCTGGGATGGGGCGATCGTCACCTTTTTTGCCAGCAGTATCGCCATGTATGTTCGCCAGCTGCTGACACACCGGCAGCTACACCCGCAAATTAACTTCTGCATTACCGCATTTGTCGCCACCACGGTGTCTGGCCTGCTCCTGCGTCTGCCGCAATTTGCCAGCACCCCGACGATCGCCATGGCCGCCAGTGTCCTTCTGCTGGTACCGGGCTTCCCGTTGATTAACGCCGTCGCCGACATGTTTAAAGGGCATATCAATACTGGCCTGGCACGCTGGGCGATCGCCAGTCTGCTGACCCTGGCGACCTGCATCGGCGTGGTCATGGCCATGACACTCTGGGGGTTACGCGGATGGGCGTGATAGATTTTCTGCTGGCGCTGGCTGAGGATATGGCCCTGGCCGCCATTCCTGCCGTCGGCTTTGCGATGGTATTTAACGTTCCGCAACGCGCTCTGCCATGGTGTGCACTGCTGGGCGCCATCGGTCATGGATCGCGCATGGTGATGATGACGGCAGGTTTTAACATCGAATGGTCGACCTTTATGGCCTCTATGCTGGTCGGCAGCATCGGTATCCAGTGGTCGCGCTGGTATCTGGCGCATCCGAAAGTCTTCACCGTCGCCGCCGTGATCCCGATGTTCCCCGGTATTTCGGCCTATACGGCGATGATTTCGGCGGTGAAAATCAGCCATTTTGGCTACACCGAACCGCAGATGATCCTTCTTCTCAGCAACTTTCTTAAGGCCTCATCCATTGTCGGCGCGCTCTCTATCGGATTGTCGATCCCCGGACTCTGGCTCTACCGTAAACGCCCACGCGTTTGATATTTGTGTTATCCCGCTGCCATGGAGATAATCTTTCTGGTCCGTTTGGTGAACATAAGGAAAGGATGTGGCTAACCCTGGCAGCGAACTCCCTGAAGAATCCAGCCTGAAAGAGAAAATTTTTCAGAGCGCTATCGCGCTTTTTGCCGAATATGGGTTGAACGGCGCCCGTATGGAGCAGATCGCAGAGAAAGCAGGCACCACCAAGCGGATGGTGGTTTACCATTTTAAGAACAAAGAAAACCTGTATCTCCTCGTACTGGAATATGTTTACACCCAGATCCGCGCCAGTGAAAAAGCGCTTAGCCTCGCAGACATGTCACCGGTCGAAGCGCTGGTCGAACTGGTGGAAGCCACCTTTGACTACCACGCCGACCACCCGGATTACATCCGGATTATCTGCATGGAAAACATGCAGCGTGGCCGCTTTATGCAGCAGTCAAGTTACCTTCGCCAGGTCAACCGTAGCGCGCTCGATCTGCTGGAAGGGATCCTGTGCCGGGGGAAAGAAAAACAGTTGTTCAGCCAGACGGTTGACGCGCGCGATCTGCATCGTCTGATCAGCAGTTTCAGCTTTCATTACGTTGCCAACAGCTACACCTTTACGCTGCTGTTTGAAGAGGGCGCAGATGAAGAGGCGCAGCGCCAGCACTACCGTAAAATGGCCGTTCAGGTGGCCCTGCGTTATACCTGCCCATAAAATTGCTTGCAATTAAATCGTACACTACCTATATTTATCTCATGAACGCGAAAACACACGACGCAACCGCTGCGCTCAGGCTGGATAACCAGCTCTGCTTTGCCCTTTATTCGGCAAATCTGGCGCTAAATAAGCTGTACCGGCAACTGCTGGCACCGCTGAACCTGACCTACCCGCAATACCTGGTCATGCTGGTGCTGTGGGAGCAGGATGACATCACAGTGTCGGACATCGGTGAACGGCTGTTTCTGGATTCTGCCACCCTAACGCCGCTGTTAAAACGTCTGGAAAGCGCCGGGCTGATAAACCGTCAGCGCTCGCGCCAGGATGAACGTCAGGTCGCCGTTACCCTGAGTGACGCGGGACGTGAACTTCAGCAGCAGGCAGCGGGTATCCCCCATGCGGTGGGATGCGCAGCGCAGTGTGATACCGACACCCTGCTGTCGCTCAAGCAGCAGCTGGAGCTTTTGCGACAACATATTCAGCGCGCGTAAGGCTATACTTTACGCGTCTTTATTTAACCATATATATCGCACGCTATTTAATAGCACACATTAAAGCAAGATGAGGAACCTGCCATGTCTTTAGAAAAAGTTGTTTATACCGCCAAAGCAAAAGCAACCGGTGGCCGTGACGGCCGCGCGACCTCTTCCGATGGTGTACTGGATGTCAAACTGGGTGTGCCAAAAGAGATGGGCGGCATGGGCGGAAACGTCACCAACCCTGAGCAGCTGTTTGCGGCGGGCTACTCCGCCTGCTTCCTGGGTGCGATGAAGTTCGTGGCCGCGCGCGACAAATTCACCCTGCCAAAAGACGCCTTTATTGAAGGTGAAGTAGGTATTGGTCCGCTACCAACCGGCTTTGGTATTGAAGCAAAGCTGAACATCCATGTTGAAGGTATGGATCCGGCGGAAGCCAAAAAACTGGTGGATGCCGCGCACATTGTATGCCCGTACTCTAACGCGACCCGCGGCAACATCGACGTGACCCTGAATATCATCGCGTGATAAATGCCTGATGGCGCTGCGCTTATCAGTCCTGCCACTGTAGCCCCGGTAAGCGCAGCGCCGCCGGGGAAATCCCCCTCCATTCCCTCATCCTCTCTGTGCTACCATAAGCCCATATCACGCCCGAAGTCATTCAGTAGAGAAAGCGTTATGTCCTCCAGAATCCTGACCACCAGCATTGCTGGTATTGATGCCTTTATGCGCGACCCACGCGGTGTGTTGACCCACGCCGAAGGTGGCACGGTTGCGGTTTTTGCCGACAACGCTCCGGCGTTTTACGCAATCACACCGGAACGTCTGGCACAGCTCCTGGAAACTGAAGCGCAATTGTCACGCCCGGCGAGTGATATCACGCTGGATAACCAGTTCTTCGATGAGCCGGTTAACGCGCCCGTGACCGTTCCGATGGGAAAATTTGCCCTCTACGCGGGCTGGCAACCGGATGCAGATTTTCAGCGCCAGGCCGCGCTGTGGGGCATTGCGTTAACCCAGCCGGCTACCGCTGAAGAGCTCGCCGCATTTACCGCCTGGTGGCAGGCGGAAGGTAAAGTCTTCACCCATATTCAGTGGCAGCAAAAGCTCGCGCGTCACCTGCAAATTACCCGCGCCAGTAACAATGGCCAGCCAAAACGCGATATCAACGCGTTTTCCGAACCGGATAAACAGATCCCGAGTGGATTCCGAGGTGCGAAATGAAGAATGTCGGCGACCTGATGAAACGACTGCAAAAAATGATGCCTGCCAACGTAAAGCCCGCTTTCACGACGGGGGAAGAGCTGCTGGCGTGGCAAAAAGAGCAGGGCAAGATCCGCGCCGCGGCCCTCGCCCGCGAAAACCGGGCGATGAAAATGCAGCGCACCTTCAACCGTTCCGGTATTCGTCCCCTGCACCAGAATTGCTCGTTTGATAACTATAAAATCGAGACCAACGGGCAGATGAACGCGCTCGCCGCCGCACGTCAGTATGTTGATGAATTCGACGGCAATATTGCCAGCTTCATCTTCAGCGGTAAGCCGGGCACCGGTAAAAACCATCTGGCCGCCGCCATTTGCAACGAACTGCTTCTGCGCGGGAAGTCGGTCCTTATCATCACCGTGGCCGATATCATGTCTGCGATGAAAGACACCTTCAGCAACCGGGAAACCAGCGAAGAGCAACTGCTTAACGATCTGAGTAATGTGGATTTGCTGGTCATCGATGAGATCGGGGTTCAGACCGAATCCCGTTATGAAAAGGTGATCATCAACCAGATTGTCGATCGCCGCTCCTCCTCCAAGCGCCCCACCGGCATGTTGACGAACCACAATATCGATGAGATGACCCGCTTGCTGGGGGAACGCGTCATGGACCGCATGAAGCTGGGTAACAGCCTGTATGTCATCTTCGACTGGGAAAGTTACCGCAGCCGCGTCACCGGCAAAGAGTATTAAGACAGTTCCAGGAATCGCCGACAGGGCGCAGGTATATACTGGAACCCCTTCCGGCCCAAAACGGACCTTTTTGAGAAAGCCAATATGAAAAAACAGATTGTTATCAGCACCTTTTTAGGCGCGCTGCTGGTTACCGGCGCAGCGCAGGCAGCGTCCTGGCAGGAGTCGTTGTCAAGCGCCGCAAACCAGTTGACCAAAGAGAGCGGCAGCTCTCAGGGCGGCCTCTCCGCCTCTTCCCTCACCAGCCTGCTGGGTAACAGCGCCCAGAGCCTGAGCGCGGGCACGATGAACAACGCGGCGGGGATTCTGGAATATTGCGCGAAGCAAAAACTGGCCTCCGTGACTGACGCGCAAAACGTGAAAAACCAGGTGCTGGGTAAACTGGGTCTGGATACCCAGGAGCAGAAAGCGGATACCAACTATATGGACGGTATTCAGGGTCTGCTTAACGCGCAAAACGGCCAGCAGCTTAACCTGAGCACTCTTGGCAACTCGTCTCTGGCAAAAGAGGTGAAAACCAAAGCCTGCGATCTGGTGCTGAAACAAGGCGTTAATTTCATCTCCTGATCGCCCCCATTTTCTGCCACAACACGCCGCGTTTAATGCGATAGTCTTGCAACGCGGCGCTAAACGAGCATTTTCCCCACCAGCCACCGTCAGAGCGTCCGTTTGTCAGGATGCGACACCCTTCATAAAAACGATTTTCTAAACCAAATCCTAACAACAGCACACTTTCGTGACACTAAAATTGCAGCTAAACGACATCGCAATTACAGTGTATGACCTAAAAAATAAACAGTTAGCCAGCGAAGCACCTGGCGTCATGAGGATAGGCTGTTGTCAGAATTAATGTCCCTTGCCCTTTTTCTGGCTTCTGTCGGCGTCTATGCCTGGAAAGCCGGCCGTAACACCTGGTGGTTTATCGCCACGCTGGTGGTGCTTGGCATTTTTATTATTTTAAACATTACTTTATACGCCAGCGATTACTTTACCGGTGACGGCATTAACGACGCGGTGCTCTACACGCTGACGAACAGCCTGACCGGCGCAGGCGTAGGTAAGTACATACTTCCGGGGCTGGGCCTCGTCGTCGCGCTGGTGACGATTTTTGGCGCGCTTGCCTGGGTCTTGCGTCGACGTCGCCATCATCCGCACCACCATGGTTACAGCCTGCTGGCGTTAGTCCTGGCGCTGGCCTCCGTCGACGCCAGCCCGGCGTTCCATCAGATCACCGAGCTGGTGAAATCCCAGTCGCGCGACGGCGACCCGGATTTTGTGGCCTACTACAAAGAACCGTCGAAAACGATCGCCAACCCGAAACTCAATCTGGTCTATATCTACGGTGAAAGCCTGGAGCGCACCTACTTTGATAACGACGCCTTCCCGAACCTGACGCCAGACCTGGGCGCACTGAAAAACGAAGGCCTCGATTTCAGCCACACCATGCAGTTACCCGGTACGGATTACACCATCGCCGGGATGGTCGCCTCCCAGTGCGGTATTCCGCTGTTCGCCCCTTTTGAAGGGAACGCCTCAGCCTCAATGTCGACGTTCTTCCCCCAGAATATTTGCCTCGGCGACATCCTGAAAAACTCCGGCTACGAAAACTATTTTATGCAGGGGGCAAACCTGCGCTTCGCCGGAAAAGATGTGTTCCTGAAATCCCACGGTTTTGACCACCTGTACGGCTCGGAAGAGTTAAAAACGACGGTGGCCGATCCGGGCTACCGTAACGACTGGGGCTTCTATGACGATACCGTGCTGGACGAAACCTGGAAGAAATTCGAGGAACTCTCCCGCGCGGGCAAACGCTTCTCGCTCTTTGCGCTCACGGTGGATACGCATCATCCGGATGGGTTCGTCTCACGCACCTGTAAGCGCAAACGCTATGATGTCGATGGCAAAAACAACACCTCCTTCAGCGCCGTGACCTGTAGCCAGGAGCACATCGCCGCGCTGGTCGAGAAGATCAAAGCCTCGCCCTGGTTTAAAAACACCGTCATCGTCGTCTCGTCTGACCATCTGGCGATGAAAAACAGCGCCTGGGATCAGCTCAACAAGCAGGATCGCAGCAATCTGTTCTTTGTCCTGCGCGGCGACCAGCCGCGGCAGGAGGTGATCGCCACCAAACGCAACTCCATGGATAACGGGGCGACCGTGCTGGACATTCTGGGCGGAGATAACTTTATTGGCCTTGGCCGCAGCACGCTGTCGGGGCAATCCCTGTCGGAAGTGTTCCTCAACATGAAGGAGAAAATCCTCGCCTGGAAGCCAGACATCATCCGCCTGTGGAACTTCCCGAAAGAGATGAAAGATTTCACCATCGATCGCGATAAAAACACCATTGCCTTCTCGGGCAGCAACTTCCGCCTGCCGCTGCTGTTACGCGTGTCGGAGAGTCGCGTCGAGCCGCTGCCGGAAAGCGAATATTCCGCGCCGCTGCGTTATCAGCTCGCCGATTTTGCCCCGCGCGATAACTTTGTCTGGGTCGACAGATGCTACAAAATGGGCCAGCTCTGGTCCCAGCCGCTGGCGCTCTCTACCGACTGGTGCGTCTCTCAGGGCCAGCTCGGCGGGGAGCAAACCGTTCAGCATGTGGATAAAGCGGTATGGAAAGGCAAAACCGCTTTCAAAGACGCGGTGATTGATACCGCGCGCTATCAGCGCAACGTCGACATGCTGAAAATCGTCGATAACGACATTCGCTACAAGGCGGACAGCTTTATCTTTAACGTGGCCGGTGCGCCGGAAGAGGTGAAACAGTTTAGCGGCATCTCCCGTCCGGAGTCCTGGGGGCGCTGGTCGAACGCGCAGCTGGGCAACGAGGTGAAAATTGAGTACACCCATCCTCTGCCGGAACAATTTGATCTGGTGATCACGGCCCGAGCGTACGGCCCCAACGCCAACAAGCCCGTGCCGGTCCGCGTGGGCGATAGCGAGCAGACGCTGACGCTTGGAAACGACGTGACCACACACACGCTGCATTTTGACAATCCCTCACGCAGCAATACCCTGGTGATTGTTCCACCTGACCCGCAGTCGACGAATGAGGGGAATATTCTTGGACACTCACCGCGTGAGATTGGGATTGGCATGGTAGAGATCAAAATTGTGAGAACCGCAGGCTGATGGCCGACCTTCACATTACCGTTCGTCCCACACGTTCCGGCGATGTGGCCGCCCTGTCCGCTATTGAACGCGCGGCGGCCGGACGATTTCGTGACATCCCGGAATTCGCCTGGCTTGCTGACGGCGAGGTCATTACCGCTGAGCAACACCTCGACTATGCCGAACGCGGGTTCAGCTGGCTGGCGCTGGCGAACGGCCGCCCCGTGGGGTTTATCCTTACCGAAGCGCACGCGTCGTCGCTGTTTATTGTGGAGATTTCGGTTGATCGGGCCTGGCAGGGAAAAGGGATAGGTCGACAACTCATCGCCTGTGCGGCTGACCATGCCCGCAAAATGGGGCTGACAGCGTTGACGTTGACGACATTTCGCGAGGTGCCATGGAATGCGCCGTTCTATGCGCGGCTGGGGTTTGAATACGTCACTGAACTCACGCCTGAGCTGCGTCAGAAGAGGGAAGAAGAGGCAGCGCACGGTCTGGCGTATGACGCTCGCTGCGCCATGCGCCTGCCTCTGTAATATCGCCCACCGGGCCTAAAAAACCTGAACCGTAGGCCGGGTAAGGCGAAGCCGCCACCCGGCACCACACACGGCGTTAGAAGGTTTCCCAGTTATCACCGGCATCGGCAGTCGCGGTTTTACGCGTCATCACCGGCGCGGACACCGTTTTTGCGGATGCAAACTCGCGCGCTTTCATCTGCTCCTGCTGAATGCGGAACACCGCCACAGCCTGCGTCAGGCGGCTCGCCTGCTCTTCCAGCGCGGCCGCAGCCGCGGCAGACTCTTCTACCAGCGAGGCGTTCTGCTGGGTCACACGATCCATCTCCGCCACCGCCAGACCCACCTGGTCGATACCGCGGCTCTGTTCGTCAGACGCAGAGGCGATCTCCCCCATGATGTCCGTTACGCGGGTGACCGCATTCACGATCTCACCCATGGTTTCACCGGCACTTTCCACCAGGGTTGAGCCCACTTCCACGCGGCCCACGGAGTCTTCGATCAGGCTCTTGATCTCACGTGCCGCCTGGGCGCTGCGCTGTGCCAGGTTACGCACTTCACCTGCCACCACCGCAAAACCACGACCCTGCTCGCCCGCACGCGCCGCTTCAACCGCCGCGTTCAGTGCCAGAATGTTGGTCTGGAAAGCAATACCGTCGATCACGCTGATAATGTCGGCAATTTTCTGCGAACTGCCCGCGATATCGCGCATGGTTTGCACCACGTTATCCACCACTTTACCGCCTTTCTGCGCGGTTTCAGAGGCGCTCAGCGCAAGATGGCTCGCCTGACGGGCGTTCTCGGCGTTCTGCTTAACGGTCGCCGTCAGCTGTTCCATACTGGCAGCGGTCTCTTCCAGGGAAGCCGCCTGCTGTTCAGTACGGGAGGAGAGGTCGTTATTGCCCATCGCGATTTCGCTCGCGCCGCTGTAGATAGCATTCGCGCCGTTACGCACGTCACCAACGGTCCGCACCAGCTCACTCTGCATATGACGCAGCGAGTCGGCCAGTTCACCCATCTCGTTAGCGCCTTGCACCTCAATGCGCTTCACCAGGTCGCCGCTGGCGATATGGCGAATGTTGTCGATCAGACGCGTCAGCGGGGAGATCAGCGCCTGCTTGATACCCAGCCAGACGGCCACGATCACCACCAGCACGGCAATCAGCACGCTTACCAGCACCCAGATAGCCTGGCTGAAGGAGCTGTTGCTGTCTTCAACCGCAATCTGGTACAGCTTGTCGTTCTGTTGCAGGTAGCTCACATACTGCTTCTCAAAACCGTCCTGGTAGCTCTGGGTCGGTTGATCGAAGAAGGCGTTGATTTTGCCTGCACCCAGCAGTTGAATCAGCTCCGCCAGCGCACCGTGGTAAATGTCATAGTTACGTTTGATCTCCATCGCTTCAGCGTCGTTTTGACGCGGATCGCGCGGCAGGGCTTCGTAGGCAGCCCAGTTTTTTTCCGCCTGTTTCAGAGACGCAGATGCAATTTGCATCAAATCGTTAACGGTCGCGCCGCTGCCGATATTGCTCTGATCCATCATATAGCGGATACCCGCACGGTTCAGGGTATTACGGGTTTGCAGCAACGCTACCCAGCTGGCGTTCAGCGTGGACTGTTGCTGACGAATGGTTTGCAGAACAGTGAAATTCTCTTTGTCATGCTTAAGGGCATTGAAGAAAAGACCACCGGATGTGAGTTGTAAAAGGCCAAATATCGCTAAAACCAGCATTAAACTGGTGACAATCTTGATACGGTTTAACATGTTTTCTCTTTCCTCAGACAGATACAGAATTTTCGGCCTGGAAAGAGAAAACTTTACGAAAATCATCCTGGAATTTGGGGTTTTTACTCTTCTTCCCGCGCTGCGTTATGCCGGTTTCCGAGCGCAATAAACTCTTCCAGCAGCGCGGTCAGCTGTTTCATCTTCTCCGGGGTATATTCCGCCTCAATCTGCTGATACGCCTCTTCCACCTGTGCCTGGGCGTGCTCATACAGCGCAGTGCCCTCTTTGGTGAGCGACACGTACAGCTTGCGCTGGTCGTTCACCGGCTTTAAGCGCAGCACCAGGCCGTCGCGCTCCATCCGCGTCAGAATGCCGGTCAGGCTCGGGCGCAAAATACAGGTACGAAACGCCAGATCGTGAAAATCCATCGACGGATGTTCAGCCAGCACGCGCACAATCCGCCACTGCTGCTCGGTCAGGTTATGGCGCTTCACAATCGGTCGGAAGTACGACATCGCCGCTTCCCGCGCCTGTAACAGCGCAATGGTTAATGAGTCATGCATAGCTCTCCCCTTCACATCATTAACAAGTAAACAATCACTAATAGATGTTTTTATAAACAACGCGTTTTCTGTCAAAAAGTCTAACAGAAACCCGTCAATTTTATTAACACACTGATTTACTTTGAAATAATGATTGATATGTAAATTTATTGTTATTCATATCACAAATTCTTCACTTCTGATTGCGAAATAAACAGCAAAAGCTTAAAACCAGATCATTAACATATTAATGAAATCACCACCCGGACCACCGGGGTGAGGAGTATGTGAATGAAAGGTACTGTTTTTGCCGTGGCGCTGAACCATCAAAGCCAGAGTGAAGCCTGGCGTGAGGCGTTCGAAAAAGCCCCCTACAACACCCCGCCAAAAACGGCGGTGTGGTTCATCAAGCCACATAACACCGTGATTCGCGCCGGCGAGCCGATACCGTTCCCGCAGGGAGAAACGGTATTAAGCGGCGCGACGGTCGCACTGGTGGTGGGCAAAACCGCCAGCAGGGTGCGCGTCGAGAATGCCGCGGAGTACATCGCGGGATATGCGCTGGCCAACGAGGTGAGCCTGCCGGAAGAGAGCTTCTACCGCCCGGCCATCAAGGCCAAATGCCGCGACGGATTCTGTCCGCTCGGCGAGCTGGCCACCGTTGATAACGTGGATAACCTGACCATCATCACCGAGATCAACGGTCGCGAAGCGGACCACTGGAACACCGCCGATCTGCAGCGTAACGCCGCCGAACTGCTGAGTGCCCTGAGCGAGTTCGCTACCCTCAATCCGGGTGATGCCATACTGCTCGGCACCCCACACTCCCGCGTCGCGCTGCAGCCGGGAGATCGCGTGCGCATTCTGGCGAAAGGATTTCCGCCGCTGGAAAACCCGGTGGTGGCTGAACGCGACGTGGCCATCGCTTACGGCGCGCATCCGCATCCCACGCTGTTTGCCCTCGGTCTGAACTACGCCGATCACGCCAGCGAGCTGGACTTCAAGCCGCCGACCGAGCCACTGGTGTTTATCAAAGCGCCGAACACATTCAACGGCGACAACCAGGCCTCGGTACGCCCGAACAACGTTGAGTACATGCACTACGAGGCGGAGCTGGTGGTGGTTATCGGGAAAACCGCACGCAAGGTCAGTGAAGCCGAGGCGATGGACTATGTCGCGGGGTATACGGTCTGCAACGACTACGCCATCCGCGACTACCTGGAAAACTACTACCGCCCGAATCTGCGGGTCAAAAGCCGCGATGGGCTGACGCCCATTTCCCCGAACATCGTGCCGAAAGCGGCCATTCCCGACCCGCACAACCTCACCCTGCGCACCTTCGTCAACGGCGAGCTGCGCCAGGAAGGGACCACGGCGGATCTGATCTTCAGCATCCCGTACCTGATTGCGTATCTGAGCGATTTTATGACCCTGCAGCCGGGCGACATGATTGCCACCGGCACACCGAAAGGGCTCTCCGACGTGGTGCCGGGCGATGAAGTGGTGGTGGAAGTGGAGGGCGTTGGACGCCTGGTGAACCGGATTGTGAATGAGGAGACGGCAAAATGAAAAAAATTAACCACTGGATCAACGGCAAAAACGTGGCGGGAAGCGACTACTTCCACACTACCAACCCGGCCTCCGGCGAGGTACTGGCAGAAGTGGCCTCCGGCGGTGAAGCCGAAGTCCATCAGGCTGTAGCGGCTGCAAAAGAGGCCTTCCCGAAATGGGCCAATCTGCCAATGAAAGAGCGCGCGCGCCTGATGCGTCGCCTGGGGGAGCTGATCGACCAGAACGTGCCGGAGATCGCCGCCATGGAGACCGCCGATACCGGCCTGCCGATCCACCAGACCAAAAACGTCCTCATCCCGCGCGCCTCGCACAACTTCGAATTCTTCGCCGAGGTGTGCCAGCAGATGAACGGCAAAACCTACCCGGTTGACGACAAGATGCTCAACTACACCCTGGTGCAGCCGGTGGGCGTCTGCGCGCTGGTGTCGCCGTGGAACGTGCCGTTTATGACCGCCACCTGGAAGGTCGCCCCGTGCCTGGCGTTAGGCAATACCGCGGTGCTGAAGATGTCTGAACTCTCCCCGCTGACCGCCGATCGTCTGGGCGAGCTGGCGCTGGAGGCGGGCATTCCGGCGGGCGTGTTGAATGTGGTGCAGGGCTACGGCGCAACGGCGGGGGATGCGCTGGTGCGCCATCATGACGTTCGCGCCGTCTCCTTTACCGGCGGCACCGCCACCGGGCGCAACATCATGAAAAACGCCGGGCTGAAGAAATACTCCATGGAGCTGGGCGGCAAATCACCGGTGCTGATTTTTGAGGATGCCGACAT
Source organism: Enterobacter sichuanensis (assembly GCF_009036245.1). NCBI lineage: Bacteria > Pseudomonadati > Pseudomonadota > Gammaproteobacteria > Enterobacterales > Enterobacteriaceae > Enterobacter > Enterobacter sichuanensis. The sequence continues at coordinate 604,402 of NZ_CP027986.1, read as the reverse complement.
CGAGCGCGCCCTGGACGCCGCCCTGTTCACCATCTTCTCCATCAACGGCGAGCGCTGCACCGCCGGCTCGCGCATCTTCATCCAGCAGAGCATCTATCCGGAATTCGTGAAGCGCTTTGCCGAGCGCGCCAACCGCCTGCGCGTGGGCGACCCGACGGATCCGAACACCCAGATTGGCGCGCTGATCAGCAAGCCACACTGGGAAAAAGTCTCGGGCTATATCCGCCTTGGCATTGAGGAAGGTGCGACCCTGCTGGCGGGCGGTCCGGACAAGCCGACCGACCTGCCTGCGCACCTGAAGGGCGGCAACTTCCTGCGCCCGACCGTGCTGGCGGATGTCGACAACCGCATGCGCGTGGCGCAGGAAGAGATCTTCGGGCCGGTGGCCTGCCTGCTGCCGTTTAAAGATGAAGCGGAAGGCCTGCGCCTGGCCAACGACGTGGAGTACGGCCTGGCGTCATACATCTGGACCCAGGACGTCAGCAAAGTGCTGCGTCTGGCGCGCAACATCGAAGCGGGCATGGTGTTCGTCAACACCCAGAACGTGCGCGACCTGCGCCAGCCGTTTGGCGGCGTGAAGGCCTCCGGCACCGGGCGCGAAGGCGGCGAATACAGCTTTGAAGTGTTCGCGGAGATGAAGAACGTCTGCATCTCCATGGGCGACCATCCGATTCCAAAGTGGGGGATCTGAACATGGGTAAACTGGCGTTAGCAGCAAAAATCACCCACGTACCGTCGATGTACCTCTCCGAGCTGCCGGGTAAAAACCACGGCTGCCGTCAGGGTGCCATCGACGGGCATAAAGAGATCAGCAAGCGCTGCCGCGAGCTGGGCGTGGACACTATCATCGTGTTTGACACCCACTGGCTGGTGAACAGCGCCTATCACATCAACTGTGCGGACCATTTCTCTGGCGTCTACACCAGCAACGAGCTGCCGCACTTTATCCGTGACATGACCTACGACTACGACGGCAACCCGGAACTTGGCCAGCTGATCGCCGACGAGGCGGTGAAGCTCGGCGTGCGCGCCAAAGCGCACAACATTCCGAGTCTCAAGCTGGAGTACGGCACGCTGGTGCCGATGCGCTACATGAACGCGGATAAGCACTTCAAAGTGGTCTCCATCTCGGCGTTCTGCACGGTTCACGACTTCGCCGACAGCCGCAGACTGGGTGAGGCCATCGTCAGCGCCATCGAAAAATACGACGGCACCGTGGCGGTGCTCGCCAGCGGCTCGCTGTCGCACCGCTTTATTGACGACCAGCGCGCGGAGGAAGGGATGAACAGCTACACCCGCGAGTTCGACCGCCAGATGGACGAGCGCGTAGTAAAGCTCTGGCGCGAGGGCCAGTTCAAAGAATTCTGCAGCATGCTGCCGGAGTACGCCGACTACTGCTACGGCGAGGGCAACATGCACGACACGGTGATGCTGCTGGGGATGCTCGGCTGGGACAAATACGACGGCAAGGTGGAGTTTCTCACCGAGCTGTTCGCCAGCTCCGGCACCGGCCAGGTTAACGCCGTTTTCCCTCTGCCCGCCTAAGGAGCCACCATGCCGCACTTTATTGCTGAATGTACCGACAACATCCGCGAGCAGGCCGACCTGCCGGGGCTGTTCGCCAAAGTCAACGAGGCGCTGGCAGCCACAGGCATCTTCCCGCTCGGCGGTATCCGCAGCCGCGCCCACTGGCTTGATACCTGGCAGATGGCCGACGGTAAACATGATTACGCCTTTGTCCATATGACGCTGAAGATAGGTGCCGGGCGCAGCCTGGAGAGCCGGGAAGAGGTGGGTGAAATGCTGTTTGCGCTGATCAAAACGCATTTTGCAGAGCTGATGGCGAGCCGCTATCTGGCGCTGTCGTTTGAGCTGGACGAACTGCACCCGACGCTCAATTACAAACAAAACAACGTGCACGCGTTGTTTAAATAGCGAGCGCACACCGCCCCTTACATCGTAGGCCGGGTAAGCGAAGCGCCACCCGGCAACAGCCGCATAAAGGATATCGCCATGCTCGACAAACACACCCACACCCTGATCGCCCATCGCCTGCATCAGGCGGAGCAGTCCCGGGAACAGATCCGCCAGATCTCCCTCGACTACCCGACGATCACCCTTGACGACGCCTACGCCGTTCAGCGCGAATGGGTCAGCCTGAAAATTGCCGAAGGCCGCGTGCTGAAGGGCCACAAGATCGGCCTTACCTCCAAAGCGATGCAGGCCAGCTCGCAGATTAGCGAACCGGACTACGGCGCACTGCTGGACGACATGTTCTTCCACGACGGCAGCGACATCCCCGTCGATCGGTTTATCGTCCCGCGCATCGAAGTGGAGCTGGCCTTCGTGCTGGCAAAACCGCTGCGCGGCCCGAACTGCACCCTCTTCGACGTCTACAACGCCACGGATTACGTCATCCCCGCGCTGGAGCTGATCGACGCCCGCTGCCACAACGTCGACCCGGAGACCCAGCGCCCGCGCAAGGTCTTCGACACCATCTCCGATAACGCCGCCAACGCGGGGGTGATCCTCGGTGGCCGCCCGATTAAGCCCGACGAGCTGGATCTGCGCTGGATCTCCGCCCTGCTTTACCGCAACGGCGTCATTGAAGAGACCGGCGTCGCCGCAGGCGTGCTTAACCACCCGGCCAACGGCGTGGCGTGGCTGGCAAACAAGCTCGCCCCGTATGACGTGCAGCTGGAGCCCGGGCAGATCATCCTCGGCGGCTCGTTTACCCGCCCGGTGACCGCCAGCCGGGGCGACACCTTCCACGTGGACTACGGCAACATGGGCGCCATCAGCTGCCGCTTTGTTTAGGAGAGAACGATGCAAAACGCATTCAAAGCGGCGCTGCAGACAGGCCGCCCGCAAATTGGTTTATGGCTGGGGCTGACCAGCAGCTACAGCGCGGAGTTACTGGCCGGCGCCGGCTTCGACTGGCTGCTGATCGACGGCGAGCATGCGCCGAACAGCGTGCAGACCGTCTTAACCCAGCTGCAGGCCATCGCCCCTTATCCGAGCCAGCCGGTGGTCCGACCGTCGTGGAACGATCCGGTGCAGATCAAACAGCTGCTGGATGTGGGGGCACAAACCCTGCTGGTGCCGATGGTGCAAAACGCCGACGAGGCCCGTCTGGCGGTACGCGCGACGCGCTATCCGCCCGCGGGCATTCGCGGGGTGGGCAGCGCTCTGGCGCGCGCCTCGCGCTGGAACCGCGTTCCGGACTACCTGCAGCAGGCTAACGACGCCATGTGCGTGCTGGTGCAAATCGAAACCCGCGAAGCGCTGAAAAACCTGCCGCAGATCCTGGACGTGGACGGCGTCGACGGGGTGTTTATCGGCCCGGCGGATCTCAGCGCCGACATGGGTTTTGCCGGCAATCCACAGCACCCGGAAGTGCAGGCCGCCATCGAACAGGCGATCGCGCAGATCCTCAGCGCCGGTAAAGCCCCCGGCATTCTGATGGCCAACGAGGCGCTGGCAAAACGCTATCTCGATCTCGGCGCGCGGTTTGTTGCCGTCGGCGTTGACACCACCCTGCTCGCCCGCGGCGCGGAAGCGCTGGCGGCACGTTTTATCGAAAACCCGGTTACGTCAGTTAATAACAATAAATCCATCTACTAAACGTAAGATCTGGAGCGCATCATGACGACCTCTACCCTGCAAAATAATCACGCTGTTGAACAGCGCGCCATTAACAAACTGTTCCGGCGTTTGATCGTCTTTCTCTTTATCCTGTTTGTCTTCTCGTTTCTCGATCGCATCAACATCGGCTTTGCCGGGCTGACGATGGGTAAAGATCTGGGCCTGACCTCCACCATGTTTGGCCTGGCCGCGACGCTGTTTTACGTCACCTACGTGCTGTGCGGGATCCCGAGCAACATCATGCTGGCAAAGATCGGCGCACGTCGCTGGATCGCCGGGATCATGGTGGTATGGGGGATCGCCTCCACCTGCACCATGTTCGCCACCAGCCCGGAAACGCTCTACGTGCTGCGCATGCTGGTGGGCATTGCCGAAGCAGGTTTCCTGCCGGGGATCCTGGTCTATCTCACCTGGTGGTTCCCGGCGTATCACCGCGCCCGCGCCAACGCGCTGTTTATGATCGCCATGCCGGTGACCATGATGCTCGGCTCGATCCTCTCCGGCTACATTCTGGCGATGGACGGGCTGTGGAACCTGAAAGGCTGGCAGTGGTTATTCCTGCTGGAGGGGCTGCCGTCCGTGGTGCTCGGCGTGGTGACCTGGTTTTACCTCAACGACACGCCGGATCAGGCCAGCTGGCTGGATGATGACGAGAAACGGGCGCTGAAAACGATGATCGCCCGCGAGCAGGAGGTCGCCATTGCCCGGCCCGTCACGCCGAAATCAACGCTGCGCGAGGTGCTGACCCCGGCGGTGCTGCTCTACACGCTGGCCTACTTCTGCCTGACCAATACGCTGAGCGCGATCAACATCTGGACGCCGCAGATCCTGCAAAGCTTCAACACGGGCAGCAGCAATATCGTGATTGGCCTGCTGGCGGCGATCCCGCAATTTTGTACCATCCTCGGGATGATCTGGTGGAGCCGCCGCTCAGACAGGCTGAAAGAGCGAAAAAAGCACACCATCCTGCCGTACCTGTTCGCCGCGGCGGGATGGATGCTGGCCTCGGCCACCGATCACAGCCTGATCCAGCTGCTTGGCATCATCATGGCCTCAACCGGATCGTTTACCGCCATGGCGATATTCTGGACCACGCCGGATCGGGTCATTAGCCTGCAGTCCCGCGCGGTGGCGCTGGCGGTGATCAACGCCATCGGCAATGTCGGTTCTGCCGTCAGCCCGCTGCTGATTGGCATCCTGCGCGACGCCACCGGCAGCTTCAGCTCCGGGCTGTGGTTTGTCGCCGGGCTGCTGGTGGTCGGCGCACTGGTGCTGACGCGCATCCCGATGACGCAGCGCGAAAGCCTGGCGCGCGAGCCGGGCATCGCGGCGCAGAAGATCCACTAGGGAGCGGGTATGTGCCAGAGCCCCATTACCAATATCGACATCAGCAAGGAGTACGACGAAAGCCTGGGCACCGACGATGTGCACTACCAGTCTTTCGCCCGCATGGCGGCCTTTTTTGGCCGCGACATGCAGGCGCATCGTCACGACCAGTACTTTCAGATGCACTTTCTCGATACCGGGCAGATTGAGCTGCAGCTCGACGATCACCGCTATTCGGTGCAGGCCCCGCTGTTCGTCCTCACGCCGCCGTCGGTGCCGCACGCGTTTATCACCGAATCCGACAGCGACGGTCACGTCCTGACGGTGCGCGAGGATCTGATCTGGCCGCTGCTGGAAGTGCTCTACCCCGGCACGCGGGAGGCGTTTGGCCTGCCGGGGATCTGCCTCTCGCTGGCGGATAAGCCGGACGAGCTGGCGGCGCTCAGGCACTACTGGCAGCTGATTGCCCGGGAATCCACGGAGCAGCTGCCCGGTCGTGAGCATACCCTGGCCCTGCTGGCGCAGGCGGTTTTCACCCTGCTGCTGCGCAACGCGAAGCTCGACGACCACGCGTCAGGCGGCATGCGCGGCGAGTTAAAGCTGTTCCAGCGCTTTACCCAGCTAATTGATGCCCACTACCACCAGCACTGGACGGTGCCGGAATATGCCAGCGAGCTGCACCTGACCGAATCCCGCCTGACCGATATCTGCCGCCGCTTCGCCAACCGTCCGCCGAAGCGGCTGATCTTCGACCGGCAGCTGCGCGAAGCCAGGCGGCTGCTGCTCTTCTCCGACAGCGCGGTCAGCGAGATTGCCTGGCAACTGGGGTTTAAGGATCCGGCCTATTTTGCCCGCTTTTTTAACCGCTTAGTGGGATGCTCGCCAAGCGCGTACCGGGCGCAGAAAGTACCGGTTTCCTGAACGCATCGCGGTCCGTAGGGCGGGTAAGCGCAGCGCCACCCGCCGAAAAGCCGCACAGATCACAAAATCACATCCCACCCGAAAAGTACCTGCCGTTGTCCCAAACGTCCCTTCACGTCCCGCCCCTCTCAGGCTTCAATTAAACAACAAAAACAAAACATAAATTTAACAACCCGATTCCGATACGAGGTCCCTATGAAGCCTGAAGAGTTCCGTGCTGACGCCAAACGCCCGTTAACCGGTGAAGAGTATTTAAAAAGCCTGCAGGACGGGCGCGAGATTTACATCTACGGCGAGCGCGTCAAAGACGTCACCACCCATCCGGCCTTTCGCAATGCGGCGGCGTCCATCGCGCAAATGTACGACGTGCTGCACAAGCCGGAGATGCAGGACACGCTGTGCTGGGGCACCGACACCGGCAGCGGTGGTTACACCCATAAATTCTTCCGCGTGGCAAAAAGCGCCGACGACCTGCGCCAGCAGCGCGACGCCATTGCCGAGTGGTCACGCCTGAGCTACGGCTGGATGGGCCGCACGCCGGACTACAAGGCCGCGTTCGGCTGCGCCCTCGGCGCCAACCCAACCTTCTATGGCCAGTTCGAGCAGAACGCCCGCAACTGGTATACCCGCATTCAGGAAAGCGGCCTGTACTTCAACCACGCCATTGTTAACCCGCCCATCGACCGCCATAAGCCTGCGGACGAGGTGAAAGACGTCTACATCAAGCTGGAGAAAGAGACCGATGCCGGGATCATCGTCAGCGGGGCGAAAGTGGTGGCCACCAACTCGGCGCTGACCCACTACAACATGATCGGCTTTGGCTCTGCGCAGGTGATGGGGGAAAACCCGGACTTCGCGCTGATGTTCGTCGCGCCGATGGATGCCGAGGGCGTGAAGCTGATCTCCCGCGCCTCTTACGAGATGGTGGCAGGCGCAACCGGCTCGCCGTATGACTACCCGCTCTCCAGCCGCTTCGACGAGAACGACGCGATCCTGGTGATGGATCACGTGCTGATCCCATGGGAAAACGTGCTGATCTACCGCGATTTCGACCGCTGCCGTCGCTGGACGATGGAGGGCGGCTTTGCCCGCATGTACCCGCTGCAGGCCTGCGTGCGTCTGGCGGTAAAACTCGACTTCATCACCGCCCTGCTGAAGAAATCCCTGGAGTGCACCGGTACCCTGGAGTTCCGCGGCGTACAGGCGGATCTCGGCGAAGTGGTGGCCTGGCGTAACATGTTCTGGGCGCTGAGCGACTCCATGTGTTCCGAAGCCACCCCGTGGGTCAACGGCGCGTATCTGCCGGATCACGCCGCGCTGCAAACTTACCGCGTGATGGCGCCGATGGCCTACGCGAAGATCAAGAACATCATCGAGCGTAACGTGACGTCCGGGCTGATCTACCTGCCGTCCAGCGCGCGGGATCTGAACAACCCGCAGATCGACCAGTACCTGGCGAAATACGTGCGCGGCTCTAACGGCATGGATCACGTCGAACGCATCAAGATTTTGAAGCTGATGTGGGATGCCATCGGCAGCGAGTTTGGCGGTCGTCACGAGCTGTATGAGATCAACTACTCCGGTAGCCAGGATGAAATCCGCCTGCAGTGTCTGCGCCAGGCGCAGAGCTCCGGCAACATGGACAAGATGATGGCGATGGTCGACCGCTGCATGTCCGAGTACGACCAACACGGCTGGACGGTGCCGCACCTGCACAACAACAGCGATATCAACATGCTGGATAAGCTGCTGAAATAATGCAGCGGGAGGTTATCATGCAATCAGAACAACGCCTGCGTTTTCGCGACGCCATGGCCAGCCTGTCGGCCGCGGTCAATGTGGTGACCACCGAGGGTGAGGCAGGCCGCTGCGGCATTACCGCCACCGCCGTCTGCTCGGTCACGGACACCCCGCCGTCGGTGATGGTGTGCATCAACGCCAACAGCGCCATGAATCCGGTATTTCAGGGCAACGGCAGGCTGTGCGTTAACGTGCTGAACCATGAGCAGGAGATCATGGCTCGCCATTTCGCCGGGATGACCGGTATGGCGATGGAGGAGCGCTTTGCCCTTTCCTGCTGGCAAAAAGGCCCGCTGGCGCAGCCGGTGCTGAAGGGCGCGTTGGCAAGCCTGGAAGGCGAGATTAGCCAGGTGCAAACCATCGGCACGCATCTTGTTTATCTTGTTGAAATTAAAAACATCATTCTGAGTGATGCGGGACACGGCCTGATCTACTTCAGACGCCGTTTCCACCCGGTCATGCTGGAGACGGAAGTCGCCGTGTAATCCCCTTCGCGCTGGCCTTTTTACCGGCCAGCGCCGCTTTCTACAAAAACTCCTAAGGTTTCCGCTAAATCACGCCGTTATATAACCATAAGATAAATTTTCTGTGCCTGAATACTGACACCGCGTGTCAGTGCACCCGCATCATTCAGCGCATACCTCAATATACAGGAAGACCTTATGGCTAAAACGACGCGGAGCCGCTCGGCTGAACGTCTGGTCGATATTCTCCTTGAGCTACATTTAAACGGTGTGGTAAATCGCAGTGCGCTAATGGAGAAATTTAATATTACCGAACGTACCGTCTACCGGGATTTAAATGCCCTTTCTCCAATTGTAGAACATACCGGTAATGGGCTATATCGACTGATCCACTCCGCACAATCGCCCGGCGGGCAAGGCTTACACCACACCCTTGCTAACTTCCTGAATGCTGACAGCTTTTTCCCTGACAGAAATACGGAGTTCTGGCAGAAGCTGGAAACGCGCGTCGACGAAAACCATATTCTTATTCTTGCAAATGAAGCCGAACACACGGTACAACGCGATATTCGCCGCCATTTAACGAAAATCGAGAAATCGATTAAAAACCATAATGTTTGCCAGATAGTTTATAAGGGTAAAACCCGACTGATTAATCCCTATAAACTCATTAACAAAAAAAATATATGGTATTTACAGGCTACCGAAAATAGCCACCTGAAATCCTTCTCGTTGAGCCAGATTAGCTGGTTTGATATTCAGAAAACGACATTCACCCCGGAAGAAAATGTCCTTGAGCTGCTGGAGAAAAGCCCCGATCCCTGGGTATCTGAAGATACTTTCGCAGTGAAAATATTTATCAAAGATAATATTTCACATTACTTCCTGCGCCGGGATCTTCTCCCGGAACAGGAACTGCTGGAGGAGCAGCAGGACGGTGTCACGCTGCGCTGCCAGGCGGCGCACGAGAACCAGATCCTGCCGCTGCTGTTCTACTGGCTGCCCAATATTCAGATCCTGGAACCGAACTGGCTGAAGGAAAAACTGCTCAGAACGCTGGAGGGCTACCTGGCCGTGGAGCGTAACCCGAATAATCAAGTGATCTCAATCACATAATTTCGCCCACTGGCGGCGAGCTGGAACCGCTCGCCGCCCTCTTTGACCGCTCACCCGGCACTTTCTACCACTCATTCACTTACCCTCCCTTACGCGCGCGACGTTCTGGCACGATCGCTCCAGCATTAATCACCACCTCCTCACAACGAACCCTGACCCTTTTTTCGTTACATAAAAAACCAGGTCTTACTATGGATACTAAAAAACTACTGAAGCACGTGCCCTGGGCCTTACTCGGGATCCTCGGCGCTTTTTGTCTGGCGGTTGTCGCACTACGCCGGGGCGAACACGTAAGCGCCCTGTGGATCGTGGTCGCGTCGGTTTCCGTCTATCTTGTGGCTTATCGCTACTACAGCTTGTACATCGCGCAGAAGGTCATGAAGCTGGACCCGACGCGTGCCACCCCGGCGGTCATTAACAATGACGGCCTGAACTACGTACCCACCAACCGCTACGTGCTGTTTGGTCACCACTTTGCCGCTATCGCCGGCGCTGGCCCTCTGGTAGGCCCGGTGCTGGCCGCGCAGATGGGCTACCTGCCGGGCACCCTGTGGCTGCTCGCCGGTGTGGTGCTGGCCGGTGCGGTGCAGGACTTTATGGTGCTGTTTATCTCTTCCCGCCGTAACGGCGCCTCTCTGGGTGAGATGGTCAAAGAAGAGATGGGCCGCGTGCCGGGGACTATCGCCCTGTTCGGCTGCTTCCTGATTATGATCATCATCCTTGCGGTGCTGGCGTTAATCGTGGTGAAAGCGCTGGCCGAAAGTCCGTGGGGGGTCTTCACCGTCTGCTCAACCGTGCCGATTGCGCTGTTCATGGGGATCTACATGCGCTTTATCCGTCCGGGCCGCGTGGGTGAAGTGTCGGTCATTGGTATTGTGCTGCTGGTCGCCTCCATCTACTTCGGCGGCGTGATTGCGCACGACCCTTACTGGGGCCCGGCGCTGACCTTCAAGGACACAACGATTACCTTCGCGCTGATTGGCTATGCGTTTATCTCCGCGCTGCTGCCGGTCTGGCTGATTCTGGCCCCGCGTGACTACCTGGCCACCTTCCTGAAAATCGGCGTGATCGTCGGTCTGGCGATCGGCATCCTGCTGATTAACCCGGATCTGAAAATGCCGGCAGTGACGCAGTACATCGACGGTACCGGCCCGCTGTGGAAAGGCGCCCTGTTCCCGTTCCTGTTCATCACCATCGCCTGTGGTGCGGTCTCTGGCTTCCACGCCCTGATCTCATCCGGTACCACGCCTAAGCTGCTGGCGAACGAGAAAGACGCGCGTCTGATCGGCTACGGTGCCATGCTGATGGAGTCTTTCGTGGCGATCATGGCGCTGGTTGCCGCGTCCATCATCGAACCGGGTCTCTACTTCGCAATGAACACCCCGCCGGCGGGCCTGGGCATCACTATGCCAAACCTGCACGAGATGGGTGGCGACAATGCGGCGCTGATCATGGCGCAGCTGAAAGACGCCAGCGCACACGCGGCGGCGACCGTCAGCTCCTGGGGCTTTGTGATTTCGCCTGAGCAGATCATGCAGACCGCGAAAGACATTGGCGAACCGTCGGTACTGAACCGCGCCGGTGGCGCACCAACGCTGGCAGTGGGGATCGCACACGTGTTCCACAAAGTGCTGCCGTGGGCGGACATGGGCTTCTGGTACCACTTCGGTATTCTGTTCGAAGCGCTGTTCATCCTGACCGCGCTGGACGCCGGTACCCGTGCGGGTCGCTTTATGCTGCAGGACCTGCTGGGTAACTTCGTGCCGTTCCTGAAGAAAACCGACTCTCTGGTGGCGGGCATTCTCGGTACCGCGGGCTGCGTCGGCCTGTGGGGCTACCTGCTGTACCAGGGCGTTGTTGACCCGCTCGGCGGCGTGAAGAGCCTGTGGCCGCTGTTCGGTATCTCTAACCAGATGCTGGCCGCCGTGGCGCTGGTACTCGGCACCGTGGTGCTGGTGAAGATGAAGCGCACCAAATACATCTGGGTCACAGTGGTGCCCGCGCTGTGGCTGCTGCTCTGCACCACCTGGGCGCTTGGCCTGAAGCTGTTCAGCGCCAACCCGCAGCTGGAAGGTTTCTTCTTCATGGCCAACCAGTACAAAGAGAAGATTGCCGCAGGCGGCGCGGATCTGACCGCGCAGCAGATTGCCAACATGAACCATATCGTGGTGAACAACTACACCAACGCGGGTCTGAGCATTCTGTTCCTGGTGGTGGTGTACAGCATCATCTTCTATGGCATCAAAACCTGGCTGAAGGTGCGTAACGCTGAAGGTCGTACGGATAAAGAAACCCCGTACGTGCCGGTGCCGGAAGGCGGCGTGAAGACCTCTTCACACCATTAATCCAGCCTGTAACCGTAGGCCCGGATCGCTGCGCGCCACCGGGCTTTTTCTATCTGGAACCCACAATGTTTGGTAACTTAGGCGAAGCAAAAAAATACCTCGGTCAGGCGGCAAAAATGCTGATTGGTATTCCGGACTATGACAACTACGTTGAGCATATGAAGACCAACCATCCGGATAAGCCGTACATGACCTACACTGAATTCTTCCGCGAGCGGCAGGAAGCGCGCTACGGCGGAAGTGGAGAAGGCGGCGTCCGCTGCTGCTAAAGGAGAGACCATGACCCCGATTGCCGTCACCCTGTTGACCGGTTTCCTCGGCGCCGGTAAAACCACCCTGCTGCGCCACATTCTGAACGAGCAGCATGGCTTCAAAATCGCCGTCATCGAAAACGAGTTCGGCGAAGTCTCCGTTGATGACCAGCTGATTGGCGATCGCGCCACCCAGATCAAAACCCTGACCAACGGTTGTATCTGCTGCACCCGCTCTAACGAGCTGGAAGACGCCCTGCTGGATCTGCTCGACAGCCGCGATCGCGGGGAAATCGACTTCGACCGTCTGGTGATCGAGTGCACCGGCATGGCCGACCCGGGCCCGATTATTCAGACCTTTTTCTCCCACGACATTCTGTGCCAGCGCTACCTGCTGGACGGCGTCATTGCCCTGGTCGATGCGGTCCACGCCAACGACCAGATGAACCAGTTCACCATCGCCCAGTCTCAGGTGGGCTATGCCGACCGCATCCTGCTGACCAAAACCGACGTGGCCGGTGACAGCGAAAAACTGCGCGAACGCCTGGCGCGCATCAACTCCCGCGCGCCGGTTTACACCGTGACGCACGGCGATATCGATCTGTCTCTGCTGTTCAACACCAACGGCTTTATGCTGGAGGAGAACGTCACCGCGAAACCGCGCTTCCACTTTATGGGCGATAAGCAAAACGACGTGGCATCGATTGTGGTGGAGCTGGACTACCCGGTGGACATCAGCGAGGTCTCCCGCGTCATGGAGAAGCTGCTGCTGTCGTTTGCCGACAAGCTGCTGCGCTACAAGGGAATGTTGTGGATTGAGGGCGAGCCGAACCGCCTGCTGTTCCAGGGCGTACAGCGCCTGTACAGCGCCGACTGGGACAGACCGTGGGGCGACGAAGCGCCGCACAGCGTGATGGTGTTTATTGGCATCCAGCTGCCGGAAGAGGAGATTCGGGCGGCGTTTGCGGGTCTGAAGAAATAGCCTCCCCGCTTAACTATGCGCTCCGAACAATCCCCTCTCCCCTGTGGGGAGAGGGGTGAGCGGTAAACTTATTTCACCGCCTCCGGCAGCGTCACAATCCACAGCTCGCTGTCGGACTCCGGCTTCTTCAGCGGCTTCACGCTGAGCGTGGTTTCAACCGGTTTATCATCAAGCGTCAGCTTGCCTTCCGCGTTCACCCGATAATCCTTGAGCTTCTTGCCTTCCACCGGTTTTTGCATCGCCACCTTCACGCCAAAGTCGTTATCGTTCGCCACCGCCAACGTTTTGCTGTCGATCAGCGCCAGCCCTTCAGCCTTTTCCTGCTGCCAGCCCAGGGCGCGGAGATCGAGCACCTGCGTTTTTGCCGCAAGGGTAATGCCGCGCTGCGCCAGGGTTTTCTCATCATCAAACTCCGGGTACTCGCCCGGCTTGTCGAAGGTGGCCAGATCGCTTGCCTTGCTGAGATCCACCTTGTAAATCAGGTTACGCATCCCGTCGTTTTTATCACTGCCCTGCTCAATCAGCAGGATGTGCTGGTTATCGAGCGCCACGATGTCGCCGATTTTGGCGTCGCTGTTTTTGTCATAGGCCGCGCTGTCGATGGGGTAGCCGTACATCGCGGTTTTGCCGGTCGCCGGGTCGAAGCTCACCAGACGTGTAAACAGCGCCTGCTTTTTGCTCTTACCGTCGATATCCAGCGTACTTTGTACGGCGGCGATAATCCGCCCGTCCGGCATTCGGGTCAGGCCTTCAAAGCCCCGGTTTGGCTGGCGCCATTTAATGATGTTTGGCAGACCGCCGGCGATGGATTTCTCCCCTTCAGCCGCCTGCGGCCCGTGGATCGCCAGGATCTTCCCTTTGCTGTCGACGTTAATCAGGAACGGGCCATACTCATCGCACAGCCAGTAGCCGCCTTTGCCGTCCGGCGTGATGCCTTCTGTATCCAGCCCGCGGTTGTCACCCTTGAGCGTCTTTAACGTGTCGCTGAATGCCACTTCATTGGTGGAGCCAATCACGCCGCTTTGTAGCGGCAGACCGTTAATCTCGCCTTTATCGTCATGCAGCGGGCGGGCATCAACAGCCTCCGCTTTGCCGTTCTGGACGCGAATGGTCATCAGCAGCGGCGCGAAATCCGGCGTGACAAATATTTTGGCTTCGTTTTTACCCATTTTTGGCGCATCGGCGTTGGGACCGCGATCGGTCACGGTCGCAAACGTCAGGGCATCGCCCTGCTTGCCCGTAAACAGCAGGCCAGAACCAATCCCCACCGGGAGCCCGTTCGGGAATGCATCGGCAAACGCGCCGCTGTATTTCACATGTGAGCCGTCAGGGAAGCTGACGACGTAGCGCTCAGCGGTAGGCTGTGCCGCCATGCCAGAGAAAGAGATCGCACAACCGATAAGTGCAGGAATAATTTTTCTTTTCATATTGTTAGTGTCCAGTGAGTGAAGCCAACAACGTAAAGAATAAACGTGTCAGAAAAATGACATGGAAAGGCAATCAGCCTGCGCGAGGAAGTGTATATTCACCGCCCGGAAATGTAAGGTTGTGTTGTATTATGTTACATCAGAAATACTTCTGGAAATTATTAGAAACTCCATTAATTCACCTCTCATCACTTTCCCTTCCTCGTTCAGTTTGTGTTTAGTCAAAAAATTAAACGGTTCCTAAATGCCTGAACGTCACGCGTTGACACCCTGACAACCAAACATCGATGCAACATTTCAAACAAAAAAATTAACAACATCAGCATAAAAAATCGGCCCTCGTCACATTTGCAGTCATAAACGTCACTTGTTAAGGTGCGCCCAGATTAATTTAATGACGAGGCATAAAACATGAAAAAACTGAATATCCTTCTTCTTTCTGCGCTGGCTGCCGTATCAGGTTCCGCACTGGCAATGGGCGGCACCGTTGAGCAGGGTAAAAACTTTACTAACCTCAATCTGGAAATGGGGAAATCCTCCTCCGGTGTTTATCTGGAAAGTAACTGGCTCAAAAACACCGACGACGGTACCCAGACCGGCGGCGTTGGCGCAGGCTACAACCTGGAAGTGGGACCGGTGATGCTGAATGCGGGCGCGAAGGCAATCTACCTCGGCCCGAAAAAAGGCGATAACGGCGTGGCCTTCCCGATTGGCGGCGGCGTAAACGTTGCGCTGACCGACAGCATCCACGTGTATGGTGAAGGCTATGCGGCTCCAGAAGGGCTGAACAACAGCGTGAAAAACTACGTCGAAGCCAACGGCGGCGTAAGCTGGACGCCGATCACGCCAGTGACTCTGAAAGTGGGTTACCGCCACGTGAGCGTTGATGGTAAAGACGGTCGTCCTGGCCACACGCTGATTGACGGCGCCTACGTGGGCGGTGGAGTCACCTTCTAAGCCTGCGAAGAAACAAAAAACCTGCCATCTGGCAGGTTTTTGACCTCTTACTTACGCACCACCACCAGCTTCTGGTTCACAAACTCTTTGATCCCCAGATCCGACAGCTCGCGCCCATAGCCTGAACGCTTCACGCCGCCGAACGGCAGCTCTGGCGCGGTATCGGTGAGCCAGTTGATGTATACCATTCCGGTCTCAATCCGCGACGCCATGTTCTTCGCGCGCTCAATATCACGACTGAACACCGCGCCGCCCAGGCCGTAGTGGGAGTCGTTCGCCAGCGTGACCGCCTCGTCGTCGTTTTTCACCACATACATCTGCGCCACCGGGCCGAAGAACTCCTCGAAGTACGCCGGGTTATCGCGCGAGATATTCGTCAGGATTGTCGGTTCGAAGAAGCACCCCTCACGCTGCACCGGCTTGCCGCCGTAGTGTAATGTGGCACCGTTTTTCACCGCCTCGTTAACCTGTCTGGTCAGCGTTTCGAGCGCATCTTTAGACGACAGCGGGCCCAGCGTGGTGCTTTCGTCCAGCGGATCGCCAATTTTCACCTGCTTAAATGCCTCGATGAATTTACTCAGGAAGGCATCTGCAATTTTCTCGTGCAGGATAAAGCGCTTCGCCGCGGTACAGACCTGCCCGGCGTTGTTGAGCCGCGCATTCACACCGATCTTCACGGCTTTGTCCAGGTCCGCATCATCGAGCACCACGAAGACATCGTTGCCGCCCAGCTCAAGGGTGGATTTCTTGATGTGCTTCGCCGCCTGCGCGGCCACCACGCTGCCGGCTTTTTCGGAACCAGTTAGCGCCGCGCCCTGCACGCGATCGTCGGCGATGATGTTCGCCACCTGATCGGAAGTGATAAACAGGTTGGTCCATGCCCCTTCCGGCGCGCCCGCCTCGCGCACCAGGTGGGCAAAGGCCTCGGCACAGTGCGGCACGATGCTGGCGTGCTTAGCCAGCACAGGGTTACCCGCCGCCAGGTTTGGCGCCAGCACGCGCATCAGCTGGTAGTACGGGAAGTTCCACGGCTCAACGGCCATCAGCACGCCGACAGGGTGATGCTCCACCCACGCTTCCCCAAGCTCAGAATCGTACTTCACCGGGGCCAGGAACTGCTTTGCATTGTCGGCGTAATAGCGGGCAATCTGCGCGCACAGCTTCACCTCACCGCGACTCTGTGCGATGAGCTTACCCATCTCCTGGCTGGCGATTCTCGCCAGCTCCTCGGTGCGCTCGTCGATCAGGTCAGCAAGCTTATGCAGCACCGGCAGGCGCTGGCTGATGTCACCTTTCGCCCATTCTGAATGGTACAGCGCATCGGCCGCCTTCAGCGCCGCTTCAATATCCGCATCGGTATGGGAGGGGTATTCTTTGATGAGCTGGTTAGTGGCAGGATTTACTGTCTGATAAGCCATGTCGAATCTCCTTGTTTTACCGCTTAGGGTATTAAGGGTAGTCAACATGACTGGCTCTGAAGGTAAAGTTCGGTATATCCGGAGGGTTCTTAATGAAGCGCTGCCCGACAGTTCGCGGCCGTGGTATAAAACCTCCAGAAGGAGCCCCTATGACCGATACCCGACACATCCGCCAGACTTTTCACCGCGTCTCAGGCCTTGAGCGGCGCAGCACGTGGCAGAGCACGCAGGCGTACAAACGTCATTGTCACCCTCAGCTCTCCATCGGCGCGATTGTGGAAGGCCAGACCTGCTGCGTGTGTCATGGCAAAGAGTACATTCTTCACCCCGGGGAACTCATTGTGATCCCGGCCTCTGCGCCGCACAGCTGCAACCCCGTCGCCGGCAAGCCGCGCAGCTATCACATGCTGTATATCGACACCGATCTTCCCGTGGCATTCCAGGTCATTCGCGACCCTGCGCTCTTTAAGCACTACCTTGCTATTGTGGAGACGATGTCTCCTGCCGCCGTGGAGACGCTGCTTTCTGCCCTTCCCCGCAGTGCGGATAACGCAGAGACGCTTCGCTCAACCAGCCAGCAGGTTCAGCAGGCGTTTCTTGCCAACCTGGCCGCACCGCCTTCGCTTGATGAACTCGCCCGACGATTTTCGCTGCGCAAGGAGACGCTGATCCGCACCTTCAGGCAGGACACCGGCCTGACGCCGGGCAGCTTCCTCAATATATCCCGCGTGGAGTACGCCAAAGCGCGGCTGCGCGCCGGGGATAATATTGCTGATGTCGGCTACCAGAGCGGGTTTGCCGACCAGAGCCATTTTCACAAGACCTTTGTCAGCTATACCGCCGCCACGCCGCGCCAGTACGCCACGGGCCGATCAATATCCCACAATAAATAGGTTTTGCGGCCCCGTATTCTGACCTCAGATTTTCACACTGAGGTTGCTATGGAACTGTTATTCCCTTCCGCTTTTCTCGCCCTGGCACTGGCGCATTTTGTTGCCCTGCTAAGCCCGGGCCCGGATTTCTTCCTGCTGGTGGGCTACGCCGCGCGCTACCGTCTGCGCGGCAGCGCGGGGCTGTGCTTCGGCATCGCCGCAGGCAACGGGGTGTACATCCTGCTGGTGATTATCGGCTGGAGCGCGCTGCGCCAGTTTGCGTGGCTGTTTACGCTTATCGAGCTTTGCGGGGCGCTGTACCTGCTGTGGACAGGTTCGCATCTGGTGCGCAGCCGCCCTCAAGTGCTGGCACTGAATGAAACCCATCAGCGCTTTCCCCCGCTGCGCAAGCAGCTCCTGCTGGGGCTCGGCTCGGCGCTGCTTAACCCGAAGAATGCGCTGTTTTATCTGGCGCTGATGACGGCGTTGCTGGGGCCGGACGTCACGCTGCTTCAGCAGTCGACCTGCGGTGTCTGGATGGTGATGGTGGTGCTGGTATGGGATCTGGCTCTGGTGTCGCTGATGGGGTTGCCCGCGGTGCAACAGAGGCTTAGCCGTTCGCTCTGGTGGATTGAGCGCACGGCAGGGATGGTGCTGATGGGGTTTGGGGGATGGGTGCTGTGGCGGCTGCTATGAAAGGATTTTAAAGGGCTCTTCTTAAACGCCTAACCGATAATCCCAGTCATCCGAATGAATAACATTACCGTCACGATAGTGCCAGGTAATCTTTTCATAACGAAGCAGAACAAGTTCAAGGTGCCCCTGTTTTTCATGATAAGTCTCTTTCACATCATGCATCAATGAAAACAACGTGACGACCTTCACCGCTTCCAGCGTTATCGTGAAATAGATTTCTTCCTGACCGGCATCGTTGATTCTGTAAAGGTCGATAATCGCTTTCCTGAGTGTCCTTCCAGTGCTCAACGCTTTGTATAGCAGAACGCTTGAAGCATCAATTTCTTTCTCAATGAGAAAAGGACGATGCTGGCGTTTGCTCAACGCTCTGCCATTATGCAGGTCAGAGTTATAGCTTACGTTATGATAAAGTCCCAAAACCTCAATCTGGTTTTCACGGTCTTTAACTTTCACATTCCCGTTTATGATATTACCCGCATCGTCAGTTAATGACATATATCCCGGAATAGCCATTTACATATCCTTATCGAATGAAACAGAGTTTTCCACAGTTGCGATCATAACGGCGAGACATCTTTGCCCCTCAGGACTTTTTATTTTAAACATCTCCCTGATTGAATCGACAAAAAGCTTATTGCTCTCTGCTTCTGTCTGCGGAAAATTAGCGAAAGCGCAGATTTGTTCAATAGTGAGTACCGGTTTATCGTCTTTTAAGATTGCCAAAACGCCTGCAGGATTATGTGGGATAGCTTTAGAAAGCGCCGCCTTGAGATCTTCAGCTGTACTGGCGTCCACTCCGGGCTCAAGGGCGGTCGCTACGGCTAACCATGCCTGAGTTCCTTTACCTATCTCTGGAATGACATGATTCCACCATTCTGACACACCGTTATCATTTGAATCCATTTCACTTACAACGACCCTGGCTCCTTTGTCGTTTATCATTTGCAATATCTGTTCAGGCGTGTGGTTTTTAGCAATTAAACCCACCGGTAAGCATAAGAAGAATAGCGCAATAACATATTTCATTATCGCACCACCAGAATTGTGTCACCCGAATCATAAATCATATGGCGCTTGTCCTGGCCGTTCATAATGATGCAACCAGCTGATGCTGATCCTGGTGGCTGACCTTTTTTATCACCATGAATTTGAAAATGATCCCTACCAAAGGTATTGGTCCCGGCTATAGGCTCAAGAATAATGGCCTCTGCACTTTTATGATTATTCCACCCTGCGATAAAATAAATACCTCTGGGAATGGGGCCTCTGTTTCGCTGACTTTCACACTCAGGCTTATCTTTCGATTCACCCGCACCGCTGTAGCAGTTAGCGACAAACACACCATTATGGCTCAATACCCCCGTCGAAACTTTATACTCCCATGTCATCAATACCGTCTCCTTTCATAAATAGTTCTTTATCTTATGGCTAATGAGAGCGTTAAAATGACTACAACGGTCACAAAACATTACGTCCGAAAATAAATAAGCACAAAAAATATAGAAAAATTAATAATAGATAATTTAGATGTATATATTTTTTATATAGACGCCATTTGTTCACGCTGAGAATGCGTCTCCCCCTTACACCAGTTTTGCACTTTTGGTTCACTTACCTCTATCCTTAACCCATGGAAAAAATAGCTGAACTCAAACGCGCCAAGCTGCTGGCGCTGTCGCTGCTGCTGGTTGCCGCCGCGGCGTTTATCACCACCCTGTTCCTGCCGCAGACCTTCTGGGTGCGCGGCGTGAAGGCCATTGCCGAGGCGGCGATGGTCGGCGCGCTGGCAGACTGGTTTGCCGTGGTCGCACTGTTCCGCCGGGTGCCCATTCCGTTTATTTCGCGCCATACGGCGATCATCCCGCGTAATAAAGACCGGATCGGCGACAATCTTGGCCAGTTCGTGCAGGAGAAGTTTCTGGATACCCAGTCGCTGGTGGCGTTGATCCGCCGTTATGAACCCGCACAGATGATCGGTGCCTGGTTCAGCAAGCCCGACAACGCCCAGCGCGTCGGGCTGCATCTGATGCAGGTGATGAGCGGTTTTCTTGAACTGACCGATGATGGACGCATCCAGCGCCTGCTCAAACGCGCGGTGCATAAGGCCATCGACAAGGTCGACTTCACCGAAACCAGCGCCGTGATGCTGGAGAGCATGACCAAAAACAACCGTCACCAGGTGCTGCTGGACGCCATCATCAACCGCCTGATTACCCTGATTCAGCGGGAAAGCACGCGGGACTTTATTGCCGACCAGATTGTCCACTGGCTGAAGACCGAGCATCCCCGCAAGGCGATGGTGCTGCCCACCGAGTGGCTGGGCGATCAGAGTGCGGAGATGGTGTCGAACGCGGTGAACACGCTGCTGGACGACATCAGCCACGACCGCACGCACCAGATCCGCCAGGCGTTCGACCGCGCCACGCTGAAGCTTATCGACAACCTGAAAAACGACCCGGAGATGGCGGCAAAAGCCGACAACATCAAACATTACCTGAAGAATGACGAGGCGTTTAACCGCTATCTGGGCGAGATGTGGGCCGACCTGCGCCAGTGGCTGAAAGCGGATATGCAGAGTGAGGACTCTCGCGTGAAGCAGCGCATCGCTAACGCCGGGCTGTGGTTTGGCGAAACGCTGACAAACGACGCCAGCCTGCGGGCGTCGCTGAACGAGCATCTGGAGCAGGCCGCGCATCGTCTCGCGCCGGATTTCGCGGCGTTCCTGACCCGCCACATCAGCGACACGGTCAAAAGCTGGGATGCCAAAGACATGTCCCGGCAGATTGAGCTCAACATCGGCAAAGATCTGCAGTTTATCCGCGTCAACGGCACGCTGGTGGGCGGGACGATTGGCCTGATCCTGTTTTTACTCTCGCAGCTGCCCGCCGTGCTGGGGCATTAATCCGCTTTGGGTGGCGCGATGATATAGCGCGTCGCCCCGAAGCGGTTCAGGATCACATGCACCAGAAACACCATCGTCAGCGTCGCCACCAGCGAAAACGTTACGGAGGTGATGCGATAGAGATCGCTGAACACCAGGTCGCTGTCCGGGTGCATGTTCTGCCCGAACATAATGCCGATGGTGGTGATGCTGGAAAAGCCCACGCCCGCCCCCACTTTTTCCATCACGTGGAGTCGCGCGCCAAACGCCAGGCCGAGGCCAATCAGCGGCATCATCAGCAGCATATGGCTGCTGTGATCGTAGAGTATTAGCTGCACCACCAGAATGTAGAGACAGCCCAGCACCACGCCGACCACGCGCCAGATGGAGCTCATCACCGCGCCGCGATAGTGCATCGGGAACAGGATCAAAATCCCCGCCATCAGCGCCGAGAGCGAATCGCTTAAATCGCTAATCTGAAAAACAACGAAAATCAGCGTCGCGACGGTACCGGAGAGCAGCGACTCGTGGCGTACGCGGGCGTCGTCTTTCTCGATCAGCGGCGGCGGCTTGCGCGGCTCAACGTCCGGCAGAAGATAGTTCATCAGCGCGCTCAGGCACACCGCCATCACGCTGGCTTCAATGTTGGAAAACAGCAGCGTGTGCCAGTTAGTGGTGGGGTAACTCATAAAATTGAGCATCACGCTCTGGCACACCACGCCCATGGACCCGAACAGAAACAGCGGCCCCTTGCTCATAAAGCGAAAACGCATCACGTACAGAGCAAACACCACCAGCGTCATGATCACCGGCCATTGCGACAGATAGCCGATAATAATCACCATTTCCACGCAGTTCAGCGACGCGCTGAAGATAAACTGCTTCGCCACGTGGCGGTTAAACACCGGGACCAGCGAAAGCAGCATGATCGGGTAGACCACGAAAAAGACGCCGTAGCTGGTGTTATAAAAGCTGGAGATGCTGAGCGCAATCATCCCGGCAAAGACGATGCGCAGGGTCTGGCGAAAGTCATTTGCCGTATAGACGATGTTGCCGTGCGGGGTAAAGACCCGCGCCAGCGTATTAATAGACATAGTGCAGCAGGCTCACCAGGTGGATTTGCATCCCGGAGAAGAAGCGCGCAAACGGCCCTTCGCTGTTGTAAAGCTGAACGGTCGCCCGCGCACCGGTCGGCAGATGCTTCGGCAGGGGCTCATCCAGCGTCACGTGAATGCGCATCCGCTGGGCGTCACGTACCCAGCGGTTAGAGGTTTCCGGCTCGGAAAGTTGGCCATTAACGGCCTCCTGACCGGCGAGGATCCCCGCATCGCGGCTGGTCACGTGGGCACGGAAAACGTGCCCCGGGAAGGCGTCAAACACCACCGCAGCATCGGTGCCCTGATGGGTATGACGCAGGCTTTTTTCACGGAAATCAGCCACGATATCGGTCTGGTTGTTCACCAGCGCCAGCGCGGCGGAGCCGGAGGAGGCATAAAAGCCGGGGCTTAACTGCAGGTTACTGACCGTGCCGTCTGCCTGGGCGTAAACCTTCGTCCAGCCGAGGTTTAGCTCCGCGTCATCGAGCGCGTTGCGGTATTTTTGCAACGTCACGTTGTGCTGCTCATCCCGCTCCCCGCGCTGGATGCGCAGGTTCCGGATGTTGGCCTGAATCGTGCTGACGGATTGCTCGCTGCTCTGCCAGGTCGTACGGACCTTATCCAGATCCGCCTGCGAGACGTTCTGTAACGTGCTCAGCTTCTGGTAGCGATCGAAGGTCACTTTGTCGTTACGCGCGGTCAGAACCGCAGTCTTCAGGCTGGCCTGCGCGGCGGCGATCTGCGCGTCCAGCTGTTCGTTGGACAGGCGAGCCTGCTCGAGCGCGATTTGCGCCGCTTCCACTTTATTGCGAAACGGCGTGTCGTCGAGTTCAAACAGCAGATCACCCCGCTTCACCTGGCTGTTGTTATGCACATGCACGGCCGCCACATAGCCGGAAACGCGTGGTGAAACCGGCGTCACCACGCGCATCACGGTGGAGTCCGGCGTCAGCGGGATCCAGATATCCGCGACGACAAAGTAGACAAACATCAGCAGGAAAGAGGCAATACTCACCCTTACCCAGCGGGCAAACTTTTGTTCAGGAGTCATTATTTTTCGGTCTTGTTATCTTCTTCGCGGATTGTCCGCAAATTGCAGGCGATTTGATTCAGGGTGGCGCTGAAAATATCGAGATGTTCCGGCGCGATGTTTTGCGATACGCGCGTCTGAAGCGTCTCAATGACCTGGGTGAGCCTTTGAAGGACAGCTTTTCCCTCAGGCGTCAGCGTCAGAAGCCGGATGCGCTTGTCATAAGGCGATATGGTGCGCAACAGGTAACCCTGCTTTTCCAGCTGTGTCAGAGTGCGCATCAGCGGTGGCAGCTCAATGCCCTGCACCTCCGCAAGCTCACTCACCGAGACGTTATCCCCAAGTTGATGAAGCTGCATCATCACCGTCCAGCTCGACTGGGTTAACCCGGTATCGAGAATGGCGTCGTCGATAACGGCACGCCACTGGCGCACGATCATCGCCATCCGCATGCCCATCGGCCTGCGGCAGAACAGTTCTTCTTCACTCATGGGGAAACCTCTCGAAACACGCAGCCACGATAATAGTTATCAGGGTAAGTATCAAGAAACGAGAGGTAAAAGCGCAGGAATTGCGAAAACGATACTCTCCCTCTCTCCGAGGAACCCCTGGTCATTTTTTACCTGAAGCGATGAATGCTGCATCAGCAAAATTAATGACTTACAGCGACACCCTGGTCCGGCTGTAAATCGCCGAAGCGTTTCCGTAAGGCCGGGGCGAGGCGCAGGGATGCGCCGAGAGGGCGTGGCCTGCAGGGATGCAGGCTCATGCCCGACCCGATAGCCTGAAGGAATAAGCTGAGGGTACCGCGAAGCGGCGATTTACCGCCGGGAGCCCGGGTCGCCAGGGCGGCGGCGATTGAGCTGCCCTGGCACGTTCACAGGTCATGCTGTTACAGAGTAGCAAGGAACATAATGTGAACGGAATTACCACCACAGCCGTATGTTCCCCCTCACCCCAGCCCTCTCCCTCGAGGGAGAGGGGGCCCTCCGTGCATGCGTGGCGTTGAGGTAACCCCTCACGCAGAGGCGTTTAGCGGCTAAAAAACCTCTTTACAGCGGCCTTCCCCGACGCCGTCACCACCACCTCCCTGTACCCCGCCACCCGCTGGATCCAGCCTTTACTTTCCAGATAAACAAGCAGCGCCGCGCCGGCCTCACCTCCCAGGTGAAACCGCCGCTCGCTCCAGTCCAGGCAGGCGCAGCAGGCCTTGCGACGGGGATGAGCACTTAACGGAATGCCGAGCTTCAGGAACTGCTTCCGGCCATACAGCGTCAGCGCGGAACCGTCGGCCTCCAGCCAGCCTTCTGCCTGCATAAAATCATAGATCTGCACCGCCACCGTACCGGCAAGATGGTCGTAGCAGGTACGGGCTTCACGCATGGCTTTCGGCGCAGTGGTTTCCGGCGGGGTAATGCGGCTCCAGGAGAGCCCCATCATCTGCTCGACCAACGCCGCGACGTCAGGCCCGGCAAGGCGATAATAGCGATGCCGCCCTTGCGACAGGCAGGTAATCAGCTTTCCCTCCACCAGCCGGGCGAGATGCCCGCTGGCGGTCGACGGTGCAACCTCTGCCGCCGCGCTCAGTTCGGTGGCCGTCCACGCCCGCCCGTCCATTAGCGCACAGAGCATCTTCACGCGCGACGGATCGGCCATTGCAGCCGCCACCGCGGCAATGGCCAGTTCCAGCGCCGCGCTGTTATCAGGGGGTAAGCTCGTTTTTAACATGGGTCGCCCAGGGTTCGGTGATCTCTGCGGCCAGCGCGGCCGCTCATTCGCCCGGCTCCCCGGGGATATCGCTAAAAAATACATAAATATTATAGATCGACATATTCTCCGGTTTCAGAGGTATATTCCCGCACTACCTGCGCCACCCGAATGCGGTAGTACGCAAAAATCGACTCCCGCCCTTCGGCCTGCGCCGCCTGGTGAAAGACGTTCTGCTTCCAGCGGCGGACAGCCTCTTCATCCCGCCACCAGGAAAGAGACAGGATTTTGCCGTCGGTGGTCAGGCTCTGAAAACGTTCGATATCAATAAAGCCGTCGATCTCAGCCAGCAGCGACTTGAGTTCGGCGGCAAGCTGCAGGTAGCGCGCCTGATGAGCGGGCTCGGCTTTGGCTTCAAAAAGGACTGCGATCATGATTTTCTCTCCGTTGTGATGTTGGGGAGAGAATGCAGGAGGGAAAAATGCAATGCTTCGGCAGGAAGCGAAATGTTGTGCCGGATGGCGCTGCGCTTATCCGGCCTACGGGCGCATGTAGGCCCGGTAAGCGTAGCGCCACCGGGCGGGTTTTAGCTCACAATCGACCGCGGCTCCATAAACGCCCGGATCCCCCACTCGCCCATCTCGCGCCCTACGCCGGAGTGTTTGAACCCGCCAAACGGCGCTTTCGGCTCATGCGCCAGGGTGTTCACCAGCACGCGGCCGGAGACAATCTGCTGCGCCACGCGATGGGCCCGCTCTTCATCACGGCCCAGTACCATCGCGCTCAGGCCGTATTCGGTATCATTGGCGATGGCGATCGCCTCCGCCTCGTCCTGATAAGGGATCACGCACAGCACCGGGCCAAAAATCTCGTCACGGGCAATGGTCATCCGGTTGTTCACGTCGGCAAACAGCGTCGGACGCACGAACCAGCCGTCCCGCGTCCCGTCCGGCCGCCCTTCGCCGCCCGCCAGCAGGCGCGCACCTTCGTCGATCCCTTTGCGGATGTACCCCTGTACCCGCTGCCACTGCTTCTCGCTGACCATCGGGCCAACCTCTGTCGCGCTATTGCGCGGGTCACCGGATTTCACCGCCGCCACGGCCTGCGCCAGCGCGGCTTCCATTTCTGTCTTGCGCGACTGCGGCACCAGAATGCGCGTCCCGGCCACGCACGCCTGTCCGCTGTTCATAAATCCGGCCTGGATCACCAGCGGGATCGCCTGCGCCAGATCCACATCTTCCAGCAGGATCGTCGGCGATTTACCGCCTAACTCCAGCGTAACGCGCTTAAAGCTTTCCGCCGCGTTACGCAGGATCGCCTTGCCGGTATGGGTCGAACCGGTAAACGAGATCTTCGCCACGTCCGGATGACGGCTGAGGGTTTCGCCCACCGTCTCGCCGCGCCCGGTGACGATATTAAACACCCCCGGCGGCAATTCAGCATCGCGCAGCGCTTCGGTAACGATCTGCGTTTGCAGGGCGCTCATTTCGCTCGGCTTGATTACCGCCGTGCAGCCCGCGGCGAGCGCGGCCGCCAGTTTGCCGCAAATAAACCCCGCATCGCTGTTCCACGGCGTGATCAGCCCGGCCACGCCAAGCGGCGTCATCTGTACCGTTGCGGCACCTGCGGTGCTGACAAACTCAAACGCCTCCAGTGCCGCAATGGCCTGAGCAATCACCTCCGCCGGGTAGCTTGCCATCCACGCCGAGCGCGAAGCCGGCGCGCCGTACTCCTCGACAATAGCGTCCAGCAGCGCATCGTGACGGGCAGCCACGGCGGCGTGCATCCGCTTCAGCGCGTCGATGCGCGTCTGCTTTGTGGTCCGGGACCACGCCGGAAACGCCGCTTTCGCCGCCGCGATAGCGCGTTCGGCGTCAACCTCATCCGCCAGGCGAACCTGACCCATAACCTGCGCCGTTGCCGGATTGTACAAGTCAAAACGTTCGGTACCATGCGGGGTAACAAACTCGCCGTTGATAAAGATCTGTTCGATGATGTGCATATCATCCTCCTCAGGTTGTGTGGGTCCAGTCTGGCACGGCTTCTCCGTTGCGATAATCCACGCTATGCTGCAAGGGTTGTTTCGATTTTCAGGATAATCTATGCATCGTTCAGGTCTGACAGAGCTGGAAGTGGTGATGGCGGTGGTGCGGCGCGGCAGCTTTCGCGGCGCGGCGCAGGAGCTGGGGATGTCCGCCACCGCGGTCAGCAACGCCATCGCCGGGCTGGAGAGCCGCCTTGAGACGCGCCTTTTTAACCGCACCACCCGCAGCGTGGCCCTCACCGACGCCGGGCAGCGCTATGTGGCGCGAATTGGTCCGGCCCTGCAGGAGATCCGTCTCGCCGGGGAGGAGATCCACAGCGACACCGGGGAACCTGCCGGCACGCTGCGCCTCAACGTGCCGAACAATATTGGCACCCTGTTTCTGGACCAGCTGCTGATCGACTTCATGATCCGCTACCCGAAAATGCGCGTGGAAACGGTGAGCGAAGCGAGGATGATCGACATCGTCGCCGAAGGTTACGACGCAGGGATCCGTCTTGAAGAGTCCGTCCCGCAGGACATGATCGCCGTGCCGCTAACCGGCGAGATCCGCCAGCTTGTCACCGCCACGCCGGACTACTTCGCCCGTCACGGCATACCCGAGACGCCGGACGATCTGCTGCAGCACCAGGGGATCGGCATGCGGATGGCCCACGGCGGGATCTACCGCTGGGAGCTGGCCCGTCGGGGTGAAACGTACGCGCTGGCCGTGCCGCCGCGCTTTGCCACCTCCGATCTCTTCGCCTCGATCCGCGCCGTGAAAGCAGGGTTAGGGGTCGGTTTTTTACCGGAACTTTATATTCAGGAAGAGCTGAAAAGCGGGGAGCTGGTGAGCGTCTTAAACGACTGGGCACAGCCGTTTGCCGGGCTGCGCCTGTACTATCCTGGCCATCGCCACGTCCCGCCGGGGTTGCGGGCGCTGGTGGCGATGGTCCGCGAGCGCGGAATTATTCCAGGTTAGCCTTGTTCAGCCCGTAAGCCGCGTCCAGCGCGCCCGGCGCCATGCGGGAGGTGATCCCCAGACGGTTCCAGGCGTTAATCGCCACGATGGCGAAGTTCAGCTCTGAAATCTCCACATCTGAGAAGTGCTCCGCCACGCTGCGGTAGAGCGCATCGCTCACGCCATGAACGCCGATTTGGGTCAGCGCTTCGGTGAAGGCCAGCGCCGCTTTTTCACGGGCGCTGAACAGCGGGGACTCGCGCCATGCCGCCAGATGGTAGAGGCGCAGCTCGCGCTCGCCGGCGATTTTCGCCTCTTTCGAGTGCATATCCAGGCAGAATGTACAGCCGTTCAGCTGCGACACGCGAATGTCGATCAGATGCTTCAGCGCCGGGTCGATGGAGGTTTTCGCCACCTCCATGCTCAGGGCAGACAGCGCGTTAGCGAGGGCAGGTGTGACTTTGTGGTGGTTGACGCGAGTGCTCATGGTCTTTCCTCTGATTTACACGGTATGTGTGATGCGATGAGGCAAATCTACGCCGTTCATGACATAGTAAAAAGATACAAAAAGCGTGAAATGAGGTAGGACATGAAGCCGGGCTATCACGAGATTTATTCCCGCTATCGCGACAACATCACGCGCGGCGTGCTGAAGCCGGGCGATAAGGTGCCCGCCATCCGCGTGCTGGCGGAAGAGCTGAAGGTGGCGCGTAAAACCGTCGAAACGGCGTATGCCATTCTGACGGGGGAAGGGTATCTGGTAAGCCAGGGCGCGCGCGGCACGCGGGTCAACCCGGACCTCCTGCTGCCGGCCACTCCTGCGCCGACGGAACAGGCCACCGGCAGGCTTCCGGCCTCGCTTATCAGCCAGCGCGAGCGGGCAGGTTTTCTGCGTCCCGGCATCCCCTCCCTCGACAGCTTCCCCTATAAAAAGTGGCTGCTGCTGGCAGGCCAGGCGACGCGTTCCATGCGCCAGGAGGAGATGCTCAACCCGCCGGTGCTGGGCTGGTATCCGCTGCGTCAGGCCATCGCCCGCTATCTCAATATCTCACGCGGATTGTCCTGCACTGCCGAACAGGTGCTGATCACCAGCGGCTACAGCGGCAGCCTGCGCCTGATCCTCGACACCCTCGCCAGCCGCAGCGACAAGGTGGTGTTTGAAGATCCGGGCTATTTTATGGGCCAGCAGTTGCTCAAGCGGATCGTGCCGCGCCTGCACACCGTGCCGGTCGACCGCAACGGCATCGACACGGAATACCTGCTCCGTCACCATCGCGACGCCCGTTTTGCCATCGTGACCCCGTCGCACCAGAGTCCGCTGGCGGTCACGCTCTCTTTGCCGCGTAAACAGCAGTTGCTCGACTGGGCCAGCCAGAACGACGCATGGATTATCGAAGACGATTACGACGGAGAGTTTCACTACACCCGCAAGGTTCTGCCGTCGCTGAAAAGCCTCGATCGGCACGACCGGGTGATCTTTATGGGCACCTTCAGTAAAACCATTATGCCGTCGCTGCGCATGGGCTACGTGGTGATGCCCGCCAGCACCGTCGGGGCCTTTACCGACTGCGCAGACATTACCACCAGCGGCCAGCCGGTGCTGACGCAAAAAATCCTCACCACCTTTCTCAATGAAGGCCATTTTTTCCGGCATCTGAAGAAGATGCGCGCCCTGTATCAGACCCGCCGGGAGTGGATGATTGCCGCCCTGCGCGAGGTGTATGGCGATCTGTTTTTCACCGAGCAAAACGATGGCGGGATGCATATCGTGGCATTTCTCACCAGAGGAAGCGCTGACCAGGACGTGGCGCGCTGCTGGCAGGAACAGCAGCTGCAGGTTAATGCGCTTTCGGAGTGGTATCGCGGGTCGGGCAAACGCTACGGGCTGGTGATGGGCTATAACAACGTGCGGTCGTATCAGGAGGCGCTGGATTTGCTGGAAAGGCCGAAGCGGCAGACGCTTGAGCTGTTAAGCTGAAAATTGCCCGGTGGCGCTACGCTTACCGGGCCTACGGGCTCGAGTAGGCCGGGTAAGGCGCAGCCGCCACCCGGCGACGACGTGGATCACACATCATTACGCGACAACCCAACGTCCTTGAGCTGCTCGTCGCTCATCTGGCTCAGAATGCGACGGGTACGGTTGATGCGATACCAGTTACGCAGCGTTTTCGCGATCCAGACAAACACAATAAACGGACGTTTTGAACGATTTTCGTAGAATTCCATGATGCTCTCCTCGCTGTGCCAGTGGGCTTATCATCATGGAAAATGGCCTGTACAATACAGATTCAAAAACTGCTTTTGTTTACCATACAGATCCGCTAAAACGGTATCTGCATGGCGTTTAGCCCATCAATCTGTACTGGTTTAACAATCTGTATGGTGAAAACAAAGGATACAGCATGACGCGCTACCAACATCTGGCCAATCTACTGGCAGAACGCATTGAACAAGGGCTGTATCGCAGCGGCGAACGTCTGCCGTCGGTACGCGCGCTGAGCCAGGAACACGGCGTAAGTATCAGCACCATACAGCAGGCCTATCAGATCCTCGAAAACCTCCAGCTGATCACCCCTCAGCCGCGCTCCGGCTATTTTGTCTCGCCGCGCAAGGCCCAGCCGCCCGTCCCGGCAATGACCCGCCCGGTACAGCGACCGGTGGAGGTTACCCAGTGGGATGAGGTGATGATGCTGCTGGATGCCCGCGCCGACAAAGAGATGATCTCCTTCGGCGGCGGTTCGCCGGACATTAACCAGCCGAGCCTGAAACCCCTGTGGCGCGAAATGAGCCGCATTGCGCAGCATAACCCGGGCGAGATGCTGAGCTATGACGTGCTGGACGGGCGTCTGGAGCTGCGCGAGCAGATTGCCCGCCTGATGCTGGACAGCGGCTCCACCGTATCGGCAAGCGACATTGTGATCACCAACGGCTGCCACGGCGCGCTGTCGATCGCCCTGCTCTCGGTATGCAAACCGGGGGATATCGTGGCGGTGGAGTCACCGTCGTTTCACGGCACCATGCAGATGCTGCGCGGCTTCGACATCAAGGCGATTGAAATACCCACCGATTCTGAAACCGGGATCAGCATCGAGGCGCTCGAGCTGGCGCTGGAGCAGTGGTCAATCAAGGCGGTGATTCTGGTGCCCAACTGCAACAACCCGCTCGGGTTTATCATGCCGGAAGCACGAAAAAAACAGGTCTTAGCCCTCGCCCAGCGGCACGATATCGTGATTGTTGAGGACGATATTTATGGCGAGCTGGCCGCCGAGTACCCGCGCCCGCGCACCATTCATTCGATGGATATCGACGGTCGCGTACTCCTCTGCAGCTCGTTTACCAAAACCGTGGCGCCGGGCCTGCGCGTCGGCTGGATTGTGCCGGGACGCTACTACGACCGGGTGATGCACATGAAATACGCTGCGGGCGGGTTTAACGTGCCGGGCACGCAGATGGCGGTGGCGGCGTTTATCCGCGACGGTCATTACCATCGCCATGTGCGTCGTATGCGCCAGATTTATCAGCAGAATATGGAAACCTACACCTGCTGGGTGCGGCAGTATTTCCCGGCAGAGATTTGCGTCACGCGCCCACAGGGGAGCTTCCTGCTGTGGGTTGAGCTACCGGAAAACGTGGATATGGTCTGCGTCAGCAAGCAGCTGTGTCGGCTGAAGATCCAGGCTGCGGCCGGGTCGCTGTTTTCCGCCTCCGGGAAGTACCGCAACTGCCTGCGGATCAACGTGGCGCTGCCGCCAACGGATAAGCATCGCGAGGCGTTGAGGAAGATGGGCGAGGCGATTGTGATTGCGATGGAGGAGGGCTAGTGCGGCCTGATGCCCTCACCCCGGCCCTCTCCCACAGGGAGAGGGAGAAAACCGCCGTTGTAGGCCCGGTAAGCGCAGCGCCACCGGGCGACAGACCGCACTACTCGTCGAAGTACCAGTACCCCTGGTTAATCAGCCCGGTGAGCTCTGCAACAAACGCCGGGTTGTTCAGGGCATCCCCCAGTTCAGCCTGGCCGAGTTCGGTGTAGCGGCACAGCGCATCCGCCGCCTTCGCGTCTACCGTCTCCAGCTGCTCGCTGTTGATGAAGAAGCTGCCGTTGATGTTCAGCACGCGCAGGCCGCTCAGGCGAGACAACGTTTCGCCGCCCTGCAGCGCGTCCAGCACCTCTTCTGCAGAATACGGCGGTTCGGCGGCGGCGATATCCAGCTCATGACGCGGCGTGGAGACAAAGCTGCCAAACCATTTTGTGAAATCATCCGGCTTGCCGATCATCTCGATCATCATCTGACGGATGCGATCGAGCTCGTACTGCTCCACGCGGCCCGGGTGTTCGCGACAGGTGAGATCCGGATCGCTGTAGTGCTCGCCCCCCAGATCGTTTTCCAGCGCATAATCGGCGAAGCTGCTGATCAGATCCCGGCCGTTTGGCCCACGGAAGCCGACGGAGTAATTCAGCGCGGTCTCATGGGTAAAGCCGTCGTGCGGGAATCCAGGCGGAATGTAGAGGATATCGCCCGGGGCCAGATCTTCGTCGATGATTGGCTCGAACGGATCCACATGCAGCAGCGCCGGATGCGGGCAGAACTGGCGCATCGGCAGCTTGTCACCCACGCGCCAGCGGCGGCTGCCCATCCCCTGAATAATGAAAACATCGTACTGATCGATATGCGGGCCCACGCCGCCGCCTGGGACGGAGAAAGAGATCATCAGGTCATCCAGACGCCAGTCCGGCAGGACGCGGAACGGACGCACCAGTTCCGCCGCAGGCATATGCCAGTGGTTCACCGCCTGCGCCAGCAGCGACCAGCCCGTTTCGCCCAGATCGTCAAAGTGCTCAAACGGACCATTGCTGGCCTGCCACTTGCCGTTGATATGGCTCACCAGCCGGCTATCGACCTCCGGCTCCATCGCCAGGCCTGCCAGCTCGTCCGGGGTAATCGGGTCGACAAAATTCGGGAAGGCATTTTTCAGCACAACGGGTTGTTTTTGCCAGTATTTCTCAAGAAATTCCGGCCAGTTCAGGTTCAGTTGATACGCCATGGATAGCACCAGTGAGAGGGGAAACAGGCGCGATTATAGGCAAGAAGGCAGAGGGGGAACTTGTCATGGGTCAAACGAGGGCGTGTAGGTCGGGTAAGGCGTAGCCGCCACCCGACACATACACGGCGCGAAAACTTAATCCAGCTTCAGCTCGTCATAATGGGTAATCAGTTTGCCCACGATGCCGTAGTCCAGCGCTTCTGCCGGAGACATCCAGAAGTTGCGGTCGGTGTCTTTTTTCACTTTTTCCAGCGGCTGGCCGGTAGCATCCGCGATCAGCTTATTCACGCGGTCCAGCATGCGGATGATTTCGCGCGCTTCGATCTCAATATCCGTCGCCTGACCGCGCACGCCGCCCAGCGGCTGGTGGATCATAAAGCGGGTATTGGGCAGCGAGTAGCGGTGCTCTTTTTTCGCCGCCAGGAAGATGGTGATCCCGGCGCTTGCCACCCAGCCGGTGCCGATAACGTGGACTTCCGGGCGGATGAATTTGATAAAGTCGTGGATGGTATCGCCCGCTTCCACGTGACCGCCCTGGCTGTTGATGTACAGCTTGATCGGATCGTTGCTAACGCTTTGCAGCAGGATCATCTGGGTGATCACTTTCTGCGCCAGCTCCTGGTTAATCTCACCGGAGATCACAATCGAACGGGACTCCAGCAGTTTTTGCTGCAGAGCGCCCGCGCCGTTTGACCCTTCCGCTTTATCCTTGTCGCTCTCTTTCAGTGTGTAGTGCATTATTATGTCCTCAGCATTTAGCGCTCAAAACCAGAGTGTAGCCTGTTTTACCGATCAAAGTCCTCACCGACAAATAACGAGGGCGCTGAGTCATACTGCCCATGTTGCACGCGTTTCGTTCCTTCACCACTCCCGCCCCGGCTCGCTATACTTCATACGGTTATCATATTGTTAAATGATAATGATATTTAATGTGTTAAGATGAAAGTCAGCATAAACAGTCTCTTACGTAGCCGTCGGGACTGTTTGCATCCTCGACATGTAAATCAGCACCGGGGCGGTGAATGGAACACATTGTGTATGTGGTTGATGACGATGACGCAGTCAGGCACTCCGTAATCGGGCTGCTGGAATCGGCAGACTTAAACGCCATCGGCTTTTCATCGGCAGAAACGTTTCTTCAACACCGCTTTGAGGAGCTGCCGTCGTGCGTGATCCTCGACATGCAACTGCCCGCCATCTCGGGCTTTGAGGTGGCTGACGCGCTCAAGGACAGCGGGCGCGAGATCCCGATTATATTCCTCACCGGCCACGGCACCATCCCGATGTCGGTGCGCGCCATCAAGGGCGGCGCTTACGAATTCCTCACCAAGCCCGTTGAATCAGGCGCGCTTATCGACGCCATTGAATCCGCGCTCCGGCTGGCGGAACACAACGCCGTACGCAATAAAGAGCACTACGCCCTGAAGCAGCGGCATATGTCCCTCACGCCGCGCGAACACGAAGTGCTGACGCTGGCGATTAGCGGCATGCTGAACAAGCAGATTGCCGCCGAGCTGGGCGTCAGCGAGATCACGGTGAAGGTGCATCGCCGCCGCGTGATGGAGAAAATGCAGGTGCGCTCCGTGGCAGAGCTGGTCAGGGCCGTTGAGCGCCTGACCAAAAGCCAGCCTTCGGAGTAACGTTTACCCTTCCTGCTCGGCCAGCGGCAGCGCAAAGGCAAACACCGTGCCGTGCGGCTCCCGGCGGCGCGCGCTCAGCTTCCCACAGTGGCGCTCGATGATGCTGGCACTGATGGTCAGCCCCATCCCCATTCCCTGCGCTTTGGTGGAGTAGAACGAGTCAAAAATCTGCTCCAGCCGCTCGGGCTCAATGCCGCTGCCGGTATCGGCGATCTCGACGATAACTTTCCCGTCCGCGTTGCTGGTGCTGAGGGTGATGACGCAGGGACGATCCGTCACCTCGGCCATCGCTTCTACCGCATTCATCACCAGGTTAAGCAGCACCTGCTGGATCTGCACGCTATCGCCGGTGATAACGCTCTCCTGCGCCTGCAACAGATAATCAACGCTAATCTGTCGCAGCTCCAGCTCGCTACGCGACAGCGTGATGATATGGTGGATCAGGTCATGCAGATCGATACGCGAAAAGGTGGGATCCTGCTTGCGCGTCAGGGACTGAATGCTGCGAATGATCTCCCCCGCCCGCGCGCCTTCCGCGGCGATCTCCTCCAGCCCTTCGCGCACTTTATCCAGCCGGGCCGGTTCGCGGCTGAGCCAGCGCAGGCTCGCCCCGGCGTTAGAAACAATCGACATCAGCGGCTGGTTGATCTCGTGGGCGATGGAGGAGGTCAGTTGCCCGACGGTGGTGGCGCGGGACACCCGCGCCAGATCCGCCTGCGCCACCCGCATGGCATCTTCCGCGGCGCGCTGGCTGGTGATATCGGTAATGATGCCGTAATACTCGTTCACCTCGCTGCCC
Organism: Enterobacter sichuanensis; assembly: GCF_009036245.1. NCBI lineage: Bacteria > Pseudomonadati > Pseudomonadota > Gammaproteobacteria > Enterobacterales > Enterobacteriaceae > Enterobacter > Enterobacter sichuanensis. Next base: position 569,001 of record NZ_CP027986.1, on the reverse strand, counting down.
ACGCCCACCGGATCGCCAATCCCGAGGATGTAGCGCGTTGAGCCGTCGGGACGCTTCACGCGAAACTCCGCCCGCATGGAGAGCCCGTCGCGCACGCTCCGGGTGACGATGGCGCTGATGCGGGCGTAATCGTCCTCATGAACGAAGGTCAAAAACTCCGCCATGGAGATCGTCTTTTGCTGTTCAGGCAGGCCGAGGATGCGGGCGTACTCGTCCGAGACAAACATCAGGTCCTGCTCCAGCTCCCAGCGCCAGCTGCCGGTGTGGCTGATCTGCTCACCCAGCATCAGCGAGGTCTGGCTGGCGCGCAGCTCTTTCTCGACCCGTCGACGCTGAATGTTCTCCGCCAGCAGCTCGGCGTACAGCCGCGCCGTCTCCAGGGAGACCGCGGCCTGCGCGCCCAGCAGGCTCACCACGCGCGAGTGCTCGGCGGTAAAAACCTCCGGCATCAGGCGGTTTTCCAGGTACAGCACCCCCACCAGCCGCGCCTGTTTGAACATCGGGACGCACATCACGGCCGCTCCCGAGGTCACCAGATAGGGATCCTGGCTGAAGGGGTGGAACTCCTCCGGCTTACCGGTGCGGATCTCCTGCCCGGTGCGGATCACCGCCGCCAGCACCGACAGCGGCAGGTCGGTCGCCGTCGGCACGTCTTTCAGGATCCGCACCCGCACGCCCTCGGTACTGGTCCAGGCGCTGGCTTCGATCTCCGGAATCAGGCTATCGCTCACGCGAAGCAGCAGCCCGCGCTGCGCCCCGGCGCGTTCGAGCAGGATCGTCATCAGGTTTTCGATTAAGCGCTCAAGATTGATCTCCTCCGACAGCGCGCGGGAGGCTTTGATCACGCTCTGCAGATCGCGGATCGTCTCATTCTGGGCGAACGCCACCGTGTCGTAGGCGCTGGCCTGTCCGGAGGCCAGCAGGTGCGGGAAATCCTGCTCCAGCTGGCGCACCTTGGCCTGCGCCCCGGCACGGCCCCAGGCGGCAATCGAGCCGCGGAAGTGCGCGTCCGAGGCGGTCGGGTAGCCGCAGGCCAGCGCAAAGCGCCCTGCCAGCTCGTGGGCCAGGGCGTTGATCGGATTAAACCCGCCCTCGCGGGAGAGCCGGACCGCCTTCTCATACTGCTCAAGGGCAATGCTGTTCATCCCGTCCAGACGCACAATTTCGGCATAGATCAGCGCCTCTTTATCCGCGAACGTGCCGGGATTAATGCGCGCCCAGAGGGCGATTTTGTCGTAATGGGCGTGAATGCTGCGGCGATGGTTCGCCGAGAAGGTCTCCGGCGTCAGCTGACGGGAGAGCGCCAAAGCGCTGTAGAAATGATAATCCAGCAGGTGGATGTGTCCCGGCGCAGACCAGGCATACCAGCCCGCCGTCTCGAGATCCGCCTGCGCGTCGGCATACTCCCCGCAGGTAAAGTGTGCCATGCCGCGGTAGAGCCAGTACCAGAACAGCATGGTGGAAGTCTGCTCCGGGGCCTGCTCCGGCGACGCGGGAAGCAGCGCCTCGGGCAATACCTGCGACGCGGTCCAGGTGCCGATGACCGGCGTGCGCAGAAACTCAACGTAGCCGCGCTGAACCATCAAAATGGTTTCCACGTCCTGGAAGTGGGTTTTACGCACGAACGCCAGGCCGCGATCGATGCTGGTCAGCACTCCGTCCAGGTGATCGCCCCGCGAGAGGAAGTTAATCACCTGGTGGCAGGCCGCAAAGCAGGCCATCGTCATATCGCCGTGGGTCACCGCCGCGCTGAAACAGGCTTTTGCGCACTCGATGGTAAACGATAAAGGCTGGGTCCAGACGCTAAGCTGGTCGAGCGGCAGCAGGGTTTTGGCTTCAAACGCATCGTAGCCGTGGCGGCTCACCAGCTCGCGGGCCAGCGTGCCGTACTGGAACCCGAGGCGGTACTCGGCGTAGCGGTGACCCATCAGCAAACCAAACCAGGCCATCGCCGTGGTGGAGGCGCCGGTAATGCCGTGATCGAGGGTCAGGTGCATCATGCGGCAGAGCAGTAAAAAGTGCAGGCGCGGGCAGATGAAGCTGGCGCAAATGCTGGCGCTGTAGAGCAGGTTCATCACCGCTTCGGTTTCCGGGTTCTCCATGCGTGAGAGCGGGGCAAAAAGAGGTTGTGGCGCACCATTGGCACGGTTGCAGAAGCGTTCCCAGGCCTCGTCGCAGTCGGCGTCTTCCGGATAGCGGCCAATCTGGATGCCCAATACCCCCAGCCAGCAGAGCGCCGCCTCCAGCGCCAAACGGCTGTCGGACTGGCGAATGTAGACTTCCACCAGCAGGTTGGCCGCCAGCGCTTTTTCGGTCAGCCCGCCGGGGCAACCGAGGATCGCGTCACACAGCTCGCGAGTGCGCGCCAGGTGCCCCAGCGCAAACTCGCAGCCCGCCTCTTCGATATCGAGCATAAAGTCTGACACCGTCCCGGCGTTGCCCAGCGCTCTGGCGGTCTGGATATAGCTCAGCGCCGAAAGGTAATCCCCCGAACGCTTCGCCCGTCGCGCGGCCAGCAGGCTCAGCTCACGGAATCTCTGGCGCTGCGGGGCAGGCTGGATGCTGTCCAGCGCGGCCGTGACGTGGTGAACGGCGCGGAACAGCAGCTCGTTTCCCGCCGCCTGCCGCGCGGCGTCGGCCAGCAGGCTGGCGGTCGTCAGGTGAATGTGGCTTTTCTCATGCCGATCCAGCAGCGCAACGGCGGCCTCCTGCACCCTGTCGTGGGTGAAGGCATATTTTTTTTCCGTCAGCACGATGAGCTGGGCCATCACCGCCGGATGCAGCGCATAGCGCATTTCCGCCATCGACAGGCCAACCACGCGGCACATCATCTCCATCTCGCCCGTGCCGCCGAGACAGGCAATGCTGCCCAGCAGGCGGCGCGTCTCGTCGGGCAACTCTTCGAGCTGCTCCAGCACCAGGGTGACCACGTTTTCGGTGTAATGCCGGGCGCGGATCGCCTGCAGATCGTAATGCCACTTGTCCTGATATTTGTTATGCACCACCAGCCCGTCATCGACGATGCGGCGGAAAAACTCGTGCACGAAGAGCGGGTTGCCGCCGGTCTTCTCATGGATCAGCGTGGCGAGGTCGGTCGTCGCCGCGCTGCGGGTGCGAAACACCGTCGCCAGCCAGCGGGCCACGGCTTTAACAGACAGCGCCTGCGGGACAATCTCGCTCGCGTGCTGTGCCGCCTCCGGCAGGCTCGCCAGCGGCTGTTGCACTGTGGGGTCGGATAACGAACCGATATCGCGGTGCGCCACCACCACCAGCAACGGGATAGCCCCGCCGTTGGCCAGCAGATATTTCAGCGTATGCAGGCTGGCGGCGTCGCTCCACTGGAGATCGTCAAGCACCAGCACCAGCGGGCAGCCCTGCGAGGCAAAGGTCTTCACCAGCGCCAGCACCATATGGCTGAAGCGCGCCCGGGCATCAATGGAAAAGGTATCCGCCGAGAAGCGCGGCTTGCGCTCAAGCAGCAGGCCCAGCTCCGGCACCAGGCTGACGGCCAGCTCTTCATACCCCTCAAGGGCGCGCGAGAGGCGGATTTTCCACTTCGCCACCTCGTCTGCCGGCAGCCCCAGCAGGTGCAGCGTCAGGGAGCGGAACGCAGAGCTTAATACGCCGTAGGGCAACGACGGTGAAAACTGATCGACTTTGCCCACCGCCAGCAGCACCGTACGCTGCCGCAGCGTTTTAAGCGCCGTCGCGATGATCGAGGATTTGCCGATCCCCGACGGTCCGCCGATGGTCACCAGCTCCGGCACCCGGTTCTGCCCTACCCGCTCAAACGCGGCAATGATGTCGTTCGCCTGCGGATGGGTCGCAAACAGGGAATCCGCCAGATGGATTGCCGGGGTGCGGTCCTGCTGGCCGGTCGGAAAGGCGACGATGTCGCCTTCACAGGTCAATGTCGCCTGGCAGCGGCGGAGATCGGCAATCAGCCCGTCGACCGTCTGGTAGCGGTTATCGGGGTGCTTTTCCAGCAGCTTCAGGATGATGGTCGACAGCATCCCCGGCACGTCCGGGCGTATCGCGTCCGGCGCCAGCGGCTCTGAAGCAATGTGGTAATGCGCCCAGTTGGTCTGGTCGTCCTCCCCCAGCTCAAACGGCAGGCGGCCGGTCAGCAGTTCATACAGCACCATGCCGAGGCTGTAGAGATCGCTGCGGTTATCAACGGGACGCTGGGTTCGCGAGGTGTGCTCCGGCGACATCCAGGCAGGCGTACCGCCAGATACGGCAAGCCGGGTCCCGGAGAGGGCATCGGAGAGCGTGCAGGAGAGGCCGAAGCTGCCCAGACGACAGGTGGCATCGTGATGGACAAAAATACTGCCGGGCTTGATATCGCCGTGGATCAGGTTTTGCAGATGCATCTGGCGCAGGGGGACGCAGATCTGGATCGCCAGCTCGATAAAGCGCGCGATCCCCGAGATCGCCCTGCCCGCGCGTCGCGCCAGCAGTTCAAAGGAAAACGGGGCATAGACCAGCGCGAAGCGCCCCCGGTACTGGGTGGACGCGACAGCGCGAATGGCCCAGCTGTCCTGCAGCATATCGCGCAGCGCAAACTCGTTTTTAAGTAGCCGGGTGGCCCGCTCTTCCTCTTCGTCGCTCACCGCGGTGGCAATAATAAACGAGCCGCCGGAATGAGGATGTCGCGCATGCATCCATGAAATCCCCCCCTCCTGCGCCAGCACGGTAAAAATCACATCCTCTTTAAGGACAAAAACCCGCCCCTGGTGAAGATTCCCCTGGGCGGGCCAGAATGCAGGCTGCTCGTGTTCGTTCATCCGCGATCCTTATTGTCGGCGGGCCAGCTCCCGCTGAATATGATCCAGCAGAATATCGATGTTAATGGGCTTACGCAAAAAAGCAGCGGCGCCCAGACTGAGGGCGTACCGCTGCATATTTTCATCAGCATGACCGGAGATAAAGAGCACGGGCGGCGGCGGTACGGCCAGCAGCCGCAGCTTGTCGAACAGCTCCAGGCCGCTCATACCCCGCAGTTTGATATCGGTGATCACCAGCGCCGCGCCGGACAGGGCGAGAGGGTGGCTGAGAAATACCTCTGCCGAATCAAACGTATCGGTCGAATAGCCTTCCGACTCCAGGAGATTACTCAACCCGCTGCGGACGGAACGTTCGTCATCAATGATGGCAATGCGCCACGGCAGCGTCATGCTGTCTTTCCTCTCACAAAACATTAAACGTCGCGATCGTCCTTCGCGGGCGCAGGGGGCGCCGTGCCGCTGATTTTCGGCACGCATTCGTGACGAAACCAGGCGAGGGTAAGCGGTTCGCGACTCAGTAAACGTCGTCCCACCGGGATAAGCTGTTCGCCCACCAGCATGCCAAACAGGCCCAGCAGGGCAACAACCGGCGGCGCCGGGGAATGAACGTCGAGCAGGGCGTAAATTACCCCAGCTACCACGCCGCACACCAGCGAAATTATCCACGCTTTCATGAGGACGCTCCCGTCTGCGATGTCGCCTGCACAACGGTCACCTGAGGCGGCGGCGCGCCGTCGCGGGATAACAGATGGCGCGTCGCCTGTTCACCCGCCAGCATCCCCAGCAGGCCAATCAGCGCCAGCGCGGGCGGCGCGGGGGAGCGCACCTTCAGCACGGCATACATCAGGCCAATCAGCACGCCTGCGGCAAGGGATATCAGCCCAGTACTCATTGTGAACTCCAGAGATAAAGGCAGCGGCGAGCCGGATGAGGGACCAGCCCGCCAGCGGGGCTTAGCGGGCCGGGACCGGCGCTAAGGTGCGGTGCTCGCTCTTCTGGCGAGACGGCGCTTTGTGCACCATGGTGTAGGCGTAATCCACGCCCATGCCGTACGCGCCGGAGTGCTCACGCACAATATCCATGACCGCGGTGTAGGTCTCTTTACGCGCCCAGTCGCGCTGCCACTCCAGCATCACCTGCTGCCAGGTCACCGGGATGACGCCCGCCTGGATCATGCGCTGCATCGCGAAGTCGTGAGCCTCTTTGGAGGTGCCGCCGGACGCGTCCGCCACCATATAAATTTCGTAGTCACCTTCCAGCATCGCGCACAGGGCGAAGCTGTTGTTGCACACTTCGGTCCACAGACCGGCAACCACCACCTTCTTCTTGCCGTTGGCCTTCAACGCGTCGCGCACTTTCTGGTCGTCCCAGGAGTTCATGGAGGTACGCTCCAGAATGTCCTGGCCCGGGAACACGTCCAGCAGCTCCGGATAGGTGTTACCGGAGAAGCTTTCAGTCTCAACGGTGGTGATGATGGTCGGGATGTTGAACACTTTGGCCGCTTTCGCCAGCGCCACGGTGTTGTTTTTCAGCACCTGGCGGTCAATTGACTGCACGCCAAACGCCATCTGTGGCTGGTGGTCGATGAAAATAATCTGACAGTTCGCAGGGGTTAATACTTCGAGCTTTGAAGAGGTCATAGCATTTTCCAGTGGTTAAGGGTGAAATCGCCGTGAGTGCCACGCCGATAAAGTCGCCCCCATCCTGCGGTTTTCCGTCTCCGCGCGTAATTATCTCTTCGTATAGTTAACCTTAGGTATAGTTATACTTTGGTATACCTATCCTATTGTATAACTGGATCTTTGCCGAAACCGGTTCCCATAATCCTGACCATTCCCCTCTCAGTCAGGAGCAGTTATGGTTACCCTCGGTAAAGCCGATCTCATTCTGGTTAACGGCCAGTTTCACACCGTCGATCGCGAGAACCCTGTCGCGGAAGCCGTTGCCGTGCGCGACGGAAAATTTCTGGAAGTGGGTACCGTCGCCGGGGTGATGCAACACCACGGCGACGGCACTCAGGTGGTGGACCTAAAAGGCCACACCGCCATCCCCGGCCTGAACGACTCGCACCTGCACCTGATCCGCGGCGGGCTGAACTACAACCTCGAACTGCGCTGGGAAGGCGTGCCCTCCCTGGCCGATGCCCTGCGGATGCTGAAAGAGCAGGCCCTGCGCACGCCGTCGCCCCAGTGGGTGCGCGTAGTGGGCGGCTGGACCGAGTTCCAGTTCGCCGAGCGCCGCATGCCGACCCTCGACGAAATTAACGACGCCGCGCCGGACACCCCGGTCTTCATCCTGCACCTGTACGACCGCGCCCTGCTCAACCGTGCCGCGCTGAAGGTGGTCGGCTACACCAAAGACACGCCAAACCCGCCGGGCGGCGAGATCCAGCGCGACGCCAACGGCAACCCGACCGGGATGCTGATTGCCCGTCCGAACGCCATGATCCTCTACGCCACGCTGGCCAAAGGGCCGAAGCTGCCGCTGGAGCAGCAGGTCAACTCCACCCGCCAGTTCATGCGCGAGCTGAACCGCCTGGGGCTGACCAGCGCCATCGACGCGGGCGGCGGCTTCCAGAATTACCCGGAAGATTACGAGGTGATCGCCGAGCTGCACGAGAAAAAGCAGATGACCATCCGCATCGCCTACAACCTCTTTACCCAGCGTCCGGGCCACGAGCTGGAAGACTTTGAAAAATGGACCGACATGCTCACGCCGGGCCAGGGCAGCGACTTCTTCCGCCACAACGGCGCGGGCGAGATGCTGGTCTTCTCCGCTGCCGATTTTGAAGACTTCCTCGAGCCGCGCCCGGACCTCGCGCCGGGCATGGAGGACGAGCTGGAGCGCGTGGTGCGTCATCTGGTGGAACACCGCTGGCCGTTCCGCCTGCACGCCACCTATAACGAATCCATCAGCCGCATGCTGGACGTCTTCGAGAAGGTGAACCGCGACATTCCGTTCAACGGCCTGCACTGGTTCTTCGACCATGCGGAAACCGTTACCCAGGCCAACATCGACCGCATCAAAGCGCTCGGCGGCGGCATTGCCGTGCAGCACCGCATGGCCTTCCAGGGCGAATACTTCGCCGAGCGTTATGGCATCGAAGCCACCCGCCACACGCCGCCGGTGGCGAAAATGCTGGAGACCGGCGTGCCGGTGGGCCTGGGAACGGACGCCACCCGCGTGGCGAGCTACAACCCGTGGACCGCGCTCTACTGGCTGGTCTCCGGCCGCACCGTCGGCGGGATGCAGATGTACGATCACAGCGCCCGACTGGATCGCGATACCGCGCTGATGCTCTGGACCCAGGGCAGCGCGTGGTTCTCCAGCGAGCAGAACCTGAAGGGGCAGATCAAGGTCGGCCAGCTCGCGGACCTGGCGGTGCTGAGCAAAGACTACTTCCGCGTGCCGGAAGAGGAGATCAAGGGCATCGAGTCCGTCCTGACGGTGGTCAACGGCGATATCGTCTACGCCGCGGGCAGCTTTGGCCCGCTCGCGCCGCCGGCCATTCCGGTTCTGCCCGAGTGGTCCCCGGTGGTCAAGGTGCCGGGCCACTACCGCAGCGCGCCGCCGCAGGCCGCACGCGTTGGCATGAGCGCTGTCCACCACTGCAGCGGTCCGTGCGGGGTTCACAGCCACCAGCATGATTTCGCCCGCACGTCAGCGATGCCGGTGTCCGACGATAACGCTTTCTGGGGGGCGCTGGGCTGCAGCTGCTTTGCATTCTGATGAAAAACACCACTATACCGCCCCGGATCGACCTGGGGCTGTTCTTCCTGCGCCTGACCGGCAGCCTGCTGCTGCTCTACGTGCACGGCCTGCCGAAGGTGCTGCACTTCAGCGAAGAGCTGACGCGCATTGAAGATCCGTTTGGCTTCGGGCCTTACGCCAGCCTGATCCCGGCGATTGTCGCCGAGGTGATTTGCCCGCTGTTGATCATTGCGGGTGTTTACACCCGTCTGGCGTGCCTGCCGATTATCGCCGTGCTGCTGGTGGCGATGCTGGCGGTCCACCCGAACTGGTCGATTGCCGAAGGGCAGTTTGGCTGGCTGCTGCTGATTATCTTCACCACCCTTGCCCTCACCGGGCCGGGCCAGTGGCGGCTGCAGCGTAAGGCAGCGGAGAGGTTGGCATGACCCAGGTTAACGACGTTCGCGACGCACACGTCGAGACGACGCCCGCACCGACGGTTTCGCCCTGGCAGCCGCTGAGCCAGCCGGTGTTCCGCATGCTGTGGATCGCCACGGTGGTCTCTAACGTCGGCTCATGGATGAGCGACGTCGGCATCAACTGGAGCATGCTGACCCTGAGCGCCGATCCACTGGATATCGCGCTGGTACAGGCGGCCAGCAGCCTGCCGATGTTCCTCTTCGCCCTGCCGTCCGGGGTGATGGCGGACATCGTTGACCGACGTAAATACCTGCTCTTCTCTCAATTGTGGGTGTTCATTGCCGCCGCCGGGCTGACGGTGCTCTCCTTCACCGGACACGTGACTCCCGCCGTTCTGCTGGTGGCGACGTTTCTGCTGAGCGTGGGGGCGGCGATGAGCTCGCCGCCGTTCCAGGCCGTGGTGCCCGATCTGGTGAGCAAGCCCGAATTGGGTGCCGCCGTGGCGCTGAACTCGCTCGGGGTGAACATCAGCCGGGCGATTGGCCCGGCGATCGGGGGCTTCCTGCTGTCGCTCGCCGGGCCGTGGATGGTGTTTGCCCTGAACGCGCTGTCTGTGGTTGGCGTGGCGTGGGTGCTGTGGCGCTGGCGTCCGGCCCCGTCCATTCAGCGTCTGCCGCCGGAGCACTTTTTCTCGGCGGTGCGCTCGGGCATTCGCTACGTGCACGCCGCGCCGGTGCTTCGCAACGTGCTGGTGCGCACGGTGGCCTTCTTCATTTTCGGCAGCGCAGGCTGGGCACTGCTGCCGCTGGTGGCGCGCCGCGAGCTGGGCTTAGGCCCGGCAGGATACGGCGTGATGCTGGCGTGCATTGGCCTGGGGGCGATTGCCGGGGCCATTCTGCTGCCGCGCCTGCGCCAGCGGCTGAACGCCGATCGGCTGATGGTGGCCGCCAGTCTGACCTTTGCCCTCACCATGCTGGCGCTGGCGTTTGTGCGCCACGTCTGGCTGCTTAATCTGTTTGAGTTCTTCACCGGCTTCGCGTGGATTGCGGTGCTCTCCACCCTCAACCTCGGCGCGCAGCGCAGCGCCGCCCGCTGGGTGAAGGCCCGGGCGCTGGCGGTCTACCTGACGGTGTTCTTCGGCTCGATGACCACGGGCAGCGCCATCTGGGGGCAGATCGCGTCGCAGTTCGGCACGCCAACCTCGCTGGTGATCGCCACGCTGGGGATGGTGCTGGCAAGCGCCACCGTGTTCCGCTGGAAGCTGGAGAAAGATCCTGATTTAAACCTCGACCTGAGCGGCCAGCCGCTGGACGGCGTGGAGATCGACCTGCCGAACGAGCGCGGCCCGGTGCTGGTCTCGCACGAGTACATCATTGACCCGCACAACGCGAAGGCCTTCCTCGAGGCGGTCCACGAGCTGCGCCGGGTGCGCCGCCGCGCCGGGGCGATGAGCTGGGCGGTGTACGAAGATATTGAGCGCCCTGGTCTGTTTATCGAGACCTTCCTGATGGGCTCGTGGATTGAGCATCTGCGCCAGCAGGAGCGCCACACCATGAATGACCTCCTGCTGCAGAGCCGCGTTCTGGCTTTTCATCAGGGCACAACATCACCGGCCATTCGCTATCTGGTCGCGCCGGTATAACCCTAACCATCACCTGTACAGGAACACACTATGGCAACGTTTAAGGCAAAAGACGGCACGCAGATTTACTACAAAGATTGCGGCGCGGGTAAACCGGTTCTCTTCAGCCACGGCTGGCCGCTGGATGGCGACATGTGGGACAGCCAGCTGAACTACCTGGCCGAGCGCGGCTTCCGCGCCATCGCCTTTGACCGTCGCGGCTTTGGCCGCTCGGATCAGCCGTGGAACGGCTACGACTACGACACCTTTGCGTCCGACATCAACGACCTGATCACCACCCTGGACCTGCAGGACGTGACGCTGGTGGGCTTCTCCATGGGCGGTGGCGACGTGACCCGCTACATCAACAACTACGGCAGCGCGCGCGTCGCCGGTCTGGCGCTGCTGGGCGCGGTGACGCCAATCTTTGGTAAATCTGCGACCTTCCCGCAGGGTGTGGATCAGAGCGTGTTCGACGGCATTCGCGACGGGCTGCGTAAAGATCGCGCCCAGTTTATCAGCGACTTTGCCACCCCGTTCTACGGCATCAACGCCGGGCAGACCGTCTCTGCCGGTGCCCTGACCCAGACGCTGAACATCGCCCTGCTAGCGTCCCTGAAGGGCACCATCGACTGCGTGACCGCGTTCGGCGAAACCGATTTCCGCCCGGATATGGCCAAAATCGACGTGCCGACGCTGGTCATTCACGGCAGCAACGACCAGATCGTGCCGTTTGAAAGCACCGGCAAGCTGGCGGCAGAGATGATCAAAAACGCCACGCTGAAAGTGTACGACAACGCGCCGCACGGCTTCGCGCTGACCCACCAGGACCAGCTCAACGAAGATCTGCTGACGTTTGTGAAGTCCCTGTAATTTTTTCCAGGCCGGGTAAGGCGCAGCCGCCACCCGGCGCTTTCACAGACGCGTTCCGCTCCGCCAGCAGCCGACAAATCTCCGCGTGCTTCTCCTCGGTAAAGGTAAAGCGCGACATAAAGCCCATGCGGATCAGCGACCCAATCGCCGGTAACAAACAGATCCCGAAGAACAGCCCCGACAGCACGCCTGCACTCTGGAGTTGCGCCTGCGGCACGTAGCCGATCATCGTCAGGAACACGCCGATGAGCCCACCGCCCACTGCCACCGACATCTTGCCGGTAAAGGTCTGCCCGGAGAAGGTGATCGCCGCGCAGCGCTTGTGGGTGTGGTACTCCGCGTACTCGATGGTGTCGGCAATCATCGACGAGGTAAGAATGTTGGTCATCATCACGAACAGCGTGCTCAGGCCGAGGAGAATAAACAGCATCGTCACCTGCTGATAGCCGACAAACCACATCACCACGCGCACCGCCACGTCCAGCCCGCAGAGGATCATAAACAGCTTCCGCTTCTGCATCCGGCGCGTCAGCATCGGCGCGACCAGGCACAGCACCGCCGCCACGATCCCCATCACGCCAATCGCCATCTGCAGGCTGCCGTCGCCCAGGTTGTTGATAAAGAAGTAGATGTAGAGCCCGCCCGCCACGTTGTGGAACACGCAGAAGAAGAACGACAGCAGGACGATAAACAGCGGCTTGTTCTGGCGCAGGTTGTGGAAGGTGTCGCGGATGGTCACCTTTTCCGGGCTCGGCGGCACGCGCTCTTTGATCTGCATAAAGCCGTTAAGCATCAGCGGCAGGCCCACCAGCATCATCACCAGCGCCGCCATAAAGTAGCCTTTATCGTTGCTGTACTGGGCGAAGAACGCCGCCAGCTTCGGGAAGAAGATGTTGGCGCAGGCAATCCCGGCGTTCACCCCGAGCATCGCCGCCGTCACCGCGCGGGTACGCTGCCCGGAGTCGTTGGTCATCACCGACGACATCGACCAGAACGGGATATCGGAGATGGCGTACAGCGTCCCCCATAGAATATACGTCACCCCGGCGTAGAGGATTTTGGTGGTCATGTCCGCTTCGATTTTATAAAACGACAGCAGCGTGACGCCGGTGATCAGCAGCGGCGCAATCAGCAAAAAGTGGCGAAACTTGCCGAATCGGCTGTTAATGGTGTCCATTATGCTGGCAAAAAGCGGATCGTGAACCGCGTCCCACGCGCGGGCAATCAGGAAGATGGTGCTCGCCGCCAGCGCCGAGATCCCCAGCACGTCGGTGTAAAAATAGTTAATAAATGAACCCACTAAACCAAAGCTAAAACACTGACCTAAACCATAACCAAAATAAGACCACAACTCGCGAGACGGTATTTTCATTGTCATTGCCATTGTTATATGCCTGCCTGGTTGCCCGGCGGTGGTCCGCCGGGTCGATATTATTAGTCCTGCGCCTGCGGGGCGATCTTGCGCAGCTGCTGCATCAGGGCGATTTCACGGCGCGAAAACGGAATGCCGTTCTCCTCAAACACGTCGTGGAACCAGAGGCGGCAGTAGTCCGTGGACTCCTTCATCACCACCGGCCACGGCAGCCACGTCTGGGTTTTGCCGCGCACCAGACCCCACTGGTACGGTGCGACCTTCGCCGCGTACATCAGCGGAAGCTGCTCTTCCATCGTGCTGCCCACGTGGCGCGCCAGCCATTCAGTGCAGAACAGCGGACGACCAAGCTTTTGCAGTTGCTGGATAATCGCCGTCATGCGCCCGGTGTGGGTATAGGCGTGGAAGCTGACCACATCCGAGAGCGCCAGTGCGGTCTGGTCCAGCGGATGCTGGAAGAACGTCTCGTCCTCCTCTTCCGGCGGCAGACGCCACGCGCAGACGGTGAGCGGCTGGGTCGGATCTTCTTCACGCACCCACTGGAATGCGAGCTTCATAAGCTTATGGGCGCAGGTCTCCAGCTTCGCGTCGTACTGCACCTCCTGCGTGCCGGTCGCGAAAATACCGCGGTTGCCCGGCTCGTTGTAGAGATCCCACAGGAGCACGCGCTTATCGTCGCGGAACTGGCGAACAACGTCGCGGATATAGCGCTCAATCTGCGACCAGCAGTCGGGATCGCACACTTTGTCGCGCCCCGGGCTCGCCGCCGCCTGGCTGTTGTGTTTGCCCGGCACCGGCGGCTTTTGCGGGCCGAGGTAGGGCTCGTCGCCGGAGAAGCCGCAGTCGTCCATCAGGGTCAGCATGGTGCTGAAACCGCGGCCGTCGGCAATCGTCAAAAAGCGGTCAATGCGCGCCATCAGCCCGTCGCGGTCGTGCTCCCAGACGATAAACGGCAGGTTGATGCGCAGGGTGTTGTAACCCGCGTCCGCCGCCCAGCCCAGCTCGCGCTCGATGGTTGCGGCATCGAAGGTCTCTTCCTGCCAGATATCGGTCCAGTTCACCGCCGTCGACGGCAGATAGTTAAACCCGCACAGCCAGCCTTTTTGCTGATACCACGCCTGTGCCTGCTCCCTGCTCCACTGCTCTTTCATTACGCGTCCTCTTACTGATAATATTTAGCTAATAAATATTAGCCGCAGGATAAATGCGCAAATCACGGCGATAAGAAAAGCGACGCCCCTCACAAAGTTCACGCTTCGATGAATGAGAAACGTGATCGACGGCGCGTAAGCGTGCGGTTAGGGTATGATGCGAATTCGCGAAAGGGAGAGGACGGATGAAGCGAAAAACGAAAGTGACGATGAACGATATTGCGCGGGCGGCAGGGGTGTCGCAGGCGACGGTATCGCTGGTGCTTAACCAGTCCCGCAACATCAAGCTCAGCGACGATACCCGCCAGCGGGTGATTAATGTGGCTACCGAGCTCGGCTACGACCGCCTCCCCGCCGTTCACGCCCCGCGCAACCAGGAAGAGATCGCCCTGCTGGTCAGCTCCATGCAGAGCTTCGACCCGTTTATCGACGCCATCAGCCAGGCGCGGGAAGCGGCGTGGCGCAACGAGACGTTGCTCACCGTGTATGACTACGGCGACGACATCGAGCTGGCGCTGAACATCATCCGCCAGCTGGAGAAGCGCAACTGCATCGGGATTGTCCTCGCCTCACCGGTCACCACGCTGGTGGACATGACGGCATTCCAGGACTGCACCCGCATCCCGCTGGTGCTGCTCAACCAGCGCGACCCCGGCTCGCCGCTGCTGCCGTCGTTTATCCCTGACGACTACGCCAACGCCTTCCAGGTGACTAAACACCTCATTGCCTGCGGGGCGACACGCATCGCTCACATCACCGGCGAGAGCTGGATGGAGGCCTCGCGCCAGCGTCTGGCCGGCTACCAGGCGGCGCTGCAGCAGGCCGGACTCGCGTGCGACGATAATCTGGTGCGCCAGACCAACTGGCAGTTCAGCGAGTCCTTTACCGCCACCACTGCCCTGCTGGAGCTGGGCGAGCGCCCGGACGCCATCTTCTGCGCCAGCGACTGGCTGGCGATTGGCTGCTATCAGGCGCTGGCGGTGAACGGCGTGCGCATCCCAGAGGACATGCTGCTGGCGGGCTACGACGACCAGAAGATCTCCGAGCAGCTCACCCCGCCGCTGACCAGTATCCAGTTGCCCTACAGCGAGCTGGGACGGCTGGCGGTGGAGTACCTGTGCAATCAGGAAGATGCCGCCACGCACGTGACGCTGGCGGGCAGGCTGAAGGTACGCGCCTCAAGCCCCGTCTGAGGTAAACACCATGCCCGCATAGGGCTTATCGCGGCACGCCGCCAGCCGCGCGGCGAGGCTGCCCACATGCAGCTCCAGCTTGTGCCCGTCCGGGTCGAGAAAATAGAACGACGCCCCCTCGCTTTTGTTCTGCTTCCAGACGGTGACGCCCGCCTGCTCAAGCCTGTGCGAGAACGGTTCAAAATCCGCTTCCGCCACGGTAAACGCGTAGTGGGTGTAGTCGCTCTCCTGCGGCGGCACGTACTGGCGCGCCTCGTCGTACGACAGGCAGACCCACAGATCGCCGCAGGTGAGATAGGCCCCGGTATTCCAGCGGGCGTGCAGGGTCAGACCCAGCAGCTCGTGCCAGAAGGTGACGCTTTTTTGCAGGTCGCTGACCGCGAGGGTCAGGTGGTTGAGTGATTGCAGCATGACGTGCCCTTTTGTTTTTCGCGCCGGACGTGGTACGGTAAAGAGATGAACATAAACCACGCCGTGCTCACCGTAAACCGCTGGTGGCTGCCTTCTTAAAGGCGGCACGGAGTAGTTTTTCCCATTTTCAGATAGCCGCCGAAAGGCGGCTTTCACATTTCTAAGACCCCTTTCGGCAACTGCACATTAAGGAGTCTTTATGAACATACCAACCATCCTCACCGGCGACCGTCCAACCGGCCCGCTGCACCTCGGCCACTTCGTCGGATCGCTGCGCCAGCGCGTGGCGCTGCAGCAGACGCACAACCAGTTTGTGCTGATTGCCGACCTGCAGGGGCTAACCGACAACGGCAGCAACCCGCAGAAGATCCGCGACAACATCCCCGAAGTGCTGGCCGACTACCTCGCCGCCGGCATCGACCCGAACCTGACCACGATCTGCCTGCAGTCCGCCCTGCCCGCCCTCGCCGAGCTGACGATGCTGTATATGAACATCGTCACCGTCGCCCGCGTGGAGCGTAACCCGACGGTGAAAAACGAGATTGCACAGAAAGGCTTCGCCCGCTCGCTGCCGGTCGGGTTTATGGCCTACCCCATCAGCCAGGCGGCGGACATCACCGCGTTTAAGGCCGAGTGCGTGCCCGTCGGCGACGACCAGCTGCCGATGATTGAGCAGACCAACGAGATTGTGCACAAGATGAACAGCCTGCTGCCCGCCCCGGTGCTGCGCCACTGTAAGGCGATGCTGAGCGACACCAGCCGCCTGCCCGGCATCGACGGCAGCGCCAAGATGTCGAAATCACTGGGCAACACGCTGCACCTTTCGGCCAGCGAAGAGACCATTCATCGTGCGGTCAGCGCCATGTACACCGACCCGAACCACCTGAAGGTGAGCGACCCGGGGCAAATTGAGGGGAACGTGGTGTTTACCTACCTCGACGCGTTTCATCCGGACAAGGAGAAAGTGGCGGCGATGAAGGCGCACTATCAGGCGGGCGGGCTGGGTGACCGGACGTGTAAGAACGAGCTGGAGGGGTGCCTGCAGGAGCTGATTGCGCCGATGCGGGAGCGGAGGGCGATGTATATGCAGGACAAGGGGGAGCTGATGGCGATGCTGAAGCGCGGGACCGAACGGGCGCAGGGGGTGACGCAGGAGACGTTGCGGGAGGTGAAGGTTGGGTTGGGGGTGCCGGTGTTTTGATTAGGTGAGTTGATTGAGGTTGGGCGGCGGAGCGTGGGATTGGCATGACGCCGCTTAATTGTTTTAGAAAGCGGCTATGAAATATTTCATCCCTGCTTCAGGTTGCATATCTTTCTGATGATGCTCATCAGTAATACGGTAACGACGACCATCATCCCCCCTAACACCCACAGGAATGATGGGTCTGCTTCACCATCAGCAAACCCCAGACCGGTACGATTTAAAAACTCATTGCTGACTTGAGATAAGTAATCGAGCAAGCCTCCCAGAGGAAACAGGACGATAAAGAAGGAAGCAATGAGGCATGCCAGACCAATCAGGATATTATTTTTTAACTTTGCATGAAGCATAATCAGCCCTTCCTGTCACATCAATACGTCCATATGCCATCAACCCTTTACCACCAGGAACACGAATCTTCTTACATGCAAGCAAAGATTGTCTGACCAGTTGAAAATCAGGGATATTATAGAACGTTATGCATCCCCACGACTCTCCTTCACCATTCGGTCTCAATGGATGAAGTCGAAATGAGCCTCTGTCGACCCCATTCACAAATACGTTATCAGCCATGGTCGATGCATTAAACAAGCCGAACCATTCAGAATGATCGGTCCCGTTCTTGAAGTCTTTTACAAACCGCTCAACCCGATTAGCAATACTGCCTTCCGGTGCATCAACGATCCAGTACGTACCCACTGGTAATGCAGCATTCCTGATAAAGGCACACTCAGCAATATTGGTTACGGGTTCTATCCCTGAAAAAACGGGAAACGTCCCAACGCCATAAACGTGTAGTTTCAGCCTTCTTCCATCGGCTGAGACATCGTTGTAATCCATCCTACAAATCTGCATAGCAATCCTCCCTGTCGCTTTGCGGAGAATGTTACATCCGATTTATTGGGTGCACCAGCAGAGTTAGATAATTCATAAAAAAAATACGGACATGTGTATTCACGTCCGTATTAACTTATCCTTTTACAGGATTAATGAAGGGAGCTTTTAGATATTATTCTTATTTTGCCAGACCATTTCCGCGCTTCACCATAGGTATATCTCCAGTATCATTCAACGCACCCGGAAACGTCTTCAGCCACTGCGCGACTTTCTGTTTATTTATATTCACCACACTCATCCCTTCCAGGCATCCCCATAATTCTCTTGTATGCTGTGGCGTAATCACAATGCAGTCTTTCATGGCGCGGATTTTCACCGGCATACCGTTGATAAAACCTGCACGGGTTAACCAGTCTCCGCCCAGCAGAAGGTATTTCATGTCTATGCGTGCATACAGTTCGCAGCAGGCGGCACTGTCCTGAGGCGTTTCCGCGCGGGGATGAACAGGCGCCGCGTTAGGCTGGTTGCCGTGAAGACGGCGGGCGCTGTTTTTGCGTACCAGCTCGCGGTTTTCAATCATGCCGTTGAAAGCGTCTGATTCTGTTTTGCAAACAGTAAACTCTGGCTTAAAATTCGTCGCAGCCATTTTCAACTCCTTGTAAGTTGTTGGTGGTTAGCGGTATGGGGGTGTTGCAGCACCTTCATATCGCGAATTCTTCTTTAAATAATCTTCGATACTTCCTTTGCCGTTCGGCGTAATTTCTGGTGCTCATTATACAGGGCTGAATATAGATACAGCAGTTTGGTGTGGGGTAAATTTGGATTTTGCGAGGGGGATTCAGAAAATAGATATTCAGAAAAACAGTCTCTATCTATGTAAGGAGATATTTAACAGAGAGAAAATATCAAATAGAGAGTAATTAATTTAAAACCAGCGAGTTATGTTAATAGCAAGAAGCATTGAGTAAAACTTACTCACCAGTTCTGCCACTAAAAAAACATGATAATGTCTATAACAATATGGAAAAGAGATTACAACACCAGTTAAACAACTAGGCTCACAAATTAATAGCCAGCCTCAAGTTGAAAATTACCCCCCCTCAAACTCGAGGTATTAAATCCAAAGAAGGTCTTGTTCAAAGTTATATAATTCAACAAGTTCTCTTTCAACGCCAATCCTTTTTTCAATCATGAAATCAGTGAGTTGCTGCCCATCGATTAAAACTATTGGTACACATGATGGCTTAAAAGATAGCTCAGCGGCTTCTTTGGTGAAACTACTCGTTGTTATGAAAATGCCCTGTTCAAATTCACCAGTAATATTCCCTCTGAACTCAGAAATAGCGCGTCTACCAACTTTATTTGACGGTGAGTATTTTTTACATTGAACTGCGACACGCATATAGGATAAGCCAACTTTCAGAGCTCCTTTGACATCTATGCCACCGTCACGTCCTCTGCTCGTCAATTCCATTTCAAGAAAGCCATATTTCGTTAGAAAGATCCGGCAAAACTCTTCAAACCGGTCCGGATGAAGTTGAACAAGGCATTCTAAAATCTCACTTTTAACTTTATCCCTTTGCTCAGAGGCTAAAAAATAAACATCCCGCATTGAGCTCTCAACGTCATCAGCTTTGCTCTGCATACTCTCTTCCATAACACTCTTTTCAGTGGAAGAGAGATTAACAAGTAATTCATAACAGCCATCTATAATTTTTTTATAGTATCTTTTCTGATGCATAACCCCCAGACTTTTATTAATGCAGTGTCTATCTAGGGTTATCCTCAAAACAGACTTTGGGTCTTTTGCACCAAATACGTATAAACTATTATTTATAATAGTTTCGTATAACTCATCTATCGATGCAGCTTTTCCAATTATCGTAGAGGCTTTAATAGCAGCATCAATTATTGTGTTAGACATCACATCAACCCTTTGATTCGCTCATAAATCAAATCAAACGGAATGTTTTCTGTCATATAGCACCAAGAAATACGAATTGCATTTTCTATCCGCTCATCATCAAGTCCCATCGAAGCAAGCACATGGCTTGCTGTGTAATTTTGCGATGTACAGGCTGAACCATTTGAAATTGAGATAAGTCCTTTCAAGGCAACCATGGCCGCCTCAGAATTAACATGAGGAATAGACACGTTCAACACATGGCTAGCAGTATTTGAACCATTAATCTCACCGCCTAGAGAGTCAAAAAGCTCTATCATAGAACATTTAATCTTTTCGCATTTAGAACGCCAAATTAAATAATTCTGTTGTGCATCTAAGCATGCCTGACCTAAACCGGCGATTAATGCAACAGGTAAAGTGCCTGGGCGCAGTCCTTTTTCCTGACCACCACCAAACATTAAAGGTTCCAGCGGAATTTTTGAAAACCCCCTTCTTTTGATTATAAGTGCACCGATGCCTTTTGGGGCGTATAACTTATGGCCGCTTATACTAATCATATCTATACGAGGATTAACTAAATCCTCAGGGTACTTACCATATCCTTGAGCAGCATCTACGTGAAAATAAGCATCATGATTTTCTAATACATTACATATAGCGTTGATCGGTTGGATTGACCCTGTCTCATTATTTATATGCATTATCGAGACGAGGATAGTGTCTTCTCTCAATGAATTTTCGAGTGTGACAGGATCTAAGACTCCATTTTCACCGATATCAAGGTAAGTTACTTCAAAACCATTTGATGCAAGAAATTCAACAGGCTCAAGGACAGCTTTATGCTCTATACGAGTAGTAATTATGTGCTTTTTACCAGACTTTCGTGCTTCTGCTTGTAGGCCAAGAATAGCAATATTATTGCTCTCGGTAGCACCACTCGTGAAAACCACCTCGGATTTATCTGCATTAGCTAATGAGGCAACTTGGCTGCGAGCTTTTTCAACCGCCTGTTTTGCGACCAGTCCGAACTCATGTGTACGGCTACCTGCGTTACCAAATTCTTCATTTATAAAATGCGTAACTACTTGTGCTACAGAAGAAGATACTGGTGTTGTTGCATTGCAATCCAGATACACGCTCATAGAATTCCCATTCGCTAAATTTATTTAAGCCCACAAGTATGCTGACATACTGGCCAGAACACGGCAAGTTACTGTTTGTGCGTAACCATCTTGCATACTGTACATGTAAACAGTGTTTTTTACGGTTTTGTACTTGACGTAGGGCGCCATAACCTTAAGATAATCACCACGAAGTACAGCTAAGCTAGCCATCTTAAACTTGATACATCTTGTTGTAATCGGCTAGGCGCACATAATGTTCAAGCGCCCCTCTTGAGTTACTCCCTCTGGACCTCATACATTGCTAGTGAGAGACAAAACACTCCTTACATAGTAAAATGATCGGTTTGATTTTACATCAGATGTCCCAACGCCTTTCTAAGGCTATCCGATTAACCAAAGGTAGAAAATGACAGTACAAGACCATCAACCAGCACGTTCAGCCTTTGACTCTCACGGATTTAGAGAGACGGTAGGTAAGCTGGTGCAGCAAACTAAAGAACTTTACCTGAGTGATGACATCCCTTGGGTGATCGGCTATAGCGGAGGCAAGGACTCCACCGCTATCTTACAACTTGTCTGGCAGGCGCTTCAGGAACTAGCAGCAGAGAAGAAAGCTCATAAAAAAGTCCATGTGATTAGTACGGATACTCTAGTTGAAAATCCTATCGTTGCTTTATGGGTTACTCGTTCTTTACAGCAAATGCAAGCAGCAGTAAAAGAACAAGGCATACCGCTGGAAGCACATCGTTTAACACCTGCAGTTAACGACCGTTTCTGGGTTAATCTTATTGGCCGCGGTTATCCTGCACCACGTTACAAATTTAGATGGTGTACTGATAGGCTAAAAATTAGCCCGTCAAACAATTTCATAAAAAGTGTTGTTCAAAAAAACGGCGAAGCGATATTGGTTTTGGGCACTCGCAAAGCTGAAAGTTCAACGCGGGCAGCAACTATGGAAATTTATGAAAATAGGGCTGATAACACACGGCGTGCTGCTGGCCTGACGGTCAATAAGGAGTTAGATCGGGTTTGGGTGTACACCCCTATTGCAACCTGGAGCAATGATGATGTTTGGCAATTCCTCATGCAGGTTCGTAATCCCTGGGGGTTCAAAAACCAAGAGCTTCTAACGATGTATCAAGGAGCTACCGAAGATGGTGAATGCCCATTAGTCGTTGATAAATCAACACCAAGCTGCGGTGATAGTCGTTTTGGATGTTATGTATGCACAATGGTTGGTGAAGATAAGTCAATGTCAGCCATGATTCATAATGATAATGAAAAAGAATGGATGTTACCTTTATTACAATTACGTAATGAAATTGATATTAATGATTCTAATAAAGAAATTAAAAGCCGTAAAATAATGGCTGATAAAGATCGCAGAGATTTCAGACGTATGAATGGTTCTTTGACGGTACATATTAACGAACATGGAGCGGATCTTGTTCGTGGTCCTTACCGTCAATATTTCAGAGAACATATGTTAAGAAAAGTACTTCAAGCTCAAGTACAAGTACAAGCCCTGGGCCCAAAAGAAGTGAAAAATCTTGAGCTATTGACCATAGAAGATTTAGAGGCAATAAGAAACATATGGGTCAATGTCAAAAATGAAATAGAAGATAATGTTCCTGTGATTTACGAATCAATTATTGGTAAACCATACCCG
Source organism: Enterobacter sichuanensis (assembly GCF_009036245.1). Lineage (NCBI taxonomy): Bacteria > Pseudomonadati > Pseudomonadota > Gammaproteobacteria > Enterobacterales > Enterobacteriaceae > Enterobacter > Enterobacter sichuanensis. The sequence goes on along the minus strand of NZ_CP027986.1, from coordinate 546,746 downwards.
GGACATAAGATTAAGAAGCATCCTCTATTAAACCATGATGTAATGGAAAAATTGAGGAAAAAATGTGCCGATTATAACGACATTGATGGTTTAAAATTTGAACAGTTACGAGATTTACTAACGATCGCTGATAAGCATAAAAATCTATTACGTCGCTCAAAACTATTTGAGCAACTAGAAAACTCAGTCGATAAAATTGCATTTAGCGATATTATGCAGGCTAGACACTTTGCACTTCAGAAGAAAATTACTGAGAACAAGTTTAAACTCGCTTCACAAAATATTACAGATGAGGATAAGGCCAAGTTGCTATGGGAAAATGATAAAATAGAAATGTCCCTAAAAAACTACGCTCATCTACATTTAGAACAAATTGACATTCAAGAGATATAAAATGATTTTTGAAGAAGTTACTTTATATAATTATGGCATATATAAGGGCCTGCATACTGTTTCTCTTGATAGTAATGATCCTACAAAGCCAGTGATTTTAATCGGTGCAATGAATGGCGCAGGTAAGACAACATTCTTAGATGCATTGCAGCTTGCTCTTTATGGAAAACATGCTAAATGCTCGAATAGAGGAAAGTTAAGTTACTCTATTTTTTTAGAAAAAACGATTAATAGCTATGCATCTGATAAGACAGCTTCCGTTACGCTAAAATTTCGCCATGGTGAAGACACAATCAATTCACATCATTATGAAATTGAAAGAAAATGGATAAAGGAACAGCATAAAGACTGTAAAGAAAATATTACTGTTAAATTAAATGGTGAAGTTGATACTTTGCTAAGTGATAATTGGGATGAATTTGTCAATGAATTCATTCCTCAATCTATTTCTGAATTATTCTTCTTTGATGGAGAAAAAATAGAGAATCTGGCAGATCCAAAACGATCTGCTGAACTATTAAAAACCGGCATTGAAGCTCTTTTGGGTTTAGAAATGCTGACAAAACTGTCGACAGATCTTAATATCATAAAAAGAAGAAAACAAGAAAAGCTGCTTGAAGAAATTGAAATAGATACTTTAAAAAGTATTGAATACGATCTTAAAAAACTCGAAGAAGACAAGGAAGAGACTAACCTACATCTTGATGAACTTTATCAACAACAGGAGATACTTGCGTCTCAGGATGATGCACTTCAGCTTGAATTCAGGGCGTATGGTGTTGATAAACTACAAATTAAAGAAAAACTTGAAGATGAAAAGAGCGAGCTTGAAAAGAAAATATTTGAAATAGAACATGACCAGAAGAAATTAGTTTCAGGTTCTATGCCCCTTTCTTTATTAAGCGCTCTTTCCAAGAGGGCCGAACTACAATTAAATAAAGAACACGACTTTAAGTCATTCAAAAATGCAGAATCTATTATCTTGGAAAACAAAAAAATTCTCCTTGATACAATTTCTGACTTTTCAATTGACGACAACATCATTGTTGAAATATCCAAAAAACTAGACAATGCAATAATTGTAGAGAAACAAAAATTTAATCACACCATATATTTAAATAGTGATAAAAATATTTTCATTGGATTAGAGGATAAAATTTCAAGTGAAAAATTGACATTTGAAGAACTGATTAACAAAAAACAAGAAATCCAAGATCGTTTACTTTTATTGCAAAAAAAGCTCGCAACCATTCCAAAACTACACGACGTTCAGCATTTAATAGAAAAAAGTGCTTTACACAAAGAAAAAACAGAAATATTAAAAAAAGAAATTAAAGCAACTGCAGAGAGACGTTTAGACCTCGATGCACGTATTAACAATGCCCTGCAAAAATATGAGGCGTTATTATTAAAAAATAATGCTGTCAGCTTTGAGAAAAAAAGGCAAGCACAAATAGTTGAACATGTTGAAACTCTAAAGGAAATTCTCGAATCTTTTAATAAGGACATGATTTCTGAAAACATATCAAAGCTGGAAAATAGAATCAAGGCAAAATTCGATCAACTAAAGCGTAAAAATAATCTCATTGATAAGATTAAAATCAGCCCCGTTGATTTTTCAATAACAATGTTCAATGAGAATAGAAAAATCATCTCATCCGAAAGACTTTCTGCTGGCGAACGGCAATTATTTGCGATCGCAATACTATGGGGTCTGGCCGACTGTTCTGGTAAAGAACTGCCAACAATCATCGATACTCCAATGGGACGGCTTGATGGTGCACATCGTAAGAACCTAATCCATAATTATTTTCCAAATGCATCATCTCAAGTTATTCTTCTCTCGACTGATGAAGAAATTTATGGACAATATTATAATGATCTTAAACAGTATATTGCCCAACAATATAATATTATTTACAATGAAGATAAAACTAGTTCTTCATTTGTGAAAGGTTATTTCGGAGACACAAACTGATGAGTATTGAAATGGTGAAGGTTTCTGAAAAAGGAAAACAACAGTTAATTACTTTAAAAAAAAGAACCGGAATAGAAAATTGGAATGTATTGTGTCGCTGGGCTTTGTGTGTTTCTTTAGCAGAAAGTTCTATTCCTCCACATGAGGATATTGTAACAGATAGCAATATAGAAATGTCATGGAAAACGTTTGCAGGTGAGTTTTCAGAAATATATCTATGCTTGCTAAAACAACGAATATTTGAAGATTATGGCAATAATCACGATGATTATTACTATTTTCTTAAATTACACCTTCATCGTGGCATTTCATATTTAGTCAATAAAGTTTATAAGCTCGAAGATTTCATTTTATAATATAATTTAGGTGGTGTTATACACCACCTAATTTTAATTAATAGCTTCTATGACTTTCTCAACTATTTCTATAGAAACTTTTTCGATATACTGCCAATTGTTAAATTTCATAGGTGCTGTTTTATCAGTATTAGATAAAATAACTTTATCCCAGCCAAACAAAGATGGATTACTTTTTAGAACACAATGTAAATTGTGTTCTAATGCCTGCAAAACAATCCGACTTGGCCCAATATACTTTTGAAATAACGAATTACAATTAACTGATATAAATGTAAAATTTTCATTAATACAATTTTTGTGTTTAATATATTTTGAGTTTTCCTGAAGTTTTTTCCATAAAGTTCCTCCAGCAGTGAGGTGCGCACCCCAACGAATTACCGGATGTCGTTGAGTTTCACCGATGTAGACAAAATTACCTGCGAAAATAAAATATATATAAGGGCCATTAATTGGCCCTTTTAGAAGATTTATCACGTTCATTATTAAAATAAATCTTGGTTTCTTGAAGCCCAGTTCTCTAAATTATAAGAAGAAACACGGTGATATTTATCAAATATCTCTAAAATAGTTTCATATTTTACAGATTGCAAGTTTTCTTCTGTTTTTTTCTCACCTACAGCTAACGAATGAAGGAGGCTTTCTATTGCTACTCTAGTCGGATCAGCTTCAGGTAAAGATTTTAAAACTAAATTATAGAATAAATGGTTTTTATTTATTCTTATATAGACCCCGTGTTCAATATCGATTTCAGAGCAAAATATTACAGATTTATTGATCTTATCTGAATATCTAACTTTTTTGAAGACAGGTTCAACATAAGTAACCGCAGGAACAGATACATCATCATCACTCACTGGAATTTCATCGTTTTTATTATCTTCTGGCAAATCCTCTTTATCAATATCCTCTTTTGAAGTTTTTTGTTGATTTTTCGTTCGCCGCTCAGTTTGTTCTTTCTTATCAACTGTCTCATAATCCAAATCGGGATCTTCTTCAGGAATAGTTTCTAGTGTTTCACTTGTTTTGAGGCCTTCTTCTCCACCATTCACATCCAGAATGTCTTTGCATTTATCAAAGGCTTCTCTTGCCTGGGAAAGAGGTACTCTACAGTTCATATGTAACGCATCAAGGAAATGCTCTGAAAGATCTAAATTTTGCTTTGATACATCGACTTGTAATATTTCATCATGGCATGTGTATATATCGATTCTTGCTCGAAAACCAATATCATCTCTTCCTGCTATACCTAATAAATCGCCCCAACGAATTAATCTATTATTTCTAAAAATGAAAAAGCCGTTATTTTTCCTTGAAATATCATAACTTTTTATTGCAGCTCTTTCATCATCAGAAAACCCCTGAAACTGAGACATTCTTTCTTGCGGGAAGATCACAGCCCTTACTTTAACTTTTGTATCAACCGTCGGTGATATTTCGATGTCTTTATCTATTACTTTGCAAGGTTTTTTCGCCTCATAATTATCAGGATCATAGCCAGGAAGCGCCTGCCCCCAAAAAAGAATGTCTTTAGGCTGGATTAACTCTTCTTTATTCTTAACAACCAATGTTATACTCAGTCCCTCATTAAGCATGAAGTCATGATAAATCACACCGAGTCTTTCGCGTAACTCTTTTATTATTCTATTGGTTGAATCGTGAGGCTCTCTTATTTTACTTATTTCTACTATTGTGCCACTCTCAGCCTTAATGAGGGCTTTCTCTTCCTCATCTAAATGCTGAACACATACTCCATATGTATTTTTTTCTTTGATCACATCGCGATCTAGAAAATATTTTTCGGTATAAACCCCATCCTGTTTAGAGTATATTGTAACTGTTCTTCCTAGCGAAAATCCGGCACTTTTTAAACCAAATCCAAATTTCGATAAGCTATTTTCTTCGTAAGCTGAATCTGCACCGAGATCTAATGAATTAGCAGCAATGTCATTTGACATGCCTTTTCCATCATCATTTATTCTCAATAATCGAACCTTGCTTTTTTCAGAAAGATTAGCACCTTCCTCTAAAACAAATTGTACAGATATATTTTTTGCGCCTGCGGCGACAGAGTTGTCAATGATATCTTCAATAGCTGCATGAAATTTGTAGCCGATTTTAGAGATACCTTCGCATACTCTATCGGCATTTTGATTACGAGCAAGGAATTCCATGTTTTCTCCGGATGTAGGTAAACTAATTAAAAGAGTTATCTTACTAATTAAGCTAATAACCTATACCACTAAACACCTAAAAAAACAATGGATAGAACTACATGAGGATTTGATATATTTTGGTGCCGAAGGCCGGACTCGAACCGGCACGTATTTCTACGGTTGATTTTGAATCAACTGCGTCTACCGATTTCGCCACTTCGGCACTGAAGGGGATGCGGAAACGTTGTGGATTATACCTGTCGCGCGCCGCCATGCAAGCGACGACGCGCTAAACCCGCGCTAAGTGCCCAAAAAACCAGCGCTACCGTCAGTCCAGCTCCGACACCGCCAGCCGAATCACCCTCGCCGCCTTCTGCTCCGGCAGCGCCAGCACCTTCGCCCACATCTCCTGCACCATATCGCAGGAGAGCTTCTCTTTGCCCGCCGCCTTCTCCGGCGTCTGCAGCAGCTGGATGTCCTCGCCGTACTTATCGGCAAGCGCCTTCATAATCGGTCGGACATCCTCGACAGCCGCCTCGCGTTCGGCGGGGGTCACGGTGTGGCTGTTTTTGCCGTAGGCCGCGCGCATCATGTCGGCGTCGGCCTGCATGCGCCGGGCCATCATCTCTTTATCCAGCACCCGCATCGGGTTAACGCCCCCTTTCACCGCCGGGTAGAGGAAGCGGAAACAGGCGTCGTCGCTCACCTTCTGGATGGCGGCGGTCTGCTCCATGTTGGCCTTCATATAATCCACCACGTTGGCGTCCGGGGCGTGCTGCAGGCGCGACATTTGCAGGGTCAAAATCTGCGGCTGGATGACGTCGATGATGTGCTGTTCAGACTCGCCCGCTTTCTGCATGGTGAGGATCTGCTCGCGGATGCGTTTCTGGAACGCTGGTTCCTGCTCTTTTATCACCTGCCAGGCGGGCATCGTGTTGAGGGTGGTATCAAGCTGCTGTTCAGGGGTGCGCTGCATACGCTGTTTGTCGAAGTACACCCAGAACGCCACGGCGGCGGCCGCGACGACGACAATCACAATACGGGTCCACGTTTTATTCATCTCGCATCCTTATCCTTTCGCTATGCCGGTTTACACCGGCACGCCGCTGTGGAAGCGAAACTCGTTGTCCGGTGTCGAGATAAGTGTGGCTTCAATTTCGCCAAAAAGCTTTATCCGCGGTGAGATATCGTCGTCGCTCACCTGCTGAGCCAGCGTCAGGTAGTCCTGATAGTGGCGCGCTTCCGAGCGCAGCAGCGAGAGATAGAACTTCTGCAGGTCGTCGTCGAGGAACGGGGCCAGCGCGGCGAAGCGTTCGCAGGAGCGGGCTTCGATGTAGGCACCGCAGATAAGCTTGTCGATCAGCGTCAGCGGCTCGTGGGTGCGCACCTCCTTCAGCATCCCTTTGGCGTAACGGCTGGCGGTGATTTTGACGTACGGAATGTCGCGGGCCAGCATCGCCTCGCGCACCTGCCAGAAGTGGTGCAGCTCCTCTTTAATCAGTAGCACCATGCTGCCGATAAGCGCCTGGCCCCACGGGTCGTCGGTTTTGGGCATCACGCTTTTGCCAATCTGCCTGTGCAGGGCGATGAAGTCCGGCTCCGGGCCGTCGCGGAAGGTGAACTGTTCGTAGGGTTTGAGCCAGTCGAGCAGCGCGTCGGCACCGCTTTCGTCGGCGACGTATTTACGCACCAGCAGCAGCGCGGTCTGGGCGGCCTTGAGCTCGCACACCATGTGGTCGGTGAGCAGCAGCGGCAGGTTCGCCGGGTCGCGGGCTTTATCAATCCATGCTTGCGGGGTCGGGCACTGGAGGAAGTTGAGTACGGGGGCGAGTATCTGCAGGTAATCCATGGTTCTGCCTTGAAAAAGCGGTGGCGCGGGCCACCGCCTGAAACGCTTAGTGACGCACGCCGTCGTCGTCTTCGTCGATGTAATCTTCGTCGTCGCCTTCTTCGCCGTCTTCACCGTTCGGATCTTCGAAGTAGGTTCCCCAGCCGTCGTACTCCACGTCAAACTTCTCGGCCAGGTTCATCAGCTGTTCGACCTGCGCATCAATTAGCTCCGCCTTCAGCGCGCCTTCGCTCAGGATGTCGCAGCAGATGACGGTGTCGCCCTCTTCCACTTCCAGCTCTTCCGGCTCGGTCACTTCGTAACCCAGCTTGAAGGCTTCTACCGCCATTTTTTCCAGCGCGTCGAAATCATCCGCAGAGAAATGGTGCTCGATGGTGTACAGCGCGTCCGGATCGCTACCGTCTTCCAGCAGCTCTTCAATAATCAGACGCGTCTCTTCGCGTTGCTCTTCCAGGTGTTCCGGGTTTGCCATGGCTCAATCCTCTTTAAAGTGCGGCAGATACTTCTATTTTCACACACGGACGGGTTTGCCTCCACCTTTGTTGGAAAGATTTGTGAAACGGGGTTGCAAATGAATAATTACACATATAAAGTGAATTTTAATTCAATAAGTGGCGTTCGCCATGTGAGGATAAAATGTCTGATCTGTACAAGAAACACTTTCTGAAATTGCTCGACTTTACCCCTGCACAGCTCAACTCTCTGCTGACTCTTGCCGCACAGCTCAAAGCCGATAAAAAAAATGGCAAGGAAGTACAAAAGCTTACCGGTAAAAACATCGCGCTCATCTTCGAAAAAGACTCAACCCGCACACGATGCTCTTTCGAAGTTGCCGCATTTGACCAGGGCGCGCGCGTTACCTATTTAGGGCCGAGCGGCAGCCAGATTGGGCATAAAGAGTCAATTAAGGACACCGCGCGCGTGCTCGGGCGGATGTACGACGGCATTCAGTATCGCGGTCACGGTCAGGAAGTGGTCGAGACGCTGGCGCAGTACGCGGGCGTGCCGGTGTGGAACGGGCTGACCAATGAGTTCCACCCGACCCAGCTGCTGGCGGACCTGCTGACCATGCAGGAGCACCTGCCGGGCAAGGCGTTTAACGAGATGACGCTGGTCTACGCAGGCGACGCGCGCAACAACATGGGCAACTCGATGCTGGAAGCGGCGGCGCTGACCGGGCTGGATCTGCGCCTGGTGGCTCCAAAAGCCTGCTGGCCAGAAGAGAGCCTGGTGGCGGAGTGCAGCGCGCTGGCGGAGAAGCACGGCGGGAAGATCACCCTGACGGAAGACGTGGCGGCGGGCGTGAAGGGCGCGGACTTTATCTATACCGACGTGTGGGTGTCGATGGGCGAAGCCAAAGAGAAGTGGGCGGAGCGGATTGCGCTGCTGCGTGGGTATCAGGTGAACGCGCAGATGATGGCGCTCACCGGCAACCCGGACGTGAAGTTCCTGCACTGTCTGCCGGCGTTCCATGACGACCAGACCACGCTCGGCAAGCAGATGGCGAAGGAGTTCGATCTGCACGGCGGGATGGAAGTAACGGACGAGGTGTTTGAGTCGGCGGCGAGCATTGTGTTCGACCAGGCGGAAAACCGGATGCATACGATTAAAGCGGTGATGGTGGCGACGCTTGGGGAGTGATCCTCTCTCCCAGTTTATTGATTCGGTGCGCTCTTCTTGCCGGGTGGCGCTGCGCTTACCCGGCCTACACGACCCCTAGGCCCGTGCAAGCGTAGCGCCGCCGGGCGGATCAGGCCAGCGCCATTTCATTGATTTTTCACCCCGAAAAAGGTACGTTTTCGCCTTAATTCCAGCGTGGACATGCCAGCATTATGCCGATTATTCAGTCTGTTGAACGTGCGTTGCAGATCCTCGACCTGTTCAACGAGCAGGCCACCGAGCTTAAGATCACCGACATCAGCAAACTGATGGGGCTGAGCAAGAGTACCCTCCACTCGCTACTGAAAACCCTTCAGCTTCACGGCTATATCGATCAGAACCCGGAGAACGGCAAATATCGCCTCGGTATGAAGCTGGTCGAGCGCGGTCATTTCGTCGTGGGCTCCATCGATATTCGTCAGAAGGCGAAAGGCTGGCTGACAGAGCTGTCACAGCGGACCGGGCAGACCACCCATCTGGGGATCCTGGACGGGCGTGAAGGGGTCTATATCGAGAAGATTGAAGGCAAGCTGGCCGCCATCGCCTATTCGCGCATTGGCCGCCGCCTGCCGGTTCACGCCACCGCCATCGGCAAGGTGCTGATTGCCTGGCTGGGCGAGGCCGAGCTTAACGCCCTGCTGGAGGGCTATCAGTACACCACCTTTACTCCCGCCACCCTCGCCTCTCGCGAAGCCCTAATAAGCGCCCTGGCGCAGACCCGCGAACAGGGCTACGCCCTGGATAGCGAAGAGAACGAGCAGGGCGTTCGCTGCGTGGCGGTGCCGGTGTGGAACCATGAGTCCCGCGTGATTGCCGCCCTGAGCCTGTCGACGCTGACCTCCCGCGTGGACGACGCCGGGCTGGCGAGTTTCCGCGAGCAGCTTCAGCAGGCCGGGCTACAGCTCTCACGCGCGCTGGGCTACCCGGCCTGAGCCGTTAGGCCGGCTCGTAGGTGAAGTAGTCGAAGTCCGCGTGACAGCCGTCGCCGCTGATGTCCTCGCAGTGCAGCCCCACAAACGCGCCGGTGAAGAAGCCGCGCCCGCCGATGTAGTCGTCCGATAGCTTCCACGCCTCATAGGTGACCGGCACGGTGTGCCACGTCTCGTCGTCAAACGAGTAGCTGTAGCGGTAGACCAGCGTATCCACGTCCACCCGCAGCCAGACGCTCTCCGCATGCTCCGGCACCGGAATGGGCTGCTCGTGCAGCGGCCACGACGGCACGTTGTGGTCGAGCTGGATAACTTTGATGGTTCTCCCCTGCCCCTCCTCGTAGTCCACAAAGCAGTAGCTCCAGTTTTTGCTGTTGTAGTAGCAGGTCAGCCCCGCGCTCTGCTGGAAGTGGACCGGCGAGAACTGCATCCGCGTCTCGGCCCGGAAGGTAAAGTGCTGCCAGCGACGCGCCACTGTTGACTGGGTGAAGGTCGAGTTGAGCGAGTCGTTGCCGTAGAGCCGTAAGAAGCCCGGGCGCGCGGTGAGCGAGCCGAGGGTGTCGTCGAACGGAATGCGCAGGGTCTGCAGTTCCGGGTCGAGCGAACTGGCGTCGAAATCCTCCCGCCAGCTACCCTGAACGGCAGCGGGCTGCTCGGCCACCTGCGGGCCTTTCACGGTCAGTTGCGCGTGCTTGCCGCCTTCCACATACGGCCAGCCGTCGCGCCACGCAATGCGGGCGATGCCGGTCTCGCGCCCCAGCGGGCAGTAGCCGCGCCCGCCGGAGGCCAGCAGCGGCACACCGGGCAGGCGCAGCGGGCGGCTGGTGAGGTAGGCCATGTACCATTCTCCGGTATGGGTCTGCAGCAGCGAGCCGTGGCCGCTCTTCTGCAGCGGATTCTCCGGCAGGTGCCAGCTGGTCATCATCGTCACGTCCGGGTGCAGCTCGTAAGGCCCGTCTATGGTTTTTGAACGCAGCACCACCACGGCGTGCTCGTAGCTGGTACCGCCCTCGGCCACCATCAGGTAGTACCATCCCGCATGGCGATACAGGTGCGCGCCCTCGGTGTAGCAGAGCGGCGTGCCGGTAAACAGCGTTTTGCGCTCGGGCGAGAGGGTGCCGGTCTGCGGATCGAATTCCTGCAGCACGATGGTGTTGTGCGGGTTGCTGTGGTGGCGCGGCCCCCACGGGCGGTAGAGGTAGTACTTGCGGCCATCGTCGTCGTGGAACAGGGACGGGTCAAACCCGCCGTTGCCCATCGGGATCGGCTCGCTCCACGGCCCCTCGATGGACGGCGCGGTGACGAGGTAGTTGCGGCCGTTTTTCCACGGCGAGTCGACAATCTTCACGTCGGTATAGAGCAGCCAGAATTTACCGTCGGCGTAGCTCAGGCACGGCGCCCAGATGCCGCCGGAGTCCGGGTTGCCCTTCATGTCCAGCATCGACACGCGGTCCAGCGGGGTGCTGACCAGCGACCAGTTTTTCAGGTCTCGGGAGTGATAGATGCGCACGCCGGGGAACCATTCGAAGGTCGAGGTGGCGATGTAGTAGTCCTCGCCCTGGCGGCAGAGGGACGGGTCCGGGTTAAAGCCGGTCAGAATGGGATTAGTGATTTGCATAGTGCCTCCGGTTAATGGGATGCGGCTGTCGCGGCGTCGGGAACGGCCTCGCCCTGCGCCGCGCGGTGCTTGATCAACTGCTGGCTGATGGCCTCCACGCGGGCATCGGTGAGCTTGTAGAACGACAGCATGATGAACATGCCCGCGTAGAGCACCACCGGCACCACGCAGAACAGAATTTTGATGGTGGTGAGCACCTCGACCGGCTGCACGCTGCTGCTGGCGGAGTAGTTGACGTACGCCAGGATCCAGCCCACCACCGCCCCGCCAATCGCCAGGCCAATCTTCAGGCTGAACAGGTAGGTGGAGAACACCAGCCCGTCGAGGCGGCGCCCGCTGCGGCTCTCCTCGTAATCCACCACGTCAGAGGCCATCAGCCACTGCAGCGGCGTGGTGGTGTTAAAGACGAACAGGAACAGAATGTTGAGGGCGAAAATCAGCGCGATATGCTCCGCCGGGGTGACAAAAATCAGCAGGCTGATCAGCGAGTAAGCGACGATGATCCACTTAAAGGCGGTGACACGGTCGAAGCGGCCCAGCAGGCGGGAGGAGCAGAGCGAGCCGAACATGGTGGCGAGGCTGCCGTAGAGTAAAAACTGGGTCGCCATCTCCGGGTGATCCATCACGTATTTCACGAAGTAGAGCGTCGCCCCGCCGCGCACCACGTTGGAGCAGGTCGCCATCATCTTGAACGCGCACATGATGCGCCACTGGCCGTTGCCGAGCAGCAGTTTGAGATCTTTTGCTACCGACGAGCCCGGCTGCACCTCAAAGGTGTAGCGCTCTTTGGTGGTGAAGAAGCAGATGTAGAGCAGCACCACGCCGGTCAGGCCCAGCACGCACATGGCGCCAAAATAGCCCACCTGCTCGTCCCCTTTGCCGATGATGCTCACCAGCGGCAGCGCGATGCCGCTGATGGCAAGCGAGCCCGCCGCCGCGAGGAAAAAGCGCCACGACTGCAGGGCGTGGCGCTCTTTCGGGTCGGCGGTGATGACGCCCGGCATGGCGCAGTACGGCACGTTAACGAAGGTATAGACCAGGGTCAGCAGAATATAGGTCACGCAGGCATAGATGATTTTGCCCTGCGCGGAAAAGTCCGGCGTGTAGAAGGTCAGCACGCAAACAATGCCGAACGGGATGGCGCCCCACAGCAGGAACGGGCGGAACTGACCGTGCCGCGTGCGGGTGCGGTCCACCAGCAGCCCCATTAGCGGGTCGGTAACGGCATCCAGCACGCGGGAGATTAAAAACAGCGTGCCCATAATGCCCGCCGACAGGCCGAAGACGTCGGTGTAGAAATAGGCCAGCAGGAACATGGTGGCCTGCCAGACGAAGCCACAGGCGGTGTCACCCAGCCCGTAGCCAATTTTGTCTTTCATGGTTAATTGCGTCATCAGAATTACACCCTTATGTAGTGTGCTGAATTACAACATCGTGTTAATGGAGTGTAATGAGCTGTTCAATTAACCAGCAATGGTCATATCTTATTTCCGAATTACGTTATTTTGCTTTTGTGACGCCAACGATATATCGCAACTTATTGTTTAAATTATGAAATTACAGACAAGTGAAAACCGTCCGCGGAATATTTTCCGCAGACGGTTTCATCTAAAAAATAATTAAATGCCGAGCGCTTTTTTACCGGCGTTAATTACCTCGATAATTTTATCAGTGTCATAAATACAGCCTTTCCAGGTGCCGCCGCTTACCGACTGCAGTGCCGCCCACAGCCGGGTATCGTCCGGCAAAAAGTCGTGGGCGTGCAGGTCCGGGTGCGTCTGCCGCAGCGCCAGCTCTCGGGCCCCCTCCTCCGGCGTCAGCGGGTGGTCGGCGGTGCCGATAAAGTTGACGCTGCCCGTCAGGGTCAGGCGGTCGACCGCAATCTCGATGATGTCGTTGTCGCGCAGCTTGCCAATCGGCCCGCCCGCCAGCGCCTCCGGCGACACGTGGCCGAAGCAGGCGCCTGTCGATACCCCCGAGAAGCGCGCATCGGTGATTAACGACACCGTTTTGCCCCACGAGATATGCTTCAGCGCGGAGGTAAGCTGGTAGGTCTCCTCCATGCCGGTGCCGGACGGCCCGCCGCCGATCACCACCATGATATCGCCCTGCTTAATCTCTTCCCGCTTGATGGCCTTAATCGCCTGCGCTTCCGAGACAAACACCCGCGCCCTGCCGGTGTGGCGGTAAACGCCATCGTCACCCACCACCGACGGATCAATAGCCGTGGCCTTGATCACCGAACCCTCCGGCGCGATGTTGCCCGTCGGGAAGCAGACCGTCGAGGTCAACCCTTTCGCTTTTGCCTTCTCCGGCGGCAGGATCACGTCATCCGGATCCACGCCGTCCTGCACGCGCAGGCACTGGCGGAAGCGCGCCCGGCGTTCGGACGCCTGCCACCAGTCGAGGTTCTCGCCCACCGTCTGGCCGGTCACGGTCATGGCGTCCAGGTGCAGCAGCCCGAGATCGCGCAGGTGGAGCATCACCTCCGGCACGCCGCCGGCGAGGAACGCCCGCACGGTCGGATGGTAGTCCGGGCCGTTGGGCAGCACGCTCACCAGGCGCGGCACCTTACGGTTGATGCGCGTCCAGTGTTCAACATCCGGAATAGTGCAGCCCGCCGCGTGGGCGATGGCCGGAATGTGCAGCAGTAAATTGGTCGAGCCGCCGAACGCCGCGTGGATCACCATCGCGTTTTCGATGGCTTTATCGGTGAGGATATCCCGCGTGGTGATGCCGCGGTTATCCAGCTCGCTCACCGCCCGCGCCGACTGGCGGGCGATCTCCAGCCACACTGCCTGTCCGGACGGTGCCAGCGCGGAGTGCGGCAGCGCCAGACCCAGCGCTTCCGCGACCACCTGCGAGGTGCCCGCCGTGCCGAGGAACTGGCAGCCGCCACCCGGCGACGCGCAGGCGCGACAGCCCAGCTCGGCAGCCTCCTGCAACGAGAGTTCATGGTTGGCGAAGCGCGCGCCGATGGTCTGCACCTTGCCCGCGTCTTCCCCCACGGTCGGCGGCAGCGTCGCCCCGCCCGGCACCAGAATGGTCGGCAGGTCGTGCATCGAGGCCAGCGCAATCATGGTGGCAGGCAGCCCTTTGTCGCAGGTTGCGACGCCAATCACCGCCCGGCGCGTCGGCAGGGAGCGGATCAGGCGGCGAAACACGATCGCCGCGTCGTTGCGGTACGGCAGGGAGTCGAACATGCCGTGCGTGCCCTGCGAGCGACCGTCGCACGGATCGCTGACAAAGGCCGCAAACGGGATCCCGCCGTTGCGGGTGATCTCCTTCGCCGCCGCCTGCATCTGCATGCCGATCTCCCAGTGCCCGGTGTGGTAGCCCAGCGCGACCGGCCGTCCGTCACCGGCGCGGATGCCGCCCTGGGTGCCGATAATCAACACCTCTTTACCGGTCAGCTTGTTGGCATCCCAGCCCATCCCGGCGTTCTGCGTCATGCCGAACAGGTTGCCGCTGGGGGATTCCATCAGCATCTGCGGGGTCAGCGGCAGCGCGCCCTGCGGCCCCGCCGCATGGGTGATCACCGCATAAAACGCATCATCCTGCGGGGTGAAAATTTTCTCGATGGTCATGGTTATCGTCCGACTCAGCAGAGCTTGAGCTGTTGCAGCAGGGTTTTCAGCTGCGCCTTACGCGGCTCGTCCAGCGGTGACGCGGGCGGCAGCACGTGCGTGGAAATCGGGCGGCCGCAGAGCACGATCGCCTCTTTAATCACGTTCACAAACGGCGTATCCAGCTGATACATCTGCGGAATTTGCAGTAAGGTCTGATGATACTCAGCCGCCTTCGCCACGTCTTTATCCCGCCAGGCTTTCAGCAGATTCACCGACACCTGCGGGGCAAAGTTGCCGCTCGCCGAGATCGCCCCGTCGCCGCCGAGCAGCAGGGTATTAAAGAGATGATCGTCGTAACCGCACAGCACGGTGAAGTGCGGATGCGCCGCTTTGACGGTGTGGATCATGCTGCGCAGATGGGCGACAGAGTCGATGGTGTCTTTGATGCCGATAATATTGCTGCGCGAGTCGGCCAGGGTTTTCACCAGCGCCGGGGTCAGATCCTGCCCGGTCAGCGCCGGGAAGTTATAGAGCATCACCGGCAGCGTCACGCTGTCGGCCACCTGTTCGAAGTATCGAATCAGGTTCGCTTCCGACACTTTCCAGTAGTAGGGGTTGATCACCACGATGCCGTCCGCACCCGCCTGCTGGGCGTGCTGGCTCAGTTCAATGGTTTCCCGGGCGTTGGTGCCGCCGGTGCCGATCAGCACCGGCACACGACGATCGACATGATCAATAGCGAAGCGGGCAACGGTTTTACGCTCTTCGGCGCTGAGCTGGGAGAATTCGCCGCCGCTGCCGAGGAAGAACAGGCCGTCAACGCCTGCGGTGATCAGATCGTCAATCAGTGCGGCGGTGCCCGGCTTATCGAGCTGGCCATCGGCGGTAAATATGGTGGAGACGGGGGGAATGATCCCCGTGAACAACGCGGACTGCGGCATGAGATCTCCTTGCTGAATCATTTTGTTCTACATTATAGAACAGCGTTCATTAATTTAACGATCATACTATGACGCAGAAAAAGCGCAGGTAAATGGGAAGGGTTGAGGGAGTGCGGGAAATTTAAGCTGGATCACATTATGCGAGGGGATGTGCCCCAGCGCATGTTTATCGGGCGCGGTGTTAATTTGCTGTTAATCCCTCGCAGGCATTTATGCAGTAGTTATGCATAACCTCAGCGCGGCGTAATGACACCGCGGCGCTAAGTTGCTGATCGTACTGCTTTCATCATAAAACTCGCGGCAGCTTCACACTTTATCATTTTAATAATTTGCTAATAAATCCCATAATTATTTATTGATTTTTCTTAAGTCAAAAATAGTTAATTGATAATTATGCATAGTCATTCCACTGAGATAATTAAATCATTTAAAATCAATCATATAACAAATTATGTCAAAGCATTAAATTCTACAAAATAATAACAAACCCAAATAATGCCAACGGATCCTGCTTAGCTATTCACCCGCCAACAATATCAAATTAATCATTATCTGATGCGAATCATGCAAATGAAAACAAATCCTCCGATCGCTAATTTCACGTGAGCAACATCACAATACGGTTTATTTAAGCGCCTACTATTGACCACGAAATCAATTGAGCTTAGCCGCCATGTAATTAAGCAAATATGGCGCATGCCCTTTTTATTCTGAAAAACAGTTAAAGGAATAATTATGGAAAAGCATTATGTCGGTTCTGAAATTGGTCAATTGCGTAGCGTTATGCTGCACCGCCCAAATTTAAGTCTGAAACGGTTAACGCCGTCGAATTGTCAGGAGCTGCTTTTCGATGACGTGCTCTCGGTTGAACGGGCGGGTGAAGAGCATGACATTTTCGCAAACACGCTGCGCGAGCAGGGTGTGGAAGTCCTGCTGTTGACCGACCTTCTGACGCAAACCCTTGATATCGCAGAGGCGAAAGCCTGGCTGCTGGAGACGCAAATCTCCGACTATCGCCTTGGGCCCACCTTTGCCGGCGACGTCCGCGGCTGGCTGGCGGATATGCCGCACCGCGAACTGGCGCGCAGATTAAGCGGCGGATTAACCTACGGCGAAATTCCGGCGGCCATCAAAAATATGGTCGTCGATACCCACACGGCGAATGATTTTATTATGAAGCCGCTGCCAAACCATTTATTTACCCGTGATACTTCGTGCTGGATTTATAACGGCGTGTCCATTAACCCGATGGCCAAACCGGCTCGTCAGCGCGAAACCAATAACCTGCGGGCAATATATCGCTGGCACCCGGCATTCGCCGACGGTGAATTTATTAAGTATTTCGGTGATGAAAATATTAATTACGACCACGCCACCTTAGAAGGCGGTGACGTATTAGTGATTGGCCGCGGCGCGGTGTTGATCGGCATGTCCGAACGCACCACCCCGCAGGGGGTGGAGTTCCTCGCCAACAGCCTGTTCAAACACCGCCAGGCCGAGCGCGTGATCGCCGTTGAGCTGCCAAAACACCGCTCCTGCATGCACCTCGACACAGTGATGACCCACATCGACGTCGACACCTTCTCCGTCTACCCGGAAGTGGTGCGCAAAGACGCCCAGTGCTGGACGCTCACCCCTGACGGCCGCGGCGGCCTGCTGCGCACCCAGGAAACCGACCTGCTGCAAGCCATTGAAAAAGCCCTCGGTATTAACCAGGTGCGTCTGATCACCACCGGCGGCGACGCCTTTGAGGCCGAACGCGAGCAGTGGAACGACGCCAATAACGTGCTGACCATTCGCCCGGGCGTGGTGATCGGCTACGAGCGCAACGTCTGGACCAACGAGAAGTACGACAAGGCCGGTATCACCGTGCTGCCCATCCCGGGCGACGAGCTGGGACGCGGGCGCGGCGGCGCGCGCTGCATGAGCTGCCCGCTGGAACGCGACGGAATTTAAGGAGCCATCATGGAACGAAAACCCACTCTGGTTGTGGCCCTGGGCGGCAACGCCCTGCTCAGGCGCGGCGAACCGTTAGAGGCCGACATCCAGCGTCAGAACATTGAGCTTGCCGCCCGTACCATCGCCGGGCTGACGGCACAGTGGCGCGTGGTGCTGGTGCACGGCAACGGGCCGCAGGTCGGGCTGCTGGCGCTGCAGAACAGCGCCTACGACAAAGTTGCCCCTTATCCACTGGACGTTCTCGGCGCGGAAAGCCAGGGGATGATCGGCTACATGCTCCAGCAGGCGCTGAAAAACAGCCTGCCCCAGCGCGAGGTGAGCGTCCTGCTCACTCAGGTGGAGGTGGACGCCGCCGACCCGGCCTTCAGCAACCCGACCAAGTACATCGGCCCGGTCTACAGCGAAGCGCAGGCAAAAACGCTGGCCGCGGAGAAAGGCTGGGTGTTCAGGGCCGACGGCGGCTATTTCCGCCGCGTGGTGCCCTCTCCGCAGCCGAAGCGCATCGTTGAGCGCGACGCCATCTCGGCGCTTATCCAGCGCGACCACCTGGTGATCTGCAACGGCGGCGGCGGCGTGCCGGTGGTGGAAAACGCTAACGGCTATCGCGGGATTGAGGCAGTGATCGACAAAGACCTCTCCGCCGCCCTGCTGGCGCGCCAGATCGAGGCCGATGCCCTGCTGATCCTCACCGATGCCGACGCGGTGTACCTCGACTGGGGCAAACCGACCCAACGCCCGCTGGCGCAGGTGACGCCGGAACTGCTCAGAGGCATGCAGTTCGACGCCGGATCGATGGGGCCAAAGGTGGCCGCCTGTCGCGAGTTCGTTGAAGCCTGCAACGGGATTGCCGGCATTGGCGCGCTGGTCGACGGCGCGGAGATCCTGGCGGGCGAGAAAGGCACGTTGATTCGTAACTGAGCACACATTTTAAAAGGGATTAACCCATGACCATCAACCTGAAAAACCGCAACTTCCTCAAACTGCTGGACTACACCCCGGCAGAGATCCAGTACCTGATCGACCTCGCCATTGAGCTGAAGGCCGCCAAAAAAGCCGGGCGCGAGAAGCAAACTCTGATCGGGAAAAACATCGCCCTGATCTTTGAAAAAACCTCCACCCGCACCCGCTGCGCCTTTGAAGTGGGCGCGTTCGACCAGGGCGCGCAGGTCACCTACCTCGGCCCAAGCGGCTCGCAGATCGGCCATAAAGAGTCGATGAAAGACACCGCCCGCGTATTAGGCCGCATGTATGACGGCATCGAATACCGCGGCTATGGGCAGGCCATCGTCGAGGAGCTGGGCGAGTACGCGGGCGTGCCGGTGTGGAACGGCCTGACCGACGAATTCCACCCAACGCAAATCCTCGCCGACCTGATGACCATGCTGGAGCACGCGCCGGGTAAAACCCTGCCGGAGCTGAGCTTTGCCTATCTCGGCGACGCGCGAAACAACATGGGCAACTCGCTGATGGTCGGCGCGGCCAAAATGGGGATGGATATCCGCCTCGTCGCGCCGAAATCCTTCTGGCCGGAAGCGGGTCTGGTTGAGCAGTGCCGCGCCATCGCTAAAGAGACGGGCGCGCGCATCACCCTCACCGACGACGTGGAAGAGGGCGTGAAGGGAGCGGATTTCCTCTACACCGACGTGTGGGTCTCCATGGGCGAGCCGAAGGAGGCCTGGGCCGAGCGCGTCAGCCTGATGAAGCCGTATCAAATCAACGCGCACGTCATGAAAGCCACCGGCAACCCGAACGTCAAGTTTATGCACTGCCTGCCGGCGTTCCACAACGAGCACACCAAAGTGGGCCGTGAAATCGAGATGGCCTACGGCCTGAAGGGGCTGGAGGTGACGGAAGAGGTCTTTGAATCACCGAACTCCATCGTCTTCGACGAAGCTGAGAACCGCATGCACACCATTAAAGCGGTCATGGTGGCGACACTCGGCGACTAATCACCGCCCGGCGCGCCGCGGGGTGCGCCGGGTTTAAGGAGAACATCATGGGCAAGTTCAAGTTTCCCTCCGCTTACACCATTCTCTTCTTTCTGATTGCCGTCGTCGCCGCGCTGAGCTGGATCATCCCGGCCGGTCAGTACCAGATGGCAATGAACGAGGCATTAGGCAAAGAAGTGCCGGTTGCCGGCACCTACGCGCACGTGGCGGCGCATCCGCAGGGTCTCGTTTCCGTCCTGATGGCGCCCATCGCCGGGCTATACGATCCGGTTTCCGGCCAGGCCGGGGCGATCGACGTGGCGCTGTTTATTCTGATCATCGGGGGATTTCTCGGGATCGTCACCAAAACCGGGGCGATTGACGCCGGGATCGAGCGCGTCACCACCCGGCTGCGCGGACGCGAAGAGTGGATGATCCCGATCCTGATGGCGCTGTTTGCCGCAGGCGGCACGATTTACGGCATGGCCGAGGAGTCGCTGCCCTTCTATACCCTCTTGGTGCCGGTAATGCTGGCCGCCCGGTTCGACCCGGTTGTCGCCGCTTCCACCGTGCTGCTCGGCGCGGGGATCGGCACGCTCGGCTCCACCATTAACCCGTTTGCCACGGTGATCGCTGCCAACGCCGCCGGGATCCCCTTCACCAACGGCATCATGTTGCGCATCGCGCTGCTGGTGATTGGCTGGGTCATCTGCGTGGCGTGGGTGATGCGTTACGCCCGTAAGGTGCGTCAGGACCCGTCGCTGTCGATCGTCGCCGACAAGCAGGAGGAGAACCGCGCCCATTTCCTCGGCAACAAAGGGGAGCAGTCTCTGGAATTTACCCCGGTGCGCAAAATCATCCTCGTGATTTTTGCCCTCGCCTTCGCGGTGATGATTTACGGCGTGGCGGTGCTGGGCTGGTGGATGGCGGAGATCTCGGCGGTGTTTCTCGCCAGCGCCATCATCGTGGGGCTTATCGCCCGCATGAGCGAAGAGGAGCTGACCTCGACGTTTATCAACGGCGCACGAGATTTGCTGGGCGTCGCGCTGATTATCGGCATTGCGCGCGGTATCGTAGTCATCATGGATAAGGGCATGATTACCCACACCATTTTGCACAGCGCGGAAGGGCTGGTCAGCGGGTTATCCACGGTGGCGTTTATCAACGTGATGTACTGGCTGGAGGTCGTGCTGTCATTTCTTGTGCCTTCTTCATCCGGCCTGGCCGTTCTGACGATGCCGATCATGGCACCGCTGGCCGATTTCGCTAACGTCAACCGCGACCTGGTGGTGACGGCTTACCAGTCTGCCTCCGGCATCGTTAACCTCATCACGCCAACCTCAGCCGTGGTGATGGGTGGTCTGGCTATCGCCCGGGTGCCTTACGTGCGTTATCTGAAATGGGTGGCGCCGCTGCTGGCGATCCTGACGGTGGTGATTATGGTGGCGTTAAGCCTGGGGGCGGTGTTGTGATGTGTTGACGTTGTAGGCCCGGTAAGCGTAGCGCCACCGGGCGTTTTGTTTCAGCCACTTACATGGGAAATAGTTATGACGGAATATGGTGATTACTCTCCAAAAGAACAACTCCAGTTGACGGTCTGTCAGCGCCTGATTGCAGAAAAGAGCTATATCTCCCAGGAAGAGATCCGCCGCGACCTGCAGGAGAGAGGGTTTGACAGCATCAGCCAGTCGACCGTTTCGCGTCTGCTGAAGTTGCTCGGAGTCATAAAAATTCGAAATGCTAAAGGGCTAAAGATTTATTCGTTGAATCCTCAACTGCGCCCTGCTCCCGACGCCGCACGCACCGTTTCGGAAATGGTGGTGAGCGTCGAGCATAATAGCGAATTTATCCTTGTGCACACCGTGGCCGGATATGGCCGCGCGGTGGCGCGCATTCTGGATTATCACCAGCTTCCGGAGATTTTAGGCGTGGTGGCCGGCAGCAGTATCGTCTGGGTCGCCCCCCGGGTGGTGAAGCGCACCGCGCTGGTGCATAAGCAAATTAATTATTTACTCAGAACGAATTAATATTCACAAAGAACCGTTTGCATTGAGTAAAGCGTGCATTAAATCGCTTGATCCGCAAAGCGAGCTGCGTATAATGCCCGACAATTTGCCGGGAGGAAGCATGGTCAAGCGTGTACGACACAACGTCTTACCGCGTCTGAAATCAGACGCTGGCCTGCCGTTTTTCTTCCCGTTGCTCAATCTATTCCCAGAGCCCCTCATTTGAGG
Source organism: Enterobacter sichuanensis (assembly GCF_009036245.1). Classification (NCBI taxonomy): domain Bacteria; kingdom Pseudomonadati; phylum Pseudomonadota; class Gammaproteobacteria; order Enterobacterales; family Enterobacteriaceae; genus Enterobacter; species Enterobacter sichuanensis. The sequence goes on along the minus strand of NZ_CP027986.1, from coordinate 525,177 downwards.
GGCTTTTTTTTGCCCGGCGTCAGGAGATAAACATGAATCCGCTTTATCAAAAACACATCATTTCCATAAACGACCTCAGCCGCGAAGAGCTGGAACTGGTTCTGGAAACCGCGGCAAAACTGAAGGCTAATCCGCAACCGGAGCTGCTGAAGCACAAGGTGATTGCAAGCTGCTTCTTTGAAGCCTCCACCCGCACCCGCCTCTCCTTTGAAACCTCGATGCACCGCCTGGGCGCGAGCGTGGTGGGCTTCTCGGACAGCAGCAACACGTCGCTGGGTAAGAAAGGCGAAACTCTGGCGGATACCATTTCAGTGATCAGCACCTATGTGGACGCGATCGTGATGCGTCACCCGCAGGAGGGCGCGGCGCGCCTGGCAACCGAGTTTTCCGGCGGCATTCCGGTACTGAACGCCGGTGACGGTGCCAACCAGCACCCGACGCAGACCCTGCTGGATCTGTTCACCATTCAGGAAACTCAGGGCACGCTTGAGAACCTGAACATCGCCATGGTCGGCGACCTGAAATATGGCCGTACTGTCCACTCCCTGACCCAGGCGCTGGCGAAATTTAACGGTAACCGCTTCTTCTTCATCGCCCCGGACGCGCTGGCCATGCCGCAGTACATCCTCGATATGCTGGACGAAAAAGGCATTCAGTGGAGCCTGCATGCGAGCATCGAAGAGGTGATGAGCCACGTGGATATTCTGTACATGACCCGCGTGCAGAAAGAGCGTCTGGACCCGTCCGAATATGCCAACGTGAAGGCGCAGTTTGTGCTGCGCGCCAGCGACCTTGAGGGGGCGCGCGACAACATGAAGGTCCTGCACCCGCTGCCGCGCATCGATGAGATCACCACAGATGTGGATAAAACGCCGCACGCCTGGTACTTCCAGCAGGCCGGGAACGGCATCTTCGCCCGCCAGGCGTTACTGGCACTGGTTCTGAATCGCGAATTAGCTCTGTAAGGGGAGACGACCATGACACACGATAACAAACTCCAGGTTGAAGCCATCAAGCGTGGCACCGTGATTGACCACATCCCTGCGCAGGTGGGCTTTAAGCTGCTGACGCTGTTCAAACTGACCGAAACCGACCAGCGCATCACCATCGGCCTGAACCTGCCGTCGGGCGAGATGGGCCGCAAAGATCTGATCAAGATTGAGAATACCTTCCTGACCGACGAGCAGGTCAACCAGCTGTCGCTGTACGCGCCGGAGGCCACCGTCAACCGCATCGACGAGTATGAAGTGGTCGGCAAATCCCGTCCGAGCCTGCCGGAACGCATTGAGAGCGTGCTGGTCTGCCCGAACAGCAACTGCATCAGCCACGCTGAGCCGGTGTCCTCCAGCTTTGCAGTGAAAAAACGCGCCGATGACATCGCGCTCAAATGCAAATACTGCGAAAAAGAGTTTTCTCATTATGTGGTGCTGGCCAACTAATTGAGGTTGGTAATGAAATCCCGGCTGTTATAATGGCCGGGAACATTCTTAACGCTGTCATTCTGGAGAAAACATGAGCAAAGTACTCGCGACGGAAAATGCACCCGCGGCTATCGGCCCCTACGTTCAGGGCGTTGATCTGGGCAGCATGATCATCACTTCAGGTCAGATCCCGGTGAACCCGAAAACCGGCGCGGTGCCGGAAGACGTAGCGGCACAGGCGCGTCAGTCGCTGGAAAACGTGCAGGCTATCGTGGAATCTGCAGGCCTGAAAGTGGGCGATATTGTGAAAACCACCGTTTTCGTGAAAGATCTGAACGATTTCGCGACCGTTAACGCCACTTACGAAGCCTTCTTCACCGAGCACAACGCCACCTTCCCGGCGCGCTCCTGCGTGGAAGTGGCCCGTCTGCCAAAAGACGTGAAGATTGAAATCGAAGCGATTGCGGTACGTCGCTAATTCGCTTTGGCGATGAAAAAAGGCAGCCCAGGCTGCCTTTTTTTATGGCCCGCTACTGATTCCGCGTGGCGCGAAGCAGCGTCTCCAGCGGATAGACCGCCGCAATCACCACCTCGTCCTGCACCTTCGCCGCGTTATCCAGCTCGCCCTGAATCGAGGCTATTTCTTTATCGTCCAGCGTGCCCTGCCGCGCCACCAGGTCGGTGAGCCGCAGGCCAATCGACGCAAGCTTGTCGACCTCCTGAATCACCGGTTTGATCGCCTTCAGCTGATAGCTGTTTTCGCTTAACGCCAGCGCATCGCTGGTGTTGCTCTGCCAGCGGTTGAACACATGACGCAGCGCCTCGGCGCTTTCCGTGTCTTCCGCATCGCTCACCAGTCGATCGGCCCATTTGTTCATCTGCCGCACGGTGGCGCTCTCGGCGTTCAGCGCATCCGCGAAGCGGTTGAGCGGTTCAAACTGATGGTAGTTTCCGGCCTGGAACTTCAGGTGCTGGCGGGTGTAGTACTGCGCGGGTTCAACGGCCTGGGCGAGGATTTGCAGCGGCAGGGTGTCGGCATTACCGGCGAGGCGCGTGAACTGCACCTGCTGCTGGGTGTGCTGTTGTAGCCCGACCGACACCGTCGACCAGCTGTCCATCGCCTGCAGGCGGGTGTACATGTTGTCGACGTCGTTGACATCCTGCGCGGACCACAGACGCTCCGCGACCGCAAACGTACGCGGCCACAGGCGGATATCGAGCACCGGCGCCACCACGTTTTCCGCCCACAGCGCGGCTTCACCGCCGAGCAGGTTAACCTGATGCGCGGCGTCCGGCACCACCGGCGGCGTCCCTTCAGGGACCTCGTCCAGACGCGTGCCGCTAATCGGATAGCGGACGTTCCCCACCAGGAAGTAGCCGGTGAGCTTATCGTTATCCACCGATACCACCGGACGGGTTTCCCCCATCCAGGTGTCGACGGTAAAGGTCACCTGGTTGTCATCGCGCCAGGCAATGTCCTGTACCGCGCGGCGGGATTTGCCGGCAAAATCAATAAACCCGCGCCAGCCTGATTCCCCTTTCACCAGCGTGAAGCTTCCCTCCACCGGCTTCCCCTTCAGGCGCGGCATAGAGAAGGCCCAGCTCTGGGCGCTGTCGGTGTCTGCTATGACATCCACGCCGTTTAAGCCCTGCGGGACGATCTCGTTGCGGTAGTGGTAGGCGGTGGACTGCGGCTGATCGAGATAGAAGCCCGTAGAGAGGATCCCTTTATAGCCGTTCTGCGCCACCTGCCCCAGCGCATCCTGCCCCTGCCAGGACTGGATCAGAATGCTTTTCGGCAGATCGGGATGGTAGATCTCGTCCCAGCCGACCATCTGCCGGTGATGCTTTTCAAGGATCGTTTCCAGCCTGCGGTTGAAGTAAGCCTGCAACGCGTGGCTGTCAGCAAGCTTCTTATCGCGCATAAACTGCTGAATGGCCGGGTTCGCTTTCCACTGGCTGTCGTCCACCTCGTCACCGCCGATATGCAGATACGGATCGGGGAAGATCGCCGCCAGTTCGCTGACCATCGCCTCAGCAAAGGTGTACGTGGCGTCTTTGGTCGGGTCCAGCACCGGTTTGAGCACGCCCCAGTGGCGCTCCATCTGATACGGCCCCGGCGCGCTCATCAGCTCCGGGTAGGCCACGGCGATGGCCGAGGCGTGGCCCGGCATGTCGATTTCCGGCACCACGCGGATGCCGCGCTCGGTAGCGTAACGCACGACCTCACGCATCTCTTCCGGAGTGTAGTACAGGCCATCGCTGGCAAGCCGGGTCAGTTTGGGATAGCGCGTCGAGCTGAAGCGCCAGCCCTGATCGTCGGTGAGATGCCAGTGCAGCACGTTTAGCTTGGCCGCGGCCATGCCGTCAATCTGGCGCTTGATATCCGGCAGCGGGATAAAGTGGCGCGCCGAGTCCAGCAGCAGCCCGCGCCACGGGAAGCGCGGGGAATCCTCAATCGACACCCACGGCAGGGAGGTGTTTTCCGCGCCGTTTTGTATCAGCTGGAGCAGGGTTTCCATGGCGCGCAGCGCGCCGAAGCGGGTGTTGGCGGAGATATCCACCCCGTTGGCATCCACCGTGAGCTTATAGCTTTCGTCGCTGTCCGGCAGCGGCTGCGGCTTCACTTTTTTGGCAATAGCAATGCGGATGGTCGGTTTTTCCGGCTTATCAGCCTGCGGCTGCAGCGTCCAGCCGGTTTGCAGGGCGATACGCTGACGCAGACGGTTCACCGCATCACCGAGATCGTCCCCGCTGACGCTTACGGAAACGTTGTTGCTCAGCACCAGTGCGCCCTGGGTGGTTGGGCGTTCGACCTTCGCAGGCCAGGGCATCAACGGGAGATCGCCTGCCGGGGCGGCAAACGCCGACGCGCCGAGCAACAGACCGGCGGTTAAGAGGCTGTACCGTAACATGAATGTTCCTTATCTGACGGGCCAAATAAAGGCAAAACATTCTGTTAACATGCGCTCAATTTGTCGTCAAGCGAATGCGCCGACGGAGATCACAGGTTGTTGAATTTGGGAGGAAAGCTAGTGCCGGGTGGCGGCTTCGCCTTACCCGGCCTACGTTCTGATCGTAGGCCCGGTAAGCGCAGCGCCACCGGGCTTGCCGTTACTGCCACCCATACCGACGCGCATAGAACCCTTTCACCATCTGCGTCAGCACCATATAACCGGCGAGGATCGCCACCAGCCACGGGAAATAACTCAGCGGCAACGCCTGCAGCTGCAGGTAACCTGCCAGCGGTGAGAACGGCAGTGCGATACCCAGCGCCATCACAATCCCCGTCATCACAATCAGCGGCCACGCGGCATGGCTCTGGAGGAACGGAATGCGGCGGGTGCGGATCATATGCACAATCAGCGTCTGCGACAGCAGTCCCACCACGAACCAGCCGGACTGGAACAGGGTCTGATGTTCCGGGGTGTTGGCGTGGAACACAAACCACATCAGGCAGAAGGTCAGGATGTCAAAGACGGAGCTGATGGGGCCAAAGAACAGCATAAAGCGACCCAGATCCGCCGGGTTCCAGCGCTGCGGTTTCTGGATCTGCTCGTCGTCGACGTTATCAAACGGGATCGCCACCTGAGAGACATCGTACATCAGGTTCTGGATCAGCAGATGCAGCGGCAGCATCGGCAGGAACGGCAGAAAGGCGCTCGCCACCAGCACGCTGAATACGTTACCGAAGTTGGAGCTGGCGGTCATCTTGATGTACTTGAGCATGTTGGCGAAGGTGCGACGGCCTTCAATGACGCCCTCTTCCAGCACCATCAGGCTCTTTTCCAGCAGGATGATATCCGCCGCTTCGCGGGCGATATCCACCGCCCCGTCAACGGAGATACCAATATCCGCCGCACGCAGCGCGGGCGCGTCGTTGATGCCGTCACCCATAAAGCCCACCACGTGCCCTTCGCGGCGCAGCAGGGTAACAATGCGCTCTTTGTGCATCGGTGTCAGACGGGCAAACAGCGTGGTGCGCCGGGCAAGCTGAGCCAGCTCGTCATCGGAGAGCGGTTCAATGTCGCTCCCCACCACCACATCACCCGCGTCCAGCCCCACTTCATGGCACACTTTGGCCGCCACCAGCTCGCTGTCGCCGGTGAGGATTTTCACGGTGATACCGCTCGCCTTCAGCGCTTTCAGCGCCGGGGCGGTGGTCTCTTTCGGCGGATCGAGGAAGGCGATGTAACCCTCGAGGATCAGATCGGATTCGTCGATTCGCTGATAGTCCCCCTCGCGCGCGGGCAGGAATTTGCTCGCCACCGCCACCACCCGCAGCCCCTGTCGGTTCAGGTTATCGGTGACGCGCCTGATGCGGCGCAGCATGGTGTCATCCAGCGGCACGATGTCGCCGTTATAGCGCACCTGCGTCGACACGTTCAGGATCTCCTGCAGCGCCCCTTTGCAGATCAGCTGATGGACATCTGCCTGCTCGCTCACCACCACCGACATCCGGCGGCGCTCGAAATCGAACGGGATCTCATCCACCTTCTGCCAGCGCCCGGAGAGCGTGCGGGCAGCCTCCTCGTCCACCCCTTCCAGCACCGCCACGTCGAGCAGGTTTTTCAGCCCGGTCTGGTAGTGGCTATTCAGCCAGGCGCTGTGCAGCACGCGCTCGCTGGTTTTGCCGGAAATATCGGTGTGGTTCTCCAGCACGATTTTGTCCTGCGTCAGGGTGCCGGTTTTATCGGTGCAGAGAATGTCCATCGCGCCAAAGTTCTGAATGGCGTCGAGGTGTTTGACGATCACTTTCTGTTTAGAGAGCTTCACCGCCCCGCGCGCCAGCGTGGAGGTGACGATCATCGGCAGCATTTCCGGGGTTAAGCCGACGGCCACGGAGAGCGCAAACAGCGCCGCTTCCCACCAGTCGCCTTTGGTGTAGCCGTTGATCAGCAGCACGATCGGCGTCATCACCATCATAAAGCGGATCAGCAGCATGCTGACGCGGCCAATTCCTTTCTGGAAAGCATTCGGTTCGCTCTCCTGCTCGCTGACGCGCCCGGCAAGCTGACCAAACCAGGTGTTGCCTCCGGTGGCGGTGACGATCGCCTGCGCCGTACCGCTGACCACCGTGGTGCCCATAAAGCACAGGGTGTCGCACTCAAGCGGGTTCATCTGCTGCGGGTCGCGGCTGCGCGCCACCTTTTCAACGGGCAGGGACTCCCCGGTCAGGGAGGCCTGCGCCACGAACAGATCCCGTGCCTGAATGATACGTAAATCCGCCGGGATCATATCCCCCGCGGCCAGCTTCACCAGATCGCCCGGCACCAGCTGGTCAATGGGCAGTTCAACCCAGGCGTTTTCACCGAGATCGTTGATCACGCGCGAGACGGTTGCGGTGTTGCTGACCATCGCCTTCAGGGCGTCCGCCGCTTTGGTGGAGCGGGCTTCCTGTATAAAGTTCAGCAGCGTGGAGATCCCCACCATCAGGGCGATCACGCCTGCGGCAAACAGATCTTCAGTGGCGTAAGAGATCGCGCCAAGTACCGTCAGCAGTAAATTAAACGGGTTGCGGTAGCAGAGCCACAGATGCACCCACCACGGAGACGGCTTTTGCGCCGGGATCTGATTATCACCGTGCACGGCGCGGATTTTTTCCACTTCTGCCGCGTTCAGCCCTTCCGGATGCCCACCAAACGCGCGCCAGACTTCGTTTTCATCCATCGCCGCCACGTTCAGGCAGCGTTCGGTCAGGGACGCGGGGATCGCGGCGCCCGCCATGTTTTTGGCCGTGGGCAGCGGGTCGCGCTGAACAAGACGGTGTGGCAGGTGGCGGCTCAGCAGGGCCTGCAGCTGCCGGGTGATATTTTTAAACATAGTCATTCCTCCGCATCCGCAAGCGCGGACGCAGCTTTTCCTTCAGGCGTGGCAAAGCCGTACCTGAGCGGCACTCAATTTTTCAAGCAGGAACGTGTATGACGCTGCTGCCTCACATCACCGGTGAGTCAGCATCAGGCTGGCTTACCGGAAAGAACGTCTTCTCCCGTTCAGGAGAGGTGTGGGATCGGGATCCATAAAGCCTCCGGTAAGTAAAAATAAGGGGTACGCCGCGCAGTATAAGGATTTAACCGTACCCTAAGCGACGCTTCGGGCGGTATTATACCCCCCCTCAAATAAACCGAACGTAAACCAGACTTTGCCCATAGCGAATTGGCGCTATAGCATTAGGCTCATTTGACACCGTTATCGTTGTTACAGGGAATACAGCATGCAGAACCGCCTTACGATTAAAGACATCGCGCGTTTAAGCGGCGTGGGAAAATCCACCGTGTCGCGCGTGCTGAACAACGAAAGTGGGGTCAGCGAACGCACCCGCGAACGCGTTGAGGCGGTCATGAACCAGCACGGCTTTTCCCCTTCCCGCTCCGCGCGCGCCATGCGCGGACAGAGTGACAAAGTGGTGGCGATCATTGTCTCGCGTCTGGATTCGCTCTCTGAAAACCTCGCCGTGCAGACTATGCTGCCCGCCTTCTATGAGCAGGGCTATGACCCGATCATGATGGAGAGCCAGTTCTCTGTGCAGCTGGTTGAAGAGCACCTGGGTATGCTTCAGCGGCGCAACATTGACGGCGTGGTGCTGTTTGGCTTTACCGGCATCAAAGAGGAGATGCTGAAACCCTGGCAGCCGTCGCTGGTGCTGCTGGCGCGCGATGCCCACGGTTTTGCGTCTGTCTGCTATGACGACGAAGGGGCGATTATTACCCTGATGCAGCGCCTGTATGACAAAGGCCATCGCCACATCAGCTACCTCGGCGTTCCCCATGCGGACGTCACCACCGGCAAGCGTCGTCATGAAGCCTACCTGGCCTTTTGCAAAAAACACAATCTCTCCGCCGTGGCCTCCCTGCCGGGGCTCGGCATGAAGCAAGGCTACGAGCAGGTCGCCAGCGTCCTGACGCCGCAAACCACCGCGCTGGTGTGCGCCACGGATACCCTGGCGCTGGGTGCGAGCAAGTATTTACAGGAACAACGCATCGATAACCTGCAGGTGGCGAGCGTGGGCAGCACACCGCTGATGAAGTTTTTACACCCGGAAATTATCACCGTCGATCCGGGTTACGCCGAGTCCGGCAGGCAGGCTGCCGCACAGCTGATCGAGCAGATCAACGGACGCGCTGAGCCGCGTCAGATTGTTATTCCCGCCCACCTTTCATAACCCACATAAATCGGTTTATTGTGATCTTCGCCCGATTTCGGGAACGTTCCCATTTTCGCCGTCACGCTGAAGGAGTAGGCTTGCGCTCAGGTCATTACACCCCTCCCATCTGTCATGAGGTTTCATGATGAGTAAAGTCAAACAAGCAGATATTGATCAGTTGATCGTCCTGGTCGGCGGCCGCGAAAATATCGCCACCGTCAGCCATTGCATTACCCGCCTGCGCTTCGTGCTGAACGACCCGGCTAAAGCCAACCCGAAAGCCATTGAAGAGCTCTCGATGGTGAAAGGCTGCTTTACCAACGCCGGGCAGTTCCAGGTGGTTATCGGTACCGAAGTGGGCGATTACTATCAGGCTCTGCTGGCGACGACGGGGCACTCCTCCGCCGATAAAGAGCAGGCCAAGAAAGCCGCACGTCAGAATATGAAATGGCACGAGCAGCTGATCTCCCACTTCGCGGAGATCTTCTTCCCGCTGCTGCCGGCGCTGATCAGCGGGGGCTTAATTTTAGGTTTCCGTAACGTTATCGGTGATGTGCCGATGAGCGACGGCAAAACCCTGGCGCAGATCTATCCGGCGCTGAAAACCGTATACGACTTCCTGTGGCTGATTGGCGAAGCGATCTTCTTCTATCTGCCGGTGGGAATTTGCTGGTCCGCGGTGCGCAAGATGGGCGGTACCCCGATTCTGGGTATCGTGCTGGGCGTCACGCTGGTCTCTCCGCAGTTAATGAACGCTTACTTACTTGGTCAGCAGGTCCCGGAAGTGTGGAACTTTGGCCTGTTTACCATCGCCAAAGTGGGCTATCAGGCTCAGGTCATTCCGGCCCTGCTGGCTGGTCTGGCACTGGGCTTTATTGAAACGCGTCTGAAGCGCATCGTGCCGGATTATCTCTATCTGGTGGTGGTGCCGGTCTGCTCGCTGATTCTGGCCGTGTTCCTGGCGCACGCCTTTATCGGTCCGTTTGGCCGCATGATTGGCGACGGCGTGGCCTTCGCGGTCCGTCATCTGATGACCGGCAGCTTTGCGCCGATTGGTGCCGCGCTGTTTGGCTTCCTGTACGCCCCGCTGGTGATCACCGGCGTACACCAGACCACGCTGGCCATTGATATGCAGATGATCCAGAGCCTTGGCGGAACGCCGGTCTGGCCGATCATCGCCCTGTCTAACATCGCGCAGGCATCGGCGGTCACGGGCATTATCCTTGTCAGCCGTAAGCATAACGAGCGTGAGATCTCCGTTCCGGCCGCCATCTCCGCTTACCTCGGCGTCACCGAACCGGCCATGTACGGCATCAACCTGAAATACCGCTTCCCGATGCTCTGCGCGATGATCGGTTCCGGTCTGGCAGGCCTGGTGTGTGGTCTGAACGGCGTGATGGCGAACGGGATCGGCGTCGGGGGTCTGCCGGGCATCCTCTCTATCCAGCCCGCTTACTGGCAGGTGTTTGCTCTGGCGATGGCCATTGCGATCATCGTCCCCATGGCGCTCACCACCGTGGTTTATCAGCGTAAGTTCCGTCAGGGCGCGCTGCAGATTGTTTAACATTATCTTTCGGGGCGCAGTTGCGCCCCTTCGCATTTGCAGGAACGCATTATGAATACCCTTCCTCACTGGTGGCAGAACGGCGTCATCTATCAGATCTACCCAAAGAGTTTTCAGGACACCACCGGCAGCGGCACCGGTGATTTACGCGGCGTGACGCAGCGGCTGGACTACCTGAAAACCCTCGGCATCGATGCCATCTGGCTGACGCCGTTCTATATCTCCCCGCAGGTGGATAACGGCTACGACGTGGCGAATTACACGGCCATCGACCCGGCCTACGGCACGCTGGATGATTTTGACGCGCTGGTTGCCGGTGCGCACGCGCGCGGCATTCGCATCGTGCTGGATATGGTGTTTAACCACACCTCCACGCAGCACGCCTGGTTCCGGGAATCGCTGAACAAAGCCAGTCCGTACCGCCAGTTTTACATCTGGCGCGACGGCACGCCGGAGCAGCTTCCTAACAACTGGCGCTCCAAGTTCGGCGGCAACGCCTGGCGCTGGCACGCCGAGAGCGAGCAGTATTACCTGCACCTGTTCGCCCCTGAGCAGGCAGATCTCAACTGGGAGAACCCGGACGTGCGCGCCGAGCTGAAAAAAGTGTGCGAGTTCTGGGCCGACAGGGGCGTGGATGGCCTGCGTCTCGACGTCATTAACCTGATTTCGAAAGATCAGGATTTCCCGAATGACGAAACCGGTGACGGCCGCCGTTTCTATACAGACGGGCCGCGCATCCACGAGTATCTGCAGGAGATGAGCCGCGACGTCTTCACCCCACGTAATTTGATGACGGTGGGCGAGATGTCCTCGACCTCGCTGGAGAACTGCCAGCAGTATGCTTCTCTCGATGGCCGCGAGCTGTCGATGACCTTTAACTTCCACCACCTCAAGGTCGATTATCCCGGCGGCGAAAAATGGACGAAGGCGAAGCCGGACTTCGTCGCGCTGAAAACCCTCTTCCGTCACTGGCAGCAGGGCATGCACAACAAAGCCTGGAATGCGCTGTTCTGGTGTAACCACGACCAGCCGCGCATTGTGTCGCGCTTCGGTGACGAAGGAGAATACCGCGTTCACGCCGCGAAGATGCTCGGCATGGTGCTGCACGGCATGCAGGGCACCCCGTATATCTACCAGGGTGAAGAGCTCGGTATGACCAACCCGCATTTCAGCCGCATCACCGATTATCGCGACGTGGAAAGTCTGAATATGTTCGCCGAACTGCGGGCCAACGGTCGCGATCCGGACGAATTACTGGCGATCCTGGCGAGTAAGTCCCGCGACAACGGCCGCACGCCGATGCAGTGGGATGCCTCGCACAACGCGGGGTTTAGCGAGGGCGAGCCGTGGATTGGCGTCTGCGATAACTACGAAACCGTCAACGTCCGCGCGGCGCTGGATGACCCGGACTCGGTGTTTTACACCTACCAGTCTCTCATCAGCCTGCGCAAAACCCTGCCGGTGCTGACGTGGGGGGATTATGAGGATCTGCTGCCGGAGCACCCATCCCTGTGGTGCTATCGCCGCCAGTGGCAGGGGCAGACGCTGATGGTAGTGGCGAACCTGAGCGATAAACCTCATGAATGGACGACTGACCTCCTGAGCGGCGCGTGGCAAACGGTGATAAGCAACTACCCGTCGCCGCAGAAAACGACGCTGCGTCCGTTTGAGGCCGTCTGGTGGCTACAGGCGTAATACCTTCACCGGGCGCATCCGTTGCGCCCGGTGTACTTTACTGTTTTTGTTGAATAATTAATCAGATTTTTCCTTTCCGCATTTACAATCGCTACAGCGCCCGCCGTTTGTACTCTCGTCTTTTTACTTTGTTCTGAATCAAATAAATCGCAAACATGTTTGATGCAAATCACTATATGTAGCACTTAAAATGCACGCCGACCCAACATCTTGTATTAATCGTCTACTATTCCAACAACAAGACGGCGACTCCGCTCTCCGGAATTGTGGATAACAAGGGTCAGAAACGAGGGAAGTGACTGGCCGGTCTCAGGATCTGTCCGGTGAATACTTCTCCGCCTCTGTGGATAACCTGTTTTTAAAAAATGGAGTGATCATGACACCGCATGTGATGAAACGTGATGGCTGTAAAGTGCCGTTTAAATCAGAGCGCATTCAGGAAGCCATTCTGCGTGCAGCTAAAGCAGCGGGAGTCGATGACGCAGATTACTGCGCCACCGTCGCAGACGTCGTTAGCCGCCAGATGAATGAACGCAGCCAGGTCGATATTAACGAGATCCAGACCGCGGTTGAGAACCAGCTGATGGCGGGGCCCTACAAACAGCTGGCGCGTGCTTACATTGAGTACCGCCACGATCGTGACGTACAGCGTGAGAAGCGCGGCCGCCTGAACCAGGAGATCCGTGGCCTGGTGGAGCAGACCAACTCCGCCCTGCTCAATGAAAACGCCAACAAAGACAGCAAGGTTATCCCTACCCAGCGCGATCTGCTGGCCGGTATCGTGGCGAAACACTATGCCCGTCAGCATCTGCTGCCGCGCGACGTGGTGTCGGCGCACGAGCGCGGTGAGATCCACTACCACGATCTCGACTACTCGCCCTTCTTCCCGATGTTCAACTGCATGCTGATCGACCTGAAAGGCATGCTGACCCACGGCTTTAAAATGGGTAATGCCGAGATTGAGCCGCCGAAGTCGATCTCCACGGCGACGGCTGTTACCGCCCAGATCATCGCGCAGGTCGCGAGCCATATTTACGGTGGGACCACCATTAATCGTATCGACGAAGTGCTGGCCCCGTTCGTGACGGCAAGCTTCAATAAACACCGTAAAACGGCCGAAGAGTGGCAAATCCCGGACGCCGACGGCTACGCGCACTCCCGTACCGAGAAAGAGTGCTATGACGCGTTCCAGTCTCTCGAGTATGAAGTGAATACCCTGCACACCGCCAACGGCCAGACGCCGTTTGTGACCTTCGGTTTTGGTCTGGGCACCAGTTGGGAATCGCGTCTTATCCAGCAGTCCATCCTGCGCAACCGTATCTCCGGGCTCGGTAAAAACCGCAAAACCGCCGTGTTCCCGAAACTGGTGTTCGCCATCCGCGACGGCCTGAACCACAAATCTGGCGATCCGAACTACGACATCAAACAGCTGGCGCTGGAGTGCGCGAGCAAGCGTATGTACCCGGACATTCTGAACTACGACCAGGTGGTGAAGGTCACCGGTTCATTTAAAACGCCGATGGGCTGCCGCAGCTTCCTCGGCGTGTACGAAGACGAAAACGGTGAGCAGATCCACGACGGGCGCAACAACCTGGGCGTTATCAGTCTGAACCTGCCGCGCATCGCGCTGGAAGCGAAAGGTAACGAAGACGCCTTCTGGACGCTGCTGGACGAGCGTCTGCAGCTGGCGCGTAAAGCGCTGATGACCCGCATTGCGCGTCTCGAAGGGGTCAAAGCCCGTGTCGCCCCTATTCTCTATATGGAAGGGGCCTGCGGCGTGCGTCTGAAAGCGGACGATGACGTGTCTGAGATCTTCAAAAACGGTCGCGCGTCAATTTCGCTGGGCTATATCGGCATCCACGAGACCATCAACGCGCTGTTTGGCGATACGCATATGTACGACAGCGCCGCGCTGCGTGAGAAAGGCATCGCTATCGTCCAGCGTCTGCGCGACGCGGTGGACCAGTGGAAAGAGGAGACCGGCTACGGCTTCAGCCTCTACAGCACGCCGAGCGAAAACCTGTGCGACCGCTTCTGCCGTCTGGACACCGCCGAGTTTGGCATTGTCGAAGGCGTGACCGACAAAGGGTACTACACCAACAGCTTCCACCTCGACGTGGAGAAAAAGGTGAACCCGTACGACAAGATCGACTTCGAAGCGGCGTATCCACCTATCGCCAGCGGCGGCTTCATTTGCTACGGCGAGTATCCGAACATTCAGCACAACCTGAAGGCGCTGGAAGACGTGTGGGATTATAGCTACCAGCACGTGCCGTATTACGGGACCAACACGCCGATAGACGAGTGCTACGAGTGCGGTTTTACCGGTGAGTTTGAATGTACGAGCAAAGGCTTTACCTGCCCGAAATGTGGTAATCACGATGCGGCTCGCGTCTCCGTGACCCGCCGCGTGTGCGGCTACCTCGGCAGCCCGGACGCGCGTCCATTTAACGCCGGTAAGCAGGAAGAGGTGAAGCGCCGCGTGAAGCATCTGGGGAATGGGCAGATCGGTTGAGTTCTTCGCCAGGTTCTCCCCCTCACCCTACCCCTCTCCCTCAAGGGAGAGGGAACCGATCGAGCACATTGCTAAGCCTGACGCCGGTTTTCTCCCTCTCCCTGTGGGAGAGGGCCGGGGTGAGGGCATCAGGTTAACGTTATGAACTATCACCAGTACTACCCCGTCGACATCGTTAACGGCCCCGGCACCCGCTGCACCCTGTTCGTTTCCGGCTGCGTGCACGAGTGCCCCGGCTGCTATAACAAAAGCACCTGGCGCCTCAATTCCGGCATACCGTTTACCGCTGAGATGGCAGACAGGATCATCAACGACCTGAACGACACGCGCATCAAACGCCAGGGGATTTCGCTCTCCGGCGGCGATCCGCTGCATCCGCAAAACGTGCCGGATATTCTGAAGCTGGTGAAACGCATTCGCCGCGAGTGCGCGGAAAAAGACATCTGGGTCTGGACGGGCTATAAGCTGGATGAACTGAATGCGGCTCAGAGGGAGGTCGTGGACCTGATTAACGTGCTGGTCGACGGCAAGTTTATGCAGGATTTAAAAGACCCGTCGCTTATCTGGCGAGGCAGCAGTAACCAGGTCGTGCATTATCTGCGGTAAACGCTAAAGCCGTTTGTTTGCGTCATGATAAACGGCCGAATGTTCTCTTTTCCCAATGGCAATAACAACGACTTTCACTACTTCGTCCTGAACCTGATAGACCAGGCGATAGCCGGACGCTTTAAGTTTTATTTTGTAACAATCAGGCAGGCCGTGTAAACGAGCTGATTCGTTCCTGGGTTTCGCCAGCACCTCGGCAAGTTTTTTCTTAAACTGCGCTTTCACCGTATCACCCAGCTTATGCCACTCCTTTAACGCCCTCGGGTCAAATACCAGTTCATAAGTCATCCAGACTAACCTTAACGCCCTTTTGCGGATTAGCCAGTCGCTCCCGGACCGTCTGTATCAGCGCATCTTCACTGTCGCTAATCGTGACCGTTTTCACGGGCATGCGCCCCGTTTCAGCAACGTATTGAAACAGTAACCGCACGGCTTCCGTTGGGGTGATGTTGAGTTTTTCCAGCACGGCGTAAGCCTCGTTTTTGAGTTTGTCATCCAGACGGACGTTAAGCGTGGCCATTATGCCTCCAGTAGAACGGAATATGTAATGCATTTTAGCATTACATTCGCATTACATCGAATTCTGGATAACGCCTCTCAAAACCGACTCAAACTCTCCATCGCCACCGCCTTAAACCCGGCAAAATCCCTGCAGCCACAGAGCCGCGACATCGCCCGTTCGCGCAGGAAAGTGACGAAGATATCGTAAATCGCCATCGCCTCTTCGTACTCGCTTTTGCTGATGGCGAGCAGAAAGATGACGTGCGCGGTTTCGTCGCCCCACTGAATGCCCTGCGGGGCGAGGACGGTATAGACCACCGTTTTCTGCGCCAGCAGGCCGAGGGAGTGCGGCAGCGCGATGCCGTCCCCGAGCATGGTGCTGACGATGGCCTCACGCTCAACGACCGACTCCAGAAAGGCTTCCCCCACAAAGCCCTCTTCTTCAAGCTGTTCGCACAGCTCCCGGAACAGGGTCTGCTGGTCAACAGGCGTGTTAATAATGCGGAAATGGGCTGCGTCAAAGTATTTATCCAGCATCCACGGGCGGGTGCGGTCCACCAGCACCAGCTTGCCGATCTGCTCCAGCTGGTAATCCGTCGGGAACGGGGCGATCATCACCACCGGTTTCGACTTTTCGCTGACGCGGACGGTGGAAATAACAAAATCTTCGCTGATGGATTCGGTCAGTTCGTACTCGCGCAGGGTTAGGGTGCGCGTCATCTCAATTTGCGGGTATTTGCGCTGCAGCACCGCCTCAATCATGCGCACCATGGCGTTACCGGCGTCACACACCAGCAGCACGCGCGGCTGGCGCTGGTAGCCGATGTTGTAGTGGCGCTCCAGCCCGACGCCGATGTGCAGCACCAGGAAGCCAATCTCGTTTTCGCTGATCACATACGGCGTATATTTGCCCCAGCTCGACACCGCCGCCAGGGTCATATCCCACGCCATCGGGTAGTGCTGCTTGATGTTATCCAGCAGCGGATTCGGGATCATGATTTGATACCGCACGCGGGTGATCATGGTTTTGATGTGCGTGAGCAGATCCGCATGCAGCTGTTCGTCGCTGAGCAGGTTGTAGTTATAGTGGGTGTTAATGTAGCGCAGGATATAGTTAACCAGCGCTTCGTCGTCGTCGGCATTTATGGCGCTGGGCGCAATCTCCGGGATCTGCCGCGCGGCGATGTGAACGCACAGCCAGCTCTCCTCCGAAGGTGAAAGCGCTTTGCCCGCCAGCTGCTGGAGGGTCACGGCGATATCTTTCGCCGCCTCTCGCACGTTCTCTTCCACGTCTTCGGCATGGAATTCCGGTAGCGGGTAACCTTCGCTGATGCGGCGCACCGACACCGCGCAGTACAGGCGCAGGAACAGCTCGCCTTCGTCGGTCAGGCGGATGTGATGATGCGTCAGTGCGTCGTGCAGCACCGGTACCATCTGCTCCGCCACGCCCGCATTCAGCGCAACCTCCGTCACCAGTGGATTCAGGCTGTCCTGCTGGGCCAGCTCCCAGAGCAGATCGGTCAGGCACGCGCGGATCGCCATCTCGCTGCCAAACAGCTTCATCCCGTGGCGAGGACGGGTTTCCAGCGTCAGGTTATAGCGGTGGAACCACTCGCGCACCTCGGCCATGTCGCTCTGCAGCGTGGCGCGGCTGACGAACCACTCGTCCGCCAGATCCTCAAGCTTGAGGGAGAATGCCGAGGTCAGAAAACGCACCACCAGATAATGCACGCGCTCCGGCCCGGTCCGCGGAATGCGCAGCGCGCGCGGGTGGGAGGCCTGCAGCTGCTGATAGCGCTCGGCATCCTCAATTTTGAGCTGGTAGCCGTTGCCCCGGCTCAGAATGAACTGCGCGCCGTGGCCTGCCAGCAGCGCGTTGAGGGCGGTGATATCCGCACGGACGGTTCGCGTGGAGACCGACAGCCGCTGCGCCAGCTCGTCCTGTGGCAGCGTCTCGTTTTGCAACAGATCGAAAAGTTGCGCTAAACGTTGGTTCGGGAATCGCACGTCGTTGTCCTCTTACGGCTTAAGGTGAAATGACCATCTGGGATGGGCTGCCGACCGGGGTATAGTCTGGCTCAACGCTTAGCCTGCCGTCCTGACCGACGCGGAAACGGGTAATGTTGTCGCTACGCTGGTTCATAACGTACAGCCAGCGGCCCTGTTTATCGAGCGTCAGGGTGCGCGGGTAATCGCCTCGCGTCCAGACATCATCCTGATGCGTCAGCGTGCCCTCCGCTGTTACGGTAAAGTGCCCGATGCTGTTATGCAAACGGTTAGCCACATACAGCTGTTTACCATCGGCGCTTAACGCCAGCCCCGCCGCAAAACTGGTGCCTTTGTACCCTTCCGGCAGGGCAGACACCGTTTTGCCCTCTTTCAACGTGCCGTTGGCCTGCACGGCATAGTGGGTGAGCGTCGACGCCTCTTCATTAATCAGCCACAGGGCGTCCCCCTTCGGCGTGAAGACGAAATGGCGCGGTCCGGCCCCTTTTGAGGAGGCGCGAATAAACGGCGGATCGTTTGGCGTCAGCTTGCCGGTTCGCTCGTCCAGGCGGTACTGGTAGATGCGATCTAACCCCAGATCGGTGGAAAACACGTATTTCCCGCTGGGATCGGCGGCGATCATGTGCGCATGAGGTCCGTTGTGATCGCTGATGGCAAAGCTGCCTTCAGCGGCCGCTTCCGGTTTTGCCGCGCCCGGTTCGCCCTGATCCTGATGGGTGTCCGTGGCATCCCCCAGGCTGCCGTCTGCCTTAACCGGCAGAACGGCAATCGACCCGCTGACGTAGTTGGCCACCAGCAGATGCTGGCCATTTGGCGTCAGCGAAAGATAAACCGGCCCGGCCCCGCCGGACGCCACCTGATTGAGCTCGCTCAGCTCACCCTTATCGCCGATGCGCAGCGCCTGCACCACGCCCTGCTCCACTTCGCTTGCCAGATAGAGCGTTTTGCCGTCGGGCGAGACGGTCAGCTGCGCGGCGTTCGGCAGTTTGCTCACCAGCGTTTTATTGCCGAGCGCGCCGGTTGGCGGGTCAACGGTAAAGCGGTACAGCCCTTCCCCGTTAGGGTTATAGGTACCCACCCAGGCGTACTGCGTCTGGGCGACAGCGGCGCTGGCAAGTAAAGAGAGTGAAGCGACAAGCAGGTTACGGGTGTGCATGGTGGCTCCTGTTGAAGGTATTACTTAACGAGTTTCTTCGTCATTTCAAGCAACGTACGCACATCTTCCGGACGCGTATCGCCGCTGGCTTTGTCGATAATCGAGCTGTAGATATGCGGGATGATTTTGCTCACGCCTGCGTCCAGGGCGATCTGCAGGATCTCCTCAAAATTCTCCAGATCGATTCCCCCGGTCGGCTCCAGCCAGAAGTCGTGACGGGCGCAGGCTACTGCTACAGCCTGATATTCGTCACGGCACTTGAGGCCGCCCATCGGGAAGTATTTGATTGAGCTGCCGCCAAAATCTTTCAGCAGGGCAATCGCGGTTTCCACCGGCACAATGCCGTCCATAGCTGCGCTGCTCAGCGGGCCGGTGGAGATTTTCACCATGCCGACAGTGCCGGTCGGTGAGACCAGACCGTTGACTACGGAGTCGTTCTGTCCCAGCAGCGCGCGGCTGGTGGCGACGCCGGTAAAGACCTGATTGACGTGCTGCGGTTGCACCTGGCGGGCGATTTCGCTCACCATCGCCGACTGGTTCGGGTCGCCTGCGCCAAGTCCTACCGAGAGCGCGTTGTCAATCAGCACCGCGTACTCACGCATATCAGCGACCGCGCTGGCTACGTCCGGATAATTTTTGGAGAGCACGCCCACCAGCACATGACCTTCCGCCGCCTCGTAAATGGCGCTGGCGTTAGCCTTCGAACCTGCCAGCACGTTCAGACAGACGCGGTCACGGTAAAAATTGGGGGTCAGTTTCATGCCTTATTCTCCTGTCCTAACACTTCACTAATGCGACGGTACACAATGTTCAACTGGTCAGCATTCACGCTGCGCACGTCCGCTTCGATGATCCCTTCGTTGGCCTTGTAGCCACGGAAGTAAATGGCGTATTCGCCCTGCTTCAGGGCATTCACCAGCTCGCCGGTGCCGATGCCGGTAATGGCTTCGTCGAACTTAATCTCGGTGCGCGCGATATCACGACCCGCACTGTCCCAGACCACGCGCGCCGTGACGCCGTTCAGGGTATTGAGTGCGTCGATAAACGGCGTCATCTTCGCCACCATTTCCGCACCGCTCTCTTTGGTCGCCGTCAGGTAGTGTTCGATGGCGCAGGTCAGGCCGAGGATCCCCTCTTTGCCGACCTTCATCGCGCGGCCAATGCCCGCCGTCTGGCGCTTCACCCACTCGACGTAGCGGGTCTTGCCGATCACCAGCCCGCTGGTAGGCCCTTCAATCGCCTTCGCGCCGCTGTAGATCACCAGATCGGCCCCGGATCGGTAGTAGGTATGCAGATCTTCTTCCGCTGCCGCGTCGACGATCAGCGGAAGATCGTGTTTACGCGCCACCACCGCTGCCTGCTCAACGCTGAGCATGCTTTTCTGCACGCAGTGGTGCGATTTGATGTACAGGATCGCCGCGGTGCGTGGGGTGATTGCCGCCGCCAGCTGATCGGCGGAACATTCGTTGGCATAGCCCGCTTCCACCACCCTGCCGCCGCCCAGCGCCACCATGGTGCCCACCGGCGCGCCGAAGTTAACGTTGTGCCCTTTCGGCAGGACGATCTCGTTGTTCTCAACGGGCGTCACGTGCAGGTTTTCCAGCAGCCAGTCACTGTCTTTCACCAGCACCGCCGCCACCGACTGGGCAATGCCCGCCGAGGCGCAGGAGACCACCGTCGCCCCTTCAACGTCCAGCAGCTTCGCGATGTATTCCCCGGTTTTGTTAACCAGATCCTTCATCTCGAAATAGTGATTCATGCCGTCCATCGCCGCCTGAACCACTTCCGGGCGCGGCGTGGAGACGCCCAGCGCCGTCATGCGGCCGGAGGTGTTGATGACCTGCTTTAAGTTGTATTTCTCATAAATTGAAGGCATGTTCCGTGCTCCCTTGTTCGGTCATGTAGCCCTTGCCCGCGCGGATCGCGGCAAGCGGCACCAGAATGTGTTCAGCCTGCAGGCTGTCGTTTTCGGCATCCGTCAGCACCGTCGGCTGACGTTTAACGGTGAACAGCGTCAGGTCGGCGTCAAGGCCGGGCTGAATGCGCCCTTTGCGCGCCAGTCGAAGGCCATCAGCCGCGTTCGCGGTCACGCAGTTAATCACCTGCGGCAATGACATGCCGATGGCGAGGAATTTAGACATCACGCTCGCCAGCGACCCGACCGGGCCATTGATGCGATTGTGGCAGTAGATATCCGAGCTGATGGTGTGGGGCAGAATGCCCATCGCGATGGCGCGTTTTGCCACCTCAAAGCTGAAGCTCGCCGTACCGTGGCCAACGTCCAGCCGTACGCCGCGCTTCAGCGCAGACGTAATGGACGCACGCAGCTCGCCGGAAGGCGTCAGAATGCGGTTGGGTTTGCCGTTATAGCAGTGGGTGATGATGTCGCCCGAGCTCAGCAATTCGGCGATTTCGTCGAGGTTTGGCGGGTTATTGCCGATGTGCACCATCAGCGGCAGGTCGCTGTTCTCTTTCTGGATGGCTTTCGCGCGCGCAAGCGGCGTAATACCGTTGTCACCGACCACGCTGCTGCTCATGCGCGCTTTCAGGCCGACGATAAAATCAGGGTGGCGTTTTACCGCCTGCTTCACCGCCTCGGCGTCAATATTGGCCATATTGGCCAGCTCATTCTGGGCAATCAGCCCTACGCGGGAGATGTTCAGCAGCGCGAACACCTCGGTGGTGGCTTTGCGGGTAATTTCATAGAAATCGTCCACGTCGTCTGCCCCGGTACTGCCCGCATCCACCACGCTGGTGACGCCGGTGGCAATCCCGACGCTGTCCGGTTCGTCGTGGTAAATCGGGGAGTTCGGGTAGCAGTGAACGTGCGAGTCGATCCAGCCTGCGCTGACGAACACGTCACCGTTCAGCTCAACCGTCTTATGTGCGGGAGCATCAATCTCGCCCAGCGCCGCGATCGAACCGTCCTGAATGGCGATATCGGTCAGGGTATCGTCGGCAAGGCGCGCGCGGCGCAGGAGTAAATCAAACATGGGGTTCTCCTGATAAGGCGGGCGCCAGCGCGCCCGCAGGTATTAAAGGGCGACCGGGAACAGCCAGCCTAAAATCATTGCTCCCAGAATGGCGCCACCGGTAATTGGCTTCTGCCAGATGTAGAACAGCAGCGCGCCCAGCAGGGAGCCCACGCCAATCGGGATGGAGGCGGTCATGGCGCTGAGGATAATCAACGGCCCCAGGAAGCGGCCAGAAGCGTTACCTGCGCCCATCATGACGTCTGCGCCGTAAGTGGAGTTGCTCTGGTTGATGGTGAACTTACGCGCCAGGATAATGACGTAGCCAATCGCCAGACCAATCACCAGGCCGGTGATCAGCGCGGCAATAAAGTTGGTCACCGGGAACATGATGCCCGCCCCCAGCAGCAGTGCCGGAACCCCCAGCCCCACGCCGGTCTGGATGGCGCCGCCGATGTCGAGAATACCGACCAGCGATCCTTCGATAATACGGGCGAACAGGAAGCTGGCGCCAAACGCCGCCACCGCGCCGTAGACGCCGGTATCAATCCCCGCTTTCAGCATCGCCACGAAGGCCACTTCGTTAAACGCGCCGATGCCATAGAGGTAATACATGTGCGTCCCGGCGAACACGCCGGAGGAGAGCAGGCCAACGAAGATCGGGAACGACCAGTCGGCATACCAAAAACCTTTATTCTGTTCCATTGCAGGCTCCTGTTATTTACCGCTGAGCGAGTTGTGGATCATGTCGAGCCAGTTCGGCACGGTCAGATGGAAGGATTCGATCATCTTCATGTCGAAGCCGCGGAAGAAGCCGCTCAGCACGAAGAGCAGGACGATAGCCGCCATCATCACTTTGGTGACGTGGTTCCAGCCGCTCTCTTCCACGCCTTTACCGATCAGGATCCCCAGTACCAGGCCCGGTACGGCGTTGCCCATAATCAGCTGCGCTGCGCCGCCGAAGATGGTGGCCCAGAAGCCCGATTTTTTACCCGCATCGATGGCCGCCAGCCAGAAAATCACCGGCATCACGGTGTTGACCAGCAGGTTCGCCGCCGGCACCAGCACCTTCACGGCGGTGACCTGCAGTGCGGCAGGGACCGAGGAGGCGGTCAGGTTCAGGAAGGTCACGACGACCATGCCGATCACGCCGCAGGCAATCGCCATTTTGCGCGGGTCGTGCAGCGTTTCGCCGACGTTACGGTTTTTGATCATCAGTGCAGCCGCACCCCAGTTCGGGATGATGCGGTGGTCAACGTCCTGTGTGAAAGCCCCTGCGGCCACGGAAGAGGCCCAGGCGTTAAAGAAGAAACCTAACCCAAAGGAGAAGTGAGACGCCGGATCCCCTTCGCAGGAGTTCAGCTCCCCTAACGTACGAAACGCGCCCATCCCCTGTGTGGTAGGCGCATGAAACATGCGTGCAGCCCCGGCCCCGACACCGACGCCTACCAGGCCGCCGATGATGAGCGATTTTATTAATATAATTAAGAACATCAGTCTGCCCTTTTATGAATAATCAGCGTTGCGTGACGAAATCCACCTGGTCAAGATTGATGGCGGTCACGTTGACGGTCACATCCAGCTCCACGCTGTAGGTGCGTCTTTCCCGGCGCAGAAAGAAGAACAGAAAGGCTTCTTTTCGCACCGCTTCTTGCGCCTGAACGACCTGCACATCCTGTGGCTCAATACGCAGTAAGATATGCGGTGAGGCTTTCATCACCGCGGCCTGAACGTGGTTGAGCGCGTCGGCAAAGGCGCGCGCTTTGGCGTCGCCTTTCCCCTTCACTCTCACCGTGGTTGTGAACTGTTCTTTCATGCTTATGCGCCGTATTTTTTCTGCCACGCCTGCACCAGACGCTCGCCCAGCTCTTCTTTATCCATAAAGCCAAAGCCCAGCACGTTGCAGCCTTCGTTGATGGCAGTCACACCTTCATCCACGGAACGCATACCGTATTTGGCTTTGTAGCCATATTTGGTCTGGGCGGTGATGGCGCCCGCGCCGCCGCTACCGCAGAAGGAGATACCGAAGGTGGCGTTTTCCGCTTTCATCACGTCGCCCAGCTTCATATCCGCGGCCATGCCCGGCACAACCACCGCGCGTCCACCCGCTTTTTCCACACCAGCGGCCACTTTCTGACCTTTACCCAGGCGATCGCCAATCACGACTGTAATCTGTTCCATGTGTTGCTCCTTAAAGGTTGTCTTTCGCGACTTCAAAGTGAACGGAGAGCAGCCAGGCCTCTTCATCAGGAAGGTTGCCAAACTGCGCCACCACTTCACGTGCCAGCCGCATTGAATCCGGTGAAATTTCGTCGAACAGCTCCGCTTCAACCTCCGGCAGCGGCTCGCCGGTCACGGACCGGTGCGCCATCGCACGAACGTGGGAGGTGAGCATCTGCTCCTGTACCGCATTGGGGATGATGTTGTGCCGGGCCAGCAGGGCATAAACCTGCTGCAGCATCGTGTTCGCAAGCTGCTCTGTTTGCACTGCCTGTTCCCCAACGTCGTTCATTACCGCTCCGTTACTCACTGGTCTTACCCCGTTAATGGCTCTGTAAGTAAACTAACGGCGGGGGGAAAGGGTTTGTAGCGAGTTGTTTTCCACTTCGAAGTGGAAAGGCGGGCCGCAGCAGTGATCTGTGCCACATAAATGCGCTGAATCTGGATAAACCGCTGTATTTACGTGATGAATATCACGCTATTACGCGGCAAGGAACAGGTCAGCGAAGTGGAAAAGATTACGAGTCGGCTCGTAGAAATGTGATGTAGATAAGGTTTTCTTATGGGGATTCGCTAGAGTGGCGACGGGTGCTTGAGACTGACCGTCTCAGGCAAGGGACGGAAAGTGGAAAGCCCCGCCTGATAAAAAATCAGGGCGGGGGCTCGAAACAACACGTCACGACCGTGGAGTTCGCTACCTCGCCCGCTTTAAAGCAAGGAGGCATCCATGAAACGCCAATCCCCAATTATCCGGGTTTTGATGATTGTTGCTTTGACAATAATCATCTTAACGCTGGTGACGAGGAAAACACTGTGCGAGATCCGTTTTCGAAACGGCTCGCTTGAAGTGATAGCGCGGATGGATTGTCGCTCCGGCAAGTAGGGAGCAAATTTGTGGAGGCGCGCAGTGCGCCTCCACATACAGGGAAAGGACGTACAGCTCAGGCACCCAATTAACGGTACTTTTTATGATACGTGTTGCGCGTCGTCACAAACTGCTCGGCCGCCGCCTGGGCTTCTTTCACTTTGCCTTCGTTGGCGAGTTTCAGCGCACCGTCGATTTGCCCTACCAGCACGTCAAAGCCGTGACGGTAGTCTTTCATCTCGGCACTGTCTGCCGCTTTGTTTTCAAGCTTAGGCGGTGTTGCTTTCTGGGCATCCAGCGCCGCTTCACGCATTTTGGTCAGCGCGTCTTTCATTTCCGCCGCATTGTCCGCTTTCTGCACCACCTTCAGGTTTTGCCCGAGGATGCCCATGTCGTCTTCAAGATCGGCAGCAAACGCAGAAGAGCCAAGAACCAGCGTTGAAGCCGCGACGATCGCTAACAGATGTTTACGCATTGCTCACTTCCTTTTTATTATTAACAAAACGCTATCTTTATTGACCCGCAATTTTCATTTCGGGCAGAAGAACTGAACCACACTGTATATTGCTACGTGTTTCAATATCGTTACCGACCGTAACGATGTTGCGCCACATGTCCTTCAGGTTGCCGGCAATGGTAATTTCGCTCACCGGATACTGGATTTCTCCATTTTCAACCCAGAAGCCCGCCGCACCACGAGAGTAATCCCCGGTGATGCCGCTCACGCCCTGGCCCATCAGCTCTGTGACGACCAGCCCGGTGCCCATCTCTTTCAGCATCTGCTCGAAGCTCAGGCCCTGTCCGGCGATGCGCCAGTTATGGATACCGCCTGCGTGCCCGGTGCTTTTCAGCCCCAGCTTGCGCGCGGAGTAGTTGGTCAGCAGCCACTGGGTCAGCACGCCGTCTTTGACGATATCACGACGTTCGGTACGCACCCCTTCGCTGTCGAACGGTGTGGAGGCGAGTCCTTTCAGCAGGTGCGGATGCTCTTCGATGGTCAGCCAGTCCGGCAGGATCTGCTTGCCCAGCGAGTCGAGCAGGAAGGTCGATTTACGGTACACGGAGCCGCCCGCGATAGCGCCCACCAGATGACCAAACAGTCCGGTCGCCACTTCATTGGCAAAAATGACCGGGGCCTTCATGGTGGAGAGTTTACGCGGTGACAGGCGCGACAGCGTGCGTTCGGCGCACTCTTTACCGACCCACTCCGGAGATTGTAAATCCCCCAGCGCGCGGCCAATGGTGTAGGCGTAGTCGCGCTCCATGTCGCCGTTCTCTTCGGCGATCACGCAGCTGGAGAGCGAATGACGGGTGGAGCAGTAGCCCTGCAGCATGCCGTGGCTGTTGCCGAACACTTTGATGCCGTAATGGCTGTTGAAGCTGCCGCCTTCGGTATTGGTAATACGTTTATCGGCCTGCAGGGAAGCCTGCTCAGCGCGGGCTGCCAGTTCAATGGCTTCGTCCGGGGTGACGTCCGCCGGGTGGAAAAGGTCGAGATCCGGGGCATCAAAGGCCAGCAGCTCTTTATCCGCCACGCCAGCGTAAGGGTCTGGCGAGGTATAACGGGCGATATCCAGCGCCGCCTGCACCGTACGGGCAATGGCATCCGGGCTGAGGTCGGTCGAGGAGGCACTGCCTTTGCGATTCTGGTGATACACCGTGATCCCAAGCGCGCCATCGCTGTTGAATTCTACATTTTCCACTTCGCCATAGCGGGTACTCACGCTAATACCGGTGGTTTTGCTGACCGCCACTTCGGCGCCATCTGATTTACCTGAAGCGAGCGTCAGCGCGGTGGAGACGGCTTCTTCCAGAATCTTACGCTGCGCTTCAACTTGTGAGGTTACTTTCATCGCAAATGCCATACTGTAAGAGAGAGTTAACTGAAGTCTAACAGAGAACCGTTTTTCAGTGCGCGTCTTAACTGGTAACATTAGCCTCTTTTTTTAAGGAGCCTGACATGACTAAGCAGCCCGAAGACTGGCTCGACGACGTTCCCGGTGATGACATCGAAGACGAAGATGATGAGATCATCTGGGTCAGTAAAAGTGAAATTAAACGCGACGCCGAAGAGTTAAAACAGCTTGGCGCAGAAATGGTGGAACTGGGTAAAAACGCGCTGGACAAGATCCCGCTCGACCAGGATCTGCGTGATGCCATTGAACTGGCACAGAAAATCAAAAAAGAAGGCCGTCGTCGCCAGCTTCAGCTTATCGGTAAAATGCTGCGTCAGCGCGACGTTGATCCGATCCGCCAGGCGCTGGACAAGCTGAAAAACCGCCATAACCAGCAGGTTGCGCTGTTCCATAAGCTGGAGCAGATCCGCGATCGTCTGATTGAACAGGGTGATGACGCCGTACCGGAAGTCCTGAACCTGTGGCCGGATGCCGACCGCCAGCAGCTGCGTTCATTGATCCGTAACGCGAAGAAAGAGAAAGAAGGGAATAAGCCGCCGAAGTCTGCGCGCCTGATTTTCCAGTATCTGCGTGAGCTGTCTGAGAACGAAGAGTAATCCATGCGTTTTGCGCCGGATGGCGGCGTAAACGCCTTATCCGGCCAACAAGGTCGTGCAAAATCCAGGCCCGGTAAGCGCAAGCGCCACCGGGCTTTTTTTTACACGTCGGCGGCCACTTCCGCTTTTTTCGCCAGACCGTCCAGCAGCTTCTGATGGATCCCACCAAAACCGCCGTTACTCATCACCAGAATATGGTCGCCCGGCTGGGCCGCTTTCACCACCATCTCCGCCAGCGTATCCACATCCGCGCTCCAGTGCGCCGGCTGGATGCAGGCATCGGCCACTTCCGCCACCTGCCACGGAATATGCTGCGGCTGCAGCAGGAAGACCTCATCGGCACGCCCTAAAGAGGGCGCGAGATCGTCTTTGCAGATCCCCATCTTCATGGTGTTCGAACGCGGTTCCAGCACCGCCAGAATGCGCGCGGTACCGCCGACTTTGCCGCGCAGGGCCGCAAGCGTCGCCAGAATCGCCGTTGGATGGTGTGCGAAATCGTCATACACCGTGACGCCGTGGGCTTCACCGCGCAGCTCCAGACGGCGACGGGCATTGATAAACGAGCCCAGTGCGTTCGCCGCATCCGCAGGCTGAACGCCCACATGGCGTGCGGCCGCGATCGCCATCAGGCCGTTGTGCATGTTGTGTTCACCCACCAGGCCCCACTTCACCTCACCCACTTTTTCACCGTCGAGCAGCACTTCCCACTCCGAGGCATCCGCGTTGAGTTTCTTCGCCTGCCAGTGGCCCTGCTCGCCCACCAGCTCCTGCTCGCTCCAGCAGCCCATTGCCAGGGTCTGTTTCAGGTTGATGTCGTTTTCCGGCAGGATGATGCGGCCCTGGCCCGGCACGATGCGCACCAGATGGTGGAACTGCTTCTGAATGGCTTTCAGATCGTCAAAGATATCCGCATGGTCGAACTCAAGATTATTGAGGATCAGCGTCCGCGGGCAGTAATGGACGAATTTGGAACGTTTGTCGAAGAAGGCGCAGTCATACTCGTCGGCTTCGATAACAAAGAACGGGCTGTCACCCAGGCGCGCAGAGACGTCGAAATTACCCGGTACGCCGCCAATCACGAAGCCCGGTTTATAGCCACAGGCTTCAAGGATCCACGTCGCCATCCCGGCGGTGGTGGTTTTGCCGTGGGTCCCGGCAACGGCAACCACCCAGCGGTCACGCAGCACGAAATCATGCAGCCACTGCGGGCCGGACATGAACGGAATATTGCGTTCCAGTACCGCCTCAACGCACGGATTGCCGCGGGTCATCGCGTTGCCAATGATGACCAGATCCGGCTCGGGATCCAGCTGGCTGGCATCGTAGCCCTGAATCAACGCGATGCCCTGTTTCTCCAGAAGCGTGCTCATTGGCGGATACACATTGGCGTCCGAACCTGTCACTTCATGGCCCAGCGAGCGCGCCAGCATTGCCAGTCCGCCCATGAAAGTGCCACAAATCCCCAATATATGAATGCGCATACGTCACTATCCTTCTTCAATGTGGCGCACATTTTACTCACATGTTAGCGGCTGTGAAACGCATTTCAGGAAAATCCGTATCCTGCTGGCGCGATTCACCTCTGCGCTACTATTTGAATCTTTGTTAAGATTGTTGGGCTTTAGTCGTTTTAGTGAACATACAATCGCTTTACTCACAAAGATGCAGGGAAAGTGTTATGAAAACGTTAGGTGAATTTATTGTCGAAAAGCAGCACGAGTTCTCTCATGCTACCGGTGAACTCACTGCTTTGCTGTCGGCAATAAAGCTGGGCGCTAAGATCATCCACCGTGATATCAACAAGGCCGGTCTGGTCGATATCCTGGGTGCCAGCGGTGCCGAGAACGTTCAGGGCGAGGTTCAGCAGAAACTCGATCTGTTCGCAAATGAAAAACTGAAAGCTGCACTGCGCGCGCGCGACATCGTTGCGGGTATCGCCTCCGAAGAAGAAGATGAAATTGTTGTTTTCGAAGGGTGTGAACACGCGAAATACGTTGTTCTGATGGATCCGCTCGACGGCTCCTCCAACATCGATGTTAACGTTTCTGTCGGTACCATTTTCTCCATCTACCGCCGCGTCACGCCTGTTGGCACGCCGGTGACCGAAGAAGATTTCCTGCAGCCGGGCAATAAGCAGGTTGCTGCCGGTTACGTCGTGTATGGATCCTCCACCATGCTGGTGTATACCACCGGGTGCGGGGTTCACGCCTTTACGTACGATCCTTCCCTGGGCGTCTTCTGCCTGTGTCAGGAACGTATGCGCTTCCCGGAAAAGGGCAGTACCTACTCCATCAACGAAGGAAACTACATCAAGTTCCCGAACGGTGTGAAGAAGTACATCAAATTCTGCCAGGAAGAAGATAAAGCGACGCAGCGCCCGTACACATCCCGCTATATTGGCTCTCTGGTTGCGGACTTCCACCGTAACCTGCTGAAAGGCGGTATCTACCTCTATCCAAGCACCGCAAGCCACCCGGACGGGAAACTGCGCCTGCTGTATGAATGCAACCCGATGGCGTTCCTGGCCGAACAGGCGGGCGGCAAGGCGAGCGACGGTAAAGAGCGTATTCTGGATATCGTGCCGGAAAGCCTGCACCAGCGTCGTTCATTCTTCGTCGGCAACAACCACATGGTTGAAGACGTTGAACGTTTTATCCGTGAGTATCCGGACGCGTAATACCTTTCTTCAGGGGAGCCCGTCTGGCTCCCCTGCTCATTTATATATTTTACCGTATAAGTGTTTATAAAAAACATGCTTTAATCCTGAGCACTGCTCCTGCATTATTTCCATAACAGTTTGACAGATATTTCGTGGAGCAGAATCGCAATGAAAAATTATTCTCGTGCTAATACCGGTATTGATTTAAATCTTATCCCTGTTTTTATTGAGATCGTCCGCTGCGGCAGCATGGCAAAGGCGGCGGTGCGTCTCGACATGTCCCGCCCCGCGGTGAGTCTGGCACTGAAACGTTTTAATCAACTGTTTGATGAGCCGCTATTTTTCCGCAAAGGTTTATATCTCGAGCCGACGGAAAAAGCATTAGCCCTAACCAGTTCGCTGGAAATATTAATGGGCGATATTCACGATAATATCGCTGCAGTCAATTCTGCGAGAAATAAAACCCCGACACAAAACGTACCGGGGCTGGGCAATATTATGCCGCGTTCTGAGTCGTCACTTTGAATGAGGACATGGCGTCCATCAGCTGACGCGACTGCTCCTCAAGGGAGCGGGTCGCGGCGGAGGATTGCTGCACCAGCGCCGCATTCTGCTGCGCGGTTTCGTCCATCTGATTCACCGCAATATTCACCTGCTCAATGCCGCGGCTCTGCTCCTGGGACGCGGTGGCAATTTCGCGCATCAGTTTCGTCATGCGCAGCACTTCGGTTGCGATCTCATCCATTGTCTCGCCTGCCTGCTGAGCCAGCTCGCTGCCCTCGTTAACGTGGGTCTGCGAATCACTGATAAGTGAGCGGATCTCTTTCGCCGCGTCGGCGCTACGGCTGGCAAGGTTTCGCACTTCGCCCGCGACGACGGCAAACCCGCGCCCCTGCTCGCCCGCGCGCGCCGCTTCCACGGAGGCGTTAAGCGCCAGAATATTGGTCTGGAAGGCAATGCCGTCAATCACGCTCAGAATGTCGGCGATACGCGCCGAGCTGCCGGAGATATCCCGCATTTTCTCAATCACATAGCAGACCATTTCGCTGCCATGATCCGCAGTATCAGACACCGATTTCGCCAGCTGGTGCGCCTGCTCGGCGTTATCGGCGTTGAGTTTCACCGTGGCGGTGATCTCTTCCATGCTGGCGGCCGTCTGTTCCAGCGACGTGGCGGTGGATTCAGTGCGCTCGGCCAAATCCCGGTTCCCCGCCGTCAGTTCGCGGCTGCCGGTGTCAATTTGCGCGCTGGCATCACGTACCCGTAGCACCGAGTTCATCAGCGACTGACGCATCTCCTCTATGGCGGCATTGAGACGGTTAAATTCCTGGCTCGCGGGCGCATTTAGCGTATGGGTTAAATCACCCGCCGCCACGTTCTCCAGCTGAGCGATTGACGCCGAGAGCGGCTTGAGCAGC
The DNA here is from genome assembly GCF_009036245.1 of Enterobacter sichuanensis. NCBI lineage: Bacteria > Pseudomonadati > Pseudomonadota > Gammaproteobacteria > Enterobacterales > Enterobacteriaceae > Enterobacter > Enterobacter sichuanensis. Next base: position 493,922 of record NZ_CP027986.1, on the reverse strand, counting down.
ATATGGCGCAACACCAGCCAGGCCAGCACGATAATGCCTGCCGTCAGCAGCGCTGCGACGATAATCAGGATCAGTACGCGGGTTTTACTCGCCTGCACGGCACTGACTTCTGCCTGGCCTCGCGCTTCACTCCATTTCTGAAACGCCTGCATAGCGTTATCAAACTGCTTCGCCACCGGGATCAGGGCGTTTTCCAGCAGATCGTAGTAATTGTCAGCGCTCTGGTCATTCAGGGCTTTCAGCATCGGGTTGATCCCCTGCTGGTTATACGCCGCCAGCGTGGTCGCCACGTTATTGAGAAGCTGTTGTCCCTGCTCGTCAGCCACGCCGCCGTCGATCACGCCTTTCAGCGTTTTCTGGGCCAGGGCGACTTCCTGATTGATATTTTTTACCGCTCTGGAGGCATCGTCCAGCATACCGATTTCCATCATCCGGACGGCCTGGCCCGCTTCATTGCGCGCACGCAGGATCAGCGTATAGCCAGAATTAAGCTGCACCATCTGCTCACCCTGAAGGTGGTTGATACGCTGCAGTGAAGAAGAACTCTGTGTGAGGGCATAAATGCCAATGCCGCTGACAATCAGCAGCAGAAGGGTCATAACGGCCAGTAAAGAGAGCAAGCCGGTACGAATCGATAGCGTTTTAAGCATGATATTATTTCCGGTAGCGAGATATTTCTGGGCATAAAAAAAGAGTATCGGCCGCTACCGGAAAATGTTTAGACTTTAAGCAAATTCAGCATGTTATCGCTCTGTTACCGACGTGTTTACGCGGGTAACAGGTGAGCTTTGGCGGTTCTCCCAGAGCACCGTCAGACCGCGCTGCAGGGCAATAAAGATAAACAGCAATATGCCGATGGCGATCTTCGTCCACCAGGAGCTGAGCGTACCGTCAAAGTTGATATAGGTCTGGATCAGCCCCTGGATGGCCACGCCGAACAGCGTTCCCAGCACCGTTCCCACTCCACCGCTGAGCAGCGTGCCGCCGATGACCACCGAGGCAATGGCATCCAGCTCGACGCCCACCCCTGCCAGCGCGTAGCCCGCCTGGGTATAAACCGAGAAGACTATACCCGCCAGCGTCGCCAGCCCGGTCGAGAGCATATAGATGCGAATGGTGGTGCTGCGGGTGGAGATCCCCATCAGGTTTGCCGAGGTGGCGTTGCCGCCAATGGCGTAAACCTGGTTGCCAAACCGGGTACGGTGGGCAAGGAAGATGCCAATGACCACCACGCCCAGCATCAGAAGCCCCATCGCGCTCAGACGACCGCCGCCGGGGATTTTCCACGCCAGGCTGGAGAGCGTGTCGTACACCGGATGGTTAATCGGAATTGACTCTTCCGACACCAGATAGCTCACCCCGCGCAGGAAGAACATGCCCGCGAGGGTAATGATAAAGGCCGGGATCTTTAACGCGTCGATCAACAGCCCCATAAAGGCACCAAACGCGCAGCCCATCACCAGCACCAGCGGGAAGGCCACCAGAGGAGAGATCCCCCAGAAACCGATCGCCTTCGCGAGGAACACGCCGGTGAAGGCGATCACCGAGCCGACGGAGAGATCGATCCCACCGGAGAGGATCACAAACGTCATGCCGACGGCGATAATCCCTAAAAAGGCGTTATCGGTCAGGATGTTGCAAATCACACGCGTCGAGGCAAACCCCGGGAACTGGGTCAGGCAGTAGAGATACCCCAGCACAAACACGCCCAGGGTGATCATTAACGGTAAATTACGTTTTATCATGGCCACGGATCCCCTTAATGATGCTGACAAAGCGCGGTGACTGGACGATCAGCACGCAGAGCACGACCACCGCTTTTACCACCTGGTTGAGTTCCGGCTGGAAACCGGAAAGCAGGATCCCGGTGTTCATCCCCTGAATGATCAGCGCGCCAATCACCGAGAGCAGCAGGTTAAAGCGCCCGCCCATCAGCGATCCGCCGCCGATCACCACTGCCAGGATCGCATCCAACTCCAGCCAGAGTCCGGCGTTGTTGGCATCGGCTCCACGAATATCTGCCGCGACGATGACCCCGGCGATGGCGGCGCACACACCGCTAAGCACGTAGGTCAGCATCACCATCAGCCGCGTATTGACCCCGGCGTTGCGTGCCGCGCGAATATTGATCCCGACGGCTTCAATGAACATCCCCAGCGCCGTTTTACGGGTGAAGAGCCAGAACACCACCAGCGTGACCAGAGCAATGATCACCGGCGTGGGGAAGAACAGCAGCTTGCCGCTGCCGAGCCACGCCAGGTTCGGCGAGTTGAAGGTGACAATCTGCCCGGAAGTAATGAGCTGAGCCACACCGCGCCCGGCGACCATCAAAATGAGCGTGGCGACAAAGGGCTGAATTTTCAGCACCGCCACCAGAATGCCGTTCCATAATCCTGCCAGCACGCCGGTGCCTAATGCCGCCAACAGGACGACCGGCAGGCTGTGCCCGGCCACGGTCATCGAGGCTGCCGTGGCCCCGGCGATGGCCATCACCGCGCCGACGGAGAGATCGATCCCGCCGGTGGCAATGACCAGCGTCATCCCGATGGCCAGCAGCGCCACGGGCGCAGCCCGGTTCAGGATGTCTATCGGGCTGCCAAACAGGCGACCATCCTGAACAATAATCTGGAAGAAATGCGGTGCGACAAGGCTATCAACCAGCAGTACCACCAGCAGCGCCGCGATTTGTGGCGTGCCGGTTGGCCAGTTGAAGCGGCGCTTTGTTGCGCCAGTTTGCGAAAGCGAACGGGACATCACGATTCACTCCTTATGCCGCAATGGCATTCATGATCGCCGGAACGGACAGCTTATCCAGCGGGATCTCTGCCACCTGTTTGCGATCGCGCATGATAATCACGCGATCGGCATAGCCCACCAGCTCTTCCAGCTCAGACGAAATGACCAGCAGCGCCAGGCCGTCCGCACACAACGTTTCAATAAGGCGGATAATTTCGGCGTGCGCCCCCACGTCAATGCCGCGGGTCGGTTCATCGAGGATCAGGAACTGCGGTTTGGTCAGCAGCCAGCGTGACAGCAATACTTTTTGCTGGTTGCCGCCGGAGAGAAACTCAATGGGCTGTTCCGCGCTCGGGGTGCGGATGCCGAGCTGGCGGATAAAGCGCTCCGCAATCGCATTCTGCTCTTTGCGGGGGATTGGCCGCAGCCAGCCGCGCTGCGCCTGCAGGGCCAGAATGATATTTTCACGCACCGAGGCCGCGGCAATGATGCCATCCGTTTTCCGGTCTTCCGGGCAGAAACCGACGCCAAGACAGGAGGCCTGATGCGGCGATCGCAGGGTTTGCGGTTTACCCTTGATCAGCGCAGTGCCGCTGTCCGCAGGTTTGATCCCGAAGATCACTTCGGCGGTTTCGGTGCGTCCGGAGCCCAGCAAGCCCGCCAGGCCGACAATTTCGCCCGGGCGGACTTCCAGGTTAAACGGCGAGATCACCCCTTTTTTGCCATAATCGCTGAAGGCGGCGACCGGTTTTTCGCTCAGCAGCGTGCGGCCTGCACGCTGAAGGGCGTTGGTTTCAAGTTCACGCCCCAGCATCATTTTGACCAGTTCGATCTGCGGCAGCTCGCGGGTTTCACGGCAGCCGACAAAGCTACCGTTACGCAGTACCGTAATGCGATCGCTCACCTCGTACACCTGATCGAGGAAGTGGGTGACGAAGATCAGGCTGACCCCCTGATCGCGCAGCTGGCGCATCAGGGTAAAGAGCATCTCCACTTCCTGGGTGTCAAGGCTGGCGGTGGGTTCATCAAGGATCAGCACTTTTGCGGAGAGATCGATGGCGCGACAGATGGCGACTATCTGCTGCATCGCCACGGAAAAACGGTTTAGCGGCTCGCGAACGTCGAGGGAGAAGCCGTATGATTCCATCAGCTTCGTGGCACGCGCCTCCATCTCTTTGCGGCGCAGCAGGCCAAAGCGTCGTGGCTCCCGGCCAATAAACAGGTTGTCCGCCACCGACATATTCGGCAGCAGGTTCACCTCCTGGTACACCGTCCCGATCCCCAGCTGTTGGGCATGAGCGGTGTTTTTCGGTGAAATGGCGTGACCTTCCAGCCAGATGGTGCCGCGATCGGCGTGGTAAACGCCGGTCAGGGCTTTAATCAGCGTTGATTTTCCCGCCCCGTTTTCCCCCAGCAGCGCCATGATTTCACCGCGCCGCAGGCTGAAATCAACGTTATCCAGCGCTTTTACGCCGGGAAAAAATTTACTCAAGCCCTCTGTGCGGAGGATTGCCTGGTGTTGTTCAGTGGTCATGGTTTTCCCCCTCACCCTGACCCTCTCCCCGGAGGGGAGAGGGGACTATGTCGTGCCCGTCTTTAATTTTCTGCCCAACCCGCCCTTTTCCCTCTCCCCTCCGGGGAGAGGGCTAGGGTGAGGGGGCAAGAGCTTAGTAGCCCATATTTTTCTTCTTCTCTAACTCTTCTTTCGCCGTGTCCGGCAGGTAGAGCGTGGATTTGGTGACCGTCACCTTCTCAGGCATCGTGCCGTCCTTCTTGAATTTCTCCAGCGCATCGAATGCCGGGCCGGCCATGTTTGGCGTGAGTTCCACGCTGGCGTTGGCTTCACCGTCGATCATCGCTTTATAGATGTCCGGCACGCCGTCGATCGAACCGGTGAGGATATCTTTGCCCGGCTTCAGGCCCGCTTCTTTAATGGCCTGAATCGCCCCGATCACCATGTCATCGTTATGGGCATAAACCATGCAGATGTTCTTGCCGTTGTTTTCGGCCTTAATGAAGCTCTCCATGACCTCTTTCCCTTTACTGCGGGTAAAGTCGCCGGACTGGGAACGGATAATCTTGATGTTTGGCGCTTTGGCAATCGCCTCAGCAAAGCCTTTCTTACGGTCAATGGCCACGCTCGCGCCGACCGTGCCCTGCAGCTCCACGACGTTACACGGCTTGCCATCCACCTGCTTCACCAGCCAGTCGCCAATTAATTGCCCTTCAAGCACGTTGTTGGCGGTCACGGTGGTCATATAGAGAGATTTGTCTTTTACATCGATGGAACGATCGAGCAGGAAGACCGGAATTTCAGCGTCTTTCGCTTCTTTCAGGACAGGTTCCCAGCCGGTTGCCACCACAGGCGCAATGAAGATGGCATCCACGCCCTGAGCGATGAATGAACGCACGGCTTTAATCTGGTTCTCCTGCTTTTGCTGACCATCGGCGATTTTCAGCGTAATGCCGCGTTTCTGGGCCTCGCTTTTCGCCACGTTGGTTTCTGCTGCACGCCAGCCCGATTCAGAGCCGACCTGCGAAAATCCTACGGTTAAGGGTGCGGCCATCGCCATAGACGACATGGCTGCCGAAACTGCTGTGACAAGAAGTAAGCGCTTCCACATATGAGCGTCCTCGTAGGGTGAGTTATTGTTGGTTAAAAGATGTTCTGCGAAATGACTATAGCCAATGAAATATGTAACGAATTGCGTTACATCACACTTCAGAAAAGTGAATAAAACGTTAATCACAAGTTTGTAATCGCTTTCATTTCACCATGAAAAATGCGGCTGAGTTTATGGATTTTTCTGTCATGGAATCGGTCTGAAAAGTGAGAAGGAGAGGGAGAGAAGGCGAAAACAGGCAGAGACATTCAGTGCGAGTTGGCTATAATACCTGCCACTTGTTTACCATCCATTTTAAAGGACACCGACATGAGCTTACTCAACGTCCCTGCGGGTAAAGAACTGCCAGAAGACATCTACGTAGTTATCGAAATCCCGGCTAACGCAGATCCTATCAAATACGAAGTGGACAAAGAGAGCGGCGCCCTGTTCGTAGACCGTTTCATGTCTACCGCGATGTTCTATCCGTGCAACTACGGTTACATCAACCACACCCTGTCTCTGGACGGTGACCCGGTTGACGTGCTGGTCCCAACGCCATATCCGCTGCAGCCAGGCGCCGTCATTCGCTGCCGTCCAGTGGGCGTGCTGAAAATGACCGACGAATCCGGTGAAGATGCGAAGCTGGTTGCGGTACCACACACCAAACTGAGCAAAGAGTACGATCACATCAAAGATGTGAACGACCTGCCAGAGCTGCTGAAAGCGCAGATCACTCACTTCTTCGAGCACTACAAAGACCTCGAAAAAGGCAAGTGGGTTAAAGTTGACGGCTGGGACAACGCAGAAGCGGCGAAAGCAGAAATCATCGCCTCTTTCGAACGCGCGGCGAAGAAGTAATTCTTACGGCCTGCCGATAAAGCCCCGCTGGTCGGGGCTTTTTTTTGCCATTGAATAACAAGAACACTCCTGACCGTCGCGATCGTGAGCGCTATACATGCTAAGTTTCTTTCTTCAAAGCATAAAAATGGGCTACATAAAGGCGTTTGACTGTTACGGCAAAGACAGCAAATGGCAGTATCTCTGCATCATGACATTCCAGCTTGCCTGGTTTTTGTTTTACTTATGGATCCCTTATCGAAGCGATTATGCGATTCTGCTGTTTTTACTGTTTTTCCTGCCCGTCATTTCAAGTAATACACGGTGCATAAACTACTATGGCCGTTCACGCGCTTTGTGTTTGTTATGGCTCATTGCCCCCTACATCATGCTGTTCGTTCCTCTGTTTTTAACCCGGCGCCGGGATACAGAAGAGAATTGAAAGAGTAAAAAAAAAACAACGCCACCTCACGGTGGCGTTGTCGTTTTTCAGTACTGGTCTCTGTCTAACCAGTTACCGCTTACAATCCGCGTTAACCCTTCGACCGGACGCTGGTAGACGTACATCCACGCGCTTCCGTACGGCGTCTGGATCAACTGGCGCGCGTATTCACCGCCCCTGGTGCGCAAGGCATCAAGTTCGGCAAGTGTCGCGTTATCAATACGATAAACCTCACCCTGTACCGTTCCCTCCCCGGGAACCGCGCCTGGATAGTGGCCCAGGCTGTACAACTGGTAGTTCTCGATATTGTAATTCCCCAGTAGCTGGGCATTGGTCATCCAGTGACTGTTGCCTTGCCTGGTTCTTAAACTGCCGTAGACAAATATTCGCATTGCTAAAACTCAAACTGATAGAGCAGATCAAGTGCCTGGTCTACGCCGGACACTGCTTCCAGATATAGCTTAGGCATCAGGCGATAGCGTAGCGTGAGTGTTGCCAGTGAGTCAAAGATCCCCACACCATATTTTACCTGCAGACCCGGCAGTACATAGCCGCTGACAACCACCTGCGAGGAGTCACCCACGCCCTGGGTGTCCAGCGCCAGATTGCTTACGCCGAACGTCTCACCGATTTTACCCACAACCTGCCCACTTTGTGCAACCCCCAGGCCCACTAACATCGAGGTCATCGCCGCACTGTCGCTCTGACCGCTGTCCAGACCTTGTCCACGCAGCAGGTATGAGAGAGCTTCCTGCTGCGACATCGCCGGGTCAGAGAAGATCTCCGCCTTCGGTTCGTCAGCGGAACCCGTAACGCGCACGCCTGCAATAACGTCGTTTTCCGTTGCTTCCGGGTTACGAATCGCTTCGATGTTAAGCAGAGGCTGATCCGGTGGACCGGAGAACAGCAGCTCACCTTTGCGGACAATCAGATCCTGGCCATAGGCATGGAAACGTCCTTCAGGAATATTGATTTGTCCGTTCAGGCCAAGCCCTTGTTTATCCTGCGCCACTTTCAGGTCGCCCGTCAGTCGCGCCTTCAGCCCAAACGCATCCAGCCGCACGTTATTCCCCACGTGCACGATAAGGTTACTGTTGATGGGTATGCCCGCGCTCTTCTGTTCGACAGGTTTCAGATTGTCATCAAGCATCACTTCATCACTTGAGACGCCGACCGCGCTTTCCGGCACGTCGTGGACCACGATGCGTGCCCACGGCACGTCGACGCGTCCGTCAAGCGTGAAGAGGCTTGGCGTGGCTTCAAAGACCACATCAGGCGAGACGTCCAGTCGCACCATAGGCGGTACGGTGATGCGCACCTTGCTGCCTTTCGCCGCAATACGGGCCCGCCAGTTATCGAGCTGGCTCCAGTCCGCGTCGCCGCTGAGGTTGATTTGCCCCTGCTGGGTTAACACCGAGCCGCTCAGCGTCGAGCTCATGCCGTTGAAGTTCATCGCGAGCTGGCTGGGCTGCATGTCAAACGGCATAAAGTTACCGTCGATATCCACCCCGCTGAGCCGCATCTGGCCGAACAGCTGCGGGCTTTGGGCGTTGCCGGCCAGACGCAGGTTGGCATTGAGCATCCCTTCTGCTTTTTCCCCGCGGGCGAAAATCGGGTTCACCATCGCCAGGTTGAAGTTGCGAATAGTGACGTTGCCGCCCAGATTGCGCCGTCCCTGTGGGTCGGTGATTTCAATTTTCCCGTCAAACTGACCGTTGTTGGTAAGACGAATCAGCCACCCCAGCTCCGCACGGTTGTTATGCAGGTCCGCGCTCAGGTTCAGGGTGTCGAAAGCCACCGGCAGCGGCGCATCGTTGACCTCCTGCGTCACCTTCACGTTACGTCCGGAAAGCGTGACGCTGCCCTGTGGCAGCCCCTCTTTGGTGGTGTCCCAGGCGACATCGGCTTTCCCGCTGAAGACGCCGCTCGCCTGGGTGGTATCCGGCATAAACGGTTTCAGCATCGCCAGATCGAAGCGATTGAGGTTGATCTGTGCGCGACCTTCCGCCCCCGCATCGATGGTCTGCGGTACGCACAGTTCCGCATTCGGGTTGGTCCAGCAGTGTGGCCCGATGCTGATCTTCTGCTCGGCGTTGCGGTAGTCCAGCGCGATGGCGCGCGACAGCGCCAGCGGCCCTACCGGGGTGTTGAAGCGGGTGTTGTCCAGCGTCCCTTTCCAGCGCTCTTCCTTGCGGTCGAAGCTGCCGGTCAGGTGAAGCTGACCGGAGACCGGCTCGCCCTGCACCCGCAGCTGGAGGTCGTGCTGCTTCTCGTTCCCTTTGGCGTCCAGGGTGACAAGGTTAATGTTGACGTCCGGCTGAGAAATGCGCTCCACGCGCAGGTTCAGGTTACCGCCGATCTGATCGGTGGATTTCACATCCCCTTCCACGCGGACGCGGGCGACGCTCAGTTCCTGCCAGCGCAGGTTACTGGCGGTGATATCCGCCAGCAGCTGCGGCGCGTCGACCGTGCCGCGCACTTTCACTAGCCCTTTTGCCGTACCGCCAAGGCCCGGCAGCGCGTTATCCAGATTCGGCGCGTCGATGGTGGCATCCAGATTGAGATCTTTCACCCCCAACTCGCCTTTGATATCCGCCGTGTTGCGACCCAGCGCCACGTGCAGACCCGGGATAATCCACTGCAGATAACTGTTGCCTTTGACCGAGCCCTCAACGTTAACCTTGTTCTGCTTCACGTTACCGGTGAGCTTAATCTCCGGCACGTCCATCTGCCACGTCCCACCGTACAGGCTGCCGCGGGTTTTAATCAGACCATCCAGTTTCGACGGCCAGTCCGGCACCTCTTTGGCGGTGTTAATGCCCGTCAGCTTCAGCTCACCGCGCCAGCTGATCGCCTGCTGCCAGTCGAGCAGCGCGGTCAGCTCGGTTTTGCCTTCCAGCGCCGCGACGGTCAGCTTATCGAGATTGACCTGCTGTTCGTTGCCCTTCGCATCCAGCGTGATGTTTGCAGGCGGCACACCCTGCCCCTTCACCGCGGTACGGAACGACAACGTATAATCGGTCATCTTGCCGCTCAGCTTCAGCTTCAGGTCATCGGCCTGGAACTGCTTTTCGCCGGTGAACGGCCAGGAAAGCTGCTTGCTGACGACCTCAAGATTCAGCGGCAGCCCGGCTTCCGCCAGCTGGGTTTGCGCACGCAGAACCATGTCCACCGGGCCGGAGAGATTCACGCCGACGTCCAGCTTGTCGCGCAGCGCCCCGCCCACTTTGACCTTCACCTTTTCGCCTTTCAGCGGATCGATATTGAGCGAGCTGTTCAGCGTGATATCCACCGGCCAGTTGTCGCGCAGTAGGGCATTCCCTGACGCGTTCACCGAGCCCTGGTTGGTGTCGATATCCAGCGCGTCGAGTTTCATGTTGCCGTCAATGCTGCTGACCTTCAGCAGCATGTTAAAGACCGTCAGGTCGGTATCGCCGGTCAGACGCAGCTGCTCGCCTTTGAACTCTTCAATGTTGAGGTTCAGCGGCAGATGAACGTCGGTCATCTCCGGCAGGACTGGCTTAGAGAACAGATCTTTCAGCGTTTCGCCCAGCGGCTTCTCTTCCGGCTGCGGGTTCTGGATCTTCGGCTCGACGATCTCTTCCTGCGCCACGTCTGCCACTTTCGGCAGCGCGATCAGTAAACCCTGCAGGGAGGTGGGCGTCAGGGTCAGGTTTTTCTCCTGCCAGCGCAGGCCGGAGGTGAAATCCATCACCGACACGGTGGTGTCGTCGATTTTGATATTGACGTTATCCAGCGCCACCCGATAAAGCGCAATCGGGTACGGCGTGGAGAGATTCAGCGGACCGCTCTCCTCTTCTTCCACCGGCGCAGACTTCGGCATTTTTTTCGTATCTATCGCCACGTTGACATCTTTTAGCGACAGATCGTTGACGCAGAGCTTGCTGTCGCGCAGACAGCCCAGCTTCACTGCGAGGTGGAATTCACCGGCGTTCACCGCCACGCCCGGCTGTTCATAGCGGATGTTTTTCAGACGCAGGTCGCGCCAGCCGCCCGTCACCTGGCCAATTTCCAGCCCGGGCACCCAGCGGTTCGCGGCGTTAAACAGCAGATGCAGCCCGCTCGTCGTGCCCACCAGAAATGCCACCGTACCGAGCAGCAGCACGATAAAAATCAGTACCCCGAGGCTTATCTTCTTCCATAAACTCATAATTCAGGCCCCAGACCGATGTAAAACTGTAATCCGTGTTCTTCTTTGTCGCCCACCGGAACGGCGAAATCGAGCTTGATGGGCCCGACGGGTGACTGCCAGCGCACGCCTACGCCCGCGCCGGTTTTAAAATCGCTGCGGCGAATATCGCTCACCGCTTCGCCGCCGTCGACGAACATCGCCCCCCACCATTTTCCGCTGACGTTGTATTGATACTCCAGCGAGCCGGTGGCCAGCCTGGAAGCACCGATCAGCTTGCCGTCATCATCTTTTGGCGCGATAGACTTGTATTTGTAGCCGCGGATACTGCGGTCACCCCCGGCGAAGAAGCGCAGGTCCGGCGGGACTTTCTCGAAGTCGCCGGTTTCGATCCAGCCGAGGTTACCGCGCATCACAAAGCGGTGTTTATCATACAGCGTGCGGATCCAGACGTTTTGCGCCTGAATTACCGAGAAATCCACATCGGAACCCCACATGGTGTTGGAGTAATCGATAGAGTAGCGCTGGGAATCGCCCCAGGTGGGCATCAGGCCGCCGCGCGAGCGGGTACGGCTGATCATCACCCCAGGATAAAGCAGCATGGTGGTGTTGGTGACGTTGGCCTGAGTAAAGTGGTCCAGACTCCAGCGCAGGTTAATGGCGCGCTGCCAGCCGCTGGAGAGATCCCAGTAACGTGACACGGCAAGCGTGGTGGAATCTGACTCGGTATCGTTCAGGTCGGTTCGCTTAAAGCCCCCCTGAACCAGGTAGTACTGCTCGAGCGGGTTTTTCAGCAACGGCATTTTGTAGCTGAAATCGAGCTGCTGTTCCGGGGCAGAGATACTGGCGCTGGTGGTCAGGCTGTGGCCCCAGGAGTTCATCCACGGCTTTTTCCAGGTGGCCTTCACGCGCGGGCCGACGTCCGTCGAATAGCCCACACCGGTTTCAATGGTGTTCTCGGTGCGCGGCGAGACAACGCCATGCAGCGGCAACACCTTGGTTTTGCGAGACTTATCAAATTCCGGCGCGACAATCACGGAGTTAAACCAGCCGGTGGCAGAGAGGCGTCGGTTCAGCTCTCCCAGATCGCTCGACTGGTAGTAATCCCCTTTTTTGAAAGGCACGAGGTTTTGCAGGTACTCTTCACGAATTTGCGAACCTTCGAACGTCACATCGCCAAAGCGATAACGTTCCCCGCTGTCGTAGTCGATATCCCAGAAGGCCTGACGTCGCGCCAGCGCAATACCGAGCTGGCTTTTGTTGAACTGGCTGTCAAAGTAGCCCTTACGCAGGGACACGCTCGTCAGCTCTTTTTTGAAATGGTCGTAGTCACCGTGGTTGAGCACGGTGCCGATTTTCGGCCGCGTGCTGAGCAGATCCAGATAGTCCCGGTCGGTACGCGCCCCGCCGCGCAGGATAACGTTGGTGCCGCCAATCAATACGGGCTCACCCGGCGAAACGCGGGCAATAAGCACCTGCCGCCCCTTCTTTGGCGGCGGACGGAGGTCAAAATCAATGGTGGGCTCGTAATACCCCAGCGCTTTCAGCCCTTCACGGATGGCATCATCCACGCGCGCGCGAAAACGCCGGTCCGGCGTCACCTCATCACTCTGGATGGTCGATAACTGCGCACGCACGTTTTTTTGTAGCGCCCCGGATAACCCCTCAACCTGCAAACGGACATTCGCCGCGCTGGCAATCCCGCTTGTCAGCAACATACTGACCAAACATAACTGGCGGATTTTTGTCACGTTCTCTCCTGAATATCCCTGTTTCCACCCTGGAAGCAAATGAAGTGCCGCTCCGCGGCAAAATACGGCCTGTTGGCCAAAAACCCACATCACGGGTTGAAAATGGGTATAACACCCAAATATTTCTTATGATTAAATCTAGACTCATTCAGCGCATTTATTGTGTTCAATTAAACGCTTCGTGACAACCTTAACCGAAACATCGCACCCCGGGAGGCCCCATCGTGAGTTTATTCGACAAAAAGCATCTGGTTTCACAAGCTGATGCATTACCGGGACGCAACACCCCTATGCCTGTGGCGACCTTACACGCCGTCAATGGCCATTCCATGACCAATGTTCCTGAAGGTATGGAAATCGCCCTGTTTGCCATGGGCTGCTTCTGGGGCGTTGAACGCCTCTTCTGGCAACTGCCTGGCGTTTACAGTACGGCAGCCGGCTATACGGGCGGTTACACGCCAAACCCAACCTACCGCGAAGTCTGCTCCGGCGAAACCGGCCATGCGGAAGCGGTGCGCGTGGTGTATGACCCCGCGGTGATTAGCTACGAGCAGCTCCTGCAGGTCTTCTGGGAAAACCACGACCCGGCGCAGGGCATGCGTCAGGGCAATGACCACGGCACCCAGTACCGCTCGGCCATTTATCCGCTCACCCCGGAGCAGGACGCCGCGGCGCGCGCCAGCCTTGAACGCTTCCAGCAGGCCATGCGTGAAGCGGGCGATACGCGCGAGGTGACCACGGAAATCGCGACGGCAAAACCGTTTTACTATGCCGAGGACGATCACCAGCAGTATCTGCATAAAAACCCCTATGGCTACTGCGGTATCGGGGGCATCGGCGTCTGCCTGCCGCCACAGCTGGCCTGATTACTGATCCAGCGCCACGCGAGCCGCGTGGCGCGTAGCATTGCTGACCGAACCGTAATCCATCACTTTGCCCTGCAGCAGCAGGTTAAAGACCGGCGCCTGCGGTCGGTTCAGCCGCGTCTGCAGCAGGTGCACAGCCTCAATCCCCAATTCCCGGCAGGGCACCGTGACGCCCGTGACCGGCCTTTCCAGACGGTGCGCCAGATTCCAGGCAAAATCGGTGGTAATGAGCGAAATATCTTCCGGGATACGCAGCCCGTGGCGCGTTAACGCCCTGACCACCCCTTCGGTCATGCTGGTACTGTTGGGGAAAATGACCTCCGGCCACTGGGATCGGTCATGGCTTAACAGCCACGCATCGAGCGCCTGCTCGGCCTCGCCTGCCGTAAACCATTCCGTAACTAACAAATCGCGCTGGGGATCAAAGGCAACGTGAAAATGGCGGTATGCCTCTTTAATGCCGTCCAGACGCGCATACAGCGTATCCCGTCGCAGACAGGTGAGCGTAAGCACGCGGCGGTGCCCCTGCTCAAAGAGATATTGCATGGCGGTAAAGCCGATCGCCCGATGGTCGGGTGACACGGAATCCAGGACCCGCTCCCGGTCAACAGAGTTGATTAAAACGCAGGGTTTATTGAGCGTGCTGGCCAGTTTAAATATGGTGGCATCATCCGTGCCGATGATAATTATCGCATTGATATTTTTATGGCTGGCCTTTTCCATAAATAATTTCACATCCGCGTGTTGCTCTTCTAATGCACAACAGCTGACCCACACATTGTGTCGCGAGCAGGCTTCGGCAATGCCTTTGGTCACTTCCAGATAAAAAATATCACCGCGTCCCTGAAACGTTCTTTCCGGTGCAAAAACCGCGATGCCGTTAATTAACAGCCGGCCGCTCGCCATTGACTCCAGAACACCTAATTCTCGCGCGGTGCGAACGATCGCGTCCCTGGCTTTATCGCTGGTATAAGACTTGCCGCTTAATACCCGCGAAACCGTGCTAACGGAATAGCCCGTCAGGGACGCGATCTCCTCCATTTTTAACCTGCCCGGCATAGTGTGACCTCGCTCTCAATCAGTTTTTGCAAATATTTGCAGAAACAGCACGTTGATTTTAAAACCAAATTTCAGAAAGCCTGGAGATTACTTAATCACCTTGCGAGTATTCTCACAAAAACACATTGTCGCTGTGGCTCCCCTTTCCTATTTTCCGGTCATCACTCATTTCAACTGAAATTAAGGTGTGACATGGAGAAGGTACGTTTTGGCATTATTGGAATAGGTAATATCGGTACGGTCCACGCGCGTTATTTACTGGCGGGTACGGTCAGTGACGCCTGCCTGACGGCGGTTTGCGATAATGCGCCGGAAAAGCACCCGGCCATTCGTCAGCTGGTCGGCTCCATCCCTCTCTTCAGCGACGCGCAGGAGATGCTCCAGAGCGGGCTTATCGACGCGGTGATTGTCGCGACGCCCCATTATGACCATCCTCGCCTGTCGATGCTGGCGATGCGCCACGGCATCCATACCTTGTGTGAAAAACCGGCGGGCGTGTATACCGCCCAGGTTCAGGAGATGAACGCCTGCGCTCAGGAGTGCGATGTGGTGTTTGGCATCATGTACAACCAGCGCCCGAACCCGCTCTACCAGAAGGTGAAGGATCTGATCGACAGCGGCGAGCTGGGTGAGATCCACCGGTCGAACTGGATCATCACCAACTGGTATCGCTCGCAGAGCTACTACAATTCCGGCGGCTGGCGCGCCACATGGAAAGGCGAAGGCGGCGGCGTACTGCTCAATCAGGACCCACATCAGCTCGATCTCTGGCAGTGGCTGGTCGGCATGCCTGTTCGTCTGCGCGCGTTTTGCCAGTTCGGCAAACATCGCGATATTGAAGTGGAAGATGAGGTCACCGCTTATGCCGAGTATGCCAACGGCGCGACCGGCGTGTTTATTACCACCGTCGCGGAAACGCCGGGGACCAACCGGCTGGAAATCACAGGCGATCGCGGCAAGGTAGTCGTCGAAGAAGGCAAGCTGCGCTACTGGCGACTGCGTGAATCCGAAACCGCCTTCAACGCCCGCTGGCAAAACGGCTTTGGCGAACCCGAATGCTGGGAGGTCACTCTTCCCGTCGCCCCGGAGTGCAGCGAACACCATGTCATTACCGCCAATTTCTGTGCCGCCATCCTGCGCGGCGAGCCGCTTATTGCACCGGGCCTGGAAGGGATCCGCGGGCTGACGCTCTCCAACGCCATGCACCTCTCCACCTGGACCGACGACTGGGTCGACCTGCCGCTCAACGAGAAACAGTATCTGCGCCTGCTGCAGCAACGTATCAGCACCTCAGTGGCTAAAGAGACAGCCAGCGTCACGCTGGATGCTTCCGGCACCTGGTAACTCCGGAGAAGAAACGATGTTAAATGTCGCTATCGTGGGAACAGGGAATATCTCGCATAACCATATTCAGGGCTATTTGCAGTTTGGCCAGCGCTGTCGGATCGTCGCGCTGGTGGATATCTACCCGGAAAAAGCCCACGAGAAAAAAACGCGCTACGGCCTGACGGACGCCCGCGTGTATGAAAGCCACCAGCAGATGCTGGCGTCAGAGCCGGAGATCGACATCGTGGATGTCTGCACCCCGCCCTACGTCCATGCAGAGATCAGCATTGATGCCCTCAATGCCGGTTGCCATGTGCTGTGCGAAAAACCGATGGCCGCCTCGCTGGAGGAGTGCGACGCGATGATCGCCGCACAAAAGGCCAGTGGCAAAATCCTCTCCATCATTGCCCAGAATCGCTTTACCGACGCCTTCTGGCGTCTGAAAGCGGCGCTGGATTCCGGTCTTGCCGGCAAGATCTGTCATGCCCAGGTGGATTCGTTCTGGTGGCGCGGACACTGCTACTACGACCTTTGGTGGCGCGGTACCTGGGAAAAAGAGGGGGGCGGCTGCACCCTTAACCACGCGGTTCACCACATCGACGCCATTCAGTGGATGCTTGGCTTCCCGTCCGAGGTGGTGGCGATGATGACCAACGTGGCGCACGACAATGCCGAAGTGGAGGACCTCAGCGCCGCGATATTTAAATACCCCAGCGGCGCGCTCACCCAGCTGACCGCCTCCGTCGTGCACCACGGGGAAGATCAGAAAATCATTATCCAGGGTGAAAAGGCGCGCATCTCCGCGCCATGGCAGGCCTTTGCCAGCGTCAGTGCGGACAACGGTTTCCCGCAGGAAACCCACGACCAGCAGCGAGAAGCGCAGCTCGACGTCGTGTTTCAGGAGACGCCGAAGCTCGACTGGACGCTGCACACCGGGCAGATTAACGATCTGCTTGACGCCATCGGGCACGGCACGGCGCCGTTAGTCGATGGTCTGCAGGGCAAACGCTCCCTGGAGCTGATTACCGCGATTTATAAATCCGCCATTACCCGCAGCGTGGTCTCGCTGCCGATTCAGCGCGACGACCCGTTTTACCGCACCGGAGGGACGAACAGCCTCGCCCCCCGTTTTTATGAAAAATCCGCAAGCGTCGCCAACTTCAGTGAGGTCGGCGCCATCCCTCTGGGCAAAGATCTGGATCGAGGACTCTAACCATGAACAAAAATGACGGAATGAACTACGCGCCGGTCGGTAAGCCACAGCCGGTGGTGAAGGAAGGCGAATTTGTCTTTGCCGCCGCCGCGCTCGACCACGGCCATATCTACGGCATGAGTAACGGGCTGATTGAAGCCGGGGCCACGCTGAAGTGGGTGTACGATCCTGACCCGGCAAAAGTGGATAAATTCATCCAGCAGTATCCGCAGGCACGCGTTGCCGCGTCACTGGAGCAGATCCTCGCCGACGATGAGGTGCGCCTGGTTGCGGGCGCCGCCATTCCCTCCGAGCGCTGCGCGCTGGGGCTGAAAACGATGGCCGCCGGCAAGGACTACTTCACGGATAAAGCGCCGCTCACCACCCTTGAGCAACTGGAAGACGCCAAAGCCATGGTGGAAAAAACGGGCCGCAAATACGCGGTGTATTACAGCGAACGCCTGCATGTGGAGAGCGCGGTCTTTGCCGGACAGCTGGTGCAGCAAGGGGCCATTGGCCGTGTCGTACAAACGCTGGGGACAGGCCCGCACCGGGAAGGCACCGTGCGCCCGGACTGGTTCTACGATCGTCGTTATTTCGGCGGGATTCTGTGCGATATCGGCAGCCATCAGATTGAACAGTTCCTTTTTTACACCGGCAACCGCGACGCCTCCGTGGTGGCAAGCCAGGTCCGCAACGTCAAACACCCACAGTATCCCGACTTCGAAGATTTTGGTGATGCCATGTTGAAAGGGGAAAACGGCGCCAGCGGCTATTTCCGCTGCGACTGGTTTACCCCTGACGGGCTTTCTACGTGGGGCGATGGCCGCCTGACGCTGCTCGGCACCGACGGGTATATCGAGATCCGCAAATATGTCGATCTCACCCGCGGCGAGCAGGACGTGGTGTACCTCGTCAATAAAGAGGGAGAGTTCCGCTATCCGGTCGCCGGCCAGGTCGGCTTCCCTTTCTTTGGCGAACTGATCCTCGACTGTTTGCATCGTACTGAAAACGCCATGACCCAGGCCCACGCCTTCAAGGCAGCGGAGCTTTGCGTGAAGGCACAGATGCTGGCCAACGCGACGGAATAACGGGAGGCGACGATGACGATCCTGAACACGGCGGTGATCGGTGCCGGGGCGATCCACATTTGCCATATCAATGCATTGCGCCAGATCCCCGGGGTCGCGCTGCGCGCGCTGGTCGATACCGAAAGCGTGAAAGGGCTGAAGCTGGCAATGGGCTATCAGTGCCGCTTTTATCAGGATTACCGGGAAATGCTGCTGGATGACGCCATCGACGTGGTGCATATCTGCACGCCGCATGTCGAGCATAAGCCCATGATCCTGGCGGCGCTCGCCGCCGGGAAGCATGTGTTCTGCGAAAAACCGGTAGGCATGAACCGCAGCGAACTGGTGGATATCACCCGCGCCGCTGAACAGGCATCGGGTCTGCTCGGCGTGTGTTATCAGAACCGCTACAACCCCACCAGCCTGCGCATTCGCCAGGCGCTGGACGATAGCGAACTGGGGAAAATGCTCAGCATCAAAGCGGTGCTGACGTGGTCACGCTCGGGAACGTATTACACCGAAAGTCCCTGGCGCGGGCGGCTGGCAACGGAAGGTGGCAGCCTGCTGATCAACCAGGCCATTCATACCCTCGACCTGATGCAGTGGTTCGCCGGCGGGGTAACGCGTGTGAAAGGCGTGGTGGATAGCGGTGAGCTGGCGGCGGTAACCGAAGGCGAAGACAGCGCGATGGCCACCCTGCACTTTGCCAACGGCGCGCGCGGCCTGTTTTACGCCAGCAACTGCAATACCACCGATTCCCCGCTCCTGATGGAGATCCACTGTGAGCGGGGCTCGCTGCTGCTGAACGACAACACGCTCTGGCGCGTGACGTCGGGGGAGCGTGTTACCCTCGCGAGCGACGACTCCCCGGATGGCTCGGTCAAAAGTTACTGGGGGCTCGGGCATCAGCAGGCGATCCGCCGTTTTTATCATGCGATTACCCACCCGGGCTATGCGGACTACACCGACATCCGTGAGGCCGGAAAATCACTCACCCTTGTGGAGGCTATTTACCGCTCATCTCAATTAAGGCAATGGATAGATATCAACAACTAGAACGTAATTTGTATTCCAGCAGTAAATAAAAAAACGACCCAAATATGGGTTTATAGCTACCCTACACTGGATATTATTATGGTCAAACCAACTGAACGTAGAGTGGGTTATGGCGTGGCGCTCGGCTACGGCATAACCGATCTTTTTGGCGGCGGCGCTTTCGCCATTATCGGCACCTGGCTGTTATTTTTTTACACCACCTATTGCGGCCTCTCGGTGATTGAAGCGGGGTCTATATTCGCGATTGCCCGCGTTATCGATGCGTTATTAAGTCCGATTATGGGGTATATCACCGATAATTTCGGCGACACCTGGCTCGGGCGTAAATTTGGTCGTCGCCGCTTCTTTTTATTACTCAGTTCACCGTTAATGTTTTTATATGCTCTGCTGTGGTTAACGGATATGGGTTACTGGTATTACCTGGGCACATATCTTTCGATTGAGCTGCTGTCGGCGATGGTGCTGGTGCCCTGGGAAACCCTGGCGGCAGAGATGACAAACCGGTATGAGGAGCGTAGCCGCCTCTCCGGCGTGCGGATGATCTGCTCCCAGCTGGGTGGTTTTCTTGCGGTTTCCGTTCCCGGCGTGATTATGCAGTTCACAGGAAAAGATAATCCATTTACCTATACCCTCACCGGGCTGATCTTCTCCTGTGTGTTCTGCATCGCGGTATTTATTACCTGGTACATCACCTGGGAAGCGAAAGATGTGCAACAGGAATCCACGTTTAAAGTGGAGAATCATCGCAGCAGCGGGATACTCAATCACCTGAAATATCTGGTGCTGGATCTCTTTTCCTCTTTCCGGATCCGCGCGTTTCGCCTGCACATTATTATTTATATCTTTTCCTTTACGGCGATGGACGTGTTCGGGTCGGTCTTTACCTATTATGTCGTTTATTGCCTGAGCCAGGATGCGGCGGCGGTGTCGGGCTGGCTGAGCATTGCGGCATTCGCCTCGGTACCCGGCACGTATGGATTTATGTTGTTGCTGAACAGGCTGAATATCACCCCTTCCGCCGCGTTGCGCCTCTCCTACAGCTGCATTTTCCTGGTGCTGGCTTTCCTGTTTGCGATCTACCTGACCAAAACCCAGGTGCCGACGCTGCTGTTCTCGGCGGTCTTTATCCTGCTCGGTGCCGCCCGCTCAGGCCTCTATTACATTCCGTGGAACATCTACAGCTTCATTCCGGATATCGACGAGATAGTGACGCAGCAGCGCCGCGAAGGCATTTTTGCCGGCGTCATGGTCCTGACCCGCAAAAGCACCGTGGCGATGGCCATCATGATTATTGGCCTGGTGCTGCAGGAGGCCGGTTTTGTGAAAGGCAGCGGCGCGCAGCCTGAAAGCGCGCTGGGGGCGATTATTGGTCTGATGATTTTCGCGACGTCAGCCCTGCTAGCGGTCAGCTTCTTCACCACCTACAAGTTTAAGCTCACCCGCGAGACGCATAAGCTGCTCCTCAAAGAGATTGCGCGCCGTAAGCTCGGCGGAGATTACCGCGACTGCGACGCCAGGACGCGCGTGGTGATCAAACAGCTCACCGGCTATGAGTATGATCAGGTCTGGGGCGGCGATGCGACACGCCGGGCGGTGGGCAATGTCCGCCTGTCTACCGTGAAATAACGCGATGTACCGGACAGCGCCCGCTGTCCGGTCTGTTTTATGCCAAAAATGTGACCTCTGGCAGATTTACATCTCTTTACGCTCTACCCAAAAGAGATTTTCAATCGTTCAGATTTTAGGCGATACCGAGTTAATGAAAAGTTCGGCACTGAGATCTGAGTACACGGCATTTTGTCGACGAGGTTGAACCTGATTAGGCGAACGAGATTTTAAATCAGGCGGAAAAAACTGACTGTACTTATACCTCAGTAAACGATCCCTTTAGATTTTCTGTCAAAAATCGGGATGCCAGGGATTTGATTATTTTGTGTTCTTAAGGCCAGTACCTAAGCGGATTTCGTATTCACATACAAGAAAAGCCGCTTTCGCGGCTGTTCTCAGAAAACTAAAAAACGTATGTTTTTACATGATAAATCAGCCAGTTATCAGTTATACTACAAAGGGCTAGGCTCTATCTGACAGTACATTAATCTGGTTTTAGTTTAAGCACAATCAACAGACAGATGAAACTTAACAATCCGATAACCAATGCAATATACTTGATATAAAACCAAGATATTTCACTGGTTTTTAGATTTTTAAAGAATAAAATTTCTTCTTCTGTCAGTGTCTTTTTTGTCGCTGGAAATTTAGGAAATATAAGAGCACTCATAAGATAAGATTCTTTATATCCCCAGAAGAAAACGCCACCACCTTTACCAACAGTCATGGAGAATGGTGTATATCCAAATTGCTGTTTAAACTTAGCTGCAATAAGATCGAATTTGAGTTCTGTAAACTTCCCATAGATAAGATAAAATATCAGTGAAGCTACAAATATTGCAGCCAAACATATTATGATCAGATCCAATGAATTCATTTTGAACCTTCTATAACATTATAAAGGGTGTTTCCTACCTTTTCTCCCCCCCAGCCGCCAGCTTCCCCACCAACATAACCTAAAGTCCCTCCAGCGATAACAGCACAAACTAACCCACCTGTACCAGCAGTACCAACGCCAATGGCTATACAAAGTGGAACAGCCATACCGCCTGCAAGAATACCGCCACCAGTGCTACCGGCAAAACTCCCTATTTCAGTATATTTCTTTTTAGTACATTCGTCTTCACGACCAACAGAACAAGCCTCATTTATTTCATTGATTGAATGCAGGGCACTAAAGCCGATCCCTACATAGCCAACATATCGCATAGCTGCTACATATTTTGCTGCTCGTTCTATATGCGTAGCATAACCTTCAATATCACTTATTCCTGTCTCATTCCATTTATGAGTAATTGAACTTGTTGACAAGCCAAGAGCATTTTTTATTTTGGTGTACTCGCCAAATTTCATAGCCTTGTTTAGGAAGCCTACTTTTAATTCTCTTTCAAGTTCTTTAAACAATTGTGCACGTCTTACATAGAACTGTTCACCAATCAAAGCCCCTCTTGTCATGTATGTATTCTTATATGTCTCCTGAATTTCTTTCAGGATCTTTTCTATATTCTCGAAGTACTTTCCGACAGGATCGGCAGCAAGGCCTATGCCTTTATCAGCTATATTACTAAAGTTAGCAATTGTGCCATAGTGATTGTGTAAGAAGTTAGCTTCTTGATGTGTAAGCGGTTCTAATGCTGTATCAATACGCTGTTTAGCAGACTGCATATGTGCTATCTGTTCATCATCCTGCTTTTCAGGATCAACAAGAAGCATAATAGAACCTGCTTTATATTCCTTACCTTCCCCATTTAGTGAACGGTAAAGCTCCTTTGTTCCTGCTGGTGAACTACCTTCGAATAAGTATCGCTCATAAGCACCAGTTTCAGCACCGTAAGGAAGCACACAGAAGCCAGCATCTACTGGTTCACGTTTAGTTTCTTCCTTATGTGGTTTTTTAGCTGTCTGGGCGTGCTGTACGGGTTCTTGCGCTTTTGTTGGTACAGGAGCAGCTAAAGGGGCGGCAGTAACTACAGGGACAGCCTTAACAGCTTTCTTCTCCTCGACCCAATAGGAAGCATTTGGGAATGACGAAATGAAACTTGCGTTACAGGGGCATGTACTGCGGCTATGCAAAGTACCTGCTGCGGCAACTCCATGAATCGAGTAAGTGGGGATACCACCTGCGATATGGTATACCTTGCCATCTTTACCACAAGAGACAGAATCGCCATTTCTCGCGGTCGCAATCCCTTCAAAGCTGTGATTTGGGGAACCTGAAAGAATACTACCGCCGCACGTTGTTTTGTCGCCAATCCTCAGAAAATGACCAGTAGCCATAGAATCATCCTTAATGAAGTTTGCTAGCAGGTTTAGAACCATTCACTGCCAGAGAAGATACGATCCACATTTGCTTTTCGATGGAATAGGTGGATACACAGTATTGCGTTGCCGGGCTGATCATCGGTGTTGCGGTGACAAGTGCCGTTGATACAGCATTCTGGGCATGTTCTTTTATGAAGTTGAGAGGTTGAGAGTTCAGGATCTCCATTGATTCACAGTAGCTGGTAAACTCTTCATGCCAGTAACCATTCATCCCCTCGAACAGAGATTCATCGAATTTCAGGATTACCTTGTTTGTGATGGGATCTAAGCCGTCACCGATTGGGAATGATTCAGGGAATTGCAGAGTTCGGTATAGATCAGATTGCAGTATAAGGTTTCTGAAATCGTCGATTGAGAACCCAAACACAAGCATCATGTCGTAATGTGATTTATGGGCTTTCGTGTTAATCATCATTTCTGTAATGTTCAGATCAGAGAATGGGTAAACCTTCCATTCCGACAGGGTTTCTGCCTGATTCAGTACTTCAGCAGCAATTGCCGCATCAAGAATCGAAGTGTAAAGAGCCATCCCCTGAAAATTGCCACCGCCAACCCACTGAGTCTCTAACCACTGAATCCCGTCATCATTTACCGTCATCCGGGCAACTGAGAAAAGTAAAGTTGGGCTGATGTAATCGTTTGTACCAGGTGCATAAAAATGAATCTTTTTGGTCATAACGTCCTGTTCTCGTGTTGTTTTTTTAGACTCTAATTCTCACATGAACATTACGGTTTTGTACAGAGATTGAACTATTAACCTCATGCTTTTGCCACAAATACATAAAACAGAATGTATTTACATATCATCTAATTGCCATTAAAAACGATTGCTTTCGCTACCTTGTGCCAGTACAAACAGTTATTGAGATTGATCGAGCAACCTATACGCTGGCTGGCACATGCAACCCTGATTTCACGCGGTTGATCTTAGTGATCGACATTAACGATCTATTGCTTACCCATCCCTGGCCTTTAGGAACATTTTTCGTATTCGCCATTAGCTGGAAGAGACTTATAAAGACCTAATTGAGCTTTATGGTGCGATACTGAGCAACAGTTTTGTCATGAGTCCGTAGACTGATCCGAGAAGTTTCCCAGTTAATCGACGTTGCCACATAAAAGAGCATTCAGAGTAAGCGGTTCTGTCTAAGAAACGAACATTTCGCTGTATAAAGATTGGATAAAGATCCGGTAAAGATTGCATGAAAACTCTTTTTAAATGAGAATAGTTATCATAACTTTCCAAACACAACATCAAGCGGTACTCAAGCGCCAAAATGTGACCTCTGGCAGATTTACATCTCTTTACGCTATACTACCCGCTGAAATAATCGGCTCAACGCTACGAGCTGACGTTCAATGTGTTTCCACACAAATGGTATCAACTCCCCTTCTGAGGATCTGGCGAGAAGCCGGATAAACTATGTTAAACAGTATTTTAGTAATACTTTGTCTTATTGCCGTCAGTGCATTTTTCTCGATATCGGAGATCTCGCTTGCCGCGTCCCGTAAAATCAAACTGAAGCTGCTTGCTGACGAAGGCAATATCAACGCCTCCCGCATTCTCAAAATGCAGGAGAACCCCGGTACGTTCTTCACCGTGGTGCAAATTGGCCTGAACGCGGTCGCCATCCTGGGCGGTATCGTGGGCGATGCGGCGTTTTCCCCGGCATTTTATAGCCTCTTTGTGCAGTACATGTCCGCCGAACTGGCCGAGCAGCTGAGCTTTATTCTCTCCTTCTCGCTGGTGACCGGGCTGTTCATCCTCTTCGCTGACCTGACCCCGAAACGCATCGGTATGATTGCGCCAGAAGCTGTAGCTTTGCGTATCATCAACCCGATGCGCTTCTGTCTGTACGTGTTTCGTCCGCTGGTGTGGTTCTTCAACGGCCTGGCGAACGTGATTTTCCGCATCTTTAAACTGCCGATGGTGCGTAAAGACGACATCACCTCTGACGACATTTATGCGGTCGTGGAAGCCGGTGCGCTGGCCGGGGTGCTGCGTAAGCAGGAACACGAGCTGATTGAGAACGTATTCGAACTGGAATCCCGTACCGTTCCCTCTTCCATGACGGGCCGTGAAAGCATTATCTGGTTCGATTTACATGAAGATGAGCAGAGCCTGAAGAACAAAGTGGCGCAGCATCCGCACTCTAAGTTCCTGGTCTGTAATGAAGATATCGACCACATCATCGGTTACGTCGACTCGAAAGATCTGCTGAACCGCGTGCTGGCGAACCAGAGCCTGGCGCTCAACAGCGGCGTGCAGATCCGCAATACCCTGATTGTGCCGGACACCCTGACGCTTTCAGAAGCGCTGGAAAGCTTTAAAACCGCCGGGGAAGACTTCGCGGTGATCATGAACGAATACGCTCTGGTGGTGGGTATCATTACCCTCAATGACGTCATGACCACCCTGATGGGCGACCTGGTTGGTCAGGGGCTGGAAGAGCAGATTGTTCAGCGTGACGATAACTCATGGCTGATTGATGGCGGCACACCGATTGAAGACGTGATGCGCGTGCTGGATATCGACGAGTTCCCGCAGTCCGGAAATTACGAGACCATCGGCGGCTTTATGATGTTTATGCTGCGTAAAATCCCAAAACGTACCGACTCGGTGAAGTTCTCCGGCTACAAGTTTGAGGTGGTGGATATTGATAACTACCGCATCGACCAGTTGCTGGTGACGCGTATCGATAACAAACCGACCGTGCTGGTACCGAAGTTGCCAGATGCGGAAGAGAAGGTGTCGGCGTAAGGTTCCTGCCCCCACAAACATCAACGGCTCCCATCGGGAGCCGTTTGTTTAACTACTGCATAGCACGTTGGTTAAGCCATCTCAGTTTGCAGACGCATAACCTGACGGTTGACTTCGGACATCACAGACAGGTGCTGTTTGTCCTTCACTTTTGGGACAAGGATCTTGCCCTTATCAAACTCAAAAGCGCCAACATCCTTGATATACAACCGTCCACGGAACAGGATCTTCACGTACTTCGCCACCTGAAGCGGGTTGTAGCGTTGGAAAATTTTCATTCTTGTATCTCCTGCGAATCATACGCTCTTGCGGTGCCACAATCGGCCCGACTGTCCTGAGCGCAAATTTTAATGCCCAATGACTATAGACCAGAACTACGTTGTTACCCAGTGTGCATAAGTTTATTTACCGTTTGATTACAATTATTCAGAATAATCTTTGCAAACCGCCACTGAGGGCAGTATAAGCCGTCGTTTTTTCGTGGATATGTGCGTTGACCCGCAAACTGGCATCGCGATTGCGGGAAAACCACATTGATCGCACTTATCATTAAAAGCGCATGACCAAGTGGTCGGATCACCTGCAAACAATAAGGAAACGCCATGACCCTACGTACTATCCTTGCAGCAGCTTGCCTGCTGCTGCCTCTGTGGGCTTGCGCTCACAACATTGAAAAAGGACAACGTGTACCGCCAGTCGGCATTGCTGACCGGGGAGAATTGATTCTCGACAATGATAAGTTTAGCTATAAACCCTGGAATAGCGCGCAGCTCGCGGGCAAAGTGAGAGTTGTACAACATATTGCCGGTCGTACATCTGCAAAAGAGAAAAATGCCAACCTCGTGGAAGCGATCAAAGCCGCAAAATTCCCTCATGACCGCTACCAGACCACCACCATTGTGAATACCGATGACGCCATTCCAGGCTCCGGGATGTTTGTGCGCTCAAGCCTTGAGAGCAATAAAAAGCTCTACCCGTGGTCGCAGTTTATCGTCGACAGCAACGGCGTGACGCGTAAGGCATGGCAGCTTGAGGAAGAGAGCTCTGCGATTATCGTGCTGGATAAAGAGGGCCGCGTAGAGTGGGTAAAAGACGGGGCATTGACTCAGGAAGAGGTGCAGCAGGTTGTCGGCCTGCTGCATAAGCTGCTGGCTCAATAAATAGAGACGCGGAAGCCGGGGTTGAGGAACGATTCGCGTGGGGTATAGTCCAGCGGTTTGCCCTGCCAGTCATGAACATGCGCCCCGGCAGCCGCGGCCACGGCATGCCCGGCCGCGGTATCCCAGATGTTGGTTGGCCCAAAGCGTGGGTACAGCTGCGCATGCCCCTCCGCCACCAGGCAGAATTTCAGCGATGAGCCAATCGAGGTGGTCTGGTGTTCACCCAGCTGTTGCAGATACTCCTGCAGCTCGCTGTCGCTGTGCGAGCGGCTAATCACCACCAGCGGTGGACGCGCATCGCGCACCTGGATCTGCTTACGTACGCCGCACTCTTCCTTCCAGGCCTTCCCGTCTGCGGCGCTGTACATCACTTTCAACACCGGCGCGTAGACCACGCCCAGCACCGCTTTGCCTTTCTCAATTAGGGCAATGTTTACGGTGAACTCACCGTTGCGCTTGATGAACTCTTTCGTCCCGTCCAGTGGGTCTACCAGCCAGTAACGCTGCCAGTGCTGGCGCTCTTCCCAGCTTTGCGGCGCTTCTTCAGAGAGCACAGGGATGTCCGGCGTTAAGGCCTGTAAACCCTGCAGGATCACCTTATGCGCCGCGATATCCGCTGCCGTGACCGGAGAGTCATCTGCTTTGCTGACAACCTCCATGGGTTTACTACCGTCATACACCTGCATGATGGCTTCCCCCGCATCCCGTGCGAGCTGACAAATCTTATCTAGCATTTTCCACCTCTTTGTTAACGCAGTGAGGTTAACTCTTTGTTTTAGTTATATCGTAATGTGAACAATTCCGCTATCTGTGAAGCAATTCCGGTTTCAGGTTACTTTTTTCTGTCAGGATTCACATTTCTGTAAGCAACACGTTATAGATACATACTCTTTTGTGGCCTGGATCGAAAAAAGGACTCCTCTGATGATTAAGTTTAGCGCAACGCTCCTGGCGACGCTGATTGCAGCGAGCGTGCAGGCGGCGACGGTTGATCTGCGTATTCTGGAAACAACCGACCTGCACAGCAACATGATGGACTTCGATTACTACAAAGATACCCCGACGGAAAAATTCGGTCTGGTACGTACGGCAAGTTTGATCAACGCCGCGCGCGGTGAAGTGAAAAACAGCGTGCTGGTCGACAACGGCGATCTCATTCAGGGCAGCCCGCTCGGCGATTACATGGCGGCGAAGGGACTGAAAAAAGGCGAGATCCACCCTGTGTATAAAGCGATGAACACGCTGGACTACACCGTCGGCAACCTCGGCAACCACGAATTCAACTACGGCCTGAAATACCTGCATGATGCGCTGGCAGGGGCCAAATTCCCGTACGTTAACGCCAATATCATTGACGTTAAGACCCAAAAGCCGCTCTTTACCCCTTACCTGATTAAAGAGACAGAGGTGGTCGACCAGGACGGTAACAAGCAGACGCTGAAAATCGGCTACATCGGTTTTGTGCCGCCGCAAATCATGACGTGGGATAAGGCAAACCTCAGCGGCAAAGTCACCGTTAACGACATTACCGAGACCGCGCGTAAATACGTGCCGGAGATGCGCGAGAAAGGGGCGGATTTGGTTGTCGTGGTCGCCCATTCCGGCCTCTCGGCCGATCCGTACCAGGCCATGGCAGAAAACTCCGTGTACTACCTGAGTGAAGTTCCGGGCGTCGACGCGATCCTCTTCGGTCACGCTCACGCGGTCTTCCCGGGCAACGATTTTGCCAGCATTAAAGGAGCGGACATCGAGAAAGGGACGCTCAACGGCGTGCCATCGGTGATGCCAGGCATGTGGGGCGACCATCTCGGCGTGGTGGATCTGGTGCTGAATAACGACGGCGGCAGCTGGAAGGTCACGCACTCAAAAGCTGAAGCGCGCCCGATTTACGACGCGGCAGCGAAAAAGTCACTGGCGGCGGAAGATAAAAAGCTGGTCGACGTGCTGAAGCACGATCACGACGCCACCCGTGAATTCGTCAGCAAACCGATCGGCAAATCCGCAGACAATATGTACAGCTTCCTGGCGCTGGTGCAGGATGACCCGACCGTCCAGGTGGTCAACATGGCTCAGAAAGCCTATGCCGAACACTTTATTCAGGGCGATCCGGATCTGGCAAAACTGCCGCTCCTCTCCGCCGCGGCACCGTTCAAAGTGGGCGGGCGTAAGAACGATCCGGCAAGCTATGTGGAGGTTGAAAAGGGCCAGTTGACCTTCCGTAACGCCGCCGATCTCTATCTCTACCCGAACACCCTGGTGGTGGTAAAAGCGACCGGTCAGGAGGTAAAAGAGTGGCTGGAGTGCTCCGCCGGGCAGTTTAACCAGATTGATCCGCACAGCAGTAAGCCGCAGTCGCTGATTAACTGGGACGGTTTCCGCACCTACAACTTTGACGTGATCGACGGCGTGAACTACCAGATTGACGTGACCCAGCCGGCAAAATATGACGGCGAGTGTCAGGCGATTAACCCGCAGGCAGAGCGCATCAAAAACCTGACCTTCAACGGCAAAGCGATTGATCCCAAAGCCACCTTCCTGGTGGTGACCAATAACTATCGCGCCTACGGCGGCAAGTTTGCCGGTACGGGGGATAGCCACATCGCCTTTGCCTCGCCGGACGAAAACCGCGCGGTGCTGGCCGCCTGGATCGGCGCGGAGTCGAAAAAGCGTGGAGAAATTCACCCGGCGGTGGATAACAACTGGCGTCTGGCGCCGATCCACAGCGCGACGCCGCTGGACATCCGCGTTGAAACCTCACCGTCCGATAAGGCAGCCGCGTTTATTAAGGATAAAGCGCAGTATCCGATGAAACAGGTGGCGACAGATGATATTGGGTTCGCCATTTATCAGCTTGACCTGAGCAAGTAAAAGAAAAACTTCCCTCTCCCTGTGGGAGAGGGTTAGGGTGAGGGCATCAGGCCGCCCATTCCCGCCTTTTACGCCGCCCGCTCGTCCCGATTCGCCATCACCTTCGGCGTATTCACCTCGATCCAGTCCGCCAGCGCGGCGACTTTCTCGCTCACCTCTACGCCAAGCGGCGTCAGGCTATACTCTACGTGCGGCGGCACAACCGGATACGACACGCGATCGACAAACCCGTCCATCTCCAGCGCCTGGAGTGACTGGGACAGCATCTTTTCACTTACGCCGCCCATTTTACGGCGCAGATCGCTAAAGCGGTGCGTTCCCTCACGCAGGGCCAGCAGAATCAGTACCCCCCAGCGGCTGGTCACGTGTTTGAGTACCTCCCGCGAAGGACACTGTTCCGCGAAGAGATTGCCATCGCGCATTTGTTCGCTAAGCGTCGGGATCGTTGTTTTCATACTTACCTTTTTGTACGTACTTACTAAAAGTTAGCTATGGTGCTAGTGTGCCACAACACCAGACAAACACGAAGGAGATTCATCATGATCGCGATTACCGGCGCTACCGGCCAGCTTGGCCATCTTGTTATCGAACAGCTGCTAAAAACCGTCCCGGCCGGCCAGATTGTAGCCATCGTACGTAACCCGGCGAAAGCGCAAGCCTTGAGCCAGCAGGGGATTGTGGTGCGTCAGGCTGACTACACCGACGAAGCCGCCTTCACCGCTGCGCTGAATGGCGTGGATAAACTGCTGCTGATCTCGTCCAGCGAAGTCGGCCAGCGCGCGACACAGCACCAGAACGTGATTAACGCCGCCAAAGCCGCTGGCGTGAAATTTATCGCCTACACCAGCCTGCTGCATGCGGACACCTCTCCGCTGGGTCTGCACGTTGAGCACGTTGCCACGGAAAACGCGCTGGCGGCGTCCGGCATTCCTTATGCCCTGCTGCGCAACGGCTGGTATACCGAAAACTATCTGGCAAGCGCGCCGCCTGCACTGGAACATGGCGTCTTTATTGGTGCAGCCGGTGACGGCAAGATTGCCTCTGCCACCCGTGCAGACTATGCCGCAGCGGCGGCCAAAGTGATTGCTGAAGAGGGCCATGTGGGCAAGGTCTACGAACTGGCGGGCGACCACGGCTGGACGCTGAGCGAACTGGCGGCTGAGCTCAGCAAACAGAGCGGGAAGCCGGTCACCTATCAGAACCTCAGTGAGGCGGATTTTGCCGCCGCGCTGAAGGGGGTTGGTCTGCCGGCAGGGCTGGCGGATATGCTGGCGGACTCCGATGTGGGCGCGTCGAAAGGCGGCCTGTACGACGACAGCCGCACCCTGAGCAAACTGATCGGCCGCCCGACCACGCCGCTGGCGGAGAGCGTCAAAGCCATCCTGTAATTGTTAAGAACTGGTTATTTTTTGTGGCATCCCTTCGGGTCATCTTTGATAATGGAGAGATGACCCATGAGGAGGCTCCCCGTGCAAGGCGTACCGGAACAGTTCATTGATGAGAGAGACCACGCGCGCTTTCGCCATCTGGCGCAGGTGCCGGGCATCGAACTCTATCACGCGCATATTTCCCGCTATGCCTTTGAGCCTCATACCCATGAAGCCTTCGGAATCGGCACCATTGAAACCGGTGCCGAGCGTTTTCGCTATCGCGGCACCCAGCATCTCGCCCCTGAAAAATCCGTTGTGACCATGAACCCGGACGAGATCCATACCGGTGAATCCGCCACCGAAGACGGCTGGCGCTACCGGATGGTGTACATCGAACCCGATCTGCTGGAAGAGGTTACCGGCCTCCGGCACTGGTGGTTTAGCGATGTGACCCGTTATGACCCGCTGCGCTCGCAGCAAATCGGCAGACTCATTTATGGTTTGTGGCACACGGACGACCCGCTGGCGCAAAAAGGGATGCTGCTGGATCTGATTGAGACCTTCCAGCCGTTAGCCCACCACGCGCCGGTTATTCACGAAGGGGCACATCGGTTCGAACGGGTGCGTGAGTATCTGCACGATAACTATATGCACGCCCTGACGCTGGACGAGCTGGCCAGCGTCGTCTCGCTGAGCCCGTACCATTTCCAGCGCCAGTTCAAAGCCCATTTTCATGTGACGCCGCATCAGATGCTGATGGCCATCCGCCTGTGGCGCGCCAAGGCGTTCCTCACGCACGGCATGCCCGCAGCAGAAGTCGCCGCCGCAACCGGGCTGACCGACCAGTCGCATTTAACCCGCGCGTTTACCCGCCGCTACGGCATTACCCCCGTGCGCTATCAGAAGCAGGTCGCCCGGCGCTAATGCGCAATCTCATACAATACGCCCC
This sequence comes from Enterobacter sichuanensis, assembly GCF_009036245.1. Taxonomy (NCBI): domain Bacteria; kingdom Pseudomonadati; phylum Pseudomonadota; class Gammaproteobacteria; order Enterobacterales; family Enterobacteriaceae; genus Enterobacter; species Enterobacter sichuanensis. The sequence continues at coordinate 461,793 of NZ_CP027986.1, read as the reverse complement.
CCTTTGCCCCGCCTACACTGATCGCAACGTGAATCAATGTGGATGGAAAAATGATTAGTGGTGTGTTGTATGCCCTGCTGGCCGGGATGATGTGGGGGCTGATTTTTGTCGGTCCGCTGATCGTGCCCGAATACCCGGCACTGCTGCAGTCGACAGGACGTTATCTGGCGCTGGGGCTGATTGCCCTCCCCCTGGCGTGGCTGGGACGCGCACGCTTGCGTCAGCTTAGCCGTCAGGACTGGGGCACCGCGCTGGCGCTGACCATGATGGGTAATCTTATCTATTACGTGTGCCTCGCCAGCGCCATTCAGCGTACCGGCGCGCCGGTGTCGACCATGATTATCGGCACGCTGCCGGTCGTCATCCCCGTCTTTGCGAACCTGCTTTACAGCCAGCGAGATGGCAAACTGGCGTGGTCAAAAATGGCGCCAGCGCTGATCTGCACCGCCGTGGGTCTGGTATGCGTCAATATTGCCGAACTGCGTCATGGGCGGGTGGACTTCAGCCTCTGGCGTTACGGCTCGGGGATCGGCCTGGCGTTTATTTCTGTCGCATGCTGGGCCTGGTATGCCCTGCGCAATGCGCGCTGGCTGCGGGAGAACCCGGATAAACATCCAATGATGTGGGCAACAGCGCAGGCGCTGGTGACGCTGCCGGTCTCACTGGTAGGATATGTTGGGGCGTGTATCTGGTTAAGCCATCAACAGCCGGACTTCACCCAGCCCTTCGGACCGCGACCGTGGGTCTTTGTCGGGCTGATGATCGCCATTGCCGTGCTCTGCTCCTGGGTGGGCGCGCTGTGCTGGAACATTGCCAGCCAGAAGCTGCCGACGGTGATCTTAGGGCCGCTGATTGTCTTCGAAACCCTGGCCGGGTTGCTGTATACCTTCCTGATGCGCCAGAGCGTACCGCCGCTGTTAACGGCCTGCGGGATCGCGTTGCTGGTAGTGGGGGTGGTGATGGCGGTGAGAGCGAAGCCGGAAAAACCGAGGGTCGTTCCGGCGTCGGAGATGTGATTTTTGCCGGGTGGCGGCTACGCCTTACCCGGCATGATATTAAAACGTTTCCCAGTTCGCTTCAGACGTAGCCGCGACGGGCTGCGCTTTAGGCACATAGGTTTTTACCGGTGCCGTTTTGACCGCCTGGTTGCGGATGATTTTAAACACCGCCACCGCGTCGTTCAGACGAGCAGCCTGGTCTTCCAGCGCGGCGGCCGCGGCTGCAGACTCTTCCACCAGCGAGGCGTTCTGCTGGGTCACGCGGTCCATCTCGGCTACCGCCTGGCCCACCTGGTCGATACCGCGGCTCTGCTCGTCAGAAGCCGAGGCAATTTCGCCCATGATGTCGGTCACGCGGGTGACCGCATTAACGATCTCAGCCATCGTGGCTCCGGCTTCGTTAACCAGCTGCGAGCCGGCGTTTACGCGCTCGCCGGAATCATCGATCAGCGCTTTGATCTCTTTCGCCGCCTGGGCGCTGCGCTGGGCCAGGGTACGCACTTCACCGGCCACCACCGCAAAGCCACGCCCCTGCTCACCTGCGCGTGCCGCTTCCACCGCCGCGTTCAGCGCCAGGATATTAGTCTGGAAGGCAATACCGTCGATCACGTTGGTAATTTGCGCGATTTTGCTGGAGCTGGTGGCGATCTCTTCCATCGTACGCACAACGCCTTCGACCACGTTTCCGCCCTTCTTCGCTGTTGAAGAGGCATCCAGCGCCAGACGGGAAGCCTGACGCGCGTTATCGGCGTTCTGCTTCACGGTTGCCGTCAGCTGTTCCATGCTGGCTGCCGTCTCTTCCAGGGAAGCAGCCTGCTGTTCGGTACGGGAAGAGAGATCGTTACTGCCGGCAGAAATTTCACCGGCACCAGTGTAAATGGTATCGGCCCCTTCTCGCACCACGCCCACGGTGTTCGCCAGTGAGGTTTGCATCTCCTGCACGTTGCGCGCCAGAATCGCCATTTCATTGTTACCGTCTGCCTGAATCGGCTGGGTCAAATCCCCTGCCGCAATGGCACGGATATGGTTGATGACCTCTTCCAGCGGCAGCAGCAGCACGCGGCGCATGGCTACCCAGCTGGAAATAATCACCACAATCACCAGCAACATCACCGCAGAGAGGATCCACAGGATGCGCTTGTAATCACTTTCATTATCCTGAATGCCTTTATCTGTCAGCGCAGCCTGCGCTTCACGCCATTCACGATAAACCGTCTGCATCGCGTTTTGTTTTTGCTCCGCATTCTGCTTAAACATATCTTCCAGATTGCCCTGGCTCAGCAGAACGTTCATTTGCGTCAGCGTCGCGGAGTATATGCGGTACTGCTCTTCAAGCCGGTTCGCCAGGTTTTCATCCAGCCCCGGGGTATTCGGCAAGGCATAATATTTATCGTAATGGACCTGCGCTTCCGCCAGCAGGTTTTTCGCCGTGTTCACCAGCTCATTTAACTGCCCGCCGTTAATCTGCGAGGCCATGCTGCTTTGCAGGCGCAGCATCCCGCGGTTCAGGGTGACGCGCGCCTGGTTCAGGCTGATCCACGCGTCGGTAAACTCCGCCACATTTTTGCTGGAAAGCTGCGACACGGTGAAGTTGTCTTTATCGTTATTCAGCGCGTTGATAAAGATACCGGCAGAAATCACTTGCATGATGCCGAGCACAAGCAGCACCGAAATGAGAAGGGTAATGACTTTTATACGTTTAAACATGCGTTGCCTTTGTTATATGCAGGTTTGTCTGACGTGGATCTATCGGCAGGGGCGGCGGGTTGTTTACTGTTTCTCCACTTTTAAAAAGTTTCTAAAGGATTTTCCCGAGCCCATTCAGGGAGTTAAAAGAGCTATTTTTTTGTGATCTGCATCGCATTTATACCCTTCCCTCCTAAGGGTTATAGCATCACCATAAAGATGCATTTAACATGCAATTTATATTATTGATGACGAGGTAACTGCTATGGCCTTTCGCGACCAACCCCTTGGCGAGCTGGCGCTCTCCATTCCTCGCGCTTCTGCGCTGTTCCGTAAATACGATATGGATTACTGCTGCGGCGGTAAGCAAACCCTGGCACGTGCGGCTTCGCGCAAGGCGCTGGACGTTGAGGTGATTGAAGCAGAGCTGGCACGTCTGGCCGAGCAGCCTGTCGACAAGGACTGGCGAGCCGCCCCGCTTGCGGAAATCATTGACCATATCATCAAACGTTACCATGACCGTCATCGCGAACAACTGCCGGAACTGATCCTGCAGGCGACCAAAGTGGAACGCGTTCATGCCGACAAACTTTCCGTACCCCGCGGCCTGGCGAAATACCTGACCCTGCTGCACGAAGAGCTCTCCAGCCACATGATGAAAGAGGAGCAGATCCTCTTCCCGATGATAAAACAGGGAATGGGCAGTCAGGCGATGGGGCCCATCAGCGTAATGGAAAGCGAACATGATGAGGCGGGCGAACTGCTGGAGGTGATCAAGCACACCACCCACAACGTCACCCCGCCACCGGAAGCGTGCACCACATGGAAAGCGATGTATAACGGCATTAACGAGATGATCGATGACCTGATGGAGCACATCAGTCTTGAGAATAACGTTCTGTTCCCGCGGGCATTAGCGGGGGAATAAAAAAGCCCGGTGCGGCCTGATGCCCTCACCCCGGCCCTCTCCCACTGTACGGTCCGGGGACATAGTGAACGCTTGTTCGGGGACATGGTAGACACTTACAACTAAGGCATAAGAACCCGTTTATGGAGTCGCTTATGCCCTGGGATGCGAGAGATACCATGTCATTACGTACCGAGTTTGTTTTGTTCGCCTCGCAGGACGGGGCGAACATCCGTTCCCTCTGCCGTCGCTTCGGCATTTCACCTGCCACCGGCTACAAGTGGCTTCGTCGCTGGGCGGAGGAAGGGGCCTCCGGCCTTCAGGACCGCCCGCGCATACCGCACCATTCCCCGAACCGCTCATCTGACGACATCACTGCCCTGCTGCGCATGGCCCATGACCGTCATCAACGCTGGGGAGCCCGCAAGATTAAACGCTGGCTGGAAGACCAGGGGCACACCATGCCCGCCTTCAGCACCGTTCATACCCTGATGGCCCGTCACGGCCTGCTGCCGGGCACTTCACCGGGCATTCCCGCCACGGGACGGTTCGAACATGATGCGCCCAACCGGCTCTGGCAGATGGATTTTAAGGGCCACTTTCCCTTTGGCGGTGGCCGCTGCCATCCGCTCACTTTGCTGGACGACCACTCCCGTTTTTCCCTGTGCCTGGTGCACTGTAACGATGAACGTCGTGAGACCGTGCAGCAGCAGCTGGTCAGCGTGTTTGAACGCTACGGCCTGCCGGACAGGATGACGATGGATAACGGCTCACCGTGGGGAGACACCACCGGCACCTGGACGGCGCTGGAGCTGTGGCTTATGCGCCAGGGTATCCGGGTGGGGCACTCCCGGCCGTATCATCCGCAGACGCAGGGCAAGCTGGAGCGTTTTCACCGCAGCCTGAAGGCGGAAGTGCTGCAGGGGAAGTGGTTCGCGGACAGCGGTGAACTGCAGCGCGCCTTCGACCACTGGCGGACGGTCTATAACCTTGAACGCCCGCATGAGGCGCTGGATATGGCGGTACCGGGCTCGCGGTATCAGCCGTCATCGCGACGGTACAGCGGCAACACAACGCCCCCGGAATACGACGAGGGCGTGATGGTCAGGAAAGTGGATATCAGCGGAAAGCTGAGCGTGAAAGGGGTAAGTCTGAGCGCGGGTAAAGCGTTCAGGGGAGAACGGGTCGGACTGAAGGAGACGCAGGAGGATGGCTGCTATGAAGTGTGGTGGTACAGCACGAAAGTGGGGGTGATCGACCTGAAGAAAAAGTCGATCACCATGGGTAAAGGATGTTAAAAAGTGTTCACCATGTCCCCGAACACCTGTCTACCATGTCCCCGGACCGTACACCCACGGGGAGAGGGTGCAAAAACTAAAAACGGCAACCGAAGTTGCCGTTTTACTTTTACCGTACGCCTGCCATACGTTTCTTACCGATAAACATCCAGCCCAGCCCCAGCGCGATAAACCACAGCGGCGTGACGATCAGTGCCTGACGGGTGTCATCTTCCAGCGTCAGCAGAACCAGTACGAACACGAAGAACGCCATGCACACCCAGCACATCAGCTTGCCCAGCGGCATTTTGTAGATCGATTTTTCATGCAGGTGTGGACGCTGCTTGCGGTACACCAGGTATGAACACAGGATGATGGTCCAGACGAACATGAACAGAATCGCAGAGACCGTGGTGATCATGGTAAACGCGCCAATCACGCTTGGGTTCACATAGAGCATTACCACGCCACCCAGCAGGCACATGCACGAGAAGGTCAGCCCTTTCGCCGGTACGGCACGTTTAGAGAGCTTCGCGAACGCGCTCGGCGCCACGCCTTCCTGCGCCAGACCAAACAGCATACGGCTGGTTGAGAACACGCCGCTGTTGGCAGATGAAGCCGCAGAGGTCAGCACCACGAAGTTAATCAGGCTCGCGGCAGCAGGCAGACCCACCAGCACGAACAGCTCAACGAACGGGCTCTTGCTTGGCACCACTGAACTCCACGGCGTCACCGACATAATGACGATCAGCGCGAACACGTAGAACATGATGATACGCACCGGAATGGAGTTGATTGCGCGCGGCAGTGATTTCTCCGGATCTTTGGTTTCCGCAGCGGTCGTACCGACAAGCTCAATCCCTACAAAGGCGAACACCGCGATCTGGAAGCCCGCAAAGAAGCCACTGATGCCTTTCGGGAACCAGCCCCCGTCATTCCACAGGTGGGTGAACGATGCCTGAACACCGGTTGGGGACTGGAAGTGCGTCAGCACCATAACCAGACCCACCACGATGAGTCCGACAATGGCCACGATCTTAATCATCGCGAACCAGAACTCCATCTCACCGAACATTTTAACGGTGGCAAGGTTGAGGCTCAGCAGCAGCACAATGACCGCCAGCGAGGCCACCCAGTCCGACAGTCCCGGGAACCAGAACTGCGCGTAAGCCGTGATCGCCACGACATCCGCCATACCGGTTACAACCCAGCAGAACCAGTAGGTCCAGCCGGTGAAATAGCCTGCCCACGGGCCAAGCAGGTCAGAAGCAAAGTCGCTGAAGGATTTGTATTCGAGATTCGAGAGCAGCAATTCACCCATTGCACGCATCACGAAGAACAGCATAAAACCGATAATCATATACACGAATATGATTGACGGTCCGGCGAGACTGATGGTTTTGCCTGACCCCATAAACAGCCCGGTACCGATGGCCCCCCCAATGGCAATGAGCTGAATATGACGATTTGTGAGATTGCGCCGTAGCGACTGTTCAGACGACGCCTCTTCGCCGGCGACGACTTTGACCTGATCTACCATGTGATATTTTCCTGTTTATGCCTGTCTGTGTTGTTAAGGCTCTTCTGGCCTTTAAATACGTCAAAAAATGACGTTCCCCATGTAAGGGCTAATCGATATTAGGTAAGAATCGGCGGGATGAACACTATGATTTAGATATTATGTTAACAATATGTTGAAAGTGAGTGTCATATCACTCATACAGCGCGAAACAGCTCACAAAAATACACGCAACAGTTTCGTTTGCAAGATAAAATATTGATTACGTCGTAACTATAGGTTTTAACACTATTTTCCCCTCCCCAGCCGGGGAGAGGAAATAAGAAAAGTCGATTACAGAATTTCCAGCAGCTCGACTTCAAATACCAGGGTGCTGAATGGCGGAATGGACGCGCCAGCGCCACGTTCACCGTAAGCCAGGTTATGCGGGATAGTCAGTTCCCATTTGGAACCGACTGGCATCAGGGTCAGCGCTTCGATCCAGCCCGCGATAACGCCGTTCACCGGGAACTCAGCCGGTTCGCCGCGCGCGACGGAGCTGTCGAAAACGGTACCGTCGATCAGTTTACCGGTGTAGTGGACGCGAACGTGGTCGGTACGCGCCGGGATTGCGCCGTCGCCCTGATTGATCACGCGGAACTGCAGACCGGACTCGGTGCTGTTCACGCCTTCACGCTCACGGTTCTCTTCGAGATATTTCACACCTTCGGCTGCCATCTCTTCAAAGCGCGCACGACGCACGGCGTCAGCACGTTCGTGGATTTCACGCAGCGCACGGTGTACGACATCGACCGGAACGGCAGGCTGTTTGCCTTCCAGCGCGTCAGCAATACCCGCCACCAGCGCTTCTGGTAACAGACCTTCCAGGCCGGATTCGCTCAGTTGCTGTCCTACCTGCAAGCCGATACCGTAACTTGCCTGCGCTTCGATAGTGTCAAAAGTCGGGGTGGTCATGGGTTTTCCTTCCATCACATTTAAAGTAGCGGGCAGCATATCAGCCATGCCCTTATGGGTAAAACTTTGTCTGAAGTTAAGGTGACAAACCGCGACGAAACAGAAACAATAGAGAGAACCAGGATTAATCCCGAACTGATGTCACGGATGTCGGGTTTGCTACGTCGTTCAGGCAGTTAGCAAACTATACTTCGGAGCACAGGATAAAAAGACGCGGAGCAGGAGGAGTGCCATGCCCGGGCGATTTGAACTGAAACCTACCCTGGCGAAAATCTGGCAGGCGCCGGACAATTTTCGCATCATGGATCCGCTGCCGCCTCTGCATCGCAGAGGGATCATCATTGGCGCGTTGATGGTGATCGTGGGCTTCCTGCTTCCTTCCGGTGGCGATGATGTCGATACCGCGCCCGTCACCCGCAACGCTCAGTTGGACATTCAGTCGCAAACGCGACCGAAGCCTGACGCACAACCCATGCAGACGCAACTCGTCACCCCGTCGAACGATCCGGGTCAGGTCGCGCCGGTTGAGCCGGAGCCCATTCAGGATGAACAGCCGCAGGAGCAGGCCGCCACCCCGTCTGCGCCACCGGCACAACAACCCACCGGTATTGAACAGCAGTGGCGTTCCTATCGCGTGGAGCCGGGCAAAACCCTGGCGCAGCTGTTCCGCGACCACAACCTGCCGCCGACCGACGTCTATGCCATGGCGCAAGTGGAAGGCGCGGGTAAGCCGCTCAGTAACCTGCAGAACGGGCAGATGGTGCAGATTCGCCAGAATGCCAGCGGTGTGGTGACAGGATTAACGATTGATACCGGCAATGGTCAGCAGGTGCTGTTTACTCGCCAGCCTGACGGCAGTTTTATCCGGGCGCGTTAAAAACCGGTTTCTTTAAAAAGCAAAACGCCGGCGCAAGGCCGGCGTTTCAACGTGAGCAGAGTAAAAAATTACTCAGCTACAACGTTAACAACCAGTTTAGCGAACACTTCGCTGTGAACCTGGAAGTCAACTTCGTGCTCACCAGTGGTACGCAGAACGCCGTTCGGCAGACGAACTTCGCTCTTAGCCACTTTAACGCCTGCTGCAGTAACTGCATCAGCGATATCGCGGGTACCGATGGAACCGAACAGTTTACCTTCGTCGCCAGCTTTGGAAGCGATGGTAACAGTGCCCAGTGCGTTGATTGCTTCAGCGCGAGCATTAGCAGCCGCCAGAACGTCAGCCAGTTTGGCTTCCAGTTCAGCGCGACGTGCTTCGAAAAACTCTACGTTTTTCTTGGTAGCTGGAACAGCTTTACCCTGTGGAACCAGGAAGTTACGAGCGTAGCCCGCTTTAACGTTTACCTGATCACCCAGGCTGCCCAGGTTTGCTACTTTATCAAGCAGAATAACTTGCATTACCTTATCCTCTTAAAGTCGTATTAATGGACCGTGCCCGATTACTGATGACGATCAGTGTACGGCAGCAGGGACAGGTAGCGAGCGCGTTTGATAGCGCGAGCCAGCTGACGCTGATATTTTGCACGAGTACCGGTGATACGGCTTGGGACAATCTTACCGCTTTCGGTGATGTAGTTTTTCAGCGTTGCGATATCTTTATAGTCGATCTCTTGAACGCCTTCCGCGGTGAAACGGCAGAACTTGCGACGACGGAAATAACGTGCCATATGGCTAGTCTCCAGAATCTATCAAATCAATCTGCTCGGCATGCAGAACCATTTTGCTCAGACCGTTCTTTGCCTTGTGGCAAGAAATGAACCCCTGAACGATTACTGCACTACCGACCGTTAAACTGTGAGTAATGGCCTGGTTTTCGTGTCCGCTAACAATAACGGGCATTTGGCACCACGCCTGCCGGTGAAACCCGGCTTCCTCTTGCACAGAACGATGCTCAAGCACGAACTGGCAATGCGGAATTCCTGATGGACTGACCTTTCGAAGGGGAGCCCTGCATACGATGCCGGACAACGCCAGACGGTTGGTCATCAGAAATTACTCTTCAGAATCCCCAGCATCAGAATCATCTGCGGTTTCGTTTGCGAAATCATCGCGACGCTCACGGCGCTCGTCTTTCGCTTTAACCATCGGAGATGCTTCGGTAACTGCGTGTTTAGTACGCATAACCATGCTGCGGATAACGGCATCGTTGAAGCGGAAGTTAGTTTCCAGCTCATCGATCACTTCCTGCGGCGCTTCAACGTTCATCAGAACGTAGTGAGCTTTGTGCAGTTTGTTGATCGGGTAAGCCAGCTGACGGCGGCCCCAGTCTTCCAGACGGTGGATCGTGCCCGCTGCTGCAGTGATTGCACCAGTGTAGCGCTCGATCATACCCGGAACCTGTTCGCTCTGGTCAGGATGGACCATAAAAACGATTTCGTAATGACGCATCGAATTGCTCCTTACGGATTATTCAGCCTCCTGTCTGGGTCAGCCGAGGCCCGGGGAGGCAAGGAACGTGTTAAAGGTCGGCTGAAAAATTGACGCGTCATAATACTTGCGCGCCCCCGGAAACTCAAGCTGATTGCACAAATAATTCGCACAAAGCGTAAAGCTGGTCTAAGTGGGTGATTTAAAATTAATCGCACCTGGAAGCGGTGTTTTTTTGAACAACTGCATCAGAAATGGTCACGCATCCCCGCCGGATGAGTGATTACACTTTAATCAGAGACCACCTGAATTAAAGAAGGAGCCCCTCCCTCTCACAGCACGCAGTCGTGGAGCGCAAATCATGAAAAAAATCGCATTAGCCATTATGGCGGCGCTTTTGCTCAGTGCAAACGCGATGGCAGCCATCAAAATAGACGGCCGGCAGGCCAGGAACATGGATGATGTGCAAAGCTTGGGCGTAATCTACATTAATCATAATTTCGCCACTGAAAGTGAAGCAGATCAGGCGCTTAATGAAGAAACCGATGCGCAGGGCGCAACCTACTATCACGTCGTTCTGACGCGTGAGCCCGGCAGCAACGGCAATATGCACGCCAGTGCAGATATTTACCGATAACGCTTTAACGCTAGCACCAGGAAAGCCAACAACGAGAACATAGCCATAGTTTACGTTGCCCCCTGCCCGGGGGCTTTTTTTTGTGAATGGCTCTGAAATACCACCGGTTACAACCGTTTTCGGTATTCCAGAGCACGTATTCACTTCTGCCCGTAATAGGCATTCGGGCCGTGCTTGCGCATGAAATGCTTGTTCATCAGGTAATCATCAATGCCCTGAAGCTGTGGGTTGATGCCGCGGGCAATCCACGCCATGCGTGCCACTTCCTCCATCACGACAGCATTATGTACCGCGTCGTGAGCATCTTTTCCCCAGGCGAACGGACCGTGCTGATAGACCACAATGCCCGGCGTATGCAACGGTTCAGTTTCACCCAGCGTATCGATAATCACCTTCCCGGTATTGAGTTCGTACTCCCCTTCCACTTCAGCCTGCGTTAACGCGCGGGTGCAGGGTATGTCGCCAAAGAAGTAGTCCGCATGGGTCGTACCCAGCGCCGGAATGGCCAGCCCCGCCTGCGCCCAGGCCGTGGCATGGGTCGAGTGGGTATGCACGACGCCGCCCAGTGATGGATAGCGTCGGTACAGCGCCAGATGCGTGGCCGTATCTGAAGAGGGACGCCATTTTCCCTCCACAACCTGTCCGTCGAGATCCACCACCACCATATCGTCAACGGTCATGGTGTCATACGCTACGCCACTCGGTTTGATTACCACCCGCCCCTTCTCGCGATCGATAGCGCTGACGTTGCCCCAGGTGAACGTAACCAGTCCGTAACGCGGGAGATCCATATTGGCCTCAAAGACCTGCTGTTTGAGCTTAAGCATATTCAGCCTCCAGTAACCCCGCCTGCGCCATGCGCTCGCGTACCCAGTCCCGGGCTTTTGCCACTTCCGCGGCCGGGTCGTCCGACGTTTCACTCCACATCTCAATCAGGTACGGCCCGCAGTAGCCGGTCTGCCTGAGCGTCTGGAAGCACCGTTCAAAATCCACCACCCCGGTGCCGAACGGAACATTTTTGAATACGCCAGGACGGGTATCTTTGACGTGAACCGCCACGATATGCCCGATACCCGCCTGCAGCTCCATTTGTACGTCGTTATCCCACGCCGACAGATTGCCGATATCAGGATAGAGCTGAAACCACGGGTTGTTCAGGTAGTGCGCGTAGCCCAGCGCCTTACTGATGGAGTTCATCAACGGATAATCCATGATCTCCATCGCCAGCGTCACCTGCGCGCGGCTGGCCATCTCGACGCTCTCTTTCAGGCCGTCACGAAAACGACGGCGCGTTTCATCATTAGCTTCCTGGTAGTAAACGTCATACCCGGCGAGCTGAATCACGCGAATGCCAACGTCCTGCGCAAAACGAATGGCTTTACGCATGATCGCCAGCCCCTGCGCACGCACGGCATCATCTTCGCTGCCAAGCGGAAAACGACGGTGGGCGCTGAGGCACATGGAAGGCACGCGCACGCCCGTTTCCGCGATAGCGCTCACCAGCGCCAGACGCTGTTCGCGGCTCCAGTCGAGGCGAGAGAGACGCGCATCCGTCTCATCCACTGACATTTCGACAAAATCGAAATCCAGCTGTTTTGCCAGCTGCAACCGCTCCAGCCAGCACTCCCCCGCAGGGAGTGCCTTTTCATAGATGCCAAGCGGGACCTGTTTTGACAACATACCCGCTCCTTAGCCCCAAAGCTGAGCGATTGAGCGTTTGAACTGACGCGCAGCTTCTACCGGAGAGGCCGCATCACGAATGCTACGCCCCGCAATAAAGACGTGAATCGGGATGCCCTTGAACAGCGGCAGATCTTCCAGCGCCAGACCACCGGTAACGGTCACTTTAAAGCCCATATCCGCCAGGCGTTTAATCGCGCTGATATCCGCATCGCTCCACGCCACGCCCGCGGCCTGGGCATCACGGCTGCGGTGATAAACCACCTGCTGAATGCCAGCCTCGCGCCACGCCTGTGCCTGCTCCCAGGTCCAGAAACCGGTCAGTTCGATCTGCACATCGCCGTTGAACTCTTTTGCCACATCCAGCGCACCTTTCGCGGTGTTGATATCCGCACAGCAGATCACGGTGACCCAGTCAGCGTTAGCTTCGAAGCACATGCGGGAGAGAATTTTTCCTGCGTCAGCAATTTTGGCATCCGCCAGCACGATTTTGTGTGGATAGAGCGCTTTCAGGTCGCGAACGGTGCGAACGCCCTCGCCGACGCACAGAATGGTGCCCACTTCGATGATGTCCACTTCTTCGGCGATCAGACGGGTAGTTTCGTAAGCGTGGGACAACGTCTGGTTATCCAGCGCAACCTGCAACATAGGTAATGACATTTTCAATTCCTCTTAAACGGCCGCCGCTGTGGCGTTATCAATTAAATCCAGCACTTCCTGCGCGGTGCGGCAGGCACGTAAACGGTCAAAATTAGCTTCGTCATCAAACAGGTTGACGATCTGCATGATGCCGACCTCCTGATGGGTGTTGGCATCAACGGCCGCCATGGTGATCAGAATGTCGACCGGGTCGTTATCTTCATGGTTAAACACCAGCGGCGTTTTCAGCGTCACCAGCGCGAAGCCGGTTTTCTTCACGCCCTCTTCCGGGCGGCCATGCGGCATGGCCAGACCTGGCGCAATGACAAAGTAAGGGCCGTGCTGTTCCACGCCATCAAGAATGGCCTGGTAATAACGCGGCTCGACCACGTCAGCCTTAACCAGTAAGTCCACGCTCAGCTTGACCGCTTCCTGCCAGGTGCTGGCCTCAGCCTGTAAAAGGATGGAGTTATTCTCTGCCAGCGAATCACGTAGTTTCATAGGGCGTCCTTACTTCACGTCTTGTGGGAAGTGTTCTTTGATCACTTCCAGCAGCTTGGGGCCGAAATCCGCAGGCGACAGCATGTTGCGTACACCCACCACATATTTATTGCCCGTCACGGTGATTTCACCGGCGATATGAGTAGAGGCGATGATGATATCCGCGCCGTTCAGCTCGCTTTTGTATTCGCCCACCGCGCAGCTGTTTACCGTGTGGTCAATGTTTGACTGGGTTAAAAACTGGTCCACTTTCATCTTCATGATCATGGAGCTACCTTGCCCATTGCCACAGACAGCCAGAATACGTACGGTCATAATCGAAACTCCTTAATGAGCAGAAACTTCTGCTGTTTGTTTTTCCGCATCTTCTTCTGCGCGCAGCGCGCGACCCGCGAAGAACATATAAGCCAGTGCAATCAGGATGATGACGGCCATAAAGACCAGTCCGACGGAGGCGAAGCCCTGCATCATCGGTGGGGCCAGAATTGACCAGTCCGCCATGCCCATCCAGGCGCTCATACCGGTGAGCTTGACCGCCCACACGCAACCGAAGATTTCCACCATGCCCATCACCAGGCAGATCTTGAGCGCTGCGCGCCAGCCGCCAAAGTGGTTCGCAAAGACACCGATGGTGGCGTTGGAGAAGAACATCGGGATAAAGCCAGGAATGATCAGAATGGACGAGCCGCAGCCCACCAGGATGCCCACCGCAATCAGCTGGCCGATGGTGCCCCACATAAAGCCCCAGACCACCGCGTTCGGCGCGAAGCTGTAGATAGCGGCGCAGTCGATGGCCAGCACCGCGCCGGGAATCAGGCGCTGGGAGATCCCGTTGAAGGCTTCCGAGAGCTCAGCAACGAACATACGGACGCCCTGAGTAATGATGAAAATCGCCACCGCGAAGGAGAAACCGGTCTGCAGGATATAGACCGTCCAGTGGGTTTTCCCCGCCATCGCCTGCACCACGTCAATACCGAAGGAGAGCAGAATGGCCCCGAAGAAAATGGTCATCACAATGGCGGTTGAGACGATGTTGTCGTGGAAGATATTCAGCCAGCCCGGCAGCTTAAGATCTTCAACGCTGTCCTCTTTTTTACCCAGGTACGGAGCAACTTTGTAAGCAATCCAGGAGGCAAACTGCTGCTGATGGCCGATGGAGAAGCCACAGCCGTCAGTGACGTCTTGCGTCGGCTTGTACATCATGTTGGAGGTGATCCCCCAGTAGAGCGATACCAGCACGGCCGTGCAGATAATCGTGGTCCACATGGGGTAACCGAAGATAAAGAGAGACACCGCGATCAGCCCTGCCTGCTGGAACATGATGTGCCCCGTCAGCATGATGGTGCGAATACCGGTAATGCGGCGCAGCAGAACGTAAAGGATATTCAGCGCCAGCGCGAGCAGAACCGCGTAACCCACCCAGCTGTAGGCATCCCCCATACGATCGATGGTGGCCATCATTGAGGCGTAGGTATCAGAGATCGCGCCGTTGATACCATACACTTCCGACATTTTCGCCACGACCGGCTTAAAGGTGCTGGTCAGGATGCCAGACCCTGCCTGCAATAGCATGAAGCCGATAATGGTCTTAATCGTGCCTTTGATAATCACGCTCACGCTTTTACGCAGCAGGATATAACCCAGGCACGTCACAATCCCCAGCAGCAGCGGGGCGTTAGTCATTACCTGATTAAAGAAAACGGTAAAGACGTTGTAGAGGATCTCCATAACTCTCTCCAGCAATGAGAACACAAGGGGCAATCCCTGTGAGGTTGGTGTCATCACTCTATTAATCACAAATAATCACCACAAGATTGAATTTGATTATTTGTGACGTATCCCGCAAATTATTTCCCTGCAGTAAGTAATGGCTTTCTCATTCGCACTAAAGAATAAAATTAACCCATATAATTCATACAATTAATGTTTATTTCCAACTCGTTTAACAAGGTAAAAGCGGCAAAACCGTGAAGTAGAACAGATAAAATTCCGCATTTTTACCATTGCAAAGTGCGTTAAAGGATGCCAGCATTAATCACAACAAATCACAATGTGATTACTTTTGATTAAAGCAGGAGTGAAAACGATGAGTAAAGTGAACACCATCACCCGTGAATCATGGATTCTGAGCACCTTCCCGGAATGGGGTAGCTGGCTGAATGAAGAGATCGAACAGGAAAACGTGGCTCCAGGTACTTTTGCAATGTGGTGGTTGGGTTGCACCGGCATCTGGCTGAAGTCAGAGGGTGGCGCGAATATCTGTGTTGATTTCTGGTGCGGCACGGGCAAACAGAGCCACGGCAACCCACTGATGAAAAAAGGGCATCAGATGCAGCGTATGGCGGGTGTCGAAAAACTACAGCCGAACCTGCGTACGACACCGTTTGTGCTTGATCCCTTTGCGATTCGCCAGATCGATGCTGTGCTCTCCACTCACGATCATAACGATCATATCGACGTCAACGTGGCGGCGGCTGTGATGCAAAACTGCCCTGGCAACGTGCCGTTTATCGGGCCGCAGACCTGCGTGGATTTATGGGTCGGCTGGGGAGTGCCAAAAGAGCGTTGCATCGTGATGAAGCCAGGCGACGTGGTGAAAATCAAAGACATTGAAATCCATGCGCTGGATGCCTTTGACCGTACCGCATTGATTACCCTGCCAGCCGATCAAAAGGCCGCGGGCGTTTTGCCAGACGGTATGGATGAGCGTGCAGTCAACTATCTGTTTAAAACCCCTGGCGGTTCCCTCTACCACAGCGGTGACTCTCACTACTCTAATTACTATGCGAAGCACGGTAACGAACATCAGATTGATGTGGCGCTGGGCTCCTACGGCGAGAACCCGCGCGGTATTACTGACAAGATGACCAGCGCCGATATGCTGCGCATGGCGGAAGCACTGAACACCAAAGTGGTGATCCCGTTCCACCATGATATCTGGTCGAATTTCCAGGCCGATCCGCAGGAAATCCGCGTATTGTGGGAGATGAAGAAAGATCGCCTGAAGTATGGCTTCAAGCCGTTCATCTGGCAGGTCGGCGGCAAATTCACCTGGCCGCTGGACAAAGATAATCTCGAATATCACTACCCGCGTGGTTTCGATGATTGCTTCACCATTGAGCCTGACCTGCCATTCAAGTCCTTCCTCTGATTGTGCAGCCGCCTCGCCAGACAGGATGCCTGGCGAGGCCATATTTCTTTTAGTATTTTCAGGCTATTTCAAATATTATCTTTTCAAATCAATTCTTATCGGAATAGCTCATGACGGAAGCGCAACGGCATCAAATTCTCCTGGAACTCCTGGCGCAAACAGGGTTCGTCACCGTCGAGAAAGTGATCGAACGTTTAGGGATCTCCCCGGCAACGGCGCGGCGGGATATCAATAAGCTGGACGAAAGCGGCAAACTGAAAAAAGTCCGCAACGGGGCAGAAGCCATCAGCCAGCAGCGCCCTCGCTGGACCCCAATGAATATCCATCAGGCACAAAATCATGATGAAAAAGTGCGAATTGCCAGAGCCGCGTCACAGCTGGTGAATCCCGGCGAGAGTGTGGTCATCAACTGCGGCTCCACGGCGTTTCTGCTGGGTCGCGAAATGTGCGGCAAACCGGTGCAAATCATCACTAACTACTTACCGCTCGCTAACTATCTGATCGATCAGGAGCACGAGAGCGTGGTGATCATGGGCGGCCAGTACAACAAGAGTCAGTCCATTACGCTCAGCCCGCAGGACAGCGAAAACAGTCTCTATGCCGGACACTGGATGTTTACCAGCGGCAAAGGCCTGACCGCGGATGGCCTGTATAAAACCGATATGTTGACCGCCATGGCGGAACAAAACATGCTCAACGTCGTGGGCAAGCTCGTGGTGCTGGTCGACAGCAGCAAAGTGGGCGAGCGCGCAGGGATGTTATTCAGCCGCGCCGAACAGATCGACATGGTGATCACCGGCAAAGGCGCCAACCCGGAAATCCTCCAGAAGCTGGAGGATCAGGGCGTAAAAATCCTGCGCGTTTAAAGGTGCTGGCGGAAAAACGCTACCGTGGCGTCCAGCGCCGTTGGCGTGATGCGGTGACGGACGCCCGCTTCCCACAGGCACGTCAGATTACCGTCCCGTCCTTCATGCTTTAACGCCTGCTGTAGACGGAAAGTGCCTTCGGGTGGTACCACATCATCCGCATCACCGTGCCACAGCAGCAGCGGGCGATCGGCCAGACGTGGCAATGCCCGGGTCACCTCCCACTCTGCCAGCGTCGCCGTCACTTCCGCGACATCCTGAGGGGGGAAAAGGGTCTTCGCCAGCGACGTAAAATAACCCGAGCCCATCAGACAGGCGACGGACGTCACGTCAGGATGATGCGTCATAATCCCCAGCGCAGCCATCCCCCCCATCGACGCCCCGGCCACGGCCAGTCGATTGTCGGCCACCAACCCGGCCGCATAAAGCGCATCACGCAACCCGGCAAACTCGGTCAAACTGCCGTGCAGAATGTGCCAGAACCGCCCAAGCCGCGCCTGTTCATCGCCCGTGAAGCGTGCGCCGTGGTCGGGAGCATCCGGCATCACTACCCGAAACCCCGCCTGCGCCAGCGCCACTGCAAAATAACTGTAAACCAGTTTTGATGACGTAAACCCGTGATAGAAAACGACAACCGGTAGCGGTTTATCACGTTTGCCCGCGGGCGTGGCGTGTAAAATCTCATGGTCGCCGAGGTGGCGTATTTCAATTTCAATCATTGTCGACCCTCTGCGAATGTATGATTCATAATGTTGAGAACTGGGTTACGCTTTCACGTCATTTTCATTCGAAATATACGTCCCAGCTAACACTTCGGGAACATTCCCCCGCAAACTCAATTCACAGACAACTACACTATGGCTATCAGGAAACGAGATATGGTTATGCGCAGGTTTGCTGCTTTATTGCTGGTGTTTCTGCTCAGTGGCTGTAGCGCGCTGCAGGGTACGCCGCAACCCGCTCCACCGGTCGCCGATCATCCACAGGAGATTCGTCGTAATCAGACGGAAGGATTACAACGAATGGGCACCGTCTCCGCGCTGGTTCGCGGTTCTCCGGATGACGCAGAAGAGGCAATAAAAGCACAAGCCGTCGCCGCCAAAGCAGATTACTACGTCATCATTATGATCGACGAAACCATCATAACGGGACAGTGGTACTCACAGGCTATTTTGTACCGTAAATAATGGTTTTCCTTTGAACGACATTTACACTGCTTTGCGTCCATAGACATTTTCCTGTCCACAATAAACTCCACGACCGCGTCAATGGAAGGGAGTTTATTCGCGAAGGATTGCCCGGCGGATACCGGAGATATGTGAAATGGAGCTGACGATGAAACGAACTCTTGCTTTGACCTCTCTGTTGCTCTCAGCAGGCCTGGTGAGCACAACCGCGCAGTCGGCAGAATTCGCCAGTGCTGATTGTGTGACTGGCCTGAATGAAATTGGCCAGATCTCCGTGAATAATATCTCGGGGAGCCCGCAGGACGTTGAACGTGTCGTGGCATTAAAGGCCGATGAGCAGGGTGCTTCCTGGTATCGCATCATCCAGATGCAGGAAGATAACCATATTGACCACTGGCGGGTACAGGCCATTCTCTACGTATAATCCCCTCCTGATAAAAGCCACTTATTTTTAGTGGCTTTTCGTTTTTGCAAATTTTTTATCTCCGATAAAACCAATTAACAACAATATAATAACATTTTGTTACACTAATTTAGTAAACGTAATCTCTGCTCTGCCGTTGAAGAACCATACCTTTTCAAAAATGAGCAATTTATGATCACTGTTTTTCGCCGTGCAGGCCTGGGGGCGAAGCTATCGCTACTTACAGGCGTCAGTGTCGCCACGCTATTTCTGCTGTTCACTTTTCTGCTCAGCCAAAAAGCCAGCCAGCAGCTTGAAGCCCTTGCGGTAGAGGATCTGCATAATCAGTCCACCGGTATGGTCGACATGGTGCAGATGTTTAACACCAGCCTGAGTGAAGAGGTGGAGAGCTATACCCGGCTGTTTACCACCTTTTTACCGCAGCCTCTGAGCATTGATGCTTCTCAACCCCAGACGATTAATGGGCTCAGCGTTCCACTGCTGAAAGGGGGAGAAACCGGGCTGCATGAAAACAACACCCTGTCGGACGATTTCCTGAACCGTACAGGCGCTATTTCCACGCTGTTTGTACGCAGCGGTAATGACTTTGTCCGCGTCGCCACTTCCCTGCGCAAAGAGAATGGCGATCGGGCGATGGGTACCGTTCTGGATGCCTCCAGTCCGGCCTTTGCCGCCGTCAACAAAGGTGAAGTCTACCGCGGCCTGGCCCTGTTATTTGGCAAGCGTTACATCACTCAGTACCAGCCGGTTAAAAATGCCGAAGGGCAGGTCATTGCGATTGTCTTTGTCGGGGTGGACATCTCTCACTCCTGGAACGTCATGCGCGAGAAAATCCTGAACCGCCGCCTGGGCGAGAGCGGTCATTTCTTTGTGCTGGATCGCAGCAACGGCAAAACCCGCGGGCAATATCTGTTCCACACCACGGAAGAGGGGCAATTGCCCAGGTGGGACGTCGCGACACAGCAACAGCTGCTGGGTGACAAACCTGGCACGCTGGAACGCACAAGCGACGACGGACGCACGCTGAAAATGGCGTACACCCCGCTGCCAGGCTGGAACTGGACTATCGTGGGCGAAGTAGATAAATCGGTGCTGCTCGCAAGCGTCAACGCCATGCGCGACCGTTTCCTGCTGGCTGGCGTGGTCTTATCCATTCTCTTTGCAGCCCTGTTCGTGGTGCTTATTCGCCGGATGCTAACCCGGCCGCTGCGCAACGTGATCCATCTAGCCCGGCAATATGCCGCGGGCGATCTCCGCTCCAGCCTGCCCGTGGCGCGCCAGGACGAGGTCGGGCAGTTGATCGATGCCATCAACGGCATCGGCGGCGGCCTGCAAAAAATTGTGCTGCAGGTTCGCGAAGCCGCAGGTGAGATCCATTTGGGCACCAACGCGCTGGCCTCCGATACCGGAGAGATTTCAGAGCAGATCAACAAGCAGGCGAGCAGCGTGGAAGAGACCTCCGCCAGCATGGAGCAACTGGCCGCGACCGTACAGCAAAATGCCGCCAACATGGAACAAACGCAGCAACTGGTGGGTGAAACCTCGCTCGCGGTCCATCAGGGTGGCGAAACCGTCGCCCACGCCGTGTCGACCATGGATGACATACGCGAAGCGTCAAAACGCATTGAAGACATCACCCGCGTGATCGAGTCCATCGCTTTTCAGACCAATATTCTGGCGCTGAATGCGGCAGTGGAAGCGGCCCGCGCTGGCGAACACGGTAAAGGGTTTGCGGTCGTCGCGCAGGAAGTTCGTGCCCTGGCGGGGCGTAGTGCGAATGCAGTGAAGGAGATTGAACAACTGATTGGCGATACCCTCAGAAAAGTGAGCGAGGGTCACGCGCTGTCTGAACAGACGCGCCTGGCGATGGATGCCATCATCGTTCATATCGATAACATCAGCCAGCTGGTCACCGAGATTAACCATGCCTCACGCGAGCAATCCGCAGGCATAGGCCAGGTGAATCTCGCCATGACCCATATTGGCGAAGCGTCGCATATCAATGCCGATCGCATCTCACGCAGCGAACAAACCGCACAAACGCTGCGCGAGAAGGGCTCGCATCTGACCGAACTGGTGAGTCTGTTCCAGCTTAAAAACTAGCCAACCCTGCCCGTGGCGCGCAGCAGCAGGTCACTTTGTACCTGCTCGCTCATCAGCGTACCGCCGCGGGTATCCAGCATCATGCGGCACCACGCCTGCGCCATCGGGGGCGACGCGTGCCGCAGCATTTGGCTACCGGCGCCCAGTAAAAAGAGCTGTTGAGCAATCTCCCTGCCCTGTGCCTCCTGCGGCTTACGCAGTTTTTGCTGAAGCTGTCGCCAGCTGCGGTCGAAGTGTCTGTCCTGCCCTTTTACCTGCGCAAACTCATCGGCAAGCAGGTCGTGAATACCCGGCTGCTTCGCCAGCACCCGCAGCACGTCCAGACACATGATATTGCCTGACCCTTCCCAGATGCTGTTCACCGGCATCTCGCGGTACAGACGGGGAAGTTCACTCTCCTCGCAATATCCGACGCCCCCCAGCACCTCCATCGCTTCCGCCACAAACGGAATGCCCGCTTTACACACGCTAAATTTTGCCGCCGGGGTAAACAGCCGCGCCCAGGCAGCCTCCTGCGGATCGGCTCGTTTATCCCACGCCCGGGCCAGACGGAACAGCAGCGCCGTTTGCCCCTCCAGCATCAGCGCCATTCGGCTTAATACCTCGCGCATTAACGGCTGGTCGATGAGGTTTTTGCCGAACGTCTGCCGCTGATGGGCGTGATATAACGCCACCGAGAGCGCCCGACGCATCAGTCCGTGACTCCCCAGCGCGCAGTCAAAGCGCGTCAGCCCGCCCATTTTCAGTATCTGCCGAACCCCTTCGCCCTCTTCCCCCAGTAGCCAGCCGGAGGCGTCGAGAAACTCTGCCTCGCTGCTGGCATTCGAGCGGTTGCCGAGCTTGTCCTTAAGGCGCTCCAGCCGCACGGCATTGCGCTGTCCGTCAGGCAAAAAGCGCGGAACAAAAAAGCAGGATAGCCCGCCTTTCGCCTGCGCCAGCACCAGATGGGCATCGCTTTGCGGGACGGAGAAAAACCATTTATGCCCCACCAGCCGGTAGCTGCCGTCGCTACATTTCTCCGCTTTGGTGGTGTTGCTGAGCACGTCTGAGCCGCCCTGTTTTTCCGTCATCCCCATGCCGATCAGCAGCCCGCGTTTTTGCCCCGCCGGGGCCAGATGGGGATCGTAGCGATCGCTCAGTAATGGCGTCAGCCAGTGCCGGAAAGGTTCAGGTAGCGCCTGCTGCAGCAGCGGTGTGGCGGCAAACGTCATGGTGACGGGGCACAGCGTTCCGGCTTCCACCTGCGCATGCAGCACAAACCGCGCGGCCCTGGCAACAAAGGAGCCTTTACGCGCCTCCTCTTCCCATGCGAGGTTATGTACGCGGTTGGCACACAGTCCCTGCATCAGCAAGTGCCACGCCGGGTGAAAGCGGACGTCATCCAGCCGTTCCCCGGTGGGGTCATAGCGCAATAACTCCGGCGGATTCACGTTCGCCAGCCTGCCCAGCTCCAGCGATTCCGCAGTACCTAACTGCTGGCCGATGCTGGCGAGAAGCTCGATATCCCACTCAGCACCTTCGCGGGTCACCGCGTCACGCAGGGCACAATCAGAAAGGAAAAGGTTGCTGTTAGAGAGTGGTGAAGGTTGATTAAAAACGGTATGGGTCTGCCAGTGCATGCTGTTTCCCTCCTTCAGTGGCAATGAAGGTAAGTATGGACAGACCCCGATAACGCTGCATGGGAGTACGGTCACACAGTAGCGATCCCGCTGATATCATTCGTGAAATAGCTCACAGAACATAAGAATAAACTATTTCACCACCTCTTCTTTGTTGAATAATTTATTCTCACCCCTTTCAGTGAGGAAAGTTATGCAACCGGATGCGCACAAGCGAGCATTAATTGCAGGCTCCATTGGTAATTTTATCGAGTGGTATGAGTTTGCGGTCTATGGTTTTCTCGCAACCGTCATTGCGAAGAATTTCTTCCAGCTTGAAGGCGAAGCGGGGCTGACCAGCCTGATCCTCACCTACGCCTCGTTTGCCATCGCTTTCTTCTTCCGTCCGCTGGGGGCGGTGGTGTTTGGTCGCATCGGCGACCGGATTGGCCGAAAGCCGACGCTGATTATTGTGCTGGTGTTGATGACGCTCGCCACCGCCGCCATCGGTATGGTGCCGGTCTATGCCAGCATTGGCATTGCCGCGCCGCTCATTATCACGCTCCTGCGCATCCTGCAGGGGTTGTTCGCGGGCGGCGAGTACGGCGGTGCGGTCTCACTGATGACCGAGTTCGCCCCGCGCGGCAAACGCGGCCTGTACGGCGCGTGGCAGTCCTTCACCGTGGCGCTGGGCTTGTTAGCGGGCGCAGGCATTGTGGCGCTGCTCTCCGCCCTCCTCACGCCGGAAGCCCTGCACGACTGGGGCTGGCGCATTCCATTCTTCCTGGCGTTGCCTATGGGTATCGTGGCGCTGTGGCTACGTGTCAGTATGGAAGAGACGCCAGGCTTTGTGCAGCAGCAGGGAAAACCGGTTGCCGCTCAGGCGGATACCGTCGCCACGCTGAAAGCCATCATGTTGGGAATTGGCCGGGTAATGGTGTGGTCCGCAGCGGGGTACACCTATCTGGTGATTATGCCGACCTATCTGCAGTCAGCCCTGCATACCGGGTTTAACCAGGCGCTGCTGATCGCGGTAATTTCGAATATCGGTTTTGCGCTGACGATTATTCCGTCAGGGATCCTGAGTGACAGAATTGGCCGCCGCACGGTGATGATTATCTCCACTGTTTTGCTGCTGATCCTCGCCCTGCCGCTGCTGAAAATTCTGCAGGCGGAGTCCAGCACCCTGGCGGTGAAGACAGTCGTGGTCCTGATTGCAGGCGGTCTGGTAGGCATGCTGGCAGGGCCGGGGCCGGCAATGCTCTCTGAGATGTTCCCGACGCGCGTGCGCTATACCGGGCTTGGGCTGGCTTACTCCCTGTCGAATGCGATTTTCTCGGGCTGTGCGGGGCTGATTATCACCGGCCTGATTAAAGAAACGGGCAACCTGAATATTCCGGCGTATTACGTGATGGCGACGGCGGTAGTGAGTATTGTCGCGCTGATGACGCTGAGGAAGGATGACCATTTGCGGTCGTTAGAGGAGTGAGGTTGTTTTGCCGGGTGGCGGCTTCGCCTTACCCGGCCTACAAAACCGTAGGCCCGGTAAGCGAAGCGCCACCGGGCGAAAATCAGCTACGCTGACGCACAGCTTCAAACAGACAGATGCCCGTTGCAACAGAAACGTTCAGGGAGGACACGCTGCCCGCCATCGGGATGCTGATCAGCTCGTCACAGTGCTCGCGGGTCAGACGACGCATACCTTCGCCTTCCGCCCCCATCACCAGCGCCAGACTGCCGGTCATTTTACTCTGGTACAGGGTATGATCCGCTTCACCGGCGGTACCGACGATCCAGATGTTCTCTTCCTGCAGCATACGCATGGTGCGTGCCAGGTTGGTCACGCGGATAAGCGGAACGTTTTCCGCCGCGCCGCAGGCCACTTTCTTCGCCGTCGCGTTCAGCTGTGCAGAACGGTCTTTCGGCACGATCACCGCGTGCACACCCGCCGCATCCGCGCTGCGCAGACACGCGCCGAGGTTGTGCGGATCGGTTACGCCATCGAGGATCAGGAAGAATGGATTCTCCAGCTCAGCGATCAGATCCGGCAGATCGTTTTCCTGATACTGACGACCCGGCTTCACGCGGGCGATGATCCCCTGGTGAACCGCGCCTTCACTTTTCTCATCCAGGAACTGGCGGTTTGCCAGCTGGATCACCACACCCTGTGCTTCCAGGGCATGAATCAGCGGCATCAGACGTTTGTCTTCACGCCCTTTCAGAATAAAGACTTCCTGAAAACGCTCCGGCGCGCGCTCGAGAAGGGCCTGCACCGCGTGGATGCCGTAAATCATTTCACTCATTGATGGTTCTCATTATGACTGTTCTTTTCCCTCTCCCCTTCGGGGAGAGGGTCAGGGTGAGGGGAATTTTACTCCGCCTGCTTTTTCTTCGCAGCGCGCTTCGCTTTGGTGGCAGCCGCTATTTTCTGCGTCTTCGCGGAAGGCTTTTTCGCTGAGCGAGCTTCTTTCTTCGCCGCCTTCGGCTTCTGCTTTTTCTCGCCGCGGAACGCGCTGTCCGGCTCGAAGTTCACCTTCTTCCCGGCCTGACGGCGCTTGCCGCTCGCTTTACCGTTGCCGCCTTTTTTCGCCCTTTCACGCTCGGTTTTACCGACGTTACGCGGCGCGCGTTCGCTGGAGATCAGGCTGAAGTCGATCTTACGGTCGTCCATATTCACGGCCTCGACCTTCACTTCCACACGGTCGCCCAGACGATAGGTCTGACCGCCCGATTCGCCAATCAGACGCTGGCCGACCTGGTCAAAGCGGTAATAGTCGTTATCCAGGCTGGAGACGTGCACCAGACCGTCGATAAACAGCTCATCCAGACGAACGAAGAAGCCAAAGCCGGTCACGCTGGCAATCACGCCTTTGAAGATGTTACCCACCTGGTCCAGCATAAAGTCACACTTCAGCCAGTCCGCCACGTCACGCGTGGCTTCGTCGGCCCGACGCTCGGTCATGGAGCAGTGCTGACCCAGCTGCAGCATCTCTTCCATCGAATAGTGGTAGCCACCGGTTTCAGTAGTGTTTCCTTTATGGCCTTGCTCCTGCGCCAGCAGATACTTGATCGCACGGTGCAGAGAGAGGTCAGGATAACGACGGATCGGCGACGTAAAGTGGGCGTAAGACTGCAGCGCCAGGCCGAAGTGACCACGGTTTTCCGGATCGTAAATCGCCTGCTTCATTGAGCGCAACAGCATCGTCTGCAGCATTTCTACATCCGGACGGTCGCCAATGGACTCCAGCAGTTCAGCGTAATCACGCGGCTCAGGTTTGTTACCACCCGGCAGCTCCAGACCCAGTTCGGCCAGCACGGAGCGGAACGCGGTGATGGCTTCCGTCGACGGCTTATCGTGAATACGGAACAGCGCCGGCTCTTTGGCTTTTTCGACGAAACGTGCCGCCGAGATGTTCGCCAGGATCATACACTCTTCGATCAGCTTGTGCGCGTCGTTACGCTGGGTCTGTTCAATACGCTCAATACGACGTTCGGCGTTGAATATAAACTTCGCCTCTTCGCTCTCAAAGGAGATCCCGCCGCGCTCCTCGCGCGCCTGATCCAGCGTTTTGTAGAGGTTATGCAACTCTTCGATGTGTTTGACCAGTGGCGCATACTGTTCGCGCAGATCCTGGTCGCCCTGCAGCATATGCCAGACCTTGGTATAGGTCAGGCGCGCATGCGAGCTCATTACCGCTTCGTAGAACTTGTAGCCGGTTAAGCGCCCTTTGTTGGAGATGGTCATCTCACACACCATACAGAGGCGATCAACCTGCGGGTTCAGGGAGCAGAGGCCGTTAGACAGCACTTCCGGCAGCATCGGCACAACCTGAGACGGGAAGTAGACCGAGGTACCACGGCTGCGCGCTTCGTTATCCAGCGGGGTATGCGGACGAACATAGTAGCTTACGTCGGCAATTGCCACCCACAGACGCCAGCCGCCGCCGCGCTTTTTCTCACAGTAGACGGCGTCATCGAAGTCGCGCGCGTCTTCACCGTCGATCGTGACCAGTGGCAGGGAGCGGAGATCCACGCGGCCCACTTTGGACTCTTCCGGGACTTCTTCACGCAGGCTCTCGATCTGCTCTTCAACCGCTTTCGGCCAGATATACGGAATTTCATGGGTACGCAGCGCCATATCAACGGCCATGGTAGTCCCCATGTTGTCACCGAGCACTTCGACGATTTTACCCACCGCTTTGGTACGACGGGTTGGGCGCTGGGTGAGTTCCACGACCACCACGAAGCCCATGCGCGCGCCCATCACCTCTTCAGGTGGGATCAGAATGTCGAAGCTCAAACGGCTGTCGTCCGGCACCACGAAGCCCACACCCGCGTCGGTAAAGTAGCGGCCAACAATCTGGCTGGTTTTTGGCACCAGAACGCGTACGACACGCGCTTCGCGGCGACCTTTACGGTCGGCGCCCAGCGGCTGCGCCAGGATCTGATCGCCGTGGATGCACATTTTCATCTGTTCAGATGAGAGGTACAGATCGTCTTTACGCCCCTCAACGCGCAGGAAGCCGAAGCCATCGCGGTGACCAATGACGGTCCCTTTCAGCAGATCGAGGCGTTCCGGCAGCGCGTAGCACTGGCGGCGAGTAAAGACCAGTTGCCCGTCGCGCTCCATGGCGCGCAGGCGACGGCGAAGCGCTTCAGTTTGCTCTTCACCTTCAATGTTTAATTCAACGGCAAGTTCTTCACGGTTGGCGGGTTTTTCGCGTTTTGTTAAGTGTTCAATGATGAACTCGCGGCTGGGGATAGGATTCGCGTATTTTTCGGCTTCGCGTTCCTGGAAAGGATCGTGTGACATGTCGGTTCCTCCGTTGTCAGCTCCGGTGGAAATTTTCTTCATTCCACCAGCAATAATTTATAAAGCGGTTGATTCTCTTCAACCAAATCGGCCAGCGTGTAGTTATCCAGTTCCTTGAGAAAACGTTGCACGGCCTGAGAAAGCGCCTGTTTCAGGCGGCAAGCGGGCGTAATGTGGCAGAACTCACTGCTGCAGTTCACCAGAGAGAGCGGTTCCAGTTCACGTACCACATCGCCAACACGAATGCTCTGTGCCGGTTTACCGAGACGGATCCCACCATTCTTCCCGCGGACGGCAGCAACGTATCCGGCACGACTAAGTTGATTGATTATTTTGACCATATGATTACGGGATACGCCGTAGACCTCTGTAACTTCAGAGATGCTGGTCATTTTCCCATCGGGTAACGACGCCATGTAAATCAGCGCACGTAAGCCGTAATCGGTGAAACTTGTTAACTGCACATCAACCTCAGGAAAAAGGGAAATCGCGGACAAACCGCACAGATATTCATTAATGATGATAAACCAGCCAGATAGTTAGGGGCTAATTTATTTGACAGACGGGGCGAAAAAGCGGAGATCCAGGAGCGGTCGCCGGATGGCGCTACGCTTATCTGGCCTACGGGTCTCCCCGCAGGCCAGCAGTCACGAAGATTATGCGTCGAACGGGTCGCGCAGGATCATCGTTTCAGTACGATCCGGGCCGGTAGAGATAATGTCAATCGGCACTTCGGTCAGTTCTTCAATGCGCTTGATGTAATTCAGCGCCGCCTGAGGCAGGCCGCTACGCTCTTTCACACCGAAGGTGGTCTCAGACCAGCCCGGCATGGTTTCGTAGATTGGCTCGATGCCTTCCCAGTCGTCAGCAGCCAGCGGAGTGGTGGTCACTTCGCGGCCATCTGGCATACGGTAGCCTACGCAGATTTTCACTTCTTTCAGGCCGTCCAGGACGTCCAGTTTGGTCAGGCAGAAGCCAGACAGGGAGTTGATCTGCACGGCACGACGCACCGCAACCGCATCCAGCCAGCCGGTACGACGACGACGACCGGTGGTCGCGCCAAACTCGTTACCCTGCTTGCACAGGAACTCGCCGGTTTCATCAAACAGTTCGGTCGGGAATGGACCCGCACCCACGCGAGTGGAGTACGCTTTGATGATGCCCAGTACGTAATCGACATAACGTGGACCCAGGCCAGAGCCGGTCGCCACGCCACCTGCGGTGGTGTTAGAGGAGGTAACGTACGGATAGGTACCGTGGTCGATGTCCAGCAGCGTACCCTGCGCACCTTCAAACATGACGAAATCGCCACGCTTGCGCGCCTGGTCCAGCAGATCGGACACATCAACAACCATACCGGTCAGAATGTCTGCAATCGCCATGACGTCATCCAGCACTTTCTGGTAGTCAACAGCGTCAGCTTTGTAGAAGTTCACCAGCTGGAAGTTGTGATATTCCATCACTTCTTTCAGTTTTTCAGCGAAGGTTGCTTTGTCGAAGAGGTCGCCTACGCGCAGACCGCGACGTGCCACTTTATCTTCATACGCCGGGCCGATACCACGACCGGTGGTACCGATCGCTTTCGCGCCGCGCGCTTTTTCACGCGCAACGTCCAGCGCCACGTGATAATCCAGGATCAGCGGGCAGGCTTCGGAGAGCAGCAGGCGCTCGCGAACAGGGATACCACGGTCTTCCAGACCTTTCATCTCTTTCATCAGCGCAGCTGGAGACAGCACAACACCGTTACCGATGATGCTGGTGACGTTTTCGCGAAGAATGCCTGATGGAATAAGATGGAGGACGGTTTTTTCACCGTTGATTACGAGAGTATGGCCTGCGTTGTGACCGCCCTGGTAGCGTACAACATATTTAGCCCGTTCAGTCAGAAGATCAACAATCTTCCCTTTACCTTCGTCACCCCATTGGGTGCCCAGTACGACGACGTTGTTACCCATTTTTTTCAAAATCACCGTTTGCTTAAAAATGGATTCTACCATCGCTTTTTCAGATATACAGCACTTTTTGACCTCAGAATATCCCAAATCCGACCACTTTTTGATCAGCCAATCGTTTTCCTCAACATGTAGTAGATCACGATGCCAGCAACCACAAGACCGCCGCCAAAACGACGCAAAATATTATCGGGAAGTTGGCTCATCGTCGCGATCATGCGACGCCACGCGCGCGGATAAAGCATCGGGCCAAGGCCTTCCAGCACTAACACCAACGCCAGCGCGAGCCAAATGGTTGAATTCATTTTTATTCCTTATAAAAGAAAACCACCGCTCCATGGGAAGCGGTGGTTTGAATACTCAAACGAGCCTGAGTTTATCGCGTTGCGTTAGTCGGCGTCTTCATATAACGGAAGAAATCGCTGTCCGGGCTGAGCACCATCACATCCTGGTTGCTCTGGAAGCTATTCTCGTAAGCACGCAGGCTACGGATAAAGGCGTAGAAGTCTGGATCCTGGCTGAACGCATCGGCGAACAGCTTCGCGGCTTCCGCATCACCTTCACCGCGCAGAATACGGCCCTGACGCTCAGACTCCGCCAGCGTCTTGGTCACTTCATAGTCCGCTGCCGCACGCAGTTTCTCAGCCTCTTCCTGACCCTGTGAACGGTGACGACGGGCGACCGCTTCACGCTCAGCGCGCATACGGTTGTAAATCGCCTCCGACACTTCCACAGGCAGGTTGATCTGCTTGATACGCACGTCGACCACTTCGATACCCAGCGCGGCCATACTGTTCGGGTTGATCACCGGCACTTTGCCGTTGGTTTCAGCCTGAACACGTTCTGCCGCTTTAGCGATCGCATCGTCCGCCGCTGGCGTTTCCACTTCGTCTTCCGTGCCCGCTGTACCGGAGTTCAGCGCATCACGCACTTCCAGGGTCAGACGACCGCGGGAGTCGGTCACGATATCCTTCACATCCAGACGACCAATCTCAGAACGCAGACGGTCAGAGAACTTACGTTTCAACAGCACTTCCGCCTGAGAAACGTCGCCGCCGCCTGTCGCCAGGAAGTAACGGCTGAAATCACTGATGCGCCATTTGATATAGGAATCAACGATCAGGTCTTTCTTCTCTTTCGTGACGAAACGGTCGGCCTGGTTATCCATGGTCTGAATACGCGCATCAAGCGTTTTCACCGACTGAATGAACGGAACCTTGAAGTGCAGGCCCGGCTCATAGATCACCGGACGTTTGTCACTGTCACGCACGACGCTGCTGAACTGGAACTTAATCCCACGTTCACCCTCTTTCACGACGAAGATAGAGGTATAAAGCACGACCAGTACGATGATGATGATCGCAATAACTGACTTACGCATCCTTATTCCCCCTGACGCTGGTAGTCGTTACGCTGCGCGTTAGCACGGCGTTGGTCCATAATGTCACCATCGTTCGAAGAAGACGTGGTTGTTGCGCTTGTGCTACCGGATGACGCCGGTGGCAGACGCAGCAGGTTGTTGGCACCGCTGGTGTCAGCCTTCGCTGCCGGCGCTGAACCGCCCTTAAGCATCTGATCCAGTGGCAGCACCATCAGGTTTCCGCCTTTGTTGTCATTAACCAGCACTTTACGCGTGTGGCTAAGCACTTTTTCCATGGTCTCGATATAGAGACGCTCACGGGTAATTTCCGGAGCCGCTTTGTATTCCGGCAGGATTTTCGCGAAGCGCGCCACTTCCCCCTGGGCTTCCAGGATGGTCTGGGTCTTGTACGCACGCGCTTCTTCAAGAATACGCTGCGCCTGACCGTTAGCACGCGGCTGAACTTCGTTGGTGTACGCTTCCGCTTCACGGATGTACTGCTGTTCGTTTTCACGGGCGGCGATGGCGTCATCAAACGCGGCCTTCACCTCTTCCGGCGGGCGAGCGGCCTGGAAGTTGACGTCCAGCAGAGTGATACCCATGTTGTACGGACGAATGGTCTCTTCCAGCTCACGCTGGGTATCGCTACGAATAACGGTACGACCTTCAGTCAGAATACGGTCCATGGTGTATTTACCGATCACCCCGCGCAGGGCGCTATCGGTCGCCTGGCGCAGACTGTCATCGGCGCTGGTCACGCTAAACAGATAACGTTCAGGATCGGTGACGCGGTACTGGACGTTCATCTCAACGCGCACCACGTTCTCATCAGACGTCAGCATCACACCAGACGCCGCCAGTTCACGGACAGATTCCACGTTGACCGCGGTCACGTCGTCAATGAAGGTCGGCTTCCAGTTCAGACCCGGCTCAACCAGATGGCTGAACTTACCAAAACGCGTAACCACACCGCGTTCCGCTTCTTTAATGGTGTAGAACCCGGTAGCAGCCCAGATGATTACCACGGCAGCGGCAACAATACCCACTACGCGACCACCCATTTGCGGGCGCGGCCCCTGGGTGGAATTCCCACCTGAGCCAGAACCTTTACCTCCGCCAAGACCACCAAGCTTCTTGCTTAGCTTGCGGAAGATATCATCCAGATCTGGCGGCCCCTGCTCGCGACCACCTTTGTTGCCATTTCCCCCAGAGTTGCCGCCTTGATTATTGCTGCTTCCCCACGGGTCGCGGTCCTGTCCGTTATTACCGGGCTGATTCCACGCCATGTATATGCTCCATATTTGTTATGCAAGGGCGAATTATTCAGGCATCCCCTTTCTGATCAGACGATATAGTCCGCCAGCGCAGGTTCTTGTTTACAGAGGCGACGCCAGTCAACGATCGGCATACGCACCTGCATCCCCACGCTGCCGTCATCCTCCATCCACTCTTTTTCTATCGCCTGAAGCTGATAAAACCGGCTGCGCAGCCTGCCTTCCTGTGGCGGCAATCGCAGCGTGTGCTGGGCTACCTCACCGGAAAGACGTTCTGTCAAAGCCTGGAAAAGCAGTGGCACACCAATACCGGACTGGGCAGAAAGCCAGACCCGAATCGGTTTGTTCTCTTCATCTCGGTCGATACGCGGCTCGAAATCCTCCAGCATATCGATCTTGTTCATCACCAACAGGGTTGGGATCTCGTGGGCGTCGATCTCTTCGAGCACCACGTTTACCGCGTCGATGTTCTCCTGCACGCGGACGTCTGCCGCGTCAATCACGTGCACCAGCAGTGTCGCCTGTCGCGTCTCCTGCAGGGTGGCTTTAAACGCCGCCACCAGGTCATGCGGCAGATGACGGATAAACCCAACGGTATCCGCCAGCACCGTCTCGCCGACGTCGGCTACGTCGATACGACGCAATGTGGGGTCCAGGGTCGCAAACAGCTGGTCTGCGGCATACACCTGGGCCTCGGTAATCTGGTTAAACAGGGTGGATTTACCGGCGTTGGTATACCCCACCAGCGACACCGTCGGGATGTCGGCTTTTGAGCGCGCGCGGCGCCCTTGCTCACGCTGTTTCTCAACGCGTTCCAGACGTGAGAGGATCTGGGTAATACGGCCACGCAGTAAACGACGGTCGGTTTCGAGCTGGGTCTCACCCGGACCGCGCAAACCAATCCCGCCTTTCTGTCTTTCAAGGTGGGTCCAGCCACGCACAAGCCGCGTCGCCAGATGGCGCAACTGCGCCAGCTCAACCTGCAGCTTACCTTCGTGGGTACGTGCACGCTGAGCAAAAATATCTAAAATCAACCCTGTGCGATCGATAACACGGCATTCGCAAAGACGTTCCAGGTTACGTTCCTGAGCCGGAGACAACGCATGGTCAAACAGCACGACTGACGCGCCGGTTGCTTTTACGGCATCCGCAATTTCTACTGCTTTACCTTCACCAACAAAATACTTTGGGTGCGGCGCTTTACGGCTACCGGTAATCACCTGCAATGCTTCGACACCGGCGGAAGAGACCAGAGATTCAAACTCCTGGAGGTCTTCCATATCTTTGTCTTGCGTAAAATAGATGTGTACCAGCACCGCCT
The DNA here is from genome assembly GCF_009036245.1 of Enterobacter sichuanensis. Classification (NCBI taxonomy): domain Bacteria; kingdom Pseudomonadati; phylum Pseudomonadota; class Gammaproteobacteria; order Enterobacterales; family Enterobacteriaceae; genus Enterobacter; species Enterobacter sichuanensis. The sequence continues at coordinate 428,582 of NZ_CP027986.1, read as the reverse complement.
GCTCACCGGCATCATAACGGTCAAACAAGCGTAAAATCCTCAAAAAAGATCAGCGGGGAACGCAGGATCGCTGGCTCCCCGTGTGGATAACAGCGCGAAACCTTATTCGGTGTCTTCGCTGTCCTGCGCTGGCGCTGAAGAGCCCTGCGCGTTACTGCCATGATGGTAGTTACTGCCCGTGCCGCCGCCCGCGTTATTGCTGTGATGAGAGACCGGACGAGACGGAACAACAGTAGAGATAGCGTGCTTGTAGACCATCTGGCTGACCGTGTTTTTCAACAGGATCACGAACTGATCGAAAGACTCAATCTGACCTTGCAGCTTAATACCATTCACCAAATAAATAGAAACTGGAACACGTTCCCGACGCAATGCGTTCAGGAACGGATCTTGTAAAGATTGCCCCTTAGCCATTCTATCTTTTCCTTATATGCTTGTTTTGTACTTAGAACCTTGCGATTCTGAAAAATTGCGCACGATACGACTCAATTGTACACATTCAGTGAGCGATATCACCAACAACCTCAATCACTTCGTTTAACGCCTGTTGTGGTTTTTCACTGTCTAGCCAGTGAACCCCCTCCCAACCGCGCAACCAGGTGATCTGGCGCTTCGCTAACTGTCTCGTGGCGCAAACACCTCGATAAACCATTTCATCGTATGAAATCTCACCTTCAAGATACGACCACATCTGGCGATATCCCACACAACGAATGGAAGGCATGTCCGTATGCAAATCTCCACGGGCAAATAGCGCCCGCACTTCTGCTTCAAAATCTGAAGCTAACATCTGATGAAAACGCTGCTCAATTCGTTGATGGAGCAGTTCACGGCTCGCCGGGGCGATGGCGAACTGATGCACCTGATACGGCAGAGCGTCTCCTGACGTTTGCGTCAGTTCCGTTAAAGTTTTACCCGAAATGAAAAAAACTTCCAGTGCCCGGGAAAGCCTTTGCGGATCATTTGGATGGATTCGCGCTGCCGCTACCGGGTCAATCTCCGCCAGTTGCTGATGCAAAACGTCCCACCCCTGCTCTGCCGCCTGCTGCTCAATCTTTGCTCGTATTTCCGGGTCCGCTGATGGCAGAGGAGAGAGCCCCTCCAGCAACGCCTTGAAATAGAGCATGGTTCCGCCAACCAACAGCGGTATACGTCCCGCCGCGGTTATCTCGGCCATCTCGGCTAAGGCATCCCGGCGAAAATCCGCTGCGGAGTAGGCCTGAGCCGGATCGAGAATATCCAGCAAACGGTGCGGTGCCGCACGCAGCTCTTCTGCGTCAGGCTTCGCCGTGCCGATATCCATCCCCCGATAGATGAGGGCGGAGTCGACGCTAATCAACTCTACAGGCAAAACTTTACGCAACTCGATGGCGAGCGCCGTTTTGCCGGAGGCCGTTGGGCCCATTAAAAAAATTGCCTTAGGCAGGCTCGCCTTACTGACATCAATCATGTTTCAGGGCGTTCATCGCCGTTTGTAAATCAACAGGTTGCAATAACCCACCCGGCGGCGCTTTCACCAGATGCGGACAGAGGCGTTCAACCTCCGCCAGCACGCTAATGGCCTGTGCCATGCTCCACGGCGCGTGTTCGCTGGCCAGATGGCGGGCGATCCACTGCGCGGTGTTAGCGGCATCAAACGATGTTTGCTGCGCCAGGTAGCCTATCAGTTCAGGAATCAAGTTTTGTAAATTTTGTTGGCGTAAGGGTAAAGGCACTGCACGAATTGTCACATGTTGTGGTTCGAGCACGATTTCAATCCCCATCTGCGCCAGTTGCGGCTCCGCACGCTGCAATACCCTTGTTTCTTCGGGGGATATTTTCAGGCGAACCGGGATCAATAACGGCTGCGCACAGGCCGCATTTTCGCCCGGCGTCAGCTGGACCTGTTTGAGCCAGCGTTCAGCGACCGGCAATGCCAGAAGCATCAATTTGCCGTCACGTTCAAGCAGTGCCATATCCGGCGCGATGATCGTCAGCACCCGGCCAAAACTCTGGCTATGGCCGTCCAGAGAAGGCTGAGGAGCCGGAAGGGATTCTTTACGCTCCACAGCCGGCGTTTCCAGCAGTTTACGGTACAACGCCCCCTGCTGCTTTTGATAGCCAGGCTGGGCATGCGGGTAGTTCGCGCCCGTCGGGCGCGGTGCAGTTCCTGCTGAGGAGAAACGCGGGGCTTCCGGTTCCCGTGCAACGGCAGGCTCCGCAAAATGGTTACGGCCCGCAGCAACACGGTTTTCCGGGATCGGGCGCGGCGCAGGTTCTGCCTGTTCCAGCGGCAATGTCGATTCAACCTGCTGCTGCAGCACGCTGAGCACGCCCTGATAGATAAAATCATGCACCAGTCGCGACTGGTGGAACCGCACTTCATGCTTGGCAGGATGCACGTTCACATCCACCTGATGTGGGTCAATCTCCAGATAAAGCACGAAAGCGGGCTGCTGATCGGCCCCGAGCTTGTCTTCGCAGGCCTGACGAATGGCGTGATTGATGAGACGGTCGCGCATCATGCGGCCGTTCACGTAGCAATACTGGATCTCCGCAAACGCCGCGCTGCTGGCATTCGGGTCAGCCACCCAACCGCGCAGCGCCAGATCGCCATGCTGCCACTCAATAGCCAGCGCCTGTTCCAGAAATGGTGTACCGCAGATTGCCCCCAGACGGCGCTCTTTCTGCCCCCCCTCTGCCACCGCGCGATACTGGCGCATCACCTTACCGTTATGGCTGAGGTTGATGGTGACATCGAAACGGGCCAGCGCGATACGCCGAATGATCTCGTCGATATGCCCGAACTCGGTTTTTTCGGTACGCATAAACTTGCGGCGGGCAGGCGTGTTATAGAACAGATCTAATACTTCAAGCGTCGTACCGACAGGGTGCGCCGCGGGTTTGACCGTCACGTCCATATCGCGCCCTTCGGCGTATGCCTGCCAGGCCTCCTGCTGGTCCGCGGTGCGGGAAGTGAGCGTTAAACGCGAAACCGAGCTGATACTGGCCAGCGCTTCGCCGCGAAACCCGAGGCTGATAATCGCTTCCAGGTCATCCAGAGAGGCTATTTTACTGGTGGCGTGACGGGCCAGCGCCAGCGCCAGCTCGTCTTTTTTAATGCCGCAGCCGTTGTCACGAATGCGAATCAGCTTTGCGCCACCGCGTTCGATATCAATATCAATGCGGGTCGCGCCCGCATCGAGGCTGTTTTCCACCAGCTCCTTCACCACCGACGCAGGGCGCTCCACCACCTCACCGGCGGCGATTTGGTTCGCAAGCTGCGGCGGTAGAACCTGAATCGGCATGAATGCTCCTTAGTTTGTCGCGGTCATCTCACCCGGCAGCGCGGCACTTGCCGTCTGGGCAGCTCCGCCCTGCGGCGCGGACTGCAGCGGATGAGCCTCGAAGTATTTACGCAGACCGTTATAAATCGCTTCGGCAAGCTGTTGCTGATAGCTGTCGCTGCCCAGCAAGCGTTCTTCACTGTTATTGCTGATAAAGCCGGTTTCCACGAGGATCGAAGGAATATCCGGCGAACGCAGAACCCCGAGGCTCGCATGCTCCGGACGGCGCTTGTGCAATGCCCCGATGCCCTGCAGCTGGTTCAGTACGTTAGTGGCGACATCATACCCGACGCGCTGGGAATGACCGAACTGTAAATCCAGTACCGCCTGGCTGAGATACGGGTCAGACTGGCTGTTAGCCAGCACATCCCCGGCACCGCCTAACAGTTCAGACTGTTTCTCATGCTCTTCAAGCCAGTTGGCCATTTCACTGTTTGCCCGGCGGTTTGACAGCACCCATACCGATGCGCCGGTCGCATTACGGTTAGGTGCGGCATCGGCGTGAATGGAGACCAGGAAATTGGCATTCTGCTTGCGCGCCACGTCTGAGCGGCCCATCACGGAGATAAAATAGTCGCCGTCACGGGTGAGCACGCCTTTAAACATCGGGTCGTCGTTTAACAGCGCCCTGAGCTTGCGGGCAACCGCGATTGTGACGTTTTTCTCCTGCGTACCGCCCGGGCCAATCGCGCCAGGATCCTGACCGCCGTGCCCCGCATCAATGGCAATAATCACTTTGTCACCGCTGACCACGCGGCGTGCGCTGGCCGCAGGACGCGTAACGGTATTGCTGCTGGTGACGCTGGTTATGCGGTCGCTGTCTGTTTTGAAGGGATTACGCGCCGGTTCTGAAGGACGCGGGGTATACACCGGCGCTTCCACGCGTTTCGCGACAACCGGCGGCGGTGGAGGCGGCGGCATGTCTGCATTGATGGTAAATACCACCGTATAGTTCGCACCGTTTTGCTGCTTCACCGCCTTCGTTTTGCCCTTTTCGGTCAAATCGACCACCAGGCGCAATGACTGACTATCTTTTGGCGTGCCCGAGCGAATACTTTTCACCAAATTGTTACCGCTGAACTGCAGCGGTAATCCCTGGATCACGCCGGTCTGTTTGATATCCAGCGCCACGCTGTGGCTGTCTGGCTGTGAAAATGCATATTCAGGATCGCCCATAAAGCTGAATGTGATCCGGGCCTGGCTTTCGCCGTTCGAGACCTGAATATCGGAGAGGTTTGCCGCCCCGGCCTGCGCGCACAGCAGCACCGTGGCAGCCAGCAACCAATTTTTAACGCGATTTATCATCCCGTCATCCCTACGCTTAACCGGCCAGACGCGCCAGTAAGGAACTGCCTGATGAGGAAACCGCACTGATGCGAGCCTCACGCCCTTGTGCCTGGTAATCTAAGTGAATTTCGACATCCGGGTCAGGCAGGACACCCGCACCTTGTTGCGGCCACTCCACCAGGCAGATGGCATCATTGGCAAAATAATCACGGATCCCCATAAATTCCAGCTCCTCAGGATCCGCAAGGCGGTATAAATCGAAGTGGTACACCATGAGATTTTCAAGGGTGTACGGCTCTACCAGCGTGTAGGTTGGGCTTTTCACATTCCCGTTATGCCCTAACGCCTGCAAGAAACCCCGGCTGAAGGTGGTTTTACCCGCCCCTAAATCACCATACAGATAAATGACAGTTGCCCCCTGACAGGCCTGCGCCACGCGCTTGCCGAGATCTAAAGTGGCTTGTTCATCAGGTAAAGGAATCGCTCGATTAGTCATTTTCTACGTCAATCACATCCGGGTTAACCACACGCCGCAGCGTGCAAAAGAGATCGGTGGCCAGCATACCGCGTGTACCGTAACGCGCAGCCAGTTTATCTGCCGCGGCACCGTGGGCCACGCAGCCCGCGCAGGCTGCATCATAAAGGGGAAGTTTCTGTCCAAGCAATGCGCCAATGATACCGGAAAGCACATCGCCCATGCCGCCGCTCGCCATGCCCGCGTTTCCGGTATCGATAATGCTCTGAGCCTCATCACTGGCGACAACGGTTCCTGCCCCTTTCAAAACGGCAACACCTCCGTAACGTTTTACCAGACGCTGAGCAGAAAGTAAGCGATCGCTTTCAATTTCTGCCACGCTGCAGTTAAGCAGGCGCGCGGCTTCGCCGGGGTGTGGCGTCAGAATGCGATTGTGACGCTTATCCGGATTGATTGCCAGAAGGTTCAGCGCGTCGGCATCCCACAGCATCGGTTTACGAAAATTCTCGACCTTTTGCAGGGCCTGTTTACCCCACGCCTGCTGTCCAAGACCGGGTCCAATGACGACCACATCCGCCCATTCCAGGCTTTCTTCAAGGGTCTGGAGCGTAAGCTCATGGACCATCAGCTCCGGTCGGGCGGTGATTATCGGCGCAATATTCTCAACGCGAGTGAGCACTCGCACTAAACCTGCACCGCTTCGTAATGCCGCTTCACCGGCCATGCGGATAGCGCCCGCCGTACCGTGATCGCCCCCCACTATCACCAGCTTGCCGTGATCGCCTTTATGGGACGTCGGACGTCGGGGCGGAAGCCACGCAGCAAGGTGAGACGCATCAAAACGCGCGATGCGCACTTCCTGTCCTGCCAGCCAACTCTCCAGCCCCAGCGCATGGTGGTGCAACACGCCGACCACGTCCCGTGCTTTGCCGGTCAGCAAACCCGGTTTCAGGGCGATGAACGTCACCGTGTGCGCAGCCTGAATCACCGCCCCCGGCGTCGCTCCTGTTTGTGCGAGCAGACCCGACGGAATATCCAGCGCGACCACCGGCGCGGCGTGCCGATTGGCGTGTGTAATGAGCGCAGCAATGTTCTCGCGAGGCGCGCTACGCAGGCCGGTGCCCAGCAGACCATCAACAATCAGATCAACATCCTCTGGCCAGACGATATCCGGCGCATGAATCACACCGCCTGCGTTCAGCCATGCCTCCCGCGCCGTGCTGGCCTCTTCCGGCAACGGTTTATCACTTTCGAGTGCCAGCAACGTCACGCGGATCCCCGCAGCCACCGCAAGACGGGCAACCACGTAACCGTCACCGCCGTTATTGCCGTGCCCGCACATTATCAGCCAGTGTGCTGCCTGCGGGTACGCGCTGCGGGCAACGTTAAACGCCGCCTCGCCTGCCCGCTGCATCAGTTCATAAAGGGTGATACCGAGACTGTCAGCCGCCTCTTTTTCGGCATGCCGGAGCGCGTCCGCATGCCAGATGGAATGTGGTATACTTGCGGGGTTTTTCTTCACCGTATGGTCCGTCATGTCACAGCCCCTCGATCTCAATCAGTTAGCGCAAAAAATTAAACAGTGGGGTGCTGAGCTCGGCTTCCAGAAGGTAGGTATTACCGATACCGACCTCTCCGCCAGCGAGCCGAAACTGCAGGCCTGGCTGGATAAACAATACCACGGCGAAATGGAATGGATGGCGCGTCATGGCATGATGCGCGCCCGCCCACATGAGCTTTTGCCGGGCACGTTACGGGTCATCAGCGTGCGCATGAACTACCTGCCCGCCAACGCGGCCTTTGCGCGCACGCTAAAAAACCCCTCTCTGGGTTACGTCAGCCGGTACGCCCTTGGGCGTGATTACCACAAGCTCTTGCGTAACCGCTTAAAAAAACTCGGGGAGACTATTCAGCAGCACTGTGTTTCGCTGAATTTTAGACCCTTTGTCGATTCTGCGCCCATTCTTGAGCGCCCGATCGCTGAAAAAGCCGGGCTTGGCTGGACAGGTAAGCACTCACTTATCCTTAGCCGCGACGCCGGTTCGTTCTTCTTCCTGGGAGAACTGCTGATTGATTTACCGCTGCCGGTAGACGGTCCGGTCGAGGAGGCCTGTGGGCGCTGCGTGGCCTGTATGACCATCTGCCCGACAGGTGCCATCGTCGAGCCTTATACCGTTGATGCACGCCGCTGTATCTCCTACCTCACCATCGAACTGGAAGGGGCGATCCCGGAAGAATTTCGACCGCTTATCGGAAACCGGATCTACGGCTGTGACGACTGCCAGCTCATTTGCCCGTGGAACCGCTATTCGCAGCTCACGGATGAAGAGGATTTCAGCCCGCGTAAGGCGCTCCATGCCCCGCAGCTCATTGAACTGTTCGCCTGGACCGAGGCCTGGTTCCTGAAAGTGACGGAAGGGTCGGCCATTCGCCGTATCGGCCATCTGCGCTGGCTGCGAAATGTTGCCGTGGCGCTGGGCAATGCCCCGTGGGATGAAGCGAATATCCGGGCGCTGGAAAGCCGTAGAGGTGAGCACCCACTTCTTGATGAACACATAGACTGGGCGATTGCGCAGCAAATTGAGAAGCGTAATGCCTGCGTGGTCGAGGTGCAGCTTCCTCAGAAACAGCGGCTGGTGAGGGTAATCGAAAAAGGGCTTACGCGGGATGCGTGATATATTCACAGCCTGTGAATAAAAATAAAAACGCAAGCGCCATCTGGGCTTGAGAAGAGATCAAGTGATCTCGATAACATTTTGAAATGAAAATTTATTCTTAAAATACAATGAATTAAGAAGATACTATTCACCCTGCTAACTTTTAAGCCGGTTCCGCTAAAGCGCAGTTTCTGTGGATAACTCTGTTTACAAGAGTATTTCAGATGCAACAGAAAACGTCCTCAACGAGGTTATTCGCTGTGGATATTTTAGAGATGAAGAAGAATTTGGAGCGGGAAACGAGACTCGAACTCGCGACCCCGACCTTGGCAAGGTCGTGCTCTACCAACTGAGCTATTCCCGCTTGGGTGGTCCGTGCTGTGGAAGCACTTTCAAATTTTGGAGCGGGAAACGAGACTCGAACTCGCGACCCCGACCTTGGCAAGGTCGTGCTCTACCAACTGAGCTATTCCCGCTTGGGCAGTGCGTGCTGTGGAAGCACTTTTCAAATTTTGGAGCGGGAAACGAGACTCGAACTCGCGACCCCGACCTTGGCAAGGTCGTGCTCTACCAACTGAGCTATTCCCGCAAATCTGTACTGCTTTTGTTGCTGTCGTAACGCGTAATTCTCTGTCGTTACGGGAGGCGCATTATACGAGAAATCCTTTTAGCTGCAACCCCCCAGAAAGCGATTTTTTTGAAATTCAGTTCAAATGCTTATTTAATCGGCAAGCTGAACAATTTAACGGCAAAAAGCCGGCCACGCAAGGCGCCGGTTCTCAAAATCACAGCTTAATAAAGTTTTCGCGATAGTAAGCAAGCTCCGCCACGGACTCGCGGATATCGTCCATCGCCTGGTGCGTCCCCTGCTTTTTAAAGCCATCGAGGATTTCAGGTTTCCAGCGACGCGCCAGCTCTTTCAGGGTGCTGACATCCAGATAACGGTAGTGGAAGTACGACTCCAGCTCCGGCATGTACTTAAACAGGAAACGGCGATCCTGGCCGATGCTGTTCCCGCAGATAGGCGATTTGCCTGCCGGAACCCACTGTTTCAGGAACTCAAGCGTCGCCAGCTCCGCCTCGCGGTCACCCAGGGTGCTCGCCTTCACGCGTTCTACCAGACCACTGCCGGTATGGGTACGCACGTTCCACTCATCCATCAACGCAAGCTGATCGTCTGACTGATGCACCGCAATCGTTGGCCCTTCCGCCAGGATATTGAGGTTGGCGTCAGTCACCAGGGTTGCAATCTCAATGATGCGATCGCGCTCGGGATCCAGCCCGGTCATTTCAAGGTCGATCCAAATCAGGTTGTTTTCATCCGCGCTCATGTTATTTTCCACCCTTCTCGCATAACCGGCAGTAGCAGGTTAACTAGTATTAATTAGAGTGTATCATAGAGGTTTTGCCCCTTACGGGCGACCAGGAGCCAGTGCGATTGAGTAAAAATAAACTCTCCAAAGGGCAGCAGCGTCGTGTGAATGCCAATCACCAGCGCCGTCTTAAAACCACTTCGGAGAAGGTCGATTACGACGACAACCTGTTTGGCGACCCGACGGAAGGCGTAGTCATCAGCCGTTTCGGTATGCACGCCGACGTGGAATCCGCCGATGGTGAGATCCACCGCTGCAACATCCGCCGGACCATTCGTTCTCTGGTGACCGGCGATCGCGTGGTCTGGCGGCCGGGTAAAGAGGCCGCGGAAGGCGTGACGGTAAAAGGTATCGTTGAAGCGGTCCATGAGCGCACGTCCGTATTAACCCGTCCCGATTTCTACGACGGGGTGAAACCAATTGCCGCCAATATTAACCAGATCGTTATCGTATCGGCGATTTTGCCCGAACTTTCGCTCAATATAATCGACCGTTACCTCGTTGCCTGTGAAACGCTGCAGGTTGAACCGATCATCGTGCTGAACAAAATCGATCTGCTGGACGACGAAGGCATGGCGTTCGTCAACGAACAGATGGATATCTATCGCAAGATTGGCTACCGCGTCCTGATGGTCTCCAGCTATACCAAAGATGGCCTGAAACCGCTGGAAGAGGCGCTTACCGATCGCATCAGCATCTTTGCGGGCCAGTCCGGCGTGGGCAAATCGAGCCTGCTGAATAACCTGCTTGGCCTCCAGCAAGAGATCCTCACCAACGATGTGTCAGACGTCTCGGGCCTGGGCCAGCACACCACCACCGCGTCGCGCCTGTATCATTTCCCGCACGGTGGTGATGTCATCGACTCCCCGGGCGTACGTGAGTTCGGCTTATGGCACCTTGAGCCGGAACAAATCTTCAACGGATTTGTCGAATTCCATGATTATTTAGGTGCTTGCAAGTACCGCGACTGTAAACACGATAACGACCCGGGCTGCGCTATCCGTGAAGCGGTTGAGAACGGTGAAATCGCCCAGACCCGCTTCGAGAACTACCACCGTATTCTTGAGAGCATGGATCAGGTAAAAACGCGTAAAAACTTTTCTGATTCTGATAACTGACAACTAAGCTAAGCATCGCTAAAATCGTCCCCCTTTTTCAGGTTCCGGCGGTATAACGCCGGATCAGGAACGACAAAACAATGGCCTGGAGGCTACCTTGTTAAACGCATTTAAACTTTCGCTTCAATACATTCTGCCAAAACTGTGGCTCACTCGCCTGGCGGGCTGGGGCGCAAGCAAACGCGCAGGCTGGCTGACCAAACTGGTCATCGACCTTTTCGTAAAATATTACAAGGTTGATATGAAAGAGGCGCAGAAGCCGGATACTGCCAGCTACCGCACCTTTAACGAGTTTTTCGTGCGCCCGCTGCGTGACGATGTACGCCCGGTAAACACCGACCCTAACGTCCTGGTGATGCCAGCAGACGGCGTGATTAGCCAGCTGGGTGATATCGAAGACGACAAAATTCTGCAGGCGAAGGGCCATAATTACAGCCTGGAAGCGCTGCTGGCGGGTAACTACCTGATGGCGGATCTGTTCCGTAACGGTACGTTTGCCACCACCTATCTGTCACCGCGCGACTACCACCGCGTGCATATGCCGTGTAACGGTATCCTGCGTGAAATGATTTACGTTCCGGGCGACCTGTTCTCTGTAAACCACCTGACCGCGCAAAACGTCCCGAACCTGTTTGCCCGTAACGAGCGCGTCATCTGCCTGTTCGATACTGAATTTGGTCCGATGGCGCAGATTCTGGTGGGCGCGACCATTGTCGGCAGCATCGAAACCGTCTGGGCCGGCACCATTACGCCGCCACGTGAAGGCGTCATCAAGCGCTGGACCTGGCCTGCCGGTGAAGAAGAAGGCTCCGTGGCACTGCTGAAAGGCCAGGAGATGGGCCGCTTTAAGCTGGGCTCAACCGTTATCAACCTGTTTGCGCCGGGTAAAGTGAAACTGGCTGAACAGCTCGAAAGCCTGTCGGTCACTAAACTGGGCCAGCCGCTGGCCATCTCTACTGAAACCTTCGTGACGCCGGATGCAGAGCCTGCACCGCTGCCGGAAGCAGAGATCAAGGCCGAACATGACGCCAGCCCGCTGGTTGACGACAAAAAAGACGAAGGCTAACAACAGAAGGATCGCTGACGTGCGCCCGATTATCGTTCTACTGATGGCCTGGTGCCTCAGCATGGGGGCGTACGCAGCGACAGCCCCCGACGCCAAACAGATAACCCAGGAGCTGGAGCAGGCAAAAGCGGCAAAACCCGCTCAGCCTGAGACCGTTGAGTCACTCCAGTCCGCACTGAACGCGCTTGAAGAGCGGAAAGGCTCTCTTGAGCGCGCTCAGCAGTATCAGCAGGTTATTGACAACTTCCCCAAACTCTCGCAGACGCTGCGCGCGCAGCTCGCGAACATGCGTGATGAACCGCGCGATGTACCCGCCGGCATGACCTCCGATGCCCTGAACCAGGAGATCCTGCAGGTCAGCAGCCAGCTTCTGGAGAAGAGCCGCCTTGCCCAGCAGGAACAGGAGCGAGCGCGTGAAATTGCCGACTCCCTCAGCCAGCTTCCGCAACAGCAAACCGACGCCCGCCGCCAGCTTAATGAAGTTGAGCGTCGCATTGGTACGCAAAGCGGCAATACGCCACAAGCTCAGGCCCAAAATCTGGGCCTGCAGGCTGAATCAGCCCGTCTGAAGGCCCTTGTCGATGAGCTGGAGCTGGCGCAACTCTCCGCCAATAACCGTCAGGAGCTGTCGCGGATGCGCTCAGAACTCGCTCAGAAGCAGAGCGAGCAGTTGGATGCGTATCTGCAGGCCCTGCGCAATCAGCTTAACAGCCAGCGCCAGCGTGAAGCAGAGCGCGCGCTGGAGAGCACCGAACTGCTGGCGGAAAACAGCGATAATCTTCCTGCCGGCATCGTTCAACAGTTTAAGGTCAACCGCGAGCTTTCTGCCGCACTGAATCAACAGGCGCAGCGTATGGATCTGGTGGCTTCCCAACAGCGCCAGGCCACCAATCAAACGCTTCAGGTGCGCCAGGCGCTCAACACCCTGCGCGAGCAGTCTCAGTGGCTGGGGTCATCAAATCTGCTGGGCGAGGCGTTACGCGCCCAGGTCGCGCGCCTGCCGGAGATGCCGAAGCCGCAGCAGCTGGATACCGAGATGGCTCAGCTGCGCGTTCAGCGTCTGCATTTTGAAGATCTTCTCAATAAACAGCCGCAAATCCGCCAGATCCGTCAGGCTGATGGACAGCCGCTCACCAGCGAGCAAAACCGCATTCTGGAAGCCCAGTTGCGGACCCAGCGCGAGTTGCTGAACTCCCTGCTGCAGGGTGGGGATACGCTGATTCTGGAACTGACCAAGCTGAAAGTCTCCAACAGTCAGCTGGAAGATGCGCTGAAAGAGGTGAACGAGGCCACGCACCGTTATCTCTTCTGGACCTCTGACGTACGCCCGATGACCTTCTCGTGGCCCATTGAAGTTGTCCAGGATCTGCGCCGTCTGATCTCGCTGGATACCTTCAGCCAGCTTGGAAAAGCCAGCGTGATGATGCTCACCAGCAAAGAGACCATCTTCCCGCTGCTGGGCGCATTAATTCTGGTGGGCTTCAGCATATACTCACGCAGGCACTTTACCCGCTTCCTGGAACGCTCCAGCGCCCGGGTAGGTAAGGTGACCCAGGATCACTTCTGGCTGACGTTGCGCACCGTGTTCTGGTCAATACTCGTTGCCTCACCGCTGCCGGTGCTGTGGATGACGCTCGGATACGGCCTGCGGGAAGCCTGGCCCTACCCGCTCGCGGTCGCGATTGGCGACGGCGTGACCGCCACCGTCCCTCTGCTGTGGGTGGTGATGATTTGTGCCACATTTGCGCGGCCCAATGGTCTGTTCATCGCTCACTTTGGCTGGCCGCGTAACCGCGTGGCGCGCGCCATGCGCTACTACCTGATGAGCATTGGGTTGATTGTGCCGCTGATTATGGCGCTCATCATGTTCGATAATCTCAACGACCGGGAGTTCTCGGGCTCGTTGGGACGCCTCTGCTTTATGCTGATCTGTGGGGCGCTGGCCATTGTCACGCTCAGTCTGAAACGCGCCGGTATACCGCTTTATCTGGATAAAACCGGCAGCGGCGACAACATGTTCAACCGCATGCTGTGGAACCTGCTTCTTTGTGCGCCTCTGATTGCCATGCTGGCAGCGGCCGTGGGCTACCTGGCGACCTCGCAGGCGCTGCTGGCGCGACTGGAAACCTCGGTCGCCATCTGGTTCCTGCTGCTGGTGGTTTATCACGTGATCCGCCGCGGGATGCTGATCCAGCGCCGCCGCCTGGCATTTGACCGCGCCAAGCACCGCCGGGCAGAGATCCTCGCCCAGCGAGCGCGGGGTGAAGACGAGCCCAACCATGTCAACAGCACCGAAGGCACGATGGATGCGGACGAGGTTGAACTGGATCTGGATGCCATCAGCACCCAGTCTCTTCGTCTGGTGCGCTCCATCCTGATGCTGGTTGCCCTCCTGTCGGTGATCTTCCTGTGGTCGGAGATCCACTCCGCGTTTGGCTTCCTGGAGAACATCTCGCTGTGGGACGTGACCTCTACGGTGCAGGGCGTAGAGAGCCTGGAGCCCATTACCTTAGGGGCGGTGCTGATCGCCATTCTGGTGCTGATCATCACGACCCAGCTGGTACGTAACTTCCCGGCGCTGCTGGAGCTGGCGCTATTGCAGCATCTGGATTTAACCCCGGGCACGGGTTACGCCATTACCACCATCACGAAATACCTGATTCTGCTCTTTGGCGGGATGGTTGGGTTCTCGATGATTGGTATTGAGTGGTCTAAATTGCAATGGCTGGTCGCCGCGCTGACGTTTGGGCTTGGCTTTGGTATGCAGGAGATTTTCGCAAACTTTGTTTCCGGCCTGATCATCCTGTTTGAAAAACCGATTCGTATTGGCGATACGGTCACGATCCGTGACCTGACCGGTAGCGTAACGAAGATCAATACCCGCGCCACGACAATCAGCGACTGGGATCGGAAAGAGATCATCGTGCCAAACAAGGCGTTTATCACTGAGCAGTTCATCAACTGGTCGCTGTCAGATTCCGTCACGCGCGTGGTGCTGACCGTGCCGGCCCCGTCGGATGCCAACAGTGAAGAAGTGACCCAGCTTCTTTACACCGCCGCTGAACGCTGCACCCTGGTGCTCGATAACCCGGCGCCGGAAGTGTTCCTGGTCGATCTTCAGCAGGGGATCCAGATTTTCGAGCTGCGTATTTACGCCGCCGAAATGGGGCACCGTATGCCGCTGCGCCATGAGATCCACCAGCTGATTCTGGCAGGCTTCCGCGAACACGGTATTGATATGCCGTTCCCACCATTCCAGATGCGACTGGAAAGCCTGGACGGGCGGAAAACGGGAAGAACCTTAACCTCTGCGGCGCGTAAACGCCCGGCGGGGAGTGTGTAAGATAAGCGGAGCAACCCTCTCCCATAGGAGAGGGTTAAATGCCGTCAGGCGCGATCGACGGTAAACGCAATCACATCGCCAAGCTGCTCCGCGCCCAGCGCCAGCATTACCAGACGATCCACCCCCAGCGCCACGCCGGAGCAATCCGGCAGGCCTGCTTTTAACGCCTCCAGCAGGTGAGTATCGATGGGCTGCTGCGGCAGGCCGCGCGCGGCACGCTTGCGGTTATCCTGCTCGAAACGCTGCTGCTGCTCGCGTGCGTCAGTCAGTTCGTGGAAACCATTCGCCAGTTCAATGCCTTTGTAATAGACCTCAAAACGCTCTGCCACGCGGTGATCTTCGGTGCTGATCTGCGCCAGCGAGGCCTGGCTTGCCGGGAAGTGATAGACAAACGTTGGACGATCTTTGCCAATCTGAGGTTCCACACCAAAGGTGAACAACAGCTGCAGCAGCGTATCGCGATCTTCTTCGGTATCTGCCACGTTGCTCAGATCGAGCTTTGCCGCCACTTCGCGCAGCTGAGTTTTGTCCGCCGATAACGGATCGATTTCCAGATAACGCTGGAAAGCCTGCTGATAAGAGAGCGTTTCCGCCTCGGAACAGTCCAGCACCTGCTGCAGCAGATCGTCCACCTCGTTCATCAGGCGGTACATATCATAATGCGGGCGGTACCACTCCAGCATGGTGAATTCCGGATTGTGGTGGCGCCCCATCTCTTCATTACGGAAGCTGCGGCACAGCTGATACACCGGACCACATCCTGCCGCCAGCAGGCGCTTCATGTGATACTCCGGGCTGGTCATCAGATACAAATTCATGCCCTGAGAGTGGCCAGGACCAACAAAACGGGTTTCAAACGGGACCAGATGAATATCCGTTACCGTTGCCTGACTCATGCACGGCGTTTCCACCTCAAGGACTCCACGGTCGGCAAAGAAACGGCGGATCTCCGTCATAATTGCAGCGCGTTTTAGCAGATTAGGGATGGATGCGCTCGGCTGCCAGGTGGCCGTTTCGCTCATGGATATTTCTCCGATTTCAGACAAGGGCACGAAGTCTACTCGTTAGCAGGGACAGAGACAAATTTTGCGCAGTAAAAAAGCGGATTTCATTTACGTGAGCAATTGCGTGACGCAATTCATCAATCTCCATGATAAATCACCGAAGAGAACAGCAAAAAAATCGAACACGTCAAATTTCCCTGACATCTACGCGGTTATACTGTTTTACCCATAAAGGAGCAGTGGAAACGCTTTCGCAATCGTCCATTTGGACGGGTGAACTACCTTTAGTTTGTCGCGTTGCGAAATAACAAAAATCTGGAGGAATGTCGTGCAAACTTTTCAGGCCGATCTTGCCGTAATAGGCGCTGGCGGGGCTGGATTACGTGCTGCGATTGCTGCAGCGCAGGCTAATCCCAACGCTAAAATCGCATTGATTTCTAAAGTCTACCCTATGCGCAGCCACACGGTGGCCGCAGAAGGAGGGTCCGCCGCCGTTGCGCAGGATCATGACAGCTTTGAATACCATTTCCACGACACGGTTGCAGGGGGCGACTGGCTTTGCGAACAGGATGTCGTTGACTACTTTGTCCATCACTGTCCAACGGAGATGACCCAGCTTGAGCAGTGGGGATGCCCGTGGAGCCGCCGTCCGGACGGCAGCGTCAACGTTCGCCGCTTCGGCGGTATGAAGATAGAACGCACCTGGTTCGCCGCCGATAAAACCGGCTTCCACATGCTGCACACCCTGTTCCAGACTTCTCTTCAGTTCCCACAAATTCAGCGCTTTGACGAACATTTCGTCCTCGACATTCTGGTCGATGACGGCCATGCGCGCGGCCTGGTAGCGATGAACATGATGGAAGGCACGCTCGTCCAGATCCGCGCCAATGCGGTGGTAATGGCAACGGGCGGTGCGGGACGCGTCTATCGTTATAACACCAACGGCGGCATCGTCACCGGCGACGGCATGGGCATGGCGCTCAGCCACGGCGTACCGCTGCGCGATATGGAGTTTGTGCAGTATCACCCTACCGGTCTGCCCGGCTCCGGCATTCTGATGACGGAAGGCTGCCGCGGTGAAGGCGGTATCCTGGTCAACAAAAACGGCTACCGCTATCTGCAGGATTACGGTATGGGTCCGGAAACGCCCCTCGGTGAGCCGAAGAACAAATACATGGAGCTCGGTCCACGCGACAAAGTTTCTCAGGCCTTCTGGCACGAGTGGCGTAAAGGCAACACCATCTCCACGCCGCGCGGCGATGTGGTCCATCTTGACCTGCGCCACCTCGGCGAGAAGAAACTGCTGGAACGTCTGCCGTTCATCTGTGAGCTGGCGAAAGCCTACGTGGGTGTCGACCCGGTGAAAGAGCCGATTCCGGTCCGCCCAACGGCGCACTACACCATGGGCGGGATCGAAACCGACCAGCAGTGTGAAACCCGCATCAAAGGTCTGTTCGCCGTGGGCGAGTGTTCCTCTGTGGGTCTGCACGGCGCCAACCGCCTTGGCTCTAACTCGCTGGCGGAGCTGGTCGTCTTTGGCCGCATGGCGGGTGAGCGCGCGATGGAGCGAGCGGCTACCGCAGGCGAAGCCAACAGTGCCGCGCTGGACGCGCAGGTCGCCGACGTTGAAAAACGGCTGAAAGACCTGGTGAACCAGGAGGGTAACGAAAACTGGTCTAAAATTCGTGATGAAATGGGTCTGTCGATGGAAGAGGGCTGCGGTATCTACCGTACCCCTGAGCTGATGCAAAAAACCGTCGATAAGCTGGCGGAACTGCAGGAGCGCTTCAAGCGCGTTCGCATCACCGATACCTCCAGCGTCTTCAACACCGACCTGCTCTATACCATCGAGTTAGGTCACGGCCTGAACGTGGCGGAATGTATGGCGCACTCTGCACTGGCGCGTAAAGAGTCACGCGGGGCACACCAGCGTCTCGATGAAGGCTGTACCGAACGTGACGACGTCAATTTCCTGAAACACACGCTCGCCTGGCGCGATGCAGATGGCACCACACGTCTGGACTACAGCGACGTGAAAATCACCACGCTGCCACCGGCAAAACGCGTGTACGGTGCAGAAGCAGAAGCCGCCGAGAAGAAGGAGAAGGCGAATGGCTGAGATGCAAAAACTGAAAGTTGAAGTGGTGCGCTACAACCCGGAGGTGGACACCGCGCCGCATAGCGCTTTCTACGAAGTGCCTTATGACGAGCAAACCTCCCTGCTGGATGCGCTCGGCTATATCAAAGATAACCTGGCGCCGGACCTGAGCTACCGCTGGTCCTGCCGCATGGCAATCTGCGGCTCCTGCGGCATGATGGTCAACAAAGTGCCGAAGCTGGCGTGTAAGACCTTCCTGCGTGACTATACCAAAGGCATCAAGGTGGAAGCGCTGGGCAACTTCCCGATTGAGCGCGATCTGGTGGTCGATATGACCCACTTTATCGAAAGTCTGGAAGCCATCAAGCCGTACATTATTGGCAATCCGCGCACGCCGGATCAGGGTCCCAACACCCAGACGCCGGCCCAGATGGCGAAATACCATCAGTTCTCCGGCTGCATCAACTGCGGTCTGTGCTACGCCGCCTGTCCACAGTTTGGCCTGAACCCTGAGTTCATCGGCCCGGCCGCCATTACCCTGGCGCACCGCTATAACGAAGACAGCCGCGACCACGGCAAAAAAGAACGTATGGCGCAGCTTAACAGCCAGAACGGTGTCTGGAGCTGTACATTTGTGGGTTATTGCTCCGAAGTCTGTCCGAAGCATGTCGACCCGGCCGCCGCCATTCAGCAGGGTAAAGTGGAAAGCTCGAAAGACTTTCTTATCGCTACCCTGAAACCACGCTAAGGAGTGCATGATGACGACTAAACGCAAAGCCTATGTGCGGCCAGTGCCGTCCACCTGGTGGAAAAACCTGCCGTTTTATCGCTTCTACATGCTGCGTGAAGGCACGGCAGTACCGGCGGTCTGGTTCAGCCTGGAGCTGATGTATGGGGTATTTGCCCTCAAGCATGGCCCGGAAGCCTGGGCGAATTTTGTTGGCTTCCTGCAAAACCCAATCATTGTCGTGCTGAACCTGATTGTGCTCGCGGCTGCGCTGCTTCATACCAAAACCTGGTTTGAACTGGCGCCAAAAGCGGCGAATATCATCATTAAAGACGAGAAAATGGGGCCAGAACCCGTCATTAAAGGGCTCTGGGCAGTGACCGTTCTCGTCACTGTGGTCATTCTGTTTGTCGCACTGTTCTGGTAAGGAGACTACTGTGATCAATCCAAATCCAAAACGTTCTGACGAGCCGGTTTTCTGGGGTCTGTTTGGCGCAGGCGGCATGTGGAGTGCCATCATCGCTCCCGTCATCATCCTGCTGGTGGGCATTATGCTGCCACTGGGGCTGTTTCCGGGCGATGCGCTGAGCTACGAACGCGTCCTGGCGTTCGCGAGCAGCTTTATCGGTCGCGTGTTCATCTTCCTGATGATCGTCCTGCCGCTGTGGTGTGGACTGCACCGTATTCACCATGCGATGCATGACCTGAAAATCCATGTCCCGAGCGGCAAATGGGTGTTCTACGGTCTGGCGACCATCCTGACCGTGGTGACGCTGATTGCCGTGGTCACGATCTGACTCCTCTGGCCCGCCGTCCGGCGGGCCTGTTATTTCTGCATTTTCCCCACCAGCCACTGGGTAAACTCACACATTGCCGGGGTTTCGGCTCGTGACTGTAGTCTCGTGAGCCAGTAACTGCCGAGGTCAATCTGCGTCGTAAAAGGTTGCACAATGCGCTCGCTGTTCAGCAGATGGGTAAACATATTAACGGGGGCGATAGCAATACCGGTGCCTGCCTGCGCGGCTTCCAGCATGGTCACAGACGAATCAAATACCATTACACGGTGCGTTGGTGAAGGAGCGTTTTCTCCTGCCGCCTGCATCCAGGCGCTCCACTCATCGCGCCGGTAAGAGCGCAGCAGGGTAAACTTCAGGATATCGGCCGGGGTCTGCAACGCGGCAGCGATGTCAGGCGTGCAAAGCGGCGCCAGCGGCGCAGAACAAAGAAACGTCGCTTCCGTACCGTGCCACGCTCCCCCGCCATAACGGATGGTGTAATCAAGCCCTTCGGCGGCCGGATCGACGCGATTATTGTGAGTCGAAAGTTGAAGATCAATATGTGGATAGCAGCGGCGAAAATCATCCAGCTGCGACAATAACATTCCGGTGGCAAACGTCCCCACCACGCCAATTTTCAGCTTCTCCTGCGCCCGATGGCTGGCAAAACGATCCAGCATACCGGCGATGCGGTCGAACGAATCATTCAGTACCGGCAGCAGGTTCTCGCCTTCTGTGGTCAACATCAGCCCGCGCGACACGCGGACAAACAGCTGGCAGTTCAGGTGCTGCTCCAGCGCCTTCACATGCTGGCTGATCGCGGAATGGGTGACATTCAGTTCGATAGCGGCATGCGTAAAACTAAGGTGCCTGGCGGCAGCTTCGAACGCCCGAAGCGAATTAAGGGGAAGATAGCTGCGTGTCATGGTCTCGTCCGTTAGATAAATTAACAGCTAATGCTAAATTTAACCGTTTGTCAGCCACAGTCAAATCCAACAGACTACAGTGGTCTGACGGGCCCGGACACTCCCCTGAACTGCGATTATGGAAGATAACTGATGATGAAAAAATCCCTAAGTTGTGCCCTGCTGCTCAGCGTTGCCTGCTCTGCCTTCGCCGCCCCCATGACAGAAAAACAGCTGGCTAAAGTGGTGGAGCGTGCCGTTACGCCGCTGATGAACGCGCAGGCTATTCCGGGTATGGCGGTGGCGGTAATTTATCAGGGTCAGCCGCACTACTTTACCTTTGGTAAAGCGGATGTCGCGGCGAATAAACCTGTTACGCCTCTAACCTTGTTCGAGCTGGGCTCTATAAGTAAAACCTTCACCGGCGTATTGGGTGGCGATGCGATTGCCCGCGATGAAATCTCACTGGGCGATCCAGTGACAAGATACTGGCCTGAGCTGACAGGAAAACAGTGGCAGGACATTCGCATGCTGGATCTGGCAACCTATACCGCAGGGGGGTTGCCGTTACAGGTACCGGATGACGTCACTGATAACGCCTCTCTGCTGCGCTTTTATCAAAACTGGCAGCCGCAGTGGAAGCCGGGCACCACGCGTCTTTATGCCAACGCCAGCATCGGTCTTTTTGGTGCCCTCGCGGTTAAACCCTCCGGCATGAGTTTTGAAGAGGCCATGACGAAGCGGGTCTTTAAGCCGCTCAGGCTCGACCATACGTGGATTAACGTACCAAAAGCGGAAGAGGCGCATTACGCCTGGGGTTACCGTGACGGTAAAGCAGTACACGTTTCACCGGGGATGCTGGACGCTGAAGCCTATGGCATTAAAACCAACGTGAAAGATATGGCGAGCTGGGTGATGGCAAACATGGCCCCCGACGCCCTTCAGGATAGCTCTCTCAAACAAGGGATTACCCTGGCACAGTCCCGCTACTGGCGCGTGGGTGCCATGTATCAGGGGTTAGGCTGGGAAATGCTGAACTGGCCGGTCGATGCCAAAACCGTGGTCGGGGGCAGCGACAATAAGGTGGCGCTGGCACCGTTGCCTGCCAGAGAAGTCAATCCCCCGGTACCGCCGGTTAAGGCCTCCTGGGTACACAAAACGGGTTCAACCGGTGGGTTTGGGAGCTACGTGGCATTTATTCCTGAAAAACAGCTCGGCATTGTGATGCTGGCGAATAAAAGCTATCCGAATCCGGCACGCGTTGAGACAGCATACCGTATCCTCGACGCGCTGCAGTAAAACATTGCCGGGTGGCGGCTTCGCCACCCGGTGAAACACACCGCACAATCCGCCGCATTTTTCCTGCTGTCATCTACACTTAACAAAAAACAGTAAGGAAACTCCTATGCGCATTCTGCCTGTTATCGCCGCGGTGACAGCCGCGTTTTTAGTGGTTGCCTGCAGTTCCCCTACCCCACCGCCTGGCGTAACCGTCGTCACGCCTTTTGATGCGCAACGCTTCCTCGGAACATGGTATGAAATCGCGCGTCTCGACCATCGGTTTGAGCAGGGCTTAGAGAAGGTTACGGCGCATTACAGCCCGCTGGATGATGGCGGTATTCAGGTGATCAACCGTGGATATAATCCCGACAGGGAAATTTGGCAACAGTCGGTTGGGAAAGCGTACTTCACCGGCGACCCGCGAAGAGCCGCGCTCAAAGTCTCGTTCTTTGGCCCCTTCTATGGCGGGTATAACGTGATCGCCCTCGACAGAGAGTATCGCCATGCCCTGGTCTGCGGGCCGGATCGCAACTACCTGTGGATACTCTCCCGCACGCCAACGCTTTCATCGGAGATGAAACAGCAGATGCTGGACGTCGCGACCCGGCAAGGGTTTGATGTGTCAAAACTCATCTGGGTAAAACAACCCCATTAATGGGTGCTGAGTTTCAGCCCAATGATCCCGGCAACAATCAGCGCGAGGCTGGCAATGCGTGCCAGACTCGCTGACTCACCGAGCAGCAGGATCCCCGTGATGGCAGCGCCCACCGCACCAATGCCCGTCCAGACGGCATACGCGGTCCCCACAGGAAGCGATCGCATCGCCCAGGACAACAATACAATGCTCACTATCATCGCGGTCACGGTAATGACGCTGGGCGTCAGGCGGGTAAAGCCGTGGGTGTATTTGAGGCCAATCGCCCATACCACTTCGAGCAGACCGGCAATGAAAAGAATGATCCAGGACATTTCAGGCTCCTTAACTTAATGCAAGTTGGGGCCGTCCCCGGTGAAAGAAACGCTTACGGGTCGTCCCGTAAGGCAGAGATTACGCCCCCTATTGTGGTTAGCGAGCGATTTTTTTTCAATCCCTTTTTGCTGAACACGTTAAGGCAAGAAATAGCCGCAGTATGGCGCGTAGTTCCGGCATTTAGCACTCATCCGACTTCTCTATGATGATATGCTTTCTGATGGCAGGAAGCCAAACCACTAGCCGACTGCGAATTAAATATGTTCAAAATTCTTTTGATTGACCGTTGTCACTTCACCCGCGCGGGGTTTGAAGCATGGCTCAATCATTCCGGTTTGTTCCCGGGACACTATGTTGTGACCGGCCTGAATAATCTTTTCCTGGCCAGGGAGCATATTCTGCAATGGAAACCCACGCTGGTTATCGCTGATCTGTACGGCTTCCGGCAGGAGATTCACCATTTTCAGCAGCTCTCTTCTTTGCTTAACGCCAGCGAACGGTTACCGTTTATTTTGCTGCAATCGGGCGAGGACAGCGGCATGACAGACTGGCTCGGGCAGTTCCCGGTATGGTCGTCGTTGCTGAAAAATGCCAGTCTCGAAGAAGTGGCTACGGCCATCAACGATGCATTAATCTCGCGCGCAAGCGCCGAAAGACCAACGATGGCGGCGCCCTTGCTGACCCGACAGGAAGAGAAAGTACTGACATTATGGATGGATGGCGCCAGCAATCAGAAGATTGCCGCTCACCTGAGTATCAACGGCAAAACGGTCTATACCTATAAACGCAATATTCGTATGAAGTTGCATATGGATACGCGTTTTTCACCGTTTTTATCCCTGCAGGAATCGGAAAGCTGACGGTACGAAACCCGTGTGGTCCCGTACCGTTTATGCATTACTGCTGAGCTTTTGTTGCCGCACCAGAGATTGCGCTACCACCTTCAGAAATATCCTGACCGACGCCGCGCGTGGTATTACAGGCTGTTAATACTGAAGAAAGTACCAGGACTGAAAAGATCGCTGCAATTGTCTTCTTAACCATAATATCTTCCTTTTATAGCCAAAGTTGTTTTGTGTATAGCAACTTAAGAATAGACAAGATCCCGCCACTTGACGGAAAAGGAAGCATTTTTAGGAAAATTAGACGAACTTAGCTGGCGGCGTGCGAAATGATATGACCGAGATCCTGGATGTCTTGTCCCATGCCACGCGTGGTGTTGCAGCCGGAAAGCAATACAGCGGAGAGCGCTAACAGAAGCAGAATTTTAACGGTACGTTTCATCATCCCTGCCTGCAAAAAACAGGCGCAGCGGGCGCTGCGCCCTTATGATTACTTCACGCGTGATACGTATTCGCCGGAGCGGGTATCCACTTTGATCACTTCGCCAGTCTGTACGAACAGAGGAACCTTAACCACAGCGCCGGTAGACAGCGTTGCTGGTTTACCGCCGGTACCTGCGGTGTCACCTTTCAGGCCTGGATCGGTTTCAACGATTTCCAGCTCAACAAAGTTAGGTGGAGTCACTGCGATAGGCTGGCCGTTCCACAGGGTAACGATGCACTCAGCCTGATCCAGCAGCCATTTGGCATTGTCGCCAATGGCTTTCGCGTCAGCAGACAGCTGCTCGAAGGTTTCGTTGTTCATGAAGTGCCAGAACTCACCGTCGTTGTACAGGTAAGTCAGGTTCATATCAACAACATCAGCGCCTTCTGCGGAGTCAGTAGACTTGAAGGTTTTCTCAACACGGGTACCGGTCAGCAGGCGGCGCAGCTTAACGCGTGCGAATGCCTGGCCTTTACCTGGTTTAACGAATTCGCTGGCTTCAACCGCGTACGGTTCGCCGTCCATCATGATTTTAAGACCAGCACGAAAATCGTTGCTATAGTACGTTGCCATAAGGCCCTCTAAATTTGTTAACTGGTAGCTAAGCCACAAAATGGCGCATATTGTAACCCTAAACACCCCGTCCAGAGAAGATTGGTTATCGCAACTTGCCGATGTAATCACCAGTCCTGATGAATTGCTGCGTCTTTTAGACCTCGATCAGCACCCAGAGTTGCTTGCAGGCCGGGAGGCTAAGCGCCTCTTTGCCCTGCGCGTTCCCCGCGCGTTTGTTGCCAGAATGGAGAAAGGCAACCCAGACGATCCTTTGTTAAAACAGACGCTTACTTCTCAGGATGAGTTCATTACCGCGCCGGGCTACAGTACCGATCCGCTGGAAGAACAGAACAGCGTGGTGCCAGGTTTATTGCACAAATACCTCAACCGCGCCCTGCTGCTGGTAAAAGGCGGCTGTGCGGTAAATTGTCGTTATTGCTTCCGTCGGCACTTCCCGTATGCCGAAAACCAGGGCAATAAACGCAACTGGCAGGTCGCGCTGGACTATATCACCGCCCATCCGGAGCTGGATGAGATTATTTTTTCCGGTGGCGACCCGCTGATGGCGAAAGATCATGAGCTGGACTGGCTACTGACTCAGCTTGAAGCCATCCCGCACATTAAGCGTCTGCGCATTCACAGCCGTTTACCGATTGTCATTCCGGCACGTGTCACTGACGCTCTGGTGGCGCGACTGGAGCAGTCCCGGTTGCAGGTGCTGCTGGTAAATCATATTAACCACGCCAATGAAATTGACGATGCATTTCGCGCGGCGATGTCGCGTCTGCGTAAGGCGGGGGTAACGCTGTTGAACCAGAGCGTTCTGCTGCGTGGCGTGAATGATAGCGCCCGCGTGCTGGCTGACCTGAGCAATGCCCTGTTTGATGCAGGCGTGTTGCCCTATTACCTGCACGTGCTTGATCGCGTTCAGGGCGCAGCCCATTTCATGGTGACGGATGAAGAGGCCCGGCAGATCGTGCGTGAACTGCTAACGCTGGTGTCAGGCTATATGGTGCCGAAGCTGGCACGTGAGATTGGCGGTGAGCCGAGCAAGACGCCGCTGGATTTGCAGCTAAGGCAGAGCTAAAAAGGCAGGGGCGCTACGCTTACCTGCCCTACAGGTGCTAAGGGAGAGAGTAGAAGGCGATCAGTTCGGGCACTTGTAGACCTGGCCGCTCATCTGGCTGGCCGTGGGCACGAAGCTGGACAGCATTCCCTGCGTTGGGCTGCTCACGCCGTAAATCACGTTACCGCCCATTGCCGCAGCCTGATTACGCAGGGCATTCGCCGCACCGCGCATTGAACCGCCCTCTTCGCCATGCTGGCCTGACATCCAGTTACTTTGCTCACCGGTTGCCGTGCCTAACAGCTGGCATTCGTTGCCCGGCTTATCTTCTACAAAGCGAACACCCTGGCCCGCTGCCGACAGCTCATTGCTGGAACTACAACCTGCCAGCAGCAACGCTGCCCCTACGATCCCTGCACAGACTTTTACGCGCATGTTATTCCTCGTTTTCAATAAGCTGGACAGTAGTTGTCCGTGTGTAAATCTTATACCTAAAAGATGACCAAAAGAAAAACCCCCGAGCATTTCTGCCCGGGGGTTTTTCACATTCTAAGCGGTAAAGCGCACAATTACATCATGCCGCCCATACCGCCCATGCCGCCCATACCTGCAGCACCTAAATCTGGTGCATCGCCTTTAGGCAGGTCGGTCACCATGCACTCGGTAGTGATCATCAGGCCCGCTACAGATGCCGCGTACTGCAGAGCAGAACGGGTCACTTTAGTTGGGTCCAGGATACCGAAGTCGATCATGTTGCCGTATTCTTCAGTGGCTGCGTTGTAACCGTAGTTACCTTCGCCCGCTTTCACTTTGTTCGCCACGACGGATGGCTCTTCACCGGCGTTGGACACGATCTGACGCAGAGGAGCTTCCATTGCGCGCAGCGCAACTTTGATACCCACGTTCTGATCTTCGTTCTGCGCAGTCAGGCCAGCCAGTTTCGCGGCAACGCGCACCAGCGCAACACCACCACCCGCAACAACGCCTTCTTCTACCGCAGCACGGGTCGCGTGCAGGGCATCGTCAACGCGCGCTTTCTTCTCTTTCATTTCAACTTCGGTCGCAGCACCTACTTTGATTACCGCAACACCGCCTGCCAGTTTCGCTACGCGCTCCTGCAGTTTTTCACGGTCGTAATCGGAAGTCGCTTCTTCGATCTGCTTACGGATCTGACCCACACGGCCCTGAATAGCGGCTTCTTCACCCACGCCATCGATGATGGTGGTGGTGTCTTTGTTGATCACAACGCGTTTTGCCTGGCCCAGGTCTTCCAGGGTCGCTTTTTCCAGCTCCATACCGATCTCTTCAGAGATCACGGTACCGCTGGTCAGGGTAGCGATATCCTGCAGCATCGCTTTACGGCGATCGCCGAAGCCAGGTGCTTTAACCGCAGCCACTTTCACGATGCCGCGCATGGTGTTGACCACCAGCGTTGCCAGCGCTTCGCCTTCAACATCTTCAGCGATGATAACCAGCGGTTTGCCTGCTTTTGCAACGGCTTCCAGCACTGGCAGCATTTCGCGGATGTTGGAGATTTTCTTGTCAGCCAGCAGGATGAACGGGCTTTCCAGCTCAACAGCGCCAGTTTCTGGCTTGTTGATGAAGTATGGAGACAGGTAACCGCGGTCGAACTGCATACCTTCAACCACGTCCAGTTCGTCTTCCAGACCGGTACCGTCTTCAACGGTGATAACGCCTTCTTTACCGACTTTGTCCATCGCTTCTGCGATCAGTTTACCCACGGTTTCGTCGGAGTTAGCGGAGATGGTACCTACCTGAGCAATGGCCTTAGAGTCAGAGCACGGTACGGACAGCGCTTTCAGTTCTTCAACAGCAGCAGCGACAGCTTTGTCGATACCACGTTTCAGATCCATTGGGTTCATGCCTGCCGCAACGGCTTTCAGACCTTCGGTGATGATCGCCTGCGCCAGTACGGTCGCGGTGGTGGTACCGTCGCCTGCAGCGTCGTTCGCTTTAGAGGCAACTTCTTTCACCATCTGCGCACCCATGTTTTCGAACTTGTCTTCCAGCTCGATTTCACGTGCAACAGACACACCATCTTTAGTGATGGTTGGCGCGCCGAAGGATTTATCCAGCACTACGTTGCGGCCTTTCGGGCCCAGGGTCACTTTAACTGCATCTGCCAGTACGTTTACGCCGCGGAGCATTTTTACACGAGCGTCGTTACCGAATTTTACGTCTTTAGCTGCCATGTTCTTATTTCCTCAAATTCTCGTGCGTAAATTACGCTTCAACAATTGCCAGAATGTCGCTCTCGGACATGATCAACACTTCTTCATTGTCGATCTTCTCGGATTTCACGCCGTAGCCATCGTTGAAAATTACGATGTCACCAACTTTAACGTCCAGTGGCTGCACAGTTCCGTTTTCCAGGATGCGGCCCTTACCGACAGCGATGATTTCGCCACGCGTTGATTTGGCTGCTGCAGAACCGGTCAGAACGATACCGCCAGCAGACTTGGTTTCAACTTCTTTACGTTTGACGATCACACGATCATGTAACGGACGAATACTCATTGATAGCTCTCCTTTGAGAAAGTCATTATCAGTTATGGATGACGCCGGCCCGCATGCGGTTTTCCGACTAGTGCCCTGAGAGATGGGGATAGCTTTTTACCCCTTCAAGGGGGAGTTGAAAAAAAAATTTGCGAAAGTGTTACCATCGCCTCTCTTTTGGTATTGGCTGGGCGATGTCAATGAGTGGACTCAAGCAGGAACTGGGGCTGGCGCAAGGCGTTGGCCTGCTTTCAACCTCCTTGTTAGGAACGGGCGTGTTCGCCGTACCCGCACTGGCGGCACTGGTAGCCGGCAATAACAGTCTGTGGGCGTGGCCCGTTCTGATTGTGCTGGTTTTCCCGATTGCCATTGTGTTTGCCATCCTGGGGCGGCATTTCCCCAGCGCGGGCGGCGTGGCGCATTTTGTCGGGCTGGCCTTTGGCCCGCGACTGGAGCGTGTGACCGGCTGGCTGTTTCTCTCCGTCATTCCGGTTGGGCTGCCTGCGGCGTTGCATATTGCGACCGGCTTTGGCCAGGCGCTGTTTGGCTGGCATGACGAGCAACTGCTGCTGGCCGAACTGGGGACGCTGGCTATCGTCTGGTGGGTGGGTTCGCGCGGAGCCAGTTCCAGCGCCAACCTGCAGACACTGGTTGCGGTGCTGATTGTCGCGCTCGTTGCCGCTATCTGGTGGGCGGGCGATATCACCGTAAAAGAGATTCCCTTCCCGGCCGTGACGGACGTCAATCACTCACAGCTTTTTGCCGCGCTCTCCGTCATGTTCTGGTGTTTTGTCGGTCTGGAAGCCTTTGCCCATCTGGCGTCGGAATTTAAGCAGCCTGAACGTGATTTTCCCCGCGCGCTGATAATCGGCCTGCTGCTGGCAGGCACGGTCTACTGGGCTTGTACCGTGCTGGTGTTGCACTTCAACGCTTTCGGAGCGGATCTCGCCGCCGCGGCATCACTGCCGGGTATCGTGGTTGAACTGTTTGGCGTGAAGGCGCTGTGGATCGCCTGCGTTATTGGCTATCTGGCCTGTTTTGCCAGCCTGAATATTTACATCCAGAGCTTTGCCCGTCTGGTGTGGTCACAGGCGCGCGAGAAGCCCCAGAGCCGCCTTGCGCGCCTGTCCAGACGTCAGCTTCCCTTGAATGCTCTGAATGCCGTGCTGGGCTGCTGCGTGGTGAGTACGCTGTGCATTTACGCACTGAAGATCAATCTGGACGCGCTCATCGTCTACGCCAACGGTATTTTCATTATGATCTATCTGCTGTGCATGCTGGCGGGTTGCCGTCTGATGAGCGGTCGCTATAAAGCCCTGGCCGCGGTGGGAGGTATGCTTTGCCTGCTGTTACTGGCGATGGTGGGATGGAAAAGTCTGTACGCCATTATCATGCTGGCGGGGCTGTGGCTGGCGCTTTAACAGGCCCGGTAAGCGAAGCGCCACCGGGCAACAAAATCACCGATCGTCTTTGTGATCTAAACGGTCGTGTTGTTCATCCTTACGCTGATACTCCCCTTCAAAGGTATCCCCTGGCCCGGTACTAAAACCACCGCCCGGCATACGGCTAAAGCGCAGATGCGGCAGCAGCTTCATGGTCAGGTGCTTTTGCACCGGCGGCAGTAGCAGCAGAAGGCCGAGGAGGTCGGTGAAGAACCCCGGCAGGATCAGCAGCAGACCGGCAATAATCAGCGATACGCTTTTGATCATTTCTGCTGCCGGGCTTTCGCCTGCGGCCATCTTCTGCTGCATTATCAGGAAATTTTTGAAGCCCTGGTTACGCACCAGCGACATGCCGATGACGGAGGTGAAAATCACCAGAATCAGGGTCAGCAGGACGCCCAACACATGGGCGACCTGGATGAAAATGGAAATCTCAATGTAAACATAGAGAAAGAAAGCGATAAACGGTATCCAGCGCACTGGCATCTCCTGTGTGGCAGAGGCCATCAAGCCCCTGTCTGAATGTGTTCGCGACGCGCGTTTGTATGAGATGGTGACGGTTAGCGAAAATTCAATCAGTTTGCACGGATATTTTTTTTGGAAATATTAAAGCGGTGACTCATTTCACAGATTAATAATTATCATGGAATCGGGTCGATAATAAGTGATCCAGATTACGGCAATTCGCTATCATCAGCATATGATCTCGGGCATCTGGCTGATTGAGGGAATAATCGTCGGCCAGAAAATATTCAAAACCACATAAATACTGTGTGTTTAGTACAATCCATCGGCAGCTTGAAAAGAAGGTTCACATGTTAAACAACATTCGTATCGAAGAAGACTTGTTGGGTACCAGGGAAGTTCCAGCGGATGCCTACTACGGTGTTCACACTCTGAGAGCGATTGAAAACTTCTACATCAGCAACAGCAAAATCAGCGACATCCCTGAGTTTGTCCGTGGCATGGTGATGGTGAAGAAAGCCGCAGCACTGGCCAACAAAGAGCTGCAAACCATTCCTAAAAGCGCGGCAAATGCGATTATCGCGGCCTGCGATGAAGTGCTGAACAACGGCAAATGCATGGACCAGTTCCCGGTTGATGTCTATCAGGGCGGCGCGGGCACCTCCGTCAACATGAATACCAACGAAGTACTGGCAAACATTGGCCTGGAGCTGATGGGTCACCAGAAAGGTGAATACCAGTACCTGAACCCGAACGACCACGTGAACAAATGCCAGTCCACCAACGACGCCTACCCTACCGGCTTCCGTATCGCGGTGTATGCCTCTGTGGTGAAACTGGTGGACGCGATCAACCAGCTGGGCGATGGCTTCCAGCGCAAAGCGGTTGAGTTCCAGAATATCCTGAAAATGGGTCGTACCCAGCTGCAGGACGCGGTGCCAATGACCCTCGGTCAGGAGTTCCACGCGTTTAACGTGCTGCTGAACGAAGAAACGAAAAACCTGCTGCGCACCTCCGAACTGCTGCTGGAAGTGAACCTGGGCGCCACCGCCATCGGTACACGTCTGAACACCCCGGACGGCTATCAGCAGCTGGCGGTACAGAAGCTGGCGGAAGTCTCTAACCTGCCAGTTGTGCCTGCAGAAGACCTGATTGAAGCCACCTCAGACTGCGGCGCCTACGTCATGGTACACAGTGCCCTGAAACGTCTGGCGGTGAAACTGTCCAAAATTTGTAATGACCTGCGCCTGCTCTCTTCCGGCCCGCGCGCTGGCCTGAACGAAATCAACCTGCCAGAACTGCAGGCGGGTTCCTCCATCATGCCGGCCAAAGTAAACCCGGTGGTGCCAGAAGTGGTGAACCAGGTGTGCTTCAAAGTCATCGGTAACGATACGACCGTGACCATGGCCTCCGAAGCGGGTCAGCTGCAGCTGAACGTAATGGAGCCAGTGATTGGTCAGGCGATGTTCGAATCCATCCACATCCTGACTAACGCCTGCTACAACCTGCTGGAAAAATGCATTAACGGCATCACAGCGAATAAAGAAGTCTGTGAAGGTTATGTCTATAACTCCATCGGGATCGTCACTTACCTCAACCCGTTCATCGGTCACCACAACGGCGACATCGTCGGTAAGATTTGCGCCGAAACCGGTAAGAGCGTGCGTGAAGTGGTGCTGGAGCGTGGGCTGTTGACCGAAGCCGAGCTGGACGATATCTTCTCGGCCCAGAACCTGATGCACCCGGCATATAAAGCGAAACGATATACCGATGAAAGCGAACAGTAACCGTTCAGGCTAAGCTTCCGAAAGGCACGTCACTTGTGACGTGCCTTTTTTCTTTTTAGGCGTTACCAAAATACAACAATTCAATATCAACTTGTTAATAAGCAAGGCAGGTCCTTATGTTTGGAGCAGAACTCGTCATCGTCCTGTTGGCGATTTATTTGGGAGCAAGACTCGGGGGTATCGGCATCGGTTTTGCCGGCGGTCTCGGGGTGCTCGTTCTTACCCTTATCTTTCAGATTAAACCCGGCGCTATCCCGTTTGACGTTATCGAAATCATCATGGCCGTTATTGCCGCTATCGCCGCCATGCAGGTGGCTGGCGGCATGGACTATCTGGTCAGTCTGGCGGAGCGTATGCTGCGCCGTCATCCAAAGTACATTACCTTCCTTGCCCCGCTGGTGACCTGGTTTATGACCATTCTCGCCGGTACTGGCCACACCGCCTTCTCCACGCTGCCGGTGATTACCGAAGTGGCAAAAGAGCAGGGCATTCGTCCGTCTCGCCCACTCTCCATTGCGGTGGTGGCGTCCCAGATTGCGATAACCGCCTCGCCTATCTCCGCGGCGGTGGTGTTCTTTGCCGGTATCCTGGAACCCATGGGCGTGAGCTACCTGACACTGCTGGCGATCTGTATTCCGGTAACGCTGATTGCGGTGATGATCACCGCCGTGCTGTGTAACTTCCTTGGCGCTGAACTGAAAGACGATCCGGTTTATCAGGAACGCCTTGCCAAGGGTGAAGTGAGCCTGCGCGGCAGCCAGGTCTTCAAGTTGAAGCCGCACGCAAAACGTTCTGTGGTGCTGTTCCTGATCGGTATCGTCGCCGTCATGTTCTACGCGACCGCCATCAGTGACACCGTAGGTCTGATCCAGAACCCGGTCCTGCCGCGTAACGAAGCGATCGTTGTATTCATGCTGACCATCGCCACGCTGATTAGCATCACCTGTAAAATTGATACCAGCGAAGTGCTGAACGCCAGCACCTTCAAATCCGGTATGAGCGCCTGTGTGTGCGTGCTGGGTGTAGCCTGGCTGGGTGATACCTTCGTGAAAGCGCACATCAGTGATATCCAGACCGTCGCTGGCGACCTGCTGCACAACTATCCGTGGCTGCTGGCGGTCGTGCTGTTCTTTGCTGCCACCCTGCTTTACTCTCAGGCGGCGACCACCAAAGCGCTGATGCCTGCGGCACTGATGCTGGGCGTAACGCCGTTAACCGCCATCGCCTCGTTTGCTGCCGTCTCTGCCCTGTTCGTGCTGCCAACCTACCCAACCCTGCTGGCGGCGGTAGAGATGGATGACACCGGCTCTACCCGTATCGGTAAGTACGTGTTTAACCATGCATTCCTGATCCCGGGTGTGGTCGCGATTACGCTGTGCGTCATCCTCGGCTTTATCATCGGGGGCGTGGTGCTGTAAACCGTTGCGGGTTGTAAAAATAGTTAAAATTGGGCCGCTCTGCGGCCCGTTTCATTAATGACCTATTGTCTTGCGTGATATAGTGAAGCCTTTCGTGATGAGGAGGTCGACTTATGAACACGCCTGATGCTGTTGTCGTACTGTGTACCGCCCCTGATGAAGCTTCCGCCCAGGATCTCGCCGCCAAAGTGCTGGCCGAAAAACTGGCCGCCTGTGTAACACTCCTTCCCGGTGCCACTTCCCTTTACTACTGGGAGGGCAAACTGGAGCAGGAGTACGAAGTCCAGATGTTGCTCAAAACCAATCAGGCGAATCAGCAGGCGCTACTCGACTGCCTCAAATCTCATCATCCTTACCAAACTCCGGAGCTGCTGGTATTGCCCGTGCTCCACGGTGATAACGACTATCTCTCATGGCTCAACGCTTCCTTACGCTGATCCTGCTGCTGTGCAGCACATCAGTCTTTGCCGGGTTGTTTGACGCGCCCGGCCGTTCGAACTTCATTCCGGCCGATCAGGCGTTTGTTTTTGATTTTCAACAAAACCAGCACGACCTGACCCTCACCTGGCAGGTGAAAGAGGGCTATTATCTCTACCGCAAGCAGGTAAGCATTACCCCTGCCCAGGCAAACGTAGGGGCTTTACAGCTGCCTGCCGGCGAGTGGCACAAGGATGAGTTTTACGGCAAGAGTGAGATCTACCGCCAGCGTTTAAGCGTGCCCGTCACCGTGAATCAGGCGGATAAAGGCGCGACCCTGACGGTGACCTATCAGGGCTGTGCGGATGCCGGATTCTGCTATCCGCCAGAAACGAAGATCGTTCCGCTCAGCGAAGTGAAGGTGGCGGCTGCCTTTTCCCCTCTCCCCTCTGGGGAGAGGGCCAGGGTGAGGGGAGAAGGCGAAGCCGCGTCTGACCTTCCATTCTCAGCGCTTTGGGCCTTGCTGATTGGCATTGGCATTGCTTTTACTCCCTGCGTACTGCCGATGTATCCGCTCATCTCCGGCATCGTGCTGGGGGGTAAGCAACGCCTTTCCACCGCACGCGCCCTACTGTTGGCCTTTATTTATGTACAGGGGATGGCGTTAACCTATACCGCCCTTGGCCTTGTGGTTGCCGCTGCGGGGTTACAGTTCCAGGCCGCCCTTCAGCACCCTTACGTGCTGATTGGCTTGTCGGTTGTCTTCATCCTGCTGGCATTGTCGATGTTCGGCCTGTTTACCCTGCAGTTGCCGTCGGCGCTGCAAACCCGTTTAACGCTGATGAGTAACCGCCAGCAAGGGGGATCGGCAGGTGGCGTGTTTGTCATGGGGGCCATCGCCGGATTAATTTGCTCTCCCTGTACCACCGCCCCGCTGAGCGCCATCCTGCTCTATATCGCCCAGAGCGGTAATATGTGGCTTGGGGGCGGGACACTTTATCTCTATGCGATGGGCATGGGTCTGCCGCTGATGCTGGTGACAGTATTTGGCAACCGCCTGCTGCCAAAGAGCGGCCCGTGGATGGAGACGGTGAAAACCGCGTTTGGCTTTGTCATCCTCGCGCTGCCGGTTTTCCTCCTTGAGCGTATCCTCGGTGACGTCTGGGGTATGCGACTGTGGGCGATGCTCGGCGTAACCTTCTTTGCCTGGGCGTTTATCGTCAGCCTGGAGGCGAAAAAAGCGTGCATGCGCCTGGTGCAAATTCTTCTGCTCGCCGCCGCGCTGGTAAGCGTACGCCCGCTGCAGGACTGGGCGTTTGGTTCACCCGTGGGTCAGACGCAGGCGCATCTGAATTTCATCCAGATTAAGAACGTGGACGAACTCAACAGCGCCCTGACGGAGGCGAAAGGTAAACCGGTGATGCTCGATCTCTATGCAGACTGGTGTGTCGCCTGCAAAGAGTTTGAAAAATACACCTTTAGCGATCCACAGGTGCAACACGGGCTGAATGAGACGCTGCTGCTCCAGGCAAACGTCACCGCAAACAGTGCGCAGGACAAGGCGCTGCTGAAACACCTTAACGTTCTTGGTCTGCCCACCATTTTGTTCTTCAATGAACAGGGTGAAGAGCAGCCAGAACAGCGTGTCACCGGGTTTATGGATGCAACGGCATTCAGCGCGCATTTGCGCAATCGCCAACCGTAAACAACACTTTAGACGGGACAAACCGTTGGGAATAGCGGAGGAGAAAACCGTGCAACGCGAAGACGTACTGGGACAAGCCCTGCAATTACTTGAGATTCAAGGGATCGCCAGCACCACGCTTGAGATGGTAGCCGACCGTATCGATTACCCCGTGGATGAACTTAAGCGCTTCTGGCCGGATAAAGAGGCGCTGCTTTATGATGCCCTGCGCTATCTCAGCCAGCAGGTTGATGTCTGGCGCAGGCAGCTGATGCTGAATGAAGAGCTGACCGCGGAACAAAAGTTGCTGGCGCGCTATACGGCCCTGACCGAATGCGTCAGCAACAACCGCTATCCGGGTTGTCTGTTCATCGCCGCCTGTACCTACTTCCCCGATCCTGGTCACCCTATCCACCAGTTGGCGGATCAGCAAAAACGGGCTGCGCATGACTTCACTCACGAGCTGCTGACCCGTCTTGAAGTGGATGACCCGGCAATGGTAGCTAAACAGATGGAGCTGGTGCTGGAAGGCTGCCTGAGCCGCATGCTGGTGAACCGTAGCCAGGCCGATGTGGATACGGCCCACCGTCTGGCGGAAGATATTCTGCGCTTTGCCCAGTGCCGAATGGGTGGGGCGTTGACGTAAGCGTAGTTTAGCTTTTTGCTGCAGAAGCCAGCACATTGCCGTAAAGTTAAGCAGTTGAACCGTTTTTCCCGAAATAGTGTTGACGCCCGGTCGCGATTACGGTTTAATGCGCTCCGTTGCCCGGATAGCTCAGTCGGTAGAGCAGGGGATTGAAAATCCCCGTGTCCTTGGTTCGATTCCGAGTCCGGGCACCACTATTTAAAGAACCCAGCCTATGGCTGGGTTTTTGCTTTTCTGCGTTTATAAATCCCTTCTTTAGTATTCTTGTTTCTCTTTGCCGTGTGATCCATACCCGGTGGCGCTGCGCTTACCGGGCCGACAGGTTTCGTAGGCCGGATAAGGCGAAGCCGCCATCCGGCGTGTTTTCTAACGCCCAAAGCAAAAAACCCCGTACCTTACGGTACGGGGTTCTTCTAAATTGATGCCTGGCAGTTCCCTACTCTCACATGGGGAGACCCCACACTACCATCGGCGCTACGGCGTTTCACTTCTGAGTTCGGCATGGGGTCAGGTGGGACCACCGCGCTAAAGCCGCCAGGCAAATTCTGTTTAATCTGTATCAAAGCTGAAACTTGTGTCGTCTCTTCGCCAAAACATCTTCGGCGTTGTAAGGTTAAGCCTCACGGTTCATTAGTATCGGTTAGCTCAACGCATCGCTGCGCTTACACACCCGACCTATCAACGTCGTCGTCTTCAACGTTCCTTCAGGAGACTTAAAGTCTCAGGGAGAACTCATCTCGGGGCAAGTTTCGTGCTTAGATGCTTTCAGCACTTATCTCTTCCGCATTTAGCTACCGGGCAGTGCCATTGGCATGACAACCCGAACACCAGTGATGCGTCCACTCCGGTCCTCTCGTACTAGGAGCAGCCCCCCTCAATTCTCCAGCGCCCACGGCAGATAGGGACCGAACTGTCTCACGACGTTCTAAACCCAGCTCGCGTACCACTTTAAATGGCGAACAGCCATACCCTTGGGACCTACTTCAGCCCCAGGATGTGATGAGCCGACATCGAGGTGCCAAACACCGCCGTCGATATGAACTCTTGGGCGGTATCAGCCTGTTATCCCCGGAGTACCTTTTATCCGTTGAGCGATGGCCCTTCCATTCAGAACCACCGGATCACTATGACCTGCTTTCGCACCTGCTCGAGCCGTCACTCTCGCAGTCAAGCTAGCTTATGCCATTGCACTAACCTCCTGATGTCCGACCAGGATTAGCTAACCTTCGTGCTCCTCCGTTACTCTTTGGGAGGAGACCGCCCCAGTCAAACTACCCACCAGACACTGTCCGCAACCCGGATTACGGGTCTACGTTAGAACACCAGCCATTAAAGGGTGGTATTTCAAGGACGGCTCCATGCAGACTGGCGTCCACACTTCAAAGCCTCCCACCTATCCTACACATCAAGGACCAGTGTTCAGTGTCAAGCTATAGTAAAGGTTCACGGGGTCTTTCCGTCTTGCCGCGGGTACACTGCATCTTCACAGCGAGTTCAATTTCACTGAGTCTCGGGTGGAGACAGCCTGGCCATCATTACGCCATTCGTGCAGGTCGGAACTTACCCGACAAGGAATTTCGCTACCTTAGGACCGTTATAGTTACGGCCGCCGTTTACCGGGGCTTCGATCAAGAGCTTCGCGTTACCGCTAACCCCATCAATTAACCTTCCGGCACCGGGCAGGCGTCACACCGTATACGTCCACTTTCGTGTTTGCACAGTGCTGTGTTTTTAATAAACAGTTGCAGCCAGCTGGTATCTTCGACTGATTTCAGCTCCACCCGCAGGGGCTTCACCTACATATCAGCGTGCCTTCTCCCGAAGTTACGGCACCATTTTGCCTAGTTCCTTCACCCGAGTTCTCTCAAGCGCCTTGGTATTCTCTACCTGACCACCTGTGTCGGTTTGGGGTACGATTTGATGTTACCTGATGCTTAGAGGCTTTTCCTGGAAGCAGGGCATTTGTTACTTCAGCACCGTAGTGCCTCGTCATCACACCTCAGCGTTAAAAGGTACCGGATTTACCTAGAACCTCCGCCTACATGCTTAAACCGGGACAACCGTCGCCCGGCTAACATAGCCTTCTCCGTCCCCCCTTCGCAGTAACACCAAGTACAGGAATATTAACCTGTTTCCCATCGACTACGCCTTTCGGCCTCGCCTTAGGGGTCGACTCACCCTGCCCCGATTAACGTTGGACAGGAACCCTTGGTCTTCCGGCGAGCGGGCTTTTCACCCGCTTTATCGTTACTTATGTCAGCATTCGCACTTCTGATACCTCCAGCAACCCTCACAGGCCACCTTCAACGGCTTACAGAACGCTCCCCTACCCAACAACACATAGTGTCGCTGCCGCAGCTTCGGTGCATGGTTTAGCCCCGTTACATCTTCCGCGCAGGCCGACTCGACCAGTGAGCTATTACGCTTTCTTTAAATGATGGCTGCTTCTAAGCCAACATCCTGGCTGTCTGTGCCTTCCCACATCGTTTCCCACTTAACCATGACTTTGGGACCTTAGCTGGCGGTCTGGGTTGTTTCCCTCTTCACGACGGACGTTAGCACCCGCCGTGTGTCTCCCGTGATAACATTCTTCGGTATTCGTAGTTTGCATCGGGTTGGTAAGCCGGGATGGCCCCCTAGCCGAAACAGTGCTCTACCCCCGAAGATGAGTTCACGAGGCGCTACCTAAATAGCTTTCGGGAGAACCAGCTATCTCCCGGTTTGATTGGCCTTTCACCCCCAGCCACAAGTCATCCGCTAATTTTTCAACATTAGTCGGTTCGGTCCTCCAGTTAGTGTTACCCAACCTTCAACCTGCCCATGGCTAGATCACCGGGTTTCGGGTCTATACCCTGCAACTTAACGCCCAGTTAAGACTCGGTTTCCCTTCGGCTCCCCTATACGGTTAACCTTGCTACAGAATATAAGTCGCTGACCCATTATACAAAAGGTACGCAGTCACACCCGAAGGTGCTCCCACTGCTTGTACGTACACGGTTTCAGGTTCTTTTTCACTCCCCTCGCCGGGGTTCTTTTCGCCTTTCCCTCACGGTACTGGTTCACTATCGGTCAGTCAGGAGTATTTAGCCTTGGAGGATGGTCCCCCCATATTCAGACAGGATACCACGTGTCCCGCCCTACTCTTCGAGTTCACAGCCTGTGTGTTTTCGTGTACGGGACTATCACCCTGTACCGTCGGACTTTCCAGACCGTTCCACTAACACACAAGCTGATTCAGACTCTGGGCTGCTCCCCGTTCGCTCGCCGCTACTGGGGGAATCTCGGTTGATTTCTTTTCCTCGGGGTACTTAGATGTTTCAGTTCCCCCGGTTCGCCTCGTTAACCTATGTATTCAGTTAACGATAGTGTGTCGGAACACACTGGGTTTCCCCATTCGGACATCGCCGGGTCAAAGGTTCATATCACCTCGCCGGCGCTTTTCGCAGATTAGCACGTCCTTCATCGCCTCTGACTGCCAGGGCATCCACCGTGTACGCTTAGTCGCTTAACCTCACAACCCGAAGATGTTTCACTTCTGATTGCGAAAATTTGAGAGACTCGAACACACATAACATGTGTGTCGTTTCAATTTTCAGCTTGATCCAGATTTTTAAAGAGCAAATATCTCAAACATGACTCGTAAGTCAGTTTTGAGATATGACGGCAGGTGACTTTCACTCACGAACCAGCAAGTGGCGTCCCCTAGGGGATTCGAACCCCTGTTACCGCCGTGAAAGGGCGGTGTCCTGGGCCTCTAGACGAAGGGGACGTGTCAGTCTCAATCGCAAGACGCCTTGCTTTTTACTTTTCATCAGACAATCTGTGTGAGCACTACAAAGGCAGGTTCTTTAAGGTAAGGAGGTGATCCAACCGCAGGTTCCCCTACGGTTACCTTGTTACGACTTCACCCCAGTCATGAATCACAAAGTGGTAAGCGCCCTCCCGAAGGTTAAGCTACCTACTTCTTTTGCAACCCACTCCCATGGTGTGACGGGCGGTGTGTACAAGGCCCGGGAACGTATTCACCGTAGCATTCTGATCTACGATTACTAGCGATTCCGACTTCATGGAGTCGAGTTGCAGACTCCAATCCGGACTACGACGCACTTTATGAGGTCCGCTTGCTCTCGCGAGGTCGCTTCTCTTTGTATGCGCCATTGTAGCACGTGTGTAGCCCTACTCGTAAGGGCCATGATGACTTGACGTCATCCCCACCTTCCTCCAGTTTATCACTGGCAGTCTCCTTTGAGTTCCCGGCCTAACCGCTGGCAACAAAGGATAAGGGTTGCGCTCGTTGCGGGACTTAACCCAACATTTCACAACACGAGCTGACGACAGCCATGCAGCACCTGTCTCAGAGTTCCCGAAGGCACCAATCCATCTCTGGAAAGTTCTCTGGATGTCAAGAGTAGGTAAGGTTCTTCGCGTTGCATCGAATTAAACCACATGCTCCACCGCTTGTGCGGGCCCCCGTCAATTCATTTGAGTTTTAACCTTGCGGCCGTACTCCCCAGGCGGTCGACTTAACGCGTTAGCTCCGGAAGCCACGCCTCAAGGGCACAACCTCCAAGTCGACATCGTTTACGGCGTGGACTACCAGGGTATCTAATCCTGTTTGCTCCCACGCTTTCGCACCTGAGCGTCAGTCTTTGTCCAGGGGGCCGCCTTCGCCACCGGTATTCCTCCAGATCTCTACGCATTTCACCGCTACACCTGGAATTCTACCCCCCTCTACAAGACTCTAGCCTGCCAGTTTCGAATGCAGTTCCCAGGTTGAGCCCGGGGATTTCACATCCGACTTGACAGACCGCCTGCGTGCGCTTTACGCCCAGTAATTCCGATTAACGCTTGCACCCTCCGTATTACCGCGGCTGCTGGCACGGAGTTAGCCGGTGCTTCTTCTGCGGGTAACGTCAATCGCTGTGGTTATTAACCACAACGCCTTCCTCCCCGCTGAAAGTACTTTACAACCCGAAGGCCTTCTTCATACACGCGGCATGGCTGCATCAGGCTTGCGCCCATTGTGCAATATTCCCCACTGCTGCCTCCCGTAGGAGTCTGGACCGTGTCTCAGTTCCAGTGTGGCTGGTCATCCTCTCAGACCAGCTAGGGATCGTCGCCTAGGTGAGCCGTTACCCCACCTACTAGCTAATCCCATCTGGGCACATCTGATGGCAAGAGGCCCGAAGGTCCCCCTCTTTGGTCTTGCGACGTTATGCGGTATTAGCTACCGTTTCCAGTAGTTATCCCCCTCCATCAGGCAGTTTCCCAGACATTACTCACCCGTCCGCCACTCGTCACCCGAGAGCAAGCTCTCTGTGCTACCGTTCGACTTGCATGTGTTAGGCCTGCCGCCAGCGTTCAATCTGAGCCATGATCAAACTCTTCAATTTAAAAGTTTGATGCTCATTGAATTAAACTTCGTAATGAATTACGTGTTCACTCGTTGAGACTTGGTATTCATTTTTCGTCCGAGGACGTTAAGAATCCATGTCACTTTGAGTGCCCACACAGATTGTCTGATAAATTATTAAAGAACAGTTGCAACGCGGCTTTCGCTCACCGTTGCGAGGTGGCGTATATTACGCTTTCCTCTTTCAGAGTCAACCCGTTATTTCAGGATTTTTTCTCTTCAACCGACCGGGCTGTTTGTGAAGTGATTCACATCCGCCGTGTCGATGGAGGCGCATTATAGGGAGTTACCGAGCGACCGCAACCGAAAAGTTGCAAAAAAATGACTGACTGCTGCATTCCCCAGCAAAACCCCGCCTTATACCCTTTTATGCACAAAGTTATCCACAATCATGAACGGATCCCGATGCGATCCCACGAATTAACAGGAAGATCAACTATACTAGCGGCAAATATTCTCCTCTGTGCAGGCTCATCCTCATGACCACACAACGCCTCGCCCGTGACTGGCGTCTCCCTACAGCGGGGTTGATGCTGCTGGCGATCCTCTTTACCGGATTTACCCTGCATAGCCACTGGAACGCCTTTATCCAGTGGTGTCTTGCCACGCAAATTACGCTGCACCGTTATCTGGTGATGTATCTGCTGCAGCTTAATAACCACCAGTACAGCGGCGGATTATGGTTACTAACGGGAGCTTTTCTTTATGGCGTTCTGCACGCCATTGGTCCCGGACACGGAAAGTTCATCGTGACGACCTACCTGACGACAAATAAAGAAAGCGAGCTGGCCGCCAGGGTCGTCCCCTTCGTGGGTAGCCTGATGCAAGGCGTCAGCGCCATACTGTTTGTCTTTATTCTGGCTGTCGGGTTTAACCTTGCGTCCGGGGATATCAGTACCAGCCGCTGGTATGTTGAGAAGATAAGCGCTGTGCTTATTGGCGCATTTGGGGCCTTCGTCATTTACCAGGCGCTGAAGAGCCTGCGCCCACGCAGGATGACGGTGTCCGCCATTAAGCCTCTTCATCAGCATGATGAACACTGTGGCTGCGGCCATCACGGTGTAGGCGCAGACCTGACGCAGGGCGACTGGAAAACCCGTCTGGGGGTGATCCTGGCGATCGGCGCGCGTCCGTGTAGCGGGGCAATCATGATCCTGATGTTCTCGAACGCGCTGGGCATAGTCACCTGGGGAATGGCCGCGGTCATGACCATGTCGCTGGGCACAGCGCTGTCGATTATGGGGCTTTCACTGGCTGTACGTTACGCCCGTGAACGCACGGTGACCTGGTTCGGAGAAAGCACGTCATTAAGATGGCTGGTGCCGGCAGTCAAAATAGCCGGAGGGATAGCCCTGATCCTGTTCGCGACGGTGCTGTTCCTGACGGTGATCCCCATCAGCGCCAATGGCGACTACATCGCCGCAGGATGCTAATAAAAGAAAAACCCGCCAGCGGCGGGTTTTTTATTACTCGTTGATGCGTGGATGCTGGTCCACCAGTCGGGAGCGTTTCTTCTGCAGTTCTTCAATCTCTGCGTCAATATCCTCGATCTTCTGCTCTACGCTATCGTAGTGCTCACGGAGGATCTCTTTCGCTTCCTGAATATCCGATGCCGCAGGCGTTGCGCCTTTCAGAGGTCGATTCGCGGTCTCCTTCATGGTAAGACCCGTAATCAAACCAATCACCGCAATCACCATCAGGTAATAAGCTGGCATCATCAGGTTCTGCGTGCTCTCCACCAGCGAAGCGGCAAGCGTCGGGGTCAGACCGGCAATCAGCACCGAGATATTAAAGGCCGCAGCCAGCGCACTGTAGCGAATGTGCGTTGGGAACATCGCAGGCAACGTTGAGGCCATCACCCCGATAAAGCAGTTAAGGATCACCGCCAGCATCAGCAAACCGGCAAAAATCAGCCCCAGCACATTACTGTTGATCAGAATAAACGCCGGGATGGCGAGAGCAAACAGCGCAACGCTTCCCAGAATAATGAACGGTCGACGACCAAAGCGGTCACTCAACAGGCCCATAATCGGCTGCACAAACAGCATACCCACCATGATGGCGATAATGATCAGCACACCGTGATCTTCCGAGTAGTGCAGGTTATGCGACAGATAGCTCGGCATGTAGGTCAGCAGCATGTAATAGGTCACGTTGGTGGAGATCACCAGACCGATACAGACCAGCAGGCTCCGCCAGTGCTTAGTGGCGATCTCTTTGAACGACACCTTCGGACCGTCCTGCAGCCCTTCGCGATCGCCTTGCTCAAGCTTATCAACGTGCTGCTGGAACGCAGGCGTCTCTTCAAGCGCATGACGCAGATACAGGCCTATGATCCCCAGCGGCAGCGCCAGGAAGAATGGAATACGCCAGCCCCAGTCGAGGAAGTTCTCTTCCCCCACCACGGTTGAAATCAGTACCACCACGCCCGCGCCCAGAACAAATCCGGCAATCGAGCCGAAGTCCAGCCAGCTTCCCATAAACCCGCGCTTACGGTCCGGGGAGTATTCAGCAACAAAGATCGATGCCCCGGTATATTCCCCCCCTACCGAGAAGCCCTGCGCCATCTTACAAATCAGCAGCAGAATCGGTGCCCAGATGCCGATGGAGGCATAAGACGGGATAAGGCCGATACAGAATGTACTGATCGACATAATGACGATGGTGATGGCCAGGATCTTCTGGCGACCATATTTATCGCCGAGCATACCGAAAAACAGACCGCCCAGCGGACGGATCAGGAAGGGAACGGAGAACGTACCCAGGGCGGCAATCATCTGCAGGCTGGGGTCGGCACCGGGGAAAAATACTTTACCTAACGCGTAGGCCACAAAGCCGTAGACACCAAAATCGAACCATTCCATCGCATTACCGAGCGAGGCTGCGGTAATGGCTTTACGCAGTTTTGCGTCATCAATAATGGTGACGTCGCGAAGCGTAATGGGTTTAATCTTTTTCCTTCTCAGCATAGCTATCCTCGTTGACTCGGCCCTGTCTGTTTCACAGTCCAGTTTGCGTTCTGTGAACCATGGGATCCGCTCCATGCGAATCGCCTTATTCAAGCGTAGCAGGTTTACTTACATTGACGTTTTACGTCGATACAACCGAACCTGTTGACGCCTGTCTGGGCAGTTAATGACCTTTTTACCCTACCAGCGTTTATATTTGTGATCAACTTCACACATATTTCTGTGCTCGGTCAACCCACGCTAATTTTTGTCAAGGAGCGCAAATAGGCACTTTCTCAGTCCGCCTGAAAAGCAGCCTCACACACGTTATTAATCCTTTCTCATCAAAAAAACGAACCCCATTAATTCATACCCAACTCACATAATTTTCCATCGTCAGGAATCTGCCCTTAGCTTTGCATTGAATATGTGACAAAGATAACTAAAACGATGTTTTATTTTCATTGAATCGATATTCCAATGATCGCATGATAAATCCGAACATAACGTTTTATCTCTTTTCGGCTGAGGTTACGCGAGCGTACTCAGTTCATTTTGTTGCCGGGCCATTAAAAACACGATCGCGGACACAAACGGCAACAGATTGAATTTAATGACTAATTTTTAACAGCTATCACCCGCCA
Organism: Enterobacter sichuanensis; assembly: GCF_009036245.1. Lineage (NCBI taxonomy): Bacteria > Pseudomonadati > Pseudomonadota > Gammaproteobacteria > Enterobacterales > Enterobacteriaceae > Enterobacter > Enterobacter sichuanensis. Next base: position 383,848 of record NZ_CP027986.1, on the reverse strand, counting down.
TGCGGGATCAGATGTGAGGTTTGTCTATGAAGATTAAAGCCACGATAGAACGCATACCTGGCGGTATGATGCTGGTTCCGCTGGTACTGGGAGCCATCCTGAATACCCTGGCTCCTGATACCGGGGCTTATTTCGGTGGTTTTACAAAAGGAATGATTACGGGTACGGTTCCCATTCTTGCCGTCTGGTTTTTTTGTATTGGCGCATCCATTAATTTGCGGGCGACGGGTACGGTATTACGGAAATCCGGTACGCTGGTGATAACCAAAATAGCGGTTGCCTGGAGTGTGGCAATGATATGCGCGATGTTCATTCCGGAGAATGGAATTCAGAACGGATTCTTTGCCGGTTTATCGGTGCTGGCGATTGTCTCCGCGATGGATATGACCAACGGCGGGTTGTACGCCAGCCTGATGAACCAGTACGGGACGAAAGAAGAGTCCGGTGCCTTTGTCCTGATGTCTCTGGAGTCCGGCCCGCTGGTGACGATGCTTATACTGGGCTCTGCAGGCCTGGCCTCTTTTGAACCCCACCATTTTGTCGGCGCGATCCTGCCTTTCCTGGTCGGTTTCGCGCTGGGCAATCTGGACCACGATCTGCGTGATTTCTTCAGCAAAGCCACGCCGGTGCTGATCCCGTTCTTCGGCTTCGCGCTGGGAAATACCATCAACCTGAAGGTCATTCTCGATACCGGACTGCTGGGTATTGTGCTGGGTGTTGCCGTGATCGTCATCACCGGTATTCCGCTGGTGATTGCTGACCGCGTTATCGGGGGAGGAAACGGTACGGCGGGCGTCGCCGCCTCTTCAGCCGCAGGCGCAGCCGTCGCCAATCCGGTGATTATTGCCCAGATTAACCCAGCTTTCGAACCGGTGGCCGCTTCCGCGACAGCACTGGTTGCCGCCAGCGTGATTGTCACTGCGATTCTGGTGCCCATCATCACCGCGCTGTATGCGAAACGCTACGCAAGTGTCCCGGAACAGGACATCGAACGAAAAGCGGTAGAACTCCGCCATTAACACACCGCACCAGGCCATCCCCTCTCCCCGGAGGGGAGAGGGTCAGGGTGAGGGGGTGAAGAATTCACCCAAAAATCTCGTCCACCATCCCGTCCACCAGCCGTTTTGCTGAACAGAGCCTCGGCATCCCCAGCGCGACGGTCTGCCAGTTCTGCGTCACTGACCAGCTCACCGGATGTTTATCCGCCTGACACCAGTCCCCCAGCCAGCCCAGCATGTCTTTATGATCGATTAAGCCCGGAGACGCCGGTGTTGTCAGCCACTGGTGATAGAAATGGCGGGTCGTGGGAGAGGCATTAATCCCCTGTGCCAGATAGTTTGCCGCCATACTGCGCAGGTTATCCTTGAGCATGGCCGCCACATCTTCGTTAGCGAGGCGGCAGGCGTCGCCAAATGGCCCCCAGCAAAGCTCTTCCAGGACGATAAAACAGCGACCAGCCAGCGACCAGCCATCATAGTGCCCGGCCCGCCAGCGGGTAAAAATCTGCTCGCTGTGCTCACCCGCCTGCACCGTTAGCCCGCGCTGGGTCAGGGCCTTTTCTTTATAAGCTGCCCGTTGGGTAAAATGAGTAGAAAGTTCGGCGTACTGCTGCATCAGCCCCGGTGCCTGCTGGGCACGCGGATGAGCCTGCTGGCGCAGCGCCATCAGCTTCTCCGCCATCAGCGTCAGGGCGAGATGGCCCGGGTCCAGCATGCCGGCCAGTTTTTCCGCCAGGCCGAGACGCAGCGCCGCATTTTCATTGAGCATCCCCGCCATCGCCCACGGGCGTAGCCGGGTACGGGTCATAATTTCCTGCGTCAACCGCTCACGAAACTGCAGCTGTTGTGGTCCAGGGTGGGGATGACGCGCTGCGTCTACCCCCTGCACCAGATCGACCATAAATTTTGGATGAATACACTCCAGCGTTCGCCCGGGGCCATCCAGTAGTGGTGTTGTCATGGTTGCTCTGCCGCGAATAGAGTTTGAATATCATCGCGTAACAGTCGGGTATCTTCCTGAATCCACGTCGCAGTAGTGATACTTTGCTTCAACAACTGGCAGAGCGCTCGGGTTGAATGCTCATTTTGTTGGCGCACTGCGAGGCTATCACGCAAGCTTTCCTGTAACCCGGTCAGGCACAACGAAAATTCTGCAAAGAACGTTGCCATTCCTGCCGTAACAGAGACATCGACCTGCGCGGACAAAGCTTTACGTATTTGTTCACAAAACTGCTCAATATGTTGCTTAACTTTTTCATGTAGCTGCGCAATGTCGATCACATAGCGCGTGCGCGTTTCCACATAATCATCCCAGCCCCAGCCCGGATTATTGAGCCAGCGAGAGACCGTTTCACGCATACCGCCCCCGCCGGATGGCTGACCTGCCTGGCTGTCATCCTGCGCAATGGCATCGTTAAACAGTGCCTGCGTATTAAAGTTGAGCTGGCTCGCCTGAAACGCCGGGAAACTGATCCGCGCCCGAAAACCCGCATGGCTCAGGTGCTCTTTGATACGCGTTTCAATGGGACGCATCGCTTCATTCAGGGACCTCGCCAGCGTCGACTCCAGCTGATCGAAGCGTAACGCCAGTTCCCGGCCGATCTTTCTCTGCGCATCCAGCATGATAAGCTCGCAGGAAGAGCGGATTTTACTCAGCGCGATCTGCGCCTGCCCCTCGTCGTCCAGCACCAGCTGCTTCAGCTCGTGCGGCTCGTCAATACGGTGATTCAACCCGTCGATACCGGCTAACTCAAGAATATGGCGCGCGCTGAATAGATCACCCATCGCCTGATGCAGCGCCGTTTTTTGTGACACCATAAAGTCCGCGGTAGCGTTTAGCGCCTGCTCAACCTCATGTTTCACCTCATCGCTCACCACGCGCTGACGGGTCTGCAGAAGCGCCATGTCCTCCTCCAGACGTGCGATATTGAGTTCCAGCGCCTCAAAGGCTACCGTCAGCCCCTGATAGCGGAAGTCGAGATACTCCCGGGCATTTTGGGCGTAGTTGAGCAACTTATGCGAGGCCGAACGCAGAGCGAATAGCGAGGCATTAGCATAGGCGGCGTAAATCAGCTTGCGGATCGGTTGTTCAAAGAGCGAATCTTCCCAGAGCAAATCGGCAGAATGACGAACATGATCAATATCGTCCAGGTCCGCCGTGCGCCAGCGACGTCCCAGCGCCGCTTCGGCAAAATCCTGCACCCACGGTTGCTCCTGATGATCCGGCAGTTGCCCGTGCGTATTCATCTCGTAGCGAGCGCGGTTCGCCAGATACGCCCACATGGACGAAACGGGGTAGATCTGGCCGGGCGAAATATTGCCTTTCATTAAGGTACCGGAGATCATCGCCCGGACCTGTTCTTCATCGTCGCTGTTACGATCTTTCTGATCGAATTTATTGACCAGCGCATACAGCGGCACGGATTTACCCGCCGCGGAAATCGCCTGACGGACCTCTTCATCTGATATGGATTTAAGCTGGGTATAATCCATCACCGCCAGCACCGCCGACGCGCGGGACAACTGTTCGCTGAGCATTTTTTGCAGATGCGGTTGTCCGGCCTCATTAGGCCCGGGCGTGTCGAGCAGCGTCAGTTGCCCGAGATGTGCATCCAGCCCCGCGAGATGCACGAACTCCACTTCAATCACCGGGATATGTTCGATAGCCGCATATTCAGAGAACGGAAATTCGACCCCTAACGCCTGGGAGAGCCTCACCAGATCGTTAAGGCTTTTCAGGCAATGGAAGATCGGCTGTGCCCCCAGGTGATGCTTCTCAAAGGCTTCCCCTTTTTCAATACGCGCCAGCAGCGTATTCATGTCTTTATCAATTTCCAGACGCTGGGCCAGCTTCGCGCGATCGTAATCGCAAAGCTTTTTCTGCAGCAGTTGGATCAGTTCATCGATAGGCGAGGCGTGTGAGAAATGCAGCACCGGCTCCTTCTGACCCGGCGTATGGCGAATCAACGTCGGAAGCGCCGTCATGGGACGATTGCGGTTAGGCAACACTTCGGTACCCACAATCGCATTAATGGTGGTCGATTTGCCCGCTTTCATGGTGCCGACAATCGCCAGGACCATTTCCAGCCGGGTTATTTTTCGTAATTCATTATTCAGCATCGCCTGCTGCGCATCGACACCGCGCGCACTAAAATGCAAAGGTAAAACGTTGTTCTTTTCACCCGTGATGGCAGCCGTTGTGCTTTCCAGCATCGCAGTCGGCATTGATTTCAACGTATCAAGATTTTGCAGAGCAAGCTGTAACAAACGCTCAGCTTCCTGGCTTAATTCAAAAATGGTCTGTGTGTGCATGATAAAAGCCTTTCCTTAACGCAAATTTATTACTTTTATTAAGCCACTGGTTTTAATTATGTTGTTCAGGCTTATATGATTACGTGTGGAAAACATGTTCGCCGAAATATAACTGATTGAAGATAATCAGGAATAATTCACTATCCTTGCATGGCGTGTAGAACTCTTCTCCAGGCCTGATAGCCAAAAGAAAAAAGCGTAGCCCATTTTTAAGAAACTTCAGGATATATCACCATTATTTACCCACCTAAAAAGAGAGGTAATGTTCTACAGCCATAAGATATGTATGGCAGCAAATTCCGGAGATAAATAACAATGTGTTGCTTCACCTTATCCGAAATGGAGGTGCGTAGCAATTTGCTGCAATAAAATATTCGATATATTTCGCGCCATTTCTTCCCAACGTGTTAATGACGTCAGCATCGCTTAACTGACTGACATAAAGTGTCACTCCCGACACGCTTGTGGCATTTTTTTAATTCACAATATCACCGACAACCGTGTGGATTTGCGTTATACTTGCCGCCTTTTTCGGCACGCTGCCGTCATTTTGCTGGCACTTTCCAGCGCGTTTACACTTTCTGAGGATACCGATATGCAACTCCCACACTGCCCGAAATGCAATTCTGAATACACCTATGAAGATAATGGCATGTACATCTGCCCGGAATGCGCGCACGAATGGAATGATGCCGAGCCAGCACAGGACGCCGATGCGCTTGTTGTAAAAGATGCGAACGGCAATCTGCTGGCGGACGGCGACAGTGTGACCGTCATTAAAGATCTGAAGGTTAAAGGCAGCTCCTCCATGCTGAAGATCGGCACCAAAGTGAAGAATATCCGTCTGGTTGAAGGCGATCATAATATCGACTGTAAAATTGACGGTTTTGGCCCGATGAAACTGAAATCGGAGTTTGTGAAAAAGAACTGATTTTCACCTCCAGGCCCGGTAAGCGCAGCGCCACCGGGCGCTTTTGCCGGATGCGCTACGCTTATCCGGCCTACAAAAAAAGAACTAAACTTAATGGGCTTTTCTTACGTGAGGTAAAGATTATGCCGTTAAGTCCCTACATCTCTTTCGCCGGCAACTGTGCAGAGGCCACTGCCTTTTATCAGCAAGCCGTCGGCGCGGAGCTCCTCTACAAGATCACTTTCGGCGAAATGCCAAAAAGCGATAACAGCGAAGAAGGTTGCCCGTCCGGTATGCAATTTCCGGATTCGGCTATCGCCCACTCCAACGTCCGCATTGCGGGCAGCGATATCATGATGAGCGACGGGATGCCGCCCGGCAGCAACGCGCAGTATGCCGGTTTTACGCTGGTTCTCGACACCCAGGACGTCAATGAAGGCAAACGCTGGTTCGACAACCTTGCCGCAGGCGGCAATGTCGATATGCCCTGGCAGGAAACCTTCTGGGCTCACGGTTTCGGTAAAGTCACCGACAAATACGGCGTGCCGTGGATGATTAATGTCGTGAAGCAACACCAAACGTCGTAGGCCGGATAAGCGCAGCGCAGCCGGCAACAGCGTCCGGTGGCGCTGCGCTGACCGGGCCTACAGTGACTGTCATCGCTTTCACTTCAACTCTTCAAACTCCCGCAACCTGCACTTAACCCAAATGTCACATTGATGCGCCAGCATGAGGCCACATTTATCGTGAGGCCCAGCACATGCAAACCGTCATCCGCGTCGAGAAACTGAGCAAGACCTTCAATCACAACAAGGCTCTGCACGCCGTTGATCTCACCGTCCGGCAGGGCGAGATGGTGGCGCTGCTGGGGCCATCCGGTTCAGGTAAATCCACCCTTCTGCGCCATTTAAGCGGGCTTATTACCGGCGATAACACGCCGGAAAGCCACGTCGAGCTGCTGGGTAATACCGTACAGCGCGCCGGTCGTCTGGCGAGCGATATCCGCAAGAGCCGCGCCCGGACCGGCTACATCTTCCAGCAGTTCAACCTGGTAAACCGCCTGACGGTGCTGGAGAACGTGCTGATTGGTGCACTCGGCAGCACCCCGTTCTGGCGCACCTGTCTGCGCTGGTTCTCTCCGTCCCAGAAGCAGGAAGCCTTACAGGCGCTGACCCGCGTCGGCATGGCGCATTTCGCCCACCAGCGCGTCTCCACCCTGTCCGGTGGACAACAGCAGCGCGTCGCCATCGCCCGCGCCCTGATGCAGAAAGCGCACATCATTCTCGCTGACGAACCCATCGCCTCGCTGGACCCGGAGTCCGCCCGCATCGTGATGGAGACCCTGTACGACATTAACCAGAACGACGGCATCACCGTGGTGGTCACGCTGCATCAGGTGGATTACGCCCTGCGCTACTGCCAACGCATCGTCGGCCTGCGTCAGGGACACGTGTTCTTTGATGGCGCGAGCCATCAGTTTGATAACGACCGTTTTGACCATCTCTACCGCAGCATGAACCGCGTCGAAGAGAACGCGCAGGCTGCTTAATTAAACCCGATCCGAGGAAAGTACATGAGCTACAAAGCCGTTGCCGCGCTGGCCTTTACCAGCATGTTCAGCATCAGCACCCTGTTAAGCCCAGCGTATGCACAGGAGCAGGAAAAAGAGCTGAACTTCGGCATTATTTCGACGGAATCACAGCAGAACCTGAAACCTCAGTGGGAACCGTTCCTGAAAGATATGGAAACCAAACTGGGGATCAAAGTGAACGCCTTCTTCGCCCCGGACTACGCGGGCATCATCCAGGGGATGCGCTTTAACAAAGTGGACATCGCCTGGTACGGCAACCTCTCCGCCATGGAAGCGGTGGATCGCGCCAACGGTCAGGTCTTTGCCCAGACCGTCGCGGCAGATGGCTCCCCGGGCTACTGGAGCGTGCTGATCGTGAACAAAGACAGCCCAATCAACAACCTTAACGACATGCTTGCCAAACGCAAAGAGCTGACCTTTGGCAATGGCGATCCCAACTCCACCTCAGGCTACCTTGTCCCTGGCTACTACGTCTTCGCCAAAAACAACGCCTCCGCCAGCGACTTCAAACGCACGGTAAACGCCAGCCATGAAACCAACGCCCTGGCCGTGGCCAACAAGCAGGTGGATGTCGCGACCAACAACACCGAGAACCTCGACAAACTGAAGACCTCAGCACCGGACAAGCTGAAAGAGATCAAGGTTATCTGGAAATCACCGCTCATCCCCGGTGACCCGATTGTCTGGCGTAAAAACCTGTCTGAAAGCACCAAGAACAAGGTGTACGACTTCTTTATGACCTACGGCAAAACGCCGGAAGAGAAAGCGGTTCTGACGCGTCTGGGCTGGGCTCCGTTCCGCCCGTCCAGCGACCTGCAGCTGGTCCCGATTCGCCAGCTGGCGCTGTTTAAAGAGATGCAGGGCGTGAAGGATAACAAGGGGCTGAAGGACGAGGAGAAGACCAGCAAAGTGGCTGCGATTCAGGCCCAGCTGGAAGACCTGGACCGCCTGACCGCCGCGCTCGGCGCGATGACCAGCGTGAATAAAGCGGTGCAGTAACACAAGTTCCCTCTCCCACAGGGAGAGGGAGAACAGATTAAGGAGCCAACATGCAAACCATCACCCTCCCGCCGCCGAAGCGCAGCTGGTTCTCGCTGATAAGCTGGGCCATCCTGCTGGCGGTGCTGGTTATCTCCTGGAAGGGCGCGGAAATGGACCCGCTGCTGCTCTTCAAAGACGCGGGCAATATGGCGACCTTCGCCGCCGATTTCTTCCCGCCGGACTTCAGTCAGTGGCAGGACTACCTCAGTGAAATGGCGGTCACCCTGCAAATTGCCGTCTGGGGCACCGCCCTGGCCGTCATTCTTTCCATTCCCTTTGGCCTGATGAGCGCCGAGAACATCGTGCCGTGGTGGGTCTACCAGCCCATGCGTCGCCTGATGGACGCCTGTCGCGCCATCAACGAGATGGTCTTCGCGATGCTTTTCGTGGTCGCCGTCGGTCTGGGACCGTTCGCGGGCGTGATGGCGCTGTTCATCCACACCACCGGCGTGCTCTCCAAGCTGCTTTCTGAGGCGGTCGAAGCCATCGAGCCCGGTCCGGTGGAAGGTATCCGCGCGACCGGTGCCAACAAAATCGAAGAGATCCTCTACGGCGTCCTGCCGCAGGTGATGCCGCTGTTGATCTCCTACTCCCTGTACCGGTTTGAGTCCAACGTCCGCTCCGCCACCGTCGTCGGCATGGTCGGCGCAGGCGGGATTGGCGTCACCCTGTGGGAAGCGATTCGCGGTTTCCAGTTCCAGCAAACCTGCGCCCTGATGGTGCTCATCATCGTCACCGTCAGCCTGCTGGATTTCCTCTCTCAACGTTTGCGTAAGCACTTTATCTGAGAAGCGAGGCGTTGTTTTTTATGCACTTATCCAGACATCCGACCAGTTACCCCACCCGCTGGCAAGAGATTGCGGCAAAGCTCGAAGTGGAGCTGCGCACGCATTACCGCTGCGGAGACTACCTGCCTGCGGAACAGCAGCTTGCCGACCGCTATGAAGTGAACCGCCACACTCTGCGCCGCGCCATTGATCAACTGGTTGAGCGCGGCTGGGTCCAGCGCCGTCAGGGCATCGGCGTGCTGGTGCTGATGCGCCCGTTCGACTACCCGCTAAACGCCCAGGCGCGCTTTAGCCAGAATCTGCTGGACCAGGGCAGCCACCCGACCAGTGAAAAACTGCTCTCGGTATTGCGTCCGGCCTCCAGCCACGTGGCGGACGCGCTGGGGATTCAGGAGGGCGATAACGTTATCCACCTGCGCACCTTGCGCCGGGTTAACGGCGTCGCGGTCTGCCAGATAGATCACTACTTCGCGGATCTCTCCCTCTGGCCAGTGCTGCAACATTTCACCAGTGGCTCGCTGCATGACTTTCTGCAGGAAGCGACAGGCATCGCGCTGAAACGCACCCAGACGCGCATCAGCGCCCGTCGGGCGCAGGCGAAAGAGAGCAAGGTGCTGGAGATCCCCAATATGGCCCCGCTGCTCTGCGTGCGCACCCTCAACCATCGCGACGGTGAGATCAACGCAACGGAATACTCCGTCAGCCTGACCCGCGCCGACATGATCGAATTCACCATGGAGCACTGAATGCACTTCGACACTGCCACCCGACAGCGCTGGATGCGCGTACTTGCCCAGAGTCAGCCCACCGCGCTGGCTGCCCGCATGCACGCCCTTAGCCTGGCGCCTGAATACGACATCCTCCGCGCCCCGGAGATCGGCCTCGTTCAGATCCAGGCGCGGATGGGCGGTACCGGCGAGCGCTTCTTCGCCGGGGATGCCACCCTCACCCGCGCCGCAATCCGCCTGAACAGCGGCACACTGGGGTACAGCTACGTGCTGGGGCGCGATAAAGCGCACGCCGAGCGCTGCGCGGTGATCGATGCGCTTTTACAGGAACAACCGCATTTCCAGACCCTGATGGAAACCCTTATTGCCCCGCTGGAGGCTGATCGCGCCGCACGCATTGCCGCGCGTCAGGCCGAAGTCAATACCAGCCGGGTCGACTTCTTTACGCTCGTTCGCGGAGACAACGCATGACGCTTCAACCTGCTTTTACCCTGGCCGTCCAGGATGCCCAACACAGTTTTCGTCGCCTGCTGAAAGCCATGAGCGAGCCGGGTGTGATCGTCTCGCTGCATCAGCTCTCTCAGGGCTGGCTGCCGTTAAACCTGGCGACCACCAGCGTGCTGCTGACGCTTGCCGACAACGACACCCCGGTGTGGCTCTCAGGCGTCCTGTCCAACGACATCGCCAGCCAGAACCTGCGTTTTCACACCAGCGCCCCGCTGGTTGAACAGCCGCGCCAGGCGGTCTTTGCCGTGGCCGACGAGCAAATCAGCCATGAACAGCTCAATGACCTGAGTGAAGGCAGCGCGGTAGCCCCGGAGACCAGCGCCACCCTGATCTTGCAGGTCTCCAGCCTGAGCGGCGGGCGCATGCTGCGCCTGACCGGCGCAGGCATCGCGGAAGAACGCATGGTCGCGCCGCAGCTGCCGGAGTGCATTATTCATGAGCTGACCGAGCGCCCGCACCCGTTCCCGCTGGGTATTGATCTGATTCTGACCTGCGGCGAGCGCCTGCTGGCGATCCCGCGGACCACCCATGTGGAGGTGTGCTGATGTACGTAGCCGTCAAAGGGGGCGAAAAGGCTATCGCCGCCGCCCATGCGCTACAGGCGCACAGACGACGGGGCGATGAACAGCTTCCCGAGCTAAGCGTCGCCCAGATTGAGCAGCAGCTAAACCTCGCCGTTGACCGGGTGATGACCGAAGGCGGCATCGCTGACCGCGAGCTGGCGGCGCTGGCGCTAAAGCAGGCCAGCGGCGACAACGTCGAGGCCATCTTCCTGCTGCGTGCTTACCGCACTACGCTCGCGAAGCTGGCGGTAAGTGAACCCATCAACACGGCGGAGATGCGCCTGGAGCGCCGCATTTCAGCGGTGTACAAAGACATCCCCGGCGGTCAGCGGCTGGGCCCTACCTATGACTACACCCATCGCCTGCTGGATTTTACCCTGCTGGCGAACGGCGACGTGCCGCCGCTCAGCACCTCTGATGCCGAACAAGAACCGTCTCCGCACGTCTTCAGCCTGCTGGCGAAACAAGGCCTGGCGAAGGCGGAGGAAGACTCAGGCGCTCAGCCGGATGACATCACCCGCACGCCGCCGGTTTACCCGTGCTCCAGATCGTCCCGCCTGCAGCAGCTGATGCGCGGCGACGAAGGCTATCTGCTGGCGCTGGCTTACTCCACCCAGCGCGGTTACGGGCGCAACCACCCGTTTGCGGCTGAGATTCGCAGCGGTTATATCGACGTTGAAATCGTGCCGGAAGAGCTGGGTTTTGCGGTGAACGTCGGCGAACTGCTGATGACCGAGTGTGAAATGGTGAACGGTTTTGTCGCGCCTGAAAATGAAGACCCGCATTTTACCCGCGGCTACGGGCTGGTGTTTGGCCTCGGCGAGCGCAAAGCCATGGCAATGGCGCTGGTTGACCGCGCCCTGCAGGCGCCGGACTACGGCGAGCAGATTGCAGGCCCGGCGCAGGACGAAGAGTTTGTGCTGGCCCATGCCGATAACGTTGAGGCCGCTGGCTTCGTCTCGCACCTCAAACTGCCGCACTACGTCGATTTCCAGGCAGAACTGGAACTGCTGAAACGCCTGCAACGGGAGCGCAAACATGGCTAACTTAAGCGGCTACAACTTTGCCTATCTGGATGAGCAAACCAAACGCATGATCCGCCGCGCCATCCTCAAAGCGGTCGCCATTCCGGGCTATCAGGTGCCGTTCGGCGGTCGCGAAATGCCGATGCCTTACGGCTGGGGCACCGGCGGTATCCAGCTTACCGCCAGCGTGATCGGCGAAGCAGACGTGCTGAAAGTGATCGACCAGGGCGCAGACGACACCACCAACGCAGTGTCGATCCGCAACTTCTTTCAGCGGGTAACGGGCGTCGCGACCACCGAAAAAACCGAAGACGCGACGCTGATCCAGACCCGTCACCGCATTCCGGAAACCCCGCTCACGGAAGATCAGATTTTGATTTTCCAGGTACCCATCCCGGAGCCGCTGCGCTTTATCGAGCCGCGCGAAACGGAAACCCGCACCATGCACGCCCTGGAAGAGTACGGCGTGATGCAGGTGAAGCTGTACGAAGATATCGCACGCTTCGGCCATATCGCCACCACCTACGCCTATCCGGTGAAGGTCAACGGGCGCTACGTCATGGACCCATCGCCGATCCCGAAGTTCGACAACCCGAAGATGGACATGATGCCTGCCCTGCAGCTGTTCGGTGCCGGGCGTGAAAAACGCATCTACGCCGTCCCGCCTTACACCCGGGTGGAGAGCCTCGATTTCGACGACCACCCGTTCACGGTGCAGGAGTGGGACGAGCCGTGTGCCATCTGCGGCTCGAAACACAGCTATCTGGATGAAGTGGTGCTCGATGACACAGGCAAACGGATGTTTGTCTGCTCCGACACCGATTACTGCCGCCAACAGAGCGAGGCGAAAAGCCAATGAAACCGCTGCTTTCGGTTAACAACCTGACCCACCTGTATGCGCCGGGTAAAGGCTTCAGCGACGTGTCGTTCGACCTCTGGCCGGGCGAAGTGCTGGGGATTGTCGGTGAATCCGGCTCCGGCAAAACGACGCTGCTGAAATCCATCTCCGCGCGCCTGGCACCGCAACACGGCGACATTTTGTATGAAGGCACGTCGCTGTACGGCATGAGCGAGGCCGAACGCCGCCGCCTGCTACGCACCGAGTGGGGGGTGGTGCATCAGCATCCGATGGACGGCCTGCGCCGTCAGGTCTCGGCAGGGGGCAACATCGGCGAACGGCTGATGGCCACCGGCGCCCGCCACTACGGCAACATTCGGACCACGGCGCAGCGCTGGCTGGAGGACGTTGAAATCCCCGCCTCGCGCATTGATGACCTGCCCGGCACCTTCTCCGGCGGCATGCAGCAGCGTCTGCAGATCGCCCGCAACCTGGTCACCCACCCAAAGCTGGTGTTTATGGACGAGCCCACCGGCGGGCTGGACGTCTCCGTGCAGGCGCGCCTGCTCGATCTGCTGCGTGGTCTGGTGGTAGAGCTGAACCTGGCGGTGGTCATTGTTACCCATGATTTAGGCGTGGCGCGCCTGCTGGCGGACCGTCTGCTGGTGATGAAGCAGGGCCAGGTGGTGGAAAGTGGGTTAACCGACCGCGTGCTCGACGATCCCCACCATCCGTACACCCAGCTGCTGGTGTCGTCCGTGTTGCAGAACTAAGAGGCCAACATGATCCACGTACAAAACGTAAGTAAGACCTTTGTGCTCCACCAGCAAAACGGCGTGCGCCTGCCGGTGCTGCAAAATGCCTCTCTGGAGGTTAATCGCGGCGAATGCGTGGTGCTGCACGGCCATTCCGGCAGCGGAAAATCCACCCTGCTGCGCTCCCTGTATGCCAACTATCTGCCCGACGAAGGCCATATCCATGTTCGCCACAATGATGAATGGATCGACCTGGTGCAGGCCCCCGCGCGGCAGGTGCTGGAGGTGCGCCGCTCGACGATCGGCTGGGTGAGCCAGTTCCTTCGGGTGATCCCGCGGATCTCCGCCCTGGACGTGGTCATGCAGCCGCTGCTGGATCTCGGCGTACCGCGTGAAACCTGTGCTGCCAAAGCGACCAGCCTGCTGACGCGCCTCAATGTGCCCGAGCGCCTGTGGCACCTTGCCCCGTCAACCTTTTCCGGCGGTGAGCAGCAGCGCGTCAACATCGCCCGCGGCTTTATCGTCGACTACCCGATATTGCTTCTGGATGAACCCACCGCCTCGCTCGACGCTAAAAACTGCGCAGCCGTCGTCGAGCTGATCGAGCAGGCTAAATCCCGCGGAGCGGCGATCGTCGGGATCTTCCACGACGAAAGCGTCCGCACCCGCGTTGCCGACAGACTGCACCCGATGGGGACAAACGCATGATTATCAATAACGTCAGGCTGGTGCTGGAAAATGAAGTCGTTGGTGGATCGATTGAGGTGCAGGATGGCGTCATCCGCGCGTTTGCCGAAACCCAGAGCCGCTCACCCGAGGCGATGGACGGTGAAGGCGGCTGGCTGCTGCCGGGGCTGATTGAGCTGCATACCGATAATCTGGACAAATTTTTCACCCCGCGTCCGAAGGTGGACTGGCCCGCGCATTCGGCCATGAGCAGCCACGACGCGCTGATGGTCGCCAGCGGCATTACCACCGTGCTGGACGCGGTGGCGATTGGCGACGTCCGCGACGGTGGCGATCGCCTGGAAAACCTGGAGAAGATGATCAACGCCGTGGAAGAGACACAAAAACGCGGCCTCAACCGCGCCGAGCATCGCCTGCATCTGCGCTGCGAACTGCCACACCACACGACCCTGCCGCTGTTTGAAAAGCTGGTCGGCCGCGAGCCGGTGTCGCTGGTTTCCCTGATGGATCACTCGCCGGGGCAGCGCCAGTTCGCCAATATTGAGAAGTATCGCGAATACTATCAGGGCAAATATTCTCTCAACGACGTGGAGATGGCCCGCTACGAAGAAGAGCAACTGGCGCTTGCGGCGCTCTGGTCACAGCCGAACCGTCTCTCCATTGCGGCAATGTGCCGGGAGCGCAACATCGCGCTGGCCAGCCATGACGACGCCACGCACGATCACGTTCTTGAATCCCACCAACTGGGTAGCGTGATCGCCGAATTTCCCACCACGTTTGAAGCGGCTGAAGCCTCCCGCAAGCACGGCATGAACGTCCTGATGGGCGCGCCAAATATCGTGCGCGGCGGCTCGCATTCCGGCAACGTCGCGGCAAGCAAGCTCGCCACTCTTGGCCTGCTGGATATCCTCTCGTCCGACTATTATCCCGCCAGCCTGCTGGATGCGGCATTCCGGGTAGCAGACGACGAGGGCAACGGCTTTACGCTACCGCAGGCAATTCGCCTGGTGACGAAAAACCCGGCCAGCGCGCTCGGTCTTCAGGATCGCGGCGAGATCGCCGAGGGTAAACGCGCGGATCTGGTGCTGGCCCACCGCAAGGGCGAGCACATCCATATCGACCACGTCTGGCGTCAGGGAAAAAGGGTGTTCTGATGGGAAGACTCATCTGGTTAATGGGGCCGTCCGGCTCCGGTAAGGACAGCCTGCTGTCCGCCCTGCGGCAACGGGAACACCCGCAGCTGCTGGTGGCGCACCGCTACATTACCCGCGCGGCCAACGCCGGAAGTGAAAATCATATCGCCCTGAGCGAACAGGAGTTTTTCACCCGCGCCGGGCAAAATCTGCTGGCGCTGAGCTGGCACGCCAACGGCTACTACTACGGGATCGGCATTGAGATCGACCTGTGGCTGCATGCGGGGTTCGACGTGCTGGTCAACGGTTCGCGTGCTCATCTGGCCCAGGCCCGCGCACGTTATGCCTCGGCGCTGCTGCCGATCTGTCTGCAGGTTTCACCGGAGGTGCTGCGCAGCCGGCTGCAAAGCCGTGGACGCGAAAGCGAAAAAGAGATCGCGCAGCGTCTGGCGCGTGCGGCGCGCTATACCCCATCGGACTGTCATATCCTCAACAATGACGGAAGTTTGCTACAGTCAGTCGATACCTTTTTATCGCTTATCCGTCAGAAGGAGAGACAGCATGCCTGACTGTACGCTTCGCCCCGCCACCGCCGACGATGCGCAAATCGTCTACGCGTTAATCTGCGAACTGAAACAGGCCGAGTTTGATCACCAGGCGTTTCACGCGGGCTATCTTGCCAATCTGCAGGATCACAACATGCGCTACCAGCTTGCCGAGATGAACGGTCAGGTCATCGGCATGATCGGTCTGCACATGCAGTTTCACCTCCATCACGCCCGCTGGATCGGCGAGATCCAGGAGCTGGTCGTCATGCCGCAGGCGCGCGGGCTGAAGGTGGGCAGTCAGCTGCTCGCCTGGGCTGAAGAGGTGGCACGGCAGGCTGGCGCAGAGTTGACCGAACTCTCCACCAGCGTGAAGCGCACCGACGCGCACCGTTTTTATGTTCGTGAAGGGTATACGCAGAGCCATTTTCGATTCACCAAAATGCTGTAGAGGTGCGTTATGAGTCTGACGATCACGTTAACAGGAACCGGAAGCGCGCAACTCGTGCCGGTCTTTGGCTGCGACTGCGCGGCATGTCGCCGGGCACGCCTGCAGGACAACTATCGCCGTCGCCCGTGCAGCGCGGTGGTCAAATTCAACGATGCCGTCACCCTGCTGGATGCCGGTATTGCGCACCTCATGGATGACTGGCCGGCAGGCAGCTTTCAGCAGTTTTTGCTGACCCATTACCATATGGATCACGTTCAGGGGTTATTCCCGCTGCGCTGGGGCGTTGGCGCGACAATCCCGGTTTACGGTCCGCCGGATGAAGCCGGGTGTGACGATCTGTTTAAACACCCGGGGATTCTGGACTTCAGCCACACGGTTGAGCCGTTTGTGATGTTTGAACTTCAGGGCCTGCGGGCCACGCCGCTGCCGCTCAACCATTCGAAACTAACCTTTGGCTATCTGCTTGAATCGGCCCACAGCCGCGTGGCCTGGCTGTCCGACACCGCCGGGCTGCCGGAAAAAACGGTGAAGTTCCTGCTTAACAATCAGCCGCAGACCATGATTATCGACTGTAGCCACGAACCGCGCGACGAGACGCCGCGAAACCATTGCGACTTAAATACGGTGATTGCGTTAAACGAAGTGATTGGCTGCCCGCAGGTGATCCTGACGCATATCAGCCATCAGTTTGACGTGTGGATGATGAATAACCCGCTGCCGCAGGGCATAGAAGCGGGGTATGACGGGATGGTGTTGGTGCTGGATTAGATTTTCTCCCTCTCCCGTGGGAGAGGGTTGGGGTGAGGGCAACAGGCCGCACTTAGCCGCGATCGTAATCGTCTTCTAACCTGCGCTCATCCTCTTCCAGACGGCGTCTGTCGTCATCCAGCTGGCGCTGACGCTCGTCTAAACGACGGCGTCTGTCTTCAAGCTGCCGACGGCGGTCGTCATACTGACGGCTATCCATGCGACGGTTATCGTCATAACGATCGTCATCATCGTTGCTGCGGCTGCTGCTGGGGTTATAGGCGTCGTTGATTGCCTGTTGAATGTTGCCAATAGCATCATCGACGATATCGGCATGCGCCAGTTGGCTGGTGAGTGACAGCAGACCAAATAACAGAGCGGTAGAGTAACGTTTCATAAGGCCAGACTCGCAGGTGAACTGGCCTTAAGGTAATGAACAGCAGGGTGTGGGGGTAGCGGAGGAATCTCAAATTACCATCACCTTCCGCAGCGCCTGCGCCAGCTGCGCCTGGGTAAACGGCTTACGCAGTAGCTGAACATCCGGCAGCTGAGGATTATGCGTGGGCCGTAAATCCTGCCCGCTGATCAGCAGCACCGGAAGCTGCGGATAGTGGCTGCGCACATGGTTAATCACCTCGGCCCCGCTCAGGCTTCCGGGCAACATCAGATCGCTGATAAACATGCCAATATCTTCTGACGCCGCCAGCATGCTCAGCGCCTGCTCGCCGTTGTCTGCTTCGAGCGTCAGATAGCCCAGCTGATGCAGCTGTTCGCACAGGGTCTGGCGCACATCGGCCTCATCTTCCAGCACCAGCACCAGCCGCTCGTTATCGACGGAGGCGGTGGCTGAGAGGGTTTCATCTTCAGGTACCACGGGCAGCGTCGAGCGCGGAAGGTGAAGCCGCACGGTCGTCCCCTGCCCCGGTGCGCTCTCGATCTCCACGCGACCGCCCGACTGACGCACAAAACCGTAGACCATCGACAGGCCTAGCCCGCTTCCGCTCCCGGTCTGTTTGGTGGTGAAAAACGGTTCAAACACCCGGGATTTCACCTCCTGCGACATGCCGCAGCCGCGGTCAATGACCTCCAGCGCCACCATATCCTGCCGGCGTCCGTCGCTGCGGGTGACGCGCTGATTCCAGGTGCGGATTTTAATCACCCCGCTTTGCCCTTCCATCGCATCGCGGGCGTTCATCACCAGGTTGATGATGGCGTTTTCCAGCTGGCTGACGTCTATCCATGCGGGCCACGCCGGGGATTGCGCTTCAATCTCCAGCGTCAGGGTGGCAGGCAAAGAGTGGCGCATCAGCTCTTTGAGGTTCTCCAGCAGCGGGCGCATCTCAACCGCATGTGGCGTCAGGGATTGCTTACGGGAGAACGCCAGCAGGCGCTGCGTCAGCAGGGCGCCACGCTCGGCAGCCTTCAGCGCTCGGGTGATGCGCGGCGCGTCTTTTGCGTCAGGATCGGTGAGTTCAAGGCTGCCGATGATCACCGCCAGCAGGTTGTTAAAATCATGCGCCAGCCCGCCCGTCAGCTGTCCAACGGCTTTCATTTTCTGACTGTGCAGCAGCGCCTCCTCCAGCCCCTGACGCTCAATGCGGTCGATCTCCATCTGGGTAGTTTTCTCTTTCAGCAGACGCGTGGTGTGCTCAAGCGAGGCGGTGTTGCGGGCAAAAACGTTGAACGCACGCGCCAGCTCTCCCAGCTCATCGCGCCGCTGCAGGGCGGGGACGGAGACATCCTGTTCGCCGTGAGCCAGACGCGACATCGCCCGGGAAATCGCCGTCAGGTTGGAGGCCAGATTGCGGTAGATATACCAGCAGGCGCACCCGGTGATGATCAACGCCAGCACGGCGAAGATGCTAATAAACACGCTGATGGATTGCAGTTCATGATGGCTCTGGGCCGTGCGAAGCCGGGAGGCCTGCGCGACCTGTTCTACGTACTGATTGATGTCGCTGTTGAGGATCGCCACCAGCGCCTTGATGTGAAACATATACCAGTTGATCGCCAGATCGCTCTCTTCCAGCTGCGTCGACAGCGGGGCGAGCCTGCGCAGCTCGTCGTTGAAATCGGGCAGCACAACGTTCACGACAGGCTGCGTTGCGCGTCGCGGCAGGGTCGCGGTGACGGCGTCCAGCTGCTGTATCGTGGCGCGCGGCGAGGGGGTATCGATGGCGGCGATAATCAGCCTGTCCATTTCCGCGAGCTGCTGCGCATCCGGTACATTGCTGCCAAATCGCCGGTTAATGTCCTGCAGGTGGCGTAAATAGCTCTGGCTTTGATAAAGCGAACTGAGGAGCGCGTTACGTTGCAGATGGCGTCGCTGTCCGCGCTCGAGCATGCCCGTCACGCTCTGCTGTAATTCATTGCTTCGTTGAATAATACGCGCCACCAGCCCCGGCTCTTGCTGCGCTAAAGGGGCTTTCGCCAGCTGTTCCAGCGAGCGGCGAAGCGCCATTTGCGTCTGCTTCAGCCGCTCGGCTTCGCCTTTATATTCCAGCGCACCCACCACCTGCGAGAGCCGTACCGCCGCCGTCGCCACGCTGGCGGTATCACGGGCGAGGTTCATGCTGCCGGTCATGTCATCCAGCGTTTGCTGCTGCACCTGCTCCTGAATCTGGCTGGCATGCCGGAAACCGAGCACCGCCACGCCACTCACCATCAGCGTCACGGCGACCACCAGCAGATTGAAAATCAGCAGACGACCGCGGGCACTGGCGAAGAACGGGGGGCGTGATGGCATGGGTTTGGACTCCTCTGCGGTTTGGTGCCCTCACCCTGGCCCTCTCCCACGGGGAGAGGGAAAAGAGAAATGTGATGGCGATTAGCTATTCATAACTATGACAAATATGAACAGCTTCTGACATTTTGCATTTACGCACCTGTGATGAAGTGCAGATATCAACATTCACAGGAGATCCGCCATGAGCAGAACGCCGGTACTGGAGATGCGCCGCATTGCCAAAACGTTTGGCAATTTTCACGCGCTCAAGGGTGTGGATTTGACGGTCTTTCCCGGTGAGATCCACGCGCTGATGGGTGAAAACGGCGCAGGAAAAAGCACGCTGATGAAAATCCTCGCCGGGGCGTACACCGCCACCGGTGGTGAGATCCTGATCGACGGTCAGCCGTTTCACATTAAAGGGCCGAAAGATGCGCTGGCCGCCGGTATTACCCTGATTTATCAGGAGATGCAGCTCGCGCCGAATCTGACCGTCGCCGAGAATATCTTCCTTGGCAGCGAGCTGTCGCGCGGCGGGATGGTCCAGCGCAAAGAGATGGCCGCCCAGGCCCAGGCGGTCATCGATCGTCTGGGCGCCCAGTTCAGCGCCACCGATCGGGTGATGAAGCTGACCATCGCCGAGCAGCAGCAGGTGGAAATCGCCCGCGCGCTGCACCGCAACAGCCGCATTCTGGTGATGGATGAACCCACCGCAGCCCTCTCCTCGCGCGAAACCCATCGCCTGTTTGAACTGATTTTGCGTCTGCGCGATGAAGGAATGGCGATCATCTATATCAGTCACCGCATGGCGGAAGTGTATGAGCTCTCTGACCGCGTCAGCGTGCTGCGCGACGGGCAGTACGTCGGCAGCCTGACGCGCGACAAGCTGAACGCCTCCGAGCTGGTGAAGATGATGGTAGGCCGCCCGTTAAGCGATCTGTTCAACAAAGAGCGGGATATCCCGCTCGGCAGCCCACGTCTCAACGTGCACCACCTCACTGACGGTAAAAAAGTCCAGCCCTGTAGCCTGCAGGTGCGTTCCGGGGAAATTGTCGGCCTGGCGGGTCTTGTCGGTGCCGGACGCTCCGAGCTGGCGCAGCTGATCTTCGGCGTGCGTAAAGCCACGGGGGGCATGATTGAGGTCGACGGCGAGCCGGTGGTGATCCACTCCCCACGCGCAGCCATCGAAAACGGCATCGGTTTTCTTACCGAGAACCGCAAGGAGCAGGGGCTGTTTCTGGAGCTAGCGGCGCAGGAGAACATCACCATGGCGACGCTGGAGCGCGATGCCACCTTCGGCATGCTTAACCGCAAGAAAGCGCAGTCCATCTCCGATGACGCCATTGCCCTGCTGAACATCCGCGTGCCCCATTCTCAGGTACGCGCGGGTGGGCTGTCGGGCGGTAACCAGCAAAAACTGCTCATCTCCCGCTGGGTGGCCATTGGCCCGCGTATTTTGATTCTGGACGAACCGACGCGCGGCGTGGACGTCGGTGCAAAAAGTGAGATCTACCGCATCATGAACCAGATGGCGCGCAAGGGCGTGGCCATTTTGATGATCTCCAGCGAGCTGCCGGAAGTGGTGGGGATGAGCGACCGGGTGTACGTGATGCGCGAAGGCAGCATTGCGGGCGAGCTCCACGGGCACGACATCTCTCAGGAAAACATCATGACGCTGGCAACCGGCGTGAACGACACTCATCATCAGGCGGTATCACTATGACAACTCCTACCCATCCGCAGCAGGTGGCGAAATCGGCCTCCGCCAAAAAATTGCTGATGAGCGATCTGATGCAAACGGTCGGCATCTTACCGATTCTCATCCTGATCGTCGCAGTGTTTGGCGTTATCGCGCCTAACTTCTTCACGGAAAGCAACCTGCTCAACATTACCCGTCAGGCGTCGATCAACATCGTGCTGGCGGCAGGCATGACCTTCATTATTTTAACCGGCGGGATTGACCTCTCCGTGGGCTCGATTCTGGGCACCACGGCGGTGGCCGCGATGGTGGTGTCGCTGATCCCGGAATTCGCCGGGCTGTCTATTCCCGCCGCGCTGATGCTTGGCATGGTGCTGGGCCTGTTCAACGGCGCGCTGGTGGCCTTTGCCGGGCTACCGCCGTTTATCGTCACGCTTGGCACCTATACAGCACTGCGCGGGGCGGCGTATCTGCTGGCCGACGGCACGACCGTCATTAACTCAAACATCAACTTTGAGTGGATAGGTAATAACTACCTCGGCCCCGTGCCGTGGCTGGTGGTGATCGCCCTGGCGGTGATTGTGGTGTGCTGGTTTATCCTGCGCCGCACCACGCTCGGCGTGCACATCTATGCCGTGGGCGGCAACATGCAGGCGGCGCGCTTAACGGGCATTAAGGTCTGGCTGGTGCTGCTGTTCGTGTATGGCATGAGCGGCCTGCTCTCCGGATTAGGCGGCGTGATGAGTGCGTCGCGCCTCTATAGCGCCAACGGCAACCTGGGCATGGGCTACGAGCTGGATGCCATTGCCGCCGTGATCCTCGGCGGGACCAGCTTCGTCGGCGGGATCGGCACGATCACCGGCACGCTGGTTGGTGCATTGATCATCGCCACGCTCAACAACGGCATGACGCTGATGGGCGTCTCCTACTTCTGGCAACTGGTGATCAAAGGGGCGGTGATCATCATTGCGGTGCTGATCGACAAATACCGTACCCGACACCATCAAAGTGCATAACAACAATACCCTACGTGTGAGGAAGACAAGATGCGTTTGAAACCGTTAGTGACCGCGCTCTGTGCTGGCGCGCTGCTTGCCGCAACGCCGTTTGCGCAGGCGAAAGATCTGAAATCCATCGGCGTGACGGTGGGCGACCTGGCTAACCCGTTCTTCGTGCAGATCACGAAAGGTGCCGAGCTGGAAGCGCGCAAGCTGGCGGGCGATAACGTCAAAGTCACGCTGGTCTCCAGCGGGTACGATCTGGGCCAGCAGGTGGCGCAGATCGACAACTTTATTGCCGCCAAAGTGGACATGATCATCCTTAACGCCGCGGATTCCAAAGGGATCGGCCCGGCGGTGAAACGCGCGAAAGACGCCGGGATCGTGGTCGTTGCGGTTGACGTCGCAGCGGAAGGGGCCGATGCGACGATCACCTCCGATAACACCCAGGCGGGTGAAATGGCCTGTAAGTACATTACTGACCGCCTGAACGGCAAAGGCAACGTGGTGATCATCAACGGGCCACCGGTCTCTGCGGTGCAAAACCGCGTGGAAGGTTGCCAGACAGAGTTCAAAAAGCATCCGGATATCAAGGTGCTCTCGGATAACCAGAACGCCAAAGGCAGTCGCGAAGGCGGCCTGGAAGTCATGACCTCCCTGCTCGCGGCGAATCCGAAGATCGACGGCGTCTTCGCTATTAACGATCCCACCGCGATCGGTGCCGATCTGGCGGCAAAACAGGCGCAGCGCAACGAGTTCTTTATCGTCGGTGTGGATGGCAGCCCGGACGGTGAAGAAGCCCTGAAGCGGGAAAACTCCCTGTTTGTCGCGACCCCGGCGCAAGATCCGCAGGTGATGGCGGCAAAAGCGGTGGAGATCGGCTATGACATACTACAGGGCAAACCTGCGCCGAAAGCGCCTGTGCTGATCCCGGTGACGATGATCGATAAAAAGAACGTCGGCTCGTATAAGGGATGGACGGTTAAATAACCCCCCCTCACCCTAACCCTCTCCCCGGAGGGGAGAGGGAACGATTACACCCTCTCCCCTTTGGGGAGAGGGCTGGGGTGAGGGGTACGTTTTGCACATAATCGAAGGAGTCCCCATGAAACGCTCCGACATCAATGAAATCCTCGGCCACACGCGACAGTTCTTCTCCATGCACGACGTACACCTCCCACCGTTTGCCAGCTTTCCGCCCACGAAATGGCAACAGCTCGATCGCGCCGTCTGGCGGGAAGTGTTTGACCTTAAGCTCGGCTGGGACGTGACGGCGTTCGGTGGCAACAACTTTGCCGCACAGGGGCTCACGCTGTTTACCCTGCGCAACGGCTCACCGAACGGCATGCCCTATGAAAAAAGCTATGCCGAAAAAATCATGCACGTGCGCGACGGCCAGGTCACGCCGATGCATTTTCACTGGCGTAAACGCGAAGACATCATCAACCGGGGCGGCGGCAATCTGATCGTGGAATTGTGGAACGCCGGCGCGCATGAAGAGACGGAAAACACCGACGTGACGGTCATCGTCGACGGTTGCCGCCAGACCCACGCGCCCGGCAGCCAGTTGCGCCTCACCCCAGGGGAGAGCATCTGCCTGACACCCGGTCTTTACCACAGTTTCTGGGGCGAGCGCGGCTTCGGCGACGTGCTGGTCGGGGAAGTGTCATCGGTCAATGACGATGAACACGACAACCACTTTTTACAGCCCGTTGCCCGCTATAACAATATTGAAGAAGACGAACCGGCGGTGCTGGTGCTGTGCAACGAGTACAACCTGTTTCGGATATAAGGGGTAAATGATGCCACTGATTTCGCTTGCCGACGGTCTTGCCCACGCCAGACAGCACCACTATGCGCTGGGCGCGTTTAACGTGCTCGACTCCCATTTTCTGCGCGCGCTGTTCGCCGCCGCAAAGCAGGAACGCTCGCCTTTTATCATCAACATCGCCGAAGTGCACTTTAAGTACGTCTCGCTGGATTCGCTTGTCGAAGCGGTTAAGTTCGAGGCCGCTCGCCATGATATTCCCGTGGTGCTCAACCTCGACCACGGCCTGCATTTTGACGCCGTCGTGCGCGCCCTGCGCTTAGGGTTCAGCTCCGTGATGTTCGATGGCTCAACGCTGAGCTATGAGGAAAACATCCGCCAGACGCGGGAAGTGGTGAAGATGTGCCATGCGGTGGGCGTCTCGGTGGAGGCTGAGCTTGGCGCAGTCGGTGGCGATGAAGGCGGTGCACTTTACGGGCATGCGGATGAAGCCTGCTTTACCGACCCACAGCGGGCACGGGAATTTGTCGATTCAACCGGCATTGACGCACTGGCGGTCGCTATTGGCAACGCGCACGGCAAATACAGGGGCGAGCCGAAACTCGATTTCCCGCGCCTGGACGCCATTCGCCAGCAGACGGGGCTGCCGCTGGTGCTGCACGGCGGCTCCGGCATTAGCGATGCCGATTTTCGTCGCGCCATCGAGTTGGGTATTCATAAAATCAATTTTTACACCGGCATGTCGCAGGCCGCGCTCGCCGCCGTGGCTCAGCGCATGGCCAACCGTCAGCCGCTGTACGATGAGTTTGCCGAGCTGCTGCTGAGTATAGAAGAGGCGATTACCGATACGGTCGCCGAACAGATGCGCATCTTCGGCAGCGCGGGGCAGGCATAATGGAACGTAAGGGCATCATCGCCGCAGGCAATATGCTGGTGGACCACGTCCACCAGATCGTGCAATGGCCGGAGCGCGGCTGGCTGGCGGAAATCACCCACAGCGAACGTTCCACCGGCGGTGCGCCGCTGAACGTCCTGCTGACGCTGGCAAAAATGCACGTAGGTCTGCGGCTGCAGGCGGTGGGCCTGATTGGCGAAGACAGCGACGGAGACTACATTCTGGCGATGCTCGACCAGTATCACGTCAACCGCCAGCGCGTGCAGCGCACCACCTTTGCCCCGACCTCCATGTCGCAGGTGATGACCGATCCCAGCGGACAACGCACCTTTTTCCACTCCCCAGGAGCCAACCGCCTGCTGGATCTGCCTGCCTTCGACCGTCTTGACGGATCGATGAAAATTTTCCATCTCGGCTATCTTTTGCTTCTCGACAGCCTGGATATGCCGGATGACGAATTTGGCACCCGCAGCGCGCGGCTGCTGGCGCAAATGCGCGACCAGGGGTATGAAACCTCGCTTGACCTGGTCTCCCGCAAGGGCGACCCGCGCTATCAGCCGCTGGTGCTCCCTGCCCTGCGCCATCTGGATTATCTGGTGATTAACGAACTGGAAGCCGGCGAGTTTAGCGGCCTGACAATGCGTGACGAAAACGACGCCCCGCATATTGCCCATATCGCCGAAGCCGCCGCGCAGCTGCTGGCAGCGGGCGTTCGCCAGCGGGTGGTCATCCACTGCCCGGAAGGCGCATGGGGAGAAGCGCCGGGTGAAAAAGGACGCTGGATCCCCTCCTGGATGCTGGAACAGGAAGAAATCATCGGCAGCGTCGGCGCGGGCGATGCCTTTTGCGCGGGCTTTTTATATGGCTGCCATGAATCGCTGCCGCTGACGGAGAGTATTTATCTGGCGCATGCCTGCGCGCGGGCCAGCCTGCTGGCCGCGAACGCCATTGACGGTGCGAAAACGCTGGCCGAGCTGCAGCTGTTTATCAAAGAGCATCGTTAGGCTGCTTTCTCGCTATGGGACACATCGCTGGCAAACACGTAACCCAACCCACGAATGGTTTTGATCAGGGCGGGCTGGTGCGGGTTAACCTCGATCTTCCGGCGCAGGCGCATGATCAACACGTCGATCGTGCGATCGAACACGTCAGCACTTTCGCTGTGGGTCAGCTCAAGCAGCCGATCGCGGCTCAGTACCCGACGGGCATTTTGCGTAAGGGCCAGCAGCAGGCCGTACTCGCCCTGGGTTAAGGGCACGGTATTACGCTGCGGATCGCTGAGCTCACAGCGGGTGGTGTCGAGCGTCCAGCCATTAAAGGTAATCCCCGCGACGGGCGCCGCGGGGGGTTCTGCCGCCAGCACGCCCGTACGGCGCAGCACCGCTTTCACCCGGGCGACCACCACACGCGGGTTAAACGGTTTGCCAATATAATCATCGGCCCCCATCTCCAGCCCCACCACCACATCTGACTCACTGCCCAGTCCGGTTAACATCACAACCGGCAGCGCCGGACGCTGCTTTTGCAGCTGCAGCAGAACCTGCAGGCCGTTGATATCCGGCAACATCATGTCCAGCAGGACAAGCGCGATATTCGGCTCCTGCTGCACCTGGCGCAGTGCATCCTGGCCGTTATGGCAGACCAGCACGCTAAAGACGTGTTCGCTGAGTACATCCTGAAGCAGTTCACAGACTGCCGTATCGTCATCAACCACCAGAATCGCCGGTTTCATCGTATGCTTCCGTCAGGAGATTATGTTAAGTCTGAACTATTCTGCCGTCGGCTCCAGTCAAATGGTTTTTTCAGTGACGGAAATTCAACCCATGTCACATCCGCTGCTCTGTCGACACGTCAATTTTGACGATTCGCTGTTTCTGGTCAGCGTTTTCATCACCAGCAGGCCGTAAAGTCTGGGTATACCCACAATAAAAACATGGCATAGAAGCTGCATAGTGGGTGCGAATGATTCGATTAACTGGAGCAGACTGATGAAAAAAGTCGTCACGGTTTGCCCTTATTGTGCCTCAGGTTGCAAGATCCACCTGGTGGTCGATAACGGCAAAATCGTCCGGGCGGAGGCCGCACAGGGGAAAACCAACCAGGGCACGCTCTGCCTGAAAGGTTACTACGGCTGGGATTTTATTAACGATACCCAGATCCTCACCCCGCGCCTGAAAACCCCCATGATCCGCCGCGAGCGCGGCGGCAAGCTGGAAGCCGTCTCGTGGAATGAGGCGCTGGACTACGTTGCCACCCGCCTGAGCGCCATCAAGGCCAAGTATGGTCCGGATGCGATTCAGACCACCGGCTCCTCACGCGGAACGGGGAATGAAACTAACTATGTGATGCAAAAATTCGCGCGCGCCGTTATTGGTACCAATAACGTCGACTGCTGCGCTCGCGTCTGACACGGCCCATCGGTTGCAGGTCTGCACCAGTCGGTCGGTAACGGCGCAATGAGTAATGCGATCAACGAGATAGATAACACCGATCTGGTGTTTATTTTCGGCTATAACCCGGCGGATTCTCACCCTATCGTCGCGAACCATGTTATCCGCGCGAAACAGAATGGGGCGAAAATCATCGTCTGCGATCCGCGCAAAATTGAAACCGCGCGCATTGCGGATATGCACATTGCGTTGAAAAACGGCTCGAACATCGCGCTGTTAAACGCCATGGGGCACGTCATTATTGAGGAGAATCTGTACGACCAGGCGTTTGTTGCGACCCGTACAGAAGGCTTTGAAGAGTATCGGAAAATTGTCGAAGGCTATACGCCAGAATCGGTCGAAGCGATAACCGGCGTCAGCGCGCAAGAAATCCGCCAGGCGGCAAGAATGTATGCCGGGGCGAAAACCGCCGCCATTCTGTGGGGTATGGGCGTGACCCAGTTCTACCAGGGTGTGGAAACCGTGCGTTCCCTGACCAGCCTCGCCATGCTCACTGGCAATCTTGGCAAAGCGCATGTTGGCGTGAACCCGGTACGTGGACAGAATAACGTCCAGGGCGCCTGCGATATGGGGGCGCTGCCGGATACCTATCCGGGCTATCAGTACGTGAAATTCCCGGAAAACCGCGCCAAATTCGCGAAGGCCTGGGGCGTGGAAAGTTTGCCTGAGCACACCGGATACCGCATCAGCGAGCTGCCGCACCGGGCGGCGCATGGCGAAGTGCGTGCGGCCTATATCATGGGTGAAGATCCTCTCCAGACCGATGCCGAGCTCTCTGCGGTACGCAAAGGGTTTGAGGATCTGGAGCTGGTGATTGTCCAGGATATCTTTATGACCAAAACCGCGGCGGCGGCGGATGTGATTTTACCGTCAACCTCCTGGGGCGAGCATGAAGGTGTCTACACGGCGGCAGACCGCGGATTCCAGCGCTTCTTTAAAGCGGTCGAACCGAAGTGGGATCTGAAAACGGACTGGCAGATTATCAGCGAAATCGCCACCCGCATGGGTTACCCGATGCACTACAACAACACCCAGGAGATCTGGGACGAGTTGCGTCATCTCTGCCCGGATTTCACCGGCGCGACCTATGAAAAAATGGGTGAGCTGGGGTACATCCAGTGGCCATGCCGCGATGAGTCAGCCTCCGACCAGGGGACGTCGTATCTCTTTAAAGAGAAATTCGACACCCCGAACGGGCTGGCGCAATTCTTCACCTGCGACTGGGTTGCACCGATCGATAAACTCACCGATGAGTATCCGATGGTGCTCTCCACCGTGCGTGAAGTGGGTCACTACTCCTGCCGTTCGATGACCGGCAACTGCGCCGCGCTGGCGGCGCTGGCGGATGAGCCGGGTTATGCGCAAATCAACACCGCCGACGCGGAACGCCTTGGTATCGAGGACAACGCGCTGGTGTGGATGAACTCGCGCAAAGGGCGGATCATCACCCGGGCACAGGTCAGCGACCGACCCAACAAAGGGGCGGTTTACATGACCTACCAGTGGTGGATTGGTGCCTGTAACGAGCTGGTGACGGAAAACCTCAGCCCGATAACCAAAACGCCGGAGTATAAATACTGCGCCGTTCGCGTGGAGCCGATTGCGGATCAACACGCGGCTGAACAGTATGTGATTGACGAATATAACAAGCTGAAAGCCCGACTACGCGAAAGCGCAATGGGTTGAAGCCGTTAATTGAACGTTGAATAAAGGGAGTGAAATATTCGCTCCCTTTTTATTTCCGCTTAATTCATTAAAAATATCGATTATTATTCTGGAAAGTAGCTCGCAGAAATAATGTAATTTACGCCGAATAGAATTACATCTTTGCATTTTAATTCAGGGAGATAAGATGTGCGACGGGTGCTTAAGACTTTCTGTCTTGAGCATTAGTGAGGGACAGAAAGTAGAAAGCCCCGGGAAATTTTCATTTACCCGAGGCTACTCTCCCTCAACTACCAACAAGTTGAGAGTAGCCTCTTATTCTTTTTTTGACAAGGAGTAAAAGGCATGACGCCATTAAAAACTGCGTTAGGCATCGTTTTTATTATCTGCCTGACGATAGTGATCTTTACCTTTATTACTCGCGGTAAGCTCTGCGAGTTTTCAATAAAGAGTGAGCATCAGGAGGTGGCGGCAAAATTAGCCTGCAACGCAGGCTAACCTCTACGGGCGGAACAACGGTTCCGCCCGGCTTGCAGGATGCTGAGGTCTTAATGCACCCATTCTTTTCTTTTGCGCCCGCGATTATACTGCGCGGCGTGTACCCAGATGATAAGCATCCATGAAACCCATTTTTCTGTTGTTAGTGTTTTTAACGTCCTTCGCCCGCGCGGATGAGATAGGCAGCCAGTACCAGAAACAGGCAGAAGCCGGCGATGCCCGTGCCCAGTATTATCTTGCCGATACGTACTTCAGCTCCGGCGACAGCAAGCAGGCTGCGCTGTGGGCCGAGAAAGCCGCGAAAGGCGGCGATGTCGACGCCATGGGGTTGCTCTCGCAAATCCTCTTTACGCAGGGTAATTACGCGCAGGCCAAAGCCCTGGCCCAACAGGCGAACATTGCTGGCAGCAAACGCGGCGCGATCATGCTGGCGCGCATTCTGGTGAATACTCAGGCAGGTAAAACGGACTATCCCCAGGCCATCAAACTGCTGCAGACGGCCACCGAAGATATCGACAACGACTCGGCGGTCGATGCGCAACTGCTGCTGGGGCTAATTTATGCCAACGGCGTAGAGGTGGCACAGGATGACGTGAAGGCCGCCTCGTGGTTCAAGCGGAGTTCAGCCCTTTCGCGTACGGGCTACGCCGAGTACTGGGCAGGGATGTTGTTCAGACAGGGGGAGAAAGGCTTTATCACACCCAATAAACAGAAAGCACTGTACTGGTTGAACCTGAGCTGTACTGAAGGGTTTGATACGGGGTGCGAAGAGTTTGATGCGTTGAGCGGGGAATAATCTGCCGGGTGGCGGCTTCGCCTTACCCGGCCTACAAACCCCGTAGGCCCGGTAAGCGCAGCGCCACCGGGCTTTTTACCTTACCGATCGGCCGTCTTATCAAAACGACCCAGCACCTCGCGTTCATACGCCAGCGCTTTTTTACGATCGAATTTGTGTTCCCACTTGGCGATCACCAGCACCGCCAGCGCATTACCCACCACGTTCAGCGCCGTACGCGCCATGTCGAGGATACGGTCCACACCGGCGATAAACGCCAGACCTTCCAGCGGAATGCCGACGCTGCCCAGCGTCGCCA
Organism: Enterobacter sichuanensis; assembly: GCF_009036245.1. Lineage (NCBI taxonomy): Bacteria > Pseudomonadati > Pseudomonadota > Gammaproteobacteria > Enterobacterales > Enterobacteriaceae > Enterobacter > Enterobacter sichuanensis. The sequence continues at coordinate 353,437 of NZ_CP027986.1, read as the reverse complement.
GCAGCACCACGAAGGAGACGCCCGGCACGCCCGCGATACCTTTTGAGGTAACCATCAGCGTCAGCACCAGCACGATCTCCTGCCACAGCGACAGGTCAATGCCGTACAGCTGCGCAATAAAGATAGCGGCGATACTCTGGTACAGCGTCGAACCGTCCAGATTAAACGAGTAACCGGTAGGCACCACGAAGCTGGTAATCGAGGCCGGCGCACCATAGGCCTCCATCTTCTCAATAATGCGCGGCAGCACGCTCTCTGAGCTTGCCGTGGAGTAGGCCAGAATCAGCTCATCTTTGAGGATACGGATCAGGATCCAGATGCTCAGCCCGCACAGACGCGCCACAATCCCCAGCACCACCAGCGCAAAGAACAGGATGGCGAAATGCACCAGGATCACCAGCTTCGCCAGCGGCCACAGGGAGGCAAAACCGAAGTTCGCCACGGTGACGGCAATAAGCGCAAACACCCCGACCGGCGCGTAACGCATCACCATGTGGGTCACTTTAAACATGGTTTCGGAGATAGAGCGGAACACCGTTACCAGCGGTTCACGGTGCGTCGCCGGCAGCGAGGAGAGTCCCAGACCAAACAGCACGGAGAAGAAGATGATAGGCAACATCTCGCCCTTCGCCATCGACGCCACAATATTGGTCGGCACCAGCGACAGGATCGTCCCCATCAGGCCGTGCGCATGGCTTTGCACGTCAGCGGTTGTGCTTTGGTATTTCGAAATATCCACCGTTGCCAGTTGCGACATATCGATCCCGGAACCTGGCTGGAACACGTTCGCCATGGTGATACCGAGAACGATCGCGACCGTAGTGATCACTTCGAAATAGATAATGGTTTTCGCCCCGATGCGGCCTAACTGTTTTGCATCGCCAACGCCCGCAATACCGACCACCAGCGTCGAGATCACAATCGGTACCACAATCATCTTGATCAGATGAATAAAGATATCCCCTGCCGGAGAGAGCAGGTTGGCAATCAGCCATTCGCGGCTGTCGCTGTGATAGTGGAGGTAACTGCCCAGTAAGATGCCCAGCACAAGGGCTAGCAAGATCTGCCAGGCCAGGCTGACTTTAACGTTTTTCATAGAAACTGACTTCCTCAATGAAGCTCCTCAGTCACGCAATGTGAATGAATACGGAGACATACTGAAAGGGTATGCATTGTGTTGCGTTGGTTTATGGGATTTTTTAACGCGGCGTATGAGTATCATTTGCGCGGCCTGTTGCGCAAGCCTTAAAGAACGACGCATTTCACTCATAAAAGCGACGATGACGGGGGTTTGTTCTAATTCTGATAAATAACCGTTTGTTATAAAAACGCTTTTTTAAACATAAATGTGAATAATCGTCAGCATAAATTATTTTCCTTCAAACTTTCATTCGCTCATTTTTCAACCTGTTCAAACAATGCGTGATCTGCAGCCCAAATAATAAACAAAGCTTGTAAAGCCCCTACAATTAACGTTTTTGCGACATATTATTAACATCTTACAAGGAGAAAAAAAGCCATGAGCCAAATACACAAACATGACATTCCCGCAAACATTGCGGACCGTTGCCTGATCAACCCGGAGCAGTACCACGAGAAATATCAGCAATCTATCACTGCCCCGGACGCTTTCTGGGGTGAGCAGGGCCATATCCTGGACTGGATCAAACCCTATCAGAAGGTGAAGAACACCTCCTTTGCACCCGGCAATGTCTCCATTAAATGGTATGAAGATGGCACGCTGAACCTGGCGGCGAACTGCCTTGACCGCCACCTTGCCGAGCGCGGGAATGAGACGGCCATTATCTGGGAAGGCGATGATGCCTCGCAGAGCAAACACATTACCTATAAAGAACTGCACCGCGACGTGTGCCGCTTCGCCAACGTCCTGCTGGAAAGAGGCATTAAAAAAGGCGATGTGGTCGCGATCTATATGCCAATGGTGCCGGAAGCGGCGGTGGCCATGCTGGCCTGCGCCCGTATCGGCGCGATTCATTCCGTTATTTTCGGTGGCTTCTCGCCAGAAGCGGTTGCCGGCCGTATTGTCGATTCCAGTTCAAAACTGGTGATCACCGCCGATGAAGGCGTGCGTGCAGGGCGCGGTATCCCGCTGAAGAAAAACGTCGACGAAGCGCTGAAAAACCCGAACGTTAAAACGGTGAGTAACGTTATTGTCCTGAAGCGCACCGGCGGCAAAATCGACTGGAACGAGGGGCGTGACCTGTGGTGGAGCGATCTGATTGAGAACGCCAGTGACCAGCATCAGCCGGAAGAGATGAATGCGGAAGATCCGCTCTTCATTCTGTACACCTCAGGCTCAACCGGCAAACCGAAAGGGGTGTTGCACACCACTGGCGGCTATCTGGTCTATGCAGCCACCACTTTCAAATACGTCTTCGACTACCATCCTGGCGACATCTACTGGTGTACCGCCGACGTGGGCTGGGTGACGGGACACAGTTACCTGCTGTATGGCCCTTTGGCCTGTGGTGCAACCACGCTGATGTTTGAAGGCGTGCCAAACTGGCCGACCCCGGCGCGGATGTGTCAGGTCGTCGACAAACATCAGGTCAACATCCTCTACACCGCCCCAACGGCGATCCGCGCCTTAATGGCGGAAGGGGATAAAGCCATTGAAGGCACAGACCGTTCTTCATTGCGCATTCTCGGGTCCGTCGGCGAGCCTATCAACCCGGAAGCCTGGGAGTGGTACTGGAAAAAAATCGGTAACGAGAAATGCCCGGTGATGGACACCTGGTGGCAGACCGAAACCGGCGGCTTTATGATCACCCCGATGCCGGGCGCCACACAGCTGAAAGCCGGTTCCGCCACCCGTCCGTTCTTCGGCGTGCAGCCTGCGCTGGTGGATAACGAAGGTCATCCTCTGGAAGGGGCCACCGAAGGCAACCTGGTGATCGTCGACTCCTGGCCGGGCCAGGCGCGTACCCTGTTCGGCGACCACGATCGCTTCGAGCAGACCTACTTCTCAACCTTTAAAAATATGTACTTCAGTGGCGACGGCGCGCGTCGTGACGAAGATGGCTATTACTGGATCACCGGACGCGTGGACGACGTACTGAACGTCTCCGGCCACCGTCTTGGCACCGCGGAGATTGAATCTGCCCTGGTCTCACATCCGAAAATTGCCGAGGCGGCCGTGGTGGGTATTCCGCACAACATCAAAGGCCAGGCGATTTACGCCTACGTCACCCTGAACCACGGGGAAGAACCGTCGCCAGAGCTGTATACCGAGGTGCGCAACTGGGTCCGTAAAGAGATTGGCCCGCTTGCCACGCCGGACGTGCTGCACTGGACCGATTCGCTGCCGAAAACCCGCTCCGGCAAAATCATGCGTCGTATTTTGCGCAAAATCGCGGCGGGAGACACCAGCAATCTCGGTGATACCTCAACGCTCGCGGATCCTGGCGTGGTGGAAAAACTGCTCGAAGAGAAGCAGGCCATCGCAATGCCATCATAATGTTTTCTCCCTCTCCCACAGGGAGAGGGCCGGGGTGAGGGCATCAGACCGCACCTTCCCCCCCTCACCCTAACCCTCTCCCCACAGGGGAGAGGGAACTAAAAACAAACCCACCTTACCTCTGGAGAACTCTGTGATGAATAACGATATTTGTCAGCAGATAGAGAATAGTGCGCACTACAGGGAGCTCGTCGATAAGCGGCAACGGTTTGCCTTCATTCTTTCCATCATCATGCTGATTATCTACGTCGGCTTTATTCTGCTGATCGCCTTTGCGCCGCACTGGCTGGGTACCCCGCTGCACGAGGGCACCAGCGTGACGCGCGGTATTCCCATCGGGATTGGCGTGATTGTGGTTTCATTTGTGCTGACCGGCGTCTACGTCTGGCGCGCGAACGGTGAATTCGATCGTCTTAATAAAGCGGTACTGCAAGAGGTAAAAGCATCATGAAGCGCGTCCTGACGGCGCTAGCCGCCACACTTCCCTTTGCCGCCCACGCGGCAGATGCCATTACCGGCGAGGTACAGCGCCAGCCAACCAACTGGCAGGCGATTGTGATGTTCCTGATTTTCGTCGTGCTGACGCTGTATATCACATACTGGGCGTCGAAACGCGTGCGCTCCCGTAACGACTACTACACCGCAGGCGGCAACATTACCGGTTTCCAGAACGGACTGGCGATTGCGGGAGACTTTATGTCCGCGGCCTCGTTCCTCGGGATTTCTGCGCTGGTGTACACCTCCGGCTATGACGGCCTGATCTACTCCCTCGGCTTCCTCGTCGGCTGGCCGATCATTCTGTTCCTGATCGCCGAACGCTTGCGCAACCTGGGCCGCTATACCTTCGCAGACGTGGCCTCATACCGTCTGAAGCAGGGGCCGATTCGCTCCCTCTCCGCCTGCGGTTCACTGGTGGTGGTGGCGCTGTACCTGATTGCGCAGATGGTCGGCGCGGGTAAACTGATTGAACTGCTGTTCGGCCTGAACTACCACGTCGCGGTGGTGCTGGTTGGCGTCCTGATGGTGATGTACGTCCTGTTCGGCGGCATGCTGGCGACCACCTGGGTGCAAATCATCAAAGCGGTTCTGCTGCTGTTCGGCGCCAGCTTTATGGCCTTTATGGTGATGAAGCACGTCGGGTTCAGCTTCAATAACCTGTTTACCGAAGCGATGGCGGTCCACCCGAAAGGGGAAGCCATCATGAGTCCGGGCGGGCTGGTGAAAGACCCGATTTCTGCCCTGTCCCTCGGTCTGGGCCTGATGTTCGGTACCGCTGGCCTGCCTCACATCCTGATGCGCTTCTTCACCGTGAGCGATGCGCGAGAAGCGCGTAAGAGCGTCTTCTACGCCACCGGTTTCATGGGTTACTTCTATATCCTGACCTTTATCATCGGCTTTGGCGCCATCATGCTGGTGGGGGCGAATCCGGCGTTTAAAGACGCGGCGGGTGCGCTGATTGGCGGGAACAACATGGCAGCTGTGCACCTGGCTGATGCGGTGGGTGGCAACCTGTTCCTCGGCTTTATCTCGGCCGTGGCTTTCGCCACCATTCTTGCGGTGGTGGCAGGTTTAACCCTCGCAGGCGCGTCTGCGGTGTCGCACGACCTCTACGCCAACGTCTTCCGTAAAGGGGCAAGCGAACGTGATGAGCTGAAAGTCTCTAAAATCACCGTGCTGGTGCTGGGCGTGGTCGCCATTCTGCTGGGCATTCTGTTCGAGAAGCAGAACATCGCCTTTATGGTGGGGCTGGCCTTCTCCATTGCCGCAAGCTGTAACTTCCCGATCATTCTGCTCTCCATGTACTGGTCAAAACTGACCACCCGTGGGGCGATGATTGGCGGCTGGCTGGGGCTGTTGACGGCAGTGATCCTGATGATTCTGGGTCCGACCATCTGGGTGCAAATCCTCGGTCACGCCAGCGCCATCTTCCCGTACGAATACCCGGCGCTGTTCTCAATCGCCGTGGCGTTCATCGGTATCTGGTTCTTCTCGGCCACTGACAACTCGCCGGAGGGTAACCTGGAGCGTGAGAAATTCCGCGCCCAGTTTATCCGTTCACAAACCGGTCTCGGCGTTGAGCAGGGCCGCGCGCACTAAGCCCTTCTCCCCGGTCGTTCTGGCCGGGGAGCTTAAAACATCACCCACGCCACCAGCGGCGCAATCAGCACCATCACCACGCCTGAAAGCATCATCACCAGGCTTGCCACTACGCCCTCCTACTGACCCAGTTCATACGAGCGTGCCGTGCCCGCGCCGTGCGACGCCGCGCCAAACCCTGCGCCTTTGGCCATCCCTTCCCGAATAGAAAGCCGCAGAAAGAGCATATCGCCGACCGCCATCCCAAAAACGCCCGTTACCACCACGAACAGCGCCACCAGATCCGGCTGCCCGCCGAGCGGTTTCGCGGCCGCCAGCGCAAACGGCGTGGTCACCGAGCGCACGGCCAGGCTGCGCTGAATTTCATCGGGCAGCGTAAACAGCCGCGCCAGCCAGACGGAACTACAGACCGCCACCACCGTGGCGGTGAGCACGCCGGCGCTGAGCGACATCCAGTGGCGTTTGATGATCGCCAGGTTGTCGTAAACGGGAACGGCAAAGGCGATGGTCGCCGGGCCAAGCAGCCACAGCAGCCAGTGGGATTCACCAATGTAGTCCTGCCAGGAGATATGACCAAAGACCAGCATCAGCACCAGCAGGATTGGTGTGAAGACCAGCGGCATCAGCGGCAGAGCATGAAAACGGCGATACAGCCGCTTGTTGGCGAAGTAGATCCCCAGCGTAGCAATCAGGCACAGGACGCTTATCTGAAAGTTAGTCATGTTTGTGCCTGCTGATTTCAAAGCGATAGACTTTATCCACCACCCAGGCGGTCGCCCCCAGCACCATCAACGTACTCAGTGCGATGACCGCGAAGATGCGCCATCCGTCCACCATCAACAGTTGCGCATAGTTCACCACCGCCACCACGGCAGGGACAAAAAACAGCAGCATCTCTGCTAACAGCCAGCGCGCGCCGGCGCGTACCCAGTTAAGGGGGATCACGCGACAGAGGATAAGCGTCAGCATCAGCAGCATCCCCACCAGGTTGGCAGGCAGCGGCAGATGGAGCCAGCCGACAAGATATTCGGCGAAAACAAACAGTCCCGCGTAGAGCAGTACCTGAACCGGTACCTGGAGTCGTTGTACAACGGCAGGCGTAACACGGCTTAACGCCACGGCCATGGGGGTTTTCCTCAAAAATGAGACGAGGCGCCAGTATAGTGAGCGCACGGTGTGGACTGAAATGAATTAAAATCATCACAGGTATAGTTTCGAGGAATAATCATGGACATAAGAACGCTGCGCTATTTTGTCGAAGTGGTTCGCCAGCAAAGTTTTACCCGCGCAGCGGAGAAGTTGTTTGTTACCCAGCCCACCATCAGCAAGATGCTGAAAAACCTCGAAGATGAACTGAACTGTACCCTGCTGATCCGCGACGGGCGCAAGCTGTTGCTGACCGACACCGGACGCGTGGTGTTCGAACGCGGGCTGGCGATTCTGGCGGAGTTCCGCCAGCTGGAAGCGGAGCTGGATGATATAAACCACCTGACGAAAGGGGTGCTGCGCCTCGGCATTCCACCGATGGTGGGAATGATGATGGCCGGGCCGATTAGCCTGTTTCGCCAGCGTTACCCCGGCGTTGAGCTGAAGATTTCGGAGTTTGGTGGGTTAACCGTACAGCAGGCCGTCACCAACGGTGAGCTCGATGTGGCAATGACCGCCCTCCCCGTTGAGGAAGAGAGCAGTCTGGCGACGCTTCCGCTCTTTAGCCACCCGCTGTGCGTGCTGGTTCCCCGCTCCGGCGACTGGCTGAAGAGAGACTCGGTGAAGCCTGAATTGCTCGGTGAGCACCCTCTGTTGATCTACAACGAAGACTTCGCCTTAAGCCGCCAGCTGATGACGCTGTTTCAACACCATAACGTGAAGCCGCGCATTGCAGTGCGCAGCGGTCAGTGGGATTTCCTGGCGGCGATGGTGCAGGCAGGCGTAGGCATTGCCATCCTGCCGCAGCCGATATGCGAACGTCTGGATAAAAACACGCTGCGCTGGATCCCGCTGGAGAGCGACCTGCACTGGCAACTGGGGATGATCTGGCGTGAAGGTGTCTATTTGTCCCAGAGTGCGCAGGCGTGGCTGCAGTGTTGTGAGGGGTTTTGGGTGCGGTCTGAATAGTGCCCTTCTCCCTCTCCCTGTGGGAGAGGGTTGGGGTGAGGGCATCAGACCGCACGGACTACTGATTCTCTATCAACAACGCTTCCAGCAAATCCAGATCGTGCAATAGCTTTTGCAGCGTCTCGTTGCTGATCTGGCGCGTGGCGCGCAGGTGATACAGTTCGGCACGCTCTGAGCGCAGCGCGGCCAGACGGAACCGGCGTTCCAGGTTCTCCTCCTGCAGCGAGCTTTCCACATCGTTACGCCCGTCCGCGCGGCGACGCAGGTTACCAATTACGCGGGAACTCACCTCCGTCAGCAGCTGATTGTCGATGTTCTCTTCCGCATCCGCGGCCAGGCGCTCTTCCATTTTCTGGATGGCGACAATCGCCACTTCGGCGGTGGCCGCACGCGCAATGCGCTCTTCCTTGTGCTGCTGGGTCGAATCGCCAACATCAATATGCTGGAGCAAAATCGGCAGCATAATCACGCCGACGAACAGGGAGAACAGAATCACCCCCGCCGCCAGGAACACCAGTTCGTAACGCGCCGGGAAGACATCGCCCGTCGGCAGCAGCAGCGGAATGGAGAGCACACCGGCGAGGGTTATCGCCCCGCGTACGCCCGCAAAAGAGGCGATCAGCAGCTCACGCGTTGTCCACGAGCCGAACTCCATCGGTTTTTTCTTCAGGAAGCGGACGCTGAAGTTTTTCATCGTCCACAGCCAGCCGAAACGCACCAGCATCAGCGCCAGGTAGATCAGCACGATGTCGGTAAACAGCATCCAGACCTCAACGTTCGGATCGGCCTCCGCCGCCACCAGCGAGGATTCCATAATGCCCGGCAGCTGCAGGCCCAACAGCAGGAACACCATGCCGTTAAAGACAAACTCCAGCATCGCCCAGGTGCTGTTGGCACGCAGGCGCATCGCCAGCGGCGCGCGGCGCATCACGCCGGAGCGGGTGATGGTCATCCCTGCCGCGACCGCGGCCAGAATGCCCGACACGCCGATATGTTCGGCAATCAGATAAGAGGCGAACGGCAGCAGGAACAGCAGCACGATCTGCGTCGCGGGTTCATCGCCGCCCCAGCGGCTGAGGAAGCGCAATGAGCGGCCGTACAGCCAGCTCACCACGAAGCCCGCGAGAATACCGCCGATGGCTACCTTAAAGAACTCCAGCGTCGCGCCGCCGACGGTAAAGACCATCGTGCCCATCGCAACGGCCACGGCAAACTTCAGGGCAACCAGGCCGGAGGCGTCATTCATCAGCGCCTCACCCTGTAAAATCCCCATGATTTTCTTCGGAATGCGGCCTTCGCCCACAATGCCGGACAGCGCCACGGCATCGGTTGGCGACAGCACGGCGGCCAGCGCAAAGGCAGGAATTAACGGGATACCCGGTACCGTCCAGTAGATCAGGAAACCAATCCCGACGACGGTGACCACCACCAGCGCAAGCGCCAGGCCGAAGATCTCTCGTCCGTGCTCAAGGAACTCACGCGTCGGCGTTTTCCAGCCATCGGCAAACAGCAGTGGCGGGATAAACAGCACGAGGAACAGTTCGGGGTCAAATTCCACGTGCAGGCCAAACGTCGGCCACGCCAGCAGCGCGCCGATGGCAATTTGCATTAATGGCAGGGGGACCTGAAAGGGCAGTACGCGTGTAACCACCCCGGATAGCGAGACCACAAGGGTCATGATGAGTATTGTGAAGAAGATTTCCATGCGTTCCCTGTTTGCTGTGTTGCTTATTTACTACGGAAGGCGTCGTGCCTTTTATTCTATCTTCCCCAGAGTAACGTAAAAGGCAACAGGATGAGTCCTGAAAATAAAAACGGGCGGCCTGAGCCACCCGTTTTCGCATCAAAGGACAACTCAGATTGCCCAGCCGCCCGCGTAGAACGCCACCAGCGCAACGGCAATGACCACGGTACCTACGTTCAGCTTGCGCCACTCACCGGAGACCACTCGGCCAATCACCAGCGACGCGAAGCCGATCATAATGCCGGTCACGATGTTACAGGTCAGCACGATAAACACTGCGGTAATCAGACCTGACATGGCGTCGACGAAATCCGCGAAGTCGATTTTCGCCACGTTGCTCAGCATCAGCAGGCCAACGTACATCAGCGCTGGCGCGGTGGCGTAGGCCGGAACCAGATAGGAGAGTGGCGAGAGGAACAGGATCAGCATGAACAGCACGCCAACGGTGATCGCCGTCAGGCCGGTTTTACCGCCTGCCGCCGTGCCCGCTGCAGACTCGATATACACTGCCGCAGGCGCCGCGCCTACCAGGCCAGAGAAGACGCTGCTCAGAGAGTCGGTGGTCAGCGCCTTACCGCCATCAATAATCTGGCCGTCTTTATCCAGCAGGTTTGCCTGACCCGCAACCGCACGGATGGTCCCGGTCGCATCAAACACGGCGGTCATCACCAGCGCCAGCACGCTTGGCAGGATCACCGGGTTCAGCGCGCCAACGATATCCAGGCTGCCAATCAGGGAGTTACCTTTGTCATCGCTCAGCGACGGCATGGCGAAAATGCCGGAGAAGTGAACGTTCGGATCGAAAATCAGGCCGACAATGGAGACGCCGATAATCGTCAGCAAAATGCCGCCCGGGACTTTCAGTTTTTCCAGACCGATAATCACCGCCAGGCCGATCAGCGACATAATCACCGGGAAGCTGGCGAAATGACCCAGCGCCACCGGCAGACCGTCCAGCGGGTTCTTGATGACCAGACCGACGCCGTTGGCGGCGATCAGCAGCAGGAACAGGCCGATACCGATGCCGGTACCGTGCGCCACGCCCTGCGGCAGGTTGCGCAAGATCCAGCTACGGATACCGGTCGCTGAAATAACGGTAAACAGCACGCCCATCAGGAACACAGCCCCCAGCGCAACCGGGACGCTGATCTGCTGGCCCAGCACCAGGCTGAACGCGGTAAATGCGGTCAGAGAGATGGCGCAACCAATCGCCAGCGGCAGGTTGGCCCACAGACCCATCACGATAGAGCCGACACCGGCCACCAGACAGGTCGCCACAAAGACCGCCGCGGGCGGGAAGCCCGCTTTGCCCAGCATGCCCGGCACCACGATGACGGAGTAAACCATCGCCAGAAACGTTGTCAAACCCGCAACGATTTCCTGGCGCACGGTGCTGCCGCGAGCCGAAATTTTAAACATGGCGTCAAGTGAACCGCCAGTACGCGCAGATGGCGTAGACATAGAAAACATCCCCTGAGAGTTTTTTAGGAAGTCTGTAAGCAAGGTGGAGACGCCGCTGCCAGCTAAACGTCAAACCCTTGTGTTGCGTTTGCGACGAAAGGGCGTCGCAAAAAAAGCAAACGTTTAGCTCCGCACTTACAAACGGGTGGTCAAATTAAGGCAAACGATTATCCAGCCTAATACCCGCCCTTTTCAACTGAACTTTATCGTTTTTCGCTAAAACTCACTTATGACGCTGAAGAAATAAACAGAGGATGCGCAAACGTTATCGTTTATGCGCAATGTGTTTACATTTCAATCCTCACCCGGGATAGATAACGGGCCACCCTGCTCCAGGGTTTTTTGCCAGCCCGGGCTGTTCTCCACCTTTGTCTTCCATGCCTGAATATGCGGCAAGTTGTTGATACCGCCGCGTGCCAGCAGGGCAAAGATCGGAAAGCTCATCTGAATGTCGGCCATGCTGAGCGCTTTCCCGGCAAACCAGCTGTTTTCAGCAAGATGTGATTCAATAAAGCGCGCATGGGTTTCCAGCTGACGGTTGAGATACGCTTTCTGCACCCCTTGCCCCAGCGCTTTCCCCAGGGTTCTGATACCAAACGGCACGGGTGGCTTGCCGAGACTATTAAAGACCAGCTTCATTAACAGCAGCGGCATCAGCGAACCTTCCGCGTAATGCAGCCAGAAGCGGTACTGCACCTTATGGGCTGGATCTAAAGGCTTAAACCGGGACTCGGGATCGTACGTTTCCTGCAGGTATTCCAGAATGGCGCCGGATTCGGCAAGGATCAGTCCGTTATCTTCAATAACCGGTGATTTGCCCAGCGGATGCACCTTTTTCAGGGAGGCCGGTGCCAGCATGTTCTTTTCCCGCTGGTAGTGAACGATCTCATAAGGCAGCGCGAGTTCTTCCAGCGCCCAGATCACGCGGTGCGAGCGCGACTGGTTGAGGTGGTGTACCGTGAGCATGGTTTTCTCCTGTTATTCATACTTTTTAACTATAGAAAATCGAACAACACCGCGAAAAAAATTCGGCTAAAAAAGCGTGGGGGCGGCTGGCGAAAAAACGGGTCTTGCATAGAATTAAAGTGTCAGCACAATCCGGAACCTCCCCAACCAGCTCGACACGAGGGGTGCTGATGTCGGGGGAAACCCTCCCGTGAACCAGCGGGATAGAGTGAAAGACAAAGACCGGGAAAAACTAAAGCGCCCTTATGTGGCGCTTTAGTTCTTTATTATGCTTTTTACCGGGTGGCGCTTCGCTTACCCGGCCTGGGTTCTCGGTTTTGTAAGCCGGGTAAGGCGCAGCCGCCACCCGGCAAACCGATCTCAATCCTCTTCCAGCAACCGCGCCCCCGTCCCCTGCTCGCCCAGCCTGTCTCCCGGGTTACGCAGAGGACAATCGCTACGAGACAAACACCCGCAACCAATGCAGCCATCCAGTTCATCACGCAAAGCGACCAGCGTATGGATACGCCTGTCCAGCTCTTCACGCCACTGGGATGACAGCTCTTTCCACTCTTTCGGGCTCAGCGTATGCCCTTCCGGTAGTACGCCAAAGGCTTCGCCAATCGTGGCCAGGGGAATGCCGATTCGTTGCGCAATTTTGATAATCGCCACGTAGCGGAGCACGTCGCGGGTGTAGCGCCGCTGGTTTCCGGCGTTACGAATGCTTTTGATTAACCCTTTGCTTTCATAGAAGTGGAGCGCCGACACGGCAACACCGCTTCGCTTAGCCACTTCACCGGGAGTTAAAAGCGCTTTTATTCGCGGCAATCTCTTTTCCATAAAACCTCTTTACCTCAAGTTAACTTGAGGAATTATACTCCCCCGCAGAGAAAACGACGAATTAACCGAGATAGTTGTATCTACAGAGGGGCAACCTTATGTCGCATCAGCAGATTATTCAGACGCTTATTGAATGGATTGATGAACATATCGACCAACCGTTGAACATTGATGTGGTCGCGAAAAAATCGGGCTATTCGAAATGGTATTTACAGCGAATGTTCCGCACGGTTATGCATCAGACGCTGGGTGAGTACATCCGTCAGCGCAGACTGCTGCTGGCGGCGCAGGCGTTACGCTCAACGCAGCGGCCGATATTTGATATCGCGATGGATCTTGGCTACGTGTCGCAACAGACCTTTTCCCGCGTATTTCGCCGTGAATTTGACCGCACGCCGAGCGATTATCGCCACCAGTTGAACTAAGTACGATCAATGCAAAGGTTGCTGCTGCCAGGTCATAAATTCCTGGGGCGGCATCGCTTTCGCGAAGTGCCATCCCTGACAGTACTGGACGCCGCGCTTCAGCAGCCAGCTTACCTGCTCTGCCGTCTCAACCCCTTCCGCAATGGTTTTAAGCCGCAGGCTCTGGGCCATCTCGATAATGTGTTCGGCGATCAGGTGGCTGGTGCTGTTGGTGGTTAAGGTATCGATAAACGATTTATCGATTTTCAGAATATCCACGTTCAGCGAGTAAAGGTTATGCAGGTTCGAGTAACCGGTACCGAAATCATCGATCGCGACTTCATAGCCCGCCTGACGAAAAGCCTGAATCACCGGCGTGGTTTTGGGAACATCGATAAAACCGCGTTCCGTCACTTCTATTTTGATTTGCTGCGCACGGACGGCGTAGTGGCGGGCCTTGTCAGAAATCATGGCTATCAGCCGCGAGGAGTGAAAATCTGTGGCCGACAGGTTAATTGAAATATAGAGATGCGGATGCCCGGCCAGGAAATGGCCCAGATCGCTGAACACCTCCTCAACGACATAATCCGTGATCCGCTCGCTCATGCCCTCTTTTTCCGCCAGCGGAATAAACTCAGCCGGGCTCATCACCTGCCCGTTAAACCCCGGCCAGCGTAACAACGCCTCCGCACCCACACACTGATTATTCTTAATATCAATAATCGGCTGATAGTGTACGCAAAGCTGACGCTTGTTCAGCGCCCGGTGCAGCAGGCGTCCTGGCGAATTAAGCTCACGATGGGTACGGGACCATACCAGCAAAATAATCATGCTGCAGATCATGCCCAGCGGCAGCGTCAGGGTCGCCTGATGATAAAGCGTTTCATAAAAGCGTTTATTCGATGTCGACACAATCGCCGCAATCGGTCTTTTGGGCGATTTTACGACCGTATAAAAACGGTTATCTTTTTGAAATACCGATTCCTTATCCCGAATCATCGAATTTAATAACGACACGTTGGCTTTCTGGCTAACGGAAAAGAACGCATTGGTAACCGTGTCGTATACTCCCCATGAAAGGGAATGATCTTCGGACATGACTTCGCTGTATGAAAGTGGATTAACCACCACCACATAATTTCCGCGCTGCATATATGTCATTTTATAGCCAGTATAAAATGGGGTATCGCGATAATAATAGATAGCGACGTCAGGTTTCCGGGTGTAATTAGCAACGGGAATGGCGTAGGGATGATCCGGTGTAAAAACGGTCGAACAAAGAAAATTCTGACCTTCCGCATAAATTAAATCGGCAACAAACAGGCGGCCACGAACCACGTTCAACATATATTGACGGTGTTCCGGCGTACAACGCTCACCCTGATATTTTGTAGCCTCAATCCGGGCCAGATCAACCTGCTGAATAACCAGCTCGGTTTTGTCTAAAGCCAGTTCAGCAAAGGTGCGTAGCTGGGCGCTTGTTTCTGATACGGCTCTTAGCTGGGCAAACCATAGCGCAAGCATCACCGGCAGCATAACTACCATGATGATCCCTACCACCCTGAGCATCTTGCGCCGTGCGCTACGATTCATTTCCCGCCCTATATCCCTGCATGTTGTACGCCTGTAGTAATGAAGGCCGGATGCTTTGTTAAACAGGTGATTACGTTGCATGAATCATGCGAAGTTAGCAACTGACTTTTAGTATTAAAAATCTTAAATTTCGTTATGACGATAATATTTTCCCGTAAGTGAAACTGTAAGTATTCGTTCCGTTTCAATTAAGGAAAATAATTATCCAGCCCGTAAGCGCGGTGGGAAGATAACACAACAGACGATCGTTGATTAAGCCAAACTTGTGACAGCACGAAAAAAGCACAACCCCATCATGACATTTTATGCTATTTGTTTGGGCGTATTTTGTGCATTGATTTATAAATAATCAGCCACCACCGTTTTTCCTCGCCCCGAATGCTTGGCCTCGTATAATGCTTTATCGGCACGCCTCAGTAAGGCTGAAGTATCCCGCTGTCCCCCACAGACTTCGACAACCCCGGCACTAAACGACAGCGACAGCTTTCTCTCACCCACCACCAGCGGGTGTGTTTGCAGAAAGGTGCGCAGCCTGGCGGACAACTGCGCAGCGCCATTACCGTCAGCGTGCGCCAGCAAAAGCAAAAACTCTTCTCCTCCCACGCGCCCTAACGCTGACTCTGAGGGCGCTAACTCACGGATCGCGTTACAAAAGTGAAGGAGCGCCGCATCGCCCACCGGGTGACCCCACTCATCGTTGATCTGCTTGAAAAAATCCAGGTCAAACATCAGGACACAAAAGTGGCTGTTAACCTCCTGCCGGGTATTGGCCGCCAGCGCAAGCTCCAGCTGCTGCAAAATCGCCGAACGGTTAAAGCAGCCGGTAAGATCGTCGGTGGTGGCTTTTACCTCCAGCTCCTGCTCAGCTTTTTTCCGCTCGGTAATGTCCAGCCCAATATTGAGGATAGAGTTGTCCGGCAACAGAATGTTGGACCACAGTACCGTCAGCCGGGTGCCGTCTTTGCGCAGCGGATGCCATTCATACATATCTTTAAGCGGTGAGACATTGACCGACTCCCTGACCCGCCGCCGCTCTTCAGGGTCGGGATAAAACAGCGCAAGCGGATCGGCATATTCAGCGATCTCCGCCATCGTCCAGCCGAACACTTTTTCACATTCGGCATTCCATAGCACGCAGCGGTTAAATTTGTCGAAAGAGTTCATTAACACCGGGGCCCGTTCAAACAGGGTCTTATATTGCGTCACTACGCGCTGCATTTCCTGGGCGGTTTTCTCCCGGGCAATAATTTCCGCGAAATAGTCTTTTAATTTTTCGACCAGCACCACGACGATATTTTTTAGAACCGGCAGAGAATAGAGTCGTTCATCAAACCCTAAAAAGAAATAACCGCTGCAGTGCCAGTTATGGGTCGAAAGTTTGCACAGTACCCCGCTTTGCAGCTGCGCATAGCCGGGATGCTGAGGAGGAAATAACGCGCGGCCAATATTCTCTTTCCAGTAAACCACCCGCCACGAACGATGATGCCGCTCCAGCAGAGTGCCCGCGAGGAAATCGGCGACCTCGAAGGGATGGCAGGTCATCTCCCCGGCGCTGACCACACGCTGCAGGCCGTCATCACCATTTACGCTGACCCAGGCAAGGCTTGCGCCCAGGGCGCGGCTGATGGTCTCCAGCATGTCGGCCAGTGAACATTGGGCATGAAGCTGGGGCATCAGCTTTGCCAGCGCATGCAGCGCCTGCATGCTGTCATTAATAATCTCACGTCGGTTTTCTTTCATTTTTTTCGCTGATTATCAGGCGATAAACCGGACGCAACTTTCTTCAGATTCGAAATGTCGTCATACCAACGCCACAAGCTGGAACTCAGCGTAGCGAATTAAAACAACGTTGTGTGTAATTAAATACGTACAAATAAATAAAAAACAATAAAATTCAAAAACCTGAAAGGTTAGCTGCGAGTAAAATTAATTGTCCACTCAAGCATAAGCCAAAGGGATATGGCTGTAAACGTTATACAACGCGCCCTCTTTTGCATCGATTTTGCTATCTCAATGAATTCATTATAAAGAGTGTGGGGAATGAGAGCTTAGCCTGCAAAGATATATTTTCTCTCAGGCGAATACGGTTTACAGGCAGCGAGGGATCCCTCTTTTTCATCAGCCCGGGACTGGCGAATAAAACAGCAAACGTGATATAGTTCACACATCTTATGTAACGAAAAAATCTGTTTCATTCAGTTCGTCTGTTTTGTAGAGGATGGGTTTTATGGCAACCATTACTACCAGCATGGTTCTCTTGCGCTGGCCTTTGTTGAGTGCGGTACTGATGTTTTTAGCCAGCACGCTGAACATTCAATTTCGTAAATCTGACTACACGGGCCTTGCTGTCATCAGCACGCTGCTAGGGCTGGGTGCGGCCTGCTGGTTTGCAACGGGTCTGCTTGGCATTACTCTGCTGGATATGGCCGCCGTCTGGGAAAATATCAAAGTGGTGATGGTTGAAGCGATGAGCCACACGCCACCAGACTGGCCGATGGTGATTACCTGATGGTCGTTTTATAACAAGATGTTAAGAGCCTCTTTTACGAGGCTTTTTTATTTTCAGGGCTTCAGCCCATAACAAGCAGCGGGAATTTACTGATAATCGCCAGGCGGTTCTGGTGGTGTTACAGCCGAGATTGCCAGAAGCTCATACCGTCACGCGTCTGGTGACGATCTGTGATAATGACGTTGTATTTTTCCAGTAAGTATTGGGAAAACACTTTGCCAGGCAGATCGCGTAACACGCCACGATGCGACGGTTTGGGCGACCGCCATATCAGGATTTGCGTTACCGGCATGTAGTTTAAGAAGGCATCTTTCTGATAAATCACGCGATTGTAGTAAACAATCTCTTTGGTGATTTCATTAACTAAGGCCAGTTCAAAATGCTCGTTAGGAATACCCGCAATACGATTTTCAGCCCTGACAAAATGATAGCCTGGAGGGAATGGGCCAAAACTCAGCTCATCATCGACTGATGCTCGAAGGGAAATCTCATTCAGCAACGTCGTATTATGGCTGTCCACAGTCAGCATTGAGAATGTTTTCTGGACGTCAGCAGGATCAAAGAGTTGTTGTGGCATAGCACCTCGCGGACGATATTATTCAGACAACATTTACACCGTTATGCATGTAATTATCAACCACCGGGTAATATAAGAAGCCCTGCGACAGCAGGGCTTTTGTTAGAGGCTGGAAATCAGAACGGAATGTCGTCGTCGAAATCCATTGGCGGTTCGTTAGACGGCGCCGGCGCAGACTGCTGCTGCGGACGAGACTGTGCGCCGCCGCTGAACTGGTTGCCGCCCTGTGGCTGCTGAGGCTGACCCCAACCGCCCTGCTGCTGGCCACCACCTGCTGGTGCGCCACCGCCCTGACGGCCACCCAGCATCTGCATGGTGCCACCGACGTTAACCACCACTTCAGTGGTGTACTTCTCAGCACCGGACTGATCGGTCCATTTGCGGGTACGCAGCTGGCCTTCGATATACACCTGAGAACCTTTACGCAGATACTCACCGGCCACTTCTGCCAGTTTGCCAAACAGCACAACGCGGTGCCATTCGGTCTGCTCTTTCATCTCACCGGTCGCTTTATCACGCCAGGATTCGGAAGTAGCCAGCGTAATGTTGGCAACTGCGCCACCACTCGGCATGTAGCGTACTTCCGGGTCCTGGCCCAGATTACCGACGAGAATCACCTTGTTTACGCCTCTGCTGGCCATGTTCGTGTCTCCTGAATACGTTTCTTAATAGTGTAAACGCGCGAGTGTACCATTTCCATGCTGCATTTTGATAGCTGCGAGATGGATTCCAGAGTTCTCGTGCGAACATAACATTGTTACACAGTCAGTCAGAAAATGCATTCCAATACTGTATATTCAAACAGGTCAAATTGTGTCATA
The DNA here is from genome assembly GCF_009036245.1 of Enterobacter sichuanensis. Taxonomy (NCBI): domain Bacteria; kingdom Pseudomonadati; phylum Pseudomonadota; class Gammaproteobacteria; order Enterobacterales; family Enterobacteriaceae; genus Enterobacter; species Enterobacter sichuanensis. Next base: position 334,853 of record NZ_CP027986.1, on the reverse strand, counting down.
ATTAGCCGTTTCTGACAGCCGTTTGTCCTTCAAACAAACCAGGCAATCCGTGTTCCAACCGGGAAAGGTGAATGGATAAGATCGAAGTTCGGGGCGCCCGCACCCACAATCTCAAGAATATCAACCTCATAATCCCTCGCGACAAACTCATTGTCGTGACCGGGCTTTCGGGGTCTGGCAAATCCTCACTGGCTTTCGACACTCTGTATGCCGAAGGACAGCGTCGTTACGTTGAATCACTCTCTGCGTACGCGCGTCAGTTCCTGTCGCTGATGGAAAAACCGGATGTCGACCACATTGAAGGCTTGTCTCCTGCTATCTCTATTGAGCAGAAGTCCACCTCGCATAACCCGCGCTCAACGGTCGGTACCATTACCGAAATTCATGACTACCTGCGTCTGCTGTATGCCCGCGTGGGTGAGCCGCGCTGCCCGGACCACGACGTCCCGCTGGCGGCACAGACCGTGAGCCAGATGGTGGATAACGTGCTGTCGCAGCCGGAAGGCAAACGCCTGATGCTGCTGGCGCCGATCATCAAAGAGCGTAAGGGCGAGCACACCAAAACGCTGGAAAACCTGGCAAGCCAGGGCTATATCCGCGCCCGTATTGATGGCGAGGTGTGTGACCTGTCCGATCCCCCTAAGCTGGAGCTGCAGAAGAAGCACACTATTGAAGTGGTGATTGACCGCTTTAAGGTGCGTGACGATCTCGCCACGCGTCTGGCGGAATCGTTTGAAACCGCGCTGGAACTCTCCGGCGGTACCGCCGTGGTCTCCGACATGGACGACCCGCAGGCGGAAGAGCTGCTCTTCTCCGCCAACTTTGCCTGTCCGATTTGCGGCTACAGCATGCGCGAGCTGGAACCGCGCCTGTTCTCATTCAACAACCCGGCGGGCGCCTGCCCGACGTGTGACGGCCTGGGTGTGCAGCAGTATTTTGACCCGGATCGTGTGATCCAGAATCCGGAGCTGTCGCTTGCGGGCGGCGCGATCCGCGGCTGGGATAAGCGTAACTTCTACTACTTCCAGATGCTTAAATCGCTGGCAGAGCACTATAAGTTCGACGTGGAAGCGCCGTGGGCCAGCCTGAGCCCGAACGTGCACAAAGTGATCCTGTTCGGTTCCGGTAAAGAGAACATCGAGTTCAAATACATGAACGATCGCGGCGACACCTCCGTGCGTCGCCACCCGTTCGAAGGGGTGCTGCACAATATGGAGCGCCGCTACAAAGAGACGGAATCCAGTGCGGTACGCGAAGAGCTGGCGAAGTTCATCAGCAACCGCTCCTGCGCAACTTGTGACGGCACCCGTCTGCGTCGCGAAGCGCGCCACGTGTTTGTGGAAAACACCGCGCTGCCGACCATCTCAGATATGAGCATCGGTCACGCAATGGACTTCTTCAACAACCTGAAGCTCTCTGGCCAGCGCGCGAAAATCGCCGAAAAAGTGCTGAAAGAGATCGGCGATCGTCTGAAGTTCCTGGTCAACGTCGGCCTGAACTACCTGACGCTTTCCCGCTCGGCAGAAACGCTCTCCGGCGGTGAAGCCCAACGTATCCGTCTGGCAAGCCAGATTGGCGCAGGCCTGGTCGGCGTCATGTACGTGCTCGATGAGCCGTCCATCGGCCTTCACCAGCGCGACAACGAGCGTCTGCTCGGTACCCTTATTCATCTGCGTAACCTCGGCAACACGGTGATTGTGGTTGAGCATGATGAAGATGCGATCCGTGCTGCCGACCATGTTATCGACATCGGCCCGGGCGCGGGCGTACACGGCGGCCAGGTGGTCGCGGAAGGCACCCTGAAAGACATTATGGCAGTGCCAGAATCGTTAACCGGCCAGTACATGAGCGGCAAGCGCAAGATTGAGGTGCCGAAGCAGCGCGTGGCGGCGAATCCGGAGAAAGTGCTTAAGCTCACCGGCGCGCGCGGCAACAACCTGAAAGACGTTACCCTGACGCTGCCGGTGGGGCTATTTACCTGTATTACCGGCGTATCCGGTTCCGGTAAATCGACGCTGATCAACGATACGCTGTTCCCGATTGCGCAGACGGCGCTGAACGGCGCGACGCTGGCCGAACCGGCACCGTACCGCGATATCCAGGGGCTGGAGCATTTCGATAAGGTTATCGACATTGACCAGAGCCCGATTGGCCGGACCCCGCGTTCCAACCCGGCGACCTATACCGGCGTCTTTACGCCCGTTCGTGAGCTGTTCGCAGGCGTTCCGGAAGCGCGTTCGCGCGGCTATACGCCAGGTCGTTTCAGCTTTAACGTTCGCGGCGGCCGCTGTGAGGCGTGTCAGGGCGACGGCGTGATCAAGGTGGAGATGCACTTCCTGCCGGATATCTACGTGCCGTGCGACCAGTGCAAAGGCAAACGCTATAACCGCGAAACGCTGGAGATTAAGTACAAAGGCAAAACGATCCACGAAGTGCTGGATATGACCATCGAAGAGGCGCGTGAGTTCTTTGACGCCGTTCCTGCGCTGGCGCGTAAGCTGCAGACGCTGATGGACGTGGGTCTGACCTACATTCGTCTGGGGCAGTCCGCCACCACGCTGTCAGGGGGCGAAGCGCAGCGCGTGAAGCTCGCACGTGAACTGTCCAAACGCGGTACCGGGCAGACACTGTATATCCTGGATGAGCCGACCACCGGTCTGCACTTTGCCGATATCCAGCAGCTGCTCGACGTTCTGCATCAGCTTCGCGATCAGGGCAACACCATTGTGGTCATTGAACACAACCTGGACGTGATTAAAACCGCGGACTGGATTGTCGATCTCGGCCCGGAAGGCGGCAGCGGCGGCGGTGAAATCCTTGTCTCCGGTACGCCAGAGACCGTTGCAGAGTGCGAAGCCTCGCACACCGCGCGCTTCCTCAAGCCATTGCTGTAATTGTCACACGGAGAGTTGCTGTCGGGTCGCTTCCGGCAGCAGCTCAACCGCCTGCTGATAAGACGCGTCAACCAGATAGTATATTTGTGAGCCTGGCAGCGACCCGTCAAGATAGACGGTACTCCAGTGAGCTTTATTGAGATGCTTGCTTGGCCGCACGTCATGGTGCTGCTGGCGTAACAAATCGGCCAGTTCCGGGCTGGTTTTCAGCGACGCCGCTGGACGCCCCTCAACCTCTTTCACCATCGCAAACAGGACGTCCCCCACTTTAATCTGGGTGGCTTTCCAGTCGCTATGAACGCTCTGCTCCGCGCCTGGTTTACTCATGCAGTACTGAAGTAGCTCCGAAATTGTCATCTTTATTCCCCTTGTAGCGTGGCGATAATTTTACGCGAACCACCGTGAATACGATGCTCTCCCAGCCAGATCCCCTGCCATGTTCCCAGCATTAGCCGCCCATGGTGTACCGGCAATATCAGCGATACGCCCAGCAGGGAAGATTTGATATGTGAAGGCATGTCATCGTCGCCCTCATAGTCGTGCTCATAAGGCGCGTTGTCTGGAACGGTCTTCAGAAAATGGTGCTCCATGTCAGACCGGACGGTGGGATCGCAATTTTCATTAAGCGTGAGAGAGGCAGACGTGTGCTGAAGCAGCAAATGCAGCAAACCCGTTTTGACCCGCGACAGGTCGCGGATTTGCCCGATGACTTCATCTGTCACAAGGTGAAATCCGCGTGGTTTAGCGCTTAACGTCAGGGTCTGTTGATACCACATGTGCTGCTCCGTAATGAAAGATGAATCTTTCTAAGTGTGCAGCAAGAAGACGAAAGGTAAAACCCGCAGCAGCGAGATTTGACTAAAAAAGAGTCAAAGTCGCTGCCTGGGGCTTAATACTCCGAGTTGACGATCACCTCTTCGCCAAACTTTCCGGCCATCGGCAGCGGTCGATAGGTCGAGTTAGAAGCGCGTAACACTCTGATCCCTCTGGCCCCGACGTCATGCGCAGCGGTAATGTCGTTATCTGAATCACCGTAGAACAGTTTGATATTTTTCTTTTCCAGCCACTGGGTTTTGGTGTTTTGCCCTTCTTTGTCACCCGCAAAGATCACCGGGTTCATGTTGGCCGCCGGGATCATGAAATCATCCTGCAGGGTTTTAGAGACGGTTTCCGTTTTGGTCTGACTGCGTCCGGTGACAAAGTAAATGCTGTCGCCGCGCTTCACGTGCATGGCGATAAGCGCGCGGGCCACCTCTTTCGGGATGCTGAATTCGTCCCAGCCGTTGTTCATTTTTTCCCAGAACTCGGGGTTTTTCAGATACGCTTCGCTGTCGGGCGAATACATTTTTTTGCCGCGCCAGAATCCCGGGCTGGAGAACAGAACGGTATCGTCAATATCGAAGCCCACGGCCATTGGCGGACGCCCCATCAGGCTGTTCTCGATCTGGGCCACGGAAACCCAGTGAATGGGTGCCTGTTCGGCAAGAATGGCAGCGGTGGTACCGGTGTAAAGCGGCGTCGGGGCGGAAGCGCGCGCGACGACAGCACTGTTAAGCGAGAACAATAAGCAGGCGGCGCTGAGCGCCAGTGTGATCTTGCGCATATTTTCCCCTGAATATTCAGTTCGTTATCGTTTTATTTTGAGCGAATGGTCAAAAACTTTCCGACCATAACCCCAGCGGGAGGTGAAGGGAAGGAGTTTTTACTTATGAAGTCGAATAAAAAGAAGACGATCACAAAGCACAGAAGAGGCGTGTAGGCCCGGTAAGCGCAGCGCCACCGGGCGAAATTTTACACTGGTGCAAACAAAAAAGCCGGGTGGCGGCTACGCCTTACCCGGCCTACACAGGGCATATACGTAAGTAAATACTCACATTACAGCGGCAAATGCCTGCGCTACACGATGCACGTTGCTGGCATTGAGACCTGCCACGCACATACGCCCGCTGGCAATCAGATAGACGCCAAACTCTTCACGCAGGCGATCGACCTGAGCGGCGCTCAGTCCGGTGTAGCTGAACATTCCGCGTTGTTTCAGCAGATAGTCAAAGTTATGCCCCGGCACAGCCTCTTTTAGCACGTTAACCAGTTCCTGACGCATCGACAGAATACGCTTACGCATGGATTCCACTTCAGCAAGCCAGTTAGCTTTCAACTGCTCATCACCGAGAACGGTCGCCACCACCTGCGCACCAAAGTTTGGCGGGCTGGAGTAGATACGGCGCACCGTCGCCTTCAACTGCCCCAGTACACGGCCCGCCGCTTCGGTGTCTTCGCACACCACGGAAAGGCCACCGACGCGCTCGCCGTACAGGGAGAAGATTTTCGAGAAGGAGTTACTCACCAGTGCTGGCAGCCCGGCGCTGGCAACGGCGCGGATCGCGTAGGCATCCTCTTCCATCCCTGCGCCAAAGCCCTGATAGGCAATATCGAGGAACGGGATCAGATTGCGCGCTTTCAACACCTCAATCACCGCATCCCACTGAGCATTTGTCAGGTCTGCACCGGTCGGGTTATGGCAGCACGGATGCAGCAGGACGATACTGCGCTCCGGCAGCGTATTCAGTTTTTCCAGCAGCGCCTCAACGCGCACGCCGTTGGTTTCGCTGTCGAACCACGGGTAGGTCGACACCTTAAATCCTGCGCCTTCAAAAATCGCTACGTGGTTTTCCCACGTTGGGTCGCTGACCCACACTCCCGAATCCGGGAAATATTTTTTCAGGAAGTCGGCACCCACTTTAAGCGCACCCGACCCGCCAAGCGTCTGGATGGTCGCCACCCGTTTTTGCGCCAGCACGGCGTGATCGGCACCAAACAGCAGCGGCGCGATGGTGTTGCGGTAGCTGTTGAGCCCTTCCATCGGCAAATATAGCGACGCACCGTGCGGCGCGGCGTTCAGACGCGCTTCGGCTTCAGCGACGGCTTTCAACTGAGGAATAATGCCATCCTCGTTGTAATACAGGCCAATGCTGAGGTTCACTTTATCGCTGCGAGGATCTTCTTTGAAACGCTCCATTAAGGAGAGAATGGGGTCGCCGGCGTAGGCGTCAACTTTCTGAAACACGCGATGTCTCCGGAATTCGATGAGGCAGGGAATCCAACAATAAACCGGAAGTGGGAGAAGATCGAGTGGATGTTAATAAAGTTGAAGTGAGGTTATTGGCCTCACTTCATTGTCGGTTCAATCGATGTATTTCATCGCCACCCTTGATGTCAGGCGCGTGATAAGTTCGTAAGCACTCACTTTTGTCATTTCAGCAATGCGTTCAACAGGCAACCCTTCGCCCCACATCACCACATCGTCGCCGGGTTTATCCTGGGCCTCAGGCCCCAGATCGACGCATATCATGTCCATCGCCACCCGACCCACAATCTTCACTTCACGGCCGTTGACCAGAACCGGCGTACCGGACGGCGCGGCGCGCGGATAGCCGTCGCCATAGCCCATCGCCACGACGCCGAGACGGGTATCACGCTCGCTGGTCCAGGTGCCGCCGTAACCTACCGGCTCACCCGCTTTGTGTTCGCGCACGGCAATCAGATTAGACACCAGAGACATCACCGGCTGGAAACCCAGGTCCGGCCCCCAGGGTTTGTTCTCCAGCGGCGAAACGCCGTAAAGAATGATGCCCGGGCGAGCCCAGTCGAGGTGCGACTGAGGCCACAGTAAAATTCCGCCGGATGCCGCAATGGATCGCATCCCGGGCTTTCCTTCGCAGAAGGTGGTAAAGATATCCAGCTGCCGCTCGGTCTCACCGCACTCGGGCTCATCGGCACGGGCGAAGTGGCTGACAATATTCACCGGCTGACGCACGTTTTTGCACTGGCACAAACGCTGGTAAAACGCGTCCGCGTTCTCAGGACGCACACCCAGACGGTGCATGCCCGTGTCGAGCTTCATCCACACGGTGACCGGTTCGCTTAGCTCGGCGGTTTCCAGTGCGGCGAGCTGCTCTTCGTTATGCACCGCCGTGTGAAGATGCTGGTCTGCAATGGTCGGCAAATCGGTGGCTTCGAAAAAACCTTCCAGCAGCAGAATCGGTTGCGTGATCCCCCCCGCGCGCAGGCGGAGAGCTTCTTCAAGACGGGCGACGCCAAAGGCGTCGGCATCGGGGAGCGTTCGCGCGGTCTCGAGAAGACCGTGTCCGTAAGCGTTCGCTTTCACGACTGCAACGAGCTTGCTGGCGGGTGCCAGTTCACGCAGACGTTGCAGGTTGTGTCGCAGAGCGCGGCGGTTGATGACGACTGTTGCCGCTTGCATTTGAATTCCTTAGAAATTACTCATCATCATATTGAGGACCGGCATAGTTGTCGAAACGCGACCACTGGCCGTTAAAGGTCAGACGCACCGTCCCAATCGGGCCGTTACGTTGTTTACCAATAATAATTTCGGCGATCCCTTTCAGGTCGCTGTTCTCGTGATAAACCTCATCACGGTAGATGAACATGATTAAGTCCGCATCCTGCTCGATGGAGCCGGATTCACGCAGATCAGAGTTGACCGGACGTTTGTCGGCACGTTGTTCCAGAGAGCGGTTAAGCTGCGACAGCGCCACGACCGGCACGTGCAGCTCTTTGGCTAACGCCTTGAGCGAGCGGGAAATCTCGGCGATTTCCAGCGTACGGTTGTCGGAAAGCGACGGCACGCGCATCAGCTGAAGGTAGTCGATCATGATAAGACCAATGCCGCCGTGCTCGCGGGCGATACGGCGCGCGCGGGAACGGACTTCCGTCGGCGTCAGGCCGGAGGAGTCATCAATATAAATGTTACGTTTTTCCAGCAGAATGCCCATGGTGCCGGAGATGCGCGCCCAGTCCTCATCGTCAAGCTGACCGGTACGGATGCGGGTCTGGTCCACGCGCGACAGCGATGCCAGAGAACGCATCATGATCTGCTCGGAGGGCATCTCAAGACTGAAGATGAGTACCGGCTTGTCCTGCAACATCGCCGCGTTTTCGACGAGGTTCATCGCAAAGGTCGTTTTACCCATCGACGGACGCGCGGCGACGATAATCAAATCCGACGGCTGCAGGCCGGCGGTTTTCTTGTTGAGATCGTCATAGCCGGTGTTCACCCCGGTCACACCGTCATGCGGCTGCTGGAACAGCTGTTCGATACGGGCGACGGTGGCGTCGAGGACATCGGCGATGTTTTTCGGGCCTTCGTCTTTATTGGCGCGGCTTTCGGCGATTTTAAAGACGCGGGACTCGGCGAGGTCGAGCAGATCTTCGCTGGTGCGGCCCTGCGGATCGAAACCGGCTTCGGCGATCTCATTCGCCACCGAAATCATCTCGCGGACAACCGCACGTTCGCGCACAATGTCGGCGTAGGCGCTGATGTTCGCCGCACTTGGCGTGTTTTTCGATAATTCTGCCAGATAGGCGAACCCGCCGACGCTGTCCAGTTGACCCTGACGCTCCAGCGATTCCGCGAGCGTGATCAGGTCAATCGGGCTGCCCGACTCCTGCAGACGCGCCATTTCGGTAAAGATATGACGGTGCGGACGGGTGTAGAAATCTTCAGACACCACGCGCTCAGCGACGTCGTCCCAGCGTTCGTTATCCAGCATTAAACCGCCCAACACCGACTGTTCCGCTTCAATCGAGTGCGGCGGGACCTTTAACCCTGCGACCTGGTAATCACGCTCGCGAGGTTCAGTCTGTTTGTTGAAGGGTTTGTTTCCTGCCATAGTGAATGGAGTTACCGAGATAAAGAGTGGGTCGAAAGATTACCACATTCTGGAGGAAGCATGGCAACACGTATTGAATTTCACAAGCATGGTGGCCCTGACGTACTCAAAGCGGTGGAGTTCATCCCCGCCGCGCCTGGCGAAAATGAAGTGCAGGTCGAAAACAAAGCCATCGGCATAAATTATATCGATACCTATATTCGCGGCGGCCTCTACCCGCCTCCGTCACTGCCGAGCGGGCTGGGTACCGAGGCGGCCGGTATCGTCAGCAAAGTGGGCAGCGCGGTTAAGCATCTTAAGGAGGGCGATCGCGTGGTGTATGCGCAATCGGCTCTTGGGGCTTACAGCTCCGTCCATAACGTCCCGGCGGATAAAGCCGCCCTGCTGCCCAACGCCATCACCTTTGAGCAGGCGGCGGCCTCGTTCCTGAAGGGGTTGACCGTTTACTACCTGCTGCGCAAAACCTATGAAATAAAACCCGACGAGCAGTTCCTGTTTCATGCCGCGGCGGGTGGCGTCGGGCTTATCGCCTGCCAGTGGGCAAAAGCACTGGGCGCGAAACTGATCGGTACCGTGGGCAATGCGCAAAAAGCGCAGCGCGCGCTGCAGGCGGGCGCCTGGCAGGTCATTAACTACCGTGAAGAGAGCATTACCGAACGGCTGAAAGAGATAACCAACGGCAAAAAAGTCCGCGTCGTGTATGACTCTGTAGGGAAAGATACCTGGGAAGCCTCGCTGGATTGTCTGCAGCGTCGTGGGCTGATGGTCAGCTTCGGGAATGCGTCAGGCGCGGTGACCGGGGTAAATCTCGGCATTCTGAATCAGAAAGGCTCGCTGTACGTCACGCGCCCATCCCTGCAGGGTTACATCACCAACCGGGAAGAGCTGGAGGAAGCCAGTAACGAGCTGTTCTCGCTGATCGCCAGCGGGGTGATAAAAGTGGATGTGGCAGAGGCGCAAAAATATCCGCTAATCGATGCGCAGCGCGCACATGAGGTGCTGGAGAGCCGGGCCACGCAGGGATCGAGTTTGCTGATTCCCTGAGCCCTGAAAAGAAATTGGGCTTCCTTAAGGAAGCCCTTTCTTTTTTTAGTTCGGCTGTATGTAGGGTACAGCTCGATGAATTCTTTAGCGGCAGCCATAGTGACAGATTCGATAAGTAAATCCTATTCTGTTCTAAGCCCTGCTGCCGGAAAAGTTACAAGTATGTGACGAACCCCTCAATACCTTAGTAACGAAAGCGGTTATTGCGCTGATAAGTGGGCAGTTTTGGTGATTTTATCGCCCGTATCACCCACACCACCGCAATGGCCAGCAGTAACCACGGTAACAGCTTGATCGTCAGGGCAAATAAACCGCCGATAACCATCACCACCGTCGCCACGACGATAGCCGCCAGAATGCCGAGCAGCGACACACCTGTCGCTAACAGCATGACAAAAAAGCCAATCACAAAAAGTAGTTCCAGCATGGTGCTCTCCCACGAGTTCCCGAGTAATGCAACAGGCATTACAATATTCATGCCAAATCTAACTTATTGTTCTTAAAGCAAAACGCCCCGCGACATGTCGCAGGGCGTGGTGAATTTGACGAACTTTTAGCGAAAATTATCGCTTATCTGCCACCAGTCGCAGCGCATGTTCCAACACGTCGATATCGGCGCCGGCTTTATGTGCATTCTCGCTCAGGTAGCGACGCCACTGGCGCGCCCCGGGGATCCCCTGGAACAGGCCGAGCATATGGCGGGTAATGTGGCCAAGATATGTGCCGTTACTCAGCTCGCGCTCAATGTAAGGATACATGGCACGCACCACGGTAACCGGGTCGATGTCTGCCCCTTCAACACCAAAGATTTCGCGATCGACCGACGCCAGAATGCCCGGGTTTTGATACGCCTCGCGCCCGACCATCACGCCATCCATATGTTCAAGGTGCGCTTTCGCCTCTTCCAGCGACTTAATGCCGCCGTTGATCGACATCGTCAGGTGCGGAAAATCACGCTTCAGCTGATACACGCGAGGATAGTCCAGCGGTGGAATTTCACGGTTCTCTTTTGGGCTAAGACCAGAAAGCCAGGCTTTACGCGCGTGGATGATAAACATCTCGCATTCGCCTTTCCCGGAAACCGTATTGATAAAATCGCACAGGAATTCGTAGCTGTCCTGGTCATCAATGCCGATGCGGGTTTTGACCGTCACCGGGATGGAGACCACGTCGCGCATCGCCTTGATACAGTCCGCCACCAGCTGAGCGTTCCCCATCAGGCACGCGCCGAACATGCCGTTTTGCACGCGATCGGACGGGCAGCCGACGTTGAGGTTGATCTCGTCGTAGCCGCGCGCTTCTGCCAGCTTCGCGCACTGCGCCAGCGCGGCCGGATCGCTGCCGCCCAGCTGCAGGGCAACCGGATGCTCTTCCTCGCTATAGGCCAGATAATCGCCCTTGCCGTGAATGATTGCGCCCGTGGTCACCATCTCGGTGTACAGCAGCGTATGGCGGGAGAGCTGACGCAGGAAGTAGCGGCAGTGTCTGTCCGTCCAGTCGAGCATCGGCGCAATGGAAAAACGGTGTGCGGGAAAAACAGTCTGTAATTCTGACGACATGGCGAAGTTTTAAGCATCTGGTGGAAAAGGGGCGCTACTATAGCACAAAGAAAAGCCGGAGGCGCAGCGCCTCCGGTGGACTTTAGAACGTCATGCTCAGTTGAGCCCCTGCCCCCCAGGTCTCGTCTTCGCCGTACAGGCCCATCAGGTCAACATGCACGGTGCTAAACGGCGCGAAACCGACACCGCCGGTAAAGACATTGCTGTCGTTACCCTTCACGTCTGCGCGATAACCCGCCCGCACCGCCAGCCAGCTCAACGGCGTGACTTCGGCACCGACGCCAACATACTGTGACGTATCTTCGCTCTTGAAGCCCTTGGTTTCCGTCAGATCACCATCGGCAGTCAGCGTCACCAGATCGTTGTGCCAGGCGGCCCCGGCGGTCACCAGCGGACGGATCTGGTAGGTGTCTTTATAGCTCACCACTTCTCCCGTACGCCCGTTGCGGATACGGATATCTTTGGTGTCGATATCACGCGACATCAGGTTTTGTCCGCTCACGCCGACGGTCCAGTTTTCGCCGAAATCGGCCGCAATCCCGGCATCCACGTTGAAGCCCGTATCGTCTGTACGGTAGCGGCTGTCGTTCCACTTATTACTGTCGTAATCGTAGATTGAGGTGGTGTAGTTATAGACCCAGGTTTTTTGCAGTTTTGGCGTCACACCCACGGAAACCGGAACGCCGCCAAGATCGAACTGACGGGCAATGGCAACGCCATAGTCGGACACAATTGCCGCCCGGCCAGAGGCCGTCGAGTTGAGGTTTTTGGTGATTTGGTCCGTGCCGTTCAGCGCAGCATCCAGCGCGACGCCGGCCGCGACCGCATCACTGTTTTGAATACCGCGGAGGTAATCAATATCCTGCTGGTCGATCGACGAACTCACCCGACCATGGGCGTAGCCTTTCGCCATAAACGCCACAGAAAGGACATCGTTAGGGATACTCACGGCAATGCCTGCCCCTGCCGTAGCGCGTGCGGTCTTGCCCTTGAGATAGTCCAGCTCATCGGCAAGATCTTTTGCCGCGCCCTGGAACTGGTTAATAGAACCTAATGGATTGGTGATAATTTCAACCGGTGTAAGATTATCCACCACATCCTTATAGTGATTAATTTTGTCGTTGATATTATCAATCTCGTCCTGAAGATTGTCTTCATCCGTGATCTGCGCGCCAACCGAAGGCAATATGACCGTCACATCATCGTCCGGTTTTGCCTTTGCCAGCAGCGCGGGGTTGATTAACGCCCCACTGCCATAGCTTCCCGAAGCCACGCCGGTGCCACCCATTGCGTCGCTGCGTGATTCTGTCCAGGTATTGGCTGCTCCCGCCTGATTTGCCATAAACAAGGAGACAGCAATGCTAACCACCGAAAATTTAAAATTTTTTTTCACAGTATGCCCGTTATAGTCTGTTATGAAATAACCCCTGTCTGTTATCACCCAAACAGGAACGAACTATTGCTGTGAATAAGTAGTAAAAGACCCGCTAATTCTTTCCCTAAGTAAAACTTCCTTACGGCCTGTTGTAATTTGTGACGGCCCTCAATATTTATAGAAGAGGAAATTATTTTTTCCCAGGTTTTCCATCATGCGGCCCAAAAAACTGGGGAGGATGGTCTACCCAGCGATCTTGCCGCGTGGCGGCGTACTCCGGGTTGAGCGGATAGTAGATACGGTTGTGCTTCTTGTTAGCCTCGCCAACGACCAGTAACCGAACCTCTTCGTCCGTGTTATTGATAAAGGTATGACAGATGCCGGTTCCGGCAGGAAAGCCTACGCTGTCGCCAGGCTCCAGCTTCCACAAATAGCCATTAATCCAGGCTTCAGGGTAGCCTTCAATCACGTAAATAAACTCTTCTTCATCGCTTTCCGCGTGGGGATAGGATGTCCTGCGTCCTGGCGGCAAACGCTCATGATGGATGCCAATGCGCCCGAGCCCGAGCTTGCGGGCCAGTGGCGCACCGATGGAAAACAGCTCATCGCTGTCGGGGTAAGTCGAGTCATCCGCACCTTCAACATCACGCCAGTGCCGAATACAGTCAGGTCTTTTCATTGTTTATCTCCCGGTTTGCGATGGGTCAGGTATAGCACAGACTGGCCGATCTCGGTGTTTTTAGCAGAACATGATAAAGTGAGGGTTTTCCGTCCTATAACATCCGGGGTGCTAAATGGATAAGTCCACAAAAGAGCTGTTAGCGCAGGCCGAAAAGCTGTGCGCGCAACGCAATGTGCGCCTGACTCCGCAGCGCCTTGAAGTGTTGCGCTTGATGAGTCTGCAACAGGGTGCCATCAGCGCCTACGATCTGCTCGACCTGCTCCGCGAAAGCGAGCCGCAGGCAAAGCCACCGACGGTCTATCGCGCGCTGGATTTCCTGCTGGAACAAGGGTTTGTGCATAAAGTCGAATCCACAAACAGCTATGTGCTGTGTCATCTGTTCGATCAGCCTACCCACACCTCGGCGATGTTTATTTGTGACCGCTGCGGCGTGGTGAAAGAAGAAGGTGCGGAAGGTGTGGAAGACATTATGCATACGCTGGCCGCTAAAATGGGCTTTGCCCTGCGCCATAACGTGATTGAAGCACACGGTCTGTGCTCAGCGTGTGTGGAAGTGGAAGCCTGTCGTCATCAGGACGCATGTCAGCACGACCACTCGATTCTGGTAAAGAAAAAGCCGCGTTAGCAGCAAAAGAAAAGGCGGCTTTTAAGCCGCCTCAGTGGGTTATTCAGCGTTACCAGCGGTAATCGTTACGGGTTTCCCAGTCTTTGACTTCGTTTTCCGCCTGGTCTTTTGCGTAGCCGTAACGCTCCTGAATTTTACCGACAAGCTGGTCGCGTTTACCTTCAATGACGGTCATATCGTCATCCGTCAGCTTACCCCACTGTTCTTTCGCTTTACCTTTGAACTGCTTCCAGTTGCCGCCGATTTCGTCTTTATTCATCATCGTGTCCTCTTCGTTAAGCGTCGGGTCGTAACGTCCGTTACGTTCTTTTCTGCTGGACGTGATAATTATTGTAGTTAAGGATTCCGCTGTTAGTTTCATATTCGGAATCTTTAACCGTCACGATATATCGTGGCGTGAGGGGAACCAGGTATTGTTTTGCCAGTGTCGGCGCCAGATAAACGCCAGCGATAACCCGCGCAGTGAGAGAAAGACGGCCAACGCCAGCCATAAACCGTGGTTACCAAGCCACGGAAGCGTCAGCAACGTCAGGCCAAACCCGGCCGCCGCGACAGCCATGCTGTTACGCATTTCGGCTCCGCGCGTCGCGCCAATAAACATGCCGTCCAGCAGATAACACCAGACACCCACCACCGGCAAAATGACCTGCCAGATGAGATAATGGCTCGCCAGTTCGCGCAGTGCCGGCAGGGAGGTGAGTAACGCGATAATCTGTTCGCCAAAGCAGGCGTAAATCAGCGCGAATGCCAACGCCACCAGACCCGACTGTCGACAGGCCGCCCGCCAGACATCCCGCAGATGCCCGCTTTCCCGTGCGCCATACGCCTGCCCCGAATGCGCTTCAACCGCATAGGCAAAGCCGTCCAGCGCATAGGCGGTAAAGGTCAGCAGCGTCATCAGGACGGCATTAACCGCAACGATGTCTGGCCCGAGCCGTGCGCCAAAGACCGTCAGTGCACCAAAGCAGAGTTGAAGCAGCAATGAACGCAGCATGATGTCACGGTTGAGCGCCAGCAGCTTACGGATATTGCCGCGCCAGGCGGTTTTGAGCAGCGCAAGGGAAATCCCGCGCATCACCAGCACACGCCAGACCATCCACAGACCAATAATAAAGGTCCCGTATTCGGCAATCGCCGTCGCCAGCGCTGCCCCCTGCACGTTCATTTGCAGCCCCATTACCAGCCAGACATCCAGCACAATGTTGAGCAGGTTGCCCACCACCAGCAGAATGACAGGCGCACGGGCATACTGGACGCCCAGGAGCCACCCCAGTAGAACCAGATTAGCCAGCGAGGCGGGCGCGCTAAGCCAGCGGATTTCAAGAAAACGCCGCGCCTGTTCCAGTACTGCCTCGCTGCCGCCAACGATATGGAGTGCAAGGTCAATCAGGGGAGCGCGCAGTAAAACGATCAACGCCCCTGCGCCAAGCGCAAGCATCATCGGCTGTACCAGCGCACGCGCCAGACGCAACGGATCTTTTGCACCGTAAGCCTGCGCGGTAAGGCCGGTCGTACTCATGCGCAAAAAGAGCAGCAACATGAACAGAAAGCTGGTTGCCGTCGCGCCAATCGCCACGCCGCCAAGATAAACAGGCGAATCCAGATGACCAATAACGGCGGTATCGACCAGCCCCAGCAAGGGCACGGTGATATTGGAGAAAATCATCGGCAAAGCAAGACGCCACAATGCCTTATCGGATGCCGTCAGCAGTGACATGAAAAATACCGGAAGTGGGAAATGAATCAGGCTACAGCGGAGCTGTAGCCTGTCAGGAAAAGATTAAAGCCATTCACCGTTGCGAATCACCCCAACCGCCAGTCCTTCGATAGAGAAGTTCTGTTCACGGAGGTCCACCACAATCGGGGAGAACTCGCTGTTTTCAGGCAGTAACTGTACGGTGTTACCCTGTTTTTTCAGACGCTTGACGGTCACTTCATCATCAATGCGTGCGACCACAACCTGGCCGTTTCGTACATCCTGCGTTTTGTGAACCGCAAGCAGATCGCCATCAAGAATGCCGATGTCTTTCATCGACATACCGCTTACGCGCAGCAGGAAATCAGCGCTCGGTTTGAACATACCAGGATCGACCTGGTAATGGCCTTCAATATGCTGCTGAGCCAGTAAAGGCTCACCTGCAGCAACACGCCCTACCAGCGGAATGCCCGTCTCTTCTTCCACCAGCAGGCGGATACCCCGTGACGCGCCCGAAACAATCTCAATGACACCCTTACGCGCCAGCGCTTTCAGGTGTTCTTCGGCAGCATTCGGAGAACGGAAGCCCAGACGCTGCGCGATTTCCGCACGCGTGGGTGGCATACCCGTCTGGCCGATATGATCCCGAATGAGATCAAACACCTCTTGCTGCCTGGTCGTTAACGCTTTCATTCCGCCCCCTGGGTGTATATACAGTTATGCTGTGAGTATATACAGTCAAAGGCGATTTTGGAACCAAAAACTGCACAAAAAACCAGGGACTTAATTATTCCTCGAGGCTCATCGGAAATGTGACCAAAGCAGCGTGACCCAGGTGATAACGGCAGTGATAATCGACAGCAACACGGCAGCAGAGCCCATGTCTTTTGCCCGGCCTGAAAGTTCGTGGAAATCAGAGCCGATACGATCCACAACGGCCTCAATAGCGCTATTCAGAATTTCCACTATCATCACCAACAATACGGATCCGATCAGAAGAACGCGCGTTATCGCATCAATATCAAGGAAACAGGCGATAATCACCGCGACAATCGCGGCGATGCCCTCCTGGCGGAAGGCAGCTTCGTTGACCCACGCGGCGCGAAAACCTTTCCAGGAGTAGCCAGCAGCTTTGATGATTCGGGTTAACCCAGTGGTATTATTGGCCATTAAAAGAACCTTTTTTAAAAAAGAGCGTCAGTAACAGGGGCCGTAACGCGTTTCGCTACAGCCTGAAGTATGACGGGTAACAACAGAAATTTTGCGCGCTTTCTGTTATCCTTGCGCCGCAATTGCATTATTAACCAGAGGCTTTACATCGTTTATGTCCGGCTGGCCACGAATTTACTACAAATTACTTAATTTACCATTAAGCATCCTGGTAAAAAGCAAGTCTATCCCAGCAGAACCCGCGCTGGAATTGGGGCTCGATACGTCGCGTCCCATTATGTATGTTTTGCCTTATAACTCGAAGGCAGACTTACTGACGCTTCGCGCCCAGTGTCTGGCGCATGACTTACCTGACCCGCTTGAACCGCTGGAAGTTGACGGTACGCTGCTGCCGCGCTACGTGTTCATCCACGGTGGGCCGCGTGTGTTTACCTATTACACGCCAAAGGAAGAGTCCATCAAGCTGTTCCATGACTATCTCGACCTGCACCGCAGCAATCCTGACCTGGATGTACAGATGGTGCCGGTGTCGGTGATGTTTGGTCGCCGCCCGGGCCGCGAAAAAGGGGAAGAGAACCCACCGTTGCGCATGCTTAACGGCATCCAGAAGTTCTTTGCGGTCTCCTGGCTGGGACGCGACAGTTTCGTCCGTTTCTCCCCTTCCGTGTCGCTGCGTCGAATGGCGGACGAGCACGGCACCGACAAGATCATCGCGCAAAAACTGGCGCGCGTGGCGCGTATGCACTTCGCCCGTCAGCGCCTGGCTGCCGTCGGGCCACGTCTCCCGGCGCGTCAGGATCTGTTCAACAAATTGTTGGCCTCTAAAGCGATTGCCCGCGCCGTTGAAGACGAAGCGCGCAGCAAGAAAATTTCGCATGAGAAAGCCCAGCAGAACGCCATTGCGCTGATGGAAGAGATCGCCGCGAACTTCTCTTACGAGATGATTCGCCTTTCCGACCGTATTCTCGGCTTTACCTGGAACCGCCTCTATCAGGGCATCAACGTTCATAATGCCGAGCGTGTACGTCAGCTGGCGCATGATGGCCATGAGATTGTCTATGTTCCCTGCCACCGCAGCCACATGGACTACCTGCTTCTGTCTTATGTGCTCTATCACCAGGGGCTGGTGCCACCGCACATCGCTGCCGGGATTAACCTGAACTTCTGGCCAGCAGGCCCGATTTTCCGCCGCCTGGGTGCCTTCTTTATTCGTCGTACCTTCAAGGGCAACAAGCTCTACTCCACCGTATTCCGTGAATATCTGGGCGAGCTGTTCAGCCGTGGCTATTCCGTGGAGTACTTCGTGGAGGGCGGTCGTTCCCGTACCGGGCGTCTGCTCGATCCGAAAACCGGCACGCTGTCGATGACCATCCAGGCGATGCTGCGCGGAGGAACCCGTCCCATCACGCTGGTGCCAATCTACATTGGCTATGAGCATGTGATGGAAGTAGGAACTTACGCCAAAGAGCTGCGTGGGGCGACCAAAGAGAAAGAGAGCCTGCCGCAGATGCTGCGTGGCCTGAGCAAGTTACGCAACCTCGGCCAGGGCTACGTCAACTTTGGCGAGCCGATGCCGCTGATGACGTACCTGAACCACCACGTTCCGGAGTGGCGCGAGTCCATTGACCCTATCGAAGCGGTTCGTCCGGCCTGGCTGACGCCAACGGTCAACGGCATCGCCTCTGAGTTGATGGTGCGCATTAACAACGCCGGTGCGGCTAACGCCATGAACCTGTGCTGTACGGCGCTTCTGGCTTCACGTCAACGTTCGCTAACCCGTGAACAGCTGACAGAGCAGCTGGATTGCTATCTGGATATGATGCGCAACGTGCCGTATTCGGTTGATTCAACCGTACCTTCTGCAACGGCCAGTGAGCTTATCGATCACGCGTTGCAGATGAACAAGTTCGAAGTCGAAAAAGACACCATCGGCGACATCATCATTCTGCCGCGCGAGCAGGCCGTGCTGATGACGTACTACCGTAACAACATCACCCACATGCTGATGCTGCCGTCGCTCATGGCGGCCATTATTACCCAGCATCGTCGCATCTCGCGCCAGGCGCTGTTGCACCACGTTGAGACACTCTACCCGATGCTGAAAGCGGAGCTGTTCCTGCGCTGGAGCAAAGACGAGCTGGCGGGCGTGCTGGATAAACTGACCGAAGAGCTGCGTCGTCAGGGGTTGATCACCGTGACGAATGACGAGCTGCACATCAATCCGTCACGCTCCCGTACCCTGCAGCTGCTGGCGGCCGGTGCGCGCGAAACGTTGCAGCGCTACGCCATTACGTTCTGGCTGCTGAGTGCGAACCCGTCCATCAACCGCGGTACGCTGGAGAAAGAGAGCCGGACGCTGGCACAACGCCTGTCCGTGCTGCACGGCATTAACGCGCCTGAATTCTTCGACAAAGCGGTCTTCAGCTCCCTGGTTCTGACGCTGCGTGATGAAGGCTATATCAGTGATACGGGTGATGCCGAGCCGGAAGAGACGCTGAAGGTTTACCAGATGCTGGCAGAGCTGATCACCTCAGACGTGCGCCTGACGATTGAGAGCGCCACGCAGGGCGAGTAACACAATGCCGGGTTATGGCCCGGCCTGACGCCCTGGATAATAAAAAGGCCCGGTAAGCGCTAACGCTACCGGGCCTTATTTTTTGAGCGTTGTTAACGCGTCGCGTTTAGCTCAACAGCGTAAACGCAATCATCCCGACAATCGCACCCGTTGTGCCAAGGATGGTTTCCATCAGCGTCCAGGTTTTCAGGGTTTGCGCTTCGGTGGCGCCGGTAAACTTGCCGAACAGCCAGAATCCGGCATCGTTAACGTGAGAGACCACAATCGAACCGCCCGCGATACAGACAGAAAGCGCGGCCATCTGTGCACCAGAGTAGTTAAGCTGTTCAATCACCGGCATCACCAGACCCACAGCGGTTAAACACGCCACGGTTGCGGACCCCTGGATGATACGCACCGCCGCCGCTAGCACGAAACAGGTGACTGCAATCGGTAGCCCCATCCCGGTCAGCGCTTCGCCCAGCGCCGGGCCGACGCCAGAATCCACCAGCACCTGCTTGAACACGCCGCCGGCACCGATCACCAGCAGGATAATCCCCGCAGGCTGCAGCGCTGCACCGCAGATTTCCATCACCCGGTCTTTCGCCATTCCCTGACGCATCGCCAGGCCGTAAATCGCTACCAGACAGGCCACCAGGATCGCCGTGAACGGATGACCAATAAACTCAAACCACTCATACGCGGTGGAGCCTACCGGCACAAAGCGCGCGGCGATGGTTTTCAGGCCCACGAGAACCAGCGGCAGCAGGATCAGCGACAGACTGAAACCAAAGGAGGGCATTTTGCCTTCGCCCAGGTGCGGCTCGGTGACATCATCCGGGATGTGCAGTTCAACGTAACGGCTGATGAAGTTGCCCCACAGCGGGCCGGCAATAATCATCCCCGGGATCGCCGCACACAGGCCAATCAGGATCATCCAGCCAAAGTCAGCATGCATCTGGGAGGCCAGCAGCATTGGCGCGGGCCCGGGTAGCAGAAACGCTGCCGCTGCCGCCACGCCCGCAAACAGCGGAATCACCAGCTTCACGAGGTTAGTGCCGGTATGGCGCGCCATAGAGAACGCCACGCTAATCAGCAGCACCACGGCAACCTCAAAGAACAGCGGCAGCGCGCAGATCAGCCCCGCCAGACCTATCGCATAGTGCGCGCGGCTGTGGCCGAAGGATTTCAGCATCTTGACGGCAATCTGGTCGACCGCGCCCGTCTCGTGCAAAATCTTGCCAAACATGGCGCCCAGCGCGACCACAATCGCCAGGAAGCCCAGCGTGCCACCCATCCCTTTTTCCATTGTCGCGGCGATCTTGTCGAGCGGCATACCGGAAAAAAGACCTGCACCAATAGAAACCACCATCAAAGCAACAAAAGCATGCATACGTGCCTTCATCACTAAAAACAGCAGCAGCAATACGGAACCCACGGCTGTCAAAACTAGCGTTAATGTACTCAAAACTTACTGCCTTTTATTAATGACCTCGATGGTGCTGGCAACAACACCCTCCAGTGACTGATCGATATCAACCACTAAGACGTCTTTCTCATCTTCACCCGGCTCCTGCAGCGCTTCGAACTGCGTCACCAGCATCTGCGTTTTGAAGAAGTGACCTTTACGCGCCTTCAGGCGGCTTTCAATCACCTCGAAGTCACCTTTCAGGTAGATGAACGAGAGGTTCGGATTGCCGTCACGCAGCAGATCGCGATAGGTTTTTTTCAGCGCGGAGCAGACGATCAGGGAAACTTTGTTGGTGCGCTGCATGGCGAACGCGGCGTCATTCAGCGCCTGCAACCACGGTTTGCGGTCGTCGTCGTTCAGCGGCTCGCCGGAGGCCATTTTCATGATGTTGCTGCGCGGATGGAGGAAGTCGCCATCAAGAAACGCAGCATGGAGTTGATGCGCCACTTCGCTGGCCACAGCTGATTTCCCGCTACCGGAAACGCCCATCAGGACGTAAACGTGGTGATCATGATTAGTCGTGCTCAAAGGGTGTCCCTCAGTCAATTGTTACGGGTAACAGTTATCGGTAACATTGTCCTGCCGGGGCAAAAGAGAAGCAATATCCAAACGTGCGCGAAGTGAATAAGTGTGAGCTACTTCAAATTTGTCGATTCAAATAGATCCACCCGGTGACAAGGTGAAACCTAAATCTAACATTTTCGGCGTAACCGTCTCACCCCGAATGCGCGCCAGCAGGCGTTCTGCACCAATGCGCCCCATGCGTTCACGCGGCGTCAGAACGCTCGCCAGACGCGGCTCCATCACCTGGCCAATGTCGTGGCCGTGGAAACCGGCGATGGCCATATCGTCAGGGATCTTCAGACCCAGACGCTGGCACTCAAACGCCGCGCCGACCGCAAGGTCATCGTTGGTACAGAAAATACCGTCCAGTTGCGGATACTCGCGTCGTGCCTGACGCATCAGCTCAATACCCGAGGTGTAGGAAGAGGACTGCTCCACCATCACGCTGTACGGGGTTAAGTTTGCGTCGAGCATCGCCTGCTCGTATCCCTTCTGTTTGATGATAGTACGTTCATCAAGACGCGCCCCCAGATAGGCGATATGACGATGTCCGCGGGCGATGATTGCCGCTGTCATCTGCCGCGCCGCTTCGAAGTTATCAAAGCCGACGGCGATATCGAGGCACGGCGACTGGCTGTCCATGAGCTCCACCACCGGAATACCGGCGACTTCAATCATCTTCAGCGTGCGGGGAGTGTGAGTACGTTCGGTTAAAATCAGGCCGTCGATGTTCCAGGAAAGCATCGATTCAAGACGCTCCTCTTCCAGTTCCGGCTTGTACCCGTAGTGGGCGAGCATGGTCTGGTAACCAAAGGCGTCGGTGACGCTTTCAATGCCACGCAGCACCTCGGCAAACACCTGGTTAGTCAGGGAAGGCAGGAGGACGCCCACCGCACGGCTGGTCGCATTGGAGAGGATATCGGGCGCACGGTTGGGGATATAACCCAGTTCATCAAGGGCAGCAGCAATCTTGCCACGCAACGCCACGGAAACCTGCTCCGGGTTACGTAAAAAACGGCTGACCGTCATTTTGGTCACACCGACGCGATCGGCGACATCCTGAAGTACGGGGCGTTTCTTTTTCATCGTCCTGAGAAATCTTGAAGAGAGAGATTTGCTCAGTTTATCACGGACAAAGCCCATCCTTCCCCTGTCAAAGGGAAGGATGGGTATTTATTTATGTTTTATTACACTGGCGGCAGGTCAAACAGCAGAATTTCACTTTCGCTGTCGGCATGCACGGAGAGCGCCTGCTCATCCCAGACTGCCAGACCATCGGCGGTTGTCGCTTTCGTACCGTTGATGGAGACTTCACCTTTCACCACCTGGATCCAGACGCGGCGGTTAGCGGCAATCTGGTGTACAGACTGTTCATCTTTCGCCAGCGCCCAGCGGTACAACTCCATATCCTGATGTACTTTCAGGGAACCGTCGCGCGCATCCGGGGACAGTACCAGCTGTTTGCCCTGTTTCGCGTCAAAGCGGCGCTGCTCATAGCGCGGCGTGATGCCGGTCTCTTCTGGAATGATCCAGATTTGATACAGGTGCAGTTTTTCCGTTTTGCTCGGGTTGTACTCGGAGTGACGAACCCCGGTACCCGCGCTCATAATCTGGAACTCGCCCGCCGGAACCTGCTCTTTGTTGCCCATGCTGTCCTGGTGCTCCACCGCGCCTTCCAGCACATAGGTGAGGATTTCCATGTCTTTGTGCGGATGGGTACCGAAGCCCTGGCCTGCATCAATGACGTCATCGTTAATCACGCGCAGTGCGGAGAAGCCCATGAAATTCGGGTCGTAGTAGTCGGCAAACGAGAATGAATGCCATGAGTCCAGCCAGCCATGATTCGCGTGACCACGTTCGTTTGCTTTGCGTAAGTAGATCATTGTTTTCACCCTCAGTTCGTTTCGATGGAGTAAGTGTGGACGCAAACGGTCTGGGATCATAGAGGGTGAAAATTGACTCCTCTGTTCAAAAATTATGAACAAGCGCAGAGGAGCCATTTTTGCTTATTTCGCGAGGGTTACCGTGGCAGGAGAAGCCTGTTCAAAGGCCCGCTCAAGGATTTCGAGGTTGGTCAGAACGTCAGATTCCTTGACGTAATTCGGCGTGCCGCGAGTCAGGGTTGCAAACAGTGCGTCATAGACGCGGCCATAGTCGCCGGTTTCTGGCGTAAGCTCTTCTCGGACCGTCACCCCCTCAGCGTTGACGTACTCCAGCACGCCCACGGAATCATCCGCCGCAAAGCCCGGTTCACCCGGCATGATGTTGGCCTTCAGGCTGGTCTCCTGCTGGTCGATACCGTATTTGATAAACGAACCTTTGGTGCCGTGAACGATAAATTTCGGGTAGTCGATTTTCACCAGATGGCTGGTCTTAACGATGGCTTTGAGATCGCCGTAAAACAGCTGCGCTTCAAAGGTGTCATCCGGGTTGGCTTTGTTACGCAGGCTGCGAATGTCGTACGCCACGTGGTCAGGTCGACCAAACAGGGAGATGATCTGATCCATAGTATGGACGCCGAGACCGTAGAAGGAACCGTCCTGCGGCAGGCCGGGCTGGGTTTCCGCTACCGGACGGTAGTAGTCGAAGTGGCTTTCGATTTCCACGATCTCGCCCAGCTTGCCGCTCTCAATCGCTTTTTTCGCCGTCAGGAAACAGCTGTCAAAGCGTCGGTTCTGATATGGCGTGACGGTCAGGCCCTTGCTTTTTGCCAGCGCGAATAGCGCCTTCGCTTCGGCGATAGTCGGGGTGAAGGGCTTTTCTACCAGCACGTTTTTGCCCGCTTCGAGCGCGCGTTTCGCATAGTCAAAATGGCTGTCGGCATGGGTACAGACGACGACCAGGTTAACCTGCGGGTCGCCCAGCACCTCATCCAGATCGCTGGTGAAATGAATATGGGAATACTGCGGGGATTGCTCTTCAGGCTTCGCGCGGCGACGGTAGATATGCGCCACATGCCAGCTGTCTTTACGGTTGAGGACATACGGAAGGTGATAGCGGGTGGTGCTTTTACCAAATCCAATAAATGCGCAATGTAGTGTCATGGCTCAGTCCTTTTGGAAGGTTACTGAGTCTAACCATAACAAAAAAAAAGCCAGCTAAAAGCTGGCTAAAGTAATACTGGAAGCAATGTGAGCAATGTCGTGCTTTCAGGTTCCCGTAGCGGTCTTCCTGAATGCAAAGCAATAATAATCATTCTCATTCGCACTTGTCCAATACTTTTTGCAAAAAATAGCGGTTGACTCAAATTTTAAACTCATTGATGTTGGAAGGGACATTTAACTGACTGAGGAACAAGGAATGAGTGAGATAGTGATACGCCATGCGGAACCGAAAGATTATGACGCCATTCGTCAGATCCACGCCCAGCCGGAGGTGTACCACAACACACTACAGGTTCCTCATCCCTCTGAGCAGATGTGGCAAGAACGGCTATCCGACCAGCCCGGCATCAAGCAGCTCGTCGCCTGCATAGACGGTCAAGTCGCCGGCCATCTGTGCATCGCCGTCGCGCAACGCCCGCGCCGCAGCCATGTGGCTGATTTTGGGATTTGTGTCGGCGCGCAGTGGCAAAACCGGGGCGTTGCCAGCGCGCTGATGCGCACCATGATTGATATGTGCGATAACTGGCTGCGCGTTGACCGCATTGAGCTGACGGTGTTTGTCGATAACGAACCGGCGATTGCGGTGTACAAAAAACACGGGTTCGAAATTGAAGGCACCGGCAAGCGCTATGCCCTGCGCAACGGTGAATATGTGGACGCGTATTATATGGCGAGAATGAAGTGACACATTCCCCTCTCCCCAATGGGGAGAGGGTTAGGGTGAGGGGAACCGTTAATACCCCGCCGTTAAATCATCCACCGAACGCGGGTCTGACGCGCCAAACAGCGCCCCGTCTGGACCCACCATAATGCTCTGGGTACTGCCCATCGCCTCTTTCACTGCCACCTTCTGTCCGCGCTGCTCCAGCAGTTTAAGGGTGTCCGGGCTAAAGCCCTTCTCAACGCGCAGTTCATCCGGCAGCCACTGGTGATGGAAACGTGGCGCGTTGGTCGCTTCCGCGACGTTCATCCCAAAATCGATACTGTTCACCACCATCTGCAGCACGGTGGTGATAATCCGGCTGCCGCCCGGACTGCCCGTCACCAGCCAGGTCTTACCGTCTTTCACCACGATAGTGGGCGACATGGACGACAGCGGGCGTTTCTTCGGCCCTACCGCGTTCGCATCGCCGCCGACCAGCCCGTAGACGTTCGGCACGCCCGGCTTGGCGGAGAAGTCGTCCATCTCGTTGTTGAGCAGAATGCCGCTGTTGCCCGCCACAATCCCGGTACCAAACGTGGTGTTGAGCGTATAGGTCACCGCAACTGCGTTACCGTCTTTATCCACCACCGAGAAGTGGGTGGTCTGGTTGCTCTCGTACGGTGCCAGCTTGCCGGGGCGGATCTCGCTCGATGGCTTAGCCTTATTGATATCAATCTGATCGGCAATGGATTTGGCATACGCCTTGTTGGTCAGCGCCTGCCACGGCACCTTCACGAAGTCCGGGTCGCCGAGGTACTCCGACCGGTCAGCGTAGGCGCGTTTCTCCGCTTCCGCCATTATCTGCATGGCATCCGCACTGCCGAAGCCGAACTTGTGCATATCAAAGTTTTCGAGAATGTTGAGGATCTGCACGATGTGAATGCCCCCGGAAGACGGCGGTGGCATGGAGAAGACCTCGTAGCCGCGATAGGTTCCGCTAATCGGCTCGCGCTCCACCGCTTTGTACTCCGCCAGGTCCGCTTTGGTGATGAGCCCGCCGTTCTTTTGCATCTCTTGCGCAATCTGGTCGGCAATCGCCCCTTTGTAGAAGGCGTCCGGACCGTGCTCCGCAATCAGCTCCAGGCTTTTGGCAAGGTTCTTCTGCACCAGCTTATCGCCCTTCTTCAGCGGCTCGCCGTCTTTCCAGAAGATCGCCTTACTGTTTTCATGATTTGGAATGACTTCGCTGCCGTAGGTTTTGAGGTCGTCGGCCAGGGCGTCATTCACGATAAAACCTTCCCGCGCCAGTTTTATCGCAGGCTGGACCACTTTATTCAGCGGCATCGTGCCGTATTTTTCCAGCGCCAGCGAGAAGCCCGCAACGGTGCCCGGTGTGCCGGAGGCGAGATGCGACGTCAGGGATTTTTTACTGTCGGGGTTACCCTGATCGTCGAGGAACATATCGCGGGAAGCCTGAGCAGGCGCCATCTCGCGAAAGTCGATGGCGGTGGTTTTCCCGTCTTTGGTGCGCAGCATCATAAAGCCGCCACCGCCCAGGTTCCCGGCCTGCGGATGCGTCACCGCCAGCGCGTAGCCGACCGCCACTGCGGCATCCACCGCATTACCGCCCTGCTTAAGAATATCGACGCCCACTTTCGTTGCCAGCGCATCCACAGAGGCCACCATGCCATGCGTTGCCCGCACAGGATGAAAGACATCTTCCTCCACGCCGTAAGAGACCGGAGGCGCCGCTGGCGGGTTGGCCGCCACGCTAAATGTGCCGCCTGCCATCAGCGCAGCGATGGCGACCCAGCGCAAAAACGTTGGTTTCATCATTATTGTTCTCCAGGTGAAGGGATCCATATTCCCCGCTTAAGCCTGGTTCACAACTCCTAAAAAATCATCGTCATGGTGAAATCAGGGTAAACTTAAGAGAGACCTCAAGAGGAGGAAATGACAATGAAACGCTTGATGATTCTTACGGCGCTGATCCCGTTTGCCGCGCTCGCACAGCCACTTAATACGATGAATAACCCGAACCAGCCGGGTTACGTTATCCCGAGCCAGCAGCGTATGCAGACCGAGATGATGAGCCAGCAACAACAGCAAAAAGGGATGCTGAACCAGCAGCTAAGAACCCAGACCCAGCTGCAGCAGCAGAGTCTGCAAAATCAGATGAACGCCAACACCCAGCGCGTGCAGCAGGGCCAGGTCCGCGAGCAGCCGCTGCCCAATAAAAACGGCGGGATGTTAGGTGGCATGACGTCATCAGGCAGCGGGCAGCAGCATATGCTGCCGCCGCAGTCGAATGGCAGTATGCTTAATCCGCAGAACTAAAGTCCGGACCGATCAGGTCAATCGCATCGGTACAGATGCAGTCCACGCCCCAGCGCAGCAGCTCGGCCGCACGCTGGGGTTTGTTGACGGTGTAGACCAGAATATGCAGCCCTTCCGCTTTCAACATCTTCACCCGCGCCTCATCCAGCAGCTTGTGGTTAAGGTGGATAGACACGCAGCCTAAACGCGTCGTCAGCTCGCGCCAGTCTTCACGCCACTCGTCCAGCAATAGCCCGCGCGGCAGCGCCGGTACGGCTGCCTGTGCGGCTTCCAGCGCGTCGATTTCAAACGAGGAGAGCAGCGGTGGCGTCATCCCTTCCCACAGCTCGCGCGCGGCAAGAGCAATCACCTTGCCCGTCAGCGGCCCGGTGCCGGTGGTCGGTTTGATTTCGATATTGGCCATCATGCCGTGCTGACGGCAGCGGTCGGCCACTTCCGCCAGCAGCGGCAGCGGCTCGCCCTTGAATTCGCCGCTGTACCAGCTTCCGGCGTCCACTTTCAGCAGATCGCGCCACGGCAGTTCACCCGCCACGCCCCAGCCGTTGCTGGTGCGCTCAAGGTTATCGTCGTGCAGCAGGAAAATTTCGCCGTCTTTTGACAGCTTAGCGTCGAACTCGATCATCGTGTGGCCGTAGCGCGCGCCAACATCAATTGCCGCCAGGGTGTTCTCCGGCGCCAGTTTACCGCCGCCCCGATGGGCGACGATGTGGGGATAAGGCCAGTTGCTCATACTCGTTGTCCTGTTTCACCGTCAAATAAGTGCAGGTGATTTTCCGGCAGATGCAGCCACAGCGTGCTGCCCGCTTTCGGGCGCTCCTGATGCGCAAGACGCACCACCATTTTTTGCTCGCCCCAGCGCCCGTGCGCGAGGTTATCCGCGCCCAGCATCTCCAGCGTATCCATCACCAGCGGCACGCCGCCGTCCGCCTGTGAGGTTAAACCGATATGTTCCGGGCGGATACCGAGCGTCATCTTACGCCCGGCGTAGCCACGATAGTACCAGTTGATCGGCAATGCCATCCCGCTTTCCAGTTCAAAGTGCGTGCCCGAGTTGCTGATGCGGCCTTCAAGCAGGTTCATCGCCGGGCTGCCAATAAAACTCGCCACAAAGCGGGTAGCGGGCTTCTCGTATACCTCCACCGGAGTACCAATCTGCTCGGCGATGCCTTTGTTCATCACCATCACCCGCTGGGCCAGCGTCATGGCTTCGACCTGATCGTGGGTAACGTACAGGGAGGTAGTTTTCAGACGACGATGCAGCTGCTGCAGCTCAAGACGCATCTGCACACGCAGCTTGGCGTCCAGGTTAGAGAGGGGTTCATCGAACAGGAACACCGCCGGATCGCGCACAATAGCGCGCCCCATCGCCACGCGCTGGCGCTGGCCGCCGGAGAGCTCGCGCGGACGGCGCTTCAGCAGGCCATCCAGCTCCAGAATACGCGCAGCCTCTTTCACGCGCTCCGCAATATGACCTTTGCCCATGCCGCGGATTTTCAGCCCCCAGGCCATGTTCTCTTCCACGCTCATGTGCGGGTACAGCGCATAGTTCTGGAACACCATCGCGATGCCGCGGTCTTTCGGCTCCATCTCGGTCACGCGCTGGCGGTCAATCCAGATATCGCCAGAGGTCACGCGCTCCAGCCCCGCCACCATGCGCAGCAGGGTGGATTTGCCGCAGCCGGACGGTCCGACCATGACGATGAATTCCCCGTCCGCCACGTCGAGCGTGAGCGGCTGGATCACCTGGGTTTTGCCGTCCCAGCTTTTGGTTACTGCCTGAAGTTTTAAACCTGCCATCTTATTTCTCGCTATCGACCAGGCCGCGGACAAACGCGCGCTGCATGGCTAAAACAATGACTACGGGTGGGATAAGGGTGAGCAGCATCGCCGCCATCACCTGGTTCCAGAGGGTGGTGCCTTCGCCGGTGGCAATCATGCCTTTGATACCTGCCACGGCAGTGCCGAGGTTGACGTCCTGAATAATCAGCAGCGGCCACAGGTACTGGTTCCAGCCGTAGATAAAGGTGATCACAAACAGCGCCGCAAGGTTGGTTTTCGACAGCGGCAGCACGATGTCGCGGAAGAAGCGCATCGGTGAGGCGCCATCGATCCGCGCGGCTTCAATCAGCTCGTCCGGCAGGGTCATAAAGAACTGGCGGAACAGGAAAGTGGCCGTCGCCGAGGCCATCAGCGGCAGGGTTAAGCCCGCATAGCTGTCCAGCATCTTGAGGTTGGCGATCACTTCCACCGTCGGGAAGATACGTACCTCCACCGGCAGCATCAGGGTAATGAAAATCATCCAAAAGAACAGGTTACGCAGCGGAAAGCGGAACCAGACGATGGCGAACGCCGAGAGCATCGATACCGTGATTTTTCCGACCGTAATGCCAAACGCCATGATGAAGCTGTTGAGCATCATCAGCCAGAACGGCGCGCTGTTGGCCCCCACGCCCTGGGTCCAGATGGTTTTCATGTTTTCGAGCAAATGCGTGCCTGGGATCAGCGTCATCGGCGTGTCGAACACCGCTTTGGTGTCCAGCGTGGCGGCGACAAACGCCACGTACAACGGGAACAGGATGACGATGATCCCCAGAATCAGCATGGTGTGGCTGAAAATCGTCAGCCCGCGACGGTTCTCAATCATTGGTAGCGCACCTTACTTTCAACATAGCGGAACTGCACCACCGTAAGGATGATGACGAGGAACATCAGCACGACGGACTGCGCGGCGGAGGCTGAGAGATCCAGCCCAGCGAACCCTTCGCGGTAGATCTTATAAATCAGCGTGGTGGTCGCCTGTACCGGGCCGCCGGCGGTGGCGGCGTCGATCACCGGGAAGGTGTCGAAAAAGGCGTACACGAGGTTCACCACCAGCAGAAAAAAACTCACCGGGGCGATCAGCGGCAGTGACAGCCGGAAGAAGCGACGAATCGGCCCTGCGCCGTCGATCGCCGCGGCTTCCACCAGCGAACGCGGAATAGACTGCAGCGCGGCAAAGAAGAACAGGAAGTTGTAGCTGATCTGCTTCCACACCGAGGCAAACACCACCAGGAACATGGCCTGGCCGCTGTTCTGGGCGTGGTTCCAGTCGTAGCCAAACTCTGCCAGGAAATGGGTAATCAACCCGCGACCGGGGTTAAACAGGAAGATCCACAGCACGGCGGCGACGGCAGGCGCCACGGCGTACGGCAGCAGCATCAGGGTCTGATACAGACGGCTGCCGCGCACGACATAATCTACCAGCGCGGCGAAGAACAACGAGGCGACAAGGCCGCTGACGGTGACCAGCGCGCTGAACTTCATCGTCGTCCAGAAGGAATCCAGGTAGTAGCTGTCATGGAACAGCGCGGTAAAGTTGTCCAGGCCAACAAACTGGCTGGAGAGTCCGAACGGATCAACGCTTTGTACCGAGTACCACAGCGCTTCGCCCGCAGGCCAGATAAAGAAGATAACGGTGATGACCAGCTGCGGCGCGACCAACAGGTACGGCAGCCAGCGGGAACGAAACACCGGACGGGATGAGGACATTGAGATTGGGTTCCTGAACAATGCCGGGTGGTGGCTACGCCTTACCCGGCCTACGGTTTCGGTTTTCTCCCTCTCCCCGTGGGAGAGGGTTGGGGTGAGGGCATCAGGCCGCATTCATCCGTAGGCCCGGATCGCTACGCGTCACCGGGCATTTTTTTACGATTTGGTCGACTGCTCAAAGCGGCGCAGCAGCTGATTCCCGCGCTCTACCGCGGAATCCAGCGCCTGCTGTGGCGTTTTCTTCCCGGTCCACACGCTTTCCAGCTCTTCATCCACGATGGTGCGGATCTGCGGCATATTGCCCAGGCGCAGGCCTTTGGTGAACGGCAACGGCGGCTTGTTCAGCATCTGGCGCGTCGCGATATCTGCGCCCGGGTTCTTGCTGTAGAAGCCCTGCTCGCGGGTCAGGTCATAGGCCGCTTTGGTGATCGGCAGATAGCCGGTCTTCTGGTGCCATTCGGCGGCGTTTTCCGGCTTCGCCAGGAAGTCGAGGAACTCGGCCACCCCTTTGTAGGTGCCCTTGTCTTTACCCTGCATCACCCACAGGCTTGCCCCGCCGATGATGGCGTTCTGCGGCGCGCCTTTCACGTCAGCGTCGTACGGCATCATGCCCACGCCGTAGTTGAATTTGGCGTAGTGACGGATATCCGCCAGCGAGCCGGAAGAGGCGGTGGTAATGGCGCAGTCACCGTTGTAGAACTTCTCGGTGGATTCGTCTTTACGCCCGAAGTAGCTGAAGTCGCCCTTCTTGTTGAGTTCTTCAAGCAGCGCGATGTGCTTCACCTGCTCTGGCTTGTTGAATTCCAGTACCGCATCAGTGCCGTCGAAGCCGTTATTTTTGGTGGCAACCGGCAGGCCGTGCCAGGCGCTGAAGTTTTCAATCTGGATCCAGCCCTGCCAGCCGCTGGCGTAGCCGCACTTCATCCCTGCCGCTTTCAGCTTCGCGGTATATTCAGCTAGATCCTGCCAGGTTTTTGGCGGCTGCTCCGGGTCTAAACCGGCTTTTTTGAAGGCATCTTTGTTGTAGTAGAGCACCGGCGTAGAGCTGTTAAACGGCTGAGACAGCAGATGGCCGCTTTTGGAATCCGTGTAGTATCCCGCCACGGTTGGTACGAACCGGGATTCGTCGAAGTTGATACCCGCTTCTTTGAACACTTCATAGACCGGCTTGATGGCTTTCGAGGCCATCATGGTCGCGGTACCCACTTCATAAACCTGTAACAACGCAGGGGCGTTACCGGTACGGAAGGCGGCAATGCCTGCGCTCAGGCTCTGCTCGTAGTTCCCTTTGTACACCGGCACAATTTTGTAATCCGGATGGGTGTCGTTGAAACGCTGCGCCAGGGAGTCAACTTCTTTACCCAACTCCCCTTCCATGGAATGCCAGAACGGAATGGTCGTCACAGCCATTGCGTTCGTCGCAAAAGCCAGACCCAGTGCCAGACCCAAAGCTGTGTGTCGTAACGATGTCATTGTCATCTCTCTTATTGTGCCGGATGCGCGATATCACGCGTTTTATGCTCGCGAGGTAACATGACATGCTCGAATGACAGAAAAATAACTGTTTGTTTACAGATAAGTGACAACAAAAGGTCAGGGGGATGATGGTTGTGTGAAGGGGTTGGGTGGGTGGTTTAGGTGCGGTCTGGTGCTCTCACCCCGGCCCTCTCCCACTGTACGGTCCGGGGACATGGTAGACAGGTGTTCGGGGACATGGTGAACACTTTTTAACATCCTTTACCCATGGTGATCGACTTTTTCTTCAGGTCGATCACCCCCACTTTCGTGCTGTACCACCACACTTCATAGCAGCCATCCTCCTGCGTCTCCTTCAGTCCGACCTGTTCTCCCCTGAACGCTTTACCCGCGCTCAGACTCACCCCTTTCACGCTCAGCTTTCCGCTGATATCCACTTTCCTGACCATTACGCCCTCGTCGTATTCCGGGGGCGTTGTGTTGCCGCTGTACCGTCGCGATGACGGCTGATACCGCGAGCCCGGTACCGCCATATCCAGCGCCTCATGCGGGCGTTCAAGGTTATAGACCGTCCGCCAGTGGTCGAAGGCGCGCTGCAGTTCACCGCTGTCCGCGAACCACTTCCCCTGCAGCACTTCCGCCTTCAGGCTGCGGTGAAAACGCTCCAGCTTGCCCTGCGTCTGCGGATGATACGGCCGGGAGTGCCCCACCCGGATACCCTGGCGCATCAGCCACAGCTCCAGCGCCGTCCAGGTGCCGGTGGTGTCTCCCCACGGTGAGCCGTTATCCATCGTCATCCTGTCCGGCAGGCCGTAGCGTTCAAACACGCTGACCAGCTGCTGCTGCACGGTCTCTCGACGTTCATCGTTACAGTGCACCAGGCACAGGGAAAAACGGGAGTGGTCGTCCAGCAAAGTGAGCGGATGGCAGCGGCCACCGCCAAAGGGAAAGTGGCCCTTAAAATCCATCTGCCAGAGCCGGTTGGGCGCGTCATGTTCGAACCGTCCCGTGGCGGGAATGCCCGGTGAAGTGCCCGGCAGCAGGCCGTGACGGGCCATCAGGGTATGAACGGTGCTGAAGGCGGGCATGGTGTGCCCCTGGTCTTCCAGCCAGCGTTTAATCTTGCGGGCTCCCCAGCGTTGATGACGGTCATGGGCCATGCGCAGCAGGGCAGTGATGTCGTCAGATGAGCGGTTCGGGGAATGGTGCGGTATGCGCGGGCGGTCCTGAAGGCCGGAGGCCCCTTCCTCCGCCCAGCGACGAAGCCACTTGTAGCCGGTGGCAGGTGAAATGCCGAAGCGACGGCAGAGGGAACGGATATTCGCCCCGTCCTGCGAGGCGAACAAAACAAACTCGGTACGTAATGACATGGTATCTCTCGCATCCCAGGGCATAAGCGACTCCATAAACGGGTTCTTATGCCTTAGTTGTAAGTGTCTACCATGTCCCCGAACAAGCGTTCACTATGTCCCCGGACCGTACACCCACAGGGAGAGGGAGAAAACACTAAAAATGGCAACTTGCGTTGCCATTTTGCTTTTACCTATCCCCCTAAATACGCACTCCGCACCGCTTCGTTCGCCAGCAGCGCGTCGCCAGTATCCTCAAGCACCACACGGCCGTTCTCCAGCACGTAGCCACGGTCAGCCAGCTTCAGCGCCTGGTTGGCGTTCTGCTCGACGAGGAAGATAGTCATCCCCTCTTTACGCAGCTGTTCGATGGTATCGAAGATCTGCTGGATGATGATCGGTGCCAGACCGAGCGACGGTTCGTCCAGCAGCAGCAGGCGCGGCTGGCTCATCAGCGCGCGGCCGATCGCCAGCATCTGCTGTTCACCGCCGGACATGGTGCCCGCACGCTGGATGCGGCGCTCCCACAGACGCGGGAAGAGTTCGTACACCCACTTGATGCGGGTCTGATATTCATCGCGGTGGGCGAAGAAACCGCCCATCGCCAGGTTCTCTTCCACCGTCATACGCGAGAACACGCGACGTCCTTCCGGCACAATCGCCACCGCCTCACGCATGATTCTGGCGGTCTGCCAGTCGGTAATGTCTTTGCCATCGAACACAATCCGCCCGCTGGTGGCGCGCGGGTCGCCGCACAGGGTGCCGAGCAGCGTGGTTTTACCCGCGCCGTTGGCCCCGATCAGGGTGACGATTTCCCCCTGGTTGATATGCAGGCTGACGTCGTGCAGCGCCTGGATCTTACCGTAGTGCGCATTGACCTTATCGAACGTTAACATCGCTTTTTCCATCTTATGCCTCACCAAGGTATGCGCGGATCACGTCCGGGTTGTTGCGGATCTCTTCCGGCGTGCCGTTTGCCAGCGGCGTGCCCTGGTTGACCACGTAGATACGGTCAGAAATGCCCATCACCAGCTTCATGTCATGCTCAATCAGCAGAATGGTGGTGTCGTGATGATCGCGCAGTTCGGCAATCAGCTCGTCCAGCTCTTTGGTCTCTTTCGGGTTAAGCCCTGCTGCCGGTTCGTCGAGCATCAGGATTTCCGGCTGGGTCACCATGCAGCGCACAATTTCAAGGCGGCGCTGGTCGCCGTAGGCGAGGTTGCTCGCCTGACGGTTGGCGTGCTGCAGCAGGCCAATTCGGTCGAGCCAGGTGGCGGCACGGTCGAGCGCTTCATCCTGCGCGCGGCGGAACGCCGGGGTTTTCAGCAGGCCGGAGAACAGCCCGGTTTTCAGCTGCTGATGTTGTGCTACCAGCAGGTTCTCAATCACCGTCATTTCGCGGAACAAACGTACGTGCTGGAAGGTACGCACCACGCCCATGCGGGCAATCTGCTGACCCGGTAAACCTTCGAGATGCTGGTCGCGCAGCATGATGGTGCCGCCCGTCGGCTTATAGAAACCGGTCAGGCAGTTAAAGACCGTGGTTTTCCCCGCGCCGTTCGGGCCAATCAGGGAGACGATCTCTTTCTTGTGCAGATCCAGATTCACGTTATTGACCGCCAGCAGGCCGCCAAAACGCATCATCAGACCGTTAACGGATAATAAAGGCTTCATGCCTGCTCTCCTTTCGCTTGCCCGTTCTTCAGCTTCAGCTGTGGACGGGTCATCGGCAGCAGGCCCTGCGGACGCCAGATCATCATCAGCACCATCAAACCACCCAGCATCAGCATGCTGTATTCGTTAAAGTCACGCATCAGCTCACGCGAGACCACCAGCAGAATGGCCGCCAGAATAACGGCAAACTGCGAGCCCATCCCACCGAGCACCACAATCGCCAGCACAAAGGCGGATTCGGCAAAGGTGAACGATTCCGGGCTGACGAAGCCCTGACGTGCGGCAAACAGCGTCCCGGCAAAACCGGCAAACGCGGCGCTGATGGTAAACGCGGTCAGCTTGATGCGGGTCGGGTTCAGGCCCAGAGAACGGCAGGCGATCTCATCTTCGCGCAGCGCTTCCCACGCACGGCCCAGCGGCATACGCAGCAGGCGGTTAATCACGAACAGGGTAATCACCACCAGCAGCAGCGCCACCAGATAGAGCCAGATAACGCGGTCGGACGGATCATATTTCACGCCAAAGAAGTTGCTGAAGGTGTCCCAGCCGCCTTCACGGGCGGTACGGCTGAACTCCAGACCGAAGAAGGTCGGTTTCGGGATCTGGCTGATACCGTTCGGGCCACCGGTCACTTCGGTGTTGTTGAGCAGCAGGATACGGACGATTTCACCGAAGCCTAAGGTCACAATCGCCAGGTAGTCACCGCGCAGGCGCAGCACCGGGAAGCCAAGCAGGAAACCGGCGGCGGCAGAGACCAGCCCCGCCAGCGGCAAACAGGTCCAGAAGCCGAGGCCGTAATAGTGGTTCAGCAGCGCAAACGTGTAGGCACCGATGGCGTAGAAGCCGCCGTAGCCCAGCACCAGCAGGCCGGAAAGCCCCACCACCACGTTCAGACCCAGACCGAGTATCACGTAGATCATGGTCAGGGTGGCGATATCCACCGTGCCGCGGGAGACCACGAACGGCCACGCCACCGCGGCCACCAGCAGCGCCACGAGGAACAGTTTCTGCTTAACGGTCGAACCGTCAATTGCCGGCAGAACAAACTTCGGCCCGGAGACGCCTTTCAGCGTCTTCTGAAACAGCGGACGCAGCAGCTGGAACAGGAATACGACCGCCGTGCCGATAAATACCCACTGCCAGCGAATGTCGGCAGCGGTGTCGACCACCAGCTTAGTGCCGTTCAGCTCTAACTGAACGCCCATAAAGACGCCCGCCAGCACGAAGAACATGGCGGCAGAGAGCAGCGCCATTGCAAAATGCATCGGTTTCATACTTTCTCTACCTCCGGACGGCCCAGAATACCGGTAGGCATCACCAGCAGAACCAGAATCAGCAGGGCAAACGACACCACATCTTTATACTCAGTGCTCAGATACGCCGAGGAGAGCGCTTCCGCCACGCCCAGGATCAGGCCGCCAATCATTGCCCCCGGAATACTGCCGATACCGCCCAGCACCGCCGCGGTAAAGGCTTTCATCCCGGCCATAAAGCCGATGTACGGGTTAATCACGCCGTAGAACTGGCCGAGCAGAACCCCGGCAACGGCCGCCATCGCGGCACCGATCACAAAGGTGAGGGCAATGACGCGGTCGGTGTTGATCCCCAGCAGGCTCGCCATCTTCAGGTCTTCCGCGCAGGCGCGGCAGGCGCGTCCCATGCGCGAGTAACGGATGAACAGCGTGAGGGCGAGCATCGCAATAAAGGTCACCACCCAGATAACCAGCTGCATGGTGGTGATAGAGGCAGAGAAGTTTTCGCTGGCCCCCACAACCCACTGGCCGTTAAACAGGCTTGGCAACGCCACGTCGCGCGAGCCTTCGGTCAGGCTGACGTAGTTTTGCAGGAAGATGGACATCCCAATCGCGGAGATGAGCGCAATCAGGCGCTTGGAGCTGCGCACCGGCCGATAGGCCACGCGTTCGATGCTCCAGCCGTAGGCGCTGGCAATCACAATCGCGCCGACAAACCCGGCGGCGACCAGCAGCCAGCTGCTGTCGATGCCCATCATCATCAGCGCGGCGATGATCATAAAGGAGACATAGCTACCGATCATGTACACCTCGCCGTGGGCGAAGTTGATCATGCCGATAATGCCGTAAACCATCGTATAGCCGATGGCAATCAGCGCGTAGGTGCTTCCCAGCGTGACGCCGTTAAACATCTGCTGCAGGAAATAGAGAAACTGCTCGGACATATGCAAACCTTTTTATACCCGCCCGGCGGTCCGGGCGGTGGGATAATTATTTGGCGACCGAGGACGAACCGTCGGCGTGCCACTTAAAGACACCAAACTCAAATCCCTTCAGATCGCCTTTCTCATCCCAGTTCAGCGGCCCAATCACGGTGTTCGCCCCGTGCGCTTTTAAATCTTTCACCAGATCCAGCGGTTCTTTGCTGCCGGTACGATCCAGCGCCGTCGCCAGAGACTGTACGGCGGCGTAAGTGATCCAGACGTACGGACCGCTCGGATCTTTTTTCTGCGCCTTGAGCGCATCAACGATAGCCTTGTTGGCCGGATCCTGGTCATAGCGTTTTGGCATCGTCACCAGCATGCCTTCGGCGGCATCACCGGCAATGTTAGACAGGGAGGCGTTACCCACGCCTTCCGGCCCCATAAACTGGGTTTTCAACCCTACCGAACGCGCCTGACGCAGCATTTGCCCCATTTCCGGGTAGTAGCCACCGTAGTAAACGAAGTCGATATTCTCTTTTTGCAGACGGGCAATCAGCGCGGAGAAGTCTTTCTCACCGGCGGTAATGCCGTCGAAGAAGATGATGTTTGCGCCGCCTTTTTTCAGGCCGTCCTGAACGGAACGCGCCAGGCCTTCGCCATACTGTTGTTTGTCATGAATAATGGCGATGCGCTGTGGCTTGACGTTTTCGAGGATAAAATTGGCGGCAGTCGGCCCCTGAGAGGAGTCCAGACCGGCGGTACGCATAATGTGCTGATAGCCGCGCTGGGTCAGCTCCGGGTTGGTCGCACCGGGGGTGATCATCAGAATGCCTTCATCTTCGTAGATATCAGACGCCGGCTGGGTGGAGGATGAGCACAGATGGCCGATCACGTACTGGATGCCATCGTTGACGATTTTGTTAGCGACCGCGACGGCCTGTTTCGGATCGCAGGCGTCGTCATATTCCACGCCTACCAGCTTGTCGCCTTTGATGCCGCCTTTGGCGTTGATGTCTTTGATGGCCTGGCGCGCACCGTTGAACTCCATGTCACCCCACTGAGCAACAGGACCGGACATCGCCCCTACAACCGCAACTTTAATGTCCTCCGCCATAGCGGCATGCGAGATCGACAGTGCGACCATCCCCGCGAGTATCGTCTTCGCGTTCCTTTTCATCTCTGAATCCCCATTCGTGATGTCGTGTTTATATTTTGTTTTATTATGGTTAAAAAGCATTCTGTACTTTTAATGAACAACGCTATTTTTACCAGTGCCTTTAATGGTTTAGCGCAGTTTTTTGTCAAAAACCAGACTAAAATCTCTATTTTTCAGGCGATTAAGCAAAGATAATATTCTGAAATCAGGCAGAGATAAACAACTAAAAGTGCAGTTTGCAGCATAAAATAACGGTACAAAGCGCCGAATAAATCACTACCATTCAGGTTAAAATTCTGCTTATTTTTCGATCCATGTGTTTTCAATCTGCCCATTGTGTTGTCAAAAAACTAATCACCTGGCGAATGAGAATAAAAAGAGGAAGCCGCTGAGCGAATAAATTGAGTACACTGCCCCTACTCAATTTGATTTGGACAAGTGGCTAATGAAACTGACTATCGTGCGTCTGGTGACCTTTAGCGACCAGGATCATATCGACCTGGGCAAGATCTGGCCGGAATATTCCCCTTCGTCGCTACGCGTCGATGAGACCCACCGCATTTATGCCGCGCGCTTCAACGAGCGCCTGCTGGCTGCGGTTCGCGTGACGCTAAGCGGGACAGAAGGGGCGCTGGACTCATTGCGCGTACGTGACGTTACCCGTCGTCGCGGTGTAGGACAGTACTTAATTGAAGAAGTGATTCGCACAAACCCGAACGTGACCTCATGGTGGATGGCCGACGTGGGGGTAGAAGACCGCGGTGTGATGGCGGCGTTTATGCAGGCGTTAGGGTTTACGGCGCAGGAGAGCGGGTGGGAGAAGCGCCAGAGTTGATATGTGCGGCCTGATGCCCTCACCCCGGCCCTCTCCCACGGGGAGAGGGAGAAAACATTAAAAAAGGCAACTTACGTTGCCTTTTTGCTTTTATTTGGCGTCTGTCGCCGTGCCGTTAGCATGCCAGTCAAACACGCCGAACTCGAAGCCCTTCAGATCGCCCTTCGCGTCCCAGGAGAGAGGCCCCATAACGGTCTCGACGGTGTTCGCTTTCAGCCAGGTGGCAATTTCAGCTGGATCGGCTGACTGGTTCAGGCCCGCCTGCAGCGACTGCAGCGCCGCGTAGGTGGTCCAGACGAACGCGCCGCTTGGATCCTGTTTCTTCGCCTTGATGGCATCAACGATAGGTTTGTTCGCAGGGACCTGGTCGTAGTTCTTCGGCTTGGTCACCAGCAGGCCTTCCGCAGACTCACCCGCGATGTTAGACAGGGAAACGTTCGCCACCCCTTCTGGTCCCATAAACTGGGTTTTCAGACCGGCCGCGCGTGCCTGACGCAGGATCTGGCCCATTTCCGGGTGGTAGCCACCGTAGTAAACGAAGTCGATATTCTCTTTCTTCAGACGCGCAACCAGCGTGGAGAAGTCTTTCTCGCCGGCAGTGATCCCGTCGAAGAAGACGACGTTCGCATTTCCTTTCTTCAGACCCTCCTGCACCGCACGCGCCAGACCTTCACCGTACTGCTGTTTATCGTGAACAATGGCGATACGCTGCGGCTTCACTTTTTCAAGAATGTATTTTGCCGCGGTTGGACCCTGGTCAGAATCCAGACCGGTGGTACGCAGGGTCAGCTTGTAGCCGCGTGCGGTCAGCTCCGGTGCGGTCGCCGCCGGGGTGATCATCAGAATACCTTCGTCTTCGTAGATGTCAGACGCAGGCTGCGTAGAGGAAGAACACAGGTGACCGATAACGTATTTGATCCCGTCGTTCACCACTTTGTTCGCGACCGCGACCGCTTGTTTCGGGTCACAGGCATCATCATATTTTACGATCTGCAGTTTTTCGCCCTTGATACCGCCCTTAGCGTTAATGTCTGCAACCGCCTGTTCTGCGCCAGTAAACTCCTGGTCGCCGTACTGCGCTACCGGACCGGACATCGCGCCTACCACAGCCACTTTGATGTCTGCCTGTGCCATGGTGCTGAATGCCAACGCGATACATCCTGCCAGTAACGCTTTACCCTTCATGTTCATCCTGAGATTCCCCATTATTATGGTTATTACGATTGTTGTGATGTTGTTGTGCAGCGCTTTATTTCAGTTATAGGTGTGCTGTTCGCGCTTTTTCAGCATACTCTGCTAAAACATACCCCATTTTTATGATTTTGGAATAGCAAATTTGAAATGAATATATGATAAGCCCGGCAGGGTGTTCTGCCGGGCATGTGGCTTTAACGTGTCAGCGAGGCGAAGATAATGTCCAGCGCTTTACGGAACTGCACCTCGGGGATCGTCAGCGGATAGAGGAAGCGAATGACGTTACCGTACACGCCGCAGCTCAGAAGCAGCAAACCTTCCTGCAATGCACGCTCCTGAACCTGGAGGGTAAATTCCGGCGAAGGCTGACCCGTTTGCGGGTCGTTAAACTCCACCGCCACCATCGAGCCCTGCGAGCGAATATCCGCGATATACGGGCAGTGTTCCTTCGCTTTGTTCAACACATCCACCAGGTGATGGCCAAGATGCGCAGAGCGGGTGCAGAGGTCTTCTTCATCAATCACGTCCAGCACGGCATGCGCCGCGGCAATCGCCAGCGGGTTCCCCGCGTAGGTACCGCCCAGCCCGCCAGGCGCAGGCGCATCCATCACCTCAGCACGACCCGACACCGCCGAGAGCGGCATCCCGCCCGCCAGGCTTTTCGCCATGGTGATCAGATCCGGCTTCACGCAGTGGTGCTCCATCGAGAACAGCTTGCCGGTGCGGGCGAAACCACTTTGCACCTCGTCGGCAATCAGCAAAATACCGTGGGTATCGCACAGGGCGCGCAGGGCCTGCATAAAATCAGCCGGGGCGATGTTGAAACCGCCCTCCCCCTGAACCGGTTCGAGAATAATCGCCGCAACCTGATCCGGGGCGATATCCGCTTTAAAGATGCGCTCCAGGCTCTTTAGCGCCTCCGCGGTGCTGACGCCATGCAGTTCGTTCGGGTACTGGGCGTGATAAACCGAGCCAGGGAAAGGGCCAAAGCCGAGCTTGTAGGGCGCAACTTTGCCGGTCAGCGCCATGGTCATAAAGGTTCGGCCGTGGAACGCGCCGCCGAAGGTGATAAGGCCAGGACGTTTGGTAAAGGCGCGGGCAATTTTTACGGCGTTTTCCACCGCTTCTGCGCCCGTCGAGAAGAACGCCGTTTTCGCCGGGCCGTCAATGGGCACGCGTGCGTTGATACGCTCGGCAAGCGACACATAGCCTTCATACGGCACAATCTGGTAAGCCGTATGGGTAAAGGCGTGGAGTTGTTTTTCGATGGCGGCAATGACCTTTGGATGGCGATGGCCGGTATTCAGCACCGCGATCCCCGCGGCAAAGTCGATGTACTCGTTGCCCTCGACGTCCCACACCGTGGCGTTCTCCGCTTTATCGGCATAGAAGTTACACATCACGCCGATGCCGCGCGGCGTCGCCTGTAAACGCCGGTCGTTGAGTTCGTTATTTTTCACCATGTCCCCCTGAGAAAGTCGCCTGCTTAGCGCATCAGTAAGTGTTTGCCAGGGGGCGGAAATTCGCCAGAGCGGGCGCTAAAAAAACAAAACCCCCGGACTTGGCATCCAGGGGTTCTCGTCATACTTCGCGGAAATTACGCTTCGATAGCGGCGCGAAGTTTTTTCATGGCGTTCTTTTCAAGCTGACGCACACGTTCAGCGGAGACGCCGTAGCGGTCGGCCAGCTCCTGCAGCGTGGACTTATTGTCTTCGTCCAGCCAGCGGGCGCGGATAATATCCTGGCTACGCTCGTCCAGGCCTTCCATCGCATAGCTCAGCTTGTTCGCGGCCTGATCTTCCCAGTTATCCTCTTCGATACCGTCAGCAAAGTTAGAGGTCTTATCCTGCAGATACAGAACCGGCGCCATTGGCTGGCTGTCGGAAGCATCGTCGTCAGAGGACATATCAAAAGTCATGTCCTGCGCGGCCATACGGGATTCCATCTCACGCACGTCTTTACTGGATACGCCCAGCTCGCGCGCCACCATTTCGACTTCATCCTGATTGAACCAGCCCAGACGCTGCTTGGTTTTACGCAGGTTAAAGAACAGTTTGCGTTGCGCTTTTGTTGTGGCGACTTTCACGATACGCCAGTTGCGCAGCACGTATTCGTGAATCTCTGCTTTGATCCAGTGCACAGCGAAGGAGACCAGCCGCACACCCACTTCCGGGTTAAAGCGACGCACAGCCTTCATCAGACCGATGTTACCTTCCTGAATCAAGTCCGCCTGCGGCAGGCCATAGCCCGCGTAATTACGAGCAATGTGAACAACAAAGCGCAGGTGAGACAGGATCAGCTTTTTCGCTGCTTCCAGATCGCCCTGGTAATGCAGCTTTTCAGCAAGCTCCTTTTCTTCCTCGGCCGTTAACATCGGCCAGGTGTTCGCAGCCCGGATATACGATTCCAGGTTACCAACAGGGGCTAAAGCTAAAGTTTGCATTTCTTTGGTCATTCATTCCTCTCAATGTTTCTTCTGGTCCTGGTTGTCCCCGTCAGGCAACAACCATGCCAAAGCGTTTGAGCAACGAGATTAGCATTCACTCTTTTATCAGACAGTGATTTTATCCACAAGTTCCAGGTGCAACGGTGAATAAATTACGCACAAAA
The DNA here is from genome assembly GCF_009036245.1 of Enterobacter sichuanensis. Lineage (NCBI taxonomy): Bacteria > Pseudomonadati > Pseudomonadota > Gammaproteobacteria > Enterobacterales > Enterobacteriaceae > Enterobacter > Enterobacter sichuanensis. The sequence continues at coordinate 291,447 of NZ_CP027986.1, read as the reverse complement.
TGTGACATGGAGATGATAACAGGGGAAGTGACAACAGGGACGCTTTCCCTGCAGAGCGAACATCTCGGTGCAGGGAAAGATTATATCACGCTTTTCTTAGTCGGGAGTAAAGTGGCGTAAATGTTGAACGGTTGCCAGCCAGGCGGCCACCCACCCGATCATCGAGCACACCAGCAGCAGCAGCAGGCACTCATCGAACCCTAAGCCACTGATATCAAACTTCGTTCCGAAAACCTGCGCCACTTCAGTCACGGCAGAGGAAAGCCGCATCACCAAAATTTCTGACAATATCAGTGAAAGAAATGCGCCGGAAAAACCGAGCAGTGCGCCACCGTAAAGGAACGGTCGGAGGATGAAGCCATCCGTCGCACCAATCAGTTTCTGCACGTTGATGGTATCGCGACGGGCGAAGATGCTCAGGCGCACGCTGTTGCCGATGACCAGGAAGACCGCCGCCACCATCAGCACGCCAATCATCGCCGCCACACGCCCGACCAGGCCGGTCAGAGCAGAAAGACGCGCAAACCAGCTGTCATCCATGCGCACTTCGTCAATGCCTTTAATGCGGGTAATGCGATCGCGCAGGGTGTTAAGGGAATCGGTACCCTGGAAATCCAGCTTCGGGATCACCACCGCCACGGCAGGCAGCGGGTTCTCTTCGAGCATATCCAGCGCACCGCCAAAGCCTGACCAGTTGCGGAACTCGCCCAGCGCGTCTTCACGCGAGAGATAATTAACCTTCTCCACGCCCTGCTCGGCCTGAATTTGCCCGACCACCTGCGCCGCCGCGTTATCGTCGAGCGCTTTATCCAGATAGACCGTGATCTGCGGAGACGGATAATACTGTGAAGCCGCCTGGTTAACGTTCTTATAAACCATATAGCAGACGCTTGGCAGCGTGAGGGAGATGGCAATCACCATCACCGTCAGGAACGTCGCCAGCGGTTTGCTTTTCAGGTCCTGCAGCGCGCCGTGGAAGGCGTAGCGCACCTGCTCGTTGAACACGTTGGTTTTGCGCGAAGCCGGCTTAGGCGCGGCCTTCTGGCGCTTCGGCGCATTACGGTTACCGTCACCGCCGCTCTGCGGCTTGCGGAAACGGTCTAACCGGTTGCCAAACTGCCGAATCTGGTTCATTGCATCACGCTTATTCACCGTGGCCTCCGTGCAAATGACCGTCGCTCAGGGTTAGCATGCGGTACGAACGACGGGAAATGAGCCCGATGTCGTGCGTCGCCATCAATACGGTGACCCCCACGCGGTTAAATTCCTCAAACAGACGCAAAATCCCTTCGGACAGGGCATCGTCCAGGTTACCGGTCGGTTCATCCGCCAGCAGTACCGCAGGCTTATTCACCACCGCACGGGCAATGCCTACACGCTGCTGTTCACCGCCGGAGAGCTGGATCGGGAAGTTCTTCGCTTTGTCCAGCAGCCCGACCTTATCCAGCGCCGCAGAGACGCGACGGCGGATATCGTCATAGCTGGCACCGGCAATAATCAGCGGAATGGCCACGTTATCGAAAACGGTGCGATCCATCAGCAGGTGGTGGTCCTGGAAAATCATGCCAATCTGACGACGCAGGAAAGGCACTTCGCGGTTTTTCAGGCGGCTGATCTCATGGCCGCCGAAAAAGATTTTCCCGGCGCTTGGCCGCTCAATCCCACAGATAAGCTTGAGCAGGGTACTTTTCCCCGCGCCGGAATGGCCGGTCAGGAATGCCATCTCGCCCGGCTGCAGGTGGAATGTCACCCCCTGCAGCGCTTGTCTCCCACCGAGATAGGCCTTGCTGACGTGTTCAAAGCGAATCATTGTTAGTCCTCTCGGGCAAATAATGCCTCAATAAAGTCGTCCGCTTTAAACGGACGTAAATCCTCAATACGCTCGCCCACACCGATGTAGCGGATAGGAATGCCGAACTGGTCAGCCACAGAGAAGATCACCCCGCCTTTCGCGGTGCCGTCCAGTTTGGTCAGCGTGATCCCCGTCAGTCCTACCGCTTCATGGAACAGCTTCGCCTGGCTGATGGCGTTCTGTCCGGTGCTGGCATCAATGGTCAGCATAATTTCATGCGGTGCGTCTTCGTCCAGCTTCTTCATCACGCGGACGATTTTCTTCAACTCTTCCATCAGGTGCGATTTGTTCTGCAAACGGCCTGCAGTATCGGCAATCAGCACGTCCACGTTGCGCGCCTTCGCCGCCTGAATGGCGTCGAAGATCACGGATGCGGAGTCCGCGCCGGTATGCTGAGCAATCACCGGAATATTATTGCGCTGGCCCCAGACCTGAAGCTGCTCAACCGCTGCCGCACGGAAGGTATCGCCCGCCGCCAGCATCACCGATTTGCCCTGCTGCTCGAACTGACGCGCCAGCTTGCCGATGGTGGTGGTTTTGCCCACGCCGTTCACGCCAACCATCAGAATAACAAATGGCGTTTTGCCTTCAATATTAAGCGGTTCGTCAACTTTTGCGAGAATTTCACCCATCTCGTCTTTCAGCAGGCCGTACAGCGCCTCGGCGTCACGCAATTGCTTGCGGCTCGCCCCTTCGGTCAGATTGGTGATGATCTTACGGGTGGTTTCTACCCCCACGTCCGCGATCAGCAACTGTTCTTCCAGTTCTTCAAACAGATCGTCGTCGATCTTTTTGCCGCGGAACAGACTGATAAATCCGGAACCTAAGTTTTCTTTGGTCTTCAGCAGGCTGCGTTTCAGGCGAGCGAAGAAACCTTCTTTGGTCGGTTTTTCCTGCTCCTGGACAATCTCTTCGGTCTGCTCTGGCTCTTCCACCGGCACGACGATAACCGCTTCTTCAGCGGCCTCTGCCGCCAGCGCCTGAGCTTCCAGCTCTTCGTCGGTCAGCTCGGGTTCGTTTTCGGCCTCTTCTTCCACCGCCTCAACAATCTCAACGGTTTCCGCTTCGGCCTGCCACTCTTCGGCAGAAACGGCTTCGGCTTTCACCTCTTCCGGCAGCGGCAGCTCTTCACGTTCGATAACGGCCTGCGGCGCGTCGGGGATCTCATCAACCACGACCGGTTCTGGCTTCTCGCTCTCCTGAACCTGTTCAGTGACCGCAACCACCTCTTCAGCGAAAGATTCAATCTCTTCTTTGCTGTGCGCCGTTTCTTCCGCCTCGACAACCGCGGCGGTTTCTACAGGCGTTTCAGGCGGCGATTGCTCTTCAACGGCGTGTTGCTCTTCGGTTTTCTGTTCTGTTTCTTGCTCTTTTTCACCGAAGCCCAGCCAGGAAAAGAAGCCACGTTTTTTTTGTTTTGCCATCTGCGACTACACTCCTCGCGGCGCTATATACATGGAAGCTAAAAAAATGATGAAATAGTCTAACACTTTACTTAATTGACATCACCGCCCGCAATCGCAGGCCAATTGTTAACAGAGCTTTCCTGAAATGAAGAAACCCAACCGCGCCCCGGCCGGTCAAATTCGTATTATCGGTGGTCAGTGGCGAGGCCGGAAATTACCGGTGCCGGACAGCCCCGGTTTACGCCCCACCACCGACCGCGTGCGCGAAACGCTGTTTAACTGGCTGGCCCCGTCAATGGTCGACGCCCACTGTCTCGACTGCTTCGCCGGCAGCGGCGCGCTCGGGCTGGAAGCGCTGTCGCGCTATGCCGCCAGCGCCACGCTGCTGGAGATGGAGCGCGGTGTTGCGCAGACCTTGCAGCAGAATCTGGCGACGCTGAAAGCGAGCAACGCGAAAGTGGTGAACACCAACACCCTGAGCTTTCTGGCACAGAAGGGCACGCCGCATAACGTGGTGTTTGTCGACCCGCCATTCCGTAAGGGTCTGCTGGAAGAGACGTTATCCCTGCTGGAGCAAAACGGCTGGCTGGCGGATGACGCATTAATTTACGTGGAAAGCGAAGTGGAAAACGGTTTACCCCCGGTTCCCGCCCACTGGGAACTGCACCGTGAGAAAGTGGCCGGTCAGGTCGCTTATCGTCTGTATCACCGTCAGGCACAAGGAGGATCCGATGCCGGTACTGATTAATCTGGGACGTTTGTTGATGCTGGGCGTCTGGGCGTTTTTGCTTCTCAACCTGGTACACCCGTTCCCGCGCCCGATGAATATTTTTGTTAACGTCGCGCTGATTTTCACCTCGTTCATGCACGCCCTGCAGATGGTGATGCTAAAAAATGGCCTGCCGAAAGATGGCCCACAGATGACCGGCTGGCAGCAGCTGCGCGTCTTTATTTTCGGCGTGTTTGAACTGCTAGTGTGGATGAAGAAGTTTAAGGCGCAGGTGAAGAAATAACACCCTCACCCTAACCCTCTCCCAGAGGGAGAGGGGACGATTACACCCTCTCCCTCTGGGAGAGGGTTAGGGTGAGGGAAAATTACAGCGCCGGTTTAAACCCCTCAAACCGCGACCCTTTATAACTCAGCGTCCCTTTCTCCCCCACCGTCAGTTGATGATACTGCGGCGCCTCCAGGCGGAAGGTCATCTCCAGACCGCCCGTTTCCGGCTTAAAGCTCGCTTCATAGCGCATAGCGGTACCCGCCGGCGCGACCTGCTGTTGCCGTGAGCGGCGGTCGTTAAGGGGTTTCTCGCGTTTGTTGCTCACAATCACGCGCTTTTGCATCAGTGGCGCAGCGTCGTTATCCGCCTTTTCGCGGCGCTGTTGCACAAAACGGAACGACGCGGCAATAACGATAATCGCCACCACGATAATGAAAAACAGCGGCATCTTGCTCATTCAACCATCCCATAAGATTATGCGGAATTCAGGATACCTTGCCTTCCCCGCCATTGCCAAACGCCCGCCCGCGTCACTACACTGAATGAGAAACTGATTATTCAGCCTTAACAGATACAGGGAGTTAATATGCTTTGGTCATTTATCGCTGTCTGTTTTTCCGCATGGCTTTATGTCGATGCGTCGTACCGTGGTCCCACCTGGCAGCGCTGGCTGTTTAAACCCGTCACGCTGCTGCTGCTCCTGCTGCTTGCCTGGCAAGCACCGATGTTCAACGCCATAAGCTATCTGGTCCTCGCCGGACTGTGCGCCTCCCTGATTGGCGATGCCCTGACCCTGCTGCCGCGCCAGCGCCTGCTGTATGCCGTGGGGGCGTTCTTCCTGTCGCATCTGCTGTACACCATTTACTTCGCCAGCCAGATGACGCTCTCGTTCTTCTGGCCGCTGCCGCTGGTGCTGCTGGTGATTGGCGCCCTGCTGATTGCGGTGATCTGGTCGCGTCTGGAAGAGATGCGGTTGCCGATCTGCACGTTTATCGCCATGACGCTGGTGATGGTATGGCTGGCAGGTGAACTGTGGTTCTTCCGCCCAACGGCCCCGGCGATGTCCGCATTCTTCGGTGCGGCGCTGCTGTTGTTCGGCAATATCGTCTGGCTGGGTAGCCACTATCGCCGCCGTTTCCGGGCAGATAACGCGATTGCCGCCGCCTGTTACTTTGCCGGGCACTTCCTGATTGTGCGTTCCCTGTATATCTAAATAACGCTTGACTCTGGAGTCGACTCCAGAGTGTATGCTGCGGTTAATGAGAAAATTATCATTGCCGGAGACTGCCATGTCGACTCCAGAAATACCTAAAAAAGTTCCTCAATTCTCGGCGCTTAAGCTCAGCCCGGTGCCGTCGAAAGACGACTGCTGCTGCGAAGGCGCGTGTGAAACGCAAACGCAGCCGCTGCCCGAAAGCGGAAATCGCTACAGCTGGATCGTCAACGGTATGGACTGCGCCGCCTGCGCCCGTAAAGTTGAAAACGCCGTGAAACAGGTTCCGGGCGTGAGTCACGTTCAGGTGCTGTTCGCCACCGAAAAACTGCTGATCAGCGCCGAAAAGGACGTCAGCAAACAGGTGGAAGCCGCGGTCAGTCAGGCCGGTTATAGCCTGCGTAGCGAAACCGCCCCCGCGGAAAAAACGTCATCCCTGCGCGAAAATCTGCCGCTTGTTACGCTCATCATTATGATGACCCTGAGCTGGGGGCTGGAACAGATCAACCACCCGTTTGGCAATTTGGCATTTATCGCCACCACCCTGGTCGGGCTTTTCCCGATTGCCCGTCAGGCATGGCGTCTGATGAGAAGCGGCAGCTGGTTTGCCATCGAAACGCTGATGAGCGTGGCCGCCATCGGCGCGCTGTTTATTGGCGCGACGGCAGAAGCGGCAATGGTGCTGCTGCTGTTCTTAATCGGTGAACGCCTTGAGGGCTGGGCTGCCAGCCGGGCGCGTAAAGGGGTCAGCGCGTTAATGGCCCTGAAACCGGAAACCGCCACCCGCGTGGTAAACGGTACGCGTGAAACAGTCGCCATCAGTACGCTCCGCCCGGGCGACGTGATAGACGTTGCCGCAGGGGGCCGTCTGCCTGCGGACGGTGAGTTGCTCACCGCCACGGCAAGCTTCGATGAAAGTGCTCTCACCGGGGAGTCCATTCCGGTGGAACGCGCAATGGGCGAAAAAGTGCCTGCGGGCGCCACCAGCGTCGATCGTCTGGTGCAGCTTAAGGTTCTTTCCGAACCGGGCGACAGCGCCATAGACCGTATCCTGAAGCTGATTGAAGAGGCCGAAGAGCGCCGCGCGCCTGTCGAACGCTTCATCGACCGCTTCAGCCGTATCTACACCCCCGCCATTATGCTGGTTGCCCTGCTGGTTACCGTCATTCCCCCGCTGTTCTTTGGCGCGCCGTGGGAGGGCTGGATTTATAAAGGGCTGACGCTGCTGCTGATCGGCTGCCCGTGCGCGCTGGTCATCTCCACCCCGGCGGCCATTACGTCCGGCCTGGCGGCGGCGGCACGTCGCGGCGCGTTGATTAAGGGCGGCGCGGCGCTGGAGCAGCTGAGCCAGGTTGAACACATCGCCTTCGATAAAACCGGCACACTGACCGTCGGCAAGCCGCAGGTCACCGGCGTGTATCCGCAGGAAATCAGTGAAGATGAACTGCTGACACTGGCCGCCGCCGTTGAACAGGGTTCCACTCACCCGCTGGCGATGGCAATTGTGCGTGAAGCACAGTCGCGAGGATTAACCATCCCGGCGGCGACCGCGCAGCGAGCGCTGGTAGGGTCAGGGATTGAGGCCACCGTTGACGGTAAAAAGGTACTGATTGTCGCGGCTGGCAAGTCTTCAAATCCAGAGGTCGAGGCGTTAGAAAAAGCCGGACAGACGGTTGTTGCCGTCATGCTTGACGGCGTCGTGAAAGGCATTCTGGCGCTGCGCGATACCCTGCGTGACGATGCCAGAGAGGCGGTGGCGGCGCTGCATCAGCTGGGCGTGCAGGGTGTGATTTTAACCGGGGACAACCCTCGCGCGGCGGCGGCCATTGCCGGTGAGCTGGGGCTCGAGTTTAAAGCTGGCCTGCTGCCTGCGGATAAGGTCAGCGCGGTGACGGAGCTGAACGCACACGCCCCGCTGGCGATGGTCGGCGACGGGATTAACGATGCACCGGCGATGAAGGCGTCCACCATTGGCATCGCCATGGGCAGCGGTACCGACGTGGCGCTGGAGACCGCTGACGCGGCGCTGACCCACAACCGCCTGACCGGGCTGGCCCAGATGATCGCGCTTGCGCGCGCGACGCGCGCCAACATCCGCCAGAACATCGGCATCGCGCTGGGGCTGAAGGGGATTTTCCTGGTCACCACGCTGCTGGGCATGACCGGATTATGGCTGGCGGTGCTGGCGGATACCGGGGCAACGGTGCTGGTGACGGCAAACGCGCTCCGGCTGTTGCGTCGCCGGTAAAAAAACGCCCGGTGGCGCTAACGCTTACCGGGCCTGCATGTCCTGCCAGATAGTAGGTCGGGTAAGGCGAAGCCGCCACCCGACTTTTTTTATAAGAAATAGCTCATCGCCAGGCCTAAAAACAGCACCAGACCGACGTAGTTATTGTTCATAAACGCTTTAAAGCAGGCGTCACGTTCACGCTTAGCGATCAGCTTCTGCTGATAAGCAAACAGCAGACCTGCCACCAGCACTGACCAGTAAAACGCCCAGTTCAGACCGTTGAGGCGACCGATCGCCACCATCAGCGCCAGCACGGCAACCTGCAGAATCCCGATGATCAGCTTGTCGTGACGGCCAAACAGAATGGCGGTGGATTTGATGCCAATTTTCAGGTCGTCGTCGCGGTCAACCATCGCGTATTGGGTATCGTAAGCCACGGCCCAGAGAATGTTCGCCAGAAACATCAGCCAGCAGCTGAGCGGTAAGGACTCACTAACCGCCGCAAACGCCATCGGAATCGACCAGCCAAACGCCGCACCCAGCACAACCTGCGGCAGATGAGTGTAGCGCTTCATAAACGGATAAACCCAGGCCAGTGCCAGCGCTGCCACGGAGAGCAGAATGGTCATGGTGTTCAGGGTTAACACCAGCAGGAAGGAGAGCAGCACCAGAACAACGAACAGCACGCGGGCCTCTTTCCCGGTCACCTGCCCACTGGGTAACGGACGACCGGCAGTCCGTTTGACATGGCCGTCAAATTTACGGTCGGCATAGTCATTGACCACGCAGCCCGCCGCACGCATCAGCCAGACCCCGGCAACAAACACGCCAAGGATCCACAGCGGCGGCACGCCTGGCGTCGCCACCCACAGCGCCCATAAGGTCGGCCACAGCAACAGTAACGCGCCAATAGGTTTATCGGTACGCATTAAGCGGTGATAAGCCAACAGCTTATTCTGCGTCAGGCTCCACTCCATTTTGTCTTCCTCTTAGTACAACGGTGATGCCGGTAAAAAAAGCTCCGTCAGAATTAACGGTTTACCACTCAGGCGAAGGCGGGAACGACGCCCCCACAGTTCGGCATCACGACCAATTTCAATAAAATCCCGGGTAAGTTCAGACGAGGTGAAGAGGTAACGCCCCAGCGGCGTTTTCCCCAGACGCTGCAGCGCCAGCTCGGGCCCGGAAAGGGTGGACTCGGGTACCACCGTCCGTCCGGCAAGCCACGGTTCACCGTCAGCACAGAGTAAAATTTCACGCAGCCAGTAACGCGGCTCCTGCGGCAGCAGCGGCAGTTCGCTGGCGATCTCATCGCCAGAGACAAACCTTTCCTGAATCAGGGTCACCGTGACCGTTTTCCCCTGCTGCTCAAAACGTTTCGTCATGGAATCTTCCAGCAACAGCCAGTCAAGCTGCTGCGGATCAAGCGCAGGGATGTGGTCGAAATAGCGCAGCGCACGCAGTTGCGTTAGCGCGGGGTGTGACATGCCAGACTCTCCGATACATAACGTACTGGCATTGTATCGCAGAAACGCGGATTGAGGGGGGCCAAACGTTATTTAACGATCACGATCGCAACAAGGGCGCAACAACCAGGACGAGACGAAAAAAAGTGCGCCCACTCAGGCGCACTAAACTACTAACAAATCAGCACTGTGGGGAAACGGTTACCCCTTGCCTTTTACACTGCTGATAAAGGTGGAACGGGCAGTGGTTGAACCTAAACGTTCGGCTTCATCAAGCAGTTTCAGCGCTTTATCGACATCGCCGCGCTTCACCGCCTGCTTAATGGCGTTGTTGAAGTACTCTTCGGTGTCGTTCAGTACCGGCTCAGCTTTCTTCGCCGGGGCCGGCGCTGCGGTCGCTACCGGTGCGGCTGCCGTGGCAGCTGGCGCGGCATAGACAGGTGCAGCGGTATTCCCCACGGTCACCGGCCCTGGGCCAGAGGAACCAAACAGTGGGCCAACGAGTACGCTGGAGGCGCTGTTGGTGGAAACTTTCAGTTTGATCAGGCCATCAGTGGTATGACGGGCAAGTGGGTCCGGAATATCCGGAACCGAGTTGCCGGTGCCTTTCGCATAGGCTTTCGCCGGGTCAACCAGCTTTGTGGTCTGCTGCAAATCTTTCTCGGTGGTGAAGACCAGCACGTAAATTTTTTGCTGTCCCAGGGCAGGCGTCAGGCGCATCACGCCTTGCAGGCGGTCTGCACTCATCACGCCAGGCTCCTGATAGCTAAAGTAGCTGCTCGGGAAGAAAGCAGAAGGCGTCAGGTTTTGGTCCAGAATCAGCACGTTCGGGGCAAATACGCTGGTCTGTTTGTCCACCTCACTGGTTAACGTCAGGGTCAGTTCACCAATATTGGCTGGCACGCTGTAGGCGGCAACCGGCCCGGTGATCCCGGGCACGTTCAGCTGTTGTCCGCCCGTAGAAAGCTGGGTGGATTGCGTTTTGGATTGATCAACCGGTGTCCAGGTCAGTTGCTGGAGCGCCGCCGCCGGGATAGCTGGCGCAGCGCTGGTATTTTGTGGCACGAAATTCACATCTGCCAGGGAGACCGCCGGAACACAGGCCATCAGCCCCGCAGAGAGGCACAGCGCGACGAGACTTTTCTTCATTTTCATTGTTATTACCTCTGATAGCGTGAGCACTGCGGTGGCCAGGCAATAGCGCGCAGCACCCTAAGGATAGAGGGGCTTTCGCCCCTCTTTTTAGGTCATTACGTCAGGTCTAACGAATTACCACCAGATTTCCATCTGGGCGCCGAAGGTCCACTCATCGTCGTCGCCACGGCTGAAGGTTTTCGCGGAAGTGTCACTGTATGCCACGCCAGAGGTGTAGCCGGTGTCACTGTTGTTCGCGTAACCCCATTTCTCATCCCACTTCGCGTAGGTTGCGAAGACACGGATAGCCGGACGAGACCAGATGCTGTCGCCTGCCTGCCATTGCTGTGCCAGGGTGATTTTGTACTGGCTGTTTTTCTCGTCAGTTCTCTGAGATTTGACGTTGTCGTAGCCCACTTCCAGCAAGGTACTCATGATCGGCGTCCATTTGAACATTGGACGAACACCCACGGTCCACCACTCGGTACCGTTGTTGTTATCACGATCGATGTTCTGGTACATACCGACGTACATCAGGTCCCAACGGTCAGCCAGAGTAATGGCACCGTGGTCCAGCACACGCCACATGGAGCCATCGTTATCAACGCTACCGCCCTGTGGAATACCTTTGCCGTTAGAGGTCATCGAGTCCGTACCGTACTGCAGTACGAACTTGTTGAAGCCCTTCATCATGCTCTGGGTATGTTCAGCAGTGAACAGCCAGCCATCTTTAGAGGCGCCAGGCTGCAGGTAGTAATCGTCTGGAATGTTGGTGTGACCGTAGTCAACACCCAGTTCCAGCGTACCGCCCGGGTTGGTTTCCAGACCAGCTAAACGGACGTCGAAGACATCGTTTGGCACGACGTTGTCATAAACGCGGTCGCCATTCGCATCACGGTCAGCGAAGGTTGCAGAGCCGCCAGATTCAGAAGAACGGGTTGCTGCCAGAGAGAGCTTACCGAAGCCCAGGTCGATGTTTTCGATACCCGCACCAGGACCAGAAATATCCCAGTAGTAGAAGTCGATCATGTGAACGTCATGACGCTGATAGAAGCGCTTACCGGCCCAGATGGTGGAACCTGGCAGCCATTCAATCAGGTTTTTACCCTGCACGTTAGCTTCACGGAAGGCCGGGCTGGTGGATTCCCAGTCATTCTGCTGAGAAACGGAATACGCGACGTTGGTGTCGAAGTAGAAGCTCTTATCGCCCTCTTTCCACACTTCCTGGCCCAGTTTCAGCTCGGCGTAGGTCTCACATTCGTTACCGAGACGGTATTTACTTTGAGCACCGGTTGCCTGGAAACATTGTTGTTCACCGCCACTCCCGGTCCAGCCAATGCCGGAACGAGCATAACCTTTAAAGTCCACGGCGCCTGCCTGGGCAGACAGGATGCCTGCCGCAACGGCGATTGCCAGAGGGACTTGTTTGCGCAGAGTAATCATCATTCTATCTCCTGAGATCATTGCTTTTCTTTGAACACTTCACCTGTCGGTTTCGTGTCTTCTTTTGGGATTGCTTAAACGCCTGGCTCTTTATGCAACCGACGACATGCAGTGCCATCCTCACGGAACAGATGGCAACGCTCTGGCGGCAAGCCGATAGCGAATGTGGCACCCTCTTCTACCAACACCACGTCATTCTGGCGGTAGACCAGGTTCTGACGAATGGCGGGGATCTGGATATGAATCTGTGTTTCGTGACCAAGCTGTTCGACGACCTGAACCTCACCTTCCAGCGTCACATCGGCGATGTGGCTCGGCAGTAAATGTTCAGGACGAATACCGAGGGACATGTTTGCCCCCACCTGTACGTTGGCGCTGTCGACCGGCAGCCAGACTTGCTGACGGTTTGGCAGCTCCACCTGTACCTGTTCAATGGCTGTCGCGGTCACTTTAACGGGCAGGAAGTTCATCTTTGGCGAGCCAATAAAGCCCGCAACAAAGCGGTCTGCCGGGTAGTGATAGAGCTCCAGCGGTTTGCCCACCTGCGCCACGCGACCGGCATCCAGCACCACAATTTTGTCCGCCAGGGTCATCGCTTCGACCTGATCGTGGGTGACGTAAATCATTGTGCGGCCAAGACGTTTATGCAGACGGGAGATTTCAATACGCATCTGGACGCGCAGGGCAGCATCCAGGTTGGAAAGCGGTTCATCGAGCAGGAACACGCGCGGTTCGGCGACAAGGGTACGGCCAATCGCCACACGCTGACGTTGACCGCCGGAAAGCGCTTTCGGTTTACGCTCCAGCAGGTGCGCAAGCTGTAACACTTCCGCCACCTGGGTGACGCGCTGGTTAATGACCTCTTTCTTCGCGCCGGCCAGCTTCAGACCGAAGGACATGTTCTCGGCCACGGAAAGATGGGGATAGAGTGCATAAGACTGGAACACCATCCCGACGCCACGTTCGGCGGGTGGGATGTCGTTCATTCGGGTATCACCGATCAGCAAGTCGCCGCTGGTGATGGTTTCAAGACCGGCAATCATACGCAGCAGAGTTGATTTACCGCAGCCTGATGGGCCGACAAATACCACGAATTCACCTTCGTGGATGTCCAGATTGATGTCTTTCGACACCACAACATCGCCCCAGGCTTTCGTTACATTACGCAGCTGTACGCTCGCCATGCCCTTCTCCCTTCGTTACAACCTGTCACCGACAGAAACATTCAAGATAAGTTCACTATGGGGTATCCATTACTTTCCTGAATCCTCCACCCCCCGGCTTTTTTATGGGGGAGGAGGCGGGAGGATGAGAGAGCAGGCTCTGCGACCGTCGCTGGCGGGGTGAGGCGAAATTCGTGAAGCGGCCTGCAAAATTCAGTGTGTTTTTATGTGCGCCAGCACTCATAACTTAAATTTATGCAACAGAGATCACACAAACGGGGGGTGGGGCGTAGGGGTTGGGAGGATGGAAAGAGGATGTCAAATAAGGAGACTGAGTCACGTTGAACCACTGAAGTCATACCACGAGACATCACCAAAAAGGATGGCAGATATGAATATCAAGACTGGCGCACGCGTTTTCGCATTGTCCGCCCTCGCAGCAATGATGGTTTCCGCACCGGCGCTCGCCAAAATTGAAGAAGGCAAGCTGGTTATCTGGATTAACGGCGACAAAGGCTATAACGGCCTGGCCGAAGTGGGTAAAAAATTCGAGAAAGACACCGGTATCAAAGTCACCGTAGAGCACCCGGACAAACTGGAAGAGAAATTCCCGCAGGTTGCGGCAACGGGTGACGGTCCGGACATTATCTTCTGGGCACATGACCGCTTCGGTGGCTACGCACAGTCTGGCCTGCTGGCTGAAGTCACCCCGGACAAAGCCTTCCAGGACAAGCTGTTCCCGTTCACCTGGGACGCCGTTCGCTATAACGGCAAACTGATCGCTTACCCGGTTGCGGTAGAAGCCCTGTCTCTGATTTACAACAAAGACCTGGTACCTAACCCGCCGAAAACCTGGGAAGAGATCCCGAAACTGGATAAAGAGCTGAAAGCGAAAGGCAAGAGCGCGCTGATGTTCAACCTGCAGGAGCCGTACTTCACCTGGCCGCTGATTGCAGCCGACGGCGGTTACGCGTTCAAGTTTGAAAACGGCAAATATGACGTGAAAGACGTGGGCGTGGACAGCGCTGGCGCGAAAGCAGGCCTGACCTTCCTGGTTGACCTCATCAAGAACAAACACATGAACGCGGATACCGACTACTCCATCGCAGAAGCGGCGTTCAACAAAGGCGAAACCGCGATGACCATCAACGGTCCGTGGGCCTGGAGCAACATCGACAAGAGCAAAATCAACTACGGCGTGACGCTGCTGCCAACCTTCAAAGGCAAACCGTCTAAACCGTTCGTTGGCGTGCTGAGCGCCGGTATCAACGCGGCCAGCCCGAACAAAGAGCTGGCGAAAGAGTTCCTGGAAAACTACCTGCTGACCGATCAGGGTCTGGATGAAGTGAACAAGGACAAACCGCTGGGTGCTGTTGCGCTGAAATCCTTCCAGGATCAGCTGGCGAAAGATCCTCGTATCGCCGCCACCATGGATAACGCCCAGAAAGGCGAAATCATGCCGAACATCCCACAGATGGCCGCGTTCTGGTACGCCACTCGTACTGCCGTCATCAACGCCGCAAGCGGTCGTCAGACTGTCGATGCCGCGCTGAAAGATGCACAGGGTCGTATTACCAAGTAAGCAGAAAAACGGCGGGTGGCGCTTGCGCTTACCCGCCCTACGACTACGGCACGATCCGTAGGTCAGGTAAGCGCAGCGCCACCTGACGATAAGTTTTCACCGTTGTAGAGGAAAAACCCCATGGATGTCATTAAAAAGAAACGCTGGTGGCAAAGCGACGCGCTGAAATGGTCAGCGATCGGTCTGCTGAGTCTGCTGGTGGGTTACCTTGTTGTTTTAATGTACGTACAAGGGGAATATCTGTTTGCCATCATGACGCTGATTTTAAGCTCTGCTGGCCTGTATATTTTCGCCAACCGTAAAACCTATGCCTGGCGTTATGTCTATCCGGGCGTGGCCGGGATGGGGCTGTTTGTCCTTTTCCCGCTGATTTGTACTATCGCCATTGCGTTTACCAACTACAGCAGCACCAACCAGCTTGCGCAGGAACGCGCGCAGCAGGTCCTGCTGGACCGCTCTTATCAGGCCGGCAAGACCTTTAATTTCGGTCTGTACCCTGCTGGTAAAGAGTGGAAGTTAGCGCTCACTGACGAAGCTAGCGGCAAATATTATGTCTCCGACGCCTTCACGTTCGGCGGCGAACAGAAGCTGGCCTTAAAAGAGGCTGCCGCCCTGCCGGAAGGTGAACGCGCCAACCTGCGCGTCATTACCCAGAACCGTCAGGCGCTGACCCAGCTCACTGCCGTGTTGCCAGACGAAAGCAAAGTGACGATGAGCTCGCTGCGCCAGTTCTCCGGCACACAGCCGCTCTACACCCTGGCGGATGACGGCACACTGACCAACAACCAGAGCGGCGTGAAATATCGTCCGAACAACGACATTGGTTTCTATCAGTCCATTACCGCCGACGGCAAATGGGGTGATGACAAACTCAGCCCGGGCTATACCGTGACCATCGGCTGGGACAACTTTACCCGCGTGTTCACCGACGAAGGTATTCAGAAACCGTTCTTCGCCATCTTTGTCTGGACAGTTGTCTTCTCGGTGCTGACCGTGCTGCTGACCGTGGCCGTGGGCATGGTGCTGGCCTGCCTGGTTCAGTGGGAGTCCCTGAAAGGGAAAGCGATTTACCGCGTGCTGCTGATCCTGCCCTATGCCGTACCGTCGTTCATCTCGATTCTGATTTTCAAAGGGCTGTTTAACCAGAGCTTCGGTGAAATCAACATGATGCTGAGCGCGCTGTTTGGCATTAAACCAGCCTGGTTCAGCGACCCGACCACCGCCCGCTCGATGATTATCATTGTGAATACCTGGCTGGGCTATCCGTACATGATGATCCTGTGCATGGGTCTGCTGAAGGCCATCCCGGACGACCTGTACGAAGCCTCAGCGATGGATGGCGCAGGCCCGTTCCAGAACTTCTTTAAGATTACGCTGCCGCTGCTCATTAAGCCGTTGACGCCGCTGATGATCGCCAGCTTCGCCTTTAACTTTAACAACTTCGTGCTGATTCAGCTGTTGACCAACGGTGGTCCGGACCGTCTTGGCACCACCACGCCGGCCGGCTATACCGACCTGCTCGTGAGCTACACCTACCGTATCGCTTTCGAAGGCGGCGGCGGACAGGACTTCGGTCTGGCGGCAGCGATTGCCACCCTGATCTTCCTGCTGGTTGGCGCTCTGGCGATTGTGAATCTGAAAGCCACACGTATGAAATTTGACTAAGGAGGGCAACGATCATGGCTATGGTACAACCCAAATCTCAAAAACTGCGCCTCCTCGTGACGCACTTAGGTCTGCTGATTTTTATCGCGGCGATCATGTTCCCGCTGTTGATGGTTATCGCCATCTCCCTGCGTTCGGGTAACTTCGCCACCGGGAGCCTGATCCCGGACGAAATCTCCTGGGAGCACTGGAAGCTCGCGTTGGGCTTCAGTGTGGAACACGCGGATGGCCGCGTCACACCGCCGCCGTTCCCGGTCCTGCTGTGGCTGTGGAACTCGGTGAAAATCGCAGGTATTACCGCGGTTGGTATCGTGGCGCTTTCCACCACCTGCGCTTACGCCTTCGCCCGTATGCGTTTCCCGGGCAAAGCGACGCTGCTGAAAGGGATGCTGATTTTCCAGATGTTCCCGGCAGTGCTCTCCCTGGTGGCGCTGTATGCCCTGTTTGACCGCCTGGGCCAGTATGTGCCGTTTATCGGTCTCAACACCCACGGCGGCGTGATCTTCGCTTATCTGGGCGGTATCGCGCTGCATGTGTGGACCATTAAAGGCTATTTCGAAACCATCGACGGTTCGCTGGAAGAAGCAGCCGCGCTGGATGGGGCAACCCCGTGGCAGGCGTTCCGTCTGGTGCTGCTGCCGCTTTCGGTGCCAATCCTGGCGGTGGTGTTTATCCTGTCGTTTATCGCCGCCATCACCGAAGTGCCTGTCGCGTCGCTGTTGCTGCGCGATGTTAACAGCTACACCCTGGCCGTAGGGATGCAGCAATACCTCAACCCGCAAAACTACCTGTGGGGTGACTTTGCCGCAGCGGCCGTACTCTCTGCCATCCCGATTACCGTGGTGTTCCTGCTGGCGCAGCGCTGGCTGGTCAACGGCCTGACGGCGGGCGGTGTGAAAGGTTAAGTTTCATTTTGTTATGCCACTGCAACCCTCAACTTTAGACGTATTGTATTGACCCAACTTGTGACTGTTGTTAGGCGCTCTTCGGAGCGCCATTTTTTTATTCTCGCTTCAGCCGCTTCGAATTACACAGCCAAAGGGTGATCACCAGCAGCAGGATCGCCGCCGAGTAGATCAGCACATCGAGGGGGGATTTATGATCGACGATGATCAGCCGCACTATCGCGGTGATCCCAATGTAGACAAAATAGCGTAGCGGGAAGTGAAAGCCTGACTGAAAATACTTCACAATCAGGGCGATAAATTCAAAGTAGAGAAAGTAGACCACCAGTCCTTCCACCAGCGCATATTTGCTGGTTTGCTCGGGGGCGAACAGCACATCCGCCAGATGCACCGTCTCTTTACCCAAAAAGACGACCAGTATCAGGCCAAGGCTCAGCAGACCGAGGTTCAGCACGGTCTGGAGGATTGTTGAGATAAACTCAACGCGCGGGCGAGTCAGGGATGTCATACAGCACCTCATTCTCCAGGGCGAGGTTCCTGTATAACGCAAAAATGTGACGTGGATCTATATTTTTTAATTATGTTTTATGTACGGAGGTAAACGATGGAGCGCAAACCCACCGGGGTTCGTAACGTCACCTGCGGCGAAAATGTCACCGTCTACGAACCGGCCAATCTTTATGACTGCGTGCTCGGTAACGGGGTGTTCGTCGGCCCGTTTGTTGAAATTCAGGGCAATACGCGAATTGGCGACGACAGCAAGATCCAGTCGCACACCTTCATCTGTGAGTACGTCACTGTCGGCGAACGCTGTTTTATCGGCCATGGTGTGATGTTTGCCAACGACCTGTTTCGCGAAGGCAAACCCAATGCTGACCGGAACAGCTGGGGGCGAATTACCGTAGGGAATGATGTATCGATAGGCAGCGGTGCCACCATCCTGGCGGTCTCCATCTGCGATGGCACAGTGATTGGCGCAGGCAGCGTGGTAACCAAATCCATCACCGAGAAAGGCATTTATGCCGGGAACCCGGCGAGGCTTCTGCGCCGCCTGTAGGTCGCCCGGTGGCGCTGGCGCTTACCGGGCCTACGAAACCGTAGGCCGGGCAAACGCAGTGCCGCCCGGCAATCAGGCATCAGCGGAAGTTAATGTTCTTATCGCTGGTCATGTCGTACAGCTGGAACTTACGACCCAACTGCTGACCGCCGTCACGCGTCAGCGGCGTCCAGCCAATGGCCGCGCGGCTGCGGGTTGGGCCTGACGAGAAGAGATCCAGCGGAATCGACACATACACCCCTTTGGTGAAGTCCCCTTCCCCGTATTCGTCCGGCGAGACGTTGGTGATGGTGGCGTAACCGCCCACGACCACGCCGCTGTCGAAGTGTTTAGAGATATCCAGCGTGCCGCCCTTATCGCCCGCCAGGTATTGACCGACGCTGGCTTTTACCAGCACATCAGGCGCAAACGACGGCGTCCAGTAGGCGGTCAGATGGCCCGTTTTGACGCTGTAGTCGGTGAACTTCATCATGTCCTGCGCGCTGCGCCAGTCACGCTGCTTGACGTAGTTGGCATCAATACCAAACGCCCAGTTGCTGTCCACCGGACGATACAGCACTTCCGCCCCCGCGCCGCCGTACATGGTTTCCAGGTACCCCCCGTAAACCTGGCCGTAGAAGCCGTTGCCAAAGTACTGGAAGTAGTTGGCCTGCAGGTTGTTCACGTAGGCATCGTTCTGCACATATTCACGCACGCGGGTACGCACGCGCGGCAGCGTCGAGTCTTTTGGCGGGTTGGTGTAGTTGAACTTGTCGTAGTTGTTGGCGATGTTGCCAAACAGGCTGCCGGTGGTCAGCAGGTGGTCGGTGAGCCACAGATCCGCCGTCGCCATGACCCCGAGCTGATACATGTAGAAGTTTTCCGGCCCGCCGACGGACTGGTTCAGCACCGGATCGATATGGAAATCAAAGCGCGATTTATCGATATACCAGCCCTGTTCGGTAGTGTCCGGCACGATCGGCTCAACGCGTTTTTGCACCAGTTCCGTTTCATGCCCCAGTGGTTCGCCTTCCAGATGGCGCTTGAGGCTGGCGACGTCCGTTTCCGTTGTCACCTGCGGCAGGTTGAGACGGTTCTCCGTCACGCGGATCGTACGGATCCCGTCCGGCAGATCGTTCATGATGATCCGGTTGGCGCGCTCGATCCCTTCCCGCGAGTCGCGATATTTCACCTGCTCACCGGTGACGTACAGCGTATCCCCTTTGACCTGAATTTTCGGATCGGCGAGGCCTGCGTTGTATTTCAGCAGTGTCAGCTGGTTTGCCACCACGGAGTGCTGCAGGATCGCATCCTGCGGCTCCGGCTGGTATGCAGGCCGCGCGTTGTCGTTGTAGTGCGGACGCATGTCGTTAAAGTTGGTGCGCAGCGTGAAGCCAAACATCACCGTATTGCCACGCTCGTAGCTGAGGTTAACGTCAGCCCAGTCAGTGACGCGATAAATGGCGCCGACGTTAAACTTGCTCTTCTGCTCAATCTTCCCGGCGAAATCCTGCGAGTAGTTATTACCTTCGTACTCCAGCTTCAGGCGCAGCGGCTGCCAGGGGGTCTGATATTCCACACCGCCAAACAGCGATGCCGGGCCGTGGAACATCTGGTCGCCATTGATGGATCCCGCTTTCTGATAGCTGTTATCGCGGTAGCAGTATTTATCGCTGTAGGAACAGAACGGGTTGGTCACGTTACCGCTGGTGCCCAGATAGCCCCATCCCAGGCCGAGAGAGAAGTCGAACGGTCCCCAGGCTTTGCTGGCGACGACGTATTCCGCATCAAACAGACCGGTACCGCCGATATCACGCGCGCCAACGGAGACCTGCGGCATCCAGTAGCTCTCTTCCCACAGACGCAGTTTGACGTCGAAGGCTTTATCTTTGTAGGTTTGATCGCCAGAGAAGGACTCAACGCTGCTGTATTTTTTTGTCCGCACGTCGGTGTAGCGCAGCGTGGTTTCAAGCCACGGGAACAGCTGCACAGAGGCCGAGTAGTAGCGATACTGGTCGTTATCGCGGTAGTTAAGGCTCAACTCACCTTCACGCGCCATTCGCGCGGTGGGAGTCTGCATTAAACCGACGCCACCGAAGTCTGACTGAGACGGGCCAATGGGTGCCGGATACGTTTCTGCGTGGCAGGCGGCGCTCACGCAGAGCGCCAGCATGCTGTAGAGATAGGTTCTTTTCATTATTCCGGTATCCGCTGAATCAGGGAGTGAAGGATATCGGCGTTAAGCCCGTCATAGGCCTTCGTCCAGAAATGGTCGGCAAAACCGACAAAAATCACGCTGCCAGGCGCAGGTTCGATATGGCGCTTGTTCCAGTAAGCAACCGGGGCTTTTTGTGTGTGCCCGTCCGGGTAAACCACCCAGGCGTAGCTGTTGTCCGCTCCGCTCAGCAGGCTTTGCTCGTCAAGATAGCTCGCCACATCGCGACCCGGCGTAAAAGGCTTGTGACCCGGGCTGCTGATCAGTCCGAAGACGGTAATGGTGGCAGGCTGTGCCGGTAGCCAGAGCGTGTAATCGCCTTCCAGTGCCGGGTTGCCGTTCTCCGACACCCGCACGTCATCCGGATCGAGATTGGCCTGCAGCCGTCCTGTTATTTTCAGAGCCTGAAGCTGCTGGCGAACGCTGTTAATCGCCGCCGCGTCATCACCGTCTTCCTGCTCCGCTAACCCCGTAAGCCTGGCGAGAAGCGCCTTGTGCTGTTGTTCCGCTTCAGCAGTCTTCTGGCGTTCAGCGATGACCGCACCCGGCCACCAGCTGTTTGCCAGACGTGGCTGGCCGACGAGATCGATAAGATGACCGGCATTGGTCAATGTTTTAGGCTGCGTGCTCTCTGGGGTATAGACCTTCACCGTCCCGGCAGACCATGCGAGCGG
The DNA here is from genome assembly GCF_009036245.1 of Enterobacter sichuanensis. Classification (NCBI taxonomy): domain Bacteria; kingdom Pseudomonadati; phylum Pseudomonadota; class Gammaproteobacteria; order Enterobacterales; family Enterobacteriaceae; genus Enterobacter; species Enterobacter sichuanensis. The sequence continues at coordinate 270,465 of NZ_CP027986.1, read as the reverse complement.
TGTGGCAAAGCTTGCGATCAGCGCAACGCGAATAAGTGTTTTCATGATTTCGCGGCCTTGATCAGCGTGGTTTTGACCGGGAAGAATCCGGCGCCGAGATACTGCAGGGACTGGCGGATCTGCGCGTCATCGTCGATCCAGAAACGGTTATGCCAGGTGGCCTGATCGGTGACGACCTCTTCATCCAGCACGCGAACACGGGTTTTATCGCTGCCCACGCTGACGCTGTCCGTGCCGTTCCAGCGGAAGGTCGAACGCGCCGTGGCGTAACGCACCTGCTTATGTTCGGTCCAGCCCATCGTACGCGTCCAGCTTGCGCCGTCGGTAATCTGGTTCGGTTTGATCAGCGGGTCGGCCGCGAGGTTATTCACCTCAAGAAGGTTATCGCCCCCCAACAGGGTTTTTACGATACGACCGTGCTGCGTCACGATGGTGGCCTGATCCTGCGTCACCCATTTCTGCTGCCCGTTTTCATCGAAAGCGAGCACCACAAACAGTTGCGGGCCATCGTTAAGCTGCATGTACTGGCTGGCATACGGCATGTTTTGCAGTTCGTCATCGGTCAGATGCACGCCCGGTGTGCCGAACATGCTCTCCCACAGTGAGTTTCCCAGCCCTTTGGTGGTGGCCGAGCACGCCTGCAACAGCAGGCAAATCAGGATGATCCAAGGTCGCTTCACGACTCTTCTCCGCATTAATGCCGGGTGGCGCTGCTCGTACCCGGCCGACAGGTCCCGAAGGCTACTGAAAAGCCAGAATAACCACACCGAAGTGTGGTTATGATTAAAACACCCGCTATTACTGGGTGCTGGTTGTCGTGGTGGTCGTGGTTCCGGTATTGGAGCCATCACCGCCACCGGTTGCCGCCAGCGCGACACCCACGGCTGAACTTACGGTGCTGGCGCTGGCCGCGGTAGAACTTCCCGCAGACGCAGACGTCGCAGCCGAACCTGCCGCTTCCCCGACCTGAACCGGAGCTGCATAAACAGATGTCGCCGCAAGCGCAGATATGGCAAAAATGCCATACAGTACTTTCTTCATAAGAATTTCCCTTCATTGAATGAATGGAGATTTGCCCAAAAAGAATTTCAGGCGGATTCGAGTATACACAACTCCCGCCGCGGGTTTGCCGTCCGGGGAAATAGGAAAGGGGTTTTCAGACTAATGGATAAAATTGAAAGATAAGGGCAATTAACCAAATATAGAGAACATACAAATCAATAAGATAGAATTAAAAAGCGACTATGCCGTTATCCGTATATTCCTAAAGTAAACCTCAGTCATTAACGGGTTAACGGCTTTTTTCAGATTAAACTCAGTACAGGAATTTGAGCTAAATAACAGACATCAGGAATTATCTGATAAAAAAATGCCGGCATATCGCCGGCACATTTTCATGACAATTTAATTACGCACGCCATGCTTTATAACGGTTAATCAAGCCATTGGTCGAGCTGTCGTGGCTGGTGATCGCGTTATCGTCACCCAACTCTGGCAGGATACGGTTTGCCAGCTGTTTGCCCAGTTCAACGCCCCACTGGTCAAAGGTGAAGATGTTCAGGATCGCGCCCTGAGTAAAGATTTTGTGCTCATACAGGGCAATCAGCGCACCCAGGCTGAACGGCGTGATTTCGCGCAGCAGGATGGAGTTGGTTGGGCGGTTGCCTTCGAACACTTTGAACGGGACAACGTGGTCCAGCGTGGCCGGATCTTTACCCTGGTCGCGGTATTCCTGCTCTACCACCTCGCGGGATTTACCAAACGCCAGCGCTTCGGTCTGGGCGAAGAAGTTCGACAGCAGCTTCGGATGATGGTCGGACAGCGGGTTATGGGTGATAGCCGGGGCGATGAAATCGCACGGTACCATTTTGGTGCCCTGGTGAATCAGCTGGTAGAAGGCATGCTGGCCGTTAGTACCCGGCTCGCCCCAGATGATTGGCCCGGTCTGGTAATCCACCGCGTTGCCGTTACGGTCAACATATTTACCGTTGGATTCCATGTTGCCCTGCTGGAAGTAAGCAGCAAAGCGGTGCATGTACTGGTCATACGGCAGGATCGCTTCGGTTTCGGCACCGAAGAAGTTGTTGTACCAGATACCGATCAGCGCCAGCAGCACCGGCAGGTTTTTCTCAGGTGCGGTGGTGGAGAAGTGTTTATCCATCGCGTGCGCGCCGGAGAGCAGCTCAACGAAATTGTCGAAGCCCACGGACAGGATGATGGACAGACCGATCGCGGACCACAGAGAGTAACGGCCGCCAACCCAGTCCCAGAACTCAAACATATTCGCGGTATCGATACCGAACTCGCTGACCGCTTTACCGTTGGTGGACAGCGCCGCGAAGTGTTTCGCCACGTGCTTGTTGTCGCCCGCGGTTTTCAGGAACCAGTCGCGCGCGCTGTGGGCGTTGGTCATGGTTTCCTGGGTGGTAAAGGTTTTAGACGCGACCAGGAACAGGGTGGTTTCCGGGTTCACGTTTTTCAGCACTTCGGCGATGTGGGTACCATCAACGTTCGAGACAAAGTGCATGTTGAGGTGGTTTTTGTACGGGCGCAGCGCTTCGGTCACCATGAACGGACCGAGGTCAGAACCACCGATACCGATGTTAACCACGTCGGTGATCGGTTTGCCGGTGTAACCTTTCCAGCTTCCGGAGATGATCGCTTCAGAGAAGGCTTTCATCTTTTCCAGCACCGCGTTCACTTCCGGCATCACGTCTTTGCCGTCGACGATGATTGGGGTATTGCTACGGTTACGCAGGGCTACATGCAGCACGGCACGGTCTTCGGTGCGGTTGATCTTCTCACCGGAGAACATGGATTTGATGGCGTCGGCCAGTTCAGTCTCTTTCGCCAGATCCTGCAGTTTTGCCAGCGTCTCTTCGGTGATACGGTTTTTGGAGAAATCCACCAGCATCAGGTCATCGAAAGTCGCGGAGAACTTATTGAAACGATCGGCATCTTTCGCGAACAGATCCGCGATGGTGACGTCTTTCATTTCATCAAAATGTTTCTGGAGTGCCTGCCAGGCAGCGGTCTGCGTTGGGTTGATGTTTTTCATTAGCAATACTCTTCTGATTTGAGAATTGTGACTGCGGTCGATTGTAGCGCCTGCAAATAAAAATTGTGATGGTTTTTATGCCATTGCCCTGGCCTGCATCAAACACAGGTGAAAAGACCCGAAAAGTATAGCTGCTGAATTGCCCTTCTGCGGCGGCGAAATGTCGGTCAAAAAGCCCTAAAACGGAGCATAAAATCTGGCCCTGTTATAAGTCCTGTTTCTCAGGGGTACCCCCCCATAAAAAATCCGCATAATCCCAGCATTGACAGGACCTCCCCCACATTTTATTTATAGGGCCGTATTTTGCGCCTGCACCTGTTTTCGTTTCATTCTTGTGCCATGGTCGCTTATTCATTCCCTGACACGAGGTTGTTATGACGAGTTTTGTGGTCGCCAAATTTGGCGGCACCAGTGTGGCCGATTACGATGCCATGAACCGCAGCGCCGATGTGGTGCTGGCCGATCCGAATACCCGCCTGGTGGTGCTTTCCGCCTCTGCCGGCGTGACGAACCTGCTGGTTTCTCTGTCTGAAGGACTGGAAGCGACAGAACGTTTCGTGAAGCTGGATGCACTGCGCAAAATTCAGTTCGACATCCTTGAGCGTCTGCAGAACCCGAACGTCATCCGCGAGGAAGTGGAACGTCTGCTGGAAAATATCACCACGCTGGCCGAAGCGGCCTCTCTGGCAACCTCCACTGCCCTGACAGACGAGCTGGTCAGCCACGGTGAACTGATGTCCACCCTGCTGTTCGTGGAAATCATGCGCGAACGTAATATTCCGGCGCAGTGGTTTGACGTGCGCAAAGTGATGCGTACCAGCGATCGCTTTGGCCGCGCCGAGCCGGACGTAGAAGCGCTGGCCGAGCTGACCACTCAGCAGCTGGCCCCACGCCTGGCCGATGGCATTGTGATCACCCAGGGCTTTATCGGCAGTGAAGCCAAAGGGCGCACAACAACGCTTGGCCGTGGCGGCAGCGACTACACCGCCGCGCTGCTGGGCGAAGCCCTGCACGCCACGCGCGTCGATATCTGGACTGACGTTCCGGGTATTTACACCACCGACCCGCGCGTCGTTTCTGCGGCCAAACGTATTGATGTCATCGCTTTTGAAGAGGCGGCGGAAATGGCCACCTTCGGCGCGAAAGTGCTGCACCCTGCCACGCTGCTGCCGGCCGTGCGCAGCGATATTCCGGTGTTCGTCGGCTCCAGTAAAGATCCGAAAGCGGGCGGTACGCTGGTCTGCAAGAAAACGGAAAACCCACCGCTGTTCCGCGCGCTGGCCCTGCGCCGTCGCCAGACGCTGGTGACGCTCCACAGCCACAATATGCTGCACTCGCGTGGTTTCCTGGCGGAAGTGTTTGGCATTCTGGCGCGCCATAATATCTCCGTGGATCTGATCACCACTTCTGAAGTGAGCATTGCGCTGACGCTGGACACCACCGGCTCTACCTCCACCGGTGACACCCTGCTGACACAGTCGCTGCTGATTGAGCTGTCTGAGCTGTGCCGCGTGGAAGTGGAAGAAGACCTGGCGCTGGTAGCCATCATCGGCAACAAACTGTCCCGCGCCTGCGGCGTAGGCAAAGAAGTGTTCGGCGTGCTCGACCCGTTCAATATCCGTATGATTTGCTACGGCGCGTCCAGCTATAACCTCTGCTTCCTGGTGCCTGCCGATCAGGCCGAGCAGGTGGTGCAGAAACTTCATCAGAATTTGTTTGAATAAAATTCGTTAGCACGATAAACATTATCTACAAGCCGGGCACAGACCCGGCTTTTTCATAACTAAACAACACGACAATACTGCAAGGAATCCACTATGTTATCCGCCATTACCCGGCTGTTCCCGCTCTGGGCGCTGCTGCTCTCCGTACTCGCGTATTACACTCCCGCTACGTTCACGGGCATTGGTCCGTGGATCACCACGCTGCTGATGTTGATCATGTTCGGTATGGGTGTCCACCTGAAAATCGACGACTTCAAACGCGTGCTGTCCCGCCCGGCGCCTGTCGCAGCAGGGATTTTCCTGCACTACCTGGTGATGCCGCTTGCGGCGTGGCTGCTGGCTATGGCCTTTAAGATGCCGCCCGACCTCTCCGCCGGGATGGTGCTGGTGGGTAGCGTGGCCAGCGGCACGGCGTCTAACGTGATGATCTTTCTTGCGAAAGGCGACGTGGCGCTTTCCGTCACTATCTCTTCCGTCTCAACCCTGGTGGGCGTAATTGCCACACCGCTGTTAACCCGCCTGTACGTGGACGCGCATATCCAGGTGGATGTGATGGGCATGCTGCTGAGCATTCTGCAAATCGTGGTGATCCCGATTGCGCTGGGCCTGGTCATTCACCATCTCTTCCCGCGCGTGGTGAAAGCGGTTGAGCCGTATCTGCCTGCCTTTTCGATGGTCTGTATTCTGGCCATCATCAGCGCCGTGGTGGCGGGCTCCGCGTCGCACATTGCTTCCGTGGGGTTTGTGGTAATCGTCGCTGTGGTGCTGCATAACACCATCGGCCTGCTGGGCGGCTACTGGGGCGGGAAACTGTTTGGCTTTGACGAATCGACCTGCCGCACGCTGGCAATCGAGGTAGGCATGCAGAACTCCGGCCTGGCGGCAGCGCTCGGGAAAATTTACTTTTCACCGCTGGCGGCACTGCCGGGAGCCCTGTTCTCCGTCTGGCATAACCTCTCCGGTTCGCTGCTGGCGGGCTACTGGTCAGGAAAACCGATAGATGAAAAGCCACAGGAAAGCGGTGAATATCGTCTTTAAACGTCGGGTGTCGCTACGCTTACCCGACCTACGCTCAAGGTCCGCGTAAGGGTAGCGAGATATTGAAGGGGTTTAACGCCCCTTCTTTTTACGCCCCGGCTGGGTAAAGCGTTTGCCGTTACCCGGTTTGCCGCGTCCTTTCTCTTCCGCCTGTGGCGCCTTGACCACCGGGCGCTTAATCGCCTGGGTTTTCGGTTTCGCTTTGGCCTTGGGCTTCGCTTCAGACGAGGAGTTCTCGATAAGCTTAAACAGCTCGATCAGTTCATCATCGGTTAAATCGCGCCACTCGCCCAGCGGGATACCGGACAGGCTGACGTTCATGATGCGGGTACGCTCAAGCTTCGTCACTTCATAGCCAAAGTATTCACACATACGGCGGATCTGGCGGTTTAAGCCCTGCACCAGAGTAATGCGGAACGCGAACGGCGCCTCTTTCTTCACCTTACACTTTTTCGTGACGGTCCCAAGGATCGGCACACCGGCGCCCATGCCGCGAATAAACTCGTCCGTGACCGGCTTATTCACCGTCACAATGTACTCTTTCTCGTGATCGTTACCGGCACGCAGGATTTTGTTGACCAGATCGCCGTGGTTGGTGAGGAAAATCAGCCCCTGAGAGTCTTTATCCAGACGGCCGATCGGGAAGATACGGCTGCTGTGGTTCACGAAATCAACAATGTTATCCCGCTCGCCATCTTCCGTGGTGCTGACAATCCCAACCGGTTTATTCAACGCGATAAACACCAGGTCTTCAGCATCGCGAGGTTCGATAAGCTGACCATTCACTTTAACCACGTCGCCAGGCATCACCTGGTCACCAATCGTGGCGCGTTTGCCGTTGAGGAACACGTTACCCTGTTCAATGTAACGGTCCGCCTCGCGACGTGAGCAGATCCCGCTCTCGCTAATGTATTTGTTTAATCGGGTTGATTGAGTTGGCAGCATAGTTTCTCCTGTGAAGGCGAAATATACCTTAGGTTTGGGCTGGAAAAAAAGATTAGCCGACGGTAACTGAGACGGGTTTTTTAGTTTGCGAGACACTTTCAGGATTTAGCGTCAGGCCATTTATCCTTGAGCTAACTCCTTTTAGCTTTACTCCCCACATACATTTATTTGTAGTTTATAAATCACAGGGAGTAATATGAAGGAGATCGTTCAGACAGAATCCTTCCGACGCTGGGAGCAAAACTTAAAAGATCGGCGAGCAAGGACTATTATCGCTTCCCGCCTCTTTCGGTTGGCAAATGGCTTAGCGGGCGACATAAAACCCGTGGGGGAAGGTATATGCGAGCTGAGGATCCACTTTGGTCCGGGCTACAGAATCTATTTTAAAGACCAGGGCAATTGCATCATCGTGCTGTTGTGTGGTGGGGAAAAAAGCAGCCAGGCCAGAGACATACTTATGGCAAAAATGCTGAGCAATGTATCCCAATGGCAGGAGTGAATGAGCATGCATAAATTAACACCCTACGATCCAGCCATCGCGTTGGTGGATGATGAGGAAATAGCCGTGTTTATGGCTGATGCATTAGAAACTGGTGACTCAGCGTATATTGCTAAAGCTTTGGGCGTCATCGCGCGAGCGAAAGGGATGTCGACCATTTCACAGCAAACTGGCCTGTCACGAGAACAACTGTACCGATCATTTAGTGATAAGGGGAACCCAACGCTTAAAACCACGCTGGCGGTCATGAAAGCATTGGGTCTTGGGCTCACAATCAAACCTGCCGGGGATTAATACTCATCCCGCTCGTCATCTTCATCCGGCTGTTCCATCACGCTATAGGCCACCGCACAGAACAACGAGTTGAGGCGTTTCATATCCCCCAGCAGCCCCAGGTGCAGTGAGCTGGTCTCAATACTCTGCACGTTCTGCTGATGCAAACGCTCAACGTGGGCGTGCGAGTAGCGGCGGTTAAGGATACGGAAGCGATGCTTGTTGCGGCGCAGGCGGCGCGCGCTTGGCACGTCGCTGGAAAAGAAGACCAGCATCGCCAGCTTCAGGTTGCTAAGAAGTTGTTCGTGCAGAGCTTCCAGCTCCTTCAGCCCTTCGACGGAGAACGCACGGCGGGCGGCCAGAGATTTGTCAGCAATTTCACTGCCCATCCGCTCCACAATATCCGAAGCCTGCTCAAGGTTAAGCGACATCTCTATGATTTCCGCCCAGCGGCGGGACTCCTCCTCCGCCAGTTCATCCTGCGGTATGCGCGCCAGATAGAGCTTGATGGCGGTATAGAGCACGTTGATATCGTCCGCCAGCCTGCGCAGCTCTTTCTCTTCTCGCGGCTCGCCGTGCATCACCTTTTGCAGGCCTTCGAGCATGGTTTCCATGGCGTCGCCCATGCGCAACGTCTCGCGGGCGGCATTCGCCAGCGCCAGCGCCGGCGTATCCAGCGCGGAGGTATCCAGATGCTTCGGTTTCAGGCGCGCATCCAGCTCCGGTTCATCCTGGATCAGGCGCTCACAGAAGCGGGCCATCGGCTCGGCAAAGGGGACCATCGCCAGGCAACGTACCAGGTTGTAGAAGACGTGGAAGTAAATCACCAGCTCCGCCTTCGGCAGCGGGAGGTTGTCCATCAGGTTCGCCAGCGGATGGACAAACGGCAGAATGATCAGGCTGCCCACCAGCTTAAACAGCAGGCTACCCAGGGCCACGCGGCGGGCGGCAGCGTTGGCGGCGCTGTTATTGAGCATCGCCAGCAGGCCAGAGCCGAGATTAGCCCCGATCACCAGGCACAGCGCAACCGGGAAGGAGATCGCCCCGGCGGCGGTGAGCGTTGCCGTCAGCAGCACGGCGGCCAGGCTGGAGTAGCTGACGATGGCAAACACCGCGCCAATCAGTGCGTCCAGCATGATGTCACCGGTCAGGGAGGCGAAGATCACCTGAACACCGTTGGCCTCAGTAATAGGGGTGACGGCCTGAACAATCAGCTCCAGCGCCAGCAGGATCAGCCCCAGGCCAATCCCCACGCGTCCAAGCTGCCCGGCCCGCGTCTGTTTGCGTCCGAGGAAGAAGATGACGCCAATGAAAATCAGCAGCGGCGAGAGCCAGGAGAGATCGAACGTCAGGATACGCGCCATCAGCGCGGTACCCACGTCCGCCCCCAGCACAATGACCAGCGCCGGGGCCAGCGCCACCAGATCCTGCGCCACAAAGGAGGTGACAAGCAGTGTTGTGGCGTTACTGCTCTGCACCAGTGCCGTCACGCCAATGCCCGCGCAGAAGGCGAGCGGCTTCTTCTCAACGCTGTTGCTGAGAACGGTGCGTAAACGGGCACCAAAGACACGCATCACGCCGGTACGAACGATATGGGTGCCCCAGACGAGCAGTGCGACTGCAGAAAGCAGATGTAACAAGGTCAGCACGGAAGGTTTTCCTCCTTATCGTTATTCGTTTTCCTTAGGTTCAGTATAAGGGTTTAAACGTAAGAAAGAGACAGGGCGCCCAATGAGCGCCCTGTTTGTTGTAAGGAAAAGTGACGTCAGTCCGCGTCGTAGCCTAAATTCGGTGCTAACCAGCGCTCCACTTCAGCAACGCTCATGCCTTTACGCAGGGCATAATCTTCAATCTGATCCCGCTGCAGCTGCGCCACGGCGAAATATTTGCTGTCAGGATGGCTGAAGTACCAGCCGGAAACGGACGCCCCCGGCCACATGGCGAACGACTCCGTGAGCTTCATCCCGGTATGCGCCTCTACGTCCAGTAATGTCCAGATGGTGCCTTTTTCGGTGTGCTCCGGACAGGCCGGATAACCCGGTGCCGGACGAATGCCCTGGTAGTTCTCGCGGATCAGCTCCTCGTTGCTGAGATTCTCATTGGCCGCGTAGCCCCAGTGCACCTTACGCACACGCTCATGCAGGTACTCGGCGAAGGCTTCCGCCAGGCGGTCGGCAATCGCTTTCACCATGATTTTATTGTAATCATCGTGCTGCGCTTCAAAAGCGTCCGCCAGGGCATCTTCTTCCAGACCACCGGTCACGGCGAAGGCACCGATATAATCCGCTTTACCGGAAAGCTTCGGTGCCACGAAATCGGCCAGGCAGTAGTTGGCAAAGCCCACTTTTTCGGTTTGCTGACGCAGATGGCGGCTGACCGCCAGCACATGGGTGCGGGTTTCATCACGATAAATTTCGATGTCATCGCCCACGCGATTCGCCGGGAAGAGCCCGACCACGCCCCGCGGGTTAAGGGTTTTCTCTGCACTGAGCTTATCGAGCATATCGTTGGCGTCTTTAAACAAGCGCTTCGCCTCATCACCGACCACCTCATCCTCGAGGATGCGCGGATATTTACCCGCCAGCGACCAGGTCATAAAGAACGGAGTCCAGTCGATGTAGTTGCGCAGCGTTTCGATGCTGGCGGTCACCTCCTGCACGCCCAGCCGATGGGCCACCGGCGGCGTATAGCTCGACCAGTCAAAGGCCAGATCGTTATCGCGTGCCGCCTGCAGCGTTACCGGTGGCGTACGCGGTTTCTTGCGGGAATGCTGGATGCGGACGGTTTCGTACTCTTTACGGGTACGCGCCACAAAGTCATCGCGCTGGGTGTCGGAGAGCAGCGCGGAGACCACGCCAACGGTACGCGAGGCGTTCTGCACGTACACCGTCGGGCCGCTGTAGTTCTGTTCGATTTTAACTGCCGTGTGCGCTTTCGAGGTGGTCGCCCCGCCAATCAGCAGCGGAATGGTGAAGCCCTGACGCTCCATCTCTTTCGCCACGTTAACCATCTCGTCCAGCGATGGCGTAATCAGCCCGGAGAGGCCAATCAGGTCGGCATTCACTTCGCGCGCGGTCCTGAGGATTTTATCCGCCGGGACCATCACGCCGAGGTCGATAATTTCGTAGTTATTACACTGCAGCACCACGCCGACGATGTTCTTGCCGATGTCATGCACGTCGCCCTTCACGGTGGCAATGACCATTTTGCCGTTGCTGGAACCCTGCTCTTTGCTGGCTTCGATAAACGGCTCCAGGTATGCCACGGCCTGCTTCATTACGCGGGCAGACTTCACCACCTGGGGCAGGAACATCTTGCCCTCACCGAACAGATCGCCCACCACGTTCATGCCGTCCATCAGTGGCCCTTCGATCACTTCAATCGGACGGGCTGACTGCTGACGCGCCTCTTCGGTATCCTGTTCGATGAACTCGGTGATGCCTTTGACCAGCGAATATTCCAGGCGTTTTTTCACGTCCCAGGCGCGCCACTCGGCCTGCTGAACATTGGCTGCGTCATCCGACTTGCTGCCACGGTATTTTTCGGCCAAATCCAGCAGCCGCTCGGTCGCGTCGTCGCGGCGGTTAAGGATCACGTCTTCTACCGCGTCGCGTAGCTCCGCAGGCAGGTCGTCATAAATTGCCAGCTGTCCGGCATTGACGATCCCCATGTCCATCCCGTTGCGGATGGCGTAATAGAGGAACACGGCGTGAATCGCTTCACGCACCGGGTCGTTACCGCGGAACGAGAACGAGACGTTCGACACGCCGCCGGAGATCAGCGCATGCGGCAGCTCGCGTTTGATGTCTTCACACGCGCCGATAAAATCCTGGGCGTAGTTGTTGTGCTCTTCAATCCCGGTCGCGACGGCGAAGATATTCGGGTCAAAGATGATGTCTTCCGGCGGGAAGCCCACCTCTTCGGTTAAAATCTTGTACGCGCGGCGGCAAATCTCGATTTTGCGCTCGCGGGTGTCGGCCTGGCCCACTTCGTCAAAGGCCATCACCACCACGGCGGCCCCGTAGCGGCGCACCATCTTCGCGTGGTGGATAAAGATATCCACGCCCTCTTTCATCGAGATGGAGTTGACGATGCCTTTCCCCTGAATGCACTTCAGCCCTTTTTCGATGACCTCCCATTTGGAGGAGTCAATCATGATCGGCACGCGGGCGATATCCGGCTCACCGGCAATCAGGTTGAGGAAACGCACCATCGCCGCTTCGGCGTCGAGCATCCCCTCATCCATGTTGATATCGATAATCTGAGCGCCGCTCTCCACCTGCTGGCGGGCGACGTCCAGCGCTTCGCTGTACTTCTCTTCTTTAATCAGGCGCTTGAACTTCGCCGAGCCGGTGACGTTAGTACGTTCACCCACGTTCACAAACAGGCTGTCTTCGCCGATGGTCAACGGCTCAAGGCCGGAAAGACGACAGGCAACGGGAAGCTCCGGCAGCTTGCGCGGCGGCAGTCCGGCTACGGCGTTGCTCATCGCAGCGATGTGCGCCGGCGTGGTGCCGCAGCAGCCGCCGACGATGTTCAGAAAGCCGGACTCGGCCCATTCGCGAATTTGTGCCGCCATGGTGTCGGCATCCAGATCGTACTCACCAAACGCGTTCGGCAGACCGGCGTTCGGGTGGGCGGTGACGTAGCATTCCGCAATACGCGACAGCTCCTGCACGTACTGGCGCAGCTCATCCGGCCCCAGCGCACAGTTCAGGCCGAAGGAGAGGGCCTCAGCATGCCGTAGCGAGTTGTAAAACGCTTCAGTTGTCTGGCCGGACAGGGTACGGCCCGAGGCGTCGGTGATGGTGCCGGAAATCATGATCGGCAGGTCAACGCCCAGCGCCTCGAACTCCTCTTTCACCGCGTAAATCGCGGCTTTGGCGTTGAGGGTGTCGAATACCGTTTCAATCAGGATCAGATCGGAACCGCCTTCCACCAGCGCTCTGGTCGATTCACGATAGGCCACGACCAGCTGGTCAAAGGTGATATTACGAAACGCCGGGTCGTTCACGTCCGGTGAAATCGACGCGGTGCGGTTGGTGGGACCCAGCACCCCGGCAACGTAGCGCGGTTTCTCCGGCGTGCGGGCCGTCCACTCATCGGCACAGGTGCGCGCCAGCTTCGCGGCTTCATAGTTGATTTCCGCCGACAGGGATTCCATCTGGTAATCCGCCATGGCGATGGTTGTCGAGTTAAAGGTGTTGGTTTCAATAATATCCGCGCCCGCCTCAAAGTAGGCGTTGTGGATATCCTTGATCACGGACGGCTTGCTGAGCACCAGCAGGTCGTTGTTTCCTTTCAGGTCGCATGGCCAGTCAGCGAAGCGTTCGCCGCGGAAATCGTCTTCGCTCAGGCGATAGCCCTGGATCATGGTGCCCATACCGCCGTCCAGCATCAGAATTCGTTCATTTAACTGCGCACGCAGTTGCTCTACTTTGCTGCTCACACTTGCTCCCGACAACGCTCAACAAGGCCAAAAGGCTGCGTCCCATACTGGCACAATCTCGCAGGGTGGAAAAGTCACTCAGGGGTAACATGAGACATGTTCACCATCACTCCTCCGATCAGTCAGGATAACGGTTGCAAATTCACCAAATAAAACGAAAATGATTTCCACGATACAGAAAAAGGAGATCGTCATGGTCGCGACCGTTCCCGCTAAACGCGGCAGAAAACCTGCTGCCACCACCGCCGCCGCACAACAGGGCGGACAGGTTCAATCGCTCACGCGCGGTCTGAAGCTGCTGGAGTGGATAGCCGAGTCGCACAGCAGCGTGGCCCTGACGGAGCTGGCGCAGCAGGCGGGCCTGCCGAACTCCACAACCCACCGGCTGCTGACCACCATGCAACAGCTGGGCTTTGTCCGTCAGGTCGGCGAGCTGGGGCACTGGGCGGTAGGCGCCCATGCGTTTATCGTCGGCAGCAGCTTCCTGCAGAGCCGCAACCTGCTGGCGATTGTGCACCCGATTCTGCGCAAGCTGATGGAAGATTCCGGCGAGACGGTAAACCTGGCGGTACTCGACCAGAGTGACCATCAGGCGATCATTATCGACCAGGTACAGTGCACGCAGCTGATGCGCATGTCAGCCCCCATTGGCGGCAAGCTGCCGATGCACGCGTCGGGCGCGGGGAAAGCGTTTCTGTCACAGCTGAGCGAGGAACAGGTGACAGGGCTGCTGCACCGCAAGGGACTGCATGCCTACACGCACGCTACGCTGGTGTCGCCGGTGCATCTGAAAGAAGATTTGGCCCTGACCCGCAAGCGTGGCTATTCGTTTGATGATGAAGAACATGCCCTCGGCCTGCGCTGTATCGCAGCCTGTATCTTTGACGAACACCGCGAACCGTTTGCCGCCATCTCCATCTCCGGGCCGATTTCCCGCATGACCGACGATCGGGTCACCGAGCTGGGTGCGCTGGTGATTAAGGCGGCGAAAGAGGTGACCCTGGCGTATGGTGGGATCCGTTAGGCATGCATTGCCGGGTGGGGGCTTCGCCTTACCCGGCCTACATGATGCACTCTGAAAACCGGATGCAAAAGCGCTGCTTACGGCGGTAAGCGTAGACATCTTCCACATGCCCATTTTTGATCCGCGTTTGCAGTCCCCGCCAGTAGCTGGCGCGGAACAGATCCTCATGCATCTCTTCAAACAACGGCCCGATGCGCGGGTCAGCGCACAGCCAGTGGCGAAACTCTTCAGGAAAGACATCGCCCGGTGAGACGCTGTACCACGGCTCGCCGGAAAGCTCATCTTCCGGATAACGGGGCGGTGGGATATCGCGGAAATTCACTTCTGTCATGTAGCAAATTTCGTCGTAATCGTAGAACACCACGCGCCCGTGACGCGTGACGCCGAAGTTCTTAAACAGCATATCACCGGGGAAAATATTGGCCGCGGCAAGCTGGCGAATCGCGTTGCCGTACTCTTCAATGGCATCACGCAGCGCCTGGCCTTCGGACTGCTCCAGCCAGATATTCAGCGGCACCATGCGGCGTTCAATGTAGAGATGGCTTATTACGATTTTGTCGCCAAGATCGGTGATTTTACCCGAGGCTTCCTGCAGTAAAAGGGTCATGAGCGCCGGATCGATCTGCTGCTTATCCAGCACAAAGTTTTCGAACTCCTGAGTATCCGCCATGCGTCCGACGCGATCGTGCTCCTTCACCAGTTGGTAGCAGGCACGAACGTGTGCCGCGGTCATCTCTTTCTGCGGCGCGAATTTATCTTTGATCACCTTAAATACGCGGTCGAAGCCCGGAAGGGTAAATACCAGCATCACCATGCCGCGAATGCCGGGCGCTTCAATAAACTGCTCATCGGCGGTGGTGACATAGCGCAGGTACTCCCGGTAGCTTTCCGTTTTGGCGTGCTTCTGACAGCCAATCGCCATATACAGCTCGGCCGTGGTTTTGCCCGGCAGGATCTCACGCAACCACTCCACGAGCGCGGCAGGTAACGGGGCATAGACCATAAAGTAGGAGCGGGCGAAGCCAAACACAATGCTGGCCTCCGCGCTGGTGGTCAGGCAGGTATCGACAAACAGTTCGCCGTCATCGGTGCGATGGATGGGCAGCAGAAACGGCAGAATGGCCGAGGGTGTAATCAGTTTACCGACCAGCCATGCGGCTTTATTGCGGTAGAAAAGCTCATTAGCGACCTGCAAATGGCTATGGCTGAGTACCTCCGTGCCGAAGGTTTCAATAAGATGGGCGTGGATATAACCAATATCCCGGGCTTTATTCTCCCAGGGTAAGCGCAGCGGCAAATCAGTTAGCACACGATGCAGAAGCTTTTCCCATCCGCTATCAGGGAAGAAATCTTTGGCCAGCGGACGCGGAATGGTACGAAAGCGTCGCTCGGGCTGGGAGCTGAAGATAAATAACCGCTCAGGAGATAATGAGCGGTGGTCAAATAACCGGCAATAGACGGAGTTAAAAAAGCTCTCCGCAATCTCGAAGCGCGGGTAGTCCGGTAACAAATGGGTGTAATGATCCTTCACGCGCAGCAAAAATTCCGCATCCGGGCTTTTACCGTCGGTAATACAGCGCAACTGCTCCACCACCAGACCCACGTGGTGGTCGTAAAGATGGATACGCTGCTTCATCGCCTGCTGCACCGCATGCCAGTCAGCGTGTTCAAAGCGCTGCTGGGCGCCGGAGGTCACTTCCAGAAAACGTCCATACTGTGCATCAAAGCCCTGCAGAATAGTTTGGGCAATCAGTAATTCCAGACCACGCGACATATATTCCCCTTACCCCTCACCCCGGCCCTCTCCCCAATGGGGCGAGGGAGAAACAGATCTGCACCAGACCGTCCCCTCTCCCCTTCGGGGAGAGGGTTAGGGTGAGGGGGGAAAAGATTAGAACTGTGCTTCTTCCGTTGATCCCGTTAAAGCGGTGACGGAGGAGGCGCCACCCTGAATGATGGTTGTCACGTTATCGAAGTAGCCGGTTCCCACCTCCTGCTGATGTGAAACGAAGGTATAGCCCTCTTTACCGGCGGCAAATTCTGGCTGCTGTACCTTCTCAACATAGTGCTTCATGCCCTCACCCTGCGCGTAGGCATGGGCCAGGTCGAACATGTTGAACCACATGCTGTGGATACCCGCCAGGGTGATGAACTGGTACTTGTAGCCCATATCAGACAGCTGCTGCTGGAAGCTGGCGATGGTTTTATCGTCCAGATTCTTCTGCCAGTTGAAGGACGGCGAGCAGTTATAGGCCAGCAGTTTGCCCGGGTATTTCGCGTGGATGGCATCGGCAAAGCGTTTTGCCAGCGCCAGATCCGGCGTGGAGGTTTCACACCAGACCAGGTCCGCGTACGGGGCGTACGCCAGGCCACGGCTGATCGCCTGCTCAATGCCCGCATGGGTACGATAGAACCCTTCGCTGGTGCGCTCGCCGGTAATAAACTCGCTGTCGTACGGGTCGCAGTCCGAGGTGATCAGATCAGCCGCGTCCGCATCGGTACGGGCAATGACCAGCGTCGGCACGCCGAGCACGTCAGCGGCCAGACGCGCCGCTACCAGCTTCTGAATCGCTTCCTGGGTCGGGACGAGAACTTTCCCGCCCATGTGCCCGCACTTCTTCACGGACGCCAGCTGATCTTCGAAGTGAACGGCCGCTGCACCGGCCTCAATCATCGATTTCATCAGCTCAAATGCGTTCAGCACGCCACCAAAACCGGCTTCTGCGTCCGCGACGATCGGCAGGAAGTAGTCAATAAAGCGCGGATCGTTTGGCTCGATACCTGCGGCCCACTGGATCTGATCCGCACGGCGGAAGGTGTTGTTGATCCGATCCACGACCGACGGCACCGAGTTAGCCGGATAGAGCGACTGATCCGGATACATGCTGGACGCCAGGTTGGCATCCGCCGCGACCTGCCAGCCGGAGAGATAAATAGCTTCAATGCCTGCCTTCGCCTGCTGCAGTGCCTGACCGCCGGTCAGCGCACCGAGGCTGTTGATATAGCCCTTTTTGGAACCGCCGTGCAACAGCTTCCACATCTTCGCCGCACCGTTCTGTGCCAGCGTGCATTCCGGATTGACCGAGCCGCGTAATTTCACCACCTCTTCCGCGCTATAAGGACGGCGGATGCCTTCCCAGCGAGGCTGTGTCCACTCTTTCTTTAATTCTTCGATTTGTTGGGTACGGGTTTTCATGTGCAGATGCTCCATATTGTTATGTGGTGAGTTACGCCAGGAAGCGGTAGCCCGGCAGGGTCAGGAAGTCGATTAAGTCATCTGATGTGGTGATTTGCTCCATCAGGCGCGCGGCGTCGTCAAAACGTCCGCTGCTGAAGCGGTGTTCGCCCAGCTCGTCCTGGATCACCCGCATCTCTTCAGCCAGCATCTGGCGGAACAGGGATTTGGTCACCGGCTTGCCGTTGCTGAGCGTTTTTTGATGGTGGATCCACTGCCAGATTGAGGTGCGTGAGATCTCTGCCGTCGCGGCATCTTCCATCAGGCCGTAGATCGGTACACAGCCGTTGCCGGAGATCCACGCTTCGATGTACTGCACGGCCACGCGAATATTGGCGCGCATGCCCTCTTCCGTACGTTCGCCTGCACACGGGGCCAGCAGCTGTTCTTCCGCCGTTGGGGCATCCTCTTCGCGCGTGACGAACAGCTGGTTTTTGTTGTCACCGAGTATGCGGTTGAAGACTTCCATGGCCGTATCCGCCAGACCCGGGTGCGCGATCCACGTCCCGTCATGGCCGTTACGTGCTTCAAGCTCTTTATCGGCTTTCACCTTGTTGAGCACCTGGTTGTTACGCTCAGCATCTTTGCTCGGGATAAAGGCCGCCATACCGCCCATCGCAAAAGCGCCGCGCTTGTGGCAGGTTTTGATCAGCAGACGCGAGTAGGCGCTGAGGAACGGTTTATCCATGGTGACGACCTGGCGATCCGGCAGCACGCGGTCGGGATAGTTTTTCAGGGTTTTGATGTAGCTGAAAATATAGTCCCAGCGCCCACAGTTCAGGCCGACAATGTGGTCGCGCAGGGCATGGAGAATTTCGTTCATCTGGAACACTGCGGGCAATGTTTCAATCAGCAGTGTGGCCTTGATGGTGCCACGCGGCAGGTTGAAACGATCTTCCGCATAGCTGAACACCTCGCTCCACCAGGCCGCTTCCTGCCAGGCCTGTGTTTTAGGCAGATAGAAATACGGGCCGCTACCTTTTGCCAGCAGGGCCTTATAGTTGTGGAAGAAATAGAGCGCAAAATCAAACAGGCTTCCCGGAATGGCTTCCCCGCGCCAGGTAACATGTTTTTCCGGCAGATGCAGACCACGTACGCGACAGATCAGCACCGCCGGGTTCGGTTTGAGTTGATAAATTTTACCGGCTTCGTTGGTATAGCTGATGGTGCCGTTCACGGCATCGCGCAGGTTGATCTGCCCCTCGATGACCTTACGCCAGTCCGGTGCCAGTGAGTCTTCAAAATCGGCCATAAAGACTTTAACGTTCGCGTTCATGGCGTTGATCACCATTTTACGCTCTACCGGGCCGGTGATCTCAACGCGACGATCCTGTAAGTCGTCAGGAATGCCGCGGATTTTCCATTCACCACGGCGAATGGAAGCGGTTTCCGAAATAAAACCAGGCAACTTGCCGTTATCAATTTCCTGCTGCTGATGAATGCGTGCCGCCAGCAGCTTATTACGCTGTGGCGTAAAGCGGGTTACCAGTTCAGTCAGAAATTCTACCGCTTCTGCCGTCAATACTTGCTGTTCCTGCTCGCCATACGGCTGGGTAAAGGCCAGTTCATCGACCGTCGTTGCCTGTTGAGTCATTACTCTGCTCCTCATCAAAGATCCAAAATCACGCCCCCGATGCGAACGAAAGATCGTTGGGTAGTTTTCGCTCAGCAGAATTAAGACTATCTCCATTTTTTCTAAAATCAAAAACAATTTCCATTTTAATTTAAAATAACAGGCAACCAATTGATTTTAATGAGATTAAAGTTACCTCGCTTGATGAGTGGCATTTCGGAAATAAAAAAGGCACCCGAAGGTGCCTGATGTGAATAGCTGAAACGCTTTAGGATCGTTTAGTGCAGACGATTACTCCAGCGTCGGATTCATGTGACGCAGATCGTATGGCGTGATCTGGTAGACGTAATAGTTGAGCCAGTTGGTAAAAAGCAAATTCCCGTGGCTGCGCCAGGTGGCTCTCGGTGTGTTCTGTGGATCGTTTTTCGGGAAATAGTTGTACGGAACATCCGGGTTAAGGCCCGCTTCGACATCACGGAAATACTCTGACGCGAGGGTATGCGGATCGTACTCCGGATGTCCGGTTACAAAGGCAATGCGTTTATCTTTGCTGGCAAACAGGTAAGCATCGCCATCCTCTGTTTCGGCCAGGATCTCCAGATCGGTGTAATCACGTATCAACTGCGCCGGGAAATCGGCATAACGTGAATGTGGCGCCAGGAAAGAATCATCAAACCCGCGCGTCAGCAGAGCATGGGGATGGAGAATGTGGTGTTCGTACACGCCGGAGAGCTTTTCAGTGCGGGTTTGTTTGGGGATGCCATAAAGAATATTCAGAGCGGCTTGTACCGCCCAACAGACAAACAATGTCGACGTGACGTGATCTTTTGCCCACTCCAGCACCTGTTTGATCTGCGGCCAGTAGGCAACATCGTTGAATTCAACCAGACCCAGCGGGGCACCGGTCACAATCAGTCCGTCGAAGTTTTCGCCCTGAATGTCATCGAAGTTGCAGTAGAAGGTGTTCAGGTGCTCAGAAGGCGTATTACGCGACTCTCGGGCATCGATTCGCAGGAGCTGAATATCCACCTGCAGCGGGGAGTTCGAGAGCAAACGCAGGAACTGGTTTTCAGTTTCAATCTTCTTCGGCATCAGATTGAGAATAAGCACCTTCAGCGGGCGAATTTCCTGAACTGTCGCACGTGAAGCCGTCATAACGAAGACGTTTTCTTCACGTAAGAAATTGACGGCTGGTAGCTCGTCCTGCACCCGAATCGGCATAACCTTACTTCCTCACAGTATACGTATAAACGTTTAGACATCCAGACAGCTAACGATACCCAGAAATGATCGGAATGTCGAGTCTGCAAGGCGAAGGTGAGAAAGTTTCAGGGAGAGGGAGAAAAACAAAAGCAAAAAACCCCGCACCTTACGGTACGGGGTTCTTTTAAATTGATGCCTGGCAGTTCCCTACTCTCACATGGGGAGACCCCACACTACCATCGGCGCTACGGCGTTTCACTTCTGAGTTCGGCATGGGGTCAGGTGGGACCACCGCGCTAAAGCCGCCAGGCAAATTCTGTTTAATCTGTATCAAAGCTGAAACTTGTGTCGTCTCTTCGCCAAAACATCTTCGGCGTTGTAAGGTTAAGCCTCACGGTTCATTAGTATCGGTTAGCTCAACGCATCGCTGCGCTTACACACCCGACCTATCAACGTCGTCGTCTTCAACGTTCCTTCAGGAGACTTAAAGTCTCAGGGAGAACTCATCTCGGGGCAAGTTTCGTGCTTAGATGCTTTCAGCACTTATCTCTTCCGCATTTAGCTACCGGGCAGTGCCATTGGCATGACAACCCGAACACCAGTGATGCGTCCACTCCGGTCCTCTCGTACTAGGAGCAGCCCCCTCAATTCTCCAGCGCCCACGGCAGATAGGGACCGAACTGTCTCACGACGTTCTAAACCCAGCTCGCGTACCACTTTAAATGGCGAACAGCCATACCCTTGGGACCTACTTCAGCCCCAGGATGTGATGAGCCGACATCGAGGTGCCAAACACCGCCGTCGATATGAACTCTTGGGCGGTATCAGCCTGTTATCCCCGGAGTACCTTTTATCCGTTGAGCGATGGCCCTTCCATTCAGAACCACCGGATCACTATGACCTGCTTTCGCACCTGCTCGAGCCGTCACTCTCGCAGTCAAGCTAGCTTATGCCATTGCACTAACCTCCTGATGTCCGACCAGGATTAGCTAACCTTCGTGCTCCTCCGTTACTCTTTGGGAGGAGACCGCCCCAGTCAAACTACCCACCAGACACTGTCCGCAACCCGGATCACGGGTCTACGTTAGAACACCAGCCATTAAAGGGTGGTATTTCAAGGACGGCTCCATGCAGACTGGCGTCCACACTTCAAAGCCTCCCACCTATCCTACACATCAAGGACCAGTGTTCAGTGTCAAGCTATAGTAAAGGTTCACGGGGTCTTTCCGTCTTGCCGCGGGTACACTGCATCTTCACAGCGAGTTCAATTTCACTGAGTCTCGGGTGGAGACAGCCTGGCCATCATTACGCCATTCGTGCAGGTCGGAACTTACCCGACAAGGAATTTCGCTACCTTAGGACCGTTATAGTTACGGCCGCCGTTTACCGGGGCTTCGATCAAGAGCTTCGCGTTACCGCTAACCCCATCAATTAACCTTCCGGCACCGGGCAGGCGTCACACCGTATACGTCCACTTTCGTGTTTGCACAGTGCTGTGTTTTTAATAAACAGTTGCAGCCAGCTGGTATCTTCGACTGATTTCAGCTCCACCCGCAGGGGCTTCACCTACATATCAGCGTGCCTTCTCCCGAAGTTACGGCACCATTTTGCCTAGTTCCTTCACCCGAGTTCTCTCAAGCGCCTTGGTATTCTCTACCTGACCACCTGTGTCGGTTTGGGGTACGATTTGATGTTACCTGATGCTTAGAGGCTTTTCCTGGAAGCAGGGCATTTGTTACTTCAGCACCGTAGTGCCTCGTCATCACACCTCAGCGTTAAAAAGGTACCGGATTTACCTGGAACCTCCGCCTACATGCTTAAACCGGGACAACCGTCGCCCGGCTAACATAGCCTTCTCCGTCCCCCCTTCGCAGTAACACCAAGTACAGGAATATTAACCTGTTTCCCATCGACTACGCCTTTCGGCCTCGCCTTAGGGGTCGACTCACCCTGCCCCGATTAACGTTGGACAGGAACCCTTGGTCTTCCGGCGAGCGGGCTTTTCACCCGCTTTATCGTTACTTATGTCAGCATTCGCACTTCTGATACCTCCAGCAACCCTCACAGGCCACCTTCAACGGCTTACAGAACGCTCCCCTACCCAACAACGCATAAGCGTCGCTGCCGCAGCTTCGGTGCATGGTTTAGCCCCGTTACATCTTCCGCGCAGGCCGACTCGACCAGTGAGCTATTACGCTTTCTTTAAATGATGGCTGCTTCTAAGCCAACATCCTGGCTGTCTGTGCCTTCCCACATCGTTTCCCACTTAACCATGACTTTGGGACCTTAGCTGGCGGTCTGGGTTGTTTCCCTCTTCACGACGGACGTTAGCACCCGCCGTGTGTCTCCCGTGATAACATTCTTCGGTATTCGTAGTTTGCATCGGGTTGGTAAGCCGGGATGGCCCCCTAGCCGAAACAGTGCTCTACCCCCGAAGATGAGTTCACGAGGCGCTACCTAAATAGCTTTCGGGGAGAACCAGCTATCTCCCGGTTTGATTGGCCTTTCACCCCCAGCCACAAGTCATCCGCTAATTTTTCAACATTAGTCGGTTCGGTCCTCCAGTTAGTGTTACCCAACCTTCAACCTGCCCATGGCTAGATCACCGGGTTTCGGGTCTATACCCTGCAACTTAACGCCCAGTTAAGACTCGGTTTCCCTTCGGCTCCCCTATACGGTTAACCTTGCTACAGAATATAAGTCGCTGACCCATTATACAAAAGGTACGCAGTCACACCCGAAGGTGCTCCCACTGCTTGTACGTACACGGTTTCAGGTTCTTTTTCACTCCCCTCGCCGGGGTTCTTTTCGCCTTTCCCTCACGGTACTGGTTCACTATCGGTCAGTCAGGAGTATTTAGCCTTGGAGGATGGTCCCCCCATATTCAGACAGGATACCACGTGTCCCGCCCTACTCTTCGAGTTCACAACCTGTGTGTTTTCGTGTACGGGACTATCACCCTGTACCGTCGGACTTTCCAGACCGTTCCACTAACACACAAGCTGATTCAGACTCTGGGCTGCTCCCCGTTCGCTCGCCGCTACTGGGGAATCTCGGTTGATTTCTTTTCCTCGGGGTACTTAGATGTTTCAGTTCCCCCGGTTCGCCTCGTTAACCTATGTATTCAGTTAACGATAGTGTGTCGGAACACACTGGGTTTCCCCATTCGGACATCGCCGGGTCAAAGGTTCATATCACCTCGCCGGCGCTTTTCGCAGATTAGCACGTCCTTCATCGCCTCTGACTGCCAGGGCATCCACCGTGTACGCTTAGTCGCTTAACCTCACAACCCGAAGATGTTTCACTTCTGATTGCGAAAATTTGAGAGACTCGAACACACATTAACTGTGTGTCGTTTCAATTTTCAGCTTGATCCAGATTTTTAAAGAGCAAAACTTCTTAATGCACTCAAAAGTACATTCAGAAGTTCATCATTCATCAGACAATCTGTGTGAGCACTACAAAGGCAGGTTCTTTAAGGTAAGGAGGTGATCCAACCGCAGGTTCCCCTACGGTTACCTTGTTACGACTTCACCCCAGTCATGAATCACAAAGTGGTAAGCGCCCTCCCGAAGGTTAAGCTACCTACTTCTTTTGCAACCCACTCCCATGGTGTGACGGGCGGTGTGTACAAGGCCCGGGAACGTATTCACCGTAGCATTCTGATCTACGATTACTAGCGATTCCGACTTCATGGAGTCGAGTTGCAGACTCCAATCCGGACTACGACGCACTTTATGAGGTCCGCTTGCTCTCGCGAGGTCGCTTCTCTTTGTATACGCCATTGTAGCACGTGTGTAGCCCTACTCGTAAGGGCCATGATGACTTGACGTCATCCCCACCTTCCTCCAGTTTATCACTGGCAGTCTCCTTTGAGTTCCCGGCCGGACCGCTGGCAACAAAGGATAAGGGTTGCGCTCGTTGCGGGACTTAACCCAACATTTCACAACACGAGCTGACGACAGCCATGCAGCACCTGTCTCAGAGTTCCCGAAGGCACCAAAGCATCTCTGCTAAGTTCTCTGGATGTCAAGAGTAGGTAAGGTTCTTCGCGTTGCATCGAATTAAACCACATGCTCCACCGCTTGTGCGGGCCCCCGTCAATTCATTTGAGTTTTAACCTTGCGGCCGTACTCCCCAGGCGGTCGACTTAACGCGTTAGCTCCGGAAGCCACGCCTCAAGGGCACAACCTCCAAGTCGACATCGTTTACGGCGTGGACTACCAGGGTATCTAATCCTGTTTGCTCCCCACGCTTTCGCACCTGAGCGTCAGTCTTTGTCCAGGGGGCCGCCTTCGCCACCGGTATTCCTCCAGATCTCTACGCATTTCACCGCTACACCTGGAATTCTACCCCCCTCTACAAGACTCTAGCCTGCCAGTTTCGAATGCAGTTCCCAGGTTGAGCCCGGGGATTTCACATCCGACTTGACAGACCGCCTGCGTGCGCTTTACGCCCAGTAATTCCGATTAACGCTTGCACCCTCCGTATTACCGCGGCTGCTGGCACGGAGTTAGCCGGTGCTTCTTCTGCGGGTAACGTCAATCGCTGTGGTTATTAACCACAACGCCTTCCTCCCCGCTGAAAGTACTTTACAACCCGAAGGCCTTCTTCATACACGCGGCATGGCTGCATCAGGCTTGCGCCCATTGTGCAATATTCCCCACTGCTGCCTCCCGTAGGAGTCTGGACCGTGTCTCAGTTCCAGTGTGGCTGGTCATCCTCTCAGACCAGCTAGGGATCGTCGCCTAGGTGAGCCGTTACCCCACCTACTAGCTAATCCCATCTGGGCACATCTGATGGCAAGAGGCCCGAAGGTCCCCCTCTTTGGTCTTGCGACGTTATGCGGTATTAGCTACCGTTTCCAGTAGTTATCCCCCTCCATCAGGCAGTTTCCCAGACATTACTCACCCGTCCGCCACTCGTCACCCGAGAGCAAGCTCTCTGTGCTACCGTTCGACTTGCATGTGTTAGGCCTGCCGCCAGCGTTCAATCTGAGCCATGATCAAACTCTTCAATTTAAGTTTGATGCTCGTGAATTAAACTTCGTAATGAATTACGTGTTCACTCAGAGACTTGGTATTCATTTATTGTCCGAAGACATTAAGAATCCATGTCACTTTGAGTGCCCACACAGATTGTCTGATAAATTGTTAAAGAGCAGTTGCAACGCGGCTTTCAGCTCACCGTTGCGAGGTGGCGTATATTACGCTTTCCTCTTTCAGAGTCAACCCGTTATTTCAGGATTTTTTCTCTTCAACCGACCGGGCTGTTTGTGAAGTGATTCACATCCGCCGTGTCGATGGAGGCGCATTATAGGGAGTTCTCCGCAGGCCGCAACCGCTAAATGACAGAAAGATGACTGACTGCTGCATTCCACAGCAAAACCCCGCCTTATACCTTTTTACACACAGACTTATCCACAATGATACGAAAAAGTGAAAATGTGCGAGCGTTGCGCAAACGTTTTCGTTAAAATGCTCGCGCTTCACAAGGATGCCTCGTCAGGTGTGTTAGATGAGTTTTTCACAGGAAAATTCATCTAACGCTCTCTGTAATCGTGAAATCCAGGGGATTTACCATGCAACAACGTCGTCCAGTCCGCCGCGCTCTGCTCAGTGTTTCTGATAAAGCCGGTATCGTCGAATTCGCTCAGGCACTTTCTGCACGCGGTGTGGAGCTGCTATCTACAGGCGGTACCGCTCGCCTGTTAGCAGATAAAGGTCTGCCGGTAACCGAAGTGTCCGATTACACCGGTTTCCCGGAAATGATGGATGGACGCGTCAAAACCCTGCACCCAAAAGTCCACGGCGGTATTCTTGGCCGTCGCGGTCAGGACGACGCCATTATGGAACAGCATGAGATCGCGCCAATCGACATGGTTGTCGTTAACCTCTATCCGTTCGCCCAGACCGTTGCCCGTGAAGGCTGCTCTCTGGAAGATGCCGTAGAAAATATTGATATCGGCGGCCCGACCATGGTGCGCTCCGCGGCCAAGAACCATAAAGATGTCGCCATCGTCGTAAAGAGCAGCGATTACGAAGCCATTATTAATGAGATGGACGCCAACGAAGGGTCACTGACCCTGGAAACGCGTTTCGACCTCGCCATCAAAGCCTTCGAACACACCGCTGCGTACGACAGCATGATTGCCAACTACTTCGGTAGCCTGGTACCGGCTTACCACGGTGAAAGTAAAGATCCTTCCGGTCGCTTCCCGCGCACCCTGAACCTGAACTTCATCAAGAAGCAGGATATGCGTTATGGTGAGAACAGCCACCAGCAGGCTGCCTTCTATATAGAAGAAGAGGTAAAAGAAGCCTCTGTTGCGACCGCCCGGCAGGTTCAGGGTAAGGCGCTCTCCTATAACAACATTGCCGACACCGACGCCGCGCTGGAATGCGTGAAAGAATTCAGCGAGCCTGCCTGCGTTATCGTCAAGCACGCAAACCCATGCGGCGTTGCCGTGAGCACCTCCATTCTGGATGCCTATGACCGCGCGTATAAAACCGACCCGACGTCTGCCTTCGGCGGCATTATCGCGTTTAACCGCGAACTGGATGCCGAAACCGCACAGGCCATTATCTCCCGTCAGTTTGTTGAAGTGATCATCGCGCCATCGGCGTCTGAAGAAGCGCTGAAGATCACTGCGGCGAAACAGAACGTGCGCGTCCTGGTTTGCGGCCAGTGGGCGGAACGCGTTCCGGGCCTGGACTTCAAACGCGTGAACGGCGGCCTGCTGGTTCAGGACCGCGATCTGGGTATGGTGACAGAAGCCGACCTGCGCGTGGTGACCAAGCGTCAGCCGACAGAGCAGGAGCTGCGTGACGCGCTGTTCTGCTGGAAAGTGGCGAAGTTCGTCAAATCCAACGCCATTGTTTACGCCAAAGAGAACATGACCATCGGGATAGGCGCAGGCCAGATGAGCCGCGTTTACTCGGCGAAAATCGCGGGTATTAAAGCAGGTGACGAAGGTCTGGAAGTCAAAGGCTCCGCCATGGCCTCTGATGCCTTCTTCCCGTTCCGTGACGGTATTGACGCGGCTGCCGCGGTAGGCATCACCTGCGTGATCCAGCCAGGTGGTTCTATCCGTGACGACGAAGTGATTGCCGCTGCCGACGAACACGGCATTGCGATGATCTTCACCGACATGCGTCACTTCCGCCATTAATTCCCGGAGCAGAAAATGAAAGTATTAGTGATTGGTAACGGCGGACGCGAGCATGCTCTGGCATGGAAAGCGGCCCAGTCTCCGCTGGTGAAAACGGTCTTCGTGGCGCCGGGCAACGCCGGTACCGCCCTGGAACCCGCGCTGCAGAACGTGGCTATCGGCGTGACCGACATTCCGGCGCTGTTGAGTTTCGCCCAAAGCGAGAAAATCGACCTGACCATCGTCGGCCCGGAAGCGCCGCTGGTGATTGGCGTGGTGGATGCGTTCCGCGCGGCAGGCCTGAAAATCTTCGGCCCGACGGAAGGTGCTGCCCAGTTGGAGGGCTCCAAAGCTTTCACCAAAGATTTCCTCGCACGTCACAATATCCCGACGGCGGAATACCAGAACTTCACAGAGGTTGAGCCCGCTCTGGCTTACCTGCGTGAAAAAGGCGCACCGATTGTCATTAAGGCCGACGGCCTGGCTGCCGGGAAAGGCGTGATCGTAGCGATGACGCTCGAAGAAGCCGAAGCCGCGGTTCAGGATATGCTGGCAGGCAATGCCTTTGGCGATGCGGGCCACCGCATTGTGATTGAAGAGTTCCTCGACGGCGAAGAGGCGAGCTTTATCGTGATGGTCGACGGCGAGCACGTTCTGCCGA
The DNA here is from genome assembly GCF_009036245.1 of Enterobacter sichuanensis. NCBI lineage: Bacteria > Pseudomonadati > Pseudomonadota > Gammaproteobacteria > Enterobacterales > Enterobacteriaceae > Enterobacter > Enterobacter sichuanensis. The sequence continues at coordinate 242,633 of NZ_CP027986.1, read as the reverse complement.
TGGCCACCAGCCAGGATCATAAGCGTGTGGGCAATGGCGATACCGGCCCGAATACCGGCGGAATGGGGGCTTACTCCCCTGCTCCGGTGGTCACTGATGAAGTGCACCAGCGCACAATGGATCGCATCATCTGGCCAACCGTAAAAGGGATGGCTGCCGAGGGGAATACGTACACCGGTTTCCTCTATGCGGGCCTGATGATCGACAAGCAGGGTAATCCTAAGGTCATCGAATTCAACTGCCGCTTTGGCGATCCGGAAACCCAGCCCATTATGCTGCGCATGAAATCCGACCTGGTAGAACTGTGCCTGGCGGCGTGCGAAGGTAAGCTGGACGAGAAAACTTCCGAGTGGGACGAGCGTGCGTCACTGGGCGTAGTCATTGCTGCGGGTGGATACCCTGGCCACTACAACACCGGTGATGAGATCCACGGCCTGCCGCTGGAAGAGGTTGAAGGCGCGAAGGTATTCCACGCCGGAACGAAGCTGGCTGACGATGACCGCGTACTGACCAACGGCGGACGCGTGCTGTGTGCTACCGCGCTGGGCCATACCGTAGCAGAAGCGCAGAAACGCGCCTATGCGCTGATGGCGGATATTCACTGGAACGGTAGCTTTAGCCGCCAGGATATCGGCTATCGCGCGATTGCGCGTGAGCAGGGGGAGTAATTTCCCTCTCACCCTAACCCTCTCCCAAAGGGAGAGGGGATCGTTCGTAGGCCGGATAAGCGTTAGCGCCATCCGGCTTAATCCACAGAACTCAGAAACTCTTCTCTGTCGGCTGCCAGGTGCAGAAGTCTTCGTTAGCCACCAGCAGCAGCTGAGAGCCTTCCGGCGCGTCAAGCCACGCCACACTCACTTCCATTGATGAATGCCGCTGACGGCGTTCGATGTGTTCGATGGCCCAGGATTCGAGGTCAGGCTTGATGGTCTGCCCTTCGCAAGTTGTCACCGTCCCATCAGTATGCCAGCGACCCTGGCGCAGCACGACGCGGCCCTGACGCAGCGCATCGCTGGTCTGGCGGATTTGTTCAGCACGGTAACGGTAGAGCGCGACTTGATCGCTGGAAAGCTGCTGTTTTTGACCGCTGACTTCACGCTGCATAAAGCTTAGCTCGCCGTGGTCGTCAAAACGCACTTTCACATGTTCGGGGGTTTTGCTGTAGACGTTCAGTTCAATGAGCGACAGCTCATCGCCCTGCCAGCGATATTCCGCCGTCGACGTATTGCCGTTATGCCACGGGCTAAACGCAGAGAGCAGATGAACTTCACCGCCGGAATCTTTACGCCAGATCCTGACCGCACCCTGGTTATCAGCGTAGCCACTGGCGGTAAACGGTGGCAGAGAGGTATCGTGGCTACAGGCTGACAGCAACAGTATGCCTGCCAGCGCGAGCGTTCCACGCCAGAAAGACAAAAGGGGCGTTGCCGCCCCTTCGCTAAAACTGTTCACTGCCACGCGTCTTACTTAACAGCGTCTTTCAGTGCTTTACCAGAAACAAATGCCGGCACGTTAGCTGCGGCGATTTTGATTTCTTTACCGGTCTGCGGGTTGCGGCCAGTACGCTCAGCGCGGTGGTTCACTTTGAAGGTACCGAAACCAACCAGTTGTACAGCATCACCTTCTTTCAGAGACTCAGTAATAGCAGCCAGGGTAGATTCCAGAGCAGCTTTAGCCTGCACTTTAGACAGATCAGCCTTGTCCGCAATTACATCAATCAGTTGAGTCTTGTTCATAAGTTATCCTTTCAATGTGTTTATCGCTTGCTAAGCATCGAGTGCGACGAAAATGCCAAAAAAGCACTCTCCTGCATACACGCACCGATAGCCACTTTTTTTCGCCCCCCAAATGTAGACCAGACAAGGGTCGAAAGGGAAGAGTCGAGGAGCGACAAAACGGGCGTTATCTCAAGTTTTCTTATCTCATTGGTTAAAAATTATACCAATATTGCTCTCGCCGGCCTCACGTAAGTCTGCGCGCAGCCCTTTTATCAGCTCAATATCGCGTTCTTCACACTCTGCCAGCAGGCGGAAAATTTCCCACTGAATGTCCCATTCTTGCTCTACGGCCGGGTTTGCACGCAGCTCTTCGTCGGTCATTTCACGACCTTCCTGGGTCATTTCCAGCATCGCCACGGTGGTGATAGACGCTTTACTGACTTCGATTGCATGCTCCAGCGTTTCGCCACTCAGACGGGAGTGAAGCAGTTCGCTTAACGCCACGCAGGCATCAATCGCGGGGTAGACGCCATACAGGTCAAAATCATCCGCAACCGGAATCGCCTCTTCCAGCTTTTCCAGCTGAGAGTCGAAATTCACCTTCGCGTCTTTCACCGTCAGCGTTTCCCAGATCAGATCCAGAATGCGACGATAAATATGCCCATCGCCAAAGCCTGTCTCCTTGCAAAACGCGGCATAGTTGGGATACATGCGCTCGCACAGGCAAGCCATAAAGGTGACGTGCTGCCAGCTTTCCAGCTTTTCCAGGCGCAGGTGAATCGGGTTTTGTAGCATGATGATCTCTCGAATCGAAAATTAGGCGCAGTTTACCTGAATCATCGCTGAATTTCCTGCCAACGAACAAAAGCTGGACGCGAAGAGGCCACGGCGTCTGCCCAGCGCGTGGGTTCCGGTAAACGGTAGCCCTTCATACAGCGCTGCACCCACGCCAGAGCGCTGTCCATGCTTACCCGATGCCCGGTGGCGATAAACAGCGGGTTACAGCGGGCTTTACTGCGCCAGACCCATGCCAGCTGCTCGCCTTTATGGATAAGCGGCGCCAGCGCGCCCGGCTCGGCGGAAAGGGGTTCAAACGCGCCGCACAGGCGTTTCTTGGCGACGCCAATGGTCGGCACATCCACCAGCAGCCCAAAGTGGCTGGCAACGCCTAAACGGCGCGGGTGTGAGATACCGTGTCCATCGACAAACAGCAGGTCGGGTTTTTGCGAAAGTTGCTCCCACGCGGCCAGCAGCGCGGGATATTCACGAAAGGAGAGAAAGCCGGGAATGTAGGGCATGGTGGTGGCGATACGCGCCACCTTGTATTCCACCAGCTCAAGCGAAGGGTATTTCAGAACCACCATTGCCGCTCGCGTCACTTCACCGCCCTGCTCGAACCCAACGTCGGCTCCGCCAATGTACTGCGGAGGATCCTTATCCAGCTGATCCTCACGGATCACTGATGAAGCCAGTTCGATTTGCTGAGCGCGTAGCGACGCGAGATCCATAACCACTCCTTACTGGTGATACTGGGCAGAAAGCCGATGCACCGCCTCCACAAATACGCCAGCGTGCTCTGGCGGCACATCCTGATGAATACCATGGCCAAGGTTAAAGACGTGTCCTTCACCCTGGCCGAAACCAGACAGTATAGTCGACACTTCTTCCTCAATGCGGGCAGGCGGCGCATAGAGCATGGAAGGATCCATATTGCCCTGCAGCGCCACTTTGTCACCCACGCGGCGGCGGGCATCAGCGATATCGGTGGTCCAGTCGAGACCCAGCGCGTCACAACCGGTTGCCGCCATGGCTTCCAGCCACTGACCGCCACCTTTGGTGAACAGCGTCACCGGCACGCGGCGGCCTTCGTTTTCACGCAACAGGCCGTCGACGATTTTGTGCATGTAGTACAGCGAGAACTGCTGATAATCGCGTCCGGTCAGCACGCCACCCCAGGTGTCGAAAATCATGACCGACTGCGCACCCGCTTTAATCTGCGCGTTGAGGTAGAGCGTGACGCTCTTCGCCAGCTTGTCGAGAAGCGCATGCAGGGCCAGCGGCTCGGCGTACATCATCTTTTTAATCTGGGTGAAGGCTTTGCTGCTGCCGCCTTCAACCATATAGGTCGCCAGCGTCCATGGGCTGCCGGAAAAACCAATCAGCGGCACTTCGCCTTTCAGCTCGCGGCGAATGGTGCGCACAGCGTTCATCACATACCCCAGTTCTCCTTCCGGATCGGGGATCGGCAGCTTATCGACATCGGCTTTGCTTTTAATCGGGGAGGTAAAACGCGGGCCCTCACCGGTTTCGAAATAGAGCCCAAGGCCCATCGCGTCCGGAATGGTCAGAATGTCCGAAAAGAGAATGGCGGCATCCAGCGGGAAGCGACGCAGTGGCTGGAGCGTCACTTCGCAGGCCAGCTCGGCGTTTTTGCACAGCGACATAAAATCACCCGCCTGCGCGCGCGTGGCTTTGTACTCTGGCAAATAGCGTCCCGCCTGGCGCATCATCCATACCGGGGTGACATCAACGGGCTGGCGCAGCAGCGCACGCAGATAACGATCGTTCTTCAGTTCGGTCATTTTTGCAGTTCCTTAAGCGTCATGGCCCCAGTGTAACACTACTCATACTCGGCCCGACACATCGCCACGGTATCTTCTATCAGCCGACGCGCCACGGTGCCCGGTGGGGGAAGCAGCGGTAAATCGTCATAGCGATACCAGTTCGCTTCCAGAAGCTCTTTCTGATCGATAACGATCTCGCCGCTGTCGTATTCGGCCATAAAGGCCGTCATCAGCGACTGCGGGAAGGGCCAGGGCTGGGAGGTCACGTAGCGCAGGTTCTTCACTTTAATCCCACTCTCCTCCATCACCTCGCGCGCCACCGCCTGCTCCAGCGTTTCACCCACCTCAACGAAACCAGCCAGCACGGTGTGAATGCCGTTGCGATGACGGGTATGCTGGGCCAGCAAGATAGAATCCTCCCGGCGGATAGCGACGATAATGCACGGCGCAATTTGTGGGTAGTAGCGTTCGCGGCAGTGGCTGCAGAGCATCGCCCACTCGGTTTTGCTCGGGTGCATAGTGTGACCGCAGTAGCCGCAGTATTTATGCGAGCGGTAAAACTCCGCCAGCTGTACACCACGCCCCGCCAGCTGGAACAGGCCCACGTCCAGATCCAACACCTGTCGAACCGATCCCATGTCCTGACGACGGGGTTGTTGGATCAACCACACCGCATCTCCCTGCCATTCGCCGATCTTCAGCGCCGGCTGGCCCACAAGATCGAACCTCTCTGCTGCGCCATAAGGGATCTCCCCGTCAGGAAGCCATAATTTTTGTTCGTGACTGACGATCCACCAACCGAGATCTGATTTTTCAATAATACGATCCATATCTATTGCACTACCTTCGCTTCACTGACATGTTGTTAGCATTGTGGTTACATTCTGGATGAGCAGATTCAATCCTACACTTTGCGGAGTCGACCATGTTAAACCAGCTGGAAAGCCTGACTGAGCGCGTTAGAGGAAGTAACAAACTGGTGGATCGCTGGCTACATGTGCGCAAGCATCTACTCGTGGCTTATTACAATCTGGTCGGTATTAAGCCTGGCAAAGAATCGTTTATGCGGTTGAATGAAAAAGCGCTGGATGATTTTTGTCAGAGCCTGGTCGACTATCTGTCCGACGGCCATTTCAATATTTATGAACGCATTATCCGCGAAATGGAAGGGACAACACCGTATTTAGCGGCCAGCAAACTCTATCCGCTGCTGGAAGCCAACACCCAACAGATCATGGATTACTACGATTCCACGCTTGAGAACGCCATCGATCACGATAACTATCTTGAGTTCCAGCAGGCGCTTTCCGACCTTGGCGAAGCGCTGGAAGAGCGATTCACGCTGGAAGATAAGCTGATTAGCCTCGTCCTTGATGCCAGCCCCGAAGATAACATCGTGCGCCCTGCTTGAGTTCTTAATCGTTAACGAGTAATTTACAACCATTCGCCCCTCTCACGAGGGGGATTTTTCTTGTCGGAGTGCCCAGAGCGAAAGCCGGGCTGAGACCGTTAATTCGGGATCCGCGGAACCTGATCAGGTTAATACCTGCGAAGGGAACAAGAGTCACACTGCTGTTGTATCGCCCCCTGGGCGATCCTCTCTTGCTTCATCCGTCGTCTGACAAGCCATGTCCTTCACTTTTGGAATGAGCTATGTCTACTGCAAAACTGACCCGCCGCGAACAGCGCGCACAGGCCCAACACTTTATTGATACCCTGGAAGGCACTGCTTTCCCGAACTCAAAACGCATCTACATTTCCGGCTCCCGGGCGGATATCCGCGTCCCGATGCGTGAAATCCAGCTGAGCCCGACGCTTATCGGCGGCAGCAAAGATAACCCGCAGTATGAAGACAACGAAGCTGTGCCGGTGTATGACACCTCCGGCCCGTACGGCGATCCTGCTGTTGCCATTAACGTGCAGCAGGGTCTGGCGAAACTGCGCCAGCCATGGATTGATGAACGTAATGACTGCGAAGCGCTGTCTGATCGCAGTTCGGCTTACACCAAAGCGCGTCTGGCCGACGACGGTCTTGACGAGCTGCGCTTCGCCGGACTGCTGACGCCGAAACGGGCGAAAGCGGGCAAACGTGTGACCCAGTTGCACTATGCGCGCCAGGGTATTATCACGCCGGAGATGGAGTTTATCGCTATCCGTGAAAACATGGGGCGCGAGCGCATCCGCAGCGAAGTGCTCCGCCATCAGCATCCGGGCGAAGGCTTTGGCGCTCGCCTGCCGGAGAACATCACGCCGGAGTTTGTGCGTGATGAGGTGGCCGCAGGCCGTGCGATTATCCCCGCCAACATCAACCACCCGGAATCTGAGCCGATGATTATCGGCCGCAATTTCCTGGTGAAGGTTAACGCCAATATCGGTAACTCGGCCGTCACCTCTTCCATCGAAGAAGAGGTGGAAAAGCTCGTCTGGTCAACGCGCTGGGGTGCGGACACGGTCATGGATCTCTCAACCGGGCGCTATATTCACGAAACCCGCGAGTGGATCCTGCGTAACAGCCCGGTTCCTATCGGAACGGTGCCCGTCTACCAGGCCCTGGAGAAGGTCAACGGCATTGCCGAAGACCTCACCTGGGAAGCCTTCCGCGACACGCTGCTGGAGCAGGCTGAACAGGGCGTAGATTACTTCACCATTCACGCGGGCGTACTGCTGCGCTACGTGCCGATGACGGCGAAACGTCTGACCGGTATTGTCTCACGCGGCGGCTCCATCATGGCCAAATGGTGCCTGTCGCACCATAAAGAGAACTTCCTCTACGAACACTTCCGCGAGATCTGCGAAATCTGCGCCGCGTACGATGTCTCCCTGTCGCTGGGGGATGGCCTGCGTCCGGGCTCCATTCGCGACGCCAACGACGAAGCGCAGTTTGCCGAGCTGCATACCCTGGGCGAGCTGACCAAAATCGCCTGGGAGTATGACGTGCAGGTGATGATTGAAGGCCCGGGACATGTGCCGATGCAGATGATCCGCCGCAATATGACCGAAGAGCTGGAGCACTGCCACGAAGCGCCATTCTACACCCTGGGGCCGTTGACCACCGATATTGCGCCAGGCTATGACCACTTCACATCCGGGATTGGGGCGGCGATGATCGGCTGGTTCGGTTGCGCCATGCTCTGCTATGTGACGCCGAAAGAGCACCTCGGCCTGCCTAACAAAGAGGACGTGAAGCAGGGGCTGATTACCTACAAAATCGCCGCCCACGCTGCGGACCTGGCGAAAGGCCATCCCGGCGCGCAAATCCGCGATAACGCCATGTCGAAGGCACGCTTTGAATTCCGCTGGGAAGATCAGTTCAACCTGGCGCTGGACCCGTTCACCGCCCGCGCCTATCACGACGAGACCCTGCCGCAGGAATCGGGCAAAGTCGCGCACTTCTGCTCCATGTGCGGACCGAAATTCTGCTCGATGAAAATCAGCCAGGAGGTACGCGACTACGCCGCCACGCAAACCATTGAAGTGGGCATGGCGGACATGTCTGAAACCTTCCGCGCCAAAGGCGGCGAAATCTACCTCAAAAAAGAGGAGGCGTAATGTATCAGCCCGATTTTCCGCCCGTCCCCTACCGTTTAGGTCTCTATCCGGTGGTGGACAGCGTGGCGTGGATCAAACGTCTGCTGGAGGCAGGCGTTCGCACGATCCAGTTGCGCATCAAGGATAAACACGATGACGAGGTGGAGGCGGATGTGGTCGCCGCCATTGCGCTGGGGCGTCAGTATCACGCCCGTCTGTTTATAAACGACTACTGGCGACTGGCCGTTAAGCACCAGGCTTACGGCGTGCATCTGGGTCAGGAGGATCTGGAAACAACGGACCTGAGCGCTATCCGGGACGCCGGATTACGGCTGGGGGTGTCAACGCACGACGACATGGAGATCGACGTGGCGCTGACGGCTCGCCCCTCCTATATCGCGCTCGGTCACGTCTTTCCGACGCAAACCAAACAGATGCCCTCCGCACCGCAGGGGCTGACGCAGCTGGCGGGTCACGTCAAACGCCTTGCCGATTATCCTACCGTCGCCATCGGCGGCATTAGCCTTGAACGGGCGCCGGCGGTGCTGGAGACGGGCGTTGGCAGTATTGCCGTCGTCAGCGCCATCACCCAGGCCGCAAACTGGCAGGCCGCCACCGAACAGCTGTTACAGCTGGCAGGAGCAGGTGATGAATGATCGTGATTTTATGCGCTACAGCCGCCAGATCCTGCTGGAGGATATTGCCATCGACGGGCAGCAAAAACTGCTCGCCAGCCGGGCGCTGATTGTTGGTCTGGGAGGATTAGGCGCACCTGCCGCGCTCTATCTGGCAGGCGCCGGCGTGGGCACGCTGGTGCTGGCCGACGACGACGACGTGCATCTCAGTAACCTGCAGCGCCAAATCCTTTTTACCACGGAGGATGTCAACCAGCCCAAAGCGCGTATTACCCGCCAGCGGCTGAATCAATTGAACCCGGATATTACGCTTATTGCGCGCCAGGAGCGGCTCAGCGGCGAAAATTTGCAGCGTGAAGTCGCCCTTGCTGATGTGGTGCTGGACTGTACCGACAATATGGCGACGCGCCAGGCGATCAACGCCGCCTGCGTGGCCACGCATACCCCCCTCGTCACCGCCAGTGCGGTGGGGTTCGGCGGCCAGATGATGGTCCTGACGCCACCGTGGGCACAGGGCTGCTATCGCTGCCTGTGGCCGGATGATGCCGAACCGGAACGCAACTGCCGCACGGCAGGCATTCTTGGTCCGGTGGTCGGCGTAATGGGCACCATGCAGGCGCTGGAAGCCATCAAGTTACTCAGCGGCATGGAGACGGAACGCAATACCCTGCGGCTGTTTGATGCCCGCTCCAGCGGCTGGCGCCATCTGGCGCTGCACCGTGACAGCCGCTGCCCGGTGTGCGGAGGCCACAATGCGCATTCTGTTTAACGATGAGCCGATGAAATGCGATGACGGCCTCACCGTTGCCGTCCTGCTCGACAAGCTGCGCCAGCTCAGGCCGGGAACGGCGCTGGCACTCAATCAACAGATCCTGCCGCGCGAGCAGTGGGAACATCAGCAGGTCAATGAGGGCGACCAGATCCTGCTGTTTCAGGTTATCGCAGGGGGCTGAGATGTTACGTATTGCTGATAAAGTTTTTGATTCGCATCTGTTTACCGGAACCGGGAAATTCGCCTCGCCGCAGCTGATGGTGGACGCCATTCGGGAAAGCGGCAGCCAGTTGGTGACGCTGGCGCTCAAGCGCGTGGATCTGCGCCACCACAGCGACGCCATTCTGGCTCCCTTACTGGAAGCGGGCGTCACGCTGCTGCCCAACACCTCCGGTGCGAAAACCGCCGAGGAGGCGATTTTTGCGGCTCAGCTGGCCCGTGAAGCGCTGGGCACACGCTGGCTCAAGCTGGAAATTCACCCGGACGCGCGCTGGCTGCTGCCCGATCCCATCGAAACGCTGAAAGCGGCTGAAAAGCTGGTGCAGCAAGGCTTTACTGTTCTGCCTTACTGCGGGGCCGATCCCGTGCTGTGTAAACGGCTGGAAGAGGTCGGCTGCGCCGCCGTCATGCCGCTGGGCGCGCCTATCGGCTCCAATCAGGGGCTGGAAACCCGCGCGATGCTGGAAATTATCATCGAACAGGCCACCGTACCGGTGGTGGTAGATGCCGGCATTGGCGTACCCAGCCACGCCGCGCAGGCGCTGGAAATGGGTGCCGATGCGGTACTGGTGAACACCGCCATCGCGGTTGCCGACGATCCGGTCATGATGGCCCGCGCGTTCCGCATGGCTGTCGAAGCCGGCTTGCTGGCAAGAGCATCCGGCCCCGGTTCACGCAGTTTTCAGGCACAGGCCACCAGCCCGCTGACCGGTTTTCTGGAGGCGATCTCATGAGGACGTTTACCGAGCGCTGGCGGCAGCTTAACTGGGACGACATTGCCCTGCGCATCAACAGCAAAACGGCGGCCGACGTGGAGCGGGCGTTGCAGGCCCGACATCTGACCCGCGAAGATCTGATGGCCCTGCTCTCGCCGGCGGCCAGTGCGTACCTCGAACCGATGGCCCAGCGTGCCCAGCGGCTTACCCGTCAGCGCTTTGGCAACACGGTGAGCTTCTACGTACCGCTCTATCTTTCGAATCTGTGCGCTAATGACTGTACCTACTGCGGTTTCTCCATGAGCAACCGCATCAGGCGTAAAACGCTCGATGAGGGTGAGATTGCCCGTGAGTGTGCGGCCATCCGTGAAATGGGCTTCGAGCATCTGCTGCTGGTAACGGGCGAACATCAGGGGAAGGTGGGAATGGACTATTTTCGCCAGCACCTTCCCGCTATTCGTCGTCAATTCGCGTCGTTGCAGATGGAAGTGCAGCCTCTTTCGCAGGAGGAGTACGCGGAGCTCAAAACGCTCGGTCTGGATGGGGTCATGGTCTATCAGGAAACGTACCATGAGGCGACCTATGCCCGGCATCATCTTAAGGGGAAGAAACAGGATTTCATCTTCCGCCTGGAGACCCCGGACAGGCTGGGTCGCGCTGGCATCGACAAAATCGGTCTAGGTGCGCTGATCGGGCTCTCCGACAGCTGGCGGGTGGATTGTTACATGGTGGCGGAACATCTCCTGTGGCTCCAGCAGCACTACTGGCAGAGCCGTTATTCCATCTCTTTCCCCCGGCTGCGACCTTGCGCTGGCGGGATTGAACCGGCGTCGCTTATGGATGAACGCCAGCTGGTGCAGACCATCTGCGCGTTTCGCCTGTTCGCGCCGGAAGTGGAGTTATCCCTGTCAACGCGTGAATCGCCGGCGTTTCGCGATCGCGTGGTCCCACTCGCGATCAACAACGTCAGCGCGTTTTCCAAAACGCAACCTGGTGGCTACGCCGACGATCGCCCGGAGCTGGAGCAGTTTGTACCGCATGACGGGCGGCGTCCGGAAGCGGTCGCTGCCGCCCTGAGCGCTCAGGGATTACAACCGGTCTGGAAAGACTGGGACAGCTGGCTGGGAAGAGCCTCACAATAACGTTGCAACGTACCGCAACCCGATAAAAAAGTGTCGAGGCGCTACGGAGAGTCACAACCGGATGATTGCCAGCACTCATCCGGTTTTTTATCGTCGCAGGGTCAGCAACGGATGCTGGCCAGGGCGAAAAGCTTCTTCCTCGTTTCGCCCTGCCTCTGATTAATTGCGCAAAAAGCGCACGCCCGTTTAATAAGTATTTTCTTAATGATCCTTAAGATAAATCATCCCGTCAGTAATCATGTTCCGTATAATTCACCGCTAACCGCAGGACAGCGACTATGCTGAGAGGATATCGGCAGACGAAAAGTATTCACCATCAGGATCGATGTACAACTCATGGCACTTCACAGCAAAAAGCTCTCTTTTACCCGACCAATCATGCTCAGCTTCGCGGGGATCCTCTACAGTTTTGCGGTGATCGCGATTGCGGTGACGCTTTCGCAGAGAAAGGATTTTCTTGAGGATTATCACAAGATTAATAGCAATTTTACGCACAACCTGGCGGTGAACTACACCGAATCCATCCTGCGTGAAAATGACTATATCCTTGGCCGCGCCGCGATATACTTCGCGCGCGACGACAGGCTAAACGAGACGCTGAACGTCAACCCGACGCAGGGGCTGCAGATGGTGATGCATTTGCAAAACCTGATGCCGACCGTCTCCTCCATTTCGCTTGCCGACACGCAGGGGCATTATCTGCGCGCACCGGAAGTACTCCCCACTGAGAAGAGTAAAACCTTCGATCCCCGGACGCGCCCGTGGTTTATCGCCCAGGCGGAAGCCAGTATCTTCAGCCACTATACGCGCCCCTACATGGACTACTTCACCGGCCATCCGACAGTAACACTCTATAAGCCGTTGATTTCACCGGAAGGAAGACTAAAGGGAACGATCGCGTTTCATCTCGATTTGACCTCAATGGGCTATACGCTGCGTCAGATGGTGGCGCCCGTGCAGGGAGAATTCTTCGTCGTCGAACGTGACGGTGCCGTCGTGCTTCACCCTGATACCGGCGCGCTTTTCAAAAAGTACGTAAGCGAAGCGCTGATGGACAAAATGACCAGCGGCGAAGGCCACCTGTACGACAAGAAAAGCAATGCCTGGTATTACTACTACTCCTTTACTAACCCGGACTGGTTTGTCATCTACCGGGTATCAGGTGATACGCTCACCGATATTACCCGCCACGAAACGACGATTGTTGGCTGGGGGTTCGCGCTGGCGGCCATCATTATCATTCTCTTTGGCTTATACCTCCGACACGCCTCGCGTAGCGTGCTGATGCACATTATCAATGCCATCAAAACCGGCGATGTCAGCGAGGCACCGCGTCTTGAAGCCATGCTGAGCCACACGATCCAGTCGAATAAAGAGCGCGAGATGGCCTATGTGCGCCAGGCGACTCACGATGCGCTGACGGGCTGTAAAAACCGCCGCGCATTCGACAGCGATGTCGCGGAATTGCTGAATGCCCAGCAGCCGTTTGCGATGGCGCTGGTAGATATCGATAACTTTAAGTCGATTAACGACACCCTGGGCCACCTGACCGGTGATATTGTCCTGCGCAACGTAGCCCGTGAAGGGATCCAGATCATGCAGCCTCACCACGTCCCGGTTTACCGCTACGGTGGAGAGGAATTCGCGGTAGTCTTCCAGGCCGGGCAGATCGCGGACGCCTTCTCCTTACTGGAGGCATGGCGTACCGCGGTTGAAAAGCGCGTCTGGCGGGAGGAAAACCTGCGGGTCACGTTCAGCGGTGGTCTTGGGGAGTGGCATTTCGAACCGCTGGAGCAATTTGTAGAAAGTGTGGATAACGCTCTCTACAGTGCGAAGCGGCAGGGGAAAAACCGCATTCTTCGCACCTCCGTCGGCTGATTTTCGCGATGCCTGGCAAAATTGTAACCGGTTTCAGAAAAATGCTGATTTCTTTGTGATGCCTGACACACAATCGCGGTAAAGCGGTTGTTGAAGCGTTCTGCACGGGATAATTATCAATAAACACATGTAGATCGAGGCTGATTATGAAGAACATCGTTTTATGCTGTGCAGCGGGAATGTCAACCAGCATGCTGGTTCAACGTATGAAAGACGCCGCGCAGAAAAAAGGAGTAGAAGTCACCATTAAAGCCGTTCCGGTTGCGGAGTTTAAAGACAACATCGCGACGGCCGACATCGTTCTGCTGGGGCCCCAGGTGAAATACGAGCAGGCGAAACTCCAGGCGCAGGCCGACCCTCTGGGTAAAAAGGTCGCGGTGATCGACATGATGGATTACGGCATGATGAAAGGTGATGCCGTACTGGAAAAAGCGCTCAAACTTCTGGAGTGAACCATGGAAGATTTAGAAACAACGATCATGGAACTGCTGGTCAATGCGGGTGCGGCACGCAGTGCTGCCCTCACGGCGTTGCAGATGGCGCGTAAAGGCGACTTTACCGAAGCCGAGAAAGCGATGGAAGAGTCGCGGGAATATGTGAAGCATGCGCACACGATCCAGACGCAGCTTATCGGTCTTGATGAAGGCAGCGGAAAACTGCCGGTAAACCTGATCACCGTCCACTCCCAGGATCACCTGATGAACGCGATGGTCATACAGGATCTGGCGGGCGATATGATTGAGCTGTATCGACGGATCCCGTTAGTAAACTGAAATTGTACAGATATAAAAAAACCCGCCGAAGCGGGTTTTTTATTAGCGACTCAACGATTACTCGTTGTCGGAACCACCCAGACCTGCGTTCAGCAGTTCTGCCAGACTCGCGGATGCATCTTCAGCAGTAACCTGCGGTGCGGCTGGCAGTTCGCCTGCAGCACGACGACGCATACGATCCTGATGGTACGCATAACCGGTACCAGCCGGGATCAGACGACCCACGATGACGTTCTCTTTCAGACCGCGCAGTTCATCACGTTTACCTGCAACAGCGGCTTCGGTCAGGACACGAGTGGTTTCCTGGAACGATGCTGCAGAGATGAAGGACTCGGTTGCCAGAGACGCTTTGGTGATACCCAGCAGATCGCGCGAGAAGGTCGCACCGATTTTGCCGTTCGCTTCCAGTTCGCGGTTAGCGATCTTGACGCGTGAGTATTCAACCTGCTCGCCTTCGAGGAACTCGGAGCTGCCCGCGTTTTCGATGGTTGCTTTACGCAGCATCTGACGAACGATAACCTCGATGTGTTTATCGTTAATCTTAACGCCCTGCAGGCGGTATACGTCCTGTACTTCGTTAACGATGTAACGCGTAACAGCATGCACACCACGCAGACGCAGGATGTCGTGCGGCGCTTCTGGACCGTCGGAAACCACGTCACCACGTTCTACACGTTCACCTTCGAACACGTTGAGCTGACGCCACTTAGGAATCATCTCTTCGTATGGCTCGCTACCGTCTACCGGGGTGATAACCAGACGGCGTTTACCTTTGGTCTCTTTACCGAAGGAGATGATACCGCTGATTTCAGCCAGGATTGCCGGCTCTTTCGGACGACGTGCTTCGAACAGGTCCGCAACGCGTGGCAGACCACCGGTGATGTCCTTGGTACCGCCAGATTCCTGAGGAATACGCGCCAGGGTGTCACCAGAGCTGATCTGTACGCCATCTTCCAGCTGTACAATCGCTTTACCCGGCAGGAAGTACTGCGCAGGCATATCAGTACCTGGGATCAGAACGTCATTACCCTGAGCATCAACGATTTTCAGCGCAGGACGCAGATCTTTACCGCCGGTAGTACGTTCAGCAGAATCCAGAACCACCAGAGAAGACAGACCGGTCAGCTCGTCGGTCTGACGAGTAATGGTCTGGCCGTCGATCATGTCAGTGAAGCGGATGAAACCACTTACTTCGGTGATAACCGGCATGGTGTGTGGATCCCAGTTTGCAACGGTTTCACCGCCGGCAACCTGCTCGCCATCACCTTTCGCCATAACCGCACCGTAAGGCACTTTATAGCTCTCTTTGGTACGACCGAATTCGTCGATCAGCTTCAGCTCGGTGTTACGGGAAGTGATAACCAGTTTACCGCTGGAGTTCACAACCGATTTCGCGTTGCTGAGCTTGATGCTACCTTTGTTTTTCACCTGGATGCTGGATTCAGCAGCCGCACGAGATGCCGCACCACCGATGTGGAACGTACGCATCGTCAGCTGTGTACCCGGCTCACCGATGGACTGTGCCGCAATAACGCCGATGGCTTCACCTTTGTTGATGATGTGGCCACGCGCCAGGTCACGACCGTAGCAGTGCGCACATACACCAAAGTCGGTGTCACAGGATACAACGGAACGCACTTTCACGGAGTCAACAGAGTTCGCTTCCAGCAGGTCACACCACTGTTCGTGCAGCAGGGTGTTGCGTGGAACCAGAATGTCTGCGGTACCCGGCTTCAGGATGTCTTCCGCGGTCACACGACCCAGTACGCGATCGCGCAGTGGCTCTTTAACATCACCACCCTCGATAACCGGGGTCATGGTGATACCTTCGAGGGTGCCACAATCGTCTTCGGTCACAACCAGATCCTGCGCAACGTCAACCAGACGACGCGTCAGATAACCGGAGTTCGCTGTCTTCAGTGCGGTATCCGCCAGACCTTTACGCGCACCGTGCGTGGAGATGAAGTACTGGAGTACGTTCAGACCTTCACGGAAGTTCGCGGTGATTGGCGTTTCGATGATGGAGCCATCTGGCTTCGCCATCAGACCACGCATACCTGCCAGCTGACGAATCTGTGCTGCAGAACCACGCGCACCGGAGTCGGCCATCATGTAGATGCTGTTGAAGGAAACCTGCTGCTCTTCGACACCGTCACGGTTAATCACGGTTTCGGTCTGCAGGTTATCCATCATCGCTTTGGATACACGATCGTTCGCCGCTGCCCAGATATCGATGACTTTGTTATAGCGTTCGCCCGCGGTAACCAGACCAGACTGGAACTGCTCCTGGATCTCAGCAACTTCGGCTTCCGCTTCAGAGATGATCTCGTGTTTCTTCTCTGGGATGACCATGTCATCAATACCAACAGATGCACCTGAACGCGCTGCATAAGCAAAGCCGGTGTACATTGTCTGGTCAGCGAAGATAACGGTCGGCTTCAGGCCCAGAATGCGGTAACAGGTGTTCAGCATTTTGGAGATTGCCTTCTTGCCCAGCGCCTGGTTGACGATGGAGAAAGGCAGACCTTTCGGTACGATCATCCACAGAATGGCACGGCCAACGGTCGTGTCTTTCAGGCTGGTTTTCGCAACGAATTCGCCGTTTGCATCTTTTTCGTATTCGGTGATACGCACTTTAACGCGCGCATGCAGAGAGGCCAGGCCAGCGCGATAAATACGCTCAGCTTCTTTCGGGCCAGTCAGCACCATGCCTTCGCCTTTGGCGTTAACACAGTCACGGGTCATGTAGTACAGACCCAATACAACGTCCTGAGAAGGAACGATGATAGGTTCACCGTTCGCTGGAGACAGGATGTTGTTGGTAGACATCATCAGCGCACGCGCTTCCAGCTGGGCTTCCAGCGTCAGCGGTACGTGAACAGCCATCTGGTCACCATCGAAGTCGGCGTTATATGCCGCACAAACCAGCGGGTGCAGCTGGATAGCTTTACCTTCGATCAGGACTGGCTCAAATGCCTGAATACCCAGACGGTGCAGGGTTGGTGCACGGTTCAGCAGTACCGGGTGTTCGCGGATCACTTCGTCCAGGATATCCCAAACGACAGCTTCTTCACGCTCAACCATTTTCTTAGCGGCTTTGATGGTGGTGGCGAGTCCTCGCAACTCCAGCTTGCCGTAGATGAACGGTTTGAACAGCTCCAGAGCCATTTTCTTCGGCAGACCGCACTGATGCAGACGCAGGTATGGACCTACGGTGATTACAGAACGACCGGAGTAGTCAACACGCTTACCGAGCAGGTTCTGACGGAAACGACCCTGTTTACCTTTGATCATGTCGGCCAAAGATTTCAGAGGACGCTTGTTAGAACCGGTGATCGCACGACCGCGACGACCGTTATCCAGCAGGGCATCTACCGCTTCCTGCAGCATACGTTTTTCGTTGCGTACGATAATGTCCGGCGCAGCCAGATCCAGCAGACGTTTCAGACGGTTGTTACGGTTAATGACGCGACGATACAGATCGTTCAGGTCAGACGTTGCGAAACGACCACCATCCAGCGGAACCAGCGGACGCAGATCTGGCGGCAGAACCGGCAGAACGGTCAGGATCATCCACTCTGGTTTGTTACCAGACTGCACGAACGCTTCCAGCAGCTTGATACGCTTGGTCAGCTTTTTACGCTTGGTTTCGGAGTTGGTTTCGTTCAGCTCTTCACGCAGCTGCTCGCACTCTTGCTCCAGATCCATGCTCTTCAGCAGGGCCTGGATAGCTTCCGCACCCATTTTCGCGTCGAATTCGTCACCGAACTCTTCCAGCGCGTCCAGATACTGCTCTTCAGTCAGGATCTGGTGACGTTCCAGGTTTGTCATCCCGCCTTCGATAACCACATAAGATTCGAAGTACAGAACACGTTCGATATCGCGAAGCGGCATATCCAGCAGCAGACCGATACGGGACGGCAGTGATTTCAGGAACCAGATGTGGGCGGTCGGAGACGCCAGCTCGATGTGGCCCATGCGCTCACGACGCACTTTGGTCTGGGTCACTTCAACGCCGCACTTCTCACAGATCACACCACGGTGTTTCAGGCGCTTGTACTTACCGCACAGGCACTCGTAATCTTTTACTGGCCCGAAAATACGCGCACAGAAAAGGCCGTCACGCTCAGGTTTGAACGTACGGTAGTTGATGGTTTCCGGCTTTTTAACTTCACCGAAAGACCATGAACGGATCATGTCTGGCGAAGCCAGAGCAATTTTGATCGCATCAAACTCTTCGGTTTTAGTTTGCGCTTTCAGAAACTTTAATAAGTCTTTCACGGATTTGCTCCCGTCGGAGTTAGCACACTCTGCTGTCGGGGGTTAACCCGACAGCAGTGACCTGTTTGAGCGAGAATTACTCGTCTTCCAGTTCGATGTTGATACCCAGCGAACGAATCTCTTTCAACAGTACGTTGAAGGATTCTGGCATGCCCGGCTCCATCTGATGGTTGCCGTCCACGATGTTCTTATACATCTTGGTACGACCGTTCACGTCATCAGACTTAACGGTGAGCATTTCCTGCAGGGTGTATGCTGCGCCGTATGCTTCCAGCGCCCACACTTCCATCTCCCCGAAGCGCTGACCACCGAACTGTGCCTTACCACCCAGCGGCTGCTGAGTAACCAGGCTGTAAGAACCGGTAGAACGAGCGTGCATCTTGTCGTCGACCAGGTGGTTCAGTTTCAGCATGTACATGTAACCTACGGTTACCGGACGCTCGAACTGTTCACCGGTACGGCCGTCAAACAGCGTAATCTGGCCAGACGTTGGCAGACCACCCAGTTGCAGCAGCTCTTTGATTTCAGCTTCTTTTGCACCGTCGAATACCGGCGTTGCAATTGGCATACCTTTGCGCAGGTTCTCTGCCAGACGCAGCACTTCTTCATCGCTGAAGGTGTTCAGGTCGACTTTCTGACGCACATCGGTACCCAGATCGTAGGCACGCTGGATGAATTCGCGCAGTTTCGCGACTTCCTGCTGCTGTTTCAGCATGGCGTTAATCTTGTCGCCGATACCTTTCGCAGCCATACCCAGGTGGGTTTCCAGAATCTGACCGATGTTCATACGAGACGGTACGCCCAGCGGGTTCAGTACGATATCTACCGGCGTACCGTTAGCATCGTGCGGCATATCTTCGATCGGGTTGATCTTAGAGATAACACCCTTGTTACCGTGACGACCTGCCATCTTATCACCAGGCTGGATCTGACGTTTAACAGCCAGATACACCTTAACAATCTTCAGCACGCCTGGTGCCAGATCGTCGCCCTGAGTGATTTTGCGACGTTTCGCTTCGAGTTTTTTCTCGAACTCGTGTTTCAGTTCGTCATACTGCTCAGCCAGCTGTTCCAGCTGATTCTGTTTCTCTTCGTCGGTCAGGCCCAGTTCCAGCCAGCGATCGCGTGGCAGTTTGTCGAGCTTCTCAGCTTCAACGCCACCGGCAACCAGTACCGCATAGATACGGCTGAACAGACCCGCTTCGAGGATCTGCAGTTCTTCAGACAGGTCTTTCTTAGCCTGTTTGAGCTGCATCTCTTCGATTTCCAGCGCACGTTTATCTTTCTCAACGCCGTCACGGGTGAAGACCTGAACGTCGATAACCGTACCGGAAACACCGTTTGGTACGCGCAGAGAAGAGTCTTTAACGTCAGACGCTTTCTCACCGAAGATTGCACGCAGCAGTTTCTCTTCTGGCGTCAGCTGGGTTTCACCTTTCGGCGTAACCTTACCAACCAGAATATCGCCGCCAGTCACTTCCGCACCGATGTAAACGATACCGGATTCATCCAGTTTGGAGAGCGCAGCTTCACCCACGTTAGGGATGTCAGCGGTGATCTCTTCTGGCCCCAGCTTGGTGTCACGGGACACACATGCCAGTTCCTGAATGTGGATGGTGGTGAAACGATCTTCCTGAACCACACGCTCGGAAACGAGGATGGAGTCTTCGAAGTTGTAACCGTTCCACGGCATGAACGCTACGCGCATGTTCTGACCGAGCGCCAGTTCACCGAGGTCGGTGGATGGGCCGTCTGCCAGCACGTCGCCGCGCTCGACCGGCTCACCCAGAGACACACATGGCATCTGGTTGATACAGGTGTTCTGGTTAGAACGGGTGTATTTGGTCAGGTTATAGATGTCGATACCCGCTTCGCCCGGATACATCTCGTCTTCGTTAACTTTGATAACGATACGGGATGCGTCGACGTACTGTACGGTACCGCCACGCTTAGCAACTGCAGTAACACCGGAGTCAACGGCAACAGCACGTTCCATACCGGTACCAACCAGCGGCTTATCAGCACGCAGAGTTGGAACGGCCTGACGTTGCATGTTCGCACCCATCAATGCACGGTTGGCGTCATCGTGTTCCAGGAACGGGATCAGGGACGCACCGACGGATACCACCTGCTGGGTGGATACGTCCATGTAGTCAACCTGGTCGCGGCTGAACAAGCTGGATTCGCCTTTGCTACGGCAGGTAACCAGATCTTCTACAAAGTGGCCTTCGTCATCCAGGTTGGAGTTCGCCTGAGCGATAACGTAGTTGCCTTCTTCGATAGCAGACAGGTAATGAATTTCGTCGGTCACAACACCGTCAGTCACTTTACGGTACGGCGTCTCGAGGAAACCGTATTCGTTCGTCTGTGCGTACACGGACAGGGAGTTGATCAGACCGATGTTTGGACCTTCAGGCGTTTCGATTGGACATACGCGACCGTAGTGCGTCGGGTGTACGTCTCGAACTTCGAAGCCTGCGCGTTCACGGGTCAGACCGCCTGGGCCGAGTGCAGAGATACGACGCTTGTGCGTAATCTCAGACAGCGGGTTGTTCTGGTCCATGAACTGAGACAGCTGGCTGGAACCGAAGAACTCTTTCACTGCTGCAGAAATCGGCTTGGCGTTGATCATATCCTGAGGCATCAGGGTATCCAGATCGCCCAGAGACAGACGCTCTTTCACCGCACGTTCTACACGTACCAGGCCAACGCGGAACTGGTTTTCCGCCATTTCGCCTACGGAACGGATACGACGGTTACCGAGGTGGTCGATATCGTCCACTTCGCCTTTACCGTTACGGATATCGATGAGCTTCTTCATCACTTCGATGATGTCGTCTTTGCTCAGGATACCGGAACCTTCGATCTCATCACGCAGCAGAGAACGGTTGAACTTCATACGACCCACTGCAGACAGATCATAGCGGTCTTCGGAGAAGAACAGGTTCTCGAACAGGCTTTCAGCCGCTTCGCGAGTTGGTGGCTCACCAGGACGCATCATGCGGTAGATTTCAACCAGCGCGCTCAGACGGTCGGTCGTTGGGTCGACGCGAATAGTCTCAGAGATATATGGACCGTGGTCCAGATCGTTGGTGAACAGCGTTTCGATACGTTTGTGACCAGCCTGACTCAGCTTAGCCAGCAGATCCAGGCTCAGCTCCATGTTCGCCGGGCAGATCAGCTCGCCAGTTGATTCATCAACGTAATCTTTCGCGGCTACTTTTCCTGCAATGTATTCAACCGGAACTTCGATGTGTTTGATATCATCTTTTTCCAGCTGGCGGATGTGGCGCGCGGTGATACGGCGACCTTTTTCCACATACACTTTGCCGTCGGCTTCGATGTCGAACGACGCGGTCTCACCACGCAGACGTTCCGGCACCAGCTCCATCTGCAGCTTGTTGTCGCGGATTTCAAAGATCACTTTCTCAAAGAACAGGTCCAGGATCTGCTCAGTGGTATAGTTCAGTGCACGCAGAATGATGGTAGCAGGCAGTTTACGACGACGGTCGATACGGACAAACAGGTTGTCTTTTGGATCGAACTCGAAGTCCAGCCAGGAACCACGGTAAGGAATGATGCGTGCGTTATACAGTACTTTACCGGAAGAGTGTGTTTTACCTTTATCGCTGTCGAAGAAGACACCCGGGCTACGATGCAGCTGGGAAACGATAACACGCTCAGTACCGTTGATAACGAAAGTACCGTTGTCCGTCATGAGTGGAATTTCACCCATGTAGACTTCTTGTTCTTTAATGTCTTTTACGGTGCCTTCTGGCGCTTCGCGCTCGTAGATCACCAGACGCAGTTTTACGCGCAGCGGTGCGGAATAGGTCACGCCACGGATCTGACATTCCTGAACGTCAAACACCGGCTCGCCAAGGCGATAGCTGACGTACTGCAGCTCGGAGTTACCGCTGTAGCTCTGAATTGGGAACACGGAACGGAAGGCGGCTTCCAGACCGTACTGCCCTTCAGGATCTTGCTCGATAAACTTCTGGAACGAGTCAAGCTGGATAGAAAGGAGATATGGAATGTCCAGAACTTGTGGACGTTTACCAAAATCCTTACGAATACGTTTTTTCTCGGTATAGGAGTAAACCATAGGGTTCCTCAGCTCGCTGACAAGTCGACCCATCTGTCCGACGAAGGGACAGTTTGTGCAACACCATTTTGTGGACCGGAAAATTGAATACTTTCCGCAATACCTGTTGCTATCACGCTTAAACCATTTCATTGCGATTTACACAGAGCGAGCACCCTGTCGCAGTATATTAAGTCGTCGATAGAAACAAGCATTGAAAGACACATCGATAGTCAAACAGTGTGAAATGCTACCGAGGCCTTACAGCGCAAAAAGGCTGGTGACTAAAAAGTCACCAGCCATCAGCCTAATAACTTAGGCTGCAACCAGAAAAGTTGGCTTATTTAACTTCAACTTCAGCGCCAGCTTCTTCCAGAGATTTTTTCAGTGCTTCTGCGTCGTCTTTGCTCACGCCTTCTTTCAGCGCAGCTGGAGCAGATTCTACCAGGTCTTTAGCTTCTTTCAGACCCAGACCGGTAGCGCCACGAACAGCTTTGATTACAGCAACTTTGTTCGCGCCAGCAGCTTTCAGAATTACGTCGAATTCAGTTTTCTCTTCAGCAGCGTCAGCAGCTGGGCCAGCAGCAACAGCTACAGCAGCAGCAGCAGAAACACCGAATTTTTCTTCCATTGCAGAGATCAGCTCAACAACGTCCATTACGGACATAGCGGATACTGCTTCAATGATTTGATCTTTAGTGATAGACATTTAAATTGTTCCTGAATATCAGAATAAGTTTATACGTAAGCAGATGCTTTATAAAGATAACTGCGATTAAGCAGCTTCTTTCGCATCGCGTACAGCAGCCAGAGTACGAACCAGTTTGCCAGCCGAAGCTTCTTTCATGGTTGCCATCAGGCGTGCAATTGCTTCTTCGTAGGTCGGCAGAGTTGCCAGGCGGTCGATCTGAGACGCCGGGATCAGCTCACCTTCAAAGGCAGCGGCTTTGACCTCAAATTTTGCATTCGCTTTCGCGAACTCTTTGAACAGACGAGCAGCAGCGCCCGGGTGTTCCATAGAGTATGCAATCAGGGTCGGACCAACAAACGTGTCTTTCAGGCACTCAAAAGAGGTACCTTCAACAGCACGACGCAGCAGGGTGTTACGAACAACACGCATGTAAACGCCAGCTTCACGACCTGCTTTACGCAGTTCAGTCATTTTATCTACAGTTACGCCACGGGAATCCGCAACTACTGCAGACAGCGCGCCTTTGGCTACTTCGCTGACTTCAGCAACAATCGCTTGTTTGTCTTGAAGATTTAAAGCCATTAGCTTTTGCTCCTGGATGTTTGCCGGAACTCATGTTCCGGAACTCACTTCACTCTTCCCAACGGAAAGAGCGTCTTAATACGGTGAGCAGAAACAAGCCAGAATATCCAAAAATAATCTTAGCGTTCTGTCACCGTCTACGCAGGGGATTAAGTCTCTTGCGAAACACCTGCGGTCTTCGACGGAGGCCTGGATTAGGCCAGGCTCCAACGAACAATTCTTTTAGCCGCTAACTTTCGTTAGCAAACGTGGGGGTAAGATTGTAGACAAAATCACCGCCCACGTAAAGGCATTAGTTTGCAGCAGCGCTCAGGCCAGCCTGGTCAACTGCAACACCTGCACCCATGGTGGTGGAGATGCTAACTTTCTTGATGTACACGCCTTTCGCCTGAGTTGGTTTTGCTTTTTTCAGCGCAACCAGCAGAGCTTCCAGGTTTTCTTTCAGTTTGTCAGCGTCGAAGTCCACTTTACCGATGGTGGTGTGGATGATGCCGTTTTTGTCGTTACGATAACGAACCTGACCTGCTTTAGCGTTCTTAACCGCTTCAGCAACGTTAGGGGTTACAGTACCCACTTTCGGGTTTGGCATCAGGCCGCGTGGACCCAGAACCTGGCCCAGCTGGCCAACAACGCGCATTGCATCTGGAGATGCGATAACAACGTCGAAGTTCATTTCGCCTTTCTTGATCTGGTCAGCCAGATCTTCCATACCTACCAGTTCAGCGCCAGCAGCTTTAGCAGCTTCTGCGTTTGCACCCTGAGTAAATACAGCTACGCGAACGGAACGGCCAGTACCGTGTGGCAGTACAGTCGCGCCACGAACGTTCTGATCAGATTTACGAGCATCGATGCCCAGGTTAACAGCAACGTCAACGCTTTCAACGAACTTAGCGGTCGCCAGTTCTTTCAGCAGAGCGATAGCTTCGTTGATGTCATACTGTTTGGTCGCATCAACTTTGTCACGGATCACGGACATGCGCTTGGTCAGTTTAGCCATTTCTTAGTCCTCCACTACCAGGCCCATGGAACGTGCAGTACCTTCGATTGAGCGAGTCATCGCTTCAATGTCGGCACCAGTCATGTCGGCAGCTTTGGTCTGCGCGATTTCCTGCAGCTGAGCGCGGGAAATTTTACCCACTTTGTCTTTGTTCGGCTTACCGGAACCAGACTTGATACCAGCCGCTTTCTTCAGCAGAACAGCTGCTGGAGGGGTTTTGGTAACGAAAGTGAAAGAACGGTCAGCGTAAACAGTGATAACAACTGGGATTGGCAGACCTTTTTCCAGGGATTCAGTTTTGGCGTTGAACGCTTTACAGAATTCCATGATGTTCACACCCTGCTGACCCAGAGCTGGACCAACTGGTGGACTTGGGTTCGCCATACCCGCTGCAACCTGCAGCTTGACGTAGGCTTGTACTTTCTTAGCCATTCTAAAATCCTCTGATTGGGTGATAACGCCTCAGTGAGGCTCCCCGTGAATAAAATTCGTTTTACGGGCCTTAACCCATAAAAACAAAAGGCGCGAAATTGTATTCCAATCTCGCGCCCTGTGCAACGATTAAATCGTCGCTTTTTTGATCGCTGCTTAGGCTTTTTCGACCTGAGCGAAGTCCAGCTCTACCGGGGTCGCACGACCGAAAATAGAAACAGACACTTTCAGGCGGGACTTCTCGTAGTCCACTTCTTCAACAACGCCGTTAAAGTCAGCAAACGGACCGTCATTAACACGAACCATTTCACCCGGTTCAAACAGCGTTTTCGGACGCGGCTTATCACCCACCTGCTGCAGGCGGTTCATAATCGCATCAACTTCTTTGTCGCTGATTGGCGCCGGACGGTCAGACGTGCCGCCGATAAAGCCCATCACACGCGGTACGCTGCGCACAAGGTGCCAGCTCGCGTCGTTCATAACCATCTGAACCAGCACGTAACCCGGGAAGAATTTACGCTCGCTTTTGCGACGTTGGCCGCCACGGATCTCAACCACTTCTTCGGTCGGAACCATAACTTCGCCAAATAACTCTTCCATGTTGTGTAATTTGATATGCTCACGCAGCGACGTTGCTACGCGGCCTTCAAAACCGGAAAACGCCTGAACGACGTACCAGCGCTTTTTAGGGGCTTCAGACATCTCAGAACCTCAGGCCAGTGATAAAGGATACCAGGCGAACCAGAATACCATCCAGTCCCCACAGGATCAGTGACATTACAGCGGTAACCGCCGCTACGATCAGCGTGGTATGCAATGTTTCCTGGCGAGTCGGCCAAATTACCTTGCGGACTTCGGTACGCGCTTCGCGAGCAAAAGCGACAGTCGCTTTGCCTTTCGTCGTCAACAGCGCGACACCACCCGCTGCAGCAATCAGAATTACCACTGCAAGCGCGCGTAGCGGCAGCATAATGTCACGATAAAGGTAGTTACCGACAATCGCTACGATCAGCAGAACGGCTACCACTACCCATTTCATCGCTTCCAGGCCGCGCCCGCTCCCTTGAGCTTCGGTATTCGCACTCATAAACCAACCTGTCAGAAGTATTCTACAAACATTTTCACCCCGCGATTGCGAGGCAAACCAAATCGAAATGCTAATTCGCTTTTCGAATTATACGCTCTCTGCAGAGCCTGTCTCAGCAATGATTATGACAAAAATAATCACTGATGAGCCAGGTTCTGACGTGAAAGCGTGCAAAAAGGGCATCAAATGATGCCCTTTTATTGCGCATTGCGTCAAATGTTATCAGCAATTAGCCGAGAACTTTAGCAACCACGCCCGCGCCAACGGTACGGCCACCTTCACGGATTGCGAAACGCAGACCGTCGTCCATCGCGATTGGGTGGATCAGAGTCACAACCATCTTGATGTTGTCGCCTGGCATTACCATCTCAACGCCTTCTGGCAGTTCGATGGTACCGGTCACGTCAGTTGTACGGAAGTAGAACTGTGGACGGTAGCCTTTGAAGAACGGAGTATGACGGCCGCCTTCGTCTTTGGACAGGATGTACACTTCAGATTCGAACTTGGTGTGTGGCTTGATTGAGCCTGGCTTCGCCAGAACCTGACCACGTTCGATTTCTTCACGTTTGATACCACGCAGCAGAACACCAACGTTCTCACCAGCACGGCCTTCGTCCAGCAGTTTGCGGAACATTTCAACGCCAGTACAGGTAGACTTCGCAGTCTCTTTGATACCAACGATTTCAACTTCTTCGCCAACTTTGATGATACCGCGCTCTACACGACCGGTAACAACGGTACCACGACCGGAGATGGAGAATACGTCTTCGATTGGCAGCAGGAATGGCTTGTCAATCGCACGCTCTGGTTCTGGGATGTAAGAATCCAGGAAGCCAGCCAGTTCGATGATTTTCGCTTCCCACTCTGCGTCGCCTTCCAGCGCTTTCAGAGCAGAACCACGAACGATTGGGGTATCGTCGCCTGGGAAATCGTACTGAGACAGCAGTTCACGAACTTCCATCTCTACCAGTTCCAGCAGCTCTTCGTCATCAACCATGTCGCACTTGTTCAGGAACACGATGATGTAAGGAACGCCTACCTGACGACCCAACAGGATGTGCTCACGAGTCTGAGGCATTGGGCCGTCAGTCGCAGCAACTACCAGGATCGCGCCGTCCATCTGCGCAGCACCGGTGATCATGTTTTTAACATAGTCGGCGTGGCCTGGGCAGTCTACGTGTGCGTAGTGGCGAGTCGGGGTGTCGTACTCAACGTGAGAGGTGTTGATGGTGATACCACGAGCTTTTTCTTCTGGTGCGTTATCGATCTGGTCGAATGCACGAGCAGAACCACCGTAGGTTTTTGCCAGAACGGTAGTGATTGCAGCGGTCAGCGTTGTTTTACCATGGTCAACGTGGCCGATAGTACCGACGTTAACGTGCGGTTTTGTACGTTCAAACTTTTCTTTAGACATCGATTGTCCCTCTAAGACACGGATAAATCGGTGATATCACCACATCAACCAGGCGAAATGCCTGAATTGTTGAATACAGTAAAATTGAAACAGAGAGAAACGGGAAGGAGAAGTGAAGTGGTGCTGATACCCAGAGTCGAACTGGGGACCTCACCCTTACCAAGGGTGCGCTCTACCAACTGAGCCATATCAGCACGTATTGGAGCGGGCAGCGGGAATCGAACCCGCATCATCAGCTTGGAAGGCTGAGGTAATAGCCATTATACGATGCCCGCATCCTGAAACTCGGCTACCCAGTTCTTTCTGTAACAAAAAAAGAGATTTCTCTCTTTTTCAGTTCGAGCTGATTCAGCTTTTAAACCAGCTCCGGCGGCATTTACGCTGCCAGAAAGTGGTGGTGGGGGAAGGATTCGAACCTTCGAAGTCTGTGACGGCAGATTTACAGTCTGCTCCCTTTGGCCGCTCGGGAACCCCACCGGACTTGATGGTGCCGACTACCGGAATCGAACTGGTGACCTACTGATTACAAGTCAGTTGCTCTACCTACTGAGCTAAGTCGGCATCAAGTAGCGCGCATTCTATGGATACCTGCGCGGTCATGCAACTAAAAATTTGCATAAAACGTTCTTTCGCTCACATTTTATGCGAACAGCGCACTGAGCGCTGTAAAAGTAGTCATTCACGGTCAAATATTCAACATATCAGTGTGATTTGCACCGTATACACCGTAGCGTGACGGCTTCCGCGTTACGCAGCGCTTTCCATCTTTTTTCTTATTATTCCTGTCATCTGGTGTTAACCTCCTGCCCATTGTCCAAAATTAACTGTGTGATGAGCCACGATCCGGCAGTTGTGATGCTGGCTCAATGAAGCATGCTTATGAGCAAAAAAGAGCAAACGTTAATGACGCCTTACCTTCACTTTAACCGCAGTCAGTGGGCTGCCCTGCGTGATTCCGTCCCTATGACGCTGACGGAAGGTGAAATCGCACGGTTAAAAGGGATAAACGAAGATCTGTCCCTGGAAGAGGTGGCAGAAATTTATCTCCCCCTCTCTCGCTTGCTTAACTTCTATATCAGCTCCAACCTGCGTCGTCAGGCGGTGCTGGAGCAGTTCCTCGGAACCAATGGTCAACGCATTCCTTATATCATCAGTATTGCCGGCAGCGTGGCCGTGGGTAAAAGCACCACCGCACGTGTCCTGCAGGCGCTGTTGAGCCGTTGGCCCGAACACCGCAGCGTAGAGTTAATCACCACCGACGGTTTCCTGCATCCGAACGAAGTATTAAAAGAACGCGGGCTGATGAAGAAGAAAGGTTTCCCGCTCTCTTATGATATGCACCGCCTGGTAAAATTTGTCTCCGATCTGAAATCTGGCGTGCCTCACGTGACGGCGCCAGTCTATTCACACCTGATCTACGATCGCATCCCGGGTGGGGATAAAACTGTGGTCCAGCCGGATATCCTGATTCTGGAAGGTCTGAACGTGCTGCAAAGTGGCATGGATTATCCTCACGATCCGCATCATGTCTTTGTCTCAGATTTCGTCGATTTCTCTATTTATGTCGATGCGCCGGAAGACCTTCTGCAAAACTGGTACATCAACCGCTTCCTGAAGTTCCGTGAAGGGGCGTTCACTGACCCGGACTCCTATTTCCATCACTATGCTCAGCTATCTGAAGAAGAAGCGATCAATGTGGCCACGGGGCTGTGGAAAGAGATCAACTACGTGAACCTCAAAGAGAACATCCTGCCCACACGCGAGCGTGCGAGTCTGATCCTCACCAAGAGCGAGAAGCACGCCGTTGACCAGATTCGCTTGCGGAAGTAATCACGCAGGCATAAAAAAACCGGCTTAACGCCGGTTTTTTACTTTATGCATGTGGCTTCTCGCCATTTTCATCCTGATCGACCGCGAAGCAGGCAACCAGCTGACCACCATACTCCTTCAGCTGCGGCTGTAGCTGGGTGCAAGGGCCAAAGCGACGGCTGCAGCGGGCGTTGAATGCACATCCCGGAGGTGGATTAAGCGGGCTTGGCAGTTCACCCGTCAGCTTAATACGCTCACGACGATCGTCCGGGTTCAGACGCGGCGTCGCAGACAGCAGCGCCTGGGTATACGGGTGACGAGGATTATTAAAGATCTGGTCTTTGGTCCCCTTCTCCACGCAGCGTCCCAGATACATCACCATCACTTCATCAGCGATATGCTCCACTACCGACAGGTCGTGTGAGATGAAGACGTAAGAGAGCCCCAGCTCCTGCTGCAGATCCATCATCAGGTTTAGCACCTGCGCGCGGACGGAAACATCGAGCGCTGAAACCGGTTCATCGGCAATCACCACGTCCGGATCGAGCATCAGCCCCCGCGCGATCGCGATACGCTGACGCTGCCCGCCGGAGAACATATGCGGATAGCGGTCATAATGCTCGGTTTTGAGCCCGACCTTCGCCATCATCGCCAGCGCTTTTTCACGGCGCTGCTCTTTGCTCAGATTGCTGTTAATCAACAGCGGCTCTTCCAGAATCTGCCCTACTTTTTTACGCGGGTTCAACGAACCGTACGGGTTCTGAAACACAATCTGGATTTTCTGGCGACGCAGCTTCTGCGCCTGCGGGTCATGCTTGAGCAGATCCTGCCCCTGATAATAGAGCTCGCCGCCGGTCGGCACTTCAATCATCGTCAGCAGACGGCCCAGCGTGGATTTACCGCAGCCAGACTCCCCCACCACCGCCAGCGTTTTACCGCGTTCGAGGTTAAAGGAGACGCCGTCCAGCGCTTTCACCAGGCGCTCAGGGGCAAACAGTCCCTTCTTCACCGGGTAGTATTTTTTCAGATCGATGGCCTGCAACAGCGGCTGTTGCGTGGTGGCCTGTTGCGTACTCATAGTGTTGGCCTCCCGGCATCATCGAGTGGGTAGTGGCATTTTGACTGACGACCGTCAGCAAGCTGGTTCAGCTCTGGCTCTTCTGCCCGACATTTGTCTGTCGCATACGGACAGCGCGGGTTAAGCAGACAGCCCTGCGGACGGTCATATTTACCCGGTACCACGCCCGGCAGCGACGCCAGGCGCGCTTTGTCCTGGGCAAACTCCGGCAGCGCGCGTAAAAGCGCCTGGGTATACGGGTGACGCGGCGCGCGGAAAATATCGTGCGAATTTCCGGTCTCGACCACCTGGCCGGCATACATCACGATGATCTTATGCGCCGCTTCGGCCACCAGCGCCAGGTCGTGCGTAATCAGCACCAGCGCCATATTCTCTTTCTGCTGCAGCTCCAGCAGCAGCTCGATGATTTGCGCCTGAATGGTCACATCCAGCGCCGTCGTCGGCTCATCCGCAATCAGCAGCTTTGGTCGACAGGCAATCGCCATCGCGATCATTACGCGCTGACTCATCCCACCGGAGAGCTGATGCGGGTAAACGTCCAGACGGGATGCCGGGTCAGGGATCCCGACCTGGTTAAGCAGATCGATCGCACGCTGGCGACGGGTTTTCTTATTCCCGCCCTGATGCACCTTGATCGCTTCCATAATCTGGAAACCCACGGTGTAGCACGGGTTCAGGCTGGTCATCGGATCCTGGAAAATCATCGCCACTTCCGCGCCCACCAGCTGGCGGCGCTGTTTCTCGGAAATGCGCTTCAGATCCTGACCGTTGAACTGCAGGTTTTCCGCCATCACGCGGCCCGGATAATCAATCAGCCCCATGATCGCCAGTGAGCTTACTGACTTACCGGAACCGGACTCCCCGACAATACCTACCACTTCGCCCTGATTAACGCTGTAGCTGATGCGGTCCACGGCGCGAAACGGGGTGCCTTCATCGCCGAAGTGCACCGATAATTTATCTACATTTAATAACGCCATCTCGTGCCTCTTACTGCTTCAGTTTGGGATCAAGTGCATCACGCAGGCCATCACCCATCAGGTTAAATGCCAGCACCGTCAGCAGGATTGCCAGACCCGGGAAGGTGACAACCCACCAGGCGCTTTGTGCGAACTGCAACACGTCGGAGAGCATGGTGCCCCACTCCGGTGTTGGCGGCTGCGCACCCATGCCCAGGAAGCCAAGAGCGGCCATATCAAGAATGGCGTTAGAGAAACCGAGCGACGCCTGAACAATCAGCGGCGCAAGGCAGTTAGGGAAGATATTGACGAACATCTGACGCATCGCACCCGCACCCGCCACGCGAGACGCGGTGACGTAGTCGCGATTCACTTCCACCAGCACTGCCGCACGGGTTAAACGTACGTAGTGAGGGAGTGCCACGAAGGTCAGCGCCAGCGCGGCGTTACCGATCGACGGGCCAAATATCGCCACCAGCACCAGGGCCAACAGCAGACTAGGCAGCGCCAGCATGATGTCGACAATACGCATGATGATGTTATCAACGATACCGCCGAAATAACCCGCAACCAGGCCGAGGATGATCCCCATAATCAGGGACAGCACCACCACCAGGCAGCCGACCAGCAGCGACAGTCGCGCACCATACATCAGACGCGACAACACATCGCGGCCCACGTCATCGGTACCTAACAGGTGCGCCAGGCTACCGCCATCCTGCCATGCCGGGGGGGCAAGCAGCGCATCGCGGAACTGGTCCGCCGGGTTATACGGTGCCAGCACGTTCGCAAACACCGCAATGAGGATCATGATAGAGACATACACCAGCCCCACCACCGCGCCTTTGTTGCGCTTGAAGTAGTGCCAGAATTCCTGCAGCGGCGTCATTGGAACCGGTGCAGCAACCACTTTATTTTCAGAAACGTGTGACATGATGGCCCCTTACTTCTTATGACGAATACGCGGGTTCACCACGCCGTACAGCAAATCGACCAGCAGGTTGACGAGGATAATCATCGTCGCGACCAGCAGTACACCGCCCTGCACAACCGGATAGTCACGGCGTTGCAGCGCATCAATCAGCCACCGGCCCAGACCTGGCCAGGAGAAGATGGTTTCGGTCAGGATCGCCCCCGCCAGCAGTGTCCCCACCTGCAGCCCGATAACGGTTACCACCGGCAGCATGGCGTTACGCAGCGCATGGACGATGATGACGCGCATACGCGTCAGGCCCTTGGCGCGCGCGGTGCGGATATAATCCTCACCCAGCACTTCCAGCATGGACGAACGGGTCATACGCACGATGACCGCCAGAGGAATGGTGCCCAGCACCATGGCAGGCAGGATCATATGCGCAACGGCATCAATGAAATTGCCCTCTTCACCCCAGATAGCCGTATCAATCAGCATAAAGCCAGTGAGCGGGTTGGAGTCATCCAGGAAGACCATGTCGCTGACGCGCCCGGAGACCGGCGTCAGGTTAAGCTGAACCGAGACCAGCATGATCAGCATCATGCCCCACCAGAAGATAGGCATGGAGTAGCCGGTCAGCGCCAGGCCCACGGCAGTATGGTCAAAAATGGAGCCACGTTTAACGGCAGCCAGTACCCCAACCGGAATACCCACCGCAGTGGCAAAAATCATGGCGCAGACGCCAAGCTCCAGTGTCGCTTTAAAACGCGGCACGAACTCGTCCCACACCGGAAGACGGCTTTTCAGCGAAATCCCTAAGTCGCCGTGCATGACGCCCCAAATATAATGGAGGTACTGCTGCCACATCGGCTTATCGAGGCCGAGTTCAGCCAGCAGCTGTGCATGGCGCTCAGGGGAAATACCACGCTCGCCCGCCATAATCATTACCGGGTCGCCGGGGATCATATGGACGAAGGCAAAAGTGAGAAGGGTGATACCGATAAACGTGGGGATAACAAGTCCCAGACGTCGGAGGATGAACTGCAACATAACCCGGATTCTCTCTGATGACGCACGACCAGTGGCGTGGCGTCTGTATTGCTCACAAATCTTATCCCCTCTCCTTTCAGAGAGGGAATAAAGCACTGCTGCCGGGTGGCGCTACGCTTACCCGGCCTACATACCGTAGGCCAGTGCAAGCGCAGCGTCGCCTGGCGTGGCTTTTAATTATTCAACAGAAACGTTTTCGAAGTGGTGTTTGCCCAGTGGATCAACCACGTAGCCTTTCACTTCTTTGCGCACTGGCTCGTACACGGTGGAGTGAGCAACAATCAGCGCCGGAGCCTGATCGTGCATGACAACCTGCGCCTGCTTGTACAGTTCAATACGTTTGTTGTGATCGTCGGTCGCACGCGCCGGCTGGATCAGGTCTTCAAACGGCTTGTAGCACCAGCGAGAGTAGTTAGAACCATCTTTTGCCGCCGCGCAGCTGAACAGGGTAGCGAAGAAGTTGTCCGGATCCCCATTGTCACCGGTCCAGCCCATCATTACCGCCTGGTGCTCACCCGCTTTGGCGCGCTTCAGATACTCGCCCCACTCGTAGGTCACAATCTTGGCCTGAACGCCAATCTTCGCCCAGTCAGCCTGAACCATTTCTGCCATGCGGCGTGCGTTCGGGTTGTACGGACGCTGTACCGGCATCGCCCACAGCTCAACGGTAAAGCCTTTATCCTGGCCTGCTTCTTTCAGCAGCGCTTTCGCTTTCTCAGGATCGTAGGTGTAGTCTTTAACGTCATCGTTATAGCCCCACATGGTCGGTGGGATCAGGTTTTTGGCAGCAACGCCAGCGCCCTGGTAAACCGCTTTGATGATCGCTTCTTTGTTCACCGCGTAAGTCAGCGCCTGACGCACTTTTACGTCATCGAACGGTTTCTTCTCGGTGTTGAAAGAGAGGTAGCCTACGTTCAGACCCGCCTGCTCCAGCAGGTTGATGTTCTTATCCTGCTTCATGCGAGCAATGTCAGCCGGGTTCGGGTATGGCATCACCTGGCATTCGTTTTTCTGCAGTTTTGCATAACGCACTGACGCATCAGGCGTGATAGAGAAGACCAGACGGTCGATCTTCGGCTTGGTTCCCCAGTAGCCTTCGAACGCTTTGTAGAGAATACGGGAGTCTTTCTGGTACTGCAGCAGCTGGAATGGACCGGTACCGATT
This sequence comes from Enterobacter sichuanensis, assembly GCF_009036245.1. Taxonomy (NCBI): domain Bacteria; kingdom Pseudomonadati; phylum Pseudomonadota; class Gammaproteobacteria; order Enterobacterales; family Enterobacteriaceae; genus Enterobacter; species Enterobacter sichuanensis. The sequence continues at coordinate 208,146 of NZ_CP027986.1, read as the reverse complement.
GGGTTCAGGTCAACTTTCTCCGGCGTACCGGCTTTCAGCATATTGTCCGCGTACTCTTTAGACAGAATAGAGGCGAAGTCCATGGCCAGATCCGCCAGGAATGGCGCTTCAGGACGCGTCAGCACGAACTGAACGGTATTATCGTCCACTTTTTTCACTTCAGCGATCAGGTCCGGCAGACCCATCCCTTCGAAGTATTCATAGCTGCCGCCAGAGACTTTGTGATACGGGTTCTGGGCGTTTTTCTGACGATCGAAGGAGAACACAACGTCGTCGGCGTTAAAGTCGCGCGTTGGTTTGAATTCTTTGCTGTCCTGCCACTTCACGCCCTTGCGCAGGTGGAAGGTATAGGTTTTACCGTCTTCGCTGACGTCCCACTTCTCCGCCAGACCCGGGATCACTTCCGTAGTACCGGTTTTGAATTCAACCAGACGGTTATAGATTGGTACAGAGCTTGCGTCGTATGTCGTACCAGAGGTAAAGAGCTGTGGGTTAAAGCCTTCCGGCGAGCCTTCAGAACAGTAAACCAGGGTTTTTGCCTGTACGCTTGCTGCCACGGTCATAGCCACCAGGCTCAGACCAAGCTTCAGCATCCCTGACTTCTTCAAGGAAATACTCATTATTCTGCTCCAATGTGATGTTTTGCTTTGTTGTGTTACGCCGCCAGACCTTTATTTATTTTTTACCCGGTCCGGTCGGTGATGCCCGAAGGCGTTAAAGGGATGGAGAATCCTTTCAGAAGAGCGTTTGAGTTGCAGCGCAGATCGTCCCTGAAATGCCCCTCATGCCCTACAATCTGTCAACAGAATGTGAAAACGTCAATACAGGTGACGGGGATTTACGCTGAGTGTGAGAAACCGCAAACAAAGATTAAAAAAACTATGCATGCCAGTTTTCAGCAGGGAAATTTATGCTACTCGCCATCTTGCAGCACAACTATCTTCATATTGCGCAACAATCAGTGATTAACTTTTATTCAGAATGGGTAAATTTTCTTGCAGAATGGTGATTATCTGAGCACTAAATACCGCGAACGTTAAAACGCACAGCGAAAAATGCTGAGGTTATCCATAAGCAACGCGAAAAAAGATCAATCTATATATAAAAAAATACAATGGATTATGTCACAAAATCGTTAACAGGCAGGGTGAAGCGAGGCTAAGGGGCATTTTGGCCACTCTGGCGGGCTAAGATCATAATGCAAAAAGGGCTAACCTTACGGTTAGCCCTTTTCAGAATGTGGTCGGCGAGAGAGGATTCGAACCTCCGACCCACTGGTCCCAAACCAGTTGCGCTACCAAGCTGCGCTACTCGCCGAATGCGGAGCGCATCTTACTGCTGAGGTGCGCCCCCGTCAATCCCTTAATTTAAAAAAGCCCTTCAACTGGCGATATTCTCGCCAGGCGAGTTACTGCGCGGCTTTAGCGGTGCTGTCAGGGAGTTTGCACCAGTTGTTATTTTCGTTCAGACCGCCGTCCGGAGAGGTATAACCCAGGCAGCCTAAAATAGTGTCGTACAGCTCAACGTGACGACGTGGCACCTTCATGTCCGCCTCTTTTTTCAGGTGAGCAAACATCTTCGCTTTCTCCGGATCCTCCAGATACTTGTCAGACATCCACACCATCATCGGTACACGGAACTGCTCCGGCGGCGCCATCTTACGTGGCGTACCGTGCAGGTGCTCGAATTCATTGATGGATTCACCATGGTCCGCCGCATAGAACACTATCGCTTTCTTATCACGCACCTGGTCAATAACCGAATCAATAAAGTGATCCACATACATCACGGAGTTGTCATAAGAGTTAATCAGCTGCTCTTTGGTGCAGTCTTTATCCACCCCGACACATTCCGGCGTCCATTTCGCAAAGCTACGCGGGTAGCGTTGCGTGTAGTTAAAGTGCGACCCTTTGGTATGCAGAATAATCATGTGCTTACCGTTCGGGTTACCGTTGAGAGACAACTTCATCTCATCAATCAGCAGCATGTCATCAACAGGCTTACCGCGGTTACGCGCCTCCGCGCCAATCTGCTCGCGGTAGGAAATGTTCTGCGCCATGGTGTTGCTGTAGAACCACATCTCGCTCTGCATCGCATACAGGTCAGACGTAAACCCAAGCTGATGCAGCACCGAGAAGACGTTTTGCTCTTTCAATGTCCGCTGTGGGTTATCGCTCGCCCCCCCTTCGCGTACGAACATGCAGCGCAAGGAGAGCTTGGTGGCGGTATCACAGGAATAGCCGCGATAGGCAATCAGGTTTTTCTCCTGCGCCAGTTTTGGCGTTGTATCGCGGTCATAGCCAAGAATACCCATATGATCCCAGCGCGTGGTTTCCCCAATAATAAAGACGACGTAGGTATCGTCGATATCTTTTGGCGCGACATAGGTAAACTTCTTCGCCGGGTTCATCAGCGATTTATTATCAGAAGACTCATCCACCTGCGCCCACGCATACAGCCCCAGCGCAGAGATCCAGTTAGACGGTAAATACGAGTTGGCAACCACACCACCGTAGCTTGGCATATCCACGCCGGAGGTACGTTCGTCATTCTTCTGCTTCACCTCCAGCAGACGAATTGGCCCCCAGACCATCAGACCGGCCAGCAGGACAATCGCAACGCTTCTGAAGCGTTTACCCGGCGTGCGGATCTGGTGAACCAGCGTGTACCGGCAGCGGTTACTCCAGATGAGCAGCAACGGCAAAGCACTAACCGCCGCCACCCAGAGAATAAAGTGCAACCCCACGACCTCTTTAGAGAGATCGATATCCGTGGTCATCACCGAGGCAATAATGCCGTAGCCAATCACCACGTTCATAAAGGTCATGTAATAGCTGGCCCCCGCCGAGCACAGCACGATAAACGTTGCCAGCACACGCCACACGCGACGACCAAACAGGGTCAGAATACGGAATAAAAAGAAGGTGACCAGTACCGCGGCGACCAATTCAACAACCGCTGCAATTCCTTTCCAGGCGGTAAAATCTTGCGCATAACCGTCAAACCGACGGAAAAAAACCGCGCCATTCATAAACAGGCCGATGTACAACGCCAGCAAAAAGCAGAGCTTTTGTTGCGCCATCGATTTAATGTATTTCATGCAAGCTACCCGGAAATAAGGGACAGTACCGCCGCCCACGCTGATTATTACGTGGGCAGATTAAATATACGCACAAGGGATCGTTCAGTGAAACGACGACAGGCGTGGTAAGTAGACCACAGAGGAAGGAAAAAGTGGCAGCTGAGTGTGTGATCGATGAAGGTTTTTACAAAAAATCAGTAAAAATGGAAAAGGGCCAGCGAACTGGCCCTCTGTGATTACTCGTATACGACGCTAAAATTCACCGTCGCATTCGCCGCGCCCACGGTTGCATCGGGTTTAACAGTAACATAGCTGGCGATATAGTTTAGCTTGTTCGTACCATCAAACCAGACGGTGTGTTCAACCGGCGTGGTATCGGTACTGACCGGAAACTGCTGCACGCCACCTTTGGTTTGAATCTTCAGCCCAACCCCGGTTGCGCCGCCGCTGTCGAGAGCGAAAAGATCTGGATTGGTTGAATCCGCCGTTCCGTCCATCGTCACATACACGCGCGCAACGTCCGCGCAGTTTTTCAGGCCAATCGAGAAGCTTTTCTGGTTGAGTTCCTTACCGACTCTCACCGGTTTTTGTAAAACAACCGACCCCATGTCAACGTCGATACTGTCTTTTTCCAGCTCGCATGTCCCCTGGCGGATGCTGATGGTGAAATGCACGTCACCCGCAGAACCGATGTTCACCGGTGCCGCCATCACGACCGTTGAAACCAGTAACCCACAGCCTGCTAATGCATTGATGATTTTCATTGTCGTTACTCCACATCGATACGCAGGCTGGCAATGCCTTCGTAATCACCCGTTGTCGGCATTTTACCGGTGGTGCTAATCGGCTCGAAGGTCAACTTTGTGGATGCAACGCGGTGAGTCTCATCCATCAGGTCTGATACTTTCATATCCTGCACAAAGGCAGGGCTGTTTGGTACCAGTACGTTACCGCTTTCGCCCTTGATAATGGCGCCCACATCCGGGTTACCCATGCTAATTGCCCGGCTGTCGTTCTCGTTCGGCGTGCCCTCAATATGCAGATAGATTTTTACGCCATCCGATATATTGGTGCATTTAAACTGCAACTCTTTGGTAATGGACGTGGCGCCCGTGGGCATCTGCCCTTTGCGATTTTTAAAGTCATGTGACTGGAATTCACCAAACGGAATTTCCAGAGTGCTGCCGCTAGACAGTTCGCAGCCCTGGGGAACGATAATGTGCCCACTCAAAAAAACGGATGCCAGCGGAGTCGCACCAAAAACCCCCGATTTGAAAGAGCCAAATAAATCAATTATTTTTGTGTTGGGGATATCCAGTTGTCCTACAAACGGATGGTTGATATAGAGCGTTAACTTTCCTTTACTCCCTGTCACAAAACTTATTCTCGCGTCTGGATCCACATCACAGCCCCCTCGGCTCATATTGCCATTATCCTGATTGGTAAAAGGAACTTTAAAATAATCCTTTTTGACACCTTCAATCCAAACGTCGGCTGAAATCTGGATATAATTGTTAACAACAAAAAAATCACGATCACCCTGGCTATGACCAAGAGGCAGGGGGGAGGTCGCCCGATAATATAAAACGGATTTATCAGTCCCTGCCGGGCATTCACAGACAGCTGTATATGTTCCTCCCAAATTCCACGACCAAAAATCAGGAAAAACGTTTCCCGTGGCATTCTTCGAAGTATCGGTTATCGTTTTTTCCAGCACGGCAGAAAAGTTGTGCGTACCACCATCCGGCGTGCATGGTCCCCAGTCCGCTGCCGCCAGCGCCTGCCCGGAGAACAACACAGCACCACCCAGCAGGCCAGCAAACGTCATCAATTTTTTCAACATAATCCTATCCTTCCCTGTTACCGGCAGACGGCATTCGCCATCACCACGCCGGCATTATCCTGTTGTTCCGGTAGCGTAAACGCCACGCGGCATTGCTGAGCCTGGCCTTTACCCCAGGTCACCTGCAGCGCGCCTTTATCCGACATACCGCTGATATAAAGCTGTCCGTCTTCACCGACGATACTGCTGGACTCTTTTTTGCTATCCAGAAGCGTGGCGGTGGCACCGAACGGTACCGGCTTGCCATCCGCCTGGGTCAGCGTCATCAGCACGCGATAGCCCACCCGGGTATCGAAACGCGCCCGGACAATCGCGCCGCGCGTCGGCACCACGTTGACGGAAGCTGTATCAAGGTCAACCCTGCTGTTCAGGCTGTCGCTTCGCAGTGAGACTTCCGTTTCACGGTACGGCGTGAGGTAAGGCACCACCGCGTTACCCATCCAGTCCACTTCCACCCCACCGTTGTTGATAACGTGCGCACCGCGCGCGCCCGGCGCGGAGATAATCGCCATGGATTCGCCCAGCGGCTGAGAAAGCGTAATGCCTTCGCTGTGGGCAATAACCCCGCCGCGCAGACCGTAGTTCACCTGCTGGCCGTCGCGGTTGTAGTTGTAACCCATGCTGGCACTGCCCACGCCGCCCTGGTAATCCAGGTTCACGCTGCCGCTGTTACCCACCCCGTTGCTGCCGTAGCCTTCCTGCACGCTGTAGTTCAGGTTGCGCTCTTCCAGCGCGGTTCCGCTCACGCCCACCTGCTGGTTGGTGCGGCCGTGCTGATCGGTGGTCAGGTGGTAGTTGCTCCACATGCGTCCCAGCGGGATCGACAGGGAGAATGACAGCAAGCGGTCGCTTTCATTCCGCTCCGGGCTTTTCGTCCAGGTGTAGGCCACGCTGTAGTTCACGCGGCCAATACGGCCGTTATAACCAGCGTTCAGCGAGCGCTGCTTGCCTTCATCGTTCCAGTAGTCCTGCTGCGTGACGTTAAAGTAGACCGAGCCCCAGGTGCCCAACTGCTGCGTCAGGTTGCCCTGGATCTGGCTGCGTTTGTGATACTGGCTGTAGCTGCTGTCCGCATCGCTGCGCACATCCGTCGCTTCCTGGAAGGTGTAGTAGCCGCTGGTGGAATACTTGTAACCCAGCAGACGGAAGTCGGTACCGCTGTTAAAGCTCTTGGAATAGAGGAAGCGGTAAGACTGACCTTCCGCGCTCTCATTGTTTGCCAGGTTGCTTTTCGCCTGCGTCACGTCAATGGAGACCGCACCGATGTAACCGAAGTTTTTACCTAAGCCCCCCGCCATCGAGTAATAGTCATCCGAGAAGATCGACCCGCCGTAAACGGTAAAGCCGTACGGCAGACCGTACATGGCATCCAACTGCCAGAACTTTGGCTCGGCGCTGCTATAGTTCCCGGCACGGTATTCCCCTGCGGAGAGGCTGTACTTAAGGTGACCTTCACGCTGGAGAATAGCCACTGCGGAGAACGGCTGTACGAATTTCTGCTCGCTGCCGTCCGCCTCTTTAATGGTGACCGTCAGGTCGCCGCTGTTTGAGGTTGGGTACAGGTCATTAATTTCAAACGCACCTGGCTGAACAAACGTGCGGTAAATTACGTAGTTGTTCTGCTCAACGGTGACTTCGGCGTTACTTTTAGCAATACCGCGGATAACGGGCGCAAATCCGCGCTGGCTGTCAGGCAACATTTCTTCGTCGGAGGTTAACTGCGCCCCACGCATCTGCACGCTGTCAAATATATCACCCGCAGTGGAGGTATCCCCCAACGTCAGCTGTGATTTCAGCGGCACAATGGCACGGCTCAACGAGGTGCCGATGTTATCCCATTTGTTATCGCCATCGTTTCGCGTCCAGGTACTGTAGTTACGTAACCGCCATGCCCCAAGGTTCACGCCGCTGCGCAGGTTCAGGTAGTAACTGTCGCTGCTGTAGCTGGTTTCACCGTCGTGCGCGTCATAGCTGGCGTTGCTCCCGGTGAAGTTATAATCCAGCAGCAGGGCATTCACCCCTTCGTCCCACTGCGATTCAGGTACGGTACCACGCGCCGTCTGCTTCATCGCGGCCTGCGGGAAACTCATGATCAACGTCTGGTCTGCAAAATCGAAATGGCTGGCGGCCTGAGGAATAATGTCGTCAAAGGCCACGCACGCTTCCGGCGGTGCCATGTTCAGCGCCGGGAAGCTTTCAATACGCACACCCATGTCCTCAAGCTGCACGCGGCTTAAGCACGGCACCAGGCTTTCACCCATTTTTGTGCGCTGAGCCTCTGTCGCAGTCTTAAACTCCAGGGTACGGGACTCCATTTTTTTATCGTTGACCACCACCGACACGCGGTATTTACCCGGCAGCTGTTCGGCTTTACTGGATTCATACATTGAAAGGTCAACATGCTGGTCAATACCCGGCACATCTTCCAGAAAGCGCGGGTTAAATGTTCCCGCATACGCGGGAAGCATACCCGCAACCATCAGCGCGAGCGCGGACAGTGGGAAACGCGGGACCTTATTGACCTGAGGAAGATGCGTCCATGGCATAGTAATAAACCTTCAAAACGTATTAATTAACGCGCTGAGTTAGCATGTCGCCAGCCGTACCGAAGTCATTAATAATGTTGTATTTGACTTCGCTTACCTTGCCGGTGCCGGCAGGCAATTCAATATTCAACGAACCTTTTGCTGGAACCATTCCCGCTTTTTCAATATCGCGGCCGTTGGCATAAAATTTATTAAAAGTGAGGTTAAAGGCAGAGGGGTTTTCAACTTTGATCTGGTTAGCCCCTGCGCTGGTAAACTGCAGTTTGCTCCAGCCGTCCATGCTGTTGCCTTTCAGGCCAGCCGGGCGATAAAAAAGTTTTAAGCGAGTACGCACGGCAATTTGCAGTACGTTTTTACCTTCGGCGTTTTCACTTTTGGCAGGAATCGCTTTCACGTTAATCCAGTAAACGGACTCACGATCCTGCGGTAACGTATTAGCGGCATTCACAATACGTAAAACGTTATTTTTCGTCGGGTTTAATTTAAATAAAGGTGGGGTGATGATAAACGGCGTTTTTTTATTACCGCTAACATCATCAATCCATGACTGAATAAGAAATTCATCCGTGGTGCTTTTGTTATTGACCGTCAGAGAAGCTTCCTTTCTGCTGCCGTCATAAATAACGCGCGTGCTGCTTAATGCCACGCCGCCTGCAAAACTGTTTTGTGTAATCAGCGCCAGCGCCAGTGCTGCGCAAGATATCAAACGTGAGCGGTTCATGCTTCTCTCCCTGAGACTCGCTGGAAAAAATGGCAACGGGGTTTCCGTTGCCATTGGTTTTTTAAGTAAAGGTAAAGCGCTTATTAGTTGTAGGTCAGGTTGAAATCAACTTCTGCGTTACCGTAACCGGTGGTAACGGCCGCTTTGGTCGCAACGTAGTTAGCGGTGTAGTACAGCACGGTCTGACCAGCAGACAGCGTGGTGGTGGATTTACCGGTGTTCATGTCAACAGCGGTGTTGCTGTTGTCATAGATACCGATACCCACGCCCGTTGCCGCGCCCGCTTCGGTGTTTACAGAAACCAGTTTCGCGTTGTCTGCGTCAGCCACGCCAGCGAAGCTCACGTCAACTTTGGTTTTAGAGGTGATGTCGCAATCTTCCAGTTTGATCTGGAATGGCTTGGAAACAGATTTGTCGCCAACAGCTTTGAAAACAGTTTTCTTAACCTGACCCAGCACAACTTCCTGGTTCTGAGAGTCAGTAGAAATTACGCATGGCGCGTCAACGATTTCACCGGTGAATTTAACGGTGCCATCGCCAGAGTTAGCAGCAAAAGCAGAAGAGGAAACGACAGCCAGAGCAGACAGTGCAAAAATAACCTTTTTCATTTAAAACTCCATTTATGACGGTAGATGACAGAATGCATCCTTAGGAATTACCTGCATTCTGTGAGGAAACGGAGTATATAGAGGGGGAATTGGACTTTAAAATTAGATAAAGTAAAGCGGGTTTTTAGCCAAAACTAAAATTAAGCAAATTCATTGTGATATAAGACTGTTCGTATAAATCTGGTCTTTTATTAGGAATAAACCCATATAAATTATATATTATTTTTATGAATTCTTAGATCACACAAATGAATCATCATCTTTATTTAACGTTTCTTTGGACATAATTAATTATGTATTTGTGCTAAATAAAAAAAGCGCCCGAGGAGCGCTACGCTTGCACAGGCCTACAAGGAACTGTGCAATGTACTGATATTGTTGTGAAATGTAGGCCGGGTAAGCGCAGTGTATGACCGGCTACATTATTAATGACATACCCTACGCATGCGCTTCGTTGAAGACTTCGCGCTGCGGCTGACGAATCGTGGTCGACAGCGCCAGGGAAATAATCAGCAAGGCGAAGATGACGCAGAAGGTCACGTAGAACCCACCGAACAGGGAAGCAATCAGCGAACCGCAGATACTGCCAATCCCGAAGCCCAGATAGATAACGCCGTAGTTTTTCGCCAGATTATTCAGGCCAAAGAACTCGCTCACCAGTGACGGGAAGACGGTAATGGTGCCGCCGAAGTTAAAGGCTACGCAGGCAATCGCCGCAAAGAAGGTCGCTTCGTTCAGCGGGGCAAACAGCAGAGCCGCCATACCGACCAGCGAAACCACCTGCCCAATCGTAATCACGCGGATACGGGCGATTTTGTCAGAGAGAATACCGAGCACCAGACGACCGGAGAGGTTGGCAATGGAGATCACGGTCACCGCATTGGCCGCCGTGGCCGCATCCAGTTTCACCATCCCCTGGGCGATATCTTTTGCGACACCGATAACATACAGGCCGCTCATGCAGGCCGTCAGGAACATCACCGCCAGCATCCAGTACTGGGGTTTACGCATGGACTGCGCGAGGGTGAAGTCGTTCTCCACCACGCCGTTCACGGACTTAACCTCCTGCTGCGGCGCATCTTTCATCAGCGTGGCGCCGAAGAGGATCATCACCAGAACGATTGCGCCCCAGATCATAAAGGTTTTTTCGAGACCAACGGACGCCAGCAGGTGGGCGTCGATAAATTTGAAGCCGAGGCTGCCCAGACCATAAGATCCGATGGCAAATGCGGAGATCAGGCCTTTACGTTCCGGGAACCACTTCACGCAGTTCGACAGCGTCAGCAGGTAACCTGCGCCATCGGCCAGCCCCACCAGCACCCCGGCGCTCAGCCACAGCATCATCAGGTTGCTGGAATGCGCCGTCAGGAAAAAGCCCAGGCCGAGCAGGAGCCCGGACGCCATGGTCACACGCTTCACGCCAAAACGCTCCTGCAGCTTGCCCGCCACGGAAGACGAAATTGCCAGCCCCAGGCTCAGCAGACCAAAGGAGAACGCGACCTGGCTAACCGGTGCGCCGAGTTTGTCGGAAAGGGCACTGTTAAACAGGCTCCAGGTATAGACCGAGCCCAGCGCAAACTGGGTGACGATGGTGCCAAAGAGCGTGAGCCAGCGCGTGCGGTTATAAGTTGATGTGTTCATGGCAGTTGTCCTGCAAGAGAAATTGAGGGAATTCACTGAGGACAACGATAAACAAAACCTTAATATGCCTGGGGTAAAACGGCATGAAGTGCAGGCGAAACGGAATGAAATGCCTGGAATCGGGAATGAATGGCCTGGCCCGGGAATAAAGCGATAGTATGTTAGTACCTGCTATCGCTGTAACCCCTGCGGTTATTGTGTTCAGGATGTTATCGTAACGTTTAAAAAAGTAACAACGCTAGAAATTTGCATTAACACCCAGAGTATACAAAAACTCCTCTCCGCTGGTGGTGTGTTCCCCCTGTGCAAGCGACGCATAGGCCGCAACGTGCGTGTTAAACGGCATATCCGTTCCCACGGTCACATCCATCCAGTTGCCGTTTTGTGCCGGAGAGGGTGTCTGCGGCATGCCAAACTGCGATTTCCACTGATTCTCACCAAACTGCTGGTTATAGCTAATCTGCGCCCAGGGACGGAGATCGCCGTAGCGGGTATTCACACGCCACCCCAGCGTGCTGACGCTGGCATGCCAGAGCGGGTCGCTGGACGTTTGCATCGTCGCACTATCACCAAACTCGTTAATCATCATGGGAGCCGTGCCGTCATAACGCCACGCCACCACCGGGCCGGTGTTGATGCCCGCTGAAACCGGAAAATTCCAGCCCACGCTCATCCCACCGTCCAGGGTGGTGCCAGACGGCACATTCAGGGCCAGACCAGGCGCATCTTGCGAAGACTGAATTCGCTCAGCGAGAATATCCTCATAACGCGGTTGGTGATCCGCGTCCCAGGTATAGCGTTCCGCCGTATTATTTTGTGCGTCTGAAACGATATATTCCTGTTGCCAGGCAGACGCTGTAGTACACAAAAACAGGCAGGCTGAAATCCCCACCAGGCCAGAAGCAGCATGGCGACCACTGATTTTTTTTATCATCTTCAACGCGACCCCAGAGAGAGCCGAATTCGGCGATATTTGTCGTTATACAGGAAGGGCTTATAGCCCTTGTATTAACTATTGTCTTTATAGTAAACACGTCAAGCCAGACAGCATGAAAATTTTGCCAAATCAGTATCAATAAGGGAGATGAGGGATGGAACGTTGCGGTTGGGTAAGCCAGGATCAGCTTTATATCGACTATCACGATCGGGAATGGGGCGTGCCGGAAAGGGATGGCAAAAAACTCTTCGAGATGATCTGCCTGGAGGGCCAGCAGGCGGGTTTGTCATGGATTACGGTACTGAAGAAACGCGAAAACTACCGCAACGCTTTTCACCAGTTCGATCCTGTCGCCGTCGCCGCCATGACCGATGACGACGTGGAACGCCTGGTGCTGGATGCCGGCATCATCCGCCATCGCGGTAAGATCCAGGCCATCATCGGTAACGCACGCGCTTACCTGGCGATGGAACAAAACGGTGAATCATTTTCAGCGTTTGTCTGGACGTTTGTGAATAACGAACCGCAAATCACGCAGGCCGCTACGCTCGCGGAAATCCCCGCCTCAACGCCGGCCTCGGATGCGCTCTCGAAAGCGCTAAAAAAACGCGGCTTTAAGTATGTCGGCTCCACCATCTGCTACGCCTTTATGCAGGCCTGTGGCCTGGTCAACGACCATGTTACCGGCTGCTTCTGTCATCCGGGAGGCCATCATGATCCGCAAATGGCAAAGTGAGAATACCGCGCCGCTTCTGAGCCTATGGCTTGAAAGCACCACAGAAGCGCATCCGTTTATTGAGGAGAGCTACTGGAAAGAAAATGAAGCCATGGTGCGGGACGTTTACCTGCCTTCGGCTGAAACCTGGGTCTGGGAACAGGATGGCGAACCTTGCGGATTTATCAGCGTGATGCAGTCGCAGTTTGTCGGCGCACTGTTTGTTGCCCCGGGGTATATCGGTAAAGGCATCGGGCGTGCGCTGCTGAACCACGTTCAACAGCGCTTCCCGCACTTAAGCCTGGAGGTGTATCAGAAAAATGTCCGGGCGGTGAATTTCTACCACGCGCAGGGCTTTCGTATTGAAGACAGCGCCTGGCAGGATGACACTCAACATCCGACCTGGATCATGAGCTGGCAGGCGGATCAAACGCCGTTAAGGTAAGCTCGGGTCCCTGATATTTCTCGACCCAGGCCAGCGCCGTGTTTCCTGCACAACCATTCCCCAGCTTCGAGCTGGGGAGATCTTTGGTCAGCACGTTAACCGCCCCGTTTTTACAGATCCCCCCTTCGGTGGGCTCCAGGTCAGGCCAGGCGCCCTGGTGAATACAGAAAACGCCCGGTTTAATCCCGTCGCTCACGACCGCTCCGGCCAGCACCTGTCCGCGATGGTTCCAGACGCGCACCACGTCACCGTCAACAATTCCGCGGGCATTTGCATCGAGGGTATTCAGCGTAATCGGCTCTCGCCCTGCAACCGCATACCGCTCACGCAGTGACGTGTAATTAAGCTGGCTGTGCAGACGATGCGCAGGATGGGCTGACAACACCTGCAGCTGCCCCGGCTGGGCGTTGCCGTGCCACTCGTCCGGCTCGAGCCACATAGGGTGCGGCGGGCAGTCGGCATAGCCAAAGCTGGCGATGCGCTCGCTGTAGATCACCATCTTTCCGCTCTCGGTTTTCAGCGGGTGCTTTTCCGGGTCGCGTCGGAAATCGGCGAAACGGACAAACTGCGCGTTCTGTTCACTCTCCGGCATCTCCACGATCTGGTTTGCTTCCCAGAATTCAGTAAAGGGCGGAAGCGTAACGCCCTGGGCGGCCCCGCGTTGAGCGGCAATCTGATAGAAGGTTTCCAGCCATTCGAGGTCAGTTTTCCCCTCGGTGAACCGCTCCCGACCACCCGCTTCCCACAACTCGCTCAGTTCAGCAAATACGTCAAAGTCATCACGCGCTTCATCACGTGGCGCCACCACGCGCTTCATCGGCACCATATGCTGGTTGCTGTAGTCACCGGTCATGGTGAGATCGTTACGCTCAAACGAGGTGGTCGCCGGCAGCACGATATCGGCGTGTTTGGCCGAGGCGGTCCAGAAGCACTCTGAGATCACCACCAGCTCCGGCTTCTGCCAGGCGCGGATCAGACGATGGGTATCCTGATGATGGGTGAAGTTCGCCCCACCCGCCCACCAGACGAATTTAATCTCCGGGAAATGGCGGTCCTGACCGTTGTGCTGATAAAAACCGCCCGGATTTTCCAGGGCTTCAACAATACGCGCCACCGGAATTTTATCCACGGCATCCACGCCCCCCTGCACCGAGCCCTGCATGGAAGCCAGCACGGCCGCTTTACGGGTGGGGTTACCGCCGTTCGCGAAGTGATAAGAGAGGCCAAAACCACCGCCCGGGGTACCGATCTGCCCGATCATCGCGGCGAGCGTCACCAGCATCCAGTGTTTTTGCTCGCCAAACTGCTGGCGCTGCATCCCCCAGCCGGACATCAGCATCGTGAGGTTTTGATGGAACAACGCCGCCAGTTCGCGGAGTTTATCCGCAGGAACGCCGCAAATGTCTGCCGCCCACTCTGCCGTTTTGGCCACGCCATCCGTTTTACCCGTCAGATAGTCGGCGAATTTATCGAAGCCGGTGGTACAACGCGTCAGGAATTCGACATCGTGCCAGCCGTTTTCGACCAGCGTATGGGCGATACCTAACATCATTGCCACGTCGGTGCCCATATGCGGGGCAATCCACTCGGCGCTGTCGCCAAAGAAGTCCATGGTTTCAGAACGCATCGGGTCAATACAGATGATGCGCTTGCCGCTTTTACGCAGCGCATCAAAATAGCCAATGCCCTGCTCGTCGCTGGCATTCCAGGCAATTTTCAGCGTGTTGAGGGGGTTAGCGCTCCAGAGCACCACCACGTCGGTGTGTTCCAGCACCAGCGGCCAGCTGGTCTGTTGCTGATAAACCTCATTGCCCCCCACCACATACGGCATAATCGCCTGCGCCGCGCCGGTGGAATAATCCCCGAGATGGCCGGTGTAGCCTCCCGCCAGGCTCATATAACGCTGCAGCAGCGTCGAGGCCTTATGCAGCACGCCGTTTGAACGCCAGCCGTAAGAGCCGGCAAAAACAGAGGCAGGGCCGTAGCTCTCGCGGATCCGCTTGTGCTGCGTGTGGATCAGCGCCAGCGCGTCATCCCAGCTCACGCGAACAAATTCGTCCTGACCCCGAATGCCCTGTGGCTTGTCCGGCGAAGCCAGAAATCCTTTACGCACCATCGGCCAGCGCACGCGCGTTTTGCTGTGCACCTGATCGCGAACGACGGTCTGTAAAGAGTTGGGATGTTGGGTTGGCAATGCCCCGCGAGACGACAGGACATTCTCGCCATCGGTTTCGACCAGCATCGGCCCCCAGTGGGCGGCGGTCAGAATGGTTTTCGTTGAGGTGCTCAAGCGTGCGCTCCTGGTTGCGTGCAGGTTTACGGCCTTCTTATTGAGGCAGTTTATGGTTTGTCACAAATTTCAGAGTTATCCCCGGAATTTTCTCCGTATCCGGACGTCATAATCAACTGTCACGCTCGCCGTGGCAAAGAATAAAAAGGATTAAGGAAAGAAGATGAAAAAACGCGTACTCGTTATTGCCGCTCTGGTGAGCGGTGCACTGGCTGTTTCTGGCTGCACAACCAACCCTTACACCGGCGAACGCGAAGCGGGTAAATCCGGTATCGGCGCGGGTATCGGCTCGCTGGTAGGCGCAGGCGTTGGGGCACTCTCCTCCTCCAAGAAAGACCGTGGCAAAGGCGCGCTGATTGGCGCAGCAGCGGGCGCGGCGCTGGGCGGCGGCGTCGGTTATTACATGGACGTACAGGAAGCGAAACTGCGCGACAAAATGAAGGGAACCGGCGTGAGCGTCACCCGCAGCGGGGATAACATCATCCTGAACATGCCAAACAACGTGACCTTCGACAGCAACAGCGCCACGCTGAAACCTGCGGGTGCTAACACCCTGACCGGCGTGGCGATGGTGCTGAAAGAGTACAACAAAACCGCCGTGAACGTGATTGGCTACACCGACAGCACCGGCAGCAAGGATCTGAACATGCGTCTGTCCCAGCAGCGCGCCGATTCCGTGGCCAGCTCGCTGATTACCCAGGGTGTTGAAGCAAACCGCATCCGCACCAGCGGCATGGGCCCAGCTAACCCTATCGCCAGCAACAGCACGGCGGAAGGCAAAGCACAGAACCGCCGCGTTGAGATTACGTTAAGCCCAATTCAGTAGGTAAAAGCAAAACGGCAACCCCGTTGCCGTTTTTAGTGTTTGCGCCCTCTCCCGTGGGAGAGGGTTGGGGTGAGGGCATCAGGCCGTAACCTCCGGTAAGCGCAGCGCCACCGGGCAAATTACTTGATTCGTCCGATTTTCCCGCTAAGGTATTCTCACTAAATTCAGGGAAATCAGTGATGAGCAAACCAGTCCGGGCCACCATCAGCGACGTGGCGAAAGCCGCCAGAACCGGTAAAACCAGTATTTCGCGCTATCTCAACGGCGAGAAACACCTGTTGTCTGATGCCCTGCTGGCGCGAATTGAACAGGCGATTGCCGATCTCGACTATCGTCCCAGCCTGATGGCGCGCGGACTCAAACGCGGCCGCACTCGCCTCATCGGTCTTATCATCGCCGATATCACCAATCCCTATTCCGTTAACGTGCTCAGCGGTATCGAAGCGGCCTGTCGCGAGAAGGGCTTCACGCCGCTGGTCTGTAATACCAACAATGAAGTCGACCAGGAACTGCACTATCTCGATCTGCTGCGCAGCTATCAGGTGGAAGGGATTGTGGTTAACGCGGTGGGCATGCGGGAAGAAGGATTAAATCGCCTGCAGCAGTCCTCCCTGCCCATGGTCCTCATCGACCGTAAAATTCCCGAATTTGCCTGTGATGTGGTCGGGCTGGATAACACCCAGGCAGCCACGACCGCCACCGAACATCTGATTGAACAGGGTTTCGAGGCCATTCTGTTTCTGAGCGAACCGCTGGGCATGGTTAACACCCGTCGTGAACGCCTGGGCGCATTTCGCGCCACGCTGGAGCGTTATCCGGGTGTGATCGCCGAAAATGCCGAAACGCCGCTTCACGAAGCCGACCAGCTCGACAACACCCTGCGCCAGTTCCACACCCGCCATCGCGGGATGCGCAAAGCCGTGATCTCCGCCAACGGGGCGCTGACGCTTCAGGTCGCCCGTTCGCTCAAGCGCATTGGCCTGCACTGGGGCAGCGACATTGGTCTGCTGGGGTTTGATGAACTGGAGTGGGCGGAGCTGGCCGGTGTCGGTATCACCACCCTCAAACAACCCACCTGGCAAATTGGCTATGCTGCTGTAGAACAAGTGGTTCGTCGTATCGAAGGTATCAGCGATGCCGTACGCGAGCAGGTGTTTTCCGGTGAACTGATTGTTCGCGGCTCCACCGCGCGTTAATTTCCCCTTGTGATGTCGATCATAAATTCAACATCCTGACCTTTTCTTTGGAACCGGTTCCATCTAGCGTAATAGTATTGATATGTTGCGATGGAGTCCGACGATGGACAGGAAAATAATGGTGGTCACCGCCGCGTACGGCGCGGAACAGGTGCGACAGGCGGGCGGTCAGCGGGCGATGCTTCCCGTTATTGCTGGCGCGGGCGCAGACGGCGTGGAGATCCGCCGGGAACTGTTCAACAGCGAAGAGCTGCTGGCGCTGCCTGCGCTGGGGGAATCCATTGAACTGCTGGGCCTGCTGGCGTGCTACTCCGCACCCGCCGCCCTGTTTATGCCCGACGGCACGCTAAACCCGGATCTGCCCCGCTATCTTTCAGAGGCCAATACCCTGAACGCGCTGTGGCTCAAGGTTTCCCTCGGCCATTTCAGCGACACGCACGCTCTCGACGCCCTGCGTGCGCTGCTGAACACAAGCGGCATGGCGCTGGTCGTGGAAAACGATCAGACCGACTGCGGCCAGCTGGCGCCTATGCAACGTTTCCAGGCCGCCTGTCGGGATATGGCGCTCCCCGTCACCCTGACCTTCGACATGGGTAACTGGCTGTGGGTCGGCGATTCGCCCGAAGAAGCAGCCCGCCACCTGGCCCCTGCCGTGAGCTATATCCACGTGAAAGCCGCCGTGCCGCATAAGGATAACTTCCGCGCTGTCGCACCGGACCACGCCGATGCGCGCTGGCTGGATCTGCTCAGCCAGCTGCCCGCCGATGCCCCGCGCGGTATCGAGTTCCCGCTGGAAGGGACGGATTTAACCGCCGTGACCCGCCATTACGTCAACCTGCTACGCGAGGAGTAAACCATGCACAAGACGCTGGATGTCATCACCATCGGCGAGGCCATGGCGATGTTTGTCGCCACCGAAACAGGCGAACTGAGCGCGGTGGAGCGCTTTATGAAACGCGTGGCAGGCGCAGAACTGAACGTTGCGACCGGGCTGGCGCGTCTCGGCCTGAACGTCGGCTGGGTCAGCCGTGTGGGGGATGACAGCTTTGGCCATTTCGTTCTCGACTCACTGAAAAAAGAGGGTATTGATGCCGCAGGCGTCACCCTCGACGGACGCTTCCCCACCGGTTTTCAGCTTAAATCTAAGGTCGAAAATGGAACCGATCCCATCGTGGAATATTTCCGTAAAGGATCGGCCGCAAGCCATCTCTCCGTGGCGGATTACCACGCCGACTATTTTGCTGGCGCACGTCACCTGCACCTGAGCGGCGTCGCCGCGGCACTTTCTGCCAGCTCGTATGAACTGCTCGATCATGCCGCGACCACCATGAAGGCCCAGGGGAAGACCATCTCATTCGATCCCAACCTGCGCCCGGTGCTGTGGAAAAGCGAGGCAGAAATGGTTGAGAAGCTCAACCGTCTGGCGTTCCGGGCGGACTGGGTTCTGCCGGGCCTGAAAGAAGGAATGATCCTGACCGGCGAAAGTACGCCGGAAGGCATTGCCGACTTCTACCTTAATAAGGGGGTAAAAGCGGTGGTGCTGAAAACCGGTGCCGATGGCGCATGGTTTAAAACCGCCGAGGGTGAACAAGGCGCGGTCGCTGCGGTGAAGGTTGAGAACGTCGTCGATACCGTCGGCGCGGGCGATGGTTTTGCCGTGGGCGTCATTAGCGCCCTGCTGGAAGGCAAAACGCTGCAGCAGGCTGTCGCGCGGGGCAACAAAATTGGCTCGCTGGCCATTCAGGTACAGGGCGATAGCGAAGGATTACCAACACGAGCACAGCTCGGCGCTTAAATTCCCTCTCCCTGTGGGAGAGGGCCAGGGTGAGGGCAGCAAGCCGCACCAGATAATTAAACCACCGTGTACCCTACAGACAACGGCGGTAACCACCTCAACAACAGAGGCAAGCCTATGAACAGTTCGACCAATGCAGTAAAACGCTGGTGGTACATCATGCCAATCGTGTTCATCACGTACAGCCTGGCGTACCTTGATCGTGCCAACTTCAGTTTCGCGTCCGCGGCAGGGATCACCGAAGACCTGGGGATCACCAAAGGGATCTCCTCCCTGCTGGGCGCCCTTTTCTTCCTCGGCTACTTCTTCTTCCAGATCCCTGGCGCGATCTATGCGGAACGCCGCAGCGTGCGCAAGCTGATCTTCATCTGTCTGATCCTGTGGGGCGCCTGCGCGTCTCTCACCGGCATGGTGAACAATATTCCTGCCCTGGCCGCTATTCGCTTTATCCTCGGCGTGGTTGAAGCGGCGGTGATGCCGGCGATGCTGATCTACATCAGCAACTGGTTTACCAAATCCGAACGTTCACGCGCCAATACCTTCCTGATCCTCGGTAACCCGGTCACGGTGCTGTGGATGTCGGTCGTCTCCGGCTACCTCATCCAGTCCTTCGGCTGGCGCGAGATGTTTATCATCGAAGGGGTACCGGCGATTATCTGGGCCTTCTGCTGGTGGGTGCTGGTGAAAGATAAACCAGCCCAGGCGAAATGGCTCTCCGAAGATGAGAAAACGGCGCTGCAGGCACAGCTGGATAAAGAGCAGCAAGGACTGAAGGCGGTGCGTAACTATGGCGAAGCCTTCCGCTCCCGCAACGTGATCCTGCTGTGCGCACAGTATTTTACCTGGAGTATTGGGGTGTACGGCTTTGTGCTGTGGCTGCCGTCCATTATCCGCAGCGGCGGTGAAAACCTCGGTATGGTCGAGGTAGGCTGGCTGTCATCCGTGCCGTATCTGGCGGCGACGATCGCGATGATTATTGTCTCCTGGGCATCGGACAAGCTGCAAAACCGTAAGCTGTTTGTCTGGCCGCTGCTGCTG
The DNA here is from genome assembly GCF_009036245.1 of Enterobacter sichuanensis. NCBI lineage: Bacteria > Pseudomonadati > Pseudomonadota > Gammaproteobacteria > Enterobacterales > Enterobacteriaceae > Enterobacter > Enterobacter sichuanensis. Next base: position 188,463 of record NZ_CP027986.1, on the reverse strand, counting down.
ATCGCTGCCTTTGCCTTCATTGGCTCCTGGGCCGTGGGCGCAAACCACTTCTGGGTCTCTTATACGCTGCTGGTGATTGCCGGTGCAGCCATGTACGCCCCGTATGGCCCGTTCTTTGCCATCATCCCGGAGATGCTGCCACGTAACGTCGCAGGTGGCGCGATGGCGCTGATCAACAGTATGGGTGCGCTGGGCTCGTTCTGCGGCTCCTGGTTCGTCGGTTACCTGAACGGTGCCACCGGCAGCCCGGCTGCATCGTACATCTTTATGGGGGTGGCGCTTTTCGCCTCCGTATGGCTTACTCTGATTGTTAAGCCTGCTAATAATCAACAACACCCTGTCGGCGCTCGCCACGCCTGAAACCTTAAAACACAACGGAGATTAGCATGAAGCCGTCCGTCATTTTGTATAAAGCCCTGCCGGAAGATCTGCAGAAGCGCCTTGAAGAGCACTTCACCGTCACGCAGGTGAAGAACCTGAGCCCGGAGACCGTGGCACAGCACGCCGAGGCGTTCGCCCGCGCTGAAGGCCTGCTGGGTTCAAGCGAAAAAGTGGATGTCGCCCTGCTGGAGAAAATGCCGAAGCTTCGTGCTACCTCAACCGTGTCCGTGGGTTACGATAACTTCGACGTGGAGGCCCTTAATGCCCGCAGGATCCTGCTGATGCATACACCGCATGCCCTGACGGAAACTGTGGCCGACACGCTAATGGCGCTGATGCTCACGACGGCCCGTCGCGTGGTGGAAGTGGCAGAGCGCGTCAAAGCGGGCGAGTGGACAAAAAGCATAGGTCCGGACTGGTTCGGCGTGGATGTGCACGGCAAAACGCTGGGTATTGTGGGCATGGGGCGTATCGGACTGGCACTGGCGCAGCGCGCGCATTTTGGGTTTAACATGCCGATTCTGTACAACGCGCGTCGCCACCACAGTGAAGCTGAAGAACGTTTTAACGCCCGCTACTGCGAGCTGGATACGCTGCTGCAGGAAGCGGATTTTGTCTGCCTGGTCCTGCCGCTGACAGACGAAACCCGTCATCTGATTGGCAAAGCGGCGTTCGAAAAGATGAAGAAGTCAGCCATTTTCATCAACGCGGGTCGCGGCCCGGTAGTGGATGAGAAGGCGCTGATTGAAGCCCTGCAAAACGGTGAGATCCATGCCGCCGGTCTGGACGTGTTTGAGCAGGAGCCGCTGCCGGTGGATTCCCCACTGCTGACGCTACCCAACGTGGTCGCCCTGCCCCACATCGGCTCCGCCACCCATGAGACGCGCTACAACATGGCGGCCACGGCAGTAGATAATCTTATCGCTGCCCTCAGTGGCAGAGTGGAGATGAACTGCGTGAATCCGCAGGTACAACGGTAGAAACGAAAAAACCCGCCAGAAGGCGGGTTTTTAAATTCTTTGCTACTGGGTTGGAAGCTTACAGGCTTACAACGTTACCAGCTGCTGGGCCTTTAGCGCCGCTTTCGATGGTGAAGGACACTTTCTGACCTTCGTCCAGAGATTTGTAGCCATCGTTCTGGATAGCAGAGAAGTGTACGAACACGTCTTTAGAGCCATCGTCAGGAGTGATGAAGCCGAAACCTTTATCAGCGTTGAACCATTTTACCAGACCAGTCATTTTAGCAGACATAGAATTACCTTAATTAACAAATATATTGTGCCTTCCGGCTTGATGGATTGCGTTACAGATTTTTAAGCGATGAAGGAAGGGTCACTACGAAGGGTATCTATGGATAACAATCTGGACTGCTTTACTAAACTGCTTTAGGTCTGTGTAACAAACCGACGCGAACAGTTATACCGATGTGGGGGAGGAATGACAAGCGTTATTTTCGGAATGCATAAAAAAACCCCGCCGGAAGCGGGGTTTTTTCAGTTTATTCTGTGGCCGCGACGGCTGCGCTCCAGGCCTGGCTAAAGGCCTGATGCTGGGAGGCCAGCGGTCCAATCAGCGTATTGTACTGACTTGCCTGCTGCGAGGTCGGGAACTGAATGCCATTGGCGACAAAGCTTACCTGAGTCTCCTGCTGGGCGATAAAGTCACCAACCTGAACCAGCTGCTGCGTGAAAATTTGCGCGGCCGGAATCAGCGGTTGCAGCGCTTCAGACGGTTTGGTCACCACTTTCTCATACACTTTGTCGAAGACAGGTTTGAGATCGTCGCCCTGCTTCAGCGCAGAACGTGACGCATCAGCCTGCATTTTCGCATTCTGCAGCTGTTGGCTCAGCACGCCAAGCGCACCGTTGGACTGACGTAACGGTTCGCGCTGCGTCATATAATCCTGTGGAACGCGGATGGCGTTCACGCTATCCACCACGGGACGGATCCCGGAATCCATCGCCTGACTCACCTGCTGTGAATAACCATAAAGAATGGCGTAATCGGACACGAAGGGGCCAAACTGTTTTTTCTGATCCGCAGTCAGCGTCGGTAACCGCTCGCCGCTGCGCATCACTGTATTCTGCAGAAAATCGATAAACGCTTTGCGCTGATCGCCTTCTTTATCAAAACACCCACTCAGGCTAACAACCATCAACAACGCCGCAATAGGCGCAAACCAGCGAGAGCAGGACTTTCCTGTCGCCATTTTATTACTCCTTTCACCCAAAAAAGCGCACACCGGCACACGCGTGCCCAACGCTGACAAGGATAGTCCAGGTCAGCCTTGCAAGATACTCTTTTCATGCAAAACGGCTATTGCCAATTTATTTCTTACCATTTACAAAAAAATACCTGGCGAGGCCGATATATGACTAATCAGGTAATTAGCATAAATATCCATAACGCTGAATCGGGTACAGCATTCGTTACCGCACGATTAATCACAGCCGTGACGATCCTGGGTCTGGATTAGGGACTATTCTTAATTGGCTCTCTGATGTTCTTGATCACGATGTGAGATTTAAGAGGAGTCCTCAATGGAATATAAAGATCCTGAGTTTGAGCTGCTGAGCAGTCTGGAACAGATCATTTTTAAAGATGTACCGCAGACGATTACCCTGCAACAAAAATCCAATCCCTTTACAGAATATGAGCAATTGCGCAAAGGGACAGGACTGAAAACCGAAGAATTCGCCAGAGCGATGGGTGTCAGCGTGGCTATGGTGCAGGAGTGGGAGTCGAAACGTGAGAAACCCACCCCAACCGAGTTAAAGCTGATGCGCCTGATTCAGGCCAACCCTGCACTCAGCAAACAGATAGCGTAGTGACGTTTGAATGCCCCCGCCTTTGCGGGGGCTTGTGTTTTAAAGGCTTTCACAACGCCATCCCGCCTGTTCCCACACCCATTCATGCGTTAACGTTAAGCCTCTTAAAAAAGCCTCATCGTGTGATACCACCAGCAGTGCCCCGGGGAAACCGGCCAGCGCCGCTTCAATCGCCTGTACCGAAGCCAGATCAAGATGATTGGTTGGTTCATCCAGCAGCAGAAGCTGCGTGGCTTCAGCGCGCCAAAGCACGCAGGCGAGCGCAGCCTTAAGACGCTCGCCACCGCTGAGTTCCGCCAGCGGGAGCGTGACTTTGTCGGCACCCAGCTGCAGCTGCGCTAAACGGGTTCGCAATACCCCCTCTTCCAGAGGCGTATGACTCAAATTGAGATGCGTCATGACCGATTGTGAAAGATCGAGCTGTGACAAATGCTGATCGAGATAGGCGCAGCTGACAGAAACCTTACAGGCACCTGAACGTGGGGCGATCTCACCGAGGATAGTTCTTAACAGCGTTGATTTTCCGCAGCCGTTTGGCCCCTTTAACGCCACGCGCATCGGTCCGTCCATGCGCAAGGTGATGGGTGCAACGGGCACATGCGGCAATACCAGATCCTCCAGCACCAGCACCTGTTTGCCTTCCGGGATCTGACTTCCCGGCAGGGTAAACATCACCGGGTTATCTTCTTCAACCCTTTCACGCGCCTTATTAACCGCGGCATTCAGCGCCTCGTTTTGCTCGCTGTGCTGCTTCTTCCAGCTGCCAATTCGTTCCTTTGCCGCGCCTTTGTATTTGACCCGCTCAAACGAGGCGATATTCAGGGTATCAACGGTGCGTAACGTCTTTGCCGACCGCCGCTGGCTGTCGTCATGCTCTTTCTGCATGCGCGCCCGGGTACGTTTGCGCTCGGTTGCTGCATGCTCCAGCGCCGCACGGGCAGCCTGCTGTTCGGTATCCCGCTGATGGGTATAGTCCGCATAATTCCCGCCGTAGCTGCGCAGGCCCGAGGCGCTCAGTTCCAGAATACGCGGTACCTGCTCCAGAAGTTCTCGGTCATGGGAGGCCACCAGCACACCGCCCTGAAACCGTCTAAGCTGGTCGTAAAACCATGCCCGGCTTTGTCGATCCAGATGGTTAGTGGGTTCGTCCAGCAGAAGAAAGTCCGCGTCCGCCGTAAATGCCCCGCACAGCAGGGCGCGAATGCGCTCGCCGCCGCTGAGTTCACCGGCGGGCTTATCCGGATCAAACGCGGGCAGTTGCGCATGGATAAATGCCTCGCTCAGACGCTCGGCTAAATCCCAGTGGCCGTCGAGTATGTCCAGATCGCCAGGCTGGTAATCGCCGCTATCAATACGCTTACGTGCCGCGAAAATCGCCTCATAACCCAGCAGTTCTGCCAGTGTCGTCTGTGCAGAAATTGCATGCTGCTGCGCCACATAGAAGTGCGAGCCAAAGCGTTCAATGTGACCGCTGGCTGGTTCATCCCGCCCCGCCAGCATGCGCAGCAGACGCGTTTTCCCGCTACCGTTGCGACCAACCAGCGCGCACAGGGAGGGCTCCAGCGTGAGATTCAGCGGACCAAAAAGGATATCGCCCGTCGCAAACTGACAGGTGACCTGATGCAAAATAAAAGAGGGGGACTGCGCAAAATGAGCCATAAGCACTCCTGAATGAAATCAAAACATCCCCTGCCGACGCGGTAGCGTTTAGCAAGGATCGAAATTCATCAGTCGTGTTTGTTCATTTTTGGGGGGCGCTCCAGAGCGAGAAAGTTAACGCGGATAAGGATAGCGGTAATGTGTTGACCATTTCAAGGTTAAATTTTCATCAGTGCACCATAAAAAAACCCGCCGAAGCGGGTTTTTAGCCTTTATAACAACGGGCACATTACTGCAGCAGCGAAATATCCGCCACGCGCAGGAACAGCTCACGCAGTTTTTCGAGCATAGAGAGACGGTTAATACGCAGCTCTTTGTCTTCTACGTTCACCATCACTTTCTCGAAGAAGGCGTCGATAACGTCACGCAGCTCCGCCAGCTCCACCAGCGCTTCCTGGTAACGGCCTTCCGCGAAGAACGGCTCGAGCTTGTCGCGCAGCACCACAACCTGCATCGCCAGGGCGATCTCTTCCGGCTCTTTCAGCGTCGCGGCGTTTACACGCTCGTTCAGCGTTTCGTCGGATTTCGCCAGAATGTTGGAGACACGCTTGTTGGCCGCAGCCAGGGCAGATGCCGCTTCCAGCGTACGGAAGTGGGAAACCGCCTTCATACGCGCATCGAAATCTGCCGGACGGGTAGGACGACGCGCCAGTACCGCCTGAATGGTGTCAACGGTGTAACCTTCATCCTGATACCACGCGCGGAAGCGACCGAGCATAAAGTCGATCACATCATCCACCACGTTGGCGTTGGTCAGCTTGTCACCGTACAGACGCACCGCTTCTTCGGTCAGGGTCTGCAGATCCAGGTTCAGATTCTTCTCAACGATGATACGCAGCACGCCGAGCGCAGCACGACGTAGCGCAAACGGATCTTTGTCGCCTTTTGGATGCTGACCGATACCGAAGATACCTGCCAGGGTGTCCATCTTATCGGCAATCGCCACGGCGCAGGCAACCGGGTTAGACGGCAGCTCGTCACCCGCAAAGCGCGGCTGATACTGCTCGTTCAGGGCAACCGCCACGTCTTCCGCTTCGCCATCGTGACGCGCGTAGTGCATCCCCATCACACCCTGGGTGTCGGTAAATTCGAACACCATGTTGGTCATCAGGTCGCACTTGGACAGCAGGCCCGCACGGGTGGCGTGGTTGACGTCAGCGCCGATTTCACGGGCGATCCAGCCGGACAGCTCCGCAATACGGTCGGTCTTGTCGCGCAGCGTACCCAGCTGCTGCTGGAACAGTACGGTCTGCAGACGCGGAAGATGATCTTCCAGACGTTTTTTACGGTCGGTGTTGAAGAAGAACTCGGCATCCGCCAGACGCGGGCGCACCACTTTCTCGTTACCGGAGATAATCTGGCTCGGATCTTTCGATTCGATGTTCGCGACAAAGATGAAGTTTGGCAGCAGCTTGCCGTCGTTGGCGTAGACAGGGAAGTACTTCTGGTCACCCTTCATGGTGTACACCAGCGCTTCAGCCGGAACGGCCAGGAACTTCTCTTCGAACTTCGCGGTCAGCACAACCGGCCATTCCACCAGCGAGGTCACTTCTTCCAGCAGGCTGTCGCTCAGATCGGCTTTACCGCCAATCTTACGCGCCGCCTCTTCTGCATCGGCTTTGATTTTGGCTTTACGCTGTTCGTAGTCAGCAATGACCTTACCGCGCTCCAGCAGGATTTGCGGATACTGATCGGCATTGTCGATGGTGAACTCAGGCTCGCCCATGAAGCGGTGACCGCGGATCACACGATCGGACGCCACGCCCAGAATGGTGGCCGGAATCACGGTATCGCCCAGCAGCAGGGTCACGGTGTGAACCGGACGCACGAAGTGCACGTCGGACGCGCCCCAGCGCATCAGCTTAGGAATCGGCAGCTTAGCCAGCGAGCTCGCAATCATCTCCGGCAGCAGCGCTTCAGCGCTTTCACCTTTTACGTGAGCGCGATACAGCAGCCACTCGCCTTTGTCGGTGGTCAGACGCTCGGCCTGGTCAACGGTGATACCGCAGCCGCGCGCCCAGCCTTCTGCCGCTTTGCTTGGCTTGCCTTCCGCGTCAAACGCCTGGGCAATGGCCGGGCCACGTTTTTCCACTTCACGATCCGGCTGAGACGCCGCCAGGTTAGCCACTTTCAGCGCCAGACGACGCGGTGCAGCAAACCATTCAATTTTACCGTGCGCCAGGCCAGCGTTATCCAGCTCGGCAGTCACGTTCGCAGCAAAAGATTCAGCCAGGCTGCGCAGGGCTTTTGGTGGCAGCTCTTCGGTGCCGATTTCCACCAGGAAAGTTTTCTCAGACATGGCCGCCTCTTATTTGTTTCGGTTGCACATCGGGAAGCCAAGGGCTTCACGGGACGCATAGTAAGCTTCTGCAACGGCTTTGGTCAGGGTACGAATACGCAGAATGTAGCGCTGACGTTCAGTCACGGAGATCGCTTTGCGGGCGTCCAGCAGGTTGAAGCTGTGGGCGGCCTTCAGAATACGCTCATAAGCAGGCAGCGGCAGCGGAGTCTCCAGAGCCAGCAGCTGCTGCGCTTCTTTCTCGTACTGCTCGAAGCAGGTGAACAGGAAGTCCACGTCCGCGTATTCGAAGTTATAGGTGGATTGCTCCACTTCGTTCTGATGGAACACGTCGCCGTAGGTGGTTTTACCCAGCGGGCCGTCGCTCCAGACCAGGTCGTAAACGCTGTCTACGCCCTGAATATACATAGCCAGACGTTCCAGACCGTAGGTGATTTCACCGGTGATCGGTTTACATTCCAGACCGCCAACCTGCTGGAAGTAGGTAAACTGGGTCACTTCCATGCCGTTCAGCCACACTTCCCAACCCAGCCCCCAGGCACCCAGCGTTGGGTTTTCCCAGTTATCTTCCACGAAACGGATATCGTGAATGGTGGGATCCATACCCAGCTCTTTCAGTGACCCGAGATACAGTTCCTGAATATTGTCTGGTGATGGCTTAATCACCACCTGGAACTGATAGTAATGCTGCAGACGGTTCGGGTTCTCACCGTAACGACCATCGGTCGGACGGCGGGAAGGCTGCACATAAGCGGTCGCCATTGGCTCTGGCCCCAACGCGCGTAAGCTGGTCATCGGGTGTGAAGTGCCGGCGCCGACTTCCATGTCCAAAGGTTGAACAATGGTACAGCCCTGACGAGCCCAGTAATCCTGTAAGGTCAGGATCAGGCCCTGGAAGGTCTTGGTATCAAACTTTTGCATAGTATTTCGTGCTGGATACGTGTGGTTTTAAATGGAAGGGACCAGTATACCCGCTGGCTGCAAGATATACAGTACGAAACGGAGTTGTTTAGGGAAAATTGGGAAATAAGCATTCAAGCCAGAACGCCGCGGGCGTCTGGCTGTTGATTATCCGAGCAGGCTAGCGCATGGAGAGGTGTAAAAACTGACCGTCCGCATCAAACGAGCAGACAAAGCCCTCTTTACGGGACGTATGGCCCCGCAGTTCATAGCTTCCCTGAAAGCGCTCAAACCCGGTGACATCAATTTTCTGCACCTCCGAGTTATAACGTCGCGCAGCCTGATCTTTACAGAGCGCTTCCATATTCAGTGAACGTTCCGGGCTCATTTTACCCTGCTGTGCTTTTTGCACCGGTGCTTCTTGCGGGGCACTGCATCCTGCCAGAATGCCCAGCAGAAAGAGTGACGCCACACGCTTCATCATCATTTTTATTACCGCCCTGGTCTGTGGCTGTTATTTTTAGTATCAAAGCTTTTATAGATTATGGTCTGGCATTCTGCGAATCTCGCGGCCTCCCGACAACACTGCTGAATAAATCTCAGATTTTTCCAGGGAAAGATATTTCCACAACGGCAGTCACACTCTATTTACAGGGAAAAGAGGAACTGATGCAGTCGAAAATTAACTGGGTTGATAACCTGCGAGGAATAGCGTGTCTGATGGTGGTGATGATCCACACGACGACCTGGTATATCACGAACGCCCACAGCGTCAGCCCCGTTAACTGGGATATCGCCAATATTCTCAATTCTGCTTCACGCGTCAGCGTGCCGCTGTTCTTTATGATTTCCGGCTTTCTCTTTTTTGGTGAGCGTAGCGCGCAGCCGAGGCATTTCATTCGCATCGCGGCTTGCCTCGGGTTCTACAGCGCCATTGCCCTGCTCTATATTACCCTGTTCACCTCAATTAACGCCGGGTTAGCGCTGAAATACGTACTGCAAAAACCGGTGTTCTACCATCTTTGGTTCTTCTTCGCCATTATCGTTATCTATCTGATCTCCCCCCTCATACAGGTGAAAAACGTCAGCGGAAAAATGCTTCTGGCGCTGATGGTGGTGATTGGCATTGTCGCCAACCCGAATACAGTCTCGCAGAAAATCGACGGTTTTGAGTGGCTACCGGTCAACCTCTATATCAACGGCGATACCTTTTACTATGTGCTTTACGGCATGCTGGGACGGGCCATCGGGATGATGAATACGCAAAAACGCGGTCTGAACGGGCTTTGCGCGGCGCTGTTTATTGCTGGCGTGGCGGTGATTGCGCGCGGGACACTGCATGAACTGCAGTGGCGCGGTAATTTTGCGGATACCTGGTATCTCTACTGCGGGCCGATGGTCTTTATCTGTGCCGTTTCCCTGCTGACGCTGGTCAAAAACACGATGAACGCGCGCCCGCTTCCCGTGCTGGGCTATATCTCGCGCCACTCGCTGGGGATTTACGGTTTTCATGCCCTGGTGATCCACGCCCTGCGAACGAGGGGGGTGGAACTGAAAAGCTGGCCGGTGCTGGACATCGTCTGGATTTTCTCCGCCACACTGGTCGTGAGCTTACTGCTGTCGATGCTGCTACAGAAGATAGATACGCGCCGCTTCGTCAGTTAACGGTGCGCTGTCGGGCGCGATGAAACTGGCGCGGGGAAGAAAACCCTGCCGCCAGGGAAGCCTGCTCCACGCCACGACCCTGCAATAACCACTGCTCGGCCACTGCCAGACGCAGCTGCTCCAGGTAATCGCGAACGCTAATGCCTAAATGCGTCTGAAACAGACGGGTTAAATGGCGCGGGCTGACGTGCGCCAGCGCGGCGATATCCGGAACGCTCCAGGCTTTTTGTGGTTCGGCGGTCAGCGCATCCTGGGCACGGTGGATAGCCGGGTGAAGATGATTGCGGTAGCGTAGCCACGGAGAAAGCTGCGGATCGTCTCCCGACCGGCGGAACCAGACCACCATCTCACGCGCCACGGCCAGCGCCTTTTCGGGGCCACACAGGCGGTTAATCATATGCAGCGCCAGATCGATGCCTGAAGTGATCCCTGCGCTGGTCCAGATATTCTCATCCTGCACAAATATCCGGTTTTCTTTAATCACCGCCGAGGGAGCCGCGGTACGCAAACGGCTAATCACGTCATGATGTGTGGTGCACTGCCGGTGATTCAGCAACCCGGATTTCGCCGCCAGCAATGCCCCCGAACAGACGCACATCACCGTGATATCCCGACGCTGAATGGCTGGCTGCAGGCGCATCAGCCAGTGCTGGATCTGCAACGCCTGGGGTGTCGAAAACTGAGTGCGGGAGTCGCTCACGCCGGGCAGAACCAGCAGGCTCCCCGCCGGGAGCCCTTCCGGTAAAGGCTGAATGCCGCTCATTGCGAGACCAATCGACGTTTGGACCTCAGGTTGCGGGCCAATGTAATGCAGGCGAAACGCCTCGCCCGCCAGCACAAAGGTTTCCGCCGGGCCGGTCATATCTAAAGACAGCACCCCGGGCAACATCACAAACCAGACGTCGATGCGCATTACAGTGACTCCAGCGTCTCCGCTACCGTTTTAATCCCGGCAAACCGCCCGGCCAGTACCGTTTCGGTACGATGGCGAATTTCCGCTGCACTAAGGGTAATCCCTCTGTACGTCATGGGAAACGTCAGCGTTGCCTCGCTTACAAAGGTAACAGCATAACCCAGATCGGATGCCACCCGTGCGGTGGTCTCGCAGCATTGTTCAGTACGAATGCCGCACACAATCAGCTGGTTGATATCACGCGCACGCAGCCAGCGGTCAAGCCCGGTATCCGTGAAGGCATTATGAACGTGTTTCTTGAAAACCACATCCGGCTGGTGACGTAAAAAGGCCATCGGTTTGACATAGCCGCTTTGCAGTGAGAAAGGGCCATCTTCATCCACATGAAATATATCAACGACGGGAACATTGCGTGCCTGGCAGCCCTCAATCAACCCCAGCATTGCCTGCTGAAAGGCCGGAATGTCTTGTTCCTGCCAGTAATCACGGTGATGAAAAGACTGTTGGGTATCGATGTTGAGTAGTGCAATGCGTGTCATGATGGTGCTCCTCGCCAGTGGGTATGAATACATACTGACGAGAAAACAGGCACGCGGACAGACCAAAAAAGGACATCCTCGTGCCGCTGGCAGACAATCGCGTTTACGACATCAGCGGCAGCAACTGCTGATAAATTTTGCGGAACACATCGCGCCTTTCTGCGTAACGCGCATGGTGTGTCGCATCAGGCAGATGCGCCTGTTCCAGCGTAAGCTGCGGCAACAGTTGCGCAAGCGGTATTTCCGGGTTCATGGCGATCTGCGCCAGTCGCGCGGCACCGAGCGCTGGCCCGACGTCACCACCGGTGCGAAAATCCAGCTGCAGTCCGCTAATATCCGCCAGCATTTGTCGCCAGTACGGGCTTCGCGCCCCGCCGCCGATCAGGGTAATGCTCGCCGGTTTCAGGCCGCAGTCATGCACCACGTCCATTCCATCAGCCAGGGCATAACCTACGCCTTCGAGAACTGCTCGTGCCAGTTCTGCCGGGCCATGTTGATGGGTTAAGCCAAAGAACACTCCCTTTGCTTCCGGGTTGTTGTGCGGCGTTCGCTCACCGGACAGATACGGTAAAAACCAGACGGTACCGGCATTTTCATCCGCCTGTTGGGCTGCGGCAATCAACGCAGGCACATCGGCCATCCCGGTCAGCTTCGCCGCCCAGTCCAGGCACGACGCGGCACTCAGCATCACCGACATCAAATGCCATTTTCCTGGCAGCGCATGGCAGAAGCTGTGCACTGCACTTTCAGGGTTGCTGCGATACCCATCACTGACGGCAAAATAGACGCCTGAGGTTCCCAGCGAGAGCATAGCCTGCCCGGCCTCAACCATCCCGACACCTACAGCCCCCGCCGCGTTGTCCCCGCCTCCGGCCACCACCGGTACGGCAGGCATATTCCAGCGCTCAGCAACCGCTGGCAGCAATGTGCCCGTCACCTCACTGCCTTCGAACAGTGCGGGCATCTGTTCACGGGTGAGATGGCAGGCATCCAGCATCGCCTCGCTCCAGTCACGTTTCGCCACGTCGAGCCACATCGTGCCGGCGGCATCGGACATGTCGCTGGCGAAATCCCCCGTCATGCGAAAACGCAGATAATCTTTTGGCAGCAACACTTTTGCCACCTGACGGAAAATATCCGGCTCATGTCGCTGTACCCACAGTAATTTGGGCGCGGTAAAGCCGGGCATCATCAGGTTGCCGGTAATCTCACGAGAGGCAGGAACACGTGCCTCAAGAAGCGCACACTCTTCTGCACATCGGCCATCGTTCCAGAGAATGGCAGGACGGAGCACACGATGCTGGCTGTCGAGCAGCGTAGCGCCGTGCATTTGTCCGGCGATCCCCAGCGCGTTGACGTCACGCAGACTGTGCTGCTCACCCAGGGCCTGAATGGCACGATTCGTCGCCTGCCACCACTGCTCCGGATCCTGCTCCGACCACAGCGGGTGCGGACGTGAAACCTGCAGTTTTTCTGTCTGCGTTGCTAACACGTCGCCCTGCTCGCTTAACAGGATGGCTTTCACACCCGATGTGCCAAGATCGATCCCGATGTACATTAACGGTGACTCCTTTAACAGAAATGCCCGGTGGCGCAACCGCTTACCGGGCCTGCGTGCTGTTATTTATCGAACAGGTAGTGATTGACCAGATTTTCCAGCAGCTCCTGATGTCCGCTCTGGTGCTGCGGAGCCAACTGGTGTTGTTCAGCGTACTTCGCAATTTCCGCAAGCGATAACTGACCTTTCAGAATTTGCTGGCCCAGCTCACTGTTCCAGCCGCTATAACGCTTCGCCACGCGCTTATCCAGCTCGCCGTCTTCGATCATGCGCGCGGCCACTTTTAGCGCCAGCGCCATGGTGTCCATCGCGCCAATGTGGCCGTAGAACAGATCGTATTTATCGGTGCTCTGGCGACGCACTTTGGCGTCAAAGTTCAACCCACCGGTGGTGAACCCCCCCGCTTTGATAATTTCATACATCACCAGCGCATTCTCTTCCACGCTGTTCGGGAACTGATCCGTATCCCAGCCCAGCTGCGCATCGCCACGGTTAGCGTCGACAGAGCCGAAAATACCCAGCGCAATCGCAGACGCTATCTCGTGATGGAATGAGTGGCCCGCCAGGGTGGCGTGGTTGGCTTCAATGTTAACTTTAATCTCTTTTTCCAGGCCAAACTGCTTCAGAAAACCGTACACCGTCGCCACATCATAGTCATACTGGTGCTTGGTGGGTTCCTGCGGTTTCGGCTCAATCAGCAGCGTGCCGCGGAAACCGATTTTATGCTTATGCTCAACAACCATCTGCATAAAGCGGCCAATTTGCTCACGCTCCTGGCGCAGGTCCGTGTTAAGCAGGGTTTCGTAGCCTTCACGGCCGCCCCACAGAACATAGTTCTCACCGCCCAACTGATGCGTGGCGTTCATGGCCGTCACCACCTGCGTGGCCGCCCAGCTAAATACTTCCGGATCCGGGTTAGTTGCTGCCCCCGCGCCGTAGCGTGGATTCGTGAAGCAGTTCGCCGTGCCCCACAGCAGCTTCACGCCACTTTGCTGCTGTTTCGCCGCCAGCACATCCACCATCTGCGCGAAGTTGTTCAGGTACGCTTTCAGCGATGCGCCCTCTGGCGACACGTCCACATCGTGGAAGCAGTAGTACGGCACGTTCAGCTTGTGGAAGAACTCAAACGCCACATCGGCTTTCCGTTTCGCCAGCTCGATGGCTTCACCCGGCTGTTGCCAGGGACGGTCAAAGGAGCCCACGCCGAACATGTCGGCGCCATTCCAGCAGAAGGTATGCCAGTAACAGGCAGCAAAGCGCAAATGATCTTCCATGCGCTTACCCAGCACCAGCTCATCCGGGTTGTAGTGACGAAATGCTAAAGGATTGGCCGTTTTTGGACCTTCGTAACGAACACGATCGAGTTGGTCGAAATAAGCTTGCATATTGAGCTCCATAATCAGGGTATGCGGCGAGTCGTTGATACAGGAGTAATAGTGAATAGACATTTGGGGTTGCTCAATTACGTTATTTCACACTGCTATTGAGAGAATGCACAACTGTGCGCTGGCTCGCAAAATAATGCGCAGGCAAACTATTTTTCGGCGTGTATTCCAGAATCAAATGTAATTAAGACGTTACGTATTTTAAAATCCGATCGCGGTCATAAATTCAGAAATAAACCAAATATCATAATAGGAAGATAAAAATCTGTAATTGCCAGCCTGCCTTTCCGCGTTAAAAATTTGCTGCGTCTCAGTAGTGAATGTTTCTTTTATCTCAGCAACACATACCCCTACAAAAGGCCTAATAATTATGAAGATAAAGAACCTGACCCTAACGCTCTGCACTACACTCCTGCTGGCAAGCTTTGCAGGCCATGCTAAGGAGGTCAAAATCGGCATGGCGATTGATGACCTGCGTCTGGAGCGCTGGCAAAAAGATCGCGATATTTTTGTTAAAAAAGCAGAATCACTTGGCGCAAGCGTGTTTGTTCAGTCGGCGAACGGCAACGAAGAAACGCAAATGTCGCAAATTGAGAATATGATTAACCGTGGTGTCGATGTCCTGGTCATTATCCCCTATAACGGCCAGGTATTAAGTAACGTGGTGAAAGAAGCCAAACAGGAAGGGATAAAAGTTCTGGCCTATGACCGTATGATTAATAATGCGGATATTGATTATTATATTTCCTTCGACAATGAAAAAGTGGGCGAATTACAGGCGCAAAGCCTGATCGACAAAGTGCCTCAGGGCAATTATTTCCTGATGGGCGGTTCACCGGTAGATAACAACGCCAAACTGTTCCGCGAAGGGCAAATGAAAGTTCTTAAGCCGTACATCGACAGCGGGAAAATTAAAGTGGTTGGCGATCAATGGGCCGACGGATGGCTGCCAGAAAACGCGCTGAAAATTATGGAGAACGCGCTGACGGCCAACAACAACAAAATTGATGCGGTCGTCGCCTCCAACGATGCCACCGCAGGCGGCGCGATTCAGGCGCTGAGCGCCCAGGGCCTGGCCGGGAAAGTGGCCATTTCAGGGCAAGATGCCGATCTGGCCGGGGTAAAACGCATTATCGCCGGCACCCAAACCATGACGGTCTACAAACCGATTACCGAGCTTGCGAATACGGCGGCGGAAATTGCCGTGGAGCTGGGCAACGGTAAGCAACCTAAAGCCGACGCGACGCTGAATAACGGGCTGAAAGACGTTCCGGCTCGTCTGCTCACCCCTATTGAAGTCAATAAAGAGAACATTGACGCCACCGTGATTAAAGACGGTTTCCACAAGAAGAGCGAACTGTAATCCGGCGCGCCCCTGCTCTGCGGGGGCGCTTCACGTTGTACTGTTCTTCCCTCGGGTTACGTGGAGCAGTTATGCCTTATTTACTTGAAATGAAAAGCATCACCAAGCGCTTCGGCACGGTGAAAGCCGTCGACAACGTCAGTCTTCGGCTGAACCCCGGCGAGGTCGTTTCGCTGTGTGGCGAGAACGGCTCGGGCAAGTCAACGCTGATGAAAGTGTTGTGCGGGATCTACCCCCATGGCAGTTACGAAGGCGAAATCGTCTTTGCCGGTGAAGTGATTCAGGCGACACACATTCGCGATACCGAACGTAAAGGCATCGCCATCATCCACCAGGAGCTGGCGCTGGTGAAGCATCTCACCGTGCTGGAGAACATTTTCCTTGGGGCCGAAATTTCCCGCCACGGCGTGCTGGATTACGACACCATGACGCTGCGCTGTGAAAAGCTGCTGGCGCAGGTGAGCCTCAGCATTTCACCGGACACCCGCGTGGGGGATCTGGGCCTGGGGCAGCAGCAGCTGGTCGAAATTGCGAAAGCACTGAATAAACAGGTCAGGCTGCTCATACTCGATGAGCCAACGGCGTCGCTCACCGAACAGGAAACCGCGGTTCTGCTCAATATCATCCGCGACCTGCAAAACCACGGCATCGCCTGCATCTACATTTCGCACAAGCTCAACGAGGTCAAAGCCATTTCGGACACCATTTGCGTGATCCGCGACGGACAACACATCGGCACGCGTGAAGCCGCGGGCATGAGTGAAGATGACATCATCACCATGATGGTGGGCCGCGAGCTGACGGCACTCTACCCTAATGAACCTCACACCACCGGTGACGAAGTGTTACGCGTGGAAAACCTGACCGCGTGGCATCCCGTTAACCGCCACATTAAGCGCGTCAATAACGTCTCGTTTTCTCTTCACAGCGGTGAAATTCTTGGGATTGCGGGGCTCGTCGGGGCCGGGCGAACCGAAGCCGTACAGTGTCTGTTTGGCGTATGGCCGGGGCGCTGGGAGGGCAAAATTTATATCGACGGCCAGCCGGTGAAAATTGACAACTGCCAGCAGGCGATTGCCCGCGGCATTGCCATGGTCCCGGAAGACCGTAAAAAAGACGGCATCGTGCCGGTGATGGCGGTCGGAAAAAATATCACGCTGGCAGCACTCGATCAGTTCTCCGGTGCGCTAAGCAGCCTGGACGATGCCGCAGAGCAGCAGTGTATTTTGCAGTCTCTCGCCCGCCTCAAGGTGAAGACTTCCTCTCCTGAACTGGCCATTGGTCGTCTGAGCGGCGGCAACCAGCAAAAAGCGATTCTGGCGCGCTGCCTGCTTCTCAACCCGCGCATATTAATCCTCGATGAGCCCACGCGCGGGATTGATATCGGTGCCAAATATGAAATCTACAAACTGATTAATCAGCTTGTACAGCAAGGGATTGCCGTCATTGTCATCTCGTCTGAGTTACCCGAAGTGCTCGGCCTGAGCGACCGTGTGCTGGTCATGCACGAGGGAAAACTGAAAGCCAACCTGATTAACCAGAACCTGACGCAGGAGCAGGTGATGGAAGCCGCTTTAAGGAGCGAACGTCATGTCGAAAAGCAATCCGTCTGATATCAAAGTCGCTGTTCCGACGCCCGGCGCGTTCGCGGGGCTAAAAGCGCTGAACCTGCAGGTTTTCGTGATGATCGCGGCGATTATCGTCATCATGCTGTTTTTTACATGGATGACCGATGGCTCGTACCTGAGCGCGCGTAACGTCTCAAACCTGCTGCGCCAGACCGCCATCACCGGCATTCTGGCCGTGGGGATGGTGTTTGTGATTATCTCCGCGGAAATCGACCTGTCCGTCGGGTCGATGATGGGCCTGCTTGGCGGCGTGGCGGCTATTTTTGACGTCTGGCTTGGCTGGCCGCTGCCGCTGACCGTGGCGGTCACGCTGGTATTGGGTCTGGTATTGGGGGCCTGGAACGGCTGGTGGGTTGCCTACCGTAAAGTGCCGTCGTTCATTGTTACCCTTGCAGGAATGCTGGCCTTCCGCGGGATCTTAATCGGCATCACCAACGGTACCACCGTCTCTCCCACCAGCGCGGCCATGTCGCAGATTGGCCAGAGTTACCTCTCAGACAGCATAGGCTTTACGATTGGGGTGATTGGGCTGCTGGCGTTTGTCGCGTGGCAGTGGCGCGGTCGTATGCGCCGTCAGGCGCTGGGGCTGGCGTCTCCGGCGCCAACGTCGGTGGTAGGGCGTCAGGCGCTCACCGCAGTCATTGTGCTCGGCGCAATCTGGCTCCTGAACGACTATCGCGGCGTGCCTACGCCGGTATTGCTGCTGGCCCTCTTACTGCTGGGCGGCATGTTTATGGCCACCCGTACCGCGTTCGGTCGCCGTATTTACGCCATCGGTGGCAACCTTGAAGCCGCCCGTCTGTCAGGGATTAACGTCGAGCGTACCAAACTGGCCGTCTTCGCCATTAATGGCCTGATGGTCGCTATCGCCGGGCTGATCCTCAGCTCGCGTCTGGGAGCCGGTTCTCCCTCCGCCGGCAACATCGCCGAGCTGGATGCTATTGCCGCCTGCGTCATTGGCGGCACCAGCCTTGCAGGCGGTATCGGTAGCGTGGCGGGCGCGGTGATGGGGGCATTTATTATGGCGTCGCTGGATAACGGGATGAGTATGATGGACGTCCCGACGTTTTGGCAGTATATCGTCAAGGGGGCCATTCTTTTGCTGGCAGTCTGGATGGACTCAGCAACCAAGCGACGGGCCTGATAACGGTATTGTGACTTAATTGGGAAGTGAGCCATGTTTGAAAAGCGTCACCGCATTACGTTGTTATTCAATGCCAATAAAGCCTACGACCGTCAGGTGGTTGAAGGGGTTGGCGAATATTTGCAGGCGTCGCAATCGGAGTGGGATATCTTTATTGAAGAAGATTTCCGCACCCGTCTGGAGAACATTAAAGACTGGCTGGGCGATGGCGTCATCGCCGACTATGACGACCCCGTCATTGAGCAACTGCTGACCGACGTCGACGTCCCGATTGTGGGCGTCGGCGGCTCCTACCATTCTCCGGAACACTATCCGCCAGTCCATTATATTGCTACCGATAACCATGCCCTGGTTGAAGCGGCCTTTCTCCATTTAAAAGAGAAAGGCGTTCATCGCTTTGCGTTTTATGGTTTGCCCGCCACCAGCGGCAAGCGCTGGGCCGTTGAGCGTGAGCACGCGTTTTGTCAGTTGGTCGCGCAGGAGAAGTACCGCGGCGTGGTCTATCAGGGGCTGGAAACCGCACCGGAGAACTGGCAGCACGCGCAAAACCGCCTGGCAGACTGGCTGCAAACGCTGCCGCCGCAAACCGGTATTATTGCCGTTACGGATGCCCGCGCGCGCCACGTGCTGCAGGTCTGCGAACATTTACACATCCCGGTACCTGAAAAACTGTGCGTGATTGGCATTGATAACGAAGAACTTACCCGCTATCTGTCTCGCGTGGCGCTCTCTTCCGTTGCTCAGGGCACACGTCAGATGGGGTATCAGGCGGCGAAGCTGCTGCATCGTCTGCTGGATAAAGAGTCTCTGCCGCTTCAGCGCTTGCTGGTACCCCCTGTGCGGGTCGTTGAACGGCGCTCAACCGACTATCGCTCCTTAAGCGATCCTGCCGTCATTCAGGCCATGCACTACATTCGCAACCACGCGTGTAAAGGGATAAAGGTCGATCAGGTTCTGGATTCAGTGGGCATTTCTCGTTCGAATCTGGAGAAGCGCTTCAAAGAAGAGGTGGGCGAAACCATTCATGCGGTTATTCATGCTGAGAAGCTGGAGAAGGCCCGCAGCCTGCTCATCTCCACGTCGCTATCGATCAACGAAATTTCGCAGATGTGCGGTTACCCATCCCTGCAGTATTTCTATTCGGTGTTTCGCAAAGAATATGACACCACACCCAAAGAGTACCGGGATCGCCACAGCGAGGTGCTGATATAGAAAAGAAAACGCCTTCCACTGGAAGGCGTTCTTTTAAGATTACATATGGGCGGCAATTAAGCGCTGGTTATCCTGATACATCGCGAACAGATAGTTGTTATAGCTCTGCCCCTTCGTCGAATACCCTTTCAGCTTGTGGATCATCGTACTGGCCGTCACTTCCTGGTCCGCTTTACGCAACTGCGCGCGTGATTTACGGAACGATGAGTAGGCCGGGTGCGTGTTCAGATTCACCACGTAGGCATTCACAGAATCTTTCACTGATTCAAACTGAGAATAACCTTTCACCTTGCCAGGCGCATTGTTACAACGACCTTTCACACACTTCATACCGAAAAGGTTATTGTTGTTACGCGCAAGTTTAGAGGTCCCCCAGCCGCTTTCAGCCGCCGCCATGGTCGCAACCATGCTACCCGGGATGATATCCACACGCTCAAGGAGAGCGTTCCACGGCACACGACGAGTGTTACCGTTCCAACTCAGCTTGTAGCGCTTCGTGATATCTTTCAGACGCGCGCGCTCTGACGGCGACCAGCGGCTATCGTACTGTTTCGAAATCAGCCAGTTACGATCCGCAGTAATCGCGGCATTTTGACTCGTGATGTAAGGCATTACCGTCCGGAGAAACGCTTTTTTCCTTGGTGTTCCGGAAGGGTATTTTCGCAAATCAGGAAGTGAACTACTCTTTGCACTATTGCGAGAATACTCTTGTTTACTGCTAACCTTACTACTTGTCGTCTTTATTACGTGGGCTTTCTTACTCGTTGTATCCGTGTGCGTCTTCGCAAGCACCTCACCCGAAAATGCCGTGGTGAGTAACATGAGTATCGCAGCCCCATATCGTCGGATGGGAGTCGATATCATTAGGTCTCCTGGTCGGATGTAATCATCCTAACACCTTATTTTTTTCACAAATTTGAGAGCGGAATCTCAAATCATATCAAAAATAGACTTCAAGAGCACGTATAGAAATAGTCCAATTCTGAAACTATGTCATCTGAAACTTGCTCATTTAAGCATCAATTCTGAAAAAATGTGTGCGATCTCGCAGATAACTGCCTAATTTTGCGCGAGATCACTCATCCTCACGCATCCTCCGGGCAGAAAGCGCCGGGGGATGAGTTTTTACCCTCCGCCTGGTGGCACACTGGTCAAAAATGCCGCGACAGGAAAATGGAATGAAACGCACCGCAATAGCCTTTCTGATGTTACCCGCACTGGCACATGCTGACTGGTCGTCACCGGGGTTTAACGCCTTTAGCGCCGAAGGCACCGGCGTTTTCATAAGCCAGGCAAAGCTTGCGAAGGGTACGCGTCCTTTGACCGTGAGTTTTGACAACACGTGCTGGCAGCCAACAGACGCGATAAAACTCAATGAGATGCTGTCACTTAAACCCTGTGACGGCACGCCGCCGCAGTGGCGCCTGTTCCGCGACGGTGAATACCAGATGCGAATAGATACCCGCTCCGGCACGCCCACTCTGCTGCTGACCATCCAGAGCACTGCAGAACAACCGGTGGCAAACGTAATCCGCCAGTGCCCAAGGTGGGACGGTAAACCGCTGACGCTGGACGTCAGCCATACCTTCCCGGAAGGCTCGGTCGTGCGCGACTATTACAGTAAACAGACCACGACAGTGCAGAACGGAAAAATCACTCTGCAGCCAGCTGCCAACAGCAATGGCCTGCTGCTGCTTGAGCGCGCAGAAACCGACAAACCCGCGCCGTTTAGCTGGCAAAACGCCACCGTCTATTTTGTACTGACCGACCGCTATGTGAATGGCGATCCTGGCAACGACAACAGCTATGGCCGTCATAAAGACGGCATGCAGGAGATAGGCACATTCCACGGCGGCGATCTTAAGGGACTGGCCAGCAAGCTCGATTACTTACAGCAGCTGGGCGTGAATGCCCTCTGGATAAGCTCTCCGCTTGAGCAGATCCATGGCTGGGTGGGCGGGGGGACCAAAGGTGACTTCCCTCATTACGCCTATCACGGCTACTACACCCAGGACTGGACAACGCTTGATGCCAATATGGGTAGCGAAGAGGATTTACGCCATCTTGTTGATGAAGCGCATAAACGCGGCATTCGCATCCTGTTCGATATCGTGATGAACCACACGGGCTACGCAACGCTTGCGGACATGCAGGAGTATCAGTTTGGCGCCCTGTACCTGCAGGGCGATGAGCTGAAAAAGACGCTGGGAGAGCGCTGGACAAACTGGACGCCGGGCGCAGGCCAAAGCTGGCACAGCTTTAACGACTACATCAACTTCAGCGACAAAGCCGCATGGGAAAAATGGTGGGGGAAAAAGTGGATCCGCACCGACATTGGCGATTACGACAACCCCGGCTTCGATGATTTAACGATGTCGCTGGCGTTCTTACCCGATTTGAAAACAGAATCCACCGCGCCTTCCGGGTTACCTAACTTCTATCAACACAAACCCGATACCCATGCGAAAGCCATTCCGGGCTATACCCCGCGCGATTACCTGACCCACTGGCTCAGCCAGTGGGTCAGGGACTATGGCATTGACGGTTTCCGGGTGGATACCGCCAAACACGTCGAACTTGCGGCCTGGCAACAACTGAAAGACCAGGCAAGTCAGGCGCTGGCCGCCTGGAAAGGCGCGAACCCGGACAAGAAGCTCGACAACGCGCCATTCTGGATGACCGGGGAATCCTGGGGCCACGGGGTCATGCAGAGCGATTATTATCGCCACGGCTTCGACGCGATGATCAACTTCGATTATCAGGAGCAGGCGGCGAAAGCGGTGAATTGCCTGGCTGATATGGACCTCACGTGGCAGCAGATGGCGGAAAAGCTGCAAAGCTTCAATGTGCTGAGCTATCTCTCCTCGCATGACACGCGACTGTTCCGTGAAGGCGGCCAGCGCGCGGCCGAACTGCTCCTGTTAGCTCCGGGTAGCGTTCAAATCTATTACGGAGATGAATCTGAACGTCCGTTCGGCCCGACGGGTTCCGACCCGCTGCAGGGCACCCGTTCAGACATGAACTGGCAGGACGTGACGGGCAAACAGGCTTTAACCGTCGCCCACTGGCAAACGCTGGGTCAGTTCCGCGCCCGCCATCCCGCGATAGGTGAAGGCAAGCAAACCACGCTGTCGCTGAAAGAGGGGTATGGCTTCGTGCGCGAGCATAAGGGCGATAAGGTGATGGTGGTTTGGGCAGGTAATCAATAAACCACACCCCTCACCCTTTGGGGTGAGGGGAAAAGCACCAGAACTATTCACTACATAAATCCACTCCCGCCAGATAAAACAACAAATCCGACCACACCAGCCGATTTGCACCAGCACGGTGCTAGCGTTATGGTTACCCACTTTCAAAATAAGCTCGACAGATCACCTGCTATGACGTTTTCACTTTTCGGCGACAAATTTACCCGCCATTCAGGCATTACTCGCCTGATGGAGGACCTCAACGACGGGCTGCGCACACCGGGCGCAATCATGCTCGGCGGCGGAAACCCGGCTCAAATCCCGGAGATGAATACCTATTTCCAGACCCTGCTTGCTCAGATGCTGGAAAGCGGCAAAGCAACCGATGCGCTTTGCAATTACGACGGCCCGCAGGGGAAAACTGAACTGCTGGCACTCCTCGCTGAAATGCTGCGTGACGAGCTGGGCTGGGATATCGAACCACAGAATATTGCACTGACAAACGGCAGCCAGAGCGCATTTTTCTACTTGTTTAACCTCTTCGCGGGGCGTCGCGCCGATGGCACCACCAAAAAGGTGCTGTTCCCGCTGGCACCAGAGTACATCGGCTACGCCGATTCCGGCCTGGAAGAGGATCTGTTCGTCTCCGCGCGCCCAAACATCGAACTGCTGCCGGAAGGCCAGTTCAAATATCACGTCGATTTTGAACATCTGCATATTGGTGAAGAGACGGGCATGATCTGCGTGTCACGTCCCACGAACCCAACGGGCAACGTGATCACCGACGAGGAGTTAATGAAGCTGGATGCGCTGGCGAATCAGCACGGCATCCCGCTGGTGATCGATAACGCCTACGGCGTACCGTTCCCCGGTATTATCTTCAGCGAAGCACGTCCATTGTGGAACCCGAACATTGTCCTGTGCATGAGCCTCTCTAAGCTGGGCCTGCCGGGCAGCCGCTGCGGCATCATCATCGCCAATGAGAAAATCATCACCGCCATTACCAATATGAACGGCATTATCAGCCTTTCACCGGGCGGCATCGGTCCGGCGATGATGTGCGAAATGATCAAACGCAACGACCTGCTGCGCCTGTCGAATGAGGTCATCAAACCGTTCTATTACCAGCGCGTTCAGGAAACCATTGCGATTCTTCGCCGCTATTTACCGGAAGAACGCTGCCTGATCCACAAACCTGAAGGGGCGATTTTCCTGTGGCTGTGGTTTAAGGACCTGCCTATCACCACCGAACTGCTCTACCAGCGCCTGAAAAAGCGCGGCGTACTGATGGTACCAGGTGATTACTTCTTCCCGGGGCTGGATAAGCCGTGGCCACATACACATCAGTGCATGCGGATGAACTACGTGCCCGATCCGGAAAAAATTGAAGCCGGGGTGAAAATTCTCGCCGAAGAGATCGAATACGCCTGGCGCGAAGATACGCAGTAAGGGCTTACGCCAGATGACGCACCAGACGGTACGTCATCTGGCAGGCTCCGCAACGATAAACCTGCCCTTGTGCTACGCCTCGCGCACGTTAAAACCCAGCTCTTTTGAAATAGCCTCTGCCGTTTCGCGCAGCGGCTTGAGTAAGTTCTTCTCGCCCACCTGCTTCATGCGCGACGTCGACAGCGATATAGAGATCGCGTACGGCACGCGGCCATGAATATCAAATACCGGCACGGCAATACAGGAGACACCCAGTTCGTTCTCTTCTTTGTCCATCGCCATGCTGTGCTCGCGGATCGTTGCCAGTTCGTCATACATCGCGCTCAGTTCGGTGATGGTATTGCGGGTCAACGGCTGGATCTGATCCTGGTGGCTTTCCCAGTAGCTCGCCACATACGCCTGTTGACCAAACGCCATGTAGATCTTGCCCATCGCAGAGCAGTAGAGCGGCATATGCTGACCGATATAAGCACGCGTGCGCAGCATACCGGTTGTCGGCTCAAGCTTATAAATCAGAATAGCGTGGTCGTCTTCCCGGCTGGAGAAGTTCACCGTCTCGCCGGTAGCAATGTTCAGCGCTTCAAGGTGTGGCGCCGCCACGTGGATAATATTCAGTGATGACAGCGCCTTTTGCCCGACGGCGATAAATTTGGTGGTCAGGCGATAGCTCCCCGCCGCGGGTGCCGGCGTGACGTACCCGCACGACTGCAATCCCTGCAGCAACCGGTGCACGGTGCTCTTATTTAGCCCCGCCAGTTCCGATAAATGCGCCAGCGGACAGCCGTTCGGATAGTTACTGAGGATCTCAATCAGCATCAGGCCGCGAAACAAGCTCTGGCTGCCTGCTGGCCTCTCTTTTTCTTGCGTCATTTCGCTCTCTTTCATGCTTTTCCCATGGCTCCTGTTTAGCGCGTCCTGATGGTAGCGCAAAGTGTGGGTCAGTTCACGATCTCGACAGAAAAAATACAACCAGTTGATTTTAATCGATTTTGAAAAACAGGAATGTCGTTGATCTGACAAATTTTGATCGCTATATTTGAAATCAGATTTCGCATAGTGAAATTTAGCGATAAAAAAGCACTCGCACTTGCCCCGACAAAAACAGGAGAACAGGGATGAAAGTGACCTTCGAAGAGTTGAAAGCGGCGTTCAATCGGGTTCTGCTCGATCGCGGTGTCAACGCGGATACCGCGGACGCCTGCGCGGAGATGTTTGCCCGCACCACGGAATCCGGCGTCTATTCGCATGGCGTCAACCGCTTCCCGCGCTTTATCCAGCAGCTTGACGCCGGCGACATCATTCCTGACGCCCAGCCAAAACGGGTTACCACATTAGGGGCCATCGAACAGTGGGATGCGCAGCGATCCATCGGCAACCTGACAGCGAAGAAGATGATGGACCGCGCCACCGAGCTGGCGTCCGATCACGGGATTGGTCTGGTGGCGCTACGTAACGCTAACCACTGGATGCGCGGCGGCAGCTACGGGTGGCAAGCCGCCGAGAAGGGCTATATCGGGATTTGCTGGACCAACTCCATAGCCGTGATGCCCGCCTGGGGCTCAAAAACGTGTTGCATCGGCACCAACCCGCTGATCGTGGCCATTCCTTCCAGCCCGATCACCATGGTCGATATGTCGATGTCGATGTTTTCCTACGGCATGCTGGAGGTCAATCGTCTCGCGGGGCGCGAACTCCCGGTAGACGGCGGCTTTGACGACGAGGGTAATCTCACCAGAGAGCCTGGCGTGATTGAGAAAAACCGTCGCATCCTGCCGATGGGATACTGGAAAGGCTCCGGCTTATCGATCGTGCTCGATATGATCGCCACCTTGCTCTCCAACGGCGCGTCCGTGGCGGAAGTCACCCAGGACAACAGTGACGAATACGGCGTGTCGCAGATCTTTATCGCCATCGAGGTCGATCGCCTGATCGACGGACCAACCCGCGACGCTAAGCTGCAGCGCATCATGGACTTTATCACTACCGCAGAGCGGTCAGATGAAAACGTGGCGGTCCGTCTGCCGGGGCATGAATTTACGCGTCATCTGGAAGAGAACCGTCGCCACGGTATCACCATCGACGACAGCGTGTGGGCGAAAATCCAGGCACTGTAAGGAGTGGACCATGATATTCGGACATATCTCGCAGCCCAATCCGTGCCGCCTGCCACGCGCCATTGAAAAAGCGCTGGATTTTCTGCGTACCACGGATTTCACCTCCCTGATGCCGGGCGTCGTTGAAATCGAAGGACGTAACATCTTTGCTCAAGTGCTCGACCTGACCACCAAAGCACAGCATGAGAATCGCCCGGAAGTACATCGCCGCTACCTCGATATTCAATTCCTGGCCTCCGGCGAAGAGAAAATCGGTATCGCTATTGATACCGGCAATAACGAAATAAGCGAATCATTGCTCGAACAGCGGGATATTATTTTTTATCACGACAGTGAAAATGAGTCGTTTATTGAAATGGTACCGGGCAGCTACGCCATATTTTTCCCGCAGGACGTTCACCGCCCTGCCTGTATTAAAAATAAAAGTTCTGCAATTCGTAAAATTGTGGTGAAAGTTGCCATCAGCGAATTGAATTAATTTTTTATAAATAGTGGAAACGCGAAATGACCAACACCGGGTTTATTATTGGTGCGTATCCCTGCGCACCCTCGTTTCACCAGCAAGGGGAACAAGAAGAACGGGCCTTCTGGCGGGCACTTTCCGACACGCCGGATATCCGTGGGCTGGAACAACCGTGTCTGGAAAATCTCCATCCGTTTGGTGATGAATGGCTGTTCCGCCATACGCCGGGCGACTGGCAAATGGTTGTCACCGCCGTTATGGAAACCATGCGCCGCCGGGGCACCCACGGTGCGTTTGGCCTGGCGTCTGCTGACGAAGCGCAGCGTAAAGCCTGCGTCAATTTCTACCGTCATCTGCATCAGAAAATTGACGCCGTGAATGCCCGTTTTCCAGGAAAAATTATCGCGCTGGAGATGCAGGCGGCTCCGCAGATCGGCAATGCTTCTGTTGAGCAGGCCACCGACGCATTTTCCCGCTCTGTTCGCGAAATCACCGCGTGGGACTGGTCCTGCGACCTGGTGCTTGAACATTGTGATGCTATGACAGGTCTCGCCCCGCGCAAGGGTTTCCTGCCTCTGAAGCAGGTTCTGGAGGCGATCAACGAGACCGATATCAGCGTCTGCATCAACTGGGCGCGTTCGGCCATTGAAGGACGCAACACAACGCTTCCGGTTGAGCATGTGCAGACCGCCCTTCAGGCCGGAAAGCTGGGCGCGCTGATGTTCTCGGGTACCACCCTCAGCGGGGAGTACGGTGAATGGCAGGATCTGCACGCGCCGTTTTCTTCGTTCTGCGCCGACAGTCTGATGTCCACTGAACACGTAAAAGCACTGTTTACTGCGGCGCACGCCGCAACGTTGAAATTCTCCGGTATTAAATTACTGGAAATAAATGCTAATGCTGACGTCGGGCATCGTATCGCTATTTTACGCGACGGCATTAGCGCGATGAAAAAAGCAACACAATAACAATAAAAAAACGTAATTCCGGTTACCTACACTGAGAGA
Source organism: Enterobacter sichuanensis (assembly GCF_009036245.1). Taxonomy (NCBI): domain Bacteria; kingdom Pseudomonadati; phylum Pseudomonadota; class Gammaproteobacteria; order Enterobacterales; family Enterobacteriaceae; genus Enterobacter; species Enterobacter sichuanensis. Next base: position 160,768 of record NZ_CP027986.1, on the reverse strand, counting down.
TTAAATATGACTACGTCTACTCAAGCCCTACATGCGGACATTCCGCGCCAGCGCTGGCTAAGAATCATTCCCCCTATTCTTATCGCCTGCATTATTTCTTATATGGACCGTGTGAATATCGCTTTTGCCATGCCGGGCGGTATGGATGAAGAGTTGGGTATTTCCGCCACCATGGCAGGTCTGGCGGGCGGGATATTTTTTATCGGTTATCTGTTCCTGCAGGTTCCCGGCGGCAAGATTGCCGTGCACGGCAGCGGTAAGAAGTTTATCGGCTGGTCACTGGTCGCCTGGGCGGTGATCTCGGTTCTGACCGGGCTTGTGACGAATCAGTATCAGCTTCTGGTGCTGCGTTTCTTACTCGGTGTGGCGGAAGGGGGGATGCTGCCCGTTGTGCTCACCATGATCAGCAACTGGTTCCCGGATGCCGAGCGCGGTCGCGCCAACGCCATTGTGATCATGTTTGTGCCCATCGCCGGGATCATCACCGCCCCGCTGTCGGGCTGGATTATTACCACACTCGACTGGCGCTGGCTGTTTATCATTGAAGGGCTGATGTCCATCGCGGTGCTGGTGCTGTGGGCGTTCACCATTTATGACCGTCCCCAGGAAGCCCGCTGGATCTCAGAAGCAGAGAAAAACTATCTGGTGCACACGCTGGCGGCTGAACAGCAGGCCATCGCCGGAAAAGAGGTGAAAAACGCCTCGCTCAGTGCGGTGCTGTCAGACAAAACCATGTGGCAGTTGATCGCCCTGAACTTCTTCTATCAGACCGGAATTTACGGTTACACCCTCTGGCTGCCCACCATTCTCAAAGAGCTGACGCACACCAGCATCGGCCAGGTGGGAGTGCTCGCGATCCTGCCTTACATCGGCGCTATTGCGGGCATGTTCCTGTTCTCTACGCTCTCTGACCGTACCGGCAAGCGCAAGCTGTTTGTCTCCCTGCCGTTGATTGGTTTCGCGCTCTGCATGTTCCTCTCGGTGGCGCTCAAAGCGAATACCTGGCTGGCCTATGCCGCTCTGGTGGGCTGTGGTTTCTTCCTGCAGTCGGCCGCAGGCGTGTTCTGGACCATTCCGGCCCGCCTGTTCAGCGCGGAGATGGCGGGCGGTGCGCGCGGCGTGATCAACGCTCTGGGCAACCTCGGTGGCTTCTGCGGCCCGTATGCGGTAGGCGTGCTGATCACGCTCTACAGCAAAGATGCGGGAGTGTACTGCCTGGCGGTCTCTCTGGCGCTGGCATCGCTGCTGGCCCTGCTGCTGCCGGCGAAATGTGATGCGGGGACAGAGCCCAATCCCACGGTGACCCCCCATAAACGTGCGGCCTGATGCCCCCAAACCGAACCGTAGGCCGGGTAAGCGCAGCGCCACCCGGCGAATAAGCGAGATCAAGATGAGTGAAAAAGAGCCCTTCTGGCTGGGTATCGATTGTGGCGGTACTTATCTGAAAGCCGGTTTATACAACAGCCAGGGCAAAGAAGTCAGTATCGAACGCCGCTCCGTTGCCACGCTCAGCCCACGAGCGGGCTACGCCGAGCGGGATATGCCCCAGCTGTGGCAGCACTGCCACGCGACCGTGGCCTTGCTGCTCAACCATTCAGGGATAAACGGAAAACAGATCAAGGGTGTCGGTATTTCCGCGCAGGGCAAGGGACTGTTTTTACTGGATAAAAATGACAAGCCATTGGGTAACGCCATCCTCTCCTCTGACCGCCGGGCCCTGGACATTGTGCAGCGCTGGCAGCAGGACGGTATTCCCGAAAAACTGTATCCGCATACGCGCCAGACGCTGTGGACCGGGCATCCGGTCTCCCTGCTGCGCTGGATCAAAGAGAACGAACCGCAGCGGTATCAGCAAATCGGCTGCGTGATGATGGCGCACGACTATCTGCGCTGGTGCCTCACCGGCGTAAAAGGCGGCGAAGAGAGCAACATTTCCGAGTCCAACCTCTACAACATGAACACCGGCCAGTACGACCCACAGCTTACGCGCTGGCTTGGCATCAGCGAGATTGACAGTGCACTGCCGCCGGTTGTCGGTTCAGCAGAAATTTGCGGGGAAATCACCCCTCAGGCAGCCGCGCTTACCGGTCTCGCGGCGGGCACGCCTGTCGTGGGTGGACTGTTTGATGTGGTTTCCACCGCGATCTGCGCCGGACTGCATGACGAACATACGCTGAACGCCGTGATGGGCACCTGGGCCGTCACCAGCGGGATCGCCAGTGCGCTTCGCGACAACGAACCATTCCCGTACGTCTATGGACGCTACGTGCATCCACAGCAATACATCGTGCACGAAGCCAGCCCTACCTCGTCCGGCAACCTGGAGTGGCTGACCGCGCAGTGGGGCGACATATCATTCGATGAGATCAACCTTGCCGTCGCCAGCCTGCCGAAAGCCGAAAGCGATCTGTTCTTCCTGCCGTTCCTTTACGGCAGCAACGCCGGGCTGGAGATGACCAGCGGCTTCTACGGCATGCAGGCGCTGCACACCCGCGCGCATCTGCTCCAGGCTGTTTATGAGGGCGTGGTATTTAGCCACATGACCCACCTCAACCGTATGCTCGAACGCTTTACCCACGTTCATGCCCTGCGCGTAACGGGGGGACCCACCCATTCTGAGGTGTGGATGCAAATGCTTGCAGACGTCAGCGGCCTGGCCATTGAACTGCCGCAGGTTGAGGAGACCGGTTGTTCCGGCGCGGCGCTGGCAGCCCTGGTTGGCACTGGCGTATATCCCGATTTTCACGCGGCGCAACGCGCCCTTCGACACGACATTCGGGTCATTGAACCTGACATGCACGCCCATGCAGCCTATCAGCGCAAGTATCAGCGCTACCGGCTACTGATTTCAGCACTACAGGGCTACCACGCCCGCGTTAAGGAGTACGACCTATGAGCCGACCATTATTGCAGCTGGCGCTCGACCACACCTCTCTGCAGGCCGCGCAGCGCGATGTCGCGACGCTTGCAGATCACGTTGATATTGTCGAAGCGGGCACCCTTTTGTGCCTGACCGAAGGGCTGAACGCCGTACGCGCCCTGCGCGCGCAGTGCCCGGATAAGATCGTCGTGGCGGACTGGAAAGTGGCCGATGCCGGAGAAACGCTGGCGGAACAGGCGTTTGGCGCAGGCGCGAACTGGATGACCATTATCTGCGCCGCACCTCTGGCGACCGTTGAAAGAGGCCACGAAGTGGCACTGCGTTGCGGGGGAGAAATCCAGATGGAACTCTTTGGCCACTGGACGCTGGACGACGCGCGCGCCTGGCAGCGCATCGGCGTGAAGCAGGCCATTTATCACCGGGGTCGCGACGCCCAGGCCAGCGGACAGCAGTGGGGCGAGGCGGATCTCGCCAGAATGAAAGCCCTCTCCGACATCGGTTTGCAGATCTCGATCACCGGCGGCATCACCCCCGCCGACCTGCCGCTGTTTAAGCAGATCAACGTGAAAGCCTTCATTGCCGGACGCGCGCTGGCAGGCGCGGCCAATCCATCGCAGGTGGCGCACGCGTTCCATTCACAAATCCGCGACATCTGGGGAGCGTAACCATGCGTCAGCATCCGTTAGGTATTTACGAAAAAGCGCTGTCGAAATCCCTCACCTGGCCGGAGCGCCTGGTGCTGGCGAAAAGCTGCGGGTTCGACTTTGTTGAGATGTCGGTTGATGAAACCGACGAACGCCTGTCGCGCCTCGAGTGGAGCACCACGCAGCGCGCATCGCTGGTTGAAGCGATGCTGGAAACCGGGGTGGCGATCCCCTCCATGTGCCTGTCTGCCCACCGCCGCTTCCCGTTTGGTAGCCGGGATGAAACCGTGCGTGAACGCGCCCGTGAAATCATGACTAAAGCCATCAGGCTGGCCCGCGATCTCGGCATTCGCACCATCCAGCTTGCGGGTTATGACGTCTACTACGAAGCGCACGACGAGGGCACGCAACAGCGCTTTGCTGAAGGGCTGGCGTGGGCTGTAGAGCAGGCCGCGGCCGCCCAGGTGATGCTGGCGGTGGAGATCATGGACACGGCGTTTATGAACTCCATCAGCAAATGGAAAAAGTGGGACGAGATGCTCGCCTCGCCGTGGTTCAGCGTTTATCCGGATGTCGGCAACCTCAGCGCGTGGGGCAACGATGTGGCTGCCGAATTGACGCTGGGTATCGATCGCATCGCTGCAATTCACCTGAAAGATACCCAGCCCGTCACCGAGCAAAGTCCGGGACAGTTCCGCGATGTGCCGTTTGGCGAGGGCTGCGTCGATTTCGTTGGGGTATTTAACACACTCAATCAGCTGAACTATCGCGGCGCGTTTCTGATTGAAATGTGGACTGAAAAAGCAAAAGAGCCGGTGCTGGAGATCATCCAGGCGCGCCGCTGGATTGAAGCCCGCATGCAGGAAGGAGGCATGACATGTTAGAACAACTCAAAGCCGAGGTACTGGCGGCAAACCTGGCGCTTCCCGCCCACCAGCTGGTGACCTTCACCTGGGGCAACGTCAGCGCAGTGGATCGCGCAAGCGGCCTGATGGTGATCAAGCCCTCCGGCGTGGAGTATGACGTGATGACCGCAGAAGATATGGTAGTGGTGAATATCGCCACCGGTGAGGTGGTCGAAGGCCGCAAAAAACCCTCGTCAGACACCCCAACGCATCTTGCGCTGTATCGTCGTTTCCCTGAGATTGGCGGCATCGTGCATACTCACTCTCGCCACGCCACCATCTGGTCGCAGGCGGGACAGGATTTACCGGCATGGGGCACCACGCACGCCGACTATTTCTACGGGACAATCCCCTGCACGCGGAAGATGACCCCGGCCGAGATTGCAGGGGAATACGAATACCAGACGGGGGAAGTGATCATCAAAACCTTCGAGGAGCGCGATCTCAGCCCAGTGCAGATCCCGGCGGTTCTGGTGCACTCTCACGGCCCGTTCGCCTGGGGTAAAGATTCCGCCGATGCGGTACACAATGCCGTCGTGCTGGAAGAGTGCGCCTACATGGGCCTGTTCTCGCGCCAGCTTGCCCCCCAGCTTCCGGTTATGCAGCAGGAACTGCTCGACAAACATTATCTGCGTAAGCACGGGGCACATGCCTATTACGGCCAGTAATCATCCGGAATTAATATGCTCTTTACAGTACCGCCGTTTCCAGACGGCGGGGGTTAACCCGGTGTGCTTTGAAAATATCTGTCGGAAATAACCTACGTCATTAAAACCGCAGCGGGTGGCCACTTCGGTGAGCGAGGCGGTGCCATCCAGCAACAGTTTTTCTGCCGCCCTGACGCGCTGGCGATGTATTGCTTCCGTCAGGGTTAAATGGAAAGTCCGGCGAAACACGCGTCCGAGATAATCAGCATTACAGTGCAACGCTTTTGCCAGTTGCGATGTGGAAAGTGGCAAATGAAACTGCGTGCGAATAAGCTGCTTCGCCTTCCATGCTATTGCCGCCCCGGCCTCATCGACGTTGTCTTCATATCCCGACGAGATCGACACCTGCTGTAAAATCAGTAATAAAATCATCTCCAGCGCCACGCTTCGCTGTAATTTCTCCTGCTCGCTGAGGAATTGCCGAAATAGCGCAATAACATATTGCGCATCCCTTACGCGGCAATGTTGTTCTATTGCCAGAGGGGTGGCTTCTGGCAAGGTGATATGTTGCTTTTCAACCTCAAAGTGGAGCCAGTAAAAGCGCAGGTCCGCCGGGAAATCCTCCACGCCCACGTGTCGACGGCCCGGCCAGAGAAGCAAACTTTCTCCCGCCTTCACCTCAAAGAGATGATGTTCCTCCTGGATCGTTAATGTCCCTTTTTCAACAAATATTATCTCCCATGAGGTTAACTTCCTGGCAGGGTGACGCCCCACGCCCCGGGAAATAAACAGCCCGCCATTCTGGACTTTAATCGGAAGCGCTATGGATAATTCGAGCATGGATATTCACCATTCCGCTTTTATTGCCGTTAATATTCGACTTACGCTTTGATTATTAATAAATAATCGAATAACGGCCCGATCAAACTCACATTTTTATCATCAGGTCGGAATCGTCATCTTTTTATACTTTTCCCTTCCCTTGTTGGCCTGTCTGTTCGGTGCAGAATAAATGCGTACCTTGCACAAATACGATAATAAATTCGATTCCCGAGGAGTTATCTCATGACTTCCACACCGATTACAGAATCAGACGTGACACAAGGGGCAACCGATAGCCGTTTGTCCGTTCGCGAGAAAATTGGCTACGGCCTGGGCGATGCGGGCGGAACGGTGATGACCTGCCTGATCATGAATTTTCTGACCTTTTTCTACACCGACGTTTTTGGCCTCACCCCGGCACTTGTCGGTACGCTGTTTATCGCCCTGCGCGTCTTTGATGCCATTTCCGACCCGGTGATGGGCATCATTGCCGACCGCACTCAGAGCCGCTGGGGACGCTTTCGTCCCTGGCAGCTGTGGGTGGCATTTCCCATCGGAATTATTGGCGTGCTGACCTTCACCGCGCCGGAAGCCAGTATGGGCGTGAAAATCGCCTGGGCGTTCGGCACATACCTGCTGTTGTCCGTTGGCTATACCGCCATCAACGTCCCCTACTGCGCGCTGATCAACACCATGACGACTCGTCACAACGAGGTGATCTCCTGCCAGTCATGGCGCTTTGTGCTGTGCGGCGTGGCAGGTTTTCTGGTCTCCGTGGGTCTGCCGTGGCTGGTTGCGGAGTTGGGCCAGGGGAATGCCGCACGGGGCTATCAACTGGGGGTTGGCGTGCTGTGCGCCATCGCGGTGGTGATGTTTCTCTGCTGTTTCTTCTGGGTGCGTGAGCGCGTTCCGCTGGCGCTGATGGGCAAATTCACCCTGCGCGAACACCTGGCCGGTCTGCGTAAAAATGACCAGCTGCTGCTGATGCTGGTGATGTCGTTTTTGCTGATCAACGTGTTCAACATCCGCGGCGGCGGTTACATGTACTTCATCACCTACGTGCTGCAGGGCAGCACCGCCTATACCTCGCTGTTTTTCACCATGGTGACCTTCGCGGCCATTCTGGGCGCGGTGATCGTCAACCCTCTCTCTCGCCGCGTTGATACTGTCAAACTCTACTACTACACCAACCTGGTGCTGGCCGCGCTCGCGGTGGGCATGTGGTTCCTGCCCGGCGGCCCGGCTCACCAGACCCTGTGGCTTATCGTCATTCTGAGCAACGGCGTCATTCTCGGTTTTACCCTGCCGCTGCACTTCTCGCTGATGGCCTTTGCCGACGACTACGGCGAGTGGAAAACGGGCGTGCGCTCGTCGGGCATGAACTTCGCCTTTAACCTGTTTTTCATCAAGCTGGCGTGGGCATCCAGCGCCGGGATCATCAGTCTGGTGTTTATCGCCGTGGCCTACCAGCCTGGCACGGGCAACCAGACTCCCGCTTCACTGCAGGGTATCACCGCCATGGAGACGTTACTCCCTGCCCTATTCCACCTGCTGCTGGCTGTCTCTGTTCGCTGGTGCAGGCTCAACAACCCGATGATGGCGCGCATTGCCACCGATCTGCGCCAGCGTCATGTATCGTCCTGAGGAGAACGCTATGTCCGTAATGGAAGCCAACCTGCACAACCTGAAAATCAACGACCCGTTTCTCGGCCAGTATCAGCGGCTGGTGCGTGATGTGGTGATCCCCTACCAGTGGGATGCGCTGAACGATCGCGTGCAGGACGCCGAACCCAGCCACGCCATCACCAACTTCCGCATCGCGGCAGGCCTCGAGCAGGGGGAGTTCTACGGCATGGTCTTTCAGGACAGCGACGTGGCGAAATGGCTGGAAGCCGTAGCGTGGTCGCTGTGCCAGAAACCGGATGCTGAACTGGAAAAAACCGCCGACGAGGTCATTGAACTGATCGCGGCAGCGCAGTGTGAAGATGGCTATCTCAATACCTATTTTACGGTAAAAGCCCCCAGCGAGCGCTGGACCAACCTGGCTGAATGCCACGAGCTTTACTGCGCAGGACATATGATTGAAGCCGGCGTGGCGTATTTTCAGGGCACCGGTAAACGCCGTCTGCTGGAGGTGGTATGCCGTCTGGCGGACCACATCGACAGCGTGTTTGGCCCTGGTGACAGCCAGCTCCACGGTTATCCGGGTCACCCGGAAATCGAGCTGGCGCTGATGCGGCTTTACGACGTTACGCAAGAGCCACGCTATCTCACGCTGGTGAAATATTTTATTGAACAACGCGGCGTGCAGCCTCACTTCTACGATATCGAATATGAGAAGCGTGGAAGAACGTCATACTGGAACACCTACGGTCCGGCATGGATGGTCAAGGACAAAGCCTATAGCCAGGCGCATCAGCCACTTGCTGAACAGCAAACGGCCACTGGCCACGCGGTGCGCTTTGTCTACCTGATGGCGGGTATGGCGCATCTGGCTCGTCTGAGCCATGACGAGGGCAAGCGGCAGGACTGCCTGAGACTGTGGAACAACATGACGCAGCGCCAGCTGTACATAACTGGCGGGATAGGCTCGCAAAGCAGCGGTGAAGCCTTCAGCAGCGATTATGATTTGCCCAACGATACGGTCTATGCCGAAAGTTGCGCCTCCATCGGCCTGATGATGTTTGCCCGTCGGATGCTGGAGATGGAGGCCGACAGTCACTACGCCGACGTGATGGAGCGGGCGTTATACAACACGGTGCTTGGGGGCATGGCGCTGGACGGTAAGCACTTCTTCTATGTGAACCCGCTGGAGGTCCATCCGCAAACCCTGGCATTCAACCATATCTACGATCACGTGAAACCCGTTCGTCAGCGCTGGTTCGGCTGTGCCTGTTGCCCGCCGAATATCGCTCGCGTGCTGACGTCGCTGGGGCATTACATCTATACCGTTCGCCCGGATGCGCTTTTTATTAACCTCTACGTGGGCAACGAGGTCGCCATACCGGTGGGCGACGAGACGCTGCAACTGCGGATTAGCGGCAATTATCCGTGGCAGGAAGAGGTAAATATCGAGATCGTCTCGCCTGCGCCGGTGAGGCATACCCTGGCCCTGCGGCTCCCGGACTGGTGCGCGGAGCCTGCCGTGTCGCTGAACGGTGAAGCCGTTGCGGGTGAAATCTCCCGGGGATACCTCTACCTGACCCGTACCTGGCAAGAGGGGGATGCTGTCACGCTGACGCTACCGATGCCGGTTCGCCGCGTGTATGGAAACCCGCAGGTACGCCAGCAGGCGGGCAAAGTCGCCCTGCAGCGCGGCCCGCTGGTCTACTGCCTGGAAGAGGCCGATAACGGAGCCAACCTACATAACCTTTCCCTGCCTGCAGACAGCGAATTTCGGGTCTTTGCGGGAAAAGGAATATTCGCGCATAAGATGCTGATTCAGGCTGAGGGGATGGGGTGTCACGTGAAGGACACGGATGCGCTGTGGCAGTACGACCGCTCGCCGGTACAACGTCAGCCCCAGACGCTGACCTTTATTCCCTGGTTCAGCTGGGCTAACCGGGGAGAAGGGGAAATGCGGATTTGGGTGGATGAAGGCTGATTATCTGCGGCCTGTTGCCCTCACCCCAACCCTCTCCCACGGGAGAGGGAGTCAATCCGTAGGCCGGGCAAGGCGAAGCCGCCACCCGGCTTTATCACATCAGAAACGCCAGGTCAGGCCGGTCATCAGCGCGAAGCTGTCGTCGCGGTCGATCATCGGGCTGTTCTTCACATCGTCAGGTAATACGGTATAGACCGCGCTGGCGTTAAGGAACAGCTTCTCGGTTAACTGATATTTTGCCGCCAGGCCAATGTATGGCGTCCAGCTGTCACCGGCGGTGTATTCATCCAGACCTGAGCGACGAGACTCGCTGCCGGATACGCCGTAGTAGTAGTCGTTGTAGCTTTCGTCGCTGTAGAAAACACCGACAGAGGGCGTCAGAGTCAGGCGTTCCATCCTGATTGGGCGGAAGTACGAGACCTCGCCCACCACGCCACCGCTTTCATCCATCGCATCGCCGGCAACGGCCACTTTCAGAGACCCCCAGCTTTCGTGGCGGTAGTAGGCGCCACCGAGGAAGGCAGACGCTTTACGCTCATCAAGTTTTTTCATCTGATGGTCGTCGTTATCATCTGGATCAAAATGCAGCGGCATCCACGATGCGGTCAGGCTGAATTCATTTTTTGCGTCTTTCCACAGGATCCATCCGCCCGTGGTCTGGCGAACATAGAATCTGTCGCCTTCATAGCTAATTAACGGAACCGCGGTGGTATTTTCATTATATCCTTTGTAAGGAGACTCATTAAATACAGCCCCCGCGCCAAGTGAAAAGTCACCGGCCATTGCAGAAGTTGTTGCAAATAACGTGGCCGCGATGAGTAAATTGTATTTAATAGTCATTACATGTAATCCATTTATATGCCAAACAAGCGAGGCGCATAATAATGGTTACAAATTTGCCAATGCAACGCTGCGGTTTATATAATATTATATATAAAATCATATAGATGGGTGCGCAGGATGAGTAAATTACAGCTAAAACCACGCGAATTAAAAATCATATCCGTCATCGCCGCAACCCACAGCATTGGTGATGCCGCCGCCCTGCTGGGTATGGCGCAGGCCAACGTCAGTAAATATCTGTCTGATTTTGAAACGCGGGTTGGGCTGAAGGTTTTCGAGCGCACCACCCGTCAGCTCGCCCTCACCCAGTTTGGCGAGGCGTTACTCCCATACGTGAATGCCACGCTGGATAAGAACAGTCAACTTGTTAATTTCATTGCTGATTATAAGCATGAAAAGCGTGGCAAAGTGACGATCTACGCCCCAACGGGCATCGTGACCTATCTCGCGCGACACGTGATCCATCAGATAGAGAACATCGGTGACATCCGCATCTCCCTGAAAACCTATAATCTGGACCGGAATGAATTTTCAGAAGGAGTTTCCTTTCCGGATGACTGCGATATTTTAATTACTTATGCGCAGCCGAAAGACGAAAGTCTGGTTGCCAGCGTGCTAACAAAATATTCTGTAACGGCATTCGCAACCGTTGAATATTTAAATAAACACCCCTTGAAGGGACCTGAAGATTTAATTAATCACTCCTGTATTCTCATTGATTCCATGCTGGTCGATGATGCAAACATCTGGCGTTTCCGCGTCCACGGCAGCGATCACGTACATGATTACCGGGTAACCGGTAATTATATTTGTGACAATACGCAAACGGCCCTGGAGCTGGCAAGAAATAATCTGGGAATTGTGTTTGCGCCAAAAGAGAGTCTGAAAAAAGAATTAACCAAAGGCATGCTGGTCCCCTGCTTTCCGCACCAGGAGGAGTGGTGGCTCGATCTGACCGCCATCTTCCGTAAACGCGAATACCAGCCCTGGCGTGTGCAATACGTTCTGGACGGCGTTCTGAACTGCCTGCGCCAGCAAATTGCTCAGGCCGCCCATGGACGGCCTGAACTGGGTGATTAGAACAGCCCCAGCGGTTTATCAGAGTAGCTGACCAGCAGACATTTCGTCTGCTGATAATGCTCCAGCATCATCTTGTGGGTTTCACGCCCGATACCCGACTGCTTATAACCCCCAAACGCCGCGTGCGCCGGATAGGCGTGGTAGCAGTTAGTCCATACACGCCCGGCCTGTATGCCCCGGCCCATTTTATAGGCCAGATTACCGTTGCGGCTCCAGACGCCTGCCCCCAGGCCATATGGCGTGTCGTTGGCAATCTCCAGCGCCTCCTCCATCGTTTTGAAGGTGGTCACGGCCAGCACCGGTCCGAAAATTTCCTCCTGGAAAACGCGCATATTGTTCTGGCCGAACAGGATCGTCGGCTCAAGGTAGTACCCCTCCTGCAGATCCCCACCCAGCACTTTACGGCGACCGCCGGTCAGAATATCCGCCCCTTCTTTCTTGCCGATATCAATGTAGTTGAGGATAGTCTCCAGCTGTCCGTGCGAGACCTGCGCGCCCATCTGGGTGACGTTATCGAGCGGGTTACCGCTGCGGATAGACTCGACGCGGCGAATGGCCCGCTCCATAAAGCGCTCATAGATGGACTCCTGCACCAGCGCGCGGCTCGGGCAGGTACAGACTTCGCCCTGGTTAAAGGCAAACAGCGCAAATCCTTCCAGGGCTTTATCGAAGAAGGCATCTTCTTCTTCCATCACGTCCGCGAAGAAGATATTCGGGGATTTGCCCCCCAGCTCCAGCGTCACCGGAATGATGTTCTGCGTGGCGTACTGCATGATCTGCTGGCCCACTTCCGTCGAGCCAGTAAACGCCACTTTAGCGATACGTTTTGAAGTAGCCAGATATTCGCCTATCTCACCGCCCGCGCCGTTCACCACGTTAATCACGCCCGGCGGCAGAAGATCGCCAACGATTTCCATCAGCAGCAGAACCGAGAGCGGCGTCAGACGGGCCGGTTTAAGCACAATACAGTTTCCCGCCGCCAGCGCCGGTGCCATTTTCCAGCTCGCCATCAGCAGCGGGAAGTTCCACGGAATAATTTGCCCGACGACGCCCAGCGGTTCGTGGAAGTGATACGCCACGGTGTCACTGTCTACCTCGCTGATCCCGCCCTCCTGGGCACGAATACAGGAGGCGAAATAGCGGAAGTGGTCAATCGCCAGCGGCACGTCTGCCGCCATGGTTTCCCGGATCGGCTTGCCGTTATCCCAGGTTTCAGCCGTCGCCAGCAGCTCAAGGTTTTGCTCCATCCGGTCGGCAATCTTGAACAACAGGGCTGCCCTGTCCTGCACGGAGGTATGGGCCCATTTATCTTTCGCTTTGTGCGCCGCATCCAGCGCCAGATCGATATCACGCTTGCCGGAGCTGGCAATCTCACACAGCGGCTGGCCGGTAACAGGGGTCAGGTTGGAATAATATTCGCCGTCGACGGGAGCGACCCAGTCGCCGCCAATAAAGTTGTCATAACGGGGCTTCAGCTTAAGGGGAAAACCATACTCGCCAGGCTGGATACGCGATGAGGGAGGATTGTTTGTCATGACCGTCTCCTTGCTGTGGGTGTACAACAAGGGTAGTACCGGCTGGTGATTTTATCGCCAGCCGGTAACGGTGTTTACGACAGGGGTCACGGTGTTTCTGGAAAGAGCAGTGAATCCCGCAGGACATGATCGTTACCACGACGGCGGGTGAAGCCGATGCGGTTGAAATACTCCAGGATTTGAATCGCCAGCTTGCGTCCCACGTTCAGTTGGTCGCGGAAATCGGCTGCGCAGGTGGAGCCCCGCGCCTGATCCCGCTCGCGGATCAGGTTCGCAAACGCAACAATACGATCGTTACGGTAATAACGATCTTTTACGATCGCGACTATCAGCCCCTGCTGCGCGGCATGGCGCAACACCTGACGCATCACCTGCTCGTCGGCGTTTGTTTCACGAGCCAGATCGCGAACCCACCACGGTTCGTCGCCAAACAGCGGGGCCACTTTCTGCCATATTGCCTCTTGCTCTGCGCTAAACCCGGCCTTGTGATCCGGCAGGTGCAGCCAGCCGTGGTGGCTTTTGATCGCCCCGCTTTCGCGCATGTTTTCAATCAGCAGCAGCACCAGCGCATCGTCTTCCATTGGCAGCGCCATGCGCCGCAGACGTTCCCGACCCGGACCAGGCTCATCCTGATGCTGTTCATGGTAAGTGGCGAGCGTAGTCAGTATCTTGCGCTGCCAGCGTGCGGCAACCGGGGCATTGAGCAGGCGGTTACCCGCCTGTATAAAGCCCGGCTCTTGTGTCAGCTGTCGTAAGCCTTCCCCGCTCAGCTGGCGCGCCCATGCGAAATCCTTAAGACTCACCGCCCCACGCTCAAGATGCACCCGCAGCGCGGCGTCATCTTCTCTGGCCTGCGCCAGTGCGGCCAGCCACTGCAGATATTCAGGTTTACGCTTGCCGCGTCGCGGTGGGTTAAGCATCACCACCCGCGCCCCGGCCAGCGTTTCGCGCGCGGAAATATCACGCAGTACCAGACGATCGTTGTCTGCCAGCCACAGCGGCGAATCGAACACCAGTTCAGCAAGGTCGTTTTCCAGCAGCGACACGCGCCCGGTAATATGGCTGGCCGCGTGGTGAATATGCAGCGGCTGCCATTGGGTCAGCGGCGCATGCGTCTGCAGGGAGACAATGACGCGTTCAGACGGTTCAGGCGGGGCATCGGCCAGCAGCCAGTCGCCGCGGTTAAGCTGCTCTTTTTCCGCATCCCCGGCAATATTAAGGGCGATCCGCTGCCCGGCGTGAGCATGCTCTGTGGGCTGGTTTTGAGCATGCAGGCCGCGCACGCGCATCGGTTTATTCACGCCCGTCAGCCATAAGCTATCGCCTACTTTCACTTCGCCGCTGAGCGCCGTCCCGGTGACCACCAGACCCGCCCCTTTTACGCTAAACGCCCGGTCAATCGCCAGACGGAAACGGTGATGGCCGGCGTGATCACGTGATGAAAGATGCTGCAAATGGTGGCGAAGTTCGTCGATACCTCGCCCTTCGGTCGCCACGGTGACAAAAAGCGCTGCATCGGCAAAGCCATATTCACGTAAGGTCGCCTGCACCGCTTCGCGCACCTCGCTGACGCGTGCGTCATCCACGCGATCGGCTTTGGTCAGCGCCACGGTCAGCTGCGGATTGCCGGTCAGCTGCAGGATCGCCAGATGCTCGCGGGTTTGCGCCATAACGCCATCATCACAGGCCACCACCAGCAGGGCATGATCGATGCCGCCTACCCCCGCCAGCATGTTAGACAGAAACTTTTCATGCCCCGGCACATCAATAAAACCCAGCACGCGGCCATCAGGCTGGGGCCAGTAGGCATACCCCAGATCGATGGTCATGCCGCGCTTTTTCTCTTCCGGCAGGCGGTCGGCGTTTACGCCGGTGATCGCCTGCAGTAACGTGGTTTTTCCGTGGTCAACGTGACCGGCGGTGGCAATAATCATTTCAACAACATCTCCAGAAATCGCTCTTCATCTTCAAGGCAGCGCAGATCCAGCCACATCCGGCCATCGTAAATCCGCCCGATCACCGGCGTCGACAAATTACGCCAGCGCGACGACAGGGCTTCAAGGTGGCTGCCGCGCCCGTCGCGCGGGGTGAACGTCAGCGCTTCACTCGGCAGCCTGTCCACAGGCAGCGAACCGCTGCCAATCTGTGACTGGCAAGGCTCAATGCGAACGTCAAAATCGGGGTAGTGCGGGGCGACGCGCGGCAGCAGTAACTCGGCCTGGGCGCGAATCGAGGCGGCATCCCGTGTTAACAGACGCAGCGTCGGCAGGCGGTCAGCCAGCTTCTCAGGATGGAGATAGAGTCGCAGCGTCGCGTCCAGCGCGGCAAGCGTCATTTTATCGGCACGCAGGGCGCGCTTGAGCGGGTGCTGCTGCAGCTTCGCAATCAGCTCGCGTTTACCCACGATAATCCCGGCCTGCGGCCCGCCCAGCAGTTTGTCGCCGGAGAAGCTGACCAGGCTTACGCCCGCCGCAATCATCTCCTGCGGCATCGGTTCTTTTGGCAGGCCGTACTGACTCAGGTCGACCAGCGAACCGCTGCCGAGATCGGCAATCACCGGTATATTCAGCTCATGCCCTATCGCCACCAGCCCGGCCTCGTCAACAGCTTTGGTAAAGCCTTCAATATGGTAATTGCTGGTGTGGACCTTCATCAGCAGGGCGGTATTTTCATTTACCGCCGCGCGATAATCTTTCGCATGGGTGCGGTTGGTGGTACCCACTTCATGCAGCGTACAGCCCGCCTGGCGCATCACGTCCGGGATGCGAAACGCGCCGCCAATCTCCACCAGCTCACCGCGGGACACCACCACCTCTTTGCCGCTGGCGGTGGCCGCCAGCATCAGCAGCACCGCTGCGGCGTTGTTGTTCACAATGCAGGCATCTTCCGCGCCGGTCAGCTGGCACAGCAACTCCGCCAGCGCGCGATCGCGATGCCCGCGCCCGGCGCCGTCCAGATCGTACTCCAGCGTCACAGGCGCTCGCATGGCCTGCATCACGGCGTCCACCGCCTCTTCCGCCTGCTGCGCGCGCCCCAGATTGGTATGCAGCACGGTTCCCGTCAGGTTAATCACCGGGCGCAACGCGCTTTGCGCCTTCGCCTCCAGCCGCTGTTCAACTTCCTGCTCCCACGCACTACACCAGGCGGGCAAGGCGTTTTCTGCCTGAATCGCACCTCGGGCTTCGTCCTGAAGCAGACGTAACATCTCAACCGTCGCGGTATGGCCGAAACGTTCAACAGCGGCATGAATGCGGGGGTTGCGAAGAAGACGATCGGTCGCGGGGATTTGGCTGTACAGCGAATGATGAGTAGTCATGAAAGCGCCTGGCGAGTAAATATCTTCCCCCCTCCCGACGGGAGAGGGAGTTAACATGTGGAGAGATTGTACCCCCTCCCGCGGCGAAGTGTTATAACCCGCGTCAAGCCTTTGGCGGTTCGGTACGGGCAAAGCTCTCGCGGCTAAAAAGCGATTCTGCGAGTTTCACCAGCAACGGACGGTCGACGCACCAGCCAGGGGAGACGCGGCGGAAGTTGAGGTAACCGATGGCGCAGGCGATGGCGATGGTCCCCAGGTTCAGGCTGTCGATGTGGATCTTGCCCTCCCGGATAAGCTGTTCGCACCGGTCCAGGCTGCGGCTGATTTTTTCCCGCTGGCGCAGCAGTTCGTTTTCTGACTGCTGGGCAGCAGGCCGCGCCTGTTCTCGCACGGAGGTGAGCGCCGCATCCATAATGCCGTCGGCCAGGGCTTCAATTTGCTTCACCGCCAGCGCCGCTTTTGGGTCAGCAGGCAGCATGGCCGGCGCAACGCCCAGCAGTTCGATGTACTCGGCAATAATCGGGGAATCGAACCAGTATTCACCCTCGTCCGTCACCAGCGCGGGGACTTTCCCCAGCGGATTGTACTGCGCGACGCCGTTTTCGGCGTTGTAGGGCTGCTCATTGACGAATTCAAATTCAATCCCCTTCTCCAGCAGGAGAATCGAGATTTTTCGCACGAAGGGACTGGTGTAGCTACCGATGAGTTTCATTGCCTGATCCTTGATGCCGGAAAAAAGTCAGTATGGATCAAGCGATGAAAAAAGGGCAGGTCTGCGTGTCGCATTCCTGCCCGGGAGGGATTAGTGATCGAGGTAGAGGTAGTGCATCCAGCTGGTCATACGCAGCAGCACTTTACGCATGACCGAAACGTGGGCGAAGTGGTCCGAATAGACTGCCACCTGGGCATAGATACCGTCCGGCAGGGCATCGACTTCGGCGTTGGGTTCCAGCTCAATCAGCGCCTGTACGCCATCCGTGCCCGGCACCACCGTCAGCGACTGCAGTGCGCCCTGCGCCTGATAGGTTCCTCCCGGCACCACCGGCAGAATACTGGTGAGCTTACCGGAGAACACCTGGCCCGGCAGGGCGTTAAACACCACTTCCGCTTCATCACCCGGCTTCAGACGCAGCAGCGAGTTCTGGCGGAACTGGGCCACGATCTGACGTTTCTGTTCAGGAATAAAGACCATCACCGGACGCAGAGGCAGCGCGGCGGCATAGGTCCCCGGACGGATCAGCACCTGGGTGATATAGCCATTGCTCGGTGCACGCACCACGGTCTGATCCAGGTTGTATTTCGCTTCGGCAAGCTGGGCGCGCAGGGAGGCAATCTGCGACTGTTCGCCGTTCACCATGCTGTCTAACTGGCTTTGGATCTGCACCTGTTCAGCCACGGAGCCTTTTACCAGTGCATCCTGCGCCAGATAGTTCTGCCGCGCGTTGTCGATATCGCTTTCAGAGAATGGATTCACCTTCGCCTGGCTGCCTTTCAGGTAGCGCTGATAATCTTTGTACAGGCGATCGCGCTCAGCGGAAACGCGCGTGGTATTGGCGACAGCTTCCGCCAGCTGCGCTTTCAGATTATCGATGTTGTGCGTCGCGGTCACCAGGTCAGCCTGCAGTCTGTCGACCCGCGCCTGATAACGGCCTGGATCCAGTTTAAATAACACTTCGCCTTTTTTAATTAGCTGGTTATTTTTATCGGTCACTTCGCTAACCACGCCAGTCACCTGCGGCGTAATCGGAATGGAAATAACCGCTTTTTGCGCCGTAAACGTATACGGGTGGTTATAGTTCATGAGCAGAATAAGTCCGGCAACAATAAACACCCCGCCTAATGTAGCGGTGGCAAGCGTCCACTGGTTTACCGGAATACGGAATATTTTAAAGATGGCCCAGGCAAATGCCACGTAGGTCAAAATAATCAACAGATCCATGATTAGCGCTCCAGCGTGTTCTTATCAGCAGTAGGCTCTACTGCGGCCAGCTTTTGTTCGAGTTCCGCCACGCGTTTGGCTAGCGCATCCATGCCCGGGACCTCATCAGCCCTGGTGATGTGGTTTTGCATACCCCAGCCGCGATCTTCGCGGTACAGGGTGGCCCAAATCCACAGGAACGGCCAGATGGCATGAAGCGTAAACAGACTAATCCACCCTGCCGTGTGAATAGCATCGGCATGCGGATGGTTACGCTTTTTGGCCATATTATAAGGGATGTCATGAATGGCGATGATTCCGTAAAAAAGAACCAGAAATACAAAAATCAATACGCCCAGCGCAAAATAGTTGAGAAACATATTCTCCTCACTTAAACAACGTCAACTCATTAAATTAATAAAACAGTACGCAACCTAATTATTTTTTATAAAAACGGTTTTTTGCTCACTATTTCAGAGCCGGGGAGTATGGATTTTTATAATATCTCCTTGCAAGTTTATAAGCGTGTCAAAATATATCCTGAATAATAATAGACTTAACCTTACATTATGAGCGTAACCCACCTTTTAACTTTTCGCCATACCACACATCAAAAGTGGTTTTTTAGCTTTACGTGTCGTGCTGTATCAGCCTGGCACCGAATCGCAAAGCAGAGTTTGCTGGCGATCGCAGCCGGAGAAATCTGCATAAAAATATTTTGTGAAATCAATCACAATCCAGAAACAAACACGCCAAATCAAAATGTGATGCATATCACGAAAAATGGTAGTTTTTGCGTTAATTCTCACCATCGTATTTTTTTTGTCCACTTATTTTGTGATTCAGATCACCCAATTACTGACCACACCCCCTACATTTACGTGACACAAATCACATAAATTTTCACTGTCTGGACAGTTGAACGATTCAGTGCCAGATTTCACAGCATCAGAACAGGGCCCGGCTACCTCTGCCGCCGCACATTAACAATAAACCTCGGGCCACAAGCCTAAGCGTAAACAAAAGAAGGGGTGTTTTATGTCATCCGATTTCAAGATCAAAGTTCAAAGCTTTGGTCGTTTCCTCAGCAACATGGTGATGCCAAATATCGGCGCGTTTATCGCGTGGGGTATCATCACTGCATTGTTTATTCCGACAGGGTGGTTGCCTAACGAGACGCTGGCGAAACTTGTTGGCCCAATGATTACCTACCTGCTGCCACTGCTCATCGGTTTCACCGGTGGTCGTCTGGTGGGTGGTGACCGTGGTGGCGTCGTGGGGGCCATCACCACGATGGGGGTTATCGTCGGCGCGGATATGCCGATGTTCCTCGGGGCGATGATTGCCGGTCCTCTGGGCGGCTGGGCGATTAAGAAATTCGACGTCTGGGTTGATGGTAAGATCAAATCCGGCTTCGAAATGCTGGTGAACAACTTCTCTGCGGGCATCATCGGGATGATCCTCGCGATTCTGGCGTTCCTCGGCATTGGCCCGGCAGTTGAAGTCCTGTCTAAAATTCTGGCGGCTGGCGTTAACTTCATGGTGGCGCACGAGATGCTGCCGCTGGCGTCTATCTTTGTTGAACCGGCGAAAATCCTGTTCCTCAACAACGCCATTAACCACGGTATCTTCTCGCCGCTGGGTATTCAGCAGTCGCACGACCTCGGCAAGTCCATCTTCTTCCTGATTGAAGCCAACCCGGGCCCGGGTATGGGTGTGCTGCTGGCGTACATCTTCTTTGGTCGCGGCAGCGCGAAGCAGTCTGCTGGCGGTGCGGCTATCATCCACTTCCTGGGCGGTATCCACGAAATTTACTTCCCGTACGTGCTGATGAACCCACGTCTGATCCTGGCCGTTATCCTCGGCGGTATGACCGGCGTGTTCACCCTGAGCGTGCTGGGCGGTGGCCTGGTGTCTCCGGCCTCTCCGGGCTCTATCCTGGCGGTGCTGGCAATGACGCCAAAAGGGGCTTACTTCGCAAACATCGCGGCCATCTTTGCCGCCATGGCGGTCTCCTTCGTGGTCTCTTCTATCCTGCTGAAAACCAGCAAAGTGAAAGAAGATGATGACATCGAAGCAGCAACCCGTCGTATGCACGACATGAAAGCCGAATCCAAAGGCGCGACCCCACTGGCCGCGGGCGATGTCTCTAACGACCTGAGCCACGTGCGTAAAATCATCGTGGCCTGTGATGCCGGCATGGGTTCCAGCGCAATGGGTGCAGGCGTGCTGCGTAAGAAAGTGCAGGATGCGGGTCTGACCAACATCTCCGTGACCAACAGCGCCATTAACAGCCTGCCACCGGATGTTGACCTGGTGATCACGCACCGCGACCTGACCGAGCGCGCCATGCGCCAGGTACCGCAGGCTCAGCATATTTCGCTGACCAACTTCCTCGACAGCGGCCTGTACACCAGCCTGACCGAGCGTCTGGTGGCCGCGCAGCGTCATGAAGATAACGAAGTGAAAGTGCGCACCAGCCTGCAGGACAGCTTTGACGAGAGCAATACCCACCTGTTCAAACTGGGTGCGGAGAACATCTTCCTCGGTCGCACTGCGGCAACCAAAGAAGAAGCGATTCGCTTTGCCGGTGAGCAGCTGGTAAAAGGCGGCTACGTTCAGCCTGAATACGTAGACGCGATGCTGGAACGTGAAAAACTGACGCCAACCTACCTGGGCGAATCCATCGCGGTGCCGCACGGTACGGTGGAAGCGAAAGATCGCGTTCTGAAAACCGGCGTCGTATTCTGTCAGTACCCGCAGGGCGTGCGCTTCGGTGAAGAAGAAGACGACATCGCCCGTCTGGTGATTGGTATCGCCGCGCGTAACAACGAGCACATTCAGGTGATTACCAGCCTGACCAACGCGCTGGATGATGAGTCTGTCATTGAGCGTCTGGCCAATACCACCAGCGTGGAAGAAGTGCTGGCTCTGCTGAACAAATAAGTTCTCTTCCCTCTCCCCTCCGGGGAGAGGGCTAGGGTGAGGGGAAAACGTTCCTCACCCCAGCCCTCTCGGGTAAAAACATTGATTAAGGTTAACACTATGAAAGCATTACATTTTGGCGCAGGTAATATCGGTCGTGGCTTTATCGGCAAGCTGCTGGCAGACGCGGGCATTACGCTGACATTCGCCGATGTAAATCAGGTCGTTCTGGATGCCCTGAATGACCGTCATAGCTACCAGGTACATGTGGTGGGTGAAAATGAGCAGGTGGAAACGGTCACTGGCGTCAACGCGGTAAGCAGTATCGGCGACGACGTTATCGACCTTATCGCCAGCGTTGACCTGGTCACCACGGCGGTGGGCCCGGTGGTACTGGAGCGTATCGCCCCTGCGGTGGCAAAAGGCCTGGCAAAACGTAAAGCGCAGGGCATCGACACCCCGCTGAACATCATTGCCTGCGAGAACATGGTGCGCGGCACCACGCAGCTGAAAGGCCACGTGCTCAACGCCGTAGCAGAGGAAGACAAAGCCTGGGTGGAAGCGCACGTCGGGTTTGTGGATTCCGCCGTTGACCGTATCGTCCCGCCGTCAGAATCTGCGACCAACGATCCGCTGGAAGTGACCGTGGAAACCTTCAGCGAGTGGATCGTTGATAAAACCCAGTTTAAAGGCACGCTGCCGACCATTCCGGGAATGGAATTAACCGATAACCTGATGGCATTTGTCGAACGCAAACTCTTCACGCTGAACACCGGGCATGCTATAACCGCCTACCTCGGGAAATTGGCCGGTCATCAGACCATTCGCGACGCGATCCTTGATGAGAAGATCCGTGCGGTGGTGAAAGGGGCAATGGAAGAGAGCGGCGCGGTGCTGATCAAACGCTACGGTTTTGATGCTGAGAAACATGCAGCATACATCCAGAAAATCCTCGGTCGTTTTGAAAACCCGTATCTGAAAGATGACGTTGAGCGCGTAGGCCGCCAGCCGCTGCGTAAACTGAGCGCGGGCGATCGCCTGATTAAGCCGCTGCTGGGCACGCTGGAATACGGCCTGCCGCACGCCAACCTGGTGAAAGGGATTGCCGCCGCGATGCACTATCGCAGCGAGCAGGATCCCCAGGCGATTGAGCTGGCTCAGTTGATTGACGACAAAGGCGCGCAAGCTGCGCTGGCGCAGATTTCCGGTCTGGACGCCAACAGCGACGTGGTTGTGGAGGCGGTTAACGCATACAACGCAACCAAATGATGCACAGTGAGGCGCAGGTCATCCTGCGCCCTGATTACAGATTGTCAGATATGCAGGCAATAATGGAACAAACCCAGGCCTTTGAAAATCGTGTGCTTGAGCGTCTGAATGCTGGCAAAACCGTACGAAGCTTCCTGATTGCCGCCGTCGAGCTATTAACCGAGGCGGTGAATATCCTGGTGCTTCAGGTGTTCCGCAAAGACGACTACGCGGTAAAATATGCTGTAGAACCGTTACTGGACGGCGACGGGCCGCTGGGCGATTTATCCGTGCGTCTGAAGCTGATTTATGGTCTTGGCGTGCTGAACCGACAAGAGTATGAAGATGCGGAGCTGTTGATGGCGCTGCGCGAAGAGCTCAATCATGACGGTAATGAGTACACCTTTACCGATGACGAGATCCTTGGCCCCTTTGGCGAGCTGCATTGCGTCACTGCGCTCCCCCCTGCCCCCCATTTTGACAACAGCGACCCTGAGCTGTACGCGATGCAAAAGTTGCGTTATCAACAGGTTGTCCGTTCCACAATGGTCCTCTCCCTGACTGAGCTGATTTCCCGAATCAGCTTAAAAAAAGCGTTTCAGAAGTAAGCCTGCTCACATTGGTGTATCCTTCCCTGTAAATTCCCCGTTTTCAGAGTTATTTGTCATGAAAGAAGTCGAAAAGAACGAAATTAAACGCCTGAGCGACCGTCTGGATCTGATCCGCCACCAGATGGCTGGTCTCTCGCTGGTCGATTCCGCCGAGAAGTACGCCGAGCTTGAGAAAGAGACCGCAAAGCTGGAAGCGGAGATCGAGCGTTTGCGTGAAGTTAAAGGCCAGAAGCTGAGCAAAGAAGCGCAGAAGCTGATGAACATGCCGCACCGCCGCGCGATCACCAAAAAAGAGCAGGCCGACATGGGCAAGCTGAAGAAAAGCGTCCGTGGTCTGGTGGTGGTCCACCCGATGACCGAGCTTGGCCGCGAAATGGGCCTGAAAGAGATGACGGGTTTTTGTAAGACCGCGTTCTGATATTTAATTTAAATTAAACACAAACCGACCCAATGTATTCACCAGGCGAATATATTGGGTATTTGCCTTAAATATCAGATGACTGCTCACAAGTGTAAATATGTAACAGTAAAATCTGCCGGTTCACAATTCCCTTCCTTAAGAGTAAAGTAGATATTCATTTCTTTCGATCTAACTAATACACACGGCACGCCATTGAAATATAATATATCTTCCTTGGCGTGATGGTATGTCATTGCATTAGGTTATAAATTTTATGAATTCTACTGAGAGCTCAACCTTTCAAAACAGCGCCCTTTCTTTAGAACAAAAACTTGAAAAAGCCAGGGCTGAACTTCTGGATTTAGGGGCAAGGAACCGCTTACTCAACATTCCGCGATCAAAGAATACACGCTTCCTGGAAGTGATTGATGAGCGTTCTGAACAGGTCTATAACCTTCTGTTTAATGAAAAAAAGACGTTCACTTTTTTGCATGGTAAATCAGGAAAAGAAGACGATCTGGAGACTGAAGATAGCCCTTCTGAAGAAAAAGCTTTTATTTATCAATTCGATGAATCAGACACAGAAATAAAATCGCAACATCTTGATACTAAACTGCAGACTCGTTTAACACCTAAAGGATTGCAGACTCGATTACTCGATTTGTACCACGACTCCAAAACGCTTGAAGAGGAGCAAGGCGCAAACATCCTTTTCTTAGCACTGGGCACATTGAAGTGGGTAGATCCCGCCAATAAAGAGAATGTCCGTTACGCCCCATTGATACTTGTACCAGTCAGCCTGGAGCGCGGTAGTGCAGGAGAAAGATTTAAGCTAAAAGCGCGCTCAGAAGACATCATCCCTAACCTCTCTCTGGAAGCCTTCCTTGAACGCGTACACCAGATCACATTACCGGTACTGCCATCTAATGATGATGAAATTAACGTAAGCGGTTACTTTGAGGCTGTACAGCAAGCTATAGCAATAAAAACAGATTGGGAAGTTAAGGCCAATGACATAATTCTTGGTTTATTCTCTTTTTCTAAGTTTTTGATGTATCGCGATCTTGACCCTGCCAACTGGCCTGAGGATGATGCGATCACATCACAATACCTTATTCGTGCGCTCATGGAGGAAGGGTTCGATGAAAGCGATGGACTTCTTTCAGAAGAGAGTCCTATAGACCCTATTATTTCGCCAAAAGATATGCTTCATATTATGGATAGTGATAGCTCTCAGACGCTCGCGATTCATGAAGTAAGAAGAGGGAGAAACCTTGTTATACAAGGGCCACCGGGGACGGGTAAGTCGCAGACGATAGCCAATATCATTGCCTCAGCCATCGCGGATGGAAAAACGGTACTCTTTGTTGCAGAAAAAATGGCAGCTCTTGAAGTGGTCAAACGGCGCTTAGATCAAACAGGGGTAGGTGATGCTTGTTTAGAACTCCACAGTAATAAGGCCAATAAACGGATTTTACTTGAAGAGTTGAAGCGAGTGTGGGATTTAGGCTCACCTCGCGGTGAATTTCCTGATGAATTGATAGAGAACTTAACCGAAGCCCGTGACTCCCTGAATGCGCACCCAGCACGCCTCCACAAAGTCTATACACCTTCGGGTTTGAGCCCTTATCAGGTGATTGGCCAATTGGTAAGGTTGCGTCAAAATGGACAAACACCTACAGACTTTATTCTTCATGGCTTCGAGGAATGGAACAATAACGATCTGATAAAACGACTGGATCTCGTTAAAGAGCTTATTGAACGAATTGAAGATATTGGACTACCCCGTAATCACCCCTGGAATGGCGTAAAAAGAGAATCCGTTTTACCGGGTGAGCTCGATCGCCTGATGCCAAAAATCACTACGTTGCTGGACAAAGTAAATAATTTTCAAAGCACTATCGTGCCCCTTGCTGGACGAGTTGGGATAACGCCTGAACCCGTAAATTTCAACGAGGCGGAGAAAATCGTTCAGATCGCTAACCTCATAACTCAGGCCCCCAAGTTTGAGGAAGCTGCACTAATAAATCCTGTCTGGTCTACTTCTCTTAATGAAATAAAAAGTCTAATTGAACAGGGTGTAACGTATCAGAATGATTTAAATGAAATCAAACAACTAATTAATGATGAACAGGTTGACACCCCTCTTCTTGAATTTCGAGATGAGCTGCAAACGATCCCGGAGGACCTTTTACCAGATGCCTTCTCGACCTCCAGAGCCTTATTACCGCTAATACCCCAAATTCAATTAACAGTGAACCATCTGACTAAAGAGCTAGGTACTGAATCTCTGTATCGTTCATCTCAGGAAATCAAAAATCTGATTGAACTCAGCATACGTGTAGCAGAGGCCCCTGATGCGAGCCCACAAGCCTTTGTCGCGTCTGTATGGGAACATGGTGTCGAGCAAGCCAGGGAGTTGGTCAATTCGATCGCTGATTTACATGCTTTGCGTCAGAAAATCGATCCTCTTGTTTCGGAGACCATTTGGGATACCGAACTTACACAAATTCGTCATAACCTCGCGATTCATACAGGGATGTTCAAAATATTGAATAGTGAATGGCGCCGTTCACGTGCGCTTTCCCGCTCTCTTATTCGCGATATAAATCTGCCTGTTCAGCAGCAAATCGAGCTTTTGGATAACGTGATTCAGGCACAAGTACTGCGAAAAAATATCGCCAACGCTAGCGAGTTTGGCAGCAGTGCTTTTGGCTCACACTGGCGTGGTGAAAGCAGTGACAGCGGTGCTTTGAAAGCACTAGTAGAATGGATGGCGACACTTAAAGATGTTGGCTCAGAAGCACGTTTACTTGCGAGCCAATTGTCTGATCGTGAAACATTGAGGCACCTTAGCCAGAAACTGGAGCTGCTTCTTAATCAAGCTGCCATCGAACTGAAACAACTTTGGAAAGCGTTTGGCACAACTGCAGAATCTTGGTTTGATAATCATTATTCTATTAAGCGAGTTCCATTAAGCTATGTTGAAGCTCTGGCTCAAAAACTCAGTCGTATAGACTCTACATCACATCAGGTGTTTAAAGATCCAGCAGATCGGCCCAGTGAACGCCTGACGCTGGTTAAGAAGATTATCGCATTGCAGTATCAGAAGAAGGACATTGAGTCCCAATCCGAATTAGGAAGTTCAGCATTTGGTAATTCGTGGCTAGAGACACGGTCTAACTGGCACAATCTCGTTAACGGTTATACATGGATGGAAAATCACGGTGACTTACGCTTCGTCTGCGCGACCGTAAATGATCGTAATGAGTTACTGAATTCCGCGAATCAACTTTCAGCGACGCGTGTCTCAATTATTGACGAACTTGAAAACCTGAACAACGAACTCGAATCGTCCACCAAAGAATTATTCCATTTGGATAATCAGCATTTACGTATCGATAGCGTCCTAAGTAAACTAATCTCCTGGATTGAAAATGCCGAGCAATTGTCTAAATGGGTTGCCTGGCAACACCGACGCAACCAGGCGAATAATCTGGGACTCTCAGAAGTGGTAGAACGGCTTGAGGATGGGCGCTTACCATTATCCACTTGTTATAGCTCGGTCGAATATGCCTATTATGAATCGCTGTTCAGTTTAATGGTTAAAGAGACGCCATCTCTTTCCCGCTTCGACGGCGATCTTCATAACCGAAAAGTTCAGTATTTTGCCGAAATGGATTTACGCCGCATAAAGAGCTCAAGTATTGAGGTCGCTCGGGCACATCATCGCCGTATTCCTTCAAAAACCGGAGCGGCAGGCCCGGTTGGCGTTCTGCGCGCTGAAATGGCGAGGAAAAGAGGCCATATGCCTATTCGTCAATTGATGCTTAAAGCTGGCCCGGCAATTCAGGCAATCAAACCAGTAATGATGATGAGTCCACTCTCTGTCGCACAATTCTTGATCCCAGGTAAGCAAAAATTTGATTTGCTTGTGATGGATGAAGCCAGCCAGATTCAACCTGTCGATGCCATAGGTGCAATTGCACGGTGTCAGCAAGTTGTTGTTGTCGGCGACGAAAGACAATTACCGCCAACCAGTTTCTTCTCTCGTATGACTGAAGCCAGTAACGATGATGGGGATGAGGATTCAACGCAAGTAGCAGATATCGAAAGCATACTCGGATTGTTTGTTGCCAGAGGCTTGCCACAGCGCATGCTTCGCTGGCATTACCGCAGTCGACACCAGTCGCTTATCGCGGTTTCAAATAGTCAGTTCTACGAAAATAAATTGTTTATTGTCCCAAGCCCATATACCGAAGAGGCTGGTATGGGTTTGCGATTCCATTATGTTGAAAACGGTGTTTTCGAATCAGGTGCAGGTAATGCCAATCCTATTGAGGCCAAAAGAATTGCTACCGCAATTCTTGAACATATACAGCAGAACCCTGAATTGTCACTGGGAGTCGCAACATTCTCTGTTTCACAACGTAAGGCTATTCAGGATGAATTAGAGATTCTCCGCCGTTTAAACCCTCAATATGAAGATTTCTTTAATTATCATCCTGGCGAACCATTCTTCATTAAGAACCTGGAAAACATTCAAGGTGACGAGCGTGATGTCATCATGATCTCGGTCGGATATGCGCGTAATAACCAAGGTTATCTGGCAATGCGATTCGGTCCTCTGGGTTCACAAGGTGGTGAGCGACGGCTGAATGTACTGATTAGTCGAGCGAAACGCCGATGTGAGGTTTTTGCATCGATCACCGATGAAGATATTGATCTCGAGCGTGCAAAAGGTGTTGGTGTATTGGCGTTCAAACTCTTCCTTCAATATGCCCGCACAGGACGTTTATCAGTGTCCACCGTTTCCGGACGTCCGATGGACAGCGTATTTGAAGAACAGGTCGCCTCAGCACTTCAGAACCGAGGTTATCAGGTGCACCCACAAGTTGGAATCGCTGGCTTCTTTATCGATCTGGCAATTGCGGATCCTGAGTTACCGGGGCGGTATCTTCTCGGGATTGAATGTGATGGCAGCGCTTATCATTCCTCTCGTTCTGCAAGAGAGCGTGATCGTTTACGTCAGGCCGTTCTGGAAGATCATGGATGGATCATACACCGAATCTGGAGTACTGATTGGTTCCAAAGACCTGAGGAGCAATTGCAAAAAGTTATTAATGCTATTGAAAATGCAAAAAGAGAACTGAATAGTAGAGCAGAACATACATACGGTCGTTCCCGAGCCGTTCCTGTAGATATCGTCACCGTTGAACGAGAAGACGTTATTGAGGTTGGTTTTGATAGAGCTGATTCCGCTAATGACCAGTCTATCATTTATGAAGAAGCACAACCCGAAGCCAATCTTTCATATGCTTTACATGAAACGCCAATCAGCATACTTGCTGATATGGTTGAAAAAATAGTCTTCACAGAATCACCTATCCATTTGAACGAAGTAATCACTCGTCTTCGCTCAGCATGGGGATTGCAGCGAGCCGGTGCACGGATAGAAAGCGTTGTTAGCCAGGCAGCTCAAATTGCCTGTAAACGAGGTAAGATTTATAAGGAGCATGAATTTTTCATACACAAAGAAGTATCAATTCGACTCCGCAACAGACAGAACGTCTTATCTGCAGGCGTCCGTAAACCAGAATTGATCGCACCTGTAGAAATCGCTTCAGGTGTGTTTGACATCGTTAGCACAAGTCTGGGTGCAACTGAAGATGAGATCATTACATCCATTTCAAGGATGCTTGGTTTTAAATCGACCAGTAGTGTTCTTCGAAAAGTGATCTCCGAAGTCATTGAGCAGGAAATTAACGATAACCGTCTTAAGCAACAAGATGGTTTGATTGTTATCGGAGATACCGCCTCCGTTCAGAACGCTGTTTAATTCATGTTCATCTATTAACCCTTTTATGGGGCCCACTACCATATAGTGGAGCCCCATAAAAAATTGGCCCAACCAATCCCCCTTTTCTTTCTTCCCTGGTTCACAATTCCATCATTTTCGCTCACAAAACCATTGCTAGCTCATAACATCTGGTTAACCATTCATTGTCATTAACCCTACAACACAATATTGGCAGGACCACTTTTACACAGACTGTGACGCAGAGATGAGCGGAGACTCACCCGCAGCGCAGGCTGTCTGGTCCTCAGGAGACCTGCATGAGCCTCTGGCAACAAAACTACGACCCGGCCGGAAATATCTGGCTGTCGAGCCTGATCGCATCGCTACCGATCCTGTTCTTCTTCTTTGCGCTGATTAAGCTCAAGCTGAAGGGCTACCTTGCCGCGACGTACACCGTCGCCATCGCGCTGCTGGTGGCGCTGTTCTTCTACAAAATGCCGGTCGATCGCGCCCTGGCCTCCGTCGTCTACGGTTTCTTCTACGGCCTGTGGCCAATTGCGTGGATCATCATCGCGGCGGTGTTTGTCTATAAAATCTCGGTGAAAACCGGGCAGTTCGACATCATCCGCTCGTCGATTCTCTCCATCACGCCGGACCAGCGCCTGCAGATGTTGATTGTCGGCTTCTCTTTTGGGGCGTTTCTTGAAGGGGCCGCTGGCTTCGGCGCACCGGTGGCGATCACCGCCGCGCTGCTGGTCGGGCTGGGCTTTAACCCGCTGTATGCCGCGGGACTGTGTCTGATTGTGAACACCGCACCGGTGGCGTTTGGCGCAATGGGGATCCCGATTCTGGTCGCAGGCCAGGTGACCGGGCTGGACAGCTTTGAGATTGGCCAGATGGTGGGCCGCCAGCTGCCGTTCCTGACCATTATCGTCCTGTTCTGGATCATGGCGATCATGGATGGCTGGCGCGGCGTGAAAGAGACGTGGCCTGCGGTGATGGTCGCCGGCGGTTCGTTCGCTATTGCACAGTACCTCAGCTCCAACTTCCTCGGCCCGGAGCTGCCGGACATCATCTCTTCGCTGGTCTCGCTGGTCTGTCTGACGCTGTTCCTGAAGCGCTGGCAGCCGGTACGTATTTTCCGCTTCGCCGATATGGGCGCCTCACAGGTCGATCAAACCCTGGCGCGTACAGGCTATACCGCAGGCCAGGTCATCCGCGCATGGTCGCCGTTCCTGTTCCTGACTGCCACGGTGACGCTCTGGAGTATCCCGCCGTTTAAGGCCCTGTTTGCCCCAGGTGGCGCGCTGTATGACATGGTGATTAACATCTCTGTGCCGTTCCTCGATAAGATGGTCGCCCGTATGCCGCCGGTGGTGCACGCCGCCACGCCGTATGCCGCGGTCTATAAATTCGACTGGTTCTCTGCTACCGGCACGGCCATTCTGTTTGCCGCTATTCTTTCTGTTGTGTGGCTGCGCATGAAGCCTGCCGCTGCGGTGCAGACCTTTGCGGCGACCATTAAAGAATTGATGCTGCCGATCTACTCCATCGGCATGGTGCTGGCGTTCGCGTTTATCTCGAACTACTCCGGCCTGTCATCGACGCTGGCACTGGCGCTGGCGCATACCAGCCACGCATTTACCTTCTTCTCGCCGTTCCTCGGCTGGCTGGGGGTGTTCCTGACCGGTTCAGATACCTCGTCTAACGCCCTGTTCGCCGCCCTGCAGGCGACGGCCGCCCAGCAAATCGGCGTCTCAGACGTGCTGTTAGTGGCCGCGAATACCACCGGCGGCGTGACCGGGAAGATGATCTCTCCGCAGTCCATCGCCATTGCCTGTGCGGCGGTGGGACTGGTCGGTAAAGAGTCGGATCTGTTCCGCTTTACCGTGAAACACAGCCTGATATTCACCTGCATGGTCGGGGTGATTACCACCCTGCAGGCCTATGTCTTAACCTGGATGATCCCATGATAGTGATGCCCAGACGCCTGTCCGACGAGATTGCCTCTCGCGTGCGGGCGCTGATTGAAGAACAACAGCTGGAAGCGGGCATGAAATTGCCCGCCGAGCGCCAGCTCGCCGCCCAGCTTGGCGTATCACGCAACTCACTGCGTGAAGCGCTGGCCACGCTGGTCAGCGAAGGGGTACTGGTGAGCCGTCGCGGCGGCGGCACCTTTGTACGCTGGCAGCATGACGACTGGTCCGAACAAAACATCGTGCAGCCGCTGAAAACGCTGATGGAGAACGACCCGGACTACAGCTTCGACATCCTTGAAGCGCGTCACGCCATCGAAACCAGTACCGCCTGGCACGCGGCCATGCGAGCAACCGACGCCGACAAAGAGAAGCTCAAAGCCTGCTTTGAGGCCACGCAAAGCAGCGACCCGGATATCGCCTCCCAGGCGGACGTGCGTTTTCACCTGGCTATTGCCGAGGCGTCGCACAACGTGGTGCTGCTCCAGACCATGCGCGGTTTCTTCGACCTGCTGCAATCCTCCGTGAAGCAGAGCCGCCAGCGCATGTATCTGGTCCCGCCGGTGTTTGCCCAGCTCACTGAACAACACGAGGCGGTGCTCAACGCCATTCTGGCCGGTGATGCCGGGGCCGCGCGCAAAGCGATGATGGCGCATCTGGGCTTCGTACACACCACCATTAAACGATTCGATGAAGACCAGGCACGACAGGCGCGTATTACCCGTCTGCCTGGCGACAGTGATATTTCCAGGGAGAACAAAGCATGATTATTTCAGCAGCCAGTGACTACCGCGCCGCGGCGCAGCGCATTTTGCCCCCGTTCCTGTTCCACTACATCGACGGCGGGGCGTATGCCGAATATACCCTGCGTCGCAATGTGGAAGATCTTTCGGAGGTGGCTCTGCGCCAGCGCGTGCTGAAAAATATGTCTGACCTGAGCCTTGAGACAAAACTGTTTAACGAGACGCTCGCCATGCCGGTGGCCCTTGCGCCCGTAGGCCTGTGCGGCATGTACGCCCGTCGCGGGGAAGTGCAGGCGGCCGCCGCGGCGGATGCCAAAGGCATTCCGTTTACCCTCTCTACCGTGTCCGTCTGCCCGATCGAAGAGGTGGCCCCAACCATCAAGCGCCCAATGTGGTTCCAGCTGTACGTCCTGCGCGATCGCGGCTTTATGCGAAACGCGCTGGAGCGCGCCAAAGCGGCGGGCTGCTCCACCCTGGTCTTTACCGTCGATATGCCGACACCCGGCGCGCGCTACCGTGATGCCCACTCCGGCATGAGCGGCCCGAATGCCGCCCTGCGCCGCTACTGGCAGGCTGTAACGCATCCGCAATGGGCCTGGGATGTTGGCCTCAACGGCCGTCCGCACGATCTGGGAAATATCTCGGCGTATCTGGGTAAACCGACCGGGCTGGAAGATTACATCGGCTGGCTGGCGAACAATTTCGATCCGTCCATCTCCTGGAAAGACCTGGAGTGGATCCGCGAATTCTGGGACGGCCCGATGGTGATCAAAGG
Source organism: Enterobacter sichuanensis (assembly GCF_009036245.1). NCBI lineage: Bacteria > Pseudomonadati > Pseudomonadota > Gammaproteobacteria > Enterobacterales > Enterobacteriaceae > Enterobacter > Enterobacter sichuanensis. The sequence continues at coordinate 128,095 of NZ_CP027986.1, read as the reverse complement.
GATCCTCGACCCGGAAGATGCCCGCGACGCGGTACGCTTTGGCGCAGACGGGATTGTGGTTTCTAACCACGGCGGACGCCAGCTTGACGGGGTGCTCTCTTCCGCGCGCGCCCTGCCGGCAATAGCCGATGCGGTGAAAGGCGATATTGCCATCCTGGCCGATAGCGGCATCCGCAACGGTCTGGACGTGGTGCGTATGATTGCGCTGGGTGCCGACAGCGTGCTGCTGGGTCGGGCATATCTGTATGCGCTGGCCACCAGCGGCCAGGCTGGCGTGGCAAATCTGCTTAACCTGATCGAAAAAGAGATGAAGGTGGCGATGACGCTGACCGGTGCGAAAACGATCGGCGAAATCAGTAACGATTCTCTGGTGCAGGAGTTAAATAAATTACCGGCAGCGCTGGCTCCCCTTGCTCAGAGTAACGCCGCCTGACGCTTCCCCCCGTTGCCTTCCCTCACGCGTCCGATCCCCCCTCGGGCGCTTTTTTATGCCAAAAATAACATCCAGATAACATATTGGATAAGAAAATTTGACATCCCCCTGCCGTCCGCAATTGTATAGACAAGCAAATACAAGAACACAAAAACAACATTACATCAGAGGGGTGCGTATGACGTATTCAGGTAAGGTGGATATTCAGCAGGTGATCGATGACAGTCGCTTTTCAGGATTTCACTGGCTTCTTATCGTGCTGGGTTTCCTGGTTCTGGCGATCGATGGTTTTGATACGGCGGCGATGGGCTACATTGCGCCTACGCTGTCGGCTGAATGGGGTATCCATAAACAGGATCTGGGGCCGGTGCTAAGTGCGGCGCTGCTGGGGCTGTCACTGGGCGCGCTGATCGCCGGTCCGGTGTCGGACAGAATGGGGCGTAAGCGCGTGCTGGTCTTTTCGTGTCTGTTCTTTGGTCTTGCAAGCCTGGGGGCCGCCTGGGCGCAAACCCTTAACACCCTGACGCTATGGCGGTTTCTGACGGGGCTGGGTCTGGGGGCGGCAATGCCTAACGCTATCACGCTTATCTCAGAATTTGCCCCTCAGCGCTGTCGCGCCATGGCGATTAACACCATGTACTGCGGTTTCCCGCTGGGCGCGGCGGGCGGCGGAGCGATCTCCTCCTGGCTGATTCCTCATCATGGCTGGCGGAGCGTACTGCTGACCGGCGCGATTGCCCCGCTGATGTTAACGCTGCTGCTGGCGCTGTTTTTGCCAGAGTCGGTGAAATTTCTGGTGCAGCGCGGGAAAGACGTGATGCAGATCCGCCGCATCGCCAGCCGGTTCGCCCGCAGCACGCTGGACGGCGTGACCGGCTTTTTCCTGCAGGAGGAACGGGTCGCCTCTAAAAAAGGGAGCGTGGCGCAGCTGTTTTCCATGCCCTGGCTACCCGGCACCCTGATGCTGTGGGTGACCTATTTTATGGGGCTGGTGATTTATTACGTCCTGCTGAGCTGGATGCCGACGCTGATGCAGGGGATGGGTTATGCTCTGACGGAATCCGCCTGGCTGACGTCACTGTTCACCTTTGGCGGTACCGCAGGCATTCTGCTCGCAGGCTGGATGATGGACCGCTGGGAGGCGCACAAAGTGGTCGCAGGAGGATTTGTCCTGACCATGGGGCTGATCCTGCTGCTTGGCCTTGAGCATAACCATATCGTCCTGTTTGGCGCCTTGATATTCCTGATGGGGATCGCGATGAACGGTGCGCAATCGGGCATGCAAACCCTGGCCGCCACCTTTTACCCCACCGAATGTCGCGCGACGGGCATCGCCTGGATGCAGGGGATCGGCCGTTTTGGCGGCGTGGCGGGCACCATGACCAGCGCGCAACTGCTTTCGCTGCAGTGGCAGGCAGACAGTATTTTAATGATCCTCAGCCTGCCTGCACTGGTCGCTGCGGGGGCCACCGTCTATAAAATGCTGCGCTGTCGCCTGCAGGAACCCGGCGTCGCGTAGTCCCTCTCTTTTCTGCTATTCTGCCCCCGCAATTAAGGGGGCAGTATGCTTAACATCGTTTTATTCGAACCAGAAATTCCGCCAAATACCGGCAATATTATTCGCCTGTGTGCCAACACCGGTTTTCGCCTGCATATCATTGAGCCGATGGGCTTTACGTGGGACGACAAACGTCTGCGCCGCGCAGGGCTGGATTATCATGAATTTACCGCCGTGGTGCGCCACCCTGATTACGCCGCGTTTCTGGAAAGCGAAAAGCCGCAGCGCATGTTCGCCCTGACCACTAAAGGGACGCCCGCACACAGCGCCGTGAGCTATCAGGAGGGTGACTATCTGATGTTTGGCCCGGAAACGCGCGGCCTGCCCGCCACAATCCTTGATGCCCTGCCCGCTGAGCAGAAAATCCGTATTCCGATGATGCCGGACAGCCGCAGCATGAACCTGTCGAACGCAGTGTCGGTGGTGGTCTATGAAGCATGGCGCCAGCTTGGGTATCCGGGCGCCATTCTAAGGTAGGCCCGGTAAGCGCAGCGCCACCGGGCAAAATCTCAGATGCCGTCACCGTACTCGAAGGTATGGTGAATGCCGTTGAAGTGCTGGTCCATATCCATGGACGGTTTATCGCTGTCGGGTTTGCCGACGATGCGCGCCGGCACGCCAGCGGCGGTGGTATGCGGCGGCACAGGCTGCAGCACGACAGACCCCGCGCCAATTTTCGCGCCGCGCCCCACTTCAATATTGCCGAGGATCTTGGCGCCCGCGCCAATCATCACCCCTTCACGAATTTTCGGATGGCGATCGCCGCTGGTTTTACCGGTACCGCCCAGAGTAACCGACTGCAGGATCGAGACGTCATCTTCAATGACCGCCGTTTCACCGACAACAATGCCGGTGGCATGGTCGAGCATGATCCCGCGGCCAATTTTCGCGGCCGGGTGAATATCCACCTGGAAGGTTACGGAAACCTGGTTTTGCAGGAAAATAGCCAGCGCGCGGCGGCCTTCATTCCATAACCAGTGGCCGATGCGGTAAGCCTGCAGGGCGTGGAAGCCTTTCAGGTACAGCAGCGGCGTAGAATATTTGTCGACGGCAGGGTCACGGGTGCGCACGGCCTGGATATCGCAGGCGGCAGAGGCGATCATCTCCGGGTCAGCGGCGTAAGCTTCTTCCACCACTTCACGAATGGCGATGGCGGGCATGATCGAGGATGCCAGCTTGTTGGCAAGCATATAGCTCAGGGCGCTGCCGAGGTTTTCGTGCTTGAGTAACGTTGCATGGTAGAAACTGGCCAGCATCGGCTCACAGTCGGCCAACGCCCGGGCTTCGGCTTTAATATTATTCCAGACGATATCCAGTTCTTCACACGGCATTGCTAACTCCAGACGATAGTATAATGACCAGCCAGTTCTGCGCTGGCTGGGTCATTCAGGTGATAACGGTTCCGACTAGTTACTGCTGCGCTCGTCCTTGCGCGCACGACCTAATAAGGTCAATGCTGCCTCGCGCGCATTTTTTCCGCAATACAATACCTGATAAATTTCCTCGGTTATTGGCATTTCGACACCAAACCGGTGCGCCAATTCGCGAACTTCTTTGGTATTGCGGTAGCCTTCAACCACCTGACCAATCTTCTCCTGCGCGGCTTTCACATCGCTGCCCTGTCCGAGCATCATGCCAAAGCGGCGGTTACGGGACTGATTGTCGGTACAGGTCAACACCAGATCGCCTAAGCCCGCCATCCCCATAAAGGTGGCCGGATCGGCACCCAGCGCTTCGCCAAGGCGGGACATCTCGGTTAAGCCGCGGGTGATCAGCGCCGTACGTGCGTTGGCACCGAAACCAATGCCGTCGGACATGCCGGCACCAATCGCAATCACGTTCTTCACCGCCCCACCCAGCTGTACGCCGATAAAATCGGGGTTGCTGTAGACGCGGAAGCTCTTGCCGCAGTGCAGCAGTTGTTGCAGATCGTCGGAGAAGGTCTGATCGGTTGATGCCAGCGAAATCGCCGTTGGCAGGCCAGCGGCCAGCTCTTTGGCAAAGGTCGGACCCGAAATCACCGCCAGCGGGATGTCATCACCCAGCGCTTCACGGGCAACATCCTGCAGCAGGCGTCCGGTTTCGGCTTCCAGCCCTTTCGTCGCCCACACAATGCGTGCATCCGGGCGCATCAGCGGCTTAATCTGACGCAGCACCTCACCGAATACATGGCTCGGGACGACAATCAGAATGTTGCGGCTGGCCGCCAGCGCGGTCGCAAGGTCGCTTTCCAGATGCAGGGAGTCAGGGAACGGAACGTCCGGGAGAAACGCCACGTTGCAGCGGTCGCGCTGCAGCGTCGCGATATGTTTTGGGTCGTGGCCCCACAGGACCACCTCGTGACCATTTCTTGCCAGCGTGATGGCAAGAGCGGTGCCGTATGAGCCGGCACCGATCACAGTCATTGACGCATTAACAGTGCTCATCAGGCATCCTGATGTTGTTCAGCACCTTCGCCAGCCTGCTGCTGCAGATAGTTCATGAACAGCGCATCAAAGTTAACTGGCGCAAGGTTCAGTTGCGGGAATGTACCGCGAGAAACCAGGCTGGTGATGCATTCACGCGCATACGGGAACAGAATGTTCGGGCAGTATGCACCCAGGCAATGCGCCATCTGGTTACCTTCGATACCGCCGATGGAGAAGATCCCCCCCTGCTGTACTTCACACAGGAAAGCCGTCTCTTCGCCCAGAGAGGCGGTCACGGTCACACGCAGTACGACTTCATACACGTCATCAGCCAACTGGGTTGATGCGGTATCCAGATCAAGTTTAACCTCTGGCTGCCAGTCTTTCTGGAAAACGTGCGGCGCATTTGGCGCTTCGAAAGAGACATCCTTGGTGTAGATACGCTGGATCTGGAAAGTCATTTCGGTGTTGTTTTGTTCTGACATGGAAAAACCCTTTTTAATTGTCCTAAAGTCTCTTAGCTCAGCAGGGGATCGAGTCCACCACGGGCGTCGAGCGCATACAAGTCATCACAGCCGCCAATGTGCTGCGCATCAATAAAAATCTGCGGAACCGTTGTGCGACCACTACGTTGAATCATCTCTTCGCGTTTAATCGCGTCACCGTCGATAGGCAGTTCCTGGAACGTGACGCCTTTGCTGTTCAGCAGCGCTTTCGCACGATGGCAGAACGGGCAGGTCGCTTTGGTGTAGATCTCAATATTGGCCATCACTGAACTCCTTATTTACCGCGCACCAAAGGAAGGTTTTCCCCGCTCCAGCCGGAAATGCCTTCTTTCAGCACAGATACGTTTTCGAAGCCTGCTTTATGCAGCAGGCTGGCGGATTCCTGCGCCTGCATGCCGGTACCGTCAACAACGATAATCGGCTGGGCTTTATGCTTCTCAAGCTCGCCCACGTTATTCGCTTTGATTTCAGCAGGCAGCAGGTTAATCGCACCCGCAATGTGCCCTTTACGGAAATCGTCACGCTGACGCAGATCGACTACGACGGCATCTTCTTTGTTAATCAGACGCGTCGCTTCACCACGGGTGATAACCTTAATCTTAGACGTCAGACCCTTAAATGTGGTGAACAGCACAGCGGCCAGCAGGCCAATCCACGCGATGCTCAGAACCGGATGGCGGCTAACGAATTGCATAATTTCTTGCATGGAGGGTAACTACTCCCGACTTAGTGATTAAAAAAACCAGGACAGGAGTATACCTGTGCGTTGTGGCAAATACAGCCAGCGACCCTAACCTAATCCATTTTCTGCGGCATGCCACCTAAAAAAATGCCTCAAAATGGTCTGAGAAGCACCTTGCCCTTACGCTTTCTTTGATCTTCTGCGGCTATTTGATCGATTCAGCTGTAGTAAAATTACGCAAATTTTGACTCTTGAGCATGAGGTTGTCGCAATGTCGGTTTCTAAAAAACCTATGGTACTGGTGATTCTGGATGGCTATGGCTACCGTGAAGACAGCCAGGATAACGCTATTTTCACCGCCAAAACCCCCGTCATGGATGCGCTGTGGGCAAAACGTCCACATACGCTGATTGACGCGTCTGGCCTGGAAGTGGGCCTGCCGGATCGCCAGATGGGCAACTCCGAAGTGGGTCACGTTAACCTGGGCGCCGGACGTATTGTGTATCAGGACCTGACGCGTCTGGACGTTGAAATCAAAGAACGCACCTTCTTCGCCAACCCAACGCTGTGCGATGCCGTCGATAACGCCGTTGCCGCTGGCAAGGCCGTACATATCATGGGTCTGCTCTCTGCAGGCGGCGTTCACAGTCATGAAGATCACATCATGGCGATGGTTGAACTGGCCGCTGAGCGCGGTGCGGAAAAAATCTATCTGCACGCCTTCCTGGATGGCCGCGATACGCCACCACGTAGCGCAAAAGGCTCCCTGAAAGCCTTCGAAGACAAATTCGCCGCGCTGGGTAAAGGCCGCGTGGCCTCCATTATTGGTCGTTACTACGCCATGGACCGCGACAACCGCTGGGATCGCGTGGAACAGGCCTATGACCTGATGACCCTGGCAAAAGGTGAATTCCAGTTCGCGACCGCCGTTGAAGCGCTTGAAGCCGCCTACGCCCGTGATGAAAACGATGAATTCGTGAAAGCATCCGTGATTCGTGCTGAAGGCCAGGCGGATGCCGCGATGGAAGATGGCGACGCGCTGATCTTCATGAACTTCCGTGCTGACCGCGCGCGTGAAATTACCCGTGCGTTTGTCAACAGCGACTTCGACGGGTTTGCCCGTAAGAAAGTGGTGAACATTAACTTCATCCAGTTGACCGAATATGCCGCTGATATCAAGGCTCCATGCGCATATCCACCCGCTTCACTGGCGAATACCTTCGGTGAGTGGATGGCGAAGAATGATAAGACGCAGCTGCGTATCTCCGAAACCGAGAAATATGCGCACGTCACTTTCTTCTTTAACGGTGGTGTTGAAGAGCCGTTCCCTGGCGAAGAGCGCATTCTGATTAATTCCCCGAAAGTCGCCACCTACGATCTGCAGCCAGAGATGAGCTCTGCTGAGCTGACCGAAAAGCTGGTTGCGGCAATCGTTAGCGGCAAGTACGACACCATCATCTGTAACTATCCGAATGGCGACATGGTGGGTCATACCGGGGTGATGGAAGCGGCAGTAAAAGCAGTTGAAGCGCTGGACCACTGCGTTGAGCAAGTCGCGAAAGCGGTTGAATCCGTTGGCGGCCAGCTGCTGATCACCGCGGATCACGGTAACGCTGAACAGATGCGCGACCCGGCGACTGGCCAGGCGCACACGGCTCACACCAACCTGCCCGTTCCGCTGATTTATGTCGGTGATAAATCACTGAAAGCAGTGGAAGGCGGCAAGCTTTCTGACATCGCGCCAACCATGTTGTCGCTGATGGGGATGCCGATCCCTGAAGAGATGACTGGTAAGCCGCTGTTCATCGTGGAATAATCGCTCCCCATGAGGGGAAAGGCGATTTTTTCAATCACATGGGTCGTGAAGCCGCTTAGGTTATCAGTCAGACCTCTGTTTTACGCCAGCGCACTCAGCGCTGGCGTATTGCTGTGCGCCGCATCCGCCCACGCGGATGACCGCGACCAGCTGAAATCCATTCAGGCCGATATCGCCGCCAAAGAGCGTGCGGTACGCCAGCAGCAGCAGCAGCGTGCCGCCCTGCTCGCCCAGCTTAAGCAGCAGGAAGAGGCCATCTCTGCCGCCACGCGTAAACTCCGTGAAACGCAAAACACCCTTGCCCAGTTGAATAAGCAGATCGACGAGATGAACGCGTCGATTGCCAGACTGGAGCGGCAGCGCGATGCGCAGGAGCGCAACCTTGCCGCACAGCTTGATGCCGCATTCCGCCAGGGTGAACACACCGGTCTGCAACTGATCCTCAGCGGTGAAGAGAGCCAGCGCGGCCAGCGCCTGCAGGCCTATTTCGGCTACCTGAACCAGGCGCGTCAGGAGACTATCGCGCAGCTGAAGCAGACGCGCGAAGAGGTCACCACGCAAAAAGCCGAGCTGGAAGAGAAGCAGACCCAGCAGCAGACGCTGCTCTACGATCAGCAGGCCCAGCAGGCAAAACTTGAGCAGGCCCGCAACGAGCGTAAGAAAACCCTTTCCGGCCTTGAATCTTCCATTCAGGAAGGTCAGAGCCAACTGAGCGAAATGCGCGCCAACGAATCAAAACTGCGTAACAGCATCGCCCGTGCGGAAGCCGCGGCAAAAGCGCGCGCTGAAAAAGAGGCCCGCGAGGCGCAGGCCGTTCGCGACAAACAGCAGGAAGCGTCCCGTAAAGGGACGACCTACAAGCCAAGCGAAAGCGAACGTTCCCTGATGTCACGTACCGGCGGCCTGGGCTCGCCTCGCGGTCAGGCTTACTGGCCCGTTCGTGGTTCAATTCTGCATCGCTATGGCGAACAGTTGCAGGGTGAGCTACGTTGGAAAGGGATAGTTATCGGTGCGTCTGAAGGTAGCGGAGTGAAAGCCATCGCTGATGGCCGCGTGATTCTGGCCGACTGGCTGCAGGGTTACGGGCTGGTGGTCGTGGTCGAACACGGTAAAGGCGATATGAGTCTTTACGGCTACAACCAGAGCGCGCTGGTCAGCGTCGGCACACAGGTACGCGCGGGCCAACCCATCGCCCTTGTGGGCAGCAGTGGCGGTCAGGGCCGCCCGTCACTCTATTTCGAAATTCGTCGTCAGGGTCAGGCGGTCAATCCACAGCCGTGGTTGGGAAGATAAGTTTTGCTTCAATTTCGTCGCATTGTTCTCTCCGTCGTCAGCGCACTGGCGCTGGCTGCACCGGTATATGCAGGTAAACTCGCCATTGTGATTGATGACTTCGGTTATCGTCCACACTATGAAAATCAGGTGCTGGCGATGCCGTCAGCCATCTCTGTTGCCGTCCTTCCGAATGCGCCCCACGCGCGTGAGATGGCGACTAAAGCCCATAACGCCGGGCATCAGGTCCTCATCCATCTGCCGATGGCACCGCTCAGCAAGCAGCCGCTGGAAAAAGACACCCTGCGCCCGGATATGAGCAGCGATGAGATCGAGCGCATCATCCGCGACGCATACAACAAAGTGCCGTATGCCGTAGGGTTGAACAACCATATGGGCAGCGCGATGACCTCGAGCCTGTACGGGATGCTTAAAGTGATGCAGGCGCTGGAGCGCTACAACCTCTATTTCCTCGACAGCATGACCATCGGCAACAGTCAGGCGATGCGTGCGGCACAGGGAACGGGCGTCAAAGTCATTAAGCGTAAAGTGTTCCTGGATGATACCCAGAACGAAGCCGATATCCGCATGCAGTTTAATCGCGCGGTGCAGCTGGCCCGCCGCAATGGCTCGGCCATTGCCATCGGTCACCCGCACCCATCTACCGTTCGCGTTCTGCAACAAATGCTGCCGACGTTACCTTCCGATATCACGCTGGTGCGCCCGAGCGATCTGCTGAACGAGCCGCAGGTGGATACCTCTACGCCGAATTCTGCACAGCCCGCGCCGACAGCGCCGCGTAATCCGTTCCGCGGCGTGAAGCGCTGCGTGCTGAAGCAGCCGCCTGAACCGGTCTACGCGACTCGCTTCTTCTCTGTCATTGGTGACAGCATCAGCAACAGTACGCTGGTAAAATACGTCCAGCAGCAGTGGCAGGGATGGGGAAAAAAAGCGTGATTGCCTGACGCTTATTTTGCCGTCTGAGAGTCCGTATGCTCTTTCGCAACGGGCTCTTTTTTCTCCTGATGCTGATACCAGGATTTGAAATACTTCAAAAAGCTGTAGGCGGTGGCATAGAGTCCTGTCACCACGCCGACTTTGCCCTGACGCCAGGCACCGCTAAACAGATACCATTTGAAAAACGCCCCGATCGCACTGATTATGCCGCGTCCAATTGAGGGCCGGACAGGCTGGTATTTCACCAGACGGGTGGTGTAACTGTTCAGCTTGTTGAACACTTCATGCAGGTTATAAAACGTGTCGTGGCGCACCCGTCCCGGCATTTTTACTGCAATAACCTTACCTTCAACTTTGTCGTCCACCGGACGGTGGTTAAAACGGGCCTGGGTACGATTAAACAACCGTACCGGGAAATCGGGAGAGGAGACGGGGTAAATGGTGCGTACCTCTTCACCCAGCACATGCCAGTATCGGGCGATGCGCCAGGCGCGATCGGCGGAAGGTTCATCCCCGGCTTTCAGTGCCAGAATAAAATCGACCGTTTCGGCATCCAGGATCTCATCACTGTCCATACACAACACCCAGTCATTGCTCGCCAGATCAACGGCATAATTCATCTGCGCACCGTGCATGGCATAGGGGTGATGGTGGATAGAAAGTCCATATTCGCGACAAATATCCAGCGTGGTATCCGTGCTGCCGGAGTCCACAACGACAATTTCATCTGCCACCGTTAACAGTGGAGGGATAACCTCGCGCAATAAACGCGCAGAATTACAGGTCAATAAACAAACGGTGAGCTTGAACATAGGCACTGTAAAGGTAAACGGATAATCAACAAACTTTATAAGTGTGTGGGTAAAAAAGCGAAGAAAAAATCAAAATATTCTGATTGCGGATGTCAGAAACGTGAAGAGGACGTAAAAAAGCGCCCGAAGGCGCTTTCTCTGTTAATCCCAGCTCAGGATCACTTTCCCGGACTGACCGGAACGCATTGCGTCAAAGCCCTGCTGGAACTCATCAATGGAGAATCGATGAGTGATAATCGGGGACAGATCCAGACCAGACTGGATCAGCGCCGCCATCTTGTACCAGGTTTCAAACATCTCACGGCCATAGATGCCTTTGATGAACAGCCCCTTGAAGATGACTTTGTTCCAGTCGATAGACATATCCGACGGCGGAATACCCAGCATCGCGATGCGGCCACCGTGGTTCATGGTATCCAGCATCGTGCGGAACGCCGGTGGCGCACCGGACATCTCCAGACCCACGTCAAAACCTTCGGTCATGCCCAGCTCTTCCATCACGTCGGTCAGGCTCTCTTTCGAGACATCCACCGCGCGGGTCACGCCCATTTTGCGCGCCAGCGACAGACGATATTCATTCACGTCAGTAATCACGACATTACGTGCCCCAACGTGCTTCGCCACCGCCGCGGCCATAATGCCGATTGGGCCCGCGCCGGAGACCAGCACGTCCTCACCAACCAGATCGAAGGAGAGCGCGGTGTGTACCGCGTTACCGAACGGGTCGAAGATGGAGGCCAGATCGTCAGAAATGTTGTCCGGAATTTTGAACGCGTTAAAGGCCGGGATCACCAGGTATTCTGCGAAACAGCCCGGGCGGTTCACGCCCACGCCGATGGTATTACGGCACAGGTGGGTACGCCCACCGCGGCAGTTACGGCAGTGACCGCAGGTGATATGGCCTTCACCGGAGACACGGTCACCAATTTTGAAGCCTTTTACTTCCTGACCGATACCCACCACTTCGCCAACGTATTCATGGCCGACAACCATCGGTACCGGAATGGTTTTCTGTGACCACTGGTCCCAGTTATAGATGTGAACGTCAGTACCGCAGATAGCCGTTTTACGAATTTTGATCAGCAGATCGTTATGACCGACTTCCGGTTCCGGCACGTCGGTCATCCAAATCCCTTCTTCCGCTTTCAGTTTGGATAACGCTTTCATCTTACGTCCTCAGGCAATGACGCCCAGCTGTTTGCCGATGCGGGTGAAGGCTTCCACCGCACGTTCAATTTGTTCAGGCGTATGCGCCGCAGACATCTGGGTGCGGATACGCGCCTGACCTTTTGGCACCACCGGGAAGAAGAACCCGGTGACGTAAATCCCTTCTTTTTGCAGTTCACGGGCAAAGTTCTGCGCGATGACCGCATCGCCCAGCATGACCGGAATGATCGCGTGGTCAGCACCGGCAAGCGTAAAGCCTGCTGCGCTCATCTTTTCGCGGAACAGACGAGCGTTGGACCACAGGCGATCGCGCAGTTCGGCTCCGGATTCCACCATCTCCAGCACTTTGATGGAGGCAGACACAATAGCCGGCGCCAGGGAGTTGGAGAACAGGTACGGACGGGAGCGCTGACGCAGCCACTCAACCACCTCTTTACGCGCAGCGGTATAGCCGCCGGACGCGCCGCCGAGCGCTTTTCCCAGCGTACCGGTGATGATGTCCACGCGGCCCATCACGTCGCAGTATTCGTGGGAGCCACGGCCGTTTTCGCCGACAAAACCGACCGCGTGAGAATCATCGACCATCACCAGCGCGTCATATTTGTCCGCCAGGTCACACACGCCCTTCAGGTTGGCGATCACACCGTCCATCGAGAACACGCCGTCGGTGGCGATCAGCACATGACGAGCGCCCGCTTCGCGCGCCTCTTTCAGGCGCGCTTCCAGCTCAACCATGTCGTTATTGGCATAGCGGTAGCGCTTCGCTTTGCACAGGCGCACGCCGTCAATGATGGACGCGTGGTTCAGGGCGTCGGAGATAATGGCATCTTCTGCGCCAAGCAGGGTCTCAAACAGACCGCCGTTAGCGTCGAAGCAGGAGGAGTACAGAATGGCGTCTTCCATACCTAAGAAGTTCGCCAGCTTTTTCTCAAGCTGCTTGTGGCTATCCTGGGTACCGCAGATAAAGCGTACGGAAGCCATGCCGAAACCGTGGGTATCCATGCCGTTTTTCGCCGCGGCAATCAGCTCAGGGTGATTCGCAAGACCTAAGTAGTTGTTCGCACAAAAGTTGATCACATGGCTGCCATCGGCAACGGTGATGTCCGCCTGCTGGGCAGACGTGATAATACGCTCTTCCTTGAACAACCCTTCCGCACGTGCGGTGTCGAGGTCGCTGTTTAACTGTTTGTAAAAATCACCACGCATTGCAATTCTCCAGACTCGGCAAATTTCGGGACATATTACCCAAACCTATAGTTCATGACGAGATGACACATTATCTCTTGTCGTTTTTGCAGCATAAATCACGCGTACCCCTGCGCTGTGAAGGTGAATGGCTGAAGGGCAGCCATACTAATGATATGATAGAAACATTAGCGTCCGGGATTGTCCCCGGGCTTCACACTTCAAAGGTTACAGTTATGATCATCGTTACCGGCGGCGCGGGCTTTATCGGCAGCAATATTGTTAAGGCTCTCAATGACAAAGGCATCACCGACATCCTGGTGGTTGACAACCTGAAAGACGGCACCAAGTTCGTCAACCTGGTGGATCTGAACATCGCTGATTATATGGATAAGGAAGACTTCCTTATCCAGATTATGGCAGGGGAAGAGTTCGGCGAGATCGAAGCCATCTTCCACGAAGGTGCCTGCTCATCCACCACCGAGTGGGACGGCAAGTACATGATGGACAACAACTATCAGTACTCCAAAGAGATTCTGCACTACTGCCTCGAGCGTGAAATTCCGTTCCTGTACGCCTCTTCTGCGGCAACCTACGGCGGGCGCACCTCGGACTTCATCGAGTCCCGCGAATATGAGCAGCCGCTGAACGTCTACGGTTACTCTAAATTCCTGTTCGACGAATACGTGCGTCAGGTCCTGCCAGAAGCGAACTCCCAGATTGTCGGCTTCCGCTACTTCAACGTCTACGGGCCGCGCGAAGGTCACAAAGGCAGCATGGCAAGCGTGGCCTTCCACCTGAACACCCAGCTGAATAACGGCGAAAGTCCGAAACTGTTCGAAGGCAGCGACGGCTTTAAGCGTGACTTCGTCTACGTGGGCGACGTGGCCGCCGTAAACCTGTGGTTCTGGGAGAACGGCGTGTCCGGCATCTTCAACCTGGGAACTGGCCGTGCGGAGTCCTTCCAGGCGGTGGCTGACGCCACGCTGGCGTACCACAAAAAAGGCAGCATTGAGTACATTCCGTTCCCGGACAAGCTCAAAGGCCGCTACCAGGCGTTCACCCAGGCGGATCTCACTAACCTGCGTAAAGCGGGCTATGACAAACCGTTCAAAACCGTTGCCGAAGGCGTAACGGAGTATATGGCCTGGCTGAACCGCGACGCGTAAGTATGAGAATTCTGGTGATCGGCCCGTCATGGGTGGGCGACATGATGATGTCGCAAAGTCTCTATCGCACGCTCAAGGCGCGCTATCCCCAGGCGATAATCGACGTGATGGCACCCGCGTGGTGCCGTCCGCTGTTATCGCGCATGCCGGAAGTGAATGACGCCATTCCGATGCCGCTCGGCCACGGGGCGCTGGAAATTGGCGAACGCCGTAAACTCGGCCACAGCCTGCGCGAGAAGCGCTATGACCGCGCGTATGTCCTGCCAAACTCCTTTAAATCCGCCCTGGTGCCTTTCTTTGCAGGCATCCCGCACCGCACCGGCTGGCGCGGTGAAATGCGCTACGGCCTGCTGAACGACGCACGCGTGCTGGATAAAGAGGCCTGGCCGCTGATGGTGGAGCGCTATGTGGCGCTGGCCTATGACAAAGGGGTCATGCGCAGCGCGAAAGATCTGCCGCAGCCGCTGCTCTGGCCACAGCTTCAGGTTAACGAGGGTGAAAAATCCCACACCTGCAACGCGTTTGGTCTTTCGTCGGAACGTCCGATGATTGGCTTCTGCCCAGGCGCCGAGTTTGGCCCGGCAAAACGCTGGCCGCACTATCACTATGCGGAGCTGGCGAAACAGCTGATTGACGAAGGCTACCAGATTGTCCTGTTCGGTTCGGCAAAAGACCACGAGGCGGGCAACGAAATCCTCGCGACGCTCAGTACCGAGCAACAGGCGTGGTGCCGTAACCTGGCGGGAGAAACCCAGCTTGAGCAGGCGGTGATCCTGATTGCCGCCTGTAAAGCCGTGGTCACCAACGACTCCGGGTTGATGCACGTCGCTGCTGCGCTCAACCGCCCGCTGGTTGCGCTGTATGGCCCAAGCAGCCCGGACTTCACGCCACCGCTTTCGCATAAAGCGCGTGTTATTCGGTTGATAACGGGCTATCACAAAGTGCGCAAAGGCGATGCAGCAGAAGGCTATCACCAGAGCCTGATCGACATTACCCCGCAGCGCGTTCTTGAAGAGCTTAACGAACTGCTGTTGAGCGAAGAAGGATAACGGATGCGGGTACTGATCGTTAAAACGTCGTCGATGGGCGATGTGCTGCACACGCTGCCGTCACTGACGGACGCCATGCAGGCCATACCGGGCATTCGTTTTGACTGGGTGGTGGAAGAGGGCTTCGCGCAGATCCCCACCTGGCACGAAGCGGTCGACCGCGCGATCCCGGTGGCGATTCGTCGCTGGCGCAAAGCGTGGTTCTCCGCGCCGATTAAAGCCGAACGCAAGGCCTTCCGCGAGGCGGTACAGGCGCAGCGTTATGATGCCATCATCGACGCCCAGGGGCTGGTCAAAAGCGCCGCGCTGGTGACGCGACTGGCACACGGCATAAAGCACGGCATGGACTGGCAGACCGCCCGCGAACCGCTGGCGAGCCTGTTCTATAACCGCCGTCACCACATTGCAAAACAACAACATGCCGTCGAACGAACCCGCGAGCTGTTTGCAAAAAGCCTCGGTTATGCCAAACCGGAAACCCAGGGTGATTACGCCATTTCGCAGCACTTCCTTCATAGTTCGCAGCAAGAAGGCGCACCGTATTTGATTTTTCTGCATGCGACGACCCGCGACGACAAACACTGGCCGGAGGCGCACTGGCGCGAACTGATCGGCCTGCTGGGGAGTGCGGGGTTACGTATCAAACTCCCGTGGGGCGCTCCCCATGAAGAAGCGCGCGCCAAACGCCTGGCGGCAGGGTTTGATTATGTGGACGTTCTGCCGCGCATGAAACTGGATGGCGTCGCCCGGGCGCTGGCCGGCGCTACGGCAGTGGTCTCCGTGGATACGGGCCTCAGCCACCTGACGGCGGCGCTGGATCGACCTAATATTACGCTTTACGGCCCAACGGACCCGGGCCTTATCGGCGGCTATGGAAAAAATCAATATATCTGCCGCCCGGAACACTCATCGCAGCTGAGCGACCTCAGCGCCGCTGCGGTATTTGCGCAATTAGAGCCTTTGCTGGCAGCAGAGAGAGCTTATGTCTGATTTTTTCTCAGCGGAGCGTCCACCCAGGCGCGTACTGATCGTTAAATTACGTCACCACGGTGACGTGCTACTGACTTCGCCGGTGTTCACCGTATTGAAAAAGAACTGGCCGAACGTGGAAGTCGATGCGCTGGTCTATGACGACACGCAGGCGATGCTGACCAGCCATCCGCATATCGACCAGGTCCATACCATTGGGCGCAACTGGCGCAAGAAGGGCTGGTTTGAACAATTCCGCCTCTACCGCACGCTGCTCGCTACCCTGAAAGGCCGTCAGTATGACGTACTGATTAACCTGACCGAACACTGGCACGGCGCGCGTCTGGCGCGTCGCCTGAAACCGCGCGTCTCCGTCGGCTTCAAACCGGATAAACGCAGCGGTCTTGCACGTCGTCGCTGGGTGAAATCATTTACCACGCTCTACCCGGCGATCCAGGACAACAGCCGCCATATGGTGGAGGTCAATCTGGACGCCCTGCGCCGGATCGGCATTCATCCGCAGTCCGACGAAGACAAACACACGCTGTTTGTCCCCGGCGACGCGGCGGAAGCCTCCGTTGCTGAAAAGCTGGCCGGTTTTGGACTCACGAGTAAATCCTACATTCTGGTTCACCCGACCTCGCGCTGGATGTTTAAGGCCTGGGATATCAACAAGCTGGCAGCGACCATTGATAACCTGGCGGCGCGCGGCCTGCCGATTATCCTCTCCGCCGCGCCGTCAAAAGAAGAGAAGGCCTATATGGACGCGCTGCGCGCTGCGCTCACCCAGCCGGTCTTTGATTTAAGCGGTCAGTTGAACCTGAAAGAGCTGGGCGCGCTCATGAAGCACGCGCGGGTGTACTTCGGTGTCGATTCTATGCCGATGCACCTTGCAAGCGCCGTCGGTACGCCAACCGTCGCCATCTTTGGCCCTACCGGTGCCATCAAGTGGGCGCCGTGGGGGGTGAACTACCGTGTGATTGTCGCCGGGTTCACCTGCCAGCCGTGCGGCAAAGCGGGCTGCGGAGACAGCGGTGTCTCAGACTGCATCACCGCAATCACCCCGCAGCAGGTGCTGAGCGCCATCGATACGATGCTCCTGGAAACGGAAACCCCTGCATGAAGCTGGCGATTGTCCGACAGACCTACAACCCCAACGGTGGCGCAGAACGTTTCGTCTCGCGCGCGCTGAACGTGCTGGCGCAGGATACGTCGCTTGATGTCACGCTGATTGCCCGCCAGTGGGAGGATGCTGCAGGCTGGAAAACGCTGACGGTCAATCCGCCGTTTCGTAATCGCATCGCCCGTGAGTCCGGTTTTGCCACCGAAGCTGCCGCGCATTTTGCGCAGTTTGATATTGTGCAAAGCCACGAACGCATACCGGGAGCGACCATCTTTCGGGCGGGCGACGGGGTTCACGCCACCTGGCTTGAGCAATATGGCCGCATTCTGTCGCCGCTGGCGCGCTGGGCTCAGTCGCTCAGCCGGTACCACCGCTACATCCTGCAGGCTGAGGCGCAGATGTTTACCCATCCGCAGCTGCGCAAGGTGATCTGTAATTCGAAGATGGTGCGTGATGATATCGCCCGTCGCTTCGGACTGCCGGACGACAAGCTGACGGTGATCTATAACGGCGTCGACACCGTTCAGTTTAGTCCTGAGGTCCGTGCCCTTTCGCAGCGCGATGCGCTGGGTATTCCCCGTAATGCACCGGTGCTGGCGTATGTTGGGTCGGGCTTCAGCCGTAAAGGCGTCGCTACCGCGCTGCGTGCTATTGTGGCGCATCCTGACGTCTGGCTGCTGGTTGCCGGACGCGATAAACATGCCCGGAAGTTTGAAAAACTGGCGCAGACATTGGGTGTTTCCTCACGCGTGACATTCCTGGGGCCGGTGGCCAACGTGCGTGAAGTGTATGGCACGGCGGATGCGCTTATCCTGCCGACGCTCTACGATCCCTTCCCGAACGTCTGCGTGGAAGCGCTGGCCTGCGGTTTACCGCTGCTTACCAGCCACGGCTGCGGAGCGGCAGAGTGGATTATCGAGGGTAAAAACGGCTGGGTGCGTGATGCGCTGGACAGTGAAGGCTACCAGCAGGCCATCTCGCTGTGGCTAAAAGGCCGGGAACAGGGTGTTGATTACTCCGCCGCTGCGCGTGCAACTGCCGAGCCCTTCACCCTGGACAGAATGGCGAAAGAGCTACAGGCGCTTTATCGTGATTTGCTGCGCTGAACCGCATCAGAGAAGACTTTCTCCATCGCGTCCAGCATACATTCCCTGGTAAAGTGCGTGCTCAGGTAGTCATATCCCTGTTGCGCGAGCGTCTCGCGAAGGGCTGAGTCGTCATAGAGTTGCAGAATGGCATCGTGCAGTGCGTTTTCGTCGCGCTGCGCGATGAGCAATCCCGTTTGCCCGTTAATCACCGCATCCCCCGTTCCACCCGCATCCGTCGCAATGGTCGCAACGCGGCTGGCTAACGATTGCAGCACGCCTTGCGGGACACCTTCCATATCGTGCGAAGGGCTGAGCGCAATATCAAATGCCGGGAACCAGCGTTCCGGATCGGATTGATGCCCCGCCATGACTACGCGCTGCTGTAACCCCAGGGCGGTGATTTCCTGCTCCAGCGTCGCTTTGTGCGGGCCTTCGCCAACAATCGCCAGCCTGATCTGCGGATTGTTGATTTTCGCTAGGGCGCGCAGCAGTACGCTATGGCCTTTGTTCGGGCGCAAATGCGATACCACGCCCAGCCAGAAATCATCCTGAGACAAACCACAATGAGCCCGGGCCTGGTGCTTATCTCCCGGATGGAAACGCTGCGTATCAACGCCGCTTGGCACCGACGTGCTCTGGGACATCGGCACGCCAATATTTGCCACCTGATGGCGCAGCGCCTCCCCGGTGGTCACGATATGCGTGCAGGCCGTGCGAAACAGCCAGCGGGTCGTCCAGTTGTTACGCGGTACGCCGGACGCATGACGGGTTCTCACCAGCGGTACGGGACTGGAGAGCGTCAAATTCGCCAGCGCCACCAGCCAGGTATCGGCAGAGTTATGGCTGTTAATGACGTCAATTGACTGTCGGTTATCCTTCAGCCAGCGACGCAGCAACTGCAGGTTTTTAAGGTTCTTACGCTTCAACGGCATAGTGACCACCGTTAACCCGGCATTGCGCGCCAGGGCGTGCAGCGGCGCGGTTTCCGGACACAGGAGAGTCACCTGATGGCCACGCTGAATCATCCCTAGCGATTCGTTAATAATGCGCAAAGGCTGTCCGCCTTTGCCGCCGTCTGCTTCAGTGTGAACAATATGCATACATTTCCTGTCGTTAAGCTGAAAGCGCTGTTCAGACTGCCGATTATATACGTGGGTATTACGGTAATGCACAGGCGGATTAATCTTGCTTACAAACATTGTCCTTCTGTAGTTATGGCTTCTGTGGTAATTTTCTCAGGCTTTTATTCCATTCGAAATCAGTGGAATTTGCGCATGGCATTGTTAACTAACCGGTATTAACGCCGAGATCCTTTACCAGTACCAAAATTATGACAAATACTCGTAACATCCTGACAGGTCTTTTAGTCCTGTCTGTACTGGCTTTATGTTTTATCTGGCCAATCCCAAACGATCAGCTCCCTTTTCATCGTAACGGTCTGATTTATCCTAATATTGTGGTGGCGCTCGGTCTTTTCTTTAGCTCTTCCGTGGCGAGAAAAGCGCTGGACTTAAACAAAATTAAGTTCGTGCTTATTGTGCTGTGGGCCTTAACTTTCTTTATCCTGATTAACGGCTTTTTTGTCGCGCCAGATATTAAAGAAATGGTATCGACCTGGGATGGTCAGTGGTTACGTCCGGTATTGCTTTTCTGTGCGGGGCTGGTGTTATTACCGGTGATTCAGGAGCGCTTCCCCTCTTTATCGGCTGCCCGTTTCTTTACTCTCGTCGTCCTTTTTTTCTGGGGCGTCGTCTGTATTCACCTGCTTGATACCGCCTGGCTTTACTGGCGAGACGGCGTGATCCACTGGGGCGAAACGCGGATTGTTTATAACCGCACGCGCATGAGCTTCCAGGTCAATATGATCACCGGTTTCCTGCTTGCCGAACTGCTTGCGCGCGGTCTGCTGCATCAGCGTTTCTTACGCCTGAAGACATCGTTCCTCGCCTTTATGCTGCTGTGTAACCTTGTCTGCACTGCGTTAGTTGATACCCGCTGGGGAACGATCGGCCTGGTCGGCAGCCTGTTCTCCACCTTCATTCTGCTCAGCCTGCACAGTATGCGTCGCAGTCGCGTGGTGCTCACAGGCGCTATTCTTGTGAGCATCATTATCGCTTCCGCGCTTCTGGGCTATGCCTCCTTTAAAACCGATCCGCGCTGGCAAAGCCTGGAAGATGATGCGGTAACAGGCTGGAACGCGCCCTTCACCAGCTTTTGCTACAACAAAACTAACGGAACGGTACCGAGGAACGACCTGGGCCGACCAATGAACCACTCCAACGGGTGCCGCGCCAGCTTCTTCCATCAGGGCTGGAAACTGGTGGGTGAGCATCCTTCGGGAATGGGGCCCCGCAAGGAAGCCTTCCGCTACGTATTGCGTCGCGACACACAGGACAATCGCATTAATATCCCGCACAGCCACTATGGCCTGATTGAGTTTGGTATTCAGAACGGCGTTGCGGGCATCGCGGGCTGGCTGATTTTACTGGCAGGCTGCTGGTATATCGGCTGGCGTGAGTTCCGCCATGGTAACGCGATGGTGGGGATGTTCCTGCTGCTGTTTACGGTTGGCTTCTTCTCGCGAACCATGGTCGACCACAATCTGAAAGATCACTACCTGGAGCAATATATGCTGTTAACCGGGTTGCTGGTTGGGATGTGCGCATTACGCCCCGCTAAACAGACAGAAACAACCACCTGATCGCGTGTACCTTGCGCCGGGGGTCATAAATGCCGGCGCACAGGTATCCATCAGAACTCTTTTGCCTGCCGGCTGTCGAAAAGCCATTGTACGTTACTGTAAAGCTCGTCGGCCGCATCTCACCGCATGACATTACGGAGTAAGCATGTCTGGAACGCCTCAATTAAGCCTCGTTGTCGCCGTCTATAATGGCGAAAATTTCCTGAGCGCTTTTTTTGAAAGCATTAAGAAACAGAATCTGCCAGGTCTGGAACTTATTATTGTTAATGACGGTTCAACTGACGGTTCTGCAGATATCATCGCCCGCTACGCCAGTGAATTCAGTCTTTTTAAGGTTATTGACCAGCCTAATGGCGGTGTCTCCGCGGCCCGTAATACCGGTCTCGCCATGGCAACGGGCGATTACGTCGCGTTTCCGGATATTGATGATGTCATCTACCCGGGGATGTATCCGCGTTTGCTGGAAATTGCGCTTGCCGGGCAACTGGACGTCGCGACCTGCAACGGCACCTATATTTATGATGACGGACGCCCGTCGAAGAAGATCTTCCCTTCAGATAAACTCGCGTCAACAGGCGTACTGGACGGCCCAACCTGGCTGCAGATGGCGCTCGAATCCCGCAAGTTCCTGCACGTGACATGGCTGAATATCTATCGACACGCCTTTATTAAAGAGCAGGGTTTTCGCTTTGAACACGGCCTGCGTCATCAGGATATCCCCTGGACGACGGAAGTGCTGCTCACCGCCAGACGCGTGCAGTATATTGATGAGGTCTATTACGATTACCTGATCCACTCCGCTTCCGTTTCCCATACCCCAGGCACGGACGATACGCGTATGCGTTCCTCGCGCCACTATATGAAGATTCTGGAGATGCTGGACGCTATCAATAAGCGCTATCCGGAACAGGTGAAACGCGTGCCGGCCTGCCACTGGCAAATCGCCAAAGAGGGTCTGGGGATCCTGCACAGCATTAACAACATTGACGATATGGCCAAAAAACGCGAGATCACCCGTGAGCTTTTCGACCGCGGTATCTGGACCCTGATCTGGCAAAATGCGCGCGGCCTCCGCCAACGGTGGCGTCTGGGACGTCGCTACTTCCGTCTTAAAAAAATTCTTGGCTAACGGAAATTATGAGCAAACTTAAATTACACGCGGTCTCCCGCGCGGATTTCATCGCTAAAAACTACGCAGATTTCCAGACCCTTCTGGATAACCATGTCAATCCTGACGATATTCCGGAGCGATTTTATTGTGGCGGCCGCGGTGGCTGGACGTTCCAGACCACACTGGCGCTGAAGCACTATTATGGTGACGCAATCGAGTGTTCGTTTGGCTCTGAATGCAGGCCCGATGCCATTAACCTGATGCATAACGACGACTTTGGCTCTCGCGTGAAGCCGTGGCGTGGCTTCACCGTGGTCGCACGTGCGGACCGTCCTCCCGTTATTGGCGCCGATGTTGTCGTCGACCAGAACCCGGAAGTGGATAACCATAACAACCGTATCTTCGTTCCCTACTGGCCACAGCCGGGCGTGAAACCCCGTGAGCGCACCGACGAGACCATCAAAACCGTCGCGTTCTTTGGCCGTGTGGACAGTTTCCCGGACGAATACCGCGAAGGGAATTTTAAGCAACGTCTTGCCGAACAAGGTATTGAGCTCCGCATCTCGTTCGATAACTGGACAAACTACCAGGACGTGGACGTGTGCATCAGCTTCCGCAAATCGCACGACCACAAACTGGCGCGTAAGCCTGCCAGTAAGCTCATTAACAACTGGCTGGGCAAAACAGTGATGGTTTGCGACGACGAGCCCTCTTACCGTGCAATCCGCGAGAGTGAGCTGGACTACCTGATCGCCAAAACCCCTGATGAAGCCTTCGATGCAATTATGCGGCTGAAAAACTCCCCTGAACTGTATCGTCAGATGCGCGAGCAGGGTGAAAAACGTCTCCAGGTCTATTCCCGCGAAGCGGTCGCTGCACGCTGGTACGCCCTGTTTGAGGATATCTGGCGTAAAGGATTGCACAATCGCCCTACGGTGGTTCGCGCACTGCGCTTTGGCTTTGGTAAAGCCATTCGCCCGCTGACTAAAAAGTTCTGATCGGAATAGAGTCCTTCCATGTTTAAAACAACTTCATCCTCTTCGTTTACCCCACGCAGTAATCTGTTGCGTACCCTGGGGTTGACGCTGGCATTCCTGCTGCTGTTCTCGCTCTCAGAAATCATCATTCTGCTGAAAGATCATGTCTATCAGCCGAAATCCGGTGATATCTCACTGTATCTGATCATCTCTCTGCTGGCTGCTGCCAGTGCGCGTTTCTTCCTGACTCGCCTGCTGCTGGCCGTCACGTTTATCGTGCAGATTTCGGAAGCGGTGTACTACCAGTTCTACGGTCAGTTCTATGGCCCAAGTGAAGTCTGGCTGGCGTTCGTGGAAACAAAAGACATTGCCAGCGGGATCACAGACAGTCTGGGTTCACTGGGCATCTACTTCGCCATCATGATTGTGGCCATCGTCTTTGCGCTGGTCTTTGCGCGTCGTCTGGCGCCGCTTTGGCACAAATGGATTGCGCTTCCTTGCCTGCTTGCCATCGTCGTGATGTTTGTCGGCCAGTTCTACAAAGCGGTCGACGGGCAGATGTACAAATTCAACCCAGACCTGCGCCACTCCCTGCTGCGTAACGGCCTGTCTGCGATGAGCTTCAGCGCTATTCGCCTGATCCCGGAAGCGATGTCGGGTGAAAACCAGAATCTGACCCATTACGACCCTTACCAGGTCACCCCTGTTGCGGGAACGCACGCCGGTAAATACTCCATTATTCTGGCGATTGGTGAGAGCCTTAACCCGCACCACGTCAGCGCCCTGGGCTACGAGCGAGATACCACACCAGAGCTGAAAGCGCTGCTGCAGCAATATCAGGGTACAGGCCGACTGATTGTCTCCAACGCGGTGTCCACGCGAGTGGCCATTCCAATGCTGGTGAACAACCTGCGTGAACCGGATAACTACGGGGCCTATAAATCTAAATCCACCAATATCTTTGCCAACGCGAAGAAACAGGGTTATCAGACCGCCTTTATCTCTGCTCAGGGGCTGGAAGGTCTCAGTAACTGGATTGGCATCCATGACATCGATTTATGGGAAGATACGCAGATCCGTCCGGCGCCAGATGTCGGTGCTGACGTTGTCCTGACGCCATCCGTGGAAAAGGCCACGCTGGACTGGAACAAGCCGTTCCTGATGGTGCTCAACAGCCGTGCTCCACATATCCCGTACGAGCGTAATATCCCGCAGGGCTTCGCGAAGTTCTCTACGCCGCGTCTGAGTGATGATGTGGCGCAGAAGAAAAATGAGTATGACGATGCGGTCCGCCTGTATGACAAAGAACTCGCGTCCGCGATTCGCACCGCGCTGGCAAAATCCAAACTGCCGGTGCTGGTGTTTATCACCTCCGATCACGGGGAACGCGTGGGCGATAACGGTCTGTTTGGCCACTCGGTTGTAGAAATGCCAATTGCTCAGGTACCGTTCCTGTACTTCAGTAACGATCCGGAGTACGCCATGAAGAACATCAGCCCGCAAATGCCGCTGAACCATTACCAGGTGGCGACGCTTATCAACAAGATGCTGGGTTATGACGTCAGCAACCCTAACCAAAAAGATGACAGCTTCTTCATCACCGGCGGTGATATCCGCGGCCTGTCGGAGCGCGTAACCTACCATCTGAATGCGCTTCCCGAAGCGGAGCGTTAATCTGAAGCATCATAAACGGGCAAGCGATTGCCCGTTTTTTTATCTGCGAATGAACGTAACGCAGGCAAATGGATACCTAAAAACACCAAAGAGATAGCTTTAGACGGCCCAAATGCTTAGAATTTGCCCGCCGAAACTAAAAAAACGGATAATCGCTTGGAATTGTTGTATACCGCTCTGCTCTACATCATTCAGCCGCTGGTGTGGCTGAGACTGTTGCTTCGTAGCCGTAAAGCGCCTGCGTATCGTAAACGCTGGGCTGAGCGCTATGGCTTCTGCCGCAATAAAGTCGCACCGGACGGTATTTTGCTGCATTCCGTTTCTGTCGGTGAAACGCTGGCGGCGATCCCGCTGGTTCGCGCCCTGCGTCACCGCTATCCGTCGTTGCCGATCACCGTCACGACGATGACGCCGACCGGCTCGGAGCGCGCGTTATCCGCTTTTGGCAAAGACGTTCATCACGTCTATCTCCCTTACGATCTGCCCTGCGCCATGAATCGTTTCCTGAATACCGTTCGCCCGAAACTGGTGATCGTGATGGAAACCGAACTGTGGCCGAACATGATTTCCGCCCTGCATGCCCGTAAAATTCCGCTGGTGATTGCCAACGCGCGCCTGTCAGAGCGCTCGGCGAAAGGCTACGGCAAGCTGGGTAAATTTATGCGTCGTCTGCTCGGCAAAATTACGCTGATTGCCGCGCAAAATGAAGAAGACGCCGCCCGCTTTGTCTCTCTGGGGCTCAAACGCAACCAGCTCGCGGTAACGGGCAGCCTGAAATTTGATATTTCTGTTACCCCTGAACTTGCTGCTCGTGCAATCACCCTGCGTCGCCAGTGGGCGCCGCGTCGTCAGGTCTGGATTGCAACCAGCACCCATGATGGCGAAGAGGCCATTATCCTGCAGGCTCATCGTCAGTTGCTGGAAAAATTCCCCGATTTACTGCTGATCCTCGTTCCACGCCATCCCGAACGTTTTAAAGATGCCCGCGAAATGGTGCAGAAAGGCGGTTTCAGCTATACCCTGCGCAGCAGCGGCGAGATCCCTTCCGGCAGCACTCAGGTGGTGATTGGCGATACGATGGGCGAGCTGATGCTGCTCTACGGCATTGCCGATCTGGCCTTTGTCGGCGGCAGTCTGGTGGCGCGCGGCGGCCATAACCCGCTGGAGCCGGCAGCGCATGCCATTCCGGTGCTGATGGGGCCGCACACGTTTAACTTCAAAGATATCTGCGCGAAATTGCAGCAGGCCGAGGGTTTAATCACCGTGACCGATGCGGACTCCGTGGTCAAAGAGGTCTCGACCCTTCTGACTGACGAAGATTACCGCCTGTGGTACGGTCGCCATGCCGTCGAAGTGCTGCATCAGAACCAGGGCGCGCTCACCCGTCTGCTGCAACTTCTGCAACCTTATCTGCCTCAGCGGAGCCACTAATGTCAACGCGTCTGTCGGTCGTGATGATCGCCAAAAACGCCGCCGACCTGCTTCCGGACTGCCTGGCCTCCGTTGCCTGGGCTGACGAAATTGTCGTGCTCGATTCCGGCAGCACGGACAATACGGTGGACGTTGCCCGGACAGCGGGCGCCAGGGTCTTTATCGACACGGACTGGCAAGGCTATGGCATCCAGCGCCAGCGCGCGCAGGGATACGCCACGGGCGATTATGTCCTGATGCTCGATACTGACGAGCGCGTCACGCCAGAACTTCAGCAGGCCATTCAGGCGGTGCTTGCTTCGCCTCAGCCTGGCGCGGTATACAGCATTGCCCGCCGCAACTACTTCCTCGGCCGGTTTATGCGCCACAGCGGCTGGTATCCAGACCGTGTGATGCGCCTCTACGAGCGCGAACGTTACCAGTACAACGACAACCTGGTCCATGAATCTCTGGACTGCGGTAGCGCGCAGGTGATCTCCCTGACGGGCGATCTGCTGCACCTGACCTGTCGGGATTTCGCCAGCTTCCAGCGTAAACAGCTTAACTACGCCACTGCATGGGCGCAGGAGCGTCACCAGCGCGGTAAGAAGACCACGCTGACCGGAATCTTCACACACACGCTGGGGGCGTTTCTGAAGACGCTATTGCTGCGTGGCGGCATACTGGACGGTAAACAGGGGTGGTTACTGGCTGTGGTGAATGCCCAGTATACTTTCAACAAATACACCGAGCTGTGGGCGCTCTGCCGCGGCTACTCTGAGAAAACGTGAGCCATGAGCACAAAAGCGATTTATCCGGGTACCTTCGATCCGATCACTAACGGTCATCTTGATATCATCACCCGTGCGGCGTGCATGTTCGACAAGGTGATCCTGGCGATTGCCGCCAGCCCCAGCAAAAAACCGATGTTCGATTTGAACGAGCGCGTGCAGCTGGCTACCGACGCCATTTCGCACCTGCCGAATGTTGAAGTGGTCGGGTTTAGCGATCTGATGGCGAATTTCGCCCGCGCTCAGCAGGCAAACATTCTTATCCGCGGTCTGCGCGCGGTGGCAGACTTCGAGTATGAGATGCAGCTGGCGCACATGAACCGCCATCTGATGCCGGAGCTGGAGAGCGTATTCCTGATGCCCTCCAAAGAGTGGTCGTTTATCTCTTCCACGCTGGTAAAAGAGGTGGCGCGTCATCACGGCGATGTCACCCATTTCCTGCCGGATAACGTCCACCAGGCATTGATGGCAAAGCTAAAGTAGCGCTATTTCTGGCACTGACGGCAGTAGAACGTCGCGCGCTGGGCGTGCTTCGTTGCAATCACCGGCGTGCCGCAGACTCTGCACGGTTCGCCTTTACGGCCATACACCTGCAGCTCCTGGGCAAAATAGCCCGGCTTGCCATCACTTTGCAGGAAGTCCTTCAGGGTTGTTCCGCCCTGCTCAATCGAGCGCAGCAGTACCGCTTTAATCACTCTGACCAGCAGTTCACACTCCTGAGCGGAGAGGGAAGAGGCCAGCCGATCGGGATGGATCCCGGCGGCAAACAGTGATTCGCTGGCATAGATATTCCCCACGCCGACCACCAGTTTGTTATCCATCAGCCAGGGCTTAATCGGGCTTTTCTTCTTCGCGCACTTCGCTTTCAGGTATTCGGCGTTAAACGCGTCTGAGAGCGGCTCAGGCCCCAGATGCGCGAGCACGTTATGCCCTTCCAGCTCTTTGGTCCACAGCCACGCGCCAAAGCGTCGTGGGTCGGTATAACGGAGCACTTTACCGTTGCTCATCACCAGGTCGACGTGGTCGTGCTTTTCCGCAGGCAGTTCTTCGGTAAGAATGCGCAGGCTGCCGGACATTCCCAGATGGATAATAATCCAGCCGTCGGGCAGTTCCAGCAGCAGATATTTCGCCCGGCGCTGCACGCTCAGGACGGGTTTATCGCTCAGGGCATGGATCTCATCGGACACCGGCCAGCGCAAACGTCCATTACGGACAACGGCGTGAAGAATCGTCGCTCCGACCAGATGGGGCTCAATGCCGCGGCGGCTGGTCTCTACCTCAGGTAATTCAGGCATGGTTCCTCCGTTGAGATGCAGAATGCAAAAAACCCCGCAGTTGCGGGGTTTTTCGATACAAGGAGGCTAAAATTATTTGATTTTAGCTTCTTTGTACAGTACGTGCTGGCGTACAACTGGATCGAATTTTTTCAGTTCCAGTTTTTCCGGCTTAGTACGTTTGTTCTTCGTGGTGGTGTAGAAGTGACCTGTACCAGCAGAAGAAACCAGCTTGATTTTCTCGCGAATACCTTTAGCCATGATTTATTTCCTCTTTAAGTACTTAGTACTTTTCGCCACGGGCACGCAGTTCAGACAGAACTGTATCGATGCCTTTCTTATCGATTACACGCATACCTTTAGCAGATACGCGCAGGGTGACAAAACGCTTCTCGCTCTCAACCCAGAAACGGTGAGAGTGCAGGTTCGGCAGGAAACGGCGTTTAGTCGCGTTCAGTGCGTGGGAACGGTTGTTACCGGTCACCGGACGCTTGCCAGTAACTTGGCAGACTCGGGACATGTCTATTCTCCAAAAATCAAATTAGCTCGAGCTTCGTATGGGGTATCGGCGCCTCGTCAGGCTTTACAGCCCGGTCATCGCATAGTTCTAAGTGAACTCTCGATTGCCAGGCCCAAATGCCAAACCCGAGATTCTCAAAGGTGGCGTAGTATACGCTGACTCGGCGGTGTGCTCAAGTCCCGAACAGACAAAGATCCCGATGGATCGCGAGAAATAGCCTAAATCCAGCCATGTTCTGCAAAAGAAATGTACTCTCCGCGGCCAATTATCAGATGGTCCAGCACACGAATGTCCATGAATTGACAGCATTTGATAATGCGTTCGGTGATCTCTTTGTCAGCTCTGCTTGGTTGTGCACAGCCAGAGGGGTGATTATGCGCGAGGATCACGCCCGCTGCATTCACTTTTATCGCTTCCCGCACAATTTCACGCGGATGCACCTCAACGTGGCTTAGCGTGCCCGCAAAGAGACAGCTATGTTTCAGCACCCGATTTCTGTTGTCGAGAAAGATCACCATAAAGATCTCACGTTCGGCATCCGTTAACTGGCTTTGCAGAAATTCGCGCGTCATCACGGGGGTCAGGATCGGCTCTTCCTTCTCAATGCGAACATTATGAAAACGGCGAGCAAGTTCGGCAATGCCCCGTAACTGGGCATATTTCGCCACGCCGATCCCCTCGACGTGCTTAAACTGCGCCAGATCGGCGGTCAACAACCCATACAGTGAACCAAAATGCGCGATCAGCTCTTTTGCCAGCGTAAAGACGTTTTTTCCGGGCGTGCCGGTACGTAAAAAGAGCGCCAGCAGTTCATCGTCTTTTAACAGAGTGACGCCATTGCGCAGCAGCTTTTCGCGCGGCAGTAGCTGCTCATCCTCGTCTTCCATGCTCTTTCTCCTTTTTTAACCTCATGCTGCCACAGGCCAGCCAGCCGCTCGACGGCCACGTTGCGTTCTTGCGTAGCGCCTCGCAAAGAGCCCGAAGGACAACATCACCCGGTTTTAGGGATTGTGATAAAATGCCCACTCTCTGGTGAAACCCAACAGGAAAGAATCATGATGAGCCTGGCCGGTAAAAAAATCGTTCTTGGCGTGAGCGGCGGTATTGCTGCCTATAAAGCGCCAGAGCTGGTGCGTCGTCTGCGCGAGCGCGGGGCCGATGTGCGGGTCGCGATAACCGAAGGCGGTAAAGCCTTTATCACTCCATTGAGCCTGCAGGCGGTTTCAGGGTACCCGGTATCGGACAGTCTGCTTGATCCGGCCGCTGAAGCCGCGATGGGCCATATTGAGCTGGGGAAATGGGCTGACCTGGTTATCCTTGCCCCCGCCACCGCGGATTTAATCGCCCGGGTAGCCGCCGGTATGGCAAACGACCTGGTCTCCACCATTTGTCTGGCCACACCTGCGCCTGTTGCCGTTGTGCCTGCCATGAACCAGCAGATGTACCGCAACGCGGCGACTCAGCATAATCTGGAGACGCTGGCTTCGCGCGGCCTGCTGATCTGGGGACCGGACAGCGGCAGCCAGGCCTGTGGTGACGTTGGCCCAGGGCGTATGCTTGACCCGCTAACCATCGTCGATATGGCCGCCGCGCATTTTTCGCCTGTCAACGATCTGCAACATCTCAACATCATGATTACCGCAGGCCCGACGCGTGAGCCGCTGGATCCCGTGCGCTATATCACCAACCACAGCTCCGGCAAAATGGGCTTTGCGATTGCGGCCGCGGCAGCAAAACGCGGCGCGAACGTGACGCTGGTGAGCGGCCCGGTGTCGCTGCCTACGCCTGCGTTTGTCACGCGAATTGACGTCACCACCGCGCTGGAGATGGAAGCCGCCGTGCAGGCGCATGCGCAAAGCCAGCAAATATTTATCGGCTGTGCGGCCGTCGCAGATTACCGCGCCGAGACCATCGCCGAGGCGAAAATTAAAAAGCAAGGTGATGAATTAACACTAAAAATGGTGAAAAACCCGGACATCGTTGCCGGTGTCGCCGCACTAAAAAGCCACCGTCCTTACATTGTTGGGTTTGCCGCAGAAACAAATAATGTGGAAGAATATGCCCGGCAAAAACGTACCCGCAAAAACCTCGATTTGATTTGCGCGAACGACGTATCGCTGGCCACACAAGGATTTAACAGCGACAGCAACGCACTGCACCTTTTCTGGCAGGATGGAGATAAAGTCTTACCGCTTGAGCGCAAGGAACTCCTGGGCCAACAATTACTCGACGAGATCGTTACCCGTTATGATGAAAAAAATCGACGTTAAGATTCTGGACCCGCGTGTTGGCGAGCAATTCCCGCTGCCAACCTATGCCACCTCCGGCTCTGCCGGACTTGACCTGCGCGCCTGTCTCGATGACGCCGTAGAACTGGCGCCGGGTGCCACCACCCTGGTGCCGACTGGCCTGGCCATTCACATTGCTGACCCGTCTCTGGCGGCGGTGATCCTGCCGCGTTCTGGCCTCGGCCATAAGCATGGCGTCGTGCTGGGTAACCTGGTGGGCCTGATTGACTCCGACTACCAGGGTCAACTGATGGTCTCCGTCTGGAACCGTGGTCAGGACAGTTTCACCATTGAACCAGGTGAGCGTATTGCGCAAATGGTCTTTGTACCGGTGGTACAGGCAGAATTTAACCTGGTGGCAGACTTTGATGCCACCGACCGTGGCGAAGGCGGCTTCGGCCATTCCGGGCGCAAATAACCGCCCGACAGACACGCATCTCACAGCGCCATAACGTCATAACAAACCGCAAACGTCAGTTTGCGGTCGCTGTGTGGATGCCAGCCTGACAAGTGCTTATTTTCAGGGGTATTTTGTAACATGGCAGAAAAACAAACCGCGAAAAGGAATCGTCGCGAAGAAATACTTCAATCTCTGGCGCTGATGCTTGAATCCAGCGATGGTAGCCAACGCATCACCACCGCCAAACTGGCCGCCTCCGTAGGCGTGTCTGAAGCGGCGCTGTATCGTCATTTTCCGAGCAAAACCCGGATGTTCGACAGCCTGATCGAATTTATTGAAGACAGCCTGATCACACGCATCAACCTGATCCTGAAAGACGAAAAAGACACCACCGCGCGTCTGCGTCTGATTGTGCTGTTAATCCTGGGCTTTGGTGAACGCAATCCAGGTTTAACCCGTATCCTGACCGGCCACGCGCTGATGTTCGAGCAGGACAGACTGCAGGGCCGCATTAATCAGCTTTTCGAACGTATAGAAGCGCAACTGCGCCAGGTACTGCGCGAGAAGAAAATGCGTGAAGGTGAAGGTTACAGCACGGATGAAACGCTACTGGCGAGCCAGATCCTGGCGTTTTGCGAAGGGATGCTCTCCCGCTTTGTGCGCAGCGAGTTCAAATACAGCCCAACGGACGATTTTGACGCCCGCTGGCCGCTAGTGGCTGCTCAGTTACAGTAACATCGTTGCCGGATGGCGGCTTCGCCTTATCCGGCCTGGGGTTGTATTGCCCGGTAAAGCTGGCGCCACCGGGCAAGACAATTATACTCCGAACTCTTCCCGGTATGCGCGTACTGCCGCCAGATGGTCAGCCATCTCAGGCTTCTCTTCCAGGTACGCAATCAGGTCTTTCAGGGTGATGATTGACGTCACTGAGCAATGATAATCACGCTCCACTTCCTGAATGGCGGAGATCTCGCCGCGACCCCGCTCCTGACGATCCAGACAAATCAGCACGCCAGCCAGCGTCGCCCCGTTAGCCTGAATAATCTCCATCGATTCACGGATCGCCGTGCCCGCGGTGATCACATCATCCACCAGCATCACGCGGCCCTGCAGCGCGCTGCCGACCAGATTCCCGCCTTCACCGTGAGTTTTGGCCTCTTTGCGGTTAAAGCAGTACGGCACGTCGCGATCGTGGTGTTCCGCCAGCGCTACCGCGGTGGTGGTCGCAATCGGAATGCCTTTATAGGCCGGGCCAAACAGCAGGTCAAAATCAATCCCGGAGTCCACCAGCGCTTCGGCATAGAAACGGCCTAACAATGCCAGATCGCGCCCGGTATTAAACAGCCCGGCATTGAAGAAATAGGGGCTCTTGCGCCCGGATTTCAGCGTAAACTCGCCAAACTTAAGAACCTGCTTGTTAAGCGCAAACTCAATAAACTGGCGCTGATACGGTTTCATGGATTCGCTCCTTTGTCTTTTCTGTCTTACAGGCAAAAAAAAGGCGACTCATCAGTCGCCTTTAAAATCAATTTTCTAACGCCGCCTTCTGCGTCGTTACAATAGATTCAATTCCCCCTCGGGCCAGAGCCAGCAAGGTGAGAAGTTCTTCGTGGGTGAAAGGTTCGCCTTCTGCGGTGCCCTGCACCTCAATGATACGACCGTCTTCGGTCATGACCACGTTCATATCGGTCTCGGCGGCAGAGTCTTCGACATATTCCAGATCGCACAGCGCTTCACCGTTAACGATACCCACGGAGACCGCCGCAACCATGCCTTTCATTGGATTCGTTTTCAGCTTGCCGGCCGCAACCAGTTTATTCAGGGCATCCGCCAGCGCTACACAGGCCCCGGTAATGGAGGCGGTACGCGTACCACCGTCAGCCTGAATGACGTCGCAATCCAGCGTGATGGTGAATTCGCCCAGCGTTTTCAGGTCAACAGCGGCGCGCAGCGCCCGCGCAATCAGACGCTGAATTTCCATGGTACGACCGCCCTGCTTACCTTTTGCCGCTTCGCGGGCATTACGGGTATGGGTCGCACGCGGCAGCATGCCGTATTCAGCCGTGATCCAGCCCTGGCCCTGGCCTTTCAGGAAGCGCGGAACGCCTTCTTCGATGGAGGCGGTGCACAGCACTTTAGTGTCACCAAACTCAACCAGAACGGAGCCTTCAGCGTGTTTTGTATAGTTACGGGTCAGAGTGACGGGACGCACCTGATTGGCGCTACGACCTGCTGGACGCATGATGAATTCTCCGGCTTGAAACGAATGTGGCTGCGCATTATACGGATAAAGGACGCTTATTCCTATCCTGAGAAGCCCCCGAAAGCTATAATCCCCCCATCTCTCCTTTAAAAACGGGAATGTCTATGATCCGCAGTATGACCGCCTACGCCCGGCGTGAAATCAAGGGTAGCTGGGGTAGCGCCACATGGGAAATGCGCTCGGTAAACCAGCGTTACCTGGAAACATATTTCCGTATGCCGGAGCAGTTCCGCAGCCTTGAGCCGGTGGTACGTGAGCGTATCCGTACCCGTCTGACGCGCGGCAAAGTGGAATGTAATCTGCGCTTTGAGCCTGATGCCAGCGCGCAGGGCGAACTGATCCTTAACGAAAAACTGGCGAAACAGCTCGTCAATGCGGCGAACTGGGTCAAAATGCAGAGCGATGAAGGCGAAATCAACCCGGTTGATATTCTGCGCTGGCCTGGCGTGATGGCCGCCGGTGAGCAGGATCTGGACGCGATTGCCGCTGAAATTCTTGCCGCCCTCGACAGCACGCTGGATGATTTTATCGTTGCCCGTGAAACCGAAGGCCAGGCGCTGAAAGCGATGATTGAGCAGCGCCTTGAAGGGGTCAGCGCCGAAGTGGCAAAAGTGCGCACACATATGCCAGAAGTGCTGCAGTGGCAGCGCGAGCGCCTGGTTGCCAA
This sequence comes from Enterobacter sichuanensis, assembly GCF_009036245.1. Taxonomy (NCBI): domain Bacteria; kingdom Pseudomonadati; phylum Pseudomonadota; class Gammaproteobacteria; order Enterobacterales; family Enterobacteriaceae; genus Enterobacter; species Enterobacter sichuanensis. The sequence continues at coordinate 93,825 of NZ_CP027986.1, read as the reverse complement.
ACTGGAAGAAGCGGAAGTTCAGCTGGAAAACAACCGCCTGGAACAAGAGCTGGTGCTGATGGCGCAGCGCGTTGACGTCGCTGAAGAGCTGGATCGTCTGGAAGCGCACGTTAAAGAGACCTACAACATTCTGAAGAAGAAAGAAGCCGTAGGTCGCCGCCTCGACTTTATGATGCAGGAGTTCAACCGCGAGTCGAACACTCTGGCATCTAAGTCGATCAATGCTGAGGTGACGAATTCAGCAATTGAGCTCAAGGTACTGATTGAGCAAATGCGCGAGCAGATTCAGAATATCGAGTAACGTTTCACGCGATCTCGTGTTGTCTCATTAAGTCTTACCTGGACAAAAAGGCCATTGTAAATCATGGCCTTTTTTGTTTTATATAGTCTCATATTGTATCGCGATACCTTTAAGATATGGGGTTGCATAAAATGCACAAGTACGTAACGGGGTTTAACGTCCAATTGTGTAAAAACCACTACAACTACATAAGTCATTGTTTTAAATACAAAAAGGCCAATATAAAAACTGAGGTTGTATGTGGCGATTTATCGCCCGATTTCAGGTAAACTTACCTTTGATGTTCTGGTGAGTTTTAAGGATAAAGAACCATGAAAGTTAGCGAAAAGACATTGCTAGAGTCCGGCTTCAGCCATACAGATCTTCAGAAAATTAAAAGCAATGTGGAAGATTTCGGGGGAACTCTTGATGAAGTGATTCAAGATTTAGCAAAACGGTTTAATGTAGCTAAGTGGATAACTATTGTTGCTTTCATAATCCTGATTTTTACATCTGTTTTATCGACGAAAAATAACACACTATCTCTGGCTTTTTCGTTGATTGTAGGATTACCTTTTATCTGGTATTTGGCGCCCGCCAAACTCGCATTTAAAGCCTGGCGGTATAAACAATATGCGTCCAGGATTAAGGGCGATCAGTAATTGTCATCAGATCAAAAATAACTTTAGCCTTCACGCCGTATCCAACTATTTTCATGGTTAGTTTTGGCCTACTTAATGTACTGACTTTTCTGTAATAATCGACTGGTATGTAGCGAAACAGTCTCCATGATCCAGGCTTCCTTATTAAACCAAAAATGCTGTAAGCATTAGCAACAAGTGAGATTGATTTATATACGCCTAATCCACTTTTAGAACTAAACCCCATAAATTCAGCCGTAGCCATAGCTGCATTAGCAGCAAACCCTTCAGATGTAGAATCATGAAGCACTTGATGGCTAAATTCTTTGCTTAGGCCATTAAATCCATCCACAACGAGTATTGCTCCAGCCAACAGACCCAATGGATTAGCGCTGGCAAGTAGCGTTGTTCCTAAAGCTATCTCTGCTCCCGAAAGCACTACGTTCACAGCAGAAATGACGTAACCCACAATTTTGTTATTTTCCCGGACGAACTCCACTTTGGCGTAAAGCTTCGCAGCTTTCGTACGTAGCATTCGCCCCTGTTCTTCAAGGTTTTCGGTCTCTGTCCTGAGATTTTTTATACAGGCCATGCACTCTTCATCAGATTTTGCGCTCCGGGCCGTGGCGAACTGCTGCTCAATAAACTCTTTTAGTTCCTGGACAAACTTCATTCGGGTCAGGCTATCACTCAGGTGGAAAGCAGACAGCGTATTAGCTGTATTGATAAGCTTTCTGGCCTCTAGATTAACCATTGTTTCCGCCCAGTACTTATTCCTGCCTGAGTGCATCATATCAAGTAATGCAGCATCCATTTTTGTTCTCCCTGAATATTACATCACCGATAATACCTCTTTATTTTCAGCTGTAAACCGTCGTTTCAGTCGGAAATATGTTGGTCTTGATATGCCTATTTTCTCTGATACTGCCTTAAAAGGTAGTCCCTGCTAAATCAGAGACATAGCCGAAGCTGCCTCTGGATGGAACTTCCTGACGAACCGAGTCCCCGAGGCCATTGCAGCAGCCAATAGGCATCTAAATTTCGACGCATGAGCAAATCGTGGTTTTAATTGTCCAATATCAGTGCTTCAACACTGACTCTTCGTCAAACCACGCATCGTAGAACACCAGTTCGATTCCGCAGGCTTACACAAACAGAAAGCGCTAACTGCCAGGCGGCCAACTAGACGCTCATTCATCCTCACATGAGGTAAAGTTATTCGATGCCCAGTACAAATGGCATTAACATACCTAGCTTTATTTTCATTTCTGCAGTTGCCGCAGCCGCATTAGCATGCGGCAAGGCAAGCCATCTGTTTACGGCATCGGAGTTGAATCGCTGCAGCCTTAGAAACGAAGATATAGACGTTTCCCAGGAAAAAAGCTCATCCGCGCAAACTTCGACGGACTGCTGAGAGCAAGCTCGCTGAATAGCCATTCCCAAACCGACGTAGCGGAGAAGCTCACGTCGTACATTCTCATCTTTTTGCTTGATTGGTACATCCAGTTTCGGTTTCGGTCCAAAGTACACTCCGGTAGTACTTGGTTGTAATGTTGGGTCACTGGAAAAATAAACCGGAACTCCCATCAATTTAAATGCCGCTGTCAAAATTTCATAGCTAATATCTGATCGACTCCAGCGGCCCATGTGGGGTGGTACTTTCGGCAAACCGACTAGATCATCGCCGCGGCTTACAATCGATATGCCCTCAACTGGCACGGATGGTTGCATTCTGAATACAGCGTCAGAATCGATTTCCCAGCCAGCTTCGCTTAACAAGCGCAAAAAATTACCAGCAGCTACGCACGATGATTCACTCCACTCAACACAACCGATGCGCAGCTTGTCCCGCTGACCGAACTGTCCTGTTCGAAATAATTCGAGGTATCTATCGCGATTGGAACTATTAACAACATATGCATCAATCACGGTGGGCGGTACAGGTTTACTTGCAGATTCGGGATTTTGTTGAAGCAAAGCTGGGCTTATGAAATACACTATAGCGAAGAATGCCGCTGCGCCAGATGCTCTTAACCACTCTTTAAATTTTACTTCCAAGCGACCAGACAGAACTGCACCAATACCTCCAGCAGCTAGAGCCAGAACTATTCGGTAAACTGTATATTGGTAAGATGTAGGATTAGGGGTTATGAAAGTAGTTATAATTATGACACCTATCGCCACAACCGCAAAACTACACCCAAGGTACTTGTCTCTCTCTACACTGCTCATTTTAATTTTGACACCTGCATCAAATCCATACTTCGAAAATCCCGCATAGACCTCCCCTCATTGATTAATACAGCTCTATACTCGTAATGAAGCTATTGGCGTTGGTGATGAGTGTAACTGTCTATTCCTCGCTCATAGCAGATATAAGCCAGCGTGTCAGTCCTCTTGGTGCCAAGAGCGGAAGTTGCTTAGCGTTTGTCTTCGTCAACAAGGATCGACTCAGGTTCATCCAGACTATAACACAACAGCAGAAATCAGAGCCTTGCCATTTTGCGTGACTTCATTTTTTTAATTCTCTTACGGCTAAACATAAGCCTGCCATCGCCCAGAGTATATCGCCCGGAGTGTATTGCCAGCCAGAACTGCAGCGTTATTAGATGGGGGTTAATAAGCAGTCTGCACAGGCCTTTGCGAAACATACCATTCAAAGTAAGGGGCCTAAAACTCGGATAGTTAAGCGAGAAATAGCGGTATTCCCCCAGTCGCCAGCGCCAGAACGACTTCATTTCAGTTTTTGCATCCTCAATTGCATTACAATTCCAGACCACACCCCAGCGTCTTTCCCATGTGTCTCTTAAGAGCCAGCCATGCATCAGAGAAAACCGTTGTGAGTTAAAAGATGGTTGTTTTTTGCCACCTGGTAGCGTAATGACGCACTGAATAAACTTTGTTTCAGTAATTGAAAAATAAATTCCGCGTTCAGAAACCTCCATGAGTTCCTGACGCGGTATCTGGTTTAGGTTAACAATCAGCACGGACTGGTCCAGATTGGCCAGCTCAATTTTCTGCTGGTAACGGATACCATGCCCTGACGCCTCAAAATAAAGCGAGAGGTTCTCCACAAGTGCCCCTTTTGTCCGAAACGCCACGCGGGATTTAACCGACTCATGATCGGCTGAATGGGCAAGCCGCACCGAGTACTCTAAATGCTCACCAAGTGGTTTCCAGTGTGCGCCTAAATGATAGCGCCGGAATTTATACTCATGCGATTTCTGATAGGTTTTCAGTAACCATAATCGTGTGATCTTTTCCCAACCCCATTTGAAGAGGCGTCCAGCCAAACTCCACGGCATTGGTAAACTCATCTGTCTCTCCTGTGTTTTGCTCTAACGCTATCACTTTTCTTCAGAGAGAAATAAAAGCTTTGCGTATCCTTACGTATTGTATAAATCTATTGAAGTTAAGTAGCTTAACGAATCTCCGTTCCTACTCACACAGGCGGGTTTCGATACCTGCTTAGCTGACCCAAAAGAACCCAGCGTAATAGCGCTGAAAGCCAGTCTCAGACAACAGTTAGGGCGTTCACGCTTGACTGCCTTACTTGCTAGACATAAAACAGTGCTTTTCGATGAACGTGAGATCTGGAATCTGTGGCCACGCTGCGTTGAGCAATTAAGCAGCATATACAACATAGCATCTGCTTACGGTGTACTTAAGGGTGTAGCTAATCGAAAAGACGATTAGAGAAAACACTTGTAAATCAAAGCATATACAGCACTACTCAACATTCAGATCCAATCGAGTAACCTTCCTCATCTCTGTTTAAAAGGCCGCTGGATGCAGTGGCCTTTTTCGTTTGGCATCAGAACATAAGAAATTACTGATCAGTTTTGATACACTCTCCGGCGTTTTAATTAAAAGATAAAATAGCGATCGGAAAAGTGAATGGCAAACATCAACTTAACATTAGAGGAAAGCAAAAGCCTCACCGTTGACCGCGAATTCCGCCAGGATATCAACCTGCTGCGTGGCGTTGCCATTCTTTCCGTGGTGCTTTACCACTTCGCGCCTGCTCTGCTCCCAGGCGGGTTTGTTGGCGTGGATATCTTCTTTGTGATCTCTGGTTTTCTGATGACAAAAATTATATCCACCGGCCTCGAAAAGCGTTCGTTTAATCTTATAGAATTTTACGCTGCGCGTTCTAAACGCATCATCCCTGCATTGCTTATGCTGTGTATTATCATGGCGCTGGCGACCTTATTCTGGCTTCCGACAAATGAATACCGAAAACTCGGAAATTATATTGGCTATATTGTTATTTTTATATCCAATATAAAGTTAAAAAAAGAGTCCGGGGATTATTTTGCCACCGACTCGCATGAAAACTGGTTCCTGCATACATGGTCACTCTCGGTTGAATGGCAGTTTTATCTGGTATTACCCTTTATCATTATGGCGTTATATCCGTTCAGAAAATGGGTTAATACCGGCTTATGCCTGCTGGTACTCACGCTGGGCGCATTTTGGTTCAGCATGAGTGCCACAGTGAATGACGCTACCCGGTTTTATCTGATGCCCTATCGCGCCTGGGAAATGCTCTGCGGCGGCCTCGTCTGGTATGGGGCAAACCGTTTAATCCTCCCCAGTGCATTGCGCACAATAACGACGCTGCTGGGATATACGCTCATCGCGGCTTCTGTTTTTTGTATTAGCGCTGAAAACGCCTGGCCTGGCGGACTAACCCTGCTGCCCATCCTCGGTACCATGCTGGTCATCTACAGCAACGACAGCTCACTGATTAGCCTTGCAGACCGCAATCTTCGCTGGGTGGGTTTAAGTTCTTATTCAGTCTATTTGTGGCACTGGCCTGTTGCGGTGTATCTCATTTATGCCGGGCAGCAGCACAACGGACTCTGGGTGGTCGGTGCCATTGCCCTCTCTTTTTTACTCGGATGGATCTCATGGGTATTGATTGAGCAACCCGCCAAACGCTTTTTAAACCAGCGGAGCATTGCCGCACTCTGGATAATTCTGTTTAGCAGTGTCGGGGCGGCCTGGGGATATAGTTATCTGGTTAAAAACGACATGATTGCCAGCCGTCCTGATGCGCAGGTCGATCGAATAGCCGCCGAAGCGAACAATAAAAACTATGCCGCCGACCCAAAAACGCACATGAGTTTTTACGGTACCGGAACACCGGCAGCCATCATTATCGGCGACAGCCACGCCGAAGCCGCGGCCACTGCCCTCGCTGCAGCCGCCGCGGATCGTGGTTCTGTGGTCGGCATAACCTATTCCGGTTGCCCTACGCTGGCAGATGCCACGCTGCTTGAAAGTAAACGCTGCGGCAAATTTAACCGCTCGCTGAGTGAAAAATTAAAAGCCTACCCGGCCAACGTCCCGGTCGTCATTGTTAACCGCCTGACTCACTATGCTGAGAAAAAGCAGGTGAAATTCAACACAGGCTCCCTGGACGATAAAGACTATTTACAGCAGTATGCGGCGTCCATCGTAAAGATGGCCTGTACGCTTAATCGCGAACATCCGGTGGTGCTGGTCAATCCTGTTCCGGAAATGGATGTAAACGTGCCTCGTACGCTCTCCCATCGCTTAATGACGTCTAAAAAAGCGCAGGATATCTCCATTCCTCTGGCGGAGTATCAAAGTCGAAACAGCGCAATACTGCATGCGCAATCTCAGGCAGCAAAAACCTGCGGCGTGAGGGTACTGGACCCTACGCCTTATCTGTGCAGCGCTGGGCGGTGTATGGGAAGTAAAAACCTTGAACCGCACTATTTCGACGATAACCATCTCAGCGAGACGGGCAATAAAGCGCTTGTGCCAATGTTTCGTCAGATTTTCACTCAACGCCCCTGACTCATGAGAAAAAGTAATCTGTAAAAACACAAAATAACGCCAAGAAAACGGCGAAAAGCCTGCTTTAGGATTAGAAAAAATAGGCCTTGCTTGCTCACACAAAAAAAACTAAATAGTGACCTGCTGCACAAAACGCTACTCTGCCGCCCTACATGCTGGGGGAAGACATGCTGCTACATATTCTTTATCTCGTTGGGATCACGGCTGAAGCCATGACTGGGGCACTTGCCGCTGGTCGCCGTCGTATGGATACGTTTGGGGTGATCATTATCGCTACCGCCACAGCCCTGGGAGGCGGTTCGGTACGCGATATCCTGCTGGGACATTATCCGCTTGGCTGGGTAAAAAACCCTGAATACATTGTTATTGTCGCGATTGCCGCCGTGCTGACCACCATCGTTGCGCCGGTTATGCCCCATCTTCGCCGTCTGTTTTTAGTCCTTGATGCTTTGGGTCTGGTGGTTTTCTCCATTATCGGGGCGCAAATCGCGCTGGATATGGGTGAAAGCCCGGTCATTGCCACTATAGCCGCGGTCGTAACGGGTGTATTTGGCGGCGTACTGCGCGATATGTTCTGCAAGCGTATTCCGCTGGTTTTTCAGAAGGAGCTTTACGCCGGAATATCCTTTGCCTCTGCCGTTCTGTATATCGCTTTACAACATTATGTTTCGAGCCATGATGTTGTGGTCATTGCCACGTTATTATTTGGCTTTACGGCCCGCTTGCTGGCGCTGCGCTTAAAGCTGGGATTGCCTGTTTTTCATTACACGCAAGACACCCATTGAATTCTCAACAAAACCACAACAAAGTAGTAAAAAGCACTTTTTGTCCTCTCATATTACCGGGGTAAACGCGATAAACTATCGCACCTTTGCCCCAATGATTTGCGTTAAACAATGTCTTTTGCCAAAACGTCAGCACTGATTATTAATAAAAAACTCAGCAGCCATTTTTTGATTTTGCTGCTCGTTTCCGTGCTGATTCAATTATGGCCAGTATTTTTAACGCAACCTGCCCGGTTCGCAGTGCGCATCGCAATTTGTAATGCGTTGTTACTGGTTTGCGCCGCTGCTGTCTATCGCTCGCTTCCCGGTAAGATCGTCGCATTCGTTTTAACTACCCTGCTCACGTTGAATTTTGCGATTGCCTACAGTACATGGAGCGTCTACCAGAGCGAATTTAATACCGTCTTTGCGATGAGCATTCTCGGTACTCACGTCGCCGAAGTGAAAAGCATGTCGGGTTTATACCTGAACTGTTTACCCGCCGTGGTGGCTTACTTTATTGTCACCTGGTATGCAATCAAATCCGCTAGCGAGCATGCTTCTTCCCGGGTGAAAGTTATCGGCTTCGTTCTGCTTGCCGTTTATTTAGGCTGGTACTCAACGGCAAACTGGCTAAAAAAACGCCACGACCTTGAAGTTTATTATCCGCTAAGCTCCCGAATTTTAACCAATACGCCGTTTTACACGGGTGCAGAGTTTATTATTGCCCATCGTGATAACGCGCTGGCGCAGAAAATTAGTCAGCACAGCGTCAATTATCCTGCCTTGCAGTATCAGGACACGGGCATCGAAAACTACGTTGTTATCGTGGGTGAATCCGCGCGTCGCAGCAATATGCAGCTCTACGGATTTAACCAGGATACCACGCCTGTGGAAGCCGGTCTGGCGAAGGACGCCCTCATTTTTAGCAATGCTATTGCCCCTGCGTCAGCCACCGTTCTTTCCGTGCCGATGATATTAAGTAAAGCGGATCCGGACCACTTCACCGCCGATAAGCTTGCTGACAATATCGTTAGCGTTGCTAAAAAAACGGGCTATCACACCGAATGGATTAGCGCCCAGGGTAATACTGGCAAAAGCAACAATTACATTGTGGCGATTGCCTCTGTCAGCCAGAAAGCCCAGTGGATTGACACGCGTTATGACACCGAGCTTTTACCTGCTCTGGATGAGGCGCTTAAAACCCCCGGCAAAAAATTAATTTTCCTGCATATTAACGGTAGCCATGAAATGGCCTGCGATCGGTATCCCGCATCCGCAAATATTCTGCATACCGGCAACAAATATGAAGATTGCTACAATAACGCGATTCTGTTCACCGACGCTTTCATTGGCGAAGTGGTTAAACGTCTGCAGGGAAGCGCGTCCTCTCTGCTCTATTTTTCAGACCATGGGCTGGAAAAAAACCCGCAGCTCAATTCCCTCTATATGCATGGCTCACGCAACCCAAGCAAAGAGGCTTACCAGGTCCCCCAGTTTATCTGGTACAGCCAGCAAGCCCTGAATGCCCAAAAAAGAGCAGTGGGATGGGTCCATGAACTGTGGCCAACAGCAAGCAATTATGAGTTGATGTTAACGTGGCTTGGCATCACAACGGGTGTTGATCAGTGCAGCTCAGTGCTTGAAGCGTGCTATCAGGCTCCCACACTGATTCCGGTGATAGATGGCGGCCGCCACATCTATGACTACGATCAGCTTCGCGATACCTTCAGTTCGCCAGACAGACATACCCCCTGGCGCAAAGCTAAAGCAAGCTCGCTCTAAAATCCTGGTACGCCCTGCTGGCCGAGCCACGAAGCCAGACCAGCAACGCCAGGGTCGTGAATGAATGCGACAATTTTTCTCGCCTTCTCCTCGCCCGTTCCCGGCAAGGTTTGCCAGTCCTTTGCGTTACGTCCGCTCAACTTTTGCCACGTTACGTCCCCCATTGCCTTCAGCGAAGCCTGCGTCAACGGAACACCCAGCGCCATGAGCCAGCGGATAAACGGCTGCTCACGCACCAGATTAAACTGATGCCAGAGCGCCAGCCCGCGCGCTGAGGAAAACCCTGGTGTAGCCTGCAGTTGCGCCTGAGTTAATAACAGCCATGAAAAGAGATGCTTAAACTGATGCGCCTGCCAGAGCGTGCGCCAGCCTGACTCGCCTAACCCTTCAATGTTTAACACCTGCTTTGAACTAAGCCATGTCAGCCTGGCAAAGAACTGCTCCATACATTCAGACGAAGCATAAAAGCAGCTCAGGGAATGAAAGCGCGTGGCGGGCGGTTCCGGCTTTTGTCGGTCCGTCCCACGCCAGACAACCTTATCAAACCGGGGGATCCCCTGCCCGGCAAGGCTCACCTGTATCTGATCGCCGGGAGCAATATCCAGCCTTTGCCAACGCGCGACCGATCCCAGACTCACCCGCTGCACCTGCTTATCATCCAGTTGCACCGCTTCCAGCGTTGCCACTACGGAGATTTTGCCCGTTCGCCCAACGGTAAAACGAATATCTCTCACTTCCGCGACCTGGGCGGCAGGAGAATACTTCCATGCCACAACCCAGTTACCTTCACCGGGTAGCCAGCTATCGCCAGGGGGAACATCCGAAGACCGAACCACAATGCCGTCCGTGGCAAAGGGTAATGCCGCTTTTTGCCAGGCCAGACGCTGTTTTTCAACAGCTTCAACCGTCTGTACGGGCACCGTGTAGCTCGCCGTCAGGGTAAATCCTGCCTGCGACAGCGCTGTCAGCGCGTTCTGCATCATCTGCGGCCCGTCCGGCCAGGCCCAGATAAAAATGCCAATCTGGTTCAGAGGCGCTTTGTCCTTTTGTCGCATCATCGCGCCCGCTACCTTTGCACGGGCATTCATTCCGCCCATCTGCCGCTGAACATGGCCCTCACGCAACCAGAAAAGCTCCCCCTGTAAGACGCTGTTTGCCAGCTCGCCGGATACGTGCTTAGGCACGGACGGGATCAAACGCACTTGTGCCGTCCAGTCCTCACCTTTAAGTCCATTGCCACGGCTGATGGCCTGAGCGAGGATTCCGTTGCGATACACCAGCGTCACCGCCACGCCGTCGACTTTTGGCTGCATCCAGAGAGAGGTTCGGCCGTGCATCCACTGAGCCAGCGCGTCTTTGCTGGCAACTTTACGAACCCCCGTATGCGCAACAGGATGTGTCACGCTTCCCGTCAGCGCAGGAAGGGTGTTTGCAGAAATATCGTTGCCAAAACAGCGCTGCCACTGGGTTAAGCGGGCGTTCAGCTGGTCATAAACGTCGTCATTAACCTCGCTCACGCCCTGCTTCCAGTAAGCGTCATCCCAGCGTTTGATTTGCGCGCTTAACGACGCGATCTCTTTTTCCGCTTTTGCCTGCGACCACACCGGGCACACCGCCGCGCCATAGCCACACCACAACAGCATTAACCCGCTTATCCATCGCCACATCGCTATCCCTCCTTTACGTTGCAGGAGGTATACCGCGATGGCTAAAACAACGCTAACCACCATGTTTCACTGTGCGAGGCGCTATCCGGTCTTTCTTTTTGTTGCTGAAAACCACAGATAAAACCTGAAAACGGCACGCAAAATTCAATAATCCAGGGGAAAAAGTGTGACAAAGGCTACGTCACACGGCGGTGACGTGTATAATAAGCCCGTATGTAGGACTTCTTCGCTAACACATACAAAAGACTCTCATGGCTCAAGGCACGCTTTATATTGTTTCTGCCCCTAGTGGCGCGGGTAAATCCAGCCTTATTCAGGCACTGTTAAAAACCCAACCGTTGTACGACACACAGGTTTCTGTTTCTCACACCACGCGTAAACCGCGTCCGGGTGAAGTGCACGGTGAACACTATTTCTTTGTGGATCACGACGAATTCAGAGCGATGATCGGCAGAGACGCGTTTCTTGAACATGCTGAAGTGTTCGGTAATTACTACGGCACCTCACGTGAGACCATTGAGCAGGTTCTGGCCACGGGCGTGAATGTGTTCCTGGATATCGACTGGCAGGGCGCGCAGCAGATTCGCAAGAAAATGCCTGACTCGCGCAGTATCTTTATTTTACCGCCATCGAAAGATGAGCTGGATCGCCGCCTGCGTGGCCGCGGTCAGGACAGCGAAGAGGTGATCGCAAAGCGTATGGAACAGGCTGTTGCAGAAATGAGCCATTACGCGGAATATGATTACCTTATTGTGAATGATGATTTTGATGCCGCACTGAGCGATCTCAAAACCATCCTTCGCGCAGAACGTCTGCGTATGAGCCGCCAGAAGCAGCGACATGACGCATTAATCACCAAACTGTTGGCAGACTGAACCCACTTTCAGTATCATGCCCAGTCATTTCTTCACCTGTGGAGCATTTTAAGTATGGCACGCGTAACTGTTCAGGACGCTGTAGAGAAAATTGGTAACCGTTTTGACCTGGTGCTGGTCGCCGCGCGTCGCGCTCGTCAGATGCAGGTAGGCGGTAAAGATCCGCTGGTACCGGAAGAAAACGATAAAACCACCGTTATTGCACTTCGCGAAATCGAAGAAGGTCTGATTAACAACCAGATCCTCGACGTGCGTGAGCGCCAGGAGCAGCAAGAGCAGGAAGCCGCAGAACTGCAGGCCGTAACCGCTATTGCTGAAGGTCGTCGTTAATTAAACCTGCGGGTCGCCCTTGTATCTGTTTGAAAGCCTGAATCAACTGATTCAAACCTACCTGCCTGAAGACCAGATTAAGCGTCTTCAGCAGGCGTATCTCGTTGCACGTGACGCTCACGAGGGCCAGACACGTTCAAGCGGTGAACCCTACATCACGCACCCGGTAGCGGTGGCCTGTATTCTGGCCGAGATGAAACTCGACTACGAAACGCTGATGGCCGCGCTGCTGCACGACGTGATAGAAGATACCCCAGCCACTTACCAGGACATGGAGCAGCTGTTTGGCAAAAGCGTTGCCGAACTGGTGGAAGGGGTCTCTAAGCTTGATAAGCTGAATTTCCGCGACAAGAAAGAGGCGCAAGCCGAAAACTTCCGCAAGATGATTATGGCGATGGTGCAGGATATCCGCGTCATTCTCATCAAACTCGCTGACCGTACCCACAACATGCGCACGCTGGGCTCACTTCGCCCGGACAAACGTCGCCGCATTGCCCGTGAAACCCTCGAAATCTACAGCCCGCTGGCGCACCGTTTAGGTATTCATCACATTAAAACCGAGCTGGAAGAGCTGGGTTTTGAAGCGTTGTACCCGAACCGCTATCGCGTGATTAAAGAGGTGGTGAAAGCCGCTCGCGGTAACCGTAAAGAGATGATTCAGAAGATCCTCTCTGAAATTGACGGGCGTTTACAGGAAGCGGGGATCCCGTGCCGGGTCAGCGGTCGCGAAAAACATCTTTACTCCATCTACTGCAAAATGGTGCTCAAAGAGCAGCGTTTTCACTCGATCATGGATATCTACGCGTTCCGCGTGATCGTCCACGACGCCGACACCTGCTATCGCGTGCTGGGGCAGATGCACAGCCTGTATAAACCGCGTCCGGGTCGTATGAAAGATTACATCGCCATTCCAAAAGCGAACGGCTATCAATCTTTGCACACCTCGATGATCGGGCCACACGGCGTGCCGGTTGAAGTGCAAATTCGCACCGAAGACATGGACCAGATGGCGGAGATGGGTGTTGCCGCACACTGGGCCTATAAAGAGCACGGTGGCGAGAGCAGCACCACCGCACAAATCCGCGCCCAGCGCTGGATGCAGAGTCTGCTGGAGCTGCAGCAGAGTGCGGGCAGCTCGTTTGAATTTATCGAGAGCGTGAAATCCGATCTCTTCCCGGATGAGATTTACGTTTTCACCCCAGAAGGTCGCATTGTCGAACTGCCTGCGGGCGCGACGCCGGTCGACTTCGCGTATGCCGTGCACACCGATATCGGTCACGCCTGCGTGGGCGCGCGCGTCGACAGACAACCGTATCCGCTGTCTCAGCCGCTCGCCAGCGGCCAGACGGTGGAAATCATTACCGCGCCGGGTGCACGTCCGAACGCGGCCTGGCTGAACTTTGTCGTGAGCTCCAAAGCGCGCGCCAAAATTCGCCAGCTGCTGAAAAACCTCAAGCGTGATGATTCCGTGAGCCTCGGGCGTCGTCTTCTCAACCACGCGTTGGGCGGCAGCCGCAAGCTGGCCGAAATCCCGCAGGAGAACATCCAGCGTGAGCTGGAGCGCATGAAGCTCGCCTCCCTTGACGATCTGCTGGCAGAAATCGGCCTCGGCAACGCCATGAGCGTAGTGGTGGCGAAGAACCTGCAGCAAGGCGACACGACAGCCGTGCCTGCAACAACTCAAAGCCACGGACACCTGCCGATTAAAGGCGCGGACGGCGTGCTTATCACCTTCGCAAAATGTTGCCGTCCCATCCCTGGCGACCCGATTATTGCGCACGTCAGCCCCGGTAAAGGGCTGGTTATCCACCATGAATCCTGTCGTAACATCCGCGGCTATCAAAAAGAGGCGGAGAAATTTATGGCGGTCGAGTGGGATAAAGAGACCGCGCAGGAATTTATCACCGAAATTAAGGTGGATATGTTCAACCACCAGGGTGCCCTGGCGAACCTGACGGCAGCGATCAACACGGCCTCTTCCAATATTCAAAGCCTGAACACGGAAGAAAAAGATGGCCGCGTGTACAGCGCCTTTATTCGTCTGACCGCCCGCGACCGCGTGCATCTGGCGAATATTATGCGCAAGATCCGCGTCATGCCGGACGTGATTAAAGTCACCCGTAACCGAAACTAGTGGCATGAATTCACAACGTTACGCGCGGATATGCGAAATGCTCGCCAGGCGTCAGCCTGACCTGACGGTCTGCATGGAGCAGGTCCATAAACCGCATAACGTCTCTGCTATCGTCCGTACCGCAGATGCCGTCGGCGTGCATGAAGTGCATGCCGTCTGGCCAGGTCACCGGATGCGAACCATGGTTTCTGCGGCGGCAGGCAGCAACAGTTGGGTGTCCGTCAAATCTCACCAGACGATTGGCGATGCCGTCTCGCACCTGAAAGGGCGCGGTATGCAGATCCTTGCCACCAACCTGTCCGCTAAAGCCGTGGATTTCCGTGAGATCGACTACACCCGCCCGACCTGTATTCTGATGGGCCAGGAGAAAACCGGGATCACCCAGGAAGCGCTGGATCTGGCAGATCGGGACATCATCATTCCGATGATCGGCATGGTGCAGTCCCTGAACGTCTCCGTGGCCTCCGCGCTCATTCTGTATGAGGCGCAGCGCCAGCGTCAGAACGCCGGGATGTACGAGCGCAGCAACAGCATGCTGCCGGAAGATGAACAGCAGCGCCTGCTGTTTGAAGGTGGTTATCCGGTGCTGGCTCGCGTTGCGAAGCAGAAAAAATTGCCTTACCCCCACGTCAACGCGCAGGGCGAGATCGAAGCCGATGCCGGGTGGTGGGCCACCATGCAGTACGCAGGGTAACCGATGAAAGGCCGCCTGCTGGATGCCATCCCGCTCAACAGCCTGACGGGCGTGGGCGCGGCGCAAAGCAATAAGCTGGCTAAAATCGGCCTGCACACGGTGCAGGATCTCCTGCTCCACCTTCCCCTGCGTTATGAAGACCGCACCCAGCTGTACAAAATTGGCGATCTGCTGCCCGCCATTAATGCCACCGTTGAAGGCGAAATCCTCAACTGCAACATCACGTTCGGCGGACGCCGGATGATGACCTGCCAGATAAGCGACGGCACCGGCATTCTCACCATGCGATTTTTCAACTTCAGCGCGGCAATGAAGAACAGCCTGGCAACGGGCCGCAGGGTGCTGGCCTATGGCGAAGCCAAACGCGGGAAATACGGCGCAGAGATGATCCACCCGGAGTACCGCGTTCAGGGCGATCTCAGCACGCCGGAGATGCAGGAGACGCTCACCCCGGTTTACCCGACGACCGAAGGCATCAAGCAGGCGACGCTGCGTAAGCTGACCGATCAGGCGCTGGAGCTGCTGGATACCTGCGCCATTACCGAGCTGCTGCCACCCGAACTGGCGCAGGGGATGATGAGTCTGCCCGAGGCGCTGCGTACCCTGCACCGTCCGCCGCCAACGCTGCAGCTCAGCGATTTAGAAAGCGGCAAACACCCTGCCCAACAGCGTCTTATCCTTGAGGAATTACTGGCCCATAACCTGAGCATGCTGGCGCTTCGCGCCGGTGCCCAGCGTTTCCATGCCCAGCCGTTAAGCCCGCGTGATGAGCTCAAGGATAAGCTGCTGGCCTCGCTGCCGTTTAAACCCACCGGCGCACAGGCGCGCGTCACCGCCGAGATTGAACGCGATATGGCGCTCGACGTACCGATGATGCGCCTGGTGCAGGGCGATGTGGGATCCGGTAAAACGCTGGTAGCCGCTCTGGCCGCCCTGCGCGCGATTGCCCATGGCAAACAGGTGGCGCTCATGGCCCCGACCGAAATGCTGGCCGAACAGCACGCGAACAATTTCCGCGCCTGGTTTGCGCCGCTGGGCATTGAAGTGGGCTGGCTTGCCGGGAAGCAAAAAGGCAAAGCGCGCCTTGCGCAACAGGAGGCGATTGCCAGCGGTCAGGTACACATGATTGTTGGCACCCACGCGATCTTCCAGGAGCAGGTGCAGTTTAACGGCCTTGCGCTGGTGATTATCGATGAACAGCACCGCTTTGGCGTGCATCAGCGTCTGGCCCTGTGGGAAAAAGGGCTGCAGCAGGGTTTCCACCCGCATCAGCTGATCATGACCGCCACGCCGATTCCGCGCACCCTGGCGATGACGGCTTACGCCGATCTGGATACCTCCACCATCGACGAACTGCCGCCGGGTCGTACGCCAGTGACGACGGTCGCCATTCCTGATACGCGTCGCAGCGATATCATCGACCGCGTGCGCAATGCCTGTACGCATGAAGGACGTCAGGCCTACTGGGTGTGTACGCTGATTGAAGAGTCTGAACTGCTGGAAGCGCAGGCTGCAGAAGCCACGTGGGAAGAGTTAAAGCTGGCGCTGCCGGAACTGAACGTGGGTCTGGTTCACGGGCGAATGAAGCCTGCTGAAAAACAGGCGGTGATGCAGTCGTTTAAGCAGGGGGAACTGCATTTACTGGTTGCAACAACGGTCATTGAAGTGGGCGTGGACGTGCCAAACTCCAGCCTGATGATCATCGAGAACCCGGAGCGTCTGGGCCTTGCCCAGCTTCACCAGCTCCGCGGGCGCGTTGGCCGCGGCGCGGTGGCGTCCCACTGCGTCCTGCTCTACAAAGCCCCGCTCTCGAAAACAGCCCAGATGCGGTTGCAGGTGTTGCGCGACAGCAACGACGGTTTTGTGATTGCGCAAAAAGACCTGGAGATCCGTGGCCCGGGTGAACTGCTGGGCACCCGCCAGACGGGGAACGCGGAGTTCAAAGTCGCGGACCTGCTACGCGATCAGGCCATGATCCCGGAAGTTCAGCGCCTCGCCCGCCATATTCATGAACGCTACCCCGAACAGGCGGCAGCATTAATTGAACGCTGGATGCCGGAAACCGAACGCTATTCCAACGCCTGACTTCAGGCGAACATCGGCAACATCAGGTACAGCTTAATCACCAGCGCGTTGACGATATCAATAAAGAATGCCCCGACCATCGGGACCACCAGAAACGCCATGTGCGATGGCCCGAATCGCTCGGTGATCGCCTGCATATTGGCGATTGCCGTTGGCGTTGCCCCGAGCCCAAATCCGCAATGCCCCGCCGCCAGCACCGCCGCATCGTAGTTTTTACCCATCATGCGCCAGGTGACGAACATGGCATAGAGCGCCATAAACAGGGCCTGCACCGCCAGAATGGCCACCATCGGCAGCGCCAGCGAGGCCAGTTCCCACAGCTTGAGGCTCATCAGCGCCATCGCCAGGAACAGCGACAGACAGACGTTGCCGAGCACCGAGACCGCCCGTTCAAACACGCGGTAGAAGCCCATCAGCGCCAGACCGTTGCTGAGGATCACCCCGATAAACAGCACGCAGACAAACGTCGGCAGCTCAAACGCGGAGCCCGCCAGCCCTTGCGCAACCACTTTGCCCACGGTCAGGCAGATGGCAATCATCGCGATGGTTTCAATCAACACCAGTGAGGTAATGCTGCGCCCGACGTCCGGCTTCTCAAAGGCGGTCGGGACCAGCTCATCGTCCGGTCTGCCGTCCGGCGTGGTGGAGTGCTTCACCAGATAACGCGCCACCGGGCCGCCAATCAGCCCCCCCAGCACCAGGCCAAAGGTGGCACAGGCCATCGCCACTTCCGTCGCATTTTCAAAGCCATAGCGCTCGATAAACAATTTACTCCACGCCGCCCCGGTGCCGTGGCCGCCAGACAGCGTAATTGACCCTGCCAGCAGCCCCATCAGCGGATCCAGCCCCAGCAGCGTCGCCATCCCGATACCGATGGCGTTTTGCATCAGCAGCAGCCCGACCACCACAATCAAAAATACGCCGAGCACTTTGCCGCCCGCCCGCAGGCTCGCCAGGTTGGCATTGAGGCCGATAGTGGCAAAAAAGGCCAGCATCAGCGGATCTTTCAGGGACATATCAAAATCGATTTCCCAGCCCATGCTTTTTTTCAGCACCAGCAGGGCCAGCGCCACCAGCAGGCCGCCGGCGACAGGTTCAGGGATGGTGTATTTCTTCAGAAGGGAAACGCTATGTACCAGCTTACGACCAAGCAGCAAGACCAGCGTTGCGGCAACAAGGGTCGACAACGTATCGAGATGAATCATAGAAGGCTCCTGTTTTGCGCGTGTTCCATACACACGCGGCGTTATCCTGGGCCGGTTTGCGCTCTTCATGAGCTCCCGGCGCAAAAAGTGTAATTTTTTTTCCTTCTCGGATGTAGAAATCCTGCTAACAGCGGCAGATTTTCTTGTCTTTTTTTGCTGGCAATCGTTTGCTTTTACCAGGTGGTCAGATAAAATGCCCGCTTTTCCACCGTGGGATTGCCGCCGATGTCCGTTAACACCATAGAGTCGCCTGATGCGCAACCGATTGCGCAGAAGCAAAATAGCGAACTGATTTACCGCCTTGAAGACCGCCCGCCGCTGCCGCAGACGCTTTTCGCTGCCTGCCAGCATCTTCTGGCGATGTTTGTTGCGGTGATCACCCCGGCACTGCTGATTTGTCAGGCGCTCGGCTTACCGGCGCAGGATACGCAGCACATCATCAGCATGTCTCTCTTCGCCTCCGGCGTGGCCTCGATTATTCAGATTAAAGCGTGGGGGCCGGTGGGGTCGGGTTTACTGTCGATTCAGGGCACCAGCTTTAACTTTGTGGCGCCGCTGATCATGGGCGGTACAGCCCTGAAAACCGGCGGTGCGGATGTCCCGACCATGATGGCGGCGCTGTTTGGCACCCTGATGCTGGCAAGCTGCACGGAGATGGTGATCTCCCGCGTGCTGCATCTGGCGCGTCGCGTCATCACGCCGCTGGTTTCCGGCGTGGTGGTAATGATTATCGGCCTGTCACTGATTCAGGTGGGCCTCACCTCCATCGGCGGCGGTTATGCCGCAATGAGCGACCACACCTTTGGCGCACCGAAAAACCTGCTGCTGGCGGGCGTCGTACTGGCCATCATTATTCTGCTTAACCGTCAGCGTAACCCTTACCTGCGCGTCGCCTCGCTGGTGATCGCCATGGCGGCGGGCTATCTGCTGGCGTGGGCGCTGGGCATGCTGCCGGAGAACACCGCGCCAGCCAACAGCGCGCTGATCACCGTCCCGACACCGCTCTACTACGGCCTGGGCATCGACTGGGGTCTGCTCCTGCCACTGATGCTGGTCTTTATGATCACCTCTCTGGAGACCATCGGCGATATCACCGCCACCTCCGACGTCTCCGAACAGCCGGTTTCCGGCCCGCTGTATATGAAGCGTCTGAAGGGCGGCGTGCTGGCGAACGGCCTGAACTCGTTTGTCTCCGCGGTGTTCAACACCTTCCCGAACTCCTGCTTCGGCCAGAACAATGGCGTGATCCAGCTCACCGGCGTGGCCAGCCGCTACGTCGGCTTCGTGGTGGCGCTGATGCTGATCGTTCTCGGCCTGTTCCCGGCAGTCAGTGGCTTTGTGCAGCACATCCCTGAGCCGGTGCTGGGCGGCGCGACGCTGGTGATGTTCGGCACCATCGCGGCTTCCGGCGTGCGCATCGTCTCCCGTGAGCCACTGAACCGTCGCGCGATCATGATTATCGCCCTGTCGCTGGCCGTCGGTCTGGGCGTTTCTCAGCAGCCGCTGATCCTGCAGTTTGCCCCGGACTGGGTGAAAAACCTGCTCTCTTCCGGCATTGCTGCGGGCGGTATCACCGCTATCGTGCTGAACCTCGTTTTCCCGCCAGAGAAAAACTGATCGTCCTCACGGCAGGCTGTCAATGCCTGCCGTGACATCTCTTTACACCATTCCCGCCTTGAGGATTGCGCATAAATCGTGCATAACTCCTCTATGTGCGTTTTGCGGGATGGAAGACCATGAAATTTATTGGAAAGCTGCTCGTCTATCTTCTGGTAGCCCTGCTCATTGTGCTGCTGGCGCTCTATATTCTCCTCCAGACCCGCTGGGGCGCGACTCAGGTCAGCAGCTGGGTGACGGTGAATACCGACTACGAACTCAGTTTCGACAAAATGAACCACCGCTTTTCGTCGCCTTCCCACATCATTCTGGAAAACGTCACCTTCGGTCGGGACGGTAAACCCGCCACCCTGGTTGCCAAAAAAGTCGATATTGGCCTGAGCAGCCGCCAGCTCACCGATCCGTTGCATATGGACACCATCACCCTGTTCGACGGTACGCTGAATCTCTCCCCGCAAACCGCGCCGTTGCCCTTGCAGGCGGACCGTCTGCAGCTGAACAATATGGCGTTTAACAGCCCCAATACCGAATGGGATCTGAGCGCGCAGAAGGTGACAGGGGGCGTCAGCCCGTGGCAGCCGGAAGCAGGCAACGTGCTGGGTAAAAGCGCGCAGATCCAGATGAGCGCCGGCTCGCTGACCCTGAACGGAGTGCCGGCCACCAACGTGTTGATCGAGGGCCAGCTTAACGGCAAAGAGGTGGTGCTGAGCACCATTGGTGCCGATATGGCACGCGGCTCACTCACCGGCTCCGCCCTGCGCAACGCCGACGGCAGCTGGATTATCGACACCCTGCGTCTGAACGAGATCCGCCTGCAGAGCGATAAAACGCTGATGGCGTTCTTCGCCCCGCTGACGACCATCCCTTCTCTGCAGATTGGTCGTCTGGACGTTACTGACGCCCGGCTGCAGGGCCCGGATTGGGCGGTAACGGACCTGGATTTAAGCCTGCGCAACCTGACGCTGAGCAAAGGCGACTGGCAGAGCCAGGAAGGCCGCCTGTCCATGAACGCCAGCGAGTTCATTTACGGCTCTCTGCATCTCTTCGACCCGATCCTGAATGCGGAATTCTCCCCACAGGGCGTGGCGCTACGCCAGTTCACCTCCCGCTGGGAAGGCGGCATGGTGCGTACCTCCGGTAACTGGCTGCGCGACGGCAAAGCGCTGGTGCTGGACGACGTCGCCATCGCCGGGCTGGAATACACCCTGCCGCAGAACTGGAAAGCGCTGTGGATGGCGCCACTGCCGGAATGGCTGAACAGCGTCACGCTGCAAAAATTCGGCCTGAGCCGCAACCTGGTAATCGACATCGATCCTGCCTTCCCGTGGCAGATCACCTCTCTGGATGGCTATGGCGCAAACCTGCAGCTGGTAAAAGATCGCCAGTGGGGCGTCTGGGGCGGCAGCGCAACTCTCAACGGCGCGGCGGCCACCTTTAACCGTGTGGACGTGCGTCGTCCGTCGCTGGCGCTAAACGCTAACGCCGCCACGGTGAATATTACCGACCTGAGCGCGTTTACCGAGAAAGGGATACTTGAGGCGACCGCGACGGTTTCACAACTTCCCCAGCGACAGACAACCGTGAGCCTGAACGGACGCGGCGTGCCGCTCAACATCCTGCAGCAGTGGGGCTGGCCGGCGCTGCCGATTGCGGGCGACGGCAATGTTCAGCTCACCGCCAGCGGCAGCGTGCAGGCCAGTGCGCCCTTAAAGCCGACGGTCAACGGCAAGCTGAATGCGGTGAATATGGATAAACAGCAGGTGCAGCAGACCATGACGGGTGGTGTAGTTTCAACACCGGTGCAATAAACAAGCCGGGTGGCGGCTATGCCTTACCCGGCCTACTCGATCCCGTAGGCCCGGTAAGCGAAGTACCACCGGGCATTTTTACGGCTCAGAAGTAAACCACCACCTCATCCCCCTGGGCTTTCACCACCACGCCCCACTCGCTTCCCGCCGGTGAACCGCCTTTCACGCCGCTCACCTCCGGCACGTTGCGCAAGCAGACCGACCAGTTTCGCGCGTCACCCGTGCCGGTAAAGGTCACGGTGTCGCCCTGACGTGACGCCTTCAGCGTAAACGCCACAGAACCGTCCACCGCAGGTACCTCGCTCACTGCCGTGATGCCATCGCCCAGGTTAAACAGCTGGAAAGCTGTCCCCTCATTCCACGCATAGTCCGGCTTCTGCTTATTGTTGCCCAGCGCCAGCAGGGTATTGTCGCGCACGTAAACCGGCAGGCTCATGAAGCCATGCTGCTGTTTATGCCAGCGGCTGCCCTCGATTTCATCGTTATGCCACAGGTGCGTCCACCGTCCTTGCGGCAGGTAGAACTGCACGTCACCCGCCTCAGAGAAGACGGGCGCGACCATCATCGCATCCCCCAGCATGTACTGACGGTCGAGGTAATCACACGCCGGATCGTCCGGGAATTCCAGCATCATCGCCCGCAGCATCGGCGTGCCGAACTCGCGGGCTAGCGCCGCCTGACGATACAGATACGGCATAAGCTGGCATTTCACCTCGGTGAAGTGGCGTACCACGTCGCAAGACTCGTCATCGTACGCCCACGGCACGCGGTAGGATTTGCTGCCGTGCAGGCGGCTGTGGCTGGAGAAGAGACCAAACGCGCACCAGCGCTTGTAGACGTGCGCCGGAGCGGTGTTTTCGAACCCGCCGATATCGTGGCTCCAGAACCCGAAACCGGAGAGACCGATCGACAGCCCCCCGCGCAGGCTTTCCGCCATCGATTCGTAGTTGGCATAGCAGTCTCCGCCCCAGTGCACCGGGAACTGCTGCGCGCCGACGGATGCGGAGCGGGCAAAAAGCACCGCCTCTTCCTCGCCCACCGTCTCTTTCAGCACGTTCCACACCAGCTCGTTATAGATGAAGGCGTAGTGGTTGTGCATTTTCTGTGGATCGGATCCGTCAAACCACTGCACGTCCGTCGGGATACGCTCGCCAAAGTCGGTCTTGAAGCAATCGACGCCGATATCCACCAGGCCTTTCAGCTTGTCGGCATACCACCGACACGCGTCCGGGTTGGTAAAGTCATAAATCGCCAGTCCTGGCTGCCATTTGTCCCATTGCCACACGCTACCGTCCGGGCGCTTGAGCAGGTAGCCTTTCTCTCTCAGCTCCTGAAAGACCGGTGACTTCTGGCCGATATACGGGTTGATCCACAGGCAGACCTTCAGTCCTTTCTCCTTCAGGCGGCGGATCATCCCTTGCGGATCCGGGAAGGTTACCGGGTCCCACTCGAAGTCGCACCACTGGAAGGCCTTCATCCAGAAGCAGTCGAAGTGGAAGACGTGCAGCGGCAGGTCGCGCTCGGCCATCCCGTCGATAAAGCTATTTACCGTGGCTTCGTCGTAGTTGGTGGTAAACGAAGTGGTCAGCCACAGGCCGAACGACCACGCCGGCGGCAGCGCCGGACGCCCGGTGAAGCGGGTATAGCGGTTCAGCACCTCTTTCGGCGTCGGGCCGTCGATCACGAAATACTCCAGGTATTCCCCTTCAACGCTGAACTGCACTTTGGAGACTTTCTCCGAGCCAATTTCGAAAGAGACGTTTTCCGGATGGTTGACCAGCACACCGTAGCCGCGATTGGTCAGGTAGAACGGGATATTTTTGTAGGACTGCTCGGTGCTGGTGCCGCCGTCGCAGTTCCAGGTATCGACCCGCTGACCGTTGCGCACCAGGGCGGTAAAGCGCTCACCGAGACCGTAGACCGTTTCCCCCACGCCCAGATCCAGCCGTTCAAACACGTAATTGCGGTCGGTATGGGTGTCCTGCACGTAGCCGTTGTTTTTCAGCTGACTGCCGGTAATACGCTGACCGTTGCGCAGGAAATCCAGCGCCCAGAACTCGCCTTTGGTGACGCGCACGCTGATGTTGCCGCTCTTCAGCTCAGCAAACTCGGCATTGTTTTCAATCTCAACCTTCACTTCGTTCAGCACGTTGAGCGGGTAGTGCGGGCCTTTATCCTGCCTCCCCTGGAAGTGCTCTATGCGCACCCCGACAATCCCTTCCTGCGGTGCGAAAAGCCGGACGGTGAACATCAACGTATCAAGCTGCCAGGCGCGTTCCCGCACGTCGCGCGGCGCCACGTAGACCACCAGGTCATTGCCCTGCCGCTCCACGTCGAACACCTGCACCGGATATGTCACGTTCAGCCCCGGTTGAATAAGCCAGTTTCCATCACTGATTTTCATACTTTCGTCCTCCTGGTTCTGTAATCCTTTGCTGGCCGTCAGGCGCCAGCCGTGTGGCGACACGGGCACTGAGACCGGTTACAGAGGTTTTAAACCATTGTTTCAGGGGGGAGTATTGCGTTTTCTGGTTAGCAAATTACGTTTCTTGTTTTTTGTGATCGGGGTAAATGTTGGGGACACCCAGGGCTAACATGAGGATTTTCTTAAGAATTAACTGAAATGGGGGTATTCAGGTCAAAAGAGAGGTGAAAAAAGTGTGTCGGGGTATGTGGTAAATGCCTGAAAGTAGCTATAATGCGCCCCGCCTCCATGTAGCAATGCAGGCGCGGAAGATCGTCATCTCCGGTGAGGTGGCTGGACTTCAAATCCAGTTGGGGACGCCAGCGTTCCCGGGCAGGTTCGACTCCTGTGATCTTCCGCCAAAATCACTCTATTTTGTCCCTTCATTTTTTACTTTTCTCTCTAACATCTTTATTGTATATCCATCTGAAAAATGTAACCAACTGGCAAGTAAGAACATCAAAATCTGAGAGCAAGCAATATAAACGTTTGGTTTGAAGATCATTCCAAAATAAAAAAACAACGCTACAATCACAAAAATAAATCTTTTAGCGCTATACCAGCTAAAGTTACTATCATTAATTTTTTGTTTAATCTGTGAAATAGATCTTGAAATTTTCGCTGCGTTTTGTCCAAGAATTATTGAAGCAGCAAGACTCCAATCAGAAGAGTATATTATATCACGCAAAGGGCCAAAATATACCTTAACTAAAATAAGAATTAAAAAAGGCACACAAATATATAAATACTCAGCTTTAAGATCTGATACGTAACTCTTTTTCTGTAACGCACTAAGCTGGTATTTCGAATTGCTCATCACTTCCCCCCCTAACGATATCCTCGATGCTTATAATCTTTACATTTCTTACTTCCGCGGTTTTTCGCTTATCATAAGGTTTATAAAGATCATAACTAAACTCTGCTAATAAAGTGTCTTTTGGTCCAATAGGAGGTATTAAACCGGATTGATAATTCTTTATCCAATCCTTGACAAGAATTCGTGCAGTAAAAGTTTTATTCATTCTGGAGCTTTTAAAAGTCCATAATTGTTTACCTTCGTTTATTGCGATTTTTACATATAAATAATCTTTTGCGATAATCGTTTCCTTCAAACCTAAAAACATCGTTGAAAGATCACCCGCGAATCGCCACTTTGTATTAATGTTTTGCGAATAAGAAGGACTGCCAAATTCGACTATCTCATCTTTAAGTATTAGATTATTAGCTTTTGAGACTGTTCCTAACATATGGGAAAGTGCTTTCCTATCAATATGTGAATCAATTTCATTACCTAGCCCATCATTAATTAACGTTTCTTCAATATTAGCTGCTAATTGATCAATTTGTTCTTCAGTCTTTGTCTCATCAGTTTCAAGTAACTGCTCAAATAATTTTGAACCTGCAGAAGCCACTCTATTAATAAAAAAATTATTTATTATGCCAGGAGACTGAATCAACTTGGCTTTGATGGAAGATATTTGTATATCTTCGAGATGAAATTTAAATTCCTGTTTTACGTCGATTGATTTAGCCAAAATTTGTCCAAATTGCTCATACGCAGCAATATACAAACTCATAGCTTCAAAGAGTTGACTGGGGTTTGGTCTATCCTTTTTATAGTCTATTTTTATAAAAACATTTGCTTCCATGACGTACCTCGTTGATTGATAGCAAAATTGACTTTTCTCAGGTTTTTATCAATTAATGTGATATCAGTCCTACAAGAGCACTAACCCCTTCAATGTAAGACAATATCGGATCAGAAGTTATACTTCAATAAAATACTGTATAAAAAAACAGCTATCGTTTTAGTCAAAAATAATTATCAAGAATTCAGCTGCTTAGATCTTTCCAATCGTGCTTTACATGCCTCCTTCACCCACTTACTAAAATTCCCTTTCCCCGCAGCCTTCTCGATCTGTTCTAAAAGCTCATCCTCAAAACGAATGTTCTTCATCGTACTCTTGGTGCGGTCAAAGTTTGGTTTCTTTTTCTCTTGCATGGTAGGTACCATTTCGGTTAGTTTATCTGCATGTGGTACCTACCACATGGGTCAGGGATTCTAACAACGCCCAGCAGTGTTGGAGCACTAAAGGGCGTCTAACCTCACCAACTATCAAGGAGTTGATTATGGCTGATTCGCATTCTACCCCAGACACCGACCAATCCGGAACCGAGCGTTCGTTAATTGTGGGATACCGCCCGAATGTTTTCGACAAATCCACGCCCAATATCATTTTATCCGGAAAATGGCTGCGCGCAGCGGGGTTCGAAACCGGGCATCATGTGACCGTAAAGGTGATGAAAGGGTGCATTGTTCTGGTGGCGTATAACGAGCAGGAGCAGAGATTGCAGGACGAGTACAAACGGACGAAGGACAAACTTGTGCAGATAGAGAAAGGCCTTGCCGCGATTCAGACTCAGATTCCTGGAAAGCCCCTCGCAAAAGCAAATACAAACCATCTGGCTTAGCGGCTATTTCTGGCATACTACGTGCCTGGTGCGTTAATCATTAAGGATGTGGAGGCGACATGGCAGATAAAGACGTAATCCAATCTCCAACAGGCGAATTTATTATGTTTGCCAGCGGTGACGGAAGAGTGCGTGTCGAATGTCGCTTCGAATCAGACACGATCTGGTTATCCCAGGCAGCAATCGCCAATCTGTACGGTAAAGATGTTCGAACTATCAACGAGCATCTGATGAATATATTTTCTGATGGCGAAATTGATCAACATTCAACTATCCGGAAATTCCGGATAGTTCGTCAGGAAGGAAAACGTCAGGTTTCCAGAGAGATAGAGCACTACAATCTTGAAGCAATACTTGCTGTCGGCTATCGCGTCCGCTCCACGCGAGGCACTCAATTCCGCCAGTGGGCCACCCAAACGCTACAGGAATATCTGGTAAAAGGCTTCGTTATGGATGACGAGCGCCTGAAAAATCCACCTGTCGGATCATCCGCTGTCCCTGACTATTTCGATGAAATGCTGGAGCGCATTCGCGATATACGGGCCAGCGAACGTCGGGTATATCTCCGCGTGAGGGAGATTTTTGCATTGGCCGCTGATTATCAGCCATCACTCAAAGAAACCACGTAATTCTTTCAGACCATCCAGAACAAACTGCATTTTGCCTGCACGGGCCTTACCGCTGCTGAGTTGATTCACCAACGTGCGGACGCCACTCAACCGCATATGGGGCAGACCAGCTATAAAGGCGAAGAAGTCCGTAAAATCGATGTCACCACTGCAAAAAATTATCTGTCTCAGGATGAGGTCAGTGAGCTTAATCGTGTCGCTAATATGTGGCTCGACTTTGCTGAAGATCAGGCCAAACGTCGCAAGCAGATATTTTTACGAGACTGGCAAACCAAACTCGATCAATTCCTGCAATTTAACGACCGGGACGTTTTAGAAGGCGCAGGCAAAATCAGCAAGAAAGCGGCTGATGAAAAAGCGTGCTCGGAATATATTGAGTTTGAAAAAAAGCAGCGCCTGCTGAAAGAAGCCGAAGGTGAGAAAGATATTGTCGGCTTATTAAAATGGGATAAGCAGGCTAAGCGATAATTCCGGTACAAGTTCGTTACTTAATGACATTCCCCATTTTAATACTAGATACTTTCTATAAGCTATTATAGCTCTTACTATAGAATAGTGATCATAAATAAACTCTATGTTTTTTTCACATCAATTCACGCCACACATATTTCGCAACGATAACTTTCTTTTTTAGCAGATAAAATTTTCCAGCATTCCTATTTTGAAATCTAAATCACAATTTAACATATCAATGAAGAGTAGTTTTCCTCAGTCTATAAAAGGAGACTGATATGGCTATACCTGTTTACTTATGGCTCGAGGATGATTCAGACCGTAAAATTAAAGGCTCTGTCGATATACAAGATCGCGAAGGTTCAATAGAGGCTATTGAATTTATGCACTCTATAGAACAACCAATAGATAAACTCACTGAGGAAACCACAGCAAAACGCATTTGTAGGCTGCATCATTGCTCCTTTAAGTGCCAGAAGGAGTATCTGGAAAAGCAACGATACGGTACTGATTGTCAAATGAAGCGTTTATTTTATTTATTGCCATTACTCGTTGCAGTCAGTACGCATGTCTTCGCAACTGAAATGACCGGCTTTGCAACCCAGTATTACAATGAAGACGACTCGCTGGCAGAAATTTCAACAGCATTGCCCCTCTCCCCCACCATTACCATCGGCAAGAAAACCGTGCTGATGGAGGTTACTCATTTGGCAGACATCTCCAGCACTCCAGTTAACAAAGACGGTTCCGCACGCTGGGTCTGCCTTCATGACGATGATGGAACGAATTACTGGTTCATTTCGGATAACGAAATGGGAGCAGGATTGCTAACTGCGCTAGCTATAGCCCAGGATGGCATCCATAAAGAGTGTGCGAAAACAACGGAGCATGTCAGCGTCTCAGTCGCTAATGTTCCATTGTTAAATGCGACGCATGGGAACTTAGTCGAATTGCTCGGCAAGAAAGAGATCGCCAAAAACAACGCGATGCTTTTTTATCAGGAGACACCAGTAAAGAATGGATTCATCAGGAGTAATACCGTCTCTTATTACTTTGACGGCGAAAAAGTACGTGGCGTCATCATCGGGCAAATTACCAGTAACTAGCTCGCAGGCTCCCTCTTCGCAGGAAGAGGGAGTAAAAAACTATTCACCCAACCGCATATGCAACAGCGGAAACGGATTCCCCTGCCCGTCCACTTCCGAGCGTCCGACCAGCTTAAACCCCATATGGCGATAAAATTCAACGCCCTGCGGGTTTTGCTCATTGACATCCACTTCATTCACGCCAAACTCTGCGATGGCATATTTCAGCAGTAATTTCCCGACGCCTTTTCCCCGGCTCGCATCATCAACAAACAGCATTTCAATACGATTTTCATCCACGCCTATAAAGCCATGAATAGCGCCTGCATCATCGCGGGCGATCACGACGGTGAGGTTTGGCAGATAGGCGTTGAGCAGTAGCGGGCGCAGCGCCGCAATATCGCTTTCCTGCAAAAAGTGGTGAGTGGCGCGAACGGAGGATTCCCAGATGGCGACCAGTCGTTCGAAGTGTGAGGGGTGTACGGTTTCTATTTTCATGGGGAGATCATTTCTGGAAAACCAAACTCATTCAAGTCACTCTGTGCGGCCTGTTCCCCCTCACCCTAACCCTCTCCCTCAAGGGAGAGGGGATTGTCCGTGCGGTTTCTGGCCAACTCAGCGGATGTACCGATCGCGCTAAACCCTCACCTCCATCACCGCATATACCCCATCCTTCGGCACCACCACGGTGACGTTTTCAACCGGGACGCCCGCCGCGATGTGGATATCCTGCAGCTGCTGTAACGACCGCGGGTGAATATCCTCCCAGCCGATACCGCGCAGCACAAAGTCAATCTGCGGGCTGCTGGTCAGCATGTTCGATACAATCACCGCCCCGCCGGGCTTGACCAGCCGCAGCGCGCGCTGGAGGAAAATTACCGCATCGGTATCGTTGAAGTATTCGAAAATCCCCAGCGCATCGACCAGTTCAGCCTGATGCTCACCCAGCTCCAGCAGTAAGTCCTCATTACGCACCAGCGTATGAAGCAGGTTACGCCGAAGCAGGGTCAGCTGTTCGCCCACCACAATGCCCTCCTGGGCCGCCATGGTTTCGGCCCAGCTGAGCGCCACGGGGTCTTTGTCCACCAGCGTGAGATACACCTGCTGGCCGTCGAGCTTTGCTTCGCGCAGCGCCTCCAGAACCGGGATTGCAGCCCCGCTCGCCAGGCTGACCCAGTTGTTCTCACTCTCGTTATGAATGTATTTATCCACCAGCGCGGCCAGCACCCGGGCGCGGGAACGCACGCCTACCGCATCGTTAGCGTGGATAAACCACTGGCGGCTGTCGCTGTCCATTTTGGTTCCGTCTGGCAGGCGGTCTTCCAGCGGGTTTTGCACCACAAACAGCGCCAGCGCGGAGGGCACCAGCCGGGTGCGCCACGCAGTCAGCGCCGGGCGGTTGCGAAAGGCCTGTTCGGAATAGCGGTTCTGCGGGACAAGCACCGCCTCTCCCCCCTCTTCGTATTCAACCCGAGGGGGACGTAGCGCAGGCTCAGCTTTCAGCGCCCGGTCAAGGGTGGCAATCTCACGGACAGCATCGTCTTTCATCGGCCACCGATCGCTGACGTCGGGAAATGACGCACTGAAAATGGTCATGTTTTCCGGTGCATTGCCGCGAAAAGGCTGCCAGTTCATGTCCTCTTCCCTCCGTAGGGCTTTTAACGGAAGTCTATCCAGGCGAGCCAGTAATACCCTACGAAGAAAGCACGATCTTTACTGCTTCACCCACACCAACTGGTCAACCCGGAAGCCCAGGCTGCGGGCAGTGTTCAGATAATCTTGTTTTACCGCATCCGGTATCGTGGGCGTGCGCGACAAAATCCACAGGTAATCGCGATTCGGACCGCTCACCAGGGCGTACTGGTACTTGTCGTCCAGCTTGATCACGTTATAGCCGCCGTAGAACGGGCCGAAGAACGACACCTTCAGCGCAGCCGTGGTCGGTTCGCCGGTAAAGTACGCCTTCCCTTCGCTCTCATTCCACTTGTTCTTCACCGGGTCGTAACCGCGGTTAAGCACGCTAATGCCGCCGTCGCTGCGCTTGCCATAGGTGGCGGTCACCTGCTCCAGCCCGCGTTCAAAGCGGTTTTCCAGGCGGGCGACTTCGTACCATTTACCGAGATAGCGGCTGGCGTCAAAACCGGAAATCGGCTGCACGCCTTTCGGTGGCGTAGGGGATTTACAGGCGACCAGCGTCAGGGCAATGGCAACACCGGTCACAACAGGCCATAGCTTCATGAGAATTCCTTTCATTTGCACGGTTGGATGTTAAGTGTAGTGCACCGTTTCGGCGCTTCATCCCGTTCGGGAAAATTCGTAGTATATTGAGAGTATTCCTCCACTCTGGACACGGACATGGCTTACTCCATCGGCGAATTCGCCAGACTCAGCGGCATCACCGCCACTACCCTGCGGGCGTGGCAGCGTCGCTACGGTTTACTCAAGCCACAGCGCACGGAAGGCGGCCACCGCCAGTACAGCGATGAGGACGTCCAGCAGGCGCTTAAAATCCTCGACTGGGTTAAAAAAGGTGTCCCGATTGGCCAGGTCAAACCGCTGCTGGAACGCCCGACGCCGGGGCGGACCAACAACTGGCAAACCCTGCAACAGAACATGCTGCAACGTCTGCAGGACGGCAAAATCGAGTCCCTGCGCCAGATGATCTACGACGCCGGACGCGAGTACCCAAGACCCGAGCTGGTCACGAACGTGCTGCGCCCGCTGCGCAGCCAGGTCTCAGCTAACGTCGCCGCCGCCATGACCCTGCGCGCGATCCTTGACGGCATCATCATCGCCTACACCTCGTTTTGCCTCGAGGGCGATAAGAAAGCGCCAGGGGATAATATTCTGCTCAGCGGCTGGCACCTGAACGACGCCTGCGAGATCTGGCTCGAAGCCCTGACGCGCACCGGGCAGGGCCACCGGATCGACATTCTGCCCTCGCCTCCTGACGCACTGGCACCGGAAATTTTCCCGGAGCGCAAATGGCTGCTGGTCACCAGCGGTAAGCTCACCGCGGCACGGAAAAAACAGGTGGAACAGTGGCAGCAGCAGGTTTCCCTTGAAGTGATTATCCTCTGACGATTTTCCCGCTGCTGCTGAGCCAGTCCTGCAAGGGCAGCAAATCCCTCTTGATTTTAAAAGAATAAAAAAAATAGTCCCGCGAATACTTGGACAAATTAGTCATGTTGTGTAAGTTTTAGTTATATGAACGGGAGGACCACACCATGACAACGAAACCTGTGCTCGGTATTAGCGGATGTTTGACCGGATCCGCCGTTCGCTTTGACGGCGGACATAAGCGTATGGGTTTCGTCATGGATGAGCTGGCCCAGTGGGTGAATTTCAGACCCGTCTGCCCGGAAATGGCCATCGGCCTGCCGACGCCTCGCCCGGCGCTGCGCCTGATCGTAACGACGAACGGTGAAACGCAGATGCGCTTCAGCCATGCGCCTCATGAAGACGTTACGCAGAAAATGGCGGACTTTACAGCAGACTTTTTGCCGAAAATTGGCGATCTCTCCGGCTTTATCGTCTGTGCGAAATCCCCCAGCTGCGGCATGGAACGCGTGCGGCTGTATGATGAAAACGGCAACCGGGGCCGCAAGGAGGGGGTCGGGCTGTTCACCGCTGCCCTCCTTGAAACCTGGCCGTGGCTGCCTGTGGAGGAGGATGGACGCCTGCACGACCCGGTGCTGCGGGAAAACTTCGTCGAGCGTGTTTTTGCGCTGCACGAGCTGAACACACTGCGAAAAAATGGCCTGACGCGCCGCGCGCTGCTGGATTTTCACAGCCGCTACAAGCTTCAGCTGCTGGCGCACCATCAGGCGGGTTACCGTGAAATCGGCCCGTTCGTCGCCTCGCTGCACGAGTGGGAAGACCTGGACGCCTTTTTTGTGGCGTACCGGGAAAAACTGATGACCATCCTGAAAAAGCCCGCCTCGCGGAAGAATCACACTAACGTACTGATGCATATTCAGGGCTATTTCCGTAACCAGCTGAACAGCCGCCAGCGCGGCGAACTGCGCGATGTGATCCTGCACTATCGCAACGGACAGTTGCCTATCCTCGCGCCGATCACGCTGCTGAAGCACTACCTTGCCGAATATCCTGACCGGTATCTGATGACGCAAAACTACTTTGATCCCTATCCTGATGATTTGGGTCTGCGTCTGGCCGTTAAGTAAATAAAGACGCGAAGGCCCCATTGACCCGTAGAGGCCCGCAGCAGTAGCCCGTTTAGACGACATCCTCACTGTCGTCTCTTTTTTGCATTTCATCTCAAAGACTGTGATTATATACAGGCTTATTCTGCAAAAGGGGCCTGCCTGTGATTAACACCCTGCACATCCAAAACTACCGCTCCATCCGCGATATGTCGCTGGAGCTAGAGCAGCTCAACATCGTCTTTGGGCCGAACGGCACCGGGAAATCGAATATCTACAAGGCGATACATCTGATGCACAGCGCCGCGCAGGGGCAGTTTTCCCAGGCGCTGGCAAACGAGGGCGGCATCCTGAAGGTGTTCTGGGCAGGCAAAACCCGCAGCGATCAGCTGCGGCGGATGAATCTGGCGGTAGAAACAGAGACCTATGAATACGAGCTGCAGGTCGGGTTTGTGGAGAAGCTGCCCTATCCCTCGCAGTTTCAGCTCGATCCGGTGATCAAAGCAGAATCTCTCTGGCTGAGTGGCCAGCACCGACGCCCCTCGTCGCAGCTGATGAAGCGCAGGAATCAGGCGGTGTTTCTGAATAACGTGCATCATGAGAAAGTGACTCACAGCGGCACGCTCTATGAGAATGAATCGGTGTTCGGCCAGCTCGGTGAACCGCATCTTTACCCGGAAGTGTCGCAGATGCGCGAGTCCCTGCGTAACTGGCGCTTTTACCATGAGTTTTCCGTCTCCTCCGGCTCGGCGATGCGTGCCCCGCAGGTTGGTTTCCGCTCCCCGGTGCTGGCCAGCGACGGCGCCAACCTGGCAGCGGCGTTTCAGACCATTGTCGAGATTGGCGACGAACTGCTGCTGATGCGCATTCTCGACCAGGCCTTCCCCGGCTGCGTGTTTTACAGCGACAACACCGGCGGACGCTTCCGGATGATGATGCAGCGCGAAGGGCTGAGCAGACCGCTGGAGCCCGCAGAGTTCTCTGACGGTACGCTCCGCTTCCTGTGCCTGGCGGTGGCGCTGTTAAGCCCGCGCCCACCGGCATTTATCGCGTTGAACGAGCCGGAAAACAGCCTGCATCCTCAGATGCTGCCCGCGCTGGCGAGCTTAATCGCCGAGGCCAGCCGCTACTCGCAGATCTGGCTCACCAGCCACTCGCCGGAGCTGGCGCATTTGATTGAGAAACATCGATCGTTTTCGCTGTATCAGCTGTCGATGGTGGAGGGAGAGACGAGAGTGGAGAGGCTGGGGTAATGCTTTGTTCCTTGCATTCCTTTTCTCCAGTCACCACTTTCAAGGTCGCCATCAACGACGAAGATGATTTCCGCCGGGTATGCCTTTGGCGAATTCTGAGCTCGAGATACATTATCCAATTTATTGTCGCCAGTTTCTGCTGGCAGGATAATCTGTAAACGTTGGTTATCAGATGAGAAAATTAAAATGGATATTGCACTTTTCCCTGGCCAGAACACCCGTGCATGGGCTGAAACAATGATAAATCTTGAAGCCCGTCGGATACATCAGCATTAAACAGCAAATAACAGGATCACGCTAAAAAGACACTGGCGCCAAAGTAGAAAACAATAGATTACGGTGTTTAAAGCACTCTCGTTAGGATCGCTCGTAACCGTCAGCCAGAAGATGCCGCCCACGCCTTTTTATTCCATCGAGACAGAATTATAAAGACGAGTGAACACGAAAGGTCTTTCGCCACT
The DNA here is from genome assembly GCF_009036245.1 of Enterobacter sichuanensis. NCBI lineage: Bacteria > Pseudomonadati > Pseudomonadota > Gammaproteobacteria > Enterobacterales > Enterobacteriaceae > Enterobacter > Enterobacter sichuanensis. The sequence continues at coordinate 59,128 of NZ_CP027986.1, read as the reverse complement.
CCGCCGGACTGACCCCAAAACGCGCTTTAAACTGTTGTCGCCAGGTGACAGCGGAATTAAACCCCACCAGCTCGGCCACGCTTTCAATCGGCATATTTCCCGCTTCAAGCAAGATCTGGCTGCGCCGCAGGCGCTCGGCGGTAAGCCAGTCGGCGACGCTCATCCCCGTGGCCTTAACAAAATGACGGGTCAGCGTGCGGCGGCTCATGGAGACCACTTCCGCCAGCGAATCCAGGCTATGCGGTTCGGTGATGTGCTGCTGAAGATAGTCGATCAGGCCGTTAATCCGCCCGTCCCGGGTATCTTTCGGCACCGGCTGGGCAATGAATTGCGCCTGTCCGCCATCGCGGTGGGGCGGAACAATCATCCGGCGGGCGATCTGGTTAGCAACCACGCTGCCAAAGCGCTGACGAATGATATACAGGCAGCAGTCCAGCGCGGCGGCAGTGCCTGCGGAAGTGATGATATTGCCGTCATCCACGTAGAGGGCATTGATATCCAGCCGGACGTTCGGGAAGAGCGACTGAAACTGGCGTTCGAACTCCCAGTGGGTGGCCGCACGTTTGCCGTCGAGGATCCCCGCATAAGCCAGCACAAACGACCCCAGACACAGCCCGACGATCTCCGCGCCGTGATCTCTTGCTCGTATCAGGCTGTCGAGCAGCGTCTGAGGCGGGCGTTCAAGGACATGCTGCCAGTAGGGAACGACGACAATATCGGCCTGTCCGATGGCGGAGTAGTCCTGCGTAGCATTGAGGGCAAATCCGTCTTTTGATGTGAGGAAACCGGGCGTTTCGGCGCAAATCGTCACGTTAAAGCGCTTTTCGCCGGAGACCGAGTCACCAAACAGAATGCAGGGAACGGAGTAGTGGAACGGGCTGAACCCGTCTACCGCGACAATGGCGACGTTGATGAGCGACATCAGTTTCTCCCTTCCCTTTAAAACACTCAGAATATAACGGTTTCACCGTCCTGGGGAATGCTCACTGCGTCACTCACCTGGTTGGCTTCAACGTACTCACGCAGCGCGCTGCGGGTCAACAGGCAGTGGTTGATGGCCTCCATGTGGCTCGCCACAATGTGGGCCTGCGGCAGCAGGAAATGGACGTTGAGCACGTCTTGCTGGCCCATAATAATCGGCCCAAAACCAATAACGTGAGCATAGCCAGCGTTAAGGACCACCACATCCGGCTGGTGCTTTTGCAGATCGGCTGCCACCTCTTCACGCCAGACGGTATCCCCTGCCAGACAGAGCGTCTTCTCAGCAGGATGACGCAGCACCACGCCGCAGGCCTCGCCCAGCCGCGCCGCCAGCTCCGGTACGGCGTAAGCGCGGTCGGTACCGTGCTGGCCGCCGTGGGTTTTCGCAATCTGAATATCGCCGAAACGGGTCGCATCGGTCATCACCGTCAGGTTGCTAAACCCCTGGCTGCGCAGCAGCGCGGCGTCACTGTCGTTTTGCACGTAGATCGGTTTGTCTTTGGCGATCAGTTCCGCCGCAGTGCGGTCCCAGTGATCGTCATGGGTATGGGTAACGATCACCGCATCGGCGTCCAGCAGCGTGTTGACGTCAACGGGAAGCTCGACCATCGGGTTGCGGAGATCGGCGCGTGCCGTGCCGGGAAAGCCCGGGTATGCGCCCTTCGGGGCCAGCATCGGGTCGATTAAAAGGCGTTTACCGGCGTAGGTAATCAGCTGCGTGGCGTTGCGAATGTGGGTGATGTTCATGGGCTATTCTCCAGTTAGTGTGGTAAGAGAATAGCCCGTGGCCACGATTAACACTGTGGGCTAAAGGGCGATGTTCGATGGAATCGGGCCAATTTAAGCAACCCGTTTTCTGTCCGCTCCCTTACCAGCCCGGTACCGCCCCACCGTTAAAGATGGTTTCAGCGGCTTTAGCCACTTCAGGCGACTGATAAGACTGGATAAATTCCTTCACGTTCTCCGCGTCTTTGTTGTCTTCGCGCGTCACCACAATATTCACGTACGGCGAGTTTTTATCTTCAATAAAGACGCTGTCATGCACCGGCGACAGCCCGGTTTGCTGAATATAGGTGGTGCTGATAATCGCGACATCCACTTTCGGGTCATCCAGCACGCGCGGCAGCTGCGCCCCTTCCAGCTCCATAATCTTCAGGTGTTTGGGATTCGCGGTAATATCCAGCGCCGTCGGCAGCAGACCGGTGTCTGGCTTCAGGGTTATGAGCTTCTCTTTTTGCAACAGCAACAGCGCGCGTCCCAGGTTGGTCGGATCGTTTGGAATGGCGATGGTCGCGCCGTCCTTCAGGTCAGACACGGATTTGATTTTGCGGGAGTAGCCCGCCATCGGGAAAACAAAAGTATTCGCCACGGCGACCAGCTTATAGTTATGCGCCTTGTTATCCTCTTCAAGGAACGGGCGATGCTGGAAAACGTTGGCATCCAGTTCCCCCTGGTTGGTGGCGTCGTTGGGCAGCAGCGAACCGCTGAAGCCCACCAGCTCCACATCCAGGCCATATTTCTCTTTAGCCACTTTTTTGGCGACTTCCGCCACGTCCTGTTCAGCGCCATTGATGACGCCGACTTTAATGTGTTTGGCATCGCTGCCACTTTGATCGCATCCTGCCAGCAGCAGACCCGCGAGAACCAGAGCACCTAATCGACGTTTCACAAGACAGTTCCTTTTGATAAATGGTGTAGTGACTATATCGACAACGAGGCGGTGAAATAAAAACCTAAAAAGAATCAGTAAGAAGGATACGTTATATGCGGATATCGCCGGGTGGCGGCGTGCCACCTGGCATCAGAGATCACGACGCTGCCGTCCAGTCCTCGACGGCAAGCTCCTGCACCATTCTGAACGCATGATCGTTAGTCACTATCGTTGTACCCCGACTAATAGCATGCGCAGCGATCAGCTGATCGAGATCGCCCATCACTTTTCCTCTCTTCTCCATTGCTGCGCGGAGTTCACCGTACGTTGCTGCGGCTTCACTGTCCCAGTCGCAGATAGTGATGGTTTTAAGGAACTCAAGTATGGTTTTTTGTAATGTGTCACTTTGCTTTTTGGCTATGCCATAAAGCAGTTCGGCCTCCGTCACGCTTGAAATACACATTTTTTCTGTTGGGGTGCGAGAATATTGTTTTATCACCCCGGGATGTTGCCTTACGAGGTGGCTTACTATGTTTGTGTCCAACATATGCAGCATATTCTAGAGCCCTTCAAATGGATCTCTTGTTGTATAGCTCTGATTACGTTCCTCTTTGCTCAGAAATGAATCAGGAACATGAGTCTGCTTCAATAAACGTAAAAAGTTATCTCTGTGACGCTCCTTTTCCGATCTCGCAGTCAAAACGACATTCCCTTCCTCATCTCGTCGGATATAAACGCTCTCTGTATCAAACGTGAATTCAGCAGGCAGCATCACTGCCTGATTTCGCCCCTTTTTGAAGAGTTTTGCTGTACGTTCCATTGCCATCTCCATGGTTTTCTTGACCAGGCCAAAGCATGCGCCTGGGCCTGAAAAGAAGACAAGCAACGCGCTTTAAATTCGGAAAGCGACTCGCAATAAATAGCAGAATGCCTAACGACAGAACCAGGCTTAAAGCGCTTTCGCCAGGTAATGACGCTGCATGCCCTGATAGGGATAGTCCTGCAAAGACATCTGCAGCTGATACCCCTGTTTTTCATAAAACGGACGCGCCTGGAAGCTGGCCGTATCCACCAGCGCGTGCTTGCAGCCTTTGCGTCTCGCTTCCTCTTCAGCCGCTTTGATGAGCTGGCTGCCTACACCAGTTCCTCGTACGGTGTCGCTTACCCAGAGGTAATCAATATTCAGCCAGTCGCCTTTGCGCACGCCGATTAACCCGCCCAGCATGACGCCTTTTTCGTCACGCACGTAAACACCAATATCGCCGCTAAAGGTTGCCAGATCTAAAAATCTCGCGTTATACGCTCTCAGTCCCGTTAATAACTCTTCTTTCTCTGCGGGTGTGACATTTTCTGTTATGCTCAGGCGCATATTTCTCTCCTTATTTTCCACGCAATCTGAATATCTCACAGCTTATCCTTCATAAAAACTCCTTATTTCCTCCATTTTTTTAATCCTGAAATATTCATTCAATATGTAAATAAAAAAAGCCTTTCCAGGAGGTGTCCAAAACGTATAATGAGAACGATCATTCTCACTTTTACACGGTAGCCGACGATGAGCACAAAACTGGAAGAACGACAAAAACTGCGCCAGGACGAGATCATAACCGCCGCTCGCCGCTGCTTTCGCGCCAGCGGATTTCATGCGGCCAGCATGTCGCAAATTGCCAGCGAGGCGAAGCTCAGCGTCGGGCAAATTTACCGTTATTTCAGTAACAAAGACGCGATTATTGAAGAGATGATCCGCCGTATCATCGATTCCCGTATCGAGGGAATGCAGGACAAAACGGTGGTAGAAGGGATGCCACAGGCCCTCGCCTGGCGAAAGACGCTCAACGAAGACGACGATGCGCTGATGCTCGAAATGTCCGCCGAGGCGACGCGTAATCCGCAGGTAGCGGCCATGTTAACCGCAGCCGAAGCCCGTATGTTTGCCAACGCCTGTGCGCATCTGAAAAAGCAGTTTCCTCACCTGAGCGATGAGCATATTCGCTGCTGCGTGGAGATTACCGCCGTGATGATCGAAGGCTCGATTTACCGGCGACTTACGCCATTAAAAGTGCCGTCAGAAAAATTAGAGCCCATTTATCAGGATATTTTAAATATGCTTTTCACTGAGAAGTAATTGCATGTGAATAATTAGCGGGAATAAGTAATTCCCCTTTTTTACATTTCTGGCTCAGCCAGAGATGCGGTATCGCTGTGCCTTTAAATAGCCCTCCTCCCTGTTAAGCCATTTACAGGGCAGGCCTCGTTCACCCTGGAAAAAGATTATGAAAACCATAACAACCTCCATCGCAGCATTATTCCTCCTGACAGGATGCGATAATGCGCAAACATCTGCTCCCCAGCGCCCTCTTCCGGAAGTGGGGATTGTCACGCTCATGAGCCAGCCGGTGTCCGTCGTCAGTGAGCTGACTGGCCGCACGACCGCCGCGATGAGCGCCGAAGTGCGTCCACAGGTGGGCGGCATTATCCAGAAACGGCTGTTCACCGAGGGCGATACGGTGAAAGCCGGACAGGCGCTGTATCAAATCGATCCCTCCAGCTACCGCGCCGCGTTTGATGAGGCCGCCGCGGCGCTGAAACAGGCGCAGGCACTGGTAGCGGCTGATTGCCAGAAAGCCCAGCGCTATGCGCAGCTGGTGAAAGACGACGGCGTATCACGCCAGGATGCGGAAGACGCGAAATCCACCTGCGCACAGGACAAGGCCAGCGTCGAGTCAAAGAAAGCCGCGCAGGAGAGCGCACGCATTAACCTCAACTGGACCACCGTCACCGCGCCGATTGCCGGACGCATCGGCATCTCTTCCGTTACACCCGGAGCACTGGTCACCGCCCAGCAGGACACCGCGCTTGCCACCATTCGTGGGCTGGACACCATGTACGTGGATTTAACCCGCTCAAGCGCCGATCTGCTGCGATTACGCAAGCAAACTCTGGCCACAAACAGCGATACGCTGAGCATCACGCTACTGCTTGAAGACGGCAGCACCTACAACGAAAAAGGCCGCCTGGCATTGACCGAAGTCGCGGTCGATGAATCGACCGGCTCGGTCACCCTGCGCGCCGTCTTCCCGAATCCGCAGCATCAGCTGCTGCCCGGTATGTTTGTCCGCGCCAGAGTGGATGAGGGCATTATGGATGACGCGATCCTGGCCCCTCAGCAGGGCATCACCCGCGATGCCAAAGGTATGGCCACCGCACTGGTGGTGAACGCCAGCAACAAGGTGGAGCAGCGCCAGCTGGAAACGGGTGACACTTACGGTGACAAATGGCTGGTACTGAGCGGCCTGAAGGCGGGCGACAGGCTGATTGTAGAAGGCACCGATAAAGTCACCGCCGGCCAGCAGGTGAAGCCTGAAGAGATAAAAGCCAAAGGAGGGAACGCCTGATGTTTTCCCGTTTCTTCGTGCGTCGCCCGGTGTTTGCCTGGGTGATCGCCATTCTGATTATGCTCGCCGGTATACTTGCCATCCGCACGCTGCCGGTCGCGCAGTACCCGGACGTCGCCCCTCCGTCGATCAAGATCTCCGCCACCTACACCGGTGCCTCCGCGCAGACGCTGGAAAACAGCGTGACGCAGGTCATTGAGCAGCAGCTGACCGGGCTGGATAACCTGCTCTACTTCACCTCTACCAGCAGCTCGGACGGGTCGGTAAGCATTACCGTCACCTTCGAGCAGGGTACCGATCCGGACACCGCGCAAGTCCAGGTGCAGAACAAAGTTCAGCAGGCGGAATCTCGCCTGCCCACTGAGGTGCAGCAGTCCGGCATTACGGTGGAAAAATCACAGAGCAACTTCCTGCTGATCATGGGCGTGTACGATAAAACCGACACCGCCAGCAGCTCGGATATCGCCGACTGGCTGGTGAGTAATATGCAGGATCCGCTGGCGCGCGTGGAAGGCGTCGGCAGCCTGCAGGTGTTCGGGGCGGAATACGCGATGCGCATCTGGCTCGACCCGGCGAAGCTGGCTTCTTACTCGCTGATGCCTTCAGATGTGCAGAGCGCAATTGAAGCGCAGAACGTGCAGGTTTCCGCCGGTAAAATCGGCGCACTGCCCTCGTCGAACGCCCAGCAGCTGACCGCCACCGTCCGCGCCCAGTCGCGCCTGCAGACGGTGGAGCAGTTCAAAAACATCATCGTGAAGAGCCAGTCCAGCGGTGCGGTGGTGCGCATCAGCGACGTCGCGCGCGTGGAGATGGGCAGCGAAGATTACACCGCCACCGCCAGACTGAACGGCCACCCGGCGGCAGGTATGGCCGTGATGCTTTCACCAGGCGCCAACGCGCTGAATACCGCCACGGCAGTAAAAGAGAAAATCGCGGAGTTCAAAAAGTCGATGCCGGAAGGCTACGACGTGGCCTACCCGAAAGACAGCACCGAGTTCATCAAGATCTCCGTTGAGGACGTGATTAAGACCCTGTTCGAAGCCATCATTCTGGTGGTGGTGGTGATGTATCTGTTCCTGCAAAACATTCGCGCCACGCTGATCCCGGCGCTGGCGGTACCAGTGGTGCTGCTGGGCACCTTTGGCGTGCTGGCGCTGTTTGGCTACTCCATCAATACCTTAACGCTGTTTGCGATGGTGCTGGCGATAGGGCTGCTGGTGGATGATGCCATCGTGGTGGTGGAAAACGTCGAGCGTATTATGCGCGACGAGGGGCTGCCCGCCCGGGAGGCCACCGAAAAATCGATGGGCGAAATCTCTGGCGCGCTGATCGCCATTGCGCTGGTGCTCTCTGCGGTATTCCTGCCGATGGCCTTCTTTGGCGGCTCCACCGGGGTGATTTACCGTCAATTCTCGGTCACCATTATCTCGGCGATGCTCCTCTCCGTGGTGGTGGCATTAACCCTGACGCCCGCACTCTGTGGCTCGATTCTGAGCCACACGGCTTTGCACAAGAAAGGTTTCTTCGGCGCGTTTAACCGCTTCTACAGCAAAACCGAGCACGGCTATCAGAACAAGGTGCTGCGCGCCCTGCGCCGCTCCGGCGGCATGCTGGTCATCTACGCCCTGCTCTGCGGCGCGATGGGGTTCGCGATGCTGAAGCTGCCGGGCAGCTTCCTGCCAACGGAAGATCAGGGCGAAATCATGGTGCAATACACCCTGCCTGCTGGCGCCACGACGGTACGTACCGCCGAAGTCAGCCGCCAGGTGCGCGAGTGGTTCCTCACCAAAGAGAAAGCCAACACCAACGTTATTTTCACCATTGAAGGCTTTAGCTTTAGCGGCAGCGGCCAGAACGCCGGGATGGCGTTTGTCTCCCTGAAAAACTGGTCCGAACGTAAGGGCGATGAAAACACCGCTCAGGCCATTGCCCTGCGCGCCACGCAGGAGCTGAGCACCATCCGCGATGCCACCATTTTCGCCATGACGCCGCCGGCGGTGGACGGTCTGGGCCAGAGCAACGGCTTTACCTTTGAGCTGATGGCCAGCGGCGGCACCGACCGCGACACGCTGCTGAAGATGCGTAACCAGCTGCTTGGCGAAGCCAATCAGGACAGCGCCCTGCACGCGGTACGCGCCAACGATCTGCCCCAGATGCCGCAGCTGCAGGTGGATATCGATAACAACAAAGCCGTGTCGCTGGGACTCTCTCTGAGCGACGTCACCGACACCCTCTCCAGCGCCTGGGGTGGCACCTACGTGAATGATTTTATCGACCGCGGTCGAGTGAAAAAGGTCTATATCCAGGGCGACAGTGACTATCGCGCCGCGCCGTCCGATCTCAACAAATGGTATGTGCGCGGCAGCGACAGCACCATGACGCCGTTCTCCGCGTTCGCCACCACTCGTTGGGAGTATGGCCCGGAAAGTCTGGTGCGCTACAACGGCTCGGCGGCCTATGAAATTCAGGGGGAAAACGCCAGTGGCGCCAGTTCCGGTACGGCGATGAGCAAAATGGAGCAGCTGGCAAACAACCTGCCATCCGGCAGCACCTGGGCGTGGAGCGGTTTGTCCTTACAAGAAAAACTGGCCAGCGGTCAGGCAATGAGTCTCTATGCCCTCTCGATCCTGGTGGTCTTCCTCTGCCTGGCGGCGCTGTATGAGAGCTGGTCAGTGCCGATTTCCGTCATCCTGGTGATCCCACTGGGGGTACTGGGTGCGGCGATTGCTGCCTCCCTGCGCGGCCTGAGTAATGACGTCTATTTCCAGGTGGCGCTGCTGACCACCATCGGCCTGTCGTCAAAAAATGCGATTTTGATTGTTGAGTTTGCCGAGGCAAAAGTCGCCGAAGGCTACTCCCTGACGCGGGCAGCGCTGCGTGCCGCCCAGACGCGTCTGCGCCCCATCATCATGACCTCGCTGGCGTTTATCGCAGGCGTGACGCCGCTGGCGATGGCCACCGGGGCGGGGGCCAACAGCCGGGTGGCAATCGGTACCGGCGTTATCGGTGGAACGCTCGCCGCCACGCTGCTGGCGATCTTCTTCGTTCCGTTATTTTTCGTACTGGTGAAACGTCTGTTCTCCGGTAAACACAGCAACCGGAGGTCATAATGTTTCGTTTATCTGTTTTAGTGTTAGCGCTGCTGAGTGCAGGCTGCGTGTCGTTGGATCCGACGTATCAGCGCCCGGCCGCGCCCGTCCCGACAACGTTACCTGGCGCGCATGGCGAAGCCACTGCTGTGGTGAGCCAGTGGCAGCAGGTGATGCACGATCCGCGCCTGAAAAGCGTGATTACCCTGGCGCTGAACAGCAACCGCGACGTGCAAAAAGCGATTGCCGATATCGACGCCGCCCGCGCCCAGTACGGCGAAACGCGATCGTCTCTGTTCCCGACGGTGGACGCTGAGCTGAGCCACACCCGCAGCCGTACGCTGGCAAGCGGCGTCGCCACAAGCGATGAGGCCAACGGCGCGGTCTCGAGCTTCGAGCTGGATCTGTTTGGCCGTAACCAGAGCCTGTCGCGCGCGGCGCGTGAAACCTGGCTCGCCAGCGAGTTCACCGCCCGGAACACGCGCCTGACGATGGTCAGCGAGTTGACCACCGCCTGGGTGACGCTGGCGGCGGATAACAGCAACCTGGCGCTGGCGAAATCGACCCAGGAGAGCGCGGCGAACTCGCTCAGGATTGTGAAGTGCCAGCAGGAGGTCGGCGTGGCGGCGGCAACGGACGTCAGCGAAGCGATGGCGGTTTACCAGCAGGCGCGCGCCAGCGTGGCGAGCTATCAAACACAGGTGCTACAGGACAAAAACGCCCTTAATCTGTTGGCGGGCAACACGGTGCCAGACAACCTGCTGCCGGGTACGCTGGAGAGCCTGAGCGATAACGCCATCACGCTGATCCCGGCGGGCGTCAGCTCCAGCGCGCTGCTGCGTCGCCCGGACATTCAGGAAGCCGAGCATAACCTGCTGAGCGCCAACGCTAACATCGGTGCCGCGCGCGCGAACTTCTTCCCGACCATCTCGCTTACCGCCAGCGCGGGCGTCGGTAGCGATTCGCTCTCGTCTCTGTTCAGCCACGGTATGAAGGTGTGGTCATTCGCACCGTCCGTTACCCTGCCGTTGTTCAGCGGTGGCAACAATCTGGCGCAACTGCGTTATGCAGAAGCCGAGAAAAAAGGGTTAATCGCCACCTACGAGAAAAGCATCCAGAGCGCGTTTAAAGACGTGGCCGACGCGCTGGCGCGTCGTGAAACCCTCGGCGAGCAGCTGGATGCCCAGCGAGAATACGTGGCGGCGGAGCAAAAAACGCTGGAGGTAGCAACACGCAGCTACCGAGCAGGTGCCGGGGATTATCTGACGGTACTGACCGCACAGCGGTCATTGTGGTCGGCGCAGTCGTCGCTTATCGCGTTACAACAAACCGATCTGGAAAACCGCATCACCCTGTGGCAGTCGCTCGGGGGAGGTATTCAGTAGCGCTTGCGGGGATTCATGATACGCGATGGTGAGAAAATTCATACTTTCGGCTGGCGTCGCTACACTGAATGTAACGATATATTTCATGGGAAGCATGCGTCTCTTCAAGGGGGTTTCGATGAAAGCTGCGCACCTGGTCTGCCTGCTGGTTTGTCTGCTGTTCGCCGCGTTTGTCCATGCGCAGGAAAAGGACGATCCGGCGCGGGAGGCTCAAATCAAGCAGCAGGTCCTCAAAGATGTGAAAAAAGCCTGTACACCCCAGAAAAAACAGAGCGATAAAGCCTGGCAGGCCATGATTTTATCGTCCGAGGCCAATCAACTGCTGATTAAGAATGCCATCACCGCTGTCAAGCGCGACAACCTGGACGCCTACTGGGCAGCGATTGGCCAGGTTGATTGTATGGAAGACTATTGAATGCTGCTTGCCGGGTGGCGCTGCGCTTACCCGGCCTACATCATACGTTTAACGCTTCCGCACGTCCGGAATGATGAGATCCCCGCGCAGCACATACGAGCCCAGCATCTGCGTTTTTTCCGTCAGCCAGCTCACGATACGCGCCGCCATGGCATCCATTGAATATTCAATGGCCGGGATCACCGGAATACCCGGCAGGTGCAGCGAACCGGCCAGGCTGAAGACCATAATGTCCTCCGGCACGGATTTATTAAACGCCTGCAGCTGCGGGATCACCCGCTGGGCTTCCTGCTCGTCCGCGACCAGCAACGCGTTGAAATTCAGCGTGCTGGCGTTATTGAGCAGCTCCTGAAGCGCAACGGACGAGGAAGTGGCGTCCATAAACACAAGGTTGCGATTAAAGGGCAGGAAATTTTTCTCCAGCGCATGCTTGTAGCCAAGCAGAACCTGGTCAGCAAAACCGCTGCCGTGCGGGTGGATGAGGGCAATCTGGCGTCGCCCCTGGCTGGTCAGATAGTTACAGGCGGTTTCAGCGGCAAAGGCATGATCGAACTGGATACTGTTGGAATTATCAGACTCCATACAGTCAACCAGGATAACGTTGTCCCTGTCGACGTCCAGCGGGAAACGCGCGCCAATCACCAGAATGTCATCGCACAGCCCGCAGGAGAGCTCTTCCAGAGCATGCATCACTTCCGCTTTGCTATGCGCGAAGCGCAGCAGCAGGTGTTTCTGGTGCTGACTGAGCTGTTTTTCCAGCGCGTAGAGATAACCGGTGGTCTGGTTAATGTTTTCCTGGGCACAAATCACCCCGATGCACCCTGTCGACTGGCTCAGCAGCGACTGCGCAATCACATTAGGCCGGTAGTTAAGTTCATCCACTGCCTTCAGAACCGCCTGACGGCTGGCTTCCTTTACGCCACGCGACCCACTCAACACTCGCGATACCGTGGCTTTAGACACCCCGGCAAGACGTGATACATCATTGATTGTCGACATCTCTTTCCCCTGACAGGCTTACCTCGCGCCTGCAAATTCCATGACCGCTTCGGCTCACATTATAGCCAGAAGGGAGTATATCCGTTTCCGTTTTCCATGGAAACCGATTTTCCGTTTCCACTCAAAATGATGTCAAAACAGCCAAATTGTGTGACGCATATCGGGTTAATTAGCCTCATAAGTAAGGGATCTTGATGAGTATCACACTTCTGCTTTTTATAAATGGAAACCGGTTTCCATCTGATATCCAATCATCAGCGCAATATCTATTTACATTTTGAGGATGGTTGTCGATGTTCAAGATTATGCTCTGCTGCTCTGCCGGGATGTCCACCAGCCTGCTGGTCAGCAAAATGGTCGATGTCGCAAAAGAACGAGGTTTGCCGGTAAAAATTGATGCGTATGGCGTTTCCGAATTTGATACGCAGTTTCCGCAATACCAGGTTGTCCTTCTCGGACCGCAAGTGAAATACATGTTACAGACACTCTCAGACAAGGCAGCCACCAAAGGCATTCCCGTCCAGCCCATCGATATGATGGACTACGGCATGCAACGTGGCGATAAGGTACTGGACTATGCTCTGTCGCTCATCGAAGCGGCACACTAAAAGGTGTTCTCATGAGTTCGTTATATCAATCCATGGTCGCGGTGATTGAGCAGTCAATTACCCCGCTGGCCGCGAAGCTCGGCCAGCAAAAGTATGTGATTGCCATCCGCGACGGCTTTACCGCCGCGCTGCCGTTTATGATCATCGGCTCGTTTATGCTGGTGTTCATCTTCCCGCCGTTTTCGGCGGACACCACCAACAGCTTCGCCCGCGGCTGGCTGGATTTCTCCCAGACCTACCGCGAGCAGCTGATGCTGCCGTTTAACCTCAGTATGGGCGTCATGACCTTTTTCATCTCGGTGGGAATTGGCGCAAGCCTGGGGCGCCAGTTTAACCTTGACCCGGTGATGTCCGGCCTGCTGGCCTTCATGGCCTTCCTGCTGGTCGCCGCGCCGTACGCCGACGGTAAGATCTCCACCCAGTATCTTTCCGGTCAGGGGATTTTTACCGCGCTGATCACCGCGATTTACGCCACTCGCGTCTATGCGTGGCTGAAGCAGAATAACGTCACCATTCGTCTGCCGAAAGAAGTCCCGACCGGCGTGGCGCGGTCGTTTGAGATCCTGATCCCGGTGATGGTGGTGATCGGTACCCTGCACCCGCTGAACCTGTTTATTGAGGCGCAGACCGGGATGATTATTCCGCAGGCGATAATGCACCTGCTGGAGCCGCTGGTCTCTGCGTCTGACTCCCTGCCAGCCATTCTGCTCTCCGTGCTGCTGTGCCAGATCTTCTGGTTTGCCGGTATTCACGGCTCGCTGATTGTCACCGGCATCATGAACCCGTTCTGGATGGCGAACCTGTCGGCCAACCAGGCGGCACTGGCGGCCGGCGCGGCGCTGCCGCACGTCTACCTGCAGGGCTTCTGGGATCACTACCTGCTGATTGGCGGCGTCGGTTCTACGCTGCCGCTGGCCTTCCTGCTGCTGCGTAGCCGCGTAACGCACTTACGCACTATCGGCAAAATGGGCGTTGTGCCAAGCTTCTTTAACATCAACGAGCCGATCCTGTTCGGCGCGCCGATCATCATGAACCCGATGCTGTTTATTCCGTTCGTGTGCGTTCCACTGGTGAACGCCTGCCTGGCCTGGGCGGCAACCAGACTGGGCTGGCTGGCACAGGTAGTGTCGCTCACGCCGTGGACCACGCCCGCGCCCATTGGCGCCTCATGGGCCGCCAACTGGGCGCTGAGCCCGGTGGTGATGTGTCTCGTTTGTATGGTGATGTCAGCGCTGATGTACCTGCCGTTCCTGCGCGCTTACGAGCGTACGTTGATGAAAAACGAAGAGCAGAAGGCTCAGGCAACCGTCGGAGCCGCTGAGACCGCAAGCCATTAAGTCAAAGAGGACGCGTCATGAAATATACCTTTCCCGATAATTTCTGGTGGGGCAGCGCAAGCTCCGCTCTCCAGACCGAAGGGACACGAGAGGGTGAAACCACATGGGATTACTGGTTTGCCCGCGAGCCGAACCGTTTTCACAACGGCGTGGGGCCGCAGCAGACCTCCACGTTTTATCAACACTGGAAAACGGACATTCAGCTGTTAAAGCAGCTGAATCACAACAGCTTTCGCACTTCCATAAGCTGGGCGCGCCTGATCCCCGACGGTATCGGTGAAGTGAATCCGAAGGCAGTCGAATTTTATAATCAGGTCATTGATGAGCTGATCGAACAGGGCATTACGCCGTTTATCACCCTGTTCCACTTCGACATGCCGATGGCGATGCAGGAGATCGGCGGCTGGGAAAACCGTGACGTGGTGGAGGCTTACGCCCGCTATGCGCAGGTTTGCTTCGACCTGTTTGGCGATCGCGTGCTGCACTGGTTTACCTTCAACGAGCCGATCGTCCCGGTGGAAGGCGGTTATCTGTACGACTTCCATTACCCGAACGTGGTGGATTTCCGCCGGGCAGCCACCGTGGCGTACCACACCGTGCTGGCCCATGCGAAGGCCGTTCAGGCCTACCGTGCGGGCCATTATGCCGGGGAGATCGGTATCGTGTTGAACCTGACGCCGTCGTACCCGCGCTCGCAAAACCCGGCGGACGTCAAAGCGGCGCACGTGGCCGACCTGATGTTTAACCGCAGCTTCCTCGACCCGGTTCTGCGCGGGGAGTATCCGGCCGACCTGGTGGCGTTGCTGAAAACCCACAATCAACTGCCTGCCTGTAAACCGGAAGACAGTCTCCTGATTGCGGAAGGGAAAATCGACCTGCTCGGCATTAACTACTACCAGCCGCGTCGCGTGAAGTGTCGTGACAGCGCGGTGAACCCGCAGGCACCGTTTATGCCGGAGTGGTTCTTTGAAAACTACGAGATGCCAGGCCGCAAGATGAACCCGTACCGTGGCTGGGAAATCTACGAACCGGGTATTTACGATATTCTGGTTAACCTGCGCGACAATTACGGCAATCCACGCTGTTTTATTTCTGAAAACGGTATGGGCGTCGAAAATGAGCAGCGCTTTATTGAAAATGGCCAGATAAACGATCAATACCGCATTGATTTTATTTCCGGGCATTTAACCTGGCTGCATAAAGGTATTAGCGAAGGGTGCAATTGCCTTGGTTATCATATGTGGACCTTTATTGATAACTGGTCGTGGTGCAATGCGTATAAAAATCGCTATGGATTTATCCAGCTCGATTTGGAAACGCAGCAGCGCACCCTTAAAAAGAGCGGAAAGTGGTTTGCCGCCACCTCATTAAATAATAGTTTCGATATCTAAAGAGAGAGATGATGATTGCCTTAGAAGAAGCGGTTATGGAAATCATCGTCAATGCGGGTCAGTCGCGCAGCCTGTGCTTTGAAGCACTGCACGCTGCGCGGCAGGGCAACATTGACGAAGCCAAAAGCCTGCTGCGTGAAGCCGATGGCTACGCGCGACAGGCGCACAAGATGCAGACCAAACTTATTGAGCAGGATGCGGGAGAAGCCCGTCAGCCGATGACCTTAATTATGGTTCACGCCCAGGATCATTTAATGAATTCGCTATTAGCGCGTGAATTGTCTGAAGAAATAATTCATTTATATCAGAGATAATCTATGGCGAAATAAATTAATGTAATACCTCTGTACCTAAAATAGAATTCCACTTGTTCTGATGATAGCGACATACTCTGTCAGATCGGAGCGGGATGGTTATTGTCTGAATAAAATTAAACTATATTGAGATAACCATGAATACGATTAAAAAACTTCCATTAACCATGGCGGTTATCGCCGCGCTTTGCCCAATTTCTGCCCTCGCCCAGGAATTTACGCAGGAGCAAATCGACGCCATCGTGGCAAAAGCGGTGGATAAAGCCCTGGCCGAACGTCAGGCCAAAATGGATGCCGCCGTGGCGAAAAAAGCCGACGTGGTCACCGAGCCGCAAAGCGCGGCGCAATCCCCGGACATGGCGATTCCGTTCGGTATTAAATTTACCGGTTACGCCCGCTACGGCGCGCACTTCCAGGCTGCTGACCAGAAGTATGTGGCGGTAGACGGCTCCTATAACGGGGCATCTGCCATTGGTCGTCTGGGTAACGAAGGCAACGGCGGCGAATTCCAGCTCTCCAAAGCCTTCAAGGGCGACAACGGCGCCATCTGGGACATCAACGTGATGATCGACCACTGGGGCGATGAAGTTAACCTGAAAAAAGCCTACGCCGGTGTAACCAACATTATGGCCTCCAACCCGAACGCCTATTTCTGGGCCGGTCGTGACTTCCACCAGCGTCCGCAGCAGGGCATCAACGATTACTTCTGGATGAACCACGACGGCCAGGGCGCCGGGGTGAAGAACTTCGACATCGGCGGCGTGCAGTTCGACGTGGCCGCCGTGGCGGCGGTGGAATCCTGTAGCCCGGAAGTACTGGAAGATGAAGCGAACCCGTCGCGCATCACCTGTACCGGCGGTTCCGGCACGGGCGACAAAGGCAACTATGCGGCAACCTCAAAAATCCACGGCATGAAAGTGGGTCCGCTGGATCTGGAGCTGTACGCTAACTACGGCTTTGACTCAAAAGCCGTGGAGAGCGACGAACGGCTGAACGCCTGGCAGGGCGGCGTGGTGCTGAGCCACACCAACGACAGCGGCGTGAATAAGGTGATTGCCCGTTACTCCGATAACGCGGACAACAGCGTGTTTAATAAAACCGAAGATCTGACCACGGTCTATGCCAGCTTCGAAGGGCTGTATAAATTCACTCCTGCCACGCAGGTGGAGTACATCCTCGCCTTCCACGACTACGACAACAGCCGTGATAAAACGGACAACCGTAAGAACTACAACGCCATTGTCCGTCCGATGCACTGGTGGAACGACGTCCACTCCACCTGGCTGGAAGCGGGCTGGCAGCATGTGGATTACGACAACGGCGGCGATAACAAGGGCTGGAAGCTGACCCTCTCCCAGAACATGTCGATCGCCATGGGGCCGGAGTTCCGTCCGATGCTGCGCTTCTACGTAACCGGCGGCAAAGTGGATAACGAACGCACCGCCCGCGTGAACGGCACCAAAGACGAGACGCTGGACGACTTCAACGTCGGCGCAATGTGGGAGGCGTGGTTCTAAGCAAGGTAGAAGCAAAACGGCAACGATAGTTGCCGTTTTTAGTGTTTGCTCCCTCTCCCCGTGGGAGAGGGCCGGGGTGAGGGCACCAAGCCGCACCCCATCATGCTATGCTGTTGACCGAATTAACGACAACATAGCAGGGGAGAACATGGGTTCCACACGTAAAGGGATGTTAAACGTCCTGATCGCCGCCGTTTTATGGGGCAGTTCAGGGGTGTGCGCGCAGTACATCATGGAGAAAAGCCAGATCTCTTCGCCTTACCTGACGATGATTCGCCTGCTGTTTACCGGCGTGATCCTGCTAACCCTCTCCTTCGTTCACGGCGACAAGATTTTCTCGGTCATCAAACATCGCAAAGACGCCCTCAGTCTGCTGTTTTTCTCGCTGGCTGGCGCGCTTACCGTACAGCTCACCTTCCTGCTGACGATTGAAAAATCCAACGCCGCTACCGCCACCGTGCTGCAGTTTCTGTCGCCGACCATTATCGTGGCGTGGTTCGCGCTGGCACGCAAAAAGCGCCCCGGCGTGTTTGTCCTGTCCGCGATCGTGACCTCGCTTGTCGGAACGTTCCTGCTGGTGACCCACGGCGATCCCACTTCGCTCTCCATCTCCCCTGCAGCCTTGTTCTTTGGCATTGCCTCGGCGTTTGCCGCCGCGTTTTACACCACCTACCCGTCAACGCTGATTGCCCGCTACGGCACGCTGCCGATTGTCGGCTGGAGTATGTTGATTGCAGGGTTAATGCTGACGCCGTTTTATGCCGGACGCGGCACCACTTTTGTGATCGACAGCAGCCTGTTGCTGGCGTTTTTCTACCTGGTGGTGATCGGCACGGCGCTGACGTTCAGCCTGTATCTGAAAGGCGCGCAGATGATCGGCGGGCCGAAGGCGAGCATTCTGAGCTGCGCCGAGCCGCTGAGCAGCGCGTTACTGTCGGTGATGTTGCTGGGCGTAGCGTTCACCCTGCCGGACTGGCTGGGCACGCTGCTGATTGTGTCGTCGGTGGTGTTGATTTCGATGGATTCGAGAAGACGGGTGAAAGCCCCGGCGTGATTTATGAATAATAGTGATAGCGACACATCAGAATGGTGAGAGCGCTATCCGACACCCCGTAAACCAGACGGTCAGTGTCGTTGATCCGCCGGGACCAGTATCCGGAAAGGTTGCCTTTAAGGGGTTCCGGCTTACCCAGGCCATCGAAGGGCTGGCGCTTTGCATCCTCAATCAGTTTATTGATTCTGCGAAGCGTCTTCTTGTCCTGCTCCTGCCACCACAGGTAATCGTCCCAGCCGTTATCGGTCCAAATCAGTAGCCTGGTCATCTATCAGATCCCTCTGCGTGGTTTTTCCCGTGTTTGCCTGCTCGATTGACTCCATCAGTCGGCTGGCGTTGGCAGGCGAACTCATCAGATGGATGGTTTCCATCATTGAGTTGTAGTGCTGCAGAGACATCACTACCGCATCACCCCCGTTACGACGGCTGATGATGGTTGTCTCCACGTTGTCATTCACGTCGTCCAACACATCTTTGAGTCGGCTTCGTGCTTCGGTAAACGTCACAACCTGCATACTTCCTCCTGTACAAGTTACGGTACAAGTATATCGGCAAGGTGATTATTTATCAATCAACGTGTCTTTACCTTCCCCGCCACCAGCAGCGCCGTCAGCAACATCAGCGTGCCGGAGATGACCAGCGGTGACGTCAGCCCCAGATGGTCGAGCGCAACGCCGCCCACCGCCGCGCCGCAGGTGTTCGCCAGCTGAATCACCGCCACCTGAATCGACCCGGCTTTCTCCGCCTGATCGGCAAGCGAGCGGGTGATCCACGTCGACCAACCCACCGGCACCAGCGCAAAGGCAAAGCCCCAGATAATCGCAATCGCCGAGGCGACCCATTTGTCGCTACCCCACAGAATCAGCACCGCGGCACTGACAGCCAGCACCAGCGGGGCACCCGCCAGCGCCACTTTCAGCGAGCGTTTCAGGAACTGGGACGACAGCGAGGTGCCGACAAAGCTGGCGATACCGAAACTCAGCAGCACCAGCGTCAGGCCATCGACGTCAAAACCCGCCATGGTCATAAACACCGGGCGGATATAGGTGAAGAAGGCAAACTGCCCGGCAAAAGCCATAAAGATGGCGGTCATCCCCGCCAGCACGCCAGGGCGCTTCAGCAGCGCGAACATGTTCTGCTTATGGTGCGCCGCTTCGCCCGGCAGCGACGGCAGCGCTTTCCACACCCAAATGATGCAGAGCAGCCCCATTACCGCCGCCGCGTTAAAGACGTTACGCCAGCCGATAATCCCGCCGAGAAAACTGCCCAGCGGCGCGGCGATCACCAGCGCGATGGAGACCGCGCCAAAGATAACGGACAAGGCCTTCGGCACGGTGCGCGCCGGCACCAGACGCATGGTGAGCGAGGCAGACATCGCCCAGAAGCCACCAAGCCCCAGCCCAAGACAGGCGCGCCCCAGCAGCAGCAGGGTGAAGCTTTCCGCGAAGGAAACCAGCAGGCAGGAGAGTGTCAGCAGGACGCTGAACAGAATGACCACTTTACGGCGGTCAATCGCGCCAATCACCTGCGTAATAAACAGGCTGGCGAACATTGCCACAAACGCGGTGACGGTAACGGACTGCCCCGCCACGCCTTCAGAAATGCCCAAGTCCTGCGCCATCGGCGTCAGCAGGCTGACCGGTAAAAACTCGACGGTAATAAGACAGGCGACGCAGAACGCCACGGAAAAAACCGCCGACCAGTTGGGGCGAGTAACCTCTTTGGTCTGCGGTCTGGTCGAGGGCTGGATATGTTCTGTCATGGCGTCACCTGAAGATAAAAACGTGCGGAAAAGTCGCGCAGTTTATCATCAAAAGTGTGATGGATTTAACGTTTAGACAACTTTTGACGTTTTGACAGGGGATCAGTGCAGGTAAAACACCCCCTCTTCCGGCAGGAAGAGCTGGTTATAGCGTAGCTGGAAGGCATTCAGCTCCTGCGGATCGGGCTCCATCTCGCGCATAAAGCCGAGCGTCAGGCGGATTTGTGCATCGGTGATTGGCGCGGCCAGACGGGCTTTACGCAGCATGCGGTGCCAGGTGTGCAGGTTCTCTTCGCTGCCGTCGACGATGCAGACCTGCCAGATCAGCAGCACCTGTGCCGCGTTTTGCAGATGCGCTTCGTCAGGGCGTTCAAGATAGCGGATAAACTCATTGCCGGGCGTTTTACCGAACTGATCGATCATCGATTCTACCGGCATCGGGGTGATCCCCAGACGTTCGCTTAAGCGTTTGATGGCGCGGCGGGAATCCGAGGTCAGGACACGAAATCCCACCACAAACACCACGGCAAGCGTTGCCAGCATTATCCAGACCATGCGTTCTCCTTAGAATAGCCGCTCATCATAGCGGGAAACGCAGGGCGTCAACAGCGGGCAGCGCCATAATAGTGAACAGAAAAGACCTTGCAGAAGGGGATATAAGGCATTAACGCCGGGGGCGTTAATACAAAAAAGCCCGGCATCACACACCGGGCAAAGAAGTTACCTGCACACTCAGGCTATTTTTAATTTCTGCGCGCGATTTTCCCGGCGAATTTTACGTTCTTCCAGCACCGCAACCATCGCCATCAGGACGATACAGCCGATGGCTGCCGCATCCAGCGCGGCAAAGGTGCCCGCCCAGCCGGTGAGGCCGAAAATTGGCGTGCCGTCAGCGATCATCCCCAGACCCAGCTTGGCGAAGCTGTCGCCGATCAGGTAGGCGAAGGTGCCTTTAATCCCGTCGGCGGCACCGATCGCTTTTTTCGGAACGAAGCCGACTGCCGCCACGCCGATCAGCAACTGGGGACCAAACACCAGGAAGCCGAGCGCGAACAGGGACGCCAGGTAAACGTACTGGTTGCTGGCATGCTGGTAAACGCCCAGGGTAGCAATAATCAGCGCCAGCGCGATGCAGGCCACCAGCGCACGACGACCGTTGGCGAGATCCGAGAGCCAGCCCCAGAGCAGCGTGCCGACCAGCGCGCCCACTTCAAACAGGGTGAAGCCCTGAATCGCCACCTCTTTAGAAAGCTTCAGCTCCTGGAAGGCATACACGGTAGACCACTGGTCAATACCGATGCGCACCACGTACAGGAAGATGTTGGAGAAGCAGAGCAGCCAGATCACTTTGTTTTTCAGCACGTACTCAACAAAGATCTGCCATTTGGTCATCTCGTTTTCTTCGGTCTCTTTGTCCTCTTCACTGATCTCCTCGCCGAACAGCTCTTCGGCTTTGCCAAGGCCGTAAGATTCCGGGGAGTCGCTGCCGAAGCGCAGGCCGATAAAGCCGACAATCAGGGCGATAATCGACGGGAAGATAAACATGCCGATCACGTGGCCGTCGAACAGGTAGTTTGCGCCGAACAGCGCCACGCCTGCCGCACCTGCCCCGCCGAGGTTGTGGGAGATGTTCCACATGCCGAGGTACGAGCCACGCTTACGGCGCGGGGTCCATTTGGTGATGGTGGAGTAGCTGCACGACCCGCCGGTGCTCTGGAAGAAACCGCTCAGGGCGTAGAAGGCGATCATCAGGAACAGGCTGACGGAGCCTGCGCCCATGCTGGCGCTGAAGCCGAGCATACAGATAGCGGAGAGGATCAGCATAAACGGCAGGAACTGCTTGGTGTTTTTGCCGTCCGCGTAGTAGGAGACAACGGTTTTCCCCACGCCGTAGGTGATGGAGAAGCCCAGACCGATCATCCCCAGCTGCGTCATGCTCAGCCCGTAGGTCGAGATCATGTCGTTCTGCGCGATGTTAAAGTTTTTGCGGATCAGGTACATGGTCAGGTAGCCGATAAAGACCACCAGATAGGACTGCATGAACGGTTTGAACCACATCTTGCGCCGCACGTCGAGCGGCAGATCCAGGGTCGGCTTGCGCACCTGATTGAGGAAGGCCAGCATGGTTTGCTCCTGAGCTGATTTTTACCTGCGAATGGCAGGCATTGTAAAAATCAGCCGGGAGAGATGCCTGAGACAGCGTCCAGGTAAAACCGGGAAAATTTCTTAGTTTTTCGCCACTCGGGGCGAAAAAGTGAGGCGCATCACGCTTCGCTCGCCTCGCGCGGAGCCTGCGCGTGCAAAAACGGCAGCAGCAGCAGCGCAGAGATCCCTGCCGCGATAGCGATCACCGCGAAGAAACCGCTCCAGTGCCAGACGTCGATCACCCGAGCCAGCGGCCAGCCGGAGAGCGACGCGCCGAGGTAGGCAAACAGCCCGACAAAACCCGTCGCCGCACCCGCCGCCTCTTTGTGCGAACACTCAGCCGCCGCCATGCCGATCAGCATCTGCGGGCCGAAGACGAAGAAACCGGTGGTGAAGAAGCACGCCGCCTGCATCACGTAGCTGGCGAACGGCATCAGCCACAGCGAGCCGACGGAGAGTAATATCCCGGCCGCGAAAATCAGGTTCATCGGGCCGCGGTTGCCGTTGAATAGCTTATCCGAGCCCCAGCCCGCCACCAGCGCGCCGATAAACCCGCCCAGTTCGAACATCGTCACCGCGGAGTTGGCGGTGACCAGGTCCACGCCGAGCGTCTCAGACATGTACAGATTGCCCCAGTCGTTGATGGCTGCACGCACCACGTAGACCAGCACGTAGCAGAGCGAGAGCAGCCAGATATAGGGGTTTAACAAGACGTATTTGGTGAGGATCTCTTTGCGCGTCAGCCCCGCCCCCTCCTGCTGTTGCGCCATTTCCATCTCGTCGTGCCGCCAGTCGCCCACCGCGGGCAGGCCGACGGTTTGCGGCCTGTCGCGCAGCCGCCAGCAGAGGAACAGCCCGGCGACAATCGCCAGACCGCCGGCAATCATCATCCCCGCGCGCCAGCCGTAGTGTAGCGCCGCCGCGCCGACCACCATCGGGATCAGCGCCCCGCCGACGTTATGCGCGGTGTTCCAGACAGCCCACCAGCCGCCGCGCTCGTTGCGCGAGTACCAGGCGGTGAGCAGACGGGCGCAGACCGGCGCGCCCCAGCCCTGGAAAAAGGCGTTCAGCGCCCACAGCAGGGCAAAGGCCCACAGCGAGGTGGAGAAGCCAAACAGGATATTCACTACGCCGGTGGCAATCAGCCCAACGCCCATGAAATAGCGAGCGTTGGAGCGGTCGCTGACGATGCCGGAGAAGAACTTCGACAGGCCGTAGGTGATGTAAAACAGCGTCGCCAGCAGGCCGATATCGGTGCGGGTCATTACGCCGCTGGCGAGGATCTCCGGTGCGGCGGCGTTGAAGCTTTTGCGGGTGAAGTAAAACAGCGCATAGCCGAGCCAGATGGTGATGAGGATATGGCGACGCCAGTAGCGGTAGCGGGCGTCGATTTCCGCTTTGTTACCTATCGGCGCGGCGTTAGCCGGGGTTTTAAACATGGTGGCTCCTTAGCGGCAGGCTGACGCTGACGCGCGTCCCGTGGGTGCAGGAGATGCTCAGCGTGCCGCCCAGCGCCTTCACGCGCTCGCGCATGCCCGCCAGGCCAAAGCCCTGCTGGCCGGAGCCCGGCGGCAGGCCGCAGCCGTCGTCTTCAATCACCAGCCTGAGGCTTTCCTCCTGCTGCCAGCCCTGCAGCGTCACCGCGCTGGCGTTGGCGTGTTTGACAATATTGTTCAGCCCTTCCTGACAGACGCGGAACAGCGTCACGCGCTGGCCTTCGCTCAGGGTGGCTTCATTGATGCGCCAGTCGAGATGGCTGACAATGCCGCGGCTTTCCAGCTCCATCTCACGCATCAGAGAGCGTACCGCCTGCTCCAGCGAGAGATCGTCGAGCTGGCGCGGACGCAACCTGCCCAGCAGACGTCGCACCGAGTCGTACACGCCAAGAGAGAGCTGTTCGATATGCGCTCCACCCTGCTTCACGCCTGCGTTTTCCGCCGCCAGACGCTGGACAATGCCCGCCTGGGTGCGGATGGCGGTGATGGTCTGGCCGATATCATCGTGCAGCTCGCGGGCAACCTCCTGCCGCACGCTCTCTTCCGTCTCCAGCAGGCGCTCCGCCAGACGCCGGTTGCGCGCCAGCTCGGTCTGCAGGGACTGGTTCAGCTCGCGCAGACGCTGAATGCCCGCACCCAGCAGCAATCCGGTCAGGCTCTGGGCCAGCAGGGAGAGCAGCAGGTCCACGGGATGATCGTGCCAGGTCTGGCTGGCAATCAGGGCGATGGCGTTCATCAGGGTCGCGATCAACGCCCCCTGCCAGCCGTAGTGCCAGGCCAGGGCGATGATCGGCAGCGCCAGACAAAATGGCGTAAAACGTGAAAGTTCGGCGGGCAGGCCAAGCTGCAGCCACAGGCTCACCACAAACAGCAGCAGATACCAGATGAGATGCCGGGCGCGCCAGTTCACCGGTTGCGAGACCAGCGCCGGGCCAAGCGGCTGCCAGACGGTGCTGGTGAGGTAGTGCCAGATGACGAGGCAGGTCGGGGCAAGGGTCAAGCCGCCGGTCAGGGTCAGCAGCAGCGCGTTAAGCATCTCCTTATCACCCGCCCACGGCAGGGACTGCAGCAGCGCGGCGGCAATCAGCGCCGCCCCCTGGCGCAGCAGGGTGCGCCAGTCGCGCTGGTGGCGATAGCGGGAGATAAGCGCAACCGGGAGGAGCGTGAGCAGACTTCCGGTCATCAATAAGGGCAGATGCGCGAGGGAGACTTCCTGCGCCAGCCAGACCAGCATCAGCCACTCTGCGCCCAGCAGAACAGGCCAGTAGCCGCGCGGGCATTGCAGCATCAGCCCCAGACGCAGGCCAAAGGGAAAGAGCAGTACCGCCAGCTCCGGGCGTTCCACCAGATGCAGGCTGATGCTCCACAGGCAGAACCAGGCGGCGGAGAAGATAAAAAAGCTGGCAACGACGGCGATCAGCCGCGAAAAGACGGGACTCATTGCCAGCTGTCGAACATGCGGCGGGCCAGCTCAACGTCGTTGCTGACGTTGAGTTTTTCCATCAGGTTGGCGCGATGAACGTGAACGGTTTTCGGCGACAGATCCAGCTCGGCGGCAATCTCTTTCACCGACATGCCCTGGGCAAGCTTCTCTGCCACCTGACGTTCGCGCCGGGTAAGCGGATCCTGGCGTCCGGCCGCCAGCTTGATGGCGATATCCGGTGTCAGATAGCAGCCGCCGGTGGAAACAGTGCGCACGGCGGCAATCAGCTCGTCCGGGCTGCAGCGTTTAGAGAGGAATCCGCGCGCCCCCGCGTTAAGGGCCTGCTCCACCAGCGCCGGGCTATCGTGGACCGAAAGCATGATCGTCGCCATCCCTTTCGGCAGCTGGCTTAACAGTTCAAGACCCGAGAGATCCGGCATCGAGATATCGCAGATACACACCTGCACTCCGCGCCCCGGCAGGCCCGCCAGCGCTTCACGACCGGAGCCAAACTCGGCCACGACCTGAAAATCCGGTTCGAGGTTTAAAAGCTGGGCAAATCCGGAGCGGACGATAAGGTGGTCGTCGATGAGAGCGATGGTGGTCATGTCTATTCCTGCGGTCTGAAAAGCCGGATGGCGCTGCGCTTATCCGGCCTACAAGAGCGAAAGACGCTTACCTTAAGCGATCTATTCGAAAAACACCGCAATTTTGTTAAACATGGTGGGATCGGACTGGTTGCGCGCCACTTTGGTGACGTCTTCCAGCTTGTCGATCTGCGCCATCATCTGCTCCAGACGCTGGTCGTCATTAACCAGTAGCCAGATGCGGCTGTGTTCGCTGCCCTGAATGGGCAGACAAAGAATGCCTTCCACGTTAAACGCCCGGCGGGCAAACAGCCCGCAGACGTGGGTCATGACGCCAGGGTGGTTGCGGACGGTGAGTTCCAGAATGACGTTTTCATGTTGTTTCTGCATGGCTTATTCCCCCACCATCTCAGTATTTGCCGCACCTGGCGGCACCATCGGATACACTTTTTGTTCAGGGTCGATACGCACGTGGATCAGCGCCGGGCCCGGACGCGAAATCGCCTCCTGCAGCGCTGCGTGGGCATCTTCTTCGGCGTTCAGATCGCAGGTGTGCAGGCCAAAACCGGCGGCAATCTGCATAAAGTTAATCATCCCCGGATAGGTCGCGGCAAACACGCCCTGCTTGTAGAACAGACTCTGCTGCTGGTGTACCAGCCCCAGCGCCTCGTTGTTCATCAGGATAATTTTCACGTCTAACTGGTTTTCGGCGGCGGTGGCCATCTCCTGAATGTTCATCATCAGGCTGCCGTCACCGGAGAAGCAGATGACCTTGCGGTCCGGATTTGCCAGCGCCGCCCCGACTGCCGCCGGCAGGCCGAAGCCCATGGTGCCGAGGCCACCGGAGGTCAGCCATTGGCGCGGACGGTTCAGCGGGTAAGCCTGCGCGGTCCACATCTGATGCTGGCCAACGTCGGTGGTAATAATCGCGCTGTCGTCCACACAGGCGGCCACGGCGTTAATCAGCCCGTAGTGGCTCAGCGGGTCGCCTTCTGTTGGGATGGCACCCGGGAACTCGCGCTGCAAATCGGCCACCAGCTGACGCCAGTCGGCGCGGTCGGTTGCGTCCGTCTGCGGGATCAGCTGCGTCAGCACTTCCGCCACATCCCCCTGAATCGCCACGTGCGGCTGTTTGATTTTGCCCAGCTCAGCGCGGTCGATATCCACGTGGATAATTTTGGCATTCGGGCAAAACTCCTCGGTTTTGCCAATCGCCCGGTCATCAAAACGCGCGCCCATAACAATCAGTAAATCCGCCTCCTGCAGGATGTAGTTGGTGCTGCGTGCGCCGTGCATCCCCAGCATGCCCAGGGACAGCGGGTGCGCTTTTGGCAGCATGCCGAGCGCCATCAGGGTCATGGTGGTGGGCAGGTTGGCTTTTTCAGCGAACTGACGGATTTCATCCGCGGCGTTGATTGCCCCGCCACCCAGATACAGCACCGGACGTTTGGCGGCATTGATCATGACGGCGGCGTCGCGCACGCTCTCAGCACTGAATTCCGGCGCGGGGACACGCACGCCCGGTTCCGGCAGAACGTCGATCTCAATTTCTGCGGTCTGGACATCCTTAGGAATGTCTATCCACACCGGGCCCGGGCGGCCGGACTGCGCGATGCGAAACGCATCGCTGATAACCTGAGGAAGCTCGGTGATGTCGCGAACTAAATAGTTATGTTTGGTGATGGGGATAGAGATGCCGTAGGTGTCCACTTCCTGGAACGCATCGGTACCGATCATTGAAGACGGCACCTGGCCGGTAATGCAGATCAGCGGAATGGAGTCGAGACGCGCGTCGGCGATGGCGGTCACCAGGTTAGTCGCCCCCGGGCCGCTGCAGGCCATACAGACTGCCGGTTTGCCCTGGGTCCGCGCCATCCCCTGAGCGATAAAGCCTGCGCCCTGCTCGTGGCGCGCCAGCACGTGGCGGATCTGCGTGCTTTGGCTTAACGCGTCATACAGCGGCAGCACCGTGCCGCCCGGGATGCCCGCAACCGTGGTGATGCCCTGCCGTTCCAGTAAATGAACGATCAGTTGCGCGCCGGTAAAACGCGTCGTGGTGGATGTTGTGCCCGAACTTGCCATGCTCCAGTCCTTTTCTTCTGGGCCGACGTTCCGGGGAGGGTCCTAAACGAAAAACCCCGCCCGGTTTGCGCCGGCGGGGTTTTGGATTCGTGTGTTGATCCAGTCCCTACGGCGCATTGCCGACGACCACCACCACACGCACGACGACCACTGCGGCTGGTTGCGCAGTTTTTAGTAGGGTCGCGGTGTTCATGGATGCAGTCATTGGGGACCTGTGTTTGGAATCATTGAGTGGATTTATACAAACACAGGTTTTTCAGCGTGACAATGGAAATATTTTCATCTGCGCAAAAATGCGTCAGGGATCACGTTTCGTTTGTTGGGTGATAAAAACAAAAAACCCCGCCGGAGCGAGGTTTTTATCAGGGTTTTGCGGTTGGTCGCCGCAGAACACACTGTGTTACGTCAACGCAAAAAGTATACGCGATCGAAGACGAACGCGCAATTGAGGCACGGATTTTGACGTTTTTGAGTATGGATCGCCTTCCAGATTTTGTCCACAAAATACTGTTCATGCATACAGCATTTATCTATACTGAAGGTGTTCGCAGTGAGCGAGGGGGCCGCAGTTCTACCGGCGCAACGAAGTCCTGGCTGAAACGGGTGGTGCCGTCAGTGCCTTAACCCCTGAAGTGAGCACACTGTGTTACGTCAATCCAGGTGCTGGCCACAGGCGGCGGAAAGGTACGCCAGCATCGTGCTCCTTTTAACCAAAAGGAGACGCGTATGAGCGTAGTGGATATGGTGATACTTATCCTCAAACTCATTGTTGCAGTACTGCAACTGCTTGATGCTGTCCTGAAATACCTTCGGTGATTCAGGTTCAAGTCGCACCTGAGAGGGGCGGGCAACCGCCCCTCTTTAATAACGAGGGAATGCTATGTCGCGTCTGTTAATTGAGCCTGTTACCCCAGAAGAGCCGGGGTACATCGCCCTGAAGGCGGAGAGTATCGCACTGAATTTCAACATGCTGCGCAGGCTGGAAGAGAACTGGCAACGCGGCGAAAACCGCTTTAACGCGCCGGGTGAAAAGCTGCTGGGGGCGTTTCTTAACGGCAGGCTGGTGGGCGTATGCGGGCTTAACCGCGATCCGTTCAGCCAGCAGCCACGCGCCGGGCGTATTCGCCATCTCTACGTCAGCGAGAAGTGCCGCGGGATGGGCATTGGCAAACAGCTTTTAAGCGTGGTGATGGCCGATGCCAGCATCTGGTTTGATTTTCTCAATACCCATGCGCCGGACAGCGCGTATGGCTTCTATCACCAGGCGGGCTTCAGGCTGGTGTCTGACGAACCTCGGGTGACGCACCGTCTTTTCTGCGCGGTCTGAGCGGCTGGCAGCATCGGGTTGTGAATGTTACAGTTGAGTGACAATTCACCATCCGATACGCCATGACTATCACCGTTTTCTGCATTTTACTCTTCGCCGCACTGCTGCATGCCAGCTGGAACGCCATTGTCAAAGCCGGAACGGACAAGCTCTATTCTGCGATCAGCGTCAGCGGCTCCGCCACGCTAATCGCTCTGGTATTACTGCCTTTCTCTCCTCAGCCCTCCGCCACCAGCTGGCCGTTCCTGATCGTCTCCTGCGCCTTACAGGTGGTGTATACGGTTCTGGTCGCGAAGACCTATCAGGTTTCGGATATGAGCCAGACCTATCCGCTGATGCGCGGCACCGCACCACTGCTGGTGGCGCTGGTAAGCGTGCTGGTGCTCGGCGATAGTCTCTCGTGGCTTGCCTGGTCCGGCATCGGGGTGATCTGTCTGTCGATCCTGGCCATGGCGATGAACGGACGCATGCAGTCCCGAAAAGGGATCTGGCTGGCGCTGCTGAACGCCTGTTTTATCGCCGGGTATACGCTGGTAGATGGCACCGGTGTGCGTTTATCCGACACCGCGCTGGGCTACACGCTGTGGACCTTCTTTATGAACGGCTTCTGTCTGCTGTGCTGGGCGATGGTGGCGCGTCGGCGTGAAGCGTCCAGCTATCTCCGTCTGCACTGGAAAAAGGGGTTGCTCGGCGGCGTGGGGACTATGGGCTCATATGGCCTGGCGCTATGGGCAATGACGCAGGCCCCGCTGGCAGTGGTCGCCGCGCTGCGTGAAACCTCCATTCTCTTTGGGGCGTTGATCGCGTTTGTGCTGTTAAAAGAGAAGGTTGCGGGTCTGCGCATTGCCGCGGCGCTGGGTATTGCGGGTGGCGCGATCCTGCTGCGCCTCGCGTAAATCACTGGCAACATTAGTTGCCGATCTTGTTTACAAATCCTGCCTTTTTCTGTTTCTCCATTCATCACAGTAATGCTCAATTTGTCATCTCACTGTGGTAGATTCCTCGCGCATTTATGGGAATGCATAGTCACTTATTCTTCATTTTTCTCTTTTGGCAAAAGTATTCAGCGACATGAAAAAACAAAGGAACGTTAACTTATTGTTGATGCTGGTGTTACTGGTGGCCGTCGGTCAGATGGCGCAAACCATCTACATTCCGGCGATTGCCGACATGGCAAAGGAACTAAACGTCCGCGAGGGCGCAGTACAAAGCGTGATGGCGGCCTACCTGCTGACCTATGGCGTGTCGCAGTTATTCTACGGGCCGCTCTCCGACCGTATCGGCCGCCGCCCGGTCATTCTGACAGGCATGTGCATCTTCATGGTCGCGACGGTGATTGCCATCACCACCCACAGCCTGACCGTATTGATTGCCGCCAGCGCCCTGCAGGGTGTTGGTACCGGCGTCGGTGGGGTGATGGCGCGAACCTTACCGCGTGACATGTATCAGGGTACCCAGCTCCGCCATGCCAACAGCCTGTTGAATATGGGTATTCTGGTCAGCCCGCTGCTGGCGCCGCTGATCGGTGGCCTGCTGGACACCATGTGGTCCTGGCGCGCCTGCTACGCCTTCCTGCTGGTGCTCTGTGTGATTGTCACCTTCAGCATGGCGCGCTGGATGCCGGAAACCCGCCCTCAGGACGCACCGCACACCAAGCTTATCGCCAGCTATAAAACGCTGTTCGGCAACGGGTCAT
This sequence comes from Enterobacter sichuanensis, assembly GCF_009036245.1. Lineage (NCBI taxonomy): Bacteria > Pseudomonadati > Pseudomonadota > Gammaproteobacteria > Enterobacterales > Enterobacteriaceae > Enterobacter > Enterobacter sichuanensis. Next base: position 28,474 of record NZ_CP027986.1, on the reverse strand, counting down.
TTACCTGTTACCTGCTGATGCTGATCGGTGGTCTGGCGGGCATTGCGGTGTTTGAAGCCTGCTCCGGCGTGCTGTTGGGCGCAGGTCTTGGCCTGAGCAGTATGGTGGTCAGTATTCTGTTTATTCTGCCGATACCGGCGGCATTCTTCGGGGCATGGTTCGCCGGACGTCAGAACAAGCGTTTCTCAACGCTGATGTGGCAGTCGGTGATCAGCTGCCTTCTGGCAGGCCTGATGATGTGGATCCCGGGGCTGTTCGGTGTGATGACCGTCTGGACGCTGCTGATCCCGGCGGCACTGTTCTTCTTCGGTGCAGGCATGCTGTTCCCGCTTGCCACCAGCGGCGCGATGGAGCCGTTCCCGTTCCTCGCAGGTACGGCGGGCGCGCTGGTAGGTGGTTTGCAGAATATCGGTTCCGGCGCGCTGGCCTGGCTCTCGGCGATGATGCCGCAGACCGGGCAGTCTAGTTTGGGCTTGCTGATGACGCTGATGGGGCTGCTGATTTTACTGTGCTGGCTGCCGCTGGCGTCGCGTGTTCCGCATCACGAGCAGCCGGTTTAACTGCATGATGGCCCGGCTTCTCGCCGGGCTTTTCACAGACAGGGGCGATCATGGCCTGTAACAACGGCTCTGGCGCAGGCCGCCAGGCGCCCTCTTCTCCGTCGTAAAACTGGAAATCCGCGTTGATCGCGTACGGAATTTTCGCCTTTTGCAGCTCACAGGCCATAAAGGTGGCGAAGGCCATTTGCGAGGCGGTCGGTGTAAAGCGGTTTGACTCCCCCACGCCCCAGCCCCCCACCCAGCTGACGTGTCCGGTTTTTTGCTGCCAGCGCAGCGCCGTCGTAATGCGACTGTGAATAGCCGCTTTCTCCGCCGCCGTGCCGGACGTCCACGGGTATTTACCGTTATTTTTCAGCGGTCCCCATGGGAAAATATGCCATTCTGCCAGCAGGTAGTTCTGGCTATGGGCAGGCAGCTTCAGGCTGGTTAAATCCTCCGGCGCGGCGCGCAGGCGCGGTGCGATGAAGATCATGCGCTGCGGGTCGATGTCGTGGATCGCTTTGATGCTTTTTTCATAGACGTGGTTTAACGACGCCAGATTGTGATTAAGCTTGTCAGCCGGCTCATAAATAAGGTCAAACCCCAGCAGCGGGAAGCTCTGGCCGAAATAGTGCGCCACAGCAATCCACCAGTTGATCGCCTCTTTCTCGTTGTCAGCTTTCGGGTCGTTTTTATATTCATCAGCCTGATAGGCGATGATCGGGATCACGCCATACTGTTCGCAGGCTTCTACCAGCTTACGCAGGTGGATCAGCCGTGCCTCTGTCGGTTCATCCGCGACGCGGATGCGCACGTGGGTAATGCCTTTAGCCCGAAAATCGCGGACCACCAGCGGGTCAAACTCGCGAATACCGCGCTCGGTGCGCGCCCAGTCCACATCCATCCCGACGCCCAGCTGTTGCGCATAACGGGCAGCCGTCAGCGGCGGCTCAGCGGCAATGGCCCAGCCGGAGGTGATCATTAACGCGGTAGCAATGAGAGGCTTTAACACGGTTTACCCTGGATAAATCGAAAGCATTACCTGTATTTAGCACGCTTTTTCACATTTGGTGTAGCGTCAAAGCGTAATAATTCTTCAGCTTACCCGCTCTCTCAGCCAGCCAATAAAGGCATCAATTTTCGGCCACTGACGGCCAGGTAGCGTTGAGACGTAGTAATGCTGATGGCATTTGAGGGTCTTTTCGCCAAACGGTGCAATCAGCTCACCCCGCTCAAGCCGCTTTTGCACCAGCCGCTTTCTCCCCATCGCCACCCCCACGTCATTCATGGCCGCGATAATGGCCAGGTCCGAGCGATCGAAACCAATACCCGATGATGGCGGCATCGTCACCGCGAAATGCTGCGCCCAGCTCAGCCACTCATCCGTGCCGGAATCATTGCTCCAGGCCTGACGGTCGTGCAGTAACGTACAATGGCTGAGATTATGGGGATTTTTCAGCAGCTCATGCTCGCGGGCATACGCCGGCGAACAGACGGGCAAAATCGCTTCATCCATCAGAAAGTGATGAGACAGGTGGTTTGATGGCGTATCGTCGAAATAGAGCGCCAGATCGATACCGGTTCGCTGCATGTTCACGTAATCATTGCCGGTCAGGATGGTGAGGGATATCGACGGGTAGCGGCGGGTAAAATCCCCCAGCATGGGCACCAGCCAGCACTGGGCGATTGACGGGCGGGAGTAGACCGTCAGCGTACCGGATAGCGCCTGATTTTTGATGTCCAGAATTTCCTGATTCAGGGTGTCGAGGGACGATTTAAGGGTCCAGTAAACCCGTTTTCCCTCCTGCGTCAGCTCCACTTTACGGTGCGAGCGGACAAACAGCTGAATGCCCAGCTCCTCTTCCAGCAGGTTGATGCGGTGGCTCACCGCGCTGGGACTGAGCGAGAGTTCCGCCGCCGCCAGGGCGAAGGACTCATGCCGGGCGGCCACTTCAAAGGTGTACATTTTTGACAGCTGCCAGCCGTTTAACAGCCGGTTTCTGGCGTCATTCGCATCGATCATCACAATTCTCACACGTTATTTCTGCCCTCAGCATACCGTGCGAGGGTGAATTTATGTGAACCAACGGCGAAATTACTGCACTTTTTAGAGTTAAGTCACTCAGTTGGTTCAATCTGGCTCACCTGAACGGCAATTTATATCGTTTGTCAGCCCACGCCGTTTTTTCGTCCAATACCCGCAAATGATATAAGGGTGAGGTGAAATATGGGATCGCCGGTCTGGGTTGTGACAACGCTGCTTATCAGCATTGTGTTGATTGTTTTAACCATCGTAAAACTGAAGTTTCACCCGTTCCTCGCGCTGCTGCTGGCGAGTTTTTTCGTCGGCGCAATGATGGGGATGAGCCCACTGGATATGGTAAACGCCATTGAGAGCGGTATTGGCGGTACGCTGGGCTTCCTGGCGGCGGTGATTGGTCTTGGCACCATTCTGGGCAAGATGATGGAGGTTTCCGGCGCGGCAGAGCGCATCGGGATGACCTTGCAACGCTGCCGCTGGCTGTCAGCAGACGTGATTATGGTACTGGTAGGCCTGATCTGCGGCATTACGCTGTTCGTGGAAGTGGGCGTGGTTCTGCTGATCCCGCTGGCGTTTTCCATCGCTAAAAAGACCAACACCTCGCTGCTTAAGCTTGCCATTCCACTCTGTACCGCGCTGATGGCGGTGCACTGCGTGGTGCCGCCGCATCCGGCTGCGCTGTTTGTCACCAACAAGCTGGGGGCGGACGTCGGAACGGTGATTGTCTATGGTTTGCTGGTGGGCCTGATGGCGTCTCTGGTCGGCGGCCCGCTGTTCCTGAAGCTGCTCGGCAACCGTCTGCCATATAAACCGGTTCCGGCGGAATTTTCAGACCTGAAGGTGCGGGAAGAACATACCCTGCCGTCGCTGGGCGCCACGCTGTTCACGGTGTTGCTGCCGATTGCCCTGATGCTGGTGAAGACAGTCGCTGAGCTGAATATGGCGAAAGAAAGCACGCTGTATACCCTGCTGGAATTTATCGGCAACCCGATCACCGCGATGTTTATCGCCGTGTTTGTCGCCTACTACCTGCTGGGGATCCGCCAGCATATGGGCATGGGCGCCATGCTGACCCATACGGAGCACGGGTTTGGCTCTATCGCCAATATTTTGCTGATTATCGGTGCGGGCGGTGCGTTCAACGCCATCCTCAAAACCAGCGGGCTGGCGGACTCCCTGGCGCATATTCTCTCGAACCTGCACATGCACCCAATCCTGCTCGCCTGGCTGGTGGCGCTGGTGCTGCATGCCGCCGTCGGCTCCGCCACGGTGGCGATGATGGGGGCGACGGCTATCGTCGCGCCGATGCTGCCGCTCTACCCGAACGTCAGCCCGGAGATCATTACCATTGCCATCGGTTCTGGCGCCATTGGCTGCACGATCGTGACCGATTCTCTCTTCTGGCTGGTGAAGCAATACTGCGGCGCGACCCTGCATGAGACCTTCAAATACTATACGACGGCGACGTTTATCGCCTCGGTGCTTGCACTTGGCGGCACATTCCTGCTTTCTTTCATTATCTAAGCGCGAAGAGACGTATTATGGAAAACGCAACTATCACCACTTTAACCGCACAGTTTCCTCTGGTTGAGGATCTGATTGCCCTGAAAGAAACCACCTGGCTTAACCCGCGTACCACCACGCTGGCTGAGGGGCTGCCCTATGTCGGGCTGACCAAAGCCGACGTGGACGACGCGCATGCGCGTCTCAACCGCTTCGCACCGTATCTGGCGAAAGCCTTCCCGGAAACAGCCGCCACGAAGGGGATAATTGAATCCGAACTGGTCGCCATTCCGGCAATGCAGGCGCGGCTGGAGAAAGAATCTGGCAAAGCCATTCCCGGTACGCTGCTGCTGAAAAAAGACAGCCATCTGCCGATCTCCGGCTCGATTAAAGCGCGCGGCGGCATCTATGAGGTGCTGACCCACGCGGAAAAACTGGCGCTGGAAGCCGGGTTGCTGAGCGTTGAAGACGACTACAGCATTCTGCTGGAGCCGCGCTTTAAGGACTTCTTTAGCCAGTACAGCATCGCGGTGGGCTCCACCGGCAACCTGGGGATGTCCATCGGCATCATGAGCGCACGCATCGGCTTTAAGGTGACGGTACATATGTCTGCCGACGCCCGCGAGTGGAAAAAAGCCAAACTGCGCAGCCACGGCGTCATCGTCGTGGAATATGAGCAGGATTACGGCGTGGCGGTGGAGCAGGGACGCAAAGCGGCGGAAAGCGATCCGAACTGCTTCTTTATCGATGATGAAAACTCCCGCACCCTGTTTCTGGGCTACGCCGTTGCAGGCGAGCGTCTGAAGGCACAGTTTGCCGAACAGGGCCGCGTGGTGGATGCCGAACACCCGCTGTATGTCTATCTGCCGTGCGGCGTCGGCGGTGGCCCTGGCGGCGTGGCGTTTGGCCTGAAGCTGGCCTTTGGTGACAACGTCCACTGCTTCTTCGCGGAGCCCACGCACTCTCCATGCATGCTGCTGGGCGTCTACACCGGCCTGCACGATGAGATTGCCGTGCAGGACCTGGGCATTGATAACCTGACGGCCGCCGACGGGCTGGCGGTAGGGCGCGCCTCTGGCTTCGTGGGCCGCGCGATGGAACGCCTGCTCGACGGATTCTACACGCTCTCCGATCAGAGCATGTACGACATGCTCGGCTGGCTGGAGCAGGAGGAAGGGATTCGGCTGGAACCGTCCGCGCTGGCGGGGATGGCCGGGCCGCTGCGCGTGCATTCCGATGCCAACGTTACTCACCTGGTGTGGGCGACCGGCGGCGGCATGGTACCGGAAGAGGAGATGGCGAAATATCTGGCGAAAGGGAAGTAATTATGCCGGGTGGCGGCTGCGCCTTACCCGGCCTACAGGTTCAAAATTTGCTGAATATGGGTGACCGCAAACAGCAGTGACAGCGACAGTACAGCCAGGGCGATCAGGAACTTATCCCGCACCGCCTTCGGCTGCACAAAATCGTCCTGCGCCACGTCCATCAGGTTACGGCTGCGGGTATAGCGCCATAAAATGACAGCCACCAGCGCGAGTACGACGACGGAGATCCAGAACGGCGCCCCGGTGCGGTGCCAGTTGTGCTTAATCGCCAGGGCAATCAGCGCGCCATACCCCAGCAGCGTACGCAGCCACGCCAGCGACGTCCGCTCCGGCTGCAGGCCGGGGTCCGCTTCGCGTCGCGCTTTGCGGCTATCCGCCATAAAACACCAGCACCATCACCACGCCCGCCACCGCCAGCAGGATTGCGCTGATGATGAGTAGCCCGCGCGTATAGGGCAGATCCTGCTTCAGACGCATCGCCTTCTCATTGCGCAGCCAGCGCAGGTAGCCGTAAATCGCCAGCACGCCCGCGAACAGACACAGCAGCAGAGCCAGCACTTCACGAATTAACGGCGTGGCGAAATCAGGCGCGAGCTGGTCGAGGCCAACACCTGCAGCCAGAAAACCCAGTGCGGTGCGGATCCACGCTAAAAACGTGCGTTCATTGGCCAGAGAGAAGCGGTAGTCCGGCGCTTCGCCGAGGCGGGAAATTTTCATGAAGGTTCCTTGTCGTGCTACAGGCAGGCTTCAGCATAGCGTAAATCGACCAGGACAAGGAGACCGGCATCGGGCGATGCCGGTCGGGAAGATTAGTGCAGCTCCGGCCAGTACCCCTTATTGGCCTCGATCAGGTCATCCAGAATCGCTTTCGCCACAGAGGCGCTCGGTACGGTTTTGGAGAGGGTGATCGCCTGCCAGAGTTTCTGGTACGAACGCTGCTCCCAGGCATCCACCACCAGTTTTTCCACCGCCACCTGCTGGCTCATCAGCCCTTTCTGGAAGTGCGGAATATCACCCACCGTGAGCGGCTCCGGCCCGTTATGGCCCACCAGGCACGGTATCTCCACCATCGCGTCGGCATCAAAGTTATGGATCGCCCCGTTGTTCGGCACAATCAGCAGCATCCGCTCCTGGGTATTGAAGGCAATCGCAGTCGCCAGATCGACGATATAGGACGCATGTTCGTCAATCTCCAGCTCACCGGCGGAGGATTTCCCGGCTGCGATAATCGCCCGGCAGGAACTGAACACGTGCTTCTCTCGGTGATCCATCACCTCATTGGCGCGGGTACGCTCGGGACTGGAGTGCGCCACCACGTAGTCCGGGAACAGGTAATACTTCAGGTAAGTGTTCGGCATGGTGTCCGGATCCAGCGCCTGCACGTCTTTGGCTTTGGCGAAGGTATCGTTCCAGCTCGCTTCGGTATGGGCGTCGTCAGACGGCGGTACATAGCCGTTTTTAGCGACGTATTCGCGCAGTTTCGGCATCAGATCGTTACCGTTGAGATCTTCAATCGACGTCCACCAGCCGAAGTGGTTCAGGCCGTAGTAACGCACGCGCATCTCTTTGCGGTCTTTCAGGCCGACAATCTGCGCCATGCGCCCTTCGATGCCGATCGGCATATCGCAGATATTAAGAATTTTGGCGTTCGGGCGCAGGCGACGGGTCGCTTCCGCGACAATCGCTGCCGGATTGGAGTAGTTCAGCATCCACGCGTTCGGGGAGTACTGCTCCATATAATCCACCAGCTCCAGCACGCCGCCGATTGAGCGCATGCCGTAGGCGATGCCACCCGGTCCGCAGGTTTCCTGGCCCAGCACACCGTGGCGCAGCGGGATTTTTTCATCTTTTTCACGCATCGGGTATTTGCCCACGCGGATATGCGCCATCACGAAATCCACATCACTAAACGCCGCTTTCGGATCGGTGGTGTAGCTGAATTCAATCTCCGGCGCCTGTTCCTTAAGGATGATTTTGCACGCTTCGGCGATGGTCTCCTGGCGTGCGCCGTCGTTGTCATAGAACTTCAGGGCGCGCAGCGGGAAACGGTCACGGTTGGCTAACAGCATCAGGACGATACCAGGCGTAAAGGTGCTGCCGCCGCCTGCAATGACAACTGAGAATTTTTTCATGATATAGCCTCTGTCAGGGTGGTTTGTTCATTCGTTAAAGGGGTTTTCATCAGCGATTCCAGCTGGTCGCGCACCTGAGGAACGTGCAGACCGACAATCACCTGAATACCGTTGCCGCGTCGCACCACGCCGTGGGCGCCGAGGGCTTTAAAGACGTCATCACTTTGGGTTTTCGCCATATCGACCAGGGCGATACGCAGGCGGGTAGCACAGTTGTTGATGCTTTCGATGTTGGCCGCACCGCCGAGCGCCTGCAGGAACCCGGCTGCCTGTCCGACCTGCTGGCTGCCCGCTGCCGGGACGGTGGTGTGCCCGCGCGCCGCCTTATAGTCCGCCTTGCTGTAGAGTTTGATTTCGCTCGCTTCCCGGCCCGGCGTTTTCAGGTTCAGACGCGCAATCAGCGTCTTGAAGACCACGAAGTAGATCCCGGTGAAGCAGACGCCAATGCCAATCTGGGTGAACACCGTTGACGCGTGGTTGTGGAACATCGGGATCCAGTTTTGCGGCAGGAACTGGTCCAGCAGGCCGCCGCCCATGTTGCCAACCACGCCGAAGACGTACATCACCGTCGCCATGGTGGCCGCCAGCACGGCGTGGACGGCAAACAGCAGCGGCGAGATAAACAGGAAGGTGAATTCCAGCGGTTCAGTAATGCCCACCAGCACGGCGGTGAGCGTGGCCGGGATCAACAGCCCTGCGACCTTGACGCGGTTTTCCGGTGAGGCGGTGTACCAGATCGCCAGCGCAATCCCGACCGAGCCAAACACTTTCGAGTTGCCGTGCAGCGCGAATCCGCCTTCCGGGAACAGGGTTTTCAGCGGCAGCGTGCTCTGGCTAAACGCCTGCAGGTGCTGCGCCCAGTAGACCTGAATCCCACCCTCTACCGCCGCCGGGCCGAAGATGAACGGACCGTAGACGAAGTGGTGCAGCCCGGTTGGGATCAGAATGCGTTCCAGGAAGGTATAGACCCAGACGCCCAGCGCACCGGCAGAGCGCAGGAACGCCTGCAGGGACTCGATGCCCATCTGCACTTTTGGCCAGCCCAGCAGCGTCAGCCAGGCGCAGGGGATCATGACGAAGAACGCGAGGATAACGACAAACGAGCTGCCCTGAAAAATTCCCAGAAACACCGGCAGCGGCTTGTCAAAATAGCGGTTGTGGATGGCGGTAACGATGCCCGAAATGATGATGGCACCGATGATGCTGGTATCGAGCGTTTTAATCCCGGCAATCATCGCCAGCCCGCTGCCTGCCGTCGGTTCGGCGGTGAAATCGACGCCAAAAAAGTGGCCCCAGGTCATGCCCATTGCGTTGATGAAGTAGTTCCAGGTGAGGAAGCTAATCAGCACCGCCAGACAGGCACGGCCCTGCGCCTGCTTCGCCAGGCCAATCGGCAGGCCAACGGCAAAAATCAGCGGCATATTACGAAAGACCGCCCAGCCGCCCTCTTCAATGATGTGAACAATCTGCGCGAAAAGGTTATCAGGGGCCGTTAAGACTTCGCCGACAAACAGCGGATTGCGAAGCATAATGGCGATTCCCACCACGATCCCGGCGAACGGAAACAGCAACACCGGGGTAAACATGGCACCGCCAAAACGTTGTATTTGACTGAGCATTTTTAAATCCTCACGTAACAACCTGTAGGGGAGAGAGGCCTTTATGGTTTTTTGCTGGCCTGAGGTGAGCATAAGAACTTACTGATGCGCGAACATGGCGTGCCGCTGCGATTCGTGATCGCATTCATGGTTTTATTTTGACCAATCAGGTCTACTTTTTGTGGTTAATATGGACATGTCAGGACGCCATCCACGCCCTGATAAGGGCAGAGAGGTCTACTAGTGATCTACAAATCTATCGCCGACAGGTTGCGGCTGCGGCTGAATTCGTCGGACTACAACATCGGCAGCCCGTTGCCGGGCGAAAAAGCGCTGGCGCAGGAGTTCGGCGTGGCGCGAATGACCATCCGCAAAGCGCTGGATCTGCTGGTGAGCTGGGGCCTGGTGGAGCGGCGGCACGGCAGCGGAACGTTTGTCGCGCGTAAAGACGTTCACCATGAAACCACAAACCTCACCGGGCTGGTGGAGGTGTTGCGCCAGCAGGGGAAAGAGGTGCAGAGCAAGGTGTTGCAGTTCGAAGTGATGCCCGCGCCGCCCGCCATCGCCAGCCAGCTGCGGATTCAGGTGGATGAGCGGATCTACTTTTCCCGGCGGGTGCGCTACGTGGACGGAAAACCGCTGATGCTGGAGGACAGTTTTATGCCGATGAAGCTGTTCCGTAACCTCTCTCTGGCGCATCTTGAAGGGTCAAAGTTTGATTACATCGAGAAGGAGTGCGGGATCACCATTAGCGGCAATTATGAGAGCCTGACGCCGGTGCTGGCGGATAAACAGCTGGCGGGTTATCTGAATCTTCCGGAACAGACGCCGCTGCTGCGAATCACGTCCCTTTCCTACAGCGACAGCGGCGAGTTTCTCAACTATTCCGTCATGTTCCGAAACACCAGCGATTACCAGGTGGACTACCATCTGCGGCGCATCCACCCGGACGACCTGTTAGCTCATCCCCCAGAACAGCACCGCCAGTAGCTGCGGGGTGATAATGCGCAGGAACATTACCAGCGGATAAACCGTGGCGTAGGAGAGCGCCGCCGCGCCGCTGGTGGCGTGCAGGTTATTGGCAAAGGCCAGTGCGGGTGGGTCCGTCATCGAGCCCGCAAGCATGCCGCAGAGCGTCAGGTAGTTCATTTTAGCGAACATACGCGCCAGTATGCCTACCGTCAGCAGCGGGATTGCCGTGATGAATATGCCGAAGCCGACCCAGCTCATCCCTTCCCCTCTGACCAGGGTATCGACAAAATCTCCGCCGGACTTCAGCCCGACCACCGCCAGAAACAGCACAATACCCAACTCGCGCAGCGCCAGGTTGGCGCTCGGTGGCATAAACCAGTAGAGCTTACCGATGCAACCAATACGCCCGAGGATCAGCGCCATAATCAGCGGTCCGCCCGCCAGGCCCAGCTTGAGCGCCACCGGGAAGCCCGGCACATACAGCGGAATGGAGCCGAGCAGTACACCCAACCCGATACCGATAAACACCGGCAGCATCTGCACCTGCTGCAGTTTTTGCTGGGCGTTACCGACCATATCCGCGACGGCGTCAATGGACGACGGCCGCCCGACCAGGTTAAGGATATCCCCAAACTGCAGGCTGGCCTCCGGGCTGGCGACCAGTTCCACACCCGCGCGGTTAAGGCGGGAGATCACGACGTCGTAACGCTCTTTCACCTGCAGATCGCGGATTTTCTTGCCGAGAACATGCTCGTTTGTTACCACCACGCGCTCCACGCGCATATCGGTGCCGCGGGTAGAGAGCGAGGTGTCCACTTCCTGACCGATCACCAGCCTCGCGTTGTTGAGATCGCCGGGCTGGCCGACCAGGTGCAGCAGATCCCCCTGCTGAATAATGGTGCCCGGCGCGGGCACCATCAGCATATCGTCGCGCTTAAGGCGCGAGCAGATAATGTTGGCGCTGTTCAGGATCGGCACGTCCTGAATCGCCATATTGTTCAGATTGGGGTTATCGACCCGAATATTGATGGTTTTGATCGGCATATGGCCGTTGGTGAGCGTGGTTTCATGGTCTTTCGCCTCTTTATCGACGTTGATGCGAAACAGGACGCGAACCAGCCACATGGAGAGCAGAATGCCGCAAATGCCAAACGGATAGGCCATGGCATAGCTCATCCCCATCTGATCAACAATGCCGGGTTCGATACCCAAATCACGCAGGATTTGCTGCCCCGCGCCGAGCGCAGGCGTGTTAGTCACCGCCCCGGAGAAAATGCCCAGCACCACGGGAAGCGGGATTGCAAAAAGTTTGTGCAGAAGCGCGGTCACCAGCCCCCCCATCACCACAATAGCGAGGGCAAAGAGGTTGAGGCGCAACCCGGAGACCCGAAGGGAAGCGAAGAAGCCCGGCCCCACCTGAATGCCAATGGTATAGACGAACAGGATCAGGCCAAATTCCTGAATAAAGTGGAGCATTTCGGCGCTGAGGACCAGCCCGAGCTTGTCGGCGAAGTGCCCGACAAAAATACCGCCAAACAGCACCCCGCCAATACCAAACCCGACGCCGCGGATTTTGACGTTGCCAATCCATAGCCCAACGACGGCGACCAGGGCCAACACGCTGACGGTTAACGCGATATCACTCATGATCCCCTTCCTTAGCATAACCTTAGTTATGCTAAGGATTCTCTCAGAGCCGGGGGCGGTTGTATGGGCGATGGCGCACAAAAAAGCCCTGCCGGGGCAGGGCTTTATCTTTACTCCCTCTCCCTTTGGGAGAGGATCGGGCATCAGCCCGCACAGTGCTAACTGTTCAACGCCGGTCGGTCGCTAATGGCGATACGCTGCGGCGCGATAGCTTCCGGCACGTTACGGGTCAGATCAATATGCAGCAGCCCGTTAGTAAACGTTGCGCCGGTTACATCCATATGGTCTGCCAGAGTAAAGCTCAGGCTAAACGGCTGATTAACCAGCCCCTGATGCAGCCATTTGGTCTCGGTCTCTTGTTTTTCCGGCGTACCCTTAACGGTCAGGCGCGTGCCTTCAAGCTGGATATCCAGATCCTCCTGACGGAAGCCGGCCAGCGCCAGGGTGATGCGATAGTGGTTATCGTCGCTTTTTTCGATGTTGTACGGCGGAAACGTCTGTTGCTCAGCGGTGTTTTGCAGGGCATTCGCCAGTTTGTCAAAACCAATCCACTGACGCAGTAAGGGGGATAAATCATAGTTACGCATACTAAATCTCCTTCTGAGAAGCGAGTTCGGCACAGTTTAATTTTGTGCGCAGTTGTTCATGCAAATCCTGATGGATTCGCATATGCTCCCGTTACGGCAAGCAAGTCTGGGTGGGCCGCTCGTGCGACCCGCAAAATTAGTTAATTTCGATACGACGCGGTTTTTTCTCTTCCGGAATCACACGTTCCAGTTCGATAAACAGCAGGCCGTTAACCAGGTTCGCGCCTTTCACGTGAATGTTCTCGGCTAACTGGAACTTGCGTTCAAAGTTGCGCTCGGCGATGCCCTGGTAGAGGTAGGTACGTTCTTTCTGCTCAGCCGTATGGGAACCTTTCACCACCAGCAGGTTGTCCTGCGCGGTGATCTCCAGTTCGTTTTCTGCAAAACCGGCGACGGCAATGGCGATGCGGTAGTGGTTTTCGTCAACCAGCTCAACATTGTAAGGAGGGTAGCCGTTGCTCTGGCTTTGGTTATTTTCTAAATGGTTAAACAGGCGGTCAAAACCAATTGCAGAACGGTATAGCGGAGAAAGATCGAAGTTACGCATAAATAAAACTCCTGAAATCAGCGAGAAAATAGTGCCTTCCACCATGGACAGGCCTTTGCGCCCCCGAACACCCATCAGGCGTGTTCGTTATCGGGCCACATTCATAAAATGGGTCTGCAACCGGGCTTTTCAAGCACGACAACTGCACTTTTTTTTGCACTTTTGTGCATCTCGCTTAGACTGGGACAACAGCACAAAGGGTTAAATTGCGATGGCTGCCACAGTGCGGGGTTATCGGGCTATCCATTTTGGATAAGGCTCGCTATAACCCTGAGTTGCAGGTCTATGCAGTGCCATTAACGATGACTGAGTGATGATGAAAAATGTTCTGATAAAGCTGACGACGTTCAGCGGGGTAGTTTTACTTTGCGGGTGTTCGAGCGTGATGTCTCACACCGGCGGTAAAGAAGGAACATATCCGGGGACGCGCGCCAGCGCGGCGATGATCTCCGATGACGATACCAACTGGGGCACCAAATCCCTGGTTATCCTCGATATGCCGTTTACGGCGGTGGCAGATACGCTTCTGCTGCCGTGGGATATATTTCGTAAGGACGACTCTGTGCGCTCACGGGTAGAAAAAAGCGAGCAGGAAAATCTGGCGACAAACGCCGTTATCCCGCCCGCGGAAATGCCTCCACGCTAGTTCTGCGCGGTTTCCGTTAACCAAAGCTGACGGAAACCGCCTGTCTCTTCCATCCACGCAATAAAGCGCCCGTCCGGCGAAAATACCACCGCATCAGCAGACGGTGGATTGCCGTGATCGGACGTCAAAAACGTCACCTCTCCGGTCCGTGCGTCGCAGCAGGCGATACGATCTTCCATGACAAATCCCAGGCGGTTGCCCGAAGGATGCCAGTTAAATGCCGACTGGATACCGTTTTCTGTATGCGTTAACTGGCGCGGCTCGCCGCCCTCGGGGGAGATCAGCCACAGTTGCACGATACCGTTATCATCGCGCATCAGGAACGCAATCTGCGTTCCTTGCGGATGGCTGCGCACCCAGTGACGCGGCACGTTCACCAGCCCCGGATAGCGGTTCTGATGGGTAAAGGTCAGACGACGCTGCTTCACGCCTGCAGGCGGAGCGGGCAGGGTTGCCGGCGTGCCCTGTAGCGGCGCATCGCCCGCACGTTTCCAGCCCTGTTCGTCTTCTGGCAAATCGACAATAAACAGTTCAGGCACTTTTTCGCCCTGTGCGGAGAGGGTGTCACCGATAAACGCCAGCCTGCTGTTGCCTACCCAGCCCTCTTCGTAGGCGCGGTTGATCTCATCGCTGCCCGGCTGCGGGTTGGGCGTCGTGCGGCTAACCAGCACGCTCCAGAAGGCGCCCGAATACGCCCGTGGATGGTTCCCCTTCGGCTTCACCGGGCCGTAAGGCACAGCCACGCCGACGTTGCGTAAATCGAGCTTTGGATCGCGCTCATGCAACACATGGTCGTTATAGGTAAAGCTGACGAACTGCCCGTTCGGGCTAAAGACATGGACATGGGTGCCGCCGCGCAGCGCGCCTGCGGTGTAAGGCGCGGTGATATCCATTGCATCCAGATTGCTCACCTGGCCGTGATGCGCAATCACCCCCTGGCGATGGTGAAAATCATAGTGCCAGTCTGCGTCCGGGTTTTTCGGGCCGTGGATAAAGACATATTTCTCTTGTGCGGGATGAACGGTCACCACGCCAACGTGCGCGCCGTCTGTGGCGCGATAAATCACCTCCACCTCGCCCGAATGGACATTAACCCGCTCAATGGTTTCACCTGTGAACGACGCGCCGGACGGGCGCACGTCATAGACCAGCCACTGGCTGTCCGGCGTCCAGGTATTGATATTGGTGAGCTGGTGGTGACGGGAAGCGAAGGTGATTTGTTTCATGAAGATACCCTGATGCGCGGTTTTTGCATCAGGGTAAAACATCCGGAAGCATTAGCCTACTCGTTTAACATCGCCTACCAGCAGGATGTAGGAGAGCGCACCGATCAATGCCACGGCGGAGATGTAGACCAGCGCCGGGCCAAAACCGTAATCCTGCGCCAGGTAACCGATGACCAGCGGCACGGTGATCCCGCCCAGCCCGCCAACGAAGTTGAACACGCCACCGGTCAGGCCGATCAGACGCATCGGTGCCAGCGACGACACCAGCGACCAGGTAATGGAGGCAAAACCGTTTCCGAAGAACGCCACGGCCATCAGGGTCATAATCCATACCGGATCGTTGGTGTAGTTGGCGCCCATGATGCACGTTGAGATCAGCAGCCCGCAGATAATCGGTGTTTTACGCGCAGCCCCCAGCGAGAAGCCTTTTTTCACCAGTTTGTCCGCCAGCCAGCCCGAAAGCAGTACCCCGAAGAAGGCCGCAAGGAACGGTACGGTGGTCATAAAGCCCGCCTTCAGCGCGGTGATCCCCTTCTCCTGCGTCAGGTAGTTAGGGAACCAGGTGAGAAAGAACCACAGCGTCGACGTGACCGCAAACTGGCCCAGATACACCCCCACAAGCTTACGATGGAAGACCAGCTTCCAGTCCGCTCTGGTGAGCGGCTGGCGCGCCTCTTTTTTCACGGGCGCATCGCCATCCACCAGACCGCCGCCATCGCGGATGTAGTCCAGCTCGGCTTTAGTGATGCTTTTGGTCAGCCGCGGAGGTTGGTAGACCTTAAACCAAATTAGCGACCAGATAATGCCGATCCCGCCGGTGACAATAAACACCCAGTGCCAGCTCAGCAGCTCCTGGATCCAGATGAGCAGCGGCGTCAGAAACGCCAGGCCAACAAACTGCCCGGAGGTGTAGAAGCCCACGGCAGAAGCACGCTCATGCTCCGGGAACCAGCTGGTCACCATGCGGTTGTTGGTCGGGAATGCTGGTGCTTCAAAAATACCGGTAATGGCGCGCAGACCAATCAGCGACATCAGCCCGGTCGCGAAACCCTGGAACAGGGTCGCCACGGACCAGCCTAAAATGGCGATGAAGTAAGTCAGACGTGACCCCACGCGGTCCAGGAACCAGCCGCCGGGGATCTGGCAGAGCGTATAAAGCCAGGCAAACGCCGAGAAGACGTAGCCCATTTCCGCTTTGGTGATACCAAACTCTACCTGAATATGAGCCGATGCTACGGCAAGATTGGCGCGGTCGACATAGCAAATGACCACGGTAATAAAGATCATGATGAGCGTCAGGTAGCGGCGACGCCCGATTTTTGCAGCAGTAACTGGAATATCCATCGCAATCTGTCTCCAGATTTTGGGCATAGCGAAGCCGCTCACCATGCCCTGTAATTTACAGAGGGTTATAGTTTTGTATGTATGTTTTTTTGCCCGGTGGCGCTTCGCTTACCGGGCCTACGGGAGGGCGATCACCACTCCGCTACGCTGCCGTCCTCATGACGCCACAGCGGGTTACGCCAGTCTGGCGCGTTTTTACTGAGCTCAATAACTTTGGCTTCGTCAATTTCTACGCCCAGGCCCGGCTTCGTTAACGGTTTAAAGAAACCGCCTTCCATGCTGAAGTCTTCTTTGTTTTTCACAAAGTCGAGCAGCTCCGCGCCCTTGTTATAGTGAATGCCCATGCTTTGCTCCTGGAACACGGCATTGCGGGAGACAAAATCCACGTGCAGACAGGCCGCCAGCGCAATCGGCCCGAGCGGACAGTGCGGTGCCAGCGCCACATCGTAGGCTTCCGCCATTCCGGCAATTTTGTAGCATTCGGTGATGCCGCCCGCGTGGGAGAGATCCGGCTGCAGGATCGCAATACCGCCCGCCTCCAGCACACGTTTAAACTCGAAGCGCGAGAACATGCGTTCACCCGCGGCGATGGGAATGTGCGTCTGTTCTGCCAGTTTCGGATAGTACTCAGCCTGCTCGGCCAGCACGGGCTCTTCAATGAACAGCGGGCGATACGGCTCCAGCTCTTTAATCAGCACTTTCGCCATCGGCGCGCTGACGCGTCCGTGGAAATCCAGCCCAAATTCAATCTCGTTGCCGAAGGCTTCACGGATTTGCGCCACGGTATTCACCGCGCGGTCGACCGCTCGCGAGTTGTCAATCACACCCATCTCTTCACAGCCGTTGAGCTTGAAGGTGTCAAAACCAATGTTGCGCAACTGCGTGATGCCGTCGATCACTTCCGCGGGGCGATCGCCGCCCACCCAGCTGTAGGCTTTGATTTTATCGCGCACCAGGCCGCCCATCAGTTGCCAGACCGGGGCATTCAGCACTTTGCCTTTGATATCCCACAGCGCCTGGTCGATACCGGCGATGGCGCTCATCAGGATCGGGCCACCACGGTAGAAACCGGCACGATACATTACCTGCCACAAGTCGTTGATACGCGCAGGATCCTGGCCAATCAGGTATTCTCCCAGCTCGTGCACGGCGGCTTCAACCGTGCGCGCACGGCCTTCGATCACCGGCTCACCCCAGCCGACAACACCTTCATCGGTTTCGATTTTCAGGAACATCCAGCGCGGGGGTAAACGGTAAGTGGTAAGTTTGGTTATTTTCATTGCACTGCCTCTCGATACGCTTTCACAAATGCTGCCGCCTGCTGCGCGGTACGTTCCACGGACTGCCCGGCGCGATAGAGATCGCTGCCCAGCCCCGCGCCCACACAGCCTGCTTTTATCCACTGCACCAGGTTTTCTGGCGTGACGCCGCCCACGGCAAAGACCGGCACGCTGGCGGGTAAGACCGCTTTCAGCGCTTTGATGTAATCCGGGCCAAAGGCCGACGACGGGAAAATTTTGAGCGACTGTGCGCCCGCATCGAGAGCGGCAAAGGCTTCTGTGGCCGTGGCGCATCCCGGGCAGACGGTCATGCCGTAACCCACTGCGCGACGAATCAACTCGGGATGAATGTTGGGGGTGACGATAAGCTTGCAGCCCATCTTTGCCAGCCTGTCCACCTGCTCCGGTTTTAGCACGGTCCCCGCGCCAATCAGCGCCTTATCACCAAACGCTTCCACCACTGCCGGGATGCTTTTTTCCCAATCCGGCGAGTTGAGCGGGATTTCTACCGCGTCGAACCCGGCATCGATAACCGCCCCGACATGGGCTAATGCCTCATCGGGCGTGATACCGCGCAAAATCGCGATAAGGGGAAGATCAGTTTGCCACTGCATGAGCGATGCTCCTTATTCCTGCCTGAAATGCCGTGTCACCGGATACCGTTGAGACGTCGTGCCCTGCGCGGCGTAAAGCCTGCTCGTAGCGTGAAGCCAACGATGACCCTGCAACAATCGTGATGGCCTGCCCCTGCGCAAAAAAATCACACATGCTGGCGACTTCTGCGCCAATCAGCAGGCCGGAAAGAAACTCGCTGACCTGCTCGCGCGGGAGGGTTCCCAGCACGTGCGAGGCGCGGATTTCAAAAAGAGACGGCAGAACATCAGGCGAAGCGAGGCCGCGCTCAAGACCGGCGGTAAAGGCCTCCGGGGACGTTTTCTGCTCGGGTAAGCCAGCGCCCACCAGAGAATGATTGAGCAGCAAATGGTGTAACTCGCCGGTCATTACAGTGCGAAAATCGTGGATTTGCTCCGTGTCGGCCTGCACCCATTTGCAGTGCGTACCCGGCATCACATAGACAGAAGAAGGAGAAAGCGTGCGCGCGCCGAGCAGCTGCGTCTCTTCGCCGCGCATCACGTTGTGGTTATCATCACGCGAGACGCTCAAACCGGGAATAATCCAGATATTGTCGCCAACGGACGTTAACTGCTCGCCAATAGCGGAGAAATGGACAGGAACAGGCAGATAAGGCGCAACCTTCCAGCCCACGTTACTGCCGACCATTCCCGCCATCACCACCGGCGTCGCGCCATCGCGCCAGTTTTGTGTCACCTCAGCTAACACCGCCTCGGGGGATTTCCCGTTCAGACGCGTAACGCCTGCTTCTGATTGCCTGCTCTCCAGGCACTGCTCGCCCTGGTATAGCCAGGCGCGCAGATTGGTCGATCCCCAGTCAATTGCGATGTAGCGTGATGTCATGTGATTTCCTTCAGCCTTCGTGTCGAGCTGGCAATCATGGTGAGTGCTGCCTGCTCTGCCGCATCGCCGTCCTGATGCCGTATCGCATCAAACAGCGCTTTATGTTCCTGAAGCGTTTTCGGCATGTTGGCCTCATCGCCCATCCAGGTACGTTCAAATACTGCTCGCTGTAGCGAGCTGATCGCCACGCTAAGCTGCTGTAACACCGGGTTATGCACCGACTGCAATACCGCCTCGTGATAGCGAATATCCGCCTCGTTGAACGCTTCCCGGTTCTGGTTATTGGCGATCATGTCGTTGAGCGCTGACTCAATCTGCGCCAGATCGCCTGACGTTGCGCGCTCTGCTGCCCAGCGGGCGATGGCGGGTTCGACCAGGTTTCGTACTTCACTCATCGCACCGATAAGCCGCGGGTCGTAGTCATTTTCCAGCACCCACTGCAGGACATCGGTATCGAGGTAGTTCCACTGGTTACGCGGGGCAACAAACGCGCCGCGATAGCGTTTCATTTCAATCAACCGCTTCGCCATCAGCGAGCGGAACACTTCCCGGATAATGTTGCGTGAAGTTTCAAACTCCTCGCAAAGTTCAGCCTCTGCTGGCAGCGGCGAACCGGGAACGTATTTGCCACCCACAATCTGAGTGCCCAGCGTGATGACAATGCGATCGGTTTTGTTCAGCGTCATGGAGAGTCCTTGTGCTCTGTAAGTCCATCACTACTTTACCGCGACCGCTGAATTTCGCCTCACTTTTGCAGTACAAACGTGAAGCCTTTCGCCTTTGCCGTGGTGGTAATGTAGTACAATCAATTAATGTTGTACTACAATCCAGATCACAAAAAGAACAATTCAATAAACTCAGGGCCAAAAAAAGCCCCGGTTGATAACCGAGGCTGATGATTGAGGGCAATGTGTTACCGGGACAGTACAAATTTCTCAATCGCGTAGGCCACACCGTCTTCGAGATTGGATTTGGTAACAAAGTTAGCAACCTCTTTCACCGACGGAATGGCGTTATCCATCGCCACGCCCATGCCTGCGAATTCAATCATCGCAATGTCGTTTTCCTGGTCGCCCAGCGCCATGATCTCGTCAGGTTTGATGCCCAGCGCGTCGGCCAGCGATTTTACCCCCGTGCCTTTATTGACGCGTTTATCGAGGATTTCGAGGAAGTACGGCGCGCTTTTCAGCACGGTGTACTTCTCTTTCACCTCGGCCGGAATGCGCGCAATCGCTTTATCCAGGATCTCCGGTTCGTCGATCATCATTACTTTCAGGAACTGGGTCGCCGGATCCATCTTCTCGGCTTCGCAGAACACCAGCGGAATGGTCGCAACATAGGATTCATGTACCGTGTAGTAGCTGATATCACGGTTAGCGGTATAGAGCGTATTGCGATCGAGCGCGTGGAAGTGGGAACCCACTTCACGGGACAGTTTTTCCAGGAACAGGTAGTCGTCATAGCTCAGCGCAGTTTGCGCAACCGTACTGCCATCCGCGGCTTTTTGTACCAGCGCGCCGTTATAGGTAATGCAGTAGTCGCCAGGCTGATTCATATGCAACTCTTTCAGGTAGCTGTGTACGCCCGCGTACGGACGCCCCGTGGTCAGGACCACATTCACGCCCTTCGCGCGTGCCGCGGCGATCGCGTTTTTAACGGCTGGAGAGATAGTGTGGTCTGGCAGCAGCAGCGTGCCGTCCATATCGATTGCAATGAGTTTAATAGCCATGAGTTCCCCGGGATAAATGAGTGCTGCCTCATGCTAACGCGATTAAGCACACAAAAATAGAGCTACATTGCGCAACAGGAATACCCCTTTTACGCATCCTGGGGGAACGATGACTTACTCGCGGGTGAGAACGATTTTACCGAACGCGCCGCGATCGAGATGGTCGAGCGCCTGTTCAAGTTCATCAAAGCGGTAGCGGTGCTCAATGACCGGCTTCAGGCCCGCGACATCAACAGCCCGGACAAAATCCTCCAGCGCCCGGCGATGTCCCACGCCAATCCCCTGAATGACCGGGGATTTTAGCAACAGCTCGCCAGCAGACAGTGAAATCTCCGCCCCCGCCAGCACACCAATGACCGATATCCGTCCATGAACGGCTACGGCGCGCAGGGAATGCTTCAGGTTCTCCCCGCCCACGGTTTCAATAATATGGTCGATACCGCGATCCTGCGTCAGTGCCAGCGTCGTTTCAGCCCAGTCGCCTTTCAGGCGGTTGATGCCCTGGCTGGCCCCCAGATTTTTAGCCCGCGCCAGTTTTTCATCACTTCCCGACGTGACAAACACCTCTGCGCCGTGCGCTTTTGCAATTTGCAGTGCGAAAATCGCAACCCCGCCCGTGCCCTGTACCAGTACCGTTTGCCCGGCGCGCAAGTTTCCACGCTCGATCAGCGCGAACCACGCCGTAAGCCCGGCGCAGGGTAAGGTGCTGGCCTCTGCGTCATCCAGGGTTTCCGGTGCGGCCACCAGCGCATCTTCCTTCACAATCACATACTCAGCCAGCATGCCCTGGAAGTAGCCGCCGGAGGTTTTATAGGGCAGATTGCGTGCGTCCGCCTGCGGCTTACCGTCGAACCACTCCGGGAAAAAGGTGGATATAACGCGAGCGCCGGGCTGGAAACGGGTCACGCCTTCCCCCGTGCTGTCCACCACCCCTGCCATGTCCGAGGCCGGCGTAAACGGGAAGGAAAGCGGGATCGGCATAGTGCCTTCAATCACCATTTTATCGCGATAGTTGAGCGCAACAGCATTCACCCTTACGCGCACTTCACCCGGGCCTGGCTCGGGAACAGGATCCTGAATAAGTTTGAGGCTTTCGCGCCCAAGGGCGTTCATGGACCAGCGTTGCATTGTCTCTGTCATTTTTCTCTCCTGCCATCAAATAAGTGTCAGGACCACAGTCTACCGTTGACGAAAGGTCGCCAGTGGCGATAATTTTTCTCTTAATTGATGACTGAATAGATACAATCTATGACCGATACGCTGAAGGATATTCCTGTTTTTGTGGCCGCCGTTGAGGCGGGAAGTTTTGCGCAGGCCGCTATCCGTCTGCATTTGTCACGCTCAGCGGTCGGAAAAAGCATCGCTCGCCTGGAAGAGCGGCTGGGGGTACGCCTGTTTCAGCGCACGACCCGCAGCCAGAGCCTGACTGATAACGGCGCCCTTTTTTACGAGCGCTGCCTGCGCGCGCTGGAAGAAATCCGCGGCGCAGAATCGCTGCTGGAAACAGGAAAACAGCAGGTCAGCGGCCGCCTGCGTGTTGCTATGCCGGTGCTATTTGGTCGCCAGTGCGTCGCCCCGCTGCTGATAGACCTGGCGCAGGAACACCCCGGACTTGAGCTCGAAATGTCATTCAGCGACCGCGTGGTGGATCTTGTCGAGGAAGGATTTGATATGGCGGTACGCAACGGCACGCTGCAGGACAGCAGCGTTCTGGTCGCCAGAAGACTGGGAGAACACCGCATGGTGCTGTGCGCCGCGCCGGAGTATCTGCAGAAAAGAGGTCAGCCAGAAACGGTGGCTGATTTACCCCACCATGCGGCCATTAACTATCTGCGGGCAGGCAGAGTGTTACCCTGGCAACTGATGGATAACGCAGGGACCTCACACACCTTTACTCCCCGCTCATCACTCAATATGGATGATTTGCAGGCGATCTGCGACGCGGCGCTGGCCGGACACGGCATTGCATGGTTGCCCTGCTGGATGGCCAGCCGGGAAATTCATCAGGGAAAACTCGTCCCGCTGTTAAAGCAGGCACCGGATGTGCGCTTCGACGTGCATGCGGTCTGGCAACAGACGCCGCATCTGCCGCTGAGAGTCAGAATTGCCGTCGATACGCTCGCCAGCCGTTTACCGTCAGTGCTGTCGCAGGAAATGCCTGCGCCCATAAAAAAGCCGCGCTAAACGCGCGGCCTGAGGAAAGCAGTCTGACAACGATTAAATATCGATATTTGCCGCTTTCAGCGCGTTCTCTTCGATGAAGGCACGACGTGGTTCCACCGCATCGCCCATCAGCGTTGTGAACAGCTGATCAGCCGCAATCGCGTCTTTCACGGTGACACGCAGCATGCGACGGCTCTCCGGATCCATGGTGGTTTCCCACAGCTGATCCGGGTTCATTTCGCCCAGACCTTTATAACGCTGAATGGAGAGACCACGACGGGACTCTTTCACCAGCCAGTCCAGCGCCTGCTCGAAGCTGGCTACCGGCTGACGGCGCTCGCCACGCTCAATGAACGCATCGTCTTCGATCAGCCCGCGCAGCTTCTCGCCGAGCGTGCAGATGCGACGGTATTCCGGGCCGGTCACGAACTCGTGCTCCAGCGGGTAGTCTGTGTCGACGCCGTGGGTACGCACGCGAACAATCGGCTCGAACTGCTGAGCGGCGTTCTGCTGAACATCAAATTTCCACTGGCTACCGTGCTGCTCTTTCTCGTTCAGCTCGCTCACCAGGGTGTTCACCCAGCGGGTAACGGCCTGTTCACTGCTCAGATCGGCTTCGGTCAGGGTTGGCTGGTAGACCAGCTCCTTCAGCAGCGCTTTCGGATAACGACGCTCCATACGGCCAATCATTTTTTGCGTGGCGTTGAACTCAGACACCAGACGCTCCAGCGGTTCACCCGCCAGTGCCGGTGCGCTGGAGTTCGCGTGCAGGGTCGCACCATCAAGCGCGATAGCGATTTGGTACTGATCCATCGCATCGTCATCTTTGATGTACTGTTCCTGCTTGCCTTTTTTCACCTTGTACAGCGGCGGCTGAGCAATGTAGACGTGGCCACGCTCAACGATTTCCGGCATCTGGCGGTAGAAGAAGGTCAACAGCAGCGTACGGATGTGAGAGCCGTCGACGTCCGCATCGGTCATGATGATGATGCTGTGATAGCGCAGCTTGTCCGGGTTGTATTCGTCACGGCCAATGCCGCAGCCCAGCGCGGTGATCAGCGTCGCCACTTCCTGAGAAGAGAGCATCTTGTCGAAGCGCGCCTTCTCAACGTTAAGGATTTTACCCTTCAGCGGCAGAATCGCCTGGTTCTTACGGTTACGGCCCTGCTTTGCAGAACCGCCCGCGGAGTCCCCTTCCACAAGGTACAATTCGGACAGCGCCGGGTCTCGTTCCTGACAGTCAGCCAGTTTGCCAGGCAGACCCGCCAGGTCCAGCGCGCCTTTACGACGCGTCATTTCACGGGCTTTACGCGCCGCTTCACGAGCACGTGCTGCATCAATGATTTTACCGACAACGATTTTCGCGTCGTTCGGGTTCTCCTGCAGGTAGTCGCTCAGCAGTTCGTTCATCTGCTGTTCAACCGCCGATTTCACCTCTGAGGAGACCAGCTTGTCTTTGGTCTGAGAGGAGAACTTCGGATCCGGCACTTTCACGGAGACAACAGCAATCAGGCCTTCACGGGCATCGTCACCGGTGGCGCTGACTTTCGCTTTTTTGCTGTAACCTTCTTTGTCCATGTAGGCGTTCAGGGTACGGGTCATCGCCGCACGGAAGCCTGCAAGGTGGGTACCGCCGTCACGCTGTGGAATGTTGTTGGTGAAGCAGTAGATGTTTTCCTGGAAACCGTCGTTCCACTGCAGCGCCACTTCCACGCCAATACCGTCTTTTTCGGTGGAGAAGTAGAAGATATTCGGGTGAATAGGCGTTTTGTTCTTGTTCAGATACTCAACGAACGCCTTAATACCGCCTTCGTAGTGGAAGTGGTCTTCTTTGTTGTCGCGTTTGTCGCGCAGGCGAATTGAGACGCCAGAGTTCAGGAACGACAGTTCACGCAGGCGTTTCGCCAGAATGTCGTACTCGAACTCGGTCACGTTGGTGAAGGTTTCAAGGCTTGGCCAGAAACGCACCATCGTACCGGTTTTTTCGGTCTCGCCGGTCACGGCCAGCGGGGCTTCAGGCACGCCGTGCTGATAGATTTGACGGTGAATTTTGCCTTCGCGCTGGATAACCAGTTCCAGTTTCTGCGACAGGGCGTTTACCACGGAAACACCTACGCCGTGCAGGCCGCCGGAGACTTTATAGGAGTTATCGTCGAACTTACCGCCGGCGTGCAGAACGGTCATGATCACTTCTGCAGCGGACACGCCCTCTTCCGGGTGAATACCGGTCGGGATGCCACGGCCGTCATCCTGTACGGAAACGGAGTTATCGGCGTGGATAGTGACGATAATGTCTTTACAGTGACCCGCGAGCGCTTCGTCGATAGCGTTATCTACCACCTCGAATACCATGTGGTGCAGACCGGTGCCGTCATCCGTGTCGCCGATATACATACCCGGGCGCTTACGCACCGCATCCAGCCCTTTCAGGACTTTGATACTGGAGGAGTCATAAGAATTCGACATCAACGTTTCTCGCTCATTTCAACTTGGGTTAATCCGTTATTTTACCCTTTTCCACGGTAAACATCTTCGAATTTTCGTCCGACATGTCCATAACGTGTTCAGCGCTAATGGCGCTGACGAAAACCTGCGACTGCGTGGCTTTTAAGCGGCTGGCAAGCAGCCCGCGACGCGCGTCGTCAAGTTCCGAGGCAAAATCATCTATCAGGTACAGGCAGCGTCGCCCGCTCTCACGGGTGAGAAACTCCCCCTGCGCCAGGCGCAGCGCGCACATCAGGAGCTTGAGCTGCCCGCGCGACAGCGTGTCTTCCACCGGCGCACCGTCGGCACGAATGCGGAAATCCGCCTTGTGCGGGCCGTGCGCGGTGTAGGTCAACATGCGGTCGCGCTCGAAGTTTCTCTCTAACACCTCGGCATAATCCGTCTCTTTCTCCCAGCCGCGCTGGAAGGAGAAGGTGAGAGAGAATTCGGGTAAAAACTGTTTGCAGGTGTCGGCCATGTCTTCGGCAATACCTGCGCTGTATTCGGCACGCCAGCGGCTGATTTGTTCCGCAAGAGGGATAAGTTCCATGTCCCACGGGCGCAGCTGGGCGTAGCGCGTCACCTGGCGCAATGCGGCGTTACGCTGCTTAAGCAGGCGCTTCAGGTTGCTCCAGGCATTAAAGAAACCGGCTTCGTTGTGAAAGCATCCCCAGTCGAGGAACGCTCTTCTGTATTTGGGGCCGCCGTTGAGTAAAGTAAACCCCTCCGGCGTAATCAGCTGCATCGGCATCAGCAGCGCCAGCTCCGCCACCTTGTGGCCGTCGGTACCGTCGATGCGCACCTTGCTGTCGCCCTGCTTGTCTTTGGTCAGGCCGATGGCGGTCTCCCGCTCCTCGCCCTGCAAACGCCCGTGCAGAACAAAAGACTCCTGTTCGTGGCGAATAACGCGACCAATCTGCAAACTGCGAAACGCCCGGCCGTGGCCGAGCGTATAGATGGCCTCAAGCACGCTGGTTTTGCCACTGCCGTTGGCGCCAACCAGGAAGTTAAAGCCAGGGGATAAAGCGAGATCCGCGCTTTCGATATTGCGAAAGTCGCGGATCAACAGACGGGTGAGCGACATTACAGTCTCATTGGCATGACAACATAGGCAGCCGACTGTGATGCGGCATCTTCAATCTGTACGCTCGATACGGAATCGGTCAGCAGGATGCGCACGTTCTCGCATTTCAGCGCATTCAGCACGTCCAGCACGTAGCTGACGTTAAAGCCGATTTCCATCTCTGCGCCGGCGTAGGTGACGTCCAGAATCTCTTCTGCCTCTTCCTGCTCCGGGTTGTTAGCGGTGATTTTGATCTGATTTTCACTGACGTACAGGCGCACGCCCCGGAATTTCTCGTTGGAGAGAATAGCAGCACGGGCAAAGGCCTGCTTGAGGCTGTCGCAACCTGCTTCCAACGTTTTGTCCGGGTTCTTCGGCAATACGCGGCGATAATCCGGGAAACGACCGTCAACCAGCTTCGATGTGAAGACAAAATCACCCACGTGCGCGCGGATGTTGTTGCTGCCGATCTGCACGCGCAGCGGCGTATCGCCGCCGTCGAGCATACGCATCAGCTCAATCACCCCTTTACGCGGCACGATCACCGAATGGTTGGGCAGCGCGTCACCAATCGGCATAGAACAGACCGCCAGACGGTGGCCGTCAGTGGCCACGGTACGCAGCTCTTCACCTTCGGTTTCGAACAGCATGCCGTTTAAGTAGTAACGAACGTCCTGATGCGCCATAGAGAACTGCGTGGCTTCAATCAGACGCTTCATCGTCGCCTGCGGCAGGGTGAATTCGACTTCACTTTGCCAGTCGTCCAGGTTCGGGAAGTCCGCAGCGGGCAGCGTGGAGAGCGAGAAACGACTGCGGCCAGAGCGCACCAGCATACGGTCGCCTTCAAGCTGCACAGCGATTTCAGCGCCTTCCGGCAGCCCACGGCAGATATCAAAGAATTTACGTGCCGGAACCGTGGTCGCGCCTGCGTCGTGCGGCTGCGTCAACGTAACGCGTGCGATCATTTCCATTTCCAGATCTGTACCGGTCAGCGACAGCGTACCGTCCGCGACCTGAAGCAGCAGGTTTCCGAGAATAGGCAGCGTTGGGCGGCCACCTAATGGGCCACTCACCTGTTGCAGCGGTTTTAATAAATGTTCACGTTCAACGGTAAATTTCATAGCGTCACGATGATAATGTTCTGATTAGATTGGAAAAATCTTCTTTTATGTCGTGGCTTTCTTCG
Organism: Enterobacter sichuanensis; assembly: GCF_009036245.1. Classification (NCBI taxonomy): domain Bacteria; kingdom Pseudomonadati; phylum Pseudomonadota; class Gammaproteobacteria; order Enterobacterales; family Enterobacteriaceae; genus Enterobacter; species Enterobacter sichuanensis. The sequence continues at coordinate 986 of NZ_CP027986.1, read as the reverse complement.
CGTAACTGCTCAATCTTGCGACACGCATGCAGCACGGTCGTATGGTCGCGGCCACCAAACGCATCCCCGATTTCCGGCAGACTGTGGTTGGTTAACTCCTTTGCCAGCGCCATCGCCATCTGACGCGGACGCGCCACCGAGCGGGAACGACGTTTAGACAGTAAATCAGCCACTTTGATCTTGTAGTACTCAGCCACCGTCTTTTGAATATTGTCGATGGTGACCAGTTTTTCCTGCAATGCCAGCAAATCGCGCAGCGCTTCACGCACAAAATCGATGGTGATTGCACGACCGGTGAAGTTGGCATTGGCGATAACGCGGTTCAGTGCCCCTTCCAGCTCGCGCACGTTGGAGCGCAGACGCTTGGCAATGAAGAACGCCACTTCACCCGGCAGGCGAATGTCGTTTTCATCGGCTTTCTTCATCAGGATCGCAACGCGGGTTTCCAGCTCCGGTGGCTCGATCGCCACGGTCAGGCCCCAGCCGAAGCGGGATTTCAGACGATCTTCAACACCGTTGATCTCTTTTGGATAACGATCCGAGGTCAAAATGATCTGCTGATTGCCTTCCAGCAGGGCGTTGAAGGTGTGGAAAAACTCTTCCTGCGATCGTTCTTTATTAGCAAAGAACTGAATGTCATCGATCAGCAGCGCGTCAACGGAACGATAGTAGCGTTTAAACTCTTCGATCGCATTGTTTTGCAGGGCTTTAACCATGTCCTGAACGAAGCGCTCGGAGTGCATATACACCACTTTGGCATTTGGCTTGCGCGCCATAATGCCATTACCCACCGCATGTAGCAGGTGGGTTTTACCCAGACCCGTGCCGCCATAAAGAAACAGCGGGTTATAGGCCCCACCCGGGTTATCAGCAACCTGGCGAGCCGCCGCGCGCGCCAGCTGGTTCGACTTACCTTCAACGAAGTTATCGAACGTGTGTTTCACGTTAACGTTAGAGCGGTAGGTTGGCTCAGCCGGTGCCGGGAC